>NZ_CBDDLW010000002.1:0-4911367 GCF_965230835.1 Mycobacterium sp.
ACTCCACCTCACCGGACACCACCTCAACTGGACCCACCTCTACCCCCACGCCCAACACGTCAACCTGCCCAACTACCCCTTCCAACACCACCCCTACTGGCTGACCCCCACACCCACCCACACCGATGCAAACGCACTGGGGCTAGCACCAGCCGATTACGAACTACTGGGCGCAATCACCGAATCCGCCGATGACGGCAAGTTGGTGGCCTCAGGGCAGATATCACTGAACACCCACAGCTGGCTAAGCGGCCACCAAGTCGACGGCCAGACAGTGTTTCCCGGCACAGGGTTTGTCGACATAGCCACCTACCTCGGCCAACACACCAACTGCCCAGTACTCACCGAACTGGTGATCCACACCCCACTGATCCTGCACCAACACGACACCATCAACATCCAAGTCAATGTCCAACCCCCCAACCCCACCAACAACAACTGGGACACCACCCCACAACGCAAAATCCAGATCTACGCCCGCCCCACCAACGACACCAGCTGGACCCTGCACGCCAGCGGTGTACTAACCAACCAACACAACACCCAACCCACCCCAACCCACACATGGCCAACCGGGCTAGCAAACAACCACCACACACCCGACACCATCAACGCGTTCTACCACCAACTAGCCGAAACCGGCCTGCACTACAGCGGCCTGTTCTACGGAGTACAAACCCTAACCATTGACGACACAAACCCAGCCGTGGTCTACGGACACGTACAACTACCCACCACCACCGACACCGGGGCCCAACACTTCGGACTACACCCCGCACTCCTCGACGCCGCCCTCCAACTAATCATCACCCTGACCGACAACACCCAAACAACACAACCGATCTTGCCGTTTGCGTTCACCGGGGTGCACCTATACGCCGCAGCAGCCACCAGCCTGCTAGTCCGGATCGAACAAACCAGTCAACACAGCTTCACCATGTCCGGACTTGACCCAGCCGGCCAGCCCGTGATCAACATCGACTCAATCACCCTGCGCCCCGCCACCATCAAGACAACCACCCCCACCAACACCAGCGGGCTCACCAGCCCCGGCCGGGGACTGCTCAGCCTGGACTGGCTAGCACTACCCGAAAACCTATTCACCACCACCACCAGCACCAGCACCAGCACCAGCACCAGCACCAGCACCAGCACCAGCAGGATCGAATCCGGGTGGGTAATCACCGCCGACACCACCACACCAGCAGCCAACACCGGGCCAACCCACCCCGGCGATCCCCTCGACTACCTCCAACACACCCACCACAGCGGCCAACCACCAGCGCCAACAGTGGCCTGGATCCTGCCCACACACACCAACGCCGGTCACAGCGACACAGACAGCACCAACACTGCTATCACTCGGGTGCATCAGCTGACAGCGACAGTTCGTAGCGTGCTGGCGGAGTGGTTGACTGATCCTCGCTGCACGGGCTCGCGGTTGGTGGTGGTGTGTAAACACGCGGTCAGTGTGGGAGCTTTTGACGACCCCCCCGATGTGGCCCACGGCGCGGTATGGGGACTAGTAGGCAGCGCGATCAGTGAGCATCCCGACCGTATCGCAGTCATCGACACCGACCACAGCCCCGCCAGCAGACTGGTGATAACCGGTGTGCTGACCGCCCTAGACGCTAAACGCATCACCGAATCCCGACTAGCGATACGCGGATCGGGGGTTTATGCCCCACGACTGGTCCCCGCGGAATTGTTGACCATCCCCACCGTGCCCGCCGACCAAAACTGGCAACTAACCCAAACCCGCCCCGGAGATCTAACCGGACTCTCCCTACACCCTGTGGAGCCGGCACCGCTCACACCCACCCAAGTACGGGTAAAAATCCGCGCGGCGGGACTGAACTTCCGCGACGTCGTAGTCGCTTTAGACGCCATCGGCGACACCGGACTTGGTGGTGAAGCCGCCGGCATCGTCACCGAAATCGGCGACCAAGTAGATCAATTCAGCATCGGGGACACCGTGATGGGACTGTTCCCCAACAACGCTTTTGCCCCCGAAGCCATCACCGACCAGCACTTGCTGGCATCGATACCGCCGGGCTGGTCATTCATCGACGCCGCGACCGCCCCGGTGGCCTACCTGACCGCTTACGCCGCCCTAGTCGGGGTCGGTGGACTCACCACCGGGCACAACGTACTCATCCACGCCGGCGCCGGCGGAGTCGGCCAAGCCGCCATCCACCTCGCCCACCACCTCGGGGCACACATCCTAGCCACCGCCCACCCCACCAAACACCACATCCTGCACCACCTCAACATCCCCACCACCCATATAGCCTCCAGCCGCACCCGCGGGTTCGTCGACATGGTCACCACCGCCACCGACGGAACCGGGGTAGACATCGTCCTCAACTGCCTACGCGGCGACCTCATCGACGCCTCACTAGACACCGTGGCCCCCAAAGGACGGTTCATCGAGATCGGTAAAACCGACATCCGTAACCCCACACACATCGCCCACACCCACCCAAACATCAGCTACCACACCTACGACCTGAGCACCCAACCCACCCAACACATCACCACCATCCTCGAAACCCTCACCCCGCTATGGGCCGCAGGCACACTACCCCCACTACCAGCAACCACCTACGGACTCACCCAAGCCCGACGCGCTTTCAGCGACATGGCCCACGCCCGCCACACCGGCAAAATCGTGCTCACCACACCACCAACACTCGACCCCAACGGCACCGTCTTAATCACCGGCGGCACCGGCACACTCGGCGCAGCCATCGCCACCCACCTCGCCGAACACCACCACATCACCAACCTGCTCCTCGTCTCCCGCAGCGGACCAAACGCCCCCGGCGCCACCGAACTCACCAAACACCTACACCACCACGGCACCCAAACCACCATCCGCGCCTGCGACATCAGCGACCCCCACGCCCTAACCGAACTGCTCGAATCTGTACCCCCCACACACCCCCTAACCGCAATCATCCACACCGCCGGCATACTCACCGACGCCCTGATCACCGACCTATCCGACACCGACCTACACACCGTGCTGGCCGCCAAAACCGACGCCGCCCTGCACCTACACCACCACACCCAACACCTCAACCTCGCCGCGTTCGTCCTGTTCTCCTCAGCCGCCGGAATCCTGGGCTCCCCCGGACAAGCCAACTACGCCGCAGCCAACACCGCCCTCGACGCCCTAGCCACCCACCACCACCACCAACACCACCCCACCATCAGCCTGTCCTGGGGATACTGGGAAACCCCCTCAGCAATGACCGGGCACCTCAGCGACCACGACAGAGCCCGCATCACCGCAGCCGCGATGACCCCAATCACCATCCCCACCGGACTAGCCCTATTCGACAAAGCCCTCACCAGCGGAACCGCCCACCTCATCCCCGCCCCCCTAAACCAACACACCCTCAACAACAACGCCCGCACCAACACCCTCACCCCCATCCTGTCGGCACTCACCACCACCCGCCGCCACGCCAACACCACCAAACCAGCAACAGACCTGGCCACCCAACTCACCGGACACGACCACAACCAACAGCTGGTGGTGTTGACTGAGTTGGTTGTTGAGGTGGTTGCTGCGGTGTTGGCTCACCCCGATCCGGCCACGATCAATCCTGATCGGGCGTTTAAAGACCTCGGTATTGATTCACTAAGCGCGCTAGAAGTGCGTAATCAGCTGGGTGCGCGTACTGGGCTGGCGTTGGCTCCCACCCTGGCTTTTGACTACCCCACCCCGGCCAGCATCGCCGGCCACCTCATCGACCTGCTCGAGTTAGGCGACGGCCACGCTGGTGGTGCGGTGTTGACCCCGACAGCGGTGGGCGCTGGTGTGGGTGAGCCGATCGCGATTGTGGGTATGGCCTGCCGGTTACCCGGCGGGATCAGCAGCGCTGATGACCTGTGGCAGGTGGTGGCCTCGGGCACCGATGTGATCGGGCGATTCCCCACCAACCGGGGCTGGAACCTGGCCGAGTTGTTTGATCCCGACCCCGATACGCCCGGCAAAACCTACACCCGTCACGGCGGATTCCTTGATGACCCCAGCGGGTTCGACGCCGCGTTTTTCGGGATCTCTCCCCGCGAAGCCACCGCGATGGACCCCCAACAACGCATCCTGGCCGAGGTGTGCTGGCATGCCCTAGAAAACGCCGGTATCGACCCCGACACCCTGGCCGGCACCCCCACCGGGGTGTTCATCGGCACCTGGGCCCAACCCTACGGTGATCCGGGCGCGGCCAGCGCTGAGGGCTACGCTATGACCGGGTCAGCAACTAGCGTGGCCTCCGGGCGTATCGCCTACCTGCTGGGTTTACACGGGCCCGCAGTCAGCATCGACACCGCCTGCTCCTCATCCCTGGTCGCCACCCACATGGCCTGCCAATCCCTACGCGCCGGGGAATCCACCCTCGCCCTGGCCGGCGGCGTCACCATCATGACCACCCCCACAGTGTTCAGTGAGTTCGCTCGTCAGCGTGGCCTGGCCCCCGACGGACGCTGCAAACCCTTCGCCGAGGCCGCCGACGGCACCGGATGGGGCGAAGGTGCGGGGGTCGTGGTCCTAGAAACCCTGTCGGCGGCCCGGGCCAACAACCATCCTGTGCTGGCCGTCATCGCCGGCAGCGCCATCAACCAAGACGGCGCCTCCAACGGACTCACCGCCCCCAACGGGCCAGCCCAACAAGCCGTCATCCGTCAAGCCGTCACCAACGCCGGCATCACCCTCGACCAAGTCGACGCCGTCGAAGCCCACGGCACCGGCACCACCCTGGGCGACCCCATCGAAGCCGGCGCCCTAGCCGCCACCTACGGTGCTGCCGCCGGCCGCCAACACCCCCTATGGCTGGGCTCGGTCAAATCCAACATCGGCCACACCCAAGCCGCCGCCGGCATCGCCGGAATCATCAAAACCGTCACCGCCCTCCACCACCGCCTACTCCCAGCCAGCCTGGGCATCGATACCCCCAGTCACCACATCGACTGGAACAGCGCAGCCATCGCCGTGCTCACCGAACCCACCGCCTGGCCCGACACCGACCATCGCCCCACCGCCGGAATCTCCTCCTTCGGGGTCAGCGGCACCAACGCCCACCTGATCATCCAAGCCGCCCCCATACCCGACACACCCCCCACACCAGCACCAACACACATCCCCGCGCTAGACATGTGGGTCCTATCCGCACGCGACCCCGCCGCCCTAGCAGCCACCGCCACCAACCTCGCCCACCACCTCAACAACCACCCCAACCTCACCCCCACCGACATCGCCGCCAGCCTGGCACTGACCCGCACCCACCACCCCTACCGCGCCACCATCACCACCGGCATCACCGACACCAACACCAACACCCGCGATCAACTCGACGCCGCCCTAACCGCCCTAGCCACCGACACCGCCCACCCCGGACTACTAACCGGCCACACCCCCACCACAACACCGCCCATCGTCTGGGTGTTCTCCGGCCAAGGCACCCAACACCCGGCCATGGCCCACCACCTCTACCAACACCACCCCATCTTCACCACAGCCATCAACGAATGCGACACCGCGCTAACACCACTGCTGGGCTGGTCAATAGCAGAGGCAATAAGCCAACACCACACACCGGCATACGAACACGCCGAGCTGGTCCAACCAACACTGTTCGCGATCATGGTCGCTCTAGCCCGCCTGCTACAGCACTACGGCATCACCCCCGACGCCCTGATCGGACACTCCCAAGGCGAGATCGCCGCCGCCCACATCGGCGGAGTACTCACCCTCACCGAAGCCGCCGGCATCATCGCCGCCCGCGCCCACGCCGTAACCCAACTCGCCGGCACCGGCGCCATGGCCGCCATCGGACTCAACGAAACCGCACTACAACAACGCCTCGCCAACTACGGCCCCGACGCTGATGTCACCATCGCCGCAGTCAACAGCCCCACCAACACCGTCATCTCCGGCGACCCCACCACAATCCAGCGTGTCATCGACGACTGCGAACACGACACCATCTACGCCCGACTCATCAACGTCGACTACGCCTCACACTGCCCCCACATCGATGCCCTCGCCGAAAACCTGCTCACCGCCCTGCCCCCACTCAACCCACAACCCGCACACACCCCCCTACACAGCACCGTGGCCGGACACACCACCACCACACCGCTAGACACCACCACCATGAACGCCGACTACTGGTGGAACAACCTGCGCCAACCCGTGCGCTTCGCCGAAGCCATCACCACCGTGCTCAACACCGGCCCCGCCACCTTCATCGAACTAACCCCCCACCCCGCACTAGCAGCCGCAATCACCGAAACCATCACCACCCACCCAACACAACCCACACCATCAACAGTGATACCGCTGCTACGACGCGACCAACCCGACATGGCCGCACTAGCGACCACCCTGAGCCGACTCCACCTCACCGGACACCACCTCAACTGGACCCACCTCTACCCCCACGCCCAACACGTCAACCTGCCCAACTACCCCTTCCAACACCACCCCTACTGGCTGACCCCCACACCCACCCACACCGATGCAAACGCACTGGGGCTAGCACCAGCCGATTACGAACTACTGGGCGCAATCACCGAATCCGCCGATGACGGCAAGTTGGTGGCCTCAGGGCAGATATCACTGAACACCCACAGCTGGCTAAGCGGCCACCAAGTCGACGGCCAGACAGTGTTTCCCGGCACAGGGTTTGTCGACATAGCCACCTACCTCGGCCAACACACCAACTGCCCAGTACTCACCGAACTGGTGATCCACACCCCACTGATCCTGCACCAACACGACACCATCAACATCCAAGTCAATGTCCAACCCCCCAACCCCACCAACAACAACTGGGACACCACCCCACAACGCAAAATCCAGATCTACGCCCGCCCCACCAACGACACCAGCTGGACCCTGCACGCCAGCGGTGTACTAACCAACCAACACAACACCCAACCCACCCCAACCCACACATGGCCAACCGGGCTAGCAAACAACCACCACACACCCGACACCATCAACGCGTTCTACCACCAACTAGCCGAAACCGGCCTGCACTACAGCGGCCTGTTCTACGGAGTACAAACCCTAACCATTGACGACACAAACCCAGCCGTGGTCTACGGACACGTACAACTACCCACCACCACCGACACCGGGGCCCAACACTTCGGACTACACCCCGCACTCCTCGACGCCGCCCTCCAACTAATCATCACCCTGACCGACAACACCCAAACAACACAACCGATCTTGCCGTTTGCGTTCACCGGGGTGCACCTATACGCCGCAGCAGCCACCAGCCTGCTAGTCCGGATCGAACAAACCAGTCAACACAGCTTCACCATGTCCGGACTTGACCCAGCCGGCCAGCCCGTGATCAACATCGACTCAATCACCCTGCGCCCCGCCACCATCAAGACAACCACCCCCACCAACACCAGCGGGCTCACCAGCCCCGGCCGGGGACTGCTCAGCCTGGACTGGCTAGCACTACCCGAAAACCTATTCACCACCACCACCAGCACCAGCACCAGCACCAGCACCAGCACCAGCACCAGCACCAGCAGGATCGAATCCGGGTGGGTAATCACCGCCGACACCACCACACCAGCAGCCAACACCGGGCCAACCCACCCCGGCGATCCCCTCGACTACCTCCAACACACCCACCACAGCGGCCAACCACCAGCGCCAACAGTGGCCTGGATCCTGCCCACACACACCAACGCCGGTCACAGCGACACAGACAGCACCAACACTGCTATCACTCGGGTGCATCAGCTGACAGCGACAGTTCGTAGCGTGCTGGCGGAGTGGTTGACTGATCCTCGCTGCACGGGCTCGCGGTTGGTGGTGGTGTGTAAACACGCGGTCAGTGTGGGAGCTTTTGACGACCCCCCCGATGTGGCCCACGGCGCGGTATGGGGACTAGTAGGCAGCGCGATCAGTGAGCATCCCGACCGTATCGCAGTCATCGACACCGACCACAGCCCCGCCAGCAGACTGGTGATAACCGGTGTGCTGACCGCCCTAGACGCTAAACGCATCACCGAATCCCGACTAGCGATACGCGGATCGGGGGTTTATGCCCCACGACTGGTCCCCGCGGAATTGTTGACCATCCCCACCGTGCCCGCCGACCAAAACTGGCAACTAACCCAAACCCGCCCCGGAGATCTAACCGGACTCTCCCTACACCCTGTGGAGCCGGCACCGCTCACACCCACCCAAGTACGGGTAAAAATCCGCGCGGCGGGACTGAACTTCCGCGACGTCGTAGTCGCTTTAGACGCCATCGGCGACACCGGACTTGGTGGTGAAGCCGCCGGCATCGTCACCGAAATCGGCGACCAAGTAGATCAATTCAGCATCGGGGACACCGTGATGGGACTGTTCCCCAACAACGCTTTTGCCCCCGAAGCCATCACCGACCAGCACTTGCTGGCATCGATACCGCCGGGCTGGTCATTCATCGACGCCGCGACCGCCCCGGTGGCCTACCTGACCGCTTACGCCGCCCTAGTCGGGGTCGGTGGACTCACCACCGGGCACAACGTACTCATCCACGCCGGCGCCGGCGGAGTCGGCCAAGCCGCCATCCACCTCGCCCACCACCTCGGGGCACACATCCTAGCCACCGCCCACCCCACCAAACACCACATCCTGCACCACCTCAACATCCCCACCACCCATATAGCCTCCAGCCGCACCCGCGGGTTCGTCGACATGGTCACCACCGCCACCGACGGAACCGGGGTAGACATCGTCCTCAACTGCCTACGCGGCGACCTCATCGACGCCTCACTAGACACCGTGGCCCCCAAAGGACGGTTCATCGAGATCGGTAAAACCGACATCCGTAACCCCACACACATCGCCCACACCCACCCAAACATCAGCTACCACACCTACGACCTGAGCACCCAACCCACCCAACACATCACCACCATCCTCGAAACCCTCACCCCGCTATGGGCCGCAGGCACACTACCCCCACTACCAGCAACCACCTACGGACTCACCCAAGCCCGACGCGCTTTCAGCGACATGGCCCACGCCCGCCACACCGGCAAAATCGTGCTCACCACACCACCAACACTCGACCCCAACGGCACCGTCTTAATCACCGGCGGCACCGGCACACTCGGCGCAGCCATCGCCACCCACCTCGCCGAACACCACCACATCACCAACCTGCTCCTCGTCTCCCGCAGCGGACCAAACGCCCCCGGCGCCACCGAACTCACCAAACACCTACACCACCACGGCACCCAAACCACCATCCGCGCCTGCGACATCAGCGACCCCCACGCCCTAACCGAACTGCTCGAATCTGTACCCCCCACACACCCCCTAACCGCAATCATCCACACCGCCGGCATACTCACCGACGCCCTGATCACCGACCTATCCGACACCGACCTACACACCGTGCTGGCCGCCAAAACCGACGCCGCCCTGCACCTACACCACCACACCCAACACCTCAACCTCGCCGCGTTCGTCCTGTTCTCCTCAGCCGCCGGAATCCTGGGCTCCCCCGGACAAGCCAACTACGCCGCAGCCAACACCGCCCTCGACGCCCTAGCCACCCACCACCACCACCAACACCACCCCACCATCAGCCTGTCCTGGGGATACTGGGAAACCCCCTCAGCAATGACCGGGCACCTCAGCGACCACGACAGAGCCCGCATCACCGCAGCCGCGATGACCCCAATCACCATCCCCACCGGACTAGCCCTATTCGACAAAGCCCTCACCAGCGGAACCGCCCACCTCATCCCCGCCCCCCTAAACCAACACACCCTCAACAACAACGCCCGCACCAACACCCTCACCCCCATCCTGTCGGCACTCACCACCACCCGCCGCCACGCCAACACCACCAAACCAGCAACAGACCTGGCCACCCAACTCACCGGACACGACCACAACCAACAACACACAATCCTGACCACACTGGTCACCACCACCACCGCCGCAGTACTCGCCCACCCCGACCCAACCACCATCAACCCCGATCAAACATTTAAAGACCTCGGCATCGACTCACTAAGCGCCCTAGAACTACGCAACCACCTCACCAACCACACCGGACTACCCCTAACCCCCACCCTGGCTTTTGACTACCCCACCCCGGCCAGCATCGCCGGCCACCTCATCGACCTGCTCGAGTTATCGCACCCCGACAACGGTCAGACGGGCATACCCGCAACGCCTATTGCAGGAGTCGGTTTAGCGGGGCGCACGCGCCCAGATCCATTGCCTCTGTCGCTAGCCCAAACACGCTTGTGGTTTATCGAGCAAGCGAGCGCGTCTTCGCCGATGTTCAACATTCCGGTGGCAATGAAGCTAACGGGCGATATTGATGTCGACGCACTGCAGACGGCAATCACTGATGTAGTCGCCCGCCATGAGATCCTGCGCACTCGATTCGCTAGCGACCAAGGTGTTGGATATCAGCAGATCGTCGAGGCCGACGAAGTCGGACCGGTGCTGGGAATCCATCACGCACGTAGCGCACACCATGCGGGCGAACTCATGCACCATGTAGCTAGTGAGGTTTTTGACTTAGGTACCGATATCCCGATCCGCGCGCACCTGCTGGAGATTACCGAGACCGAGCACGTGCTGGTTGTGGTAATCCACCACATCGCCGCCGATGGGGCGTCTCTGCCAGTGTTTTTTGGTGACCTCGTGCAGGCTTACACTGCACGCAGTCAGGGCCAGTCCCCCAGCTGGGGCCCGCTTGCCGTGCAATACGCGGACTACACATTGTGGCAACGCCAAGCCCTCGGGGAGCCCGAGGACCCCAAGAGTGTGATGGCACAGCAGCTCGACTACTGGAGCGGCGAGCTGGCCGGGGCCCCACGCCAAGTCACCCTGCCTTTGGATCATCCGCGACCCCAGTGGAGTTCATTTGCCGGGGATCTCATCTGGTTCAGCATCGATTCCGAACTTCGCGATCGACTCAGTCAGCTGGCACACCAGCGCGGCGCCACGCTGTCAATGGTGTGCCAAACCGCACTGGTGGTGCTGTTGCACAAGCTCGGCGGCGGCGATGATTTGGTGGTAGGCGGGCCCATCGCCGGACGCATCAATAGCGCGCTTGCGAATCTAGTTGGGTTTTTCGTCAACACGTGGGTGCTTCGGGTACAGATCGAGGGCAACCCAGCCCTCGCCGAACTGGTTGACCGGATCCGCGCTAAAGCCTTGGCGGCCTACAACCACCAAGACGTTCCATTCGATCAAGTGGTGCAGCGCCTAAATCCGACGCGTGACACCAACCAACACCCTTTGTTCCAAGTGTCGTTCGCCTACCAAAACAATCCGCTGCCCACGGCACGTTTCCCCGGACTCTGGGCGCAGCTGCTACCTGTACACAACGGCACGTCACAGTTCGACGTTCAAATCAACATTCTCGATCCCCCACAGTCATCCAATCGGCCGTCGCGACCGCTGCAGGCCAGCATCGAATATCGCACTGATGTGTTTGATCGGGCCACTATCGAGATGGTCGCCGAGACCTATCTTCGGGTGCTGCAGGCCATGGCCGCTGACCCACACCAGTTGTTGTCCGGTGTTGATGTGCTCGATGACCCGACCCGCGCGGGTGTGGACCGGTGGGCCAACCGGGCCGTGCTCAGCGACCCCCCACCGGCGGGCCCCTCAATTCCGGTGCAGTTCACCCAACAGGTCAACGACACTCCCCACGCTGTGGCGATCCGGTTTAACGGCCAGTCGTGGACCTACCGCCAACTCGAGCACAGCGCCAACCAACTGGCCTGGTCCCTGACCCGGCACGGCGTAACCCCCGGCGATGTCGTCGGGTTGCTGTTCACCCGCGGCCCCGCCCCGATCATCGCAATGCTGGCCACGCTCAAGACCGGGGCAGCCTACCTACCAATCGATCCCGCACACCCCAATGCCCGCATCGAGTTCATGCTCACCGACGCGCACCCGACCGCGGTCATCACCACCACCGAACTAGCCCACCGCATCAACGATCACCACCACAAGCTGGTGATCATCAACACCGACGACCCCGCAATCAGCACCCACCCCACGACCCCACCACCTGCCCAACACCACAGCGACCCCGAGGCCATCGCCTATCTGCTCTACACCTCCGGAACCACCGGCACACCCAAAGGCGTGGCCATCACACACCGCAACATCACCACCACCCTGGCCGGGATGACCAGCACAACACCCACAGCGCTGGCACCCGGACAAGTGTGGTCGCAATGGCATACCACCGGTTTCGACGTCTCAGCGTGGGAGATCTACGGTGCGCTGCTGCACGGAGCCACCCTGGTGGTCGTGACCGAACAGGTGGCCACTGACCCCGCAGCCCTACACACCGTGCTGCGCAACGAACACGTCACCGTGCTCAGCCAAACCCCCTCAGCGTTTTACGCACTCAGCGAGATCGAGCACACCAGCACACCAGAACTACCGCTATTACCGGTACGCACTGTGTTCTTCGGTGGTGAGGCACTACGCACCGACCGGCTAACACCCTGGCTGACCCGCTACCCCCACACCACCTTGATCAATGCCTACGGCATTACTGAGACCACGATTCATGCGACCCACCGTCGCATCGGTGTTGATGATGTCGGCAATGCGGTCAGTCCCATTGGGGTCCCGTTGGCTGGGGTGGGGTTGTTTGTGTTGGATCGCTGGTTGCGTCCGGTCCCTGCGGGAGTACCCGGCGAGGTGTATGTGGCCGGCCCGCAAGTGGGAGTGGGCTATTGGGGACGTGGCGGGTTGAGCGCATCACGGTTTGTGGCCTGCCCATTCGGCAAACCCGGCACACGAATGTATCGCAGCGGAGACCTGGCGGTCTGGGATGCTGACGGTCAACTCACTTATGTGGGCCGCGCCGACGAACAAGTCAAAATCCGCGGATACCGGATCGAACCCGGCGAGGTCGCCGCCGCACTAGCCCGCCTCGAGGGCGTGGACCAAGCCGTAGTCATCGCCCGCGAAGACCACCCCGGACGCAAACAACTCGTCGGCTACATCACCGGCACCGCCGACCCCACACACACCCGCCACGCCCTGACCACCGGACTACCCCCCTGGATGATCCCGGCAGCAATCATCACCGTCGAGTCTTTCCCCCTAACCATCAACGGCAAACTCGACACCAAAGCCCTACCCGCCCCCGACTACACCCCCACCCACACCTACCAACCCCCCACCACCGCCACCGAACAAACCCTGGCCAGCCTTTACGCCAACCTCCTCGGCCTCGACCACGTCGGCATCCACGACTCATTCTTCGACCTCGGCGGAGACTCCCTACTCGCCATGCGCCTGGTGGCAGCCATCAACACCACCCTCGACACCACCATCACAGTCCGCACCATCTTCGACACCCCCACCATCGCCACACTCAGCAGCCGCGTTGATGGTGACCGTGGCGGTGCCCGCCCACCACTTAGAGCCGCTGACCAGCGCCCGGACCGATTGCCGTTGTCGTTTGCCCAGGCCCGCTTGTGGTTCATCGACCAGCTCCATGGCCCCTCCCCGCTCTACAACATCCCGGTAGCACTGCGCCTGAACGGGCAACTTAATCACCACACGCTGCACCAGGCGATCAACGATGTCATCGACCGCCATGAAGCCCTACGCACCGTCATCACCGCCACCGACGGGACCGGCCAACAAACCGTGTTACCGCAAGGGCACCACAATGTTGGCTGGCAGCTCATCGACGCCACCGGATGGTCGGATCAACAGATCGAGCACACCGCACATAAGTGTGCGGGCTACTGCTTTGACCTAAACGCTGATATCCCGATCCGCGCCCAGCTGCTGAAGATCACCGCCACCACCTACGTGCTGGTGGTGGTGATCCACCACATCGCCAGTGACGGCTGGTCACTTCAGGTGTTACTCAACGACCTGGCACAGGCCTACCAAGCCCGCAGCCAAGACCAGCCCCCCAGCTGGGACCCGCTTGCCGTGCACTACGGCGACTACACGCTATGGCAACACCACTACCTGGGTGCAGTCGATGACCCCGACAGCATGATCGCCACCCAACTGGCCTACTGGGATCAAGCACTAACCGGCATGGTCGACCAGATCGCCTTACCCACCGACCGGGCCTACCCACCAGTGGCTAACTACCGCGGCGCCACCGTAACCTTCACATGCCCACCCGAACTACACCAACGCATCGCGGCCCTAGCCACCAACCACCGCGCCAGCACATTCATGGCCGCCCAAACCGCCCTGGTGATCATGCTGACCAAACTGGGCGCCGGCGATGACATCGCCACCGGATTCGCCCTAGCCGGCCGTGATGACCCCCACCTCGATCCACTGATCGGGCTGTTCGTCAACACCGTCATCCTGCGCACCCAAATACCAAACAACCCAACCCTGGTCGAGCTACTCACCCAGATCCGCCACACCAGCCTGGACGCATTCGCCCACCACGACGTGCCCTTCGAACTGATCGTGCACCACCGCAATCCCCAACGCTCACTAAGCCGTAACCCGCTCACCCAGGTCCTACTGGCCTGGCAGAACTTCACCGCCAAAAACCACAGCCACACCGACACCCTCCTGGGATTCACCGAGCAACTCCACGGCCAGATCTACCCACTCGAGACCGGCCAGGCCCGCATGGACTGGACCATCGCAATGCGTGAAACCTTCACCGTCACCGGTGATCCCGCCGGGATCGACGCAACCATCGAATATCGCACTGATGTGTTTGATCGGGCCACTATCGAGATGGTCGCCGAGACCTATCTTCGGGTGCTGCAGGCCATGGCCGCTGACCCACACCAGTTGTTGTCCGGTGTTGATGTGCTCGATGACCCGACCCGCGCGGGTGTGGACCGGTGGGCCAACCGGGCCGTGCTCAGCGACCCCCCACCGGCGGGCCCCTCAATTCCGGTGCAGTTCACCCAACAGGTCAACGACACTCCCCACGCTGTGGCGATCCGGTTTAACGGCCAGTCGTGGACCTACCGCCAACTCGAGCACAGCGCCAACCAACTGGCCTGGTCCCTGACCCGGCACGGCGTAACCCCCGGCGATGTCGTCGGGTTGCTGTTCACCCGCGGCCCCGCCCCGATCATCGCAATGCTGGCCACGCTCAAGACCGGGGCAGCCTACCTACCAATCGATCCCGCACACCCCAATGCCCGCATCGAGTTCATGCTCACCGACGCGCACCCGACCGCGGTCATCACCACCACCGAACTAGCCCACCGCATCAACGATCACCACCACAAGCTGGTGATCATCAACACCGACGACCCCGCAATCAGCACCCACCCCACGACCCCACCACCTGCCCAACACCACAGCGACCCCGAGGCCATCGCCTATCTGCTCTACACCTCCGGAACCACCGGCACACCCAAAGGCGTGGCCATCACACACCGCAACATCACCACCACCCTGGCCGGGATGACCAGCACAACACCCACAGCGCTGGCACCCGGACAAGTGTGGTCGCAATGGCATACCACCGGTTTCGACTTCTCAGCGTGGGAGATCTACGGTGCGCTGCTGCACGGAGCCACCCTGGTGGTCGTGACCGAACAGGTGGCCACTGACCCCGCAGCCCTACACACCGTGCTGCGCAACGAACACGTCACCGTGCTCAGCCAAACCCCCTCAGCGTTTTACGCACTCAGCGAGATCGAGCACACCAGCACACCAGAACTACCGCTATTACCGGTACGCACTGTGTTCTTCGGTGGTGAGGCACTACGCACCGACCGGCTAACACCCTGGCTGACCCGCTACCCCCACACCACCTTGATCAATGCCTACGGCATTACTGAGACCACGATTCATGCGACCCACCGTCGCATCGGTGTTGATGATGTCGGCAATGCGGTCAGTCCCATTGGGGTCCCGTTGGCTGGGGTGGGGTTGTTTGTGTTGGATCGCTGGTTGCGTCCGGTCCCTGCGGGAGTACCCGGCGAGGTGTATGTGGCCGGCCCGCAAGTGGGAGTGGGCTATTGGGGACGTGGCGGGTTGAGCGCATCACGGTTTGTGGCCTGCCCATTCGGCAAACCCGGCACACGAATGTATCGCAGCGGAGACCTGGCGGTCTGGGATGCTGACGGTCAACTCACTTATGTGGGCCGCGCCGACGAACAAGTCAAAATCCGCGGATACCGGATCGAACCCGGCGAGGTCGCCGCCGCACTAGCCCGCCTCGAGGGCGTGGACCAAGCCGTAGTCATCGCCCGCGAAGACCACCCCGGACGCAAACAACTCGTCGGCTACATCACCGGCACCGCCGACCCCACACACACCCGCCACGCCCTGACCACCGGACTACCCCCCTGGATGATCCCGGCAGCAATCATCACCGTCGAGTCTTTCCCCCTAACCATCAACGGCAAACTCGACACCAAAGCCCTACCCGCCCCCGACTACACCCCCACCCACACCTACCAACCCCCCACCACCGCCACCGAACAAACCCTGGCCAGCCTTTACGCCAACCTCCTCGGCCTCGACCACGTCGGCATCCACGACTCATTCTTCGACCTCGGCGGAGACTCCCTACTCGCCATGCGCCTGGTGGCAGCCATCAACACCACCCTCGACACCACCATCACAGTCCGCACCATCTTCGACACCCCCACCATCGCCACACTCAGCAGCCGCGTTGATGGTGACCGTGGCGGTGCCCGCCCACCACTTAGAGCCGCTGACCAGCGCCCGGACCGATTGCCGTTGTCGTTTGCCCAGGCCCGCTTGTGGTTCATCGACCAGCTCCATGGCCCCTCCCCGCTCTACAACATCCCGGTAGCACTGCGCCTGAACGGGCAACTTAATCACCACACGCTGCACCAGGCGATCAACGATGTCATCGACCGCCATGAAGCCCTACGCACCGTCATCACCGCCACCGACGGGACCGGCCAACAAACCGTGTTACCGCAAGGGCACCACAATGTTGGCTGGCAGCTCATCGACGCCACCGGATGGTCGGATCAACAGATCGAGCACACCGCACATAAGTGTGCGGGCTACTGCTTTGACCTAAACGCTGATATCCCGATCCGCGCCCAGCTGCTGAAGATCACCGCCACCACCTACGTGCTGGTGGTGGTGATCCACCACATCGCCAGTGACGGCTGGTCACTTCAGGTGTTACTCAACGACCTGGCACAGGCCTACCAAGCCCGCAGCCAAGACCAGCCCCCCAGCTGGGACCCGCTTGCCGTGCACTACGGCGACTACACGCTATGGCAACACCACTACCTGGGTGCAGTCGATGACCCCGACAGCATGATCGCCACCCAACTGGCCTACTGGGATCAAGCACTAACCGGCATGGTCGACCAGATCGCCTTACCCACCGACCGGGCCTACCCACCAGTGGCTAACTACCGCGGCGCCACCGTAACCTTCACATGCCCACCCGAACTACACCAACGCATCGCGGCCCTAGCCACCAACCACCGCGCCAGCACATTCATGGCCGCCCAAACCGCCCTGGTGATCATGCTGACCAAACTGGGCGCCGGCGATGACATCGCCACCGGATTCGCCCTAGCCGGCCGTGATGACCCCCACCTCGATCCACTGATCGGGCTGTTCGTCAACACCGTCATCCTGCGCACCCAAATACCAAACAACCCAACCCTGGTCGAGCTACTCACCCAGATCCGCCACACCAGCCTGGACGCATTCGCCCACCACGACGTGCCCTTCGAACTGATCGTGCACCACCGCAATCCCCAACGCTCACTAAGCCGTAACCCGCTCACCCAGGTCCTACTGGCCTGGCAGAACTTCACCGCCAAAAACCACAGCCACACCGACACCCTCCTGGGATTCACCGAGCAACTCCACGGCCAGATCTACCCACTCGAGACCGGCCAGGCCCGCATGGACTGGACCATCGCAATGCGTGAAACCTTCACCGTCACCGGTGATCCCGCCGGGATCGACGCAACCATCGAATATCGCACTGATGTGTTTGATCGGGCCACTATCGAGATGGTCGCCGAGACCTATCTTCGGGTGCTGCAGGCCATGGCCGCTGACCCACACCAGTTGTTGTCCGGTGTTGATGTGCTCGATGACCCGACCCGCGCGGGTGTGGACCGGTGGGCCAACCGGGCCGTGCTCAGCGACCCCCCACCGGCGGGCCCCTCAATTCCGGTGCAGTTCACCCAACAGGTCAACGACACTCCCCACGCTGTGGCGATCCGGTTTAACGGCCAGTCGTGGACCTACCGCCAACTCGAGCACAGCGCCAACCAACTGGCCTGGTCCCTGACCCGGCACGGCGTAACCCCCGGCGATGTCGTCGGGTTGCTGTTCACCCGCGGCCCCGCCCCGATCATCGCAATGCTGGCCACGCTCAAGACCGGGGCAGCCTACCTACCAATCGATCCCGCACACCCCAATGCCCGCATCGAGTTCATGCTCACCGACGCGCACCCGACCGCGGTCATCACCACCACCGAACTAGCCCACCGCATCAACGATCACCACCACAAGCTGGTGATCATCAACACCGACGACCCCGCAATCAGCACCCACCCCACGACCCCACCACCTGCCCAACACCACAGCGACCCCGAGGCCATCGCCTATCTGCTCTACACCTCCGGAACCACCGGCACACCCAAAGGCGTGGCCATCACACACCGCAACATCACCACCACCCTGGCCGGGATGACCAGCACAACACCCACAGCGCTGGCACCCGGACAAGTGTGGTCGCAATGGCATACCACCGGTTTCGACGTCTCAGCGTGGGAGATCTACGGTGCGCTGCTGCACGGAGCCACCCTGGTGGTCGTGACCGAACAGGTGGCCACTGACCCCGCAGCCCTACACACCGTGCTGCGCAACGAACACGTCACCGTGCTCAGCCAAACCCCCTCAGCGTTTTACGCACTCAGCGAGATCGAGCACACCAGCACACCAGAACTACCAGTGCACACCGTCGTCCTCATCGGAGAGGCCCTACACACCGACCGGCTAACACCCTGGCTGACCCGCTACCCCCACACCACACTCATCAACGGATACGGCCCCACCGAAACCACCATCCTGGTATCCGCTAGCAACCCACTAACCCCAGGCGGGCCCACACCCATCGGATCTCCGCTTCCGGGAGCCGCAGTACTTGTGTTGGATCGCTGGTTGCGTCCGGTCCCTGCGGGAGTACCCGGCGAGGTGTATGTGGCCGGCCCGCAAGTGGGAGTGGGCTATTGGGGACGTGGCGGGTTGAGCGCATCACGGTTTGTGGCCTGCCCATTCGGCAAACCCGGCACACGAATGTATCGCAGCGGAGACCTGGCGGTCTGGGATGCTGACGGTCAACTCACTTATGTGGGCCGCGCCGACGAACAAGTCAAAATCCGCGGATACCGGATCGAACCCGGCGAGGTCGCCGCCGCACTAGCCCGCCTCGAGGGCGTGGACCAAGCCGTAGTCATCGCCCGCGAAGACCACCCCGGACGCAAACAACTCGTCGGCTACATCACCGGCACCGCCGACCCCACACACACCCGCCACGCCCTGACCACCGGACTACCCCCCTGGATGATCCCGGCAGCAATCATCACCGTCGAGTCTTTCCCCCTAACCATCAACGGCAAACTCGACACCAAAGCCCTACCCGCCCCCGACTACACCCCCACCCACACCTACCAACCCCCCACCACCGCCACCGAACAAACCCTGGCCAGCCTTTACGCCAACCTCCTCGGCCTCGACCACGTCGGCATCCACGACTCATTCTTCGACCTCGGCGGAGACTCCCTACTCGCCATGCGCCTGGTGGCAGCCATCAACACCACCCTCGACACCACCATCACAGTCCGCACCATCTTCGACACCCCCACCATCGCCACACTCAGCAGCCGCGTTGATGGTGACCGTGGCGGTGCCCGCCCACCACTTAGAGCCGCTGACCAGCGCCCGGACCGATTGCCGTTGTCGTTTGCCCAGGCCCGCTTGTGGTTCATCGACCAGCTCCATGGCCCCTCCCCGCTCTACAACATCCCGGTAGCACTGCGCCTGAACGGGCAACTTAATCACCACACGCTGCACCAGGCGATCAACGATGTCATCGACCGCCATGAAGCCCTACGCACCGTCATCACCGCCACCGACGGGACCGGCCAACAAACCGTGTTACCGCAAGGGCACCACAATGTTGGCTGGCAGCTCATCGACGCCACCGGATGGTCGGATCAACAGATCGAGCACACCGCACATAAGTGTGCGGGCTACTGCTTTGACCTAAACGCTGATATCCCGATCCGCGCCCAGCTGCTGAAGATCACCGCCACCACCTACGTGCTGGTGGTGGTGATCCACCACATCGCCAGTGACGGCTGGTCACTTCAGGTGTTACTCAACGACCTGGCACAGGCCTACCAAGCCCGCAGCCAAGACCAGCCCCCCAGCTGGGACCCGCTTGCCGTGCACTACGGCGACTACACGCTATGGCAACACCACTACCTGGGTGCAGTCGATGACCCCGACAGCATGATCGCCACCCAACTGGCCTACTGGGATCAAGCACTAACCGGCATGGTCGACCAGATCGCCTTACCCACCGACCGGGCCTACCCACCAGTGGCTAACTACCGCGGCGCCACCGTAACCTTCACATGCCCACCCGAACTACACCAACGCATCGCGGCCCTAGCCACCAACCACCGCGCCAGCACATTCATGGCCGCCCAAACCGCCCTGGTGATCATGCTGACCAAACTGGGCGCCGGCGATGACATCGCCACCGGATTCGCCCTAGCCGGCCGTGATGACCCCCACCTCGATCCACTGATCGGGCTGTTCGTCAACACCGTCATCCTGCGCACCCAAATACCAAACAACCCAACCCTGGTCGAGCTACTCACCCAGATCCGCCACACCAGCCTGGACGCATTCGCCCACCACGACGTGCCCTTCGAACTGATCGTGCACCACCGCAATCCCCAACGCTCACTAAGCCGTAACCCGCTCACCCAGGTCCTACTGGCCTGGCAGAACTTCACCGCCAAAAACCACAGCCACACCGACACCCTCCTGGGATTCACCGAGCAACTCCACGGCCAGATCTACCCACTCGAGACCGGCCAGGCCCGCATGGACTGGACCATCGCAATGCGTGAAACCTTCACCGTCACCGGTGATCCCGCCGGGATCGACGCAACCATCGAATATCGCACTGATGTGTTTGATCGGGCCACTATCGAGATGGTCGCCGAGACCTATCTTCGGGTGCTGCAGGCCATGGCCGCTGACCCACACCAGTTGTTGTCCGGTGTTGATGTGCTCGATGACCCGACCCGCGCGGGTGTGGACCGGTGGGCCAACCGGGCCGTGCTCAGCGACCCCCCACCGGCGGGCCCCTCAATTCCGGTGCAGTTCACCCAACAGGTCAACGACACTCCCCACGCTGTGGCGATCCGGTTTAACGGCCAGTCGTGGACCTACCGCCAACTCGAGCACAGCGCCAACCAACTGGCCTGGTCCCTGACCCGGCACGGCGTAACCCCCGGCGATGTCGTCGGGTTGCTGTTCACCCGCGGCCCCGCCCCGATCATCGCAATGCTGGCCACGCTCAAGACCGGGGCAGCCTACCTACCAATCGATCCCGCACACCCCAATGCCCGCATCGAGTTCATGCTCACCGACGCGCACCCGACCGCGGTCATCACCACCACCGAACTAGCCCACCGCATCAACGATCACCACCACAAGCTGGTGATCATCAACACCGACGACCCCGCAATCAGCACCCACCCCACGACCCCACCACCTGCCCAACACCACAGCGACCCCGAGGCCATCGCCTATCTGCTCTACACCTCCGGAACCACCGGCACACCCAAAGGCGTGGCCATCACACACCGCAACATCACCACCACCCTGGCCGGGATGACCAGCACAACACCCACAGCGCTGGCACCCGGACAAGTGTGGTCGCAATGGCATACCACCGGTTTCGACGTCTCAGCGTGGGAGATCTACGGTGCGCTGCTGCACGGAGCCACCCTGGTGGTCGTGACCGAACAGGTGGCCACTGACCCCGCAGCCCTACACACCGTGCTGCGCAACGAACACGTCACCGTGCTCAGCCAAACCCCCTCAGCGTTTTACGCACTCAGCGAGATCGAGCACACCAGCACACCAGAACTACCAGTGCACACCGTCGTCCTCATCGGAGAGGCCCTACACACCGACCGGCTAACACCCTGGCTGACCCGCTACCCCCACACCACACTCATCAACGGATACGGCCCCACCGAAACCACCATCCTGGTATCCGCTAGCAACCCACTAACCCCAGGCGGGCCCACACCCATCGGATCTCCGCTTCCGGGAGCCGCAGTACTTGTGTTGGATCGCTGGTTGCGTCCGGTCCCTGCGGGAGTACCCGGCGAGGTGTATGTGGCCGGCCCGCAAGTGGGAGTGGGCTATTGGGGACGTGGCGGGTTGAGCGCATCACGGTTTGTGGCCTGCCCATTCGGCAAACCCGGCACACGAATGTATCGCAGCGGAGACCTGGCGGTCTGGGATGCTGACGGTCAACTCACTTATGTGGGCCGCGCCGACGAACAAGTCAAAATCCGCGGATACCGGATCGAACCCGGCGAGGTCGCCGCCGCACTAGCCCGCCTCGAGGGCGTGGACCAAGCCGTAGTCATCGCCCGCGAAGACCACCCCGGACGCAAACAACTCGTCGGCTACATCACCGGCACCGCCGACCCCACACACACCCGCCACGCCCTGACCACCGGACTACCCCCCTGGATGATCCCGGCAGCAATCATCACCGTCGAGTCTTTCCCCCTAACCATCAACGGCAAACTCGACACCAAAGCCCTACCCGCCCCCGACTACACCCCCACCCACACCTACCAACCCCCCACCACCGCCACCGAACAAACCCTGGCCAGCCTTTACGCCAACCTCCTCGGCCTCGACCACGTCGGCATCCACGACTCATTCTTCGACCTCGGCGGAGACTCCCTACTCGCCATGCGCCTGGTGGCAGCCATCAACACCACCCTCGACACCACCATCACAGTCCGCACCATCTTCGACACCCCCACCATCGCCACACTCAGCAGCCGACTACATAACTCGGATGGCGCATCACTGCTTTACCCCGTCGAAATCGTTAAAGAGGGCACTGGTCCTCCACTGTTCTGTCTGCCTCCTGGGACCGGAATCGGCTGGCCGTACAGAAACATCGGCCCCTATGTGGATAACCCCATCATCGCCTTACACCGCATCAACGATGACGGGGAAGCCCCGCCGGCCTCGATAACCGAGTTGGCAAGATACTGCGCCGATAAGATTCAAGAAGTCGACCCCGACGGCCCCTATCACCTTTTGGGCTGGTCGTTTGGTGGCGTCCTGGCCCACGAAGTTGCCGTTGAACTCCAACAACGCGGACGTGCGATAGCAGCGCTCATTGGCTTAGATCCGCGCCTTCCCGATGTTTCAGCCGTTCAAGATATTCCCGAATTCACCGAACACGACGCCATTGAGGTGCTGTTGGCGTACGCAGGGGTCGATGCGGGCGAATACTCAGCCACGCTAAACCACGAGAACGTCAGAACCCTAGCCGCACAGGGTGACTCGGTTGCGCTGGAGCTGATGTCGAGATCCTTGGCAGATATAATTTCTCAACCCTTGATAGATATCGTTGTGAGAAACATTAATATCGCCAACGCGATTGCTGTTCAGCACCGTCCACGCCTATTCGATGGGGCTATGGTCATTTTCTCCGCTGAACGGGAAGTTAGGTCAGAACCTCTTCGGCTAGTTTGGCGACAGTACACAACCGAGCCGGTTGTCGAGCACCCGGTCGACTGCACACACGAAGAGATCGGAAATGCGCGGTCAATGCGTCTCTTCGGGGAGCAGATCGCAGCGCTAATCTGTCCGTCGCACGACCATTAGAGATGGGAGTTCCGAATGACGCTCGCAAATGTTCACGCGCCCGAGGGGCGGCTGCAACGTCTCGCACGCTGGATCGGCGAATGGGGAAGATTTGCCCAGCTGTCGTTCATACCTAAAAACGAGATTGCCGCCGCACTCTACGATAATGTTTACGGCACTTCCAATGTACTTAGCGAGAAGTTACTTTATCTGAACTTAGGGTTCTGGCGAGACAACCCTTCCACCATCGACGAAGCAAGCGCGGCTTTGGCCCGCTTGCTGGCAGTGGAGGCCGGTTTCTGTTCCGAGGATGTTGTTATTGACGTTGGCTGCGGCTACGGTGATCCTGATTTCCTGTGGCATGAGGAGTTCGGACTGAATCAGATTATTGGCGTAAACGTTGCAGAGGGACAAATTCAGGTTGCCAACGCGCGCGCAGCGCAGTTTGGCGCAGCAGACCGCATCCGCTATCTCCGGGGTTCAGCATGCGAGTTGCCGATTCAAAACGATTCAGCCACAAAAGTTGTCGCACTGGAGTCAGCATTTCACTTCCCATCGCGAGCCAAGTTTTTCTCCGAAGCGTATCGAGTGTTGCGCCCCGGAGGGCGATTAGCTATCGCAGACATCGTGCCGCTTCCCGACGAGGATATTCGGCCGACAATCAGACGGATTCGCCCCTGGGGGGCTTACGCACGTGGCCTGTATACGATCGACAGCGAGTTACAAATCGACGTGACGAGTTATCCCGATGCACTTACCCGGTCCGGCTTTATTTCACCAAAAGTATTTTCGATTCGTAGCGACGTTTATTCACCCGTGGCAAATTATCTGCGGACCGGGTTTGCAAAGCCCGAAATGAAACGCATCAATCCTGCCGGTCGACTGTTCTTTGGACCGCTTGGTATCGCTACATGGGGCCCCTGGATGGACTACGTGATCGCGATAGCCAATAAACCAACGAACTGCTAACAACCTCTCCTAAGCCTAGCCATGTTAGGGCATGAGTTCGTTTCTGGTGCACTGGTTTAGGCCCGGAAGCTAATCCGCATGCATTTGACAACAAGTGCTGCCTTTCCTGTTTTAAGAAATCATTGATCAGCGGCACTGGCTTGTAGAGTGATCGCGATCTTGGCGTTCTCTAGTGCGTACCGTCGACACTCTGGGCAACGACGGCATCGTCATTCCACTCAACGAGGTGCCGCACTTGATGCGAAGGGCTCGCGGCGTTGCACCCAAGCGGTGTACCACGATCCCGACGGTCCGCCACCAGATCTACTGGCACCTTGCTACGCGGTCTGTAGATAAAGCCGCCGAACTAACTGTGATGCATCGATTTGACCTACTTGCCAATGGCCCGCACCCGCCGGAGGACCCCACTAATTGGGCCACCATGCGAGGAAGACATTGGTGGGCGCGGACGGGATCGAACCGCCGACCGCTGGTGTGTAAAACCAGAGCTCTACCACTGAGCTACGCGCCCGTGCCCGCCGCAGGCTACACGCCTCGGAGACCAACACCCAAAACGTCCAGGCCGCTCAAGCCGCCAACGCCACCAGGACGTCGGTCCACAACCGCTGGCCGCGGGCCTCACCTGGCTGATTCAGCTCAGCGAACCGAATCACCCCGGACCGATCAACGACGAATGTTCCGCGGTTGGGGTAGCCGGCTTCATCGTTGAAGACGCCGTAATCCTGACTGACCGCGCCATGCGGCCAGAAGTCCGACAACACCGGAAACGTGAAACCGCTGTGCGTAGCCCAAATCTTGTGGGTTGGCGGCGGTCCCACCGAGACAGCCAGCACCGCGCTGGCATCGTTCTCGAAATCCGGCAAGTGATCGCGCAGATGGTCCAACTCACCCTGACAAATTCCAGTGAATGCCAGCGGGAAGAAGACCAGCAACACGTTCTTGATCCCGCGGTAGCCACCTAACGTGACGGGCTGATGATTCTGGTCGCGCAGGGTGAAGTCAGGGGCAGCGGCGCCGACGTCCAGCATCAGCGCCTTGGAGCCCGCGACTTGGGCTGAACCAGTTGGCTGGCACTCCAGTTTCCAAGGTTGACCGACGAGGTCGGCATCAGACCAGCGGTAGGCGCCGACTCGGCAATCTCAGCGGGTAGCACGTGCCCGGGCCTGCCGGTTTTAGGCGTCAGCACCCAGATGACACCGTCTTCGGCAAGCGGGCTGATCGCGTCCATCAAGGTGTCCACCAAGTCCCCGTCGCCGTCTCGCCACCACAGCAGAATGACGTCGACAACCTCATCGGTGTCTTCGTCGAGCAACTCGCTACCACAGGCATCCTCAACCGCCGCACGGATGTCTTCGTCGCTGTCTTCGTCCCAACCCCACTCTTGGACAACTTGGTCTCGTTCGATGCCCAGTTTGCGCGCGTAGCTCGGGGCGTGATCCGCCGCGACCACCGTGGAACCTCCTTCAACCATCAGCACGTGCGATCGGCATTATCGTCGCACAACTAGAACGCATTATGGTCGCACAACGAAAACCCGGCCACAGGGCCGCCACCTCAGAAGGACGCGAGGCACAGTTTCAGCGCCTTTGTCTTGGTGTCGTTCAGCTGATCGACCCTCTTATTGAACTCCGATGTCGCCGAGTGCGTACCAATGGCCTTCGCCACGGCGCGTGCCGCATTGATGTAGTCGTTGAGCGCGTCGCGCAACTGCGACGAAAGCGTGTCACTGAGACTGCCGGCGACTCTAGAGGCGCTGTTGTTGAGCGCGTCGATCGCCGGCGCCTCAGTCGGGCTGGTGCTGCGTCCCTGATTAAACGCGCTGACAAAGTCGTTCACCTTGTCGATTGCGTTGGTGCTGGATTCGGCAAGGGAGTCACAGGAGCTGTGAACCGCCCGCGCAGTCAGCGAGTGTTGCCGCTGAGACTCCCGGACGCGAGACGTCGCCGACGAAGCCGAAACCGATACCGACACTGACGATCGGTAAGCCGGGGCAACTTTGGTGTCCGGTGTGGCCGTACCGTCAGTGACCGTGGTGCACGCCACGAGGTTGACCAATCCCATCAGCACAACGGCTACACAGCCGAGCGTCAGAGCACCTCGCCTGGGCAAACCCGTCACGTACCTACGCAAGACGGCAGGCCATCCTATGAGCACAGCAACTGACGTTACCGGGTCGCGTTTTCCACCACCGCCGACGCACTAAGTTCGGGCCGGCAAGCGGTCTGGTAGAGAACCGGCCGCAGCAATCGGCCTCGGCTGTCCGGGCGGTACACCTGTGCGGCACGATAGAGGCACGGCCCCGCATGCCGCAAACACGAGTCCCGCCAACTACAGGAGCGGAAGTTGACCACCGAGTCCGTGCGCCACGATCCGGCGAAAGCCCCAAGCAGCGCAAGCGAAACCGACCGCGTTCGGGTGATCCGCGAGGGCGTCGCTTCCTACTTGCCTGACATCGATCCTGAAGAGACATCGGAGTGGCTGGAGTCCTTCGACGAAATGTTGAAGCGAACGGGCCCGTCGCGGGCTCGTTACCTGATGTTGCGGCTGCTGGAACGCGCCAGCGAACAACGGGTGGCGATTCCCTCGCTGACGTCCACCGACTACGTCAATACCATCCCAACCGAGTTGGAACCGTGGTTCCCCGGCGATGAGGACGTCGAACGTCGCTACCGCGCGTGGATCAGATGGAACGCAGCCATCATGGTGCACCGCGCACAAAGACCAGGCGTGGGCGTCGGTGGCCACATTTCTACCTACGCCTCGTCGGCGGCGCTCTATGAAGTCGGATTTAATCACTTCTTCCGCGGCAAATCGCATCAGGGCGGCGGTGATCAGGTGTTCATCCAGGGCCATGCCTCCCCCGGCATCTACGCGCGCGCTTTCCTCGAAGGCCGGCTCGGCGCGGATCGCCTCGACGGCTTCCGTCAGGAACACAGCCACCCGGGTGGCGGGTTGCCGTCGTACCCGCACCCGAGGCTGATGCCCGACTTCTGGGAATTTCCCACAGTGTCGATGGGTCTTGGCCCAATGAACGCCATCTACCAGGCCCGGTTCAACCACTATCTACATGATCGGGGCATTAAGGACACCTCCGACCAGCATGTCTGGTGCTTCCTGGGCGACGGCGAGATGGACGAGCCGGAAAGCCGCGGGTTGCTGCATATCGGGGCACTGGAGGGTCTGGACAATCTTACGTTCGTGATCAACTGCAACTTGCAGCGCCTCGACGGTCCAGTGCGCGGCAACGGCAAGATCATCCAGGAGCTGGAGTCCTTCTTCCGTGGAGCCGGCTGGAACGTAATCAAGGTGATCTGGGGACGCGAGTGGGACGCGCTGCTGCATGCCGACCGGGACGGCGCTTTGGTCAACCTGATGAACGCTACCCCTGACGGGGACTATCAGACCTACAAGGCCAACGACGGCGGCTATGTCCGCGACCATTTCTTCGGTCGCGACCCGCGCACCAAGGCGCTGGTGGAGAACCTGTCCGACCAGGAGATCTGGAACCTCAAGCGTGGCGGTCATGACTACCGCAAGGTCTACGCCGCCTACCGCGCCGCCATGGATCATAAGGGACAGCCAACGGTGATCCTGGCCAAGACCATCAAAGGCTATACACTCGGTAAGCATTTCGAAGGCCGCAACGCGACGCACCAAATGAAAAAGCTTGCGCTGCAAGACCTTAAGGATTTTCGTGATTCTCAGCGGATCCCGGTTTCGGACGCGGCGCTCGAAGCGGACCCGTACCTGCCGCCTTACTACCACCCGGGTCCGGACGCACCAGAGATCCGCTACCTTCTTGACCGGCGCCGCAAGCTCGGGGGTGTGGTCCCGGAACGCCGAACTACCTGCAAAGCACTGAAGCTTCCTGCCCGAAACACCTACGCCGCACTCAAGAAGGGCTCCGGACGCCAGGAGGTCGCCACCACCATGGCGATGGTGCGGACATTCAAGGAGATATTGCGCGACAAGGAAATTGGGGATCGGATAGTGCCAATCATCCCCGACGAGGCGCGTACCTTCGGGATGGACTCGTGGTTTCCATCATTGAAGATCTACAACCGCAACGGCCAGCTGTACACCGCCGTAGACGCGGAGTTGATGCTGGCCTACAAGGAGAGCCAGGTCGGGCAGATCCTGCACGAAGGCATCAACGAAGCCGGATCGGTGGCTAGCTTCACCGCTGCCGGCACCTCGTACGCATCCCACGACGAGCCGATCATCCCGATATACATCTTCTATTCGATGTTCGGATTCCAGCGCACCGGCGACAGCTTCTGGGCTGCCGCCGACCAGATGGCACGCGGCTTCGTGCTCGGCGCCACCGCCGGCCGCACCACCTTAACCGGCGAAGGGCTGCAGCACGCCGACGGTCACTCGTTGCTCTTGGCCAGCACCAATCCGGCCGTCGTCGCATACGACCCGGCTTTCGCGTACGAGATCGCCTATATCGTCGAAAGCGGGCTGGCGCGGATGTTCGGCGAGAACCCGGAAAACGTCTTCTTCTACATCACCATCTACAACGAGCCGTACGTCCAGCCACCCGAACCGGAGAACTTCGACCCCGAGGGCGTGCTACGCGGCATCTATCGCTACCGCGCAGCCGAGCCCGGAGACTTCCACAAGGCGCAGATCCTGGCCTCCGGGGTATCGATGCCGGCGGCGTTGAAAGCCGCGGACATGCTGGCCGCCAACTGGGGTGTGGCCGCCGACGTGTGGTCGGTGACCAGTTGGGGCGAACTTAATCGCGACGGCGTTTCCATCGAGACAGACAGGCTGCGCCACCCCGATCGACCCGCGGCTGTGCCCTACGTGACCCAAGCGCTCACCGGCTGCGGCGGGCCGGTAGTAGCCGTCTCAGACTGGATGCGCGCCGTCCCCGAGCAGATCCGGCCATGGGTGCCAGGCACCTACCTCACACTGGGCACCGACGGGTTCGGCTTTTCCGACACCCGGCCGGCCGCCCGTCGCTATTTCAACACCGACGCCGAATCGCAGGTGGTCGCGGTGCTGGAAGCGCTGGCCCGCGACGGTGTCATCGACCCATCGGTGCCCGCCGCGGCGGCCCGTCAGTACCAGATCGACGACGTGACGGCCGCGCCCGAACAGGCACCGGACCCAGGTCCTGGCGCGTAGCGCGGCGACGGTCCAAAGCCATCACCCGGCTGCTGCGGCAGCTAGCGTCGGGTTAATCATAATAGATCTCTAAGACATACGCATCATTTTGGCGGGAACTTCCAGAATTTTGGCGTACGTTTTAGGCGTGAGCGACAATCAGTTTGCATCGGCAGCTTTTACCCGAGCAACTCCGAGATCACCGCTTGAGATGGTGGGCACGGTTTCGGACTCGCTGCTGCGGCGATTGAAGCACTACTCGGGCCGGCTGGCCACCGAAGCCGTGTCGGCCATGCAGGAGCGGTTGCCGTTCTTCGCCGAACTAGAAGCATCCCAGCGCGCCAGCGTGGCGCTGGTGGTGCAGACAGCTGTGGTGAACTTCGTCGAGTGGATGCAAGATCCGCACAGTGACGTGAGCTACACGGCGAAAGCGTTCGAACTCGTGCCCCAGGACCTGACGCGCCGCATTGCGCTGCGCCACACGGTGGACATGGTGCGGGTCACCATGGAGTACTTCGAAGAAGTCGTGCCGCTGTTGGCCCGCTCTGAAGATCAGTTGACCGCACTTACCGTGGGTATCTTGAAATACAGCCGCGACCTGGCTTTCACCGCAGCCACGGCATACGCCGACGCGGCCGAGGCACGAGGCAACTGGGACAGCCGGATGGAGGCCAGCGTGGTCGACGCGGTTGTACGCGGCGACACCGGCCCCGAGCTACTATCCCGAGCGGCCGCGCTGAACTGGGACACGACCGCACCCGCGACGGTTGTCGTCGGAACTCCCGCACCCGGCCGCGACAGTACAAACGGCGACAGCGACAGCGCACGGGCCAGCCAGGACGTCCGCGAGATCGCGGTTCGACATGGCCGTGCAGCGCTCACCGACGTGCACGGAACATGGCTGGTCGCGATCGTGTCTGGACAGCTGTCGCCGACTGATAGGTTCCTGAACGACCTGCTGGCCGCCTTCTCGGAAAACGCGGTGGTGGTTGGGCCAACGGCACCGATGCTGACAGCGGCTCACCACAGTGCCAGCGAGGCTATTTCAGGAATGAACGCGGTCGCTGGCTGGCGCGGAGCCCCACGCCCCGTGCTGGCCAGAGAGCTACTGCCCGAACGTGCCTTGATGGGGGATCCGTCGGCGATCGTGGCTCTGCACTCCGACGTGATGCGGCCTCTGTCCGATGCCGGACCCACGCTCATCGAGACACTGGACGCATACCTCGATTGCGGCGGGGCAATAGAGGCCTGTGCCCGCAAGTTGTTCGTTCATCCAAACACCGTGCGGTACCGCCTTAGGCGCATTACCGACTTCACCGGCCGCGACCCCACCCAGCCGCGCGATGCGTACGTCCTCAGAGTCGCCGCGACAGTTGGACAACTTAACTATCCCACGCACCATGCCGGAATCGGCAGCAGCGCCATGTCCCAGCTTCCCGCGCCTGGCCAAAGCGGCCCTGCAGGTAGGGTGGGGCCACCATCTGACCAATAGTGATCCAGACGACAGATCGCAACACGATATCAAACACGTAGCTTACAAGCCCCTTTTGTAGAAGGTATACAAAAACCTAAGACGAGGTTCATAATCTCTTACACCCCGCAAAACGGCCTTCACAGTGTTCTCTTAGACACGTGATTGCATTGCTCGCGCCCGGACAGGGTTCTCAGACCGAGGGAATGTTGTCGCCGTGGCTGGAACTTCCCGGTACAGCGGATCAGATCGCATCTTGGTCAAAAGCCAGCAACCTGGATTTAGCGCGGCTCGGCACGACCGCGTCGACGACGGAGATCACCGACACCGCGGTAGCCCAACCGCTGATCGTCGCCGCCACGCTGCTGGCCCACCACGAGTTGACCAAACGCGGCCTGCTCACCGAGACAGAACTCACTGTCGCGGGACACTCCGTCGGCGAAATCGCGGCCTATGCGATCGCCGGTGTCATCACAGCCGACGACGCGGTGGCGCTGGCCGCCACCCGCGGCGCTGAGATGGCCAAGGCCTGCGCCGCCGAGCCGACCGGCATGTCCGCGGTACTCGGCGGCGACGAAGTCGATGTACTCAGCCGCCTTGAACAGCTCGACTTGGTACCCGCAAACCGTAATGCAGCGGGCCAGATCGTCGCTGCCGGGCAACTGACCGCTTTGGAAAAGCTCGCCGAAGACCCGCCGGCCAAGGCCCGGGTGCGCGCCCTGGGGGTTGCCGGCGCGTTCCACACCGCGTTCATGGCCCCGGCGCTCGACGGCTTCGCCGCCGCTGCAGCCGGTATCACAACCAACGAACCCACCTGCACACTGCTGTCCAACCGCGACGGGAAGCCGGTGACATCGGCGGCAGCCGCGATGGACGCTCTGATCTCGCAGCTCACCCAGCCTGTGCGCTGGGACCTGTGCACTACGACGTTGCGCGAGCGCAATGTCACGGCGATCGTGGAGTTTCCCCCCGCAGGCACTCTTACCGGCATCGCCAAACGCGAACTTCGAGGGGTTCCGACTCGCGCCGTCAAGTCACCCACGGATCTGGACGAGTTGGCGAGCTTGTAACTGCCGGCCTGGCCATTCGCGGAGCCAGAACAACCACATATCGCCGCAACAAACACATCTGTTCGATTAACACACAACACATTACGAAGGGAAGCAGGCTGTGGCCGTAACTCAGGAAGAAATCATCGCTGGAATCGCCGAGATTATCGAAGAGGTAACCGGTATCGAGCCCTCGGAGGTCACGCCAGAGAAGTCGTTCGTCGACGACCTGGACATCGATTCGCTGTCGATGGTCGAGATCGCAGTGCAGACCGAGGACAAGTACGGCGTCAAGATCCCCGATGAGGATCTCGCGGGTCTGCGTACCGTCGGCGACGTCGTGGCTTACATCCAGAAGCTTGAAGAAGAGAACCCCGAGGCTGCTCAGGCACTGCGCGCAAAGATGGCTGCCGACGGCGCCGGCGCGGAGACCCCGTGACCAAGCCTTCCACTGCTAATGGCGGTTACCCCAATGTTGTGGTGACCGCCGTCACAGCGACAACGTCAATCGCGGCGGACATCGAGAGCACGTGGAAGGGTTTGTTGGCCGGCGAGAGCGGCATCCGCGTCCTCGAAGACGAGTTCGTCGAAAAGTTTGACCTGGCCGTCAGGATCGGCGGGCACCTCAAGGAGTCAGTCGACGACCACATGGGCCGGTTGGACATGCGACGCATGTCATACGTCCAACGGTTGAGCAAACTGCTGGGCGGACAGCTGTGGGAATCGACCGGCAGCCCGGAGGTCGATCCAGACCGATTCACCGTCGTCGTCGGCACCGGCTTGGGAGGCGCGGAAAGGATCGTTGAAAACTACGAACTGATGAACGAGGGCGGGCCACGCAAAGTGTCCCCCCTCGCGGTTCAGATGATCATGCCCAACGGTGCCGCGGCGACCATCGGTCTACAACTCGGTGCCCGCGCCGGGGTGATCACCCCGGTGTCAGCGTGTTCCTCAGGCTCAGAGGCCATCGCCCACGCGTGGCGGCAAATCGTCATGGGCGACGCCGACATTGCCGTCTGCGGCGGCGTCGAAGGCCCGATCGAGGCGCTGCCCATTGCGGCGTTCTCCATGATGCGGGCCATGTCGACCAAAAACGACGACCCCGAAGGAGCATCGCGCCCGTTCGACAAGGATCGCGATGGTTTCGTGTTCGGTGAAGCCGGGGCTTTGATGGTCATCGAGACAGAGGAGCACGCTAAGGCCCGTGGCGCCAAGCCGCTGGCCCGGCTGATGGGGGCGGGCATCACCTCAGATGCCTTCCACATGGTGGCACCGGCTGCTGACGGCGTTCGTGCGGGTAGGGCGATGACCCGGTCGCTCGAGCTGGCCGGCTTGTCTTCCAAGGACATCGACCACGTCAACGCGCACGGAACAGCCACGCCAATCGGTGATGCCGCCGAGGCCAACGCCATTCGAGTGGCTGGTTGCCAGCAAGCCGCGGTCTATGCGCCCAAGTCGGCGCTGGGCCATTCCATCGGTGCCGTGGGCGCGCTGGAATCGGTGCTCACAGTGCTCACGCTGCGAGACGGTGTCATTCCCCCCACGCTGAACTACGTGACACCTGATCCCGAGATCGATCTCGACGTGGTCGCCGGCGAGCCCCGCTACGGCGACTACAAGTACGCGATAAACAACTCATTCGGATTCGGCGGGCATAATGTCGCGCTCGCCTTCGGGCGGTACTGAGCACGGAAGGAACGTTCGCAAATCCCATGACGACATCGCCGCAGCTGGTCACGGGGAAGAGCTTCCCCCATGTGGTTGTCACCGGCATCGCCATGACGACCGCACTGGCTACTGACGTTGAAACCACGTGGAAGTTGCTGCTCGACGGTCAAAGCGGAATCCGCACGCTCGATGACCCATTTGTGGAGGAGTTCGACCTGCCGGTTCGCATCGGCGGGCACCTGTTAGAGGAATTCGACAGTCCGCTGACGCGGGTCGAGCTCCGCCGAATGAGCTATCTGCAGAAGATGTCCACCGTGCTGGGACGCCGGGTGTGGGAAAACGCCGGAACACCGGAAGTCGACACCAACCGTTTGATGGTATCGATCGGCACGGGACTGGGGTCGGCCGAAGAACTCGTCTTCGGGTACGACGATATGCGCGTGAGCGGGATGCAGGCGATCTCCCCGTTGACCGTGCAGAAATACATGCCCAACGGTGCGGCCGCCGCGGTGGGCTTGGAAAGGCACGCCAAGGCCGGTGTGTTGACGCCGATATCGGCGTGCGCATCTGGCTCCGAGGGCATCGCCCATGCCTGGCAACAGATTGTGCTCGGAGAGGCCGACATCGCGATCTGCGGTGGCGTCGAGACAAAGATCGAAGCGGTGCCCATCGCGGGGTTCGCCAAGATGCGCATCGTGATGTCGACGAACAACGCCGACCCTGCCGGCGCGTGTCGCCCGTTTGACAAGGATCGCGACGGTTTCGTGTTCGGCGAGGCCGGCGCTTTGATGGTGATCGAGACTGAGGAGCACGCGAAAGCCCGTGGCGCCAATATCCTGGCCCGGCTGATGGGGGCGAGCATTACCTCAGACGGTTTCCATATGGTGGCACCGGACCCCAACGGCGAACGGGCCGGGCACGCGATGACACGGGCGATCCAGCTCGCCGACCTCACTCCTGACGATATCGGCCACGTCAATGCCCATGCCACCGGGACGCAGGTCGGCGACTTGGCCGAAGGGAAGGCCATCAACAACGCCATGGGCAGTCACAAACCGGCGGTATATGCGCCCAAGTCCGCGCTCGGGCACTCAGTGGGGGCGGTTGGCGCGGTGGAATCGATCTTGACCGTGCTCGCGTTGCGGGATCAGATCGTCCCGCCCACACTAAACTTGGTGAACCTCGACCCAGAAATCGACTTGGACGTGGTGGCAGGCGATCCGCGGCCCGGCGATTACGGGTACGCGATCAACAACTCATTCGGCTTCGGCGGGCACAACGTGGCACTCGCCTTTGGGCGGTACTGACCGAGCATCACCGGAACAGGAGACCTTCGATGACAATCATGGCCCCGGAGGCGATTGGCGAGTCGCTGGATCCACGCGATCCGCTGCTCCGGCTTTGCACCTTCTTCGACGACGGCAGCGTCGAGCTGCTGCACGAGCGCGACCGTTCTGGAGTGCTAGCAGCAACAGGCACTGTCAACGGTGTGCGCACCGTCGCGTTCTGCACTGACGGCACCGTGATGGGCGGCGCCATGGGCGTTGAAGGCTGCGCGCACATTGTCAACGCCTACGACACCGCCATCGAGGAACAGAGCCCGATAGTAGGCATCTGGCACTCGGGTGGTGCGCGGCTAGCCGAAGGCGTGCGGGCGCTGCACGCGGTGGGCCAGGTTTTTGAGGCGATGATCCGCGCGTCGGGCTACATTCCACAGATCTCTGTGGTCGTCGGCTTCGCCGCCGGAGGCGCGGCATATGGACCGGCACTGACCGATGTCATCGTGATGGCCCCGGAGAGCCGGGTATTCGTCACCGGACCCGATGTGGTCCGCAGTGTCACCGGCGAAGACGTGGACATGGCTTCGCTGGGCGGTCCGGAGACTCATCACAAGAAGTCCGGGGTGTGCCACATCGTCGCCGACGACGAACTCGACGCCTACGAGCGCGGTCGGCGTCTGGTCGGATTGTTCTGCCAGCAAGGACATTTCGACCGCGACAAGGCGGAAGCCGGCGATACCGACATCAAGGCACTGCTTCCCGAATCGCCGCGGCGAGCCTACGACGTACATCCGATCGTGACGGCGATCCTCGATGAAGACACCCCGTTCGCCGAATTCCAGTCCAAATGGGCACCGTCAATGGTGGTCGGGTTGGGCCGCTTGTCCGGCCGCACGGTCGGGGTCCTGGCCAACAACCCACTGCGACTGGGCGGTTGCTTGAACTCGGAGAGCGCCGAAAAAGCAGCACGCTTCGTGCGGCTTTGCGACGCATTCGGCATCCCGCTGGTGGTCGTTGTCGATGTGCCCGGCTATCTGCCGGGGGTCGACCAAGAGTGGGGCGGCGTGGTGCGCCGCGGCGCCAAACTGCTGCACGCATTCGGCGAATGCACCGTTCCGCGTGTCACCTTGGTCACCCGAAAGATCTACGGCGGCGCCTACATTGCGATGAACTCCCGTTCGTTGAACGCAACGAAGGTGTTCGCCTGGCCGGACGCCGAGGTTGCGGTGATGGGTGCAAAAGCGGCCGTCGGCATCCTGCATAAACGGAAGCTAGCCGCGGTGCCCGACCACGAGCGCGAGGCACTACATGACGAACTCGCCGAAGAGCACGAGCGTTTGGCCGGCGGCGTGGACAGCGCCATCGACATCGGCGTGGTTGACGAAAAGATCGACCCCGTCCACACCCGAAGCAAGCTCACCGAAGCACTCGCTCAGGCACCGGCACGACGCGGTCGGCATAAGAACATCCCGCTGTAACCGGAACCCCGGCGTTGGCTCATCGGCGCGCGGCCTAGGACCTGTGCGGCCCAAGAACCAAGTTTGTTGCGCTCGTTGACTTGCCTATTCGATCTCGTGGCTGGACAACGCACCGTGAACGATCATCCCGATTGTTGTCCGTGCGATAGGGCGGGCACCAGTGCGCCGCATCGGCTGAGTCACTGGCTGGCCGCTTTCGACCGGCGCTCGAACAGCTAACCGACGGCGGCAAGGAATTCTTCAGCCACACCCGCAACCCGCTGCCGGTCCTGCAGAACCAGACCGATCCGAGTCCGGCGATCCAGGATGTCGGCGACATCCAGTGCGCCCTCATGGGTCACTGCGTATTCGAACTCTGCCCGGGTCACGTCGATGCCGTCGGCGACAAGCTCGGTAGGCCGCTCGCAGGTGGCGATGGCGGCTACGGTGGCAGCCTCTCCCCCGTAGCGCGCTATGAGTGAATCCGGCAAACCTACTCCCGGCTCCTGCCGCGAAGGACAGGCTGGCCCGGGATTTAGTGGCGCCCCGACCAACGGCAGGTTGTGGGTGCGACATTGCGCGGCCTGCAGGTGCCGCAAGCTGACAGCGCGATTCAGGACGTCTTCTGCCATGTAGCGGTATTCGGTCAGCTTGCCGCCAACCACGCTGATAACACCGGTGGGCGACTCGACAACAGCGTGATCACGCGACACATCGGCGGTGCGGCCTGTGCCGGCGTCAACCAGCGGCCGTAGGCCCGCGTAGGCGCCGATGACATCCGAAGGCTCAAGCGCAATCCCCAATGCGGTGTTCACCGTGTCAAGCAGGAACGTGATTTCCGCCGAAGATGGCTCTGGCACATCGGGAATCGGACCGGGAGCGTCTTCATCGGTCAACCCCAGATACACCCGGCCCAGTTGTTCGGGCATGGCGAATACGAACCGGTTGAGCTCACCCGGAACCGGAACTGTGAGCGCTGCCGTCGGATTTGCGAACGCACTGGCGTCGAAGACCAGGTGGGTCCCTCGACTGGGCCGCAGTTTCAACTCCGGATCGATTTCACCGCCCCAAACCCCTGCCGCGTTGATGACGGCACGAGCCGACACATCGAACGACTGGCCCGTACGCTGGTCGGTCATCCGCACCGAAGTGCCAGTGACCTTGGACGCAGCGACGTAGGTGAGGATACGAGCGCCGTGTTGGGCCGCGGTGCGCGCTACCGCGGTCACCAGCCGGGCGTCGTCGATCAATTGCCCGTCGTAGTTGAGCAAACCGCCGTCGAGACCGTCACGGGCAACCGCCGGAACCATGTCCACCACGCGCTGCGCCGAAACGCGGCGCGATCGGGGCAGCGCCGAGGACGGCGTGCCCGCCAGCACTCGCAAAGCGTCGCCGGCCAGAAATCCCGTGCGCACCAAAGCACGCTTGGAACGACTCATCGACGGTAGCAGCGGAACTAGTTGCGGTATCGCCCGAACGAGATGTGGAGCGTTGCGGGTCATCAGAATTCCGCGTTCGATGGCGCTGCGCCGGGCAATGCCCACGTTGCCGGTCGCCAGATAGCGCAAGCCACCGTGTACCAGCTTCGAACTCCAGCGGCTCGTACCGAACGCCAGATCGTGCTTTTCCACCAGAGCTACCCGCAAGCCACGAGACGCGGCATCCAACGCGATACCCACACCGGTAATCCCGCCACCGATGACGATGACGTCAACAGGCTCGCCATCGGCGAGCGCAGTCAGGTCGGCGCCGCGGCGCGCGGCGTTGAGAGCGGTCGAGTTGGGCATCAGGACAGGTATCCGTTCAGTGAGTAGCTGAGCTGGGTGGCCAGTGCTTCTGCATCAAGGATTGGTTTGACGATGTCGGCGGATTGAATGGTCGACTGGGCGATCAGCAACACCATGGTCGCGAGTTGGCGAGGATCGCCGGACCGTACGTTGCCTGTTCGTTGCGCCACCCGTAGCCGGGCCGCCAACCCCTCAATCAGGAAATGCTGGCTGGCTCCGAGGCGCTCGGTGATGTAAACCCTGGCCAGATCCGAATGCAAGACCGATATGACTAGATCGTCGCGCCGCAACCGGTCGGCCACCGCGACAACCTGTCGTACCAACGCTTCCCGGTCGTCCCCGTCGAGCGGCACGTCACGCATCACTCCCAGGAGATGGTTCGTGAGCATCGCGGACATGATCGACCGTGTATCCGGCCAACGCCGATATACCGTCGGGCGGCTTACTCCCGCGCGTCGGGCAATCTCTGCCAGCGTCACCCGGTCAACGCCAAAATCAATCACACAGCTTGCGGCTGCCCGGAGTATGCGTTCCCCGGTATCCACTGGAGGATTACTGATTGACAGCATATGTAATACTGTAACGCATGACGCATATTGAGGATCTCCTTCCACCGATGAAATGGAACGCGTGGGGAGATCCCGCCGCGGCCACGCCACTTTCCGACGGAATTCAGTCTTTGCTGAAGCAGGCTATCGGTTTGCCGGACACAACTGAGGCCGAACGTGACCCCGAACAGGTACGCCTACGACCATGCGCATTGTCCAGGGAAGACCAGGACGAGCTGGCTAAAATCGTCGGCACCGAGTTCTTCCGCACTGCCGACCGCGATAGGTTGCTGCACGCTGGCGGCAAGTCCACTCCGGACATACTGAGGCGGAAGAACCCCGACGTGCAGGATGCGCCCGACGCCGTATTGCTGCCGGGTGGTCCCGGCGCCGAGGAGACCGTGGCCGCGGTCCTGCGCTATTGCTCCGATCATGGTATTGCCGTGGTCCCGTTCGGCGGTGGCTCCAGCGTGGTCGGCGGGCTGGAGCCCGTGCGAGGCACGTTTGGCGCTGTGGTGTCGTTGGATTTGCGACGCTTCGACCAGCTCCTCTGGATCAACCACGTATCCGGCGAGGCCGAGTTGGGGGCCGGCGTCACTGGCCCGGAGGCGGAGCGACTGCTGGGCGAACACGGCTTCTCGCTTGGTCACTTCCCGCAGAGCTTCGAGTTCGCCACTGTCGGTGGTTTCGCCGCCACCCGCTCCTCTGGCCAGGATTCGGCCGGATACGGTCGATTCAACGAGATGGTTGTCGGGCTGCGGGTAATCACACCGGTGGGCGCACTAGATCTTGGGCGGGCGCCCGCATCGGCCGCGGGCCCGGACTTACGTCAGCTATTTGTCGGCTCAGAAGGCGTCTTTGGTGTTATCACCCGGGTGCGACTACGCGTGCACCCGATACCGGAAACCGTGCGCTACGAAGCATGGTCGTTCCCCGATTTCGCGACCGGCACGGCAGCGTTGCGCGCGGTGACTCAAACAGGTACCGGCCCTACCGTCATCCGACTCTCTGATGAGGCCGAAACCGGAGTCAATCTTGCCACTACCGAGTCGATCGGGGAGCAACAGATCACCGGAGGATGTCTGGCGATCACCTTGTTCGAGGGCACCAAGGAACACGCCCAGAGCAGACACGCGGAGACTCGCGCACTGCTCGAAGCACACGGCGCGACCTCCCTGGGCGAACAGCCGGCGCGGGCCTGGGAACGCGGCAGATTTGCGGCGCCCTACTTGCGCGACTCCCTGTTGGCAGTAGGCGCGCTCTGCGAAACCATCGAGACAGCCACCTCGTGGTCCAATATCCCGGCGCTGAAAACCGCCGTCACCGAAGCACTCATGACATCGCTCGCCGAATCGGGCACACCGGCATTGGTGATGTGCCATGTGTCGCATGTCTATCCCACCGGCGCGTCGCTGTATTTCACCGTCGTCGCCGGTCAGCGGGGCAATTCCATAGATCAATGGCAGGCCGCCAAGAAGGCCGCATCGGACGCGATGATGTCTACCGATGCAACCATCACGCACCACCACGCAGTCGGTACCGACCACCGGCCGTGGATGCGCGACGAGGTTGGCGAACTGGGCGTGGAACTGCTCCGCGCGGTCAAGGCGACGCTCGATCCAGCCGGAATTCTCAACCCCGGCAAGCTGATTCCGTGACACAGAGCACCCCGGAAAACCCAGAACACCCCGAGACCCCCAAAGCCAAGCATCCGAACCGGCGCGAGATCGGCCGGGTGACCGCGCTGACCAATCCCGAATCGGGGCACGGTACCGCAGTGCGCGCCGCGCAGATTGCGATCACGCGGCTGCAACATCGAGGTGTCGAGGTCATCGAAATCGTGGGCAACAACGCCGAAGACGCGCGTCGCCTGGTTGGCGCCGCCGTCGATAAGGGCACCGACGCGATAGTGGCCATCGGTGGCGATGGCGTCGTCTCTATTGCCTTACAGGCGCTGGCGGGCGGCAGCATCCCACTCGGAATCATCCCGGCAGGCACTGGCAACGACCACGCCCGCGAGTACGGGCTGCCCACCAAGGACCCCGCATCCGCGGCGGACATCATCGCCGACGGCTGGACCGAAACCGTCGACCTGGGAAAGATTTACGATCGCAACGGAGTCGGAAAGTGGTTCGGCACCGTGGCGGCAACCGGATTCGATTCGCTGGTGAACGACCGCGCCAATCGTATGCGCTGGCCGCATGGGCGGATGCGCTATAACTTGGCCATCATTGCCGAGATATCGAAGTTGCGGCCGCTACCGTTTCGACTTGTGTTCGACGGGGACGAAGAAATTGTTGCCGATCTCACTCTCGTGGCCTTCGGCAACACCCGCAGCTACGGCGGCGGGATGCTGATCTGCCCTGACGCCGACCGCACTGACGGCCAGCTCGATATCACCATGGTGCATTCGACATCACGAACAAATCTGGTCCGGCTATTTCCTACGATTTTCCATGGCACGCACGTCCATCTCGATCAAGTGACCACGGCACGTGCCAGGTCTATAAGGGTGGAGTCCGCCGGTATCACCGCCTACGCTGACGGCGATTACGCGTGCGCGCTGCCCGCCGAAATCTCAGCAATCCCCAGCGCGCTGCAGATATTCTGCCCGGCCCAAAAATAGAATCGGCCTCTTCCCATTGCGCGTTTATGTAACGCTTGCTGCGCAGAATGCGACATCACTGCAAAGTCGCACGCGCAGAAGGGAAGGTGCCCGTGCCCCGCAAGACCGCACTGGTCGCCCTGGCGGCAGCCGCGCTAGCCGGTTCCCCGTGGTTTGCCCATACAGCTATGGCCAGCGAGATTCCCACCTGGAACGGCCAGTACGTGGTGACGTACTCCGCCAACGCAAAATCCGGCACCAGCGTGGCAGCCAGTCGAAACGAATTTGCCCAGCGAGCGAAATACACCTTTGCATCAAAATGCTCGGCGGGCATCTGCGTGGCTACTGTGACCGACGCTCCGCCGCCCAAGAATGAATACATTCCACGGCCAATTGAGTACACCTGGAATGGGTCTCAGTGGGTTCGTGAAACGAGCTGGAAATGGGACTGCTTGCTACCCGACGGGACGGTCGAATACAACCCAGCTGAATCCCTCGTGGTCTTTACACCGGGACCACATGGAATCCTTACCGGCGTCTTCCACACCGATATCTACAGCGGCGTGTGTAAGGGCAATGTCGACATGCCCGTGTCGGCCAAACCCGCATAACGCGGCTGGGCGCGAGTAGAGACTTAGCCGACACCCCGGTTCAGCCAGGTCACTTCGCCGTCCACGCCACCGTCGCGATATCCCTCAAGCGCCTCGTCCCACGCCGTTCCGAGCACCGAATCCAGTTCGGCAGCGAGGGTATCTGCGCCCTGCGACATCATCGCCCGCAGCCGCATCTCACCGACCATGACGTCGCCGTTTGCACTCATCGCCCCACTCCACAATCCCAATTGCGGGGTGTGGCTGAACCGATGGCCGTCGACACCGGGGCTGGGGTCCTCGGTGACTTCGAATCGCAGCACCGACCAGGCGCGCAGTGCGTTCGCCAAACGGGCGCCGGTACCCACCGGCCCAAGCCAGTTGGTGACCGCGCGCAACTGCCCTGGCATGGCTGACCGCGGAGTCCACACCAGGTTCGCCTTGGCCTGCAAGGTCGACGACAACGCCCACTCAACGTGTGGGCACACCGCCGCTGGGGAGGCGTGCACGTACACCACGCCACCTGTCACGTCGGCAAATTGATTCGACGCGCGCATCTGCTGCTCCTTCGGTTCCACGAGGGACGTCTTCCCCAACGACCTGGCGAACCCGACGGATGCTGCATGAAGTTATTTGTTGCTTGCGTGTCTATTGTGCCTTGTGGGACCCATGTTGCGCTAGTGTATGTTGCCGATCAGTTGTACTTAAATATCACAGCGTCGGAAAGCGCTGGCCAGACGTCCAGCGCCCACGTGCCGAAAGCACGGTCGGTAAGAACCACCAAAGCCACGTCCGCTACCGGATCCACCCAGATATAGCCGCCGGACTGCCCGAAGTGGCCGAATGTGCGCACCGAGTTGCGCGCGCCCGTCCAGTGCGGCGTTTTCGAATCCCTGACCTCGAACCCAAGCCCCCAGTCGTTGGGTCGCTGGACACCGTATCCGGGCAGTACCCCATCGAGACCCGCGAACTGCACCGCGGTCGCTTCAGCGTGCATTTGTGACGAGACCGTACGGGGACGCAGCAGGTCGGCCGCGAAGGACGCAAGGTCGGCGACCGTCGATGTCGCCCCATAGCCGGCGGCAGCGCTACCACCATGAAGCGAACTTGCCGACATGCCGAGCGGCTCGAAGACCGCTTCATCTAGGTAGCGGCCGAACTCGATCTCCGACGCATCCTGAACGGTCTCGGCCAGCACCGTGAAACCGTAGTTGGAATAAATCCGGCGAGCACCGGGCGCCGCCAGCACATGATCTTCATGCATCGCCAGACCCGAGGCGTGTGCCAACAGGTGGCGAACCGTCGAACCTGGCGGGCCCGCCGGGTCGTCGAGATCGACGACGCCTTCCTCGACAGCGATCTGAACGGCACGGGCTACCAGAGGTTTAGTCACCGACGCCAGACCAAAGACCTGGTTGATGTCGCCGTGGCTGGACACCACACCAGTGGGTCCGACCACCGCGGCGGCAGCGGCAGAGACCGGCCAGTCAGCAACAGCGTCGAGCGGGACCATCAGCTAGAGCTCGTCACTTCCTGGCTATGTAGTAGTAGTTCAACACGTCCGATTCGACCTCGGCCACGGACACGCCCTCAAACCCGGCATCGGCAAGCATCGACGTAGCCAACTGCCTGCCCCACACCGCCCCCAGCCCGGCGCCTTCGAGCGCCAGCGACACGGTCATGCAATGCATCATCGAGACCATGTAGAGGTAGGTGCGCAGCGGGACGCCGACATTGTCTTCTACTCGGCTCGATGCTTTGACGTCGACCATCAACAAGACACCGCCCGGGCGCAGCGCGCGGTAGATGTTTTCGAGCACCCGCGCCGGCTGAGCCTGATCGTGGATCGCGTCGAACACGGTAATGACGTCATAGCATGCGGCCTTCTCCATCGCAGCTAAGTCGTGGCGCTCGAAGACCGCGTTTTGCAGGCCGAGACGAGCTGCCTCATCAGAGCCGGCGGCGATGGCCTCTTCGGAAAAGTCGAGTCCGGTGAACCGGCTAGCCGGAAATGCCCGCGCCATCAGGTTGATCGCGTGACCGCTGCCGCAACCGAAATCCGCGACATCGGCCCCAGACAGCAAAAGATCCGGAAGCCCGTCGACCAACGGCAACACCACATCGATTAGCGCTGCGTCGAACACCCCACCACTTAGCTCGGCCATCACCGTGTGGAAACGTGGAAATTCGCTGTAGGGCAGCCCGCCACCTGCGCCAAAACACCCGATAATCTTCTGCTCAACCTCGCCGAGCATCGGAATGAGCGTGGCCACGACAGCCAGGTTGTCGGGCCCAGCCGCGCGAGTGAGCACCGCCGCGCGCTGAGCAGGCAACGAGTAGTTGCCGGTCTGGGCGTCATATTCGACAATGCGCCCGGCAGCCATCCCGCCGAGCCACTCTCGGACGTAGCGTTCGTTGAGGCCGGCCGCCTGCGCAATCTGGCTGCTGGTGGACGGCGCAAGCCCGGCCATCGCGTCCAGCAGGCCGGTCTGGTGGCCCACACTGACCAGGATTGCCAGACCTGCGCTGTCGATGGTTGCGACCATGCGCTTGCTGAATTCTTCGGTGGTCTCACGTGCGGTCATGCTCAGCGACGCTACACGGGCGCGGCAACGGTGCAGCCGAGTCTGCCAACGGCACCTGGCAATTCGGGGCCCGAACGTTCGCGACCTCGCCGCACAACAGGCGCTGCTGGCACGAGCGAGACGGGGCCTGAGTCGCACGCCAAGGCGGACAGTAGGTTGGAAGCCATGAGTCAGACAGTGCGCGGCGTCATTTCGCGAAAGAAGGGTGAACCTGTCGAGTTGACCGACATTGTCGTGCCGGACCCTGGTCCCGGCGAAGCCGTCGTCGACGTCACCGCCTGCGGGGTGTGCCACACCGACCTGACCTACCGCGAGGGCGGCATCAACGACGAGTACCCCTTCCTGCTCGGCCACGAAGCTGCCGGCACTGTCGAAGCTGTTGGACCTGGGGTGACCGCGGTTGAGCCCGGTGATTTTGTGATCCTGAACTGGCGCGCCGTGTGTGGCCAATGTCGAGCCTGTAAACGCGGCAGGCCCAACTTCTGTTTCGACACCTTCAATGCCGAGCAGAAGATGACACTCACCGACGGCACCGAACTAACGCCCGCCCTGGGCATCGGGGCGTTTGCCGACAAGACTCTCGTCCACTCGGGCCAGTGCACCAAGGTGGATCCCGCGGCCGATCCGGCCGTCGCCGGCCTGCTGGGCTGCGGAGTGATGGCAGGCCTGGGTGCCGCGGTCAACACCGGCGCGGTAGGCCGCGATGACAGCGTCGCGGTAATCGGCTGCGGCGGCGTGGGAGATGCCGCCATCGCCGGTGCAGCGTTGGTCGGTGCAAAGCAGATCATCGCGGTCGACACCGACAGCGCGAAGTTGGATTTGGCCCGTAAGTTCGGCGCCACCCACACCATAAACGCCCGCGAAGTCGACGTCGTCCAGTCCATCGTGGAGCTAACCGGAGGCTTCGGCGCCGATGTCGTCATCGATGCCGTCGGTCGGCCCGAAACATGGAAGCAGGCCTTCTACGCCCGCGATCTAGCCGGAACCGTCGTGCTAGTGGGCGTGCCTACACCCGATATGCGACTCGACATGCCACTCGTGGATTTCTTCTCCCACGGCGGCGCGCTGAAGTCGTCTTGGTACGGCGATTGTCTGCCGGAACGCGACTTCCCCACTTTGATCGACCTGTATCTGCAGGGCCGGCTCCCGCTGGAGACGTTCGTGTCGGAAAAGATCGGCATAGACGACGTCGAGGAGGCATTCCACAGAATGCATGGCGGCAAGGTGCTGCGCTCGGTGGTGATGTTGTAGTGGCACCCGTCGAGCGCCCCATTCAGCGAGTCGTGACCCACGGCACGTTCGAACTTGATGGCGGCAGTTGGGAAGTCGACAACAACATCTGGCTAGTCGGCGACGACGTCGATGTTGTGGTCTTCGACGCCGCTCACGAAGCAGCGCCCATCCTGGCAGCCGTCGCCGGACGCAACGTGATCGCTGTGGTGTGCACACACGGCCACAACGATCACGTCACGGTGGCGCCCGAGCTAAGCCGGGAGCTCGACGCGCCGGTGCTGCTGCACCCTGCCGATGACGCGTTGTGGCGAATGACCCACCCGGACGTCGACTTTCGCTTCGTGGCCGACGGAGATACATTGCAGGTCGCGGGCACCGAGTTGCGGGCCTTGCACACCCCGGGCCACTCCCCCGGATCTGTTTGTTGGTACGGGCCCGAACTGGGTCCACAAAAAGGTGTCGTGTTCAGCGGAGATACCCTGTTCTCCGGTGGGCCGGGCGCGACCGGGCGTTCGTTCTCCGATTTCCCGACCATTCTGCAGTCGATTTCAGGACGACTTGGCACGCTGCCCGGCGAGACCATTGTCCATACCGGACACGGTGACAGCACGACGATCGGCGAGGAGATCGTCCACTACGAAGAGTGGGTCGCACGCGGGCACTAAGACCCCCGGAACGACCTCACTATAGGTTTAAGCCGGCCCAGCCTCCCTCGGTCGTCGCGTGAAGCCAACGCCGCGCCAGCACAGCACGCAAGAGCGAGAGCACGCGGAACCAAACCAACCACCACCTGACCGGCGCGAGGAAACCACGCACCGGTAGCGTGCCCAGAACCAATGCCGCAACTCAACCAAGCACGCCCTGCCGACGGGATCGCGAATACCAGACCGACCGATCGAGATACCGCTCGGATTCGCCGACGGCGAGCAAACGAGCACACTAAAAAGAAATAGGTACACCTCGGTCTCGCCGACCCGGAAAAAGGAGCAGTACCCATGGCCAACGATCTCGTCGCCAGGGTGCTGGGCCTGTCCGAGACGCTCACAATCGCCATCGCGCCCCACAGCGCGCTGGGGTCCGACTGGGCTGTCGCGCCCAATGCCGCGCGCCCAATTTCGACCGAGGCCGCGTTGGCCAACAATATCCAGCATGGGACGGCCCGCCAACACCCCGCGACAGGTTCCCAACCGACTCAACGACGTCAGCTTGCCGAAGACGAACTGACATGAAACCCAACGTTGCGCCGCCGGAGTCAAGCGTTGTCGTCCGGCCCGAACCGATGGAAAGCGCCACCTACACGCAATCCTCGCGTTTGCACGCCGCCGGATTGACACCAGCCATCGCGCTGTTCGCAGAGGCCGCCGGGGAGATACCGCTGCCCGAGCCTCCGCAGCCGATCGTCGTCGCCGACTATGGTGCGGCAAACGGACACAATTCACTGAAACCGATTTCGGCGGCGATCGAGGTGCTTCGCCGGCGGACCGGCCAAGATCACGCAATCCTGTTGACCCACACCGATGTACCGGAGAACGACTTCACCGCGCTATTCCGAACCCTGGCCGATGATCCGGACAGCTACCTGCACCGGGACTCTGCGAGTTTCGCCTCCGCCATCGGCCGCTCCTTCTACACCCAGATCCTGCCGTCCAACACGGTCAACCTCGGCTGGACATCGTGGGCGATCCAATGGCTAAGTCGCGTTCCCGCGACGATTCCCGATCACATCCACGTTGCCTACAGCGATGATAAGGAAGCCCGTGCGGCTTACGCGCACCAGGCTGCCATCGACTGGCAGGATTTTCTGGCCTTCCGAGGACGAGAGCTATGTCCCGATGGACGGCTGGTCGTGCTGACGACGGCCATCGACGAGGACGGCGAGTTCGGCTACCAGCCGTTGCTCGATACTCTTCTCGCGGCGCTGCAAGATCAGGTAGGCGATGGCCTGCTTGACCGAAAGGAACTGCAGCGCATGGCAATTCCAAGCTTTTCCCGCAGCGAAGGAGATTTCCGCGCGGCGTTCGCGCCACGGGGACACTTCGAAGGTCTGACGATCGAACATCTCGAGGTGTTTAACGCCGAGGACAGGTTCTGGGCCCGATTCCAGGCAGGCGGAGACGCCGAGGCCTTCGGCGCGGAATGGTCGGCATTCGCGCGAGCCGCGGTCTTTCCGACCTTGTCAGCCGCGCTAGAAGGTGGAGTCAACGACCCACGCGCCACCGAATTCATTCAGCAACTGGAGGCCGCGGTCGCGCAGCGGTTGACCAACGCCCCTGAGCCGATGCGAATTCCACTGGCCTCGATTGTGCTGGCAAAGCGGGCAGCTCGGTAACCGGCACATCGAGGCCAGCTGGACTAGCCGGAGTAGGGCGGATCCGGCAAACCAGTCGCACGGGTATAGACCGACCCACCACGCCGCACCACAATGATAAGAATCAGTAGTGTCGCAGCTCCTTTAGCCGCGCGTTCGCAGCACGTCAAGACACGCATCACCGCATCAAGCCCTCAACGGCTTCTCCAAGACTAAGCTCGCCGATATCACCCCCTTCAAGGGCGAAGCGGGGCAAAGGAGGATCCGCATGAGCCTCACGACGGGTTTGGCTATTCGAAAGAACGGGGCGGTACCGCCAGAGGTTTCATTAGCCGATATTGACGTGGGGTCGCTGGGCTTCTGGCAACTCCACGAAAGCTATCGAGACGGTGCTTTCGCCACCTTACGACGGGAAGCGCCGATCTCATTCTGGCCCGCGATCGAGCTGCCCGGATTCACCGCAGACAACGGGCACTGGGCACTTACCAGGCGCGATGACGTGTTGTACGCGAGCCGACATCCAGAAATCTTCAGCTCCAGCCCCAACATCACGATCAACGACCAGACGCCGCAGATATCGGAATACTTCGGTTCGATGATCGTCCTCGACGATCCGCGGCATCAGCGCTTGCGCTCGATCGTCAGCAGGGCCTTCACCCCGAAAGTGGTGGCCCGCATCGAGGCGTCAGTCCGGGAGCGCGCCCACCGCCTGGTCACCTCCATGATTGCCAATCATCCCGATAAAGAAGCCGATCTGGTCAGCGAACTCGCCGGACCGCTGCCGTTGCAGGTCATCTGCGACATGATGGGGATTCCCGACGAAGACCAGCAACGGATTTTCCACTGGACTAACGTGATTCTGGGATTCGGCGATCCGGATCTGGCAACCGACTTCGAGGAGTTTCTCCAGGTTTCGATCGACATCGGCGCCTACGCCAAAGCGCTTGCCGAAGACCGCCGCCTAGCGCAACGCCACGATCTGACATCGAGCCTGGTCGAAGCCGAGGTCGACGGCGAGCGGCTCTCTTCGTCGGAGGTCGCATCATTCTTCATCTTGCTGGTAGTGGCTGGCAACGAGACAACACGCAACGCCATCAGCCACGGTGTTCTGGCACTGTCCCGCTACCCAGAGCAGCGAGAAAGATGGTGGTCCGCGTTCCACGAACTGGCCCCCACCGCGGTGGAGGAAATCGTGCGATGGGCCTCTCCAGTGGTCTACATGCGACGCACCCTCACCCGCGATATCCAATTGAGCGGAACCAAGATGGCCGCTGGTGACAAAGTCTCGCTGTGGTACAACTCAGCAAACCGCGACGAGTCGATCTTCGCCGACCCATGGACCTTCGACGTGTCACGCAACCCCAATCCGCATATCGGCTTCGGCGGCGGCGGTGCCCATTTCTGCCTGGGCGCGAACCTGGCACGCCGCGAGATCCGCGTGATGTTCGAAGAACTGCACCGCGAGATACCTGACATCACCGCTACCGAAGAGCCCGCTCGGCTGGTTTCGCAATTCATCCATGGAATCAAGAGGATGCCCGTCACCTGGTGTCGCTGACAGTTCGGATGCTGGTCCACCGGGCTGGCCGCTTTGTCCTGCAAATAGCTAGCCGGCTGTCCAGCGTAGGCGGTCGCGCTGCGCAACAGCGCCCGAATGCACCGTCGAGTTCTGGTAAATCGTTGCTCATCAGGGAAAAACCGGCGGACTGCCGAGTAAAATCCCCCGATAGCCAACGCTTTCCAGGAGGCTGACATGGCGGTCAGACACCATCGTGTGCTGTGTGCCCTGACCACGACAATCCTGCTGACCGGCTGTACGGCTAACAACGCCGACGCCGGCGCTGCCTCACCTGCCGCGCCGCCAACAATGCCGGCCGCAACGGCTGCGACCGATTCACCGCAGCCCACTACCCCAACATCGCGGACTCAGAAGTGGATTGACCTCCAGGTCGGCGATTGTGTGGCTGACCTTCCACCGGCCGATCTCAGCCGCATCACCGTCACTACCACCGATTGTGAGACCACACATTTGGCCGAGGTATACCTGCGAGCTCCAGTACCCGTGGATTCCGCCATCGCCACCGTCGCCAATCGGGAATGCGCCGCGGGGTTTAGGCCCTACACTGGCCATCCCGTTGCCGGCAGCCATTACTCGGTGACCTATTTCATTGACTCACATCAAGACAGAACCGGCGCCGACCCCACCCCGAGCATTGTCATCTGTCTGCTCCAAGCCACCAACGGTCAACGTCTGACCCGATCTGCGCACCGCTAGCCGTATCCCAGAGTAAGCCGAGTCGCGCGGCTGGGTCGCGTCTCATCGCTGGTGTAAATGGTCACGGGCGTAGGTTCCGTCGCAACCGACGAAAGCTATGAAGGAGGGGCTACGCCCGTGACCAAGCGAGTATCGCCGATTGAGCGTGTGCGTGTTGAGATGGATCAGTTGTTCGCCGCGACCGAGCGGCCGTTGACCGAGATTTTGGAGGAGGTCGGGCGGTTATCGGTGCGTCTGGTGTTTCAGGTCGCCGTGGAGGCCGAGGTAGAAGCAGTGTTGGGCCGAGCCCGTCACCAGCGTCGGGTTCAGGACGGCCCGGGCGGGTACCGCAATGGGTATCAACCGCCGGCGACGGTGAAGACCACGATGGGCTCGGTCGAATTATGCCGCCCGAAACTACGCGACACCGACGAGCGGTTCTGTTCGCGGCTATTCGGTGCCGGGGTGACGCGCACCCACGCTCTGGAGGCGTTGGTGATTTCGGGATGGGTGCGCGGTTTGTCGGATCGCGACATCGAGGCCGCGTTGGCCGAGGTGCTGGGCTCGCAGGCGGCGTTGTCGCGCTCGACGGTGAGCCGGATTTGTGCGGCCATCAAAGACGAGTTCGCTGCGTGGTCGTCTCGACGCCTTGATGAGCTGGTGTTGGACTACCTGTTCTTGGATGCCTCGAACTTTCGGATGCATCCCAACGCCCCGGCCGAGCCGGTGCTGGCCGCCTGGGGCATCTGCACCGACGGCAAGCCCCTGTTTATTGGGCTGGCCCCAGCCGCAGCGGAGTCGGCTGATGCGTGGGCCGACTTCTTGGCTGACCTGAGGAACCGGGGACTACGCCCGCCGCTACTGGGCATCTCCGACGGGGCGCCGGGCCTGATCGCCGCATGGGAGACCACGTTTCCGGCAAGCCTGCGTCAGCGGTGTCTGATCCATCGCTGCCGTAACGTCATCGCCAAGACACCTGTCGCGGTCCAGGACGAGATCAAAGCCGCGTTCTGGTCGATCTTCGATGACATTGACCAGCCACCCGGCCAGCAGGCCGTGGATGAAGCCACCCGCCGCGCCGAGGAGTTCACCACCACATACCGCGGGCTCTACCCAGCCGCGGTCGCTTGCCTGGCCAACGACTTCGCCTCGCTGAGCGTGCATTTGCGCTTCCCCCGCCAACACTGGACACGCATCCGCCATTCCAACCTCATCGAACGCACCTTCGGAGAATCCCGTCGCCGGGTCAAGGTCATCGGCCGCCTACCCGGCGAAACCAGCTGTCTGTCGCTGGTATGGGCCGTCCTCGACCGCGCCAGCCGCGGCTGGCGCGGAGTCACCCAAACATCAGCGACCAGCCGCCACCTCCAAGAACTACGCCACCAACTGCTCGAGCCACCCCGCCCACTGCATCCCCCCACCACAACAACCACGACCGACACCACCGCCGCGTAACATGACCACCAGGAACATGCGCCCAGCGTTTTTACACCAGTCCTAAGACGCCACCCGCGGCTGCGACGGGGCCAGCTTGACTGGAGTCCAACATTCGTTCAGGCAGGTACCGGACTGCACAAATTGGTGCTGAGTATTGAAGCTGAGCCGGCCCTGGGCTAAGGCGAGTTTGGTTAAAATCGGTCGACGCGGAGACAACTGCACCCGAGACGCCTGCGAGGTCGCCACGTGGCCGATGACACCGACGGCATCACCTCGTGCGGCAATGAGCGCCACGCTGGCCATGTGCCCGAGTCTGATCCCGACTACCGATTTACCCTAGCGAACGAACGTACGTTTCTGGCCTGGCAGCGAACTGCGCTGGGTCTGCTCGCCGCATCGGTTGCCTTAGTACAGCTTGTCCCACAGCTGGCAATACCCGGTGCACGCCAGGTGCTGGGGGCACTACTCGCCGTGCTGGCAACGCTCACCAGCGGGATGGGGTTGCTGCGCTGGCAGCAGGCCGATCGCGCCATGCGCCGCGGCCTGCCGCTGCCCCGACACCCCACGCCGGGATACCTCGCCTTGGGCCTCAGCCTTGTCGGCCTGATTGCGTTGGGCTTGGTGATCGCCAAGACGGTGACCGGTTGAGTTACCCCACTGCAGCTGGCGATCGGCCGGACCGCGGCCTACAAGCCGAACGGACGATGTTGGCCTGGACCCGGACATCGTTCGCGTTGCTGGTCAATGGCGCGTTGCTGACCCTCAAAGACATGGGCGGCGCACCCGAGCTGAGTGCCTTGGCACCGGTCGTGCTAGCCACCTTTGCCGCGTCGTGCACCTACGTGATCGCCCTACAGCGCCAGCGAACACTCGCGCTACGCCCGTTGCCGCCACAAATCACTCCGCGGCGCCAGGTGTACCTCGTCGGGATATCGGTGCTGGTGCTCATGACGGTGACCGCATTTGCCGAACTGCTCTAGAAGTACCCTCATTGCAGCTCACTCATCTCGATGAGAATTCGCGTGCCGCAGGTTTTCGGCCAGTTCCCGAACTTCGAATCGGAGGTCATCGATCTGAGCGGCCGTCGCGGCGCGGTTCGCGGAATCTGTTTCGGCGACCCGCTGAACTATCCAAGACGCTAGCGACGCCGTGACGATACCGATGAGACTGATCCCACCAATCATCAGCAACACCGCGATTACCCGCCCAGTCACCGTTACCGGATACAGGTCGCCGTAGCCGACGGTGGTGACGGTGGTGATGGCCCACCAAACGGAATTACCGAACGAGTTGATGGTGGCACCCGGCTGGTCGCGTTCCTGGTTGAGGATCGCCAGCGAGGTGACATAGATCAGCAAGGTGACGCCTGAAACTGTGTATATGAGAATGCGGCCTCGAACGGCGCTCCCAACAGCCTTCTGCAGCGCTCCGATAAGGACAAGCAATCGCAGCAACCGCAGCGGCCGCATCAGCGGAAGCGCAACGATGAGCAGGTCAAACAGATGACTGACAAACCATTGCCAACGGTTGGACGCCAGAACCAAGCGAACAAAATAATCGATGACGAACATGCCCCAGGCCACCCAGCTTGCCGTCCAAAGGATGTGCGCGTCGCGTCCCTGCGGCCGGCCGAGAATTTCTACCGAATACAGCGCCAGAAAAACCAGCGCGACCAATGCGAGTGGCCACTCGGTACGCTTCTGCCAGATCTCTTCTTTCGATGGCTTGGTCATGTTTCTCCGACTACATCACTTCGCTAGGTATCCACTGCACGGGAGCGCCGCTTCAGCGCAGGCTCGCCAACGGCGAATGCGAGGATATTCGCCACTGCATCATCCCAATCCTATTTTTTGGTGACCGTTCTCGGCCACACGCCGGTATCGCCGTGTGCCGCTCAGCCCAGGAACCTCGCGGTTCGACCGCTACTAGGCAGGGCGGAACTGATCAGCAAGGGTATCGCTGAGCTCCGGATCGGCCAGAATGACCAAATCATCGCCGACCATCAATTCGGTGTCGGACCGCACCGGCACCAATCCGCTGGAGCGGACCACAATGCTTACCCAGATGTCACCGATGCTCTCGGCGAGGTCCTCGATCGTCGACCCTTCCGCGGCTGAACCAGACCCCACGGTGAGCCGGTGGGCACCGTCTGGCTCGTCGCGCAACCGAACACCGACGGCCCACGGCTCCGGGGCGATAGTGCGCATCGGTAGCCGTAGCAGTCGCGCAAGAAGCGGGACCGAACTAGCCTGCACAAGAACGGAGAAGATAACGACAACAATCACGATTCCGTATAGCCGTTCGGCCTGCGGGATGTGTGCAGCACGCAAGAACTCGCCAAGCAAAATCGGCACCGCGCCCTTTAGACCGGCGACCACAATAAACGCTCGTTCATTGTGTTCTAGACGGACTGGGAGCAAACAAGCCCCCACCCCCAGGGGCCGCACTACCAATGCCAGGGCAACCGCGAGCACGACACCAGGCACCCACACGTCGGGATGGGTAAGAATGGGCAGGTCAACAGTCAAGCCCAAGAAAGCGAAAGCGATGATTTCGACTAACCCAGCCAATGCGGAATGGAACCGCTGCACCTCAGGCTTATAGGGGGCGTTGGCGTCGCCAATGATGATGCCGGCAACAAAAACAGCCAGAAATCCCGAACCATGTGCCAACGCGGCGATGCTGTACAGCATCAGGCTGGCAGCCAACGTCCGAAGCGGGTACAAGGCTTCGCTGGGCAGCGGCACGCGGCGGATGAACACAAGCAACGCACCGCCGCCGACTGCGCCGACCGCCGCGCCGATGAGCATTTGCTGCACGAAGTAAGATCCCACGCTGGCGAACCCCGCTGCGCTCAAACCGCCAGCCTTGAGCAGACCGGCCATCAATGAGATACCGACAGGATCGTTGGCGCCCGACTCACCTTCCAAGATGGTGCCGCTGCGGCCGGTAATCTCGCGTTTGCCCAAAACAGAGAAGACCACGGCGGGATCTGTGGGAGCCACCGCGGTGGCGACCAGCAACGCAAGGTACCAATCGAGCCCGCACACAAAATGCAATAGCAGTGCCGCACCTCCGGCGGTCAGAAAAGTGCCCAATACTCCGACCGACACGATAGGAACAGCCGCCGCCCGGAACCGCGACCAACCGATATGCATGCCGCCGTCGAACAACACCACCACCAGCGCGACGGTGATCACCCGCTCTACGGTCTGCTCCGAGGGAGGAGGCAAGACCGGAAGCGTGTTCACCGCGACAGCGGCACCGACCAAAACCAGCAACGGGACGGGAATCTTCACCCGCTCGGTGAGGCGGTTTGCCAGCACCGCAACCATGCCGACAGCACTCGCCATCAAAATAATCACGGCAAAAAGGCTCGTATCGGTCACAACAGCACCGACCAGCGATCAACCAAGGCCACACCCGTCCCCGCGCCTGCCCCTCCCCGCGGGAACACGACAGGACCATTAATTTAGACAGCAATTGACAGCTATTATGACGATACGACCCCGCCGCCGTGTTGCCACCTGGGTTCAGACTCCCTCGAGGTGATTAGCACACCTCTGATTGCGGTTGCCGACCCTGGTCAAATTGGGTGAACTCGCCACGGACAATCAATCGCTGGAGCGGATCTGTCTCCGGCCTCCCGCTGACCCCACAACACACTCCGGAGTGCGTGGCCGCCCAGGAATCGCCCCGGGGCGGCACTCCACGTCGGATTCGTGCCGCGCCCGACAGCGCCACCGCGGGCAACGCCGGCGAAGGGTTTTCACCTCATCGCCGCTGCCGCACGTGTTCGTTTGTCCGCGACTCTGACGTCAATAAAGCTTCCCGGGAGATCGGTTTCTGCGACATGTGCGCCAGCAGAAACCGTTGCCGCCGTCTTTCGCAGCTTTCCGATGTGGGGCCTACATATTTCGGCGGCGCTCTTGCGGTCCACATATCTGCCAGCCCAAAATGACAGGCCGAATTACTCGCAGCGCGCTTTTGTTCACCCTTGGTTCATCTGCCGCTGCCCACTTTGCCGTAGCCTGCTGACCCGGGTCGCCAACACTCGTCGGCGCACCGGCAGACCAGCGGAAAACACCACAGGGACGGGCATTTCGTGGCCAACAGACTTCCGGAATTCACAGAGTCAGCACCGGTGCGCACCAGCTTCCTCGGGCCGGACAGGCAATGGCATCTCTCATTTGGTTCGCTGCTGGCGGGAGCGTTTCTGCTTTTCTCCTGGTGGGCCTTCAACCACGTAGGCTCCAACGCGAACAAGGTGATCCTGCTCCTCGCCATCATTGTGGGGATGTTCATGGCGTTCAATGTCGGCGGAAACGACGTCGCTAATTCCTTCGGCACCAGCGTCGGCGCGGGCACGCTGACCATGAAGCAGGCGCTGTTGGTCGCAGCCATCTTTGAGGTCAGCGGAGCGATGATCGCCGGCGGCGACGTCACCGAAACGATTCGCAGTGGCATCGTCGACCTATCCGGAGTGGCAGTCGATCCAAACGATTTCATGAACATCATGATGTCGGCGTTGTTGGCAGCCGCACTGTGGCTGCTGTTCGCCAACCGCATGGGATATCCGGTGTCGACCACCCACTCGATCGTGGGCGGCATCGTCGGCTCGGCGATCACTTTGGGGATTGTGGGCGGACAGGGCGGCGCCGCCTTCAGCATGGTCCAGTGGGATCAGATTGGCCAAATAGCGGTTTCGTGGGTGCTGTCGCCGGTGCTGGGCGGACTGGTCGCCTACATCCTCTATGGCGCCGTCAAACGACACATCCTGCTGTACAACGAAGAGGCAGAACAACGGCTGTTGGAAATCAAGAAAGAGCGGATGGCGCATCGCCAACGCCATAAGGCCGCGTTTGAACGGCTCAACGAAATCCAGCAGATCGCGTATACCGGAGCCCTTGCTCGCGATGCGGTCGCGGCAAACCGCAGGGACTTCGATCCAGACGAACTTGAGTCCGAGTACTACCGCGAACTGCAGGCGATTGATGCCAAGAAGTCGTCCGTCGACGCGTTCCGCGCTCTGCAGAACTGGGTTCCGCTTGTCGCGGCTGGTGGATCCATGATCATCGCCGCAATGCTGTTGTTCAAAGGGTTCAAGCACATGCACTTGGGCCTGACCACGATGAACAACTACTTCATCATGAGCATGGTCGGCGCCGCAGTGTGGATGGCCACCTTCATCTTTGCCAAAACCCTTCGGGGTGAATCACTGTCACGATCGACATTCTTGATGTTCAGCTGGATGCAGGTCTTCACCGCATCCGGGTTCGCGTTCAGCCACGGTAGCAACGACATCGCCAACGCCATCGGCCCGTTCGCGGCAATCCTCGATGCACTGCGCACCGACTCCATCCAAGGCAGCGCGGCGGTTCCAGCGGCGGCCATGCTCACGTTCGGTGTTGCGCTGTGCGCTGGACTCTGGTTTATCGGACGCAAAGTAATCACCACCGTGGGGCACAACCTCACCACAATGCACCCGGCCTCAGGCTTCTCTGCTGAATTGTCGGCGGCCGCGGTTGTCATGGGCGCCACCGTCTTGGGCTTGCCGGTGTCTAGCACGCACATTCTGATCGGCGCCGTCCTCGGCGTCGGCATGGTCAACCGGGCCACCAACTGGGGCCTGATGAAGCCGATTGCGCTGGCCTGGATCATCACTCTGCCTTCGGCGGCACTTCTGGGCGCAATCGGTCTTGTCGCACTGCAAACAATCTTCTAAAACGAAATCGACTCTGGCAGAGTCTATCGCCACTGCAAAAACATACTATACTAGATGTTATGGTAGCTATGACCGCTGTCGCACCCGGCATCACCGACGCTTTAATTAGTCGGCTGGCGGATCGTGCACAAGAGGCCGAGGCACTGCGGCGGCTACCCGCCGCCACCGTCTCCGAACTCAGCGAGTCCGGGTTTACCGACCTACTTAGACCGGCCCGCTACAACGGTCACGAAGCAGATTTCCGCGCGATCTTCGATCCGGTGCGACGCATGGCCCACGGCTGTGCGTCCACCGCTTGGACCGCCGCGTTCTACGCGCTGCACAACTGGATGCTGGCGCTATTCGGCGAGCAGGCACAGAACGAGGGATTCGCATCGCGGCCTTTCCTCGCGTCAGCCCCGTTGGCGCCGACCGGACGTGGCACGTTGGTCGACGACGGTGTTCGACTAAGTGGGCGCTGGTCGTGGGCCACCGGTGTCATGGATGGCAACTGGGCCATCGTCGGCGCACTCTGCGGCTCCAATGACGCCACATACCCCGCACTTGCACTGCTGCCTGCCGACGACACCGCAATCGTGGATGTGTGGCAAACCGACGGCATGCGGGCCACCGGGTCTAATGACATCGTCATCGAGGATGTCTTCGTTCCCGCACACCGGCTGGTCAAGGTCAGCGACATTTACGCCGGCACCGCGCCAGGCGCGCGCCTGCACGACGCCGCTGTCTACCGCTGGCCGATGGTGCCCGCCCTGGCCCTGGTAGCCGCCATGCCCGCGCTCGGCGCGGCCGAGTGTGTCGCCGAAATATTCACCGAACGGCTCTCCGAACGGGTCCTCGCCTACGAAGGCGGCATGCAAAAAGACAAGCCCGCAGCACAAGCGCGACTAGGCGAGGCGCGCGTGCGGCTGCGCGCACTACATGGACTGCTCGACGACACCGTCGGGCGGATCGACGAGGTGCTGGCGACCGGAGACATCGTCGCACGTCCGCTCCGCTCCGACGCTCGGCTAGCAGCCGCACATATCGTGCGTGAATCACGCGGTGTCATCGGCAGCCTCCTCGAGTCGTCCGGAGCCAGCGCACACTTCCTGAGCAGTCCCCTACAGCGAGCCAAACGCGACGTCGACGTGATCAGCGGTCATGTAGTTTTCGACTACGACGTCAGCCGAGAGCTCGCAGGCGCGTTAGCGATCGGACTAAAGATTTCGCCGATCGCCATGGTGTGACAACTACCGACTGCCGCCGCGGTGGTGCCGGTCAAATCACCTCCAGCACAGAGCCGTGTCCACTATCGCGCCTTCGTGTTGTTTCTCCTGGTGTCAGAGAGCTGCCAGCTGTGCGATCAGCTCGATCGCACGGTCACGGCCGTGCGATCCGCGCCAAGGGCCCGAAGCCGGCGTAGAGCGGCGCAGCATCCACTTTCACTTTCGCCGTGAACGTGCACACCGGGGTGGTGTCGTAGTCCACCAATCCGGAGTAGTCAGTGACGATGGTCGTGGCCCCCGCCGCCAGTGCCGTGAACATCCAGATCTCGGCACCGGGGGCCCCAGCGCGGCCGGAGACCGATCGTTGGTACTCGTGGCGGGTTTGCCGCAGGATCTTCCGATCGCCGATCTTGGTTTGCGCGGCCCACCGATAAGGCGTGGTGCGATTCGAGCCGAGGACCACCTTGAGTGTGTCACCCACAACCAGCGTGACGTTGCGTCCGACGGTGCTCCGCTTCAGCACATCGTCCATGGAGACCTCGATGGTCATGTTCGCGACGTCGTCACCGGTCGAACAGCCCACGGCGCCCACCACGGCCGACAAGACAAGCATGGTGGCGGCCAGCAAGTACCTGATCTTCATCGGAGCTACTCTCTACGCTGGGATTAAGCCCACGTATGCACGATAATCGTCGCGAATGAAATTTTGTGTGTGCAAAGCACGCACGGGTAACCGCGGGCCGATTCATCCGTGGTGTGAGATTCGGCGGACGCTCCTTGCGCCGAATATTCATAACCAGCTAACTCTGCCGGTCATCTGCGACTCCTGGGTGCACCGCACTACCGGCGGTCACACATCAGGCCTAGCCGCAAAATGCGTGCCGCGGTGTCTTGTCCGCAGGCGGGTGACGCCCGCGGGCAACCACATTTTCGATAAAGCAGAAAGGCCGTACGGCAAGATGGCCTGGTGTTCGGACTTGTCGTCATCGTTGCGCTCGTCGCGGCCGTTATTGTGGGGACGATCCTGGGACACCGCTATCGGGTAGGTCCCCCTGTCTTGCTGATCCTGCTCGGCGCCCTTCTGGGCCTGATCCCAAGTTTCGGCAACGTTGAGATCGATGGCGAGATCGTACTGCTGTTGTTTCTGCCGGCAATCCTCTACTGGGAGGGCATGAACACCAGCTTTCGCGAAATCCGCTGGAACCTCCGCATTATCGTCATGTTCAGCATCGGCCTGGTAATTGCCACCGCAGTAGTGGTGTCGTGGACGGCACGCGCGCTGGGCATGGAATCGCACGCGGCGGCGGTGCTTGGTGCGGTGCTGTCCCCCACTGATGCCGCGGCCGTGGCCGGCCTGGCGAAACGACTTCCGCGCCGTTCCCTTACCGTCCTACGCGGCGAAAGCCTTATCAACGACGGCACCGCGCTCGTCCTGTTCGCCGTAACCGTGTCGGCGGCGGCCGGCGGCGCGGAGATGGGCTTGGCCGCCTTGACAGGACGGTTCATCGGCTCCTATGCCGGCGGTATCGCGGCCGGCCTGCTGGTCGGAGGATTGGTAACGCTACTACGCCGCAGAATCGACGCGCCCCTCGAAGAAGGCGCCCTGAGCCTGCTGACTCCGTTCGCAGCCTTCTTGCTGGCTGAAACCTTCGACGGCAGCGGGGTCGTCGCGGTGCTGGTGTCCGCGCTCGTGCTCAGCTACGTCGGGCCTCGCGTCATCCGGGCTCGTTCCCGCCTGCAGGCGTACGCATTCTGGGACTTCGCGACATTCCTGATTAACGGCTCGCTGTGGGTGTTCGTCGGCGTACAAATCCCAGGAGCGGTGGAGCACATCTCGGGCGCGGCCGGGGGACTTCGCAGCGCCACGTTTCTGGGCTTGGCCGTCACCGGCGTCGTCATCACAACAAGGATCGCCTGGGTCGAAATCACCACCGTGTTGGGTCATGCCATGGATCGGTGCTTGAAAAAGCCAACCCGTCGGGTTGACTTTCGCCAGCGATTTGTTACCAGCTGGGCGGGATTCCGCGGTGCGGTGTCACTTGCCGCAGCCCTGGCTGTACCACAAATTACTGAAAGCGGCTCCCCCTTCCCCGACCGCAACCTGATCATCTTCGTCGTGTCTGTCGTCATCATCGTCACCGTTCTACTCCAAGGGAGCACACTGCCCGCTGTCGTACGGTGGGCTCGGATGCCCGACGATGTTCTCCACGCCGATGAATTGCAGTTTGCCCGGATGCGCAGTGCTGAAGCCGCCTTGGATGCGCTGCCGACGGTCGCCGGCCAGCTCGGAGTCAGTCCGAGTCTCCTGGGCCGACTGCAAAAGGAATACCAGGAACACGCTGCGCTCATCGCGCACAGCGCCGACGATTCGGCACCGACCGATCTGGAAAGACGTACCGATCTCACCCGGCGGGTGCGTCTTGGCGTACTCGAACACCAGCGCCGGGCCGTAACGGCGTTGCGCAACCACAACCAGATCGACGACATTGTGCTACGCGAACTACAGATGGAAATGGACCTCGAGGAAGTGCAGCTTCTCGAATCCGCCGACACCGAGTGAGGACATCAGGCCGGCCCGGATCGGCGACACCGGAATAGGAAACACGTGCAGATATGAACAGCACAACCGTGAAACTCGCGATAGCCACACCCGTGGTGACCATGCCGCCCGAGATCAGTGCTGACTGGGAGAAAACCGCTTCAATCGGCGACATTGCCACAATCGCCGAAACCGCGGACCGCCTCGGCTACCATCATCTGACCTGCAGCGAGCACGTGGCGCTGCCGGCGAGCCAGCAACAGCGCCGCGGAACCCGGTACTGGGATCCGCTGGCAACGTTGAGCTATCTAGCCGCGCGTACACGACAGATCAGGTTGGCGACCAATGTGTTGGTGCTGCCGTATCACCATCCCCTCGAAATCGCCAAGCGGTACGGCACACTGGACGCCATCAGCAACGGCCGGCTCATCCTCGGTGTAGGCGTCGGATCTCTCAAAGAAGAATTCGCGCTCCTGAGCGCTTCATTCGAAGATCGCGGACCACGCGCCGACGACGCACTGCGGGCACTTCGCGCCGCCCTGTCGGTGCCCGAGCCCACCTACCACGGCGAGTATTATTCGTTCAGCGGCATGGTCGTCGATCCCTGCGCCGTCCAAGATCGCGTTCCCATCTGGGTCGGTGGGCGCACCCTGCGATCGTTGCGGCGCGCCGTCGCCCTGGCCGATGGGTGGTCTCCCTTCAGCGTGAGCCTGCGGCAAGCCCGCGACTGGTTGAGCCGCTTTGAGATTCGGCCGGAATTCGAAGTGGTTCTCGCGCCCCCGGAGCCCTTAGATCCGATCAACGAGCCGCAACGCACCCGCGACGTCCTCGCCGATACCGCTGCCCACGGGGCCACAACGATTAGCGTCGCATTCAGGCACACGTCTTTGCAGCACTATCTGGAGAACCTCGCGGCCCTCGCCGAGCTTCATCGCATGTGATCCGGTGCAACGAGTACGAACTAAGTGAAGATCGGGCGGCTATCGCGCCCCGACCTGACCCGCCCGATGTTTCTGTGCACGACGAACCCAGCCGAGATCCAACCCGCCAATCACTGGACTGACCCAAAATATGTCATCGATGGTTAGGCTCGTTGGTGCCAGCACGGCGTCGTCTCGAAAATGGCAGGAAGGTGAGCCGGTGAAAGCCCATGCACGTTCCCCCTATCTGATCACCGCCGCAGAGCTGGCCCTGCATATCCAGGCAGGCGATCCGATCTCGATCTTGGATGTGCGGTGGCAGTTAGGTGTTCCCGATGGTCGACCGGCCTACCTCGACGGCCATCTGCCGGGAGCGGCTGCGTCCAGATGCCGGTGTAAAAGGCAGGGCCAGTTTCGCTCCGCTGTTAGCATACGGGCGTCTGGTTCGGCGGCAGGTCGATTCGCGGGTTGGGGGTTGTACGGGCCGGTCGTGGTTCGTGCGCCGGCGATGTTTGGGCTATGAGGGCGCTGGTGGTTGTTTCTGCGTGGTCGAGGTGGCGACCGCAGGCGATTCGGGACGCTGACCAGTGGCGCGACGCGATGCCGCGGTGATGAGGGTGCGCTGCCAGTCGGGTGGGACCGCAGCGAAGATTCCGCGGTCGATAGTGGCCAGCGCCTGTGCAGCGACCTCGGCGGGGTCGATGCCGTCGGTGGACATGCCTGTCGAGACCAGGGCGGGGCAGATCATGCTCACGCCGATCGGCGTGTCGGCCAGTGCCAGCGCGGTGTGTTCGGCCACGGCCACGACGGCGTGCTTGGAGGGTCCGTAAGCGCCGCCGCTGGGAAAGGTCAGCACCCCAGCCAATGAGCCGGTGATCAGGATGTGCGCGGGCTGGTTCGCGGCCAGCAGTCTGGGTACGAACGCACGCAAGCCGTTGACAACGCCACCGACGTTGACCGCGAACACCCTGTTCCAGTCAGGAGCGGCCACTTCCCACGGAGCACCAAAGCTCCTACCGGTGATTCCGGCGTTCAGGCACACGACCCGGGCGTCGCCGGCGGCTTCAGCGAGCGATTCGACCGCATCCGGCATGGCAACGTCAGTGGGAACCGCTTGTGCCCCCAGTGACTGCGAAACTTCGCTCAATGTGACGGTGTCGATGTCGGCGAGCACGAGGTTGGCTCCACGGTCGGCCAGTGCATGCGCCAACGCGCGCCCGATGCCACTAGCTGCGCCGGTCACCACCGCTGTCATCCCATTCAGATCCACATTGTGCAGGCTATCGACCACGGCCACGCCGCCGTGGCAAACGGTTTCCCTCACCTCCCCTTACTGGGACCGGGTGGGCGTCGTCACGCGTGCGTGCGCCTCGCTACGCCGTGGCGGAGACGGGATCTGCCTGGCCGGTAGGTGCTTGACTTTGAGGCGGTCGCAGTTGGCGGGGTGAGTCGAGCAGGGATCGGCGTAGGTCTTGCAGCAGTCGGGTGCCGACCGGTGTCATGGTGAGGCCGCGCCAACCGGCCGAGGCGCGGTCGAGCACGGCCCACACCAGGCTGATGGCGCTGGTCTCGCCGGGGAATCGGCCAATGACCTTGGTCCGTCGCTTAGTTTCTCCAAAGGAGCGCTCAATGAAATTTGAGTGCCGAACGCGGCCATGGTGTTCAACCGGAAACCGCAGATAGGCGGTCAGCCCTGCTTTGTCGGTGAGCAGGATCCGCATAGCCGCCGGGTAGAGGTCGGAGTATTTAGCGGCGAACGCCTCGATCCGCTTGTCGACGATCTCAACCAGCTGCGGTCCCGGCTCGATACCCAGGCCGGTGGTATCAAAAATCGCCCAGTATCCGTCACGGACCTCGACTTGCATCCCGGTGGGGATCTTCGCAAGCACGTTGCGAAGGCGATGAATAAGACATCTCTGGCGCAACGCTTTTGGGTAGATTTGTTCGATGGCTGCGATCAGTCCCTTGGCGCCGTCAGAGACGATCAGCAGCGGAGTGGCAAGACCGCGTTCGCGCAGGTCGGTCAGGAAGTCGGACCACGCGTCGGTGGACTCTCCGGTCCCGGGTGACAATCCGACGAACACGGGTTTGCCCTCGGTGGTGACGCCCCAGGCGGCGAGCACAGGCTCGGCCGGCGACCCGGGATGCATCCGAAAGAAACTGGCGTCCAAAAACAGGTAGTCCAGAGCGATCTCACCGAGTGGGCGACGAGCCCACGCCTGGTATTCGGCCCGGATCGCCTTACAGACTTCCGAAACCGCGGACTTGGAGATCGCCGCCTGATCGCCGAGCGCTTCAGCGAGGGTGGCCTTGACATCCCGGACGGACAGGCCGCGGATGAACGAGGCGATCACCAGCGTTTCCAGGGCGTTGGTTTTCGTCACATGCTTACCGAACAGCCGAGAGGCGAACGCTTGCATGGTGCCACGCAGTTTCGGCCGCTCCAAGGTGACCGCACCTGTGGTGGTCTTGATGGTCACCGGCCGATATCCGTTGCGCGAACCGCCGTTAGCGTCGGCACAGGCGGCGGTACGTTGGTAGCGTTCACGACCGAGGAACTCGGTGACCTCAGCCTCCAGGGCCGCCTGCATCAGTAGCTGGGCGCCGAGGCGGGCGATTTCTTCAAGGATTTCAGGCAGTTCCCGATCCTCGGCGAACAGGGCGTCGATTTTGGTGCGGATACGGTCGGTCGCTGATACGCGGACAGGCACGGGCGTGACTCCTTCTTCGCAGACTTGCAGGTCGTGAAGCGGAACCTACGCGCGTGCTCCCTATTTACACCGGATCCCGGACACGACCGCCGGGAGCGGTGTATGTGTCACTTGAAGAAGAACTCAGCGATCACACACTTGCCGACCGGGGCCGCCACCCGCTGCCGTCGGGCCGCAATCTGGAGGCTTCCGCGCGTCGATGGGGCATCCGGCAGGACGCGTCAGTTGTCGTGTACGACGATTGGAATCGCGCAGGTTCCGCGCGGGCGTGGTGGACGTTGACGGCAGCAGGACTCACCGATGTGCGCATTCTGGATGGCGGTCTGGCTGCGTGGCGGTCTGCCGGCGGGAGCTTGGAAGCCGGCCCGGTAGTCGTCGAGCCCGGTAATGTGACTGTGCTGCACGATGATTTGTATGCCGGGAGCCTACCTACGTTGACGGCGGAGCAGGCCGGGGAAGGGAGTCTGACTCTGCTCGATGCGCGCGCGCCCGAACGTTTCCGCGGCGACGCCGAGCCAGTCGACACGAGTGCCGGCCATATCCCGGGCGCAACGAACCTTCCAAGCAGCGCTGTCTTGGCGAGCGACGGCACCTTTCTCGACAGCAGCGCACTCTCCCAACAGTTGTCCGAACGCGGCATCGATCATCGTGGTGGCTCGGTGGGCGCCTACTGCGGCTCCGGCATTACCGCTACTGTCGTCGTCGCGGCGCTGGCTGCCCTGGGTTGTGAGACCGCGCTGTTTCCCGGCTCGTGGTCGCAGTGGAGTTCGGATCCGTCCCGTCCCGTCGAACGCGGTTCTAGATAGCCTTGCGCGGCAAGTGTTTCCGGAAGCGTCGGGAAGTATGCCGCACTAATTCCTCATCCGCCGAGTCACTTGGCCTCAACGCCTCTTGGCGTTCGTGTGCTCGAGTTCGACGGTGAGGCGTCGGATCCCGGTGTGCCGGTTGCTGCGCGTCCATTCAACGGGCTGCACGACGCGGACACTGGCCATTCCCGGTAGCAGTTCTTGAAAGAGAGTCCGAATTTCCAGCCGCGCCAAGTGCGCGCCGAGGCAGTAATGCACACCGTGGCCAAATCCGAGATGCGGGTTGGGCTGACGTGTTATGTCGAATTGGTCCGGTCGGTCAAAGACTGAGGGATCGCGGTTGGCCGAACCCTCCCAGACGAGTACCTTGTCACCCGCGGCGAGCCGCTTATCTCCCAATGTCGTTTCCCTTGTGACAGTTCGCCGTTTGGACGGAGACGGGGAGGTCCAACGCACCATCTCCTCGGCCGCACTCGGGATCAGTTCCAGATTGTCACGCAACTGCACCATTTGCTTCGGGCGCTGAGCGAGAGCCAGCAGACCACCGGCGATTGCATTGCGGGTAGTTTCGGCGCCAGCGCTGAACAGCAACAGAAAGAACAGGTAAAGTTCGGCGTCGGATAACCCGGGAGCTTCCGGGTCGTCGATCGTGGCATGAGCCACGATCGAGAGCATGTCATCGCCCGGCTCGGTCCGTTTGCGGTCCACCAGCTCCGAGCCGTACGCATACAGCTGCGATCCGGCGTCTTCAGCACTAAGCCGCGGAACCGTGGCCGTGCGAGATCCGCGAAAGTCGAAGCTTGGCTCGACCATCTCGAACAGCCAGTGGCGGTCGGCTTCAGGGATTCCCAGCAAGATGCAGATCATCTGCATCGGCAGCTCAGCGGCGATTTCGGACACAAAATCGAACGGCACTCCTGGTTCGATCTTCTCGATGAGACCGCCTACGCGGGAACGCAGATCATCTTCGACCCGTCCGATCATCCGAGGTGTCAGGCCCGAGCTGACCAACCGACGGATATGTGAATGTCGGGGATCGTCCATCATGTTGAGTACTTGACCTGCGATCGGCAGATCTTGGAGCACAGTGCCACCAAAAGGCCGCTCGCCGCCGGTGACCGAGGAGAAGATCTCGGGCGCACGCAAGACCTTCATCGTTTCTGCGTAGGTTGCCACCGACCAGAAGCCCTCGCTGTCGGGCGTGTGCTCGGTCGGCTCATGCCAGAACACGGGTTCTTGGTCGCGGTGGATCGCGAAGAGGTGGTGCGGGAACCCGTCCGCGAAATTATCTAGATCGGTGAAATCAATTTCGGCAAGTCCAGGATCTGTCTTCATGGCGCCAATCCTGGCGCCACCTGTGCCGCAACCGTCCGCCGGCTGTCCAACCGGTCGGCGATGACCCGCGCCGCAGCTTTGAGCTGCCCGCCTAAGCTGTCGACGAGCGCGGGTTGCAGGCGGTGCGACGGAATCGCCACGCCAACCCCGCCAATCGCGGCTCCGTCCTGCACTATGGCGGCGCCAATCTGGGACACACCGTCGAACCAAGCATTGTCGACAATGGCGTAGCCGTGCTGGCTCGCGCGCTGCAGAATAGCTTCGATTTCGTCGGGATCAACCGGCTGGGCCGCGCCGTCGGCGGAACGGAATCGACCGATAATGCGCGCCCGCTGCGCCGAATCCAGATAGGTCAAATACGAGCGCCCGGTCGACGACATTGAGGGGGACCCGTCTGGTGGTCCAGCTGTTATGCGGCTTGGGGTTGGTGGGTCGTGGTCCACTGTAGGGCAAACTCGGTTGGGGTGAGTTCGCCGTGGGCGGAGTGGGGTCTGTTGGCGTTGTAGTCGTTGCGCCAATCTTCTATGATCACGCGGGCTTCCAGTAGCGAGTCGAATTGCCAGGAGTTGAGTAGTTCGTCGCGTAGCCGGCCGTTGAATGACTCGATCCAGGCATTCTGCCACGGTGAGCCGGGATCGATGAATAGTGAACCGGCGCTGTTGAACCGGCACCAGTCGTTGACGGCCTGGACCACTACGACGGGCTCACCTCACAACTCGATCGCCGCGATCTCAGCCCCCGCGGTGAGTGGACGACCCCGCGCCTGATCCTTAGCCCTATTAGCTTCGTCTGTGGCCTGGTTGATCTTGTTTATGGCGTCTCGAACAATGCCATCAAGAGCGTCTTTCGTCGCCGAAATCCGACGCGCCACCGCATCGGCTTCGCGCGCTGCGATGTCGTACGCACCGATGGAATCCACCAATGTGGTCGTGCGATGCCCAACCACTATGCGAGCGGGCACTGTCACGTCAACCAAATCGGCGGCGATATTAAACCACATACGCCTCATATGCCACAGCTGACCTGCGCGTTTGCGAAGCTGGATGACCTAAAATTTTCGTCAGGTCGCTTAACGTGACAGTGCCGAACAGTGCCCCGCCTGGCGGTGGCACCATCTGCGCCCGGACGGTCTTGGCGGTGACGCCCAGGTCCAGCTCGCCCTGGGCGTCATCAGCCAACAACCGATGGGCCTGTTCAATAAGCAAACCTAGCTCGGTTTCGTCACGAGCCGAGCCCACGTGGCGCACGATTCGGCGTCGGCCTGCGACGGACTCCGCGATCTGGACCACAGTCGCACCCGAGGCCGTTCGTACCCGCCGAACCCAGACCATCCAACGAACCTACCGACAGAAATTAGTGCCTAGAATGCACCCTAGGTCGACCCATCACTAGTGGTCAACGCCCTGCAGCCTTCACGAAAAGACAAAAATGACCCAACTCGGGTCGGATGGTTGGCACGCAACCAGTACCCAAGCCCGAAGGCCACACCCATCACAGTAGCCACGCCCATCACACCCCAACAAACCCCAAGGCCGCAACGCCACGAACCGACTTTTCCGGGACCCTGCTGGGGTTGTGGAGGGAATTGTCTCGATGGGTTGGATTCGGCTGGTGTGGCTAGATGCTGAATCTTTGGGCTTGTTGGCGGTCGCCGTCGAGAAATTGGGTGGTGGCTAGGTCGAGAGCGTCTATGGCTCGGCTGATCGCGTTGCTTGCGCGGCGGTTGATATCCAAGAGCTGAGTCAGCCGATTTTGGGTAGCCGCCGCGGCCTGTCCCTGTGAAAGCGTGTCCAGTGACGCTTGTACGTGGTCAATCTGATCGAGTCTCGAGTCCGAGAGGCTCAGATATCTCCGTAGACCACCGATGTTTTCAACGATTCGGTCGCCGTCGTATACGAGCGTATTTGCAGCGCCAGAACCTACATTCCCGATCGTATCTGAACTTTCACCAGAAATGTTGCCGAACGGGGAGCAAACTGGACTTGGTAATCCAGCCTCTAGCCGTTTCAACCGAGAACTCGAATCAGGATCTAACAGATCCTTTGTTTGTATATCAAATGCTGATACGTCTTCATTTAGTACAAACTTAGGAAGATTCTCAATAAGTTGGTCTTCTTCGTCAACAAATCTTCCGCTTAAATAGCTTTCGCGAACAATGGCATTGGTTTCATCGGCAAATCTAATCTCGGTAGGATTGGTTGTATAATATAGCCAGCGCGCATGGATTTGATCTGCTGAGGCATGATTAGCCCTCGCGGTATCTAACGCTTTTTTCGCATAGGGGTTATGGCGAACATCTGGATAATCATCGGCAGTGATACGGCCCCGATCTATCAAGCTTTGACGCATCTCGGCCACGCCAACCTGCCCGCCGTGGGTCAGGGTTTCCATGACAGGAACCTCGGTACTAAATTCTTCAATTATTTGTCGTGGATATCGCCCATCGCCTAACTCTCCTTCAAATACTGATAGTTGCGCGGAAGCCATTTGTATAACCAAATCATTCTTCGGAGTTAGGCCGAAGACATCCTGGGGAACGTGTACCAATTCATGAAAAAACGTACTCATTGGATCGTTGAGAAACAAACGCCCCTGGCTATCAAGTTCAGAGAAAAGATAATCCAAATCGTAGATAAGCGATGTCGCTGAACCGGAATTACTATCTGGAAGATTAATATCTATTGACTGTACACGCAGAGGGAGCCCCGTATTCACGGCTCCCTTCGCTGGAAATATAACCAACTGTGTGCTACTCAGTCCGGGTGAACCACCCTCCGTTTGGTATGCCCACTGGTTATCGAATGTTCTTTCAAGTGGCCTGCCATTAGCGATAACATCCAACAATTCGCTTCCAATTTTGGTATCAGATACTTTACTTAAAGCGGTTTGATACTGATCAACAAGCGCATCAAAATCGTCAGCAGAGTATCGAGGCGGATGAGTAGCGAGCGGAAAGTTGACCGAAAATAGAGAATCTGGAACAACATTTGCTACCGCAATATTGTGCTTTTCTAGCACAGCTACTTCAAAATCCTGCCCACCGGCTACCCAATTATTTGGAAAAATATATTTCTTACGAAGATGCGGCATGATCGACCTGGGAACTCCTAGGTGAGGTGGACCCCGTTGGTTGGACAGGCCGCAAGGGTTGGTAAGTGGAAGCTGCTGTTGGTTACGCCGCCTAGGGTAGCAGCCAGGCAGGCACCCGTGGCGTGTTCCCCGTGATTGAGTCCAGCTGATCTGTACCCGTGTTGTAGGTCCACTGTTGTGCGAGTTGAGGGCAGAGTGATCTTGGGAGGTCACATGCCCCGTCAGTATTCGGTGTCGGTGCGCCGGCAAATCGTTGCACGGCTGCGAGCGGGTGAACCGGTGGCAGCCGTGGCCGCCGATACAGGGATTTGCCAGGCAACCCTGTTCCGGTGGAAGCGTCCGGCTCTCATTGACGCCGGAGTCATTGAGGGCATCCCGAGCGTGGAGGCCGACGAGCTGGCGGCTGCTCGCAAGCGGATCGCGGCGCTGGAGGCCGAGCTGGTTTTGACCCGCGATGCCTGTGAGTTATTCGACGGGCAGGCGGTGGTGCCCTCAAAACGTCGACGCGCGATCGCTGAAGGGTTGATCGGGCGAGGACATTCAGCCCGATCCGCCTGTCGAATAACGGGATTAGCGCGTTCGCTATTGCAATACCATCGGCGTCGGCCTGTCTCGGATCGACAGGTGCGTCGGCTCATTGTCGCGGACAGGATCACCAAGATCCACCAACGTTCTCGCGGCACCTACGGGCACCGGCGGGTCCGGGCCGCGCTGCTGGCCGCCTACGACATGAATGTCAACCACAAGCTGGTCAAATCAATCATGACTGAGCACGGTTTGTACGGGCTGCCGCGCCCAGCACGGCCAAAGCCCAACTTGATCGGCGTCGATACGCCAGCTGACCTGGTCAACCGGCGATTCACCGCGACGATGCCCAACCAACTGTGGTGCACCGACATTTAGGGTTTGTGTGTGCTCGTGGGCGGCCGAGGCCACCGACTGGAACGCCCTGGTGATTTCTGAGTGTTGAGTGGTCGTCTGCGGGCACGGTCTTAAGACCGGCTGGTGTCTCTGTTCGGGAACTTGAAGCCGCTCGATAGCGGACTTCTGCTTAAGGAATGTTTGGGCTATGCCGTCTGTCTTGGACCGGAGTCCCCTGGTATCAGCTGAAAGGACGTGTATGGAACTGATTTTGGGTATCGATTTGGCGTGTCGGGCTGCGCACCAGGCATCGCTGGCCCGCCCGGATGGAACGTTTGTGTGGACCGGGAAGAAGTTCTTCACCCGGCCCGGCGAACTCGACAAACTCTGGAAGGAGATCACCCTGGGCGAGCACGACACGGTGCGTGTGGTGATGGAACCGACCCGCAACGCGTGGGCGCCGGTCGCGTCCTGGTTTCGCCACCGCGGAGCCCGCGTCTCGATGGTGCCCACCACCCAATCCGCGGACTTGCGCGCCTACTATGCCAAACACACCAAAAACGACCACCTAGACTCCAAACTCCTAGCCCGGCTGCCGCTGCTACACCCCGAAGGACTCCGCGACCACACCAGCGACGGCCCCGCCGAACCGCTGCGGCGAATCGTCAAAATCCGTTCCTCGATCGTTAAGCGCCGCACCGCGGTCTTTCAGCGCCTCGATGCCCTGCTGGAGCTACTCGGCCCGGCCTGGTACGACGCTTTGGGTTCCACCTACGGCAAAGCCACACTGGCGCTGTTGGCCCGCTACGGCGACCCACACAGTTTGACCCGTCTCGGACACGCCCGGCTGACCCGGTTTTTGATCCGACACTCCCGCGGCGCCTGGCGCGACCACCAGGCCAGCCTGCTGCTAACCGCAGCCCACGAATCCCTGCAGTTGTGGGGATGCGGCACCGAAGCCCGCATCGATTTCGCCGAGCTCGCCGCTGATATCGCTGTGGAGGCCGAACAAGCCCAAATACTCACCGAACAGATCCAAGACCTCGACGAACGCTGCGCCAACCTCTACGCCGAGGCCGACCCCACCGCAATCATCGCCTCGGCCCCCGGTGTCGGGCCGGTCACCAGTGCAGTGATCGCCGGGCGTATCGGCGACCCACACCGCTTCCACTCCCTGGCCGCGATCCGCGCCTACTCGGGCCTGATCCCCAAAGTCAGCCAGTCCGGGCAAACACACCACCAACACCGACTGACCAAAGCCGGCGACCCACTGCTGCGTGAAGCCCTGTTCACCGCCGCTGACCAAGCCCGTAAAACCGACCCCCACCTCGCCGCGAAATACAAACGACTCATGACCACCGAACGCCACCACGACTCCGCGATCTGCCACATCGCCACCACCCTGCTGACCCGCATCGCCACCTGCTGGCGCACCGGCCAGCACTACGTCGTACGCGACACCAACGGCCAACCCATCACCGCCGAACAAGGCCACCACATCGTGTACACCCACCGCACCGTCGACAAACACACCCGCATCAAAGCCGCCAACACCCGCCAATCCCAACACCGAAAAAACAGAACAGGCCGAAAACAACAAAACCCACCACACACCCCCGCTCTCCGACCCCACAACACAAACCCAACCACCGCCGGAGTCGCCTAACCGCAACAACTCGACTGAATCTACAATGGTGCACAAACACGACCAATTCACGCGGCGCCAGACAACGGGCTGCAGCCACGACCAAGGGGAGAGGCAAATCGTGAGCCGAATCAGGCTACAACTGATTCATAGAATTCCAAAGAATCGCCGCCCGAGGTCGTGATCAAATCCTCTAAATTCTGTGTTGGCTAGGTCGAGGTACTCCAAGTTCCGCCTAGTTACGCTGATCGTCCGGTGTTGAATTTCGGTAAGCCGGGCTAGTCGTTCTCCCCAGGCTTCCACAGCCTGCCCTTCTGAACCTGCTGTTAGCGCAGCCCGTGTTCGGTGGAGCTGATCTAACGTTGACTCTGATTTTGAAAGGACCCGCCGCAAACCGCCGACCCCGTCAGAGATTGCCTCATAGTCACGGGCTATCACATTGCCAGACCCCGAGCCAGCCAAACCAGCCCCACCACCTGCAGATATTCGCCCCTTTCCTAACCAGTTCAGTAGGGCTTGTGAGGGAAGTTCCTCTTTCGGCGGTTTAGGGATCTCGGTGCGCGTCGTTTGCGGGAGGAATAATTCGTCCAGGGTTCGCGGACGGGGCATTCCTGTGCGTCCAGCTCTTCGGTCTGTGTTGTCGCGAAGGTTGTAGAACGCGTCGGCCTTTTCGCTTAATCGATCACTTACTTTTACTGCACGCCGATAATCTTCTCTACCATTCTTTGCGAGGTATTCCTCGAATTCCTCGTCCGGGCGTCCACCTTGCGCATCACGGTCGTACCCCTCAAGGCCTTCCCACAACTTTTGGTTTCCAAGCTCGCGTGCTTCCGCGGCGCGGCGATCTAGCTCATCGGCAGCGGCTTTCACACGATTCGGTTGCTGCCGATCAGCAAAGCTCTGCTGACTGTACTGAGTTTTCAGATCCTGGTGAAGTTCACGGTACTGATCATTGTCGGTCAACTCGTAGAGTTGTTGTTTGGCCGCGTCTGCGTGAGCTTGCAACAGATCTGCCTGCTTTTCACGAAAGCCCGCTTGACCACGCAACATTGCAGCCCTATCAGCCTGACCGGAAGCGGCGATTTCGTTCGCGTGTCGCTGCAACCGGTGGGCTTGGTTGGTTTGCCTGCCAGCCTCATACTCAAAATCGTCGACGCGTTCGCGTAAGTCTGCGAGCTGGTCACCGAACCTGCCGGTGCTTATGGAGTGTTCATGGATGGATTTGGTGACGCGTTCGTGAGCTTCTGCGGCAGCAAGATCAGTGTTGCCGTGCGGCAGACCCTGAGCGGCTTGAGCCTCAGCCAGATCTCGGAGCCGATACTGCTCGCGCAGCGCTTGATTCAGGTCACGATGATCATCGCTATCGGTCAACTCATAGAGCTGTTGTTGCGCCGCATCGGCGTCAGACTCCAACTGATGCGCATACTGCCCGTGCATCTCAGCTTGAGCCTGCGACGCAGCGGCGTGATCGACTTTACCGGCCCGTTCCAGGCGTGTGGCTTGTTGCTGAAGCTGTCCAGCATGGCCATAGTGGTAGGCGGCATCGGCGTGCAAGCTATCGACACGAGCATGCAGTCCTGCGAACCGCTCACCAAAACCCGCGCCAACGCCTACCTCGGTGACAGCACCGGCCCCCGCGACCGGAAGGGCCGCTGATTCAACAGGAGGTAGCGCGGTAATCTCATCACCAGAAACAACCGGGGCCTGCGGACCAGAAGGCACAGAATGCCCCTCCAAGCCGGGAGATTCCGGAGAGCCAGAGAGAGCCAACCCGCCCGAGCCGCTCGAACCCTTAACCTCGAAAGTCCCGACCGGGCGACCGTATTGGTCAACAACCACACCGTCTCCACCCATGCCCCAGCCTAACCAGAAACGACATTGACCTCGTTATCTGCTGTGGTAAGCGTTGCCTACCGGCTTGTATACAGGTTGCGCGCCACAAGACACGGCCCGTTCGCGGTGATCGAGAAATGGACTGCGAACAGCTCTACTGAAATGCCCGCCGCGATCGGTTCGAACAGAAGCAGCCCTGCCCATGAGTCGGTGAGTCGGCGCTGCGTAAGCCATTTTCCCGCATCGATACCGACGCGTTGGACCAGATGTTGGAACGTGAATGCGGACGCAAACGTTCACTGTCGATCGCCGCGCGATCACAGTAACCGATAAGACCGTACGAAGCGTTTCGCATCGGGACACCGATGCGAACACTGACATCGACCGATCCCGATCACCAGGCATAACCTCATCAAGCCCCAAGCCAGCATGCCACCCTGACGCCTTGACACCAGTTAGGAACTCATCACCGAACACCCCGCCCGCGACGGCAAGGTATACTGCTGCGCGATCCTGGACTGCTTTTCGCCCATGATCGTGGCCCGCGCTTTCTCGACGACCGCTGACACCGCCCTGGTCAACAGTGCGGTCAACATGGCCGTCGAAAACAGAACCCGCAGTAGCTCAACGGTTCTGCACGCCCACCGCGGCACGTAATTCACGTCCTGGAGCTTCGGCGAAAACATGCGGCGATGGGGCCTGCTTGGCTCTTTCGGCACCGTCGGCGACTGCTTCGATAACGCCGCCATGGAGTCGTTCTGGCGCGGATGCAAGTCGAGTTGCTCAACACCCGCAGATGGCCACCACCATCGAGTTGGCCGCCGCCACCGCAGGCGACATCGACAACTTCTACAACGTAGACCGCCGCCACAGCTACCTGTCAACGGCAAGTGAAAACTGATCAGGTTTCGGCAATCGAAAATTGACCAGCTTGGTTTCATTGGTCCTCGGCTGTGGTGGTGTGGCCGAGGTCTCGGTCTTTGATGCGGTAGCTGTCTCCTTTGAGGGCGATGACTTCGGCGTGATGGACGAGTCGGTCGATCATGGCGGCGGCGACTACGTCGTCGCCGAACACTTCGCCCCACCGCCCGAAGGGCTTATTCGAGGTGACGATGAGACTGGCCCGTTCGTAACGCGACGACACGAGTTGGAAGAACAGATTGGCGGCTTCGGGTTCAAACGGGATGTAGCCGACTTCATCGACAACCAGCAGGGGGTAGCGGGCCAGCCGCGCCAATTCGGCTTGCAGGGTGCTGTTGTGATGGGCGCGAGCAAGACGATCAACCCATTGCGAAGCGGTCGCGAACGCAACGCGGTGACCTGCTTGACAAGCGCGCATCGCAATCCCGATCGCCAGGTGGGTCTTGCCGGTCCCTGGTGGGCCGAGGAACACCACGTTGTCTTTAGCGGTGACGAAGTCCAGGGTGCCCAGATGGGCGATGATGTCGCGTTTGAGACCGCGGGCATGATCGAAGTCGAACTCTTCCAACGATTTACGTGATGGGAAGCGGGCAGCGCGGATGCGCCCTTCGCCGCCGTGAGATTCCCGAGCCGACACCTCACGCTGCAGACACGCCGCGAGGAATTCTTCATAGCTCCACGCTTCGGTTCGGGCGCGCTCAGCGAGACGTTCGATGGCCTCACGCAGCGTCGGGGCTTTCAACACCCGGGTCAGATACGCCAGCTCGGCGGTGACATCACGGCTGCTGGTCGCGGTCTTGGCAGCCATCACGCCACCGGCCCGTCAAGGCCCAACAAGGCGTCGTAATCAGCGAGACGGCGTTGTTCGACCTCCACGTGATGCGGTGGACCAACAACCTCGAGCCGTTTGCGCCGCAGCAGTTTCGCGGCCTGGACATGTTCGGGATCGCTGATCGTTTGATGTTTGGCCCAGATCCGGTCGTGGTCGGCGACCAGCGTGCCGTCACACCAGACCCGCACCCGGTTTAGATCTGCGATGATCTCGATACGGCGGCCGATCGCGGCCGGATGCACCGAGTAATCGTTGCTGTCGAGGCGCACGTAATGATCGCGAGGCAACCGCGTTGAGCGTCGCCATCCGATGCTGGGCCCAACCGGCGGCAATGCCAGCATCGCTGCGGTATCGGCGGCGATGCGATCTGCTGGCCGGCATCCCAGCACCCGATGCTGGCGGTGGTTGGCCCCCACCAGCCAGGCCTGCAACTGGATGTTGAAATCGGCTGGGGAGCCAAACACCCGCCCCGGCAAAAACGCCCGCTCCAAATAGTCATGGAACCGTTCAACCAGACCCTTGGCCTCAGGATCAGCGGGTTTACAGATCCCTACCGTGGTGGCCAAGGTCCCGCGGAAAGCCTGACATGCCGGGGTCAACTCTGGTCGGCGTGCCCGCCACCGCCCGACCGCGCCCTCACCATCCCACACCAACACCCGTGGAACCGCACCCAACGTCGAAAGATGCTGCCACCAACCGGCATACAAGTCTTCGGCAGCGCGTGTCGGAATCAACAGCGCCGAAGCCCACCGTGAATACCCACACACCATGGTCAACACCGGTAACGTCGCCGCCCTACGAACCTGGCCATACCCCACCGGCACCACAACATCGGGAAACCAGAAGTCACACTGCCCGACCTCACCGGCCACATACGTCGTCCGTGACACCGGATCCGGCGCCAAATACAGTGGCCGTAACTCACGCACCCGCCCACTCAGTGTGCGGATCGAATACGACCAACCGATCCGCTCAGCAATCACCGTCGCCGGCATCCGCGGATAGGCCGCCAACAACTCCCGAATCCGCGGCTCGGCCTCATCAGCAACAGAACCCCTCACCGCACGCCGATACTTCGGCGGCCCATCAGAAGCCAACGCCGACTTCACCGTATTCCGCGAAATACCCATCACCCGCGCAATCTCGGCAATCGGCAACTGCTCCGACCGGCGCAACCGGCGAATCTCAGCCCAATCCTCCACGTTCAACACCTGCCTCCTCCTTGACACATAGCCAAGGCACTCTAGGAAGCTGGTCAATTTTCAATTGCCGCCCACTGGTCAGTATTCAGTTGCCGCCGACACTACCTCGGTAACATCTGCCCGACAGAGTTCGAAACGCTCTGGAAATCCACCTACTCGATCCCTCAACTCGCATAACCACGGCTCGAAAATACGGGGCCAGATCAAGCTGTTATGCGGCTTGGGGTTGGTGGGTCGTGGTCCACTGTAGGGCAAACTCGGTTGGGGTGAGTTCGCCGTGGGCGGAGTGGGGTCTGTTGGCGTTGTAGTCGTTGCGCCAATCTTCTATGATCACGCGGGCTTCCAGTAGCGAGTCGAATTGCCAGGAGTTGAGTAGTTCGTCGCGTAGCCGGCCGTTGAATGACTCGATCCAGGCATTCTGCCACGGTGAGCCGGGATCGATGAATAGTGAACCGGCGCTGTTGAACCGGCACCAGTCGTTGACGGCCTGGGCCACGAACTCGGGGCCGTTATCAAAGCGCACGTAGCTCGGTGCGCCTTGCCGGCGGGCCAGGCGGTCCAAGACGGCGACGACGCCGTCGATGCGGCGATCAACGTTGATGGCGAGGGCTTCGCGGGTGAATTCGTCGATCACGTTCAACATCTTGAGGGTGCGGTGATCGGCGGTGGTGTCGAACTGGAAGTCCATCGCCCAGATCACGTTCGGACGAATCGGTGACATCGCACCAACGGCGACACCGATGCCGCAAAGTCGTTTCTTCCTGCGGCGCTGCGGGACCCGCAGGCCCTCGTCGCGCCATAGTCGGCGGATGCGCTTGTTGTTGACCGCCCAACCGGCTCGGCGGGCCATCTTGGCTGCCCGTCGCCACCCCCAGCGAGGCCGGTCGGTGGAGAACCGGCGCAGCCAGGCACGTAACTCGGTTTCCTCAGTGCTGACCGGCGGTGGTCTGAGGCGCATCGTGGACCGGTGGATACCCACAACCGTGCAGACTCTGCGTTCAGACACCCCGAACCGCTCGCGCAGCACCGTAGCGGCACCGCGCTTGCGGTTCGGGGTCAGCAGTTTCCCGCCGAAATCTCCCGCAGCATGTCAATGTCAAGGGCCTGGTTGGCCACCAGCTTCTTGAGCCGGGTGTTTTCGGCTTCGAGGTCTTTGAGGCGTTTCGCGTCGTTGGCCTTCATGCCGCCGTACTGGGCAAGCCAGCGATGCCATGTCGACTCGGCTATTTCTAGGTGCCGGCAGACCTGGTCGAGTTCTTGGCCGGAGGCGAGGAGCTTGTTGCCCTCGGCGAGTTTACGGATGATCTGGTCCGGCGTATGGCGCCGGGGCTTGTTCGATGCCATGTCGTCGCTGATTCTTCCTGCCCGAACACCGGGCAACAGCGCCGCATAAGGAGTGGACCACTACGACGGGCTCACCTCAACATCACCATCGGGGCGCGCGTTCCAACAGCCTGAACGACACGCAATACGCCCGTCCCGTCCCAATGACCGATCACCACCATCTGGTCATCGTCGGGAATCGACAGCACAACAGACTCGCCGCACAGGTCTCGCAACTCAGCACAGACTGGTGCGGCAGCAGCGTGCAGCGGATGCTCGCCCGTTGTAACGAGGCGGACAACGCGGTCGGCCACCATCCATCGCCTGGTTCCGCCTGCTTCCCGAGTCACCCATCCCGCCTCGGCCAGTGTGCCGATGGCGCGATGGGCAGTTGTGGTAGGTGAACCGACTCGAGCCACCACCCCAGGTAGCGCCACTGGCTGCGCCCGGGCGATCGCCTCAAAGACTGACAACGTGTTCAAGACGTTCCGCATCGCAACATCCATTCCGTAGCGCGGAATAAATATTCCTGTTAGCGGAACCTAGTCAGCTTCCCGTTCGCCGTCAAGGGTTGTTCGGCAATCGCCCAGCGAACCGACCGACCACACGCTTGAGCCGGGCGCCCCTGCCGCTATCACCCATGGCAGGTCGGGGCGGAACGGCCACTCTCTGCGAAGTTCGGTTGCGCATTCGAGTATCCACCAGCCAGGATGTCCCATGCGCTACTCGCTCGGCAAAACCGTTGCCGTCGCCGTATTCACCACCGCCGCAGTAACGTTGACTACCGCGTTCCCAACCGGCGTCGCCACGGGGCAGCCGGAATCGACTGCGCCACAAGATTTCGTGGCGCTGCAGGATGTCGACCCGACGATCGTGCAGGACATTCGCTACTTTTCGGCACACAACTTCACCGGAGACGCCGTTGACGGCTACCAAGAACCAATGTGTCTTATTGCCGACAGTGCGGCCCAGGGACTCAAGCGCGCACAGCAGCGGCTCGTTGAGCGTGGCTACTCCCTGAAAGTGTACGACTGCTACCGCCCGCAAAGGGCGGTCGACAATTTCGTCGCGTGGTCGCATGACGCTCGTGATCAACGAATGAAAGCGGAGTTCTATCCCCGCGTTGACAAATCGGCCCTCTTCCACGATGGCTATATCGCCTACAGTTCTGGGCACAGCCGCGGAAGCACCGTGGATCTCACTCTGGTGAAGCTCCCCGTTGCGCCGACCCGGGCCTACCAGCCAGGCGATCCACTGGTGCACTGCACTGCACCGGCATCGGCCCGGTTCCCCGACGATTCGATCGACATGGGAACCGGCTTCGACTGCTTTGACACTCGCGCCCACACGCTGGATCCGCGTATACACGGCCAGCAGCTAAAAAATCGACTACTCCTCAAAGATGCTCTGCAATCTGAGGGCTTCACTAACTACGCGCAGGAGTGGTGGCACTTCACCTTTGAACCGGAGCCATACCCCGACACCTATTTTGACTTCCCAGTAGAGCACTCATCCCTAACGGAGTAAAACAGCAATCGGACCGATCGTTTCATCGATCGCGTACCGCAATCCTACATGTTCCCTACCTTAAGCTTGTTTTTTGCGTAATTCGATATTTTTTGAAATAGATCAGTGACAACAATCGCGATGAAATCCTGCAAGATTGAAATGTCATCGAGATTAATCAAAACCGGGTCTATTTTGACCGATACCACTTTCCCTTCGCCCGTCAAAGACATCTCCACCAGGTCCGCATCGCTGCTTGATGTAAAAATCGTTTGGGCGATCTTTTCTTGCAGATTAGCGAAGTTTGCACCAATATTTTCCAAAATATTGGAAGTCAACTCAAGCCCAGAATTCGCCCCGAGCGACTCCAAGTCCGTCGTTTTCGCGACGACCTGCTCCTTGATGCGTAGAAGTTTCTGGAACGTATCATCCATAACGTTCTGCGCGAGTTTTAGCTTATCCGCTAAATCTTCAGGAGTTGAATTGCCGTTCATAGTGCCTTCGGTGTCCACCACGCCTCCGCATAAGGTTGTTGCCATGACGATCTCGAGCTAGCCGGTACTGGGGTCAAACCAGGCATGCGGACCGCCCCTGCCGTCCCCGCCGAGGCGGCCGAGGCCGCTGGAGCCGCCCCCAGGCCGGTGCCGGGGACCGCCGAGGCGGCCGGAGCTAGCGCGGGCGCGGTCCCAGCCCAACTCTGCGGCGCCGACAACGCGCCCACTGGGACAGCTCGACCCATGCTTGCCGACACCGCCGCACCCGCACCGGTAGAGCCCAAACCCGAAGAGCCCAACCCCCCTGGTAGACCAGAGCCCAAAGACGTCACCGGCATCGCGAAAGCCGAAGACGCCGGCGCCACCGATCCCGTGCCCGCATTCATGGCTCCCGCCGCCGACAAACCGGGACCCAACATCGCCAGCGACGAGCCCGCCGGCGCGACGGCAGAACCCAATGATCCGACGGCACCCGCCGGCGAACCGGACGCGGCCGAAGCCGTTTGCAGCGGCTGCGCCATCCGCTGCAACACCTGGGGGACGGTGCTGACCGACGACAGCGCGCCTTGCACAGGGGCACTACCGGCCGTCTCGGCAGCCCGAGCCACCGCGGTTGACTGACCGGTTGGCCCGGACGGGCTCGTAATCGGCCGCGGCGCGGTGAACGGCATGACCGTCGCTGCGGCCGCCGAAGCTCCGGCATATCCGTACATCGCCGCAGCATCCTGAGCCCACATCTCGGCGTAGTCCGCCTCGTTGCCCATGATCGCCGGAGTGTTCTGTCCAAAGATGTTGGTGGCAACCAACGAGCCCAGCTCGGCGCGGTTCGCCGCGATCAACGGCGGCGGCACCGTCATCGCAAACGCAGCCTCGTAGGCGCTTACCGCCTGCCCGGCCTGTATAGCCGCCTGCTGAGCCTGCGCGGCGGTTGCGCTCATCCACGCCACATACGGCGCGGCCGCGGCTGCCATCAACTCCGACGCCGGTCCGCGCCACGACGCATCTGGCATCCCGGAAATCACAGACTGGTAGGACGAAGCCGCGGAGTTCAAATCCGCGGCCAACCCGTTCCACGTCGTCGCAGCAGTCAGCATCGGTCCCGCCCCCGGACCTGTATACATTCGGCCCGAATTGACCTCTGGCGGCAATGCTCCGAAATCCGAGAGCGCGACGGCCGGCATGGGAGTGGAGCCGCCATTGAGCCAGTCTGCAAGACCCTGAAAAAACGACCCGACATCTTTGCTGAGCTCTGTCAACAATTGATCGATGCGAGAGCCCAGCACCCGGAGGAAATTGCCGAATCCGACCGAAAAATTTTCAAATGCTGAGATCGTATTTATCAGAAAATCCCCCAAAGCCGACCCGATAGGAGAAATTACGTTATTGAGGGCGTTGGCAAGGCTTAAGAATCCACTGATCAAGCCATTAAAAGCCGAACCTATCGCATTGAGCAACGGCACGAACGGAACAAGAAGATTGTCCACCAAGGCGGTCAGAAACTGGCCTATACCAGCCAGTATCGGACCCAGGCCCTGAAAGAAGTTAACGGCAAATCCGAACAACTTGCTGATGCTGCCGAGGATCTCACCAAATATAGGACCGGCACTTATGATCCCATTCAATATTTGGTCAATATCACTGAGCAACGCCCCCAGGATAGGGCCGGCGCCACGCAGCAAGGACTCAAGTTCGGTGATTAGTGCAGTCAGGCCATTTAGCAATGCCGGAAGGTCGCCCTTAATACTGTTTAGAACGGCCGCGAGCGCGTCCCCCAAGGCACCAAGATCTATCGATATATCTCCAGCAAGAGCACCCATTGCTTTACCTCGCTACCCTTCCACTAATGTTGCTTGCCCGTTGTGATGCACTGACATAAATCCCGCCCAGCGTTCAGCGCGAACGAGCGCCGCAGAAGCTGCCCGTTGCAATTTTCCTGACGGTGTTTTGGGAATGGTTCCCGGGCCACAGACGACGACGTTGCGCGGTCCTACGCCGACCTCGCCCAGAACCTCCTCAGCCACCTGGCGCTCGACGCGACACACCTCACTTGGGTCCTCGAAGAAGGCGCACTCAACGACGACCGCGAAACTTTCCCACAAATGCCCTGCATCGAGCCGCACCGCGACCGCACAACCTGAACGGACGCCGTCCACTCGGGCTGCCGCCCGCTCGATCGCGGTGGGATATACCGCGCCGCTGGCCATCGTGATGATGTCTTTGACTCGACCGCACACCACGATGTGGCCGTTCTCCATCTGGTACCCGAGGTCGCCAGTCGCGTACCAGCCCTGGGTATCTACCGCCGGAACAAACCCAGTCTTCGTGACGTAGCCCGGGGTCAGCGGATCACCGCGAAGCTCGATCACTCCAACCATGCGAACAGACAGCTCCGCACCGTCCTCGCCAACGATGCGAACCTCCAAACCCGGCAAGGGCGGCCCCAGCGAGGCCAGCCGACGGGCATTGCCAGTTGCGGTCGGCACCGCGCGACCCAACGCTGTCAGCAGTTCAGCATTGACCTCATCGACCACCAGACCCGCGCCGCATTCGGAGAACGAGACCGCCAACGTGCTCTCGGCCATGCCGTAAGCCGGCAAAATCGCCTCTGGCCGGAGACCAAACGGCCCGCCAGCATCAATCAGATCCTCAATGTCAGCGGGCTCAACCGGCTCGGCACCGGACAGCGCGAGCCGCAACGTGGACAGATCGAACTGGCCGGGTTCGGCATACTTACGCAGCCGCCTCGCGAATAGTGCGTAGGCGAAGTTGGGGCCGGCGGTCATCGTGCCCTTGTACTTGTCGATCAACTTCGCCCACAGCAACGTGTCGCGCAGGAAGTCCATCGGGGTGACCTTGACCAATTCGGCACCGAAATACATCGGCACCGTCAAGAAGCCAATCATGCCCATGTCGTGGGAACACGGCAGCCAGCTGACCATCACGTCTTTCTCGACGTCGTACTCCGCGCCGACAAACATCGCTTCAGCATTCGAATGCACATTGCGGTGCGTGATCAGCACTGCTTTGGGCGCCCCGGTGGACCCAGAGGTCAGCTGCATTAGGGCCAAATCATCTTCACCGGTGTCGGTGGGATCAACCGGGTCTGATGCCAGCAGCTGCTCGACGGGCAGCACTGTGATACCGCGCTCCAATAACTTGGGCGCAGCCGCTTGAAAAGGATCCGAGACGACGACGGCCTTGCAGTCGATCATGTCGATAGTGGCGCAGATGTCCTCGGCCCACACTGCCAGGTCGCTGCGCGGTGTGGGCTGGTGCAGCATGGTCAGGCCCGCGCCACTGAGCCACAGTCCTTGGGCTGTCGGCGCAATTTCGGCCGGCGCCTCGGCCAGCACTCCGATCACGTCGCCGTGGCCTATGCCCGTGGCGGCAAGCCCGCCGGCCACCCGCCGAGCACGCTCGTGGACTTCCCGCCAGGTGCGTCGCACCGGGTTGTGCGGTTCGCCGGTGACCATGCCCGTCGCGCCCTCATGGGCGTTGCGAATCATCGTCTCGGTAAACCGGCTCACCAACAGCCTCCCCGACTCGGCGTCGTCGCCCACCACACGGCACTGTGGAGAGACTCACGGACATAGCAAATCTGCCCAAGACACGCAGCATCGTGCATCGGCCTTTGGCTAAAACCAAAGGCCGCCAACATGATTAGCGGCTTGCGCTAGCAGCTCAAAGTGACATTCATCTGACCCTAAATTGCCAAAGCAACAGTGTGACAGGCACCACAACAAACTCCCAGCAACTCGTCAGAGTAGATCCGGGACTTTGACAGATTTGACGTACTCAGAGCATCGGTGTTGCAACTAATTCGGCAATTGCCTCTGCAGCGCGGACAGCCGCCGACTCCATGACCACCGACAAGCTCAACCTCACGGTGTTGCCGATCGCGAACTTCCCCATGAGTGAGAAGCCTGAGAAGCTGGCCTTGTGGATATCTTCGCGGAGTGGCAACAGGGCGGGGCAGAGATCAGCTGGCGATCGTCAACAGCCGCCAATGGCGCAACAGAAGTCAACGTGTTCACTCGCCGCTGCGGCACGCCGGGAGCACCAGCACTGGTGTGCGTACACGGCTTCCCGACATCGAGCATCGACTACTTCGCCTTGTCACGCGAACTAGGTGCCGAGTTCGAGATCTTCACATTGGACTTTCCCGGATACGGATTGTCCGACAAGCCGGCCACGCCTTACGTTTATTCGTTGTACGACGACGCCCGCCTTCTCGTCCACGCCATCACCCGGTTGTGGAATCTGACAGAGTTTCGAATGCTCACCCACGACCGGGGTAGCAGTGTCGGAATCATCGCGTTGAGCATGCTCGCCGCCGAAGACCAACCAACGTTGCCTGTCGACGTCGTCGTGACCAACGGCAATATCTATCTACCGCTGGCAAACCTCACCGCGTTCCAGACCGCGCTCCTGGACTCCACAACCGCGCGGGCCACGGCGTCTGCGGTGACACCCGAGCTGCTAGCGGCCGGCCTCGGTGCCAGCACCTTCATGCCGCGACGTACATTAGCCGATCCTGAAATCGACGCTTTAGCTAAGTGCTTTGCTCACAACGACGGAATCCGGGTGCTGCCCGATACGATTCAATATCTACACGAGCGCGCCGCCGATGAAACCAGTTGGCTCGCGGCACTTGCCAAGATTCCGGTGAATGCCACCCTGGTGTGGGGCCTGCACGACAGCGTCGCGCCATTACGCGTCGCCAATCATGTGTGGCAGGCGTATGTGCGCGATATGCCCGGTCGAAGTCGCTACTGGGTGGTGCCGAGCGCCGATCACTACGTGCAGTGCGATGCCCCTGAGCAATTGGCCCAAATCATTCGGCTAACCGCACAAGGTAACGACATTGATCTTCAGACAATCGAGGACCGGCCCGATAACCCGGTCCTGGTGGACCAACACTTTTCGCCTCTACCCTGACCTACCCATAGCAGGTGCGGCACCGTAATCGCGCCACGGCCCATCCCTCGCCCACAACGATCCAGGGAAAATCCTTAGGATTCGCTTAGGATTCGCTGGTGCGCGGCGTGTTGCACGACAATAGCGACATGACCGACCCCTGGGGCGTAGTTCAACGGTGGTTGCGCTCGCTTCGCAAAGAAGTGCCCGAGGCGTTGTCCGGACACGGCAGTCGTGACGATGCCGAAATCGCCGCGATGCTTCGAGAGATCGGCATCGCGTTGCTCGAAGTGGAACAACCCACCCAAGTTGTCGGCGCGCGGTTGGTCAACATCGGTGCGCACTACACCGACGAACCTATCCGGGTGATGACCCTGCCGACTGCGTTGGTGGTCCAAGTCGGCAGTGTCGGCTACGAGGTCGAAGTTTCCAACGCCTATACCCTTCAACTCGACTTGGCCGACCGCATCGACGACATCACCGATCTCGCTGAAGTCGGTGCGATCACCCCCGCCGATGCCATCGAGGCGATCTCCGCGGCCCGTAAGATGCGCCCCCGTTTCGGCCGGTGGGTGACGGTCTTGGCTTACGGCGTCACCACCGTCGGCTTCGGCATGGTGATCAATCCGACCTGGGCGGCGCTGCCCGCCTACCTGTTCCTCGGCTTGGTAGTTGGCGCGATCGTGCTGCTCGGCCAACCATTCCCGTCGTTGACCCCCGTGCTGCCAACACTGTCAGCGATGATCGTCACCGTGCTGGCCACCTGGTTCGTCGCTGAGGCGGCCAACGATGGGTTGTTGCGCGTGATTAGCCCGGCGTTGGTGGCCATGCTGCCGGGTATGTCGCTGACGATCGGCGCCATGGAATTGGCCAGCTCAGAGATCCTCGCCGGAGCTAGCCGACTGGTGTTCGGAGTTACCCAGTTGGCCCTTCTGGCCTTCGGGGTCGCATTGGGCATCCATATCGCGGGCCGGGTCGCCCCCCGGCCGCCGTCGCCGCAGATGGGCCCATGGTCGCTCTACGCGGCCATCTTGGTGATCGCCGTCGGGTTGTATGTCTACCTATCCGCGCCGCGCGGGTCACTGCCCTGGCTGATCGCCGCGGTTGGCGTCGCCCTAATAGGCCAACAGCTTGGCAGTCAGATACTGCCGCCGGCGTATGCCGGCGCCGTCGGAGCATTGCTGGTGGTGCCGTTTGCGATGCTCGCGACCCGCATCACGACGTCGCCGTCAGCGATCGTGATGATTCTCGCCGGGTTCTGGTCGCTGGTTCCGGGGGCGCTGAGCTTCATGTCGCTCAGCGAGGCGGCGGCGACCGGCGAAGTGGCGACCGCCCAGACACTCGGGTCGACCGTCGCAGCTATCTTCTCCATCGCATTGGGCACCCTGTTCGGTTTTAGTGTCTTCCACACCTTCACCCCGGGAGGCAGTCGCAAACGCCACCGAAAGCCGCCCGGATCGGACTGCAATGAGGCCACCGCTGGCATAACCGTCGACTGAGATGCTTCGCCGACACAGACGACCGCCCCAGACACGATCGACAACACCGTAAGTCAATGGCCCTGACCGGCCGATCGGTTAAAAAAGCCACGCGCGGACGGGTTTTGGGCAACCTTGCGCGCGGAACGCCAAGGACTCCCGTGCGGTCGAGAAACTACCTCGGCACCGCGAGCGGTGCTATACGCCCGGCGCGCACACCGTTGGCGATGACGAGGACCTCAGCGAACTCGTGCACCAGCACTACCGAAGCCAGCCCAAGGGTCCCGAACAACGCGAGCGGCACCAGCACGGTGATGATTCCCAGCGAAAGGCCGACGTTTTGCAGCATGATCCCCCTGGAACGGCGAGCGTGGTCCAACGCGTGAGGCAGGTGACGCAGGTCTTGCCCCATGAGCGCAACGTCAGCGGTTTCGATGGCGACGTCGGTGCCCATTGCTCCCATCGCGATCCCCAGGTCGGCGGCAGCCAAGGCCGGAGCGTCATTGACGCCGTCTCCGACCATCGCGGTGGGTCTCTGCGCGCGCAGCTCCGCGACTAGGCGAGCCTTGTCTTCCGGGCGCAGCTCCGCATGTACCTGCCTAATTCCGGCCTCGGCGGCCAGCGCGGCAGCGGTGGTGTGGTTATCGCCCGTCAGCATCGCCAGCTGATAGCGGGCTGTGCCAAGGCCCTTGATGACCTCGACTGCTTCGGGGCGCAGTTCGTCGCGGACCGCGATCGCGCCGATCAGCTGCTCGCCCCGTTCGACGAGAACGGCCGTAGCACCGGCTTGCTGCATGCGCATCACATCGGCGGCGAGGTCGGCCGATTCGAGCCAGCCGGGCCGCCCCAGTCTGACCGCATGCCCGTGGAGGCAACCAGTTAGCCCAGCCCCAGGGATTGCTTGCACGTCACTCGCGACAGCGGCCAGACCGTCGGCCGCATCACGAATCGCCGCGGCCAAGGGGTGTTCGCTGTGGGTTTCCAGCGCTGCCGCTACCGCCAACACCTCCGAGCGGGTCGCGCGGTTGGTCGTCGCGACATCGATCACGACGGGCCGATTAGCGGTCAAGGTTCCAGTTTTGTCCAGGGCTATGCCGCGGATACCACCCAGAGCTTCCAGCGCTGCGCCGCCCTTGATCAGCACGCCGATTTTCGAAGCGGCGCCGATCGCGGCCACTGCGGTCACCGGAATAGCGATAGCCAGCGCGCACGGGGACGCGGCGACCAGCACCACTAACGCGCGTTCCGTCCAGACCAGTGGGTTGCCGAAAGCAGCGCCGATACTCGCGATTAACGTTGAGCCGATCAGAATGCTCGGCACCAACGGCCGCGCCACCCGGTCGGCCAGCCGCTGGCTGGCGCCTCTGCGGGCCTGTTCGGCTTCCACAATATGTACGATCCGCGCCAGCGAATTGTCCTCTGCGGTCGCGGTGACCTCTATTTGGAGGACACCGGAGAAATTGATCGAGCCGGCGAACACCTCGTCACCCGGCCCGGCCTCTGCCGGCACCGATTCGCCGGTGATCGCTGAGACGTCCAGGACGGTACGTCCCGCACGAATCACACCATCAGTGGCGAGGCGCTCCCCCGGTTTGACGATCATCTGGTCGCCGACGTGCAGTTCGGCTGAAGCCACGACGTATTCGGAGCCTTGGCGCAGCACTGTGGCCTGATCCGGCACCAGCGACAGCAGCGCACGCAAACCTCCGCGCGTGCGTGCCAGCGCGTACTCTTCCAAGCCTTCGCTGATTGAGAAGAGGAATGCCAACGCGGCGGCGTCGCCGACCTGCCCGAGTGCGACGGCGCCAACCGCTGCGATAGTCATCAGGGTGCCGACACCGATGCGCCCCCCGGCCAGCCGTTTGAGGCTAGAGGGCACGAACGTCGAGGCCCCCACCACCAGAGCGAGCGCTTTCAGCCCGAGTACGACTGGCCCAAGCGCAGTGGCCCATCCGGCAACAACACCGGCGGCCAACAGCACCCCGGACAACGCGGCTCGTCGCAGTTTGACGACTTGCCACAGCGACTCCGGCGTGCTCTGTCCGTCAGCGTCGCCGTCGCAGCAGGAGTAGTTCGTCTCCGACTCACGACTCTGCACCTCACCGCGTTGCCTCGACAACGTCGAGGTACACCAGTCGATAACTTTCTGCAATACGCCGGCTTTGCGAACGCCAGCCATACGGGGCACACGCGGACACCGGCGTTCTCGGCTCGCGCTTTGACCCGGCAATCGCGGCTAGAATTGCAGCGGTTACGCCGTCCCTGGCCGAATACCAAATCACCACGGACCCCGTACGGGGATAGGCACGCACGGCGTGAACACCTGATACGGCAGCCACCGCGTCCTCGACCGCCACAGCAAGAGTCGCATCAAAGCGAATCCCGCAGAAGCGCACACGCATCCGCCCCGCCGCATTGGATACAACCTCCAGCGTGACGCCGGCATCGCAGTAGGTATCAGGAGTCGGCATTGCCGGCTTTCGCTGCCATAGCCTGTTCCGAGTCCACCACGGCCAGCCGCGGATGCCGCGCCGCAGCGCGCTCTGCCGCCTCCGCGACAACGTCGGCAACTGTCAGACGAGCCTGCTCGGCGCTTTGCTCAGCCTTGCGAGCCGCCCGCAGACCCCAAGTGGCGGCAATCACGGATGCCTCGCGGCATGGCATTCTTGCCCAGGCCACACGTACGACCTCATACGCCCCGACCCCCACCACACCGGTCACCACCGCGGGCACCGTCTTCGCCAGGAGTCCTTGCCAAGCCATCTAAACTTTCCCTTCGTATCGTTGCCGAGGCCACCGGGTTGCGTGGGGCATAACCCGTTTCACGTGATCAGACCCGCCGCGCCCGAGTCCGCAGGGCGCCGGGCCTCACAAGCGAGATCTCACACGCAGTCTTCACCGTCGGCCTTCGCGCCAACCGGCGCGCGGGCCTCTTCACCGATCTGTTCACGAGCTTCGGCGACCACATCGGCGATTCCGAGCCGAGCCGACTCGGCCGCCAGTTCCGCACGCCGGGTACCGCGCAGGCCCCACTCGGTCGCAATCACCGCGGTCCGCCGAACGGGAACCGCGCCCACCGCCTTGCGCAGCACTTTGTAGCCGCCCACCCCGATCAGCCCGTTGAACACGGTTCCGGCCGCCCTAACCACTAGTCCGTGCGAAACCACGACCACCCTCCTCTTTACTCCGTACAGTTCAGCGCGTTTACGGCGCTCCGGGCTTCGGCGGCACGGCATTGTGGTTGGCCATTTGCCACCATTTATCTGGACTGCGCCGTGAACGTGACCTGCTCACCGGCGCAGGGCTGGTCGGTGTCCACCGCCAGGACGACCTGGACCAGCTCACCGAGGGCGCGCGCGAGGTGACTGTCGGCCAGCGCATACCGAACCTGCCGGCCCTCATAGGTTGCGACGACCAATCCACAACCCCGCAAACACGACAGGTGGTTGGACACATTCGATCGAGTCAACTCAAGGTGCGTTGCCAGCTGTCCTGGATAGCAAATTCCGTCCAGCAGCGCCACAAGAATCCGGCACCGGGTGGGATCGGCCAATGCCCGACCGAGGCGCGCTAGAGCTGATTCACGCGTGTTACGTGTCAGCATAGGCTGAACAATACATCCGTGCTCGCAATAATTGCAATAGCCGCATCATCGATCTGCGCGTAACGTCGCCGCGGCCCACCGGTAGGTACCGGGCAGGCTTCGAACACCACTAGCTCAACCTTGCAGTGGGAGTCCGCGGCCGCTCATGCATTGCGCCCACAACCACCGCAGCTGCCAGCGCGAGAAGCGAAACATTTGCATTAGATATGCCCCGGGCATGTTGACTTGCCCGTGCGTAGCCGCGCCCAATACCGTCGGGAGTGTTGGCTGGAGGTCGGCAACAAAGACGTTGCGCCGAAGCAAGCCCGCCAGTACAACGACAGTTTGCGTGTTCATGACAAGAACGCGTCTGGGGGGCTCGGTAGATCTCCGCCAGCACCTAACGAGGGAGCGACCGATGCCGGACGTGCAACAAGTCAGCAAATCCCGCCTCGGTCAGAGCGAGGGCACCTCCGGTACCCGCAGCACGCGGAGGTTTGATCGGTTGGAGCCGATCATCCGACACGACCTGCCGGCATCAATCGTGGTTTTCCTGATCGCACTGCCACTGTCGGTAGGTATCGCGATCGCGTCGGGGGCGCCGGTGCTCTCCGGCCTGATCGCTGCGGTTGTCGGCGGGATCGTCGTCGGCTTCATCGGCGGGTCGCCGCTGGCGGTCAGTGGCCCCGCGAACGGCATGATGGTCGTTACCGTCGGGCTGATCGCCCAGTTCGGTTGGAAAGTGACATGTCTGATCACCGTGGCCGCCGGGTTCCTGCAGCTCATCTTCGGGCTCAGCCGGATTGCTCGAGCGGTGCTGGCAATCTCTCCGGTCGTCGTACACGCGATGCTGGCGGGCATCGGAATCACTATCGCACTTCAGCAAACACACGTATTGCTGGGCGGCGCATCCCATACGTCATCGTGGGAGAATGTCGTTGAACTGCCCGCGCAGATTATCGACTCACACAAGCCCGGAGTGTTCCTAGGGTTGTTGGTGATTGCCACAATGATCGCCTGGCGCTGGGCCCCAGCGAAATTGGCTGCCATTCCGGGTCCGCTGGTCGCGATTGTGATAGCAACTGTTATCTCGGTGGTGTTCCCGTTCGAGCTGGCCCGGATCACGCTGACTGGATCGCCGCTGGACGCGTTCCAGCTGCCGGGCCTTCCCGACGGCAACTGGAGCGCCATCGCGATAAGCGTGGTCACCGTCGCCTTCATCGCCAGCGTCGAAAGCCTCCTGGCAGCGGTTTCGATCGACAGAATGCACCACGGAACACCCACCAACTTCAACCGTGAGTTGGCCGGCCAGGGCATCGCGAATATGACATCCGGGATGATCGGCGGCCTTCCGATCGCTGCCGCGATTGTTCGAAGCTCCGCCAATGTCCAGGCAGGAGCCCGAAGCCGCGCCTCGACAATCATGCACAGCGTGTGGATCCTCGTCTTCACGCTGTTCTTCGCCGGATTGATCCAACAAATCCCCACCGCCGCGCTGGCTGGTCTGCTCGTTTTCGTCGGAATCAGGCTCCTGCAACCGGCCCACATCGAAACCGCAATGCGCAACGGAGACTTGGCGATCTATCTGGTGACCGTCGCCGGCGTGGTGTTCCTCAACCTTATGCAAGGGGTGCTGATAGGCCTCGTGTTGGCCATCGCGGTGACCGCATGGCGGGTGATGTGGTTCAGGATCCACGCTGAGCCCGCTGGTGACGAATGGCGCGTCATTGTCGCGGGGGCTGGAACATTCCTCTCCGTGCCCCGGCTGACCCACGTGTTGGCTGGTATCCCTGAGGGCGAAACGGCGACTGTCATCATGTCCGTCATCTACCTCGATCACGCCGCGCACCAGGCGATTGCAGACTGGCAGGGACGGCATCAGGCAACGGGCGGGGTCGTACACATCCTCGGTGGAGTCCATACCGGCCATCGTGCGCGCCTGGCGATGGCCGATCTGGTTGACCCCGAAACGCCTGAACAGATGCCCAGGCTAGCTCGGGACACACAGGACGTGTGACGACGCTTTTCCTGCGGACTCTTGAGATTCCGTGGCCTGGATTCCGCATCATCTGGATTCCCGCGGCTAACAACCCATGACGCAGTGCGCGCTGCTCGAAGCGATCGGCCAATGACCCACACGAGCCGTGGCGAAGACTATGCGATGATCCACCTATGCGGCCCGCGCACTACCGGCCTTACTCTCGGTTCTACTCGCCAATTGCAATAGCGGTCTTCACTACTATCTGCACGCTTGCGGCCACCGCGCTATGCGTCAGCTGTTCACGTTCTCGGCCCGTCACTAGCCGCACGTCATCGGATCAGGCCAGCACCGACTCGCCATCGCTGCGGATATGCACCACTGGCGACTACCCACCGCTTTCACATCGAGATCCAGTAACTGGGCTTTACGCCGGCGTCGACATCGAAATGGCCCGCCACCTCGCGGGATACCTGGGACGGACTCCGAGATTCGTTGCGACCACATGGAAGTCGCTCATGACAGACATCGCGACACCAGGCAAGTGCGATGTCGCTGTCGGCGGGATCTCCAAGACACCGTCACGCGAGCAACTCGCTGACTTCACCCAGCCCTACCTGAACAGCGGGAAGACGCCGCTAGCCACCGTGTCCAACGCGGGCCGCTTCGTATCGATCGAACAAATCAATCGATACGGCGTGCGGGTGATCGAGAACGCCGGGGGCACCAATGAGCAGTTTGCTAGAACGAATTTTCCTAAGGCCACTCTCACCGTTTGGCAGGACAACACGAGCGTGTTCGATCAACTCATCGCAGGCAAGGCCGACGTCATGATCACCGACGCTATCGAAGCCGTCTACCAAGAAAAACAACATCCCGAGCTGCGCGCCGTGCACCCAGAACAACCATTCACGATCGACCACAAAGCCTACATGCTGCCCAAGAGAAGCCAACTGACCGAACAGACAAACCACTGGCTCAACCAAGCCCTCGCCGACGGCACCTTCAGCCACCTCTACAATCAATGGATTAAATAGCGGCACAAAAGATCTCCACCAATGCCCCGACATCAGCCCGCGGTGGGACGGGCAGATCAAATCCGAATATGCCTGGTGAATGCGCTCGCCAGAGTTTGCCGCAACCAGTGATACTCACGCTGATGGCGACATCGCACCTCATCATGTGAATAGAGCATCGCGGCCACGTCAGCTGATGAACCGAAGTCACCTGGATAGCAGATCATTATGGGTGGTTGTGGTGGTCGAATGCCGAAGGCAGCCGGTTTTGACGTACCCAGGCGTGGTGTAGCTTGCCTATCTCGGTCGTGGGTTCAGCGACACCGTCCATGTCGTCAGCGATCGACCGACCAGGCAGAGTCGCCTGCAGACCGACAAACAGAGCGGTGATGGCGAACTGAGCCCGAACAAGGAACGCAAAATGCTCAGGTATCGTCATCTTGCTGTGAATATTATGGTCAGACGAACCGAAAACTCGTCGAATCAACCTGGCCATATTGTCGGGGGTGTAGGTGACCGGCTGCGATGCGCCAATAACTTCCGCGAAGATATCGGCCCACCAATCCTGGAGCTGGCCAGCTGTGATAGCAGCATCAGCGTCGAAAAAGCCGACCTGAGACATCAAGTCGCGGGCATCCACACGCCGGTCATCGAAGACGGCGCGGACCATCTCGACCCATCGCCGACGCTGCAACTCCGGAACAACCTTGACACACCCATAGTCGAGAAATCCCACCGTGCCATCAGCGTGGAAACGATAGTTGCCCGGATGCGGATCAGCATGCAACAGATTAGCGTGGCGTAGCCCACTGTAGAAGAAGCGCCGAACGACTTCAGCCCACACATTTTTCAAATCCTGATCCGCACGTTGCGCTTGAGCCCACCCCATCCCATCCAGATAGGTCATCGTCAAAACCCGATCCCCAGACAACTCCGGAACCACATCAGGAATACGAAAAAACGGATGACCCCGATAAAGCTCACTAAACGCCGTAATCATCGCCGCCTCACGGCGATAATCGACCTCCTCACGAATCCGCGCCGCCGCCTCACGCGCCAACGCACGGATATCAATCTCAATATTAGAAGCCGCCGTGACAAACCGAACAAACGTCGCGATCAACTCGGTATTAGCCAAATCATCACGAATCGCCCGACCCACCCCGGGATACTGAATCTTGACCGCAACCTCACGACCATCACGCAACCTGGCACGATGCACCTGACCAATCGACGCCGCCGCCACCGGCTCACTCGCAAAATCAGCGAAACACCCAACAGCACCACCCAACTCAGCATCCAAAATCTCACCCACCAACCCCGCACCCATCGGCGGAGCCTCAACCTGCAACCGCGACAACGCTTTCTGATACGGCAAAAACCCACCACTGCCCACCGCGCCAGCATCAATCATCGACACCAACTGACCAGCCTTCATCAACGCACCACGAGAACGACCCAACACCTCCACATAACGATCAGCAGTACGCTGATGAAAACGCGCCGCCGAAGCGCCACCACCAGCCCGATCACACAACACATCAACCAGCCGACCCCCAGCCACCCGAGCGGTCAACCCCACCAACGGCAACATCCGCCGAATCCGCCCACACGGAACTGGCACATCCTGATACGGCATGGAAAGCTCCCCCGGAGCTATCAAAACAAGTAAAGTGGGCGGTTCTAAAACATAAGCGATCATTTTGGAGAGGTCAATGCCGGCAACCGCGCCGACCCGAGAACGCCTCGTCAACGAAGCAATGCGCCTATTCAGCGCCAAAGGATTCGACGCCACCAGCGTCTCCCAAATCGAAGCCGCCGCCGGACTAGCACCCGGATCAGGGGCACTGTATCACCACTTCAAATCCAAAGAAGCCCTGCTCGACGCCGGCATCGACCGCCAACTCGACCGCCGCCAAGCCATGCACCACATCCGCGACATGTTCGCCGGACTCTGCAACCTCGACGCCGAACTCACCGTCCTCGGCCGCTACCTACTCGCCGTCGTCGACCACGAAAACGAACTCCTACAAATCGCCGTACGCACCACAGCCGGACGATCACCACGACTCGACACCGCCTACGCAGCCCTCGTCGACGGACTCAACGCCGAACTAACCGACTGGATCAACGCCTGGGCACCCAACCTCACCCAACAACAATGCACCGTCCTAGCCGCACTCGGCATCAACAGCATCCTCGGCGCCCGCCTCGCAGCAAGCCTCTTCCACCAACCCAACACCCACATCCCAGACACCGAATACCTCACCGAATGGACCGCAATCCTCACCGCCCGCATCCAAGCCCTCTCAGAACCCGGCCCAACATAGCCTGCCCCTGACCCGCCAGACCGCAAGGCCAAATGCGACCTGCGGCGCCCGTCGCCGTCCGAGTGCAGCAGCCTGCGCAGTGGTCCCGCCCAGGCCGGATCGAATGGGCGCTAACGTGGTTCCCCGTGAGTCTGGGAGCGATGCCCAATCCACTCGAGGAGCTGACACTCGGGCAGCTACAAAGCCAACGCACCAGCATGAAGTGGTGCACGCACCCGGCCGATGTCTTGCCGCTGTGGGTCGCAGAGATGGACGTGCGGCTTCCGTTGTCGGTTGCTGATGCCCTGCACCGAGCTGTCGACAACGGCGATACCGGATATCCCTATGGCACCGGATACGCAGAAGCATTCAGTGAATTCGCCTCGCAACGGTGGCAATGGCAGGACATAGACGTCAGCCGTGCAGTCGTCGTACCCGACGTCATGCTCGGAATCGTTGAAATCCTTCGCCTAGCCACTGACCGCGGCGACACCGTCATCGTCAACTCTCCTGTGTACCCGCCGTTCTATGCTTTCGTGTCGCACGATGGCCGCCGAGTCTTGGAAGCTCCGCTGGGCGACGATGGCCGGATCGACTTCGACGCGCTCGAAGAAGCGTTCTCCCAGGCTCGTGCTTCAAGCGGGCACGTCGCATATCTCCTGTGCAATCCGCACAATCCGACCGGCTCGGTGCCCACCGCCAACGAACTGCGGGGTGTCGCGCAACTTGCGCGGCAGTTCGGAGTCCGAGTGGTTTCCGACGAGATTCATGCCCCGCTGGTGCCGTCCGGTGCACGATTCACCCCGTACCTGAGTGTCGCGGGCGCAGAAGATGCTTTCGCGCTGGCATCAGCGTCCAAGGCCTGGAATCTTTGCGGCCTTAAATCCGCGCTGGCCATTGCGGGGCCTGATTCCGCAGCCGAACTTCGACAGATGCCGGAGGAAGTTGGCCACGGCCCCAGCCACCTGGGCGTTATTGCGCATACCGAGGCATTCCGGACCGGGAGCGGCTGGCTCGATGCGCTGCTACGCGGCCTAGACGACAACCGGACGTTATTGGGCGATCTAGTCACCGAACATCTTCCCGGGGTGAGATATCAATGGCCGCAAGGCACGTATCTTGCGTGGTTGGATTGCCGCGAACTCGGCTTGGAGCAACCGGTCGGCGAGGAAGCCGTCAAGGGCCTTTCAGCGGTCTCTGATCTTGCCGGGCCCGCCCGGTGGTTCCTCGACCACGCCCGAGTCGCTCTCAGTTCGGGACACGCGTTCGGAACAGGCGGCGCCGGTCACGTTCGGGTAAATTTTGCAACCTCGCAAACTATTCTGATCGAGGCCGTTAGACGAATGGGTAGGGCGCTTCGCGACCACCGTTAGCCACGAAAGACAGCAAGCACCGGCGGCTGCACCGCTTTCAGGCGTCAATGCGCCGATTGCCCACGTCAATCTCTCGCTAGAGCCAACGCAGCGGCCGCTAGCCGAACTATTCTCTGTTGAGAGAAACCACCTGGATGAATCGCATCGGGGCGTTAAGCCGGGAGGCGGCAATGGGTGCGAACGGCAAACGGCCACGGCCATTCTGGCGACCGGCCCTGCCGTCAGCGGCGCGGACCCGAATCATGGGCTGGGTGCTGCTACTCGTGATGGCGGCTCTGGTCATCGTCACGTTTGTGACGTGGCGGCTACTGGTGGAAGTCACCGACGCCCGAATGGACCGCGTGCTGCGGGTCGAGATCGAAGAGTTCACCGAGTTCACCGCGCCCCGGGTCAACCCTGGTACCGGCCATCCATTCAGCAGCGTCGAAGAGATGATCAGCGAAGCACTCGCGTACAACGTCGCGCGTCCCAACGAGAAATTCCTCGGCTACATCGACGGTGAGTACTTCACTCAAAGTAGACAGGAACCAGAATTCCCCGAAGTTCTGGCTCAAGACCACGCATTCGGTGACCTGTTGGGATCGGTCGCCAAACCCACCAGAGGCCGCTACCGGCAACCTGCTGTCGGCGAGGTCCGCTACCTCGCGATGCCCGTGACCTTGACCGGCGACTCCGCACGAGGTGTCATCGTCGCCGCATACCTCGGTGACGCAGAACGCGCCGACGCCAACGGTGCCGCCAAGCTGATGTTGGTGGTCGGTGCGGCCACGCTGCTGGGCGCAACCGCGGCGGCGTGGCTGGTAGCCGGCCGGATCCTGCGGCCGCTGCGTGACGTAGCCGAGACGGCCCGCCGCATCACCGACTCCGACTTGTCCCAGCGCATACCCACCCGCACCGGCAGCAAGGGTGACGAACTCGACGACCTGGTCCGCACCATCAACTCGATGCTCTACCGGGTGGAGTCCGGTGTTTCGGCACAGCGCCGGTTCATCGACGACGCCGGCCACGAACTACGAACGCCAATCACCATCGTGCGCGGCCACCTCGAGGTGCTCGACCCCAACGATCCGGCCGACATCCGCGCCACCACCGCACTAGTGGACAACGAGTTGGTGCGGATGAACCGGATGGTGTCGGACCTGCTGCTGTTGGCCCGCTCCGAGCAACCAACGTTCCTACACACCAAGTCCGTCGACGTCGCCGCCCTCACCCGCAACGTATTCGAGAAGGTAGCCCAGCTGGGCGACCGCAATTTCATTCTGCAGTCGGTCGCTGAGGTAACTGCGGTGCTTGATCCGCAACGGATCACCCAAGCCCTTGTGGCGCTGGTAGACAACGCCTGCCACTACACCGAGAACGGCGACCGGGTGGGCATCGGTTCTAGGTTGGCGGGCAAATGGTTGCGGTTCTGGGTGACCGACTCGGGGGCCGGGCGTCAACGAGGCTGACCGGACGCGGATCTTCGAGCGCTTCGCCCGCGGCAGTGCGGGCGGTCATCGCTCAGACGGCGCCGGGTTGGGACTGAGCATTGTGCACGCGATCGCCGTCGCGCACGGCGGCCATGTAGACCTCGACAGCATACCCAGCCAGAGAGCCACCTTTACGCTCGTCGTCCCCTTCCACGCGGGAGAGCCATGGCCCGCATCCTGATTGCCGAAGATGAGCCGCGGATCTCGGCGTTCATCGATAAAGGCCTGTCCGCGTACGGATTCGCGGTCACCGTCGTCACCGACGGGCAGTCGGCCTACGACTATGCCGTCAGCGGCGACTTCGATCTGATGATCCTAGACATCGGGCTGCCCCGCATGGACGGCTTCGCGGATTGCGTAAGCTGCGCGCGCAGCGCACCCACATTCCGGTCATCATTCTCACCGCCCGCGACAGCGTCCAGGACACAGTTGCCGGCCTGGAAGGTGGCGCCGACGACTACATGCCGAAACCGTTTCGGTTCGAGGAACTGCTGGCCAGAGTGCGACTTCGGTTGACCGACGAGCGCACGGCCGAGCTGACTGTGTTGTCGTATGGGGGTTTGCAACTCGACCTGCGTACCCGGCGTGCCAGCATCGACGACCGCACTGTTGACTTGTCCGCGCGCGAGTTCGCGCTTGCCGAGACATTTCTTCGGCATCCAGGTCAGGTACTCTCCCGCGAGCAGCTGCTGAGCCGTGTTTGGGGTTATGACTTCGATCCAGGCTCCAATGTCGTCGACGTCTACGTGCGCTACCTGCGGCGCAAGCTCGGCGCGGAACGGTTCTCAACACTGCGCGGTATGGGGTATCGGCTCGAAGAGGTGCCCTGAAACAACGGCGCCCGACGCCAGCAGACAGCCGTCGTGATCGCGACAATCCAGCCGCGGCTGGCATGGGCGAATTCGATGCTACGCCCGGGGCCGCGGCGCACCCACCAAATGTCTTGAATTCCAACGAGCTGGCCGGAGCCGTCGCCTCAGCGGGACCGAAGCCGAACGGCGGCTCTATAGCCGAGCCTTGGGCCCAACTACGGTGCCGCGGCCCTGGTGTGGCGCCAATCCTCGAACAACAGCTTGCATCCAAGCCAGCCAAAGATGAGAGGGAACACGAAGTACTGGTATTGGGTCCATAACAGAGCCAACAACGTATCGGCAGTACCACCAGCCATGTTGTGAAAACCACCGAAGACTTCGCTGAACGAGAAGATGAAAGTCGCCACGACCGGCTCTCCGGCCCCGAGAACCGGGATCAGGTAACGCAACGCAGAACGTTTCTTGTTGAGCCGCCAGAAGGCGACGGCACTGGCGAGGTTGACGAATGCGTATATCTCAAGAGTGAAAAACGTCGAATTGTGGTTGACCGTGCGCAGATCGACCGAACCGAATGACGCAAGATCCCACCAGTACATGTGCAAGATGTTCTCGCGCATCCACGACGTTTGGGCGATGACATCGTTCAATGTATGAAGATCGTGAAAAACGAAGGGAGAGAATATTACCCATGGAATCTCCCACAAAAGGTTCGTCATCACATAGGAGACGATCCATACCACGATGCACTCATGAAAGAGTGCCTTGCGTGGTCGCTGTCGGGCGCCCGGCAGCAAGAGCGGGATAATCCATCCGTTGAGCCAGATGCTGATGCCATACAGGGAAGCTTTGGCGCTGGTGGTGAAGTCAATCGCGCCCATATAGAACAGCGTCGCGAACACACCGGTCGCGCCCCAGAAGACAGCGGTCCAGATACCGAAAGCTCGCCACGTCGTCAGCGACACGCGACGCTCCTCGGCCGGGACCGCTGCACCCTGATCGAGGCCGACGTTCGTCAGCACAGTCATGCGCAGCCAACAATCGGTGCTATTGGCGCTACGACCTCACCAATGGCGGCGCTGGCGTGCACCGGTTCGTCCGTCATTGCGCCTCCCACGGCTTGCTGTTGTCGAAATATCGACATACAGTTCGATATTATGACGGTTACAGTAGCTTCGGCTTCGGTGCGCAGTCAAGGATTGTCACCGCCAACCGAGCGGGTCATCTCTGTTCTGGAGCTACTCGGACGCAATCCGACCAAGCAGTTCTCATTGGCAGAGATCTGCCGCACACTCAACATCAGCCGAGCTACCGGGCACGCCGTCCTGACCACATTGACAGCCCGTGAGTGGGCGGTCCGGGATCCCGCCACAGCGCGCTACACATGGGGGCCGGCCATCGCCGCGCTGGCTAGACCACAAAGCACCCAGTTGCACCGGGCTGACCTGCAGGCACTTGCTAACGACAGTAAGACACAAGTTGCGCTGGCTCGACGAGAAGACACCACGCTAGTAGTCATCGACACCGTTGGAGAGTGCCTGCGCGGCCCCAGGATTGACCGCGGAATGCGGACACCGTTCGTAGCTCCGATCGGACGCGACTACGTCGCCTGGTGGAGCGTTGATGCGCAACAAGACTGGTTACAAGCAATCGGAACACCAAGCGATCAGTTTCGTCAGCGAATGATAAAGGTATTCAGCGAGATTCAGAAACGTGGATTTGTTGTCGAACGACTCACTCGTCAATACGTGCGTGTCTACACGGCACTACGAGCGCTCAGCGCCGACGGTGAAGTCGACGAGATCACCACCCAGCTGGCACGCGCCTATGCCGACCTCGCGGTCATCGACGTTCTTGACGACGAACTGGCCAACGGTACAGCCCACAACGTCGCCACGGTGTCCGCGCCAATCCGCAATCCCGATGGCGCCGCGGAGATGACGGTCATGGCGGCAGTCTTCACCACTGTCGACGGAGCCGCGATCCGAGCGCTGGGCGAGCGAGTGCGCCAGGCTGCGCAAAGCATTGAACAACGAATTGCGCGCTACGGCAACGTCGCTGCGCCACTTGGGGAAAGCCCGACAACGAAGACAACCAGTCAGAGACATTCATCTATGCCAACGCAGCGGATGCGGCTCAGAGGCCGAACTGATCGTCGATGACGCCGAGCCAGATCTGCGCTGCGTCGATGGCGACCTTCTCACTGATGAAAGCGTGCTGGGTTCCGGTGTACATATCCCGGAACGCTCGTTCGAGGCGACTGCCCTCACGGATCGAACTGCTTCCTGCGACTAAGTGCGCCCACTCCGCGCAGCTTCGGGCTGTATCTGTCGCGTAAACGGCGGCCGCGCGCATATCTGCGCGCAAAGCCGGTGTCAGATCCGCACCAGAGGCAACGAAAGCTTCGGCAGCGGTGAAGTTGTCGAGCACCAGCAGACGAGCAGCCCGCCAGGCCGCCACATGGTGCGCAAGCCCCTTCTGGAAGGTCGGGCGACTGGCTAAAGCCGCCATATCGCTCATCCGGTACTTCGTCGCAGCCAGCTCGGTGACATCGTCGAGCATGCTCTTGGCGACACCGAGTGCCCACGATGCGTGACCCGCAGCGGTGACCGGCATCAATCCCATCCGAGTGGCGGGTGAGCTGCCCCGGCACGGCTCGCGAACGAACAACGGAAACGTCCGGGTCACCGGCACGAATACGTCCTTGGCACTGTAGTCGTAAGAACCAGTTCCCTTGAGCCCCTGCACATGCCAACCATCGTTGAACACAATTTCGGCCCGCGGGACCACGGCTACCTGCATGTCGGGGATGCCTTCGCTGACCCATCTCATTTCGCCGTCGACCATCGGGAAGAACCCAGCCGCGACATACTCCGAATGACCGGTTCCTGAGCCGAAACTCCACGATCCACTCAACCGGTAGCCACCCTCGACGACAGTCCCGTTCCCATTCGGAAAGAACTGGCCACCCATCGTCACGTGGTTGTCGTGAGCGGTGAACACCTCGGCGAAGCCTTCGTCAGGCAGGTACGTCGCGGCCGCAAACGACGACGGCAGATTCGCGATTCCGATCCAGCCGAACGAACCATCCTGCCAAGCCATTTCGATGAAAGTCTCGATCATCTCGGCAAACGACGGTTCGACACCGCCAGCCACCACAGGGTTGAGCGCCGACATCAACCCCGTCGCCCACATCTCGTCGACAATGGCGCCTGTGAGTGTGCGTATCCGCTCGGACTCACCGGCCTGCTCAGCCACGAGCTCGCGCATCCCCTGCGCCAGCGCGACGACCTGGTTACCCGATTCGGCTACCGACATCATGGGTGTTTCCTATCACCGATCGCGGCCGTAGACCATCACAGCGGGAAGCCGAAAAGCGCCACAACCCCATGGTCACGGCCTGCCGTATAGCCGCCGTCAACGCCGATGGCTTGACCAGTAACGAAGGAAGCGTCCGGCGAGAGCAGAAACGCCGCCATGGCTGCGACCTCCTCGGGCCGGCCCAGCCTCTGCAAAGCATGCTCCTTGGTGATCGAAGCCGCCGGAGCCTCCATAGCCGCCATTCTGAAGACGCTATCGGTCATCGGCGTGCCAATGAAACCGGGGCAGATCGCGTTTGCTCGGATGCCGCTCGGCCCGTAGTCGAGCGCGATGTTCTTGGTCAACAGCACAACGCCGCCCTTAGCGGCATTGTAAGAACTACCGCCCGCTGTGCCTTCGAGACCCTCAATGCTGGCGAGAGTCACAATCGAACCGCGCTCGCCGTCAACCCGCGGTTGTTCGATCATTCTGGCTAGAGCTGCTTTCGCCACCACGAAGGTTCCGGTGAGGTTGATGTTGATCACCTGATCCCATCCGGCTTTGTCTAGCAGATGGACTGGGCCACCGCCGGCCACCCCAGCTGAGTGCACCACCCCGTCGAGACGGTCTGGCACGGCGGCTAGCACCGTGCCGACCGCGGTTTCGTCGGTCACGTCGGCCGTGACGAATGTAAACCGTGAACCGAGGTCCGGCGGAGGGTGCACGTCGGCGCCGACCACCGTGCCGCCTTCGGCAAGCAGGCGCTGGGCGGTGGCCAGACCGATACCAGATGCTGCGCCGGTCACGATGAACGTGCGGGAGCGGGCACGGTCAGCGCTGTTCATAAACGCTTTCCTTCCAACTGGTCAGACCCGAAATGCTGCGCACCTGCTATGTTCCGGTCTGCGACAAGCTCACCTCGTACTTGACCTTAATTCTCCGCTGCCGTAGCACAGCCTGCCAGAACCAGAGAGCCAGCCCAGGCTCGTTGGCTCGGCCAACCGACCGACGGCCTGCCGCACAAGTGCGATGATTGTTCGCCCAGGTCAACTTCTACCACGAGATCTCCTATCCGGCGGTAACCCCGTTCTCCGCGAACACGCTAAAACGTTGTTGATCCACCCCGAATGAGCGAATGGACCACAGCGGCGGCAGTATCGTGAGATGCATCCTGAAGCGTCCGACGTAGCGACGTCAGCCGCCGCGGATAGGGTCATCGATATCTATCACCGGCACGCCAGCGCCTGGTCTCGTGATCGTGGTGAGCGCCTGGTTGAAAAGGCTTGGCTGGATCGGTTTCTGGCGCTGCTTCCCGATGATCGACCCAGCGTGCTGGACATTGGGTGCGGAACCGGCACGCCGATTGCCAGCCACCTCATCGAACGGTGCTGCCAGGTCACCGGGGTCGACGCATCGAGCGCGATGATCATCATGTGTGCGGATAAATTCCCAGAACACGAATGGCACGTTGCCGACATGCGCGCGCTCGCCCTCAACCGCAAGTTCGCCGGAATTATCGCCTGGAACAGCCTCTTCCACCTGTCTAGGGCTGACCAACGTCGAATGTTCCCGCTCTTCGCGCGCCACGCCGCACCGGGGGCTGCCCTGCTGTTCACCAGCGGCCCGTCTGCGGGCGAGCGAGTCGGCACCTACCAGGGTGAAGCTCTCTACCACGCCAGCCTCAGCGGCAGCGAATACCGTTCCCTGCTGCACGACCACGGCTTCGTGGTGACTGCACACGTGGTGGCAGATCCGACTTGCGGCCATACTACGATCTGGTGCGCCCGACTTTGCTAGGCCGCGGCTACCACCCGATGCTGCCCTCGGCTCAGCCGGTACTGGACGTAGCCACGCCGCAAAGGCAGGCTTGCGGTGACGCCGAGAACTCCGCCACGCTAGCGACCCGAGGAGCACATCATGGATATCCTGAGAACCCCAGAAGCCCGCTTCGACAACCTCGTGGGCTACCCGTTCACGGCGCGGTACGTTGATGTGGCGGCCAGCGACACCCAACCACTACGGATGCATTACCTCGACGAAGGCCCGTCTGACGCCGCGCCGATCGTGCTGCTGCATGGCGAGCCCACCTGGAGCTATCTGTACCGCACGATGATCCCACCGCTCGTTGACGCCGGCAGCCGCGTACTGGCGCCGGATCTGATCGGCTTCGGCCGCTCCGACAAGCCCACCCGAGTGGAGGACTACAGCTACCTGCGTCACGTCGAGTGGGTGACGTCATGGTTCGAAAGCCTCGACCTTAACAACGTCACGCTGTTCGTACAGGACTGGGGATCGCTGATCGGTCTCCGCATCGCCGCCGAGCTGAGTGACCGGATCGCGCGCTTGGTGGTCGCGAACGGTTTCCTTCCCACCGCGCGACAACGCACTCCACCCGCCTTCTACGCGTGGCGCGCTTTCGCCCGATACTCCCCCGTGCTACCTGCCGGTCGCTTGGTCAACTTCGGCACCGTGCACAAAGTTCCCGCCGATGTGCGGGCTGGTTACGATGCACCTTTCCCTGACAAGACCTACAAGGCCGGATTTCGCATATTCCCGCAATTGGTGCCCACCTCACCCAACGATCCCGCCATTCCGGCCAACCGGGCTGCCTGGGAGGCCCTGGGCAAATGGGAGAAGCCGTTTCTTGCCATCTTCGGCTATCGCGATCCCATCCTCGGGAAAGCAGACCGCCCTTTGATCGAGCACATACCCGGCGCCGCGGGCCAACCACACGCCCGCATCAAGGCCAGCCACTTCATCCAAGAGGACAGCGGACCAGAACTAGCCCAACGAATTCTCTCTTGGCAACAGACCATGAACTGAATCGCATCTGGCACTACCAAAGGCTCGGCCGGACGCCACGCCGACAACCCAAGAACGACTCGTCACAGTTCGGCGGGCTAGCCGAGCTGTGGCCGGTCTGGCTATGGTGGCGGCTCGTCGCCGACACGACGGCCCAGACTACGGAAGCCGGCACCAGGTTTCTTGATGCCCAGCGCGAACGGCAAAGCGCCCAACTCGAACTTCAGCTTCGCCGCCAAGCTGCCACAAAAGCCTCTTTCTGGCGCTGTCGGTAGCACTTCGGACGTCGCGAAGTCGAGGTAAGCGGTGGCAGTTGGTCCGATACCTTCAAAGTCATGAGCCAGCGGTGTCAACAGAAGGCGCAGCGGCTCGCCGAGATCCTTTGCCACAGCTTCGGTCATCAGCACGTATTCCAAAACCGGCACCTCGTTCTTCAGCATGCGGTGTACGAGGATGACATCGACGCCGGCCAGCTCGACGCGACGTTTCACCTTCTGCTCAGCCACGTCTCCCTGGTGGACAACGAACTTCAGTGAAAGCTGGTCACGCTGGACACAACTTTCACAGTCACAAGGGTGCTCAATTTTCATTGCTTCGCGCCGGGCCAGAAACGACCGACGGATCATCGGAAGCCGTTCACGCACGATTACTTCGGCGTTGCCATCCGGCGCCCAGAAAAACGCCGCGTCACCCTCCAGCTTCGCCAGCTTCAGACCTTTTCCGGCATCGATTACCGCCTCAAGCAGCCCGGCGACCGTCTGCTGGGCGTGGGCCAGGTGCAAACGATTCCAACGCATGTAACGCGTGTAGCCGCCGATATCGGCAATAAGAAGAACGGCACGCCGGATGGCCATCAACTGAGCAGTCTAGTGCTGTGATTTTCCAAGGACGTCGCAGCGGTGCGGCGACCTACGTCGGTGCCCACAACGCTGAGATCCAGTGCATGGCCATCGACGAGTGCACAATATGTGCATGACCACCGCAGCACCCATTCACCGTGACGCCAACCAGACTGCCGCATACCGAATCGCAGCTCTTTTGATCGGCGTGGGTACCGCCCACTTCTTGGCGCCGAAACCGTTCGACGACATCGTCCCGGCCGAGCTGCCCGGGAACCCGCGCTGGTATACCTACGCGTCGGGACTCGCCGAAGTATCGATCGGAGCATTGCTACTTGTGCCAAGCGCCCGCCGACTCGGCGCATCGGCGGCTGTTGCGCTGTTCGTGGCCGTCTTCCCCGCCAACCTCAACATGTGCCGGTTGTGGTGGCGCAAACCCTGGCCGATGCGCATGCTCGCCGTGGCCCGGTTACCGCTACAGGTCCCGATGATCACTTCCGCGCTCAGAATCAGGCGCCACAGCTAGTCGGATCGAGCGGCCAAACGCATCAGATCGCTCGATGCCAGACATCAAGCGCCTTCTGCACCGAAACCTCCAGTGGCTGCGACGTGTCTATTCGGTACGCTTTGTCCCAAGCATTCTGTCGAGAAGCTAGGGCCGTAGCGATTTCAGGAGTAGCCTCAGAGTTACCCGCAGCCCGTGTCTCGATTCTTTCGCTGGCCATCTCGGCCCTCGCCGAACATATGAGTTCCATTACGGCCGAGTTCGTTTCACTCGCAATACGACGAGCGTGCGCACGAAGCTGCGGATCTTGCCAGGTACCATCGAGAATAACCGAATTCCCACTGCGCAAAGATAAGTCCGCTCGGCGCAACGCTGCTTGGTAAACCTTTGTGACGTTTTCCAGACTGTAGAGCCCAGTATCCAGAACACCTGGTTCTCCAGCGATGGCGCCTAACTCCTTGAGTTCCCGACGCACGTCATCAGTTGAGATGACCTGCGCTCCAACTTTTTCGGCGAGAGCACGCGCTAGCGTCGACTTGCCAGTGCCGGGATTTCCTCCGACGAGCGCCAGCCGAATTGCCCCATACTCGAGGTGCCGCGCAGCAATATTCAGATGCCGGGCTGCATCAGCCGCAGACTCCGATTTACCCTGCGAAAGCCGCACGTAGTCGACTTTCGCCCGAACCACCGCGCGATAGGCAATGTAGAAGTCCCGTAGCGAATGCGGCGCCGTATCAGCCGAGTACGCAGCATAGCGATCGAGGAAATAGTCACCGAGGTCTTTACGGCCCAAGAATTCCAAATCCATGGCCAGGAAGGCCGCGTCGTCGATGCGGTCGACGTATCGAAGTTCGTCATCGAATTCCAAACAGTCGAGCAGCGCAGGTTCTCCGTCTGCAAAAAAGATGTCGTCGGCGAGCAGATCAGCATGGCCGTCGACAATGCAGCCTTCCTCGATCCGGCGAGTGAAAACCTGCGCCCGCCCCGAAAGGAACTCGGCTGCCAAATGCCGGACCCGCTCGATCAACTCGGAAGACACCTCAGAACCCGGCACGCCTACTTTGCGGCTAAGCTCCGATAGATTCTCGCGCCAGCGTGAATCGATCGCGCCGACTTCGCCCTGGGCGCTGATCCTCGGACTTCGGTCGGCACGCTTGTGAAATTTGGCCAATACATCGGCGATAGCGTCCAGCACACCATGCACGGATGCATCGGACTGGCCGCGCGCAACCAACGATGCCAACCGATCATGGTCACGATATCGGCGCATGACGACCACAGGTTCGCTAGCTCCTCCGGTGGGGTCGCTGAGATGCGCGACTCCAAGATAGCTGCGCGCGGACAGTCGGCTGTTCAGCTCGACCTCCCGGACGCACGCGCGTTCACGCTGCTCGGTGGTGCGGAAATCAAGAAAGTCAGTCAATACCGGCTTCTTGGCCTTGAACACGCGATCGCCGGCAAGGAACACTACCCCGGTATGGGTTTCGTGCACATCGAAGCAAGGAACGACGTCCGTCGACGCCGACTCGGCGTTCCTGTCGATAGAAATTTCCCCCTCTATCGCGTTAGACACGTTGGTACGTTGAACATTTCGCCATTCGCTCTTAGACAGGACGCGCCACGATAACCGGCGTGCGCAGCGAGTGAATGAGCGCGTTACTGACCGAGCCCAGCAGCATGCCAGCGAAGCCGCCTCGACCGTGACTGCCAAGAACGACCAGCTGGGCAGATTCTGACTGTTTAACCAACTGGCGCGCCGGGCCGGCGAACACAACAAGGCGATGCACCCGAACATCGGGGTAGCGCTCCTGCCAGCCTGCGAGACGTTCAGCCAGAATCCGCTCCGCTTCCGCCTTCACCGTCGGCCAGTCCAAGCCCGGGATTTCGACCGCCTCAATATCACTCCACGCGTGGACTGCTCTGAGCTCAGCCCCCCGACGCGACGCTTCATCGAACGCAATCGCCGTCGCAAGCTCCGAGACCGGCGAGCCATCAATACCCAACAGCACGGGAGCTCGTTCCGGATGAGCCGCGTGCGGCTGGGGCGAATCGTCCTCCCGAATGACTGCGACAGGGCAGCTCGCCCGCCGCACCACAGCAGAGCTAACCGAACCCAGCAAAACCCGGGCGACCGCTCCGCGCCCATAACTGCCAACGACTATCATCTCGGCGTCTTCGGAAAGTTCAACCAGCGTCGGCACCGGAGGCGAACACCGCAGCTCGGTCTTGATAGCAATCTTCCGTCCGGTCTTCACAACATCTTCGGCGATCTTGGCCGCGTGTTCGAGAACCTGGCGCCCATCCTCTTCTTGCCACACCGCGATTCCACCTGAAATCGGCATCTCGGGCCACGCCGGCACCGTCGAGTGAACCATATGAACCAAGGTCAATGGGATATTCCGCATGGCTGCATCACGCGCCGACCAACAGACCGCGGCATTAGATGCAGCCGATCCATCGACGCCGACGACAATGCCGCGTCCTTTCACGGGTCCACTCATCTCGTTCTCCCTCCATCACCGAAAACACTATCCAATCGGCTGCCTCCGGTGGCGTCTTAGGACTGGTGTAAAAACGCTGGGCGCATGTTCCTGGTGGTCATGTTACGCGGCGGTGGTGTCGGTCGTGGTTGTTGTGGTGGGGGGATGCAGTGGGCGGGGTGGCTCGAGCAGTTGGTGGCGTAGTTCTTGGAGGTGGCGGCTGGTCGCTGATGTTTGGGTGACTCCGCGCCAGCCGCGGCTGGCGCGGTCGAGGACGGCCCATACCAGCGACAGACAGCTGGTTTCGCCGGGTAGGCGGCCGATGACCTTGACCCGGCGACGGGATTCTCCGAAGGTGCGTTCGATGAGGTTGGAATGGCGGATGCGTGTCCAGTGTTGGCGGGGGAAGCGCAAATGCACGCTCAGCGAGGCGAAGTCGTTGGCCAGGCAAGCGACCGCGGCTGGGTAGAGCCCGCGGTATGTGGTGGTGAACTCCTCGGCGCGGCGGGTGGCTTCATCCACGGCCTGCTGGCCGGGTGGCTGGTCAATGTCATCGAAGATCGACCAGAACGCGGCTTTGATCTCGTCCTGGACCGCGACAGGTGTCTTGGCGATGACGTTACGGCAGCGATGGATCAGACACCGCTGACGCAGGCTTGCCGGAAACGTGGTCTCCCATGCGGCGATCAGGCCCGGCGCCCCGTCGGAGATGCCCAGTAGCGGCGGGCGTAGTCCCCGGTTCCTCAGGTCAGCCAAGAAGCCGGCCCACGCATCAGCCGACTCCGCTGCGGCTGGGGCCAGCCCAATAAACAGGGGCTTGCCGTCGGTGCAGATGCCCCAGGCGGCCAGCACCGGCTCGGCCGGGGCGTTGGGATGCATCCGAAAGTTCGAGGCATCCAAGAACAGGTAGTCCAACACCAGCTCATCAAGGCGTCGAGACGACCACGCAGCGAACTCGTCTTTGATGGCCGCACAAATCCGGCTCACCGTCGAGCGCGACAACGCCGCCTGCGAGCCCAGCACCTCGGCCAACGCGGCCTCGATGTCGCGATCCGACAAACCGCGCACCCATCCCGAAATCACCAACGCCTCCAGAGCGTGGGTGCGCGTCACCCCGGCACCGAATAGCCGCGAACAGAACCACTCGTCGGTGTCGCGTAGTTTCGGGCGGCATAATTCGACCGAGCCCATCGTGGTCTTCACCGTCGCCGGCGGTTGATACCCATTGCGGTACCCGCCCGGGCCGTCCTGAACCCGACGCTGGTGACGGGCTCGGCCCAACACTGCTTCTACCTCGGCCTCCACGGCGACCTGAAACACCAGACGCACCGATAACCGCCCGACCTCCTCCAAAATCTCGGTCAACGGCCGCTCGGTCGCGGCGAACAACTGATCCATCTCAACACGCACACGCTCAATCGGCGATACTCGCTTGGTCACGGGCGTAGCCCCTCCTTCATAGCTTTCGTCGGTTGCGACGGAACCTACGCCCGTGACCATTTACACCAGCGATGAGACGCGACCCTGCCTCCAATCGTGGGGCTTTAGTCCTCAAACACATAGACGTCAGACCTTCACTCAACCGGACAGGATTGCTCGGAACACGCCCGCGCACCGAGAATCAAGCGCGGGAGGCTGCCGCGGAGGCTGTCATTTGCCACCGCCGACCGAAGGCCTCGGCCACTATCAAGATCGCTTTCCCGCTGACCCCAGTAGACGACGTCATGACGCGATGCGCCGCCAATAACTTTGCTAAACCCTCGCACCCAAGGACTAATGGCCCTGGTGCCGCCTGAAAATGTGCTACACGATCGACCTTAGGAAGACATCTCACGAAGTTAAAAGTCAAGCCACGAGCGAGGGAGGAGGTGGAAAGGCTAGATGTTCGGTGTAGTGCTGGCCGGTTTGCAGGCAGTGGTGGAGTTGGCCGAGGAATTTGTTGAACAGATGTCGTTGGGCTTGGTGGTTCCAGTCTCCTGCGGCGCGGCGGGTGTCGTAGTGGCGACGGGCGCCCGGCGAGGCGCGCAGCGATGCCAAAGCCCAGATGGGACCCACGGCGGCCAGGCGCCGGTTCTTGATATGGCGGTGCAACACGAGGGTTTTCTTGCCGCTGGCGCGGGTGATCGGCGCGGCTCCGGCGAATGCTTTCAGTCCGCGGGCGTCGGTGAAGCGGGCGCGGTCATCACCGATCTCGGCGAGTACCCGGGCACCGGCCAGGTTCCCCAGTCCGGGGAAGCTGGTGATGATCGTGGAGTCCGGGTGCTGCTCAAAATGGGCGGTTGCCGCCTCGGCGAGATCAGCAGCAGTGGTGCAGGCAGCCTCGAACTGACCCAGCAGCCCTGCCAATTGGATACCCATCGCGTTCTCCACGACCGGTGGTTGGTGCAGGTAGGTGTCGGTGAACACCTCCCGCAACCGTTCGATGTCACGGTCGAGATGGCGGCGGCGGCCGGCCTTGGCCAGCAGTCGGCGCAGTCGGGCCGGGGTCAGCTTGGTCGCCTGGGTGGGGGTTGGTGCAGCAGCCAAGATGGTGCGCGCATCTCGACGAGCCAGCCCGCCCTCGGGCAGGTCGGCGAACGCGGTGATGGCCGCCGGGTAGAAATCTTTGAGCACATCGCGAATCTGGTTGCCGATGTGTTGACGTGCCCATACCGCGTCTTGCTGAGCGCGGGCCAGCACCCGGATCGCCTGGGCCAACTCGGTGTCGGCGGGCAATGGGCGGTGCGCGCCGGGGTCGGTGCGCACAATATTGGCCAGCAGCACCGCGTCGGCACCATCGGATTTGGCCCCCGACACCGCATACCGTGCCCGATACCGCGAAGCCGCCAACGGGTTGATCGGATAAATCACCCGGCCAGTTTCTCGCAGCGCCGCCACCCACAGGCCACGATCAGTTTCCATCCCCACTGGTATCGGATCAGCGGCACTGTCACCGGCCTCAGCCAGCAACGTCAACAGCTGCGCGAACCCGGCCGCATCATTGCCCAGCCGTGCACGGGCTACCACCCTCCCGTCGTCATCAACCACAGCAACATCGTGATGCTCAGTAGCCCAGTCGATTCCACAAAACAAGCCCAAGACGTCCTCACTTTTTCGTCGGTGGATGGTTGCGCCGTTACCGGTGGACTCACGCGGCGCCCTAATCGCGGGACTCCAAGGTCCGTCATCTCACTAGCCGTCCGTGACTCCAGCACATCGCAGGACTTCGTTCTGTCGAAGAGCTCAAGGCTCGAGAACAACCATCAGGAAGTCACCCCTGCGACGGGCTCGGGCAACGGAATCTCACCACCAACCCGACAAGACCTGCCGCCAGACGCGCCGCTCTTTCTCAAGTCGTCGAACGACGGGAACACCAGACGTCACCTGACGGCAGATCCCGCAAGAAACAGGCCCCGGTCACCAACACCCGGACCGGTAACCAATCCCTACTAAACGATTAGAAAGAAAGACATCTCACCTCACGAAGTTAAAAGTCAAGCCACGAGCGAGGGAGGAGGTGGAAAGGCTAGATGTTCGGTGTAGTGCTGGCCGGTTTGCAGGCAGTGGTGGAGTTGGCCGAGGAATTTGTTGAACAGATGTCGTTGGGCTTGGTGGTTCCAGTCTCCTGCGGCGCGGCGGGTGTCGTAGTGGCGACGGGCGCCCGGCGAGGCGCGCAGCGATGCCAAAGCCCAGATGGGACCCACGGCGGCCAGGCGCCGGTTCTTGATATGGCGGTGCAACACGAGGGTTTTCTTGCCGCTGGCGCGGGTGATCGGCGCGGCTCCGGCGAATGCTTTCAGTCCGCGGGCGTCGGTGAAGCGGGCGCGGTCATCACCGATCTCGGCGAGTACCCGGGCACCGGCCAGGTTCCCCAGTCCGGGGAAGCTGGTGATGATCGTGGAGTCCGGGTGCTGCTCAAAATGGGCGGTTGCCGCCTCGGCGAGATCAGCAGCAGTGGTGCAGGCAGCCTCGAACTGACCCAGCAGCCCTGCCAATTGGATACCCATCGCGTTCTCCACGACCGGTGGTTGGTGCAGGTAGGTGTCGGTGAACACCTCCCGCAACCGTTCGATGTCACGGTCGAGATGGCGGCGGCGGCCGGCCTTGGCCAGCAGTCGGCGCAGTCGGGCCGGGGTCAGCTTGGTCGCCTGGGTGGGGGTTGGTGCAGCAGCCAAGATGGTGCGCGCATCTCGACGAGCCAGCCCGCCCTCGGGCAGGTCGGCGAACGCGGTGATGGCCGCCGGGTAGAAATCTTTGAGCACATCGCGAATCTGGTTGCCGATGTGTTGACGTGCCCATACCGCGTCTTGCTGAGCGCGGGCCAGCACCCGGATCGCCTGGGCCAACTCGGTGTCGGCGGGCAATGGGCGGTGCGCGCCGGGGTCGGTGCGCACAATATTGGCCAGCAGCACCGCGTCGGCACCATCGGATTTGGCCCCCGACACCGCATACCGTGCCCGATACCGCGAAGCCGCCAACGGGTTGATCGGATAAATCACCCGGCCAGTTTCTCGCAGCGCCGCCACCCACAGGCCACGATCAGTTTCCATCCCCACTGGTATCGGATCAGCGGCACTGTCACCGGCCTCAGCCAGCAACGTCAACAGCTGCGCGAACCCGGCCGCATCATTGCCCAGCCGTGCACGGGCTACCACCCTCCCGTCGTCATCAACCACAGCAACATCGTGATGCTCAGTAGCCCAGTCGATTCCACAAAACAAGCCCAAGACGTCCTCACTTTTTCGTCGGTGGATGGTTGCGCCGTTACCGGTGGACTCACGCGGCGCCCTAATCGCGGGACTCCAAGGTCCGTCATCTCACTAGCCGTCCGTGACTCCAGCACATCGCAGGACTTCGTTCTGTCGAAGAGCTCAAGGCTCGAGAACAACCATCAGGAAGTCACCCCTGCGACGGGCTCGGGCAACGGAATCTCACCACCAACCCGACAAGACCTGCCGCCAGACGCGCCGCTCTTTCTCAAGTCGTCGAACGACGGGAACACCAGACGTCACCTGACGGCAGATCCCGCAAGAAACAGGCCCCGGTCACCAACACCCGGACCGGTAACCAATCCCTACTAAACGATTAGGCCGCAAACCTGGCTAGCGCAAAGCCGGCGGCGCGCACCATTGATTCATAGTCTGGCAATTGCCGGGCGGGTGTGCGCGCGGCGGCCTCAACCCCTACAAGTACTCCTCAGCTCTGGATTGAACAACAAACGGTGGCAGATCGTGACGAATAGCGAGCGGATCACGGCTTCTGCGCCGTCGTACGGCGAATCACCATTCCACGAGCACCGCCCAAAATATGCGCTGTCAGGTTTGATTCGGTCCGGCGGCATGCTTGGCCATCTGGTCCGTCACCCTGGCTCGCGCTATAGCGTCTCAGCGCGATGCATGGATAGGATCCTCATCTGGGGTGGGTCGAGAGCCAACGACCGCGCGTCGTGGAATCAACAGGTAAGCCCAACGAAGCATGTCTTTGCGAAAGGGCCTCAGCGCCACCCCCGCGCTATCCGCAGCAAACTTATGGTACGTTCGCACGATTTTTCCACATGCGAGGCGGCAAACGATTACGCTGCTGATCACTTCACTAACTACAGAGTTGGTTTCGACGCCGCAAGGGCGGGTCGCGTCTCATCGCTGGTGTAAATGGTCACGGGCGTAGGTTCCGTCGCAACCGACGAAAGGGTCGCGTCTCATCGCTGGTGTAAATGGTCACGGGCGTAGGTTCCGTCGCAACCGACGAAAGCTATGAAGGAGGGGCTACGCCCGTGACCAAGCGAGTATCGCCGATTGAGCGTGTGCGTGTTGAGATGGATCAGTTGTTCGCCGCGACCGAGCGGCCGTTGACCGAGATTTTGGAGGAGGTCGGGCGGTTATCGGTGCGTCTGGTGTTTCAGGTCGCCGTGGAGGCCGAGGTAGAAGCAGTGTTGGGCCGAGCCCGTCACCAGCGTCGGGTTCAGGACGGCCCGGGCGGGTACCGCAATGGGTATCAACCGCCGGCGACGGTGAAGACCACGATGGGCTCGGTCGAATTATGCCGCCCGAAACTACGCGACACCGACGAGCGGTTCTGTTCGCGGCTATTCGGTGCCGGGGTGACGCGCACCCACGCTCTGGAGGCGTTGGTGATTTCGGGATGGGTGCGCGGTTTGTCGGATCGCGACATCGAGGCCGCGTTGGCCGAGGTGCTGGGCTCGCAGGCGGCGTTGTCGCGCTCGACGGTGAGCCGGATTTGTGCGGCCATCAAAGACGAGTTCGCTGCGTGGTCGTCTCGACGCCTTGATGAGCTGGTGTTGGACTACCTGTTCTTGGATGCCTCGAACTTTCGGATGCATCCCAACGCCCCGGCCGAGCCGGTGCTGGCCGCCTGGGGCATCTGCACCGACGGCAAGCCCCTGTTTATTGGGCTGGCCCCAGCCGCAGCGGAGTCGGCTGATGCGTGGGCCGACTTCTTGGCTGACCTGAGGAACCGGGGACTACGCCCGCCGCTACTGGGCATCTCCGACGGGGCGCCGGGCCTGATCGCCGCATGGGAGACCACGTTTCCGGCAAGCCTGCGTCAGCGGTGTCTGATCCATCGCTGCCGTAACGTCATCGCCAAGACACCTGTCGCGGTCCAGGACGAGATCAAAGCCGCGTTCTGGTCGATCTTCGATGACATTGACCAGCCACCCGGCCAGCAGGCCGTGGATGAAGCCACCCGCCGCGCCGAGGAGTTCACCACCACATACCGCGGGCTCTACCCAGCCGCGGTCGCTTGCCTGGCCAACGACTTCGCCTCGCTGAGCGTGCATTTGCGCTTCCCCCGCCAACACTGGACACGCATCCGCCATTCCAACCTCATCGAACGCACCTTCGGAGAATCCCGTCGCCGGGTCAAGGTCATCGGCCGCCTACCCGGCGAAACCAGCTGTCTGTCGCTGGTATGGGCCGTCCTCGACCGCGCCAGCCGCGGCTGGCGCGGAGTCACCCAAACATCAGCGACCAGCCGCCACCTCCAAGAACTACGCCACCAACTGCTCGAGCCACCCCGCCCACTGCATCCCCCCACCACAACAACCACGACCGACACCACCGCCGCGTAACATGACCACCAGGAACATGCGCCCAGCGTTTTTACACCAGTCCTAAGACGCCACCCAAGGGCGTCGATCACGCGCTACGCAGCGATGACGCCTGACAACCGGATCCGTTTGGAACGGCTTCCCCGAATCGTCGATGCGAACGCAAATCCACTGATAGGAACTAAGAGCACGGGTAGCGAAAGGTGAACGACCGTGGATAAGACAGGTGCTACGCCGGTTGCCGTCATTGGTATGGCGTGTCGGCTGCCGGGGGGCATCGACTCCCCCGACCTGTTGTGGCAGGCGTTGCTGCGCGGCGACGATCTGGTCACCGAGGTTCCGCCGAACCGCTGGGACGTAGACGAGTATTACGATCCCGAACCTGGTGTGCCTGGCCGGTCGGTTTGTCGGTGGGGCTCGTTCCTGGACAACGTCGCCGACTTTGATCCCGAGTTCTTCGGCATCACCGAAAGAGAAGCGACAGCGATGGATCCGCAGCACCGCTTGCTGCTGGAGGCCTCTTGGGAGGCCATGGAGCATAGTGGTCTAACCCGTGACACGCTGGCCCGTCTGCAGACGGGCGTGTTCGTGGGGTTGATGCATGACGACTATCAGTTCGTGCACGCCGATTCCGAGGCGCTGGAGGGCCCCTACGGATACATGGGCAACAGCTTCGCCATGGGGTCGGGGCGTATCGCCTACACAATGGGACTGCAAGGTCCGGCAATGACAGTTGACACCGCCTGTTCGTCCGGCCTGGCCGCTGTTCATCTAGCCTGCCGCAGCCTGCATGACGGCGAAAGCGACATTACGCTCGCCGGTGGCGCCTCGGTAATGTTCGAGCCGCGCAAAGGCTCGTCAGGTTCAGCCATAGGAATGCTGTCTGCCAGCGGTCGCTGTCATGCGTTCGATGTCGCCGCGGATGGCTTCGTGCCTGGCGAGGGCGCTGTCATGCTGTTGCTGAAGAGGTTGCCGGACGCCCTGGCCGACGGTGACCGGATCCTGGCGGTCGTGCGCGGCACAGCCGCCAACCAGGACGGCCACACCGTCAACATCGTGACACCGTCAGCCGAGGCGCAAACAGCGGCCTATCACGCCGCGTTAGCTGCCGCCGACGTGGACCCAGACACCGTCGGCATGGTCGAAGCCCACGGCCCGGGCACGCCGGTGGGGGATCCCATTGAATACTCCAGCCTGGCCGAGGTCTATGGCAGCAACGGCCCCTGCGCCCTCGGGTCGGTGAAAACCAATTTCGGCCACACCCAGTCAGCCGCAGGCGCATTGGGGCTAATGAAAACGGTCCTGGCCCTGCAACACGGCGTGGTTCCGCAGAATCTGCACTTCACCAGCCTGCCCGACGAACTCGCCCAAATCGACACCGAACTGTTTGTGCCACAGGAAAACACACCGTGGCCCAAAAACAGTCAGCACGCCCCCCGCCGCGCCGCGGTATCGTCCTATGGCTTCTCGGGCACCAACGTGCATGCCATCGTCGAACAAGCCCCCGAACCCGCAACAACCGCTGCCACCCAAACCACCACCGCTATCAGCGACGCACTGCTGTTCCCGCTGTCGTCGAGTTCAGAGGACGGCCTGCGCCAAACCGCCGGCCGCCTTGCCGACTGGGTACACGCCCAGGGCCCAGACCTGGCGGCATCGGATCTGGCCTACACGCTCACCCGCCGACGTGGACACCGGCCGGTCCGAACAACCGTGCTGGCCAGCACCACAGCCGAGCTAACCGAGGCCCTGCGTGACGTCGCCACTGACGAAATCCCCTACCCACCCGCAGTCGGCCAAGACGACCGGGGCCCGGTATGGATATTCTCCGGACAAGGCTCACAGTGGGCAGCCATGGGCGCTGACCTGCTGGCCAACGAGCCGGTCTTCGCCGCAACAGTAGCCAGCATCGAACCACTGATCGCCGCCGAATCCGGATTCTCGGTAACCGAAGCAATGACCGCCGCCGAGGTCGTCACCGGCATCGACCGGGTGCAACCCACCCTGTTCGCCATGCAAGTCTCACTGGCCGCCACGATGAAAGCACACGGCGTCACACCCGGCGCGGTCATCGGTCACTCCCTGGGCGAGTCCGCCGCAGCCGTAGTCGCCGGAGCGCTGTCGCTTCACGACGGGGTGCGTGTCATCTGCCGCCGCTCGAAACTGATGACCCGTATCGCCGGTTGCGGAGCAATGGCATCGGTGGAACTACCCGCCCAGCAAGTGATTACAGAACTGGTATCGCGTGGGGTCAACGATGCGGTGGTGGCGGTGGTGGCCTCACCGCAATCCACCGTCATCGGTGGAGCAACCCAGACCGTGCACGACCTCGTCGCCGCCTGGGAAGAGCGTGACGTGATGGCCCGCGAGGTGGCCGTCGACGTGGCATCGCACTCGCCACAGGTCGACCCGATCCTCGATGAACTCGAGGAGATCCTGGCCGACATCACCCCCCAAGAACCCGACGTCGCCTACTACTCGGCGACCTCGTTCGACCCCCGCGAGGAGCCCTACTGCGACGCCGGCTACTGGGTAGACAACCTGCGTCACACGGTGCGCTTCGCCGCAGCAGTGCAAGCCGCACTCGAAGACGGCTTCCGCGTCTTCACCGAACTGTCCCCACACCCACTGCTAACCCACGCCGTCGATCAAACCGCGCACAGCCTCGACACGTCCGTGGCGGCTCTGGCCGGCATGCGACGCGACCAGCCACTGCCACACGGGCTGCGCAAACTCGTGGGCGACCTACACGCCGCAGGCGCCGCCATCGACTTCTCCACGCTCTACCCCAACGGACACCTCGTCGACGCGCCACTGCCCAGCTGGACTCAACGCCGGCTGCTCCTGTCCCGCGGCGGCGGCGAGTCCCGGGCACACGGTAGCTGTACGGTTTCGGCGCACCCGTTGATGGGTGCGCACGTTCGATTGGAGGAGGAGCCGGAGCGCCACGCTTGGCAGGGCGATGTCGGTACCGAAGCGCACCCGTGGTTGGGCGACCACCAAATACGTGATGCGACGGTTCTCCCGGCCGCAGTCCACTGTGAGATGGCGTTGGCCGCGGCGCGAGCGGTTCTCGGCGAGAGGTCCGAAGTCCGCGACGTCCGCTTCGAGAAGATGCTGCTCCTCGACGACAAAACTCCGATCGGCGTCACCGCAACAGTAGAAGCACCCGGTGTCGCCCCATTCACGGTGGAAACCAGCCAGGACGGCGAACGCTCCCGACAGGCATCGGCTGTGCTGCACGCCGCCGACGACGAGAACCTCCCAGCCACGCAGAACATAGCCGACCTACTCGCGTGCCATCCGCGCCAGGTGGATGGCGATGACCTTCGTCAGTGGATGGACCAACAGGGTCGTCGTCGATTTGGTCCGGCCTTCGCAGGTCTGGCCGCCGCACACACCACCGAAGGACCCGGCGACTCGGTGCTGGCCGAAGTTAGCGTGCCTGGCTCGATCCGGTCACAACAGGGCGCCTACGGCGTGCACCCGGCTCTGCTGGATGCATGCTTCCAGTCGGTAGCCGCACACCCCAGCATCCGCAACGCCGACAACGGAGGGCGGCTATTACCGCTCAGAATCCGCAGACTGCGCAGCTACGGCCCAGCTCGCAACGCCCGCTACTGCCACACGACGGTGACCGCGTGCAGTTCAGGAGTGGAAGCAGACCTCGACGTCCTAGACGAACACGGCACCGTCTTGCTGGCCGTACGCGGCCTACAGATCGGCACCGGCGCTTCACAAAGCAGCGAGCGCGAACGCGTGCTCAACGAACGGTTGCTGACCATCGACTGGCAGCACCGCGAACTACCCGAAGACAACCACGACGATCCTGGCGCCTGGCTGCTGATCAGCACCTCCGATGCAGCCGACATCCTCACCACAGAACTCACCGATGCGCTCAAACTGCATGGCGCCCAATGCACGACCATGTCCTGGCCAAACCACGCCGACCACGCGGCCCAAGCCAAACAACTACACGACCAGCTTGAAGCCGGCGCATTCACCGGCGTAGTCGTACTCACCGCACCCAAAAACAACAAGCCAGACCAGCAGTCGAGTGTCCACGGTCTTGAATATGTACAACATGTGCTGCGCATCGCCCGCGAGCTCCCGGAAGCGTTGGGTGAGGTGCCGCGTTTGTATGTCGTGACCAGAAACGCTCAAACGGTGCTACCCGACGACAACGCCAACCTCGAGCAAGGCGGACTGCGCGGACTGCTGCGAGTGATCAGCGCCGAACACCCACATCTACATGCGACCTACATCGACGTCGACGGACAATCCTGCGCCGAACCGGTTGCACGCCAACTTCTGTTCTCTGGGTCGCAAGAAGATGAGACTGCCTGGCGCAGCGACCAGTGGTACACAGCCCGGCTAAGCCCCAGCCCGCTATGCCCCGAGGAGCGTCGTACCGCGGTGGTGGATCACGCACGTGAGGGCATGCGCCTGCAGATCCGCACTCCCGGCGACCTGCAGTCGATGGAATTCACCTCGTTCGACCGCACCCCGCCAGGCCCCGGCGAGATCGAGGTCGCAGTCACCGCGTCCAGCATCAACTTCGCCGACGTACTCATCGCGTTCGGCCGGTATCCCGACATCGACAATCAAGTGCCACAACTGGGAATGGATTTCGCTGGCGTGGTGACCGCGGTCGGGCCCGACGTCACCGATCATCGGGTCGGCGACCGCGTCGGCGGATTCTCCCAGAACGGTTGCTGGGCCACGTATGTCACCTGTGATGCCCGCCTGGCCGCCACGTTGCCGCCGGGGCTAACTGACAACCAGGCGGCCGCGATCAGTACCGCCTATACCGCAGCCTGGTACGGGCTGCACGACCAGGCCAGGATCACCGCAGGCGATCGCGTGCTGATTCACTCCGCCACCGGAGGGGTGGGACAGGCCGCGATCGCGATCGCCCGCGCCGCCGAAGCCGAAATCTTCGCCACCGCCGGCAGCGAGAAACGCCGACAAATGCTCCGCGACATGGGAATCGAACACGTCTACGACTCCCGCAGCATCGACTTCGCCGAACAGATCCGCCGCGACACCGACGGCTACGGCGTCGACATCGTGCTCAACTCGCTGCCCGGCCCGGCGCAACGCGCCGGCCTTGAGCTGCTCTCCATCGGTGGGCGGTTCGTGGAGATCGGCAAACAAGACGTCTATCGCAACACCCGGCTCGGGCTGCTCCCGTTCCGACGCAACCTCACCTTCCACTATCTCGATCTGGCGCTGATGGCAGAGAGCCGGCCTCAACGGATTGGCGATCTGCTGGAGAACCTGTATCGGCTTGTCGCGGAGGGCAAGCTGCCGCTACTGGAAACCACCGACTACCCACTTCGCGACGCTGCGACTGCTGTCCGGGCGATGAGCGCCGCAGAACACACAGGCAAGCTCGTGCTCAACGTCCCACACGCCGGACACAGCAACGTCGTGGTGCTGCCCGAGCGGGCCCGGGTTTTCCGGCACGACGGTTCCTACATCGTCACCGGTGGTCTCGGTGGCCTCGGGCTATTTCTCGCCGAAAAGATGGCCGCGGCGGGCTGCGGCCGTATTGTGCTTACCTCCCGTTCCCAGCCAACCGCCAAAGCGCTGGAGACGATCGAACTCATCCGGGCAATGGGCGCAGACATCGCGGTTGAGTGCGGGGACATAGCCGAGGCCGACACGGCTGAGCGTTTGGTGAGAGTGGCTACCTGCAGTGGGTTACCGGTGCGTGGAGTATTGCACGCCGGCGCGGTCTTCGAGAACGCCATGGTGGCCACCATGACCGAGGAGCTGCTAGAACGCAACTGGGCTCCGAAAGTCTACGGTGCGTGGAACTTACACCAAGCCACTATTGCTGAACCCCTGGATTGGTTCTGCTTGTTCTCGTCAGCAGTCGCTCTGCTGGGCTCGCCGGGCCAGGGAGCCTACGCGGCGGCCAACAGCTGGCTGGACGCCTTCGCTCTGTGGCGCCGAAACCAGGGTCTACCGGCCACCTCGATCGCGTGGGCATTGTGGGCCGACGTCGGTCGCGCAGCAGCGATCCAAGCCGAGAACAGTCACAGCCTGGCGCTCGGCGGGGAAGGCACCGCCTTCGCTTACTGGCGCGACACAGCGATCACCGCCGATGAAGGCGACTACGCGTTCCAAGCGCTGCTGCGCCACGACCGCGGTTTCACCGGCTACGCCCCGGTTATCGAATCACCATGGCTGACAGCCTTTGCCCAGCGCAGTCCGTTCGCGCAAATCTTCCAGCCGGCCGGCGGAAACCGTTCGGGCACGAGTAAATTCCTTTCTGAGCTGAACGAGTTGCCGATCGAGGAGTGGCCCACTCGCATCCGACGGATGGTGCTTGAGCAAGTCGGTCTGATTTTGCGTCGCACCATTGATGCCGACCGTCTGCTGACCGAGTATGGCCTCGACTCACTAAGCAGCCAGGAACTCCGTACGCATCTCGAAGCCGAATCTGGGATACGCATCACCGCAACCAACATCAACACCACCGCGCGGAGTTTGGCGGATCTTTTGTACGAAAAGCTAGCTCCCGATGAGGATGCGGCGGCACACGCCTGAGGCCGCGGCGCCTGCGATGAGAGGTGAAAGACAGCCGAGAACGGTATCAATCTCGGCTGCGTTCCCGGAAATTGAGAGACTGGGCCGCTACCCATGAAGTGCCGATGAGATTTGTCCTGGCAGTCCACGGGACTCGTGGCGATGTCGAGCCCTGCGCAACGGTTGGCGTCGAGTTGCAGCGTCGTGGGCACGAAGTCCGAATGGCGGTGCCGCCCAATCTGGTTGGCTTCGTCGAGTCCGCAGGCCTAACTGCCGTCGCCTATGGGCCAGACTCCGGCGAACAGATAGACGCGGTCGCCGCCTTCGTCCGCAACCTCACCAAAGCGCAGAACCCTCTCAATCTTGTTCGTGCGGGCAGGGAGCTTTTTGTTGAAGGCTGGGCGGAAATGGGCCACACTCTGACCGCATTAGCCGACGACGCCAACCTGTTGATGACAGGCCAGACATACCATGGCGTTGTCGCGAATGTCGCTGAATACTACGATATTCCGCTCGCCGCAATACATCACTTCCCAGTGCGAGTAAACGGCCAAATCGCAATTCCTTCGATACCGACATCGCAACTTTTGATGCGCGCGACGATGAAGATGTCTTGGCGCCTGTACTCATACGTCAGCAAGGAAGCCGATCGCACGCAACGGCACGAACTCGGTTTACCAGCGGCGACAGCATCGGCGGCGCAGCGGATGGTCGAATGTGAATCCGTCGAGATCCAGGCCTATGACCCGGTTTTGTTTCCAGGCCTGGCGGCCGAGTGGAACGGTCAGCGCCCGTTTGTCGGGGCGCTGACCATGGAACTGCACACCGAACCTAACAGGGAACTCGAATCGTGGATCGCCGCTGGCAAACCACCGATCTACTTCGGGTTTGGCAGCACGCCAGTCCAATCTCCCCGCGACACCGTCGAGATGATCACGTCGGTGTGCGCGGAGCTAGGCGAACGAGCCTTGATCTACGCTGCCGCCGACGAAACAACGAGCATTCCAGATTCTGATCATGTGAAACTCGTTGGTTTGCTTGACTACTCGGCTATCCTGCCTACTTGTCGCGCGGTTGTCCATCACGGCGGCGCGGGCACCACTGCGGCGGGCCTGCGAGCCGGAATGCCCACCTTGATTCTCTGGGATGTGGCCGACCAACCCATCTGGGCGGGTGCGGTCCAACGGCTGAAAGTTGGCTCTGCCAGACGTTTCGCACGTATAACCGCAAAGTCGCTGCTCACAGAGTTGCGCTCCATTCTTTCCCCAGAATATGTCGCCCGCGCCCGCCAAATCTCCACTCGAATGGCCCAACCGGCAGCCGCCGTTGCCGCCGCCGCCGATTTACTGGAGAAGCGCGCGCACCAAGGTGTGTGACGCAGCACCGTTGGCTGAGCACCGCAGCTCACTCGCAACCACGGGGAGGCCTGTCTGCAACCGAAACCACCTGGCGAGCATGGAGGTGGCCATAGCCATCGGCTGACTCCTCGACGACGTCGACAGACTGGGTTTCACTAGACCAGAACGTTGGGGCGCGATGTCATCGCCCCAGGGCCCGGCGTCGGCACCCGCGCAAGCCCACCGGTTGCGAACAGTGGGGCCGCACGTTGCTTGTTGAGTCCCGTCCTGCCCCAAGCCGAGCTGGAAGACAACCGCGCGATTACCCAGCCGGTCACCTCGCCTCAAGAAACCGACCCGGATCAGCACGTGCATGCACGTTTGGAACCGCCCAGTAAACGATTGGACGCCCGGACGTTGCCGCCCGGACCGAGGACCTACCTCTTTCAATAGACAGTCGAAAAAGCCTCTGACCAGGAAATTCATCGCGCAGCAAAAGCGGTTCTTTAGTAAAGTAACGGCAACATCACGGTTAGCCGCGGAATTGTGATTTCCCCACGCGAGCATTGAGCCGGCTTGTACGGTTATCGAGTGGCACGGCAGACGGCCTCACATGACGAAGCCAAGCCCGGGGGGGTCTTCGACCGGGTCGGCGAGTTCGTCGTCCGATGGCCACTTTTGGTTGTCGGGTGCTGGATCGCGCTGGCCGCTGCCCTGACGCTCGCGCTTCCGCCGCTGCAAGCACAGGCTGCACAGCGCGAACAAAAGCCGCTACCAGACGAAGCCCCAACAATGGTCACCACACGAGAGATGGGCGAGGCGTTTGGTCAAACAGGAGGCGGCTCGCTCCTGATGGTCATCTTGACCAATGAGAAGGGGCTCGGGCCAGCCGATGAGGACGTCTACCGCAAGCTAGTCGACAACCTGCACAAAGACACGCAGGACAAGATGTCTGTTCAGGACTTTCTCAGCACACCAGCCATGCGCGAGGTCTTGGAAAGCAAAGACAAGAAAGCCTGGAACCTACCGATCCAGTTCCCCGGCGACGCGCCGGCGCCCGAGACTCAGGCGGCGTTCATACGCGTAGGCAATATCGTCAGACAGACCGTTGCGGGAACCTCGCTGACCGCCAACCTCAGCGGACCCGTAGCCACCGTAGCCGACCTCCAGGCCCTTGGCGAGGCGGACGTACACACGATCGAAGTCTGCACCATATTTAGTGTCCTGATCATTCTGATAATCGTTTATAGAAATCTGGTCACCATCCTTTTACCGTTGACAACAATCGGTATATCGGTAGTGAGCGCTCAGGGCGTTTTGTCCGCCCTCGCCGAATTCGGCCTGGTCGTGAACATGCAGAGCATTGTGTTTATGACTGCGGTAATGATCGGCGCCGGAACAGACTATGCCGTCTTTTTGATCAGCCGCTATCACGACTACGTTCGACACGGCGAAAGTTCGGATCAGGCAGTCCGGAAAGCGTTGCTGTCCATCGGCAAGGTTATTGCCGCATCGGCGGCAACAGTTGCGGTGACGTTCCTGGCGATGATATTCACGAAGCTGGAAGTTTTCTCTGCGGTCGGCCCAGCAATTTCCGTTTCGATCATGGTGTCTTTGTTCGCCGCGACAACCTTCTTGCCCGCGATCCTGGTACTCACCGGGCGACGTGGTTGGATCAAACCTCGACGCGACCTAACTTCCCGGTTCTGGCGGCGATCGGGAGTACGCATCGTGCGCCGGCCCAAGATCCACCTAGTCGCCAGTCTGGTGGTTCTCGTCATCCTGGCCGGCAGCGCTGCCCTGATCCGATTCAACTACGACGACCTCAAGACGGTTCCGCAAGACGTCGACAGCGTCCAAGGCTACGACGCCTTGAACCGCCACTTCCCCAGGAACTCGATGACTCCTATGGCGCTGTTCATCAAGTCGCCCCGTGACCTGCGTACGCCAGCGGCTCTTGCCGACCTCGAGATGATGTCGCGCAGGATAAGCCAGCTGCCTGGCATCGTGATGGTGCGCGGCTTGACCCGGCCCAACGGTGAGCCGTTGAAAGAAACCAAGATCTCGTTTCAGGCGGGTGAGATCGGCGGCAAACTAAACGAAGTGTCCACCGCCATCGATGACCACGGAGGTGAACTCGACCAGCTGACCGGCGGTGCCCACCAATTGGCAACCGCTCTGGCCGAGGTCCGAGACCAAGTGAATGGCGCCGTCTCCAGCGTCAGTGGCCTCGTTAGCACGCTGAGCGCCATGGAGGCCCTGATGGGCGGGGACCAAACGATCAATCAGCTCGACAACGCGGCTGATGTGGTGGGGCGCATGCGGGCGCTCGGCGACGATCTGAGCGGAACCATCGCTTACGCCGAGCAGACTGCTGTCTGGGCCAACCCGATGGTGAAAGCCCTCGACGCCAGCCCGGTTTGCAACGCAGACCCCGCCTGCAGGAGGTCGCGCGGTGAGTTGCGGGCGTTGGTGCAGGCACAAAACGACGGAGTCCTCGATTCGATCGCAGGGCTGGCTCGCAACCTGCAGCAGACAAGAGAATTCCAAACGATCAGCACGACGGTGCGCGCGCTCGACCTGCAACTGAAGCAAGCCGTCAACGCTTTGCGGGCGGTCAACGGCCTTGAGACCAAGATGTCTCAGATGCAGCAGGGAGCCAATGCCCTCGCCGAAGGCAGCGCAGCATTGGCCGAAGGCGTGCAGGCGTTGGTCGACCAGACCAGAAGGATGGGTTCGGGACTCAACCAGGCCTCCGACTTCCTGCTCGGCATGAAGAAGGATGCGCAGCGACCTTCGATGGCGGGTTTCAACATTCCTCCGGAGATCATGACGAGGGAGGAATTCAAGAAAGGCGCCCAGATTTTCCTGTCACCCGACGGGCACGCAGCGCGATATCTCGTACAAAGTGCGCTCAATGGATTCACCACTGACGGTATGGATCAGGTCAAGGAGATTGTAGAGACCGCCAGGTCTGCTCAGCCGAACACAGAATTGGCGGACGCCAAGATAGATCTGTTGGGAGTTCCGACCGGCCTCCGGGACACACGCGACTACTACAATAGCGATATCTTATACATCGTCTTCGCGACGATCGTCATTGTGTTTCTCATCCTGGCTATTCTGCTTCGCGCACTCGTCGCACCCCTCTACCTTATCGGTTCAGTGCTGATTTCCTATTTGTCAGCCCTTGGAATCGGTGTCATTGTCTTCCAACTGATCTTGGGCCAGGAAATGCATTGGAGCCTGCCTGGTTTATCGTTCATACTGTTGGTCGCAGTCGGCGCTGATTACAACATGCTGCTCATCTCAAGAATCCGCGACGAATCGCCGCATGGCGTGCGTACCGGGGTAATTCGCACCGTTGGCTCAACCGGCGGTGTGATTACATCGGCGGGACTGATCTTCGCCGCTTCGATGTTTGGTCTATTAATGGCGAGCATCAACACTATGGCCCAGGCCGGTTTCACAATCGGAATCGGGATTGTGCTAGACACCTTCCTGGTGCGCACGGTGACCGTGCCAGCCTTGACCGCACTGATCGGTCGTGCCAACTGGTGGCCGTCTCAGCTGGGACAACAACCAGTGCGGCAACCTCAACCACGCCAGCAGCTACACAAAGTCGACGTATTGCTAGACCGGGCGAAACGTATCGTTGGGCACAAAGCACCTCCCCCGGTCGCCTCGTCACCAAGGGCCACCGGCCCGAATACGGACCACGTTGCTAGCAAAGCCAAGCCCGTTCCCAGCGACAAGCCGCAACGTCAACTCAACGGTGTCCACGACATCGACCTGCTGCCGGGGCACTCACTGCCCTTGTTCGGAATCACCAGCATGCCGGCCTATGATCTGCGCGATTGCGCGCAAACCGGCAACGGCAACGGCAACGGCAACGGCAACGAACCAGTCGATCATCTACTCGGCCACCCGCTGCCGCTGTTTGGCCTCGCCACGCTGCCAACCAACGATCTGCCAGGCTGCGCGCCCACTGACAACGGCGACAGCGAACGCCACAGCGGCGGCCTTAAGCCAATATCAAACAATTCAGCGATCAGCTGATTTTCTAAGAGCTGCTTGCTTTTTGACCACCCGGGAGAAGACATCCCAGATGATGCGCTAGCTACGCGCTTGCTGGTTTGACCGCGAGCACAAAGTCCTGGAAGTCCGCGTATTCCGTTCGCCCGCACCACGACCCGTAGCGCAACGGCTCCTGGATCGTGAGGCCACATTTCTCATGAAGAGACCTGATGAAGGCTTCCGGCAACGCAATTGCCGCTTCAGGCCGTTTGGCGTCGGTCGTTCGATAGCCTGGTCGTTCATGCTTGAATTTGAAAACCGGCTTTCCGGCCTTGATGAGGGCTAACGACTCGTCGTTCAGCAGAAAGTACGTACTCATGCACCGTCCGCCCGGCTTCAATACGCGCACGATCTCGTCGAGGTAGTGGTTAACATCGTCAGGGAACATGTGTGTGAACACCGAGGTAAGAGAAACCACATCGAACGACGCATCCGGATATGGAAAGCGAAATTCAGCCGGCGGGTATTTTCCGGTCGGGTTGTAGAGCGAATTCTCGACATCGACGACTCTGAAGTCAAAGTTGGGGTGCGCTTGCGAGATGTTCTGTTTGCACCACTCGATTGCCTTGGTAGAGATATCGAAGCCCGCATAACGGCCGTCGCGGTTCAGATAGCGAGTGAGCGGCTCCGCGGCCCGCCCTGAACCGCAACCCACGTCGAGCACTGCATCACCCGGCCGCAATCCACAAAGATCAACAAGGTAGCCGACGGCGCGATCTCCGATTTCCTTGTACTCGCCGTCCGCGCCGCCAACGTAGCGCTGCAGTTCCTTGGGGGGAAGCAACTCACCGGCCGAACAACCGTCCGCCGCGGGATTGCGATTCGAACGTTGCATAATGCTCTGAAGTAGTCGCTTCATCATGCCGCCTTCGTCGTCGTCAGCCGAACGTACCCCAAAGTCGAACATCTCGTGCGCAACGCCGCCGGATTGCGCAATATCGACAAACCGGCGCCGCCGCGACGCCAGTTTCCTGGCTTGAACCCCTACACGTCCAACCTGTTGAACTCGTCGTGCCGGTACAGCTCCACGCATTGAGCGCGCCGAATCTTGCCACTCGTGGTAATCGGTATCGAACCTGGCGATACCAGCACCAAATCCGCGACACGCAGTCCATGCGACTTGGAGATCGCCGACGTGACTTCACGTTTCACGACACCCAGCCTCTCCATCGCGTCTGCGTCAGACTCGTTTTTCTTCTTCAGTTCGATAATGGCGATCAGCTTCTCCGCACCATCCTGAGCCACGGCGATAGCCGCGCAACGCCCCGGGGTGATCTCCTGGATCGTTGCTTCGATGTCGTCTGGAGAATGATTGCGACCGTACACAATCAACAGATCCTTGATCCGGCCCATGATGAACAACTCGTCGTCAAACACGAAGCCGGAGTCGCCAGTCCGCAGCCAGGGACCCGCGGGCGTTCCCGCCGAGGGATTGACGATATTCGCCCTAAACGTGCGCTCAGTCTCTTCAGGCTTCTGCCAATAGCCTGACGCGACGTTGCCGCCGTGCACCCAGATCTCCCCCACCGTTCCCTGCGGACATTCAATACAACTATCCGCGTTTACGATACGCACCAGTTGGGTATCCACGATGCCGTAACTAACCAGCGGTGTGCTGCTTTCGCCGTCACCGCGCTCAGCTTGACCGTCCGGCAATTTCTGAGCATCAAAATTCACTATCTTCGGTGGTTCGCCGGCTTTCCTGGTCGCCACATACACGGTCGCTTCTGCCATTCCATACGATGGCCGAACCACTTTGGGATCAAGATTGAAGGGGGCAAACCTCTCGATGAACCGCTGCAAAGTCACGGGATGTACCCGTTCGCTGCCATTGAGGATGCTGTGGACACCGCCCAGGTCGAGACCTGCCATGTCTTCGTCTTTTGTTTTGCGCGACGCCAAGTCGTATGCAAAGTTAGGTGCAGCGGAAAACGCCAAAGAATTGCCGGCAAGCATGTGCATCCACCGCGCCGGCCGTTGCAGGAAGCCCACTGGGCTGGTGAGTTTGGCCGGAATTCCCGCCAGCACCGGCAGTATGATTCCAAGTATGAAACCCATGTCGTGATAAAACGGGAGCCAAGAAACTATCGTGGAACCTGGCGGAGCCAGTTTTCCATATACACCGTAATAACTCGACATAATCTGCTCAAAATTTGTGAACAGATTCTTATTCGAAACCACCACACCAGCGGGCGTGCGCGTGGATCCGGAAGTGTATTGCAAATAGAGTGAATCTGGTTTATCCGCCCTCGCAGATCGCGAACCTGACCGCTGCCGCGCGTCGAGGTCCAACCGATCAACCTCGACAATGTGCGGCGCCTGTTTATCGGACTGCGGTTGAACATACTGGGCGACGTTGTCGATAACCGGAGAAGCGGTTAAGACGACCGACGGGGAAGTATCAGCTAACACTGAATTCGTACGCTCGTCGTGGGCGCCGCCATAAGGAACCGAAAGCGGAACTGCGATCAGTCCAGCTTGCAACGAGCCAAGAAACCCAACGATGTAGTCCAACCCCTGCGGCGCCAAGATCACCGCCCGGTCACCGGTAGACCCGAATTCGCGCAGCTGCGCCGCGAGATTTAGGGTTCGGCGATACAACTGCGACCAGGTCAGTGTTTCTTCAACGCCGTCCCATGACTGTTCGTAATCAATAAATGTAAACGCGGCGTCGTTGGGCTGTAAACTGGCGCGCTCGCGAATCACGTTCGGAAGCGAGGATTCAACCACAGACATCAGACTACCTTCGTTGGGGCCATTACTCTTCAGGACCGGCGGCTGAGCAACGAGCGTGACCACCGAACCAAGCCAACCAGCCGACTACCCGGTTGAATGACTGTCGATCTACACGACTCACCGACCATCCTCACCAACGTGAACCAAATCCACGTTCACCAGCCCCTACAACTTGGATAATTACCGTATCTTGGACAACCGACTCGCACACATGGATCAAGCGTCATTTCTCGCGCTGCGGACGCTTGGCTACGGGACGCTGGCGCAAGTCACCTGGATATACAACCGTGCGGTCAACCTTGATGGTCTGCGCCGTTTTCACCAAAATCTGGGGCACGGGTTGTTGGGCCGCGAAATCGAAAGGTCACCGCTGCCTTTCGCTCGCGATAGGTGGGTCGCTTCAACGGAACCCCGCAGCATTGACGTCGACCCAATTCCACGCCCACGCGCCGAACTCAACGCGTGGGCCTACGAACGAGCCTGCCTGCCCATTGATCCCGAAACCGGGCCCAGTTGGCACCTCGGCGTGCTACCGCTCGACGACGGCGGAAGCGCCGCTAGCCTGGTGGCATCGCATACCGTTATCGACGGTCTCGGGCTTTGCCGGGCGATAGCCGACGCCGCCGCAGGCAAGCTACAAAGTCTCGACTACCCACCGCGTGGTTCACGCACACGGCGCGAAGCCCTTGTCGAGGATGGCCGGCAGACCCTTGCCTCGGCGCCAGAATTGGCACGGGCGCTGGCGATGTTGTTGCGGCTGGCCCGACGCAGCCACCGGGACCTCGCTTCATCGATCGCCGCGGCGCCACCGGCCCCCGGTGTTGTGGCCGAAGACCGTGCTGTCGCCGTGCCCACCTTGGCCGCCTACGTCGACTCGCAACTTTGGGATGCGCGCGCGAAAATCCTCGGTGGAACTAGCAACTCGCTTTTCGCGGGTTTCGCATCCCGACTCGGTGTGCGGCTGGGGCGCTTGCTTGAGGACGAAACAGTCACCCTTAGCTTTCCGGTAGGCGAGCGTTTTGAAGGCGACACGCGCGGAAACGCGTTGACCTTTGCCAGCATCACCGTCGACCCAACGGATGCGGCGTCGGATCTCTCCGACATACGTGTCAAGATCAAGCAGTCGCTTGCCGCGCTGGCCCAAGAATCCAATGAGGTCCTGGCGCCGCTTCCATTGGCTGCTATGACACCAAAATGGTTGGCCAGAAGGCTGGTGGGAGTCGGGCTAGGCGCCTCCGGCCTGCCGATCGGTTGCTCCAATCTGGGCGAGCTGAATCCGACAGCGAACCGCCCGGACGGCACGGATGCCGACTACGCATACGGGCGATTGATCGAACCGGGCATTACCCAGCGCACCCTTGAACGCATCGGCGGTCAGCTTTTCATCGCCTCCGGACGAGTCCATGGGAAGGTCTTCATTACGGTAGTCGCATACCGTGCCGGTCAGTCGAACTCGTCAGATATACTGCGCGAGCTGGTATTACGGACATTCGCAGAATTCGGCTTGATTGCCGAAATCGATTGCTAAACGACTCGCGTGGGCGGTCGGTGGCCAACCGGGTGGGGCATCAAAGAGTTTGCGCAACGGTTCTGTGAGGTAAACACCTAGAAAAACGCCGCGTCACAGACCAACCACACCCTGCACCAAAAGAAGCGTGCCCACCGCCAACAGCACCGACAACGTGATCCGGCGACGGTGAACCCGCAACCAACGATCCAGCCGCAACATCGCCACCTCCGTCTGCCGCGGAGCCGCCAAATACGCAAGCAACGGAACCTCAATCACCGTAAGCACCAACACAATAAACACCAAAAACGCGCTCACCTGCATACCCAAAGCAGCTTCAGAAGCCATAATCACCGTCAAAGCCCCCACCGTCTCAACCGGCGGCGCCGACGACGTCAAACCAACCACAAAAGCCGGCCACACAAAACCCTCACGCGCCAACATGCTCTGACTCGCCGACACAACCCGAGCAACCAAACCCGGCGGACCCGACGCCACCGCCACACCCGATCCACCACCAGCACCAGCACCAACCAGAACCCGCCCACGCTGACGCGCCACCATGTTGGCCGCAATCATCAACACAATCACACCCACCGTGATCTGAAGACGCCCACCAGAAAAAATCACCACCGCCGACCGCACATCAGCAATCGCCGAAACCCCCGCCTCAATAGCCGCCAACGCAACATCACGCAACAACACCAACACCGCCACCGCAAGACCAACACCAGCCACCATGCCGCCCAACCAAAAAGCCAGCAGATTCAACATCGGCCGCCGCCGCGTCACCAACACCAGTGCCAGGCCCAAACGGATGGGATCAGTGGCCATGAACAACCCCATCACCAACACGCTCGTCCACATCACGTCGGACGCTACTCCCCACCGACACATCTCGCGGCAATACCGAAAAAATCCCCCAAATCACCCCCTGACCACCACAAACACCCACACCCCACACAACACCAACCACCCCGCCCCAGACCACCAACCCGAGGCGCCACCACACGGCGTCAGCCAGCTCGCCGAATTCAGATAGCCAGCGGTAACCGCGCGCTACGCCAATACGGGCAGGGCACGAGAACAGGAACAAGTGATCATCCAGATAACTTTCGAAGAGCTATGCTGAAGCAAATTTCAACGCAATAACGAGGGGTCAGCCGTGCAAGGCGACAGGTCCGCGCAGGGGCTCGGTACGGCGCCTGAGCGGGCACATCGCGACGGAGTTCGCCGAGTGCGCAGCTCCACAACGGATCCGGGTCGGTAACGATGACACCCGATGATGGTGACGATTCACCCGCGCTTCCCGCTATCACGGTATGCGTGCCGATGTACAACAACAGCGCTTCAATCGCGCGCTGTCTGCGCAGCGTCTTGGAACAGGATGGCGTCGACTTCGAGATACTGGTTGTCGACGACAACTCCTCAGACGATTGTGCCGCTACCGCCGCACTGATGCTCAGAGCCAAAGACCGCCTGATAAGCAACGAATCTCGACTGGGCCTCAACGCCAACCACAATCGGTGCATCCAACTCGCGCGGGGCGAGTATATCCAGTTCGTGCATGGCGACGACTGGCTGCTTCCGGGAGCTCTTCGGGCACTCGCGCCTTGCTTCGATGATCCGGCAGTAGGTCTTGCTTTCGCGCCGCGGCGCGTCTTGAACGACGCCATCCCATGGTGGTGGCGAACGCTCAGCAAGCCACACATTTTCTTTCTCAAACTCCGCGCGTACAACCGCGGGCCATCGTTGGTCAGTCAGATGATGTTGATGGGTTGGGGCAGCAATTGGATTGGTGAACCGACCTGCGTAATGTTCCGGCGTCGGCTGGCCGTGGATGTCGGCTGCTTCCGGGAAGATATCTATCAGCTCGTCGACTTGGATTTGTGGCTTCGTCTAATGCTGAGATCGGCGGTCCGCTTTGTGCCACAACAACTGTCGGTTCGCAGTCAAACGCCTGGCACGGAATCGGTACGCAACGCCAAGTCTCGGCGCGGCTGGCTCGACCAGCTGCGCATTCTCACGTGGCTGATCGTCGACCCAGCGTCGCCCGCGGCGACTCGGATCATCGCGATGGTGTGGTGGCTGCCTATCTGGCTAGCACTGAACGTGGAGGTCGCGGTAGTCGGACAACAGCGGTGGCTGCGCTTGAAAACCTTGGCCCAGGCTCCATATCGCGAGTTCACACGTGCCCGGAAATTGCGGGACGTGCTTTTGAGCCTTCCCACGACAAGCCCCTAGGCTCGCCCAATCGCCCGGGCGCCGGTGATGCGAACTGAATCCCGATCAACAACAGTACGACTCTCATTGCAGGGCGTCGCCATAGCAGTCGCCGACGGTTCCTAAGGAACCAGCGGTCCACAGCTCCGGACGCTCCACCCGAAGCCTTAGCAGCTGACCTGAGTGCTGCGATCAGCATACTCGAATCGTTGCGGCCGCGCGGTTTCTGTTGGCCGCAGGAATGTCCAGCGTGTCGTTGACCAGAGCGGAATCGCGTTGGCCCAGAACATATAAACCATGATCATTCGCGAGAAGAGATGCCGTATCGCGCACCCGCACACCGTGCACCCGGTGTTCGCTGATGTCGCCACACCGGTGATCTTTGGCTCGTGTCGCAGTGCAGCGCCGGTTGAGGAGGTCAGCGTGGGTTGGTCGGTCTCCGCAGATCAGATTCAGCACCCGGCGTGTGGGCTAGGTTGGCCGGTACAGGCCCTGTGACTGCCACCACACGAGTGTGCTATCAATACGATCGATGTTATCTGGTCGTAATTTCACCACGTCACGATCGATACCGAGCTTCGGTAATGGGTCGCGTCTCATCGCTGGTGTAAATGGTCACGGGCGTAGGTTCCGTCGCAACCGACGAAAGCTATGAAGGAGGGGCTACGCCCGTGACCAAGCGAGTATCGCCGATTGAGCGTGTGCGTGAGGAATTGTCAATACCTGTGGATTGAGATGTCGGTCGTTGTGGTTGCTTGCGTGGCGGGGCTACTGGATGCTTAATCTTCAGTTGGGAATGGGAATTTGTGAAGGGAACAGATGGTGAAGACGGCAGCAGCGTTAGGCGCGGTGGCGCTGGTGGCCTTGGGAGGGGCTTGCGGTGTGGCGGACGCTTCGCCGGCTGTGCAGACCGCCGAGCCGATGATTGTCGCGCATCGTGCAGGCACGGGCGATTTCCCTGAGAACACAGTTTTGGCGATAACGAACGCGGTTGCAGCGGGTGTGGATGGCGTATGGCTCACCGTGCAGGTCAGCAGCGATGGGGTGCCGGTGTTGTATCGACCGTCTGATCTGGCCACGTTGACTGACGGCACGGGACCTGTTAATTCGAAGACCGCGCAGCAATTGCAGCAGCTCAACGCGGGGTGGAGTTTCACCGCTCCGGGGGTCGATGGCTATCCGTACCGGCAGCGGCCTACGCCGATACCGACGTTGGAGCAAGCCATCGCCGCGACTGCACCTGATATGGCTTTGTTTTTGGATCTCAAGCAGACTCCGGCGCAGCCGCTGGTCTTAGCGGTCGCGCATGCGTTGAGGAAGGCGGGGGCTGTCGAGCGGTCGATTGTGTACTCCACCGATGCCGACATCACCCATGCAGCCTCTGAACAGCAGGGATTGCGGGTCGCTGAAAGTCGTGACATCACCCGCGAGCGCCTTTTGAACATGTCCTTGAACCATCGCTGTGCTCCGGCGCCTAATCCTGGGAAGTGGGCGGGATTTGAGTTGCATCGCGATGTCACCGTCACCGAGGAATTCACTTTGGGGGCTGGGGTTTCGCAGGTAAACGCTGAGTTGTGGGACCCAGCCTCGGTCGAGTGCTTCAAATCGCAATCCGGTAGGCAAGTCATGGGTTTCGCGGTGAAAACAGTCGACGACTACCGTCTGGCTCAAAAAATCGGACTCGATGCCGTGCTCGTGGACTCCCCCCGCGCGGCCCAACACTGGCGTGATGGACAAGTCCGGCCGGGACAGTAGCCGAGTACTGGCGGCGAGTAGTCCCCAGCATCTGGGGATCGTGATTTTTTAGGCGGCTTCCTCGTTGGTGGTGTGGTCGGGGCGTTCAACAAGTTTTCCGTTTTCGAACTTCGTGCCGGCTCGGACGAGCGCGACCAGGTGCGGTGCGTTGATAGCGCGCCAGCGTGACTGTGCAGCCTCAATGAGTTTGAATGCCATGGCCAGCCCTGCCGCGCGGGAGCCGGGCCCCTTGGTGATTTTGGTGCGGTTGCGTACGGTGGCGAACGTGCTCTCGATGGGATTTGTTGTGCGCAAATGAATCCAGTGCTCGGCGGGAAAGTCATAGAAGGCCAGCAGCACATCGGCGTCGTCGGTGATCTTGGCTACCGCTTTGGGGAACTTGGCGCCGTAGGCGGTCCGGAATGCTTTCACCGCGTCCAGCGCATGCGTCTTGTCTTCGGCGTTCCAGATCTGGGCGAGCGCCTTCTTCGCTCCTGGGTGCGCTGATTTGGGCAACACGGCGAGCACATTGCCGATCTTGTGAAACCAACAACGCTGTTCACAAGTGGCTGGGAACACTTCGCGTAGCGCGCCCCAAAACCCCAGTGCGCCGTCGCCGACCGCTAGCACCGGTGCGCGCATCCCGCGGCGTTTACAGTCGCGCAGCAGATCAGCCCACGATCCTGTCGATTCACGGTATCCATCGGTGATGGCGACGAGCTCTTTGCGTCCATCACCGCGCACCCCGATCATCACCAGCAAACACAGCTTCTCTTCTGCGAGTCTTACTTTGAGGTGGATGCCGTCGACCCAGAGATACACGAAATCGGTGCCTGAGAGGTCGCGCTGCCCAAACGCTTTGGCCTCGTTCTGCCAGTGCGTAGTCAACCGGGTGATCGAAGCAGCCGAGAGCCCCGTGCCGGTGCCCAAGAACTGCTCCAGCGCCGGGGCGAAATCCCCGGTCGACAGGCCATGCAGGTATAGGAGCGGCAGTACCTCGGTGATCTGGGCTGATTTACGTGCCCACGCTGGCAGGATGGCCGAGCAAAACCGATGCCGCTCACCGGTATCGGAGTCGATGCGCTTGTCGTTGACCCGGGGTGCTTTCACCCTAACCGCCCCCGCCGCTGTGAGCACTTCGCGTTCACTGTGATAACCGTTGCGCACTACCAGTCGATACCCATTCTCATCGACCTCGCCAGCGTGGGCGTCGATGTAGGCCAGCACCTCAGCCCACAACGCAGTGGCCAGCATCTGGCGGGCACCATCACGCACGATTTCATCAAGCAACGACCGGCCCAGCGAGCCGTGAGGGCTGGACGTCGACCCGCCGTGGACTACCTTGAGCATGGGCGTACCTTTCCCGAACCAGCGCCCCAAGCGCCGGCTCTTGATCAAAACGATGGACTTTTCAGATCATCCTCGGGAAGGTGCGCCCTTTGACGTCACCAGGCCGAAGGTTATCCACAAGTTCTGATCATTGCTCGTGTGCGTGTTGAGATGGATCAGTTGTTCGCCGCGACCGAGCGGCCGTTGACCGAGATTTTGGAGGAGGTCGGGCGGTTATCGGTGCGTCTGGTGTTTCAGGTCGCCGTGGAGGCCGAGGTAGAAGCAGTGTTGGGCCGAGCCCGTCACCAGCGTCGGGTTCAGGACGGCCCGGGCGGGTACCGCAATGGGTATCAACCGCCGGCGACGGTGAAGACCACGATGGGCTCGGTCGAATTATGCCGCCCGAAACTACGCGACACCGACGAGCGGTTCTGTTCGCGGCTATTCGGTGCCGGGGTGACGCGCACCCACGCTCTGGAGGCGTTGGTGATTTCGGGATGGGTGCGCGGTTTGTCGGATCGCGACATCGAGGCCGCGTTGGCCGAGGTGCTGGGCTCGCAGGCGGCGTTGTCGCGCTCGACGGTGAGCCGGATTTGTGCGGCCATCAAAGACGAGTTCGCTGCGTGGTCGTCTCGACGCCTTGATGAGCTGGTGTTGGACTACCTGTTCTTGGATGCCTCGAACTTTCGGATGCATCCCAACGCCCCGGCCGAGCCGGTGCTGGCCGCCTGGGGCATCTGCACCGACGGCAAGCCCCTGTTTATTGGGCTGGCCCCAGCCGCAGCGGAGTCGGCTGATGCGTGGGCCGACTTCTTGGCTGACCTGAGGAACCGGGGACTACGCCCGCCGCTACTGGGCATCTCCGACGGGGCGCCGGGCCTGATCGCCGCATGGGAGACCACGTTTCCGGCAAGCCTGCGTCAGCGGTGTCTGATCCATCGCTGCCGTAACGTCATCGCCAAGACACCTGTCGCGGTCCAGGACGAGATCAAAGCCGCGTTCTGGTCGATCTTCGATGACATTGACCAGCCACCCGGCCAGCAGGCCGTGGATGAAGCCACCCGCCGCGCCGAGGAGTTCACCACCACATACCGCGGGCTCTACCCAGCCGCGGTCGCTTGCCTGGCCAACGACTTCGCCTCGCTGAGCGTGCATTTGCGCTTCCCCCGCCAACACTGGACACGCATCCGCCATTCCAACCTCATCGAACGCACCTTCGGAGAATCCCGTCGCCGGGTCAAGGTCATCGGCCGCCTACCCGGCGAAACCAGCTGTCTGTCGCTGGTATGGGCCGTCCTCGACCGCGCCAGCCGCGGCTGGCGCGGAGTCACCCAAACATCAGCGACCAGCCGCCACCTCCAAGAACTACGCCACCAACTGCTCGAGCCACCCCGCCCACTGCATCCCCCCACCACAACAACCACGACCGACACCACCGCCGCGTAACATGACCACCAGGAACATGCGCCCAGCGTTTTTACACCAGTCCTAAGACGCCACCCGGTAATGGGTTCGGTCTGGTTGGGAACTTGATGCGGTCGTTGCAGATTGGCTTAATCGCGCTGAGCCTCCATGTCGCTATGACAAGCTTTGCTGCGCCGGTGCACGCCGACGGAGCCGACTTTGATTTCGAAGGTGACCAGAGCGAGTACGAGAAGTTCTACACTCCGCCAGACCCGCTGCCGTCGGGACAACCGGGCGATCTAATTCGCACCGAGCCATCGAGGTTGGTTCTTGAGCCATCCGGACAACTCGGTGCGATATTGGCGACTGGGACCCGCATCATGTATCGCAGCACGGATGCGCGCGGAAAGCCGATCGCGGTGACGGGCACCTACTTCGAGCCTGACAATCCCTGGCCGGGCGGCGGTCCGCGACCGTTGCTGAGTTACGCTCCGGGCACCCAGGGCCAAGGCGACCAGTGCGCGCCTTCGCGGTTATTCAATCAGGGCATTCATTGGTCGCCGTTCCTCGATTTCGCGGTCAACTACGACGAGGCGTTCGTGGCGACGATGGTGGCCCGCGGCTTCGCGATCGTGATGACGGACTATGAGGGCCTTGGCACTCCAGGCATACACACCTATGTGAACCGCCTCGCTGAAGGACAAGCAGTCCTCGACGCCGTCCGCGCCGCCCAGCAGTTGCCAGATACTTCGTTGAACCCGGGCGGCCCGGTTGCGTTCTGGGGATATTCGCAGGGCGGTGGGGCGGTTGCCTCTGCGGCCGAACTCGCGCCTTCCTACGCCCCGGAACTTCATGTTGTGGGCACCTACTCGGGCGCGCCGCCGGCAAACCTGGCTGAAATGTTGCCTTATCTGGATGGCAACGCTCTAGTAGGCGTAACTGGCTATCTGATTAACGGCGCCATATACGCTTACCCGGAGTTCGCCGATGTCATTCACAGCAAGATGACTCCTCGCGGCGAGGATCTACTCGCCAAGACGCGTCACCAGTGCGTCCCAGAAACCGCTCTGAAATTCATGTTCCGGCATCTGCGGCCTTACTTCACCGAAGACCTCAGTCAGCTCGTCACCGAGGAGCCGATCAAGAGTCTGTTCGATCTGCAGCGGATCGGCCGCTATCGGCCGGACGCACCGGTATTCCTCGAGAGCAATCGCTACGACCCACTGGTGCCATGGGGCCCGGTCAACCAGCTCGCCCACGACTGGTGTGCGCAAGAGGCTGACGTCCAGTTTTGGACCAACGAGGAGCCACCATTTCTCAATAAGACATCGGTCAACCACGTGGCTGGTCCCCGATATCGGGTCCACCTGGAATTAGAGCCAGGTTGTTGTTGATCTGGATTTTAGTTGATGTCGCAGGCTATGGGGTGATGGGTGTGGCTGCATTGGGCAGCGTATTCGGCCGGAGTGCGATAACCCAGCGATGAGTGGCGGTGGCGGTGGTTGTGCTCGTGTTTGAAATCGCTGATCACCACCTTGGCTTCGAGCAGGTCAGTCCAGTAGTTGCGGTTCAGACACTCCTTTCGTAAGCGGCTGTTAAAGGATTCAATGTAGGGGTTTTTCCAGGGCTGACCTGGGGGGATATAGGTCAGCCCGACTTTTCCGTCGCAAAACTGCTGCAACGCTTGAGAAATCAGCTCCGGCCCGTTGTCCATGCGCAGCACCGTGGGCGGACCCCCGGCAGTGGTGAACACTCGCTCGAGCTCGTCGACCAGCGCCTCGGCGGTGATGGAGCGTGCGGTCATGTCCAGCAGCGACTCGCGAGTGTGCTCATCGAGCATCGAGGCGATCTTGACCGACCTGCCGTCGATAGTGGAGTCAAACTGAAAATCCAGCGCCCACACCACCTTGGGGGCATCGGCGATGATCGGCGGCACTGAGGGCACACCACCACGTTTGCGTGGGGAGCGGACGGCGACTTGCAGTCCCTCTTGGCGCCACAGCCGGTGGATCTTCTTCTTGTTGACCTGGTGATGCTCGTCGTAGCGCAACGCCGACCACGCACGGCGAAACCCGTGACAGGGGTGTTTGCGGGCGTAGGAACGCAGCCAGGCCCGCAGATCGGCATCCGGGTCCGCCGGGGTCTGGTCGATACGGACACGTCGGTAGGTTGAGCGGGCCAGCCCAACCGCTTGGCACGCCAACCGTTCTGAGATGCCCTTGACTTCTGTGAGCATGTCCACGGCGCGGCGTTTGGCGGCTGGGCTCAAAATTTTCCCTTGGCCACCTCACGTAGGGCGTCTTTGACGAGCTCGGCCTCGGCCAACAGCCGTTTGAGCCGCCCGTTTTGCTCGCGCAGTTCCTTGAGCTCGCGGGCCGCATCGAGATCCATTCCCCCGTAGGCTCGGCGCCAGTTGTACAGGGTGGCCGCCGATACCCCCAGCTCGGCAGCGATCTGCTCACCGGAGCTGCCGCCGGCGGCCAGCTCATCAGCTCGGCGCAGCTTGCGCACAATGTCTTCGGCGGCATACCTCTTACGACCAGCCATTTCCTTGTCCCTTCCAGCCCACGTTTAGGGCCACGAGACTCTAAAACAAGCTGGACTCATTCACGGGGAACACGCCACACGCACTAGCGTTGTTTGTCGATGGTGAGCGCGGAATGCAATGGATCGCTGACCGATTCAACGGACTTCCCAGCACACCCAACTGCGGCCAGTTCTGACCACCGCTGCCTCCAATCAACGGACAGCGATATTCAGCGGCCAGGTGAATAGCTGAGTCCTTTCCTTCCATTGTTGCCAAAGGACCCGCAGCGGTGCAGCTCACGGCCGGCGACTGCGCAGCTCTTGATTCAGATCCAAGATTGCGTCGACGAGCCGATCCGCCAAGACTGTGCGACGCGCTGGCTTTACCCAGGCGCTCTCTCCGCATCCGAGCCGCGCCAGGTTGGATTCGATGAGTTCGTAGGGATAAGACGTGTGCTGCGCGAGGAACTCGGGCAGGTTCGCCATGGCCTGGTGCCAAGGTGTGTTGTAACGCGGCAAGACAGTCTTGAGAAAAGGAAACCGCAGATGCTCGATCAGGCCGTCCCAGAAGTAAATGGTGTTGTTGAGGGATACACCGGAGAACCTGCTGGCCCACTGATGCTGCGGCGAGCGCCGATAGGTTTCTTTGATAGTTCCCGCCGAAACAAACGGTTTGATGCTAAGACCCGCTCTGCGGGCACGCTTCGATAGGCCGACTTCGTAGTTCCAGATTAGAAGGCGCTTATGGACCACGTATTGGAATCCGTTCCAGAAGTCGTTGAGGAAGGGGCGGGTGCGCGAGTTGAGGTCCCACGCTAAGAAAAAGGACTGTAGGTGCGAAGTCAGCAACTCGGTGCTCTCGATAGCACCGTACATGTCAGCATCATGGAACGAACTCCACATCTCTTCAATGGGAAACAGCGGACCATAAACGCTGTCGTTGGCGATCACCAACCGGTCGAACTGATCAAGCGACCAGCCATGCTGCCGCAAAATGCACCAAGCCAGATGCCACGAGCCGAAGTCGAGCGAAAGCGTGCGACGAGTATAAATTCCGGCACAGAATTCGCGAATCAGAGCCACCGACTCCGGCGTCAACGTCGGTGAACCAGAGACGAAAATAATGGTCGCCCCCAGCCCATACAGCGCCCTCAGGTAATACGCCACGTAAGGATCCACCACACCCTGGGCATCGAAGTGCGCGAACAGAACCAACGTGCGCCGACCCGACGGAGGCCGCGGCATCAGCTCCTGATGGGTTTCGCAAACAAAACCCAACGCATCCCCGTCCCGCCGGTAACGCATCGCAGCCAAAGTACGCTCGGACTCGCTACGCAGCACGTCTCGGAATTTCACCATTCCCCCACGGATCGGCTGAATGCCGCTGCCCAGATGCTACGTACCTCAGAAATCTCCCTGCGCGTCAATCCGCTAGGGCACGCGTATGCGCAAGCGCCGAATTGAGTTGCCATCACACGTTGTGGGCCTCCAGCCACGTTCGGATTCGCAAGGCGGTCGGGCCCGGTCTGGCCCAGCTGGCCTCCCCGAGACCGAGCCTGTCCAAATTCGCTTGAATAAGGCTGTAAGGGTACGGGGTTTGCTGCTCGATGAACTCAGGTAGGTGCGCTACCGACTCCTGCCACGGTGTGTTGTAGCGCGGCAAGCTTGCCTTCAGGAACGGGAACCGGAGATGCTCGATCAGACCGTCCCAGTAGTAGATGGTGTTATTCACGCCTCCTCTCTTGGACCACCTGGCGGCCCGTTGGTGCGACAGAGACAGCCCATAGGTTTGTTTGACGGTGTCAACGGATGCGAATGGTTTGAGGCGCAAGCCCGCTTCACGCGCACGCGTGGATAGGCCGAGCTCGTATCGACGGATGAGGAGAAGTTTGTCGACGATGTATTGGAATCCGTTCCAGAAGTCGTTGAGGAAGGGGCGGGTGCGCGAGTTGAGGTCCCACGCTAAGAAAAAGGACTGTAGGTGCGAAGTCAGCAACTCGGTGCTCTCGATAGCACCGTACATGTCAGCATCATGGAACGAACTCCACATCTCTTCAATGGGAAACAGCGGACCATAAACGCTGTCGTTGGCGATCACCAACCGGTCGAACTGATCAAGCGACCAGCCATGCTGCCGCAAAATGCACCAAGCCAGATGCCACGAGCCGAAGTCGAGCGAAAGCGTGCGACGAGTATAAATTCCGGCACAGAATTCGCGGATCAGAGCCACCGACTCCGGCGTCAACGTCGGTGAACCAGAGACGAAAATAATGGTCGCCCCCAGCCCATACAGCGCCCTCAGGTAATACGCCACGTAAGGATCCACCACACCCTGGGCATCGAAGTGCGCGAACAGAACCAACGTGCGCCGACCCGACGGAGGCCGCGGCATCAGCTCCTGATGGGTTTCGCAAACAAAACCCAACGCATCCCCGTCCCGCCGGTAACGCATCGCAGCCCGATAGGAGCTGCGCTCAGATTCGCTGCGCAATCTGATCAGCAGGGCGCGAGTGAACTCAATTGTTCGGTACATGATCTCAAGCGAGGCCAGCCTCATGGTTCTTCGTGGCTAGCGCGAAGAAGTCGGTTTTGGTGGTAGTCATGTCCACAATTTCGAATCCAACATAGTTCAGCAATTCACCGATTAGCTGAACATCAAAGACATGATGGTGAAGAGTTCGGTTATGAAAATTGTTCAGGCTTCGTTTTCTAAAATGCTCTAAGTCACCGGCAGGCGGATCTCTCGGCAGGTCGTGGAGCGCCAGTATTTCGTCAAGATGCGTAAGGTCATCCTCCTTGACGTCATGCGCGAAATCTTCCAATAAATGATTAAACTTCGTGAACGGACGCCGGTGGTCGAAATTGCTCTCTTTGTTCGGAAGAACGAGTACCAACACGCCACCATCCTTGACTACTCTTTTCCATTCGATAAGAGCTTTTATGGGATTAGCTACATGCTCCAGACAGTTCGACGACAGCAGGAAATCATATTGTGCGCTTGCGATCTCACTTAGATCAGTAGCCTCGGAAATAAACTGGTGGCCCGACTTCCTATAGTAGTAGTTGAAGCTGTCACCGGCTTTGATCCTGCCCTCCCACACGGTATCGGTGGAGAAGTTGACGCCATCCAATCCCCCAACAACTGGATAGAGCGGCAGAACGGTTTTAAAGAGCGCGCTCGGTCCGCCGACCTCTATGCCGTATTTGTTTTCGACAGCCAACTGATACTGTTGACGAATACGCAATCTAAATGGCGCATACTTCAGTGCGTAAAACAAATCGATCGCCGACTTGGATCCGCGCTCCTTGATGGACTGCCGCATTTTCTTCCTTTTCGATCAAAAACAATGATTTAAGAGATCAATCACATACAGCTTGGACGGTTGCATGACGCATGTCGTTGACGATACGAACGCCGTTTCTATAATTCCGCCTCTGCCGGGCGGTCGCCCGCCGCCTAAATCTGCATATCCGTCATATTAAATTCACTCCCCGCATAGTTGCGCGCCAATTGCACGGTTACCGCCACGAGCCGCTGCTCGATCGGTCACGACCGCACTCCTTGGCACATCCAGGGCAAGTTCCGTTGCCTACTTCCCGAGTTCTCGACGAAAGGGCTCCGGCTGTTGAAACCGAGGCCTTCCCGTCGCACAAAGTTTCGCAGATTACGCAAGCTGTCGTGGCAAAAATTCCGTGATTTGACCCAATATTCGTCAAGCGCCGCGGGTAACCGTCTAAGGACACTCTCGCACCGGGCTACCGGACCAACGCCCGGCAGCGATGCTGATGTGCGATTCCAGCCCGCGACTGACACCCCATCGCTATGCTTCGCGGGCGTGCTGCGCACGTCGGCTGACAACAACCCAGCCGCGGCGCTTTCCATAGTGCCCCAAGACGCAGTTTTGGCCACCACGACGCAGGTCGGCTCGCGGGATCATCTCGCAGCCGGTCCACCAAAACGTGGCCCACGACGCCGTACGAGTCCATGCCGCCGGGCAAGAGGGGAGCTGCAGTGACCGAAAAGACCGCGAACACTCCGAAGGTGAGTGTCGTATCGACCACCTATAACCAGGAGGACTACGTCCGCAAAACTTTCGACGGCTTTGTCGCCCAGCAGACCGACTTCCCCGTGGAGGTAATCGTCGCCGACGACGCGTCGACGGATTCCACGCCTGCAATCATCCGGGAGTACACCGAACGCCACCCACACCTGTTCCGCCCGATCTTCAGGCCGCAGAACCTCGGCTACAAGACCAACCTCATCACCGCCATGTCAGCTGCTCGCGGACAGTACCTCGCATGGTGCGAGGGAGACGACTACTGGACCGATCCGATGAAGCTGAGCAAGCAAGTGGCTTTTCTCGACCGACATCCGAACACCGCAATCTGCTTCCACCCGGTGCGAGTTACCTGGGAAGGCGGCCGCGCTGACGACTACCAGTTCCCGCCGGCCCGCTGGCGTCTCAACCTCAGCGTGGAGGGACTACTCAGACGAAACTTCATCCAAAACGTATCGGTCATGTACCGCACCCTCCCGCGCTACGATGACGTCCCGGCTGCCGGCGCGTGTTTCGACTACTACCTGCACCTGCTGCACGCGGTCCACGGCGACATCGCGATGCTGCCAGAGACGATGGCCGTCTATCGCCGCCATCCCGAGGGCATGTTCTACGACGCGCTCGTCGATCCGGCAAAATTCTGGTTAAAGCATGGCCCTGGGCACGCGGCGACGTTCGATGTGATGATCGACCTGTTGTCCGATGACCTGGTGCGCGAGCAGATTTTCGGCGAGCACACTGGCGAGATCCTGCGCCAGATCGGCCGAGTGCCGGGCCCGCAGGGGCGCGCCGCCCTCCTCGACGTGATGACACAACACCCACGGTTGGCCATGGTTGCTCTGCGGTACCAATGGGCTCAGACGCCCTGGCGGCGACTCAAAAACAAAATCTCGGCCGAAACGTCGGACTGGAGGGGCAACGTGGATGTCCATTCGCTCCGGTTCAGACGCCAGCTGAGAAAGATCAAGCGTGGCATAGCGCCACAAGGCAACGCTGACTAGGCGTGCGACGATCTTGGGTAACGCACACCCAGCAATTCTCAATCATGCAGCGAGGCAAGCCGCTAGGCTGCTCATTACTTCAGGCGCAAGAAGCTAGTTCCGGTGCGGAGGCCATTGGTGTCAGAGCAATGAATCGACATCCGATGCTGCGAGATGCCCCTCGACTCCGCATTTAAGGGAGGCTGCCGAAGGACTGCCGAAAAGCGCTGAGCGACAGTGGACCAGACATGCCTCGCCAAGGCGTCTCGAGGAGGACATTGCAGTGCGGATACTGGTGGATCAGAGTGGATACGAACTGCTGAATCTCGGTGACGTCGCGATGCTTCAGGTCTGCGTCAGCCAGCTTCAAAATCTCTGGCCCAACGCCGATATCGACGTATTGACGCGCTCGCCGGAACGGCTTGAGCAGTACTGTGCAGGCGCTACCGCGGTCAACCCGGACCTCGACCCTCGCAAGTCCCGCCCGCAACGTCGTTCCGCCAGCTGCGGCCGCAGCTCCCACCCGCGCCGGCTCCTCGCAGCTCTATGGCGAGCAGATCTCGTCGTGTCCAGCGGCGGGGGGTTCATCAACGACATTTTCTGGTGGCATGGAGTCCGGGTGCTAAACCTGCTGGGCCTGGCGCAGCAGCTTGGCAAACCAACTGCAATGTTCAGCCAGGGAATTGGGCCGCTAACCCATCCACGGCTAAGCCGCATGGTCAGGCGAGTGATGCCACGGCTACTGGTCGTCGGTCTGCGCGAAGGACGGGGTTCGGCCGCCATGCTTACTGCGCGTCGGGTGGGCCAGCAGCTTATACAGGTAACCGGCGACGACGCCCTGCTCGTGGCCACCGCCCCAACACGATCATCCACCGGGACGAATATTGGCCTGAACATGCGGGTAGCTCCCTACAGTGAGATCGATGGAAATGTCGCCAGCCGAGCCGGCGCAGTCGCCGTGGACTCTGGCCGATGTCGTGGCGTCTCCACCCTGCCTATGCCGGTGTCCCGTTACCACAGCGCTTACGACTTGGACGCAATACAGACCTGCAGAGCTACCGATGCGCCCAACGGGTCGCTACACAATTCCGACGACATTCTTAGCCCCGAAGAGCTCGCCGAACGCGCCGCGCGCTGCCGGGTCGTCGTAACGGCGAGTTATCACGCGGCTGTTTTCGCCCTTGCTGCGGGTGTGCCGGCGGTGTGCGTAACCAACTCACGGTATTACGACCTCAAATTTGAAGGCCTGAGCACGCAGTTCCCAGGCGGTTGCCATATCGTTCGACCAGGGGCGGATTTCGAGCGAGATTTGGCTGGCGCTATTGACCGCGCGTGGCAGGCCGATGAATCCGAACGCGATCAGATTCACTCAGCGGCCAAAGCACAAGTCGCGCAGGTAAATCAAATATATGCACGGTTTAAATCACTCGTGGACGCGACCGCGGCCTAAGCTGAAAGAAGCAGAGCGAGTGCCGCGCAAAATTATTTGTCAGTCACCACCAGGCGAGGTTTGGGAGCGATGGCCACTATCGATCGAAATACTCAGCGCTACGATGCGATTCTCGAAGCAGGATGCGCGCCGTGCTGAGGGAAATCGCCACCATTTTGCAAAAGACCGATTATCGGCGCTGGTCGGACCACAGCAACTTCGAGGCGTCATGGAAGCCGCGAACTAGCAGGGCCGCCGAACTTGTACCAAGCCGGAGTCGGGTCATTGAGTTCGGGGCAGGCAACAGAAACCTCGAGCAGGCCCTTGACCCGTCATGTACCTACACGCCATCCGATATCGTTGACCGAGGCCCAGGAACCTTGGTGTGCAACCTCAACGAGAGACCGCTCCCAGATCTCGGGGCAGACGTTTACGACGTTGCCGCAATACTCGGAGTACTCGAATACCTGCGCGATGTGCCATCAGTGCTTGATTGGCTAGCAAAACAGGTCCCAATGTGCGTGGTCTCGTACGTATGCGTCGAGTGCAATCACCGTTCGCTGCGCGGTGCCCGGGAAACACTCACCCGACTTCGGGCTGGCTGGATGAATAACTACCGTGAAGACGAGCTTCGATCGCTCTTCGAAGAACGAGGCTACCAGCGAGTCTCGGTCGAGAGTTGCATCGGCAATCGATTGTTCGTATTCGCGCAACCCCGCTGAAGTTGCGGGCGGTGCGACACTCTCCTTACCCTTGCCGGCCGCGGGTCGCGGTGGCTACTGGCGCGTTCGAAATATAGGCTTCCACCGTGGCACGGCCCCCGTTTGCTTTACCGGTGCGCTTCAGTTCCTCACGGTGGCACCTCGACAGGTGGATTGCAGAAGCCGGCCGAGTCGGCTCCGGCAAGTCATTCCGCGTGCTAGACGCCGGGGCTGGAATTGCGCCCTACCGCCACCACTTTGAACATGTCACATACGAGACGGCCGACTTCGGCGCAGTCGACAAGCAATACGCTCACCTCGATTACACCTGTCGGCTAGAAGAACTGCCCATGGCTGACGAAACGTACGATCTCGTACTCTGCAGCCAGGTTTTGGAGCACGTCCCCGACCCGATCGCTGTTCTTCGTGAAATTAGGCGCGTGCTGAAGCCCGATGGGCAAGCATGGCTCAGTGCGCCGCTTTTCTATGAAGAACACGAGACACCCTATGACTTCTGTCGGTATACGCAGTTCGCGTGGCGGCGAATGGCCGCCGAGGCCGGTTTCACAGTGGAGTCACTTGAATGGTTGGAAGGTTACTACGGCACGATCAGCTATCAGCTGATGATGGCCAGTAACAGCTTGCCAGCAGTGTGGCTTCCGGTTCGGTTCGTCTGCTTTGTCTTTTCTTTGATGTTTGGATTGCTAGATACCAAATTCAAGATCACAAATCGAGGCATGCCGAAGAACTACCGCTGTGTTCTTCGAGCCGCCTCTGCGGATGGACCGACACCACCTGGCGCAGAATAATCCCGCACTCGCACGCATCCGCTGGGGGACGTTCCCATTAGGCGTGAACCTGCCCCGCCGCGCTGCGGGATCATTGCTGAATTCACGGTTGCGGTGTATATCCCAGCACCAGGTGGCCGGCTTCTCGCACGGTCGTGAATCCCGGATGGGTGCGTAGATGTTCATCAGTGGCTTTCTTGGCGCCGCCATAAACGAAATAATCATCAAGGATGACCCGCGCCCCCGGGGACAGCCACGGCGTGATCCGTTCCAACGAGATTTTAACGGGATCAAACCAGTCGCAATCGATATGAGCCAAGGCGATAGGCCACTCGGGGTGCAGAGTCTGCTCGAACAACCCCTGGTGCAGGTGCGGCTGCAGACCATAGCTGGTGAACGAATCCGACACCCGGCCCACCAGATCACCCATGTATCCGTAGTAGGTCTGCCCAGCCAGACCCTCCGACTGGCCTGAGACGATCACCGCATACCGGTCGTGTGCCTCGGATGGGTCATCGGGACCTGGTGGAGGAATTTGGCCGAACACATCGTAGCCGTGAAATTCGCGGTCTTTGAGAATGGAAGCAAGCAAAATTCCCGATCCCCCCAGGGCGACACCGCACTCCAGGACCGCGCCTCGAACGGCACGCACTTCCTCAGCGGCGCGTTTTAGGCTGGCGAGTCTCTGGTAGCTCAGATAGGTCAAGTGGCTCCTGCGGATTTTTCGCGCTACGCCTCCGGCAGCCAACGCGCTACGAAACTCTGTCAGCATGCTACGAGTGTAGGTATCCAGCCCGGGCCGCCGCCCGACCGCGCCCTGCTGCACTAGTGTGTGCCTGTACTTCAGTGCCCTGAAATTTCGTCGTCATCCCACGACAGGTTGGCAATCTGGTTGGTGTAGGCAGCGGTATTGAGTCCGACTGTGTTTACCAGCTGCTGCGCGGCTCCATCGGTCGCGTTGTCCAACCAGGCGCTGAGGTCACTACCGGCCGTCTCGAAGAATTGGGCACGAGCGTGACCCCATTGCTCCGCCAAATTCGGGTCAAGCTGTGTCAGCTGCGTCATGAGCACGGGTAACTGGGCTTGAGCCACAGGTGGCAACCCGTAGTATCCCAACGCGGCATTAATGCCATCGACGTTGGCTTTCTCCAGACCCACCAGAACATCGATGGGATCGAGGTTCGGGAACAGCCCAGCCGGAGTGACAACGTCTGCGTACGTGCCCAAGGCATAGGGATCGTCATAACCCAAATCCACCAGATACTTCAACGTCGGTTGCGTCAATTCGATAAATGGCTCGATGACCGGCTTGAGCACCGGCACGGCCTGTTGAAGCTGGTTTAGCGGCTCCAGCAGGGGCAGGGTCTGGCTCGGAATCATGTAGTAGCCGGTCATTCCGCCGTTTTCGTAATACCCAGGCGATGTGGGTAATTGCTGTGCGCTAGCGAGTTGCTCAGGCGTGAGTGACCCATAGCCCAGGTGCGCGTAGGCCATCCCCATGCCCGCGTTGACGTCGGCCAGCAAGTTGATCGGATACCGCGGGAAATGAGCAAACCCGTCGTATTCGATGGTGTAAATGTCTGTGCTGAACGGGGTATCCGGGTTGGTCGGCGTGAACAGGTCCGGCAGATCCGGCATGCCGAACTGCCGGGACAATATGCCGCCGTTCGGATTGTTGGGATTGCCCAGCAGAACGAAATGCAACGACGCCGGATCTACCTGACCGGCCTCTTCGAGCGCGTTCATTTCTAGTGTCGCGATGGTGGCGCTTTGCGAGAAACCGAGAACGACAAGATCGTGTCCGGCGTATGTTTGCGTGATCGCAATATCCAACGCCTTCAGACCTTCGCTGATCGAACCGCCGAGACTCAGGTCGAAATGCCCAGTATCCGGTGCAGATTGCTGCGGAGTAGCGAGGGCGATCGGATTGAACCCTGAAAACGCGGGGTCGATGAATCGGCTGACAACACCCTCAAAGAACTCCGAAGTAGGCAGCCCCGAGTCAAGCGTGCCGCCGTCTAGGCCCGTACCACCCATGATTAGCGCTATCGGGTCACCGCCGCCGCCCGGCACAGACACATCGCCGGGGCCCCCAGTTCCGTCCATTCCGGGGTCGCCGCCGAAGGCGCCGGTGCCGGCTCCGCCAGCTCCACCGGACCCATCCGCGGTCGCTCCGACGCCGCCCTTGCCGCCGGCGCCGCCGTCCCCGTAAAGCAGGCCGCTGTTGCCGCCAGTTCCGCCCGGCCCGCCGACACCATTGGCGTTGACAGTGTTCACTCCCCCGGCCCCGCCAGCACCGCCGGTGCCGAACAGCCGGGCGTTGCCACCGAGCCCTCCGGGACCGCCATAGCCGATGCTGGCGTCTACGGCCGCACCACCGGTGCCACCTGTCCCACCGATGCCGTACAACAGCCCACCTTGACCACCGGGACCACCGGTTCCAGGCGGAGCGGTGGCGTTGCCCACCCCACCAGTTCCGCCGACACCTCCGATCCCGAACAGTCCAGCGTCGCCGCCGAGTCCACCGTTGCCGCCGGGCCCGCCGGTTCCTCCGGCGCCGCCATTGCCGAATAGTCCAGCGGCTCCACCAACACCACCGGCAACTCCGACGTTCGTGCTGATACCGCCGGCACCGCCGGAACCGAACAGAATCCCGCCCGCCCCGCCTGGCTGGCCCACACCATCAACGGTTCCACCGTCGGCGCCGTCGCCGATCAAAGGACGCCCTATCAAAGCCTCGGTATGCGCGTTCACGGCGTTCAGCGCGTCGGTGTGTACCGACTGCAGCAACGACACGCTAGCGGCTTCGGCGGTGGCGTAAGCTTCGGCGCTGGCACTGACCGCCTGCACAAAGCTGTCGTGGAACGCGACCGCCCGCATGCTGTGGGTCTGATATTCCAAGGCGTATGCGCCGAAAAACGCAGCTGCAGCCGCAGACACCTCATCGGCGGCTGCAACCTCTACCTGCCGCGTCATAGCACCTGCCGCCGCACTGGCCTCGATGATGGCCGAACGGATAGCCGCTAAATCTGCGGCAGCCTTCCCCAGCACATCCGGGGTCGCGATCATAAACGCCACCGGTACCTCCCAATAACTTGCATAACTTCGCGACGCGAGCGACCGGTGACGCACCCGCGAAGAGCCAATCGTATCGCGGTGCGTCGCCGTGTCCTGGGCATTTGCCCAAACGCATGACGCCGAAGCCTCGCCGGAGGCGTTGAGCTAGCAAAGCGCACGTGTATTCGTCCCCCACCGAAAAGAACGGGACTATCCTGGTAACTTAGCCGGATCGGGTACATGGGAGACGCGATGAGCAACCATACATACCGCGTGATCGAGATCGTCGGAACATCGCCCGACGGAGTTGACGCCGCTATCCGCAGCGGTCTGGCACGCGCCGCGCAGACCATGCGAGACCTAGACTGGTTTGAGGTGCAGTCGATTCGTGGCCATCTGGAGGGCGGCGCCGTCGCACACTTTCAGGTGACCATGAAAGTCGGATTCCGGCTCGAAGATTCGTAGCCCAAAACCCACCTGACAATCAGCCCGCCGCGGCTCCCGGCTCGCAGAACGGCGCTCCATAATCGACCACCGACTGAAATCCGCGTTTGCGGGCTCGCTCGGCGGCCTGCCGGATCAATGCGTAGATACCAACGAAACCAGCATGATCGGTCATGAACAGCGGCGACAGCAGCCGGTTGTGTACCAAAGCGAAGGCGACTCCGGTCGCTGGGTCGGCCCACCCAACCGAACCGCCCATTCCGACATGACCAAAGCCGGGCATCATGTTGCCGAGCGGCAGACTGTGATACCCCAGGTGGAAAGGCAACGGCACAAATAGATTTCGATCCGCCCGAATCGACCGCTCCCCCGCGAGTCCGGCAACCAGCTCTCGGGACAGGAACCGGCTGCCGTCGATCTCGCCGTTGTTGGCGATTGTGCCGTACATCCGCGCGAGCGCGCGGGCGGTCACGACGCCGTTGGCTGCCGGGAGCTCACCGTCCAGCAAGGGGACATCCCCCTGGACGGCCGCCATAACACCTGGGAAGTAGACAGACCGGAATCCGCTGGAAAATTGCATAGCGACCGTATGAGCAAAAGCGTTTACCATCGGATTGCCGACCATCTTCTGCGGCGTGATCACCTCGGCGACCCACGTCGGCGCTTCGGCCGGAGGCCGTCCCAAATGCAAGCCATCCGTGTCCAACGGCTCGGCGAGCTCCTCACGAATCAGTTCGCGCATCCCTTTTCCGGTGACAGCTCTAGCCAGCCCGGACAATAGCCAGCCAAAGGTCAATGCGTGGTATGCGGGTTTACCCAGCAGACGTCCGGGTGCTGCCGCCGCCAACCGCTCCTCCATGAGAACGTGATCTAGCAAGTCCTCCCACGTGGCACCTCGCAAGCCGGATAAGCCGGCCCGGTGACTCATCACCTCACGCACGGTGAGGTGAGCCTTACCGTTGACTCCGAAATCCGGCCAATACTCCGCAACCGGAGCGTCGTAGTCGATGAGCCCGCGATCAACCAGCCGGTGGATGACAGTGGCGGCCAATCCCTTGGTTGCCGAGAAGACCATAGGCGCGGTGTCCGCCGACCATGGCACCGCGCCGTCCCGGTCCGCCCACCCTTTCCATACGTCGACTACCGGTTCCCCGTCGAGATACACCGCGAGCGCCCCACCACCGAACCTGGGCGCCGGAAACATTGTGGAGAAGCTACGGACGACACAGGCAAAGTTTGAGTCCGCCGAACCGGAGACACGACGGCCCACGCCCGGGCCGTCATGCGCGAGCACCCGACTGCGATCGACTTGGGCGTCAATGTTCATGGCATTAAATTTACTTGCTCTTAACAGAACGCGGCGGCGAACATCGATTAATTTACCTTTCCGTTAGGATCTAGCGACCTCTAGTATTTGCTGGGCTGCCATAGCAGGCGTCAACTCGCCGGCTCGGACTCGACGCTCGAGATTAGCGCGGGCCTTACGCACCGCCGGGTTGGACAACAGCTGATCCAGAACTGTGTCTCGAACCATTTGCCAAGTCCAGTCGACTTGCTGCGCGCGTCGGCGGGCGTCGAACTCGCCCGCCTCGGTCAACACCTGACGATGATGCTCGACCGCCTCCCATAGCTGCGCTAGACCGTCTCCCTGGACCGCGCTCATGGTCAACACCGGCGGCCGCCAATGGGTTTCACGCGGATAGATCAGTCTGATCGCCGCCGATAACTCTCGGGCCGCTGAGCGGGCCTCAAGCAGGTGCTCGCCATCCGCCTTGTTCACCACCACGACATCGGCCAGCTCCAGCACGCCCTTCTTGATGCCTTGCAACTGATCGCCGGTGCGGGCGAGAGTCAACAGGACGAAGGTGTCGACCATGTTGGCCACCGCAACTTCAGACTGGCCGACACCGACAGTCTCAACCAAAACGACGTCGTAGCCAGCGGCCTCCAGCAGCACGATGGTTTCGCGGGTGGCTTTAGCCACGCCGCCGAGAGTGCCCGACGTCGGCGACGGCCTGATATAGGCGTCCGAATGCACAGCCAACCGAGCCATCCGGGTCTTGTCTCCGAGAATAGATCCCCCCGTGCGCGTCGACGACGGGTCAACAGCCAACACAGCAACTCGGTGCCCTTGCTCAATCAAATACATACCGAGCGCCTCAATGGTGGTCGACTTACCCACTCCGGGAACCCCGGTGATCCCCACCCGATGCGCTTTTCCAGATTCGGGCAGCAACGCCAACAGCAGCTGTTGCGCCTGCTCCCGATGGTCAGCTCGGGTTGATTCCAGCAGGGTGATAGCCCGCGGCAACGCAGCTCGGTCGCCGCTGCGGACAGCCTTGGCTAACTCATCGACGATGTCGTCAGCCGTGTTAGCGCGATCGGTTGTCATCTAGGCGAGGTCGTACCCCAGCCGCTCGACGAGCTTTGTCAGCAAGCCGATAGCCGCGTCGGCGATCACCGTTCCGGGTGGGAAAATTGCGGTGGCCCCGGCTGCATACAGCTCATCAAAGTCACCGGGCGGGATGACGCCGCCGACCACGATCATGATGTCGGGACGGCCAACGTCGGCCAGCGCGTCGCGCAAAGCCGGCACCAGCGTGAGATGCCCGGCGGCCAGCGATGAAACGCCCACCACGTGCACATCGTTATCTGCGGCCTGACGGGCCACCTCCTCGGGCGTGGAGAAAAGCGACCCGACGTCGACGTCGAAGCCAATGTCGGCAAACGCTGTCGCGATCACCTTCTGACCACGGTCATGCCCATCCTGGCCCATCTTGGCCACCAGGATCCTGGGCCGTCGACCGTCAGCCTCGGCGAACCTCTCGACCAGGTCGGTGGCGTTGGACAGCTGGGCGATATTCCCGCCTCCTCGGACTTCGTCGCGGTAGACCCCGGCGATAGTACGGATCTCCGCCTGATGACGCCCGTAGACGCGCTCCAACGCATCGGAAATCTCACCGACGGTCGCCTTGACCCGAGCCGCATCAATGGCCAACGCCAACAGGTTGTTGCCCAGTCCGTCATCACCGGCACGACCGTCGGCAGCAGCAGCGCGTTCCAGCTCAGCCAAGGCGGCATCAACCGCGGACTGGTCCCGGCTAGCCCGCAATTCCTGCAGCTTCGCCAGCTGCTCCGCACGGACCCGGCTGTTCTCGACCTTGAGCACCTCGATTTGCTGATCTTCGGCGACCTGGTACTTGTTCACCCCAATCACCGGCTGACGCCCAGAATCGATGCGCGCTTGGGCTCGGGCGGCGGCTTCTTCAATGCGTAGCTTGGGGATGCCATCGCTGATGGCCGCGGCCATACCGCCATGCTCGACAACCTCGGCTATGTGGGCCCGAGCTCGCTGTGCGAGCTCATGAGTCAGCCATTCCACATAGTAGGAGCCCGCCCAGGGATCAATGGGCCTGGTGGTACCCGACTCCTGTTGCAGGACCAGCTGAGTGTTGCGGGCGATCCGAGCGGAAAAGTCGGTGGGTAGGGCCAGCGCCTCATCTAATGCATTGGTGTGCAACGACTGCGTGTGGCCCTGCGTCGCGGCCATCGCCTCGATGCAGGTGCGGGCAACGTTATTGAAGACATCCTGTGCGGTGAGCGACCAGCCTGACGTTTGCGAATGGGTACGCAACGACAACGATTTCGGACTTTTCGGCTTGAACTCCGCGACCAGCTCGCTCCACAGCAACCGGCCGGCGCGCAGCTTGGCTACTTCCATGAAGAAGTTCATCCCGATGCCCCAGAAGAAAGACAGCCGCGGTGCGAATTTGTCAATGTCCAGGCCGGCATCCAAGCCAGCCTTAATGTAGTCGACTCCATCTGCGAGGGTGTACGCCAGCTCCAGATCCGCTGTGGCACCGGCTTCCTGGATGTGGTAGCCGGAGATCGAGATGGAGTTGAACTTCGGCATCTTGGCGCTGGTGTAGGCGAAGATATCGGAGATGATGCGCATCGACGGCTTCGGTGGGTAAATGTAGGTGTTGCGCACCATAAACTCTTTGAGGATGTCGTTCTGAATGGTGCCGGCCAGTTTCTCCGGTGGCACCCCCTGCTCCTCGGCCGCCACCACATACAGAGCCAGGATCGGCAAAACGGCACCGTTCATTGTCATCGACACCGATACCGCGGAAAGATCTATACCGTCGAACAACTGCCTCATGTCGAGGATCGAATCGATTGCCACGCCAGCCATCCCGACGTCCCCCTGGACTCGCGGGTGATCGGAGTCGTACCCACGGTGGGTAGCCAGGTCGAAGGCCACCGACAGACCTTTTTGACCCGCTGCCAGGTTGCGGCGGTAGAACGCGTTGGAATCGGCGGCTGTAGAAAACCCGGCGTATTGACGAATAGTCCACGGCTGGTTGACGTACATCGTCGGGTACGGTCCGCGAAGATAGGGCGCCTCACCTGGGAAGCTGTTCAGCGGGTAGCCGCCGATCGCGGCAGCGCGGCGGTCTTCTCCGATGTATACCGGTTTGACGGCAATGCCTTCCGGCGTGTGCCAATCCAATTGATCGGGGGTATACCCATGTGCTACCGCAGCAGCGGCAACGTGGTTTTCCACCATCGATTCGGTGGCCGGCGCCACGGCGCCCTCACCACGGAGCGGGATATCGGCAAAACTACCGACCAACGCGCGTAGATCATCGTTGGCCGGCTGAGTCGCATCACCGGCGACATGGTGAACAGTCATCGTCGCTACGCCCCCAATCGGGTGAGCAGATTCGATAAAGCTTGCACTGCATTGATTTTCGCAGTCAAGTACTCGTCGGGCCGAGGAGCATCCGCGCCGACATCTGCCAATGCCTTCTCCGGACCCGCCAGGTAAACCCACGATATGCCGGCGCGTCGGGCAGCCTCCACAATTTGGGCAGCCTCGTCCCGATAGCGCTGGTCGGTGCCACATATCACCGCAGCTACCGGTGAACCCGCGGCAGAATTGTCAGCAACCACCGCAGCCACGGCCGCTCCGGCACCGTCAGCATCTACCGTGCCCGGGTTAATCGCCTCTATCCCCCCCGAGGCCAGCAGGTTCGCTGCGAATGTCGTCCGGATGTTGTGCTCGGCCAGTGGACCCAATGGCAGCAACAGCACCTGCGGACGCGCGCCGGTGCGAACCAGGAACACATCCGACCGGTCACGTAGCGCCTCGAACGCCGCCGCGTAGCGCAACAGTCTCCCCGCACCAGGTGCCGAAACGGTCGGGTCGACCTGCGGCAGCGCAGGTTCTGCCAAGTTTGGATACTCGTTGACGCCAGTGATCGCGGTGCGGCGATGTGCAATGTCATCAGCGCGCCGTGTCGCGAGTTCGGCGATCTGATCAGCCAAGAAGTCGTGCGCGGCGACGAATCCGCCGCGAGCCTCAATCGTCTGGAAGTGCTGCCAGGCCTGCTGAGCCAGCTGTTCGGTGAGGTCTTCGACGAACCAGGACCCACCGGCTGGATCCAGCACTCGGCCCACGTGCGCCTCCTCCAACAGCAGCAACTGTGTGTTGCGGGCTATCCGGCGCGCGAAGCCGGGCGCCATATCCGCGAGGCCGCCGGGAATTGCCACATCGAACGGAAACACCAACACGGTGTCGGCCCCGCCAACGCCAGCGCCGAATGCTGCCAGAGTGGTCCGCAGCATGTTCACCCACGGGTCGCGCTGAGTCATCATCGGCAGCGATGTTTCCGCGTGCACCACAGTCGCGCCAGCCGCCCGATCACCGACAACCTCGGCAACCCGCGCCCAAAGTTGGCGCACCACCCGCATCTTGGCGAGAGTCATGAACTGATCGTCGTCGGCGGCGAGCCGAAAGCTGATCTGTTGCAACGCAGCGCCGACCGGCATCCCGGATTCCGCGAGCATCCGCAGGTAGGCCACCGCGGCAGCGATACTGGCAGCCAGTTCCCAGGCTGCGGTGGCACCCAGGTTGTGGAAAGCGGGTCCGTCCACTGTGATCGCCCGCACGCCACGATCACCGGCCGCCCGCGAGGCTACTGTGAGGACGTCTTCGATCGCTGGAGCCGGCCGTTCGCTGAGCGAAGCCGTCAGCGGATCGCCGCCCAGGTCGATCGAGAGTGCGCCGCGCTGATCCGGCTCTAGCTTTGCTATCAGCGCCAGCATCACATCACTCGCCGCCAAGTAGTCGGTGCCTGCATCAAGGATCACGGGGGCAAGGTTCAGGTATACGCCAGAGAGCAGGCTTTCGAGCTGCCCGGCAACCACACCAGTCGCCCCTACCCTGACAAATAACGCGCTCACCCCGTCGCTTAACGCAGCCAGAACCTCGGCGTTGCTCGCATCGCCGGCCGCGCCAGCGACCGAGGCTGCGCCAGGAAATACCTCGGCAACCTTCCAACCCGAATGGACGTCGCGCAGCGCGTCGCCGCCACGCACGTACGGCCATTCGCCGGGCAACGGCGGCTCCGGCAGCTCGTCAAATGCCGTGTAGAGCGGCCGGATGGAGAACCCGTCATAGGTCGGGACATCCAATAGCTGCTCGGGTCGGTCCCCCAGATCAGCGGGGTCACTGCGGGTGCTCTTGGAAAGCACCCCAGCCACTGCCGTGCGCCAGCGCCCGCGAACCTGTTCTAGATCAGCGAGCTCGGGTACATCAATGGACACCGACTGCTCCTATTTTCGCAGCATGGGCGATATTGCCTCGGGTTGCTTCGGGGTTGCCACTTGCTAACAAGGCTAGTTGATTGGGGTCGTCACTCCAGCGGCCAGGTGCGACGATTGAGCCGATGTGTGACGAAACACCAGCACCGGGGAAGCAGATATCCGCCCTCGCCCCGTAACCTTGGCAATCGTGACGGCGCCTGCCATCGACAAAACCACGTACCCGCTGCGCGGTATCGCCGCTGCCGGCGTTGCGATGGCACGTCAGGCATCCCGGCCCCGGGCCTTCGGCGCGGTGGTTGGTATCACAGCATTGGCGGCGGTGGCCCTGCTCGTTGACTTGCCCACGGCGGTACAGTTGCGCGATTGGGCGACGTCAGTGGGCCCATGGTTCCCGCTCGCCTTTCTGCTGGTGCACGTTGTCGTAACGGTAGTACCGCTTCCTCGCACCGCCTTTACGTTGGCTGCGGGGCTGTTGTTTGGCCCGGTGTTAGGTGTATCGATCGCGGTCATCGCCAGCACGGGGAGTGCGGTGATCGCGATGCTGCTGATGCGTGCAGCCGGGTGGCGGCTGACCCGCATGGTTCGCCACCGCGCGGTCGGCAGTCTCGACGAACGCCTCCGTGAGCGGGGCTGGTTGGCCGTATTGTCGTTGCGGCTGATTCCGGCGGTGCCGTTCGCTGTGCTCAACTATGCCGCCGGCGCGTCAGCGGTGCGGGTGGCGCCTTACGCGTTGTCCACGCTGGCCGGTCTGATTCCCGGCACCGCTGCGGTGGCAATCCTGGGCGACGCGCTTTCTTCGAACGGCAATCCGAAGCTGATCCTGATATCGCTGTGCACCGCCACGTTGGGGCTGATCGGTCTGATCGTTGAGATCCGGCACTACCGGCGACATCACCAGAGCACACCGGTGCACGACCCACCCATCCACGAGCCCGCGGTCGCCCACTGACAGGCAAGCGCTCACGATCGATTCAAACGAGCGCGGCCAGCGCGGATGCATCAGCCCGTGCTTGCGCAATCGACTCCTCCCCCAGACCACACAGCCGCAGGCACGACGTCGCAATGGCGTCTGCATCGGAATCCTCAAATTCGCGCGCTCTTCGAATCTGGATGACAACCTCGGTCACCTGGATGAGTAGCTCACCAAGCCGCCTCGGTGCGATCCCGGATTGCATGCTGGGACCAGCCGCTCGGGCGCCTAATCGGCTGTAAGCATCCTGAAGTTGCCGACGCTCCGACCGGAAGCCGTCGTATCTCTCCCCCTGCGTTTCGGGCAGCAGGTATAGAGTCCCGACATTGTGCGGCGTCTGAGCCAGCGTATCGATGTCCACTCTGGCGAGGAGATAAAGCGCCGCCGCGGCAGTAGCGTGTTCGGGCACAAGCACCTCTACCGCAGCGACGGCCTCCAGACTTGGCCGGACTGAGGTGGTAAGCAGTTCGATGAGCAACTCGTCTTTGCCGGAAAAGTGGTAATACAGCGAAGCCTGGCGGATGCCGACTCGCTCGGCAATCATTCTCGTCGAGGTGGCCGCGTAACCATATTCGACGAATAGCGCCGCCGCCGCGTCGAGAATCTGGTCGCGAGGCGACAATTCGGCATCCACTTGTTCCCGCGTGTGGCGGGGTCGTCCAAGCCGCGAGCGGGACGCCATAGGATTCATCTTCTCACGGTCGGCCCCGCGTACCCATCGCTACCGCCGGCGAGGTAACCGCGCCATCCACCCAGGCCACTAATGTCTGCCGTGCCCTCGATCGCAAAGCGCTCCACCAGAAATCCGCTCACAGCGACGCCGTCTGCCAAGGTGATTTTTCCGATCGCCATAGGGCTTGAGACCTCCGCGACAAATGTCCCGAATCCTGCGGCAGAAAGTCGCCAGACTTCACCTTCAATACTCATGCCCCCGTCTGTTACCCGAACCAATCCTGGCTTGGGCGGAATGGTTTCGAGCAGGTGAAGACGGTACTGCGGCGCAGTCGTGGTCTTCGCGATCAGAGTGCCGCCGGCTGCGACGAGCTGACTGTTCAATGGTTGGCCAGTCAGGTGTGCGCCGACCACGAAGATGTCGACGTCCGGACGGGCAAACCGGTGCGCAAGCTCGGCCAGCGTCGAGTCGGTGAATGCCGCTCCGGTCAACATCACACCGAATGGCAAGCCGGCGACGAATCCGGCAGGAATTGCCACCGAGGACAAGTCGAGCAGGTTTGCAAAGTTCGTGAATCGTCCCATTCGCGCGTTCGCACCAATAGGGTCCGCCGCGACGTCCGCAATCCTGGGATGCCAAGTTGTCGTGGGTGTCAACAACGCCGTGCAACCGTGCAAAGCAGCACGGCCGGCCGCGGCAAGCGTTGCGAGCCGTGCAGTGTCAGCGGCCCACTGGGCCGCTGTTTTGTCCCTGCCTCCCAGGATGATCGAGCACACGGTTGGGTCAAGGTCAACACCGATAAGATCTGGGTGTCGTTCGATGTGCGCACCCACTGCCGCGTACCGCTCAGCGACGAAAGCACCTTCGTACAGCAGATTGGCCGCTTCCAAAAGTGCGCTGACGTCTGTTTCGACGATTTCAACGCCGGTGCTGGCGAAACGCGATGCTGCAGCATCGAACGCCTGCTGCCACCCCTCTGCCAGCCCGTGGAGCTGTGCTGCGATGGGCACGGCGATGCGCGGTCGCGCCGGTGCTGGACTAGGCTGAGAAGCGTTGCGGCACATTGGTGAACCGTCCGAACCTTGCATAAGCTCAGCAACGAACCGCGCCAGACCCAGATCGCGCGCCAAGACAGTGACGCAATCCAAGCTGTAGCAGGCGGGAACCACGCCAGTCACCGGAATCAGCCCTCGCGTGGGCTTGATTCCGACAATTCCGTTGAGAGCAGCCGGCACTCGCCCGGAGCCAGCGGTGTCGGTTCCCAGCGCAAAGTCGACTATGCCCAAAGCGACAGCGACTGCCGATCCCGACGAGGACCCACCCGAAATTCGGCACGGATCCCACGCGTTGCGTACGGCTCCGTAAGGGCTCCGGGTACCAACCAGCCCAGTAGCGAACTGATCGAGGTTTGTCTTGCCGATCACGACCGCACCTGCGGTACGGAGGCGCCCCACGGCGACGGCGTCTTTCTCGGGAATGTAGGAGTAGGAAGGCACACCCGCCGTAGTGGGTAAACCCGCCACATCGATGTTGTCTTTGACCGCAAATATCATTCCAGCTAAAGGTAATTCACTATCCACCCTGGAGGCCTCCGCGAGAACCTCAGCATGATCCCGTAATGTTATCCAGACCTCTGGCCGATCCACACACGCCAGCCGTTCGAATGCGGCATCGACGCTCTCGGTCGGTGTCACGGCCGCACCGCCGCAAGAATCTGACCTGGAGCCACCTGCTCACCCGGGCGTACATAAATCCGCTGCAACGTGCCGGAGATCGGCGTCACGACCTTGCTTTCCATTTTCATTGCTTCCAACGAAATCACCGGCTCGCCCGCCATCACCTGCCTACCCGCGTCGGCAGCGATCCGCCAGACAGTCGCGACGAACGGCGCCACTACTGGTATAGCGCCGTCTGGCACCGAGATAGCCTGTGCTGAAACAGGTTCAGTGCTGGCCGGCGCATCGAACTCCCCCGACTCACTCCAGCGGCGCTTTTCCGCTTGGAAGGCGGACGCCTGAAGACGTCGGAACTCGGCGATCGATGCCACATTGTCCGCGAGAAAGGCAGAGTACTCTGCGAGAGAGAACACACCGTCTGTGGTCTCGAAGCCGGCACGGCCGGCGTCCGTCTCAGCACGCAGCTCCAGCAGTTCCCCTGCAGTTACTGGATACCACTGGATGCGGTCGAAAAACCGCAACGCCCAAGGACTATGCCGGAACTGTCCGCCTTTGCGGAATCGGTTCCAGATCTGCACTGTGCGGCCGACGAACTGATAGCCCCCGGGACCCTCCATACCGTAAATGCAAAGATACGCGCCGCCAATGCCCACCGAGTTCTCGGCCGTCCACGTGCGGGCAGGGTTATATTTCGTGGTGACCAGCCGATGCCGTGGATCCAGCGGTGTGGCGACCGGAGCCCCGAGATACACATCGCCTAGGCCGAGCACAAGATAGGTGGCGTCGTACACAGTCCGATAGACATCGTCGACAGAGTCAAGTCCGTTGATACGCCGAATGAATTCGATGTTCCACGGGCACCATGGAGCATCGTTACGGACTCCTGCCATGTATCGCTCGACAGCCAGTTTCGTCGCCGGGTCGTCCCAACTCAGCGGCAGCCGAATCGTCCGAGATGGAACCACCAGCTCGTTGGTGGGGGCCACCTGTTCCTCGAGCTCGCTGAGCAGACTCGCCAGATGCCGTGGCTTCAGCACGTGGGGGTCCGTGCGGATCTGCAGCGACCGAATTCCAGGCGTTATGTCAATGATTCCCGCCGGTGCATGTTCGGCGAGCACTTCCTGAAGCGCGTGAACCCGCATTCGCAGCGCGAGATCCAGTTCCATACGCCCGTACTCGACTAGGACGTTCGAATCCCCGCTGCGTCGATAGGTCACGGCGGGGCGGTCCTCATCCGCATCGAGTGCACCAATAATGCCGTCATCGCCATCGCCACCGACGGTGGGAACTTTCGGTGACGACCGATGAGCGTCGAGATTTGGCGCATCCACTTCGCGAACGGCCACAAACCGGATAGTGTCGCCCGGCCGTATTTGTCCCAGCTTCCACAGCTCACCGCTGGCAACCACTGCCGGACAGACGAAGCCGCCAAGCGACGGTCCGTCCGGCCCCAGGATGATTGGCGTGTCTCCGGTGAAGTCCAAGGAACCGATCGCGTAAGGCGTGTCGTGGATGTTGGACGGATGCAGGCCGGCGTCCCCGCCATCGTTGCGCGCCCAGACCGGCTTTGGCCCTATCAAGCGAATGCCAGTGCGGGCGGAATTATGGTGGACCTCGTAGTCGGTGGCGAACAGCACGTCGATGTCCTCACGTGTGAAGAACTCCGGTGCCGCGTGTGGACCCTCAACGACTCCCAGCTCCCAATGAGTGCCGATAGCTGGGCGCCGGTCAAGTGGAGTCGGACCCCCAACAGGACCCAAGCCCATCGCGTCTCCCGTCCGGTTGGCCGAACAGATCCGCAGCACATCGCCTGCCAGCAAAGCGCGGCCCGCGTGACCTCCGAATCCCCCCAGGGCGAACGTTGACTTGCTTCCAAGATAAGCCGGCACGTCAATTCCACCGCGGACGGCCAGATATGTCCGCAAACCCGGACCCAGCGACGTGCCCAGAGCAAGCGTGCTTCCGGCTGGAACCGACGCGGGCTCCCACATTGCGGCTGGTTCGCCGTCCACCGTGACCGAAACCAGCGCGCCAGCCACGCAGACGACTGCCGCCGCGGAAAACCTAACGGTCAAGCCGCCAGCAGTCACCTCAAGGCCGGGGGCTCCTACTGGGTTGCCCACGGCCACATTGGCTTCGGTGAACGAAACCGAGTCAAACGGGCCGCTCGGCGGTACGCCCACATGCCAGTAGCCGAGCCTTCCAGGGAGATCCTGCACGGTGGTGAGCGGCCCGGGCACCAGCACATCGATGCGCGGATCCGGGTCAGCGGTCTCGGCCAGGCTGCTAGTGGAGTGAACCGCGGCGCGAAGGGCAGGGTCATCGCAGAGTGACCGCAACAACCCGAGGTTGGTGACGATCCCGTCTATCCGGCTCGCCTCCAGTGCGGCGCGGAGAAGGTCCAGCGCAGCGTCCCTGGTCGGCCCATTGGCAATGACCTTGCCTAACATCGGGTCGTAGAACGGCGAGACGTCAAGCCCAGTTTCGACAAAGCTGTCGACCCGAACGCTACAGACCTGCTCAGCCAGCTGGTCAGGAAAGCTAGCGTAGGTGACTAACCCGCAGGATGGCTGTGATGGTCGCGTCTCATCGCTGGTGTAAATGGTCACGGGCGTAGGTTCCGTCGCAACCGACGAAAGCTATGAAGGAGGGGCTACGCCCGTGACCAAGCGAGTATCGCCGATTGAGCGTGTGCGTGTTGAGATGGATCAGTTGTTCGCCGCGACCGAGCGGCCGTTGACCGAGATTTTGGAGGAGGTCGGGCGGTTATCGGTGCGTCTGGTGTTTCAGGTCGCCGTGGAGGCCGAGGTAGAAGCAGTGTTGGGCCGAGCCCGTCACCAGCGTCGGGTTCAGGACGGCCCGGGCGGGTACCGCAATGGGTATCAACCGCCGGCGACGGTGAAGACCACGATGGGCTCGGTCGAATTATGCCGCCCGAAACTACGCGACACCGACGAGCGGTTCTGTTCGCGGCTATTCGGTGCCGGGGTGACGCGCACCCACGCTCTGGAGGCGTTGGTGATTTCGGGATGGGTGCGCGGTTTGTCGGATCGCGACATCGAGGCCGCGTTGGCCGAGGTGCTGGGCTCGCAGGCGGCGTTGTCGCGCTCGACGGTGAGCCGGATTTGTGCGGCCATCAAAGACGAGTTCGCTGCGTGGTCGTCTCGACGCCTTGATGAGCTGGTGTTGGACTACCTGTTCTTGGATGCCTCGAACTTTCGGATGCATCCCAACGCCCCGGCCGAGCCGGTGCTGGCCGCCTGGGGCATCTGCACCGACGGCAAGCCCCTGTTTATTGGGCTGGCCCCAGCCGCAGCGGAGTCGGCTGATGCGTGGGCCGACTTCTTGGCTGACCTGAGGAACCGGGGACTACGCCCGCCGCTACTGGGCATCTCCGACGGGGCGCCGGGCCTGATCGCCGCATGGGAGACCACGTTTCCGGCAAGCCTGCGTCAGCGGTGTCTGATCCATCGCTGCCGTAACGTCATCGCCAAGACACCTGTCGCGGTCCAGGACGAGATCAAAGCCGCGTTCTGGTCGATCTTCGATGACATTGACCAGCCACCCGGCCAGCAGGCCGTGGATGAAGCCACCCGCCGCGCCGAGGAGTTCACCACCACATACCGCGGGCTCTACCCAGCCGCGGTCGCTTGCCTGGCCAACGACTTCGCCTCGCTGAGCGTGCATTTGCGCTTCCCCCGCCAACACTGGACACGCATCCGCCATTCCAACCTCATCGAACGCACCTTCGGAGAATCCCGTCGCCGGGTCAAGGTCATCGGCCGCCTACCCGGCGAAACCAGCTGTCTGTCGCTGGTATGGGCCGTCCTCGACCGCGCCAGCCGCGGCTGGCGCGGAGTCACCCAAACATCAGCGACCAGCCGCCACCTCCAAGAACTACGCCACCAACTGCTCGAGCCACCCCGCCCACTGCATCCCCCCACCACAACAACCACGACCGACACCACCGCCGCGTAACATGACCACCAGGAACATGCGCCCAGCGTTTTTACACCAGTCCTAAGACGCCACCGCTGTGATTCCTTGGCAGGGTCTTCGGCGTAGATGCGTGCCTCTACGCTGAAACCGTCCGGTTGCCAATCGCGTTCGAAAACATAGTCGGGGCCCTGACCATCCCGCGCAAGGCGCAGCATGAGCTCCACCAAATCAACGCCAAACGCCTCTTCTGTCACCGGGTGCTCAACCTGAAGACGCGTATTGACCTCAAGGAACGCCGCTTCCTCGCGGACGGGGTCGTAAACGAATTCGACCGTGCCGGCGCTGCGATAGTTCACCGAGCCCAGTAGCTCACGCGCGGACGTGTGCAAAAGCTCGCGTATGTGCCTAGGTAGCGCCGGCGCGGGCGCTTCCTCGATCACCTTCTGATGACGTCTCTGCATTGAGCAATCACGGTCTCCAATGACCGCGATACGTCCCGCGCCATCGCCAAAGAGCTGAACCTCTACATGTCTGGCCGGGCGTACCAGGCGCTCCAGAAACACACCATCGGACCCAAAGTTGGCTTCGGCGAGAGCCGCCACTCGCGCAAACGCGTCCCTGACGTCCTCGGCAGTGGCGCATGCCTGCATCCCGATTCCGCCACCACCACCTGTGGCTTTCACCATCACCGGGAAGCCGATTTCCTCTGCAGCAGCAATCGCCTCGGCCGCGCTCGACAACAATTCCGTGCCCGCGAGCAGCGGCACACCGGCGGCCTTGGCCAGCGCGCGCGCTGTGTGCTTCTCGCCGAATGAAACGATCTGCTCCGGGGTGGGACCCGCGAAACGAATTCCGGCAGCTTCGACCGCTCGGGCAAAAACAGCACTTTCCGAGAGGAATCCGTAACCGGGATGAATGATGCCAGCCCCAGCAGTCAGGGCCGCTTCAACTACGGCGTCGCCCCGCAAGTAGGACTCCCGGGGCGGGGCCGGTCCCAGCCGGATGGCGTGATCAGCCTCCCGGACGTGGGGCGCGGCCCGGTCGGCGTCCGAGAAGACGGCCACCGCCTTCATCCCCATCCCACGAACGCATCGAATTACCCGGTATGCGATTTCACCGCGGTTTGCGACCAGGACGACGGTCACGCCGAAACCTCTGACTCGACGACGAGCATCCGCAACGGAGTTGGATTGAAGTCGTTGCAGGGATTGTTCATCTGCGGGCAGTTCGACACGATGACAAGCACGTCCATCTCGGCCCGGAGCGCCACTCGCTTGCCTGGGGCAGACATTCCATCGACGATGCCCAGGGCTCCATCGGCTTCAACCGGAACGTTCATAAACCAATTCAGATTAGAGACGAGATCGGCTGCGCCTAATCCGTGACGGCCACCTTCGGAGAGAAAGTTCTCTCGGCATCCGTGCTGGTGCATCACATGATGGCCATAGCGTAGCGTGTTGGACTCCTTCGAGCACGCGCCACCGATGGTGTCCTGGCGATCAATCTCGTTGGCCACCACTGTCATTAACGGCCGCCCCTCGCTACTTCGAAGCACCGTCGCGGTTCGCACGTAGGCGTTGCCTTGCCAGGCCAGAGTATCCGGCACGCTATAGCGTTCAGAGGTGTCGTTGGAGTTGTAGATCAGACAGTCCGCCGACTGGTTGCCGCCGACGTCGACGATCGTGAGTACCTGGCCCATTCGCACGGTAGCTGACCACGGGGCGTTAGGAGCGACCCGATCGTCGAGAACGACCCGGCCAGCAACAAGGGACTCAGCCCAATCCAACACAGTGCCCGTAGCGAACGAGGCCCCGACAGGAACGGTCGTCGTCATAGCCCTCGCGCCTCCGCGTATTCAATAGTGTTGAGGTAGGCCCGGGTCAATTCGGGCGTGGCCGCGAAACGCTCATCACCGAAGCCGGTTGGTTGGCCACGCCAGGCATGGATGCGCAGTGGCCCAACAACGTAGTCAGGGCGCGGGTCAAGCGGATGCGGGACGTTGACCACAAGAACTAGGACAGGCAACTCGGCTACTAACTCCACGTAGGTAGCAGGGCCAGCCGAGCCTACCCAGAGAAGCGTCCCATCCGCGGCGACTCTTACACCTTGGAACAAGGACACACTAGGTGGCAGGTCACGCCGGTTTAGCCCGTGTTTGGCGGCGGCTTTGAGAAATAGACCTCGGCCTGACGGCGACGGGCCTTCTGGTCGAAAGTCCCCATACTTCTGCAGATTCCATGGATCTGTGGTGGTACCGCAGAAGGCGTCATGCCGCCCCGAACTGTCAGCGGTTATCGTCGCAAGGACTCGCCCAGCACCCGACAGCAACGGGTGGTTCGCGCCCAAGTATGCCTGCCATGGAATCTTCTGGGTATCGGCCACGTTCAGCCGCTCTACTGGCTCTAGCGCATTGAAGAGAAGCAGGTTGGCACACGCCTCGCCGGTCGGGTCGTCGAATCTCAACCGGGTGCCGCGAGCAAGAACTTTGTGCGTATAGCCGCCCGGAGCGACAGTCTCGGCCCACTTCAAGCTGGCGGGGTCGGTTTCTGGTGGACAGAAGGGACTCGTCGACGCTGGTAGGTATGGCATCCAGTCGCTCGCCTGACCACCCTGTGCCCGAGCGTCGTCGCGGGCATTCAACACGTTGTCGGTCAGACGGGCCGCGCGTGGCGTGGCGTGGGATTCCGGGTTCGTCATGCTGAGGATCCCCCCGGATTGGAACGGGTGGCGTCTTAGGACTGGTGTAAAAACGCTGGGCGCATGTTCCTGGTGGTCATGTTACGCGGCGGTGGTGTCGGTCGTGGTTGTTGTGGTGGGGGGATGCAGTGGGCGGGGTGGCTCGAGCAGTTGGTGGCGTAGTTCTTGGAGGTGGCGGCTGGTCGCTGATGTTTGGGTGACTCCGCGCCAGCCGCGGCTGGCGCGGTCGAGGACGGCCCATACCAGCGACAGACAGCTGGTTTCGCCGGGTAGGCGGCCGATGACCTTGACCCGGCGACGGGATTCTCCGAAGGTGCGTTCGATGAGGTTGGAATGGCGGATGCGTGTCCAGTGTTGGCGGGGGAAGCGCAAATGCACGCTCAGCGAGGCGAAGTCGTTGGCCAGGCAAGCGACCGCGGCTGGGTAGAGCCCGCGGTATGTGGTGGTGAACTCCTCGGCGCGGCGGGTGGCTTCATCCACGGCCTGCTGGCCGGGTGGCTGGTCAATGTCATCGAAGATCGACCAGAACGCGGCTTTGATCTCGTCCTGGACCGCGACAGGTGTCTTGGCGATGACGTTACGGCAGCGATGGATCAGACACCGCTGACGCAGGCTTGCCGGAAACGTGGTCTCCCATGCGGCGATCAGGCCCGGCGCCCCGTCGGAGATGCCCAGTAGCGGCGGGCGTAGTCCCCGGTTCCTCAGGTCAGCCAAGAAGTCGGCCCACGCATCAGCCGACTCCGCTGCGGCTGGGGCCAGCCCAATAAACAGGGGCTTGCCGTCGGTGCAGATGCCCCAGGCGGCCAGCACCGGCTCGGCCGGGGCGTTGGGATGCATCCGAAAGTTCGAGGCATCCAAGAACAGGTAGTCCAACACCAGCTCATCAAGGCGTCGAGACGACCACGCAGCGAACTCGTCTTTGATGGCCGCACAAATCCGGCTCACCGTCGAGCGCGACAACGCCGCCTGCGAGCCCAGCACCTCGGCCAACGCGGCCTCGATGTCGCGATCCGACAAACCGCGCACCCATCCCGAAATCACCAACGCCTCCAGAGCGTGGGTGCGCGTCACCCCGGCACCGAATAGCCGCGAACAGAACCGCTCGTCGGTGTCGCGTAGTTTCGGGCGGCATAATTCGACCGAGCCCATCGTGGTCTTCACCGTCGCCGGCGGTTGATACCCATTGCGGTACCCGCCCGGGCCGTCCTGAACCCGACGCTGGTGACGGGCTCGGCCCAACACTGCTTCTACCTCGGCCTCCACGGCGACCTGAAACACCAGACGCACCGATAACCGCCCGACCTCCTCCAAAATCTCGGTCAACGGCCGCTCGGTCGCGGCGAACAACTGATCCATCTCAACACGCACACGCTCAATCGGCGATACTCGCTTGGTCACGGGCGTAGCCCCTCCTTCATAGCTTTCGTCGGTTGCGACGGAACCTACGCCCGTGACCATTTACACCAGCGATGAGACGCGACCTTGGAACGGTGGATGTGAGTTTGTGGGATATACGCGAGTTCGATGCGGCGATGGAGACGCTTCTGAAAGAAATAGACAGCGCCGATGATGAGTGACAGGCCGACAAATAGCGGGGCGCTCCACCGCAGCCACCAGGTTTCACCGGTCAGGTCGTAGATTTCAGAGCGCGGCCACATAAGGTTGATCACCATTCCCACTTGGTAGACGACGACGATGTGTCAACGGCAAGTGAAAACTGATCAGGTTTCGGCAATCGAAAATTGACCAGCTTGGTTTCATTGGTCCTCGGCTGTGGTGGTGTGGCCGAGGTCTCGGTCTTTGATGCGGTAGCTGTCTCCTTTGAGGGCGATGACTTCGGCGTGATGGACGAGTCGGTCGATCATGGCGGCGGCGACTACGTCGTCGCCGAACACTTCGCCCCACCGCCCGAAGGGCTTATTCGAGGTGACGATGAGACTGGCCCGTTCGTAACGCGACGACACGAGTTGGAAGAACAGATTGGCGGCTTCGGGTTCAAACGGGATGTAGCCGACTTCATCGACAACCAGCAGGGGGTAGCGGGCCAGCCGCGCCAATTCGGCTTGCAGGGTGCTGTTGTGATGGGCGCGAGCAAGACGATCAACCCATTGCGAAGCGGTCGCGAACGCAACGCGGTGACCTGCTTGACAAGCGCGCATCGCAATCCCGATCGCCAGGTGGGTCTTGCCGGTCCCTGGTGGGCCGAGGAACACCACGTTGTCTTTAGCGGTGACGAAGTCCAGGGTGCCCAGATGGGCGATGATGTCGCGTTTGAGACCGCGGGCATGATCGAAGTCGAACTCTTCCAACGATTTACGTGATGGGAAGCGGGCAGCGCGGATGCGCCCTTCGCCGCCGTGAGATTCCCGAGCCGACACCTCACGCTGCAGACACGCCGCGAGGAATTCTTCATAGCTCCACGCTTCGGTTCGGGCGCGCTCAGCGAGACGTTCGATGGCCTCACGCAGCGTCGGGGCTTTCAACACCCGGGTCAGATACGCCAGCTCGGCGGTGACATCACGGCTGCTGGTCGCGGTCTTGGCAGCCATCACGCCACCGGCCCGTCAAGGCCCAACAAGGCGTCGTAATCAGCGAGACGGCGTTGTTCGACCTCCACGTGATGCGGTGGACCAACAACCTCGAGCCGTTTGCGCCGCAGCAGTTTCGCGGCCTGGACATGTTCGGGATCGCTGATCGTTTGATGTTTGGCCCAGATCCGGTCGTGGTCGGCGACCAGCGTGCCGTCACACCAGACCCGCACCCGGTTTAGATCTGCGATGATCTCGATACGGCGGCCGATCGCGGCCGGATGCACCGAGTAATCGTTGCTGTCGAGGCGCACGTAATGATCGCGAGGCAACCGCGTTGAGCGTCGCCATCCGATGCTGGGCCCAACCGGCGGCAATGCCAGCATCGCTGCGGTATCGGCGGCGATGCGATCTGCTGGCCGGCATCCCAGCACCCGATGCTGGCGGTGGTTGGCCCCCACCAGCCAGGCCTGCAACTGGATGTTGAAATCGGCTGGGGAGCCAAACACCCGCCCCGGCAAAAACGCCCGCTCCAAATAGTCATGGAACCGTTCAACCAGACCCTTGGCCTCAGGATCAGCGGGTTTACAGATCCCTACCGTGGTGGCCAAGGTCCCGCGGAAAGCCTGACATGCCGGGGTCAACTCTGGTCGGCGTGCCCGCCACCGCCCGACCGCGCCCTCACCATCCCACACCAACACCCGTGGAACCGCACCCAACGTCGAAAGATGCTGCCACCAACCGGCATACAAGTCTTCGGCAGCGCGTGTCGGAATCAACAGCGCCGAAGCCCACCGTGAATACCCACACACCATGGTCAACACCGGTAACGTCGCCGCCCTACGAACCTGGCCATACCCCACCGGCACCACAACATCGGGAAACCAGAAGTCACACTGCCCGACCTCACCGGCCACATACGTCGTCCGTGACACCGGATCCGGCGCCAAATACAGTGGCCGTAACTCACGCACCCGCCCACTCAGTGTGCGGATCGAATACGACCAACCGATCCGCTCAGCAATCACCGTCGCCGGCATCCGCGGATAGGCCGCCAACAACTCCCGAATCCGCGGCTCGGCCTCATCAGCAACAGAACCCCTCACCGCACGCCGATACTTCGGCGGCCCATCAGAAGCCAACGCCGACTTCACCGTATTCCGCGAAATACCCATCACCCGCGCAATCTCGGCAATCGGCAACTGCTCCGACCGGCGCAACCGGCGAATCTCAGCCCAATCCTCCACGTTCAACACCTGCCTCCTCCTTGACACATAGCCAAGGCACTCTAGGAAGCTGGTCAATTTTCAATTGCCGCCCACTGGTCAGTATTCAGTTGCCGCCGACAGACGATACTGACCGGAAGGCCCCACTTTCCAAGCGAAAACTGTTGTGCGCCTTCCTCATCAATGCCGATCGCGAATAGACCACCGTTTCGGTGCTTTATCCGGAACGCCAGTAGCGGAAGCGTCACGCCGAGGTAGGCAAGGTAAACCATCGCGATACAGAGGCTCGCTAGCGCCGTAAAGATCGCCTCTTGCTCGATGTTGATGAGCAACGCGATCGCTGCACCGGCACCGACCACTATCGTCGTGATAACCGGCGTCCCGGTGCGAGGAGAAACACGATTGAGATGATGATGGAAGGGCAGCGCCTTCTCCCGAGCCATCGAGTAAGTCATCCGGGTACCGGATGTTTGGACCGCCAGGGTGCACACAAAGATCGCGGCGGCGACGCAGCAGAGCAACAGACGGCCGGGCACCGCACCAAGGCGGTCAGTGAGAACCCACGCTAAACCACCACGTGCCAGAGTGCCGTCGGTGAGGCTGCTGGCTGCCATCAACGCGGCTAGAATCAGTAGCGCACCGCCGATGCCTGAAACGACAAGGGCGCGAAGGATAGTGCGCGGCGTCGTCTTGCGCGGGCTGTGTGTCTCCTCCGCCAGTTCACCGGCGGAGTCGAAACCCACCATCACATAGGCCGCCATCAGCGACGACGCGAGGAAGGCTGGCAGATAGGCGCCACCGCCAGCCCAGCCCTCACGCGTCAGGACCACCGCGGGTCCGCGCGCGGGAAGGAAGAACAACAAGAGGACGAGCGCGATCACCCCAGCGATCTCGACGATTACCCCCACGCTCGTCGATACGGCCATCCGCCGAACCCCAGAGATATTCACCGCGGTGGTAATCGCAAGCACAATTAGGCCAAGGACTACCGCATTCTGCGCGCCAGTCACCGACGTTGGTGACGTGTTGGCGCCGGAACCGCCCACGATTTGAAATCCCGACCAGATGCTCGGAAGTACAGCCTGACTCGCAATGGCAGCCGCTGCCACGGTCAGGATCTGCCCAATGATCATGATCCAGCCGACGAACCAACCCGCGGTGGTTCCAGCAAGTCGGCTCGACCACTGAAAGACTGCTCCCGAGATCGGCCAGCGTGCTGCAAGCTCAGCAAAACAGAGCGCAACCAGCATCTGACCGACGAACACAACCGGCCAAGTCCAGAAGAAAGCGGCGCCGCCGAAGCCGAAGCCGAGGCCGAACAGCTGGAAGACCGTTGTCAGAATCGAAACGAAGGAGAATCCAGCCGCAAATGAAGCGAATGATCCGACTCCACGACGCAGCTCCTGCCTGTAGCCGAACTGAACGAGACCGTCGACGGCGCTGCACTCTGGCGGAGCTGCAGTGGTGAGCTCGAGTGCGCTCATAGATCCACCTCCACAGCCCGAACCCAATATCTATCGATCGACAGGTATTAGGCTGGGGCATTGCCATTTCGACACTGAATCCAGCTGGTAAATTTGGTGTTTCGTCCCCGCTGCGGTAACTGGGCCCGCCCGAAACCGCAGTACAAGGACCTGTTCATTCGCGGGGTACCGAAAAGTGGCCGCAACACTGCCAGCCGCCCGGCCGCGTCACTACCGTCTTCGGCACTGAACAGCCCCTGCGCACGAGCTGAACAAGATGGCACGCCGGTAAACATGTGCCCATAATGTTGAACATGGGTTCACACGAGTCGGATGGTCAGACAGCGCCAGCACGAAAGCCCTAGTTATTCGGCCCTATGGAGCACAACACCGGCTGGTCGAACCGGAATCGATCCATTTTCGGGCACCGGGACTCAGCGTTCGACCGCAGAGTTGCTCGCCATTTACCGAGATGGTCTATTCGACGCCAGCAAAAAGCACCTGAGCGCCCAAGAAAATGGAGGAAAGCATGTCTTCAGCCCCCGCCTCGTCACGATTCGCCAGGGTGGGTGCACGACTGCTGCGCTCCCGCCGCCTCATGCGCATGCCGATCTGGATCTACAAAGCACGCGCGGGGGCACTATTCGGGTCACGGATTCTGATGCTCGAGCACATCGGCCGCAAGTCCGGCACGCCGCGGTATGTGGTGCTCGAAGTCCTAGGCCAACCCGCACCCGACACGTATGTCATCGCCTCGGGCCTCGGCCGAAAAGCTCAATGGTTCCGCAATATTCAAGCGAATCCACGAGTGCGCGTATACACGGGCAGTCGCGCGCCCGCACCTGCCAACGCGCGCGTCCTCGACCAAAGCGATGCCGACCGCACCCTGGCTGCTTATCGTGACCGCCACCCCCGAGCGTGGCGGCAACTCAAGGGAATACTCGAAGAAACTCTCGGCACACCGGTCACAGACGTCGACACGCCGCTGCCGATCGTCGAGTTGCGACTCTCCTAAGTGCGACCCGGTCCCTTCGCTGTCATCACCGAATACGTCGTCAGAAACAATGCCGCAGGAATCGCGTTGGCAACCCGGTCCCTGGCCCGGATATGCGCGCCTACTGCCAAGACGAAATACAAAGTCAGCATCGCCGTCGTCAACCTGGCCAAGGCAGGAAAGCGGGTGACCGACAGCAGCCCGACCGCCGAGGCGGCTTTGACCACCGGCAAGATGGGCCGAACGCTGTCGGGTACTCCCAGCTCGTCCAGGATCTTGGTGATCGCGGGCAATGGAACCGCACACGCCACGGCATCTGTGGCTTGGACTGCGGCCAGCACCGCATAGGTTCTCGGCGAATTGACAGCACCCATCTCAAATCCTATTGGGTCAAACCCGGTCGCGATCCCAGTGTGCCACCCACCGGCTTTCGAGCTATAGCCTCCGCCTGGGCCACTGCCTGTGCGATCGCGGGGTCAGTCTCGGTGGAGAACCAGTCCGCGATCTCCGCATCGTCAGTGCCGGCCAGGTCCTTTGGCGAGTCGTCAACCGGCGACGGTTCGAACCGGAAAACCCCGTCCTCGCCGGGTGCACCGAGCAGTCTGGTGAAACCCTGCAAAGCGGCGCTGAAATCGCTCGGCACCACCCACACCTTGTTCGCGTCACCGCGCGCCATCTCAGGCAGCGTCTGCAAATACTGATAAGCCAGCAGCTCCGGAGTGGGCCTAGCCGCCTTGATTGCCGCAAAAGTCTTCTCGATAGCCTTAGCCTGCCCCTGGGCCTGTAGGTATGCTGCGGCACGCTCCCCCTGGGCGCGCAACATCCGAGACTGCCGGTCGGCCTCCGCTTCCAAGATCGCCGCTTGCTTGGCCCCCTCAGCCGCCAAGATCTGCGACTGCTTCTTTCCCTCAGCCTCCTTGATCGACGACTCACGCATGCCTTCGGCGGTCAGGATCATCGCCCGCTTCTCCCGGTCGGCCTTCATCTGTTTTTCCATCGATGCCTGGATGGACGGCGGCGGCTCGATACTGCGCAGTTCCACCCGCGCCACCCGCAATCCCCAGCGGCCGGTGGCCTCATCGAGCACACCACGCAGCTGCCCGTTGATGGAGTCCCGGGAGGTGAGGGTCTCCTCCAAGGTCATGCCGCCGACCACGTTACGCAGGGTGGTGGTGGCCAGCTGCTCGACGCCAACGATGTAGTTGCTGATTTCGTATACAGCCGCCTGCGGACTGGTGACCTGAAAGTAGACCACTGTGTCGATGGACAGGGTGAGATTGTCTTCGGTGATCACCGGTTGCGGCGGGAACGACACCACCCGCTCACGTAGATCCACCCGGGCACGGATACGGTCGATGAAGGGCACCAGCAACGTCAGCTGCCCACTGACGGTACGGCTGTACCGACCCAACCGTTCAATCACCGCGGCTTCGGCCTGCGGAATCAGCGCGACCGCTTTAGCCACCACGATGATGGCGAAGATAACCAGCACAGCCAGAAATACCAGACCTGCTACCGCACCATCGTCCACCAGCATTCCTAATCGTTTAGTAGGGATTGGTTACCGGTCCGGGTGTTGGTGACCGGGGCCTGTTTCTTGCGGGATCTGCCGTCAGGTGACGTCTGGTGTTCCCGTCGTTCGACGACTTGAGAAAGAGCGGCGCGTCTGGCGGCAGGTCTTGTCGGGTTGGTGGTGAGATTCCGTTGCCCGAGCCCGTCGCAGGGGTGACTTCCTGATGGTTGTTCTCGAGCCTTGAGCTCTTCGACAGAACGAAGTCCTGCGATGTGCTGGAGTCACGGACGGCTAGTGAGATGACGGACCTTGGAGTCCCGCGATTAGGGCGCCGCGTGAGTCCACCGGTAACGGCGCAACCATCCACCGACGAAAAAGTGAGGACGTCTTGGGCTTGTTTTGTGGAATCGACTGGGCTACTGAGCATCACGATGTTGCTGTGGTTGATGACGACGGGAGGGTGGTAGCCCGTGCACGGCTGGGCAATGATGCGGCCGGGTTCGCGCAGCTGTTGACGTTGCTGGCTGAGGCCGGTGACAGTGCCGCTGATCCGATACCAGTGGGGATGGAAACTGATCGTGGCCTGTGGGTGGCGGCGCTGCGAGAAACTGGCCGGGTGATTTATCCGATCAACCCGTTGGCGGCTTCGCGGTATCGGGCACGGTATGCGGTGTCGGGGGCCAAATCCGATGGTGCCGACGCGGTGCTGCTGGCCAATATTGTGCGCACCGACCCCGGCGCGCACCGCCCATTGCCCGCCGACACCGAGTTGGCCCAGGCGATCCGGGTGCTGGCCCGCGCTCAGCAAGACGCGGTATGGGCACGTCAACACATCGGCAACCAGATTCGCGATGTGCTCAAAGATTTCTACCCGGCGGCCATCACCGCGTTCGCCGACCTGCCCGAGGGCGGGCTGGCTCGTCGAGATGCGCGCACCATCTTGGCTGCTGCACCAACCCCCACCCAGGCGACCAAGCTGACCCCGGCCCGACTGCGCCGACTGCTGGCCAAGGCCGGCCGCCGCCGCCATCTCGACCGTGACATCGAACGGTTGCGGGAGGTGTTCACCGACACCTACCTGCACCAACCACCGGTCGTGGAGAACGCGATGGGTATCCAATTGGCAGGGCTGCTGGGTCAGTTCGAGGCTGCCTGCACCACTGCTGCTGATCTCGCCGAGGCGGCAACCGCCCATTTTGAGCAGCACCCGGACTCCACGATCATCACCAGCTTCCCCGGACTGGGGAACCTGGCCGGTGCCCGGGTACTCGCCGAGATCGGTGATGACCGCGCCCGCTTCACCGACGCCCGCGGACTGAAAGCATTCGCCGGAGCCGCGCCGATCACCCGCGCCAGCGGCAAGAAAACCCTCGTGTTGCACCGCCATATCAAGAACCGGCGCCTGGCCGCCGTGGGTCCCATCTGGGCTTTGGCATCGCTGCGCGCCTCGCCGGGCGCCCGTCGCCACTACGACACCCGCCGCGCCGCAGGAGACTGGAACCACCAAGCCCAACGACATCTGTTCAACAAATTCCTCGGCCAACTCCACCACTGCCTGCAAACCGGCCAGCACTACACCGAACATCTAGCCTTTCCACCTCCTCCCTCGCTCGTGGCTTGACTTTTAACTTCGTGAGATGTCTTTCTTGAAGGGCTCTACCGCCGGATTAAACTTCCCTGAAGACCACCGCGGTGGCGCCGTCGATGTGTACGACCGTTACCGACTCGCCCGGTTCGAAAACGTCACTCTCGTTGAGCGGGCGCGCCGTCCACACCTGGCCGCCCAGCTTCACCTGGCCTTGGTCGCTGGCAACCCGGCCGAGCACCAAAGCGTTCCTGCCCTCCAGCGCTTGCACGCCCATCTGCGCCCCTTTTGCCGGGGTTAGCCGACGCCTTAGCACGGGCCGCACCAGCACCAACAGCAAAATCGAGACAACCAGAAACACCGCCCCGTCGGCCCAGACAGGCCAGCTCAACAGCAAGGAGCTGCCGGCGGCAGCCAGCGCACCACCGCCCAGCATCAACAGGAACATGTCGCCGGTCAGCGCCTCGGCACCGGCCAGGACCAATGCAAAGATCAGCCAAATCAACGCGACAGGCATGCCGACAGAATACGCGTGATCGGCCTCTACCGTGGCGAACAACTAGACTGCCAGATCATGTGGTGTCCCAGCGTTTCGCTGTCAATGTGGGCCAACGCCTGGCTTGCCGGCAAGGCGGCTCCCGACGACGTATTGGACGCCTTATCGCTATGGGCGCCAATGCAATCAGTCAGCGCTTACGACGGCGTCGCCGCTGGTCACACCGGACTCCCGTGGCCCGACGTCCATGACGCCGGAACCGTCTCGTTGCTGCAGACACTGCGTGCCGCGGCTGACGGACCGTCGATGCCCGCGCGGAGGGTGCCCCGTCAACTGCGAGGGACGATCAATGTGGTGTTGCCCGTGCCGGGCGACGTACGCGGGCTGTGCGCGGGCACGCAGTTCCAGCGTGATGCGCTAGCCGCGGGCGAGGCTGTGATCATCGCCAACCCCGACGATCCCAGCACCTCGGTGGGCCTGGTTCCGGAGCTCTCTTACAGCGACCTTGATGAGGCCTCGGACGAAGACCTGTCCAAGCCCGAGTTGTGTGCGCTCTCCTGGACTGTGTACTCGCTGCCCGGCCCGCCTACGCTCGACCACTACGAGCTGGGAGATGCTGAATACGCGCTGCGGTCAGCGGTTCGTTCGGCCGCCGATGCGCTCAGCGCGATCGGGCTGGGATCAACCGCAACCGATATCGAAGATCCCCGTGGCCTTGTCGAGCAGTTACTAGAATCCTCGCGACAGCACCGAGTCCCCGACCACGCCCCGGCACGCGCGGTGCGGGTGCTAGAGAACGCCGCGCACGTCGATGCGATTATCGCGGTCAGCGCAGGGCTAAGTCGATTGCCTGACTCGCGCCGGCACGGTGCCACCACCACCGCGGAAGGCTTGGCGCCCTCTCTCCTCGGCGGGCTGATGCCAATGGGAACGCAATCGTCGTCGCAGGCGCATATTGCCACCGACGCGCTGCGGCCGCTGACCGACGTTGTGCGTTCGGCGCGGCTGGCCGCGATCAGCGAAATCCTGCACTCGGCCTGGCCAGACTGACCGCCTAGGCCGAGCAACGGTTGTTATGCGATTTCGCGCGCAACACAGTGCGGCGGACGGCACTGTTCGCCATTGACGCTGCCCAAGCAGCCCGGGGCCGGATCTGGGCCACTCACCCGCGCGGGCGCCCGGCCGTTGCGGAGTTCGTCAATCAAATCAATTGCCAGCCGCGCGAATCGACGATCGGCGTTTGGTGTACGTGCGCGGGCGAACGCCATGCCCGCGGCCTCGGCTTGTGACCGCAGCTCGTGGTCGAGATCCCACACCACCTCAATGTGATCGGCAACGAACCCGATCGGACATACGATCACGGCTTTCGGGCCTCGTCTATCGCCGGAGCCGGCTAGTGTCGCGAGATAGTCGGCAACGTCTGGCTCCAGCCACGGAACCTGCGGCGGGCCTGATCGCGACTGCCACGTCACGTCGTAGTCAGCGTAGCCGGCGGCTGCAGCCACCAGCCTTGCCGCATAGGCGACTTGGCTACTGTAGAGACCGGGGCCGCAACGCCGATCGGCGGCAACCGGAATTGAATGCGCTGTAAACACCAGCCGCGCGTCGTTGCGCAGTTCGGCGGGTAAGGTGTCGGCCGCTATCGCGATGGAGTCGACGAACATCTCGACGAAAAGCGGATGGTCGAAATAGGGCCGCAATTTGACCAGCTCAGGTGCATCCGGGCCAGCCGCCCGCCGCGCCCGAGCAATGTCTTCTGAATACTGCGTGCAGCTCGAATAGCCGCTCCATGCTGACGTCGCGAACACGGCAGCGCGGCGAATACCGTCGTCCTGCATTGTTTTAACGGTGTCTTCGACGTATGGCTCCCAATTGCGGTTTCCGAAGTACACCGGCAACTGCTGCTCCGCGCGTAACTCGGCCATCAACGCGCGGTTGATTCCGTTGATCGGCGATACTCCATCGAAGTGCAGGTAATGCTCCGCGACAGCGTCTAGCCGTTCAGCCGGCACCCCGCGGCCCCGGGTAACGTTCTCGAGAAAGGGCCGCACCTGCTCAGAACCTTCTGGCCCGCCGAAGGACAGAAGCAAGACAGCATTGAATTCCATTGTCTGCTATAGCAATTGGGTGTGCGCGCCACCGTCGGCATAGATTATGTCGCCGGTGGTCGCCGGCAACCACTCCGAGAGCAACGCGCATACCGTCTTGGCGACCGGCGTCGGGTCCTTCATGTTCCAACCGACCGGAGCGCGCTGATCCCAGCCCTCCTCCAGCAGCTGCATCTGCGCGCCAGCCTCTTCGCCGAGGGCGCCGCCGACGATCGCGCTCATCGCTAGCGTCCGGATGGGACCGGCGGCAACAAGATTCGAACGGACACCGACCTTGCCGGCCTCGCGGGCCACGAACCGGTTGACCGACTCCAGCGCGCTCTTGGCAACCGTCATCCAGTTGTATGCCGGCATAGCGCGGGTGGGGTCGAAATCCATGCCGACGATGCAACTGCCCGGGTTCATGATCGGCAGTAACGCTTTAGCCAGCGAGGCATACGAGTACGCCGAGATGTGGATGCCCTTGGCCACATCCGCATAAGGTGCGTCGAAAAACGGGGCGACGCCCATCCCGCTTTGCGGCATGAAGCCAATCGAGTGGACCACGCCGTCCAGCTTGTTGCCGTCGCCGATCACTTCGATCACTCGCTCCGCGAGCGTGTCCAGGTGGTTGTCGTTCTGCACGTCGAGTTCGATCAGCGGGGCTTTTTCCTGCAGCCGGTCCACGATTCGCTGGATCAGACGCATCCGGTCGAATCCCGTCAGTACCAACTGGGCTCCCTGCTCAAGTGCCACCCGAGCGATGTGAAACGCGATCGAAGAATCGGTGATGATCCCAGTGACCAGGATTCGTTTACCTTCGAGCAGTCCCGCCATGTCCGTCCTAATCTTGTGATTTACGTCAGTGACCCATACCCATGCCGCCGTCGACCGGGATGACGGCACCGGAGATATAGCTTGCGTCCTCTGAAGCCAAAAAGCTGACCACCCCCGCGACCTCAGCAGCGGTGCCAACCCGCTTCGCCGGGATGAACTCCAGCGCCCCCGCCTGAATCCGCTCGTCCAGCGCGCGAGTCATATCGGTGTCGATGTAGCCCGGAGCAACCACATTCGCGGTAACCCCGGCCTTTGATAGCTCGCGAGCGATCGAACGAGCCATGCCGATCACACCGGCCTTGGAGGCTGCGTAGTTGGCCTGGTTGCCAATACCCCAGGTGCCCGAGACCGAACCTATGAAAATCATTCGGCCGAACCGTTTTCGCTGCATGCTGCGCGATGCCCGTTGCGCTACCCGGAACGCCCCGGTGAGGTTGGCGTCGATAACCGTCTCGAACTTCTCCTCTGTCATCCGCATGAGGAACGCGTCGGCGGCGAGGCCAGCGTTGGACACCAGCACCTCGACCGGCCCCTGATGCTCCTCCACCGCTTTGAAGGCACCATCAACCGCGTCGTTGTCGGTGACGTCGCACTCGACGCCGAACAGCCCGTCAGGCGCCCCGGATCCGCGGTGCGTGATTGCCACCTTGTGGCCGTCGGCAGCGAGCCTGCGGGCAATCGCCAAGCCGATCCCGCGGTTCCCACCGGTGACCAGTACCGAGCGGGACACGAACGCGGGCCGTGTTCCATCGGAAGCACTATCTGCAGCGGTATCGGTGGATGTGACAGTCACCCCGTCAACTTATCGCCTCGGCACTGCAACGCTGAAACCGGCTCGTCGCGCAGCTCTGCCTCCGCGAAGTCAAGCCGGTTCCCGCAGTAAGACGGCCCTCGCACAGACAGAGCCGACACGCCTTAACTCGGTAGCCGGCGATTGATTAGCAATGCCGATACCGCAGCCAGCGCCAACACCAGCGCACCCAAACGCAGCCAGCCCATACTGGCGTCGCCCTTGATTGTCTCGTAGCCGATCTGCTGCTGCAGCGACGCGTAGACGGCCTTCAGCTCCTGCAGACTCGCGGCGTTGTACGCATTGCCACCGGAAAGCTGGGCCACTTTTTTAAGTGTCGCGTCGTCGACGGGCACCGGCTGACGCTGGTCGTTGATCTCGACAAATCCGTAGGGTGTACCAAACGAAATCGTCGAAATCGGCACGCCCTGGTCCTTGGCGGTACGCGCGGCGGTAAATGCACCCTTCGGGTTATCCGGGTTAGTCGGCATCGTCTCCTTACCGTCGGAGAACAACACGATGCGCGCCGGCGGCGGTGTGTCGCCGCCACCGATAACCGCACCGACAGTCGCGATAGCCTGCAACGCGGTGAAGATCGCCTCTCCGGTGGCGGTGCGGTCGGCGAACTGCAGCTTGTCCAGCGCGTTCTTGGTTGCCACCCGATTGGTTGTCGGCGACACCAGCACCGTCGCGGTACCCGCATAGGCGATCAATCCGAGGTTGATACCGGGGGTCAACTCGTCCGCAAACTGCTTGGCTGCCTCTTGCGCGGCGACCATCCGGTTGGGTTCGACGTCGGTGGCACGCATCGACTGCGACACGTCGATCACCAGCATCACCACCGCGCGGTTGCGGGGAATCCGAACGTCGTTCGTGGGCCCGGCCATCGCGACGGTAAACAACAGCAATGCCAGTACCAACAGGATCGCCGGCACATGTCGCCATTGCGAGGGCCGCTTGGGCGCAACACTCTCGAGCAGCTCCATGTTGGCGAACCGCAGCATCCGCTTCTGGCGAGCCAGCTGCAACACGACGTAGAGGGCGATCAGCCCAATGACGAACAAAAGGAATAGAAAGAACCACGAGTGTTCGAAGCCGGAAAGCGTCATCGGCCCGAGCAACGGCAACGTCATATCAGACCCGTCTCATTATGCATGCGCGTAGGTTTCACCGGCCCGCCATCGCCCCACGCCGGCGAGAAGCGACGAAACGGACAATGTCGGCGATCCAATCCCGGTCAGTGCGAAGCGACAACAACGGTGCCCCGCAACCTCGAACCGTGCGGGCCACATCGGCGCGATGAGCCTGCGCGGCTCGAGCGAATTCATTTTGCAGATGAGCATCGATAGTGTATTCCCGAGTGACGCCGGACTCGGCGTCCTGCAGGACGACGTCGCCGACATCCGGCAGCTCCACGTCGCGGGGGTCGAGCACCTCGATCGCCAGTACTTCGTGGCGAGCAGCAATTGCCCGCAGCGGACGCATCCAATTAATCGGCCCCAAGAAGTCACTGATGATCACCGCCATCCCACGACGACGCTCAGGCCGGCGTAGCGCATCAATGGCAACGGCAAGGTCACCTCGCACACCAAGAGGCGCTTTGGGCATCGTCGCGATGGTACGCAGCAGCGTCTGCTCGTGCTGCCGCCCCGAACGCGCCGGCACCCGGGTGGTGGTGGCGCCGTTGGTTACCAGGGCACCAAGCCGGTTGCCTCCGCCGCTGTTGAGGAAAGTGATCGCCGCCGCGGCGGCAACCGCTAGGTCACGCTTTTCGCAGAGTGCGGTGCCGAAGTCAAGACTGGCTGACATATCGACGACCATCCACGTCTCTAGTTCGCGGTCGGCGATCATCTGTCGAACGTGCGGGTGGGTGGTGCGGGCGGTGACCGACCAGTCGATCCGGCGAACGTCGTCGCCGGGCTGATAGAGGCGCGACTCCCCAGGCTCCGACCCCGGTCCGGGGATCAGACCGAGATGGTCGCCGTGCAAGACACCGTCTAGCTTGCGTTTGACCGTTAGCTCAAGAGTGCGCAGCGCCGCGGACAGCTTCGGGTCGTCGATCTCGCCGCGCAGCATCGACGGCGGAGATACGACACGATGGCCCGCCGTATTCTGAACCACAGTGGCTGGATCGCTCACCGACCGCCGGCCGCGACAGCAGCGTTCTGCATCACCGGTGGTACTGAATGCCCTTGCTGGGGAACAGCATTGACTTGTGGTGCGACAACGGTCTGCAACACCCGGTTGATGACGATCTCCGACGAGATTTCGTCGGCGAGCGCGTCGTAGGTGAGCACCAGCCGGTGCCGCAACACGTCGGGGATCACCTCGATGATGTCCTGCGGGATGACATAGTCACGCCCACGCACCAGCGCCAGCGCGCGTGACGAGGCGATGATGCCCAGCGAAGCACGCGGCGATGCGCCAAACGCGATCCAGCTCTTGACGTCGTTCATCCCCAGTTGCTCAGGGTGTCGGGTTGCGGTGACGATGCGGACCACATAGTCGACAAGTGCGTGGTGAACGAAGCTGTTGGCTGCTATGCCCTGCAGCCGCAGCAGGTCGCCTGTGTCCAGAATCTGCTTGGGCTGCGGTGGAGTGACGCCCATCCGATAAATGATCTCGCGCTCTTCCTCCGGCGAGGGGTAACCTACGTTGATCTTGAACAGGAAGCGGTCTCGCTGCGCCTCGGGCAGCTGGTAGACACCTTCGTGTTCGATCGGGTTCTGTGTCGCCATCACCAAGAACGGGTTCGGCAGCGGGAAGGTCTTACCACCGATGGAGACGTGCCGTTCGGCCATGACCTCCAGCAGCGCAGACTGCACCTTCGCTGGCGCTCGGTTGATCTCGTCGGCGAGCAGGAAATTAGCCACCACCGGACCCAGCTCGGTGTCGAACTCCTCTTTGCCCTGCCGGTAGATGCGGGTACCGATGATGTCGGTGGGCACCAAGTCAGGAGTGAACTGAATGCGCGAGAACGTCCCGCCAACCACCCGTGCGAAGGTCTCTACCGCCAGCGTCTTGGCGACCCCAGGAACACCTTCCAGCAGCACATGGCCCTTCGCCAGCAATCCAACGAGCATCCGCTCCACCAGCTGGTCTTGGCCGACGATAATCCTTTTGACCTCGAAGATCGCCCGCTCGAGCGTGTGCACCTCGGCAGCCAGACCGTCCGAAGCACTATGGCCACCCGACGGCGCCGCATGGGCCGGTGCGGCTGATTGCCCAGCCGGGCCCGAGTAACCACTGGCGCCCGCGGGCACGCCACCTGTTGATGTCATCAACTACCCTCCACAGCTCAATCAGACACGACTGCTGACACGATCAATGTCGCGGGGCAGCAACGTGCCCTCGTTCAACTATTCCAGGCATCGGGGATTCCGTCGACGCGCGGTTCCCGCCCGGCGACCCCGAGCCATCGCGCGGGGCGGATTGGACCGAGGAACAACCTTGCTACCCGACCCACCAACCGACTCGCCACCCGGCCATTAAAGCTGCCCGAAACGGGGCCGAGCCGAGCACACGACGAAGCCTCAATATTCGATGATCCGAGTCAGGAACGGCGTCATGCCGGCCTTACGCACCGGGCTGACGGTCACTTTGCCAGCACTTCCCGACGCCTCCAGCATCCGCCCGTTGCCCAGATACATGGTGACGTGCTGACTGCCGCCCGGGCCATAGAAGATCAGGTCGCCGCGCTTGGCCTGAGCCGGAGGTATGTGCCGGCCGGCGTTGTACTGGTCACCTGAGTACCGTGGTATCAGCACACCGACCCCCGCGAACGCGTATCGCATCAGGCCCGAGCAGTCGAATCCTACGGTGCCCGCTCCGGAGTCGACGCCTTTGCTCGGACCTTTCAGTGAGCCGCCACCCCACGAATACGGCACACCCATCTGCGAGCCAGCGCGGCGGATCACGTACTCGACGGCCTGACGGCCGTAGACCCGCGCACCCGGACGAGTGATGGCGGCACTGGGGGCATTTCCGCCACCGATGTTGATTCCCAGAGTGCCAAGAAACTGCCTACCCAAATCGAGCGTGGTTTGGGTGGCCTGCGCTGTTGCTTGCAACGAAGCGTTGGCAACGGAGAGCGGATCTCCCGGGGCGCCCGCGCTGACTGTCGCCGGCAAGGTGGGATCCCATTGGCCAGGATCGGCCACTGCTGGCCTCGCCCCGGCGATCACCAGGCCGGTCGCCAAACTGGTGATCCAGGCCAGGCTGATCAGACGAAATCGCTTGTGGCGCATCATTCCTCGACTAGCACTCGTCCTCGTTTAATACTCGACGTAGCGGACTACGTAGGGCGTCATACCGCTGGTGCGCACCGGCGCAACACGCACCTTCAAACCGACGTCTGGAGCCTCGAGCATCTGCCCGTTGCCAAGGTAGATCGTCACGTGCTGGCTGCCGCCGGGGCCATAGAAGATGACGTCGCCGCGGCGCATCTGGGAAGAAGGGATTTTTCGGCCCAGTTTGTACTGCGAACCCGAATAGTGCGGAAGCTTGATACCTACTCCGGCAAAGGAGTACAGCACCAGACCCGAACAGTCGAAACCGACTGTGCCAGCACCGGAATCGATTCCTTTACTCGGCCCCGCCGCGTTGCCGCCGCCCCAGGAGTACGGCACGCCAATTTGGGACATCCCGCGGCGAATCGCGTACTCGGATGCTTGCCGGCCAAAAACCCGCGGGATCCGGACTGCCCCTCCGCCCCCTGAGCCATTGTTAATGCCGGTGTCGCTGGGCTTGAGAATCCCCAGCTGTTCGAGGAATTTGCGACCCATTTGCGCGGTAACCTGCGCCGAGGTGGCGGCGGTCCCCAGCACCTGGTTCACCACCGCTATCGGGTCCCCGGGGACGTTCGCGCTGGGTATCAAGGGCAGCGTGGGATCCCAGCCCGCCCACTGACGCGCACCGGCTGGCGGCGCGGTCACCGATGATGCGCGGTCCCACTGGTCGCCTGGCGCCGACGCGCCAGGCTTGGCAACCCCGTCTGCCACCGACGGTTGGCTTTCAGCGGCTACCCGTCTGGCCTCGTCCAGCCTGGCTTGAGCCGCATCGCGCTGGGCGCCCAGGCGCTTTACCTCTTCACGCTGTTCGCCGAACTTGCGCTTGGTATCGATAAGCGCGGCAACTGCTGCGTCCTGGCTGGCCTGGGCGCTTTCGGCAGCCTGGTCGGCTTTCTGTTTGGCCAGCCGAGCCTCGGACTCCTTGTTCACCTGTTCAGTGCGGGCGCGCTGCAAGTTGTCAAGCACTGCTTGGGAACTGGCGGTCAAAGTTTTCGCAGCGGTGACGGTGGCGATGACGTCGTCGGGATTGGCCGCCACCAAGTAGTCTCCCGACGGACCGTTCATGTACGTTGCCGCCGCGAATTTGTCGAACCGGTGTTGGGCCGCCCCGATGGCCGCATCGGCGTCCCTGACCGATTGCTGACTCACCTCTAAATCGTGTTCGGCTGCCGAGGCATCATCACGTGCGGTCTGTACCTCGACTATCGCCTTGTTGACGCTCTCTTGCTCCGTCTTGACTACGGCACTCAAGTCGTTCAACTGTTGATTGGCTTCGGCAACCTCAGCGATCAGCTGGGCCAGGGTGTCCGAACCCGGATCCGCTGTTGCTGGGACAGGCACGCCCAGCAACATCGCAATTGTCAAGACAGACGGAACAGCGGGGCGAGCCAGCCTCGCGGTCGGTCGCCAAGAAGAGCCACGGCGGGTGCGTCTCATTCGACTTTGGTCTCCTACGGCTCAACAAAGGCTGACGGCGCCAGCCCCAGCTACCACTGGAAGCGTTAGTGGCAACACAAGCATCATTCGCACCGTACGTCACATCTGCCGCTAATGAAACTTACGTCACAAACTACAGCTTTGTAAGTACAGCTAATGTGACCAAACGGTGACCTAGCGCATTTGCCATAGAGTGACGCGGCGAGGCTAGCGCTCCCCCAACAGGGACAGATACAGCTGTTAAACGCCTTAAATGGTTGCTTCTACGGACGCCTCGGCGGCTCCGGTTGACTTTGCAGACCGCCTACCGCGTAGCTGCAACAAGCGGGTGACCACAGCCGCTGCGAGCACACCCACCAGCAAAACAATGCTCAACCCGGTGAACGGGAACTCAGGACTGTCGAGCTCGCCGAGGAAATTTTGCGCCGACACCACCGGATTGCCGGTCTTGGAAATATCTTCCCCGGCTTCCAGCGTGACTCGCGGGTAACGCGTGCTGTAGCTGCCGACGTAACTAGGGCTCAGGGCCAGCACCGTCGCATTCGGGTAGTCAGCGCCCACCACGGTCGCAATGTCCCGTAGCGGGGTGTCGTTCGGAGGATTGTGGTCGAGCACCACAATCTTGAGATCAATGCCTTCGTCGCGAGCATGGTTGACGACATCGAGCAAACCCGGCATATCTGCCGGAAGCGCACTGACACCATCGACGGCGACCTGAGCCTTAACGGCAGCCAGGTCGACGTCCTGGGGAATGTAGAGCGGCAGGAATGGGCTTATCTGCTTCGGCATTTGCTGACGGAAAGGAGCCTGTCCGGTCATCGTTTCACCCCTTCCCTCCAGCCACGGTCCTACGGGCACGGTACGCGCCCCACCCCAACGGACTCCAACGCGCACCCCACCGGGCAGAACTGCCGCCGACGAGTGCCCACAAATGCAGGACAAGCGTACTGTTAAAGTAGTGTGAGTCGTTTGACATCGTTTGACACCCCGTCGACACGGCCCGTCGACGGCAGAACTTGATCCCCTGGAGTTGATGTGACTAGCAAGGATTCGGTGAATTCGTTCGGAGCCCGTGACACATTGGATGTGGGCGCCAACAAGTACCAGATCTATCGCCTCGGTGCCGTGCCCAATACGGACAAACTCCCGTACAGCCTGAAAGTCCTCGCCGAGAACCTTCTGCGCAACGAAGACGGCAGCAACATCACTAAAGATCACATTGAAGCCATCGCCAACTGGGATCCCAAGGCGCAGCCCAGCATCGAGATCCAGTACACGCCCGCGCGAGTGGTGATGCAGGACTTCACCGGCGTGCCGTGCATCGTCGACCTGGCGACCATGCGGGAGGCCATTGCCGACCTGGGCGGTAATCCCGACAAAGTGAACCCCCTCGCGCCAGCCGATCTGGTGATCGACCACTCAGTGATCGCCGACCTGTTCGGCCGGGCCGACGCATTCGAACGCAACGTCGAAATCGAGTACCAGCGCAACGGTGAGCGCTACCAGTTCCTGCGCTGGGGACAGGGCGCATTCCGCGACTTCAAGGTGGTACCACCGGGCACCGGAATCGTGCACCAAGTCAACATCGAGTACCTCGCGAGCGTGGTGATGACACGCAACGAGTCCGGCGTGGCAACCGCCTACCCCGACACCTGCGTGGGAACTGACTCGCACACCACCATGGTCAACGGACTCGGAGTTCTCGGCTGGGGTGTGGGCGGCATCGAGGCCGAGGCCGCGATGCTCGGCCAGCCGGTCTCCATGCTTATTCCCCGGGTCGTCGGTTTCAAGTTGAGCGGCCAGATTCGGCCGGGTGTAACCGCTACCGACGTCGTACTGACTGTCACCGACATGCTGCGCAAGCACGGCGTTGTCGGAAAGTTCGTCGAGTTCTACGGCGAGGGAGTGGCGGCGGTGCCGTTGGCCAACCGCGCCACGCTGGGCAACATGAGCCCCGAGTTCGGTTCTACCGCAGCAATTTTCCCGGTCGACGAGGAGACTATCGACTATCTGCGGTTCACCGGTCGAAGCCCCGAACAACTCGCGCTGGTCGAGGCCTATGCAAAAGCGCAGGGCATGTGGCACGACCCCAAACACGAGCCGGCATTCTCGGAGTACCTTGAGCTCAACCTGTCCGATGTTGTGCCGTCGATTGCCGGCCCGAAGCGCCCGCAGGATCGGATCACGTTGGCGGAGGCCAAGTCCACTTTCCGCGACCAGATTAGCCACTATGTGGGCAACAACTCGCCCCACGACGAGCACTCCAAGTTGGACGAGGTGGTCGAGGAGACGTTCCCGGCCAGCGACCCCGGGCAACTCACCTTCGCCAACAACGACGTCGCGGTGCACTCGGCGGCCGCTCACGCAAACGGCCGAGTGAGCAAACCAGTGCCGGTACGTTCCGACGAGCTTGGCGAATTCGTGCTCGACCACGGAGCGGTCGTGATCGCAGCAATCACGTCCTGCACCAACACCTCCAACCCTGAGGTGATGTTGGGTGCGGCGCTGCTGGCCCGCAACGCCGTGGAAAAGGGGCTGGCGTCCAAACCGTGGGTGAAGACCACGATGGCACCTGGCTCGCAAGTGGTCAGCGACTACTACGCCAGATCGGGCCTGTGGCCGTACTTGGAGAAACTCGGCTTCTACCTCGTCGGCTACGGATGCACCACCTGCATCGGGAACTCCGGCCCGCTGCCAGAGGAAATCTCGAAGGCAATCAACGACAACGACCTGTCAGTGACCGCTGTGCTCTCGGGTAACCGGAACTTCGAGGGCCGGATCAACCCCGATGTGAAGATGAACTATCTCGCCTCGCCACCGCTGGTGATCGCTTACGCGCTCGCCGGAACAATGGACTTCGACTTCGAATCGCAGCCGTTAGGACACGACGCAAACGGGGCGGAGGTCTATCTACGCGACATCTGGCCATCGCAAAAGGATGTCTCCGACACCATTGCCTCGGCGATCAACCAGGAGATGTTCACCAAGAACTACGCCGATGTGTTCAAGGGTGATGAGCGCTGGCGCAACCTGCCGACACCGAGCGGCAACACCTTTGAGTGGGATCCGGACTCCACGTATGTGCGCAAACCACCCTATTTCGCCGGAATGGCCGCCGCCCCGGAGCCGGTTGGCAACATATCCAGCGCCCGGGTGCTGGCACTGCTCGGTGACTCGGTGACCACCGACCACATCTCCCCAGCCGGCGCCATCAAGCCCGGCACTCCGGCCGCCCAGTATCTGGAGAAGCACGGCGTCACGCGCAAGGACTACAACTCCTTCGGGTCGCGACGCGGCAACCACGAGGTCATGATCCGTGGCACGTTCGCCAATATTCGGCTGCGCAATCTGCTTCTGGATGGCGTGTCCGGCGGGTACACCCGCGACTTCACCCAAGATGGTGGCCCGCAGGCGTTCATCTACGATGCAGCGCAAAACTATGCCGCACAAGACATTCCGCTCGTGGTTCTCGGCGGCAAGGAGTACGGCTCCGGGTCATCGCGAGACTGGGCGGCCAAAGGCACCGTATTGCTGGGAGTGCGAGCGGTGATCGCCGAATCGTTCGAGCGCATCCACCGTTCCAACCTGATCGGCATGGGTGTGATCCCCCTGCAGTTCCCCGCGGGAGAATCAGCGTCTTCGCTGGGACTCGACGGCACCGAGGTGTTCGACATCGTCGGAATCGACGCGCTCAACGATGGCACAACCCCGAAGACCGTGCATGTCACTGCGGCCAAGGGCACAAATGCCACCGTCGAATTCGACGCGGTGGTCCGCATCGACACCCCCGGTGAAGCGGACTACTACCGCAATGGCGGCATCCTGCAGTACGTGCTGCGCAACATGCTCGCATCCGGATAACCGAGCCAACCCAGTCACCGTGCCCAAAGTCAGCGAGGATCACCTGGCAGCTCGCCGCCGCCAGATCCTCGATGGCGCGCGTCGCTGCTTCGCCCAGTACGGCTATGAGAAAGCGACGGTTCGACGGCTGGAACACGCGATCGGGTTATCGCGCGGCGCCATCTTCCACCACTATCGAGACAAGGACGCGCTGTTCTTCGCGCTGGCACACGAAGATGCAGAAAGAATGGCCGACGTCGCTTCCCGTGAGGGCCTCATCCAAGTGATGCGCAATATGCTGGCCGCACCCGACCAGTTCGACTGGCTGGCTACCCGGTTGGAGATAGCACGCAAGCTGCGTAACGACCCCGAATTCAGCCGCGAGTGGACGGAGCGTTCCGCGGAACTAGCAACCGCCACGACCGATCGGCTGCGCCGGCAGAAACTGGCTCAGCGGGTGCGCGACGACGTGCCCAGCGATGTGTTGCAGTGCTACCTGGACCTGGTTCTGGACGGGTTGGTCGCCAGGCTGGCGTCGGGCGAAGACCCGCAGCGGCTCTCCGCCGTCCTCGATCTGGTGGAGAAGTCGGTGCGTCGCAGCTAGGTCTCACCGCCTCTGAATCCGGCGACGCTACGCCTCGATGCCGCGTCAATGGATTTCACAGTCGGTGTTCTATCGCCGCCTGGAAGTATGATTGGGGCCACCGCGGCTGCGCATCGTGGTACCTGACTCGCGCAGCATGCTGTGAATTGACCCGTAAGACCGGCCGGTGGTGGCAGCCAGGTTGCGGATGCTGGCCCCGCCCTCGTAGGCGCTGCGCAACTCGTTCAACAACTGGTCGCGTGTCTTCTTTGACTTTCGCGGCTTTCTCACTGGGCCCTCCCACGGACAATCACCGTTATCAGGAACCAAGCGTAAGAATCCACCCCGGGCCGCGGGGGTACTTTGGCCGAAAATTACCTGGACAGGCTGAACTGGTCGCTCAAGCCAGTTCGATCAAGTCTCGATACTCCTCAGACCAGTAGTCCTCGGTGCCGTCGGGCAGCAGTACGACGCGCTGCGGCTCAAGCGCCTCAGCGGCGCCGGGGTCATGTGTCACGAGCACCACCGCACCCTGGTAGCTGCGCAGCGCGTCGAGCACCTGCTCACGCGAAGCCGGATCGAGATTGTTGGTCGGTTCGTCAAGCAACAACACGTTTGCTGTCGAAGCCACCAGACCGGCCAGCGCCAACCGGGTCTTTTCACCGCCAGACAACGTGCTCGCTAGCTGATCGAGCTGCGCACCGCTGAACATGAACGCGCCCAGCAGACCACGCAGATCCTGTTCGCCGGATTCAGGTGCGGCATGCCGGATGTTTTGCCAGACTGTTGCATCGTCATCCAACGTGTCATGCTCCTGAGCGAAATAGCCCATGCGCAAACCGTGTCCAGGCTCAAGCGCGCCGGTATCCGGTTGTTCCACGCCAGCAAGCAATCGCAACAATGTGGTCTTACCTGCGCCGTTGAGTCCCAGCACAACCACACGTGAGCCTCGGTCGATAGCGAGATCGACACCAGTGAAGACCTCCAGCGACCCGTACATCTTCGTTAGCCCGGTGGCCACTAGGGGGGTGCGTCCGCATGCGGCTGGCGTCGGGAATTTGATCCGAGCCACCTTGTCGGCGACCCGCTCCTCGTCGAGCGCAGCCATCATCCGGTCGGCACGCCGCAGCATGTTCTGGGCAGCAACAGCTTTGGTCGCTTTTGCGCCCAGCTTCGCCGCTTGTGTGCGCAGCGCGGCGGCCTTGCGTTCAGCGTTAGAACGTTCCCGGCGCCGACGCTGCTCATCGATAGCCCTGGCATCCAGGTACTTCTGCCAACCCATGTTGTAGACATCGACCTCGCCACGAATGGCGTCCAAGAACCACACCCTATTGACGACGTCTGCCACCAGATCCACATTGTGGCTAATCATCACCAGCCCGCCGGTGTGTGCCCGCAAGAAATCCCGCAACCAGCCCAACGAATCCGCGTCGAGGTGGTTCGTCGGCTCGTCCAGCAGCAAGGTCGTCGTCGAATTCGAAGCGCCCGAACCGCTATCCGACGCGGCGAACAGAATTCGGGCCAGCTCAACCCGACGACGCTGGCCACCGGACAGGGTACGCAGTTGCTGGGTCAAGACCCGTTCGGGCAAGCCCAGACTGAAGCAGATGCGGCCAGCTTCGCTTTCAGCCCCATAGCCGCCCAGCGCGACGAATTGTTCTTCGAGTCGACCGTAGCGCCGGATGGCGCGGTCACGCTCGTCCTCATCGGCGACCTCGGCCATCAGCGCCTGCTGCTTCTCCATATCGGCGATCAGTACGTCGAGGCCACGCGCAGACAGCACTCGGTCACGAGCCAGGACCTCGAGATCCCCCTCTTTTGGATCTTGCGGCAGGTATCCAATTTCACCTGAACGAGCGACCGACCCAGCATACGGTTCGCTCTCCCCCGCCAGGATCCGCAGCGTGGTGGTCTTGCCCGCGCCATTTCGTCCGACCAATCCGATGCGATCACCGGGCTGCACGCGCAGATCGGGACCTTCGGGTGAGAGCAGAATGCGCGCGCCAGCGCGGACCTCAAGGTCCGTAGCTGTGATCACGATCGCTCTCCTTTGTCCGAGGTCGCCAATCGCTGCCGAGCTTGCTATTTGTCGTCGGTGAACACTGCCGGCCGCTTCTCGGCACGAGCGGCAACTGCTTCTTCGAAGTTGCCGGTGAGCAGACGCACGAAAAGCTGCCCCAGCCCCTCAGCCTGCATGTGCCCTTCCAGGCTGGCGGCGTCCAGTCCACCCCACAGCGTACGTTTGGTCAACTCAATTCCCGGCCGCGAGAACCCCGCCATCCGCTCCGCAATCGCGTAGCAGGAGTCCAACAGCTCGCCGTCCGGCACCACACTGGACACCAGCCCGATCCGATCGGCTTCCTCTGCGCTGACGTCGCGCCCGGTCAGCATGATCTCGAACGCTCGCGACGACCCGATGGCTCTGGGCAACAAGTAGCTCAGCCCCAGCTCACTGGCGGTCAGCCCGTTGTTGATACCTGCCGCCCGGAAGTAGGCGCTCGTCGAAGCGACCCGGATGTCTGCGGCCAGCGCCAGGCAAAGCCCACCGCCGATGGCCGGACCATTGACCGCGGCGATCACTGGCTGGTGCAATCGACGCAGCTTCAGGATGATCTCGTCGAGCAGCTCCATGGATCGCAGGGCGTACGTCGGCCGAGTCAACGATTCAACGTGTGGCACGGTGCCGGCCGACTTCTGATCGGCCCCGGAGGAGAACCCCCGACCCGCCCCGGTCAGCACGACCACCCGCACCGAGTTGTCGTAGCTGACCTTTTCAAGCGCTTCCTTGAGCGGCACCATGACGTCAAAGGCCATCGAGTTCATCCGCTCCGGCCGATTGAGAGTAATCAGGGCGGTCTGGGGCACAGGGTGTTCAACGAGGACAAGACTCACCTCTGAAACTTAGCGCGTGGCCCAGCCCGGGTGTGTGTGGCGCGTATCGCCCTCGCTATTCGGCCTGGCCAGACGCTCACCTGCCGGCGAAGCCGATCAAACTTGCTTGGCTTCTGCGGCTTCTGCGGCTTCTGCGGCTTCTGCGGCATCCACGTCGAACGCCTTGACTTTTTGTACGAGTTCCTCCAACGCGGCTGGGGGCAGAGCACCGGGCTGGTTGTACAGCAGTTTGCCTTTCTTGAAGGCCATCAAGGTGGGAATCGAGCGAATCTCCGCAGCGGCCGCCAATTGCTGTTGTGCTTCGGTGTCGACCTTGGCGTACACGATGTCTGGATGCTTATCCGACGATGCCTGGAATGTCGGCGCAAATGCGCGGCACGGTCCGCACCACGACGCCCAGAAATCAACAATCACCATGTCGTTGCCGCTGATGGTGTCGTTGAACTGCTCTGCAGTAAGTTCTCGCGTAGTCACCTCCGTGACAACAACCGGAGCTGAAATCTTGTTCCCAGGGCTGGAGCGGCGGTCGCGTGGTGGCGTGCTTGCGGCGACCGATCAACTGTTCACTGACTCGTCCGCGGCAGCGGAACCGAACCTGTACGCCCGGAGATGTCGCACCAGTTCGTCCATCGTCGCGGCGTCTGCAATGCCAGGCTGTTTGAACACGGCCTTACCGTTCTTGAACGCCATCAATGTGGGCAAGAACTTGACTTGCGCCAGCGATACCAGATCCTGCTCAGTTTCGATGTTGACCTTGCCGTGCACGACGTCAAAGTGTTTGTTTGACGACGCTTGGTAAGTCGGCGTCAACACTTCGCACGGTCCGCACAGCGGAGCCCAAAAATAGACCAACACGTTGGTATTTGCATCGAGTGTGTGCTTGAAATTCACAGCGGTGAGATCTCGGGTAGCCATTTGTGTCCCTAACCCCGGCAGCATCCCTGGCTTGGTCGGCTCAACGACATTGAGCGTACTTATGCCACCGCGACAACGTTGCCGAATTTCTGCCATCACCGCCGGGGCAGCTCGCACGACTCCAGCTCGCACAACGCTGGCGGCAGTGGCGCACCGTGATAGCGATGCAGGCTGGTGACCGCGCCATCGCATGTCCTGCTTGAAACCCAGGTTACGGTTGCGTACGTTTTCCGATCTCGGAGAGACTTGGAGCCACTTGTCCAGAATGAAGGGAACCGCGTTGGGACACTACATCGCCAATGTCCGAGATCTTGAGTTCAATCTGTTCGAGGTCCTTGAGCTCGGCGCCGTGCTGGGGACCGGCCGCTACAGTGATCTCGACACCGACACGGTCCGCACGATCCTCGCTGAAGCCGCCCACTTGGCCGAAGGCCCCGTCGCCGAATCCTTCGCCTTCGCCGACCGCAACCCACCGGTATTCGACCCAGATACGCACTCCATCAGCGTGCCCGACGAGTTGGCCAAAACAGTGCAGGCGATCAAAGACGCCGAGTGGTGGCGGCTAGGCCTAGCTGAGGACATCGGCGGCATGCCCGCTCCACCACCGCTGACCTGGGCAGTCAACGAAATGATCTTCTGCGCCAATCCGTCTGCTGGCTTTCTCAATATGGGCCCATTCATGGCCCAAGCGCTCTATATGGAGGGCAACGAACAGCAGCGGCAGTGGGCGGCGAAGGGCATCGAGCGCGGCTGGCAGGCCACAATGGTGCTCACTGAACCCGACGCAGGCTCCGATGTCGGCGCGGCCCGAGCCAAGGCCATCGAACAACCTGACGGGACTTGGCACATCGAGGGCGTCAAACGTTTCATTTCGGGCGGAGACGTCGGCAACACCGCCGAGAATATCTTTCATCTGGTCCTGGCCCGTCCCGAAGGAGCAGGCCCGGGCACTAAAGGGCTGAGCCTGTTCTACGTTCCCAACTATCTCTTCGACCCCGATACCTTTGAGCTCGGTCCCCGCAACGGGGTTTTCGCCACCGGGCTAGAGCACAAGATGGGGCTGAAGTCTTCCCCCACCTGCGAGCTGACTTTTGGCGCAACCGATGTCCCGGCGGTCGGATACCTGGTCGGCGATGTGCACAACGGGATTGCACAGATGTTTACCGTGATCGAGAACGCTCGCATGACGATCGGCGTCAAATCCGCGGGAACCCTGTCCACGGGTTATCTGAACGCATTGGCCTTCGCGAAAGAGCGCGTACAAGGTGCGGACCTCACCCAGATGACCGACAAGACCGCACCACGCGTCACGATCATCCACCATCCCGATGTACGCCGTAGTCTGATGACTCAGAAGGCCTATGCGGAGGGACTGCGGGCACTCTATATGTACGCGGCGGCGCACCAGGACGACGAAGTCGCTCAACTGGTTTCGGGTGCCGACCACGACCTGGCGCACCGAGTTGATGACCTGCTACTACCCATTGTCAAAGGGGTGGGCTCCGAACGAGCCTACGAAGTCCTGACCGAGTCGCTGCAGACGCTTGGTGGCTCAGGCTTTCTGACCGATTATCCGCTGGAGCAGTACATTCGCGACTCCAAGATCGATTCGCTATACGAGGGCACCACGGCTATCCAGGCACTCGACTTCTTTTTCCGCAAGGTTGTGCGCGACCATGGCCAGGCCCTCACGCATGTGACAGCTCAGATCAGCAAAACCATCGAGACCTGTACTACGGCACTGAAACCCGAAGCGGAACTGCTGCAGATCGCGCTGGACGACGTCACGGCGATGACGGGCGCCTTGACCGCATATCTGATGTCTGCGGCGGAACGCCGCACGGAAATCTACAAGGTCGGGCTCGTGTCGGTGCGGTACCTCATGGCCGTGGGCGACCTGCTGATCGCCTGGCGGTTGCTGGCGCAAGCTCACGTCGCTCACACCGCTCTAGCAAACACGACGGCCGCTGGCGACGGCGCGAAAGACGCCGCGTTCTATCAGGGCAAGATCGCGACCGCCGAGTTCTTCGCGAAGAATATGCTGCCGAAACTCGCCGGAGTGCGCAGCGTCATCGAGTCCATAGACGACGAGATCATGCGCCTGTCCGAAGACGCCTTCTGACCGGACCTACCAATAGCATTCTCAAAAGCCCAGCCCGGGTAGGGGTTCAGACAGTGAAGCCGAGAGCACGAAGCTGCTCGCGCCCGTCATCGGTAATCTTGTCTGGCCCCCACGGCGGGTTCCACACCCAGTTGATCCGCATGTCGCTAACCAAACCACTGCCGACCAATGCGCTTCGTGACTGGTCCTCGATCACATCTGTCAGCGGACAGGCTGCCGACGTCAAGGTCATGTCGACCAAAGCAACCGTTCCTTCGTCTCCGTCTTCCAGGGTCAATCCGTAAACCAGACCCAGATCGACGACGTTGATTCCCAACTCTGGATCCACAACATCGCGCATCGCCTCCTCGACATCGGCGAGCAACTCGTCGTCTGTCGCGGTAGTTTCACTCATCCCTGACCTCCTCGAATGAATCTTCCGACCGACTCAATGCTGGTTTGGTCCTGCTGGCCTGAGCCAGCGCATGGGTTTCTGCACCAGCCTGAAGCAGTGCGTCCTTGAAAGCCATCCACCCGAGCAACGCACACTTCACCCGCGCCGGGTATTTGGCTACGCCGGCGAACGCGACACCGTCACCGAGAACATCTTCGTCACCCTGCACGGTTCCGCGCGAAGACACCATTTCCACAAAAGCGTCGACAGTCTTGAGTGCCTCGGACACGCTCTGCCCGATTACCTGCTCGGTGAGCACCGAGGTCGAAGCCTGGCTGATCGAACAGCCCTGCCCATCGTAAGAGACATCTGCGATTTCAACACCATTGTCCGACATCGCGACCCGCAGCGTCACCTCATCGCCGCAGAGTGGGTTCACGTGGTATACCTGCGCACCGAACGGCTCCCGCAACCCACGATGCTGCGGGTGTTTGTAGTGATCCAGAATCACATCCTGATAGATCTGGTCCAGACGCACCGTAACCTCACGCCCCGCCGAAGAATTCCAGGGAACGCCGTACACCGGCAACTAGGCGATCCACCTCTTCGACGGTGTTGTATACCGCGAATGACGCCCTCGCAGTAGCCGCCAATCCGAACCTGCGGTGCAGCGGCAATGCGCAATGATGGCCAACCCGCACAGCCACACCGTCGTCATCGAGCACCTGACCGACATCGTGGGCATGCACACCGTCAACGACGAACGAAACCGGCGATCCGCGGTTGTCCGTCGATGTAGGCCCAACAATTCGAACGCCGTCGATTACGGACAGGCCGTCCAGAGCCGCGGCAACCAAATCCCGTTCGTGAGCTTCAACAGCATCCATGCCGATAGCACCGAGATAACGTGTCGCAGCAGCTAATCCGACCACTTGGGAAGTCATCGGAGTTCCAGCCTCGAACCGTTGCGGAGGCGCCGCGTAACTGGTGGCTTCCATGGTCACTGTTTCGATCATCGAACCACCGGTGATAAACGGCGGCATAGCCGATAACAGGTCTCGTCGACCGTAAAGTACGCCGATCCCATTGGGGCCAAACATTTTATGCCCGGAAAACGCAGCGAAATCAACATCCAATTCGTGAAAGTCGACCGGCTGGTGTGGCACCGACTGGCAAGCGTCCAGTACGGTCAGTGCGCCCACCTTCTTCGCGCGCCCGACTAGTTCCCCGACTGGCGCTACCGCTCCGGTCACATTGGAGTGATGGCTGAAGGCGACAACTTTGACGCGCGCGTCGAGTTGCAGCGAGTCCAGGTCAATACGCCCGCTTTCAGTCACGCCGTACCAGCTCAGCGTGGCTCCGGTGCGCCGCGCCAACTCCTGCCACGGGATCAGGTTCGCGTGGTGCTCGAGCTCGGAAGTGACGATGACATCTCCGGGACCCAGCGCCGCATGAAACCGCTTGTCGCCCAGCACATACGACACCAAATTGAGCGCCTCGGTAGCGTTCTTGGTGAACACCAGTTCGTCAACATCGACACCGACGAAAGCCGCGACATCGGCACGGCCCTGCTCGTATTCATCAGTCGCCTCTTCCATCAGCTGATGCGCTCCTCGGTGAACCGCACCGTTGGAAGTGGTGAGAAATTCACGCTCGGCGTCCAGTACCTGCACGGGGCGCTGAGACGTCGCACCGGAATCTAGGTACGCCAACTGATTTCCGCTTCGCATGATCCGACTCAGGATCGGGAAATCGGCCCGAATCGCAGCCACGTCCGGAGCGCTCGGCCGGCTCACCGAGATGGTCATGTTCAGGCTCCCGCGGTCGCCGCTTGGGTGAAGCGTACGTAGCCGTTCTGCTCGAGCTCGTCGGCCAGCGCCGAGCCGCCGGATTCCGCGATGCGCCCCCCGACGAACACGTGCACGTACTCCGGATGGATATAGCGCAGAATACGAGTGTAGTGGGTGATCAACAGGATCCCACCGTGCTCGGATTCGGCGTACCGGTTGACTCCCCCACTCACCACGCGCAAAGCATCGACGTCCAATCCGGAATCGGTCTCGTCGAGAACCGCGATCTTGGGCTTGAGCAGCTCCAGCTGCAGAATCTCGTGACGCTTCTTCTCACCGCCGGAAAAACCTTCGTTGACGTTGCGCTCGGCGAAGGCAGGGTCGATTTCCAGGCCGGCCATTGCGGCTTTGACCTCTTTCACCCAGTGCCGCAGCTTCGGCGCCTCGCCGCGGATGGCGGTCGCTGCTGACCGCAGAAAGTTCGACACCGACACACCAGGCACCTCGACGGGATACTGCATGGCCAAGAACAAGCCGGCTCGAGCACGCTCGTCGATGCTCATATTCAGGACATCTGCACCGTCCAGAAGGATAGATCCCTGGGTAACTCGATACTTGGGGTGACCCGCAATGGCATATGACAACGTGGACTTTCCAGAGCCGTTGGGCCCCATCAACGCATGCGTCTCACCGGATTTCACGGTCAGATCCACCCCTTTGAGAATAGGGATCTCGCGTTCGCCATCCGCGGCGTTGGGGTTGTCGACACTGACATGCAGGTCTTTAACTTCTAATGTCGTCATGAGGCTGATGATCTCGATTCCGTGATGGCTAGTTCATTTTCGATGGCTGCGGTCAGACGTTCCCGTATGCCGGGAACCGATATTTTGGAAATGATCTCGCCGAAGTACCCGCGCACCACGAGCCGGCGGGCTTGCTCTTCTGGAATCCCGCGAGACCGAAGGTAGAACAGCTGCTCGTCATCGAAACGCCCCGTGGCGCTGGCATGCCCGGCGCCAACGATTTCACCGGTCTCGATCTCTAAGTTTGGCACCGAATCAGCACGCGCACCGTCGGTAAGCACCAGGTTCCGATTCACCTCAAAGGTGTCGGTGCCGGTGGCTTCAGCACGGATCAGAACATCGCCCACCCACACAGCGTGCGCGTCTGGCCGCGATGAAGCCGGATCTCCTTGTAGTGCACCTTTGTAAAGGACATTCGACCGACAGTCGGGATGAGCATGATCGATCAGCAACCGAGACTCAAGGTGCTGGCCGTCGTCAGCGAAGTACAGGCCCAGCAACTCGGCGTCCCCGCCCGGTCCGGAAAACTGAACGCGGGCCGACGTGCGTACCAGATCTCCACCCAGCGTCACTGTGACATGGCGTAGCACCGCGTCTTTGCCGAGCCGAGCATGGTGCGCGCTGACGTGGACCACATCGTCGGCCCAGTCCGCGATCCACACCACCGTAAGCCGGGCGGCGTCGTCAACAATGAACTCGGTGTTGTCGGCGTACGTTCCACTTCCCCGGTGGTCGACAACCACCACGACGTCACTGAGTTCCCCGACTCTTATTTGCAGATGCCCATAGGCCACTGCACCCTGGCCAGGGCCTGTGACGGTGATGTTCAATGGCTCAGCAGTCTGCGTGTCACGATCGACGGTAACCACAGTGGCAGACTTGAACGACGAATACGCTTGAGCTGCAACACGATCGGTGGGAGCACCGGCATATCCGCGCCGTTGGTCGCCGCGGCCCGTGGTCTCCACCCGTACGCCAGGCTGATCTTCGACAGTCAGGCCGGCGTCACCGGGAACGCTCTCGCCGGATCCGGCGGAACCGTCGTGCAGCCCACGCAACCGCCGCAACGGGGTAAACCGCCAGAGCTCGTCGCGACCGTGTGGGACCTCGAAGGCATCGACGTCGAAAGAGGCGAACAACTCTCCTTTGTTCAGCGCGGCAAGTGAAGACCCGGCTGGAGACTCTGGCTTAGCTTCTTGCAACGTCGTCGTCAGATTCTCGGCGGTCATCCGACCGCACCCTCCATCTGCAGCTCGATCAACCGGTTGAGTTCCAACGCATACTCCATGGGCAGTTCCTTGGCAATTGGCTCGACAAAGCCGCGCACGACCATAGCCATCGCCTCATCCTCGGTCAGCCCACGGCTCATCAGGTAGAACAGCTGGTTCTCACTGACTTTCGACACTGTTGCCTCGTGGCCCATGGTGACGTCGTCCTCGCGGATGTCGACGTAGGGGTAGGTGTCGCTGCGGCTGACCGTGTCGACCAGCAGCGCATCGCATTTCACGCTGGAGCGCGACCCGTACGATCCTTTGTTTACCTGCACCAGGCCACGGTAGGAAGCGCGACCGCCACCGCGGGCCACCGACTTGGACACGATGTTGCTCGACGTGTTCGGCGCCAGGTGCAGCATCTTCGCGCCGGTGTCCTGGTGCTGACCTTCGCCAGCAAACGCCACCGACAGCACCTCACCCTTGGCGTGCTCACCTGTCATCCAGACCGCCGGATACTTCATCGTCACCTTCGACCCGATGTTGCCGTCGATCCACTCCATGGTGGCTCCCGCTTCGGCACGGGCCCGCTTGGTAACCAAGTTATAGACGTTGTTCGACCAATTCTGGATGGTGGTATAGCGGCAACGACCGCCCGGCTTCACAATGATCTCCACCACTGCCGAATGTAGCGAGTCCGACTTGTAGATCGGAGCTGTACAACCTTCTACATAGTGAACGTATGCGTTCTCATCAACGATGATCAGCGTCCGCTCAAACTGGCCCATGTTCTCGGTATTGATCCGGAAGTAGGCCTGAAGCGGGATGTCGACATGCACACCCGGCGGCACGTAGATGAAGCTGCCACCCGACCATACAGCGGTGTTCAGAGCCGAGAATTTGTTGTCCCCGGCCGGAATGACGGTGCCAAAATGCTGCTTGAAGATGTCTGGGTGCTCCCGCAGACCCGTATCAGTGTCAAGAAAAATGACCCCCTGGGCCTCTAGATCTTCCCTGATCTGGTGGTAAACCACCTCCGACTCATACTGAGCCGCTACGCCCGCAACTAGCCGTTGCTTCTCCGCTTCCGGGATGCCCAACCGGTCATAGGTGTTGCGAATCTCCTCAGGCAGCTCATCCCAGCTCGCGGCCTGCTTCTCGGTGGAGCGGACGAAATACTTGATGTTGTCGAAATCGATGCCCTCAAGATTGGAGCCCCACTTCGGCATGGGCTTGCGGTCGAAGATACGCAGCGCCTTGAGCCGAACCTGCAGCATCCAGTCCGGCTCATCTTTCTTCGCAGAGATGTCGCGGACTACCTCCTCGGAAAGTCCGCGCTGCGCGCTGGCACCCGCGACGTCGGAGTCCGCCCAGCCGTAGCCGTAGGTGCCCAGCGAGTCGATAGTCTCGCGCTGGCTCAACGGGCCGGCGGCAGTCTTTGCTACCTCAGGCGTGAGGGTCATACAGACGCTCCTTTGGTGTTCGTTGTGTGTGAGCGCGGGCTGAGCGCCGGCGTAAGTGGCACGTGAGTGGTGCAGGCGCAGTCGCCGTTGACAATGGTCGCCAGTAACTGCACATGAGTGCCGAGCACCTCTGCCATGGCGCGCTGTTCGGCTTTGCATAACTCCGGGAATTCCTCGGCGACATGGGCAACCGGGCAGTGATGCTGACAGATCTGAACGCCATGAATCGGCCCGCCCACCCGTGTGGTGTTGGCGACATAGCCCGCCTTCGTCAGCGCACCCGCGACCCGTTCCGCGGCCGCTTCGACCGAGGCGTCGTCAGCGTTTTCGGCTGGCTCAACATCAGCCAGGATCGCATCGATTCGCCGTCTGGCGAACGTATGGACAGCTTCGTCGCCGCCGATTTCGCGCAGCTGCCGCATCGCCGCGGCGGCCAAATCGTCATAAGTGTGGTCCAGCTTGGACCGCCCTGCCGCGGTCAGCCGATAGCGCTTGGCCGGCCGGCCGCGACCCACTTGCTGCCACGCCGCGGCAGCAGTGGATTCGGCGTCACCAGCCTCGATCAGTGCGTCGAGATGCCGGCGCACCCCCGCCGCCGATAAACCCAGCCGCTCACCGATCTCGCTGGCAGTGATCGTTCCGGACTCCAGGAGCAAGCGCACGATCCCGCGACGGGTGTGACCGTCCGACCCGGCGGTAACGGCCGTGTAGGCTTCACCGAGCCCAGGACCCAACTCGGACTGGATTTTCACAACACCAGTGTGACTCAATTCGTGGAATCGGTCCACCAAGGGTGGCCTGAGTTCGGGGTTGCGCTGGTCACACCGCCAGCGGGGCACAACGCTTCCTAAACCTGCGGCTACGCTGCTCTGATGGCAACCCGCCAGCACAAGCTGAGTTCGTCAATCGCGAGCTTGCACGGCGACGAGCCAGCCGTGGGCTCGCCGTTAAACGATGCCGAGCTCACTGCAATGGCGCGCACCCGCGTATTCGGCGCCACCGGCACCGTGCTGATGGCAATTGGAGCACTGGGCGCCGGCGCCCGGCCGGTCGTTCAAGATCCCACCTTCGGTGTCCGGCTACTCAATCTGCCGTCGCGAATTCAGACCGTGTCATTGACGATGACCACGACAGGTGCGGTCATGATGGCGCTGGCCTGGCTGATGCTCGGCCGATTCGCCCTGGGCAAAAGGCGCATGTCGCGGGGCGAACTCGACCGCACCCTGCTGTTGTGGATGCTGCCGCTGCTGATCGCGCCGCCGATGTACAGCAAGGATGTCTATTCCTACCTGGCACAGAGTCAGATCTCGTTCGAGGGACTCGACCCCTATCGGGTAGGCCCGGCGTCCGGCCTAGGCCTCGGCCACGTGTTCACTCTTTCGGTTCCTAGCCTATGGCGGGAGACTCCGGCGCCCTACGGTCCGTTGTTCTTGTGGATCGGGCGCGGAATATCCGCACTCACCGGGGAGAACATCGTCGCCGCCGTTCTCTGCCATCGACTGATGGTCCTGATCGGGGTCAGCCTGATCGTTTGGGCGACACCGCGGCTAGCGCAGCGCTGCGGAGTCGCTGAGGTGAGCGCGCTCTGGCTGGGTGCCGCCAACCCACTCCTGTTCATGCATCTGGTAGCCGGCATCCACAACGAGGCACTGATGCTCGGGCTGATGCTGACGGGCGTCGAATTCGCGCTGCGGGGAGTCGATGCCCCGAAGCTCATCCCAAAGTCGTGGCGACTCGGCGCGGAATGGGCACCGCTTGGCATGCTGCTGGCAGGCTCAATCCTGATCACACTGTCATCGCAAGTGAAGCTGCCATCGCTGCTGGCGTTGGGATTTGTCGCCGCAGCGCTCGCGTACCGCTGCGGGGGCACCGTGCGGGCGCTGCTGCTGATCGGCGGCGGGATGTCGGCATTGTCGCTGGCGGTGATGGCTCTCGTCGGCTGGGCCAGCGGTCTCGGTTTCGGCTGGATCCACACACTAGGCACCGCCAATGTGGTGCGAAGCTGGATGTCGCCACCCACATTGCTGGCCCTGGGCACCGGACAAGTGGGGATTCTGCTGGGATTGGGCGATCACACCACCGCCGTGCTGTCCCTGACCCGCGGTATTGGCGTCATGAGCATCATGCTGATCGTCTGCTGGCTGTTGCTTGCCGTCTTCCGCGGCCGACTGCACCCGATCGGTGGCCTGGGCGTCGCGCTGGGCCTCACCGTCCTGCTGTTTCCGGTGGTACAGCCGTGGTACCCGTTGTGGGCCATCATTCCGCTCGCCGCCTGGGCAACCCGCACCGGATTTCGAGTCGCGGTAATCGCCGTCACCATCATCGTCGGCGTCTTCGGCCCGACGGCCAACGGCGACCGCTTCGCGCTATTCCAGATTGTGGATGCCACCGTGGCCAGCACCATCATTGTGCTGTTACTCATAGCGCTCACCTACACCCGGCTACCGTGGCGGCGATTGCCAACCCACACTCGCCAAACCCATCTGGAAGCCGCCATTGATGCGGAAAGAGCCGCAGATACTCCCGAGATGCCCGGAGCGACTCCGGGGCCCAGTTCGGCGCCCCTCCGGCCGACTGCGACACCCGACGCCTACGCTGACTCCACGTGAACTCGCCCGGCAGGGTTTCGCCATCGACACCCACTTCCGAAATCGTCTTGCGGCTGCGCGGTGTATCCAAGCACTACGGGGCTCTGACAGCCGTATCCGCCCTTGATCTCGACGTCCATGCGGCAGAAGTAATGGCCTTGCTGGGTCCGAACGGGGCCGGTAAAACCACAACCGTCGAAATGTGCGAGGGCTTCGTGCGCCCGGACGCCGGCACCATCGAGGTGCTCGGTCTAGACCCAATCACCGACAACGCGCGACTGCGGGCGCGCATCGGGGTGATGCTGCAAGGCGGCGGCGGCTATCCGGCGGCGCGCGCCGGCGAAATGCTCGAATTGGTGGCCGCCTATGCCGCCAACCCGCTCGATCCGCAGTGGCTTTTGGACACTTTGGGCCTCACCGAGGCGGCCCGGACCACCTATCGGCGGCTATCCGGAGGCCAGCAGCAACGGCTTGCGCTGGCCTGCGCACTGGTCGGTCGTCCCGAACTGGTGTTTCTCGACGAGCCCACCGCAGGCATGGATGCTCACGCGCGGCTGCTGGTGTGGGAACTGATCGACACACTACGTCGCGACGGCGTGACGGTAGTGCTCACTACCCACCAGCTCAAAGAGGCCGAAGAACTCGCCGACCACCTCGTCATCATCGACCATGGAGTGACGGTGGCCACCGGTACGCCGGCTGAGCTGATGCGTCGCGGCGCCAAAGACCAGTTGAGGTTCACCGCGCCCCCTCGACTTGATTTGTCTCCGTTAGCAGCCGCACTGCCAGACGAGTACCGGGCCGAAGAGATGACGCCAGGCGACTACCTGGTCGAGGGCCCGGTCGACCCGCACGTACTAGCGGCCGTCACAGGGTGGTGCGCACGCATTGACGTGCTGATCACCGATATGCGAGTGGAGCGGCGAAGCCTCGAAGATGTGTTCCTCGACCTTACCGGCAGGAAGTTGCGGCAATGACTCAAGAAGCGAATACCGCTGGCCCGCTGTTCCCCGCGGGGACATTCACCCCTGACCCACGCCCCAGCGCCGTCGCTCGGATGCTTGCTGCGCAGTTCAAACTCGAACTGAAACTGCTGTTACGCAACGGCGAGCAACTGCTGCTCACAATGTTCATTCCGATCACGCTGCTGATCGGGCTCTCATTGCTGCCGCTCGGCTCGTTCGGCCAGAACCGCGCCGCTACCTTCGTCCCGATCATCATGGCGCTGGCGGTGATCTCGACTGCATTCACCGGGCAAGCCATCGCGATCGCGTTCGACCGCCGCTATGGCGCGCTCAAACGGCTCGGGGCTACCCCGCTGCCGGTCTGGGGAATCATTGTCGGCAAGTCACTGGCAGTTGTAGCCGTTGTATTTCTACAGGCAATTATATTGGGCACCATCGGATTTGCCCTCGGTTGGCGGCCAGCGCTGGCAGCCTTGACCTTGGGCGCAGCCGTTATCGCGCTCGGCACCGCCGGCTTTGCGGCTCTCGGCCTGCTCCTTGGCGGCACCATGCGAGCTGAAATTGTCCTGGCCGTCGCCAACCTGATGTGGTTCGTCTTCGCGGGGTTCGGCGCCTTGACTGTGGAGACGACCGTCATACCAACGGCGGTCAAATGGGTAGCCCGACTCACCCCGTCCGGCGCGCTTACCGAAGCGCTATCACAGGCCAGCCACGTTCCGCCCTTCTCCGTGGACTGGTTCGGGGTTGTCGTCCTGGTTGGCTGGGGAACGCTGGCCGCCCTGGCCGCGCGACGCTGGTTCCGATTCACCTGAGGGGCTGCCGCCACTTCCACCAATCAGCAGAAACACCACCGACGCGGCTACGTGCTAGCGTCGTGCGACGAGACCTGTCTAAGCCCTTACTACGATGTGTAGTTTTCCTTGTCCTACGATCGGACGGTGCCTGTCGGACGAGTGCTGTTGTGGTTGGTAGACCTGCTGCCCAACCCGACACTGCGGGTCCAGCGGATCATTGCCGCAGCGGTCATCCTTACCCAAAGCGGGATCGCCGTCACCGGCGCGATCGTCCGCGTCACCGCGTCGGGGCTCGGCTGTCCCACCTGGCCACAGTGTTTTCCAGGCAGCTTCACCCCGGTGGCGGTCGCTGAGGTGCCACGAATTCACCAGTTTGTCGAGTTTGGCAACCGAATGATCACCTTCGCCGTCGTAATCGCAGCGGCGCTAGCCGTACTCGCCGTGACCAGAGCGCGCCGACGCACCGAAGTCCTTGTATATGCATGGCTGATGCCGGTTTCGACGATCGTTCAAGCAGTGATCGGCGGCATCACGGTGCGCACCGGGCTGATGTGGTGGACCGTCGCCGTCCACCTACTGGCATCGATGACGATGGTGTGGTTGTCAGTATTGCTCTACGTCAAGGTCGGCGAGCCCGACAACGAGATCATCGAGATACAGCGCGTGGCCAAGCCGTTGCGCCTGCTTGCGGCACTGAGCGCGGTCAATCTGGCCGCAATTCTGGTGACCGGAACGCTGGTAACTGCGGCCGGACCGCATGCTGGTGACCGAAGTTCCACCCGGACGGTGCCGCGACTACACATAGACATCCCCACCTTGGTGCACATGCATTCGTCGTTGCTGGTCTCGTTTTCGGCTCTGTTGGTCGGGCTATGCTTCGGGTTGCTTGCCATCGACGCAAGCCGTGCGATCCTGATCCGGCTGGCTACGTTGCTCGCTCTGGTATTCGGCCAAGCCGTAGTCGGCACTACGCAATACTTCACCGGCGTGCCTGCCACCCTGGTCGCTGTGCACGTGGCCGGCGCTGCGGCGTGTACCGCCGCCACCGCGGCATTATGGGCGTCGATGCGAGAGCGGGCCGAGCCCGCGCCGCTCCAAGGCTGAAGCCACGCACAACGCGAAGTCACGTTGGGCAAGGTCTCGGCTGTCGGCGTGTAGCCGAAGCCATTCCAGCGAAGGGTCCACCAATTGCAATTCCAGCAACATCGCATCGCGGGCGCCTCCTACCACATGAGCCCGCGCGAAAAGCAACTCGCTGACATCGATACCCACCTGGGCGGCCGCGGCAGCCAGCGCAGCGACGCCTACATCCCAAATCTCGAAGTCGGGCTCGGTCTGGCGCAGCACCTGGCCGTGTTTGGCGAATGCGTGCGACGGCGCACCTCCGAGAAAGATAAGCACTGTTTCGACAGCCGAATCGCCGGGTTGCACCACCACCGTCTGCCCAGCGGCATGCAGCTCTGTTGCGTATGCAACAGCTGCGGACCGATTTCCGCAGCGCCGTGTCCCGGAGCCCACACCGGGGCTGATGAAGACGTGGCCGCGCCGTGGTAGCAAGATCTGCTGGCCGGGCGCATACGCTTGCCCCGGTACCGTCGGCACTCCCCTGCCTGCGAGGTCACCCAGATAGCGCCGGTCGACATTCCAGGCGACGGCAGCGGGAACGTTCAGCAGGTTCTGCACGCCGACCGTCCAAGCCAGAAACTCGTCAAGCCGCTGCGCGTAATCGCGGGTGGCTCGCAATATCACCAGATGCGCGCGGGTGACTTCGGGGTCATCCCAGGACAACCATCGAGCATGCAATCCACGGTGGCCTAATGCCGGCACCAGCCCAGCATCATCGCCGTCGCCGGCGAGCTGCTGCGGACAACCGGCCAGCACGATGCGCGGGTGGAAGATGTCCGGCCGGGCGAGCTTCATGTCCGGGCATGATAACCACATGCACGCAATCGAAGTCACTGAAACAGGGGGCCCCGAGGTCCTTCGGTATGTCGACTACCCGAAACCCGATCCAGGCCCAGGTCAGCTACTGATCAGGGCTGAGGCAATCGGAGTCAACTTCATCGACACCTACTTCCGGTCGGGGCAGTATCCACGCGAACTGCCGTTCATCGTCGGTTCCGAGGTGTGTGGCACCGTAGTCGCCACGGGCGAGGGAGGCGACGCTGGCGACATCGGCGTGGGCGACCGCGTGGTCAGCGCTTCAGCAGCAGGCGGCTACGCCGAATTCTGCACTGCACCACCAATTTTGACCGCAAAGGTGCCGGAAGGCGTCTCTTCCGAGGTAGCCGCATCGGCGCTCCTCAAAGGCCTGACCGCGCATTACCTGCTCACGTCGGTGTATCCGGTCAAAAAGGGCGACAGTATTTTGGTGCATGCCGGTGCCGGCGGCGTTGGGCTGATCCTGACCCGCTGGGCCACCCATCTGGGTGCGCGGGTTATCACCACCGTCTCAACTCCAGCGAAAGAACGGCTATCCCGGGATGCCGGCGCGGAGGAGGTACTCGCCTACCCCGAAGATACCGAGCAGTTCGCCGAGCAGGTTCGCGCACTGACCGGCGGCACCGGAGTAGCGGCGGTTTACGACGGCGTAGGCGCCAGCACGTTCGACGCCAGCCTTGCCAGCCTCGCCGTCCGCGGGACTCTGGCACTGTTCGGTGCGGCCAGCGGACCTGTTCCGCCGGTCGATCCGCAGCGCCTCAACGCTGCCGGTTCGGTCTACCTCACTCGTCCCTCCCTGGTTCATTTCATCAGCACCAGACCGGAATTCGGCCAGCGGGCCACAGCGTTGTTCGACGCGATCGCCCGCGACGTCGTCAGCATCGAAATCGGAGGGCGCTATCCGCTGGCCGAAGCCAGCAGAGCGCACGAGGACCTGCAGAGCCGCAAAACGGCCGGCTCGCTCGTGCTGCTGCCCTAACCGGGGTGAGCCCAATCAGAACAGGGTCGGCAATGAGATAGCGGAGTCGACCGCCAACGCACAGAACACGACCGCTAGGTAGTTGTTCGATTGCAAGAAAAGCCGGAGCGGCTTGACGGACTCACCGGCGCGGACCCCGGCGTACAACTGGTGCGCCATCGTCAGAAACCACACCCCGGCTACCACCGCTACCGCCGCATAAAGCCATCCGGTGGCCATCGCTAGCACCAGCGTCGCCAGGACGGTCACCCACGTGTAAATCAAGATCTGCTTAGTGACCTGACGTTCGGTTGCGACGGCCGGCAACATCGGAATGCCAGCCATTTGGTAGTCCTCCTTGTACCGCATCGCCAATGCCCAGGTATGCGGCGGCGTCCAGAAGAAGATCACAGCGAACATCGCCAGCGCCGGCCATCCGACTGTGCCGGTAATCGCCGACCAACCGATCATCACCGGCATGCAGCCGGCCGCCCCACCCCACACCACGTTTTGCGACGTACGGCGCTTGAGGATAAGCGTGTAGACGAACACATAGAACGCGACAGTTGCGACGGCCAGGAGGCCCGACAGCAGGTTGGTTGTGCGCCACAACCAGAAGAACGAGCCGACGCTGAGCAACAGCCCCACCGCCAGGGCGTTTCTGGTCGGGACAGCAGCCCGCGCCAGGGGCCGTCGCGCTGTTCGCTTCATCACCTTGTCGATATCGGCGTCGGCCACACAGTTGAGCGTGTTGGCGCCGCCGGCCGCCAGCATCCCACCGATCAGCGTGTTGAGCATCAGCAGCGGATGCACGGTGCCGCGATCGGCCAACAACATCGCGGGTATCGCGGTGACCAGAAGCAGCTCTACTACCCGCGGTTTGGTCAGCGCCAGGTATGCCAGCAGCGTGTCCGACATCCGGCTCGGCGCGACGCGCCCGCGAACACTCACGCAATTACTCCTTGGGATCGCAGCCGCGCGCAGCTTCTACTACGCACGATGGTAGACCCGTTGACCGGTGCGGCGACGCCGCAGGGTCGATTCATCGCCGATTGTGGGCGCAAGCCCAGCCGTTTGGCAGCGCGCGCGGTCGATTGCGTGGGCGACTAGACCACACTGGACGAACTTCGATCCAACGCGACGCACCCCCTCGACACGGCTGCGTACGCTGCGACAGATCCGTCACCGTGGATCAGCGGTCGAGGCGCCCTCGACCCCGACCACACATCGGAAATTGACCTATCTGCGTCGAGCTGGCAGCCGTTGACGCGGTAGAACTAGCGTCAGGTGGCTCATGTATTGGCATGACCACGCGTCAACTGAGATTTCCCGATCCAAGGACAAACCGATGCCCGCGACCTACCCGGCTGCCACCGAGCAGCCAGACCCGCCGCGGCGCCGCGACCGCACACACTGGCTCTACATTGCCGTCGTTGTTGCCGTATTCGCTGGTGTCGCTGTGGGCATGCTGGCTCCGGAGGTGGGCAAGAGTGTCGCCGTCCTGGGCACGATGTTCGTCGACCTGATCAAGATGATGATCGCGCCGGTGATCTTCTGCACGATCGTGCTCGGCATCGGATCGGTCCGCAGCGCAGCCACCATCGGCAAAGTGGGTGGCCTGGCCTTGCTGTACTTCCTGGTGATGTCGACCTTCGCCTTGGCGATCGGGTTAGTAGTCGGCAACCTGATGCACCCCGGCGCAGGCTTAGCGCTTTCCGGCAACAGCGCCAGTGTCGGCGCCACTCTCGCCCAGAAAACACGCGAGTCGAGCGGCCTGCTGGACGTCATTCAGAGCATCATTCCAACCACGATGCTCTCGGCATTGACTGCGGGCAGCGTGCTGCAGGCGCTGTTCGTTGCCCTGTTGGTTGGTTTCGCCATCCAGGCGATGGGCCCGGCAGGTCAGCCGATTCTGTACGGCATTACGCAGCTGCAGAGGCTGGTGTTCAAGGTCCTCGTCATGGTCTTGTGGCTAGCCCCCATCGGAGCGTTCGGTGCAATCGCCAACGTGGTCGGCCAGACCGGCTGGGCCGCGGTGATCCAACTGCTGACACTTATGCTTGGTTTTTACCTCACCTGCCTGGTGTTCGTATTCGGTCTGCTGGGCGCCACGCTGCGCATGGTGGCTCGGGTTTCGATCCTCAAGCTGGTTCGTTACTTAGCCCGCGAGTATCTTCTGATCGTTGCAACCTCATCGTCGGAGTCCGCGCTGCCAAGGCTGATCGCCAAGATGGAGCATCTCGGTGTTGATCGCGGCACCGTCGGTGTCGTGATACCGACTGGCTACTCGTTCAATCTGGACGGCACCGCGATCTATCTCACGATGGCGTCGCTGTTCATCAGCAGTGCTCGGGGCCATCCATTGTCACTCAGCGAACAGATAGGCCTGCTGCTCTTTATGATCGTGGCGTCCAAAGGCGCAGCTGGCGTGGCCGGTGCGGGTCTGGCGACGCTGGCGGCCGGACTGCAGGCCCACCGCCCAGACTTGCTCGACGGAGTCGGACTGATCGTCGGTATTGACCGGTTCATGGCAGAGGCCCGTTCATTGACCAATTTCTCCGGCAACGCGGTCGCGACGTTATTGGTGGGCTCATGGACCAGAACGGTCAACCTGGACCGAGTCAACGCCGTGTTAGATGGCTTCGCCCCTTTCGACGAGCAAACGATGCTCGACGATCACACACACGGTGCGACGCGTCTCACACGCGCGCTACCCGGATAATTCCAGGACGAAGCAAATAAGTGGGGCTCGGATGGGTCCTGCCTGCAGCTGCCGGCAATCCCACACTAGGGTGGGATTGATCAGTTTGATGTTGATGACCTAAGGACTGAGGACTGAATTTGTGACCACACTCGAAGAGATCTCCGCGCTCACCCAACCGCGCCATCCCGACGACTGGACCGAGATCGATTCGGCTGCGGTCGATACCGTCCGCGTGCTGGCTGCCGATGCCGTCCAAAAGGTCGGCAACGGGCACCCCGGAACGGCGATGAGCCTGGCCCCGCTGGCCTACACGCTGTTTCAGCGGGCCATGCGCCACGATCCCAGCGACACCGGATGGCTAGGCCGCGACCGATTCGTGTTGTCCTGTGGCCACAGCAGTCTGACTCTCTACCTGCAGCTCTACCTCGGTGGATTCGGCCTGGAGCTATCCGACATAGAGGCGCTTCGCACCTGGGGATCGAAAACACCGGGGCACCCGGAGTTCAGGCACACCCCGGGAGTGGAGATCACCACCGGGCCATTGGGCCAGGGTTTGGCCTCAGCGGTCGGTATGGCGATGGCCGCACGCTACGAGCGTGGCCTTTTCGATCCGGACGCTGAACCGGGAACCAGCCCATTCGATCACCATATCTACGTGATCGCCTCTGATGGAGACATCGAGGAGGGCGTGACGTCTGAGGCATCGTCGCTGGCAGCGGTGCAGCAACTGGGCAACCTCATTGTCTTTTATGACCACAACCAAATCTCGATCGAGGATGACACCAACATCGCCTTATGCGAGGACACCGCCGCGCGCTATCGCGCCTACGGCTGGCACGTGCAGGAGGTTGAAGGCGGCGAGAACGTCGTTGGCATCGAAGAGGCCATCGCCCACGCGAAAGCCGCTACCGACCAGCCCTCTTTCATCTCGCTGCGCACCATCATCGGCTACCCGGCGCCCAATCTGATGAATACCGGGAAAGCCCATGGCTCGGCTCTTGGTGATGACGAAGTGGCGGCCACGAAGAAAGTCCTGGGGTTCGATCCCGACAAGACCTTCGACGTCCGTGAGGACGTCATCACCCACACCCGGGGTTTGGTGGGCCGCGGCAAAGAGGCCCACCAACAGTGGCAACGCGAGTTCGAACAGTGGGCCGAGCGCCAACCAGAACGCAAAGCACTGCTGGACCGGCTGTTCGCGCAGCAACTGCCCGACCGCTGGGACGATGAGTTGCCGTATTGGGAACCCGGGTCTAAGGCAGTGGCCACCCGCGCCGCTTCCGGAGCGGTGCTGGCCGCTGTAGGGCCAAAGCTGCCTGAGTTGTGGGGTGGCTCCGCCGACCTTGCCGGCAGCAACAACACCACCATGGCCGGCGTCGACTCCTTCGGCCCGCCGTCGATTTCCACGAAGGACTACACCGCGAACTGGTACGGCCGGACTCTGCATTTCGGGATTCGCGAACACGCGATGGGCGCCATCCTGTCCGGCATCGCGCTGCACGGCCCCACCCGGGCTTACGGTGGCACCTTCCTACAGTTCTCCGACTACATGCGCCCCGCGGTGCGGCTCGCGGCGCTGATGGACGTCGACGCGATCTATGTATGGACGCACGACTCGATCGGCTTGGGCGAAGATGGCCCTACCCATCAGCCGATCGAGCACCTTTCGGCACTGCGCGCCATCCCCGGGCTATCCGTGATTCGCCCCGCCGACGCGAATGAGACAGCCTATGCATGGCGCACGATCCTGGCCCGCGGCGGCACCAGCGGACCAGCCGGACTGATTCTGACCCGCCAGGGTGTGCCGGTGCTGGAAGGCACCAACGCCGAAGGCGTCGCTCGCGGCGGCTACGTAATAGGCGACGAAGGTTTAGAGCCGGGCGAGCAACCCGACATCGTTCTGATCGCGACCGGCTCCGAAGTTCAGCTCGCGGTCACGGCTCAAAAGCTGTTGGCAGACAACGACATCATTGCGCGGGTAGTGTCCATGCCCTGCGTGGAGTGGTTCGAGTCCCAACCGCAGGATTACCGCGACGCGGTATTGCCGCCTTCGGTGTCGGCCAGGGTCGCGGTCGAGGCCGGCGTCGCACAATGCTGGCACAAGCTGGTCGGCGACACAGGCAAGATCGTGTCGATCGAGACCTACGCGGAATCCGCGGACCAGAAGACCTTGTTCCGCGAGTACGGCTTCACACCGGAAGCCGTCGCCGCCGCCGCGGAGCAGGCACTGGAAAACTGAGAAAGGGCGATTCAGATGACCCAGAACAGCAACCTCGCCGCGCTGAGTGCCGCTGGTGTATCGGTTTGGTTGGACGACCTGTCCAGAGACCGGTTGCAGTCGGGCAATCTGCAGGAGCTGATCGACACAAAGAGCGTCGTCGGCGTAACCACCAACCCGTCCATCTTCCAGAAGGCTCTGTCGGATGGCCACTCCTACGACACCCAGATAGCGGAGCTAGCCGAGCGTGGCGCCGATGTGGATGCCACCATACGCACCGTCACCACTGATGACGTGCGCAGCGCGTGCGACGTGCTGGCGCCGCAGTGGGAAGCCTCCGATGGAGTCGACGGCCGGGTATCTATAGAGGTCGATCCGCGGCTAGCCCATGAAACCGACAAGACTATTCGGCAGGCGATCGAACTGTGGAAGATCGTCGACCGACCCAACTTGTTCATCAAGATCCCGGCCACCAAGGCCGGCTTACCGGCCATCACCGGCGTTCTGGCGGAAGGAATTTCGGTGAACGTCACCCTGATCTTCTCAGTCGAACGCCACCGCGAGGTGATGGACGCCTACCTGGCCGGAATGGAGAAGGCGCGAGAAGCAGGACACGACTTGTCCAAAATCCATTCGGTGGCATCATTTTTCGTTTCCCGCGTGGATACCGAAATCGACATGCGGCTAGACAAAAACAGCTCTGGGCGAGCTCTCGAATTGCGCGGCCAGGCCGGTGTGGCCAACGCGCGACTGGCCTACGCCGCCTATCAGGAAGTCTTCGATGGCGGCGACCGATACCAAGCGCTCAAGGCCGACGGAGCGCGGGTGCAGCGACCGCTGTGGGCCTCGACCGGCGTCAAGAACCCCGCCTACTCCGACACCCTCTATGTCACCGAATTAGTCGCACCGCACACGGTAAACACGATGCCGGAGAAAACCATTGACGCTGTCGCCGAACACGGCATCGTCACTGGCGACACGGTCAGCGGCACCGCTTCCGCTGCCCAGGAAGTGTTCGACGCGCTGCAGGCCGTCGGGATCGATCTGCCGGATGTCTTCAACGTGCTCGAGAACGAAGGCGTGCAAAAGTTCGAGGCTGCCTGGAACGAACTCCTCACCGAAACCCAGGCTCAACTCGACACCACGGCCAAATGAACGAGGCCGGCATCCGGTCCCGAGCCACGGCTGGTGCCGAGCAGTGGCATAACCCGCTACGGGACAAGCGGGACAAGCGCCTGCCCAGAATCGCTGGCCCGTGCAGCATGGTAATTTTCGGCGTCACCGGAGACCTGGCCCGCAAGAAAGTAATGCCGGCCGTCTACGACCTAGCCAACCGCGGCCTGTTGCCGCCTACATTCGCTCTGGTCGGATTCGCCCGTCGCGACTGGGATACTGAGGATTTCGGCGATGTGGTCTACCAGGCAGTCAAGCAGCACTGCCGGACACCCTTCCGACAGGAGAACTGGGATCGGCTGGCCGAAGGATTTCGTTTCGTACCAGGTGCTTTCGACAATGACGATGCGTTTGCCCAACTTGCCGAGACCCTGAAGAAGCTCGACGCAGAGCGGGGTACCGGCGGCAACCACGCCTTCTACCTGGCTATCCCACCCAAGTCGTTTCCCGTGGTCTGCGAGCAGCTGCACAAGTCTGGCCTGGCCCGGCCGGAAGGCGACCGGTGGAGCCGGGTCGTTATCGAGAAACCCTTCGGCCATGACCTAGCCAGCGCACGTGACCTGAACACCGCGGTCAACGCGGTTTTCCCCGAGGAATCGGTCTTTCGCATCGACCACTATCTCGGCAAAGAAACGGTACAGAACATCCTGGCGCTGCGATTCGCCAACCAACTTTTCGACCCGGTCTGGAACGCGCACTACGTTGACCACGTGCAGATCACCATGGCCGAGGATATCGGGCTGGGCGGACGAGCCGGCTACTACGACGGGATCGGCGCCGCCCGTGACGTCATTCAGAACCATCTGATGCAACTACTAGCACTTACCGCGATGGAAGAGCCGGTCAGCTTCAACCCGTCCGCGCTACAGGCCGAGAAGATCAAAGTGCTCTCTGCGACGCACCTCGCCGAGCCGCTCCATGAGACCACGAGCCGCGGTCAATACACCACCGGTTGGCAGGGCGGCGAGAAGGTGGTAGGGCTGCTCGACGAGGAAGGTTTCGCTACCGACTCAACCACCGAGACATTCGCCGCCATCACGCTCGAAGTCGATACCCGCCGCTGGGCCGGTGTACCGTTTTACCTGCGGACCGGAAAACGCTTGGGCCGCAGGGTGACCGAAATCGCGCTGGTGTTCAAACGCGCGCCTCACCTGCCATTCGACGCAACCATGACCGACGAACTGGGCACCAACGCCATGGTAATCCGGGTGCAGCCCGACGAGGGCGTCACACTACGGTTCGGATCGAAGGTGCCGGGCACGGCGATGGAAGTCCGCGATGTCAACATGGACTTCTCCTACGGCTCGGCGTTCTCCGAAGAGTCCCCAGAGGCTTACGAGCGCTTGATCCTCGACGTGTTGCTCGGCGAGCCGTCCCTATTTCCGGTTAACGCGGAGGTCGAATTGGCTTGGCAAATACTCGATCCCGCTCTCGATAACTGGGCAGCACACGGCACGCCCGAACCCTATGAGGCTGGCACCTGGGGGCCCCAGTCATCCTTCGAAATGCTGAGCCGCGCCGGGCGAGAATGGCGGCGGCCATGATGAGCGCGAGCGACACACCGCGAAGCGGCGATTGGGAGTGGCGCAAATGATTGTCGATTTGCCCGACACCACCACCACGGCGGTCAACAAGAAACTCGATGAGCTGCGCGAAAAGATCGGTGCCATCACTATGGGCCGGGTATTGACGCTGATTATCGCCCCGGACAGCGACACGGTACTCGAGGAGTCCATCGAAGCCGCCAGCGCTGCCGGCCATGAGCACCCCAGCCGAATCATCGTCGTTATGAGGGGCGACCCGTACGCGGACGAAGCGCGGCTGGATGCCCAGCTGCGGGCGGGCGGCGACACCGGCGGCGGCGAAGTTGTGGTGCTGAAGCTGTCCGGGCCGCTTGCCAGCCATGCCGACAGCGTCGTCATCCCTTTCCTGCTTCCCGACATCCCGGTGGTCGCTTGGTGGCCCGATATTGCCCCGGCGGTTCCCGCACAAGACCCGCTGGGCAAGTTGGCGGTTCGGCGTATCACCGACGCCACCAAGGGAATAGAACCGTTGTCGGCAATCAAGAGTCGGCTGCCCGGATACACCGCTGGCGATACCGACCTGGCCTGGAGCCGAATCACCTACTGGCGCGCGTTGCTGACCTCTGCCGTTGACCAGCCGCCCCACGAACCAATCAACTCCGCATTGATCTCCGGCCTGCAGACCGAGCCTGCCCTCGACATCTTGGCCGGTTGGCTGGCCAGCCGGATCGACGGCCCGGTGCGCCGAACAGTCGGCGAACTCAAAGTCGAGCTGGTGCGCAACAGCGAGACCATCCTGCTGAGCCGGCCTCAGGCCGGAGTAACCGCAACGCTGAGCCGGACCGCCAAGCCCGACGCTCTGGTTCCGTTGGCGCGCAGGGTGACCGGCGAGTGCCTCGCCGAAGATCTGCGTCGACTAGATCCCGACGAAATCTACTTCGCGGCACTCGAAGGCATGAAGAAGGTGCAGTACGGGTGAGCACCAGCATCGAAATCTTTCCGGACAGCGGCATCCTGGTCGGGGCCGCCGGCAGGCGACTGGTCGAGTCAATCCGCACCGCTGTGGCGGCCCGAGGACGAGCGCTGATCGTGCTGACCGGCGGCGGCAACGGTACCGCGCTGCTGCGCTACCTGGGGACCCAGGGATCTCACATCGACTGGTCGAAGGTCCATCTTTTCTGGGGCGACGAACGCTACGTTCCCGAAGACGACGACGAGCGCAATGACAAGCAGGCCCGCGCGGCGCTGCTGGACCATATCGACATCCCCGCCGGCCAGGTGCACCCCATGGCAGCCAGCGACAGTGAATTCGGCCCCGATGTGGACGCCGCGGCACTGGCGTACGAGCAAGTCCTGGCTGCCGCCGCGGCACCCGGTCATCCCGCGCCCAACTTCGATGTCCATTTGCTAGGCATGGGACCCGAGGGCCACATCAACTCGCTGTTCCCCGATACTGCCGCCGTGCGCGAGACCGCCCGCATGGTGGTCGCGGTCGAAGACTCCCCGAAACCGCCCCCCCAGCGAATCACCTTGTCGCTGCCAGCCATCCGACGTTCCCGCGAGGTCTGGCTGATGGTGTCTGGTGCGGCCAAGGCCGACGCGGTAGCCGCAGCCATCGGCGGCGCCGACCCCGTTTCCCTGCCCGCTGCCGGCGCCACGGGGCGCGAGACCACGCTGTGGCTGCTGGACCAGGACGCCGCGGCGAAGCTGCCGGGCTAGTCGTCAGCGCAGGCGTTGGTCGCCCGATTGGCGACAGGTGGCCCCTCAAGGTCCTGGCGGCGCGATAATGACAGTCATGGCAGACAAGACCGTGCGCACCACGCCCGCGCGAAGTCGGATGAAGACGCTCACCCAAGCCGCGCTGAACGCCGACAAGACGGTAGAGCAGGTCGAAGACGTCCTCGAAGGCCTGAGCACAACCATGAATGAGCTGACCAGTTCATTGGGACAGTTGAACGCTACCATCGAACGCCTGGAAGGCGGTCTCGATCATCTGGAAGGCACGCTGGCCAGCCTGGACGACCTCGCAAAACGATTGATCACTCTGGTCGCGCCGGTGGAAGCAATCGCCGAGCGGATCGACTACATCGGCAGCCTGAGCGAAACGCTGATGTCCCCGCTATCAGTGACCGAGCACGCGCTACGTGGCGTGCTGGACAAGCTACGCAACCGCACGGCAGGCCCGTAGACTGCCGCGCCCGAGGCACGGCTCGCCACGTCGACTGACGGATTTCGGCTCAGGACAAGCCGGTGTTCGGCGCTAGGCGAACGGCGGCGGCTGATGCGCGCGCACCGGGGGAAGTTCGCCGACGAACTTCTCGATCTCGACCAAAACATGCTGACCGGTGCTGCCATGCGCCAACGAGGACGTGCCGGAATCATTGCTCAAAGCGTTGGGATTGCCATGCACGCACATCGAATCCGGGTCGGCAGGGTCGGCGGGGTCGAACCACGCCCCGGTGGACAGTTGTACCACTCGCGGCCGCAGATTGTCGTCGATCACGACACCCGCCAGGCACGCGCCACGATCGTTGAACACCCGGACGATGTCGCCGTCGCTGAGTCTGCGCGTGGACGCATCCTCTGGATGTATGCGGATCGGCTCTCGACCACGGATTTTCGATGCCATGCTGGCGCCGCCGTGATCGAGCTGGCTGTGCAGCCGAGTGCGCGGCTGATTGGCGATCATGTGCAGCGGAAAAAGCTCGGCTCGCGGACCACCGAGCCACTCAGTCGGTTCGTACCATCTGGCGTGGCCAGCGCAATCCGGCAAACCGAAGCCGTCAATTGTGTCCGAAAAAATCTCGATACGCCCACTCGGTGTGCTCAGCGGATGGGCCACCGGGTCTGCCCGAAAATCGGCGAACTGAGTCAGCCCGGTTCGGGTCGGCAGCTCTAGCCAACCGGTCCGCCAGAATTCAGCGAACGACGGTACCTGGAAATCCAGCGCCACAGACCACTTACCGTACATGTGTTCGAGCCATTCTCGGGCTGTGCGGCCTTCGGTAAATTGCTCACCGAAGCCCAGCCGGTGGGCCAGCGCGGAAAAGCTGTCGTAGTCGTCGCGGGCGTTCGCGAACCGCGGCACCATTGCCGGCATAGCTGTCAGTATGGGATCGGTGGCGCTGCCGGCGAAATCGTCGCGCTCAAAGCTGGTCGTGGTGGGCACCACGATGTCGGCGTGTTTAGCCATCGCGGTCCAGAACTGTTCGTGCACCACGATCGTGTCGACGCCTGCTAAGGCCCGTCGTAGCCTGGGCAAGTTCTGATGGTGGTGGAATGGATTTCCGCCCGCCCAGTAGACACATTTGATGTCGGGCAGATTGAGCAGTGCGCCGTCGTAGGCCAGCTGTTGGCCGGGTCGGAGTAGCAGCTCGTTGATCGCGGCGACCGGAATGAATGTCGACACCGAATTGCTGCCCTGCGGCAGCGCCGGCAGCTTGCACACCAGGGGTGGTTTGCCGACGCCGTTGGCGCCGTAACTGTGCCCGTAACCCCCGCCGGGCAGCCCGATCTGGCCCAGCATCGCGGCCAGGGTCACACCCATCCATACGGTCTGCTCGCCGTGCTCAGTTCGCTGCAAAGACAGGCTGGTGGTGATCAAAGTCCGGCGAGCGGCCATGTCGCGGGCCAGCGCCCGGAGGTCTTCTGAATCGAGTCCGGACAACGCAGCGGCCCACTCGGGCGTCTTCGGCACCCCGTCATCGGTACCCAACAGATAGCGCTCGAAACGTTCGTAACCTGTGCAATAGTTGTCTAGGAAGCCGCGGTCGGCCAAGGACTCGGTGGCCAGGATGTATGCCAAGCTCAACATGATCGCGACATCGGTACCAGGCACCGGCGCAATCCAGCGACATCGATCGTCGAGCGACCCCGCGATCGCAGTGATGTCGTCGCGCAACGGGCTGACCGATACGACTCGACCACCACCGGCCCGATATCGCCCGACGTAGTCGCGATCCGGATGCAAAACGCCACCCCCAGGGGCGACAGTGGTGTTCTTCAACGCGAGCCCGCCGAAAGCCACCAACAGCTCGGTGTGGTCGACGATGACATCCCAGGTGGTGGTGTCGACCAACGAGTCGAACAAGCGACCTCCGAGGACATGCGGATATATCACTTCCGATGCGCCCGCGCTGTAGCTGTTTCGCGACGAGGTATATCCGCCGAGCATGTTGAGAAAGCGGTGTAGCTGACTTTGCGCATGGTGAAAGCGCCCCGCACTGGCCCAGCCGTAGGAGCTGCCGTAGATCGCCTCGTTGCCGTAGCGGTCAACTACGCGGCGCAGCTCACCGGCGAGGTGGTCGGTCAATTCATCCCAGCTGATTTCGACGAACTCCTCCGCTCCACGAAGCGAAGTGGATCCCGGGCCGTTCTCTAGCCATCCGCGGCGCACCGCAGGGTTGGCAATGCGGCTGCGGTGTCTCACCGCACCCGGCAGGTTCTGCAGTTGCGGAGCCGGATTGGTGTCGCTGGCAAGCGGTGTCACGGCGGTGATGTCGCCGTCTTGCACGCTGGCGGTGAACGCACCCCAGTGTGTGGCCGAGATGTAGCTCTGCGTCATTCACGGCAGTTTAGTGAGCAGACCTAGGCGCTGGCTGAGCCGGGCGGGCCGCTTACAGCGCCTAGCCGCTATTTCGGAGCGCGCTGGCCAGCCCATTCATCGTCAGCAGTATGCCGCGTTGCACCAGTTGGTCGTCTGCGCCCGAACGGTAGCGCCCCAGCAGTTCGACCTGAAGGTGATTCAGCGGCTCCAGGTAAGGGAAGCGGTTGAACACCGAACGCGCTAAGGCCGGGTTGTCGGCGAGTAGATCGTCTTGTCCAGTGATGCGTTTGTACATGGCGATCGTTCGTTGGTGTTCGCGGGTAATCTTCCCGAACACCCTGTTCCGCAACGAAACATCAGCTACCAACTCGGAATAGCGCGCCGCCAGACCCAGATCGCTCTTCGCCATCACCTGGGCCATGTTGGACAGCACGCCGCGGAAGAACGGCCATCGTTGGTACAAATCGTGCAGGATTTCCAAGCGGTCGGCTTCGCTTTCCGGACCCGCCGCGATCCACTGCTCAAATGCCGATCCGGTGCCGTACCAGCCGGGCAGCATCACCCGTGACTGAGTCCACGCCAGAACCCACGGTATGGCCCGCAGGTCCGCGATCGACGCGGTTGGCTTGCGCGATGTCGGCCGGCTGCCGATGTTCAACGACCCGATTTCACTCACTGGTGTAGAAGCTTTGAAGTACTCGACAAAACCCGGCGTCTCGTGAACCAATTCAGCGTAGGCACGCTGCGCTAAGGTGGCAATCTCGTCGAGCACGGCATACGCCGGCGACGCCGCGTCGCCCAGGCCCTCGACATCGAGCAGCGTGGACTCCAACGTGGCAGCTAGCAAGCTCTCCAAATTGCGTCGCGCGATCTGCGGTTCGGCATATTTGGCCGCGATCACCTCTCCTTGCTCAGTGAGACGCAACGACCCACTCACCGCTCCCGGAGGCTGCGCCAAGATAGCGTCGTAGCTGGGTCCGCCGCCGCGACCGACGGTGCCGCCGCGACCGTGGAACAACCGCAATCGAACTCCGGCATTCCGAGCGACTTCGACCAAGGCAAGTTCAGCCCGGTAGACAGCCCAGTTAGCAGCTAGATACCCGCCGTCCTTATTGGAATCGGAGTATCCGAGCATCACTTCTTGGCAGCCACCCCGAGCCGCCACCAGCGCTCGGTAGCGTGGAAGTTCCAGCATCGATCGCAAAATCCTCGCGGCATTCCGCAGGTCGTCGATCGTCTCGAACAGCGGCGAGATACCCACCGGGCAATAGAGCTCCGGTCCGGCCGCATCCAGCAGACCAGCTTCCTTCAACAGGATCGCGGTCTCCAATACGTCCGATACCGAACGGCACATCGAGATGACGTAGTTGGGCACCGCAGCAGCACCGTATGTGTCAACGGCATACGCGGCAGCCGCGATGATGTCCAACTCTCTTCGAGCGAGGTCGGAAAGCCGCGCCCGCTCACCGGCTAGTGGTCGACGGGTTCCCAGTTCGGCAGCCAGCAGTGCGACCCGCTCGTCTTCGGACAGTGCGCTGTAGTCCGGGTGCACCCCCGCCCACGCCAGCAGCTCACCGACCACCTCCTCATGCACTTCCGAGTTCTGCCGCAAGTCCAGCCCGCACAGGTGGAAGCCGAACACTCCGACCCCTTCACGCAGCAGCGCCAGCCGATCGTCGGCGAGCAGCCCGGCGCCGTGCGTCCGCAGTGAAGCGCCGATAATGTCGAGATCGGCGCGCAGTTCAGCCGACGTGGAGTAAGGCGGCAAGCCCAGGTCAAGCTGGTGTTGGGGTTGCTGATCCAAGATCTCGGCAGCGGTCGCGGTAAGCCGCCCGCGAATCACCCGCACGGCGCGCCGGTAGGGCTCGTCGGCCCGACCTTTCTCCTGGCAGCCATCGGCCAGTGCGGCCAGCTCGGCGGTGACGGTGATCAGCCGCGCCGACATCGACAGTTCCTGTTCGAGATCGGTGAGCTCGGCCAGGTAGTGGGATAGCGCGGTAAAAGCGGCGCCACCGGTGGCCAGCCGCACGACGTCGGCGGTGACGTTGGGGTTTCCGTCACGGTCGCCACCGATCCAGGAACCCGGTTGCAAAATAGGCTCTGACAGCAGATCAGCGCCGGGCCAGCGAGCCCGCAACTCCTCGCGAACTTCGGCGTTGACTTGGGGGATCACCTGGAAGAATGCCGACGGATACAGCCGCTGCCCCACTGCGATCTCATCGCTGATCTGCAATCGCGACAGCCGTATCAGCGCGGTCTGCCACAGCGTCAGGACCTGGCGCCGTAACTCTAGTTCGATGCTGCGACCGTTGTCGGTCTCGGTGTGCCCTTCGGCGTGTAGTCTCATCAACTCGGTGATTCGGTGCTGAGTGGCCGAAACGGTGCGTCGGCGGGTCTCGGTGGGGTGTGCGGTGATGACCGGTGCGACCAACGCACCTTTGAGTGCCTCGGCGACGGTGACCCCATCTAACCCGGCCAGTTCTCTTTCGGCGTCGAGTTTCAAGTACGTAGCGGCAAGGCTGCTGTCCTGGGGCAACTCGCCCGCGGCCATATGGATCGCGCGGCGGCGTTGCCGATGGATGTCCTCGGCCACGTTGGCCAGAAGCGCAAAATGGGTGAAGGCCCGGATGATTGGGATAGCCTGGTTTATGTCGATGCCGTCGAACATCCGCGACATCTCGGCCCGGTCGATCTCGGAGCGCCGCACCCGAAACGCCTCGACACGCGCCCGCTCGACAAGTTCGAAGACCTCGTCGCCGTTCTGTTCGCGCACGGTGTCGCCGAGGATAGCGCCCAACAGCCTGATGTCGGCGCGCATCGGCTCGGTCGCCGCACGACCGTGCCGGGTCCGGTGAACATTGCCGATCGGCTCTAGCGTGGCATCAGAAACCTCGGCCATGGGTTCTAGTATCGGTGACCCACCGGCGCGACGCTCTTCGGCCGTGCGTGTGCAACTGCAAGCATGCATAGAACCTTGCCCGAGCGCCGGTCACCGGCGCTCGGAACCTATTCGGTAGGCTGCCGATCATGGAATTGGCCTTGCAGATCACCCTGGTGATCACCAGTGTGCTGGTGGTGCTGCTGGTGTTGCTGCACCGTGCGAAGGGTGGTGGTCTGTCCACCCTGTTCGGTGGTGGTGTGCAGTCAAGTCTGTCCGGTTCCACGGTTGTGGAGAAGAACCTGGACCGGTTGACGCTGTTCATCACTGGCATTTGGCTGGTGTGCATCATCGGTATGGCACTGCTGATCAAATACAGTTGACGCCGCGCACGTCGATTCCGCAGCCCGCCGAGCCGCAATCTCGCCAGAGTCGGACGAGTTCAGCCAAGACCTCAATTGTTTTAAGGCAGCGGCCCGCCAGCGGCGATCGCCGCTAGGGTCGCGAACTGTTCTCCGTCCAACGAGGCCCCACCGACCAGGCCACCGTCGATGTCGGCCTGAGCGACGAGATCACCAATGTTCTTCGCGTTCACCGAGCCGCCATAGAGCACGCGGATAGTGTCAGCTATACGCGGGGAAGCCAGCGAACGCAGCTCCGTTCGAATCGCGGCACACACCTCCTGCGCGTCGGCGGCGCTGGCCACTCGCCCAGTGCCGATCGCCCATACCGGCTCGTAGGCAATGACGACCGAGCTAATCTGCTCCGTCGATAGTCCCGCCAGCGATCCGCGCAGCTGCTCGACATTGTGGACCACGTGATTTCCCGCCTCGCGAACGTCGAGGTGTTCCCCGATGCAGACGATCGGTCTCAAACCGTTCTTGAGCGCGGCGACGGCTTTGGCCGCCACCAACGCGTCGTCCTCATTGTGATAGGTGCGCCGCTCGGAGTGTCCTACCACGGCGTAGCTACAACCCAGCTTCGCTAGGAAGGCTCCGCTGATTTCACCGGTGTAGGCGCCAGAGTCGTGTTGCGACAAATCCTGGGCGCCGTATTTCAATCGCAGCTTGTCACCGTCGACCAGCGTTTGCACACTACGCAGGTCCGTGAACGGCGGGATAACCGTGACATCAACCTTGTCGTAATATTTGTCCGGCAACGAAAATGCGATCTTTTGCACCAACGCGATGGCCTCAAAGTGGTTGAGGTTCATCTTCCAGTTGCCGGCTATCAGTGGCTTACGGCTCATGAAGCTCCCCCATGTGGCTGCTCACGACCCAATACCTCGATGCCAGGTAGCGTCTTGCCCTCAAGATATTCCAGCGACGCGCCGCCGCCGGTGGATATGTGCGAGAACGCGCCCTCCGAGATACCGAGCGCACGCACGGCCGCCGCGGAGTCGCCGCCACCCACCACACTGAAGGCACCCTTTGTGGTCGCGGCGATGATCGCCTCGGCGATACCTCTGGTTCCCGCCGCATAAGCGGGGAATTCGAACACACCCATCGGCCCGTTCCAGAAGACGGTCTTGGCGTTGGACAGCAATGTTGCGAACCGTTTGATCGACCCCGGCCCGATATCCAAACCCACCAAGTCACGTGGGATGTCATCGACCGACACCGTCTGAGGCGGCGAATCAGCAACGAATTTCTCAGTCACCATAACGTCCACGGGCAGCCTGAGCACATCAGCATAGGTTTCCAACAACCTACGGCACGTACCCACCATTTCCTCTTCCAGCAGCGACTTACCGACCGTAAAACCCTGCGCAGCAAGGAACGTAAAGCACATGCCGCCACCGATCACGATGCTGTCAGCTTTGGTTGCCAACGACTCGATGACGCCGAGCTTGTCCGACACTTTCGATCCACCCAGTACAACCGCATAAGGCCGCTTGGTGGAGCGGGTCAGCTGTTCGAGCACTGATATCTCGGCGTCTACCAGCCTGCCAGCGTAGTGCGGCATCAGCGTAGCGACGTCATAAACCGAAGCTTGCTTGCGATGCGCAACCCCAAACCCATCGGAGACGAAAGCGCCTGCCGGTCCTATCAATTCGGCAAGCTGCTTGGCCAGAGCAAGGCGTTCCCGGTCGTCCTTGCAGGTCTCGCGCGGATCGAAGCGAACATTCTCCAGCAAGAGCACATCTCCGTCGGTCAACCCCTCAGCACGGGCCAGCGCGTCGGGGCCAACAATGTCTCCGGCCAACTGGACGTGCCGGCCCAGCTGCCCGCTGAGCGCGGTCGCGACCGGCGCCAAGGACAGCTTCGGGTTGGGACCGTCGGTGGGGCGGCCCAGATGCGCGGCGACCACGACCTTGGCGCCAGCCTCGAGCAGCGCCGTCAACGTCGCCACCGACGCGGTGATACGTCCCGCGTCGGTGATGGTGCCACTTTCATCGAGCGGAACATTCAGATCGCAGCGCACTAGCACACCGCGACCCGAAACACCCTCGGCAAGAAGGTCAGCCAGCGTGGGGAGCGAAGAACCTGACACGGCTAGAGCGACTCGCCAACCAGTGCGACCAGATCAACGAGACGATTGGAGTAGCCCCATTCGTTGTCGTACCACGACACCACCTTGGCCTGGTTGTCAATCGCTTTGGTCAAGCCGGAGTCGAAGAGTGAACTGTGCGGATCGGTGACGATGTCGCTCGAAACGATCGGCGCGTCGTAGTACTTCAGAATTCCTTTGAGCCTGCCTTCGGCAGCGGCCTTGAAAGCCGCATTGATCTCATCGGCGCTGGCAGTTCGGGACAAGTCCACCGTCAAGTCGGTGACCGAGCCGGTGGGGATGGGCACGCGCAGCGCGTAGCCGTCCAGCTTCCCCTTCAGTTCGGGCATGACCAGACCAATGGCCTTGGCTGCGCCGGTCGACGTTGGCACGATGTTGAGTGCGGCAGCGCGGGCGCGACGCAGGTCCTGGTGTGGTCCGTCCTGCAGGTTTTGATCCTGCGTGTAGGCATGCACGGTGGTCATCAAGCCCTTGACGATTCCGAAATCGTCGTGGAGCACTTTGGCCAGCGGCGCAAGGCAGTTCGTCGTGCATGACGCGTTCGAGATGATGTTCTGGCTGCCGTCGTACTTGTCGTCGTTGACCCCTAGAACAATGGTGAGGTCGGGATCGGTGGCAGGCGCCGAGATGATCACCTTTTTGGCACCGGCGTCCAGATGGCCTTTGGCCTTGGCAGCGTTGGTGAAGATTCCGGTGGATTCGACGACGACATCGACCCCGAGGTCACCCCACGGCAATGCTGCCGGGCCTTCTCGGACAGCGAGCGCCTTGATCTTGGCGTTGCCGACGACAATCGTGTCCTCACCTTCGAGATTGACGTCATGCGCCAACCTGCCCAGGATCGAGTCGAATTTCAGCAAGTGCGCGAGCGCGCTGTTGTCGGTGATGTCGTTGACGGCGACCACTTCCAGGTTGGGAGCGCCCACCGCCTGCTGAGCCAACAAGGCCCGGTAGAAGTTGCGTCCGATTCGACCGAAGCCGTTGATGCCTACCCGAACCGTCACGTGCCTCTCCCTGCCTTTCCACGTTCGCTCATAAGCGCTTTTCCGTAGCCTAGATCAGGAGCATGCAGGACCTAACCGCCGGTAAGACTGCTAAACGTCCGGCCCTGCGATATTTCGCCGCTTCCGCGCAGCAACACCACTCCACCGAAACGCATCCGTGCAGGTCAGCGCCGCTCCACCGATGTCGCGGTGATCTGCGGCACTCCGGTACCCGAACCCGTTTTGTGGGATCAGCGCCGGCTGAACGTCACCATTTGGAAACGGCACGGTGCGGCGCGGCTGTTGTTGCAGGTCGGCTGTTAACAATTGTGTCGGTCGGCTAGACGCCACGTGCGGTATGGCTGTGCGTTTCTGCTGCACCATTTGATTGCGGAAGTACTGAGCACCAACAAAGAGGAGTCGACGTTGATGACAGTCTTTGGTCGGTTCACCATCAAAGTAGTTGCCAGCGCTGGATTATGCGGGGCCGCGATAGCGTTGAGCCCGGGTGCCGAGGCCTCCCCGCTGAAAACCGGCGGGGCCGCATGCCTCCAGGGCATGTCGGACGAGGTCGCCGCCCCAGCGGCTGCCGCACCAGCAGCAGCTGGGGGTGTATGCGCGGCGGGCGCTCCGGTCACTGACATGGCCGGTGTTCCCTTGGTTGCACCTGGCGCACTTCCGGTGGTGCCAGCCGGAGCTCCGCTGATTGCGTTTGGGCCACCAGTCCCACCGATTCCGGTCGCCCCACCAGTCGTCCCGCCGATCCCGGTCACCCCGCCAGTACCACCGATTCCGGTCGCCCCACCAATACCACCACCGGTGCCCATCCCGCCCGGTGCGCCGTTAATCGCGCTTGGACCGGTCGCGGCTGGTGCGCCAGTGGCCGCGCCGGCACCGGTAGGGGCACCAATCGTTGGCTTAGCTGGGACCTTTGGCGGTAAGGGCGACCCAATTAGCCCGCCTCCAGAGGGCGGCCCCACGCCCGCGCAGCCGACTATGCCTGGTCCTTCGGCAACCGACGGGGGCTGAATCCGATCCCGTTTCCGAGTTGTTTGCGCGGCCCCGCTGGGTTACTACCGGCGGGGCCGCTCTTCTGCTCGGCGACCACCTGTCGCGGGCCCTTCACCTAACATATTTTTGCTGAGCAACGGCTTGATCACCGTCGACCCATCCCTCCGGAATGCCCATGCCGGTAGTTGATAGGGATAGCGAAAAGGTGTCACATCGCGCCGCTAGCCCGGCACTAAACAAGCACAACTGCGGCAAGCCCACAGCCACAGCCACAGCCACAACCACGCAAAAGCGCACTTCGAGCGCGGAGCACGCGCAATGAGACCAACCAAAAACAGCGGGTTAATCGCCGTGACTATTCCTGGACAATCACCGGGTCGCCAACGTTGACCGCGTTGTAATACCACTCGGCGTCTTCTTTACTCAGGCCGATACAGCCATGGCTCGTGTTCTCCAACCCCATCACGTTGACGGCCCACGGAGCCGAATGCACGAAGAGGCCCCGCCTGGTGATACGCACGGCGTAATCCACCGGAAGCCGGTACCCGTCGGGCCCGTCGATCGGAACACCGACACTGCTGGAATCCATTATCACCGAGCGTTCCTTGGCGAGAACGGAATACGTACCCGGAGGCGTCGGATACTCCGGCCGCCCCATCGAAGCGGGCATTACGCCATCCTCGCCCCAGTGCGGCCGGTGGTGCGGCGCCGGCAGTGGCGTTGGCGGCGGTCCTGCCTCAACCCCGTCGATACTCACCGTAAAGGTGTGATCCGAGATATCGGCGACACCGATGACGGCAGCACCGGTCTTGAAGTCCGTGGACAAACCATCCACCGAAAGCGCGACCGTGCTGTGCGCGGGCCAGAAGCGGTCGGGAGCCCACTGCAGGACATCGTCGTCAAGCCACTCGAAGCGACCGGTCATCGCGGGCTCCGATTTGATGTCGACAGCACGTTCAGCTGCCTGTCGATCAACGACTGGCGCGCTAAAGGTCACCAGCACGGGGTGCGCCACACCCACCACCTCGCCACGCGTTGGCAGAACTGAGGCGATAACCAGCCCAGACGACTGGTTCACTGCTGCCTGGCTTGTGCCGGCCGACCCTGCAACCACGCTCGCAGCGATCACGATAACGGTAAGAACACACCGAACAGCCGCCCGCATAACTCCGATTCCCTTTTGATTGCCCTTGATTGACACGATTGCAATAGTGATGGTAGATGCGCGGCGAAAAGTGGAAGCGTAAGCGCGCGTGCGCAATTCGATCAAGTATCTGTCACGCTTTGGCCACAACAAATCAATCCGGCAACGTCCTAGCGCGCCGGGTTGAAACACCCATAGTCAGGTACCCGTCGACGATCACCCTCACCACGAGCTGCGGTGATGTCAGGGCCGATTACGCAACCCACGAAGCGCAGATTCAGCGGCATGGTAGCCGCATAGTCCATGGATTCCGGCTCCTGGCGGCGCCGACTGCGAACAGATGTAGACCCCTGGCACTCCAATCGCATATGGGTCGACGGCCAACCGCGGTCTGAGAATGACCTGTAGCCGGTCGTTTGCCCCGCCAAGGATGTCGCCACCGATGAAGTTAGGGTTGTAGGCCTGCAGTTCGGCAGTGGTCTTGCTGACAGTTGCGGTGATGCGGTCGCGGAATCCCGGGGCGAATCGCTCTATCTGGTCAACCACCGCTCCGGTGGCGTCCCCGGTATAGCCGAAAGGCACGTGCGCGTAGGCCCAGATCGGGTTGATATTCCCCGCGCAACGCGATGGGTCGGCCTGATATTGCTGCCCGACCAGCACGAATGGTCTTTGCACCATCTTGCCTTGTGCGCGTTGGCGTTCAGTATCGGCGACTTCGGCGAATGTTCCGCCCAAATGCACGGTCCCAGCGCGTCCGCAATCGGGGTTGGTCCATGGAATATCGCCCTCAACAGCGAAATCCACCTTGAACGCCGACGCCCCTTGGCGATAGCGCTGATAGGAACGCTTGATCCGGCCGGGCATGACATCGCCATACAGCGCCAAAATAGCGGCCGGGCTGAGGTCAAGCATGACGATGTCCGCATCAGGTATGTCGCGGCGACTCTTGACCATCACACCGGTACTGACGCTGCCGCCGTGCGATTCCAACGCGGCTCCCAGCGCCTTGGTGATCGCCCCAGACCCGCCTTGCGCAACCGGCCAACCGTAGCGATGGCCGCTGGCTAAAATCATCAGCCCCAGCGACGCTGTCAACGGCCGGTCCAGCCGAGCGAAGATGTGCGCGGCCGCGCCACCGAAGAGTGCGCGGGCCTGCTCAGTGCGAAACCAACGCGCGACAGCCGTTGCAGACAGCGCCGCACGTGGACCGAACAAAGCGAGCCGAATCGGATGACGCGGAACGTTGAGCACTGGGCGAAGCAGATCGTGAGCCAGCTCATCGAATCCGTCTGCCAGGTCACCAACAGCGAGGCGCCACCGCTTTCCGTCCGAGCCCAACCGGGCCGCGGTCTCGTCGATCGACTGGTACAGCAGCCCTGCGGTGCCGTCGTCGAGCGGGTGGGCGCAGTCGATCTCCGGCCACTTCCACCGAAGTCCATAGCTCTGAAGGTCGATCTCCTTCCAGAACGGCGAACCGACGCCCAGCGGATGGAACGCCGAGCAGTGATCGTGCACGACCCCGGGCACCGTCAGCTCACTCGACCGCGCTCCCCCGCCGATCGTGTCACGCGCCTCTAGCACCTGGACGTCGATGCCACGCCGGGCCAGTTGAACCGCCGCACCCAAGCCGTTGGGTCCGGCGCCGACGACGACCGCGCTGGTCATGGCGTGCCGGCAGACGTCTGGACCGTCACGTGGACGGGGAACTCGTCACCTGGTTGCGGCCAAGGCTGGCGGGTCAGCATGTCTTCGACCATGACATACCCGGCCTCCAACAGGCCCGACTTCGCATCGACGATCCGATACCACTGCCGCTGAGTGTAGATCGGTTGCCCTTCCAAGACGATCACACGCAGGTCACCTTCTTCAAAGTTGCAGCGGCGCTGCACCGCCGCGACAAGCTGCTCATTGTGCAAGTGGCCTTCGCCGAAGTTCCATCCAACGAGCGGTCCGGCAACAATTTCGCCCTCGCGTACACGGTAATCGGCCTCGTTGGCCTCGCTCCCCAACACGTGAGCCAGCAGTCCATTGAGCGCCCTACCGTGGGTGTGCATAGCCCGGAACGCTGCTGTCTTGTCTGCCATGATTTCGGCCGTTGCCGTGTCATAGAGCTTGGCCAGCTGGTTGACGACGAGCGCGGAACTCTTGATGATGTTGGCTTCAATCGCCTCTTCCGCGCCGGCACGGAAGCACCAGATGCTGGTAGCCCAGTTGCCTGCGTAGTAGCGCATCGCCGGCAAGAACGAAATCTTTTCGGGGAAAAGGTTTCCCACGATCACAATCGCGAATGCGACGATCAGAACAGCCAGCAGAGCCGGCGACCGAAGATCGACGGCCTGAATTGAGCCGTAATGCCCGAATAGATAGAACAAGGAGAACACGAAAAATACGTTCCATTCCAGCGGGACGCCCATCGGGAGGTTGGAGAGGATGTTGAGGTGGAACAGCACCATGAAACCGATGAGCAGCCAGCGCCAGGATTGACCCCCTGCGACGAACACCAGAATTCCAGGAACCAGGAATTCCGCTGTAGTTCCGCCGACGTGCGCCATGACTTTCGGTAGCCACGAGGGGCGCAAGTCACTCACCGGATCCAGGTAGAGCATGCGCTTCAGCCGCCCGAAGAGACTGCTCCGCAACAGCGCGTTGTTGCTGGTCATCACCGATACGACATAAGGGAAGTGGTGGTTCAGCTTGGAGGTTGCTGCGCCCCACCACAATCCGAGCATGATGATCTTGAAGGCCGCAATCTGATCGATGAAGGGGAAGAAAAACACGAAGAGCTTCAGCCAATAGTGTTCACCGCGGGCGGCCAAGAAGATGGTCTTGTCACGCAGACCCAGCAGCGCCAGGCCGACGATCGTCGGCACTATCCGGATTGGCTCGATCAAACCGACGTCGTCCGCTGCGGTGACCGGGCCACCATGGCCGGGCGCCGCGAGTGCCCACACACCGCCTGCCAAGACGACAGCATAAAGACCAACGTCGACGATCGTCCGGCTATCTCCCCGGGTCAACGGTACCTTTTCCGGCCAGGCCGGCAGTCGAATTGTCTTGGGGCGCAACCAGTAGAGGAATCCCCCGACCGGTGGCCAGAACCGTCCGGTGAGCGGTCCTGATCCGCAACCAAATCCCAAGACCTCAAACAACAGGGTAAATATTATGAACTTCTGGTACACGATGGGCTGGGTCCACCAGTCGCCGATGCGGCTCAACCCTGCCAGGCCCGGTGTAAGCGAGATGATCGCGGCGGGGACGGCAACATAGACCACGATCTTGATCAGGTACAGCAGATAGACCGCATACGGTGTTCCAAACCCATGTTCCACCCAGTGCCGGGTGACTACCTGTAATCGCGTCGCCCGCGGCAGGTCTTGCCAAGTTTCGCGCTCGACGTCCGGAAGGTCCGGCGACATAAATCCCATAGCGGCCCCATTCCCGATCGGTGCGAAACCAGGTTGGAGACTCCAATCTATCGGCAACACTTCGCCAACGCGCAGCTCTTGCGGACCGGGGCGCGAGCAATGGCTAACGCCAATAACAAACTTCCCGCGCCGCTGTATTGCGCGATGGTTTCGGATTACCGACCTTCAGGTCGACCGTGTTGGTTCCCTAACCAATTTATTGGGGGCCAGCTAGGGCGCGGTCCGGCGAGGCTAGCCGCCCCACTTAGCAGCTTCGGCCTGGTCACGGGCCATCATGGACATGGTGTTGGCTTCGTGAGTACCGGCCATCGACTGGTATGCCCGGACCAGATCCTCCATCGCCTGGTTCCATTGCGCCTGCCAAGCCTGGTAGGTCAACCCGGTGTCGCCCTGCCACGCGTTCTGCAGGGCCGCCTGCTCCGCTGAGATGTCAGCGCCCAAAGCGCGCATCGTGCCGGCATAGCTTGACATCTCTCCAGCGTGCGAAAGCATAGCCGGGTAGTTGTACATGATCTGTGACATCACACATCCCTTTCGTTTCAGTTGTGATCAGGTCAGAACCCGGTGTAGGTGGATGCGGCGGCCGCGTCGGCTGCCACATAGGTGCCAGCAGCGTCGCCTAGGTTTGCCTGAGCGATGTCTAGCAAGGTGTTGACCCTGGCCGCTACCTCGACAAAACGAGCGTGAGCAGCCTGGAACGCAGCTGAAGACTCACCCTGATGGAAGGCCTGCGCAGACATCGCCGCCTGCTCAGCCTGACCAATGGTGTGCCGCATCAGCCCCGCCTTGGCCGAACGCCGCCTGCGAAGCAACCAACTGCGGAATATGGGCATCCAGCAGACTCATGACTTTTCTCCTTCCGGCCCTGTTGGGCCCACTCGATACAGCATTTGCGCACTGACCGTCCTGGGTAAACCATCTGGCAACACTTCGAGCCCACCTTCCTTGGGTTCTATGCCACGTCCGACGTCGCTACCGAGACTTTGTTGCTCGCTATCAGCCAGCGAAGGCCCCATAGGTGGAGGCAGCCGCCGCATCTCCGGCCAGATAGTTGGCGCCGGACAAGCCAACGCCGACACCTGCGCGCCCAAGCTCGGCAACACCTTGGGCCGCGACAACGGCGTGTTCCTCCCCCTGCGCGCTGAATCCCGCGGCGGTTCCCACCGACACCGGGTCCGCCGCCGGCGGCACCACAGCGGCAATCAGTGGCGCAGCCTCGGCCTGCGCGGCTGCCAACCGTGCCGCCAAAGCCTCCACGGCAGCGCTAGCGCCAGCTAACCCCTCAGGGACCACTCGTAACGTCATGACACACTCCTTTGCTGCGTTCGCCAATCGTTACCGGAATCAGTTTCTTCTTGTGCCCGATCGCTCGGCTTGTCCGAAAGATCGCCGGATACCGCGGGACCGACTCCCCAGGTGCTCGGAATCATCGGCGTACGTGGTCCGACGTCGAATACATCGCCGGCAAGTGCGGTCAGCCCGGCAGCTGACCCGGCACCGACCTTGTGGTTCATACCAACAAACCCAAGCTGTCCTGCACTCTCGTCGGAGGCGATCATTGAGGCACGACGTTGGTTGCCGGCAACCGGGTTCGGCACCGCATCCGACCGCGGATCCGCGTATTCGTAGCCGCGACCGAGCCGGTGTGCTTTCGCCCGCTTGCGGGAGTGGTATCGGGGTTGCGGCGGCGCTAGCCCAGCCTTGGGCGTCTTGGCGCCGTCGGGTTGCGGCGCCTTTTTGCGGGCGCCATTGTCTGCCACCCGCTTGGCCGTGGAGCTCAGATCACCCACCAGGTATCCGAAAGCATCCATGTGCGTGCCAACGCTCGCACAAGTCACAGACGGCGGCGCACTAGTCGGCGGCGGGGATGGCGTAGCCGTAGGTGTCGTGACGGTGGTCTGGACGGGCGTCGGCGCCGGTGCCGGCGCCGACGTTGGAACGCTCGGGGCAAGCGTTGCCAGCGGAGGTGTCGCAGGCGTTCCGGGCGGTGGTGGTGGCGGCACGCTAGCCACCGCGGCCAAGCCCGTGACGCCGATCGGAGCCAACACGGCACCGGACGCCACCAACGGAGAGGTCAATAAGGGCGCCAGAAGTGGCAGCAACGCCAGGGTCTGCTCGAGCAATGTCTTCAGCAAAGCGATGGTGTCGGTGATGATCGTGCCGATGGCTTCCACGCTGGTGAACAAAATGGTGAAACCGATAGTGACAGGGTTTCCCGTGGCGAAAGCCGCCGCGAGGTCGGAAGCGATAAACGCAAAGGTCTGGGACAACAGCGTGACGTATGTACCGATATCCATCGGCATACCCAGCATGAATGCGATATTCGCCGGACTGAGATAAGTAAGCGGATTACCCAGGATGAGGAGATAGGGGTCAATACCGGAAAGAATCGCATGTAAAAAAGGAATGTTAGCCACCCAATCGACAAATGGTTGTAGAAAATTGTTGTAGAAGTCGGTGTAGATTCGCAGCAGCCATTGCTCAAACGGATTTAGGTGTTCAGGAGGTGGAGTTGCTGCTTGAGCGGCAGCGACCTGCGACCCGTTGGCTTTCAGGATCGTCGGGGCCGGCGGAGTCTGCGGGGAAGAAACCAAAGCCGCCGTAGAAACCACGTGATAGGTGTCCATAACGGTGGCGGCCTGAATCCACATCCGCACATAATCGGCTTCGTTGAGTGCGATCGGAATGGTGTTGATGCCGAAGAAATTCGTAGCCGTCAGCACTCCGTGAGCGGCGTGGTTGCTGGCCAGCTCCGCCAACGTCGGCATCGCGGCCAGGGCAGTTGTGTAGGCAGCGGCCGCGGCTTCCTTCTGGGCGGCGTTCGCGGCGCTGTCGGCGCTGGCCTGCATCAGCCACGACAGATACGGCACGTGGGCGACCACATAGGCGACCGAACTCGCCCCACCCCAGGCACCGGCCGCTACTTGCGTTAGCAGGCCGGACAACTCCGCGGCCGCTGCCGCGTAGCTGCCACTGAGCAAATTCCACTCACCGGCCGATGCCAGCAATGGACCCGGCCCCGGACCGCTGTTCAAAAGGGCCGAATGCAGCTCGGGCGGCGACGCCAACCAAATGGGTGCCGTCATCGGAGACCACCTGGACGAAGACACCGGCCGGCGCCGCGCTTGTCACGAATACTCGCGACACAGGCTCCAACTACCATCACACGTCCTTCGATACGACGGGATGCCCGCCGCCCAATAGGACGTATAGCCGCGAGAGCCGACCAGTGGCGCGCCCGAACAGCGCCGCCCTGTTTCTAGCTTTGGCCATCCGCCCAGTCCACGAGGCGACGCGCGCCGGACACAGTGCGCCCGGCGCAGCTGGCAGGTTTTCGGACTCACAGGCACACACCGAAAATGGTGTTCCTACTGACCGTCGCTTCCCAGCCCAGGGCAATGGGCCAGTGCTGATGACGGCGTTCGTTCCTGCATACCGCTGCGGGTCAGTCCCGGATTCACACCGGGTTCCCTTCCACGACGAACCGACATAAGTGATCGACGCGAGATACCGACGACACTCCAGTACGTGACGTCAGCAAACCAGCTGCGCGATCAGATTACGTGACACAACGCGTGTTCACCCAACCAGCACAGGTGATTCACAGCAACCGCTCAGAGGAGCCATTCCGGATTTCGGCATTGCGTTCGGTCAACCAAATCCACGGTGCTGGATTCGCCGTGGCATGACCTTCAGCGAAATACCGCACGCGCCAGCTCGATTTGGCGCGACCACGATCAAACGCGATGCGGGCTGTGGGATCATAGCCAGCGATTACCACAACCGAGCTGTCAGTGAGGGCCCGTGCCGCGAATACTGGGGCTTGTGCCCACCGGAGGCGATCACTTGCTCACCGACCGGCTATCGAAGCACCACTGATGCCGGGTCTGCTGGTAGCCGGTACCACCAGTGACGCCGGTAAGAGCACCGTGACCGCCGGGTTGTGCCGCGCACTAGCCCGACGTGGGGTGCGGGTGGCGCCCTTCAAAGCGCAGAACATGTCCAACAACTCGATGGTCTGCCAAAGCGTGGAAGGCGCTGGCGTGGAGATCGGCCGGGCACAATGGATCCAAGCACTCGCGGCGGGTGCGAGCCCGGAAGCTTCGATGAATCCCGTCTTACTCAAACCTGACGGCGATCAACGCAGCCATGTGGTGTTGATGGGTAGGCCCTGGGGCAAACTGGTGTCTGCGAACTGGCTTGAGGCACGCCAGGCTCTGGCCGAGGCGGCGCACCGCGCTTTCGATGATCTCGCCACCCGTTATGACGTCGTTGTCGCCGAGGGCGCGGGCAGCCCGACCGAAATCAATCTGCGCACCGGCGACTACGTCAACATGGGCCTTGCCCGGCATGCTGGACTGCCGACCGTCGTCGTCGGTGACATCGACCGCGGCGGGGTATTCGCGGCGTTCCTGGGCACCGTCGCGCTGCTGTCGGCCGAGGACCAAGCGCTGGTCGCGGGGTTCGTGGTCAACAAGTTCCGCGGCAACCTCGACTTGCTGACGCCCGGTTTGCGTGATCTGCAAAGAGTGACTGGGCGCGAGGTTTATGGCACTCTGCCGTGGCACCCTGATCTGTGGCTGGATTCAGAGGACGCCCTTGACTTGGATGGCCGACGCACGGCAGGTGCTGGGGTCCGCCGAGTTGCCGTCGTGCGGCTACCACGAATCAGCAACTTCACCGATGTCGATGCGCTGGGTCTCGAGCCCGATGTGGATCTCGTGTTCGCATCCGACCCCCGTGCGCTAGGCGATGCCGATCTGATTGTGCTACCCGGCACTCGTGCAACGATCGCTGACCTGGCCTGGCTGAGAGCTAGAGGCATAGACCGTGCGGTACTGGCGCATGTGGCAGCGGGTAAGCCATTGCTCGGTATTTGCGGAGGTTTCCAGATGCTGGGCCGGGTGATCCGCGATCCGGAGGGGGTTGAAGGACCCCTGGCCGAAGTCGATGGCTTGGGTTTGCTTGACGCAGAAACCACATTCGGCCCTGAGAAAGTGTTGCGACTTACCGCAGGCCGGGGCTTCGGAGCCGCGGCCTCGGGGTATGAGATCCACCACGGCCGCATCACCTGTGGCGCCGCCGAGGAGTTTCTTGGCGGCCTGCACAGTGGAAAGGTATTCGGAACGATGTGGCACGGCTCGTTGGAAGGTGACGAGTTCCGCGAGGCATTCCTGTACGAAACACTCGGCCTCGCGCCGGCAGGCGTGCGCTTCCGGGCCGCACGCGAGCGGCGCCTCGACCTGCTCGGCGACCTGGTCGAACGACACCTTGATGTCGACACACTGCTCGACCTGGCGCAGCACGGTTGCCCAGCAGAGCTGCCGTTCCTCGCGCCGGGAGCGCCGTGATACCAGCGCTGTGACAACTACCGGCGCGCGCCCAAGCGAACGCGCAGCACACCTTTGCCGGCTCGGCGACCCACATAAGTCAGTCATCGTTGGCGGATTGCGCTGTTGACCAGGCGATTTCGCCCGCGGCCGCAGCCCGCTCGGCCTTTCCTGCGGGCGCCTCGATACGGACCTGCCCGTCGTCGCTGAACCGGATCGAACCTATCGATTAGTCGTGCGCCGCATAGATCGCCTCGGCAAGTTCTATTTTGAGCTGCTGGAACTCCTGGGTTGCCATGACGGAGGGAGTTCGTACCGAATCGCCGCAGTCCCCCGGCAACTCGATTCGGCGATCCACGATCACGCGCCCGGGCCGCGCACTCATCACCAGCACCCGCGTCGACAGGAACACAGCTTCTTCCACCGAGTGAGTCACGAAAACCACGGTCTTGTGCTCCCGACGCCACAAGGACAGCAGCTCCACCTGCAGCCGTTCTCGGGTCAAAGGATCCAACGCGCCAAACGGCTCGTCCATCAGAATGATGCGCGGATCATTGACGAGAACACGAGCGATCTGCGCGCGCTGCTGCATTCCACCGGAGAGCTCATAGGGCCGACGATCACCGCACCCGGAGAGGCCGACCAAATCTAGCGTCGCATCAGCCCGCGCCCGACGCTTCGCCTTGCTGATCCCCCGCATTCGTAAGCCAAATTCAACGTTGCCTCGCACCGTCAGCCACGGGTAGAGCATCGGTGACTGGAAAACTACGCCTCGGTCTGGTGAAGGGCGGCTGACATGCCTTCGACCAAGCATGATGGTGCCTGAGGTCGGCTCCAGAAACCCCGCGATCATCTGCAGAAGTGTCGTTTTTCCGCAGCCGGACGGTCCAACCAGCGAAATGAACTCACCCGGATCGATCGACAGGCTGGTCGGTTGTACCGCGACCACCTGGTCGCCACCGGATCCGTAGGTTTGGCCAACCTCGGTCAAAGTCAATCGTGAACTGAAATCGGTCATTTCCCCGCCACTTCTCGGACCGCATCCGGATACAGCGCGTCGATGTAGGCGGCAGGCGGGTTGACACCGTGGACCCCGTTGCGAGTTTTGAGGAACAGCGCGGTATTGCGGATGTCGATAGCCAAACCGCCACCGAGGTACTTTTGCCCAGCCTGAGTGGCGGCACCGAGGTATCTGTAGCCGTCCAGTTGAGTGCGCACCTGCTCGGGATGCACCCCCAACTGGCCGGCAAGTCGGGCGATCGCAGCCGCACGGTTCTCACGGATCAATGTGACGGCCCAGTCCTGTGCCACCGTCCACATTTTCATCACCGCGGGATTGTCGGCGACAAATTGTCCACGGGCACCCTCTACGTCGAAGGCGGGGTAGCCGGCTTTGGCCGCGTCTTCGGACGTCATCACGATATGACCATCCTTGGCGAGCTCGGAGAGCGTCGGATCCCAGATCCACGCCGCATCGATCTGGCCGCCCGCCCATGCACCGAGAATCGCGCTGGGCTCAAGGTTGATCACCGTGACGCTTTCGGACATCCCGGCTCTATCCAATGCCGATGACAAACTCAGATGTGACGTCGAGCCGAACGGGACCCCAATCTTCTTACCGCGTAGACCCGCGATGTCCTTGACCGCTGGATCGCGAACAACCAACGACTCCGAACCACCGATGACGTCCTGCACCCAAACAACACGAATGCCGAGATCCAATGGTGGCGAAAGAGATTTGGCGACAACCGCCGAACCCATTATGCCCAGATCCAACGACTTGGACCCAAACGCCCGCAAAACGTCTGCGCCCGATGAGAACGGGGTCCAACTGATCTTGGCGTTGGGCATACACGCAGCCAGCAGATTGGCGTCTTTGACAATCAGGTCTCCGTTGGGAATGTGCTGGTAGCCAATCCGAATCTCTGCGCCAACTGAGCTATCGGGTTCAACCGGGCACCCGACCGCAGCGATCATCGACCGACTCATCTCGCCGCGACCGGACTTCACTATGCATCCCGGTAAAGCCATGCAAACGATGAGCAGCACACCCGCTAGTGCCATCTGGGTTCTCAGAATTGCCCCTCCCAGGGAGCGGCTAGCCGGCCGATCAGTCTTATCATCGAGTCCAGCAACAACGCTGTGATGCCGATGACAATGATGCAGGCGATGACCAGTGGAGTGCGCAGCTGGGTGCCCGCAACATAGGCCAGCCCTCCGATGCCGGGTATGCCGTTATTGAGTTCGGCGGCGACGACAGTGGTCCAGGCGAAGCCGACAGCGAGTCTGATGCCGTTGACAATGTCAGGCACCGAAGCTGGCAATATCACTCGACTAATGACCTGGGAGCGACTCGCACCCAACGATCGTGCGGCGTTGACGTAGCCGCGTTTGACACCGGCAACGCCCGCCAGAGTCGCAACCGTGACCGCTGGAAAAGCAGCCAGGAACAGCAGCCAGACCTTCGAGGTATCGCCGATACCGAACCATACGATCAGCAGGCTGAAATATCCCAGTGGAGGGAGTGCGCGAAGGAAGTTCAGATAGGGGTCGACGATAGTGGCTCCCCACTTCGAGGATCCCATCGCGAAGCCGAGCAGGACACCGACGACAATCGCGGCGGTGACGCCAACAAAGATGCGTTGCAAGCTGGCAACGAGATGTTCCCACAAGAAATAGTTCTGTTCACCTAGCACCTCGCGCGGGACGCCAGGTGCCACCTGGTGCCAGGTATTGGCACGAACGAACGCATGCCACACGGCACCGGGGCCGGGCAGGTACAGAGGTTTGACCAGACCGACGCTGGTATTTACCCACCAGGTGAGCAGGAACGCGGATAGGGCGCCGCCCCGGATTGCCCAATGCCGAATAGTCGATGCGGACACCGATACGCGCAATGTCATACGCCTCTCCGATACACCCGTTGGGCGCTGGTCTGGTCACGTGCGAGCAACAACATCGAGTCGACGTTGACTCGCGCCGGACGCGACACCACCCAGGAGACTGCTTCGGCGACGTCGTCGGCAGTAAGCGGATCAACACCGGCGTAGACCGCTGCGGCCCGTTCTGCATCGCCGCCGAACCGGTTGATGGAGAACTCAGTCTCGACCATGCCGGGGTCTATCTCACACACTCGGACCGGCTCGCCCAGCAACTCGAGGCGCAGAACCCGCGTCAGTGCGCGAACTGCGTGCTTAGCGGCGTTGTAGCCGCCACCACCTTGATAGGGTTCGACAGCGGCGACGGACCCAATAGTCACGATCGTCGCCGACGCCGAGGCTCGCAACTTGGGAAGTAATCCCCGCGTTACCCTGAGCACTCCCATAACGTTGACGTCGAACATCGACTGCCAGTCGGCGTCAACAGAACTGGCGATCGAATCCACGCCAAGCGCGCCGCCGGCGTTGTTCACCAAGACGTCAACGTGATCGAGATCACTACAGAAGGCGGCCACGCCGTCGGAATCGGTGACATCGAGCACATCTACCCTTACCGCGCATTCGGGGCGCTCAGCGGTGATCTTTGCGGCCACTTCATTGAGCCGGTCGATGCGTCGCGCGGCCAGCACCAGGTCATGGCTCACGGACAAGTGCTTTGCGGTCGCGGCTCCGATACCGCTACTGGCGCCGGTGATCACAGCGACCGGTCTACGGGTGTCGCGAAGAACTGCTCCTGGCATGACCCCAGCCTTTTACACATCTGGCCCGCGTAACAGGTCCACAATCGCAGAGTATGGCGAAGCCAGATGTTACAGAGCCAGACGATCGTTGACACCGTGGGGCCAACTTCGGCAGACGCGGGCAACTGGCCTCATCAGACAAGCGCGATCTGCCCCTTCATTGGCGACCATTGTGCTGACAACGTTTAACTCACAACGACGACAAAGACAGGAGAGCGGCCATGCCGGCGCCCGCACACCCCGACGCCCAACGGGTCTACGATCTCGACCGCACCCGGGTATTTCACTCTTGGTCGGCTCAGGGCACCCTCGACCCGCTGGTGATCACCGGCGCGGACGGCAGCTACATCATCGACGGAGACGGGAATCGACTGCTGGACTTCTCGTCGCAGCTGGTATTCACCAACGTCGGCCATCAGCACCCCAAGGTCGTTGCCGCCATCACCCGGCAGGCCGCGCAACTGTGCACCATAGCGCCGCAACACGCCAACGAGGCCCGCGCCCGAGCAGCCGAACTCATCACCGACATTGCGCCAGCTGGGTTCAATCGGGTCTTCTTCACAAACGGGGGCGCCGAAGCTGTCGAACACGCCGTCCGAATGGCCCGCCTTGCCACTGGACGCTACAAGACGCTCTCCGCCTATCGCGGCTACCATGGCGCCACTCAACAGGCCATCAATCTGACCGGCGACCCGCGCCGCTGGCCCAGCGACTATGGCTCCGCCGGCGCCGTCCACTTCTTTGGCCCGTTCTTGTATCGCAGCCAGTTCGGTGCGCAGTCGGAGGACGAGGAGAGCGAGAAGGCCTTGGCTCACCTTCGTTCGATAATTCAGTTCGAGGGCCCAGAGTCGTTCGCCGCGCTGATTCTTGAGTCGATACCCGGCACCGCGGGCATCATGGTGCCCCCACCCGGTTACCTAGCCGGAGTGCGTGAGTTGTGCACCCAGTTCGGCATCGTCTTGATCCTCGACGAGGTAATGGCCGGATTCGGCCGCACCGGAAAGTGGTTGGCGTTAGAACACTTCGGCGTCGTTCCCGATCTCATCACGTTTGCCAAAGGTGTCAATTCGGGATACGTGCCGCTCGGCGGCGTGATCGTCAGCGACCCCATCACGCAGCGGTTCGCTGAAAAACCCTACCCCGGAGGGCTAACCTACTCCGGCCACCCGCTCGCGTGCGCTGCCGCGGTGGCCGCGATTGAAACGATGCGAGACGAGGCCATGGTCGAGAACGCCGCAACAATCGGCACCGAAGTGCTAGGTCCCGGACTGCTCGACCTCGCCGGGCGACATCAAGTTATCGGTGACGTGCGCGGGCTAGGTGTCTTCTGGGCTATCGAACTCGTCGCCGACCGCACGACCAAAGAACCGCTGGCGCCCTATGGCGGAACGTCACCGGAGATGGCGGCGATCGCTGACCGGGCCCAGGCCAACGGCTTGCTGATGTTCCGCAACCACAACCGTTTTCACTTGGTGCCGCCGTGCAATGTCAGTCCGGAAGACACCAAGCAAGCGCTGGCGATGCTCGATGACGCGCTGTGCGCCGTCTGAGAGCACGGTAATTGATAGCCGCAATACCCTCACACCCGCAGTGCCGCGGCCAAAGCTCGGATCCCTGGCTCGATCAGTTCAGTAGAAATCGAGCCGAAACCGATCCGCAGATGATTGTTGCGCCACGTGCCAGGAAAAAAGTAGCGGGATCCATCGGCTACCAGCACACCCTGTTCTCGGGCCCGCAACGCCCAGCGTTTGCAGTCGATTTCACTGGGCGCGGTATACCACAGACTGACACCGCCGGGCGGAAATGCATCCGCTCCCGCGGCGACAGGCAAGTGGTGCCGCACTGCCGCTGTGAGCGTTTCCCAACTGGCCCGTAATCGACGCCGCTGGGTTCGCAAGGCGCGATGGTATTCGCCAGAAGAGATGAAGATCGCTAGCGCCCGCTGCACGTGGCCAGGAAGGTGCTTGCACCGGTGGTACCGCTCAGCGCGCAGTTCGGCGATAACGTCACGATGCGCGACAACAAACCCCAAACGTAGCCCAGCCGACAAGAACTTAGAGAACGAGCCGAGGTACAGCACCCGGCCAGAGGTGTCCATGGACTTCAGCGAGGGCGTCGGCTGCCCACGGAAACGGAACTCACTGTCGTAGTCGTCTTCGATCGCGAATGCGTCGCGCTGCTTCAGCAGATCCATGAGCAGTCGCCGCCGCGGCAGACTCAACGTCACGTTCGTGGGATGGTGATGGCTCGGTGTCAGATAGATCGCATCGAATCGCGGAGCGTCATCAACCTCGGCGCCCCAGTGGTCGGTGGGCACCGGAACCACCGATGCACCGACCCGCGAACAAATGCGCCACATGTCGACATACCCGGGATTCTCTACGGCAACAACCGATTTTGACGACAGAAGGACATCACTGATCAGGGACAGTCCCTGTTGCGCTCCGGAAGTCACCAGCACTTCGTCAGGTTGGGCGCTCACACCACGAGGCGGCAGAATCTCATTGCACAGGGTCTCGACGAGCAACGGATCATCGAAGTCGCCGGCATCGCGCACACTGTAGGGCAGGTGCAGCGTCTGCAGCGCCTCGACAGAGGCTCGCTGCCAACCGCGCACGGGGAAGCTCCGCAGCTCGGGCTGGGCGCTGATGAACGGATATCGATAGTCGCGCCAGTTTGGAAATGTTGGCGCGCGCGTTACCGGTAGGTGCTTGTGAAGCTCACGCTGTGCGGCGAGCCGTGCGCTCCAATCGACATCGCAGCCCGTCACCGGCCTGGCAACGCTGCGCGGTGTCCGGTCCCCAGGGGACATTGTCACCGGATAAAGCCCAGAACGCGGCCTACTCTCCACCAGACCTGAACTCGTCAATTCTTGATACGCCAACGCAACGGTGTTTCGCGATACCCCCAGCGCCTGTGACAAGTAGCGGGTGGACGGCAGCGGCCGATTGGCCGTGAAGATCCCGCGAGCGAGTTGGTCCTCCAGCAGCGCGCGTACTTGGCGGTACAGCGGGAGGCTGGACTCAGGGTCAACGACGAACTGCTTCGGGTCTGCGCCCTCAAGGCCCCGCGGTGTCACCCACCGAGTTTAACTGGCCCCGTCACCTGCCGCAGATCGAGAAATTCTCGCAGGACAGTAGCGTGCGCGATTGCTGCAAGCGCTAGAGATCAAAACCTCTCCCAGAACAGCTCCACAAGCGAGCATTTGGCCGCACGTAACGTCGCCCTGCAGGCGCTAATCCGACCTGCGCCGCGTCGATGCTATTTCGTCACGCGAGCACGGCGGTGAGCGCTCCGACGAGGATGACCAGACCGAGAACGGCAGTCCGAAAGGTGTGGGCTGGAAGACGCTGCGCGATGCGATGCCCGAGACCATTGCCGATAACGGCAATGGTCACCAACACCGGAAGAGTCGGCCACAAGACGTCGGTTGGCACTTCGCCCCAGCCGGCCAAGATCACCAGGGATAGCGCGTTCGTGACCGTGAAATAGACCGCCAGATCGGCGATAAACGACAACGGGCGCGCGGCCGCGCGTGTCAACAACAGAGCGACCGGCGGACCATTCAACGACGTCGTCGTACTCAAAAATCCGCTGAGTGCACCAGCGAAAACTTGGGTGGGGACAGAGGGTATGTACGGTCGGCTCAGACGAGCCGACGCCATGCCGATGCCACATAGGACAACACCGACCCCGACTGCCCGTTTGAGTTGTTGCTCAGGTAGCAACGGCAGCATTAGCGCACCGGCGAACGCCCCTGGGACGCTGCCCAGCACCAGCAACATCACCCGACGCCAGTCAATCTTGTCTCGCAGACGAAACGCAGCGGTAAATCGGCTGACGCCGGTGGTCACCAGACAGATGACAACCACTTGTGGAACGTTGTAGCCAGCGAGCAACATGAACGGTGCCGCGATCAGGGAGGCACCGAAGCCCGTGGCGCCCCCCACAACAGCGGACCCGCCGATACAAACAGCTCCCCAGACGAGCAACATCTTTCTCCTTAGCGGGACAAGCTTCTTGTGATCCAGCGTCAGCGCGAGACCAAACCTCAACGGTGACCAGGGCGCCGTGGTCACCGCGTTCACCAACGAGTCGATCATCAAATGAACACGCGGACGCATCAGCCTCGACGGTCGACGTCGACGAATCACCGGTGACGGGGCAACGACGTCCCGGCGAGTATTCGCAGGATAGTCCGGGGCACCACGAGGGTGGCGCGGGTTGAGGTGTTGGTGGGGTGTTACCCGGCCGCCGGTGGGCGCGACATGACGGTGAGTCGGGTTCCGTATCGGGGCACGACGCCGTTGGCGCCTCGGGTGGCCACCGCGGGCATGCCGGGTATTCCTGGTGTGCCTGCCTCGATCGGATCACCACCGGAAAGCGTGGTTAAGCCACTGCCCGACAACGCATTAACCGGACCGCTAGCCGGCGCCGCCCAACTCGGCGGCACCGATAATTGACCGATCGAATTCGCCTGTTGCCACCCAGCCAACACCACCCCACCCACACTCGGCGTCTCAATCGTTGTCGCTAGCGCCGGAGCGAGCCCCGCAGCGATCCCCGACCCCACCGCATCAACGGCGGCCGCCGGAGCAGAACCCTGAATGGTGCCCACCAACGCGGTAGCAGCCGAGATCGGCGTACCCAAAACCGTACTGCTCGAATCGAGTGCGGCGATGATGTCGAGAAGGTCCTGGGGAAGGTGCCCGTCCTGAAAGGAGAAATTCGGCAACTGGAAATCCGACAGCGCTTCGGGAACTTTGGCAAGCAGCTGCGCCGTCGCCGACTGTGCGGCCTGCGCGCTTGCCCCCGACTCAACCGCGGCGGCCTGGCCAGCCTCGGCACCAGCATTGGCCGTCTCAGGAGGCTCGGCAAACGGCGTCAACGCCGCGGCCACCGCCGAGGCGCCGGCATAGTCATACATCGCAGCCGCATCTTGGGCCCACATCTCGGTATAGGCGGTCTCGGTGGCCGCGATCGCCGGGGTGTTCTGGCCAAAAAAATTCGACGCGATCAACGCTTTCAACGTCGCACGATTGCCCACGACCAACGCCGGAGGCACCGTCATCGTGTACGCGCGCTCAAAGGCCGCCGCCGCAGCTCTGGCCTTGCCCGCGGTCTGCTTAGTCTGCGCGGCAGTCGCATACAACCAATCCACAAAAGGCAACGACTTCGCCAGCATCGCCGCCGCCGCCGGACCACGCCACGAAATACTGGCCAACGTCGAAATCGACGAACTATAGCTATCGGCCACCGAAGCCAACTCCGCAGCCAACGAATCCCAGTTTCCCGCAGCAGTCAGAAAAGAACCCGGCCCCGGACCGCTGTACATTCGCGCAGAGTTGATCTCCGGAGGCAAGAACGCATAGTCCATATACTCCACTACCCTCTGCATTTACCGTGCTAACAACACGTGGATGCGCGAAGAGTCGACGTTGGCTCTCGTGGTAACGACAAAAGCTTCCATGACCGGCGCCATTTCACATACCGGGCAACCAAACCACCAGCGTCATGGGACGTTCACATATATCGATATCACGACCCCAGCCTGTCGGACAACTGGACCATACGGAAGGTCCACTATCAAAGCACCCAACGTGTCCAGATGTAACACTGCGTCCACAATTGTGAGCGCCCAGGGAACATAGATTTTGCAAACCACGCACAATGACCGGCATCTAGGGAATCCAAGCGTTACAAATGCGAAGCGAAGTGTTACCACCGTCACGATGAACAGGGTGGCAACGTGTTTCAGATCGCGGCTGCAATCGCCGGGTGTTCTGCACGAAAGCGCTCGACGGTATAGACGACTTCAGCGCAACACGATTGGCAACAACGTTAGGCAAACGCCAAGCAAGCGATAATCACCGTTGCCACCAGGCTGGGCCGGTCCGCGGCGAAGCACCTGAGGTGCGATAATTGACCGCTATGACCGCATCTGAGCGCGTCGAGACTTCGACGCATAGCGCCATCCGACTAGTCGAAACAACGGCTGCACTCTGCTCCCGGTACGGCTTGGTCGTTGTGATCAGCTGGATAGGTGCGATGAAGTTTGCCGACTATGAGGCACAGGCAATCCAGCCGCTGATCGCCAACAGTCCCCTAATGAGTTGGCTCTACGATATCTTTTCCGTTTCTACACTGTCGGCGATGCTGGGCGTGTTTGAGATTTTCACCGCACTACTGCTAGCGGTTAAGCCGTTGGCTCCGAAAATTTCTGCCGTGGGAAGCGTGTTCGCGGTCGGACTTTTCCTAGCAACCATTAGTTTTCTGTTCACCACGCCGGGCGTAAGCGAAGCCGCGGCCGGAGGTTTCCCGCTTCTGTCATCAACTGGGACGTTCCTCCTGAAAGACGTGGCGCTGTTAGGTATTTCACTGTGGACGTTGGCCGATGCGCTGCGGTCGGCCAGTCGGCTGAAAGCGGGCTGATAGCCTCAGCCAACCCGGCGTAACGCGTCGGCTGCGCCAGCGAGGATAGTGGCTCATCCGTGCAATCGGACGCGGGCTACTAAGCTACACCGCTTAACTCGGCCAACCGACCAATGCCCGCGTCTACATGTGCCTGAAACTGATTAACGATGTTGAGTAAGCGGGTTTCCGTAGCCCGCTCGGGCGGTATCCGAGCCGGGTTGAGTATGGTTTGGTCGGCCCACTCTTTGATGTCGGGCCGAGCCGACAGTGCCACAGATGCCGCGTTTGCAAGAACCTGTGTTCTCGCCCAATCCGTCGGCGTGTTCGGATAGGGACACGGTGGACACAGTCGGTTTTTCTCTTCATCGCTGTCACAGACCGCCTCGACGTAGCCGGTGAGTGCGGCGCCGAAACACGTAAAAGTATTCTGCACCGACTGAAGCCGGATCGCGTCGCGACCCCACACCGGAACTAGCGGTGGATACTGCAAACCTGATGCAGCGCAATGCACCACAACCGCGTCTTTCGCGATCGCCACCTCACCGGTGGCGAGGCTGACACTCCCGGGCGCAACCGACTGGATATGTCCAAGGCGCACCACATTCTCAATTGAGCGCAGTTCGTCGAGCTCCCACTGGGCAAGAGTGGGCGTCTTGGCCATTGTCGGGTTCACCCGGGGGTCGATCCGCAACATGATTCCGGCTTCTTCCAGACGGAAAAACAGATCATCGGCCGTGGACGCGGCGGCGGCCAATTCCATTGCTTCCGCGAGCATCCCGATGAAGACGACTGGGTCAGGCTGCACTTTGGCGCGATTGAGCATCCACGGGTCGCGCGGACGTACCCAACAGATCTTGTCGGGATCGACTCCGTTGGCCAACAGCCATACGCAGGCGTCAGTCGCCGTTTTTCCGGAACCGGCAATCACGAACTGGCTAGGGGCTTCATGTAGCCGAACAAGTTCGTTGACTGAGATAACCCGCGCACCGTCGGATATCCCAAACGGCGCGGGCGTGTGTAGGGGTATGTCGGGAGAAAGATAGCTGGCATCGACTATGCGGGCGCCGTTGGACATCTCATATAGCTCACCGGACACCAACGAAGCAAATCGCCCGTCGCCAAGGTACTCGCAGTTCGGATAGAAACGCACTTGGCCCGAGTCATTCAGACGCGCCAAAGCTCGGACGTAGTAAGCGCAGACTTCCGAACTGAAAGCCCTTTCGTACCAACCCGCTTCAGGCCCACTTTTCTGGATTCGCCCGTCTCCGAGCAACATCGATGCAACACCGTAAAACGGCGAAGCTTGGTGTAGCTGCACAAACGGGTAGGCATCGAGCCAGTGACCGCCCGCGCCGTGACGGCGGTCGATGATTGCCACGTTGACGTCAGCGTTATCGATCAGGGCGTCCGCGAAAGCCATACCCGCGGCCCCCGCGCCGACTACAAGGTAGTCCACGTTCAGCCGTTTACACTCTGGCACAGCTCGCGATTATAGAAGTCGACTAGGAACGGTTCCGGAAAGGGGCCCGCACCGCCCACATCGATGCCCCCTATAGCGGCGGCCGACTCCCGACTCACGGATGTGGTTCATGGTTTTGATGTGCGGCAGTATTCATCTTGTTCGGTGCTGATGAGCGTAGCGATCCCGCTGGCCTGCACAGTCATTCGCAGCGGCTGCGGTCAGTATTTTTGAATGATCTACCCGGTACCGACACCGAAGCGAGCCTATCTCTGGCTATGTTGCGCGACGATTGAATTTGCGCGCTATACCGACAACCGTTGACCGTACAGCTAGGAGGCACATGACATTGCGGGCCGGCCACACGCCCAGGAATGTCGATGTTGAACGACAGGCAATCAAGCGCGAATTCGCGCGGCAACCACAGCCTGAGCGGTGCTCGATAGCTGCAAGCGTTGTACCGAACACCGCCGGCCGGGTCCGCCCCCCTCTAACGGACCCGGCGACGCTGTTGCTCGGTCGGGCGCGGTTCGTCATCCTGCGATTTGGCTACCAAAAGCTCCGTCCGCCCGACCCCTCGTCGCGCACGGACCGACCCGCGGTGCTGCCTCAGGAGATTCTTACGGCCTTACTCGACCACAAGCCGCGCCCTCCGAGAGCTCATGAAAACCGCGCCAAAGACACCAGAAGGGATAGCCGCCGTGGGTGATCGATCGCGGCAAGCCGATTCATTTCCATCTCCCTGAGCTCGGCGTGATTTTGATGCAGCAAACACTAACGCGCCGATTCCGGCTAACACCATATGCGGTCACACTGAAGTCCAGGATCACTGTTGTGCACGCAGCACAACCAGGAGCGCCGCAACTACCTGCGTCGATGCCGTTTGGCGTGGAGCACTCCCGGCGCCATCCATCGGCAGACCTCCAGCGCCGTCTGCACCTTGAACACGAAATCGGGGTCATCGAAGCTCTGGCCGCAAAGCTCCATGGCCTGAGCCACCCGGTACTGAATAGTGTTGCGATGAAGGATCATCGCTTCGGCTGCCGCCACGTAACTACGGTTGCGGGCCAGAAACTCCCGCAGGGTCTCGCGTAGCCACTCATTGCGCTCGTCGTCAATAGCGAGTTCGTTCAGTACCTCAGCGACGAAGTGGCGCAGCTCATCCACATCCGTGGCCATCAGCACCACTGGCGCGACATCCTCGTAGCCGACGACGCGGACACCAGGGCCGCCGTTGCCGGCAAGAGCCACCTCCTTTACCAGTTCGGCCTGCTGGAGCGAACTGCGGAAGCCGCTCAGCCCGTCCCCTGTCCGTCCGTACGCGAGATGGGCTCGGATTCCCGCCGAGTCGAACTCCGCGCGAACTCTGGACAAATCGGGCGTCCGCGCGGACTCAACTGAAAACCACAACCGGGCCTCGCGCTCATCGGTCGGGACCATCAACGAGTGCTCCCCTGCACCCAGCTCCGTTGCTAACAGCGAGCGCACCTGATCGAAGATTGCCACCGCATCGCGGGTAGCTAGTGCGGTATCCACCCACAGCACCACCGCGAGATGGGTGCCGTCCAACGCATAACTCAGCACCTTCTCAGCCCGCCGAACATCAACCGGGCCACCGGCAAGCACATCGCCGACCCAATGCTGTAGCAGGCCGCTGCGTCGGCTTAGCCAACGGTCGTGTTCCCGTTCGTAGGCCACAATTACCTGATCACCAACCAAGTCCATAAAGACCGACAAGCGATTTACCAATTCGGTGATCGTCGGCACGCGCGCGGCCGGCTCCACTGCCGACACCTGCTGCATCGCTACTTCCATGAAGCGGGCATGGCCGAGTCGTTGCGACCGAACCAGCGGCGCCAGCGGAACATCTCGCCGCGCCGCTGCCCGCACGTAGGCCAGCGCAGCTGCCGGAGCTTCAAGAACATCAGCCGGTGTATCTCGATCCAGGTAGTGAATGGCCGACACCACACCCTCGGTCATGCTCGCCTTCCACAGGTCCATCATTCGAGCGTCGTAGTTCAGGCCCTGAATCTCGGTCCGCATCTCGTTGAACAACTCGACGATGAAGTCATCGCGAATCAACCGCATCTGCCGGGTAATCACCGAAATAGCTTCGCCGACCTCGGCCACTTCTACTTCCCTTCTGAGCTGCGGCCCCCGCCCGGACTGACATCCGTCGGCTCTCACTGTGCCCGCCCCGAGGCGACAATGTGCAGCTTTCGGCTGCGTTGCCAGTCTGGAATAAACGCGGGCGTAGCGATCCCAACCACAGTCGCTACGATGAGGGGGCGCGACGACAAACGAGCCTCGAGGCAGCCTCAAAGGAGCGACGTGAGCGACACCGACAAGGCCGACCCCGAGATCGACAAGTGGGATCCTGGCCTAACGCAGCGCGTGATGGGCGCCATACGCCCAGTCCTGAAGACATACTTCCGCTCCGAGGTGCATGGCCTCGATAACTTCCCGCCCGGCGGAGTTCTCGTGGTCGGAAACCACTCAGGCGGCATGTTCCCAATGGACGTCCCGATCTTCAGCGTCGACTTCTACGACAAGTTCGGGTATGACCGACCGGTCCTTACGCTAAGCCACGACATTCTCTTTATGGGCGTGACCGGGTCGTTTTTCCGACGTACCGGCTATATAAGGGCTACCCGTGACAACGCGGCCAAGGCCCTGCGATCGGGCGGCGTGGTCGTCGTCTTCCCTGGCGGCGACTACGACGCGTATCGACCCACCTTCTCCGAGAACGTCATCGACTTCAACGGCCGAAAAGGATACGTGAGCACAGCGATCGAAGCTGGCGTACCAATCGTGCCCGCGGTATCCATCGGTGGCCAGGAAACCCAGCTCTACCTGTCTCGCGGCACCTGGCTAGCCGAGCGCCTTGGGCTGAAGCGCCTGCTACGCAGTGACATCCTGCCGCTCTCTTTCGGATTTCCTTTCGGTCTGAGCGCCGCGATCCCGCCGAACCTACCGCTGCCCGCCAAGATTGTGACGCGCGTGCTCGAACCGATCGACGTCACCGCGCAATTCGGCGAGAATCCTGACGTCGACGAGGTCGACAAGCACATTCGGTCAGTGATGCAGCAGGCCCTCGATGACCTCGCCGCCAAACGCCGGTTCCCGATTCTGGGTTGAGCGGTGGCAACTCGTATCAACCAAACCCTCGGGCTGATCGGCACGATGAAACGTGCCGGAGTCATCGCGCCAATGCGTCCGGACCGCTACCTTAAAATCGCCGCCGCCATGCGCCGTGAAGGCATGGGCATCACCTCCGGCTTCGCCAGCGCGGCGCAGCGCTGCCCCGATCGGCCAGGCCTGGTTGACGAGTTAGGCACGCTGACTTGGCAGCAGCTCGACCAACGCTGCAACGCGTTGGCAGCCGCGCTGCAAGCTCTCGACGCCGGGCAGCCGGCCGGGGCCGCGCGGGTCATCGGGATCATGTGCCGCAACCATCGCGGTTTCGTTGAGTCACTGGTAGCGGCCAACAGGATCGGCGCCGATATCTTGTTGCTCAACACCTCTTTCGCTGGTCCCGCGCTCGCCGATGTGGCAGCCCGCGAACGCGTCGACACCGTCATCTACGACGAGGAGTTCAGCGCGACCGTAGACCGCGCGCTGGCGAACAAACCCGACGCTACCCGCATCGTGGCGTGGGCCGCCGAACAGCACGACCTGACCGTCGAGCAACTCATCGCCACCCACGCCGGGCAGCAGCCCGAGCGAACTGGCCGCAAGGGCCGACTGATCCTACTGACATCCGGAACTACCGGAACTCCTAAAGGCGCCAAACATTCTGGTGGCGGGATCGGTGAGCTCAAGGCCATTCTGGACCGCACACCGTGGCGGGCCGAGGAGGCGATCGTGATAGCCGCGCCAATGTTCCACGCCTGGGGCTTTGCGCAACTTGTCCTGGCAGCGTCTCTGGCCTGCACGGTGGTCACCCGGCGCAAGTTCGACCCGGAGGCCACTCTCGACCTCATCGACCGCCACCAGGCAACTGGTCTGGCATTGGTGCCGGTGATGTTCGATCGCATCATGGATCTGCCAGCCAACATCCGTAACCGCTACAGCGGCCGGTCCTTGCGGTTCGCTGCCGCATCCGGTTCCCGGATGCGGCCTGACGTCGTCATCGCGTTTATGGACCAATTCGGCGATGTGATCTACAACAACTACAACGCCACCGAGGCTGGCATGATTGCCACCGCCACCCCGCAGGATCTTCGCGCCGCGCCCGATACAGCAGGCAGACCCGCAGAAGGAACCCACATCCGGATCCTGGACCAGGATTTCCACGAGGTGCCTACCGGAGAAATCGGCAGCATCTACGTCCACAACAACACCCAGTTCGACGGCTACACGTCGGGCACCACAAAAGACTTCCACGCTGGGTACATGTCGTCGGGCGACCTAGGCTACCTCGACGACGCCGGACGGCTGTTCGTGGTGGGTCGCGACGACGAGATGATCGTCTCCGGGGGTGAGAACGTCTACCCAATCGAAGTCGAGAAAACACTGGCAGCACACCCCGACGTGGCAGAGGCTGCCGTGATCGGTGTAGACGACGAGCAATACGGACAGCGGCTGGCGGCCTTTGTGGTGCTGGAAGCCGACGCTCGTCTCGACGAGCACACCGCGCCTGACACCCTCAAGCAACACGTCCGTGACAACCTGGCCAACTACAAGGTGCCCCGCGAGATGACGGTTCTCCAAGAGCTTCCCCGCGGCAGCACCGGCAAGATCGCGCGCGCCGAGCTGCAAGCACAGGTCAGCGGCGGATGAGGGCAGCGCGAACACGACAGACGCTGGGTCGGGTGCGGCGACGGAAGTTCAAATCCCGACCGCTGATCCGGGCGGCACTTGAATTCATCAACGCTGCCAACGGATTACGCCCTCTGACCCGCAAGGGCTACAACGCGGTGTGGGTGTTCTGGTTCGGCTGGCCTACCTCAGAGGTGCCGGGCGTCTATTTGACTGCCTCGGTGCTCGACGCGGTGCGCCGCGGTCGACGCGGCGACTTCTCCAGCCCCAGAGGAAAGGTAGCGCTGACCCTGACTGCAGCCACCTGGGTGATCCTGGCGGTCATCCGCCGGCGCGTCGTCACCACGGCGGGCCCGGTGCTGGAAGCAGGGCTATGCGACCAACTCGGACCCGACTTCGACAAAGACCTGATCGACTCGACGGCGACACCGATCCGCGCCACCGCCACCGCCACCGCAAGCCGCAATCTACCGCTACGCACGACCGTAGCGCGCCGCCGCTACGTCGAAAAAACTCACGTCATCGTTTACGGCCCGCACCGACGCGCAAATCTGGCCGACATCTGGCGACGCCCCGACCTGCCGCGAGACGGCAAGGCTCCAGTGCTGGTGCAAGTGCCGGGTGGCGCCTGGACACTCGGATGGCGCCGTCCACAGGCCTATCCCCTGATGAGTCACCTGGCTTCTCGCGGCTGGATATGTGTGTCCCTGAACTACCGTGTCTCACCGATGCATTCGTGGCCCGCACACATCGTCGACGTCAAGCGAGCATTGGCGTGGGTCAAAGAAAACATTTCGGCCTACGGCGGAGACCCGAACTTCGTCGCGATCACCGGCGGGTCTGCCGGCGGCCACCTATCTGCCCTGGCAGGGCTAACGCCAAACGAACCCGAATTTCAACCGGGCTTCGAAGAGGCCGACACCTCGGTGGCCGCAGTGGTCCCGATATACGGACGCTACGACTTGTTCTCCACCGACCGGGAGGGGCGTCGCGAATTCGTCGAGTTACTGGAAAGATTCGTGATCAAGCAGAAGTTCAGCACACACCGGGACGTCTACCTTGACGCATCGCCAATTCGCCATACTCACGCCGACGCGCCCCCGTTCTTTGTCATACACGGCCAAGACGACTCCCTGATCCCGGTCGCCGAAGCCCAGGAGTTCGTCGACGAATTGCGGGCGGTGTCGAAGGCCCCAGTCGCCTACGCCAGCCTGCCACATGCCCAACACGCGTTCGATGTATTCGGGTCACCTAGGGCACATCAAACGGCCGATGCCGTGGCCCGCTTTCTGTCCTGGGTGTACGTGCAGAACCCACCCGCCGAAAGCTAGCTGCACCTAACGCAAATCCGCGGCACGCTCCAGCTCAATCAGCGCCGGCTCGATCGCATCAGCCATCTCGTCGATATCGTTGGCAACTTCAGGCGTGGTCACAAAGCCGAAATCCAAGAAATCCCGGTAGGAGAAGCAGGTAACGTTCAGCGCCACGTCCATGACCGGCGGCCCGAGCGGCACCAGCGAATCCAGCCGCGCGCCCGCCATGTACAAGGGAAAGGGCGGTCCTGGGACGTTCGACACGACCAGGTTGATGGGGGCCAAGTTGTGCGATAACCCGGTAGCCGTGTAAGCGCGGGCAGCCAGGTGAAGCAGCCCCGGTGGTGTGGTCTCGGTGAGCCCCATGATCTGGTGCGCTGAGAGAGCCTTGGCCATTTCTTTGGCGCTCTGCGTGCTCTCGTGAATCGCTCTGAGTCGTTCGACTGGATCCTCCACGTCGGTTGCCAAAGACCCCGTCATCGAGCTGATCTGATTGCCCACCTCGTCCGCCGTCTCATCGGTGCGGGTAGAAACCGGAATCTGGGCGACCAATGACTTGGCCGGCAACTCGTCTCGTTTCTGCAAATATTCGCGGGCCGCACCGGCCACCAGCGCAAGCACAACGTCGTTGAGCTTGACAGCGAACGCGTCCTTGACCGCCTTCACACGAGCCAATTCGACGCGGCATCCGGTAACCCTCCGGTGCGGAGAGACAGTCGCATTGAATCGGGTCTTGGGAGCTTCGAAGTAGCGAGCCCGCTTGCCAGCAACGCCCAAAGCAGCGATCTGCTGGCGCACGGTCTGCTCTACCAACCGAGCGATCCGGAATGGTGTCATGACTCCGACGTTGATGAGGGCACCGATCGCACGACGTTCCAGTCGAGGGATCTGGAATCCCACAAATCCAACCGTTTCTTTCTGCGGCGGCCGGGGCTCGGGCTCGACGTCCAAAAGGATTTCACCGAGCCCAGCACCAGAAACCCCGTCGACAATGGCGTGGTGCATCTTCGTCAGCGTCGCGATACGGCCACCTTCGACACCCTCGATGACCCACAGTTCCCATAGCGGTCGGGAACGATCGAGCTTGTAGGACATCAGTCGGCCGACCAGCTCTTCCAGCTCGCGCCGTCCGCCCGGAGCGGGCACACCAATACGCCGGACGTGGAAGTCGACATCGAGATCCTCGTCCTCAACAAACCAAGGCCGGTCCAGCCCAAGCGGAGCACCCGTCACCCGCCAGCGCAACTGCGGGATCTCCGGCAGTCGCTCGATCAGCAGATCGCGCAGTCGCTGAAAGCTGTAGTCTGGCGCGTCACTGGGATCGCAGACCGCCAGCGCGCCGACATGCATATGCCAACCCGCTGTTTCCGCAGACCAAAACGCCGCATCGACACTTGAAAGCCGCTTCATCCCGCGACCTTAGCCCTCGCTGACCCGCCGGGGCCAGTAATCACGCAAATCTCACAGGCCACTCTTGCTCCAGGCCAGGTGACACTGCCCAACGCATAATCGGATGGAAATGACCGCGAGTACCCGGCCCACTTTCGGATCAGCGGACTAGGCATCCTCAAGCAAGTCAGGTGTCACCGCCGATTCCGTGTCCGGAATTCCTTCCACTTTCGCCTTGCGGTCGGCCATCGAGAGCAATCGCCTAATGCGTCCAGCCACAGCGTCTTTCGTCATCGGAGGATCGGCAAGTCGGCCCAGCTCCTCCAAGGACGCCTGTCGGTGGGCCACACGCAGCGTCCCGGCCGAGGCCAAATGGTCTGGTACCGTGTCGCCGAGTATCTCCAGTGCACGCTCTACCCGGGCGGCGGCCGCAACCGCGGCCCGCGCCGAGCGGCGCAGATTCGCGTCGTCGAAGTTAGCAAGCCGGTTGGCAGTCGCGCGCACCTCGCGACGCATCCTGCGCTCCTCCCAAACCACCCGCGTTTCCTTCGCACCCATTCGGGTGAGCAATACACCGATGGCCTCACCGTCTCGCACGACCACGCGATCGGCCCCCCGCACCTCGCGGGCCTTCGCGCTTACACCCAGCCGGCGGGCGCCGCCCACCAACGCCAGCGCAGCCTCAGGCCCGGGGCAATTGATCTCCAACGCCGATGAGCGGCCCGGTTCGGTCAACGACCCGTGTGCCAGGAAGGCTCCTCGCCATGCGGCTTCGGCGTCGCCGATGTTGCCGCCCACAACTTGGGCCGGCAAACCACGCACCGGACGCCCACGCATGTCCAGTAGCCCAGTCTGCCTGGCCAGGGCTTCGCCGTCGTTGGTGACACGCAGCACATAACGGGTGTTCTTTCGAATTCCACTGGCCGATAAGACATGTACTACCGCGGTGTAGCCGTACAGATCAAAAATGTCCTTGCGCAGCCGCCGAGCGATACTGCCCAAGTCCACCTCGGCTTCGACGAGCACGCGCCCCCCGACGATGTGCAACCCGCCGGCGAACCTCAGCAGGGAGGTGACCTCAGCTCGGCGCGCACTGACCGATTTGACCACCAGACGGCTTAGCTCGTCTTTGACTTCGGTTGTCATCGCCACGCGTCGTCACCCCTTGGTTTGTTGCCACCCAGTCCACCGATCCGCTGCTGTCCACCATCGATGGGTATCTCATCGGTGGCCGTCACCGGAGGCCCACCCGGGTCGTCGTTACGCACCCGCACCGCCTCCAGGACGGCTGCCAATTTGCCCGGGTCATGTAAAGGTGTACCAGGTCGAGCTACGTCGGCGAAGTGGACCTCCGCCTGCAGCAGCGTGGCGGTGCGCCGTAGTTGCTCGCGCTCGCGGTCGCTGGGCACTCGCTCGGCGTCGATAATGATGTCATCGACGCCGAACTCGGGCGCGTGCTGAGCCAGCACGTGCAGATGACGCTCCACTGAGAAGCCAGCCGTCTCTCCCGGCTCGGCCACCAAGTTGAGCACCAGTGCCCGCCGAGCCGTGGTGGCCTGCAAAGCGGCAGCTAACCCCGGCACCAGCACATGCGGAATCACGCTAGTGAACCACGAGCCAGGCCCGAGGACGACCAAGTCCGCGGCCATGATGGCGTCGACAGCCTGCCGGGTGGCCGGTGGGTTGGCAGGCAACAACCTCACCCGCCGCACCTTGCCCGGGGTGGTTGCAATCGCGACCTGACCGCGGATCGAGCGGAACATGCGCGGATCCGACTCGAGGCCCGACACATCGGCCTCAATCTGCAATGCGAGCGGGCACATCGGCAAAACCCGGCCCTTAACGCCGAGAATCCGTCCAAGCTCGTCTAGGGCCGCGACCGGATCAGCCAGCACTTCGTTAAGCCCGGCAAGGAGCAAATTGCCGATCGGATGTCCCGTCAAGGCACCACTGCCGCCGAATCGGTGCTGCAGGATAGTAGCCCATAGCCGTCCGTGCGGGCTATCGGATGCCAACGCGGCCAAAGCCATCCGCAAATCACCGGGTGGTACGACGTCTAGTTCGCTGCGCAGCCGGCCCGATGAGCCGCCGTCATCGGCGACGGTTACCACGGCAGTGACATAGGGCGTGAGCCGACGGGCGGCCGAAAGAGTCGCATAGAGCCCGTGTCCACCGCCCAGGGCTACGATACTTTCGCTGTTCGGCCAGCTCATTCGCGGCCCAGATCCCGGTGCAGCACCCGTACCGACAGCTGCAAATCAGATCGCAAAATTCCCATGAGTGCTTCGGCGATCGCCACGCTGCGATGTTTACCACCGGTGCAGCCGACGGCGATCGTCATGTAGCGCTTCCCTTCTCGCCGATAGCCGTCCACAACCAGGGACAGCAACCGATGGTAGGTCTCGAGGAACTCGGCCGCCCCTGCCTGAGCCAGCACGTAGTCACGCACCGCCGGATGCTGACCGGTATGTGGACGCAGCTCATCCACCCAATGCGGATTCGGCAGGAAGCGGACGTCGACGACCATGTCGGCGTCCAACGGCAGGCCGTACTTGAAACCGAAGGATTCGACGGTGACACTCGTGGTCGCGCCGTCATCGCCGCCGAACGCACTCTCGATGCTCTCCCGCAAAGCACGCACCGACAGGGTCGATGTGTCGATGACCAGGTCAGCGGTAGCACGAACCGGAGCTAACATAATGCGCTCAGCAGCAATGCCCTCGGCCAGGGTCTGCTCGCCCTGCAGCGGATGGCTACGTCGATTCTGTTCGTAGCGCCGCACCAACATGTCATCGGAGGCCTCCATGAAGACCACGCGTGGGGTGATGTCGCGAGTGGCCAGCTCATTGCGCACCGAGTCGAGGTCGCCGGTGAACCCTCGTGATCGCACGTCCATCACTACCGCTAGCTGGGTGATCCGTGATCCAGCTGCCAGCCCGAGATCCACCATCCGGGTAATCAGCTGGGGAGGCAGGTTGTCGGCCACGTACCAACCCAGGTCCTCCAGCACCTTGGCGGCTGTGCCGCGTCCGGCCCCGGACAACCCGGTCACCAGCACGACATCAATACCGACTCGGGATTCGTGCGGAACGCCCAAGCGGCTATTCGCCTGCGCGACTCCGGGCCGTTCCTCATTCTCCTCAGCGCGCTTTGTCATCCGGAACCCCTGGACGGGTCAGGCCGCAATGCCTCGACTACAGCCGTGGCAGTGGCCATGCCGATACCCGGAACAGTGGTGATCTGGTCGACTGTGGCCTCCTTGAGGCGGGCTACCGATCCGAAATGGGCTACCAGCGCCTTGCGGCGATGCTCTCCCAGGCCCGGCACCGAGTCCAGGGCCGACGCCGTCATCCGCTTGGATCGCTTGCTGCGGTGATACGTTACGGCAAATCGGTGCGCCTCGTCGCGCACTCGCTGCAGCAGATAAAGCCCCTCACTGTTGCGCGGCATGATGATCGGATCTGGCTCACTGGGCACCCACACTTCTTCGAGCCGCTTCGCCAGGCCGATCACCGCCACATCGCTAATACCCAATTCGTCGAGCACCGCGCTGGCCGCATTGACCTGTGGCGCGCCGCCATCTACTACATAGAGATTCGGTGGGTAGGCGAACCTCCGCAACTTTTCCAGCGATTTTTCTTCCGAAGAAGCCGATTTCTGATCATTCTGCTCGGTCAGGTGTCGCAGAAACCGCCGCCGGGTGACCTCTGCGATGGAAGCCACGTCGTCGGAACGCCCCTCCCCGGCGGCTTCCCGGATCCCGAAGTGGCGGTAGTCGGATTTGCGTGGCAGACCATCCTCAAAGACCACCAGAGATCCCACGACATCGGTGCCCTGCACATGGCTGATGTCGACGCACTCGATCCGCAATGGCGCATCAGCCAAACCAAGGGCATCCTGAATATTTTGCAGCGCAGCGGATCTGGCGTTGAAGTCGCCAGCCCGTTTGAGCTTGTGTTGGGCAAGGGCCTCTTTTGCGTTGCGCTGCACAGTGTCGGCTAGCGCCCGCTTGTCACCGCGGCGCGGCACCCGCACAGCGACGCGCGCGCCGCGCAGGCCGGAAAGCCAGCTGGCCAACTCGTCGGTGTTAGCCGGCAGACACGGAACCAACACCTCCCTCGGAACCGGGTTGGCTGTTTCATCCGCGGCTAGACCGAGCTCCGCCTGGTCGCCGTAGAACTGTGTCAGGAACTGCTCAACCAGCTGCTCCGCTCCCGAATCGCCGGGCTCGCCGGGTTTGTCTACCACCCAACCGCGCTGGCCACGAACCCGGCCGCCGCGAACGTGGAATACTTGCACAGCTGCTTCAAGTTCGTCGTCAGCAAACGCGACCACGTCGGCGTCGGTGCCGTCACCAAGCACCACGGCCTGCTTTTCCATCGCCCGCCTGAGCGCAGACAAATCGTCGCGAAGCCGGGCAGCCCGCTCGAAATTGAGGTGCTCGGACGCTTGGTGCATCTGTTTTTCCAAGTCGCGGGCAAACCGGTCAGTCTTGCCGGATAGGAAGTCGCAGAAGTCTCCCACGATTTGGCGATGTTGCCCGGCGCTGACCCGGCCAACGCACGGCGCCGAACATTTGTCGATGTAACCAAGCAGACATGGCCGGTCGATCTGCTTGTGCCGCTTGAACACTCCAGTTGAGCAGGTCCTCGCCGGAAACACCCGCGTGAGCAGGTCCAGCGTCTCCCGAATCGCCCACGCGTGCGAGTAAGGACCGAAATAGCGCACACCCTTGCGCCGTGGGCCACGGTAGACCATCAACCGGGGAAACTCTTCGTTGAGCGTAACGGCCAGCACTGGATACGACTTGTCGTCGCGGTAGCGGACGTTGAAACGCGGATCGAACTCCTTAATCCAGTTGTATTCGAGCTGCAGTGCTTCTACTTCGGTGTTGACCACAGTCCACTTGACCTTGGCCGCGCTGTTGACCATCTGGCGCGTCCGCGGGTGCAGACTCGCGACATCGGCAAAGTACGACGTCAAGCGGCTGCGCAGGCTCTTGGCCTTGCCCACGTAGATGACGCGCCCGTGGGGGTCCAGGAACTGGTATACCCCCGGCTCTACCGGGATCGACCCGGGAGCGGGACGGTATGTCGCTGGATCAGGCACGTAGCTCAGGCTAGTCCCGGCTACCCGAAACCAACGAGCGCGCCGCGGGATGAAGTTCGGACGCCCCCGATCGCGCAGCGGCAGGCGGGCGAGCCCGACAAGGGCATCTAGTGTCGGTCGCCGGCCGGCTCATCGCCTACGGACGGCATAACCAGGGGCGGTACGACGAATTCAGCTAGGTAGTCACGAAGTGCATCGACGTCATCGCTCCTGTTCCCGAAGCCCTGGATGAGGCCAAGGCCCACCAGCACCAGGTGGTCGACCGCACCGTCGATGTCGATGCCCGGTCGTAGCTGGTAAGAGCGGTCCGGCCCGGCCTGCTCCAGAATGCGCCGCGCAAAGGTGCGCGCCCTGGCCTTGATCCCCTCCGAGGTGCCGACGAGCCGACCGACGGCGCCCCTGCCGCTGTCGTTGAACATCGCGGCCAGAGCGGGATCGCCGCGTACCAGGGTGACCACACTGACCATCGCCTCTACGATGAACGACTGCACTGTTGAATGCTGCTCGGCCTGCGTAGCCAGCAAGGCTAGATAACGGTCGGTAGAGCGGCCAATCACCTCGAGCAATATCGCATCGCGGGAGACGAAGTGCCGGTAGAAAGTAGACCTAGAGACGTTGGCCTCGGCAACGATATCGTCGATTGTGGTGCGGTCGAACCCGAGCCGAAGAAACGTTCGCTCTGCGGCACTGACCAGGCGCTCGGCATTTTGCTCGGGACGCAGGCCGCCACCTTTAGGACGTCCTAGGCGGGCCGGCGTCACCGCGCCGCCCTAGCAACCTTTTCTTGGAAGTCGTTCGTTCCGCATTTTGGGCGCGGCCCCGGAATCCCGTACACATAGTCTGAATAAGGGATACCGTCCGGATGTGCCTCAGCGGGCGAGCCAACTCCCGTCTCTCGGCGCACCTCCGCCAGGGGGCGGGCGAGCAACTCCTCGTAAGGCAGCGCCATCAGGTTGTCAGCGCTGCGGCCCCGACGGACCGCCTCAGCCAAGAATGCTCGCCATCGGTCGCGTGGCGTGCCGCCGCTGAAGCTCCGTAACATCCGATAACCCATACCCACCGCCAACGACGGGAGCTGCCCATAGGTGAACGCAATGTTCCCCCCCTCCCCCGCATAATCCGGCCCGTAGCCGCCGAGCACGTGCCACAGGTCGTGCAACTGCAACCCACGCTTGACAAGGTAGGTGACCTCATCGTCCCACCCGAGCCTCTTGCCCATCGCCTCGGTGTCATGCAGTGCTTCGAAGACCCGAGCGTCAAAGCGGTACTGAGCGGTGAAATCCAGATAGGCGCGCCCGAAGCTGCCTTCCGGTGTATCGGCCAGAGCGTGGCGGTCGCTCAGCGTGGCTAACAGGTCGGGCCGCTCGACCAAGAGACGCTGGCCACGCGGGTCCTTGAGCATCCCGTCCAGGTGAACCTGCAGCGATGGGCCACCGACGGCGAGAAAGAACTCCATGAGTTGGGCGGGGCGCCGATACGGGGAGATCGTGGCTGGCAGGCACATCATCGCCCGACGCCAGCTACGGCGCAGGCGCGGAGCGGATTGGGGACCGGGTCGGGTCCGCATGGGACCATCCTAGAAATGAAATATTGATACGTCAATCAATTCATATTTCATTTCTGGTCTCGCCCGTCACCTGATAGCGGGCCAGCAGCGAGCGCACAGCGTCCATTGCGGCAACAGCGCGGTCCTTGTCAACGGCCTGGATCGCCATGAGCGGGATGTACTCGTCTCCAGGCAGATCGATCCGCGCCCAGCGGCTCCCGCCGGGAAAGGACACACCGACCACATCGGACCACGGGATCAGCCTGTCCCCCAGCAGATTACGCACTGAAAGCCCGGCGGAACTCACCCGCAGCCGCGGCCGCGCAAACAACAGCACAACGCCGGCAACGATTAGCCCGAGGGCGCCCATCGCCACCTGGTCGGCAGTCTGAAAGACCACCCCACTGGAACGGACCTTAAGCAGCAGACCTACCACGATGTGGGCTGCTGCAATCAAAAAAGCTGCAGCGTAAACAAATAACGGTGTCAGATGCGGACGCACTACGACGTCCCAATCGTCCGGCCCAGGTTTCGCGGTCACGGCCGAGCACGCAATTCACGCAACGTCAACGCTGTGGTCAGCGCTGCTGCAGTCGCCTGGGCTCCCTTGTCCTCGGCGGACGTCGGCAGTCCAGCGCGATCCAGCGCCTGCTCCAGGGTGTTGGTTGTCAGCACGCCGTTGCCGACTGGCGTCGAGGCGTCCAGTGAGACGCGAGTCAGTCCCTGGGTTACGGCGTCACAGACATAGTCGAAATGTGGTGTCGCACCACGGATAACCACACCCAGCGCGACGACAGCATCGTGGTTGCGCGCTAGCTCCTGAGCCACCACCGGGATCTCGATCGCACCAAGAACCCGCACCACTGTCGGGTTGTCGATACCCGAATCGGCGGCGATCTTCTCGGCGCCCACTAGCAGCGCGTCACAGATCTCGTTGTGCCAAGTGCTGGCAACGATAGCCAACCGCAGACCAGCCGCGTCAAGCTGCGGCATGTCCGGAACCGCGGCACCACCACTCATAGTGCACCACCGAATTCACCTGGCAAGTGCATAGATTCCGATAAATCGTTGAAATCATCCAGCCCGGTCAGGTCGTGCCCCATCTTGTCGCGTTTAGTCATTAGGTAGCGGATATTCTCCGCGTTGGCTCGAACCGGCAGCGCAACCCGCTCGATGATGTGCAAACCGTACCCATCCAGTCCCACGCGCTTGGCCGGGTTGTTGGTTAGCAGACGCATCGACCGGACCCCGAGGTCGACGAGGATCTGCGCACCGATCCCATAGTCCCTTGCGTCGGCCGGCAATCCGAGCTTGAGGTTGGCATCGACGGTGTCAGCACCGGAGTCCTGAAGTTGATATGCCTGCAGTTTGTGCATGAGACCGATGCCACGACCCTCATGGCCGCGCATATAAAGCACGACACCACGCCCTTCCCGAGCGACCATCGCCATCGCGGCGTCGAGCTGCGGCCCGCAATCGCAGCGGCGCGAGCCGAACACGTCACCGGTCAAGCACTCGGAGTGCACCCGAACCAGCACATCGTCACCGCAGCCGTTCGGCCCGGCGATCTCGCCGCGGACCAGCGCTACATGCTCGACGTCCTCATAGATGCTGGAGTAGCCGATGGCGCGAAAATTCCCATGCCGAGTGGGGATCCGGGCCTCGGCAATAAGCTCGATGTGCTTTTCGTGCTTGCGCCGCCATTCAATCAAGTCGGCGATGGTGATCATCGCAAGACCATGTTCATCTGCGAAGATCCGCAGTTCGTCGGTCTGGGCCATCGAGCCTTCGTCTTTCTGGCTGACGATCTCGCAAATCGCGCCCGCGGGCTGCAGGCCCGCCATCCGGGCAAGGTCGACCGCGGCCTCGGTGTGCCCTGGCCGGCGCAACACCCCACCATCTTTGGCTCGCAACGGAACAACGTGACCGGGACGGGTGAAATCGTCGGTTTTGCTGACTGGATCAGCCAGCAACCGCATCGTCGTCGCTCGGTCTGAAGCCGAAATGCCAGTACCAACACCATTTTTTGCATCGACGGTAACGGTGTACGCGGTGCCGTGTTTGTCTTGGTTCACCGCGTACATCGGCAACAGGCCCAACCGATCACATATGGCGCCGTCCAATGGCACGCAGAGGTATCCCGAGGTGTAGCGAACCATGAAAGCCACCATCTCCGGTGTCGCCTTCTCGGCCGCGAAGATCAGATCGCCCTCGTTCTCGCGATCCTCATCATCGATAACGACCACAGCCTTGCCCGAAGCGATGTCGGCAACCGCCCGCTCAACCGAGTCCAACCTCGTCATCCTGGCTACCTTGCTGTCCGACCGGCCCACATGAGAAGCCCCACGTGTTTCCTTCAGTATGAACCACCCTGCCACCACTCTTGCCAGGCCATCGCACTTGGACCAGGTGCACCACACGGCGGGCATCGCCAAGCGATGAATGCACCATCGACCGGACAGCCTTTTGCCGGCGTTCGGCAAATCGCTGAGCGCAGGGTGCGAGGTTCACCGAGAGGCCAAACTGCACCCCCAACCACACCGTCACGCCTTAGGAATACGCGCTATTCGCAAACGCGGTTTCGCGGTCAACCTCATTCCCAGACGCTGCCCGCCACTCGACGGCGGCACCCCCGGCCACCCGCGGAACACACCCAGCACTCGGCCTGCTACTCGGTCAACCCGCTGGTAGAAGAGCCATCCCGGGCAAGCAACCGCTCAACATACTTGGCGATAACGTCGACTTCGAGGTTCACCTTTGTGCCCACCGGAACACGACCCAAGGTGGTCAGTTCCAGTGTCGTGGGAATCAGCGAGACCTCGAACCAGTCGCGCGGTTCAGCGCCCAGCCCAGAAACGGTAAGGGAAATCCCGTCGACGGTGATTGATCCCTTCTCCACAATGTAGCGAGCGACCGTCGCGGGCACCTCGATCCGCACTACGTCCCAATGCTCCGACGGTGTTCGGGAGATTATTTCCCCAGTCCCATCGACGTGGCCCTGAACGATGTGTCCTCCGAGTCGGCTGTTGATTGCCGCGGCGCGCTCTAGGTTCACCCGGCTGCCCGGCTGTAGTTGGCCGAGGTTGGAACGGTTCAGCGTCTCAGCCATCACGTCGGCACTGAATCGTCCATCGGATAGCACTTCAACCACCGTCAGACACACGCCATTCACCGCAATCGAATCACCATGGCCAGCGTCGCCGGTGACGGTGCGACCACGAATGATCAGGCGGGCTGCATCGGCGAGGGGATCCCTGGCGGTTACTTCGCCGAGTTCTTCGACAATTCCGGTGAACATGGCACCAGGTTAGTGAGCATTCCTGGCGACCCGCACCCGACATGTTCACCTGCCTCATCACCGACACCCTCTACGATGCACAGTATGCAGACCCGCCGCCGGCTATTCGGCCTCTTCACCGCACTGAGCACCGCTACGGCCCTGGTGGCCGGCTGCTCGTCGGACTCGAAGCAGAGTAACGAACCCCTACCCGATGCAACGAATTTGATAAAACAAGCCACCGACAACACCAAGAAACTTACGAGTGCGCACATGGTGTTGACGGTGAACGGCGAGATTCCGGGGCTCTCTCTGGAAACTCTGACCGGGGACCTCACCACCACCCCCGAGACCGCCGCGACCGGAAACGTCAAGCTCAGCCTCGGCGGGGCTCAGGTCGATGCCGACTTCGTGGTCTTCGAAGGCTCGCTGTATGCCACCCTCACCCCGAATAAGTGGAGCAATTTCGGCCCTGCAAACGCTATCTATGACCCGTCACAGGTTCTCAACCCGGACACCGGCCTAGCCAATGTTCTGGCCAACTTCTCCGACGACAAAGCCGAAGGGCGTGAAACTATTGACGGGCAGAGCACCATCCGCATCAGCGGAAAGGTATCGGCCGCGGCGGTAAATGCGATTGCGTCACCGTTCAACGCGACCGAGCCGGTACCGTCCACCGTCTGGATCCAAGAGACCGGCGATCACCAGCTAGCGCAAGCCAAGCTAGATCGTGGTTCGGGTAATTCCATCCAAATGACCTTGTCTAAATGGGGCGAGCAGGTGCAAGTCACGAAGCCCCCGGTGAGCTGATGATGCGGGCCGGACGCCGAGTCGCGATCAGCGCGGGCAGCCTCGCGGTACTGCTGGGCGCCCTCGACACCTACGTCGTGGTCACCATCATGCGCGACATCATGAATGACGTCGGCATCCCGATAAACCAGCTGCATCGGATCACCTGGATCGTGACGATGTACCTGCTGGGCTACATCGCGGCGATGCCGCTGCTGGGTCGGGCTTCCGACCGGTTCGGCCGCAAGCTGCTGCTTCAGGTCAGCCTGGCCACGTTCATTGTCGGCTCAGTGGTCACCGCCCTAGCCGGCGACTTTGGCGATTTTCATATGCTGATCGCTGGCCGCACTATTCAAGGTGTGGCCAGCGGTGCGCTATTGCCGGTCACGTTGGCGCTGGGCGCTGATTTGTGGGCGCAACGAAATCGCGCCGGCGTGCTCGGCGGTATCGGCGCCGCCCAGGAACTCGGCAGTGTGCTCGGTCCCCTGTATGGGATCTTCATCGTCTGGCTGTTCCACCAGTGGCAGTACGTGTTTTGGATCAACGTCCCGCTCACCCTGATCGCGATGGCGATGATCCAGTTCAGCCTGCCATCGCACGACCGCAAGGCCGATCCCGAGAAGATCGACCTGGTAGGCGGCACACTGCTAGCGATCGCTTTGGGCTTCGCCGTGATCGGTCTCTACAACCCCAACCCGGATGGCAAACAGGTGCTGCCCAGCTACGGGTTACCGATGCTGTTCGGGGCGGTAATCGCGGCGGTGGCATTTGTGGCTTGGGAGCGCTTTTCGAGAACTCGATTGATCGAACCCACCGGGGTGCACTTCCGGCCGTTCCTCGCAGCACTAGGGGCTTCGGTAGCCGCGGGCGCGGCGTTGATGGTGACGCTGGTGAATGTGGAGCTGTTCGGCCAGGGCGTGCTGCAGATGGACCAAACCCAAGCCGCGGGTATGCTGCTTTGGTTCCTGATCGCATTGCCGGTCGGTGCCCTGTCGGGCGGATGGATTGCCACCCGAGCGGGCGACCGCGCGGTGACCGTGTTCGGACTGCTCATCGCTGGCAGCGGTTATTGGTTGATTTCGCACTGGCCGGTCGACCTATTAAACGATCGGCACAACATTCTCGGATTGTTCACCGTTCCAGCTATGCACGCTGACCTGCTGGTCGCCGGTCTGGGCCTTGGCCTGGTGATCGGGCCGTTGTCGTCGGCTACCCTTCGGGTTGTCCCGTCTGCCCAACACGGCATCGCCTCAGCGGCCGTGGTGGTGGCCCGAATGACGGGAATGTTGATCGGCGTGGCCGCATTGAGCGCTTGGGGCCTGTACCGGTTCAACCAGATTCTGGCCGGGCTATCAGCGTCAGTATCGCCAAATGCCACCCTGCTTGAACGCGCCGCCGCGATTGGTGCCCAGTACCAGAAGGCATTCGCACTGATGTACGGCGAGATCTTCACCATCACCGCGATTGTCTGTGTGGTCGGCGCTGCGCTGGGTTTTCTGATCAGTGGTCGCAAGGAGCATGCCGAAGAACCGGAAGTTTCCGAACCAGCCGTCGCGCATCAGTCCTAAGCTGCTAGCGCGCTACAAGGCTTAGCAACAGATCCTGGCCGACGCGCTCCACGGCCTCAAACTGAAAGCGCATCGCGCGCGTGATGTTTGATACCCCCACGTCATCGACCGCGGTGATAGGACCGCCCAGCAGGATCGGCGCGACATAGGCCAAAATCCGGTTGATCGCCCCGGCCCGCAGGAATGCACCGGCCACCGTCGGGCCTCCCTCAAGCAGGACATCGGTGCGGTCCGACAACGCCTGTAGTACCTCCGCGGGTTCGTGCGTCCGAATCGCCATAGTGCGCGCGTCGTCGTTGAGAACCTTTGCCTCCGGTGGGATGTCCCGCATTCCTACCACCACGCGCAGCGGCTGCCGCTCGGCCAGGGAACCATCGGCCAACCGGGCGGTCAATGCCGGATCGTCGGCGAGCACCGTTCCGGTTCCGACCACAATTGCGTCGCAGATGCTGCGGCGCCGATGCAAGTCGGCGCGAGCCGCCTCACTCGAGATCCATTGGCTGGAGCCGTCGGCAGCTGCACTGCGGCCATCGATACTGGTGGCATATTTCCACGTCACATGCGGCAGGCCAGTGCGTTGCTTGTGCAACCACTCCCGCATCAGCCCGGCCTCCACCTGATCGGCCAATACGCCTGACCTCACCTGCACTCCAGCTGCTGATAACCGGCCCGCGCCGCCGCCGGCGATAGCGTTCGGATCGGTTACGGCGTAGACCACTGTCGCTACCCTCGCCTCGATCAACGCATTTACGCACGGCGGGGTCTTGCCGTAGTGGTTGCACGGCTCGAGAGTGACCACCGCGATTCCGCCGGCCGCCAACCCGCCAGCTCGGCGCAGCGCCACCACCTCGGCATGCTCACTGCCAGCCGGCCCAGTGGCACCCACGCCGACGACCCGCCCCTCCGGATCCACTATCACCGCACCGACCGGCGGGTTCGGATAGGTACTGCCCTTAACCTGAAACGCGTGTTCGGCTGCGAGTCGCATCGCATCGTCGATGCTATTGACTGTTTGAATGTTCATCGGCACCGATTCGCTAACACAGCACGGGCTTGTCGCCTTAGTGCCTCCACCGCGGCGCCCGGGTCGTCCGCGCCATAAACCGCTGATCCCGCGACAAAACAGTCGACGCCCGCCTCGGCGGCCTGCTCGATAGTGTCCGCGCCAATACCACCGTCGATTTCAACCAAGATCGTCAGCTCGCCGGCGTCCACCATCTTGCGCACTGTACGCACTTTGCTGAGCACCTGGGGAATGAAACTCTGGCCGCCGAAACCCGGCTCGACTGACATAACCAGCAGCGTGTCGAAGTGCCCCAGGATGTCCAGGTATGGGTCTAGCGGAGTGCCGGGCTTGATGCTGAGCCCGGCTTTGGCCCCCGCAGCGCGGATATCGCGGCCCACTCCGACCGGATTATCGGTGGCCTCAGCGTGGAAGGTGACATTGTAAGCACCGGCTTCGGCATATGGCGGCGCCCATCGGTCCGGATTTTCGATCATCAAATGGCAATCCATCGGGATCCGACTTACCGCCAGCAGGCTCTCTACTACGGGCAGCCCGATTGTCAGATTTGGCACGAAGTGGCCGTCCATGACGTCGACGTGCAACCAATCTGCACCTTCGACCGCTGCTGCTTCATCAGCAAGCCTCGCGAAATCAGCGGCCAAAATAGACGGCGCGATCAGCGGTTCACCTGTGCTGCACGGCATGAGCGACAGACTACTCAAGACGGGGCGCCCAACTCGGAACCCGGCTCACGCCTGTCGCCGCAACGCCGCCGCGAACATCCCGTCGGTGCCGTGCCGGTGCGGCCACAGCTGAACGTACGGCCCGGCTCCTAGCCCCTCGGCGATGGGTTCGAACAGTGGGCGGGCATCCAGAGCGACCACCGGGTGACGACGAAGCGCGTCGGCGATCACCCCCACCGTTTCGGCCAGGTGTGGCGAACAGGTCGCATAGAGCACCACTCCGCCCGGCCGGGTCAGCGCGATCGCGGCGGCCACCAGCTCACGTTGCAGTTTGGTCAGCGCTGGAAGGTCGGCGGGCTGACGCCGCCAGCGTGCCTCGGGCCGGCGGCGCAGCGCGCCCAGGCCGGTGCACGGGGCGTCGACCAGGACCCGGTCAAAGGTCGGGTCGAAGTCGACGTTCCGCCCATCGATCCGCACGACCTCAACCGGCAGCCCGCGGGTGTTGGCGGCAACCAGATCTGCCCGGTGAGCCGAGGGCTCCACCGCCGTCACCCGAGCACCCGAGCCAATGCCGAGGGCGGCAAGCAGAGCCGTCTTGCCACCTGGCCCCGCACACAGATCCAGCCAATGTCCGGTGTCGCCCTCGACCGGCGCCAGCGTCAACGCTCGCGCCACCAGCTGGCTGCCCTCGTCTTGGACCAAGGCATGGCCAGCGCGTATCGGCGCCAGTTGTCCCGGGTCACCGCCGGGCAGATACACCGCATACGGCGAATACCGGCCGACGGTGCCACCGACTGCATCAGCCAATTCGCTGGCGGTCAGTACGCCTGGTCGGGCCGCGAGGTGCACGTGCGGTCGTTCGTCATCACTGGCCAGCAAGGAGTCGAGTTCCCCGGCTCCGGAGCCGAGCGCATCAGCGAAAGCCTGGGCAATCCATCGTGGGTGAGCGTGGGCGAAGGCAGCGTGCCCGATCGGATCGCGCACCTGGTCTGGCGCGAGCTCGTCTACCCAAGATGATTCGTCACGGCTGGCGATTGTCCGAAGCACGCCGTTGACGAAACCTGCTCGTGCCCCGTCGAATTCACTCCTTGCCTGCTCCACAGTGGTCGATACCGCGGCATATGCGTCAACCCGGGTGCGCAGCAGCTGGTAGGCACCAAGCCGTAGCAGGTCAAGCAAGACCGGGTCGATCGCCTCAGTCGAACGTCGCGCAGCCGCAGCGATCACAGCGTCGAGCAGGCCCCGGGTACGGCAGCTGCCGTAGGCCAGCTCGGTGGCGAACGCCGCGTCCCGCCCGGTAACACCCCGCTCGCTGAGCAGCGCCGGCAGCACCAAGTTCGCGTAGGCGTCTCGTTGGCTGACCGCTCTGAGCACATCGAATGCAACGCGACGTGCTGGGTCGAACTTCTGTCGGCGTGACCCGCGCGTTGCAGTGCGCTGCGGTACGCGGTCCGCACGGTTTCGGTGTGCTTTGTCGTGGGCTGGGGTCATCGTGCCTGCGCGGTCGGATCGAGCCGTGCGCCGCGCGCCCAGTCGACGGCGTTCATGAATTTCTTTCCTGGCGGCTGAATCTGACCCAGCCGCAAAGGATCCGAGCCGGTACCGATCCATACATCTTTACGGTCGACGTGAATGCTACCGGGCCGCAATTGATCTGGCAGATTAGGGCGACCGCCACCAAGCTGCACCGGTCCAAGTTTAACCCGCAGATCGCCGATGAGCGTCCATGCACCCGGGTTTGGCGTGACAGCGCGGATACGTCGCTCGACGACCGACGCCGGCAGGTCCCATCGCACTCTGGCCTGTTCTACCGCGATTTTCGGCGCCAGGCTGACACCGTCGGCCGGTTGCGGCCTCGGCGTCAGCGTCCCGGCAGCGATGCCGTCCAGCGTACTCACCAGCAATTCTGCACCCGAAACCGCAAGCTGCTCAAGCAGATCGCCCGCAGTGTGAGTCGGCCGGATCGTCTCGGTGACAACGCCGTAAACCGGTCCGGAATCCAGGCTCGGCTCGATCTGGAACGTGGTGGCTCCCGTGATGGAGTCCCCCGCGCTGATCGCAGCCTGGACCGGTGCAGCTCCGCGCCAGGCGGGCAGCAAGGAGAAATGCAGATTGACCCAGCCGCGCGGCGGCACAGCTAGGAGCGGGCCGCCCAGCAATGCCCCATAGGCCACCACAGCGCAGCATTCTGGCGCCAAATCCGATAGTTCGGCAACGAATTCCGCCGAGTTCGGCTGCGGTGGCCGCAACACCGGAATGCCCCGTTCGAGCGCCTCGCGTGCCACCGGCGAAGGCTCCGGCTTGCCTCGCCGGCCAGTGACAGCATCCGGCCGAGTTAGCACTGCGATCACCTCGTGGCGGGCAGCGTTTACCAGGCCACGCAATGCAGGCAACGCGGTTTCGGGGGTACCAGCGAAGACAAGACGCACTCGCACAGTCTAGGAAGCACCCCGAGTGTTGCGTGAATCACAATACCTACAGCAAGTGACCGTAGAACACAGTTATTATTGCTGGTGCATATAGTGTCTGTTGTATATGATCAAAGCGGCAGCACTGAATGCTGCCCGCGCGCCGACGACGACGATGTCGAGAACGCTGCTCCCTTCCCTTTACTTTCGAGGAGATCTCATGACTCTCGACACCCAAGTCCGCGAAGACGAAACACTGGCAGCCAAGCACCGGGAGATGTGGGCCCTGGGCGACTACGCGCTGATGGCCGAAGAGGTGATGGCCCCCCTCGGCCCGATCCTGGTCGCCGCCGCCGGCATTGGGCCGAGCACTCGAGTGCTCGATGTGGCCGCCGGCTCCGGCAACATCTCACTTCCCGCCGCCAAGACGGGCGCCACCGTTATATCCACCGACCTCACGCCCGAGCTGCTGGAACGGTCCAAGGCCAGGGCTAGCGAGCTGGGGCTGACCCTCAACTACCAAGAGGCGAACGCACAAGCTCTGCCGTTCACCGACGGCGAGTTCGACACCGTAATCTCGGCGATCGGCGTGCAGTTCGCGCCAGACCACCAGACCGCGGCTGACGAACTGGTCCGCGCCTGCCGGTCAGGCGGCAAGATCGGCGTGATCAGCTGGACCCAGGAAGGATTCTTCGGGCGGATGCTGGCCACGATCAGGCCATACCGGCCGAGCGTCACCGCATACCTGCCGCCGGCAGCACTATGGGGCAGCGAACCCTACATCAGCGGCATGTTGGGAGATCGAGTCACAGGCATCAACACCAGCCGCGGACTGCTTGAGGTCAAGCGGTTCCACAGCGCCCAAGCCGTCCACGACTACTTCAAGACTCACTATGGGCCGACGATCGAAGCCTACGCGAACATCGGCGACAACAAGGTGCTGGCGGCCGAGCTCGACCGGCAACTCGTCGAACTCGCGGCTCGCTACCTAGAAGACGGCGCAATGAAGTGGGAGTACTTGCTCATCACCGCGGAAAAGCGATGAGCGCAGCCTGAATTAGGCATCAGGAAGCCCGTGTCGGGCCGCCGTCCGGTTTCAGCCGACGGCTCGGCGCGGGCTTTCTTGTTCGTTCACAGCTCTTCAGGATCGGCGTATGCGTCGGGTTCGCCGCCGGCCATGGTGAACGCGGTCAGGGCACGCACCAGCCCGTGACGCTCCGGCGGTGGCATCTTTTCCACGATGCTCGCAATTTCGGTGCGGCGATGCGCGGTGACCTGCCGGACAACGTCTCGTCCACGCGGCGTCAGTGCCGCAAGCAGCTCGCGCCGAGACGTCGGATGCGGAAGGCGGTCGATCAACCCAGCACTGACGAGCCGGTCTACCATCCGACCGGTTGCCGACGGTTGCACACCGAGCAGATTGGCCAGCGTGGCCAGGTTGACCGGTCCGCCATTGGACAAGATGACCAGGGTACGGAACTGCGGTGTGGTGATGTTCTCGTCCACCAGCGCAATCGAATACGCCGAGATGGCTACCAGCAACCGCGAGGCTGTCAGTAGGGCGTCAGTGATCTCATCGAGCGATTCATCAAGTGATTCGTCAGTCGCCATCGCACTTTCCGTTGGCATCGTGGCCCTCTTTCCCGGCGGTTATCCCGGGCTGTCAACTTTGTTCTCGCACACTACGGGCTAGAGCAGCAAAAGCTTAGCAGCCCTCCATTGTGGTAGACATCGATTATTGCCTATGTATACTATGGCCATCGGGTACCTTCGAGGTGCGGTCGTTTCACATTCCGGCCCGCCGACGACAAGGTCATAACTACACATCGCCGTTGACTTCCTGCGAGGGATCCAATGCCGATCAATCCCCCCATCGGCGAGAACCTAGCCCCGGCAAACACGCATCGCGATATGTGGGCGCTGGGCGACTACGCCGCGATTGCCGACGATGTACTTGCTCCACTCGGGCGAATCCTTGTTTCCGCCAGTGGCATTCGTCCCGGCGATCGCGTGCTCGATGTCGCTGCTGGCTCGGGCAACGTGGCCATCCCCGCCGCTGAGACCGGCGCCCATGTCACCGCCAGCGACCTAACACCGCAGCTGCTTCGGCACGCGCAGCGGCGAGCGGCAACCGCCGGTTTGGAACTCGGCTGGCGGGAAGCCAATGCGGAGGCTCTTCCGTTCGAGGTCGGGCAGTTCGACGCGGTGCTCTCAGCGGTCGGGGTCATGTTCGCCCCGCGCCACCAGCGCGCGGCCGACGAGCTGGCCCGAGTGTGCAGGCGCACAGGGAAAATCTGCGTCCTGAGTTGGACACCAGACGGATTCCTTGGCCAGCTGCTCTCCGCAATCCGGCCACATCGACCAACCCTGCCGACCGGTGTGCCCCACGAAGTGTGGTGGGGATCGGAAAACTACGTCGGCGACCTGTTTCGCGATCACGTCTGCGACATTCGCACCCAGCGAGGTTCACTGAAAGTGGAACGGTTCCACCGCGCTGAAGAGTGCTGCAGCTACCTCAAGACGTTTTACGGCCCGGTCATCAACGCCTACCGCAACATCGCCGAAGATCCCGAGCGGGTTGCCGCCCTCGATGCCGAGCTCACCCAACTCAGCAGCGACCATCTCCGCAACAACATGATGGAGTGGGAATACCTCATCTTCACCGCCCGCAAGGGCACATAGTGGCGCTCCCCGCTGTGTCCGCTATCCAATATGCAGCGGGTCGATCTGCAACCGCAACGGCTCACGGGATTGCCGAGCACTGAGTACACCAACACCACGCCGCAGACTGGCAGCCAACTCCAGGCCTTGCTCCCGGCGCACCCGCACCAACATCCTGGTAACCGACGCATCGTTGGAGGTGCCGGCCGGGCGTCGAACTCCCGAGGGCAGGTCCACGGGACCGAGCAGATCAGCGTCGTCGGGCACCTGCGCCTGGTCAAGCAGCGCCGTCACCGCACTCGCGGGCCCATCCAAGGCCGCGATGTGCACACTCGGCGGCAACCCGACTTCGGCGCGAGCCACCAACTCGGCCTCGGCATGACCTACCGGATCCCACCGGATCAGCGATTGCACCGTTGGAATGGATGATTCGGCTACCACGATCACCACGCCGCCAGCACTGCGGCAACGTACCAGAGCGGCCGCGGCCATCCAGCGCCAAAGCGCGTCCTCGGACGCCCGCAAATCTTGTCGCCCCAATAGCGCCCAGGTATCCAACAGCAGCGCCGCGCCGTACCCACCGGCAGCCCTGGGCTCAGCTCCGGGGGTGGCAACAACAACGGCTGGATGAGCATCCACCTCCGGCACGATCGCATCGCCCGCCGAGGTGATCACTGTCATACCGGGGAAAGCCCTCCCCAGCTCCTCGGCAGTACGCCGCGCCCCCACGACCACCGCGCGTATCGCATGTGACCCGCAGCGCGTACACCGCAGCGCCGAGTCGACGCGTCCACACCAGCGACAGACCGCGGCCAGGCCATCCGACGTATGCTCACCGCGCTCGATCAGCGACTGTGGACCGGTGCAGTGCCGACACCGAGCGATCGCACGGCACCGTCCGCAAGCCAACGACGGCACGTACCCGCGACGCGGAACCTGCACCAGCACCGGCGCTCCGGTCTGCAACGCCGACCGGGCGGCGCGCAACGCAATAGACGGCAGTCGGGCGGTACGGGCAGCAGGGTCGCGCTCATCGGCATGACCGCTGTCGTCGAGTGCGACCACTCGCGGACTACGCGCACGCACCACCGGCCGTGCCGCGACGACATCGTGCGCCCAACCATTGCGCACCAGAGCGTGCGCTTCGGCCGTACGAGCGAAGGACCCGATCAGCGCCGCGCAACGCGCCTGATGCGCCCGCAACATCGCTACCTCTCGCGCATGCGGATAGGGAGCGCGCGGCTCTGCGAGAGTATCGTCGGCGTCCGACCAGACCATGACCAGCCCCAGGTCGTGCAGGGGTGCAAATACCGCACTGCGAGTACCCATCACGAGCCACGCGTTGCCCCGCAACGCCGCCAACCACCTGCGGTAGCGAGCCGCCGGCCCAAGACCTGCCGAGAGAGCCACGACGGCATGCTCATCGACGCGTGTCACCGCCGCTTGCCACAGCGTGTCCAGATCGCGCTGATCCGGCACGATCGCTAGCACCGTGCGCCCGCTCCGCACGGTTTGAGCCGCGGCCTCGGCGAATCGGTCCGCCCATGACTCCCCCGGCAGCGCCTGCCACACAGCACGAGCGGCCCGCGACTCTGCTAGGGCGGCCAGGAACCTTCCACCGCGGCCATAGACCTCCCATCCCGCCGGGTCGACCGGATCGACGACCGGCCTTATCTGGGCGATGCGCTGCAACGCGGGTTCCCGCTCCACCTTGGCATGCCGGGGCGGCACTGCCAGCCGCAGCACATCTGGCCGAGTCCCGGCGTAACGTGCCGCAACGGCGTCCACAAGTCGGCGAATCTCTGCAGTGAGTACCGGTTCGGGTGACACGACACGATCGAGCCAGCCCAGCCTTCCGATGTGATCAGTGTCGCTTCGGCGTTCCAGCACAAACGCGTCGACCAGCCGACCGTGAAACCGCACCCGTACCCGCACCCCGGGCTGCACATCGTCGGACTGCTCGGCAGACACCAGGTAGTCGAAGTCGCGATCTAGATGCGGTACCGACAGCATCGGCAAAACCCGTGCGATCGGCTCAACCTCGACAGGCGTGCGCGAGGCGCTGCCCCTGGTCACGAGAGATCAACCGGTGCTATCGGAGCCCAGAATAAGCTGCTAATCAACACATTTCTCGCTTGTCCGCGCTCGCTCCTGCGTTCCGGCTATCCGCTATAGCCACGGACACCGAAGACTAGCTCTCGACAGAGACACGACGGCGATCGCGAGAGCTGGCGCCACCACGACCAAAGAAGAACCCGGCCGTTATCAGGATCGCGGCCGCGGCATACGAAACCCAGATCGGCACCTCCAGTGCCTGGTCACCCAGGATAAACCGGTCGATCGCAATCATCGCATCCGAGGCCGCAAAACATACCGCGCCCACGGCGGTCCAGATCGTGGGCAACCGCGCCACCAACGCCGCACACACCATCGCACACAGGACGAAGATATAGACCGTCACTGGAATCGTTAGGTTGTCCTGGCCGAGATGGGGCCAGAACCATGCCAACATCCCTCCCGACGCCAGCCATATGGCGGCCACCGCAACGACCCGGATAGCCGGCAGTCGCGCACCAGCCCGAGGAACACACAAGGGCAACAACGCCCCGATAAAACATAGATGCGCAAACAGAAACGCACCGAGTCCCAAGACAAACGATTGCGCCCACCATGGAATCGCCAACAGCCAGTCGCCGGTTGCCGACAACAACAGCGCCGCAACGAGCCACCGTCGTTCGCGAACTATGGGGTGCGCAACCGCAGCCATCGCCAGCAGCACTGCCATCGACGCCTTGAACGCCGGCTGCAGAACCCAGTGTCCGGTCAACTCCGCCCTAGGCGGCGAGTGCACGGCGATCACCGTTAAGTACAGCCCGTAAGCAAGTCCCGCGCAGCCCGCCACCACCCAGCCACCAGCCACCAAACGAGGCGCATATGGTGCGTCAATTCGCAGTCTGGCCCATACCGCCGACGAGAAACCCGCGATCGACCCCATCCTGCTGAAGGTACTGGATGCTGTTCCGTTTCGGTTATCTTTGCTGACTACGGGATCCATGCGGTGCGCAGCGGCTGCGCACAACGCCGCGTGCCGCGCCGGACGGTGCGGGCTTACGATTTCTCGATCGACGGGCCGCTGGACCCGAATAGGGTCGATATCCGTTGACTCCCCGTTGATCCCGCCTCGGAACCCCGTGAAGTCAGCGCAAATACTCGCTGGGAGCGACACCATACCAGCGTTTGAATGCGTGCGAAAACGTTGATACCTCGGTATAGCCCAGCCGCTTGGAAACCTGCTCAACAGTCAGCCCGACGTTGCGCAGCAAGTCGACAGCAACCGTGGAGCGCGCTTCGTTCAGCAAAGCCCGGTACGACGTGCCTTCGGCCCCCAGTCGCCGACGCAGCGTTCGAGGGTGAATGTCGAGATCCTCGGCAACTTCGAGAAGTGTCGGGAACGATCCCGAATCGCGGAACAACTTTGTGCGCACCACTGCTGTTATTCCCCGACGTTGCTCGCTGCGCTGCATCAACACGTCACACTGGGCGATACACATTTCCAATGTGTGATGGTCAGCTTGTGGCAGTGGCTCGTCGAACATGGCCCGCGGAAAATGCAGCCGGTTGTGCGCTCGCCCGAATTCGACGTCGTGGACCGGCGCCAGGGCGAGCAACGGACGCAGCAGTTCCTCGCCGATTGCCACCTCAGCCGATACCTCGTCGGCATACTTCTCTGCCACCGACCGGGTGAAGCTCGTCGTGGTCGCGATGATTCCGGCGATATCGCGCTCAATGAAGAAACTCCGCACGTCCGGAGGCAGATGGCCGGCACTGAGGTCAACCAGGCAGTCGTCGGCGGTTTCGAAAACCGTGATGTCGATGTGCAACATCGTCAATGCGAAATAGCGCATCGCAATGGTGAACAGTTCGCGAAGGGTCCCGCACGCCATCACCGCAAAGCCGAATAGCCCGAAATGCGTGAGGGTGAACCTGCTGCCCACATCGATCCCGACGCCGGTCCCGTCGCACAGCCGAGCCAATAGCCGTCGCACCGCGACGATCTCGTCGAGCGCAGCCACCATGGCGTCGGGATCATCAAGGTCGGCTGGCTCGATCGCGGTACCGGCCAGCACGTCGCGCGGCAGCACCCCGCGCTCGTTCGCCACCTCGCACAGCACCCGGGTCGCGTAAATCGGATGCCTGAGCACGGCTCGTTCAGCCGACCGATTCCCATCGCCCATAAGCTGTCCTAAATTCCCAACTCTATGTCCCTTAGTCTCATTACCCGCGAACCACGTCATCCATACAGTGGATTCATGGCTACTCTCGCCACCGAGCGGCCGCCGACGGGACCTGCCAGGCCGCCGAGCACTCCGACGACTACACAGGAAGCTCCCACCATCGGGTTCGACACCGGTGCAGCTTTCGTGAGCCGGCCACGTGGCAGCGAGATCACCGACACCCACCACAGCACAATCCTCGTAATCCAGATTCACCATATTCACCGCTACCCTCGCTGGTGGCCCGATCCCGAAAGATTTATTTCCGGCCGATTCCTGCAGAACGCGACAGAACCTCCATGCTCGGCACATGCGCGTTTCGGCGGGGCAGACGCATCTGCATCGGACAGAGCTTTGTTTTCGTCGAGATCCCATGCGCCGACATTCGAGGTGCCCCTTACCCTGCGGCCCAAGCACGGGTTGCGCCGCATCGGAAGCAGGCGTAAATGACCAGGCAAACGCCCCGGCACACATGTGCCGCGCCTGACTACCACACGCTGATCGTCGGTGCGGGATTCTCCGGCATCGGAGCGGCTATCCAACTCGACCGAGCGGGATTCGGCGATTACCTCTTGGTCGACGCTGCCGATGGCGTCGGCGGCACCTGGCACTGGAACACCTATCCCGGTATCGCAGTGGATATCCCGTCGTTTTCCTATCAGTTCTCCTTCGAACAGAGCTCACACTGGTCGCGAACCTACGCACCCGGCGGTGAGTTAAAGGCCTACGCCGAGCATTGTGTAGACAAGTACAGAATCCGGTCCCGAATCCTGTTGCGCACCAATGTGCTTACCGCTGAGTTCGACGACGAACAGAGCCTGTGGCGCGTTCACGCGGAACCGGGCGGCGAGATCACCGCTAGGTTTCTGATCAACGCCAGCGGCGTGCTGACGGTACCCAACCTGCCCGACATCGACGGTGTGGAATCCTTCCACGGCATCACGATGCACACGGCTCGTTGGGACCACAGCAAGGACTTGGCCGGAAAGCGCGTGGCAGTCATCGGTACCGGCGCTTCGGCGGTGCAAGTAATCCCCGAAATCGCGCCAATCGTCGAACATCTCACCGTATTTCAACGCACGCCGATATGGTGCTTTCCGAAACTCGACCTCGCGATGCCCGCAGCTGCTCGATGGGCGATGCGGATTCCCGGCGGCAAGACCGTGCAACGGATGCTCAGCCAGGCTTTCGTGGAGGCGACCTTCCCCATTTCTGCGCATTACTTCACGGTGTTTCCGCTGGCACGGCGAATGGCTTCGGCAGGACGCCAATACCTGCGCAAACAGGTCAAAGACCCGGTGTTGCGCGAGCAACTCACACCACACTACGCGGTGGGATGCAAACGACCGGGCTTCCACAACGATTACCTGGCCACGTTCAACCGCGACAACGTATGCCTGGTCACTGAACCAATCGACAAGATCAGACCTAGATCAGTGGATACCATTGATGGCAATTGCCATGAGATCGATGCGTTGGTGCTTGCAACAGGTTTCAAAGTCATGGACACCGACAACGTGCCGACCTTCACCGTCCGCGGAAGCGGCGGACGCTTGTTGGGCCGGTTCTGGGACGAGCATCGACTGCAAGCTTACGAGGGTGTCAGCGTTCCCGGTTTCCCAAACTTCTTTACCGTGTTCGGCCCCTACGGCTACGTCGGTTCGTCGTATTTCGCACTGATCGAAACCCAGACCCACCATATTGTGCGATGTTTAAAACGGGCCCGGCGCGACGGCGCAACCCACGTCGAGGTCACCGAAGAAGCCAATGCTCGCTACTTCGCTGAAGTGATGCGTCGCCGACACCGGCAGGTCTTTTGGCAAGACAGTTGCCGGGTAGCCAACAGCTACTACTTCGACAAGAACGGCGACGTGCCGCTGCGACCCACCACTACCGTCGAGGCCTACTGGCGCAGCCGACGCCTCAAGCTCGATAACTACCGATTCACTGGCTAGGCGCGCCCGCCGGAGACCGATCCCGACTGCCACCGCCAGCGATCGCTGCGGAGCCGGCCCCCGGCTTGCGCCACATTTGGTCGCCTAGATGGCGCGCTTGAGATCTTCCACCTTGTCCAGCTTTTCCCAAGGAAGTTCGATATCCGTGCGACCGAAGTGCCCGTAGGCAGCCGTATCCGTGTAGATCGGCCGCAGCAGGTTCAGGTCGCGGATGATGGCGCCAGGCCGCAGGTCGAACACTTCGCCGACGGCCTTTTCAATCTTGATCGGGTCGACCGACTCCGAGCCGAATGTCTCGACGAAGAGGCCAACGGGGGCAGCTTTACCGATCGCGTAGGCCACCTGCACCTCAACCCGCTCCGCCAGCCCGGCAGCGACGATGTTTTTGGCCACCCAGCGCATTGCGTACGCCGCCGAGCGGTCCACCTTGGACGGATCCTTGCCTGAGAAGGCGCCGCCGCCGTGGCGCGCCCAGCCACCGTAGGTGTCGACGATGATCTTTCGGCCGGTAAGTCCGGCGTCGCCCATCGGTCCGCCGAGGACGAATTTGCCGGTCGGGTTGACCAGCACCCGGACCGACGATGCGTCCAGCGTCTCGTGAGCCAGGTCATCAAGCACGGTCTTGAGGACCTTCTCCTGAATGTCGGGGTCTAAGGTCTTTTCCAAGTCGATGTCAGCCGCGTGCTGAGTGGAAATGACGACCGTATCCAGCCGGACCGGAACATTACCCTCGTAGCCAATCGTGACCTGGGTCTTGCCGTCAGGACGCAGGTAGGGCAGCACGCCGTTCTTGCGGACTTCGGTCAATCGCCGCGACAACCGGTGCGCCAGCGCGATGGGCAGCGGCATCAGCTCAGGAGTGTCATTGATCGCGTATCCGAACATCAGGCCCTGATCGCCAGCCCCCTGCGAGTCCAGCGGATCAGCCGCACCCTCGACGCGCGCCTCGTGGGCGGTGTCGACACCCTGGGCGATATCCGGCGACTGCGCGCCAATACCGATGTTCACACCGCACGACGCTCCATCGAAACCCTTGTCCGACGAGTCGTAGCCGATTTCGAGGACGCGTTCGCGGACCGTGTTGGTGATGTCTGCGAAGGCCTCTTTCGCGGTTGTGGTCACTTCACCCACCACGTGGACCTGCCCGGTGGTCACAAGCGTCTCGACCGCGACACGTGAGCGGGGGTCCGCCGCCAACAGCGCGTCCAGGACCGAGTCGCTGATCGCATCGCAGATCTTGTCGGGATGTCCCTCTGTCACCGACTCACTGGTAAACAGCCGACTCTTTTCGCTCACTATGGTCTCCGTCCTTCCGCTAATTAGTTAGCCGAATTATATCCTCCGGCAATCATATCCTCCGGCATCAATCTCAGCGCGCCCACCCAGGAAGCGCCCAGCTCCTGCCCAGCACTCACGCAGAGCAGGGCCAGTTATCCGCCACTGCTGTCCAGGAACGTAACGATGGCATCAACGATACGGCTCGCCATCAGGGTCTTGGAGCCGTACTGCAGCGCCGACTCAGTGCCATCGGAGGCGAGCAACCAGCCGTCGTTGCTATCTACCTCGAAAGCCCGACCTTCGCCGACAGCATTGACGACTAGTAGATCACACCCCTTGCGCCGCAATTTGGTGCGGGCGTGAAACAGCACATCACCGTTGGCGTCACCGGTTTCCGCCGCGAAGCCAACAATAGCGCGCATATTGGGCAGCTGCCCGTGCGCGCGGGCCTGCACCGCGCCGGCCAAGACGTCGTCGTTGCGTACAAGTTCAATCATCCCCGGCGCTTCTGAGCCCTCTGAGCCCTTCTTGATCTTGGCGGCTGAGACTCGCGCGGGCCGGAAATCGGCGACAGCAGCGGCCATCACCAGCACATCTGCATCAGGAGCATGCTTCGACACCACATCACCGAGCTGCTGCGCCGAGGTGATGTGCACCACGTCGACACCCGCTGGATCCACCAGCCCGACGGTATGCCCAGAGACTAAAGTCACATCGGCACCGCGCTGGGCAGCGACCCGTGCCACCGCATAACCCTGCTTGCCGGAGCTGCGATTGCCGATGAAGCGCACCGGGTCGATTGGCTCGCGGGTGCCGCCTGCCGTCACCAGCACCTTCCGACCGGCAAGGTCGTAGGGCAGGGCGTCGTGCCGCTCCAGTAGCAACTGAGCGAGAGTGGTGATCTCCTCAGCCTCGGGCAACCGCCCGGCGCCGCTGTCGGCGCCGGTAAGCCGCCCGGACGCGGGCTCGAGCACCACCGCCCCGCGACGACGCAATGTGGCGACATTGTCGACGGTAGCGGGGTGCAACCACATCTCGGTATGCATCGCCGGGGCGAACAGCACCGGACAACGAGCCGTAAGCAATGCTGCGGTCAACAGATCATCAGCCCGGCCGGCCGCCGCCCGAGCCAGCAGGTCCGCGGTGGCCGGCGCCACTATCACCAGGTCGGCCTGCTGCCCGATATGCACATGGGGAACAGCTGGAACGTCGTCGAAAACCCCGGTGTGTACCGGCTGGCCGGACAGCGCCTCGAACGTTGCGGCCCCTACGAATCGCAACGCCGATTCAGTGGGAATCACCCTGACCTGATGGCCAGCCTCGGTGAGCTGACGGACAACCGTACACGCCTTGTAGGCGGCGATACCGCCGGAAACCCCGACAACGATCCGCCTCAGGTCCATCACGCCGGCTCTTTGCCTGCCAGATGCCTACAGACGCCGCGACGTCGCTTTACGAGGCGACTCTCCAAAACGATCACAGCGCCTCCGGCCCGGCCCCGCTACTCGCCCTCAGTGTGTTCGAGCAGATCCGTGTGGATTTCGCGCATCGCTATCGATAGTGGCTTTTCCTGCAGCCCAGGCTCAACGAGCGGACCAACATACTCAAGGATGCCCTCGCCGAGCTGGTTGTAGTAATCATTGATCTGCCGTGCCCGCTTCGCCGCGTAGATGACCAAGGCGTATTTGCTCGAGACCCGTTCAAGCAATTCGTCGATGGGCGGATTGGTAATGCCCAGCGGGGTGTCGTAGGCGCTTTGTCCACCTGACGACGGATCAAACTGATCCGCGAGCGGAACTGCGGCCAACGACGCGTCGGACTGCGAAATACTCACGTAGACAATCTCCTGGCGGCGTAGAGCGGCTGAACGGGCATTGAAGTCGGGGTTGAACGTGGTGGTGAACTCTGTCCGGCCAGATGACTCACGGCGAGCCGGGCACAGTTCCCACCAGCAAGGATACCAATTCCGCGCACGCGGATTCCAATCGACTGTTCACCACGACCTCATCGAAGTCGTCTTGAGCGGCCAATTCGATCCGGGCGGTGTCCAGGCGGCGGCGGATAACCGCAGGTGTCTCGGTGCCACGGCCGACCAGCCTAGCCTCCAGGTCATCCCAGCTCGGTGGAGCTAGAAACACCGCGACGGCCTCCGGCATCGCCTTCTTGATCGCCTTGGCCCCGGCCAGGTCAACCTCGATTAGTACTGGCGCACCGGATGCGGTAGCGGCCCGTACCGGCTCAGCGAGGGTTCCCGATCGGTGCAGTCCGCCGTGGATCTCAGCCCACTCCAGCAGAGCGCCGCGGTCGATCAGCTGCTGAAACCGGGCGGGGCTGACGAAGTGGTAGTCGACTCCGTCGACCTCTCCCGGGCGCGGTGCTCGGGTGGTCGCCGAAATGCTGAAGTGCAGGTTCGGGATGCGCTCCCGCAGACACCGAACCACCGTCGACTTACCGACCGCCGAGGGACCGGACAGCACAACCACACGCCCCGCGGCAGGGCTGCGGTCTGCGGCGCGATCAGCTTCCGGCCCCCAACCCGCGCTCACCAGCACTCCCGGGTGGGCTCTCGCACGAACCACCAGACCTGCCGCACCGGCGAACGCGTAGGACTGCCTACCTGCTCCGCAGGCCACCCGGCCCGCATCACCGGCGAGCTAAGCGGAGCCGAATTTTTCCAGCAGGGCCTTGCGCTGACGATCACCGAGACCACGTAAGCGGCGGGTCGGAGCGATTTCAAGCTCGGTCATGATTTCCTGCGCTTTGACTTTTCCTACCTTCGGCAACGCCTCAAGCAGGGCCGATACCTTCATCTTGCCCAAGACTTCGTCAGTCTCGGCGTCTTTGAGCACCTGCGTGAGGTTGGTACCACCGCGCTTGAGCCGATCCTTGAGCTCTGCTCGCGCTCGACGCGCGGCAGCAGCCTTCTCCAACGCGGCGGCGCGCTGCTCGTCGGTCAACTGGGGAAGGGCCACAGTTCCTCCGTCTCTCCTCGATAGCAATCAGTATTTGTTCTCAGCCGGGTACTCCAGCCAGCGCAGACGACCGTACTCACGCTTCCGGACGAAATCTAACCCGACCCCCCGGTTTCGGGTACAAACTCCCAGCGTGGGCCAGTTTGTGTCGTCGATCAACGACCCGCAAAGCGCCGCTCAGAGTGGCCGGTCGCGGCGTCCTCTGCGCCGAGTCAGGACCAAGCTTCACTCTGAAATAGCATCGCCTAGCTGCGGTTTTCGCACCGCGCCGTCGGCTGGAGCACTCCCGACGACAAGAGCGGCTGATGGTCTTACCTGGCCATCCACAGGTCCGGCGCCATTGATCATCAATAATTCTGGCGTGTCGCGCGTGTCGCGCCGTTGCTTAGCGACTGCCAGCCATCGCTACATTGTCGACAAATACGCAACAGTTTCGAGCATCCGCTGGCCCGCGGCTCGCAGCTCCGGCACCGATGGCCCAGCCCGCAACACCTCACGCGATACCGCCGGTAACAGCTGCCCCGACGCCGCCCCACCCAGGCCGGCGAGTGCAGCAGCCTGCCCACCCTGCGCTCCCACCCCAGGCACCAGCACCGGGCCGCCCAGCGCGCTCAGCTCAGGTGGCTGGACAACCGTAGCGCCGACGACCACGCCCACAGATCCCGGCTCGGGCGCAGCGGCGGCATTGATCGCCGCTGCGTGGTCCACGATGAGCTGAGCCACGGTACGCCCGTCCGCGTCCGCGCGCTGTACCGTCGCACCCTCAGGGTTGGATGTTGCCGCCAGCACGAATACCCCTCGGTCATGTGACGCAGCAACCTCAAGCAGGGGTCGAAGCGAACCAAACCCCAGAAAGGGCGAGGCCGTCACCGCATCCGCCGCCAGCGGCGAGTCACCCGCCCAAGCAGCGGCATATGCAGCCATCGTCGACCCGATGTCGCCACGCTTTGCATCGGCCAACACCAGCACGCCCGACGACTGCAACGCGCCGATGGTGTTTTCGAGCACCGAAAGACCCGCAGCACCATATGCCTCGAAAAACGCGACCTGTGGCTTGACGACGGCAAAGTCGGCGTAGGCCGCCACGCAGATGTCACAGAACGCGGCAAGCCCCTCGGCTGTGGCCGGCAGTTCCCAGGCCCGCAGCAGTTCAGGGTGGGGATCGATGCCCAGGCATAGCGGTCCGCGACGCGACTTCGCGTCCATCAGACGGGCGCCGAACCCAGTCACCGATCGCTGCTTCGCAAACCGATCTTTCGGTGCAGCTCCTGCAATGAGCGCACCCCGATGGCACCGCGAATCCCCGCTTCGATGCCCTGTACGGCAGCCGAAGCGCCCTGCACCGTCGTCACACAGGGGATATTGGCCGCCACCGCAGCGGACCGGATCTCGTAGCCGTCGACACGCGGGCCTGAGTTGCCATAGGGCGTGTTGATCACCATGTCGACCGCACCGGCTCGGATCGCCTCGACTGCCGACACCTCGGGGCGACCAGGCTGCGGAGACTCGAAATGCTTGCGCACCTCTTGGCAAGGAATCCCGTTACGGCGCAGCATCTCTGCGGTTCCATCGGTCGCAAGGACGCGGAATCCCAGGTCAGCCAACCGTTTGACCGGAAACACCAGTGAGCGCTTGTCGCGGTTGGCGACCGACACGAACACCGCACCCTGAACCGGCAACGAACCGTAGGCGGCAGCTTGACTCTTGGCGAAAGCGCTACCGAAATCACGATCGATACCCATCACCTCACCGGTCGACTTCATCTCCGGGCCAAGCAGCGAATCGATAGCCGCACCGTCTGCGCGCCGGAACCGATGGAAAGGCAGCACCGCCTCCTTGACTGCGATCGGAGCATCTGGTGCCACATTGGCGCCGTCCCCAGAAGCCGCTAGCACGCCTTCCACGCGAAGCTGGGCAATGCTGGCACCCAACATGATCCGGGCACACGCCTTTGCCAGCGGGATCGCAGTGGCCTTCGAGACGAACGGCACGGTCCGGCTGGCTCGGGGGTTGGCTTCCAAGACGTAGAGCACGTCGTCCTTCAGGGCGTACTGCACATTGAGCAGCCCCACAACACCGATGCCCCGCGCAATGGCCTCAGTGGCCTGCCGCACTTTGTGAATGTCGGTGCGACCAAGCGTAACCGGCGGTAACGCACACGCGGAGTCACCGGAATGAATACCCGCCTCCTCGATGTGCTCCATAATCCCACCGATGTAGACCTCGGTGCCGTCGCACAAAGCGTCCACGTCTATCTCGACCGCGTCCTCAAGGAATCGGTCGACGAGCACGGGGTGCTCCGGGGATAGCTGCGTGGCGCGGGTGATGTAACCCTTCAACGTCTCCTCGTCGTAGACAATCTCCATGCCACGACCGCCCAGCACGTACGACGGCCTCACTAGAACCGGATAGCCGATCTCCCCCGCGATCCGACGAGCCTGAGCGAAAGTGGTTGCCGTGCCGTAGCGGGGGGCCGGCAATCCCGCGGCGCTCAGCAGGTCACCAAACGCGCCGCGATCCTCAGCCAGGTCGATGGCTTCAGGCGGAGTGCCAACGATGGGAACGCCCGCGTCAGCAAGCCGCTGGGCGAGCCCGAGCGGAGTCTGACCGCCGAGCTGCACGATGACACCTGCCACACCGGCGCCGGGTCCTGGTCGGCAACCGGACTCGCCCATCGCCGACCGCACTTCGGCGTGGAACACCTCCAGAACGTCTTCGAACGTCAACGGCTCGAAGTACAGCCGGTCTGCGGTGTCGTAGTCAGTCGATACCGTTTCGGGATTGCAATTAACCATTACGGTCTCAAAACCCGCATGCGACAACGTCGTTGCCGCATGCACACAGCTGTAATCGAATTCGATCCCCTGACCTATCCGGTTGGGCCCGGAGCCCAGGATCAGTACCTTCGGCTTCTCACTCTGCGGAGCCACCTCAGTCTCGGCGGCCGCATCGATTTCATAGCTGCTGTAGTGATACGGGGTCTTGGCCTCGAACTCCGCTGCGCAGGTATCCACCGTCTTGTACACCGGGTGGATACCCAGCCGCTGCCGCAGCGAACGTACACCGTCTTCCCCTGCCAGTTCCGGTCGCAGCGAGGCAACCTGGCGGTCCGACAGGCCGCTGTGCTTGGCACGCCGCAGCAAGTCTGCGTCAAGCACCGCAGCGTCGACCAATTCGGCACGCAGCACCACCAATTCGTTGATCTGCGCAACGAACCAGGGGTCAACGCCGGATGCGTGCGCCACTTCTTCGACCGAAGCACCCAGCCGCAGCGCCAGTTCGACGTCATAGAGCCGGCCTTCGGCCGGGACTCGCAGCCGGTCTAGCACCTCGCCGACCTCGCCGTCGGCATCTGGTGCGGTCCAGAACCCGGCACGACTGCTCTCCAGCGACCGCATGACTTTGCCCAGCGCCTCGACGAAATTGCGGCCTAACGACATTGCTTCACCGACGGATTTCATCGTCGTGGTAAGAGTTTCATCTGCACCGGGGAACTTCTCGAAGGCGAACCGGGGCGCTTTGACCACGATGTAATCCAGGGTCGGCTCGAAGCATGCCGGCGTTTCATTGGTGATGTCATTAACGATCTCGTCCAGGGAGTAGCCGATGGCGAGCTTCGCGGCGATCTTGGCTATCGGAAAGCCGGTGGCTTTGGACGCCAGGGCGCTCGACCTAGACACTCGCGGATTCATCTCGATGACGATCAACCGACCGTCTTTCGGGTCGATCGCGAACTGGATGTTGCACCCACCGGTATCCACGCCGACCTCACGCAGAATCTCGATGCCCAGGTTTCGCATCCGCTGATATTCCCGGTCGGTTAGCGTCATCGCCGGCGCCACCGTCACTGAGTCCCCGGTGTGCACGCCCATCGGATCGACGTTCTCAATCGAGCACACCACCACCACGTTGTCGTGGCCGTCGCGCATCAACTCGAGTTCAAATTCCTTCCAGCCGTATATCGATTCCTCGATCAACACATTGGCGCTCGGCGAAGCCGCCAATCCGGCACCGGCCATCCGTTCGACATCGTCAGCCGAATAGGCCATTCCAGAGCCCAGTCCACCCATGGTGAAGCTAGGCCGCACCACGACAGGAAGGCCGAGTTCAGCGACCGTTTCTCGAACCTCCTGCATGGTGAAGCACACTCGGCTACGGGCAGATTCACCGCCCACTTTGGTCACGATGTCTTTAAACCGCTGCCGGTCTTCGCCGCGTTGGATGGCCTCGAAATCAGCACCGATGAGTTCGACACCGTAACGTTGCAGCACCCCGTTGTCATGCAGCGCGACAGCGGTGTTGAGCGCGGTCTGCCCGCCCAGGGTGGCCAGCAGAGCATCGATCTTGTTACCGCACTCAGCTTGCTGGGCTATCACCCGCTCAACGAAAGCCGCTGTGATGGGCTCGATATAGGTGTTGTCGGCGTACTCCGGGTCGGTCATGATGGTGGCCGGATTGGAATTGACCAGGCTGACCTGCAATCCTTCAGCGCGAAGCACCCTGCAGGCCTGCGTACCGGAGTAATCGAATTCGCACGCCTGGCCGATAACGATCGGGCCGGACCCGATCACCAGCACGTGGTTCAAGTCGGTGCGGCGCGGCACTACCGGTCCTCCCCGTCCATCAGGTCGACGAATTGATCGAACAGATATTCCGCGTCGTGCGGACCGGCGGCGGCCTCCGGGTGGTACTGCACCGAAAATGCTTTTCCGTCAACAAGTCTGACTCCCTCGACCACGCCATCGTTGGCACAGGTATGACTGACGACTGCGGGGCCAAACGGCGTGTCGAACCGCAGACCTGCCTCCCCTTCCAGCGCGAAACCGTGATTCTGCGCGGTCACCGCGACTCGACCCGTGGCGTGGTCGACCACCGGGATGTTGATCCCGCGGTGGCCGAACACCATCTTGTAGGTCGACAACCCAAGCGCCCGGCCCAGGATCTGATTACCGAAACAAATGCCGAACAGCGGAATACCGGTGCCCAACACCTCCTGGGTAAGCGCCACCATGTGCTCGGCGGTAGCCGGGTCGCCAGGGCCATTGGACAAGAAAACACCGTCCGGCTTGATCTCGGTGATCTGGTCAATGGTCGATGCCGCGGGCAACACATAGCTACGGATTCCGCGCCGGGCGAAGTTCCGCGGCGTGTTTGTCTTGATTCCCAGATCCAAAGCCGCCACGGTAAACCGATGCGGCCCTTCGGGTTCAACGACGTATGTCTCAGGAGTGCTGACGTCACCGGCCAGATCTGCGCCGAGCATCGACTGCTGGGATCGCACCCGCTCCACCAGAACCTCCGGTTCTGCGTGCTCATCAAGTGCCGCCCCGGAGAAAACCCCTGCTTTCATCGACCCTCGGCTACGCAGGTGGCGCACTACGGCGCGGGTATCGATACCGGCTATCCCAACGATGTGCTGGCGGACCAATTCAGCTTCCAGCGTCCCGGTGGCGCGCCAGTTGGACACCCGAGGCGACGGATCCCGCACGGCGTACCCGGCTACCCAGATCTTGCCACCGCGACTCTCGGCATCTTCGTCGTTCCAGCCGGTGTTGCCGATCTGCGGTGCAGTGGCCACCACGATCTGACGGTGGTAGCTGGGATCGGTCAGCGTCTCCTGGTAGCCCGACATGCCGGTGCTGAACACCGCTTCCCCGAATGTCTGCCCGGTCTCGCCGAACGGCGTCCCAGTGAACACACGGCCGTCCTCGAGGACCAGCAGGGCTTTACTCACGAGGCTCCTTCTGTCGGGACTCCTGCCAGCCTTCCAGCCAGACGTTGTATTCGCCGTGATCGCCCGCGCGAAACCCGGTGTCAATCTGCACCCCGGACGGCAGCCGCCACCGGATCACCAATATCCCGTCGCCGACTGCCACCGCACCGGCTCCGCTACCCATCAGGCCACGCTCGGCGCGGACGGCCGTGATCGACTGACGCGGAATCCAAATCGAGCGAGCTCGAACGCGTTGCACCAAGATCCCCTCCTGGTAGCCGATCAATATCGCGCCAGTACGGTAGCCAAGGTCGCCGACCATGACCCGCTCGTTCCAGCTGGGCGCCAAGGTGCAGCCGACATAGCGGCCATGGGTAGCGATCACCGCTGAGCGCACCGTGCCAGGCAGGTTGGGCAGGTCGCCGACCAGTTCCGCCTGCCGCCTGGCGCGAAGCCGCCAGTCACGCAGCATCAGCTGTGTCACCACGGCGATCACCACAACCAGCACCGTCGCGAAGACCAGCGAACCGAACAGAGTTCCCGAGTTCATAGCGGGCTCTTCTGATCTCGCGCGGTGATCTTGCCGCGAAGCATCGTCGCGGTCACGCTGGCAGGCAGAGACATTGCCTCATACGGCGTATTGGCTGACCGGCTCGCCAGATCGGCCCCGGCGACCGTCCAGGTGGAATCGGGATCCACCACGGTCAGATTGGCCGGCTCCCCCACTTCCAACGGTCGGCCGTGATCGGGCAACCCGACGATGCGCGCCGGATTCTCACTCATCACCCGAGCTACATCTCGCCAGGTCAACATGCCCGGTACCACCATGGTCTGCACTACCACCGACAACGCGGTCTGCAAGCCCAGCATGCCGGGACGAGCGGCGGAAAACTCGACACACTTCTCGTGCTCGGCGTGCGGCGCGTGGTCCGTGGCCACACAGTCGATCACTCCATCGGCCAGGGCCTGGCGCAACGCCCGCACGTCAGCGGCTTCGCGCAGCGGTGGATTGACCCGATTCACCCCGTTGTAGCTGGTCAGTCTGCCGTCATCAAGAAGTAGATGATGAGGGGTGACTTCGGCGGTGATCGCAATACCTTGCCCCTTAGCCCATTTAAGAATCTCGACGGTTCCCGCGGTAGAAGCGTGGCAGATGTGCACCCGCGCACCTGCGTCCCGGGCCAGCAGGGCGTCGCGGGCAACAATCGATTCCTCGGCGGCACGGGGCCATCCGGAAAGTCCCAACATGGCGGCGGTACGCCCCTCGTGCGCGACTGCCCCAGCGGTCAGCCTCGGCTCCTCAGCGTGCTGAGCGATCAGCACGCCCAGACCGCTGGCGTATTCCAGAGCGCGACGCATCACCAACGGGTCGTGCACGCAATTGCCATCGTCGGAGAACATCCGAACCTGCGCGGCGCCGGCGGCCATCATCCCCATCTCAGTGAGCTCAGTTCCGGCCAGCCCGGCAGTAACCGCCCCGACGGGGTGCACGTCGACTAGGCCGACCTGTTGACCGCGGTGCCATACGTGGTCGCAAACCACCGGACTGTCCGCCACCGGAGTGGTATTGGCCATCGCGAACACCGCCGTGTAGCCACCAAGAGCCGCTGCTGCCGAACCTGTTTCGATATCCTCGGCATATTCGCGCCCCGGCTCGCGTAGGTGTGTGTGCAGATCCACCAGGCCCGGCAGCAACACCTGACCGGCAGCATCGATAACGTCGACGTCCTTATCCAGACCTGGCACCGTCGCAGCGAGTCCCGGACCGATATCGGCGATCTGACCTTCGTAGCCGGCACTGTCGACCAGTACGTCGACCCGCTCACCCTCGCCATACAATCGGACGCCGCGAAGCAGCACACTCATGCCGCACCCTCTTCAGTAGCGGGCTCAGTACCCACCAACACATGAAACAACACAGCCATCCGCACATGCACTCCATTAGAAACCTGTTGCAACACAGCCGATTGCGATGAGTCCGCCACCGAGGATGCGATCTCCATGCCCCGCAACATCGGCCCCGGGTGCAACACCACTGCATGGCCGGGGAGCATCGCCTGACGTCGGTCAGACATCCCGTACAGAGCCGAATACTCGCGTACCGAAGGGAAGAAGCCGCCATTCATCCGCTCAGCCTGCACCCGCAACATCAACACGGCGTCGGCAGCCGACAACTCAGCGTCGAAGTCGTTGGACACCGAGGCCGGCCAACCAGCCACCCCGACCGGCAACAATGTCGGCGGCGCTACCAGCACCACCTCAGCGCCAAGTGTGTCGAGCAACATGACATTGGAACGGGCCACCCGGCTGTGCAAGATGTCGCCGACGATGACAATGCGCCGGCCTTCGATTCCGCCTAGCCGTTGCCGGATAGTCAACGCGTCCAGCAGCGCCTGAGTCGGGTGCTCATGGGTGCCGTCCCCGGCGTTTATCACTGACGGGCCAGCTGCCTGGTCAGACATAGCCTCACCTGTGAGTGCCGTCCAATCGGCGAGCAAATGCGCCGCCCCAGACGCGGGATGCCGGATAATCAGCGCATCGGCGCCGGCCGCGCGTAGCGTCAGCGCGGTATCGCGCAACGACTCCCCCTTGCCCACCGACGATCCGGTGGCGCTGACGTTGATGACATCGGCGCTCATCCATTTACCAGCAACTTCGAACGACACCCGGGTGCGGGTCGAGTTCTCGTAAAACATTGTGACCACGGTGCGACCGCGCAGCGTCGGAAGTTTCTTGATTTCGCGCCCCACCAGCGCCTGAGCGAACCGGTCGGCATCATCGAGGATCGCCGTGGCCTCCTCGCGGCTCAAGTCACCAGCTGCCAGCAGATGTCGGCTCATTCGGCCCCCGCCCAGGACAGAAACACACCGTCTCGACCATCGGATTCCCTGAGCTGAACGCGCACGCTCTCGCTGCGCGAGGTCGGCACATTCTTGCCGACGTAGTCAGCGCGCAGCGGCAGCTCGCGATGGCCACGGTCGACCAGCACCGCCAGTTGCACGGCCCGCGGCCGGCCCACGTCGCGCAGCGCGTCCAAGGCCGCGCGCACCGAACGCCCGGAATACAGAACGTCGTCGACCAGGATCACCAACGCGTCGTCTACACCGCCGGGCGGGATCGCCGTCGCCTCAAGCGGTCGCGGCGGCTGCATCATCAAGTCGTCGCGATACAGCGTAATGTCCAACGCGCCCCAGCCAATCTCGACACCGCTGTAGTCGGCGATATTCGTTGCCAGGCGCTCGGCCAGGATCACACCACGAGTCGGGATACCCAGCAGCAACACTTGGGGCGCGTCGGGAGCATCCAACGCAGTTTTTTCGATGATCTGGTGCGCAATGCGGGACACCGTGCGACCGACATCGGCTGCGGTCATCAATTCCCGGGATCCCCGGCCGGACGCGGCATCACCGGCTGCACCCATGAGGACCCAGACCTCCTTCTCCGCCTCTCCGGACGGATCGTTAAAGGATGTCGACTGCTCGGCAGCGTAACACTGTCAACCACCTCCAACGACGCGGGGCGCGCAGTAGCGCCAGTCAGGCCGGGCAGTCGAGTTATACGCTGGCGAGAATGGCAGACTCGAACCCCTCAGCGAAATCCACCGGTTCTCGCGCCGAGGTACCACACATCGATTTCGACGCGCTCTACCGCGGCGAGAGTCCTGGCGAAGGCCTCCCACCGGTGTCGACGCCGCCCTGGGACATCAAGGCACCCAAAGAGAGTGTCATCACCTGGCACACCCGAGGATGGATCAGCGGTGCCGTTCTCGATATCGGCTGCGGGCTCGGCGACAATGCGATCTACCTGGCCAGGAAAGGACACCAGGTCACCGGCTTGGATATTTCGCCTGCCGCGTTGATCACCGCAGAACAACGGAGGAAGGACGCTGGGGTCGCCGTGACTTTCGCCGTAGCCGACGCCACCACACTCGACGGATACACCGACACGTTCGACACTGTGATCGACATCGCCATGTTCCATTGCCTCGACGACGCAGCCAAGCGGAGCTACGCCACCGCCGTGCACCGCGCCACCAAATCGGGCGCGAGCCTGTTGCTCAGCTGTTTTTCCGACGCTAATCCCCCCAGCCAAGACTGGCCACGCCCCTCGGTGTCGGAACGTGTGCTGCGCGACGTCCTCGACGACGCGGGGTGGGATGTCGTGTCGCTGGAGCCGGCCACAGTGCGTCGCGAAGTAGACAGTGCCGAAATCGAAATGGCGTTTTGGTATGTCCGCGCGCGACGCCGCTAGTCGGCCTCCATCGGTCGTCGACCGTTCCGGACACCCTCAGGAGCTCACGTGATCGCGGCTTCGGCAACCATGGTGAGCTCAGGCGCACCGATCTTGCAAAGCTAGCTCGTCAGTGGCTGCCAGTCCGCGAGAACCCGCTGTTGCTAACCTAAGGCCGGTGAATCTCGACGGCAATCAGGCGTCCATCCGCGAGGTATGCGATGCCGGCCTGCTCTCTGGTGCGGTGACGATGGTGTGGCAGCACGGACAAGTGCTGCAAATCAATGAGATCGGGTACCGCGACGTCGAGGCTGGGCTGCCTATGCAGCGGGACACGCTGTTTCGCATCGCGTCGATGACCAAGCCAGTCACCGTGGCTGCGGCCATGAGCCTGGTCGACGAGGGCAAGCTGGCGCTAAACGAGCCGATCGCGCGTTGGGCACCGGAGCTTGCCGCCCCTCAAGTGCTGGACGACCCGGACGGCCCATTGGACCGGACCCATCCTGCCAAAAGGGCCATTCTGATCGAGGATCTACTGACCCACACCAGCGGCTTGGCGTATGGGTTTTCGGTATCCGGTCCCCTCTCCCGGGCATACATGCGGCTGCCATTCGACCACGGATCTGATACCTGGATGGCCGAACTGGCCGCGCTCCCGCTGGTGCATCAGCCCGGCGACCGTGTGACGTACAGCCACGCGATCGACGTGTTGGGGATCATTTTGTCGCGCATCGACGACAAACCGCTTTACCAGGTCCTCGACGAGCGGGTGTTGGGTCCGGTGGGAATGACCAACACCGGCTTCTTCGTATCAGCGCGAGCTCGGCAGCGCGCCGCGACCATGTACCGTCTCGACCAGCAGGGCCAGTTGCGGCACGACGTGATGGGTCCACCACATGTCACACCGCCGGCATTCTGCAACGCCGGCGGCGGGCTGTGGTCGACCGCCGACGATTACCTGCGGTTCGTGCGAATGCTGCTGGGCGGCGGGACCATCGACGGTGCTCAAGTGTTGTCGCCTGACGCAACGCGCCTTATGCGCACCGACCGACTAACTGACCAGCATCGACAGCACAACTTCCTCGGAGCGCCATTTTGGGTCGGACGCGGCTTCGGGTTGAATCTGTCGGTGGTGACCGACCCAGCGAAGTCCGCACCGCTTTTCGGGCCGGGTGGCCTCGGAACGTTCAGCTGGCCCGGCGCGTACGGCACATGGTGGCAGGCCGACCCCGCGGCGGATCTCGTCCTGTTGTATCTCATTCAGCATTGCCCAGACCTGTCCGTAGACGCAGCCGCTGCTGTCGCGGGTAACCCGCCACTGGCGAAACTCAGGACGGCACAACCAAAGTTCGTCCACCGCACCTACCGTGCGCTGGGCCTTTAGCGGCAGGACAAGACGATGGCCACGTACTTCCCTGACCACATGGCCGGGCCGCGACTGTTGCTGCGACCGCCCACAATCCACGACGCGGACGCGCTATTCGAACGAGTCGCCCGGGACCCCGAAGTGACGCGATACCTGTTGTGGTCACCGCATCTGGACGTTTCGCAGACACGACGGGTGATCACCGAGCGGATCAATCGCAGCGAAGATGACCGGACCTGGGCGATCGCGCTACGCAACGCCGACCGCGTCATCGGCCTGACCAGCTGTCGACGCCACGCACGTCATTCGGTCGAGGTCGGCTACTGCATCGGCCGGCAATGGTGGGGCGAAGGATTTATGTCCGAAGCGCTCGCGGCGCAGTTGGACGCACTGGCCGCGGACCCCAGCGTGTACCGCGTCTGGGCCACATGCAGTGTCGACAACGTACGGTCGGAAACGCTGCTCGAGCGAGCCGGGTTCGTCTTGGAAGGCCGGCTCGCTCGACACGCCGTATACCCCACCATGGGGCCCCAACCGCGCGACAGCTTGCTCTACGCAAGGATCCTTCGGTGACGCGCAACGATCGAGCGTCGCGTGTGATACCGCCAAGCTGGGCGCTCACACCTGGTCTGGGATTACCTGTAACGCGCTGTCGCCGTTGACCGCCGAGGCGTCGTCCGATACCTCGAAAGCCGGCAGGCCAGCACGAGCGGCCGCAACGGCGTTGCGAGCAGCCTCCATCCGCGCCAACGCCGTCTCGGTGAACACCGACAGCCCCAGTTCGTGGTTGTATCCGTGAATCTCTTTGACGTCGAGCTGAGCCAGGAAGTAAATGATCTCCTTCGACACCACCTGACCCGGGACCAAGACCGGGAATCCCGGCGGGTAGGGCACAACAAAAGTAGTTGACACCAGGGTCTTCCCCTCCGCCAGCCGTCGCCCTGCCATTCCGATCAGCACATGCTCGCGGTCGGACTCTTCGTAGCCCGCGTAGAAAGCCGACCGCATATCACCGAACGAGCTGGCGTCGTTGGGCCGGAAAGCAACGTCGAACGCGCTGAAATCAGGCAAGTGCGGCAGATCCTCGGTGATCTCCTCGATACGGCGCCGCTGCAGAGCGAGGTCGGCAGCGCTGGCCGCCTTCTGGATCCGGTCGAAGTCGGTAGCCACCCGGCGCAGCACGTCGAGCAAATAGTGCACGCTCGACCAGGTGACGCCGATGGTGAAGATCAACAGCACGCTGTTGATCGAAGTCTTGTTGATCTGAATGCCGAATCGCTCCATCAGGATCTTCTCGCGGAAGTCATATCCATTCATCCCGGTCGCGCCGATGAACAGCGTCACCCGAGTCGCATCGAGCACGAACTGATCCGAACGCCACGCCTCGTTCCAATCCGCAAGGGCCCCTTGGCCGACTTGACGGTACGAGCTGACAGCGGAGGCCCGGTACTCGTCGGGGACCAAGTCAGACTCGTCCAGAATGCGAAACCACTTGCTGATCAGCCGATCTTTTCGGACGCGATGACGGAAAACCAGTGCCATGTCGTAGACCAGCCGAACCATATCGAAACCCTCTATATCGACCTGCCGGCGTGCCAGATCCAGCGATGCGAGCAATTGCTGGTTCGGCGATGTCGAGGTGTGGGTCAAAAATGCCTCAGCGAACGAGTCTCGGGCGAGCGCGTTGAAGTCCTGATCGCGCACGTGAACCATTGATGCCTGCCGCAGCGCCGACAGCGACTTATGGGTGGAGTGCGTCGCGTACACCCGAACGCGGGCACGGCCTGGATCGGGAAGAAGTCGGCGGTCGGCCCATTCCGATCGGTCGACGCCTTCCATTGATGTGCGCCAGTTCCGGTATTCCTGAGCGTATTCCGGCGATGAGAGCATGGATTCGAGTCGCTCGGCGGACACCATGGCGGTCCGCTGACGAGCCCACGGCACTGCGGTCGCAAAGGCATACCACGCCTCGTCCCATAGGAAGCAGATGTCCGGCTTGATCGCCAACACCTCCTCCATCACCCGCTGGGGGTTGTAGACGACGCCGTCGAAGGTGCAGTTAGTGAGCAGCAGCATACGCACCCGATGCAGCTGTCCGGCCGCCTCGAGATCCAGCAACGCCTTCTTGATCGTGCGCAGTGGTACAGCGCCATAGATCGCGAACTGCGGCAGCGGATATGCATCCAGGTACATCGGGTACGCGCCTGCCAAAACCAGGCCGTAATGATGCGACTTGTGGCAATTGCGGTCGATCAGAACGATGTCGCCCGGCCGGGTCAGTGACTGCACCACGATCTTGTTGGCGGTCGATGTTCCGTTGGTAACAAAGTATGTGTGATCAGCGCGCCACGTAGCTGCAGCTTTATCCATGGCGATCTTGATATTCCCGTGTGGATCCAGCAACGAATCAAGCCCACCGGAGGTGGTCGATGTTTCAGCCATAAAGATGTTGCGGCCATAGAACTCACCCATGTCCTGCAACGACTTCGAATTGAAGATGCTGGCGCCACGCGCGACAGGAAGAGCATGGAATTGTCCGACCGGCGCCGCCGCATAGGCACGCAAAGCATCGAAAAACGGCGTCTCGAAACGGTTTCGGAGACCCGCCAGCACCGTGCTGTGTAAATCGGTGACATCGTTGAGCCGGTAGAACGTACGATCGTAGACGTCGGAGTCGGTGTCAGTGCCGGCAGCGATCGACTCATCGGTAAGTAGATAAAGATCGATATGCGGTCGCAATTCCCTGATCCACTGGCCACATTCGACCCAGTCGTGCACGGGGTCGGTGACGGCTGCTCCTTCGACTTGGTCGTTGGCACCTAACAATGTGTTCATCAATGGCACCCGGTCGCGCGAACGCAGCGGCAAATCATGACGGATAATCGCGGCCTGGATCTCGCCGTTCAATGCCACCGCGGTTATCGCGTCCTCGACGCTGGGGACCACCAACAGTTCGAACTGCACGTCATCGGAAAGGTTGCGCAGTGCCCGCAGATTCTCCGCCAGGCAATCCGGAGCCGTAGGCGGCGCATCGTCGGCAAGGAGCACCGTGTAGAACTGCTGCTGTTTAGCTTGGGCAACCAGCTCCTGGTCGGCCAGCGGCGCGGATGTGTCGAACAGCGCTGTGCGGTCGCCATATTCGGACAGCAAGCGCACCGCCAGTGACACCTCCTCCGTGAGCCGCACAGTGGAAAGACTTTCGAGGTGAGCGCGGAAAGATGCCAGGTTCTCCGCTCCCGGATACAGCCAATATCGCTCGTAGGCACCAATCCGATCCATCAGGCGCCTCACTCGGGCCAAATCGTGGGAGATCTCCTGACCAGCGAGGTCGACTTCGGCAAGATGACGGCACGCATCGTCGAGCATGTTCCATGTGTCGATCCGCGCATATGACGGATTGGCTACAGCCGCCAACGCGGAAACATGTAGTCGCCGTGGGCGGGCGCTGTCTCGACTCACGTCGTCACCTTCCTCTGATGGAGGTACCGCTATCAGCGCAACTCGTCAATACCGCCACGAGGGCACATCGCTGTGGCCGCCGTGGACCCGCGGGCCTTCGATCCACGGACATCCGTCAGAAGCACCATTGCCACACTCTTCGACCTGACCGCCCAGGCCCGTTGCAGCATCCATCAGGGCCAGTAGCTTTCCATCGTCAACAGGACCCATTGTGTCCCGCCTGCAGCCTGCGCGCGAACATTCGGCCAGGATTCGACTAAGTCGGTTAAGAGTCCAGATCGCCTTCGACGTCCGCGATCCGCCGGCCGCGCCGACTACCCAACGGGTTATCTGCCCGGCGCAGTACCGGCAATTGCGGAAAATCCCGACGCCGCCCGGGCAGATCGGTGACATCACCCAGTGACCGCACGACCGCCTGCGTCAGGCCCATAAGAGCGGCCACCACCGGCAGCAACGGCTGTAGCGGCTTGGCTGCCGTGCGCACGGTACTGATGCGACGGGCCACAATCAAGCGTTCGATGCAGTGGTATAGCCAGGCACCGACGCCCATCGCATAGATCGACAGCGCCGCAGCGACAATTGCCCACCCGAAGGCAGCGCAAACCACCGCGCCGAAAACCACCGTCGCGGCCAACCAAGCAGCCACAACGACGCGCAACTGAAGCCGGCCCATTAGCGCGATCCGTGCTTCTCCGACAGTCGCGAGTCACACCCCCGGACTGCCTCAGCGGCCGCACGGATCTGCGGGGTCAGCAGCATGACCTGGCCCAGCACTCCGTTGACGAAACCCGGTGATTCGTCGGTGGACAGCTCCTTGGCCAGCTCAACTGCCTCATCGACAGCGACCGCCGCCGGCACGTCCTCCGCATGCAGCAGTTCCCACACCGAAACTCGCAATATGGCCCGGTCCACCGCGGGCAACCGGTCCAGTGTCCAAGCCTGCAAATGGGAGCTGATCAGTTCATCGATATGCGCGGCATGCTCACTGACCCCCCGAACCACCAGTGCCGTATAGGGGTGCAACGGTGCTACGTCGCGGTTTGCGTTGGCTAGTGCGGCACGGCCGTCGAGCACGTCGTTGGGGCTCATTCGCCGAGCCTCGGCTTCGAAAAGCAGGTCAACAGCGCGTTTTCGGGCCTGATGGCGTCCTTTGATAAGCCGTGTCGGCTTGCCCGGCTCGCCGTCAGGCATAAGCGGTGCTCATGCGTTCACTCGTCCCAGATAGCTGCCGTCGCGCGAATCCACCTTCAACCTGTCTCCTGTGTTGATGAAAAGAGGCACGTTGATCTGTGCACCGGTCTCTAAAGTGGCTGGCTTGGTGCCTGCGCTGGATCTGTCGCCCTGCAGACCCGGCTCGGTGTGAGTAACTTCGAGTTCCACGGTCACCGGCAGCTCGAGGTACAGCGGCTCCCCATTGTGAAATGCGACCTGCACAGGTAAGCCCTCCAGCAGAAACCGCGCGTCATCGCCCACCAAGGACTCCGGCAATGGATGCTGTTCGTAATCCTCACTGTCCATGAACACGTAGTCCGAGCCGTCGCGATAGAGATAGGTCGTGTCGCGCCGATCGACGGTGGCGGTGTCCACTTTCACACCTGCATTGAACGTCTTGTCGACAACCTTGCCCGACAACACGTTCTTCAGCTTGGTACGAACAAAGGCTGGGCCCTTCCCTGGTTTGACGTGCTGGAACTCGGTGATGGTCCACAGCTGTCCGTCGATCACCAGGACGAGTCCGTTCTTGAAGTCGGCAGTGGTCGCCACGGTCGTTGAGTCTCCTAGAGGATGGTCAGTTCTTTGGTGAACCGGGTCAACAGTTCGGGGGTCTGCCCGGTAGGTTCTGGCGTCTTTGCCGTTCCGCCGCTTACTACCAACGTGTCCTCGATCCGGACACCGCCACGGCCTGGCAGGTAGACGCCGGGCTCCACGGTCACCACGGAACCCCCACGGAGTGTACCGGCGGACCTGGCGCCGATGCCGGGCGCTTCATGGATCTGCAAGCCAACGCCATGCCCCAGACCGTGGGCGAACTGCTCACCGTAGCCAGCCTCGACAATCAGCTCGCGCGCTGCGGCATCCACATCGCGCAAGCCGGCCCCGGGCCGTAATGCGTCCCGTCCGGCCTGCTGCGCCGCAGCGACCAGCTGATAAATTTCACGCTGCCAATCGGCCGCCGGGCCGAGCACGAAAGTGCGGGTCATGTCGGAGTGGTAGCCCGCGACCAGCGCACCAAAATCAATTTTGACGAAGTCACCCGACTTGAGTGCCGCGTCGGTCGGCCGGTGATGCGGGATCGCCGAGTTCGGCCCAGCGGCAACGATCGTTTCGAACGACACCGCGTCAGCACCATGGTCGAGCATCAGAGCTTCTAGCTCGCGGCTCACTTCGCGTTCGGTGCGCCCCGGCCGCAGACCGCCCCGGTCCAGCAAGTCGACCAGCGCGGCGTCAGCCGCTTCGCAGGCCAATCGCAGCAGCGCTAGCTCTCCGGCGTCTTTGACCTCGCGCAACGCTTCCACCGTCCCGGATGCCCGTACCAACTCCGTGGTCGCGCCCGATTGCCTGCCAGACTTCCGCTCGTCCAGCGCGCCCGAAAGGGCATCCAAACCATCCACCGTGACGACGTGGCTCTCGAAACCCAGCTTCTGCACACCTTCTGCAGCCGCCTGCCCAGCCAGGTGGGGCCCGCAGGCCCGTTCGATCGCCACATCGAGCCCCGGTGCTTGCTGCGCGGCTTGACTTCGATACCTGCCGTCAGTTGCCAAAACAGCCTCGCGCTGGTCGGCGAACACCAACAACGCGCCGTTGGACCCAGTGAATCCCGTCAGATATCGCACATTAATCAGATCGGTGACCAGCATCGCATCCAGATCGGCGGCAAGGAGCCCTGCTTTGAGATTGTCTCGGCGCTGGGAATGTGTCACGCCCACTGACGGTACTCGCTACGCTGATGCCTCATGACTACCTGGATGCTGCGCGGCGTGGTTTTCGCTGCCGCAATGGTCGTTGTCCGCCTGTTTCAAGGGACATTGATCAACGCATGGCCGGCGCATTCCGGGTTGATCAGTTTGGTGCTGCTGCTGTTTTTCCTCATCGGCGTGATTGCGTGGGGGTTACTCGACGGCCTTGCCGATGCCAAGGCGAACCCCGACCCGGATCGCCGCCAGGACCTGGCAATGACCTGGCTGCTGGCTGGTCTAGTCGCGGGCGTGACCAGTGGCGCGGCCGCCTGGCTCATCTCATTGTTTTACAAGAGCCTCTATGTCGGCGGGCTCGTTAGCGAGCTGTCGACATTCGCCGCCTTCACCGCACTGTTGGTTTTCGTACCCGCGCTCTCCGGCGTTGCCGTGGGCCGCTGGGAAGTGGACCGGCAGCTCGCCAAGATCCCTGTTAGGCATCACGGGCTTGCCGCTGAGCGCGAGCGCGCCGACACCGACGTGTTCGCTGCCGTCCGCGCCGATGACACGCCGACCGGTGAGATAACACTTGACGCCGACGGAGCCCGGCAAGACGAACCCACAGCAGCCATAGCCACGGCCGAACGCGACGACGCGACCAATGTCATCTCGACAACCTCGAGCGAAGCCCCCACCGAAGTAATCCACACCGAGGCAAACCAGATCAAGCCGTTCGGGGAAGAGCCGACGAAGAATTAGCCGCTAGTCCACAAAACGGCTGGCAATGTACCGCAAGGCAAGCAGATAGCCATCGATCCCAAGCCCAACGATGACTCCAGTGGCGACTGGGCTGAGATAAGAGTGGTGCCGGAATTCCTCGCGGGCGTGCACATTGGAAATGTGCACCTCGATCAGTGGAGCAGTCAGTTCGGAGCAGGCGTCGCGAAGCACCACCGAAGTGTGCGTGAGGCCACCCGCGTTGAGGATCACCGGCTCCCCGGCGTCAGCCGCCCGATGTATCCATTCCAACAATGTATTCTCGCTGTCACTCTGCCGCACAACAGCTTTGAGGCCCAGTTCAGCGGCCTCACGCTCAATCAGCGCGGACAGCTCGTCGTGGGTAGTGCTGCCGTAGACATCGGGCTCGCGTTGGCCCAGTCGGCCCAGGTTCGGGCCGTTGATGACGTTCACGACCACTGGCGCTGTTGCCTTACTCATGACGCACCCAGCCCAGCGTAGGCAGCCGCCAGGAGCGACGGATCCGGCCCCTCCAACCGGCTCGGCTTGGCCAAACCATCCAGAACCACGAACCGAAGCACACCGGCCCGGACTTTTTTGTCCCCCGCCATGAAATCGAGCAGTTGCGGCAATGCATCTGGGTCGTAGCCGACCGGCAGGCCCAGCGAAGCCAGGATCGTGCGGTGCCGTTCGGCGGTCGCGTCGTCGAGTCGCCCGGCGAGTCTCGCGAGCTCTGCCGCGAATACCAGGCCTACCGACACAGCGGCCCCGTGCGGCCACTTGTACTGCTCTCGTCGCTCAATCGCGTGGGCCAAAGTGTGACCGTAGTTCAAGATTTCGCGCAGTGCCGATTCTTTCTCATCGGCGGCGACCACCTCTGCTTTGACAGTGATCGCACGCCGGACCAGCTCTGGTAGTACGTCACCTGCCGGATCCAAGGCAAGCTGCGGGTCGGCTTCGATGAGATCCAAGATAACAGGGTCAGCTATGAATCCCGCCTTGACGACTTCTGCCATGCCGGACACGATTTCGTCGCGCGGCAAAGTCTGCAAGGTCGCCAAGTCGACCAGGACGGCGAGCGGCTGGTGAAACGCGCCGACCAGGTTCTTGCCGGCTTCGGTATTGATACCTGTCTTGCCGCCAACTGCCGCGTCAACCATACCCAGCAACGTTGTCGGCACATGCACGATCGAGACTCCGCGAAGCCAGGTGGCTGCAGCGAACCCGGCAACATCGGTAGCGGCGCCGCCGCCAAGGCTAACGAGTGCGTCTTTGCGACCAATTCCGATGCGGCCCAGAACTTCCCAGATGAATCCCACGACAGGAAGATTCTTCCCGGCTTCGGCGTCTGGGATTTCGATGCGATGCGCGTCGACGCCCTTTTCTGCCAGGCGACCACGGATCGCCTCCGCCGTCTCGGCCAGCACCGGTTGATACAGGATGGCGACCCGGTGCCGGCCGGAAAGCAGCTTGTCCAATTCATCGTGCAAGCCGGTGCCGATCACCACCGGGTAGGGGGGGTCGACGGCCACCCGCATGGTGACCGGTGCGTGGTTGTCCGTCATTCGGCGGCCTTATCTGAGGCGGAAGTGGGAGTGGTGGACTGCAACCGCGAGACGATGTAGCGAACCACGGCCCCCGGATTACGGCGGTTGGTGTCGACCCTGATTGTCGCGACTTGTCGGTACAACGGGGCTCGCTGGGACATCAAAGCGCGGTACTTGTCAGCACGGTTGGGTCCGGCGAGCAAAGGCCGCACCGACTTGCCGCCGGTGCGCCGCACGCCTTCTACAGCACCTATTTCCAGGTAGACGACCATATGGCCGGCAAGGGCCGAACACACCCCGGGACTGGTCACCGCGCCGCCACCGAGCGAAAGAACGCCATCGTGTTCGGCCAGTGCAGCGCGCACGACTTCCTCCTCGATGCGTCGAAACCCCTCTTCGCCATCAGCGGCAAATATCTCGGCAATGCTGCGTCCGGTCTGCTGCTCGATCGCCACGTCGGTATCGAGCAAACCGACCCCGAGCGCCTTGGATAACCGCCGCCCGATCGTGGACTTACCGGAACCCGGCAACCCCACCAACACCGCTACGGGTACCACCGCGCCTATTCCCCCGACACCCGGACGTGACCCACGTTTGATTCGCGGTCAGCTACCGCACGCTGGTATGCCTCGATATTGCGCCGAGTTTCGGTAAGCGAATCCCCGCCGAACTTCTCCAGCGTTGCACGGGCCAACACCAGCGCCACCATCGTCTCGACCACAACTCCGGCTGCGGGCACCGCGCAGACGTCGGATCGCTGGTGGATGGCGACGGCCTCGTCGCCGGTAGCCATGTCGACGGTCGCCAAAGCCCGCGGCACAGTAGAGATCGGCTTCATGGCCGCGCGCACGCGCAACGGTTGACCGTTGGTCATCCCGCCTTCGAGTCCACCTGCGCGATTGGTCGAGCGGACCACTCCATCGGAGCCGGGATACATCTCGTCGTGGGCGCGGCTGCCACGACGGCGCGCGGTCTCGAACCCGTCGCCGATTTCGACACCTTTGATCGCCTGAATACCCATGACCGCCGCCGCGAGTTGGCTATCCAGCCGATTGTCGCCGCTGGTAAAAGAGCCCAGCCCAACCGGAAGACCCACTGCTACGACCTCTACCACACCTCCCAGAGTGTCCCCGTCTTTCTTGGCCGCCTCGATCTCAGCGATCATGTTCTTTTCACTCTGCTCGTCGAAAGCACGAACAGAACTTGCATCGATCGCGGGTAGGTCTTCGGGTCGCGGTGGTGGACCGTCATAGGGCGCCGAGGCGCCGATGGCGACAACATGCGAAAGCACCTCGACACCGAGCGCCTGTCGCAAAAACGCTCGGGCAATCGTCCCAGCCGCCACGCGGGCGGCGGTTTCGCGCGCACTAGCTCGCTCTAACACCGGCCGCGCATCATCGAAACCGTACTTGAGCATGCCGGCGTAATCGGCATGACCCGGCCGCGGCCGGGTCAGCGGGGCATTGCGCGCCGACCCTTCCAGGTCCCGCAGCTCCGACGGGTCAATGGGATCGACAGCCATCACGGTTTCCCACTTCGGCCATTCGGTGTTGCCGATCTCGATCGCGATAGGACCGCCCAACGTACTGCCATGCCGTACCCCGGACAGCACGGTCACCGCGTCGCGCTCGAACGCCATCCGCGCACCGCGGCCGTAACCCAGCCGGCGGCGAGCCAGCTGTTCAGAGATGTCTACCGAGGTAATTTCCACGCCGGCAACCATCCCTTCGACAACGGTCACCAACGCACGCCCGTGCGATTCCCCGGCGGTGATCCAGCGCAACACGTGATCATCTTCCCACGCGCGGTGCGGCCACCACCAAACCCTGGTTCCGGCGCCGACAACGCTCAGTAGACGGCCAGCGCCGCCGCCGCGGCGGTACACAGGCACATTGAGGGACCATGAGGCACCGTCGGCCCTGACTGGCGAAGCGCCGCGATCATTCCAAACAGCGCTGTCAGGAGCGGCGCAGCCAGCGCCGCTAGCAGCCACACCTCGAGACCAAAACAGCCAGCCAGTCCACCGAGGCCGATCGCCAGCTTGACGTCGCCAGCACCCAGCGCCGCTGGTGCCGCCAGGTGCACCAACAGGTAGACACCAGCCAATGTTGCCGCTCCGACCAGTGTCGCGAACCCACGGCCGGCCACGTTGCTGGTCAGCAGAATCACACCGGCGCCGGGCAGAGTCAAAACATTTGGTAGCCGACGTTCCCGAATGTCGTACCAGCTCAGTACCGCAAGCCAGGCAAGAACCAAACCGGCCAATGCACCGGACACGCCAATCCGCATACCCATCCCCCTTTCGGGGCAGGTTAATCCGATAGCGCCAGCGCGCAAGTCATCGCATCACGGGGCGCAGGCTGCCCGGTGAACTGTTCCACTTGCGCGAACGCCTGATGCAAAAGCATCTCTAAGCCGCTGACCACCAGGCCTCCCGCGGCGGTCACCGCGGCGGCTAGCGGTGTGGGCCACGGATCGTAGATCGCATCCAACAGCACCGGGATAGCAGCGAACACACCCGCATACCGCGCCGCCACGTTCGCAGGGATAGTGCTCACCAAAACCGCAGCGGCTGCTACCTCGGCGGCCAACCCGTCACTGTCCAGCCCGCAGAACCGGGTCGCCACGCCAACTTGCTCGCCCAGCTCCACCAACCGGGTGGCTTTGTCCGGATTCCGCGCAATAACAGTGATGTTGGCGAAACCAAGCTCCGCGAGCCCCAAGACCGCCGCTGGCGCGGTGCCGCCTGACCCACAAACCAGGGCACGCTCCGAGGTACGTCCCGACAATGGCCCTAATGGCCCTAATGGCCCTAATGGCCCCAATGCCCCCGCAACGCCGTCGATATCGGTGTTGTCGGCCCGCCAGCCACCCGCGGTGCGTACCAGCGTGTTGGCCGAGCCGACCCGGGCCGCGCGGGCGCTGCGCTCGTCGGCAAACTCCAAAGCTGCGAATTTGCCCGGCATCGTGACCGAGACACCAACCCACTCCGGTCCGAAATCAGCGACGACCGCGGGCAGCTGCTCAGCGCTGCACTCGATGCGATCGTAGGTCCAGCCATCCAACCCCAAAGCACGGTAAGCCGCCAAATGTAGCTGCGGGGAACGGGAATGGGCGATCGGCAAGCCCAGAACCCCGGCCTTTCTGGCGCCCTGTGCGTTTGGCTTGCTAGCGCGCGCTGTCGAGGACACCGTTGTGCTTTGCCAGCTCGATATTCGCCAAATGCTGTTGATAATCCCTGGTGAACAAGGTTGTCCCGTTGCCATCGATGGTGACGAAGTAGAGCCAGTCGCCCGGCGCGGGGTGCTCAGCGGCATGTAGCGCGTCAACGCCTGGCGAGCAGATGGCGGTTGCCGGCAGCCCTTCGGACATGTAGGTGTTCCACGGTGTTCGTTGGGTCCGGTCAGCGTCGGTGGTGGCAACCTCCCGGCGGTCCAGCGGATAGTTCACGGTGGAGTCAAATTCAAGCGCACGGTGTTCGTGCAGCCGGTTGAAAATAACTTCCGCCACCTTCGCGAAATCCCGCACGTAAGATTCTTGCTGCACAAGAGAAGCCACAACGAGGATGTCGTAGGGCGACAGGCTCTGCGCATTAGCTGTTCCCACCAGCCCGGATTGCAAATACTTCGCAGCGCCGGCGCTGATCAAGTTTGCCAAGGTAGTCTCCGCCGAGGCTGCCGGGTCGACATTGAAGCTGCCCGGTGCGATAAGCCCCTCAATCCGGCGATGATCGTCGCCGAGTTCCATCACGGGCTCAAGCGCCCAGGACGGCACCGACAGCCTGGCAGGCGTGCTCTTACGTGCCGCTAAGCGAAGGTCAGATACTGAGACGCAGCGATGGATCCCGTCCAGATCTACGCACGTGGCACGCGAGATCAAGGAAAATATTCCAAGGTTTACTTTGTTCGTCTTCATGTCGGTGGTGTCGTCGAGCTGCCGCCCTTCTGGAATTACCAGCTTCCCCACCCTGTTTTTCGGATCCACCAGTTTGGCGACCGCCGCGGCCGCCGGGATCTCGGTTCGGGTCCGGTAATAGCCGGGCTGGATCGACGAAATCGCGGCGTTACCGTGAGCGGCCTCAAGGAATGCACGGACGGTGGCAACGACGCCGCGTTTGCGCAACGTCTCCCCTACCGCGGTGGTCGAGTCACCAGCGCGTATTCGGATCACGATGTCGCGCTTTCCGACGCCTGTGTAGTCGTTGCCAGAGTTCCACGTTGCCAACAGCTTCGACCCAACGAACACGGCCGCCACAACGACTGCAACAAGCACAGCGACAACAAACCCGCCAGCGACGCGCCGCCGACGGCGCTGCCGCGCCCGTCGCTGCCGGGTCCGATCGACACGCTTGATCCGATGGCTGTGCGGCCCAACCGCTACCGGCACCGCGCGACGGGGGCCGCCCTCAGGCATCGGTGCCTTCCTCAGCGGCCCGACCGGCCAGCACAGTGCGGCGTTGATCCAGCCAGCCCTGCAGAATCGCCACTGCGGCAGCCTGGTCGATCACTGCACGTTGGTTTCTGGATCGTACGCCCGCCTCGCGCAAAGATCGCTGCGCGCTGACGGTGGTCAGCCGTTCGTCGGCCAACCGAACCGGAATGGGAGCAACACGCTGGGCCAACGCTTCAGCCAGATCGATCGCGTCACGGGCCGAAGCGCCGGTGCGGTCGGCTAGCGTCCGCGGCAGTCCCACAATCACCTCGACGACCTCCAGTTCGGCCGCCAGCGCAGCCAGCCGACGCAGGTGCTGGCCCGAACGGTCGCGGCGTACCGTCTGCACCGGAGTGGCCAGGATGCCGTCCGGGTCACTGGATGCTACCCCGATGCGCACACTGCCCACATCGATGCCGATCCGGCGTCCCCGCCCGGCATCATGGTCTGGATCGCCGGGCCGGTCGGGCAACCGATGCTGTACGTTGGCCACTCAACCGACCCGCGCTATCTCTGCACGTACTGCGTCGAGCGCGGCGTCGATACCGGTTGGATTCTTGCCCGAACCCTGCGCAAGGTCGGACTTGCCGCCGCCGCGGCCATCTACCGCCACAGCAAGTTGTTTGACCAGATCGTTGGCGCGGATCCCGAGGTCCTGGGCAGCCGGATTGGCCGCCACGGCGTACGGCACCGTTGAGCCCTCCGTCTCCGAAGCTATCAAGGCGACCACCGCAGGATCACTACCCAGCTTGCCGCGGATGTCGCCGACAAGAGTACGTAGGTCAGCAGCATTCATCCCGCCTGACATCCGCTGCGCTACCACGCGGACGTTGCCTATGCGCTCGGCGCCGGCAGCGGCACTAGCCGCAGCTTCTCGCGCACTCGCCAGCCGGGAGCGCTCAAGTTCTTTCTCCGCAGCCTTGAGCCGGTCTACCAGGTTGGCTACTCGGGCAGGCACCTCTTCGGACGGAACCTTCAGCGACGAAGCTAGCCCGGCCATCAGCGCGCGTTCCTTGGCCAAGTGGCGAAACGATTCCAACCCAACGTAGGCCTCGACCCGACGCACGCCGGAGCCGATCGACGATTCGCCCAGGATCGTCACCGGACCGATTTGCGCCGAGTTGCGCACGTGCGTGCCTCCACACAACTCCAGGGAAAACGGCCCACCGATCTCCACCACCCGCACCTCGTCGGGATAGTGTTCGCCGAACAGCGCCATCGCCCCCATCGCCTTGGCCTTGTCGAGCTGCTCGGTGAAAGTATGCACCTCGAAATCGGCTTGCACAGCCTCGTTGGCGACCTCTTCAATCTGGGTGCGCTGGTCCGCGGTCAACGGACCCTGCCAATTGAAATCAAACCGTAGGTAACCGGGCCGATTCAGCGACCCCGCCTGAACCGCGTTGGGCCCCAACACTTGCCGCAGCGCCGCATGCACCATGTGAGTACCGGAGTGTCCCTGCGTAGCGCCCCGCCGCCAGCCCTCGTCCACCGCCAGCATCACCGTGTCGCCCTCGACGAATTCTCCCGACTCAACATTAACCCGATGCACCCAAACGGTTTTGGCGATCTTCTGTACGTCGGTGACGGCAGCGCGCGCACTCGCGCCAGCACCTGCTCCGGTGATGGCGCCAGTATCAGCCAATTGCCCACCGGACTCGGCGTAGAACGGTGTGCGGTCCAGAATCAGTTCGACTCGGATTCCGTCGACAGCTTCCCTATTCAGGCTATGCGCAGCGACCGGAACTCGCTTGCCATCGACGAAGATGCCTAGAATCCGCGCTTCGGACGTTAACTCGTCGAACCCGGTGAACTCGGTAGGGCCGGCGTCGACCAACTCGCGGTATGCGGTCAGGTCGGAATGCGCGTGTTTACGGGCGGCGGCGTCGGCCTTGGCACGCTGACGCTGTTCGGCCATCAGCTCGCGGAATCCAGCTTCGTCGACCGCCAACCCGGCTTCGGACGCCATCTCGAGAGTAAGTTCGATCGGAAAACCGTAGGTGTCGTGCAGGGTAAATGCGTCCGAGCCGGATACTACGGCGGCACCTGAGGATTTGGTGGCGTCTGCTAGCTCATCGAACAGCTTCGAACCCGCTGTCAACGTGCGATTGAATGCCGTCTCCTCGGCAACGGCAATGCGACTAATCCGCTCGAAGTCGTTGACCAGGTCAGGATATGACGGGCCCATCGCATCGCGCACCGTCTCCATCAGGTCGCCAACGATCGGTGCGTCGATACCTAGCAGCTTGGCCGAGCGGATAACTCGGCGCAGCAGGCGGCGCAATACATAGCCGCGACCGTCATTGCCAGGGCTCACACCGTCGCCAATCAAGATCGCCGCAGTACGGCTGTGGTCGGCGATGATGCGGTAGCGCACGTTGTCTTCGTGGTTACCGACGTCATAACCGCGAGGCGCGCGCGCGGCAACCAGGTCTATGACGGGGCGCAGCAGGTCGGTCTCGTAGACGTTGTGCGCATCTTGCAGGACGAGCGCGACCCGCTCGACACCCATGCCGGTGTCGATGTTCTTGCGGGGCAACGGCCCGAGGATCTCGTAGTCCTCTTTGCTGGTACCTTCACCGCGCTCGTTCTGCATGAACACGAGGTTCCAGATCTCGAGGTATCGGTCCTCGTTGACCACCGGACCGCCCTCGGCGCCGAATTCGGGCCCTCGGTCGTAGTAAATCTCCGACGACGGGCCGCAGGGGCCAGGAATGCCCATTGACCAGTAGTTGTCGGCCATGCCTCGACGCTGGATCCGCTCAACTGGCAGACCGGCAACCTCCTGCCACAGCCCCGCGGCCTCGTCGTCGTCGAGATACACCGTGGCCCAGAGCTTTTCTTGATCCAACCCGTAGCCGCCGTCAGCGATGCTGTTGGTCAGCAATGCCCAGGCCAGTTCGATGGCCTCACGCTTGAAATAGTCGCCGAAAGAGAAGTTGCCGGCCATGGCAAAGAACGTGTTGTGCCGGGTGGTGATACCCACCTCATCGATATCGGGAGTGCGGATGCACTTCTGGATACTGGTGGCCTTCGCGTACGGGGGTGTGCGGGCGCCCAGGAAGAAGGGCACGAACTGGACCATGCCGGCGTTGATGAACAACAGATTGGGGTCGTCGAGGATCACCGAGGCACTCGGCACCTCGGTGTGACCCGCCTTCACGAAATGATCAAGGAACCGCTTCCTGATCTCGTGTGTCTGCACTCTCTCTTCGCTTCCTTACGTCCCTGTGGCGCCTCCGCCATATCGGTCTCATGGCGGCGGCCAATTCCCAGCCTATTCGTCGGACCGCTGGGTGGCTGTCCGTAGACGCATTTCGACCGCACACAGTACCGGCCTGGTGCCAGGCGTCGTCCTAGCCGGCCAGGTAGCTCAATCGCACCGACCGCCTCGGATTGTCGCGGTTGAGATCGACCAGAACGACGCTTTGCCAGATGCCGAGCAACGGTTCACCACCAGAGACCGGCACCGTCACCGACGGAGCGACTATTGCCGGCAACACGTGATCAGCACCGTGTCCCGGGGAACCGTGCGCGTGCCGGTAGCGGTCGTCGCGGGGCAACAGCCGCTCCAACGTATCGATCAGGTCGTCATCGGAGCCGGCACCGGTCTCGATAATGGCCACTCCGGCGGTCGCATGCGGCACGAAGACATTGCACAGGCCATCTGGATGGTCGTTGCGGCGCGCAGCGCAGAATTCACGCAAAGCGCCAGTTAGATCGACGATGCGCCGACGCGCGGTGTCCACGTCTAGCACCTCGGTATTCACCCAACCCAGCCTAACGGGGCATAAGCCACCGTCCAATCTGTTGCAATGCGCAGCCACCGAGACCCCCGGAGAAGCCCGGAGAACCCCGGAGAACACCGGAGAACCATTGCCAGGTCTAGTCAGGAGGAGGAAGGTATTTGTTAGGACCGGTGGCGCCACCGGGGCGCTGCCCCGACGGAGGAGGCCGATCGTGTACGCACGTTCTACCACCATCCAGGCGCAACCCTTGTCGGTCGACATCGGGATCGCGCATGTACGTGATGTCGTGATGCCCGCCTTGCAGCAGATCCCCGGGTATGTCGGGTTGTCGCTACTAGTCGACCGGGAGTCCGGGGAATGCATCGCCACCAGCTCGTGGCAGACGTTGGACGCAATGCGGACCAGCGCCGAGCGGGTCGCACCGATTCGGGACCGAGCCGCCCTGATGTTCTCGGGCAGCGCCAGGGTCGAAGAGTGGGATATCGCTCTGCTGCACCGCGACCACCGCTCGCATGATGGCGCATGCGTGCGAGCCGCGTGGCTCAAAGTGGTTCCGGATCACACCGACCGATCGCTGGACTTTTACCGGACACGGGTACTTCCCGAGATGGAGCATCTAGACGGGTTCTGCAGTGCCAGCCTGATGCTCGACCACCCAGCGTGCCGGCGCGCAGTGTCATGTTCCACGTTCGACAGCATGGAGGCGATGGCCCGAAATCGCGACCGCGCCACCGAGCTGCGCAGCAGGCGCGTCAGAGATTTGGGCGCCGAGGTGCTTGACGTGGCTGAATTCGAGCTGGCGATCGCTCACCTTAGGGTGCCCGAGCTGGTGTGAGCGCGATGAGTTCGGCCCAACGTGCTAACTCACCAACCTCCATCGATCCGGGTGTTTCATCGTCGCGTTTTCTTGCGGATAACCGCTCGCAGCCGCTGCACTCGGCCTGCGATCTCCCGTTCGACACCACGACCGGTAGGTCGATAGTAGTCAACGCCCACCAGCTCATCGGGCGGATATTGTTGAGCAACAACGCCATCCGGGTCATCATGAGAATACTTGTAGCCACGCGCATTACCCAGCGCGGCCGCACCGGAGTAGTGCCCGTCCCGTAGATGGGCAGGCACGACGCCGGCCTTACCGGCCCTGACATCCGCCACTGCCGCGGCCAAGGCGGTCGTTACCGCGTTTGATTTGGGCGCGGTGGCCAGATGGACCGTCGCGTGCGCGAGGGTGAGCTGAGCTTCTGGCATCCCGATCAACGCCACGGTCTGCGCTGCGGCGACCGCAACCTGCAAAGCTGACGAGTCAGCCATGCCGACATCCTCGCTCGCCAGGATCATCAGACGTCGCGCGATGAAGCGGGGGTCCTCCCCAGCGACGAGCATGCGGGCCAAGTAGTGCAACGCGGCGTCCACGTCGGAGCCGCGCACCGACTTGATAAAGGCACTGATCACGTCGTAGTGCTGGTCACCATCACGGTCATAGCGGACCGCGGCTTCATCCAAAGACTGCTCAATGGTCTCGACGCTGACCACAGCGCTGGCCTCCTGAGTCGCTGACCCGATCGTCGCAGCAGCCACCTCTAGCGCTGTCAGCGCGCGGCGCGCATCACCGGCCGCCAATCGCACCAGCTGGTCTAGAGCTTCTGGCTCGACTGCGATCCGCCCTCCCAGGCCACGAGGGTCGTCGATGGCCCGCTGCACTACCGCGCGGATATCGTCAGGCATCAACGGCCGCAACTGCTGGATCAGCGATCGCGACAACAACGGGGCCACCACCGAAAACGACGGGTTCTCAGTCGTCGCCGCCACCAACAGCACCACCCGGTTCTCGACGGCCGACAGCAGAGCGTCCTGCTGAGTTTTTGAGAAACGGTGCACCTCATCGATGAACAGCACTGTCTGCTCGCCGCGCAGAAGCGCCTTCCGGGCGTTCTCTATGACTGCCCGTACCTCCTTGACGCCGGCCGACAACGCCGAAAGCGCTTCGAACCGGCGGCCGGTCGCCTGCGAGATCAAGGCCGCCAGCGTTGTCTTTCCACTTCCAGGTGGGCCGTACAGGATGGCCGATGCCACACCCGAGCCCTCGACCAAGCGACGCAACGGCGAGCCGGGTTCCAGCAGGTGGCCCTGCCCCACCACTTCGTCCAGCGACGCCGGACGCATCCGTACCGCCAGCGGCGCCCCGGCCGACCCGCCCGAAAAGTTTGAGCCATGACCGGTCGTCGTCGTTGGACCGGGCAGGTCAAAAAGACTGTCGGACACGATTTCAGACATACACCCACAGCTTAAGACCCGCGGCGGCGTGAACGGACACGTACGCGAAATGCTCCAATCCGCGCGATTTCAGCGCATATTTGCTAAGTTCCGGTTTGCTAGGTTCCGCGTGCGTACCGACATAAGCGAACTACCAAGCCAATTTAGGACGGCAATGAACCAGCCTCCCGAGCATCCAGGTAACCCAGCTGAGCCCCAAGGCGGCAATCAGGGCCCGCCTGGCTACCCGCCGCCGCCAGGCTACGGAACACCACCCCCGCCGCCGGGATACGGTGCTCCACCGCCGAGCCCCGGCTATGGTCCGCCCGGGGGCCCGCCGCCCGGCAGCTACGGCCCGCCACCCGGGGGATACCCACCGCCTGGCTATAGCCCACCACCCCCACCCCCTGGTTACGGTGCCCCACCCCCCGGCTACGGTGCGCCGCCCCCCGGCTATCCAGCCCAGCCAGGTTTCGGCACCGCACCAAAGTCCGGGTTCAGCATCGGCGATGCCGTGAGTTGGTCGTGGAACAAATTCACCCAGAACGGCGTAGCACTGGTTGTTCCGGTGCTTGCATACGCAGCGGCGCTGGCTGCGCTGATCGGCGTGCTAGCGGTCATTATCATCGGCTTCTCGGACGACACAACCACCAGCTACACCGATACCGGCGCAGCAGTGAACGTGACCTTGGGGCCGGTTGCGAGCATTATCAGTACCTTCGGCTACATCGTCGTGTTCGCCGTGGCGTTGTTCATGCATGCTGGATTGGCGACGGGCTGCCTTGACATAGCCGATGGACGACCGGTGAGCATCGGAACATTTTTCAAACCGCGCAATCTGGGCATGGCACTCGTTACCGGATTACTGGTCGGTGTTCTCGTCGCGCTTGGGTCAGTGCTGTGCATCATCCCGGGCTTGATCATCGCTTTCCTCGCTCAGTTTTCCGTCGTGGCCGCCGTTGACCGGTCCCTTTCACCAATCGAATCGTTAAAGGCCAGCATCGCGACCGTCCGCTCCGATGTCGGGAACAGTCTGCTGTCCTGGATCGTGCAGTCCGCAGCACTGGTGATCGGCGAACTGCTGTGCTTGATAGGCCTGCTCGTCGGCATTCCGGTCGCCGCGCTGATCCAGGTCTACACCTACCGCAGGCTCTCGGGTGGCCACGTCGCGCCGGTAAGTCAGCCAGGCCCCCCAGCCGGTATGCCGCCGGGGTCCCCGCCGGTATAGCAAGGGTTGCGCGACATCAGCTAGCCAGCCCCGACCAAGCGGCCCGGCTTTCTGCAAACGTCGGCAAATCGAGACCGGCCAACCCCATCACTTTTCGCTGGCTGTCTCCAAGCGAGTACGGCTCGACGCCACGCGAGACTTCCGGCCCGAACGAGGCGCCGCCGGACCGCGGCACTGCGGCGTTCTGGTTCCTGTGATGAGATCAGCGAGTATGAGCATCAAAGTTGCGCTGGAGCACCGCACCAGCTACACCTTTGACCGGCTGGTCCAGGTGTATCCGCACGTCGTGCGGCTGCGCCCGGCGCCTCACTCCCGAACGCCTATCGAGGCCTACTCGCTGCACATTGAGCCGACCGATTACTTCATCAACTGGCAACAAGACGCGCTGGGCAACTTCCTGGCACGGCTTGTCTTTCCGAATCCCACGCGGCAGCTGACGATCACCGTCGGGCTGATCGCCGATCTCAAAGTGATCAACCCGTTCGACTTCTTTATCGAGGACTGGGCCGAGATATGGCCTTCGACTGGGCTGGCCTACCCGAAGACGCTGGCCGATGACCTCGAACCATATTTGCGCCCGGTCGACGAAGGCGGCGAAGGGTCAGGTCCCGGCGAAATCGTCCAGGAGTGGGTGCGCAATTTCTCAGTTCCAGCAGGCACTCGCACTATCGACTTCCTGGTAGCGCTAAACCACGCCGTCAACGCCGACGTCCGGTACAGCGTGCGGATGGAGGCCGGCGTGCAGACTCCGGATTTCACACTGCGCACCGGCGTCGGCTCGTGCCGAGACTCGGCCTGGCTGCTGGTGTCGATCCTGCGCCAGTTGGGACTGGCCGCCCGATTCGTCTCCGGCTATCTAGTACAGCTGGCATCCGATGTCGAGGCACTCGACGGACCGTCGGGACCCGCGGCCGACTTCACCGACCTGCACGCGTGGACCGAGGTGTATATACCCGGCGCAGGCTGGATCGGGCTGGACCCGACATCGGGGTTGTTCGCTGGCGAAGGCCACATACCCCTGGCAGCCACCGCACACCCCGCCACTGCCGCACCCATCAGCGGCGGCACTGAGATCTGCCACACGGTGCTCGAATTTTCTAACACCGTCACACGCGTTCACGAGGATCCGCGGGTAACTTTGCCGTACACCGACGAGGCATGGCGAACGATCTGCGCGGTCGGCCAGCGTGTCGACCAACGATTGGCGGACGGCGACGTCGGGCTGACCCTCGGCGGCGAGCCCACCTTCGTGTCGGTAGACAACCAAGTCGACGAAGAGTGGACAACGGCCGCCGACGGGCCGCACAAGCGCGAACGAGCATCCGATCTAGCCGCCCGCCTGAAAGCACAGTGGGCGCCGAAGGGCCTGGTGCAGCGCGGGCAAGGCCGATGGTATCCGGGAGAACCGTTGCCGCGCTGGCAGGTTGCGCTGTACTGGCGCACCGACGGAAGTCCACTGTGGATCAACGACTCCCTTCTTGCCGACCCCTGGGGCGACACGCATACCGGGGGCAACGCACCTGTTCAGAACGAGATGGCCTACCAGGTGCTCGCCGGAATCGCCCAGGGCCTCGGGCTTCCTTTCACACAGGTGCGACCCGCATTCGAAGATCCGCTGAGCCGGCTGGTGGCCGCCGTGCGAATGCCTGCCGGCGAACCGGTGGAGCCTGGCGACGATCTCGGCGCCACCACCAACCCTGACACCACCGCCGGCCGCGCCGCTCTGCTGGCTCGCCTCGACAAGGCCATAACGGCCCCGGCCGTTTTTGTACTTCCTTTGCACCGCCGCGACGACGACCTGGGTTGGGCCAGTGCGAACTGGCGGCTGCGCCGCGGGCGCATCGTTTTGCTCGAGGGCGATTCGCCGGCGGGTCTACGACTCCCCTTGGACTCGATCAGCTGGCGTCCGCCGCGGCCGTCCTTCGACGTAGACCCGATGAGCATCGACGGCACACTTTCGGCCGAACCCAGCCCTTTGGAGATATCCGCAGCCGTCGTGGAAGAGCCCGAGGACGCGCCGCCGACGGCGATGGTCGCCGAGGTCCGGGATGGACTGCTCTACGTCTTCATGCCGCCTACCGACGCGCTTGAGCACTTCGTCGATCTGATCGCACGTATTGAGGCCGCCGCGGCGCAGGTGGACTGCCCCGTGGTGGTCGAGGGGTACGGCCCACCGCCGGACCCCAGGTTAAAGTCGATAACGATTACCCCAGACCCTGGCGTCATCGAGATCAATATCGCGCCTACCGACTCTTTCGCCGAACAACGACGACAGTTAGAAACCCTGTACGAACAAGCACGGCTGGCTCGGCTGTCGACGGAGTCGTTCGACGTAGACGGCACCCACGGCGGTACCGGTGGCGGCAATCACATCACCCTCGGCGGCATCACACCCGCCGACTCTCCGCTGCTGCGCCGCCCGGACCTGCTGGTTTCGTTACTCAGGTACTGGCAGCGGCACCCGTCGCTGTCCTACCTATTCGCCGGCCGGTTCGTGGGCACCACGTCTCAGGCGCCGCGCGTGGACGAGGGTAGTGCCGACGCCTTGTACGAACTCGAGATCGCGTTCGCTGAGATTGCGCGCCTGACATCGTCTTCGAAGAAAGGCACCGCTCAGCCGTGGGTGATCGACCGCGCGCTGCGGCACCTGCTCACCGACATAACCGGCAACACCCATCGAGCTGAGTTCTGCATCGACAAGCTGTTCAACCCCGATAGCACCCGCGGCAGGCTCGGCCTGCTAGAACTGCGCGGGTTCGAGATGCCTCCGCACCTGCACATGGCTATGGTGCAGTCACTACTCGTGCGCTCGCTGGTGGCATGGTTCTGGGAGGAACCGCAGCGCGCGCCACTGATCCAGCACGGCGCCAACTTGCACGGCCGATACCTGTTGCCACACTTCCTGATCCACGACATCGCCGAAGTAGCCGCCGACCTGCGCGCACACGATATCGGGTTCCAAACCAGCTGGTTGGACCCGTTCACCGAATTCCGCTTCCCGCGCATCGGGACCGCCGTCTTCGACGGCGTGGAGATCGAGCTGCGCGGGGCAATCGAGCCATGGAACACCCTCGGCGAGGAATCATCGGCTACCGGCACCGCGCGCTACGTCGACTCGTCGGTAGAGCGCATCCAAGTCCGCATCATCGGCGCCGATCGCCACCGCTATTTGGTGATCTGCAACGGCTATCCAGTACCGCTGCTGGCCACCGATAGTCCCGACATTAACGTGGGTGGTGTGCGGTTTCGGGCGTGGCAGCCGCCTAGTGCTCTGCATCCGACGATCTCAGTCGATGGGCCCTTGCAGTTCGAACTCATCGACCTCACCGCTGGAACATCGCGAGGCGGGTGCACATACCATGTCGCCCATCCAGGCGGGCGCGCTTACGACAAGCCGCCCATCAACGCCGTCGAGGCCGAGGCGCGCCGCGCTCGCCGATTCGAAGCGACCGGCTTCACCCCGGGGAAACTTGATATGTCCGATCTCCGCGAAAAACAAGCCCGGATATCCACCGACATCGGCGCGCCAGGCATTCTCGACTTAAGACGCGTGCGTACCGTGCTGCAGTAATGGTATCCGCAGAAGTGTCACTCGAATCCGATGGATCGTCAGCGGCGTTCACCGACCGCTACGACGCCGACCGCCTACTAGCCGGATACCGCGCTGCCCGCGCCCAGAAGGCCCTGTTCGATGTGCGGCCTGCCGGCTCAGAAGGACTCCGAATCAGCCACGACGAATTCATCGATGAGGCTGGAAATGTTCGACCGGCATGGGCCGAACTGGCCGAGGCGGTTGCGGGGCGCGGCCGAGCCGGGCTGGAGCGGCTGCGCACGGTGGTACACAGCCTGATCGACAATGACGGAATCACCTACACGGGGGTGGATTCCGACCGCGGCGTTGCTGCGGTGGGCCACCCCCCAGAACCACGTCCCTGGATCCTGGACACCCTGCCAATGGTGGTGTCCGCGGCCGATTGGGAGGTGCTTGAGGCGGGTCTGGTTCAGCGATCACGCTTGCTCGATGCCGTGCTCGCTGACCTGTACGGGCCCTGCAGCCTGCTTACCGAGGGCCTCCTGCCACCCGAGTTGGTATTCTCCCATCCCGGTTACGTGCGCGCCGCCAGCGGTATTGAGGTACCCGGGCACCACCAGCTTTTCATGCACGCTTGTGACGTCAGCCGGCTACCGGACGGCAGCTTTGCGGTGAATGCGGACTGGACACAGGCACCGTCTGGCGCGGGCTACGCCCTCGCTGACCGACGTGTTGTCGCGAATGCGATTCCCGACCTGTATGAGAACATTGGGCCTCGACCCACTACGCCGTTCGCGCAGGCGCTGCGCCTGGCGCTTATTGATGCCGCACCCGATGTCGCGCAGGATCCTGTGGTGGTCGTGCTCAGCCCGGGCATCTACTCAGAGACCGCGTTCGATCACGCGTACCTTGCCACGCTATTGGGTTTCCCGCTTGTGGAAAGCGCGGACTTGGTGGTGCGCGACGGCATTTTGTGGATGCGCTCGCTGGGCAGCCTGAAGCGCGTTGACGTTGTTCTTCGTCGTGTCGACGCCGCCTACGTCGACCCACTGGATCTTCGCGCCGATTCCAAGCTCGGAGTCGTTGGTTTGGTGGAGGCACAACACCGCGGAACGGTAACGGTTGTCAATACACTGGGTAGCGGTATCTTGGAGAGCCCTGGACTACTTCGGTTCATGCCCGACCTCGCTGAGCGCTTACTCGGTGAAGCCCCGCTGCTGAGCACCGCTCCGGTTTACTGGGGAGGCATCCGCAGCGAACGCTCGCATCTGCTGAACAATCTGTCGTCACTCTTGATCAAACCCACAGTGGGTGGCCAAACTCTCGTCGGACCCATGCTTTCAGGTGCGCAGCTGGCTGAACTAGCCGCCCGCGTCGAGACAATGCCGCAGCAGTGGATCGGCCAGGAGCTGCCACAGTTCTCCGTAGCGCCCACCGATCACGCCGGTGTGTTGTCGTCTGCCAGTGTCGGCATGCGATTGTTTACCGTTGCTCAACGTAGCGGCTATGCGCCGATGATCGGCGGCCTTGGCTACGTACTGGCCAGCGGGCCCGCCGCGGCTACCTTGCAGACTGTTGCAGCAAAAGATGTGTGGGTACGCCCTACCGAGCGTGCGCTCGCCGAGACGGCGACCCCTCCGTCGTTGGAGCCACCGGCGAAGACTGCGGCGGGTACCTGGGGGGTCAGCTCCCCGCGCGTGCTCTCCGACATGTTCTGGATGGGGCGCTATGGCGAACGCGCGGAGAACATGGCCCGACTGCTGATAGTGGCCCGCGAGCGTTACCACGTCTTCCGACACCAGCAAGACGCGGAAGAAAGCGAGTGCGTGCCAGTGCTGATGGCAGCGCTGGGCCAGATTACCGGCACCGACACCGGCGCGGGCAATGACAGCGCTCACGACCGGGCCGAGATGATCGCCGTAGCTCCCTCCACGTTGTGGTCACTGACTGTGGACCCGGACCGGTCGGGGTCTCTCGTTCAATCCGTGGAAGGGTTGGCCCTGGCGGCCAGAGCCGTGCGCGATCAGTTGTCCAATGACACGTGGATGGTACTGGCCGGCGTAGAGCGCGCGGTCGCGCACAGGTCCGATCCGCCGCAGTCACTCGCGGAGGCCGACGCGCTGCTGGCCTCCGCTCAGGCGGAGACGCTGGCAGGAATGCTCACCCTGTCCGGAGTCGCCGCCGAGTCGATGGTTCACGATGTGAGCTGGACGATGATGGACATCGGCAAACGTATCGAGCGGGGCCTCTGGGTAACTGCGCTTTTGCAGGCCACTCTAACTACGGTTCGGAGCGCCGCTGCCGAGCACACCGTCATCGAGTCAACCCTGGTGGCGTGCGAATCGTCGGTAATCTACCGGCGACGTACTGTTGGCAAGGCCAGTGTTGCCGCGGTGACTGAACTAATGCTTTTTGACGCCCAGAACCCGCGATCGCTGGTGTACCAGCTGGAACGCTTACGGGCCGACATCGGAGCATTGCCCGGCTCATCGGGGTCGTCGCGTCCAGAGCGGGTGGTCGACGAGATCAGTACGCGCCTGCGCCGGTCAGATCCGGCCGAGCTGCAGCGCGACATCACCGACGGGCATCGCACCGAGCTGGCCGAACTGCTCGCGGCGGTGCATGCCGCACTGCGCGACCTGGCCGACGTCATCACGGCTACGCAGTTGGCGTTGCCCGGCGGCATTCAGCCGCTGTGGGGACCCGACGAACGACGGGTAATGCCTGCCTGACAACTTAAATTGCGCACCAGTTGCCGTCTGGCCCGGACGATCACTGCAGTGGGTGGTCTCCGTTGATACGAAAATACACATAATGTGATCGAAGTCACAATTTCTCTACATTTGTCCAGGGCTTTCCCAGGAGCCTTCGAGGTGCCGGGAATTCGCTTTGGGCGTAACATAAATCACACAAAATCGGCCAGCCGAGGGGTGTTCCTCGATGACCTCGCCTGATAAGAAAGGTCACCTTCCGCATGATTGGGACAGTTCTTAGTCCAACACGGGCGATGATGCGCAGCCAGGCGACGAAACATTTACTACGGGCCGAGCCTCGCGAATGAAACAGAAATAGCGGTTGACGGTGCAACAGAACCGGCGGCCGGGACAACACCCGCCAATCCGAACCGTGACCCGAAACGAAGCCGCGACCAATGCGAGGAAATTGAGAATCGCTGAGCTCATGGTAGGCGGACACGACCACAACGGAAAAAGCTCTTACGATGTATTGAGAAGGGCCGTAGCGGCGACGGAATGCGGCACGCGAAGCGCGGCAACACCTGCTAGCAGATCTGCACTATATAAATGGGCCAGCGTCCGTCGCCCGGCCGCATCGAGTTTCGGGAGGACTGCGAACACCGGAGCCGGGAGCACCCGCTCCAGAATGGCTGCCTGATGAACTCAGCCGGTGGGGCCTCGAATTTACTCGACCATGCATCTGCAGCGCAGCAAATAACTGCGCCAGCTCAATCCGTTGAATCTCTCGCTCAGCCCAGGCGCGTGCGCAGGTGACCACGCCGGTACTGGCGACGTCTGGGTCGGAGTGCGTCATCGAAAGCCCACCACGCGTGGACAGCAGCCATCCGGCTGCTGTCTGCCGAACGCTGCACAGGCTTCGGACGCTGACTCGGGATGACCGGCCAGCTCGCAACGAACAGCCGGTGTCGTCCTCAATACGCCAACGCGCGGTCATGAAGGGACCATCCAGTCCATCAACGTGCGCGGCAGCGACTGCACGCGACAAGAACCGATCAGTCGGACTCGTCCGCGGTTCAGCCGCAGGCGCATCGGCAATTTCATGCTCAAGCAGGGTTTGCTGTCTCGGCGGCATCGGCGTTTTACTGGCGCCCGCTTGCGCCCGGCCGATCGCAGCCGAAGCGGACGGCGTCGGCGTCACGGCATGAAGACTTCGCATCTCGTCTACGACGCGCTGCCAGAGAACTCTTGAAATTTTTGCGTCCGCGCCACTGAGCATGTCAAGACCCACAACGAGAAACATCGTTGTCTTGCCGTCTCGGTCTCTGTCTCATCGAGAACCGGCTACCGGCTGCTGCACCTAGACAAACAGCACGCGCGGTCTCATGATGATATGAGAATGTTCGCCTGAACAGCAAACCCCGCCGAATCGTGCGCTATATTCGCGCGGTGAGATAGGACCGGGAGACAGAGCCACCTTGGGAGATGTAACAGTGGCTAGCAGCGTACAGCCCACGTACTGGATAACCGGCGAAGATCGGCGCAAGCTGGTCCTCCAACGAATCTACGATTCGGCCTGCGAGGTTGCCGCCGAGCGCGGACTTGACCAGCTTGACATCGACGTAATCGCGCAACGCACAGGATGCTCACGGGCGACGGTGTATCGCCACGCGGGCGGCAAGAACGCGATTCGCGGCGCGGTGTTGGCCCGCACAGCCGCTCAGATCGTCGCTTCAGTCCAGGAGAAAATTACCGAACTGACCGGCGGAGAACGGATCGTCGCGACGATACTGTTCACGTTGAAGGCGGTTCGCGCCAACACCGTGTCAGCGACAGTGCTGGCAGGCGCGGCCCACCCAACCACCAACAGCTCGCGCTGCACGACGCGGGAATGGGCTGCGGCGACCGCAAAGCTCGCAGGCCTAGACCCAGAGTGCTCGTTTGCCGGAAGGTGGATGGTCCGGGTCATCCTGTCGCTCTTGTTCTGGCCGATGCCGACCAAAGACATGGAAGAACAGACCGTGCGCAGCTTGGTCGCGCCGATGCTGGAATGCCGGCAGCCGACTAATGGCATCGGCTCGTTGCCACACACCAACGGCCACGCCTAGACCCCACCAAGCTTCGCCGGGAACCCCCCGTCGCCTTGATGCGGATTGGCAGCACATCGTCGATGCCGGCGAGCATGCATAATCCGACATGTGAACGCAGCCAACGAGCGCGTGACGTCACGGTGCGAAAGCTACCCGTTCATCAAAGCGGCCGCTCAAGCCGACTTATCGTCTACCGTGACGCGGCTGGTACTGCGTGTTCCGGGCCAATCGTCGGCGCCGCCAGCGGCTTTTTTTCTCAGCAGGCAAAGCGTCCGGCGCACGGCGCCGAGACCCGAACCGTAGAACACGTCCGATCGCCGCGGCCACCGACGCCAGCCGCCGACGGCGCGGTTGGCGTTCCACGGTGGACTCATCTTCATCTGGTACTTGTTGCAATTGGCCGGCGGGCCGTGTGGTCGTGTTCTTCCTACCCAGGTTCAGATAGCGACTTTCCTCAGGACTCCGCCCAATAGCAACCATGACAGGCTCGTCGTCGCCGACGATGACTTCCATCACCGAGGCCTGCTTCTGCACGAAAGTTAGGTCGACCCCATCATCGGGCGGGCCGTCCCGCGGCGGCGACAACACCATAACGGTGCGCGCGGCCACCGCGCTCACTGACTTACCGTCGAACACCGCGATACCGCTTCGCTTGGCCCCGGCAGTGGCAAGAAACAGAAGATCCGGATTGTTGACTGCGGCGATAAGCCCCTCCCAGCGGGCGCGGTTGTCGGCGTGAACCGAAACAACCGTGCCGGTCGCAACCGCTCGCAACGCCATCTGGTGAGCTAACGCGAGCTGTACCCGGGCGTCGATTCGCAGCCGCTTCGGGTATTCGCTGTGGTCGCACAGCGGTATGGCTACCGCGGCGCCGTCGACGTGGCCGATGATTTGCCCGGCGGGTCCGATCGGTACGTTCACAACATCAAGATCGGCTAGACGCACGGTGGTGATGTCAGCGGGGAAGCTGCGGTCACCACAAGGCAGCGTTGCCGTGAATACCCTCCGCTGGGTCCCCGTTGTCCAGAAGAGCGCTCCTGGTTCAGCACGCACATGTCTACGCCTAATCCGCGCTGGCGCAACATAACGCACCAACACTCCCACTCTGGGGTCATCGGGCTTGATGAGTTTGATTGCCACCAAAGTGCTTTCGGAGTGCCATGCCCACCATCTATCGAGCTGGACATCCGATAGCTTCGCCGGGTCAGCCACACATGTTGTCGCGTATACCTTGTCAGCGCGCATGGCCGACCACCTTTCCCGCACCTGATCCAGAGGTGTGGGCTCCAGTAGCACTTCGGTCATCGTTTCGAGCTGCTTCGCCGACAACGCATGGGCGCGGATTCCCTGCTCACGCAACCGCTGCGCCACTCGCTGGGCGGCCGCTTCCAGCGCACGCGGTGCCGCGGTGCGCGACGGGCCACGCGCAACGATACCGGCGAGACTCTCGATAACGTTGAGCCGCAAAATAAGCCATGTGCGGCGTTGCCCAACCAAGGGGCTCTTACCAATGATCTCGGAGTACTGCGTGCGGTAGTCCGAGCCCGACGATACGCGCTGGCCCGCGGAAATAATGTCGATGGCAAGGTCGAGTCCATACTGGCGCATGCATTGAGCCACGAGCTGCACGGGCAGCACATCGTCAGCGGTGACAGCTCTTCCGTTTGCTGCAGTCATCGCCAGCGTCGGCGCCACCTCAAGGACGGCCACCAGCGTCTGGCCCTCCCACCTGACACCGACCGTTTCCGAAACCACACTGCTGTTGATCGAAGCTAGGCGACTACCTGCCGAACGCCGAAATCGAAAAATAAAGACAAATGCGACCACGAACCAGTCCATCAGTGTTCTGCGCCCCCGCACCGGTACCAGCAGCACCAATCCGGCCACAGCTACGACGATGCCTGCCGACCGCGCCGGCAGCACTCTGGCCACAGCCAGCCCCCACATTGCGCACATCAGCAAAGCTAGGAGCTGAATGTATCTCCACCGGCGACGTTGGTTACGGGTCATGGCCGAGGTTGCCGGCTGATGCCCACGAGCAGCATTATCAGCCACAACGCCGTGATCAGCCCCAGAACCAAACCCGCTACCAATGCCGCAGTCGATTTTGGTCGCGCATCGGGCGGTGGATCTGGCGCTGGCATAGCTAATGTGTCGGTGTGCTCAGTCCCGGTACGTTGCCCCCCAGCCGGCATGTCATAGGTGAGGGCAGCCAGGGGGTCGATCAGACCGTGACCGACAACGTTGTCCACCTGCCCCCCGGCTGGGGGGTGCGCGGTGGCGATAATTCGATCTACCACCTCATGCGCGGACAACTCGGGAAACCGCGAACGAAGTAGCGCTGCAGTTCCGGATACGAAAGCTGCCGCAAACGAGCTGCCAACGATAGGAACGAAAGACCGGTCCTTTCCTGGCATCCCGTTGATCAACGTACTGTTGTCGCCCGAGCCCAACGACACGATCCCGTAACCCGGCGCGGCCACATCCACCCACGGTCCAGCCATCGATTCTTTCACCCGAGTGGCGTCGGGAAGCACAAATCCCACCGACAACACCAGGTCGTCAAACCACGACGGCGAAGACACCACCTCAACGTCCGCCCAGTTGCGCGGATCCTGCGAACTAACGTGGTTCACGTCGGGGTTGCTTGCACACTTATTAGAGACGCCACCAGAAGCTCCCCCACCTCCCACATCCCCCGCAGCGGCAACCACGAGCGCATCCTTGCTATCGACAGCGTATTTCAACGCTCCTCCGAGCATTGTCTGATCCCCCGGATCAGAAGACTTTGTGCAAATGGCCACCGAGATGTTTATAACGCGAGCGCCGGAATCCGCCGCATGCACGATCGCCCGCGCCAATGATCGAATGTCGACCGCGGTGCGCGACGTTTTCGGATCGTCGGGTTTGGATGCGCTGTTGTCCAGCGTGAATGCCGCCGATGTCTGGCGGATCGCCATGATCTGAGCATCCGGCGCCACCCCAACGAATCCATCAGTCCCCGAACCAGCACCACCGATGAGACCCGCCACGATGGTGCCGTGTCCATCGCAGTCGGAAAAACCGTCGCCGTCAGCGACGTAATCCCCGCCTGGCAACATTCCAGGTAGTCGCGGCTGAGCCTTCACACCAGTATCGATTACGGCCACCGTTACGCCCGCTCCGGTCGAGAACTTGTGCGCCTGATCTAGGCGCAGCGAGACCGCGGCCGGCGGCATTTGCGCAAGGTCGGAATTCGGTAGCACACCGCCGGTAACGCAGAGAGTTTCTTGGCGCATCGGAAATTCCGGGCTCGGAGGTTCGTCCTTCGGGGCAGCGGCAATATCTGGGATGGGCGGGGAAACGAATGCGTGAGCCGGTATCGAGGAACTTGTGACTACAAGAGCCGACGTAATCGCGGCCACCGCGGCAGATCGCCGGGCCCCCGCTATTAATACGGTCATCGGTTCCGCACGGCGGAGTAGGCACCAACGATCCAAAAAGCCAGCGGCGCAAGCGACAAGATGCACATGAATTCCAACTGCTCGACACGACGCAAGGTAATCGGCGACAGTTTAGCGCCAACAAGCAGCATGCCGCTCAGTACCGCAAGCACACCAATCACCACGACCGCACCTACCACAGACAACAGCTTCGCTGGAGTATCAACTTCGAGTACTGCGGTCACTGACAGACCCGCTGTCACCAGAAACGCCCCGAAGAAAAAGAGGATAGCGTGCGCACGGTCGGTCAACGTTCGTCCTCTTAGCACAAGAACCAGCACTGTTAGCACCGCGACCGCCAATTCACCGTAGAAGTATTGACCATGTGGCTCGAGAGCGGCGACCGCTCCAATTACCACGGATATCACCGCTGCGGTGAACATCCCGGTGAGGTACTTGTTGGCGAGTCGCGACCTCCGCTCTAACAGGGTGTCCTCTGAGTCGGACAACTCCACCTCCGACACCCTGTTGTCGTCCCCAGCATCGGAAACTCCAACAACCATGGCGGCCTCGTTGAGCACACTGTGGTCAATATTCTCACCGGGGACCGGCAAGCTCGGCGGACGAACCCGCGCCAGAAACAGCGCCGTGCCCGGCGCAGCCGCCACCAGGATCATCCCGAGCAGAACAACCATGGTGCCGACATGGCGTGCATCGAACTGAGTGAACGTCAGCACAGTCGCGGATGCCGCGGCGAACCCGGCGCTCAATGTCACCGCGGTATGCACAACAATTCCGATCCTGGTCAAGCGTGCTACCGCCAGGGAGGTTCCAACCACGGCGAACATAGCGGCCATGAAATTAGCAGCGGTCCACTGCCCATCGACCCCGCCTGAGGGTGGGACCGAGACCCATCCAGCGCTGAACGCCAACGGCAATGCCGCTATCCCCAACGCATAGGAAAGCTGTGTCGCAGAACGCCGTCGCTCGGCCACGATCGCCAGGCCAACGAGCAGCACTGCCAGTGTCGCCGAAAGCGGCAGCCACCACCTCCAGGTAGAGACAGACCACCACGCCATTACCACCAACGCCGCCACCAATACCGAAAAAGCGATGACCGAACTCAACCCCAGCGCCCGGGCAGTCGCGGTGGTGAATGACGCGAACTTCACGGCGTTAAACTCCGAGATCGCATCCGCGACGTCTTCAATGAGGGGCTTGAATACCTCTGTGGAATGAATCCGCCTAAGGACGAGCCGAGTACCGTCGACAACTCCAAGATCAGCCAGGGTCTGCGACCGAACGAACGGCGCACCACCCTCGGGAGCCAGCGAGTACACCCCGGTCGCGGTAAACGTTGAGGTAAGACCCTCGTCAGACAGCGCGTTGAGTAAAAAGGGCACCAAATCTTCCATGACCATAGAGAGCGGGGTGTGCATCGTCAGGGACACCTCGACTAGCCATGAGTCCACATGAACTGCAACCCGAACCTGCTCGGGCACGGCAGTCGCGGCGTCGTCACCCGATACGCCCTCGGGACCTTCCGACACAGGCAAGTCGTCTCGCACGGGAAAAACCACCGCTATCGTCCATTTCCCTATGGCCCAAGACAGGGCGCGTAATCGATGGATCAAGCCCAGATCGTCTGAGCGCCGTAAAGTATTGCGAGGTTTCTCCCAGAACTCAACATTTCCGCGCCGGCGGTTCAAAGGTTGCCAGACGCTAGGTGACCTACCGCGAGGGCCGACTGGCGTGCTCGCTAAAATCTGAAATCGGTGCTGTCGCCATCGAACTGCAAGCTGAAATCAGTGTTTGACCGGATTCCACCAATAGCCGCGTGACCGGGAAGCAAACGCGATGGGGTGGCTCATCTCGACACATAGTACCTATGCATTACATAGGTACTATGTGTGGGCATGGACTGGATGACCGGTGAAGGCCGCCGCAAGCTGGTTGTCGAACGAATCTACGATTCGGCGTGTGAGTTGATCGCCGAGAACGGATTTGATCGGCTTGACGTCGACGCGATCGCGCATCGGACGGGCTGTTCGCGGGCGACAGTCTATCGCCATGTGGGCGGCAAGCACGCGATTCGCGGCGCCCTGTTAGCCCGCACAGCCACGCAGATCGCCACCGCCGTGCAAGAACAGGTGAGTAAGTTCAGCGGCGAAGAGCGCATTGTCAGGACCATCCTCTGTACGTTGAGCGCGGTTCGCACCAACGCCGTGTCAGCCACCGCGCTGGCGGGTGCACTCACCCATCCCAGTGCCAACAGTTCGGTGCTGCCGTCCCGCGAACTGGTTGCAGCCACGGTCAAGCTGGCGGGGCTCGACCCGGATCACCCGCTTGCCGGGCGGTGGATGGTCCGAGTTGTCCTGGCACTGTTGTTCTGGCCGATGCCGAATAAAGACATAGAGGAACAAACCGTACGCAGCCTGGTCGCGCCGATGCTTGAATGCAAACAATGGCCCCCTGGCTCCCAGCGCACCCTGCAGCAGCCGCTCAGCACCACAGCCGCCACCGCGCACATCGCGCGGGAACGAGCACCGCAATCGGCGCATACCGCATAGTCGGCTGGCTCCATGCGCTATGTTGCCCACGCCCACCCCGGCGTAGCAGCCCTTTCGGTCTACCAGCACGACTAGCCCCGCGAGCAGGCTACGTCCGCCGCCCTACCGCACGTCCACCACTACGTCACCAGGCAGCAACGTTTCGCCCCTGCCCTGCCCGATCGCGACGAAGAGCCGATGGCGCTGATCTACCTGCCGCAACCACAGTCGCTGTTGTTGCCGGCGCAGCGAGCGGTCACACCACGTTGGCGCCCAAGTGGCCACGCCACGGCGACCCGCGGTTCGAACACGCCGGCTTCGCGACCATCGGCCGGCCACCATGGACACCAGCCGATTCATCCGCGGTAATTCAGCCGAACCGGGCCTTAGGTAACCAGACAGCCCCATCACTTATCCAGTTCAGCCAAACACCGCCAACCAGCACGGGGGCTTGACCCCTTGGGTTGGACACGGGATTTGTGGTTAGGCGGCTTGGGGCAGCGTAGCGGATAGGTGGGTCCTCTCGTAGGTGGCGGGGCTGAGCTGGTTGCAGTAGGAGTGGCGTCGTGTGGTGTTGTAGCGGGCCAGCCAGCGAAAGACCTCGCGTCGGCAGGTGGGGGCGTCGTCCCAGCTGTGTCGGTCTTGGAGGACCTCGCGTTTGAGGGCGGCGTTGACCGATTCAGCCAGGGCGTTGTCGGCGCTCGATCCGATAGCGCCCATGGACTGGGTGACCCCCAACCGGGTACACAGTTTCGCGAAATCCTGTGACGTGTACTGGCGTCCGTGGTCACTGTGGAATACCGCACCACCCAGACTGCCCCGTAGCGCCTCGGCGGCCTTGAGGGCATCTTCGACCAGTTCGGTGCGCATATGCTCTGCGATCGCCCACCCAGTGATCCGCCGAGACCAGCAGTCGATGACGGTGGCCAGATACAGGTTAGCGCCGCTAGCCAGCGGCAAGTACGTGATGTCCCCAACGTATCTCTTGTTGGATTCAGAAGCGGTGAAATCTCGTTTAAGCAGGTCAGGATATTTCTGTGTGGTTTTATCTGGTCTGGTTGTGCGGACACGGCGGCGGCACCGATACCCAGCGATCCCCGCTACGCGCATGACTCGGGCTACTCGCTTGTGGTTGACCCGCTCAGTATCAGCAACACCGTCGTTGAGTTCAGCGGTGATCCGCGGGCACCCATAGGTGTTGTCCTGATCATGTATTGCGCGAATACGCTCGGCCAACACCGCATCAGCAGCGGTTTGAGCTGCCCGCGTGGCTGCTGCCTGACACCAGGTGTAAAACGATGATCGAGCGATCTCGACGACCTGGCATAGCCGCTTCACCTCGAAGGCGTGTCGGTGATCGGCAACGAACTGAAAGCGACTCACCAGTTCGTCTCCCCAGCGAAATACTTGGCCGCCGACCGCAAAATGTCCCGCTCGGTGGCCAGCCGGGTCTTCTCGGCACGCAACGCCTGGTTCTCAGCATGGAGCCGTGCCACCGCTTGTTCGGGGGTCTCGCCACCCGGGGCCCCTACGGCAACCGAACCGGGTTTACGGTGCCGAATCGGCACACCGTGGGCCTTGCACCACGCCGATAACGTTGGGTCGCTCAAGCCAAGCTCAGCAGCGATCATGCTGATCGTCGCACCAGCGGTATCCCGATACAACGCAACCGCATCCCGCTTGAACTCATCAGGGTAACTTTTCCTTGCCATAGGGGTGGATCATCTCGCTTCCCCCAGGAACATCCTGGGATTCAGCGTGTCCAACCCAAGGGGTCAAGCCCCACGCTTCGCCCAGACCGCATTTTCGACCAGCCGCGTCGGGATTACATGCATCATTGAGACGCAATTGCCCATTTCAGTGGTGTTCGATTTGTCTCACGACAACTCTACTATCAGGGATTATGCTGATTTATCAACGTTGCTTTTGTATCTCATCGCGACCTCCCGCCCATGCAGGATAAAGTTGACCACAATGACCCTAATTTCTATCGAGAGCACAGTTCACATAAATTTCACCGATAAATTCTTGGCCATGAACTATCCGGGCATCGATCAGAGCGCTAGGGTGTTGAGGTATGCCTTCACCTATCACTGTTTCGGTGCACACTCCTCAGCTCGAAGAAGCAGCGCAAGAAGTTGAGGTCTTGAGTGATCAGTTCATTGGTGTTATACGCAGCAATTCGGCGGCCACATTTCCAGCTCCCGCTGGTACCGACGAGGTATCGATGCTCGCATCAGAGAAAACCGGGCAATTCTCGCAACAGCACGAGGCTTCGGCGGATCAGCTCGTAGTTGTGTTCAAAAACTATGCCGCAGCACTACGCGCATCGGCAGCCAAATACAACGCCCAAGACTGGCAAGGGGCAAGGAATTTCCTCTAAAACACCGTCACTCTGTAAAGGTTTTCCGATACTCTGTAAAGTCAATTTCCAGGTACGCTAACCTCACGAGGACAGCACATGAGTTACTTGCCACCGGAAGTAATCGCCGGACAATTAACCGCCGGTCCGGGCGCTGCTCCCATGGAAGCGGCTGCCACATCTTACCGCAGTTCGGCGGAGGCCTATCAAAGTCTCGCCGGTAGCGTGGAAGCGCATTCCCAAAGACTGGTCTCCAACTGGTCAAGTGCCGCAAGTCTGCAACTGCGAAAAACAACGCCCCAACTTGTCTCCCATTTGCAGCAACACGGCGCTGCACTGCAAAAAGCGAGCGCGCAAGCAACTACTCAGGCGCAACTATTTACAACTGCCCGAAATTCTATCGTTCCTTTACCTACGATCACGGCGAATCGAACCGAATCAGCCATTTTGCAAGCGACGAATTACTACGGTCAGAACAGCGCAAAAATCGCGAAACTACAAGCCCAATACACAGAATACACGGTGCAGAACAACACAGTCTTGGAGACGTACCGAGCGGGTACCGATGCGAACACCACGTTCACCCCCGTCGAACAGCCCCCACATCTTGTTTCCGCCGTTGCACCAGACCCAGGTACAGGTACCGGTACCGGCCCGGGGAAAGGCGGGGACCAGCCCAATCCGAACCCAACCCCCAACCCCAATCCGAATCCCACCCCAAATCCCACCCCATCCCACACACCGAGCGAATTCATGGCATGGCCCGGAGGAATGGCCATGCCATCAGGATCGATGCCAGGCGGCACGGGCACCGGCTTGACAACGCCTCATGGAGTCACAACTGCCACATCGCCGACACTAACGGGCTTAGGCGGCAAAGGAATACCCAGTTCAACTGGGCCGATAATTAACGAACGCGTTTCCAGCTACGCAGGCCTGCCGGGCGCATCGCCGAAATCCGGGATTCGCACTCCTACCAGTTGGAAGTCCCCCTCGCCCGGAGTCACCGCGCCAAGGACGTCTGGATTTAGCTCTACCCCCACCCCCACCTCGGTCCCCCGGGCCGCTCCCGCCCCTCCTGGTGTGATGATGCCGCCACCGGTAGCGGGTGGTTCCCAGCTTGCTGCCACCGGCGGCGGCGCCGGCAGCTCCAGTCCCCACACTCGGGCTGACGTATCTGGCGGACCAACGGGGCGCCGTCGACGTGGATGAATGGCATTAAGGGGAAAGGAAAAATCCTGTAGAGCAAGGCTACATTTTGGACACAAAATAGCTCCCGCAACACCATCCGGGCGCTAACAACGACGAGGAGGCTAAAAACAGTGGTTGCAGAAGAATCTGTATCAGGACTTTCTTCGATGGTCGGCGGACCTGTAGGAGGATCCGCATCTCGATTCTCGATGGATGTCGACAATCAGCTGACCCAGATACAGAAATTAGAAATGCTCGAAGCGGAAACGTTGGCAAACAATCAGGAGCTGCAACGCATCGCGGAAGAGATGCTAGCCACAGCAGCCAAAGGTAAGATGGCCGATGCCTTCGGGAGGCATTTCGAGGCAATCTTGAAAGTGTGCCGAGAAACGAATGAAAAACTCGGCAGTACAAACGCCACCCTGCGCAAGGGCACAAACACAATGGCAGGCCTGGATGAAGAAAGTGTCGCTATGTTTGCCGTAGACCTCACCAACACTATGGTCGACAACGCGCTCAATAGCGAAGCCTCGTACGGCTATTTCAACAGTCTGGTCAAATAACGAGGCCAGCCGACACCTCAATCGATGCCCGCATATTAACATCGAGCGACCTATAGTCCGCAGCTACGGATAATCCATCTAAAATAGCCAAAGGGGCGAAATGTAAATATTCGAAATCAGCGCGCATAATCAGACGACCCAGCGAAATATCAAGATAATCAGAGATAGCAGGAGGTTTACGACAAAATGACAGCACCAGGTAGGTTCGCACAGGATACCGATGCCCAGGCAGTATACGTAAGGCATTTTAATTTATTGGTTGATAGAACCGGCAAAAATATTTTGTCGTTCCAACAGCACGTTGATGAGTCCGCTCAGTTCTTCCAAGGTCAAGCCGCCCTTGCATTTCAGCACTACCAAGCAAAAGTTCATATGAAGTGCCGACAGGCTCTACAAAGGTTGCAGCAGATCGCCGAAACCCTGCACACCGGACTGGGCCAAACCCTGGGTCAAGACGAACAAGGCGCGGCAGCCTTCAACCAAGGCGACATCGCCGGCGGCAGCTTCTTCACCACGGCGGTAACGTAAAACACGTTAGCATTCTTCCCACAACAACAGCTCGATAAATAAACGGAGGAGCAAAAATGCCATCAAGTCAAATCGTCGTCGATCAGGCCGGAATTGATACGGTAGTCGGTAATCTAACGAGAAATCTCGCCGAATCCGGTGACATTAACGGTGAAATTCGCCAAGAGGCAGCCGCTGCCCAAGGAACCTGGCACGGTAGTTCCGGCAATGCATTTCAGGAAGCGGCAATGAAATTGATGCAGATCAACGAACAGATTATGGAAGAAGCTCGTTACGGTCTGCAAATGTTCCAAAAAGTCACCTCAGAGTTCATGAGCACCGACCAGCAAATCGCAACACAATTCATGCACTAGATGCCAGAAATGCCATGGCTTCACGCTAACCCCTTGGGGAAGCCAAGGTTAAAGCACGTGCCGTTTCATTGGCAGACCAGGGCAACACAGCGCGAGCCTCTGCAAAGGAGTTACCGAACGATTAACTGAACGCATTTTTCAGGTCCGCGCGCCAGCGGTCCAACGCCGCATCTCGCGGCCAGATTCGTTTACCACCGAAACGCTGCGCACTCATGCCCCATGTGCGCGCGCCTTGGTAGCTGCCACGGCTCTAATCCAGATGCTGGAGGGTGCGCACGTCGCTATCCCAGGGTGGTAGTATCCGACTGCTTCCAGCTCGGAGCGGTAGAGGAATATGTCATTTGGAGTAAAACCATTGGGTCAGACTAACGATTCCATCTTGGCAGCAGCCCACCTCAATGTCGATAGCACCCTCTATCTCCTACGGGCGCTTGGAATTGAGAGTGTTCCATTGACATTGGAACTACACGCCAATGTCTACTACAGTCATGAGCAAGCGCTTGTCGATGGCGTCATTGCACCCAAACTTGTAGAAGCCAAGTTCATCGACAGCAACGGTAACATTGACCCTGCCCTAGCTAGATGGTTGCGGGTATTAGAACGTCCGGATATCACCGCATGCGCGATCTCCAGGACAGGCACACATGTGCGGCGAGTGGTCGTAGCGCGGCAAGGCAGGGACCACGTAATGGCTTTGCGCGTCGGCGATGAAGTCGTCGTCCAATCAATATGGTCGCGGGAGCGTTCCGTTGACAATCTGGTGGCTGCACCACTGTGGGATGCGCTGAGGCTGTCCGAAAAGAACATGGACCCGTCACCTGCAGAGATGAAGTCGATTACATGGGAATACACGAAGGATGATTTGAGAAATCAATCCAACGATATTCCGGAGGAAATCCGAAAAGCGCTATCGACACCAGGACCTACTGCAAAAGTCCTCAAAGAACTTATGACCTCCGACGGTCAGCGTTGCGAAATAATGATACAGCAAGAATGGAATCTGAAATCGGTCTATGCCCCTTCTGCGGTATTGCTCGCTGACACGAAATTTGGCCGCGTGGTGTTGGGTACACGTAAAGAACGATCGCACATGATTACAACAATAGGCGCGGGAACCTACGCTCGGTTCCGGACCGCGATAAACGACCTCATCGCCATGGCCCCTTCACGCGATTGGTTTGCTATGGGAGCCGTTGCATCGCCGAATAATAGCGATGCAACAGGCGGGCAACCTAGCCTAAAGGGAACTATGGGTATGCGATAAAACGCGAATCTTGAAGTCTATTCACAAAATTGGTCGACACGATATCCAGCAAAGAATGAACACCATGGCCAAATATTTCCCGCACAGGCGCGATGCGCGACATGCCGTGACGGCCCGCCGACGGGCCTGCGACCGTCCCACAGCCGTATCCTTGTCGGTCGATTGTTAATTGCGATATGGTGGTGGATCGCGACCGTCTAGCCGTCGTGCGGTGGATGCCGGCCGAACGGACACGCCATTCGGCCGACACTTGACTAGCTAGTCGATCCTGCGATTTGAAATTTGGACTATCGTTCGCGAAGGTGGGTTAATAATGGCAGCTGTAGGCGTCGTCAGCCCTTTAAGCATGTTTGTGATGGGTTTTCGCCACCTTCGCAATAATGAGCTTGAACAAGCTCGTCAAGCATTTGCCCAAGCCGTCGTTGCCGACCCGACGATGTGTGATGCTTGGCTCGGCCGTCTTGCCACCGGGGAGCAGACAATCGAGGTGACCGGAGGGGCATACGAGGCACGCAGGAATTTAGGCGCGGCAACCGGTAGTAGCCGCGTGACTGTCGACGATCTCAAGGTTCTGATGACGTTGCACCTGGGCGCATTTCAGCTTCAGGTTCCGCTACGCACCTCGGCGCATGTGGCAGTCGCCTACGCGGCAACGCTTGCCGAAACCAACCCGCCACAGCTGGCCGCCGCAGCCAAGGTGATCGAGCAACATCGGAAAAAGTCTCAGCCACAGTCTGATGACAGCCTTGATGAGGACCTCTTCACATACGTGAAGTTGTGCTTGATGGGGCTTGCCCGGCGGTGGCCTGACATCCTCAGTTTCACCCAAACTCAGCGATGGCAGTCACAAGGAATGCGCGGCAACGACTACCAGGCATCGTATCGTCAGCAGCTCTTGCAGTATCTGGACATCGGATTGCTGGTGTGGAAGACGCGGGCGCTTATTGGCACCGGCAATCCGGGAGAGGCTGAACAGCTAGCGACTAAAGCCCTTGAGCATGAAGGACTTCCCGGTGAAGTGTATCAGCAGCTGAGAATGGCGAAAGGCTATGCACTTCGGGCGCAGGGACGCCGCGACGAATCCATGCGTACGTTCAAGGATCTTCAGGCGGTGTGGGCCAGCAGCGAGGTGGCCGCGGCGATCAGCAGTCCGGACAAGATCATCGAGGTTGTCACCGCCGAATCATTGTCCACTCGTACCGACCCCTGGGATCCAGATTCGGGGCAATCGACTGTTCAGTTGGAAACCGCGGAACGAGACCGCAGCCGTGATGACGTGCGTGCCGCCGCTATGGCGCTGTTGGACAAGCAAATTGGCATGGAAGCCGTCAAAGCGCAGATCAAGCGGCTTGAAGCGTCGGTCCTGGTGGCGCGGCGCCGCGCGGAGCTGGGTATACCTACCGAAGATATCGCGTTGTCGTTCATTTTCTCCGGACCAGCCGGCACTGGAAAGACGACGATGGCGCGGGTGCTGTCCCAGTTGTTGTTCGGATTGGGCATCATCGCTCGCCCCGACGTGATCGAGGTATCTCGTCCGCATTTGGTCGGTGAGTATTTGGGAAAGTCCGCTGTCATGACCAACGGAGTGATAGACAAAGCCTTGGGAGCTTTGTTATTTATTGACGAGGCTTACTCGCTCGTTGGGAAAGGCTATTCTTCCGGCGACGCTTATGGCGAAGAGGTTATCAATACGCTGCTCGCTAGGATGGAAAATGAGCGCCGGACGGACGACCCAGCACGGAAACTCGTCGTGGTGATCGCCGGCTACGACGCAGACATTGACAGGCTTCTAGCGGTCAATGAAGGTCTAGCGTCACGATTCACAACACGAATTCCTTTCCAGTCCTACTCGCCCGAAGACCTGGTGGCTATCGCGGTGCAAATGGCCCGCGACAAGTCCTCGACATTCTCTGAAGCCGCTTGTGCACTACTCCTTGAGCGCACACGGGAATTGGTTAATTACACGGTTCCAGATCTCGATGACGGTGAAATGCCGCGATCGATTGCCGCGATCGACAAAGTGGGCAACGCTCGGTTCATACGCACAGTAACCGAGCTCGCAACGGGACTCCGCGACTATCGACTGGGTAAACTTGACCTGGCAGCCGTCTCTCGTGAGCAACTAATGACCTTCGAACCCCAGGACATCGCTGCGGCGTTCGCCGAAGCCTGCGACGCCCAGAAGATTGCCCTGCCCGGCGACGGCGAGGTTCTCGCCGCGAACAGCTGACCGCCAGCAAGCGGCTAGCAGCAGAAATACCAGATCGCGACCGAGGGGATTTCGTTGTCTGAGTGGGAAGGCCCTGAGCGCCGGCGCCCGCGCGGATTCCGGCTTACCACCAAGTACCAGCTGTCCGGGTGGCGGTTCCTCATCAAACGTATGCGACATGCATTAGTGCGTCGTGATACGCGCATGATTGATGATCCACAGCAATACCAAGCCTCTCCGCTGGCGCTTGGATTAGTCCTGGCCGTGGTGGGCCTTGTCGGAGCACTGGTGCTGGGGTTGGTTTTCCCAGCTGGAAAAGTTGGCAACGCCAAAATTATCGAGGTCAAACAGTCGGGCTCCTTATACATCCACCTTGATGACCGGCTGCATCCTGTGACGAACCTGACTTCGGCCAGGTTGATTATCGGCAAGCCAGATAGTCCCGTCAAAGTTGCTCCAGCTGAGATTTCGAAATATCCCAGCGGCCCTTTGGTCGGCATCCTTGGCGCGCCAAATGATATTCGCGACAGTGACAATCCGTGGTCGGTGTGGACGATATGCGATCTCGTCTCGATACGGTCAGCCGCGCCTGTCCCGTCAGCCGATACGTCGGCGGCACCGCTGATCACGACCGTGGCGTTTAGCGGTCAACTCTCCCGTCAGCCGTCAGCGCGGGCGGTAACGGGCAACATCGCCCGTCTGGTTGCGCATGGCGGCACCACGTGGCTGGTATATCCCCGTCCCGATGGTGTGGTCGTTCGCTCGGCCATAGACCTCAACCATCCGATAGTCACTGATGCGCTAGAGGTGCGTCCAGAAGATTCCGTCCTACCTATCTCACGCGGCCTCTTCAACGCGTTGCCGCTCGAACCGCCCCTAGACGTTCCAGTGATCACGAACATCGGCGAGCCACCGAAATTCGCGTCGAGGCGCTCCTTGGTGGTGGGTGACATCCTCATGACCAGGGCCTTCAAAAAGGAACCCAAGTACTATGTGGCATTGGACGACGGTATCCAACAAGTGGGCGAACCAGCAGCCGAAATGATCGCGAACGCCAACAGCGCAGTGACCGCCTTAGTCGAGGTCGATCCCGGCGAGCTGCTCGCCTATCCGAAAGTCGATCAGCTCCAAGTAGACCACTATCCGAAATCTCCGGTACGGCTCATCCCAGCATCACGATCACCGGTGACATGTTGGTCGTGGTCGAACTATCAGGGTGGACCTGAAGCTCAGATCGACGTCCTCGCTGGTTCGGATCTACCGTTGCTGCCCGAGCAACAAGCATCAGCAGTCAACCTGACGGGGGCAAGCACATCAAAAGAAACGACCGCCAACCGTGTCTACATGGCGTCTAACACCGGCCGGTTCGTCCAGGCGACTGGGGCAGAACACGACGTCAGCAAATGGGCAAGCTATTTTTGGGTCGCAGCCAACGGCGTCCGTTTCGGCCTGGACACCACCGGCGACCCCAAGAAGGGAACTTTGTCGGCGCTGAACCTCCGCCACCCTGCGCCGGCACCGTGGGCTGTGGTCTCGCTGTTCACTCCAGGACCGACACTGTCGCACCGCAACGCGTTAGTCCTGCATAGCGGTATCGCACAAGATCAAATGCTAGTCAATCGCGATACAAGAACGGCGCCTTAGCCAATGCGTATCCTATTCGTCCGCCCAGTATCTCCCCAAAAACCGCCGACGGTAATCCGCCATGAAGTGGACGTTCCGGCGCCTCTGGAAGTCGGCGAAACGTCGTCCGGCCCTAAATGGGCCATGATCGGCATGCCACTGTTGATGGTGGTCGTCATGGCCGGCATGGTAACCATGATGGTCAAGTCAGGACGCCCATTCAACCCACTCACCATCGTATTTCCAATGTTAATGCTTGGCGGAATGGGCACGATGATGGCGAATAACGCTGGGGGGAAGTCCAACAAGGCGGAATTACTAACAGATCGTAAGAGTTCGATCCGCACGTTAGCCATTATACGAGAAAACGTCTTTTCGTGCGGACTAAGCATGCACAAAAACCGTCAGCACTATCATCCGGAATTTAGTACGTTATTAGGGCTTATTGGAACCGACCGGATGTGGGAGGTAACGCCGACTTCTGAGGAATTCACCGCTCTGCGGTACGGTCTGGGCGAGATCAAGCTGGCGGCGCGGATCATGGTTCCCGAGGCTCCTTCTGGCGAATTTCTTGAGCCTGTCTCATGGGTCTCGACGCTACGTTTTCTACAACACCAGTCGACAGTGAAAGGTATGCCGACAGCGTTAACTGTCGCTCAATTCCCCCGAATCAGGTTCTGTGGTGACCGCGATGTCGTACTCGGGGTGGTTCGATCAATGTTAGTGCGCGCAGCCGTTACCCACGGACCAGACAACCTAGCGATCATCCTGCTTACCGATGACACGGATAGCACAGAATGGTCCTGGTTGAAATGGCTACCGCATACTCAACACCCATATGAGGTGGATCGTTTAGGCAAAGCACGAATGATGTATACGGACTGGTCTACGCTGACTACAAGTCTCAGCGGCGAAGAGGAAGGCCGACCTTCCGTCGTAGATTTTTCCCGGAACTTTGTACCGAATCGTGAATTCACCAGTGAGGCGTACCGTCATGTGCTGGTACTCGTGGATTCGTCGTCTCACGAAAAGCGGACCGACTCAGCGATTATCCCCCTCGCTGATGCAACGTGGCTCCTGATTGAGCCGGCCGCCGATGCCTCGAACGAAGAGGAAGGCTTGACGATGCGCTGCGACGCCGACGGCGGCGTGTGGCGCACGGTTCCAAACGACCCAAAGGCAGACCCCATTCGGGTAGCAGTAGCCGACCAAATCAGCATTACCCAAGCCCGTTCCGCAGCCCGCCAGTTAGCTAAGTTCGAAGTCGCTACGCTCTTGAACCTCAATCAGAGCACTGTCCAGGTTGAACGCGGCCGAGATTGGGCCACACTGGTGCGCGTTAAAGACCCGGGCGCTTTGGACCCAATTGCCACATGGAGCACAATCACTCACTATAGCGACAAGAATCGCTTGAAAATTCCTATCGGTTTTACGCCAACCGGCGACCGTCTCAACTTGGACATAAAGCAGGTCGCAGATGGCGGTACCGGCCCGCATGGGATGCTGATCGGTACGACGGGATCCGGAAAATCAGAATTTTTGCGCAACATGGTGCTCAACGCCGCAGTAACTCATTCACCGGACTTACTCAACTGGCTGTTGGTGGACTTCAAAGGTGGACCTACCTTTTTAGGAATGAGCGAATTGCCGCACGTGAGTGCAGTAATAACCAACATGGAAGAAGAAGCCCATTTGGTGAGTCGTATGCGGGAAATGGTCAACGGCGAGATCGAACGCCGCTATGCGGTCCTACGTGCCGCCGACGAGAAATTCCCGCGGGTGGACATCAAGGACATCAAGGACTACGAAACCCAGCGTGAGCGCGGCGCTGACTTACCGCCACTCCCATCGCTCGGCATCATTATCGATGAGTTCGCTGAGCTGCTTCGCGAATATCCCGAATACGCAGACCTCTTCAAAAGAATCGGACGTGTGGGCCGGTCAGTCGGTGTTCACTTGCTGTATGCCTCGCAAACCATGGAGACCGCTGGACGCACCAGCGGGCTGGAAGCTAATATCGGTTACAAGATTGGTCTGAAAACCCTAACGGCTAGCGACTCACGAGCACTGCTCGACGGTTCTGATGCGGCTTTTCGGTTGTCAGGCACGCCGGGCCATGGCGTTTTGAAGACTACCGACGGAACGATGACCGTCTTTCACTCCGGGTTTACCGGCGCCCCGTACCTCCCCCCTCTGAACAGCCGCGAAACTAGCAAAAGTGCCGCATCGAGGCCGTCCGCCAATATTGGCCCGCAAAAATTCACGGCTCATTCCGTGCCGTTGCCCAGCAATAATCAAGTTCACGTCGAAGAGGAGAAACCACAGCACACAGCCGAAGAAATCGAACAGGCACCCACGGTCTTCACGACTGTGGTCGCGCGGTTGCAATCGGGAAGTACGACAGAACCGTACCGTATGTGGCTGCCGCCGTTGTCGGTCAAGACACTTGGTGACGCCGCGCCCACATTGCACGAGTGGACGCCGTCGAACAGCACGGATCCTCCAGAGCTAAATGTTCCATTCGGGCTATTCGATGATCCGAGCCACCATAAACAGCCGACCTGGGAGCTGGATCTCACTACTAACCACCTGCTGATTACCGGTGGTAGCCAGATGGGCAAGTCTACGGCGGTGAAAACACTGGTGTCTTCGTTGGCGCTGAAGAACCACCCCAGACGAGTCCAGATGTATATCATCGATTACGCCGGCGGGGGCCTGGCACCACTGCTCGACCTTCCGCATGTTGGCGCGGTCGCCACGCGAGTCGAGCCGGACGCTATCAACCGCATGCTGGTTCAAACAAAGAATCTTATCGCTGACCGAGAACGCCTTTTTCGCGAACACCGCATTCCGACAATGAGTGCATACCGCGAACTATTGAATCAGCCCAACTCGCCTTTCCTGTCGAAAGATCAATTTGGCGACGTGTTCATGATTATTGATGGGTGGGATGCCGCGGTAGGAGCCGGCCAGATTCTGAGTGGGCGCGGCGGCGAGATAGAGTCGCTCATGTCGGGAGCGCTAAATTACGGGATCCATTTTATACTCACCACATCACGCACCGTGGAGATGCGTGGAATCGAACCTCATATTAATCTATTCGTTGAGCTTCACAGCGGCGAGATGACGAGATTGAAGTCTGCACTGGCGAAAGAAAGGCGACCGGCGCCCGGCTGCGCAATCACCACGGGGTCAGAGCTGCAGGCCCTTGTCGCGCTGCCCCGGGTGGACGGCATTGCAGACACTGAGAGTGCCGGCGAGGGACTTGAGCGCCTAGTAAAAATGGTTGCGGCGCACGAATTTACGCAACAGGTGCAAAAGCTGCGCACACTACCGACTTCGCTTCTGCATAGCGAACTAGCCGAGTCCGTTCCCCCGGTGAACGGTGATGAACGCAGGCGTCTACGTATCCCCTTCGGGTTGCGGGAGTCGACACTACGCCCGGCATACGCCGAAATGTACAAAGAGGCGCATCTAATCATATACGGCGAACCGAAATCAGGTAAAAGTGAGCTGATTGGCACTATCGTCGACAGCATCACCCGGCTATTCCCCACACGGTTCGAGGCTGAGATTATTCTCCTAGATCCGCGCAGCCGCCACTTGGATAAACTACCGGACAAAAACCTTTTTGCGACGGTACGCCGAGATCATGAACTTGAGCCCGTCATCAATGCCCTGAATGACGAATATAATCTGGGTACACGGACCGTACCCGACGATGCGTCCGCTGAGATGCGCAAGGCGCGCTCGTGGTGGCAAGGGCCAGAAATTTTTGTGATCATTGACGACTACCAGATAGTCGCTCCACGGCACTCCTCTCCCCCCATTCACCACCTCCTCCCCTGGGTGCGCAATGACTCGGTCGAACGAGGTTTCCACTTCGTGATAGCACGACAATCGGAAGGACTCATGACAGCCGGACAGTCCGATCCCATACTGCGACAGCTCGCATCCGACCGAGCACCTGCGGTATTGCTTTCGGCCGATAAGTATGACGGCGGGGTCGGCGAGGTTAAGTTTGAGCGTTTTGGCATCCCGGGCCGAGCCCGCTACGTTGAAACCACGTTCGGACGAATCGAGCGTATCCAAGCGGCATGGTCTGGCATTCGCGAGGATGTCACGGCGGAGTTCGACGACGATTAGAGACAATGCCGCTAGTTTCACACGCCGCATCCCGGTAAGCCGGGCTCGCAGGCTTCCGTTTTGTCGCTGGTCAACCAACCGACGACAGGTAGTTTGGCTGAATCCGGCGACTATGCACCATTCGCACGGCGCACGCCCGATCCCAATCGAGAAAAGACCCGACGGCCGCCCTGCGTCCCCCGCTCTGCAACAACGGCCGACGCGACCGTCAACCTCAGATCCGCGCCTACCACCGAACCGCGGAGCAGCCACGCAGCTATCCCTTTGTCGGCGGAGCGGCTGGCGCGCTTCGGCTCTGTGCCCTAACGCGACAACTAGGCCGTAACCCCTCGGTTACGTATCCCTGGGATTCTGCGCCGCTGGCATCTTCGATTAGTTCCGCACGATTAGAGCCGCGTGTTGCTCGATAGGCTCAGCCACTCACCCATGCGGCGCACGTTCAATTGTGCAGACCCGCGCAATCCTCGACAGAGTGTTCTAGGATGTACAAAGAATCGATTCCGCACTCGACTAGGCGGGCATCTTGTCAGGCAGTGGCGATGCAACTGAGGGCATCACCAGGGGAGCTGGTGATGCCGTCTTCGACTCTGCCAAAGGCGCGTCCGGGGGTGGCGGCTATTTCCGAAGCCTCGGCGGCGAGGCCGCAGGTGTCGGCGGCGGCATGGTCGGTAGCGAATTCGGCAAAACTGTCGCTGGCTCCACTGGCTCCGCAGTAGGCAACGCCGCCGGCAGTGTTGCCGGTCAGGCGGCCTCCGAGGCTCTCAGCGGCGGCGGCAGCAGCTTTTTCCGAAATGCTGGCGGCATGGGCCTGAGCATGGGCGCCATGATGGGCGGCAGCATGGCCGGCGGCGAACTCGGAAAGGCCATCGGCGGCACCACTGGCGAAACGATCGGCAACGTGGCTGGCGGTATGGTCGGTCAGGTTGCTGCGGACGCCCTTATGGGTAATGGCGGCAGCTTTTTTCAGAATATCGGCAGCATGGGCGCCATGATGGGCGGCAGCATGGCCGGCGGCGCGATCGGAAATGCCGTCGCTGGCCCCACTGGCGCCATGATCGGCAGCCTGGCCGGCGGTATTGGCGGTCAGGTTGCCAGCGAAGCTATCGCCAACCAGTTTCGGAGTCGAGGTGGTGCCGCCAAGGGCGGCGCCAGCGCCGCTAAGGGCACCGCGAGCGCCGCTAATGGCAGTGCCAACAGAGCATCCCCTGCGTCCGGCGGACGCCAGCGACTCCTCCGAGGTGTCGAAGAAGAAAACAACCCACTCACCCGGTCCCCCAACGGCGGACGCCCGCGCGACCTCAGGGGCGTCCAGGAAGAGACCCACACGCTCACCCCCTCCCCCAACGGTGGACGCGCGCGCGACCTCAGAGACGTCGAAGAACTCCATACACCCACCCAGACCGGCCTGTCTGGGCAAGCCCGCTCTGGTCTAACGGGGCAAACAGCCGAAGTGGCCGATGGTGGTCCGGGCAACACGGGTGGACTGACCACTGGTAACGCAGCCCAGGTAGCGGGGACCAATGGCGCCACTCCAAGTTCGCTTGTGTACGACTTTGCAAATATCGAGGCTATGGCCCAGCAGCTTGAGAAGAGGATCGGCGTAGACCAGCAATTGGTAGAAAGAGCCCGTGCCTTGCGGCTTTCACTAAAAGACAGTGCGAATGGCGCATTCGAGAGTGCCGCCCAGGAGACACTGTTTTTCATAGAGACCGAACGCCAGAAATCTATCGCAGTGTCTCAACAAGCGGTACTCGTCTTGCGAAAAGCCGCCGCGGAAATGGCCAGCAACGAAGCCGCGTTCGCCAAATCGTTCAGATATGGCTAAGCCAGTTCAGCTCCGTTAGCCCGGATGATCCACCGACGACGGCCAATGGAATTCGGCGACGTCGGCATTGGTTCATGGTCATCGGCAACGAGGACGCCGCCGGCTCGGTGGTCAGCAGCGTAGCCATCGCGTCGAGCGAGAACTCCGGCATCCCGCGCCAAGACAGGCACGCACGTTCTCACGCGTCAGGAGCTGAGCACGGCCGAAACCGCGGGGGTCACACCTACAAAACATCACCATCGAACGGCACAACATCGACCGCGACATCGATCACGCTGTTCTCGGAGTTGGTGTAAATGATGCCCCGCAACGGTGGCACATCCGCATAGTCGCGACCACGCCCCACCGTGATATATCGCTGGTCAACCATCTGGTCATTGGTGGGATCAAACCCTAGCCACTCAAACTGACCGGTCCGCTGCGGAGTCCACACCGCAGCCCACGCATGGGTGGCATCACAGCCGACCATCCGGTCCTTTCCTGGTGGTGGGTCGGTGGCCAGATAGCCGGATACATAGCACGCCGCCAGACCGTTAGCGCGCAGACAGGCGAGCCCGAGCCTGGCAAAGTCTTGACACACCCCCTCGCGCGCTGCCAAAACCTCGTTGACGCCGGTGGAAATCGTCGTCGACCCGGAACGGTAGGTGAAGTCGTGATAGATCCGCGACGTTAGATCTTGCAATACCTCAACCAACGGACGTTCGGGCGCAAAACTGGGAGCGGCGTACTCCCGCACTTCATCGGTGATTTCCGGCGGGTTCAGGTCCAGCGCGAAATCAGTCGCGAGCGCCCCGTGGAACCCGGTCGGCCGGGCAGCCTCCCACGGTTCGCACGCTGGACCGTGGCTGTAGAGCCCGGGATCTGGCGGCTTTACATCGACGATGGAGTCGCTGGTGATCGTCAACGCACGATGCGGCTCGGTCACGTGGAAATACGAGCTGATGTTGCCGTAGCCATCGCGGCTCGTGGAGCTGTCGCCTGGAACCGGCAGAATGACCAACCGGTGGGCAACACAGCGTTGCCGCGCAGAGTCCCGCGGCGTCAGAAACCCTCGACCATAGGAACTGGTCACGACGTCGGAATAGCGGTATTCGGTCCGGTGAGTGATTCGGTACCGCCGGGTCTTCGTGGATTCCGTGGCGCAGGCTTCGGGGCCGTCTAGCGAGGTCATTAAAGCGCCCAGCACCAGACGGAGCCGCGCGCCTGCTCGCGCGCCCACGCTGAGCTGGACTCGACTTCAGCCGGCAACGGCACGAATGACCTCCTGACGTCTCTGCAACGACCTACACCACGCACGTGCCCCGTAGTGGCAACGCTGATCACATCACACACCAGGTTTTGCCGTGAGATAGTGCCCCGTTCGTGTGTCGCCCGCGCTGAACTTTTCGTCGGGCCTTTTGCTGAATCGGAGTTCTTATCCCAGGTCGCTTTCTAAAATCCAGCACACTGTGGATTGGTCATGCTCGGTGGGTGCGCCCTTCGAGGCACGGTCAACAAGTGTCTGCAAGTAGCCTTCCAGGGCCACCAGCTCCGCGATTTGTGCCCGAATTTGGTCGATACGGGCATTCAAGAGCTGTCGGACGTGCCCGCACGGCACCTCGCCACGATCGTGGATCACCAGGATTTGGCGTACCTTTTGTAACGTCAGCCCCGCCGCTTGGCCCCGACGGATGAACCGCAACCGAGCCACGGATTCGGGCCCATAGTCACGGTATCCGGCGCCGTTTCGCGCAGGCGGCGGCAGCAGCCCAGCATCCTCGTAGAAGCGAATTGTCTTGGTGCTCGTGTTGCCCAGTCTCGCTAGCTCGCCGATCCGCATTGCCGCACCCCTTGACCTTCCAGCGCGCTGGAAGGATAACACTGAGTTCGCATCGGCTGCCAGTGCCGTCAGGGATGTATCACTGCCATCGACTGGTAGGACCACCACACGAAGGGAGCTCTGTGAATGCCCTCTTGGAACGCCCATTTGGCGAAGACAGCGCCCACCGTCGTCACCGGCGTCGTTGGGCTTGCCGCGTACGAAGCGCTGCGGAAGGCGGCTTCGAGAGTTCGGCTGCGGAAGGCAACTGTCATCGCGACCGCCTGGGGCCTGCGGATTGTCCGTGAGGCCGAGCGCAAGGCCGCGCTAAGCGCCGAACAGGCTCGACTGAGCGTCGCCGACGTGATGGCCGAGGCGCGAGATCGCGCCGGCGAGGAAGGTTCGCCGCTGCTGGTGTTGGACGTGGACGGCGCCCATGAGCACTGATACTGACACCGCGGCCGGTATCACGCTGAAAGTTGTTTCCGACGCCGCCGGGCGGATGCGTGTGCGCACAATTGGGTTTCGCTTCGATGCAGTTCGAGCGGTGGCGATCGAAGATACCGTCAGCAAAGTAACCGGTGTGCATGCTGTGCACGCCTATCCACGCACGGCATCGGTCGTGATCTGGTACACGCCTGAACGCAGCGACAACACCGACATTTTGTCGGCGATCACCGATGCGAAACGACAGCCCGCAGAGTTGGTGCCCGCGCGTGCCCCCCACTCGGCTCGTCCACGTCACACAAGTGTGGTGCGGAGGTTCATCGGAGGGCCTGCTCTGGCGCTGTTCGGTCTGCGACGTCGTAAGCCAGACCACCCGTCGAGCACCGGCTGCGGGACCGGCTCAGCCAGTGCGGGCCAGGTGCCACCGGCCGAACAGAACCGGCGCCAGCAACGGAATTGGTTGCGTCGAGTGTGGCTAACCTGGCCATTGGCACTGCTGACATCCGCCGCCACAATGCTGTTCGGCTCGCACCTGTGGGCGGGATGGTTGGCCTTCGCCGTCACGGTGCCCGTGCAATTCATAGCGGGCTGGCCGTTTCTCAGAGCGGCTACGCAGCAGGCACGGGCGTTGACCGCGAACATGGACACACTGGTCGCGCTGGGTACGTTGACTGCTTTTTTCTACTCCACCTATCAGCTATTTGCCGGTGGACCGCTGTTCTTCGACACCGCGGCGTTGATCATCGCGTTCGTGGTGCTGGGCCGCTACTTCGAGGTTAGAGCCCACGGCAGGGCATCAGAGGCAATTGGCAGGCTGCTGGACATGGGCGCTAAGGAAGCCACGCTGCTTGTCGGCGACGACGAGCGACGGGTTCCGATTGACCAGGTCCGAGCCGGCGACGTGGTGCGGGTTCGGCCCGGGGAGAAGATCCCGGTGGACGGGGAGGTCATCGGCGGGCGCGCAGCTGTTGACGAGTCGATGCTGACCGGCGAGTCCGTCCCAGCCGAAAAGGGATTGGGTGACCACGTTGCCGGCGCGACAGTCAACATCGACGGGCTGTTGACCGTGCGTGCCACCGCCGTTGGAACCGATACCGCACTCGCGCAGATTGTGCGACTGGTCGAACAAGCGCACAGCGGCAAAGCTCCGGTACAGCGGCTAGTCGACCAGGTCTCGGCGGTGTTTGTGCCGGCGGTTGTCAGCGTCGCCATCGCGGCGTTCGCCGGGTGGGCTCTGGTCGTCGCCAACCCGGCAGCTGGGATCAACGCGGCGGTCGCTGTGCTGATCATCGCCTGTCCGTGCGCGCTGGGTCTGGCCACGCCTACGGCTATCACTGTGGGCACCGGTCGCGGCGCCGATCTGGGGATTCTCGTCAAGGGCGGCGAGGTCCTGGAAGCTTCGAAGAAGGTCGACACCGTCGTCTTCGACAAGACCGGTACGCTCACGCGCGCCCAGATGCGGCTTACCGACGTGGTTACCCACATGCTGCCGCAGCCCGATCTGGTGTTGCGGCTTGCGGCCGCGGCCGAGTGCGGCTCCGAACACCCCATCGGCGCGGCGATTGTCGCCGATGCGCGCGAGCGGGGCCTAGAGGTTCCTGCCGCCACCGGGTTCGCCAATCTCGCCGGCTACGGCGTCCGGGCGGAGGTGGACGGCCAGGCGATATTGGTCGGGCGGCGAAAGCTCGTCGAAGAACACGATCTGGTTCTGCCCGACAACCTCGCAGCGGCGGCTACCGAACTGGAAGAGCTCGGCCGAACCGCCGTCTTCGTTGGCCGAGGCGAACAGGTCGTGGGTGTGCTGGCCGTGGCTGACACCGTCAAAGACGAGGCCGCCGCCACTGTCCGCCAACTGCACGCCATGGGGCTGCAGGTCGCCATGATCACCGGCGACAACGCCCGCACCGCGCAGGCGATCGCCCGGCAGGTCGGAATCGACCGAGTTCTCGCCGAGGTATTGCCGCAGGAAAAGGTATCCGAGGTTGAGCGATTGCAGGCCGAGGGCCATGTTGTGGCGATGGTCGGCGACGGCGTCAATGATGCCCCCGCACTGGTGCAGGCCGATCTAGGTATTGCGATTGGCACCGGCACTGACGTGGCCATCGAGGCTTCCGACATCACGCTGATGTCCGGCCAGCTCGACGGCGTCGTGCGTGCGATCCAACTGTCCAGGCGAACTCTGCGCACGATTTACCAGAATCTTGGCTGGGCTTTCGGCTACAACACCGCCGCGATCCCTCTTGCCGCGCTGGGCTTGCTCAACCCGGTGATCGCGGGCGCGGCGATGGGATTCTCCTCGGTCAGCGTCGTAGCCAACTCGCTACGGTTGCGCCACTTCGGCTACGACACGCGCCGGCTCGAAAATCGTTCGACGCATCCCGGGACCCCATCGGTGGAATGACCGACAAATTCGGCTCCGCACGCACCGGAAGCGGAGCAGAATCAAGATATGGCTACGTGGAGCGATGTCGCCCGCATCGTGGGTGAACTGCCGCGCACCGCGGAGCAGGCACCGCACGACTGGCGAGTAGGTAAGAAGCTCATGGCCTGGGCGCGGCCGCTGCGGGCAGCCGAACGCGAAGCCCTGGTGCGGAATGGCTCCGAGCCACCGTCCGGCGACATCCTGGGTGTCCGGGTGTCCGACGAAGGGGTCAAGTTGGCACTAGTAGCCGACGAACCTGAGGTGTACTTCACCACTCCGCATTTCGACGGCTATCCGGCGGTACTGGTTAAACTGGCCGAGATCGGAGTCCTTGCGCTTGAGGAGCTGATCACCGAGGCCTGGCTGACCCAGGCCCCGAAAAAGCTGGCCCGGGAGTTCCTAGCCGATTCGTGCTGACCAGTCTCGCGATCCAAAGCTAGTGGCTCGCGACCACTCGTTGCAGATCATCAGCACAAACCTTGACAACGTTGGCTAGCATCACATCGGTTCTGCTCCGCGCAGCCGATTCCAACCTGCACGCACGGTCACGGGCCGCGTCCGCATGCGCGCTGGCTGCGGCAGGATCTGCATCGGCAACGGCTATTCCCGCCGCAAGATCCCAGACCGCGGCGCGCAAGGGTTGGAATAGCCAGTCGTCAAGGGGGCGAGCGGCCGAGCAGACCAGGTGCAGCACAGAGTTGCCCAGCAACCCCAGTAGCGCGGCCTGCTGATCGACATCGCGAATCGCGTGGCGCATGGCAAATCGGCGTGGCGCTCGCCGCGCCACTAGGCGAGCTGTACTGCGAGCCTCCATAAGCGCACCCAGCTGGTTGTTCAATCGACCAACACTGGCCATGTCGCAGTCGGAAACCACGTGACTCAGATCGTTCAGCATGTCTGCGAGTTCGACGAGGGCGTCGTGCAGTGCGGCCAAAACCGTGGCACGAACATGAGCGAGCAACGTCGCTGGGTTGGCGGGGAACAGGATAATGCTGAACACGATCGCCAGACCACCACCGATCAGGGCGTCGAAGAGGCGTTCGGCGACCACACCGCCTGAGCGGGCGAAAACCAAGACCAGTATCGCCGAAACGGTGGTCTGGTTGATAAACATCAGCCCCTGCGCGATGAAACCACGTCCGATAAGTACCGCCACCGCCAACGAAATGAAGACCGCCGCACCAATAGCCACATCCCCGGTTCCCAGGACAACCTGGACACCGGCGCCCAACACGATCCCCAGCGCTACACCGATGATCATCTGCGCGGCGCGCCGTCCGCGCAGGACGTTCGTTGCCGACAGGCACACTGCGGCGGAGATGGGCGCGAAAAAGGGTTGGGGGTGGTCCAGCACGTCATAGGTGATGTACCAGGCGAGGCCCGCGGCAATCGATGCTTGGGTGATCGGCCACACCACGGCACGCAAACGTTGGACTGCCACGAGGCCGCCGTCTGCAACCCTGGTCAGCAGTGAGGCACTCATGGGGTCTGCTTACCTTGGCTCACCGGGTAAGTCTCGCCAATCACAAGGCGGGATTGGTGCTGACCATCCGATACAGCTCGAACAACGGGATCACCCGGTCCGTCTTCGCCTGGTAATCGGCGAATCGTGGTGCCGCGGCTATGACCTTCGAGAAAGTCTCAGCGCGCTCGGCATCCGGCAGCTCGCGGGCGGTCACATCGAACTCCGCGGTACCGATCTCGATATGAGCCTGCGGATTGGCCCTGAGGTTACCCACCCAGGCCGGATCCGCGTCGGAGCCCGCATAGGACCCCACGATGATCAGCTTTCCGTTGATCCGCAGATAGGCAAGCGGCGTCAGCCTAGGGTGACCGGACTTGACACCCGTCGTCGTGAGCAGCAGCAGATCAGCATCGGCGAACGGGCCGCCGACTTTTCCATCGTTAGCTCGGAATTCCTCAACGATGTCGCTGTTGAATGCCTTCATCGCTTCGGCGTCCGGGCGCTGTTTGGTCATGCCTGGTCAACCTGCTAGGGCTTGGCGTCTATTCCGGACTCTTTGCGCTGTAAGGCGGTGATGGGCGCCGGCGCGTCGGTCAGCGGGTCGATTCCACCCCCGGTCTTCGGGAACGCGATCACTTCACGAATCGAGTCCACTCCGGCCAGCAGCGCGTTGGCCCGGTCCCAGCCAAACGCGATCCCGGCGTGCGGCGGTGCGCCAAACATGAACGCCTCCAACAGGAACCCGAATTTCTCGGCTGCTTCGGTTTTATCCAAACCCATCACCGCGAACACCCGCTCCTGGATGTCGCGGCGGTGAATACGCACCGACCCCCCGCCGATCTCATGGCCGTTGCACACGATGTCATACGCATCGGCTAGCGCAGCACCAGGATCGGTGTCCAGTAGGTTCTCGTATTCCGGCTTGGGCGCGGTGAATGCGTGATGCACAGCGGTCCACGCCCCAGCGCCGACAGTCATTTCACCAGCTTCGACAGCCTCATCGGCTGGCTCGAACAGCGGTGGGTCGACGACCCATACGAAGGCCCACGCAGCGGGATCGATCAGGTTGAGCCGGTGGGCGATCTCGATACGAGCCGCGCCCAGCAGTGCCCGTGACGATTTCGCCGGGCCCGCCGAGAAGAAGATGCAGTCACCGGGATTGGCTCCGACGTGGGCCGCCAAACCGTCCCGCTCGCCTTCGCTCAGATTTTTGGCCACCGGACCACTCAGCGCGCCGTCATCGCCAACCAGCACATAGGCCAGTCCCCGGTGTCCACGCTGCTTGGCCCACTCCTGCCAGCCGTCAAGCGTTCGCCGTGGCTGCGCGGCCCCGCCGGGCATCACTACCGCACCGACATAAGGCGCTTGAAAGACCCGGAATGTGGTGTCTTTGAAGAATTCTGCACATTCGACCAGTTCCAAACCGAATCGCAGGTCGGGTTTGTCTGATCCGAATCGCCGCATGGCTTCCGCATAGCTGATCCGCGGAATGGGCGACGGAATCCGGTAGCCGATCAGATCCCACAACGCTGTGAGGATCTCTTCAGAGAGCGCGATGACGTCCTCAGCGTCGACGAAGCTCATTTCCAGATCGAGCTGCGTAAATTCGGGTTGCCGGTCGGCGCGGAAGTCTTCATCGCGGTAACAACGGGCGACCTGGTAATAGCGCTCCATCCCGCCGACCATCAGCAGCTGTTTGAACAGTTGCGGGCTCTGCGGCAGTGCGTAGAACGAACCCGGACGCAGCCGCGCCGGCACCAGAAAATCACGCGCCCCTTCCGGCGTCGATCGGGTGATCGTCGGTGTCTCGATCTCGACGAAGTCATGGCGCGCCAGCACCCCGCGCGCGGCGGCATTTACCTGGGAACGCAATCGCATTGCAGCTGCGGGACCATCACGGCGTAGGTCCAGGTAGCGGTATTTCAACCGCAGTTCCTCGCCCGCTGGCTCGTCCAGCTGGAACGGCAATGGAGCACACTCGCCAAGCACCGTCAGCGACGTCGCGTTCACCTCGATCTCGCCGGTGGCAATCTCCGGGTTCGCGTTGCCTTCTGGACGGATCTCAACAACACCTGCCACCGCGATGCAGAATTCAGCACGAAGCAGATGAGCCTGTGCAAGCACGTCGGTCGCGCGGAACACTACCTGCGAGATGCCAGTCGAGTCCCGCAGATCGATAAATATGACGCCGCCGTGGTCACGCCGGCGAGCTACCCATCCGGCCAACACCACCTGCTGGCCGGCATCGCGATCCCGTAGCGAACCAGCGGCGTGGCTGCGCAGCACAACGACTCCCTACTCACCGATCAACGATGCACCTGGCTCGAACGACTGCTCAGTCTAGAGGCAGCCGCGGCCCGCACCGCCGACCGGCACCGGGCACGCGGTACCTTTGCCCATATCGCCAGGAAGAAGCAATCGAACGTCGCGGTGGTCGGTCCCGGTGCGGTCGGGACGACCATCGCCGCGCTAGTGCACGCCGCCGGATACCCGGTGTTGCTGTGCGGCCGCACCCCCCGTGACAGCATCGAACTGCGGCCCGACGGCGCCAACTCCATCGTGGTTCCTGGCCCGGTGCACACCAATCCCAAACAGGTCCCGGGCCCGGTCGACCTGGTGATCTTGGCGGTCAAGGCCACCCAGAATGACGATGCACACGGGTGGCTGGCTAGCCTCTGCGGCGAACAGACCGTGGTCGCTGTCCTGCAAAACGGCGTCGAGCAGGTCGAAAGTGTCCAGCCGCACTGTCCATCCTCGGTGATCGTTCCTGGGATCGTTTGGTATGCGGCCGAGACCCAGCCAGCCGGCTGGGTCCGACTGCGTGGCGAGGCGTCGTTGGTGGTGCCCACCGGGCCAGCCGCACAGGCGGTCGCCGAATTGCTGCGCGGCGTCGGTGTCAAGGTCGACTGCGACCCCGACTTCACGACCGCTGCGTGGCGCAAGCTGCTGCTCAACGCGTTGGCCGGATTCATGGCGCTGTCCGGACGGCGGTCTGGAATGTTCCGACGCGAGGATATCGCGGCGTTGTCTCGCCGATACGTCGCCGAATGTTTGACAGTAGCTCGCGCCGAAGGCGCCCAGCTCGACGACGAGGTGGTCGAGGAAATGGTCGACCTGTTCCGGTCGGCTCCCGAAGATCTGGGCACCTCGATGCTCGCCGACCGGGAGACCCACCGCCGACTGGAATGGGACTTGCGCAACGGCGTGATTATCCGCAAAGGCCGAATTCACGGCCTAGCCACACCGATTAGCGACGTCGTGGTGCCGCTGCTAGCCGCGGCCAGCGACGGCCCCGGCTAGATGCCCCGCGCGATGTCGTGGCCTAGTGTTGATGACCATGTTCCCCTGTAAGCGCGTCGACGTGAGCTTCGTCGACCCTGCTTCTCGCGCAGCACCATTTCTGTTCCGCAATAGCGTCGACCTCGCCATCACGCCTGAGCAACTGTTCGAGGTCTTTGCCGACGCCGAGTCTTGGCCCCGTTGGGCACCGGTCATCACAAAAGTGACCTGGACAAGTCCCGAACCTCGCGGCATCGGCACTACCCGCACTGTCGATATGCGCGGGGGGATAGTGGCAAACGAAGAGTTTCTTTCGTGGGAGCCGTTCACTCACATGGCATTCCGGTTCAACGAGTGCTCGACTCGAGCTGTCGCGGCATTCGCCGAGGACTACCGGGTCGAGGATATCCCGGGGGGCTGCCGGCTGACCTGGACGATGGCGCAGAAACCGGCCGGCGCCGCATGGCTGGCGATGTTTATAGCCCGTCCCATACTGAACCTGGCGTTCCGCCGGTTTCTGACCAACCTACGCAAGTACACCGAAGCCCGGTTCACCGAAGCACGGCGACATTAGCTGACTCGGCCCGGGCAGCAAGCCCAGCAGACACATGGCCAGGTTCGGGAGCGTGCGATGACCTTCAACGAGGGTATCCGGATCGACACCAGTACCACGTCGACCTCGGGCTTCGGCGGCCGACGCTTGGCCATCGGCGGCGGCCTCGGCGGACTGTTGATCGTGGTGGCCGCGATGTTCCTCGGCGTCGATCCGGGCGGCGTGTTGAGCCAGCAGCCGCTCGACACTCGCGAAGACGTCGCTCCCGGATTCGACCTGAGCCAGTGCCGGACGGGCGCGGACGCCAACAGGTTCGTGCAATGCCGCGTAATGGCAACCGGGAACTCTGTGGATGCGGTTTGGCAACAGCTCATTCCTGGTCGCTACGAACGCCCGCGGTTGCGGCTGTTCAGCGGCCATGTCCGCACCGACTGCGGTCCCGCTAGCAGCGAGGTGGGGCCCTTTTACTGCCCGATAGATCAGACAGTCTATCTAGACACCGACTTCTTTCACGTTCTGGTTACCCAGTTCGGTTCTAGCGGTGGACCATTCGCTGAAGAGTACGTGGTAGCTCACGAATATGGGCACCATGTCCAAAACTTGCTAGGGGTGCTGGGCCGCGCCCAGCAAGGTGCGCAGGGCGCGCAGGGCAACGGCGTGCGCACCGAACTGCAGGCAGACTGCTACGCGGGCGTGTGGGCGCATTACGCGTCCACGGTGAAACAAGAGAGTACCGGTTCGGCGTTCCTGGAGCCGTTGAGCGACGACGATATCCAAGACGCGCTTTCAGCCGCCGCGTCAGTAGGAGATGATCGCATCCAGAAGCAGGCGACCGGACGAACCAACCCCGAGTCCTGGACGCATGGTTCGGCGGCGCAACGGCAAAAGTGGTTCACCGTCGGGTATCAGACCGGCGACCCGAACAAGTGCGACACTTTCTCCGCCACGGATCTGGGTTAGCGGACCGCGAGCCTCAGCGGTCACGTCTTTACCAGGGCCGGGTCGAGCACTGTACCCCGCTTCCGCCGTTCTGCGACACCACGATTTGTCCGTCGACCGCAATCTCACAGTGGAATTGAGGATTGATCCGCAGGCCACCGCTGGCGGTGACGATCGCCCACTGGTCCGGGCTTGTCAGCGTGGTCGTGTAGACCAGCGGCTGTCCGCCGGCGATCGGGGTGTGCACTGTGTTCATGTACTTCGACGAATCAGCATCGAAGGCGGCCTGGCTGGGCGGATCGGCGTTCATATATTGGATATTGGCCGTGAGGCCGCTGGTAGTTGACACGGTATAGGTGACCTGATGTCCCACTGGATCCGCTTGTGAGATCGCAGGCGTCAGCAGGTTTGCCGCAGCGCCCAGCACCACGGCAAACGTCGCCACCCCGGCGGCCGCGGCGGCCGCTGTTCGCGCGTTCGTCATGTCGACAACGCTACCGGTTTCGGTGGCGATGGTCTGCTGGGCGCGACCCATCTATATCGCCATACTGCCCGACTCGGGTATGAAGCATGAGTGAGCGACGAACAACACAACGCCAGCCGCAGTGACTCAAACCCCTCTGGGGTGGGCGTGGAGACCAGCCGCCGAAGATTCCTGACCGCGGGCGCGGCCTCGGCTGTTGTCGGCATGGGTGTGGGGGTGGGTGGTGCCGCACTGCTGTGGTCGCATCCGCGCGGACCTACTGTCTGGCATCAGGCTGATCGCAGCGGCGCCCCGCCAGTTGGTGGGCTGCATCTGCAGTTCGGCAAGAACGCCGCTACCGAAGTCGTCGTGTCATGGCACACCACCACGGCAGTCGGCAAACCCCGAGTGATGCTGGGTACGCCGAATTCCGGTTTTGGCCGAGTAGTAGCTGCCGAGACGCGAACATACCGGGACGCGAAGTCCAAGACCGAGGTCCGCGTAAACCATGCACGCCTGACCAACCTCACCCCAGACACCGACTACGTGTACGCAGCCGTACACGACGGAGCCAACCCAGAGCTGGGCACGGTACGAACAGCGCCGCTCGGACGAAGCCCGCTGCGATTCACCAGTTTCGGTGATCAAGGTACACCGACACTGGGCAGGTTGGCTGGAGGCAAATATGTGAACGACAACAATGGCTCTCCCGCAGCCGGCGATACCGCGACTGCCATCGAGCGCATTGCACCACTGTTCAATTTGGTCAATGGCGATCTGTGTTACGCCAACCGATCGCAGGACAGGATTCGTACCTGGTCGGATTGGTTCGAGACCAACTCACGCTCGGCACGGTACCGGCCGTGGATGCCGGCTCCGGGCAATCACGAAAACGAACTGGGTAATGGGCCGATCGGTTACGGCGCTTATCAGACGTACTTCGCGATGCCTGATTCAGGCTCTAGCCCAGAACTGCGAGGGCTCTGGTACTCATTCACCGCCGGCTCGGTGCGAGTGATCAGCTTGAGCAACGATGACGTCAGCTTGCAAGACGGCGGCGATTCCTACGTACACGGGTACTCGGGCGGAGAACAGAAGCGCTGGCTTGCCGCTGAACTCGCTGACGCACAGCGCGATACCGCGGTCGACTGGGTGGTCGTCTGCATGCACCAGACGGCTATTTCAACCGCCGACCACACCAACGGTGCCGACTTGGGGATCCGACAGGAATGGCTGCCGTTGTTCGACCAGTACCGGGTCGACCTCGTCGTATGCGGCCACGAACACCATTACGAACGGTCACATCCGGTGCGCGGATCGCTGGGTACCGATACCCAGACACCAGCACCCGTCGACACCCGCACCGACATCATCGACGCAACCCAGGGAACGGTGCATCTCGTCATCGGCGGCGGCGGAACGGCTAATCCGTCCAACTCGCTGTTCTTCCCCAGACCACGCTGCCGCGTGGTTACCGCCGTCGGAGCATACGATCCCGCGATCCAGCGCAAGGCGCCGACATTTGTGACCGAGGATGCGCCGTGGTCGGCGTTTCGCGACCGCGACAACCCTTACGGCTTTGTGGCGTTCGACGTCGATCCTGGTCAGCCCGGCGGCGATACTTCGATTGCGGCTACCCACTACGCTGTCACCGGGCAGCTCGGCGCAATCACCGTGATAGACCAATTCACGCTGCGCAAACCACGCCGCGCTTAACTCAATACAACGTCGGTTGAACTACTTCCGGCACTGCCACGGCTTCCGTCTGTGGCGGGGACGCGCGATGATCTCCGGCCAGCTGATATTTCGTGGCCAGTGCCGCCGCACGATCACGCAACATCTCGCGGTAGCCAAGGGGCAGATACGCGCTACGCCGGTACAACTCGCGGTATCGGCCAACCAGCTCGGGATGTGCGCGCTCCAACCAGGACATGAACCAGCCGCGCGTCGAGCCGCGCAGATGCAGGCCGAAAACCGTCACACCCGTGGCACCCGCGTCGGCTACCTGGCCGAGCAGCCGGTCAAGATGCTCGACCGAGTCGGTGAGGTATGGCAGCACCGGCGCAACCATCACGTGACAGCCCAGACCGGCCTCGCGGATCGCGGTTATGAGCCCCAGCCGCGCTTGCGGTGGCGGCGCGCCCGGTTCAACATCACTGTGCAGATCCCGGTCTGCGACCGCCAGCGACACCGCTACCGACACCGGCACCTCGTGTGCCGCCTCGGCAATCAGCGGCAAGTCCCGCCGGATCAGCGTCCCCTTGGTCAGGATCGATATTGGCGTACCGGATCCGGCGAGCGCGCTAATGATGCCCGGCATCAATTCGTAGCGTCCCTCTGCACGCTGATAAGGATCGGTGTTGGTGCCCAGCGCGACGGTCTGACGCCGCCACGACGCACGGCACACCTCGCGACGTAGGACATCGGCGACGTTGGTCTTCACCACTATCTGAGTGTCGAAATCAGTGCCGCAATTGAAATCGAGGTAATGATGGGTAGGACGCGCGAAGCAATAGCGACAGCCGTGCGAGCAGCCACGGTAAGCGTTGACGGTGTACCGAAATGGCAATGCCGCCGCATCGGGCACCTTGTTCAGGGCAGACTTGCACAACACCTCGTGAAACGTGATGCCCGCAAAATGCGGCGACCGCACACTTCGAACGAAGCGGGTCCGCTGCAACCCCGGCAACGCTCCGTCGTCTATGGGCATGCCGTTGACCGTGACAGCCTGATCAGTCCAGCGCATCCCTTAATTCGAACTTATGTTCGATTGCATGTCAAGCTCGAGGTCCACCAACCCGGGCACCACATGGTGACCTCTCCCCCGGTGGCCCAAGGCCGGCACAAGAGACACCCGATGCCGACTTCCCGTTGGCCATACCCGTGATCAGACGCAACTGCGTCGCGACCCGACTACCTCAGCCAACCCAGGTGCCGTGCCGCGACCGAGTATCCGACGAATACGACCGTATCGATGATCCCGTGCGCGATGATCAGCGGCCAGAGTCGGCCGGTGCGCTGCCACGCATAGCCGAAAGCGAGGCCCATGACCAGATTACCCAGGCCACTGCCCCAACCCTGGTAAAGGTGGTAAGCGCCGCGCAGCAGGCTCGACCAGATCAGCGCGCCGGCATTGCCGGACCCAAGCTGCCGCAATCGGGTGCCGAGATAAGCCACAACGATGACTTCTTCGGCCCAGCCATTCGCAAACGCGAAGGCGATCAATTCCGGCACCCGCCACCAGGTATCGGCAGGCGATGATGCGATCACCGATACGTTCAGACCGGCGGTTCGCGCAACTACATACTGCCCCAACCCCGGCACGCCGATCAGCGCGGCCAACCCAACCCCGCTTAATAGGTCGGCCCGCACCCGATACCTATCCAGCCCTACCCGTGCCGGGCCGTATCCGCTGCGCCACAAAAGGTAGAGCCCGAGTGCACCCCATGCCAGCAGCTGAGCGACAACAGTCAGATTCAGCCCCAAGTCAATAAGATCGAATTGCGATTGACGCGGGTGGAGCTGAACAGCCTGCTTACCCAGATCACGCAGCACCGAATCGATCAATCTGAGCACAGCACTAACAGCACTTAGCCCGAACGTCACAACGAGGACGATGACGACTTCCACCTGCAGCGCACGTCGACCAAGCCGATCGACGACGAACTCTCCGTCAGCCGCGGTCATGTCATCACATCCAGTCGCACATCACGGCGCGAACGCCGGCCATGTGGCAACCAACACCAAGCCCAGGAACGCCAGCGGCCGGGCTGGTGCGCGCTAGCACTGCGGTTGAGTCCCCGCGCAGCGATCTCTTAGACCACGTCGAGTAACAGCGCCGCAGCACTGCCAGTCCGACCACTTGGTTGCCGAGTGCGCGAAACATGGTGCCGGACATAGTACATGGCCGGCGGGCCATTGATACCGGCCTCGGGCAGCGCCCTTTTAGGTTGCGCCCGGCGATATCGCGAGCTCGGCCAAAACGCTAGTCCGGCGACTCCGCTGCCACCGAACGGCCCATCGCTTCGTCGACGAGTCATTCCCGAGTTAACGAGGCGCTGGCATTTACCCACCGAAGCGATCGCTTATTTTTTAAAATACATCACTTTGTGATGGTCATTAGCTCGGGAGAGTTTCGATGCCCTATCAGCACATGCCGGTTCCATGTGGGCGAATTCAGCGGATGCTGCCGTTGGCTGGTTTAGCGGCGCGCAACTGGAGACTCGACAGCCAGCGGAAGCGCAGTCACCGCGGCGCCGCGAGGCTGTGTCACCAGCTCACACCCAGCCGTCGCACCGAGTTTGTCGACTAGTCGCCCGCTCATTGAGCCCACGTCAGCCAACTCGTAGGAAGGGGTTTCAAGCGTGCCCAACGAAGCGCCAGGACCTTTCGACCACACCTCGCGTCAGGGGGAGGCTAATCCGGGTTTCCCCCAACTGCCGCCGTTTGAGGATCTTCCCGTTGGTAGCGACGTGGCCGGCCAATATCGGGCCGCGATCAACGAACAGCTACGTCTGCAACAGGAACAAGTCGGCGTGTACGAGCATCAAGCCGCCGACCTTGATCACCGAGCACGAGCCCTCGGCGATCAAGCAGTCAGCACGCAGCGAGAAGCTAACCAGGCCGCAGAACTAGCCGAATACCACGGCAACTGGCAGGACCAGTTGAGCGAATACCAGGATGCTGTGCAGTACCACCGGGAGTCTGCGCAGGAGTCCGAAACCAGAGCCGCAACATCGACACTGCAACAATTGATGGCCGACGACGACCAAGAACTGCAGCAATACCAGCGCGATGCAGACCGATACCGGCGACTGATCACCTACCACCAGGAACATGCAGCCGAGGCCGAACAACAAGCGCGGGAAATAGAGCGACTCGGCCCGGAATACCATGAGCAAGCCGCTCAGAGCTACGGCGCACAGGCTGAACAAATTCGCGCCTACTCCGACGAAGCACGAGCAAACGCCCGTGGCGCTCTGCTGCTGTACGACCATGCCGCAATTAATGCCGCAGTAACCGAGCTGCGCCGGGTCGCTGCACGCGCGCAAACCAACCTGGATGCTGCTCGCAGAGCACGGTTGCAACTGCAAAACTCAGCGGCTGGGGCCTCGACACAGGCCTCCCAAGACACGCTGGCGCGCCTGGAACAAGTCAACCAGCAAATCATCACCGCCTGCGAAGCAGCACTACGCGATCTCACCACAGCCAACCACGGCATGGCCGACCTGGACCAGCACCTAGCTACCGAATTCCCCGGTTAAAAAGTCGGGATCGTGCAATCCCAGCACAAATCCGATTCCCGATAGGTCCCACCCACCGAACCAACACATCAACTCGCTGTACCGGCTACCAACGCCGATGCCCGATTGCGCGCCCAAGCCCAGATAGACGAGTCGAACAAAGCGGAAGCCGGGATCGAACCCGCAGCGAAGGATAGCGAGCTAGTTACCCAGCCGTGAAAGCACCTCGGCAACAATCGACTCCATCGGTGCCGAAACTTGCTCGCCGGTAGCAAGATCCTTTACGCCAACCATGCCGGCCTCGACGTCACGGTCACCTGCGACCAGCGCGACACGGGCACCGGAGCGGTCAGCGGCGCGCATCGCACCTTTGAGCCCGCGGTCACCATAGGCGAGATCGACTCGGACACCACAGGAACGCAGCTGCGCGGCCAGCACCACCAGCCTGAGCTTAGCCTGCTGACTCAGTGGGACGCCAAACACGTCACACCGGGTCGCCACCCCCGCGCTTTTTCCTTCAGCCCGTAGCGCCAGCAGCGTCCTGTCCACCCCCAGCCCGAATCCGATGCCAGACAAGTCCAGCCCACCGAGCTGGCGCATCAACCCGTCGTACCGTCCGCCGCCGCCGATACCGGATTGCGCACCCAAGCCGGGGTGGACGAACTCGAACGTGGTCTTGGTGTAGTAGTCCAGCCCACGCACCATGCGCGGGTTGATCACGTAGGGAACCCCGAGCGCGTCCAGATAGGCCAGCACGGTGTCGAAGTGCTGCTTTGATGCATCGGACAAATGATCGAGCAGCACCGGCGCACCGGCCGTCATGGCACGCACCTGCGGCCGCTTGTCGTCGAGTACCCGCAGCGGATTAACCGCCGCGCGCCTGCGGGTCTCGTCGTCGAGATCTAATGCAAGCAAGAAGTCTTGCAACAGTTCCCGGTACCGTGGACGGCAGCTTTCATCGCCTAGCGAGGTGATTTCCAGCCGGAAACCGTCAAGCCCCAGCGAGCGGAACCCGGCGTCGGCAATCGCAATCACCTCAGCGTCCAGCGCCGGATCGTCGACCCCGATCGCCTCGACCCCGACCTGCTGCAGCTGGCGATAGCGGCCCGCCTGCGGCCGCTCGTAGCGGAAAAATGGACCCGAATAACTCAGCTTCACCGGCAGCGCAGCACGGTCCAGGCCGTGTTCGATCACCGCGCGTACCACCCCGGCAGTGCCCTCTGGCCGCAGCGTCACCGAGCGGTCGCCACGATCGGGGAATGTATACATTTCCTTGGCCACCACATCGGTGGATTCGCCGACGCCGCGAGCAAACAGCGCAGTGTCCTCGAAGATCGGCAGCTCGATGTGTCCGTAGCCGGCGCGGCGAGTCTCCTCCAGCAGGCCAGAACGGACCGCGACAAATTCAGCCGATTCCGGCGGGACATAGTCCGGTACGCCCTTCGGCCCAGCAAACGCGGCGAAGTCCGTCACCGGCTTAAGCCTTCAAGGAACGGATTGAAGCGCCGCTCGGCGCCGATAGTGGTGGAATTGCCATGTCCGGGCAGCACCACGGTTGTGTCGTCGAGCACCAGAAGTTTGTCGACGATCGAACGCAACAGATCACGACCGCTGCCACCAACCAGGTCAGTGCGACCTATCGAACGTTCGAACAGCGTGTCACCGCTAAAGGCTATGTCCTTGTCGTCCTTGGTCGCCTGATCGACCCGGAAGATCACCGAGCCCCGAGTATGCCCAGGCACGTGGTCGACATTGACCGAAATGCCCCCGAGATCAATCTTGTCGCCGTCGCGGTCGAGTTCGACGACCTGTTTGGGTTCCCGAAAAAATGCTCCTGCCACCAACTGCGCCACTCGGGGGCCCAAACCGTAAATCGGGTCACGCAGCATGAACCGGTCTTCGGGGTGAATATAGGTGGGGCAGCCGAAAGTGTCGGACACCTTCTGCGCGGACCACATGTGGTCGATGTGCCCATGGGTGAGCAACACCGCCGCCGGAGTCAGCCGATTCCGGTCGAGGATGCGCCGCAGCGGGCCCATCGCACGTTGGCCCGGATCCACGATGACAGCGTCGGCGCCAGGCCGTTCGGCCAGCACGTAACAGTTGCACTGCAGCAGCCCGGCGGGAAATCCGGCAATCAACACGGTTCCCAGTTTCCCATCCCTGGCGGTCGGCCCTGATATGGGCTGGGCGGTGCCGGAAATGTGGTGGCGGGCCAGTTTGAACTCAGCGGCCCCGAGCACGCCCGCACCGGCCGCAACCTTTGGCCCGCTGTCCAACCACATCCGCGACCCCAACTGGCGGATACGCCACGTGCATGCCCAATGGGTGTCCACGCGGACACACCCGAAATGCGTGGCGGCCGAGGTTGTATGTGGCCACTGTGAGCGCGGCGGCGATGCGCTTGATTCTGTCCAAGATCCATTCGACGGTTTCCCGGGCCCATCAGCGGGCACTGCAGTCGCTTAGGAGCACAGCCAGTCTCGATGCCGCGATTTGCGAGAAGACACCAGGCTCATCGGTGAGAAGTGCAAGGTGGCAATCAAGCCTCGAACAGATCAGTTGGAAGGTCATCTCTAGGGTGGTTTCATGGCCAGGCAGATAGCTACCACCAAGGTTGCCAACCTACCTGAATTGCTGAACTTCATCCGGCCTCGACACCGTATGGTGCTTGCCACGTTTCGTGCGGACGGATCTCTGCAGACCTCGCCAGTCACCGGGGGCGCTGACGAACAGGGGTGCATTCTCATCGCCAGCTATCCGCAACGGGCGAAGTCGATCAACATCCGGCGCAACCGGCATGCCACCGTCACTGTGTTGTCGGATGATTTTTCCGGCCCCTACGTTCAAGTCGATTGCCACGCCCAGGTGGTTGACCTGCCTGACGCTGTCGAAGAACTGGTCAACTACTACCGGTGTGTTGCAGGCGAACATCCCAACTGGACCGACTACCGGCAAGCGATGGTAAATCAGGGCAAGTGTCTGATCCGCGCCGTTCCGCAGCGTTGGGGCCCGATTGCCACGGGCGGCTTCCCTGCGCCGTAACGACCGAACTCCCCCGGTCTAAAGTTCGCAACATGCCGAAAGCCGCTCAGTGCCGGGGCTGGAAGCGCATCGAACCCATTGGTGAAACGGCTGCTGGGTGCGGCAGGCGAATTGGCAACGGAAAAGTGGGAAACTTGACACGAGTCGCGGCACGCACCTTAGCTTGGATTAGCCATTCGGCCCCGACTCACCGGACAACCATGGAGGACATCGGCCGTGCCGACCAACCAACAACGACGTGCCACAGCCAAGCGGAAACTCGAACGCCAACTGGAGCGCCGCGCCAAACAAGCGCGACTGCGCCGCATCGTGACAATCGCCCTCGGCGGGGTCGCCGTAGTCGCGGCAATCGCAGTGGTGGTGATCACGGTTATCGTCAACAAGGACGACGATCAAAGTACCGCGGCCGCGCCCGAGAGCAGTTCGGCATCCCCCACCCCCTCCCCCCAACCAGGGGCTGCTCCCGCACTGCCGCAGTTTCACCCGTCGGCCGCGCTCGGCGCGGACTGCCAATATCCGGCATCGCCGGACAAGGCCGTCAAATCAGTGAAGCCGCCCCGGACCGGAAAGGTGCCTACCGACCCGGCAGAGGTGAGCGCAAGCATGGTGACCAACCAGGGCAAAGTCGGCCTTTTGCTAGCCAACAACGAATCGCCTTGCACAGTAAACAGTTTCGCGAGCCTCGCCAACCAAGGCTTCTTCAACGACACCACATGCCACCGGCTGACTACCTCACCGAACCTTGCCGTATTGCAATGCGGCGACCCGAAAGGCGACGGCACTGGCGGCCCCGGCTACCAGTTCGCCAACGAGTACCCCACCGACCAATACCCGCCGAACGCCCCTGAGTTGAAGGAGCCGGTCATATACCCGCGCGGCACGCTGGCGATGGCCAACGCCGGCCCTGACACCAACAGCAGCCAGTTCTTCATGGTCTATCGCGATTCGCAATTACCGCCGCAATACACCGTGTTCGGCAAGATACAGGCCGACGGGCTTGCCACCCTGGATAAGATCGCCAAGGCCGGCGTCTCCGGCGGCGGTCAAGACGGACCGCCTGCCTCCGAAGTCACCATCACATCGGTGCTGCTGGACTAGGCGGGATCGGCGAACAAGCGCGGTATCGCGCGAATTCGTGGGCGCGGCGCACTTTCGAGTTCCCGGGCGAGCTTGTGGTGCACCCGAAACTCGGCGCGGCAGGTCACGCGGCGGATGTCACACGGTAGACGTCGTAGACGCCTTCTACGTTGCGGACGACGTTGAGCAGATGCCCGAGGTGCTTGGGATCACCCATCTCGAAGGTGAACCGGCTTATTGCCACCCGGTCACCCGAGGTGGTAACCGATGCCGACAGAATGTTTACCTTCTCGTCCGCTAGAACACGTGTGATATCGGAGAGCAGCCGATGTCGATCGAGGGCCTCGACCTGGATCGCCACCAGAAACACCGACGACGGCGACGGGGCCCACAGCACTTCGATGATGCGCTCGGCCTGCTGCTGCAACGACGCGGCATTCGTACAGTCGGTGCGGTGCACACTGACCCCGCCGCCCCGAGTGACGAACCCCATGATCTGGTCGCCGGGCACCGGCGTGCAACACTTGGCCAACTTGCTCAACACGCCTGGGGCACCCGGCACCGAGACTCCGACATCGTCGGTGCTGCGCGGGCGCCGCAACATCGTGGTCAGGGTGGACCGCTCGGCGAGTTCCTCTTCGGCTTGGTCAATTCCGCCGAGCTCCGCCAACAGCCGCTGCACGACATGCCGGGCCGATACATGCCCTTCGCCGATCGCGGTGTAAAGCGCGGACACGTCGCTGTAGTGCAGTTCGTGCGCGACAGCGGCCATGGAATCGCCGTTGACCAGGCGCTGCAACGGTAGCCCGCCACGGCGTACCTCGCGAGCCATGACGTCCTTACCGGTTTCGAGCGCCTCCTCACGCCGTTCCTTGGCGAACCACTGCCGGATCTTCGTTTTGGCGCGCGGTGACACAACGAACTGCTGCCAGTCCCTCGACGGCCCGGCATTGGCCGCCTTCGATGTGAAAATCTCGACGACTTCCCCGTTTTCCAACTTGCGTTCCAGCGCCACCAGTCGTCCGTTGACCCGCGCACCGATGCATCGATGCCCCACCTCGGTGTGCACGGCGTAGGCAAAGTCCACCGGCGTCGATCCAGTGGGCAGCGTGATCACGTCGCCTTTCGGCGTGAACACGAAAATCTCTTTCACCGCAAGGTCGTAGCGCAACGACTCCAGGAATTCACCCGGATCGGCGGCCTCCCGTTGCCAGTCAAGCAACTGACGCATCCAGGCCATGTCGTCGATTTCGGCGGCGGCATGGGGTTGGGGAACGCCGTTGCGTCCCTTGGCTTCCTTGTAGCGCCAGTGTGCGGCGATGCCGTATTCGGCGGTGCGGTGCATATCGCGGGTGCGGATCTGCACCTCCAGCGGGTTACCCTCAGGACCGACAACCGTGGTGTGTAGCGATTGGTAGACACCGTATCTCGGCTGCGCGATGTAGTCCTTGAACCTTCCTGCCATCGGCTGCCACAGAGAATGCACCACCCCTACTGCGGCATAGCAGTCCCGGATCTCGTCGCACAGGATGCGAATACCAACCAAGTCGTGTATGTCGTCGAAGTCACGCCCCTTGACGATCATCTTTTGATAGATCGACCAGTAGTGTTTGGGCCGCCCTTCCACCGTCGCTTTGATCTTCGACGCGCTGAGTGTGGCGATGATCTCGGCGCGAACCTTGGCCAGATAGGTGTCACGAGACGGTGCACGACCAGCGACCAGCCGAACGATTTCCTCGTACTTTTTGGGGTGCAGGATCGCGAACGCCAGGTCTTCCAGCTCCCACTTAACTGTCGCCATACCCAGCCTATGCGCCAGGGGCGCAATGACTTCCAAGGTTTCGCGGGACTTGCGGGCTTGCTTCTCTGGCGGCAAGAAGCGCATCGTACGCATGTTGTGCAACCGGTCGGCCACCTTGATCACCAGCACCCGCGGATCGCGGGCCATCGCGGTAATCATCTTGCGGATAGTCTCCCCTTCGGCAGCGTTGCCGAGCACGACGCGGTCCAGCTTGGTCACCCCGTCGACAAGATGGCCGACCTCTTCGCCGAACTCCTCGGAGAGCGCAGCCAGCGTGTAGCCGGTGTCCTCGACGGTGTCGTGCAGCAGCGCGGCCACCAACGTGATGGTGTCCATGCCCAATTCCGCCAGGATGTTGGCCACGGCCAGCGGGTGCGTGATGTACGGGTCCCCCGAATACCGCAACTGGGTGGCGTGCCGCTGGTCGGCTACCTCGTAGGCGCGCTGCAGAAGCGACACGTCTGCCTTGGGATGAATCTCCCGATGCACTGCCACCAGCGGTTCGAGTACCGGGTTCACAGTGCTGCGCTGTGCAGTCATCCGTCGAGCCAGCCGGGCCCGGACTCGACGCGAGGCGCTGCTGGTCGCCGTTTTGAGGGTCTCTACCGGCGGCTCAATTGTCTCGCCGACAGGCTCGCTGACCGTCTCCGAAGCCCGCTCCGGGACGCAGGTAGCTTCTTCCTTGGGCGGCGCGACGGCTTGCGGTGTGCTCTGGTCGTCTGCCACAGTGGTCACCTCCGACCTCGAGGATATCTCTCGGTCTATCTGCCGCGACTCTCGTTAGAACATTCCCATCCGCATCGTCGCGCGGCTAGGCCGGATTGCCCCGCTCCTCACCGGACCACGCCGATCCGCATCGTCGCGCGGCTAGGCACAGCTCAAGCTGTGCACTTGCAGCGGCGCAATCGCCTCCCGTCCCCGCAACGCGCGAAGTTCCACGACCACCGCAACAGCTGTGACGATAGCGCCGGCGCGTTCAAGCAGACGGCTCGCCGCGCCAAGGGTGCCGCCGGTTGCCAACACATCGTCGATCAGCACGATATTGCGTCCTTGCACGTCGATGCAGTCGGCAGGAATCTCCATCGCGGCGGCCCCGTATTCCCGCTCGTAGTCCTCGGTCAGAACTGGTGGCGGCAACTTACCTCTCTTGCGAATAGGCAGCACGCCGGTCCCGAGCCGCGCCGCGGTGGCCGCCGCCACCAACGAACCCCGGGAATCGATTCCTGACACCAAATCAGCGCCAGATACGACATCGCACAGCGCGTCGATCACAGCAGACATCGCGTGGCGGTCGACGAACAGCGGCGTGAGGTCCTTGAACTGGACACCCGGCTGCGGAAAATCAGCCACATTCCGGGTCAACTGCGCAATCACGTCGGCCACGGGCACACCGCCCCGAACAGTCATCATTTCGCCATCACTGCATTAACGCCCATCGGTCCATGTTCCAGCCCGCACCCCAGCGGGTCGGGTTTCGGCCTACGGCATACATCTTTGCCGACTTCAACAACGTCCGCTGCTGCCGGTACAGCGGCAACGTTGGAAGCTCGCCCCACAGTACCGGCGCCGCGTCGGCGAGCAACTTGACGCGCTCCGCCGGGTCCACCGACACCGCTAGCGCACCGATGATCTCGTCGACCTGATCGTTTGCATACCCGGACAGGTTGTTTCCATTGCCGCTGTGCAGATCATAGGCATCCATAGCCGATGAACCACTCGATCCGCTGCCGCTCGCCCCGCCGGTGCTGGCCAGCAGAACGTCAATCTTTCCTTCCCTAAGCGCCTGCGGACCCGACGTATCCAGAGCCACATCGGAGACGGCAATTCCGGCCTCTGCGCACGACTTAGCGATAGTCCCGATCGTGGCTGCCAACCGAGGATTGGGCCCGCGATAGCCGACCCGAACCGACATCGGCGCTCCGTCCAGCGCTTCACGAGCCGCAGCTGGATCTGCCCTGCTAAACCGTTCCGCTTCGGCGACACCGTCGGCCGTGGCGACCGCGTCCTGACTCGCCGGGCTCAGTCGTGAGTTAGCGATCGCTACGCCGGCGTCCCGCGCGATCGCATCGCGCGGCGTACACAGGGCGAATGCACGTCGTTTAGGAGGCTCGGACAACGCGCCCCGCGGCGCGAAGATCAACTGCTCGATACCAGCCGAGGGCCAATCCGTGCGCTTGTAGTTGTCTGGAGTAACAAGCGACCCTGACGACCCGGCCGCGACGTCGACCACATCGACGCTTCTGTTTTTGACCCGATCTTGGATATCCGCTCCCTGCGGCCGTACCAGAATCCGCTTGGTGATCGCCCTGGCACCCCACCAACGACGATTGGCGACAAGCACCACGACACCACCGTCCAAGATCGATTCGATCTTGTACGGTCCCGACGACGGGAAGCGTTTCAGGTCAATTCCAGGCTTAAGATCCCAGGTGGTATTCCACAATCGGGCGATCTGTTCGACCTGCTGGACCTTGTTCGTCAGCAACGCCTCGGTGACATTGATATCCAACAGGTCAGCGATGACATGCGAAGGCATCATCGTGGTCGCGGTAAACAACTGCCTATAGTCGGCGACTTCACGGTGCGGCTTGAAGGACACTCGAGCCTTCTTCTGCCCCTGCTTGCATCCGACAGAGGCAATGTCGACATAGCCAGCCCTGGTCGCGGCGTCGAAGCTGGGAAACCGCCCAGACTGAGCTGCCCAGGCCAGTACCAGGTCATCACAGGTCACCGGCTTGTCATCGGAATAAACCGCGTCGTCTGCGATCTGATAGTCGAGCACCAAAGGCGCACCAGCCACCACCGAGATCGTTCCGAAGTCGTGGTCAGCCACTACCTGCCCGTCGGGGCCATGATAGCCAAAGCCAGTGAGTGTGCGGCCGAATGCCTGAGCACCTGCCGATGCCGCACCGATGACAGTGTTGGTGTTGTAGGTGACCAATTCGCCGTCGACCACGTAGTCGATCTGGGCGGCCGCGCTATCCGAACACGAGGTCAGCGGGAATGCCGCCGCCAGCATCGCCACCGTGGCCAAGGCGATCCGCCGCACGACCTTTCGTGAGCCGGTCCCCAAGCTGACGTTGTCTCCGGTTTGCCGCCGCCAGGTGGCCATGAAGACTTACCGCCGGCCGACGTTTCGCTTGCCCGTCGGACGCCGAGTGCCGGTAGGTCGCACTGGCCGCGCCCCCGGCACTGGCTTGTTCGACGCCGCCGGCTTAGCTGAGTCCGTGGCAGGTCGCGACGCGGCTTCGCCGCCGGCCGCGGTAGCCTCCACCGCTTGACCATCAGCGGGTCGGTCCTGTTCGGAGCCGTCCGCGGTGACCTCAGTTACGCCGGTCCGTGACCCAAGATTGCGTCGTTTGACCACACGGCGAGTGTGAGCGCGCACCAACTCGGTGCGCTCACGCAGCGAAACCAGCAACGGAGTGGCAAAGAAGATCGATGAATAGGTTCCAACCATGATGCCGATCAACTGCACCAGCGCCAGGTCTTTGAGAGTGCCGACACCCAGCAGCCAGACTGCTACCACCATCAATGCGACCACTGGCAACACTGAGATCAAACTGGTGTTAATCGATCGCATGAACGTCTGGTTGACCGCAAGGTTCGCCTGCTCGGCGAACGTGCGCCGGGTGGTGTGTTGGAAACCGTGCGTGTTCTCCTCAACCTTGTCGAACACGATGACGGTGTCGTAGAGCGAGAAACCCAGAATGGTCAGCAAACCGATCACGGTAGCCGGAGTGACTTCGAAACCCACCAGAGAATAGACGCCGGCGGTCACGGCTAGGTCGAAAACCATCGCCACAATAGCGGCGATGGTCATATAGCGCTCGTAGCGCACTGTGATGTAGAGAGCAACCAGCACCAGGAAGACCACCAGCGCTATCACCGCTTTTTTGGTGATCTGACCACCCCAGGTCGACGATACGGCCGAGTCACTGATGGCCTTCTTACTCGGCTTACCATCGGCGCCAATGGGCTCGAATGCGTCAAACAGGGCGTTTCGCAGCTTCGCCGTCTCATCGTTGGTCAACGTTTCCGAGCGAATCTGCACCGTTGCCGATTTGCCGCTGCCGACAATAACCACAGATTGTGGATCCGCGCCGAGGGCGGTATGGAAGACGTCTTCCACCTGCTCGACAGCGGCCGTTCCTGTCCCCCCAACGACGGGCATCGACACCGTGGTGCCGCCCTTGAAGTCGATTCCGAAGCTGAATCCGCGAAGGATGATGGACAAAACCGCGACGGCGACAATCGCTCCGCTGATGCCGTACCAGAGCCTGCGACGCCCCACTACCTCGAACGCGCCAGTGCCGGTGTAGAGCCGGGACAAGAAGTTGTGCTGCGGTAACTCGATGGGCCGCGCGCCGTCGGTCAGCTCCACCGCGCCAGAAGTGGCTTCGGCGATTTCGACGGCACCCGCGGTGTTGTCGTTCCCGCCGGTTGCGTCGGTCTTGGCTTTGGACGCCATCGCGTTATCCCCGTCCTGTCTTCGGAGACCCCGAACGAGCCAACGCTCGGCGTTCGCGTGCGATCTGTTGAACAGCTCCCAGCCCGTTGTAGCGCGGCTTCCCCAGCCCGGCAGACTTGGAGGCCAGATACACCAACGGCCAGGTCACCAGGAATACCACGACGACATCAAGGATCGTGGTCAGCCCCAGGGTGAAAGCGAAACCCTTCACCTGGCCGATTGCCAAGAAATACAGCACGGCAGCGGCCAGGAAAGTGACCGCGTTGCCCGACACAATCGTCTTGCGGGCCCGCGCCCAACCGCGCGGCACAGCCGATCGGAACGACCGCCCTTCGCGGATTTCGTCTTTGATGCGTTCGAAGAACACGACAAACGAATCGGCTGTGGTGCCGATACCAATAATAAGACCGGCGATACCCGCCAGATCCAGGGTGTAGTTGATATACCGACCCAAAAGGACGAGAACCGCGAAAACCATTGCGCCGGAAGCAACGAGCGACAAGGCGGTGAGCAATCCCAAGACGCGGTAGTACACCAAGGAATACAGCAGCACCAGAAGCAGTCCAATCGCCCCGGCGATCAGGCCCGCACGCAGCGACGTCAAACCCAATGTCGCTGAAACCGTTTGGGCTTCCGACGATTCGAATGACAGCGGCAGTGACCCATACTTCAAAACATTGGCCAGTTGGCGTGCGCTGGACGCGCTGAACGGCGGGTCTCCACCACTGATCTGAGTCCGCCCGCCAGGTATCGCTTCGTTGATCACCGGCGCACTGACGACCTGCGAGTCCAAGGTGAAGGCCGTTTGGGTACCGATATTGGCAGCGGTGAAGTTGGCCCAGGTATCGGCTGCCGGACCCTTGAACTGCAGGTCGACAACATAGCCGAGTCCACCCTGATTCATACCTGAAGTAGCGTTTTGAATCTGATCGCCGCTGATGATCGAAGGACCCAGCACGTATGCGCTCTTGTGGTCCGTGGAGCACGTCACCAGAGGCAGCTTCGGGTCGTCGTTGCCGGCCAGGATGTCGTCCTGATCGCAACGAGTTGCCTCGAACTGCAGCGCCAGCATTTGAATGTACTGGCCGGTGTTCTGCCGCCACTTCTTCTCTTGGGCGATGCGCTCAGCAAGGTCCTTGCGTGGATCGGGGGGCGCCGGTCGGTCAGCCGGCGGCGCTTCGCCTGCAGCTGGCACTTCGGCCGTCGCCGGGGCCGGCGACGTCACGCTGGGGGCCGGGCTTGGCGTTGGCGCCGGTTCTCGAGGGTAGGGCCGCGGTTGAGCCGGCGGCGGTGCGCCTGGCCGGCCAGGTGGAGTGCTGGCCTGGCCAGGCGGAGTGCCTGGTTGGCCGGGCGACGGTGGTTCGGCACCTGGTGGCCCGCCGGCGGGGGCACCGGGTGCGTCAGGTTGCGCCGGAGCGGGCTGATTTTCTCCCTGAGCCGGCTGGGCCGGCATCGAGTTGAGGACCGGCCTGATGTAGAGCCGGGCTGTCTGTCCGAGATTGCGTGCCTCGCTGCCATCGTTGCCTGGCACCGTGATGACCAGGTTGTCACCGTCGACGACTACTTCGGAGCCGGAGACGCCTAGCCCGTTGACCCGCGCACTGATGATCTGCTGCGCCTGCGCCAAGGCCTCCCTACTCGGACGTGAGCCGTCCGGAGTACGCGCAGTCAATGTGACTCGAGTACCGCCCTGCAGGTCGATGCCGAGCTTGGTGACGGCCCGCTTATCCCCGGTAAGAAACACCAGCAGGTAGACGCCGATGAGTACGACCAGGAAAACCGACAGATAGCGGGCAGGATGCACCGGCGCGGAAGACGATGCCACGTGTCTCGTATCTCCTTGAGAATCGGTTTTTACCCCCGACTGAGCCTACGTGGCGCGGTGGAACTCGCTTCGCGCAAGCGGCTCGTCGGTTGTCCTTGGCTATCCAATCAGGATGCGCGTCAGGATTCCGTCGCTGCCCGGCTTTCTTCTGCGGTAGCTGCCAACCCGGTCGCATGCTCAGCATCCCCGGCGCTGTCGAGCTCGTTGGCGGCGTCATTCACGTCGTCGTCTTCATCAGTATCCGGCGTGATCCGGTCGCGAATCGCCAGCTTCATCCATCGGGTCACAACACCGGGGGCGATCTCCAGGTCGACGGTGTCGTCAGCGATGCCTGCGATGGTGGCTTCCAGGCCGGACGTGGTGTGCACCTTATCGCCGAGTTGCAGCGAATCGTGCAGGTCGATCGTGGCTTGCATCGCGCGCCGCTGACGCCGCGAGGCAAAGTACATAAACCCGCCCATGATGAGCAGGAACGGCAAGAACAAAACCAAACTCTCCATTAACGCGCCTGTCTTTCGTATCCGATATCGCCCAAACATCCGGCAACGGTGCCGAACCGACCCGAAGGTTGTACACCCGTTAACCCGTGTAGCCGTCCAGTCTGCCATTCCCGCAGGTCGCAAACCGACGCGCACCGAAGAAAAACTGCGAAAAACCGTGTTGATAGAACCACGGGACAGTTCCCGGCCTACCGGCTGCTTTCTCAACGAGCACCTATCTGACGGCTCTGGGACCCATGCTCACCTGCGAGTCCCAGCCGGGCATCGGCAAACAGCTACGCTGTGTTCACGACGTGACCAGCGCGCCGCCGTAAGGAGGGATCCCGTGGCCAGCCTGGAGCAAAGCCGCTACCTGGTCACCGAAATCCCGGGTCCGGCGTCATTGGAACTGACCAGACGGCGGATCGCGGCGGTATCCCGTAGCGTCGGGGTCACCATGCCGGTGTTCGTGGTGCGCGCCGGTGGCGGCATCGTCGAGGACGCCGACGGGAACAGGCTCATCGACCTGGGATCGGGCATCGCCGTCACCACGATCGGCAACTCCTCCCCTCGTGTGGTGGACGCGGTGCGCGCACAGGTAGCCGAGTTCACCCATAGCTGTTTCATGGTGACGCCATACGAGCAATATGTCGCCGTCGCTGAGCAGCTGAACCGGATCACGCCGGTGTCCGGCGAAAAGCGATCAGTGCTGTTCAACTCTGGTGCCGAAGCAGTCGAGAACGCCGTCAAGATCGCGCGCTCCTACACGGGTAAACCCGCGGTGGTCGCGTTCGACCACGCGTACCACGGCCGCACCAACATGACGATGGCCTTGACCGCTAAGTCGATGCCCTATAAGAGCGGCTTCGGCCCGTTCGCGCCGGAGGTATACCGGGCGCCGCTTTCTTACCCATATCGCGATGGTCTTGTCGACAAGGAAATGGCGACTGACGGCGAATTGGCCGGCGCGCGCGCCCTGAGCGTCATCGACAAGCAGGTCGGCGCCGGCAATCTGGCTGCTGTCGTCATCGAGCCGATTCAGGGCGAAGGAGGGTTCATCGTTCCGGCCCAGGGGTTTCTGGCCACCCTGCTGGACTGGTGCCGCAAGAATGACGTGGTGTTCATCGCCGACGAGGTGCAAACCGGGTTTGCCCGCACCGGAGCGATGTTCGCCTGCGAGCACGACGGTGTCGATCCGGACCTGATCTGCACAGCCAAAGGCATCGCCGACGGATTACCTCTTTCAGCCGTGACAGGTCGAGCCGAGATCATGGATGCTCCGCACGTCAGCGGTCTGGGCGGCACATATGGCGGAAACCCAGCCGCCTGCGCGGCCGCCTTGGCGACCATCGAGACCATAGAGCGCGACGGCATGATCGAACGTGCCCGACAAATCGAACGCATGGCGACCGACCGGCTAACACACCTGCAGACCAGCGACGATCGGATCGGTGACGTGCGTGGGCGCGGCGCCATGATCGCGGTCGAGCTGGTGAAGTCTGGAACAGCGGAGCCCGACGCCGCATTGACGCAGAAGCTGGCCGCCGCGGCTCACGCCGCCGGCGTCATCGTCTTGAGCTGCGGCACGTTCGGAAACGTAATTCGGCTGCTGCCACCCTTGACCATCAGCGACGAGCTGCTGGCCGAAGGGCTCGACATCCTGTGCGGGATTCTCGGCGACTTGTGACGACCCGGTGCTAGACCTCGTTACCTGCGAACAGCGGCTACCTGATGGACGGACCATCAGCTACACCCAGGCCGGGACCCCAGCGGGTGATCCGATCTTCTACCTGCACGGCGGTCCTGGGTCGCGGCTGGAGGCAGTACTGTTCCACGACGCTGCCGCACGGCATGGATTTCGACTCATTGCGATCGACCGCCCAGGGATGGGACGGTCGACGTTTCTTCCGGGTCGAACGCTGCTCGACTGCCCGCGGGACCTGACGTCGCTTGCCAACGCCCTGAAGCTGGATCGGTTCGGCGTGATCGGCTGGTCGGGCGGCGGCGCGCATGCCACCGTGTGCGCCTACGCCCTGCCTGACCGATTGACCTGCTGTGTGAGCCTGGCCGGATATACGAACTGGGCCGAATTACCCGACGCCGACCGGATGCTGCACTTCGCCGGCGACCGGCTGGCGGTAACTCTCGCCAGAACTTGGCCGCCACTGCTTCGGGTCTTCTTCTGGATGATGCAGCTCAGTGTCCGGTGGAGCCCTAACGCCCTGATCAGGTCGTTGCGCACGTCAGCTTCTTCGGCCGACCAAGCCATCCTTGCCGATCCGGCGTTTGTCGATGTGCTGATCCGCGACCAGCGAGAGGCATTCCATCAAGGTGGGCGAGGCCCGACAACCGATGCCCTTGTCCACTACCAGCCCTGGGGTTATCGTCTCGCAGCGACCCAGGGCAGAGTGCACGTATTCCATGGCACCGACGACACACAAGTGCCGATCGCATACGGCCGTCATCTCGCCGCTCACCTTCCCGACGTCGTCCTACACGAACTTTCCGGCGAGGGGCACCTGTTCCCGGTCACCCATCAGGATCTGATCTTCGCCACCGCGCGATCAGAGCTGTGACCACCGGGATTCCCGCGCCGCGGCATTCGATCTCCCAATCCTGGCCGCCGCCGGAATTTGCGGGATACGCGCAGTCAGAACCGTGAACGTGCACGGCGGCTAACCCCACCCTTCAGGGAGGATTTATGGTGCATATCACACTAAATCAGCCGAGGTCGCCATTGAGTAATATCATTACTTTCGCTAACGTTCTTTCTGGCGGCGCGATGCTGCGCGGTCGGCTCTTCTCATTCGGTCAGTTCAAGGGGATCTGCTATGGAAATCACCACCCGTGACGAGCGTTTTGCCCGCCGCCTCGAAGACCTCTATGCCAACGATGAGCAATTCGCCGCCGCCAAGCCCAACAACGAGATCTCGGAAGCACTCGATCAGCCCGGCGTGGGGATGCCCGACATTTTGCAAACTGTGATGGAGGGTTACGCCGACCGGCCAGCACTCGGTCAGCGCGCGCTGCGGTTTGTCACTGATCCAGAGACCGGTCGCACTGAAGCGCACGCACTCGCGACGTTCGACACCATCACCTACCGAGAGTTGTGGGATCGCTGCGGGGCCTTGCTCAACGCGCTGCGCGCTGAGGATTCGGTCCGGCCCGGCGATCGGGTCTGCGTGTTGGGCTTCTCCAGCGTCGACTACACGACCATCGACATCACGCTAAGCCGATTAGCCGCGGTGTCGGTGCCGCTGCAGACCGGCGCGTCACTGACGCAGCTGCAGCCAATCGTCGTCGACACCGAGCCCACCTTGATAGCGGCAGGAGCCGACTACCTAGCCGATGCCGTCGAGCTGGTCCTGAGCGGGCATGCACCGAACCGAGTGATCGTGTTCAACTACCACCCCGAGGTGGACACACATCGCGAGGCCGTCGAAACCGCCCGTGCCCGGCTGGCCGGTTCAGCCACTGTCGAGACTCTCAGCGAGGCGCTCACGCGCGGCAAAGCCCAGCCCGGAACGCTGGCCTCAGCTGACGCAGACCAGTCGGAAGATCCACCAGCGCTACTGGTCTACACCTCAGGCAGTACCGGCGCACCCAAGGGCGCCATCTACCCGACGAGCCATGCAATGAACTTTTGGCGCAAGTCAGGTGCATGGTTCGAACCTTGCAGTCATCCCTCGATCACTCTGAATTTCATGCCGATGAGCCACATCTTGGGACGTCAGGTCCTCTACAGCACGCTCTCCAATGGCGGAACCGCCTACTTCGCCGCCAAGAGCGACCTGTCGACCCTGTTCGAGGACCTAGCTCTGGTGCGACCCACCGAGTTGAGCTTCGTGCCGCGCATCTGGGACATGTTGTTTGAAATGTTTCAGAGCGAGGTCGACAGGCGGTCGCTCGACGGCACCGACCGGGCAACTGTTGAAGAACAGGTGCTGACCGAGTTGCGGCAGAACCTGCTGGGCGGGCGGTACACCGCGGCAATGACCGGCTCTGCACCAATCTCCGACGAGATGAAAACGTGGGTGGAGTCCTTGCTCGACGACGTGCATTTGGTCGAGGGTTATGGCTCCACCGAAGCCGGGATGATCCTGATCGACGGCATGGTTCGACACCCTGCGGTGATCGACCACAAGCTAATCGACGTTCCCGACCTGGGCTATTTCCTCACCGACCAGCCATATCCCCGAGGCGAGCTGCTGGTCAAGACGCAGAGCCTATTCCCCGGCTACTACCGGCGGCCTGAGACGACCGCCGATGTCTTCGACGCCGACGGCTTTTACCGGACTGGTGATGTCATGGCCGAAGTTGGACCCGAGCAGTTTGTCTACCTGGATCGCCGCAACAACGTGTTGAAGCTGTCGCAAGGCGAGTTCGTGACGGTCTCGAAGCTGGAGGCGGTGTTCGGCGACAGTCCCCTGGTGCGCCAGATCTTCGTCTACGGCAACAGCGCCCGGGCCTACCTGCTGGCAGTGGTGGTGCCCACCGACGAGGAGTTGTCGCGTCACAACGTCGCCGACTTGAAGCCCCTGATCATCGACTCCCTGCACGAGATTGCCAAGGCGTCTGGCCTGCAGTCCTACGAGATCCCGCGCGATCTCATCATCGAGGCCACACCGTTCACCCTGGAAAACGGCCTGCTCACCGGCATCCGCAAGCTGGCTCGACCCCAGTTGAAGAAGCACTATGGTGAGCGCCTAGAACAGCTCTACACCGATCTGGCCAATAGCCAGGCCGACGAGCTACGTGCTCTCCGCAACGACGCTGCCGACCGGCCCGTGCTGGAGACCGTCAGCCGCGCTGCGGGCGCACTACTGGGCAGCGCGGCCAGCGACTTGCAACCCCACGCCCACTTCACCGATCTGGGCGGCGACTCGCTCTCGGCGCTCTCGTTCGCCAATCTGCTGCAGGAAATCTTCAGCGTCGACGTGCCAGTTGGTGTCATCGTCAGCCCAGCCAGCGATCTGGCGGCCCTCAGCGAATACATCGTTGCCGAACAGCGCGCTTCTGCTGCTGGACCGGACGCTAAGCGACCCACCTTCGCATCGGTGCACGGCCGGGACGCGACCGAGGTGCGCGCTGGCGACCTCACATTGGGGAAGTTCATCGACGCCGCCACGCTGACTGCGGCCTCCGATCTGGCCGCCCCCAACACGCAGGTGCGCACCGTCTTGCTGACCGGGGCAACCGGCTTTTTGGGCCGGTACCTGGCGCTGGAATGGCTAGAACGGATGAACTTGGTCAACGGGACGCTGATCTGCCTGGTCCGGGCCAAGTCCGACGAGGATGCCCGCGCGCGCCTAGACAAGACATTCGATAGCGGCGATCCCAAGCTGCTACGGCACTACCGAGAGCTGGCAGCCAATCGCCTTGAGGTGCTCGCGGGCGACAAAGGCGAGGCCAATCTTGGCTTGGATCAGGAAACGTGGCAGCGGCTGGCTGACACGGTTGATGTGATTGTCGATCCGGCCGCCTTGGTCAACCATGTGCTGCCGTACAGCCAGCTGTTCGGCCCCAATGTGCTCGGTACCGCCGAGCTGATCCGACTGGCGCTGACCACCAGGCTCAAGCCATACACCTACACCTCGACGATCGCGGTCGGCGTCGAGATCCCGCCCGCGACGTTCACCGAGGACGCCGACATCCGGGTTATCAGCGAAACCCGACAGATCGACGAGAGCTACGCCAACGGCTACGCAAACAGCAAGTGGGCCGGGGAAGTGTTGCTGCGCGAGGCACACGACCTGTGCGGCCTGCCGGTCGCTGTGTTCCGTTGCGACATGATCCTGGCTGACACGACTTATGCGGGTCAGCTCAACGTGCCTGACATGTTCACCCGGTTGATGCTGAGCTTGGCGGCCACCGGTATTGCGCCTGGTTCGTTCTACGAACTCGCTGAAGACCCAGCGGACGGGGCCCGCCAACGCGCCCACTACGACGGGTTGCCGGTCGAATTCATCGCTGAAGCGATTGCGACCATAGGCGCCCGTAGCGGTGACAGGTTTGCCACCTACCACGTGATGAACCCGTACGACGACGGCATCGGGTTGGACGAATTCGTCGACTGGCTCAACGACGCCGGCTGCTCGATACAACGGATTCCCGACTACGCCGACTGGCTGCGCCGATTTGAGACATCCCTGCGCGCCCTACCGGATCAGCAGCGGCACCATTCACTACTGCCGCTGTTGCACAAAACTATCAGACACCCGAGATCCCTATCTGCGGGTCTATCGCTCCCACAGATCGGTTCCGCGCGGCGGTTCAGGAAGCCAAAGTCGGCCCGGACAAAGACATACCGCACATCTCGGCCAAGATCATCGCCAAATACGTCAGCGACCTGCGACTACTCGGGCTACTCTGAGCTGCACCGCACGGCTGGGGGCAGCCCCCAGCCGTGCGGTGCATGCCCACCCGACCGCGGTTCTTCCTAATCGAACAAATCCGGCTGGCCCAAACCAACGACCCCAGCTGGCGGGGTCATGCCCAAGTGAGCCCACGCCTGTGCGGTGGCGACCCGCCCACGCGGTGTGCGCGCAACCATGCCGGCGCGCACCAAGAACGGCTCGCATACTTCCTCGACCGTGGCAGCCTCCTCCCCGACCGCCACCGCCAGCGTCGAAACGCCCACCGGGCCACCGCCGAAGCTGCGCGTCAGCGCCGACAAAACCGCTCGATCTAGCCGGTCCAGACCAAGTTCGTCGACGTCGTAGACCGCGAGCGCAGCCTTAGCGACATCGCGGGTGATGAAACCGTCTGCACGCACCTCGGCGAAGTCACGGACGCGACGCAGAAGCCGGTTGGCAATCCGCGGCGTCCCGCGTGAACGACGCGCGATCTCAGCGCCGGCCTCGGCGCCCAGCTCGATACCCAGAATTCCGGCAGATCGGGCCAACACCCGATCCAGTTCCGCGGGCTCATAAAAGTCCATATGCGCGGTGAAGCCGAACCTGTCGCGCAGCGGACCCGTCAGCGCACCGGACCGGGTAGTCGCGCCGACCAGCGTGAAGGGCGCTATGTCCAGCGGAATCGAGGTAGCCCCAGGACCTTTGCCGACGACAACGTCGACCCGGAAGTCTTCCATCGCCAGATAGAGCATCTCCTCGGCCGGCCGCGCGATTCGGTGGATCTCATCGATGAACAGCACATCGTGCTCGACAAGATTCGATAGCATCGCGGCCAAGTCGCCAGCACGTTCCAAGGCCGGTCCAGACGTCATCCGCAGCGCCGAGCCGAGCTCGGCGGAGATGATCATTGCCAATGACGTCTTGCCCAGTCCGGGCGGACCGGACAGCAGAATGTGATCCGGTGCGCCACCGCGATTCTTGGCCCCCTCGATGACCAGCTGAAGCTGTTCGCGAACTCGGGCCTGGCCGATAAATTCACGCAACGAACGAGGCCGAAGGCTGACGTCGATGTCGCCCTCGCCAACGGTCAGCGCCGGCGACACGTCACGTTCGTCGAGATCCCCCGACGAATCCTCGGGACTGCTCATCGCGCCTTCCCCAGTAACGACAGGGCAGCCCGCAGCGCACTAGACGTCGTGCTGGCCTCAGCTTGCTCGGAGTGCGCGGCGAGGACCTTATCCGTGGCTTCCTCGGCTTGCTTGGCAGCGAAACCAAGACCGACTAGCGCATCCACCACCGGACCTCGAACCGCGTGTCCGTTCACCGCGGGCGCGGCACCGGGCGCGCCCGCCGCTCCTACCGGACCTACCTTGTCGCGCAATTCCAGGATCATTCGCTCGGCACTTCGCTTGCCGATACCTGGAACCCGGGCCAACGCGGCGACGTCGCCGCCAGCCAACGCCTGCCTCAGCGTCGCTGCATCGTGCACAGCCAGAGTCGCCATCGCGAGCCGGGGCCCCACACCGGAGACCGATAGCAGTGTCAGAAAGAAGTCGCGGGCTTCGCCATCGACGAACCCGTACAGCGTCATCGAGTCCTCGCGCACGATCATCGCAGTAATCAGCCGGGCCTGAGCGCCCTCCCGCAGCGTCGCCAGCGTCGATGGTGTCGCGTTCACCCGATAGCCGACACCGGCGGCCTCAATCACGACGTGATCAAGCGCCACTTCAAGTACTTCTCCGCTGACTGAAGCGATCATCGCGCGGCCCGTGCTTTGACGGCCAGCTTGGCGGTGTATGCGCGACGCTGCTGCTCGGCTAAAGCTTCGGCCTTGGCCATCTGGGCGATCATCGGCGCCCGCCAGCAATGGCAGATAGCCAGAGCCAATGCGTCGGCCGCGTCGGCTGGCGTTGGCTTGGCCTGCAGCCCGAGGATTCTCGTAACCATCGCGGTGACCTGGGCTTTGTCGGCGGTCCCGTTGCCAGTGACCGCGGCCTTGACCTCGCTGGGGGTATGAAAGTACACATCGGTACCGCGCTGCGCTGCCGCCAGCGCAATCACGCCACCCACCTGCGCGGTACCCATCACTGTCGAAACGTTGAGCTGAGAGAACACCCGCTCGATGGCCAACACGTCTGGGTGGTGGGTATCCAGCCAGTGCTCGACGGCATGGTTGATGGCCAGCAGTCGCTTAGACAGAGGTAAGTCCGCCGGCGTGCGTACCACATCGACGTCCAGGGCGGTGAGCTGTCGACCGCGCCCACTTTCGATCAGAGACAACCCGCACCGCGTCAAACCGGGATCGACACCCATCACCCGCACCGCATGCTCCCACTTCGCCGCCAACCAATTTACGAACAATTGTTCGATAGCGTAGTGGGTGAGCTAACCATCGGCCGTGAGGACACGCGGTCGTAACGCCACCTAGAAGCGCCGGCCGCATCTTGGCCCGCGACGCGCGGCAAGACTGTTACGTTGAAGCCGATACTTTCAAGCCCGCATTCGCTCGATTTTGGCTCGATTTTCCTCGATTTCGCTCGATGAAGTAGGGGGTGTGCGTGGGAACACTGTTGGTCCTGGCCGCTCTGGGATTGCTGGTTGCGTCGATCGTGATTTTTCGCAAGGCGCTCCGACAGCCCAAGAACCCCGCTCAGCCAGCAGGGCGCCAAGATCCACTGTCCTTTAGCGCGATGCCCGAATTCGGTCCGCGGCGAATCGGTCCAGGGGCAATCGTCAGCTATGGCGGTGTGGACTACGTGGTGCGCGGATCGGTAACTTTTCGCGAAGGGCCGTTCGTCTGGTGGGAGCATCTGCTGGAAGGCGGCAACCAGCCAATCTGGTTCAGCGTCGAGGAGGAAGACGGACGCCTTGAACTGGCCGCCTTCGTCAAACGCGCCGATCTTGAGTTGGAACCCGGCGGGAGGCACCAGGTTGACGGCGTGATCTATCGCGAATCGGAACGCGGTAGCGCCGGATACACCACTGAAGGTACGACGGGTCTGCCGCCGGGCGGCGAGATGTACTACGTGGACTACACCGACAACGACGAGACGTCCTTGCTGTCATTCGAGCGCTGGGCGCCAAACATGCCATGGGAAATATCGACTGGTAAGTGCGTGCTGCCAGGCGAGCTCACCGTCTACCCCGCTCCCCCGGCGCCCGCCTAGGATTCCTGGGGATTAGGCCAGTGCCGCTCCTTCAGCTCGCCGTAACCCCGTCCGATGTATCGGGAACCAGGCTTGGGCTCGCGCTCAACGCGCCGGCACCGCAGACGCTGGCCCACCATCGCCTTGAGCACCCGGCCGGGGGCGCGCTTGTGCTGGGTGTCTTGGGCGCGTCCCATGTCGTCACGGTGGAGCATGTCACCGGCAGCTTCTCCGAGCAGGTCTCCTGCACGGCGCACGGTCACGGTGGCGATCTGCCCAACCGCACCGATGCCCCCGGCTACTGTCTTCAATCCCAGCGCAATACCTACGATGAGGTGCCGTTTCGTGAACTGGCGCACCGCCTGCGCGAACGGTGTGCACGTGAAACCCGTTGGCTCGGTGGCACGTTCCCGGGCGACGACGCCGCGCTCACTGCACTTGCGGCCGAACCTGACGGCGCCGGTTGGCATTGGCGGACTTGGCATCTGTACCCCCTGCGTCGCTGCGAGGCCGGGGGCACAGTGGTCTACACAACGAGCCATTGGCACCCATGAGCCGCAACCGCCTGTTTCTGCTGGCCGGTGTGCTGGCCATCGCCGCATTCGTGTGCCTGGTAAGCGGAATAGCTCTGTTACATAAAGACATCCGCTCGTACGTTGCCGAGCACTATCAGGAGTACTTCCACGACGCGAACGGGACGCGGTACGTGTGCGAGGGATCACCTGCGCAGGTGGCAGACAGCCTCGCCGCCTATCAAGCACCCGCGGCGCGCGCGTTCAGCGGCGGCGACCACTACTTGCGCTTCCACCGCAACATCGTGATCGTCGGCCCCGATGGCACATATCCGTGCAGTATCCGTGTCGAACGTCTAGGCGGCCGGTACAACCACGGAGCATTCATCTTTCTGGGCCCGGGGTTTTACCCCGGGGCCCCGTCAGGCAGCTCAGGTGGCAGCTCCGGCGGACCGGGAGGCAGCAAGTAAGGCCGCTACTCCGCACACACCCCTAGGGATTGCAAAGGAGACAGTCATGTACCTAGCCGTTGATTTCGGCACCATCAGCGTCGATCCGCTCATCCGGGGCGCCGTCGCCAGCGTGCTGTATTTCCTGGTCGCCGCGGTCGTTCTGGTCGCCGGCTTTCTGATGGTCAACGTGTTGACACCGGGAAATCTGCGCCGACTGGTTTTCATCGAACGACGCCCCAATGCCGTCGTTCTGGCTTGTTCGATGTATACGGCGCTGGCCATCGTCATAATCAGCGCCATCTTCACCAGTTCTAGCCAGTTGGGCGAGGGGCTGCTGGGAGTTGCTGTGTACGGAACGGTCGGCGTGGCTCTTCAGGGTATCGCGCTGGTGATTCTCGAGATTGCGGTGCCGGGTCGTTTCCGTGAGCACATTGACGCAAGGGAGCTGCATCCAGCCGCGTTTGCCACTGCCGCGGTGCTGCTTTCGATGGGGGGCGTGATCGCCGCGGCGCTGTCATGACAACCACCGATCGAGCGGACCCGCAAGTCGCCTCGCCGGTTCCCTTAGCAGAACCTGAGGCGCGTGCGTCCATGCAGTCGTCGGGGCACTGGCGGGTTTTGCTGCTGGCCGCCGTCGCCGCCTGCGCAGCGTGCGGCATCATTTACGAACTTGCGCTGCTGACGTTGTCGGCGAGCCTGAACGGCGGCGGCATCGTCGCCACCTCCCTGATTGTCGCGGGGTACATCGCGGCACTCGGCGCTGGCGCTCTGCTGGCCAAACCGCTGCTCGCGCATGCTGCCATCGGCTTCATCGCGGTCGAGGTGTTGCTGGGCATCATCGGTGGATTGTCTGCAGCAGCGCTGTATGTTGCTTTTGCCTTCGTCGACGGGTCGACATGGGTGCTCGCAGCGAGCACCGCTCTGATCGGCGGATTGGTCGGAGCCGAAGTTCCACTGCTGATGACTCTTTTGCAGCGTGGCCGATTGGCCGGCCCTGCCGATACCGGCCGAACCCTGGCGAACCTCAACGCCGCCGACTATTTGGGTGCACTGATCGGCGGCCTGTTCTGGCCGTTCATTTTGTTGCCAAAACTGGGGATGATCCGCGGCGCGGCAGCCACCGGCATTGTCAACCTGGCGGCAGCCGCGATCGTGGCGCTCTTCTTACTGCGGGTCATCGTTTCTAAACGCGAGCTGCTGGCAGCTTTGTGCACACTGGCCGTGGCGCTCGCGCTGCTGGTCACCCTGCTTATACGAGCGCAAGACATCGAGACGACCAGCCGCCAACAGCTCTACGACGACCCCATCATCGCCTACCGGCGCACCGCCTACCAGGAAATCGTGGTGACCCGCCGCGGCGGCGATATGCGTCTGTACCTCGACGGAGGACTGCAGTTCTCCACGCGCGACGAATACCGCTATACCGAATGTCTTGTCTACCCCGCACTCGGCGACGGCGCCAGCTCAGTGCTCGTGCTGGGGGGCGGCGACGGCCTGGCCGCGCGTGAACTGTTGCGCCAGCCCGGAATCCACACCATCGTTCAGGTCGAACTCGACCCCGCCGTGATCGACTTGGCACGCACAACCATGCGCGATGCCAATGGTGGTTCCCTCGATAGCCCACGCGTGCACGTCCTCATCGACGACGCGATGAACTGGCTACGCCACGCACAGGCCCCGAAGGGTGGGTTCGATGCGGTGATCGTCGATCTTCCCGACCCCGACACACCGGTGTTGGGCCGGCTGTATTCCACCGAGTTCTACGCACTCGCGGCTGGGATTCTGGCGCCTCGCGGGCTCATGGTTGTGCAGGCGGGCAGCCCGTATTCGACCCCTACGGCTTTCTGGCGCACGATGTCAACAATCCAGTCCGCGGGCTACGCAGTTACCCCATATCACGCGCAGGTGCCCACTTTTGGTGACTGGGGATTCGCGCTGGCCCGCCGCGGTGACATCGCGCCCAAACCTAGGGTTCCACCGAACGCCCCGCGGTTGCGCTTCCTCAACCAGCAAGTCCTCAACGCTGCCACGGTCTTCGCGACCGACACCCGCCCCCGGATACTTCAGCCGTCGACACTAGACAATCCGCGCATCGTCGAAGACATACGCAGCGGGTACCGCTGACACAACGGCACGCAACATCCATACCGAGACAGTCTCGTTCTCTGGGCCGCACCGAGCAGATACCGGCTTTCCAGGCACCCCAACGCAAATCTCCCCCAAGCGGGTGCCAAACCTCACCGCCAGCCACCTGGCCAGGACGCACGATCGGTGACGTTTATGGGTCGGTGCCCGGCGCTGGAGCCGGCAACCCGTCCATCCCATTCACACCCAAAAAGCGCCCGCCGGCGCCGCCAGTACCACCGGAGCCCATCGTTGATCCGTCGCCGCCATTGCCGCCGTTGCCGCCATTGCCGACTAGCGTCGCGTCGCCGCCGGCGCCCCCATTGCCGCCTGGCCCGGACAACGTGGCGGTGCCACCGGCCCCGCCGTTACCGCCGTTGCCGAACAAAAACCCACCGTTGCCGCCGGCTCCACCGCTTCCGGCGGGATTGGCACCGGTGCTCGTTCCGCCAGTGCCGCCAGCACCACCATCGCCGAGTAGCAGCGCGTTGCCACCGTCGCCGCCGGCCCCGCTGGTGGTACCGCCAGCCCCGCCGTTACCGCCGGCGCCACCCGAGCCCAGGATCGTGCCGCCCGTGCCGCCAGCCCCACCAGCTCCGCCGACTGAACCCGCGCCATCACTGAAGCCGCCGTCGCCGCCAGCCCCGCCGCCACCGGCCAGACCGCCGACCCCACCAGCGCCGCCAGCATCGCCAGCCCCCGCAGCACCACCATCGAAGCTCGACCCGCCGGCCCCGCCAGCGCCGCCGGCCCCACCAGCACCAAACACTTTGCCGGCCCCACCGAGCCCGCCGACGCCCCCAGCCCCGCCGTTGCCGCCGCCAACAGCCACGCCGCCGGCTCCACCGACACCGCCATTGCCAGCATCGCCGGACACGATGCCGCCCGCGCCACCGATTCCGCCAGCACCACCGGCGCCACCGTCACTGCCGCTAGCACCCACGCCACCGGCCCCACCGACACCGCCATTGCCACCGCCGCCGGCCACACCACCGGCCCCGCCGGCTCCGCCAGCGCCACCGGCGCCACCATCGAAGCCCACCCCGCCAGCACCGCCAGCGCCGCCAGCGCCGCCAGCACCACCGGCTCCGCCGCCGCCAGCACCACCGGCACCGCCTACACCACCATCGGCACCCAGCCCACCGGCGCCGCCAGCACCGCCTAAGCCGCCGGCTCCACCGGGGCCACCCACACCGCCGGCCCCGCCGTCACCACCAGCGGCACCGGCAAAACCCGATCCGCCAGCACCACCGGTGCCGCCGTTGTTAAGCAAACCCGCGGCACCGCCTACACCGCCGTCGCCGCCCACACCGCCGTTGCCGCCCACACCACCAACACCGCCAGCGCCACCCGAACCCGCGAAGCCGACCAGGCCGCTGCGACCTCCCGCCCCGCCGATCCCGCCAGTCATGCCAGAACCGCCCACACCACCAGTGCCGCCAGCCCCGAATAATCTGCCGCCGATCCCGCCGGCCCCGCCCGCACCGCCGGTGCCAAACATCCCACCGGCGCCACCGGCACCACCGTTACCACCATCTCCGAATAGGAAGCCACCGGCGCCACCGGCGCCGCCGTTGGCACCCGCACCGCCAGCACCCCCGGCACCGCCAGCACCGAAGAGGCCGGCGGCGCCACCGGCGCCACCGTTGACTCCAGGTGCCCCCGAGCCTCCGGCCCCGCCGTTACCAAACAAGATCCCCCCGGCCCCGCCAGCAGCCCCACTACCTGGAGCCCCGTTAGCGCCGTTGCCGATCAACGGACGCCCAAACAACGCCAAAGACGGGTAATTGATCGCGTCGAGCAAGTCGTTGAGTAGTTGGTGCTGCGTGTTTTGAGATTCGGTGGACTGAAACGCTTGGGCATTACTGGCCATATTGGCCACAAACTGTTCATGCACAGCAGCTGCCTGGGCACTCAATTGTTGAAAACCCTGCGCGTGGGCGTTGAAAACCTGCGCCAATGCCGCCGACACCTCATCCGCACCCGCTGGAGCGATCGCCGTCGTCGCCGGTGCCGCCACAGCATTAGCCGCAGTGATTGACGAACCGATACCGGCTAAATCACCGGCGGCAGCAGTCAGCTCATCAGGATCCACAGACACAAACGACACGACACCCAATCCCTTCAAACCTCAACAACACAAACTTCCCACGCACTCAATGCGCCGAAGAACTCACCGCAGCCGTGTCGCAACGGCCCCCTAGGCCAGATAACACCCGCACCAACACGTCCTCGAATCCACGCCACCATTGCCGCACAACCACATACAGGCGCATTAACACAGCATAGGCGCGCCGGTTAGCCGCAGTGTCGGTCAACCAAGAGTTTCACCACCGCCACCAGCGAGACGTTCCACGTGACCACTGTCACGTGGCTAGGGGCCAACCGGGCTACCCACCGCGCCGTATTACTAGCATGACCTTCGACATTGCTCTCGTGGTCCTGCTTACCTTGCTCGTGGTGGTCAGCGCCTTGTGTCGGGTCGCGTCTCGGCTAGGCCCCCGGCCCACCGATAGCCTTGCCGAGGAGGCGACCAGATCCCGCGAACTAGCCCACAGCCAGTAAGAAGCCATCCATCCCCGTGTTCAGCCGCCGACAACCTGGCGCCTAAGAACAAAGCACCACGCAAGAATTCAGCGCCAATTCGACAACGTCGCGCCCAACGACATCCAGGTAGGACCAGATCAAGCCACTCGCCGCGGCTTGTGGTAAGCGCCTTGAACATGCACCCCTCCGACGCCTTGCATACCACCGCAAAAACCGGCAAACTCAACCCACCCAGGATCCCGACGATGTTGTCTGATCAAACACAGATCTATATCGCAAAGTCAGACACACTCAGCTTCCACGATGCTCGGGCACCAGAAACCTTACTTTTCAGACGACGACCAACCATGTCTAGGGCGAGGCGAGCGATCCAGCACGGCATTAGATGCAGCGAATTCTGCGGTGATCAGTGACCGCCTCTACAATCAGGATCTCGCGCCCACCACGCCCAGTGACCGGCATTGGAACGCGTACAACATCTTTGCGCTGTGGGCCAATGACGTGCATAGCCTGGGAAATTATGGGTTTGCCCTAGGCCTTTTCGCGGTAGGCCAGGCCGCCTGGCAGATTCTCTTGGCCCTGGTCCTCGGCGCAACCCTGCTGTTCTTCCTGCTGACGCTGTCTGGTCTCATGGGCTACAAAACCGGGGTTCCATTCCCCGTCGCAAGTCGCGTTTCCTTCGGCATACGAGGCGCTCAGATACCCGCACTGATTCGCGGCACTGTCGCCATCGTGTGGTTCGGAATTCAGACCTATCTGGCCTCTCTGGTGCTACGGGTATTGCTGCTTTCCTGCATGCCGAACCTGGAAAATTTCGACAAGAACTCGATCCTGGGTCTCTCGTCACTCGGCTGGCTGACCTTCATGGCGCTGTGGATCGTCCAGACCGTCATCGTCCAGCGTGGAATGGATACGATTCGCCGATACGAAGCGTTCGCCGGACCAATCATATTGATCACCATGACCGCGCTCGCGACATGGGCCTTTATCAGGGCTGGCGGCTCTATCGCTTGGTCTACCGGCCGCCCGCCCAGCGGCGCCGCGATGTGGCGGCAGTGTTTTGCCGGTGGCGCGTTGTGGGTTTCTATCTATTCGACCTTCGTGCTAAATTTCTGCGACTTCACCCGGTATTCTAAGACCCGAAAATCCATCATCCGTGGCAACTTTTGGGGTATTCCTATAAACACGGTCATTTTCGGAGTCATCGTGACGGTGATGGCTGGTGCACAGGTCAGGATCGACGGCGTGGCGATTACAAGCCCCGCCGAGATTGTGCACGCTATCCCCAACACATTCTTGTTGGTAGTCGCTTCCCTGGCCTTGCTGATCTTGACCATCGCGGTAAATCTTATAGCAAATTTTGTGGCGCCGATTTATGCGTTGACAAATCTATTTCCAAGATTTTTTACGTTTCCGCGCGCCGGTTTGTTCAGCGCGGTTATCGGCCTAATAATCCTGCCGTGGCACCTATACAACCAACCGGTGGTTATTATCTACTTCCTGGGCGGCCTCGGCGCATTGCTCGGCCCCTTGTTTGGCGTCATCACGATCGACTACTGGATGATGCGACGCACCAACATCAACATTCCGGACCTGTACACCGAAAACCCCACAGGCAACTACTACTTCCGCGACGGCGTCAACCCTCGCGCCCTCGCCGCGTTCATCCCGGCAGCCATCACCGCACTTCTGATCGCGTATATCCCGGCGCTGGAACCTGTGGCGCCGTTCTCGTGGTTCTTCGGCGCCGTTCTCGCCGCCGCCATCTACTTCTTCCTAACCGACTGCAGAACGGCTGTTCAGGATTCCTCAGCAGAGCCCGTGGCGGCCTCCGCCATTCGCTGATCCGACTCTCCAGAGCTGAGGTCGCTGACGTAGGTTTTTGTTGTTGGCGGCGTGTTTGGGCGCCCAGATGGGCAGGCTCGGCAGCGTCAGCTGGTTCTGAGCATGTTGGCAAGGTTGTCTTGGACTTGCTTCATCTCCCACGTGAGGTCGATTAGGTCGGCCGTTGCCGAATTCGACACCTCGACGAGAGCCTTGTTCATCTTCTCGAGCGCATCCCACTTTTGCTGTGCGGCTTGGCTCATTTGACCACCTGACGTACTTCTTAACGCAGCCTGAGCATCCCTTACCTGGGCTAAGGTGTTTTGAATCTTCCGCAGCACTTCTCGCATCTGCCGCGCTTTTTCATCCATCTCGCTGTAGTTGTACTCAAGAGCATTTGGGTCGCCGCCGGCCGAGGTCATCGGCCCCCCATTATGCTGAATCGACTCCAGTCGATTCTTTGCGTAAGCCTCGCGCAACCGATGCCCCTTAGCGATGGGCTCTAGCTTATTTATCCGCCGCTCCTCTATAGCCGCACGTCGGCGCAGTTCCCGCGCCTCATCCTGCTGTTTCCGCGACAGCTGACGATGCTCATCAAAGTCTTTTTGCAATTTTTCTTTTTTCTTAGTGCGCTGTTCTTCATGTTTTTTGTGAAGCTGCGCTTTCCCTAAGCCGTCCTCGACTTCTAAATCGGCGTGCCATTCGGAATCATGCGCTTTCGGCGTGGCTACTGTCATGGCTTTCACCACCACCGGATTGCCCATAATTGGCCCTATTATCGGGCGCTCCAAAAAACCTTTTACCCCATCTTTATCCGTAAAATTTCCCAGCAGCGGGTAATTGGCTTCCGCCTGAGCCATCCCTTCGCGGTAACCGGCCCTATGATCACGTATCGCACCCTCAGCCTTGCTGATTTGCCCACGCTCCCGTTGCGCCGCGTGTTCGTTATCCCTGGACTGCGTTTCTAAGCGTTCCGCTTTCCTCTCTAAATCCGCTTTTCTCCGCTGATGCTCCCGAATCTCTTGTTCGAGCTGTTTCGCTTTTTGCCCTTCCCGTATATAGCTGAGTTTATGCTCGTTCACCTCTTTCATTGAATCCGTGAGAGACGGCTTCTCGGAAGGTCTAGGGGTCAGAAAGCTCGGCGTATCAGCCATACGGGGATCGGGGCCAGGCGCCCCGAAGGGCTTCGAGTTCAAAAAACTCGGTGAATCCTGCGCCCAACTGGGAACCGGGTTCGACGGCTCAAATCGCGGCATATCTGGGGGGTCATTAAAAGCGCCCGAAATGCGCGGCGGCTCGAAAGACTGAGACGTCCAATCCGGTGCAGCAGCCGAGGCACCCCCAAGGTTCGGTTGATTCATCGAGTTCACCGCACCCGAGGTATTGGGCGAGATGGGATCGTGCAATGGCGCGGGAGCGTTTGGATCGTGAGTGACCAATTGATACCGGTCGTCAGGAACAGAGGGCCTGTTCCCTAACTCGGCTGGTACCGGGGGCTGGTTGCCCCCCGTCGTAGTTGTCGGTGCTTCGCTCCCCGTGACACTCGGTCCCGCCCCTGTCGCCGATGATGTGGGGACTGTTCCGGGCATTTTTGGGGAGCTGTTGGTGCCAGGGTGCGAATCCTGGAAAGGATTCAAGCTTGAAGATTTCTGCCCCGCGCCCCCAGGAGAATGCGGCCCATCGACAGAACCCCCGCCCGGAGGTTTCTGCCCCCCACCACCGCCAGTAGGCGAATCCTCGAATGGGTTCGGGGGTTTCTGTCCCCCACCCCCAGGACTATGCGGCCCATCGACAGAACCCCCGCCCGGAGGTTTCTGCCCCACATCAGCGTCAGTAGTCGAATCTTCAAGACCATCGAACGGATTCGTACTTACCTGCCCCGCACCGCTAGTAGGCGAATCTTCAAGACCATCGAACGGATTCGTACTTACCCGCCCCACATCAGCGTCAGTAGGCGAATCTTCAAGACCATCGAACGGATTCGTACTTTCCGGCCGCGCACCGCTAGTGGCGCCGACATGGCCGCCTTCGTCGGACGTCGAGTCCAGTAGTTCACTCGGTGAAGCGCTGGCAGTGGGGGGATGGTGCGAGAGCTGTGGCTCGTTCTGGAATGCTTGATGGTCGGCTTTGAGTTCATCGCGGTAACGCCCGGCCTGATCGGCGTTTACCTGTGCTACGTGCTGAGTTTCGGGGACCTTCTCGTGGCCATGTTTGGCCAGCTCTTCAAACTGTTGTTCTTTCTGCTGGTGTCGCCCGACCTGTTCGTCGCCATCGATCTTCGCTAGTTGGGCATGTTCAGACTTATAGCGATCAAGATCGCCGGTGGTCTGCTTATAGTGATCGGCCTCCTGACGCGAGTACTGCTCACGGTCTTCTAGCTGGTGCAGATGGTCAAGATCGTCCACCTTGCTCTGATAGAAATCAGCCTTCTGGCGGTGATTGACCTCAAGCATCCGCGCCTCGGAGCCAAGACGTCGGTGCTCTTCAGCGATTTTCAAAGCCTGGTCGCGATCCACAACAGGCGACCCTGACTGAAACTGGTCCGACTTCCCCACCCGGGCCAGATCGCTGTACTGGCGAAGCCGCTCAGGGTCGTCGGCTAGCCGGTGGTACTCCATCCCCCGCTTAAGGTGATGGTCGGCCTGCTCACGATATTGCTGTTCTAACCCCCGATGTTCTGTCCGCTGGTCATGAAGCCACTGCTCATAGTCCGGCAAAGGCTCCCCACGCACCGCTCCACCACCATTGGGTGATTGGGTGACAGCGGACCAGGCAATTCAGCTTCGGGCGAACCCAAGGATGACACCGTTTGCCCAACGTGAGCCTCCGATGGCACCGGCTGCCCAACGCCAGTTGGCAAAGTCTCGGGCGAAACACCAGGTGGTCCAGGGCCATGCATATTGCCCTCGGGCAAACCCGCCGATGACACCGGCGGCCCAGCAGGGGGAACAGTCTCAGGCGGACCACCAGGGGGCACAGGACCATTCACATTGCTCTCAGCCGAAACCGGCGACCCACCAGGGGGAACAGTCTCAGACGGACCACCAGGCGGAATAAGACCATTCCCATTACCCTCAGCCGAAACCGGCGGCCCACCAGGCGGACCACCGGGGGGCACAGGACCATTCACATTGCCCTCAGGCGAAACCGGCGGCTGCACCGACTGCCCGCCACCAGACGACACAGGATCAGGCGGACCGCCCACGAGCGAATCCGCCGATCCCACGGACTGCCCACCAGCTGGTGTCACAGTGTCAGGCGGAGCATTTTCCAGTGAATTCGCCGATGACAAAGGCCCCCCGCCATCGGTGGGGGGAAGCTTGTCCTGGTAACGCTGAGCCAGCCTGCTGTGGTCGTCGGCGAGTTCCCGCGCGTGCCCCTCTAAATCTCTGTTCCGCGCTGCCCAGGTCCGATAATTTTCCGCCCGCGTTTGATGTAGCGCTGCTTCACTCGGGTCGGACTGCGAAGCTAACCTGGTGTGGTAGTCGGCTTGCCGGTCATACTCGCCTGCCTGTCGCGCGTATTCGTCGGCCCGCCCATTGTGTTCGCTTGCTCTTTGCGAATGATACTGAACACGGTCTTGTCGATATTGTTGAAGGTCATTTTCGTGACGCTGCGCTTGGAGTTCACTTGCTTTCGCGCTCGCTAAGTTCTGATCGGCGTTCCATTTTTTGACGTCTGCACCAATCCGATAATTTTCCGCGAGACCGGGGTCATAGTTCTCCACGTCGCTGGGATTTGATGCGAGCTCGGCTTGAGACCTCAATGAGGCCTCTTGCTCTAAATAACTATTCGCCGCCTCCCTTTGCTCCTGCGCCTGTCTTGAATAGAAATCAGCTTGCTCCTGCGAGAAATATTCTTTTTGATCACCCGGAACCGACGGCCCATGCTCTTGCAGCTCTTGCAGGGAGTCCTGGTGATGCTGAGCATGGCTGCTGTGCTCTCTTTCCTGCAACTGAGCCTGAGATGCACGCGTCTTTTGTTCATCTATCAGGGGACGGTAGGTGTCGGCATACTCGGGCCGGTCACGAGCTTGCTGCTCGTAGTAGGCAGTCCGGTCAGTGTGATATTTGTAATTTTCGGCGCCTTCCTGCGCCTGTTTCGTGTGGTAATCGAACTGCTCCTGATGCAGCTCGGATTGGCTGGAGTAGGTTGGCGGGACGCGGCTTTCGACCGGATTATGCGCCGATTCTTCTATACTAGACTCATGAAAGCCCGATTCGAGATTGCCGGCAGGATTATGCTGCAAAGAGTTCGGCGGTAGATCACTATCCAACTGACCCGAAGGTAGATCACTGGCCGGCGGGCTCGAAGGTAGGCCGCTGTCGGGTTGGTCCGACGGTAGACCACCGCGAGTTAGAATACCGTCCGGCGGGACGGTGGGTGGATCACCGCCTGGCGGGCCTGGAGGCGGCAATTCAGAAGGCGTTCGGGAACCAATACCACCCGGTTTGTCTCCAAAACTGGTATCAATGGTTTCAATCCGACTAATCTGATCCCGCAACTTGGCCAGATCCCTGTCGAAGTCCTCTAGATCAGGAAGCGGTGGCGGCCCACCGCTCGGCGGCTCTAGAGGCGTTCGGGAACCAAAGCCACCCGGCTCGTCGTCAAAGAGGTCGTAGAGTTCATGCCCCGGCGGAATAGCCGTCAGGGGGTTCCTTGGTTCCTCGAAAGATTGCGTGATATCGGCAGTGTCTGGCGGATCAACACCCTTACGGCCATAAAAACTGTCGGCTTGCTCGCCAGCCTCGCGAGCAGCCTCGCGATGCTCAGCCGCGGTCGCCCGCGCCTTCTCAGCCTGGTCTCGAAAAAAATCGCGCTGGTCGTATGGGTCTATTCTGTCCGCGAGTGCATCTTCGGCGAGATTTTTGGTTACGACGTCATGCCATTCAACGCCCTTCCTAGGCAAGTGAAATTCTTCGTCATCACGCCATAGGGAATCTACCTTAAATTCTCGCTCTTCCCACCATGCTGGCTCGACCTTCTCCGTCCGCAAAAGATGGCCACCTTCTGCAGCATAGTCGCGACCGCCGCCGGACAGATAATCGCGATATACCTCATCTTTATATCCATAGTAGTCTTCATGACGCCATGGACGTCCCGCACTATCTAAAAGCGGCCTACCTTCGCTATCTAAAACTGGAGCATTTTTTGCATCTTCAATCGCTTGGCGAGCTTCCTGCGGGGATTTCTGCGGGACATCGAATCTTTCTATTCTCTTTTTTCCGTTGTCATCGAATTCAACAACATCTTGATATCTAGGAAGATCGGGGCCCCTTTCTGCCAATTTTTGGAATTTTTCAAGGGATTCAGGATTGTTATATTTGTCATCAAAAGCGCGCCCCAGCGTGTCCCACTCTTCAGCATGTCTGTCCGCGAGTTCTGCCCGCTCGAGATGAAACTTCTGATCGTCCCGAGCCATCTCCTGATAAGTCGATAGTTGCTCATTCGTCGCACCTTCAGCGAGCTTTTCGTAATTCCACTTGGGAGGCGCTCCCGGCTTATCCGGATCGTATTTAAGCAGATCCATATCATCGATACGCCTGGGAACCTCGTTGGCTCTAGCTATATCGACATTGTCGAGGTCCGGTGAATCTTCGGCGCGTTGGAAATATGTGTCTGCTTGTTTTTGAAGCCTAAGACGCTCCGCAATATCCGGATGGCTTCTAGCCATTTCTGGCGTTAACTCGTCCGGTAACGGCCGACGGGAGTCTACCGGTATATCACGGTAATGATTGTCGAAATAGTCGTCGCCGGATAGCGCCCTAGGATCGGGACGCGTCGACCTACTAGCCTGGCGATAATCCTCTTCAGGAATAAGGTCCGGATGTAACTGAGAATGAAGATCTTTGATCTCGCCGTCGAGGTTGTAATCGCGGTCAACTCTCCGATATTCATCCCATAACGGGCCTGATTTAGGCTTGCCCGCGCTCTCCCAAGCGTTCCGTACACGGTCGATATTGGCATGAGCATATGCACGGTCTTGTAGCCGATCTCGCAAATTATCGAATGCGGCTCGCTGCATCCGTTGGTATTCTTCGTCGATTTGGGCGAGCGAAAGATACCTATCCGCGAAGCCTTTGGCCTTCTGCCTATACAGCGCAGCCCAATCCGGTGGGACATAGCTCACAGGCGGAGTCTACCGTGGCTCAAGACTCACGCTCAACACGTACAAGAATCCAAACGAACAAGATCAACGCCACCCGGGTCCGGTTTCATCTGGGTGCGCAGGTGTTGTCGCACACGACAATTCAATGTCGTCTCACATCGGGCTCTGGACGTCAGACGATGCGTCTACGAGGCCGGTCTGAGGTTCACCGTCGGTGCACACGGTATGAAAGCGCCGATCGATCTGGCATCTCATTTCCCTTGAAACGGTGACGTGTTCACCGACAGGCAGATCTGTTGCCACCAGCCAGCCGCGGGCCTGGTCCTCATCACCACGATCAAACAACGACGGCCTTCGCGATCCGCCACACCACCAGGACGTTGGCACCCTAGAACCCAGCACCCCAACGACAAATCCTGGCTTACCTCGGTATCTCCCGACCACGAAACCACGCCAAGCGTCCTACCTTGGAGGCGATTGCCGCACCCCGCCTTTCACTGATACGACCGCCGATGCCCGATACCACCCCGTTGAGGAGACGCCCCACCGATGCGCATTCTTCTAGCTAACGTGAACACCACGAGATCGATTACTGAGAAGATGGCGAACCACGCGGCCTCCGTGGCAGCTCCTGGCACCGAGATCGTTCCCATGACCCCGCTGTTTGGAGCAGAATCCATTGAGGGCAACTACGAAAGCTACCTTGCCGGTGTCGCAGTCATGGAAACCGTTCGGTCCTACCCTGGCGAATTCGACGCCGTAATCCATGCTGGCTATGGTGAACACGGGCGCGAAGGCCTGCAGGAACTTCTCGAAGTGCCCGTGGTGGACATCACCGAGGCATCAGCGAGCACCGCGATGTATCTCGGCCGTCAATACTCAGTGGTGACCACCCTTGACCGAACGGTTCCTCTTATCGAAGACCGACTCAAACTGGCCGGCTTGGACGCCCGGTGCGCATCCGTCCGCGCAAGCGGGCTTACGGTATTGGAACTCGACCAAGACGATCCGCGATATGCCATCGACGCGATTGTTCAACAGATCGAACACGCTGTCCTACAAGACAAGGCCGAGGTTGCCGTGCTCGGGTGTGGCGGGATGTCGCGGCTGAACAGCGCGATCCGCGGTCGCGTAAACATTCCACTCGTTGACGGTGTCCTCGCCGCGGTAACGATTGCTGAATCGCTAGTGCGGCTGGGGCTTACCACGTCCAAAGCCCGCACCTACGCCGCGCCGCAGCCCAAGGCTTTCACAGCTTGGCCGCCACACTGACCGTTTCAACACACCGTTTGACTGACCCCGGCCCCTAATATGCCCTGTTCGTAGCGAAGCCCGAAACCCCGCCGATGCGAACGTTTCGGCTTCTGCGCAGACCTGAGCTAGTCAATGGCGCCTCGTCAAAGAGGCTCTTTCCCGAACTGAAGTCCGGCTGGGTTTGCGCGGCACGCTGACGTGCCATGTTGAGCCCGAAAGTCCAAACGGTCATGGGCCTTTTGCGTGTTCAATCGCGAGTGCCGATATCAGCTTGCTCATACTGGCCATGAGACGGTCGTGGGGAAACTCATTGGGTTGGGTGAGCAGGAGTCGACCCGCGTCCCACACTGTGGCCAGAATCTGGTACGCGACAAGCTCAAAATCGGTGTTCGGGTCAAGTTCCTGCGCGGCCCGAAGGATTTCCTTTAGTTGGCCTGCCAGAGTGCTGCGACCACGTTCGACGCGTCGGTGGAAAGCTGGAGTGCCGCTATCGGCAACAACATAGATTGCCCGCCATCGCTTCGGGGCTTCGGCCACAGCTTTGAGGTAGGCGTCGAATATGCCGATGATCGATGCCACGAGATCACCTTGAGCGGCGGCGGGAGGCGCGCCGGCAATCTGAGCCAGGGCACGCTTTTCCTCGCGGTCAAGCGAGGCACGCAAGAGGTCGTTGGTATCGGCGAAGTGGGCATAGACAACCGGGCGTGTGACGCCGGCGCGACGAGCGACGCTGTCCATGCTGACCACGCCGATTCCGTCGGTATCGATGAGGTCTAGCACCACATCGAGGAGTTGTTCACGCCGCTGTTCCGGGGTCATCCGTGCGGCGTAGGGCCGGTTGCGCCGCGTCGCGACCTGCGCCATTCCCTTGCCCCCTGACCTGCTACGTGGCGTGTGCCCACCGCGCCTTCGTTTGAGCCTTCGTTGCAAAGCTACACAACTGTAGCTATGGTACTGCAACCAATAGCTACAGTTGTGTAGCTTTCGGCGAGGAGGTTAGGTGACCACAACCGCGTCAGGGCGGTACTGCATCATCGGGGCCGGATACGCCGGAAACGGCATCGCTCGGGCATTTCGGCAAGCCGGGATCGCCTACGACCACTTCGAAGCGACCGGTGCGATCGGCGGCAATTGGTCCCACGGCGTCTATGACTCAACGCATCTGATCAGCTCCAAGAAGTCCACACAGTACGTCGAATATCCGATGCCCGGCGACTATCCGACGTTCCCCAGCCGCGACCAGATGCTGCGCTACCTCAACGACTACGTCGATCATTTCCGCTTGCGCGAGAACATCGAATTCGACTGCGCGGTGGTCCAGGTACGACCGCTGGACCGCACTGGATTGGCCGGCTGGTCGGTGCGGCTGGCCTCCGGGGAAGTGCGAACTTACACCGGAGTGGTCGTCGCCAATGGCCATCACTGGCAACGCCACATCCCCAACTATCCGGGCGTGTTCAGCGGGCGACAGCTGCATTCCAAGGACTACAAGCGACCCGCCGATCTCGGCGAAGGGGGTCGAGTTCTGGTGGTAGGTGCCGGTAATTCGGCCAGCGATCTAGCCGTAGAGGCGGCGACCACATTCGGTCGCGCCGATATCTCCATGCGTGGGGGCTACTGGTTCATCCCGAAAACGATGTTCGGCATCCCATCTTCGGAGCTGGATCGAGTGTGGGTTCCGCAGGCGGTGCAGCGACCCATACTCAAGCTTCTGTTGCGCTTGTCGTACGGCTCGTACCAGCGTTACGGACTCGAGCGCCCCAACCATGAGTTGTTCACCAAGGACGTGACGGTGAAGGTCGCGTCTCATCGCTGGTGTAAATGGTCACGGGCGTAGGTTCCGTCGCAACCGACGAAAGCTATGAAGGAGGGGCTACGCCCGTGACCAAGCGAGTATCGCCGATTGAGCGTGTGCGTGTTGAGATGGATCAGTTGTTCGCCGCGACCGAGCGGCCGTTGACCGAGATTTTGGAGGAGGTCGGGCGGTTATCGGTGCGTCTGGTGTTTCAGGTCGCCGTGGAGGCCGAGGTAGAAGCAGTGTTGGGCCGAGCCCGTCACCAGCGTCGGGTTCAGGACGGCCCGGGCGGGTACCGCAATGGGTATCAACCGCCGGCGACGGTGAAGACCACGATGGGCTCGGTCGAATTATGCCGCCCGAAACTACGCGACACCGACGAGCGGTTCTGTTCGCGGCTATTCGGTGCCGGGGTGACGCGCACCCACGCTCTGGAGGCGTTGGTGATTTCGGGATGGGTGCGCGGTTTGTCGGATCGCGACATCGAGGCCGCGTTGGCCGAGGTGCTGGGCTCGCAGGCGGCGTTGTCGCGCTCGACGGTGAGCCGGATTTGTGCGGCCATCAAAGACGAGTTCGCTGCGTGGTCGTCTCGACGCCTTGATGAGCTGGTGTTGGACTACCTGTTCTTGGATGCCTCGAACTTTCGGATGCATCCCAACGCCCCGGCCGAGCCGGTGCTGGCCGCCTGGGGCATCTGCACCGACGGCAAGCCCCTGTTTATTGGGCTGGCCCCAGCCGCAGCGGAGTCGGCTGATGCGTGGGCCGACTTCTTGGCTGACCTGAGGAACCGGGGACTACGCCCGCCGCTACTGGGCATCTCCGACGGGGCGCCGGGCCTGATCGCCGCATGGGAGACCACGTTTCCGGCAAGCCTGCGTCAGCGGTGTCTGATCCATCGCTGCCGTAACGTCATCGCCAAGACACCTGTCGCGGTCCAGGACGAGATCAAAGCCGCGTTCTGGTCGATCTTCGATGACATTGACCAGCCACCCGGCCAGCAGGCCGTGGATGAAGCCACCCGCCGCGCCGAGGAGTTCACCACCACATACCGCGGGCTCTACCCAGCCGCGGTCGCTTGCCTGGCCAACGACTTCGCCTCGCTGAGCGTGCATTTGCGCTTCCCCCGCCAACACTGGACACGCATCCGCCATTCCAACCTCATCGAACGCACCTTCGGAGAATCCCGTCGCCGGGTCAAGGTCATCGGCCGCCTACCCGGCGAAACCAGCTGTCTGTCGCTGGTATGGGCCGTCCTCGACCGCGCCAGCCGCGGCTGGCGCGGAGTCACCCAAACATCAGCGACCAGCCGCCACCTCCAAGAACTACGCCACCAACTGCTCGAGCCACCCCGCCCACTGCATCCCCCCACCACAACAACCACGACCGACACCACCGCCGCGTAACATGACCACCAGGAACATGCGCCCAGCGTTTTTACACCAGTCCTAAGACGCCACCACGGTGAACTCATCGCTGATGTACGCGTTGCTGCACGGTACCGTCGCCCGGCGGGTGGAGATATCCCGGCTTGACGGCGCTACAGTGCATTTCGCCGACGGCAGCGCCCGCGAGTACGACACCATCGTATGGGCGACCGGCTACCGCACCCGATTCCCGTTCTTGGACGAATCACTATTCGTCTGGGAGAACAACAATCCGCTACTCATCGAGCACGTACTAGTACCGCGATACGCCAACATCTACCTGTGGGGCCTGGTGGCACCGAGGTCCGGTGCGGGCCGCATCATCTCCCACGGCGCAGACTTCGTAGCCGAACTCGTCGATATGGGTCGCGTCTCATCGCTGGTGTAAATGGTCACGGGCGTAGGTTCCGTCGCAACCGACGAAAGCTATGAAGGAGGGGCTACGCCCGTGACCAAGCGAGTATCGCCGATTGAGCGTGTGCGTGTTGAGATGGATCAGTTGTTCGCCGCGACCGAGCGGCCGTTGACCGAGATTTTGGAGGAGGTCGGGCGGTTATCGGTGCGTCTGGTGTTTCAGGTCGCCGTGGAGGCCGAGGTAGAAGCAGTGTTGGGCCGAGCCCGTCACCAGCGTCGGGTTCAGGACGGCCCGGGCGGGTACCGCAATGGGTATCAACCGCCGGCGACGGTGAAGACCACGATGGGCTCGGTCGAATTATGCCGCCCGAAACTACGCGACACCGACGAGCGGTTCTGTTCGCGGCTATTCGGTGCCGGGGTGACGCGCACCCACGCTCTGGAGGCGTTGGTGATTTCGGGATGGGTGCGCGGTTTGTCGGATCGCGACATCGAGGCCGCGTTGGCCGAGGTGCTGGGCTCGCAGGCGGCGTTGTCGCGCTCGACGGTGAGCCGGATTTGTGCGGCCATCAAAGACGAGTTCGCTGCGTGGTCGTCTCGACGCCTTGATGAGCTGGTGTTGGACTACCTGTTCTTGGATGCCTCGAACTTTCGGATGCATCCCAACGCCCCGGCCGAGCCGGTGCTGGCCGCCTGGGGCATCTGCACCGACGGCAAGCCCCTGTTTATTGGGCTGGCCCCAGCCGCAGCGGAGTCGGCTGATGCGTGGGCCGACTTCTTGGCTGACCTGAGGAACCGGGGACTACGCCCGCCGCTACTGGGCATCTCCGACGGGGCGCCGGGCCTGATCGCCGCATGGGAGACCACGTTTCCGGCAAGCCTGCGTCAGCGGTGTCTGATCCATCGCTGCCGTAACGTCATCGCCAAGACACCTGTCGCGGTCCAGGACGAGATCAAAGCCGCGTTCTGGTCGATCTTCGATGACATTGACCAGCCACCCGGCCAGCAGGCCGTGGATGAAGCCACCCGCCGCGCCGAGGAGTTCACCACCACATACCGCGGGCTCTACCCAGCCGCGGTCGCTTGCCTGGCCAACGACTTCGCCTCGCTGAGCGTGCATTTGCGCTTCCCCCGCCAACACTGGACACGCATCCGCCATTCCAACCTCATCGAACGCACCTTCGGAGAATCCCGTCGCCGGGTCAAGGTCATCGGCCGCCTACCCGGCGAAACCAGCTGTCTGTCGCTGGTATGGGCCGTCCTCGACCGCGCCAGCCGCGGCTGGCGCGGAGTCACCCAAACATCAGCGACCAGCCGCCACCTCCAAGAACTACGCCACCAACTGCTCGAGCCACCCCGCCCACTGCATCCCCCCACCACAACAACCACGACCGACACCACCGCCGCGTAACATGACCACCAGGAACATGCGCCCAGCGTTTTTACACCAGTCCTAAGACGCCACCTCGATATGCAACGCCTGTTCCCTATCCCCTTATCGGATCTGGTCGCCACCCGAGTACCGGCACGCAGCTCGATGCTGGCCGGCTCGGCGGAGATTCTCCACCGAATCAAGATGCTTCGACGTTCGTTGCGCTGGTATGCCCGGCTCGGCCGTCTCATCGGCGGAGGGCTGGCCGTCCGCGCCCTGCCCGGATGCCCGGCTGCCGCCGAATCCAGCACAACCAACCCGAGAGAACGCCGGCACGCACGCATGCCGCAACCAGCCGACTGCGCGGAGTCCATGGCATGACGCTGCCCAGTCCCACCCGGCGCAATTGCGCCGTCATCACCGGCGCGTCCTCCGGCATCGGCGAGGCGCTTGCAGAAGGACTTGCGCGCCGCGGTTACTCGTTGATCCTGGTTGCGCGCCGCGCGAATCGGCTGCAGAAACTGGCCGACCGGCTCGGCGACGAACATGGCGTCTGCACCGAGATCCGTGGCTGCGACCTGGTCGATCGCGGCGCGCGGGCCGAACTCACCGATGACCTGGCCACCCGCGATGTCGCGATCTTGTGCAACAACGCCGGTTTCGCCACCTATGGGAACCTCGCGCGGCTGAATCAGCAACAAGAGATCAGCGAGGTGGAGCTGAACTGTGTAGCGGTGCACCAGCTCACCCTGGCCGTGTTGCCTGCCATGGTCGAACGCAAAGGCGGCGCAATCCTGATCACCGGCTCCACCGCAGGCAATCAACCCGGTCCCGGCAATACCACCTACGCCGCGACGAAGGCCTTCGCCAACACTTTCGCCGAGTCCTTACACACCGAACTCTCCGGCACCGGCGTCACCTGCACACTGCTAGCGCCCGGCCCGGTCCGCACCGAATTCGGCCAGGTTGCCGGACTGGCGAATCTGGAACGGCTGCTCCCGAATCCCCTATGGGTAAGCGCCCCGCAGGCCGCGGATGCGGCAATCGCGGCCATGGCCAAAGGCAAGCGTCGAGTAGCGCCGGGCGCGTTCGCCAAGGCGCAGACCTTGGGCGGCCAGTACACCCCACGGGCCATCATCGGACCGCTACTGCACAAGGTCTACGGAAAGGTCACGTGATGCAGTGGCAACCGCCGATCCGCAGCGGCGGCCGAAGGCTCGGTGATGATCTTCGCCGGGCGTTCACGCTGGCCGACCCGCGCCACACCTTGTACCGCAACGCGCACTATTTCACGGCCACAGTCGAAGTAGATCCTGACCAGATGCAGCCCTGGATGCCGCCGGGCGTGCGGCTGGCCGATCCGCCTCGCGCGGACGTCTTCACGGCGTTCTTCCCAGACTGCAATTTCGGGTCGGTCTATCACGAGGCCGGGCTGTTCGTGCACATCAAGGCCGGCCGAAAGATCGGGATCCATTGCCCGTGGATGATCCTCGACGACGATGTAGCCCTGATCCTCGGGCGGGAACTGCTCGGCTACCCGAAAAAGCTCGGGGAAATCGAATGGCGGCTGACCGATACCGAGATCCGCGCCGACGCTACCCGGCGAGGCCAGAAATTGATCTCAATGAACGGATATCTCGGGGAAACCCTCACCGCCGGGCCCCCGATCTTAGGCCGCCCACACCGCAATGTCGCAGGCCTGGCTGGGCTTTTCGTACCTTGGGTATTGGCCTTCACCCCGACCGAGAAACCGATCGAGGTGCGACGCGTCGACGACTTCGTGCTGCGGATCGACGGCTGCGAACGTGATCCGCTCGACAAGATGGGTCTGGGTCACGTGATCGAGGCGCGGCTGCACCGTGTCGATCTTTCCGCGGGAATGCCGCCTATTCCGATCCGCCCACTAACTCCGCTGTTCACTGTGACGCGCTTACGACCGAGAGTGCTCTGACACGATGACTGACATACTCAACCAACCTGTCGAACTTCCCTGCGGCGCGACACTACCCAACCGTGTCGTCAAGGCCGGCATGAGTGAGCAGCTGGCCGCCCGGAACGGGAGCGTCACCGACGATCTTCTGAAGCTTTATGCGACCTGGACGCGCAGCGGGGCTGCACTGTTGATCACCGGCAACGTGATGATCGACCGAACCAGTCTGGTAGAACCTCGCAACGTCATCGTGGACACCGCCGCCGCCTCACCTGGATTGCGGAGTTGGGCCGAGACCGTACATCAGACCGGCACCAAGTTGTGGATTCAGATCAACCATCCGGGCCGGGTGTCCACAGTGCCGTTTACGTGTCGCCCCGTCGGCCCGTCTGCGTTACGCGAACCCGTGCCCGGCTTCAGTTTCCGAAAGCCACGTGAACTGTCGGGTATCGAGATCCAGCAGCTCATTGCCCGCTACGCACGCACAGCCGCCCTCGCGGTGGAAGCCGGGTTCGACGGCGTACAGATCCATGCCGCGCACGGTTTTCTGCTGTCACAGTTTCTGTCCCCGCTGGCCAATACCCGCACCGACCGGTACGGCGGTAGCGCGGCAGGGCGACGCCGCATACTGCTCGAGGCTGTGGCCGCCGTTCGCGAAGCCGTCGGGCCGGCAACACCTGTGACAGTCAAGCTCAACTCAGCCGACTTCCAGCACGGCGGTTTGAACGAAGACGAATCCCTAGATGTCGCACGGGCACTCGCCGATTCCGGGATCGATCTGCTGGAGATCTCCGGCGGAAATTACGCCATGCCAGCAATGGAAGGCGTCGCCCACCGCGGCACTACCGGCGGCTACTTCCTGCGCTACGCCACTCGAATCCGAGGCGCGGTGCCCATTCCGCTCATGATTACCGGTGGGATGCGCACTCGCGCCGCCATGGAGCGGGCCTGCGCCGAAGGGATCGACATGATTGGAATTGCCCGCCCGATGGCGTTTGTGCCCGACTATCCCGCCCGCATTCTGGCGAGCGAGCGTGAGCCGCTACTGCCCCGCGGGCCGCGCGCCACCGGTTACCGCCCCTTGGACGGGTATCTCCAATTGGCCACCCACAACCACCAGTTCCACCGCATGGCCGCCGGGTTCGCCCCAGGACGTACCGCCGGATTCGCCACAGTTGCTAAAGCACTGGTGCGTATCGGCGTTGCGGCGGCAACCCAGGTTGTTGTCCCCGGCAAGTAGTCGACTGTAGGTCAGTCGTCGTCCAGCGCGGCCAGCACTTCGTCCGACAACTCGATGTTGGTCCATACGTTCTGCACGTCGTCGCTATCTTCCAGGGCCTCGACGAGCCTAAAAACCTTTCGGGCACCGTCGATATCGACCGCAACACTGACTGAAGGCTGAAAGCTGGCCTCAGCGGATTCGTAGTCGATGCCGGCATCCTGGAGCGCCATGCGAACCGCCACCAGATCACCAGGCTCCGAGATGACCTCGAAGCTGTCCCCCAGATCGTTGACGTCCTCAGCGCCAGCCTCTAGTACCGCGGTCAGCACGTCGTCTTCGCTCAGCCCGTTCTTTTCCAATGTCACCACGCCTTTACGGGAGAACAGGTAAGACACGGACCCCGGATCGGCCATGGCGCCGCCACCACGTGTCATCGCCACCCGCACCTCACTAGCCGCGCGGTTGCGATTGTCGGTAAGACACTCAATCAGCACCGCCACACCATTGGGTGCGTAGCCTTCGTAGGTGATAGTCTGCCAGTCCGCGCCACCGGCCTCCTCGCCCGCACCCCGTTTACGAGCACGTTCGATGTTCTCGTTGGGCACAGAACTCTTCTTGGCCTTCTGGATCGCATCGTAGAGCGTCGGGTTGCCCCCTGGGTCGCCACCACCGACGCGGGCCGCGACCTCTACGTTCTTGATCAACCGAGCGAACATCTTGCCGCGACGGGCGTCGATGACCGCCTTCTTATGCTTGGTGGTGGCCCACTTAGAATGGCCGCTCATCGCCGTCCTTACCTCAAATCTTCTGTAGTTGTGGCCAGACGAGTCTACGTGGATAGCCGATCGCAGCGAATGTCACGCCGGCTCAGCCCTACCGCTGGCCTCTGACGATATCGACGAACAACTGGTGAACGCGGCGGTCGCCAGTCACCTCCGGGTGAAACGCGGTTGCCAGCACAGGCCCCTGCCGCACCGCGACAATGTGGCCTCCGGTCCGCGCCAATACCTGCACACCGTCACCGGCCCGCTCAACCCACGGTGCCCGGATGAAAACCCCACGTACCGGATCATCGAGACCGGCAACCACGATATCGCCTTCAAAAGAGTCAACCTGACGCCCAAATGCATTTCGCCGCACCGTCATATCAATCGCGCGCAGTGGCAGCGCCGCGCGGCCGTTGGCGCCAGCGTCCAGGATCTCGCTGGCCAGCAGGATCATCCCGGCGCACGCGCCATAAGCGGGTAGTCCTTCGGCCAGCCGCGCACGCAATGGCTCCAGCAAATCCAAATCAAGCAGCAGGTGGCTGATTGTGGTGGATTCCCCACCGGGAATCACCAGCGCATCCACCGCGTCAAGCTCGTCGCGGCGTCGCACCGGCATCGGGTAGGCCCCGGATTCGCGCAGTGCGGCCAGGTGCTCCCGAGTATCACCTTGCAGGGCCAGAACACCGACCCGCGGGGCGCTCACTGCCCACTCGCTGAAACGTCAGCCGGCTGCTCGCGCAAATAGCGGGTCAGCCCCTCCTGCATCACCGCCGCGACCATCGCGCCGCTTCTGTCGAAAATCTTGCCTTGGGTCAGAGCGCGGCCAGCCTGCGCGGACGGCGATGACTGATCGTAGAGCAGCCATTCGTCGGCGCGGAACGGTCGCATGAACCACAGCGCATGATCGAGCGAGGCGACCTGCAGATCGTCGCGTTCCTCCGGGTGGATCGACCACGCCGTACCCAGCAACGTCAGATCGCTCATGTAGGCCAGCGCGCAGATGTGCAGCACCGGATCGTCGGGGAGCCGGTCGCGGTGGCGGAACCACACCTGTTGCTGGGCGGCCTTGCCGGATCTGGGCACCAGTAGATTCTGCGGCACCCTGCGCAGTTCCCATTCCGCGAACTGCTTGAAACCCTCGCCGTCGAACGCCTTCATGCCGATGACTTCGGGCAGCTCCTCAGGATCCGGGGCCGGAGGCATCTCGTCTTGGTGGGTGACACCCTCCTGAACAGTCTGAAACGACGCCGACATGTCAAATATGATGCGGCCGTGTTGCAGAGCGCTGACCCGACGGGTGCAGTAGGAGCCGCCGTCACGGACCCGCTCGACCATAAAGACCGTCGGCGCCATGGGGTCGCCCGGCAGCAAGAAATACCCGTGCAACGAGTGCACCTGGTAACGCTCGTCGACCGTCCGCACCGCGGACACCAGCGACTGACCCGCCACCCGCCCACCGAAGGTCCGAGTACGGTTTTCGCCGCTTACATCGACCACACCGCCCCGGAAAATATCGATCTCAAGCTGTTCGAGAGCAAGAATTTCCTGGATCGCCATGCAGATCGGTTACCAGCCGCGCTCAGCGAGCCGGTGTGGCACAGCGATCTCCTCCACGTTGATGCCCACCATCGCCTCGCCCAGCCCACGCGACACTTTGGCCAGCACGTCTGGGTCATCGTAGAACGTGGTGGCCTTGACAATCGCGGCCGCACGGTGCTCGGGAGCACCGGACTTGAAGATCCCCGAACCAACGAACACGCCCTCGGCGCCGAGCTGCATCACCATCGCCGCGTCGGCCGGAGTCGCGATACCCCCGGCGGTGAACAACGTGACGGGCAACTTGCCCGACCGAGCCACCTCGACAACAAGCTCGTAAGGCGCTTGCAACTCCTTTGCCGCGACGAACAACTCGTCCTCGGATAACGACGTCAGCCGACGGATCTCACCACCGATGGCCCGCATATGCGTTGTGGCGTTGGAAACATCACCGGTACCGGCCTCGCCCTTGGAACGAACCATCGCCGCGCCCTCGCCAATGCGCCGCAACGCCTCACCTAGATTGGTCGCACCACACACGAACGGCACAGTGAATTTCCATTTGTCGATGTGATGACCGTAGTCGGCCGGCGTCAACACCTCGGACTCGTCGATGTAGTCCACCCCGAGGCTCTGCAGGATCTGCGCCTCAACGAAATGTCCAATCCGGGCTTTGGCCATCACCGGGATAGTGACCGCGGCAATGATGCCCTCGATCATGTCCGGGTCGCTCATCCGCGACACCCCGCCCTGGGCCCGGATATCAGCCGGCACCCGTTCCAGCGCCATCACCGCGACTGCCCCGGCGCCCTCGGCGATACGAGCCTGTTCCGGAGTGACGACGTCCATAATGACGCCGCCCTTCAGCATTTCGGCCATACCGCGCTTGACGCGCGCGGTGCCCGTCTGGCTGGCAGCCGACCTCAACGGCTGGTCCTTGCTCGACGGTGCCCCACCCGAGGGATACGACTGAGCCCCATTTGATTGGGCGGCGCTGTCCACTTAACCGTTCTCCTTCACCCTGATACCGCAACCAGTCTAGTAGTGACCTGTCGGCGAGTTTTCGCAGCTCTCCTCGCCCTGCGCGAGGCTGACACGGCGGCTATCCCAACCGGTTAGCCGCCGCAGCTGCTTTGGCGCCCAGTTGGGCGAATCTGGTACCCGATTGGGTTCGGCACCCGCCGGCACGTGGGATGATTTTGCCGTAGACGGCGTCGAAATCGGCCCTCGTGACAGAGCGCTTTAGCGCGGGTCGCTCGAAAAGTTGGGCGCGAATCGCTGACGTGTCCAGGTTGGTAGGAACCTCACGATCCTTTGCGATCATCCGGCCAGGCGCGCATTAGTGAATCGGCACCGGGGCATGCCCCAAACGCACTCCGCCGGCAGCAGCTGAGTCGTCGATCACTTGGTTGGCTGCCGGCAACAGATCGCCGAGTTGCAGCGGGTATACCAACTCGCCGGCAGCGGCGAGTTCAGCGATGTCGTTTGCATCGCACCAGCGAGCACGGTGAATACAGCGGCGCTCCAGTTCAGCACGCTCTGCGACTGGCAGCTCGAACCGACGAGTCCGGTACACCAGGTAAAACTCCTCGCTATCGATCATCGAGCCGTTGAATTCAAACACCTCGTCACGGCGCCAGATGGGTCCAACGAGGTCAGCTGGTTCCACCCGCAAGCCGGTTTGATCGGCCAACTCACGTGCGCCGGCCTCGGCCAATCGCTCACCGTGACGCACCGGTCCGCCGATGGTGAACCACCATCGTGGTGTGGCACCGTCCCGCGAGGCCGGATTCGCCGAACCCACTCGACACATCAGTAACACCGCACCGCTATCGTTCAGCAGCACCACTCGCGCCGAGGTGCGGTGGTTGAGCACGCGGTGATCGCCATGTGCGAGGGCGTGGGGCCGCTCGGCGATTTCAAAATAGGTAGGCAACGTTGCGGTCCCACCGAGCCGCAGGCCACGCACAACAGGTCGCCCGCCAAGCGCGATTGTGTCACGGACCGCGTCGTTGTGAAATCGGCGGGCCAGCAGCAGCCGGGCTTCGGCGTCGGCCAACTCGGCGATCAGTGCCGCCGGCAACGACACCGGGTCGACCAGTGCCAGCGCGGCCGACAGCTCGTTTTCGGCGTTCTCGCGCTCATTCCGTGCGGCGCACTCCGCGGCATCGGCCAGAGCGGCTAGTCGCCGACCCTCGGGAGAACCGCCGTACGCGTCGACCGCGACCGCACGCGCCACCACCGCTCGCCGCGCGAGCGCACCGTCCAGCGCCTGCCAAGACAGGTCATAGCGAACATTGAGACGGTTCAGCCGATTGGCAGTTTGGTAACCCCAGGCGCCGACCCCAACCAGCGCAACCGCCAGCGTCGCGATGGCTACAACCAGCCACATCATCAGCTGGCTACTTGGACCTTGACGCCGGCACCGGCCACCGTCTCGTACACCCGCATGATCTGGCTGGCCACCACCGACCAATCGTACCGGCGGACCGCTTCGGAACCGGCCGCCAGATAACGCTCCCGCACGACGTCGTTCTCGAGCACCGAGATAAGGGCCTCAGCTAGCGCTGCGCCATCATCGACTGGCACCAAGCTGCCAAACTCACCGTCACCTAGCACTCGCCGGAAGGCATCCAGGTCACTGGCAACCACCGGGGTTCCGGCAGCCATCGCCTCAACGAGGACGATTCCGAAACTCTCGCCGCCGGTGTTGGGCGCACAATAGACGTCGGCGCTGCGCATCGCCGACGCCTTCGCCGCATCATCGACCTGCCCCAAGAAGCGCAGGTGTTCCACCAATCCGCCTGCTTGACTGCGTAATTGGTCCTGGTCACCGCGTCCAACGATCATTAGCTGCACATCCGGGAAGTGTTCCACCACCTTGGGCAGCGCTGCGAGCAGAACCGCAATGCCCTTGCGGGGCTCGTCATAGCGCCCCAGAAACAGCACCGTCTTCCCGGCCCGTGGATATCCGTCTAGCCGCGGAGCAGCGGCGAAGGAATCGACGTCGACCCCGTTGGGGATCTCCACAGCGTCGGATCCGAGCGCCTCCATCTGCCAGCGCCGAGCCAGATCCGACACCGCGATCCGACCGACGATCTTTTCGTGCATCGGCCGCAGAATGCCCTGGAATACCGACAACGTCAGCGACTTGGTAGTCGAGGTATGAAATGTCGCCACAATCGGACCCTCAGCGATGTTTAGGGCCAGCATCGACAGGCTCGGCGCATTGGGCTCGTGCAGGTGTAACACATCGAAATCACCCTGCAGAAGCCATTTTCTGACCTTTCGGTGAGTCGCTGGGCCGAAGCGCAGCCTCGCTACCGAACCGTTGTAGGGAATCGGGACGGCCTTACCACCCGAAACGACATAGTCGGGCAACGCTGCATGCGGCGAAGCCGGCGCCAGAACACTGACCGAGTGCCCGCGCATACGCATCACCTCAGCCAACTGCAACACGTGCGACTGGACCCCGCCCGGAACATCGAACGAGTACGGGCAGATCATGCCGATCCGCATCAGACTTTCCTCACGGGGATTCCAGGTGCGCCCGCCGGGCATCAGAGAGATCTGCCAACCACTGCGGCTGCAGCATGTGCCAGTCCTCGGGATGGGCCGCGATGTTCTCCGCGAACTGGTTTGCCAACGCCTGGGTGATCACGCCGACGTCGCCGCTGGCACACTCCAGCTCCGGATGCACGCTGAAACCCCAGCCTGCGCCCTCAAACCAGCAATGCGCGGGCAGCAGCGCGGCCCCCGTCTCAATCGCCAGCTTGGCCGGCCCAGCCGGCATCCGGGTGGCCTCGCCGAAAAAGTCAACCTGAACACCGGTCCTGGTGAGGTCGCGCTCGGCCATCAGACACACCACGCGGTTGTCCCGCAACCGCTCACACAAAACCGCGAAAGGCGGTTGAGAACCACCGGACAGCGGCAGCACCTCAAAACCAAGTCCCTCGCGGTAGTCGATAAAGCGCCGGTAGAGCGACTCGGGCTGGAGGCGCTCCGCGACGGTAGTGAAGGTGCCATACATCTGCGCTAGCCACATTCCGGCCATATCCCAGTTGCCGCTGTGCGGCAATGCCACCACGACACCACGGCCCGCGTCCAAAGCCGCGTCCAGATTGTCGATCCCGTGGAACGAGTCACAAAGCTCTCGGGCAACCCTGGAGTGGTTCATCGTCGGCAGCCGAAAGGCCTCCCGCCAGTAACGGCCGTAGGAAGCCAACGAGGCGCGCATCAACGAGTCCGGCACGTAGCCGGGACGCACACCCAGCACCCGAGCCAGGTTCTTACGCAGCTGCTCTGGCCCCCCGCGACGGGCCGCGTAGCGCGCCCCGGCGTCGAAAGCGTTACGCGCGGCAAATTCAGGCATCGCCCGAACAGCCGCCCAACCGGCCGCATACGCCCAGTCCGTCGGCGCACGCGGGGTAAGGCGGCTCAGCAAGCGGCGAGGCGCCTCAATGACCTTCCGGCCCGCGGACGTCGGGATCACGGATCACTCTTTCCGAGATTGTCTGGGCCGGACTCCGCATGACCGCTGGTGTTCTCCGACCCCGGCGCGGCAATACGTTCGCCCGCCCCCGGCGAGGTCCGCACCCTATGCAGCCGCTGCGCACAGGTAACCACGCTGGCCACCGCCAAAACCCACATCGCTACCGGCAACGCCCACGGCATCGTGATAACGGGAAACTGCGTCAGCCAGGCACCGGCCAGCACGATAATCAGTCGTTCCGGGCGTTCGATGAAGCCGCCGTCGCCGCGCAGTCCGCTGGCTTCGGCCCGGGCTTTGATGTAGGAAATCACCTGCGAGGTGACCAAGCAGATCAACGTCGCCACCACCAGCGGTCGGTCCCGCATGTGAAACGCTATCCACCACAACAGGCCGCAGAAAACGGCGCCGTCACTGATCCGATCACAGGCAGCGTCAAGCACCGCGCCGAAGCGCGTGCCCCCGCCCCGCTCGCGCGCCATCGCCCCATCGAGCATGTCGAAAACCACGAAGAACGCCACCACAAGCGCGCCGGAGAACAACTTGCCCATCGGGAAAAGGGTCAGCGCCGCCACCACAGTCGCGGTGGTGCCCACGATCGTCACGGCATCTGGCGTGAGGCCAACTCGGAGCAAGGCTCTGGCGAGAGGGTTGGTGACCCGCGCGAATGCCGCTCGGGACAAAAACGGCACCTTGCTCATGGCTGGCTGGCCCATTCGTCGGCCAACAATCGGCGAGTGTCGCGTAGCAGCTGCGGAATCACCTTGGAGCCGCCGACGATGGTGATGAAGTTCGCGTCACCGCCCCACCGCGGCACAACGTGCACGTGCAGGTGCTCGGCCAGCGACCCTCCCGCCGAGGTCCCCAAGTTCATACCGACATTGAAGCCATGCGGCCGCGACACATTCTTGATAACGCGGATCGCCTTCTGGGTGAACGCCATCAGCTCTGCGCTCTCCGCATCGGTCAAGTCCTCGAGTTCTGACACCCGCCGGTAGGGCACCACCATCAAGTGCCCGGGGTTGTAGGGATAGAGGTTCAGCACGGCATAGACCAGCTCGCCGCGGGCGACCAACAATCCTTGTTCGTCCGACAGGTGCGGGATGTCGGTGAACGGCTGCGACCGGGTCGCGTCGCCGCGCTGCAGCGGCGCTTCCGCGAGGTAGTTCATCCGGTACGGAGTCCACAAACGCTGCAGCTGGTCACGCTGGCCAACACCGCGATCCAGGATGGTGCGGTCGTCGGCGGCACTATCTGTGCCCGGGTCCTCACTCACAGCTGGCCGCTTTCACCAGTTCCGCTGTAGGTGCCGAGTTTTGACGGCCAGCGATCCAGTCGACGATAGCTGTGATCGCGACGTCGCGAGAGACCCCGTTAATTTGCGTGCGGTCACCGAACCGGAAGCTCACCGCGCCGGCCGCCACGTCGCGGTCGCCGGCTAGCAGCATGAAGGGCACCTTCTGGTTAGTGTGGTGCACGATCTTCTTCGCCATTCGATCGTCGCTGCTGTCCACCTCGACCCGCACCCCGTGCGTTTTCAGTTGCGCTGCAACATCTTCCAGATATCCAACATGCTCGTCGGCGACCGGGATACCGACCGCCTGAACAGGCGCCAGCCACGCTGGGAACGCCCCGGCGTAGTGCTCGGTGAGGATGCCGAAAAATCGCTCGATCGACCCGAACAGCGCTCGGTGGATCATCACCGGCCGTTGGCGGGTTCCGTCAGGCGCGGTGTACTCGAGATCGAAGCGCTCCGGGAAGTTGAAGTCCACCTGGATCGTCGACATCTGCCACGTGCGACCCAGCGCGTCGCGTGCCTGCACCGAGATCTTCGGACCGTAGAACGCCGCACCGCCGGGATCGGGCACCAGCTCCAACCCCGATTCCTCGGCCACCTCGGCCAGTGTGGCGGTGGCCTCCGCCCAGATTTCGTCGGAGCCGACGAACTTTTCGGGGTCCTTGGTTGACAGCTCCAGGTAGAAGTCGTCCAGCCCATAGTCGCCAAGCAGGTCGAGCACAAACGTCAGCAGTGACGCCAGCTCGTCACGCAGCTGCGCGCGCGTGCAAAAGATGTGCGAATCGTCCATCGTGAAGCCGCGCGCCCGGGTCAGCCCGTGCACCACACCGGACTTCTCGTAGCGATACACAGTGCCAAATTCGAAGAGCCGCAACGGAAGCTCCCGATAGGACCGCCCGCGCGAGGCGAAAATCAAGGTGTGCATTGGGCAGTTCATCGGCTTGAGGTAGTAGTCCTGGCCCGGTTTGCGCACCGCTCCGTCGTCGTCTCGCTCTGCGTCGAGATGCATCGGCGGGAACATGCCGTCCGCGTACCAGTCGAGGTGGCCCGAGGTGTGGAACAGCTGCGCCTTGGTGATGTGGGGAGTATTGACGAACTCGTAGCCGGCCTCAATGTGCTTGCGACGCGAGTACTCCTCCAGCTCCCTGCGCACAATGCCGCCTTTGGGATGAAAGACCGGCAGACCGGAGCCGATTTCGTCGGGGAAGCTGAACAGGTCCAGCTCAACACCCAGCTTGCGATGGTCGCGGCGCTGCGCCTCGGCGAGCAGCTCAAGGTGGTGGTCCAGCGCCTCCTGGGACTCCCAGGCGGTCCCGTAGATGCGTTGCAGACTGGCGTTTTTCTGATCACCTCGCCAATAGGCGGCGGAGCTGCGCGTGAGCTTGAACGCCGGGATGAAGCGGGTGGTGGGAATGTGCGGACCGCGACAGAGATCGCCCCAAACACGATCCCTGGTGCGCGGATTGAGATTGTCGTAGGCGGTGAGCTCGTCGCCGCCGACTTCCATGATTTCAGAGTCGCCGGACTTGTCGTCGACGAGTTCCATCTTGTATGGCTCGCTGGCGAGCTCTGCAAGAGCCTGCTCTTTGGACTCGTAGACCCGGCGCGAGAACAGCTGTCCGTCCTTGACGATCTGGCGCATCCGCTTTTCCAGCGCCGCCAAATCCTCGGGGGTGAAAGGTTCAGAAACGGCGAAGTCGTAATAGAAACCGTCGGTGATCGGCGGCCCGATTCCCAGTTTGGCTTCCGGGAAGAGATCTTGCACAGCTTGGGCAAGAACGTGCGCAGTCGAGTGCCGGATGACACTGCGTCCGTCGTCGGTGTTGGCCGCCACCGGGGTGACCTCAGTGTCGGAGTCGGGCACCCAGGCCAGGTCGCGCAGTTTGCCGTCGGCATCACGGACCACCACGATCGCGTCGGGCGCGCCGCGCCTCGGTAACCCTGCCTCGCCGACCGCGGCGGCCGCAGTAGTCCCCGCAGGAACCCGGATCGGGGCTGCTGGGGCGAGGTCTGCGGCGGCGCTCATCGGTTCGGTCTCCAGGGTTTGAATATGGGCGGAAAGTGTCTAGGTAGGTTTCAGCCGTGTCTAACGATCGCGACCATGCTATCGGTGCGAACCTCGACCGCGGCCCTACGGCTGGCTGGGCTTGGGGCGCACGAACAAGCCGTCGGCTTCGGTAAGCAGCGTGTCGCCATCGGACAACCGGCCCGACACGAAGATCTTGCGCCCCTCAGCGTGGTCGACAACAGCATCGATCTGCAGCTCTTTTTCGATCGGCACGATGTTGCGGTAGTTGAGCTTGAGGTATGCGGTGCGTTGGAAGAGACCGCCCGTGTGCACCGAAGAAGCCAAGCCCAGCACATTGTCGAACAACAGCCCTAGGGCTCCACCATGCGCGGCTCCGTCGCGCCCGAGGTGAAACCGAGCGAACCGGACCCATCCTCGAATCCGGCCGTCTTCAGTCTTTCCGACCGACATGGGGACAGTCAGGATGTTGCCGCGCACCGGCAGGTCCATTCGGCGACCTGACGGCGATTGCCATTCGTCGACGTCGAAAGGGCTCAGCAGCGCGGATGCTTTCTCCAGCAGATCCGCCGCCTCGGTGATCACTTCGTCGGGCGCATCGGCAGCCCGGGCACGGTCCTGCACCGCACGTACCGCATCAATGAACCTGCCGTAATCAGGCCCACCGCTACGGGTCGGTTCGCGCGGATTGGCTCCTCCGCCGGTGGGCCCAACGTGTTCGCTAGCCACCAGGCAGTATTTGCACCTTGACAGCAAAAGTGCAACCGCCGACCAGTTGACCCGCGTGAAGCGGTGTCGACGGCGTGGTCACGGTCAGATGGTACGAACCTGAGTCCATGGCCCACTCCCAGCTAAGAAGTCTGTCGTTGCGTGGCGATTTCCACGCACGCGAATTGACCGTGGGCGAGTCAGCGATGTGTCGGCGATATCAGTGACAGTTGCCACTGCGGCGGCAGTTTCGCGTGGCAAGCTGGGCAGGTGGACCTGGACAGCCTCACCAACCTACCCCTGACCTATCCGGAGGTGGGTGCAACCGCGTCTGGCCAACTACCTGCAGGGTATGGCCACCTCAGCGTCGTGACTCAGATCGGCTCAGGTGATCAGCGCTTCGAGCAGGCCGCTGACGCCGTCATGCACTGGGGCATGCAACGCGGCGCCGGGCTACACGTGCAGGCCAGCTCCGAGGTCGCAGTTGTCTCCGCGGTGCTCCTGGTAGGAATCGCCTTCCTACGCGCCCCGTGCCGCGTGGTGTACGTCGTCGACGAACCCGACGTGCGCGGATTCGGATATGGCACCCTGCCGGGCCATCCGGTGTCCGGCGAAGAACGGTTCGCCGTACGTCGTGATCCCACCACCTCCGAGGTGTTCGCTGAAGTGATGTCGTTTTCCCAGCCCGCGACCTGGGCAACCAAAGTCGCAGGGCCGTTTGGAGCCGTCGCGCAGCGCGTCATAGCCAAGCGCTATCTGCGCGCGGTTTGACCGCTCGAACCGATCCGTTCGAGCGCCAGCACATGCCTGCTATGTCGCGGCAGGAAGGGACTTGAGCACGGTCAGCATGACCACTGAATCCTCGACGGCGTGCAAAGCGTGCCGTTCGCGCGGAATCGCGACGTAGTCGCCGGTCCGACCGTCCCAAGCGTCGTCTCTGGTGGTCAGGCGCACGTACCCCTGCAGTACCTGTAGCGTTGCTTCACCCGGACTGTCGTGTTCGGACAAGTCGTGGCCGGCAAGCAGCGCCAGCACCGTCTGGCGAAGTTCATGCGTGTGTCCGCCGTGGATGGTGTGGGCGGCCCTGCCGCTGTGTGAGCGTTTGGCCTCCGCGAGTTTTTCGGAGCCCAGGCTGGTCAACGAGATGGATTCCATCGGTATGTCCTTATCAGCCGTCTCTTAGCTGTTCAGTAGCAGTGTCCCCGCCACAACCAAGGCAATCACCTTGACCACCTCCAAGGCAATGTAGACATGGTGCTCACGGGACCGCGGCACATCCTTTCCAGCCAGAACCTGGTTGGAGCGGCGAGTCAAGCGCGGACGGACCGCGATCAGCTGAAAAAACAAGGCAACGAACACGACCGAAAACCACACCACGATTTCCACCGGCGCCGCACCGAACGCCATGCTCACCACGATGACAAGCGCCAAGCCGACTTCAACGCTATTGAGTGCACGGAAGACCAGGCGACCGATGCCGAGCCCGATCCGCAATGTCACATCGGGCGCTCGAAACTTCAGCGGCGTTTCTAGAAACGAGATGGCCAACAACATGCCAAGCCAAACAAAGGTGACGGCAACCTGAATGGCGGCTCCGATGCTCATTCGGTAGTACCAACCTGGGTGAGGTGGGCCAGACATAGATCCGGCTCGACGAACGCGTCCAGCCGGTCGACCGTAACCGGGGCCGACCTGGTTTCCAGAGCGCCTTGCATCAGACCGAGATGAATTGGGCAGATAACACTGGCCCGGGTCTCAGCGAGTTCCAGGAACGGACAATGCCGCAAGCCGACTTGTGGCTGTCCGTCAGACACTCGGCGCTCAGGGGCGAAACCCAGCTCGTCAAGCACCTCGATCAATTGGTCGATCGACTCCCCCGCGCCGCCGGCACCGGCCCCCGAATCCAACCCTGATTCCAGGGTCCGCCCCCACGCCCGACCTGCAGCCAGCGCCTTTTCCCGCGGGTTCTTCTCAGCCGTAAGGCTTTTAGCGAGGATCTCAGCGAGCAGCCGGTAACTCCGCACACCGCCACGATCCATCTGCCGAACGGCCCGGAACATCAGCGGTGGCCGCCCCGGCCCGCTGTGGCCGGGCTCAACCTGCTCCACCTGGCCGCCGCCGACAAGGCTGTCGAGATGGAAGCGGACAGTGTTGGGATGCACACCCAACTCGTCGGCGATCGCAACGATGCTCATCGAAGCGCCAGACGCTCGCAACACCCGCAGCACCTCGCGACGACGTCCGGCCGGTGGGGCGACTGCTCTGGCGTGCTCGTACGTCATTGGTAGTCAGGGGCGCAGTTCCCGCGTTGCGGGCCTGTTTCCCCATTCCCCTTTCAATCCGTGCGTGCGGTTTTCCCGCACACGGCTTACCGATGATCTTCTGGACATGGTTACGCGGCCTTCGGGTATTGGATGGTGCCGCGAAGCCGGTGCAGGCCGTGTTCGTTAAACCACTGTTCGGTCCATTGATCGGCTTGACCAGCACGCAGGTTACGGCCACGCTTTGCCACCATTAGGCGAAACAACCGCCACCACACATACCCGTCGATCTGCCCGAACTTGACCGCGGCGTTGCCAGTACGAAAGTAGTTACCCCAGCCCCGCAGGATCGGATTCAACGACACGATTATCGTCCGAATGTCCAGACCTGCGCGCGAGCGCCCAGTCAGGCCACGAACCTTCTCACGTAGTCGTTTCATCGCTGCGCGGCTCGGCCAACGGTGCAGGTAGTAACGCACGATCCGGCGCTGCTCCCACAACCGCCCCGACATGCGCGCCCGGAAGTGACAGCCCAGGAAATCCAAGCCCTCACGGCCGTCCCGCAGATCGATTACCTTCGTTTTATTCGGATGTAGCCGCAATCCCAGCCCAGCCAGGATTTCTCCAACCAAGACCAAGGCGTGCTCGGCTTGTGCCGCACTGCGGCACAACACCACACCATCATCGGCGTAGCGCACCAACTCACCCACCGCGCGGCGGGTCAGTTCGGTATCGAGCACATGCAAGAAGATGTTGGCCAAAAGCGGGGAAATAACCCCGCCCTGCGGGGTGCCAGCGACCGTCCGCTGGGCCACCCCATCAACCAACACTCCTGCCTGCAGCCACAGACGCAGCAGTTTGAGCACCCGACGATCCGACACCCGCCTGGCCACCTGTTCCAGCAGGCGGTCATGGTCGATCTCGCCGAAGAAATCAGCGATATCAAACTCGACCACAAACACCTGACCCGCGATGAAGCCGGTACGCAACCGCTCCATCGCCTGAGTAGCCGAACGCCTCGGACGAAACCCATACGAGCACGACAAGAAGTCCGCCTCGAAAACAGGCTCCAACACGATCTTGGCAGCCGCCTGGGCCACCCGGTCTCGAACCGTGGGAATCCCCAACGGCCGCTTACCGCCACGGGGTTTAGCGATCTCCACCCGGCGTGTCAACGCCGGACGGTACACACCCCGGCGCAGGTCCTGACGTAACTCACGCAACATGCGGTCCACGCCATAGTCCTGCACCGCAGCCACGGTGACACGATCCACCCCAGCCGCACCCTTGTTCCTCAACACCCGCTCCCACGCCTCCCACAAGACGTCACCCCTGTAGATACGGTCATACAGGGCGTGGAAACGCCGACCCTCAGACTGCTTGGCCGCAGTCCATAGCGCGCGTTGCAGTTGTCGCACTTTCACCGGCGACGCCTGCAACGGCTCGTCGTCGGCTACGACAGGCCATAGCCTGCCGGGGTGGTTGGACCGAGACACCTCGGTCATGCCCTCACGCTTACCTCCGTCACGCGCGTGATCAAAGTTGGGGTCCTTTCCTCCCGGCGCGTTATGTTGCACGCCGATCAGCGGTACTACGACCCCATCGGACTCCCGCTGCCCTCCACGAGATTTCACCATCGGCTTATACCCGCGGTCTTTGCCCGACGCAGGCTGAGCAGACGGGTCTCTCCTGTTCCGAACCAGACTATGTGCACGTGCCGCCTCCCATACCCCGGAAAGACCCGGTGAGCTAACCCCGGACCAGGGCTCACCAGACATGGCCTTCGCCGTGATATGAGCGGCTCGGCTCTCCCGTTGTGAATCTGACGAGGCTGCAGAGTTCGCTTGACGCTACGGCCCGCGCACTTGCTCCCTCCGAAGAGGCTTTCGACACCCCGCTCAGCCCGCCGTGTCTCCACAACGAACCGGGGCCTGCTACCCGGCGCTCCGGTACCTACCGAGACGGGACTCCCACCCGCTAGCCCAATCCAACTTTCAGGACGCACCATACGGTAGCATTTTACACAATTCGAAATGTAAAAACGAAGGAGGCCGCTGGCCTATGCGCGACACGCGCCGGTCACTTTTCGGCACCTTCCTGACACCAGCATTGGGCGCCGCCTCATCCAGCGGCCACGGCCGAGACTACTTTCCATCGTGAGAGCCAACAAACGACACACCTCGGGGCAGTCGTCATCCCCGATGCCTTTGGCAAATCGAGCCGATGACAACGTCCAAGGACACTGGCTGCTGGCGCGATTGGGCAAGCGGGTGCTGCGCCCCGGAGGTGTCGCGATGACTCGGACCCTTTTGACCGGCGCCCAGGTGAACGGCGCCGACGTGCTTGAGTTGGCCCCAGGCCTGGGCCGTACTGCAGCCGAGATCCTGGCTCGCGGCCCACGGTCGTACGTCGGCGCCGAAAGCGACCCCGATGCTGCCGGTTTGACCCGCAAGGCCATCGCCGGACGCGGCGAAGTCCTTACCACCGACGCAACCGATACGGGATTGCCGGACGCGAGCACCGATGTCGTCATCGGCGAGGCCATGCTGACCATGCAAGGCAATGACGCCAAAAACGCGATTGTCTCCGAAGCCTCGCGCGTACTGAGGCCTTACGGGCGCTACGCAATCCACGAACTGGCCCTGACGCCGGACGACGTCCCCGAGGAAATCAGCACCGACATCCGACAATCACTTGCCCGGGCGATCAAAGTCAACGCACGCCCACTGACCGTCGCCGAGTGGTCGCAACTGCTGGCAAACCATGGGCTGATCGTCGACCACGTTGCGACCGCCCCGATGGCGCTATTGCGACCGCGACGCCTGATCGCCGACGAAGGCCTCTTCGGCGCACTGCGGTTCGCTAAGAACGTGCTTCTACAACCCGCTGCTCGCCGACGAGTCCTGACAATGCGCAACACATTCCGCAGGCATCGTGACCGATTGACCGCTGTGGCCATCGTTGCCCACAAACCCGGCTAGATCAGCCGACGGATCGTTGACGCCACCGACAACCAGACACCGCGGCGAGATTGAATCAGCATCAGCGCCACCGCGTATGACCGAGCCCTTACAAAGCCGAGAAACCTACGGCCCCGGCCGGGCCACGCATACGCGAATCGACCGATGGATTTCCGCCGACGGCGCCGCATTGTTATGAGCAGACCAAGACAACGCCGTAACAAGCAGCAGGATGGGATAAGAAGATCCGCCGCAAACCTTCCGCACGCAAGGAACTCGACCATCGCCGATGCTCGCCGCTAGCTTCGCACAGCGCAGTCGACTATGCCGGTGCACGACCCGTGGTCGAGATGCGCAGTGCGGCTATAGCTTTCGTCACGTTGACCGAGAAAGCACGGTACCGACCGAGGCTAGGCGCGGACGTCAGTCCGGGCCGGCAGGGACGTCGTTTATACCGCGCGCGCCAGCGCCGCTTTGCCCCTGGTGCGAAGCTTGTACAGCCCCGAGCCGCGCATCTCGTCGATGCAGGCGGCCATTTTGGCACCCAGCTCCTCAAGCTCGGCGTCGGTAATCTGCACCGACGGGGGCGCCGGAATCAGGACGCGTTCCTCGTCGTCGGCATGCTCTTCCAGAACAGTCTTGAACGAGTCCCACTCCCGCTCGTAGCCGGGCGCGCTCTGGGGGGTGTGCAGCAACGTAGCAAGCTGGTCGACCACCCGGCGATGCTCAGCATGGGCGACCGCTACCAGCTTGCCGGCGGCCGACAGAGCCGGGTAGTAAAGGTCGTCCTCGATGCGAAAGTGAATATCCAGTTCGATCAGAATCTCATCGAACAGATCATGCCGCTCTTCGCTGTTCACCGGCGCCTCGCTAACCTTGCGGCCAAGGCCCTTGATCACGCTGTTGTGTTCCTTCAATACTTCGTAGGCGTTCACTTCCCCGTCACTTCGTAGGCGTTCACTTCCCCGTCCTTTCCGCCACGCCAAAAGCTGCACGCCCGCCGCCGCGAACGTCGATCATTCGCCATGAGCACGCGATCCAGCAGCGCTCGACCATGGCGCCGTACCTCCCTCAACTACTCAGCGCCAAGATCACGCCAAGATCACGGTGCCCGCAAGTAAGCCTTCAACCCCGAAACTTGTTTGCGTTCACCTGTGCAATGGATGCGACCTAATCAACCGTAACGTCGGTATCGCCCCACGCCACGGATCCCCAATTGTGAAGTACCTGTGAATCAACTTATTATCTTCTGTGCATCGCAACAATCCTTGATTATTGGGCGTCAATATGTTCTCGCGAACCCATGAGAGCCCGTGCACGTCCGATGGCAAAACACTTTTACAAAGATGGTTGGCCAATTTCGAATTAGGGCATACTCACCTGGCAGTCAGAGACCAATTCTCTTGACCGCCTTCACAAGTGCCGGGGTAACCACCTAGGCGCGGAAGAGGCTGCCGCAATGCGTTCCCAGTATACGCGCGTTGGCAATTACCGCATCTGACGTTCGACGACAGCGAACCACGCCCTGGGGTCTGCTCGACCAGTTGCTAGGCCAGCAAGGAAAACGCTTCTCAACTAGGGCGGTACGTTGTCAGCGCCGTTGCTGATAAGCGGGCATTGATTGCCGTCGACACCCAACTGCCACCTGGCGACTCGCACCGCACGAACCGCCCAGCGCCGAATCGTGACCTACGCCGCCCGTTGCACCGACCTGGCCAGGGCAACCGTTTCCATGCTGCTCGCCACCACAACTCGACTGCCGGCCGGCGAACCCAATCGGCCGCCAAGCGACAAATACCGCTTTATGATGGCCTACACGATCCCAACGATTTTTCGTGCCGGCCCGATACTCGGCCACGCTCGTGACATCGGCCGGCCCCCAGGTGACGGGAGAGCTGATCTTGGCAACCGCCCGCTTCGAGGACCGTCTCGCGACCGAAAATCGATCGAACTCAGCCGATCGGAAGCCAGCTCACAAGCGCGTCAACCCCCGGCCACAGCGACTCCACACCTGGTTCAACCTGATTCCTGTCGCCGAATACGAAAAAAGAGGCCGACCCGAGCGCATCCTCTTCCTTGACACGTTCGTCACGATCACACCGAAAACCAGCGACTCGCAATACGACGTGCTCTTCGAAGGAGAGCACCCAATGACCGCCGTCGTCGAGTTCGGCGTCATTTTCGTCTGGTACGGCGAGCATCTGCAAAGGCCCGACCGCCCATTCCCGATCCTGTTTGCAAAACCGTACGAGTCCACCTACGTGACCAGCACCGCGACGCTGTTTCACGATACCCACGTCATGGATTTTGTCGAGAACGGATCGGACAACCTGCATTTCGGCGCGGTGCACCTCTGGGAATACTCCAAGATCTACGACCACAGAGTCAACGACGACACCATAACCCTGAAACAGGACACACGATTCCGCTACGGCTCATGCTCGACCCGACGCACGATCCGGTGGCTGTCGAAGGTGCTTCCCAAATTGGAACTCACCCAAGACTACGTCTACCACGGACCGGGCCTCGCCGTCGTCGGCGCCACAGGCTCGCGAATACCCCGCATGCACGCGCTGGTGAGCCTCACACCGGAGGGCCCCCATCAGACCCGCGTCTATGTCACGCTGGCGATCGATCCGACGACCTTCCCCGCCGCGGTGGAAAACTTCTACCGAGCAGCCACCAGGGGGCGCCGACTCTGCGACCTGCTCGCCAAGGTAATGGCGAATTACATCAAAAACGAGTTCGACGTCGACGCGATCATCTGGAAGAACAAGAAGTATCTGGGCGCTTCGGCCCTCCTTCCTTCTGAGAAGCACCTCCGCGACGTGATTAGCTGGGGTGAGACTTTCTACCCCAAAGACTTCCAGGCTCCACTCACGCCCGTGCGGCCGGCAGACCAGCCGCGCTGGCGGCGCCTCGACACTGCCGAGAAAGTCACCGCTGACGCGGTGCGCCGTTACACGGTCAACGACGCAGAGTTGATCGCACGGCGTGATGCTGGCGGCGCCGTCCGGGTCTACGACGCGTTCTGCCCGCATCAGGGGGCGCATCTCGGATTCGGCGGGGTCGTCGAGCGCGACTGCCTGCGATGCCCCTTTCATGGCTTCTATTTCGATGCCGACGGGCGCTGCATCGGGCCCAACATCGACAACCGGGGCACTTTCATTAAGTCACTGAATCTGAGTCCGATATCGAATCGGGTGCGCGACGGACAAATCGAGGTGTGGCTCTAAGCGAGGCGATACCCGCTGTTGTAACGGCCAATTCGGCTCTATAGCCCTAGTTTTGGCACGTCATTTCGGTGCGGGAAGTCAAGATACCTGTTTGATGTTGACCAACGCGACGTGAGCAGGCGGCATCACCATCTCAATCGGCACTATCAGTGATGTCTTGGACGGCGAGAAATCTCCGGCGGCCCAGGATGCTTCGACGTATCCAACACTCTCGCCGCAGGTTGCCTACGTCGATGGGCAGCGCGTCTCGACCGCCGGCCCATCATGCTAGATTATTGATCTAGATTGATAATCTAGCCGGCCGGCCTCGACTTTGGGTAAACCTAGGCCCGATGTCGCCAGCTGGTTGTCGGACATCAACTGGTTGGAGGTATCTGTGGGAGTCGCCATCAGCAGTCGGGGAAGAGTGCGTGTGCTGACGCTGGATGACCCAGCTCGGCACAACTGTCTGTCGCGAGAGATGGCGGTCGATTTAGCAGAGGCGATCAACGGATTCAGCCGCGATGAGAGCGCGGATATTCTCGTCATCACGGGCGCTGGCAATCAGGCATTCTGTTCAGGTATGGACCTGCGTGGCATGCATGAGGTTGCCGACCATCCCTGGACTTACCTGGCAGGGCCACTCGGTTTTGCACGGTTGGAAGCCGGCAAGCCCACAGTCGCGGCGGTCAACGGTTACTGCTTTGCCGGTGGTATGGAGCTTGCCGCATGGTGCGACTTCCGGGTGGCGGCCAGCAATGCAGAGTTCGGCGCACTCAACCGGCGCTGGGGGGTGCCGTTCACCGATGGCGGCACCCAACAGTTCATTCGGCACATGGGCAAGGGCAATGCCCTATATCTGCTGGAGACCGGTGTCCGCGTCAGCGCGCAGCGCGCACAGCAGCTGGGGCTCGTTCAAGAAGTTGTCGGCGAAGGCGAGGCGTTACAGCGGGCCCTGGAACTTGCCCAACACATGACCACCTATCCGCAAGCTAGTCTGCGGGCCGATCGCATGGCCGCGATTCGGGGTCAAGGTTTGCCGTTGTCAGAGGGGCTGAAGCTGGAGTGGGACCTCACTGTGCCAACTGCCTACGACGCCGGCACGGCCGAGGGGCTACGCCGCTACGACGTCGGTGATCGGCCCGCCGCTCCGGCTCCGCGCTGATGACAATCTCAACCGTTGAAAAGGTGCTTGACGCAGCCGAGCATCTGATTCATCGGCGCGGCTACGACGGCTTCAGCATGGCCGACCTCGTTTCGGCCAGTGGGGTGAGCAACGGCAGCGTCTATCATCATTTCGGCACAAAGGACGGTGTGCTCGGCGCACTATTGCTGAGGGTGGTCGAGAACTACCAAAATTCGATCCTGATTGTGCTCGACGACCATCCCGATGATCCCGAACAAACGGTCCACGCGATTGTCACAACTCACCTGCAGTGGACCGAGAGCCATCCTCGACAAGCCAAGATGTTGCTGGAGTACCGGCATGTGGTGACCGCGCAGCCGTACCGTAGACGGTTGCAAGCGCTGAATCATGCTTTCCTAGACCGCCACACCTCGTGGCTGCAGGCGCAGGTGCGAGCAGGACGCATACCCGACGTAGATATCGAGGCCGCCCATGCGATGGTATTCGCCCCCGCACAGGAGCTATCGCGCCGTTGGCTCACACAACGCAGCACTCGACCGCCCACCCAGTTCGCCTCCGTCCTGGGGGCGGGAGCCTGGGCGGCAATGTCGGCCGCCAACAAGACCATCGATGTTCGGCCAAATGGCGAGCCCGTGGAAAGACCGGCTAAGAACTGAAATCGGCGCCGGGGACACAGCAACTGCGAGGGCATCCCACCTGTCCACGAATTCAGTCCCCATCGGCTCGTGAATCGTGGCGCAACGGATGTTCGGGCGGCACCTGAACAAAGATCAGCCGCACACCGTCGGGATCGACAACATGCATCTCGTGCAGCCCCCACCGTTCTTGACGGGCCTCGCGGGCGATATGAACACCACGACCGGTGAGTTCACGCTCGGCGGCGTAGATATCGCGGACCTGCAGCCACAACGTTCCGCCCGCATCCGACTCACCGTGGCCTGCTAGCTCAAGCAGCGACGGCCCTAGAAAAAACACGATCCCAAAGGCGTAGTCACGAAAGATCGCCAAACCGATGTCGTCCCGATAGAAAGCCACGGAGCGTTCGTAGTCTGTCGGCCGAATCAGGAAGCGGCAGTTCAGAATCTCCATGAGTGCATGTGTACCAAATGTTGGCGGTGCGACGCATCAATTCGTGATCGCCGCGAAATCGGGGCAGCTGCTGGTTTTGCGCGAGATGCGGAGGCCGGCCTGCCCCGCCCGAGCCACATCAGCACAGGATGGTCGGGCATGTTGGGTGCGAGAGCGATGGGACCGCTTCGATTGATTGAGTGAGGCGGTCCCACCGCTGCTGATGAGTTCTAGCTGTTCGTGGTTGTGTGACTGCCGTAGAACGCGTTGCTGTATTCGAGGGCCGCCGAGTTGGGGATGCCATTGCACGTCGGCGATGCTTGTGCGGTAGCGACGGTGGTTGGGCAGGGCGTATCGCGGTCTAGAGACCACCAGTGCACGCCGGCCAGGCCTGCTTTTTGGGCGTAGGAGTTGACTGCCTTGACGTTATCGATGGTTGTGACCTCGTCTGCCGTGTCGTTTTGTCCGAGCATCAGGGTGACTTCGGTTCGATTCGCCGGCGTCTCGAAGGAGTGCTGCAGGTTTTTGACCGCCTGTATCGCCGACTGGCCCATGTCGCACTTGCCGTTGGAGACGACACACGCACCCGGGCTGGCGCTGCCGTAATCCATGGCCATGAGGTTGACGCTGTAGTCCTTCAGCGACGACTGCTTAAGTTGGCTCATGACTTGTTGGCCGAGTGCGTTTAGACCACCGAAGCTTCCATCGGATGCGGCCAGGGTCGCGAGGGTGAACGAGACGTGAAGCTTCGGCTTAGTTGCCTGAGCGTGCTCGGCAGTCGTGATTATGTTGGTTACGTCGGCGGCCGTTTGGCCGCCTTCAATGTCATAGTCGATACCGGCAAGCTGCGCCGAGTCGTAGTTCGCCAGAAATTTGTCCATGCCATCGTTTGATGTGCAGGTGAACACGCCGGCGTGGCCGCCGGTGGAAATTGTGTAGTCGAGTCCGGCCGCCGAGAATTTGCTGATGTTTGCCTTGGCGAGAGTGCTTCCGGGAATTTGGCCCCATTTTTCTTGACCGCATTCCCCGGTCGCAAATGCCAGGGTGACGGAGTCGAGCTGCGGTAAGGCGGTTGCTTTTAGGCTTCCCGGTCCGACAAGTGGGATAGCGCTGCCGGTAACCGCGGTTTGTATCTGGTGGGTGCTCCAGTCCAACGAAATCGTGGCGTCTTTGTAGGGACTCGTCGCCGGAGCAGAAGCGCCGTGCGCCATGCCGTAGCCAGCGGCCACAAGCATCGATGACGCGGTTACCGCCAGCACTGCTGTGGACCCCAGTATTCTTGATACGTTCACCGTTTTGGGCGAGTTGGATACATCGGTCATGCCCCTAAAGCGTCCGGCGGGTGGCGTCTTAGGACTGGTGTAAAAACGCTGGGCGCATGTTCCTGGTGGTCATGTTACGCGGCGGTGGTGTCGGTCGTGGTTGTTGTGGTGGGGGGATGCAGTGGGCGGGGTGGCTCGAGCAGTTGGTGGCGTAGTTCTTGGAGGTGGCGGCTGGTCGCTGATGTTTGGGTGACTCCGCGCCAGCCGCGGCTGGCGCGGTCGAGGACGGCCCATACCAGCGACAGACAGCTGGTTTCGCCGGGTAGGCGGCCGATGACCTTGACCCGGCGACGGGATTCTCCGAAGGTGCGTTCGATGAGGTTGGAATGGCGGATGCGTGTCCAGTGTTGGCGGGGGAAGCGCAAATGCACGCTCAGCGAGGCGAAGTCGTTGGCCAGGCAAGCGACCGCGGCTGGGTAGAGCCCGCGGTATGTGGTGGTGAACTCCTCGGCGCGGCGGGTGGCTTCATCCACGGCCTGCTGGCCGGGTGGCTGGTCAATGTCATCGAAGATCGACCAGAACGCGGCTTTGATCTCGTCCTGGACCGCGACAGGTGTCTTGGCGATGACGTTACGGCAGCGATGGATCAGACACCGCTGACGCAGGCTTGCCGGAAACGTGGTCTCCCATGCGGCGATCAGGCCCGGCGCCCCGTCGGAGATGCCCAGTAGCGGCGGGCGTAGTCCCCGGTTCCTCAGGTCAGCCAAGAAGTCGGCCCACGCATCAGCCGACTCCGCTGCGGCTGGGGCCAGCCCAATAAACAGGGGCTTGCCGTCGGTGCAGATGCCCCAGGCGGCCAGCACCGGCTCGGCCGGGGCGTTGGGATGCATCCGAAAGTTCGAGGCATCCAAGAACAGGTAGTCCAACACCAGCTCATCAAGGCGTCGAGACGACCACGCAGCGAACTCGTCTTTGATGGCCGCACAAATCCGGCTCACCGTCGAGCGCGACAACGCCGCCTGCGAGCCCAGCACCTCGGCCAACGCGGCCTCGATGTCGCGATCCGACAAACCGCGCACCCATCCCGAAATCACCAACGCCTCCAGAGCGTGGGTGCGCGTCACCCCGGCACCGAATAGCCGCGAACAGAACCGCTCGTCGGTGTCGCGTAGTTTCGGGCGGCATAATTCGACCGAGCCCATCGTGGTCTTCACCGTCGCCGGCGGTTGATACCCATTGCGGTACCCGCCCGGGCCGTCCTGAACCCGACGCTGGTGACGGGCTCGGCCCAACACTGCTTCTACCTCGGCCTCCACGGCGACCTGAAACACCAGACGCACCGATAACCGCCCGACCTCCTCCAAAATCTCGGTCAACGGCCGCTCGGTCGCGGCGAACAACTGATCCATCTCAACACGCACACGCTCAATCGGCGATACTCGCTTGGTCACGGGCGTAGCCCCTCCTTCATAGCTTTCGTCGGTTGCGACGGAACCTACGCCCGTGACCATTTACACCAGCGATGAGACGCGACCGTCCGGCGCAAACATCAACATTTGATTTCATGCCAGCAGCTTTCGCGTCTCGCTCTTCCGATTCGCATTCGCGCCACCCGCAGCTACCGCAGCAACCCGCCGAGCCACGTGGTGACCACGGCAGCGTGGTACAGCTACACGTCCTGAAACCACACAACGCATCCTCAGAGGCATTGCGCCGCGCGGCCAACGCGCCTCAGGCATCCTTAACACATGAACGTCGACGCCCTGCTGCAGTCAATCCCGCCTCTCGCGGTGTATCTACTCGTTGGCGGCGTGGTGGGGGTCGAAAGCCTGGGCATCCCCCTACCCGGAGAAATCGTGCTGGTCAGCGCCGCGTTGCTGTCATCGCATCAGGAGTTGGCAGTCAACCCGATCGGCGTCGGAGCCGCCGCGGTGATTGGGGCTGTGGCCGGCGATTCGATCGGGTACACAATCGGTCGCCGGTTCGGGATGCCACTCTTCGACCGACTCGGCCGCCGGTTCCCGAAACACTTCGGTCCTGGACATGTCGCGCTGGCCGAGCGACTGTTTAGCCGCTGGGGCGTCCGAGCGGTGTTTTTCGGGCGTTTCATCGCGCTGCTGCGGATCTTGGCCGGGCCGCTCGCCGGCGCCTTGAAAATGCACTACCCGCGCTTTCTGGCGGCCAATGTTTCCGGCGCCATCTGCTGGGCCGGCGGCACCACAGCACTCATCTACTTCGCCGGCATAGCCGCTGAACGTTGGCTGGCACGGTTCTCCTGGGTCGCCCTTCTCATCGCCGTCGTGTGCGGCGTTGTCGCCGCAATCTTGCTGCGTGAACGCACGGCTCGCGCGATCGCCGAACTCGAGGCCGAGCACTTCGGTAAGACCGGCACTACCGCGGCATGACTTTTCTGTCCGTGTGATACGACCGAATCCGGTGGCCGGCTTGCCCGGTTCGACCCGAAGCTGAGCCGCCCGCGCGCGACACCCTCCCCTACCGCATTCCCGCCCTTTGAGCCCACTAGCTTTTTCAATCTTCAATTGCCGACCATCGATCCACGTTCGACGTTGGTCGACACGCAGCCGAACTAACCTGATGCACCCACAACGAGGTTTTCTCCGGGACGGAATTCGGCGCAGTTCGCCCAGAATCGAGCACGGGCTGGACCCAGGGTGATTGACAAAGTCAAGCGGCTCTGCAAAGCACCGTCGTCACGCCTGGCAAAGCCGACCTGGACTATCAAACCAGGCCCCTACCTTCAGATCAGGGCGCGCTGACTAACCACGCACGCCAGGTTGCCAAGCCAGAAACCTTACCGGGCTTGGCCATGCAGCAAAAATATCCGCATTTTGGCCGATGTTTTTTGCCCGGCAGAATTCGATGATGACGTGATCATCGTCCGTGCAGCTAACCCTAAACAGAAAAAGGCGATGCTCATTAAGGCGCATGGGACGTGCCGGCAAATGGCACGGATCCGCGTGGAATCACAAGACAGCGGCGCGCGAGCTACGTACAGGCCGCGGGTGCGTCGACAACGGGGGCAACATCGGCAGACACGGTGAACGTCGACAACGTCTCAACCTCGTCAGAGCCGTGGTTCATCCCTCGGTGTACGACACCCGGGTCAGCGTAGAGCACCTCGCCGGGACCGTACGCCACCACGTCACAAGTCTTCGCGTCCTGAACCTCAAGAGTGCCCTTGGTGATGATCGAGTACTCAAAGCCCGGGTGAGAATGCCACCCGCTGCTGGCCCCCGGCATTATTTGCAAACGTTGCACATAGAAGGCGGTATCCTTGCCGGTCGTCACGATGGAAATCGCGGTGTTAGTGGCGCCTTTGGCAATATCGGTGCGAACGACCTGTCCAACAGAGGGCGTGGCAGCAGCCGGGCCGGACAAGATTCCCGCGGCCACCGCGACCGGAACCACCATTGTGATGGCGTGCTTTCTCAACGTTTTTCTCCTTCGTGAACCTGCGCACTCAAAGCTGGATCCGCGCCCCCGAGCGGGGAGTATCGCCGGCTGTGCACACCTCGCTACGTGTGGCCGGTGTGTTTTCCGGCGTGCGATTGAGCGTAGTACGGGGACTTCAACGCGCACACTCGGTCTTTGCGCAACCCGATCGGCGTCGCGCAAAGCGCGTTCTCGATGGCGTCGGCGGCTGTCTCGGCCGACGCCCGCCGCCACCGGCCATCAGCGTCTCGCCGCAATGTGTTGCGGTGTAACAACTTCCGGTGTCGCCACATGTACCCTTAGCAGCCACCCAGGAGGCCGGAGCTTTGCCCAGGCGCAATAATTCACCGCTGCCGCACTTCGCTGGCGACAACACAGCTGACGGCGACGATGGGGCCGGCGATGAACCAGTTGCACCGCCTTTTCGGCGTGCTCCTAGATTTGCCGAACCGCCGTTTTTTGATCACGACCCAATCGACGATCCGGCCGCGCAATACCGGGCCGCAATCAACAACGAGATTCGCGTCCACGACGAAGCCGCTCTCGATGCACAGCACCAGATCGACGCACTCAGTGAGCGCACGCAGGTAGCACTTAGCTACCAGCAAGACGCCCGATATGCCGCCCAACAAGCTGACTATCACCGCAATTGGCAACAGCACGTCCAACAGACCCAACAGCAAGCCGAGGGCTTCGAAAAGCAGTCGAAAGAAGGCAAGCAGCAAGCCGCGAAATACCGGAAATGGGCCGAAGAAGACGGGCAGCTAGAGCAGCACTGGCGAGAGTCGGCGCGCACGCACTCGTCTCTGGAAGAGTACTGCCACAAAAAGGCCGCCGAACATCAGCAGCTCGCGCAGGAGCACCTTCGGCAGGCCGAACAATACGAGCAGCAAGCGCAACATGCCGAACAAAAAGCACTGGCTGCCAGCTCCCGAGTGCGCCAGCTGGAGCAGCTGGGAGCCGATGGCAATGCGCGGGCTGCTGAGCGTTACCGTCAGCGGGCAGTTGACTTGGGTTGGCACGCTAGGGACGAGGCCGCGCGTATCCGTGGCAGCGATGCCTTCCCCGCTGTTGACCATGCCGAGGAGAGTCTGGCTCATGCACGTAGCCGGGGCCGGGCGTATCGCTTGTTGGGTGAGTATTTCGACGTCCCACCGCCACCACCGCTGGGGGGTGGGCATCATGTGGTGGTCTATGACCACGACGCCATCGATGCCGGGATCCGCGAGCTGAACCAGATCGCCGCTCGCGCGCAAGCCAACCTCGATGCCGCCCGCCAAGCCAGACTCGATTTGCGTCAGGGCGCGACCGGGGCCTCCGCGGATGCCTCTGAGCTAGCCCTTGTGCAGGTCGAGCAGATCAACGCTCGAGTCTTGGCCGCCGTGGTAGGCGCCCTGCGTGATCTTGGGGTAGCCAACGACGACATGGCCTGCCTCGATCAGCAAAACGCGGCCGCCTTCCCCTAACACCCCCACGGCTACGGCAACCTGGCCGCGCTACAACACGTCTAGGCGGCGAATCGTTGAGCACGAGCGGGGAACATCGCGCAACTGATGGCATCGTTGACGGCCTCAGGCTGCTCACCGGGCAGCATGTGGCCGGCCGAGGGAATGTGCACGTGCGCAGAGCCGCGGATGGTGTCGGCAAGCTCTCGTGAGTGCGTTAGCGGCGTCACCGGGTCGCTACCGCCGCTCATGACAACCGTCCTGGCCCGGATTTGGTCGAGGGTCGCGTACTGGTCATAGTTGCGTAGCGAAGGTAAGAATCCAGCGACGGTTGGTACGGGCGCGGTGACCACTGCCTCGGCGGCAACAGTCAACATTGCGCGTTGCGTAGGCCAGATTCTGCACAGCGTTGAGCACACCGGTCCGGCTAGTGCTTCGAGGGCCGACCTGGGAATACGGTTGGCCAATGTAAGCAGCGTGCCGAGTCCGGGTGCGGCCAACAATCGGCCCAGACCCCGCTGGCTGAGTTTGCGCGCGGCGGTAGCTACGAGAACCAGACCTTGCGGATCGACTGGCCGATTGGTGTGTGGGCGGGCGAGGTAGGCCAGCGCCGTCATCCCGCCCATAGAATGGCCGACCAAAGTCAGCGGTCCGCTAACCCGGAGCGCGGCGAGCACGTCAGCAAGGTCGCTGGCTAGCCGGTCGATTCGGTAGGCTGCGTCCAGATGCCGGTGTAAAAGGCAGGGCCAGTTTCGCTCCGCTGTTAGCATACGGGCGTCTGGTTCGGCGGCAGGTCGATTCGCGGGTTGGGGGTTGTACGGGCCGGTCGTGGTTCGTGCGCCGGCGATGTTTGGGCTATGAGGGCGCTGGTGGTTGTTTCTGCGTGGTCGAGGTGGCGACCGCAGGCGATTCGGGACGCTGACCAGTGGCGCGACGCGATGCCGCGGTGATGAGGGTGCGCTGCCAGTCGGGTGGGACCGCAGCGAAGATTCCGCGGTCGATAGTGGCCAGCGCCTGTGCAGCGACCTCGGCGGGGTCGATGCCGTCGGTGGACATGCCTGTCGAGACCAGGGCGGGGCAGATCATGCTCACGCCGATCGGCGTGTCGGCCAGTGCCAGCGCGGTGTGTTCGGCCACGGCCACGACGGCGTGCTTGGAGGGTCCGTAAGCGCCGCCGCTGGGAAAGGTCAGCACCCCAGCCAATGAGCCGGTGATCAGGATGTGCGCGGGCTGGTTCGCGGCCAGCAGTCTGGGTACGAACGCACGCAAGCCGTTGACAACGCCACCGACGTTGACCGCGAACACCCTGTTCCAGTCAGGAGCGGCCACTTCCCACGGAGCACCAAAGCTCCTACCGGTGATTCCGGCGTTCAGGCACACGACCCGGGCGTCGCCGGCGGCTTCAGCGAGCGATTCGACCGCATCCGGCATGGCAACGTCAGTGGGAACCGCTTGTGCCCCCAGTGACTGCGAAACTTCGCTCAATGTGACGGTGTCGATGTCGGCGAGCACGAGGTTGGCTCCACGGTCGGCCAGTGCATGCGCCAACGCGCGCCCGATGCCACTAGCTGCGCCGGTCACCACCGCTGTCATCCCATTCAGATCCACATTGTGCAGGCTATCGACCACGGCCACGCCGCCGTGGCAAACGGTTTCCCTCACCTCCCCTTACTGGGACCGGGTGGGCGTCGTCACGCGTGCGTGCGCCTCGCTACGCCGTGGCGGAGACGGGATCTGCCTGGCCGGTAGGTGCTTGACTTTGAGGCGGTCGCAGTTGGCGGGGTGAGTCGAGCAGGGATCGGCGTAGGTCTTGCAGCAGTCGGGTGCCGACCGGTGTCATGGTGAGGCCGCGCCAACCGGCCGAGGCGCGGTCGAGCACGGCCCACACCAGGCTGATGGCGCTGGTCTCGCCGGGGAATCGGCCAATGACCTTGGTCCGTCGCTTAGTTTCTCCAAAGGAGCGCTCAATGAAATTTGAGTGCCGAACGCGGCCATGGTGTTCAACCGGAAACCGCAGATAGGCGGTCAGCCCTGCTTTGTCGGTGAGCAGGATCCGCATAGCCGCCGGGTAGAGGTCGGAGTATTTAGCGGCGAACGCCTCGATCCGCTTGTCGACGATCTCAACCAGCTGCGGTCCCGGCTCGATACCCAGGCCGGTGGTATCAAAAATCGCCCAGTATCCGTCACGGACCTCGACTTGCATCCCGGTGGGGATCTTCGCAAGCACGTTGCGAAGGCGATGAATAAGACATCTCTGGCGCAACGCTTTTGGGTAGATTTGTTCGATGGCTGCGATCAGTCCCTTGGCGCCGTCAGAGACGATCAGCAGCGGAGTGGCAAGACCGCGTTCGCGCAGGTCGGTCAGGAAGTCGGACCACGCGTCGGTGGACTCTCCGGTCCCGGGTGACAATCCGACGAACACGGGTTTGCCCTCGGTGGTGACGCCCCAGGCGGCGAGCACAGGCTCGGCCGGCGACCCGGGATGCATCCGAAAGAAACTGGCGTCCAAAAACAGGTAGTCCAGAGCGATCTCACCGAGTGGGCGACGAGCCCACGCCTGGTATTCGGCCCGGATCGCCTTACAGACTTCCGAAACCGCGGACTTGGAGATCGCCGCCTGATCGCCGAGCGCTTCAGCGAGGGTGGCCTTGACATCCCGGACGGACAGGCCGCGGATGAACGAGGCGATCACCAGCGTTTCCAGGGCGTTGGTTTTCGTCACATGCTTACCGAACAGCCGAGAGGCGAACGCTTGCATGGTGCCACGCAGTTTCGGCCGCTCCAAGGTGACCGCACCTGTGGTGGTCTTGATGGTCACCGGCCGATATCCGTTGCGCGAACCGCCGTTAGCGTCGGCACAGGCGGCGGTACGTTGGTAGCGTTCACGACCGAGGAACTCGGTGACCTCAGCCTCCAGGGCCGCCTGCATCAGTAGCTGGGCGCCGAGGCGGGCGATTTCTTCAAGGATTTCAGGCAGTTCCCGATCCTCGGCGAACAGGGCGTCGATTTTGGTGCGGATACGGTCGGTCGCTGATACGCGGACAGGCACGGGCGTGACTCCTTCTTCGCAGACTTGCAGGTCGTGAAGCGGAACCTACGCGCGTGCTCCCTATTTACACCGGATCCCGGACACGACCATTCGGTAGGTGTCGGCGGGTGCGGCGCTTGATTCGCCGTGACCGCGGTGGTCGTAGGCAATAACCCGTACGTTGTCGCCATAGCGCCGCAACAGGTAGTCGATTTGACTCGACCAGACTGCATTGTTGACGAAGAGTCCATGCAGCAATACCACGGTGTGACGCGGCGATGCGGCGCCGTAGTCACGCACGGCTAATGCGACCCCGTCACTTGTCGTCACCTCCACGTCGGTGTGTCTGAGAATGCGCAAGATGGGCTGGCCAACACGAGGGATTGCCGGCTCTGCGGCGGTCGGCGTAACGAGGTTCATGACTCAACTCCTTTTCGGTTCCGGGAGCCAGAGTCATAGACGTGGATGAGAACAACCGGGTCTACTTCATGAAAAACTTCTCATGCTGACCCGGCTGGCTGGAGCAGCAGGCACCTTGGGTGACGGCGGGTCGATCGCCGGCCATGGGCATCGCTTCTTCGCCCGACACCCATACGCGGCCGCCGTCAAAGCCACGTTTCACCCGGATGCCGCCGACAACGCTCGCCGAACAACCCACCCCCAGACGACTGCCCTTGCGGTGCGCAAACGTCCATAATCAACCAGTCGATTGGTACGAGCCACCTTGGCGTGGCGGCCTGTCTTGCACCACCTGTCCTGCCCAACGTCGTTTTCTTGCGGATGAAGCCACTCCACGGCAGCGGTTTCGCGGCGGATATGATCTAATCAATTGATCGATTGATTTGTGATACACGACTCTTCCTCAACAGCCAACGGTGACCCACCAGCAACAATCGAAAGCGGGCGTGGATGAGCGCTACACCGGCACAGCTCGGCCGGCCGGTCGGCGCCAGCAACGAGCACACGCGCCAGCGGATTCTGACCGCCACGATGCGCTGCGTCGCCGAAGTGGGCTACTCGCAGGCGAGCATCCGCGAAATCGCCAAGGCTGCGGGCATGACCAGCGCCAGCCTGTATCACTACTTCCCCACCAAGGCTGAGCTGCTCACGGCGGCGGTCAACGAGATTGAGACGATTGCGCTGCCACGGCTACGAGCCGCCGGCGCTCGCGGCACCGACGTGGTCGAACGGCTCGACGCTGTGCTCGACGAATCGGATCAACTGATGCGCGAGTATCCCTACCTAGCTACCTTTGAGCGCGCCATCAGAGCCGAAAGCGCCGCATTCGTCCGCAAGAAGTCTCCCGGTCAGGCTGACTTCGCGGTGTTGCGCGACATCATCGCAGGCATTGTGGCCGACGCCCAACGGCAAGGATTCTTGGAAAGCGGCATTAGCGCCGACGGAGCCGTCGACGCGATCTACGCATTGACACGCGGCCTTACTGAGCAAGCCGCCGTCCTCCCACCCGGCGAGTATCACAGCACGCTGCGTGCCGCCAAAGCACTGCTACGCGGATCTCTGTTTTCCGGCCAACCCGCACCCCCGCTGCCGAACAGATCTGAGGGGCCAAAGCCGTACACAGAAGAAGTGAAGTGAGCTAATCAGAGGAGTAGCTGTGGTGTTATGTCCGAACCTGCCCGCCGGCTTCGATTTCACCGATCCCGACATCTACGCTAAGCGTCTCCCCGTAGACGAGCTCGCCGAGCTTCGCCGAACAGCGCCGATCTGGTGGAACGAGCAACCGATTGGCAAAGGCGGATTCAATGACGGCGGCTTCTGGGTGGTAACCAAGCACAAGGACGTCAAGGAGATATCGCTGCGTAGCGACATCTTCTCGACCTACGAGAACACCGCAATCCCCCGCTATCCCGACGACGTGGAGCGGGCAAACATCGACGTGGCCCGAGCATCGATCCTCAATATCGATGCCCCACACCACACCCGGCTGCGCAAAATCATCTCCCGTGCTTTCACACCGCGAGCAGTCGGGCGTATGCGCGCCGAACTCAACGAACATGCGCAGGCCATAGTCAAAGCCGCAGCAGCACAAGGCTTTGGGGACTTTGTTGAGCAGGTGTCCCGCGAGTTGCCGTTGCAGGCCATCGCCGGCCTGCTCGATGTGCCGGTGGCCGATCGCACGAAACTGTTCCGCTGGGCCGACGAAATGACCGGAAGCGAAGACCCCGAATACGAAGACATCGACGGCCAGGCTTCATCGGTGCAGGTGCTGACCTACGCGATGGAGATGGCCGAGCTGAAGACAAAAAACCCCGGCGAAGACATTGTCACCACACTACTGCGCGCCGATATTGACGGAGAGAAGCTGTCCGACTCGGAGTTCGGCTTCTTTGTTCTTACCCTGGCCGTAGCCGGAAACGAGACAACTCGGCATTCGATTACCCAGGGCATGATGGCGTTCAACGACTTTCCTGATCAGTGGGACTCGTACCGGCGGCTGCGACCAGAGACCGCCGCCGACGAAATCGTGCGGTGGGCTACACCGATCACCGCGTTTCAGCGCACCGCACTTGAAGACACCGAGGTGAGCGGAGTAGCGATCAAAAAGGGCCAACGGGTTGTATTGTTCTACCGCTCAGCCAACTTTGACGCAGACGTTTTCGACGATCCGCATTCGTTCAACATTTTGCGCAGCCCCAACCCGCAGGTTGGTTTCGGTGGCACCGGAGCGCACTACTGTATTGGCGCCAACTTGGCCCGCACGACGATAAACCTCATCTTCAATGCGATCGCAGACCACATGCCTGACCTGCGTCCGCTGTCCCCACCGCAACGCCTGCGTTCAGGGTGGCTCAATGGCATCAAGCACTGGCAGGTCGACTACACCGGCGGGTCATCATCGCGGTGTCCGGTGGCCGAATGACCCCACGGCACCGGGGCATTTCGCCGCCGGCGGCCACCAAGCGGCTGGCCGCGGCGGCATCGCGAGCTGGTAAGGAACTATGGTCCCTACACCGGGCGGCCCGCGCCGGTGCGCTACGCCCCGTACCGCCGTGGCGGCTTGGCCGAGTGGTCCAGTCGGTGCGCAGATATGGACCGACAGGCGCAGCGGTGACCATAGCCGCCGCCCGCCATGGAAGCCGGGCCGCACTGATCGATGAGCGTGGCGCGGTCAGTTTCACCGAGCTAGAGGTCCGATCCAACGCCATAGCCAACTCATGGCGGACGCGGGGACTGCGCGCTGGCGACGGCGTGGCCATCCTCGCTCGCAATCACCGAGGTTTTCTGGACGCGCTGTTCGCAGCCGCCAAATGCGGCGCACGAATCATTCTGCTCAATACCGACTTTGGCGCCCCACAACTGCGCGACGTGCTCGACCGTGAAGGCGCCGATCTGCTCGTCCACGACAGTGAATTCGCCCACCTGACCTCCGATGCGTCGTACCGACTGGGGTGTATCACGGCGTTTAGCGATGCGTTGGTGCCAAATAGCCTCGAATCGGCGATCCGCGACGGTGATCCCTCGCCGCCACCGGCGCCCAGCGGCCGCGCCAAACTGGTCATTCTGACCAGCGGCACCACTGGAACACCGAAGGGAGCTCCAAGATCCGAGCCACGATCGATGCTGCCCGTCGGTGGTCTGCTCAGTCGGGTGCCGTTTCGTGCCCGTGAAGTGACCGAATGCTGCGTTCCACTGTTCCACGGGCTCGGCTTTGGTCACATCATGTTGGGCTTGCTGCTGGGCTCAACACTGGTGTTAAGGCGCCGCTTTGACGCGCGACAAACCGTAAAAAATCTTGCCGAACACCGTGTCACCGCCATGATCGCCGTGCCGATCATGCTGCGCCGAATGCTGGATTTGGGACCTGCCGCTCGATCAGAACTTGACCTCGCGGCGCTTCGGATCGTCTTCGTGGCGGGCTCCGCGCTGGGGACAACACTGTGTCTCGAAACCATGGATGCCTTCGGTCCGGTCCTTTACAACATGTACGGGTCCACCGAGGTCGCTTCCGCCACCATCGCCACACCAACCGACCTGGCAAACGAGCCAGGTTGTGTTGGAAGGCCAGTGCCCGGCGCGGTGGTCAAGCTATTCAGCGATACCGGTCTTGAGGTGCCGGCGGGGCAGCAAGGACGAATCTTCGTCGGCAACAGCATTCAGTTCGACGGCTATACCGACGGCGGCGGGAAACAACGCATCGAAGGGCTGCTCGCTACCGGTGACATCGGTCACTTCGATTCCGTGGGAAGGCTTTTCATCGACGGACGCGACGACGAGATGATCGTCTCGGGGGCGGAGAACGTCTTCCCTGCCGAAGTCGAGGAGACGCTGAGCGCCCATCCCCAGATCCGCGAAGCGGCCGTCATCGGCGTGCCCGATGACCAGTACGGCCAGCGACTGCGCAGCTTCGTCGCGCTCCGCCACAATGCTCAGCTGTCGGAACAGGAGGTCAAAGACTATGTACGAGATCAGCTGGCGCGGTTCAAGGTTCCCCGCGATGTCATTTTTGTCGAGCAGCTGCCCCGCAACCCGACCGGCAAGGTCGTCAAGCGCCTGCTCAGCGCCGACACCGTAAACGAGTGACCGATGCAGACCAAAGGGGCACTGATCTGGGGGCTCAACGAGCCGTGGTCGATCGAGCAGATCGAGCTGGGCGACCCGTGCGCAGGTGAAGTGAAAGTTCAGCTGGAGGCCGCCGGGATGTGTCACTCGGACCTTCATCTCGTCACCGGCGGTGTGCCGATGGCGGGCTTTCCGGTGCTGGGCGGCCACGAGGGCGCCGGAATCATCACCGACGTTGGCCAAGGAGTTGAAGATCTGGCGGTCGGCGACCACGTAGTGCTGTCCTTCATCCCCGCATGCGGCAAGTGCTCGTCGTGCCAGCAGGGCGCGCGTAATCTGTGCGACGTCGGCGCTGGCGCGTTGCTGGGTGTCGCCGTCGCTGACGGAACATTTCGCGTTCATGCCGGTGGGCGGCCGGTTTATCCGATGGCCCTGCTCGGCGCGTTTTCCCCCTACACCGTCGTGCATCAGACGTCGGTAGTGAAAATCAACCCCGCCATCCCGTTCGAGGTGGCTTGCATCGTTGGCTGCGGTGTCACTACTGGCTACAGCTCGGCGACCCGCATGGCCGCAGTGGCGCCGGGCGACGACGTCGCGATTATCGGTATCGGCGGGTTGGGGATCTCAGCGCTGCAGGGCGCCGCACATGCTGGAGCTCGCCGTATCTTCGCGGTTGACCCGGTCGAATGGAAGCGTGAGCAGGCACTCAGGTTCGGCGCTACCCATGCGTATCCCTCCGCCGAGGCAGCTCTAGCCGGGATCGCCGAAGCCACGTGCGGGGCCATGGCCCGCAAAGTGATCGTGACCGTGGGGGATGTCGATGGCGCACAGCTCGATACGTGGATGTCGCTGACCAGCAAAGCGGGCACCTGCGTCCTGGCCGCGGTGGGCAGCATGCTGAACACGGCAGCGACGGTGAACACGTCGATGATGACGCTGCTGCAGAAAAACTTGCAAGGCAGTCTTTTCGGCGGCGCCAACCCCGACCACGATATTCCTCGCCTGCTGTCGATGTATCAGCTGGGAAAGCTCAACCTCGACGACATGGTCACGCGCCAATACCGGCTCGAGCAGATCAACGATGGCTACCGCGACATGCTGGAAGGCCGCAACATCCGTGGCGTGATCCGCTACACCGATGCGGACCGCTAAGCACGCTGCGGCCGTCACGATTCATGAGCTATGTCATACCTGCGACCGCTTGACCCGCTGACACCGATCAGCACAGCCAGCGGCTAGGCCGACCACCATTTCGACGAATCTGACCCCGCAGCTGCGAACCCACATCGCCATCACGCACACGAAAACGGGCGGTTCAACAGTGACCAGCGAGCACAAAGTGGACAACCAACCGGGTCATCGGCCGCATTCATGCAGGCCAAACATGGTGGTCCCGGCTGGGATCGAACCAGCGACCTTCCGCGTGTGAAGCGGACGCTCTCCCACTGAGCCACGGGACCGACGCCGAGAGACGAACGAGGTCGAAGACTAGCACGATCGACCAGCTGACAGAACGCGCCACATGCGCTCCACGCGAACGCGCGATAGCCTAGCAGCACAACGTTCCAAGGGATTTGTGCGCGCCCGCTCGGGTCGACTATCGTCGTGCTTCGCACCGGGCGACGATCTCGTTCGTTGCGCGCGGATGTAGCGCAGTTGGTAGCGCATCACCTTGCCAAGGTGAGGGTCGCGGGTTCGAATCCCGTCATCCGCTCGAAGGTGCTAGTGGCATCAATCCCCAGCGGTGGAGTGGCCGAGTGGTGAGGCAACGGCCTGCAAAGCCGTGCACACGGGTTCGATTCCCGTCTCCACCTCCAAAATCAAGACCCAGCGCGATTAGCTCAGCGGGAGAGCGCTTCCCTGACACGGAAGAGGTCACTGGTTCAATCCCAGTATCGCGCACCAGCGTTTGTGCAGGTAGAAGGCATGTTTTAAGCCTCAACTAGGCGGCCGTGTCAGATAAATGCCAGATGCGCTCGGCGGCTCGGGACGACCCGAGAGGCAAACCGACGACCATGCAGCAGCGGGCGATTTGCTGCATTTGCGGGCAACTGCGCACCACCAGTTCGAAGTACCGGCGACTCGATGCGAACCATAGGTGCGGCGGCACCGATGAAAAAGACCGCCTTCGGGCGCATCACGCGACCGCCACCGGTGCCCGGTCGACTGGTGCACCACCAGACCCACAAAGGCCGACGAGTACAACCTGGGCAGCGGTCACATACCCAACCGCATCCCTGAATCAAAGCGACCTCGATCATCTTAGTCGCGACCAGGCTCGGCGAGTGCTGAAACCCCGCATCAATGCACATCCGGTGCGAGCGTGGTCATGGTCGTTGCTATCGGCGACGATCGCGCTCGTAGATGCTGCGTTTGAACCACGCCCCGCGGCCTAGCTTACGACCGTGCCTCGCAAGATGAGCGTCAGGCACCCCGACACATCCGAGAGCATTCCTCCGGCCAGTCATGACCTGCTGGCAAGCTCAGTGTGTGACCGCTGAGTCAGACTGCAGCGCGGATAGCAATCCGGCCGCTCGCAGGGCAGCGGTTTAGGCGGCGCGGGGACCGAGCGCCGAATGTCGCTGCTAAAGCTGGTGGCCGCTGGAACCGGCGTAGTCACGCCAATTCGGCACGGCAATATTCGTGTTGCTAGCGTGGCTACTCAGCCACCAGCCGGCGCCGGTGCCCGGCGGCACCGGATGGTTCGACTGGTTGAGCCACGTATATGGCACCGGCCTGTTTAGCGCTGCTCGCACTAGGGCCACAATTCTCGCCGTCGTCGGTATTGGCGGTGCAGCGCTGGTGGCCTACCGGCGCCAAGACACCACCGAGCGCGCACACGAAGCCGCGATCGCAGGACAAAAAACCGCGCCCGAACAGCACACACTTCACTCGAGGAAGTATTAGCTCGACCGCGACCGCCACCAACTTGAGATAAATCGACAGAAGGATGATCCCGAAAGGGAGTTGCGCACCCGTTTCGCCACCCTCGCCGAGCAATTAGGATCACCGAATTTCGCCGTACGTCATGCGGGCGCATATGCGATGGCATCTCTCGCGGACGATTGGCATCGCTTCGGGAATGACGATGAACGCCAGGTATGCGCAGACCTTCAATGCCCACAGTTGCGGCAACCACGTCCTCCCACCGAAATCGTGCCGGGGTTGCAGGAGCTCCCAAACGACAAACCGGCCGAGGACCTTGAGGTTCGGAAAACCATTGTGACCCTGCTCGACGCCCTGCCTCCGCTTCATAGAACCCACTTCACCTACGCCGATCTGAGTAATGCCCGGTTCGAGCACGCACAGCACAATGACGGAACCAACTGGGCCAACGGAGTGATTCCGCAAGACGTCGTGCCGGCGGACTAGAGGGCCGATCCACCGGGTAGATCCCACGGTGTCTTGGTGGAAAAAATATGGGAGGGCTACCGCGACAGTCCCGGTGGCTCTGGTGCCCATTATTACCGCGGCCGCAGATCGAAGTCGTTGGTTCTCTCTGCGTCGGCAGCGGGATGGGCGGGCTCGGTATTGACGTCGCCGTGGCCTTCGGCGACTCGAGCGCGGTCCTGGTGATTGGACCAGACCCGGGGATGCGAACAAGGGCACGCTACAGCGTTGGCGTGCCACGCCAGTACAGCTAGAGCCCTGATCGAGAGACGGTCGAGGATTCCTTTAGATCGCCTTGGACTCGATTGCATCCAGTTGTCGACGCTGTAGAGTCGCCGCGTACACCATTGGCCTTGGGGTCCATAGTGTTTCGCGTACTACCCGTGCGATATAAGGGCCTGATTGTGCGAGATCAGGTATTTAGACAAGGAGTTTTGGCCTTGGGGTCCATAGTGTTTCGCGTACTACCCGTGCGGTATAAGGGTCTGATTGTGCGAGCTCAGTTTTTAGACAAGGTGATTCGACGCTTTTTCACCAGTAGCTAAAGCAGCACCTGACTCGCCAGCTAGCCTGGTCCGTGCACTATTCGATAGCGATCACGGAATCCAGTAACCATCAGAGGATTTCGCGAAGTTCTGCAGACGGCTTAGTCACCTAATCGATGGGCACCATTGGGCCTCCTGCCGACAACCCGCTCAAGTCGCTGGACGGCGCCCTCAAACGCGAAGTCGCTCTGAGACCCAACAGCTGGCCCGACGAGCCCAGCCGACAAATCCCGTGTCCACCGCAGGGGCCAAGCCCCCCAGAGCCAACCGCCAATAGCCGCTGTACCCGGATGAAATATCGAGGTATACGTTGACCCCGAAACCGTTTCGACCCGAGCCGAATCAGCTCTCAAGCAGCCCGCCGTTTCCGGATGCACAATTCGTCTCAGGTCCACCACCTTTCGTCACACCACTGGTGCCTCTCGTCCTGTCCGCCCGCACAGATTCAGCTCTGCGCGACGAAGCACATACGCTGTTGGCTCTCCTCGCGGCCGACACGAATGTGACTGTGACAGACCTTGGCTTTTCCGGTGGCGTCTTAGGACTGGTGTAAAAACGCTGGGCGCATGTTCCTGGTGGTCATGTTACGCGGCGGTGGTGTCGGTCGTGGTTGTTGTGGTGGGGGGATGCAGTGGGCGGGGTGGCTCGAGCAGTTGGTGGCGTAGTTCTTGGAGGTGGCGGCTGGTCGCTGATGTTTGGGTGACTCCGCGCCAGCCGCGGCTGGCGCGGTCGAGGACGGCCCATACCAGCGACAGACAGCTGGTTTCGCCGGGTAGGCGGCCGATGACCTTGACCCGGCGACGGGATTCTCCGAAGGTGCGTTCGATGAGGTTGGAATGGCGGATGCGTGTCCAGTGTTGGCGGGGGAAGCGCAAATGCACGCTCAGCGAGGCGAAGTCGTTGGCCAGGCAAGCGACCGCGGCTGGGTAGAGCCCGCGGTATGTGGTGGTGAACTCCTCGGCGCGGCGGGTGGCTTCATCCACGGCCTGCTGGCCGGGTGGCTGGTCAATGTCATCGAAGATCGACCAGAACGCGGCTTTGATCTCGTCCTGGACCGCGACAGGTGTCTTGGCGATGACGTTACGGCAGCGATGGATCAGACACCGCTGACGCAGGCTTGCCGGAAACGTGGTCTCCCATGCGGCGATCAGGCCCGGCGCCCCGTCGGAGATGCCCAGTAGCGGCGGGCGTAGTCCCCGGTTCCTCAGGTCAGCCAAGAAGTCGGCCCACGCATCAGCCGACTCCGCTGCGGCTGGGGCCAGCCCAATAAACAGGGGCTTGCCGTCGGTGCAGATGCCCCAGGCGGCCAGCACCGGCTCGGCCGGGGCGTTGGGATGCATCCGAAAGTTCGAGGCATCCAAGAACAGGTAGTCCAACACCAGCTCATCAAGGCGTCGAGACGACCACGCAGCGAACTCGTCTTTGATGGCCGCACAAATCCGGCTCACCGTCGAGCGCGACAACGCCGCCTGCGAGCCCAGCACCTCGGCCAACGCGGCCTCGATGTCGCGATCCGACAAACCGCGCACCCATCCCGAAATCACCAACGCCTCCAGAGCGTGGGTGCGCGTCACCCCGGCACCGAATAGCCGCGAACAGAACCGCTCGTCGGTGTCGCGTAGTTTCGGGCGGCATAATTCGACCGAGCCCATCGTGGTCTTCACCGTCGCCGGCGGTTGATACCCATTGCGGTACCCGCCCGGGCCGTCCTGAACCCGACGCTGGTGACGGGCTCGGCCCAACACTGCTTCTACCTCGGCCTCCACGGCGACCTGAAACACCAGACGCACCGATAACCGCCCGACCTCCTCCAAAATCTCGGTCAACGGCCGCTCGGTCGCGGCGAACAACTGATCCATCTCAACACGCACACGCTCAATCGGCGATACTCGCTTGGTCACGGGCGTAGCCCCTCCTTCATAGCTTTCGTCGGTTGCGACGGAACCTACGCCCGTGACCATTTACACCAGCGATGAGACGCGACCGCTTTTCCCTCGCCACGGTGCGCAGGGAGATGTCCGAGCGACGCGCCGTGATCCTCGCCGCTGACCGGGAAGGAGCAGCGCGCGGACTTCAGGCGATCGCCAACGACGGGTTCGAGTCCCTGGTATTCCGGACGCCACGCGGTGCCCAATCCCCCGGTGACGCCCGCATTGTCCACGTCTTCTCCGGCGTCGGTCCCCTGTGGACTGGTATGGCCGCGGATCTGCTTGAGCAATCTGAGGTGTTCCGGAGCCGGATGCAGGACTGCGACCGGGCACTGGCCGAACACGTGCCGTGGTCACTGTTCGACGTATTGCGCGGTACGCCGGGCGGACCCGAGTTGGAGTCCGTGGAGGTAATTCAACCCGTCTACTTCGCCCTCGCCGTCGCATTATCGGCCGTGTTGCAGGAATGCGGTGTACATCCGACGACGGTGGTGGGCGCCAGCCTCGGCGAGATCGCGGCCGCACATGCCGCAGGTGCGCTGAGTCTGGCCGCCGCCACGAAGATCGTGGTCTTGTTGAGCCGGATGCAGAGCGCCGCCGTCGGCGAAGGCGAGCTGGCCTCGGCCCGGATATCCCGGGCCGAGCTGCTCGAATGGCTCCAAACCGACAACCTGCGCAGGCGGGTGCATTTCGCCGGCAGCAATGGCCCCCGCTCGGTGCTGTTCAGCGGCGAGCGCACAGCTGTGCTGGAACTCGTCGGCGCGCTAACCGACGCTGGGTTCCGGGCAAGTGTCCTGAGTAATCGCCTGCCCGTGCACGGGCCAGGCCTCGTGACCGACCCGGCGATCCTGCTCGCCGGTGCTGCCACTGTCGCGCCGGTGTCCTCCGCCATTCCGTTCCACTCCGGTTTTGTGGGCGGACCGTTCGACACCGCGGGGCTTGACGGACCGTATTGGTATCGCATGGCCACCTCCGAGATCCGGCTCGAGCAGGCCGTGCGCCGCCTGGCTGAGGCGGGGGCGCGCACCTTCCTCGAGCTCAGCCCGCACCCGACCCTGCTGGGCGCGATACAGGAAACCCTGGAGGACGTAGCCGCGACGAAATCCGCGGACTGTCCGACCGGTGTCATAGGCACGCTGCGCCGCGACCAGAACTCGGCTACCTGTCTGCTGACCGCCCTCGCCCAGCTGTACGCATTGGGCGGCAACGTCGACTGGGCCAACCTGTTCCGCGGTACGCGGGCGCGGCAGATCACGCTGCCAACACATGCGGGCAGCGATGACGCGAACGCCGAGACAGGCCCGCTAGCAAGCGACAACGTCCACACCCAGTTCTCGCAGCTAGCCGACAGCGACCAACGGCTATGGACCGATCGGCTCGTGCGCAGTCAAATCGCCGTGCTGCTCGGGAATCACGACGAGGTGCGGTCTGACACCTCATTCAAGGACATGGGTTTCGACTCGATCGCCAGTGTCACACTGCGCAATCTGCTCGTGGAGGCCACCGGTCTGGCTTTACCCGTCACACTCCTGTTCGACCACCCGACACCAGCCGCGGTCGCCGACTGCATCCACGCAACCTTGGCCGGCGCCACCACCCCCGTTCCAAACGAAACCCCTACGCAGGTAGCGAACACCGAAGAGCCGGTTGCGATCGTCGGTATGGCGTGCCGGTTTCCGGGCGGGGTTGGTTCGCCGGAGTCGCTTTGGCGGGTGATCGAGTCTGGGGTGGATGCTGTGTCGGATTTTCCGGTTAATCGTGGTTGGGATTTGGCTGGGCTATACGATCCAGAGCTTGGCCGGGTCGGCACGACTTATGCTCGCGCCGGCGGTTTTCTTCATGATGCCGATCAGTTTGATGCCGCGTTCTTCGGGATTAGTCCGCGTGAGGCTTTGGCGATGGATCCGCAGCAGCGGGTGCTGTTGGAGGTGTCGTGGGAGGCGTTGGAGCGGGCGGGGATCGATCCGACGCAGCTGCGCGGTAGTAGCACGGGCGTCTTCGCGGGTGCGCTACACCAGGATTACGGCCCACGCATGCACGAGGCTGACGAGGCGGTCCAGGGCCATGTGCTGACCGGAACAACGATAAGCGTCGCCTCTGGGCGGGTTGCGTATTCGTTGGGTTTGGAGGGTCCGGCGTTGACGGTGGATACCGCGTGTTCGTCGTCGTTGGTTGCGTTGCATTTGGCAGGTCAGGCGCTGCGGCGCGGTGAGTGTTCGCTGGCGTTGGCCGGTGGTGTGACGGTGATGTCTAGCCCGGGTGCGTTTATCGAGTTCAGCCGGCAGCGTGGGTTGGCTCCAGATGGCCGGATCAAGCCCTTCGCGGCGGCCGCCGATGGTACTGGTTGGGGCGAGGGTGTGGGTGTGTTGGTGTTGGAGCGGCTTTCAGATGCTCAGCGTCACGGGCATCGGGTGTTGGCTGTGGTGCGTGGGAGTGCGGTCAACCAAGACGGTGCCAGCAATGGGTTGTCGGCGCCGAATGGTCCGTCGCAGCAGCGTGTTATCCGGGCGGCTCTCGATGATGCCCAGCTAAGCGCCGATCTCGTTGATGTCGTCGAAGCACACGGCACCGGTACCACACTTGGTGATCCCATCGAGGCCCAAGCCCTGATCGCAACCTACGGCCAGGACCGCCCGGCAGACCGGCCGTTATGGCTAGGCTCGCTGAAATCTAATATCGGCCACACCCAAGCCGCCGCGGGAGTCGCCGGAGTCATCAAAACAGTACTGGCCATCCAGCACGGCGTGTTACCGAAAACCCTGCACATCGACACCCCCACCCCCCACGTCGACTGGTCAACGGGCACAGTACAACTGCTCACCGAGGCCCAACCCTGGCCCGAAACCGGCCGCCCCCGCCGCGCAGGCGTATCAGCCTTCGGCATCAGCGGCACCAACGCCCACATCATCATCGAACAACCACCCGAACCCACCGAAACATCCAGCGACACCACCGAACCCACCGAAACGTCCCCATCTTCGCCCACCGGCGAACCCGACATAGCCACCACACCTACGGTTCTGCTGCTGTCTGCCCGCACCAACGAGGCGCTACGCGCCCAGTCCGCCCAACTACACCAAGCCGTGACCAACCATCCAGAATGGATGCCACATACACTGGCCCACGCATTAATCACCCAACGCGCCATGCTCGACCACCGCGCAGCCGTGCTGGGAACCGACCGCGAACAACTACTCGCTGGCCTCGACGCACTGGCCACCGCAACCGAACATCCCGCTGTAGTCACCGGGTCGGCCACCACCACCAGCCCAGTATTCGTCTTCCCCGGCCAAGGCGGGCAATGGACCGGCATGGCAACCGAACTACTGGCGTCATCAACAGTATTCGCCGACGCGATCGCCGAATGCGAGCACGCACTACAGCCCTACGTGCCATGGTCACTAACCGAGGTCTTAACCAACGGCCAACCACTCAACGACGTCACCATCGTTCAACCCGCACTATTTTCCATGATGATCAGCCTGGCCCGAGTCTGGCAATCCCTCGGCGTACACCCAGCCGCAGTCATCGGCCACTCACAAGGCGAAATCGCCGCCGCCGTCATCGCCGGAGCCCTCGACCTGCACCAAGGCGCCAAAATCGTTGCCCTACGCAGCCAAACACTAACCGAAATCACCGGTCACGGCGCAATGGCCGCCATCGCACTCAACCCCGAACAAACCACCACACTCATCCAACCCTGGCAAAACCACCTATCCATCGCCGCACACAACAGCCCCACCAGCACCGTCATCGCCGGAAACACCAACGCCATCTACCAACTACTCGACCACTGCGAACAACACAAGGTCGCGTCTCATCGCTGGTGTAAATGGTCACGGGCGTAGGTTCCGTCGCAACCGACGAAAGCTATGAAGGAGGGGCTACGCCCGTGACCAAGCGAGTATCGCCGATTGAGCGTGTGCGTGTTGAGATGGATCAGTTGTTCGCCGCGACCGAGCGGCCGTTGACCGAGATTTTGGAGGAGGTCGGGCGGTTATCGGTGCGTCTGGTGTTTCAGGTCGCCGTGGAGGCCGAGGTAGAAGCAGTGTTGGGCCGAGCCCGTCACCAGCGTCGGGTTCAGGACGGCCCGGGCGGGTACCGCAATGGGTATCAACCGCCGGCGACGGTGAAGACCACGATGGGCTCGGTCGAATTATGCCGCCCGAAACTACGCGACACCGACGAGCGGTTCTGTTCGCGGCTATTCGGTGCCGGGGTGACGCGCACCCACGCTCTGGAGGCGTTGGTGATTTCGGGATGGGTGCGCGGTTTGTCGGATCGCGACATCGAGGCCGCGTTGGCCGAGGTGCTGGGCTCGCAGGCGGCGTTGTCGCGCTCGACGGTGAGCCGGATTTGTGCGGCCATCAAAGACGAGTTCGCTGCGTGGTCGTCTCGACGCCTTGATGAGCTGGTGTTGGACTACCTGTTCTTGGATGCCTCGAACTTTCGGATGCATCCCAACGCCCCGGCCGAGCCGGTGCTGGCCGCCTGGGGCATCTGCACCGACGGCAAGCCCCTGTTTATTGGGCTGGCCCCAGCCGCAGCGGAGTCGGCTGATGCGTGGGCCGACTTCTTGGCTGACCTGAGGAACCGGGGACTACGCCCGCCGCTACTGGGCATCTCCGACGGGGCGCCGGGCCTGATCGCCGCATGGGAGACCACGTTTCCGGCAAGCCTGCGTCAGCGGTGTCTGATCCATCGCTGCCGTAACGTCATCGCCAAGACACCTGTCGCGGTCCAGGACGAGATCAAAGCCGCGTTCTGGTCGATCTTCGATGACATTGACCAGCCACCCGGCCAGCAGGCCGTGGATGAAGCCACCCGCCGCGCCGAGGAGTTCACCACCACATACCGCGGGCTCTACCCAGCCGCGGTCGCTTGCCTGGCCAACGACTTCGCCTCGCTGAGCGTGCATTTGCGCTTCCCCCGCCAACACTGGACACGCATCCGCCATTCCAACCTCATCGAACGCACCTTCGGAGAATCCCGTCGCCGGGTCAAGGTCATCGGCCGCCTACCCGGCGAAACCAGCTGTCTGTCGCTGGTATGGGCCGTCCTCGACCGCGCCAGCCGCGGCTGGCGCGGAGTCACCCAAACATCAGCGACCAGCCGCCACCTCCAAGAACTACGCCACCAACTGCTCGAGCCACCCCGCCCACTGCATCCCCCCACCACAACAACCACGACCGACACCACCGCCGCGTAACATGACCACCAGGAACATGCGCCCAGCGTTTTTACACCAGTCCTAAGACGCCACCCAACACAACATCCACGCCCGCCGCATCAACGTCGACTACGCCAGCCACTGCCACCACATCGACCCCCTACACACCCCCATCCACAACGCACTACCCAACATCACCGCACACACCAGCAACATCACCTTCTACTCCACCGTCACCACCACAGCCCTCGACACCACACAACTAACCACCGACTACTGGTACACCAACCTGCGCAACCCCGTCCGATTCTGCGAAGCCACCCAAACCGCCATACACGACGGACACACCACCTTCCTCGAGATCAGCCCCCACCCCGTCCTGACCCCCGCCCTAGAACAAACCACCGAAACCACCACCACCACCGACACCCTGATCACCGCCACACTGCACCGCGACAACGGCGGATGGAAACGCCTACTCACCAACGCAGCCCACCTAGCCACCCACACAATCCCCATCACCTGGCCCACCACAACACCCCACAACAACCACACCCCAATCGACCTACCCACCTACCCCTTCCAACACCAGCGATACTGGATCAACGCCACAACCACAGCCAGCAACCTCAACACCATCGGCATCGACCCAAACCGCCATCCCCTCCTCGGCGCCTCGATACCAGTAGCCAACACCGATCAACTCCTGCTGACCGGCACACTGTCCCAACACACACAGCCATGGCTAGCCGACCATGCCGTATGGGACACAGTGCTCGCACCAGGCACAGCACTACTGGAACTCGCCACCCACGCCGCCCACCAAACCGGCTGCGCCACCGTAGCCGAACTCACCCTGCACGCACCGCTAATCCTGACCGCTGACCAAACACGCCGACTACAAATCACCATCGAAGCACCCGACGAAACCAACCGACGCCAACTCAGCATCCACACCCGACCCGAACACCCAACCAACGACACCGCATGGACCCGCCACGCCACCGCCCTGCTGTCACCCACACCCCCAACACACACACCCACCAGACTCGACACCACCTGGCCACCAAACAACGCAACACCAGTCAACATCGACAACCTCTACGAAAAACTCGCCGAAACCGGATACCACTACGGGCCCGCCTTCCAAGGACTACAAGCAGTCTGGCGACGCGACACCGAACTATTCGCCGAAGTACAACTACCCCAACCACAACAAGACACAGCCGCACAATTCGCAATACACCCAGCACTACTCGACGCAGCACTACACCCACTGCTCATCGACAACAACCAAACCAACCAAAACCACGCCCTACAACTACCGTTCACCTGGACCGACGTCACCATCCACTCCACCGCAGCAACAACCCTACGAGTACACATCACCACGACCAGCGATGCCGTCTCGATCGTGGCGACCGACCCCTACGGCGGGCTAGTCGCCGAGATAGGCGCACTAATCAGCCGCCCCATCACCATCCAACAACTCCCCACAGCAAACACACCCAACCTCACAGGTCTGCTGCATCTAGCCTGGACCGAAACCCCACTGCCCGACACCTGCATCACCACAAACCTCGCCGTCCTCGGCCAAGACGTCCTCGGACTAGGTCTGCCGCTTCGGACCGAACTAGAAACCGCCGAAGCCGGCGACACCGTTCCTAGGCACTGAGCGAAACTGAGTTTTGCTCGGTGGGAGGCCCCGAACGGTGTTGGGGCTCCTGGCTTCCCGCGTTCGTGGTCCCGGGCGGACATGCAGATCGTGTCTGTGGTCCTGGCATGGGGTGGCGGGTTGCCTCACGCTCGCGGATGCTTGATTGGGCCTGCGTGGTCCGATGCCTGGCCACATCGCTCTGGTGTGGTCGGGGCGGTGCCACGCGACGCCGAATCGTGTGTCCGAGCGCGCGCCGTCCGATCGCCACGCTCGCAGCGTGGTGACGGGTGGTCTGTGGGTGGTGGGCGGTCAGTGGTTTCTGCCAGTGCTGCGCGCCCCACTTGCTGGTGTAGGCCGGGTCGACGGCGATCACGCTGATCCCGGCATTGGTGGCCATGGCGAGCAGTCGAGCGCGGAGTTTAGCGGTGGGCATACCCGAGACGACCTGGCGGAACCGGCGGCGCCGGCCGTGCTTTTCGCGGGTCTTGCTGTCGGTGAAATCGAGGTCCTCGACCGCGATGGCCTTGACCCCAGTGTTGTTGGCCCAGTGCAGCAGAGCGGTCAGGGCGTGGCGCAGTTGGGCGTCACGCCGGTCGGTGCCGTCAGACAAGTCGTAGCCGAACGTACGTGGGGCACCGATCGGGTTGCCGTGGGGGTCCAGGCGCCAGGCGGCGAGGTGATCGGCGTTCATGTCCACCCCGACAAGCTCGCCGGTGCGCAACGCCTCCAACGGCACCGTTGGTGGCTGCTTGCGTTGCCAGGAGGCGTCGAGGTACCAGCGCTGCTTGGCTGACGAGAAATGGATGCGGTAAGCCACCGCCTGGTTCGCGGTCACCCGGTCGGCCCATTCCTGGCCCCGATGGGCAAACTGCACCGTGGCGGATAGGACGTAGCGGCCATGCGGGGCGTTGGCCAGGTGCTCCAACGCAGCCGGCAGGCGCAGCGATAGTTCACCATCGCTGGTCACCCGGATAGTTTCGTTGCCCCAGCGTTTCCCCGACTCGCCGTCGGCGGACAAAAACCAGCGGGCTGCTTCCCATTGATCGCGCCACTGCTGCTCGGTGAGCCCGGACTCGGTGAGGTGGTGTCGCTTGCCGAGCAACCGTTTTCCGCCGCGCACCACGCTCACATGACCGGCGCCCCGGTCAGCCTCCACCGCGGCGAAGCGCTGTTGCAGGACCGCCAAACGCCTGGTCTTGGCGAACCACTCGCCTCGGGTCCGGTACCCGCCCGGCATACCTCTGCTGCTCTTGGCTCCTAACTCCTGGCCAAGCCGGTGACCGATCATCGCGATACCTTCGCGCAGGGACTGAGCATGTGCTGACTGCGCTCGCCGGGCCAGCCCCCACTGATCATGGGTGGCTTTCGTGATGGCCCCCGCCCACCTCGACGACGACTCGGCCGTCAGGTCGCGTTTGCGCTCAGCCCAAGCATCGTTGTCGTGGTCCAAACCGGTCCGCACCCGCGCCGCCAGGTCAGCGCTGGCCAACCGGCCCAGATGCCTACCCACCTGACGCAGCACCGCCTCATCAAAGCCGGTCAACCCTTTCAGCCGGGTACGAATGCACACACCGGTCACGGGATCGGCGACGAACGGGGCAGCTATCTGGCGCAATGGGCTCACGACGAGTCTGCCCCCGGCTGGATCGCGGCCACATCGAACCAGCCGCTTCGCCACTGGCAGGACTTCAACGAGTACACCGCCTCGAACAGCGGGCCGCCAGCTCAGCCACCGGGATACCGACCCGTGCAGCGACCGCGGCCGGGGCAAGGTCACAATCCTGCCGACGGCGGTCGGCTTTGGCGTGCTTGCGCCGCCGTCGCTGCTCGACTCGCGCCTGTGACTGTTCGGTCTTCGTGCTCATCACCGGCCATCCTTACCGACACCACCGACAGTTTCAGCGCCCACAACCGCCTGCGGGCCGATATCACGCTGCGCGCAGCCAACAGCTTTCAATGCACGGTTACGCGCAGAACGACGCCCGTACAGGCGCGCGCAGAACGACGTCAGCACCTCCATTATCTGTAGTGAGGACACAGGTTGTTCTCCACGTACTTCATGACGAGATGTCGGTAGATGCTGACAGCAATGTCTATAGTATGTCATGACGTTATTGACGTCAGTCAGGTGTGTCAATCCTTGTTGCTTGAGGAGGAGCGGGCGGTGGCGTTCCAGGCGTTGCGGATCGAGGCACCGGCCGATGGCCGGACCGCGTGGACCGTGGTCGATGAGGGCTACGAGGTTCACCCCGAGGCGGCGGCGTGGCTGTATTCGCTTCGGTTCGGGGCCGACCGCGCGGAGAACACCTGCCGGTCCTATGCCCGGCATATCGCGGCGTATCTAACGTGGCTGTCGGAGACGGGGCGCGACTGGCGGTCGGTGACCAGTAAGGACGTCGCGTCATTCGTCGTATGGTTGGAACGCACACCGGACCGTCGGCGGCGAGCCCCCGGTCCGACGCCATTGAACGAGACGACCCGGGCGCCGAACACCATCAACGCGATCACGACGGCCGTTCGTGAGTTCTATCGGTGGTCGTACGCCCACGATAGGGTGCCCGAGCCTGTGGTGCGCCGGTTCGAGCGTGCCCGCATCCGTAAGAGGGTTCCGCGACCGGCGCCCAAGGCGTTGAGTACTGATCAGGTGCGGCAAGTGGTCGCGGCGTGTCGATCCGCTCGTGACGTCGTGCTTGTTCTGTTGATGTGGCGGTGCGGATTACGGATCTCCGAGGCGTTGGGACTTCGTATCGAAGATATGCACTTTCTTCCGTCATCAACCCACCTGGACTGCGACGTCGCCGGCCCACACGTGCATGTCGTGCGTCGAGATAATGAGAACGGCGCATCGGCCAAGTCCCGTCAACCCCGCTGGGTTCCAGCTGATGCCAGCGTCGTTGACGCTTACCGTCGGTATCGCTGGGAACGTGACGACGTGCCGTCGGCGGCGGCGACAAGTTTCGTCTTCGTGAATCTGAAGTCGGGTGTTATCGGGGCGCCGATGACACCATCGGCCGCTGAGGATTTGTTCCGGCGGCTCACCACGAGGTGCGGTTTCAAAGTTGAACCGCACATGCTGCGTCACTCGTTTGGGACAGCGCTGGCCGAGGTCGACGTACCGGCAGACCTAATCCAAGTGCTGATGGGCCACGCCTCGATCCAATCGACTGAGCGGTATCTGCATGCGAGTTGGGAACGCATGTGCGACGCCGTTGACCGCCTGGCAGCCCGCTACCCGTTACCGGTGCTGGTATGACAGTAGCGCCGCTTTTCGACGAACCGCGCTCATCGCTGACCATCGACGGGCGGATGACCGCGCTACGGTGCCTGATTGACTCCGACTGGCGTCGTGATTGCTGGGATGATCAGCGGCTCGTTTTGCGTTATCGCCGCGATGACCCCTACCTCGGCGGGCGGTACTGCTGCGCGCCGGGGTGCGACGCTCAGACCCAAGACAAAAAGCGTGGGCTGTGCAAGACCCACCGCAGCGCGTGGCAGCGCTGCGGGCTCCCGCTAGACGAGTGGGTGAACGGTTTGCCCCCAGTCGATCGCGAGGCCGCACGTTTGTGCGCTGTTCAACGCGACACCCGTCAGTGTGAGCGGCCGTCGATCACCGCGAACCGCTTATGTAACGCTCATCAGCAGCAGTGGCTACGTGCGAAGCATCGCGGTGAGAGCCTCGCCGAGTTCCTCATGTGGGCAAGCCCGCACCGAAGCCTCGGGATTTGTATGGTCGCCAGTTGCAGTTTGCACGTGCATTTGTCGGGGCTGTGCCCCGGCCACCACTCGGCGTGGCTGCGGGCGGGAAAGCCGACCAAACAGCACCTCGATGCTTGGTTGTTGACTGCGGCACCAATCACAAACACGTTGGAGATCAACCTTATTGGGCTGCGGCCGCTTGCGGCGATGGAGGTTCGTTACGCGTTGCAGCGCCGCGACCGTAGCGGAGCTAAGACCGACCCGAGCTTCCTGGTCACCTGGATCAACCTGTTGCGGACATCGCAAGCCGAATCGATCCTCGACACCTCATCAACCGATTTAGCGGCCCTCAATGCAGTCACGCGCAGCGTGGCCGCCGTCGCGGGGGACTGCGTCAGTCTGGCCTACAGCTCACCTGACGCCGAGCGCCGAAAACTACGCTGGGACGCCCGGGTGTTCGGCCACACGTCCGCGACCGTCTGGGATTTCAGCGGGATCACACAATCGTGGCTTCGTGCCGCGGTGCAGGATTGGGCGTTCATCGCCCAAACCCGGATCACCGCGGCCTCGGTGCGAAGCTACGTCAACGGCATGCGCGTGCTGTCGGAGTCACTTGCGCTTCGCGACGACGGCGGTCACGACAGGTCGGCGGTCGGACGGGCCGATATCGAACGTTTCGCAACGCATCTAGCCGCGCTGCAACGCCAGGACACGATCACCGCATGCAGCCGCAACCAGCGCCTGCGGACCGTCCGCCATGTGCTCAGCGAAGCAAGGGGCCAGGGACTGCTCGCCGGGGTCGATGACCGTTTCTCGATCACGCGGGAACTTCTGCCACGCAAGATCGAGATCGAAGAAGAACCGGGACGAGCGCTACCGGAATCAGTCATCGACCAGCTCCTGCATGCCGAGAACCTCGCGCTGCTCGCCGAGGTTGTCAGTGACCGGGGCGTGCTTGGCGAGCACGCACCCACGCAGCTGCGACTCATGATTGAAACGCTCATCGAGACCGGCCGCCGGCCCCGTGAGGTCACTCACCTGGCCCTCGACACGGCAGGCCGGGACAATCAAGGACACCCAATCCTGTTCTACGACAACACCAAATCCGGCCGGTTGCGACGCCAGCTACCCATCGGAGAAGACCTCCACGCTCGGCTTCTGCGTCAGGCGCAATGGGTGCGGCAACAATTCCCGGACACCGCCCCCACCATGCTGGTGATGTTTCCTCGGCCGACCAAAAACGCCGGCGGCACAGCGCCGATCAGGGTGGCGTCGTTTTGGTACTGGGTACGCCAGTGGATCGAGCAGCTGCCCACCCTGATAGGCCTTAACCGTGGCGCTGATGGCGCGCCAGCACCGTTCCCACGAGGCGACATCACTCTCTATAGCTTCCGGCACAGTTTCGCCCAACGTCACGCGGACGCGGGCACACCAGTCGATGTCCTGCAGAAGCTGATGGACCACGACGATATTAAGACAACCCAGGGCTATTACCGCGTCACCGCCACACGCAAACGCCTGGCCGCCGAACGGGTCGCCCAGATGCGTCGGGACTCATCGGGCAAACGCGCACCCGCCGCTACCGATACCAGCGGACGGCTTCGCGAAGAACGCGGAGAAGTGGCCGTCCCGTTCGGACTCTGCCTCGAACCCAGCAACGTCAAAGCCGGCGGGCAAGCATGCCCAATCCGCTACCGGTGCATCGGCTGCGCCGAATTCCGATCCGACCCATCCCACCTACCCGACCTCATCGCCCACGTAGACGAACTCGTCCGCGCCCGCCAACGCGGCCTGGCCATGCAAGCACCCGACTGGAGTCTGGTGCCCAAACAGGAGATCGCCAAGCTGCGCTCCCTGATCCACACACTGCAACAAGACCTCGACGCACTACCCGAAGACGAGCGCGCCACAGTCGAAACCGCGTGCCAAGACCTACGGACGATCCGCCGTTCGGTACCCGCGCATTTCCTCCGAAAGCCAACGATGCCATGACCCCCAACCAGCAGCCCGACGCTAAACGCTGGGACGCTCTGGTCGAATCCCGCCGCCAAGACAGCGAACACAAGCGCCGCGCCGTCGAACAAGCACTCAGCGCCATGCAACGCGACGGCGACATCGTCACCATCGCCTCCGTCGCCCGTCGCGCCGGTGTCTCCCGAGGACTGATCTACAACGATCCCGGCCTCAAACAAGCGGTCGTCGAGGCCCGCACACGCCAGGAAGCCATAACCCCGGCCGCGCCTTGCCTGCAACCCCGATCCGTCGTCTCCCATCGGGATCTCATCAACGCACTCGCACTAGCCAAGCACGACCTCGTCGACCTCCGCCGTGAAAACACCGCACTGCGGAAACGTCTCGGCCTGACGATCGGCTCCGAACTCGACGCATCTCTCGGCGATACCCACCCGCAAACACTGCAATCACTACGGGAACGCCTCACCGACCTAGAAGCCGAACTCATCGAAGAACGCCGCCGCCGCGAAACCCTCGCGGCCGAAAACCAAGACCTACGCGAGGACCTCGACGCCCAACGAGAAAACTTCCGTAACCTCATGGCCAAACTGAACCGAACATAAGGCAAGTCCTTATGCCAATCCCCATCCGATGCTGGCTCAATCACAGGTGACGGGCGGGGCCGACACCGAACCAACATGCGCGCCACTCGCGGCAGTTTGTCCGACCTCAGCACCAAGACGGCCACACGCGTGGACAGTCGAGTGTGATGAACTTGCGGGCATGCCGAAAAGTCGTGGCCGCCGTAAAAGCGCTAAAGCCAAGCCCGCCCGCCGTAAAAGTGGCCCTTCCCACCCCGCAGACCAGCTGGTGGGCAACGCCCGGAGGATCGGTGGTTTCGATGATGCGCTACACGCAGAGATGTGGGCCAGCGCCGCGCTAGGAAAAGCCTGGGCGAAAGCCGAGTTGGGCGACAAGGAGGCAGAACATCAGCGATGCATACAAGTCGCCGGTCGAGCCAACGCCAAACCCACCCCGTATGAGTTAGAGGCCCTCGTAGCGCTCGCCCGTGTCGCACCTGCTGAGGCCGGGACACCACTGCACGACGCCATCACCGCCTTGACCAAAACCCACCCGCTGCCGTCCTGGTCGACCGACGTGACCTGGACCCCGCACACCGCCTGGCGCGCGGTCGATGTCTACGACAGCGCACGCACACTGCTCATCGACTACCACGGACCCGTACCCCATACGCTGATGGCAGACCTCGACCACGTCGGCGGCCTAGAGATACGCGACATCCTGATCCTGCCCCCCAACGCTGCCAAAGACTGGCAAGACATTCGCCCGCTTGGCCAAGTGCCCATGGCGTTGACGGCGGCCCCGGCGGCTGAGGTGCTCGCCGAGCTGGCCCACGCACTGCGCATCACCGACATGACCTGGCCACGCAACGATGATGAAGACTTCACCGATTGCCGCTCACTGGCCTGGTCCCGCTGCCGTGACCACCTGCGCGACTGGCCAGAACACAAAGAGTTGACCGAATCACAACGGACTCGAATGATCGCCGAGTTCCTCGCCCACAGCGACCACGGCGACGACGACAGCACGGCCCGGTTTCTGGCCGGGCTGCTGCTCGACTACGGCGAAGGCTACATCCATGCTGGACCGCTGCATTGGAGTCCCGGCGAAGTGATGGTCTTCCTGTCTAACTGGCTGCCACGCAAAGCCGTCCTCGAACCCGCCGACCGCGAGGCCCTGCCGCAGGTGCTGCGCGCATGGCTAACGTTTGCGCTTACCCGCCGAGGAATCGCCCCCGAATGGATCAGCCCCGTCATCGCCGCCGTCGATACCTCTTTGCCCGACTTCGACGAGGCCATCGACGACGAAACCGCCTGGGGACCAGCAAAACAGCTCGTCAACGCATTGACCCACCGCGGCGTCGATTTCAATGACTCTGATGCCATCAACCAAGCAATCCGTCAACTCAACGCCGAAAACCAAGCCCACACACCACCATGAACGCCGCGACCAACCACGCCGTCCCACAGAAGGTTCGCCGCCACTTCAAACCTCACCGCTAGCAAAACCCGCCACGCCGACCAACTCCCCGGTCGACGCTCATCATCCGCTTGGAAACCACCAACCCGGCGCTGTCGCAGGCAAGTTGACCCATCGCAATAACTCCAGGCCGCAGAAAAGAGATGTGTCGCCGCCCGCCAACCGTGGCGCACAGCCTCCTCACCAAGACGCGACAGTCGCTTACCGCTGCAACTCCTTGAACATGTTCATAACGTTAGTGGGACCTTTGGCCTGCATAAATGGGCACTCACTACAGATAACCTCCACCATGTCCCGCACCAAATCGTCGTCAACTTCGCCGTCGTCGAGCACCACCAGCCGGCGACCATGCGCAGACAGTGCGGACTCCACCAGCTCAGTGTTCATCCGCCCTAACCGGTCACGATGCTCGACCACAACCGCGGTCACCTTCGGATCGGCCAGCAGCCGCCGGACTTTCGTCCGCGACCCGTTCATCCCAGACCCAACCTCAGCTTCGACCCGCACCACCGTTCCGCCCGCCTCAGCGGCCCAACTCGTCAACCGAGCGACCTGACGATCCAAGTCCGACTTCTGATCATGCGAAGACACCCGCGCATACAACCCGAATGCCGCGGCTGGCGCCGCCCCGGCGGGCATGTCAGGAGAAACCAGAACCGTCCTCTCGTTCACCCGCACAGCCGGAACCGGCAGCGTCCCCTCCCGAAACCACCGATACGCCGTCTGCGGATGCACACCCTGAGCACGCGCCCACTCCGTCAGATTCACACCAACAGCGTACTCACTCGAACGTTCATACGCTCACTATTACTCAGTAATTCGGCAGCAGTTCTCGACCCTAATCATGTGCTACCGCACACCGAAACCCGAACCAACCACTGCTCAACTACCCGACACCACAACCACCGTGGTGCACCAAACCCTCGAATACATCCAAAAATGGCTCGCCGACGACCGATTCACCAACGATCAACTAGTTATAGCCACCCAAGGCGCGGTAGCAGCCGCACCAGGAGAAAGCGTCAACGACCTAGTCCACGCACCACTGTGGGGACTGCTACGCACCGCACAATCTGAATACCCCGGCCGGTTCATACTCCTCGACCTCGACCAACGGCACGCATCACACGACGCCCTACCCCGCGCCCTAGCCACCGGCGAACCCCAACTCGCCCTACGCAACGGCACACTGACCATCCCACACCTCACCCCCACCACCACCGACCACACCCTCGAAATCCCAACCAACACCACAACCTGGCAACTCGACACCACCAGCAAAGGCACCCTGGACAACCTCACCCTGACCCCCACCCCCACCGCCCACACTGCCCTAACCTCCGGCCAGGTCCGCATCGCCGTACGAGCAGCAGGCATCAACTTCCGCGACGTGCTGCTGACCTTAGATATGGTCGATCAAAACGGCCTAGGCGGCGAAGCCGCCGGCATCATCATCGAAACCGCCCCCGACGTCACCGATTTCGCCGTCGGCGACCGCGTCATGGGCCTAATGCCCGGATCCTTTGGCCCCATCGCCATCGCCAACCACCACCACCTAGCCCCACTACCCGACAACTGGACCTACGCCCAAGGCGCATCAGTACCCATCGCCTTCCTCACCGCCTACCACGGTCTAATCGAACTAGCCAACCTACAAGCCGGCCAATCCGTACTCATCCACGCCGCAACCGGCGGCGTCGGCATGGCCGCACTCCAACTCGCCCACCACATCGGCGCCGAAATCCACGCAACCGCAAGCCCCGCCAAACACGACCTCCTCCACACCCTCGGCCTCGACGAAAACCACATCTCCTCCTCCCGCAGCCTGGAATTCGAAGACCGAGTCCGTCACGCAACCCACGGACGCGGCGTCGACGTCGTCCTCAACTGCCTAGCCCGCGAATACGTCGACGCCTCCCTACGCATCACATCCCCACACGGCCACTTCCTCGAAATGGGTAAAACCGACATCCGCGACGCAAAACACGTCAACACAAACCACCCCAACCTGACCTACCTATGGTTCGACCTCCTACAAGCCGAACCCAGCCACATCAGCCGAATGCTCACCCAACTCACCCCCCTGTTCACCACAGGCGCCCTACACCCACTACCCACCTCCGCATGGGACATCCGCCACGCCCCCCAAGCCATGCGACACATCAGCCAAGCCCGCCACACCGGCAAGCTCGTACTCACCATGCCCCCAACAACACTCGACCCCGACGGCACAGTCCTCATCACCGGCGGCACCGGCACACTCGGATCTCTACTCGCCCGCCACCTCGTAACACAGCACCGAGTCCAACACCTCCTACTACTCACACGACAAGGCATCACAGCACCAGGCGCCACAGACCTACACGCCGAACTAACCGCCGCCGGCGCACACATCACCATCACCGCCTGCGACACCACCAACCGCGACGCACTCGCACACACCCTGGCCGCCATACCACCCAAACACCCCCTCACCGCCATCATCCACGCCGCAGGCCTACTCGACGACGCACTACTAACCTCACTAACACCCACCCAAATCGACCGAGTACTCCAACCAAAAATCCACGCCGCCTGGAACCTGCACGAACTAACCCGCGACACCAACCTCGCCATGTTCGTGCTCTACTCCTCCACCACCGCCATACTCGGCGGACCCGGACAAGCCAACTACGCCGCCGCTAACGCCTTCCTCGACGCCCTCGCCGAAAACCGCCGCGCCGCCGGACTACCCACCATCTCCATCGCATGGGGCCTATGGCAACACACCAGCACCATGACCAGCCACCTCACCGACACCGACCTAGCCAGACTCCACCGCGCAGGCATCAACGCCCTCACCGACAACCAAGCCCTCACCCTCTTCGACACAGCAATCACAAGCACCCACGCACACCTCACCGCAACACACCTCAACACCCAAGCCCTACACAACAACAACGAAATCCCCCCACTACTACGAAAACTCATCCAAACAACAACCCCCCAAACCACCACAGCGCCACCAACCACAGCGGGCAGGAACGACGCGCCGCAAGCACTCAGCCGCCGCCTGGCCTCGCTCACCGAGCCGGAGTGCCGGCGGCTGCTGGTCGATCTCATCCGCGACCGAGCGGCCCTGGTACTCGGCTACGGATCCCGCGCCGCGATCGGTGTCCGGCAGGAATTCAAACAGCTCGGACTGGACTCGCTCACCGCGGTGGAGCTGCGCAACAAGCTGAACACCGCCACTGGACTGCGGCTACCGACCACGATCGTCTTCGACCACCCGACACCCGAGGATCTCGCGACGCACCTGCTTGAGGAACTGGCACCGGCAGCGGCCGCGCCGGACGGGCCGCAACGCTCCAACGACGAGATCCGGCGGCTGCTTGCGGCGATAGATCCCGAGCGGCTGCGGCGGTCCGGCCTCCTGGAGGCCCTAAGCAAGCTAACGGACGGCACCGCGCCCGATGTGACCCATAGCCCGGAACAACAACCCGTCGCCGACGCATCCGCGCAACTCGACGATCTCGGCGCGGACGACCTCATCAATCTGGCCTTCGGCGCCACCAACAACTAAAGGGAAACGGACATGGAGACGACCACGCCAACCCCGCCGCAGACCGACGACAGAGCCACCCGGCTGACCGAGGCACTGCGCCACTCTCTCAAGGAGAACAAGCGCCTCCAGGCCGAGCACGACGAGTTGCTGCGGGCCTACCGCGAACCGGCGGCCATTATCGGCATGGCCTGCCGGTTTCCCGGCGGCATCACCACGCCGGAAGACTTCTGGCGACTACTGGCAGACGGCAGAGACGCGATCACAGAGTTCCCGACCGACCGCGGATGGGACCCAGATCTGTACGACCCCGACCCCGACCGTTCCGGCGCCAGCTACGTCCGCCACGGTGCATTCCTGCGCGACGCCGACCGATTCGACGCCGCCTTCTTCGGTATCAGCCCGCGCGAGGCGATCGCCATGGACCCACAGCAACGACTGCTGCTGGAGACCGCCTGGGAGGCTTTCGAACTCACCGGCATCGCCCCTGGGACGCTCTCCGGAAGTCGCACCGGCGTCTTCATCGCCGCCTCCCCGCTCGGCTACGGCACCGGAGCGCACACCGCCACCGAAGGTTCCGAAGGCTACCTGCTGACCGGCACCACAGTCAGTGTCGCGTCAGGACGACTGGCCTATACCTTCGGCCTGGAAGGACCGGCGATGACCGTGGACACCGCGTGCTCGTCGTCGCTGGTCGCGCTGCACCTGGCTCTTCAGTCTCTGCGCAGCGGCCAGTGCGATCTCGCGATCGTGGGCGGCGCCGCTGTGATGGCCCAGCCACACATGTTCATCGAGTTCAGCCGACAACGCGGGCTCGCCCCAGATGGCCGCTGCAAGGCCTTCTCCGGAGATGCCGACGGCACCTCTTGGGGGGAGGGCGTTGGTGTGCTGGTGCTCAGCAGGCTATCGGACGCGCAGCGTGACGGGCGCCGGGTGCTGGCCGTGGTGCGAGGTAGTGCGGTCAACCAAGACGGTGCCAGCAACGGACTAACCTCGCCTAGCGGTGGGGCCCAGAAGAAGGTGATCCGCCAAGCACTCGCGGACGCAGGTTTGGCCGCGTCCGACGTGGACGCGGTGGAGGCGCACGGCACCGGCACCCGGCTCGGCGATCCCATCGAGGCGCGGGCATTAATTGCGACCTACGGTCGGGAACACTCGCCGGAACGGCCTCTGTGGCTGGGCTCGGTGAAATCCAATATCGGCCACACCCAGTTGGCCGCCGGCATGGCCGGAGTCATCAAAACAGTACTGGCCATGCAGCACCGCATGCTGCCGCGCACCCTTAACGTGGACCAGCCGACACCGCACGTCGACTGGTCGGCCGGGACCGTGCGGCTGCTCACCGAGCCGCAGCTCTGGGAAGACAACGGACAACCGCGTCGAGCTGCGGTGTCCTCGTTCGGCATCAGCGGCACCAACGCCCACATCATTATTGAAGCCCCGACGGATGCCGGGCCTGTCGCGGCCACTATTGCGACTGACCCGGATCCCGCAGGCCAGAGAATCAATCGAGCGCCCAAGGACTCCGATCGAAGATTCGAAGAAGCCACTGCATCTGCACGCCCCTGGCTGCTGTCCGCCGCTGATCCGATCGCGCTGCGCGCGCAGGCCGATCGGCTACACGCCGCCGTGACCGCGGACGCGAAGGCCGACCCGGCGGCCATCGCGCTGGCGCTGGCAACCACCCGAGCACAACTGACTTATCGGGCCGTTTTGTTCGGCACCGAACGCGAAGAGCTTCTCGAGGGTCTGGCATGGCTGTCCGGCGATACTGCACGACGAGCGGATTCCATTGTTTCCTCCGCCCCTCCCGTCGTCGGTGTCGCTGTTTCCGGCGACGCGCCGGTGTTCCTGTTCACCGGGCAGGGCGCGCAGCGGGCCGCCATGGGACGCGAACTTTACAACCGCTATCCGGTTTTCGCCGAGTCCCTAGACCACATCTGTGCCCTATTCTCCGAGCATGATGTGGCGTTGCGCGATGCGCTGTTCGCCGATCCGGGCTCAAGCAAGGCTGCTCTGCTCGACCGGACAGCGTGGACACAGCCCGCATTGTTCGCCATCGAGGTGAGCCTGTTCCGGTTGGTCGAATCGTGGGGTGTGCGCCCCGGTTATCTACTCGGTCACTCGATCGGCGAACTGGCCGCCGCACATGTCGCGGGCGTCTTCTCGCTTCCCGACGCTGTCAGTGCGGTCGCGGCACGCGGCCGCTTGATGCAGCAGCAGCCAGCGGGCGGGCTGATGGCGGCCATCGAGGTCGGCGAACAAGATGTAGTCGGGCTCTTGGCCGAGCACCCCGGAGCTGTCTTGGCCGCGGTCAACGGCCCAACGTGGGTTGTCATCTCGGGCGACGAGGGTCCGGTGCGCGCGGTGGTGGCACTGCTGCGCGCCGAAGGCCGGCGCACCAAGGAACTAAGGGTCAGCCACGCCTTTCATTCGCCACGCATGGACGGCATGCTCGACAGCTTCCGCGCGGCGTTGTCCGCACTGACACTGCACGAACCGCAGCTTCCGGTGGTTTCCAACCTCACCGGCCGGACCGCCACCGCCGAAGAACTGCGCTCAGTCGACTACTGGGTGCGGCAGGCCCGCGGCACGGTCCGATTCCACGACTGCGTACGCACCCTGCTCGACGATGGAGTACGCACCTTTCTCGAGCTGGGCCCGGACGGGGTGTTGTCCGCGCTAGTCCGCGATTCCGCCGGGCCCGATGCCGTCACGGCAGTTCCGCTGTTGCGCCGCGGGCGCCCCGAGGCTGCCACCGCGCTGACCGCCCTGGCCCATGCCCACGTGCGGGGCGTGGCCGTGGACTGGCGCGCGCTCCTAGATGCACGGGCCGGCGCGTCGTACCCGGCAGACCTGCCAACCTACGCCTTCCAAGGCGAACGGTTCTGGTTGACCGCCCTGGAATCTGGGGTGGAGCCAGCGGATCTGGGCCTCGCACCAGCCGGGCACCCGATGCTCGGCGCAGCGCTGGCTCCGGCGGACGGCACTGGGCTGGTGCTCACCGGCCGACTATCGCCGACAGCCCCGAGCTGGATCGCCGACCACGTCGTACTCGGCGAAACCGTGCTGCCCGGCACGGCCTACATTGACCTGGCTCTGCACGCCGGGCGCCTGATCGACTGCGACACGGTGGAAGAACTCGACCAGGAGAGTCCGCTCGTCCTCGTCGGCAACGAGGTGGTGCACCTGCAGGTGATCGTGGGCGTCGCCGACGAATCCGGGCGCCGCTCGATCGCGTTCTACTCGCAGCCGCATGCGTCGGCCCGGCCCGGCCCCGACGTCGGACCTTGGACCCGCCATGCCTCCGGGGTACTGGTCGCATCGGAAAGGTCCGAGCCCGATGTCGTGAGAGACCTGCCGGGTGCGGACGACGCGTGGCCGCCGCCCGGCGCCGAATCCGTAGACTTGACCGGCTTCTACGAGGCTGTCACACGCGACGGCCTCGCCTACGGCCCGTCCTTCCGTGGTCTGCGCGCGGTGTGGCGTTCGGGCGACGACATCTTCGGAGAGGTGGTCCTGCCCGAGCCGTTCCGTGCGGACGCGGCTCGATATCACATCCATCCCGCGCTGCTCGACGCCGCGCTGCACGCTGGTCTGCTTGGCACGACCCACGGCAAGGTCATGCTGCCGTTCGCGTGGGTCGGTGTGCGAATGCACCGGACCGGTGCTGATGCGCTGCGCATCCATCTGAGGCCGGCCGGTCCGGAGGCGATGGCCCTCAACGTGACAGATACCCACGGTGTCTCGGTGGTCTCGGCGGAGACGCTTCGGGCACGGCCAGTCTCACTCGAGCAGCTGCGGGCGCCAGCACGCAGCCGGGCGACCAAGAACCTGTATCACGTGGCGTGGTCGCCGATCCCGGCGCCAACGGATTCTTCCCCCGATTTCGACCTCGTCGCAGTCGGCTCTGGTCCCGCGCCAGAAGTTCTTGTGAGCGAGCATTTTTCGGATATAGATACGCTCGCGGCCGCAGTGAACGACGGCAGGCCATTGCCCGCCGCTGTACTCCTGACCGTTCCCGTCGACACCACCGCTCCGGTTCCCGCCGCCACGCGCGCCGCGGTGCACACAGTGCGGTCACACGTGGTGGCCTGGCTGGCAGATCAACGGTTCGAGGCGTCCCGGCTGATCGTCACCACCCGCGACGCGGTGGCAGCGGTGCCTGGCGACAAGGTCGAGGGGCTGATCCAGTCGCCGGTGTGGGGTCTGGTTCGCGCGGCCCAAGCAGAAAACCCTGGTCGAATAGTACTTCTGGACGTTGACGAACCGATCGGTGAGTCGCCGGAAGGACGAGCTGCCCTGGTGTGGGCGGCTCTTCCGGAGTCCGGTGAGCCACAAGTCGTGTTACGCCGCGGCACCCTATTCGCCCCGCAGCTGGCACACATCGGCAACGCGCTCGCGTCGGCCACGGACACAGCACGCCTGAACCGTGAGGGCACGGTCCTGATCACAGGGGGTACCGGTGCTCTCGGCGGGCTTGTCGCCCGATATCTGGCTGAAGAGCACATCGTACGATCCCTGCTCCTGCTCAGCCGCGGCGGCGACGCGGCACCGGGTGCCGACGAGCTGGTAGCGGAACTGACCGCCCTCGGCGCCGAGGTAACCGTGGCGGCCTGCGACGCCGCCGACCAGGAAGCATTGGCCGCGGTGTTGGATCGCGTTCCCCCGGAACATCCGTTGACCGCGGTAGTACACACAGCGGGCGTCCTCGACGATGGCGTTCTCTCCACGTTGACGCCGGAGCGGGTCGACGCCGTCTTGCGCCCGAAGATCGATGGCGCCTGGAATCTGCACGAACTGCTCCTGCCCGTTTCCCAGCCGGGTTCGGACGAAAGCCGCGCCGTGCCAGTACCGCTGATCCTTTTCTCGTCCGCTGCGGCGATCTTGGATGGCGCCGGGCAAAGCACCTATGCCGCCGCCAACACCTTCCTCGACGCCTTGGCTTGTCGCCGAACCGAACTCGGCATGCCGACCGTATCGCTGGCCTGGGGTACCTGGCAGGTCGAACGCGGCGGGATGGCAGCCGCGCTGGACACGCCGACCCTAGCGCAGCTGCGCCGTATCGGCGTGTTGCCATTCCACGCCGACGACGGAATGGCGACGCTCGACCTCGCGCTCGGCGCCACCCTGAGCACCACCACCGATGAGCAGGCGACGCAGCTATCCGCTTTAGTACCGTTGCGACTCGACCTGACCACGCTGCGTACCGAGACCGCCACGGTTCCTCCGCTGTTGGCCAGTCTCGCCCGAAGTGCCGGCAGACCCGCCACCGACTCGGCAGATCGCGTCGCCGCGACGCAACTACGTGCCCGGATCACCGGCCTGGCCGAGGATGAGCGTCTCCAGGTCCTGCTAGATCTAGTCCGACGCGGCGTATCTGAGGTGGTCGCGTCTCATCGCTGGTGTAAATGGTCACGGGCGTAGGTTCCGTCGCAACCGACGAAAGCTATGAAGGAGGGGCTACGCCCGTGACCAAGCGAGTATCGCCGATTGAGCGTGTGCGTGTTGAGATGGATCAGTTGTTCGCCGCGACCGAGCGGCCGTTGACCGAGATTTTGGAGGAGGTCGGGCGGTTATCGGTGCGTCTGGTGTTTCAGGTCGCCGTGGAGGCCGAGGTAGAAGCAGTGTTGGGCCGAGCCCGTCACCAGCGTCGGGTTCAGGACGGCCCGGGCGGGTACCGCAATGGGTATCAACCGCCGGCGACGGTGAAGACCACGATGGGCTCGGTCGAATTATGCCGCCCGAAACTACGCGACACCGACGAGCGGTTCTGTTCGCGGCTATTCGGTGCCGGGGTGACGCGCACCCACGCTCTGGAGGCGTTGGTGATTTCGGGATGGGTGCGCGGTTTGTCGGATCGCGACATCGAGGCCGCGTTGGCCGAGGTGCTGGGCTCGCAGGCGGCGTTGTCGCGCTCGACGGTGAGCCGGATTTGTGCGGCCATCAAAGACGAGTTCGCTGCGTGGTCGTCTCGACGCCTTGATGAGCTGGTGTTGGACTACCTGTTCTTGGATGCCTCGAACTTTCGGATGCATCCCAACGCCCCGGCCGAGCCGGTGCTGGCCGCCTGGGGCATCTGCACCGACGGCAAGCCCCTGTTTATTGGGCTGGCCCCAGCCGCAGCGGAGTCGGCTGATGCGTGGGCCGACTTCTTGGCTGACCTGAGGAACCGGGGACTACGCCCGCCGCTACTGGGCATCTCCGACGGGGCGCCGGGCCTGATCGCCGCATGGGAGACCACGTTTCCGGCAAGCCTGCGTCAGCGGTGTCTGATCCATCGCTGCCGTAACGTCATCGCCAAGACACCTGTCGCGGTCCAGGACGAGATCAAAGCCGCGTTCTGGTCGATCTTCGATGACATTGACCAGCCACCCGGCCAGCAGGCCGTGGATGAAGCCACCCGCCGCGCCGAGGAGTTCACCACCACATACCGCGGGCTCTACCCAGCCGCGGTCGCTTGCCTGGCCAACGACTTCGCCTCGCTGAGCGTGCATTTGCGCTTCCCCCGCCAACACTGGACACGCATCCGCCATTCCAACCTCATCGAACGCACCTTCGGAGAATCCCGTCGCCGGGTCAAGGTCATCGGCCGCCTACCCGGCGAAACCAGCTGTCTGTCGCTGGTATGGGCCGTCCTCGACCGCGCCAGCCGCGGCTGGCGCGGAGTCACCCAAACATCAGCGACCAGCCGCCACCTCCAAGAACTACGCCACCAACTGCTCGAGCCACCCCGCCCACTGCATCCCCCCACCACAACAACCACGACCGACACCACCGCCGCGTAACATGACCACCAGGAACATGCGCCCAGCGTTTTTACACCAGTCCTAAGACGCCACCTCTGAGGTCCTCGGCCACGCCAATCCCGCCGCTATCCCGCCCGACCAGCCATTTAGCGACCAGGGCTTCGACTCTCTCACCTCGATCGAGCTGCGTAACCGCCTGACCGCAGCCACTGATCTGCGGCTGCCATCGACGCTCGTCTTCGATTACCCCACGACCCGCGAGCTGGCCAGGCACCTGAACGAGTGCCTCCCGCGTGCCGACGTCCCGTCGGCCGCCCCAGTGCTGGCTGCACTCGACCAGCTGGCGCCAGCGCTGGCGAGTTTAGCGCCAGACCACCCGGAACATGCCCGGATCGCCCGGCGGTTACACGCCCTAACCGTCGAGTGGACCGAACGGGGTGTGACGGACCCCCTTCCGGACGCGGGCGACAAAGGCACCGGCGGACGGGTATCGCTGGATTCGGCGGACGACAACACAGTATTCGACTTCCTGACCAACGAGCTCGGCATCTCCTAGGGCTTACCGGACAAAGCGCTCGCAACTTATTAGGGGGACTCGCGGTTGAGCTCTAGATGTGGATCACAACCTGTTGTGCTGCTGACCGGCAGCATGTTCCCGGCTGCGCGCACTTGCGAAGACCCACCAATGTTGGCGCAAAAGGCACGTAGCTATCCGAAGTCAACACACCGAGCGGTTCGGGCCGTTCGCGTCAGCGCAGTCACACACAACGGGAGACACGCCTTAGCCACTCTGCTCCCGATTAGGCGAAATGTCCCTATTCAGCGCAAGCGGAAACGCGCAATTTCTGCCCCAGCTGAGCGAGCCAGAAAGACATCTCACGAAGTTAAAAGTCAAGCCACGAGCGAGGGAGGAGGTGGAAAGGCTAGATGTTCGGTGTAGTGCTGGCCGGTTTGCAGGCAGTGGTGGAGTTGGCCGAGGAATTTGTTGAACAGATGTCGTTGGGCTTGGTGGTTCCAGTCTCCTGCGGCGCGGCGGGTGTCGTAGTGGCGACGGGCGCCCGGCGAGGCGCGCAGCGATGCCAAAGCCCAGATGGGACCCACGGCGGCCAGGCGCCGGTTCTTGATATGGCGGTGCAACACGAGGGTTTTCTTGCCGCTGGCGCGGGTGATCGGCGCGGCTCCGGCGAATGCTTTCAGTCCGCGGGCGTCGGTGAAGCGGGCGCGGTCATCACCGATCTCGGCGAGTACCCGGGCACCGGCCAGGTTCCCCAGTCCGGGGAAGCTGGTGATGATCGTGGAGTCCGGGTGCTGCTCAAAATGGGCGGTTGCCGCCTCGGCGAGATCAGCAGCAGTGGTGCAGGCAGCCTCGAACTGACCCAGCAGCCCTGCCAATTGGATACCCATCGCGTTCTCCACGACCGGTGGTTGGTGCAGGTAGGTGTCGGTGAACACCTCCCGCAACCGTTCGATGTCACGGTCGAGATGGCGGCGGCGGCCGGCCTTGGCCAGCAGTCGGCGCAGTCGGGCCGGGGTCAGCTTGGTCGCCTGGGTGGGGGTTGGTGCAGCAGCCAAGATGGTGCGCGCATCTCGACGAGCCAGCCCGCCCTCGGGCAGGTCGGCGAACGCGGTGATGGCCGCCGGGTAGAAATCTTTGAGCACATCGCGAATCTGGTTGCCGATGTGTTGACGTGCCCATACCGCGTCTTGCTGAGCGCGGGCCAGCACCCGGATCGCCTGGGCCAACTCGGTGTCGGCGGGCAATGGGCGGTGCGCGCCGGGGTCGGTGCGCACAATATTGGCCAGCAGCACCGCGTCGGCACCATCGGATTTGGCCCCCGACACCGCATACCGTGCCCGATACCGCGAAGCCGCCAACGGGTTGATCGGATAAATCACCCGGCCAGTTTCTCGCAGCGCCGCCACCCACAGGCCACGATCAGTTTCCATCCCCACTGGTATCGGATCAGCGGCACTGTCACCGGCCTCAGCCAGCAACGTCAACAGCTGCGCGAACCCGGCCGCATCATTGCCCAGCCGTGCACGGGCTACCACCCTCCCGTCGTCATCAACCACAGCAACATCGTGATGCTCAGTAGCCCAGTCGATTCCACAAAACAAGCCCAAGACGTCCTCACTTTTTCGTCGGTGGATGGTTGCGCCGTTACCGGTGGACTCACGCGGCGCCCTAATCGCGGGACTCCAAGGTCCGTCATCTCACTAGCCGTCCGTGACTCCAGCACATCGCAGGACTTCGTTCTGTCGAAGAGCTCAAGGCTCGAGAACAACCATCAGGAAGTCACCCCTGCGACGGGCTCGGGCAACGGAATCTCACCACCAACCCGACAAGACCTGCCGCCAGACGCGCCGCTCTTTCTCAAGTCGTCGAACGACGGGAACACCAGACGTCACCTGACGGCAGATCCCGCAAGAAACAGGCCCCGGTCACCAACACCCGGACCGGTAACCAATCCCTACTAAACGATTAGGAGCGGCCAGACTGTGCCGACAAGCAGTGAGACTGAGGAGAAGCTCCGCTATTTCCTCAAGCGCGTAACGTCCGAACTGCAGGTCAGCCGGGAGCAACTGCGCAAAAAGGAATACACCGAAACCGAACCGGTCGCCATCATCGGCATGGCCTGTCGCTATCCGGGGGGTGTCGACTCTCCCAACACTCTGTGGGACTTGGTCACCGAGAGCCGTGACGCGACCACACCGTTCCCCGACGATCGGGGCTGGGATTTAGACAGCCTCTACGACCCCGACCCCGATACCCCCGGCAAGACATACACCCGCAACGGCTGTTGGTGGCGTCTTAGGACTGGTGTAAAAACGCTGGGCGCATGTTCCTGGTGGTCATGTTACGCGGCGGTGGTGTCGGTCGTGGTTGTTGTGGTGGGGGGATGCAGTGGGCGGGGTGGCTCGAGCAGTTGGTGGCGTAGTTCTTGGAGGTGGCGGCTGGTCGCTGATGTTTGGGTGACTCCGCGCCAGCCGCGGCTGGCGCGGTCGAGGACGGCCCATACCAGCGACAGACAGCTGGTTTCGCCGGGTAGGCGGCCGATGACCTTGACCCGGCGACGGGATTCTCCGAAGGTGCGTTCGATGAGGTTGGAATGGCGGATGCGTGTCCAGTGTTGGCGGGGGAAGCGCAAATGCACGCTCAGCGAGGCGAAGTCGTTGGCCAGGCAAGCGACCGCGGCTGGGTAGAGCCCGCGGTATGTGGTGGTGAACTCCTCGGCGCGGCGGGTGGCTTCATCCACGGCCTGCTGGCCGGGTGGCTGGTCAATGTCATCGAAGATCGACCAGAACGCGGCTTTGATCTCGTCCTGGACCGCGACAGGTGTCTTGGCGATGACGTTACGGCAGCGATGGATCAGACACCGCTGACGCAGGCTTGCCGGAAACGTGGTCTCCCATGCGGCGATCAGGCCCGGCGCCCCGTCGGAGATGCCCAGTAGCGGCGGGCGTAGTCCCCGGTTCCTCAGGTCAGCCAAGAAGTCGGCCCACGCATCAGCCGACTCCGCTGCGGCTGGGGCCAGCCCAATAAACAGGGGCTTGCCGTCGGTGCAGATGCCCCAGGCGGCCAGCACCGGCTCGGCCGGGGCGTTGGGATGCATCCGAAAGTTCGAGGCATCCAAGAACAGGTAGTCCAACACCAGCTCATCAAGGCGTCGAGACGACCACGCAGCGAACTCGTCTTTGATGGCCGCACAAATCCGGCTCACCGTCGAGCGCGACAACGCCGCCTGCGAGCCCAGCACCTCGGCCAACGCGGCCTCGATGTCGCGATCCGACAAACCGCGCACCCATCCCGAAATCACCAACGCCTCCAGAGCGTGGGTGCGCGTCACCCCGGCACCGAATAGCCGCGAACAGAACCGCTCGTCGGTGTCGCGTAGTTTCGGGCGGCATAATTCGACCGAGCCCATCGTGGTCTTCACCGTCGCCGGCGGTTGATACCCATTGCGGTACCCGCCCGGGCCGTCCTGAACCCGACGCTGGTGACGGGCTCGGCCCAACACTGCTTCTACCTCGGCCTCCACGGCGACCTGAAACACCAGACGCACCGATAACCGCCCGACCTCCTCCAAAATCTCGGTCAACGGCCGCTCGGTCGCGGCGAACAACTGATCCATCTCAACACGCACACGCTCAATCGGCGATACTCGCTTGGTCACGGGCGTAGCCCCTCCTTCATAGCTTTCGTCGGTTGCGACGGAACCTACGCCCGTGACCATTTACACCAGCGATGAGACGCGACCTGCTGTTTCCTCGAAGGGGCGCCGCTATTCGACGCCGCGTTCTTCGGCATCGGACCGCGTGAGGCCTTGGCGATGGATCCGCAGCAAAGACTGCTGCTCGCGACAACATGGGAGGCCTACGAGCATGCGGGGGTGGATCCGACTACCCAGCGCGGCAGCCGCACAGGCGTCTTCATGGGTACTGGACAGCAGGATTACGCTACCCGGCTACAGCAGTCTACGGAGAACCTGGAGGGTTACCTCCTGTCCGGAGCAGCGGCGAGTGTGCTCTCCGGTCGGCTGTCATATGTGTTTGGGCTGGAAGGTCCGGCGTTTGTCAACGGCAAGTGAAAACTGATCAGGTTTCGGCAATCGAAAATTGACCAGCTTGGTTTCATTGGTCCTCGGCTGTGGTGGTGTGGCCGAGGTCTCGGTCTTTGATGCGGTAGCTGTCTCCTTTGAGGGCGATGACTTCGGCGTGATGGACGAGTCGGTCGATCATGGCGGCGGCGACTACGTCGTCGCCGAACACTTCGCCCCACCGCCCGAAGGGCTTATTCGAGGTGACGATGAGACTGGCCCGTTCGTAACGCGACGACACGAGTTGGAAGAACAGATTGGCGGCTTCGGGTTCAAACGGGATGTAGCCGACTTCATCGACAACCAGCAGGGGGTAGCGGGCCAGCCGCGCCAATTCGGCTTGCAGGGTGCTGTTGTGATGGGCGCGAGCAAGACGATCAACCCATTGCGAAGCGGTCGCGAACGCAACGCGGTGACCTGCTTGACAAGCGCGCATCGCAATCCCGATCGCCAGGTGGGTCTTGCCGGTCCCTGGTGGGCCGAGGAACACCACGTTGTCTTTAGCGGTGACGAAGTCCAGGGTGCCCAGATGGGCGATGATGTCGCGTTTGAGACCGCGGGCATGATCGAAGTCGAACTCTTCCAACGATTTACGTGATGGGAAGCGGGCAGCGCGGATGCGCCCTTCGCCGCCGTGAGATTCCCGAGCCGACACCTCACGCTGCAGACACGCCGCGAGGAATTCTTCATAGCTCCACGCTTCGGTTCGGGCGCGCTCAGCGAGACGTTCGATGGCCTCACGCAGCGTCGGGGCTTTCAACACCCGGGTCAGATACGCCAGCTCGGCGGTGACATCACGGCTGCTGGTCGCGGTCTTGGCAGCCATCACGCCACCGGCCCGTCAAGGCCCAACAAGGCGTCGTAATCAGCGAGACGGCGTTGTTCGACCTCCACGTGATGCGGTGGACCAACAACCTCGAGCCGTTTGCGCCGCAGCAGTTTCGCGGCCTGGACATGTTCGGGATCGCTGATCGTTTGATGTTTGGCCCAGATCCGGTCGTGGTCGGCGACCAGCGTGCCGTCACACCAGACCCGCACCCGGTTTAGATCTGCGATGATCTCGATACGGCGGCCGATCGCGGCCGGATGCACCGAGTAATCGTTGCTGTCGAGGCGCACGTAATGATCGCGAGGCAACCGCGTTGAGCGTCGCCATCCGATGCTGGGCCCAACCGGCGGCAATGCCAGCATCGCTGCGGTATCGGCGGCGATGCGATCTGCTGGCCGGCATCCCAGCACCCGATGCTGGCGGTGGTTGGCCCCCACCAGCCAGGCCTGCAACTGGATGTTGAAATCGGCTGGGGAGCCAAACACCCGCCCCGGCAAAAACGCCCGCTCCAAATAGTCATGGAACCGTTCAACCAGACCCTTGGCCTCAGGATCAGCGGGTTTACAGATCCCTACCGTGGTGGCCAAGGTCCCGCGGAAAGCCTGACATGCCGGGGTCAACTCTGGTCGGCGTGCCCGCCACCGCCCGACCGCGCCCTCACCATCCCACACCAACACCCGTGGAACCGCACCCAACGTCGAAAGATGCTGCCACCAACCGGCATACAAGTCTTCGGCAGCGCGTGTCGGAATCAACAGCGCCGAAGCCCACCGTGAATACCCACACACCATGGTCAACACCGGTAACGTCGCCGCCCTACGAACCTGGCCATACCCCACCGGCACCACAACATCGGGAAACCAGAAGTCACACTGCCCGACCTCACCGGCCACATACGTCGTCCGTGACACCGGATCCGGCGCCAAATACAGTGGCCGTAACTCACGCACCCGCCCACTCAGTGTGCGGATCGAATACGACCAACCGATCCGCTCAGCAATCACCGTCGCCGGCATCCGCGGATAGGCCGCCAACAACTCCCGAATCCGCGGCTCGGCCTCATCAGCAACAGAACCCCTCACCGCACGCCGATACTTCGGCGGCCCATCAGAAGCCAACGCCGACTTCACCGTATTCCGCGAAATACCCATCACCCGCGCAATCTCGGCAATCGGCAACTGCTCCGACCGGCGCAACCGGCGAATCTCAGCCCAATCCTCCACGTTCAACACCTGCCTCCTCCTTGACACATAGCCAAGGCACTCTAGGAAGCTGGTCAATTTTCAATTGCCGCCCACTGGTCAGTATTCAGTTGCCGCCGACAGCGTTGACGGTGGATACCGCGTGTTCGTCGTCGTTGGTCGCGTTGCATCTGGCCGTGGCGTCGCTGCGGCGCGGCGAGTCCACGATGGCGCTGGCCGGCGGCGCAGCGGTGATGGCATTGCCGGGCATGTTCGTGGAGTTCTCGCGGCAGCGTGCCCTATCTCCAGATGGCCGCTGCAAGTCGTTCGCGGCGGCCGCCGATGGTACTGGTTGGGGCGAGGGTGTGGGTGTGTTGGTGTTGGAGCGGCTTTCAGATGCTCAACGTCACGGGCATCGGGTGTTGGCTGTGGTGCGTGGGAGTGCGGTCAACCAAGACGGTGCCAGCAATGGGTTGTCGGCGCCGAATGGTCCGTCGCAGCAGCGTGTTATCCGGGCGGCTCTCGATGATGCCCAGCTAAGCGCCGATCTCGTTGATGTCGTCGAAGCACACGGCACCGGTACCACACTTGGTGATCCCATCGAGGCCCAAGCCCTGATCGCAACCTACGGCCAGGACCGCCCGGCAGACCGGCCGTTATGGCTAGGCTCGCTGAAATCTAATATCGGCCACACCCAAGCCGCCGCGGGAGTCGCCGGAGTCATCAAAACAGTACTGGCCATCCAGCACGGCGTGTTACCGAAAACCCTGCACATCGACACCCCCACCCCCCACGTCGACTGGTCAACGGGCACAGTACAACTGCTCACCGAGGCCCAACCCTGGCCCGAAACCGGCCGCCCCCGCCGCGCAGGCGTATCAGCCTTCGGCATCAGCGGCACCAACGCCCACATCATCATCGAACAACCACCCGAACCCACCGAAACATCCAGCGACACCACCGAACCCACCGAAACGTCCCCATCTTCGCCCACCGGCGAACCCGACATAGCCACCACACCTACGGTTCTGCTGCTGTCTGCCCGCGGGAGCACCGCCTTACGGGGCCAAGCCGAGCGCCTGGCGGCCCATCTACGTGACACATCAACAGACATCCGATATGTCGCCCACGCATTAATCACCCAACGCGCCATGCTCGACCACCGCGCAGCCGTGCTGGGAACCGACCGCGAACAACTACTCGCTGGCCTCGACGCACTGGCCACCGCAACCGAACATCCCGCTGTAGTCACCGGGTCGGCCACCACCACCAGCCCAGTATTCGTCTTCCCCGGCCAAGGCGGGCAATGGACCGGCATGGCAACCGAACTACTGGCGTCATCAACAGTATTCGCCGACGCGATCGCCGAATGCGAGCACGCACTACAGCCCTACGTGCCATGGTCACTAACCGAGGTCTTAACCAACGGCCAACCACTCAACGACGTCACCATCGTTCAACCCGCACTATTTTCCATGATGATCAGCCTGGCCCGAGTCTGGCAATCCCTCGGCGTACACCCAGCCGCAGTCATCGGCCACTCACAAGGCGAAATCGCCGCCGCCGTCATCGCCGGAGCCCTCGACCTGCACCAAGGCGCCAAAATCGTTGCCCTACGCAGCCAAACACTAACCGAAATCACCGGTCACGGCGCAATGGCCGCCATCGCACTCAACCCCGAACAAACCACCACACTCATCCAACCCTGGCAAAACCACCTATCCATCGCCGCACACAACAGCCCCACCAGCACCGTCATCGCCGGAAACACCAACGCCATCTACCAACTACTCGACCACTGCGAACAACACAACATCCACGCCCGCCGCATCAACGTCGACTACGCCAGCCACTGCCACCACATCGACCCCCTACACACCCCCATCCACAACGCACTACCCAACATCACCGCACACACCAGCAACATCACCTTCTACTCCACCGTCACCACCACAGCCCTCGACACCACACAACTAACCACCGACTACTGGTACACCAACCTGCGCAACCCCGTCCGATTCTGCGAAGCCACCCAAACCGCCATACACGACGGACACACCACCTTCCTCGAGATCAGCCCCCACCCCGTCCTGACCCCCGCCCTAGAACAAACCACCGAAACCACCACCACCACCGACACCCTGATCACCGCCACACTGCACCGCGACAACGGCGGATGGAAACGCCTACTCACCAACGCAGCCCACCTAGCCACCCACACAATCCCCATCACCTGGCCCACCACAACACCCCACAACAACCACACCCCAATCGACCTACCCACCTACCCCTTCCAACACCAGCGATACTGGATCAACGCCGCGTCATCCGGCATGATGTCCGCACTTCGAACCTCGGGTGACGAACCGGAGCATGACAACGCCGCCGCCGAACTGCGGGTGCGACTGGCAGGATTGCCGGAGTCGACGCACATGGGCGTGTTGGCAGACCTCGTGGTGGAGAACGCTGCCGCAGTGCTCGGGCTCACGGACCGCATGTCGCCCGGACAAACTTTCTTCGATGCAGGCTTCGTGTCGGCCACCGGACTCGAGTTGCGCAACCGACTGGTCACGGCGACCGGGGTCCGGCTACCGGTCTCGGCGGTTTTCGACCATCCCACACCGCAAGCACTCGGCAAGCGACTGTTGACCCTGCTCACTGACGCGCCAGACATATCAGGGACGGTCGTCGCCGAGCGACCCACTGATGGCGTGGAACAGACCGACGTCGACGTGGACGATGACCCGATCGCGATCGTCGCGATGGCTTGCCGGTATCCGGGCGGAGTGCGCAGTCCAGAGGACCTGTGGCGGTTGGTGATTGACGAAGTCGACGCTGTCACCTCGTTTCCGCGCGACCGCGGATGGAATCTGGCCGAACTGTACGACCCAGACCCAGACCGGGCTGGGCGTTCATACGTACGCGAAGGTGGTTTCATTGCCGAAGCCGACCACTTTGACAGCGCGTTCTTCGGCATCAGCCCGCGCGAGGCCCTGGCGATGGACCCACAACAGCGGCTGACCCTAGAAACCTCCTGGGAACTGTTCGAAAGAGCAGGTCTCGACCCGGTGTCATTGCGCGGTAGTCGAACCGGCGTATTCCTGGGTATGAGCGGCCAGGATTATCAACTGCTGCTGGGTGCCGCAGGTGCGAGCGGGACCGAGCTCGAGGGCTATCTGATGACAGGCAATGCGGCTAGTGTGCTAACTGGCCGGCTGTGCTATACGTTCGGTCTGGAGGGTCCAGCGGTGACGGTGGACACCGCCTGCTCGTCCTCGCTGGTGGCGATCCACCTAGCGGCACAGTCGGTTCGGTCCGGGGAGAGCGATCTCGCGCTCGCCGGTGGAGTGACGCTACTGGCGACCCCGCAGGCTTTCGTCGCCTTCAGCCGGCAGCGTGCTCTGGCACCGGACGGCAGATGTAAACCCTTCTCCGCAGAGGCCGATGGCACCGGGTGGGGCGAGGGTGTGGGGCTGGTGCTCCTAGAGCGGATGTCGCGGGCCCGGCGGTCCAACCATCAGGTACTCGCGGTCCTGCGCGGTAGCGCAATCAATCAGGACGGCGCGAGCAACGGCCTGTCCGCCCCCAACGGCCCGGCACAGGAGCGAGTGTTGCGTCAGGCGCTTGCCAATGCGGGCTTGACCGCCACCGACGTAGATGCGGTAGAGACGCACGGGACCGGCACCGCGTTGGGTGACCCTATTGAGGCCGAGGCGCTACTGGCCACCTACGGGCGGAGCCGCCCGGAGGGGTTGCCGCTGTGGCTCGGAGCACTGAAATCGAATATCGGACACACCGCTGCGGCCGCGGGCGTGGCCGGAGTGATCAAGACGGTGAAGGCGATGCAGCACGGCGCGCTGCCGCGCATCCTGCACCTGGATAAACCAACACCGCACGTAAATTGGGATGCGGGTGGTGTCGTGCCGCTCATACAGACGATCAGCTGGCCGAAGGCAGAGCACCCGCGCCGCGCAGGGGTCTCCGCATTCGGCATCAGCGGAACCAACGCGCACCTCATCCTTGAGCTGCCGACTCCAGAACCGGTTGCGCCGCAGGATATGACGACACAACCGTTGCAGCCCAAATCCGAATCAGCGGCGGCACTCATCCCGTGGCTTCTGTCCGCGCGGTCTGAGAATGCCCTGCGGGTGCAGGCCGGGCAGTTGCGCGACCATCAGTTCGAGAAGGCCCCCGTCGGCGACGTGGCCCGCGCGCTGCTGGCCCGGTCCAGTATGAACCACCGTGCGGTCATCCTCGCTGCAAGCCGAGCGGAGTTCGACGCCGGCCTGTCGGCACTCGCCACAGGCACAGAAGCGGCGGGCGTGGTGCGCGGCCGGTGCATTCAGGGCCGTGTGGCGTTCCTCTTCCCCGGCCAGGGTAGCCAGTTCCCCCGAATGGGCGCGGGGTTGTACGAGCGGTACCCGGTGTTCGCGGCGACGCTAAATCACCTTCTCACCCTGCTCGACGGTGAGCCGGTCGCTGACTCCGCCGTATCTGACGCACGGGGCGGTCCGACGCTGCGCGAGGTGCTGTTCGCACCGGCGGATACGCCGACGGCCGCACTGTTGAACGATCACGCATACACCGAACCCGCCCTGTTCGCCGTCGGGACGGCCATTTTTCGGCTGCTGGATTCCTGGGGAATTTCCCCAGATATATTGGTAGGAACCGGAATCGGAGAACTAATCGCTGCCCATGTCGCCAACGTGCTATCCGCTCCGGACGCCTGCCGCTTGGTAACGGCGCGTACCCAACCTGAGCAGTTCGCCACGATCGTAAGCACACTGACCTTCCACCCACCGACCATCCCCCTGTTACCAAGCCGCTCCGCCGCCTCACCATCGGCCATACGCTCACCCGAATACTGGATACGGCGCCTCCACGAGCCAGCCTCCTCTGTCGACGGGGCACACGCCGCCGAAACAGCAGATTTCGACGCCGTGGTATCGCGCATTCTTGACGACGGCGCGAGCACTATGGTTGAGGTGGGACCAGGTGATGCCCTCTCGGCGCTGGTGCGGGAGGCGGCCAAAGAGCGCTCGGTGCTGGCAGTTCCTGCGCTTCCGCGAGATGATCGCCCAGAACTCGACAGTGTGCTCTACGCGCTGGCGCTTCTTCATGTGCGCGGAGTGCCGGTGAAGTGGTCGGTCTTGCTCGGAGCGCCGGACACCGTCCGTGCGGCGAGCTTGCCCACGTACGCCTTCCAAGGGCGACGGTATTGGCCAGACGTTACCGAAGTTCAGCAGCCAACAGCCGTATCCGCCCAGACGCCAACCGAAAACGCCCAGAAGCTCGATGAGCCGGACGCGGCGGTGCTCCATGCTCGACTCGCAACGCTGTCCGACACCGACCGGCAAAGTGAACTGCGAGCGCTGATCGCTCGTCGTGTCGCCGCCGTGCTCGCTCATCCAGGCACCAACGAGGTCGAAGCCGCGGACAGTCTGCCGGAGCTGGGCATCGATTCGCTCGCAGCGACTCAGGTGCGCGCCGCACTGACCACCGTGACTGGGGTGAGGCTTTCGGCTACAGCCGTGTTCCAGCACCCGACCTTGGACGCTTTGGCCGAGCAGCTGTGCCTGAAATTGGTCGACGCCGGTCTGGTTCCGGCTGATCCTACCGTGGCGGCCCTGCCGCGATCAGTGGTAGCCGAGGCCCCGAGCGATCGGTCGGGCACGATCACAGCATTGGCCGCACGCGCCGCTGAAGAGGGCCGGATCGCAGAGTTCAACCTCTTCTTGCAGGCGGCTTCTGGGTTTCGCCAGACGTTCGCCAATGCCGCGGCCGAGCAGCTCGATGCTGTACGGCGTCCCGCCCCCGTGCGTCTGGCGCACGGGCCCGCTAGGTCGGTGTTGATCTGCTTTCCGTCCTTCGCCACCCGCTCGGGCGCGCACCAGTACGCTCGGTTCGGCGCCGAAGCTCGCGACGTCTTGGACACGTGGGTATTGCCCGCTCCCGGGTTCGCCCCGGAAGAACCACTACCGGAAAGTGTTGCGGCGTTGGCTCGACTGCACGCCGCCGACGCGCTGCGGGTTGCAGAAGGTCGGCCAGTCGCGCTGCTCGGCCACTCGGCCGGAGGCTGGATCGCGCATGCCGTCGCTGAACATCTCGACAACCTCGGCCATCCCGCCACAGCGGTCGTGCTGCTGGACAGCTACGTGCCGGGGCACCCCGTGTTGGCGCGAATCCAGGAGCTCCTGACCGCCACTACAGCCGAACTCGAAAACGAGACACAGTGGGACGACACGGTTCTCACCGCCATGGGTGGCTACTCGCGCCTTTTCGAGCCCTGGCGGCCGAGCCCGCTCGATCTCCCCGCGGCGCTAATCCGGGCAGCAGATCCGTTGCCCGGCTTCCCTGTTGAGCATTGGCGTGCCCAATGGCCGGGCCCCTCGGAGCCAGTAACGGTCGACACGCCTGGCAATCATTTTTCGATGACGGCCGATCATGCCTCCACCACCTTCAGCGCCGTGCGCTCACATCTCACCCGAATGTCCCACGAAACACTCCTAAATTCCGAATCATGAACAGAGAAGCTAAGATTGGCGACCGATGACGCACAACACCGAACGACCGAGCACCGAAACTGACGCCGCAGTACGTGACGGATACGAGCCGTACCACAGGCGCGCCCTGACCTTCTACGACATGCTCGTCTTCAAGGGCAGCGCACCGCTGGCCTGGCGTTGCCCAGCAAACAACTTGATCGAACTGTACAAGCGCAGTCTGGGCGCCCGACACCTTGAACTCGGAGTCGGCACCGGATACCTGATGGCCCGCTCCCGGTTTCCGGTAGCCAACCCGAACATCACCCTTGTCGACATGAACGAGATGACTCTCGACTACACCGCGCAGCGGATGCGAAACTTCAACTGCACCAAAGTCATCGGCGACGCACTGCAGCCGCTGCCGGTGCCGGAGGACAGCCACGACTCGGCGGCGCTGAGCCTACTGCTGCATTGCATCCCGGGCACCCTGCTAGAGAAGGGCGTGGCGATCAAGCACGCGGCAGCCGCAGTCCGGCCGGGCGGCATCGTATTCGGCGGCACCGTGCTGTCGTCGGGCGTCCCGGTCTCCGCCGTCGGCCGCTGGCTGATGAACAACCTGAATAAAAAGGGCGTCTTCCACAACGAACAAGACAGCTTCGAGGATCTGCGTACCGTCCTGGAACAGAACTTCGACGACTACGAGATCTACAACCGCGGCTGCGTCGGCCTATTCCGCGCCCGCAAGCCCGAGCACGCCGCGCCCGAGATCCCCACTGAATCAACCGATGAAATCAAATGACTAGGAGCCCGATGCCCAACCTCTGGAGACCGATCGATGAAGCAGACGACGCGTTGTTCGGCACTGCCACTTTGTGCCACGCCCACTCCGTCGAGGTGCCCTACCCGGCAGAGGACACCTGGGCGGCGCTTACCGGCGAGGGAGTGCAAGCCTGGACCAAGGGCCTGAAGCGACTCACCTGGACCTCACCACGCCCATTCAGTGTCGGTGCCACCCGCGAGATCGAGATGCGTGGCGGTTTCATGCTGCGCGAGCGCTTCTTTCGCTGGGACGAAGGCAAACGCAAGACCCTAACCGGTGTCGAGGACACTCTCGGAATGTTCCGGCACCTGGTCGAAGACTATGCGGTCGAGGACACCGAGTGCGGTTCGCGGCTCAGTTGGCGCTGGGCGGCCGAGCTGAAGCGGCCATGGTCGCTGTTTCAAAACGCGTTGGACCGGTTCATGTTCGAGCCGACCTGCCGCTCGCACATCGACGGGCTGGCCACGTATCTGGCCGACAGCAATCGCTGACCTGCAGCGCTCTTGAACCGAACGACGAAACTCTCAGGGAATAGCACATATGTGTGGAATCACCGGGTGGATAGCCTTCCGACAAAATCTAGAGACGCAGCGGCCCGCGCTCGACGCGATGATCGCCACGATGGCTCGGCGCGGCCCGGACGCCCAGGGTGCCTGGGTGGCGGGCAACGCGGCTCTGGGCCATTGCCGACTGGCCGTTATTGACATCGAGGGCGGCGTGCAGCCAATGACCGCCGACACACCGGATGGCCCGGTGGTGCTGACTTATAGCGGAGAGATATACAACTTCCGTGAGCTGCGGGATGAGCTGCGCAGTCGCGGACACAACTTCCATACCGCCAGCGACACCGAGGTCGTGCTGCGCGGCTATTTGGAGTGGGGTGAGCAGGTTGCCGACCACCTCGACGGTATGTACGGGCTAGGCATTTGGGACGCACGCGCGGACAAGCTGATCCTGCTGCGCGACCGGCTTGGCATTAAACCGCTGTATTTCTTTGAGACTGAGGACGGCGTTCTGTTCGGCTCGGAGGCCAAGGCGATCCTGGCCCATCCTTTGGTCGAGACGGTGGTAGACACCGACGGGTTCCGCGACCTGTTCGGGTTCGTGAAGGCGCCGGGCCGGTCCGTGTGGGCGGGCATGAGTGAGGTACGGCCGGGCAGTCTGGTAATCGTCGACCGATCCGGGTTGCGCGAGCGCAGCTACTGGCGACTCGAGGTCACCGAGCATCGGGATGATATGGAGGCGACCGTACGCCGTGTGCGGGAGCTGCTGGAGGCCAGTGTCGGCCGCCAGCTCTACGCCGATGTGCCCCAGTGTGTGCTCCTGTCCGGCGGGCTCGACTCCAGCGCGCTGACGGCTCTGGCCGGTCGGCGCATGGCCGAGGCCGGTGAGCAGGCCCGCACCTTCGCGGTCGACTTCGAACAACCGGAAACCTTCCTCCCTGACGAGATGCGCGGTTCTCGGGATGCACCGTTCGCTCGACAGGTCGCCGAGCATGTCGGCACGTTACACAACGAGATACGGATCGACTACCGGGAGTTGTCCGATCCCGCGGTGCGCCAGGCCGTGGTCAGGGCGCGCGATCTGCCGTTCGGCTTCGGCGAGGCGGATTTGTCACTGTTCCTGCTGTTCAAGGCGATTCGCGAACATTCGACGGTGGCCCTGTCCGGCGAGTCTGCGGACGAGATCTTCGGCGGCTACCCGTGGTTCCACATGCCGGTCGTGCAGCAGATTCCGCTGTTCCCGTGGGTGACCGCCTCCACTCTCGGCGAAAGGGTTCACCCAACCAAGCTGATCAATACCGATTTCTTCGCGCAGACGCTCGATCTGCCCACGTATATGACACAGCGGTGGGCGGAAGCGGTGGGTGATCTGCCCGAACCGAACGGCGAGGATCCGCATGAGCGTCGAATGCGCGAGTTCTGCTACGTCCACCTGACCGCTCTACTGGCGTTGCTGCTGGATCGTAAGGACCGGATGAGCATGGCGGTCGGCCTCGAGGTTCGGGTGCCGATCTGCGATCACCGGCTGATCCAGTACGTGTTCAACACCCCGTGGTCGATCAAGGCTTTTGGCAGCCAGGAGAAGAGCCTGCTGCGTGCCGCGGTCCGCGACACGCTGCCTGCCGCAGTGGTCGACCGCGTCAAGTCGATGTACCCGACTACTCAGCAGCTGCAGTATGTAGACGCCTTGCAGCGTCAGGTAAGTGGTTTGTTGTCCGAGGATCACCAAGCGCTGGACTTTTTCGACCGTGCAGCACTTAACACGGCCGTGCGCCGGGAAGCGGCGGCGGTCGTGTCTGACGAGCGAGAGGCGTTTGAGCGCGTGCTGGACATGTCCGTCTGGTTGGACACCTATCGCCCAACGATCAAGCTCTCGTGATCTGGAATCCTCAAATGAGGATCTCGCACCTTGGGCGTGATCACGGTACGGGAATAGTCGTATTACATTCGGTAAGTACAAATGTGAGACGTCCCAGCGGGGTGACGATCGACGGCCCGGTCGCGGTTGGCTGCACCGGCTGGCACCGGAACGGCCCTGACGGACATCACCGTGGTATCCATCAGTCTCATGTGCTGCTCTCTACGGCGATCTCGCGAAGCGCCGACACCGAGCCGAGCGCCTCGACGTGGGTATTGAACAACGCGTTGAAGCCGAACCGCAGCAAATCCGGTTGACGGTGATCCACGACCACCCGTTCGGCCGCGAGCGCAAGGACCAGATCCTGTGCCCGGTCGTGCCGCAGTGAGACATGACTCCCCCGCGCGGCAGGCTCGCGTGGGGAGGCGAGCGCAAAGCTTCCCTCGGGCAGCAGCCGGTCGAACGCACGGATGAAGAAGTCAGTCAGCGAGGTGCTTTTCTCCCGCACATCCGATAATGCGACGCGGTCGAAAATCTCTAATGCCGCCTCCAACGTCGCCATCGCGAGCATGGAGGGGGTGCCGATTCGTCCGGATCGGACGCCCTGGTGCGGCCGCCAGACCGAAGACATGTCGAACGGGGCGGCGTGTCCGGCCCACCCTGTGAGCGGAAAATCCAACTGATCCGCGATCCGGGCCGAGGTGTATAAGTACGCGGGAGAACCTGGCCCGCCTGACAGGAATTTATAGGTGCAGCCGACGGCGAAGTCCGCGCCGTCGGCGCGGACATCAAGGGGCAACGCCCCGGCCGCGTGGGAGAGGTCCCAGATCGCCAATCCTCCGGCTTTGTGCACGAGCTCCGTGAGCAGGCCCATATCCCGCAACTCCGCCGAGCGGTAGTCCACCGTGGACGAGAGCACCACCGCGAGCGAGTCGGCGCACTGTTGAATCTGGCTGGGGAATTCCGCGTAGGAAGACTCGACGACCCGGAGCCCGAGTAGTCGCCCGATCGAGTGGGCCATGTACCGGTCAGTCGGGAAGTCGTCCTTGTCAACCAAGATGACGTCACGGCTCGCGGCGCGTCGGCACGCCGCGCAGAGGGCGTTGAACAAATGCACGCTCGTGGAGTCGCCGACGACGACCTCGCCCGAGTGCGCCCCGATGATCGGGGCGATCTTGTCGCCGAGCCTGGCCGGAGCCTCCCACCAGCCGTGCTGCTCCCATGAGGCGATCAAATCCCCCGACCACTGGTCCTCGACCAGTTCACGCAACCGCTGCGGGAGCCATGAGACAGGCGGGCCCAGCGAGTTCCCGTCAAGGTAGACCACGTCGTCGGGCAGAGCGAACCATCTTCTGTCTGCCAGGCCGTCGTACCGGGCGTCGAGCCCGGCGGCTTCCTCCGCCAATGCGCGGAACGTCTCGGTCGACGGGCTAGCGCGCATCGTGAAATAGCTCCCTCAACAGGTCGCGGGAAACGTCGCACGGCGCGGACCCCGGTTCGACCAAGACGTAGTGGCCCACATCCTCAAGGACCACTGTCCGCAGGCCGACGTGCGTCTCGGCGTAGTGGACGAACTGCGCTGGAGGCACTTCCGCGTCCTTCGTGCCATACAGCAGGACGGTACGCACGCCTGTCGCTCCGTACGTCGCGAGACGGGTCAACGGGTCGACCAGCGCAAGTTTCTCCGCCATGCCGTCAGGGCCACACAACATCGCCAGGGCCGCTCCGTCGCTCAGCCCTGTGTCGATCGAGTTCTGCAAGTCGGTGATCGGTGCGAGCGCGAGAATCCCGCGCGGACCGGCCGAAGCATGCCAACGATGCCTCTGCGGGAAAAAACGTCGCGTGCCGCACCACAGCGCCAGCTGCCCGCCTGAGCAATGACCCGCCAACAGATAGTCCCCGGAATCGAACACCGTGTCCAAGAAAAGGACGAGGTCGTCGTACAACGCCTCGAAGGACTCAGACATGCCGGATCGGGCGTATTCCGGAAGGTATACGCGGAATCCTTGCGAGCCGAGGTAGGCCGCGTAGGGGGTCATGTGCAGACGGTTGTAGCGCCAGTACCCGCCATGCAGGAGCACGACAGCGGGGGCATCCTCGTCTTCGGCAGGCCACAGGTCGAAGACCTGGTGCGGCAAGTTTCCGTATCGCTCGTGCGCAGGGGCCAGTTTCGGCTTGAGGCCGATGACCCGCGCCTCTTCGGCGAGGGCCTCAGGAGTTTTCACTGGCGCGGCGGAAGGATCCGGGGCCGAGATGACGTCAGACATGGGTACGCGCCTCCCATATTTCTGGGAACAAGGGATCGCGAGCCGCATTAATGAGGTACTGCACACCCGACGTCCCTGCGCTGCCGACCTTTTCACCGATGAGGCGCAGTGTGATCGCGATATGGTGAAAGTTCCACTGGCGAAACGCCTCCGCGATGTCCGTGAGCTGCTCGGCGATTCGGAAGAGGGCATGATCTTGCGGGAAAGAATAGATATGCGCCCAAAGCTTCGCGATCTGCTCGGACGGCTCGTGCTGTCGCGTGAAATCTCGATGCAGCACCTCGTCGGGGACAGCGAAACCTTGTTCCGCCAAGCAAAGGAGCGCGGCGTCGTAGAGGGACGGCGAATCGTAGAATTCAGAAAACTTCGAACCATGGGGCGGCTCCTTCTGGAATTTCGCCGCCAGGAAGGCGTTCCGTTTGCCAAGCAAAACCTCCATCTCTCGGTAGGCGTGCGAGTCCGCGCCCGACGCGGTCTGAAACGATTTTCTCAAAGCCCCGAACTCGTGGGGCGAGAGCCGTGCTATCGGCTCCCAGCTGGCCAGCAACGATTTCAGAGCGTTCAAGCTCCGGCGCAGGCACCGCTGCGCGTGGTCGAGACGCCCACTCAGGAAGGCGGTCTTGGCGAGGGACCATTCGTGGACCAAGAGGGAAAAGAACAATTCCGTGATCTGCGTAACGACGATGAAAGCCATTTCATCCTCGGAATCGCTGATGCAGTCTTGTAGAGACCGCAACACCGTCGGTTTGATGTACTCCTCGTAGGTGAGCGACTGGGGTTGCGGGCTTGCATCCCTCGCCGTGTTCACGTCCTTGGCAAGAGCGTTCGCGTACATGACTTTTCTCCGTTGTCGAGCTCGGGTGTTTTCTGTCGGCATCTATTCAAAATCCCAAGAAACCCCCTCCGCTCGCGTCGATGATCTGCCCCGTGATCCACTGGGAATCGTCCGACGCGAGGAATGCCACGATCTGCGCTATGTCCTGTGGCTGGCCGATCCTGCCGAAAGCGGAGACGGCTGCCGCCTCCGCCATCATTTTCGGGTCTTTCAGTGTCGGATTGATGTCTGTCTGGGTGAAACCGGGCGAGACACTGTTCACCGTGATCCCCCTGGGAGCCACATGCAAGGCGAGCGTCGTGCTGAAGGTGTCGAGAGCGCCTTTCGTCATGGAATACGCGATAATCCTGGGTAAGACGAAGCGCGTGACTCCAGAAGAGATATTTACAATCCTTCCGTTGTCACAGATATTCTGAAGACCATTCTTCGCGATGAAAAACGGCGCTTTCGTGTTGATTGCGAAAACTTTATCGAACTCGTCTTCCTGCACGGCTTCTATATGGCGAGGCAAGGTGATTCCGCAATTGTTCACTAAGATATCGACGGCAGCGGGCAAACCGGCCTTCTCCAGCGATGCGAGGATTTTCCTCCAAAGATCGGCGGAAACATCGGACGTGCCGATCTCCTGCCGCACGGCAGAACATGCGCCGCCGGCGCTCCGGATCAGCTGCACCGCCTTGTCCGCAGCAGTCTCATCCCGGCCAAAATGCATCACGACATACGCGCCGCGTCGGGCGAGTTCAACAGAGATCGCACGCCCAATGCCGCGGGTTCCGCCAGTGACCACGGCAATCTTCCCTTGTAACAAACTCATGCCTGCCTATTCCTAAACATCGAAATCGATCACGCCAACGGGGTCTAACGAAACGGCCTGACACGTCAATATGTAGTCGTCCTCGATATCTCTCTCTGTTAAGACATAGTTGGCGCGCATCTGAAACTTTCCTTCTTCGGCTTTGGCCACGCACATTCCGCACAGGCCTTTCAGACAGGAGAACGGAATATCATGGACGGTCTCCGCGATCGCGCCAAGGCACGGCTTGCCCGCAGGCGCTTGGACGGCGTAATTTCTGCCCCGGTATCGGACGCGCAGGCTGACCGTCCCATGGCCACCTGGCGGCGAGGGCTTCGCCTCGAGCAGCTCGGTGGCAGACGAGGAAACCTCGGCTTCCCAACCCAAGGCGCGCGCTGAATACCGCACAATCTTTACGAATTCTTCCTCGCCAAACACATAGAAGGCGAGGCGATCAGTGTCTCGGAAGCCGAACGCGGTCAACGTGTCCCGAAACTCCGCAGGCGTTTGCATGCCCGCGGCGTACCCGCCGCCTGACTGCACATGCACGATGCTGAACGTGCTGAGATGCTGGTCTTTAAGTTCGCAAATGCTGTTGTGGACCCTGCTCGAACCCCGCCGCGCGCCGAAATACATCAAGACGGTCCTGCGGCCCCTGTCTTCGGTCAACTTTTTGAGAACGGGCTCGACAGCGACGGCTCCGCGGGCATCCGTGATCAGAACATTCCAGTCGCTCCTAGAATCCAGGCGCTCGGGACGAGCCGGATACGGCTGCTTCACCGGCGGCACCCCCTCGACTTGACGATGGAAAACATTTCGCCGCAGCTCCCGCACACCTGATACGACTGACAGAGCGTCAGGCCGAATCTCGACCCGCTCGCCATATCCTTGGACCCGCAGTGGGGGCACGGCGTGTCGACTCCAGGCGTTTCGAGCGGAATAGAGCGGTCGAGCAATTTATTCCGACCGTTTTCCGTGATCTGGTCCGCATCCCAGATTTCGTCCTGAACCCGTTTGACCGTGACCTCGCCGAAACCCAGACTCCTCGCCTTCTCGACGATGTTTTTCTCTATTTCCCAGAAACCGGGGCAGCCCCCATACGTCGGAAGAATCGATATTTCTATGTGAGCTTCTCCGATCACTCGGACACCCCGCAGCATGCCCATATCCTCGATAGTCATGAAGGGCAGTTCGGGGTCTGCCAGCGCGGAAAACGCGTCGAGGACATCCTGGGGAGCGTCGAACACGGGTTGCGGGGTCACCAGGATCCTCCTTGGCCGCTCCGATACACCGACTGCATCGTGTCGATCAAGTCGCCAAAACCATCAGTGTGCGCATCGGGGCTCACCGCAGCGCTGGCGTGCACCCCGGGGACATCGGGAAACACGATGTCGCCTTCGGCGAGCGCACTTTCGACGTCTGCGCGCCATTTCCCGTAGAAACGCTTAGGGTCGCCCGCTATGCCCTTCTCGATCATCGTCGAAAGCGCCGCGTCCTCTTCGAAAAGTTGATTCGCGTGCGGAGCGACGTCGAACACTGCGGTTCGGAGACGTTCGCCGCTCTCCTCCGTCCCTGTGGCGAGCACCTTCGCCCATTGTCTGGCATGCGCCAAATGGTTCTCGTTGTCCAATCGCGCGGCCCGTGCGTATTGCGCGAAGAACTCCGAGCGGGAGCGCGAAAGGTCTTCGTATAGGTGCCAGCAGTAGGTCGTGTACAACAATTGCCGGACGATAGTCCTGGCGAAGTCGCCGTTCGGGATTTCGAGCATTGTGTAATTTTTGTACCCGTGGGGCTCCCTGCCGAAAATTAGCGCGTCGATATCGCCGCACCCTTCTTCTTGGGCGACATATTCCCCGTACAGCATTTTCGCATGACCGAGCAGATCGATGGCTATATTTGCGAGAGCCATCTCCTCTTCCAAGACCGGCGCGCGCGTGATCCATTCACAAAGCCGCTGGGCCAGGACCAGTGCATTGTCCGCCAAGCGCAGCGTGAACTCGAGAAGCGCGCTCTGGACTTTCATTGCGCCGTGTCGCGGCCGGGCGATAGCCGCTCTTCCGTAGATATGGGCGAATATTTTCCCGCGTTCCGAAACGGCTTGCTCCGTACATTGTTGAAATACGACTCGTATTTCTCGGTCTCTCCGTTGTAGATCGTCTCGGAGGGCACGACCCACACGGAAGCCGGCTCCCCTCTGCGCGCGTACAGCGCACGGGCGTTGTAATGGGCATGCTCTGGCGATACGGCGAGAATGGCGCCAACGTGCTGGTGGGCTATTCCTTTTCGAGAACGAATGAACACTTCCCACTGTATGAGCGAATCGTGAATGGTCACTGCTCCTCCAAGGCGTGGACCGGCGTTCCACGTCGTATCGTTCGCGTGGACGCCGACTGCGTCTGGCGTAACGCCGCGCGCACCCAAGCCCCGTCCTCGTGGGCTTTTTTCCTACGTTCGAACCGTTCTTGGGAGCACTGTTCGGTCTTTCGAATGAGATCTCGGTATGCGCGCAAGCTGATCGGCGTGTAGCGATAATGCCCCGCTTGCTCGTCCCAAGCGATCGCCGGGTCCGGGAGCGAAAGCCCGAGTTGTTTCGCCTGCGGCACAACGAGGTCGATGAATTTTTGCCGTAACTGATCGTTCGAATGGAATCGGATTCTCCATTTGATGCCGTTCTCTGTCGCGGCCGTGAACGCGACAGAGCCTGTTTCCCCACCGCTTGGGTCTGGCACGACGAAGGTGTCCGGCGGGCCGAAGATGAAGGCCAATGCGGGAAACCACCAACGGTCGACCGCGTCCTGCGCCATCTGGCGTTGCTCGTCGGTGCCGTGGGCCAGCTCGCGCAGCAACTCCCAGCCCTGCCGGACATGGAACGCCTCCTCAAGGCATATTTTCTGCATCGCGCGGGCGTAGGGGCCGTAAGAGGTGCGGCAGAGTGGCCTTTGGTTGACGCTTGCCGCCCCGTCGGTTAACCAAGCGATAGCCCCGACGTCTGCCCACGTCAGGCTCGGGTGGTCGAAAGCCGCTGAATGCCGGACCTGCCGTTTGAGGAATTCCCCCATGAACGCCTCATACGTGATCCCCAGCGTGGCAGCCGCGTAATAGAGCAAAAGACCGTGACCAGCCTCGTCCTGAACCTTGGCCACGAGGATCATCTTTTTCTGCAACGACGGCGCGCGCAGGATCCAGTCAGATTCGGGCTGCATGCCGACGATCTCTGAATGAGCGTGCTGCATGATAACTTTCTCCAGCGTCCGCGAGTACTCGACCGGCAACGCGTCCTCCGGTTCGTACACTTCTTCCATAACGTTCGTTCCCATCGGCTCGGCACTGCGTTCCACATGGAGATCGGGCCTCGCTCAAGCCCTGGTTTGTGTCCTGGTCACCGCGAGCCTGCCGCCCGGTCTGCCGCTGCGGCAACGACTCTGTCCCCACCGGCCAACACGTCCTGGAGGATGGCTCCCACAGCGTTCAGGCTGTCCCCCTCGAGCATGGTGTGATGGTCGGAATCGACGCCGTGAACCAGCAATTCGTGCGCGCAATATTCTTGCCAGGCCGCAGATTTATCCGGCAGACCCGACGGGTCAACACAGTCCGAATCTGTCTCGTCCGCTCGCATTGCATCGATGAAATGGACTTCGCAATCCAACCTTGCAGGCCGATACTGGCTGACGACCAAGATGTTGTTGCGCACAACGTTTCGGATCCGTGTCAAATCGTCATAGGACAGCAAGGCGGTGACATCGGCAGCAGGATCTTGCGCATCGAGCAACCGCCCCATGAACGACTCGACAATGCCAACGACGGCTTCTTCGTCGGTCGGGAAGGTCGCGGGGGCGGGGCTATCGGCCATGATCACGAAATCGACATCCTCACCCGCGCGCAGCAGCTTTTCGGCGACCGCGTGGGCAACGACACCGCCGTAAGACCAGCCGAACAGTCGGTACGGCCCGCTCGGCCAGACCGAACTTATGAGGCCGATGTACTGCTGAACCATCGCGTCGAAACTGTGCGCGACGTATGACCTTTCGTCCAGCCCTGTGGACTGCAGTGCGTACACGGGCTGGCCCTCCTCGAAAAACTTGAGCAGTTTGAGGTACGCCCACGAGATGCCGCTACCCGGGTGGAAGCAGAACAGCGGCGGCCGGTCGCCGTCCTGCCTGAGGCTGAGCAGCACCGGAAATTTCTCAGCGCAGCCGTCTTCGCCCGGCCGCTCGACGAGAAATCCGATGAGCCCACGCAGGGTCGGGTTCTCGATCACCGCTTGTGCGGTCATCGAGAATTTCGTTTTCTCGCAGATCTCAGCGGCCAGAAGCGCCGCCTGCATGGAATCTCCCCCGAGGTCGAAGAAGTTTCCCGTGACCGACGCGCGCATGTTCCCCAGTCGTTTCTTCCACAGGTCGTAGACCACTCGGTATTCTTCGCGCCGCGACACATCGACGCGGTACTCGGCGGCGAGGCGCTCGAATTCGCGCTCACCGAGGTCGTGCTCATGGAAAGCCTTGTTCGCGTCGTACACGCGTTCTTCCTCGGCCTGCCGTGCGCGCGCGGTCCGCGTTCCGTCGCCTACCCACGCCTTGACCCGGTCGAACGCGTACCGCGGGTAATCCCCGCCAAGTCGGTTGCGGGGTACGGCCGCTCTGGGCGGCATGTCTGCCGCGCCTTGTTCCCACAAGGCGGCGAGGCTCGCTAGGAGCATACGGGTGTCCGGATTGCTGCCCTTCGCCTTGCGCATCGTCTGCACATCGGCGAACTGCGCCTGCTCGCCGACGCTGGCCCTGAGAAATTTGACCAACGTGTCGCCAGGGCCGATTTCGACCACCACGTCGGGGATAAGGTCGGGTTTCGCCGCCCCGCCCGTCCCGAAGAGCGTGTGCGCGCCTTGGGCGAACCGAACTGTCGACCGCAGGTGGCGCACCCAGTATTCCGCATCGATCCGTTGCTCCGATCCCGCCCATCTGCCTTCGAGCATGCTCACGTATGGGCGCGCGGGCTCGCGCGGGGCAACTGTCGCCGCAGCATCGCGGAATACGTGGAGGTGATTGTCGAGCAAATGCGAATGCGGCGCGATGGTCAGGGCGATCCTCCGCGATTGCACTCCCTTGATTAGTAGTTTCCTCTCCAATGCGGCCACAGACGCCTCGTCCCCCGAGACGAGGCAGGACGATGGGGTGTTGACAGCGGCCAGCGACACACCTGCGGTGAGGTGCGGCAGAATGTCCTCTTCGGCCAAAGGAACGCTCACCGAGACTCCGGGAACTCGATCGAGCAACCGGCACCGCTCTGCGAGTAGGTACAACATGTCTTCGAGCCTCAACGCTCCGGCCAGGCACGCCGCGACGTACTCGCCGAGAGAATGCCCGACCATCACCGTTGGCTCGATTCCGTGGGCTATGAGAGTTTGGGCCAGGCTGTACTCCACCACGGCAAGGGCGACGAGTCCCTCCGACTGCAGCATCTCCGTGTCGCGCAGAAATGAGTCTCGGATCTTGGCGCCGTCGTCGCCAAGCAGCCGGACGCATTCGTCCACCGAAGCCCGGAAAGGCTCGATGGAGCGATAGAGCTCTCGGCCCATGCCAGGGTATTGGCTTCCCCCACCGGGAAAAGCGAAGCACACTTTCACGCCATCGGCTGCAAGCGGCAAAACGCCGCGGCGAGATTGGTCCGCGAGCGCCGCCGCCGCACCCTCGCGTGAGTCCGCGACGACGGCGGAGCGATACCTGAATTGCTCGCGATGCGAGCGCACGTAGGCCGCAACGTCGCTCAAGGAAGCGTGTTCGCGCTGCTTGAGGTAATCGGCCAGGGCGCGCAGGTTGTTGCGAAGGCTGTCCGCGGTGTGGGCGCTGACCGGGATGACCTCCCATGCGGGCTCGCCATGCGCGACCGGGATGCCGGGCGAGACGACGTCCTCCTCGGGGCGGAACTGTTCGAGGATGAGATGTGCGTTTGTGCCCCCGATGCCCAACGAGCTGACCCCAGCGCGGCGCCCGTGCGCGCCGGGACAGTTCCACGCCATCGAGTCTTTCGAGACCCAAAACGGGCTGTCGCCCAACCGGAGCTCGGGGTTTTCGGCTTCGAAATTCGCGGTGGCCGGTATCAAGCCACGTTCGACGGCCAATGTCGCCCTAATAAACCCGGCGATTCCTGACGCGACGCTCAAATGGCCGATATTGCCTTTGACCGACCCGAGTCCGCAGATGTTCCTCCGGCCCGTGGATTCACCGTACGCTTGGGTGAGCGCGGCGACCTCAATCGAGTCGCCCAGCGCGGTTGCCGAGCCATGGCCCTCGATGTAGCCGACGGTTTCGGCCATCACGCCGGCACTGGCCAACGCGTTGTCGATCACCTCGTGTTGGCCCGCAACACTCGGCGCGCTGAATCCCACTTTCCGTCTCGCGTCGTTGTTGACCGAGCTGCCCCTGATGACGGCATGGATATGGTCCGAATCGCGGATCGCGTCCTCTAATCGCTTGAGGACCACCGCCGCCGCGCCATCGCCAGGGGCCGTGCCGTTAGCTTTCGCGTCGTAGGGGCGGCATATCCCGTCAGGAGAGAACGGCCCCCCTGGGATGTACACGTACCCTGCGAAGACCGTCGGGTTAATAGAGCAGGCCCCGACAAGCGCGGTGTCGGAGTTGTATTCGAGCAAGTCCTGGCAGGCGAGGTGAATGGCGACGAGGGAGCTAGAGCACGCAGTGTGGACCGAGAGGCTTGTGCCGGTGAGGCCAAGGTGATACGAAACCCGCGGAGCCGCCGTCCCGACCGAGTTGGCCGTGGAGGCGTGCATCAGCTCCACGGTGCCCGGCCCGCCGCCGAACTTCGGGTACAGAAACGAGGACAGGTATCTGCTGTCGGCGACCGAGGCGTACACGCTGATCGGGGTCCGGGACCGGTCGCGGATATGGCCGGAAGCCTCAAGCGCCTGGTAGGCAACTTCCAGCAGCACGCGTTGTTGCGGATCGAGGATTGCCGCCTCGTACGGAGTGTATCCAAAGAACTCGTGGTCGAAGCGGTCGAAGGCCGCGACAGGGAAACAGGTCTTCACCAGGTTCGGGTTGTCCCACGCCTCGTCGTGCGAGTCACCGAGCACGCGGGAGAACTCGTCCTTGGTCACTTCCCGGCTGGCCACCGTCCCGCTCAGCGATTGGTCCCAAAATTGCCCGACGCTCTCCGCGCCCGGAAACCGGCACGCCATGCCGATCACCGCAACCGCGGAATCACCGTATCCGTCGTTCGTCATACGACTCAATGCGCATACCTCGTCTTAGAAAACTGATATCGGGCTCGTTCTATTGCGCGCTGCGCTTTCGCACGATTCGTCGCGAGCGATTCCGCTGCCGCTTCTCGACTCGTGTTGCCGCCGTCAGCACGGCAACGTCCTCCTCGATGGATTCTTCCGGCCCGGTCTCTGCCCCTTGCGCGTCCACAGCTGTGTTATCGGTCGGCTGGTCGACGAGTAGATGGTCGCTCACATGCGCGGCAAGGCTTCTGGTGTTCGGAAAACGGAACAGGTCCACCATGACGAGACGATCCGTCAGTCTTTCCCGTAGCAGATACAAAGCGCCGGACAGAGTCAACGAGTTCGCGCCCATGTCGAAGAAATTCTTGTCGACATCGACATACTCGATCCCCAGCTGCTGACGCCAGACCTCGGTGATTGACGACATAGCCTCGGTTAACTTCGAATCAGGCCGCCCTGCCTGGCCGTCGGCATGGTCGGCTTTTCCTGTCTCGGCGTTCTGCAGCGTCCACTGCTCTCCGATCCGCCAGCGCTGCGCCGACTCTTGGGCTTCACTCACCAATGCCCGCATATCTGTGCTCTCCGCCATGCGCACAGTCGCTGTCAATCTGTCCACCCGGCTTGGGGCGCGCGCGATCATCCGGTTCTGGTACACAGATGATCCATCGATCCCTACAACGAGGCGGCTACCTGGCAGAAACGTCGAGATCTCGAGCGAATCGAGCGCCTGGTCGCGTTCGAGCAAGACATATCCACGACGCTCGGCCAACGAAAGCTCGTCTCGCGTACCATTCCGACCGACCCCATGCCACGCGCTCCACGCGATGCTCCGCGCCAAACCGCCACTTGATTGGGCCATCGCATCGACGAACGCGCATTCCGCGGCGTACGCTGACGCCCCTGCTCCGCCGTAGATCCCGTTCACCGAGGAAAAGAAGGTGATGGGGACGGAGCCGTCGGAGACTCGCCGCAGCGCGAGCGCACCGTGAATCTTCGAGCGCAACGAAGCCCGCCACGACTCCAGTGTGTGCGCGGCCACCGGTCTGGACTCCCAGCTACTGGCGAGATGCCAGAAATGCGCGGGCGCCTCGCGCCAGGCCTGCGCCGCTTCGGCGACGGCTTGAGAAAGCGAAGCCGAGTCGGCAACGTCAACGCTGTGATAGCGGACATCGGCTCGCCGGGTAAGGCTGGCGAGGCTCCGGTCTGCGGCCTCCTGCCAGCTCGGGGAGCCCGGCTCGGATCTGCCGAGAACCAAGAGCCTGCGGACCCCGCCGCGCAACAACCGGCTACACACCTCGTAGCCGACGCCACTCAAACCTCCTGTGACGACGTGGAATCCGTTCGCGGCGATAGATCTGCCCAGGTCGAGGCTATCCGCCACCACGTTGCTCAGCCCGAACACGTGACGGCGACCCGCCCGATACGCGACTGCCATGTCCGCCTCGTCAAAGGAGAGCTCGCGGACGACCGTTTCGGCTTCGGGGAATTCCAGGTCGAGATGGACGACAGCAATGTGGTCTGCCTCGCTCGCGACTGAACGCAACAGCGCTGCTGCCGCCGACGTGATCGGGCAAGCCCTTCCTCCTTTGGGGAGGCTTTGCGAGCCAAGGCTCACCAGACATAGCCGCGTTCTCGGCAATTCCTCTCTCATTGCGGCCACGCTTTTGCCAAGTAGGAACAGGCTGTCAAGTGTCACCCGTTGCCGCTGGCCGTAGTAATCGTCGTCATCGACGCTCTCACTTTGGCCGAAACCGCCAAGGAACACGATCGAATCGATCTGTCCACGACGCTCCGCAATATCGCGGAGCGAGGCGAGGTAGTCAGCCTGGTCCTCCACGTTGACGGCGTAGTCGTCTTCGCCATCGTTGGCCCATCGGTCCCCCAGCCGAACGATCACCGCCGAACAACCTGCCTGGACGAGGTTGTTTTGGACGCTCAGCGCCATGTCCGAAGACCGCTGCGAGTCGTCGCAGATGATGACGGCGCTCTTCGGCGAGCTTGAAGGGACGGCGTTCTTCGCGTGCCACGTGGGAGCGTAGAACCAGTTCGGGAACTTGGCAATTAGCCCGAGCGCTCTTTTACCTGCCTCTATCTCCCGGTCGAAGTCCCCGTTGAGCAGACGTTTCGCGAGTGCGCTCCGCTGGATTTTCCCGATCTCTGTCTTCGGTATGTCCGCCTTGGACACCAAGAACGTATAGTGCGGCGTCACCCCGATGTCGTCTCTGATCTTATTCCGGACCTGTTGGTACAACGCGCTGTCCCTCGCAGCGTCGCCTCCTGCGGCGACTAAGGCCACCGCCAATTCGTCCGTCTTCGCGTTTTTGCCCCGCACCGGGAACGCTGCAACGTAAGACCGCAGAACTTCAGGCAATTCCTCCACACACCGCTCGATCTCGTGGCTGTAGTAGTTCACCCCGTTCATGATGATGACGTCCTTGACGCGCCCGGTCAGGTAAAGCTCGCCATTGCGGATTAGCGCAAGATCTCCGGTCTCGAACCAGCCGTCCGCGGTGAACGACGATGTGTTCGCCGCGTCGTTGTTGAAGTAGCCCGACGTCACAGACGCGCCCCGCACTTGGAAACGTCCTTCCTTTCCCTCAGGAAGGACGTTGTTGCACTCGTCAACTACCCGCATGCTGAATCCCGGGTAGGGCTGCCCGCAGCTCACGAAACCGTCCTTGCTGCCACAGGTGTCGGTGGGTTTGTGGTCTTCCTGCCGGAACACGGAGTCCGTTACAACGGAACAGGTTTCGGACATGCCCCAGCCTGGATGCACCACGTCGGGTGCGAGCCCTTTCGGAGCCAACGCGCGCAGGAACGCCTGCACGACTTCTGCGACCACCATCTCGCCCGCATTGGTGATATGGCGGACACTGCGCAGATCCCACGGCTTGTCGGCGATGGCCGCGGCTCTCTCCGCCACCAATCCGAACGCGAAGTTCGGAGCCCAGGTCACTGTCACGTCGTGGCGGTCAACCTGTTCCCACCACCGCAAGACATCCTCAAGGACCCACGATGTGGCCGCGTGTATCTGGCGGCAACCCAGATACACATCCCGCAGATGCGACATCACCACTCCGGTCACGTGGTCAAGCGGTATCCAGTTGAATGACACGTCTTGCGCGGTGAGCTCGTTCATGACCGTCGCGCCCTCGCTGCGCGCGAGCACGTTGCGGTGCGTCAGCCGCACCGCTTTCGGCCTACCCGTGCTGCCGGAGGTCATGAGCATCAAGAACACGTCGTCTGGATCTGGGCTATGCCAGGCCCGTTCCTGCGCGCAGAAAGCCTCAGGGGCGCATTGGAGCTCGTCGATGCTCACCGTGCGCATGAGTTCCTTGTCGAAGAGGTCGCGCATGCCCGACAACTCGCCAAGCTCAGCGTCACCGCCGAGAACTACTGGGAAATCGAGCAGTTCGAGGACGACCGCCAGCTTTTTCGCGGCAACCCGGCCTGCTGAGAACGAGTTGACGACGGTCATCGGGACCGCGATGTATCCACCGAGTATGCATGCCCATAGCGCGGCGATAAACTGCTTGCTGTTGTCGAGCTGAAAAACGACCTTGTCCCCGACAGCGAGCCCCAAGTCCCTCAGCCTGGCCAGCAGTGCTTTGGCTTCCCATAGCAGTTCTGCGTAATCGGATCGTACGACTACACCTGCTTTATCGATGTGGACGATACTCTCCTCCACATTTCGGGAGATCGCTCGCAGCAGGACGTCTGACCAAGCTTCCAGCGTTTCGACGCCGAGCTTCTGGCCATGGCTGACGGCTATCGCGTCGCCGCAGTCTTGTCCCACACCGGTCGTTTCCGACGAGTCGATTCTGATGAAGCGCTTCGCTACCTCGTTCATGTCGATTTCGAGCGGCGAGCTCACCTGGCCCGCGTACTCGCGGTCGACCGAGACGGCCAGGACACCGGGCAACGCACGGAGTTCTTGCGTCCACGAACGGATCTGATCCTCGCCGTCGCCAGCAATCGCGGCCAGCGTGGCTTCGTCGACCTCGCCGTCAGGCATCCTCGGTATAGAACTCACCGCACAGGGGACGATGTCATACGCTCCGGACAGCTCGGCCACCACGGCCGATACCGCTGTGATGGCGCCTTCGCGCACCGGGACGTAATACGCATGCACGACTGGCCGGGGCCCGTCCGACATCAGACGAGCGAAGCACTCGCCCACCGAGTTCAGCGCGGAGATACGCTCGCGCGTTTCCTCCGCCGCGCTCCGCTCGCGGCAGGGCGGGAGCGCGAATTCTGTTGCAAGCCTTTCCGAAGCGGCTCCGACCTTCTCCCCCAGGGAAAACCGCACAACGCGCAATGCCGCGAAGAACCGCGTGAGCAGCGTACTTACGAACTCTTCGCCGTACAGGCGTGTGTCGAACTCTACCCGCACACGGCCCATTTCAAAGCCTTCGGGCGGCACCACATCGAAGAATAGGTCGAACTTCGAAGCCTTGTTCATCGCAGGCACAAGATTGTGGGAGCGCGACCCTAGCTTGAGCACGGCGGGTTGAACGTTCTGCAAGCTAAGCATGATTTGAAAAATCGGATGCACACCAAGCCTGCGAGGAGGGTTGATCAAGTCCACGATCTTCGCGAACGGATATTCCTGGTAGCGGATATCGGCCACGTCTGAATCCCAAACCTCGTGCAGGAAATCCGCCAAGGTGAAATTGCTCCGGATCTGGGTCCGCAGTGGCACAGAGTTGGCGACCATGCCCACCGTTGCTTCCAACTCTTTGCTAGTTCTCGCCGACACAGGCGTCCCAATTACGATGTCAACGCCGAACCCAGCGCTGTGCAGCGTCAACGCCAACGCCGCATGGAGCACAGAGAATTCTGTGACGTTCGAGTGGCGGGCAGCGTCTCGCACCTCGTCGAACACCGACGACGGCATCTCCTGCTCCAACATCGCCGCGTTCGATCCGCCGTCAGACCCTCGCCTGTGCTCCGCGCCATGCGTAGACACCTCGGCAGGGATAGCGCGCAGTCTTTCCTTCCAGTATTTCTCAGGCGAATCGTCCGTGCCGCCCAGCAGCGTTAAACTGCGCCGCTCCGCGTTGACGAGCGCGCAATAGTCACTGTAGTGGAACGTAACAGCGGGCCAGTCGACCTCGACTCCGTCTCGGAGCTTCTGATATGCCAGGGACAGATCCCGCGCGAAGAGCGACAACGACCAGCCGTCTATCGCGATGTGATGGATCACGAATACGAACGCTTGCTCCCTTCCCAGAGCTCGGACGATCCGTGCGGCGATCGGAAGGTCCGCACGCAAGTCGAAGGTTCGGGCCAGTCCCTTTTTGACCGCGCTGTCGAACTCGTCCGGCGAGACGTCTTCCACTGGCACAGCGACTTTCCGCTCCCCTGGCGGGTGGACGCGCTGCCAAACCCCCCGGCTGTCCTCCTGGTAGGTCGTACGCAAGCTCTCGTGCCGATCCACCGTCAGTTGGAGTGCCTCAGCCACCAGAACGGCATCGACATCCTCCGGGAGGGAAACGGAAAAACCGATGTTGTAAGCGGTTTCCTGCGGGTTTGACTTGTGGAGGAACCACATGCCCAGCTGTTCGAAGCTCAACGCAGGCGTCATCGGTTTCATGGCTTCGCCTGGTTGTGTCCGGTCCGGTTCACCTTTCGCCTCGGCCCGTGTCAGAGCGTCAGCCGGGATCTCGGCGAATCGCAACCGGGACCGGAGTCCCCGCGGGGTGGGGTTGCGGAAAATCTCAGATACTCCGAGGGAAACCTGCGCGCCCGATTCCTCAACGCTTTTGCGAATTCTCATCAATAGCGTGGCCGCGAGGATCGAGTGACCGCCAAGTTCGAAGAAATTGCCCCCGGCGTTCACACTGCCTGCAGGTAGATGTAGGACTTCTTCGAAATTCGAGATCAGCATCCGGAGCCAAGGGTCGGTCTCTTCGCGATCCACCGCGCCCTGCGAAGACGTAACCCCAGCGCCGAACGTCGCCCAAGGGTCCGGCAACTTTTTCACGTCGAGCTTGTTGTTGGCGGTAAGGGGGACGCCGTCGATTTCGACGAGGAATGCCGGGATCATGTAGGCGGGCAGGGTCTCGGCCAAAAAGTCCAGGACCTCCTTGGTCGACAAACCCCGCCGCGCACTTATGAAATAGCCCACCAAAACGGTAGTGGCCCCACGCTCTTCGGACGGTGGAGAAGCCGCGAGAACCCATGCCTCTCGCACATCGGGATGACGCATGATCGCCGTGGCTACCTCGGCGGTCTCTATCCGGTGCCCGCGTATCTTGACCTGGTTGTCACTCCGGCCGTAGTAGTAGAGTTCGCCATCAGCCTCCCGCGAACCAAGGTCGCCCGTTCGGTAGGCACGCAGCGTCCGGCCACCGACCTCGAGGTCTAGGAACTTTTCTCTTGTCAGGGCTGCACGGTTGACATACCCGTCCGCCACGCCCGTCCCCACGACGTAGAACTCGCCGACGCAGCCAAACGGCCTCGGTTTCCGGCGCCCGTCCAGGACGAATATCCCCATGCCGGGAAGCTCGCGGCCGATGGGACTGCCATTCTTATGCGCGGCAAAGCCGTCTAGCTGGTTGACGCGCAACACCTTTAGCGTGGTGTGCACGGTGGTCTCCGTGATCCCGTACATGTTTGCCAGTACCGGATCGAAGCCGTCCAAATGGCTCACGGCTTTGGTAAGGGCTTTCGGGTTTAGCGCCTCGCCGCCGAACACCACTACGCGAACGCTCCGCAAATCGGCGCCACTCGCCGCGCGCGCGAGCTGGCTGAACGCCGTAGGCGTTTGACTCAACACAGTCACCTGCTCACGCCTGATGAGCTGAGCGAAATTGTTCGGGTCCACACTGTCGCCCGTCGACACAACCACAAGCCTGCCTCGGGTCAACAGCGAACCCCAGATCTCCCATGTGGAAAAATCGAACGAATACGAGTGGAAGACGGTCCACACGTCGTCCTTGCCCACTGGCAGCACCTCGCCACACGACCGCAGCAGCGACAGCACATTTTTGTGGGTGATGCGCGCACCTTTCGGCTTCCCCGTCGACCCCGAGGTGTAAAGAACATAGGCGATATCGTCGCTGCGGGCCGCGCTTTGACCATCAAGACCTACGTCTGCGCGGTCTTGCGCCGCGCGACTCATGTCTACGACCACCGACGCTTGCAGGCGCGCCGCCGCATCCTCGGCAAGCTGCCGCGTGTGCGCAACGCCGTCGTGCACAAGCGCTTTCGACCCAGCGTCGTCCAAAATATCGGCGACCCTTGTCAGCGGGTACCGAGGATCTATGGGCAGATATGTCGCGGAGCACTTCATGATTGCCAGCATCGCCACGACCATGTCAGCGCCGCGTTCTGTGATCAGACCCACGAGATCGCCTGGCCGCACGCCCATTTCGGTCAAGCTACGAGCGACACGGTCGGCTCGTTCATCGATTTCCAGGTACGTGTACGACAGCGCTCCGTCGACAACAGCAACAGCGTCCTGCCGCTCCTTAACGACGTTCTCAAACGCCTTGTCTATCGTCAACGACTCGTCGTCCCAGTCGGCCAGCACGTCGGGCCTAGCCAACGCCTCGTCTTCCTGCCGAGTGAGCACCGACGTCTTTGTAAGCATTTCGTCCGGGCCGCATGAAGCAAATTGCGCGATGACACGTTCGAGCCGTTCCGCAAACGACTTTGCCGCAACTCGCTCTTCATCTTCGTCGACGTGGACGAAGAAACCGTCGGCAGACTTCCGAATATTGCACAGCAGCGCTTCGCTCACGCCTCCGGATATGTAGTGAACTTTAGTCGAGCATCCGGCCAATTCGATATCATGCCCGAACGGCACGACGTTCACCGTTGTCCTATACAGGCTCTGATCCACCCCGGAAATGCCAAGGTTCATCAGTACGTCTTCGATACGATGCCTTTGATGCCGACGCAAGCCATCTATTTTTTCCCGCACCTTCTTCAAAAAACCGCCGACACTGTCTTCCATGTCCACTCTTACCCTCAGCGGAAGCACATTTGAAGAGGTTCCGTAGGCACGCAACGCTCGACTACCCGCCCTGCCGATAGTTGTTACGCCGATGACAGTGTCCCGACTGGCCTCAATCTGATGCACCACATAGACGACCGCAGCCACGAGCGCCTCTATTGCGGAGACCCCGTACTGTTGGGAAATCTTCTGCAGAAGCTCTGCTTGCTCCCCTTCGAAACTCACCAATTCCCGCGAGTAGGCACTTGCAGCGCCGATGTCGTCCTTCGGACTGACAGCGCCCTCATCAATGCCCGAAAGCTCTGCCGACCAGTAACACTGGTCTTCAGCACGCCTTTCCGAATCTTCGTAAGACTGCTCCTCCTCATACAGAGCATCCCTCGTCTCCGTCCAATTATGGGGATATTCGCCACCCATAACCAGGTAATTGTATAATTGCGCAACCCTTTTGGTGAGAAGTGTGTAACTATATCCATCCAATATGATATGGTGCATATTGATAGGCCAATAAACATGCCCGCTGCCATCCCGGTAGAGATATTGCACGGGCAGTGCGTTTTCCATCAAATCTACGCGACTAGAAAGATGCGTCTCGACACGACTTTTTACATATTGCCACGGGTCTTCCCCGGGTGCGATATCGACGCATTCTACGTGTGGCTGCTTTTCATCGCCTGTCCAGATTCGAGCACCGTCTCCAACGTCGACGAAGCGCGCAGAGAAGGTCTCATTCTCTGAAAGCGCGATTTGTATTGCACGTTCCAAGGCCAACGCGTCGACCGGTCCGGCGATCTCCAGACACTCACAAGTGTTGTAAATAGAAGACGTATGCTCGCCCATCAACTCGGAGGCCAAAATTCCCTGCTCTGCGCGAGTTAAGGGTTTTCTACCATCCTGCCACCTCATACAGGTAGCAACACCGCGCACCGTTTCGCGCTCCAAATCTTCCATCGAAATCTCCAGTAACTAAGCAGTTAACGAGCTGCACCAATATGCGAGCCGCAAACACGACTCAGGTTGTACTTGCCCCTTGGAGTTGGACACTGGATACGTGGTCGGTACGAGGCCATTGGTTCTCTCTGCGTCGGTAGTGGGATAGCTAATCTGGATGCTCATGCTGCGGACATTCATGCCGAGGTTGCGGCTTTCCTGGAAGAATTGTGTGGGTATCTCAAGACCAGCGGCCCGACCCGGCTGGCGGGTCAATGGCTGCGTTAGCTACCGGCGTTAAAACGTCGAATCTCCTTATCTCAAACCTGATCCCGCACAGTTTTCAGACCCCGATCCCGCACAGTTCGGGCGCGAAACCCTATGGACCCCAAGGTCAATGGCGTCCGCGGCGACTCTACAGCGTCGACAACCGGATGCAATCGCGCACAAGAGGATCTGGAGAAGCTCTCGAACATCTCTCGATTAGCGCTCTAGTTCTACCGGCGCTGCGCATCAACGCTGTCGGCGCCCTTCTTGACATCCCGGCCAGCACCGCGACACCATCGCAAGGGCGACCAATCCGACGCGGTCAACAGCACCGCCGCCGCAGAGGCTTTGGACGCGTTCGACGCCGCGTGGGGGCACCGGTGTCCGGCAACAATTCGTTTGTGGCGCAACGCCTGGGACGAATCCATCCCGTTTCCGGGACTACGACACCGAGATAAGGAAGGTGATCTGCTCGACCAATGCGATCGAATCGTTGAAGGCCCGCTACCGCCGCGCCGTGCAGGTCAGGGGCCGCCTTCCCGACTGAGCAAGCCGCCCTGAAATGGCAACACTTAGCCACCCAGTCGCTCGACCTGACCGGGACCGGACAGAAGCGATGGACTACGCGCTGGAAACCAGCCTTGAACGCCTTAACACTAGCCTTCGCCGACTGCATGCTGGGAAGCGAAACCTTCGAACCGAAAATTCCACTTACACCATTAATCCGGCAGACCCGGCCGCCCAGATACTGGCCTGCCAAAAATATTATTGAAAATGGAGCGTGTTGCGCTGACATGATATTTTTAGATCCTATACAGCGGTTCTATCTTCGCGAAAAAAGTCGCGGTGTTGTACATGCCGAACTCGTCGGCGATGTTGACGCGCAGCTCTTGGCGCAGGCGTTTGCAAAAATGTTGCGCGGTTACCGCGTGATGCGATGTTTCGTCAATGCGGACGCTGAGGTGCCATTTCTTTCGGAGTTGCCCTCGCAGGAGATACCCTCGCTCGAAGTTCGCCCTTTAGAGGAGAGCTCTTTGCGGGAGGAATACTGCAAGCCCCTGCGCACCGGCGGCCCTCTCGTTCGCGCCGTGCTTCTCCAGGGCTCGCCAGCGTCAAAATTCGTGTTCTGCGGTGACCATATTGCGGGCGATGGCGTGAATCTCTTGGCGATCTATCGGAATCTGCTTCTCGAATATGACCGGCTTCTCAAGGCGTCTCGACGCAGTATTATTGATAGTTCTCCTAGCGTTTTCGATAATGCACCTGACTCATGGGATCCCGAGCGGGGGTTGTGGGATAAAATAGCGGAAGGTCAGTTCTCCGCATATCAGACCAAGCGGATTGAAGAGGCGACACGACAGGCCCTGTCTCTCCCATATCAGCACAACGGGAAAAAACCGCCAGAACCGGGCGTTTGCGAAGGTGAGCGCGTTGACGTAGCAAGAATATCCTTTCCGGATTCCGATTCGCAGGCTCTTCGATTATTGGCGCGCGAGCGGAACACGAGTCTGCATGGCCTTGTCTGCGCTGCGGTTATTTTTGCTATCAGGAAATTGCTTGGAAAACAGGATTCCAATACCATGGCTTGCACCTCACCAATAAACCTGCGGCCTTTCCTGGGCATCGGCAATGATGTTATACACCCCTGTGTTTCCACACATTTTTACCGCGCGGAAGTCTCGCCGGAATCCGATCCGTTTGATTTCGCGAAATCAATACGAGCTAGCCTAGTTCGGACATCTGAATCAGATGAGAAGTTTTATGAGCTTTTACTTCTCTTGCGAGCCCATGAATTGCCTTTTCATAAATTGACGCAGATTTTTGCAACGAGCGCATATGTCTCTAATTTAGGCGCATGGGAAATGCCGCGGGACATCGGCGGATTGAAGGTCGAGAATCTGCGCTTTATGCCTTTTCGGGAATCCTATCACTTAAAAAACGGAACCGGACCGGTTATGGCTACCGTTGCCAGCCTCAATGGCGAACTCAGCATTGAGCTACCGCACTGTGTAGATGGGTTTTCGACTTCTTTCATGACAGTGCTCGCCGCAGAGATTAGTAAATTTCTAACGGGATTTATTCGAGAGCGGTAACAGCCCTAGACAAAGCTTAATGCCGAGAACCCACCATCGCCACAGCGCGACACCTTGCCGAGAAACAAGAAAGACATCTCACGAAGTTAAAAGTCAAGCCACGAGCGAGGGAGGAGGTGGAAAGGCTAGATGTTCGGTGTAGTGCTGGCCGGTTTGCAGGCAGTGGTGGAGTTGGCCGAGGAATTTGTTGAACAGATGTCGTTGGGCTTGGTGGTTCCAGTCTCCTGCGGCGCGGCGGGTGTCGTAGTGGCGACGGGCGCCCGGCGAGGCGCGCAGCGATGCCAAAGCCCAGATGGGACCCACGGCGGCCAGGCGCCGGTTCTTGATATGGCGGTGCAACACGAGGGTTTTCTTGCCGCTGGCGCGGGTGATCGGCGCGGCTCCGGCGAATGCTTTCAGTCCGCGGGCGTCGGTGAAGCGGGCGCGGTCATCACCGATCTCGGCGAGTACCCGGGCACCGGCCAGGTTCCCCAGTCCGGGGAAGCTGGTGATGATCGTGGAGTCCGGGTGCTGCTCAAAATGGGCGGTTGCCGCCTCGGCGAGATCAGCAGCAGTGGTGCAGGCAGCCTCGAACTGACCCAGCAGCCCTGCCAATTGGATACCCATCGCGTTCTCCACGACCGGTGGTTGGTGCAGGTAGGTGTCGGTGAACACCTCCCGCAACCGTTCGATGTCACGGTCGAGATGGCGGCGGCGGCCGGCCTTGGCCAGCAGTCGGCGCAGTCGGGCCGGGGTCAGCTTGGTCGCCTGGGTGGGGGTTGGTGCAGCAGCCAAGATGGTGCGCGCATCTCGACGAGCCAGCCCGCCCTCGGGCAGGTCGGCGAACGCGGTGATGGCCGCCGGGTAGAAATCTTTGAGCACATCGCGAATCTGGTTGCCGATGTGTTGACGTGCCCATACCGCGTCTTGCTGAGCGCGGGCCAGCACCCGGATCGCCTGGGCCAACTCGGTGTCGGCGGGCAATGGGCGGTGCGCGCCGGGGTCGGTGCGCACAATATTGGCCAGCAGCACCGCGTCGGCACCATCGGATTTGGCCCCCGACACCGCATACCGTGCCCGATACCGCGAAGCCGCCAACGGGTTGATCGGATAAATCACCCGGCCAGTTTCTCGCAGCGCCGCCACCCACAGGCCACGATCAGTTTCCATCCCCACTGGTATCGGATCAGCGGCACTGTCACCGGCCTCAGCCAGCAACGTCAACAGCTGCGCGAACCCGGCCGCATCATTGCCCAGCCGTGCACGGGCTACCACCCTCCCGTCGTCATCAACCACAGCAACATCGTGATGCTCAGTAGCCCAGTCGATTCCACAAAACAAGCCCAAGACGTCCTCACTTTTTCGTCGGTGGATGGTTGCGCCGTTACCGGTGGACTCACGCGGCGCCCTAATCGCGGGACTCCAAGGTCCGTCATCTCACTAGCCGTCCGTGACTCCAGCACATCGCAGGACTTCGTTCTGTCGAAGAGCTCAAGGCTCGAGAACAACCATCAGGAAGTCACCCCTGCGACGGGCTCGGGCAACGGAATCTCACCACCAACCCGACAAGACCTGCCGCCAGACGCGCCGCTCTTTCTCAAGTCGTCGAACGACGGGAACACCAGACGTCACCTGACGGCAGATCCCGCAAGAAACAGGCCCCGGTCACCAACACCCGGACCGGTAACCAATCCCTACTAAACGATTAGGATAACCTGATGGGACAAGTGCGGGAGATGCTGGTCGAGCTCACGAAGCGACCAGACCTCGTAGCGACGATCGCCGACAACGACAACATCACTGATTTCGGGATCGACTCTGGCGACATCATCCGCCTGACGTTGCTGATCGAGGAGAAGACGGGTGTCGAAGTCTCCTTGGAAGACGTCACGTCGGCGCGTTCGATCGCAGACTACGAGAAGCTGATTGTCTCGGGCGGTCCGGCGTGATCAGACGACCGAGGACAAGCGCGGGAGGCCGACTGTGTGGATGACGCAGGTTTTGGAAAGAAATTTTCAGTACCACGCCGACCGGGTTGCCATCATCGATTCGTACCGTCAAGTCACCTGGCGGCAATTCTTCGAGCGCACAGCGCAGTTGGCGGCTGCGGTGCGCGAGTTGGGCGTGCGCCAGGGGGAACGGGCGATCATTGTGTCCAACGATCGCATCGAAGTCCTGGAGCTGTACTTCGCCCTCGCGCGAGCGGGGGTGGTGTTCGCTCCCATCAACCGGAGCATCAACGGCGAAGAACTCGCGTATACGCTCCACAATGTACGCCCGAGCCTTGTGTTCGCCACCGCCGAGCTGCTCTCAAAGCTCGATTTCGGCGATGTCCCAGCGTTTGCCGTCGACACCGACGACTTCGCGCGGCTCGGGGTCTCGGCCCCGTCGCGCCCCTTGCTCCCCGCTGTCCCCGAAGACACCCCCGCCGCGATCTTCCACACCTCGGCCACCACTGGCCGGTCGAAGGGAGTCGTCGTCGACCAGGCGTCGTTCCGGGCGATCGCCTTAGGCTGGTTGTCCGAGGTCGGCAGGGACGAGCACATGGTGCTGCTCAATTGTTGCCCGCTGTTCCACGGCAGCTCGGTGCTGTCCCTCACGTACATGACGCAGGGCGCCACTGTCGTGCTGATGGGAAACTTCTCCCCGCAAGCAGCCTTGGCCCTTAGCGCTAAGCATCAGGCAACCCATATCTGGCTGGTGCCGCAAATGTTGCGCTTCATCTTGAAATCGAAGGCATTGGACTCCACAGACCTCAGCTCCGTGCGGGAAATCCTCTACGGAGCGGCTCCGATGCCGCGTGCCCTCCTCGCGGAGGCCGCTCGACGGATCTCCTGTGGTTTCCGACAGGTGTACGGGATCACCGAGGCCGGAGGCCCTTTCATGACGCTCGGCCCCGACGAGCACGCCGCCCTTGCCGAGGACGCGGCAGCGATCCCGGTCGGCAAGGTGATCCCAGGGATGAGCATAGGTTTCCTCGACGAAGAAGGCGTCAACTTCGCCCCGGGCTCAAGCGGCCAGATCTGTGTCCGAGGCCCAGGCGTGATGCACGGCTACCGCAACAACCCGGAAGCCACCGCCGAAGTCTTCGCCAATGGGTGGCTGCTTTCCGGCGACATCGGCTCCATTGACCACGACGGTCTCGTGACGTTGATCGACCGGGTGAAAGATGTCGTGCTTCGCGCGGGCCAGAATATCTATCCCCGCGAGATCGAGGACGTTCTGCATGCGCACGCCGAGGTTGCCGACGCCGCCGTCATCGGCATCCCTGACGACGAGTACGGCGAAGTGCCCGTCGCGTACGTCGTCCCGGTCGCGCCAGTCTCCAACGCTGAGGAATTCATCCTTGGCCTCAGGAAACATCTGGCCGCGCATTTGACGCCCTACAAGACGCCAGCCGATATCGTCTTGTTGGAAGTCATGCCACGCAATCCCTCGGGCAAGATATTGAAGAAAGCTTTGCGTCTCGACTACGCCGAGCGGAGCAACTAGGGACTAGTACTGCAGGGTTAGATCGAGGTCTTTGGTTCTCCCTGCGTCAGTAGTAGTGCAGGTGGACTCGGTATTGATGTCGTCGGCGCCATCGCTACCAGGCCACCGGGCTGGCTAGGATCTGGCTGGCAATCAAGAGCAGCGCGTCGAAGAGCCGTCGAAACTCGTTGACCGTCAATGTGATTAATTCTTCAGATGAGGGCTGGATGTCGCGTTCAGTCACGATGGCCACTGCGAGGAAAGCGTGGGCGAGCATGGCCCAGCGGCTTATAACGGCCAAAGCGCGACTCAATACAGGCAAGACCGCCGAGAATTCCACCTATCATCGATCCAGGCCTACCGGATACGTAGAGAATTGACCTTCCGGCATTTTCTCCCATAATCCTCGCTCAGGATCTCCCTCACTTCTATGTCGGTAACTTCCGTCCAGGTGATGCATAGCTCCGGTCCACATCGTCTTTCCGTCGACCACATCGCCAGCAGAAACCGTTTTCTGGTAGGACCTCGTAGTGATCCACAGCTTTCGATGCTGCCCTTGCCCGCGCATGCAGTCTCAACGATCACATTACAATCGCTTTGCCGTCCATTGTTTTGCCAGTTCGCCTAGCAGCAGGGCGATTTCGCGGTCTCACCGTTGTGCAGCACGCCGATACCACATAGCCGCCCCTGGCGTTGAGTGGCCCAAACGTGACATCAATTCTGCCAACCTGGCCCCGGCTTGCGCGGCCAGCGCAGCACCACTGCGCCGTAAGTCTTACCAGCGCCGATCGTATCGCTTCACATCGGAACGCGCCCTGTCAAAGTGCCTGCCTGCGTTGTCGGCTGTAGGTATCGCCCGCTCTTCACCGGCAATAACAGTGAATCGCCACCACGGGCAACATGCCGCGCGAGATGGGTTTTTACGGCGGGCACGATGTGTGGCGGCATCGCTATAGCGCGGATTCCTGCATCCGACTTCGGTTCACCGACTAGCCCGCCACCATCGACGCATACGGTCGCACGCCGAACCTTCGCCACGCTGGCTTTCAGGTCAATATAGGATCGGCTTAGCTCGGACCAACTCACCAAATCGGAGTACACACCACGCCGCCAACGGCGCCATAGGCCGGGACTACTGCGGCATTTCGGATTCCGGAGCTTCCAGCTTGTTGATGCTGGCTGGCTTGGGCTTGATCTTGTGGGTTTCGGTGCGACGCTTCGGCTCGCGCACAGGCTAGTTTCAATCAGCCGATATCGGTCCGGGCCGTTTCCAGGATCGTCCGCAGCAGCGAGTACGCATGAGCCCGCGTCGTGGGCTTCGCCTCCAGCCTTCATCTATACCGCCAAACTCGCGATCAACGCCGGTACGTGGTCGATTTCCTCGATGTCGATCCGATCAGGCGTGGACCAATGCGGTAGGTGGTCAGCCGCCCGCAGCGATGCAGTGGCGGACCGTGCGCGGTGGGGGCACACATCGAGACGTTCAGCGACAGCCGCCACCGAAGCCAGACGCCGTTGGCACCGGACCTCACCGAACATGCGGATCACCCGTTCACGCAGCTCAGGCGGATAACTATTCACCGGACGCGTCGCCACGGCTGCACTCCCCCCTGCAAAACCGACACGTCGGGGTGATTCGGCTCGCGCTGTTTCGCTGAGACAACCTCAGTGGAGATTGAGCAGCGATCTCAGCTCCAAAAATCTCACCACGCGACGCGCTTTTCGCAATGCGCCGCGCTCACATGGGCCTACCGTCGACATAAGGCCAGCTAGCTGCGTTGAAGTGAGGGCGTCCCGAAATACCGTGAAACTGTATCTTGTGGTCAAGATTACCCAAGAAAAAAGTAAGAATATTAAGAGTGAGAATCTTGTCGCTTTTCTATTCCATTCAGATCACAGAAGCATTACAGTCACTGTTATTGAACGCCTACTAGGCGTTTAAAATTTGAGCCCTAGAGACCGAATCATTCTTGACCGTACGCGTCACAGAAGACTGTTCCGGGGAAAATTAAGGCAGGTTACTCTCCATTATCAGGGTGCAAAACCTGTTATATACAGTGCATGAAAAAACTTTGACGGAAGGCTCTCCCGCGTGCTAGAAGAATTCTATATATACCACGTACTGCCCCGAAGTATATTCGAAGCGGATTCCAATGAAGATCAGGTATCCGGTTTCCCATCAGGAAAACTCCTATGACTCGTTTTCATATTGGATAATAACCCAGAGTGCCCTCATAACAAAAAGCCGAATAGGACTCCAAGCATTCCGGGGTGACGGTTTTTACAGATAGCGGAATCAAAAAAGAGCAAACTAGGAAATCAAAATATTGATCCGGTGAAGGTGATTCATAATGAAAAACCCTATCGCATCTATCATTGGCGCTACCGCGCTAACCCCGTGCCTTTTCGTCTCCCTACCAATGGCCAAGGCCAACGCTCATGGCTATGTCTCGACTCCGCCTAGCCGCCAGGCTCAGTGCCAACAGGGAATAGTCACCACCTGCGGCACCGTCAAGTACGAACCTCAGAGCGTGGAGGGGCGCCAGGGACAGCGCAACTGTCACGCTGGCATAAAAAGATGGGACGCCCTCAATGACGACAGCCGGCCGTGGAAATCCACATCGGTCGGCACAGTGACTTCGTTTACCTGGACAAAAACCGCAGTACACAGGACCGCTAACTGGGAATACTATATCGGTTCCACCAGGATCGCCAAAGTCGACTACAACAACAAAGTTCCTCCTTCTACTGTCACTCACCAATTAGACCTGAGCGGATTCAGCGGTCGTCAGAAACTTCTCGCCATCTGGAATATCGGCGATACCCAAAACGCGTTCTACTCATGCGTCGATCTGCAAATCGACGGAGGCGACCCACCGCCACCCACCTCAACAACAACACCACCACCGCCCACCACAACAACACCACCACCGCCCACCACAACAACACCACCGCCACCCACCACAACAACACCACCGCCACCCACCACAACAAGAACACCACCAGCCGGCGGAGTAAAACGATGGGCTGTCGGCGCGACTTATGCGATCGGTGACAGAGTCCGCTACCAAGGTAGGACGTATCAATGCCTGCAAGCGCACACAGTCCACGCGTCGAATTGGACCCCACCCAACACACCGGCGCTCTGGAAGATGATGTATTGACCGCCGCGGCAAATTATATCCGGAATTCAATGCAAGCAACCGTTCTCCTAGCCTCGACTAGGACTTCGAAAACACGGACATATCAAATTGAGTAGTCGCCGGCGTTGCGACAGGCATCGCCTCGATCGTACGAAATTTCGGTGGCATGTAAGAAAACAACCCGAAGGAGAAAAGGTGAAAATGTCAACTATTCGGCGCGCCGTCAGCTTGGCCCCTTTCGCTTCGCTCCCAGCGACTGGGCTAATGCTGCTTGGCAATTCGGTTCAGGGACACAGAAAAGTCGGGGCGCGGGTTTCGCGACCAGCACCGCCGAGCGCGGTCTGCGGGTCACCCTGGACTGTCAAGGTCGCTGATGTTCTTGACTGGATCGATTTTCCCAGCGCTGTCCAGATCACCCAGCTAGGCCGCACCGTCGGCGACAAAGCAACCAAGACCGTCGCCCGCTCCATGAAAGGGCTGCCGAGTGAGGTGTGCATTTGGTTCGGCGGGGTGAGTCTCACCTTTCACAGGTGCACCGCTGGATATCACGTGTCAATACCAGGTATGACGCGCCATACGGGGCATGACCACTCCATGGCACAGCCACGCAGAGGTGATCGCGAGCAGATCAAAGTACGTGCCGCGGCCGTCGTTTGCACACGCTTGCGCGAGATCGCCGCAGAACATGGCACAAGTGTCAGTCAACTCTCAGCGGACTTGTTGGCGATGGCCGTCGGCCATCCTGAAACCGTCCGCGAACTTGACAAAGCAACCTTGCCGCAGGCGATATAGGCACCGCGGCCCAGACAGACGCCCATAAACATATAGCGGCGCGGATCAAACGGCTGAAATGACGAAGGGTGGCGGCTTCGGTCTCGTTGTCCCCACAGGCCGCATACAGCCGTCAAGGTGCTCACAAATGAGTTCAACGCCGATCTGGACGCCGCCGTCTTTCGCTTCTGGCCGATCCCTGGTTGGTGCGAGCGCCCGAGTGCAATTTTTCGACACAAGAGCAACCTGGGCCGTCTAGAGCTGAGCACGTTCCTAGTCGTGATGCCTAGCTAGGTGATCCGAAAACATGTGCGGGCTCCGAGCCAAGAACGCTTGGCGAACATGGTCACCAACCCGGACAGGTCGTACTCGATTGGCGCAGCGTGGCATGTGCCGCATAACAGCGTCAGATCTGTGTTCTTCCAGCTAAGTGCGGCACCACGTTCAGGCACGAGCGGGTCGACCATTTCTCGAGCGGATCGGCCGTTGCCTTCGCGGAATGGGCGCGCAAAGGTTGCGCACCCGTCCCGCGCACGGCCACGCCGCTGGTGTCACCCTCGGCTGCCACCGGCTCGGCTGGCTTCTGCCACCCCGCCAACCGGCCGAGCCGCCTACACCATGCTTGTGACATCGGCCGGGTCTTTCGTCCCCCCGTGACTATTTGTAATTCGGGTCATTCGATGAAGAATCTGCATTTTCGCTATATAGATAGCTGTCCAATCTTTGTTCTATATCAAAACTAGCTTCCGGAACGTCATAGGAGAAAATAATCGCAACTCGGTCATGCTCACCTAAAACGGGACGTACACTGTGCAGGCAAGTTTTTCCTTTCATGAGGAGCAAGGTTCCTTGACGTGGTTTTACTGCCACTTTCTTGCCAAGAGTGGCACGTACACCTTTCAATTCCAACAAGTTATCCAGCACCTGCTGAGCCTTGGAATACCGGGCGCCCTCGAGAAGGATGCGATAGCCGGGATACAGTTCCGTCTCGCCGCCTTCGACTTCATTCAAGTAGAGTATTCCGGTCAGCTCATTTCGATCGTAGTGCCAACGATATTCACCCCCCGGCGACGTAATATTGACATTGACCCCCACTTGAGCATTGGCTAGCGGTGTCAGAATTTTCCCCGAAGCAGCGTTCACCACGTGGTTTATCTCTCGATATAATCGATCAATTTCAACGAGATGTTTCCCGATTTGCCCCCCGTCGATAACACTGTAATCCAAGGAACGGCCACGTCGATTTCGATAGATATGCGGAATCTTGTGGGATTGTCGATACATTTTGACGAGCGATAGAAAATGCTCAGATTCCGATTTCGTCAAGAAATCATGGTCAACCCAGTACCTTTTCGCGCCGTATTCCTCGGCGCCAACAATCGCACCGTCGGACAAGTTGATCCGCGTCGCCGGGCTCGGGCGATCATCACCAGTAGAGGGTTTCAGAACAGCACTCTTGACGCCCGACAGATGAGGCCGCCCACCCCTCGAAGGGCGGCATTGACAGCCGGGAGGATGCGAGATGCATCGATCATCAAAAGGGCCAGCGACCGGAGATTTCGACCACGAACGCAAACTACCGCCGCTCACCGCTGGGCCCCCCTTCGCCGGCTGACTGCACTGCGCGGAAGTTCCATACTTACCCCACCAGCCATGCCATTAACCGGGCGCGAGCCAACGAGAGCACTTCCTCTAGAACCGAGTCGGTCTAACGACGGATGATAACTAACGGATCTATCACCAAAAACCTTCGCTGAATGCGGAATTTTCACAACCCGTCCTGTTCGTATTTAATATTTTTCTTTAGAGCGAGCGAAGCGGCCATATACCCCCCGGTACGATAAAAACATGGCCGGTACCGAATTTGGATAAATAAGATAGTCGGGAACTAGCCCTATGGCGATCCTAGAAAGAATAGATAACCAAACACATTCAGCTGATCATATCCGTGGAAGGCCAGGAAAACGAAGGACCGAAACGCGCCATGCCGGCTCTATCTCGGCTGTTTTTTGCCGTGGTTTTATTTACGAGATGGAACCGACATCCACTGGCGAGGTCGTGTGATTCGGTCGCAGCCAACATGAGCCTCCTGGTTGTTATTGCCTTCGTCCGCTCGGCCTGAGCTTAAGATGACTAACGAAGGCGGCACGCGTCCAGTTCACACAAATCGCAAAAGCGGTAAACGCCCTGATCAAGCCGGTGTGTCGACACCGGGAACCTCGTATGACGGTCAGTGAGCATGGCGCGGTAGACGACGTCGGAGAGTCGGCGTTTGAGGATGCGTAGGGCTTCCATGCCGCCGTCGCCGTTGTTTTTGCATCGGTCGAGTAGTTGTCGTGCGGGTGGGTAAAAGCGGGCTTGGGTGATCGCGATGCGGTGGATCGCGGCGTTGAGTTGACGGTTGCCGGTGCGTGAGAGGCGATGTCGCTGCTTGTTCGATGACCACACTGGTAGCGGCGCGGTGCCGTTGTAACGGGCGTAAGCATCTTTGGAACGGAACCGATTCACACCGGCGGTTTCGCCGAGAATCTTTGCCCGCAGTCAGTGCGCCGCAGCCCACGATCGCCAGCAGCGATGGCGCGCTCTGGCTGACACCGGTGGTCAGGTGGCGTCTTAGGACTGGTGTAAAAACGCTGGGCGCATGTTCCTGGTGGTCATGTTACGCGGCGGTGGTGTCGGTCGTGGTTGTTGTGGTGGGGGGATGCAGTGGGCGGGGTGGCTCGAGCAGTTGGTGGCGTAGTTCTTGGAGGTGGCGGCTGGTCGCTGATGTTTGGGTGACTCCGCGCCAGCCGCGGCTGGCGCGGTCGAGGACGGCCCATACCAGCGACAGACAGCTGGTTTCGCCGGGTAGGCGGCCGATGACCTTGACCCGGCGACGGGATTCTCCGAAGGTGCGTTCGATGAGGTTGGAATGGCGGATGCGTGTCCAGTGTTGGCGGGGGAAGCGCAAATGCACGCTCAGCGAGGCGAAGTCGTTGGCCAGGCAAGCGACCGCGGCTGGGTAGAGCCCGCGGTATGTGGTGGTGAACTCCTCGGCGCGGCGGGTGGCTTCATCCACGGCCTGCTGGCCGGGTGGCTGGTCAATGTCATCGAAGATCGACCAGAACGCGGCTTTGATCTCGTCCTGGACCGCGACAGGTGTCTTGGCGATGACGTTACGGCAGCGATGGATCAGACACCGCTGACGCAGGCTTGCCGGAAACGTGGTCTCCCATGCGGCGATCAGGCCCGGCGCCCCGTCGGAGATGCCCAGTAGCGGCGGGCGTAGTCCCCGGTTCCTCAGGTCAGCCAAGAAGTCGGCCCACGCATCAGCCGACTCCGCTGCGGCTGGGGCCAGCCCAATAAACAGGGGCTTGCCGTCGGTGCAGATGCCCCAGGCGGCCAGCACCGGCTCGGCCGGGGCGTTGGGATGCATCCGAAAGTTCGAGGCATCCAAGAACAGGTAGTCCAACACCAGCTCATCAAGGCGTCGAGACGACCACGCAGCGAACTCGTCTTTGATGGCCGCACAAATCCGGCTCACCGTCGAGCGCGACAACGCCGCCTGCGAGCCCAGCACCTCGGCCAACGCGGCCTCGATGTCGCGATCCGACAAACCGCGCACCCATCCCGAAATCACCAACGCCTCCAGAGCGTGGGTGCGCGTCACCCCGGCACCGAATAGCCGCGAACAGAACCGCTCGTCGGTGTCGCGTAGTTTCGGGCGGCATAATTCGACCGAGCCCATCGTGGTCTTCACCGTCGCCGGCGGTTGATACCCATTGCGGTACCCGCCCGGGCCGTCCTGAACCCGACGCTGGTGACGGGCTCGGCCCAACACTGCTTCTACCTCGGCCTCCACGGCGACCTGAAACACCAGACGCACCGATAACCGCCCGACCTCCTCCAAAATCTCGGTCAACGGCCGCTCGGTCGCGGCGAACAACTGATCCATCTCAACACGCACACGCTCAATCGGCGATACTCGCTTGGTCACGGGCGTAGCCCCTCCTTCATAGCTTTCGTCGGTTGCGACGGAACCTACGCCCGTGACCATTTACACCAGCGATGAGACGCGACCGGTGGTCATCTCCTCGATCAGTTCGTCAATCTCCACGGTCAACAACTCACAAGTGACCCACCAGTCGCAACGCCAGTCGACGGACAAGGCTGTTGTCCTGTTGGCCGTTTACGTGAGTGGCGACCTTGTCGAATGCGCTGCGGCGCTCGATTCGTGCCGGCGGTACCCAGCCCGGGTCGAGCTCGTGCAGGTGCCAGCGCAGTCTGCAGATGATTCGGGTGCGCTCAGCGATGAGGTCTTCACGATGATCGACCAACAACCGCAGGTCAGGATCGACACCTTCGAGGCGCGCTACCGGTAGGTCGGGTTCGCCAAGCGCGGCTCGGGCAATCGCCAGGGCATCGATGGGATCGGACTTGCCATAGCCACGTGCCGAGTCACGCCCATGGGCCATCAACTTCGGTGGCACACGTACCACCGATTCCCCGGCGGCAATCAAGTCGCGCTCCAGTCGCCTTGTCATGCGTCGGCAGTCTTCGATCGCCCACAGTCGTTGCGCACCCTGACTTTCGGCCCAGCGCAGCAGCCGTAGGTGGTCATCTGTGGTGGTGCCAACAGTTTTCGTTGATCCCTGGCGGCCCAGATCATCGACGGTGACCGCGGTGTGGTTGTGCTTGTGGGCATCGATCCCAATGACCATCATGAACAGGTGTCTCCTTCACCGTGGGTGGCACGGACCGGTCGGTCGACATACGCCAATAGGGGGCGGTGCCACGCTCCTCTTAAGCCAGATCCACCGGTCTTCTCAGCGTCGACCGACCGCAGTAGAGACAGCAGCCACGAAGGCAGTTTGTAAACGAGCGAATCAGCCGACTACACCAGCGTGACATTGGCGTTTCTAAAGAAACGAGACACCTCACGCCGCCCACGCCCCCACCTCTGTTGGCTGCCACTTGCGACGATAAGTGGCGGTGATTTCGCGGCGTTAAGTGACGTGCCGTGCATTCGCTTTAGGCGATCAGTAAGGTGATACCGCCGTCGGTGAGTTTGATCGTGACCCCGGACAGATCGGTTACGACCACGTCGGCGTCCGCCAGTTCGGCTGCCTGGTGAGTGGTCGTGACGGCCAGTACTTGCGCTCCTGCAGCGCGGCCAGCTCTGATGCCTGCGGGCGCATCCTCTACGACCAGACACTGCTGTGCCTTAAAGCCCAACACAGCAGCCGCCTTGAGGTAGCCTTCTGGGCTTGGCTTGCCGGTGGACACGTCTTCTGCGCTGATCAGTAACTTTGGAGCGGGGAGCTGCGCTGCCGCGAGTCGAGCAGTCATCAATGAGCGCTCCCCTGAGGTCACTGCGGCCCATTGCCAGCGCGGTAGGGCTTCGAGTATTCGGCGTGCCCCTGGCAATGCCACGACACCATCGAGATCAGCTAGCTCCAGGGCGAGTTCCCGGGCTATCGCCCCGGATCGCTGCTGTGGCGCGACGAATTGCGGGACGATGTCCTCGGTCCGTCGACCGTGACAGACCTTTAGCACTTCTTGAGTATCGGCGTTGTACTCCTTTGCCCAGATACGCCAGGATCGTTCGACTGCGGCGCCTGAATCGATCAGGGTGCCATCGATGTCGAACAAGATTGCCTTGCCGTCCAGCATCATCGACAGCACCTTAAAGGTCCAGCAACCGCACCGGAAGGCGTGTCGCTAACGATCGTTGACAAGACACCCGTGGTTGGTTGGGGTTTTGGCAGGACGGCCCTGTAAAGCTTCCCGTGTCCGCGGCAATGTAAACGTGCCGGCGCAGCAGCGACCTCCACCGGTACCGCGAACCCATCCTGAGCCGCCGCCGACACCCCCACCACACCCGGCTCCATCGCAAACACCATCACCCAAAACGTCCCCAAAAACCCACGCCCACACTAGACATCACAGGCGGATACCGGCCAAGGTTAACCCGCCACGGCCATATCCTGCAGCTTCGCACCCGCTACTACGTCAAGCGGTTTTGGCACCATGACGCCTCGCCGTAATGTGACGCCGCGGACCCTAATCTGGACGCCGATCGCCACCTACATCGCCTGCGCTCGGGCGCGTCGTGATCAGCCCAGGTTTTCCTCGCAGGCGCGCCCACGTGTCGGCTGCGCTGTATTCAGGATCCTTGAGTAGCTGGGTAAACAGATAAGCGGCGATGGCGGGCACAACCATCCACATACCGTTGAGGACGAAGAACTTGAAATAGCTGAATACATCCGGTCGGATATCGACGAATCCTTTGATGGCTTCGACACCAAAAAACACGCTGACGGCGTAGAACTGCATAAATCCAACTACCACGAAGGCCTTGTATGCCTTCTGCACGTTGTCCCTTAGCAGGTTCCGCAGGACGTGGGGTCGCGTCTCATCGCTGGTGTAAATGGTCACGGGCGTAGGTTCCGTCGCAACCGACGAAAGCTATGAAGGAGGGGCTACGCCCGTGACCAAGCGAGTATCGCCGATTGAGCGTGTGCGTGTTGAGATGGATCAGTTGTTCGCCGCGACCGAGCGGCCGTTGACCGAGATTTTGGAGGAGGTCGGGCGGTTATCGGTGCGTCTGGTGTTTCAGGTCGCCGTGGAGGCCGAGGTAGAAGCAGTGTTGGGCCGAGCCCGTCACCAGCGTCGGGTTCAGGACGGCCCGGGCGGGTACCGCAATGGGTATCAACCGCCGGCGACGGTGAAGACCACGATGGGCTCGGTCGAATTATGCCGCCCGAAACTACGCGACACCGACGAGCGGTTCTGTTCGCGGCTATTCGGTGCCGGGGTGACGCGCACCCACGCTCTGGAGGCGTTGGTGATTTCGGGATGGGTGCGCGGTTTGTCGGATCGCGACATCGAGGCCGCGTTGGCCGAGGTGCTGGGCTCGCAGGCGGCGTTGTCGCGCTCGACGGTGAGCCGGATTTGTGCGGCCATCAAAGACGAGTTCGCTGCGTGGTCGTCTCGACGCCTTGATGAGCTGGTGTTGGACTACCTGTTCTTGGATGCCTCGAACTTTCGGATGCATCCCAACGCCCCGGCCGAGCCGGTGCTGGCCGCCTGGGGCATCTGCACCGACGGCAAGCCCCTGTTTATTGGGCTGGCCCCAGCCGCAGCGGAGTCGGCTGATGCGTGGGCCGACTTCTTGGCTGACCTGAGGAACCGGGGACTACGCCCGCCGCTACTGGGCATCTCCGACGGGGCGCCGGGCCTGATCGCCGCATGGGAGACCACGTTTCCGGCAAGCCTGCGTCAGCGGTGTCTGATCCATCGCTGCCGTAACGTCATCGCCAAGACACCTGTCGCGGTCCAGGACGAGATCAAAGCCGCGTTCTGGTCGATCTTCGATGACATTGACCAGCCACCCGGCCAGCAGGCCGTGGATGAAGCCACCCGCCGCGCCGAGGAGTTCACCACCACATACCGCGGGCTCTACCCAGCCGCGGTCGCTTGCCTGGCCAACGACTTCGCCTCGCTGAGCGTGCATTTGCGCTTCCCCCGCCAACACTGGACACGCATCCGCCATTCCAACCTCATCGAACGCACCTTCGGAGAATCCCGTCGCCGGGTCAAGGTCATCGGCCGCCTACCCGGCGAAACCAGCTGTCTGTCGCTGGTATGGGCCGTCCTCGACCGCGCCAGCCGCGGCTGGCGCGGAGTCACCCAAACATCAGCGACCAGCCGCCACCTCCAAGAACTACGCCACCAACTGCTCGAGCCACCCCGCCCACTGCATCCCCCCACCACAACAACCACGACCGACACCACCGCCGCGTAACATGACCACCAGGAACATGCGCCCAGCGTTTTTACACCAGTCCTAAGACGCCACCGGACGTAGATCAAAACTATCGCGAACAAGCCCGACCAGTATTCGACCCAGATCATGAGTGGATCACTGTGCAGGAAACGCGTGTCGGCAACGGCGTAGGCCCAGAAGTACCACTTTGATGTGTCCTGAGCGGTGGCACCGTTGACCCAGCTGTGAAAAATCGCCCACGTCAGATCCCAGCCCAGGGGAAAAACGATGGCCAGCACGCACCAAGTGACGATGAAGGAGGTAAACCGCTGTTCGCGGCTAGAAGCGCTCCCCCAGACAAAGGGCGCGGCCAGAGCTAAGATCCAGCAGCTAAGTACGCCGGTCAAAGCAATGTTGCTCAGTAGCAGAGGGTCGATCACTCCCCCGACGACCAGGGCCATACAGATCGCCGGGATCAGCATGGAAAGTGCTAGCCAAAACAGTTGTACCTTGGCGAAATTCTGCATGATTCCACCCCTTAGCGAAGTAGCTGTTGCGGGCGCCAGCTGAGCGGTGGCAGCGGCGCATTCACTTGCAGGATGCTACGCGGAGCCGCCTATGCCCATCGGCAATGGGCGAAAAATCATGAGCTGCAGCGCGCGACGGTCCACAACCCGTGCACCGTTCGGTTGGCTTATTTCTAGCACCGATCATCTATGGAACGCTGTGGCCAAACGCTAGGATTAAACGATGCGAATCCGCCCTATGGGACTACTAGCGTTACCACTGGCGATGCTCGTTTACTGCTCTGCCGGCACCGCAACGGCAGCACCATCGGAGGCCGAGTCGGCTGCTGAGTCGGTCCGCGCGGACATACCCGAAGTGACGCAAATCGTCGAACTCACCGAGGAAAACGACCCGAACAACCTGATCGGGCGACCAAACGGTTACGTTGCTGCCGCTGTGCTTTTCGATTCGCGAGTGAACTGCGAGTCCCCAGGAGTGAGATGCGGTGCGACTATTGAGCAATGGCCAGATCAGGCTGCAGCACAGAATCGCGCCGACTACATCCAGTCGCACCTGAAGTCGGCGTCGATGCTGCTCAAAGAGTGGACCACGGTAAAAGGGCAACTGTTGTTGAGAGTCTCAGGCGGCCTAACACCCTCTGCCGCCAAGGACTACGAAACGGCTTTTAACAACACCTAGCGGGCGCCCGTCTCGTAGCACCCACCGATTTCCACAGCCAGAGCACGCTCGGCGCAACGAAGCCACGCCTGGCCATTACAATGCGTTGCCCAGCAGAGAACGGCTCGATACGCATTGTTGCAGAGCATGTTCGAGGCACGGAGAGGTTTCTTGGCCGACCCCGGCAACCATGCCCAGGCCAGCCGTTTCCGGCCCGCTGCCTCAGCTAAACAGGGGCGCACCCGGCGTTGTGGGGTTTGCCGCTGGCTGATCACCCTTGTGCAAATGTGCGCCCAGCACCTTCCACAGTTCTTCTGCTCTGGCCCGAGTCAGGAAAAATGATCCACGCAGGGCCACCGGTAGCTTGCCGCCGCAGTCTTCGAGCTGGCGCCTGGCTTCGCCGGGCGAAGCCCAGGCCGGCGGGCCGAGGTGGCCCAATAACAGATACATGCCCTGCCGGCTGGGTTCGGCATCCAACAAGATAGCGGCGTGAGTGACCACTTGCGCATCCTGGGTGGCTTGGGGCGGCCACACCAACTCGATGTTTACTTGCTCATTCGTCGGAGCACTTGCGTTTACCTGCGGATTCAGAGGCGCGCTGGTGTGGTCGTCCGTCATAGCTCACATAGTGCCAGAAAGTCCGTCCGCCGTTAGGTTTTCCCATCACACGAAATTTGCGGGATTTCTCCCGCCCACCGATCGGTCTTTTGCGCACTGCCCCTCTGGCGGGGACGTCCGGGCTGTCCCGCCGCGGGCCACGGATTTCGAATGGTCACTCGCCAACGCGCGACACGACGTCGAGGCGGCACGCGCATGACGCACGAATCGGTACGTCGGCGCGCGCCGCTGCCAGCGCGAGCTGGCGCCCGATGATCGTGGCCTCGGCGGTACGACCAAGTCGCCGCAAGCACTCGTGATACCCGTGCAGGCTCCACACGTTCCCCGGATGCTGACAAGGCCGTGCCAAAGTCGCGTCCAGTCCGAGATCCGCGGCGTACACGGCGGCGGCTTCGTCGACGCGACCCTGTTCGAGCAGCAGTGCTCCATAGGCGTGCCGGGTGGGCTGCATCCAGCCCCATGGCTCGTCGTAGGGCAATGCGTCGTCGAGCTCGACGGCGCGCCGCAGCAGGCCGAACGCGTCGTCGAAACGTGCTTCGCGGTAAGCGATCTCGCCGTCGAGCATGGCAGCGGCTACCGCGAGGACGTCTCGGCAGGTGTTGTTGAACAGGTAGCGGGAGGCCGGTATACGGCTATACGCCTCGGTAAACGCGGCGCGCGCGGTGCGTGCCTGCGTAAGCTGTCCGGTGGCTGCCAACGCGATACCGCGCCCGTAATGAATCGTTGCCGTAGTGGCGCAGTAGAGGTCAGGGTCATTCGGCAAGCGTTGGGCAATTAGCTCGTCCCACCGACCAAAACGCACCAACGCATGGGTCCGCAACGGCACAAACGCCTCAAGCCAGTCGGCCATCGGAGGTGATTCGATCGACAACACCTCGGCGGTCAACTCGGCGGCAAGCTCGTCGGCAGCCTGCAACGCGACCTCCGACTTCCCCTCGAACATTGCCGAATACACGATGAAATGCAGATCGTGCGCACGGTAGAGCGAGTAGAAGTTCAATGGGCCCTCGCGACGTACGAAGCGCCGATCTGCCTGCACCGCAGCAACATTTGCCGTTACCGAGCTGCGATAGTCACCGCACAACACGTCGATATGGCTCGGCATGTGCTGCAGGTGCCCAGCATCAGGAACCAAACCGCGCAACAGGTCTGCTGCCGGCAAAGCGTCCTCCGGAGTCGCCGACATCTCCATGGTGTGCACATATAGATGCAGGATTCCTGGATGCTGGCGACCCGCCGGCACAGCGAGCGCGTCGTCGAGGATACGTTTGGCTTCGACTACCCGTGAGCCGGCGGCGGGTTCGCCCGTGGCGGTGTCCCACAGCGCCCACGCTGTGACGTTGACCAGTGCGTCGGCAGCGAGTGCTTGCACGTCGATGTCACTCAGATAAACCGCAGCCAGCGCCGCCATTGCGTCGGCATACGCAGCCAGACCCGATTGCAGCGCGTCACTATCGTTGGGGTCGTCGGTGGGAAAGCGGGCCCGCAGCGCGGCGATGAGATCTCGCTCGACGGGTCCAGCCCGTCCGTGGGCGGCCAGCTCTAGTTCCCTGCGCGCACGGCCCAACGACGAAGACCGGTCGCTCGGGTCGAATGCCTCCCACGTCTTGTTGTAGTTGGGCCCGACTGAATATGCGATTCCCCACCGGGCGATAGCCAGCGCCGGATCGAAGTCCAGGGCGCGTTCGAAACAGCGGATCGCCTCTTCATGATTGAACGCGTACGCCCACACGAGGCCGCGGTCAAACCAGATCTGCGCTTGCGCAGACTCGGTTTCGATTGGCCGGTGGAAGGACCCGAGATCGAAGTACTGGTCGCCGGCCGCCATGACTCGCACCATAGTCGGCGCGCCTCGGGAACGAATCGACCCCGACGGGGAATCCGAGAACGCCTCGGACGTCCCCGACGTCCCGGTGTTTCCTACAGTTCGGCCAATACCAGCTGGGCTAGCCGCCGGTGGGCTTGTCTGAGGCCCCCGCGCCGCTCGAAAGCGCTGTAGGGCAGTACGCGGTCGCCGCGATCGCGGTGAACTTGGCAGCACTGTTGCCGTGCAGACCAGGATTGCCCTTTTGGACGACCGTGACGACGTCGGCCGTGTGCTTACCCTGGGAAACCAGTTTGCACACCGATTTACCGGCCGCTATCGCCAGATTCGCATCTTGATAGGTCAAACCAGCTTGCCGCAGTGCATCGAGAAATTGCTGATCAATCGTGTCGGCATGCGCCGGTGCGGCCATTCCGATCGCGGCGGCCGCGCCTATCGCCGTCAGTAGAAATCTCATGATCGACTGATCGTCGCAGAGCAGTGGCAGGTGCGCACCCCGTGCAAACGCCGTCACGCAGATGTTCACCGTCGCGTAACACTGATCTGATGCGGCATAGGCGCGTTCCGCCCCGCAACTGGCGGCTGAGCGGTAACCCCTCCCCTTCGCCCCAGCAGGTGTGCGATCATGCGAAGGTCCCCGACAAGGGAATCCAGGAGGCAAAATGCACCGCCGGCTGGTCGTCCTGACCACCCTGCTCGTCGTTGCAGCGGGCCTTTTTGCGGTGGGGCGTGCCGCTCCACTGGCTTGGGCCGGCGACGCCCCAATCGGTCACATCGGCGACACACTGCGCGTCAACACCGGCAGCTACGTCGCCGACGTCACCGTCAGCGACGTGGTACCAGTTCCCCCACCGCCAGGATTCGGCTATAACCGCAGCGGCGTTCCGATCAAGAGTTTTCCCGGCAGCACGGTCACTCGCGCCGAGGTGACCATCCGAGCAATCCAGGTGCCCAACTCCTTCATCATGGCGAAATACTTCAGCTTCAACGGCGTGACACCGTTCGCGGACGCCTACAAGCCACGGCCCTCCGACGCCCCCGACGCACTGGACACTGCCTTGGCGAATGCCCCACAGGGCGCGACCGTTCGCGGCGGGGTGTATTGGGAGGCATACCGCGACCCCGTCTCCACTGTCGTGCTGCTGGACAGGAAAACGGGCCAGCACCTCGCGCAGTGGAACCTGTGACTTGACCATAAAGATCGCCACGACAACCTCCGTCGATCCCAACGAGCTGGCCGCTGTCGCCGCACGCACCTTTCCGTTGGCGTGCCCGCCGTGGGTGCCCGCGGAGAACATCACGTCGTTCATCGACACGCAGCTATCGGCGGCCCGCTTTGCCGAATTTCTGAACGATCCGCAACGCGCGATCCTCACCGCCCAGCGTGACGGCCAAATCGTCGGATACGCCATGCTCATTCACGGTATTTCCGACGACACAGACGTCCAGGAAGCGGTCACCGTGCGACCCGCCGCCCAGTTGAACAAGCTGTACCTGCTGCCGGATCTTCACGGCCAAGGCGCTTCGACGACGTTGATGGACTCGGCGTTGGCTGTCGCTGCCGATTGGGGCGTCCGCTGCGTGTGGCTAGGCGTCAGTCAGGTAAATGTGCGCGCACAACGCTTCTACACCAGGTGCGGCTTCGAAACCAGCGGGACCAGGACGTTTCGACTCGGCTCCCATCGCGAGAACGACTACGTGATGGTCCGCCCGGTCAGCGGGCGGTAAGCGCCACCAGCCGCGATGTCGCGCGCAGATATTTCTTGCGATAGCCGCCGGCCAGCATCTCGTCGCTGAATATCGTGTCCAGCTTGGCTCCAGAGGCTGTCACGGGCACGCCGGCGTCATACAAACGATCGGCGAGGGCCACGAGCCGCAACGCAACGTTTTGGTCGTCGATGCGACGCACACCGGTCAGAAACACTGCCGTCACACCCTCGATCAACGTCAGATACCGCGACGGATGCATGCTGGCCAAGTGCGCACACAGCGCGTCAAAGTCGTCGAGGGTCGCGCCGTCGACAACTTCAGCGCGGGCGACGACTTCCTCATCCCGCAATGGGCCAGGCGCCGGCCGCAGGTCACGGTGCCGGTAGTCTGCTCCTTCTATCCGCACGGTGGTGAAAATGCCTGCCAGCGTGTTGATCTCCCGCAGAAAGTCCCGAGCGGCAAACCGCCCTTCACCAAGCTGCTCGGGCAGGGTGTTGGAGGTGGCAGCCACCGACACGCCCCGCTCGACCAGCGACGAAAGCAGTCGTGTGATCAGCGTGGTGTTTCCCGGATCGTCTAGCTCGAACTCGTCGATGCATACCGCCACGTAGTCGGCGAGCAACTCAACGCATTCAGCAAAGCCGAACACTCCCGCTAGCTGCGTCAGCTCCCCGAATGTCGCGAATGCTTTAGGGCATCCGCGCGCGGCAGGCCCGGATTCGGGCAGCTGGTAGAAGGCCGACGCCAGCAAATGAGTCTTGCCGACACCGAACCCGCCGTCGAGGTATAGGCCGACGCCGGGCAATACCGCCCGCTTGCCGAACAGTCTCTTGCGCCCCGCCCGCCGCGCGACGGCCTGAACACAGAACTCCTGGCTGGCCACCACCGCCGCGGCTTGTGTCGGTTCTGCCGGGTCGGGCCGATACGTCGCGAAGCGCACCTTGGCAAAGGTTGGCGGCGGCCGCAATTGAGCGATCAAGCGCTCGGGCGACGCAGCCGGATACCGATCCACCAGACGGTGCACCCGGCCGCAAGCCTCCGCCGAGGTGGACCCGTGCATCCTGGCACTGTAGCCACGTGCTGCAATCGAACCCATGCCCGACTCTGAGGCCGGTACCGGCGCGGGCCGTGCCACCGAGGCGCACCTGACGCTCCTGGGACCGCAACGTGTCCTCGACGACCGCGAACTCACCGAGTTCTATCGCTACCCGCCCGACCTAAACCGCGCGTGGTTGCGGGCAAATTTCATCGCCAGCCTCGACGGGGGCGCTACCGCAGAAAACACGAGCGGCGCCATGGCCGGACCCGGCGACCGAGCGGTGTTCAACCTGCTGCGTGAACTCGCCGATGTGATCGTCGTTGGCGCCGGCACCGTGCGCGTCGAGGGATATTCCGGGGCACACATTGCAGTTGCCCAACGCCAACAGCGGCAGGCGCGGGGCCAGAGCGAAGTCCCGCAACTGGCGGTCGTGACAAAGTCGGGGCGCCTCGACCGGAATATGGCAGTGTTTACCCGAACAGAGGTGCCGCCGCTGGTGATCACCTGCGCGGCGGCCGTCAGACAAGCCAAAGACCAGCTCGCGGACTTGGCTGAAGTGGTCGCCTGCTCCGGCGACGATCCCGGTGAGATCGACCAGGCCGCGCTGCTGGCACGCCTCGCCGGGCGCGGTATGCGCCGCATTCTGACTGAAGGTGGGCCAATGCTGCTCGGCGCGTTCCTTGAGCGCAGCCTGCTCGACGAGCTGTGTCTGACGATCGCGCCAATGATCGTCGGCGGCGCGGCCCGCCGCATCGCGACGGGCTCCGGCCAACTGCTGACGCGGATGCGCTGTGCCCATGTGCTCACTGATGAAGCCGGCTACCTATACACCCGCTACATCAAGTGCAGCAACGCCGACGCGATTCCCAGCGTGGGTTGAGCTGGAGGCACCCTCTCGGTTGCGGAACAGAGCTGGGCGCTCAGGCCCACCACGGCGCGGATGGCTACTGTGGTCGGCATGAGTCGGCACATGAGGTCCGCCACGATGTTGGTCGCGGCGACTTTGTCGACAACCACAGTCCTGACCGGGTGCGTCCCCTCCTTCGGCGCGGACCCCCGTTTTGCCACCGACTCCGGCGCCCGGCCACAAGGTGCGGCCGCCACAACACCAACGCCTAGCGGCCCACCGCCGATCGCCGCACCCAAGAACGACTTGTCGTGGCAAAACTGCACGTCACGGGTGTATGCGGACGCCGCAATCCCGCCCGCGCCCGGCATAACGTTGGATTGCGCCAGCTTCGACTCCGACCTCGACCCGGTCAACGGTGGGGCGGGCATGGTGACTATCGGTGTGGTGCGCGCTCGCTCCAGCCAAACCCCCACCGATTCAGGACCCCTCGTTTTCACCACCGGCTCCGACATCTCGTCATCGACCCAGTTGCCGCTATGGCTCTCGCACGGGGGCACCGACCTGCTCCGGGACCACCCGATTGTCGCGATTGACCGGCGCGGCATGGGCATGTCGAGTCCTCTTGACTGTCGTGACCTTTTTGACCGCGACGAGATGCGAGATCAAGCGCAGTTCCAGGCCGGCGACGACCCGGTGGCCAACCTTTCCGAAATCTCGAATACCGCCACCGTTGACTGCACAGACACCATCGCGCCGGGCAGCTCCGCCTACAACAACGCGCACGCCGCCTCGGATATCGAGCGACTGCGCAAGCTCTGGGACGTACCCACAGTCGCGCTTATCGGAATTGGCAACGGCGCTCAAGTGGCTCTTGCCTACGCCGGATCACGCCCCGACAAAGTCGCCAGACTCATCCTCGACTCTCCACTTGCATTGGGGGCCAGCGCCGAATCCGCCGCCGAGCAGCAGGTCAAAGGCCAGCAAGCGGCACTCGACGCGTTCGCCGCACAATGCGTCGCAGTAAATTGCGCATTGGGCGCCGACCCCAAAAAGGCGGTCAGCGAGCTGCTCTCGGATGCCCGCTCCGGCGGCGGGCCCGCCGGAGCATCGGTTGCGTCGATCGCCAACGCCATCATCACCGCCTTGGGCTTCCCCACCGGCGGCCGCGTCAACAACACCACAGACCTGGCCAACGCACTGGCGGCCGCGCGCTCCGGTGACACTAACCTGCTGTCGAACTTGATTAACCGGACCGATGCCATCCGGGACTCCGATGGCCAGTTCGTCAACTCATGCAGCGACGCGCTCAACCGCCCTACTCCTGACCGGGTGCGCGAGCTGGTGGTCGCCTGGGGGAAGCTCTACCCCGAGTTCGGCACGGTTGCCGCGCTCAACTTGATCGAATGCGTGCACTGGCCCAGCAGTTCACGACCGCAACTGCCCGAAAACCTGAAGATCAACGTTTTGTTGCTGGGCGTGCAGAACGATCCGATCGCCGGCTCCGAAGGGGTCGCGGCCACAGCAGCCACCGTGATCAACGCCAACGCCGCCAGCAAAAGAGTGATGTGGCAGGGCATCGGCCACGGCGCCAGCATTTATTCGGCCTGCACGGTACCGCCGATCATCGAATATCTAAACACCGCCAAACTTCCCGACACCGACACGTACTGCCCGGCCTGATATTTCGGGTCCGAGCCGCCGGGTTCAACGTCCCGGTGTACGGTGCGCTGGTGACGGAATCAGAGTCGACCAGCACCGGCCTGCGTGATTCCCTATTGGCCACGTTCCGTCCCCGCACCAGCGCACCGAGCGCGGCGACGATCTTGCGGTCGGTGTTGTGGCCAGCAGCCATTTTTTCGGTGATTCACCGCAGCATTGTTCTGACAACCAACGGCAACATCACCGACGATTTCAAGCCCGTCTATCGGGCGGTGCTGAACTTCCGTCTGGGCTGGGAAATCTACAACGAGCACTTCGACTATGTCGACCCGCACTACTTGTATCCGCCCGGCGGAACCCTGCTGATGGCACCGTTCGGGTATCTACCTTTTGCTCCGTCGCGCTACCTGTTCATCTTGATCAACCTGGTGGCCATCCTGATCGCCGCCTACTTGTTGTTGCGGATGTTCAAATACACGTTGACCTCGGTGGCCGCTCCTGCCCTACTGCTGGCCATGTTCGCTACCGAGACTGTGACCAACACATTGGTGTTCACCAACATCAACGGCTGCATCTTGCTGCTGGAAGTGCTGTTCCTGCGGTGGCTGCTCGACGGCCGAGTCGGCCGTCAATGGTGGGCCGGCGTCGCGATCGGGGTGACGCTGGCGCTCAAACCGCTGCTCGGTCCACTGCTCTTGCTGCCGCTGCTGAATCGCCAATGGCGGGCGCTGGTGACGGCCACCGCGGTCCCCTTAGCTATCAACATTGCAGCGTTACCGCTGATCAACCGCCCGATGGATTTCTTCACCCGCACGCTGCCCTACATTCTGGGGACCCGTGACTACTTCAACAGCTCGATCCTGGGCAATGGCGTCTACTTCGGCCTGCCCACCTGGCTGATCCTTTTCCTACGGATCCTGTTCACCGGGATCGCGATCGCCAGCATGTGGCTGCTGTATCGCTACTACCGCACCCGGGATCCGTTGTTCTGGTTCACCACCTCGGCGGGGGTTCTTCTGCTGTGGTCGTGGCTGGCGCTGTCGCTCGCCCAGGGTTACTACTCGATGATGCTGTTCCCGTTCCTGATGACGATCGTGCTGCCGAACTCAACGATTCGTAATTGGCCGGCATGGCTGGGGATCTACGGCTTCATGACGCTGGACCGCTGGCTGCTCTTCAATTGGATGAGGTATGGCCGCGCACTGGAATACCTCAAGATCACCTACGGCTGGTCGCTGCTACTGATCGTCGTGTTCACCGTGCTCTACTTCCGCTACCTGGACGCAAAGGCGGAGAACCGGCTGGAAAGCGGCATTGACCCAGCGTGGCTGACGACTGCGCGTGTCCGCGCTAGCCTGGACCAATGAGCCGCGCCGGCGATGATGCAGCGATATGCGATGAGAAGGAGCGGCGCCAAATGACTTCCGAGATCAGCGACTCGTCAGGTCCACGCTTGCAACTAACCGATGACCAGTGGCGTCAGAGACTGAACTCACAGGAGTTCAAAGTGTTGCGCCGCTCGGGCACCGAACGGCCCTTCACCGGTGAGTACACCGACACCAAAACGCAGGGCATCTACCAGTGTCGGGCCTGCAACGCTGAGTTGTTCGGCAGCACCGAGAAGTTCGAGTCGCATTGCGGCTGGCCGTCGTTCTTCGACCCAACGACGTCTGAGGCGGTCATTCTGCGTCCCGACCACTCACTGGGTCAGGCCCGCACCGAGGTGTTGTGCGCAAACTGCCACAGCCACCTGGGCCATGTGTTCGCCGGCGAGGGGTACCCCACGCCGACCGACTTGCGTTACTGCATCAACTCGATCTCGCTGCGCCTCGTCCCAGTGCATTCATAGCGGCAGCCACCCCGCAGCATCAGCCTCACGCTGCGGGTCGGCTCCGCCACACAACGACGACACCCAGCCAGCTAGAACGTGCGCGCAATGATCTCTTTCATGATCTCGTTGGTGCCGGCGTAGATCTTCTGTACTCGGTTGTCCACCCACATGCGCGAGATCGGGTACTCGGTCATGTAGCCGTAGCCCCCGTGCAGCTGGAGGCACTCGTCAAGAACCGCCATCGCCCGCTCGGTGGTCCACCACTTGGCCATCGCCACCGTCGGCACGTCAAGTTGGCCTTTGATGTGCTGTTCGATGCAGTAGTCGATGAAAACCCGACCGATTTTGGTGTCGGTGGCAACCTCGGCGAGGGTGAATTTGGTGTTCTGAAACGAAATGATCGGCTTACCGAAGGCGTGGCGCTCCTTGGTGTACTGCAACGTAGCCTCCAGCGCGGCTTCCATCAAGGCTACTGAGCCGACTCCGATGATCAGCCGTTCCTGCGGCAGCTGCTGCATCAGTTGAACGAAGCCCTGACCTTCGGCTGCACCGAGCAGGTTCGACGCTGGCACTCGAACATCCTCGAAGAACAGCTCTGAAGTGTCCTGCCCGCGCTGACCGATCTTGTCGAGCACGCGTCCGCGACGGAAGCCCTCCCGATCTCCCTCCACCAGAAACAGGGAGATGCCCGCGGACTCGTCCGCGCCGCGAGTCTGGGCCGCTACGACCACGAGGTCGGCTTGAGCGCCATTGGTGATGAAGGTCTTCGATCCGTTGATGACGTACTCATCACCCTCGCGTGCCGCGCGGGTCTTGATGCCCTGTAGATCCGAGCCGGTGCCCGGTTCCGTCATCGCGATCGCCCCGACTGTCTCACCAGAGGCCATCCGCGGCAGCCAAGCCTGCTTCTGCGCTTCGGTTCCGTAGGCCAGCAGATATGGCGCGACGATGCCGCTGTGCAGCGGCGCGCCCCACGAACAGTCCCCGATCCGGGACTGCTCCTCGATCAGGACCGCTTCATGAGCGAACGTCCCGCCCCCACCCCCGTACTCCTCGGGGATCGATGTGCACAAAAGACCCAGTTCGCCGGCCTCGTTCCACAGGTCCCGGTCCACATGGTGTTGTTCGATGAACTTATCCATGTTGGGTTTGATCTGGTTCTCGAAGAATGCGCGTGCCAAGTCACGGACCGCGTCGAGATCGGAATCTAGCCATGGAGAGCGGTATTGAGTCACGTTCCGTTTGGCCCTTCGTCGTTGTGCGCTCTGGCCGTGCTCGGTGGCGTCGACCATCGACATCCCACACGGCGATACAGTTTGTATCACGCGGTTACAGTCGATACAAGGTGTATCGGCGTAGTGACTGGGTAGGGTGGGTCGGTGGGCATCACCGGGACCGTTAACGGCGGCGACACCGCCGCGGCCCGACGCGAACAAATCCTGGTTGCCGCCCGCGCGGTGATCGAGGAGCACGGGCCGGGAGCGCTCACCGGGCAAATCGCCGACCGCGCCGGTCTGGCTCGACCAAACTTCTATCGACATTTCCCCAGCAAAGAAGCCCTCGATCTGGCCCTCGCGCGGCAGGCCTACCACGAGCTGCGGGCGGCAATCCGCGCCCGCTTCGATATCAGCGGCACCCCCCTCGATGCCATCCGCGCCCCCATTTACGCCCAGGTCGCATGGGCGGAGGAACACCCCAACCTCTACCGGTTTCTCGTCAGCCGCGGACACCACCAGACCACCAAGCGGCCCCATGCAGCGCGTAGCGCCTTCGCCGCCGAACTCGCCGCTGCGGCCGCCCGATACGTCGAGAGCTTCGGCAACGAACCCAAGGCCGCCGAGGCGACAATGGCAGGCATCCTCGGCCTCGTAGACGCCTCCGTGCTGTGGTGGCTCGACCACGGCGCAGGCACCCGCGAACAGCTCGTCGACACCCTCACCGACCAAACCTGGCTGATCATCAACCAGCATCTCCGCGTCATGGGCGTTGAGGTCGACCCCAGCGCCCCCCTACCCGCCAGCGCCCTTACGCTGCGAGGCCTTCCAGCAACGTTCAATGACGGCGCGGCCGACTAGCACTAGCGCCCTTCCGGTCGAAGCGCGACACACTTCACCTGTGCCGTTCAAGCTGCCACTTCCGCCTCAAGAAGCCGTCGGCCGACCGCAACCGAGCCGACTTCACAATTTCGCGAATGACGTCAGATCTTTCCCGTCAAAGTACGTGACGAAATATTGAAGCAGCGCAATCTCACGTGCTGACAGTTTCTTTCCGAACAGCTAACGCACGTGTCAAATACTTATGAGAATCGCGCAACGCGTAGTAAGCCATTCGCAAAAGAACGGACACTGAACGTGAACAAACGTCGCAGTCTAACCGAACTAGATGAAACGACACCCTAAAGCTTGTGAACATTGACAAATATCACAATTCGACCGCTGGGATTTCACCAGGAAGCCAAGGTAAAAGATACCCGAAAACGGCTCTTGCCAGGGGAAACGATCGCGGAGAATACGGCCATCGAGTCGTGTTAGCCGGCGCGAGATGCCACCGAGCGCGAGTAGCGCGGCGCCGCCGAAGTCAACGCTCTTACGATTCATCGACCGGTCTAGTTTACGCATATTTGCCGATGTTCTTCCGCCCCGCGGAAGCGCAAGCTTTAAGCATGAATTCTTGGACCGCTAGCACCGCGGACAACCAGGATCAGGTGACGAACCACGACCAGCTCGCCGTTAGGACACGACAGGAAACTGCGGCCCGTCCGCCCGCAGAGCCGAACTACGACAGGCCGGCTGCCGAGGTATCCGCTTCAGCCGATGACGCTGCTCGCCATGACGTAGATGACTGTGCCGGTATCGGCTGCGAAATGGACGAGCTGGAGGAATTGGCACAACTCACGCAAACTCACCTTGATGAAGCGCGCAAAATAATCCTGGAAGCGGGTGCAGGCGCCGAAGCCGACGTCGACGCTGCCTGGCTGGCGAGATTGCTGCTACAAAAAGGAGCGGCTGAAGCCCCAACGGATAGCTCCGAGGAAGACCTATTACGGCGGGAAGAGGTCGCCCAAGAAATAGTCGACACGACGAGAAGAGCGGTCAACGACCTGGATGCGATCAGCCGCGACATGGCACGATTCCGCGAACAAATGCGTCAGGGGAAAGACCAGTCCAGCTGAGGTCGCGTGCAGCTCCGGGGCGAATCCGCGCCAAAGCGGACGCCTGATCATCGAACACGCCAGCGCGACCCGTGATGCCCCGCTAGTGAAGCGGCGGCAACTCAATCAAGCCGCGTGGCGTGAACTTCCCAGAACGGCACTGACGCTATGCCGTTGACCAGCCACGGTTCGATAATCCGGAAGCGTTCCAACACGGCCTGGATCTGGTCGGCCATATCGGGGTATCGCGCCGCCATCGCATCCAAATTTCCTACACTCGTCGTGGTGCGATAGGTAGTCGGGCCCAAGTAGGTGATGTCCCACCCGCCGTCGGGAAGAACAAGCCGGAAGTCGTCCTCGGAAAGCGAACGTATGGCGTTGACGCCGTTGACGTTGTGCGTACCGAATTCGAACATGTACAGCCGCGCTCCGGGCTTCGTCGCTCGGTGTAAGGCCTGCACATACGACTTCTGCAACTGAGGTTCGCTGCTGAAGGTGTGGTAGAAAGCGCAGTCGACGACAGTGTCGAAGCGGTTGTCGAGCCCATCCAACTTTGTCGCATCGGCCAGCTGGAAATCAACCGAGACTCCCGCCTTCTGCGCGTTCTCCCGGGCACGCTCGATCGCCGCCGCCGATCCGTCGATGCCGGTGACCGAGTAGCCCTTGGACGCGAAATAGATGGCGTGGTGCCCTGGGCCGGTGCCAGGGTCGAGCACTTCGCCCTTGATGGCGCCCAATGCCACCAGCTGCTGGACCACCGGCTGCGGACCACCAATATCCCATGGCGTGGCGGCGGGCAGGCCGTGCGCCACACCGTCGTCTCGGTACATGTCCTCGAAACGGGTGGGATCGTTCGGATCCGGTTGGGTCATGTGCACTCCTCTTTCTCAGGGTTAGGGCAACGAGTTCACCAATTGCTCCACCGGCACTCGCGGCCCGGTAAAAAACGGCGTCTCCTCGCGGGTATGGCGTCGGGCATCGGTGGCACGCAGGTCCCGCATCAGGTCGACGATGCGGTCCAGTTCAGGTGCTTCGAAAGCCAGGATCCATTCATAGTCGCCGAGAGCGAACGCCGGAACCGTGTTGGCCCGCACGTCCTTGTATCCGCGGGCAGCCATGCCATGCTCGGCGAGCATGCGGCGGCGTTCATCGTCGGGCAGCAGATACCACTCATAGGACCGAACGAACGGATACACGCAGATGTAAGCGCCTGGTTCCTCACCGGCGAGAAATGCCGGGATATGGCTCTTGTTGAACTCTGCCGGGCGGTGCAAACCGACGCTGCTCCACACCGGGGTGCAAACCCGTCCCAGCGTGGTGAGCCGCCGGAAATCGGCGTAGGTGGCTTGGAGTGCTTCGACTCGTTCGGCGTGAGTCCAAATCATGAAGTCCGCATCTGCCCGCAAGCCCGCGACATCGTAAAGGCCGCGGACCACAACGCCACGCTCCTCTTGCTGCTTGAAGAACGTGGCTGTCTCGTCGATGACGTGTTCCCTGCCCTCCGCTCGCCCGTGACTGAGCTCTCCGGGACGCACCGAGAACACCGAGAACATCAAGTAACGCAGCATCGAGTTCAAGGCGTCATAGTCAAGGCGAGGCATGGCTCTATGGTGCCAGTTGCGTTTTCGCCGCCTCGATGTCCCCGATCACGCGGCTCACCGCCCGATCGGCCGCCGCGACACACGCGGGCACTCCGATACCTTCGAGGAAGTTGCCCGCCACGGCCAGGGTCGGCGGCAGGCCGGCGTGGATCTCGGCCACGAGATCCGCGTGACCAGGACCGTACTGCGGCATCGCATCGATCCAGCGCTGCACACGAACATCGATCGGGTCGACGGCCAGACCGAATACGGCCGCCAGGTCGGTCACCGCCCAGGCCCGCAATTCGTCGTCGGAGACACTCACCGCCAGGTCGCTCGGAACATCACCGAAGCGCCCGAAAGACAATCGCAGCAGCTGCGTGTCACCCCGCAGGGCCCACTTGCGAGAAGACAAGGTGATCGCCTTGGCATGCGTGCGCTCACCACTGGCCACCAGCACGCCCGAGCACTGCGGAAACGGCGTATCACCAGCTACCGCGAGACCGACCACCGCCGACGAGGCGCTCACGATCTGGTTCGCCGCAGCGCCAGTGCGAGGGGCCACAGCGGGTGAGCCGCCTGCACCATCTACCCCGCCGACCAATCGCGCTAGCCGGGCGGCCGGGATCGCCAGGATCACCGCATCGGCATACCAGCGAGCACCACGATCGTCGGTCAGCGTCCATCCGGGTTCGGCGCACTCGAGCGTCTCCACAGCCGACGGCACCCACCGCGTGCGGCTGCGGCCGACAAGCTCGTCGACCAGTACTTGATATCCGCCGGCCAGCGCTCCGAATACGGGTGCACCGGTATTCTCGGGCAAACCTTGCCGGACCGCATCGATCAAGCTGGGTGCACCCCGGTCGAGGGCTGCAGCGACACTCGGAGCGGCCGCGCGGAGCCCGATCGTCGCCGCCGATCCGGCATATACACCGCCAAGCAGCGGGTCCACCGAGCAGGATACGACCTGCTCACCGAAGCGATCAGTGACCAAGTCGGCCACTGCTGGGTCGCTACCCGTCTGCCAGCGCAGCGGGCGAGCGGCTTCACCGTCGATGCGCGCGACAGTGGCGTCATCGACCAGGCCAGCCAGAGACGCCGCCGCGGAAGGGATCCCGGTCACGGTATCGGTGGGCAGTGGGTGCAGCCGTTGCCGGCTATAGATCAGCGGCCTGACCCCACTGGTGGCCAGTTGGCGCTCCGACAGGCCCAAATCGTCCAGCAGCGCCGGCACCTCCGGCCTGCGTAGCACGAACGCCTCGGCGCCCAGGTCCATCAGCTGACCGCCGACCCACTCGGTGCGCAACACTCCCCCCAGCCGGTCAGCCGGATCGAACAACGTAATGGTCGCATCTTCTCCGGCGGCAACCCGCAACCGGTACGCCGCAGCCAAACCAGAGATTCCGCCGCCTACAACGCAATACGACGCTGCGCCAGGTTCCCGGCCCGGCCCGGGGCCGGGCCGGGAACCTTCGTCGCCAAAACTCATAGCGAATGAACCAGCGACACAAGGTCGGTCAGCACAGCGGGATCGGTCTCGGGAAGCACCCCGTGACCGAGATTAAAAACATGGCCAGCCGCACCCGCGTCGACAGCACGACGCCCGTCGTCGACAACGGCCCGCGCAGCACGCTCGACGACTGGCCAGCCCGCCAAGACAACGACCGGATCCAGGTTGCCCTGCAACGCCGTGCCCGCGTGCACCCTGCCGGCCGCATCGGTCAGTGCAGTCCGCCAATCCACGCCTACGACAGTCGCTTTTGCGGGCTGGTCGCCGGACTGGACAGCTTCCGACATCGCGCCCAGCAGCTCTGCGGTCCCGACCCCGAAGTGCGTCATCGGTATGCCGTGGCCGGCCAGCGTGCCGAACACCCGCGCGCTGTGCGGCAGCACGTAGTGACGATAGTCAGCCAGCGACAGCGTCCCCGCCCACGAGTCGAACACCTGGATGGCATCGACTCCTGCATCTATTTGGCCCTGAAGAAACGCGATGGTGAGGTCGGTTAGTTTCGTCATCAAAGCGTGCCAACTCGCCGGCTCGGCCAGCATCATCGCTTTGGTGCGGGCATGATGGCGGCTTGGTCCGCCCTCGACCAGATAGGACGCCAACGTGAACGGCGCTCCAGCGAATCCGATCAGTGGAACATCGCCCAGCGCGGCGACCAACAGCGAAACTGCCTCGAATATGGGCTGGATTGCTTGTGAGTCAAGGGGCCTCATAGATTCGATATCGGCGGCGGTACGCACTGGGTCTGCGATGACCGGTCCAACGTCGGCGACGATGTCCACACCAATTCCAGCGGCGCGCAGGGGCACGACGATGTCAGAAAATAGGATTGCGGCATCGACGTCGTAGCGGCGCACCGGCTGCAGGGTGATCTCACAAGCCACCTCAGGTTCGAAACAGGCCGCCAGCATGCTGCGCTGTTCGCGCAAGGCCCGATACTCGGGCAGCGAGCGGCCGGCCTGCCGCATAAACCACACCGGCACGCGGCCGGGCTTGCGGCCAGCAACCGCGGCCAGATACGGCGACTGCGGAAGTTCACGACGGGTACTCATTGGTCTCAATGCTGCCACGGCCGTGCCCGGGGCCCCCGCGCGCTTGCGGCACCGGTGCGGGTCGATCCCGGGCGAAAGACGTCGCCGAACGTCGCTGCGTAGCATCGACCGTTGCTGAACACACGTCACCAGCGACCATCAGGAGCGCCGATGCCAGCCAGTTACGACGATTTTCCCAGCCTCCGCTGCGAACTCAGCGCCAACGGCGTGTTGAATCTGATTCTGGACGCGCCCGGACTGAACTCAGTCAGCCCACAAATGCACCGGGATCTGGCCGACATCTGGCCGACGATAGATCGCGATCCCGCGGTGCGTGTGGTCCTGGTCCGCGGTGCGGGCACCGCGTTTTCTTCCGGCGGCAGCTTCGATCTGATCGCCGAAACAATCGGCGACTACCAAGGCCGGCTCCGAATCATGCGCGAAGCCCGCGATTTGGTACTCAACATGGTCAATTTCGACAAACCAGTAATTTCGGCGATCCGGGGTCCCGCGGTTGGCGCGGGCCTGGTCGTCGCGCTACTCGCCGATATTTCCGTGGCGGGGCGAACCGCGAAAATCATCGACGGGCACACCAAACTCGGCGTAGCCGCAGGAGACCACGCGGCCATTTGCTGGCCACTACTGGTTGGCATGGCCAAGGCGAAGTATTACCTGCTCACCTGCGAGCCCCTGGCTGGTGAGGAAGCCGAACGCATCGGCCTAGTCTCCACCTGCGTCGAGGACGACGACGTGGAGCCAACCGCGACCCGTCTGGCCAACAATTTGGCGCACGGTGCTCAAAACGCGATCCGCTGGACCAAGCGCAGCCTGAATCACTGGTACCGCCTATTTGGGCCCACCTTTGAAACGTCACTCGGCCTCGAATTTATCGGTTTCAGCGGCCCGGACGTCCGCGAGGGACTTGCCGCGCACCGGGAGAAGCGACCCGCGCAATTCGACGCCGGATTTGCCGCAGGCGGCAGTGGCGCCGATGGGCCCTAGTCGCACGACACGGCGCGCCTGTTTACCGGCATTGGGCGAAAGGTCTACCGTCCAATGTTGTGACTTCAGCCGAACCCGCGCCGTTCCGCAAGGCGGTAGCGGCAATGAAAGCGGTCAACGTCCGGCCGGAGATAGAGCTCGGCCCCATCCGGCCTCCGCAACGGCTAGCACCTTTCAGCTACGCCCTGGGAGCCGAGGTCAAGCATCCCGAAGTCGACATCGTCCCGGAAAGATCCGAAGATGACGCATTCGGCCGGCTGATCCTCTTGTACGACCCGGACGGCTCCGAAGCTTGGGACGGAACGATCCGCCTGGTCGCCTACATCCAAGCTGACCTGGACTCGCACGAAGCCATCGATCCCCTGCTGCCAGAGGTGGCATGGAGCTGGCTGGTCGACGCTCTTCAAACGCGCACCGGGCAGTTAACCGCCCTAGGCGGCACAGTTACCGCCACCACATCGGTGCGATACGGCGACATCTCCGGCCCGCCGCGCGCCCACCAGCTGGAGCTCCGGGCGTCGTGGACGGCGACCACACCAGAGGTAGACACCCATGTCGAGGCGTTCTGCGATGTCCTCGAACACGCCGCGGGCTTGCCGCCGGTCGGAGTCACCGACCTCGGCGCCCGGTCACGTGCCTAATATATTTTCTGAGATGTCGACCTCGGAGGATGTTCAACCGCCCATCGACGAAACCGACCCCACCCCGCTGCTCCACCCAGTCAGCGGGGTTCCGGACCTCTGCGTGACTGTCGACCAGATCGCAGCGGCCGCAGAACTCCTCGACCGTGGGCATGGACCATTTGCCATGGACGCCGAACGGGCGTCTGGATTCCGGTATTCCAACCGTGCCTATCTGATCCAAATCCGACGGGCCGGCGCCGGCACGGTGCTTATCGACCCAGTAAGCCACGGCGGCGACTCGGTGACCGTGCTGCGACCAGTCGCCGAGGTGCTCAACAACGGCGAGTGGATTCTGCACTCTGCAGATCAGGACCTGCCGTGTCTCGAGGAGATCGGCATGCGGCCTTCGGCCCTCTACGATACTGAGCTCGCCGGGCGGCTAGCCGGTTTCGAGCGGGTTAACCTGGCGGCCATGGTGCAACGACTGCTCGGTCTAGGCCTGGCCAAAGGCCACGGCGCAGCCGACTGGTCCAATCGCCCGTTGCCCACTGCTTGGCTCAACTACGCCGCCCTAGACGTGGAACTTCTCATCGAACTGCGCGCGGCGATCTCGGAGATTCTCGCCCACCAGGGCAAAACCAGCTGGGCTGCCCAAGAATTCGAACATCTGCGAACTGCCCTGCCGACGGCTTCCCGCCGGGACCGATGGCGGCGAACGTCGGGTATCCATAAGGTGCACGACCGGCGAGGCCTAGCCGCGATCCGCGAATTGTGGTCGGCGCGCGATCATATCGCCCAGCGTCGCGATATTGCGCCCCGTCGAATCCTGCCGGATTCGGCTATCGTCAACGCCGCCCTTGAGGACCCTAAGTCAGTCGACGACCTCGCCGCTTTGCCGGTATTCGGTGGGCGCAACCAGCGCCGCAACGCCGCGGCATGGCTGGCCGCGCTCCAGGCGGCGCGGGAAACCTCGGATCTGCCGGAAATGAACGAGCCGTCGAACGGGCCTCCCCCAGCAGCTCGGTGGAGCAAGCGGAAACCCGAGGCCGCTGCCCGGCTCGATGCGGCACGCGCGGGTCTGGCGGAGGTGTCCCAGCGCGTCGGAGTACCGACGGAGAACCTGGTCTCGCCTGACCTCGTGCGACGGCTTTGCTGGGATTGGGAAGATGCTTGCGCAGATGAAGCGGAGCCAGCCAAAACCATCGACGAATACCTACTCACCGGCCAAGCACGAGCCTGGCAGCGTGAACTCGTGGTGCCCATTCTGGCCGCGGCAGTGACCCGGGCCGTGGAGGCAAGCGCAGAAATCGACGACGGCGCCGACACATCCGAGTCAGCAGCACGTTAACCGCTAGTCGAGCTGCTCGCGGATCTCGTCTACTGCCTGGTTGTCCGATGCAGAAGCGCCCAGCGCAGCAATCCAGCCGGTGATGCGACGGGCCACGTCCTGGTCGGTAAGCCCCAGCTCGGCCAGCACCTCGCTTCGGGACGCGTGATCGCAGAACACCTGGGGCAGCCCGACGTCGCGGCACGCGACGTCGATCTCCGCGCGCCGCAATGCGGCCGACACCGCTGAACCCACACCACCATTGACCCCGTTGTCTTCCAGCGTGACGACCAGCTTGTGCTGCACAGCCAGCTCCAGAACACAATCGGACACCGGCAACACCCACCGGGGGTCGATCACCGTCACGCCGATCCCTTGATTGTGCAGCCGCTTGGCCACCGCCAACGCCATCGATGCGAAAGCGCCGACAGCGACCAGCAACACATCGCGCGTCAGCGCGCTGGCCGGCACCGCGATTACATCCACACCGGAACACCGCTGCAGCGCTGGAATATCTTCGCCTACATCGCCTCTCGGGAAGCGTATTGCTGTTGGCCCGTCGTCGACGGCGAGCGCCTCACCAAGTTCCTCACGCAGCCGGGTGGCGTCCCTGGGGGCGGCCACCCGAATACCGGGCACAATGCCCAACATTGACAAGTCCCATACACCGTTATGGCTGGCACCGTCTGGTCCGGTTATCCCGGCCCGATCAAGCACCATGGTGACCGGCAGCTTGTGTAGCGCCACATCCATCATGATCTGGTCGAAAGCCCGGTTGAGGAACGTCGAGTAGATCGCTACCACCGGGTGCATTCCACCCATCGCAAGCCCAGCCGCCGACGTCATCGCATGTTGTTCGGCGATGCCCACATCGAACAGCCGGTCCGGAAAGTGCTGCCCGAAGGCCGTCAACCCGGTAGGACCAGGCATGGCCGCGGTAATGGCCACGATGTCTCGCCGCTGTCGGCCATAGTCGACGAGCGCGTCGGAAAAAGTCGCCGTCCAGCCCAGACCCGCGGCCTTGGTGGCTTGCCCGGTGGCCGGGTCGATCGGAACCGTCGAGTGCATCTGCTCGGCTTCATCGGCTTCCGCCGGCGCGTAGCCCATCCCCTTCCGGGTAACGACATGAACGATCACTGGGGCGCCGAAGCCGCGGGCCCGGCGCAACGCGACCTCGACCGCCCGTTCGTCGTGGCCATCGACCGGTCCGACGTACTTCAGCCCGAGGTCAGTAAACAGCAGCTGCGGTGACAACGAGTCCTTCAGGCCGGCTTTCACGCTGTGCATGAAGTGATAGCAAACCTCCCCGATTAGCGGCACCGCACGCAGCGTGTCGCGGCCTTTCTCAAGGAATTGCTCGTAGCCCGGCTGCAAGCGCAACGTTGCCAAGTGGTCGGCTACACCGCCGATTGTCGGGGCGTAGCTGCGTCCGTTGTCGTTGACCACGATGACAACCGAACGGTGGGCGGCCGCGATATTGTTTAGCGCCTCCCAGCACATACCACCGGTCAGCGCACCGTCACCAACCACCGCCACGACGTGCCGGTTGCGGTGCCCGGCCAACTCGAATGCCTTGGCCAAGCCGTCCGCGTAGGACAAAGCAGCGCTGGCGTGGCTCGACTCCACCCAGTCGTGTTCACTTTCGGCGCGCGACGGATAGCCCGACAACCCACCCTTTTTTCGCAGGTTGTCGAACTCTTGGCAGCGTCCGGTCAGCATCTTGTGCACGTAGGCCTGGTGACCCGTATCGAAGATAATCGGGTCGTGTGGCGAATCGAACACTCGGTGCAGCGCCAACGTCAATTCGACGACACCCAGATTCGGCCCCAAATGCCCGCCTGTCGCGGCGACTTGATGGATCAGGAACTCGCGAATCTCACCAGCTAGATCCTTCAGCTGAGCTTGAGAAAGGTGCTGCAGATCAGCGGGGCCGCGGACCTGTTCGAGCATCCTGACAGTCTACGCAAGCACCGCAAGTCACCCGCTGGCAAACCACACCCAGGTAGCACGCACCTTTAGATATCTGCGCCGGTGACCGATGACTCGCAGGCGGATACAGGTAAACCTCATGCCGGCGGTTGGTCGCGCCGTCGACGAACTGAGCGACAAGAAAGTCTGCAACGTTACTTCCCGACCAGCCCTCCGCCATTCCGCATGGGCGACACCACCAGCGATGTCGTGGCGGTGATGTCACTCAATAGTCTTCGCGATCCATCTGTGCATGCATTATTTCGCGTTTCATTGAACACACAGCTTCGTCCACGCCCAGCGCGGACCATTGAGCCACCCGCATAGCGCACGTATGGTCGCCGTATGCGTGCCGAGGAAATCGCAGAAGATTTCCCAGTAGTCAGCGTCGATTCTGATGCACTAAACGCGGCCCGCATGCTTGCCGAACACGGCTTACCCGGACTCCTCGTCACCGGCGCATCAGGAAAACCCTATGCGGTGCTGCCCGCTTCTCAGGTCGTTCGATTCATCGTGCCCAGTTACGTGCAGGCCGATCCCGCACTCGCCGGTGTCCTCAACGAATCTATGGCCGACCGCGCCGCCGAGTACCTCGGTGGTAAGACAGTCCGCGATGTGATCCCCGACCAATTGCGCGACATACCCGCGGCCGACGCGGACGACACCATTATTGAAGTGGCTGCTGTGATGGCGCGGTTGCGAAGTCCGTTGATAGCCGTCGTCAAGCACGGCAGGTTGCACGGGGTGATCACCGCATCGCGCCTGCTGGCCGCGGCGTTGACACATTGATCTCGATGGCAGCACCGCGAAGCCGTCAGCGCAAAGAACGACAGGACAGTCCATGAGCGCCATCGCGATCACGGTGTTCGCGACTGCCTACGTGCTAATCGCGACCGACCGCTTCAACAAAACCCTAGTTGCACTGACGGGCGCGGCAGTTGTGGTCACCTTGGGGGTGATCAGTTCGGTGGCGTCTTAGGACTGGTGTAAAAACGCTGGGCGCATGTTCCTGGTGGTCATGTTACGCGGCGGTGGTGTCGGTCGTGGTTGTTGTGGTGGGGGGATGCAGTGGGCGGGGTGGCTCGAGCAGTTGGTGGCGTAGTTCTTGGAGGTGGCGGCTGGTCGCTGATGTTTGGGTGACTCCGCGCCAGCCGCGGCTGGCGCGGTCGAGGACGGCCCATACCAGCGACAGACAGCTGGTTTCGCCGGGTAGGCGGCCGATGACCTTGACCCGGCGACGGGATTCTCCGAAGGTGCGTTCGATGAGGTTGGAATGGCGGATGCGTGTCCAGTGTTGGCGGGGGAAGCGCAAATGCACGCTCAGCGAGGCGAAGTCGTTGGCCAGGCAAGCGACCGCGGCTGGGTAGAGCCCGCGGTATGTGGTGGTGAACTCCTCGGCGCATGTCAACGGCAAGTGAAAACTGATCAGGTTTCGGCAATCGAAAATTGACCAGCTTGGTTTCATTGGTCCTCGGCTGTGGTGGTGTGGCCGAGGTCTCGGTCTTTGATGCGGTAGCTGTCTCCTTTGAGGGCGATGACTTCGGCGTGATGGACGAGTCGGTCGATCATGGCGGCGGCGACTACGTCGTCGCCGAACACTTCGCCCCACCGCCCGAAGGGCTTATTCGAGGTGACGATGAGACTGGCCCGTTCGTAACGCGACGACACGAGTTGGAAGAACAGATTGGCGGCTTCGGGTTCAAACGGGATGTAGCCGACTTCATCGACAACCAGCAGGGGGTAGCGGGCCAGCCGCGCCAATTCGGCTTGCAGGGTGCTGTTGTGATGGGCGCGAGCAAGACGATCAACCCATTGCGAAGCGGTCGCGAACGCAACGCGGTGACCTGCTTGACAAGCGCGCATCGCAATCCCGATCGCCAGGTGGGTCTTGCCGGTCCCTGGTGGGCCGAGGAACACCACGTTGTCTTTAGCGGTGACGAAGTCCAGGGTGCCCAGATGGGCGATGATGTCGCGTTTGAGACCGCGGGCATGATCGAAGTCGAACTCTTCCAACGATTTACGTGATGGGAAGCGGGCAGCGCGGATGCGCCCTTCGCCACCGTGAGATTCCCGAGCCGACACCTCACGCTGCAGACACGCCGCGAGGAATTCTTCATAGCTCCACGCTTCGGTTCGGGCGCGCTCAGCGAGACGTTCGATGGCCTCACGCAGCGTCGGGGCTTTCAACACCCGGGTCAGATACGCCAGCTCAGCGGTGACATCACGGCTGCTGGTCGCGGTCTTGGCAGCCATCACGCCACCGGCCCGTCAAGGCCCAACAAGGCGTCGTAATCAGCGAGACGGCGTTGTTCGACCTCCACGTGATGCGGTGGACCAACAACCTCGAGCCGTTTGCGCCGCAGCAGTTTCGCGGCCTGGACATGTTCGGGATCGCTGATCGTTTGATGTTTGGCCCAGATCCGGTCGTGGTCGGCGACCAGCGTGCCGTCACACCAGACCCGCACCCGGTTTAGATCTGCGATGATCTCGATACGGCGGCCGATCGCGGCCGGATGCACCGAGTAATCGTTGCTGTCGAGGCGCACGTAATGATCGCGAGGCAACCGCGTTGAGCGTCGCCATCCGATGCTGGGCCCAACCGGCGGCAATGCCAGCATCGCTGCGGTATCGGCGGCGATGCGATCTGCTGGCCGGCATCCCAGCACCCGATGCTGGCGGTGGTTGGCCCCCACCAGCCAGGCCTGCAACTGGATGTTGAAATCGGCTGGGGAGCCAAACACCCGCCCCGGCAAAAACGCCCGCTCCAAATAGTCATGGAACCGTTCAACCAGACCCTTGGCCTCAGGATCAGCGGGTTTACAGATCCCTACCGTGGTGGCCAAGGTCCCGCGGAAAGCCTGACATGCCGGGGTCAACTCTGGTCGGCGTGCCCGCCACCGCCCGACCGCGCCCTCACCATCCCACACCAACACCCGTGGAACCGCACCCAACGTCGAAAGATGCTGCCACCAACCGGCATACAAGTCTTCGGCAGCGCGTGTCGGAATCAACAGCGCCGAAGCCCACCGTGAATACCCACACACCATGGTCAACACCGGTAACGTCGCCGCCCTACGAACCTGGCCATACCCCACCGGCACCACAACATCGGGAAACCAGAAGTCACACTGCCCGACCTCACCGGCCACATACGTCGTCCGTGACACCGGATCCGGCGCCAAATACAGTGGCCGTAACTCACGCACCCGCCCACTCAGTGTGCGGATCGAATACGACCAACCGATCCGCTCAGCAATCACCGTCGCCGGCATCCGCGGATAGGCCGCCAACAACTCCCGAATCCGCGGCTCGGCCTCATCAGCAACAGAACCCCTCACCGCACGCCGATACTTCGGCGGCCCATCAGAAGCCAACGCCGACTTCACCGTATTCCGCGAAATACCCATCACCCGCGCAATCTCGGCAATCGGCAACTGCTCCGACCGGCGCAACCGGCGAATCTCAGCCCAATCCTCCACGTTCAACACCTGCCTCCTCCTTGACACATAGCCAAGGCACTCTAGGAAGCTGGTCAATTTTCAATTGCCGCCCACTGGTCAGTATTCAGTTGCCGCCGACAGGCGCAGCGGGTGGCTTCATCCACGGCCTGCTGGCCGGGTGGCTGGTCAATGTCATCGAAGATCGACCAGAACGCGGCTTTGATCTCGTCCTGGACCGCGACAGGTGTCTTGGCGATGACGTTACGGCAGCGATGGATCAGACACCGCTGACGCAGGCTTGCCGGAAACGTGGTCTCCCATGCGGCGATCAGGCCCGGCGCCCCGTCGGAGATGCCCAGTAGCGGCGGGCGTAGTCCCCGGTTCCTCAGGTCAGCCAAGAAGCCGGCCCACGCATCAGCCGACTCCGCTGCGGCTGGGGCCAGCCCAATAAACAGGGGCTTGCCGTCGGTGCAGATGCCCCAGGCGGCCAGCACCGGCTCGGCCGGGGCGTTGGGATGCATCCGAAAGTTCGAGGCATCCAAGAACAGGTAGTCCAACACCAGCTCATCAAGGCGTCGAGACGACCACGCAGCGAACTCGTCTTTGATGGCCGCACAAATCCGGCTCACCGTCGAGCGCGACAACGCCGCCTACGAGCCCAGCACCTCGGCCAACGCGGCCTCGATGTCGCGATCCGACAAACCGCGCACCCATCCCGAAATCACCAACGCCTCCAGAGCGTGGGTGCGCGTCACCCCGGCACCGAATAGCCGCGAACAGAACCGCTCGTCGGTGTCGCGTAGTTTCGGGCGGCATAATTCGACCGAGCCCATCGTGGTCTTCACCGTCGCCGGCGGTTGATACCCATTGCGGTACCCGCCCGGGCCGTCCTGAACCCGACGCTGGTGACGGGCTCGGCCCAACACTGCTTCTACCTCGGCCTCCACGGCGACCTGAAACACCAGACGCACCGATAACCGCCCGACCTCCTCCAAAATCTCGGTCAACGGCCGCTCGGTCGCGGCGAACAACTGATCCATCTCAACACGCACACGCTCAATCGGCGATACTCGCTTGGTCACGGGCGTAGCCCCTCCTTCATAGCTTTCGTCGGTTGCGACGGAACCTACGCCCGTGACCATTTACACCAGCGATGAGACGCGACCATCAGTTCCGACGACGTGCTCTACTCCCGCGAGACCGGAATCGACTGGGATGTCATCCTTCTGCTGCTTGGAATGATGATCATCGTCAGCGTGCTGCGCCAGACCGGTGTATTCGAGTACATCGCAATCTGGGCGGCCAAACGCGCCAAAGGCTCTCCGTTGCGGATCATGATCCTGCTGGCGCTGGTAACCGCAATCGGGTCCGCGTTGCTCGACAACGTCACCACCGTGTTGCTGATCGCGCCGGTCACGCTGTTGGTCTGTGATCGGCTCGCAATCGGCGCTCAACCGTTCTTGATGGCAGAAGTGTTCGCGTCGAACATCGGCGGCGCCGCAACTCTGGTCGGTGACCCGCCCAACATCATCATCGCTAGCCGGGCGAACTTGACATTCAACGACTTCCTCGAGCACATGGCGCCGATCGTGATCATCGTGATGATCGTTTTCATCGTCATGCTGCCGCGCTTGTTCCGGGGCTCATTCGCTGTCGAAGCCGAGCGGGTCACCGACATCATGTCGCTGGAAGAACACGAAGCCATTCGAGATTCCATGCTGCTCATCAAGTCCGGCGTTGTGCTCACCCTGGTGTTCGCTGCGTTCGTAGCCCATCCGATACTGCACATCGAACCTTTTGTAGTGGCGCTGCTCGGCGCCGGCATCTTGATCGTGACCTCGGGGCTGACCCGCTCGGAGTACTTATCCAGCGTGGAGTGGGAAACGCTGCTCTTCTTCGCCGGCCTATTCATCATGGTCGGTGCGTTGGTGACAACCGGAGTCGTCGACCAGATGGCGCGGGCAGCGATCGAGCTGACCGGCGGGAACCCGCTACGAACCGTGATGTTGATCCTGGCCGTTTCGGCTCCGGTTTCCGGCGTTATCGACAACATCCCCTACGTCGCCACCATGACACCTATCGTGACTGAACTGGTCGCAATCATCCCGGGTCACATCCCTCCGCATTCGCTGTGGTGGGCGCTGGCACTGGGCGCCGACTTCGGCGGCAACCTGACCGCCGTCGGCGCGAGTGCCAATGTGGTGATGCTCGGAATCGCCCGGCGCGCAGGCAGCCCCATCTCCTTTTGGGAATTCACCCGCAAGGGCGCAGTCGTCACCCTGGTATCGCTTGCGCTCGCAGCGATCTACCTGTGGTTGCGCTACTTCATATTCGGCTGAGTCCGCTGCCAACGAATCAGCTGTACTTTGCCAGAAACCGCCGAAACAAGAGCCAGCCGATAGCCAGGTTGTAGCCGACGCCAAGGAGCACGTACGGCCACCACGAGCCGTGGCTACTGGCGACCCAGAATGCTTTAGCAGCCCAGTACGGCGGCAACACACCAAAAACCAGGTTCCACCCGGAATCGATGAACCACGGTAGACACGGCAGGCCGGCGATGAGCATCCCCAGCCCGCGCAGCGCGGCCAAACCCTGAATTTTGTTATTCGCCAAAGCAAGAATTAGCAGCAGCGTCACCACCGCTGACAGTCCGGCCAAGAGGCCGATCGGGATCAGCGATCCAATCAAACCGGATCCGAGAATCCCGCTCAAAGACAGCGTGGCGACGACGTAAACCGCAGTCAATACGATCACCGTCACCGCGCGATAGACGAAAAACGCTGACAGCGGCACCGGGCTGATTCGCAGCGCGGTCATGGTTCCGGCATCGATCTCATCGAGGACGAGGAACGCAGCCAACCCACCAACAACGGCAATACTGGTCAACAGTAGGAAAGCAGTGAGCACCAGCGGATAGTAGGGAGCCAGGTCGAATCCGTTGCGACGAAACAACATCACGGCGACGCGAGGGGTGAGCAATGCGACACCGGTGGTCCAGATGACCGGAGCAACAACGATCATGATCAGCAGCGGATCACGGTAGGTGCCGCGGATATCGTTGCGGCCGAATGCCGCAATTGCCCGCATAGCCAACGACGGCGACCCAGCCATCACAATCCCCCAGCCGTGGTGACGACGTATCGAGTGAACATCGCTTTGGCCACCCAATACAGCCCCGCGAGCCACACTGCTGGGTACACCACCGCGTAAGCAAGCTGCCAGGTCATCAACGTCACCTGGCCGAAAGCGGCTCCCAGCAGCATTAGTGGCCCCTGAGCAGGCAGCAAATACAGCAGCGGGGCCGGCCATATCCCCGAGTAGTGCAGCACCGGCAGGTTCATCACGGCCAGCGGAATGATCGCCGCCAAAAACCAATCGCCGATCGACGCGAAAGGCAGCGAGGAGGTGAATCCCACCAGCAGCATCAGCAACGTCCCGAGCACCACCCCAGCCACCATTGGCACCAGCTGGTAGTGGACTCCGTGTGCGACAGTGACAACCACTGCTGCCACGAGAACTGAGATAGCCAGCAGCACAACGAGTTTAGCCGCCAGGTACTCAGCAAACCGCAGCGGTGTGGAGATCACCGCGCCCAGTGTGCGCTCCTGCTTTTCGAAGAAGACCGTGCCCGCGACGAAAAAGAACCCGATGACGCAGATGTCTCCCAGCAGAACGTAAGGTTCGGCAACCAGACGCAGTCTGTGCGGCATAGGCAGCAGCACGGCCAGCCACATCAGTCCGGAGAAAACCGCCGCATGCAGGAAACGCTGCCTGAACTGCAGGGTTACTTCAAGTCTGAGCGCGCTGGCGAACCGGGTCACGCCAATTGCCTCCCGGTGATTTCCACGAAGACGTCGTCGAGGCTGGCCTCCCTGCTGTGAATGGTCTCGACATGGTGCCGGCGCAGCACCTCGTGAAACGCCGGATCGTCAGCGAGGGTATCCATCGCGAACTCGGCGACCTTCAGATCACCCTGCCGTCCGCGGTAGTGCACTTGCACCAAGCGTCGGCTGCGGGCGATTTTCAGCTCGGCGGGTCGATCCAGGGCCACGATCGTTCCGTCGACGATGAAAGCAACCCGATCGCACAGCTCGTCCGCAGTTGTCATGTCGTGCGTTGTGAGAAAGACGGTCCGACCGCGCTCTTTCAGCTCAAGGATGAGGTTTTTGACTTTGCGGGCATTGACTGGGTCCAGACCGGAAGTCGGCTCGTCGAGAAACAACAATTCGGGGTCATGGAGTAGCGATCGGGCGAAGGTCAGCAGCATCTGCATTCCCTTGGAATACCCGCTCACCCGGGTATCAGCGGCATCAGCGAGGCCCACGGTGTCGAGCAATTGCACCGGATCCGCGGTCGGACCGTCGTACAGCGAGGCAAAAAATCGAAGATTCTCCAGGCCGGTGAGCTTCTGGTAGTGGTTCGGCAACTCGAACGAGACACCGATGCGCTGGTAATAGTCAGCGCCCCAGCTGGACGGTTCTCTGCCCCACACCGCCGCCTCGCCCCCATGGCCGCGAAGCAGCCCGATGAGAAGTTTCTGGGTTGTCGACTTACCGGCGCCGTTGGGGCCCAGAAACCCGAAGATCTCACCGCGACCGACGGTGAACTCCAAACCCCGCACCGCCTGCTCTACAGCCCTCGGATAAGTGAAGGTGAGCCCGCGGACTCGGATCACCTCAGGTGCAGCGCCGGACGATGCGGCGCCGGACAGGAGATTGTGCATGGACCTGGCTGTCTCCTTCCGGGAGCACGGGCCGGAACGCCCGGGTACTGGCCACCCTATTGTTCACCGAACGAGGCATGTTGTTCATTGAACGAGGTGTGATGAAGCCGGCGCGGTCGCCAAGAATCCACCGACCGGATTTAGACACTCGCCGCAGCGATGGACAGCTAGCGAGTCAACAGGGCAACGCACTCGACGTGGTGAGTCAACGGGAACGAGTCGAACAACCGAATATGCTCGACGGCGTAGCCATGACCGCGATAAAACCCGATGTCGCGAGCGAAAGACGCTGCTTCACAGCCGATATGCACCACGCGCGGTACGCCTGCCGACGCGAGCAGGTCAATGACGTCACGTCCGGCACCCGACCGCGGCGGGTCCAGCACGGCCGCATCGGCGCCCGCTGTTTGCGCCACTAACGCGCGGCGCGCTGAGTCGTTGACGACCTGCACCTGCGGTAGATCGGCCAGCGCGGCCAGCGCAGCCCGTGACGCCGCCCGGGAGGTGTCGACTGTTAGCACTTGGCCTGACTCCCCTACCGCCTCGCCCAATCCCGCGGCGAAAACGCCCACGCCGCCATACAGATCCCAGATGGTCATCCCTGCGGCGGGTTGTACCCAGTCGGCGACCAGGCTGCTGTACACCCCAGCGGCATCGCGGTGCGCCTGCCAGAAGGCTGTTACCGGCACTTTCCAGCTGCGCCCGTGAACGTGCTGCGCTGAATAATGACTTCCCTCTATCACCTTGGTTCCGGTCCGCTTGCCCCGCCGCATAGAGCACACCACGTGGCGTTCGCCGTCATCGTCGACCACCACGTGAACTCGGGCACTCGGGGGCCAGTCAGCTGCAGAAAAAGCCCGAGCCAGGGTGTCGTCTAGCCCCTCCAACATGCCCGCTGGCAACTGCCCGCAGCCCAAGTCGGTCACTAGTTCAGTGCTGCGGTAGCGGTGAAAACCCGGGCGATGGTCTGGTCCGACGTCGAGCCGGACTCGGGTGCGCCAACCGGTTGAGCCGCGGTCGGAGAGCGTTTCAGCGCCCAAGTTGGCGCTTTCCCAGGAATGTCCGCCGAGCCGGTCCAGCTGGTTGGCGACCACGTGTGCCTTGAACGCCCGGGCCGCCGTCGGGGCTGCGAACGCTAGATCGCAACATCCGGCACCATCTACGGCCGCGATCGGACACAACGACGCGATTCGGTCGGCCGATGGCTCGATCACCTCGATAACCTCTGCATGCCAATAAGAACCGCGTTCCGCGGTGACTCGAACCCGCACCCGTTCACCGGGTAGCGCATAGCGAACGAACACCACACGCCCTTCGTGGTGTGCGACGCACCGACCCCCGTTGGCGGGTGCACCGGTGACCAAGATCAGGTCACTAGAGGCACGCTGAGACGACACGCCTGCACCTCCACATTCAGCTCGCGAGTCGACGGTCAATCGAAGATTCCCCGACGAGCGTCACCTGGCGCCGCATGCGGCTCCAGGGCTTTGATCCGCTCCGATGACGTCAGTTGCCAGGGAACCGAGGTCACCATCACGCCAGGCATGAACAGCAGCCGGCCCTTGAGACGCAGCGCGCTCTGGTTATGCAACAACTGCTCCCACCAGCGACCCACCACATACTCCGGGATGAACACCGTGACCACGGTGCGCGGCGACTCCTTGATGACCCGCTTGACGTAGTGGAGTATCGGCCGGGTGATCTCGCGGTACGGCGAGGCGATGACTTTGAGCGGCACGCTGATGTCGCTCTCTTGCCACTGCCGCACCAGTTCACGAGTTTCCACGTCGTCGACGCTGACCGTGACGGCCTCGACCACATCCGGACGGGTAGCTCGCGCATAAGCCAGCGCACGCCGAGTTGGCAGATGCAACTTCGACACCAGTACAACGGCGTGATTTCGACTTGGTAAGACCACGTCGTTGTCGCCAGCAGCGGCTTGCTCCTCCAATTCGCGGCTGATGGCGTCATAGTGCCGGCGGATCATCTTCATCACGACAAACAAAAAACCCATCGTGACCACCGCGATCCACGCGCCAGCCAGAAACTTGGTTACCAACACAACTAGCAACACTGTGCCCGTAGACAAGAAACCGATAGTGTTCACCACCCGGGAGCGCAGCATCTTGTTCCGCTCCGCCGGCTCGGTTTCCACCCGAAGCAACCGCGTCCAGTGCCGCACCATGCCTATCTGGCTCAGCGTAAACGAAATAAACACACCGACGATGTACAGCTGGATCAACGCGCTGAGCTGCGCACCGAAAGCAATTATCGCCAACAACGCCGACACCGTCAGGAAGGCGATGCCGTTGGAGAAGGCTAGTCGGTCGCCGCGCGTATGCAGCTGGCGCGGAAGATAGCTGTGCTGCGCCAGCACCGAACCGAGGACAGGGAAACCATTGAAGGCGGTGTTGGCGGCCAACACCAAGATGAGCGCGGTCACTGCCGTGATCAGCATAAAACCGATGTGAAAGCTCCCGAACACCGCCTGCGCCAGCTGCGCTACCACCGTCTTCTGGTTGTAGGCCGGCGGTATGCCCACCAGTTGTTTGACAGGGTCGTCGACCACCTGAACACCGGTTTTTTTGGCAAGCAGGATCATGCCCATAAACAACGTCACCGCGACCCCACCCAGCATCAGCAGAGTTGTCGCCGCATTGCGCGACTTTGGTTTCTGAAAGGCGGGTACGCCGTTACTGATGGCCTCCACACCGGTCAGAGCAGCGCATCCGGAGGAAAACGACCGAGCCACCAGGAACACCAGCGCGAAACCGACGATTTGTCCGTGTTCAGCACGCATCGCAAAGCCCGCGGATTCGGCCCGCAGTGAATCTCCCAACACAAAGATGCGGAACAAACCCCAACCGAGCATCGCGGTCAAACCGATAATGAAAGCGTAAGTCGGGATAGCGAAAGCCAAACCGGACTCTCGAACACCACGCAGATTCATGGCCGTCACCAGCAAAATCGCGGCCACGCAGAACCACACTTTATGTTCGGCCACGAACGGGATCGCCGAGCCGATATTGGACATCGCCGATGCCGTTGAAACCGCAACGGTGAGAACGTAATCAACCATCAACGCGCTGGCGACCGTAAGGCCAGCGTTGGAGCCCAGGTTGGTGGTGACCACTTCGTAGTCGCCGCCACCCGAGGGATAGGCGTGCACGTTTTGCCGGTAGCTGGCAACCACGATCAGCAGGACCACGGCCACCGCCAAGCCTATCCACGGTGCCATCGAGTAGGCGGCTAGTCCCGCGACCGACAGCATCAGGAAAATTTCTTCCGGCGCGTAGGCCACCGAAGACAGTGCATCGGAGGCGAACACCGGCAGGGCGATCCGCTTGGGCAACAGGGTGTGACTCAGCCGGTCGCTACGAAATGGCCGGCCGATTAAAAGCCGACGCGCAGCGGTTGAAAGTTTGGACACGAGAGCCAAGAGTAGGCCCACCTAGGTTTGGCGGTAGCGTTCCCTAGACGGGAATGTTTGAACCGTAATTGGTTGGCCAACGTGGGTTGCCCAGTGAGTTCGACCAAGAAAGCAGCCGAGAGGACCTCACGTGCGGGTTGTTGTTATGGGGTGCGGCCGGGTGGGATCTTCGCTGGCTGGTGGCCTGTCCCGGCTCGGCCACGATGTCGCTGTAATAGACCGCGATGGCGCCGCCTTCAACCGGCTCAGCCCGGAATTCGCCGGTGAGCGGGTGCTAGGCCAGGGATTCGACCGAGAAGTGCTGCTACGGTCCGGCATCGAAGGCGCCGATGCGTTCGCCGCGGTGTCGTCTGGCGACAACTCCAATATCATCTCGGCGCGGCTGGCCCGGGAGACCTTTGGTGTGGCGCGCGTGGTCGCGCGAATCTACGACGCCAAGCGCGCCGAAGTCTACGAACGCCTGGGCATCCCCACCATTGCCACCGTGCCCTGGACTACCGATCGCCTACTACACGTACTCACCCGGGAGACCGAGACCGCTAAGTGGCGGGATCCGACCGGTACCGTCGCCGTCTCCGAGGTGGTCTTGCATGAGGACTGGGCCGGGCGGCGAGCCACCGACTTAGAGCAGGCCACCGGCGCACGGGTTGCGTTCCTGATCCGATTCGGAACGGGGGTGTTGCCGGAACCGAAGACCGTCATCCAAGCCGGCGATCAAGTCTACGTCGCCGCAATATCCGGGCGTGCCGCCGAGGCAGTGGCCATCGCCGCCCTGCCGCCCAGCGAGGACCTAGACTCGGGCGCCCGCCGATGAAGGATGCCGAGATTGAGGAGCGGCGGAGATGAAAGTAGCTGTCGCCGGGGCCGGCGCGGTCGGCCGATCGGTCAGCCGCGAGCTGATCGGCAATGGCCACGAAGTGACCTTGCTGGAGCGCAACCCCACACATCTGGACCCCGACGCCATCCCGGCCGCGCAATGGCTGCTCGGAGACGCCTGTGAGCTGAGCCTGCTCGAGTCGGTGCACCTCGAGGATTTCGATGTCGTGGTAGCCGCTACCGGTGACGACAAGGTCAACGTGGTGCTGAGCCTCTTGGCGAAGACCGAGTTCGCGGTGCCTCGGGTGGTCGCCCGGGTCAACGATCCGCGCAATGAATGGCTGTTTACTGATGCCTGGGGTGTGGATGTCGCGGTCTCCACCCCACGCATGCTGGCGTCGCTGATCGAGGAAGCCGTCGCTGTCGGCGACCTGGTGAGACTGATGGAGTTCCACCGGGGTCAAGCCAACTTGGTCGAAATCACCCTGCCCGACGATACGCCGTGGGGCGGTAAACCCTTTCGGAAGCTGCAGTTGCCGCGGGATGCTGCGCTGGTAACAATTCTTCGCGGCCCGCGAGTCATCGTGCCCGAAGCCGACGAGCCACTCGAAGGTGGAGACGAATTGCTCTTCGTGGCGGCCGCTGAGGTGGAAGAAGAGCTGCGCCAGCTACTCCGACCGAACCCCTAGGCCGCGGCTGTCGGCCCCGGAAAATGGCTAATCGAAGCTGCCGCCGGGGTCGCAGTCGGTGGTTGCCGGCGCGGCCGCTACGACGTCGAGATCGACAACAACCTGGCTCTAAACCTCAGGTAGGTACCATATGGGACCAGTCGGTGTCGTCAGCGGCCGGTGAGGGTATTCGGGCAGTTGGTGGCGGAGTCGTTGCGAGAGGATTTGCGGTTCTGTCGGGTCTGCCTCACAACCGGGGAGGGATCTGGTGACCTTTCCGACACAGGATGAACCGGGTCGGCCTGGGTTCGATCATGCTGAGTCCGGTGTTCCTTACGGACCGGTGTCGGTGTATGACACCGGCGATCCGGAGGCTGTGGGCACGTTTTTCGCTGATCAGCAGCGTTTCCACCAGGGGTTGGCGCAGGCAAACCAGAGCGTCATCGACGAGCACGCCGGTTTGATCCGTGAAGCCGATCAAATTGGACAAAAAGCCGATATTCATCACCAGCAGGTGATCGAATTCAGCAACCAGGCCAGTGCGGCCACCCCGCCACCGGTCAAACCACCGGTTTATCCGCAGGTCGTTGAGCATGCCCCACAAGACGACGATGCCTATCAGCAGGCCCAGTACCACGACTATCAGACCCGACAGGCCAGCGCGCGCGTCGATGATCATCTCCGCGAAGTTGACCAGCATCTCGGGCAAGACGACCAGCAGGCCTATCAGCATTACCAGCTAGCCCGTCAAGCCCGCGAGTCGGCCGATGAACATCTCGCCGAGACAGAGCATTACACCCAACAATTCGAACAGCAGGTCGCTGAGCATGCCCGACAAGGGAACGAGGCCTATGGGCAGGCCCAGTATCACGACTATCAGGCCCGAGAGGCCAGCGCGCGCGTCGATGATCATCTCTGGGAAGTTGACCAGCATCTCGGACAAGATGACCGACAGGCCTATCAGCATTACCAGCTGGCCCGTCAAGCCCGCGAGTCGGCCGATGAACATCTCGCTGAGGCAGAGCATTACACCCAACAATCCGAACAGCACTTTCAGCAAGCCCGGGACAAGGTCTATGCGCCAGTCCGCCAGGCCTACGAGCAGGCTAACCAGGCCCGAAACACGGCCTATGAGCAGGCCGACGACGACTTGGACGAGGCCTACGACATTGCCGACGAGGACTTGGACGAGGCCTACGACATTGCCGACGAGGACTGGGACGACGAGCGTGCGAGGATTCGCCAGGCCGAGAAGGACGCTAATGCGAAGGCCGACGAGACCCGAAATAAGGCCTATGCACAGGCCGACCAAGACTGGGACGATGCCCTCACGCGAGCCGACCGGCACTGGGAAGAGTCCCGTACGAGCACTCGGCAGGCCCAGCACAAGGAGGCCGATCAGGTCCAGGATAAGGCCTATGAGCAGGCCGAACAGGCTAGAACCAAGGCCTACGAGCAGGCTGATCAGGCCCGAACCAGAGCCTATGAGCAGGCCGAACAGGCTAAAACCGAGGCGCTTGCGAAGGCCAAGGAGGACTGGAAGGGCGCCAAAGCGCAGGCCGACCAAGCCCGGGAGGACGCCATCGCGCAGGCCGACCAAGCCCGGGGGGACGCCATCGCGCAGGCCGACCAAGCCCGGGACAAGGCCCTCGCGCCGTTCCGGGACCAGGCTCGCGCTTCCCCGGAAGCCCGTGAGTTGCGGGAGAAGGCTGCAGATGCGGCTTTTGATCGCGACTTTTACCGCCGGATTGAGCTGGAAACCCGTCGTCAGGCGGGAATTATCGAGGATTCTCATCCTGGTGTTTTGTCAGCTGGTCCCCGCGCTTGGGCGTATCGGGAGTTGGGCCTTAATTTTGCTGGTCTCACATCACCGTCGATCGGCGGGGATGGGGGTGGTCGTCAGTTGGTGTACGACCAAGCCGGCATTGCGGCCGCTATTCATGAGTTGCAGCAGATAGCCGCGAAAGCCAAAGCGAGTCTGCAGCAGGCACAACAAGCCCGCCTGGCGCTAGCCGAAAGCCAGTCTGGGCGCACAGCAGATGAATCCCGGGCTCAGTACGAGCAGGTCGAGCAGACCAACAAGCGCATCCTGGCTGCGGTGGAGGCGGTTCTGCTGAAACTGCGCGAGGCGAGCGATAACATGGCCGCCCTCGAACAGCAAACAGCCGCTAACTACCATTAGCCCGAACCCGTGAGCGACACATCCTGAACTACTGCCACGGAAAAGGGCCTCCGTCGCGTTGTGTGGACGACGCTAGATGACCGAATTCGGCTGAGCGTCCACAACAATAACGAGACATGTCGCACGACAAGGTCCTAATCAAGTCGCATCCCCACCCGGTCCAACTATCCAGCGCCAGACTGGCGAGCTGCCCGACAGTTCGTACGGACACCCTCGCACGAGGCGGGTCAGCCCAACGGAAAGTCAGACCCCCACCGAATAACTCACCCACCATCTTCACTCTTGAATGGACTTGATCGCGACGTACGTCGCCAACGCTGCCGCCGCGGTGAGCGGCCAGCCCATTCCGATCCGCGCCACCGCCAGCCAACCGGTTTGATCGGCGTCATAGAGGAGTCGCTGGACCACGAACCGGGCAGCGAACACCAGCGCCCAGCCGAGAGAGGCGATGTCGAATGCGTAGACAGCACGAGGCGTGTCGCGCCAGTCGCGATTACGCCCGCTGGCCCAGCTCCAGAGATAGCCGACCACGGGCCGGCGGATTAGCACCGACACGGCGAAAACTACTGCCCACAGCAACGACATCCAAATACCCAGCAGGAAGTAGCCTTTGGATTGGCCCACCAGGTAGGCGATCAGTGCGCACACCGCGACACCGAAAAATCCGGAAACCGCCGGCTGCGCCGATTCGCGCCGCATCAGCCGCCAGACCAGCACCAGGGCGGCGATGGCCAACGCAGACCCGATCGCGGGGAGCAGGCCGCCGACGCTAGATACCGCAACGAAGACCACCACCGGCAGCGACGAGTAGACCAGACCGCTTATTCCGCCCGCCTGTGCAAGCAGACGCTCGATGTTGTTGCTTTTAGCGTTCATGCCGTGGCTGCACGCACCGCGTGGCGCTGGGCGACGCCAACCTTACCTGCGGTCAACGCTGAATTTCGTAGTGCGGGTTGTAGATGGCCTTGCTGCCGTTCTCCAGCTTGCCCATCCGGCCATGCACCCGCAGCGTACGGCCTGAGTCGATACCAGGTATCCGGCGTTGCCCCAACCACACGAGCGTGACGCTGTCGCTGCCGTCGAACAATTCGGCGCGAACCCCACCGGAGCATCCTTTGCCGTTGGTTTCCACGCTACGCAACGTACCCACCATCGTGACCTCCTGGCCACGCTGGCAATCGATGGCACGTTGTGCACCGGTATTGGCAACTTCGTGAGATAACTCATCGGCGTCGCGCTGCTCCGGGTCCTCCGTCAACCTACGGGTGAGCCGGCGTAAATACCCCTGGGCGGCCATGGCCCCTCCTGACACTAACCTTCGTGATGGAAGCTCATCTAGCTAGCGCCGCATTCCACCTATGCAACGGTCACCGTAGACCTGTTGGTTCCCCAACGCCACCGAACCACGCGGTTGGCATGGGCGATGTTGGAACACCGGCGCAAGCCCGGGCAATATCGTGGCGTGATTGTCGATCTGCGCGGTGTCACGACCGTGTTGTTACCCGGAACCGGATCCGATGACGACTACGTCGCTCGCGCGTTTTCCGGCCCCCTGAATGAAGTCGGTGCGGTGCTGCTGGCGGCGACGCCGCAGCCGGATCGTTTGATCGAAGGCTATCTGAGCGCCTTGGACGACGCCGCGCGTGCCGGTCCGATCGGCGTGGGCGGTGTCTCGATCGGGGCTGCGGTGGCTGCCGCGTGGGCGCTTGCCCATCCCGATCGCACGATTGCCGTGCTGGCCGCGCTGCCACCCTGGACGGGAGCGCCGGCAGACGCACCAGCCGCGCATGCAGCGCGATATTCAGCATCCCAGCTGCGCCGCGAGGGTCTGGCGGCCACAACAACGAAAATGCAGGCATCCAGCCCACCCTGGTTGGCCGACGAGCTGACCCGGTCGTGGCGGGTTCAGTGGCCGCAGCTGCCCGACGCGATGGAGGAAGCGGCGGCTTACATCGCACCCAGCTGTGCCGAGCTATCCACGTTAAGCGCGCCGTTGGGGGTGGCGGCCGCGGTCGACGATCCAATCCACCCGGTGCAGGTCGGTGTCGACTGGGTTTCCGCGGCACCACACGCGGCGCTGCGCACGGTGACCCTGGACGAGATGGGCGCGGATGCGGCAGTCCTAGGTGCGGCCTGTCTGGCCGCTTTCACCGACATCCAGGATGTGCGATGTGCGCGGCTGCCGAACAACGATTAACCACCGGTGCTGCGCAACTGCTGCATCGCCGATCCCTCAGCACCGCGGCGTGGGGCCGATTCGGTGGAGTGCTCCTCCTCAGCGTGATGCGCGGCCGCCTCGCGCAGCTGTGCGACCATCGGCTCGGGCAGCTCGACTGGCAGCGGCGTGCGTACTGGCAACGGCGTATCGCCACGGCGAACCACTGTGTCGGCCAGCGCTTCACGAGCTTCCTCGGTCAGCGCATCGATGGTCTCATGCCCGGCACTGACGACGCACCGGATCATCCAGCGGTAGCCGTCGACTCCGATGAAGCGCACCACTCCGACCCCAACACCGACCACCTCACGGCCCCACGGGCCATCCTTGATCGTGACTTCAGCCGAGTCCTTGCGCAGCGAGTCGGCGAGTTCGGCGGCCACCTGCCGCCACAGGCCACCCGTCTTGGGCGCAGCGTAAGCGGCAATAGTGAAACGCCCGTTGGGTGTGACCACCCAAACGGCGCTGGGAACTCCGGTATCGGTCAGTTCGACCTGCACCTGGCCCGCCGTGGGCATCGGAATCAAGACCGAACCTAGGTCGAGTCGGGCTAGCTCCGCGACAGCGGGGGTGTCGAAGTCGTCGATATCGAACGGCCCCTCCAGCTCGTCGGCATGGTCGTCAACCTCTGCCGAGGTGACTTCTGTGGCGACGGGAGTGTCCACGGTCAGGTCTTTGGCTTGGTCTTTACCAGAGCGTTTACCGAATGCCATCACGAGCGCCGCTCCTCCTCATTGCTTCGCTCTGCATCGTCACCGGAGGTCACAAACTGGCATGTCCGCCGGAGGATCCATGGCCACCGTCGCCGCGGGTTGTCTCAACCAGCCCGGCCTCGTCGAACGACGAGACCTCGACCAGCTTTACCAACTCGACCCGCTGCACCAGCAACTGGGCGATACGGTCACCACGCTGCAAGGTAATCGGGGCCACCGGGTCGAGGTTGATCAGCGCAACCTTGAGCTCGCCACGATAGCCAGCGTCGATTGTGCCCGGACTGTTGACGATCGACAGTCCCACCCGGGTGGCCAATCCCGAGCGCGGATGGACCAGGCCAACCATGCCGAACGGGATGGCGACCGCGATCCCCGTCCGTACCAGGGCTCGATGCCCAGGCGCGAGGCTGACGTCTTCTGCACTGTAGAGATCAACCCCGGCGTCGCCGTCGTGAGCGCGGCTGGGCAGGGGAAGCTCTGGGTCGATACGGACAACGGCCAGACTGGTCGACACGGGGCCACAGACTACCCTTGACCGCGTGTCTAGTACGCGCATCGCGCCGCATAGCGTGCGATACCGCGAGCGACTGTGGGTGCCGTGGTGGTGGTGGCCGTTGAGCTTCGCCGTGGCGGCGCTCATCGCGTTCGAAGTCAACATGGGTGTTGCGGCCCTGCCTGACTGGGTGCCGTACGCGGTGCTGTTCACCGTCGCGGTCGGTGCCCTGCTGTGGCTGGGCCGTGTGGAAATCCGGGTGACCACCGACTCCCCGACAGTCGGCGAAGTCGAGCTCTGGGCCGCAGGTGCACATCTGCCCATCACTGCGATCGCCCGGTCTGCCGAAATCCCGCGCACCGCCAAGTCAGCGGCTCTGGGCCGCCAACTCGACCCGGCCGCCTACGTGCTGCACCGGCCCTGGATCGGAAAGATGATCCTGGTGGTTCTCGACGACCCCGATGACCCAACGCCATATTGGCTGGTGAGTTGCCGTCACCCGGAGCGGGTGCTGTCGGCATTGCGCAGCTGACCGATCACGCCGCGCAGTCGGTACAAATCATCACGCCGTTCTTCTCACTAGCCAGCCGGCTGCGGTGTTGCACCAGGAAGCAGCTTGAACAGGTGAACTCGTCAGCCTGCTTGGGAACCACTCGCACCGACAGTTCTTCGCCCGACAGATCGGCTCCGGGCAGCTCGAACGACTCAGCGGATTCAGACTCGTCCACGTCGACCACGGCCGACGCCGCCTCGTTCCGCCGTGCTTTAAGTTCCTCTAACGAATCCTCGGAGACATCATCGGTTTCGGTCCGCCGTGGCGCGTCGTAGTCGGTAGGCATGGTCCTATCCCCGTCCTATCCCCTGTAAGCCCTCATTACCTCAAGCAACGCTTTGTACCAGCGTCGAACGCTTCCGCCAAACGATTCGTGCCCGTATCCTGGCACATTTAAGTGTGATTTATGTCACATCAAGGATTTGAGCCTTGTGTTTGGCCTTCAACGGTGCGATTTAAGTGCAGCTAAAGTGCAAATGTGGTCGCACAAATCACTGAGGGTACCGCCTTCGACAAACACGGCCGGCCTTTTCGGCGACGCAACACGCGACCGGCGATCGTGGTGCTGGTGTTTCTCATGGTGGCGACGGGCGCGATCTGGACAATGGCGCTGACCCGACCGGCATCCGTGCGCGAGGCGGCGGTGTGTAACCCACACCCGCAGCCGGACGCCTCGAAGTCGACCGAACTTGGTGAGCAGGTTTCACGTACGAACATGACCGACGTCGCACCCGCAAAGCTCGCCGACACCAAAATTCACGTACTCAACGCCAGCGGCCGAGGCGGTCAAGCCGCCGACATCGCGGGCGCACTGCAAGACCTGGGCTTTGCTCAACCGACCGCCAGCAACGACCCGATCTATGCCGGCGCTCGACTCGATTGCCAGGGACAGATCCGCTTCGGCACCGCCGGGCAAGCAGCCGCCGCCGCGTTATGGCTAGTAGCGCCGTGTACCGAGTTGTTCCACGACGGCCGCGCCGATGAATCCGTGGACCTTGCCCTGGGCACCGACTTCACCACGCTGTCACGAAACGACAACATCGAAGCCGTGCTCACCGGCCTCCGACCCGGGGCTACCGAGCCGCCGGATCCCACGCTGATAGCCCAAATCCACGCCAACAGCTGCTGAAAGCTCAATCCTGAATCGCCCCGAGACCGTTGAACCGCTCCAAGGCCGCGACCAACTCGTCGGCAATTCCCGGCGCGGCGGCGATCACGAGCCCGGCCTCACCAACATCCTGCGAAGGCAACGAAACGCGGGCACCCGCCTCGGCGGCTATCAATGCACCCGCCGCGCGGTCCCACACCTGCAGCCCGTGCTCGTAGTAGGCGTCCAGCCGGCCGGCCGCGACCATGCACAAATCCAGCGCCGCTGACCCGATGCGGCGCACGTCGCGGACCACCGGCAGCAGCCGGGCCAACAGTGCAGCCTGAGCAGTACGACGACCCGTCGAATACCCGAAACCGGTGCCCAGCAACGCCATTGACAACTCACTGACGTCGGCACAGCGCAACACGTGCGTCCCGTGCTCGCCGGTGACGTGCGCTCCGAGGCCGTCGGCCGCCGAATACACGCAGCCAGCGACAACGTCTGCGACCGCGCCGGCTACCGGGACACCACCGACCTGGGCCCCCACCGACACCGCATAAGCCGGAATCCCGTAGACGAAGTTCACCGTGCCGTCGATGGGATCGAGGACCCACGTGACGGCATTGGCGGGTGCGGACGTCGCATCGGCTGGTCCCCCACCTTCCTCGCCGAGAATCAGATCACCCGGCCGCAGTTGAGCCAACCGATCACGCAACAACCGTTCGGTGTCGGTGTCGACTACGGTCACCGGATCGGTCGGCGTGCTCTTGGCGCGCACCGCACCGCTGCCGAGGGCACCAGTAGCGGTGCCGAACACCTCGGCGCGGCGGCCGCGTACAAATTCAGCAGCCTCGGCCGCCAGCGCTTCGGCCACCGCGCGTAGCCGCGCCGGCTCGTTGTCAGGTCGCGTCACCGGCCTATCGCATCACAGCGGCCGGGAGTGCCGCGCACACGGCCAGCGAGCAATCAACGGGCCCGACCCGCCTGTACCGGCCGGGTCGTCGAGCTAAAGTGAGCCACACCCAAGTCGCCCTGAGGAGAAGTCGATGACCAGCACCGACCCTGGGACCCAGATCGCCGGTGCCACACCGCAACATCGTGGGTTCGGCGTCGATGTCGGCGGCAGCGGCATCAAGGGCGCAATCGTCGACCTGGACACCGGCCGCATGATCGGCGACCGAATCAAACTGCTGACCCCGCAGCCAGCCACCCCGTCCGCGGTCGCCAAAACCATCGCCGAAGTAGTCAATGGATTCGGCTGGACGGGACCGCTCGGGGTGACCTATCCCGGCGTTGTCACCCACGGCGTCGTCCGGACGGCAGCCAACGTCGACAAGTCATGGATCGGAACCAATGCGCATGCCGTCATCAGCGGCGCGCTCGATGGCCAACAGATTACGATTCTCAACGACGCCGATGCGGCCGGTCTCGCCGAAGAACGCTACGGCGCCGGCAAGAACAACTCTGGACTGGTTGTGTTGCTCACTTTCGGCACTGGAATCGGGTCTGCAGTGATCCATAACGGCACCTTGATACCCAACACCGAGTTCGGTCACCTTGAGGTCGGGGGTAAAGAGGCCGAGGAGCTGGCCGCATCATCGGTAAAAGACAAGCACGGCTGGAGCTACCAGAAGTGGGCAAAACAGGTGACAAGAGTGCTGGTAGCGATCGAGAATGCGATCTGGCCCGACCTGTTTATCGCTGGTGGCGGCATCAGCCGCAAAGCCGAGAAGTGGGTGCCTCTGCTCGACAACCGCACCCCCGTCGTTCCCGCAGCCCTACAGAACACCGCCGGGATAGTGGGCGCCGCCATGGCCTCCGCCCAAGACACCAACCATTGAATTTTGCCCGCTCGGTAAGTAAGACCGCACACTGTAGTACAATGGTCAACGGCGACCGCCCGACCGATAGCGCGCGAGTACTCACGCTATATCGACGCCGACATACGACAAAGCAGAGACTTTCGGTTACGCACGCCCAAGCCCACCGGAAGCGAGTCCAAGTGAAGGGGTCTATGTGGCCGCGTCCAAGGCAAGCCCGGCAACCGATGAGCCGGTGAAACGCACCGCCACCAAATCCCCGGCCAAACGCGCAGCGGCGAAATCCGCCAACGGATCGGCCCCGGCAAAGCGGCCCGCTAAGACAGCCCAGGCGACCAAGTCGGCCTCGGCGACCCCCGACGCCAAGACAGGGGGCAGCCCGAGCAAAACCCGCGGCGCGGCCAAAGTCGGCGCGAAGGCACCGTCTCCCCGATCAAGAAAGTCAACTACGCCAGAAGACGCCCCGACAGATCCCGCGGTCACGCTTGACACCGAACCGGAGATCGACGCCGAACCCAGCGACGACCTTGAGATCGACGCCGACCTCAGCCTCGAAGACCTTGAGGATGTGACACCGGACAGCGAGGATACCGACGGCCTCCAGCCCGGCGACGCGACGGCGGACGGCGATAGTCCCGCTGCGGCCGCAAGCCCCGGCGGGACTACCGGCGATGACGACGAAGACATCCCGGAGCCCAGCGAAAAGGACAAAGCGTCTGGCGATTTCGTCTGGGATGAAGACGAGTCCGAGGCATTGCGCCAGGCCCGCAAGGACGCCGAACTCACCGCCTCCGCCGATTCGGTTCGCGCTTACCTGAAGCAGATCGGGAAAGTCGCGCTGCTCAACGCCGAGGAAGAGGTCGAGCTGGCCAAGCGGATCGAAGCCGGCCTGTACGCGACTCAATTGATGACCGAATTGACCGATCGCGGAGAAAAGCTGCCCGCCGCGCAGCGTCGCGACATGCTCTGGATCTGCCGCGATGGTGATCGCGCGAAAAACCACCTGCTGGAAGCCAACCTGCGGCTGGTGGTTTCACTCGCGAAGCGCTACACCGGTCGAGGGATGGCGTTTCTCGACCTGATCCAGGAGGGAAACCTAGGCCTTATCCGCGCGGTCGAGAAATTCGACTACACCAAGGGCTACAAGTTCTCCACTTACGCGACGTGGTGGATTCGCCAGGCCATTACTCGCGCGATGGCCGATCAGGCCCGCACCATCCGGATTCCGGTGCACATGGTCGAGGTGATCAACAAGCTGGGCCGCATTCAACGCGAGCTGCTTCAGGATCTGGGCCGCGAACCCACACCTGAAGAGCTGGCCAAAGAGATGGACATCACCCCGGAAAAGGTTCTGGAGATCCAACAGTACGCTCGTGAGCCAATCTCGTTGGACCAGACCATCGGCGACGAAGGCGACAGTCAGCTCGGCGATTTCATCGAAGACAGCGAAGCCGTAGTCGCCGTCGATGCGGTGTCGTTCACGTTGCTGCAGGACCAACTCCAGTCGGTGCTAGATACGCTCTCGGAACGCGAAGCCGGCGTCGTCCGGTTGCGTTTCGGCCTGACCGACGGCCAGCCCCGTACCCTTGACGAGATCGGCCAGGTCTACGGCGTTACCCGCGAACGCATCCGCCAGATCGAATCAAAGACGATGTCGAAATTGCGCCATCCCAGCCGTTCGCAGGTCTTGCGCGACTATCTCGACTAAACCTCGACACCACCGCCGAAGCCTTGATGGCGCGGAAGCACCCGTTCGCACGGCCCTGGCCGGCAAACGGTGCGGCTAGCGTTGCCCTTGCCGAGCAATAGATTCGGCCAGCCGCAGACTGCGGCCCTATGGTGACTCCATGTCTGCGGATCGCATCGCCGTCTCGTCCGGCTCCGACTTCGAGTCCGTTGTCGGCTACTCACGCGCAGTACGTGTTGGACCGCACGTGTCGGTAGCCGGGACAACCGGCGCCGGCCCAGCCAACGATATCGCCGCCCAGACCCGAGATGCCCTGGACCGCATTGAGACTGCGCTCAGACACGCGGGGGCAACGCTCGCTGACGTGGTCCGCACCCGCATCTACGTCACCGACATTTCACGGTGGCGCGAGGTGGGCTACGTGCATGCGGAAGTTTTCGGAGAGCTTCGCCCCGCGGCGACAATGGTTGAGGTTTCAGCGCTGATCGCGCCCAACCTGCTGGTTGAGATAGAGGCTGACGCCTACCTAGAGTCCTGAGCTGCTTGGCCAACTTCAGGAGCCGGCCCGAAGGTACCGTCAGCAGCCGGCCGGTAGGCAGTGGCTTTGATTACGGCGCGCACCGGGAGCGGACCGTACAGATGCGGGAACAGCATCGATTCGGGATCCGTTGGAACGCCAGGCTCCCACCGCACGGGTGAGTCCAGTGCCGTGGAGTCGATGTAAAGCAGTACTAGGTCACCGCGACCCCGGTAAAGCCGGTTGGCCGGCAAATGCACTTGCCCAGGCGCCGACAGGTGGATGAACCCGCCCGCGCCGTTGGAGTTGGGCTGAATTTCGCCGCGGTCGCGAGCCTGCGACCACCCCTGCGTCCCGCACAGGTGCACCAATACCGAAGGAGAAGGGGGCATGATAGCCATCATGCCGGAATTGCGGATGACAATGGTGAGAAACGACACACCGATACCGGCGGGGGAACACAGCGAAAGCCCCAATCGTCTGACAGAGTGGAGACACGCCAGAAACGGGGAGGCCATGAACGCAACTCTGACTAGTCCCGAGCTGACTCGAGCAGATCGGTGTGATCGCTGCGGGGCAGCGGCCCGTGTCCGCGCCAAGCTGCCTTCTGGGGCCGAACTTCTCTTCTGCCAGCATCACGCTAACGAGCACGAGGCGAAGCTGACCGAACTGGCCGCTGTGCTGGAGGTAAGCGGAAGCTAGATGCGCCCACCTCGGCGGTCGCCGATATCGACCGCGCGAGCCGCTTTGGGTCATGCTGGACTGGTATGAGCGACGAGGTTCCGAAACCATCCCGCCATCACGTCTGGCGAATCAGTCGCAGGACCCTTGCCAAGAGTTGGGATGACTCGATATTTTCCGAGTCAGCCGCAGCCGGTTTTTGGTCGGCGTTGTCGCTCCCGCCGCTGTTATTGGGAGTACTGGGAAGTTTGGCTTACGTAGCGCCGCTGTTCGGCCCGGACACCTTGCCCGCCATCGAACAGCGCGCGATCTCGATGGCCCACAGCTTCTTCTCCGACAGTGTGGTCAACGAGATCATCGAACCCACTATCCGAGACATCACCAACGGCGCCCGCGGCGAGGTGGTGTCTTTGGGCTTTGTGATCTCACTGTGGGCAGGATCGTCGGCGATCTCGGCATTCGTAGATGCGGTCGTCGAGGCGCATGACCAAACTCCCCTGCGCCACCCCGTGCGACAGCGATTCTTCGCCCTGTTCCTGTACGTGGTGATGCTCGTGGCTGTGGCCGCAACCGCGCCGTTGGTCGTCGTTGGTCCGCGTAAGGTGGCCGAGCACATCCCCGACAGCTGGGCCAACGTGCTGCGCTACGGCTACTACCCGGCGCTGATTTGCGGCCTGCTGCTCGGGGTGATGATCCTGTATCGGGTGGCGTTGCCGGTTCCGTTGCCGACTCATCGGCTGGCCCTGGGCGCGATGCTGGCGACGGCGGTATTCCTGATCGCTACGTTGGGCTTGCGGGTCTATCTGGGGTGGATCACCAGTACCGGTTACACCTACGGCGCGCTGGCCACGCCGATCGCGTTCTTGCTGTTCGCATTCTTCGGCGGTTTTGCGATCATGCTTGGCGCCGAACTCAACGCCGCCGTTCAAGAAGAGTGGCCGGCACCGGTAACACATGCGCGTCGGCTGCGTGAGTGGCTCGTTTCGCGAACCGGCAGAACGGTGAAATCGACGTCATCCCGCCCAGACGGACCGGTGGCCGACCATCCGAGTTGATCAGCCCTTCTTCAACGTCTCGTAGATCTTCTTGCAATCCGGACACACCGGCGACCCCGGCTTGGCCGAACGAGTGACCGGGAATACCTCACCACACAAGGCAACGACGTGACTTCCCATGACGGCGCTCTCAGCGATCCGATCTTTCTTGACGTAGTGGAAGTACTTGGGGGTATCGCTACCAGTCCCGTCGTCAACGCGTTCTTCAGTATCGGGGCGTTCGATCGTCTGGGTGTCCATACCTAACATTGTGCCTCCTGGTTGTGCTGGGCTTTGTCCTACCAACCAGATCAGCCGAAAGCGGCAACATGTGGGACAGTGGAGTAATGAAGCGCGGCTCCGAGCTGGGTTTCGGTGGCCAGTTCGAGGACAGATTCGACGACTTTGACGATAAAAGTCGGCCGGTACTGATCACCGCCGCCGCAACGTCGTACGAGGAACAGCATCGAGCGCGGGTGCGCAAGTACCTAACCCTGATGGCGTTCCGGGCTCCGGCGCTCATCCTGGCGGCAGTAGCCTACGGCGCCTGGCACAACGGTCTGATCTCGCTGCTGATTGTCGGGATTTCGGTGCCGCTGCCGTGGATTGCGGTCCTGATCGCCAACGACCGGCCAGCCCGCCGCACAGACGAGCCTCGACGATTCGATCAAGCCCGCACGCGCACCCCGCTATTCCCGACCGCCGAACGGCCGGCGCTGGAACCCCGGCGACACCAAGCACCTCAGTCGGACGCGCGAGGCTTCTGGGACGAGAGGTAGCCGGAGTTTCCGGATAACCACCCACCCACCGAACTTCTCAGGACATTCTCAGGTCATCGTCGTATTCCTGCAGGTCACAGGGTACGAGATGGTCGCCGACCGGGAACTCTAGGTGCCGCTATCTCGTTAAACCACGTGAAAGGACAATCCGATCGGGAGGGCGCTATGGCAAATGCCACCACAAGCCGGGTTGAGGGCGATCTGGACACTCAAAGCCCCGCAGCAGATCTGGTGCGCGTATATCTGAACGGCATCGGCAAGACGGCGTTGCTCAGTGCCGCCGATGAAGTCGAACTAGCTAAGCGCATCGAAGCGGGCTTGTATGCCCAGCATCTGCTCGAAACTCGCAAACGCCTCGGCGAGAACCGCAAGCGTGATCTAGCAGCGGTAGCGCGCGATGGACAAGCCGCGCGACGCCACCTGTTAGAAGCAAACCTGCGCCTGGTGGTGTCGCTGGCTAAGCGCTACACCGGTCGGGGAATGCCCTTGCTCGACCTCATCCAAGAAGGCAACCTGGGCCTGATCCGCGCGATGGAGAAGTTTGACTACACAAAGGGATTCAAGTTCTCGACCTATGCCACGTGGTGGATCCGCCAAGCCATCACCCGCGGGATGGCAGACCAAAGCCGCACCATCCGACTGCCCGTCCACTTGGTCGAGCAGGTCAACAAACTGGCGCGGATCAAGCGCGAGATGCACCAGAACCTGGGGCGTGAAGCCACCGACGAGGAGCTCGCCGCCGAATCCGGTATCCCCGTGGACAAAATCAACGACTTGTTGGAGCACAGTCGCGACCCGGTGAGTCTGGATATGCCAGTCGGCTCCGAGGAAGAGGCCCCATTGGGCGACTTCATCGAGGACGCCGAAGCTATGTCCGCCGAAAACGCCGTCATCGCCGAACTTCTGCATACCGACATCCGCAGCGTGTTGGCCACTCTCGACGAACGAGAACACCAAGTCATCCGACTGCGCTTTGGCCTCGATGACGGGCAGCCCCGCACCTTGGACCAGATCGGCAAGTTGTTCGGCCTGTCTCGCGAACGTGTTCGCCAGATCGAGCGGGACGTCATGTCCAAGCTGCGCAACGGCGAACGGGCCGATCGGCTGCGGTCCTACGCGAGTTGACGCCAGCAACCAACCAGGCGCAATAAACCACGGAGCAGCCGGTTTGCCCGCCGAATCAGCGGCGGGCAAACCGGCTGTTGTGTCGCGTCTTGGGAAACATTCACCCAGCCGGCCAAGTAGACTCATCAGCGATGGAGGATCCTGAATGAACGACTTGGTTGATACCACCGAGATGTACCTGCGGACGATCTACGACCTTGAGGAAGAGGGCGTGACGCCGCTGCGGGCCCGGATTGCCGAACGGCTGGAACAAAGCGGTCCCACTGTTAGCCAAACCGTGTCCCGGATGGAGCGAGACGGACTACTCCGGGTGGCAGGTGACCGCCATCTTGAGCTGACCGACAACGGCCGGGAACGCGCCGTAGCCGTGATGCGAAAACACCGCCTCGCCGAACGACTGCTCGTCGACATCATCGGCCTGCCCTGGGAAGAGGTCCACGCCGAAGCGTGCCGGTGGGAGCATGTGATGAGCGAGGATGTCGAGCGCCGGCTAGTTAAGGTGCTCAACAACCCGACCACCTCGCCGTTCGGCAACCCCATTCCGGGCCTGTTGGACCTGGGCGGCCCCGATTCCGCCGCCTATGACGCCAACTTGGTCCGGTTGACTGAGTTGCCGGTCGGATCGCCGGTAGCGGTCGTCGTCCGCCAGCTCACTGAACACGTTCAGGGCGATATCGGGCTGATCACCCGGCTAAAAGACGCCGGCGTAGTACCTAACGCGCGCGTCACCGTCGAATCCGCCGCCAGTGGCGGGGTGACCATTATCATCGCGGGTCACGAGAACGTCACTCTGCCGCACGAGATGGCGCACGCTGTCAAGGTCGAGAAAGTCTGACTCGGCCGAAACTCGTAGCACCTATCCTGCGCACCTGCCAAACGGCTGTCGCGGTGGAAGCACCACGCCGAGCCGCGCAGCTAGGCGGTAGCCGGTGACCGCGAGCGCACGGATGTTCTCGGGCCGCAGCCCAGACTGCAGCGCGGTGTCCAGCATCCCCGCCATGCGGTGGCCTGGCTCGCAACGCAGCGCGGCCTCCAGCGACATCCCGGCCAGTGGCCCGTCACCGCGGGCATAGGCGCTGAACGCCAACAACACCAGCGCTTCCACCCGCCAAGGCTCGGGCATCACGCGCACCAACAATGCCCACAACGACTCTGCTTCAGCGGCGTTGTCGCAAACGGCAAAGGCAAACAACGCGTCACGCACCCCGACGTCGTCCAGTGAACAGCCCAACTCTGCTAGTTGCGCGTCGGACAGCGGTTGGCCGTCAGCTACCCGAGCGGCTGCAGCCATCGCGTTTTCCACATCGCGGCGGCAACACCCCGCGGGATCAGAGCGGTACGCAATTTCCCGGGCTGCCGCCCGTTGCCCCAAGACAGCGGCTAGCGCGTCGCTTCGCGCTGGTTCTGCAGGGGCGATGACAGCCTGCAGGTCGGCGCGCCGAGAGTAGAGGCGGCGACCATCCAGCACCGCCGCCGCCGCCAGAGGCGACGCCGATGGATCGTCGATCACGCCGCTAGAACCACAACCGTCGGCACAATGCCAGCGGCCGCCGCACGCTATTCGGTCCACCACATGCGCCGCTTGCAGAACGATGCCGCGCTGGGATAACTCCCTCGTGAGCGCGTCGCACAGCTGTCGATATTCCTGATTGCACATTCGGCACTGGGAGCCGTCGGCATCCACGAACACCGCGATCGCGCCCTCGGGATCAGCCGCTGCGGCGACTTCGGCGAGACGCCCAACCCGATCGGAGAGCTCAGCGGATAGGTCGACGCGCATCACCGACCCGAGTTCTCCGTCGTTCACCGACACCAAGACCAGTGACTTCTCCGGCACAAAGCCGAGAATGGCCGGTAGTGCCGCGATTAGCGCCCCGGGGCGGTTGGTGCCAACGTCAGGTCGATGCTTCGTCATGAGCGCCAACACTGACAACCGGTACCGTCAGCCGACGTCCGCGCAACGTGACTGGGCCATTCGTCTGTGCAGAAAGTCACGACTGTGGGCTCTATCGTCTATCCCATGAGTTCGAGCCGCGAGTACGACATCGTCATCATCGGTTCAGGCCCGGGCGGGCAGAAGGCCGCGATTGCAGCGGCCAAGCTGGGCAAGTCGGTCGCGCTTATCGAACGTGGCCGGATGCTCGGCGGGGTCTGCGTCAATACCGGAACCATCCCCTCGAAGACGCTGCGCGAGGCGGTGGTCTATCTGACTGGGATGAACCAACGCGAACTCTACGGCGCGAGCTACCGAGTCAAGGACAAGATCACCCCGGCCGACTTGTTGGCGCGAACCCAGCATGTGATCGGCAAACAAGTCGACGTGGTGCGCTCACAATTAATGCGCAACCGGATCGACCTGGTGTTGGGCCACGGCCGTTTCCTCGACGGTGGCGTCTTAGGACTGGTGTAAAAACGCTGGGCGCATGTTCCTGGTGGTCATGTTACGCGGCGGTGGTGTCGGTCGTGGTTGTTGTGGTGGGGGGATGCAGTGGGCGGGGTGGCTCGAGCAGTTGGTGGCGTAGTTCTTGGAGGTGGCGGCTGGTCGCTGATGTTTGGGTGACTCCGCGCCAGCCGCGGCTGGCGCGGTCGAGGACGGCCCATACCAGCGACAGACAGCTGGTTTCGCCGGGTAGGCGGCCGATGACCTTGACCCGGCGACGGGATTCTCCGAAGGTGCGTTCGATGAGGTTGGAATGGCGGATGCGTGTCCAGTGTTGGCGGGGGAAGCGCAAATGCACGCTCAGCGAGGCGAAGTCGTTGGCCAGGCAAGCGACCGCGGCTGGGTAGAGCCCGCGGTATGTGGTGGTGAACTCCTCGGCGCGGCGGGTGGCTTCATCCACGGCCTGCTGGCCGGGTGGCTGGTCAATGTCATCGAAGATCGACCAGAACGCGGCTTTGATCTCGTCCTGGACCGCGACAGGTGTCTTGGCGATGACGTTACGGCAGCGATGGATCAGACACCGCTGACGCAGGCTTGCCGGAAACGTGGTCTCCCATGCGGCGATCAGGCCCGGCGCCCCGTCGGAGATGCCCAGTAGCGGCGGGCGTAGTCCCCGGTTCCTCAGGTCAGCCAAGAAGTCGGCCCACGCATCAGCCGACTCCGCTGCGGCTGGGGCCAGCCCAATAAACAGGGGCTTGCCGTCGGTGCAGATGCCCCAGGCGGCCAGCACCGGCTCGGCCGGGGCGTTGGGATGCATCCGAAAGTTCGAGGCATCCAAGAACAGGTAGTCCAACACCAGCTCATCAAGGCGTCGAGACGACCACGCAGCGAACTCGTCTTTGATGGCCGCACAAATCCGGCTCACCGTCGAGCGCGACAACGCCGCCTGCGAGCCCAGCACCTCGGCCAACGCGGCCTCGATGTCGCGATCCGACAAACCGCGCACCCATCCCGAAATCACCAACGCCTCCAGAGCGTGGGTGCGCGTCACCCCGGCACCGAATAGCCGCGAACAGAACCGCTCGTCGGTGTCGCGTAGTTTCGGGCGGCATAATTCGACCGAGCCCATCGTGGTCTTCACCGTCGCCGGCGGTTGATACCCATTGCGGTACCCGCCCGGGCCGTCCTGAACCCGACGCTGGTGACGGGCTCGGCCCAACACTGCTTCTACCTCGGCCTCCACGGCGACCTGAAACACCAGACGCACCGATAACCGCCCGACCTCCTCCAAAATCTCGGTCAACGGCCGCTCGGTCGCGGCGAACAACTGATCCATCTCAACACGCACACGCTCAATCGGCGATACTCGCTTGGTCACGGGCGTAGCCCCTCCTTCATAGCTTTCGTCGGTTGCGACGGAACCTACGCCCGTGACCATTTACACCAGCGATGAGACGCGACCTCCTCGACCCACACACCATCTTGGTCGAGGAAGACGCCCGCGGCGAGAGGGTAACCCTAAGCGCCGACTACATCGTCATCGCCACCGGCACCAAACCGGCGCGGCCCTCCGGAGTTGAGTTCGATGAGGAGCGGGTGCTGGATTCCGACGGGATCCTCGACCTCAACTCACTTCCCACATCGATGGTGGTGGTCGGTGCCGGGGTCATCGGGATCGAGTACGCGTCGATGTTCGCCGCGCTGGGCACCAAAGTGACGGTCGTGGAAAAACGAGACAGCATGCTGGACTTCTGCGACAGGGAGATCGTTGAGGCGTTGAAATTTCATTTGCGCGACCTTGCCGTGACATTCCGGTTCGGCGAGGAAGTGACCGCGGTCGACGTCGGCGCTGCCGGCACTGTCACCACCCTGGCCAGTGGCAAGCAGATACCCGCCGAGACGGTGATGTACTCGGCCGGCCGGGAAGGCCAGACCGAACATCTAGATCTGGAGAACGCCGGGCTCGATACCGACCATCGGGGCCGGATTTTCGTCGACGACGAATTCCAAACCAAGGTCGACCACATCTACGCCGTAGGCGATGTCATCGGCTTCCCCGCACTGGCGGCGACCTCAATGGATCAGGGACGGCTGGCCGCCTATCACGCGTTCGGCGAGCCAACCGAGGGAATAACCGCGCTGCAGCCGATCGGAATCTATTCGATTCCCGAAATATCCTATGCCGGCGCCACCGAGGTGGAACTGACGAAAAACTCCATCCCTTACGAGGTAGGCGTGGCCCGGTACCGTGAGTTAGCCCGCGGGCAGATCGCCGGCGACTCCTACGGCATGCTAAAGCTGCTGGTTTCCACCGAAGATCGCACGCTGCTCGGGGTACACATCTTCGGCACCAGCGCCACCGAGCTGGTGCACGTCGGTCAGGCGGTGATGGGATGCGGCGGCACCGTCGACTACCTCGTCGACGCGGTGTTCAACTATCCAACGTTCTCTGAGGCCTACAAAATCGCCGCACTAGACGTGACAAACAAGATGCGCGCGCTCGACCAATTCCGCCGCTGATCGTCGGTCTAACAGCATCCTTCGACGACTGATCGGCGACCCGTGAGGCGCTGACCATCTAGCAAGGTAGTACGGTCACAACACGCATCGAACTCCGTCCGCCGAACCACGGGTCGGCGCGCGAAGATTCAGCATCCCTAATGCGGGGCTGGGACTGGCAGCACGTTTCGACCGCCCGCCGGTCGACGCCGAGTACGATGCCGCGCGGCCCCGTTTCCACCACAATGATGTGCTGGATTCACGTTGAATTATTCGTGCGGACCGATTTTGAGAGACACTGGTTACGGGACCGTGCAGAGGAGGCAACACCGATGGCCCACGATCACGACCCAGACGAGGGACAGTACTACCAGCCCGGGCAACCCGGCATGTACGAACTCGAGTTTCCGGCGCCCCAGTTGTTGACCTCCGACGGACGTGGACCGGTGTTGATTCACGCTTTGGAGGGTTTCTCCGACGCCGGTCATGCGATCCGGCTGGCCGCCGCGCACCTTAAGGCGGCCCTCGACACCGAGCTGGTCGCATCCTTCGCGATCGACGAACTTCTCGATTACCGCTCGCGGCGACCGCTGATGACTTTCAAAACCGATCGCTTCACCAGCTACGACGATCCGCAGCTCACCTTGTACGCGCTGCGCGACTCCGCCGACACGCCGTTTCTGCTGCTGGCGGGCATGGAGCCGGATCTGAAGTGGGAGCGTTTCATCACCGCGGTGCGGCTGCTGGCGGAGCGACTCGATGTTCGTCAGACCATCGGCCTCGGCACCGTCCCGATGGCAGTTCCGCACACCCGACCGATCACGATGACCGCACACTCCAACAACAAGGATCTCATCACCGATTTCCAGCCATGGATCTCAGAGATCCAGGTCCCGGCCAGCGCGTCCAACCTGCTGGAATATCGAATGGCCCAGAACGGTCACGAGGTCGTAGGGTTCACCGTCCACGTGCCGCATTATTTGACACAGACCGACTACCCTGCCGCCGCCCAGGCACTGCTTGAGCAGGTGGCTAAGACCGGATCGCTGGAGTTGCCCCTGACAGCTTTGGCTGAAGCCGCAGCAGATATCCGGGAGAAGATCGACGAGCAGGTTCAGGCAAGCGCGGAGGTGGCTCAAGTGGTCTCGGCCCTCGAGCGCCAGTACGATGCCTTCATCGACGCTCAGGAGAACAGATCGTTGCTCACGCGTGACGAGGATCTGCCGAGCGGCGACGAGCTTGGCGCTGAGTTCGAGCGATTCCTGGCTCAGCAGGCAGAGAAGAAGTTCGACGACGACTCCACGTAGCGGTCGTTCGTCGGCCCGACAACGAGGTTGGCCGGATGACCGAACGGAAACGCAAACTTCGCCCGGTGCGGGAAGTGACTGTCCCGTCGCTGCAGTACCGCACTATCCACGGCTACAAGCGAGCTTTCCGGATCGCAGGGTCCGGCCCGGCGATCCTGCTGATCCACGGAATCGGCGATAATTCCACCACCTGGAACGGTATCCAAGCCAAACTCGCTCAACGGTTCACCGTCATCGCCCCGGATCTCTTGGGCCACGGTCAGTCCGACAAGCCACGGGCCGACTATTCAGTCGCGGCATACGCCAACGGCATGCGGGATCTGCTCAGCGTGCTCGACATCGATCGAGTGACCATTGTGGGGCATTCGCTCGGCGGCGGGGTGGCGATGCAATTCGCCTACCAGTTCCCGCATCTGGTAGACCGACTCATCCTGGTCGCCGCCGGTGGGGTCACCAAGGATGTCAACGTCGTCTTCCGGTTGGCCTCGCTACCGATGGGCAGCGAAGCGCTGGCGCTGCTGCGGTTGCCGCTCGTTCTACCAACCGTTCAACTGGCCGGGCGCGTGGTGGGCCGTGCACTTGGCACCAGCGGCTTGGGCCGCGACCTGCCCAACGTACTGCGGATACTGGACGACCTACCGGAACCGACGGCCTCTTCTGCGTTTACCCGTACCTTGCGAGCGGTGGTGGACTGGCGCGGGCAGATCGTCACGATGCTGGATCGGTGTTATTTGACCGACGCGATCCCAGTCCAAATCATCTGGGGCTCGCGAGACGTAGTGGTCCCGGTCCAGCACGCATCAATGGCGCATGCCGCGATGCCCGGCTCGCGACTGGAGATTTTCGAGGAATCCGGACATTTCCCGTTTCACGACGACCCTGCCCGCTTCATCGATATCGTCGAGCGCTTCATCGACACCACAGAGCCTCCCGAATACGACCAGGAAACCTTGCGCGCATTGCTTCGCGCAGGTAGTGGTGCGAACACGGTCGCAGGCCCGGCCGAGACTCGCGTGGCGGTCCTGAACGCTATGGGCTCCGACGAACGCAGCGCTACCTGACCGACCGCCAAAGGTCGTAGAGTCGACTCATGGGCGTCGACGTGGCCGTGTTGCGGGTGTTTACTGATGCAGCTGGGAATTTCGGAAATCCGCTGGGCGTGGTCGACGCCAGCACGGTAGAGCCGCAGGACCGACAGCGCCTCGCAAACCAATTGGGCTACAGCGAAACCATATTCGTCGATCTTCCGGTCAGTGGCACGGCCTCCGCCCACGCCACGATCCACACCCCCCGCACCCAGATTCCGTTCGCGGGTCACCCGACCGTGGGACTCGCATGGTGGCTGCGTGAGAACGATATGCCGATCAAGACGCTGCAGGTGCCCGCAGGCATCGTTCAAGTGAGCTACCAGGTGGGGCGCAGCGGCGACCTCACCGCAATCAACGCGCGCGCCGAGTGGGCACCTGAGTTCACCATCCACGACCTCGACTCACTCGACGCTCTCGCGTCCGCCGAACCCGATGATTTCCCTGATAACGCCGCGCACTACCTATGGGCATGGACCGATCGGGCCGCAGATTCGCTGCGGGCGCGGATGTTTGCCGCTAACCTCGGTGTGCCCGAAGACGAAGCGACAGGCTCCGCTGCCATTCGGATGACGGACTACCTGAGCCGAGACCTCACCATCACCCAGGGCAAGGGGTCGATGATCGAAACCACCTGGAGCCCGGAAGGCTGGGTCACAGTCGCCGGCCGAGTCGTCAATGACAGTGTGAGACAAGTCAGCTGACGCCCGAGCGGATACGTAATCAGCTGCTTCGGTATAGCACAGCGCTCAGGTGATCCTGCAAGGGTTGTCCGACAGCGCCCATCTGCAGCGAGTAAGAAAGTTCGCTGCCGTCGATGCGGAAGGAACGGCTCAGTGCGGCCACCTCTTTGGCCGTCGGAGTCAATCCGATCGCCGTTGTGGCCAAAACGAGTTCGATGACATTGCCACTCGCCGAATACGTTCCCACTTCGATTTCGGTGATACCACTGGGATGCGCAAGAACCAGCTCGACGTGACCGGGTTCCGGCACCCGGAGGTAACCCGCCTCAGCGTGCAACGGCTTCCCGTCGGCTACCGCGCTGGTCTTCTGCACGTAGGCCAGAAACGGTTTGCCCACATGCGAGAACACGATTTCCTCGTGATATTCGAACGGCTCGATCGTTGGGTACTTACCCGCGCCTTGGCCCGACCACGTACCCAGCAATGATTCCAGGGCCTCTAGCTGAGGATGCAAAACAGCCTGCATAAGGGAAGCCTAGACCGGCAACCGCGAGTCAGTCGGTCGTTAACCCGGGGTTGATGCGTTGCGGTGCCCACGAAGCGCCGCGATTTCGCGCTCGAAATCATCTGCCGACGAGAAGGATCGGTACACCGACGCGAACCGCAGATAGGCCACCTCGTCAAGTTCACGCAACGGCCCCAGGATCGCCAGACCAACCTCATGACTTGGGACCTCTGGCAACCCGGCAGCCCGTACCGTGTCTTCGACCTGTTGGGCTAATAGATTTAGGGCATCGTCGTCAACCTGGCGCCCCTGGCATGCTCGACGCACACCGCTGACGACCTTTTCCCGGCTGAAGGGTTCGGTAACGCCGCTGCGCTTGACCACCGCCAGGACCGATGTCTCGACAGTGGAGAACCGACGGCCGCACTCCGGACACGATCGGCGGCGCCGAATCGCCTGCCCTTCGTCAGTTTCCCGCGAATCAATGACCCGGGAATCGGGATGGCGACAGAACGGACAATGCATGACCGCTCCTTTGCCGTGGTGACATCCGGGTAAGGCAGACCGCTGCGTCCTTCCTGAGAGTACCTGGGCGCTCCGCCTCAGAGCCATCGCCGCGGCGATGCGCACAGGGTCAACTTCACAATCATCAAAACTAGTTGGTGCAGATAGTTTTCCGCAGTACACCTCAAAGCCTTCAGCCGACAGGGGCAATCAGGGTCTGCCCGGCCGCCAGCACCGTGGAGTCGAGGGCGTTCAGTGCGCGGATACGATCGACAACTTGCCGAACCGGGGCGTCTGGGGCGACCCGAGCGGCTACATCGCGAAGAGACTCCCCCGCTTCCACCCGTACCACCGCAAGTGAATCAGGCATGGGGGCCGAATCCGAGGTGTCGGCGTTAAAGATTGCCCCGAAATGCCCGACCAGACCGAGCCAGAGGGTGGTCAGCGCGGCGAGTAGGGCGAGCCCCACCGTCGTTGCCGGTGTGACTGGACTTCTCCGATGAGACGCGGTCGACATACGAACGCCACTGCCCGCGTACCGCAGCGGCGCACCCGGCGGCCTCGACGGCCCTGGCCGCCGGGTTTGGGCTATCCCACGCCGCCCTGACCGCGTTTCCCAGAACGGGTCATCGGCCGGACCGGTGATCAGTTCTTTCGGCGGACGCCGCAAACTCTGAGTACGCGGCGGGCGTGCTTGCATGAGTGCCATGTTCGTTCCTTCAGATCGCCGTTATCGCTCGTGTGTTCGATACTGTATGCGCTCAAACGTTCCAATCCGAACATTTGAGCGAAGCGTGTCGCGCGAGCAAGACGCTAACCCAGGCCACCGACATTGAGGTTCGGTGTTCGGCCGCGGACGGCCTGGCCACCGACTGGAACACCGTGGTGATTTCTGAATGTTGAGTGGTCGTTTGCGGTTTTGTCTGGAGCCGACTGGTGTCCCTGTTGGGGAACTTGGAGCTGCTCGATAGCGGACTTCTGCTTAGGGAATGTCTGGGCTATGCCGGTCGCACCCGGGATTGACCTGGATTCGCCGAAAGGACATTCGTGGAACTGGTTTTGGGTATCGATTTGGCGTGTCGGGCTGCGCACCAGGCATCGCTGGCCCGCCCGGATGGGACGTTCTTGTGGACCGGCAAGAGGTTCTTCAACCCGGCCCGGCGAACTCGACAAACTCTGGAAGGAGATCGACCTGGGCGAGCGCGACAGCCCACGAAATCCCGGCAGCTGTGGGGACCTAGCACCGATGAGGGGATCGACTTCGCTGAATTAGCCGGCGATATCGCCGTGGAGGCCGAACAAGCCCAAATCCTGACCGAACAGATCGAAGACCTCGACGAACGCTGCGCCAACCTCTACGCCGAAGCCGACCCCACCACAATCATCGCCTCGGCCCCCGGTGTTGGACCGGTCACCGGTGCTGTGATCGCCGGGCGCATCGGCGACCCACACCGCTTCTACTCCCTGGCCGCGATCCGCGCCTACTCGGGTCTGATCCCCAAACTCAGCCTGTCCGGACAAACACACCACCAACACGGGCTGACCAAAGCCGGCGACCCACTGCTGCGTGAAGCCCTGTTCACCGCCGCTGACCAAGCCCGCAAAACCGACCCCCACCTCGCCGCGAAATACAAACGACTCATGAACACCGAGCGACACCACGACTCCGCGATCTGCCACATCGCCGCCACCCTGCTGACCCGCATCGCCACCTGCTGGCGCACCGGCCAGCACTACATGCTTTGCGACACCAACGGCCAACCCATCACCACCAGACAAGGACACCACATCGTGTACACCCACCACACCGTCGACAAACACACCCGCATCAAAGCCGCCAACACCCGCCAATCCCAACGCCGAAAAAACGCAACAGGCCGGAAACAAAAAAACCCACCACACACCCCCACTTTCCGACCCCACAACACAAACCCAAAAACCGCCGGAGCCGCATAACCTCGTAAACATTCAGCCTTGTAGGAAATTATTCCTGATTTGCGCTTGGTTTCGATGACATTATCTGGTGGGTTTTTTTATAGACGCCGGGACCGATATGGCCAGTACAGTTCAGATTGTGCGTTCGAGGCGCTGGCGTAACTGGTTTTGGACGGCCGCTTGTTCGTCGGTTCCATCCCGGAGTAACTGGGGCAAACTCCCCGTGACCTGCAGGTGTCTCTCCAGGTCTTCTTGGAGTTGGCCGGCTTGCTGCACAAACCCGGCGCTGGTTGCCCCGGAACTGGTTTCGCCGACCTCGGCGATCAGTGACCGCACCTGCTGCAGGTTCTCCTTCTGGCGGCCGACAATGGTGTCGATGCGATCCGCAAGGGCATGAACCTGCTCCTGGTCATTGACCAGAAACGACCCAGACGCCCTGCCACCAAAACCTCCGGGTAACCCAGCTCCTGCACTTCCGGTCGCACCTGAATTTTCGCCATCTGACCACTGCTGACATTTCAGTCCCAGCTCATCAAAATGAGCGGCTGTGTCTGTGTAGTAATGTCTAGCCGCTTCCGGCATTTCCGGGTTTTGCTCAATTACCCGCCGGAATGCGGCAGCCGAACGATAATACTGCTCTGCCTGACGCTGTCTGTACAGGAGGGATTCTGACCTGTTATTTCCTCCGGGTTGTTCAGGTTGAAGCGGCGGCTCATGACCTAGATTAACTGCGTCTTCAAACCCTTTATGGCCTAGATCAACTGCACGCTCAAACCCTCGTAGGTCAACATCCCGGGATACGCCTGGGAGAATGCGGGCTTGGCTGCCGCCTGAGGCAGATAGAGAGTCCCCATCCAACCGGGAAGATGGGTCTGGTGGTGGGCTTTGCGGCCCCCGCCGCCAATCGTCCAGCAAACTTTCGTAGGCGTCTTTTCGCTCGTTGAAGTCCCGGAGTGTGGCGTTAAGACCGGATTGAGCTGCAGTGATGTCTCCCGAGTTCGGCAAGGGATTGGCCTTAACCTGGTCGAGACGCGCCGATGCCTGCCTGACCGCAGTATCGGCGTCGGCGAGGTGAGCAGCACTGCTGTAGGCGTCTGCCAGACGCCGAGAATGATTGAACTGGTCAAGCAGATGTTGGTCAGGAACCGGGCCAGCCTCGTTGAGGCGTTCCCGCAACACATCTGCTTGTTGCCGATACGTGTCCGCAGCACTGTGAAGCTGTTCCGACGAGGCCGGCGCGACCTGCTGCGAAAACTGCTCAACCTCCTGCTGCCGGAGTGCAGCGGCGCGCTGTGTGGCGATTTCGGCGGCCCGGCGCTCCGCAGCGGCAAAGTCGGGCGCATCCATAGCCCGCTCGCCTGGGTTTAACCCATCGAGAACGTACTGCGCCTGATCCCGGAAAACATATTCTGAGCCAACGATTGGATCATCCATGATCTTGCCCGCAGCGGCATCGGCTAGATTGAGACGTCCTTGCAGGTCGCCTCGCCCTGCCGATTCAGCGGCCTGTTCGACGAGCTGTTGCGTGTCCGGCGGAACATAAGGGCGCGACGGCACCACAGCTCGAGCCGCGTCGAGTTCTTCCGGTGTGGCAGTGGCAACGTTGTCAAACCAATCCGCGTGGAACCGATGGTTGGCGGCTTCGGCTTCAGCTACGAACCGCTCACGAACAGCATCACCGCCGGAAGTCACGGGTGGAACAAAATCACCGCCCCCAGAAGCACCGGGCGAATCAACCGGAGGCAACGGAGGGTCGGACGTTGAGGACCCACCGTCTGGTCCTTCAGATGGCGGTGGAGGGCCGCCCGGAAGCTTGGACCGCGGCTCATAGGATTCCACCAGCCCGGATGGGGAAAACCCACTATGACCGGAACCCGAAATAGGGCCTGCTGTGCCCCCACCGCCAACAACACGTCCCCCGGCAGGGGGCTGTTGATCATCAATACCGGCGAAAAATGAGGTGCTTTCGCCCTCGGGGGTGATAAAGCTGCCCTCGGCCTCTTTGACATTATCGGTCACGCGAACGGCGGGACCGGAGGCCCCGTCATCATCACTGCCATACGACAGTTGGGGATCTGGCGTGGTCACGGGCACCCATCCAGACGAGACGCACGCATGTTTGCGTTCACGATCCATTCGGGGTGGAAAATAGCCAGCGGTATGCCGGGTAAACGCTTACGGTTCATCTGGTAACGGTGTTCAGCCCACGCTGGGTCCACATTCAGCCGCAACAAGCTTGCAAACTCGAAGATCCCGACTGAATAACCAAACCAGTCAACAACACCGCAACCCCCACCAGAGCCCCTACTCCAACCATGACCCCATCAAGCCGCAAGCCAGCATGCCCACCCTAACGCCTTGACACCAGTTAGGAACTCAACAAGCCCCCTCACGCCTTGGCACTAGCTAGGGACTGAAGATCCGCGACGCAACCGGCACCATGAATCGCCGACACCATATCGGCGACAACGTCATGCGCGCGCCACGCAGCAAAAATCGACGGCAGCCGCAGCTGCGACACACGGAGTCGAACACATGTTTGATTCTGGTTCTCGGTAGGGCTACATTCAGTGCCATGAGCGACAGCGGCGAAACCCAGGTTGGTGGCGGAGCTACACACGCACAGGACGGCGAACATGCGGTGGATTCAGCGCTGACCGAACGCCAGCGCACCATCTTGCGGGTCATCCGCGCATCGGTCACCAGCCGTGGTTACCCACCCAGCATCCGGGAAATCGGCGACGCTGTCGGTCTGACGTCAACGTCGTCCGTGGCTCATCAACTACGCACCCTGGAACGCAAGGGCTACCTGCGTCGCGACCCGAATCGCCCCCGGGCAGTCGACGTACGCAGCGCCGATGACATCACTGCATCCGAGCCGGCCACCGAGGTCGCCGGCTCGGACTCCTTGCCGGAGCCCACGTTTGTCCCCGTCCTCGGGCGCATCGCCGCTGGCGGCCCAATCCTTGCCGAGGAAGCCGTCGAAGACGTCTTCCCATTGCCCCGTGAGTTGGTCGGCGAGGGCAGGCTGTTCCTACTCAAGGTGGTTGGCGAATCCATGATCGAAGCCGCGATCTGTGACGGCGACTGGGTTGTCGTGCGTCAGCAAAACGTCGCCGACAGCGGCGACATCGTTGCAGCCATGATCGACGGTGAGGCTACAGTCAAGACTTTCCGGCGAGCGGGCGGTCAAGTGTGGCTGATGCCGCACAATCCGGTCTTCGACCCGATTCCCGGCAACGACGCGACCGTGCTCGGCAAGGTGGTCACGGTGATCCGCAAGGTTTAGTGGGAGCCGCACTCACACCCTGCCACCGGCGGCGTCTAATCCGCCTTGACGAAGCCGTTCGCTTGTGCGGCTTCTTCGCTGGCGAACCAGATTTCGGCGAGTGTGTCGTGGTAGAGGGCGCCGCCGGGCGTGTAATACAAGCCGAAACGAGTACTGGCCTTGATCGGGTAGCCGCTCGGCGCTTGATATGGGTCGTCCAGCGGCAGATGGATCGTCGGTCGCGCCGCTCGCCCTTGTCCCCTCCCGGCCGCAGGCGCTTGGGCCTCGTCCAGCTCCTCGTCCGGTCCGTATCCGCCGCCGGGAGCCACAATCGAATGTCGCCCGGTGTCGACATCAGCGGCGCCGCTGCCAGCATCCCGTTGTTCGGCGCCCGGAAAGAAGGTTTCCGAAAACGGCGCGCCCACATCATAGGCGTCCGGAGCCGCCCCCTCGGGAACCGCCGCGTCCGCAAAATAGGCGTCCCGCCCGAAGGCTTCCGTGCCCACCGATTCAGAAATGCTGCGTTCGCGCGCAAGAACGTCGGAAATGTCGGCATACGTCACGACAGGCGTGGGTGTGGTGTCCGCCTCGTCAGCGTCGTCCTCCTCGAACTCGAATTCCTCATCGGCCTCCGGCAGCAGATCACTAAAGTAATCACCACCGCGGTGGGCATATTCGCCCGAACCGGTGGCAGCCGCGGCTCCGCGAGGCCAGTTGACCCGCGATACGGGTCCGACATCTCGCTCCGAACGCTTCGGCGGATACGGGTCATCGAATCCGAAAGGCTCGGGGTCCACATCGGTGTCAACGTGCGGCCAATCACCGCCCGCGGTCACGTTGTAGCGGGCATCGTGGTCGTATTTGTTGGCATATCCAGCAATCTCCTTGCCGGCGCGGCGCCGCCGCAATCGAAACACCAACAACAGGAGCATCACGATCACCAGCGCAGCTCCGCCGGCAGCCACCAACCACCACCGATGCCAGGTGAATTTCTTGGCCTGCGACGGGGCCGCCGAACTACTGGGTTGGTCCTGGCCCGGCACCTGCAGCCCGGACAGCGACGGCGCCAGCTTGGCCGGATCGGTGCTGAACGTATTGTTCGCACGGTCCCAAGAGATCGTCCCTTCGCTGAACTTCTGCGAGACAATGTCGCCGTCAGCAGTTTGGTCGCCCACCGGCGCGCCGAGCTCCCCCGTGGGGCCGCCAAGCTTGTCCCACGCAACCTTCATAGCCCCGCGCACAACAAACGCACCATGGTCGGGAGTCCAAAAAATTACCGGTTCGCCGGCCGCCGAAAACACGACGATGCGGCTGGCAGGCGTGAGACCGCCGTCTTTCTCGTTGGCAACTGGGAAACCCAGATCGCTACTGGCCGGCCCACCCAATGACTCGTACTTGGCCAGGATTTCACTCTCAACGGCATTCGCCCCTGTTGCCGGCGTGAAAAACACCTTGCCGCCGTCGAAGTCTTGGGCGATACCATCACCGCCGACCGGATACTGGTCCCCCTTCTTCGCGCCCAGCGGACCGGCGCTTCCCCCCGCGGCACGCCAGGCCATGGCGATCGCTGCGGCGGGATCGACTTCGACTCGCAGATCACCAAGTTGGTCGCCCAGTCCCTGCGGTTCTGTGGTGAATTCGCCAGATTTTCTGTTCCAAGAGACTTCGCCACCACTGAATTTCTGCGAAGTGACGTCGCCATCGTAGGTTTCGTCCCCCACCGGAACACCGAGGACACCGCCCGAACTGCCGAGTTTGTCCCACGCCGCGTTGATGGGGCCACGCACGACGAACGCACCATGTTCGGATGTCCAATAGATCACCGGGTGGTCGCTGGCCGAGAAGGTACTTACTCGACTGTCGGGTCCGGCAAGGCCGGTGACCTCGTTGATTGTCGGAAAACCGAGGTCGCTGCCGGCTGGCCCACCCAACGCTTCGTACTTCTCCAGGATCGGACCGTATATCGATCTGGCGCCCGTGGCCGTCGTGTACAGCATCTTGCCGTCGTCGAAGTCCTGGGCGAATCCCTCGCCGATCGGGTAGACATCACCGACCTTGGCGCCGAGCGGCGAACTTGTGCCGCCAGCGGCCTTCCACTCGGCGGTGATAGCGGCTTCGGCCTCACTCGCCGGGGACGCCGACGCAGCCGGTGCCAGCAATACCGCGGCGGCCGCGATGGTCGCCAAGCTGAGCAGCGTACGTCCTACCACCTTGCTCAATTGACCTCTCTGCGCATTCACCAAGCCTCCCAGCCGATGCCCTGCCCAACCCGCGACGCGGTGGATCCGCCGCTGGCGGGCCGTCCCCAGCTACGGTCCATATTGTTGTCGGGCTCGCATTACTTTGCTACAGCGAACGACAATTGCGAAGTCTAATCGCAAATATTGCGAAACCGGTTCTCAGCCGATGTCCAAATGATGCCGTACCGCACCAACGCCGCGACGTGCCACGCGCCAACACACAGCTCTAGGAGACTACGAGGGCGTTCAGCGGTTCGGCGGACGGGTACCAGGCCTGCGCCTTGATCCGCTCGGTCACGAAACCGAGCTGCGCGAAACGCGCGTCGCCGATCTGAGCGGCACGCTGCTAGCCGCACTCGCGAACCGCCAGTTTTACACCTGGTGGTTGACCCGTAATCGTAGATGCGGCTTGAGGTTCCAGCAGCCGGCGATGATTCGGCCACCTGTGCCACGTCTGAGACTGAGCCGGGATGAAGGCGAGCGACGCGAAACGGCTCAAAGAGCTTGAGGCGGAGAACGCCCGGCTCAAGAAGCTGGTCGCCAACCAGGCCCTCGACATTGACATGCTGCGCGAGTTGTCGGCGGGAAACTGCTGACCCCGGACCGTAAGCGCCGCGCCGTGACGGCGTTGCGTGAGCGGTTCGGGGTCTCTAAACGCCGAGCCTGCATGGTCGTTGGCATCCACCGCTCCACGATGCGTCGAAGACCGTCACCGATGTGCAGCAAGGGAACTGAGCTGCGCGCCTGACTGCGCCGATTCTCCCTCGAACGGCCTCGGTGGGGGTGGCAACGAGCGGCCAAGATGGCGCGGCGAGCCGGCTGGAAAGTCAACGATAAGCGTATACGCCGTATGTGGCGTGAGGAGGGCCTGCGGGTGCCGCAGCGGCGCAGGAAGAAGCGTTTGATCGGTGTTGGTGCCGCTGTGGGGGCGATGTCGCCGACTCGTCCGAACACGACCGCTGATGGCCGAACCATCAAGATGTTGAACGTGATCGACGAGTTCACCCGCGAAGCGCTGGCGATCGCCGTGGATCGCTCCATCGACGCCGACGGTGTCGTAGAGGTCGTCGACCGCCTCGCCCGCGAGCGAGGCGCGCCGAGCTACGTACACTTCGACCACGGTCCCGAATTCGTGGCCCGGGCTGTCAACGATTGGTGCCGGTTTACCGGTGTCGACTCGAGTCATTTAACGGCCGTCTACGCGACGAACTGCTCAACGCGTGGCACTTCGACTCGCTGCTCGAAGCCCGCGCGATCATCGAAGACTGACGCCACGACTACAACACCAACAGGCCCCACTCTGCCCACGACCAACTCACTGCAGCCGAATTCGCCCAACGATGGCCTACGACCCGCCAACCTGACGCTGCATAGCAGCCGGATCGCCGAAACTCGATGGAGCGGATTACCCCCGCTTTGCTACCACAAAATAGCTAGATGCTCCTCTATATATTTTGTCAGTGTCAATAATCTGAAAATTCACATTTTTAATTAAATCGTCCAGCTCGGAGCTTTCTAACCTTCTTATAGGGATAGGGATTATTCCAATTTTGCTCAATATCCGGAACGCCTGTATTTGGATACCAACTGAAAGTGATAGCTTATCTCGCAAGCAGGGTGTCACCGAAATAATCAGGCCCCCAGGCTTCAGTAGCCCATGTATTCTTTGCAGAACCTTCTGGGGATTAGGCACTGTGTGCAACACATTGAAAGCTAGAATCGCATCGAATGTTTCTTCCTGGTACCTCTCATCGAAGATATCGGCTTGCACAAAACTCACATTCTTGACGCCACGAGCAGCTGCTTTAGCTTTCGCTAATGCAATCATTTTAGATGAGATATCGATGGAATGGATCTCCGTAACCTCACTGGCAAGCTCACAAGATGTGGTGCCTGTTCCGCATCCATAATCCAAAATAACGTCGCTAACCTTGAGATGCTTTCTGGCGTTCTCCCTGCTTTTGCTATGAATATACTCGAATCGTTCCTCGGTTTTATCGTACTTCTTTGCGGAATTATCCCAGAACTCTTCCGATTTATCCATTTCCCTAGTTCCCTCTCGCAATTATTAGAGCGCCCACCAATCGTATGGTTGTGCGCCTTGTCCTGGCGTTGCGGACGTGGGCCTCGCGGTTATGCCGCTTTCGGCTGCGTTGCGGGTGTGTGGTTGTCCTTGCGTCATTGGCGGGGCCGGCTTGATGCCGTGGGGTCGATCTCTGCGCGACGTCAGCCCCGCGACAGCTACGAGCGGGTTTATGGCCAGCAGAATCCACACACGGTTAAGCACGTTCATCGACAGCCGCCCCCGCCGAACCGTGAAGCGAGTTCGACGCTCAGCAGCGCTGTCCGGTCGGCGCTCCGCGCTCTGGGGTCGACCTATCCCAATGTGGTCTGTCCTTCCACTCAGGGTTCGCCTCGGGCCAATCGTCGGACCAGATTCAGAGCAAACCTAAGACACTAAGTGGATAGAGTCAATCCACTTAGTTCGCTCACTACACTGCGGATGTGGATTCTGAGCGAGCTGCGGTACGACCGCTACGCAGAGATGCCGCGCACAACCGACAGCGCATCGTCGACGCAGCACGCGATCTTTTTGCCATGCGTGGGCTCGAGGCCAGTCACAATGAAGTGGCCCATCACGCCGGTGTCGGTGTAGGCACTGTCTACCGGCGTTTTCCGACCAAGGAATCTCTTGTAGATGCCATCTTCGAGGATGGGATCGACGAGATCACCGCGCTTGGTCGTTGCGCCTTGAACAAGCCCGACTCGTGGCTGGGCTTGGCGTACTTCGTCGAAGAGATGTGCCAACTCACGGCACGGGATCAAGGACTTCGCGAAGCCGTGTTCAGTCGCGAATACGGCGGGGATCGGGTCGAGGCGGCGCGCGTACGGCTGTACCCCATGGTCGCCGAAGTCGTGGAGAGAGCTCGGGCCGACGGCTATCTGCGCGCGGACATCAATGACAGCGACCTGGCACTGATGTCGATCATCGCCGGCGCGGTCAACGAGTTCGCGGGCGATATCCGCCCCGATTTGTGGCGGCGCTACGTGACGATCTTCCTGGACGGGATGCGCGCAGATGGCGATCAGGCCCTACTGCCGGTTGAGGCCCTCAGCGCCGATCAACATGACGCTGCGATGCGGAGTTGGAATCCCCGCGCACACAGTTAACTGCCTGACTCGCCCAAGTGCCCCGCTCATCCCACATGCACGCCGCAAGCAAGCATTCCTACACACGGAACGTGAGTTGTGGCTTGCTTCTGGAGTGTCGGATCGGCACCCGAGCGCCCGACACCACAGCGAATAACGTCCCCCTCTAAAACTTCGCTCGCAGCGGCAATCTGGGTGATCGTCGCACCGTCGGTGTCCCGGAACTGCGCGACCGCATCACGGCTGACTTACCGGGAAATATTTCCTTGCCTTCGCGTTGGATCAACTCGCTTTCCCCGGGAAACTCCCAGGATTGAAGGCGTCCAACGCACGGGGTTAACCTCCCTGCGACCACCCTCAGCTGACGGAATCAACACCTAATGATCCCCCTGCTCGGGCAATTCTGTTAACGGCCGCACCGCTACTCCCAAGGCGGCGTTGGCCTACAGAAGGCTGTGGCTGGTCCCCGATATCGGGTCCACCTGGAATTAGAGCCAGGTTGTTGTTGATCTGGATTTTAGTTGATGTCGCAGGCTATGGGGTGATGGGTGTGGCTGCATTGGGCAGCGTATTCGGCCGGAGTGCGATAACCCAGCGATGAGTGGCGGTGGCGGTGGTTGTGCTCGTGTTTGAAATCGCTGATCACCACCTTGGCTTCGAGCAGGTCAGTCCAGTAGTTGCGGTTCAGACACTCCTTTCGTAAGCGGCTGTTAAAGGATTCAATGTAGGGGTTTTTCCAGGGCTGACCTGGGGGGATATAGGTCAGCCCGACTTTTCCGTCGCAAAACTGCTGCAACGCTTGAGAAATCAGCTCCGGCCCGTTGTCCATGCGCAGCACCGTGGGCGGACCCCCGGCAGTGGTGAACACTCGCTCGAGCTCGTCGACCAGCGCCTCGGCGGTGATGGAGCGTGCGGTCATGTCCAGCAGCGACTCGCGAGTGTGCTCATCGAGCATCGAGGCGATCTTGACCGACCTGCCGTCGATAGTGGAGTCAAACTGAAAATCCAGCGCCCACACCACCTTGGGGGCATCGGCGATGATCGGCGGCACTGAGGGCACACCACCACGTTTGCGTGGGGAGCGGACGGCGACTTGCAGTCCCTCTTGGCGCCACAGCCGGTGGATCTTCTTCTTGTTGACCTGGTGATGCTCGTCGTAGCGCAACGCCGACCACGCACGGCGAAACCCGTGACAGGGGTGTTTGCGGGCGTAGGAACGCAGCCAGGCCCGCAGATCGGCATCCGGGTCCGCCGGGGTCTGGTCGATACGGACACGTCGGTAGGTTGAGCGGGCCAGCCCAACCGCTTGGCACGCCAACCGTTCTGAGATGCCCTTGACTTCTGTGAGCATGTCCACGGCGCGGCGTTTGGCGGCTGGGCTCAAAATTTTCCCTTGGCCACCTCACGTAGGGCGTCTTTGACGAGCTCGGCCTCGGCCAACAGCCGTTTGAGCCGCCCGTTTTGCTCGCGCAGTTCCTTGAGCTCGCGGGCCGCATCGAGATCCATTCCCCCGTAGGCTCGGCGCCAGTTGTACAGGGTGGCCGCCGATACCCCCAGCTCGGCAGCGATCTGCTCACCGGAGCTGCCGCCGGCGGCCAGCTCATCAGCTCGGCGCAGCTTGCGCACAATGTCTTCGGCGGCATACCTCTTACGACCAGCCATTTCCTTGTCCCTTCCAGCCCACGTTTAGGGCCACGAGACTCTAAAACAAGCTGGACTCATTCACGGGGAACACGCCAGCTGCGAGCCACCAAACCAGCCGCATACCCCATGGACCACAAAACAGGTCCCCCTCAGCTGCACCATGCTGATCGCGGTGATCGCCTAGTCGTGCGCTGAGTCGACTGGTGGCATACAGGGCCCCAGCGCGGTCAGGTTGGTACGCAAGTGGGTCAGCACGAGACGCAGTCCGATGGCAACGTCCGCGCCCGGATGTACCCGACTGCCGGCGATCTCAAGCGGGCAATCGCTGCAAGCACTCCACGCGGTATTGGTGTTCGGTTAATCTGTTGAGCACCAGCCAGGTTCGGTACCGCCAAATCGGCGAGTCAGCTTCAGCCGCCTCCCTACCAGATCCCCACGCGCCATCAGATATACCGATCCTGCGGCTTGGGGTGGACTGATCACAAACGGGTTAGCTTCTCGCGAAAGTCTGCGGGTGACTCGCGCAGACTGCCCGCCTCTGGGTCATAGTGCAGGTGTGCCGTTTTGGCCAATGCAATCAATCGCTCCGACCGCGCCTCACTAACGCGATAAACGATATCGCAGCCGTAGCGATGAAAATCCTGTGCGGCCATCTCAATCAGTAGCCGCTCCCGATACCGCGCTTCAGATTTATAGATGACCGCCAAATCAGCGTTGATCATGGTGGCACCCCCTTCGGAATACTCTGGCACCCCTCTGGCAGTCATGAATTGCACTCGGGCCTCGTTGAGGAAGGCAACCAAGCTGTCGTTTCCTAGATGATCACCGCGGTTGATGTGGGAAAGCATGATCGGCAGCTCAACCCGATATTGAAACCGCTCGGGTATATCGATAATCACTCTGGCCATCTACACCTCCCTGCCGAGACATCGCGGCAAAAATCCTCGACCAAAACCGCGAACCTTCTTCCTAAGTCGGCACTGCGGCCGCAACCATGGCCAGTGCGGACGCATTGCCGGCAGTGTAGATCTGCTGCCCGACGTAACGTCGGCTGCCGGCCGTGCGAGCCATCAGGCCGAACATAGCGGTACTGGATTCGACGCGGCAGCTTGATCAATTTCGCGGCCCCCTCAGCGCTGCGGGCGAGTCGTGCCGTAGAGCTTCCAGGCGGCCGGCCGCCTATCGCCACCGGCTTGAGAGACCGCGACCACGAGCTGCCCAACAACCTCCGCGCCAACAACCGCGTAGAACACCGGCGCCGCGCAGGTCATACCCGTAATTGCTCTTGCCCCTGTTGGATTCACCACTCAACGCCTAACCTGGTTATCCGAAATACCGTGAATTGGATGAGAACGGACGCCAGGTACGGATGACCACCGACGCGCCTCAGACGGAACCAGACCCTGGGATTAGCGCGGCAGAACTCGCACATAAGTCCGGCCTGCGCGAACATCTGGTGCAGCTCTTCATACCGGCCGACACTTCCGGTTCAGTTCCGGTGTACCGCGCCGGCGCCGTACCACTGGCCAAATACGTCAAACGGCTCACCGACATAGGCACTCCCACGTCGGCGATTGAGGCTGCTGTCAACGAGCTGCACAATAATCCTGGCGCGCTGCTACAGATCAGCCTGGCCGCACGCGAGGCCCCTAGCCGCCGCAGCCGGAGATTTTCCATCTCCGGCGTTGCCGCGGCAGTAGCACTAATCGTTGCCGGAGTGATCGGTGGCCTCATTGGCGCAGCCAGCGGCGACTCCTCACCGCCTGCGGCTGCGCCGCCGACGGTGACCATGCCGGTTACCGTGACCGCGAAGGCACCACCGATCGACGTGAGCGTGCCTAAGCTGGCGGATCCCGTGTGCGCCAAATGGGCTCCTATCAACAAGAAGTATCGGGCCAAGTTGTCGGCTTGGCTTAAAACTGACTCTCGTGTTCCAGCAAAACGGTGGTCTCCGGAGCAACGCGCCGTCACGCTGGCTGTGGTGCCGGTGTTAAATTCTGAAGCGAAGGATCTCGCCGTGCTTGCTGATAAGGCATCGGATCCGGTGCTGAAGGTGGTGCTGCGGGTCCAAGCGAAGTACATTTCGTTGTTCGCGTCGCGGCTTCCGAAATACGCACCCGCCGATCGGCGACTTTGGCAGGCGGGAATCGATTTCGGCAACGCCGTCAACAGCCGGTGCTATGCGATGGCGCCGCGATAGCTTGCCCGAATCGGCAAGACGGTGCTGTTGCCCACGCAAAGCGCTGCCGGTACGCAGTGAGCCCGCCGGCGATCCGCTCACTGCGAGCGGGCAGGCGCGCCGCAAGAAATCAAGAAACACAGTCACGGTCGACCAGATGCATGTCCACCAGGTTGACCGTGAACACAACATCCCGATAGCGCCTGCCACCACCGAAAGCTGGTCGACGAACGTGGGGCGGCAGGATCGCTGTAAGCACAACGTCCATGTCACCAATCGTTGCTGCCGCCGCTCGGCCAGCTCTGCGGTATCGATGCGGACACCGTCTGCACAAACGCGGTAGGTGTCGTGAAACAGCGACATTTCCCGGGCCGCTTCCTCAACGTCGTCGGGCCCACGGCAGTCGGGGCAGCCGAAAACCCGGTAATCCTCGCGTCGCGACGTGATCAATTCGTGGCAATTTCGGCTCGTTACCTGCCGCAAAGGACCGCCATGCGTAGATTGCCAGAAGTCACTGCGGGAGGTCATTCCGCGCCAAACCCCGGTCGTCGCTCCCCGATATCAAGCCCAGCGGCACGTAGAACCTGGTTGTTGTTTATTTGAATTCGTCTGATTCCACAGGCTTTGAGATATTGCATCCCCCACCGTGTCTGTCTGCGTTGTTTCTGCACCCCCACCCGAGCACACCGGATTCATTCGCAATGAAACCCATGCCGGTAAGGAAAAGAGTTGTCAAAATCGCCAGACAAGCGTGCACGTCCCGTTCTACTCTGGCGGGAGTCGCCTTGCTCGTTGCGGGGTCGCGAACCTCCTCGTTTTCACCAGGGCGGGCGCCGATCGTCGAGAAGGGTTGGCCGATGTCATATTTGGTTGCTGAACCACAGATCATGGCGGCGGTTGCCGCGGACGTGGCGGCCATCGGCTCAGGAATCCGCGCCGCCAATGCCGCCGCTGCGGGTTCGACATCGGGCCTGCTGGCTGCGGCTGGCGATGACGTATCGGCGGCAATCGCGAACCTGTTCGGCGCATACGGCCAGCAGTACCAGGCCGTCGGGACACAGCTTTCGGCGTTTCACAACGACTTCCACCAGGCACTGACCGCCGCCGCTACCGCCTATACCCAGGCCGAAGCCGCCAGCGTCGCCACCCTTCAAAGGATGCTCGAGGCACCCGCGGTCACACCCGCCGCAGCGGCGGTGCCGAGTGCGGCAGCCGTGATTCCGCCATTCCCAGCAAACCCTCTGTCGATACTCATGACCGGCACCGGAACCGCGATACCAACACAGTCATTCATGGCTAAAGCCAATGAACTGTATATCCGGTCGACAAGCCTCACCCCGCCAATAGGTCTAGTCACCCCTGAGGAGCTGTATCCGCTCACCGGCGTCAAAAGCTTGACCCTAAACAAGTCAGTGGCCGAAGGATTAGCCATCCTCGACAACGCGCTTTACGAACAAATCGCTGTCAACGGGGAATCAGTGACCGTTTTCGGCATTTCACAAAGCGCCGTCATCGCCTCGCTGGAAATGCAGAACCTCGCCGCAGGGACGTCCGCATTTGGCGCGAGTCCGCCCGACGCTACTCAACTCAACTTCATTCTGACCGGCAATGAGATGAACCCGAATGGGGGGTGGCGTCTTAGGACTGGTGTAAAAACGCTGGGCGCATGTTCCTGGTGGTCATGTTACGCGGCGGTGGTGTCGGTCGTGGTTGTTGTGGTGGGGGGATGCAGTGGGCGGGGTGGCTCGAGCAGTTGGTGGCGTAGTTCTTGGAGGTGGCGGCTGGTCGCTGATGTTTGGGTGACTCCGCGCCAGCCGCGGCTGGCGCGGTCGAGGACGGCCCATACCAGCGACAGACAGCTGGTTTCGCCGGGTAGGCGGCCGATGACCTTGACCCGGCGACGGGATTCTCCGAAGGTGCGTTCGATGAGGTTGGAATGGCGGATGCGTGTCCAGTGTTGGCGGGGGAAGCGCAAATGCACGCTCAGCGAGGCGAAGTCGTTGGCCAGGCAAGCGACCGCGGCTGGGTAGAGCCCGCGGTATGTGGTGGTGAACTCCTCGGCGCGGCGGGTGGCTTCATCCACGGCCTGCTGGCCGGGTGGCTGGTCAATGTCATCGAAGATCGACCAGAACGCGGCTTTGATCTCGTCCTGGACCGCGACAGGTGTCTTGGCGATGACGTTACGGCAGCGATGGATCAGACACCGCTGACGCAGGCTTGCCGGAAACGTGGTCTCCCATGCGGCGATCAGGCCCGGCGCCCCGTCGGAGATGCCCAGTAGCGGCGGGCGTAGTCCCCGGTTCCTCAGGTCAGCCAAGAAGTCGGCCCACGCATCAGCCGACTCCGCTGCGGCTGGGGCCAGCCCAATAAACAGGGGCTTGCCGTCGGTGCAGATGCCCCAGGCGGCCAGCACCGGCTCGGCCGGGGCGTTGGGATGCATCCGAAAGTTCGAGGCATCCAAGAACAGGTAGTCCAACACCAGCTCATCAAGGCGTCGAGACGACCACGCAGCGAACTCGTCTTTGATGGCCGCACAAATCCGGCTCACCGTCGAGCGCGACAACGCCGCCTGCGAGCCCAGCACCTCGGCCAACGCGGCCTCGATGTCGCGATCCGACAAACCGCGCACCCATCCCGAAATCACCAACGCCTCCAGAGCGTGGGTGCGCGTCACCCCGGCACCGAATAGCCGCGAACAGAACCGCTCGTCGGTGTCGCGTAGTTTCGGGCGGCATAATTCGACCGAGCCCATCGTGGTCTTCACCGTCGCCGGCGGTTGATACCCATTGCGGTACCCGCCCGGGCCGTCCTGAACCCGACGCTGGTGACGGGCTCGGCCCAACACTGCTTCTACCTCGGCCTCCACGGCGACCTGAAACACCAGACGCACCGATAACCGCCCGACCTCCTCCAAAATCTCGGTCAACGGCCGCTCGGTCGCGGCGAACAACTGATCCATCTCAACACGCACACGCTCAATCGGCGATACTCGCTTGGTCACGGGCGTAGCCCCTCCTTCATAGCTTTCGTCGGTTGCGACGGAACCTACGCCCGTGACCATTTACACCAGCGATGAGACGCGACCGAATGGGGGTATGCTCTCGCGTTTCCCGGACCTGTCTGCCCCGAGTCTGGGGATGACGTTCTACGGCGGGACTCATTCAGACACGATCTACCCGACGGCCATCTACACCCTCGAGTACGACGGTTTTGCCGACTTCCCACGGTACCCACTTAATTTCATCGCTGATCTCAACGCGGTGATGGGAATCGTCTACGTCCACTCCCAGTATTTTGAGTTGACCCCAGCACAGATCGATAGCGCTATTGAATTGCCGACCTCTCCGGGATATTCCGGAAACACCACCTACTACATCATCGAGACCGAGAATCTACCGCTGCTGGAACCGGTGCGCGCGATTCCCGTCATCGGCAACCCGATAGCCAACCTGCTCCAACCACCGTTGGAGGTCATCGTTAACTTGGGCTATGGCGACCCGGAATTCGGCTACTCGACAAGTCCGGCTGACGTGACAACGCCGTTCGGTTTGTTCCCGGATGTCAGCCCGGTCACCGTCTTCAACGCGCTGGCTGATGCCACCCAAGAAGGAATCCAAGACTTCACCGCTGACATTCACGCCTTGCAGGCGAACCCGCCAACGCTCCTGCCATCGTTCGAGTCTGTGCAATCGGCGAATTTCATGACAATGGCGGCGGCTGCCCCGACACCGATTGAGGTTGTCAACACACTGACACAGATCACCGCGAACACCTATGCCCTGCTGCTTCCGACCGCAGACATCGGACTTGCCCTCGTCACTACCTTGCCCGCCTACGGCGTGAGCCTGTTCGTGGACCAACTCGTGCAGGGAAACCTCATCAACGCGATCGGTTTGCCGGTCGCGGCCAGCGTGGGCTTGGCCACGATATCGGGCGGGATTTACGCCCTCGTCCTGCTGAGCACCCTCCAAAGCAACATCAGCGCTATCGAGAGCCTCCTTGTCTAGCTCCAACGCCGTCGAGTGATTTCCCCGGCTCTGCGCCGGTTGGTCCGGCAGCTTCGGCCATCCCGATCACCTCGTCCATGCGTGTTCAGATAGATCAGCGGTCCACACGCGCCTCTGCCAGGACCACACTCAGATCCCGGTCCGCTGACCGTTCGTTTTAGCTGCCAACGGCCAGCGGGATATCTAGACTCCCAGACCGCGGCCGATGATCTCCTTCATAATCTCGGTCGTGCCGCCGTAAATCGTTTGCACCCTCGAATCGAGATAGGCCCGAGCTACCGGGTATTCGCGCATGTAGCCGTACCCGCCGTGCAGTTGCAGGCAACGGTCGATCAGATAGACCTGCTTCTCAGTGGAATACCACTTGGCCATCGCGGCCTGCTCAACAGTTAGCTTCCCCTCCAGATGCAGCGCGATGAACTCATCGACCATGATGCGCACCATCGTTGCCTCGGTCGCTAACTCAGCCAGCAGGAAACGGCTGTTCTGAAAGTTGCCGATCGGCCTACCAAAAGCTTTACGCTCCTTGGTGTACTGCAACGTCTGCTCCAGCACCGCTTCCATCCCGGCGGCCGCCATGACGGCGATAGAGATCCGTTCCTGCGGTAGATTCTGCATTAGGTAAACGAACCCCAAACCCTCTTCACCAAGCAGGTTTTCGGCTGGAACCACTACATCGGTAAAGGACAACTCCGCAGTGTCTTGCGCGTCCAGTCCGATCTTGTCCAGATGCCGGCCACGTTCGAATCCGTCCATACCGCGCTCAACAACAAGCAAACTGAACCCGTGCGCGCCTTTCTCAGGATCGGTCTGCGCCACCACAATCACCAGGTCGGAATTGATGCCGTTTGTGATGAATGTCTTCGATCCGTTGAGCAGGTAGTGATCGCCCTGCTTAACCGCGCGGGTCTTGATGCCCTGCAAGTCGCTACCGGTTCCCGGCTCGGTCATCGCGATCGCGGTGATCAGCTCCCCCGTGCAAAACTTGGGTAGCCAACGCCGCTTCTGTTCGTCGTTGGTCAGCGCAAGGAGATACGGGGCAACGATATCGTTGTGCAGGCCGAAGCCAATCCCGCTGTACCGCCCGGCGGAGGTTTCCTCGGTGACGATCGTGTTGTACCGGAAGTCACTGTTACCCCCGCCGCCGTACTCCTCGGGGACCGCCATGCCGAGAAACCCCTGTTTACCGGCTTCGAGCCACACCCCGCGGTCGACGATCTTGGCCTTTTCCCATTCGTCGTGATGCGGCGCAACGTGGCGGTCAAGAAAGCCACGGTAAGACTCGCGAAACAGTTCATGCTCAGCTTCGAACAGAGTGCGTTGGTATTTGACGGAACTGCCCATGCGTTCGGCCTCCGGTTGTGCGATGAGAAGAACTCCTCCGCCAACATATCAACCGGACGGTTGGTCGGCTCATTCTGGGGAGATCGCAGCGCTGAGTCCGCTTGGGCGAAGCCGGCATTGCGTACTTGCGTTGCGCTGTTAGCGGTAGGGCTATCCGCGCGGAACGGACGTTGAAGAAAAGTCCCGCAGTCTGGCGGCCAGCGCCACCGGAACCCGCGCCTTGATCCAGGTGCCGTCAGAGATGTGTTCAGATTGCTGAACTCGCCCGTGCGCACGCACACGGGCCACAAGGTCGCCGCGGTTGTACGGGATCACCACGTCCACGGCCGTGTCAGTGGGAACCGCGAGCTCGGTCATCCGCCGCCGCAACGCGTCAACACCATCCCCGGTTCGCGCCGAGACGAACACCGCCCCCGGCAGAGCGTTGCGGAGCTTGGCCAGCATCAGATCGCTGGCAACATCGATTTTGTTTACCACCAGCAACTCTGGCGCCGACTTCCCGTGATGGTCGGCGATAACCTCGGAAATCACCTGGCGAACCGCGTCAATCTGAGCTAGCGGATTGGTGTCGGAAGCGTCGACAACATGCACCAGCAGATCCGCGTCGACAACCTCTTCCAACGTGGAGCGGAATGCCTCGACCAGTTGGGTGGGCAGATGCCGCACAAAGCCGACAGTGTCAGTGAGCACACACGGTCCAGCTCTACCCGAACCAGGGTCAAACTCCACGCGGCGGGTTGTGGGTTCCAACGTGGCGAACAACGCGTCCTCCACCAGCACCCCGGCACCGGTCAGCGCGTTGAGCAGGCTGGACTTGCCCGCGTTGGTGTAGCCAACAATCACAATCGACAAAAGTTCACTGTCCCGCCGGCGCCTACGCTGGGTATCTCGCACCTTTTTCATGGCCTTGATATCGCGTCGAAGCTTGGCCATCCGCTCTCGAATACGGCGCCGATCGGTCTCGATCTTGGTTTCACCAGGACCGCGCAAGCCCACCCCTCCGCCGCTACCGCCGGCGCGACCACCGGCCTGCCGCGACATCGATTCCCCCCAGCCACGGAGCCGCGGCAGCATGTACTCCATCTGAGCAAGCTCTACCTGGGCTTTGCCCTCACGGCTGGTGGCGTGCTGAGCGAAGATGTCGAGGATCAGCGCGGTGCGATCGATGACTTTGACCTTGACCGCCTTTTCCAACGCGGTCAATTGCGCCGGGGACAGTTCGCCGTCGCAGATGACAGTGTCGGCTCCGGTTGCAACCACCACTTCGCGAAGTTCAGCCGTCTTGCCCGAGCCGATATAGGTGGACGGATCGGGCCGGTCGCGCCGCTGGATGAGCCCTTCGAGTACCTGCGAGCCGGCAGTCTCAGCCAGCGCCGAAAGTTCAGCCAGGCTCGCTTGATTGTCCGCCGCGCTGCCCTCGGTCCACACCCCGACCAACACCACCCGCTCCAGCCGCAGCTGGCGGTACTCGACCTCGGAGACATCGGCCAGTTCGGTCGACAGTCCGGCGACTCGGCGCAGTGCCCAGCGGTCGTCAAGAGCCAGCTCACCTGCACTCGGCGCAGGGGCGGACCGCCCCGCTGACGATTCGGCGGAGTCTGAAGGGCGCCCACGGGGCGAGTCTGGATATGTCATGGCTGGCATCCGATCGTGGCACGCCGCCAGCGGTCGCGCATCCGAATATTCGGCCGCCATAGGCGCGTCCACGTCCACGCTGGAATCACGTCAGCGCGTTCCACCAGTCATCGGCGACTTCGCCACGAGCGACCAGCACAGACGGACCGCGCAAGAAGCTGGTGGCAGCGGTGACGGTGACCACAACATCGCCGCCAGGCACATGCACGGTGAGCGTGCCGGTCTCGGCACCTGTGTGCGCCAGCCCGGCGACGGCCGCCGCCACCGTTCCGGTGCCGCATGAGCGGGTTTCGCCCACACCACGCTCATGAACACGCATCCGAACCGCACCGCCGGCCGGTACCGTCAGCACCTCGATATTGACGCCCTCGGGAAACTGGGCGCAGTCGAAACCCACTGGCTCTGAAAAGTTCAGTGCGCCAAGTTCATCGATGCCCAGTTGCGGGTCAACGCAGGCCAGGTGCGGGTTTCCTACGTCGACCGCCAACCCCCGGAAACGCCGTCCCCCGACCACTGCCTCCCCGGCACCCAGCTGGTTGGCCTTGCCCATATCGACAGTGACATCGGCCTCGGTCGCGTCGACATGGTGCAGCGTGACCAGCCGCGGGCCCGCGACCGAACCGACCACAAACTCCCCGCGACTCTCCAACCCACAAGCACGCAAGTAGTGAGCAAACACTCGCACGCCGTTCCCGCACATCTGCGCGGTCGAGCCGTCGGCGTTGCGGTAGTCCATGTACCAGTCGTCTCGGCTGACACCGTCAGGCAGGCGGTCGAGTACACCGGCCGCCACAGCCGCACCCGCTGTAGTAACACGCAGCAACCCGTCAGCACCGAGCCCGCGGCGCCGGTCGCACAGCGCGGCCACGCGGGCAGCGGTGACCGCCAACTCAGCCTCGACATCAAGCAGCAGCACGAAGTCGTTTTCGGTACCGTGCCCTTTGGCGAAGATCACCAGTTCAGGGTACGCGTCCAGGCGAGCGCCGCCGCCATATCCGCAAGGCGCTGTCCACAGCACGAGCGCGTTCGGCCGCTCCGGGTGAGGCTGCCGTCGCGCTGACATCCAGCCACTGCACCCGGTGATCCCGGCGAAACCAGGACCGCTGCCTTCGCACATACCGCCGAGTACCCCGATAGGTCCGCTCTACCGCTTCGCCCAGCGCTTGTTCCGTTAGGACAACTCCTCCGCCGGTTCGCAGACCGGCATCGAACGCCGCAATCACCTGCGCGTAACCCAGAGCACGTGACGCGGTGACCCCGTCGCGCAGACCCACACCCAGCAGCGCGCGGACCTCGTCAACCAGACCGTGGTCGAACATCAGCTGAGTACGCGCCGCCAGTCGCTGATCGAGAACTGTTGTTTGACAATCTAATCCAACAATTGCGGTGTCCCACCGAGCGGCACCGATCTGCGGCGCGGACGCGGCGAACGGCTTTCCAGTGAGTTCGACCACCTCTAGCGCGCGAACGGTGCGCCGACCGTCGGTGGGCAGGATCGCGGCCGCCGCGGCCGGATCACGGCGAGCCAGTTCGGCATGCAGACCACCTGCTCCAACTTCGGCGAGCCGCTGCTCCCACCGCGCGCGCACACCGGGATCGGTCGCCGGAAACGACCATTCGTCGAGCAGCGACTGGAGGTAGAGCATCGACCCCCCCACCATGACCGGCACCGCTCCGCGGGCCGCGATGGCCTCAACGTCGGCGGCTGCCGACCGCTGAAACCGGGCCACGGTTGACGTTTCGGTGACATCGAGAACATCGAGTTGATGATGTGGGATACCGCGACGCTGCGCGACGGGCAGTTTGGCGGTCCCGAGGTCCATGCCGCGATACAGCTGCATCGCGTCAGCATTCACAATCTCGGCACCAACTTCGCCACTGAGTCGCTCAACAACGTCGAGAGCCAGTTGCGACTTGCCGGTACCCGTCGGACCGATAACAGCCAGGGGTCTCATGGCCCGGCTTTCTCGGCTGTGCCCATGAACCCCGCCCTCACGGCTGCCACACGCCGGCGAAGTACCCCACACCATAGGGCGCCCCGCGGTAGAACTCTTTGGCCGATCGCGGCCCGGACTGGGTCAATCCCGCCAACACCTGAAAGGCCACCCGTCCACAAACTTCTGCGGGCAGCTCAGTCAGCGCGGATACATTGCCGCCTGCCAACGCGTCGTCAACAGCCAGTTGCACATCAAGACTGCCGGGGTCGTAGCCGCCGGGCGCGGCCGGTGTCAGCGTGTGTACCCCGTCGGCGACGACGAGCACCCCGATCGGATCGGGTCGCTGGTCGATCTCGGCGCGCAGCTCGCCGCCCCGAGCCAGTGCGATGCCGGGATCGTGGCTCGCCGCATAGACACGAACCTGCGCGCTGGCCTCCGGTTGAGCCTGCCCGCGCAGCCAGGCAGCCACCAGCGCACACAACGGCAGTTCGGCTGGGGACGCACACCCATGGCCGGCCTGCGGCGCGAGCTGAACCCGCAAATCGACGCCAAAGCCTGCAAATGTGCCAACGCAGTCTGGGCCCACTGCGTCGTCCGCACTCCCCGTTCCAACGACGATCCAAAACGGTGGCAATGAGGCTGCGGCCGTGATTGCCGCCGCTCCCAGATCGGCAACCTCGGCCGCCGCCGATCCGGCAAGTTCAGGAACGAGAACCGGAGCAGACGGAACAATCGCAATGGCGCTCAGCACGTCACCAAACTAGCGCCTCTGCAGGCCGAATCACCGGTTGGATGCAGCACCGTGCGACGAGGCCGAGCGTCCCGCGTTGCCCTTAGAGCTACCCGGGCGGTCTTGTTCATCGGCACTATCGAAACCAGGTCCCTCGGCTGCCGACGCTAGATGGTGACCGCCGTCGCGGGGACCGCATCCCCCATCGGCCGACTCTTCAGCCACCATCTCCGCCTCGCCTCGGGCCAGAGCCACAGTGGCGACGACCATGAGCACTACCGCCAATGCCACCACAACCCGGCCGGGCCGCGTGGTGTCGAATGTCTCGCCGAGCACCACCATGCCAAGCATCCCGCCGATCAATGGCTTGGCCACGACAGATGTTGGCAGTGAGGCGGTAAGCGAACCGGCACGGAACGACGATTGTTGAAAGATCATTCCGCCCAGTGCGGCAACTATCCACGCGTAGAACTCCAGCGCACGAAACAACGCACCCGCACCGTCGTCGACCAGTTCGACAACCGCCTTGGTCAAAACGGCGAATAGTGCCAGCGAGCAGCCCGCGACCACCGCCAACAGCACGGCGGCCACCGACCCTTGCCAGATCCGCGCGGCCAACACGCAAAGCACCATTATTGGCCCCATGACCAGCGCTACCACCAGCCACGTTGCTAGTGAACCCCGCGAGACACCGGCATCCGGGTCACCCACTGCGATAACCACTGCCAGCGAGCCGGCCAATAGTGCCGCCCAGGTCCACTCCCAGCGGGTCACCCGGCTGCGCATCACGTGTGCGTAGATAGGCAGTGCAAACAGCAGTGCCGTTACCTGCAGCCCGGTCACCAACATCACCGAGCCCAGGGCCAAGGCCGCAGTCTGCAGTATGTAGTTCGCGAGCGCCCCGCCGCCACCCAACCACCATCGAACATCGCGCAGCGACAGCCAGAAAAGCGCGAGGTGCCCGACCTCCTCATCGGTGATTTCCTGCGCGGAGCGCTGCCGAACCACATTCCCGATCGCAGATGCCAAAGCCGCAAAAAGAGCAAGAACACCGGCAATTTGCGAATTCGTCATCGGCGACCTCCTCCCCGCGTCTGGCCCGCGAACCACTATCACCATCGGGCATCCACTACCCGGTTACCGAATGTTTCCACCAAGGGTCACATAATTTTGGCTGCGTGCGGTCGCGGATTCAGCAAACCCATGCGCAACACCTAAATTAAGAAACCGCGCAAGAACCGATAAAGGAAGTGGTCAAGAACCGGCGACAGCCCTGGTCTCCGGTGGCGGCTACAGATTGCTCAGACCGCTGACGCTGGGTTACGCATCAGACGCATGCTGCGCCTTCCCAGCTGCTTCACATACTGTTGGAACTGGTCGGACGAACAGGTGACGGCGTCGGGGCCGTGCCAACGCGCCGACCGCAGAGGCGCCGCTTCGCGCGGCAGGTACGCGGGATATCGCCGTGTGAAGATGTAAGGGTAGGAGAGCGCATGACATCCGACCAACCCGGTAGCAACGAATCGACCGGGCCGCGACACCGGCCAACTCCCGGGCCGGCACCACGTCCGGGGCCGCGCCCTGGCCCGCGGCCAGCGCCAAGACCTGTCTCCCACCCGGTGGCTGCGCCCTCAACCAGCGATCCGCGCCGGTTTGGGCGGGTCGATGACGACGGCACGGTATGGCTGATTACCTCGGCCGGCGAACGCGTCATCGGCTCCTGGCAAGCCGGCGACCCCGAAGCCGCATTTACCCATTTCGGCCGGCGATTCGATGACCTGCGCACCGAAATCACGCTGATGGAGGAACGGCTGGCGTCTGGGACCGGTGATGCCCGCAAGATCAAAGCCAGTGCAATCGCCCTGTCCGAAACGCTGCCGACGGCAAGCGTGTTGGGAGACGTTGACGCTCTGGCTGGCCGGTTGACGAGCCTCCGTGAGCACGCCGAGACCATGGTGGCCTCGGATCGCTCCAAACGTGAGGAGCACCGGAACGCGCAGACTGCCCGCAAGGAAGCACTTGCCGTCGAGGCCGAGGAGTTGGCCGCCAACTCGACGCAGTGGAAGGTTTCCGGTGACCGACTGCGGGCAATCCTCGACGAATGGAAGACGATCAGCGGCCTCGACCGCAAGGTCGATGACGCACTGTGGAAACGCTACGCAGCAGCCCGAGAAACGTTCAACCGGAGGCGCGGAACGTATTTCGCGGATCTAGACCGGGAGCGGTCGGATGTCCGGCAGGCGAAAGAACAGCTCTGCAGGCGCGCCGAAGGGTTCGCAGAATCGACAGACTGGGCCGCCACCAGCGCAGAATTCCGAAAACTACTCACCGAATGGAAAGCCGCGGGACGCGCGAGCAGAGAGATTGACAATGCATTGTGGCGCCGTTTCAAAGCTGCACAGGACATATTCTTCACCGCTCGCAATGCCGCCTCGGTCGAAAAGGACGCCGAGTTGCGGGCCAACGCCGCCGCCAAAGAAGCGCTGCTGGCCGAGGCGGAAAAGATCGACATCGCCAAACACGATGCCGCCCGATCAGCCTTGCGGTCGATCGCCGAGAAGTGGGAAGCGATTGGAAAAGTGCCGCGGGAGCGGTCCGCCGAGCTAGAGCGGCGGCTGCGCGCTATCGAGAAGAAGGTGCGCGACGCCGGCGAGTCGAACTGGTCTGATCCCCAGGCGCAGGCCCGCGCGGAGCAATTCCGTGCCCGGGCCGAGCAGTTCGAACGGCAGGCCGCGAAGGCCGCCGCGGCTGGCCGGACCAAAGAAGCCGACGAGGCGAACGCGAAAGCCGAACAATGGCGGCAGTGGGCTCAGGCCGCTGCCGAAGCACTGACCCGCAAACCCTAGCGGTCGTCGGGTTTTGCCGCAGTCCCAGGATCCGAATTGTCAAGGCCATCGGGGTTACCGTTGAAGCCATCCAACAGTGTTCTGGACTGCTGCTGCGCGACGACGCGGCGACGCTGTTCCTCGGCGGCAAGTTGCACCACGGTGCGCGACCACACCACCCGGGCCCAGTGAAATGTCAACAAGATCACGGTTATCCAGGCAACGAAAAGCCCGACACCGGGACCAGGATGACCTGCGGCCACCGTCTGCCGCGACCAGACGGCCAACAGCCCGGTAGCGCTGGCCATCGCCGAACCCGCCAACGCCACCCAGGCCAACGCCCAGCGCCGGGTCATCAGCGCCAGCATCGAGAAACCCGCCCCGAACACCAGAGCCAACCAGGCGAAGACCCGCGAAGGCAGGGCTACCGCCGCCGCGCCGGCACCGTGGCTGCTGAACAGCACATCCCAACCTTGGACATTGCCGGTGTGCGGCAGCACGAACGATCCCAGCAGCACAAACACCAGGATCGCGACGACCAAAGCCCTCGCACCAGGCTCGATCTCGCGTGCAATGCGACGCTCCGCCGCTTCGATCTCAGCCCGGATATCGTCGAAATCCGCCACGCCGTACTCTCCGTTCTTGGCCGCATCGGGGCCTTGTCCGAGCGGCATTCGAAGCCACACCTACCGTGTCTATCGGCCGCACCCACCGGGTTGGACAGCCGCAACGGGCTGCTTGGCGACCGGGATTCCGAGTGCGACGCGCGGTCGCTGACCGGCCGCGTGCGCGTCGCCAGCGCGAGTGCGGCGGTGGGTCAGAATTCCGGCGTCTGCAATGAGATGGTGCGGCGCGGCGTCAGTTACCTGGACGGTGATGATGTCGCCGGGACGCACGTGCGAGTCGCCGGCTTGATGGCTTGCACTGAAATGGACCAGCCGACCGTCGCGTGCACGTCCACTCATACGCGCAGTGCTGGCATCTTTGCGTCCTTCGCCGGTGGCGACGAGTAGTTCTACTGTCTTCCCGACCACACCGAGATTCTCCTCTAGCGAGATCTGCTCCTGAACCTCGACCAGCCGCTCATAGCGTTCCTGCACGACGGCTTTTGGCAGCTGCCCGGCGTATTCAGCCGCCGGCGTTCCAGGGCGTATGGAGTACTGGAAGGTAAACGCCGCCGAAAACCGAGCTTGGCGCACCACGTCGAGGGTGGCCGCAAAATCCGTCTCGGTCTCACCAGGAAACCCCACGATCAGGTCAGTGGTGATCGCGGCATCTGGCATCGCCGCCCGCACCCGCTCGATGATCCCGAGATAACGCTCGGCACGGTAGGACCGCCGCATAGCCCGCAGGATCTGGTCCGATCCGGACTGCAGCGGCATGTGCAGCGCGGGGCAGACGTTCGGGGTCTGTGCCATCGCCTCAATGACATCATCGGTGAACTCGGCCGGATGCGGGGACGTGAAGCGGACCCGCTCCAGCCCGTCGATGCGTCCGCACTCTCTCAGCAGCTCGGCAAACGCGCCCCGATTGCGAGGCAATTCGGGGTCGGCGAACGAAACCCCGTAGGCGTTGACGTTCTGGCCCAGCAGAGTGACTTCGACCACGCCCGAATCAGCGAGGGACTGGACCTCGGCCAGAATGTCAGCCGGACTGCGATCGACCTCTTTGCCACGCAACGTCGGAACGATACAGAAAGTGCAGCTGTTGTTGCAGCCGACTGAAATGGAAACCCAAGCAGCATAAGCAGATTCGCGGGAACTCGGCAATGAGGAGGGAAACTGCTGCAACGCTTCCGCGATCTCTACCTGGGCAACCTTGTTGTGACGGGCGCGGTCGAGCAAGGTGGGCAGCGACCCGATGTTGTGAGTCCCGAAGACGACGTCGACCCACGGCGCTTTACGTAATACGGTTTCTCGATCTTTCTGGGCCAGGCAACCACCGACTGCGATTTGCATGTCGGGATTGCCGCGCTTCCGCGGAGCCAGGTGGCTGAGGTTGCCGTAGAGCTTGTTGTCGGCATTCTCACGAACAGCGCAGGTGTTAAAGACCACCACATCGGCGTCGGCTCCGGTGGCCGCGGGCCGGTAGCCGGCTGATTCGAGCAGCCCTGCTAGTCGCTCGGAATCGTGGACATTCATCTGGCAGCCGTAGGTGCGGACCTGATAGGTACGCACCGGTCCTGCCGCAGAATCGGCAGCATGCCCGGGCTGCATGGCACCGCCCACCATGCCTGCAGCTCCGGCGTCTCCGGCCACCATCGACGTCACGGAGCCATGGTACGGCGACGAGCCCGCTGGCAACCGCTCGGATCGCGCTACCTGCGGCTCGGCGGACCGTCTGCCGTTAGACGCGGCGTCGGTCCCGCTCAGCGGCAAGGGCGGCACTGACCACCTCGCAAGCCAATGTCTGGCTGTAGCCACGGCGCGCCAGCATTGCCACCAGGCGCCGGCTAACCCGCGCGTCGTCCTCGCCCAGCGCCGCCCGTCGCAACCTCGACCACACAAGCTGCTCAGCCCGCTCACGCTCGGCACCGGCATCAATCCCGTCCAGTACTGCCGCGATCACGTCGTCGCCGACACCCTTGGTCCGCAGTTCAGCAGCTAAGGTTCGTTTACTCTTTCCCGCGTTCGCACGCCGAGATTGCACCCACTGTTCGGCGAAGTCAGTGTCGTCTACCAGACCAACCGCAGCCAACCGATCCAATACGCGGTCACTGACGCTGGATGTGTAGCCGCGTTTTGCCAGCTGGCCAGACAACTCCGCCCGGGTTCGCGATCGCGCGGTGAGCAGGCGCAGGCACAGGGCCCGCGCCTGCTCTTCGCGCGCCGGCTCAGAAGTCGACGGGGGCGGGCAAGACACTGTCATCAGTCACCACTGCACCGATGCCGAGCTTTTCTTTGATCTTCTTCTCAATTTCGTTAGCTATGTCGGCGTTCCCCAGCAGGAAGTTGCGGGCATTCTCCTTACCCTGACCAAGTTGCTCGCCCTCGTAGGTGTACCAGGAACCAGACTTGCGGATGAAGCCTTGGTCCACGCCCATATCAATCAGAGACCCTTCCCTACTGATGCCCTTACCGTAGAGAATGTCGAACTCGGCCTGTTTGAACGGTGGTGAAACCTTGTTTTTGACGACCTTGACTCGTGTGCGGTTGCCAACCGCTTCGGTACCGTCCTTAAGCGTCTCGATCCGGCGCACATCCATGCGCACCGACGCGTAGAACTTCAACGCCTTTCCGCCCGTTGTTGTTTCCGGCGATCCAAACATCACGCCGATCTTCTCGCGGAGCTGATTGATGAAGATTGCCGTGGTGCCCGAGTTGTTCAGCGCACCCGTCATCTTCCGCAGCGCCTGACTCATGAGCCGGGCTTGCAGTCCGACGTGGCTGTCCCCCATCTCGCCTTCAAGTTCCGCACGCGGCACCAACGCCGCTACCGAGTCGATGACCACGATGTCGAGTGCCCCCGAGCGGATCAACATGTCGGCGATCTCGAGCGCCTGTTCACCGGTGTCTGGTTGACTGACCAACAGGGAATCGGTGTCGACACCGAGCTTCTTGGCATATTCCGGATCCAGCGCGTGCTCTGCGTCGACGAAAGCCGCCACGCCACCGGCGGCCTGGGCGTTGGCCACCGCATGCAGTGCAACGGTGGTCTTACCCGAGGACTCCGGGCCATAGATCTCCACCACACGGCCACGTGGCACACCACCGATACCCAAGGCCACATCCAGGGCGATGGACCCGGTCGGAATGACCGAAATCGGCTGACGCACCTCATCGCCGAGCCGCATCACCGAACCTTTGCCATAACTCTTCTCGATCTGGGCCATTGCCAGTTCGAGAGCCTTCTCGCGGTCAGGGACTTGCGCCATGATGCTCTCCTGTAGTCAGTGTTCGGCGACTGGGGATCGGTCGGTTGGCCGTCACACTAGGCAAGACCACCGACAAGTCGGCCCGTTCGAACAGCCATCACAGTAGCCGAACATCTGTTCGACATAAATCGGACACGCCGTTGCCCGGTGCGTGCAGGTCAATTTGCCGCGCGGCTCCAAACACAGCGGTGGCATGTGGCAGCATCAGCGAGCGAACGACCGCAGACAACCGTCCGACCAAGGAATCTCACAGAACCCGGAGAAGTACGTGAATATCTCCGAGCAACTGTCCGAGATATCGGATTATGGTGGGTTTTTCGCCCTGACCGTGGGCGGGAACGCACAAGGATGGCACCCAGTCGCCCAGTTCTACGCACGCGGCTGTGCGGACCTAATCGACACCACCGTAGCGCGCTACCGCACTACGGAGTTACGGATCGGCGCCTCTCTCGTTCAGCTCGGCCATGCCGCGCGATTATGGTCACCCGTCCTCGCCTGCGCCCTGTGTCACGGCGTTATTCCGGACTTGACCGACCTGCAACGTGCCGATGACGGGACGCAACTAAGAATTCCCGAGCCGGTCGGAGAACCCGTCGACCGCCACTCGCCGTCTCCGGACCTGCTGTACCGCGTGGTCGTACACAATCATTTGGAACCGCTCGCGGCGGGTCTGCGGGTCAAGGTGGCGCCCGGCCTGTTGTCCGGCAATATCGCCTCGGCCCTCGTCGGAGCATCCAAGGCACTGCTTTCGGTGCGACCAGACTTACGTCAAGAGATCGTCAGGATCACTCACTCCTTGTTGAGCATGGGTTGCCTGGCGGGAACCGGCATCGTGTCTGGCCCCGATCTGGCCTTCACCCGTCGCAGCTGCTGCCTTTACTACCGCACTGCCGCTGGGTCCAAGTGCGGCGATTGTGCGCTTTAGTGACTGCGGCTCCAGCCAGCGCCGATCACCACTCATCCCGGGGAACATCGAAGTCGGCGCAGAGCGCTCGCCAGACGTCGCGGGGCTCGACGCCGCCTTCGATCGCCTCGGCAGCGGTCTGACCGTCGAAGCCACTCAGCACGTGGTCGAGCAGCACAGATGAGCCATAAGCAGTACCGAATCGCAGAGCAACCCGCTCGTGGAATTCCGTCAGCCGCACGCCAGTCAAGCTACCCGGCCAACGCGAGCGCTTCGTGGCACGTACGTACCGGATCCGCGACCGCGACGAGACTGGCCGCAGCCAGTTGCGCGGCGTCGCGGTAACCCGGCGACGACAACACGTCGTCGACCGCGGTGACCAACGCGTCCGCGGTCAGTGGCCTAATCAGTCGCGCACTCCCTTGCCGGACCACCCGATTCGCCATCTCCCACTGATCCCCGCCGCCGGGCACCACTACCAGCGGCACCCCGGCCAGCAGCGTCTTTGCCACCATGCCGTGACCGCCGCCGCAGATCACTAGATCGGCACGAGTCAATAGTTCTGCCTGACGTCCCAGCCCAACCACAGCCCAGGGCGGCGCCGGCAGATCCGCTCCGCCCAACCGCGACACCACCAGCCGCGAACCCGACGGCAGGGTGTCGCCGGGCACCAGACTTTCCAACGCGACCTCGGCCAGACCAACCGTCCCGGTCATTGCGGTGGACGGCGCGACAACCACCACTGGCCCAGAACCTGGGGGTGGTGCTAGCACCTGGTCGGTCGGCTCGAAGTGCAGCGGACCCACCACCACGGCTTCCGCCGGCCAATCCGGACGGGGAACCTCCAACGCCGGCAATGTCGCGATCAGCCGACGCAGCGGCCCGGGATCGCGAGCAGGAAGTCCGATTTGGGCCCGGACAGCCGCACGTTGCCGCAGACCAGCACGCCAAGACCGCGCCGTCAACCTTCGCATGGTGGCATCACGCAACCGACCACCGATACCCGTGCCCGGTGCCAGGCCGCTGCCGATCGGCGGCAGCCCTTTGGACGGCAGGTACAGCGGATGCGGGTTGAGCTCGATCCACGGGATACCCAGCAACTCGGCAGCCATGCCGCCGCACGCGGTGATGACATCGGAGACCACCAGGTCAGGCGCTAGGTCGCGCACAGCATCCAGGTTCAACAGCGCCATCCGTGCGGCGCGCCGATGGATCCTGGCTCCGGCATCGAGATCGTCGTCCAGCGCTACCAGCCCCTCAAGCGGGGCGGCGTCAACGCCGGCGGCGCGGGCAGCATCGTGCCATTCCGCTCCGGTGAACAAGGTGGGCTTATCGCCGGCTTCGGCGAACCGCTGGCACAGCGCGATCGCGGGAAACGAGTGCCCGGGATCCGGCCCGGCGACCACTACGACGCGCACCAGCAATAGCCTGCCACAGCGCACAGCGCCCAGATTCGCCTACGCTGGCAACCATGACCGAAGTGACCGAGACATCCCCCGAAAGTATTGCGAACATTCGCACCGTCGAGGGTTTCCTGAATGCTCTGCAGGACGCAGATTTCGACGCCGCGGACGGGGCATTGGACGATAACCTCGTCTACGAGAACGTTGGGCTGCCGACGATCTACGGCCGAAGCCGGACGATGAAGCTGTTCCGGCGGATGGAAGGCCGCGGCGAATTCGAGGTGAAGATTCACCGAGCCGCCGCTGACGGCGCCGTGGTACTCACCGAACGCACCGACGCGCTGACCTTCGGTCCACTGCGACTTCAGTTCTGGGTCTGCGGCGTCTTCGAGGTGAACAACGGCCGGATCACGCTCTGGCGCGATTACTTCGATTTCTTCGACATGTTCAAGGCGACCGTGCGTGGCCTGGCCGGGATTGCGCTGCCCGCCCTGAAGGCGACGCTCTAGCTCACCGGCCCAGCGCGAAGCGACGCGTCTTGACCCGCAGCTAACTCTGCGGCAATCCGCCGAGTTCGTCGAAGGCTTGTGCCCAGCCGGCCAGGCGGTCGGTGGCTCCAACCAACTCCGCCCGATAGTTTCGGTGCGAAGCCGTCTCCGCACGCCGCGCACCGTCACCGTTGGCTGAAGAGACCAGTTGCGCCGCGGCGGTAACCATTTCGTTGTATTGGCGAACGCCGGCATTCAATTGCGCGGTGAACGCGTTGATGGTGGGCGCCAGATATGACCGCGACTGTGCGCAATGGTGCGCGATCCGCTCCATTGACACCACCTCGGCAGCGGTTGCCGCCATCGCCGCGGAAGTCTGGTTGGCCGCTGTGGTCAAGTCACGGATCTCGGCCGGCGGCAGCATGGCGCCCCGCTCCATCACTCCCAACAACGAAAAGAACCCGCGTTCAGAGGCCCCGAGCGCAGACATCGCTGTCCGCGCGGCCGAACTCGCCGGGGGCAGCCGACGGGCATTACCCAAGCGCCGAGCCGGCAGCGGCTCCGAACACAGCCACCGGTAGCGAAGCAGCAACAACGTGGCCGGAACGGCCGCACCCGACGCAACCACGCCCGTGATCAGCAGCACCCATACCGGGGTGTTCCAGGAGGCGAGTAGCGCCGTCAGCAATCCCCAAAGTAGGCACCCGGCCCCGAATACCAAGCCCCACCGCCGGGCACGGCGGCGGCGGCGCAACAGCTTGCTGCGCGGATCGGTCGCGACGCTGATCTTGCGGGCAACCACGTCGGACCAGCCGCCAGCGGTGTCGAGACCTTGCTGAAGCAGTACCCGCCACCGCACATTCTGACCTGCGTTCACCGCCATCTCAGAGACCGTCTGCCCTACTGCTGGCCAAGCGGCTTCTCGGCAATCGAGCCACCGCTGGCCTCGCTGCCTGACGCAGGAGTGGCTGTTGTGCCACCTGCCGGCAGCGTTTCACCGCGCATCGATGCGCGGATCTGCTCCAGCCGGGAATGACCGGCCATCTGCACACCCGCTTGCTCGACCTCGAGCATCCGGCCTTGCACCGAACTCTCCGCAAGTTCAGCTGATCCGATCGCATTCGCGTAGCGCCGTTCAATCTTGTCGCGCACCTCGTCGAGAGTTGGAGTGTTGCCCGGCGCGGCAAGCTCACTCATCGAGCGCAGCGACGCACTGACCTGCTCCTGCATCTTCGCCTGCTCGAGCTGGCTGAGCAGCTTGGTGCGCTCGGCGATCTTCTGCTGTAGCACCATCGCATTGCGTTCGACGGCCTTCTTCGCCTGATCCGCCGCGCCCAGAGCCTGATCGTGCAATGTCTTGAGGTCTTCAACGCTCTGTTCGGCGGTGACCAGCTGGGCCGCGAAGGCCTCGGCGGCGTTAGTGTACTCGGTTGCTTTGGCACCGTCTCCAGAAGCGGTGGCCTGATCAGCCAACGTCAAGGCTTGGCGCACATTGATTTGGAGCTTTTCTATATCCGCCAGCTGTCTGTTGAGACGCATCTCCAATTGCCGCTGGTTGCCGATCACCTGAGCAGCCTGCTGGGTCAGCGCCTGGTGGGTGCGCTGCGCTTCCTCGATGGCCTGTTGAATCTGGACTTTAGGGTCAGCGTGCTCGTCGATCTTCGCGTTGAACAGCGCCATGATGTATTTCCACGCTTTGACGAACGGATTGGCCATCAGGTAGCTCCGCCTTCCGCTTCTTGTGTGCTCTCGATGAGCCCCAGGCAGGCCCGCGTGCCTGCCCTGAAGCTCAATTTAGTGGGTCGAACCCGATCACGCCCTACCTCAACGATGGATGTCGCGCCTACGTGCCGTCCGGGGGCGGCTCAGGCCACGACCAAAGAGGTTACTGGCGGAATGACGACTTTAGTTCCGGCGTCAATGCTGGCAGCGGCGACTCCAGCAGGTGAAGCAGTGGCGGTAAGGCGCTCCTCACGTGCCATCCGCTCAGCCGCGCCAACGAGCACCGCCGACATGGGAGTCCGCAGTGCGTCGCAAATGGCGCTGAGCAGCTCACTGGATGCCTCCTTGCGACCGCGCTCTATCTCGGACAGGTATCCAAGGCTGACCCGCGCCGAATCGGACACCTCGCGCAGCGTCCGGCCCTGCGAAGTCCGCGCCCGCCGCAGTTCGTCACCAATGACCTCGCGCACCAATGACGCCATCGTGCTCTCCTTCATCCACTCGAAGCCGGCTCGTCTCGGCACTCAAACCGCAACCGTCATCAGATGAACGCCGACAGCGGTGGTGTTGGTTCCCGGATCAACCGGCAGCGCGGCGAACTGCGCGGACCGTGGAGGCCACATAGTCAACACCGGTAGCGATGGTGAGCACGATCGCGGCCGCCATCACCCCCACTGCCGCCAGATGCAGCGTGCCCGACAGAGGTAGAACAAACAATCCGATCGCCACGGCTTGGACCACAGTCTTGAGTTTGCCGCCCCAACTGGCGGGAATAACACCGCGGCGGATTACGGCCAATCGCAGCACAGTGACCCCGATTTCGCGGGTGAGGATGATCCCCGTGACCCACCACGGCAAATCGCCCAACATCGACAGGCCGACCAGCGCTGCGCCAATTAGCGTCTTGTCCGCGATCGGATCGACGAACGCGCCGAATTCGGTCGCCATGCCGTACGTACGAGCCAGCAGGCCGTCAAACCGGTCGGTAAGGCTGGCAACCGCGAATATCGCCCACGCCGCTATGCGAGCGGGAGATTCGTGGCCGCCGTCATAGAACAGCACAAAGAGGAAAACCGGGACCAGCGCTAGCCGCGAGAGGGTCAAGACATTGGCGAGGTTGGCGATACGGACAGAACTTACCGTCGGATCCGTTTGAGACTGCCCCGGCACCGCAACAGAATAACGGTTGCCTGCCTTGCGTCATCCACGATATCGATACAGTTCTTCCGTGACCAATAGTTCACGGGAGCCCCGGCCGGTGGTCCGGCGCGCGCGAACGTCTGATGTCTCCACAATCAAACGGCTCGTTGACACCTATGCCGGAAAGATCTTGCTGGAAAAGAACCTCGTCACGCTCTATGAAGCTATCCAGGAATTCTGGGTGGTCGAACACCCCGATTTCCCGGGCACAGTGGTCGGTTGCGGAGCGCTGCACGTGTTGTGGTCCGACCTCGGCGAAATTCGCACGGTCGCAGTCGACCCCGCTATTACCGGGCGCGGTATCGGCCACGCGCTGGTGAGGAAGCTGCTTGAGGTCGCCCGTGAACTTCAGCTGGAGCGGGTTTTTGTGCTGACCTTCGAGACAGATTTCTTTGGTAAACACGGGTTCACCGAGATCGAAGGCACCCCTGTCACTGCTGAAGTGTTCGAAGAGATGCGCCGATCCTATGACATCGGGGTCGCCGAATTCCTGGATCTGAGCTACATCAAACCAAACATACTGGGCAATTCCCGTATGCTCCTGGTTCTCTGATCAACTGAGGCGCCGCGGAACGCACCCCTTCGCCGCTACTGGTCGCTGACTTCCTCCGAGTCCGGTTCGCCGCCCACACCTCGGATCGCTGCGAGCGTCGCCGCGAGTTCATCCGGCTTGACCAGCACCTGGCGCGCCTTCGAGCCTTCGCTGGGTCCGACTATGCTACGAGTCTCCATCAGGTCCATCAACCGTCCAGCCTTGGCGAAACCAACCCGCAGCTTGCGCTGCAGCATCGACGTGGATCCGAACTGGCTGGACACCACCAACTCCACAGCTTGCAGGAAAACATCCATGTCATCGCCGATGTCTGGGTCGACGTCGGTACGCTCCCCAGTGGGCTTGGCGGTGGTGACGCCCTCGGTGTATTCGGGTTCAGCCTGATCTTTGGTCGCGGCAACTACAGCGTGTATCTCCTCGTCACTGATATAGGCACCCTGCAGCCGGACCGGTTTGCCCGCGCCCATTGGCAGGAATAGGCCGTCGCCCATGCCGATCAGTTTTTCCGCGCCCGCCTGATCCAGGATCACCCGACTGTCGGTGAGCGAGGAGGTCGAAAAAGCCAACCGGGACGGCACATTGGTCTTGATCAGCCCGGTGACCACATCGACTGAAGGGCGCTGGGTGGCCAACACCAGGTGAATACCGGCGGCACGTGCCTTCTGGGTAATCCGCACGACCGCGTCCTCCACATCACGCGGGGCGGTCATCATCAGGTCGGCTAGCTCGTCAACGATGGCAACGACGTAGGGATACGGACGGTACTCGCGCTGGCTGCCCGGCGGCGCCGTGATGGCACCCGATCGCACCCTGGAGTTGAAATCGTCGATGTGGCGCACCCGGGATGCCTGCATGTCCTGGTAGCGCTGCTCCATCTCCTCGACCAGCCACGCCAGCGCGGCGGCAGCTTTTTTCGGCTCAGTGATGATCGGAGTGATCAGGTGCGGAATGCCCTCGTAGGGGGTCAGTTCCACCATCTTCGGGTCGATCAGAATCATTCTGACCTCTTCCGGGGTTGCCCGGGTCAGCAGCGATACCAGCATGGAGTTAACAAAACTGGACTTTCCCGATCCTGTCGCGCCGGCGACCAGCAGGTGCGGCATCTTGGCCAGGTTCGCCGAGACAAAATCGCCTTCGATGTCCTTGCCCAACCCGATAACCAGTGGGTGGTGGTCGCGGCGGGTGGATGGCGCGGTCAGCACGTCGGCTAGCCGCACCATTTCGCGATCAGTATTGGGTACCTCGATGCCGACCGCCGACTTGCCGGGGATTGGCGCCAGCATGCGCACGCTCTCGGTAGCCGCCGCGTAGGCGATGTTTTTCTGCAGCGCGGTGATCTTCTCCACCTTGACCCCAGGCCCCAGCTCGACCTCGTAGCGGGTAACGGTAGGCCCGCGAGTGCAACCGGTGACTGAGGCGTTGACCTTGAACTGAGTGAGTACGTCGCCGATGGCGCCCGCCATCTGGTTGTTGGCGGCACTGCGTCTTTTGGGTGGATCGCCGGCTACCAACAGGTCCAGCGAAGGCAGCGTGTACGGACCTTCGACGACCCGATCCAGCTCTTCGGTGTCGCGTTTCGCCGATCGAGGGCGTCGACGCGCGCGCGAATTTGTCGATTCCGACACTGATTTGCTGCGGTCATCATCCGCAGCGGAGCTGGCCGCCGGCCACACCGACATCTCGTCGTCGGCAGAGCCGTCCTGGGACTCGTCGTAGTAGCCGCCCGAAAGATCCTCGGTCGCCGCGTCGGCATCGCTGCCATATGCATATTCCGCGTCGTATTCGGCGTTATCTTCGCCGTGATAGTCACCCTCGAATAGCCCGGTACCAAACATGCCACGCACGGCATCCGGAACCTCGCGGATGGTGATCCCGGTCAGCAGGAGCAACCCGAACAGCACGCCGATGAATAACAAAGGCGCGGCGATCCAGGCGGTCAACCCGTCCGAGAGCGGACCACCGATAGCGAAACCGACGAATCCCGCAGCACTGCGACGCGATTCCGGGGCTTCGGGTGAACCCGCCCAGAGGTGGAGCAGTCCGAGAAACGACAGAACGATCAGACAGAAACCAAGAATCAACCGCGGTCGCGTGTCGGGATTGGGAGGGGTCCGCATGAGGACCACACCTATGGTCGCGATAACCACTGGAAGCAGAACAACAGCCGAGCCGATAAACATCCGCAGTGTGGTGTCTACCCAGGCACCGACCGGCCGCGCGGCGTCGAACCAGGAGCTCGCGGCAACGACGACAGCGAGGCTCAGTAGCCCCAACGCGATTCCGTCGCGACGATGTCCGGGTTCGATGTCACCAGCCCGCCCAATCGAGCGCGCCGCGCCGCCAGCGCCCTTGGCTGCCATCATCCAGGTTGCGCGCATGGCCCGACTGCAGGTGAATCCGGCCGAAACCAACAGTGGCCGATTGCGCCGCTTGGCGAGCCTGCTCGCCGGCCTCCTGGGCGCTGGACGGACACGTCGGTACCCACCCCGCGAATTCGCCTGTGACCTGCTGTTTCGAGTTCCCTGGCGGGCGGCGGTCTTGCTAGACATACCGGCAAGACTAGTCGCAAACACAACATCTACACCACTCGCCACACTGGTAACGCCAATCTCCACTCCCGGCGTCTGACCTATCCCCAGACGGCTGAGTAGGGTGACAAGCGGCGACAAAAGTCGTGCCGCCACTCACACACGGAATTCCCAGGAGGCCCCAGCATGCCCGTGGTCGTAGCCACCTTGACCGCCAAGCCCGAATCGGTCGACACCGTCCGCGACATCCTCGCCAACGCGGTTCCCAAAGTGCACGGCGAAGCAGGCTGTCAGTTGTATTCACTGCACCAGACCGGTGAAACCTTCGTTTTCATCGAGCAATGGACCGACGCCGAGGCCCTCAAGGCCCATAGCACCGCGCCCGCGGCCGTCGAGATGTTCACCGCAGTCAGCGAACACCTCGCCGGAGCGCCAGACATCAAGTTGCTGCAGCCCGTTCCGGCAGGTGATCAAGCCAAGGGACAGCTGCGCCCCTGATGGATCGTGCGCTCGAGGGCAAAGTTGCCTTCGTTACCGGGGCTGCGCGCGGTCAGGGCCGGGCTCATGCCATTCGGCTAGCAGCAGATGGCGCCAATGTCATCGCGGTCGACCTGTGCGAGCAGATCGCCAGCGTGCCGTACCCGCTGGGCACCCGAGAAGACCTGGCAGCCACCGTCAAGTTGGTCGAGGACACCGGCGCGCACATCGTGGCGAAACAGGGCGATGTTCGCGACCGGGCATCGCTGCTTGCCGCGTTGCACGCCGGCCTGGACCAGTTCGGACGACTCGACATCGTGGTGGCCAACGCCGGGATCGCTCCTATGCGTTCCGGCGACGACGGCTGGCGCGACGTCATCGACGTCAACCTCACCGGTGTCTATCACACGGTGGAGGTTGCGATTCCGGTCATGATCGAACAAGGCGACGGCGGATCGATTGTGCTGATCAGTTCGACCTCCGGCCTGGTCGGCTTAGGCAGCCCCAATGCGGGCTCCATCGGCTACAACGCCGCCAAACACGGGCTGGTGGGGTTGATGCGTACCTATGCGAATCTGCTCGCACAGCACAGCATCCGGGTCAATTCGGTGCATCCGACTGCCGTCGACACACCGATGGTCAACAATGAGTCCATCCGAGAGTGGCTTACCGCACTTGTCGCGGAATCCGGCTCAACGGCCAACATGGGTAACGCGCTACCGGTACCGATTTTGCAACCCGAGGACATCGCCAACGCCGTAGCATGGTTGGTGTCCGACCAAGCACGTTATGTCACCGGCGTCACCTTGCCCGTCGATGCCGGTTTTGTAAATAGGCGGTAGGCGGTGTCCCGGAATCGGTCGGCACGACCTGTCTTCAGCCCAACGTTGTTGGCCGCCGTCGAACAGAACCAGCCGCGTGACCGCCGGTTGCTCGACGACGACCTCGCGGAACTCTTTCTGCCCTTCCCGTTGCGGTGGCTCACCGGTGCAGCTCGCTCGATGGTGCTGCGTCGCCTCGTCATCGGCGCTTCGGAGCGCTTCAGCCGCGTCCAGTGGGCAAATCTGTCTGGCCGGAGACGGTTTATCGACCGCAAACTCGAAGAAACGCTTAACGACATCGACGCAGTGGTCATCCTCGGCGCCGGGTTAGACACCCGCGCCTACCGGTTGACTCGGCAGGTCCGCGTCCCGGTCTTCGAAGTAGACCTGCCGGTCAACATCGCCAGGAAGGCCAGAACAGCCCGGCGGGTACTCGGCGAACTTCCGCTGTCAGTTCGGCTGGTGGCACTCGACTTCGAACACGACGATCTACTCACCGCGCTGGCCGAACACGGCTATCTCACCGACTACCGGGTCTTCTTTATCTGCGAGGGCCTCACCCAATACCTCACCGAAGCCGGCGTCAGGCGGACTTTGGAGGGACTACGTGCGGCCGCTCCGGGTAGCCGCGCGGTGTTCAGCTACGTGCACAAGGACTTCATCGACGGGACGAATCGGCGCGGTGCCCGCACGCTCTACCGCTCCGTCCGACAACGGCGGCAACTGTGGCATTTCGGCCTGCAGCCCGACGCGGTCGCGGGGTTTCTCGCCGGCTACGGTTGGCGCCTGGTCGAACAGGCCGGGCCTGACGACCTGGTACGTGCCTATATCGAGCCCACCGGCCGCAAACTCAAAGCATCACAGATCGAATGGTCTGCCTATGCCGAGAAAGACTAAATCCGCCCGACAGCTAAACATCTGCGAAAAAGCACTATAAGCAGCGATGCTGCCAGTCTCTTGCGGGAACGGCGGCTCAGATCTCGATAACTGTCGGCACAATCATCGGCTGCCGACGGTAGGTTTCCCCCACCCACTTGCCTACTGTGCGACGCACCCCCTGAGCGATCCGAATCGGATCGGTGACGTTGTCAGCGGCCAACGCTTCCAGCTCTGCCTCGACCTTGCGCACGGCCGGCTCGAGCGCTTTGGGATCCTCGGAGAACCCCCGTGAATGCAGTTGCGGCGCCGCCACAGGACGCCCGGTGCCGCGCTCGACCACCACAGCGACCGCGACAAAACCCGAGGACAAAATGAGTCGCTCGCCCAAGGTGATGTCGCCGACGTCACCGGTAATCAGGCCATCAACAAACATCTTGCCGACTGGAACCGCCCCCGAAATGCTGGCCCGGCCACCGACCAGGTCGACACTGACACCATTCTCTGCCAACAGGATCGACTCTTTTGGCACTCCCGTGCTAGCAGCCAGCTTGGCGTTAGCGCGCAGCATCCGCCACGTCCCATGCACCGGCATGACGTGACGCGGCCGCACCCCGTTGTACAGGAACAACAGCTCCCCGGCGCACGCGTGACCTGACACATGCACCGAAGCTTGGGCGTTGGTCACAACGCGGGCTCCGATCTTGGACAGCTCATCAATCACGCCGTAAACGGCCTCTTCGTTGCCCGGGATCAGCGATGACGATAAGACAATGAGATCACCCGCGGTCAACGTGATGCTGCGATGCTCGCCGCGCGACATCCGCGACAACGCCGACATCGGCTCGCCCTGGGTGCCGGTAGTGATCAACACCACCTGCTCGGGCGCCATCATCTCGGCAGCTCCGATATCAATCACCTGGGAATCGGATACCTGTAAGAATCCCAGCTTGCGGGCGATGCTCATGTTTCGCACCATCGATCGCCCGACGAATGACACCCGCCGCCCCAGTGCGACAGCAGCGTCGATAATCTGCTGCACCCGGTCCACATTGGAGGCGAAACACGCCACGATGACGCGCCCGTCGGCTCCTCGAATCAGCCGGTGCAACGTCGGGCCCACGTCGCTTTCGGAAGGCCCGACACCGGGAATCTCGGAGTTGGTCGAGTCGCACAAGAGCAAATCCACACCAGCGTCTCCGAGCCGCGACATACCGGGCAAATCGGTGGGACGGCCATCGGGTGGTTGCTGGTCCAGCTTGATATCGCCGGTGAATAGCACAGTGCCAGCGCCCGTGTAGACCGCGATTGCCAGCGCATCGGGAACCGAGTGATTGACGGCGAAAAATTCGCACTCGAAAACCCCGTGCCTGCTGCTCTGCCCCTCGGCAACCTCTACGAACACCGGCTTGATGCGGTGTTCACGGCATTTCGCGGCAACCAGCGCCAACGTGAATTTCGAACCGACCACCGGGATATCGGACCGCAGCTTGAGCAGGAAGGGGATCGCCCCAATATGGTCCTCATGCGCGTGGGTTAACACCAGCGCCTCGATGTCGTCGAGTCGGTCTTCGATGATACGGAGGTCGGGCAGGATCAGGTCGACTCCGGGCTCGTCGTGCCCAGGGAACAACACTCCGCAATCAATGATCAACAGCCGGCCTAGGTGCTCGAAAACCGTCATATTGCGGCCGATTTCGTTGATGCCACCTAACGCCGTAACCCGCAACCCGCCCGAAGTCAGCGGACCTGGCGGGGCGAGTTCTTCGTTCACTGGTATTTCACCGCCGGAGCTGCCCGGCCGGTGCCATTCATCGAAGCACCGAAGCGGCGCGCATGTCCGCGGCCAGTGCGGCAACCTGCTCCGGCGTCGCGGCCATCTGCGGCAGCCGGGGATCACCGACCTCTATGCCCTGCAGGCGCAACCCCGCTTTAGACAACGTCACCCCACCTAAGCGACTCATCGCGTTACAGAGCGGGCTGACGGCCAGGTTGATCTTGCGTGCGGTGGCAACGTCTCCGGAACCGAACGAAGCCAATAGCTCTCGAAGCTGACCGGGCGCGAGATGAGAAATCACGCTGATAAAGCCGACGGCCCCCACGGCCAACCACGGCAGATTGAGCGCATCGTCGCCGGAGTAGTAGGCCAACCCGGTGTCGGCCATCACTTGGGCACCGCTATGCAGATCGGCCTTAGCGTCCTTCACTCCGACAATGTTCGGATGTAGCGCCAGCTCGCGAAGCGTGTCGGGCTGTATGGGTACGCAAGACCGCCCGGGGATGTCGTAGAGCAGAACCGGCAGGTCCGTCGCGTCGGCAACGGCGCTGAAGTGCGCCACCAGCCCGGTCTGGGGCGGCTTCGAGTAGTAGGGGGTTACCACCAGAAGGCCGTGCGCGCCTTCGGCCGCACATGCCTTGGCCAGCCTGATGCTGTGCGCCGTGTCGTAAGTACCTGCGCCTGCGACGACACGGGCCCGGTTCCCCACCGCCTCCAGCACGACACGGAGCAGCTCAAGCCGCTCATCATCGGTGGTGGTTGGTGACTCGCCGGTGGTTCCCGAGACCACCAGACCATCGCACCCCTGATCCACCAGATGGTTGGCCAGTCGCGTCGCCGCAACGGTGTCAAGAGAGCCATCGGCAGCGAACGGTGTCACCATCGCTGTCAGCAAGGTTCCCAGGCGTGCAGGAACGTCGAATTCGACGGTGGTCACGGCTTCCAAGGTTACCTGGCGGCAGCAAGCCGCTGGGTACCCGATGGTGTTGTGTCTGCCCCTACGGTGGGCTTCCCCTCACTCCGATTCACGCCTCACTACTCTTCGGTGGCGAGCGGGCTGGTGGCGACCTCGGTACCGTCAGCCAGGGCGCTGACCTCGAAGTCAGCGAACACCGCGGGCGCGATGCCGACGAGTTGCCGGAGACACTCAACGGCCAGCCGCCGAATTTCCACGTCAGCGTGCTCGCTGGCCCGCATCGCGACGAAGTGCCGCCAGGCTCGGTAGTTTCCGGTCACCAGGATGCGGCTTTCGGTCGCATTGGGCAGTACGGCACGGGCCGCTTGGCGTGCCTGTTTTCTCCGCAGGACGCCCAGCTTATCTGTCGTCGTCTCACCCCCAGAGAGCTTGGCTTCTAGCTTGGCCAGCAACTCCGCATATGCGGCGCGGCTCTCGTCGGCGGCGTCGGCCAAGATCTGCAGCAACTCAGGATCGTCGCCCATTCCCGGCGGTACGACGACCCGCGAGTCGCCTTCGGGCACGTAGCGCTGCGATAGTTGCGAGTAGGACAAATGCCGATGCCGGATCAGCTCGTGGGTGCACGAGCGCGAGATTCCGGTGATGTAGAAGGACACGCTCGCGTGCTCAAGCACCGACAAGTGCCCAACCTCGATGACGTGCTTCACGTATCCGGCGTTGGTAGCAGTGCGGGGATTGGGCTTGGACCAACTCTGGTAGCAGGCTCGGCCGGCGAACTCGACCAGTGCGCTGCCACCATCGGCGTCGGTGACCCAGGGCACCTCCGGAGGAGCCAGGAAATCGGTCTTGGCGACTAGTTGCACGCGCAGCTGCGCCGTCTCGGCCACGGCGCTCACCCTAACCCGACCATCGGCGGCCGCCGTCGCACTGGTGGCGCCGAGTCTGCGCAGGACATGTTTCGGTCCGCTCGGGTGCCCCGTGCGGGCTCGCCGCTAAACCGCAAGTTCGCCCGAGACCACGAGCGGCAACAGCAAGCGGCGGTATGCGGACAGCCATCGGCACTCGGTTCGACGCGCCTGGCACTGCCCGCCCAGGGCGGTGATCGCCTGCGTTGTCCCGGTGCTAAGACCTCGGACATCTGGCACTCGAACGTCGAGCAATTCTGCAGGCCGGATCCGCTGGTGACTCCCCGAGGTTCCGGCAACTTTCTGCTGCAGCGCGTCGGTGACATCGCGATGGCGCACTGCTGACCACAGCGCCGACGTGTCGCCAAATTTGGGTGTCAGTACCACGAACTCTGTACTTGCCACTGCCATTTCCACGGGCAGAGCCATCACATTCCAGATTCGCGGGACTCTGGGATTCAGTTTGGAGAACAGCACGCAGGGTTCCGACAGGAGGAACTTGCCGCTTTTGACCAGTCCCGCATCGACGATTTGGGGTTGTGCGCCTTCATCGAAGGCCGGGAGGCTGAAGTGGGCGACCACGTCGTCGAAGTCAGCCGGGTTGAGCGATACGGTCGACCGATCAGCCAGGCAAGATAGCGGTACTTCATCAGAGATCGACTCCACCGTGGCGACCATCAATGCTTCTGCGGCCGCGATCACACGTCGGTTGGCCGCGATCTTCTCATCGAAGGCGCCCAGCAACTGGGCTACCCGCAACCGGTCGGGCCCGGAAACAGTCTGGACTGAAATATCTCGGAGAATTCCCTGGTTGAGTAGAGGCTGCCCGGTTCCGGCGCGATGTTCATTGAGCTTGCAGGTTTGCAGTGCGTAATACCAATATTGCGTCTCTTGCCGGTTCTTCGCCAGACATACCAGCGCGTTTTCGGTCGCCCAGATATCGGAATCGCAGTAATGAACGCTGCCGCAATACGATCCAACGCGGCCAACCACTATCAGTGGGCCGCGTGCGTTATGTTCGCCCGTATAACCGATCGGCCCGTTGGCGCCATACACGGGAAACCGCCCGGTCGCTTTTCGCGCTGGCGCGCAACTCCCGTTGCGGAAATCGAGCTGATCGCCCAATCTCACCTCCACCGCGCTTGCTCCACTCGAACCACTTGCTCCCGTACCGCCTTGTCCAATCGTGCGGAATCGTCGAGCGCAGCCAGCAGATCCGTTGTCAGCCGAGCGATCTTCTGCCTGGCTGGCTCCCCGTCACTGTCAGTTGTCGCGGCGCCCACATAGCGTCCCGGCGTGAGTACGTAGCCCGCAGTTCTGATTTCATCTAGCGTCGCTGACTTACAGAATCCTGAAACATCTTGGTAAGAAATTTCTTTCGCAACCGCTGAGGGGGTTCCCCGCCACGCGTGGTAGGTGTCTCCGATACGGGTGATTTCCTCGCTGGTCAGGGCGCGCTCAGCACGGTCTACCAGGTAGCCGAGTCTGCGGGCGTCGATGAACAGCACCTGTCCGCAGCGGTTGATCCTGCCACCAGCTGTCTTGTCGGTGGCAAAAAACCACACGCACACTGGAATCCCGGTGTTGCGGAACAATTGCGTGGGCAAGGCGATCATGCACGACACCAGGTCTGCCTCCACGATCCGAGCCCGAATATCACCCTCCCCGCCCGTGTTCGACGACATCGAGCCGTTGGCCATGACAACACCAGCCTTAGCCCCCGGCGCCAACTTAGACAAAATGTGTTGGATCCAGCCAAAGTTCGCGTTGCCAGCGGGTGGAATGCCGAAGCGCCACCGGTGATCCTGCTCATCGCGGGCCCAATCCTTGATATTGAAGGGCGGATTCGCCATGACATAGTCCATCTGCACATTGGCGTGTTGATCGGCGACAAACGTGTCGCCCCACCGCGTGCCCAGCCCTGTGTCCTCGATGCCGTGCACGGCGAGGTTCATCTTGGCCATCCGCCAGGTCTCTTCGACACTCTCCTGGCCGTAGATGGAGACGGCGCTGGTGTCTCCGTCATGCTCACTGACGAACTTTTCGGTCTGCACAAACATCCCGCCAGAGCCGCAGCACGGGTCGTAGACTCGTCCGCCCGACGGTTCGAGGACTTCGACGATCAGGCGGACGATGCTAGGCGGGGTAAAGAACTCACCGCCGCGCCTTCCTTCCGCGCGGGCGAAGTTACCCAGGAAATACTCGTAAGCCTCCCCCATCAGGTCACGGGCGCGGTGCTGACCCTGCCCACTAAATCTCGCGGTGCCGAGTAAGTCGATCAACTCCCCCAGCCGACGCTGATCGACCTTGTGATAGTGCGCGGGCAATGTGTCAGCTAGCGCGGGGTTTGCCGACATCACAGCGTTCATTGCCGCGTCGACGAGCTGACCTGTGTTCTGAGATGTTGATTTGCTCGCCAAACGCTTCCAGTGCGCCGACGGCGGCACGACGAAACCGTTGCCCTGTTGTTCTTCTCGTTCATCCTGCGCATCGGAAACGTACTTGAGGAACACCAACCCCAGAATGACGTCTTTGTACTGGCTGGCCGAAAGAGACCCGCGCAGCTTTTCGGCGGCTTTCCAGAGTGTGTCTTTGATATCTTTCGTCGTCGAAAGCTGCTGGGACGTACCTCGGTTCATCAGCTGACCCGCTTGGCAATCGCGCGCAACTCCCCGGCCAGGTCACCCCTACCGGAGACGGCGAATCCGCCTAGCCCAAGCCAGGAAACCATCGACTCCAGCTCTGCGGCGAGCGCTGCGGCAACCTGCGCCCGGGACACTTGGACAGCATCAAGGGGCTCGGCGTAGGCGCCAACCACGCGTAATGCGTTGGCTGCACGGTCAGCTTTGAGGTCGACCCGTGCAACCAGGCGTCCATTGAACAGGAAAGGCCATACGTAGTAGCCGTACCGGCGTTTGGCTGCCGGCGTGTAGATCTCAATGCGGTAGTGGAAGCCGAATACTCGCTCGACTCTCGGCCGGAAGAAGATCAACGGGTCGAACGGACACAACAAGGCAGTGCCTCGGTCAACGCGTGGCACCGTTCGGCCGGCACGCAGATATGCCGGAGCCGACCAGCCAGCAACATCTACCCGTTCGATCTGACCCGCGGCCAGCAAATCAGCGATAGCTGGCTTTATCTGCCGGGCCGACAGCCGGAAGTAGTCGCGGATGTCGGCCTCGGTGCCCACTCCCAGCGCGGTGGCAGCGCGCAGCGCCAGTTCACGAATGGCTTCGTCATCGTCGATCTGCCGGGCCAGGACCGTCGGCGGCAGCACCCGCTCCGCCAGATCGTAGTGGCGCGCGAAACCGACCCGAGTGGCCGTTGTGAGCACACCGGACGCGAACAGCGCCTCGGCCACCCATTTGGTGTCGCTGCGCCCCCACCAGGGGCCGTTTGCTCCGCGCGGCTCGGCGTCAAGGTGCGCCTCGATCTGGCCGGCCGTGCTAGGACCTAGCTCGGCGACGGCTGCAACAACGTCGTCGACCAGCTGCGGGTTTGCCTTGACCACTTGAGTGCCCCAGCGACCGTGCCGGTAGTGACGCATCCGCCAGCGCAGCAGCGGCCAGTCGTCCACGGCCATCAACGCGGCCTCGTGCGCCCAGTATTCGATGAGCAGCCGTGCCGAACGCCGACCCCACGCAGCTCGGTCAAGAACATCGCGATCGTAAGGTCCGAGCCGGCTGAATATCGGCGCGTAGTGGGCACGCACCGCCACCGACACCGAATCCAGCTGCAACACGTGAATCCGTGAAATCAGTCGCTTGAGATGTGCACGGGTGATCGGGCCAGCCAACTTCTGCTGGTCAAAGCCTTGCGCCGCGACCGCCACCCGACGGGCTTGCCCCGCGGTCAGGGTGCCCATGAGCCGCCGCGACATTGCCGAGGGAAACACATAGGGCGAACTTCGCTCATGGCCGGTAGTAGCTGTGTAGCCGGTAGCGCAGCCCGGATCGACTGACCAGCCAGTCCCCGGTCTCGGCACGCCACGAATCATCGAGCACCGGCGCCAGGACATCGGCGTCGTCCCGCTGCAGCTCAACATCTACCTCGGTGACCTCGCACCGGGTCGCCTGCGGCATCGCCAACGCATAGATTTCCGCGCCACCGATCACCCAGGTGTCGGGCTCGGTAAGCGCCTGTTCAAGAAAACCACATACCTTCGCTCCGACCGCCGTAAAGCCGGCTTGCCGGGTGAGAACGATATTTCGGCGGCCGGGCAGTGGCCGAACCTTTGCCGGCAACGACTCCCAGGTCCGCCGCCCCATCACCACAGTGTGATCCATAGTGAGCTCTTTGAAGCGGCTTTGGTCCTCGGGCAGCCGCCACGGGATACCACCGTGACGCCCGATCACCCCAGCCGTCGACTGAGCCCAAATCAGGCCCACCGTCATACTGCTACTGGGGCTTTGATCGCCGGGTGCGGATGATAGCCGTCGATGACGATATCGTCGTATGTGTAGTCAAAAATTGAATTTCTTTCGGCGAGAGAAAGTTTCGGGTACGCGCGCGGCTGGCGACACAGCTGTTCACGGACCTGCTTGACGTGGTTATCGTAGATATGACAGTCACCACCGGTCCAGATGAATTCGCCGACCGAAAGATTGGCTTGTGCGGCCATCATGTGCGTGAGCAGGGCGTAGCTGGCGATGTTGAACGGCACACCGAGGAACAGATCGCCACTGCGCTGGTAGAGCTGGCAGCTCAACCGCCCGTCGGCCACGTAGAACTGGAAGAACGCGTGGCACGGCGGCAGCGCCATCTCGGGGATTTCGCTGACGTTCCAGGCCGAAACGATGATGCGCCGGGAGTCTGGATCGGTGCGCAGCAAATCGAGTGCGGCGCTGATCTGATCGATGTGTACGCCCGAGGGGGCCGGCCAAGACCGCCACTGCACACCGTAGATCGGACCAAGATCCCCTGTGTCGCTGGCCCACTCGTCCCATATCGTGATGCCATGCTCGTGCAGCCACCCCACATTGGAATCGCCACGCAGGAACCACAGCAACTCGTAGACAACAGACTTGAAATGGATCTTCTTGGTAGTCAGCAACGGGAAGCCGGCCGACAAGTCGTAGCGCATCTGCCGGCCGAACAGGCTGCGTGTTCCGGTGCCGGTGCGGTCTGATTTTGCCGTACCTGTGTCGAGCACCTCACGCAGCACGTCCTCGTAAGGAGTCGCGATCGGCACGCCGTTAGCTTAGCGGCGATCGCAAGCGCGGCGAAGCCGGGCGCGGCGGATCGACGCCACCAAACCACCGGCGAGGCGCCCAGAGTACAACGGAAACCATGCCGAATATCAACGATGGCGTCGCTACCGGCGACGGTACATGCACTGTCGGTCTGTTCACCCCCGATGGCCCCGGCCCCTGGCCCGGCGTAGTCATGCTGCCCGACGCCGGCGGGGTGCGTGACATCTTCGATCAGATGGCAGCCAGACTCGCCGACTTCGGTTACGCCGTGCTTCTTCCCGACGTGTATTACCGCGAAGGCGGCTGGGCGCCGTTCGATATGGCGAGTGCGTTCACCGACGCACCGGAGCGCAAGCGAATCATGTCGATGATCACCAGCCTGACATCGGAGCGGATCAACACCGATGCCGCGGCATTCTTCGATTACTTGACCGGCCGCCCCGAGGTGACCGGCCAAAGATTCGGCGTGTGTGGTTATTGCATGGGTGGTCGGATGTCGGTGGTGGTGGCCGGGCGGCAGCCGGATCGGGTGGCGGCCGCGGCGTCGTTCCACGGCGGCGGCATGATCACCGACAGCCCAGAAAGCCCGCACCTGCTGGTCCGCCGGATATCGGCGATGGTCTACCTGGGTGGCGCCGAGAACGACCCATTGTTCACCAACGAAGACGCCGAACAGCTCGCCAAAATGCTGACCGCGGCGGGTGTGACGCACCGCATCGAGTGGTACCAGGCCGCCCACGGATTCGCCGTGCCAGATAACCCGTCCTACGACGCCGCTGCCGCCGCGCGGCATTGGACCGCGCTCACCAACGTCCTTGGCGCGGCACTGCCGGGCTAGCCCTCGCGCGCGGCTGCGAAGCCGCGCAGATAATACTGTCTTCCTGCAACTTTGTGTTGCCGCCGCGACCGCGTTAGCTCACAGGTAGGTCGACCAACTCGGCCAGCCGGGCACGATGACGGTATGCGGTGCCGAAGGCCAGTTGGTCGCTCTTGGCCCGCTTCAAGTAGAGATGCGCCGGATACTCCCAGGTCATCCCGATGCCGCCGTGTAGTTGTATGCACTCCTCGGCAGCGTGTAGCGCAACGCCGCTGCAATAAGCCTGGGCGATGGACACGGCAATGGCCGCATCTTCGTCGCCTGTCGCACAGGTGTCGGCCGCGTAGCGAGCCGCCGAGGTCGCCGAACCGACTTCCAGCCAAAGGTCTGCGAGCCGGTGCTTGATCGCCTGATACGAGCCGATGGCACGACCGAACTGCTTGCGCTGTTTGGCATAGGCCAGCGTGGTATCGAAACACCACTGGGCAAGGCCGAGTTGCTCCGACGCGAGCAAACCGGCGCCCATCTGCAGCGCCGCAGAAATCGCGGTCGCTACTGCCGCGTCGCCCGAAGCCGAACCGACACGCGATGACGGCGCCCCCGACAACCGAATTTCGGCGAGAGGTCTCGTCATATCTAAGGCCAACAGCGGCAACACCTCGACACCGTCGCCGACCCGGGCCACGGTATGCAGCTCAAGTCCATCCGAGCCGATGACCGGCACCACCAGGACATCGGCCTCGCAGGCGCCGGCGACACTGCTGATCCGTCCGGACAAGCCGTCGGAACCAGTGCGCACTCCCGAGACCGGGCTTCCTGGCGCGGTGCACAACGGCACCGCCAGCGCCGCGGTCACCTCACCTCGGGCCAGTGCTGACACGATTTCGGTGTCGCCAGCACACAACAACGCAACGGTGGCGAGCACGGCGCTGGACAAAAACGGTACCGGTGCGACCGCCCGGCCGATCTCCTCCATCACGACTGCGGCCTCGCGTGCACTGGCCCCGGCGCCGCCGAGCGACTCGGGCACCAGTAAACCCGCCACGCCCAAGTCGGCGGCCAGCACCTGCCACACCGCGGAGAAATCTGGTGGCATGGAATCGTAGAGCCGAGTGACCGATTCAGGCGGACACTGTTGGGCAAACAGTTGCGCGACACTGTCTCGCAAAGCCTCGTCGGTGTCGGAGTACAGCAGATTTCCCACGCTGCGCCTGCTCATCTGTCCAGGTCCTTCCAGGCAACGTTCTTGTCGACACGATGTTCGCCGGGTAACCCCAGGACCCGCTCAGAGATGATGTTGCGCAGGATCTCTGAGGTACCGCCCTCGATTGAATTGGCGCGTGCCCGTAGGTATCGATAGCCAGGCCCCCGACCGGTCAGGTCGACGGTATCGGGTCTGCGCATGGACCAGTCGTCGTAGTGCAGACCAGTTTCGGCGTGCAACTCAATCTCAAAACCCGAGATCTGCTGTGCAAGGCAGGCAAATGCCACCTTCATACCCGCGCCTTCTGGTCCGGGCTGTCCGGCTTCCGCCCGCTGTCGCAGCCGCTCGCCGCTGAGACACAACACCTCCGCTTCGACCCATAGCCGCATCAACTCGTCGTGCATCGCAGGATTACGCAGCGCTGAGTCGTCACGCCAGGCTTTCGCGACCTGGCTGATCATCCCGCTTTCTCGGGGGACGCCGGTTTGCGAACCAATGGCAACGCGTTCATTGTTGAGCGTGGTCGTCGCTACTTGCCAGCCGCCACCTTCGGGACCGAGCCGGTTGGCGTCGGGAATCCGGACGTCGGTGAGAAACACCTCGTTGAATTCCGCCTCGCCGGTGATCTGGCGCAGCGGCCGAATGTCAACACCGGGTTGGGTCATGTCACAAAGAAAGTAGCTCAGACCCGCATGTTTGGGCACATTCGGATCGGTGCGTGCGACCAGGATCGCCATCTGCGCATGCTGCGCCATCGAGGTCCAGACCTTCTGGCCGTTGACAACCCAGTCCGCGCCGTCACGGACGGCACGGGTCGCCAAGGCTGCCAAGTCAGACCCTGCTCCCGGTTCGCTGAACAGTTGGCAGTAGATATGTTGGCCAATAAACAAGGGACGTAGGAACTTCAATTTCTGCTCGGTTGTACCGAAGGCCGCGATAGTCGGTGCGGCCATACCCAACCCAATGAAGTTTCTGCCGCCGCCCGCCGGGGGCGCGCCCGCGGCAGCGAGCTGGGCATCGACCTGCGCCTGATACGTGCGCGGCAGATCAAGCCCGCCACTGCCGGACGGAAAATGAACCCAGGCCAACCCTGCGTCGAACCGGGCACCGAGAAAATTCTGCGCGCCGCTGGTGGTCGGGTCGTGCTGGTCGAGCAGTGCCCGCACCCTCGCATTCAGGTCCGCGGCGACGCCATCGGCGGTCATTGCCCAGCGCCCGACTGGGACCTGAATCCCAACGCATTGCCCAAGAGCAGACCGCCATCAATGACCATGGCCTCACCGGTGATCCAGCTTGCGGCATCCGAAACCAGGAAGGCGACCGCATCCGCTACGTCGACTGGTTCACCGATACGCCCGAGCGCAATCGTCGCCGCCAACGGGTCCTCATTGTCTTTCCAGAGCGCCTCGGCGAGCCTGGTCCGCACCACACCCGGACAAATCGCGTTGACTCGGATACCTGGCGAAAGTTCCAAGGCCAGTTGCTTGGTCATGTGAATGAGCGCAGCCTTGGTGGCGTTGTACATACCCATGGCTGGTGCATAATCCAGGCCTCCAATGGAAGCGGTGTTGACCACTGCACCGCCGTGTTGCCCCATCCAGGCCTTGACGACGAGCGAGGTCCACATCAGCGGGGCCCACAAGTTGACATCGAAGATCTTCGTAAAGCGAGCGTGGTCCTGTTCGGTCAGTGGCCCAAAGGCCGGGTTGGTCCCAGCGTTGTTGATCAAAATGTCCACGCTGCCGAAGCGCTCGAGGGTGAGGTCGATGCAACGTCGTGCGGCATCTTCATCGACAGCGTGGGCGCCCACTCCCAGCGCCCGGTCTCCGATTTCTGCGGCCGCCGCGTCCGCGGACTCCTGCTTGCGCGCGGTGAGCACCACGCTGGCCCCCGCCGCGGCGAGTCGATGCGCTATTGCCAACCCGATTCCCCGTGAAGCGCCAGTGATAATCGCGGTGCGCCCGGAAAGGTCCAGTGTGGTCATGTCAATTCACCATCGCTTTCATTTGTTCAGCAGACCAGATGCACCGCAGCCCGGTGTTCCGGAAGCGGGAGTCCGCGAAATCCATAAGGCCGCCAAGCTCGAAGGCGGCGACCGATTCCCGGCCTGGCGCATGCCGCGCGACACCGCCCGAGCGTGCAACGCCGATCTGGTTGTCGGTATCGATCGCGACCGCTTGGACGCCCAGTTCGCTCGCCGCACGAATGGTTCGGAGCGAAACCTCACCGCGACCCGATATCAGCGGGGTCATCGGGGTGCCGTACTGATCACCGCGCCGATCCCGCCGCACCTGTGCAACGAACACGATGGACGAGAACTGCTCGCACAACCGCCCGCCACCGAGCTCATCGATGGTCAGCACAGGCACGAATCAGGACACACCGGGGACCGCTGTGATCGACGCGCGGTAGGGGCCGCATGCCAACAGATTACGGCGTGCTGGCGAGCTGCTGACGGTAAACCCGTTACACAGTTGCGTCCTGTCCAGCTACGTCAGACGACAACCTGTTTGGGCATCACGATCGGTCTTACCCCATAGCGCGGTCCGGCAGTAGCGCCGGCCCCGCCTTTGGCCGTTGCCATTCCCGGCAGTCCGGGGATTCCTGCCATCGGTGCGGCTTCTTCTGCCGGTACGGCCCATTCGGTGCCCTCCAACGCCGTAGCCCCGGAAGTCATCTCGGGGGCAGCGGCAGACCAACTCGTCGGCACTGACAGCCCGCCCACCGAAGCCGCCCCGCCTAGGCTCGCTGGCGCTACCGTGTGCGCTAAACCCACCGCTGCTGCGGCGGCTGGCGCGACGCCGGCGGAGACAGCCTCGGCTGCTGGGGTCAGTTCACTGAGTGCGTTTCCCAGGAACACTGAGGTGGAGATGCCGGCCATAGAGAACCAAGCAGCGGTGTTGACTAGGCCGTTGACCGCATTTTGTACGAACGATGTGCTGAGCATGGTCTCGATCTCCTGAACAATTCCGTCCAGTCCGGTCGCGTTACTAGCCGACGCGAGCGGCGAAGCAAGGCCTATGACGGCGCTCGGCAGTCGGTGGATGAGCGACCCCAGCCCCACCTGAGCGGCCGCGCCCGACGCGGCAGCATGTCCGACGGCGGCGGACTGGCTGGCCAACCCCGCCGGGTTGGTGGCCTGCGACGGAGCGATCAACGGGTTCAACGCGCCGGCTGTCGCCGAGGAGGCCGCGTAGCCGTACATGGCCATCGCGTCTTGAGCCCACATTTTCGCGTAGTGCGCCTCGGTCTCGGCAATCGCCGGCGTGTTGTGACCCAGGATGTTGGTCGCGACCAGCTGCGCCAGCAGAGCCCTGTTGGCGGCAACCTGGGCCGGCGGAACCGTCATGGCGAACGCCGCCTCGAACGCCGCAGCCGATGCCATCGCTTGCGAGGCGGCATGGGCGGCGGCTTCGGCTGTGTAGGTCAACCAGGCCAGGTATGGCTGGGCGGCAGCGGTCATCGACATCGATGCCGGACCCATCCATTGCTCCGTATTGAGCTGCGCGATCACCGACTCGACAGACTCTGCCGTCGTGTTCAGCTCGGCGGCCAGGCCGTTCCACGCCGCCGCGGCGGCCATCATCGGTGCCGCACCGGCGCCGACGTACATCCGTGCGGAGTTGATCTCAGGGGGTAGAGCACCGAAATCCATTGTTATTTTGTTCCGTTTCTGTCCACGAATATCGCTGCTTTTCGGTTGCGTACGGCTCCGTTGACGCCTGCTTCCCTAGCCGGTGGTCAGCTTGGGCATGACGATGGGTTTGACGCCGTACCGCGGCGCACCGAAGCCCGCGCTGCTGCGCGCGGCCAAGGCCAAACCCGGTACTCCGGGAATCGCCGGCGCCGGCTGCGCGGCTGGGGTGGTCCAGCCTGCGCCCTGCAGGACACCAGTCTCCGAGCTCGACACCAACGTGGCCTGTCCCGCCCAGCTGGGCGGCACCGAAACCGCGCCAACCGAAGACGCCGCGCCCACGCCCGCCGATACAGGGGTGCTGACGGCCGATTCCGTAGCCGCCAGATCCGCTAAACCGGCGCCCTCGATCGCCTCTATACCTAGTTCACCCAGTTCGACCTCTTCAGCAGCCGGAAGAAGACTGCCGCCGGCAAGGCCGATCAAGTCCGAAGTCGCCGAAGCCCAGTTCCCCACCCCGATATTCGTCATATTGGCGAGAGCAGACACCCAAGCGGGCATCTTGTGGGTCACCGAGGAGGCCAGGCTCGCGGCATCTGACAAAGGCATCGCGGTTACTGATGAGTTGGCGGCCTCTGTGGCCTCATACGTACCGGCACTGACCCCAAGGGTGTGCACAAACGTCTGATACATGGCTGCCGCGTCGGCGTTGATCTTTTGGTAAAGGGTGCCGTACGCGGTGAACAGTGAAGCCTGAAGCGCTGATATCTCGTCTGCGGCTGCGGGAACCACGCCCGTGGTGGTTGGGGCTAGAGCGGCCGCGTTCTGCGCGTCCATAGTCGACCCGATGGCCTCCAGCTTGCCGGCCGCAGCGGCCAACTCGGCTGGTTGCGTAGTCACGAATGACATCGATAGCTCCTCGCGTTCGAAATGCACCCAGCGACAATTGCGGAACAAATCCTGTGAATTAGCTACTTAGATTCTGTGAATTAGCTGGCGGCATCCTGTATATCGGGATAAGATTAGCAATCGACACCTTTCCAGTGCCGACTGAAAGGCGTTGGTATCTAATGCATTTACGGCTTCTTAACGCTGGCGGCAACCGTCTTAACATCAACCGGTCGAATGCGTCATCTGACCGCAACAGCGTTAGGCCCGCTGGCGCCGCATGGCTCTCTCCGGCCGCTCTTCGCTACTCCATCAATGTCGCCGCGAGCGTGCCGCCGAGCTCAAAGGCGCTGTCGCGCCCGCCAACTCCTATGGCACCGGCCACCTCGAGCACCTCGGCAGCCTTGGTCAGCGACAACCCCGTAGCCAACTTGCCGACGGAGGCCGCGGCGCCCACGGTGTCGTTGTTGCCATGCACCCACAGACCGTAGGGACGACCAGCGACATGATCCAGACTCGGGTAGTACACGGTGTCGAAGAAATGTTTGAGCGCCCCGGACATGTAGCCGAAGTTCGCTGTGGTGCCAAACAGATAGCCGTCGGCATCAAGCATGTCGCAGAGGTTCGCCGCCAAAGCCGGGCGCGAAACCACATCGACGCCCTCGATGCCCGGGGCGTTGGCTCCGGCGAGCACCGCCTCCAATAGCTCGCGAGTGGCCGGTGACGGAGTATGATGCACCACCAACAGCGTCTTGCTCATTGACGCGCCTGCAACTCGACAGCCTTTTTCATCACTTCCCGGGCGCGGCGCCGGTCGCCGGCGTAGTCGTAAGCCCGCGCCAACCGGTACCAGCGACGCCAGTCGCTGGGTTGTTCCTCCAGCTCACCGCGAACCGCATCAAACAATTCATCAGCCGCCGTACGCTCAAATCGACCCGACGCCCGTCTTGGCAGCGCACCGACGTCCAGTTCCATTCCGTCGTCGGCGATCAGCCTGGCAAGCTTTTGGTGCGCAAGCCCTGCTCGCAGAGTTGCAACCATGGCCCACAGACCGATGACAGGCAGGATCAACAACGCCACCCCGAGGCCGACCGCGGCGCCCCTACCCGAACCAACCATCGCGACGGCGATGCGACCGAGCATGACAAAGTAGCCCAGCATCGCAACGCACATGAAGGCGATCAGCACCTTGATGCCTACCGTGCGCACGGCAGTCGTCATGGCAGATCGAGCAGCGGCTCAAGGCCAACCGTGAGACCGCCACGCTGGTGAATACGACGCACGGCCAGCAGCACACCGGGCACAAACGAGGTGCGATCGAGACTGTCGTGACGGATGGTCAGCGTCTCGCCCGCGGTACCGAACAGCACCTCCTGATGCGCGACCATTCCAGCCAGCCGCACCGCATGCACTGGGATTCCGTCGACGTCAGCGCCGCGTGCCCCTGGCACACTTGTAGTGGTGGCATCGGGGTTGGGCGCTAGGCCTTTTCGAGCCTCGGCGATTAGCTTGGCAGTGCGCGTGGCTGTGCCCGACGGTGCGTCTGCTTTGTTCGGATGATGCAGCTCAACGACCTCGGCGGAGTCAAAGAACGGTGCGGCCTGCTTTGCGAAGTGCATCGACAACACTGCCCCGATAGCGAAGTTCGGCGCAATCAGTACACCGGTGCCTGGTTTAGCCGCCAGCCACGACCGCACCTCTTGCAGCCGTTCGGCGGTGAAGCCGGTGGTGCCTACGACCGCGTGAATTCCGTTGTCGACAAGAAACTTCAGGTTGTTCATCACGACGTCCGGATGGGTGAAGTCGATGACGACCTCGGTGTGTGAGTCGGTCAGCCGGCTCAGCGGATCTCCAGCGTCGACCTCCGCGGACAATGTGAGGTCTTCGGCCGCCAAGACGGCCGCCACCATCGTCTCCCCAACTTTGCCTTTAGCTCCGAGCACCCCAACCCGCATGTCTTTCACCCTAGACCGAGCTGATCGGCCCTACCCAGGTAGGCGGGTCGGTCTGCACAGTCACCATCGCCTGGCCGCGGATCGACCGCGCCGACGCTCGCGGCCGGCCTCCGCACATCGAGCAGCCTTCTTCGTGACACACGCTCGGCGACCACAAGACGGCATCGAAACTGCCGGCAACCGCCCATCAATGGTGACAGAGCATTCTCGGCGGTTAGTGTTTGCTGGTATTACATATATTCGTTCGCGATGTGGTTAACAAAATGTCCAGGCCATTCCACAACTCTGACCATTCGACAAACGCAAAGAACACACCGCTCTATCGGACAAACGTGTGGCTGCTGTCAACTACACCAGCAAGTCCCTAGGCTCAGATGGTTTGACGCGGTAGGTTGCGGCAGCGGAGGTGCACACGTGAAAACCAGCGACATTACGATCCGCGAAGCACAGCGGGTCGATTTCACCAGCGTCGCCGAGATGCACTATCCGGTTTGGCGGCAGTCCTGGACTGGCATCTTGACCACGGCGGTTCTCGACCTGCTGGGCCCTGCAAGCCGGTGGGCTGCGGAATTCTATCCGCAGAGCTTGAGTCGTACCGGGTGGGCGATGTGGATCGCCGAGTCCGACGGCAAGACGCTCGGCATGAGCATCTTCGGTCCGGAGCCCGCATACGATAATCGCATTCACATCGACGCTCTTTATATTGCCGAGGAAAGCCAACGGCACGGCATCGGTAGCCGCCTGCTCAACGCGGCCCTGCTCTTGAATCCTGAAAAAGACTTGATCTTGTGGTGCGCGGAGAAGAACGACAAGGCGCGCCGCTTTTACGAGCAACAGAACTTCCACGTGGACGGCCGAACGTTCACGTGGAACCCGCTGCCCGGTGTGAATGTCGCCCACGTGGGCTATCGGCTATACCGGCCAACGTGCCAAAGCTGAGCTAACGGTCAATAACCACGCGCCCGTCCTCGGCCCGCGAGACCCGACCAGCATCTCGTCCTCGCCCTTGTGCAGCATCGCCGCTAGGTAGTCTCCGCAGCTGAAGCACCAGCCGCGGTCTGGCTAGCTATCCAGCTTCGGCGCGCTGTTTTAGGCGCTGCAGGGTGAGCTGAATATGCTCGGCGTTCGCGGCCGCGCGATCGGGAACGCCGGTGGCATGCCGGGCGAGTTTGCGTAACCAGCCGGGCCGCCGGTCCCACGTGCTCTCGGTGACCCGGCAGCCGTCTTTGGCCGCAGTAATGTCGTACCGCCAGCGCGCAATCGGGACTACCGTGTGCCGCACATCGAACGCGAAGACGCGGCCAGGTTCTGCGTCGGTGACAGTGCATTTAGTGGTCCAGCGCCGGCGGGAACTGACGTTGTGCCCGACGAACACCGCACCTGGAAGAACTGCATCGGCGCTGGGCGCATCTCCACACCACTCCATCGCCACCGCCTCCTCGGCTAGGGACGCCAGCGTCGGCAGATCGGTGATGAGTTCGTACACCACTTCGGGAAGGGCGGCTATCTGCACGGTCGCCGTCGCGGATGGACCAGGCATCCAACGATCATAGCCAGCCCTTCCAGAGGTCCCGTCCGGACTAGATGGGCGCGGCTCCACGCAGATGTTCGAAGATCAGCGACGTCTGGGTGCCGGCGACGTCGGCGTCGGCGTTGAGGTTTTCCACGACGAAAGATCGCAGGCCTTCGGTATCGCGTGCGGCGACGTGCAGGATGAAATCGTCGGCTCCAGCCAGGAAGTAGACATCCATCACTTGCCGCTTGCGGCGGATCTGCTGGATGAAGGTGCGAATCTTCCCGCGCGCGTGGGACTGCAGAGTGACCGAGATCATCGCCTGCAGAGGCAATCCAACTGCGACGGGATCGATGTCGGAATAGAACCCGCGGATCACACCGTCATCGACCAACCGCCTAACCCGACCATGGCACGTTGACGGCGCGATTCCGACCGACTCGGCGAGCGCATTGTTGGCAATTCGCGCGTCGGCGTGCAGCACGCTCAGGATTCTGCGGTCCACCTCATCGAGTTCGACTGACCGAACATCCTTCGGCGAGTCCCGTAGTCGGTCGGCCAATAATGATTTTTCATCGGACATATTCCGAATATATCGAAGTATCGTCATCTTCATTGCGCTCCCCTCGAACTTTCTTCACACTTGAAGGACGGCAGTCAACCAATCCGGGCAGGGGGAGATGATGCGAGTCGGAATTCCGACCGAAACCAAGAACAACGAATACCGGGTGGCCATCACCCCGGCTGGCGTCGCGGAATTGACTCGTCGCGGTCACGAGGTGCTGATCCAGGCCGGAGCAGGAGAAGGCTCGGCGATCACCGACGGAGACTTCAAGGCGGCCGGCGCCCAAATGATCAACGCTGCCGAACATGTGTGGGCCGACGCTGACCTACTACTCAAAGTCAAGGAACCAATTCCGGCCGAGTATGGCCGACTGCGGAGCGGCCAAATCCTGTTCACCTATCTACATTTGGCCGCTTCACGAGCCTGCACCGACGCATTGCTGGCTTGCGGCACAACATCAATCGCCTACGAAACCGTTCAGACCCCCGATGGCGGGCTGCCCTTGTTGGCTCCGATGAGTGAAGTTGCCGGACGACTGTCCGCTCAAGTCGGGGCCTATCACCTGATGCGAACCCACGGTGGCCGCGGCCTGCTCATGGGCGGGGTTCCCGGCGTCGAACCCACCGACGTCGTGGTAATCGGTGGTGGCAGCGCCGGCTACAACGCCGCGCGAATCGCGAGCGGCATGGGCGCAACCGTGACAATTTTCGACATCAACATCAACAGGCTCCGCGAGCTAGACGCCGAGTTCGGCGTACGCGTGCGCACCCGGTACTCGTCGACCTACGAACTCGAAGATGCCGTGAAACGGGCAGACCTGGTGATCGGAGCCGTCCTGGTACCCGGCGCCAAGGCACCCACGTTGGTTTCCAATTCACTGGTCGCACACATGAAACCGGGTGCAGTCCTGGTGGACATCGCCATCGACCAAGGCGGATGCTTCGAAGATTCACGCCCGACCACACACGATTGCCCAACATTCGCAGTCCACGACACGCAGTTCTACTGCGTGGCGAACATGCCCAGTGCGGTGCCCAAGACCTCCACCTTTGCCCTGACCAATGCGACGATGCCGTATGTGTTGAAGCTCGCCGATCAGGGCTGGCATGCGGCTTGCCAGCTAGATCCCGCCCTGGCGAATGGCCTTTCAACACATGCCGGCAAGCTGTTGTGTGAGCGAGTCGCGACCGCCCTGAGTTTGCCGTTCAGCGACAAGACCGAACTACTAGCCTAAGGACCGGATTGCCGCGAACGCGGGCACCCAGCACCACTACCGCCATCGCCCAATGATTTTCGCTACGAAACTACGCTGACCGGACGTCCGGGGTAAGGGAAGCGATAATATCTGCCGCCGGCCCGGGACTGGCCTGCCGATACGCAGTTCCCGCCCAGAGATTCATGCCGTGTGGATCATCCCACTCAACTGCCGCCGTCCGGATTGGCTTAGTCATCTGGTTGACCTCTGGATAGCCTGCGGGCGCGACGTGGTCGAGCAGGCGGGTGAAGTTGTTAGCCAGACCGCGCGCATAGCGACCCGAGAATGCCCGAGTCACTAACGTGGCGTCGAACTCCGGATTCTTCAAAGCGACACGGTGAGCCGAGTTGGTTCCGGCTTCATCGCTGAGCAGCAGTGCGGTACCAACCTGCGCGGCCACCGCTCCCCTGCGCAGCACGGCGGCGATATCCTCCGCGGTGCCCAGACCGCCGGCTGCGATAAGCGGGACATCATGCGCGCTGCCGATCCGATCGATTAGCTGATGCAGCGACTCGATACCTGGTTCCATATCCGGAGCGAAAGTGCCGCGGTGCCCACCCGCATCGGGCCCCTGGACCACCAGGTTGTCCGCGCCGGCCGCAACGGCCACCCCAGCCTCATAGGCCGACGTCACAGTGACCGATACCAAGATTCCCAGCGCGCTGAACCAACGCATCACATCCGGTGCGGGGGCGCCGAAAGTGAACGACACCAACTCGGGCCGAATGTCGGCTACCATCTCGAGTTTTCGTTTCCAGTCGTCGTCGTCGCCGTACTCTGGCTGGCCCACTTCGACCCGATAGTGCTCGGCAATCTCATCCAGCTCTTCTGCATAGCATTCCAGCTGCCCCCAGTCGGCAACGCTCGGTTGGGGTACAAACAGGTTGACGCCGATCGGACCGGTCGTGGCGGCGCGCGCGGCAGCAATATCATCGGCGAGCCGCTCCGCGCGCAGATAGCCACCCGCGACAAAACCTAGCCCGCCCGCGTTCGAAACCGCCGCAGCCAAAGCCGGGGTGCCAGGCCCACCCGCCATCGGTGCCCCCACAATGGGCACTGCGATGTCCCAAAAGCCCAGTACCATTAGGTTTAATCTACCATCGCTCGAAGTTGTTGCGGCAGCGATCGTTTCGAGCTATAGGGACCGATCACAGCAGCGCCGTAGCGTTTACTCAGCACGCGTTGAGCAACGGCATTAACCTCCTCGACGGTGACCTGCTCGATTTCATGCAAGGTGTGCTCGATACTGCGGTGCGCGCCGTAGTTCAACTCGCTGCGCCCCATCCTGCTCATCCGGGAACTCGAATCCTCAAGGCCAAGCACCAGTCCACCCCGCAACGACCCTTTAGCGAGGCGGCACTCCGCCTCGGTGATGCCATCGCGTGCCACCGCCTCCAGCACGTCAGTGGTCACCCGCATCACCTCAGCGAAACGTTCGGGCAAACAAGCGGCGTATATCGAAAACGAGCCGCTGTCGGCAAACATGTCCAGCGCGGAGTAGACCGAGTAGGCCAACCCGCGGGCTTCCCGTACCTCTTGGAACAGGCGGGAACTCAGGCCGCCGCCCAGCGCGGTGTTCAAGACAGATAGCGCCCATCGATGTTCCCAGCCTCGTCCGGGCGTGCGCACACCCAACGACATGTGAGCCTGCTCAACTTCGCGATGCCCCAGTGCCAGCGTGGGCCCGCCATTAACCCGGCCGGCACCCTTGCGGGGCGCGGCGGGCTGCCGACCACGCACCAACCGCGGACCAAAATGCTCGCGCACCAACGCGACCACTTCGTCGTGATCGACATTGCCGGCCACGGCGACGACCATCCGATCTGGCGTGTAACGCCGCACGTGAAACGAGTGCAATTGAGCGCGCGTCATCGCCGACACCGATTGCGCGCTCCCAATTACCGGTCGGCCCACCGGGTGCGCGCCAAACAACGCCGTCATGAACATGTCGCCCAGCGCGTCCTCCGGGTCGTCATCGCGCATCGCGATCTCCTCGAGGACAACGTCGCGCTCCAGCTCGACATCATCAGCCGCGCAACACCCATTGAGCACAACGTCAGCGACCAAGTCGACGGCCAGCGCTAGATCGCTGTCAAGCACATGCGCGTAATAGCAGGTGTGCTCTTTGGCAGTGAAGGCGTTGAGTTCCCCACCAACTGCGTCCATCGCCTGTGCGATGTCCACCGCCGAGCGGGTCGGTGTCGACTTGAACAGCAGGTGCTCGAGAAAGTGCGCTGCCCCAGCCACAGTGGCACCCTCGTCGCGCGATCCCACCCCGACCCAGACCCCGACCGACGCCGAGCGCACCGCAGGCAAATATTCAGTGACCACACGCAGCCCGCCGGGCAAGGTGGTACGGCGCAACGCACCCTGGCGCTCAGATGTGGCCCCGGCTATGTTCGGACTCTGCCGCAGTGCACCCCCGCGGCCGGGGCGTGCCCCGGCCGCGGCCGTGTCAGCTGCTGGCCGTAGCGGCATCGGCCGACGTGGTCTCCGAACTGGGGGAAGCTGAATCTGGCCCGGTCGAACTTTCCTCTTCGTCCACCAGCACCAGCGAAATCTTGCCCCGCTTATCAATGTCGGCGATCTCGACTCGCAGCTTGTCGCCAACCTTGACGACGTCCTCGACCCGCGCGATGCGCTTGCCCCGGCCAAGCTTAGAGATGTGAACCAAACCATCCCGGCCCGGTAACAGCGATACGAAAGCCCCGAAATCGGTCGTTTTGACCACCGTTCCGAGGAATCGCTCCCCTATCGTCGGCAGCTGCGGGTTGGCGATCGCGTTAATGCGGTCGATCGCGGCCTGCGCCGACGGCCCATCTGTGGCACCGACGAAGACAGTACCGTCGTCCTCGATCGAGATCTGCGCACCGGTTTCCTCGGTGATTCCGTTGATGACCTTGCCTTTGGGGCCGATGACCTCGCCGATCTTGTCCACCGGGACCTTGATGGTGGTCACCCGCGGCGCGTACGGACTCATCTCGTCGGGCGTATCGATCGCTTCGGCGATGACCTCCAAAATGGTGAGACGTGCATCCTTGGCCTGGGCCAGCGCACCTGCGAGCACCTTTGAAGGGATACCGTCGAGCTTGGTGTCCAGCTGCAGGGCGGTGACAAAGTCCTTGGTGCCGGCAACCTTGAAATCCATGTCACCGAACGCATCTTCGGCGCCGAGAATATCGGTCAACGTCACAAAACGACGTTCAACGGCGCCGCCCTCTACCTCTACATCGTCGGAGACCAGACCCATCGCGATGCCCGCCACCGGCGCCCGCAGCGGCACTCCGGCATTAAGCAGCGCCAGGGTGGACGCGCACACCGACCCCATCGACGTCGAACCATTGGAGCCCAGAGCTTCGGATACCTGGCGGATCGCGTACGGGAAGTCCTCGACGCTCGGCAGCACCGGCATCACGGCCCGCTCGGCCAGCGCCCCGTGCCCGATCTCACGTCGCTTCGGTGAACCGACCCGGCCGGTCTCGCCGGTAGAGAACGGCGGGAAGTTGTAGTGATGCATGTACCGCTTCGATGTCTCTGGTCCCAGCGAGTCGATCTGCTGGGCCATCTTGACCATATCGAGCGTCGTCACACCAAGGATCTGGGTCTCTCCACGTTCAAACAAGGCGCTACCGTGCGCCCGCGGGACCAAGGCGACCTCAGCCGACAACGCACGAATGTCGGTGATACCGCGGCCATCGATGCGGAAATGGTCGGTCAGGATGCGCTGCCGAACCAGCTTCTTGGTCAGCCCGCGAAACGCCGCGCGGACCTCTTTCTCACGCCCCTCATAGGTGTCGGCGAGCCGCTCGAGAACCTCGGCCTTGAGCTCCTCAGTCCGCTGGTCGCGCTCAGCCTTGCCACCGATGGTCAGCGCAGCCGCCAGCTCCTCGGTGGCCACCGAGGACACCGAGTAGTAGACGTCTTCGCCGTAGTCGGGGAACAACGGATACTCGCCCGCCGGCTTCGCCGATGCGCCGCTGGCGTCGGCAAGCTCCTGCTGCGCTGTGCACAGCGCAGCAATGAACGGCTTGGCCGCCTCCAAACCCTCGGCCACCACACTTTCCGTCGGCGCCTGGGCACCGCCTTCAACAATGTCTATAACGTTTTCGGTGGCCTCCGCCTCGACCATCATGATGGCAACATCCGGCTCGTCGGTGTCCTTGCCAACGATCCGGCCGGCGACGACCATGTCGAATACGGCGCGCTCAAGCTGCTCAACGGTGGGGAACGCAACCCAAGTACCGTCGATCAGCGCTACGCGCACGCCACCGATCGGGCCGGAGAATGGCAGACCGCCCAACTGAGTGGACGCCGACGCGGCGTTGATTGCCAACACGTCGTATAGATCGTTGGGGTCCAGACTCAGAATCGTCACCACGACCTGGATTTCGTTGCGCAGGCCTTCCACAAACGACGGGCGTAGTGGGCGATCGATGAGCCGGCAGGTCAAGATCGCATCTGTGGACGGCCGCCCCTCGCGGCGGAAGAACGAACCGGGGATACGGCCAGCCGCATACATCCGCTCCTCGACATCGACCGTCAGCGGGAAGAAGTCAAAATGATCCTTGGGAGTCTTGCTGGCGGTGGTTGCCGACAGCAGCATGTTGTCGTCATCCAAGTAGGCGACCACCGCGCCGGCGGCCTGCTGGGCCAGCCGGCCGGTCTCGAAACGAATGGTGCGGGTGCCAAAGCTCCCGTTGTCGATGGTGGTGGTCGCCTCAAAGACGCCCTTTTCAATTTCAGCTACAGACATGACGTCCGTGCGGCCTTTCTCGGGTATTGGACTGTTTCGCGTGGTCACAGACAACCCGGAGGGGTCAGGAACCACTCACCGACCCAAACGGGCCCGCGAGCTTCCCCAAGAGCAAAGCCTGAATGCGGCTGCGGCCGTCGATCGAAGCGGCCGACCTGTCCCAGATTCCGGGGAGCCCGGCAGCCACTACCGAAGACCGCCCGATGCAGACCGGGCTACTCCCGTTGCGCCTCGCTGGAACGGCACACGCGGATCTGCGCGGGCCGCACCACTGCCTTGGACCGAACCGGCCCAGAACGCCATCACTCTACACGGGTGGACAGCCAGCAAAAGGACGACCCGATTTGCCGTGGCTGCCGCGTCACGCCGAAGAGCCGTCTGTAACGTCCTCAACGCACACCACAAACAGTCGCTGGGTGTACGTATAGCCCATGCCGCTGACGCAATCCTCGACGCTGACAGGCGCATCAAGGTCGGTCAGGATCTCGGTGGCCCGCTGCCGGTGCGGCACGGACGTGTCGCGGCAATCCACCCGCACCGGATCGGTGTTGTGGTCAGGGTCAACGCTCATGCAGCCGCCGATCACCCAATCGATATCGAGGCAGACGGTGTTGTTGGAGCGATTGAACGCATTGCGCATCGAATAGGAAGAGTCGACGTCAGCCGGACACTTCGCGCGGTCGGCAACCGAAGCGACAACCTTGAAGTTGGACTCGGGACTGCCGCACACCGCTTTGGTCGCTTGCGGCCGGTCCGGCGTTCCGCCGAGCTCAAGGCAGTCCCCCACCTTGAGGTCCGCGACATTGGCCGATGTCGAGCACCCCGACAGTCCAGCGCATACAACGACGAGTAAAGCGCACGAGGCCGCCGTGGCGGCCACGAGCAAAGCGCGCACGCAGCCGCGGATCAGCGACGCAGGCCCAGCCGCTCAATGAGCGACCGATAACGCTCCACGTCGATCTGGGAGATGTATTTGATCAGCCTGCGCCGCCGCCCCACCAACAGGAGCAGCCCGCGTCGCGAGTGATGATCGTGCTTGTGCACCTTGAGATGCTCGGTCAGGTCCGCGATCCGCTTGGTCAGCAGTGCGATCTGAGCCTCCGGGGACCCGGTATCGGTGTCGTGTAGGCCGTAAGAACTCAGGATCTCTTTCTTCTGCTCGGCTGTTAGCGCCACGAAATATCTCCATCAATTGGTCCGCGTTCACAAATTATCGGGGCACGGCCACCGCGAACCGCAGCACGCGCCGATGTCGTCGGGCAGTCTAGCAGTGCATCAACCGCCAGCCAGCAGGGCGCGCGCTCGCTCGGTATCGCCGCCCATCGCAGCGATGAGTTGTTCTACCGAGTCGAACTTCTGCTGCCCACGGACGCGCGCGACGAAATCTAGTGCCACATGCTGGCCGTACAGGTCGGCAGTAGTGTCCAGCACGTACGCCTCGACGGTGCGAACACGTCCGGAGAATGTCGGGTTGGTGCCCACCGACACCGCGGCCTGGTAGCGCTCACCCGGAACGACGGTGCCAGTCACCGGTCCGTCGCCGAGCACAGTGAACCATGCAGCGTAAACGCCGTCGGCCGGGATTGCCGAGTATATCGGCGGCGCCACGTTAGCCGTGGGAAAGCCCAGCTCAGCGCCCCGACCGTGCCCCCTGACCACGACACCCTCGACGCGATGCGGGCGACCCAGCGCCTCGGTGGCCGCGATCATGTCGCCGGCGTCCACGCAGGACCGGACGTAGGTGGATGAGAATGTCACAGATTCGTTGCTGTGCCGTTCCGACAGCAGCGACATCGACTCCACGGCAAAACCGAACCGCTCGCCGGCCCGGCGCAAGGTACCGACGTTGCCGGCCGCTTTCTTGCCAAAGGTGAAGTTCTCGCCCACCACCACCTCGACCACATGCAGGTTCTCGACCAGTAGCTCATGGACATAGCGGTCTGGCGTGAGCTTCATGAAATCGGTGGTGAACGACATCACCAGGAACACGTCAATGCCCAGCTCTTCGACCAGCTCGGCGCGGCGGGTCAGGGTAGTCAACTGTGCCGGATGACTGCCGGGATAGACCACTTCCATCGGGTGCGGATCGAATGTCATCAGCACAGTCGGCACTCCGCGCGCTCGACCGGCTTTCACCGCGTGCGAAATCAGTTCGGCGTGTCCGCGGTGCACCCCGTCGAATACTCCAATGGTGAGCACACATCTGCCCCAGTCCGTCGGGATCTCATCTTGGCCGCGCCACCGCTGCACGACAGCAAGCCTACGATGCATGGTGTCACTCCGGCTCGGGCTACCCACCAGTATCTGGCGCCATCCACCAGCGCCAGGCTCTGGTTCGCAGTCTCGGGGCACCTGTAGAGCGGCTTGTCGCGCTCTTCCTGAGTCGTCGCTGTCCAGATGAATCCGGGCCCCAGCCGCTACGCCACCACCCAGATCGCCTGGGCGGCCGGGCTGCCCAATTCGACGGTGGTCTGGGCGCCCCCGGCTGATTCGATCGCCACCGAGATCACGCCAGCGAAGTCACGCCGCTTCAGAACGCGCAACTGCGAGTCCAGGCTGATCCCTACGCTGTCGAAATAGCGCAGCATCTCCGGGTCAGCGTCGGAGATGCGGGCCACTGTCCCGGTGTCACCGTCTGCGCAGGCCCACAGCTGGCGCGCCGGCGGTTTCGGCACCCGACCGTCGGAACCGGGGATCGGATCACCATGCGGATCGCGCCGCGGGAATCCCAGCTTGGCCTCAATGCGCGCAATCAGGCGCTCTGACACGGCATGCTCGAGTACCTCGGCCTCGTCGTGCACTTCGTCCCAGCCGTAACCAAGCTCGTGGACCAAGAAGGTTTCCAGCAGACGGTGCCGGCGCACCATCGCTAAGGCTGCCCGCCGTCCCGTGTCGGTCAAGGCCACCGCGCCGTACTTCTCATGGTCGACCAAGCCCTGCTCGGCGAGTCTGCGTATCGACTCCGAGGCCGTGCTCGCCGACACCCCGATCTTCTGCGCCAGCATCTTGGTGCTGACCTTTTCCCGCGACCACTCCTGCGCGGTCCAGATGACCTTCAGGTAGTCCTGGGCAACTGCAGTAAGACCGCCAGGCTCTTCGTCAGCCCTCACAACTGAAAAGTCTAGGCACTCCGCACACTATTTCCATCGAGCCTACGGCCAGGACACATCAATGAACCATCAGATTTCAGCCGCGCCACCGAACGGGCGCGCCCCCGAACCCACTGACCGTGGCTGACGGCGCCCTAGCCACAAGCAACACTGATACACCAACATCGAAGAAAGCTTCTTGATCACCGCAGCGATTTGGCGGGCCTAGTCAAGCAGGATGCCCATGCCAAGACGGTCGGCACCGAACGGCCGAACACTTCAAACCGGTACTAGGTCCGGCGCTGCTGCGCGCCGCACGCCAGCACCGAAGCGAGCGCGGCGTAGACCACAGTTTTGTTGTCGGCCATTTACCAGTCCTCACAGGTCGGCGTCCGCGAAACGCTAAGATCCTCTGTCGACCACTGCCAGCACACCGGTACGAACTGCAAACGGCGACGCTATACCCATCCTGGCGAGTACCGTTTCCCTGCGCTTTAGGGTTACCTTTCGAGCCCTGCGACTATCAAAAGGCCCATCAAAAGCGTGGAGCGCGCTTTTCGCTGAAAGCCTTTATGCCCTCATGGTAGTCGGTTCCGAAGTAGGTGTCGCGCCGTAGGCCGTGCAGATATTCAAAGGTCACGGGACTTAGCGGCGCCGCTTCACTGAGTAGGCGGATCGACTCTTTGGCCGCCGCAATAGATTCGGCTGAACGCGTCGTGAGCGTGAATGCCATCTCGTATACCGTCTTCTCAAGTTCGGCAGCGGGCACGATCCGGTTGACGATACCAACTCGCTCCGCTCGTTCTGCAGAAATTTTTTCCGCAGAGAAAAACATCTCTTTGACTACATTAAGCGGGATATGGTTCATGAAGTTCAAAAGACCCGAAGCATTGTAGGGTAAGCCCAGTTTCGCCGGAGTCACCGCAAATGCAGCCGTTTCGTCGGCGTATACTAGATCACACGAAATAACAAGATCACAGGCACCGCCCCACACTGATCCGTGAACCATAGCGATTACCGGTGCGGGAAACATTTTGACCGTACGCAACAGCTGTTCGAGCGGATCAGTGTACGGCAGTGGATCGACATCTGCTTTTGGCAGTTCGTTCACATCATGGCCAGCCGACCATACGCTTCCAGCCGTTGCGCTACGTAGAACAACAACTCGCGCGGATCGTTTCTTGAAGTCTTCGAACGCTGCGATTACTTCTGCAATAAACTCGGTGCTTAGCGCGTTTCTTTTCGCATCCCGATCGAAAGCTATGGTGCCGATACTTTGTTCAAGTGAAGAATTAATCAGCGGCACAATTTTCCTTTCAGATTAAGGTGACGTTACGCGCGGCAGCCTGAAGTTCGGCGCGAAAGTCCGGATGAGCTATCGCAATCAGCGCGTCAGCCCGCTCCTTGGTCGACTTGCCACGTAGGTTCACCGCACCGTACTCCGTCACGATCCATTCGACGTCCATGCGCACATCGGTCACCATCGCAACCTTGGGAACGATGCACGACACCGCACCTTTTTTCGCCGTTGACGGCAGCGCAATAACCGATTTGCCACGGCGGGCAAGCGAGGCACCTTTGACGAAGTCGAACTGACCGCCCGATCCGCTGTACTCGTGCTCACCGATGAATTCAGCATTTACCTGGCCATAAAGGTCGACTTCGATCGCGGTGTTGATCGAGATGAAGTCGTCATGAGCCGCGATCGTTCGAATGTCGTTTACATAAGACGAGGGATAGCTTTCGAACGAAGAGTTGTCATTCATAAACGCGTAGGATTCTGCGGTACCGAAGGCCACTGTATAGACATGCTTGCGGGTATGCAGAGTCTTGCGATTTCCGGTGACTACACCGTCACGAATCAGCTTAGCCATTGACGGAGAAAATAGCTCAGTGTGTAGACCTAAGTCGGAATGCTCGCCAAGAGCAGTCGCCACGCCGGACGGAATCCGGCCAATGCCAAGCTGGATTGTTGCACCATCAGGGACCATAGGCGCTACTAGAGCGCCAATAGCGCGGCCTTCCGACGACGGTTCTGAGGCACCAACCTCGATCAGGGAAACATGGTTCTCCACGATGGCTGAAACCTCGCTGACATGGATCGTTGATTGCCCGAAAACCCGCGGCATGTGACGGTTCACTTCGACGATCAACCGCTTCGCACGGCGGGCAGCGATCGAGGCAAAGTCATTATTGGTACCCAGCGAAAAATAGCCACCATCGTCCATCGGCGAAACAGTTATCAGGAAGGTATCGAGATCGATTATTTCTTCGAACAGCCGCGGAATCTGACTGAAATGCACAGGGACGAAACTTAGCACCTTGTTCCCGGTTTGAGCTTGACGTTCGATAATCATCCGGTCAGGCTCGCCTATAAAAAAACTATATGCATGAACCTTATCAATCAAATCATCGGCTAATAGCGATTTCGCTAAAGGCTCCATTGCAATTTTGTAATACAAACGGATGTCACCTAGGTCGTCGGCGCGTAAACGATTTGCGAGCGCATTCAACAACGCCGGTGGTTGACCCACTGCCATTCCGCACGAAATCACCTCACCACTTGCAATCGGCGCGACTGCATCCGCTGGCGTTGTGAGTTTCTTGCCGTAAAGAGCAATCGTGGCGTCAGCGTTCACGTGACCTCCTTGCGTGCCTGTGCAGTCGACGTGCACCTTACGCATGCACGCGATACAACATTGGTGGGTGACTCAGTCTGCAGTGACTTTGAGTTGATGAATTGGTGTTAGCTATCGGCGCAGCTCAAAAACTCAATAACCTTGTCGCGGTGCTTCTCATACGCAGTCCGAAAATTCTGCGTGTGAAGCCGCACGCCACAAAAAAATTGCCGAGAACTGACCACTCGGCGTCGATGCCGGCGTACTGACTACTACCACTTGACGCCGAGGACATAGCAAATGTGCAACGGGCCACTGTAGGCACCCATACTATCCTCGTACAGCGACTTTGCGTAAGACCTAAGAGGACCGGGGGTGAGATCCACCAAGAGGTGTCGATCGTCAATAAAGCGTTGCAAGCTACGGCGGAAGAAAGGATCGACGTCGGGGTACTGGTCCAGAACTGGCTGAGCCCTGCCAATCCAATTTACTGTTTCACTAATGAACTTCGGGGTGGCTGCGTCTCGCGCCGGTGTACCTGGTTTGCCGGCATCCGTCCACGCAGTTGAAATGCGGTCACTCTCGGCCATGAGAGGCACGATCGCCATGCAGAGAGCGCGGTCCGCAGCGCGGGCGTCATCGCCAGCTATCGCGCCGGTCGAAGTCGAGGGAACACTCACCGCGGTCGGCGCTGGCGCTGGCCGAGTGGCCAGCGCGATGATGCCAACTGCAAGCGCGGCCACACCGATCACGATCCCCGCAATCACAAGTCCATTTCCGGAGCGAGGTGGCGCAGCGTACTGCCAGCCGTAGTCCGGGACACCGGGCACGGGAGGCCCCCCAGAAACCGTGCCAGCAGCCGGCTTGTCCGGAGCACTCGACCCGGGCGAAGCGCTCGAGGTGCCATGCTGAGTCATAAGACGAGGATAGACGCGCATCCACATCACGACACCCGCAAACTACCAACATCACACTCCGTTGGACGCCCCGACCAGTACCAAGTGGCTTTCGCAAGTTCATTCGCGGTTGAGTCCACCGCTCTGGGGACCCGCAAAAATGGTCGCCCAATTTTCGATACGCGGTGTGGCGAATCGGTTTAGTAGGGTTACCGGACAGCTACTAGTCACGACCTCGGCGTGCTGCTATAACGGTGGCCTGGCCCTCGGCTAAACCGAATCAGTCGACCGGTCGCCAGCTTTGCGTCGCGGTCGCATGCTGACCACGAATCTGCACACCCCGGTGGGGGTGTCGTGGGCATCGCGCAACGAGACGTCAACGTCGATGTCGCAGCCCTCTCCGGCTTGAAGAGAGGTCTGGATTTTCTCAGCAACCGCCGAATCAACTCTGCTGCTCGCGGTGATGCCGCCGTGCGCGGGCCGTCGATATTCTATTGTCCCGCTGCGTATGACGGTGTAGGCACCCGTTCCGGACGCACCCGCAGCCATCACCGCCGCGCCAGCTCCAGCGACTTCAGCTACCCCGTAGATCACCGGAGCATTGACGTCGCCATTGTGATTGATGTGCTCGGGCTTGGGCCGTCGAAGAATGGCTTGCACCGATCCGTCCTCACCAAGTTCGGTGTCCAGGTCGAGCCATACAATCCATGGCATTGCCGTCATAGCTTCGGTCGCGGCCACCCAATCCTCCTCTGGCAAAAATCAACAAGCTTTGGCCGGCCCCGGGCCAACAGCCAACCAGCACCGGCCGGACTCAACCACGAGTGTTACTCACCAATACCGGCACCGGTCCGCCGGGCCTGGGTTTGAGGCGATGTGATTGGCCTGGGTGCTCTGGACCTCACGCTGTGTAGTCCCAACTCATCGAGCACCCGCTGCCCCGACGTCGACTCTGCGCAACCGGACCGACATTGCGCTGGTCGATCGAATAGCTACATCGTCGCCGGGCGGATCACGACGACCGGCTTGGTACGCGAACCCTGGTCACGCAGCAGGGCGATCACCCGTCCATCTGCCCCGCTGGCGGCATATACCCCGTTGATGCCGGAAGCCGAAAGCGACCTGCCGTTGCTGGTCGACTCGGCCTCCTCTGCAGTCAGTTCGCGGCGCGGAAACATCAGCAGGCAGGCCTCATCGAGAGTCAAACTCAGACTGGGCCGCTCCGCGAGGTCATCGAGCGAGTACGCACGGTCCAGCTCGAAGGGACCGACGCGGGAACGACGCAGCGCCGTCACATGGCCGCCAACGCCAAGCGCATCGCCAAGATCGCGGGCCAGCGCACGAATATAGGTTCCCGACGAACAGTCGACTTCGACATCAAGATCGATAACGCCTTCCAGGGCGGCTCCGGATCCTCTTCGCGTGGCAAGCATCTCGAACCGGTCGATGCGTACCGGCCGAGCTTCCAGCTCCACCGCGTGGCCCTCGCGGGCCAGTTGGTAGGCGCGACGGCCACCGACCTTGATCGCACTCACCGCAGACGGCACCTGTCGGAGTTCACCGCGCAGCCCCGCGATCGCGGCGGCGATCTCCTCCGCGGTGACGTGCTCAGCCGAAACCGAACGAAGCAACTCACCTTCGGCGTCCTCGGTTGACGTGGACTGGCCCAGGCGGATGGTGGCGGCATACGACTTCGATGTTTCTGTCAACAGGCCAAGAATCTTGGTCGCACGGCCTATACCGATCACCAGCACGCCGGTGGCCATCGGGTCCAGGGTTCCCGCGTGGCCCACCTTGCGGGTAGCGAAGATTCGGCGGCACCGTCCCACCACGTCGTGGCTCGTCATTCCGGAGGGCTTGTCCACCACGACCAGCCCTGGATCAAACCCCGGACCGGTTGAGCGTTCATTCATAGCACGATCGCCGTCAGCACAAGCCCCTGATCGACCGACCAGCGCCCGGTCAGTGTCGTCAGCGCCCGACCAGACAACGCAGTCGGGTCGATCAGAATGCGGGAGACGAAGCGGCCCGCCGACCCGGAGCTGTCTGTGTCGAAGGTGATGTGGGCGTCCTCGAATCCCAGCCATCTCTTGGTCAGAGGAAACCACGCCTTATAGGTTGCTTCCTTGGCGCAGAAAAGAATTCGGTCCCAATGCAGTGGCGCTGGCACCGCGTGGGGTATCTCACTGCGTTCTGCCGGCAGGCTGATCGCGTCCAGCACGCCGTCCGGTAGAACATCGTGCGGTTCAGCGTCGATCCCCACAGACCGCACCGCGGTGCTACGCCCCACCACGACACCGCGGTAGCCGGTGCAGTGGGTGAGGCTGCCCACCACATTCTCGGGCCAACACGGTTCTCCTTTCTCGCCTTTGAGTATCGGCACCGGCGGCACGCCGAGCTGACCTAGCGCGATCCGGGCGCAGTGGCGGACGGTGATAAATTCGCTGCGCCGCTTGGCAACCGACTTGGCGATCAGCGGCTCCTCCTCGGGCAGCGCGCTGAGGCCGGGCGGGTCCGAGTACAACTCCGCGGATGCCAAATCCTCGACCGCGGTACCGGGCAACACCGCCCGCACCAACCTGCCTACCGTCATCGTGACTGCCGCTGGCGCAACCGTTCCCGAAACTGCGCTGCCTGTACCCGCATCTCGGGAGTGATGACGAAATGACCGCCAAAGTCGTTGAGGTAGCCCGGTGCGTATTGCGGGTCCGGCAATACCTGACGCAACCAGCTGTGTGGCTTGCGGCGGCGCCACTCACGTGGATAACCCACCGACACCTCTTCGAACCGCACATCGTCGTACCACGTGGTTCGCGGAATGTGCAGGTGACCGTAGACCGAGCAGACCGCGTTGTACCGGGTGTGCCAGTCAGCGGTCTTGGTGGTTCCACACCACAGCGAAAACTCCGGGTAGTACAACGCGTCGCAGGGTTCGCGCACCATCGGAAAGTGGTTCACAAGGACAGTGGGTTGCATCCAGTCCAGCTGTTCGAGGCGCGTACGGGTGGCCTCCACTCGTTCCCAACACCAGGCTTCGCGGGTGGGGTAAGGCTCCGGGGAGAGCAAGAACTCGTCGGTTGCCACGATGTTGCGTTCCCGGGCAATAGCCACACCCTCGGCCTTACTGGTCGCCCCCTGCGGCAAGAAGCTGTAGTCGTAGAGCAAGAACATCGGCACAATAGTGGCCGGACCGCCCCGCTCAGTCCACACCGGGAACGGGTGCTCGGGCGAGACAACGCCCAGCTCGTCGCACATATTCACCAAGTAGTCGTAGCGCGCGCGGCCGAAGATCTGCATCGGATCCCGGTTGGTGGTCCACAGCTCGTGGTTGCCTGGTACCCAGATCACCTTGGCGAACCGTCGCCGCAGCAGGTCCAGCGCCCAGCGAATCTCGTCGGTGCGTTCGGCGACGTCCCCGGCGACGATCAGCCAATCCTCCGGTGAGGAAGGGTGCAGCGATTCGGCCACGGGCTTGTTGCCTACGTGGCCGGTGTGCAGGTCGGAGATTGCCCACAGCGTGGTCTCTCTGCGGCCCGTCTCCTGCTCCGAACTTTTCGACGTCACGATTAACCACCCTAACGATCCGGTGCGGTAGCCCCAGTACGCCTATAGGCCACCCCAGCCGCGCGGTCTCCGAGTTGGAACATGTTCTCGTTCCACTGTGACGACGCGGACACGACTTGTACACTCCCGCCAAAAGGACCACCAAAAACAGGGAGTGTCGTGTTCGCCAAGATGCGTCTGATCGCAGCGCTTAGTGCGCTGGCCACAGCCGTTTTAGCGGGCACCCTGGGCTGGCAGACCACGCCGCCCACGCGAACCGCGGGCCAATCCGTTCAGCTGCGATCGACCGCGACACCGCTAGCCACCACGATGAAGAGTCCGATCATCGACACCACCGACCCACGCCCGTTCGACCCGTGCGAAGACATCCCGTTTGATGCCGTACAACGGCTCGGATTGACGTTCACCCCGCCCGAACACGAAGAGGGGCTGCGCTGCCATTACGACGCAGGCAACTATCAGTTGGCTGTCGAGGCCATCACGTGGCGCACTTACGCCCAGACGCTGCCCCCCGACGCGATAGAGACAACCGTGAACGGCCATCGCGTCGCCCGGTACTGGGTCACGAAGCCGACCTACCACAACAGCTTTTGGTACTCGTCCTGCATGGTGACCTTCAAGACCAGCTACGGGGTGATCCAACAGTCGCTGTTCTACTCGACTGTCTACTCCGAGCCCGATGTCGACTGCCCGTCCACCAACCTGCAGCGGGCGCATGACCTCTCCCCGTACTACGTTTTCTAACCCGGGGTCGTGAGCACAACAGCAACCGCCACGCCCAAACTACGTTCGCTAACTAAGCAACTCGGCGACGCTGCTGTGACCCGACTGCTGGGTCTGCCGCGCGCATCCACCAGCTACACAGTGAGCCGCGTCCGGATCCCGATGCGCGACGGCATCCACCTGGTCGCCGACCACTACGCACCCACGAACGTAGCTACGTCGAAGCCTGCCGACACCTTGCTGGTCCGCGGGCCCTACGGACGTGGATTGCCGTACTCGGTCGTGTTCGCCAAGCTATATGCCGCCCGCGGCTACCACGTCGTGCTGCAGAGTGTCCGCGGAACCTTCGGGTCCGCGGGGCAGTTCGAGCCAATGATCAACGAAGCCGCCGACGGCGCCGACACCGTCGAATGGCTGCGTCGCCAACCCTGGTTCACCGGAAAGTTCGGCACTATCGGTGTGTCGTACCTGGGCTTCGCCCAATGGGCGCTCCTGGCTGACCCGCCGCCGGAGCTCGCCGCCGCAGTGATCACCGCCGGCCCACACGACCTGATGGCCTCGGTGTGGGGTACCGGCGCGTTCACGGTCAACGATTTCCTGGGCTGGAGCAATCAGGTTTCCCGCCAGCAAGATTCCGGGCCCGTCCGCACCCGAATCCGCCAGCTAACCACCCAGCGCAAGGTGACGCGGGCAGCCCGTGAATTGCCGATGGGTGCGGCGGCCCGGGCGTTGCTTGGGAGCCGCGCACCGTGGTTCGAATCCTGGGTGGAACACTCCGACCACAACGATCCGTTCTGGGACCGGCTGCGTTTCCCGGCGGCGCTGGACCGCGTGCGGGTTCCAGTGCTGCTCGTGGGTGGCTGGCAGGACATTTTCCTGAGTCAGACACTGCAGCAGTATCGACAACTGCGCGACCGCGACGTCGATGTCGCGCTCACAGTCGGGCCATGGACGCACAAGCAACTGCTGAGCAGGGCGCTGGCCAGGAGCACCCGGGAAGCACTGGAATGGCTAGACACACACCTGGGCGGTGCGCCCGACACTCGCTGTCGCAACGCAGTTCGCGTCTTCGTCACCGGGCTGGGCTGGCGCCACCTAACGGACTGGCCGCCACCGACCGCCCCACATGTGTTTTACCTACAGCCCGAAGGCAGCCTGCGGGAGACCGCCCCGGCCGCCGAGGCTGCGCCGGCCACGTTTCGCTATGACCCCGCCGATCCGACACCTACCACTGGCGGTCCGCTGCTGACGCCGAGCGGCGGGTACCGCGACGACAGCCGGCTCGCGTCGCGCGATGATGTGCTTACCTTCACCGGAGCTCCGCTCACCCATGACGTGCATATATACGGCAACCCTTTGATCGAGCTGACGCACTCTTCGGACAATCCCAACGTCGACGTTTTCGTCCGAGTCAGCGAAGTCGACGCCAGGGGCCGATCCCGCAATGTCAGTGACGGCTATCGGCGGCTGGGCAACTCCGCAGAAACCATCACGATCGAACTCGACGCCGTCGCTCACCGCTTCAACGCCGGCGCACGTGTGCGGGTACTACTCGCCGGCAGTTGGTTCCCACGCTACGCACGCAACCTTGGCACGCCCGAACCCGTGCTGACCGGCCGCCAGCTGAAACCGGCTACCCATGTCGTCCACTTCGGAACCTCCCGGCTGGTGCTGCCCGTCGGCCGACCATGCCCCTCAGCCGACGGCGTCGCGGACTCGGGCCGCGATGTCGGCTAGCGCGGCATCGTCGTGCACCGGCGCCGCGAAAGTAGGGGTAACCGGAATCTGTACCCAGCTGGTGCAGCCGCCGAAGTCAGCGGTGCGGGTAAGCGGCTCTGGCTTTGCGAGCGGAATCGCCGACACAACCAGAACAGCCAGCCTGTGTTTGGGCCGGAAGTCGAGTCGATCACCACATACCGATTCGGCAGTCCAGATATGCAGGTCCAAAACGTCGTCCAGCCCTTGAGGCCGGTTGACCGGCACCGCGGCAACAACTTTCGCCGCAGCCCGCACCAGTACCTGCTCGGGTGTGCTGTCGGCGGCGGCCCGGGTCAGCAAATCCCGATGCTCCGGCCTGACCCGCTCCGCGTGGCTATGCGCGATCGTCGGGAACAACAAAAACTCGTGGGCCGCCACCTCGAATCGCTTCTCGCCGATGCCTCCTTTGCGCAGCAGTATGGTTTGGCGGCCGTCCAGCAGCGCGTGCACCGCCGCGCTCCACTCTTTGAGCGCGAGCGTCACCGCGGTCCCACTTCGACCAGCCGAGCCATCGCCTCACGCCGGCGCTGCGGTGGGGCGTTTTGCGACCGCATGGTCACGGCCTCGGCGGTCGCGGCGGGCTGCAGCCCGCGCAGTTCGGTGATGTTCCTGCACATCCTTCAACGATAGGCCCGATAGCTACGGTAATTGCATGACCGACGACATCCTGCTGACCCACACCGACGCGCGAGTGCTGACTCTCACACTCAACCGACCTGAGGCGCGCAACGCATTGTCCGAAGAACTGCGGAAGCGGTTTTTTGCCGCCCTGGGCAACGCTGAGATCGACGATGACGTCGACGTGATCATCCTTACCGGCACCGACCCGGTGTTTTGCGCCGGACTCGACCTCAAGGAGCTGGGCGGACAATCGACGCTGCCAGACATCTCACCGAAGTGGCCGGCGTTGACGAAACCCGTTATCGGCGCGATCAACGGTGCCGCCGTCACCGGCGGATTGGAGCTGGCATTAAGCTGCGACATCCTGGTCGCCTCCGAGCAGGCACGTTTCGCAGACACCCATGCTCGAGTGGGCCTCCTGCCCACCTGGGGCCTCAGCGTTCGACTGCCGCAGAAGGTCGGCGTGGGCCTGGCGCGGCGGATGAGCCTGACCGGGGACTACCTGTCGGCGACCGAAGCACTGCGAGCCGGCCTGGTGACCGAAGTGGTGCCACACGATCGACTGCTGATTGCTGCCCGCAGCGTCGCAGACTCTATCGTGGGCAACAACCAGAACGCTGTTCGAGCATTGCTCGCTTCCTATCACCGAATCGACGAGTCGCAGACCGCCGCTGGTTTGTGGCTGGAAGCAAACGCGGCCAAGCAATACCGGACCAGCGGCGACGACATCGCCGCAAACCGCGACGCCGTGCTGCAACGCGGACGCGCGCAGCTGCGCTAGCCGGACGCTGGCACTTGTGGAATAAAGGCCACGAGCGGACGCTTGGCCCATGGCCAAAAACTACGATGCCATCGTCCTCGGCGGCGGCCCGGCTGGCTTGAGCGCCGCGCTGACCCTAGCCCGCGCCCGGCGGTCCGTGCTGGTGACCGACGCAGGGCAAGGCCGCAACGTCCGGTCGGCCGGAGTCCGCGATTTCTTGACCCGCGACGGTTGTGCGCCCGCCGATTTGGCGTCTGCCGGTCGAACCGAGATCACCCGCTACGGGGGCCAGTTTGTCGATCAGCAGGTTGTTTCCGCGCGCCGCGACGGCTCTACTTTCGAGGTGATCGTCGAAGACGGGAGCTCCATTCATGCGCGCAAGCTGCTGCTCGCGTCCGGCCTGGTCGACGAGTTGCCCGATATCAAAGGCCTCGCGCAATTGTGGGGCACCGATGTGCTGTACTGCCCGTACTGTCACGGCTGGGAGGTAAGAGACCAGCGGATCGGGGTGCTGGGAACCATCGCCGAGTCGGTGCATCAGGCTCTGATGTTTCGGCAGTGGAGTCCAAAGATAACGCTGTTCCTCAATGACACAATCCGTCTCAGCGAATTCCAGCGGGTCCAACTCGACGCGCGCGAGATCGCCGTCGTGACACCAGCCGTGACCGCAGTCAGCAGCTGCAACGGTCGACTCGATGCCGTGGAGCTGGCCGACGGCACTCAGGTGGCGGTAGCGGCACTGGCGCTGCTGCCCCGCATGGTGGCGCGAACCGAATTCGTCGGCGGCCTGGGCCTTCGCATAGTTCCGCACCCGTCCGGGTTCGGGGAGAATGTGGAAACTGATGACACCTGCCACACCTCGGTCGCCGGGGTTTATGCCGCCGGGAACGCCGCAGATATCTCCGCGCACGTGGTGAACTCGGCCTCTGCTGGGCTGTTGGCCGCAATGGCTATCAACGCTGACCTTGTCGAGGAGGACACGGACCGAGCCGTTGCGGCACGGGGTCGCAGCTGACGTCAGGAGACCCGTGGGAGCCGCCGCGCCCGGTAGCCCGGCATCGTGTGGCTCTCAGACCAGGCGAACCCCGGTTCGACTATCGAAGAAGCACACTTCGTTCGAGTGCGGCACAACTGCCAGCGTCTCCCCCACGCTAACCGCGGTCCGGCGGTCCGTTCGAAACACAATGCGTTGCGCACCCAACGACCAGCCCTGCTGCAGCGCGGGCGTCGCGTAGACAAACGATTCGAAACCGAACTCTTCCACCAGGTCGACCTGCACGATCAATGATCCCGAAGTGGCTCGGCCCCGTTCGGCCGAGGAGACATCCCACGACTCCGGCCGAATTCCGACCAGGACGCGATTCTGGTCGGCCGCTCGGAGCGGAACAGGCAGCGACAGGGTCGCGTCTCATCGCTGGTGTAAATGGTCACGGGCGTAGGTTCCGTCGCAACCGACGAAAGCTATGAAGGAGGGGCTACGCCCGTGACCAAGCGAGTATCGCCGATTGAGCGTGTGCGTGTTGAGATGGATCAGTTGTTCGCCGCGACCGAGCGGCCGTTGACCGAGATTTTGGAGGAGGTCGGGCGGTTATCGGTGCGTCTGGTGTTTCAGGTCGCCGTGGAGGCCGAGGTAGAAGCAGTGTTGGGCCGAGCCCGTCACCAGCGTCGGGTTCAGGACGGCCCGGGCGGGTACCGCAATGGGTATCAACCGCCGGCGACGGTGAAGACCACGATGGGCTCGGTCGAATTATGCCGCCCGAAACTACGCGACACCGACGAGCGGTTCTGTTCGCGGCTATTCGGTGCCGGGGTGACGCGCACCCACGCTCTGGAGGCGTTGGTGATTTCGGGATGGGTGCGCGGTTTGTCGGATCGCGACATCGAGGCCGCGTTGGCCGAGGTGCTGGGCTCGTAGGCGGCGTTGTCGCGCTCGACGGTGAGCCGGATTTGTGCGGCCATCAAAGACGAGTTCGCTGCGTGGTCGTCTCGACGCCTTGATGAGCTGGTGTTGGACTACCTGTTCTTGGATGCCTCGAACTTTCGGATGCATCCCAACGCCCCGGCCGAGCCGGTGCTGGCCGCCTGGGGCATCTGCACCGACGGCAAGCCCCTGTTTATTGGGCTGGCCCCAGCCGCAGCGGAGTCGGCTGATGCGTGGGCCGACTTCTTGGCTGACCTGAGGAACCGGGGACTACGCCCGCCGCTACTGGGCATCTCCGACGGGGCGCCGGGCCTGATCGCCGCATGGGAGACCACGTTTCCGGCAAGCCTGCGTCAGCGGTGTCTGATCCATCGCTGCCGTAACGTCATCGCCAAGACACCTGTCGCGGTCCAGGACGAGATCAAAGCCGCGTTCTGGTCGATCTTCGATGACATTGACCAGCCACCCGGCCAGCAGGCCGTGGATGAAGCCACCCGCCGCGCCGAGGAGTTCACCACCACATACCGCGGGCTCTACCCAGCCGCGGTCGCTTGCCTGGCCAACGACTTCGCCTCGCTGAGCGTGCATTTGCGCTTCCCCCGCCAACACTGGACACGCATCCGCCATTCCAACCTCATCGAACGCACCTTCGGAGAATCCCGTCGCCGGGTCAAGGTCATCGGCCGCCTACCCGGCGAAACCAGCTGTCTGTCGCTGGTATGGGCCGTCCTCGACCGCGCCAGCCGCGGCTGGCGCGGAGTCACCCAAACATCAGCGACCAGCCGCCACCTCCAAGAACTACGCCACCAACTGCTCGAGCCACCCCGCCCACTGCATCCCCCCACCACAACAACCACGACCGACACCACCGCCGCGTAACATGACCACCAGGAACATGCGCCCAGCGTTTTTACACCAGTCCTAAGACGCCACCAGCGACAGGTCGGGCAGTTTCACGACGCCGTCAGCCACCGCGGCGTCGATCAGATTCATTGCCGGTGCCCCGATGAAAGTAGCCACAAAAGTGTTGACCGGCTTGTCATACAACGCCCGCGGGGTGTCAACCTGCTGCAGCACCCCATCTTTGAGCACAGCTACCCGGTCGCCCATGGTCATCGCTTCACCCTGATCGTGGGTGACGTAGATAGTGGTTGTGCCCAGCTGGCGCTGCAATCCGGAGATCTGCGAGCGGGTGCTCACCCGCAGCTTGGCATCCAGATTCGACAGCGGCTCATCCATGCAGAAGACTTGGGGCCGACGAACAATGGCGCGTCCCATTGCAACTCGTTGCCGCTGACCACCCGAGAGTTTGGACGGCTTGCGGTCAAGTAGCGCGGTCAGTTCCAGCATGTCAGCCACATCGGCCACTCGCCGCCGGGTGTCTGCCCGTGAAATACCGGAGTTTCGCAATGCGAAACCCATGTTTTGGGCCACCGTCATGTTCGGGTAGAGAGCATAGTTCTGAAAAACCATCGCCACGTCGCGCTCTCGCGGCCGAAGGTGCGTCACATCTACGTCGCCAATCGTGATATGGCCGCTTTCCACGGATTCCAGCCCAGCCAGCATTCGCAGCGTGGTGGACTTACCGCAACCAGAAGGCCCGACGAGCACCAGGAATTCGCCGTCGATGATGTCGAGGTCCAAATTGTCGACAGTAGGCGCAACGGCACCAGGGTAGCGATGGGTGACACCGTTGTACTCGACTCTGGCCATGGCGCTAACCCGGCAACTTACGCTTTACCTGACGATCCAGGATTAGCTGCAGTCGCTTTTCAACTTCGGTGAAGGTGGCAAATACGTCGTCTCCCGTCAAGCCGATAGATTCCAGTCCAGCGGAGATGATACGGTCGCCGCCCGGCAGAAAGACGCGAGCGTAATCCTGTAGGCGGGTGTGCGGAAGCTGATCGAGTGCTACTCGAGCGCGCGGATTGTCGGCCAGGTATCGCTGCTCTGCGGGGTCATCGATAGCGGACTTTCGCACCGCGAGATACCCCGTGTTCTGACTGAAATAGCCAGTGTTCGCCGGGTTGGTAACAAATGCAACGAACTTAAGCGCATTGAGCTTTCGCTCATCGGACAGCTTCGCCGGAATCGCCAGCCCCGCCCCGCCCGTCGGACATGCCGGCGCTCCGCCCGGGCCGGTGGGCAACGGTGCGGCACCGAAGTCGAATCGGGCCGTAGTGGTGATACCAATCAAGTCTCCGGTGGATGCCACCGCCGAGGCCACGATGCCAGTTGCGAACTCGTTAGCGATGTCATTGGCGATAGAAGCATAACCCTTGCGATGGATGGAATCCCGAAAGAAGTTGCCTGCCAACAGTGTGGCAGCTTCGGTGAACATCAAATTCCACTTGTCAGAGTAGGCGCCGCCGAACGACCAATTCAGCCCTTGGAACGTCCAAGAGATCAATTCGTTATTCGCCCAACCGTGCGCCCACCGTCCAGCATCTACGACGCGCTGTAGACGTCCGCCCCATTCGTCGAACTCTGGCCAACTAACCGGCCCACGGTCGGGCAGTCCGGCCTTTTCCCATAGTTCCTTGTTGTAGTAGAAAAGCGGAGTCGAGCAAGAGTAAGGAAGCGCATAGTGTTTCCCGTTGAATTCGTAATCAGCCAGCAGCGTGTCGACGTAATCTGTTGTTTCTAAATCGATTTCAGAGAAAAGATCATCGATCGGAGCGATGACACCGCTGAGGGCGAAATGAAACCACCAAATATCATCCAGGACGACGACGTCTGGAACGTCGGTTCCAACGAGCGCAGCATTGAACTTCTGCGCCACTTCGTCATAATCCTTGCCGGCGTCGATCAGCTTAACGGGTAGATCCGGGAACTGCTCCTGAAAGCGTCGGATCAGTTCCTGTTCCACTGCGGTCGATTGACCAGGATGATTCGACCAGAACGCAATCGGCCCCGACCCCGACTTCACCGACGTGCTGCCGCCCATCCCGGCACAGCCAGCTGCAAACCCCGCAGTCACCGTGCCCATCACTGACATGAACTGCCGGCGGTCCAACGCGTTGATACCCACCATCGCGCCCTAGCCCTTGACCGCGCCTGAAGTGAGGCCCCGGATCATATGCCGTTGCAGGACAACGAAGACAAGCAAAATCGGCAGCATAGCTAGTAGGGTTACCGCCATCACTGGACCCCAGTTCGTCACGCCCTCGGCTTGCTGGAGAAACGTCAGGCCCACTGGCAGCGGCGCTACCGACTCGTCGTCGGACATCAAGAACGGCCAGAGGTACTCATTCCATTCGCTGACCACTGTGATCATACCGAAGGCCACCATTGTGGGCCCAGACATCGGCAACACAACCCGCAACAGCAGTTGCCACCAACGCGCGCCATCCATGCGAGCGGCCTCGATGATCTCGGTTGGCAGCGAAAGAAAATGGTTGCGCATCAAAAAGGTTCCGAACGCGACCCCGGCGAGTGGCAGGATGATGCCAGCAAAAGTGTTGCGCAGACCCAACTGCGACATCAACGCGTAGTTTGAAATCACGGTAATCTGGTTAGGCACCATCAGCGCGGCGATGATCAGCGCGAATACCGCCGTTCTTCCGGGGAACCGCACAAAAACCAAGCCGAATGCGCTGAGCACGCCGAGCGCGAACTTCACCGCGGCCAAGACCGAGGTGATAATCACCGAGTTGCGAAGAAAAATCCAGAACGGAATCTGCTCGGTAGCCGTGCGATAGTTCTGCGGATTCCAACGCGGCGGCCACCAGGTGGTTGGCTGCGAATAGATGTCGGGCTGGTCTTTGAACGATGTGAAGAAGACGAATACCAGTGGTCCCGCGATCAGCACGCCAACCAGCGCCATCGCGACATAGCCAAGGACCAGCGAGGTCCTGCCGGGGCGTCCTCGCGTCACCGCTGCTGTCCCCGATCCATCACCCGCACCTGGTAATAGGTGATGAACAGCAGAGCGAGGAACATGATCGTGGCGACGGTCGCACCGTAACCTGCCCGGAAATTTCTGAATGTCTCTAAATACACCTGGTAAACCATGGTGGTGGTGCCAGTGCCCAGCGGGCCACCCCGGGTCATGACGTTGATGATGTCGAAGACCTGTAACGAATTGATCAATACCGTAATCGACAGGAAAAACGTCGTCGGGCGCAGTTGCGGCAACAGCACTCGGCAAAAAGTGGCCCACCGGCCCGCGCCATCGATTTCGGCTGCTTCCAACAGGTCCCGGCGCACTCCCTGCAGTGCAGCCAGATAGATGACAAAGGTGTAGCCGAGGTTCTTCCAAATATAGGTGACGGTAACCATGAACAGGGCCCAGTGCGGCTCCTGATAGAAATCGGGCACGCTGACCCCGATCCGATGCAACAGATCCTGCACCACACCGAAATGCGGGTCGAAAACAAACTGGGCTGCCAGACCGACGGCGGCACCGGAAATCACAAACGGTGCGAACACTGTCGAGCGCGCCAGGTTGCGTCCCCGCAGCGGTTGATCAAGCAGCATCGCCAGAACCAGCCCCAAGACCATTGAGCCGACCACTGCCGCCGCGGTGAACACCGCCGTGTTGAGCACAATCTGTCTCGTATCCGAACGAGCGAACCATTCAGAGTAGTTAGACAATCCGACGAACTGAGCCGTGGGATCAGAGATGTTCCAATCGAAGAACGACAGCCGGATATTGTCCGCCAACGGGCGGTAGACGAACAGCAACAGCAACGCCACGTTGGGGCCGACCAAGAGAACAAACAGCGCATGGTCGCTCGATAGTCGATGTCGCCGCCGTCGACGCTTCGGCGCACGTGTTTGCTGCGCCGTCGTCATCGGCGCAGTGTATCGGCCCGGCGCCGGTCTCGTTCGACGAAACCGCAGTACCGCTCACGGCGCTCCCGTTATCGCCCACCGACCGCTGAGCGACCGCCACCCGACGAAGATCAGCCGCAGTGCGATGAACGTGCTCAGTCCCGACCAGATCCCGGCTAGACCCCAGCCGTACGCCAGCGATAGCCAGATCAAGGGCAGAAAACCGGCCAGCGCGCTGATGACGGTTGCGGTACGCATGAATGCGGCGTCGCTCGCGCCTAGCAGGACACCGTCTAACGCGAAAACAACTCCGGCAACGGCTGCGTCCAGATGCCGGTGTAAAAGGCAGGGCCAGTTTCGCTCCGCTGTTAGCATACGGGCGTCTGGTTCGGCGGCAGGTCGATTCGCGGGTTGGGGGTTGTACGGGCCGGTCGTGGTTCGTGCGCCGGCGATGTTTGGGCTATGAGGGCGCTGGTGGTTGTTTCTGCGTGGTCGAGGTGGCGACCGCAGGCGATTCGGGACGCTGACCAGTGGCGCGACGCGATGCCGCGGTGATGAGGGTGCGCTGCCAGTCGGGTGGGACCGCAGCGAAGATTCCGCGGTCGATAGTGGCCAGCGCCTGTGCAGCGACCTCGGCGGGGTCGATGCCGTCGGTGGACATGCCTGTCGAGACCAGGGCGGGGCAGATCATGCTCACGCCGATCGGCGTGTCGGCCAGTGCCAGCGCGGTGTGTTCGGCCACGGCCACGACGGCGTGCTTGGAGGGTCCGTAAGCGCCGCCGCTGGGAAAGGTCAGCACCCCAGCCAATGAGCCGGTGATCAGGATGTGCGCGGGCTGGTTCGCGGCCAGCAGTCTGGGTACGAACGCACGCAAGCCGTTGACAACGCCACCGACGTTGACCGCGAACACCCTGTTCCAGTCAGGAGCGGCCACTTCCCACGGAGCACCAAAGCTCCTACCGGTGATTCCGGCGTTCAGGCACACGACCCGGGCGTCGCCGGCGGCTTCAGCGAGCGATTCGACCGCATCCGGCATGGCAACGTCAGTGGGAACCGCTTGTGCCCCCAGTGACTGCGAAACTTCGCTCAATGTGACGGTGTCGATGTCGGCGAGCACGAGGTTGGCTCCACGGTCGGCCAGTGCATGCGCCAACGCGCGCCCGATGCCACTAGCTGCGCCGGTCACCACCGCTGTCATCCCATTCAGATCCACATTGTGCAGGCTATCGACCACGGCCACGCCGCCGTGGCAAACGGTTTCCCTCACCTCCCCTTACTGGGACCGGGTGGGCGTCGTCACGCGTGCGTGCGCCTCGCTACGCCGTGGCGGAGACGGGATCTGCCTGGCCGGTAGGTGCTTGACTTTGAGGCGGTCGCAGTTGGCGGGGTGAGTCGAGCAGGGATCGGCGTAGGTCTTGCAGCAGTCGGGTGCCGACCGGTGTCATGGTGAGGCCGCGCCAACCGGCCGAGGCGCGGTCGAGCACGGCCCACACCAGGCTGATGGCGCTGGTCTCGCCGGGGAATCGGCCAATGACCTTGGTCCGTCGCTTAGTTTCTCCAAAGGAGCGCTCAATGAAATTTGAGTGCCGAACGCGGCCATGGTGTTCAACCGGAAACCGCAGATAGGCGGTCAGCCCTGCTTTGTCGGTGAGCAGGATCCGCATAGCCGCCGGGTAGAGGTCGGAGTATTTAGCGGCGAACGCCTCGATCCGCTTGTCGACGATCTCAACCAGCTGCGGTCCCGGCTCGATACCCAGGCCGGTGGTATCAAAAATCGCCCAGTATCCGTCACGGACCTCGACTTGCATCCCGGTGGGGATCTTCGCAAGCACGTTGCGAAGGCGATGAATAAGACATCTCTGGCGCAACGCTTTTGGGTAGATTTGTTCGATGGCTGCGATCAGTCCCTTGGCGCCGTCAGAGACGATCAGCAGCGGAGTGGCAAGACCGCGTTCGCGCAGGTCGGTCAGGAAGTCGGACCACGCGTCGGTGGACTCTCCGGTCCCGGGTGACAATCCGACGAACACGGGTTTGCCCTCGGTGGTGACGCCCCAGGCGGCGAGCACAGGCTCGGCCGGCGACCCGGGATGCATCCGAAAGAAACTGGCGTCCAAAAACAGGTAGTCCAGAGCGATCTCACCGAGTGGGCGACGAGCCCACGCCTGGTATTCGGCCCGGATCGCCTTACAGACTTCCGAAACCGCGGACTTGGAGATCGCCGCCTGATCGCCGAGCGCTTCAGCGAGGGTGGCCTTGACATCCCGGACGGACAGGCCGCGGATGAACGAGGCGATCACCAGCGTTTCCAGGGCGTTGGTTTTCGTCACATGCTTACCGAACAGCCGAGAGGCGAACGCTTGCATGGTGCCACGCAGTTTCGGCCGCTCCAAGGTGACCGCACCTGTGGTGGTCTTGATGGTCACCGGCCGATATCCGTTGCGCGAACCGCCGTTAGCGTCGGCACAGGCGGCGGTACGTTGGTAGCGTTCACGACCGAGGAACTCGGTGACCTCAGCCTCCAGGGCCGCCTGCATCAGTAGCTGGGCGCCGAGGCGGGCGATTTCTTCAAGGATTTCAGGCAGTTCCCGATCCTCGGCGAACAGGGCGTCGATTTTGGTGCGGATACGGTCGGTCGCTGATACGCGGACAGGCACGGGCGTGACTCCTTCTTCGCAGACTTGCAGGTCGTGAAGCGGAACCTACGCGCGTGCTCCCTATTTACACCGGATCCCGGACACGACCCCGGCAACCGGCAACTGAGCCACCATGAACCACCACGGCACTCCGATCGCAGCGAGCACCGATCCATCGTGGGTGAACAATCCGGGCAACACCGTGCTACCGGTCGCCAATATCGCGGCCAACAGTCCCGCCGGCAGCAGCGAAAAAACTGTCACCCGCCAAGCCACCCACTTGGCGTGCCCAACGTCACCTGCCCCCAACGCGGCACCCACCAACGACTGCGCGGCAATAGCCAGCGAATCAAGTACCAGGGCCAAAAACCCCCACAGCTGCATCACCACCTGGTGAGCCGCGAGCGCGGCAGCGCCGAATCTAGCGGCCACCGCCGCTGCCGAGACGAAACAAACCTGAAAGGCAAGGTTTCGCACGATCAGGTCACGAGCCATGGCCAGTTGGGCGGTCACAACGACACGGTCAAAGCGCAGCGGCACCCGCTCAGCCAGCAGTGCTGCCCCGAAAAGCAGCGCCGCCAACCACTGACCGACTAAGTTGGCCACCGCGGAGCCGGCCAACTCCATCCGGGGCAGCCCTAGCCAGCCGTAAACTAGCGGCGGGCACAAAAGTGCCGACACCCCGAAACCGGCTACCACATAACGCAGCGGCCGCACGGCGTCCTGCACTCCGCGCATCCAACCATTTCCCGCAAGCGACACGAGTATCGCGGGAGCGCCCAGGATAGCGATTCGCAGCCAGGGCAGCGCCGCGGCGGCGATGGCTCCACTTCCCGAGCCTTTCGGATCCCCGGGGTTCGCCCCGGCAATCACTGACACCAAGGGCACAGCAGCGGCCTCCACCGCGGCGACAGTCAAAAAGCCAAGCCCCAAGGCCAACCAGGTGGCCTGGACGCCCTCGGTGACCGCCCCTACCCGATCGGCCGCTCCAAAGCGGCGAGCCGAGCGCGCGGTGGTGCCGTAGGACAGAAACGTCGCTTGGGAGCCAACCAGGCCGAGCACCAAGATTCCGATAGCCAGACCCGCCAAGGGCAGCGCCCCAAGGCGCCCGACCACCGCGGTGTCAAACAACAGGTACAACGGCTCCGCAGCCAGCACGCCCAACGCGGGCAACGCCAACTGCGCGATCTGCTTGCCCCCTGCGGCGGGTCGGGCAGCCTCGGGCCCGGCTTCACTCAAGACTGTCAGCCAAGCGCCGCGCGCAGCGACGCCACAACGTCATCGATCGAGCCGGCAGTCGAATACCCGGCGGCCCGCCGGTGGCCGCCACCACCGAATCCGGCCGCGATTGCTGCCAGATCCACGTTGACCTTGGCCCGCATCGAAACCGACCACCGCTGCAGATCGACTTCCTTGAAGACCGCTGCGACTTCAGCCTGCTGGGTAGTGCGCACGATATCGACGATGCACTCGACTTCCTCCGGACGTGAGCTGACCCAGTCCTTGTTATCGACGACGACATAGACCAAGCCGTGACCATTCGCCGCCTCGGGCAACAATTTCGCAGAACCCAAAACCCTCGACAGCATCGGCAACCACGCGAACGGATGGCTGTCCATCAATGAGCGACTAATCGCCGCGTTGTCCACGCCTATCTCGACCAGCCGGGCCGCGAGCCGAAGGGCGCGTGCGCTAGCCCACCGAAACGACCCGGTGTCTGTGGTCAACCCGGCGTAAATGCAGTGCGCTACGTCAACATCGATCGGCTTGCCCCACGCATCGAGAATTTCGGCAATCATCATCGTGGTGGAATCTGCTGACGGGTCGACGAAATTGGCCGTGCCGAACATGTCGTTGGAAGCGTGATGGTCGATAACCAGTAGCTCCCGGTCGGGGCCCGCTAAATCGCTTAGAGCGCCGAGCCGCTTGACGGTCGGAACGTCGACGGTCACCACCAAATCGATGTCGCGGCACATCTGCTCAGGCCTGACCAACAGGTGGCAGCCGGGCAGCGATTGAAGCGACTCCGGCAGTGCCGCAGGCTCGGCGAAAGCGACCTCCACCTGTTTGCCGCATGCGTCGAGCACCGCTGCCAGAGCCAGACCGGCGCCAACGGTGTCGGCGTCGGGATGCACGTGGCAGATCACCGCGACCCGGGCCACGGCCGACAGAAGTTCAGCGGCGCCAACAGCGTCGACGCGGGCCCCCGCGAGCCCGTTGTGACGCCGCTCTGCGGCTAGCTCAGTCTTCGGATCGATCGTTGTCACCAGCGCCCACAGCCTCGTGCCCATCGCAAGGTCGAATGTCTACTCCGGCGGAATTCGGTGGTACGGCTACCGAGCCACCAGAACGGTAGGGATCAGCCTCACCCGCAGGCTTGGCGTCAACCCGTACCCGAGCCAGGTCAGCGTCCGCGGCGCGAGCGCGGGCCAACAGCTCCTCCATCCGATGCACACTGTCGGATGTCGTATCCCTGGTGAATGTCAAGGTAGGGGTGAAGCGCACACCGGTACCCGCCCCAACCTTGGTTCGCAGCACGCCCTTAGCCCGCTCCAGCGCCGCTGCGGCGCCCGCGTAGTCCGGCTCGTCATCCAATGTGTGTCCCATCACCGTGTAGTAGACCGTCGCATCGTGCAGGTCGCCGGTCACCTTCGCGTCGGTGATGGTCACCCCGAACAGCCCCGGATCCTTGATCTCATACTCGATCGCCGACGCGACGATCGTGCAGACCCGTTTGGCCAACCGGCGCGCCCGGGCTGGGTCAGCCATGGCCAGGCCTCCTAGCCACCGTGGATGCCCCATATCAGTTCATCCATTAAGTGCGTTCTTTCTGAACCAGCTCGTAAGACTCGATGACGTCGCCCTCCTTGAGGTCGGAGTAGCCCAACGTGATACCGCACTCGAAGCCGTCGCGAACCTCTGTCACATCGTCCTTTTCCCGGCGCAACGAGACCACCGAGAGGTTTTCGGTAACCACGATGTTGTCCCGCAACAGCCGAGCCTTTGCGTTGCGACGCACCACACCGGAGGTGATCAGGCAACCGGCGATAAGGCCAACCTTGGAGGAGCGAAACAGCGCCCGAATCTCGGCACGACCCAGCTGGACCTCTTCGTAGACCGGCTTGAGCAAGCCGCGCAATGCCTTCTCGATCTCGTCGATCGCCTGGTAGATAATCGAGTAGTAGCGGATGTCCACGCCGTCGCGAGTGGCCAGCTCAGTTGCCTTGCCCTCAGCTCGGACATTGAACCCGATGATCACCGCGTCCGAGGCGGACGCCAGGTTGACGTTGGTCTCGGTGATGCCACCGACGCCACGGTCGATAACGCGCAACACCACCTCGTCGTCGACCTGGATGCCCATCAAGGCCTCTTCCAGCGCCTCGACAGTACCGGCGTTGTCGCCCTTGAGGATCAGGTTCAGCTGGCTGGTTTCCTTGAGAGCCGAATCCAGGTCCTCGAGGCTGATCCGCTTGCGACTGCGCGCCGCCAAGGCGTTGCGCTTGCGGGCGCTGCGCCGGTCGGCGATTTGGCGGGCGATACGATCCTCGTCGACGACGAGGAAGTTGTCGCCTGCGCCGGGCACCGACGTGAAACCGATCACCTGTACCGGACGCGACGGGAGCGCAGCCTCTATATCTTCGCCGTGTTCGTCGACCATCCGACGAACACGGCCATACGCATCGCCAGCAACGACAGAGTCGCCAACCCGCAGTGTGCCGCGCTGCACGAGGACGGTGGAGACCGGCCCGCGACCACGGTCCAGGTGCGCTTCGATCGCCACTCCCTGGGCTTCCATATCGGGGTTGGCGCGCAGGTCCAGGGCGGCGTCAGCCGTCAGCAGCACCGCCTCGAGCAATGCCTCGATGTTGGTGCCCGCCTTCGCCGAGATGTCGACGAACATCGCTTCGCCGCCGAATTCCTCGGCCACTAAACCGTATTCGGTGAGCTGGCCACGGATCCTGGCCGGGTCGGCCCCCTCCTTGTCGATCTTGTTGACCGCAACCACGATCGGCACATCAGCGGCCTGCGCATGGTTGACAGCCTCAATAGTCTGCGGCATCACCCCATCGTCAGCCGCTACCACCAGGATGGCGATATCGGTGGCTTTGGCCCCACGTGCACGCATTGCGGTGAACGCCTCATGGCCGGGGGTGTCGATGAAAGTAATCAACCGCTCGGCGCCATCCAGATTGACTCCGACCTGGTAGGCACCAATGTGCTGGGTAATGCCGCCAGCTTCAGCCTCACGAACGTTGGCTTGTCGAATCGTGTCCAGCAGCCGAGTCTTACCGTGGTCGACGTGACCCATCACCGTCACTACTGGCGGCCTGGTCTGGCGCGCCGACTCGTCCCCGGCATCCTCGCCGTAGGAGAGATCGAAGGATTCAAGTAGCTCGCGGTCCTCGTCTTCTGGGCTGACAACCTGAACGTTGTAGTTCATCTCGCTGCCCAGCAACTCAAGCGTCTCGTCGCCGACCGATTGTGTCGCCGTCACCATCTCGCCGAGATTGAACAGCGCCTGCACGAGGGCAGCCGGGTTGGCGTCGATCTTCTCGGCGAAATCCGACAGCGACGCGCCACGTGCCAATCGGATGGTTTCGCCGTTGCCGTGCGGCAACCGCACACCGCCGACAACTGGCGCCTGCATGGAGTCGTATTCCTGACGCTTCTGCCGCTTGGACTTGCGGCCGCGCCGGGGCGCACCGCCCGGCCGTCCGAACGCGCCAGCAGCTCCGCCGCGCTGCCCAGGACGACCGCCACCGGGCCCGCCCCCGCCGGGACGCCCGCGGAAGCCGCCGCCGGGTGGCGCACCCGCCCCGCCGCCCCCACCGCCGCGGTAGTTGCCGCCGCCCGTGTCGGAGCGACCGCCGCCCGGCCCACCAGGACGGCCGCCGGGTCGCGGCGCGCCGGAACGCGGCGGGCGGGGTCCCCCAGCGGCACCACCGGGACGTGGCGGCATGCTGCTCGGCGAAGCTCCCGGACGTGGCGCACCTGGCCTGGGCGCTCCAGGACGTGAGGCCGGCGGACGTGGAATGGGTCGGTCTACAGGTTGCGCCGATGAGAACGGATTGTTGCCGACGCGCGGAGCACGCGCCCCCGGCTTTGGCGCCGGACCCGGCCGAGCTCCGGGAGCCATGCCTGGATGCGGTGTCGGATGGCCGGGCGGCTTTCCCGGTCTAGGTGTTGGCGGCTGTTCCGGAGCCGAAGTCGTTGCAGCGGCCGGCGCTGCGGCGGCCGCCGGCGGTGTGGCTTGAGCGGTGGCAGTCGCCGCTGCGCCGGATTCGGCGGCCACTGCAGGTGCGCCGATCGCCTCTCCGTTGCCAGCAGCGCTTCGCACCGCGTCGCTGAGAGGCTTGTCGGGGCCCTTGTCAGGAGCTTTGGCGGGACCTTTTACTTCGCCCTTCGCGGGACTTTTTGCCGCGTCCTTGGCGGGCGCCGGTTTGGCGCCACCGAATGACTCGCGAAGACGCCGTGCTACGGGCGCTTCAACCGTCGACGACGCCGACTTGACAAATTCGCCCTGCTCATTCAGCCGGGCGAGAACTTCCTTGCTGGTAACACCGAGTTCCTTAGCCAACTCGTGTACGCGGGCCTTACCTGCCACTACATCTCCTGTCCATGAGGCGACAGTCGTGGGCCGCGCCTCGGGTTTAGCTATGACGCATGGTCATCGGGACTTCACGGTGTACTCATATTCGTTGCTACCTATTCTGTTGCTCGGTGGTCGAAGGCACTTCGAGAGCACCTACGTACTCGACCACCGCGGATGTGTCCGGTAAACCGGTGATGCGCAGCGCTCTGGCAAAAGCTCTCCGCCGGATCGCTTGTTGTACGCACCGCGGCACGGGATGCAGCCACGCACCCCGCCCCGGCAGGCTAATGCCTGTATCAACGATCACGGCGCAGTTGCCGTTCCCGGTCGACACAGCCACCACTCGAAGCAGTTCGACGGCCAACTCTCGCTTCCGGCACCCGATACACGTCCGCACCGGTCCGCTGGGACTATCCGGGCGTTGGTGCGCCGAGACCGAAAGCTCGCGCTGGATCACGGCTTAGTCTAGCGTCACCCGACCGGCAGCTATAACCGCCCGGCAATGCACCACAAGGTTGGGGGCCCAGCACCCCGCAGAATCCGTCGCCGGGCTAGCGCTCATGTGCCATGCCGCTACTCGCGTCCTGTTCGACGTGGCCGGACGGATTCCCCGGCGAGTCGCCGCGGATGTCAATACGCCATCCCGTTAGCCGAGCAGCCAGCCGCGCATTCTGACCTTCCTTGCCGATGGCCAGCGACAATTGGAAGTCGGGCACCACAACGCGGGCTGCCCGAGCGGTCTGGTCGATCACTGACACCGAAACCACTTTGGCCGGCGACAACGCATTGGCGACGAATCGGGCCGGATCGTCGTCGTAGTCGATGATGTCGATCTTCTCCCCGGAAAGCTCGCTCATGACGTTGCGAACTCGTTGCCCCATCGGGCCAATGCAAGCACCCTTCGCATTCAGACCCGGGACGCGCGATGCCACTGCGATCTTGGAGCGGTGGCCGGCTTCACGGGCCACCGCCACGATCTCCACCGAACCGTCCGCAATCTCGGGGACCTCCAGGGAAAACAGCTTCCGTACCAGGTTGGGGTGGGTACGAGACAAGGTGATCATCGGCTCGCGGGAACCGCGAGTTACACCGATCACGTAACAGCGCAGTCGGTTGCCGTGCTCGTAGCTCTCGCCGGGGGCTTGTTCTGCGGCCGGGATCACTCCCTCGGATGCCTTCGTCTCGCTACCCATCCGGACCACGACCAGCCCGCGCGCATTGGCCCGGCTGTCTCGTTGGATCACTCCCGCGACGATCTCGCCCTCTCGGGTGGAGAACTCGCCATAGGTGCGTTCGTTCTCGGCGTCACGAAACCTCTGCAGCATCACCTGGCGTGCCGTGGTGGCCGCGATACGACCGAAGCCTTCAGGGGTGTCGTCCCATTCGCTGATGAGATTGCCGTCGTCGTCCGTCTCGGTGGCGATCACCCGCACCACACCCGTTTTCCGATCGATCTCTATTCGCGCCTCGGTCTGATGTCCCTGGGTGTGGCGGTAGGCGGTGAGCAGAGCGGACTTTATCGTTTCGAGCAGTTCATTGACCGAAATACCTCGGTCAACCTCGATCGCGTGCAGCGCGGCCATGTCAATGTTCACGCTCCGGCCTCCATCCCAGCCCGACCCATCGTCGCTAATTCCAGTTCCGCCTGGGCTGGCGGCGAAAATTCAACCTGGACAACAGCTTTTGCGACATCGAGTAATCGAATCTGACGCACCACCCAATCCCGGTCCTGCCGGACAACCAGCGTCACCACACCATCACGCGTCTCACCAACTCGACCCGTCAGCTGCGCTCCGTCGGACAACACCAGTTCGACCTTGCGGCCCCTCGCGCGGCGGAAGTGCTTTTCGCTGGTCAGCGGTCGTTCCACCCCGGGTGAGCTGACCTCAAGGACATAACGCTCCCGGACGCTATCCAAGCCATCCAGCAAAACCGACGCCGAGCGTGACAACGTGGATATCGTGTCCAGGTCGAGGGCAGAATCGCCGTCGGCGATCACAGTAATCCGCGGAGGCCGAGCCCGCGTGTCGATTACCACGTCCTCGATCTCGTAGCCGGCGCGCGCGAACTCTGCGCCGAGTAGCTCGAATACCTGCGTCTGCGAAGGTAGCCCGGTGGTCAAGGCGAGCTCCTCATCTTGAGTTGTCCGGTCGTCTGGCAGACGTCGCTGCCCAGACAGCTCCCGCGGTCCCGCCGGCGCATGCCGGGTGGAACCAGGAGAGCTAGCTACCAACGATACGCCAGGGATCCTGAATAGCCGCACGATCGGGTAGTCGAGGCCGCACCGCACCGTGTCCTCCATCGTGGCGCCCTGCCCTAGTGGCAGGATGTGGCTGTGAACCGAGCAGTTCCCATCATCAACAGGCGGGGCGCGCTCGCCGGTGGTGCTGCTCTTGCTGCACTCGGGTTGGTGGTCTCAGCCTGCGGTGAGTCCCCACCCGAGACGCCTCAAGTCGAGCAGCTCCTGGGGCCGTTGGGCCAAGCCCGGCATGACAACGCACTTGCCACCGCCGCCGCTGCAGACGTAGGGAACCCGCCACAGATGGCGGCCGCACTGACCGTAGTGGCCGGCCAACGCGCCGCGCACGCCCGGGCTCTTGCCACCGAGGTTGCCCGAGTAGCCGGCAAGCTTGTCACCGACACCGGCAACTCCCCCAGCACCAGTCCTAGCCCCAACCCAACCGAGGAAGCCCCCCCGCCGCCGCCACCGTCGCTGCCCGACGTGGTCGATTCGTTGCGTCGGTCGGCAGAGGACGCCAACCGACTGGTAGCGACAATGTCGGGTTACCGAGCTGGGCTGCTCGCATCCATCGCCGCCTCCTGCACCGCGTCCTACGAAGTTGCGTTGGCCTCCGGCGGTCCGTCCATATGACCTCCGCCGAACCGACTCCAGCAACCACCCGTAAGCGGTCTCCCAACAGCGAGGACACGAACAATGAGGCGCTGTGCGATGCCCTCGCCATCGAACACGCCACCATCTACGGCTACGGCATCGTGTCCGCGCTGTCGCCCCCCAGCGCGAACCCGTTGGTAGTCGAAGCGCTGCACCAGCACCGTCAGCGTCGCGACGACGTCATTGCGATGCTGACCGCCCGAAAAGTATCCCCACCGGTCGCCGCCGCCGGCTACCAATTGCCCATGCAGCTAGACAGCGGCGCGGACGCGGCGCGACTCGCGGTGCGCATGGAAAGTGACGGCGCGACTGCCTGGCGCGCAGTCATCGAGCACGCGAAGACAGCGGATGATCGTGCGTTTGCTTCGACCGCTCTAACCCAGAGCGCTGTCCTGGCGGCGCGCTGGAACCGAGCTTTGGGCGCTTGGCCCATTACCTCGGCTTTCCCCGGCGGCACCGAGTAGCTCGATCCGTGCCTCGTTCCGGGCCCATCGCTATCCTCTGACGGCGGCCGTGATATCGGTCGCCAGAGTCGGGCCGGCGGCCAGCTCGCGCTTATGACCGGCGGCTCGGTTACGTAGCTCGACCACACCGTCTGCCCAGCCCCGACCCACCACGACAATCCAGGGCATCCCCAGCAGCTCGGCGTCCTTGAATTTGACCCCGGGCGACGCCTGTCGGTCATCGAGCAGCACAGCAACACCTAGGCGATCCAACTCGCCGGCCAGCTCCGTGGCTCCGGCTCGAGCCTGGCCGTCTTTGTTGGCGATGACCAGGTGGACGTCAAACGGCGCGATAGCTGGCGGCCAGCACAAACCCAGCTCGTCGTTGTGTTGCTCAGCGATCACGCCAACCAGCCGCGACACGCCAATGCCGTAGGAACCCATGGTCAGTCGTACCGGCTTGCCGTCCTCGCCCAGCACGTCCGCGGTGAAGGCATCGGTGTATTTGCGACCAAGCTGGAAGATATGCCCAATCTCGATTCCGCGAGCCATCACCAGCCGACCGGCACCATCAGGGGAGGGATCGCCTTCACGCACCTCAGCAGCCTCGATGATGCCGTCGGCGGTGAAGTCGCGTCCGGCGACCAAACCAACGACATGCCGACCATGCTGGTCCGCCCCGGTGATCCAGCTGCTGCCGTCCACCACTCGCGGGTCGACGAGGAATTGAACACCATTGTCCTGCAATGCTTTCGGCCCAATGTATCCCTTCACCAGAAACGGGTATCTGTGAAAGTCGTCATCGTTGAGTAACGCGTATTCGGCCGGGTCCAACGCGGCAGCCAGCCGCCTGTCGTCGACCTCACGGTCACCGGGCACGCCGATGGCGAGCAGATCCCAGTCCCCCCCAGGTTGGCGGACCTTGATCATGACGTTTTTCAGGGTGTCCGCAGCGGTGATCGTGCGGCCCAGTTCAGCCTCATTCGCCCACGCCACAAGACTGGCGATGGTAGGTGTGTCGCCGGTGTCGTAAACAACGGCTTCGGGTAGACCATCGATCGGCAGCGTCTCTGGACGGGCCGTGGCTACCGCTTCGACGTTGGCCGCGTAGCCCGACTGCGGACACCTCACGAAGGTGTCTTCACCGATTGGGCTCTCGGCCAGGAACTCTTCAGAAGCGCTGCCCCCCATGGCGCCGGATACCGCGGCCACAATCACGTAGCGAACCTGCAGCCGATCGAATATGCGTTGGTAGGCATCCCGGTGCGCGTGATAGGCCGCTTTGAGCCCGGCACTGTCTATATCGAACGAGTACGAGTCCTTCATGACGAATTCCCTGCCACGAAGAATGCCCGCCCGCGGCCGCGCTTCGTCGCGATATTTGGTCTGGATTTGGTACAGCGTGAGCGGAAAATCCTTATAGGAGCTGTATTCGCCTTTCACAGTCAGGGTGAACAGCTCCTCGTGGGTGGGGCCCAGCAGATAGTCGTTGCCGCGGCGATCCTGAAGCCGAAACACCCCTTCGCCGTACTCCGTCCATCGGTTCGTGGTTTCATACGGCGCTCGCGGTAGTAAAGCGGGAAACAAGATCTCCTGGCCGCCGATCGCGTTCATCTCGTCACGCACGACTCGTTCGATGTTGCGGAGTACGCGCAACCCCAGCGGCAGCCAGGTGTACAGCCCAGGTGCGACAGGCCGGATGTATCCGGCCCGGACCAGCAACCTGTGGCTGGCCACTTCGGCGTCGGCGGGGTCTTCGCGCAGAGTACGCAAGAAAAGCTCTGACATCCGGATGATCACAGGCCGCAAGCCTAGTGGCAATCCGGCACGGCGCGGCGTTGGGTGAAGCGCGTCGCCCTTTAGCCAAGACCTACCGACGACCCGGAACCCGGCAGCGACCGCCTGCCCTAGCAGGAGGCGGAACGCCTACAGCTCTCCGGCGTCAATCGCTTCCTTGACCTCTTGCGCATGGGCGACCTGCGCGGGGGTGTACCCGATGAACAACGCCATGCAGCCGACGAGGACGGCGGCACCGGCCACCCATAGCAAGCCGTAGGTGTAACCGTGATCAAGCGCGCTTAACTGGACATCGCTCATGAACTTCACCGGACCTGTAGTACCGCCCAGGTACAAAGTGCGCGAAGTGATCACAGCCTGAATGACCGCGAGCACCAACGGTCCGCCCAGGCTTTGCAGCATCAACGCGATTGCCGATACCGGACCGATCTGGTCAAAACCGACACCGGCGATCGCCGACAGGGTCAGTGGAACAACAACCATCCCAATGCCGATGCCGCCGACAACGATTGGCATAACCAGGTGGGGGAAGTAAGACACGCCACGATGCATGAACGCCGAGCCGTAGAGCATTGCGACCAACAGCAGCCAGCCACCGCCGATTGTCAATACGCGCGGCGAAAACCGTGATACCAGCTGCGAAGAAATGCCCAGGCCGATACCCATCGCGATGACGAACGGGATGAAACCGATGCCCGCGCGCAACGCGCTGTACCCCAGAATGTCCTGCACGTAAAGCCCGATGCAGACGGTCAAGCTAAACATGACGCCACCAGCCAGAAGGATGGCACCGAATGTCACCAACCGGTTTCGGTCACGGAAGAGGTGGAACGGCACAACCGGGTTTTCCGCTGTTCGTTCGACCACGACGAAAGCTATTCCGGCCGCCAAGGCCACCAGACCCGAGCCGACAGTGATGCCGGAGGCCCACCCCTTCTCCGGGCCAATCGAGAAGGCGAAAACGGCGGCGGTGCACGCCAAGGTGGCCAGCATGGCCCCGGTAGCGTCGAGCTTCATCCGCTCACGGTTCGTTTCCCGCAGCGCTGTGCGGGCCAAGTAGACAATGAGTAGCCCGATCGGCACGTTGACCAGGAACGCCAGCCGCCATGACACCTCGGTCAACGCGCCACCAACCACAAGCCCCATCACCGAGCCGAGTGCGGTCATCGCGGCGAATACAGCGGTGGCGGCGTTGCGGGCGGGACCTTTCGGGAAAGTCGTCGCCACCAACGCAAGCCCGGTCGGAGAAGCGATCGCCGAGCCTATCCCCTGCGACAACCGAGCGATAACCAACGTCGCTTCGTCCCACGCGACCGCACACAGCACTGAGGAGATGGTGAATAGGGCGACGCCGACAATGAACGTGCGTTTGCGCCCGATCGTGTCACCAAGGCGCCCACCGAGCAGCATCAGCCCGCCGAATGTCAACACGTACGCGGTGATCACCCAGCTACGACCGGCATCGGTCAAGCTCAGCTCGTTCTGAATCTTAGGAAGGGCGACAATGGCGACGGTGCTGTCCATCGTCGCTAGCAACTGCATTCCACCGATAGCGGTGACCGCGGCGATGAAGCCGAAGGACGGCAGCCACGTGGGGTAATAACTGGTCGTGCGACCCGAAGCGGTCTCTGCTGAGCGCGCCGAACGCCCCGGAACACGACGTTCTGAGCTATCCGATGTCCAATTATGGACTGCCCGCTCTGTGTCGTTGAGAGCCGTCATAGCGGGTTACCTTACAGTAATCTTAAGAAAGGTTTAAACCCCCGAAGGCCGCCACCGCCCCAATAACGATGATCGCGGGAGGTCGAATACCTTCCGAACGAACTTTCTCCGGCGTGTCGGCAAGCGTCGCCCGCAGCGTCTGCTGGGCTGGTGTCGTCCCCTGCTGAACCACGAGCACCGGCGTATCCGCAGGTCGCCCGCCTTTTAATAGGGCATCGACAAATAATTCAATGCGCTCGACCGCCATGAGCAAAACAATGGTGCCCGTCATCGCAGCCAATGCGTCCCAATTCACTAACGATTCGGGGTGGTCGGGCGCAATATGGCCACTGACCACGACAAATTCATGGTTCATACCTCGCTGCGTGACCGGAACGCCCGCCAGCGCAGGTACCGCTATGGCACTTGTCACACCCGGTACAACGGTCACCGGAACACCGGCGTCAGCACACGCCAGCACCTCCTCGTAGCCGCGAGCGAACACAAACGGATCGCCACCTTTGAGGCGCACCACAAAGCTCCCCGAACGGGCCCGTTCAATCATCACCGCATTGATTGCGTCCTGCGCCATCGCGCGGCCGTAGGGGATTTTGGCGGCGTCGATTACCTCCACCTGCGGCGGTAGCTCGGCGAGCAGTTCGGGCGGTGCTAGTCGGTCAGCGACCACAACATCGGCATGGGCGAGCAGCCGGCGCCCGCGCACAGTAATCAGTTCAGGATCGCCGGGACCGCCGCCGACCAGTGCTACCCCACCACGCACGACGTCGGTACTTCCAGAGCCTTCGGTGGTAATAAGCCCCTGTTGCAAAGCCTCACGGATGGCCGATCGGATCGCCGCCGAACGGCGATGCTCGCCGCCAGCCAACACACCTATCGACAGCCCCGCGTAGCCAAACGACGCCGGGGTGACCGCCGACCCCTCGACAGCGATGTCGGCTCGGACACAAAAGATGCGGCGACGATCGGCCTCGGCGACAACAGCTGCGTTCACTTGCGCGTCGTCGGTGGCAGCAATGGCGTACCAGGCGCCGTCGAGGTCACCGTCTCGGTAGTCGCGCACCGACAAGGTGACCTGGTCCATCGCCTCGACGGCGGGGGTGGCGGTACGCGCGATGACATGCACGTCCGCGCCGCTGGCGATGAGCAAGGGCAGCCGCCGCTGGGCGACCGTACCTCCGCCGACCACGACGGCTTTCTTGCCGGCTAGCCGCAATCCGACCAGGTACGCACTCTGGGACACCCGCCAAGCCTAGTGGCGATCGCTAGCGCGGCGTTGACGACGGGCGAGGCGGATCGACACCAAACAACCACGCGGCGATCGCCAGCGCGGCGTTGACGACGGGCGAGGCGGATCGACACCAAACAACCACGCGGCGATCGCCAGCGCGGCGTTGACGACGGGCGAGGCGGATCGACACCCATGCACCGCTAACCAGGCGTATGCGCCGCAGCATTCGCCACAAAGCGCGCCACCGCATCCGGAGCGGCAGCCGGATGAGTATGCAGGTATGAAGCGTGCACGCCGCCATGCACCACGCCTTCGCGCATCGCATCCGTGCCTGAGCCCGCGTGCTGACCGCGATACGCCCACGCCGGCGGGTAACTGTCTGTGAATTCCACCGCAGTGCGGTGGAATTCGTGCCCTATCGTTCGCTGGCCGACTGAATACAGCGGCGAGTCGGCAACCGCGACAGCGTCGCGATAGCCCAGTGTGAGGTGCTGAGTGAACCGGGCCGAACCAGCCAGCACTCCGCACATCGGGTGTCCGTCGAGTTCGGAAACCAGATAGATCAGGCCGCCGCATTCCGCATGCACCGGTACGCCGGTAGCAGCTAGCTCGCTGATCTGGCGACGCACGACCTCGTTGGCCGACAACTCTGAGACGAACTGTTCGGGGAATCCGCCCGGCAAGAGCACCGCGGCCGTGTCGTCGGGCAGCGGCTGGCTGAGCGGATCGAACTCGACCACATCGGCGCCAGCCGCCCGCAAAAGCTCCGCATGTTCGGCGTAGCCGAAGCTGAATGCCTTGCCCGACGCCATCGCCACCACCGGTCGGGTTTGGCAACGACACTCGCCTACCGCAGCCGCCGGATCCCATGGCGCACCGGCAGGCCGGCTGCCCGCGGACGCCAACACCGCGGCAAGGTCGACGTGCCGAGCGACCAGGGAGGTCATCGCGTCCACAGCGAGCCGCGCCTTGCGGCCGTATTCGACAGCAGTCAGCAGACCTAGATACCTTGTCGGAAGCTCTAATTCGGCAACGCGTGGAATCGCTCCGAGCACCGGGATCCCGACCTGCTCGCAGGCTTGGCGAAGCACCATCTCGTGTCTGTCCGACCCGACCCGGTTGAGGATGACACCGCTGACCCGCGTCCCGGTGTCGAAGGTAGCGAAACCGTGCAGCAGCGCGGCGATGCTGTGGCTTTGACCGCGCGCGTCGACCACCAGCAAGACCGGGGCACCGAGCAGACCCACAATACGCGCGGTGGACCCCGCCGCCGCGCTGGTTGCGGCAAGCCCGATGCGCCCGTCGAACAGACCCATCACGCCTTCGATCACGGCTACGTCCGCAGCATGCGCCCCGTATGCGTACAGCGGGCCAATGAGCTGCTCACCTACCAACACCGAGTCGAGGTTGCGACCAGGCCGGCCCGCTGCCAGGGCGTGATACCCGGGGTCGATGAAGTCCGGGCCAACTTTGAAGGGTGCGACGCGGCGGCCAGCCTGACGCAGGGCTCCGATCAGGCCAGTTGCGACCGTGGTCTTTCCGCTGCCCGACGCGGCGGCGGCGACGACGACCGCGGGTACCGAGGTCATCGGGCTTGTGGCCTCACCATTCGATACCTTTCTGACCCTTGCGCCCCGCATCCATAGGGTGTTTGACCTTGGCCATTTCGGTGACGAGATCTGCGACCCCGAGCAGCGCCGGTGGGGCATCGCGCCCGGTGATCACCACGTGCTGTTTGCCGGGCCGAGTCCGCAACGCATCGACTACCTCGTCGATGTCCAACCAGCCCCACTTCAGCGGGTAGGTGAACTCGTCCAATACGTAGAAGTCGTGGCGCTGCGCAGCCAGCCGGCGCGCGATCTCGGCCCAGCCGTCCGCGGCTTCCGCAGCATGATCGCGGTCGCTGCCGGCCTTACGTGACCATGACCAGCCCGCACCCATTTTGTGCCATTCGACCGGTGCACCGATCCCGTTTAACTCGTGCAGCTGGCCGAGTTCACGGAATGCTGTCTCTTCGCCTACCTTCCACTTCGCGCTCTTGACGAACTGAAAGACGGCGACGTCCAACCCAGCGTTCCACGCGCGCAAGGCCATTCCGAATGCGGCCGTCGATTTCCCTTTGCCCGCTCCGGTATGCACAGCCAGCACCGGCGCGCTGCGCCGCGCCCGCGTGGTCAGGCCGTCGTCGGGGATCTGCAGCGGATTGCCTTGTGGCATAGGCGAGTAGTCTTCCGTTCTGGTTCGAGCACCTAGGCTGCGCTGCGCACTGCCTGCGTCAGATGGTCCGCGTGCAGCCGCTCCAGTCGCACGGCGGGCGCGCCCAGCTGACGAGCCAGCTCCACTGCTAGCCCCAGCCGCACATAAGACGTCTCGCAGTCCACCACCACCGCCGCAGTTCCTTCGGCGACTAGCCGGGACGCTGCGAAACGACTACGGCCTAGCGGGTCCGGGCCCGCGTTGGCCCGGCCATCGGTCAGCACCACCACCAAGGGACGTCGAGCACGGTCGCGTACTTTCGCCCGGATAATCAGCTCACGCGCGGCCAGCAGGCCTTCGGCGAGCGGAGTCTTGCCGCCGGTGTCAAATCCCGCCAGACGCTGGCCAGCGATGTGCGCCGACGACGTCGGCGGAAGCAATACCCGCGCAGCTTGCTGCCGGAAAGTAATCACCGCGACCTTGTCCCGTCGCTGATAGGCGTCACGCAACAAGGACATGGTGGCGCCGCTGACCGCTGCCATACGATCCCGGGCAGCCATCGACCCGGAAGCGTCGACAACGAAGATCACCAGGTTGCCCTCACGCCCCTCGCGGACTGCGCGTCGTATGTCATCCGGATGCGGGCGCAGCGGCCCAGCTCCAGACGCCCGCTCGGCCGCAGACAGCAGAGTCGCGAACAGGTGTAGTCCATGTGCGCTGGCCATGGCATTGGCTGAGTCACCACTGGCGGCCACCACGATGCCAGAAACGTTGCGGGCCCGGGACCGTCGTCCCGGTGCGCCCTCACCAACACCCGGAACGGTCAGTGCGCGGGTGCGGAAGATTTTCGACGGCGGCGCACTGGGTTTCGGCGTCGATGGAGTGGAAGGCGGAACCGGACAACTCGGGTCGTCGCTCATCTCATTCGACGGCGCGGGTGGTGTCTGCTGGGGACCCTGTTGCGGCAGAGTTGAATCCTCGTTCGACGGCGCGCCACCGCCGGGCGGGTCGGGTTCGGGTTCAGGTTCGGGGTCCTCCGCTGGTTCGCTGCTAGCCTGCTCCAGCGCCTGGTCTAGCTGTTCGCGATCGATACCGGGGTCGTCGAAAGGATCGCGGCGACGTCGGTGCGGCAACGCCAGTTCGGCTGCCACCCGGATGTCCTGCTCCGCGACGGTGCGCGCGCCACGCCACGCCGCGTGGGCAGCCGCAGTTCGTGCCACCACCAAGTCGGCCCGCATGCCGTCCACGTCGAAAGCCGCGCACAGTGCCGCGATACGCCGCAATTCGTTGTCCGGCAGCACAACATCGTCGACGATCGCTCGTGCGGCGGCAATCCGGCCAGCAAGCTCGGTGTCGGTGTCGGTGTAGCGGCTAGCGAACGCATCGGGGTCTGCCTCGTATTCCATCCGCCGGCGGATGACCTGCACCCGAACGTCAACATCACGAGATGCCTGAACGTCGACGGTGAGACCGAACCGATCGAGCAGCTGCGGACGCAGCTCACCCTCTTCCGGATTCATGGTGCCGATCAAGACAAACCGAGAGTCGTGGGAATGCGAGACACCATCGCGTTCGATGTGAACGCGTCCCATCGCGGCCGCATCGAGCAAAATGTCGACCAGGTGGTCGTGCAGCAGGTTCACTTCGTCGACGTAGAGCACGCCCTGGTGGGCACGGGCGAGCAGTCCCGGCGAGAATGCGTGCTCGCCGTCGCGCAGCACCCGCTGCAGATCCAATGAACCAACCACCCGGTCCTCAGTGGCCCCGAGCGGCATCTCGACCAAGCCAGCGTCGGCATTTCCAGTCGCGACTGACAACAGCGCAGCGAGCCCGCGCACCGCGGTCGATTTCGCCGTGCCCTTCTCTCCCCTGATGAGCGCGCCGCCGATCTCTGGACGGACGGCACACAGCAACAATGCAAGCTGCAGCTGCTCCTGACCGACAATCGCGGTGAACGGGTAGGGCTTCATCGCTCGGCCGCCAGTCCGGAGCCGGGCCGCAGCATCGGCAAATGCGGAATGCCGTCGTCAATGAAGTCGGCGCCGTCACGGACAAACCCGTGCCGGGCGTACATATCCGCCAGATAGGTCTGCGCGTCAATCCGACACGGATAGTCACCCACCTCGGCCAGCGCAGCATGCAGCAGCCGGGTAGTGTGCCCCTGCCCCCGGGCACTGCGTTGGGTGCACAGCCGGCCCAAGCGAAACACCTTCGCACCTCCGGCGTGCTCCTCCATCAGCCGCAACGTGCACACCACGTCGCCGTTCGGCATTTCCAGCCAGAAGTGCCGGGTTTCGGCCAACAGATCGCGGCCGTCCAACTCGGGATAAGGGCATGCCTGTTCGACGACGAAAACCTCCACCCGCAGCTTGAGCAACTCGTAAAGCGTGCGGGCATCAAGGTCTTTGGCCCAGACTCGGCGCAGCGCGGCAGTCATGCGGCACCTAGCTCAAGTGTCCGGGTGCCCCATGCCCAAACTTCGTCGTACAGTGCGGGCTCACGCGACAACTCGGCCCCCAGCGACGGCACCATCTCTTTGAGCATGGGCAGCCAGGACTGATACCGATTGGCAAAGCACCGCTTCAACACCTCCAGCATGGCCGGTACAGCCGTCGACGCTCCCGGCGAACCGCCCAGCAAGGCCGCGACGCTGCCGTCGGCGGCACTGACGATGGTAGTGACAAACTCAAGCACCCCGCCTTTGCGCTTGTCTCGCCGGATCACCTGCACCCGCTGGCCGGCAACGATCGACTCCCAGTCAGATTCCGCTGCGCTGGGCGCAAATTCGCGTAGGACGCGGATCCGGTCGGGTTCGGAGAGCCGCAGCTGGCTAAGCAGGTAGCGCACCAGTGTCAACTGGGACACGCCCGCGCCAACCAGGGACAACAGGTTGTTCGGCTTGACCGATCGGACCAGATCGCTCAAGTGGCCGTGCTTCAGGAACTTCGGCGACCAGCCCGCGAACGGACCGAATACCAGCCACGACTTGCCATTGACCCACCGCAAATCCAGATGCAGTGCCCCGAGCGGTGGGGCTCCCGGCGACGGAACCCCATATACCTTCGCTTGATGCGTGGCAACGAGCGCTGGGTCGGCGGCACGCAGGAACCTGCCGCTAATCGGGAAGCCCGCGAATCCCCTGACCTCCTTGATGCCGCATTTTTGCAGCAGCGGCAGCGCCTCACCACCGGCCCCGATAAAGACGAATTTGGCATTCATCTTGCGCTTTTCGCCGGTACGGCGGTTGCGAACAACAAGCACCCAGCTGCCGTCGGACTGACGGGACAGGTCGCAGACCTGGTGACCGAACAGCGCAGTCGCGCCATTGCGCACACAAAAGCCAATGAGTTTTCGAGACAGCGCGCCGAAGTCAACATCTGTGCCGTTGGGTGCCCAGTTAAGCGCAGTCGGCTCGGAGAAGTCGCGGTCGGCGGCCATGAACGGCAGTCGGCGGCCGAACTCGTCCGGATCGTCGATCAACTCAGCACCGGCAAACAGCGGGTTGTCGGCCAGCGCCGCGCGCCGCCGCCGCAGATAATCGACATTTTCGGCGCCGTGCACAAAACTCACGTGCGGGACAGCGTTCAAGAAGCTGCGGACATCGGTCAGGATTCCGTTCTCCACCGCATACGCCCAGAACTGTCGCGTGACCTGGAACTCCTCGTTGATGCGCACCGCCTTGCTCACGTCGATCGAGCCGTCCGCCCGTTGCGGGGTGTAGTTCATTTCGCACAACGCCGAATGCCCGGTGCCGGCGTTGTTCCAAGGACTGCTGCTTTCGGCTGCGACGGCATCCAGCCGTTCGATCAAGGTGATCGACCAGTTCGGCTCGAGTCGCCGCAGCAACGCCCCCAGGGTCGCGCTCATGATGCCCGCTCCGACGAGAACGACGTCGGTTCGCGTGGATCTGGCTAGCGGTGACAAGAGTTCGTCGGCCCTTTCTTCGACTGTAGCGGCCCCCAGGCTATCTCGACGGGTACAAGCGCCACCAACCCTCACTACGCTCTAAGCTGACCTCGTGACCGGCTGGGTGCCCGACGTTCTTCCCGGTTATTGGCAACGCACGATCCCGCTCGGGCTCGATCCCGACGGCGAGGGCGATATCGTCGCGACTCTCACCCGCCGCGGAACCGCCGCTGGACGCCACGCCGAGACCGGCCATGCGGTCCTCGCGGTACACGGTTACACCGACTACTTCTTCCACACCGAACTTGCCGACCACTTCGCCGACCGCGGCTTCGAGTTCTATGCGTTGGACCTGCGCAAGTGCGGACGCTCCCGACGAACGGGTCACACCCCACACTTCGCCACCGATCTAGCCCGCTACGACACCGAGCTCGAGCGGGCCCTGACGATCATCGGCGAGCAGGACCAGTCACCGAACGTCCTGGTCTACGGTCACTCCGCCGGTGGGCTCATCGTGTCGCTGTGGCTCGACCGGCTGCGCGAACGCGGCGCTACTGCGAGCGCGGGCGTGCGTGGCCTGGTGCTCAACAGCCCGTTTCTGGATCTGCCGGGGCCCGCGTTCTTGCGTCGCCGAATAGCCTCAGCCGCGATCGCCGCCATGTCTCGGGTGCGCCCCAAAAGCGTGGCCCGGGCACCGAGCGAGGGCGGCTATGGCACCACGCTGCACCGGGACTACGACGGTGAGTTCGACTACGACCTGCAGTGGAAACCGATAGGCGGGTTTCCCATCACCTTCGGCTGGGTACATGCCACGCGTCACGGCCAGAAACGCTTGTATCGCGGACTCGACGTCGGTGTGCCCAACTTGATCCTGCGTTCGGATCACACCGTGTCCGAAAGTGCCCAACCAGCCGCTCTTCAACGGGGCGACGCGGTTCTCGACGTCGCCCAGATTGCCCGGTGGGCGGGCTGTATCGGCAACCACACCACGATCATTCCGGTGACAGACGCCAAACACGACGTGTTCCTGTCGCTGCCCCAGCCGCGCCAGGTGGCTTATCGCCAGCTAGACGTCTGGCTGGACGACTACCTCCGCATCCTGAACGAAACCGACGCTTCGGCATCCTCGGAGAAAGGGTGAACGTCCCACAACATGGAAACCTACGACATCGCAATCATCGGAACCGGTTCGGGAAATAGCATTCTCGACGAGCGCTATGCCGGCAAACGGGCCGCGATCTGTGAGCATGGCACCTTCGGTGGCACCTGCCTGAACGTCGGATGCATCCCGACCAAGATGTTCGTCTACGCCGCGGAGGTCGCCCAGACGATCCAGGGGGCGGCCCGCTACGGCGTCGACGCACAGATCAACCAAGTGCGCTGGGACGACATCGTCTCCCGGGTGTTCGGGCGCATTGATCCGATCGCGCTCAGCGGAGAGGACTACCGGCGCTCCGCGCCCAATATCGACGTGTACGGCCACGCCAGCTTCGGCGCTGTTCAGGCCGACGGGCGCTACTTGTTGCGCACTGACGCCGGTGAAGAATTCACCGCAGACCAGGTGGTAATCGCGGCCGGCTCGCGACCAACCATTCCACCGGCGATTCTCGCGTCCGGGGTCAGCTACCACACCAGCGACACCGTGATGCGGATCAGCGAACTGCCTGAGCACCTGGTGATCGTTGGAAGTGGCTTCATTGCAGCTGAGTTCGCGCACGTCTTCTCCGCGCTCGGTGTCCGTGTCACTTTGGTGATCCGGGGCAGCACCATGCTGCGGCACTGCGACGACACGATCTGCGAACGATTCACCCGCATCGCCTCGAGCAAATGGGAACTCCGCACGCAACGCAACATCGTGGGCGCGGAGAACCGCGGCTCCGGCGTCGCGCTGAAACTCGATGATGGCTCGACCATCAATGCTGACCTGCTGCTGGTGGCGACCGGCCGGACCTCCAATGCCGATCTGCTGGCCGCCGATCAAGCCGGTGTGGACGTCGAGGACGGCCGGGTGGTGGTCGACGAATACCAACGGACTTCTGCACGCGGGGTTTTCGCGCTCGGCGATGTCTCTTCGCCGTATCAGCTGAAACACGTCGCCAACCATGAAGCACGTGTTGTACAGCACAATCTGCTGTGCGACTGGGATGACACCGAATCAATGATCGTCACCGACCACCGGTACGTACCGGCGGCGGTGTTCACCGATCCCCCGCTGGCCGCCGTCGGGTTGACCGAAAATCAAGCCGCTGCAAAGGGGATCGACATCTCAGTTGCGATACAGACCTACGGTGACGTCGCTTACGGCTGGGCTATGGAGGACACCACCGGAATCGTGAAGCTCATCGCCGAGCGCGGCTCTGGGCGCCTGCTGGGCGCGCATATCATGGGCTACCAGGCGTCGTCGCTTATCCAGCCGTTGATTCAAGCAATGAGCTTCGGGCTGACTGCTCGTGAAATGGCGCGCGGCCAGTACTGGATTCATCCGGCGCTGACCGAAGTGGTCGAAAACGCGCTATTGAATCTGCAGTGACATCAGAGTCGACGCCGCGGCGAATTGGGGTTGGCTAAGCCGCCAATGACATAGTCACGAGCTCATCCCCCGCGCGAAACCCGCCGCCAGGCTTGCAATCGTGTTGCATCTCGTTTGACAAGAAATCTACAGTCGGTGCTGCTGTTTTGCCCTAGCTGGAAGGACCGACATGGCCAGCAGCTCGCGTGCCGGGTGGCCGTCATCGCACCCAACATTGCGCAGCTCCTTGACACCTGCGGAATGGTGGCGTCTGGGATTGATGTCGGCTGTCATCGTCGTGCTGCATCTCGTTGGCTGGATGACCTTGGTCTTTCTGGTGGAACCGGCGAAATTCGCCGTGGGCGGCAAAGTGTTCGGCGTCGGCATCGGGCTGACGGCCTACACGCTCGGTATGCGACACGCATTCGACGCCGACCATATAGCCGCTATCGACAACACCACCCGCAAGCTGATGAACGACGGTCAGCGCCCGCTTGCGGTCGGGTTCTTTTTCTCGCTGGGCCACTCAACGGTGGTCTTCGGGCTGGCGATAGCGCTGGCCGCCGGGATCCGCACCATCGCCAGACCAGTAAGCGATCACTCCTCAACGCTGCACCACTACACAAGCCTGGTCGGCACCACCGTCTCAGGTTTGTTTCTGTATCTGATCGCCGTCCTTAATGTCGTCATACTGATCAGCATTCTGCGAATGTTCGCGCAGCTGCGTCGCGGCATCTACGACGAAGCCGAGCTGGAACGCCAGTTGAACAATCGCGGACTGATCAATCGCTTTCTGGGCCGGTTTGCCAACTCGATCAGCAAGTCGTGGCACGTGTACCCAGTCGGGTTGTTGTTCGGGCTGGGTTTCGACACCGCCACTGAGATCGCCCTGCTGGTCCTGGCGGGCACGAGTGTGGCAGCCGGATTGCCCTGGTATGCCGTCATGTGTCTGCCGGTGCTTTTCACGGCAGGCATGTGCCTGCTGGACACCGTCGACGGTTCTTTCATGAGCTTCGCCTACGGGTGGGCCTTCTCCAATCCGGTGCGCAAGATCTACTTCAATATCACTATCACCGGGCTCACCGTGGCCGTCGCGCTGCTAATCGGCAGCGCGGAATTACTGGGCTTGTTCGCCGACGAATTCGACTGGCAAGGGGCGTTCTGGGAGCGGATCAGAGGTCTCGACCTCAATACGGTCGGCTTCCTGGTCGTCGGGATGTTCGTCATCACGTGGATGGTCGCCCTGCTGATCTGGCGTTACGGCCGCATCGAAAACAAATGGATCCCGGCGGCTGAACGGCTTCAGTAACTACTCCCCGGCGTGAACTACTCCCCGGCGTGCCACCTGCGCAGGTTTTCCACCGGCACCGCGGCCGCCTCCGGCTAACCCTGACAAACTAGCCAGCATGTCTGGGTCGATCTGCGATGTGCTGCCGGCCGCCGCAGCGCTGCTCGCAGTCCCCGCTTCGGTCGACCGGCTCGGGCTGACCGACTACGTCGGCGATGTTGATCGCGTCGCGGTGTTGCTCATCGACGGTATGGGCTGGCATCTGCTGCCAAAGTTGGCCGGCTCCGCGCCGCTTCTCGCCGCCGCTCTGGCCGGTAGCGAGGGACGGCTAGACCAACTGACGTGCACGTTTCCGTCCACCACACCGACCAGCCTGGTGTCCCTGGGCACCGGTGCTCAGCCGGGTGAGCACGGCGTCCTGGGCTTCACAGTCAAGGTTCCGGGCTCCGAGCGAGTGCTCAACCACATCCGCTGGCGCGGCGACCCACCGCACCGCCATTGGCAGCCGCTGCCTACGTGGTTCGAGCGGCTGAGGCAAGCCGAAGTAGGTGCGCGAGCGGTACTACCCGAGTGGTTCATCGGCAGCGGATTGACCGAAGCCGCCTATCGTGGCGCACGGTTTTGCCCTACACGCCCCAATGACGACTACGCGCAGGTGCTGGCCGACGAGCTGCGGGCGGCGCCGGGTCTTGTCTACGGTTACGTCGCCGAGCTGGATACCGCGGCCCATCTATTCGGCATCGGTGCTGCTGAGTGGCTCGAGGCCGCAACCCGTGTCGATACACTGCTCACTCGGCTGGTCGAGACCCTGCCGCCGCGCGCGGCACTGGTCGTGACCGCCGACCACGGCGGCCTCAACGTTCCGGCCAATGCCCGCATAGACATCGACACCGACCCAGGACTGACAGCGGGCGTCCGAGTAGTGGCCGGAGATCCGCGAGTGCGTTATCTGCACACTGAGACGGGCGCAGCCGCCGATGTGCTGGCCAGTTGGAGCGAGACGCTCCACGGTTGGGCAGAGGTCTGCAGCCGTGCGGAGGCCGTGGCCTCCGGAGTGTTCGGGCCAATGAACCCACGTCACCTGTCTCGGATCGGCGATGTCGTGGTCACCTGCAGCGGCGCGACTGCCGTGCTGGCGACGAGCCACGAACCTCCGGAAACAGCTCGTCTCATCGGCTTTCACGGCGCAGCCACCGCAGCTGAAATGGCCATACCGCTGCTCGTTTTCGGGGGCTGAATGCCGAGCCGTTGAGTCTGGTGACAAACCACGGCGAAAGCCGACACAGCGATACGGCCAACGCGCGAACGAGGCGCCAAGAGCAGGGGGCAGACGATCAACCGGTAGTCGGCGCCTCAGCCATGGCCGGGGCGACTTCTTCGCCAACACAACGGTCCCGCCGGCGACCATATGGGCGCCGGACTCATCGTTGCTCAGGTGACGATCTCGACAGACAACAGCACCGACGCGCAACACCGCGTTTGCGAGCCAAATCATGAATCGTGTTGAGAGATCCTGCGGATGGCGACCGACCCCTCGACGGTCGACCTCCACAGACCTGCATCATGACTAGCCTCTACCGGCACGATTCTTCGCCGCTGAAGAAGTGCCGACACGCCGTCGCACAGTGCAACGAGCAGAAAGACAACAAGCCCGATCATGCTCGAGAACACTGGTGCAGCAGAAAGCTACCTGGCTCCAGGAGGGTGTGCAAATCGACACACAACCTGACTTACAGCGGTGTGACGTAGGCCGAGCTAATGCCACCGTCGACCAAGAACGTCGACGCGGTGATGAACGACGCATCGTCGCTGGCGAGAAACGCGACCGCAGCGGCAATTTCGTCCGGTTCAGCGAAGCGCCCCAGCGGCACATGCACCATCCGGCGCGCGGCCCGCTCCGGGTCCTTAGCGAAGAGCTCTTGCAGCAGCGGAGTATTGACCGGCCCGGGGCAGAGCGCGTTGACCCGGATGCCCTGCCGAGCGAATTGCACGCCCAGCTCGCGCGACATAGCCAGCACTCCACCTTTGGAAGCGGTGTAGGAGATCTGCGATGTTGCCGACCCCAACACCGCGACGAACGACGCCGTATTCACGATCGAACCCTTGCCGACAGGCGCCATGTGGCGCAGCGCCGCACGGCAGCACAGGTACACCGATTTCAGGTTGACGTCCTGGACTCGCTGCCATGCCGCCAGCCCGGTGTTTTCGATCAGATCGTCCTCGGGAGGCGAGATGCCGGCGTTGTTGAACGCAATGTCGACTGACCCGTAGCGATTCACCGCGGCATCGAAAAGCGCATTGACCGCCGCTTCGTCAGACACATCGGTTGGCACGAACATGCCGGCGAGTTCGTCGGCTACCGACGCCCCCGCCTCACAGTCAACGTCACCGACGACGATTCTCGCGCCTTCGGCATACAAGCGGCGGGCAGCGGCCAAACCTATGCCGTCGGCGCCGCCGGTGATCACAGCCACTCGGCCCGCGAGTCGTCGGGCTAGATTGACCTCCACCACCTAGTCCTCTCCGACAGCAATGAACACATTCTTGGTCTCGGTGAAATGCAGCGGTGCGTCCGGCCCGAGCTCACGGCCCAGGCCCGACTGCTTGAAACCGCCGAACGGGGTGCTGTAGCGCACCGACGAGTGCGAGTTCACCGACAGGTTACCGGACTCGACAGCGCGCGACACTCGCAGCGCGCGGGACACGTCGTTGGTCCAGATGGAGCCGGACAGCCCGTAGCCGGTGTCGTTGGCCAGCACGACGGCGTCGTGTTCGTCGTCGAACATCTGCACCGTTACCACCGGCCCGAAAATCTCTTCGGTAACTGTGCGGTCGGTGCGTAGCGGTGTGAGAACTGTTGGCGGAAACCAGAATCCGCGTCCATCCGGCATATCGCCACGAAACGCCACCGGAGCGTCCTCGGGGACATATGAGGCCACCTTGTCGCGATGGGCAGCCGAGACCAGCGGCCCCATCTCAGTGTCACGGGAACTCGGATCGCCGACGACAACACTGCTCACCGCCGGCTCGAGCAACTCCATGAACCGACCATAGATGCTGCGTTGCACCAGGATCCGGCTGCGGGCGCAGCAGTCCTGCCCGGCGTTGTCGAACACACCGGCCGGCGCGGTCGCGGCCGCGAGCTCTAGGTCACTGTCTTCGAAAACGATGTTGGCACTTTTGCCACCCAGTTCCAACGTCACCCGCTTAACGTGCGCCGCCGCGCCGGCCATCACCTTCTTTCCGACTTCGGTCGATCCGGTGAACACGACCTTACGAATACCGGGGTGCGTGACGAACCGCTCCCCGACTACAGCGCCTTCTCCTGGCAACACAACCAGCAGGTCTTCGTCCAACCCCGCCTCGACCGCCAGCTCGCCGAGCCGCATTGTGGTCAGCGGCGTCCATTCAGCGGGCTTGACCAGCACCGCATTGCCGGCGGCTAGAGCCGGGGCGATTCCCCAGGACGCGATCACCATCGGGAAGTTCCACGGCGTGATCACTCCAACTACGCCCATCGGTTCGTTGAAGGTGACATCGAGGCCGCCGGAAACGGGAATCTGTTTGCCAGATAACCGCTCCGGGCTGGCGGCGTAATACTGCAACACGTCACGAACATGCCTGGCTTCGCCCTCAGCAGCAGCGATCGGGTGTCCCGAATTGGCAACCTCGAGCGCAGCCAGCTCGTCGACGTGAGCGTCGACTGCAGCGGCGAATTCGCGCAGACCGGCGGCTCGCTGCGCCGGCGATCGTCGCGCCCAGCGCCGCTGGGCGACCTGGGCACGCTGAACCGCGTCGTCAACGGCGGCAACGTCGGCGTGTTCGACCGACCGCAACACTGTCTCGGTAGCGGGGTTGATCACCTCGATCATGTTCATGCGCTCACCGACCCGCCGTACGACCGAGCGGCGTCGACCACGGCCGCGAACAACCGCGGGTCGCTCAGCGACTCCTCCGGATGCCACTGCACTGCGAGCACGAAATTCTCTCCCGGCAGCTCCAGCGCCTCGATAACACCGTCTGCGTCCCACGCGCTGACTACCAGGTTCTCGCCGAGTTTGGCGACCGCCTGATGGTGGTAGCAAGAAACTTTGACCGACTCGCCGAGCAGTGCGGCCAAACGGGTTCCAGCAACCGTGCTTACCGGCAAGGTGGTGAACACCGCGTTGCCGGCTCGATGCCCTGGATGCCCGAGCAGATCCGGCAGATGCTGGTGCAGCGTGCCGCCGAGGGCCACATTGAGTACCTGCATACCGCGACAGATACCCAGCACCGGCAATCCGCGATCCAAGGCGCCTTGAAGCAGCGCGAACTCCCAGGCGTCGCGGACGGCAGCCGGCTCGTCGGTCTCCGGATGCGCCTGCTGACCGTAGGAGGTGGGGTCGACGTCCTTGCCGCCAGTAAGCAGCAGACCGTCCAGGCTGTCCAACACCCGTTCTGCGGCGCCGGGTTGCACCGGCTGCGGAGGCAACAGCACCGCGACACCGCCAGCCATGGCGACACCCTGGAAGTAGCTCGCCGGCAGAAAACTCGCCGAGACGTCCCACACCCCGGTCTGCGCTTGGTCCAGGTAGGTGGTCAAGCCAATTAGCGGCGCGGCACGGCGGTTCGCTTTAGAGACGCTCAAAGCCACGCGTCCTTTCCCAATCGGTGACCGCCGAGTTGAACGCCGCCAACTCCACGCGCGCGTTGTTCAAGTAGTGGGCGACTACCTCGTCGCCGAACGCCTCGCGGGCAACCGTCGATTTCGCGAACTCTGTAGCGGCCTCGTCGAGGGTAGTGGGCAGCCGTTCGGCACTGCCACTCGTGGAGGCCCGATAGGCGTTGCCGGGACAAGGCTCAGGTAACTCAAGACCTTGTTCGATACCGGATAACCCGCCGGCGATCAGCGCCGCGACCGCGAGGTATTGATTGACATCCCCACCGGGAACCCGGCATTCGATTCGTAGGCTGCGCCCGTGACCGACCACACGCAACGCACAAGTACGGTTATCCAGTCCCCATGCGACTGCGGTAGGCGCGAAGCTGCCTTCGGCGAATCGCTTGTAGGAATTGATGTTCGGCGCGTAGAACAACGTAAGTTCCCGCAGTGTGGTTAGCAGGCCAGCAACGAAACTGCGGAACATGGGCGACATGCCGTGCGGCCCATGGGGATCGTGAAACGCAGCAGAGCCGTCGGCACCACGCAGTGAGATGTGGATGTGGCAGCTGTTTCCTTCGCTCTCGTCATATTTCGCCATGAACGTCAGGCTCTTGCCGTGCTGGTCGGCTATTTCCTTGGCACCGTTTTTGTAGATGGCATGGTTGTCGCAGGTCACCAGCGCCTCGTCATAGCGGAAACCGATTTCCTGCTGACCGGTGTTGCACTCCCCCTTCACTGTCTCGACCCGCAAACCCGCACCCTGCATGCCCAGGCGAATATCACGCAGCAATGGCTCCATCCGCGACGACGCCGCTATCGCGTAGTCGATGTTGTAGTCGCTGGCTGGTGTCAGCTCGCGGTAGCCGTCTGCTAGTGCCTGCCGAAATGACTGATCGAACACCATGAATTCCAGCTCGGTAGCGACATCGGCGATCAATCCCCGATCATTGAGTCGGTCGAGCTGGCTGCGCAGGATGCGACGCGGTGAGACAGCGACTTCACTGCCGTCGTTCCAGCCCAGGTCGGCGATCACCAGCGCTGTGCCCGGCAGCCAGGGAGTAAGCCGGAGCGTAGTCAGATCCGGCTTCATCACCATGTCGCCGTAACCCGTGTCCCAACTGGACATCGCATAACCCGGCACAGTGTTCATCTCGACGTCGACGGCGAGCAGATAGCTACAGCAGTCGGCGCCGTTGGCGGCCACTTCGTCGACAAAGAAACCGCCCGCCACCCGCTTGCCGACAAGTCGGCCCTGCATGTCGGCAAAGGCCACGATCACCGTGTCTACGTCGCCGGCTTCGACCATTCGCTCTAGCTCGGTTTGGGACAACCGCAGAGAAGTCACGTCCGCTAGTCAACCATCCCCGGCCCGTCAGGCGCCGTGCCAGAAGCCCGAAAACCCATTGCCGGTCCCTATCTGCGAAACCAGCGCTACCACGTGCTAGCACGCAACACGATCTCAGCGGCTACCTGCGCCATAAACTCCTGCGCGTTCTCCCGGCCGCGGAGATCCACCACGCGGTAGTCGGCGTAGACGAGGCGCTGGCTGGTATCGGCCAGGGCTCGGGCCTCGGGCGAACTCGTCAGCACTGTCGTGCTGATCTCCACCGGCGGGCATTGTCGGTCGCTATTGACGCTATTGAGATCGGGTACCCGCGGATGACCACGGTCGATAACCACTAGGCCAACGAACCTGCCCAACCTGGTCGCGGCAAGTTCCCAGGCGAGCTCAGCACCCGAGCGGTCGCCCACTACCACCGCCCACCCGATTCCCAGAGCATCGAGGATTCCGACCACAGATTTGGACGTCAGCCGCGAATCCGGGCCAATCACCACGGTCCGAAGCGATGCCGTGTGCAGACGCGCGCACAACCCTTCGTACGCGGCTGGCGTTCGTTGCTCAGCGGCCAGCACGACGACGACAACACCTTTTTCCGGACCGGACACCACCACAGAGATCGGAAACCCGTCGATTGTGTTCACCATGGAGGACACCCCCGCAAGCTACCGGATGTTGCTTGTGCGCAGTCAGTCTCGCTGCCTTCTCGATGCGAACCCACAGCTGCTTCTCCGCTGGGACTAATCTGCGCCGGAAATCGCCGCCACACCCGCACCGGCCCACCAGTCACCGGCCGACGGCGATCGTTGTCACCGACAACCTACACAATCCGGAAGACATATCCACCTCGCAGCAGACAAGCAGCCGACCTACCCTCGTGCGACCAGCAGGGCACTCACGGCAAGGTAAGGATCTCGACTCCAGTTTCGGTTACCAGCAAAGTGTGTTCGAACTGCGCGGTCCACTTGCGGTCGGCAGTTACTACCGTCCAGCCGTCATCCCAGATCTGGTAGGCCAATGAGCCCAGGTTGATCATCGGCTCGATGGTGAATGTCATGCCCGGCTGAATGACCGTCTCGACCGAAGGTTCATCGTAGTGCAAGACGGCCAGCCCGTTATGAAACGTCGTACCGATACCGTGACCGGTGAAGTCACGAACCACGCTGTACCCAAACCGATTTGCGTACGACTCGATGACACGACCAACGACGGACAACGCGCGCCCGGGTTTGACGGCGTTGATCGCACGCATCGTTGCCTCGCGGGTGCGCTCAACGAGCAGCCGATGTTCTTCGGAAACGTCGCCGGCCAGGTAAGTGGCGTTGGTGTCGCCGTGCACACCATCGATGTAGGCGGTGACATCGATGTTGACAATGTCACCGTCGGCGATCACCGTCGAATCGGGTATTCCGTGGCAAATGACCTCGTTGAGCGACGTGCAACACGACTTCGGAAATCCTCTGTAGCCCAGAGTCGATGGATAGGCTCCGCGCTCCACCATGTAGCCGTGGGCGATCCGGTCTAGTTCGTCGGTCGTCACCCCCGGCTCGACCGCCTGGCCCGCCGCAGCCAACGCGCCTGCCGCAATCCGACCGGCCACACGCATCTTCTCGATCACGTCCGGCGTCTGGACCCATGGCTCGGAGCCTTCCTGAGCGGTGGGCTTGCCAACGTACTCCGGGCGTTGGATCAGATCGGGGACCGGCAGAGTCGGAGACAGCTCACCGGGAGAAAGAGCGGTGCGTGCGGGCATCCTGCTAGCTTAATCAGGTCATCCCCGGCGGTGCAGGAAAGTCCTTCGCGGTCCCCTGATCACAACCGAGCCGCACACCACCTGACCTGTCAGCACAACATGCGGCGTTCCCTCGGCTGGTGCGTCTTTGCGGCGGTCAGTGGCGCTGCCCACATAAACTTCCACGTCATCGATCGAGGCGCTGGCCCCAGCGGGCAACCGAATATGCAGCGAACCAAACCTCATATCGATTTCGACGACGACCATGGGCCCGGCGAAACGGGCCTTGGTGAGATCGAGATCGACTGAACCCAGCCGCCGCACCAGGGCCAGCCGGGAGGGCACGACCCACTCGCCGCGGCGCTTCAGGGAACCGGCCCAGCCACGTAGTTCCACTCTGTCGGCCGTAGACGTCACGATCGCACCCGGCCCCGGCAAGTCGACAACCAGCCCATCGAGCTCATGCCGGGTACGCGCGATGGACACTTGAGACGAGCGTTGCTCGAACTCGTTAATGTCGATAAGTCCAAGCGCTACGGCGTTGTGTAGTCGCCGCATGGTGCCGTTGCGGTCGGCGTCCGAGACCCGCAACGCCACCATGTCCCCATCGGTCTCCGTCATGGCCTTCCCTGATGTTCCGCCGGCGGCGATGTGTTCCTACCTTCGCAACGTACCGCTGCCTGCGGCGAAACGAGGAACTCCAACCCGGCGACCATCAACTAGATTGGCACATCCGCTCGACGGCGGACTGCCTTAGGCCAGGTAGCCGGGCGGCAACGATTCGAGCATCAGCTTGGTCATCCGAAGCGCGTACTCCGAACTACCGCCCCCGACGATCAGCGACGCGAACGCCAGATCCCCCCGGTATCCGGCGAACCAAGAATGAGATCCTCCCGGGAATTCGGCCTCACCGGTTTTGCCGAATACCTCGCCGCAGTCAGCGATCTCCCTGGCGGTGCCATTGGTGACCACCAGCCGCATCATCGACCGCAGCGCGTCGATCATGCGCGGGGTGATCGGTTTGGTGTCACCTTTGACGGTTGTCGGCCGGCCGACGATCAGCTGTGGAAGAGGGGTTTTGCCGGCCGCGATCGTAGCCGCGACCAGGGCCATCCCGAACGGGCTGGCAAGCACCTGACCTTGACCGAAGCCGTCCTCGGTGCGCTCAGCCAGGTTCACCGTCGCCGGGACCGATCCCGTCACGGTGGTGATTCCGTCCACCAGATAGTCGAGCCCCATGCCGTACCGGGCTGCCGCCTGTGTCAGACCGCGTGGCGGCAATTTGCTGCTCAGTTCGGCGAATGTGGTGTTGCACGAACTCGCGAATGCGCGCGAGAGCGGAACCATGCCAAGGTCGAAGCCACCGTAGTTCGGGATGGTTCGGTGCCCGATGTCGATCTCGCCGGGGCAGCCCAGCATGGTGTTGGGGGTTGCCATCTCGCGCTCGATCGCCGCGCCCGCGGTGATCATCTTGAAAGTCGATCCCGGCGGGTACAGACCGGTCGTGGCGATTGGGCCGTCTGCATTGGCGCCTGGGTTCTGCGCGATCGCCAAAATCTCCCCGTTCGATGGTTTGATCACAACAATCATCGCTTTGCCGCCACGGCTGTCTACGGCGTGTTGGGCGGCGTTCTGCACCACCCGGTCCAATGTGATCGAGATTGACGGTGCCGGCGACGGCGCGACTTCGTGCAGCACTGTCACGTCGACACCGTTCTGGTTGACGCTGACCACCCGCCAACCTGCCTCACCGTCGAGTTCGTCGATCACGGCTGCTTTGACTTGGCTCAAGACGACCGGAGCGAAGTGTTCGTCGGTGGGCAAGAGGTCGGCTAGGGGTGTGATCACGACTCCGGGCAGTCTTCCAATCGCTGCGGCGACTCGGTTGCTGTCGTCGGCTTGCAACGTAATGAGATCCAGCGGCCGAGTCGCGGAGCTAGCTTGCTCAGCCAGGATTTGCGGGTTCAGAGTGTCGTCGAAAGGACGTAGCGCATCTACGACCGCGCGCGCAGTCCCCATCAGATCACGGCCCGCTTGGACGGCATCCAGCGAGTAGTGGTATCGATAGCCCGGGATCAACACGTCACTGCCGCCGACTTCATTCACCGAGGCACGTCGCGGCGGGTTGGTTCGCAGCGCGAAAGTCTGATGTTCGCCAAGCTTGGGGTGCAGCCCGGTGGTAGTCCAGCGAACCCGCCATCGCCCCTCATCGCGGGCCATCTTCAAACGACCGTCGTATGTCCACGTCCGGTTCTTGGGCAGATGCCACGTGAAGCGGTATGCCACACTGCCGCTGTCCAGCGCATACTTCGAGCTGAGAATCCGCGCATCCAGGTGAGTGGCCTGCAGCCCAGACCAAGCGGCGTTGAGTGCTTCGCGGGCTTCGTCGGGGGTGTCGCTGAGTTGGGCTGCAGCTGCGGTGTCGCCGATAGCCAACGCCGCGAAGAACTTTGCCGCGGCCGGTCCTGGTCCCTGGACTCGCGGAGTGCAGGCCTGGGTGACAGCGACGGTCATGACTACAGCGAGCAGACCTGCAGCCCGCGATGCTGGTGAGGTAAGAGTTGCCATTGATGCCGATGTTAAGCAATCCGGCGGCGGCTCCGCTGAAGGCGCACCGAGACTCGATCGTTACCCAGATCCTCGGGCCGGGGCCATCACATACGAACGCAATGCCGGCGCGGACGCGCAGCGCTGCCTAGCGCGGCTGCTATGACGGCACCGCTTCCGATGAGATGTTTCGCGGCATCCACCAATGCCTCGCGAAGCGAGTCAGTCGACCCATTCGATAGCGGCGTATTCGTTCATGCCACCACGTCGAGGCCCGGCGTCCACGTCGGCGGCCGGCGGCCGTTGATGGTTTCGGCAACGCAGACGGAGCTCGATGAAAAGCTGCTTGGTAGCTGCCTTAGCGGCATCCACGTCACCGGCGACGACCCCGTCGACGAGCATGGTGTGCTCGCGTTCGAAGGAGCATTCCGCACCGATCGGGTTACCGCGCATGTAGTGGTCAAGCTGACCTAGCAGCGAATCGTAGAGTTCGAGGTAGAGCGCGTTGTGGCTGGCGGCCACTACAGCACGGTGTAGTGCGATGTCGGTGGCGATAGCGTCCTCGACGTCCTGCGACGCGACCTGCGCCGGAGACCACAGATCGTTGCGGTGCCGCAGCAGCTTACGCAACTCTGCGATGTCCTCGTCATCACGTCGCTGCGCCGCCAGCCCTGCTGCTGTGACCTCTAGGGTGTACCGCAGCTCTAGCAGGTCGCGCTCTTTGGCCGCGGCGAAGTAGTCGGATAGCGCCGAGCCACCGCCGAGCGACAGCACATACGTGCCAGAGCCCTGCCGCCGTTCCAGCATCCCCGCATGCACCAGGGCCTGGACAGCTTCCCTAATTGTGTTGCGGGACGCTCCGGTGAGTTCGGACAATTCAGATTCGGTGGGAATGCGCGCGCCGATAGGCCAGTGTCCCGAAAGGATCTCCGCACGGAGCTGGTCGGTGATTTGGCCAATCAGTGTTTGACGGCGTACAGGCTGCACAAAGGCCCATCGTAGCGTGCGGCAAAAATCACGTTGACCAAATTCATTGGTAGTCAGGGGCGCAGTTCCCGCGTTGCGGGCCTGTTTCCCCATTCCCCTTTCAATCCGTGCGTGCGGTTTTCCCGCACACGGCTTACCGATGATCTTCTGGACATGGTTACGCGGCCTTCGGGTATTGGATGGTGCCGCGAAGCCGGTGCAGGCCGTGTTCGTTAAACCACTGTTCGGTCCATTGATCGGCTTGACCAGCACGCAGGTTACGGCCACGCTTTGCCACCATTAGGCGAAACAACCGCCACCACACATACCCGTCGATCTGCCCGAACTTGACCGCGGCGTTGCCAGTACGAAAGTAGTTACCCCAGCCCCGCAGGATCGGATTCAACGACACGATTATCGTCCGAATGTCCAGACCTGCGCGCGAGCGCCCAGTCAGGCCACGAACCTTCTCACGTAGTCGTTTCATCGCTGCGCGGCTCGGCCAACGGTGCAGGTAGTAACGCACGATCCGGCGCTGCTCCCACAACCGCCCCGACATGCGCGCCCGGAAGTGACAGCCCAGGAAATCCAAGCCCTCACGGCCGTCCCGCAGATCGATTACCTTCGTTTTATTCGGATGTAGCCGCAATCCCAGCCCAGCCAGGATTTCTCCAACCAAGACCAAGGCGTGCTCGGCTTGTGCCGCACTGCGGCACAACACCACACCATCATCGGCGTAGCGCACCAACTCACCCACCGCGCGGCGGGTCAGTTCGGTATCGAGCACATGCAAGAAGATGTTGGCCAAAAGCGGGGAAATAACCCCGCCCTGCGGGGTGCCAGCGACCGTCCGCTGGGCCACCCCATCAACCAACACTCCTGCCTGCAGCCACAGACGCAGCAGTTTGAGCACCCGACGATCCGACACCCGCCTGGCCACCTGTTCCAGCAGGCGGTCATGGTCGATCTCGCCGAAGAAATCAGCGATATCAAACTCGACCACAAACACCTGACCCGCGATGAAGCCGGTACGCAACCGCTCCATCGCCTGAGTAGCCGAACGCCTCGGACGAAACCCATACGAGCACGACAAGAAGTCCGCCTCGAAAACAGGCTCCAACACGATCTTGGCAGCCGCCTGGGCCACCCGGTCTCGAACCGTGGGAATCCCCAACGGCCGCTTACCGCCACGGGGTTTAGCGATCTCCACCCGGCGTGTCAACGCCGGACGGTACACACCCCGGCGCAGGTCCTGACGTAACTCACGCAACATGCGGTCCACGCCATAGTCCTGCACCGCAGCCACGGTGACACGATCCACCCCAGCCGCACCCTTGTTCCTCAACACCCGCTCCCACGCCTCCCACAAGACGTCACCCCTGTAGATACGGTCATACAGGGCGTGGAAACGCCGACCCTCAGACTGCTTGGCCGCAGTCCATAGCGCGCGTTGCAGTTGTCGCACTTTCACCGGCGACGCCTGCAACGGCTCGTCGTCGGCTACGACAGGCCATAGCCTGCCGGGGTGGTTGGACCGAGACACCTCGGTCATGCCCTCACGCTTACCTCCGTCACGCGCGTGATCAAAGTTGGGGTCCTTTCCTCCCGGCGCGTTATGTTGCACGCCGATCAGCGGTACTACGACCCCATCGGACTCCCGCTGCCCTCCACGAGATTTCACCATCGGCTTATACCCGCGGTCTTTGCCCGACGCAGGCTGAGCAGACGGGTCTCTCCTGTTCCGAACCAGACTATGTGCACGTGCCGCCTCCCATACCCCGGAAAGACCCGGTGAGCTAACCCCGGACCAGGGCTCACCAGACATGGCCTTCGCCGTGATATGAGCGGCTCGGCTCTCCCGTTGTGAATCTGACGAGGCTGCAGAGTTCGCTTGACGCTACGGCCCGCGCACTTGCTCCCTCCGAAGAGGCTTTCGACACCCCGCTCAGCCCGCCGTGTCTCCACAACGAACCGGGGCCTGCTACCCGGCGCTCCGGTACCTACCGAGACGGGACTCCCACCCGCTAGCCCAATCCAACTTTCAGGACGCACCATCCATTCATCCTACGATTTTGCCGCCGTAGAGAGGATGGACGTTGACCACGACCACGAACGACACTCAGCCTGGCGCGCAGGACACAGCGCCGACCATATCGGCGGCCGCGCTGCGGGGCGGTCGTCTGATCGTCCTGGCCGCGATCTTGCTGTTCGCCATGTGCCTTCGGTCGGCGGTCACTTCCCTGACGCCGCTGCTCGCCGCCATCTCCCGGGATATCGGCTTCGGCGCAACGGTCATCGGCGTGTTAGGGATGCTGCCCACGGCCATGTTCGCCATCGCCGGATTGGTCACTCCTCCCCTCACCGAGCGTTTGGGCCTGGAGCGCACGACGCTAGCCGCCGTGATCGCGACGGTCATCGGCATGGCAACGCGCCCAATGATGTCCACGACCGGTGGACTGCTGCTCCTGTCCTGCCTGGCACTGCTGGGCATGGGCATCGGCAATGTGGTGCTCCCGCCGTTGGTCAAGCGGTACTTCACGCATCGCGTCGCGCTGATGAGCGCGGCGTATCTAGCCGTCCTACAAATCGGCACCACCGTTCCAGCGCTCACCGCTGTTCCGTTGGCTAACGCCTACGGCTGGCGCGTCTCATTGGCGGCGTGGGTGATCGTTCCTGTCGCGGCCCTGCTGCCGTGGATCGGTGTCGTGATCGCCCGGCGTGGTCATGACGTAGACGACCATTCAGCGAGAACAACTGTGGGTTCAGCTGCCCCGGGCAAGGTTTGGCGATCACCACTGGCTTGGGGCATGGCCGGCATGTTCGGAATGACATCCCTCACCACGTATTCGATGTTCACGTGGATCCCCGAGATCCTGGCCTCCGCGGGCGGAAGCGCCGCCCTCGGCGGAGGGATGGTGGCGTTGTTCTCTGCAGTGGGATTCTTTGCCACATTGGCAGTTCCCCCTCTCGCCGGCCGGATACTTAATCCCTTCCCACTCGTCGTCGTCTGCTTGACCTGTTTTCTGATCGGATTCGGCGGGCTGCTGTGGTTGCCGATGACTTCCACCGCGGTATGGATGATCGCATTGGGGATCGGGCAATCCACCTTCCCGCTCGGGATCACCCTGGTGAACCTGCGGACGCGCACCGCCGCGGGCTCCGCGGCTCTGTCCGGATTCATCCAGGGGGTCGGATACGCCGTTGCATGCCTGGGACCCGTGTTGTTCGGTGTGCTGCACACGATCACCGGCGGCTGGTATGCGCCGTTCGGGCTCCTGCTGGTCGCACTTGCCGTGCTGGGCATCGGAGCAATTCAGGCGTGCCGCCCGCAGATGCTAGAGGACAGCTGGAGCCGCTGACTCCCCGAGGCGGAATGCGGCCCCGCACCACTGCCTGGCGCGTCCTGATCGCGGACCGTATTCGCCTCGGCCCCATCGCAACGCAGCGTGCAAAGCGAGACGAAACCGGTACCGCCGCGGCAGGGAGCCCGAAGCCGAGTCAGCCCGATTAGTCCATCAGCACCGTCGCGAAGGTACCGACTTCGGCAAAGCCAACCCGGGCGTACGCCACACGGGCAGCGTCGTTGAAATTGTTCACGTACAGGCTGGCGACACGCCCACTACCGACGATTACGGCAGCCAGCATTGCGGTCCCGGCTGTGCCCAGGCCAAGGCCCCGCCAGTCAGGATGAACCCAGACCCCCTGAATCTGGCCAACGGCTGGAGACTGCGATCCGACTTCGGCCTTGAAAACGACCTGCCCTTGCTCGAACCTGGCCCAAGCCCGTCCCGCCGCAATCAGCGCAGCTACCCGACGGCGGTAGCCGCGCCCCCCGTCTCCAGTGCGCGGGTCGACGCCAACTTCGCCGATGAACATGTCGACAGCGGCTACCAGATAGGCGTCCAGTTCTTCCGGCCGCACCTGCCGCACGCCAGGGTCGACCCGGCACTTCGGATGGCCGCGCAGCGCCATCAGCGGCTGGTTGTCGCGCACGTCGCGCGCGGGCCCCCATGCGGATTCCAGCCGCCGCCACATCGGCAGCACCAAGTCTGCCCTGCCCACCAGCGACGAGCATCGCCGCGCTGCGCTCATCGCCTCGTCGGCGAATGCATTGAGATCGTTTGGTCCGCCGCGCAGCGGAATGAGGTTGGCACCGGCAAAGCACAGCGACTCTTCGGCGCCTCGTCGGGTCCAGAGTTCTCCGCCAATCGACTTGGGGTTGATGCCGTGATCAGCCACCCGCGCGGCCACCATGCACGATTCGACGGGATCGTTGTCGAGGACCCGCCACAAGGCAGCCGGGTCACGCACCATGGACACACGCCGCTCACCGACAAGGCGCAGAACGGGCGGAGCCGACATCTGGCGAACTCTCTGTGGTGCGAACTGGGGCAACTAATACAGAACCGACAAGCAACCGGCCCTATCAGCTTACGGTCACAATCGGCGAACCGCTCGATGTCGCGCCGGGATCGCGCCCAGTTTCGCCGCCAGCCCCCTCCGCTACCGCACTATCCGCTTCAGCAGCGAGGCGCATCGCCTCCTCAATCAGTGTCTCGACGATCTGCGCCTCTGGCACGGTCTTGATCACTTCACCTCGCACAAAGATCTGGCCCTTGCCGTTGCCCGAGGCAACACCCAGGTCAGCCTCGCGCGCCTCACCCGGGCCGTTGACGACGCACCCCATCACAGCTACCCGCAGAGGCACGTCGAGACCGTCCAGGCCCGCACTCACCTCGTTGGCAAGGGTGTAGACGTCGACTTGGGCCCGCCCGCACGACGGACAGGAAACAATCTCAAGCGAACGTGGTCGTAGGTTCAGCGACTCAAGAATCTGATTGCCGACCTTGACCTCCTCGACCGGTGGCGCCGACAGCGATACCCGGATGGTGTCGCCAATACCCTTCGACAACAGCGCACCAAAGGCCACCGCTGACTTGATGGTGCCCTGGAAAGCCGGTCCGGCCTCGGTGACACCCAGATGCAGGGGGTAATCACACTGTGCGGCCAGCAACTCGTAGGCGGAGACCATCACCACCGGATCGCTGTGCTTGACACTGATCTTGATATCGCCGAAGCCGTGTTCTTCGAACAGCGATGCCTCCCACAACGCCGACTCCACCAGCGCTTCGGGTGTGGCTTTGCCGTATTTGGCCATGATCCGTTTGTCCAGCGAGCCGGCATTCACGCCGATCCGGATGGGGGTCCTGGCCGCGTCGGCCGCTTTGGCGACCTCTCCGACTCTGCCGTCGAATTCCTTGATATTGCCCGGATTTACCCGCACTGCCGCGCAACCGGCGTCAATAGCGGCGAAGATGTACTTCGGCTGGAAGTGAATGTCAGCGATCACCGGAAGCTGACTGTGTTTAACGATCTCGGCCAGGGCGTTGGCGTCCTCCTGCCGCGGGCACGCCACCCGCACAATGTCGCATCCCGCCGCGGTCAACTCGGCGATCTGCTGCAATGTCGCGTTGACCTCGTGAGTCTTTGTGGTGCACATCGACTGGACCGAGATCGGATAGTCGCTGCCAACCCCGACGTCGGCAACCATCAATTGGCGCGTGCTGCGCCGGGGAGAAAGCGAGGGCGCCGGTGGTTCCGGCATACCCAGACCAACGGCCACTGGTGCCCCTTCCATCCAGTTCGTATTACTGGAACAACCTGATCGGATTGACCACGTCGGCAGTGACGGTCAACAGCATGTATCCGACCACGAGAACCAAAACCACATACGTCGCGGGCATGAGCTTGAGGTAGTTCACCGGCGCGGCCGCGACCATTCCACGAGCCGACCGGACCATGTTGCGTATTTTCTCGAACACCGCGACTGCAATGTGACCACCGTCGAACGGCAGCAACGGCACGAGGTTGATCGCACCCAAAATCAGATTCAATTGGGCCAGGAAGAACCAGAATGCCACCCAAAGCCCATGGTCAACGGTGTCGCCGCCGATGATGCTGGCGCCGACCACGCTGATTGGCGTCTCTGGATCGCGCTGTTCGCCCCCGATAGCGCGCACCAAGGCACCAACTTTGCCGGGAATGGCGACCAGCGCTTTGCCCACTTCGGCTGTCAGGTCAGCGGTGAAGGCGACGGTGCCCGGCACGGCAGAGAACACCCCGTATTGCGTAGGTCCTACTTGGGCGGCACCGACCCCGATGGCCCCCACGTTGACAGGCTTGAGTCGCCCCCCCTGCCCATCGGGAATCCACCGTTGAGTGGAGGCGATGTCCACATTGACCGTCACCGGTGTGCCGTCACGCTCGACGACGATGGGAACGATGCCGTGCGACTTCCGCACCGCTTTGGCCATCTCGTCAAAGGTGGAGACCGCAGTGTCGCCGACCTTGACGACAACGTCGCCGGCCCGAATTCCCGCCTCGGCGGCCGGTCCGGGCCCGGTGCAGCTGCCAAGCTCACCCTGAGTCACTTCCGGTGCGATGCAGCCAGTTTCACCGACCAGAGCTGTTGTGGGCGGATGCAGGTTAGGCAACCCCCAGACCAACGCGATCCCGTAGATGAGCGCGAGGCAAATCACGAAGTTCATTCCCGGCCCGGCGAACAACACCGCGGCACGCTTCCAGGTCGCTTGCTTGTACATCGCGCGGTCGTGTTCGTCGGGATCGAGGTCCTCAACCGGAGTCATGCCGGCGATATCGCAGAAGCCGCCCAGCGGAACAGCCTTGAGCCCGTACTCGGTTTCACCCCGCCGCGTTGACCACAATGTGGGGCCAAAGCCCACAAAATAGCGACGCACCTTCATGCCGGTAGCGCGCGCCACCCACATGTGGCCGCACTCGTGCAAGGCCACCGAGATCAGGATGGCCAGTGCGAACAACACAATTCCGACAACGAACATCATCAGATGAGTCAAGACCTTTCTAAAGCCATTCCGGAGACCTTTCCGGAAACCACTGCCGGGCTCGCACTGGCCACCGCGCGCTGAGCCCGTCCGCGCGCCCAGCGCTGCGCGTCAAGTACGTCATCCACGGTAGCGGGTGCGACGGCCCATTTGTTGGCGTCATGCAACACGTCGGCGATGGTGCCGACGATGGCCGGGAAACCAATCCGGCCCGCAAGAAACGCTGCCGCTGCTTCTTCGTTGGCAGCGTTGTAGACGGCGGTCATGCACCCACCCAGCTCACCAGCCTGCCTGGCCAGCTCGACCGCGGGAAAAACGTCGACGTCCAGGGGCTCGAACTCCCAACGTGCCGCGGTGGTGAAATCGCAGGCAGCAGCGGCGCCCCTGACCCGGTCCGGCCAGCCTAAGGCTAAGGATATTGGCAGCTTCATGTCCGGCGGACTGGCCTGGGCGATGGTCGAGCCATCGACGAAGGTGACCATCGAGTGCACGATCGACTGGGGATGTACCACCACCTCGATGCGGTCATAGGGAATGCTGAAAAGCAGATGCGTTTCGATAACCTCAAGGCCTTTGTTGACTAGCGACGCCGAGTTCAGCGTGTTCATCACGCCCATGGACCAGGTCGGGTGCGCGCCTGCCTGATCCGGGGTGACATGCTCGAGATCAGCCGCTGACCAGCCGCGGAACGGCCCTCCAGAAGCCGTCAGGACCAACTTGGCGACTTCATCAGGGGTCCCGCCACGCAGGCATTGGGCTAGCGCGGAGTGCTCAGAGTCAACGGGCACGATCTGACCGGGGCGAGCTGCGGCCAGCACCAGCTCCCCCCCAGCGACCAGCGATTCCTTGTTGGCCAGGGCAAGGCGCGCGCCTGACTCCAGCGCGGCCAGCGTCGGCCGCAGGCCCAACGCTCCGACCAGCGCATTGAGGACAACATCGGCCTCTGTTGACTCGACGAGCCGGGTGACCGCTTCAGGACCTTGGTACGGAATGTCACCGACCCGCTGCGCCGCATGGGCGTCAGCAACAGCGATGTTGGTCACCCCGGTTTCGGCACGCTGCCGCAGCAGCTTCGCCGGATCACTCCCCCCGGCGGCGAGCCCGACCAGTTCGAATCGCTCCGGATTGGCCGCGATGACTTCCAGCGCCTGAGTGCCGATCGAACCGGTACTGCCCAGCACCAACACCCGCAAGCGACCCCCCGCATAGTCGTCGCCGCAGCCGCCCGCATCGTTGGTCACCCACCCATTGTGCCGTCTACCAGCGGTCCAGCGCTGCCCCCGTCCCGGCGAGCTCACGTCGGCATTTTTAGCCTGGAAAACCCCTGCGCCCGCACGGCAATAGCGCACCTGACGCAAATCAAAGGTTTTCGGAGGTTTCTAGACCCGTCCATGCCGGCTGTCACTCCGAATCTGTTATGTGCGGCCGGAGGAACGGCGGCGATTGCCGTTCAAAAGCCGTCATTAGCAAAGGAATCGAAACGCGATGATGAACGTTCGAGCCACGACATTGGCAACAGCGGGCCTTGCGACGATGGCGATTGTCGGTTTAGCGGGATGCTCCAGCACCGAGACCGCGCCGCAAAGCACCCAGGACGCCCAATCGGCGAGCAGCACCGCGGCGCCGGCCACCACGTCCGCGACGGCAGACCCCGCCGCAGACCTGATCGGTCCTGGGTGCGCGGATTACGCAGCGCAGAATCCCAGTGGTCCCGGTTCAGTAGTCGGAATGGCACAGGACCCGGTAGCCACCGCGGCAGCGAACAACCCGATGCTAGCTACCCTCACCGCGGCATTGTCGGGCAAGCTGAACCCGGAGGTAAACCTCGTCGACACCCTCAACAGCGGCGAATATACGGTTTTCGCACCGACGAACGCCGCGTTCAACAAGCTTCCCGCAGCCACTCTCGATCAACTCAAGACCGATGCCGACCTCCTCACCAGCATCTTGACCTACCATGTGGTGGCCGGACAGGCGAGCCCGAGCAAGGTCGAGGGCACGCACGTAACCCTGCAGGGCGCCGAAGTAACGGTGGCGGGCGCCGGCAACGATCTGAAGGTCAACGACGCCGGTCTAGTCTGCGGCGGAGTGCACACTTCCAACGCGACGGTGTACATGATCGACACTGTGCTGATGCCTCCAAGCCAATAGCCGACAACGACCATGGCAAGGCAGCCGAGTACGTGGGCTGCCTTGCCATGGAGGCCGGCGGCGATCAGCGCGCCGCGATTGACCGTCTAGCTAAGCCGCGACCCACACCGCAATGAATCGAGAATGTGTTGACCCTTGCACTCGTTGGCCTCCTCGGAGGCATCATCACCGGAATATCACCCTGCATACTGCCGGTCTTGCCCGTGATCTTTTTCTCCGGAGCGCAGGGCGCAGCCACCCAACCGACACCGAAGTCGCAAGACGAAGGATCGGTGGCAGTCCAGCCCAAGCGCGCGACGTCAGCTACCTGGCGCCCCTACCGAGTGATCGGCGGCCTGGTGCTCAGCTTCAGCGCTGTGACCCTGCTCGGCTCGGCGCTGCTGTCCCTACTGCACCTTCCGCAGGACGCCATCCGTTGGGTAGCGCTGGTCGCACTGGTCGCGATAGGCATCGGCCTCATCTTTCCGAAATTCAACGAACTGCTGGAGCGGCCGTTCTCCCGTATTCCGCAAAAGCGATTCACCGCTGCCGGCGACGGTTTCGGGCTGGGCCTAGCGCTGGGCGTGCTGTACGTGCCATGCGCAGGTCCAGTTCTGGCCGCGATCATCGTGGCCGGCGCTACTTCCAGCATCGGCGTGGACACGGTAGTGCTGACCTCGGCATTCGCTGTCGGGGCGGCATTACCACTGTTGTTCTTCGCGCTGGCCGGACAACGGATCGCCGATCGGGTGACCGCTTTCCGACGCCGTCAACGCGGGATCCGCATCGCCGCAGGAATCGCGACAATCGTGCTCGCGGTGGGGTTGGTGTTCGATCTACCAGCCGTGCTGCAACGGGCCATTCCTGACTACACAGCTTCGTTGCAGGACAAGGTCGGCAGCTCTGAGCAAATCCGCGAGCAACTGAACCTCGGCGGAATCGTCAACGAGCAGAACGCTGAGCTGTCCAAGTGCAGCGATGGGGGTGTGCAGCTCGAAAACTGCGGCACCGCACCCGATCTCGCGGGTATCACAGGTTGGCTCAACACACCCGGCGAACAACCCATCACGTTGGGCTCGCTGCGCGGCAAGGTCGTGCTGGTCGACTTCTGGGCTTACTCGTGCATCAACTGTCAAAGAGCCATCCCACACGTCGTCGGCTGGTACCAGGCTTATCGAGACCTTGGTTTCGAAGTCGTTGGCGTGCACACTCCGGAGTACGCGTTCGAAAAAGTTGCCGACAACGTGGCCAAAGGAGCCGCGGATCTGAACATCACATATCCGATAGCGCTGGACAACAACTATTCAACGTGGACCAATTACCGAAACCGCTACTGGCCGGCCGAGTATCTGATCGACGCCAACGGCACCGTCCGGCATATCAAATTCGGAGAAGGTGACTACAACGTCACCGAACAGTTGATCAGACAGCTGCTCACTGCCGCCAAACCAAACATCGCGCTGCCGCAGCCGGTAGACGCGCCCGACCTTACACCGCAAACCAGACTCACCGTCGAGACCTATTTGGGGGTCGGCAAAGTGGTCAACTACGGCGGCAGCAGCAGCTACGACCAAGGGTCGGCGACGTTCAGCTATCCGCCGACACTCGCCGCCAACAGCTTCGCTTTGACCGGCCCCTGGTCGTTGGATTACCAAGGCGCGACCGCCAACGGCGACAATTCAGCCATCAAACTCAACTACCACGCAAAAAACGTCTATATCGTGGCGGGCGGCACAGGCACCCTCACGACCGTTGAGAACGGAGAGCCGACCACGCTGCCGATCACCGGGCCGCCGACCTCGCACCGCATCGTCGCTGGTGACCAACTGACCAACGGAACGCTCGAGGTGCGACCCAGCAAAGGCGTTCAGGTCTTTTCCTTCACCTACGGCTAATACCCATCCAGATCGCGATCGGCTCCGAAGAAAACATGTCGGGTTTCGGCAAGAAACTACCGACCAACCCAACACTCAGCAAAGGAGCGAACCCACATGAAAACGAAGAAAGCAACCGTATCCACCGGTTTGGCTGCGGCCGCCATGACGGCGTTGGCGTTGGCAGCATCTCCCATCGCGACGGCTGAGCTGGTCGGGCCGGGTTGCACCGACTACGCAACAGCGAATCCAACAGGTCCAGCTTCGGTGCAGGGGATGTCGCAGGTTCCGGTTGCGGTGGCGGCCTCGAACAATCCGCAGCTGACAACGTTGACCGCGGCATTGTCCGGCAAGCTCAATCCCCAGGTGAATTTGGTGGACACCCTCAACAGCGGTCAGTACACGGTGTTCGCGCCGACTGACGCCGCATTCAACAAGCTGCCGGCGTCCACCATCGACCAGCTTAAGACCGACTCGGCGATGCTGAAGAACATCCTCACCTACCACGTGGTGCAAGGGCAGGCAAGCCCGGCCAAAGTTGTGGGCACACATCAAACCCTGCAGGGCGCCAACCTCACGGTGGCCGGCCAAGGCAATGACCTCAAGGTCAACGACGCCAATGTCGTCTGTGGCGGAGTAGCCACTTCCAACGCGACGGTGTATTTGATCGACTCGGTGCTGCTGCCGCCCGCCTAGCAGACCCGGAGCTGAATCCTCGCTGTTGTGCTGGGCTCCGCGGCAACGCACAGGCCCGGACGCGGTTGGAGCCACATGTGCCAGAATGTTGAGGCACAGTCCGAGTCTGACGCCCAGCTCAACGGAGGATCAGCGTGGCCAGTACCGAGGTGGAACACCTCACCACCGTCGACACCGCCGAGGTGCCTTCGGCGGCGTGGGGGTGGAGCAAGATCAACCATCGGACCTGGCACATCGCCGGCTTCTGCGGATTCGTGCTCCTGCTGGCGATGCTCCGGGGCAATCACGTCGGCCACGTAGAAGACGTGTTCCTGGTGCTGTTTGCCGCGCTCGTATTGTTTGTCCTGGTACGCGACCTGTGGGGTCGACGGCGCGGCTGGATCAGATAGCCTTCGCAGACCTGCCGAGCCACACGTCGCGGCATAGCGGCAGCTCGCCGTAGACCGCAGTCACACCATCGCGGCCGACAAGTCGTGACTTGCTCTAGGACGGTCGTCCTAGTAGCGTTGTGTCCACGATGCCAACTGCGAGTTCGACCGCCGTGCTGCTCATCGATCCGTACAACGACTTCACCTCGGTTCTCGGCAAAGGATGGCCGCTGATCCGCACGGTGGCCAACAAGGTGCACCTGATCGACAACCTCAAGCGCGTACTCAAAGAAGCGCGGCGGGTCGGAATCCCGGTGGTGTATGCCCCGCACCAGCGCTACCGATCCGGCAAGCGAGGCGACATGAAGTGGCCCAGCCCGAGCCAGTTGCTCGCCCGCCGTAGCCACTTCTTCGCAGATGAGCGGTACGGCGGCCGCTTTCGGACCGACCTCGCACCCCAGCCTGGCGAGTTCGTGGCCTCCGAGCATGCCGTCTCCAGTGGATTCGGTGGCACCAACCTCGACGAGCACCTCCGATCGATCGGGGTTCAAAACTTGGTCATCTGCGGTCTGCTGACGAATACGTGCGTTGAATCGACCCTGCGCCAAGCGGTCGACCTAGGCTATGCGGTAACCGTGATCAGCGACGGTGTCGCTGCCTGGAGCCACGATGATCACGCCGCCGCGCTCGACGGCTCGCTACGCGAGGTCGCACACGCAGTGGTGACGGCGAAAACCTGGGTCGGGTCGGTGCAATGACCGCCGACACATTGTTCAACCGGATCACAAACCGCGCAGTGAAGCGCCTCGCCGATACCATGCTGCGTGGGCGCCTGTCCTACCTCGGTGGCGACACCGCACTCGTTCTGGTCGGAACGCAGCCGGACTTGCTCGCCGATGCCGCCGTGCTCGCAAGACTGGTGCGCCTGAAGGCGGCAGCACGGACCGCCGCGCTACCAGTTGTCTACACGCCGGCATTGTCACCGACTCCGGAGAACGGCATACACAACCCGACGCCAAGCCAACGCGCTCTTGTTGAAAGCAAGCTTCTGCGTCCAGGCACAGCGGGCGCCGATATCCACCCAGATCTCGCGCCCGGGATGGATGACATCGTCATGAAACCATGCCCAGCACTATCGGCATTCGCGGGCGCTGCGCTCGCCGAGCAGCTCGTCGCTTTAGGCGCCGAGCGCATTGTGCTGGCAGGCGCACGTACCGACGTCGAGGTCGACTCCACGGCGCGCGACGCCGTGGAGCTCGACATGCAAACCACCATTGTCTCGAACTGCTGCGTAGGTACCAGCCCGGCCAACCACAGCGCATCGATCGCGACAACGCTGCCACGGATGGTGCACAGCGTCGTGACGCTGGACGACCTGATCGAACGGCTGCGCTAGTGGCCTCCGACAGCAAAGAGCGCATGATCCGCAGCGCATACGCATTGTTTCGCGAGCGCGGTTACAGCGGCACCGGCTTTCGCGACATAAACGCCCATAGTGGCGTGCCCCGCGGTGCGATCTATCACCACTTCCCCGGCGGCAAGAGCGAACTCGCCGAGAACGTCATCCGACTTGCCGACCGCGAAGTCGGCGATGCGCTTGAAATGGCATTCACCCAACAACTCGACCCGATCTCAACGCTCGCCGCATTCGTAGCCGGCTGGACCCGGCACGTACGCGAGCACAACTTCAACGCTGGCTGCTCGATCGTCGCAATCGTGGCCGAATCACAGCACGACGCACCCCAACTCGCCGATGCCGCCGCCCAAGCATTCCAGCGTTGGCAGGCGGTCTTCGCGGCTTCGCTGCGGCGCGAAGGCACGCCGCCACACCGCGCGCGGCGTCTCGCGACGCTCGCGGTCGCGGCCGTGGAGGGCGCAGTCGTACTCTGCCGCGCCGCACGTTCGACACAACCCCTCGACGAGGTCGGACACGAACTACGGGAAACGTTCGAGAACGCGTTGTCCGCTCGACCACCAGCCCGCAATTGAGCTCAGGCCAGACCGACCCCAGCTTTCGGTAAGTCCGGCACCTGGAACATGGCTAAGTAATCGGCGTCGAACGTCCGAGCATGAGTGGGCAACCGATCAACGACGCGCCCGCCGGTACCAAGTCCCAGCGAACGCTGCCAGCACAAGCACGGCCAACGCCACCACCCACGGCCACGCACCATACCGATGCACCCAGCCAGCCAACACACCTTGCACACGGCCGGCCGCCGCAATCACCCCGTCCCGCGGAGATGTCATCGCTCCAGCGGTTGCGGCAAACAGCCGCACCTCGTAGAGGCCGTAGTAGGCCACATACAGTCCGACCAGCACCAGCAGCCCACCACTGATCCGATGCACGAATGGCAGGATTCGCCGCATCCGGTCGACCAACGCCGAGCTGGCCGTTGCGGCGGCGATCGCAAGCACGCCGACCACCAGGGTCAGACCCGCGACGTAGGAGAGGTAGACGGTCGCACTTCCCAGGATCGAACCACCCCGCAGGCCTGCGCTCGTGACCGCGAGAAATGGCCCGATAGTGCACGACAACGAAGCGAGCGCATAGCTCACCCCGTAGCCGTACATGGAACCCAACCGAACCGTCGGCGCCCAGCGCGCGCCGACCGGCCCGCGTGTCAGGACCGTCAACTCTCGACCCGACAGCAGCCAAACCCCCAGCGCAATGAGCGCTATGCCGATCAGCACCGTCACATACGGCAGGTAACGCTGCACAGTGCTAGCCGCCGAGATCGTCAGTGCGCCGAACGCGCCAAAAACCGTCACGAAACCGAGTGCCATCCCGGCGGTTGCTGCCAGAGCCCGGCCGACTTGGGTCACCGGCGACATTAATTCCGGGCGCTCGGCGTTCCGGCGCCCACGCACCACCAGAAGCAGGTACGCGGGAAGCATGGCGAACCCGCACGGATTCAGCGCTGCCACCAGGCCAGCGGCAAAGGCTAAACCGATCAGAGCAGTATTCACTTCGACGAGACGATCAGGACGTCAGTGCGGCTACCCGATCGGACAACTCCTGTTGAGACATGGCCGAAGTGGGGTTGTTGGCGAATGTCGACGAGCCATCGGCACGATAGAACACATAAGCCGGCTGCCACGGCACGTTGTAGCGCGCCCAGACTGAGCCGTCAGCATCATTGAGATTGGTGAAGTTCAAGTTGTACTTCGAAACGAAGTTCTGCATCGCACCGACATCCGAGCGAGCGGCAACGCCGACGAAACTGACACCGGGATTGGCAGCAGCCACTTGAGCGACGCTGGGGGCTTCTGTGTTGCAGAACGGACACCACGGCGTCCAAAACCACAACACCGCCGGCTTGCCTTGCAGGCTAGCGCCATCGAAAGGAGCACCACCGAGGGTGGTTGCGGTGAACTGCAGACGATCATCAGCGGCCAACGCACGCGGAGCATTGGCCAGGCCAAACATCAGGACAACCACCGCCAGAACCGAGGCGAACAAGTTGATCGGGGACAGGAGACGACGAATCATGGCAGACCCTCTTTGCTGGGTGTTTTGCTCTGATGACGTAGTACCGGTCGCTACGGTTCAGCAGGCCGACTTTTAGCCTTCGGCGGCAAGCTGTCCGCAGGCGGCGCTGATCTCCCGGCCCCGAGTGTCTCGCACCGTGCAGGAGACCCCTTTCGCCCGAACACGCGTGACGAAGTCCCGCTCAACCGGCTTAGGGCTAGCGTCCCAATCACTGCCCGGAGTCGGGTTGAGCGGAATCACGTTGACATGCACCAGTGGTCCAAGCGCACGCTGCAACCGCCTACCCAACAGGTCGGCCCGCCACGGTTGGTCGTTGACATCTCGAATCAGTGCGTATTCGACAGAAACACGCCGGCCAGTCGCGTCCGCGTAATACCTCGCCGCATCCAAGGCCTCGTCGATGGGCCACCGGTTGTTTACCGGAACCAGTGTGTCGCGCAGCGCGTCGTCCGGTGCGTGCAGGGACAAAGCCAACGTAACGCCGAGTTGTTCGTCGGCGAGCCTGCGGATCGCCGGGGCTAACCCCACTGTCGACACGGTCACCGACCGAGCCGAAATTCCGAAACCGAACGGCGGGAGTTCGGTAATGCGATGAACCGCGGCCAGCACCCTGGCGTAGTTGGCCAGCGGCTCCCCCATCCCCATGAAAACCACATTCGACAACCGGCAATCGAAGTCGTCCCGAGACACGGCGGCACCGGCACGCACCTGCTCGGCGATCTCCGCGGTGGAAAGGTTGCGTGTCAACCCGCCCTGGCCAGTAGCGCAGAAAGGACAGGCCATGCCGCAACCGGCCTGCGACGAGACGCATAACGTCGTGCGCTTCGGGTAGCGCATCAGCACCGACTCGAAGGTGGCGCCGTCTACAGCCCGCCACAACGTCTTCCGAGTCTGGCCGGCATCGCAGGTGAATTCACGCGACACGGTGAGCAGGTCCGGAAACATTGTTTCGGCAATCAGGGCACGTGCGGCCGCCGGAAGGTCGGTCATCTGGCGAGGATCGGCGATCAGCCGGCCGTAGTACTGGTGCGCAAGCTGTTTGGCCCGAAAGGCCGGCAACCCCAGTTCCGCAACGGCGGCGGCGCGACCCGCCGAATCGAGGTCGGCCAGGTGCCGCGGTGGCCGCCGAATCGAGCCGTCCCCGCGCGGCTCTTCGAACATCAACTCGCGAACCATGACGTGTCCAGTGTGCCGGTCGCGTCAGCTCAGCAGTGTCAGGACGATCCAGGCCGCAACCGCGGACGGAAGCAGGCCATCGAGCCGATCCATCAGACCACCATGACCGGGTAGCAAGCGACCCATGTCCTTGATTCCGAGATCGCGCTTGACCTGCGACTCGACCAGATCGCCGAGAGTGCAGGTCAGCACAAGGACAAGACCCAGTACCGCGCCCACCCAGAGCGGTCTGCCGGCCAGCAAAGTTACAGTCAGAATCGTTGCGGTGACACCGCAGACCAATGAGCCAGCGAGTCCCTCCCACGACTTCTTCGGGCTGATCCTCGGTGCCATCGGGTGCTTTCCGAACAGGACCCCCACGGTGTAGCCGCCGACGTCGGAGGCAATGACTGCGATCATCAACGAGTACACCCGCCCCGCGCCATCCTCCGGGTACACCAGCAACGCACCGAACGAGGCGAACAGCGGAACCCACGCCGCCAAGAAGATAGTGGTGGACACGTCCCGCAGGTAGTTTCCCGAAAACGACGGAACAGCCGGACTTTCGTCCAGGCTGCTGCGCGGCCGATCGTCTCGCATGAATAGTCGCCAATTCATGCAGATCACAACCGTACCAGCGAATCCGACCAACGCGCCGAGGGCGCCAAACGGCCAAGTCAGCCAGATAGTGGTTTGGCCTCCGAGCAGCAACGGTATAGCCGGAACCACGTAGCCGGCTTCGCGCAGCCGCCGCACCACCTCGTGAGTGGCGATGAAGATGCCGACAGCGACGATAGCAACCCACAGTCGAGGAGCGAGTTGAAGCGCTGCGATGAGGCAGCCACCAATAGCCAGTGACACGACGATCGCAGCGGGCAAATCGCGTCCCGCCCGCGACGTTTTCTCTTGCGGCTGCTGCGCGATGCCTCCGGCCTCACGCGCCGGCCTGTCGGGCGGGGTGCCGGCGCCAGAATCGCTGGAATTCACAGACTTAAACGGACATAGCTACTAGCGGCCGCTAGACCTCTAGCAGCTCGCCTTCTTTGTGTTTGACCAATTCGTCTATCTGCACAACGTATTGATGCGTGGTCTTGTCCAAATCCTTTTCCGCGCGACCCACCTCATCCTCGCCCGCTTCGCCTTCCTTGCGGATGCGATGCAGCTCCTCCATCGCTTTGCGCCGGATATTGCGCACTGAAACCTTGGCGTCCTCGCCCTTGGATTTCGCCTGCTTGACCAGCTCCCGCCGACGCTCCTCGGTGAGCTGAGGCACGGCCACCCGAATGAGGGTGCCGTCGTTGGAGGGGTTGACTCCGAGGTCTGAATTGCGGATGGCCGTCTCAATGGCATTCAACTGGCCAGCCTCGTACGGCTTGATCACGACCAGCCGCGCCTCGGGAACGTTGATGCTGGCCAGCTGCGTAATAGGCGTGGTCGCACCGTAATAGTCGATAGCGATCCGTGAAAACATGCCCGGGTTGGCTCGACCCGTCCGAATCGTCGACAGGTCGTCGCGAGCCACCGACACGGCCTTCTCCATTTTCTCTTCGGCGTCGAAGAGAGCCTCATCGATCATGTGCCCCGCTCCTCTTCATCGCTAAACTCCGATGGTCCCAAACGCCGATCATCGCGTCTTACCTTAAGTGGTGACTAGCGTCCCGATCTTCTCACCAGCAACCGCACGCGCGATGTTGCCACTGGTCAGCAGGTTGAACACAAGGATCGGCATGCCATTGTCCATGCACAGGCTGAACGCGGTGGCGTCGGCTACTCGCAAACCACGGTCAATAACCTCGCGATGACTGATCGAGGTAAGCAATTCGGCCTCGGGATTCACCCGCGGATCCTCATCAAACACACCGTCGACCGCCTTGGCCATCAACACAACGTCCGCGTCGATCTCCAGCGCCCGCTGCGCCGCGGTTGTGTCCGTGGAGAAGTACGGCAGGCCCATGCCTGCCCCGAAGATCACCACGCGCCCCTTCTCCAGATGGCGTACCGCCCGCAATGGGAGGTAGGGCTCAGCCACTTGGCCCATGGTGATCGCGGTCTGGACCCGGGTGGCGATGCCTTCCTTCTCAAGAAAATCCTGCAGCGCAAGGCTGTTCATAACGGTACCGAGCATCCCCATGTAGTCCGAACGGGTGCGCTCCATGCCCAGCTGCTGTAGCTGTGCGCCACGGAAGAAGTTGCCCCCACCGATGACCACAGCGATCTGCACGCCACCGCGGACGACGTCAGCGATCTGGCGGGCCACCTGTTCTACCACCTCGGGATCCAGCCCAACTTCGCCGCCGCCAAACATCTCGCCGCCGAGCTTCAGCAAGACCCGTGAGTACGCGGAGGGAGGATTCGAAACTGGTGATGCCAACACACCGTTGGTGCCCACCGGCTCCGGCTTCGGAGCCGCCGAACCGGCGACGTCGGACTCCGTCATCAGACTCCTCGCATGACAGTGCCATCCCAGCGAACACCCAGGACGGCATCTCTTATCCTGCCTCATCGCCTCACACTGGCGTGGGCGGGGTGCATTCTGTGCCCAGCTGGCAATCTAGGTCTTTAGCCCAGCCGGGCCGCGCAACGCCACGACGCGGCAACTTTTCGCCCGCGGCCGGGTTCAACAGTCCCGAAGATACGGATTGCCGCGTCACGCGAAGACCCTTGTTCTAACGCTTGGCCCCCAGCACATATGTCAAACTCCTTGATATGGGTCAAGCCGAAGATGCCCCGCTGGGCTACCTGCTCTACCGGGCCGCAACAGCACTACGACCTGAGGTGTCTGCCGCATTGAGCCCCCTGGGCTTGACGCTCCCCGACTTCGTCTGCATGCGAATCCTGGCTCAATCGCCGGGATTATCCAGCGCCGAACTGTCCCGACACGCTGGTGTCACGCCGCAGGCAATGAACTCCGTGTTGCGCAAGCTGGAAGAAATCGGAGTTGTGGCACGGCCTGATTCGGTGTCGTCAGGGCGCGCCTTGCCGGCCACGCTGACCGGTCCCGGTCAAGAGCTGCTGAAGCGCGCCGAAACCGTAGTACGCGCCGCCGATGCCCGTCTCCTGGCCAAATTGACCGCGGATCAGCAACGCGAATTCACCCGAATGCTTGAGCGACTCGGATCGGATTGAGGCCAAGCGCAGTGTTACCCCTGGGCGTGAATCTTGGCCCAGGGACGGGCCTCTTCAAGTTCATAGGCCAGTTCGAGGAGCCGAGCCTCGTGTCCCACGTCCGCTGAAAGCATCATGCCCACCGGCATGCCATCCGCCGATTGGGCCAGGGGCAATGAGATCGCAGGTGCACCGGTGACATTCTGCAGCGGCGTGAAGGCGACCCAATCACTGAGCCGATCGAGCACCTCCTGAAAATCAACCGGCGCGAGATATCCGACCCGAGGCGTCGGATCGGCGACGGTCGGCGTAAGCAAAGCGTCATAGGTACCGAAGAACTGAGCGCTGCGCCGACGAAGCCTGCGCAGCCGAGCGATCGCAGCTGGCAGCCGGGCAATGTTGCGACTGGCATGCCTGGCTAGACCTAACGTCAGATTGTCCAGCCGGGCGCGCTGGAACGAGTTTCCGAACGCCAGCCGGCCGGTTCGCGACTGGGCCAATGCCAGCAGGCCCCAATACAGCACGAAGTCGACGGGCACGTTGTTGGACACCGGGAACCGGTCAAGGCGTTCAACGTGGTGTCCGAGCTCATCAAGCAGCCCAGCGGTCTTGAGTGTTAGTTCTCGCATTTCGGGCCCGCATTCGCGGTCAACCGAACGAGTTACCACAGCAATCTTCAGCCGCCGCTTTCCGGGCCCAGCGACGTTCCCGATCGGTGGCAGTCGGTGGGGCTGCCAGCTGCGCTCCGCCTCTCGATAAAAAACAGCGGTGTCGCGCACCGAGCGAGTCAGCACTCCATTGGCGACGATAACCAGTGGCAGCCGCCGCAGCTGTGGGTCCAACGGCAACCGGCCGCGCGACGGCTTGAGTCCGACCAGACCATTGCAAGCGGCCGGGATGCGAATCGAACCGCCCCCGTCGTTGGCGTGGGCAATCGGGACCACGCCCGCGGCGACGAACGCTCCTGATCCGGCCGACGACGCGCCGGCGGTGTAGTCGGTATTCCATGGATTGCGGACCGGACCCAGTCGCGGATGTTCGGCGGCCGCGCTGAAGCCGAACTCTGACATCTGCGTTTTGCCGAGTGAGATCAGCCCGCTGCCCAGAAATACCCGCGCTATCTCGCTGTCATTGACCGCCGGCTGCGGCACCCACGCGTCAGTGCCGCGCATCGTCGGCTGTCCGGCTACGTCGACGTTGTCCTTAATGAAACTCGGCGCGCCCGAAAAGAAGCCGCTGATGTCGCGCTGCCGATCTATGTCGGCGCCCCGCGCCACGTCAAACGCCGCAAAAGCCAATCCGTTTAGGGCCGGATTGACCGCTTCCGCGCGCGCGATCGCGGCCTCAACGACCTCGGCTCGGGCGACCTGACCAGACCGGATCGCCTCACTGAGACCGACCGTGTCGAAATCGCCGAGGGCATCATCACCAAAAGCGTGTATCCGTGGCATACGCACGACGCTAGCCCGGTTGCGGCCCGTAGCTTGGTGGCGGTTGTGTCCCTGATCGAAGCTCCTAGCTTCTCCTCGCCGGGCTAGGCCTGCCCCACCTCGAACCGAACAAACCGCGTCACGGTCACGCCGGCCTCGTCAAGCAGGGTTTTGACTGTCTTCTTGCTATCCGAAACCGAAGCCTGTTCGAGCAATACGGAGTCCTTGAAGAAGCCGGCCAACCTGCCCTCGATGATCTTGGGTAGCGCCTGCTCGGGCTTGCCTTCGGCCTTGGCGGTCTCTTCGGCGATCCGGCGTTCGCTGGCCACGACATCCTCGGGCACGTCGTCCCGGGAGAGGTAACGCGCCTTCAGCGCGGCGATCTGCAGCGCAACCGCGTGCGCGGCCTCGACACCCGCCTGGCCGCCGCCTTGGTACTCGACCAGAACGCCCACCGCTGGCGGCAAATCGGCCGAACGCCGGTGCAGGTAGGTTTCGACAGTTCCGTCAAACGAGGCGACGCGGCGCAGCTCAAGCTTCTCGCCGATCTTGGCCGACAGCTCCGCGATCGCCTGCTCGACGGTCACGTCACCGGTGCTGGCACCCTTGAGCGCCTCGACGTCAACCGCGTTGGCTGCGGCAGCGGCAGCAACGATCTGATTCGCCAACGCCTGAAATTCAGCATTCTTGGCGACAAAGTCAGTCTCGCAGTTCAGCTCGATGAGCGCGCCGTCCTTGGCAGCGACCAAGCCCTCGGCTGTCGCCCGTTCGGCGCGTTTGCCGACGTCTTTGGCGCCCTTGATCCGCAGGGCCTCGACAGCTTTGTCGAAGTCGCCGTCCGATTCGACCAGCGCGTTCTTGCACGCGAGCATTCCGGCACCGGTCAGTTCCCGGAGCCTCTTAACGTCTCCGGCGGTGAAGTTCGCCATATCAGCCTTCCGAAGGGGTTGATTCGGTTTCGCCGGCAGCGGCGTCCGTCGGGGTACTGGGTGATGCAGTTGCGGAAGTTGCTGTCGCCAGCAGCTCTTGCTCCCATTCGGCCAGCGGCTCGGCGGCTTCAGCCTCGGGTTTGCCGTCGCCGCGGCTTAGCCCGGCCCTGGCCTGCAGGCCCTCGGCGACCGCCGAGGCGATCACCTTGGTGAGCAAGGCAGCCGAACGGATCGCGTCGTCGTTGCCCGGGACTGGGTAGTCGACCTCGTCGGGATCGCAGTTGGTGTCGAGGATTGCGATGACCGGGATGCCCAGCTTGCGGGCCTCACCGACGGCGATGTGCTCCTTGTTCGTGTCGACGACCCAGATGGCCGAGGGCACCTTCGACATATCGCGGATACCGCCAAGGCTGCGGTCCAGCTTGTTCTTCTCCCGGGTCAAGCCCAAGATCTCCTTCTTGGTGCGCCCCTCGAAGCCACCGGTCTGCTCCATCGCTTCTAGCTCTTTGAGCCGCTGCAGCCTCTTGTGCACAGTGGAGAAGTTGGTGAGCATGCCGCCCAGCCAACGCTGGTTCACATACGGCATACCGACGCGGGTGGCCTCGGCGGCCACCGACTCCTGAGCCTGTTTCTTGGTGCCGACGAACAGCACGGAGCCCCCATGGGCCACCGTTTCCTTGACAAACTCATATGCCTTGTCAATGGAGGTCAGCGTCTGCTGCAAGTCGATGATGTAGATGCCGTTGCGGTCGGTGAAGATGAACCGCTTCATCTTGGGGTTCCAGCGACGGGTCTGGTGCCCGAAGTGGGTGCCGCTGTCAAGCAGCTGTTTCATGGTTACAACAGCCATGGCCGGCTATTCCTTAGTGGTTGTCGGTTGTTTACCCGGTATCGGGTGACGCCGGGCCCTGGCGCCTGCTGCGATGCCGAACCCGTGGACCGAGATCCCCCTGAAGGAGAAAACCGCCGCGGGACCGCCCGGCATGCCGTTGCGAACCCCCAGAAACAGAGCCGCGGTGCAGGCGCGCGAAGTCAGCCCGTTAACGAGCTGCGCCGAGCAGTTTACACGGACCCAGCTGGTAGTTTTTCGCCCGGCAGCGGTCCACAGAGCGAGCACTGTCCACACAACGGCGAATGCGGTTGGCTTCGTCGCCGTCGCGGCGCTGAACTGGGCAGGTGCGGTGGGCGATGCTGATCCTGTGCTCGGCGCTGGCGTTTACGGCCCCGGCTCGCGCGGACGGCTCCCGACTGGCGTGGCCATTGCGACCGTCCAGCACCGTGGTCAGACAATTCGACGCTCCGTCGCCTGATTGGCGTCGGGGGCACCGAGGTGTGGATCTGGCCGGCGCTCCTGGTCAGGCGGTCTACGCCGCGGGGTCCGCGACCGTCGTCTACGCCGGGTCGCTCGCGGGCCGACCGGTCATTTCCCTGGCCCACCCGGGCGGGCTATACACCAGCTATGAACCGGTCAACGTGACCGTTCAAGCCGGCCAGCTGGTCACAGATAAGACGATGATCGGCACGCTGGTGGCGGGGCATCCCGGCTGCCCGGTGACCGCGTGCTTGCATTGGGGAGCGCGGTGGGGTCCGGCGTCAGCAGCCCACTACCTCGACCCGCTGGGGCTGCTGGCCTCTACCCGGATACGACTCAAGCCGCTAGGCGGCTAGCGTGCGTCACAACAATCTGCCGGGTCGCACCGAACGAGGGCGCGTCAGGCCCGCGGATGAGCCTGATCGTGCACCGCCCGCAGTCGCGAAACCGCGACATGGGTGTAGAGCTGCGTGGTGGCCAGGCTGGAATGACCGAGCAACTCTTGGACAACCCTCAGGTCGGCACCGCCTTCAAGGAGGTGGGTCGCCGCACTGTGCCGCAGCCCGTGTGGCCCCATGTCGGGTGCGCCGTCGACGGCGGCCACGGTCTGGTGGACCACGGTGCGGGCCTGCCGTACGTCGAGCCGCCGGCCGCGCGCGCCGAGCAGCAGCGCAGGTCCGGACTCCGCGTTGACCAGCGCTGGTCGGCCGTCGGCCAGCCAGGCTCGCAACGCTTCGGCAGCCGGCTCACCATAAGGCGCGGTGCGCTGCTTGTTGCCCTTGCCAAGCACTCTCAACAGCCGATGCCCAGCGTCGATGTCGTCGACGTCCAGGCCACAGAGTTCACTCACTCGGATCCCGCTGGCATACAACAGCTCGACGATCAGCCGGTCCCGCAATGCCAGCGGATCACCTTGCTCGGCTCCAGATCTAGCGGCCGACATAGCCTCCAACGCCTGGTCCTGGCGCAGCACAGACGGCAGTACGCGATGGGCCTTGGGTACTTGCAGCCGCACCGCGGGGTCGGCGGACAACAGACCACGCCGGGCTGCCCACGCGGTGAAGGCTTTGACCGCAGAGGTACGCCGGGCCAACGTCGTCCGCGCTGCCCCGGAACCAGCAGCCACGGCCAGCCAGGAACGCAGCACGGGCAGGCTCAAGGCCTCCAGGCTAGCTGCGTGGTCAGCGAGAAAAGCGAATAGTGACCGCAGATCGCCCAGATAGGCGCGGCGGGTGTGCACCGAACGACCGCATTGCAAAGCCAGGTAGTCGTCGAATTCGTCGAGGATAGCCGCACTGTGATCGGGCACTCCCCCACGCTCGCAGACACAACGCGGCCAGTGTCAGTCGACGCGCCGCAGCGTTTCCGGGGTGAGATCTTTAAGCGTGGGGTAGCCGTCGACGGCCATGATCAAATCTGCCTCGGCAAGCATCATGCGCAGCACGTGCACGATCCCGTCGACGCCTCCAAGAGCCAAGCCGTACGCATAGGGACGGCCGAGACCAACGGCGGTCGCGCCGAGCGCCAGCGCTTTGACGACGTCGGCACCGCTGCGGACTCCAGAGTCGAACAACACCGGCAGTCCGGCTGCCGCCTCGACTACCCCGGACAGACAATCCAGCGCGGGCAGGCCGCCGTTTGCTTGCCGACCACCGTGGTTGGAGCAGTAGATGCCGTCAACACCGCCGTCGCGCGCTCGGCGCGCGTCATCAGGGTGACAGATGCCTTTGAGAATCAGCGGCAGCGTTGTCAGCGAACGCAGCCAAGGAAGGTCATCCCACGTCAGTGGGCTGCCGAAGAGCCGAATCCAGTGCAGCACCGCGGCCTGCGGGTCGTCTTCCGGCGGTTTTTGCAAACCGGCGCGAAATACCGGATCGCTGGTGTAGTTGGCCAGACAGTGCCCGCGCAACTGAGGGAAATTCGATGTCGCCAAGTCACGCGGGCGCCAACCCGGCACCCAGGTATCCAACGTAACGACGATTCCCTTGTACCCGGCGGCCTCGGCACGCCGCACCAGGCTGGCAGCCAGGTCGCGGTCGGTGGGCGTATACAACTGAAAAAAGCCCGGAGTCGCGCCGAACTCGGCTGCGACGTCCTCCATCGGGTCTGTCGTCAGCGTCGACGCGACCATCGGGACCCCAGTGCGGGCGGCGGCGCGGGCGGCCGCCAGATCGCCGTGGCCGTCCTGTGCGCACAACCCGATGACTCCGATCGGCGCCATGAAAATCGGTGATGGCAGCGTCATCCCGAACAGCTGTACCGACAGATCGCGCTGTGCCGCGCCAACCAGCATCCGCGGGATCAGACCCCAACGCTCGAAGGCGGTGACGTTGGCACGCTGAGTGCGTTCGTCGCCGGCGCCACCGGCTACATACGACCACACCGGCGGCGGGATCGCCGCGGACGCCTTGGACTCTAGCTCCGCGAAGGCCATCGGCAGCGACGGCACCACTCCCGAAAGGCCCTGCAGATAGATTTCGAACTGGTAATCCCCAAAATGAGGTGAGAGTGCCATTCTTCGACCATGCCATGCGGCGATCAGGCTGCCCGCTATTGCGCCCCGGACTCCGCCTCAGCGAGTTCTTTCTTCCACTTCCGGAACGACTCTTCGGTGCGTCCGCGCCGCCAATAGCCGGAGATCGATGCTGCCCACTTAGCGTCAACACCACGCACATTGCGAATATAGGGACGCAAGTTATGCATGACAGCTTGCGCCTCGCCGTGAATGAAGACGTGCACCTGCCCGGGGAGCCAACGGGTGTTGGTGACCGCCTCGATCAGCGGCGCGAAGTCGCCGGCGCGGTTCTCGGGAGCCAAGTCGGCGCGCCCACCCCGATAGACCCAATTAATCTCAACCGACTCCGGCGCGATCAACGGCATCTCGTCGTCAGGGCCGGGAACCTCAATGAATACCTTGCCGATTGCATTGGCAGGCAACGCTTCTAAGGCGGTGGCGATGGCCGGAAGCGCGGATTCATCACCTGCCAACAGGTGCCAGTCAGCGGCCGGGTCGGGGGTGTAGGCACCACCTGGACCCATCACGTACACGGGCTGTCCGGGTTGGGCTGCGCGCGCCCATGGACCGGCGACCCCGTGCTCGCCATGTACGGCGATATCCACGGCAATCTGGCGGGCGGCAACGTCGACGCGACGAACGGTCATCGTCCGCACTGAAGGCTGCATCTCCGGCGGCAGTTCAGCAAAACGGTCCTGGGTCAGCGGGCGGGGCAAAGCGGCGACATCGACATCGTCGGCGAGGAAAACCAGCTTGATGTAGGAGTCGGTGAACTTGCTCGGCACGAAGGTGTCGAAGTCGTTACTGCCAAGCACCACCCGAATCATGTGCGGTGCGAGTTGTTGGGTACCAACGACTTCGAAGGTTTGCACTGGTCGACCCGCCAATTTTGCTCCTGTCCAGACTCAGCCCCATGTCGACTATACGAGCCGCTGCTTGATGGGTTCGGCCGCGGCCTGGGCGGGACCAGCTCGCACGATTCGCCACCGGCCCTCGCGCTGCTCGGCCAACCCGGCTACCTCGAGGGTCGCTAACGGGCCCAATATCTGTGCGGGCACCAGCGCAGCGGCTACGGCGATCTCATCGATCGTGGCTGTGCCGCGACCCGGCAACGCGTCGTAGACGTGGCGTTCGGCGGCGCTGAGCTGATCGAACACTGTGGTAGGCCGCGGTTCTTCCGGGGCTAGCTCACCGATGCGACCGACCAACTCGACGACATCGTCGGCGCGGGTAACCAGCTCGGCGCCATCACGCAGCAGATTGTGGCAACCAGCCGACGCCGACGAAGTCGCCGGCCCGGGCACCGCAGCGACCACCCGGCCCAACGCCCGCGCCCAGGCGGCGGTATTCGCAGCGCCGCTGCGCAAGCCTGCTTCAACCACCACAGCAGCTCCTGCAACGGCAGCCACCAAACGATTGCGGGTCAAAAACCTGTGCCGGGCCGGACGAATGCCGAGCGGGTACTCGGTGAACAAAAGCCCATGCTGGGCAATGCGATGCAGCAGCCCCGCATGACCGGCCGGATAGTGCACATCCAACCCGCTCGCGAGAACCGCGACAGTGCTTCCATCGCACGCCAGCGCTGCCCGATGAGCTGCGCCATCGATGCCGTAGGCAGCTCCGGAAACAACAGCGACGTCGCGTTGGGCCAACCCAACAGCCAAATCGGCCGCCATGTGTTCGCCATATGCTGTCGCAGCCCTGGTCCCAACCACGGCAGCAGCTCGCTCCGCAGTCTTGTCGAGACGCGCGGGCCCCACAGCCCACAACACCAGCGGCGGACCTGCACAGGGTCGCCGCGCCTGCACTCCGGCACCTCCGAACGCAGCAAACGCAAAACCCGGCCATTCGTCGTCGTCCGGAGTGATCAACCGCCCACCTCTGCGAGCGAGCTGTTCAAGATCGTGTGCAGCTCGGTCGATTCCACGCCTGGATTCGGTGTGTCGCCTCAGATTGCCACTGACCAGCCCGCGCTGGATCCGGTCAGCTGCTTCCACCGGACCAGAACATCGCACCAGTTCAGCGAGTTCAGCGCATGGCGGTTCGGCAACTCTAGAAAGATATGCCCAGGCCCGCGACACGGGATCGTCGACCGACGGTGGACAACTCATCGCTGCAGTCCCGGTTGCCGGAAACTCAGCGCAGCCGCAGCTTCGTCCAGGCCCGGCGCGGTTCTGCCGGCCAAGTCGGCCAAGCTCCAGGCGACCCGCAAGGTGCGATCTAGGCCGCGGATGCTGAGCAACCCACGTTCTAGCGCCGTGCGCAGCGGGTCCATCGCAGCGCTACCGGGACGGAACTTCCGTCGCAGCAGCGGCCCGCTTACCTCGGCGTTGGTGCGAAAACCGTGCGGCCGCCAACGCTCGGCCGCGGCATCCCGGGCCAGCGCCACCCGACGGCGCACCTGCGCCGTCGACTCGCCGTCCGCGGCCGCAAAAACCCCGCCGCGCACCGGATGCAGGTGCGCGCGCAGGTCTACCCGGTCGAGCAGTGGCCCGGACAGTCTGCCCAGATAACGTCGTTTGGCCGCCGGCGCACAGATACAGTCCCGCGGATCAGCCGGTGCGCACGGGCATGGGTTTGCCGCCAGCACCAGCTGGAAGCGGGCCGGATAACATGCCACACCGTCGCGACGTGCGAGGCGAACTTCGCCGTCCTCCAACGGTGTCCGCAATGCGTCCAGCGCGCTGGCACTGACCTCTGCGCACTCGTCTAGGAACAGCACCCCACGATGCGCGCAGCTGGCGGCGCCCGGCCGGGCCATCCCCGAGCCCCCGCCGACCAGCGCCGCGACGCTGGAACTGTGATGTGGCGCAACGAATGGCGGCTTAGTGATCAGCGGGGTGTCCTCGGACAGCAGTCCGGCTATCGAATGGATGGCGGTGACCTCAAGCGCCTCACTGTCCCGCAATGCCGGCAATATTCCCGGCAGCCGTTGAGCCAACATGGTTTTGCCCACCCCTGGCGGTCCAGTCAACATCAGGTGATGAGCCCCGGCTGCGGCTACTTCGACCGCGAAGCGTGCTTGGGATTGCCCGACGACGTCGGCCAGTTCGGCAGCCCCCTCCCCGACTGTGGCGGCGGTGGTGATCCTCTCGGCCAAGCCCACCGACCCGTTGAGCCAGCTCTGCAGTTGTCCCAGAGTGCGAACACCCCAGACGTCGATACCGTCCACCAAGCTGGCTTCGGCGAGGTTGCCCGCCGGAACAACGACGGCCGACCAGCCATCGCGTTTGGCGGCAAGCACGGCAGGCAGCACGCCGCGCACCGGCCGCACCCTGCCATCCAACGACAACTCCCCGAGCAGCACTGTCGTCTGCAGACGGTGCCAGGGCTTTTTTCGCTGGGCCGACAGCACCGCAGCTGCCAGGGCGCAGTCGTACACCGATCCCATCTTGGGTAGCGTGGCCGGCGATAGCGCGAGCGTTAACCGAGCCATTGGCCAGCTATTGCCGCAGTTGGTGACCGCCGCCCGGACTCGGTCGCGAGACTCCTGCAGCGCCGCATCCGGAAGACCCACCAGGTGCACACCCGGCAAGCCCGAGGTGATGTCTGCTTCGATCTCCACTGTTTCCCCGTCCAAACCACGCACGGCCACCGAGAACGCACGCCCCAACGCCATCAGCCGATTCCCTTCAGATGGGTGAGTTCCGGGTTCCGGTTACGGCCGATCCGCACACCGATCACATCGAGCCGGACTGCGGCCCAGCGCTGGTCCTGACCAGCCAGCCACAATCCGGCCAGGCGGCGTAACCGGCGGACCTTGGTCTCGGTGACCGCGTGCGCCAACCCGCCATAGCCGTCTCCGGTGCGGGTCTTGACCTCGACAAACACCACCGTTTCTGCGGCCGCATCGCAGGCGATTACGTCAAGTTCGCCGTAGCGACAGCGCCAGTTGCGGTCCAAGATCCGCGATCCCAGGCGATCCAGGTAATCGACAGCCAACTGCTCGCCCAAGGCGCCCAGCTGCGCCCGAGTCATCGTCTTCAGGGTTGTCATACGCCCACATTGCGTGCCGCCTCTGACATCGCCGCCCCCGCCTGATGGCCCAACACCGCAAGACCTATTAGCTGTCCCCAGTTGGGCATTGATCCCCAAGCGCGATCTACGTCGGCTATGTGACGCGGTCCGCCCTGGTGTAAACGTTCATCGAATCATCCCGCAAGAACGCCACCAGCGTGATCCCCGACTCTTCGGCCAACGAGACCGCCAGCGACGACGGTGCGGAAACGGCGGCCAGTACGGGAATACCGGCCATCAGCGCCTTCTGCGTCAACTCGAACGAGGCCCGTCCACTGACCAGGAGCACCGACGCTCCCAGCGGTATTCGATCCTGCTCCAGCCCCCAGCCGATGACCTTGTCCACTGCATTGTGGCGGCCAATGTCCTCTCGCACGGCGCACATTGATCCGTCCACTCCGAACAGCGCCGCGGCGTGCAGCCCACCGGTAGTCGCAAATACCTTCTGCGCGCTCCGAAGCTGGCTCGGCAAATCCTTCAGGGTTGCCGCGGCGACGGTGGCGGGATCGTCGCCAGGGGCGAACCGGCTGATCAGCCGCACCGATTCCAGCGATGCCTTACCGCACACTCCGCACGAGGATGTGGTGTAGAAGTTGCGGGTTACGTCTAGATCGGGCAGCCGTGCGCTCGGCGCAAGGGTGACATCGAGGACGTTGTAAGTATTGGCGCCGTCATCCCCGCGACCGCCGCAGTAACGAGCGGTCAGCACATCTTCGCGATGTGCGATCACCCCTTCGGCGAGCAGAAAGCCTTGCGCAAGCTCAATATCCGAGCCGGGAGTACGCATGGTCACCGTCACCGCAGTTCCGTTGACACGGATTTCGAGCGGTTCTTCGACGGCCAGCGTGTCCAAGCGGGTGATCGCCTGATCGGAGGTGAGATGCGTGACACGCCGACGCGTCGTGACGTGCCTCACTACGTCACCGGTTCAACACGGATGATGATCGCTTTTGACACCGGGGTGTTCGATGCGGCCGCAGTGTGATCTAGCGGAACCAGCGGATTGGTCTCCGGATAGTAGGCGGCGGCATTGCCCACTGGAGTCGAATAGGCCACCACCAGGAAATCCGATGCCCGTCGTTCTTGCACGCGGTTGTCGGCGTCGGTCCACTCCGACACCAAGTCGACGCGGTCGCCTGCGTTCAACCCCAGCGCCGCGATATCAGCAGGGTTGATAAATACCACCCTGCGACCGCCCTTGACGCCGCGATACCGGTCGTCAAGTCCGTAGATCGTGGTGTTGTACTGATCGTGACTGCGAAGTGTCTGCAACACCAGCCGGCCGGGCGGCACCGAGACCCACTGCAGCGGGTACACCGCGAAGTTGGCTTTTCCCGTGCTGGTCCGGAATTCACGCGCGTCGCGCGGCGGGTTCGGCAGCTGGAATCCGTCGGGCGCGCGTACTTTGCGGTTGTAGTCTTCGCAGCCGGGAACCACCGCCGCGATCGCGTCGCGGATCGTGTCGTAGTCACCGGCGAACCGCTCCCACGGCACCGGGTGGCCTGGACCGAAGAGCTGGCGAGCCAGCTGGCAGACAATCTCAACTTCGCTGCGAAGCTGATCGCTGGGAGGATGCAGGCTGCCCCGGGACAGATGCACCATCGACATCGAATCCTCGACCGAGACCAACTGTTTGCGCCCATCGCGCATGTCTCGATCGGTGCGGCCCAGCGTCGGCAGAATCAGTGCAGTCGCACCGTGGACGAGGTGGCTGCGGTTGAGCTTCGTTGAAATCTGCACGGTCAGTGCGCAACTACGCAAGGCCGCCTCGGTTACCTCAGTGTCGGGGGTAGCCGACGCGAAGTTGCCGCCCATCCCCACAAACACCGTCGCTCTTCCATCCCGCATGGCGCGGATCGCGGCGACAGTGTCATAGCCATGTTTGCGCGGACTGACAATGCCGAACTGACGGTCCAGCGACGCCAAAAACTCCTCGGGCATCTGCTCCCAGATTCCCATCGTGCGGTCGCCCTGCACGTTGGAATGCCCGCGCACCGGACACACGCCCGCACCCGGCTTGCCGATCATGCCGCGCAGCAAGAGCAGATTGGTGACCTCGGCAATCGTGGCAACCGCGTGGCGGTGCTGAGTCAAGCCCATCGCCCAACACACGACGGTGCGCCGTGACGCCATCAACATCTCAGCAATCCGGTCGAGTTGTGCTCGTTGGACACCGGTCGCGCCGAGCACGGTGTCGATATCGATCGCGAGTGTGCGGCGCCGATAGTCATCGAACCCGGCACAGTGCTGGTCGACGAACGCCCGATCAACAACGGTGCCCTCAGCACGGTTGTCAGCTTCGAGGAGCAATTTGCCCAACCCGGCAAACAACGCCATATCGCCGCCGATGCGGATCTGGACGAACTCGTCGGCGATCGAAGTGCCGTGGCCCACGACGCCGTTGACTTTCTGCGGGTCCTTAAACCGGATCAAACCCGCCTCGGGCAACGGGTTGACGGCGACGATCTTTGCGCCGCGGGACTTTGCTTTTTCCAGTACCGACAGCATCCGCGGATGGTTCGTGCCTGGATTTTGTCCAGCGATGACAATGAGGTCGGCATGCTCGACGTCGTCGACGGTGACCGTACCCTTACCGATGCCAATCGACTCGGTCAGCGCTACACCCGAGGACTCGTGGCACATGTTGGAGCAGTCGGGCAGGTTGTTCGTGCCCAGGCAGCGAACCAACAGTTGATAGCAAAACGCCGCCTCGTTACTCGTACGTCCGGACGTATAGAACACAGCCCGATCGGGACTGTCCAACGAATTGAGCTGCTCAGCGATCAGCCGGTAGGCGGCATCCCAGCTGATCGGTCGATAGTAGTCTCCGCCGCTCTCCGACCCCGGACGCAACACCATGGGGTGCGTGAGGCGGCCCTGCTGAGACAGCCAATACTCGGGCTTAGCGGAAAGCTCACTGATCGAGTGCCGGGCGAAGAAATCCGGCGTCACCGTGCGCTTTGTGGCCTCCTCAGCGACGGCTTTCGCACCGTTCTCGCAGAACTCAGCCAACTTTCGCCCGCCGTGCGCCTCCGGCCACGCACAACCGGGACAATCGAAGCCTTTGCGCTGATTCAACCGCGCCAGAGCCGCTGCGGCACGCACCGCGCCCATCTGCTCCAGCGCACGCTGCAGCGACACGGCGACGGCCCGCAGACCTGCGGCTTCGCGTTTTCGCGACGTGACCGTTGCCGCATGCTCGTCGTAGTCGGCGAGGATGTCACGAGACGCGGCTAAGCGCTGGAACCTCACGGCCTCAACGTACATGGGTTGCAAACCGCTCTGTCGGCAAGAGCGGACTCAACGGGCGTTCGGCATGAGCAATCGCCGGCCCAACAGCAGCTCCGCCCAGCCGGCCGCTGCGCATGGAGCCACCTACTCGGGCAGCCGCAGTTCGGGTTTCTCGACTTCTTCGATGTTGACGTCTTTGAACGTGATCACCCGCACCTGCTTGACAAACCGCGCCGGCCGGTACATGTCCCACACCCAGGCGTCGGCCAGTCGCAGCTCGAAGTAGACCTCGCCGTCGGCGTTGCGCGGCACCATCTCAACACTGTTTGCCAAATAGAAGCGTCTTTCGGTTTCTACGACGTAGCTGAACTGGCCGACGATGTCTTTGTATTCGCGGTACAGCGAGAGCTCCATCTCGGTCTCGTACTTTTCGAGATCCTCAGCACTCATCTGCTCAGACGTCCCTCTCCCCGACAATGTGCCCGACTTACACGCTGAGAGCCCTATGGGCCCCGAAAGCCCACTGGTGACCCGCGCCGCCGGGTTGAAACTCTGGCCCCATCCTTCCTCACCGGATTTCGCCGTCCTCGCCGGGAGGGTCCGGTTCGGTTCCGACCAACGGCGAAGCGGTACACGCGACCGCCGCCCGACGGACGTTCACGAACGAGTATCGGTGCTGCGGGCAGGGCCCTAGTCGGGCCAACGCCCGGCTGTGCGCGGCTGTGCTATAGCCCTTGTGCTCGCCAAAGCCGTAGCCAGGGTGGTCGGCGTCCATTGCGACCATCAACCGGTCCCGGCTGACTTTGGCCAGCACGCTTGCCGCGGCTATGCAAGCGGCCGCCGCATCGCCACCGACCACCGGCAGTGACGGCACCGGCAGGCCCGGCACTCGAAAACCGTCACTTAGGACATACCCGGGCCGCACCTCCAGCCCAGCCACCGCACGCCGCATACCTTCGATATTGGCCACATGCACGCCGCGGCGGTCTACCTCGACCGACGGAATGAACACTATGTGATACGCCAGCGCGTGGCGACAGAGCAAGGGGAATAGCTGCTCCCGCGCTTTGGGGCTGAGTTTTTTCGAATCGTTGAGGGCGTCGAGGCTGGCCGGTCGCCCCGGCCCCAATACGCAGGCCGCTACCACCAGCGGACCAGCGCAGGCACCACGACCCACCTCGTCGACTCCTGCCACCGGCCCCAGACCGCCGCGGTGCAACGCGGACTCCAGGGTGCGCATCCCCCGCGAGCCCCCGGACCTGCGGACCACAGCTCGAGGTGGCCAAGTCGTGGCCATGGCTACTGGCCCTGCTGCGGGTTCGGCGAACTCACCGAACCCCATCGAGAGGGAGGCCACACGATGAACCTGGCTTTCCCGATGACGTTGCCAACAGGCACCGTTCCCGACATCGGATCGCCAGTACACAACAACGCACAGTGCGCACGCGAATCCGCGGAGTGAGTCCGGTTGTCGCCCATCACCCAAATGCGGTCGGGTGGAACGGTGATCGGTCCGAACTCGCTACCCAGGCACGGGTACACCGCCGGGTCTGCATTCATGGTGTCCGGATCCAGGTAGGGCTCCTTGAGCCGCTTGCCGTCAACGGTAAGACCGGTATCTGACCGACACTGGACGGTCTGTCCGCCGACCGCAATAATACGCTTGACCAGGTCGTTCTCATCGGGAGGTACGAAGCCGATGAACGACAGCGCATTCTGCAGCCAGCGCAGTGCGGTGTTCTGTGAACGGATCGAATGGTAGCTGACGTTCCACGACGGCGGCCCTTTGAAGACGACAACGTCGCCAGGTTTCGGTGAACTGAAACGATAGGTGAGTTTGTCTACCAAAATGCGGTCGCCGACACAGGTCGAGCACCCGTGCAACGTGGGTTCCATAGACTCCGATGGAATCAGGTAAGGACGAGCCACGAACGTCAACATTATGTAGTAGAGAACCACCGCGATAACCGCCAGAATCGCGAGTTCCCGCAGCGTCGACCCCTTGGCGTGCTCCGGCTCGTCGGGTTCGTCTGCCTCAGCACCCACGTCAGAAACCTCGTCGACAGCATCGCCAAGGGCACTTGGCTCCCCCGAGCTGAGGTTCGGCTGCACCGGAACAGCGTCGGGCTGGGGCTCAGATGGGGAGTCGGTGGTTTCGGTCACGAGATCAGCGTAGCCAGCGTCGGTCGGGCCCCGATAAAACCATTGAGCAACCACCAACCAATCCGCCGAGGCGACTCGGGATGGTCACCAAGGCGTTCCCGCTCAGCGCTTCTCCTTGATCTTGGCTTTCTTGCCGCGAAGTTCACGCAGGTAGTACAGCTTGGCGCGGCGTACGTCACCACGTGTCACCACCTCGATGCGGTCGATGTTCGGTGAATGCACCGGAAAGGTCCGTTCGACCCCCACACCGTAGCTCTCCTTGCGCACCGTGAACGTCTCGCGGATGCCACCGCCTTGGCGACGAATCACAGCGCCCTTGAACACCTGGATACGTTCTTTGGCGCCCTCGATCACCTTGACGTGCACGTTGATCGTGTCGCCCGGGTTGAAGGGCGGGATGTCGTCGCGCAGCGACACCTTGTCGACGAAGTCCAGCCTGTTCATGGGAAAGACTCTTCCTTGCGGTAGCGGCTCCGTTGACTGCCCCACGCAGGCGTGAGTCAGTCGTCAAGGCCGATAGTTTTCGGGCTTCTGAGCGCGTCTCGCAGCAGGTCCGAAGCGGCCCAAGCCGCCGACAACCACTGGAGACAACTGCTCAATTGTGCCAGACGATGCGCATGCCGGAAAAATCACAGGAAAGCTAGTGCTCCGCAGGCGCTCCAGGGAGCCAGACAATGGTAGATATGACGTAGGTCAAACCGCGCGAGTCGAACCCGAGACTGGCGGGACACCCGGGCACATGGCGATGTGGCCGCCCACTTGCAGGTCTTGGCGATGTTGGAGCAAAGCAATGCGTGCACGGTCGCTGACGTTTTTCACCGCGGTAGTGGCAGTACTGGTGATGGCGATAGTTGGCGTCGCCGGCTATGAGGCAAAAATAGCGGCGAGCCGGTTCGGCGCTCCCGAGCGCAAGCCGTCCCATCCTTATGGACAACCACAACCCCGGCTGGTCGAACTGATGCTGCGGGCGATCACACCACCGGCAGCGCCGGGGGCGGTGCTGGACAGCGAGTTGATCGGACTGCGGACGCGCATCAGGCAGGCGACCGACGAGGCTACCGCTAGCGGTGCGACGCTCTCGGTGGCGCTGTTTGACCGTGATACCCACCAACTGCTCTCCAACGGAAACACCCACATCGTTGCCACCGCCTCAGTGGCCAAGCTCTTCATCGCCGACGATCTCCTGTTGCAGGAATCCGAGGGAAAGATGACGCTGTCCGAGGAGGACCGGCAGGCATTGGATGTCATGTTGCGATCCTCTGACGACGGCGCCGCGCAGAGATTCTGGGAGCAAGACGGCGAAAACGCCATCATCACCGAAGTCGCCAAACGATACGGATTGGCGTCAACCGCACCACCGAGCGACGGACACTGGTGGAACACAATCACCTCCTCACCCGACTTGATCCGCTACTACGAGATGTTGCTCGACGGCTCCGGCGGACTGCCGCGGGAAAAAGCCGGCATCATCGTCAACGACCTCGCCCAGTCCACACCCAACGGTGTCGATGGCTATCCGCAGCGGTTCGGCATCCCGGATGGTTTGTACGCCGAACAGGTCGCGGTGAAGCAGGGCTGGATGTGCTGCGTCGGTGGCAATTGGCTGCACCTGTCGACCGGGCTGATCGGCTCTGATCGCCGCTACATCATGGTGATCGAATCGCTGCAGCACTCCGATGATGCGACCGCAAGAGCGACGATCACCCAAGCCGTCAAAACGATGTTCCCCAAGGGCCGGATCTGACCCCCGCAATCTCTAGTCCGGGAGAGACAAGTCCGGACGGCGCTCGCGGGTGCGCTGTAGCGAAACCTCGTTGCGCCAGGCGGCAATACGAGCGTGGTCACCGGATAGCAGGACATCTGGGACATCCAGACCACGCCAGCTCGGCGGCCGCGTATAGCTCGGCCCCTCCAGCAATCGGTGCAAAGCCGCGGAGTGCGAGTCATCGTGATGCGATGCAGGATTTCCGAGGACTCCATTCAACAGCCTCAACACGGCTTCGATCATCACGACGGCAGCCGACTCCCCGCCCGGCAGTACGTAATCGCCGATTGAAACCTCTTCGACGCGCAACCGCCGCGCGGCATCCTCAACAACGCGCTGGTCAATGCCCTCATAGCGGCCGCAAGCAAAGACCAGGTGTGCCTCGGCGCTCCAGCGCTGAGCAGTGGCCTGAGTAAACAGCGTGCCCGCGGGCGTGGGGACCACCAAGAGAGTTTCGCTAGAACAAACTTCATCAAGCGCTTCGCCCCACACCGGCGCCTTCATCACCATTCCCGGTCCCCCGCCGTAAGGGGCGTCGTCCACCGAGTGGTGCACGTCGTGCGTCCATCGCCGCAGATCGTGCACTCCCAAGTCAACCAGGCCAGACTCAATCGCCTTACCTGGCAGCGATTGTCGCAGTGGGTCCAGGCAAGCCGGGAAAATCGTGACCACGTCAATTTTCATGGCAATGTGCGCGTCTATCCAAGATCCAGCAAGCCATCGGGTGGATCGATCTCGATGATGCCTTCGCCCAACGACACGGACGTGACGATCGCGCCGACGAACGGCACCAGCACCTCGTGGCGTTCACGGGCGCCCTCGGCCAACGGGCACCGCACCGCCAGCAGCTCACCGGCGGCGGTGTGCAACACCTCGGCAACGACGCCGACTTCCAGCCCCGTTTTCGTCTGTACCAGAAGACCTTCCAGCTGATGGTCGTAGTAGGTATCCGGCTGATCGATTGGCGGTAGATCATCAGAGTCAATGACGAACAAACTGCGCCGCAGCGCGTCGGCAGCGTCACGATCGGTCACTCCGGCCAAACGGACCAGCAGCCTCCCACCATGTTCGCGCACACCGTCGACCACGAAGTTGCACTCCTGATTGCCGGGGTCCGGCAACCTAGCACGCAAAGTGGCACCCACCGCGAACCGGGCATCTGGATCATCGGTGCGAACCTCGACCACGACCTCACCGGCGGTGCCGTGCGCTTTCACCACACGCCCGACTGTCAGCTCCACGGAAGTTCCATGAGGACCGTTTTGTTATCGATCGGTGTCCACTACGTCAACGCGGATACCGCGGCCACCGATGCCGGCTACCAACGTTCGCAACGCCGTCGCGGTACGCCCCCCGCGACCAATCACCTTGCCAAGGTCGTCGGGATGTACGTGGACTTCCACAGTGCGCCCGCGCCGGCTGGTCACCAGGTCTACTCGGACATCGTCGGGGTTGTCGACGATTCCACGGACCAAATGCTCGACAGCGTCGACCACGACCGTACTCACAGCGCGAGTCAGCTTTCGGTGGTCGACTCGGACTGCTCGCCACCGTCGGCCGGCGCGTCCGTCTGCGCAGCCTTAGTTGCGGCCTCGGCCTCAGAGCCGGACGCAGTGTCGGGTTCTGCAGCCTTGGCAGCCTTTTTGGCCGAAGCCTTTTTCTTAGGCCGGGTGGCCTCTGCAGCGGGCGCGCCGTCCGCGGCGGCCAAAGCGGCATTGAACAGCTCAAGCTTGCTGGGCTTGGGCGGGGCGACCTTCAACCGACCTTCGGCACCGGGCAGACCCTTGAACTTCTGCCAGTCGCCCGTGATTTTCAGCAGCTTGAGGACGGGTTCGGTGGGTTGGGCCCCCACTGACAGCCAGTACTGGGCACGCTCGGAGTTGATTTCGATGAGGCTTGGCTCCTGCTTGGGGTGATACCGGCCAATCACCTCGATCGAGCGGCCGTCACGCCGGGTACGAGCGTCAGCAACCGCGATGCGGTACTGGGGATTGCGGATCTTGCCAAGCCGGGTCAACTTGATCTTCACAGCCATAGTTACGCGATTTCTCCTGTATGTGTCACGCTGCAATTCAGCGACCCAGGCAGGATCGCCTGGCTCCGGTTTTGCCTCGCGTGTGTGACCAACCACGCAAGCACCCCGTAGGAGTGGGTCGCGCGGCGGACAGCCGCCCATTGTGCCAGAGGTGAGGCTACGCCAGAAATGCGCCCGAAATCGGCGCAGTCTCCGATTGCGTTACATCGCTTTCTGGAAGCACTTGGTTTCAACGCGGCGGGACATCCGCCATCCATCCGCGGTACGCACAAACTCGTCGTCGTACCACAGCCCGCAGAACAGCACCTGCTCGCTATCTCCGCCAAGCACCATCGGGTTGAAACAGATCACCCGCGACGACGCGGTATCGCCTTCGATGCGTACCGAGAAATTGCCCAGCATGTGCGCATACACAGGGAAGTTCGGCAAGACTTGCGCAAGCCATGCTTTCACTTCGGGATACCTACCATCAATGCCACCGAGCGCCCGGTAGTCGATGTAGGCGTCGGGAGTGAACACCTGGTCAAGGTCGTCGAATCGGCGTAGGTCGATGGCCGTGGAGTAATCCACCAGCAACTGCTGGATCTCCAACCGGTCGGAGATTTCGGCAAGGCTCAACATGTCTCGATTCAACACCTCACCATCCGCAGTTGATCGCTAGGGATAGGCCGCACCGCGGCGGCGTGCGCCGCCGTTGACGTTAGGCGCCGGATGCCGCCGGTCGTTAAACTGTTCGGCCATGCGAAATCTCATGGCCGCCGTCATTGCTGCACTCGCCGTCGGCGCCTGTGGTGCCGCCATCAACGCCGTCCCCGCATCGGCCGACTCAAGTGTTCGACCGATCGGCTCCGCACCCATCCCCGACGGCCCAGCGCAGACCTGGATCGTTGCCGATCTCGACAGTGGTCGGGTGCTCGCCGGTCGCGACCAGAATGTAGCCCATCCACCGGCGAGCACCATAAAAGTCTTGTTGGCACTGGTGGCGCTAGACGAACTCAAGCTAAACGACACCGTCGTCGCCGATGCCGCGGACACCGAGGTCGAGTGCAACTGCGTCGGAGTGAAACCTGGACGCACCTACACCGCGCGTCAACTGCTCGACGGCCTGCTTCTCGTTTCGGGCAACGACGCAGCAAACACACTGGCGCACATGCTCGGCGGCCACGACGTCGCCGTTGCCAAGATGAACGCCAAAGCCGCGGCCTTGGGCGCGACAACCACTCACGCATCGACGCCGTCTGGCCTCGACGGACCAGGCGGCTCCGGGTGGTCGACCGCACACGACCTAGCGGTCATTTTCCGGGCAGCGATGGCCAACCCGATGTTCTCCACGATCACAGCCGAACCATCAGCGATGTTCCCTGGTGACGACGGCGATCACCCGATCACCAACCAAGACGAGCTGCTACAGCGGTACCCGGGCGCTATTGGCGGGAAGACAGGCTATACCAACGCGGCCCGCAAGACATTTATTGGCGCCGCTGCGCGTGGTGGCCGTCGGCTAGTGATCGCAATGATGTACGGACTGATCAAGGAAGGCGGACCGACGTACTGGGATCAGGCTGGGAGTCTGCTCGACTGGGGCTTTGCTCTCGACCCGCACGCCAGTGTCGGAGCGCTGTGACTCACCGGGCTCCCAGCCCGTTCAGCAATTCCGTCAAAACCGGAATCCGCAGCTCTTCGATCTCGGGTTGAGGTAGCACCCCTCGCACCACCGCTGCGCCGTCGAATACGTTCGTCAACAAAGCCACAAGGACGGGGCCGGTTTCCGCTCGGAAGTAATCAACCCCGGGCAGCGCACATGCGGCATCGTAGATCTTCGCCGAGTATTGCTCGAGCACGTTTTGCAAGGTGACTTTCAGCTTCTCGTCGGTGCGCGCCGCGATCATCAGTTCATACAAGACCGCGTTGGTCGGGCCACTGGTGATGTCCCGCAGTATTCCCAGCGCCGCGTCCAGCGCCGGCCAGTGGGAAGGTATATCGGCAACCTGCTTGGCGAACGACTCCAGCTGGCGACGCAGCACCTCGTTCGCTGTGGCCGCCATGAAATCACCCATGCTTTCGAAGTGCCGGAAAAGCGCCCCTGCAGACACTCCCGCACGCTTGGCGATCACCGCAGCTGACGCCCGCGCATACCCGACCTCGATGATGGTCTCGATGCTGGCATCGAGAAGCCTTCCGATGGTTTCTTCGCGGCGCTGCTGCTGAGTCCGGGCCATCTCAGCCACCCGCAGCTACGGCAGTAGTTTGCCCGGCACGAGCAGCCCACTCCCCTGCCCGCTTCAGGTAACGACCCGACCTCACGGTGTGACCGTAGCCGGCACGGAATTGCCCGGCGCGAAAGACAACTGCACCGCCCACGCCCGTGGCAACCACCGTCGCATCATTGCGATTGACCATGCGCCGCAAGCCACCATAGAACGGAACCTCAGTCTCGTGGTAGCCATCCACGGATTCGTCGAGGAAGGCCGGGTCGATCACGACGAAGTCCGCACGGTCGCCCTCACGCAAAGTGCCGGCATCAATGCCAAACCACTCGGCCACTTCGCCGGTCAACCGATGCACCGCGCGTTCCACCGGTAGGAACGGCGTCCCCGCCCGGTAGGCATCCCGCGTGCGCTTGAGCAGTCGCAGTCCGAAGTTGTAGAAAGCCATGTTGCGCAGGTGCGCGCCCGCGTCGGAGAAACCCATGTGGACGCTGGGCTCGGCGGCCAGCTTGTTGAGCTGTTTGGGCCGGTGGTTGGCGACAATGGTGGTCCATCGAACGTTACGTTCACCGTTTTCTACAAGCACATCGAGGAAGGCGTCGAGCGGGTGCAGTGCACGCTCGTCGGCTATCGACCCGAAGCTCTTGCCGATCAACGAGGTGTCCGGGCATTCGACGATCACCGCGTCATGCAAATCCCGATGCCACAACGACGGGCCGAGCCGGACACGGTCGAACTCACGCCGGAACCACCGACGGTAGGACTCGTCGGCCAGTAGCTCGTTGCGCTCTAATTGTTCACGCAGATGGAGGGCAGCCGTTCCGGCGCCGAACTCTTCGAAGACCGGCAGATCGATTCCGTCGGAGTACAACTCAAACGGTACCGGCAGGTGCTGGAACCGGACGCTGGAGCCTAAAACCGCGTTGAGCAAGCGGGTAGCGCGCCCGAAGACATGAACCGCAAGCGGCATCGACTTGGCGTCGGCCGAAACCAGCATGCTCATCCGGACTCCGCGACGAAGGCCGAATATCCGGCTACTGGCCACGAAGAAGAGCAATGCCGATGCCAGCATCGCCACGTTGGGCGCACTCTGCAGGATTCGGCCGCGCCTGCGCAGCACTGAAATCAGCTTGCGCCGTTCACGCCATCTCGCGAAAGTGGAGGGCAGCGCACGTGATCGGAATCGGTCACCGTCGAGTTTGTCGATCGCCGCATCCATCCCGGACATGCCAAGCATCCCGGCTTCTAGCGCGTCGTCGAGCAATTTCGCCATTTTGTCCAGTTCGGCATCGGTGGGCCGAACGGTGTCATCGGTGGCGCGTTCCAGGCCGAGCACCGCCGCCCGCAGATCTGAATGGCCAAGCAGCGAGCTCACATTCGGACCTAATGGCAGAGCATCGATCGCGGCCACATATTGGGCCGCGGTGGACCAGGTCTTGCTGGTGTCTAGTGCGCCGAGGACGTATTCGCGCGGTACCGCCTCGACCCGGCTGAAGAGGTCCGCGGCGTCTTCGGAGTCGGCGTAGACCGTCGACAACGAGCAGTTGCCCAACAGCACCGTAGTGACACCGTGGCGCACCGACTCGCGCAGACCCGGGTCGAGCAGAACTTCGGCGTCGTAATGGGTGTGCACGTCGATGAAGCCGGGCACGACCCACTTCCCCGCGGCATCGATCACCTCAGGACAGCCGGTTTCGTCAAGCAACTCCGTCGACACCACCGACACCACGCCATCCCTGATACCCAACGTACGGATCTGTGGCGCGGTGCCGGTGCCGTCGAACCACAGTCCGTCACGAACAATCACGTCGTAGGTCACCGCTACCTCCGGGGAGTTGGGGTACCCGCAATTTAACTTAGATAGCAATTGCTCGCAATCTATGTTTGGGTATGTGACTGCCAAAAGCACCGGTTCAGCTGGCCACAGGGGCCAGCCCAGATCAGCCCCCCGGCCCCGACGGCGTTGTCGTTGGAGCCGCCGACGTATCGGTTGGTGTCGGAGACGGTGCTCCCGGGGGTGCTCCCGGCGGCACTGCCGTGTTGGTTCCGGAGGGGGGATCGGGCACCGTCACCGGATCTGGAACGGTGACCACCGGAGGCGTATCGCCAACCCAGCTGGCTACCACGGGATTTCGGAAGACGCCCGCCTGTTGCCCACACTCATTGCTTTGGACGGTGACGACCATTTCGCCGACGAGGTCGCCCTGCGGCTGCGGTCGCAGCGATACCGCTTGCCGCGTGGTCTGCGTGCCCTTCGAACCGTTCGGCCCGATGCACGGAAACCGCACAGTTTCCGGCGGCGCCTGCCACCTACCGTCCACGAAGTGCAGCACGAGCGGGCGGGTGCCGCCCGGCGCTTTCACCCTCGTGTGGTCTTTCCCATCGAGCATGACCGCGGCCGCCGAGCAACCAGTCGGCGTGCAGGAAGTCCGAAACGCCCACCAGGTGATCACGTCCGGAGGTTGCGGACTCGGGTGGTCGTTGTACGTCTGCTTCGAACGTTCGAGCTCGATGCGGTAGATGCCCTTCAGTTCAACCGGCGCCGCTGCCGCAGTGCTGGTCACCGCGGAGCTCGGCGCCGGCAAACTGGTCGTAGGAGACGCTTGTGTCACCGGGCTGCTAGTTCCCGTCGAGGTTGTGTAGGTGCTACGTCCGATCACGATGCCCAAGGCGAGCAGGCCTGCAACCAGTAGTACCGCTGCGGCACGGACCACGATCCGACGCGGCCTGCGCCGAAACGGCGCCGACTGCCCAGTCGATGAAGAGAATTCGTTCAGACGCCGCGCCAAGGTCGCGGCCGCCACCTGCAAAATCGTGGCTCTCCGCGGCAATTTCGCAACCTGCGGCTTCGAAGCCGGAACTGGTTGTTCAGATTCGCCGGCCGAATCGCGCCAACCGTAAGCCGGATAGTCGACGACATAGACGTCCTCGCCGGCCGCCCCCGTGCCAACAATGTCGGAATCGAGATCATTGGCCGGAAGACCGGCCAGGTCATGGACTGCGCGGGCCAACTCGCCGCAACTCCCGAACCGCCAGGCGGGTTCGGCGGCCAGCGCTCTGGAGAACACGTCGTCGAGGCGCGCGAGGTCGGGGCGCAGACCGCTCAGCTTAGGCGGCGCAGACTGCTCCATCGGCGCGCCGGTGAGCAAGTGAAACGCAGTAGCCGCTAGCGCGTACTGGTCCGCACGCTGGTCGATGGCCGCGCCCACCAGCTGCTCCGGCGCCGCGTAGCCGACCGTGCCATTCGGGTCGCCGAATCGGCGGGCCAAACCCCAGTCGGTCAACAGAATCTTCGGATCGGCTCCCACTGGCTTTGTCAGCAGAATGTTCGCGGGCTTGACATCGCGATGCAATAGTCCACGCTCATGGGCGTAGTCGAGAGCAGCCGCAGCGGCGGTGAGAATATTTAGCACCTCGCCCACCGGCAAGACCGCCGGAAATCGCTCCCGCATCAGCTGCGCGGCGCTGACCCCCTCGGCGTAGTACATCGCGATCCACAGCTGTCCGTCGCATTCGCCGCGGTCATACACTTCCACAATGTTCGGGTGATACAACTTTGTCGCGATCGCCGTCTCGCGCAGAAATCGCGAATGAAATTCGTCGTCCGCCGACATCGCTGGTCCAAGAATCTTCAACACCTGCCAGCCCGGCCATCCCGGCTGACCGACCAGGTAGGTATCACCCGTCGGTCCCGAACCCAGCAACCGCGCGACGGTGTAACCAGCGAAGGTCGCACCGTTGGCCAACGCCATTCCGCGATAGTAGCCGCGATAGCGCCACCTGGCGCAGCCGCGTGCGCCTGCTGGAGGTCAGCGATCTCCGTGCGGCTCAACCGCAGCGCACCCGCGATCGTTCCCGCGATCGGTCAGCTAGTGTTGCGGTCGAAACATCTTGCCGCGCAGCACGACAAGGTCGGGTTTGCTCAGTACGTCAGGACCCAGCCGCGGATCGTCTCGGTAGCACAACAGGTCAGCCGAGGCCCCATGCTCTAGGCCCGGCCGCCCCAGCCAGCGTCGAGCGTCCCAACATGCGGCGCCCAAAGCATCAGTTGAGCTCATACCGATGGCGTTGAGCGCTTTGACCTCGTCAGCGATTCGCCCATGTGCGACGGTGCTACCGGCATCACTACCGGCATAGACGGGCACACCGGCAGCCCAAGCCGCGGCGACCCGCGAAAAGCCCCGCGCATACAGGTCGCGCATGTGGGCAGCGTAGGTCGGATACCGCACCGCGGCGTCGGCGATTCCCGGGAAGTTCTCAAGGTTGATCAGCGTGGGTACCAATGCGGTGCCGTGCTCGAGCATCAGCGCAATGGTGTCGTCGGTGAGCCCGGTGCCGTGTTCGATGCAATCAATGCCCGCGTTGATCAACCCAGGAAGCGCGTCCTCGCTGAACACATGTGCGGTGACCCGCGCCCCATGGGCGTGCGCAACATCGATCGCTTCCTTGAGCACGTCGTCGGACCAGAGCGGGGCTAGATCGCCTACTTTCCGGTCAATCCAGTCACCGACCAGCTTGATCCAGCCGTCCCCGCGCAGCGCCTGCTGGGCGACGGCGGCCGGCAACTGCGATTCATCGTCAAGCTCAGCCGCAAAGCCCGGGATATAGCGTTTCGGTCTGGCCAGGTGCCTTCCGGCCCGGATGATCCGAGGTAGATCTTCTCGATCGTCGAGACTACGAGTGTCAGTCGGCGAACCGCAGTCGCGTAGTAGCAGCGCCCCGGCGTCGCGTTCGGTTTCAGCCTGCGCGATAGCTTCATCGAGTTCGATAGAGCCGTGCTGACCAAGCCCAACGTGACAATGCGCGTCCACTAGCCCAGGCAGGATCCAGCCCCCGCCAGAAGCACCGAAAACGGTGTCGGCCTCGGCAACCGGCTCGACACTGATCCGGCCGTCGACGATCCAAAGTTCGACGGGCGCCTCGTCAGGCAACCCCAACCCCCGCACGTGCAGACGCACGGTGCCGCTACTTCTTGCCGGGGAACTTCAGCTTGGACAGATCGATGTCCGCCAGCCCGGGCGGCAGTTCGTCGAGACCTTCCGGCATCTGCGACAAGTCAGGAAACCCGGGCGGCAAGCCCGGCATCCCAGCCATGCCCGGCATCGCCCCGCCAGGCCCAAACGGGCTCTTGACCTTGGGCGGCGTTGGGCCGCGTGCCCCCTTTTTGCCCTTCTTGCCGCCCTTGGCCTTAGCGCCCCGACTTTTTCGCGTCGCCGACTTGCGGCCCACGCCAGGTATGCCCATGCCCCCGAGCATCGACGACATCATCTTGCGCGCTTCGAAAAAACGGTCGACGAGCTGGTTGACTTCAGATACCGACACGCCGGAACCGTTGGCGATACGCAGCCGCCGCGAAGCATTGATCATTTTCGGATCGGCACGCTCTTCGGGCGTCATGCCGCGGATGATGGCCTGTACCCGGTCGAGCTGCCGGTCGTCCACCTCAGCCAGCGCATCCTTCATCTGGGCCCCGCCAGGCAACATGCCCAGCAGGTTTCCGATCGGACCCATCTTTCGAACGGCGAGCATCTGTTCAAGGAAATCCTCCAGCGTCAGCTCTCCGGCACCGATTTTGGCGGCCGCGGCTTCAGCCTGCTCGGCGTCGAAGACCTGCTCAGCTTGTTCGATCAGACTCAGCACATCGCCCATGCCCAGAATGCGGCTAGCCATCCGGTCTGGGTGGAAGACATCGAAGTCTTCCAGCTTCTCGCCGGTGGAGGCGAAAAGGATCGGCACACCGGTCACTTCGCGTACGGACAACGCTGCCCCACCACGAGCGTCGCCGTCGAGCTTGGTCAGCACGACCCCGCTGTAGCCGACTCCGTCGCCGAACGCCGCAGCCGTGGTGACGGCGTCCTGGCCGATCATCGCGTCCAGGACGAACAGCACCTCGTCGGGGTTTACCGCCTCCCGAATAGCTGCGGCCTGAGCCATCAGCTCCTCATCAATGCCGAGCCGTCCGGCGGTGTCGATGATGACGACGTCGAAGTGTTTGGCTCGAGCCTCGGCAAGCCCGGCCGCCGCGACAGCAACTGGGTCTCCGGGACCTGATTCCGGCGAAGCACCAGGATGCGGGGCGTACACCTGCACGCCGGCCCGCTCCCCGACAACCTGTAGCTGATTCACCGCCGCCGGACGCTGCAGGTCGCAGGCCACCAACAGCGGCGTGTGCCCCTGGGCTCGCAGCCACGTGGCCAACTTGCCAGCCAATGTCGTCTTACCGGAGCCCTGCAGGCCCGCAAGCATCACAACGGTGGGCGGCACTTTTGCAAACGCCAGCTCACGAGTCTGGCCGCCGAGGATGCCAATCAGTTCATCGTTGACAATCTTGACGACCTGTTGCGCCGGGTTGAGGGCTCCGGAAACCTCGGCGCCTTTGGCGCGCTCCTTGATCCGGTGAACGAACGCCCGAACCACCGGCAGCGAAACGTCGGCTTCCAGCAGCGCCAGCCTGATTTCACGGTTGGTGGCATCTATATCGGCGGCGGTTAGTCGCCCCTTGCCGCGCAGCCCTTGTAGGGCGCCGGTCAACCGGTCGGACAACGATTCAAACACGCTCCCCAGACTAGTGGTGACCGCCAGCACGGCGAAGCCGGGCGCAGCGGGTCACCACCAGACAAACCCCGTGGTGACCGCCAGCACGGCGAAGCCGGGCGCAGCGGGTCACCACCAGACAAACCCCGTGGTGACCGCCAGCACGGCGAAGCCGGGCGCAGCGGGTCACCACCCCAGAAGCCCGCGACACTTTATGGGCTGCGAGGACACGCCCAAACACACCGCAGTGGCTTCAGTGTCGGTGAAGGTGTTACCCACTACCGTCCACGTCCTAAATGTGCGCGGCTGCGGCCGGTAGCCGCGTCAGCGTGGCGCACGCGCGCTGAAAACCGTTGCCGTGCTAGATTTCACAGCCACCACCGCTGCATAAGACCCGTCGAAAAAGCCGAGGCTTTCGTCGGCTGCCGGTTCAGCGCGTCGCCGACGACGCCGGTATCGTGCAGCCGGGCCGCAACGGAGCTATCGCGGCATCACATACGGCCGACATCACGACGACCGGCCAAGCATCAAGTTCCGGGGGGAGCAGCGTTGACGCAGCCGGCCAGCAGCATCTCTGACGTAGCCGAGCCCACCGCGGAAGGCGGCCGACCGCTGCGCGGCTGGCAACGCCGCGCATTGGTCAAGTACTTGGCCGCTGGGCCCCGCGACTTCCTTGCCGTGGCGACTCCCGGATCCGGGAAAACAGCGTTGGCCTTGCGTATAGCAGCCGAACTGCTTAGCCATCGCACCGTCGCACAGATCACGATCGTCGTACCCACCGAACACCTGAAAGTTCAGTGGGCACAGGCCGCGGCACGATATGGACTTTCCCTGGATCCGAAGTTCTCCAACTCCAACCCGCAGACATCGCCCGAGTACCACGGCGTGACGATTACCTACGCCCAGGTGGCGTCGCATCCAACACTGCACCGGGTGCGCACCGAGCAGCGCAAGACGCTCGTGGTTTTCGACGAGATCCACCACGGCGGTGATGCCAAGACCTGGGGCGACGCTATCCGAGAAGCGTTCAGCGACGCCACGCGCCGACTCGCGCTGACAGGCACACCGTTTCGCAGCGACGACAGCCCGATCCCTTTCGTCACCTACGCCCCCGGCGCCGACGGGCTGATCCGGTCGCAAGCCGACCACACCTACGGCTATGCGGAGGCTCTCGCTGACGGCGTGGTTCGGCCGGTTGTGTTCCTGGCCTACTCCGGGCAGGCGCGGTGGCGGGACAGCGCAGGCGAGGAGCACGCGGCGCGGCTCGGTGAACCATTGTCAGCTGAGCAGACCGCACGGGCTTGGCGTACCGCGCTCGACCCTTCCGGTGAGTGGATGCCCGCGGTAATAGTGGCCGCCGATCGGCGGCTACGCCAGCTACGTACGCACGTGCCCGATGCCGGCGGCATGATCATCGCCTCCGACCGCAGTGCCGCTCGCGCCTACGCCAAGCTTCTGACACAGCTGACCTCGGAAACCCCCACGGTCGTCCTCTCCGACGACCCTGGATCCTCGGAGCGGATCACCACATTTGCCGAAAGCACCGGCCGCTGGCTAGTCGCGGTCCGCATGGTGTCCGAAGGCGTGGACGTTCCCCGGCTCGCGGTGGGCATCTACGCCACCAGCGCCTCGACACCGCTGTTCTTTGCTCAGGCCATCGGCCGATTCGTTCGCTCGCGCCGGCCTGGTGAGACCGCAAGCATCTTCCTGCCATCGGTGCCAAACCTGCTCCAGCTGGCCAGTGAGCTCGAGGCGCAGCGCAACCATGTGCTCGGCAAGCCGCACCGCGAGTCATTCGACGATCCACTTGATAAAGATCCGGCCACCAAGACACAGACTGAACAGGGCGACGCCGAGAAAAGCTTCACTTCGCTGGGCGCCGACGCAGAGTTGGATCAGGTCATCTTCGATGGATCCTCCTTCGGCACGGCCACCCCCGCGGGGAGTGACGAAGAGGCCGACTACCTAGGTATCCCAGGCTTGCTCGACGCCGACCAGATGCGCGCTCTGCTGCACCGCCGCCAAGACGAGCAGCTTCAAAAACGGGCGGCCGCCGGAAAGTCCGCTCCGGCGACATCGGTGCCGGCAGCGCCAACACACAACCAGCTTCGCCAGCTGCGCCAAGAACTCAATACGCTGGTGTCGGTAGCGCACCACCGCACCGGCAAACCACACGGCTGGATCCACAACGAACTCCGCCGCCGCTGCGGTGGTCCGCCGATAGCCGCGGCGACCCGCGAGCAACTCAAAGTTCGGATCGACGCGTTGCGGCAACTTACCTCCGAGCTGCCCGCAGCGGGTTCCCAGCGGCCCTAATCGCCGAGTGGCTCGCCGACCATAACGTCGGTCGTGGCGCCCAGAACAGCCAACAGGTGTCGTTCCACCGAGGATCGCAGGCCTGCATCGCACCGTGCGGACGTCTCAGCGGGGTTAGACTCATCCGGGCGTGTCACGCAGAACACATCGGCCGCGGTCGATCCGAATGTGTTGACTTTCGCCCAGACAATGTCTGCTCCTGAGCGCTCCAGCGCCCGCGCGAGCAACGCAAGCAAGCCCATCTTGTCCATGGCCCGGATTTCGAGAATCAGCTGACCGGCAGCTGCGGTGTCGAGCCACAGGATGCGCGGCGGAGCTGTCGAGCGCGTGACAGGAACTCCCACTTGCACGTCGCCTGCGCGAACGGACGCCGAGCTGGCGGCTTCGCTGTCGCGCGTCTCCAGCGTGTCGCGGACATCCACGTCGCCGTTAACCGCTCCGACGAACTCTTGGCGTAACAGCTCCACGGCGGGTGGGGAACCGAAAAGAGGGGACACAACGAATTCGGTGATCGTGACACTCTCGTGGATATTGACCGACGCCGAGTGCACACGCAGCGAGTTCAACGCCAGTACCGCGGCGGCTTTAGACACCACTCCCCGCTCGTTCGGTGCAACCATCACCACGTCGATACGTTCGCTGTCGCGCGGACTGATTTCTACGTGCACCCCGTGATCAGCCGCCAAGGCGAGATAGTGCGGTGCGGTGGGTTGGGCCTGAGGCAATGACTCGCCAGCCATCACCATCCGGCAGCGACGCACCAGATCTTCGACTAGGCAGGCCTTCCAGCCGGTCCACACCCCAGGACCGGTGGCCTGGGAGTCCGCTTCCGACAAAGCGTGCAGCACTTCGAGCAATTGCGGGTCCCCGCCCAAGGCCGCGGACACTGCCTCGATGATATTGGAATCGTTCAAGTCACTTCGGGTGGCTGTGACGGGCAGCAAGAGATGGTGACGAACCAACTTCGACAGCATCTGAGTATCCACTGGTGATAACCCCAGTCTGGTACCGATCGTGATTGCCAGTTCAGCCCCGAGCACACTGTGATCTGCGCCACGACCTTTGCCGATATCGTGCAGCAACGCACCAAGCGCAAGCAAGTCGGGACGCGCCACACGGGTAGCCAATGGGGCGGCGTGAACGGCGGTCTCCACCACATGGCGGTCTACAGTCCACCGATGCGAGACGTCGCGAGGGGGCAAGTCGCGTATGGGCCCCCATTCCGGCAACAGCCGGCTCCAGAGGCCGGTGCGGTCGAGTGCCTCAATCGTGGCAACCGTGGTCGGACCGGCACTGAGCACCACCAACAGGTCATCCAAAACCTCGCGCGGCCAAGGTGTTGGCAACTCTGGTGCGTGATCAGCGAGGCGCTTCAGGGTCGCTGCCCCAATGGGTATTCCGGTGTCGGCGGATGCGGCAGCGACTCGTAGCACCAAGCCGGGATCGTTCGCGGGTTGCGCATCGCGGGCGAGCACGATTTCACCGGCATATTCGACGACCCCGTCGTCGAGCGGTCGCCGCTTCGGCCGACGGACCAAGGCCGAGATCCCGCGCCGCGGCAGGGCGTTGACGGCAGTTCGCAGCCCAGATTCGGCCTGATAGCTGATATGCCGGCCGGCATTTGACAACACGCGCGCCAGGTCGAATCTGTCTCCGATGTGCAAAGCCGCGCTGATCTCGTCCGCGTGCTGGGCCAACAAGAGATCGCGTCCGCGGCCAGACACTCGATGCAGTTCAGTACGCACGTCGAGCAGCGTGAGGTAGGCGTCATCCAGCGAACATGCCTGCATATCCAACGGCTGTACGCTGTGGCGGTCGATGAGCTGAGCGGCAGCCAGCGCGTCGAGCAGATGAACGTCGCGTAGCCCGCCACGACCGGACTTGAGGTCGGGCACGGCGAGGTTTGCGATCCGGCCGAAACGCTGCCAACGGGCGTGTGTCATTTCGACGAGTTCGTCCATGCGGGCGCGGATTCCGTTTCGCCACTGCCGTCGCACTCCGCTAGTCAGCTCCGTCGACAACTCCGCGTTGCCAACGATGTGACGTGCTTCCAACATGCCCAGTGCGACCACCATGTCAGAACTCGCGATGCCCAACGCCTCGGTAACCGTTCGCACGCTGTGGTCGAGACGAATGTTATTGTCCCACAGCGGGTACCATAGCTGATCGGCAACTCGCCCGAGTTCGTCGGCGGGCGCGTCATCGTGCAGTAGCAGCAGGTCGAGGTCCGAATAAGGCAGCAGCTCCCGACGACCAAGTCCCCCCACCCCGATGATCGCGAAATTGCTCGCATCGGTGATCCCGATCTCGGCAGCCTTCGCGATCAACCAGGACTCGTGGAGTTCCAGCCACGCCTGGCGCAGTTCGGCCGGATCACGTTCACGATGCCCGCCTGATAACAGCTGACGTCGCCCGGCAGCCAAATCAGTTACCGGACCTGGACTTCCCGCTTCTGCTACAGATGGGGCCTCCGACGCCGATGGCCCGGACGATTCCGGCCGATGCGGGTTCATACCTGTGCTAGCAACCGGTTTCGCACCCAGCCGGAACGTTCGGCTCGATTCAGCAATGCGGGGCTAGCCTCATATCGCATCGTGTCCGCGTTCACCGGTGCGCACCCGCACAATTGTGTCGACCGGGCTGACCCACACCTTTCCGTCACCAATCTTGCCGGTGCGCGCAGCACGGACGATGCTGTCCACGACTTTGTCGACAACAGAATCGTCGACGACGACCTCGATACGCACCTTAGGGACGAAATCAACTGAATACTCTGCGCCACGATAAACCTCAGTGTGGCCTTTCTGCCGCCCATAGCCCTGGATTTCGCTGACCGTCATCCCCAAGACGCCCGCATCTTCGAGGCTCGTCTTGACGTCGTCGAGCGTGAACGGCTTTATGATCGCGGTGATCAGCTTCATTGCGGCTCCACCTCTACTTTCTCGCCCATTCGCTTGTCCAGGCCGTTGCGGGTGTCTGACGCCATGTCCAGACGGGGAAGAACCGAACCGCTGGCTACCGCGAAATCGTAGCCACTCTCTGCGTGCTCAGCCTCGTCGATACCCGACGATTCTTGCTCAGCATCCAAACGCAACCCAATCGTATATTTCAGGATCAAAGCCAAGATAAGGGTGACGACGCCAGAATAGACGAGAACGCTGAATGCACCGGCTGCCTGCCGTTCCAGCTGAGCAAAGCCGCCACCGTAGAACAGTCCTTTGGTCACTCCTTCGACACCGTTGATGGCCGAGCTCTCTGGAGCGGCCAGTAGACCGACCAGCAACGTGCCCACCAGACCACCGACCAGATGCACCCCGACCACATCCAACGAATCATCGAACCCGAACCGAAACTTCAGCCCGACCGCCAGCGCGCACGCAACACCGGCCACCGCACCGACGACCAAAGCTCCTAGCACGTTCACCGATGAGCACGACGGAGTAATGGCAACCAGACCTGCAACGATTCCAGAAGCCGCGCCGAGTGTAGTGGCCTTGCCATCACGAATGCGCTCGGTGAGCAGCCAGGCAAGCATCGCCATGGCAGTCGCCACCGTGGTCGTGATGAACGTCGAAGCGGCGACACCGTTGGCGCTCAGCGCTGACCCTGCGTTGAATCCATACCAACCGAACCACAAGAGCGCCGCACCGAGCATGACAAACGGCAGATTGTGCGGGCGAAACAGCGTCGTCGGCCAGCCACGCCGCTTGCCCACGACGATCGCCAGGATCAGGCCGGCAATACCGGCGTTGATGTGGACTGCGGTGCCGCCGGCGAAGTCAATCGCGTGCAGCTTGTTGGCGATCCAGCCGCCGTGTTCAGCGGTGGAGCCGTCGAACGAGAACACCCAATGCGCGACCGGGAAGTACACAAACGTCGCCCACAGTCCCGCGAACAAGAGCCAGGCACCGAACTTCAACCTGTCGGCCACAGCCCCCGAGATCAGGGCAACGGTGATGATCGCGAACATCAGCTGGAACCCGACAAACACAGTTGCCGGCAGAGTTCCCACGAGCGGGATATTCACCGCTGCGGTCTGCGCACTCGGGTCCGCGGCGGCACCGTTGATGCCAATGAGGCCCTTGAGCCCCCAGTACTGAGTAGGGTCGCCAGCGATATTGCCGACATCGTCGCCGAATGCGATGGAGAAGCCGTAGAGCGCCCAAAGCACCGTCACGACACCCATCGCGCTGATGCTCATCATGATCATGTTCAGCACGCTTCTGGAGCGCACCATGCCTCCATAGAAAAACGCCAGGCCCGGCGTCATCAACAGCACAAGTGCGGCACTCACCAGCATCCAGGCGGTATCGCCGGTATCGGGAACGCCCATGATCGGGAATTGGTCCACGCGCTATCACCTCCGGTCCACGTTGGCAGGGCTCCAGGCTTATGACTGGCGGCCTGATCCAGAACCATGCGCAAAGGTTGTTGCGGCAATGGGACCGCCATGTTTCATTGGGATTAACGTAAGACTTGCTGTGAACACACTCTCAGCCGAGCAGGGCGTCGACGAACGCCGTCGGTTCAAAGAGCGCAAGATCGTCAGCGCCTTCACCCAGGCCGACCAGTTTCACTGGGACGCCGAGCTCTTGTTGAACGCGGAAAACAATGCCACCCTTAGCCGTCCCGTCCAGCTTGGTCAGCACAACGCCGGAAATATCGACCACATCGGCGAAAACCCGCGCCTGAGCCAACCCGTTTTGCCCGATCGTGGCGTCCAGCACTAATAGCACCTCGTCGACGGCTGCCCTCCGGGTTACTACACGCTTAACCTTGCCGAGCTCATCCATCAGCCCGACTTTGGTGTGCAGCCGCCCGGCGGTATCGATTACCACAACATCGGCACCTGCAGCGATTCCTTTGTCCACTGCGTCAAATGCGACTGACGCCGGATCAGCGCCCTCAGCTCCTTGCACTACATCCGCACCCACCCGTGCGGCCCAGGTCTGCAATTGATCAGCCGCCGCGGCCCGGAAAGTGTCAGCCGCGCCCAGCACCACACGGCGCCCGTCAGCCACCAACACGCGCGACAACTTGCCAACGGTGGTGGTCTTGCCGGTGCCGTTGACGCCGACGACCAGAAGCACCGAGGGGTGGTCTTGATGCGGCAGCGCACGGATCGAGCGATCCATATCGGGTTGCAACTCCGCGATCAGCACGTCGCGCAGCACCGCGCGAGCGTCGGTTTCAGTACTTACGTTGCCGCTGGCCAGGCGACCGCGCAGTTCGGCCACCACCGAAGCGGTGGCCACCGGACCCAGGTCGGCGACCAACAGTGTGTCTTCCACCTCCTGCCAGGAGTCCTCGTCGAGGTCGCCGCCTCCGATCAGGCCCAGGATGCTGCGCCCCAGCGCGTTCTGCGACCTGGCCAGTCGTCCGCGCAGGCGTTCCAGCCGGCCTTCCGGCGGTTCGATGGTTTCAATTTCCGTGGCTTGCGCCACCTCGCTGGCTGGTTCGGCAGGCGGGGGCGAGACATCCTCAACTGCGTCGGGAGGCTCAAGTTCGGGCTCAAGTTCGGGAGGCTGGGCGGCGCCGATCGTGCGCTTCGAAGCGTCGCGAGGGACGCTCGCGTCGTCGCCGACAGCGGGCAGCCCGCCGCTATCGATCCGATCGGGGGCCGGTGCCGACTGACTGAAAGTGATGGCCGACGACGCCGCGTAGCCGCCAGATCGGTCGATCACCTTGGACTCGGGGCGAGCGGACAGATTGATACGCCGCCTGCGGTAAACCACCGCGCCCAGGGTCAGCGCGAAGATGACGACTAGAGCGGCGATGACCGCGATGGCGATCCACAGACCTTCCGACACGGTGACATCCTTCCAGGGGCGCAGCTCAATGCCGACAGCCAGGGCCGCGCGCGAACGGGCCACCTGTCGCGAAAAGAACCTCAGGAGGAACTAGAGACCAGCTGATCCACTTGCTGGCCGCGTATCCGCTGCGAGATGACCGCGGTGATGCCGTCATTTTGCATCGTGACTCCGTACAGCGCGTCAGCGACTTCCATCGTGGGTTTCTGGTGCGTGATGATGAGCAGCTGCGACTTCTCCCGCAGTTGTTCGAACAAGCCGATCAGGCGACGCAGATTAACGTCGTCCAGCGCGGCCTCCACCTCGTCCATTATGTAGAAGGGCGACGGACGCGCACGGAAGATCGCGACCAGCATCGCAACTGCGGTCAACGCCTTCTCACCGCCAGACAGCAAAGACAGCCTGGTGACTTTCTTACCAGGCGGACGTGCCTCCACCTCAATACCTGTGGTGAGCATGTCGCCGGGCTCGGTCAATCTCAGCCGACCTTCCCCGCCAGGGAACAGCGAACTGAAAACTTCACGGAATTCGCGTTCCACGTCCACGAACGCGTCGCTGAACACCTGCAGAATGCGGGCGTCGACGTCCGCCACGACACCGAGCAGATCCTTGCGCGCGGCCTTGACGTCCTCAAGCTGAGTAGACAAAAAGTTGTAGCGCTCCTCCAAAGCAGCAAACTCCTCAAGCGCCAGCGGATTCACCTTGCCTAACTCGGCCAGCTCGCGCTCGGCACGTTTGGCCCGGCGCTCCTGAGTGACGCGATCGAACGGCATCGGGGCGGGCGCCGTTACCTGTTCGCCGCGCTCGCGGGCTTGCTCGAACTCTACGAGCTCAAGCTCTGTGGGCGGCAACGGAACCTGTGGACCGTACTCGGCAACCAGGTCAGCCGGCGAGATTCCGAACTGCTCCAGCACCATTTGTTCAAGTTGCTCGATTCGCAGCGCCGCTTGGGCATTCGCCACCTCGTCGCGGTGGAGCGAATCGGTAAGTCGGGTTATCCGTTCGCTCAGCGTGTTCGTCTCGTCGCGAACCTGTGCCATCGCGGTCGAGCGCTGTTGGCGTTCGGCGGCCAGTGCGTCGCGCAATTGCGACGCCGATTCGATCACCCGGTTCAGCCGCCGCGCCAACAGCCGTCCGGAATCGGCGACCGCAGCAGCTACCTCAGCTTCACGCAGTCGCGCCGCCCGCGCTCGTTGCGCCCGCAGCCGTGCCTCCCGTTCGGCCGCAGCCTGACGTCGCAACGAATCAGCACGGCCGCGTACCGCATTGGCGCGCTCCTCGGCCGTTCGAACCGCCAACCGGGCTTCCACTTCCACGCCACGAGCGCTCTCGACTGCCTCGGCGATGAGCTGTCGGTCGGCAGTTTCGACCTCGTGCGCAGGCTGGCTCTCTTCAGCGTTTCGCAGCCGAGCTTCGAGTTCGGACACCTCGGCGAAGGTCTGCGCACGACTTGCTTCCAATTCCTCGCGCTGCTGCAGCAACCGTGTCCAGTCCTCTTCGGTCGCACGCGCCTCCTGGCCCAGCCGGCCTAGTTGCTCATACATTGCCGATATTGCGGTGTCGGACTCGTTGAGCGCCGCCAAAGCCTGCTCGGCGGAGGCCTGCCGCACGCCTTGCTCGATCAATGCGCCGGACAGCGCGGCGCCGAGCTGAGCCACCTGCTCTTCAGCAGCGGTCAGCTCGCTGCCCGCTTTGTCGATCTCCGAGGTGATCTCCAGGGTGGATGGCTTGCGGTCCGAACCACCGCTCACCCATCCGGCACCCACGAGATCACCGTCAAGGGTGACCGCGCGTAGCCAAGGACGGACCGCTACCAAATCCAGCGCTTCAGCCAGGTCGTTGACCACCGCCACTCCCGAGAGCATGGCGGCCATCGCGCCGCGCAACCGAAGTGGCGCCTCAATCAGGTCTAGCGCCCACAAGGCGCCACTAGGCAGCACAACCGCGTTCGCGGGTTCGGGATCTGGTGGGGCAGGCCAGTCGCTCAGCACAAGAGCCGCGCGACCGCCATCGGATTCTTTGAGCGCGGTGACCGCCGTACGCGCCGCGCCCGCACTGTCGGTAGCCAGCGCGTCGGCCGCTGACCCGAGCACTACGGACAACGCCGCCTCATACCCCGAACGCACCTTTACTAATTTTGCCACCGCTCCGTAAAGCCCTGAGCCACTATGGTTTTGGGCAAGCCACGCCGCACCATCCTTGCGCTCGAGGCCCACCGACAACGCATCGATGCGGGCTCTTAGCGAAGCGACCTGTCGTTCGGCATCGCGGTCGGCGGCTTGGAGTTCGGCGACGCGCTCATCAGCCAGCCGCAACGCCGCCACTGTCCGTTCATGCTGTTCGTCAAGCGCAACTTCACCCTGGTCAAGTTCACCAACGCGGGCCTGCAAGCTTTCAAACTCCGCGTGGGTCTGTTGGGCGCGTCCAGCGGCCTCCTCGATCCGCTCCGCCAACCGCGCACCGCTTTCGTCGATCGATTCCACTCGGGCGCGCATCGTCTCCACCTGGCCGGCGAGCCGCGCTAGGCCTTCGCGCCGGTCTGCCTCTGCGCGGACCGCCGCTAAGTGGGCCCGCTCAGCCTCCGCAGCGCGATGTTCACATGCAGCTAGCTCGGTACGAGCGGCCTCCAGCCGGGTGCCTGCGGCCGCCAGCTCCGCTAACAGCTGCTGCTCAGCCACAGCTACCTGTTGGGCTTCGGCCTCGAGCGCATCGGGGTCGGTGTCGCTGATCGGCACCGGCTCGATGTCGAGATGGTGGGCACGTTCGGTGGCAATGCGTATCGTTGCGCTGACTCGTTCGGACAACGCGGACAGCCCGAACCAAACGTTCTGGATCGACTCCGCCTTGCTCGATAGCGCTACCAGCGCTTCCTCGTGTGCCGCCAGCTCTGCGGATGCCACCGACAGGCGAGCGGCGGCTTCGTCATGCTCGCGGCGCATCCTGACCTCGGCCTCGAGGATCGCCTCCTGCTCGCCCCGTCGGCTAACGAGGTCGTCGGCGGTTAGCCGGAGTCGGGCATCGCGCAGGTCGGCTTGGATGGTCTGTGCGCGTCGGGCCACTTCCGCTTGCCTGCCCAACGGTTTGAGTTGGCGCCGCAGCTCGGTAGTCAGATCGGTGAGCCGGGCTAGATTTGCCGCCATGGCGTCGAGCTTTCGCAACGCTTTCTCTTTGCGCTTGCGGTGTTTGAGCACACCTGCGGCTTCTTCGATAAAGGACCGGCGGTCCTCGGGGCGGGACTGCAAGATCTCGTCGAGCTTGCCCTGCCCCACAATCACATGCATCTCGCGGCCGATACCGGAGTCGCTCAACAACTCCTGAACGTCCATCAAACGACAGCCGTTGCCGTTGATTTCATACTCGCTGGCGCCATCACGAAACATCCGCCGGGTAATCGACACCTCGGTGTACTCAATCGGCAGCGCATTGTCGGAGTTGTCGATGGTTACGGTGACCTCAGCGCGGCCCAGCGGCGCCCGCGACGAGGTGCCAGCGAAGATGACGTCCTCCATCTTGCCGCCCCGCAGCGTTTTCGCCCCTTGCTCCCCCATCACCCACGCCAGGGCATCAACCACGTTTGACTTGCCAGAGCCGTTAGGCCCGACAACTGCGGTAATTCCTGGCTCAAAACGCAGAGTCGTCGGCGCAGCGAACGACTTGAAGCCCTTCAGCGTCAGACTCTTGAGGTACACGACCAGCTAGACTACCTGCGGTTACCGCTCGCTGAAGCCATTAATCTGCTCGGTCGGCTGCGACCAATCGGCGACGACGTTGTCGACCCGGCCCGGCGTGGTTCCGCCTTGCAGCAACCGCAGCAGATCCTCACCGGCCGCACGCGGACCCTGGGCAACCACCAGCACGCGACCGTCGGCGTGGTTGGCCGCATATCCGGTAAGACCCAACTCCAACGCCCGACAGCGAGTCCACCAGCGGAAACCTACGCCTTGCACATGCCCGTGTACCCAGGCAGTCAGCCTCGTGGGCGCATCGAAAGACCCAACATCAACGACATCGAGAGCGACGGTGGTGCCCGATGCCAAGGTGCGCCCCACCGTGCACGCTAGGTCGATGGCGCGGTCGACGACCTGGACAAGGCGCTCTTTGTCCGTGTCGCACATGCCCGAGAGGTCGAGCTCCATGGTCTCGGTTAGCAGCGGATACTGCTCCCGTTCCCGGTCAGCCGCTCCGGCTACCTTGACCACTACGCGATAGTCGTCTCCCAGCCGCCGGACGAGCGGCTGCTCACTGGCCATGCCGCTGCACGCAGCGAGCGCGATCTTGAGTAGCTCGCCGGGAGTGAATACTCCGTCGACGTCCTCGGAGCCGACCAGCACCTGCGCGCCTCGCGAGCTGTGTCCCGTGTAGCGGCGCGAACCGGTGCGTTCGACCCAAAGCTGCGTCATCAGCACTCCTCTATCGTCGTTTGAACCCAGCGGTAAGGCTGGCTTGCCACGCGACAAGACCGGCCAATTCCCGTCCTGCGCGCGCCAAAACCGCCGGCGCGCGGTCACACCCACTTGAGCCGCGCAGCACAGAACTTACCGGCGTGGTCGTGTCTGACATTTCGGGCAGTAAAACGACGACCGGTTCATAAACCTTTCCCGCCGCATCACCGCGCCGCAGCGCCGGCAGTTTTGGCCTTCTCGACCGTAGGCGTCCAGCGACCGGTCGAAATAGCCCGACTCGCCGTTAACGTTGACATACAGCGAGTCAAACGACGTTCCCCCCTCGGCGAGCGCATCGCGCATGACATCGGCGGCCGCGTTCAAGACGTGCGCAAGCTGCCGGCGGGTGAGCGTGGCCGCAACCCGAGCACCGTTCACCTTGGCCCGCCACAACGCTTCGTCGGCGTAGATATTGCCGATTCCGGACACCACTTGCTGATCAAGGAGCTGTCGCTTCAACTCGGAATGCTTGCGCCGCAAACACTCAACCACGCAGTCCACGTCGAATCGCGGGTCAAGCGGATCTCGCGCCAGATGCGCCACCGGCACCGGCAGCACGCTCTCGTCCACGGTGACCAAGTCGGCAAGCAGCCAGCCCCCGAAGGTGCGCTGATCGACAAAGCTCAGCGCAGTCCCATCATCGAGTCGTGCGGAGATCCGAACATGGTCGGCGCGAGGAACGGCACCGAGCAACATCTGACCGCTCATGCCCAGGTGAACCACCAGTGCGGTGTCGGTAGGTAGCCAGCCATCGCGGTCGCCAGATTCTTGCCGCGCGTCCAGTGTCAACCACAGGTACTTGCCGCGCCGATCGGTCCCGCTGATCCGAACGCCCTGAAGGCGCGATACCAGGTCGACAGGTCCAGCTTCATGGCGACGGACCGCGCGGGCATGATGCACCCGGACCGCGGTTATTTCCCTGCCCACGACATGTGCCTGCAAACCTCGCCGCACCACCTCGACCTCGGGTAGTTCGGGCATCTAGTGATGATCGCAAGCCAGGCGGAACCACGCGAAGCGGGTCATCACAAGCGGCCTAGGCCGAGGTTTTACCTGGCATGGCACTTCCCGGCACTTCCCGGCACGTCCAGTGCCGCCCAGGCCGCTGCAGCTGCCTTTTGCTCGGCTTCCTTCTTGGAGCGGCCCACACCCGAACCGTGTTCTGTTCCCATCACGACAACCACCGCGGTGAACTCCTTGTCGTGATCCGGGCCAGTAGAGGTCACCAGGTAGGAAGGCGCACCCAGGCCTCGCCCCGCGGTCAGTTCTTGCAAGCTGGTCTTCCAATCCAGCCCGGCACCCAGCCGGGGCGCAGCATCCAGCAGCGGTTCGAACAGCCGCAGAATTACCTCGCGCGCCGCCTCGATCCCGTGTTGCAGGTAAATGGCGCCCAGCAGGGATTCCATGCTGTCAGCCAGGATGCTGGCTTTGTCGGCACCACCAGTGTTTACCTCGCCGCGTCCCAGCAGTACATGAGCACCCAGACCGACTTCGGACAGGTTGCGGGCGACGTCGGCCAACGCCTGGGTGTTCACCACGCCAGCCCGGAGTTTGGCCAAGTCCCCCTCCGAGCGGTCCGGATGACGCTGAAAAAGCTCCTCAGTGATGGTCAGCCCCAAAACGGCGTCGCCCAGAAACTCCAGCCGCTCGTTGGTGGGCAATCCACCGTTCTCGTAGGCATAGCTGCGGTGCGTCAACGCCAGCGTGAGGAGTTCGTCGGGTAAGTCGACGCCAAGCGCGTCGAGCAGAGCCTGTCGTACTGCCGTCACTGCTCACCTCGCTCTGCTCCGTCCGGGCTGTCCGGTGTTTCTGGTGTGCGCCATCCCGCCAGCTTGGCCCATCTCGGGTCGACGCGGTCATGGCGATGGCTGGGTTCAGCGGCTAGCGAGGTGCCACATTCCGGGCATAGTCCCGGGCAATCGAGTCGGCACAGGGGCGAAAAAGGGAGTTCCAGGCCGACGGCATCGATGATCGGCTGCTCAACGTCGATTGTGTCGTCAACCACACGTCCGACCTCGCCTTCCTCGGTAGTCGCCTCAGTGGTGCTGGCCGGGTAGGCAAACAATTCGGTGAGCGCCACCTGCACGCGGCTGCGAATAGCGGCCAGACAGCGAGAGCACTCGCCGGTGATGGGCCCGGCCACTGTGCCAGTCACCAAAACGCCTTCGGAAACCGACTCCACCTGTAGATCCAACTCGAGCGGGGCACCCCGGTCGATCGCTATCAGATCCAAGCCGATCCGTGCGGGGCACCTAATCGTGTCGCGCATCGTGAACATGGCTCCGGGTCGCCGGCCGAGACGCGCAATATCGAGCACCATCGGCGAAGTCCGATTGTGCTGCACCGTCCGGCTGTGCCTGACCATAGGAGAAATCCTACGGCGCGCGCCGCAAAGCGCCAGGACGCACTCGCTACTGCTGGTGTGCGCTATCCCACTCGGGACGAGAGCACGCTAAAACTGTCCCGCCAGCAGACCTTACGGCTATCTCGTGGCGTAGTCGTGAGTGCCAGCGGCGGTGCGAAGCTGATGACGCCCACGACCGACCGAGCGAATAGTTCCGTTGAGAAATTCTTCGAACTCGGCGAGCTTGGTGTCGACATACACGTCGCACTCGCCGCGCAGCCGATCGGCCTCAGCGTGCGCAGTGTCGACCAGGCGGGTGGATTCGGCGTTGGCCGCCTGGACCACCTCGTTTTGGGCCACCAGACGCTGTTGCTCCTTGATTCCCTCTTGCACAGCGTTCTCGTACGAGACATTGCCGCTTTCGATCAGGCGATCGCATTCGGATTTTGCGCGGCTGACGCTGGCCTCATACTCGCGTTTCGCCGCCGCGCCGATCCGAATCGCCTCCTCTCGAGCCTCGCCGACGATCCGCTCGCTGTGCTGGCGCGCCTCACTCACCATCCGATCAGCCTGCGCTTTAGCATCGGACAAGATCCGATCAGCCTCAGTGCGTGCGTGGTTAAGCATCGAATCCGACTCGGTGGTTGCCGAGGAGACCATGGAGTCGGCGTGCGCCTTGGCCTCGTGGAGCATCGAATCGCGCGCGTCCAGAACGTCCTGCGCGTCATCCAACTCGCCGGGTATCGCGTCTTTGATGTCGTCAATCAGCTCCAGCACATCACCGCGAGGCACCACACAGCCTGCGGTCATCGGCACGCCACGGGCTTCTTCGACAATGCCGCCCAATTCGTCCAGCGCTTCAAAGACTCGGTACACGACCATACCCTCCTGGCATCGTTGTTGTTACCAGTGTGCCTGGTGTTAAGTCTGTGGCCGCGCTGCCGGCGTCGGTGTGTCGGCCCGATTTCCGGCTCAAAAGACTCTTCAGGACCCTGGCAGAGGCCGTTCCGGCGTCCCACGAGCGGCTGCCCTGACCACGCAATCACAACAGCGCATCGCGGCGAACGTCGCGATCGGGCCGCATCAATGGCCACCAAACACCCGGGCGCACCGGATGCCCGCGATCGTCGCCCCCGGCCATCAGGGCCGACCCACACTCAGATCCCTGACGGTCGGGCTATCAAAGGTTGGTGGGTATGCTGGCTCAGTGAACGGCACTCCGAACTACGCCACAAAAGACGAGAAAACCACCGCGCTCACGCTATATATTTTCCCCACGCCGGTGGAGATCCAGCGTACTAAGTACCGTTTTCCCGAGCATTTTCTGCCGACGTAAATCGGATCGCTGTTCAGTATCCCGGAAAGCGCGATCAATCTGGATTGCCACCCCTTGAGAGCATCCCAACCCTGGCCGACGACATCTTTACTATGATGAAAACCGCGGCCCGCCAGGTAAACCAAGACAGCACCGGCGAACTCGGCGATACAACCTTTGTGTTGCGCTCCTTCCTCAAAATTGGCGGCTCGCGCGGCACCGCGGCCTCGGTGGTCGAAATGATGCGCACGGCGGCCAATGACCCCGAAGCCCGCCAACTTGTTAGCGACCCATACACGCTAAGCACAGACCGCGGCGCCGAACCCAAACTCGGTCCGCAGCCAGACTTTCGATGGCTCCGCGGACGCGAGGTCGCCCCCGAGCTTGCCGGATTCTGGGTCGGTGGATTCGTTTGGGCACCCTGCAACACACGAATAGTTAGGCGTAGCAACGCATTACAAAACTCCGCTTACGGTCGGCGGTTCCGTTACTCGGAAACAATGAGTCTAGGAAAGTCGTTCGTAGCGCCAATCGCCTCAGCGATTGTCACCGGCGTCGCAGCGGGTTTCTGGGCGCTGGGTAGCCGATACCTCGGACGGCTGCCTCGCCGATGGCTGGAACGCTTCATGCCGAAGACAGGAACCGGTCCCAGCCCACGGATGCGCCGGCGCGGCCACTACTCGGTCGAGACGTACACAACCACTACCACCGGTGCCCGCTACATGGCCACGTTCGCGCAGCAGGGCGACGCCTACGCCGGGACCGCCGTCTTGTTTGCTGAAAGCTGTCTAGCACTGGCGCTCGATCGCGCTAGGCTCTCCCCGCTGCAGGGAGTTCTCACCCCCGCCGCGGCAATCGGTGACGCGTTGCTGAACCGCCTACCCGCAGCTGGGGTGTCCATGGCGACCACCAGGCTGAGTTGATCCGGGGCGCACCTAGCCCCAACAAGGATCGATTCGCCGTACCAGCGCCAACCCCGTGTCTTCGTTCTGGGTTGGGGCAAAGCCAAGAACAATATTGCGCCCGGGCAACCAACTCAACGAGTTCAGGTGGAACCCACCCAGCCGACTCTCTCCAAGCCTTCCGATTGAGGGCCAGCACGAGGGACGAGGAAGGTGTTTTACCTAACTCATCTCGAACGGTCAGACGCGCTCGGTCGAGAACCCGGGCAGAGGCGTCGGCGCCTTGGCCGTACTTGCGTCTAGCCGAGGCCGGCCGGATAGCTGGCCGGCCGCTGCGTAGCTTTGATATCGCACGCCACTCAATTTAGCCGGTCCACCCGTTGAGCAGGGGGAACTGCTCCCACCGATTTCTTAAAACAATTTTGCTTGATTCCAGCAAGAAATTATCTCGGATTGCAGCCACAAATTATCGAAAAGCACGCCAAGAGAATCTACCGATTACGCGGCCGTGCCATTAGTCGTTTTTCTATTTGAACGCCCTCGGGCCTGATTTTGATATTTCGGCAAGTCTTTAGCCAAAATCGCTAGGGCAGATTTAAGAACGCTATTCTCATGCTTTAGTTGATCAATCTGACGTGCCTCTGCAGCGGACCGGACGCTTCCAGAATCGCCTCCGCGGGATATATTTGTACGCCTCGCTTCAACGACAACTTCAGTAAACATATGGGCATTGACCCCAGGCTGAAGACCACAACTATCATCAGCCCTCGACATGCCACTTCCGCCATTTGACCGGACGATATGCCCATTTTGCCGTCGAGACAATTCGCCATCAACGTTACCGGCGCCGTGATTGTCGTCGCCAAGTTTCTGCAGCGCCAAATATTTTCGAGCGAGTTCTTGCTCTCGCTGATTCAAAGATTCCTCCCATTTGCGGTACTTCTGCTCGCACCGCTCAAGAGTAATTTCCCATTGCGCGCAAGCTTCTTCCCGATGAACAAAGCCCTCACGTTCGTCACGGAACCTTTTGGACTCCTCAACATGCAGGAGCAACTGGTCCTCAACCATCTCAAGGAGGAGATCAACCTCTTTTTCGTCGTAGCCACGCCGCCCAAGGGATGTTCGCCGGAACGAAACATTATGAACATCAGCAGGCGTCAACACCATGGCCTTCTCCAATAAGTTAAGATCGATCCCAGTCCTACAATACTGCCCATATTATTAGCGTTTTCCGGCAAAGTCCATAGTCCGCACAATCATTATTGACGAATAACCCCTTTCCCCGCACCTGCCCCGCTGTTAGCTGGCGTAGGCGCGTAGTCGGTTGGCTGGTTGGCTGGTGCGTAGCTTGGCGATGGCGCGTCGTTCGATTTGGCCGATGCGGCCTTTGGAGAGGTCGAGCAGGGTGGCGATTTGTCCGAGGGTGTGTGGTTGTCCGTCGTCGAGGCCGAAGCGTAGTCGGATGACGTGGTGTTCTCGTTCGGTGAGGGTGGCCAGGACGGTGCGGATGTCGGTGTGGAGTAGTTCGGTGATGACGGTGTTTTCGGCGGACATGGTGTGGGTGTCTTCGATGAAGTCGCCCAGTGGGGTGGTGTCGGTGGAGCCGATGGGCATGTCGAGGCTGACGGGTTCGCGGCTGTGGTCGAGCAGGTCGTTGATTTTGTTGATGGGGATGCCGCAGTGGGCGGCGAGTTCGGCGTCGGTGGCTTCGCGGCCGAGGTTTTGGTGGATTTCGCGTTTGGTTCGTGCGATTTTGTTGACTTGTTCGACGAGGCCGACCGGTAGTCGGATGGTGCGGCTTTGGTCGGCCATGCCGCGGGTGATGGCTTGGCGGATCCACCACTGTGCGTAGGTGGAGAATTTGAATCCTTTGGTGTAGTCGAATTTCTCTACCGCGCGGATCAGGCCGAGGTTGCCTTCTTGGATGAGGTCGAGCAGCGGCATTCCTCGGCCGGTGTAGCGTTTGGCCAGCGATACCACCAGGCGCAGGTTTGCTTCCAGGAGGTGGCGGCGCGCGGCGTGTCCGTCGCGGGCTATGGCGGTGAGGTCGCGGGTGTGGTTGCGGGTCAGGTGTGTGCTGGTGTCGAGTAGATGCTGGGCATAGAGTCCGGCTTCGATGCGTTTGGCGAGGTCGACTTCGTCGGCGGCGCTCAGCAGCGCGGTCTTGCCGATGCCGTTGAGGTAGATGCGCACTAGATCGACGACTGGTCTCAGCGCCCGTGCGGTGCCCTCTGCCACAGCGACCTCCTAATCGAATTGCCGTTATTTAACGTTTACGTCATTGCCTACGTAATTGCTGGGTATGGGGTTCACCTCGATCCGCGCCGCAGGTGGCTGGTTGCTGGTTGGTCGTGCCCGGTTGCCCCCGCCGGGGAGCTGGGGCTGGCCCTGCCGACGGTGGTGGTGTCATGGCCGTCGCGGTGTGAGGCGGGGGGCTTGGATTGGCCAGCACGGGTGCTGTGAGCTGGTACAGCGTGGCCTCCTGGAAAGTCCGTGGCCCGGTCGAACCGAGCCCGCCGCGCGGGTGCGGAACCACGCCACATAGTCACATACCCACGGCATCTGAATTCGTTCAGTATTTGTATACCAGCGATATAGATATACCAACAGTATGTGGGGATGCAACCGGTGCGGCCCCTCGTGGGCCATACCGGCGCCGTACCGCCGGCGACACCCCGGATCAGCCACCACCACCGCCACCGAGCCCAGCACCACATCACACCGGGCCCAACACCCGACGAAACGGCCGTTTTCCGGCACAAACACCAATACGAGGGCGCTATGACCAGCCCCGGGACACACCCACACCCCCACCCCACGACCACCCCGGGGCCGGCCCCGACCAGCCCCACCTCAGCCAACCGGCCACCCCACACCAACCCCGCCCGACCACCCCACCCAACCCACCAAGTCCACCAGTATTCGCATACCCGTAGTATGCGAATACTGGTCGGGGTCGTATCATCGATACATGGCCAGGCTGACACGAGTCGAACAACGCGCCGCCACACGCGCGGCCATCTTGACCGCCGCACGCGTTCGGTTCCTCCGCGACGGCTACGCGGCCACCAGCCTCGACCAGATCGCCGATGACGCCGGCTTTTCCAAAGGCGCTGTCTACTCCAACTTCCGCGACAAACCCAACCTATGCCGCGAAGTCCTCCTCGGCATCCACGCCGAAAAACGCGCCCAGGTCTCATCGATCACCACCGCACCCGGCGAAGTAACCGACCTAATCAACACCATCGAGGAATGGCTCGAAAAAACCTTCGGCGACCCCGGCTGGACAATGCTCGAAATGGAATTCGCCGTCGCCGCCCGCGGCAACCCAGAACAAAACCACATGATCACCGCAATACACGAAGGCATCCATACCACCATCACCGACGCCATACGCGCCCTAGCCACCCGAACCGGCACCAACCACTTCGACACAACCACCCTCAACGAAATGACAGACCTCATCGTCGCAACAGCCCTCGGAGTCGGAGTACGACGCGCCGTCAACCCAGCAATAACAATGACACCCGCAATACACGCAATCCGTAAAGCGCTTAGCGGAAAAAATACGCTCACGCATCATTAGCCAGCCACCAGACAACCGGCCCTCCGGGACTGTCGCGGTAATGGCGTAAATAGCCTGGCAGCCTCCCCGGGGCGTCGGGGACGGAAAGATCGCGTGATGCGTGGAAATTTCGGGGCTGTATAACGGCATCGAAGAATCGGGCCGCCCGGGCTTTAGCTGATACCTGGTCTGTGCAGATCTTGTCGCGGGAAGGATATTGGTCATGTCGACTATGGCAGTAACTCGGGCTTGAGCGCGCCGGTGGCGCTGGCGGATTATCCGCGTGGTGCTCGCCGGGAGCCGCACGCCCGACGAAATCGTGCAGATCGCCCAGCTCATCGCCGGAAAAGACCGTCTTGCCGTCGACTCCGCTGCCTGGGATGTCCTCGGCAACGAAGCCGCACAACTCTTAGCGGTTCCCTCCGGCGACGGCACCATGCTTGATGCGTCCAGCAACGGCCGCTACGCGCGGAAAGTGGTGGGCGCCTGCAAAAATGAACGGGCGCACCGCCTATACTGGACAGCTCCGTTGCCGCAGAACCTTGACCAGCTGGCCCCAGCGGACCCGTCGGTACTCAGGGTCAGCGTCGACGACATGCACCGCGCACCAGCGCAGGCTCGCCCAGCGACCTGACCGAAATTCTTCGGCGGGCACGAGCGATCTACACCGATGACCAACCTATGGATAGCTGAAGTCCGAGGCTTGCGCCCAAGACGTTGGTCAACCTGGGGTAAACGTTCAGACCGACGTATTTGGGTGATACTGCTATCGGCTTTCTTGCCGGTTGATTATTGGGCGTATTGGGCGGCTTCGTGTTGTTGCCGGGAATTCATTTCTTCTGTGTTGTTCCGTAGAGCTCGAAGAACCCGATCGATACCATCGATAAGCAACCTGTTGGTATTGATTATTTCTTGATACCGCGTTTGGGACCCCTCCGTTGTTTTTCCTTGCGCTTCACTCAACCGGGAAATAGCATTGCGTGCAAGTTCTATTGCGTTATTGAGTTTAGAACGAATGTTTCCTAATTCGTCCATACTGACATCGAGACTCGCAAAGTCGTAGACCAGCTGGTTTCCATCGTCACGCGCCGGCACCGCGTACTTACTGGGAGCGCCAGTCGTGTCGAGTTCACGGCTCAACAACGCCCACGCGCGTGATTTTCCGCCGGCCGAAGAGGCCTCCGGGTACTGTTGTTCTAATCCTGCGATTTGGGTTTCCGCCTGCTTGGCCTGACCCAAATGAAATTCGTACGCCTTTTGCCCCTCGTCGAAGCGCTCGTCGAGTTCGGCGGCTCTGTGTTCAAACCTGTCACGCTCACGGTCAAAGACAGGAACCTGCTGCACCGAGTGGTCGGCCTGCATCTCGGCCTGCGTGTAGGCCTGATCCCGGGCCTGGTCGGCCTGCGTGCAGGCCTGATCCCGGGCCTCGTCGGCCTGCGTACAGGCCTGATCCCGGGCCTCGTCGGCCTGCGCGTAGGCCTGATCCCGGGCCTCGTCGGCCTGCGCGTAGACCTGTTCACAGTCCTGGTCGGCCTGCGTGCAGGCCTGTTCACAGTCCTGGTCGGCCTGGGTGTAGGCCTGATCCCGGGCCTGTTCGGCCTGGGTGTAGGCCTGAACCCGGGCCTGTTCGGCCTGCGCGTAGCCGGGCCTCGTCGGCCTGCGTGCAGGCCTGATGCCAGTCCTGGTCGGCCTGCGTGCGGGCCTGATTGGCCTGCGCGTAGGTTTGATGCCAGTCCTGGTTGGCCTGCGTGTAGGCCTGATTCCGGGCCTGGTCGGCCTGCGTGCGGGCCTGATTCCGGGCCTGGTCGGCCTGCGCGTAGGCCCGTACACAGTCCGCGTCGGCCTGCATGTAGGCATCATTCTGAGCATTGCCTGCCTGGGTGTAGGCCTGTTCACAGTCCTGGTCGGCCTGCGCGTAGGCCTGGTCGCAGTCCTGTTCGGCCTGCGCGTAGGCCTGATCCCGGGCCTGTTCGGCCTGCGCGTAGACCTGATCCCGGGCCTGTTCGGCCTGCGCGTAGACCTGATCCCGGGCCTGGTCGGCCTGCTGGTAAGCGGTGGTTTTGAGTGTGTTGGCGTTTTGTTCGATGCCGCGGGCGTGCTCTTCGTTCCAGTCAGCCCTGTTGTACAGCTTGTCGGCTTTTTCGTGGTACCGCGACCCGGATACGAGATCACGGATGGCTTGGTGGCGGCTTTCGGATTCGCGGGCGACCGCGTCGGTGTATTTCTCGACAGTGCTGTGTGGGACGTGCGAACGATGTTGGGTGTAGAGAGTGTCGTAATGTTGTTTCTGCTCGGCGATATAGGCACGTATCGCATTAGCGTTGCCGGTCTCGAAAATGTTTGGCGGGACGTCTCTTGCTGCGCTCAAACTCGGTTGGCTTGTTGGATCGACAAAACCAGAACCGTCCCCGTTATCAAGTCGGGGCCGTTTAGCAGGAAGCTCGTCGTCGTAATCGGGATTGCCGTCGTCACGCCGATGTGAACTAGGTCGGGTCACTGTTTATCACACCAGGGTTGTTCTAACGCCAGTTTCTGTTCGTGTGCATCAGCTCCTTGCTGCGCGTGAACGTGATGCGACATCAGCGCACGGTCGTAGCGCCGTTCAGGCTGGCGAGCTTCCCATTCAAGCTGGTCGCGTTTACCGTCAAGGGTGTCAACGCGCCGACGAAGTCCCCCAAGATCGTCAGCTACCTTCAGGTGAGGGTCCTCCAACGGTGTGTTGTGGTCCTTGATCTGACGAAACCGGGCAACCCGCTGTCGGTTCCGGTCAGCCCGCTGCTGGTACCGGACGGCGTGCCGCTGCTCCTGGCGAGTCCACCGTTGGTGCTGTTCAGCCGCTTGTTGTGTTGTCTTTTCCAGAGTGTTGGTTTGTTGTTCGATGTCACGGGCTTGCCGGTTGATGTGGTTCGCGTCGGAGCGCATTGCTTCGGCCTGCTCGTGAGATAGCGCCCCCGATACAAGATGCCGGAGGGCTTTGTTGTCGCCCATGTGATTCGGTACGGATCGTGCCGTGGCACTCATCGACGACCGATCGGTGCGCATCAACAACTTCTTGGTGGAATTGTTGTTGATCGGCGAAAAGCTGACGGACAGCCTCAGGATCGTCGGTGTCGTAGATCGACACCGACGATCGCCCAACGGGATCTGATAGCACGGGGTTAGGTAGATCCCGATCGAGTGTCCCGATGTCGAGCGGGAAGAGCCATGCTCAACGGACGAGGTCATGTTCCCCATCCCGCGAACACCGCATCTGCACCGTCCATCCGCACTCGCCTCCGCCCCAAGTTGAACAGCCACGTCATCGTTCACAGGTAGTCATCGATGCACGCATCACCACAGTGATCACTTGGTTAAGTGAACCAGTTACTTATCGATTTGTCTTCTCTAGCCAGATAGCGCTGACACAGACGGTTTGCTACATGCAAGGGGACCGCGCCATACGGGGAAACTGCAGGAACCCACGGCGTGTTCCCCGCAGGGGCCCAACCTGCCTTGGAGTCTCACGGCCCAAAAATCCGGAGAGGAATTTTGACCTTCTCCCGCGATTGAAGGTCGCGGGATTCCTTATGCCGTTTGGGCGTCGTTGGGTCTTCTCGCTTGTGGAAGCACACCCGCATCTGTGGGTGTTGCCTCCGGCCCGGAGGTGAGCGCGGGCTGGGTGGCCCAAGCCAGGATTGTGTTGGCGGCATGAACGTCGGCGTGGTCTTGGTGCCACATATGGCGCACCGGAATTCCGCTTGGCTCTTGCGGTTTCCCCTGGGCACTGTGGCCACAGGTGCGGCACTGCAGACTGCTGAATACGGCCGGCACATAGACAAGCGCTGTGCCTGACGCGGACGTTTTATCTTCCAAACGCTGGGTGATCAATCCCCAGCAGCTGGCGTATATACCTCGGTTCAGGCCAGCTTTGGCGGCTTTCCCATTCGGGAGGAAACGACCCGGCTGATCGGGGTCAGGTTTGGGTTTGGGTGCTCGCACCATGTTGCAGCTCGGCAGTTTCTCGACCGCCACCACGCTGTATGTGGCGGCGATCCGGGTGGTGGTCTTCTCAACCCCAGAACCCCAACGCACCGTCGCCGATCGCCAGCACCGGAGCGGTCATCCCGCCACACTTACAGTCGCGCAGTAGGTCGGCCATGACTCGGCGGATTCACGGTAGCCGTCGGTCAGCGCCACCAGCTCCTTACAGCCATCAGCGCGGACCCCGATCATCACCAGCAAACACAGCGTGGTCTGCTCCAAACCAACCTTGAGATAGATGCCATCAACCCACACCTAGACCTCGTCGGCGCCAGACAGATCCCCAGCGGCAAACGCGCAGGCCTCGTCTTGGCACCGCGCGGTCAGCCCGGTGATCGTCGATGCCGACAATCCAACTCCCGAACCCAGGAACTGTTCAAGTGCCAGGCCAAAATCCCCGCTCAACAGACCATGGAGGTACAGCAGCGGCAACACCTCGGCCATCTGCGGTGACGTGCACACCCACGCCGGCAAGATCGCCGAGAAAAACCGCCGACGTTTCCCGAATCAGGGTCGACACGGCCGTCGTTGACCCGCAGAGCCGCAACCTGGACCGCCCCGACCGCAGCCAGCACTCCGCGGGACAGGTGATAGCCGTTACCTACCACCAAGCGATAACCGTTGTCATCACGCTGATCGGCGAACTGCTCCACATACGCAGCCACCCCAGCGCTACAGCGCCGCAGCCAGCATCCACCAGGCACCCTCACCGACAATCCCATCAAGCACCGAGCGATCCTCAACAGTCTCGCCGCTGACCTCCTGCGCATCCTGAACTACGGCCAGCACGGACGTACCTTTCCAACCGGCACGCCAACACCGATCCTCGATCACAACCACTTCAACTTTCAGATCATCCTCGGGAAGATGCACCCACTTTGACACCCATCACCGAAGCTCATCCACAAGATACAATCATCGCTCAAATATGTTCTGGCACAATGTCTAACACAAAGAACTTGAGATTCTTCATGGACACTTCCACACCGAACGTAGCCCTAGAAAAATTCAGATCAGGCTTCATAGAGAGCTTGTTCCAGTCGGAGACAACCGACGGCGTGGGAGTGTTCATCAGATCTTTTTCTTTTGGTTCCTCGTCCTCAACGGCGCTTCGGGATGACCCAAGGGCATGATTCTTTGGTGCTTGTGAAACGTTTGACCGCGGCCGGAGAGATCCCTGACACTGGGGTTCCCCAGGCTCTGGCGGCCCGGATGACGATGGCTGAACAGTACGAGTGGCACCAGGCCTATCTGCGTCGCCATCGAGTGTCCCGGCGCAACTTTCTGTGCGGGTCGGCAGCGTTAGCGGCTGCGGCTGTTGTGGGGACTTCGCCGTTTGGGCGACGTGCGTATGCCCAGGACACTGCTCTGGCCGTGGCAAATCTGAGAGTCGGATACGGCGCCGATGCCTCTAGCCAGTTGCGCTTGTCGGCGCAGCTTTCCCGAAACCCGAACGCCACCAAGGTCTTTGTCGATCATGGCCCCACACCTGAGCTGGGTACGACGGTCGAGGCGGAGGTACGCAACCTGGTGACGCAGATCCCGAACAGCGATGCTGGGGTACTGGCCGCCGAACAGTTCTACGTCCACGCCTCGCTGGATGGCCTACCGGGTCGCACATCACACTTTTACCGCTGGCGCACCGAAGACGGGTTCACTAGCGGCATCCGCTCGTCTACGACCGCGATGCCCAATACACGAAACAGCATGGGGTGGTTTCGATTCACGATGATGGGGGATCAAGGCACCAATCACATGCCGCTGCTTCCTCCGGGACTAACCCGCGGTGACTATGACGACAACTACTACATACCCAACGACCACCCGTGGGTGCCCCACGCCGACAATGTGCTCAAGCAGATCATCGCTGCACAGCCGGATTTCCATGTGCTGGCGGGCGACATCGCCTACGCCGATCCTACCGGCATGGGCAAGCCAGAGAAGTTCGTTCGGGCAGGCCAGCCCCCGACCGGCTTCGACAAGTTCAATCCCTATGTTTGGGATGTATATCTCGGGTCGATCGAGGCTAGCGCTTCGACCACCCCGTGGATGTTCGCCACTGGCAACCACGACATGGAAGCCGCTTACCCGATCCACGGCTACGGCGGCCATCTGGCCCGGCTCAACTTCCCCGGCAACGGTCCGGCTGCTTGCCCGTCGGTGTACTCCTTCGTGTACGGCAACGCCGCCGTGCTTTCGCTGGATGCCAACGACGTAACCTACGAGATCACCGCCAACACTGGGTATTCTGGCGGCACCCAAAATGCCTGGGTGGAAAACACATTGGCTACCCACCGCGCCAACCCCAACATCGACTTCATTGTCTGTTTCTTCCATCAATGCGCCTACGCCACCGTCGAGGAACACGCCAGTGATGGCGGCGTGCGGGCAGCCTGGGTTGACCTATTCGACCGCCATCAGGTGGACGTGGTGCTGCAGGGCCATAATCATGCGTTCGAGCGATCAGACCCAATTCGAGGGGGCGCACCGACCAGAGTGGCCAAGGATAACTCCATCGTCTACCCCGAAACAGATGGCACCGTCTACTACACAGTGGGTTCAGCCGGACGACCGAAATACCGATTCCAACCCGGGGAGCAGGAGAGCTACCGTGGACACGAACTGGCCTCTACTTACGTGCCCAACAGCTACGTCTGGACCTCCGACGGCGAAAAGCAGCCCGAAAGCATCAGCTGGTCGCGGGTACGGTTCCGCAACTACGCTTTCATCCGAGTCGACGTGCGACCAGGGACTTTCGTCAGCGAAATGGCCGTCACCGCCGTCGACGAGTACGGCAGAGAATTCGACAGGCTGATATACCGCCGCAAAGTCCGCACCTGATAGGAATGAATACCGAGGCATCCGAGCGGCGTTATTTTGTTATCGCAGCTGCCGCCCTGGTCGTGGCCATCGGTTGTTCGTTCACAACAGTTTTCGTGGCTCGCCGCCGGCGCCGCCGCTAACTGCCCGACAGATGTGCCAGATGCGATCCTGAAAGCCCTTGTTTTGCAGGTAACTTATCCATGCGGTATCCGAAAGAGTTCCGTGATGAGGTCGTTGCTGTGGCCGCTAGGAGTCAGGTGCCGCTGAGTCAGATCACGAGGGATTTCGCGATTTCGTGAAGTTGTCTGTGGCTAATCCCCGATATCGAGGACCAGCCAATATCGCCGAACACCGTAAAGCTATCGCGCCACGCAGCCCGCACGCGACAGCCTTTCACTCCGACAGAGGAACCCGATTTCGCTCGACGCAAGTCACCCGACTACTAGCCACCAACGGGCTACCCGGATCGATTGGCCGGGTCGACGTCACCGCGCCCCGGGACGACTCACTCTGGCCGGTTTTGAGGCCATCCAGGCAACCACCCAGGCGGCAGAAACCATTGCGCATCCCGAGTGGCAACCGCATAGGGGCAACACGTCAACAGAGACCGGAGACCTCACGCCAAACCCGTTGCCGCCCGATGGTGAATCCACTGGATCAAACGTCGCCCAAGACCTACCGACTCACGGCTTTCGCAAGAGCTCTACCCATCGTCGGATCTAATCGTTCCACTGTTGAGCTCTTGCCAGCTCAAGTTCACGCCATCGCGAACACACCACGAATCGCTAAGCCTCGACCGGAGCCTCCTTTGAAGACCGCGCTCGCCGGCCCTGGTTTTCAGCCTGCGGCCTGGCCAGAAGCACAGTTGGCTGGGCCCTCGGATGGGCCGGCGCGGGATTCACTCACAACGCCGTCGCGTTGCCCTCCCGCCGATTTTCTGCGTCCCGAGTCTGGCTAGCCAACGGATGGGATCGCTGGGATCGCCGGGATCGCCGGCACCGGCGGAGGCGACGGAATCGCCGGGATCGCCGGCACCGGCGGAGGCGACGGAATCGCCGGAATCGGCGGCACCGGCGGAGGCGACGGAATCGCCGGAATCGGCGGCACCGGCGGAGGCGACGGAATCGCCGGAATCGGCGGCACCGGCGGAGGCGACGGAATCGCCGGAATCGGCGGCACCGGCGGAGGCGACGGAATCGCCGGAATCGGCGGCACCGGCGGAGGCGACGGAATCGCCGGAATCGGCGGCACCGGCGGAGGCGCGGGCTCATCAGCCTTTGCCTGGCCCGCACCGAAGCCAAGCACGCCAACCACGATGCCGACCGCGATAGCGGCCCTTGAAATGAAGTGCTGCAATTTCATCGCGACTCTCCTCGTTCGTGTCCGCCAACGCCGGGAATGCGCCCACCAGTGCGCGCGTGGTCTGCTGTCTACCCGCCATGTGCGAAATCGGCAACCGGACGCCGGTAGCCGTCGTTGACCGCGACTCGCCAAAGCTGGACCACAGCGCCTCCGCGATGGGAGGATGATCCCGCCAGCGCATGCGGTCAGGCCGCGATACGGTGATAGCGTACGTCGACGAAAACAGTGTCGCGAAGACGAAGCGATAAGCATCTCGTTGCCGCACCGGCGATATCCGCCATGGCTAACAGCTGGCAATGACTGACCCGACCGATCACCGTTGGCATTTATCAAAAGGACTGGCCGTGGCACAGAAGATGACAACCCTCAGCGACAGGATCGGCGCGCTTCGCAGTCTGCTACGAATAAGCGATAGCGAATACGAAGCCTTCATGAACACCTATAGTCAGCTATTCATAAATTCACCTGAAAATACCAAGACTGACTACGAAAACGGCGTGCCCATGGCGGGCTACAAGCAAGGTAGCAGCAAAGATCTAGAGCTGTACTACCGAATCATCCATCTATTGTGCACGCTGGGCTCCGTGGAGAAAATGTACATGCCTCCGGTGCTAAACCCGAAAAAATCGGTGATGGAGAATCAGATTCTCCTAGAAGAAAAGATGGGCAGCGACCTCAACGTCGGCCCAGGGTCGAAAGTACTGGAGATCGGCTGCGGCTGCGGCGCCATCGCCGCCAGCATGCAGGAGATTACCGGCGCCACCATGTATGGCATCAACATCGATCCATCACAAATCGAGAAGTCATGGCGCAACCCAGCACTCCGGAAGGAAAATTTTTCCGTCGGCGATTTCAACAAACGCTTTCCGTTTCCCGATAACTCGTTCGATTCGGTCTACGCAATACAACCGATGACCTACATCTCGGAGCCCGATCACACACTCACCGAAATATACCGCGTTTTGAAACCCGGCGGAGTTTTCGGATTCAACGATGTCGCGGCGCTGGACAACTACGATCGCAACAATAGCACTCATCAACTGTTGATTCAGCACACACGCGAACTCACCGCCTTTGGCGGATTCTGGCACTACAAGTACTGGGAGGACGCGTTCAGGAAGCCTGGATTCGAGCTACTCAAATCCGAACCTCAAATGGCGGTGGAAAACATCAAGAAAGAAGTCGCCCTCTACGACAAGTACGAGAAGGCGTTCTCATTTCTTTCGAAGATCCATGTGATTCCTCGCAAAATCTTCTTGCTGATCCGTCGCATGCACGCCAATTGCAATTCCTACATAACGGCCGAGGAAAAGGGCTTGATCTCCCTCAACTGGTACGCGATCATGCGGAAAGCAGAAGCCTAGCTACGAGCCTTCACTCACACTGAATCCAAAACGCTCGCGCAGCCGTCGGTTCACTGATTCAGGCAACAACTCGGACACATCACCACCGAGCATCGCGACCTCTTTGGCCAACGAAGACGACACGAACGAATACTGCGGCGTAGTCGCAACAAAAAAGGTGTCGACGCCAGCAATATGCTTATTCATCTGGGCCATCTGCAGCTCGTACTCAAAGTCGGTTCCGGTACGCAGACCCTTTACGATAGCGGTCATCCCAAGGGATCTGACGAAGTCGACAACCAGACCTTCACCGGCCTCCACCCGCAAGTTGGGCAGGTGCGTCGTCGATTCGCCGATCATCGCTATCCGGTCTTCGAGATCGAACATGCCTTTTTTGATCGGGTTGAGCAGAATCGCAACGACCACTTCGTCGAACTGGGCCGCCGCACGCTCGAATACGTCTATATGACCCAACGTCACCGGATCAAACGACCCCGGACATACCGCACCGCTCATGTGCGATGACGCTACACGGTGGTTCAGAGCCGCTCAGCCAGCTCCAAACGGGTGTCGCCGTAAACCCGCTGCGGCCATGGACTCCAACCGGCCGGCCAGGTCAACGGCGCGCTGGTGGCTGCTCGCTCCACCACCGCAACGGTTGATTCGTGCACCCAGCCATACGTGGCGAGTCCTTCCACGAGAACATCAACCTCGACAGTGGCCATGTCGTAGGGGGGGTCGGCCAGCACAAGGTCCACCGGGGAGGAGGTTCCAGCCTTCACCACCGCCGAAACCGCGCCTCGGCGCAGCGTCGCGCCGGCAAGCCCCAGAGTCGCCACGTTGCGCGCGATAACCGCCGCGGTGCGCTGATCGGATTCCACGAAAAGCGCGGATGCGGCCCCTCGGGATAACGCCTCCAGACCCAGCGAACCTGAACCGGCATACAGGTCCAGCACCGCTAGACCCGCCAAATCCCGATGTGCGGTAACAATGTTGAACAGTGACTCGCGCACCCGGTCGGTGGTCGGCCTGGTACCACGCGCCGGGACGATGATGCGCCGCCCCCCAGCGACGCCGGCGATGATCCGGGTCAGCTGACTACCACCAGCAAGTCTCCGCCTTCGACTTGTGCGGTGCTCGACACAGCTACGCGCTCGACCACACCATCGTCGGGCGCTGTGATCGGCGCTTCCATTTTCATTGCCTCGATAGTAGCGATGGTCTGACCAGTACTGACGTGCTCACCGGCGGAGACTGCAACCGTGACAACCCCGGCGAAGGGTGCGGCGATGTGCCCTGGGTTGCCCCGCTCGGCTTTTTCGGCAGTCGGCACCGAACTGGCGATGCTGCGGTCGCGCACCAACACCGGCCGCAGCTGACCGTTGATGATGCACATAACCGTTCGCATGCCTCGCTCGTCAGGCTCAGAGATGGCCTCAAGACCGATCAACAGTTCAACCCCGGGCTCCAGCCTCACCTTGTGCTCTTCGCCTTGCCGCAAGCCGTAAAAGAACTGGTTGGCCGACAATTGCGACGTGTCGCCGTAGCTTTCACGGTGCTCCACAAATTCCTTTGTCGGGATGGGAAATAGCAGTCGATTCAGGGCCGCTTGGCGAGTAGGCCCGGCCAGCGACAGCGCAGCCGCATCGTCCGCTGTCAAGTGCTGCGTCGGCCTGGCCGACGTCCGGCCCGCCAACGCCGCGGAACGCAACGGCTCGGGCCACCCACCGGCAGGATCACCCAGCTCGCCTCGAAGGAACCCCAATACAGATTCCGGAATATCGAATCGCGCTGGCTCAGCAGCGAACTCATCGGCACTAACACCGGCGCCAACCAGCGCCAACGCCAGATCTCCGACCACCTTCGATGACGGAGTGACCTTAATTAACCTACCCAGTACCCGGTCGGCGCCGGCGTAGGCCTCCTCGACCTCCTCAAACCGATCCCCCAGCCCCAAAGCAATTGCCTGCTGGCGCAGGTTGGACAACTGCCCGCCTGGAATCTCGTGATGGTAGACACGTCCCGTCGGCCCCGGTAAACCGGATTCGAAGGGCGCATATACCTTTCGCAAAACCTCCCAGAACGGCTCCAACGCGGATACCGCAGAAAGCGACAGACCGGTGTCGTACTCGGTGTTCGCGGCCGCAGCAACGATAGAACTCAATGCGGGCTGGCTAGTGGTTCCTGCCAGCGGTGCCGCAGCGCCATCGACGGCGTCAGCACCTGCATGCCACGCAGCAACATAGCTGGCCAACTGGCCGCCCGGTGTGTCGTGGGTGTGCACGTGCACCGGCAGATCGAATCGACTGCGTAACGCACTGACCAACCGCTGGGCTGCCGACGCGCGCAACAATCCAGCCATATCCTTGATGGCTAGCACATGCGCGCCGGCTTCCACGATCTGCTCGGCGAGTTTGAGGTAATAGTCGAGCGTGTACAGGCGCTCTGCCGGGTCAGCCAGATCCCCCGTATAGCACATCGCCACTTCTGCTACTGCACAACCTGTTTCGCGTACAGCATCGATCGCCGGACGCATCGATTCAAGGTTGTTGAGTGCGTCGAAGATGCGGAATATATCGACGCCGGTGGCCGTTGCTTCTTCCACGAATGCCGACGTGACCGTCTCCGGATACGGCGTGTAGCCAACGGTATTGCGACCCCGCAGCAGCATCTGAAGACAGATATTCGGCATTGCTGCACGCAACATGGCGAGCCGCTCCCACGGATCTTCCTTCAAAAACCGCAGCGCCACATCGTAAGTCGCACCACCCCAGCACTCTACCGACAGAAGCTGCGGGGTGAGCCGGGCAATGTAGGGGGCGACCACCAACAGGCCACTGGTACGGACGCGGGTGGCCAGCAACGACTGATGCGCATCGCGAAACGTGGTGTCAGTAACACCTACAGCCGCAGAAGTCCTCATCCAACGTGCGAAACCCTCCGGCCCCAACTCGACGAGTTGTTGCTTGGACCCGGCGGGCGGCGCCGCTGCCAGGTCGATGTCGGGCAGCTTGTCATGTGGGTAGATCTTCGACGGGCGTGAGCCGTGCGGCTTGTTGACGGTAACGTCGGCTAGATAGTTCAAGATCTTGGTGCCGCGGTCGGCGGACCCTCGCGCGGTCAGCAGCTGCGGCCGGTCGTCGATAAACGATGTGGTGATATGTCCGTCCCGGAAGTCCGGATCGTCCAGGACCGCCTGCAGGAAGGGAATATTCGTCGACACCCCTCGAATCCGGAACTCCGCGATGGCCCGCCGCGCGCGAGCTACCGCAGTTGGAAAGTCACGGCCCCGGCAAGTCAACTTAACCAGCATCGAGTCAAAGTGCGCACTGATCTCGGCACCCAGGTTAGTGCTGCCGTCCAGCCGGATACCGGCACCGCCGGGCGTGCGCAGAGCGCTTATCCGACCGGTGTCAGGACGAAAACCATTCGCCGGATCCTCGGTCGTGATCCGGCACTGCAGCGCTGCGCCGTGCGGCATGATGGCTTGCTGCCGCAGCCCCAGATCATCGAGCGTCTCCCCCGCAGCAATGCGCAACTGACTAGCGACCAGGTCGACGTCGGTGATCTCCTCGGTCACAGTGTGCTCGACCTGAATCCGCGGGTTCATCTCTATGAACACATATCGACCACTCTCATCGAGCAGAAACTCAACGGTACCCGCGAAGCTGTAGCCGATATGGCGGGCGAAGGCAACCGCATCTGCACACATCTGGTCACGTAGCTTGGCGTCCAGATGCGGCGCTGGGGCCAGTTCGATGACCTTTTGATGGCGACGCTGCAGACTACAGTCACGCTCATGCAGATGGATGACGTTGCCGCGAGTGTCAGCCAGAATCTGCACCTCGATGTGGCGTGGATTGACCACCGCCTGCTCGAGATAAACCGTGGGATCGCCGAACGACGATTCGGCTTCCCGACTGGCAGCTTCAACCGCTTCCGCTAAACCTGCAATATCGCTGACGCGGCGCATACCGCGGCCTCCGCCACCCGCAACGGCTTTGACGAACAAAGGAAACCGCATGCCGGGTTGAGCCGAACCGGCCGCCGCAACCAGTTCGTCCGCCGAAGCCGAGGGCGCCGACGACATGAGCACTGGCAGACCCGCTTCTGCGGCCGCAGCGATCGCGCGGGACTTGTTTCCAGTCAGCTCTAGCACTTCAGCACCGGGACCAACGAAGGTGATGCCGGCAGCCGCGCATGCCGCAGCCAAATCAGGGTTCTCCGACAGAAATCCGTAGCCCGGGTACACGGCGTCGGCACCCGCCCGAATAGCCGTTTCGACGATCTCGTCGACCGACAGATAGGCGCGCACGGGGTGTCCGACGTCGCCGATCTGATAGGACTCGTCGGCCTTAAGGCGATGCTGCGAGTTGCGGTCCTCGTACGGGTAGACAGCCACCGTGCCGATTCCCAATTCGTAGGCGGCGCGGAATGCGCGAATCGCGATCTCGCCGCGATTGGCTACCAGTACTTTGGAGATCACCTTGGCCCCTTACCCTCGCCCCGCCTCGTGAGTTTGAGACGCTCAGATGAGCGTCGACCAATAGTCCCAGAAGCGGACCATGATGAGCAGAAACACTGCCGTGAACCAGAGTGCGGCAATGGACCATCGCCATTGGTAAACCACCCGAGTAACCGCACGGGCGCGGCGCCTCGGTCCGTTTCTCTCGCCTGCGACCGATGGCCGAAACACAACGGCAGCGGTCACCACCAACAGAGTGATGGTGTCCGCCCAAACCACCATGCAATATGGGCACAACGCACCGATGCGGTACAGGCTCTGGAATATCAGCCAATGCACGAACACCGCGCCGCTTAGGGTGCCGAGCGCCAAACCTAACCAGTACCACCGCGGCAAAGGAACTTTAGCCACCGCCAGCACTCCGGTGACCACCACCACGGTGAAGCCCGCAATACCGACGAGCGGGTTGGGAAAACCCAGCAACGACGCCTGAGGTGTTGTCATCACCGAGCCGCATGACAACACGGGGTTGATGTTGCAGGGCGGCACATAATCCGAGTCGAGAAGAATCCTGATCTTCTCCACCGTCAGCGCCATCGAAAACAACAGACCCATCGAACCTGCGATCAGCACCCACCACGCGCTAGCCCCCGGCACTCGGACGTCGCTGCCAGCATCCGGCGCCAGGTCGCCGGATCGCTCGGCGGGTTGAGCTGACACCACGTTCGTCAGGACGTCTCGGGGGCTACCGCCGCGTCAAGGCCCGGCACATCGCCCACGATTTCCTTGATCTTGGCGACCAGCGCTTCCGGTGTGGACCAATCGTAGTCAGCGCCGTTGATCCGAACGGTGGGAGTTGCGTGCACATTCGAAGCGGCGGCCAGGCCGTCGACCATCTTGATGTACTTCCCACTGTTGACGCAGTCCGGCACCTTGCCCACTACCCCGGCTTCACGGGCGATTTCAATCAACCGCGCGTTGTCGGGAAAAGATTTGCCGACTTCCGAGGGCTGGATGTCCTTGCTGAACAATGCGGTGTGGAAACGACGGAAAGCGTCGAGGGACTCGTCGGCTACGCAGTAGGCCGCGGCACCCGCGCGCGACGGATAATCCTGATTCATCGGGCTGTCGAGAATAGCGACCATGGAATAGTCGGCCGCGATGGCACCGGTGTCGATGAGCTTGGACACGGTCGGCCCGAATCCACGCTCGAAACTACCGCACGCCGGGCATAGGAAGTCCTCATAGAACGACACCACCGCTTTGGGCTCGTCGGTGCCGGGCCGGGTTACCAGCTTGCTCGACGCCACACGGACCGAGTGGCCCGACCCAGTGGCTTGATGGTGCGATGTCACGATGTAAAAGACGAGCGCAACTGCGAAGACCACCACGAACGCGGTGCCACCGATCTGGATAAGCCAGCCGGATTTGGCACCGGCGGACTTCAGGTCGAATCGCGCTGAGCGTTTAGGTTTGTCGGCCACGGTTTCGCTGATCCTCACTTATTCGATTCGTCGGTTGTTGCCCCGACCAAGGTCAGGCGACGGCGCTTCCACACTACCGGCGGCTTTGACAGTACCGGCGGCATCGAGTGGAGAGCGCGCCCGGCGACGATCCAGACCGCGAATAGGCCGAGCAGTACGGTTCAGACCCGGCTCAGGTGAGCCCGCAGCGCCGAAATCAGTTCACGTGTCCCGTCCGCACTGCCGCCGCCAAGCTGAAACAGACTGAGGAACCCATGCGTCAGCGAACCCAGGCGACGCACGTCGACCGGGGTGCCAGCGGCTTGCAGCGCTTTTGCGTAGCTTTCACCCTCATCGCGGAGCGGGTCAAAACCCGCAACGGCAATGAGCGCGGGAGCCAACCCCGACAACGATTCGGCCAGCAGCGGTGATATCCGCGGGTCAGCCGCATCGATATCGGCATCCCTGAGGTATTGCGCATGGAACCAATCGATGTCGCGCTTAGTGAGCAGGAAGCCATCGGAAAACAGCCCCATCGACCGTGTCTTCGCAGTGAAATCGGTCCTCGGATAGAGCAGCCACTGCAGCACAGGCGCGGGCCCACCGCTTTCACGTGCCAACTGGGCTACCACAGCCGCTAAATTGCCGCCCGCACTATCGCCGCCAACCGCGACCTTGCCCGGCAGTGCGCCGAGTTCCTGGGCGTGCTCGTATGCCCACGTGAACGCCGCATAGGCATCGTCGACCGCAGCCGGCGCCGGATGCTCGGGAGCCAACCGATAGTCGATCGCCAGGACGTGTATCTCGGCGTCGCGGCACGTCAACCGGCACAGCGCGTCATGGGTCTCCAAATCCCCGATCGTCCAGCCACCGCCGTGATAGAAGACAAGCAATGGAGCCGGCAACCGACTGAGCGGGCGATAGTGGCGCGCCCGGATCTCGCCGGCCGGACCAGGGATCGACACGTCGGTGACGCCGACGTGAATCTGCGGACCGGGCATCGCCGCGCACATTTCCCGCATGTGAGCGCGAGCGACGATGGGATTGTCATTGACGACCATGCCGCTCATGCCGAGGATCCGCCAGCTCGACAACACCAGCTGTAGCGTGAGGTCAAGAGTATTACCGTCGATGACGACCGATCGACGGCCGGTAAGCAGCTGCTTCGCGGCCATCGGTATCCCTGGGATGACCTTCACACCGAAGCGGCTGACAGTGTCCCGGAGGTGACTAGCCCACTGGCTAGGCACGCGCAGCGTGTCGGGATTGAGGCCCGGCCCCCCTGCCAGACTCTTTGTCATTGCCTGCTCCCTGGGAAAACGTGGTCAAACTGGACGCACAACTGTACGTGGTAACCCTAGCGGCGAATACCGCCCACAGCTGCGCCTCGGCTCAGCTGAGCTGTGACCCGCGCACGAACTTGAGTACCTCGACGATCTCAACCCGATTGCCACCGCCGTCGAAGGCCGAGGTCAGTCATGAGCCCAGGTGTTGATTGGTGACATATTCACCTGAGTAATATCGTGATCCCCGAGTCAGCTAGACCCACCCGGATTGCGAGCAACATCGACGTGTTGGACTTTGAACTCAACCGCGACGACATGGCGTCGATTTCCTCGCTCGAAGATGGAGCCCGGCTTGGCCCACATCCGAGATCCTTCAATTTCGCAGGTAGGTGAGATACGTTGGCTGGCGATTCGGTCGCGGCGGTCCCTTCAATCGCACTCAATGACGAGCACACGATGCCGGTGCTTGGCCTTGGCGTCGCGGAATTATCGGATGACGAGACCGAACGCACGGTATCGGCCGCCCTGGAGATCGGGTGTCGTCTCATCGATACCGCCGCGGCGTACGGCAACGAGGCTGCCGTCGGGCGCGCGATCGCATCCTCTGGGATTCCACGGGAAGAACTGTTCGTCACGACCAAGCTAGCGACCGCTGACCAGGGTTTCAGCGTATCTCAGGAGGCTTGCAGCGCCAGCTTGGAGCGACTCGGTTTGGACTACGTCGACCTCTATCTGATTCACTGGCCGGCCCCGCCGGTAGGCAAATACGTGGACGCCTGGGGCGGTCTGATTCAGTCCCGCGGCGAGGGGCACGCTCGGTCGATAGGTGTGTGCAACTTCACCGAAGAACACATTTCGACGCTAATTGACCTCACGTTCGTCACCCCGGCCGTCAACCAGATAGAGCTACACCCCCAACTCAACCAGCACGAACTGCGTCACTCCAATGCTCAGCAGAACGTCGTCACGCAGTCCTACACTCCGCTGGTCCACGGCCGACTGATGGACAATCCAACCGTGACCTCGGTCGCCGCCGCGTACGACAAGACACCCGCGCAGGTGATGCTGCGGTGGAATCTGCAATTAGGCAATGCGGTCATCTTCCGCTCAACCAAACCCGACCGGATCGCCAGCAATCTTGATGTTTTCGGCTTCGAACTGGCCACCGAGCACATGGACACGTTGAACAGCCTCAATGACGGCACCCGGGTATGGGGAGATCCACTAACCTACGCCGGCACCTGAGCACTGCGGTTTACCCCGTTGGGCAGGTGGCTGCGGCCGCCCGCAGCACAGCCGTCGAAGCCCTGTCAACGGGTAATGAGTAACCACGCAGCACAACGATGAACTGCATAGCGTACTGGCAATAGAACGCCTTGTTCGGCGGCATCCAGCGAGCCGGCGGTGAATCGCCTTTATCCTGATTGGCCTGCCCCTGGACAGCCAGCAAGTTAGCTGGATCGTTGGCGAACCGCAGCCGCGCCGCATCGGCCCAGCCGAAGGCACCCATGTCCCAGGCATACGACAGCGGGACAATATGGTCGATCTGAACCGAAGCACCAACACCGGCGCCCCGTTGGAAGGCAACGGTGCTGTTCGTGTAGGGGTCATGCAGAGTCCCGGTGGCCACGGCATGCGGACACCGTCTGATCGCCACATACGTCTTGTCGACGAGATCCCGGTTGAGGATGTCGTTGCGGGTATCACACCCGTTGTGGCCCCCAGGCGCCCCGTTGTTGTCACTCCAGGCGACCCCGAACGCCTTCCTACGGTAGTCGTAGCGATGCATCCGGCGGGGCAACACCTCAATGCCCGCGAGCACGTCGGTGCCCGGCTGCACTGTCGGGAGGTCAGCGCGCGCCGCGAACTCGTCGGACTGCCTGGCCGCCGATGAATCTAACGTCTGATGAGCCACCACCAGCGCGAGCACAGCGCTCACCGACAGACATAACAGCAATTTTCGGCTCATGCCTTGTCCAAGTATTCAATGCGTTCGGTTTCGGTGAATCGCGCTGCCAACAAAGCCAATCCGGGATGCGCTGGCGCAGAACACGTGTGGGCGCGAGTACAGAAGTCCCGCGCGGCTTCGATGAACTCCCGGTGATCGGCCAGCGAAAGCAAACGTAGTGTGATCGCCTTGCCAGACTGGTTGCGGCCCAGTACGTCTCCTTCCCGACGCTCTTTGAGATCGAGCTCGGCGAGGGCGAAGCCGTCCATGGTCTCGGCGACCGCGCACAGCCGACGACCGGCCGGGCCTCCCGGCGAAACCCAGCTGGCCAGCAGGCACAAACTCGGATACTCGCCACGTCCGATGCGCCCACGCAGCTGATGTAACTGGCTGATGCCGAACCGGTCGGCGTCCATCACCAGCATTACCGTCGCGTTGGGCACGTCCACACCAACCTCAATGACGGTGGTACACACCAACACATCGATCTCGCCGGACCGAAAAGATGCCATAGCGGCATCCTTGTCGTCGGGGGACAACCGTCCGTGCATGAGTCCGAGTCGCAGATTCGCCAGCTCACCGGAACGTAGTCGAGCGTATAGGCCTTCGGCCGTGGCTGAAGGCCTGACGCCAGCCTGACCATTCTTTGCCTGTCCACCACCAACATCGCGCTCGTCGGTCTCGTCGATTCGAGGCGCGACGACGTAGGCTTGGCGGCCAACTGCGACCTCCTCGACGATGCGCTGCCAGGCACGGTCGAGCCAGGTGGGCTTGTCCTTCACGAAGATCACGTTGGTGGTGATCGGTTGGCGTCCGCGCGGGAGTTCACGCAACGTCGAGGTCTCGAGGTCACCGTAGACAGTCAACGCGACGGTTCGCGGTATCGGCGTGGCAGTCATCACCAGCAAGTGCGGGGTAACACCGGCCGGGGCCTTGGCACGCAATTGGTCTCGTTGTTCGACACCAAACCGGTGCTGCTCATCAACCACCACCATGCCTAAGTTGTGAAATTCGACCGCGTCCTGCAGCAGTGCGTGAGTTCCAATAACGATTCCGGCCTGACCGCTAACAATCTCAGCGCGGACTTGCTTCTTCTGGGGCGCGGTCATAGAGCCGGTGAGCAGGATTACCCGAGTAGCGATTTCAGACCCGCCGAGCTGGCCTCCCATCGCCAATGGGCCCAGCACATCGCAGATCGATCGTAAATGTTGGGCGGCAAGAACTTCGGTCGGTGCGAGCAGCGCGCACTGGTAGCCTGCGTCCACCATCTGCAGCATCGCCAGTACCGCGACGATGGTCTTGCCGGACCCCACCTCGCCCTGCAACAGGCGGTTCAGCGGACGGGTCGCCCCAAGCCCTTCGGACAGCACCTCGAGCACCCGACGCTGGCCCTCGGTCAGCTCGAACGGCAATCTGCGCGACAGTTCAGCAACCAGACCGCCAGATCGCGGCGGCGCCGGGGGCCCCGATTCCGATAACTCACCATGGCGGCGAGCCACCAAAGCCCACTGCAGACCTACGGCCTCGTCGAAAGTCAGCCGTTCGCGGGCACGCCGACGTGTGGATTCGCTTTCGGCCAAGTGGATGGCGCGCAACGCTTCATCTTCGGACATCAGATCGTGCTGGGCACACAGTTCCGCAGGCAACGGGTCGGCCACGGGATCGAGGACGTCGAGCACCTGGCGCACACACGCAAAGATGTCCCAACTCTGCAGCTTCGTGCTAGCCGGATAAATGGGATAGCAGCGACGTTCGAACTCCGACATCAACACCTCGCCGCTGACGGCTTGCGAGGCATCGGCGATGCTCTTCAGCGATCTGGTGCCGCGGTTTTTCCCGTCCGGCGAGTCGAGAATTAGGAAGGCCGGGTGGGTCAGATGCAGCTTTTCTCGGAAGAACTCGACCTCGCCGGAGAGCATTACCGTGGTGCCCTCGGTGAGCCCCTTCATGATGTAGCCCGCGTTGAAGAACGTGGCAGTCACCTTGCCTCGACCAGAACCGACGGTGACAAGTAGGTATTTCTTCCTGGGATTCTTCTTCATCGGGCGGGCTACGGCACCGGTGACCTTGTCGACCACGGTGATGTGCTCACCAGCTTGGGGACGCTCGCCGTCGGCGCCCCGCACCGTGGCGCCCTCGGTATAACTACGCGGGTAGTGCCGCAGCAAATCATCCACAGTCCGGATACCGAAGACGTCGTCGAGGCTGCCTGCAGCCTTGGCGCCGAGGACGCAATCCAGCCGATCGCCCAGCGACGCCACCGCTACTCCACCCCAATCAGCAGCGCGTCGCCACGGTGCCCGGTGAAATAGACCACCAGTTCGGTTCCCGGATGATGATCATGCACGTGCTTGTCCAAGATGTCAGAAATGTCCTCCGCCGCGTCCCCGTCAACGCGGGCACCCACCAGCATCGTTACCAACTCCCCTCCGGAGGCCAGCAACAGATCCAGCAGGCCGATCGCAGCCGCAGCAACGTCATCCGCGACAATCAGCACCTCGTCTCCTGCGATGCCCAGGCCATCGCCAGGATCGCAGGTCCCTGCCCAGGTCAACGCCTTTTCAGTGGCGACGCGCACCGATCCGTGCCGGGCGGCGCCGGCAGCGCGAGCCATGGTGTAGCCGTCGTCGACGGCATGGCGACCCGGGTCATGCACCGCCAGTGCAGCCAACCCCTGCACCATCGACCCAGTCGGCACGGGCACCACATCGATGCCCCAGCCGATGGCCGCCGTACAGCCAGCCACCAGTTCCTCGGCCGCCACATAGCCGTTGGGCAGCACCATCACCTGAGCGGCGCCGGTATCCACCACGGCCCGCACCAATTGATGAGCGCTGACCGGAGCAACAGGCGCGACCGCATCCTGATCCGGTCGCAGCACGCAGGCGCCCTCGTCGGCAAATAATGCAGCGGCACCGTCGCCGTCGACAACAGCCAGCACGGCGCGTTCCCGCGTCCAGCTGCCTGCAGGCAGTCCAGTGCCCGCTGTGCTCAACGCCGAGATCACGATCCGGCTCAATTGTCCTGCTGCGATTCCCGCTTGAATGGCGGCACCGGCGTCGTCGGTGTGGACGTGCACAGAGTAGCTGCCCTGCGTCGCCTCGGGAGCCTGCGCAATCGCCACCGATTCGCCCAGTTCCCGGAGCCGGTCCCGCAACCCGTCGGCCGCTGCGGCATCACAAGCCGACAGCAGGTACATCACTTCGAATTGCGGCGCGGGGCGGCTCGTGGCCGCGTCTGCCGGCAGCGGACGCGGCGACGGCTCATAGATGGAGCGCGCGGGCGCCTGCCCGATGATCGTCGAACGCAATGCGTCCAGCATGACTAGTAGGCCCCGGCCGCCGGCGTCGACTACACCTGCGTCGGCGAGGACGTCGAGCTGCTCAGGGGTCTTCTCTAAGGCGACAACGGCAGCATCACCAGCCGCGATGACTGCATCGGCCAGCCCCTCTCCACCGCTTACGCACCGCTCGACAGCACTGGCGGCCGCCCGCAGCACCGAAACAATGGTTCCCTCGATCTCATTGCCGCCCATCGATGCGACGACCAGCTCAACGCCACGCCACAGCGCGGCCGCAAGCAGTGCGGCGTCGACGGCCGGCACTGCCCAACCAGGGTCGGCGGCCGCACTTGCAGTCACATCGGCGAAGCCGCGCAGAATCTGGGACAAGATCACACCAGAGTTGCCGCGCGCTCCGTTCAGAGCGCCGGCAGACAGAGCGGCCGCGACTCGAGCGACATCGTCGGTGCCCGCCTGCGAATTGGCTTCAGCAAGCGCGGAACGCATGGTGAACAACATGTTGGCCCCGGTGTCAGAATCGGCCACCGGGAACACATTGAGCCGGTTGATTTCATCGATGTGGGTGATTAGGTCGCTGACGACGGTGTGCGCCCAGTCCCGCAGAGCCGCGGCGTCCAACACACGATCGGGCGTGCCCACCTTGACCCCACCTTCCTCCCCACCGGTCCCCGATTGGCGCCAGCGTAGCCTGGCGCAGATGGTGGACTCCTGGCTAGTTTGTGTCGGCCGTATAGGGAGCCGCTCCGCCCTCCGAGTTCTCGATGGCTCGACCGGGCGCTGCGCCCGCCAACAGGGCTGACAACGGGGGGTATCCGTGCGACCCCGGGCCCCGCCCGTGAATCTCCTTTCGATATAGCGCAGCGTAGCGACACACCCCGACAGTTTGACGCGCCAGCTTGATCGCGCAGGATAGCGGCCGGATTATGATTCTCGGTCGAGCACCGAAGGCGGGAGCTAGCGCATCCTGCCGAGCTAGAGCGGCGGTGGCGCCGCGTCGTCAGCTGCTACACACGCAGGATCGTTTTGGTGCTTGTCCACAACCCCGGCTATCCTGAGTTAGCCCGGGCCATCCCGGGCCATCCCGGGCTGTCCCGGCCAGCTTGCCGGACCCTAGCAAGAGATTTGAGGAGTTCAGAATGGCCGCTGTGTGCGATATCTGCGGGAAAGGCCCCGGCTTCGGTAAGTCGGTGTCGCACTCCCACCGCCGCACCAGCCGCCGGTGGGACCCCAACATCCAAACAGTGCACGTCGTGACCCGCCCCGGCGGCAACCGACAGCGACGCAACGTCTGCACATCCTGCATCAAGGCAGGCAAAGTCACCCGCGGCTAGAACCCACTAGGCCCGCACCAGCATCTCAGCCATCTCCGCACCGATCAGTCGGCGCGGGCAATCGCAGCTCACTCGGCTAGGGCAACCGCCAGTCGATCGGCGTTGCACCCATTCCCGCGAGCAGTTCGTTGGTGCGAGTGAACGGCCGGGACCCGAAGAACCCACGCGAAGCCGACAGCGGTGAGGGGTGCGGCGACTCGATCGCAGCGCAATTTTCGGCCTTCAGCATCGGCTTCAGGGTCGACGCGTCGCGGCCCCATAGAATGGCCACCATCGGCTGTGACCGCGCGGCCAGCGCGCGGATGGCGCACTCTGTGACCGCTTCCCAACCCTTGCCTCGATGCGAGGCGGGATTGCTGGGGCGTACAGTCAACACTCTGTTTAGGAGTAAAACACCGCGCTGCGCCCAGGGCGTCAGATCGCCGCACGCCGGCCGCGGATACCCCAGATCCGCCGCGTACTCCTCGAAAATATTCGCAAGGCTACGCGGCAGCGGACTCACCTTGGGCGCCACCGAGAAGCTAAGACCCACCGCATGCCCGGGTGTCGGGTAAGGGTCTTGCCCAACGATCAGGACTCGAACGCTGTCGAACGGGAAAGTAAAGGCGCGCAAGACGTTCGCCCCGGCGGGAAGGTACTTGCGCCCGGCGCTGAGTTCCGACCGGAGGAACTCCCCCAGCTTTGCCACCTGGTCGGCAACGGGCTCCAACGCGGCCGCCCAGCCCGGTTCCACGAGTGCGGACAGTGGCTGAGCGGTCACGCGGACTCCGCACCGATCTGCAGCGAGTCGCGGGCGACCCGCAGGGATTTCGGGCAACAACGGAAAACTCCCAGAAAGCTATCCTGGAAGCGGTCGAACGCGGCTCGGTCAGTGCACCTCGATTGGGCGATCACGTAGACGGTCACCGCGCCACACTAGCTCCCGAACGAATCCCAGCCCGCGTATCCTCCCCACTTTTGACCATCTACGAGCACCTCGGGCGGCCCCTCGACAACCCTCCCGATAACCCGCCAACCCACGGGTGTCGAACCAGCAAAACAAGCCACCAGGGCGTGGTCTTCACCGCCGCCGAGCACCCATGACCATGGGTCTGCACCGACTGCGGCCGCGACAGCAGCAAGCGCATCGCAGTCTGGCGTCAACGCCGCAGCAGACAACTCGATACTCACCCTGGAAGCGGCCGCAACATGTCGCAAATCAGCTACCAGACCGTCGGAGACGTCAATCATCGCCTGAGCCCCGGCCCCTGCGGCCGCGACTCCCTCGCCATAAGGCGGGTTGGGCACCACGTGCCGGCGTCGGAACTCATCGAACCCTTTAGTCCCGCTGTGCCACAACGCATAACCTGCAGCCGAGCCACCCAATTGCCCGGCGACAGCGACGACCGAACCAGCTTGCGCGCCGGCTCGCAATACCGGTAGCCGACCATCAAGGTGACCCAACACCGTCACCGACACTACCCACTGCGGACAGCGGACCAGATCGCCACCGGCTATCCCAGCGCCGATCCGATCCGCCTCGTCCCACATCCCGTTGACCAGCGCCCGAACCTGAACGGCTGGGGTGTCTGCTGGCCCGCCAAAACCCACCACGAAGGCCGTCGGTCGCGCGCCCATCGCCGCGATGTCGGCACCGTTAACAGCGATTGCCTTGCGGCCTACATCGTGCGGTGTCGACCAATCCAGCCGAAAGTGTCGATCCTGCACCAGCATGTCGGTCGAAACCACGGTTCGGCCATCGTCGGCTGATACCACCGCAGCATCATCGCCGGGCCCGAGCAACACCGCGGCGGGTTGCTGGCGGTCCCGAATCACCTGGTTGATTACGGCGAACTCGCCGAGCTGCCCGAGCGTCGGGGACTTCCCCGATGCGTCATCGCGCACGCCTCCTCCTCTGGTGCATTCTGGCCACGCAGGGATTCCCCAGCGGTCATCCGGCCTGCGGTACGTTGAAACCCTGCCTGCGCAGCCGGACCGCGCCAGTGTATGAGCCCACACGAACCAAAAGCACCAGATTAGGCCGCTAGCGGCTCCGCACAGCTAGGCGGGGCAGTCGACTCGAGACGGAGAGGCAGCGCAGTTGACCGCCGACGCCGATTCGGACCAACCACCGCGTGCCCTGATACTCGCCGCACTCGTGCTCGCCGTGGCGGCACTCGGGGTGATATTGGTCGTCGCGGCTACTCGACACGCCCCACAGCGACCAGTGCCAATACCGGCTGTGCCCGCACCGCAGGCCGCGAGCCCCTCATGCCAGGCGTTGATGGCGGCATTGCCGCAGCGACTCGGGGAATACGAGCGCACACCCGTGGCGCAACCGGCGCCCGAAGCCGCGACCGCCTGGCGAGCTGGCCCGGACGCCAATCCGGTGGTGTTGCGCTGCGGACTTGAGCGACCGGCAGACTTCGTCGTGGGGTCCCCCATCCAAATCGTCGACGGAGTGCAGTGGTTCCAGATCGGAGCCGAAGCGCAATCACGCGGCCCGGGGACCGCGACGGCTGACAGATCCACGTGGTACACCGTCGATCGACCGGTGTATGTGGCCCTGACGCTTCCCTCTGGATCGGGGCCCACCCCCATTCAGGACTTGTCCGACGTGATCGACCACACCATTGCGGCGGTGCCCATCGATCCGGCTCCGGTTGGCTAGCGTAGCCCGACTCCCCGTGCCAATGCCGTGTCAACCATGGTCGCCAGCAAGGTGGGATAGTCGACACCACTAGCTGCCCACATCCGCGGATACATCGATATTTCGGTGAACCCCGGAATCGTATTGATTTCGTTAATCACCGGCCCATCATCGGTCAGAAAGAAGTCCACCCTGGCCAGACCCTGGCAGTCGACAGCCGTGAACGCTCTGATTGCCAACTGGCGAACCGCGTCTGCGACATCGTCGTCGACCTTGGCGGGCACGTCCAATTCGGCCGAATCGTCGAGATATTTGGTCGCGAAATCGTAGAAAGAATCCTCACGCCCCCGCACCCCGGCAACTCGGATCTCGCCGAGCGTACTAGCTTCCACTGTGCCATCCGGCATTTCGAGCACACCGCATTCCAGTTCACGTCCGCTAATCGCAGCCTCGACAATAACCTTCGGATCATGCCGGCGGGCCTGGGCTACTGCGGCGGGCAGCTGGTCCCAGCTCGATACCCGGCTGACCCCGATCGACGAGCCACCCCGCGCCGGTTTAACGAATGCCGGCAAACCCAACCGCTCGCGTTCCTCGGGTTCCAGGGTCGCCCGTGACGGGCGCAACACAGCGTATTCCCCGATGGGAAGCCCCTCGGCATCGAAGAGTTTCTTGGTGAATTCTTTATCCATGCAGACGGCGCTGGCCAGCACTCCGGCACCGACGTAGGGAACACCGGCCAGTTCGAGCAGGCCCTGGAGGGTGCCGTCCTCGCCGTAGGGGCCATGCAACACCGGGAAAACCACGTCCACCGAAGCTAAAACCCCCGCGGCGCTGGTATCGGCGCTTGATTCCAGTGCCACCAACTGGCCACCTCGCCGCGGATCGGCGGGTAACGCCAGCTCAGTGCCCGATCCGAAATCTACCTGGGGCAGTTGCCGGTTAGTGATCGCCAGCGCATCAGGGTCACCGTCGGTGAGCACCCACGAACCTTCTGCGGTAATGCCGACGGCGATCACGTCAAACCGCTGTGGGTCAAGGTTACGCAGGATGCTGCCGGCGGAAACACACGAGATGCTGTGCTCGTTGCTGCGCCCACCGAACACGACGGCTACCCGAGTCCGGCCGCTGCGTGGTGGGAGTGGCGGCTCCGGTGTAACAGGCCGATCGCTGGCATTCACAACCTGGAGAGGCTACCCGGCCGGACGCCGGCAGGCCCGGGTTGTCTACCCGATCTGCGGCTTTAGCCTGGTCCAAGACGTTATCGACCGTCGTTAACACCGATAGTTACTCAGGTTTCGTGCTGCGGCCCAAAAGCAACGCCATCGCCTGGTCGACCGACAATCCCTTGTGACACACCCGGTGCACGGCTTCGGTAAGGGGCATCTCGACGTCATAGCTAGACGCCAGGGCCAACACCGACTCACACGACGTCACCCCCTCGACGACGTAGCCATCCTTGGCCTGCAGAGCCGACTGCATGGTCTCGCCCCCGCCCAGGCGTTCACCGAACGACCGGTTACGCGAGTGCGGCGAGGTGCAGGTGGCCACCAGATCACCTACTCCGGCCAGACCGGCCAGGGTTGCGCCTTTCGCGCCCAGCGCGATGCCGAGCCGGATGATTTCTGCCAACCCCCGGGTAATGATCGCCGCGGAGGTATTTTCGCCCAGGCCCACGCCGACCGCCATCCCGCACGCGAGCGCGATGACGTTCTTGCAGGCTCCGCCTACTTCGGTGCCTACGACATCGGCATTGGTGTACGGGCGGAAGTAACCGCTGTTGAGCGCACGCTGCAATGCGACCGCACGACTAGAATCGCTGCACGCGATGACGGTTGCCGCGGGCTGGCATTCGGCTATCTCACTAGCAAGATTGGGTCCGGAAAGCACCGCAACGTGTGAGGAATCTACACCGGTCACCGACACGATCACCTGACTCATCCGCATCAGGGTGCCCAGCTCGATGCCCTTGGCCAGGCTGACCAGAGTCGCATCTTCGGACAACAGCGGGGCCCACTGCTCGAGATTGGTCCGCAGCGTCTGCGCGGGCACTCCCAGCAGTACCGTCGAAACGCCCTGCAGAGCCTCGCTCGGATCGGCAGTGGCCTGAACGCCCGGTGGCAGCAGCGCACCAGGCAGATAGTCGAGGTTGTAGCGCGTGGCATTGATCTGGTCGGCGAGTTCAGGTCGCCGCGCCCACAGCCTGACCTGGCCTCCCGCCTCGGCGAGTACTTTGGCCAGAGCCGTTCCCCAGGCACCGGCACCCATGACTGCGACGGTTCCCGTGCTGGCCATCGGCACCTCCTGTCTGTAGCCCCGTCTTTACATCGATCTCGGCGTCTACGCGCGGCTCGTCGATGACGTGACGAGCGACGCTGGCAGGATAGCGCTCATGAGCGGCACACGGGCCGAGGACGCCGGTGACATCGGCTTGATCATCGCCGTCAAGCGGTTGGCCGCCGCCAAGACGAGATTGGCCCCAGTGTTCTCGGCTCAGACTCGGGAGAATGTGGTGCTGGCAATGCTGCTCGACACGATCACCGCGGCTGCCCATGTCGGTTCATTGCGCTCGATCACCGTCATCACACCTGACCAAGCCGCGACGGCTGCGGCGACCGAGGTCGGCGCCAACGTGCTGGCCGACCCCACACCCGAAGGTGATCCTGACCCGTTGAACAAAGCGATTCTCACCGCGGAACGCGTGGTCGCCGAGTCTTGCGCCAATATCGTTGTGCTGCAAGGCGATTTGCCAGCTTTACAGACACAGGAACTTTCCGACGCGGTCGTCGCCGCGCGCGATTATCAACGCAGCTTCGTCGCTGACCGACTGGGGACCGGAACCGCCGCGCTCTGTGCCTTCGGAACCGCACTCGATCCGCAATTCGGGCCAGATTCGGCCACGCGGCACCGCCGCTCGGGCGCCATAGAACTCACTGGTCCCTGGCCTGGGTTGCGATGCGACGTCGACACGCCAGCCGACCTGGCCGCAGCGCGGCGGCTCGGAGTGGGGCCCGCTACCGCACGAGCCCTCACACACCGCTGACAGGCCCTGCGATGCAGGTGCAGGTTGCCGCTGTTCGAGCTTGCCGACGGATGAATGTCAGACCAATGGGAGACAGATGTCGGCGGAGCGCTGGCGGTCGCGTCTCATCGCTGGTGTAAATGGTCACGGGCGTAGGTTCCGTCGCAACCGACGAAAGCTATGAAGGAGGGGCTACGCCCGTGACCAAGCGAGTATCGCCGATTGAGCGTGTGCGTGTTGAGATGGATCAGTTGTTCGCCGCGACCGAGCGGCCGTTGACCGAGATTTTGGAGGAGGTCGGGCGGTTATCGGTGCGTCTGGTGTTTCAGGTCGCCGTGGAGGCCGAGGTAGAAGCAGTGTTGGGCCGAGCCCGTCACCAGCGTCGGGTTCAGGACGGCCCGGGCGGGTACCGCAATGGGTATCAACCGCCGGCGACGGTGAAGACCACGATGGGCTCGGTCGAATTATGCCGCCCGAAACTACGCGACACCGACGAGCGGTTCTGTTCGCGGCTATTCGGTGCCGGGGTGACGCGCACCCACGCTCTGGAGGCGTTGGTGATTTCGGGATGGGTGCGCGGTTTGTCGGATCGCGACATCGAGGCCGCGTTGGCCGAGGTGCTGGGCTCGTAGGCGGCGTTGTCGCGCTCGACGGTGAGCCGGATTTGTGCGGCCATCAAAGACGAGTTCGCTGCGTGGTCGTCTCGACGCCTTGATGAGCTGGTGTTGGACTACCTGTTCTTGGATGCCTCGAACTTTCGGATGCATCCCAACGCCCCGGCCGAGCCGGTGCTGGCCGCCTGGGGCATCTGCACCGACGGCAAGCCCCTGTTTATTGGGCTGGCCCCAGCCGCAGCGGAGTCGGCTGATGCGTGGGCCGACTTCTTGGCTGACCTGAGGAACCGGGGACTACGCCCGCCGCTACTGGGCATCTCCGACGGGGCGCCGGGCCTGATCGCCGCATGGGAGACCACGTTTCCGGCAAGCCTGCGTCAGCGGTGTCTGATCCATCGCTGCCGTAACGTCATCGCCAAGACACCTGTCGCGGTCCAGGACGAGATCAAAGCCGCGTTCTGGTCGATCTTCGATGACATTGACCAGCCACCCGGCCAGCAGGCCGTGGATGAAGCCACCCGCTGCGCCGAGGAGTTCACCACCACATACCGCGGGCTCTACCCAGCCGCGGTCGCTTGCCTGGCCAACGACTTCGCCTCGCTGAGCGTGCATTTGCGCTTCCCCCGCCAACACTGGACACGCATCCGCCATTCCAACCTCATCGAACGCACCTTCGGAGAATCCCGTCGCCGGGTCAAGGTCATCGGCCGCCTACCCGGCGAAACCAGCTGTCTGTCGCTGGTATGGGCCGTCCTCGACCGCGCCAGCCGCGGCTGGCGCGGAGTCACCCAAACATCAGCGACCAGCCGCCACCTCCAAGAACTACGCCACCAACTGCTCGAGCCACCCCGCCCACTGCATCCCCCCACCACAACAACCACGACCGACACCACCGCCGCGTAACATGACCACCAGGAACATGCGCCCAGCGTTTTTACACCAGTCCTAAGACGCCACCCCGCTGGCAACGCCACCGGGTGATAGGCCATGATCGCACTGTGACCGAAACCGAAGCCAGCCCAGTCACAGGCTCGCGGCCTGATGACAATTCGTGGCATCCAGGCGACTCTGCGCTGACAGCACCGCCGGCCGCGACCCCTGCTAGCTCGACCGACGAGCTGCCCGCGGACCGCTATCTGAACAGGGAACTGAGCTGGCTCGACTTCAACGCGCGCGTGCTCGCGCTGGCTGCTGACAGCTCGATGCCGCTGCTAGAGCGAGCCAAATTTCTCGCGATCTTCGCCTCCAACCTCGATGAGTTTTACATGGTTCGAGTGGCCGGGCTCAAACGCCGCGACGAGATGGGGCTATCGGTGCGCTCCTCCGACGGACTGACACCACGTGAGCAACTACGTCGCATCGGCGAGCAGACTCAGCAGATCGCCAGCCGACATGCACACGTTTTCCTTGATTCGGTGGCACCAGCGCTCGGCGAGGAAGGCATCTACATCGTCACGTGGGCCGATCTGGATCGGACCGAGCGCAAGCAACTGTCGGCGTACTTCAACGAGCAGGTCTTCCCGGTACTGACACCGCTGGCCGTCGATCCGGCGCACCCGTTCCCCTTCGTCAGCGGGTTGAGTCTGAACCTGGCCGTCACCGTGAAGCAGCCTGAGGACGGCGCGCGGCATTTCGCCCGGGTAAAGGTGCCCGACAACGTCGATCGCTTTGTAGAGCTCAATAGCGGCAACGACGACATCAGCGCTGAGGGTCGCGCCGTCCAGCGATTCTTGCCGGTCGAAGAACTGATCGCGGCGTTTCTTCCGGCGCTGTTCCCGGGAATGGAGATCGTCGAGCATCACGCGTTCCGCATCACCCGCAACGCCGATTTCGAAGTCGAAGAGGACCGTGACGAAGATCTCCTGCAGGCACTTGAGCGAGAACTCGCACGCCGCCGGTTCGGTTCTCCGGTCCGGCTCGAGGTCGCCGATGACATGACCGAGAACATGATGGAGTTGCTGCTGCGTGAACTCGACGTGCATCCCAATGACGTCATCGAAGTGCCCGGTTTGCTCGACTTGTCGTCGCTGTGGCAGATCTACGGCGTCGACCGGCCCGCGCTTAAGGATCGGACCTTTGTTCCGGCCACCCATGCCGCTTTCGCCGAGCGCGAGACTCCCAAGAGCATCTTCGCAACGCTGCGCGAAGGCGATGTGCTGGTGCACCACCCGTACGATTCGTTCTCAACCAGCGTGCAGCGTTTCATCGAGCAGGCCGCTGCTGATCCTGATGTGCTGGCCATCAAACAGACGCTGTACCGCACATCTGGCGATTCGCCGATCATAAGAGCGCTGATCGATGCCGCCGAAGCCGGAAAGCAGGTGGTCACGCTCGTCGAGCTCAAGGCCCGGTTCGACGAGCAAGCGAATATCAGGTGGGCGCGCGCACTAGAACAGGCTGGCGTGCACGTGGTGTACGGGCTGGTCGGGCTCAAAACGCACTGCAAGACCGCGCTGGTGGTGCGCCGCGAAGGCTCGGCGATCCGCCGGTACTGTCACGTGGGCACCGGCAATTACAACAGCAAGACAGCGCGGCTATACGAAGACGTTGGTCTGCTAACCGCGGATCCGGACATCGGGGCCGACCTGACTGACTTGTTCAACTCGCTGACCGGGTACTCCCGCAAATTGTCCTACCGCAACCTGTTGGTAGCGCCGCACGGCATTCGGACCGGCATCATTGAACGCGTAGAGCGAGAGGTTGCCGCCCACCGTGAAGCCGGCCCCGGAGCCGGCAAGGGCGGCATCCGGCTAAAAATGAACGCACTCGTCGACGAACAGGTGATCGACGCGCTCTATCGCGCATCGCAGGCCGGCGTGCGAGTCGAAGTGGTGGTGCGCGGCATCTGCGCATTGCGCCCGGGGGCAAACGGATTCTCCGAGAACATCTTCGTCCGCTCGATTCTCGGCCGTTTCTTGGAACACTCGCGGATCTTACATTTCCGTGCCCTCGACGAGTTCTGGATCGGCAGCGCCGACATGATGCACCGCAACCTCGATCGGCGAGTCGAGGTGATGGCGCAGGTCAAAGACCCACGGCTGACCGCGCAGCTAGACGGATTGTTCGAATCCGCGCTCGACCCGTCGACCCGATGCTGGCAGCTCGGACCTGACGGGCAGTGGACCGCGTCGCCGCAGAAAGGCCACCGCGTGCGTGACCACCAAGTGTCACTGATGGAACGGTACCGCAGCCCCTAACGCTGGTATTTCCGGCCAATTCCGGGCCATATCCTCGACGCGGACTTGTCCGCGCTGAATTGACTTGCAGGAGTTAAGGTGTCGATCCAGAAAACGCAAACCTCAAGGAGTTCCGGAGGCCGGATCGTGCTTGCCGCCGGCGCGGTATTGTGGCGCCCTGCCCAGGGCAAGACGATTGAGCTTGCAGTGATTCACCGCCCTCGCTACGACGACTGGTCGCTGCCAAAAGGCAAAATCGATCCCGGCGAGACCGCGGCGGTGGGCGCCGTCCGGGAGGTACTCGAGGAAACAGGTCACCACGCGCAGCTTGGCCGCAAGCTTAGCCGGGTGAGTTATCCGATCGAGCAAGGCGTCAAGAAGGTGCACTATTGGGCGGCGCGCAGCAACGGCGGGGTATTCGCCCCGGGCAACGAGGTAGATGACCTGGTCTGGCTGCCCATTGATCTAGCGATGAAAAGACTCGACTACGCACCGGATCGAAAGGTTCTACGCCGGTTCGCCAAACAACCAGCCAACACAAAGACCGTTCTGGTAGTCCGGCACGGCGCAGCGGGCAGCAAGTCGCGCTTCGCCGGTGACGACACCAAGCGCCCCCTGGACAAGAAGGGCCGTGCTCAGGCGGAGGCGTTGGTCGCACAACTGCTGGCATTCGGCGCCACCGACGTGTATTCGGCCAACCGAGTGCGCTGCCAGCAGACGGTCGAGCCACTAGCTGCCGAGCTGGGCGTGGCAATCCACAACGAACCCAGCTTGACCGAGGAGGCATACGCCACCAACCCGAAACGCGGACGGCTGCGGGTACTACAAATCGCCGCTCAGGCCCCAACACCAGTCATCTGTACTCAGGGCAAGGTGATTCCGGATCTGATCGCATGGTGGTGCGAGCGCGACGGGGTGCGTCCCGACAAGTCCCGCAACCGAAAAGGAAGTACTTGGGTGCTGTCGCTTTCAGGCCGCCGCCTGATCGCCGCCGATCACATCGGCGGCGCGCTGGCGGCACACGTCCGGGCCTAACACGCGGGTACCCTCGGAGGCCATCGCTGCCGCGAAAGGTACCCGCGTGTGTGCTGAATTACTTGCGGCCCCGCCTGGTGGCCTTTTTGGCCGGAGCCTTGCTGGCCGGTCTCTTTGCCGCGGCCTTCTTGGCCGGAGCTTTGGTTGCCGCCTTACGCACCGAAGGCTTTGTGGTGCTCTTCTTCACCGTCTTGGCTGTCTTCTTGACAGGAGCCTTGGTGACTTTGGCGGCCTTCTTGGCCGGTGCTCGGGTCGCAGCCTTGGTGGCCGGCGCCCGCTTCGTGGTTGCCTTCTTGGCGGGAGCTTTGGTGGCCTTAGCCGCCGTCTTGCGAGACGTAGCCGCCGTTTTCGCTTTCTTGGCAGGCGCCTTCTTAGCGGTCGTACTCGCCACCACACCTCGCTTGACAGCGGGCCCGTCGGAAGGGAGACGCTGCGCACCAGACACAACCGCTTTGAATTGCGCACCCGGGCGGAAGGCCGGGACCGACGTCGGCCGCACCTTCACGGTCTCGCCGGTACGCGGATTGCGGGCCACCCGAGCCGCGCGGCGTCGCTGTTCGAATACACCGAACCCGGTAATGGTGACGCTGTCGCCCTTGTGCACCGCGCGCACAATGGTGTCGACAACATTCTCGACGGCAGCGGTTGCTTGCCGACGGTCCGAGCCCAATTTCTGTGTGAGCACTTCAATGAGCTCTGCTTTGTTCATCCAAACCCTCCGAAGTCAGTGGTCCTCGTTTTGGAACCGACTAGTGGACACGGTAGTGCCTTACCTAGCTGATTTCCAAGAGCCACGCGAAATTTCAGCCTGAAGCAACCACAATATTCGCAATCTAGTTGCCTCCCTTGACCGATGGAGCGGCCGAAATGTGAGCCTCGCTAACGTGTACTCACTGGGGGTTATTGGTGTTGAAATTCGACTCCTTTCGACACTTCAAGAGCGTGGCTGAGTACGCGGTTTCCAAGTGGGACGGGCCGACTCAAACGATTCGATTTCGTCGAGTTTTCGCAGCGTAAGGGCTATATCGTCAAGTCCGGAGAGCAAGCGCCACGCAGTGTGATCGTCAATCTTGAACGGCAGCACCGCCGTTCCCGCAGTGATATTTCGATCTTGAAGATTGGCAGTGATTTCCAGGCCCGGTTGCTGCTCGATGAGCTTCCAGAGAAGTTCCACACCGTCTTGGGCAACTTCGGCGGCCAGCAACCCAGCTTTGCCGGCGTTGCCGCGGAAAATATCACCGAACCTAGACGAGATGACCACCCGGAATCCGTAGTCCATGAGCGCCCACACCGCGTGCTCGCGTGATGAACCAGTGCCGAAATCAGGTCCGGCAACCAGCACAGAACCTCGGTCAAAGGGGCTGAGATTTAGGACGAATGAGGGATCCGAACGCCAGGTTGCGAACAAGCCGTCCTCGAAACCGGTTCGACTGACGCGCTTCAAGAAGACCGCGGGAATGATCTGATCGGTGTCGACATTAGACCGACGGAGCGGCACTCCGATGCCGGTATGGGTGTTAAAAGCTTCCATTGCGATTCCTCGATTCGTCTCTGTCAGTCCAAATCGGCCGGAGCCGAAAGCGTGCCGTGAACCGCGGTCGCCGCAGCGACAGCCGGCGACACCAAATGCGTACGGCCCCCTTTGCCCTGCCGCCCTTCGAAGTTCCGGTTGGACGTCGCAGCACAACGCTGGCCGGGCGCCAGCTGATCGGGGTTCATTCCCAGACACATCGAGCAGCCCGCCTGCCGCCACTCGGCACCGGCTGCGGCAAAAATCTCGCCTAGCCCTTCGGCTTCGGCCTGCGCACGTACCCGCATCGAGCCTGGCACTACCAGCATTCGCACACCTGGGGCCACCTTGCGGCCACGCAAGACGTCGGCCACCACCCGCAGATCTTCAATACGCCCATTGGTGCACGACCCGACGAATACGGTGTCAACTTCGATATCGCGCATTGGCAGTCCGGGGCGAAGGTCCATATACGCCAACGCTTTCTCAGCGGCCTGCCGCTCCCCTTCGTCGGCCATCAATTCGGGATCCGGCACAACATCGGCCAGCGGCACTCCCTGGCCGGGATTAGTGCCCCACGTGACAAACGGGCTCAGCGTGGCGGCGTCAAGATACACCTCGGTGTCGAACACAGCCCCGGCATCAGTGCGCAGTTGTTTCCAGTATGCGACCGCAGCGTCCCAGTCGGCCCCTGACGGTGCATGCGGGCGATCGCGTATGAACTCGTAGGTGATCTCATCTGGAGCCACCATGCCCGCTCGCGCACCGGCTTCGATGCTCATGTTGCAGATCGTCATCCGCCCTTCCATCGAGAGCGACTCGATGGCACTGCCTCGATATTCGATGACATGTCCTTGTCCGCCGCCGGTGCCGATCTTGGCGATCAAAGCGAGGATGACGTCCTTGGCTGTCACGCCGCCGGGCAGCTGGCCATCCACCGTTACCGCCATGGTCTTAAACGGCCGCAACGGCAGCGTCTGGGTGGCAAGCACATGCTCCACCTCCGAGGTACCGATGCCCATCGCTAGCGCACCGAAGGCGCCGTGGGTCGAGGTGTGGCTGTCGCCACATACGATCGTCATTCCCGGTTGCGTGAGACCCAGTTGCGGTCCGACGACATGCACGATGCCCTGTTCGATATCACCCATGGGATGCAGCCGGACACCGAATTCGGCGCAGTTTCGCCGTAGCGTTTCTACTTGGATACGCGACACCGGGTCGGCGATCGGTTGGTCGGTGTCAACAGTTGGCACGTTGTGATCCTCGGTGGCGATCGTCAGATCCGGCCGCCGAACCCGACGGCCGCTGAGCCGTAGACCATCGAAAGCCTGCGGACTGGTTACCTCGTGTACCAGATGCAGATCGATGTAAATCACGTCTGGCCCGCTGGCCTCCGAGCCAGCGCTCGATACCACAACGTGGTCCGCCCAGACCTTCTCGGCCAGCGTACGTGGACTGTCTGCGACCGCCGCCCGCTCCGTCTGCAATGCCATCTCGAATTGCCTCGATTCGCTCGTTCGCGACTCGCCAGCCAATCCAAGCTGTACTCTCATAATGCGAGACGCTAGTATCTCTTTGTGAGACAGCATAGCGGTATCGGCGTTCTCGACAAAGCCATGGGGATAGTGCACTCGATCGCGGAATCCCCATGCGGATTAGCCGAACTATGCGACCGAACCGGCTTGCCCAGGGCTACCGCCTACCGGCTGGCGGCAGCCCTGGAAACGCACCGGCTGCTGGGGCGCGATGACGAGGGCCGTTGGCAACTTGGTCCAGCGGTCACCGAACTCGCAGCCCATGTCAACGATCCACTGCTGGCCGCAAGCGCGGCAGCGCTGGCCGAGCTACGCGAAACCACCGGTGAAAGCGTGCAACTGTACCGCCGCGAAGGTAGTTCGCGAGTCTGCGTCGCCGCGCTGGAACCGGCTGTCGGCCTTCGCGATACGGTTCCGGTTGGCTCACGATTGCCGATGACCGCCGGGTCAGGGGCCAAAGTGCTGTTGGCCCACGCAGACACCGCCACGCAGGCGGCCGTGCTACCGAAGGCAAAATTCAGCGACAGGACCCTGGCCGAAGTGCGCCGTCGCGGATGGGCGCAGAGCGTGGCGGAGCGAGAACACGGGGTGGCGAGTGTTTCGGCACCAGTATTCGATCATCGCGGCAGTGTGGTCGCGGCCATATCAATCTCCGGTCCGATCGAGCGAATGGGACGCAGCCCCGGGGCCCGCTGGGCCGTCGACTTGCTGGCTGCAGCAGAGGCACTCACTCGCCGCCTCTAGTTGGCCGCGTCACAGCCCAATTTGAAAACTATCAACGAAGGAGCCGAGCGCCGCAGACCCCGGCAAGATCAACCGACACGGCGCGCGCTACATCTCATGACGTGCGCTAAGCCTCGAAAACGAAGCCTGGCCCACTAGCGTCCGCTGGCTCACCTCAATTGGCGGCCTGTCACACTGGCGCCATGGGAACCAATCAGCGCGCGCGCATCGTCATGTCCGAGGCCGAGATCGCCGACTTCGTCGCCAACAGCCGTACCGGCACGCTGGCCACCGTTGGCCCCGACGGCCAACCTCACCTGACGGCGATGTGGTACGCCGTGGTCGACAACGAAATCTGGCTGGAGACCAAAGCTAAGTCGCAGAAGGCCGTCAACCTCAGGCGGGATCCGCGAGTCAGCTTCCTTATCGAAGGCGGCCACACCTACGACACGTTGCGCGGGGTGTCGTTCGAAGGCGTTGCCGAGATCGTCGAAGATCCCGAGACCCTGTTCCGGATCGGTGTCAGTGTCTGGGAGCGCTACACAGGCCCCTACAGCGACGAAGCCAAGCCCATGGTCGACCAGATGATGAACAAGCGAGTCGGCGTCCGCATTGTCAGCCGCCGCACTCGCTCTTGGGACCACCGCAAACTTGGCTTGCCGAACATGCCGGTCGGCGGTTCGACGGCAGCGGCCGCGCTGGGGACCGGCCAGTCTGGCTAACGTTCTCTTGTAGCCCCGATGGGATTCGAACCCACGCTACCGCCGTGAGAGGGCGGCGTCCTAGGCCGCTAGACGACGGGGCCCTGAACCGATCCGAGCAGTCAGCATAACGCACCCCGGAGGGCCCACATAATCGCTGGCGGTGGTGAAGCTTTGCTGGGGTACCAGGACTCGAACCTAGAATGGCTGAACCAGAATCAGCTGTGTTGCCAATTACACCATACCCCAATGGCCGACCAAACCCGCTGTTCAGAAGGCGTATTGCAGGATTAACCTGCGTCTTGCGACCACCGCTGCCAACCGTTGTCGGCCGACGTGCACACTACCAAAGACTCGTCCGGCAAACCTCCTCGTCAAGCCACATGGTTACGCGCAGCCCGCAACCGATGCAGGCTGCGCTCCCGTCCGAGCAGCTCCAACGACTCAAATAACGGCGGGCTCACCGACGATCCGGTGGCAGCAACCCTGATGGGACCGAACGCCTTGCGCGGTTTGAGACCGAGGTTCTCAACTAGTGCTGCTTTGAGCGCCTGCTCAATCTGCGGAGTACTCCAGTCGAAGATGCCGTCCAGTGCCACAATCGCCGCGTCGAGCACCGGGATCGCGTCGTGCCCCAATTCCTTGGCGGCAGCCTTCGGGTCGATCTGGTACTCGTCGTCGTTGAAGAACTTGAGTAAGGTCCACGCGTCGCTGAGCACAACAATTCGGGTCTGGACGAGTTGGGCGGCAGCGGCGAATCCCGAGTCGTCCAGGTCGAGGTGATGGCCGTGCCCGGCCAGGTAGGCACGCAGCCTGGCGGTGAAATCATCCACATCAAGCATCCGAATGTGCTCAGCGTTGAGCGCGTCAGCCTTTTTCTGGTCGAATCGGGCCGGGTTGGAGTTGACGTCGACCACGTCGAACGCGGCCACCATCTCGTCCAAGCTGAACACGTCGTGGTCGTCGGCAATCGACCAGCCCAGCAATGCAAGATAGTTCAGCAGCCCTTCCGGGATGAGGCCTCGCTCACGGTGCGCAAACAGATTTGACTGCGGGTCGCGCTTGGAGAGCTTCTTAGTTCCCTCCCCCAATACGGCTGGCAGGTGCGCGAATTCAGGAATACGCTCGGCCACCCCGATCCGGATTAATGCCTGGTACAACGCTAGCTGACGCGGAGTCGATGACAGCAAGTCCTCACCGCGCAGCACATGTGAAATCTGCATCAGCGCGTCGTCGCACGGGTTGACCAAGGTGTACAGCGGATCGCCATTTGCACGTGTCAACGCGAAATCAGGCACTGAACCGGCGGCGAACGTGGTGGGTCCGCGCACGAGATCATCCCAGCTGAGAGCGTGGTCCGGCATCCGTAACCGCACCACCGGCTTACGGCCATCGGCCACGTAGGCCGCACGCTGCGCTTCGGTCAGATGACGGTCGTAGTTGTCGTAACCCAGCTTGGGATTGCGACCGGCGGCCACATGGCGGGCCTCGACCTCCTCCGGCGTCGAAAATGCATGGTAAGCCTCGCCTGCCGCGAGCAGGCGCTCCACAATGTCGCGGTAGATGTCGCTTCGTTGCGACTGCCGGTACGGACCGTAAGGCCCACCGACCTCGGGTCCCTCGTCCCAGTTCAGGCCTAGCCAACGCAACGCATCGAGCAGTGCCAGATAGCTTTGTTCGCTGTGTCGCTCGGCGTCGGTGTCCTCAATGCGGAAGACGAACGCACCGCCGGTGTGCCGGGCATAGGCCCAGTTGAACAATGCGGTACGGACCAGCCCAACATGGGGAGTTCCGGTGGGTGACGGGCAGAATCGGACACGGACCGCGACTGGTTCCGAGGCGGCCGGAGTCATGACTTTCCTTTCCGGACTACGGGATTAGCGAGTGTACCGATTCCCTCGATTGTGACCGACACAGTGTCGCCGTCCTCGATAGGACCAACTCCTGCCGGTGTTCCGGTGAGAACGAGATCGCCTGGCAGCAATGTCATTACCCCAGAAATCCATTCCACGATTGCACCGATGTCGTGGATCATGTGTGAGGTACGGCTAAGCTGCTTGACTTCACCGTTGACTTCGGTGCGTAGTTCAAGATCGGCGGGGTCACGGGCGCCCAGGTCGGTCACGATCCACGGGCCGACCGGGCAGAAGGTGTCGTGCCCTTTGGCCCGCGTCCATTGACCGTCGGATTGTTGCTGGTCGCGGGCCGACACATCATTGCCGATCGTGTAGCCAAGGATGTTGTCAGCAGCCGCGGCTGCGGGAACGTCCTTGCATGCTCGGCCGATCACCACTGCCAACTCACCTTCGAAATGCACCGGTGATGCGTTCGCGGGCAGCCGAATCGGCACATTCGGCCCGACAATCGCGGTGTTGGGCTTAAGAAAGATCATCGGATTCTTCGGCGGTGCACCCGCCGCAAAGCCACCCATCTCAGCCACGTGGTCGGCATAGTTCTTGCCGACGCACACGACCTTGCTAGCCAGGATCGGAGCGAGCAGCCGGACTTCGTTCAACGGCCACGAGCGGCCGGTGAAGGTCGGCGTACCGAACGGGTGCTCCGCGATCTCGCGGACAGTCATTCCATCAGGCTGGTCGGGCTCACCTTCGATGCTGACGAAGGCGACACCGTCCGGGCTGGCGATTCGGCCAAGGCGCATTCCCTTGAGCCTAGTGACGGTCGCCAACCCGGCGCAGCCGGGCACAGCGGGCCGGCACAATCCCATCCAGTGACGGTCGCCAACCCGGCGCAGCCGGGCACAGCGGGCCGGCCCTCAAGTCGGTCGCCACCAACCGAACTCCCTATTGGCTGCCAGGAATTATCGCAGGTATGTGCGAGCATGGTCGGATGCCGAAGGTGCCGGCCGGCGTAGGCGCACGCTGGTCGATCATGATCGTCTCATTGGGCGTGACGGCAAGCTCTTTCCTTTTCATCAACGGCGTTGCCTTCTTGATCCCCAGGCTAAGAGACGCGCGCGACACCCCGCTGGTTCAGGCCGGCCTACTGGCGTCGATGCCCAGCTGGGGCATGATGGTCACGCTGGTCGGTTGGGGCTACCTGCTAGACCACTTCGGCGAGCGGATCGTGATGACGGTAGGTTCGGCGCTTACCGCGGCCGGGGCCTATGCAGCAGCATCGGTGCATTCGCTGCTGTGGACAGGCGTCTTCCTGTTCCTTGGTGGCATGGCCGCCGGCAGTTGCAACAGTGCTGGCGGGCGCCTGGTGTCCGGCTGGTTCCCACCGCAGCAGCGCGGACTGGCGATGGGAATCCGCCAAACCGCTCAACCGCTGGGCATCGCCTTGGGCGCGTTGGTAATACCCGAGCTGGCCGAAAGCGGTTCGAGAGCGGGATTGATGTTTCCTGCAGCGATGTGCGCGTTGGCGACAGTGGCCAGCGCCATCGGCATCGTCAACCCACCGCGCGTATCGCGCAAGATGGCCACGCCAATGGAGTTAGCGAACCCTTATCGCAGTTCATCAGTGTTGTGGCGAATACACGCAGCCTCAGCGCTGCTGATGATGCCCCAAACAGTGACTGTGACATTCATGCTGGTCTGGCTGACCAACCACCACGGCTGGGGCATCACAGCAGCCGGCGGTTTGGTTACCATCTCTCAGCTGCTCGGTGCGGTGGGCCGCATTGCTGTCGGACGCTGGTCTGACCACGTGGGCTCGCGAATGCAACCAGTTCGCACGATCGCCGCGGCCAGCGCTTCGGCACTGTTCCTGCTGGGCCTCACCGACAATCTGGGTTCACGATATGACGTGGTGCTCATGGTGGCCATCGCGGTGATCGCGGTGCTCGACAACGGCTTGGAAGCCACTGCTATCACCGAGTACGCCGGCCCATATTGGAGCGGACGCGCACTGGGCGCCCAAAACACCACGCAGCGGCTGATGGCCGCTGCCGGGCCCCCACTATTTGGAGCGCTGATCACCGCGTCGGCCTATCCGGCAGCATGGGCGCTCTGTGGATTGTTTCCGCTGGCAGCGGTACCTTTGGTGCCGACACGCTTGCTGCCGCCCGGGTTGGAATCTAGAGCGCGGCAACGATCCGTTCGCCGACGTCGGTTGAGGCGAGCCGTTCAGTCCCGCGAGTTGCCAAATAGGTTTCGACCGCCCGGTCCACCCGGGCGGCGGCGTCGACCTCGCCAAGGTGAGCAAGGAGCAGCGCCACCGACATGATCGCGGCCGTCGGATCAGCGATGCCCTGACCCGCGATGTCCGGCGCACTGCCGTGCACCGGTTCGAACATCGACGGATTGGTTCGGGTGGCGTCAATATTTGCACTGGCGGCCAAGCCAATGCCTCCACACACCGCCGCAGCCAAATCGGTGACGATGTCCCCGAAAAGGTTATCGGTGACAATCACGTCAAAGCGGCCCGGATCAGTCACTAAATAGATGGTGGCTGCATCAACATGGTGGTAGGCGACCTCGATATCGGGGTACTCTTCAGCGACCTCCTGGACGGTCCGCCACCACAACCCCCCGGCGAAGGTCAGCACATTGGTCTTGTGCACCAGCGTAAGGTGCTTGCGACGCTGCTGTGCCCGTTCAAAGGCGTCCGCGACCACTCGGCGAACGCCGAACGCGGTGTTCACGCTGACCTCGGTTGCCACTTCGTTCGGCGTACCGACGCGTATCGCACCGCCGGTACCGGTGTACGGGCCTTCGGTACCCTCACGCACCACCACGAAGTCGATGTCGGTGCCCGGCTCCAAGCTCAACGGGCTCTTGGTCCCCGGATACAACCGTGCTGGCCGCAGGTTGATGTGGTGATCTAGCTCGAAGCGCAGGCGCAGCAGCAGCCCTCGCTCGAGCACGCCGCTGGGTACCGACGGGTCACCGATTGCTCCCAGCAGGATGGCGTCGTGCTCCCGCAGTTCGGCGACCACAGAATCAGGAAGTATCTCGCCAGTGGCGTGGAAACGCCGCGCTCCTAGGTCGTAGCTGGTTTTCTCGACACCCGGCAAGACCGCGTCAAGAACCGTAACCGCTTCGGCTACGACCTCAGGCCCGATCCCGTCGCCACCGAGAATCGCAAGTTTCATCAGCGCCGCTCCTCCTCATCGCTTCGCCCTGCATCGTCGCCGGCCAACCCTCATCAGCTTCGCTCTGCATCGCCGCGGCGCGGGTCAAGAAAGATCGACCACCTTAATTTTGTTGGCGCCCACCGCCGCCGCGATCGCAGAACGCTCATCCTCGGGCACATCCTGATCCAACCGGAGCAGAATCGTCGCGCCTGGGCCTTCAGCGTCCTCGGACAGCTGCGCAGCCTGGATGTTGACCCCGGCGGCCCCAAGCAAGGTCCCGATCTTGCCCAGCGCCCCAGGCTGATCGACATAGTTAACTACCAGGTTCGTGCCCTGCGCGCGCAGGTCGAAGCTGCGACCGTTGATCTGCACGATCTTCTCGACGAGCTGCGGTCCAGACAACGTGCCCGCGACGTTGACTACCGAACCGTCCGCGGCCACAGCACGCAGATCGACGACACTGCGGTGGTTCGGGCTTTCCGTCGCCGTGGAAATATCTGCAGAAACGCCACGGTCGCTAGCCAGCGCCGGCGCGTTGACAAAGGTCACCGCATCCTCGATAACTGCGGAGAACAAGCCACGCAGCGCCGAGAGTCGCAACACCTCGACGTCTTCGGCCGCCAGCTCGCCACGCACTTGTACCGACAGCGATACTGGCAGCTCGTCGGACAATGCGGCGGTTAACACCCCGAGCTTGCGGACCAAATCCAGCCACGGCGCGACCTCTTCGTTGACAACTCCGCCGCCTACGTTGACCGCGTCGGGAACAAATTCGCCTGCCAGGGCCAGACGCACACTCTCAGCGACATCGGTGCCGGCCCGATCCTGCGCCTCAGCGGTAGAGGCGCCTAAATGCGGTGTGACCACCACCTGCGGCAGCTCGAACAGCGGGCTGTCGGTGCATGGTTCAGTGGCAAAAACATCAAGGCCGGCGGCGCGAACGTGTCCACTTGTCACCGCATCAGCCAAGGCGGCCTCGTCCACGAGGCCGCCTCGCGCGGCGTTGACGACAATCACACCAGGCTTGGTCTTCGCCAGCGCGTCCTTGTCAATCAGACCTGCCGTTTCCGCAGTTTTGGGCAAGTGCACCGAGATGAAGTCAGCTCGGGCCAGCAAGTCGTCCAGGGGCAGCAGTTCGATACCCAGCTGCGCGGCACGGGCCGGCGACACGTAAGGATCGTAGGCGACGATGTGGGCGCCGAAAGCTGCGATTCGCTGGGCAACCAGCTGACCTATCCGACCCAGCCCCACGACACCGACCGTCTTGCCGAAGATCTCGGTGCCAGAGAACGACGACCGCTTCCACGTGCGAGCGCGCAGCGAGGCGTCCGCCGCCGCAACTTGGCGGGATGCGGCCAACAACAACGCCAAAGCGTGCTCAGCGGCACTGTGGATATTCGAGGTGGGCGCATTCACCACCAGAACACCGCGAGCGGTGGCCGCATCCACATCGACATTGTCCAGCCCAACACCGGCACGCGCGACGATCTTCAGCTTGGGAGCCGCGGCGAGCACCTCGGCGTCGACGGTGGTGGCTGACCGCACCAGCAGAGCGTCGGCGTCCGGTACCGCAGCCAACAGCTTCTCCCGGTCTGGACCATCTACCCAGCGCACCTCTACCTGGTCTCCCAGCGCGGCGACGGTTGATGGAGCAAGTTTATCGGCGATAACAACAACAGGCAGGTTCACGCAAACAGCGTAATCGGCTCCGCTGAACGTGGTTACCCGGGGATTCGGGCAGGACGGCGGTCACGCGCTGGATGCGCAACAACACGAGCTCCCGACATGATCGCCGCCCGCCCAAATCCTGATGACAACCGCAGCGCGTAACGGACCGCCCACCTCGAGCACAAGTTCGCCAGCCGGGCTGGCATAACCTCGATCGCAACGACTGTCAGCGACACCGAAACCACATCCACGACTCGCCGGGTACTGTCGCCGCAATTGAAGTATCGGCGCCCGTGCAGCTACGCCGTTTCGGTGATCGGCCGGTCGACCCAGCTCATCAAATCACGCAGCTTCTTGCCAGTTACTTCGATGGGATGCTCGGCATTCTGGCTGCGCAAGTCCTCAAGCTGCCGATTGCCGCCCTCGACGTTGGCTACCAGCTTCTTGACAAAGGTGCCGTCCTGGATCTCCGCCAGAATCCCGCGCATACGCTCCTTGGTGCCAGCGTCGATGACCCGCGGGCCCGATAGATACCCGCCGAACTCCGCGGTGTCAGACACCGAGTAGTTCATCCGGGCAATACCGCCCTCATACATCAAGTCGACGATCAGCTTGAGCTCGTGCAGCACCTCGAAATAGGCCATCTCGGGCGGATAGCCCGCCTCGACCATCACGTCGAATCCGGCTTTCACCAATTCCTCTGTGCCACCGCACAATACAGCCTGCTCACCGAACAAGTCGGTTTCGGTCTCGTCTTTGAAGGTGGTCTTGATGACGCCAGCCCGGCTACCGCCGATAGCTTTGGCGTAGGACAGCGCCAGCGCCTCCCCACTGCCGGTCGGGTCTTGATTAACGGCGATCAGACAAGGCACGCCCTTTCCGTCGACGAACTGGCGGCGCACCAGGTGCCCGGGGCCCTTCGGCGCGACCATCGCTACGGTGATGTCGGAAGCCGGTCTGATCAGCTCGAAGTGGATGTTGAGACCGTGACCGAAGAACAACGCGTCACCGGCCTTGAGGTTGGGTTCGATGTCGTTGGTGAAGATCTCGGCTTGGGCGGTGTCTGGGGCCAGCAGCATGACCACGTCGGCCCAGGCGGCCACCTCGGCCGGGGTGCCCACCTCGAGGCCCTGTTCCTCGACCTTTTCCCGGGATTTCGAGCCTTCCTTTAGCCCGACACGCACCGCGACACCGGAATCACGCAGGCTAAGCGAGTGCGCGTGCCCCTGGCTACCGTAGCCAATCACACCAACCTTACGGCCCTGGATGATCGACAGGTCCGCATCGTCGTCATAGAACATCGTCAACGACTGCCCTGACACGTTTGTCACGTGAGTATCTCCTTCTTTGTTAAACACCCTGTGAGAGCAGGAATTTGGGCTGAATCTACTTGGCGGTGCCTACACCGCGCGGAGTACGGGACAACGAGACCATTCCCGACTGCGCAATCTCGCGAATCCCGAACGGCTCGAGCACGCGAAGCAGTGCCCCAAGTTTGCCGCGGTTGCCGGTCGCCTCTACCGTCAACGACTCCGGGGAAACATCAATCACCTTGGCGCGGAAAAGATTCACCGCTTCGATCACCTGGCTGCGGGTACCGGCGTCGGCACGAACCTTGATCAACGCCAACTCCCGGGCCACCGAGTTGTCGTCGTCTTGTTCAACGATCTTGATGACGTTGATCAGCTTGTTGAGCTGCTTGGTGATCTGCTCGAGCGGAGTCTGCTCAGCGGAGACCACAATGGTCATCCGCGACATATCTTTCTGCTCGGTGGCGCCGACAGCCAACGACTCGATGTTGAAACCGCGGCGGGAGAACAACGCCGCAACCCTCGCGAGCACACCAGGTTTGTCTTCCACCAACACCGACAAGGTGTGAGTCTTCGGCGATGCCCCAGCGCCCATCAGGCGTGGCCTTCGCTTTCGTCATCAAACAGAGGCCGAATGCCGCGAGCAGCTTGGATCTCGTCATTGCTGGTCCCAGCTGCCACCATAGGCCACACCTGCGCGTCTGCTCCCACGATGAAGTCAATTACTACCGGTCGGTCGTTGATCGCCCGCGCTTGAGCAATGACATCCGCCACATCCTCAGCACGCTCGCAACGTAATCCGACACAGCCCAGAGCCTCGGCCAGCTTCACGAAGTCGGGGATACGGCGGGAGTGCGTGGCCAAGTCGGTCTGTGAGTATCGCTCTTGGTAAAACAAGCTTTGCCACTGCCGCACCATGCCAAGGTTGCCGTTATTGATTAGCGCGACTTTGACCGGTATCCCTTCGACGGCACAGGTTGCCAGTTCCTGGTTGGTCATCTGGAAGCAACCATCACCGTCGATCGCCCAGACCTCGGTATCCGGGTGCGCGATCTTGGCGCCCATGGCCGCGGGGATAGCAAACCCCATGGTGCCCAATCCCCCAGAGTTCAGCCACGTGCGCGGCTTCTCGTACCTGATGAACTGAGCGGCCCACATCTGATGCTGGCCAACGCCTGCAACGTACACAGCATCCGGGCCGGTGATCTCACCGAGCGTAGAAATCACGTACTCCGGGCTCAAACTGCCATCGCTCTGCGGCCCGTAGCTGAGCGGATAGGTGTTCCGAACACCGTCGAGATAAGCCCACCACTCGGTCATCTCGATGTTGCCCGGAATCTCGTAATGGCGCAGCATCTCGACCAGCCCGATGATGACGGCCTTGACATCGCCCACGATTGGTACGTCGGCGTGCCGGTTCTTGCCGATCTCAGCCGGGTCGATATCCGCGTGGATGACCTTGGCCTCCGGAGCGAATGAGTCGAGCGTGCCGGTGACCCGATCATCGAAGCGGGTGCCCAGCGCGATCAGCAAGTCGCTGCGCTGCAGCGCTGCCACCGCGGCCACGGTGCCGTGCATGCCGGGCATCCCCAAGTTCTGCCGATGACTGTCCGGAAATGCCCCGCGCGCCATCAGCGTGGTGACCACCGGGATGCCGGTCAATTCGGCCAACTCTCGGAGCTGCTCGGTTGCCTCGCCGCGAATGATGCCGCCACCGACGTACAGCACTGGCTTGCGCGCGCCGGCGACAAGCTTCGCAGCCTCACGGACCTGCCGGGTGTGCGGTTTGGTGTTCGGCTTGTAGCCAGTCAAATCCATCCGCGGTGGCCAGCTGAATGTGCATTGGCCCTGCAAAACATCCTTGGGGATATCGACGAGTACCGCGCCGGGACGTCCGGTGGCTGCGATATGGAAGGCTTCAGCCAGCACCCGGGGAATGTCATCGCCGCAGCGCACCAGGAAGTTGTGCTTGGTGATCGGCATCGTAATGCCCGAGATGTCGGCCTCCTGGAACGCATCGGTCCCAATCAGCCGACTGCCGACCTGCCCGGTGATGGCGACCACTGGAATCGAGTCCATCTGGGCATCGGCCAATGGTGTGACCAGATTGGTGGCGCCGGGACCGCTGGTCGCCATACATACCCCGACTCTGCCGGTGACATGCGCATAGCCGGCGGCGGCGTGACCGGCGCCCTGCTCGTGACGAACCAGCACGTGGCGTAGCTTCTTCGAATCGAACAGGGGGTCATACACCGGCAGCACGGCGCCGCCCGGAATCCCGAAGATGACGTCGACGTCGAGTTCCTCCAGCGATCGGACCACCGACTGCGCGCCAGTGAGCTGCTGAGGTGCAACGCGTCTCGTCGGGGAGCCCGACGACTTCGCGGCGGGCTGCGATGCGTCCGGCACGCTGCCGGCCGAGTCTTGATACCCCGATTCCGGCTTCGGCGCCGGCGCCGATGGCTTGGTGGGTGCGCTCACGATTTCCTCTTCGTCCTGACTCGCTTGGGAAGTCTCGGTGGTGGGCAACAAAAAACCCCCGTCAGCTCAGCAGCTGCACGAGGGTTGCGCGTTGATGTTCGATTGGCTAATCAGCCACCAACGCGCCGACCAATTACTACGAGCATTCCCGGCTTTCCGGCGGTGTCCATAGCGCCTGACGGTAGTCTTCGCACAGCTCAGCCGTCAAATCCGCGGCCACCCCGTGGCAGCACCGCCACTGTGCGGGATCAGCCGCCGATGAGCATTGGTGAAATGATGCTCGGGTGGCTACTGGTTCGTCTGCTCCCCTACCTACCGGATCGCCCGTGGTGATCAAAGTGTCGGCGATGGCACACCTAGCCGTTGGATTTCTCACTCTGGGCCTGTTGGTGCCGATCCTCATCTGGCCGGCGAGCGCCGCGTTGCTGGTCATTCCGGTGGTGTTGTCGACGTTGATCATCCGACTACGTACCGCCGCCGACGTCCAGGGCGTGACCGTACGGACGCTGCTGACTAGCCAAACGGTGCGCTGGGATGACATTGACGGCCTACGGTTCACCAGAGGATCTTGGGCCCGCGCCCAGCTCAACAGCGGCGCGGAACTGCGATTGCCAGCGGTGACCTTCGCGACGCTGCCGCAGCTTGCCGAAGCCAGTTCCGGACGAGTTCCCAACCCGTACCAGTCCGAGAGTTCAGCCGAACGGATTCACACCGTTGAGCAGCACCCATACGGCGATAGCGGCGGCAACACCACCGAGCAGAGCAACAAATGACCCGATGAAAGGCCGATGAGCCCAGCCCCGGCCCGCGTCAAGACCGTATCGGCCTGGACCGGCAAGGATGACGGCGACCGCCACCACGACGAGAGTGATCTGGTATTCGTAGCCGTTCGGCAGGAAAGACGAGAAGGTGGGGGCATGCGGTGCGGATAGGCCGGCAAGCAGGCCGTTGAGCAAGAAGGCGAGCGCTCCCGCGGCCGCAAGTGGAGTGAACAAACCCAGCACGAGCAGCACTCCGGCAACGATCGCGCCGCCGGCGCTCACGGAAGCGAGGACGTCGGCGTGCTGATAGCCGACATCGGACAGCGAGTTCCGGAACCCGGTCAAGCCCTGGCCCCCCCACCAGCCGAACAGCTTCTGCAGCCCATGGGCGATCAGAACCACCCCTAACCCGATCCGCAGCACCAGCAGACCGAGATGCTGAGTACCGCGGCGACCGCCGGTTCGTATCCGCTCGTTGTCCTCGTCCGAGTCGTACTGTTCGGGCGAGGCCGGCAGCGGCCGTGCCTGCGGCTGGACGTAAGGCAACGGCTCCTGGGCATCAGCCAGGGTGTATCCGGAGTTGGAAATGCCTGGGTTGGCGGAATCGTAAGACGGGATGACGGCCGTAGTTCCAGCGGTACCAAAGTCACCCGAATAGCTGACCGGTGTCAGATCATCTTGAGGATCGACCACGCTTGCCGAGGCTGGCCGTCCCGGTGTTGGCTCCAGGGATCCGTCTGGCCGCCGCCAACGTGAGTCATTTGAACTGGTCACCCGTGTAAGAGTAAGGGCATTTAGACCTGAATTGGGGATTTGAGCGACCCTTTCGCCAGACAAATCCGCAGTTCGCCTGCGAAACAGGTGCGTAGAGACCTAAACAGGCGCTTCGCGCGCTCCTTGTGCGGGGCCAAGCATCGGCTGAGCCACGGCGGCTCCCCCGTAAAGGCAGGTGGCGGCGGCGCCCGCAATGTCCGTAGCCTGTCGGTCATGCGGATCCGGGGGTCACTTCAATGCGGGCTCGCCGTGCTGTGTGCGGCCGCTCTGGTATTCAGCGGCTGCGCACGATTCAATAACGCCCAGTCGGAGCCTTTCACCACCAACCCAGAACTGCGGCCCCAGCCGAGCTCCACGCCTCCGCCACCGCCTCCGCTGCCACCGATACCTTTTCCCAAGGAATGTCCGGCACCGGGGGTCATGCAAGGCTGCCTAGAGAGCACTAGCGGCCTGATCATGGGCCTGGACAGCAAAACCGCGCTGGTCGCCGAGCGCGTCACCGGTGCCGTCAAGGAGATCTCCGTCAGCGCCGAGCCGAAAGTCAAAATGGTCATTCCGGTCGACCCGGCCGGTGACGGCGGTTTGATGGACATCGTGCTTTCGCCCACCTACTCGCAGGACCGGTTGATGTACGCCTACGTCAGCACGCCCACCGACAACCGAGTCATACGCGTGGCCGACGGAGACGTTCCCAAGGACATCCTGACCGGGATCCCCAAAGGCGCGACCGGAAACACAGGGGCGCTGATCTTCACCAGCCCGACCACCCTCGTCGTGCTCACTGGGGACGCCGGCAACCCGGAGGCAGCCGCCGATCCTGACTCATTGGGCGGCAAGGTGCTGCGAATCGAGCAGCCGACCACTATCGACCAGGCACCGCCGACGACCGCGCTGTCTGGCATCGGCTCGGGCGGCGGCATGTGCATCGACCCCATCGACGGCTCGTTATACGTTGCCGACCGCACTCCCACCGCAGACCGATTGCAGCGCATCACCAAGAACTCGGATGTCTCCACGGTGTGGACATGGCCGGACAAGCCGGGCGTGGCCGGCTGCGCGGCCATGGACGGCACCGTGCTGGTCAACCTTGTCAACACCAAACAGACGGTGGCTGTCCGACTCGCTCCGTCTACCGGCGCTGTCACCGGTGAGCCCGACGTTGTCCGAAAGGACACGCACGCACACGCCTGGGCGTTGCAGATGTCACCAGACGGCAATGTCTGGGGCGCAACTGTCAATAGAACCGCAGGCGACGCTGAAAAACTTGACGACGTGGTATTTCCGCTCTTCCCACAGGGCGGCGGGTTCCCACGCAACAACGACGACAAGACCTGATTACCGGCTAGGGTAAGTCGAGTGTGAACCGCGGGACACCATATCGGCGTGGTGCGTCGATCGGTTCGCTCTCAGCGAGCCCGGTGTCCACGTCGTCGCCTGGATCTAACCCGTCGACGTCGGAGCGGTAGAGCAGATCCTGGGCAGACTCCGGAACCCAGGCAGCTACCGGCTCCAACAGGTAGACCACGTGATCACCAACCTCGCTCCAACTCGCCGTCCTACCCACGAACCAGGCCACCGCGTCATCGAGAATCGGCATGCCGGCCGGGCCGCTGCGCCACGAGCAGCGATCAAACTTTTTGGCCTGATCGCCTGCCGCCTGGGTACCAAACAGTTCGGCGAGAACTTGGTGCCGCCGCGACAAGACGTGTACCGCCAGGTACTCAGACCGGTTCGCCACGCCAACCGTGGGGCTGCTGGTAGGCATACCGACCATAAAGCTGGGGGGTTGCACACTCGTTTGACTGGTCAAGCTGACCAGGCAACCCGATGGCTGACCGTCTGCCTGGGTGGTCACTACGAACACCGGATAGTCGAGCATCGCCATCAACTGGCCGAACAATTCATCTGCCATAACAACATCATGGATTGACATCGTGTGTTCTGACAGCGCTTCGCAACAATCTTCGTCGGCTAGCTAACGAAAGATCGCGACTATTTGATCCAGGTGGAGCTGCTAACCCTGCCCGCAGGCCGCCAGAACGAGCTCGCGTACCCGCACCGCATCCGCCTGCCCGCGGGTGGCTTTCATCACCGCGCCTACGATCGCACCCGCCGCGGCAACCTTGCCACCACGAATCTTTTCCACCACATCAGGATTGGCCGCAAGGGCTTGGTCAACCGCCGCCTGGGTCAGCGAGTCGTCGCGCACCAGTGCCAAACCGCGTGCGGTCATCACCTGCTCCGGTTCCCCTTCACCGGCCAGCACGCCTTCAACGACTTGGCGAGCCAACTTGTTCGACAGCTTGCCCTCGTCGACCAGAGCCACCACCGAGGCGACCTGAGCTGGGGTGATAGCCAGTTCATCCAGAGCGACGCCGGCTTCATTGGCCTTTTGCACCAGAAAGTTGCCCCACAATGCGCGAGCAGCCTCGCTGGACGCACCTTGTTCGACTGTCGCGGCAACTAATTCCACGGCGCCAGCGTTCACAAGATCTCGCATTACCTCGTCGGTGACACCCCACTCCTGCTGAATTCTCTTGCGGCTCAACCAGGGAAGCTCGGGAATCGTCTGCCGTAGTCGCTCTACCAACTCATGGCTGGGCGCGACGGGTTCTAGGTCGGGCTCGGGAAAGTACCGGTAGTCCTCGGCAGTCTCCTTGGCGCGACCCGGACTGGTGTACCCGGCCTCATGAAAGTGCCGAGTCTCCTGAGTAATATGTCCGCCGGACACCAGGATTGCGGCCTGGCGTTGCATTTCGTAACGTACCGCGACTCCTACGCTCTTCAGCGAATTGACGTTCTTGGTTTCGGTACGAGTGCCAAATTCGCTTGCCCCTGCCGGCTTCAGCGAAACGTTGGAATCGCAGCGCATTGAACCCTGATCCATGCGGACATCGGATACATCTAATGCGCGCAACAGATCTCGTAATGCCGACACGTAGGATCGCGCGATCTGCGGCGCCCTGTCCCCGGTTCCCACGATGGGTTTTGTGACGATCTCGATCAGCGGCACACCGGCACGGTTGTAGTCGATCAGCGAACCGGTGGCGCCTTCGATCCGGCCAGTCTCGCTGCCGATGTGAGTCAGCTTGCCCGTGTCTTCCTCCATGTGAGCCCGCTCGATATCTACCCGCCAGGTAGTCCCGTCATCGAGCGGCGCCTCCAAGTATCCGTTGATGGCGATCGGCTCGTCGTATTGCGAAATCTGGTAGTTCTTTGGCATATCGGGGTAGAAATAGTTCTTCCGGGCGAACCGGCACCAGGGCACGATTTCGCAGTTCAACGCCAAACCGATGCGGATCGCAGACTCGACCGCGGCCTGGTTGAGCACCGGCAACGCGCCGGGTAGGCCCAGGCACACCGGGCACACCTGAGTGTTGGGTTCGGCGCCGAAGGCGGTGGCGCAGCCGCAAAACATCTTGGTCGCTGTGGAAAGCTCGACATGAACTTCGAGCCCGAGCACAGGATCAAATCGCGCAATGACATCTTCATACTCCAGCAGATCCGCCCCTGAAGCCCTGGATGCGTCGGCAGCAACAGTCATGGGCTTGATCCTAGTTCTAGGCGTTGCTCGAGCGAACGCCTCGTCAGCGCAGCCCTTGGCCTGCCAGCTGGTCGCGCAGCTGTAGCCGCTGGTGAACCGATGACCATGACAAACACTGCCTGAAGGACCGTTTTCGACGCCAACCTGCAGCCTGTCGCCAGCTGATCTCCAAGATGGCCCGCTATCTTCGATAGTCGTCCAGCCGAGTCCTTGTACCTTGCAGCAATTGCCGAAATGGCTGGGATCCGTGAGCCAGTTAGGTTAGGAGAGGCCAGAGATGCGGCAGGGACTCGTGCGTTTCTCGACAGCAGCAGCGGCGGCATGCTAGGGCCAAACGAGATCCCCTCAGACGTATGGGAGTTGCCACCGATCGTCATGCCCAACGGCGAGGTCTTTGGCCCGCGGCACCTTCCGCAGCCCGGTCGCGTCGACCCCGGCGGGTGGCATCCAGGCATGCTGTACGGGAGACAGGCGTGGGATGCCTACAAGCTGGAGCGCCACCGCCAGTGATGTAGGACAGCCAGGCCGGTCCCCAGGGGCAGACGCCGACGATTCAACGACGGTCCTAGTATTGCGTAGCCCTGCTTCGGTCAGCGTCTATAGCTTCATCGGCACCTTGACTTACTGTTTGAACCACACCGCTAGTCACGTCAGCAAGCTGCTCATTACGTTCCAGCAATACTTGCCTCCTTTGCTGAAACGCATCAGATGTATCACCCTGGAAAGCCTCGGCCACGGAAGCAGTCAGTTGTCTAGCCTCAGCGTTAATCGCATGAGCTTTATCGATTCTTTGCCGCAAATCCGTCACACCCTGCGAGATGCCAGTTTGATCAACTAAAATTTTGACCGTTGGTGGCGCTGACGCCAATATCGACACCCCCGACGACACCACCCGCAGCAGCCTGCTTAGCAAAATCCTCGTATTCTTTGGCCCGCTTGATGTATGTCGCATCATCCAAGCGTAATTCATTCTCGTCGAGTTTGTTAGAAACGATCTCGTTATCCAGATCGGCCGCTCTGCGCCGCAGATCTGCCGCTTCCTTGAAATGCGCGGTTTGGCGTTCTTCATATGCTTCAGCCGCTTCTCGCCTTAGCGCCGCTTCTTCCGGATCTGTAGCACTGTCGTCGGCCAGGGCGCGTTGACGGCTTCGAAGATCGAATTCAACGCGCCTTTCTGATGTTCCTCTTCAGCCAGACGTTTTAGAGCGGCGGAATCAGCCTGTTTCGATGGTATTTTGGATTTGATTTTATCGGCATGAACACGACGAATCCTTGCCGCCGAATAATAAGACGCAGCAGTACGGCTGAGATCTTTCTCAATTTCACCAACGGTCATCGCCAACGAGCGAGGAGTCCCGGGGGTGAAAACCTGGACCGCCGTCGATTCCGGATGATTCGCGCCTATCATCTGGCTGAGTCACGATCGCCCTTCTGGGTTAAGGCCTTCTTGCGTGGTGGACTGACGCTTTACGTATTGGGGTCGACGTGTCATGGCGTGCACGCAGATATCCTCGGTTCGAGTATACGGTTCCACCTAGTCGGCTTTCTGCGGCAAAGGATTCCGTATGTTCGCCTACCGCGAACCACGAAGAACCGACCATATCGGCGCGGTGGCAAACGTCCTATCAACCCTCTGACACAGAACCCCCTGAGAAAACCTCAACGGTCGCCAACGCGGTGGATAATTGATGAGAGTCCGCGTAGCGGACCGACAAAGGACGGGTTGGCCGTGCGACCGCCGCGCAACCTGCGCGCGGATGGGAGGTAGGAGATTGTCCAGCGCTCATCCCAGTCTGGCTACCAGCCAGCGCGAACACTGGCAAGAAACCTACCGAGCACATCCGTGCATGTATGGATCGGACGCCTCCGAGCCGGCGCTGTACGCAACCCAGGTTTTCCAGGCCGCCGACGTTGAGTCGGTACTGGAATTGGCAGCCGGTCACGGCCGCGACGCATTGCACTTCGCCCGTGCCGGCTTCACGGTGTTGGCCACCGACTTCAGCGACGTGGCTGTCGCCGAGATCCGCCGACTCGCAGAAGCCGCAGGCCTCACCGAGCGGATACAGGCTGCAGTGCACGACCTGCGCGAATCCTTGCCTGTGCAAGCTGAATCAATCGACGCTGTGTTTGCTCACATGGCACTATGTATGGCTCTGTCTACCAGAGAAATTCACACGGTCGTCGGCGAAATTGGCCGAGTGTTGAAGCCGGGCGGAACATTGATCTATACCGTTCGCCATACCGGCGACGCGCACTACGGGACGGGTCAGGCTCACGGCGACGACATCTTCGAATGCGGCGGGTACGCAGTCCACTTCTTCTCCCGCGACCTACTGGAGAGCTTGGCTTCCGGCTGGACAATCGAGGAGGTGCATGACTTTGAAGAAGGCGATTTGCCACGGCGGCTTTGGCGGGTCACCGCCACCAAACACCGCTGAGCTGCCGCAGACGGACGTTAACCGTTAGACCGGAACTCTGTCGAACAATGGCGTAAGCCGCAGCTTTGCCCCGCGTTTGGGAACAGTGGTGATGTTGCGGACCACGGGCCTCTCCGATCCGACGGGTTCGGCGGCACTGACACTGAACTGGCGGAAGATTTCTTGCAGGATGACAACGCCCTCGGTGAGGGCAAATCCGAAACCAAGGCACCGCCGCACACCCCCACCGAAGGGTAGCCATGTATTCGGCGCGACACTGCCGTCCAAGAACCGGCTGGGACGAAATTCAGTGGGGTTTTGGTGAGATTCCTCGCTGGCGTGCGACAGCAGGATCGACGTGTTGACCACCGTCCCGGCGGGCAGTTTCCAGCCACCGATCTCGGTGGGAGCGGTGACCTTTCGCGCAGTCGAGGCAATTACTGTGTGCCTGCGCATCCCCTCTTTCAAGACCGCTTCCAGAAAACTTTCGTCGCCACTGGCAGCCGCGGAGATCGCCTGGCTTTGGATTCCGGGTGAGTTTGCAAGTTCCCACAACGTCCAAGAAAGTGCCGCCGCGGTTGTCTCATGGCCAGCCAACAACAGCGTGATGAGCTGGTCACGCAGTTCCGCATCGGTAAGCGGCGCGGCCGACGCGTCGGTAACTTGAATGAGTCTCGACAATACGTCGGTTCGGGCGGACAGATCGGAAACGCGACGGCGTGCTGCGATTTCGCGGTACAGAATGTCGTCAATCTTGCGTTGGTTGTCGAAGAAACGCTTCCATGGGTTTACCCGTCTTAGGACGGGGCGCGAACGCCCCGCAAGAACTGCCGGGTGGATATTGATGATGCCCTGCAGACGGCTAATCAACTCTTTGCTGACATTCTGGTCAGCGACTCCGAAGACGACTCGCAGAATGATATCCAGGGTAAGTGCGTTCATACAGTCGAGACCGTTGATGTGGGCATCGACCGGCCACCGTGCGATGTGCTCACGCGCCACCGCGGCGATCATGTCGCGGTATCCGCGCAACGCAGCTCGGGTGAACGCGGGCATCAGCAGCGTACGCATCCGAGCATGTTCAGCTTCATCGGTCATCAGCACCGAATGCTCGCCCATCACAAACCCAAGGATGTGGTTACCTTCGCCTGCGTGCAGCAACGCCGGGTCAGCGGCAAAAATCTCTTTAATGTGTTCGGGGCGGGTATAGACCACCAGATTGTCGGCATAGGGAGGCACCCGCAACGAGAACACATCCCCGTACCTGCGACGCATTGCCGGCAGGAACCATTCTCGAAACCTCAGGTACAGCACACTTTGCACATAGCGGGGTAGCCGCGGCCCAGGCGGCAAAGGCGCAGGCATCACACGAGCCTGCCGAATTCCGACGCCGCATCAGCCAACATCACCACCGCAGCGCGGTCTTTGAACGCTCTGCCGATCCCAAGACGCGCGGTTGCCATGGCTGCCCCCATGCTCATATAAAAATGTTCCGTGTAGAACGATGATTATCCCGCGAGGTTCCCGGTGTGCAACAGTCCCGCACCAACCGCGGCCAGCCGGCCGCCGCGACGGCAGTCGGCCCGAGCACGGCCATTCGGACCCCGGTCGACCAGCACACCTCGTCCACTAGGGTCGACAAGCGTGTGGGCAATCGGATACGCGACTGGCACGAACCCAGCCAGACACCACCGCGTTGCCCGCGCGAGCGGCAACGACCGTCGCAACATGACCGTCAGATTCGCACGATGAGCAACGATCAAGACCGCTATCCGCTGATTGGGCGAAAGGCATTCGACGCGCCATCGGTGTTTCGCCCGACGAATCTTTTGCGCGAGGCCCGCCGTCAGAAGTCGTTACCGAACAAAGCTGTTCCGCAAGTCTGCGTTCTGGATCCCGACGGCGACATCGTCCGCCACCTAGAACGTACTGGGACGGGATACCGCCACTCCGGCTGGGCCTGCTACCACACCGACATGTGGGTCACCGAGGTCGACGGCCTTGAACTCGGCGTCGTCGGAATGGCTGTGGGTGCGCCGTTCGCGGTGCTCGTCGCCGAGCAACTCACCGCCTCCCACGCGGCTTTGGTCGTCAGTATCACTTCCGCCGGACGCATCAGTGGCAGCGAGACCCCACCATATTTCGTGCTCATCGACCGGGCCCTTCGCGATGAGGGAACCAGTGCGCACTACGTCGCGCCCGGCGAATGGAGTCAGCTCAATCCGAGTCTCAAACACAAGCTCCGAAATACCTTCGACAACAACGGAATCTCGGTCGTCTCCGGAAGCTCTTGGACGACCGATGCGCCTTACCGGGAAACCGCGTCGGCCATCAAAGACGCCGAGAGCCGCGGGATCGCATGCGTGGAAATGGAAGCCGCTGCACTATATGCATTTGCATCCGCGGTCGGTCAGAACGTGGTCTGCCTAGCACACATCACCAACACAATGGCCGTCGATGGTGACGACTTCGAGAAGGGAACCGACAATGGGGTGAGCATCTCACTCGTGGTTGCATCCGTTGTTGCCAAGGCCGTACTCCATTGCCCCTGACTGCCATACGGCAGTGGTTTCGGCGGCGCACCAATGTCGACGAGCTACACGGTGGACGGGATATCGACGCGCAGTAGAACTCGTCCAGGACGACTGAATTCTGCCCCATCACGTCCAGTCCGCCCGGCCGCTGTCGCGCTGGTAGCCGCGCGACCACCGTGAATCGACGCTCGCGCGGGCAGATCGAGATCCCCCAGCCGCTGCAGAGCTTGCCCAAGCTCACCTGGGGCTTGCCGGCATCAGCCGAAGAAAGCCGCGGCGTCTTCGTAGCGGCTTTCGGGCACCAGCTTGAGTTGGCGCACGGCATCAGACAGCTTCACCAGGCCGATGTCCTGCCCACGCAGCGACACCATCTTGCCGTACTCACCCGCATGCGCTGCGTCGGCGGCATTGACCCCGAACCGGGTGGCCAGCACCCGGTCGTAAGCCGTCGGAGTCCCGCCCCGTTGGACATGACCTAGCACAGTCACCCGGACATCCTTGTTGATCCGCTTCTCCACCTCGAACCCGAGTTGGGCCGCCACGCCAGTGAATCGTTCGTGCCCAAACTCGTCAATCCCGCCTTCGCGCAACTCAATCGAGCCCTCGACAGGTTTGGCACCCTCAGCGACCACGCAAATAAAGTGTGAGTCGCCGCGTTGGAAGCGCCGTTTGACCAGCCGACACACCTCTTCGATGTCGAACGGCTGTTCCGGAATAAGCGTCATGTGAGCGCCGGAAGCCAGACCGGAATTCAACGCGATCCAGCCGGCGTGCCTACCCATCACCTCTACCAGCATCACCCGTTGATGGGATTCAGCGGTGCTGTGCAACCGGTCGATGGCTCCTGTGGCCACTGTCAGTGCGGTGTCGTGGCCGAAAGTCACATCCGTGCAATCGATGTCGTTGTCGATCGTCTTCGGCACCCCGACGACGGGAACATTCTCTTCAGACAACCAGTTAGCGGCTGTCAGTGTGCCTTCGCCGCCGATCGGGATGAGCACGTCAATGCCATTGTCATCCAGCGTCTGCTCGATCTGGCTAAGCCCGGTCCGCAGCTTGTCGGGATGCACGCGTGCTGTGCCCAGCATCGTTCCCCCCTTGGCAAGCAACCGGTCATTGCGGTCGTCATTGCGCAGTTGCATGCGCCGATTCTCCAGTAACCCCCGCCAACCGTCCTGGAATCCGACCACCGACGAGCCATACCGAGCGTCACAGGTCCGTACCACCGCTCGAATGACCGCGTTGAGGCCGGGGCAATCGCCGCCTCCGGTGAGAACTCCAATCCTCATGCCATTATCTTGCCCTGTGGCAGGGCCGCGGGCGCGTGCACACGCAAAATCGCCCCAAATGACCTATTCAGCGCGATTTTGTAGCTACTCGACGCCGCTATATGGCCGGCCGGATCGGCCCACGGGCGGCCTCGTAGGCGGCCCCCACTCGATACAGGCGATCGTCGGCAAGAGCCGGCGCCATGATCTGCAGGCCGACCGGCAACTCGTCGTCCGGGGAAAGCCCGGAAGGCACTGACATGCCGCAGTGGCCGGCCAGGTTCAGCGGCAACGTGCACAGGTCGAACAGGTACATCGCCAGTGGATCATCGACCTTCTCCCCCAGCGGAAAAGCGGTAGTCGGCGTTGCAGGTGATACCAACACATCCACCGATCGATAGGCCTCGTCCAGATCCCGGGCGATCAAGGTACGCACCTTTTGCGCCTGGTTGTAGTAGGCGTCGTAGTACCCCGCCGACAGGGCATAGGCGCCGATCATGATGCGGCGCTTAACCTCCGGTCCGAAGCCTGCCGCGCGGGTCAACGCCATGACTTCTTCGGCACTGTGGGTGCCGTCGTCGCCGACTCGCAGCCCATACCGCATCGCGTCGAAGCGCGCCAGGTTCGACGACACCTCCGACGGCAGGATCAGATAGTAGGCAGCAAGCGCATGGTCGAAATGCGGACAATCGACTTCGCTAACCTGCGCGCCCAGAGCGGTCAACTGCTCGACAGCGGCCTCGAAAGAGGCCAGCACTCCCGGCTGGTAGCCGTCACCGCGCAATTGTCGGACCACCCCGACGCGCACACCGCGCAAATCACCGTTCGCGCCCTCCTTCGCCGCACCGACCACGTCGGGCACCTCGGCGCCCAACGACGTGGAGTCGCGGGTGTCGTGCCCGGCGACCACCTGATGCAGCAGCGCGGTGTCCAGGACGCTGCGTGCACAGGGTCCTCCCTGATCCAGCGACGATGCGCAAGCCACCAATCCGTAGCGCGACACCGTGCCATAAGTGGGTTTGACACCCACGGTTGCAGTCAGCGCGGCGGGCTGGCGGATAGAGCCCCCGGTATCAGATCCGATGCCCAACGGCGCCTGGAAAGCCGCCAACGCGGCTGCTGTGCCACCGCCGGAACCACCGGGTACCCGGTCGACGTCCCACGGGTTGCGGGTAGGACCGTACGCGGAGTTCTCGGTCGACGAGCCCATCGCAAACTCGTCCATATTGGTCTTACCCAGAATCGGAATGCCGGCCGCGCGCAGCCGCGCGGTCAGAGTCGCGTCGTAGGGAGATCGCCAACCTTGCAGAATCTTGGACCCGCACGTGGTGGGCATGTCGACGGTGGTGAACACGTCCTTGAGCGCCACGGGGACTCCGGCCAACGGCGACGGCAGCTGCTCGCCGGCAGCCAGACTCGTGTCAACGGCAGCAGCTGCCGACAAAGCCTGGTCGGCCGCTACATGCAGAAAGGCCCGATACCGGCCGTCGGTTGCCTCGATTTGGTCCAGACACGCTTGGGTGAGCTCGGTAGACGACAGCTCTTTGTCGGCGATCTTGGCAGCCAGTGTCGCCGCGTCCGACCGGATCACGTCTGTCACTGCTCCTCCCCCAGGATCTGCGGTACGGCGAAGCGCCCGTCGACAGCTTCAGGCGCTTCGGCAAGCGCTTCTTCCTGCGTCAAGCACGCAACGATTTCGTCGGCACGCGTGACGTTGACGTCTTTGAGCGGATTGTCCGTCGGTTCGACGCCGGTGACGTTGACGGCTTGGATCTGGCTGACATGAGTAAGGATGGCATCGAGTTGGCCGAAGAAGCTGTCCAGCTCGGGTTCGGTCAACGCCAGCCGGGCAAGCCGAGCCAAGTGAGCCACCTGGTCGCGGGAGATCTGGGACACAAGCGAAAAGCCTAGCCGCGAGAGCGAAGAGGGTTTCACGCCCACCGCTCTTGGCCTGCTCCATGACGGTTCGCCGCGTCGATAGCGCCGGCCGAAATACTGCGGGAACAATGCTATGCAAAAGTATTGGCCGTGCCTTCGTATCTGCTGCGCATCCGGCTAGCCGACCGACCGGGTAGCTTGGGGTCGCTGGCCGTGGCACTCGGTTCGGTGGGCGCCGACATCTTGTCGCTCGACGTGGTCGAGCGCAACACCGGCGAGGCGATCGACGATCTCGTGATCGACCTACCGCCCGGCGCAATGCCCGACACATTGATCACCGCCGCCGAGTCGCTCACCGGTGTCCGGGTGGAAAGCGTGCGACCACACATCGGACTCCTAGACGCCCACCGCGAGCTAGCGCTTCTCGACCATGTCGCCGCGGCTTCCGACAAGGCGTCTCGTCTTCAGGCTCTCGTCGACGAAGCTCCAAGGGTGCTCAGGGTGAGCTGGTGCACGGTGCTACATAGTTCACAGGCCGAACTGCACCGCCTCGCGGGCAGCCCAGGCGCGCCAGAGACCCGAGCAGACTCGGCGCCGTGGCTACCGATTGAGCGAGCCACTGCGCTCGACGACAAAGCCGACTGGGTGCCGCAGGCATTGCGCGATCTAGACATCACCATGGTGGCGGCGCCGTTGGGCGACCCGCACACCGCAGTGGTGCTGGGCCGCCCCGGTCCTGAGTTCCGGCCATCGGAGATAGCCCGCTTGGGCTATCTCGCCGGGATCGTGGCGACGATGCTGCGTTGAACGCCGCCCTACTGGCTAGAGAGCAGCGCTCCGAGTGTCTGCTGGTTTCGCACTAGCCAGTCCGCCTCTTCCCCAGCGGCCGGCAAGATCAGACCCGCTTCCATGACCGAGGTCGGATCGACTTCAGCCAAGCCAATCAACAGGGCCCGAGCTTCCTGGCCGGTAATCGAAACCCACGCCTGTGACAGCTCAGTTAGCAGGCGGGCGCGTGTCTCGCGGTCTCGCCCAGCGCGAATCGTGCCATTGATCGCCGAACAGTTATTGGGTTTGCCGGCTGTGAAATATGTCGTCGGATCGTATTCGACGAAGACGACGTGAACGAATCCTCGGGGTGCGCCCGTGACGGTGGAGTGAATGTCGGTGATCGCTTCGGCCAGGTTGGCGCGAGTATCAGCACTCAGCGAACCGGCCGGGACCAGACACTGATAGAACGGCATCACCCACTATGACATGAACCACTGTGTCGGGGCATCATTGCGTCGCGTCCCGAATTTCCGCGGGCCCGTCTGCCAACAGCGTTCGAAAACCGTCCTCGTCGAGAATTGGTACCCCAAGCTCGACAGCTTTGTCGTATTTGGATCCCGGCGAGTCACCGACGACAACAAAGGAGGTCTTTTTCGATACCGTACCGGCGGCCTTGCCGCCACGCACAACAATGGCCTCCTTGGCGTCATCACGGGAGAAACCGGCCAATGAGCCGGTGACAACGATGGTCATCCCGACCAGGTTCCGCGGCGTCCTCTCATCACGCTCATCTGCCATCCGCACCCCGGTGGTGCGCCACTTGTCGATGATCTCGCGATGCCAGTCGATGCTGAACCACTCGGTGACCGCTGCGGCGATGGTCGCTCCCACGCCCTCGACGGCGGCCAACTCTTCGGTGGACGCAGAAAAGATTGCGTCGATATCGCCGAATTCAGTAGCCAAGGCGCGCGCGGCTGTCGGCCCGACATGGCGGATCGACAACGCCACCAGCACTCGCCATAGCGGCGCTGCCTTGGCGTTGCCGAGGTTAGCCAACAACCGACGACCGTTGGCGGACAACGACCCGGCTTTGGTCCGGAAGAGGTCGGTGCGCAGCAGATCGTCTTCGGTGAGGCTGAACAAGTCGCCCTCATCGCCAATCACCTCCGCCTGCAGCAGGGCAGCCCCAGCTTCGTAGCCCAACACCTCGATGTCCAGGGCGTTTCGGCTGGCAACGTGATAGACCCGCTCCCGCAGCTGGCCCGGGCAACCGCGCGCGTTGGGGCAGCGAATGTCAGCGTCGCCTTCCTTCTCCGGCGCCAACGTAGTACCGCATTCCGGACATGCGGCAGGCATGACGAATTCGCGTTCGGTGCCGTCGCGCAGGTCCACGACGGGTCCGAGCACCTCGGGTATCACGTCGCCTGCCTTGCGAATGACCACCGTGTCGCCGATCAACACGCCCTTGCGTTTGACCTCCGCGGCGTTGTGTAGCGTGGCTTGGCCGACCGTCGAGCCGGCAACTTTCACCGGGGTCATGTACGCGAACGGCGTAACTCGCCCGGTTCGGCCAACATTTACCCGGATATCGAGCAGCGTGGTCTGCGCCTCCTCCGGCGGATACTTGTAGGCGATGGCCCAACGCGGGGCCCGCGCGGTGGAGCCCAGCCTGCGCTGCAGCGCCACCTCGTCGACTTTGACGACCACCCCGTCGATCTCGTGGTCCACCTCGTGTCGATGCTCACCCCAGTAGTCGACTCGTTCCTGGATACCAGCCATATCGTTGGCCAGGCTGGTGTGCTCGGAGACCGGCAGACCCCAAGCCCGCAGCGCCAGATACGCGTCATGCTGGGTGGCTGGACGAAACCCCTCGGTGTAGCCCAGACCGTGACATATCATCCGCAGCTTACGACGCGCGGTGACCGCCGGATCCTTCTGGCGCAGTGACCCCGCCGCGCTGTTGCGGGGGTTGGCAAACGGCGCCTTGCCCTCCTCCACAAGACTCGCGTTCAGCGCCTGGAAATCGGCGAGCTGAAAGAAGACCTCACCGCGCACCTCGAGAACGTCAGGCACCGGATAGTCGTCGCTGGCCACGAGCCGTCCGGGAACGTCATCAATGGTGCGGGCATTCAACGTGACGTCCTCACCGGTGCGGCCATCGCCCCGAGTCGCGGCACGGGTCAACCGTCCGTCACGGTAGACCAAAGACAATGCGACGCCGTCGATCTTAAGCTCACACAGATAGCTCAGGCGGTCGCCGATCGCGGAGCCGACGCGGGCAGCCCAAGCAGTGAGTTCCTCTGCACTGAACGCATTGTCGAGGCTGAGCATCCGTTCGAGGTGCTCGGCGGGCTCGAAATCCGTCGCAAAGCCGGCGCCGCCGACCAGCTGCGTGGGCGAGTCTGGGGTGCACAGCTCGGGATGCAGCTCCTCAAGCGCAACCAGTCTGCCAAGCAGCTCGTCGAACTCCGCATCGGAGATGATTGGTGCGTCGCGCACGTAGTAGCGGAACTGGTGCTCGCGGACCTCATCAGCGAGGTCGCGCCACTGCCGCAGCACCATGGCAGCGTCTTGATCAGCGTCCGCTGAGCTCACCATGGCAGGCTAGCCGAGGATTCTGACACAGGCGGGCTCGGCGAGGGTGCGGCCATAGTCAAGCGCTGATCTCCAGGCACCGCCCACAATAGAATCTGAGCACCTTGCCAGCTCAGATCGCATCCAAGTTCCGGACGAACACGTCGGCTGCCGCCCCGGCCAGCCCCATCGCAGTCTGAGCCCACCGCGGGGTTGCGCCTGCTAAGCCGCATCCCGGGGCGACACCGATACGATCGACCAGCGCCGAGGGGCTAAACCCGAGCCGATCCGTTACCGCAGCCAACGCGGCCACCACTTCATCCGCCGACGGCGGCAGCTCCGGAGCTGTTGTCGCAATGACACCCAACATGACGGCACGGCCGGACTCGACAAACGCCGCGATACCGTCCAAATCCGCCGCCTGAAGCGTGCTTGTATCCACCGATATCGCACTAATACCGCTGCGCTGCAGGAGGTTCCACGGCAGCCCCGGCGAACAGCTGTGTACTAACACGTCGCCGCCGACCGCCTCGGTGCAGGTGTCGAGCATGCGGCCGGCCAGCTCGGCGTCAAGCGGCGCGACTGGAGTCAGCGCTGTCACTCCGGACAGCCGGCCACCCAGGGCTGCAGGCAGCGACGGCTCGTCGAACTGCACTACGACGGAGGTTCCGAGCCTCCGGGCCAGCGTCGCGCGATGCGCCGCGACGCCCTCAGCCAGCGACGCGGTCAAGTCACGCACGGCGCCGGAGTCGGTGATCGCCCGGTGTCCGTTCGCGAGCTCCAAACCAGCGGTCAGCGTGATAGGTCCGGGAGCCTGCACCTTCACCGCCTGCCCGCCGCTCGGCAACCCGGCTTTCTCCCATGCCTCTTCCAGGGCGTCCATATCTTCGCCGAGGATGCTGACGGCTCTGCGCGTCACCGCCCCGGGCCGATTGACGAGGCGATAGCCGCGCGGCACGGTGTCGATGGCCACATCGATCAGAAGTGCGCCCGCTCGCCCCAGCATGTCGGCACCCACTCCCCTGGCGGGCAGCTCGACGATGTGGACCAGCGCCCCGGCCAGGTCGCCGACGACTACCTCGGCGGCCTGGCGAGCGTCGATTCCTGGCCACGATCCGACGCCACTGGCTGTTGCGAAAACACTCACCCACCAAACCGTATTCGATATGCGCAGCGCGAACTGATGTGCCCTCGGGTAGCCTCCTGGCCAGGAAGGACCGCGTCTGTGCCTGTGACTGCTCGAACCCTGCTGCTGAGCTGCGCAGTATTGCTATGCACCGCATGCTCTCGGGTTGTCGGCGGCACCGCGTTGCCCGTTTTCGGCGCTAGCCCGGAGGCAAAACCGCATGCTCCAGGCGTAGCCGTGGACGCGGTGCTTCTCGACCAGTCGCGAATGCGCGCGATTACCGGCGCCGGCGACGACCTGACGATCATCCCCACGATGGACATTTCATATCCGGTGGATATCGACGATCTCGCCCAAACCGCGCCGCCACAATGCCGTTTCATCTACGCCGAGACAGCCACCTTCGGACCCGATGTCGAAGAATTCCACAAGACAACCTTCCAGGACCCGCCCGATGGCGCTTTGATCTCCGAAGCTGCCGCAGCCTATCGGGACGTCGACAGTGCCCGGCGCGCCTTCGAGGCTCTAGTGGCCAACGTCGCGGACTGCGCGGCTAGTTCGACCGGGTGGCTGTTCATCGGGAACTGGCGCACCGATGGCGAGTCGCTGCAGCTTCGGCCCGGCGACTGCGGCCGCGACTATCGGGCCCAATCAGCGGCTTTGCTGGAAGTAACTTTCTGCGGCTTTGCGGAATCCGTGTCTGACATCGTGATGACCAACATCGCCGCTAACGTGCCCGAATGACAGCTCTGATATGCGGGATCAACCCGTCCCGGCAATCGTGGCACTGCCGAGCACCTCGTCGCCATCGAGGTCAGGGCGGTACAAAACCATCGTTTGGCCACGCGCCACGCCGCGCAACGGGTTGCGCAGCCGCACGAGAAGCTTGTCATCTGCCAACTCGGCTACGGCATGGGCAATTTCACCGTGCGCACGCACCTGAACCGCACATTCGAAACGGCCCGAAGGTGGCGAGCCGGCAGTAAAGACCGGGTCACGACCGGTGAGCTCATGCACGTCGAGGTCAACCACATCACCCACCTGCACGGTCGCGGTGTCCGCATCGATTGCTGTGACGTAGCGCGGGCGACCGTCCGGCCCGGGTCCGCCGATACCCAGACCTTTGCGCTGACCAATAGTGAAACCATGCACCCCGTCATGGGTGGCAAGTACCGTGCCGTCCGCATTGACGACAGTCCCTCGGCGAACACCAATATGCTGACCGAGAAAGGCCCGTGTGTTCCCGGACGGGATGAAGCAAATGTCGTGGCTGTCTGGCTTGTCCGCCACAGCCAGGCCACGACGAGCGGCCTCAGCACGAATCTGCGGCTTCGGGGTGTCGCCGATCGGGAACGCGGCGCGACGCAACTGCTCGGCGGTCAGCACCGCCAGTACATAGGACTGGTCCTTGTCCCGGTCGACGGCGCGGCGCAGCCGGCCGCCCGATAGCCGGGCGTAGTGACCGGTGGCCACCGCGTCAAACCCCAACGCGAAAGCCCGCGTCGCCAGGGCTGAGAACTTGATCTGCTGATTACACCGCACGCAGGGGTTTGGTGTTTCCCCGCGGGCGTACGACAAGACGAAGTCTTCGATCACGTCTTCTTGGAACTTGTCAGCAAAATCCCACACATAGAACGGGATTCCGAGTATGTCGGCAACCCGGCGTGCGTCTGAGGCGTCTTCTTTGGAGCAGCATCCCCGCGCACCAGCGCGCAACGCGCCGGGCTCGCGTGACAGCGCCAGGTGCACACCGACGACATCGTGCCCGGCATCGACCATCCGGGCGGCGGCGACCGACGAGTCGACACCACCGCTCATCGCGGCGAGTACCTTCACCCGGGCGCCCCTGCGGCAGCCAGGGCTGCCCGTCGGGCACGATCCACCGCCGGTGGCAGCACTTGCAGTGCCGAATCGATGTCGGAATCAACACTATTGTGTCCCAGCGAAAGACGCAGCGATCCGCGTGCGGTGGCGGTATCGGCGCCCATAGCGATCAACACGTGCGATGGCTGTGGAACGCCTGCGGTGCACGCCGAACCGGTCGAGCACTCGATTCCGTTGGCATCCAACAGCATCAACAACGCGTCTCCTTCGCAGCCACGAAAAGTGAAGTGCGCGTTACCCGGCAACCGCAGCGAACCACGCGCGCCGTTGAGTCGAACGTCGTCAATCTTGGCCAGCACACCGTCGACTAGGCGGTCTCGCAACGCCTGCAACCGCACGCTGTTGGCTTGAATTCCTTCCACCGCAATGTGTGTCGCAGTTGCCATTCCAACCGCACCGGCGACATCAGACGTGCCGGAGCGTATGTCGCGCTCCTGCCCGCCACCGTGTGACAGCGGCACGCAAGCGACGTCGCGCCGCAGCAGCAACGCACCCATGCCGCACGGACCGCCGAACTTGTGCGCCGCCACGCTCATCGCCGAGAGCCCACTGGCACCGAAGTCCACCGGCAACTGTCCCACCGCCTGAATGGCGTCGCTGTGCATAGGGACGCCGCACTCGGCGGCAACGGACGCAAGGTCGGCGACGGGCATGATGGTGCCGACCTCATTGTTGGCCCACATCACCGACACCAGTGCCACGTCATCGTGGCTTTGCAGCACCTCGCGCAGCGCGGCTGCAGACACCGAACCGTCAGCAGCCGTCGGCAGCCACGTCACCTCGGCGCCCTCATGTTCAACCAGCCAGTCGACCGAGTCCAGCACCGCATGGTGCTCCACCTCAGTTGTGACGATGCGGCGGTGCCGTGGCTCCGCGTCGCGGCGGGCCCAGTAGATCCCCTTAACCGCCAGGTTGTCACTCTCGGTGCCACCCGCGGTGAAGATCACTTCCGACGGCCGCGCACCTAGTTTGTCCGCGATCAGCTCCCGGGATTCCTCCACCCGGCGGCGCGCCGCGCGACCAGCGGTGTGCAGTGACGATGCGTTCCCGACCTTGGCCAACTCGGCCGCCATCGCCTCGATGGCGGCAGGGTACATCGGGGTGGTAGCGGCGTGATCGAGGTAGACCATGACGAAACCAGGATACTGGCAGGCCTGTCTGCCCAGAGCGGCAGCGCACGCCCACGATCTGACGGCTGCACCGGCGAGACCGCCACCGCGACTAAATGGCAAGACCATCGTTGGCTGGCCAAGCCCGAAGTATGCACCGTACCCATAGACCAGCTAGACAACCACCGTGGTGTGGGGCGCTCGGTAAAGTTGTCTTTTGATGGACAGGGTGGCCAACGGGAAAATCGATGCCAGCGCCCTGACTGGCGTCTCCGAGACAGCATTGCTGACCCTGTACGGCAGGGCCTATCAGGCACGGCAGACAGACGCCATCATCGACGATCCCATGGCGATCCATCTCGCCGACGGCATCAACTGCGATTTCGATAAGTTCGGCCGCAAGGGCCAGGAGATGGCCTTGCGCTCGCTGGCCTTCGACGGTTGCGCAATCGAGTATCTGCGCAAACATCCCACCGCAACGGTCGTCGCCCTGGGCGAAGGCCTGCAGACCAGCTTCTGGCGGTTAAGCAACGCTTTGCCGGGTGCTCAGTTCCGTTGGTTAACAGTCGATTTGCCACCCATCATCGAATTGCGCCAGCGACTACTGCCGTCATCGCCTCGGATAGCAAACCTCGCGCAGTCCGCACTGGACTACAGCTGGATGAACCACGTAGATAGCGACAATGGGGTCTTCATCACCGCTGAAGGTCTACTGATGTACCTGCAGCCCGACGATTCGATGGGACTGATCGCCGAGTGCGCCAGCCGATTTGCGGGCGGCCAGATGCTCTTTGACCTGCCGCCAGTAGTGGCTAAAAAGCTTGCGCCGAAAGGCATGCGATCGTCACGGCAGTACCGTATTCCGCCGATGCCGTTTAGCCTGTCGTTGTCTCAGCTGGCAGGGTTGGCCGACACCGTTCCTGGCGTCGCAGCAGTGCACGACCTACCGATGCCGAAAGGTCGGGGCCTGGTATTCAACACGCTTTTTCCCGCTTTCTGGCAGCTGCCGGGAATACGACAGCTCCGCGGCGCATACACGTTGCTGGAATTCGCCTGAACCGACTGCACAGTCACCGTCGCCGATACGCGCAGCTTATGAAGATCACCGCAACGCGCTCCGCAACTGGGCCGATTTCACCCCGAAACGAAACAAATTCGACAACGTAAAATATTGTGGCCGTGGGTAGTTCATGTTTCTACCGGGTTGTCGTCGTCCAACCGCAGGCCGGTGTCACCAACAGCCGAAACACATACCGCGTCAACCTGTTGCCGCAGACCCGCTATCTCAGGGTTGCATCCTCGGGTTCAGATGGCCGGTCCACACCCGCGGTGTGCGCGGTGTCTGGCGACCGTCGTTGGCGAGCGAGCAACGACGGCCACCAGGTGATAGGTCCGATTTGCAGAGCCAGGGCCGGCACCAGCAGAGAGCGGACTACCAGAGTATCGAGCAGGACACCGAACGCGACGATGAACGCGAGTTGAGCAAGGAAGAGCAACGGGATGACCGCCAGCGCCCCGAAGGTCGCGGCCAGCACGATACCGGCGGAGGTGATAACCCCGCCAGTGACGGCGAGACCACGCTGTATGCCGACGGTTGTTCCGTGCTGGACAGTCTCCTCGCGCACCCGGGTCATCAGAAAGATGTTGTAGTCGACACCGAGAGCAACCAGGAACACAAACCCGAACAACGGCACCACCGGGTCCGAACCAGCGAAGTGGAATACATGGTTGAACAACATCGCAGCCACACCCAGCGTCGCGGCGAACGACAACACCACGGTGCCGATCAGCAACAACGGAGCAACCAACGCCCGCAACAGCACAACGAGAATCACCAGCACCACGATCAACACGATCGGGATGATCACGCGACGATCCCGGGCAGCGGTGCTCTGAGTGTCGAGCTGGGTCGCCGTGGGGCCGCCAACCAGTGCGTTCGAGCCGGGGACTGCGTGCACGGCGGCGCGAATCCGGCTGACCGTAGCTACGGCGGCCTGGGAATCGGCCGGGTCGGACAAAGTGGCTTGGATCTGAACCCGGTTGTCCACAACCACCGGTGGTCTACCCGGCGCCCCAATACTCGCGGCGCTGACTCCCGGTACGGCAGCGACGATCTCGACGACCTGAGGCGCTGTGTCGGCCCTGGTGATGACCAGGGTGGGCGACCCGGATCCGCCCGGGAAATGGGCGGCGAGGACACGCTGTCCGGACACCGACTCGACCTGGGTCAAAAACACCGCGCTCTGGGAGGTGCCGCTGGACTTGAGTTGAGGCGCAAAGCCGGCGCACACCAGAAGCAGCAAGCCGGCGACTATCCATACGCTGGTGCGATGCACGGTAATCTGCCGAGCAAGGCGCCACCACAATCCGGTTTCGCGATCGGGCTCCCGTTCCGGTCGCAGCGGCCAGAACACGCGTCGGCCAACCAAGGTGAGCACGGCGGGCAAAAAAGTCAGCGCCGCAACCAGCGAGCATGCGATGCCGATCGCAGCCACCGGCCCCAGGCCGCGGTTGGAATTCAGATCCGACAGCAGCAAGCACAGCACGCCCAGAATCACCGTGCCTGCCGATGCACCAATCGGGGCCAGCACCGCTCGCCAAGCCTGCCGCATTGAGCCGAACCGGTCGCCGTCGTGGCGCAATTCTTCCCGGAACCGGGCCACCAGAAGCAACGCATAGTCGGTGGCCGCACCGAAGACCAGAATGAACAGAATGCCCTGGCTTTGCCCGTTAAGCGCAATGGCACCGGTGCTCGCTAACATGTAGACGATCGCGCTGGCCAACGAGAGCGCAAACACGGCCGAGACCAGCACAATCAGCGGCAACAGCGGGCTCCGGTAGACCGCCACCAAGATGATGATCACCATGATGCCGGCCACCAGCAGCAGGGTCGTGTCGATCCCTGAGAACGCCTTGCTCAGGTCGGCAATCTGAGCTGCCGGACCAGTGACCAGAACCCGCAAACCCGCCGGTGCGCCGGCGCCGACGGCGTGCCGAATAGCGTTCACCGTGGGTGTGGGGTCGTCGCTGGCGCTGATCGGGACGACGATCTCGGCTGCCTTACCGTCAGCCGAAATCGCTTGCGGCGACGCCGGCGCCGTGACCCCGGCTATCCCGGTCACCGAAGCGGCGATGCCAGCGAGAAAAGAACTATCTGCATCGGTGAGCGCTCCCTGCCGCTCCGCCACAATCACTGCCGGTAGCGATGAGGACTCGCCGAATTCTTTCGCCACGTCCCCCGCCCGCGTCGACTCGGCACTGACCGGCAGAAACGCCGAGGAGTCGTTTTGTGCGACCGCAGCGAGCTTGCCGGCGTACGGGCCACCAAGCGAGCCGATAACCAGCCAGGCCAGCAACGTCAGCGCAGGCAGCAGCCAACGTCGGCGCCGCCGCGGTTCACGATGCATAGCGCAGTCCCCGGAAACGGCAGCGCATCGGTCGCCAAGACCAGCATCCGATAACGGCGGTGACTAGAGGCAATCGGAGCGGCTCGCGTGGTGTGGACGGCGCGTGCATGGTTCCCACATAATTTCACGCATTTAAACGTTAACCAAATTAACATTTATGCGGCGCTGACACGTGACAGATCTACTCACGAAGCCACCTGCAGGTCGGCGCCTGCTCAGAACGAGAAAGTAGAGACGACACCGGGCAATCGCACGCAGTAGGACCGTGACCGAGGCGGACGATAACCCACCTCGGCTACTCGCCCTCTCGAGTGGCTAGTGAGCGCGCATTGGCCGCTCCACCCCCGACATGTCGTGACGCGCCCAGACGCAGAGCGGATTGGCATCGAACAGCCAAAGCACGCCGGTCATTACCCGGTAGTTGCAAGGATTCAGCCCGCACCCACGCCACGGTGCGGCTGACGGTGAGCAGCCGGCGGATCGACCGCCCCAATGTGTCATCGCCGACATAGGCGGGGACCGTCGATATGCGGCCATCGACGTCACGATACGTCAGCCGGAGCGGCTGAACAGGACGACCGGCGTCGATCGCAGCCTGAAACATGGCCGGATAAAAGGACCCGGAACCTCGATGCGATTGTTCGGTCTGCCCACACCAGGTGGTGCCCTCGGGGAAAGCGACCACAGTCTGACCTGCCCGCAACCGGCGAGAGACCGCATCAACTACGCCGGGCAGCCGCCGCAGGTTAGTGCGTTCGATCGGAATGATCTTCAGAATGCGGGCCACAAGCCCGACCGCTGGCCCGGTAAACATGTCGGCACGGGCAACGAATGATCCCGGCATTACCGCCCCGATAGCGAATACGTCCAGCCACGACATGTGGTTGCTGACCACCAAGACACCGCGCAGGTTGCGAATCGGGCTACCCGACAAAGCGATTCGGACGCCGAAACAGCGCAGGACCAAACGACAATAGGCGCGTTGCACGCGCGCCCGGCCGGGCAGCGGCACACCGAGCAGCGCCACCCCGGGAGCCAGAATCATCGCCAGCATGACACGAAGCGCGACCCGCAATGCGACCAGCCACCGAGGTGATCGCGACGCATCACCTAGCCGCACGCAACTGACGTCACATGATGTACGAGGCAGCCAGGGGTGCGCGGTGGCTACGTGGCTGCGGGTCGAGCTGTTCACTGGCCCGCCATCTCCGACGCCGCCGAAACCGACCGCAGTCGGCGCAAATAGCGGGTATCGGCGCGACGCTTGTCCAGCAACACGCAAAAGTCGCCTACTCCGAATTCGGGGTCATGCGCCGGCTCACCGCACGCCTGCGCACCCAGCCGCAGATAGCCGCGCATAAGCGGCGGAACCGCCGGCCGTCGCGGCGGCGGAATGTCGTCGATAGTCTTGCCGTCCACGCACACCGGTCGGTAGGGACGCACTCGGTATTGCGGCGGCGCGGCATGACGGCTCAGAACGAAGTCGCGAACCCCGCGGATCTGGCTACCTGGCGGCTCATGAGCCGAAGCAACAGAATCACCGCTGATTGGCACCGAAACGCAGCCGACTACGTAGTTATAGCCACAGCGATCCAGGTAGGCAAGGATGCCCGCCCACATCAGCAGCACTACCCCGCCGTTGCGGTGACCTTCGCGCACAACAGCGCGGCCCATCTCCACCATGGACGGCCGCAGTGGATCGAACGCGCCAACGTCGAACTCTGTCGCCGTGTAGACGCCGCCGGCGGCGATCGCGCCAGATGGTGCGAGCATCCGATAGCAACCCACCAACTCACCGCTGCCATCGTCGCGAACCAGCAGATGGTCGCAGTACTCGTCGAAGCGGTCGACATCCCGGCCGCCCTCGGCCGGTGGCAGCGTGTATCCGGGCGTGCTGCTGAACACGTCGTACCGCAGCCGCTGCGCGGCTTCGATGAGGCTGGAATCAGTGGACAGCAACAGAGAATAGCGAGGCCCGGCTGACGATTTTGTTTCCGGACCCTGCGGCTTCTCGCTGGGTATCAGGACAGAAGCAATGCTCATGCGACCAACGTGACGCAGCCGGTCAGCTAATCGGCATCGACGCCGTGACGTGTCGGTGCACGCTAGATGACAAACTGTCGCGGCAAAACAGCGAACCGCAGCTCGTCAGCCTCGCATCGCCCCCATGTGAGGCGAGGTGTCAGCCCTTGCGAGCTTTGACCGCGTCGGTCAGCTGCGGAGCGACCTTGAACAAGTCACCAACCACACCGTAGTCAGCGATCTCGAAGATGGGCGCCTCTTCGTCTTTGTTGACCGCGATGATGGTCTTCGAGGTCTGCATACCCGCACGATGTTGAATTGCCCCGGAGATACCCAGCGCAATGTAGAGCTGCGGGGACACAGTCTTGCCGGTCTGACCCACCTGAAACTGGCCCGGGTAATAGCCGGAGTCAACCGCGGCCCGCGATGCCCCGACCGCCGCCCCCAGCGAGTCGGCCAGTGCCTCGACCACACTGAAGTTGTCCGCGCTGCCCACACCCCGACCGCCGGAAACCACCACGCTGGCTTCAGTCAGCTCGGGCCGGTCGCCAGCGACCGCGGGCTCGCGGGAAACGACCTTGGTGGCGTTCTCAGCGGGTGCGGGCACCTCGACGCTGACCTGTTCACCCGCCCCGTCTGCAGGCTGCGCCTCAACGGCCCCCGAACGCAGCGTGATCACTGGGGTGTCGCCATTGACCCGCGCGTCCACGGTGAAAGCGCCACCGAAGATGCTGTGGACACCCACCGCGCCTTCTTTGACCTCGATCACGTCAACGAGCAGACCGGACCCGATGCGGGCCGCCAGTCGGCCGGCGATCTCCTTACCATCGGCAGTAGCGGCCAATAGCACAGCGGCCGGAGCCGAAGACTCGGCCAAACCGGCCAGCACGTCGACAACCGGGGTGATCAGGTAGCTGTCGACGACATCGGACTCAGCGACGTAAATCTTGGCGGCACCAGCCGCCTTGAGCCCGTCTATCAGCGGCGCGGCCGTCCCGGGCGCACCGACCACGACGGCGGCTGGCTCTCCCAGCACACGGGCGGCGGTGATCAATTCGGCGCTGACCTTTTTCAGCGCGCCTTCGGCGTGCTCGACGAGCACCAGTGCTTCAGCCATGAGTTATTCGCTCTTCTCGTCTTGGAAGTGGTTGGGGCAGCAGACGCTGGCGATCAGATAATTTTCTGGCCGACCAGGTACTGGGCGATCTGGTTGCCGCCCTCACCCTCGTCGGCGACTTTCTCCCCGGCGGTCTTGGGCGGCTTCGGAGTCGACGTCAGCACGGTGGACCCAGCATTGGCCAGGCCGACCTCGTCACCCTCGACACCGATCTCAGCCAAAGTCAACACCGTGACTTCCTTCTTCTTAGCGGCCATGATGCCCTTGAAGGACGGGAAGCGCGGCTCGTTGATCTTCTCGTTGACACTGATCACTGCGGGCAGTGCGGCCTCGACGACGAACACCCCTTCGTCGGTCTCGCGCTCGCCGGTGATCGTTCCGCCCTCGATCGACACCTTGCGCAGGTGGGTGAGCTGCGGCAGGCCCAGGTACTCGGCGATGATTGCCGGAACCGCGCCGCCCACACCGTCAGTGGATTCATTGCCGGCGATCACCAGCTCGGTACCCTCCACGGTGCCTAACGCACGGGCCAGCGCCCATCCAGTTTGGATGACGTCAGAACCGTGGACCCCGTCGTCCTTGAGGTGGACTGCTTTGTCAGCCCCCATCGACAGAGCCTTGCGGATCGCCTCGGCGGCGCGCTCCGGGCCTGCGGTCAGCACGGTCACTGACCCCTCCACGCCGTCGGCGGCCTCCTTTTCGCGGATCTGCAAAGCCTCTTCCACTGCGCGCTCGTTGATCTCGTCCAGCACCGCATCGGCGGCTTCGCGGTCCAGCGTGAAATCGCCGTCGGTCAGCTTGCGCTCCGACCAGGTGTCTGGGACCTGCTTGATCAGGACCACGATGTTCGTCATAGGTGCGGTTCGTCCTCCTCGAAGGCGTCCGGCAGCGGTGGGCTGCAGGACCTTGGTCACGCCATCGCACCGGAATGTTACTAGACGGTAACTTCTTCCGGTGCGCCCCCACACCATAGCGGGTCGTGCTGACCGGATTGCCCACCTCTCCCCCGCAGGCGGTGGGACTTCCCAATGGCTGGATGCAAGGCGCTTTCCCTGGTTCCAACGGCGCCCAGGAACTATTCGGCCCGCTCGGTATACAGTGCCCAGTTCGCGAATCTGCCCGTTCGGGTTAGCCTGCCTTAGCAATGAGCGCAATCGTTCCAGACACACCACAGCACGTCCCCGCCGACAGTGCGGCGGCGGTCGCCGCGGCGAACCCTCCGACATTGACGCTGACGGGCGAACGCACCATCCCCGATCTGGACATCGAGAACTATTGGTTCCGGCGCCACCAAGTGGTCTACGAGCGGCTGCAGCCGCTCTGCGCGGGCCGCGACGTGCTAGAAGCCGGCTGCGGCGAAGGATACGGTGCCCACCTGATCGCCGAAGTGGCGCGCCGGGTGATCGCCGTAGATTACGACGAGGATGCAGTAGCCCATGTCCGCAACCGCTACCCCAGCGTAGACGTGATGCGGGCAAATCTGGCCCAGCTGCCGTTGCCGGAGGCATCCATGGACGTGGTGGTGAACTTCCAGGTCATCGAGCATCTGTGGGATCAATCCCAGTTTGTCCGCGAGTGCGCCCGAGTGCTGCGCCCCTCCGGACTGCTAATGGTGTCCACCCCCAATCGGATCACCTTTTCCCCTGGTCGCGACACCCCGATCAACCCGTTTCACACGCGTGAACTCAACGCCGACGAACTGACCGAACTCCTGGTCGAAGCTGGGTTCGCTGACGTTGATATGCGCGGGTTGTTCCACGGGCCGCTGCTGCGGGAAATGGACGCCCGCCACGGCGGTTCCATCATCGACGCACAAGTAGCGCGCGCAGTGGCCGACGCTCCATGGCCAGCTGAGCTGGCAGCGGATGTCGCAGCTGTCACCACTGCCGACTTCGACGTGATCGGCGCCGGCCGGACCGGTCATGACGACGACGCTCCCCACATCGATGACAGCTTGGATCTCATTGCGATCGCGGTGCGCCGTTGACCAGTTCCCAGACCATTTCCACGGACCCAGTGCCGGGCTTGTTCACCCTGGTCCTGCATACCCACCTGCCCTGGCTGGCCCATCACGGCCGCTGGCCCGTGGGCGAGGAATGGCTCTATCAGTCCTGGTCGGCGGCCTACCTGCCGCTGTTCCGCGTGCTGCGCGCGCTAGCCGAAGAAGATCGGCGCGGACTGATCACTCTGGGCATGACACCGGTGGTAAACGCTCAGCTCGACGACCCGTACTGTCTCGACGGGATGCACCGCTGGCTGGCCAACTGGCGGCTGCGTGCAGTCGAGGCCGCCACTACGCGCTCCACACCCCGCTCCAAATCAGCCGGCTATCCGTCCTGCACACCCGAAGCGTTGCGCGCCTCCGGCTATCGCGAGTGCACCGAGGTCGATCGGGCACTCGACGACTTCGCGGCACTCTGGCGACACGGTGGTAGCCCGTTGCTACGAACTCTGGTTGACGCCGGCACCGTAGAGCTGCTGGGCGGCCCGCTGGCCCACCCGTTTCAACCACTGCTCGCGCCTCGGCTGCGTGAGTTCGCTCTGCACGAAGGGCTAGCCGACGCGCAGCTGCGGCTGGCTCATCGGCCGGCAGGGATCTGGGCGCCCGAGTGCGCCTATGCACCGGGCTTAGAACGCGACTACGCCGCCGCGAACGTCAGCCACTTCATGGTCGACGGCCCGTCCCTGCACGGCGACACCGCCCTCGGTCGGCCGGTCGGCGACACCGATGTCATCGCTTTCGGACGTGACCTACAGGTCAGCTATCGGGTTTGGTCACCGAAGTCGGGCTACCCCGGGCACGCCGCCTACCGCGATTTCCATACCTACGACCACCTCACCGGCCTCAAGCCGGCCCGGGTCACCGGCCGTAACGTGCCCTCGGAAGCCAAGGCACCCTACGACCCCGAGCGCGCCGACCACGCTGTGGACATCCATGTGGCCGACTTCGTTGACGTGGTACGCGCCCGATTGCTCGCCGAATCTGAGCGAATCGGGCGGCCGGCCCATGTCGTCGCGGCATTCGACACCGAGTTGTTCGGTCACTGGTGGCACGAAGGCCCGACGTGGCTGCAACGCGTGCTGCGGGCCCTGCCCACCGCTGGCGTGCGCGTGGGCACGCTGCGCGACGCGATTGCCGAGGGGTTCGTCGGAAATCCAGTCGAATTGCCCTCTAGCTCTTGGGGTTCCGGCAAGGACTGGCAAGTATGGGACGGCGCCAAAGTAGCCGATCTAGTCCAGCTCAACACCGAAGTGGTTGACACGGCGTTGACGACCGTGGATAAAGCGCTCGCACACACCGCTTCCCTGGACGGGCCTACCCCGCGCGATCACGTGGCCGATCAAATCCTGCGCGAAGCGCTACTCACGGTGTCCAGCGACTGGCCATTCATGGTGAGCAAAGACTCTGCCGCCGACTACGCCCGCTACCGCGCGCACCTGCATGCGCACGCCACCCGCGAGATCGCCGACGCGCTCGCGTCAGGCCGCCGCGACAGCGCGGAGCGGCTGGCGACCGGCTGGAATCATGCCGACGGCCTGTTCGGCGCCCTCGACGCGAGAAGGCTACCCCAGTGAAAGTCCGGATCACGCCACGAAACCAGGCGCCGCGGGCCATCGCGCACGACGACGCCGGCCTCAGTCCGCCAAGCAATAGATGGCCCGGAAACGTGTCCGTACATCCGCCGCAGTCCCGGCGGCGCAGAAGGGGCGGGAGCGCGTGAAGATTCTGATGGTGTCGTGGGAGTACCCGCCAGTGGTCATCGGCGGGCTGGGCAAGCACGTCCATCATCTCTCCACCGCACTGGTCGCAGCCGGCCACGACGTCGTGGTGCTCTCGCGCCGTCCTTCCGGTACCGATGCCTGCACACATCCGTCGTCCGACGAGTTCAGCGAGGGTGTCCGGGTCATCTCGGCCGCCCAGGATCCGCACGAGTTTACTTTCGGCGACGACATGATGGCTTGGACCCTTGCGATGGGCCACGCGATGATCCGCGCCGGGTTACCTCTGAAGATCCATGGCAGCGATCGCTCATGGCGTCCCGATGTGGTGCATGCACACGACTGGCTGGTAGCACATCCAGCCGTTGCACTCGCCCAGTTTTATGACGTGCCAATGGTTTCCACCATCCATGCCACCGAGGCCGGCCGTCATTCGGGCTGGGTTTCCGGAACGCTAAGCCGCCAGGTACACGCGATCGAGTCGTGGTTGGTACGCGAATCCGATTCACTTATTACCTGTTCGGCGTCGATGAGCGACGAGATCACCGAGCTGTTTGGCCCCGGATTAGCCGAAACCACAGTGATCCGCAACGGCATTGACGCCGCACGCTGGCCATTCGCCGCGCGCCGCCCGCGCACCGGGCCACCCGAACTGCTCTACCTGGGGCGGCTGGAGTACGAGAAGGGCGTGCACGACGCCATCGCCGCACTCCCCCGGATCCGACGCCACCACCCGGGCACCACGCTGACTGTCGCGGGGGAAGGCACCCAGCAGGACTGGCTAATAGAACAGGCCCGAAAGCACCGGGTACTTAAGGCAACCAGGTTCGTCGGGCACCTCGACCACACCGAACTGCTGGCCTTGCTGCATCGGGCCGACGCCGCCGTGCTGCCCAGCCACTACGAGCCGTTCGGCCTGGTAGCCCTGGAAGCGACCGCGGCCGGCACTCCGTTGGTGACGTCGAACATCGGCGGCCTGGGCGAGGCCGTGATCAATGGGCAGACCGGCGTGTCATGCGCACCCCGCGACGTGGCCGGGCTTGCCGCCGCGGTGCGGACCGTGCTCGACGACCCGACTGCCGCACATCAACGGGCGACGGCCGCCCGGCAGCGACTCACCTCAGACTTCGACTGGCAGAACGTGGCTCAGGAAACCGCACAAGTTTATCTAGCTGCCAAGCGCAGTGAACGGCAACCGCAACAACGGCTGCCGATCATCGAGCATGCGTTACCGGACCGCTAGAGATCCTCGATACCAACCGCCTCTGCACAATAACGCCACAGCAGCGCACGATCATTGACGCTGTAACGGGTCCGCGGCAAATAGTGCTCGGTGCGTGGTCGCCTATCGTGCCAGAAGCGGCCCGTTGGCTGCGCTGGGCTGGTCGCCGCGAGCCATACAGCCGTGTCCGCGCCCTCGGCCGCGGTGCGCAACATCGGACCGGTCAGCGCCCGGAAGCCCGGGAGCGCTGCGGCCACGCCGGGAGTATCCGACCATCCCGGGTGCATGGAGTACACGCGGATGTGCTGGCCGGCCCAGCGGCGCGCCAAGATCGGGGTGAGCGCCACCTGTATTCGCTTGGTGCGCGCGTAGGCAGTGACGCCACGGTATCGGCCGTCGCGGTACTCGGGATCCGCGACAGGCAGCGGTTGGGTATACATTCCGCCAGACGACATCAGGATTACCCGCGCATCACCGGAATTGGCCAGTATTGGGACCAGCCGCTCGGTCAACAGCACCGGCCCCAGAACATGGGTAGCCAAAGTGAGCTCATGGCCGTCAGGAGTCTCAACTCGGGCGTCGGGCAGCACACCGGCATTGTGGATGAGCACATCCAGCCGTGACATTCGGCTGGACAGGTCAGCGGCGAATGCGGTGACGTCGGCCAGGTTCGACACATCGCACACCTCCACCCGAACGTCGGCATCCGAATCTTCGGCAACGATCTCCTCACTGGCCCGTTCACCGCGCGCACGGTCACGTACGGCCAGCACAACAGTGGCACCCAACTTCGCCAGGCCTGCGGCCACCGCCTTGCCGATTCCGCGATTGGCGCCGGTCACAAGCGCAGTTCTGCCTTTCAAGGCACCGGGTGGTGGATCGTCGGTCTCGCCCAACCGCCGGAGCCGATAACCGATACGCGTATAGCCTGGGATTATCGCGCGATCGAGGGCGGTGTCGAGCAGTGGCCGGATGCCTTTGTGAGCACTCATGGACATCAATGGTGCACCGAACATCGACAGGATGCCGGCGAATCCGCGAGGACCTGCGCGATGGGCCGATCGAGTCAAGCGGCGCGGACGAACCACATACCCAGGTCTTCGGGCGGCACGCTGCCCGGGGCGTCTTCGCTTGACTGCGTTCGACCTGGCATCTGGGCGCAATACCCGAGGCCTAATTCCTAGCCCCTAAGTGGCTAGAACACAACCAACGTCAGCCTGGCGGGCAATCTCACCGGTGCGGTGCTCCGGCACTGTCAGACCTGCGGAACACGAGCTTTGCGTAGTTCAGCCAGTGAAGTCCGACTTCAACGCCTTTGGGACGACCGGATGATGACTCGTGGGTTGGAGTCAGACACGATCTGGGCAATTCGGGCTTTCAGATAGATCGGGCAGCAGGGAGCGTGGCCCGTTCACGTCTGGTGCCGACCATCAGAAGCCGACCCCGCTGCGACACGCCAGCACAGCGGTTTCGGACACATCTGACATCAACGCGCGTGAGCACCGCACTGCTCATAGATCCTCCGGATCTGCCGAAGCGAAAACTCAAAAGGCAGAATGACTAGCTCACATTGAGAGTTGCTAGAGATGCAATCGAGAGATACTAGAGTTTTAATCGAGAACCATTCGAAGATTGCTCAAAATTGCTTTCTACCTGCACTAAATCCGTATCTCGAGGATCTACCGCAACCGAGAACTACCTAGTCATATACTTAAAAGTTGCTGCAAAAAAACGCATTTGATTGCATTCGGTTGCCGACGCTGTAGAGTCGCCGCAGCCGGCACCACCTACCCTGGCGTCCATAGGGTTTCGCGGCTCAGCATGCGGGATCGGTTTTGAGATAAGGAGATTCGCCGCTTTTGCACCAGCAGCCAACGCTGCAATTGACCCGTCAGCCAGGTCGTGCCGTTGGACTCGAAGTACCCACCCAATTGCTCGACGAAAGCCACAAACTCAGCATGAATGTCTCAACATGAGCATCCAAATTAGGATGCGTGTCACATATTCTTCCGGCACCGTTCATAATTTTCGCCGTACTCTGAAATCTGTTCGGGTGCCGATCGGGTTTGTGGTGTCTGACCGATATCGACGCCATCCGGCAATAAAAAGGGGATGTCAGTGATGAACGCGACCCGTCATGGGCCACTGAGCCTGACCACGCTCTATGGCCGGTTGTGTGTCGATGGCGTCGATGGCGGTGGCGTGATCAGCGGTGCGGTCACCATGTCGGTGGCGGGGTTGGCTCAAGCGGTTATCGGTGATCGTGGTGTCGATCGACGCCGGGGGCCACAATGATCGGACACCTCAAGCGTGCCTGGATTCCGCTGCTGATCCTGGTCGTGGTGGCCATCGGCGGTTTCTCGGTCAACCGAATCCGCAGCTTCTTTGGTTCCGAAGGCATCATGGTCACACCGAAAGTCTTCGCTAACGACGCCGAGCCGTTCGACCCCAAGGTCGTGACCTATGAGATTTCTGGCTCGGGAAGCCACGCCGACATCAACTACCTCGACCTCGACGCGAAACCACAGCGCGCCGACAACGCGGTCCTGCCCTGGAAACTCACCCTAAAAACCACCGCACCGTCTGCAGCGCCGACCATCCTGGCCCAAGGCGACGGCGACTCAATCACCTGCCGAATCACCGTCGATGACAAAGTCAAAGCCGAGAGGACCACAACCGGGGTGAACGCCTTGACCTACTGCTTTGTGAAGTCCGCATGAGCGCCCCCACAACAGAGGCACCCACCGACGCATTCGCGCCGCTACCTGCCCCGGCGCGACCATGGCTGCCGCGGATGATCCGCACCTTCGCCATCCCACTGATCCTTGGCTGGGCAGCTGTCATCGTGGCCCTCAACGTCATCGTGCCCCAGCTCGAAGTCGTCGGACAGATGCAAGCGGTGTCCATGAGCCCCGAACAAGCCCCCGCGATGATCTCAATGAAACGCATGGGCAAAGTCTTTGAGACAGGCAACTCCGACAGCACAGCGATGATCGTGCTGGAAGGCCAAAAACCCCTCGGCGCTGACGCCCACCACTTCTACGATCAAATGATCGTCAAGCTCAAAGCCGACACCACACACGTCCAGTCCCTCCAAGACTTCTGGGGCGATCCCCTAACCGCCACCGGCGCCCAAAGCAGCGACGGCAAAGCCGCCTACGTTCAAGTACAACTAGCCGGCAATCAAGGCGAGTCCCTGGCCAACGAGTCGGTCGAATCGGTGCAAAACATCATCGACAGCCTCACCCCACCACCCGGGGTCAACGTCTTCATCACCGGCTTCGCCGCCCTATCAGCCGATCAACAACAAGCCGGCGACCGCAGTCTGCAAGTCATGGAAATGGTGACCTTCACCGTAATCATCGTGATGCTGCTGCTGGTATACCGATCCATCATCACCGCCGCAATCATGCTGTCCATGGTCGTTTTTGGACTCCTGGCCGCCCGCGGAGTCGTGGCATTCCTTGGCTACCACCACATCATCGGCCTATCAACGTTCGCCACCAACCTGCTCGTCGTGCTCGCCATCGCCGCAGCCACCGACTACGCCATCTTCCTCATCGGTCGCTACCAAGAAGCCCGCGGCAGCGGCCAAGACCGCGAATCGGCCTACTACACGATGTTCAGCGGAACCGCCCACGTCGTCTTAGGCTCTGGACTCACCATCGCCGGAGCCACCTTCTGCCTAAGCTTCACCAGACTGCCCTACTTTCAAACCCTCGGCGTGCCACTAGCGATCGGCATGGTCATCGTCGTGGTCACCGCACTGACCCTCGGACCGGCAATCATCGTCGTCACAAGCCGATTCGGCAAACTCCTCGAACCCAAACGCATGGCACGAGTACGAGGCTGGCGCAAGATCGGAGCCGCCGTCGTACGCTGGCCCGGCCCCATCCTGATCGCCACCATGGCCCTAGCACTGGTCGGACTACTAACCCTGCCCGGATACCACACCAACTACAACGACCGCGCCTACCTACCCTCAGACCTACCCGCCAACGAAGGATTCGCCGCCGCCGAACGCCACTTCTCCCAAGCCCGAATGAACCCCGAAGTACTCATGGTCGAAAGCGACCACGACCTACGCAACTCAGCCGACTTCCTCGTCATCAACAAAATCGCCAAAGCCATCTTCGCCGTCGAAGGAATATCACGCGTACAAGCCATCACCCGCCCCGACGGCAAACCCATCGAACACACCTCCATCCCATTCCTCATCAGCATGCAAGGCACCACCCAAAAACTCACCGAAAAATACAACCAACAACTAACAACAAACCTGCTCAAACAAGCCGACTACATGCAGCAAAACATCGATGAGCTACAACAGCTCGTTGACGTCAGCCAGCAGTTGGCCGAGGCGAACCACGGCATACTTACTCAGACTCAGAAGACAGCGGTTGACGTCCGGGAGCTGCGGGACCACATCGCCGACTTCGACGATTTCTTCCGCCCCATCCGCAACTACTTCTACTGGGAAAAACACTGCTTCGACATCCCCGTCTGCTGGGCAATCCGGTCAGTGTTCGACACCCTCGACGGTATCGACCTCACGTCCGAGGACATCGACAACCTGCTGCCGCTGATAAAACGTCTGGACACGCTGCTTCCGCAGCTGACAGCAACTCAGGAAAAGACAATCCAGACCCTAAAGAGCACGAAGGCCGCAATGCTAAGGATGCATTCCACGCAGAAAGGCATGCAGGACCAAGCCGCAGCGATGCAAAAAGACTCATCAGCAATGGGCGAAGCCTTCGACGCCTCACGCAACGACGACTCGTTCTATCTGCCCCCCGAGGTATTCGACAACGCCGACTTCAAACGCGGCATGAAACAATTCCTCTCACCAGACGGACACGCGGTGCGCTTCATCATCAGCCATGAAGGCGACCCCATGACCCAAGCCGGCATCGACCGCATCGACAAAATCAAAACCGCCGCCAAAGAAGCCATCAAAGGCACACCACTAGAAGGATCCACCATCCACCTAGCCGGAACCGCCGCCATGTTCAAAGACATGTCCAACGGCAACACCTACGACCTACTCATCGCCGGAATCGCCGCACTCTGCCTCATCTTCATCATCATGCTGATCATCACCCGCAGCGCCGTCGCCGCAGCCGTCATCGTCGGAACCGTCGTCTTCTCACTAGGAGCATCCTTTGGACTCTCAGTGCTCATCTGGCAACACATCCTCGGCGTAGAACTGCACTGGATGGTGCTCGCAATGGCCGTCATCATCCTGCTCGCCGTCGGCGCAGACTACAACCTGCTCCTCGTCGCCCGACTCAAAGAAGAAATCCACGCCGGAATCAACACCGGCATCATCCGAGCCATGGGCGGCAGCGGATCCGTCGTCACCGCCGCCGGCCTCGTCTTCGCCTTCACCATGATGTCCTTCGCCGTCAGCGAACTACGCGTCATGGCCCAAGTCGGCAGCACCATCGGAATGGGACTACTCTTCGACACCCTCATCGTCCGAGCCTTCATGACACCAGCAATCGCCGCCCTACTCGGCAAATGGTTCTGGTGGCCCCAAGTCGTACGCCAACGCCCCAAACCCGAACCATGGCCCACCCCACCACCAACACCAAAACACTCATCTCTACGCGTCCAAGACCTCACCACAGCCTAAAGGCCAACACACTCACCAAAAGCAAGCACCAAGCTCGCCCCAGTTCGCCAAGGTTCAGGCAGCTTGTGCTTGTCTGACGGCGGTTAGCCATGGCTTTGGCGGGCCACAGGTAGCCCAGTTTTCACGCGTCGCACAGAAGAGCCAATCGAGGCGTTGCCCCTGCACCCGGCTGCGGCCAACCGAGCAGGTCAGCTTGGTTGGCTAGCGAATACTCTCGGCCACGCCGAGGTGTCCCAACAACCGTGAGGTCAAAGTTACGCCGTCTTGTTCCGAAGGCTGCACATAAGTGCATTTTTCCGATTGGGGCACCGCAAAATTCACTGTTCTACGGCCCGGCCCAGGTTGTACCTGGATCAGATTTCAACGGCGATATCTCTTTCGTCTGCGGCCTTCGACGAGGCGCGTTTAGCGGCGGCCAGCAACAGGCCTGTCACGATGGGATGCGGTTGTTCGATGGTCGACCGATTCTGCGGCACGAACAACGTCGCCACGTAGAACGGATGGCTTGGCAACTCGAAGATGCGGGCCTCATCGTCATCGTCGGTCCCGGTGACGATCAAGCCGCCTTCTTCGATCTGCTGTCGGTAGACCGGGTTGAGCCCGAAATTGCAGTAGTACTGCTCGGCGGTCCGACTTGCTCCGCAGCACTGGACGGCCAAAGACCCTGGCCGCAGATTCACTGGCATGGTTTGGCCAGCCAGCGAGCACGTCAGCGACGAGATGAACAGCACAGAACTATACGGATCGTATTCGGCGTGCTGTGCGTCATCGAACCCGAGAACGTTGCGGGCGTATTCGAGAATGATGTGTTGACATCCCCCGCATGTGCCCAGTGTCGGCACGGCGTTTTCGCGTCCGAAGCGCAGTGCGGCAAGCGCCCCGAGCAGGCTGCGGTAGGGGCTTCCCGGGGCGCACCACAGCGCGTCAGCAGTTACGATCGAGCCAAGATCGGAGACCAGCGGTTCGGTAGGTAGCCAGTCCACCGAGACCCTGAGTCCGAGCGCCGCCGCGGAATGGGCAATTGCCGCATTGGTAGCCACGTGCGGGGCGTAGGAGTCGTCGAAATCGCCAATGACGGCCACGATTAGCGGATCAGTCAACATGGTGCACACCGTAGCGGCGGAACAACCACCAGCCCACTGATTTTTGACACCGGCCAGCGCCGGGCAATTGTCACGAGCTGTCGATGAAAGCTCTTAGCGCTTGTTTACGAACCCGGCATCAACGGGCAACGTCACGCCGGTGATGTATCGGGCTGCGTCGGAGACGAGCCAGGCCACCGCGTTGGCAATGTCTTCGGGTTCAAGGATCTGCACAGGCAGCGCGTTGCTCCAATCCGGCACCACCGTGTTGTCGCCGCCGAGACCTCGATCAGGTGCCGCGAGTATTCATTGTCGATCATTGGTGTTCGCACCCCACAGGGATGAATCGAGTTGACTCGGATATTGTGCGGCGCAAGGAGATTTGCGTATACGCGCATCAACCCCACGACACCATGCTTGGCGGCCGCGTAGCCGATAGAACCCGCCTGGGCAAGTGCGGTGCCTACTAGCCCCGCCGCCGAGCTAATCAGCACGATCGATCCCCCGTCGCCTTGCGCGATCATCGTTGGCGCCACGACGTCGACCGTGTGGTAGACACCGGTCAGGTTTACGTCGAGCACGTCCTGCCAGTCCTGTGCGCCGATCCCGGCGTTGGCCACCACGATGTCCACCCGGCCGAACGCGTCAAGGCCGGCGCTCAGCGCGGCGGTTAACGAAGCACGATCGCGCACATCAGCTTTGCGGGCCACGATGCCGGCACCGGTGTCTTCGACCAGCTTGACTGTTGTGGCCAGGTCATCGCCGCTGGCGAGCGGGTAGGGCACACTGGCGATCTGGTCACACAGGTCGACGGCGACGATATCGGCCCCCTCGTTGGCCAGCCGCACCGCGTGGGCTCGCCCCATGCCACGAGCGGCGCCGGTAATGAACGCAACCGTGCGTTTACGAACACCCTTTGCCGCACTCATCAGCGCATGGCCGCCTTGACCACGAACAGCGGCTGGACTAGATCGATACCCAACATCGACATGGCACCCATAGCTATCACATACCAACCTCCGATCCATCGGCTTCAGGAAACGACGTCTGATTTGCTTTCTGACATAGCGCGTCTCAAATATGCACCTTCCACCGGCAACGAGGCCCGACACGCCTGTGATGCACGGTCGCGCGCCCCAGAAACTGGTCCACGAAGTCTGTACACCTGTTGTAGGTCCACCGTTGTCTTAGTACTGTGCAACAATCGGCGGGAGGAGCGGTGGTGGGTTCTAGTGCCGGCTTGGATGGATCGGCTGCGCCCACTGAAACGCAACGAATTCCGAGATTCCAACGGCGTCCGCTTGGCATTCCCTGGCTTCTCGGCCTACTGGTTGTTCCGTTGTTGCTAGCGGCGATCGATAACAGCGTGTTCAAGCGACCGCAGTCTGTTACCGGGCCGACCGGAGACCTGCCGACCCTGACAACGGCCCGTGCCACCTCGGCTCCTAGCCGCTGCACCGGCTTGCAGGATTCCATCAACACCGTGATGGACGGGCCGATTCCCTTTGGAAACGACGAGGTCGACCTAAACCAGGCCGTCAGTCAGATCCTGTCCCGGGTGGCAGACAAACTCAAGGTTTGTCCGAACGCGCGCGTGCGGATCAACGGCTACACGGATAGCACTGGCAGCGAGGGCATCAACATCGAATTGAGCACTCAGCACGCTGCTCTCGTCGCAGACTTCCTCGTTGCCCATGGCGTTGCCCGCCATCTCGTCTCCACTGAGGGGCTTGGTTCGATGAATCCGATCGCCAGCAACGACACACCTGAGGGTCGCTTCCAAAATCGCCGCGCCGAAATCGTGGTCAGCTAAGGAGAATCTGGCATGGATTTCTTGGTCCACTGGTGGCACTACCTGGCTTCCTTCGCGGCTGGCTCGGCTGTCGCCTGGGCGATCGTTGCCCTGTTGATCAAACCCGGCAGCGACGAGGCCACAACGGCCACGCCAGCATCGTATGAGGTGGGAGCGGCCCAGTAGTGGAGGACGCGTATTGGTGGCTGGCCGGCACCTCGTTTGGACTCGGCGTGGTGCTGACGTTCACGTTGATGGTCCGGCCCGTCAAGCATCACCTACCGGTGGAGGCGTCGGTGGCCCGGACCTCGGCCTAGCGTGGATGGCGGGGTCACCAAGAGCGTCACCGACGAGCTCGGCCTGACGCCCGTGCCGATGCCGACGTCGATTCCGCGTTGACCTCCGGCAAAGCATGACGGGTGAACTACGCCAGCGACCTCGATCAGCGTCTCGATACCGGAACGGCAACCTCGTTGCGGCGCAGACACGGAAGAGTCCATGGCGGGTCGTAGAACCAAGCCACTGGTGGACCAGCCGGCGCGAACTCGGTGTCCTCGAGCAAACCGAGCAATTCTTCGGTCCGCGACGCAACCGCACTCGGTCCACGGTCACCGGTGAAACGCAATACCGCGAAGTTCTCAGCCGGCACCGCGACGAGTTTGACCGCGTTATTGTTTGGCTCAGGCAGGGTGTCCAGCGTCCATTGGGCCGGCATGAAAAACCGAATTGCCCAGGCACCGTCGGGCCCAGCCTCCTGCGATACTGGAGCCGTCATCGCGATTCGTTCGCCTCCACCGTCCTCGCCGCGTTGCTGGCTGACGGGAGCTGTCATCGCGATTTTCGAACTGGCGTGGTTTGCACCGAAAATGTAGCCGGCCAGCGCACGGAATCCACGACTACGCGCGCCTTCTTCTGTGTCACTGACGACGGTCTCTGCTGCGACACGAGGGCCGTAACGGCGGATCTGCAGGCCATTGCCGATCTGTTCAACAGTGTGGGCAGGTTCTTCGGTGCCCACCCGCACTCCGACGACCAACCCCGCTGCCTCAGCGAGTTGGGTCAGCAACCGCGTGATAAGTCCCAGCATCCGAGCATCCGCCTTTCGGAGTCGCCTTGTTGTCTCCCGTCAATGATCCACCACGCCACTTCCACAGCACCGAACTGCGCGCGCAGCAATATCCTGGGGTGAGCTGCGGCGCGCGGCCGCAGCGCCGTGACGCCAGTAGCCTTTCATCGGTAGATCAGCTTATTAGGCGCGAGAAATCGGAGCTATGCGATGAAGCCGCAGGACGTGGGCAGACACTTCGCCTACCGCTACGACCCTTGGCTGGCCCCGATGTGGCTGCCGTTTCGGTGGCCAGCCGCCCAGGGCGTGACACTGACCGACGGTGGCCTTTTTGTAGCGCGCTACGGGCCGTTTCGCGCCGAAACGCGGTTGTCGAACATCAGCGACGCCCATATCACCGGGCCGTACCGATGGTGGACTGCGGTGGGCCCACGACTGTCGATGGTCGACGATGTCGGCGGCAACTGAATACTGACCAGTGGGCGGCAATTGAAAATTGACCAGCTTCCTAGAGTGCCTTGGCTATGTGTCAAGGAGGAGGCAGGTGTTGAACGTGGAGGATTGGGCTGAGATTCGCCGGTTGCGCCGGTCGGAGCAGTTGCCGATTGCCGAGATTGCGCGGGTGATGGGTATTTCGCGGAATACGGTGAAGTCGGCGTTGGCTTCTGATGGGCCGCCGAAGTATCGGCGTGCGGTGAGGGGTTCTGTTGCTGATGAGGCCGAGCCGCGGATTCGGGAGTTGTTGGCGGCCTATCCGCGGATGCCGGCGACGGTGATTGCTGAGCGGATCGGTTGGTCGTATTCGATCCGCACACTGAGTGGGCGGGTGCGTGAGTTACGGCCACTGTATTTGGCGCCGGATCCGGTGTCACGGACGACGTATGTGGCCGGTGAGGTCGGGCAGTGTGACTTCTGGTTTCCCGATGTTGTGGTGCCGGTGGGGTATGGCCAGGTTCGTAGGGCGGCGACGTTACCGGTGTTGACCATGGTGTGTGGGTATTCACGGTGGGCTTCGGCGCTGTTGATTCCGACACGCGCTGCCGAAGACTTGTATGCCGGTTGGTGGCAGCATCTTTCGACGTTGGGTGCGGTTCCACGGGTGTTGGTGTGGGATGGTGAGGGCGCGGTCGGGCGGTGGCGGGCACGCCGACCAGAGTTGACCCCGGCATGTCAGGCTTTCCGCGGGACCTTGGCCACCACGGTAGGGATCTGTAAACCCGCTGATCCTGAGGCCAAGGGTCTGGTTGAACGGTTCCATGACTATTTGGAGCGGGCGTTTTTGCCGGGGCGGGTGTTTGGCTCCCCAGCCGATTTCAACATCCAGTTGCAGGCCTGGCTGGTGGGGGCCAACCACCGCCAGCATCGGGTGCTGGGATGCCGGCCAGCAGATCGCATCGCCGCCGATACCGCAGCGATGCTGGCATTGCCGCCGGTTGGGCCCAGCATCGGATGGCGACGCTCAACGCGGTTGCCTCGCGATCATTACGTGCGCCTCGACAGCAACGATTACTCGGTGCATCCGGCCGCGATCGGCCGCCGTATCGAGATCATCGCAGATCTAAACCGGGTGCGGGTCTGGTGTGACGGCACGCTGGTCGCCGACCACGACCGGATCTGGGCCAAACATCAAACGATCAGCGATCCCGAACATGTCCAGGCCGCGAAACTGCTGCGGCGCAAACGGCTCGAGGTTGTTGGTCCACCGCATCACGTGGAGGTCGAACAACGCCGTCTCGCTGATTACGACGCCTTGTTGGGCCTTGACGGGCCGGTGGCGTGATGGCTGCCAAGACCGCGACCAGCAGCCGTGATGTCACCGCCGAGCTGGCGTATCTGACCCGGGTGTTGAAAGCCCCGACGCTGCGTGAGGCCATCGAACGTCTCGCTGAGCGCGCCCGAACCGAAGCGTGGAGCTATGAAGAATTCCTCGCGGCGTGTCTGCAGCGTGAGGTGTCGGCTCGGGAATCTCACGGCGGCGAAGGGCGCATCCGCGCTGCCCGCTTCCCATCACGTAAATCGTTGGAAGAGTTCGACTTCGATCATGCCCGCGGTCTCAAACGCGACATCATCGCCCATCTGGGCACCCTGGACTTCGTCACCGCTAAAGACAACGTGGTGTTCCTCGGCCCACCAGGGACCGGCAAGACCCACCTGGCGATCGGGATTGCGATGCGCGCTTGTCAAGCAGGTCACCGCGTTGCGTTCGCGACCGCTTCGCAATGGGTTGATCGTCTTGCTCGCGCCCATCACAACAGCACCCTGCAAGCCGAATTGGCGCGGCTGGCCCGCTACCCCCTGCTGGTTGTCGATGAAGTCGGCTACATCCCGTTTGAACCCGAAGCCGCCAATCTGTTCTTCCAACTCGTGTCGTCGCGTTACGAACGGGCCAGTCTCATCGTCACCTCGAATAAGCCCTTCGGGCGGTGGGGCGAAGTGTTCGGCGACGACGTAGTCGCCGCCGCCATGATCGACCGACTCGTCCATCACGCCGAAGTCATCGCCCTCAAAGGAGACAGCTACCGCATCAAAGACCGAGACCTCGGCCACACCACCACAGCCGAGGACCAATGAAACCAAGCTGGTCAATTTTCGATTGCCGAAACCTGATCAGTTTTCACTTGCCGTTGACAGACGACGGACTTACCTTCGGAACCAACGCACAGGCCGGGGTCTGCATCCACTTCGAGCCACGGATCCACCGTGTCGTCGGATTTCGCGACCATTCCGCCCTTACCGTAACCGTCGCAGACGTCGAGGGTTTGGTCGCCGCGCTCAACACCATCGATTAGTACGTTCCCGATCGCTGGGCTCAACCTAGACGCCGATCACGTCGGCAGAGAATCCAATTCAGCCTGAAACCCGCGCATTCCGACCACAACCCCAGTAAAGACACGATGTGCGGCCTGCAGGTCGGCGTCCGGCAGATCTCTGAGCGCAGCATGAGTGTGCACCCCCAGCGGGTTAAAAAACGACCGAGCGGTGTCGAGTCCCTGTTCGGCGTACCGAAGAACGACCTTGCGCCGGTCAGCGGGGTGAGCTTCCCGAACAATATGGCCAGACTCGATCAGCCGGTCTACCAAGTAGGTGATGGCGGCACCCGACATACCCATACGCTGGCTGAGATCCCCCGCCGTCATCGGCTGGCCGGCAGTTTCAGCCACCATTATGTGCAACAGAGCGCGGAAGTCGGCGGGTCGCACGTCGTGCGACAAAGCGAAAATCCGACCGATCTGATCGGATTCGGCCGATAGCTCGCGAACGTCAGCCGCGATCAACGCTTCCAGTGCGGCCCGTTCGGGCCACGCGTCAGATTCCATAGCGCTGTGCACCACATCCAGATTCCAGGAAATTTCAATTGATTAATGTTTAATATACTGAAATGCTTACTTGTGTTGCCTCTGGCCTTGCATCCAGCCAGGCAACACCATTGACCCCGGGAACTCCGGTTGGAAACGTTCATAGCGAGCACCCCGCTCATCCCGGCCAGTATCGCCCTGATCGGACGGCCACTGGAAGCCCCAAACGACCCGAGAGGAGCACCCCAATGGGTACCAAACCTGAGCGCTTGACCTTGGCCCTCACCGGCTTGGCAGTTGCGGCGGCATCCGGCAGCGGCAGTCTGGCTAACCCCGGGCGCAACCTCACCTGGTATGCGCAGCTCCGCAAGCCGCCGTATCAGCCGCCCGCCAAGGTATTCCCGGTGGCCTGGACGGCACTCTACGCAGACATCGCGACCACCTCCGCGGTAGCCATCGACCGACTTCGCGCCGCGGGAAGCCGTGACAAGACACGCCGATACATCGGCGCGTTGGGCGTCAACCTGCTCCTCAACGCCGGATGGAGTTGGCTGTTCTTCGGCTACCGCAAACTGGGAGCCGCTTCGATCGGTGCAGCAGCGCTCACGGCCAGCAGCGCCGACCTCGTCCGGAGAACCGGCGATGCCGACCCGCAAGCTGGATGGGCGCTGCTGCCTTACCCACTGTGGTGCGCATTCGCCACCGTGCTGTCGACACACATCTGGCAACTCAACCGCTGAACCGCGAAATGACATCGGTGTTGTGGTTTCGCCGCGATCTACGACTGCGCGATCACCCGGCACTTGTGGCCGCCGCCGACAACGACGAAGTGCTGGCCTGCTTTGTGCTCGACCCACGCCTCGTGGCGTCGGCGGGCCAGCGGCGCCTGCAATTCCTCGGTGACTCGCTGCGGCACCTCAACGACGAGCTGGACGGCCGGCTACTGGTGAGCCACGGGCGGCCCGAAGAGCGTATTCCGCAAATCGTTAAGGAAATCGACGCGTCGTCGGTGCATATCTCTGCAGATTTCACACCGTTTGGGCGACGCCGCGACGCGCGGGTACGCACCGAGCTCGGTTCAGTGCCGCTGGTGGCGACGGGGTCTCCGTATCTGGTTTCACCCGGCCGTGTCACCAAGGCCGACCGCTCCCCCTACAAAGTCTTCACACCGTTCTATCGCAACTGGCGCGAAACCGGGTGGCGGCCGCCGCCGAAATCCAGCGCCGATTCGGCTCACTGGCTGGAACCGACGCAGGTGACCGACGAACACTGCGAAATCCCAGACCCTGGCGTCTCGATCGGCATCACTGCCGGCGAGACAGCGGCGCTTGCGCAATGGGCAGCGTTCCGAGACGACGGACTGGACCGCTACAACCACGACCGCGACCGGCCGGACCTGTCGGGCACCAGCCGAATGTCGGCGCATCTCAAGTTCGGCACCATCCATCCCCGGACGATGGTCGACGGCCTGGATCTAAGCAGCACCGGCGCAGGAATGTATCTGCGACAGCTGGCATTCCGCGACTTTTATGCCGCGGTTCTGTTCCACTGGCCGAACAGCGCCTGGCGCAACTGGAACAGCGCGTTCGACAGCATCCCTATGGAGACGGGCGCTGAAGCCCGGCGGTTATTCGAGGCATGGAAAGCCGGCGAAACCGGTTTTCCGATCGTCGATGCCGGTATGCGTCAGCTCCGCGAGACCGGGTTCATGCACAACAGGGCGCGAATGATCACCGCATCATTTCTGGTCAAAGACCTTCATCTGCCATGGCAGTGGGGCGCCAGTTGGTTCCTGAATCAACTCGTGGACGGCGATTTGGCCAGCAATCAGCACGGGTGGCAGTGGTGCGCGGGATGCGGCACCGATGCCGCGCCGTATTTCCGAGTGTTCAACCCAACCAGACAAAGCCAAAAATTCGACCCGACAGGCGTCTACGTTCGACGATGGATCCCCGAACTACGCGTCGCCGACGATGTTGAGCCCCCAGCGAGCGCGCGACCACCCGAATACCCACCGCCGATCGTCGACCACAACACCGAGCGTCTGGAAGCCCTGCGCCGATATCACAGCAACGTCCATATTTAGCGGATCTTTCCCGATACACTCACCAGAACCTGTTTGGCATGCGATTATCGGCCAATTCGCAGTTATCGACGCCAGGGAGGCGATATGGCTCACACGATCGTTCGCACGTTGCTGGTGTCAGGTGCTGCAGTAGGGCTGATGGCCAGCGCCGGAGCCTGCTCGTGTTCGATCGGATCGTCCTCGCACTCGGTAAGCAAAAGCGATGTCGCCAATCAGATCACCGCCAAGATGACCGACTCCGACGGCAACAAGCCGGAATCGGTGACCTGCCCAGGCGACCTGCCGGCAAAGGTAGGGGCGCAGCTGAATTGCCAGATGAAGGTCCAGGGGCAAGACTTCAACGTCAACGTCACGGTGACCAGCGTTGACGGCCGGGACGTCGGATTCGACATGGTGGAAACGGTGGACAAGGACCAGGTCGCCCGAATAATCAGCAATAAGCTGTTCCAGCAGGTGGGCGCCAGGCCAGACTCAGTGACCTGCCCAGACCACCTGAAAGGCGCCGAAGGTGCGACGCTGCGGTGTCACCTCACCGACGGCAGCAAGAAGTACGGAATCTGGGTGACTGTCACTGATGTCGATGCCGGCGACGTCAAGTTCGATTTCAAAGTTGATGATCATCCCGAATAGTCCTGTCGGGGATCAACCAGCGCTCATCTTCGTAGCGGACGCCACTGGCCTGAGCGGAGGCGAAATACGACAGTCGCCACCACCCTGCGACGTGAATCGCGCCAACCGGGTAGGCCCTATTGGCGAATCATAATGAGGGAATCAGACTGCCGTTAAGGCGATTTCAGATATCAACGAACTCTGGGCCAATGATCTCGCGGCACGAACCGCAGCCTACGCTCTTCAAGCATTGCGGTTATTGCGCTGTGACCGCATAATTTTGCCGCCCGCGCGAACTGGCAGTGCACCGACTTACTGGGCCGCCTTTTTGCGTTCTATATCGGCTAGTGCCTCAGCAAGTTCGGCGCGCTGCGCGGCCGCGGCCTCCCAGGACACCTTCCGGTTCTTCACCACTTTGGCTGGTGCGCCTACGGCGATCGAATAATCGGGGATGACCCCGCGAACCACAGCGTGCGATCCCAGCACACAACCGCGTCCAATAGACGTGCCGCGCAGCACTGTCGCCTTCACACCGATCCACGTGTCCGGTCCGATCCGCACCGGCGACTTGACGATGCCCTGATCTTTGATCGGCAACGTGATGTCGTCCATGCGGTGGTCAAAATCGCAGATGTAGCACCAGTCGGCCATCAACAGCGAATCCCCTAGCTCGATGTCGAGGTAGGCGTTGATGACGTTGTCGCGGCCGAGCACCACCTTGTCACCAAACCGCAGCGAGCCCTCGTGCGCGCGGATCGTGTTCTTATCTCCGATGTGCACCCAGCGCCCAATCTCCAACTGCGCTAGTTCGGGCGTCGCGTGAATCTCGACCCCCTTGCCGAGAAACACCATGCCACGGGTGATGATGTGCGGGTTGGCCAGCTTGAACTTCAACAGCCGCCAGTAGCGCACCAGATACCACGGAGTGTAGGCGCGATTGGCTAACACCCACTTCAACGACGCCAGCGTAAGGAACTTGGCCTGGCGCGGATCGCGCAGCCGAGATCCAAACCAGCGACGATGCAGCGGCGCACCCCACATGGTCGTCATGGGCGGAAAGCTTAGCCCGGCCAAATTGCGCGCGGGAACGATGGTCTGAGAAGCCGGGCTTCACGCGGAGGCGAGCCGGCACCAGTTACCCTCACCTGTACTCGATCGATGCTCACGCAAGACCACCAGGTCCGCCGTTGGGCAGCCAGCGTTGGGGAAGGATTTCAGAACCCTGCAAAAAAATCAGGTGCTTGCCCGATGTCTCCTGGCGGCCGTGCTCACGGTCACTCTCGGCGGTTGCGGCAACACGGACTCATGGGTTGACGCGGCGCCAGCACAAGGCTGGCCCGCGCAATACGGTGATGCCGCCAACAGCAGCTACACCACTACGACCGGTGCCACGGCGCTCAAACTACGGTGGACGCGCTCGGTGAAAGGCAGCTTGGCAGCCGGACCCGCGCTGAGTTCCCGTAGTTACGTTGCGTTGAATGCGCAGACCCGGGTCGGATGCTCACTCATGGAGTGGGAGAACAACGACAACGGCCGGCAGCGTTGGTGCGTTCGCCTGGCGCAGGGCGGCGGCTTCGCTGGCCCGCTGTTCGACGGCTTCGACAACCTCTATGTCGGACAACCAGGGGCGATCATCTCCTTTCCGCCCACCCAATGGACCCGCTGGCGACAGCCCGTCATCGGGATGCCATCGACGCCTCGTTTTCTGGGAAACGGTCGGCTGCTGGTCAGTACACATCTAGGACAGCTACTCGTTTTCAACGCGCACCGCGGCACCGTGGCCGGCAACCCGGTGGACTTGGTAGAGGGCATCGATCCCACCGATCCGGGGCGCGGACTCGCCGATTGCGCGCCGGCCCGGCGAGGGTGCCCCGTCGCGGCCGCCCCGGCTTTCTCGACGGCAAGTGGAATGTTGGTAATCGGTGTCTGGCAACCGGGCGCGCCCGTTGCGGAGCTGGTCGGACTCAGGTATCGCGCAGGCCAACTTGCCCGAGCCTGGACCAGCGACGCGGTCGCCGCCGGAGTCCTGGCCAGCCCGGTGCTGTCCGCCGACGGATCCACTATCTACGTCAATGGCCGCGATCTTCAGCTGTGGGCACTCAACGCCTCCGACGGGAAGCCTCGATGGTCTGTACCGCTGGGGTTCCTCGCACAGACCCCGCCCACCGTCACTCCGCAGGGCCTGATCGTGTCCGGCGGCGGCCCCGAAACCCAACTAGTGGCATTCCGAGACGCCGGTGATCACGCCGACTTGGCCTGGCGACGCGATGATGTCACACCGTTGTCGACATCGAGTCTGGCCAGCTCCAATGCCGGTTACACGGTGACCGGCGCGCCTTCGCGCGACGCCGAACCCGGGTTGTCGCTGCTCGTCTTCGATCCGGCCGACGGCCACACCATCAACGAATATCCATTACCCGATGCCACCGGGTATCCCATCGGAGTCTCGATCGCCAAGGACCGCCACGTCGTAACCGGCACCAGCGACGGCCAGATCTACAGCTTCGCGCCGGCTTAGCCGGCGTGGTTAGATTTCCTCAAGGGCAAGCTGCGGGATAGCGCTGCGCGGAACCCGGGCTTGACTGGCCCCAGCGAATGGCGGCAGCAGCTGGCCCTGCGCGAAGTAGAAGATGATATCGCTGTCGGTGATCGCGAAGTTCTGGTAGTTGGACGGGTCCATCCCCGCCGTAGGCAAAATCACGCCGGCCAGCGGAGTCTGATGTTGCAAGTCACGCTGAACGATCGGGAATATGGTGTCCAATGGCGTCGTGTCGGGCGCGAACAGTGTGTCGAAAGTAATGGGCCGCTTGCTGTCGAGGTTGTAGTTGAAGGCCTTGTACCAGGTGAACGGACGGGACCCACCCAGGTCCTGGAAAAACTTGAGCACAACACTCTGGGTGCCCTGCGGTGGTTCGCCGGAACTGAGCTGTTCCGAGCTGGCATCCAACTGGTAGGGCTGGTTACGCCTGGCGGACGCTTGCGCGACATTGAGGAATCCGTCTCGGTTTCGGCTCAGATAATCCGTCAGCGCCTGCTGGTCGGGATAGTCCACCGGGTATCGCATGTCAAGGGTGTAGCCAGAGCCCGAAGCGTGCACGTGGCAGATCGGGGCGGTTTCGATGGTGCCGTCCAAGGTCGCGCAGGACGATGGCTCGGCGGCGGCCGGCCAACCCAACAGGACCGCAGCAGCCAGCACCGCAATCGCTATCAAACAACGCATCGTCGAATTGTCCTCACAAACCGGAAATGGCGGTGGGCCGCAACGGGTGACCGCAGCCAAGCGTACCCGGAGCTACCGAGAAGGACGGCATACGAACGCCGTTGCACGACCCGCAGCGCCGGAACCAATGCGCGCGATGACTACCGACAATGACCGGCCACCCCGCAGCCGGAGCCGTCGCCGGAGGGCGTCGGGGTCTACGTGAACACCGCGGATCAGGATCTCCAGCGCACCGCAATCCAGGGTCGTCAGTGCCCGGCGCAGCCGACGCTCGTCGAATGCAAGCTGCTCGAGCACCTCGAAACCGCGCACGGTTGGCGGCAACTGGTTTCCGGAAAGGTACGCAATGTCGGGATCAAGCTGCCACAGCCCATACCGGGCACCGTAGTGGCGCACCAAGCCGGCTCGCACCACTGCTCCGTCTGGGTCGACAATCCATCGCCCCGCGGGACGCACCGGGCAGTCGTCCGGATCGACCGATGTGATCTGGGTGACCTGTTTCGCGCCATCGATGATGCTGGCGCGACGCCGCACACCCTGCCCAGCCAGCCCGGCAGACCACAAACAGGCTTCGCGGACCGAGCCGCGATAAGACGTCACCTCGATCTCGCCATCGAAACCAAGTTGGCCAAGCTGATCGAAATCTATTCCCGGAGAGCACTTGATCACCACGTCTCGACCACGATAGGTGTCCAACAGGCGGTCCAGCCCCGGCCGGTAGTCCCCCGGGCGCCAGCGGCGCCGCCCATTGCCCCGACGCGCCGGATCCACCAGCACAGCTACCTCACGAGTCACCGGACGAAGCGCGTCGGCACGGCACAGATCGGCGTCGGCGCCCAAGTTATGCCGCGCCATCGCCAACCGCACGGGGTCGATATCACTGCCCAACGTTCGGCTCGCCGAGCCGCGCAACGCCGCCAATTCGGTTCCGATGGAACACGTTACGTCGTGCACAACACGACCAGCCAGCCGTTTTGCCCGGTGCAGTGCCACCGGTGCGGCGGTCGCTTGCTGCAGAGCTTCGTCGGTGAACAACCAGTCGGAGATGCCACACAATCCGGCCAGTTTGTGGGTAGCGCGACGTCGCAGCAGGGTCGTCTCCACCAGGATCGGCGCCCGGCCACCGAAGCGAGCACGCGCCGCGGAGATGTCGGCAATCCGGGTGGTGCCGGTCAGCTCGAATTTCGCGACCGCGGCGAGCGCCTCGGCGCCCGCCTCCGACCTCAGGTAGCTGACGTCGTCGGCGCTGAAACTGAGGCCAGCAACGCCACCGCTCAGGACGGTTTGACCCCGGTGATCATTACGTTGTAAAACCAACCCTTCGGCGCCAGGTGGCGCCAGACATTGGCGTCCACCCAGCTCAACGCCCTCCAGCTGGCGAAGGCGAATCTCGCCCAGCCCCAGCCGAGCTTGCCCGGTGGCACTGTCGACTCGAAGGTACGCACAGGCCAACCGAGCATCGCGGCGGTGAACTCCTCGCTGGCGGTGCGAACCTGCACAGCGCCGACGTTCGTCGCCATGTTTTCTAGATCCTTGGGATCGAAGGTGTGTAAATCGACCACCCACTCCAGCGCCGCCGCGCGCGAGTTCTCGTCAAGTTCTTCCTGCGGGCGACGCCAGCCACCCAGTCCGGGCAGCTTCACCGCGCGAATGGTTGCGTTCCAGGTCAGGTTCGCCAACGCGCGCGCGTACCCGTTCCCAACGGTGGTCGGCTCGCCGGCGAACACGAACCGGCCGCCCGGGCGCAGCACCCGCATCACCTCGCGCAGCGACAGCTCGACATCAGGAATATGGTGCAGCACGGCGTGGCCCACCACTAAGTCGAAGGTGTCGTCGTCATACGGGATGCCCTCTGCATCGGCCACTCGGCCATCGATGTCCAATCCCAGTGACTGCCCATTGCGGGTAGCCACTTTGACCATGCCAGGTGACAAGTCGGTGACCGAGCCTCGTCGGGCGACACCAGCTTGAATCAGATTGAGCAGGAAGAAACCGGTACCGCAGCCCAGTTCCAAAGCTCGGTCGTAAGGCAGCTCCCCGACGACGTCATCGGGGACGATGGCGTCGAATCGGCCCCGCGCGTAGTCCACACAGCGTTGGTCGTAGGAAATCGACCATTTGTCGTCGTAAGACTCGGCTTCCCAGTCGTGGTAGAGCACCTGGGCGAGCTTGCTGTCCTGCCGTGCGGCTGCCACCTGCTCAGCCGTGGCATGCGGATTGGGGACGGCATCAGTAGCGGTCTTCGAACTACTCGTCATGAAGGGCAGCCTAACTGGCGCGTCATAACTCCGGGCCGGCGCCACAACCTTGCGCAGCGCCACCGCCATAACGAGCGGCAAATACCTCGCCATAGCGGCGGCGTTCGTCGGCCAGTCGCTGCCCGGGCTCTGGTTCGAATCCATGGTCGAAAACGGCATTGATACCGGCTTTGGCTGCGGCCATCGCTTGTGCTGGGCTAGCCGCGAAGCGCTGCGCCCAGGCCGCGGCGGCGCTGTAGACGTCATCGGGCGCCACCATGTCGTCGATCACACCGAGCATCAATGCCTCCTCAGCGTCGAAAAAGCGACCGCTGAACACGAGCTCCTTGGCTCTGCTGGGTCCGACCGCACGAGACAAGCGGGCCATTCCGCCGCCACTGGGGATCAGGCCGGCCAGGATCTCGGTAGCGCCGAACTTCACGTTGTCGCCGCCGACCCGCCAATCAGCGGCCAAAGCCAATGTTAGCCCGGCGCCCAGCGCGTAGCCGGTGACCGCGGCCACGGTCGGTTTGGGGATCGCCGCGACGGCGTCGACCGCCGCACGCCGAACTTCCACCGCCGCGCCGGCTTCCGGCGCGGTCAACGTCCGCAGTTCGGGCATGTCGTCGCCGGAAGAGAAGATCTCGTGGCCGCCGTAGAGGATCACCGCGGCGACATCGTCGCGACCACCCAGCTCGGCTGCAGCGGCCGCGATTTCCCGATAAACCTGTCGGGTCATTGCGTTGGTAGGCGGGCGCGACAGTACCAAGGTGGCCACGGCACCCTGGCGCACCACGCCCGGATCTTGCGGGCCAGCATCGACCACAACACTGACGAATTCGGTCATCGGAATCCTGGCGGCGGCAAACCCGACGATCCGCCCGACAACCGGGCCTCGTGGTAGCGGTCGGAGTCGAAGAACTCGATCTCCCAATTGTCGCCCTTGCGCTCCAAATGCGGCTGGACCGTCACGATCTGGCGCTCAATCCCTAGTACATCGGCAACGGTTCGGCCGGCCAACGCGTCCAGCTGAGTCCACGTCGGCGGCAGCAGGAAGGTGTGTCCGGCGGCGAATTCATCGATTGCGGCCTGCGGCGTCTCCCAACCGGCACGGTCGGATTCGGTGTTCTCGCCGTCGGCTCGCTGGCCCTCGGGTAGCGCTGCGACAAAAAAGTATGTGTCGTACCGACGAGTGAGTTCGGCCTCCGGAGTGACCCAATTAGCCCACGGCCGCAACAGATCCGATCGCAACACCAGCTCTTCGCGGCGCAGGAAGTCGACGAAAGACATCGTGCGGTCGGCCAGTGCGCGGCGAGAATCCCCGTACACCGAGGCATCGCCGACGATGCTGTCTGGATCGCCGGCCGGCCCGGCAAACAAAACTCCTGATTCTTCGAAGGTCTCACGGGCTGCTGCGCAAACCAGTGCCTCAGCCAAGTCGGGTTCGATGCCGAATCGTTGCGCCCACCACTGCGCCGGAGGACCCGCCCAGGCCCCCTGCCGGCCCAAGTCGGCATTGCGGTCACGATCGTCAACTCCCCCGCCGGGGAATACCGTCACCCCGGCGGCGAAGTCCATGCGGGAATGACGACGCATCAAAAAGACGGACAGTCCCGTGGGACTGCCAGGGTTTTCGCGGACCAGCATCACAGTCGCTGCCGGCCTTGGGACCAGTGGTTGGTGTGGTGAGTTCATAAGCTCCTCCGGTGGGCCGCACGCGTTCGAACCCGCCTGGCGAAGTATCGCCCGTCCACGACATCCAGAGCGATCTCCTGGCCGAACGCGGTGGACAAGTTCGAAGCGGTGAGCACGTCGGACAGTAAACCTGCGGCAACCACTTGAGCCTCGGACAGCAGCAGGCAGTGGCTGAAGCCGGGCGGCACCTCTTCGACGTGATGGGTGACCAACACTAAGGCGGGCGCGTCGGGGTCGGCGGCCAGGTCGGCCAGTCGCGCCACCAACTCCTCGCGGCCACCCAAGTCCAGGCCCGCGGCGGGTTCGTCAAGTAGCAGCAACTCCGGATCCGTCATCAGGGCACGCGCAATCAAGACTCGTTTGCGTTCGCCCTCGGACAACGTGCCGTAGGTGCGATCGACCAAGTGCTCAGCGCCAAGATTCTCCAGCATGTCGATCGCCCGGTGGTAGTCGACCTCATCGTAGTTCTCCCGCCACCGGCCCAACACCGAATAGCCGGCCGACACGACGAAGTCACGCACGACCTCGTCGCTGGGCACACGCTGGGCCAAAGCCGACGAACTCAGGCCGATCCGCGCACGCAGCTCCGAGACATCGACCCGCCCCAGCCGCTCACCGAGCACAAAGGCGATGCCCGACGACGGGTGCTCGGTCGCGGCCGCGATGCGCAGCAACGAGGTCTTCCCGGCCCCGTTCGGACCGATAATCACCCAACGTTCGTCCAGCTCAACCGACCAATCCAGCGGCCCTACCAGCGCATGCCCACCACGGCGCAAGCAAACATTCCTAAAGTCGATCAAGAGGTCGGGGTCGGTTGCGTCGCTGCTGGTTTCGGAGCCGGTTAGCGAGCCGGTATCGGGCACCCAACCATGGTGCCGTACGGCAACGGTGCGACGGCCGCCGGGTTGCTCCCGCCCCGTCGCCGCAAGCAGGATCGGCCCAAAGTCACAGATTATGGGCGATGGTACGTCTGGCCGTGCTACTCGGCGGGGATTTCGACGCGCCGCACACCGCAATCGCCAGCATCCGCGGCTTCGATCTCCCCGCGGGTTACACCCAGCAGAAACAACACCGTATCGAGGTATGGATGGCTTAGCGACGCATCAGCGACCTCACGCAACGCCGGCTTGGCGTTGAATGCCACGCCCAGCCCAGCAGCCGCCAGCATGTCAATATCGTTGGCGCCGTCGCCTACCGCGACTGTCTGCTCCATCGCGACGCCAGCCTGATCCGCGAAATGCCGCAACGCCTTGGCTTTACCCGGCCGGTCTACGATTTGGCCGACGACTCGGCCGGTGAGCTTCCCGTCAATAATCTCAAGCTCATTGGCGGCGACATAGTCCAACATGAGCTCGTCCGCGAGCGGTTCGATGATGCGCCGGAAGCCACCCGAAACCACTCCGCAGCGAAAACCCAGCCGGCGCAGTGTCCGAATGGTCGTCCGAGCACCAGGCATCAGTTCCAGCTGAGCCGCGACGTCGTCGATCACCGTCGCCGGTAACCCCGCCAAAGTGGCTACCCGCTGCTCCAGCGACTCCGCGAAATCCAGCTCGCCACGCATCGCAGCCTCGGTGATGGCTGCTACGGCGCCTTCGGCGCCTGCCCGCGCGGCCAGCATCTCGATAACCTCGCCCTGGACCAGCGTCGAATCGACGTCGAACACGATGAGCCGCTTTGTACGCCAAGCCAATCCGTAGTCCTCGACCGCCACATCGACGTGCTTGTCGATAGCAACCTTCGTTAAGGCGTTCCGCAACGGTCCACCGACTCCGTTCGGCACCGAGACCCGCAGCTCCAAACCGGTGACCGGATAGTCGGAGATGCCACGGATGAAGTCGATGTTGACGCCGAGCGCGGCCACCTCGCGAGCCACAGCACCGAACGCCCCAGCGGTAATCGGCCGACCAAGAACAAAAATCGTGTGTGTTGACGGTTCTCGAATGATCGGTAAGTCTTCGCTGCGGTCGATCGTGACGTCTAGACCCACACCGTGGATAGCGGCGCCAACGTCGTCCCGCAAGGCAACACTATCGGCGACTTCCGCCGCGCAGGACACCAATACGCCCAGCGTCAGCCGGCCTCGGATGACCACCTGCTCGACATTGAGAAGCTCGACGCCATGCCCCGAGAGCACCTCAAAAAGCGCAGATGTCACACCTGGCTGATCTACACCGGTCACCGTGATCAGCACCGACACCTTGGGTGAAGCGCTCACCGGCGACTCCCGCCCGGCCCCGCCGAGCGGATGCGGCGACGCTGCATCAGCTGGAAGTCAGCTCGGCCGGCTCGTCATGATGACGCCCGACGTGAGCTTCGGTGCGAAGCCGCTCCACCATGTGCGGATAGTGCAACTCGAACGCGGGACGTTCCGAGCGGATACGGGGCAACTCGGTGAAATTGTGCCGCGGCGGCGGGCAGCTAGTCGCCCACTCCAGCGAGTTGCCGTAGCCCCACGGGTCATCAACGGTGACAACCTCCCCGTAGCGCCAACTCTTGAAGACGTTCCACACGAACGGAAGCATCGACGCCCCCAGAATGAACGCTCCAATGGTCGATACGACGTTGTAGGGCTCAAAGCCGTCGCTCGGGAGGTAGTCGGCATAGCGGCGCGGCATACCCATATCGCCGACCCAGTGCTGCACCAGGAACGTCGTATGGAATCCGATGAACGTCAACCAGAAATGCAGCTTGCCCAATCGCTCGTCGAGCAGCCGACCGGTCATCTTCGGGAACCAGAAATACACGCCGGCGAACGAGGCGAACACGATCGTGCCGAACAGCACGTAGTGGAAGTGCGCGACCACGAAATAGCTGTCGGTGACATGGAAGTCTAGCGGCGGGCTAGCCAGCAACACACCGGTCAGACCGCCCAGCAGGAAGGTGACCAAGAAGCCGACCGAGAACAGCATCGGCGTCTCAAAGGTCAACTGCCCCTTCCACATGGTGCCTATCCAGTTGAAGAACTTGATCCCGGTCGGCACAGCGATCAGAAAGGTCATGAAGGAAAAGAACGGAAGGAGTATGGCGCCTGTCGCATACATGTGGTGCGCCCACACCGCGACCGACAGCGCGGCGATCGACAACGTCGCATAGACCAGTGTGGTGTAACCAAAGATCGGCTTGCGCGAGAACACCGGGAAGATCTCAGTAACAATCCCGAAAAACGGCAGCGCGAGGATGTAGACCTCTGGGTGGCCGAAGAACCAGAACAGGTGCTGCCACAACAGAACTCCACCGTTAGCCGAGTCGTAGATGTGGGCCCCCAGATGCCGATCGGCGGCCAGGCCAAACAACGCCGCGGTGAGCAACGGGAACGCGATCAAGACGAGGATGGAGGCCACCACGATGTTCCAGGTGAAGATCGGCATCCGGAACATCGTCATCCCGGGCGCGCGCATACATACCACGGTGGTGATCATGTTGACGGCGCCCAGGATGGTGCCGAGACCGCCAATCGCGATGCCCAAAATCCAGAGGTCGCCACCGACCCCGGGCGAGTGGACGGCATCAGTCAGCGGGGTGTAGGCGGTCCAGCCGAAGTCAGCGGCCCCACCCGGAGTGATGAAGCCAGCAGTACCAATCGTGGCCCCGAACAGGAATAACCAGAACGAGAGGGCATTTAACCGCGGGAATGCCACGTCGGGTGCGCCGATCTGAAGCGGCAACACCAGATTGGCGAAGCCGAACACAAGCGGGGTCGCGTAGAACAGCAGCATGATCGTGCCGTGCATGGTGAACAGCTGGTTGAACTGCTCGTTCGACAGGAACTGCAGGCCCGGCGTGGCCAGCTCAGTGCGCATCAACAGTGCCAGTAGGCCTCCGATAAAGAAAAAGGCGAAGCAGGCGACGCAGTACATGATGCCGATCATCTTGTGATCGGTCGTGGTGATCAGTTTGTAGAAAAGGTTCCCTTTGGGACCCGTCCTAGGCGGGTACGGGCGAATAGCCTCAAGTTCTCCCAAGGGGGGTGCTTCGGCTGTCAACAGCTCCTCCAAACATCCATCCGGACCGGGGCGCTTACCACTTCTGAGGAGCATCTTAGCCGTCGGTCCGGCCGGGGTTGGGCCTGGTCCTACAAACTGTCGTAAACGCCTCTCCCGGGGCGGCGAGACGTCTGGGCAGACGGGTCGGACATGGCCCTGTTACCGTCCGATGTGTGCTATTCGGCAGGACACCGGCCAACCGGGCCGCCGCCTCAATAGCAACGGTGGTCGTAGCGGTGACCGTCACGTGCGCCGGGTGCGGATCCGATACGCCCCCCACCACCGCCACGCAGTCAGTGACCACTCCGACAACCAAGATCGCGGGAGCGGGAGTGCTAGGCAACGACCGCCGCCCCGACCAGGCGTGCGCGCCGGAAGCCGCTGCCGCTGATCCGGGACCGCCCAGTCGGCAGGCCCGAAACGCCGCAGGCGTCGACCCCGACGTGGCGCGGGTGCCAGCCGAGCCACAGCGCATCGTGGTGCTCTCGGGTGACCAGCTCGACGCGCTCTGCGCGCTCGGCCTGCAATCGCGGGTGGTCGGGGCTGCATTGCCAGACGACTCCACCAACCAGCCCTCATACCTGGGCAGTGTTGTGCACGAACTGCCCGGCGTCGGAACTCGCCGATCCCCCGACTTGCGCGCCGTCGCGGCAGCGCACCCAGATCTGATCCTTGGCTCGCAGGCGTTGACACCCAAGTTGTACCCGCAGCTGGCAGCAATCGCCCCGACCGTGTTCACTGCCGCACCTGGAGCGGACTGGCAAGACAACCTTCGCGGTGTCGGTGCCGCGACCGCGCGTAGCGCCGCTGTGGACACGTTGATCGACAAGTTCACCCAGCGGGCCGCCCAGATCGGCACCGACCACGACGCAACCCATTTCCAGGCCTCGATCGTCGAGCTAACGGCCGACACCATGCGGGTATACGGTGCCTCCAACTTTCCGGCCAGCGTCTTGAAGGTAGTCGGAGTGGACCGTCCCGCATCACAGCGGTTCACGGACAAGGAGTACGTCGAATTCGGTACTACCGATGCTGACCTCGCCAAAGCACCGGATTTCGCGGCGGCCGACGCCGACATCGTCTACGTATCGTGCGCGTCGCCGGCTGCCGCGGAACGTGCGGCCACCGTTTTGGACAGCGACCCCTGGCGCGAGCTGTCCGCCACACGCGACAATCGAGTCTTTGTGGTCAACCAGCAGGTATGGCAGACCGGCCAGGGTCTAATCGCTGCCCGCGGCATCGTCAACGACCTGCGCTGGGTGAATGCCCCGATCAACTAGTCCAGCGACGATGCCCGGCAAACGGCCCGCCAACCCTGAATCAGGGTGCAGCGTTAGACTTTCGGGGTACCCGCGGCTATGAGTTCGCGCCGCATTCCGAAGAAGGAAGATTTGAGTGCCATGAGCACGGTTTCCGCGTACGCCGCCACCTCGGCTACTGCACCGCTGACCAAGACCACGATTACCCGTCGCGACCCGGGCCCGCACGACGTGGCCATCGAAATCAAGTTCGCCGGGATCTGCCACTCCGACATCCACACGGTCAAAGCCGAGTGGGGCCAACCGAATTACCCCGTAGTCCCTGGCCACGAGATCGCCGGCGTGGTGACCGCGGTCGGTTCTGAAGTGTCCGCGCACAAAGTCGGTGACCACGTCGGCGTGGGCTGTTTCGTCGACTCCTGCCGTGCGTGCAGTAGCTGTGCAGCCGGACTCGAGCAATACTGCACGCGCGGGGCGACGATGACTTACAACAGTGTCGGCCGCGACGGCGAGCCGACATACGGCGGCTACAGCGGCGCGATCGTCGTCGACGAGAACTACGTTCTTCACATACCCGACGCGCTGCCGCTAGACGTGGCGGCGCCACTGCTGTGCGCAGGAATCACCCTCTTCTCACCGCTGCGTCATTGGAATGCCGGACCCGGCAAGAGGGTGGCCGTGATCGGCCTGGGCGGGCTTGGGCACATGGGAGTCAAACTCGGCGCAGCGATGGGCGCCGAGGTATCAGTGCTGTCGCAATCACTGAAAAAGATGGAAGATGGCCTACGACTAGGCGCCAGCAGCTACTACGCCACGTCGGACCCCGAAACTTTCCGCAAGCTACGCGGCAGCTTTGATCTGATTCTGAACACCGTGTCGGCCAATCTCGACCTCAGCAAGTACCTAAATTTGCTCGACGTCGACGGCACCCTGGTTGAGCTGGGAATCCCTGAGCACCCCATGCCGGTACCCGCTTTCGCCCTGGCGCTAAGGCGTCGCAGCCTGTCCGGGTCGACCATCGGCGGGATCGCCGAAACGCAGGAGATGCTGAATTTCTGCGCAGAACACGGCGTGACGCCCGAAATCGAAGTCATCGAACCTGATTACGTCAACGAGGCCTACGAGCGTGTCCTGGCCAGCGATGTACGCTACCGCTTCGTCATCGACACGTCAGGCCTGTGACATAGCCGCGCAGTCACTCCCCGGCTAGTCCTGTCCTGCTTCGGCGCCCGCGACAACACCAGCCAGCGGCCACCCCGCCGCCGCCAAGGTGCCCGCCACCCGCTGGATATCCTCCGCCGTGGCGGCGTGGTGGGTGATTTCGGAGATGAACTCGACGATCTCGTCGCGGTCTATTACCCCGTCAGCAACGGCCGGCGATCCGGCTGCGGTGATGTTGCGGACCACCTCACTGATCTCCGCCTCGGTCAACGGAGTGCTGCGCAACAATGCCAGCAGCGGCACCCGGTCCGGGCCGGGCACACCGTCGGGATACCCGACCTGCAGCCATCGGAGTACCGAGCTGAGAAAATCAGAAGTCGTCGTCACCTGACCAGTGTCGCGGCAATCACGTCATCAGTGCCAACCATGAGACGACATCGTTGACACAATTCATATGTCGTTCATGGCCCGATCGCGGCTTAGAACTCCCAGTCCTCGTCTTCTGTGTTGACCGCCTTGCCGATGACGTAGCTAGAACCCGACCCGGAGAAGAAGTCGTGGTTCTCGTCGGCGTTGGGTGACAGCGCTGAAAGGATCGCCGGGTTTACATCGGTCTCGTCGCGCGGGAAAAGCGCCTCATAGCCCAGGTTCATTAGCGCCTTGTTCGCGTTATAGCGCACGAATTTCTTGACGTCTTCAGTCAGCCCGACCTCGTCGTAGAGATCCTGGGTGTACTCGACCTCGTTGTCGTACAACTCGAACAACAAGTCGTAGGTGTACTCCTTGAGTTGAGCACGCTTGGCCTCGTCAACCAGCGCCAGGCCCCGCTGAAATTTGTAGCCGATGTAGTAGCCATGAACGGCCTCGTCGCGGATGATCAGCCGAATCATGTCCGCGGTGTTGGTCAGTTTGGCTCGGCTCGACCAATACATCGGCAGATAGAACCCGGAGTAGAACAGGAAGCTTTCCAGCAGTGTGGACGCCACCTTCTTTTGGAGTGGTTCGTCGCCTCGGTAGTACTCGAGCACGATCTCGGCCTTGCGCTGCAAGTTGCGGTTTTCCTCCGACCAGCGGAAGGCGTCATCAATCTCGGCGGTTGAGCACAGCGTGGAGAAGATCTGACTGTAGCTCTTGGCGTGCACCGACTCCATGAATGTGATGTTGGCCAGGACGGCTTCCTCATGCGGGGTGAGCGCATCGGCCATCATGCTGACCGCTCCCACGGTGCTTTGGATGGTGTCCAGCAACGTCAGGCCGGTGAACACTCGCATCGTCAGCTGCTTTTCGGCAGCGGTCAGCGTTGCCCACGACGGCAAGTCGTTAGACACCGGCACCTTCTCGGGAAGCCAGAAATTTCCGGTCAGCCGATCCCAAACCTCGGCATCTTTGTCGTCTTGGAGCCGGTTCCAGTTGATCGCTGAGACCCGGTCGATGAGTTTCGTATTTTCGGACACCAGAACTCCACTTCACATGCCTGTTTGGCTGCCGGACTGTCTACGGCACTTAGACCTCAAACACTACCCCTGGGGTACGACAAGCTCACGCAACACAATCGGTTGTGTCTTCGTGTCGCGAACACGGCTGCCGAACTCGCCCTACGTCGACTTGGCGGCAGCAGTATTACCCCGCGATGAGCCGGGCGAAACCCCGAAGAACTGGTACTCAGCGGGCTTGATCGAGCGGGTAGCCATCCAATACTGCCAGGTATATCCACCCCACAGCACGGTGTTCTTGCCGTGCTCGTTCAAGTACCAGCTGCTGCAGCCCCCGCTATTCCACACCGAGCCCGCCAGCTTCTGTTGCAGTTCCTCGTTGAAGCGGTCCTGGGCCGCGCGGGTCGGAGCCAGAGCCTGCGCCCCCAACCGGTCGCATTCGGCAATCGCGTCGGCGACGTAGCGGATCTGGGATTCGATCATGAACACCACCGAGTTGTGACCCAGCCCGGTGTTGGGGCCCAGCAGGAAGAACAAGTTGGGCATATCGGCCACCGTGATCCCGCGATGCGCGCAAATGCCCTCGCGATTCCAACGCTCAACCAGATCCTCACCCTCGCGCCCCTTGATTTGGACGTAGGTATAGGAGTCAGTCACATGAAAGCCCGTCGCGTATACGATGACGTCCGCTTGTCGGGACGTTTCGTTGCCCGCGGCATCTGCGGTCACGATCCCGTCACGCGTGATCCGGGCGATCGGATCGGTGATCAGTTTGGTTTTCGGGTCCGCCACGGCGGGATAGTAGGTCGAGGAGTTCAGGATCCGCTTGCACCCGATTCGGTAGCGCGGGATCAGCTTGCGTCGCAGTTCCCGATCTTTCACCGAGCGTCGAATGTTCCATTTGGCGACGGCCTCAAGGATCTTCAGCGCGTTCGGCCGCGCGGTCATGCCATACGCCAGAGCCTCCTGGCCCCAGTAAATCGCGAGGCGCACCAGAGCTCGCAAACCTGGCACATTCTCGAAAGCGCGACGCAGCCCCACCGGGAGCTCTTCGTTGGTACGCGGGACCACCCACGGCGGGGTCCGTTGGTAGAGCTGCAGCTCAGCGACCTGCCCCAGGATCTCCGGGACGATCTGAATCGCGCTGGCGCCAGTCCCGATGATCGCCACCCGTTTGCCGGTCAAATCGACGCTGTGGTCCCACTCAGCGGAATGGAAAGCAGCACCTCCGGCGTCGCTGAACTCGTCGCGCCCCTCGATCTCGGGGAAGGATGGGATGTGCAACGCACCCGCTCCTGAGATCAAGAACTGCGTGATGTATTCGCGGCCATCGGCGGTGAACACATGCCACCGGGACTCATCGTCGTCCCAGTAGGCGCGGTCAACCAGTGAATCGAATGTGATGTAACGCCGCAGACCGTATTTCTCGGTGACCCCTTTCAGATAGTCCCAGATTTCGGGCTGATAGGAGAACAGGCACTTCCAGTCCGGCTTCGGTTCGAATGAGTACGAGTACAAGTGCGATGGGATGTCGCACGCGCAGCCGGGGTAGCTGTTGTCACGCCAGGTGCCGCCAACATCATCGGCCTTCTCCAAAATGACGAAATCGGTACCCTGTTGTTGCAAGGCGATCGCCATGCCCAAACCAGAGAATCCGGTCCCGATAATGACGGCTCGGGTATACACCGGCGCCTTGGGCACGTTGTTCGTCGAATCCGCTTCTGTCACGGCGGAGGTCGCGCCACTAGTCATAGTTCGGTCTTCCTATTGAGGCCGGTAGCTGGGCACTAGCCGGGGCAGCTAAATCTATAGGCGTCTCACCGACGCAAATACCCGGTACCCAGGGTATCGGATACGCGGAGCGTTTTCGACCAATGCCGCGATATCGACGCCGCCCAGCGCTCAGCTCGCGGCCGGGCTGCGTGGAACCGCATCGTGGATGGGCTGGTCGGGGTCCATCGCGATGCCAAGCAGCTCGGCGGTACCGACAATGACGCCCATCATGATCGTCGTCAGATGCGCGACGAACTGCTCGTGCGACATTCGCCGCTGGCTGTCGGGTTCCGAACCCAACCACCACTCGGTGGCTGACGCCGCCGAACCAAAGGCAGCGAATGCGGCGAGTTCAAACGCTTCGCGGTTCAACTGCATCTCGCGCAGTTCGTTGTTGAACATTTCAGCCATGGTCAGGGTGATTTCGCGAGCCTCGCTGAGAGTCCGCACCGTCGCCTCGGACTGCATGGTGGATCCGCCCTGAATGAACACACGCAACACGTTGGGATGTTCATCGACGAGGCTGACATACTCCTCGACACTGCGCCGGATAACTTCGCGGGCCGAGTCGGTAGCCAAGTCGATCGACGGGAAGATCGCCGCCCACAGCATGTCCCGCAAACGTTCTCCGATGGCATGGAAGAGATCGGATTTGTCGGTGAAATGCCGGTAGATCTTCGGCTTGGCGGTGCCGGCCTCTTCGGCGATCTCCCGCACACTCAGTTCGGGCCCAAGACGATCAATGGCGCGGAAAGCGGCTTCAACGATCTCGCCGCGCACCTTCTTGCGGTGTTCACGCCAACGCTCGCTACGTGCGTCGACTTTCGCACCTGTATTCCCGCTGGGTTTGGGCCGGCTCGCTCCGCGCACGTTAAGCACCTTACCGTCTCGCGGCCGCTGACCTGGGCAGACTTCCAGTTCCTGGGCTTCGGCGACGCGCATAGCCAAAAAGAACTCGTTGACGAGCGCCAACTACCCCATGCAACGAGCCAAGAGGTGGCGTCTTAGGACTGGTGTAAAAACGCTGGGCGCATGTTCCTGGTGGTCATGTTACGCGGCGGTGGTGTCGGTCGTGGTTGTTGTGGTGGGGGGATGCAGTGGGCGGGGTGGCTCGAGCAGTTGGTGGCGTAGTTCTTGGAGGTGGCGGCTGGTCGCTGATGTTTGGGTGACTCCGCGCCAGCCGCGGCTGGCGCGGTCGAGGACGGCCCATACCAGCGACAGACAGCTGGTTTCGCCGGGTAGGCGGCCGATGACCTTGACCCGGCGACGGGATTCTCCGAAGGTGCGTTCGATGAGGTTGGAATGGCGGATGCGTGTCCAGTGTTGGCGGGGGAAGCGCAAATGCACGCTCAGCGAGGCGAAGTCGTTGGCCAGGCAAGCGACCGCGGCTGGGTAGAGCCCGCGGTATGTGGTGGTGAACTCCTCGGCGCGGCGGGTGGCTTCATCCACGGCCTGCTGGCCGGGTGGCTGGTCAATGTCATCGAAGATCGACCAGAACGCGGCTTTGATCTCGTCCTGGACCGCGACAGGTGTCTTGGCGATGACGTTACGGCAGCGATGGATCAGACACCGCTGACGCAGGCTTGCCGGAAACGTGGTCTCCCATGCGGCGATCAGGCCCGGCGCCCCGTCGGAGATGCCCAGTAGCGGCGGGCGTAGTCCCCGGTTCCTCAGGTCAGCCAAGAAGTCGGCCCACGCATCAGCCGACTCCGCTGCGGCTGGGGCCAGCCCAATAAACAGGGGCTTGCCGTCGGTGCAGATGCCCCAGGCGGCCAGCACCGGCTCGGCCGGGGCGTTGGGATGCATCCGAAAGTTCGAGGCATCCAAGAACAGGTAGTCCAACACCAGCTCATCAAGGCGTCGAGACGACCACGCAGCGAACTCGTCTTTGATGGCCGCACAAATCCGGCTCACCGTCGAGCGCGACAACGCCGCCTGCGAGCCCAGCACCTCGGCCAACGCGGCCTCGATGTCGCGATCCGACAAACCGCGCACCCATCCCGAAATCACCAACGCCTCCAGAGCGTGGGTGCGCGTCACCCCGGCACCGAATAGCCGCGAACAGAACCGCTCGTCGGTGTCGCGTAGTTTCGGGCGGCATAATTCGACCGAGCCCATCGTGGTCTTCACCGTCGCCGGCGGTTGATACCCATTGCGGTACCCGCCCGGGCCGTCCTGAACCCGACGCTGGTGACGGGCTCGGCCCAACACTGCTTCTACCTCGGCCTCCACGGCGACCTGAAACACCAGACGCACCGATAACCGCCCGACCTCCTCCAAAATCTCGGTCAACGGCCGCTCGGTCGCGGCGAACAACTGATCCATCTCAACACGCACACGCTCAATCGGCGATACTCGCTTGGTCACGGGCGTAGCCCCTCCTTCATAGCTTTCGTCGGTTGCGACGGAACCTACGCCCGTGACCATTTACACCAGCGATGAGACGCGACCAGCCAAGATTCCATCATCGGCTTCACCGGCGGCGAGCGATAAGCGGGCACACGGCTACACCAGTAGCCGCAGCCGCTAGCACAACTACTTCAGGTGCAACGTTTATGCCGACCTACAGCATGCAGGACACGCAGCCTTCGACTTCGGTGCCTTCCAACGCCATCTGTCGCAGCCGAATGTAGTACAGCGTCTTGATCCCCTTGCGCCAAGCGTAGATTTGCGCCTTGTTCACCTCACGGGTGGTCGCGGTGTCTTTGAAGAACAACGTCAGCGAAAGCCCTTGATCCACATGCTGGGTAGCTGCGGCGTAGGTATCGATGATCTTCTCGTAGCCAATCTCGTAGGCGTCCTCGTAGTACTGCAGATTGTCGTTGGTCATGTAAGGCGCCGGGTAGTAGACACGGCCGATCTTGCCTTCCTTGCGGATCTCGACCTTCGACACGATGGGGTGGATTGACGACGTCGAATGATTGATGTAGGAGATCGATCCGGTCGGCGGCACCGCCTGCAGGTTCTGGTTGTAGATGCCATGCTGCTGCACCGAATCCTTCAGCCGTCGCCAATCGTCCTGGGTCGGAATCCGGATGTCCGCGGCCGCGAACAGCTCGCGCACCTTCTCAGTCTTGGGCTCCCAGGTCTGCTCGATGTACTTTTCGAAGAATTCCCCCGAAGCGTACTTGGACAACTCGAAACCTTTGAAACACGTTCCACGTTCGATCGCTATGCGGTTCGACGCAGCAAGCGCGTGGTAAAGCACCACGTAGAAGTAGATATTCGTAAAGTCAACGCCTTCCTCGGACCCGTAGAAGATGCTCTCACGCGCCAGGTAGCCGTGCAGGTTCATCTGGCCAAGCCCAATCGCATGAGAGTCGTTGTTACCTTGCTCGATCGAAGGCACTGACGTGATGCGAGTCTGGTCGCTCACCGCGGTCAGCGCACGAATAGACACGTCGATGGTCTGGGCGAAGTCCGGTGAGTCCATCGTCTTGGCGATGTTCAGCGACCCAAGGTTGCACGAAATATCCTTGCCCACTTTGGCATACGACAAATCGTCGTTGAACAACGATGGGGTGGACACCTGGAGGATCTCCGAGCACAGATTGGAGTGGGTGATCTTGCCCGCGATTGGATTGGTTCGGTTCACCGTGTCTTCGAACATGATGTAGGGATAACCGGATTCGAACTGTAGCTCGGCGAGCGTCTGGAAAAATTCTCGCGCCTTGATCTTCGTCTTGCGAATGCGCGCATCGTCGACCATTTCGTAGTACTTCTCGGTCACTGCGATGTCGGCGAACGCCACGCCATAGACCCGTTCGACATCGTAGGGCGAGAAAAGATACATGTCGTCGTTACGCTTGGCCAGCTCGAAAGTGATGTCTGGGATCACCACCCCCAGGCTCAACGTTTTGATCCGGATCTTCTCATCGGCGTTCTCACGCTTGGTGTCCAGGAAGCGGTAGATGTCGGGGTGGTGGGCATTCAGGTACACCGCACCGGCACCCTGGCGGGCTCCCAGCTGGTTGGCATAGGAGAACGCATCCTCGAGGAGCTTCATGATCGGAATAACACCCGACGACTGATTCTCGATGTTCTTAATCGGCGCTCCGTGCTCACGAATATTACTCATGAGCAACGCAACTCCCCCGCCGCGCTTGGAAAGCTGCAGAGCAGAGTTGATCGATCGCCCGATCGACTCCATGTTGTCCTCAATGCGCAACAGAAAACAACTCACCGGCTCGCCGCGCTGCTTTTTGCCCGAGTTCAAAAATGTCGGGGTCGCCGGCTGGAACCGGCCGTCGATGATCTCGTCGACCAGTTTCGTGGCCAGTGTGGTGTCACCGGCAGCAAGCGTCAATGCCACCATGCAAACGCGGTCCTCGAAGCGCTCAAGATAGCGCTTCCCATCGAAGGTCTTTAGCGTGTAAGACGTGTAGTACTTGAACGCACCCAAGAACGTGGGAAACCGGAACTTCTTCGCGTAGGCGCGGTCTAGCAATGTCTTGACGAAGTTGCGCGAGTATTGGTCGAGAACCTCACGCTCGTAGTAGTTCTCGCGAATCAAGTAGTCGAGCTTCTCGTCCTGGTTGTGGAAGAAGACCGTGTTCTGATTGACGTGCTGCAAGAAGTACTGGTTGGCGGCCTCGTGGTCTTTGTCGAATTGGATTTTGCCGTCCGCATCGTACAGATTCAGCATGGCGTTGAGCGCGTGGTAGTCCGTTTCGTCGGCCACGACATGAGCGCCGGACACTACAGGCTCTGCAGCGACGGTTGGTGACACGTCTGTTCCTTCCAGAATTCAGTAAGGCCCGAACGGACGGCAACCACGTCGTCCTCGGTACCCATCAGCTCGAAGCGGTAGAGATAGGGCACGCCGCATTTGTGGGCGATTACATCACCGGCATGACAGAACTCTCGCCCAAAGTCGGTGTTGCCGGCGGCGATGACCCCGCGCAGCAGCGCTCGATTGCACTCGTTGTTCAAAAAGGCGATGACCTGCTTGGGCACATAACCGTCAACACGGCGTTTCGAAGCAGGCCGGCGGCCCCCGTAGGTGGGCAGTACCAGCACGTACGGCTCATCGACTTGGATACGCCCATGCAGCGGTATCCGCGTGGCGGGAATTCCCAGCTTCTCTACAAAGCGGTGGGTGTTCCCCGACACGCTGGAGAAATACACCAGGTTGCGCGCCTGCACCGCAACATCCTTACCTATCGCCGGCCTCGCTAGGCGCTCAGTGCCGCGCCGGCCAGCGCCTTGATGCGATCGGGCCGAAAGCCCGACCAGTGGTCGTTTTCCGCCACCACGACGGGAGCCTGCAGATAGCCCAACGCCATCACATAGTCGCGCGCCTCGGAATCTAGCGAGATGTCGACTTTCCGGTAGGTGATGCCTTGCTTTTCCAACGCCTTCGAAGTGGCGCTGCATTGCACACACGCTGGCTTGGTGTAGAGGGTAATGCTCATGAAGGTACCGCTCCTTTGCGGGAGGTTGGGGACTTGTCTGAGGAACTTGATAAAGCTGGCAACGAATCAGGTATCACTTCCGCACCGTGTTCAGCGCTCCGTCAAAACCCAGATCCCCGTCCTCCGGCTCCGATGCGCTCGGGCCGAATCCGGGAAGCTCATCGGGCCCCGTGAATCTAATGGAACCTGGCGAACCTGGGATCTGCCGGTGCTCGAAACACTACACCTAGGGGGTCGCAACGGGAAACGATACAAGATGTTCTGAACAACATTCTTGAAACTCACTGGTCGCAAGCCTGTCCGGCTCACCGCCTCGGCGTGTCGCGGATCGCAACACGCTGCTCGGATATCCATGCCGCCGGGTCTACCACCAGCCACCGACATTTACGCTTTGCGCGTGCTCGTGAATGATCAAGACCGCTAACTGGAGGAAGTAGTGATTCCTGATTTGCCAGTGGTCGTCTGCGGGCAGAGCCCGAGGCGACCCCGGACAACAACGGCCAGATCACGCAATGATCAGCCCGCCAGGCGCCCATGTGCTGGCACTACAGCGCAACGCGCCACCTGAGCTGCGACCACCCAATGGTCGCGCCTGACCCGCTTCCGGATCCGACAATTCTTGATCGGGGCTTGATCGGGTTACGCGACGGTATTTTCGCTGGCTGCCTGATGCATGACCGTGTCAGCGAGGATCTCGTCTCCGTCACAGCGGTTGCCCTGGTCGATACTCCCACTGCTCGGCGAAGTAGCGGCTGGCGCCCCCACCGAAGGCTTTTTCCTGATACATGGCGGTGTCGGCGTCCGCGAGAATCTGGTCTCCGTCACGGCGGTCGTCGTCTTCGATCACCACGATGCCGATGCTCGCGCGCACGGCCAGCATGTCATCGGCGACGCACGTTGGTTCGGCCAGCGCCTCGTGTACCCTGCCCACGATTTCGTCTAGTTGTGGGCGCGGGATCTGACCCAAGATCAGGGCAATGAATTCATCACCACCGAACCGGCCCACGACATCTGAGGAGCGCAGCGCGGCCTGAAGGCGTTTGGCTGCCGCCTGCAGAACGAGGTCGCCAGCACGGTGACCTTGGGAGTCATTGATGGTCTTGAAACCGTCCAAATCGATGAATAAAACCGCACCCAGCGTCGTTGCGTCTGCGGAGCCGAGGTGCTCGTCAATGCGAGCGATCAACTGCGCGCGGTTGGGCAGTCCGGTCAGCGCATCATGGGTGGCATCGTGGGCCAGCTGCTCACGCGCGTTGTGTTGGGTGGTGATGTCCGCCAAGGAAATGAGGACCGCCGAATCGTCGGGCTCCTCGGGATTGAGCAGTCTGGAATGCGCCGAAAGCCATCGGCGATGACCGTCGGTGAGGCGATCGAAACGGAGGATGCGGCCGGTTTGATCTTCGCGTTCCCGAAGGAGCGCGCACAGCTCGTGCTGTCCACAGTCGCTTGCTTGGTTGTGCGGTTGGCAGTGGGGAAACGTTGCAGCACAGGAAAAATGGTCATCGGCGAGGTCTGGGGTGGTGATTCCCAAGATCCGCTTGGCCGCCGGGTTTACCGACTCGATGCGGCCATCGCGGTCCACCACCACAACCCCGTCTTCCAGAGATGCCACCACGGTTTGGAAGTGCTGTTCGGCTCGGCGGCGAGCGGTGTGATCGCTGCACAACAGCACGAAACCCTCGTCCATGACGGTTGCCGATACCCGCATGGCCAGAGCCGCACCATCTGATCTGTAGTGAGTGGAGTCCAAAACGCCGCCGTCAACGACGATGGCAAGGGGATCTAGCGGGGCGCCAACAGCGTCGCCGAGCGGCAGCTCTAGCACCTCTGCGGCCGAGCGCCGGTAGATCTTTTCGGCGGCGGGATTCCAGCTCGTGACGATGCCCTCGAACGTGGTGGCTATCACCGCGTCGCTGACATGGTCGACAAGAGCGGCCTGATACCGAAGCGTCCCTTCGACGGCTTTTTGGGCACTCAAGTCACGAAGGACTACCTGGTAGGCGGGTTTACCTTTCCACGTGGTGCGCACCGAAACCGATTCCACGCAGATCGGCGTCCCATCCAAGCCCACCAAGACCGCCTCGGCGGGACGGGACACGTCACCAACACTGTCAAGCGAGGAAATGCGCGCCAGTATCGACGATGCTGAGCCGCGGCTCATTACTTCAGTGATGGGGCGGCCAAGGAACTGTTCTTGCGACGTTCCGCCCAACCACCTGATGCCGGCCGGATTGATGTACACGAACCGGCCGCTTTGGTGGACGCAGATCATATCGGGGCTGTGCTCGATCAATTGCTGGTATCGGCGCTGTTCTTCGGCCGCTTTGTGGCTACTTAGGTCATGCAGGATTACCTGATGGGCCGGTCTGCCCGCCCAGACGGTGAGTACCGCGACTGATTGCACGTACAGCGGAGCGCCGTCCAAGCTCAGTATGACGACCTCGGCCGGGTCAGTGGTGTCGCCAATACGCTGAAGCGACGCGATGCGGGCCAACATCGCGGGGGCCAATTCGGACGGTACGAACTCGGTGATGGAACGGCCGAGGAACTGCTCCTCCGCTCTCCCACCGAGCAATCTGACACCGGTCGCGTTTACATAGACCAACCGGCCGTCTTGGTGCACGCAAACGATTTCGGGGCAATGGTCGATCAGCCGTCGGTAACGCAGGGCGACAAGATGGCCGTCGCAACAGTGACTTTCCTCCGGAAAATCCGACAGCCCCCGGCTGGGTGTCGTCATATCAACCACGATTTCGCGTCATTTATCCCCCGCCTGGTTGACCTCGAAGCCGAGCTGTTACATCGACGTTAAACATTACAGAAGGCCGGCCTCAAACCGTAGATCGCGATGCGCGCATCGCGGCGATTCCGCCCTGGTAGAGGCGGTGGCCCGACGACCCCATCCCCGGGATCGACACGGGCTTGGACACATGGGTTTCCGGACGACAACCGCAACCCAGAAATCAAGATCAACCAGTCTTCATCACCTCACACTGCTGCCGAGCGCTGGAACCTGGCTCGCCGGGGAACGCTCGAAGCTTCCCAATCACGTTCGCCCAGTGAAACGTCGGACGTGGAGGTACCCAGCCGGGGTGCTTCCACAACCGAAAGGGGAACACATGTTCAAGCAGACCACGGCAATCACCGGCATCGGGGTGGTCAGCGGATACGGGTGGGGCAAGGACTGCCTCTGGGAAGGTCTACTCAGCGGAAAACCCGCCGCCACGCTGGTCCCGGGATTTGGGCTCAACCGGGACGAGGACGCGTGGCTGGCGCTGGTGTCCGACGAAGGCGACCCTGCTGACGGCCGCAGTCGCTCGGGCCAAGCGATGCGAGCTGCCGCCCGGGAAGCGGTCAACGATGCGGTTAATCGCGGCTGGGTCCCGGGTCGGCAGGTCGGCGTTATGTACGCGTATTTCTCACACGACATCGAGGAATGGCGCCGCTTCTACTACCAGGATGGCGGGTCTCGGCGATCCCGAGACTTCTTAGCCTTACTCGCGTCTACCCCGGTTTCGCTGCTGGCGCAGGAGTACGGCTTCCACGGTCCGGCCATGAACATCACGGCGATGTGCGCCTCGGGCACTGCCGGGTTGATCACGGCGAAGATGTGGCTGGATTCCGGGATTGCCGACGACGTCGTGCTTGTCGCGACATGCCTGTCGGGTACCCCCGAATTTGTGCATCATCTTGTGCAGCTCGGGGTGGCTGTCGTCGATACGGACCCGTTGGATGCCTGCCGACCCTTCCAGGAGGGTAGTCGAGGATTTCCCTGGGGCGAGGCATCGGTGGCGTTCGTTCTCTCACGTCGCAACGGCCAGCCATACGCCAACGTGCTCGGTGGGGCCATGTCCCACGACGCCTATCACGTAACCTCTCTGAACCCCGCAGGCGTCCACGTCGAAACATGTGTGCGCAACGCTCTGGACAATGCCGGGATCGACGCACGCCACGTGCGGTACTTCAACGCCCACGGGGCCGGAACCAAGCAATGCGACACTGCCGAAGCCGCGATCCTTGACAAAGTCCTTGGCGACCAGGCACAGGTGTACTCGGTCAAACCGCTAGCCGGGCATTGCCAGGGGGCGGCTGCCTCCGTGGAATTGGCTGCGGCCGCGCTGGCCTATGAGCGTGGGATTGTCCCGGCGTCGCCGCACGTCGCACCCGCTCATCCACGCCTGCTCGACGGAGTTACCCCCAGAGAGGAGGGGATCACGCTGAAGACATCGCTCGGATTGGGCGGCCACAACGCCGCTGTGGTACTGACAGATCCGTCCCAGTGATTGTCGACTAGTGGCTTATCGGCCTGATTGCCGGTAGCCCGCTGAACGCGGACCGAAGGGCCGCAGTTCGTCACCTCACCTGGTCACCCGTAACTGGTTGACTCCTAAGAGGTGTGGTGTTCGAGCCCTTCGGTCCGCATTCACGGGGCGACTGAAAAACGCGGAATGTTCGGATAAACCGCTTGCGCGGACGGGCGCGGAGGCGCCGACAGCCTCGGCCAGGGCCGCTTAATTTTGGGGGTTGCTGGCCTCAAGCGCCTCTACCGCATTTTCGACGGGGTTCGAAAGTGCGGTGAGCTTCCAACCGCCGAGTGGGGCAACACTGCTCGCGAGCCTGGCATAGGCCGCGTCGATCAACTGGATGCCGCGCCGTTCCACATCAGCTGGCAGCGTCCCGTTTTGGACGACTGTTTGTCCATTGACGAGGACCCGGTCGATGTCACGGGTGGTCGCTTGCATGACGATGGAGTCAACCGGGTCAATGACGGGCCGTATATGCAGCCGATCGTTGCGCAGCAACACCAAATCCGCGGCCTTGCCCACCTCGATCGACCCGCATACGGACTCAAGCCCCAGTGCCTTTGCGCCCAGCAAGGTCGCCGCGCGCAGGATTTGACGAGTGCTCACCGGCAACTCGCCGACAACGCCAAGTCCCGATCGTTCGAGAACCGGCTGCAGTGCGGCGCCACGCTCATGCTGCAGCAATATCCGCATTGACGTAAACAGATCGCCGCTATTGTTCGACACGATGTCAGCACCGATGCCAGCGGTGAGCCCCAGCGAGGTGGCACGCCGAAATGCCGGATACCCCACGCCCATCTGCAGCTCGATATCCGGCGTGGTGGCGATGGAACAGCCCGCGTCGCGCAGCAGGGTCAGATCGTGGTCGTCGCATGTATTGGCGTGGGAGTGGATCTGTCCTTCCTGGAGAAGTCCCGCCTGAGCGTAAAGCTGCACCTCCCGCATTACTGGGTGCATCCATAGACAATGGGTATGCATGGTGATCGGTACGTCGAGGTCGTTTGCAGTCGTGATTTCGCGGATGGTTTCGCTGAACGGGTGAACATTTAGCTCGGTCAGCGCGGCACCCATGCGGACCAGCCCATCGTCGGACGGGAAATGGGACTCACGCACCCTGCGGGCGTCGAGGAAGCGGTCGTCTGCAGTGGTGAATATCGGCTGTTCTTGTGGAGAGGGGTAGAAACCGTAGCACCACAAGGCTCGAACGCCGCTGTCTTTTATGCCTTGGACCGCGGCGTCGGAATGCTGCGGCGAGTTCATGATGTGCGAATGGTCCAGCGTCGTGGTGACACCCGCGGCCAGCGCATCCAAACCGCCGGCGTACTGGGCGGCATAGACATCGTCGGGCTGGTGCAATCCCGCGAAGTGCAAACGTATGCGCCAGGCGTAGTCGTTGAGGTTCCAGTTGGCCGTGACCCCACGCATGGTGGTCTGCCAGAGGTGGCGGTGGCTATCGACAAACCCCGGAACTATCCACCGATTCGCAGCGTCGATGGTTTCGGCATTGAGCCCGGATAGGTCATCCTCAATGGCAACGATACGGCCGTTCTCGACGAGAAGGTCGGCTTGTCGGAACTCTGCGGTCAACGGGTCGCCGACGAGAACTGAGCCGCCGGCGATGACCGAGCGTGTAGCTAACACCAACGTTTCCTTGTTTGGTTACTCGGCTTTGTGCGCGGCGAGCAAGAAGGCGGGCATCTTGAGTCGGCGTTTCTCATCGACCTCGTAGTCGTCCAACGAAACACCCGAGGCCTGGGATAGGAGCTCAGCCAGGTGCGCATGGATGAATGCTGGCCGGATTTCGTCGATCTCCCAACATTGCGAAACGGCTTCCCTCAGCGCGTCTTCGGTGACGACATTGGGTAGGGACGTATGCGGGGGCAGCGCAATGCCGGCCGGGAACGCCTCCGCTGAGAAGACCAGAACATAGTACGACGCTCCGGGCGCGCCGGCGCGATGTACCGAGCGCACGTAATCGGCACGCGCTTCGACTGGAAGCGAGTGAAACAGGGTGCTGTCAATGATGGTGTTGAACCGGCCTTCGGATCCGGGCGGATAGCTGGTAAACGAGGTAATGTCGCCCTGCGCGAACGTGGCCGTGCTCAGTTTCCGGTCTCTGGCCGTTTGCGTGGCCTTGGCGATCGCAGCCGCTGAAAGGTCGATACCGACCACTATGTGGCCGTGCGCAGCCAGGGCAAGCGACAATTCGGCGACACCACAACCGGCGTCAAGCACGTCACTGCGGATTTCGCCAGCCCGAATCAGCGCCGCGATTTCTGGTTGCGGCTCGCTGATGTTCCATGGCGGCGAACCCGCGAAGGCGCCTTGTTCACGGTAAGCTTCTTCCCAATCCATCAAGCTATCGGTCATAGGTTGACACCGTAGCGAAGCCAAATGATCTTGCGTGGCGCAGGACATTAGGCCACCTGCCGGAACCCCCACACAGGCTCCGTCGTCGCGGGCGTGGCACAAAAAAATCGCGTGTTCGGTGCATCCATCGCCTGTTGCTTAACCACCGCCCGAGCGGTTCGAGAACTGAACTCGATGAGCCGGCCAGTGCTACGGCAGGTGATGTGACCAGTGTGATAGAAGTAAAGTGATGTGACAACTGAGGTTCGGGTACTGTGACGTGACAGGTGAGATTTGAGTGACGACAAAAATCTGTATATCGTTGGGGCACATGACTTTTGATTACTTACAGTGCGAGATGATCCGTTGGCGTGCCGCAGCGGAGAGATTCTGCGACGACTCCACCTTGGGCGACCTGGATCAACAAATCGCAACGTTCCTGTCACCGCAGCCCGCCACCGACGACGCACCCGTGAGTCACCGCGACGTGGTGCGGAGCGGGATGGCGATCATCCGCGATATCCACCTGATGGTGCTCGATGCGCGGCTCAGTGAACTCGAACAACGATGCCATCAGCGCCGGGCCCCGTCGAGCAGCCCTGGGTCGCGTCTCATCGCTGGTGTAAATGGTCACGGGCGTAGGTTCCGTCGCAACCGACGAAAGCTATGAAGGAGGGGCTACGCCCGTGACCAAGCGAGTATCGCCGATTGAGCGTGTGCGTGTTGAGATGGATCAGTTGTTCGCCGCGACCGAGCGGCCGTTGACCGAGATTTTGGAGGAGGTCGGGCGGTTATCGGTGCGTCTGGTGTTTCAGGTCGCCGTGGAGGCCGAGGTAGAAGCAGTGTTGGGCCGAGCCCGTCACCAGCGTCGGGTTCAGGACGGCCCGGGCGGGTACCGCAATGGGTATCAACCGCCGGCGACGGTGAAGACCACGATGGGCTCGGTCGAATTATGCCGCCCGAAACTACGCGACACCGACGAGCGGTTCTGTTCGCGGCTATTCGGTGCCGGGGTGACGCGCACCCACGCTCTGGAGGCGTTGGTGATTTCGGGATGGGTGCGCGGTTTGTCGGATCGCGACATCGAGGCCGCGTTGGCCGAGGTGCTGGGCTCGCAGGCGGCGTTGTCGCGCTCGACGGTGAGCCGGATTTGTGCGGCCATCAAAGACGAGTTCGCTGCGTGGTCGTCTCGACGCCTTGATGAGCTGGTGTTGGACTACCTGTTCTTGGATGCCTCGAACTTTCGGATGCATCCCAACGCCCCGGCCGAGCCGGTGCTGGCCGCCTGGGGCATCTGCACCGACGGCAAGCCCCTGTTTATTGGGCTGGCCCCAGCCGCAGCGGAGTCGGCTGATGCGTGGGCCGACTTCTTGGCTGACCTGAGGAACCGGGGACTACGCCCGCCGCTACTGGGCATCTCCGACGGGGCGCCGGGCCTGATCGCCGCATGGGAGACCACGTTTCCGGCAAGCCTGCGTCAGCGGTGTCTGATCCATCGCTGCCGTAACGTCATCGCCAAGACACCTGTCGCGGTCCAGGACGAGATCAAAGCCGCGTTCTGGTCGATCTTCGATGACATTGACCAGCCACCCGACCAGCAGGCCGTGGATGAAGCCACCCGCCGCGCCGAGGAGTTCACCACCACATACCGCGGGCTCTACCCAGCCGCGGTCGCTTGCCTGGCCAACGACTTCGCCTCGCTGAGCGTGCATTTGCGCTTCCCCCGCCAACACTGGACACGCATCCGCCATTCCAACCTCATCGAACGCACCTTCGGAGAATCCCGTCGCCGGGTCAAGGTCATCGGCCGCCTACCCGGCGAAACCAGCTGTCTGTCGCTGGTATGGGCCGTCCTCGACCGCGCCAGCCGCGGCTGGCGCGGAGTCACCCAAACATCAGCGACCAGCCGCCACCTCCAAGAACTACGCCACCAACTGCTCGAGCCACCCCGCCCACTGCATCCCCCCACCACAACAACCACGACCGACACCACCGCCGCGTAACATGACCACCAGGAACATGCGCCCAGCGTTTTTACACCAGTCCTAAGACGCCACCCAGCCCTGCAATCAGAAACGCTTGCTAGAGTTCGCACCGGCACGCGTGATGCCACCCTCGCCCGGCGCCACGAAAACCGCTCGCACGCAAGGGTTCCACCGCACCGAAACCCGCACCGAACTCAAGACCACCTACACACGAACCAACGCAGCATATAAGTGGCTCTCAGTCGCGAAAACGCCCACTGCGCATGGCGCCAAACGAGACGACTCGTGTTCCAGCCTCGAACCGTTGCACGGGAGTCGCTACCTGCAGGGGCTCATGCGGGCAAGCGTTTCTCGCCGGCCGCAGCCGTCAACTCACTTCGGCCGCCAACTTGCCGACAACGTCGCGCAGGTTAGCCGAGATCTCCCGGCTCTCCGCGGGTGCGCCGCCAGCCAAGGACTGCAACGGCACTGACAACGTGATCGCATCGATGACCCGCGCGCCCGCGATGCCCAACGACGTGCGGGCCGCGTCATGCGCCCACGCCCCGCCATAGCGACCCATCGCTCCGCCAATGACGGCCACCGGCTTGCCCTTCAGCGCGCCGTCGCCATAGGGCCTTGACAGCCAGTCGATCGCGTTCTTGATCACCGCCGGGATGCCGCCGTTGTATTCAGGCGTGACCACCAGCACAGCATCGGCGTCAGCTGCGGCCTCCCGCAGTGCCAGCACTGGTGCCGTCACACCATCTGGGGTGTCGATGTCCTCGCTGTAGAACGGCAACTCGCCCAGCCCGTCGAACACAGCAACGGCGATGCCCCTAGGAGCAACGTCAGCCGCGTGTTCGGCCATCTGGCGGTTGACCGATGCCGCGCGCAGGCTTCCCACGAGTGCCAAAACCTTGATGTCCGACGTGATCTCTGGCGTGGTGTAGGGCATGTCCGGCTTCCCTTCGCTGATTGGTCTACATCCTTGCACAATGAAGCGGACCATAGTCCGATTTATTCCATCCGCGCTACAGTGCACGTGTGATCGGAGCCGAGCAGTCCGGCGGCCTACCCGTCTCTGCCCCCCAGGAGCGCGGTGACGCCGCGCGCAATCGCGTCCTTCTCCTCGATGCGGCGCGGCGGCTCGTCTCCGAGCGCGGAGCCGACGCCATCACCATGGACGAAGTGGCTGCCGCGGCGGGCGTCGGCAAGGGCACGCTTTTCCGCCGATTCGGCAGCAGGGCCGGCCTGATGATGGTGCTGCTCGATGACGACGAACGAGCCAGCCAGCAAGCCTTTCTGTTCGGCCCGGCACCGCTGGGCCCGGATGCGCCCGCGCTAGACCGCCTGATCGCATTCGGCCGGGAGCGGATGCGCTTCGTTCATAACCACCATGAGCTGCTGTCAGCAGCCAACCGCGATCGACAAACCCGCTATAGCGCTGCAGCGTCGGTGCACCGCACCCATGTACGACTGCTGTTGCAGTCGGCTCAAACCAGCGGTGACCTCGACGCCCAGACCGACGCGCTGCTGGCGCTGCTCGATGCCGACTACGTCGAGCATCAGCTCAACGACCACGCTCACACCCTGCAAACCCTAAGCGACGCATGGGAAAGCCTGGCGCGCAAGCTATGCGGCCGGTGAGCGCAGACAACACGACGAATCTTGCGGCATCGGATCGCGACGGCCAATTATCGACGTCGCGAATTAGCGTGGTGGTGGACCCGGGCGAAGCGCACGTGTGAAGAAAACGTTGACTCGACGCATCACCAGGCTGTAGGGCCACCACGCCAGGCGCTTAAACGCGTACAACGCCCGGATGTCAGCAGACGTGTAGACCAGGTACCGGTCCTTGGCGACCCCGGACAAGATCTTCTCGGCCGCTTTCTCCGGCGACACGGCGTGACTGCCGAACCGCTCGACCCACCGAGCGACCTTCGGGTGATCACGATCAACACCGGCAATCTCAACGGTATTGACTAGGGGGGTCTGCACTGCACCCGGTACCACCACTGACACCCCGATGCGGTGCCGCGCCAAATCGAAGCGCAGCACCTCAGACAACCCGCGCAATCCGTATTTGCTGGCGCTATAGGCCGCATGCCAGGGCAGCGCAACCAGCCCGGCCGCTGAAGACACGTTGACCAAATGCCCGCCACGGCCGGCCGCCACCATCGGCGGAACAAAGGTCTCGATGACATGGATCGGGCCCATCAAGTTGATCGCGACGATTTTGCTCCAGTGCTCGTGCGTGAGCTGGTCGACGGTTCCCCAAGCTGATACGCCGGCGATATTCATCACGACATCCATACTGGGATGCCGAGTATGAATGTCAGCCGCGAATGCGGCGACGTCGTGATAGTTGGCGATATCAAGAGCCCGATGCTGCGCTACCTGCGCACCCAGCGCGCGGACATCAGACACCGTTTGCGCTAATCCGGCCGCGTCGCGGTCGGTCAGATACAGTTCGGCGCCCTGTTCGGCGAGCCGCAACGCGGTAGCTCGGCCGATACCGCTCGCCGCACCGGTGACCAGACACCTCTTACCCGCAAAATATCGCCCGGATACCGCCATGATCGTGACGATAGCGACTGCGACGCGCAGGACCGAGTTCTCCCATCACATTGTTTTCCTCAGCCGGTCGGGGAACCGCCCCAAAGCGCATTGAGCCACATCTGTTCGAGCACCCGAACCCGACGCTCAGGGTCGCCATCACGGCCGACCAGGAAAGTGTCGCCAGTCAGCATCAACGCGGTAGTCGCCGCCAATGTTCGGATCAGGGTTGGGAGGTCGCCACTGATCGGGCGCGCGGTTCCCGCCTGCACCTCAGCCTCGACGACGGCGGCGATCTCCCGGAGGACGACCTCAAACTGCTGATCGAGGATATCGCGGATCTCGATGTCGGTATGGCGAGCAGCGCTACACGCCGTCATCACCGGGTCGTTGTGCGCGTAGACGGCTGCGGCGCTACCGACCATTCGCTTGGCGAAATCTTCGGGCGACTCGCCCGCTTGACGGGGAGCAAAATGCTGCGTGCGTTCCTCCAGTTCCTCAACCGCCTCAGCCAAGATCTGGGCGAGCACGGCATATTTGGAATCGAAGTAAAAATAGAATCCGGATCGGGCTACCCCGGCCCGCCGGCTGATGGTGCTGACCGACAGTTCAGCGAACGGTTTGTGCTGCAACAGTTCGCGCACCGCCTGCATGATCGCTTGCCGGTGTTTGTCACCGCGCCGTCTCGTCGCCGGCACACCCTGCTCGTCGTTGATGGCATGGCTGCTCACGCCCTGACCTTGCACCACAACATGCCAAAATCAAACTTGACAGCCGTCAAGTTTGACCGAATCATGGACGTCAGTGGCGGCTGTCACCACCGATAAGGAGCGGCAATGGCGGCGATCAACACCCCCGCATACCTGCTGGACCAAGCCAAACGTCGGTTCACACCGTCGTTTAACAACTTCCCCGGCATGGCTCTGGTCGAGCACAGGCTGCTGAACACAAAGTTTCCGGAGAGCACTCTCGCCGAGCCCCCGCCAGGCAGTGAGCTCAAGCCCGTCCGCGGTGATGCAGGAGCGCCGGTCCTCGGACACCTCATCGAGATGTTGCGCGGCGGACCCGACTACATGATGTTCGTGTACAAAACCAAGGGCCCGGTCGTATTCCAGGATTCGAGGTTCTTAGCGGGAGTGGCGGCTCTGGGGCCCGACGCCGCACAAGTCATCTACTCCAACCGCACCAAGGACTACTCGCAGCAGGGCTGGGTCCCGGTGATCGGACCGTTCTTCCGCCGCGGCTTGATGCTGCTCGACTTCGAAGAGCACATGTTCCACCGTCGGATCATGCAGGAGGCGTTCGTTCGCTCCCGGCTCACCGGCTACATCGAACAGATGGACGCGGTGGTGTCGCACGTGACTGCCAACGATTGGGTGATCAACGACGCACGTTTCCTGCTTTACCCAGCGATGAAGGAGCTCACGCTCGACGTTGCCTCGATGGTGTTCATGGGCCACGAGCCTGGCACCGACCACCAGCTGGTCACCAAGGTGAACAAAGCGTTCACCACGACGACGCGCGCCGGCAACGCGGTAATCCGCACCAGCGTGCCGCCGTTCACCTGGTGGCGCGGTCTCAAGGCACGGAATCTGTTGGAGAACTACTTCACCGAGCGAGTCAAGGAGCGCCGCGGCAAAGACGGTGACGACCTCCTGACGGTGTTGTGTCAGACCGAAGACGACGACGGCAATCGATTTTCCGACGAAGACATCGTCAACCACATGATTTTCGTGATGATGGCCGCCCACGACACGTCGACGTCTACCGCGACGACGATGGCCTACCATCTGGCAGCCCACCCGGAGTGGCAGGATCGCTGCCGCGAAGAATCCGACCGGCTCGGCGACGGACCGCTAGACATCGAATCGCTAGAGAAGCTGGAAACCCTCGATCTGGTGATGAATGAATCGATTCGGCTGGTGACTCCCGTCCAATGGGCGATGCGCCGAACCCTGCGCGACACGGACCTGCTGGGCTATTACATTCCGAAGGGCACCAACGTCATCGCCTACCCAGGGATGAATCATCGCCTGCCGGAACTGTGGACCGACCCAATGAAATTCGATCCGGAGCGATTTACCGAGCCCCGTAACGAACATAAACGCCACCGCTACGCATTCACACCGTTTGGCGGCGGCGCACACAAATGTATTGGCATGGTTTTCGGACAACTAGAGATCAAGACAATCCTGCACCGTCTGATGCGCTGCTACCGTTTCGAGCTATCACGACCCAACTACCAGGCCCGCTGGGACTACAGCGGCATGCCCATCCCGGCGGACGGGATGCCGATTGTCCTGCGCCCCCTTTAGCAACCTTCTCCCACGAACAGCCGTAAAGTCGCATTTCACGAGGACGGCAACCCCGATTCTGCGCCACCTCGGCGGAGTCACGCGATCAGCCGGTTGGCACACGTGATCAGCGCGCGCAGTGCGGATTGAGTCGGATCATTCGCCCAGCCCATCGCCCACGCAACACGAAACCCATTGGTACCACAAATGAAAGTGGCGGTGCGCCCGCATGATCGCATCTGATGGAACTTCACCGTCTCGACCATGATCGCTCGGTCGTGCAGCATCGCGGTGAGCGCCGCGATCGGGCCGCCAGCGGTCGCGGTCGATGTGCTGATCTGGTCGCCGATGGCGATGGTGGCCCGGAAATGGCGAGCCTGCGGACCCAGCCACCCACCTGGCCGCGCGACCTCGGTACAAGCCCAATGCCCCAGCCGAACGGGACCATCAGTACCGGCGTAGGTTGCGACGAAGCTCTCCCATGACATCACCGCGGCTGGCTCTCGCAGACCCAGCGGCAACGCAGTGCCGAAGTGGTCAGCGAACCAGGCACTGGCGACGCGGCGGTCAGCCGAACCACTCTCGAGGTCGAGATTCAGGCGGAATGTTGTCATTGTGCCGGTCTTCCCTGGTCAGCAGGAGCGACCGACGGCAGTAGCCTCCGACCCACAGCGGGGGGTCGGTCTGGATCAAACCCCGCTGCGGGTGCTGGCTACTACGGCACGCTGATGAAGACGCACGATCGGTCACAGTAGACGCCGTGCACCGGCAGCGCAAGACCCTTGCTTCAACCGATTTTTACGAAAACCGCAACTTTTCGCTGACCATTTTCATAGACTTCCATTCACCGGTCGAGTGATGTGATCAATGGCATGGGGGTAGCAGAGGCACGTATCCCGGACGGCAATGTTGCTAGTCAAGCGAAGGGACAAGAATCGATGAGTTTCCTGACAGCTGCTCCGGAAATCACTTCGTCACTAATGCACTCCGGCGCGGGTTCTGCGCCCATGCGTTCAGCTGCTGCCGCCTGGGACGGGTTGGCTACCGAGTTGAGGTCTGCGGCAAATTCTTTTTCGTCGGTGGTTTCGGATTTGGCAAGCCAGGCATGGCAGGGGCCGGCATCTCTCCAGATGGCTGCCGCGGCGGCACCGTATTCGGGATGGTTGGCCGCCGCGGCAACTCAGTCATCGGGGGCCGCGACGCAGGCCAACGCCGTGGCCAGCGCGTTCGAGGCGGCGTTGACGGCCACCGTGCATCCACTCTTGGTGGCCGCTAACCGTAATCAGTTCGTGCAATTGGCTATATCGAATTTGTTCGGACAGAATGCGGCAGCGATTGCGGCGATGGAAGGCGAGTACGAGCTAATGTGGGCTGCCGACATCGCCGCGATGCTCGGCTACCATAGCGGCGCGTCGGCCGCGGCCGCGCAATTGGCGCCAATACCGCAGCTGCTGTAGGAACTGCCAAGCCGGATCGCCGGCGCGGCCTCGAGCAATCCGGTAAACGAATTTTTCAAGCAACTTGAAGCCACACAGATCGCAGTCAATACCGACTTGATCGCCAGCGAACTCGCCCTCGACCCTCGGTCCCCCAGCCAGAGTTCTACCAGGGCCTGCTGACTGGCAGCGATGCGCAGGTGTTCGACAGCGGCCAGATCGGAGGCCTCGTCGGCGCGTTCGACCAAAGCCTCGCCGCTGGTGCGAACCTGGTCGGCTTCATACTGGGCGATGGATAGGCGACGGCCGTCGGCCGAATGACCGAATTGTGGTGCCGTGTTCTCGGCAGCTGGATCACGTTGATCGGTCTTGTGGGTTTCAGTCCGCAACGCGGTCCCCTATGACACCTTCTTGGCAGAACATGTCCCGGCATCGCACAGCCACGTACGAATGCAGCCGGCGCGTCCGATCACGATGCGCACCGCAAACTACCCGCGCATTGAAAAATGACGAGCGTGCTCGGTGCGCCGAGCCTGCGCATCGCGCTCAAGTAGGCGAATAATCACCACCGCCGAGTGCGGCCAAATCACTCGAAAATTCCCACCGATATGAGGAAACGGCCCGCCGCGAGTGGCAACGACGATAACATCTGCAGACAGCAGGGCAATACATACCACAACTCGGCACACGTAGAGAAAGGCGCGGCCGATGAGCTTGAAGAGTACCAAAAAAATGCGGGCCGTTCGAATTGCGACCGCCGCGCTGATCGCCGCATTCACGGCGATATCAACTAGTTGCGCAGCGGAATCGACCCCAGTTGACGGCCCCGGGATGCAGCAGCCGCAATGGGTTAGCGCGCCATCTCATCTGCTGGGTTTTCCCAACAACCGGTGCGCCGCGCCAGCGCACCCCGGTGTCGTGCTCATCATGCCGGGCCACCCGCTAGCCCGCTCGACCGCCCCGCTCGCGGTCAACCACGGTTTCGCCATGAAGCATCAAGCCCAAGGTATGCCCATACAGTAGCGTCGGTCGCGGTGGTATTGGCCGCGCCAAAACGGTTGCCGCCCGGAGCCGCGCAGACCAGGTCCACGTTGCCCGGCTGAACCGTGCAGCTTTCGACGCGTAATGCTTAGAGCCACCATGAAGCTGCGGCGTTCAGATGACGACGAATGCGGTGCCGAGCCAGGCTGTCGTCGCCCGCGCCGATCGCGTCCAGAATCCGAAGGTGCGCATGTTCAATCGCCATGACATCGCTTCGAGTCAGCAGTTCTTTCCCGGTGCTGGCCCAGTGCCGGCGAAACAACTCGATAAGTATCCGTAAGAACAAGTCCAGCAACGCATTTTCTGCCAGCTGCGCCAGCCCGATGTGAAACCGGAACTCCTCGACGGTGGCGGTTCGGACGTCGTCTGCAGGTTCGTCAAAAGCCGACCGGCCATGTGTGTCGATGAAGGCCGCGATCTTGGACTCGCTGCGTCGATTGACGATGGTTGCGACATTGTCGATCTCAATGGCATCGCGAACGCAGCGTAAGTCCTCTCGGTGCGGCTTGCGATACTGCAGGTAGAGCGCGATGGTGTCAATACTGGCCTGGGCCTCAGGCTTGGTGACAACCAGGCCGCCGCCTGGACCGCGGCGCATCTGCGCGATCGCATGGTATTCCAGCAGCCGCACCGCTTCCCGCAGCGCCGCGCGGCTCACCCGGTAGCGTTCTAGCAGTGCGGTCTCAGTCCCGAAGACCGAACCGACCTGCCAGCCACTGGCGGCGATATCGTCGGCGATGTTGGCGGCCAACACCTCGGCCAGCTTTCCGCGTGGCGCCTCGACATCGTGTCGCTCTGCTCGACATGGCTTGTCGGACGGTGTCGTATCCGCGGCGCGCTGGTGCTCCTCCAGCCAGGCGATCACCGCTTCTACATGTCGCTGACTGAGCATTTTCGCCTGAGCCGGATCCCCGGCTGTGACCGCTGCCACGATGTCGGAATGGTCGTGGTGCACCTGCTCGAACGCCTCAACGACATCAGTCGCAGAATCCGTCCGCGACTTCCGCATGCATCTCCTGGTCAACCGCATCAAAATGTCGATAAACAGTTGCAGAACAGGGTTTTTCGATTGCTCTGCGAGCGCGATGTGAAACTCGTCGGCCGGTGCCGACGCCCCCGGCTTCCGATGTTTCTCTGCCCGCAAAACCGCTCGCAGCCGGTCGATGCCGGCCTCGTCGATACGCTCCGCGGCAAGAGCCGCAGCCAGCGGTTCGAGTACCAAGCGCGCGTTCAACAGGTCGCCGAGGGTAGTACCGAGGTACTCGAGGTAGATCACGACCGCGCGGGCAGCGGGGCCCGCATCTGGTTCACAGATGAGCAACCCGCCGTTGGGTCCGCGGCGCATCCGAGCGACCTGATGGTGCTCGACGAGCCGGACAGCTTCGCGCAACACCGATCGGCTCACGCCGTAGTGTTGTTGTAAAGCGCTTTCGGACCCAAGCAATTCGCCAACGGTCCAGCCACGGCGCACGATATCAGCCTCGATGCGGCGCGCGATTTTCGACGCTCGTTTGTCCGGCCGGGTGGTTCGTGATTCGACGCTCAATTGAGCTCTCCCACAGAATGACTCAGCATGTGAGCAACATGCATCCCGCAACGGGACCACCACCGACAGAAACCACGGCGACTTCAGGACGCCGCAATAGTTGCCGCTGTCCCGCCTCACCGCGCAGCTGCGCGCATCCTTCGTGCAGTGCCCAGTAACCATGCATGCGCCCGGCCGAGAGTTGACCACCGTAGGTGTTCAGCGGCAACTCGCCGTCACGGGCAATCCGCGCACCGCCCTCGACGAACGGACCGCCCTCGCCGTCCGCGCATATCCCAAGGGCCTCCAGCCACGCAATAGCCAGAAACGTGAAACCGTCGTACAACTGCGCGATGTCGAGGTCGGCGGGCTTCAAATCCGTTCGTGACCACATCTGCGCCGCGGCATCCGACATCGCCATCTTCGGGTAGTCATCACGATGGAACCAGCCACCGGCGCCGTCCGCCCCACCGATCGCCTCGACCGCCACCGGACGGTGCGGGCAATTGCCAGAGTAGTCCGCACCCGAGATCACCAGTGCGATAGATCCGTCGATAGGCACGTCGCAGTCCAGGAGCCCAAACGGAGTCGACACCGGCCGTGCACCGAGATAGTCGGCCATCGTCATCGGCTCGCGATAGACCGCTAACGGATTCAGCGCAGCGTTGCGCCGTGCGTTGAGGGCCAGCCAACCCAACTGCTCCTTGGTGGTTCCGTACAGTTCCATGTGTCGACGGCAATTCGGAGCCAGCCAGTTTGCAGCGGAATAGGCTTGGGCCGCAATCAGATCTGCAATGTCGGCCATTGGCCCCCCAGCGGGACGCGACACGCCAGCGGGCGCGTCCAGCAAGCGCGCCAGCGGCGAAGCCGGCGCGTCCTGGTCCGGCGATACCGGGACGCTCCCGCCCATCATTTGCATAGTCCGGTAGACCACAACGTGGTGAGCGCGCCCTTCGGCGACGGCACGGCACGCCGACATCACCGGGCTTAACAGACCACCGCTTCCAAAACCCGTTCCACAATTCGTGGCGTCAATCTGCAGCTGGGCATTGACCTCGGCAGCCGGGGTGTCACCCAGAGTGGCCATGCCATCGATATCCGTGGCTGCCAGGCCGGCGTCATCAATTGCGCCCAGTACCGCTTCCATAGTCAGCTCTAAACCCGGGATGCCGGTACTGCGGCCGATCCGCGAAATGCCGATGCCCGACACGATCGCGTCCTTTTCGAAATACCTCATCTGCACCGTCCGCGAGACCACACGCACACATCGAAATAATAGAGTGTACTGTATTTTCCGTGCCAGTCGATCCGGCCTCCCAGCTGCTCATCGAGCACTGTGCCGATTGCATGCGTTGGATTCATCCGGCGAGCGGCGAATGCCGCGACTGCGGCGGCCCATTGATCGCACGCGCGGTATCGGGATACGGCACGGTGTTCACCTATACGGTCAATCATCACCCGTTCAATCCCGACACCCCGACACCCTATGTGATCGCCATCGTCGAACTCAGCGACCAAAGCGGGCTCCGCGTGGCCGCTAATATCGTTGACTGCGAACCGGATTCAGTGGCATGCGGGATGCCCGTCAAGGCCCGACCCGAAAAAGGTATTGGCGGCGCACCGGTGTTCGCACCAACCATGCGCTGACGAGCGGGCGCCGCTGGTATCGGCGCCCTAGTTGATCAACGGGTCACGCGGCATACCAAGAATCCGCTCCGCAATCTGGTTGCGAGTCACTTCCGAAGTGCCGCCGGCAATAGCCATGCCACGAGCACCCATGACCATCCGGCCGACCAGGGCACCGGGCCCATCGACCAGCGCAATCTCCGGCCCCGCCAGGGCCGCCGAGATCGCGGCGCCCTCAATCATATGCTCGGCGAGCTTGAGTTTGGTGACGTTACCCTCCGGACCCGGGCCCGCTCCTTCGACGCTACGAGCAGCCCGGCGCAAGTTCAGCAGCCGCAGCGCGTGATCGTCGGCCAGATATGACCCGACGCGGATTTGCGCGCCCGCCAATGTATCTGGGCTCCGCTGCGCCAATTTCACCAGCTTCGCGTCCAGGCCTGCGTAGTATGACCCACCACCGCCGATGCTGACCCGCTCGTTGCCCAGCGTCGCTCGGGCCACCGTCCATCCGGAGTTGGGCGCCCCAACAACGTCCTCATCGGGCACGAACACGTCGTTGAAGAACACTTCGTTGAATTCCGAACCACCGGTGATCTGCCGCAACGGTCGCACTTCGACCTCCGGCGATTTCATATCGATAATCACCGTCGTGATACCCGCATGTTTGGGAGCGTCCGGATCGGTGCGCACCGTGGCCAGGCCACGGCTGCAATACTGCGCACCGCTAGTCCACACCTTTTGTCCGTTGATCTTCCAACCCCCGGGCACTCGGGTGGCGCGAGTCTTGACCGATGCCGCATCCGATCCCGCCTCGGGTTCGGAAAAGAGCTGACACCAGATCTCGTCCTGACGCAACGCCTTCTCGACAAACCTTTCAATTTGCCAGTCAGTTCCATGTTGGATCAGGGTCAAAATCACCCATCCGGTAATCGAGTAGTCCGGGCGCTTGATACCAGCTGCGCGGAACTCTTCTTCAATAACCAACTGCTCCACAGCGTCCGCGGCGAGACCCCACGGCTTCGGCCAGTGCGGCATCACGTAGCCGGTCGCGATCAGCCTGTCACGTTGTGCGCTCTTGTCCAGGGCGGAAATCTGGGCAGCGTCAGCGCGAATCCGGGTGCGAAGTTTTTCGGCCTCGGCGGGAAGATCCAGACTGTTTTCGCGGGCAACACCGGCCGCAGTGCGCTCGAAGACGTCCCGGGCCGGCGCGTCACCGCCCAACAACCCAGCAATAGCCAGCGCCCGGCGCAAATGCAGGTGCGCATCGTGCTCCCAGGTGAAACCAATCCCGCCGTGCACCTGAATATTGAGCTCCGCATTGCGTGCGTAGGCCGGAAACGCCAGTGTCGCCGCAACCGCGGCGGCGAGCCTAAACTGCTCTTCGTCCTCAGCTGCCGCACGCGAAGCATCCCAGACCGCCGCGATCGCTGACTCGACAGCGACCAGCATGTTCGCGCAATGGTGCTTCACGGCCTGGAACGTGGCGATGGTGCGGCCGAACTGCTGGCGCACCTTGGCGTACTCGACGGCGGCATCAACACAGTCGGCCGCCCCACCGACAGCTTCGGCGGCCAGCAACACCCGCGCGCGAGCCAATGCCGATTCGCAAGCCCCGCGCACAGTATCGGCGGCAGCAACGTTGACGTTGTTGAGGCTGACCCGTCCGGAACGCCGAGTCGGATCCAAGTTTTCGGGCACGTCTACCGACACCCCCGCGCGATCCCGTTCCAGCACCAACACATCATCACCAGCTGCGATTAGCAGCAGCTCGGCGAGCCCAGCGCCCAGTACCACCCCCGCGTCGCCGTGGGCAACACCATCCTCGATGCGCACCCCGGCACCCAGCCCAACACCGGCGGTGACCGTTCCGTTGGTCAGGCCCGGTAGCAGCCTCGACTTTTGTTCAGCGGTGCCGTCATTGGCAATCACCGCCGATGCGATCACGGTTGGCAGGAAGGGGCCCGGCGCCACCGCGCGACCGAGTTCTTCGACCACCACGACGAGTTCAGGGAGGCCGAATCCCGAGCCGCCGTACTCTTCGCCGACGTGCAAACCGAGCCAGCCGAGCTCTGCCATGTCACGCCAGAAGGCAGGTCGCGCTTCGTCTGCCGCATCGAGAAGCGACCGCGCCGCCCAGCGCGCCTTCTGCGAAGTCAAGAACCCGCGCGCGATGTCGGCGAGTTCACGGTGGTCGTCAGTCAGTGCGATACCCATCAGGGCCCTCCTCGCAGCGCAACCCGGACCACGTCGTGGCCGGGCTTGGTGTGATGGCCACCGAGCTCCGGAAGGGAGCGCAGCGACACGCAAAGAGTGTACTCAATACACCCAACCCGGACGCCCCGGCCGTCTACTTGGGCGCGAACCGCTGTCCCGCGTCCAAGCGCAGACACTGACCATTGAGCATTGGGTTGTCCACAATTGCCGCTGCCAGCTTGGCGAACTCCTCGGGACGACCCATTCGCCTGGGGAAGGCTGCATCGCGGGTCAGCGCAGCCGCCATCTCGTCGGGACCCCTTGCGGTCAAACCGGTCAGGAACAGACTCGGGGCGATCGCCAACACCCGGATACCCAGAGATCCCAGGTCTCGCGCCATTGTCAGGCACATGCCCGCAATCCCAGCCTTGGCGGCGCTGTAGGCGACCTGCCCGATCTGCCCCTCGAACGCCGCGATGGACGACGTGTTGATGATGACGCCCCGCTCTTCGTCCTCGGGCTCGTTCTTGCTCATGTGGCTCGCAGCGAGCCGGCTTATGTTGAAGGTCGCGATGAGATTGAGGTCGATCACGCCGCGGAAGGCATCGAGATCGTGCGGACCGGTTTTGGTCATCGTCCGCTGGGCAACGGCGCCGCCGGCGGTAGTCACCACCACATGCAGGCCGCCAAGTGCGTCAACGGCGGTCTGCAATGTCTGTTCGGTGCCAGTGAAGTCGGTGACGTCGACCGGGTAGAACGCGCCGCCCCCACCGCTCAAGCCGTCGGCGACGCTCTTCCCATCGGACGCCTCCCGATCAAGCACCGCAACCTGCGCGCCGCCTTCGGCCAGGAGTTCGGCGGTGGCACGACCCATTCCCGACGCGCCGCCGACAACCACCACCTTCTTCCCGCTGATCTCCATTGTGTCTCCTTGTCTGAGTCATGACCGCGTTTATCTAGGCACGTTAGCGTGCCCACCCTGATCGGCCCTCAGCCCATGATCACCGGGAGGCCTCGCAGACGGTTGAGCAGGGGTACCGGTTGCAGACTCAGCTCCTCGGCCGCCACCGCCAAAGTCAGGTTCGGGAAGCGTTCGATCAGGTTGGCGATCGCGATCTGTGTTTCCATCCGGGCAAGATGCGCGCCCAAGCAGAAGTGATTTCCTTTACTAAAGGCGAGATGGTTGTTGGGGTCGCGGGTGATGTCGAAACTATCGGGTTTATCGAACTCCGCGGGATCGCGGTTCGCCGATGCCAGCAACGCCATTACCATTGCCCCTTGCGGGATGGTCACGTCGTGCAACGTGATGTCTTCGGCGGCGAAAGTCGTTGCCTCGGTGCCTCCGACGGTGCCGGTGTAACGCAGCATCTCCTCGACCGCACTATCGATCAGCTCAGGTTGCTGCTTCAGCAGGGCGAACTGCTCGGGGTGAGTCAACAGGGCGGCGACACCATTGGTTATCAGGTTGAAGGTGGTCTCGTAGCCAGCCGCGATGAGCAGGAAAATCATTGCGATGACTTCGCCCTCGGACAGGCTGTCGTCATCCTCGGAGGCGTGAATCAACCCGGTCAGAATATCCTCTGCGGGGTCGGCACGACGCTGGTCGATCAATCCCCGCAAGTAGTCAACGAAGCCGTCCATTCGCTCTGCCGCGCCCTCAAGGCCGTAGGTAGCCACGCCGTCAAACAGCAACTCGATGTAATCGTGGAAGGTGGACCGATCCTGCTCAGCCACCCCCACTATCTCGTTGATGACCGTAGCCGGCACCGGCAGCGCGTACTCCTGCTGTAAGTCGACGTGCTGTCCGGGCTCCATCGCGTCCAGCAATTCACGGGTGACAGTCTCTACTCGGTCTCCCAGAAGAGCGATCGCTCGCGGGGTGAACGAGCGGCTGACCAGCTTGCGCAGCCGCATGTGCTCGGGGTCGTCCTGGTAAATCATGCCGGAGGTGAGCAGCCGCAGCGACTCTGGCAGTGGCAGCGGTTCGGCGCCGGGGACAACGCGGCGGATTCTTGGGTCGGTGACCATATTCAGGCAGTCTCGATAGCGCGACACGAAGTACACGTCCTGATCTCCCATCAACGCCAGCCGCCCGCGATAGACCGGGGCCTCGCGCCGCATCCAGTCGTAGTAGCGGTGCTGGTTGGCGTTGAACTCGGCGCTGCCGACGACGATCGGGTGGTTGATCTCGAAATCGATCACAGTTTCCATAGATTCTCCCGTTCGTTAGCCGCGCAAGTCGCGACGGTGGAAAATGGCCGCGGCAAGCGCCATCAAGATCGCACTTGCCGCGGCCAGGACGGTCAAGTGTGCGACGTCGATGCCACTGACCAGCGGGTTGGCAGCGTTGAAGTAATACCAGGGGCTGATCTTGGCCCCGCCCGCCAAAGCATCGGACAGCGGCAGTATTGCGCTGGTGGTAAACGCAACCGCAGCCAAGGCGCCAGCGCCGGCAGTGGCTAAGCGTCGGTCGCCGGTGATAGCCGCAATCAGGATCGCCATCACTCCGAAAAGGATGCCGAGCATTACGGTGTGAGTCACCGCGCCGATGATGCCGCCGGCGGTCAACCCGAGGTTTCCGATCAGGTCGGCAACCACCAGACCGACCGACAGCAGCACTGCTACGACCAGCACATGAACGACCATCGCCCCGGCTTTGGTGAACAGAAAGGTCAGCCGATCGACCGGAGCGGCGAGCAGCAGTCCGAGAGTTCTGCTCTCTTCCTCGCCAGCGGTAGCGCGGGCGGCGGAGATCACCGCGACGGCAACCGTACCCGCGGGAGCGACAACCGACATGAGTTCGGCGTTGGTGAAACCGATTCCGGAGGTGAGGTCGCCGCCGGGAAATGCCTTCGCGATCGCGTCGACGAATGCCGCGGGCAAGCCGGCGAAAGTATCCCGCAATGGTGGCCAGAGCGCACCGACAAACGCACCCATCGCGATCATCAAGGTGCCGACGACAGCGGCGAGCATCAGACGGTCACCAATAGACTTCACCAGCAATGCCGTCACCATCCGGCCACGATGTGCATTGGGAAATGCCTTGCGATACTTCGCCGATTCTCCGAAAGAGGTGGCCACCTTCGTCATCCCGTCAGGTCGCGCCGCTCGAAGGCGGCCCCCGCGGCCACGAGCGCACCGGCGGCCAGCACCGCCAACACGGCTACATGCTGCGCGCTGAGACCGTTGCGCAGCGGATCTGCCCCGGCGTAGTAGTACCAGGGGCTAAGCCGAGCCCAGCTGTGCAAGCCGGCTAAAGGCAACATGGCATTGGTGACGTAGCTGACGGCAGCAGCTATCCCGGTAGCGCCGGCTGCCAGGCTGGGCTTGCCGGTGGCGGCTCCGATCGCTAGGGCAACCGATCCGAACGCGGCCGCGAGCAGGAAAAGATGCACCGATGTGGCGACCACACTGGTTGCTGCCACACCGATGCCAAACACTGCCGCGGCCACAGCCGCAGACACCCCGAACAACGCCACACATACAGCGAGCGCAATCGCCAGCCCGCTGGCCTTGTCGGCGAGAACCGCACGGCGCGTGACTGGTTGGGCGGCAAGCAGGTCCAAGGTTCCCGTTGCCTCCTCCCCCGCAACGGCGGCGGCACCAGTCACCACCGCATACGTCACTAAAGCGAACGGGGCAATCAGGTTGAACACTTCACCCACGACATAACCGCCTGGGACATCGGCGCCGATAAAGGCATTCAAGGCGTCGGGGAAACCTCTGGTGAGATCGGTGATGGTGTCTTGCAGGCCGGCGCTGATGGCCAACGCTGCGACCGTGAACAGCGCCAAGACAACAGCCAGAGTAATTACCGGCAGACGACGTTCGGCTAGATCTTTGGTCAGCACCGCGCTAGGCATCGGCGCGCTCGTTCGCCGGGTCCGCTCGATCGACGCCGGTCCGGTAGTAGGCCAGGAACACCTCTTCAAGATCGGATTCTCGGCTGTTGAGGTTGACCACCTCGTGGCTCATCGCGGCTTTGAGAATGCCGTTGACCGAACCTTCGAAAGACACCTGGGCGTGCCGGTGGTCCACTTCGACACTACGTACACCCGCCACGCCACTGAACAAGTCACCAGGGACCACCGCTGCGAACTCAAAGTCAATGCGGCGGATGGCTTTACGTTTGAGTTCAGCAACGCGCTCGACCACGATCAGCTCACCCTCGCGGATGATGCCCACGCGGTCGGCGACCCGTTCGACTTCCGAAAGAGTATGCGAGGACAAAAATACGGTGCGTCCGTCGTCACGCACCTCGTCGAGCATCGCATGGAATTCCTGTTGCACTAACGGATCTAGCCCCGCGGTGGGCTCATCAAGGATCAACAACTCCGGTCGGTGCATGAAAGCCTGAATAAGACCGATCTTCTGCCGATTGCCAGTGGAGTAATCCGCGACTTTGCGGGACAAGTCGGCGCCCAACCGCTCGGCCAGCGCATCGACGTAACGTTGGTCGACTCCGCCACGAAGCTGCGCGAAGTACCGAAGTGTCTGCGCACCCGTCATTTTCGGGTACAACGCCAAGTCCCCGGGCACATAGCCGATCAGGCGCCGGATCTTCAGCGACGCGTAATGACTGTGCAGCCCCAAGACTTCGGCATATCCAGCCGACGGGCGAATCTGGTCGAGCAAGGTGCGAATGGTGGTCGACTTCCCAGCGCCGTTGGGACCCAGGAAGCCAAATACCTCCCCGCGGCACACCTCGAGATTCAAATCCTTCACCGCGGCGATCTCACCGAAGTTCTTACTCAGCTCTTCGGTGCGGATCGCCGGCCCGCTCACGCGTGATCTTCCCCGGTCTGACCAGGGAAATCTTGCAGGGCCTTGGTCACAACTTGTTCCATATAGGCTGACAAATCTCGCATCTGCTGCAGCCGCCGAACGCGCTCCGGCGGGGCGTCACGCAGCGCCCGCAACCCGGCGTCAGCAAGATCCTGCATGTCAGCCATCGCACGAACACGTTGCTGCTCCCCAGCCAAGAAGGCGTTGGGCCGCAACCGAAAATAGGTGCGCCGATCCCCCGCGATCCCCAACCGCTCGACAAAGCCGAACTGGATCAGCATCCGCGCATTGATGCTGATACCGCCACTACTCGCCGCCAGCGCCGTCGCCAACTCCTCGGAAGACTGCCGTTCCGGATCGCAGACCAGCAGCCAACCCAGCAGTCGGCCCGCCAGCCGGGTCAGGCCGTTGGACTCGAAGTACCCACCCAACTGCTCGACGAAAGCCATGATCTCAGCGTTCGTACCACCATCGATGCGCGCGCCATCTACACTGTCGTTGACGCTCACAACATTCACTGTAGTGTGAAATTACGTCAGCTGTCGAGATATCCGGCAGCTGTGTCGCGGGCCGCTAATCGCGATCTTCCCCGCAGGACAGCCCAACCGGACGACAGCTACCCAACCGAATTTCCGAATCCAGTGCCGCTCGTCACGGGTGCGAATACGCAGTGAGCTAGACCACAGGATCGGATCGAGAATTTGCTTAGCCGGACTTGACGTTCACAAGTTTCACCGTACTCTGAAATCTGTTCGGGTGCCGATCGGGTTTGTGGTGTCTGACCGATATCGACGCCATCCGGCAATAAAAAGGGGATGTCAGTGATGAACGCGACCCGTCATGGGCCACTGAGCCTGACCACGCTCTATGGCCGGTTGTGTGTCGATGGCGTCGATGGCGGTGGCGTGATCAGCGGTGCGGTCACCATGTCGGTGGCGGGGTTGGCTCAAGCGGTTATCGGTGATCGTGGTGTCGATCGACGCCGGGGGCCACAATGATCGGACACCTCAAGCGTGCCTGGATTCCGCTGCTGATCCTGGTCGTGGTGGCCATCGGCGGTTTCTCGGTCAACCGAATCCGCAGCTTCTTTGGTTCCGAAGGCATCATGGTCACACCGAAAGTCTTCGCTAACGACGCCGAGCCGTTCGACCCCAAGGTCGTGACCTATGAGATTTCTGGCTCGGGAAGCCACGCCGACATCAACTACCTCGACCTCGACGCGAAACCACAGCGCGCCGACAACGCGGTCCTGCCCTGGAAACTCACCCTAAAAACCACCGCACCGTCTGCAGCGCCGACCATCCTGGCCCAAGGCGACGGCGACTCAATCACCTGCCGAATCACCGTCGATGACAAAGTCAAAGCCGAGAGGACCACAACCGGGGTGAACGCCTTGACCTACTGCTTTGTGAAGTCCGCATGAGCGCCCCCACAACAGAGGCACCCACCGACGCATTCGCGCCGCTACCTGCCCCGGCGCGACCATGGCTGCCGCGGATGATCCGCACCTTCGCCATCCCACTGATCCTTGGCTGGGCAGCTGTCATCGTGGCCCTCAACGTCATCGTGCCCCAGCTCGAAGTCGTCGGACAGATGCAAGCGGTGTCCATGAGCCCCGAACAAGCCCCCGCGATGATCTCAATGAAACGCATGGGCAAAGTCTTTGAGACAGGCAACTCCGACAGCACAGCGATGATCGTGCTGGAAGGCCAAAAACCCCTCGGCGCTGACGCCCACCACTTCTACGATCAAATGATCGTCAAGCTCAAAGCCGACACCACACACGTCCAGTCCCTCCAAGACTTCTGGGGCGATCCCCTAACCGCCACCGGCGCCCAAAGCAGCGACGGCAAAGCCGCCTACGTTCAAGTACAACTAGCCGGCAATCAAGGCGAGTCCCTGGCCAACGAGTCGGTCGAATCGGTGCAAAAGGTGGCGTCTTAGGACTGGTGTAAAAACGCTGGGCGCATGTTCCTGGTGGTCATGTTACGCGGCGGTGGTGTCGGTCGTGGTTGTTGTGGTGGGGGGATGCAGTGGGCGGGGTGGCTCGAGCAGTTGGTGGCGTAGTTCTTGGAGGTGGCGGCTGGTCGCTGATGTTTGGGTGACTCCGCGCCAGCCGCGGCTGGCGCGGTCGAGGACGGCCCATACCAGCGACAGACAGCTGGTTTCGCCGGGTAGGCGGCCGATGACCTTGACCCGGCGACGGGATTCTCCGAAGGTGCGTTCGATGAGGTTGGAATGGCGGATGCGTGTCCAGTGTTGGCGGGGGAAGCGCAAATGCACGCTCAGCGAGGCGAAGTCGTTGGCCAGGCAAGCGACCGCGGCTGGGTAGAGCCCGCGGTATGTGGTGGTGAACTCCTCGGCGCGGCGGGTGGCTTCATCCACGGCCTGCTGGCCGGGTGGCTGGTCAATGTCATCGAAGATCGACCAGAACGCGGCTTTGATCTCGTCCTGGACCGCGACAGGTGTCTTGGCGATGACGTTACGGCAGCGATGGATCAGACACCGCTGACGCAGGCTTGCCGGAAACGTGGTCTCCCATGCGGCGATCAGGCCCGGCGCCCCGTCGGAGATGCCCAGTAGCGGCGGGCGTAGTCCCCGGTTCCTCAGGTCAGCCAAGAAGTCGGCCCACGCATCAGCCGACTCCGCTGCGGCTGGGGCCAGCCCAATAAACAGGGGCTTGCCGTCGGTGCAGATGCCCCAGGCGGCCAGCACCGGCTCGGCCGGGGCGTTGGGATGCATCCGAAAGTTCGAGGCATCCAAGAACAGGTAGTCCAACACCAGCTCATCAAGGCGTCGAGACGACCACGCAGCGAACTCGTCTTTGATGGCCGCACAAATCCGGCTCACCGTCGAGCGCGACAACGCCGCCTGCGAGCCCAGCACCTCGGCCAACGCGGCCTCGATGTCGCGATCCGACAAACCGCGCACCCATCCCGAAATCACCAACGCCTCCAGAGCGTGGGTGCGCGTCACCCCGGCACCGAATAGCCGCGAACAGAACCGCTCGTCGGTGTCGCGTAGTTTCGGGCGGCATAATTCGACCGAGCCCATCGTGGTCTTCACCGTCGCCGGCGGTTGATACCCATTGCGGTACCCGCCCGGGCCGTCCTGAACCCGACGCTGGTGACGGGCTCGGCCCAACACTGCTTCTACCTCGGCCTCCACGGCGACCTGAAACACCAGACGCACCGATAACCGCCCGACCTCCTCCAAAATCTCGGTCAACGGCCGCTCGGTCGCGGCGAACAACTGATCCATCTCAACACGCACACGCTCAATCGGCGATACTCGCTTGGTCACGGGCGTAGCCCCTCCTTCATAGCTTTCGTCGGTTGCGACGGAACCTACGCCCGTGACCATTTACACCAGCGATGAGACGCGACCTGTGCAAAACATCATCGACAGCCTCACCCCACCACCCGGGGTCAACGTCTTCATCACCGGCTTCGCCGCCCTATCAGCCGATCAACAACAAGCCGGCGACCGCAGTCTGCAAGTCATGGAAATGGTGACCTTCACCGTAATCATCGTGATGCTGCTGCTGGTATACCGATCCATCATCACCGCCGCAATCATGCTGTCCATGGTCGTTTTTGGACTCCTGGCCGCCCGCGGAGTCGTGGCATTCCTTGGCTACCACCACATCATCGGCCTATCAACGTTCGCCACCAACCTGCTCGTCGTGCTCGCCATCGCCGCAGCCACCGACTACGCCATCTTCCTCATCGGTCGCTACCAAGAAGCCCGCGGCAGCGGCCAAGACCGCGAATCGGCCTACTACACGATGTTCAGCGGAACCGCCCACGTCGTCTTAGGCTCTGGACTCACCATCGCCGGAGCCACCTTCTGCCTAAGCTTCACCAGACTGCCCTACTTTCAAACCCTCGGCGTGCCACTAGCGATCGGCATGGTCATCGTCGTGGTCACCGCACTGACCCTCGGACCGGCAATCATCGTCGTCACAAGCCGATTCGGCAAACTCCTCGAACCCAAACGCATGGCACGAGTACGAGGCTGGCGCAAGATCGGAGCCGCCGTCGTACGCTGGCCCGGCCCCATCCTGATCGCCACCATGGCCCTAGCACTGGTCGGACTACTAACCCTGCCCGGATACCACACCAACTACAACGACCGCGCCTACCTACCCTCAGACCTACCCGCCAACGAAGGATTCGCCGCCGCCGAACGCCACTTCTCCCAAGCCCGAATGAACCCCGAAGTACTCATGGTCGAAAGCGACCACGACCTACGCAACTCAGCCGACTTCCTCGTCATCAACAAAATCGCCAAAGCCATCTTCGCCGTCGAAGGAATATCACGCGTACAAGCCATCACCCGCCCCGACGGCAAACCCATCGAACACACCTCCATCCCATTCCTCATCAGCATGCAAGGCACCACCCAAAAACTCACCGAAAAATACAACCAACAACTAACAACAAACCTGCTCAAACAGGTCGACGATATGCAAACCACCATCAACCAGATGGAGGAGATGCGAAATATCACCCTGCAGATGGTCAATGTCACCCACGGCATGGTCGAACAGATGAACAAGACCGTGGTTGACGTCGAGGGGCTGCGGGACCACATCGCCGACTTCGACGATTTCTTCCGCCCCATCCGCAACTACTTCTACTGGGAAAAACACTGCTTCGACATCCCCGTCTGCTGGGCAATCCGGTCAGTGTTCGACACCCTCGACGGTATCGACCTCATGACCGAGGACATTCAGGACCTGCTGCCGCTGATGGCACGTCTAGACACACTCATGCCCCAGATGGCGGCGTTGATGCCCCAGATGATCCAGACCATGAAACATATGCAGGCCCAGCTGATGACTATGCATTCCACGCAGAAAGGCATGCAGGACCAAGCCGCAGCGATGCAAAAAGACTCATCAGCAATGGGCGAAGCCTTCGACGCCTCACGCAACGACGACTCGTTCTATCTGCCCCCCGAGGTATTCGACAACGCCGACTTCAAACGCGGCATGAAACAATTCCTCTCACCAGACGGACACGCGGTGCGCTTCATCATCAGCCATGAAGGCGACCCCATGACCCAAGCCGGCATCGACCGCATCGACAAAATCAAAACCGCCGCCAAAGAAGCCATCAAAGGCACACCACTAGAAGGATCCACCATCCACCTAGCCGGAACCGCCGCCATGTTCAAAGACATGTCCAACGGCAACACCTACGACCTACTCATCGCCGGAATCGCCGCACTCTGCCTCATCTTCATCATCATGCTGATCATCACCCGCAGCGCCGTCGCCGCAGCCGTCATCGTCGGAACCGTCGTCTTCTCACTAGGAGCATCCTTTGGACTCTCAGTGCTCATCTGGCAACACATCCTCGGCGTAGAACTGCACTGGATGGTGCTCGCAATGGCCGTCATCATCCTGCTCGCCGTCGGCGCAGACTACAACCTGCTCCTCGTCGCCCGACTCAAAGAAGAAATCCACGCCGGAATCAACACCGGCATCATCCGAGCCATGGGCGGCAGCGGATCCGTCGTCACCGCCGCCGGCCTCGTCTTCGCCTTCACCATGATGTCCTTCGCCGTCAGCGAACTACGCGTCATGGCCCAAGTCGGCAGCACCATCGGAATGGGACTACTCTTCGACACCCTCATCGTCCGAGCCTTCATGACACCAGCAATCGCCGCCCTACTCGGCAAATGGTTCTGGTGGCCCCAAGTCGTACGCCAACGCCCCAAACCCGAACCATGGCCCACCCCACCACCAACACCAAAACACTCATCTCTACGCGTCCAAGACCTCACCACAGCCTAAAGACGAGAAGATATTCACCAGCGTCGAGCACCAGGCTCCGGGCAGGCGCGAGCCATGCCAAGCTGAATCGTGCTCCTTTTTGACGTGGCCATCACGTCGGCGGTCGTAGCTGGCACCTCGTCGCGCCTGGCCAAGGTCGCGCGGATCGCGGATCTGTTGCAGCGCGCCGCGCCGGATACCGAACTGGTCGCGATCGTCGTGTCATGGCTCTCAGGTGCACTGCCACAGCGGAATATCGGTGTCGGCTGGGCGTCACTGCGGTCGCTACCTCCGGCCGCGCCGGACCCGGTGCTCACCGTCACCGAGGTAGACGCCGCTTTCTCCGAGATCGGTGCGGTAGCGGGCAAGGGCGCCCAGGCTAGCCGCGCTGCGCTTCTTGAGAGGTTGTTTTCCGCGGCAACCGAATCCGAGCAGACCTTTCTGCTGCGACTGCTGAGCGGCGGGCTGCGGCAAGGCGCCCTGGGCGGAATCATGGCCGACGCGGTCGCCAAGGCCGCCGGAATCCCTGCCACCACCGTGCAGCGCGCCGCGATGCTGGGCGGAGATCTGCCGAAGGCTGCAGCCGCGGGTTTGGCCGGCGGGGCAGCGGCGCTCAATTCGTTCACGCTGCGGGTCGGCCAGCCGATTGGCCCGATGCTGGCGAAGACCGCGACCGACACGACCGATGCCCTCGAACGTCATGGCGGTACAACGATTTTCGAAACCAAACTCGATGGCGCGCGGGTGCAGATCCACCGCTCCGGAGATGACGTCACCGTTTTCACCCGAAGTCTTGACGACGTGACCGCCCGGCTGCCCGAGGTAGTTGACGCGACGCTGGCCCTGCCGGTGCACGACCTCGTCGCCGACGGCGAGGCGATCGCGCTACATCCGGACAATCGACCACAACGCTTCCAGGTCACCGCGTCGCGGTTCGGCAGGTCTGTCGATGTAGCGGCCGCCCAGGCCGCACAGCCGCTTTCGGTGTTCTTTTTCGATATCCTGCACCAAGATGGCGTCGACCTGCTCGACGCATCGACCACCGAGCGACTGGCGGCTCTCGACACGCTGGTCCCAGCCCCACAACGGGTCGATCGGCTGCTGACCTCCGACGTATCGGAGGCGGCCCGCTTCCTGGAAGCTACCTTGGCCGCCGGTCACGAAGGGCTGGTGGCAAAGTCACCGTCCGCGCCCTATCTGGCCGGTCGTCGTGGAGCCGGCTGGCTGAAGATCAAGCCCGCACATACCCTCGATCTGGTAGTGCTCGCCGTCGAGTGGGGTTCCGGCCGGCGCCGCGGGAAACTCTCCAACATTCATCTGGGCGCGCGTGATCCGGCGTCGGGTCGATTCGTCATGCTGGGAAAGACTTTCAAGGGCATGACCGACGCCATGTTGGACTGGCAGACCGTCCGGTTTCGCGAACTAGCCGTGAACGAAACAGACAGAACCGCCGATGGGCCAGCCGGCAGTGGCATCGTCGTGGTGCGACCCGAACAGGTCGTGGAGGTGGCTTTCGACGGGGTGCAGGGATCGTCGCGCTATCCGGGTGGGCTGGCGCTACGGTTTGCCCGGGTGGTGCGCTACCGCGACGACAAGGGCCCCGGCGAGGCGGACACCATCGATACCGTACGCGCGCTGTACTGAACCGCCGCCAACATGAATCCCGCAGGGCGCTACCTACCGCGGGCAGCGGTGGGTTCACCCGCGTAGCGTTCCTGCCGTGCCGGTCCACCGTCAAGACATCGACTACATCCGCACCGAGGCCGACCAGCCACCTGTCGCGATCATCGACCGCTCCCCCATCAGCGTCAGACACAAAATGTTTTTCGGAGCCATCGCGGTGATTGGCGCGATCGCGTGGGCGATTATCGCGTTCGTCCGCGGGGAGACGGTGAACGCGGTCTGGCTGGTGGTGGCGGCGATCTGCACATATGTCATCGGATTCCGCTTCTACGCGCGGTTGATCGAAATGAAGATCGTGCGCCCCCGCGACGACCACGCCACTCCTGCCGAACGTCTCGACAATGGGGCCGATTACGTACCCACCGACCGACGCGTGGTGTTCGGTCACCACTTCGCGGCCATCGCTGGGGCCGGGCCACTGGTTGGTCCGGTGTTGGCCGCGCAGCTGGGTTACCTGCCCAGCACCATATGGATCGTGGTGGGCGCGGTGCTCGCGGGCTGCGTGCAGGACTACCTGGTGTTGTGGATTTCCACTCGACGACGTGGCCGTTCCCTGGCACAGATGGTTCGCGACGAGCTCGGCGCCATGGCAGGCACGGCCGCCCTGCTGGGGATCCCGATCATCATCGTGATCCTCATCGCGGTCCTGGCGCTCGTGGTGGTGCGGGCGCTGGCGCAGAGCCCCTGGGGTGTCTTCTCGATCGCCATGACCGTTCCCATCGCTCTGTTCATGGGCTGTTACCTGCGATTCCTGCGCCCCGGCCGGGTAACGGAAGTGACCGTGATCGGCTGCGCGCTGCTGTTGCTGGCGGTTGTCTCCGGTAGCTGGGTCGCCACGACATCCTGGGGCGCCGCCTGGTTCAGCTTGTCACCGGTGGCGCTGTCTTGGCTGCTCATCGGCTACGGATTCGCGGCATCGGTGCTGCCGGTCTGGCTGCTGCTAGCCCCGCGGGACTACCTTTCGACCTTCATGAAGGTCGGCACCATTGCCCTGCTCGCGATCGGTGTCTGCCTGGTGCGCCCGGTCATCGCGGCGCCCGCGATATCGCAGTTCGCCGCGAGGGGCGACGGACCGGTGTTCGCCGGCGCGCTGTTCCCGTTCTTGTTCATCACGATCGCATGTGGCGCGCTGTCTGGATTTCACGCGCTGATCTCCTCTGGGACCACACCCAAAATGCTGGAAAAAGAGGGTCAGATGCGCCTGATCGGGTATGGCGGCATGATGACTGAGTCGTTCGTCGCGATAATGGCGTTGCTCACCGCGTCGATCCTCGACCAACACCTGTACTTCACCTTGAACGCGCCAGCCGCGAAGACAGGCGACACCGCGACCACCGCCGCCCAGTACGTCAACGGCCTCGGCTTGTCGGGACGCCCAATGACGGCCGACCAAATCAGTCAAGCCGCGGCTAGCGTGGGCGAGCAGTCAATCGTGTCGCGAACCGGCGGAGCACCGACACTGGCATTCGGAATGTCGGAGATGCTGCACCAGGCGTTCGGCGGCGCGGGATTCAAAGCATTCTGGTATCACTTCGCGATCATGTTCGAGGCGCTGTTCATCCTCACCACAGTCGATGCGGGCACCAGAGCTGCGCGTTTCATGGTCTCAGACGCGTTGAGCAACCTGGGTGGCCCGCTGCGCAAGCTGCAAGATCCGCGCTGGCGTCCCGGCGCCTGGATATCCAGCCTGGCAGTGGTCGCCGCCTGGGGCAGCACCCTGCTCATCGGCGTGACCGATCCGCTGGGCGGCATCAACACACTATTTCCGCTATTCGGTATCGCCAACCAGCTGCTCGCGGCTATCGCGCTGACTGTCATCACCGTGATCGTGATCAAGCTGGGGCGACTGAAGTGGGCGTGGATCCCGGGCGTCCCGTTGCTGTGGGATCTAATCGTCACACTGACGGCGTCGTGGCAGAAGATATTCTCCGCCGATCCTGCCGTTGGCTACTGGACTCGGCATTTCCAATACTCGGCAGCCAGGCAAGCCGGCGAGACGGCCTTTGGCTCGGCGCACGACGCCCACCAACTTGACGACGTCATCAGGAACACCTTTATTCAGGGCACCTTGTCGATCATTTTCGCCGCGGTGGTTGTGGTCGTCTTCGTCACCGGAATCATCGTCGCGCTTAAGTCGGTTCGCGGCTCGGGACGGCCATTGACCGAAGAAGACCCGGTGCTGTCGAAACGATTTGCGCCGTCAGGGTTGATTCCCACTGCCGCAGAGCGGAAGGTGCAAAGGCAATGGGACGGTACCCGGCGACCACCCGGCCCACCACGAGCCAAGCGGTAACCGGCAGCCGAACCTGCTCGGCGTTGGCCAACCAATCATTTGCCGGCGCATGACTGGCGCGGCCTTGGCTGCGGTTGCGCAGTTCACCGCGGCAGAAATTCGGGCGCTTCCGCCTTACCCGCCGCTCTACCCAACGTTACGACATGCTGCGCTAACCAGGGTCGGTAGCACTTATGCGTTGCCCAGCATGTCATACAATGAACGGCTACCAGCCACAGCACGATGTAGGAGACAGCGGCTTCCATCACAGCGGAGGAGTTTGCCCCGTGTCATTGACGACGGGTCGAGACGACCAGGTGTTCACGGGCGAACCCCCAGCAAAACCCACCAGCATAAGCAGCTCCGCGGCCGGACCGAGCCCCTCTGCAGAAGCGGTCGCAGCTGCCGGTCCTGGACACCGAGAAACCACCACGCCGCCGGGACACCGAATGCTGCTCGCGCGGCGCGCTGCAATTGCGGTCTGGGCCCTTGTCGTTGTGCACCAGACACTGACAGCCGGGTTCGCGTTCGACCGAGGGCTACTGCTGCTCTACATCAGCACCGGGTTGGTCGCGGCGAGCATCGGCCGCCGCCGCAAAGTACTGATGGTTTTTCGCGATTGGTTTCCGCTCGCGCTGGGGCTGTTGCTCTACGACCTCAGCCGCGGCGCTGCGATGTGGGTCGGCAGACCCACGCTGTGGCAGCTTCAGCCAGAAGTAGACCGCTGGTTGGGCTTTGGGGCCGTGCCGACGGTCTGGCTGCAAGAGCACCTCAAGATGCCCACTCCGCCATGGTGGGAGGTGATCGTCAGCAGCGTTTATATGTCGTATTTCATCGTCCCGTACGCCGTTGCAGGCTGGCTCTGGGTGCGCAATCGAGACGATTGGAAAGCGTTCGTGGTGCGATTTGTCGCGTTGTCTTTTGCCGCGGTCGCTATATATGTCGTCATACCGGCGGCCCCACCATGGGCCGCCGCCCACTGCACGACCGACGACATCGCCGGCGGCCCCTCCAACCCCACATGCATGTTCGCGAACCCAGCAAGCGTTCCCGACGGCGGGCTGCTCGGCGCCGTGCATGCCCACCACGCCGGTGCCCATCAGTTCGTGGAACGAATCTCGACGCGGGGCTGGGACACGCTGCACTTGCACTCCGCGGGTGCGCTGGTCGACTCGGGACAGGCCAGCGTGAACCTGGTGGCGGCGATTCCGTCGCTCCATGCCGGGCTCACCGCCATGGTTGCGGTATTCCTCTGGCACCGTGTCCACCGCCGATGTCGTCCGTTCCTGATGATCTATGTGCTGACTATGGCCTTTGCCCTGGTTTATTCCGCCGAGCACTATGTCGTCGACATCCTGATCGGCTGGGCATTGACAGCGCTCGTGCTGAGTGTGATCGGCCAGGTTGAATCGCGTTGGCTGCTCGGATCCGGGCGTTCGCCTGAGGCGACCACGGCGAACTCGACGCACGATGCTGGTAGCACAGCTGCGAAAGAGCCGCGACAAGCCGACCTCCTCGATGACTAAATCCAGTACGGAATGTACGTTTGTACATGTACATCCGTACACAAGGAGGGGTCTTGGCTTATCTGTTCCTCGTGTGTGCGATCGCCGCCGAGGTAGTGGCTACTAGCCTGCTCAAGAGCACAGACGGCTTCACTCGGCTGTGGCCGACCCTGGCCTGCCTGGCGGGCTACTCGGTTGCGTCGGCACTGCTGGCGCTATCGATCTCGCGCGGTATGCAGACCGATGTCGCCTACGCGTTGTGGTCGGCACTCGGCACGGCCGCTATCGTCCTCATCGCGGTGCTGTTCCTCGGCTCGCCGGTGTCCGCGGCAAAGATTGCAGGTGTTGGCTTGATTGTCGTCGGCGTCGTCACGTTGAACCTGGCCGGGGCCCATTGAGCCCGGCAGTCGAGCGGCGTCCGCGCGACCCGGCCGGTCGCCGGCAGGCGATCGTCGAGGCGGCTGGACGGGTGATCGCCCGCCAAGGGCTTGGCGAGCTGACCCACCGCAGGGTGGCCGCCGAAGCGGACGTCCCGGTGGGGTCGACGACGTATTACTTCAGCGATCTCGACGCGCTGCGACAAGCCGCGCTCGCGCACGCGGCAACCGCGGCGACCGACGACCTGGAGCAGTGGCGCCGCGATCTCGACGAGCACGCCGAACTTCCCACCACACTCGCCCGGCTCGCCGCCAACTACCTACACAACGAAGATCGGTATCGCACACTCAACGAGTTGTACATCGCAGCGGCCTATCGACCCGAGTTGCAGCGCCTGGCCCAGCTGTGGCCGCAGGGGCTGGTCGCCCTGCTCGAACCGCGCGTTGGCCGACAGGCGGCCGAGGCAGTCACCGTGTTTCTGGACGGCGCCACGCTGCACTCCCTCATCAGCGGTACCCCCCTGCATACCGACGCGCTCGCCGACGCGATCAGCAGGCTCGTCGAAGACGCTCCACCAAGAGATGCCAACGGCCTCGAACGCTCATAGGTCGGCCAAGCAGGCGTTCGCCGCCTGACGCTCAGTCGAGCCCGGCGACGAGGTCGCGGTAGAGGTCGTCGACCCGGCGAGCGATGTCGTTGCGGACCAAGCGCATCCGCTCAATACCGTCGATGCCGCGCTCGGAGGGTTCATCGGTGAGCCATATGTCGAGCTGAACGCCAGTAGGCGGCTCGACGCGGGCTTCACGGCCAAGGACGATCACCCGGTCGACCCGCCGCAGGAGATCGGGATCAATGGGTTTCGGATGCTCGCCGGAGATGTCGATGTCGACCTCGGCCAGCGATTCGGCCGAAAGCGCGTTGAGCGCGGTTCCGGGGCGCGTGCCCGCCGAGTGGACCTCCACCAAGGCACCGGCGGCTTTGCGCATAAGCCCAGCAGCCATTTGTGATTTTCCTGCGTTCTTGACGCAGACAAACAGCACGCTTGGGTTGGCAGCCGTCACGGCGCGGTGCTTTCGGCGACGGCGAAGCGCGCCCGTAGTGCGAGTGAGACATACACGAGCGCGACCAGGACCGGCACCTCAATCAGTGGCCCGACGACGCCGGCCAGCGCCTGGCCGGAAGTAGCCCCGTACGTGGCGATGGCCACGGCGATGGCGAGTTCGAAGTTATTCCCGGCGGCGGTGAAAGCCAGCGTGGTGGTGCGCGGGTAGCCGAGACCCAGACCGACGCCGAGCAAGTATCCCCCACCCCACATGATGGCGAAGTAGGCCAGCAGGGGCAGCGCGATGCGGGCGACGTCCAGCGGGCGACTGGCAATCTGGTCACCCTGCAGCGCGAACAAGATGATGATGGTGAACAGCAGTCCGTAGAGCGCCCACGGCCCAATCCTGGGCAGGAAGCTCGACTCATACCAAAGCCGGCCCTTAGCCTTTTCCCCCAGCCGCCTGGACAGATAGCCGGCCAGCAGCGGGATGCCCAGGAAGATCAGCACCGACTTGGCAATTTCCCATGCGGATGTCGAGATGGTGGTCTGTTCCAGACCGAGCCAGCCCGGCAGCACCGACAAATAAAACCAGCCGAGCACCGCGAACATCACCACCTGGAAGACCGAGTTCAGGGCGACCAGGACCGCGGCAGCCTCGCGGTCGCCGCAAGCCAGGTCATTCCAGATAATCACCATCGCGATGCAGCGGGCCAAGCCGACGATTATCAAACCGGTGCGGTATTCCGGCAGGTCCGGCAGCAGCAGCCAAGCCAACGCGAACATCACGGCCGGGCCAAGCACCCAGTTCAACACCACCGAGCCGATCAACAGTCGACGGTCCCCGGTGACCGTGTCGAGCCGGTCGTAACGAACCTTCGCTAGCACCGGATACATCATGATCAGCAGACCCAGGGCGATCGGCAGTGAAATCCCGTCGATCTCAACGTGATTCAGCGCGGTGTTCAAGCCGGGTATCAGCCGGCCCAACAGCAGCCCCATCGCCATCGCGATCCCGATCCAGACCGGAAGAAAGCGATCTAGCAGCGACAGCTTCTCGACAAGACCTGCATCGGTGGCGGTGTCAGTATCGATGTCGGTCATGCGCGCACCCCTTCATTTGACGGCCTGTCGGCAATGCTGAGCAGGGCTGACAACTTTCTGATCGTTTCGGGAACTATGGAGTAGTAGACCCAGGACGCGCGGCGCTCCGCGACCAGAAGTCCGGCGTCACGCAGCACCTTCAAATGGTGCGAAATAGTGGGTTGGGAAACGTCGATGTCTGCGGAGATGTCACAGACACAGGCCTCGCCACCGGCATGGCTCGCGACCGAACTGAACAACCGCAATCGCACTGGGTCGGCCAGCGCCTTCAGAATGGCAGCCGCTTCGTCGGCCGCCTCGGCAGCGAGCGGTTCACGCACCAGCTGAACAAACTCGCAGTCGGACGCATTGGTCAACGACCACTCTGATTTCGACATAGGTCTATATTGACACATATCGAATCCATGGGCACGACGAACATCCGTGTCGACAATGCGTCCGGCCGCAACCGCCTCCCTCAACAACAACGCGCGCCGACCTCGACCGGCTCGACGCCGTCGGCGGCACCCCCGCAGCAGACATCCCCGTTGGCGACGCCCGCCTCCACACGCTGGGGACCACTGTCGAACGTCTCCGAATCCGCCAAAACGGTGTAGACCTCCCACCTCTCCCCGGCGGGTCCGGCCACCCAGACCTTGTCCTGGGTGGCATAGCAACAGGTGGTGCCAATCTCCTCGTCGGTGACCAGGCCCGCCCTACCGAGCCTGGCGATCTCGGCGCGTACCGCGTCACTGGACTCAACTTCAACGCCAAGGTGGTTGACCGTACCGCCGCGACCAGGGTTTTCAACGAGTACCAACTTCAGCGGCGGCTCGGCGATCGCAAAGTTGGCGTACCCAGGCTTGACCTTTGCGGGTTCGGAATTGAACAGCGCCGAGTAGAAAACGACCGCGGCGTCGAGGTCGTCGACGTTCAGGGCGAGTTGTATGCGGGACATGACATGACCCTCCTTGCTTATGTGACTTATATCGAATTACCGCACCCCCAGGATGCCACCTTTTTGACATAAGTCAATGATTGAGGCAGGGTTGGCGCTATGCCCAAGGCCCTGCCGATGATCGATATGTCCGCGCCGGTGTGCTGCGCGCCGGTGGCGGCCGGGCCGATGACCGACGAAGACGCGCTGCACGTCGCGCTGCGGCTCAAGGCACTAGCTGATCCCGCCCGCGTCAAGATCATGTCGTACCTGTTCAGCTCTTCAGCCGGTGAAGAAAACAGCGGCGCTTTGGCCGTGGCCCTTGATTTGACCGAATCGACCGTAAGCCACCACCTGAGCCAGCTGCGACGGGCCGGCCTGGTCGACTCGGAACGCCGGGGTATGAACGTCTACCATCGACCGCACCGCGACGCGGTCAAGGCATTGTGCGCGGTCTTGGACCCCGGGTGCTGCCCCTAGTACGAAACTCGGCTCAGACGTTGGCATGGCAGGCATCGAAGGCCTTGCGCAACGTTTCGGCGTCGACGGCGCCCCGTGCACCGATCGCCACGATGCGAGTCCGCGCGACACGCGACCCCCAAGGGTCAAGCAACGAGATTTCTAACCTGCGCCCCACCGTCTGCAGCACCACGCGAGTGTCGGGATGATCGGCGGCGTAGATGATGCCTTTGCAGCGATAGACCGAGCCGGGAAGCTCGCGGCGAACCGTCTGCTCCAACGCATCCAGTGACAGTGGCCTGTCTGACTCGTAACTGCAGGTCTCAAAGTCACGACCGTGGTTATGATCGCCGTCCACGGCCTCGACGACAACATGCCGGGATGCGTCGAAGCGGCCTACACCAAGCAAGACCTCGAAAGGCACCTCGCAATAGTTGGCTTCGAGGATGCGCACGCGGCGCAAATTGTGGTTGATCCACGACCGCACCAGAGCGGTCTGGGCAGGCCCGGCAAGATCTACCTTGTTCACGATGACCAGATCGGCTGTGCCGACCTGACGCAACTTCAGCATCGCAAGTCCTGGCGCATCCTCGATGTGGGCAAAGGCCTGGTCGGCGTCGACCACACACGTCACGCTGTCGAGGCGAACCTTGTCGGCATGGGCGGAATCGTTGAACGTCACCCAGATGCCGAGCGGATCGGCGACACCGCTTGCCTCCAGCACGATGTACTCAGGCGGTTGATCCGTCGACAGGAGTCGGGCGACAGCGCCTACTAAATCGTCGCGAATCTGACAGCAGACACATCCGTTGGCCAGGCTGATCACCTCATCGTCGACGTCGACGACGAGATCGGCATCGATGTTGATCGCACCGAAGTCGTTGACTAACACGCCTACTCTCAGGCCGTGGTCACTGGTGAGGATCCGATTAGACATCTCACGAAGTTAAAAGTCAAGCCACGAGCGAGGGAGGAGGTGGAAAGGCTAGATGTTCGGTGTAGTGCTGGCCGGTTTGCAGGCAGTGGTGGAGTTGGCCGAGGAATTTGTTGAACAGATGTCGTTGGGCTTGGTGGTTCCAGTCTCCTGCGGCGCGGCGGGTGTCGTAGTGGCGACGGGCGCCCGGCGAGGCGCGCAGCGATGCCAAAGCCCAGATGGGACCCACGGCGGCCAGGCGCCGGTTCTTGATATGGCGGTGCAACACGAGGGTTTTCTTGCCGCTGGCGCGGGTGATCGGCGCGGCTCCGGCGAATGCTTTCAGTCCGCGGGCGTCGGTGAAGCGGGCGCGGTCATCACCGATCTCGGCGAGTACCCGGGCACCGGCCAGGTTCCCCAGTCCGGGGAAGCTGGTGATGATCGTGGAGTCCGGGTGCTGCTCAAAATGGGCGGTTGCCGCCTCGGCGAGATCAGCAGCAGTGGTGCAGGCAGCCTCGAACTGACCCAGCAGCCCTGCCAATTGGATACCCATCGCGTTCTCCACGACCGGTGGTTGGTGCAGGTAGGTGTCGGTGAACACCTCCCGCAACCGTTCGATGTCACGGTCGAGATGGCGGCGGCGGCCGGCCTTGGCCAGCAGTCGGCGCAGTCGGGCCGGGGTCAGCTTGGTCGCCTGGGTGGGGGTTGGTGCAGCAGCCAAGATGGTGCGCGCATCTCGACGAGCCAGCCCGCCCTCGGGCAGGTCGGCGAACGCGGTGATGGCCGCCGGGTAGAAATCTTTGAGCACATCGCGAATCTGGTTGCCGATGTGTTGACGTGCCCATACCGCGTCTTGCTGAGCGCGGGCCAGCACCCGGATCGCCTGGGCCAACTCGGTGTCGGCGGGCAATGGGCGGTGCGCGCCGGGGTCGGTGCGCACAATATTGGCCAGCAGCACCGCGTCGGCACCATCGGATTTGGCCCCCGACACCGCATACCGTGCCCGATACCGCGAAGCCGCCAACGGGTTGATCGGATAAATCACCCGGCCAGTTTCTCGCAGCGCCGCCACCCACAGGCCACGATCAGTTTCCATCCCCACTGGTATCGGATCAGCGGCACTGTCACCGGCCTCAGCCAGCAACGTCAACAGCTGCGCGAACCCGGCCGCATCATTGCCCAGCCGTGCACGGGCTACCACCCTCCCGTCGTCATCAACCACAGCAACATCGTGATGCTCAGTAGCCCAGTCGATTCCACAAAACAAGCCCAAGACGTCCTCACTTTTTCGTCGGTGGATGGTTGCGCCGTTACCGGTGGACTCACGCGGCGCCCTAATCGCGGGACTCCAAGGTCCGTCATCTCACTAGCCGTCCGTGACTCCAGCACATCGCAGGACTTCGTTCTGTCGAAGAGCTCAAGGCTCGAGAACAACCATCAGGAAGTCACCCCTGCGACGGGCTCGGGCAACGGAATCTCACCACCAACCCGACAAGACCTGCCGCCAGACGCGCCGCTCTTTCTCAAGTCGTCGAACGACGGGAACACCAGACGTCACCTGACGGCAGATCCCGCAAGAAACAGGCCCCGGTCACCAACACCCGGACCGGTAACCAATCCCTACTAAACGATTAGGTGAGCACGGCGCCAGCGCGATCTGCAGCTTCGAACCGAAACTCGGGTCGTGGTAGGTATTCACCGCTTCGACGTAGGCACCAAGAATGGCGTCGATCCCCTCGACGACGTCATCGGGCGGCAGGCCGCCGGACGAGGCGCCTAAGTCCATCGAGCCACGACTGGGATGAAAACGCAGGCCGATCTTTTGCGCGGCTGCCACCTCCGCACCGAGCAGGTCACCACCGCCGGACGGAAAGATGTACTGGTGGTCCATTGTGGTCGAGCAGCCGGTAAGCGCTAGAGCGGCGAGCGCGGCACTGGCCGCGGCGTGTTCAAGCTCTGCATCTATTTTCGCCCACAGTGGATACAACGTGGTCAACCATTCGAACAGCGTTCCGTCTTGGGCGTATCCGCGGGTGATCCACTGGCTCAGGTGGTGATGAGTGTTGACAAGGCCCGGTGTAGCCAGACAACCACGGCCATCAACGCGCGTAGCACCAACCACCGTTGGCGCGGGACCGTCGGCGACTGCCGCAATTAGCCCGTCGGAGACCACGATGTGCCCGCTGCGGTACTCGGTGCCAGCGTCGTCGACTGCCGCGATAGCGATACCGTCAAGCACAAGATCGGCCATGCGCCATCCTGCGTCGTTAGCTGCGAACCTGTCAATTGCCGACCGATGCGCCGCTGGATCAGATTTCAGCGGTCATCGCGGCGATGGCGCTCGTTGAAAGTTGTTTTCCTTGGTCATGACTGGCAACCATTTGCATTCGTAATCGATGCTGAATCCGATTTCTGCAGCGTCGACCGCAACCGAGAATCGGTATTGGATATTTGCGGCGCCGAAAAACTCAGACGGGCTGGCGCATCGGGGCTAGGCTTCGCAGAATCGACACTTGTCGACCCATTTGGTGCGGTGCGCGGCTTGAAGATCTGACGAGCGGTAACTGGTCGCGCAGATCAAGCGAAGGGAAAAACCGACATGCCGCAGCAGCCTGAGCACTCCGGCCGTCACGTTCTGCCAATTCCGGATACCCCCGCCAAGGGCAGGATCGCGCTGGACGCCAGAGAGGCTGAGTTTCCTGCCTATCGGCCGCTTCGCCCTCCAGCTGGGGCACCCAACGTTGTGGTCGTGCTGATCGACGATATGGGTGCGGGCGCGCCGAGCGCGGTCGGTGGGCCGTGCCGGATGCCTGCGATGGAGCGTGTCGCGCAGCGGGGTCTGACATACAACCGATTCCACACCACAGCGCTGTGTTCTCCCACCAGGCAAGCGCTGCTAACAGGCCGCAACCACCATGCGGCCGGCATGGGTTCGGTGTGTGAAGTCGCGACCGGCGCGCCCGGCAACGACAGCGTGCGCCCCAACACGGTGGCCACCGTGGCAGAAATGTTGCGGCTCAACGGCTACAGCACGGCGGCATTCGGCAAAATGCACCAGACGCCGACATGGGAGGTCAGCGCCTCGGGACCGTTTGATCGATGGCCGACCGGCGACGGTTTTGAACGATTCTTCGGATTCGTGGGCGGCGAGACGAATCAGTGGGCACCCACCTTGTACGAGGGAACAACTCCGGTCGAGCCGTGGGGCACCGCCGCGGACGGATACCACTTCTCCGAGGACATGGTCGACAAAGCGATCGCCCACGTCCGGAATCTGCACACCATGACTCCCGACAAGCCATTTTTCCTCTACGTGTCGTTCGGCGCGACCCACGCACCACACCATGTTCCCGCCGAATACATCGAGCGCTACCGCGGCCGATTTGACCGGGGTTGGGATACCGTCCGCGAGGAAACCCTGGCGAACATGAAGCAGCGCGGCATCGTGCCCGAGGACACCGTACTCACTGATCGGCCCGAGGGCGTGACGGCTTGGGCGGACCTTAACGACACGCAACGCTCCGTGTATGCCCGGCTGATGGAGACTTATGCTGGTTTCGCTGAGCACACTGACGCTCAAGTCGAGCGCCTCATGGACACGCTCGAAGACATCGGGGTCTACGACGACACCTTGTTCATCTATATCGCCGGTGACAACGGAGCCAGCGCCGAAGGCGGCGTAGATGGCACATTCAACGAGTTGATGGCGCTGAACGCAATCCCGCAGAGTCTTGGCGAAGTGCTCAGCCGCATCGACGATATCGGCGGGCCCATGGCCTTCAACCACTATCCGGTCGGGTGGGCACACGCAATGAACTGCCCGTATCAGTACACCAAACAGGTGGCCTCGCACTTCGGGGGAACCCGCAACTCGATGGCGCTGAGCTGGCCGGCCACGGTGCGTGACGCCGGCACTGTCCGCCCGCAATTCACCCATGTGATCGACATCGCCCCGACGATCTTGGAGGCCGCCGGGCTTCCAGAACCGATCTCGGTCAACGGTGTATCCCAGAAGCCGATCCAAGGCTGTTCTCTGGCATACACGTTCGACAACGCCGACGCGGCCGAACGGCACATCACCCAATACTTCGAAATGTTCGGCAACAGGGGCATCTACCACCAGGGGTGGACAGCTGTCACCCGCCACTACTTGCCGTGGATCACCCGGCAACGACCCTCATTCGACGCCGACCAGTGGGAGCTCTACGACACGACAACGGACTGGAGCCAGTCTCGCGACTTATCTACCGAAATGCCAGACAAGCTACGTAAACTTCAGCAGCTCTTCCTCATCGAGGCGTCGAAGTACGACGTCTTTCCACTCGACGACCGCACCTACGAGCGGTTCAACGCGTCACTCGCGGGACGACCGGACCTTCCTGGGGGCCGCACGACAATGACCTTCTACCCAGGCATGGACCACCTGATGGAAAACACCGTCCTCAACGTCAAGAACCGCTCACACACCATCACCGCCGAGATCGAACTGTCCGACAAGGCGACCGACGGCGTGCTCATCGCCCAAGGAGGCCGATTCGCTGGATGGAGCTTTTATGTGAAGAACTCCCGCCTCAAATATGCCTATAACTGGTTCGACAGCGAACACACCACGATCGAATCCACCGCGCCACTCCCCACGGGAGTCGTTAACGTCAGGTATCACTTCGCTTTCGAAGGCGGGGCGCCCGGAGCCGGCGGTACCGGGCGGCTCTACGTAGGCGACCAGCTTGTCGGTGAGGGACGCATCGAGCGGACAGTTCCCTACGTATTCTCCGCCGACGAGACCTTGGACATCGGTCGTGATCTGGCCCTGCCTGTTACTAGTGACTACGCCGAAGGTCATGCCAACGCGTTCCAAGGCACGCTCAGGTGGGTCCGAATCGACCTCGAAGATGACGATGTCGGTCACCACGAACCGGAGGCAAACAAGTACCGCCGAATCATGGCGCACCAGTAGGCCCGCAGGGATTTGCCCGTCGAGGGTCTTTGCGCGAAATTTCACCAGTACAATGCCGGTAAGCGGTCGTGCGTTGTGGTGGCGGCCGCAGGGGCGTTGGCTGTGATGCTGCACCGCGGCCGATGCCGACCTTCGGGGCATGCAAAGGAGCATGCGCATGGAGACACAAGCACCTGACAAGCGCCCACAGCTGTCGCACCGCGGCCGGGTCCTGCTCATCGCCGCAGGCGGGTTTTTTGTGCTACTGCTCGTCGCCCCTCGCCTGTTGGACACCTACGTCGACTGGTTGTGGTTCGGGGAAGTCGGCTTTCGCCGCGTCTGGGCCACGGTGCTGGCGACCCGGGCAGCGATCTTCGCGGTGATATCGCTCGTAGTGGGCGGCGCTGTGCTGCTCGCGCTGGTACTGGCCTATCGCTCGCGGCCGGTGTTATTGCCGAACATCACCGAGCACGACCCCATCGAACCCTATCGAACTCACGTCATACGCCGGTCGCGAGTGATCGCATGGGGCGTCGCTGCCACCATCGGCGTAATGAGCGGCCTGGTCGCTCAATCGAACTGGGAAACCGTGCAGCTGTTCCTCCATGGTGGCTCATTCGGCATCGCCGACCCCGAGTTCGGCCATGACATCGGCTTCTACGCCTTCGAACTGCCTTTCTATCGCTCAGTGCTCAACTGGCTGTTCGTCGCGGTGCTACTCGCGTTCTTTGCGAGTCTGGCGACGCACTACCTGTTCGGCGGCCTCCGGCTGACAACGGGCAAGGGCATGCTCACCCAGCCGGCGCGGGTTCAGCTCGCTGCGCTCGCCGCCACATTCATCGCGCTGAAAGCCGTCGCCTACTGGTTCGACCGGTATTGGCTGTTGTCGGGAAGCCGCAAAGAACCGACCTTCACTGGCGCTGGCTATACCGACATCCATGCCGAGCTGCCCGCCAAGCTCGTTCTCCTCGCTATCGCCACGCTGTGTGCGGCTTCCTTTATCGCAGCAATTTTCCTGCACGACATCCGGATTCCGGCTATGGCCGCAGCATTGCTGCTGCTGTCCTCCCTGCTCGTCGGTGGCGCCTGGCCGCTGCTGATGGAACAGTTCTCGGTGCGCCCGAACGCCGCAGATGTGGAGCGACCGTTCATACAGCGCAATATCGAGGCCACCCGTCAGGCCTACCGGCTCGACGGCGACTGGGTCGAGTACCAGGACTATCCGGGTGTGGGAACCAAACATCCGCACGACGTTCCCGCGGACGCGACCACGATTGCCAACGTTCGCCTTCTAGACCCAAATGTGCTTTCCCGAACCTTCACCCAGCAGCAACAACTGAAGAATTTCTACAGTTTCCCCGAACATTTGGACATCGACCGGTATCGGCTCAACGGCGATTTGCAGGACTACATCGTCGGCGTACGGGAGTTGTCACCAAGCAGTCTCACTGGCAATCAACGCGACTGGATCAACCGGCACACTGTCTACACCCACGGCAACGGATTTGTCGCCGCACCGGCGAACCAGGTCAACGCGGCGGTTCAAGACGCGGCGCACACAGCCGACAGCAACAGCGGGTACCCCATTTACACGATCAGCGACATCGCATCCCAGGCTTCCGGCGACCAACTCATCCGGGTCGACCAGCCGCGCATCTACTTCGGCGAAGTGATCGCACAAGCCGATCCGGATTATGCGATCGTCGGGGGCAGCCCAGGTTCCGCGCCTCGCGAGTACGACACCGACACATCGAAGTACACATACGTTGGAGCCGGCGGGGTTCCGATCGGAAACTGGTTCAACCGCACCGTGTTTGCCGCCAAGTTCGCCCAGCACAAGATCCTGTTCTCCCGCGACATCGGGTCGCAATCCCGGGTGATCTTCCACCGCGCTCCAACGGAACGCGTGAAGCGCGTCGCGCCCTGGCTGACTACCGACGCGAATTCCTACCCGGCGGTGGTTGACGGACGGATCGTCTGGATCGTCGATGCCTACACCACGTTGGACAACTACCCCTACGCCCAGCGCACCTCTCTTGAGGGGCCCACGGTAAGCGCTACGGGCGTTGTGCGATCACCCAATCAAGTGTCGTATGCCCGTAACTCGGTTAAGGCCACCGTCGACGCCTACGACGGCACCGTGACGCTGTATCAGGTCGACCGAGATGATCCGGTTCTGCAAGCGTGGATGCGTATCTTCCCCGGCAGCGTGCAGCCCGAAGAAGAAATCTCCGACGAGCTGCGTGCTCACTTCCGCTACCCCGAAGACTTGTTCAAAGTTCAGCGTGAACTACTCGCTAAATATCATGTCGACGAGCCACGGGAATTCTTCACCACCAACGCTTTTTGGTCGGTGCCGAGCGACCCGACAGTTGACACCAATCCGACCCAGCCACCGTTTTATGTGCTTGTTGGCGACCAACAGACCGCACAGCCGGTTTTCCGGCTCGCCACCGCAATGGTCGGTTACAACCGGGAGTTCCTCTCGGCATACATCTCCGCGGACTCCGACCCGGCGAACTTCGGCAAGCTGACCGTCTTGCAGTTGCCCACAGACACCCTGACGCAGGGGCCGCAACAAATACAAAACTCGATCATCTCCGATACCCGGGTAGCCTCCGAGCGAACACTGCTGGAACGCTCCAACCGAATCCACTATGGCAATCTGCTCACGCTGCCGATCGCCGACGGGGGCGTGCTCTATGTGGAACCGCTCTACACCGAACGGATCTCGGGTACGGCCGACAGCGCCACGTTTCCCCAACTTTCGCGGATCTTGGTCAGCTTCCGGCCGCCCGGCGCCGATGGCGGACTGCGCGTCGGCTACGCCCCCACCCTCGGCGAAGCCCTCGATCAGGTATTCGGGCCCGGAACCGGCAGTGCGGCCACCGCACCCGGGGGCGACAACGCCACCACACCACTGCTGGAAGCCGCACAACCGACCGCACCGGGGCTCACTCCCCCAGCGACGCCGCCAACAGGGCGAGGCGATTCCGCGGCTGAACTCAAGGAGGTCATCGCCGAGCTACGCAAAGCACTCGACCGAGCGCAAAAGGCAGTCGATGACCTAGAAAACCCAGGCCCGTAGCGAACCGAAAACCAGCTGCGCGCCGGACGAAACCCTCACAACTTGAGCACACGACCAGCGATGAGCAGATGCACTTCGTCGCACACGGTTGCCACGCGTTGGTTGATCATGCCCAGCAGATCCCGAAACAGCACACCCGAACGATGAGAAGGCACCACACCTAAACCCACCTCATTGGTCACCACAATCGCATCGGCCAGCCCGGCTAGCGCCCGACACAACGCGTCGAGCTGTACCTCGACGGCAGTGTAAGCGTCGACGGCCGGCACATCCCACAACTCGTCGCGGTCCATGAGGCCGGTGAGCCAGGTGCCCAGGCAGTCCACCAGGACGGGAAGGCGCGTATCGGACAAAACGGTTGCGACGTCAGCGGTTTCCGCCGTCAGCCAAGCCGCCGGGCGACGCGCGCGATGCAGCTCAACCCGGGCGTCCCAGTCGGGATCACTGCCATCGGCGGGGCGGCCGGCCGCGATGTAGACCGCGGCGTCGACATCGGCCAGCAGACCTTCAGCGTGCTTGGACTTTCCCGAGCGGACGCCACCGGTGACCAGTATCCGCATTACGTCATCGTAAGCGGAGCGTTCTCGCCCACACCGACAGCGTTCGCTCGTCAGAGCTCTACGACGGCACGGACCTGCATCGGGCCGACGGCGACCAGCCTAGCGATCGTCACCTTCGTGGGCTTCCCTGGCGACCTGGATGAGCTGCTCGGTCAGCTCATCTGTCGACTTGTTCAGCAGCGCGGGATCATATCGCTTCGACGCGGCTCCAACCGCCGCAACACCAACAAACGCATCGGCCAGGCTCGGGATGTCCAGCCGCTGTTTCACCTCTTCCGGCAGAGAATCCAATCCTTTGATGACGGCCTGGCGATACTCGTAGCGATACTTGTCCCGTAGTGCACGTGCCAACTCGATCCCCCGTTTTGAGACAACTAGTTCCGACTCTGAGATCGTCCGATCCAACGAGTCGTATTGAAACTGCCAGCCTCGGCGGAGGGCGCCTAAGTTCTCTCGGTAGACATCACGACCACAAGGCTGATCTGATTTTTCCCTTCGATCCGCGCGTACCAGTTCTGACGGCATCGTCATCTCTGGAAGCACGTCATTGCCGAGGAAAAATTGGTTCAGGACGGGAAACAACGCCGCCGAAAATTCGATTTCGTTGTGCAGGGATTTTGCATCGCTCAGAATGCGAGCGTACTTGTCGTGGCGAGGGCCGAAACTCGAATGGGGATCGCGCACCTGACCCCGCCGGGCCTGGACTGTATCGGTGGTGTTCAAGTACGTCGCAAAAGAGCCGAGGACAATACCCACCAGGAGCGCGGCCACAACCATGATCGGAATCCATGCGGTGCGCCACCGATCTCGTGGATGTGAGGCCTGCGCCGTATCGCCCGCCTGTCGTGCACCGGCGGCGCGGAAAGGCAGCGCCGCGGCCTGCTCCTGCGGGAGGGAATTCTTGGCCTCACCCGGGTCCGCCTGCTCCCCCGGCTGAACAGACCCTCCGTCCGTTTCATCTGGCACGGGCGCGACAGTACCGCACAGTCGCATCTAACCTGGTGAGGGAAATCAGCCTGTCGGCTGAAGCGGTCCGACAGGGCAGCGGGCTACCTCAACGTAGCCGTCGGCCTATGGCTATGTTCCGCGACCACACAGGGCGAATTCCAACACCCCGGCGTCGGCGCTTCGTCGTCGAGCTTGAGAGCCGAAGGCGCCACCGCCTGGGAACCTGTATTGGCCGGATCAGTTCTCGCTTTGGGGCCGGGGCATGTCGGGACACATCTTCATCAGCGCGCCCGTGGCCTCGTAGGTCATCATGGATACTCGCAGTAGTTTTGCGTCATCGTCAGGCGGCGGTGGAGTCCCGGGAGGGCGGTTAGCCGAGTCGCGCTGGAGTTGGGTGGCGTCTTAGGACTGGTGTAAAAACGCTGGGCGCATGTTCCTGGTGGTCATGTTACGCGGCGGTGGTGTCGGTCGTGGTTGTTGTGGTGGGGGGATGCAGTGGGCGGGGTGGCTCGAGCAGTTGGTGGCGTAGTTCTTGGAGGTGGCGGCTGGTCGCTGATGTTTGGGTGACTCCGCGCCAGCCGCGGCTGGCGCGGTCGAGGACGGCCCATACCAGCGACAGACAGCTGGTTTCGCCGGGTAGGCGGCCGATGACCTTGACCCGGCGACGGGATTCTCCGAAGGTGCGTTCGATGAGGTTGGAATGGCGGATGCGTGTCCAGTGTTGGCGGGGGAAGCGCAAATGCACGCTCAGCGAGGCGAAGTCGTTGGCCAGGCAAGCGACCGCGGCTGGGTAGAGCCCGCGGTATGTGGTGGTGAACTCCTCGGCGCGGCGGGTGGCTTCATCCACGGCCTGCTGGCCGGGTGGCTGGTCAATGTCATCGAAGATCGACCAGAACGCGGCTTTGATCTCGTCCTGGACCGCGACAGGTGTCTTGGCGATGACGTTACGGCAGCGATGGATCAGACACCGCTGACGCAGGCTTGCCGGAAACGTGGTCTCCCATGCGGCGATCAGGCCCGGCGCCCCGTCGGAGATGCCCAGTAGCGGCGGGCGTAGTCCCCGGTTCCTCAGGTCAGCCAAGAAGTCGGCCCACGCATCAGCCGACTCCGCTGCGGCTGGGGCCAGCCCAATAAACAGGGGCTTGCCGTCGGTGCAGATGCCCCAGGCGGCCAGCACCGGCTCGGCCGGGGCGTTGGGATGCATCCGAAAGTTCGAGGCATCCAAGAACAGGTAGTCCAACACCAGCTCATCAAGGCGTCGAGACGACCACGCAGCGAACTCGTCTTTGATGGCCGCACAAATCCGGCTCACCGTCGAGCGCGACAACGCCGCCTGCGAGCCCAGCACCTCGGCCAACGCGGCCTCGATGTCGCGATCCGACAAACCGCGCACCCATCCCGAAATCACCAACGCCTCCAGAGCGTGGGTGCGCGTCACCCCGGCACCGAATAGCCGCGAACAGAACCGCTCGTCGGTGTCGCGTAGTTTCGGGCGGCATAATTCGACCGAGCCCATCGTGGTCTTCACCGTCGCCGGCGGTTGATACCCATTGCGGTACCCGCCCGGGCCGTCCTGAACCCGACGCTGGTGACGGGCTCGGCCCAACACTGCTTCTACCTCGGCCTCCACGGCGACCTGAAACACCAGACGCACCGATAACCGCCCGACCTCCTCCAAAATCTCGGTCAACGGCCGCTCGGTCGCGGCGAACAACTGATCCATCTCAACACGCACACGCTCAATCGGCGATACTCGCTTGGTCACGGGCGTAGCCCCTCCTTCATAGCTTTCGTCGGTTGCGACGGAACCTACGCCCGTGACCATTTACACCAGCGATGAGACGCGACCTGGAGTTGCGCACCGAGCCCAGTTCCGTCAGCCCACTTGTTTAACTGCTCTTTCACGGCTGGTGTGGAAACGGAATCCGCTGCGGCCCGCAGCTTGTCCCCCATTGCCGACTCGCGGTCAGCTATGGCAACTATGTCGCTGTGTTCGCCGGGACCGGTCGACAGCTCATTGTTAATCGACGGAACCATCTCCATCCATTCCCGTCCGAGCTGAGCAACGATGGCGCAGTCATCAGCTGATCCAACAGCATCAGTGGCGGTATGGGTGTTGCTCTTTACGATCCAGATCGCTGCTGCGCCGCCGCAGACAACAAGCACCAAAGCGGTTGACACCCACAACCAGGTCTTTCTGATCGTCCTCATAGTCACCTGCCCGCTACTATCATGGGCCGACCCGTCGGAATCTCGAACTGTCCATCTTCGAGTCGCCAGCCCCCGACTGCGTGGTAGCGCCATTCCTTGCCCGGCGGCACCGGCGATGGGGGCAACGGTGGTGATACCGGTGGCGGTGACGATCCTGGGCCCTGAGGAATGGGGATGCGCCGGTCGACAACATGGATGTGAGGCGTGTGGTTTTCGGGTGTTGCGGGGAAGGTCGGGACGATTCCAGCTGTCTCGCTCATGATTTTGCCAGCGACTTCGTGTTCGACCCCCATCAGTTGTGTGGCGCGTTGTCTGATGTCGCCGGCGAATGCCTGCGCTTGGGCTTGGCGAGCAGAGTTCACGATTCGCGACGGAATGAATGCCATCGACAGCGCCGTCATTGCCTATTGCCCAGAACATCTAGGAAGGCCATGACCTCGCCACCCGGCTGGCACTCCTGCGTCACGACTAATGACCATCGCTACTGTGATGGCCGGCAATGCTCAACAGCAGCGCAGCCCTGTGGCGAGACACCAGGTTCGGTGTTTGTCCGCATAATAGTCAACACGGTGATGGCTAGCCATAGGTCCACAGATATTGCTGCGATGGCCAGAACCCATTTTTTTGTGCGGCATTTTGATGCCCATTTCCCTGTGCTTATGAATGGCCGATGGTTTTTAGTCGGCGGTGATGACATCAGGTGTGGGGATGTTGTCTTGGGCGATGTCGCCGGGGAAGCACGGCGTCCCGCCGATGATCGTTAGGGGCTTTCCCGGTTCGCCTGGGGCTTCTATTTGTAGGGTGTAGCCGTTGGGGGCGTAGCCGAATTGGTTGGGTTTGCGCGACCAGTCTTCGCGTTGGCCTGCCCACCAGCCCCAGCTTCGCCAGATGTTTCCGGCGTGTGTGATGACTGTGGTGGGGTCGATTCCAGGGGGAATAACCACCCAACGCCAATCCGCGAATGCGTATGTGGGGTCAGGGACCGGATCGTCTTGGCACGGGCTGCTGCTTCCGCCGTAACCTCGGCTGTGCTCGAAGCTGATGCCGGGGGGCAGGGCGTTGATGGTTTGTTGGAGGTAGCCGATGATGGTGTCTTGGGCTTGTTTCTGGCTGGTGGGGATTTCCAGGTGAGGTTTCCAGCCGGGGGGACGAGGCACAAACGAGGTCATTGATCCTCCTGAATCGAGGGGGGTGGCCCCGGCGGGGACGGGGGGGCCGAGGCGATGCCGTGCACAACTGGCAACCGGCACCACAAGTAGCAGCACAGCAGCTATCGCTGCTGCTGTGCACACGGTGGTGCGTCTTCGTGCCCGTGAGCGGGAGGTGTGTGGGGTGGGGGGTGTGGGGGTTGTCATGGCATCGGGTGTGGGGGGTGTAGCCCGGCGATGATGGCCCCCATGTTGTCTAGTGCCCTGTTGCCTTTGTCCCAGTATGAGCTGTGGGCGCCACCGGAGAGCCCGAGTTCGTACCAAGGTCCGGCGGGGCCGGGACCGGCTTGCAGGTCGATGGCACCGAATCCGGTACTGGCTGGATTAGCACCCAGGATTTGTTGCGGTAGGTGGCCGATGGGGTCGTTTCCGGCCAGTAGCGAATACACGTGCGCACCGGGGTTGAGGGCCAGGTCTGCGGCGTGGTCGGTGAGCATGCCGGGGCTGGCCACCGCGATCACGTTATCGGCAGCCAGTTGATGGCCTTCGGTGGCGGCTGCACCTACCAGGGTGGAGCCGTAGCTGTGCCCGATGATGGTATCGATAGAGGCCGCCCCCTGGTGGGAGGCGCGCATCCCGTCCTGGAAGGCATCAAAAGCACCTGCCCCGTTGCGGGCCGGGTCAGGGAAAGCGGCATCCACGAGGTCCATTGGCCGGTCATAACCCATCCACGTCGTCACCGCCAACCGCCCGTCCAAGTCTCCATTCGATGCTCGCAGAGCTGCGAAATACATGTCTTGGGCGTGTTTGGTGGCGTCGGTGATGTGGGTGAGGTCGTCTCCGGTGCCGGGTACGAAGGTGGCGTTGCGGGCGGCGGTGTCGGGGTCACCCACTGAGATCGCGGCATGGCCGTGCTCGTCTAGCAGCCCTAAATACCGTTTCACCCCGCCTTGGGGTTGCAGCGCGTCACCGACATGACGGTATTGGTTGAGGGAACGCTGGGCTGACTGTAGTTGTGAACGCATATCGGCGAGCTGGCCTGCGGTGGCGGCATCGGGGTCACCCATGTACTGGGCGGCTGCCAGCTCGTCGTAGCGGTGCTGCAGGGCCTCTACCCGCGCGGTGGTGTCACGGGTCAATTCGTCGAGGTGTTTCTCGTTAAACCGGGTTTTATCATCGAACGGCATCCCCGGATGATTCCCAATCCCATGATCGCGGGCATACGCCTGGTCTTTCTGCTCCTCGGTCAAGGAATTCCACCAACGGGAGAACTCTTTCGGATCCTGTGGCCCCCCGGGTTCTTCACCTGTCCCATGCCCTGGTGGGGAGGTTTTGTAGTCGGTGGCCGTGATCATGGGATGTGGCGGTGTGGTTGGTGTTTCCGGGAAGGTGGGGGCGATTCCAGCTGTCGCGGTAGTGATTTTGGCGGCTACGTCGTGTTCGCTACCAATAAGTTGTGTTGCGCGTTGTCTGATGTCAGCGGCGAATGCCTGTGCCTGGGCCCGGCGAGCGACCTGCTCCGCGGCGGTGCCACCGCTCCAAGTGTCGACCACTGAGAGATCTTCACCGACAACAAAACCCGCGTCATGCGCGTCCTCAACGGCATAAAGCACCCTGCGCTGGACACTACCGATAGTTCCCGCACCGTCACGGGCGATCTTGCTGGCCTGACGTAGTTGGTCGGCCTTGGCACTGACACTTGTGAGGTCAGCACGGGTACGCTCCCGCAGCCCGTCACCGCCAGCACCGTCCCACACCACAGCAAGGGACTGGTTACGCATCTGTAAGAACACGTTTTCCCACTGATCGGCGGTCTTGCTCCAGCGGTGGGCAGCCGCAACGAGATGTTCAGTGTCCCAAGCATAGATTTGCGATAACGCTGGCAACACCTACACCACCCGGCTCTGCCCTACCGCCGTCATCTCGGCCGCGGAAGTCGCTTCATTCGTGACGTACCCACCCGCGCCGGCCGCTACCGCACAGGTCGTCGCCTGCGCGCGAGCCGCTAACGCCCCCGCGGCGAGGCCAACTGTTGTGTCGGCACTGCCGACCGCCGCTGCGGTGGGCTGAAACAACTGCCCCGACGAGCGCGGCACTGAAACGCCAAGTTCCGTGCCGAGCGCATCCCATTGGCTGGCCATGGCTCTTAACTGGCCGACATCGATCCGCAGATCAGCTGATTCCACCCCGGCAAGTCTAATGACCAGGGCGATGGCAGCAACTCATCACAGGTCGAGCCATCATACGATAGCGCACTCAGGGCTAAATCGTGACTCGGCATGGACACGGCGGGGCAAACCGGAGAGCAGTTCACGCGAGGGGCGCGGAACAGTCTCTACTCTGGTCCGCATGTCTTGTGCGCGTTGCCGGCCTGGCCGCCAATGGATAGCCGCCCACAGTGCGCCGGCGGCCAAGCCCAGCGTCGTAGGTAGCGTCAGAATAAGAGCGAGCCTGAACAAACGACGGTGGCGTAGCCGGTGCACATCCCTTGACATCGGATCTGACATGAGCCGGCTTGTTGCAGGGTGTTTGGTCGGATCTTGCCTTCCCAGATGCGGCTTGGGTTACGCTCCTGAGGCTGTACGTTCACCGGCCCAGGCGATGGTGCACATTTCGCAGTAATCGCGGTTGATAACGAGTTCGGTGCAGTTGAAACCGCTCTGCGGTCAGGCCAGAACCCCAGCCAGGCCGATCAGGCTATCCAGCACCATGGCCAAGATTGATGAGCCCACGACAGGACGTAGCGGTCGTATGCGCTGATATATAGCGGCCATCGTCTCCTAGGTTCCCTTGATGTTCAATACCTGTCGCAGCTCATGCTCTACGTCTACAAGCTCTGCCGCGTCGGCCATGACGACGTCGATGTCCTTGTAGGCATCTGGGATTTCGTCAACCCACTCTTCGCCGTGCCGGTATTCAATGCCCTTCATACGATCGGCCAAGTCATCGGCAGTGAAACGTTTACGAGCCTCGGTGCGAGAGAATCGACGACCGGCCCCGTGCGGCGCCGAACAGAGTCCGGCTTGGTTACCCTTGCCGCGCACAATGTATGAGCGAGTTCCCATTGACCCGGGGATAACTGCTCGCACGCCCTCGTGCGCGTCAATCGCGCCCTTGCGAGTCAACCAGACATTGCGCCCGCCGTGATGTTCTTTCTGCGTGTAGTTGTGGTGGCAGTTGACTCGCTCTACTTCAATCTCAGCGGCGCTATCGGGATCGCGTCCCATCCAGTGCGCGAGTGATTGACGAAACCGGTCCATCATCTCAGCTCGGTTGGATAGTGCGAATCGCTGCGCCCAGTTGAGGTCAGCAATGTATTGACCGAACTCGGGTGTGTGCTGCGGCAGGTAGGCGAGGTCTGGGTTTGGCAGGTCTATCCACCATTGCTGACACAGCTTCTGGGCCACCTTGATGTGGCGCTGCGCGATCCTGTTGCCCACTCCCCGGCTGCCTGAATGTAGGAACATCCATACTCGGTCGGCCCCATCAAGGCATAGTTCAATGAAGTGGTTGCCGCCGCCGAGTGAGCCGAGTTGTTCTCGCCATTTTGGTGAATGGGTGAGATCTACCTGACGCGCGGAGGCTTGCGACTCGAGATCGTCGATGCGCTCTTGTGTGAACGGGTAGCGGTTGGTTTTGCGGTTGTAGTTTCCTGGCGACAATGGAATCGCGGACTCGATCGACTCCCGCAGCACTGATAGGTCCCGGCGATCGATGTCGCCGCCAGTAAATATGGTGCGCGCCGCGATCATTCCGCATCCGATGTCAACCCCAACGGCTGCCGGGATCACAGCGTCAACTGTCGGAATTACTGTGCCGACGGCTGAACCCTTGCCGTTGTGGGCATCTGGCATGAGCGCGACATGCGGATGCACAAACGGCATGGATGCGGTTTGTTTGGCCTGCTCGACGGTGTTGTCATCGATACGGGATGCGAAGTTCAATAGCTTGTGGCCAGCGACCCTCTGCACAGTCATGCGTTCAATGCTCCTAGTTGTGTCAAGCCAATAACGCTGCTCTAAATCTGTTCATTTTTGACCTCCGCAACGGACGTAGCTGCCAGGCGATCCATGCCGGCATCATGTGCATCAGCAGGGGTCGTAATGCGTGCGCGAACGGGAACATGGTCGGCCGCAGGCGACCCTCAACACGCGCAGCTCGCTTACTGCGCCGCAGTTACCTTGGCAGCCAAGGCAACCTGTCACGAATGCTGGCCTGATGCGAGCCATCAGAGCGCCGATCTGGGTGACGATCACTCGTGCCGCTCGTGGCTGGCAGCCCGATCGCTTTGCTTGGTACGAATCAGCTTTTTTCTTGATACTTCGGCATGTTAGGGCACGTTTTTCTAAGTTCAGCTATGGCATAGAAAACCAGTGCCATAGCCTTACCGACTTTTTCCGTATTATCAGGCGGCTCCGGCCCGCGAGGACGGTTAACTACTTCTTCCTGAAGTTTAGCGATCTTCCTCGTACCCGACGCCCACTTATATAGCTGAATTTTGAGGACTGGTTCGGAGACGGTATCCGCTATTTCTTGAAGCTCATCACTCATCTCCGATTCACGCTCGGCTACCGAAAGCCAGTCACTGCGTTCACCAGGGCCGTTCGACAATTCATTATTGATTTCTGGAATTAACCTATTCCATTTACGGGTAATTTGTTCGACAGCAGCGCAGTCCTGTGGCGAGGCGGCAGGTTCGGTGTTTGTCCGCATAATCGTAAACACGGTGATGACCGCTAGACACACGACCACAGATATGGCCGCGATGGCCAGAACCCGTTTTTTGTGCGGTATTTTAATGTTCATTTTCCTTGACTCATGAATGGCCGATCGGCTGGAATATCGAATCGCCCACCATCCGGGGTCGGCAAGTATAGAGGTAGCCGGGGATTTTCTACTTGAAGCTGGTAGATATCTTTGATATCAATCGGCTTCCACGCATTTTGACCAAACTGAAATTGCGGCCCCCCGGCGAGGCTGTTATTCGCCACCCATTGCTGTACGTGTTCGTCCTCGAATTCGTATCCGATCCATGTCTCTTGGTACCACTGACCGCCACGCTGAACCCAGCGCACATGGTCTGAAGCACCGTTAAAACCCTCACCAACCAAACGGAACCGATGCTCTTCCTGCACGGTTAGTCCTGGCTGTACGCCCCACCCATTGCCGGGCACCGGCACAACATCATGAAGTCCCGAGGTCGGCCCAACCACCGGTGAAGACGACAGGTCTTTACGCCACCGTTTCGGGACCGAAACAGGTCCTACCGGAGGCCCCCCACCCGGACCACTGGGATACGGGTGATCGTAGTCGATATCCCACCGGCCACCCCCGGCCGCAGAATCTGGCGGAGCAGGCGGCTCCCCCGGATAACGCCATGGCCCCAGAAGAGGGTCCACAGGATCATCGTGCGGCCCCCCCGGGTTGTTCACCTGTCCCATGCCCTGGGGGTGGGGCGGTTTTGTAGTCGGTGGCCGTGATCATGGGATGTGGCGGTGTGGTTGGTGTTTCCGGGAAGGTGGGGGCGATTCCAGCTGTCGCGGTGGTGATTTTGGCGGCTACGTCGTGTTCGTGCCCGATGAGTTGTGTTGCGCGTTGTCTGATGTCGGCGGCGAATGCCTGTGCCTGGGCCCGGCGAGCGACCTGCTCCGCGGCGGTGCCACCGCTCCAAGTGTCGACCACTGAGAGATCTTCACCGACAACAAAACCCGCGTCATGGGCGTCCTCAACGGCATAAAGCACCCTGCGCTGGACACTACCGATAGTTCCCGCACCGTCACGGGCGATCTTGCTGGCCTGACGTAGTTGGTCGGCCTTGGCACTGACACTTGTGAGGTCAGCACGGGTACGCTCCCGCAGCCCGTCACCGCCAGCACCGTCCCACACCACAGCAAGGGACTGGTTACGCATCTGTAAGAACACGTTTTCCCACTGATCGGCGGTCTTGCTCCAGCGGTGGGCAGCCGCAACGAGATGTTCAGTGTCCCAAGCATAGATTTGCGATAACGCTGGCAACACCTACACCACCCGGCTCTGCCCTACCGCCGTCATCTCGGCCGCGGAAGTCGCTTCATTGGCGACGTACCCACCCGCGCCGGCCGCTACCGCACAGGTCGTCGCCTGCGCGCGAGCCGCTAACGCCCCCGCGGCGAGGCCAACTGTTGTGTCGGCACTGCCGACCGCCGCTGCGGTGGGCTGAAACAACTGCCCCGACGAGCGCGGCACTGAAACGCCAAGTTCCGTGCCGAGCGCATCCCATTGGCTGGCCATGGCTCTTAACTGGCCGACATCGATCCGCAGATCAGCTGATTCCACCCCGGTGAGTCTAATGACCAGGGCAAAGTCAGCAACTCATCACAGGTCGAGCCATCACACGATGACGCGCTGAGACCGCCGGCCGCCGAGCAGACCCCACTCTCGTCGGCGTGCTCAATCAGCGATACCCACTCGCCGCTTCGGAGGCGGGGCGACGCCACGACGATGTTGGTGTCAACGATGATTACGGCCAGGCACGTCCGACAATGCCTCAGGTGGAGCCTAACCGCCCGGTGAACGCCCATGGCTTCCCCTCCAGCAACGCTGAAGATTCCTCCGGGTTCTGTTGCGGTTCCCGGCAGTTGGTTCACGCATCGGCTCCCCTCACGGGGCCTCGCTCCCTTTCACAGGGACTGCGCATCACTGCGCCCCAGCGCTACCGTTCACGGTGAGGCCCGCCCGGCCAATAACCGTGCCGCCCCAACACCACTGAAAACTCACGAAGCTCACTCCGTGTGATGTCCCCAAAAACAGCCTATGAACAGCGCCTATCCCGTATTCAGCATCTAGATAACTCGGTAGCCCGATCGACGTTGCCGCAACCTCGGCAGTCATCTTGATCGACTCGTGCCCAAGCTGGCACGACACATTGGCGATCGGAGCCCCGGCGTCCAGTAGCCAGTATGCCCATCTCGGCTGGACCACTTGATATTTCACTGGAAACGCGGAGCATCACAGCGTTTACGCTGTTCAACCGGTGGAGCTAAGGGGACTCGAACCCCTGGATTCGGTGCCCGTCGACGTCTCTAACAGCGCTTTTAGTCTCCTTCGATCGATTTCAGTGCAGTTGGTCACCTGCGAGTTTCGGTTCGGCGTGTTGACGGCGTCAACGCGGCGGACCGCGCCTATGGACCGCACGTTCTCAGCACGCCCCCTCTCCAGTCACTGTCATGTACATCCTTAGTTTGTTACCATTGACCAAAGAAAGGTGGTGACTGACAGTGGCTCGCGTCATCCCACGCTCGGTCGCCGACGTGGTCGAGCAGCTCGAACTCGACGGCGACCTGGTCGTGACGTCAGATCGGCTGGCCGCGGTCATACGCCAAGTCGGGCTCGACAGCGACGAAGCGGCGACACAGCGCCTCGCCTACGAACTCCAGCGCGGCGGCTGGCTGGGAAAACTGCGCACCCGCCACGCTTGGGAGTTCCTGCCCGGGGCGCGCGGCGGTGCCTACGGCTCTGGTGATCGGTTTATCGAGTTCCGCGCGCAGCGCGCCGCGGACCCCGATTGGCGCGGTGTGCTGGCAATGGAAACGGCCGCATCGATCCTCGGGCTGGCCCAGCGGTTACCGGAGCAAGAAGTCGTCGCCCTCCCGGCCGAGCAACCCCTTCCCAAAGCACTTGCCGGTGATTGGCGCTATGTCCGCATCGAGTTGCCCGAGGCCGGGCTGACAACGGTCAACGGACTGCCGTCATGGAACCCCGAGGGACTGATCGTCGGTATTGCGGTGCGCCCGTCGGCCTACAAGGACGTAGCTGGCCTCAGCCAATGGCTGCCGGATGCCGTCCCGCACGTGAACCTCGATACCATCATCGGCTTGCTGAAGACTAGGCCACGTGCAGCGGCGCAGCGTGCCGCATACCTTCTCGGGTCGGCAGGCAACAACGACGCCCGAACCGCGATCGTCGCCACCTACCCAGCGACACAGACGGTCTGGCTTGGACGGCGTGTCGCCGGTGCAGGTTTCTTCGACGCCGAAACCAACGTCAATGACACTCTGCTGCACCGATACCTCACCGTGGGCACCGGATCGTGACCCGGATTACCGAGGGTCACCTCGCGCGCCACTATCAAGGCGTCAGGGGTGGACGCGATGCCGCTCTTCTCGACATTGCCCAGGATCACGCGTTGCATCTGCTTCACAACGCCGAGCTCTTCGCACGCGGCCTGGTTTTCAAGGGCGGCACCGCGCTGCGAAAGTTTAGAGCAGGCAACGCTGGCCGTTTCTCGACCGACCTCGACTTCGCCGCGCCCGATGAAGAGGTGGCGCTCGCCGCTTTGCAGGCTCTCGACCGCGTCGAGGTCGACGGCTTCATTTTCGCGATTGAAAATCTCGGTGACGACGGTCGGCGTGGTGACCTGTTGGTCGACACGCCATTCGGCCGGCCACAGCTGGGTGCCAAGATAGAGTTGGCCCCACACGCGCTCAGCCTGGCACCCGAGATCCTCGACCCTGTGCGACTACCGATCCACGACAGGTACGACTTCGTCCTGCCGACAACTCCCGTAGTGCGCGTTGAGGAGGCCGTCGCTGAGAAGCTCGCACGCTACCGCCGAGTGTCGCTGGCACGGGACCTCTACGATCTGCAATGGTTCGCAACCTCGGGTGCACTCGATGAGTCCCTCGCCCGCCGACTCTGGGTGCTTAAGGTCTACCGCGACGTCGTTGTCGACGGCCGCGGAACCAAGCCAGTCGACCCGCAGGAGATCCTCAGGACCCGGGACGAGAGTGAGTTCCGTCAAGAAGACATCGGCTACCTCACCAGGCCTGTGCATATCAAGGACTGGATCGCCACCATCCGCAGCCGCTATGCCTTCGTTGCTCACCTCGACGCCGACGAGCAGCGTTGGGCCCAATGCAACGAGCGAGACCTTCACGAGGTGGAAACGGCCCTCGCATCTTTTCCTGCTCACACCTGAGATCGCGAACCACGAAGCAAAAGAACAACTTCCGACGAAATGACTAGCCCCGGACGAGTCCGCACCGGAGCGAAGTATCGAGCCGCCTGTCGAACCTACGACCTCTGGGTTATGAGCTACGTACAGCGAGTTTCACGTGTTCGTGTGGTCCCGAAAACGCAGGTCACTGACCTTCAGGTATCCGGCCCGTTGCACCAGATTGCGCCGATTCCGGCCGGTTTCACGTGTTTTGTTCCCAAACTTGTTCCCAAATGAGCCGGGCTACGGGGCACTCAGTAGCAAGGTAATTCCTGGGGCCTCGAGCCACGGTGGCGGGGGTGACACTACGTTGGAGGTTTCCGACGTGGCTGGCCAGTGAAGAGAATGTGAGACTTGGGTGGCGGCTTAGAGTCAAACCCGGAGTATTGGAACTTGATTCCGGTCTGAGAGTTCGTCCACCCACCTGGGGTGCCAATCGATGGATAGAAGGTCCATGGCGGCGCAATCACCCAGGGTGTTGCAGCACTGGCCATCTGCGTCAAGCATCTATTTTTCAGGCGAGTTTGTTTCAACAGGACTGCCAGACGTTCCGGCTTCGGGCTGCGAACAACAGTGCTGATCGTGTTATGTCTTTTATCCAGAACCACGCCCATCACATCTTCACCAACCGCGGCGCACACCTTGCCAGCCTCGACGACGGCTTCGATCAGAATTTCTCGTATGACGTAGGGCTCGAACAGATTTGGTAGGCCGGCGATCAGCTGTCGCGCCTTCTCGAAGATGGTTTTGTCGACTGTGCCGATGGCGTGCATCGTGAATTGGGTAGGCTGCAATGTATTCGGCGCTAGTTCGATCGCATCTGAACTTGCTCCGGCAACTGTGATGCGGAACATAACTCCCATAATTTGGTTGTCTTTGCGTTGAACGCCGGAAGCAAGCACCGCCGTGGTGTACTTGTTGGCGATCGCGGGTTTGAGACGCGAGTAAGCGTCAGCAATCTTTGTTTGAATCTGATCGCGAATTGCTCGATAGTGCGTACCCGTGCTGCCGATCGACAACATCATGCCCGACTTCTCGGATAGGCCGTCAAACCCTGTGATGGCTTCGGCTATGAGTTGATCTGTCGGCTTGCCGTCAAGGTAGGCGAGGCCGCTGTATCCCAGAGCCAGCCAGCAGTCGGACCCAACAGCTATCACGGTCTTGTTGGCGTTCACGTCCCAATCCGGGCTTTTATGTTTCGGGGTGGGCTGCACGCTCACGTAACGGTCGCTGGCGTGAATTGCGTAGCGCTGTGTCGTCACCGCCGCAATCAACGTCATGCATTTGAGGTTAAGCCTCGATACCGACAAGAACGAGAAGTAGCGAGAAGTAGCACTGATCAGGGCCAACGAGATCGCACATCGATCGCAGAGCTTTTGTCGGCGTCAGGTGAAGACCGACCCTTAATCGTCGCGCGCTCTGGTCAGTATTCAGTTGCCGCCGACAACGCTGTCCGCTTGGTGAACTCCGCGGGCTGCTTGCGCGGAGCGGGGCGAAACAGGCTGCGGCGATGTGGTGGGCGGCTACGAGGAGCTATGAACCGGGAGGCGCACCGGTCAGCGCCTACCCCGCTGCCGCTTTCGCTTTCTTTGCCTAGTCGAGGCCGCCGGCCGTTGTCCTGGCTTCGGCTTGTCCGGTTCCGGAGGCCGCAGGTCACCGGAGTTGGTTCGGTGTCGATCCGGTCTGCTATCGAGTTCGATGTCGCCGTTGTCGAAGTGTTTCAGCCCGGGGACAATTGCGAGTGGCCAATGCGGCGTCACTAGCGCTTCCAGCGCGTGAGCCAGGTTGAACAGGTCGTCGGCTAATTGCTGCAGCATCTGCAACGTGGGGTGTATCTGCACAGGACCCTGCTGCTGGTGCTTCTTTGGTCGGTAATAGCGTGAAGAGACGAGGCCGTCTGTGCCCATAGGAACTAACCACCAGTAGCCGTGCACCACGTCGTTGCGCCCGTCGCGCAGAATAGGGACTTCGGCTCGCGCGAGAAGCTCGAAGACGGCCTTCTGTAAGGCCGTCTGTTGAGGTTTTGAAGCCCTCTTGAGTTTGTTCTCAAGGATGCTCCATTCCGCATGGCGTGTTCCCCGTGAATGAGTCCAGCTTGTTTTAGAGTCTCGTGGCCCTAAACGTGGGCTGGAAGGGACAAGGAAATGGCTGGTCGTAAGAGGTATGCCGCCGAAGACATTGTGCGCAAGCTGCGCCGAGCTGATGAGCTGGCCGCCGGCGGCAGCTCCGGTGAGCAGATCGCTGCCGAGCTGGGGGTATCGGCGGCCACCCTGTACAACTGGCGCCGAGCCTACGGGGGAATGGATCTCGATGCGGCCCGCGAGCTCAAGGAACTGCGCGAGCAAAACGGGCGGCTCAAACGGCTGTTGGCCGAGGCCGAGCTCGTCAAAGACGCCCTACGTGAGGTGGCCAAGGGAAAATTTTGAGCCCAGCCGCCAAACGCCGCGCCGTGGACATGCTCACAGAAGTCAAGGGCATCTCAGAACGGTTGGCGTGCCAAGCGGTTGGGCTGGCCCGCTCAACCTACCGACGTGTCCGTATCGACCAGACCCCGGCGGACCCGGATGCCGATCTGCGGGCCTGGCTGCGTTCCTACGCCCGCAAACACCCCTGTCACGGGTTTCGCCGTGCGTGGTCGGCGTTGCGCTACGACGAGCATCACCAGGTCAACAAGAAGAAGATCCACCGGCTGTGGCGCCAAGAGGGACTGCAAGTCGCCGTCCGCTCCCCACGCAAACGTGGTGGTGTGCCCTCAGTGCCGCCGATCATCGCCGATGCCCCCAAGGTGGTGTGGGCGCTGGATTTTCAGTTTGACTCCACTATCGACGGCAGGTCGGTCAAGATCGCCTCGATGCTCGATGAGCACACTCGCGAGTCGCTGCTGGACATGACCGCACGCTCCATCACCGCCGAGGCGCTGGTCGACGAGCTCGAGCGAGTGTTCACCACTGCCGGGGGTCCGCCCACGGTGCTGCGCATGGACAACGGGCCGGAGCTGATTTCTCAAGCGTTGCAGCAGTTTTGCGACGGAAAAGTCGGGCTGACCTATATCCCCCCAGGTCAGCCCTGGAAAAACCCCTACATTGAATCCTTTAACAGCCGCTTACGAAAGGAGTGTCTGAACCGCAACTACTGGACTGACCTGCTCGAAGCCAAGGTGGTGATCAGCGATTTCAAACACGAGCACAACCACCGCCACCGCCACTCATCGCTGGGTTATCGCACTCCGGCCGAATACGCTGCCCAATGCAGCCACACCCATCACCCCATAGCCTGCGACATCAACTAAAATCCAGATCAACAACAACCTGGCTCTAATTCCAGGTGGACCCGATATCGGGGACCAGCCACGCAGGCACATCCGCGCCTGCCAAGTCTGAATTTTGGCCGCCACGGAGGGTCACCAGCACACGCTTCATCGCCATCTCGACGTGACCGCCTGCCACTGCGACCGATCCGACAGCGTGGAAGAGCCTCACCTGGTGTAGAGCGTCCGCTTCGCGATTGGGCTTACCCATGATCCGGACGGGACGCATCGAAGCGAGATTCATGTCGTCGCTGCCAGGTGGCTGTATGAATGTGCAATCCGCCAGCACTCTCGTACCCGATTCCGTGAAAACGGTGTACGGGATGGCCTTGTCCAAGCTGCCTGGAAGGAGAGCGCTGATCGCGCCATCATCGCCGAGGGCGGTGCTAATGATCTTGTTGTACTCCTCGCGACTTTCGGCGTCGTCTGGGATATCTGCGTCGGTGAATAGCGGAATCGCGTGGCCGTCGACGTGTACAAACATGCATGGATCATGCCACCGACAGGTGGTCGGACGCCTCTCATTTCAGGGCGACCTGCTCGTTCTGTCCACTTGCACCTGGCGGTAGTGCATTCGAACCTGGCGGACCCCGCAGGACGTTCCACTGCCATCAGTGCGGAATATGCAGCAATCGAATATGCAGGGTTCCCAGTAGAGACCGGTGTTTCGATCGGTGAATCACGAAGTTCCGCAGTCCCCTGCTTCGCCGAATGACTACACGGGGACGGCTGTTCGACCGACTGGGTTGTGTATTACCGGGCGGGAACTCCTCCGGGGATAGCTGATTCGAGTAAGCGAGCCACTCGTGATATTCACGAATAACCGTGCCCAGATACACGATCTGCAGCCGCGCTAACGACCTCAGTCCGGAGATGCGTACCCGGGGCCAAGTAGCGCGACCCAGCGATCAGCTCGACGGTCCCGTACCGCGGAATGACCCGGACACCGTCGCGGCCAGCGTGCAGCCCTTCGCGGAATTAAGTGTTGCTTCGCTCAAGGCCAGCGGACCAACTGGCCGCCCTCACCTTAGAAAACGACCGTGCAAAACATGACCGCGCCAGCGCAGGATCACCATTACTGCTGTTCGAACGATTGCTGAAGCGTCACTGAACTCGTGTGACGGCCCGTCGCTAGCGAACCGCGCGGATCCGTGTCGCCGGTTCATCGACGGGAACATTAAAATTAAGCAATTGGCCCCGGCGGATGGGCACCGCAAAAGTCATCGCCAACAACGACGAGGGTGTCACTAGGGCCAGACCAGGAATGCGGAGTGCACACCGTTAGCTGATTCCGCGTCGGCCACGTCTCGCACCTCTAGGGTGTAGCCGCCGGGGTTGAGCGCAGACGTCCGGTATTGGACCTCACTGTTTCGTAGTACCTTATGAACTTCTTCAACCACTCCCCCGTGCTCGTCGCGCACAGTGATCGCGACGCTGCGGCGCCCAGCCGCTGACGATATCGTCGCTGTCACGGAGTCTCCGGCTGAGAGTATCTCCGGCATCGCGACCGAAAGATCCTCGATGCTAACGGCTTTGACGATTATCGATTCGGATCTGACCACCGATTCGACCTCGTCGAGAGCGGCACTGTTGCATTGCAGGTGCCCGTGCTTGTCGGCGATGCGTCTGATCGAATTATCGTCGAGTGGAATGCCTTTGGGACCCGACGCCGCTGACACGGTGCCATCGCCTGCAAGGTCGTGATGGCCGAGAAGTTCTGAAAATACGTAGTGACTGTTGATGAGGGAGGCGGACGCGGTCGTCGGCTGCTTAGTGCCAACGATGGCGTGACGGCGCGTCGGAGTATTGTTATCTGCGGATTCGGCTTGTTCAAGATGTTGGTAGAAGAGGGCGGCGTCGCGGCGAACCGAGTTTTGCAGTACCGAGTCTGTTTGATCGACAAGGTATTCAAGCTCCTCGCCTCCGTGGTTGACACATGCATAGCTTGGCAGCAGCTGGTGCACCGATGGGAACGAGAGCACGGCTTGGTGGAGGTGTTCGCCGAATCGGCCGAGTCTTGGCATCGGCCCGTTGGCGAGGACGGCGAGGGCTTTGATTGCCCCGCGGTACGGGGTGCCCAGGGTGATCATTTTACGGGTGAGTGGTGCTCCTCCTTCGTTGCTGATGTACCAGCGGGCGATGAGGCCACCCATCGAGTGACATACGAAGGTAATCTTGGCGTCACGATTTTGTGGCGCGCAGTCGCGCCACCGGTGTAGCGCTTCTTCGGCGTATTTCTTGAGCTGGCGGGCGGTGTAGCGGTTGGACAGGCGCCAATCGTAGGGGAAGAGAACCGGATTGAGATCGCCAAACTGCTGAGGGGCAACGCTGGCGCGTGTGGCGCGCAGTCGTTCGACCAGCTTCTCGTATCCGTGAATCGGTGTCCACAGGCCCGGGATGAAGTGCAGTGTCGATATCAGCTCTTTAGCTTCGACGCCGTCCTCGGGCTCCCGGTCGCCGATATCGGCGGGTAACTGCAGGTCCCCGATATGCCTGCCCAGGGTGGCCAACGCCGCCAGCACCGTCGTTGGCTTTGAGGACCACACTTCCGCACCGTTGCGTCGTAAAGTGCTCCCGGTGATCCCGGGGATGACCACGATGAGGTCGTTGTCAGCCATCTTCGCCTGCAAGTCCTTCCAGAATCCGTGCGGCCTCGCGGAATTGGGGCTTCGCCGGCGCCAGTCGCTCACAAAGGCGCAGCCAGTCCGATACGCGCGCGGGCAGTGCTTCGGCGGCCACCTCGATGAGGGCACGCCCGTGGGCTGCGACCTGCGGGCCGACTTCATCGTCCAATAGGGCGACACCTAGGTAGTACGAGACGGATACGGCGAGTTCGGGTTTGGAGGCCTGGGTGGCCTCTTCCGTCAGAACGGCAGCAGCTTGGCGAAGTACCTTGATGTCGTGGTGTTCGGCGATGTCGGTGAGCAGCCGTTCAATCTGATCCGCATCGGCGTCGACGGCGGCCGCGGCAACGTCGGTGTGCAGCGAGATCCGGCTGAGTTCGATGAGGCTGACTGCGGCGCCGGCGCGTGGACTGTCGTGGCGCGCCCGCAGGTGTCGGCCCACGGTGTCGCCGCGTAGGACTTCGCCTTGCGTACCCAGGAGCGCGATGCGCTGGTTCAAGTCGGCTTCGAGGAACTGTTCGGCGAGGTCATACGAGTTTGTGACGATGTACTTGCCGTGGATCTTCCTGAGTTGGTAGGTCGCATCTCGATTTACGGCGATAATTTGGTTGTAGCGGCGTCGGTCGCGGATATCTCTGAGCGCCGCCGCGCGTGCCGGGACGACGAGGAGGGCTTCGTCGATGGCGCTCTCGTAGTCGTCGCCGAGCAGGTGGTTGTTCTGCTCTAGGAAGGCGTCGGCGGTCGTGTAGTCCGGCGCTGATGCCCAGCGCATCGCCCAATCGATCTTCTGTTGTTCGATTGCTGCCCAGTCGGGCACATCGGTGCCGGTGGAGCGGCGCCACAACAGGTCGAACTGGACCCGGCTGGCGTCGCGGATTCGCCGCGCGAGCCGGCGGATGTGAAGCAGCAGCATCGGATTCGCCGGGCCAAGTTCGTCGATAGCCGTGCGGATCCATGCCGGTGCGCGGGGATGTCCTAGGGGTATGCCGTCGACGATGGTGTAGAGCAGCTGTGCCCGCGCAGGGGGGTCGAGGTTTTCCAAGCATTGGGTGACGAGTTGATCGAGCCGGTCGAGGTCTTCGCCAAGCTGATCGAGAGCTATTGCCAGGGTGGCAATTGTCTTGCCGCAGGTCTCGACGTCCTCGAAACCTAGTTCAGGGACGGCCAGATAGTGCTCAACTGCGGCGATAGCGGTGTCGCGCGCATTCGCTGCCTGCCGGCGATCAACCTGAAGACGCGCCCGAATGCCCATTGCCGAGGCCAGGCCGGCGCGATGTGAGCTGTCGGAATCAAGCAGCTTAGTCGACAGCGCCACCGCGTCGTCGATTGCGGCCAGGCCGACTTCGATGCGGCCGGCCATCCCGTATAGAGCGGCGAGGTTGCGCTGCGCGGTGGCGTACTGGCGTGTTTGGGACAGACCGGCCTCACCCAGCAGTTGCAGTGCACGCCCGGCGTATCGCACGGCCTCGCCGGGGCTGGACTGTGCCGCTTTGGTGGCCTCGATGTAGATCGTCGCCAGCTGCTCGCTCGACATCAGCTGCTGCGCCAGTAGCTGTTCGCCCTCCCTGGCGGCCTGGGCTGCTAAGCGCATGCCAGCCTTCGCGTTCCCAGTTTGCACGGTATAGATCGCGACGACGGCACGGATAGTGGCGGCGTGCACCTTGTTGCGGGCGTCGGCCGTCGATAGCTGCACATACAGCTCGATCGCTTCGGCACCGGCATCGGCGGCCTCGGAAAACCGCCCGGCGGCGGCTAGACGCTGACAATAGTTCGACAGCACCCGCGCGATGTCACCATCAAGGCTGGGATTGTGCTCGCGCGCGGCGCGGTAGTACGCCAACGCTTGCTCGCTGGCGTCGAGGCCTTCACTAAGGTGTCCGGTGAGTGTCAGCGTGTTGGCGTAGTTGTCAAGCATCAGCGCCAGGGCGGGCCGCTTGGCCTCTTCGTGATCGGCGATGTCGCGCATCATCTCGATGGCCGCGCCGGCGGGCCCCATAGCCGCCTCCGCACGGCCCGACTCCAACAGCATGTTCGCGTAATTTGTCAGCGCTCCAGCATAATTCATGGTCTCGGCCGCCGACAGCGACGGCATTGTCTGGTAGCCGCCGATAGCTTCGGCTGTGGTCGCCAGGCCGCGTTCGTGTTGTCCGACTTGGTCATATCGCGCACCGAGGTCGCTCAGCGTTTCCAGCAGAGCGGGCCGCCATGCGTCGTCGATGGCCACCAGTTCCCCCATGATGCTGCGAGCGTTCTCGGTGACGTTCACGGCATCGGCCAGGTCTCCGCGTTCGGCGAGGTGACTGCCCAGGTTTTGCAGTGCTTGGGCCAGGGCGGCTCGATCTCGTTGTGCTCCTGTGGCATTGGCGACACCTTGAAGTGCATCGACGGCGTCACGGCTGGCGTCGACGGCCTCGTCGATGCGGCCTTCCATGCTCAAGGCCAGCGCCAGGATGTTGCGCGCGATGCCGATGCGATACCGGTTGTCGCCGCCGATCTGCGCGAATTGCTCCTCAAATTGCACGGCTTGCGCGGCGACGGTGGAGGCTGTGGCGTCTTGGGCTTCCATCAGCGCGCCCGCCAGATTGTGTGCCACGGCGGCGAGGTCGATGACGAATTCTGGCCGCTGGCTTACGAGCCTGTTGTAGGTTGCAACGGCGCGGCGTCCGGTCTGGACCGCTCTGGTGATCTGGCCGGTGGACTTGTAGAGGGTGGCGAGGTGCGCCAGCGCGGGAGCCAGGTGCTGTTCACGATCGCCTCGGGTGAGGTCATCAGCAGCCGCAGCGGCGTCTTCGGCGAGGGATAGTGCGCCGGTGACGTCGCCGCGTACGGCCTCGGCGATGGACACGGCCAGTGCGGCTGAAACAAGATCTTTTGAGAGCCAGGGCTTTTCACGCAGCAAATCCAGCCCGCGCCTGCCAACGCGGGCGACGTATCTCCACAGGTAGCGAACTAAATGGGGGCTGGGCGGCGAGCTCGTCGGAGAGTCCGGCGCGCCGGGTTCGCCGACCAGCGCGACCGCGATCCGAAGGGCGATGTTCTCGTCGCGGGCGGCGCCGCGCTCGCCGAAGTGCTGCGCGATCAAGGAGTGAGCGAAGCGGTACACCGCGTCCCCAGCTTCGGAGTCCTCCACGATGTAGGCGCCCATCGGGGCGAGCGTGGCAGCCACGTCATCGCGGTCAAGCTCCTGCGTGGTGGGCGCGCGGGTAGCATTGGCGATCGTCAGCCACTCCCGCTCTGGTAGCCCCGCGCCGAACCCGTATGGCAACACATAGAGAAGGTCAGCTGCGGCGCCCAGCTTCGACTCGTCATAGGAGCGGGCAACCAGCTGGTCTAGCGCAACGCCGAGTGAACCAGCTATGCCGGCGCCCGTGGGCTCTGCGCTTATCGCCGGTTCACGCGCGTGAGCGATTAGGAGATCGGCCAGCACGAATGGTGGCGGGTCCTCGCCCACGGGTCTGCGACGTAGTCCTCTGAGCACGCCAGCTGGATCGTCGTCCGGTGCGGTCGGACCGAGTTGGTCGTCGAGCATTTCATCTATGGCGCACCATGCCGATTCCTTACGTTGGGGGCTGTCGAGATCGAGGATGCGGTCGGGTGCGGCGAGCACGGCGGCGATTGGAACGAGGTCCGTGGTTTCGCCAGCGGCTGCCCATTGTGGGGGTTGAGATGCGCGCCGCTGCCGCGGCACGCTCACTGGGGTCGGTCGGGTTGTGACGATGACGGTGGCCACCATGCTGAACGGGGTTACAACTGCCTCGATGACGTGCGGGGGTTCGGTTGCCTCGGTGATTCCGTCGAGGGCGACCACTGGCACCGACGCACCGCTGTCCCTTTGGCGCTGCAGGGCACCGCATATCTCGAATACATTGCGGCGTAAGGCCGTTTCCTCGAGCAGACCACGCGCCACCAGGACGCGGTCGATCATTGCCGCGATGGCGTCGGTGCTGAGGCCTGTGACATCGATGACGACCGCCGGCGGGGTATCGGCGGCTACGCTATCAACACGGGTATCCAGCGACAAAGCATGGTGGAGCAGAGCCGACTTGCCGCTACCCGCGGCGCCTGTGATGACGTATACGCCGCGCTGCCCCTGAGCCCACCAGTTGGACACGGTTGCAACTTCGTCATTCCGGCCGAAGAACGGCGATGCCATCGGCGTACCGGTGAGCACTTCGGCCACGAAGAGCGGACCCGCAGCGGCCGACCACAGCGGGTTGCGTATGAAGGGCCGGGCATCGCCGGTCTGGATGAATCTTGGCTCGGTCGGCGCCGCCGCGCGGTCCCACTGCTTGATCAACGCGTCCCACAGGTCATCGCCTCGGATGAAACGATGATGTGTTGACCAGCGCCGTCGAATGTCGTCTGCGTGCGGGCCGTCGGGTCGCGGACCATCTCGCAGTAGGCGCTCCGAGCGGGTCGCGTCTCATCGCTGGTGTAAATGGTCACGGGCGTAGGTTCCGTCGCAACCGACGAAAGCTATGAAGGAGGGGCTACGCCCGTGACCAAGCGAGTATCGCCGATTGAGCGTGTGCGTGTTGAGATGGATCAGTTGTTCGCCGCGACCGAGCGGCCGTTGACCGAGATTTTGGAGGAGGTCGGGCGGTTATCGGTGCGTCTGGTGTTTCAGGTCGCCGTGGAGGCCGAGGTAGAAGCAGTGTTGGGCCGAGCCCGTCACCAGCGTCGGGTTCAGGACGGCCCGGGCGGGTACCGCAATGGGTATCAACCGCCGGCGACGGTGAAGACCACGATGGGCTCGGTCGAATTATGCCGCCCGAAACTACGCGACACCGACGAGCGGTTCTGTTCGCGGCTATTCGGTGCCGGGGTGACGCGCACCCACGCTCTGGAGGCGTTGGTGATTTCGGGATGGGTGCGCGGTTTGTCGGATCGCGACATCGAGGCCGCGTTGGCCGAGGTGCTGGGCTCGTAGGCGGCGTTGTCGCGCTCGACGGTGAGCCGGATTTGTGCGGCCATCAAAGACGAGTTCGCTGCGTGGTCGTCTCGACGCCTTGATGAGCTGGTGTTGGACTACCTGTTCTTGGATGCCTCGAACTTTCGGATGCATCCCAACGCCCCGGCCGAGCCGGTGCTGGCCGCCTGGGGCATCTGCACCGACGGCAAGCCCCTGTTTATTGGGCTGGCCCCAGCCGCAGCGGAGTCGGCTGATGCGTGGGCCGACTTCTTGGCTGACCTGAGGAACCGGGGACTACGCCCGCCGCTACTGGGCATCTCCGACGGGGCGCCGGGCCTGATCGCCGCATGGGAGACCACGTTTCCGGCAAGCCTGCGTCAGCGGTGTCTGATCCATCGCTGCCGTAACGTCATCGCCAAGACACCTGTCGCGGTCCAGGACGAGATCAAAGCCGCGTTCTGGTCGATCTTCGATGACATTGACCAGCCACCCGGCCAGCAGGCCGTGGATGAAGCCACCCGCCGCGCCGAGGAGTTCACCACCACATACCGCGGGCTCTACCCAGCCGCGGTCGCTTGCCTGGCCAACGACTTCGCCTCGCTGAGCGTGCATTTGCGCTTCCCCCGCCAACACTGGACACGCATCCGCCATTCCAACCTCATCGAACGCACCTTCGGAGAATCCCGTCGCCGGGTCAAGGTCATCGGCCGCCTACCCGGCGAAACCAGCTGTCTGTCGCTGGTATGGGCCGTCCTCGACCGCGCCAGCCGCGGCTGGCGCGGAGTCACCCAAACATCAGCGACCAGCCGCCACCTCCAAGAACTACGCCACCAACTGCTCGAGCCACCCCGCCCACTGCATCCCCCCACCACAACAACCACGACCGACACCACCGCCGCGTAACATGACCACCAGGAACATGCGCCCAGCGTTTTTACACCAGTCCTAAGACGCCACCCTCGAGCGCGGGTCCGAGCAGATGCTGTCGTACCTTCTCGGGGCCGCAGGCGGCGAGAAGCCCGAACCAGCACCACTCCCCCGCGGGCGGATTGACTCGGAAATGGTTGTAGAGCCGCACCACTGAATCGACGGCGTTGCCAGCATGGCAGGTATCGACGATGACCAGGATCTGGTTGGCGCCAGTAGCCGCGACTTTGGTAACGACCTCTACGGCGTCGATCCCGCCGCTGGGATCGTTGAGGCTGTCGTGGGCCAGCAGGCGCACATTGGTCGAGCCAGCACCGGGTATTCCGTGGCCCGACCACATAAACACGACGCCGCCGGCGTCGTCGGAGAAGTGGCCCGCGCAATCGCGCAGCGCGGCTCCTATGGCGGCTTCATCGGCATCGCGCAGAAAGCGGGCAGCGAAGTGGTCGCCGACCAGTTCGGCGATGGTCTGAACCTCATCGGCCGAGCCGACCAACTCTGGTAGGCGGGCGTAGTGGTCGATGCCCACGCCGATGAAGAGCGCTTCACCAGGGTCGTCCTCCACCGTCTAATCATGGCTCAGGCCGACTCCGTTGATGACGGACCACGCCGACACGCGGTGGCCGGTGGGCCCCGCGCACAGCAGCAGCTGATCCCAGGTGTCAGTGCGGCCCGTCCGTGACCTTCGGCCCGCGAGTGGGTGCTCGATAATCGGATTGACGCAGCAACGGCGCATGTCGCGGCATATTCATGGATAACTGGGTTGTCAATCAAGCGCGCCCGGCGCACTATCGCGCCCATTGGCCGACCCACGACGCCGTCCCCGAAATACCTAGATGACATCGTCAGCCCGCCGCACACGAATCGCCAGCGATGGCAGCGCCGTATGAGTGCCCGTCCTTAGATGCACTAACTTCACTGCATCGCCGAACATCACACCTCTTGCACACAGGTCACGAAACGATAACGCAATTTCGTCCGTATGAAACTATTTAGGTTCCACTACCATAGCGATTCATGAAGGAAAGACGGTGTCCTCGATGCGGCGGCGCGCTGCCCGCTGCCCCCTGGCCACCGAAGCCTGGACGTCCTGCAGTTTGGTGCTCACAGCGATGTCGACGCGCCGCGTACGAGGAGCGCCGGGCCGCCGCGAACAGCGCTATCGGGGTGCGGGTCGAGATGGTCGAGAAACCCGTCGAACGGCTCGTTGAGCGGGTGCGAATCGAAACCCAGCGCGTACCGGTCAGCCCGGCGGAAGCGGCACAAGTCGTGCTCGGTTCTCCCCGTGCCTGCCGCACTGTCTTGGAGTCCCTGGCAGCGGAGGCTGACGCCGGCCGCCTTGACTCAGGAGTCCACGCCCCGACGCTTCGGGCAGCTACCCGGTTGCTTCAATCGCTCAAGAACGCGCGCCTCATCAACGACCAATAGAGGCGGCTGCCCATGCCATGGCCGTGGCAAGCATCCGTTCCAAGGCGGATCGCTGGCTACTCGCCGGCACATGGTGAGCGCCGTGAAAGACGACGAGCACCTGTTCGTTTGCCCCACGGCCCGCAACCACGCAGGCGATGGCGGTAGCTGACGTCGCACCGGCACTAGCGACCATAAGGCGGCGGTCGCACCCACCAGTTGGAACTCCGCGTCACGCGCGGCGAGACTACCGCCGAGGAGGCCGTCGCCGACATGATCGCCCGCTAGCCACTGGGCGTAGCCGAGACACTGCGCCGACGTAGCGCGGATCGGCGTCAGCTGCGACTCGGAGCCAACAGCTTTCGATACTCGGACGAGTCCGCCAAGCTATGGCCGATCCAACAGGCTGGACGGAAATAGTGAGTACTGAGGCGCTGGCGCCGGAACACGAGCGGGCTTCACGCGTCTATGACTGGTACGTGTGAGACCCACAGAGGCGCCGCTGGCCGCAACTGCGTGGTCCGGCTTCGGAATCGGGCACACCTTGAAAATGTCAAGGCAAGCGTCGATATCGCCTTGGGTCATCCGCCACTTCCGGCCGACCTTCCGCCCCGGTATCTTCCGGGAACGCAGCTGCGCGGCCAGCCATTTCTCCGATACGCCGCCGATGCGTTCGGCCGCCTCGGTGAGGTCAAAGGTCAGCGAATCGCCCATGATAGAACCCGGTAATAGTCAACAGACACAACAGATTCTGTTATCACAGTCGAGATGCCGCCATGTCCCGTAGCGTTCGGCAATGGAGCCATGATTCACGGTAAGCCCAGCCCAGTCCCCCCGCTACAGCCACCATCGGAAATCTTCACGGATTTTCGGAAAGCCCAGCGGTCGCCGCCAACCGGACGCTAATCGCGGCGGCTGCCGCCTGGGCGCTACGCCGGTCCAGGTGCCCGTAGGTGCCGACCGTTGTTTCGATCGACTCGTGACCGAGGTGCCGCTGCACTACCGCCAACGGGATGTTATCGGCAATCATCCACGACGCACAGGTGTGACGCAGATCGTGAATCCGCGGCTGCTTTCCTAATTCGGCCCTCGCCACCGCCGGTGCCCACACGCGCCGCGAGAAGCCCTGTGCCCGCACATAATCACCGGCGCGGTTGCGGAACAGCCAATCACCGTCGTAGTCCAGCTTGTCGAGCACACTGTGGGCAACATTGATCGTACGCACCGAATTATTCGACTTCGGCGGCCCGAGCTTCACGCCGCCGTCGACGACCTTCCAAGCACGCACAATGCGCACTGTTCCTTGATCGATATCGACATCGCCGGGCCGCAGTGCAGTCGCCTCGCTCCAGCGGGCACCCGAGGCCACAAGGAATTCCACGAAGGGGCGCCAGTACCCCGTCACCTCGTTGAGGAGTGTCGCGAACTCCGCCTCGGTGAGGCAGACCATTTCCCGTCTCTGCCAGCGCGGCAACCGAAGTCCACGGCACGGATTGGTGCCCAGGTGCCCTGCAGCCACCGCAGCGTTCAACGCGCCGGAAAGGAAACGTTGTTTGTTCGCGATGGTCTTGCCCGAAGCCTCATCGTCGGCCATCGCGTTCACCCAGGCCGCGATGTCGTCGCGCCCGAGGGCCACCAATGGCGTCGCACCCATCACCGGCGCGATGTCGTTGGCAAGGTATGCCCGATAGCGCTGCACCGTCCCTGCTTCCACCCCGGTCAGGTGATCCAGGTGCTGGGTGATCCACTCCTCAACCGTCAGGGCCGCCGCAGCATTGGTCGCAGAGGCCAGAACGTCCATAGCCTTCGCCGGCCCTACCCGATTAACCAAATCCTTGAACTGAACAGCCTTGGCATGATCGTCGAACGACATCGAGGACTGTTTGCCCTCCGCGCGGAACAACACTGATGTGTACGCGCTGCCATCCTTGCGGGTACGCAGCCGGAGGGTCGCCATGCAGGCACAATACGCCCGATGTTGACGGGAGTGTTGACGAGGAATCCACGCAAGTCGTCTGACCTGCGGTTTTTCGGTGGAGCTAAGGGGACTCGAACCCCTGACCCCCACACTGCCAGTGTGGTGCGCTACCAGCTGCGCCATAGCCCCGCAAAGTGATGCCCATCGAAGCTACACCACTGTCAAGATGCGTTCAAAACGCCTGATCACAGCGTCTCACCCGATCACCGCGTTCACCACCTCACGCGCGGTCTGTTGGACCTCGGACAGATGTTGCGGTCCGCGGAAGGACTCCGCGTAGATCTTGTAGACGTCCTCGGTGCCCGACGGTCGTGCCGCGAACCAGGCATTGGCTGTGGTGACTTTGAGCCCGCCCAGCGGCGCACCGTTGCCCGGCGCGTTGGTCAGCTTGGCGGTGATCGGCTCACCGGCCAACTCGGTAGCGCCCACCTGGTCGGCCGACAGCTTCGCCAGCCGAGCTTTCTGCTGACGGTCAGCGGGTGCGTCTACCCGCGCATAACTCGGGGCGCCGTATTGTTCGGCCAGCGCTCGGTACCGCTGCGATGGTGTGGCTCCTGTGGCGGCCAAGATCTCGGCCGCCAACAACGCCATGATGATTCCGTCCTTGTCGGTGGTCCACACTGATCCGTCCCTGCGCAGAAACGACGCCCCCGCCGATTCCTCGCCGCCGAAGCCGAGCGTGCCGGCGCTCAAACCGTCGACGAACCACTTGAACCCAACCGGCACCTCGACGAGTCCACAGCCGAGGCCCGCGACCACGCGATCGATGATCGACGAGCTGACCGCGGTCTTACCGACCGCGATACCCCCTGGCCAAGATGGCCGGTGCCGGTAGAGGTAGTCGATGGCCACCGCGAGGTAATGGTTCGGCTTCAGCAGCCCGTCGTCCGGTGTGACGATGCCATGCCGGTCGGCATCGGCATCGTTGCCGGTTGCGATCTGGTAGCGGTCCCGGTTGGCGATCAACGACGCCATCGCGGCCGGCGAGCTGCAGTCCATCCGGATCTTGCCGTCAGTATCGAGGGTCATAAACCGCCACGTCGCGTCGACCAGTGGATTGACCACGGTCAATTCCAGATTGTGCCGTTCGGCGATATCACCCCAGTAGTCGACACTGGCCCCGCCCAGCGGGTCAGCTCCAATGCGTATCCCGGCCTCGCGAATGGCAGCGACGTCGACCACATTCGGCAGGTCGTCTACATAGTTACGCAGGTAGTCATGGCGCCGCGCGGTCCGCAACGCACGTTGTAGCGACGTGCGCTTCACCGCTGCCCCGCCGTCACGCAGAATCTCGTTGGCTCGTCGGGCGATTGCGTTGGTCGCATCGGTGTCCGCTGGGCCACCGCTGGGCGGGTTGTACTTGAAGCCGCCGTCAGACGGCGGGTTATGCGACGGGGTGACCACGATCCCGTCGGCCAGACCTTCAGCGCGACCACAGTTGTAGGCCACGATGGCGTGGCTGATCGCCGGCGTGGGCGTGTAGCGGTCGCGACTGTCCACCACCGCTAGCACGTCATTGGCCCCGAGAACCTCTAACGCCGAGACCCAGGCCGGTTCCGAAAGCCCATGGGTGTCACGTCCAACGAACAGCGGGCCTGTGGTGCCGTGCGCGGCTCGGTACTCGACGATGGCCTGGGTAATGGCCAGAATATGAGCTTCGTTGAACGCTGCGCGCAGCGCCGAGCCGCGATGCCCGGACGTGCCGAATACCACCTGTTGAGCCACGTCGTCGGGGTCGGGTTCTGTGGAGTAGTACGCCGTCACCAAATGAGACAGATCAACGAGGTCTTCGGGTTGGGCCGGCTGACCGGCGCGCGAGTTGGCGACCATAGCTACCAATTCTGCTCATAAGCCCCTTCCCCCGTCTTGCTCAGGCTGATCCAGGCTCTACGCTGCGAAGCACGCGATCGGTGGACCGAAAGGAATCGACCAGTGGCACATCACGACTATCGCGAACTGGCCGCGATTTTCGCTGGCGGAGCCCTCGGTGCGCTGGCCCGCGCGGCGCTGGGCACCCTCGCTGTCCCCGACCCGGCACGATGGCCATGGCCCACATTCACGGTCAATATCGTGGGCGCCTTTCTGCTCGGCTACTTCACCACCCGGCTGCTGGAGCGGCTACCGGTGTCGAGTTATCGACGTCCGCTGGCCGGTACCGGACTGTGCGGAGGGCTCACCACTTTCTCCACGATGCAGGTCGAAACGGTCAGGATGATCGAACACGGCCATTGGGCTTTGGCGTCCGCCTACACCCTCATTAGCGTCGTGCTCGGATTGATCGCGGTGCACCTAGCAACAAAAATGGTGCGCCGGGTGCGGGTGGGCAGATGACGGCAATGACGGCCGCGGTGTGGGCGGGCACATTCCTCATCGGCGGCATCGGGTCGGTGACCCGTTTTCTGGTAGACCGTGCCGTCGCCCGCAGAATGGCGCCAGCGTTTCCCTTCGGCACTTTGACGGTGAACATCACCGGTGCGGCGCTGTTGGGGTTTCTCGGCGGCCTGGCTTTGACCGAAGATATCGCGCTGCTGGCCGGCACCGCGTTCGTCGGCTCCTACACAACATTTTCCACCTGGATGCTCGAAACCCAGCGACTCAGCGAAGAGCGCCAGCTACGTTCGGCGTTTGCCAATATCGTCGTCAGCGTCATACTCGGACTAGCGGCGGCCCTACTGGGGCAATGGATCGCGAGATTGATATGAGCGAACAAAGCTTGAAGCTGACGGTCTACTTCGGCGAACGGCAACGCGCGGTCGGCGAAGCCAGGCGGTTCCTCGCCGACGCGATGCTGGATCTATTCGGCTCCCAGGACATCGCAACCAGCGTGATGATGCGCGGGATCACCGGTTTCGGGTCTAAAGGGGATCTGCGCTCGGACCAGTCGCTGAGCCTGTCCGAGGACCCGCCGGTGACCGTTGCCGCCGTCGATGTTGAGCCGAAGATCCGCTCCCTGGTCAACGACGTGACAGCGATGACCGGCCACGGCCTGGTAACACTGGAACGTGCCCGACTGATCACCCAGCACAGCGGCCCAGCGGCGCTGAGCGGCATCGACAGCCCAAACGGAGACGCGGCCAAACTCACCGTCTACGTCGGTCGCCAAGTGCGCGTTGCCGGCGCACCAGCCCAATACGCCGTCTGCAAGCTCTTGCATCGGCATGGATTCGCCGGTGCCACAGTGCTTCTCGGCGTCGATGGCACGGCGTACGGCCGGCGTTGCCGGGCGCGGTTCTTCGGCCGCAACGCCGGTGTTCCGCTGATGATCATTGCCATCGGATCGGCCCCGCAAGTGTCGGCCGCCGCGACGGAGCTGTCCCAGGTGGTGCCGCACCCACTACTGACGATCGAGCGGGTGCGGCTGTGCAAACGCGATGGTGAACTATTCGCGCGCCCCCAGCAACTGCCACCAAGCGATGATCAAGGACGGACGCTGTGGCAGAAGCTTATGGTGCACACCGCCGAAGCAACCCACCATGAAGGCTTACCCATCCACCGCGCATTGGTGCGCCAACTGTTGCAGTCCGAGACAGCGCGGGGCGCGACGGCACTGCGCGGCATCTGGGGCTTTCATGGCGACCATAAACCACACGGAGACAAGCTATTTCGGATCTCCCGCGGAGTACCGGTGACAACGATCATCGTCGATACACCCGACGCCATCGCGCGCAGTTTCGACATCGTCGACGAACTGACGACCCGTCACGGACTGGTAACCAGCGAGATGGTTCCGGCGGCGATGTCTCTTACCGGGCCGCCCGATGGACCAGCCCATGAAGCGCAGCAGACCCGCGAAACCCCGATCGCGCAGTACGACTACTAGGCAAAGCCCTCCCGGGCGCCAGCGCCTTGTTCGCGTTGCCGCGATCCGGCAATGTGAGGCCATGTCTGACGTAGACCCCTGCTACGCCTCAATCTCAGATCTATCGAGGAGCTTCGCCAGCCGGGAGTTGTCGCCCGTAGAGGTCGCCAGGGAGCACCTGGACCGCATCGATCGGCTCAACCCCACGCTGGTGGCGTACGCGACGGTCCTGCCGGAACAGGCGCTTGCCGACGCAAAGCGCGCCGAAGAGGAAATGGCGCGTGGAGAACACCGCGGCCCTTTGCACGGTGTTCCAATCGCCGTGAAGGACCTCTTCTTTACCCGAGGCGTTACCACCACCGCCGGTATGGCGATCTATCGAGACTTCGTTCCCCGCTACGACGCAACGGTGATTTCCGCCCTGCGGCGCGCCGGGGCGGTGCTGCTCGGCAAGCTCAATCTCACCGAGGCCGCGTGCCCCGAATATCATCCAGACTTTCCGGTTCCGGTGAATCCGTGGAGTCGGCGTCATTGGGCCGGAGCCTCTTCTAGCGGGTCGGCCGTGGCTGTCGCGGCAGGCCTGTGCACGGCGAGTCTGGGGACAGACACCGGCGGGTCGATCCGCTACCCGTGCACCATGAACGCCGTTACCGGCCTAAAGCCGACCTGGGGGCGCGTCAGCGTCCGCGGCGCGTTCGCGATGGCGCCGTCGCTGGACACCGTCGGACCGATGGCGCGTAGCGCCGAGGACGTCGGCCATCTGCTCGGGGCCATCGCGGGCGCAGATCCCAAGGATCCGACCGCACTCACCGCTCCGGTGCCTGACTATGCCGCGGGTCCGCCGGAGGCCAAAGCAATCCGGATCGGGTTCGATCCCAGCTTCGTGCTCGATCCTGTCGATCCGGAGGTTTCTGGGGTCGTCCGTGCGGCGCTAGACGCCCTCGAAGGTCTCGGAGCGTTCGTTCGCGAGGTGTCGATGCCTGCAACGACGCCGCTGGCAGCCGGATGGGGAGGCTACGCGGCCGCCGAAGCGGCCGTCGTGCATGCCGCGACGTTTCCGTCCCAGTCAACGCAGTACGGCCCGTCCGTCCGGCAATTCCTCGACGCTGGTCATGCGGTGTCCGGTATGGACATCGCACGTGTCGAAAACGCGCGACGCGTCTTCACCGGCAAGCTGGCGGCACTGTTCGACGACATCGACTTGCTCATCGTGCCCGTCTCGCCCGTAGCGAATCTGACACTCGATCGGGTCTCGGAGTTGCTGGGCGATCCCGATGGGGTGCGCACGATGCTGGCGTTCACCGCCCCGTTCAACTTCGCGGGCAACCCGACGATCACTGTTCCTGGCGGTTTCGATTCGCGCGGCGCGCCGATCGGCTTCCAGCTCGTGGCGCGCCACCTCGACGAGGCGCTTCTGGTCAAGGCGGGACGGGCTTTCCAGCTCGCAACCGATTGGCATTGTCGCCGCCCGCCGGTTTAGCGCCGAACGCCGCTCTCGTAGCTCATCAGTCGACCGTGCTACGCCGACTCAGCAATCGTCAAGGATTTTCGCCAGCACCGCCGCGTGGCTGCCATCCACCTGGCGAGTGGCGGTGACCAGGGTTACCACGCCACCCTTAGTCAGCGCGCGTAGCTCCTCCAGGGGCGAGCTGGCGCATAGTTCGGCCTGGTAGCGCGCGGCGAACTCGTCGAAAAGCGCCCGGTCGTGGTGATACCACTCACGCAGTTCCTTCGACGGCGCAACATCCTTACACCACAGGCCCACCCGCGGATCGTCCTTGCGAAATCCTCGCGGCCAGATGCGATCGACGAGGACACGTTGACCATCCTCGGGGCTGACGTCGTCATAAACCCGAGCCAGCCGGATCCGGGATCTTCGACCCATACCGGCAGCGTATCGCCAATATGACAACGCGAAACTCGAATCGCCACCAATACCCGCTTAGCCAGCAACCACTTCGGTGAGAGTTCCTGGCAAACGCGTGTTCGGTCTTCGCTGAAAAGTGCGGTCGATCAATAGTGATACGTGTCCGACGGCGCGGGCATGTGGACCGGTTCATCCTCGAAATCGGACACCACGATTCCGTAGGCACGGGCCAGGTCAAGGATCTTGGTGGCCCTGGCAATGCGCGGCAGATCAGACCCGTTGCGGATCTCTCCGCCGTCGCGGGTGAATTCAGCGAAAAATTCTTTCGCCCAGGCGATTTCATCCTGCGACGGCGATAGCCCCTCATTCACCACGGGACATTGGTCCGGCGACAGGCAAATCTTGCCGGTCATCCCAAACTCGACCGACACAGCCGTGGCCTCAATGAGCTTCAGCGCGTTGGAGCCTATGGTCGGCCCGTCGATCGCACTGGGCAGATTGGCTGCCCGCGCCGCAATCGTAAAGCGCGACCGTGCATACGCCAGGGTGCCGGCGTCTTCGCCAAACCCGGTGTCACGACGGAAATCGCCGATACCGAACGCGAGCCGAAACGCCCCCTTGGCGGCAGCAATCTCAGCGACTCGCTCCAAGCCTCGGGCCGTTTCAACCAACGCGACAATCGGCACGTTAGGCAGCCGTTTCGCGGTCTCGGTGACATGGTCTACCGATTCGACCATCGCCAGCATCACTCCGCCGACTGAGCTACCGGCCAGTGTGGCGAGATCGTCCGCCCACCACGGGGTGCCGAAGCCATTGATGCGAACCCAGTCGGAGTTGCCGGTGCTAAGCCAACGCACCACGTTGTCGCGGGCGGCTTCCTTATCTTTAGGCGCCACCGCATCCTCGATATCAAGAACAACGATGTCGGCGCGCGAATGCGCCGCAGCCTCGAACCGGTCGGCATGCGCGCCGTTGACCAACAACCAACTGCGGGCAAGAACCGGATCGATGCGTGAGCCGATGTCGGCGGGATCTACCGCGTCGTAGTTGCCTTGTTCATACATTGCGCGATCTGTCGTCTCTTCGTTCCGTCGGTGTCGAACTCTGGCTACCTAGACGGTAGCGGCGGCATGTCCGGCGGGTCCCAGCCACCTGCCCGTTTCACGCGGAGGGCCATGCCGTGTTGGCGAACAAGATGATCGCGGCCGGATGCCCGGCGCCACTTGTTGCCACGCATTGCCGCGCAGAGAACGTGCCCCGATCACCTAACCTCCAGCGACTCGCCTGACACCGGCGCCGCAATGGTGTTTGATGGCGACGTGGCAGTCAACAGCCGCAGCCGCACGATCGCGGCCCCGCCGCAGGCGATCTGGGACGTACTGGCCGACTTCGGTTCCGTGAGCTCCTGGGCCGATAACGTCGATCACTCATGCGTGCTGAGGCACGGCCCCGACGGCCGAACTTTAGGCACCACCCGCCGGGTGCAAGTGGGAAGCAACACCCTGGTCGAACACATCACCGAATTCGATCCGCCCGCGACGCTGGCCTACGACATCACGGGTCTGCCCGCCCGGTTGCGCAAAGTCGCCAATCGGTGGACGCTACGGCCCAGCGGTGACGCAACCCAGGTGACGCTGACCAGCACCGTCCAGATCGGCGCCGGCCCGCCAGCTCGCCTGCTCGAGCATTTGATCCTTCGTTTTCTGGCCAAGCAGTCCGACGTGTTGCTCGCCGGGTTGGCGCGACGATGGGAGAACACACATGTCTGATCGCCCCGACATCGTCGTCGTAATGACCGATGAGGAGCGCGCGGTGCCGCCCTACGAATCGGACAACGTGCTGGCGTGGCGGCAGCGAACGCTGAGCGGCCGTCGCTGGTTCGACGAACACGGAGTGAGTTTTTCCCGGCACTACACCGGTTCGCTGGCGTGTGTGCCCAGCCGCCCAACGATATTCACCGGCCACTATCCGGATCTACACGGAGTCACCCAGACCGACGGTCTGGGCAAGCGATTCGATGACTCGCGCCTGCGCTGGCTGCGTGCCGGCGAAGTGCCAACGTTGGGCAACTGGTTTCGCGCAGCCGGGTATGACACCTACTACCAAGGCAAGTGGCACATCTCGCACGCTGACCTCGACGACCCGTTCACCGGTGAACCACTGGCCACCAACGACAAAAACGGCGTCGTCGACCACGCCGCGGTGCGGCGCTATCTGGAATCCGACCCACTGGGCCCGTACGGCTTTTCCGGCTGGGTAGGCCCCGAACCGCACGGTGCAGGCATGGCGAACAGCGGTTTGCGCCGCGACCCGCTGTTCGCCGACCGGATCGTCGCGTGGCTCGAAGACCGCTATGCTCGCCGCCGCACCGGCGACGCACACGCGATGCGTCCATTCCTGTTGGTGGCCAGCTTCGTCAATCCACATGACATCGCGCTGTTCCCGGCCTGGGCGCGTCGCAGTCCGCTAAGCCCGTCTGCGGCGGTTGACCCACCGCACGTTCCGGCCGCGCCGACCAGCCACGAGGACCTGCGAACCAAACCGGCTGCACAAATCGCCTTCCGAGAGGCCTACTACTCCGGTTACGGTCCGGCGCGACCGATCGCGCGTATCTATAAGCGCAACGCGCAACGCTACCGCGACCTGTACTACCGGTTGCACGCCGAAGTCGACGGACCGATAGACCGGGTGCGTCGCGCTGTCACCGACGGCGGGTCCGATAACGCTGTGCTGGTGCGCACGTCCGACCATGGAGATCTGCTCGGCGCACACGGCGGGCTGCACCAAAAGTGGTTCAACCTGTACGACGAGGCAACCCGAGTGCCGTTCGTCATCGCCCGCTCCGGCCAGACGGCCACGACGCCACGCACGATCTGCGCACCGACCTCACACGTCGACTTGGTGCCGACGCTTCTCGGTGCGGCCGGTATTGATGAGGACCTTGTGGCCGCTCAGCTGGCCGAGTCGTTCTCCGAAGTACATGCGCTGCCCGGCCGCAACCTTATGCCGGTGGTCGACGGTGCCCCCGCCGACCACGACAGGGCCATCTACCTGATGACACGCGACAACGTGCTCGAAGGCGACACCGGCGCGTCCGCGGTAGCCCGGCAACTGGGTCGTACGGTGCACCCGCCCGCGCCGCTGCGAATCAAGTTGCCCGCGCATGTGGCCGCCAATTTCGAGGGTTTGGTTGTTCAGATCGACGACACCGATGCAGCCGGCGGCGCCGGGCATCTGTGGAAACTGGTGCGCACCTTCGACGACCCAAGCACCTGGACCGAGCCTGGCGTGCGCCATTTGGCCGCAAACGGTCTTGGCGGCGAGGCGTATCGCACTGACCCACTAGAAGACCAGTGGGAACTCTACGATCTGACCGATGATCCCATCGAGTCCGATAACCGCTGGACCGATCCGAACCTGCATGAGCTGCGCCAGCATTTACGCACGCGGCTAAAACAGGAGCGCACGGTGTCGGTGCCGGAGCGCAATCGACCGTGGCCGTATGTCAGCCGACAGCCACCGGACAGCGAGTCTGAGGGGCCGGCGCGTCGGGTGCTGGGGCGCTTCGGACGGTAGCTGAACACCGGCAGGCAAATCGTCGCCCCTCCCCGAACGCCCCCGGACAATTCCCCGGGGCGCGTCCGCAGAGGCAAGCGTTGTCACGGGTGCTGCGACCCATTGGTGAACTCGTGGTCGCCCGGGTAGGCGTGGATGAGCGCACTGCCAACTTTGGGGACGGCGTGGGTTAGTTCGTGTTCCGCGTCGTGAGCAATGCGGTGGGCCTGTGTAAGGCCCAGGGACGGGTCGACGTCGAGTTCGGCGTCAGCGTGCAGTCGGTGCCCAATCCAGCGCATCCGCACGCTGCGTACCATCTGCACCCCGGACTGCGCCGCGAGCACCTGTTCGGCCGCATCGACTAGCTGAGGGTCGACTGCGTCAAGGAGCCGACGAAATACATCACGCACGGCGGAGCGCAGCACGGCAAGGATTGCCACGGTGATCAGTAGACCCACAATCGGGTCGGCAAGCGGGAATCCGAGCGCGACGCCGCCGGCGGAGAACACCACCGCCAATGAGGTCAGACCGTCGGTGCGCGCGTGCAGGCCGTCGGCGACCAGCGCCGCCGAGCCGATCCGCCGCCCGACCCGAATACGGTAGACGGCAACCCATTCGTTTCCGACGAACCCCGCCGCGCCGGCCAGCGCCACCCAGCCGAGGTGTTCGATCGGATGCGGGTGGATGAGCCGCGTAGCGGCTTCGTAGCCAGCAACGACGGCCGAGAAGGCGATCATCGCGATCACGAATAACCCGGCCAGGTCTTCGGCACGCCCGAATCCGTAGGTGTAGCGGCGGGTTGCCGCCTTTGTCGCTAACGCGAACGCAATCCATAGCGGTACTGCGGTGAGAGCGTCGGAGAAGTTGTGGATGGTGTCGGCAGCCAGAGCCACCGACCCAGAGACGATCACGATGACGATCTGGGTAATGGTCGTCAACCCGAGCACCAGCAGACTGATCTTGACCGCCCGGATGCCGGCTGAGCTGGATTCCAGGACATCATCAATACTGTCGGCGGCATCGTGGGAGTGCGGCGCGAACATCTCCTTGATTGCCTGGCGCAGTCCGCGGGGGTGATCGTGGGTATGCCCTGTTTCATGGGCATGGGCGTGATCGTGGACGGTAGCGGATTGAGTGTGCAGGTGGGTCATCGGTGGGTGGCCCTTTCTGGGATCAATCCCGTCGGAATCCACATGCTGAGCCGTTGCCACTGCGAACCAACCGAGCATGACGGCCACCGACCGGATCTCTTCTTATTTGCGTTACTACGCAGATAGTAGGGGTTTGGCTGCTGGTCCGCCAGCGGCCAGCCCTGGCGGCCTGATAGAGGTGCGCACTTCGGGCGCTGGCTAGCGCAATTGCGCGGCTTCGGCTGCCAACTCGTCGAGCCGACGAAGCGTCTGGTCACGAGGGGCAGTGGGCAGGTCGAACAGAACTCGCTCGACCCCCAGGCGCCGGTAACCCTCCACCGCTTTGGCCGTTGATTCTCCGGCGTGGCAAACGGTCACCGGCACGTCAGAACCGGCGACGGCGCGCAGCTCGGCAAGCGGACCCGACAGCAGTCCCGGCGACGGGCCTACCGCGATCCACCCGGCGTTTAGGCGGGCGATGCGCCCAAAATTCGCTGACCCGCCACCCAGGTACAGCGGTGGATGTGGTTGCGTGACCGGTTTCGGCCAGCTGTAGAGCGCGTCGAAATCCACAAATTCGCCATGGAACTCAGCCTTATCCTGCGTCCAGATCGCAATCATCGCACGTAGCCGCTCTTCGGCCACCCGGCCGCGGACCGCGGGATCGACGCCATGGTTGGCGACTTCTTCACGTAGCCAGCCCACCCCAGCGCCGAAGATCACTCGTCCAGCCGACACCACGTCGAGCGAGGCAACCTGTTTGGCAGTCACGATGGGGTCCCGCTCCGGGATCAACGCGATACCAGTACCCAATATCAGTGTCTGGGTGACGACTGCTGCCGCCGTCAACGACACGAACGGATCCAGCGTGCGGTAGTACCTCGGCGGAATCGGGCCACCGGCGGGATGAGTGCTCACGATGTTGACCGGGATGTGCGTGTGTTCCGCCAGAAACAGCGAGTCAAACCCGCGCTGCTCGACGGCGGTGCCAACTTCGGCCGGGCCGATGCCCTGGTCAGTGATAAACGTCAGAACACCGAAACGCACGCAAACTCCCATCGACGTTGCCCAGGTTTTAGTATCTCGCTTGTCGCCATGGTCGAGCGGTGCGCCCCACGCCCCGAACCCGATGCCGCCGCACAGACGCTAATTGCCAACGACAACAACCGAGTTGACGCGCACCAGACGCCCGCGTGGGGCTTCTTTTCGCTGCTGGCACGAGTGTTGGCGCATCGGTAGCATCGGGGCACTATGGCCGAACCCGTCTCCCCGCAACAGACGATCATGCTCGACCAAGCGCTCATAGAAATGACGGCCTCCGGCGGTCGCGTCGAAACACGAACACCTGACAGCGCCGTCGTAGTGACCGGCAAACCGGTGAATCATCTTCTCCATCTGCTGCTGTCGTTGTTCCTATGCACCCTGTGGGCGCCAGTCTGGCTGATTGTTGCCGCAACCGGAGGCGAACGCCGTGTCACCGTCAGCGTCGACCCAAATGGATTGGTGTATCAACGAAAGGCTCCGTTGACGGCGGGCCGCATCATCCCGATCGTCCTTGCGGTGGCCTGGGGGATTCTCATCCTGGCGGTATTCGTGGTTTGCATCTCGGCGTTCGTCACCAGCAGCCAGTAGTGCCGCGGCAACCGGTCATCGGATAGCGAAAAGCAGTCCGCCAAAACGATCTTGACTCGCGCGGCGTCCGCACGCGCACTGCCTCTCGGGCTATATCGGGCGTCAAGGCAGAGCCGAAGCACCCGTTATGTGCAACTCGGCGCCGACCGACATTGCGCGCATGTCCGTTGACCTACATGAGAAGGTTGATCCTCATGGAGATCCCCTTTTCCAACGGGATGCTTAGCCGTTTGAGCCGCCGCGGCGCCGCGCTCGACCTGATGGAGGAGATCGAAGACGACTCTGCCGAGTCCCTTAATGCATCCGAACTGCTCTCCGACGAGCCGGCCCTGCTGTTGCAGAAGATGGAGAATCGTCTGGTCCGGCACCACTTGGCCAACCCGGACGTGCTGAGCAGCCAGCAGCTGCGCAAGCTGCGGTACATCCTCAACTTCGCCCGACTCGCCGATTTCGAACCGGGGGCAGCGGGACCCAGTGGACACCGCGGGCGCGGGGACATCTCGGTGGGCGCCGAAATCGCGCCCTGGCGATCCCGAGTCACCGACGCTCTCTACGGGCCGCTGCGCGAGGAGACAGATGCAGTCACCGCCCTAACGACAGCACGAGACATGTTGGCAAGTCTGGAAGCTAGTCAAGACGACCAACGCAACGTGCTTATCGAACGTCACGGCAGTGACTTCTCCCCCACCGAACTCGACGCCGAAGTCGGATACAAGAAGCTTGTCACGGTCTTCGGCGGCGGCGGGGGCGCGGGTTTTGTCTACATCGGTGGTATCCAGCGGCTGCTAGAAGCCGGCCAGGTGCCCGACTACATGATCGGCTCGTCCTTCGGGGCGATCATCGGCAGCCTCGTCGCCCGCGCAACCCCGATACCGATTGACGAATATGTCGACTGGGCAAAGACGGTGTCCTATCGCGCCATCCTGGGCCCCGAGCGCCTACGCCGCCGTCACGGACTGGCCGGAATGTTCGCATTGCGCTTTGATCAATTCGCGCACACCCTGCTTAGTCGTGCCGACGGTGCACAACTGCGCATGTCGGATCTCGCGCTCCCGCTCGATGTGGTGATCGCCGGGGTGCGAAGGCAGCCGTACGCGGCACTGCCCTCCAAGTTCCGATATCCGGAACGTGCGGCCGTGAAACTGCGATCGCTTCCGTTCCTTCCGATCGGGATCGGTCCGTGGGTGGGGGCACGCATGTGGCAGGTAGCCGCCTTCATCGACGTGCGGGTAGTCAAACCGATCGTTATCAGCGACGCCGACCAGACACGCGACGTCAACGTCGTCGACGCGGCCTCCTTCTCCTCAGCCATCCCAGGTGTGCTGCACCACGAAACCAGCGACCCGCGCATGGTGCCGATCCTGGACGACATATTCGCCGAGCAGGACATCGCGGCGATGGTCGACGGCGGCGCAGCCAGCAACGTCCCGGTCGAGTTGGCGTGGAAACGGGTCCGCGACGGGCGCCTGGGCACTCGCAACGCGTGCTACCTGGCCTTCGACTGCTTCCATCCGCACTGGGACCCGCGGCATCTCTGGTTGGCCCCCATCACCCAGGCGATCCAGTTGCAGATGATGCGCAATCTCCCGTACGCCGATCACCTCGTCCGATTCGAGCCCACGCTGTCTCCGGTGAACCTCGCGCCGTCCGCCGCGGCCATAGATCGCGCCTGCACGTGGGGACGCTCTAGCGTCGACCCGGCAATTCCGGTGACCTCCGCATTACTGGCGCCCACCTGGTGGATCGGTGATGGCCCCCCGGTTCGGGCCGCCAAGCCCAAGATATCCGCGAAATCGACCGCGTCGTCGATGAGCGCGGTGATGGCCGCGATTCAGATGCCGACCAGCCGGTTCAAGCGGTGGCGAAACCGCCACCTGACCTAGACCGGCCAGCGCGCCTGCGCCGCCGCTGGGATCGGGGCTGTGACTACCATGGCCCCATGCCTGAGCCGGACGAGGCGCTCGACGACGCCGAAGACGGCGGCGAGACTGTTTTCTATGCCGAAGACGGCATCGCGGACGAGCCGGGACACCAGTCGTGGCGCAGCACCTGGGGTAGCGCGGTGGCCCTGCTCATGGTGGGTGTCGGATTGGCCGGGATGATCGTCGTTGCTCATTGGGCACTAGCGAAGTCAAAGCCTGCCCCCGCCGCCACGCGGCCGGCGGCGCCAGCTAGCGCTCCTGCGCCAACCGAAGGCACTATGACTCCACCCTCGGCATGGACAACTTCGGAGCCCGCGGTTGCGCCACCGTCGATCTCATCCACACCGGATCAGGACAGCAAGTACATCCACGACCTCAACGAGCAGGGCATCTCATTCTCTGATTCGGAGGCAGCCATCCACAACGGCAAGATCGTGTGCCAAAACATCAGCCGCGGGATGACTGTGCAACAGGTCGTGGCGGAATTCCGCGCGAGCAGTCCCGCGTTCAGCCACGCCGCCCACGACTATGTGGCCATTTCGGTACATACGTACTGCCCGCAGCACGACGAACTCGTCCAACGGTAGTTTCGCAGGCCACCTGCCAGTGCCCCAACGGCGAGGTAACTTCTGAAAACCTCGGCGCGCCAACCGGCCATCGCGGCCACATGCTGGGTCTGCATCTGCTCAAATCCCAGCCGGCTGGAACCGCCACATAGCCCGGCATGTATTCGCAAATACGTTCGAATAAGCTGCCTGCTCTTAGATAGTTCGCTAGGCTCAGTACACCGACCCAGACAAAACGGGCCCCGCGACGCCGAGCAGGAGGCGCAGCCGACTTTATGGACTTCATCGAGTTCGTCCACAACCGCTGGTCGGTCCTGTCGTTTCTCGCCTACCAACATATGAGCCTCGTGGTGCAAACACTGGCCCTAGCAACGGCGTGCGCTCTTGTGGTGGGCGTGCTGATCTACCGCTCACCGTGGGGCATAGCCGCCGGCGACGCGCTGACCTCTATCGGCCTGACCATTCCCTCATACGCGCTGTTGGGGGTGCTGGTCGCCATCGTCGGGATCGGCGTACTGCCGTCGGTAATCATGCTGGTGTTCTTCGGCATCTTCCCGATTCTGCGAAACGTCTTGATCGGGCTGACCAGCGTCGATAAGACTCTCGTCGAGTCGGCGCGAGGCATGGGGATGAACCGGCTGGCCACCCTACTGCGCCTCGAACTTCCCCTGGCCTGGCCGGTGATTATGACCGGTGTGCGGGTATCGGCTCAGATGCTGATGGGTATTGCCGCGATCGCCGCGTTCGCGCTGGGACCTGGTCTCGGCGGCTACATCTTCTCGGGCATCTCGCGGTTCGGAGGCGCCAATGCAACCAACTCCGTCGTTGCCGGCACTCTCGGCATCCTAATCCTGGCAATCATTCTCGACACCGTGCTCAACATCATCACTCGCCTCACAACCCCAAGGGGGATTCGTGTCTGATTCGACAACAGTCGAATTCGCACCATCCGGCAACGGCAGCCCACAACAGACCGGCGGCGCTCGCATATTGCTGGACGGGGTCACCAAGAGATACAACGCGAAATCAGCACCAGCGGTGGACAACATCACCCTGGAGATCGCGGCCGGTGAGATCGTGATGTTCGTCGGACCGTCCGGATGCGGCAAAACCACCACGATGAAGATGATCAACCGTCTCATCGAGCCGACCAGCGGGCGCATCCTCATCGGCGACGACGACGTCACCAAGAGTGATCCCGACCAACTTCGGCGTCACATCGGCTACGTCATCCAAGGCGCCGGTCTCTTCCCGCACCTCACCGTCGAAGACAACATCGCGATCGTGCCGCATCTGCTCAAGTGGGACAAGAAGCGAATCGCCGCCCGAGTCGACGAGCTGCTTGATCTGGTGAACCTCGAACCGTCGCAATACCGCAACCGCTATCCCCGCGAACTCTCCGGCGGCCAGCAGCAGCGGGTCGGGGTGGCCCGGGCGCTAGCCGGCGATCCCCCGGTTCTGCTGATGGACGAGCCATTCGGGGCCGTCGACCCAATCACCCGTCAACGGTTGCAGGACGAATTACTGCGGCTGCAAGAAGAATTGCGCAAAACCATCGTCTTCGTCACCCACGACTTCGACGAGGCGGTCAAGCTAGGTGATCGGATCGCCATCCTGAAGCAAGGCTCCAACATCGTGCAGTACGACACCCCGGAAGAGATCCTGGCGCGCCCGGCCAATGACTTCGTTCGCGGCTTCGTCGGGGCCGGTGCCGCACTCAAACAGCTCACGCTGACTCGGGTCCGCGACGTCGAACTGCACGAGGCGGCGGTGATGCACATCGGCGACGACCCGGCAGCGGCGATCCATCGGGCCGGCGTGATCGACCGCCAGCACGTCATCGTGCTCGACGCCCACGATCGGCCGCTGCGCTGGGTGTCAGTGGAGGATCTCGCCGACCCAAACACGCTGAAGAACGTGACACGCAACGAAGACCTCGAAAAGATTAACCTCGCTTCGACACTCAACGATGCACTCGACGACATGCTCATGTCATCGCACGGCGTCGTGGTAGTGACCGGCCGACGGGACACCTATCAGGGAGTGATCAGGGTCGACACGATCATGAACGCAATGGCCGAGATGCGCGACGCGGCCAGCTCAGCGGAGTCGGCTTCGTGACAACCACCGCACCGGACCTCGACGTCGAAAAGGAAAAATCAGCGTTCTATGCGGCGCCGGACCGGCCAAGCCTGGTTCGCTGGGTGCTGCAACCACTTATCTGTGCGGTCGCCGTTGTCGGCTCTCTGTCGTACGTCAAGTTCGCGGATGTGACTGAGTCCGAACGACGTTCCCTCGGCGTGCAGCAGCTGTTGACCCTGCTGCGCCAGCACATGGTGGTGAGCTTGTCGGCGACTCTTTTGACCTGCGCTATAGCGATCCCGTTGGGCGTCCTTTTGACCCGTGGCCAGATGCGGAAATACTCCACGCCGATCATCACGCTCGCCGGCTTCGGCCAAGCAGCACCGGCAATCGGCCTGATCGCCTTGGGCGCAGTGTTTTTCGGAATCGGCACCACCGGTGCGGTCATCGCCTTGACAGTTTACGGCGCCCTGCCGATCGTCGCGAACACCGTCATCGGGCTAGACGGTGTCGACCCCCGTTTAGTGGAGGCGTCACGGGGAATGGGACTCTCAGCATTCGCAACCCTGATGCGGGTCGAGCTGCCGCTGGCATTGCGAGTGATCATTGCCGGAGTGCGGACCGCGCTGGTCCTCATCGTGGGCACCGCCGCGTTGGTGTCATTCACCGGAGCGGGTGGTCTGGGACAGTTGATTACCGCCGGCGTCAAACTTCAGCAGCCGACGACGTTGATCGTGGGTGCCATCCTCGTCGCCGCGCTCGCGCTGTTCATCGACTGGCTGGCACGAATCGTCGAAATCATCGCGGCACCAAAGGGGGTGTGATGCGATTCCGTGCGCTTGGCGTCGGTGTCGTGGCGGTTGTCTGCGCCGTTCTGTCAGTTGGGTGCGGTTTGCGCTCATCCAGCGGGGCCGTGCTTTCGGCGAAACCAGGCGAGATCAAACACTATGACTCCTTAGAAGGAGTGGAGATCACCGTCGCGGCAAAGGATTTCACCGAACAGTTGATCTTGGGGAACATGCTCTCGATCATCTTGAACGCTGCCGGAGCCGACGTCACCAACCGCACCAATACACCCGGAAGTTTCGGCGTACGCCAGGCCTTGATCAAAGGCGAAGCGAACATCGCGCCGGCTTACACCGGCACCGCATGGATCGAGTACCTCGGCCACGAGAATCCGATCCGGAACGCGACAGAACAATGGGAAGCCGTCAAGAAGGCGGATAAGCCCCATGGTTTGACATGGCTCCCGCCGGCACCGCTGAACAATACGTACGCGATGGCGATTCGCGAGTCGGAAGCCAAGCGCCTCGGAGTGACCAAGCTTTCACAATTGAAGAGGCTACCCAAGAGAGACATGACGTTTTGCGTCGAGAGCGAATTCGCAAGCCGCAATGATGGTTTCGTGCCGATGCTGCACGCATACGGGATCAATCGAAGCGACATCGAGCGCGTCACAACCTTGAATACCGGTGTCGTATACACCGCAACTGCCAACGGAGACTGCAACTTCGGCGAGGTCTTCACCACAGATGGCCGTATCCCGGGACTCAAATTGCGAGTGCTGGAAGACGACAGACATTTCTTCCCGCTCTACAACCTCACCGAAGTGATCAACACCAAGCTGCTAGACGCGCACCCAGAATTGGCCGAGATCTTTGCCCAGCTCAACCCCAAGCTCACCAACAAGACGATGGCGGCGCTGAACGCAAAAGTCGACACCGACGGCGAGGATCCAGCTATCGTGGCACGCGACTGGTTGATCCAGCAGGGCCTGCTGACGGCATAGCCAGCCCAGCGACACAGATCGTCCCGTGGCATCAAAGCTTGACGCAAGTCAGACATGTTCAGCTGACCTGCAATGGTTGTCCGCATCGCCGATAGGGCATCAGGTACGGCGGCACTGCGATGTTGGGGTCAAGCTCCGACGCCGGTACCGGAGCGTGGGCGGTCAAGCTGAGGGGCAGGACGCCCGCCCAGTACGGTAGTGCGAGATCTTCAGCTTCGTCCTTCGGGCCTCCGGCGCCTACCTTTGCCGATACGTCGACCAGATCGAGAGCAAGAACGGCCGAGGCGGCCAGCTCGCGCAGGTTCGGGCCTCTCGCGTCGGAAGCACGACCGCGGGCTACATGGTCAACCACCGCGGCCAGCGCGTGCAGCTTTTCTTCAGCGTCGTCCACCAACCGTGCTGACCCCGTTGCCACAACGGAGCGGTAGTTCACCGAATGATGAAACGCCGACCGTGCCAGCACCAAACCGTCGATGAGGGTCACCGTGACGCACACCGGCAGACCCGAGCGCGCCGACTTGGCGGCCAGCATAGGACCGCTGCCGGTGGAACCGTGAATGTAGAGGGTCTCACCGAGACGCGTGTGAATGGTCGGTAGAACAACCGGGCAACCGTCACGAATGTAGCCGAGGTGGCAGGTCAAGGCCTCGTCGAGAATCCGGTGAACGGTCTTGCGGTCGTAGCGAGCCCTATCTCGGTTGCGCGTCGGGGTGGTGGCCGCCGTTTGCTTGTAGGACTGCATCGCGTCCTGGGGTGTGCCGTCATCGCCAGTCACCATGCAAGCCTCCAAATATTGTAGTAGTACATACTGATTATCACTCCAGTACAATACTGATTGTAGCCGGCGATGTCGACCGGTGCGCACACTCGTGACTGGCCTTCGGTGCCCGATACTGTTGAATGACAGCCGTTCTCATCTGCGGCACCAACCGTGGGCGACGTTGCGCTGTAGCGCGGCACACCGCCTAAGCAGGCGTCGACAACAGCCCCACCCACGCCACCAATGTTTGGCGCCAACCCGCCGGCGCAGAACCGCTAGGTGGGGTTGGCCACTTTGGCAGCCAGTTCCGCTTTGATCAGTGCGCGGATTCGTCGTGCCGCTTGGGTTTCTGCGTGCGGCAATCAGCCGACCGCCGCTAAGGCGCAGTGGTTGGCGCGGATCGAGAGATCGCCGTCATTTTCCGGTGAAACGAGGTTTGCGCTTGCCGGCGAACGCAGCAAGCCCTTCCTTGGCGTCCGCAGAGCGCACGACCTCAAGCACGAAGCGTTGCTCTATCTTTCGCGCGTCCTCGTCATCGAGCCAACCACTGCTCAGGATCGAAGCCTTGGCATTGCGAACCGCCAGGGGTCCATTCGCGGCGATGCGCGCCGCGATCTGTCGGGCCTTCTCCAACGACTGGCCCGTCGGCACGACGTGCCCTACCAGACCGAAGTGGTACGCCTCAGCGGCGGTGAGTGGGTCGCCGGTCAGAATCATCTCCATCGCCTTGGTGTACGGGATCTGACGCTTGAGCCGCACCGTGGATCCCGCTCCTACAATAAGCCCAAACTTAGCCTCAGGCAAGCCGAAAGTTGCGTGTTCTTCAGCAATTCGAATATCGGTCTGTTGCAGCATTTCACAGCCACCGCCTAGACAGGGGCCGTTGACCGCAGCGATCAGCGGGGTAGCGAGCGACCGGCTCAGCAGCAGCCCCGCACTGATGGTGCCGCCCGCAGACGTCCCCTCCGCCGGCGGCTCGGCTCCGGCCGATGGCTTCGCTCCCCTGACCATCCAGCCGTCCGCCAAGTAACCACCGACGCAATAAGATGAGCCCTCACCGGTGATGATCGCAACCCGGATGGATTCGTCGGCGTCGATGCGATCCCATGCCTGGGCCATCAGAGTTAGCATCTGCGGCGTCAGCGCGTTCTTCCTGCGTGGATTATTCATCGTGAGGATCACGACATCGCCGTCGCGTTCGAACTTCAACTGTGGTTCGACTGCCTCCACGCCAGCTCCTTAGATTGCTTGCCCCGTTCGCGCTAGCAGCTAGCCAGCCCAACCGGTGAACTCCCCGCTTCTTTGTTCCCTCATTTGACACCTACCAGAAGCGAAGGCACCGGACCATACCGGTGGCACGCCGCCTGCCGCTGCAGGCATCCCGGTCATCCCATGTCGACTAATGCGACGGCATCCTCGAGAGACACCGGAGCATCGTCCAGCAAACGGTGCTGAATCGCGTCCTCAGTGTTCACCCCGTCAGATTCCAGCGGGTCGCGTGGGCGCAGGCGGTGGGTGATAACCAAGCGGGCCAGTAGGAGCCGGCGTGCGTCGTCTCCAGCAGCACCGGAATCGGCGCCTTCAACAGCCAGCAGCACTGCGCTCGCAGCGTTGTAGAGACCGGTAGTCACAGTGCGGCATTCCTGTTCGCGATGCGGGTCTGCGGCCACGTCGACCGCGAACCGAATTGCTTTGTCGAGGTAGTACACAAGTTCCCCGCGCAAACCGGCAGGAACGGTGCTGGATTGGTTCAGAACGCCGCCCAACGCCGAATGAAGGGCCTCATGACCTTTGTCCTTCTTCACCGCGCGGGTGACAACATCGAGCGCGTTGATGTTGCTCGTCCCCTCCCAGATCGTGCCGAGCTGAGCGTCACGGACCAGACGCGCATTCACAAAGTCCTCGACGTAGCCGTTGCCGCCCCGAACTTCAAGAGCACCCGCCGCGACCTTGACGTTGTCCCTGCATGCACGGAACTTCACCAGCCCGGTCAACAAACGCAGCGTCGCCTGGTCTTCGATGTCACACAGATGAGCGGCGTAGTTCACCATCGACAGTGCTTGCTCGGTCGGCACCATGATCTTGAGCAACTGACGGCGCAGCAGGGGCTTGTCGATCAGCTTCTCACGAAATGCCGTACGGCTACCAGCAACTACCATCGCTTCGTTGAGGCATCGACGCATCATCGCAGCGGCACGTACCCCTTGCGACAGACGACATAGGTTGACCTGATCGATCATCTGCACGAAACCGCGATCGACGTCGCCCACCAGGTATGCGGTCGCACCATCGATAAGGAGTTCACCACTAGCCATCGACCGGGTGCCGAGCTTGTCCTTCAGCCGCACGATGCGATAGCGGTTGCGCGTACCGTCCGGGAGCCGGCGAGGCATGGCGAACAAACCTAGTCCCCTGGTCCCGCCGCCGGCGCCCACCGGGCGCGCCAGGATCATCGCGATGTCGGCATCGGTATGTGAACAGAACCACTTGTCGCCGTACAACTTCCACCGATCCAGACCATTCGAATCGATACCGTCGTGCTCAGCGGTGGTTTCGCTAGCGCCTACGTCAGAGCCACCGGCCTTCTCGGCCATGAACTGGGCCCCCTTCCACATAGTGGATGGGTCCTGCGACAGCATGCGTGGAAGCACATAGTCCTTGAGCGCCGGGCTACCGAATCTCGCGATGACATACGCCGAGGTGTCGGTTGCACTGATCGGACACGTCAGACCAAACTCGGCTTGAGTGAAGAGGTACTGGAGCGCGAACTTCACACTGGGCGGCAGCGTGCCACTGAAGTCCAGCACTCCGTCACGATGGCTGACCGCATGCATACCGAAGTCCTCGTATGCGATCTTCTCCATCTCGCGGTAGGCAAGGTGGTATTCGATCCAGTCCTCGTCACGACCAAATCGGTCACGAGGATGCAGGACCGGCGGATGGCGGTCTGCAATCCGGGCCAGCTCGCTGAGCCTGCCGCCGGCCAATTCGCCGAGCCTGTCGAAGTGCGGCTCGAGGTGATTGCGCAGTTCTGGGGTGAGATAGCGGGCCAACACAGTCTGAAAGGCACGGTCGCAGCGCCAAAAGTTCATGCCTGCGGTGTCGTTCGCGATGTGCCCGACCGACGTCCACGTTCCCGTCGGGCTAACGTCGATTGTCGTCAAAGCGTCCTCCGCATACGGCCGTAGGCAACAAAATCTTGCTCTCGTCACCTGCAATTCAAAGAGTGCGGGATGTCAACCACCCGGCCACGACGGAAATGCCGGTGCGGAAATCACGCACCGCAAGACATCTCTGTTCGATCACAAAGTTCACTATCGCTAAACCACACTGTTTCTAACCTGCCGACTACCGACCCGTCTCCCCATCCGTATTACAAGCTGTGGGCGAAAAAGTCAACAAATAACCCAGTTATCCGCCATCTACAAATCACGTGGCAGTTCGCCCGACCGAACGGAACCTGACACCGAAACTATGCGCAGAGTGCATATACGTTAAGTTCGGGGCATGGCCCGCCCAGCCCCTACAGCACTCAAAGCGCAAGCCGGCACCGACGCACGCCGTGACGTGGTGCTCACAGCCGCGGCGACTCTGTTCCGTCGGCGGGGGTTCAACGGTGTCGGGATAGACGACATCGGAGTGGCGATCGGACTCACCGGCCCGGCCGTCTACCACTATTTTCCCGGCAAGAACGGCTTGCTCGCCGCGATCATCGACCGGCTCCTGACAAACCTCGAAACAGCCGCCGAAATCGCGCTCCCGACAAGCGGGGGCGGCGGGCCCGTCGACAACATGATCGCGGCAGCGCTCGCCGCTCCAGACAGCCTTGCCGTCTGTCTTCGCCAACTCGGCTATCTCGACCGCGACGCGCGAGCTCCGTTGGAAGCCAGGTGCCGAGCAATGGTCACAGCTGTTAATAGCTATGGGGCGCAGAGCCATAGACCTCACTTGCGCGCCCGGGCAATCGCCGGGGCGATAGTTAGTCTTTCCCTTGCGAAAAGCCCCGCTACTGTGAACGTGCCGGCGCTAGGAGCCGAGTGTTTCCGGCGTATCCTCGCTGTCCCGTTACCACCGCGATCGGCAATCGAGCCTCACGCCGCACGCATGGACCTGCGACGCCGAGCAGCGCGCGCCTTTCGACCGGAGGCGATCCTTGCCGAGGCGGCGCGGCTCTTCCATCAGCGCGGATTCAACGGTGTTTCGCTCGCCGATATCGGCGCGGAGTGCGGCATCACTGGTTCGGCTGTCAACCGGCGATTCGGCAGCAAAGAGAAGCTCCTGGCCGCCGCGTTTACCCGGTTTGGCGATCAGATCGGGGCCGCGATCTACCATGCGCTGGCAACCGCGAACCAACCGGCCACCGCAGTGACCCACATGGTTTCGAGCTATGCCACGGCAGCCGTCAACACCCGTGACCTTGTCTGCCTCAACATGTTTGAGACTCATCATCTGCCTCGGGAGGACCGGCAGGAAAGACGCAAGCGACAACGGGCCTACGCTGACGAGCTCGCGTTCGTTCTCGCCGAAGCCGACCCGTCGATCAGCTCGGTCGAGGCGAAAGCCCGCGCACGAGCGGCATACTCGGTCATCAGCGAAGTCATCCACAACGACGAACTGGCAGCGCGTGAAGGTCTCACCGAAGACCTAACTGCGCTGGCTCTGGCGGTTCTCGGACAATCGCCGTAGTACGGGAGACCTATCGACAACCGTTTTCACCAGCGAACCGGTAAGCCACTGACGCTCAGCGACGTCGCGGAGGCTGACCTAGGCCGGTGACGCGTCGGGGCTACCGAAGCCGATGACTTCGCCCCGATTGATCGACACCCAATCGCGAGCCTCTAGGTAGGGCCGGAACGTCTCGGCGATGCGGCGCTCGTCGTCGGGGGTCTTCGGCCGCTGCAGCTCGTAGAGGTGCGGGAACTCTGTCCAGGCGACGACTGCGTCCCAAAGCCGCAAGGCCTTATCCCCCACGGGCGGGTCGATGAGAACCGGCCCGAAGAGGCATTGACCATCAGGAAAGAACATGGTCGGCACCCCGTAGCCGCCAGCGTCGACCACCCGCTGATGCTCGGTTAGCACCTCGTCGCTGGTGGTGGGATCGGCGATCGCCTGGTCCACCAGCTCCGGCTCCAAGCCCAGTTCCGCAAGCAGGTGACGTGCGACAGCCTTCTCATGCGGCTTGTGCCCGTCAACGTGCAACGCCCGGCCAGCGCGTGCATACCACGCGTCGAGATCGGCCATCGACCGGCGACGCAGCAAGGCTCCGATGCGCATCATCGACCAGCCGTAGGACCACTCCCGCTCCCAAGGATGCTTCTTACCCTCCTGGCGGTTTATCTCTTCGAGGCTAAAGAATCGCCAGTTCACCGTAAGCCCGGTCAGGTCGCGCACCTCACGGATCCACAGCGAGGTCTGGTAGGCGTAGGGACACATCACGTCGAAGTGAAAGTCGACGGACTCCGGTCGGTTCGTCACATCGTGAACCTGAGGTTGCGGGCAGCCAACTCACCGAGCTCGCCGTCCCCTTTCCAGCTGATCGCGCCGGAGTCGATCGGAATCTGCGGGTCGATACGCCCGCACGCAAGCTGGATGAAGGTCGTCGAGTCGGTAGTGACTTCGACATCGGGGTTATCTAAGTGATCGACTCGCTTCGCGCGGCCATCAACGACGACGTCGAACTCACCGACGATAGGTCCGGTGAGATGGAAAGCGATGCTCTTTCCGTCTGGCAGACGCACCTTCTTGCCGACGATGTAGCCCAGCGAACTCTCCACCTCGGCCAGCGCGATCTCGGCGGCGACCCCGGTATCGTCGGTCGCCCGGCCCAATGGTGCCGTGATGTCACGCACGTGAACCCAGAAGTCGAACACCCGGATTGCCAGGAAACGCCCGTAGGTGCCCTGACCTGTCGGCATCCATGAGGGGCGCTGGAAATCCTCCGCCGAAAGCGAAGCCAGGTCCCGCCGACGACCAGCGAAGGTCGCACGGACTCGTTCGACGAAAGCCACTGTGTCGAGACCGGCGGTCTCGCGCAGGAAGTCGGAGGTGCGGTCAAATGGCGGCGGCGTCGCGGCGTCTTCGGGGAGCCAGCCCGACATCACCGCTTCCATCATGGTGACGTGGCTGACCACGTCGCGGACCTTCCAGTCTGGGCACAAGGACTGGACCTGCCACTCGGCCTCATTCAGGTCGGCACAGAGCTTTTCGACCTCGGAATAGCACCCTTGCAACGCTGACCGCGTCTCCTCAAGACCCGTCATCGCTCACCCGCTGCCATCACGACCACCGGGCGGTCGATCGCTTTGTGTTCCGTCACAGACACCTCCAGTCGGTTGTGTACCGACGCAGCAGCGGCGGCACCTTCGGCTCGGCCTCATCGACGACACGGTGTCGCTGGCCGTGACGTGACACACGTGCGGTCCTAGATTCTTCGATGCTGCCACGGACGTCCCCAGCAGCAAGAGCCACCCCACTGTGCTGAACTAAATGGGGCATTAGCAAGGCACTAGGCGAAGAATTGACCTCGCTGCCCGAATCGCAGCAGGTGCGTGAGCGCGACGGCTGCCGCTCCGACAACCGCTCCGATCAGCGCGGATATCCCGGTACCGACCAACCAGGCCAGCACGGCGCCGGCGGCCTCGACGGCATGGCGGACCTCACCCTCGACACCGTGAACCCAGCCGTACGGGGCATGCCAACCTAGATCATGGCTCCCCGCAAGCAAGATGTGGCCGCCTACCCAGAGCATGGCGGCGGTCCCGACCACCGATATCGCGAAAAGTAGTTTGGGCATTCCAGCGACCATGGCTCGGCCAATTCTCTTGCCGAATCGAGATGCCGTCGTGCTGAGCATTAACCCGACATCATCCATCTTGACGATGACGGCAACGACGCCGTACACCGCGGCGGTGATGACCAGCGCAACGACGGCAAGGACGATCAGCCGTGGCACGAACGCCTGCTCGGCCACCTCGTTGAGGGCTATCACCATGATCTCGGTGGACAGAATGAAGTCGGTACGGATCGCACCAGCCACGACTTCGCGCTCGGCGATCGGCGCCACCGTGTGAGCATCATGTCCGCGGATACCTCCCCACGCCTTCTTGGCGCCCTCGTAGCACAGGTAGGTGGCACCGAGCATCAGCATCGGCGTCAGCAGCACCGGCGCAAACTGACTGAGCAGCATCGCGGCCGGCAGGATGAACAGCAGCTTGTTACGCAGGGAACCCACCGCGATGCGTTTAACGATGGGCAACTCGCGCTCAGCGCCGATCCCACGCACGTATTGCGGCGTCACCGCGGTGTCGTCTATGACCACCCCGGCCGCCTTCGCGGTTGCACGGCCGGCGGCGGCCCCAAGGGGGTTAACAGAGGCCGCGGCCAACCGTGCCATGGCCGCGACGTCATCCAGGAGTCCGAACAGACCCCCGCTCATCGCGCCGCCGCCATGGCGTTGCAGGGTACTCGCACTGTTCCTGCCGTTTTTCGCCACTTGTCGCGCCTGAGCCGGTTCCGCACCGCCTGCTGCTGGGTTTGGCTGCCTCTTCGACGTGCCGCCATAGGTCGACGAATTCGTCGCGGATCCAGGTGAACTGGGTGGTGAGATCCACGTAGCCCGCACGCCGGGACTTAGCTAGTGCAACCCGTTGAGCCCGTTTTGGCCCAATAGGAGTCCGCCAGTGCCACCAATGCCGGGGCTGCCGCCGTTGCCGCCGTTGCCGATGAGCATGGCGTTTCCGCCCATCCCGCCAGCCCCTTCGTCTGGGCCGCTACCGGTGCCGCCGGCACCGCCGCTACCCCATAGCTGGCCGCCGGTGCCTCCGTCACCGGTCTGGCTGATTCCGCCGCTGCCGCCGGACCCGCCGAAGCCGAGCCCACCGGCGTTGCCACCGGGCCCGCCAGCCCCGCCAGTTGAGCCGATCCCACCGAACCCGCCGGTGCTCAAAAGCCAGCTGCCAGGCCCGCCGGCCCCGCCGCTGCCGAACAACAGGCCATTGTTGCCGCCTGAGCCCCCAGCCCCGCCGATGCCGAAGCCGGTGCCCCCGGCCCCGCTGGGACCGCCGAGCAAGCCCGCCACCCCCGCCGGAGCCCCCGGCTCCGCCGAGGCCAACGCTCCCAAACCCGACAGCGCCTCCGTGACGACCTCCGAAAATTCATCGTAAATGTGTTTGCCTGTCTACCTGAACGGACCTAGTCATCCCCTTCTGTCAACAAGGTAGTCAACCTATGCTGATTACGTCCACCGTGGTCGGCATAAGAGAGTGGAGGCGTGAGTACACAACGGGTGCAGAACAAGCAGGGCTCAGTGCTGAGCACCGAACTGATCTTGACAACAGCGCTACGGCTGGCCGAGCAGGCCGGCGGGCTGGATAAACTATCGCTGCGACAGGTAGGCAAAGATCTAGCGGTCGACCCAACCGCCATCTATCGGTACTTCCGCAGCAAGGACGAACTTGTGGCAACGATGGTCGATCGCATCGTCACGGAAATGTTGCCTGCAGAAGAGGAACTAACTGGCGACTGGCGCTCCCGGCTGACCGCTCTTGCCGAACACGCCCGGCGGGTCTTCACCGCCTACCCTTCACTGACCATCGTCGTGGCGAGTCTGCACACCACTATGAATATTGACACGGCCGTCAGCACCCGGCAGCTCGAAATTGGCTATGCGGCGCTGACGGAGGCGGGCCTCAGCGATTACGACGTTGTTCACTTTTATGACGGTCTCTTCACCTTCATACTTGGGTTCGGATTCGTCGATGCATCGTTTGGCGCCAACCCTGACGAGGGACGGGCGGCGCTGCGCGACCGCTACGCGGAGCTCGCGACCCAACGGTTCCCCAATCTCTCCCGGGTAGCTGCCATTGCCCACCCCAACACTGATGCGGTCTTCAGGTTCATCCTTGCGTCCTACCTCGACACGATTGAGCGATACGCAGCGACGACGAAGCGCACCACAGACCAAGGTGCCCCTCTCGTTTAGCGGGATCGGCTATACGGCTCGAGTTCGGCGAGGCTGGCACGCTGACTCTGACTGGATCATGACGACAAACGACTGCCACAACACTCCGAAACGGAGACCAAATGAGCCATCGTGGCCTGATCGGATGCCGTCTGACACCACCATCAGGTAGACGACATTGGCAGGCAGCACAGAGCCCCCAAACTCCGCGTAACGGCACCACCAGAGATCTGCCGGTTTCTCGCCGCTAAAGGAGCCAAATACCCACTTCGCGATCAAAAATCGTTACGTTGTAGGAATCTGATGACATCGTTGACCGTCTGTTCCGGAGCTTCGTGCATAAGGAGGTGCCCTAGGTCGCGTCTCATCGCTGGTGTAAATGGTCACGGGCGTAGGTTCCGTCGCAACCGACGAAAGCTATGAAGGAGGGGCTACGCCCGTGACCAAGCGAGTATCGCCGATTGAGCGTGTGCGTGTTGAGATGGATCAGTTGTTCGCCGCGACCGAGCGGCCGTTGACCGAGATTTTGGAGGAGGTCGGGCGGTTATCGGTGCGTCTGGTGTTTCAGGTCGCCGTGGAGGCCGAGGTAGAAGCAGTGTTGGGCCGAGCCCGTCACCAGCGTCGGGTTCAGGACGGCCCGGGCGGGTACCGCAATGGGTATCAACCGCCGGCGACGGTGAAGACCACGATGGGCTCGGTCGAATTATGCCGCCCGAAACTACGCGACACCGACGAGCGGTTCTGTTCGCGGCTATTCGGTGCCGGGGTGACGCGCACCCACGCTCTGGAGGCGTTGGTGATTTCGGGATGGGTGCGCGGTTTGTCGGATCGCGACATCGAGGCCGCGTTGGCCGAGGTGCTGGGCTCGCAGGCGGCGTTGTCGCGCTCGACGGTGAGCCGGATTTGTGCGGCCATCAAAGACGAGTTCGCTGCGTGGTCGTCTCGACGCCTTGATGAGCTGGTGTTGGACTACCTGTTCTTGGATGCCTCGAACTTTCGGATGCATCCCAACGCCCCGGCCGAGCCGGTGCTGGCCGCCTGGGGCATCTGCACCGACGGCAAGCCCCTGTTTATTGGGCTGGCCCCAGCCGCAGCGGAGTCGGCTGATGCGTGGGCCGACTTCTTGGCTGACCTGAGGAACCGGGGACTACGCCCGCCGCTACTGGGCATCTCCGACGGGGCGCCGGGCCTGATCGCCGCATGGGAGACCACGTTTCCGGCAAGCCTGCGTCAGCGGTGTCTGATCCATCGCTGCCGTAACGTCATCGCCAAGACACCTGTCGCGGTCCAGGACGAGATCAAAGCCGCGTTCTGGTCGATCTTCGATGACATTGACCAGCCACCCGGCCAGCAGGCCGTGGATGAAGCCACCCGCCGCGCCGAGGAGTTCACCACCACATACCGCGGGCTCTACCCAGCCGCGGTCGCTTGCCTGGCCAACGACTTCGCCTCGCTGAGCGTGCATTTGCGCTTCCCCCGCCAACACTGGACACGCATCCGCCATTCCAACCTCATCGAACGCACCTTCGGAGAATCCCGTCGCCGGGTCAAGGTCATCGGCCGCCTACCCGGCGAAACCAGCTGTCTGTCGCTGGTATGGGCCGTCCTCGACCGCGCCAGCCGCGGCTGGCGCGGAGTCACCCAAACATCAGCGACCAGCCGCCACCTCCAAGAACTACGCCACCAACTGCTCGAGCCACCCTGCCCACTGCATCCCCCCACCACAACAACCACGACCGACACCACCGCCGCGTAACATGACCACCAGGAACATGCGCCCAGCGTTTTTACACCAGTCCTAAGACGCCACCCAGAGGTCGTCGCCGAGGCTGGGCGCGTTTACGGCAAGGTCTATGACGCCGCCGCTGCAGCTGTGCATCACCTGGCCGGGGTGTTGAAGAACTCTGCCGGTATGGGCGGCACCGATAATGCCGGGCATTCCTGGTGCTTGAAGTACGACGCGTTGGTTGGTGGCCGCAGCGGTAGGGCGGGCCTGATGGAAGCGGCGACCGCCAGCATCATGGGTGCGGCCCAATGCTCAGATCTGTTGGCGGCTACCGCGGTCAATCATCAAAACGCCGACCAGCAGTCGGCGATGAACAACCCTGATGCCCCGGCGTTTCCACCGACTGCCAAGCCCATGTTTTTGGTGCCAGCGATCCCGTCGGCCGAGGGCGGGCACGGCGATGTGCCGGGCTGGTGGCACACGATCCAGGCTTACGTGCAGGGCGAAATGTGGCCCAATGGTCATCAGGATCAGTTGCGCGCGGCTGCTGATGCCTGGCATTCGGCGGCCGGCGAGCTACGTTCTGCAGCCGATATCGCTAACGACGGTGTCATCGGCTCGGTGCGTGCCCAGAAGTCACCGGAGTTTCCGATCGCGGCGACCAACTGCACCTTGGTTCGCGATTCGCTGAAGTCGATCGCTGAGGGGTTCGACGCAGCCGGCAAGACGTGCTCGGAATACGCACACGCAATCGACGAGGCGCACTCGCAGATCCTGCACGAGATGGCCGAGCTTGGTCTAACAGTGGCGGTCACCGAAATCGTTGCCTTGGTTCTGATTCCGTTCACAGTGGGCTTTAGCGAGGGAGCATCGAAGGTCGTTGACGTCGCCCGTTTGACCGCGACAGGCGCCCGGATCGCGACAATCATCCGAGAATTTCGTGTCGCCGCAGAAGTCTCCAGCTTGCCAGCGATCGGTGCGGCCGGTAACGCGGCGCGGGCGGTGGCCGAGCTTTCCCCGCTACTGGCGGCTCGTGCGCAGCTGTTCCTTGCTGAGGGAACTACGCCCGGGCTATTGGGGACCGAAGGCCTCGACTTGTTGTCGCGGCCTTACATCAGGGCCGGAACCCGAAGAGCTGCTGAGGAAGCGGCCCGGAAGACGCCCGACGGGGCGTACTACATCAGTGCCACCGATGAGGACGTGTTGATTCCGGTGTCCAAGCAGTACGAGGACACCATATTGAACCTGCCAAAGACCCCGGACGGGAAATACTTCATGGGGGCCGATGGTGTCCGCTACCCAGTCGATCCGACCTACCACCTCGGCCACGTTGAGGGCAAGGAGTGGTGGCGAATTCGCGACATGGCTATCCAACAACACTGGACACGCCAGCAACTCATTGAGTACTGCAACCGACCCGAGTTTTATCAGGTCGAGGACGCACCGGGAAACATGAGCCACATGTACGAACTAGCAAGGGAAGCAGGATGAACGTAAACGATCGTGACCGCGAAGGGCGGACCCCGCTGCACTACGCCGTGATTGACGCACCGGTCGGCCTCGACCACACAGCAGCATTGGACGATCCAGCCCTCAAAGCCGAAAACCACAGCGCGATAGTCGAATTCATTCGAGCCAACTCCCAACGTCTGCTTGAAGCCGGAGCAGACGTAAACGCATCCGATGACGCAGGTTCCACACCGCTGCACTTCGCGGCCAAAGGAGAAAGCCACGAGGCCGTCCGTCTACTGCTCGACGCCGGCGCCGATGCCAATGCTAGGAACGACAAGGGCGAGACACCGTTGTACAACGCCGTGCGCAACACCACACCCGCGGCCCTCAACATCATGCGGCTGCTCCATGAATCTGGCGCCGACCCGACCATCGAAACAGCCAAAGGAGGAAGCGCGCTGAGGTTCGTGAGGCGCTACGGAAAGCCCGAGGAGAAGGAACTCTTTGCCGATCTGCTCTAGTTGGGATCGGGTTCGGCGCAAGAAACTTATCGGCCAGCGCTTCACCACCCGCGACTTTCGAAATACGCGTCGAAAGTCGTCAGGCTGCGGCATTCGTGGAGTTTGGAAGTCCCCAACGGCGTTTCCCACTCCACTCTTTCAGCAACCGGGCGGCTAGATTCTATGTACGGCGACAAAGCGGGAATGCCACTGGCGGCAATGTCGTCTCGTTCCCTACGCTCGGCATACTCCTCTTGATAGTCGGTCAGCGCACCTTCGAACCAGAAGGTCAGTAGACCACCGTCCCCGGTCAGGCACTCATTCGCGGCCGTCTGCTCGTCACCGTCGTAGTACACCTTCGCCCTGACACACCGCGCCTCATCGCGACCACGCTTGCGAAGTAGGTACCTTCCGGGCCGCGCCGGATCCCAGTCACCCTCCCAGTGCACGTCATGGCGCTCGACTGCGCGGGCCTCCCCCCTTGCCGCGATGTCGTTAGCGGTCTTAGCCAGGCTCTTGGCAGCGTCCGCGATTTTGTTGGCGTCACCGGCCTTTCTGTTGGCGAGGTGCGCGTAGATGACAGCAACTATCGCCGCGATGCCAGCTATGCCCCCAAACACAACGCCAACAATGGCGATCACATGGTCGCTCACGTCAGAAAACCCCCCAGCGCGTCCGCAGCCTCCTGGGCGCTGCGCCGGTCCAGGTGCCCGTAGACATCGACGGTCGTTTGAATGGATTCGTGGCCGAGGTGGCGCTGGATCACCGTTAGCGGTGTGCCGGCTTGGATGAGCCAGCTCGCGCAGGTGTGGCGCAGGTCGTGGATGCGTGGCCGTGGTGTGAGCTTGGAGCGTTCGATGGCCGGCCACCACACGTTGGTGCGGAAGTTAGGTGCCCGCACGGGCCCGCCGGCGGCGCGACGTCCCCGCCCGGGGTTTGTGAACAGCCAGTCGCCGGTGTAGTCGAGTTTGTCGAGCACGGTGGCCGGGACGTTGATGGTTCGCACCGAGCGGCGCGTCTTGGGCGCTCCGATGCGGTACCCGCCGCCCCCGCGCTTCCACGCCCTGCTGATCCGCACGGTGTGCTGGGCACGGTCGATGTCGGAGGGTCGCAGCGCGGTGACCTCTGACCAGCGCGCGCCGGAGGCGACCAGGATCTCGACCAGCGGACGCCAGGGCTCGGTGATTTCGGCCAGTATGGTCGCGAAGTCTTCCTTGGTGAGGAACACCATTTCCTGACGTTCCCCGCGGGGCAGGCGGGTGCCGGCGGCCGGGTTGGAGCCGATTCGACCGGAGACCACCGCCCCGGCCAGCGCGGCCGACAAGAAGCCGTGTTTGTTGGCGACAGTCTTGGGGCTTGCGCCGCCGTGTTCCATGGCCTGTACCCACCGCTTCACGTCGTCGCGCGTCAAACCGCCCAGCGCCACCGCGCCCAGCACGGGCGCAATGTCCTTGCGCACGTAGCTGCGGTAGTCCTCGATCGTGCGGGGGTCGACGCCGGTGAGGTGGTCGATGTGGTGTTTGAGCCAGTCGGCGACGGTCATGCCTGCTGTGGCTCGCGGTTCGCGGTCGATCCGGTGCAGTTCCATCGCTTTGTCGGCGCCGAGTTGGTCGACTGCAACGCGGAACGTCTCGGCCATCTCGGGGTTGTCGAACGTCAGGCAGGTCTGCTGGCCGCGACATCGGAAGAACACTCGGTGCGCCGTCGTGCCGTCCTTGCGGACGTTGCTGCGAATCGACGCCATAGCCAGGATCGTAGCCGCTGTGGTGAATAATGTGGTGAAAGACGATCCTGGTCTATATTTTTACCGTTTGACCTGCTATTATCGGTGGAGCTGCCGGGAATCGAACCCGGGTCCTACGGCATTCCCTCAAGACTTCTCCGTGCGCAGTTCGCTATGCCTCTACTTGGATCACCCGGTCACGCGAACTAGCCGGGATGACGATCCCAGTCGCTGTGGTTGTCCCGATGCGCCCCGCGACCGAACGCATCGGTGGATCCCTCTAGCTGATGCCAGGCTCCGGGCCGAGGGCGTTCCCGGTCTGACAGACTAGCCGTCGCTTAGGCAGCGAGAGCGTAGTCGCGCTGATGTGAATCGGCGCTTATATATTTGCAACGACGCTTACGGTGGTCTCTTGCCTGCACCGGCACGCTTCCCTTGATTCGATGCGCGAAGTCGAAACCGTTCAGCCCCTCGCATCCCTGCCGACCTTCGGCGGGACTATCAATATTACGCCGCAATCGACCGGCGGCGGTGGCGTCTTAGGACTGGTGTAAAAACGCTGGGCGCATGTTCCTGGTGGTCATGTTACGCGGCGGTGGTGTCGGTCGTGGTTGTTGTGGTGGGGGGATGCAGTGGGCGGGGTGGCTCGAGCAGTTGGTGGCGTAGTTCTTGGAGGTGGCGGCTGGTCGCTGATGTTTGGGTGACTCCGCGCCAGCCGCGGCTGGCGCGGTCGAGGACGGCCCATACCAGCGACAGACAGCTGGTTTCGCCGGGTAGGCGGCCGATGACCTTGACCCGGCGACGGGATTCTCCGAAGGTGCGTTCGATGAGGTTGGAATGGCGGATGCGTGTCCAGTGTTGGCGGGGGAAGCGCAAATGCACGCTCAGCGAGGCGAAGTCGTTGGCCAGGCAAGCGACCGCGGCTGGGTAGAGCCCGCGGTATGTGGTGGTGAACTCCTCGGCGCGGCGGGTGGCTTCATCCACGGCCTGCTGGCCGGGTGGCTGGTCAATGTCATCGAAGATCGACCAGAACGCGGCTTTGATCTCGTCCTGGACCGCGACAGGTGTCTTGGCGATGACGTTACGGCAGCGATGGATCAGACACCGCTGACGCAGGCTTGCCGGAAACGTGGTCTCCCATGCGGCGATCAGGCCCGGCGCCCCGTCGGAGATGCCCAGTAGCGGCGGGCGTAGTCCCCGGTTCCTCAGGTCAGCCAAGAAGTCGGCCCACGCATCAGCCGACTCCGCTGCGGCTGGGGCCAGCCCAATAAACAGGGGCTTGCCGTCGGTGCAGATGCCCCAGGCGGCCAGCACCGGCTCGGCCGGGGCGTTGGGATGCATCCGAAAGTTCGAGGCATCCAAGAACAGGTAGTCCAACACCAGCTCATCAAGGCGTCGAGACGACCACGCAGCGAACTCGTCTTTGATGGCCGCACAAATCCGGCTCACCGTCGAGCGCGACAACGCCGCCTGCGAGCCCAGCACCTCGGCCAACGCGGCCTCGATGTCGCGATCCGACAAACCGCGCACCCATCCCGAAATCACCAACGCCTCCAGAGCGTGGGTGCGCGTCACCCCGGCACCGAATAGCCGCGAACAGAACCGCTCGTCGGTGTCGCGTAGTTTCGGGCGGCATAATTCGACCGAGCCCATCGTGGTCTTCACCGTCGCCGGCGGTTGATACCCATTGCGGTACCCGCCCGGGCCGTCCTGAACCCGACGCTGGTGACGGGCTCGGCCCAACACTGCTTCTACCTCGGCCTCCACGGCGACCTGAAACACCAGACGCACCGATAACCGCCCGACCTCCTCCAAAATCTCGGTCAACGGCCGCTCGGTCGCGGCGAACAACTGATCCATCTCAACACGCACACGCTCAATCGGCGATACTCGCTTGGTCACGGGCGTAGCCCCTCCTTCATAGCTTTCGTCGGTTGCGACGGAACCTACGCCCGTGACCATTTACACCAGCGATGAGACGCGACCCCGGCGGCAAACGAATGACCTTCCCGATCGGATCACGAAATTAAGCGGCCACAGATCTACCGGACGCGCCTTTGTCGCAGTTGAGTGCGTCGTTGCGCGTCTTAGGTACGCCCAAGATTTGGCCTGCCTGGTCGCGGTCTGGTCAGCCGCCATCAGCGATCCACGCATCAGCGTTAGCCGGCGTCTTCGGCGAACGGGCTGGTTGTCGTGTATCGCTTGCGTGGGGCCAGCTGTACCCGGCGGCGTTCCGCCGCTCGATTCGGGCCATGTCGTCATTAGCTATGCCGAGTTCAGCCAACGCGCTTCGAGCCGCGTCGATAACGTGTTGGTTGATCTGTTCGAGCCGCACGAGCCTGTCGCGAGAAGCCACCGCCGAGGCACCCGTCCCAACGTCGGCGAGGGAGACGTCTCTCACCACATCTCGATCTATCAGCGCCTCGTGGCGCACTTGAGCGACAATCAGGATGAGCACGACGGCGACATTGATGGTGGAGAGGCGAAGGGCTGTGGGCCGTTCGGTTGAGGACTAAATGCCCATGACCGAAGAGTATTCGGGGAATAGGGTCTTCAGTACAGACTCAAGGAGAACAAGATGTCGACAACCGTTAAGCGCTATGGCATCGTCGTCGGAGTCGATGGATCGGCGGCATCGAACGCCGCCGTCTTCTGGGCGGCACATGAAGCGGCGCTGCGCAATCTCCGGTTGACTTTGGTTCACATGTTGAGAGCATTCGTGCCGACGTATCCGCAGCTGTCGATGCAAGACGGCGTTGCGCTATGGCAGGAAGACGACGGCCAACAAGTTCTCGAGCAGGCAGTCAAGATCGCGGAAGACGCCGTGTCGAAGCATCAACGGATCGCGATCGCGAGCGAAATGAAATATTCACCCCCGATCCCGACACTGGTCGAGTTGTCCGGAGAGGCAGAGATGGTCGTCGTCGGCTGTAACGGGCGCGGCGCGGTGGGGCGGGTCTTGCTGGGTTCAGTAAGTTCGGGCGTGGTGCGCAACGCGACTTGCCCGGTCGCGGTCATACGCGACGAAGCGTCTAGGCTGCCGAATTCCAATCGAGCTCCGGTTTTGGTGGGAATCGATTGTTCGCCCGCTTCGGAGCTTGCGCTGGCTATTGCGTTCGATGCAGCATCGCGGCGCGGCGTCGACCTGACCGCGCTGCACGCGTGGAGCGACAGCGCGGTGCACCAGAGCCCTCGGCTTGACTGGAAGTCGGAAGCGGAGCAGAGCCTCGCCGAATATGTCGCGCGCTGGCAAGAGCGCTACCCCGAGGTGAACGTGCACCGAGTCGTCACACTTGATCACCCCGGTCGAGCCCTGATCGAAGAGTCTGAATCGGCTCAGCTTGTGGTCGTGGGCAGCCACGGCCGAGGTGGCTTGACCGGCATGTTGCTAGGTTCGGTCAGCAACGCGGTCATTCATTCCGTCCATACGCCAGTGATCGTGGCGAGGCCATCGTAACGGCTTGACTCGGTCGAGCCGGGTAATAGCGTCTCTGGTGAATGGAGGAGAGCGCGATGTCTGTTCCGGGGGCATCCAGGTTGAGTACCAGGGGCTAGCGATCCGGCGTTGACGACGGGCAGTTGGCCGGCTGGCGGTAGCTGGTGTGTCTTGGCCGAGTCTGCGGCAGAGCCGTCTTTTCGCGCTTGGAGGCGCAGTGGTCACGGTAGAGGCGGATATCGATCGGGTCGAGCGCAGGTTGGGGGCGGGCCAGGCCGCGATTGCTTCGAGGTGCAGCCGGGCCGGTGCGGTTGTGTCCTCACCGGGGGCGCCGGCGGGTGTGAGGTGGGTGAGCAACACGTGCAGGCGGTTGACCGTTTGGCTTCGCATCTTGGCCAGGCCGTCACGATGTTCCACCGATGCGCGCATGGCGGTGACTGCCGCATCGATCGTGGCGGTATTCAACGAGGTGGCCGTCATTGCGGCAATACCCACCGAAACTGCTTCGGCCTCATCGGTTTTGCGTTAATGCCCGGTGGACAGCACCCGCAGCAGTGCGGCCAGTGCGGCGGGCACCTCCATGCCGTCGGCGAAACGGCGCAGCGCCCGGTAGCCTTGCGGGCTGACCGGGACTCGAATGACGTCCAGCGGTTAAAGCCTCGAAGCGCTTGGCTGCAGACCACGCCCTCTTGGCAACGATCTAACAAGTTGGAACTAGAGCCAGGTTGTTGTTGATTCGGATTCAGTCGACCGGTATCCCACGGCTGCCCTGGTGGGATGTAGGTCAACCCGACCTTGGTGTCGCAGAACTGCTGCAACGCTTGCGAAATCAGCTCCGGCCCGTTGTCCATGCGCAACCACTGTGGGTGGGCCGCCGGCGGTGGTGAACACCCGATCGAGCTCGTCGACGAGCTCGATCTCAGTGCCGGAAGTCCCCCATTCTGACATCGTCGGTTTGCTCACCGGCGTCGAGCAATGCCAGGTGCTGTGGCTGGAACCACCGGTTAAGCAGGAGGCGCAACGGCACCAGCATCGCGATGAACAAGGGGAACAAGATTCCCGCCGGGCTGCTCTTGAGGATCCACAACACCACCAGACAGAGAAGCTGGACCAAGGTAAAGAGGTGGATGACCTTCCAGGGAACATGACGAACGTAGTGGGTGTTGGGGTACAGGTTGCGGTCCGTCAACCACAGTTTCAACCGCGCATAGAAGTCCGTCCCGGTGAGGGTGGCGAAACCCATGAACAGGAACAGGCCGAAAAGTACCTCCGTCGGAATTTTCTTGATCAGCGGCAACATGAAAACTGAGGTCGCGATCAGGATATGAATGGCGAGCGGGGAGATTCGATTTTCTCGGACAGCCAGGATGCGCTCGGCGCCGGAATCGTCGTCTTGTCGTGTGGTCGCCAGACTCTTGACGTGGTTGAGGGAATGGACGGTGGCCGCCACCATCCAGGGCAAACCGAACACCGAGCACACCGCGGTGATGACGCTGACGACAGCCAAGTCCAGGTGATAGCCACCACCTTTTCGAAGGGCATGCGAAGGGCTGTTGACCAGACGAGTCGTAATATTCTGGTCGAGAAACAGCAGAACGGCGACCAGGATAGCCGGCCCGAGGCAGGCGACAATCAGCCAGACGGGCACCGAGAACATGTCGACGAGCCAGGACCGGCCGGTGGTGGTGCCGAAATGGTCGGGAACGGCCACGTCCGCCACCTTGACGTCCGACAACGTCAAGGCGAATATTGTCATCAGCGCTATGGCGATAGCGGGCCCGAAATCTGCCACGAATTCACGGAACCTGCGCTGGAGATACCTGGTCTGCAGGAAAGTCTTGAAGGTGCGGGCCAGCAGGAATGTGCCCAGTGCCAGGACCACAGTCATCAGCGCGGTCGCGTCGTCGCGCGGTGACGCGGTGAAGGGCGACACCACGGAGCGCGCTGCTTCGACGATAAAGATGACGGCGATGAGGACGGCGAAGATCTCGTCGACGAAGCGGGTGAAGAACTTCATGAGCGCGCTGGCATCGGTCACCACGAGGACGAGCATGAGAATGCCCGACCAGACTCCTACCCAGGCGTAGACCGGCAAAAAGGGAAGGTCGAAACGCCGGCACATCGTGTACAGCAGGCCGGTGAAGATCACGATGGGGCCGGTGCCGCCCAACAGTGTCAGGGGTTGGGCGGACGAAAGCGCAAACAGGATTCCGCCGATGGCGGTTACCACAATCATTTCCACGATGCCGATCTCACCGTGGGTCATGACACTGTTGAGGCCACCGAAGGCAATAGCATTCGCAAGGCAGGCGAAAAAAAGGAAACTTACAGACGCTGAGACTTTCGAATGTAGCCCGTCCTTGAAGTCGCTGACGTAGGAAGGCAGCTTGCGCTGCACATCCGCCCGAAGACCGCCGCCCAGCCGGCCAGTGTAGGTCAGGAGGCCGACCTCCTGCGCTTGTGGGGCGTCCGAGGCGCTGCTCCGATTATTTGACACGCATTCACCTTAATCGACACAGTGCGGTGCTCTCAGCGACTTTCAGACAAGTCGTCGATGCCCGAAACGGGTGAGGGCGAGTGCGCCTGACGGTCGCCGATCCGTGACAACGTCCAAGTCGGCAACGCTGTGCTCACGAAATCCCAGCGAACCGCGAATCTAGTTGCGGTGGAACCTATTCGTTCGACTAGACCAACCCGGTCGTAGAGCCAGGTTGTTGTTGATTCGGACTCAGTTGATTTCCCAGGCTATGGGGTGGTGGGTTTGCCTGCATGCCGCATGCGTACTCGGCCGGAGTGCGGTAGCCCAGCGCTGAGTGGCGGTGGCGGTGGTTGTGCTCGTGTTTGAATCGCCGATCACCACCTGCGCTTCGAGCAGGTTGGTCCAGCTCCGACGTCGGGTCAATACACTCGGCAAACGCCCGCACCACGTATCACTAGGCAGGTTCACCCCGTCGACAATTTCGCCGTCACCTCTTGCGCAGCGCGTTTACCTGACGAAATCGCTCCGTCGATGTAGCCGGTCCAGCGGGTAGCCGTTTCGGTTCCCGCCCAATGCACCAGACCATGCGGCGCGCGAAGTTGCGGGCCTAGCTGCGTCCATACGCTGGGTTTCATATGGGCGCCATAGCAACCGCCACTCCAGACATCGACAGACCAGTCCTTATCCGCGTAGTCGATAGGATTTTTGGCTTCCTGGCCGAAGCACTTGGCGAAATGATCGATGACGAGGCAACGGCGGTCGGCCGGCGGCAGCGCGCTGATCTCGCGCGCCCGGTGGCCCTCAATAAAGCCGACAAGCATGCCGACCGCTCCGTCGGGCGGAGAGTTGTCAAACGTCATTGAGACGGGGTCCTGCGGCGAAATAGACATGCCGTTCAACCCATTCCGACGCCAAAATGGCTGGCGGTAGACCGCAACACACTTGATGACCGCGCCCATCGGCGTGTTCTGAATCAGTTGTGCGCGCCGGCCGGGCAGGGATGGCTCAAAGGTGATCCCGGCGGTCAAATGAGGAGGGATCGCAACGACGGCTGCGTCAGCGCAGAAAGCCTGAGTCTGATTGGTGAACACCTCGACTTTTGTCTTGTCCTGCAAGATCGAGCCGACCGGAGCCGATAGGCGTACCGGCGTCTTGAGTCGGGCCGCGAGCTCGGTTGCGAGGCGCTCGGTTCCGCCGACGACGCGCTGCTCTTGTGCTCCGTTTGTCGTGTCGATCAAACGATCCAGGCTGCCTCCCGAATGTATATAAAACAAGAAGTGGAGCATCGAAAGTTCCGCGGGCTCAGCGGCGAAAACCGACGTGGCGATCAAAGAGATGAGATCGCGAGTTTGGCGGAATCGGACGTTGCAGCGAAGCCAACTTTGGAGTGTCATCGAGTCCCACAGTTGCGCCCGCGGCGCATCCCACGGAGCGTCAAGCGGCACACTCCGCGCCATCCGCTCGACACGACGCTGAGTAAGGAAGAGTTCCGCCAGAACGAGTTTCGGGTACGGCGGCGTTGATCGAAACCGGGCCTTCTTGTCTGGGGCCCGAAAACCGATCGACTCGCCTTCGACGAATGTGTCGAACAAATCTAGACCGAGCTCCGAGGACAAAGAGAGTGCGTGATCTTGAGTCGGTCCGAGCCATTGGCCACCTAACTCGACAACGCTGCCGTCTGCGAACTCGTGGTTGACCACCCGGCCGCCGACTCGATCCCGCGCTTCCATCACTACGACCTGGTGTCCAGCCTTTTCGAGTTCGTGGGCGGCGGTTAGGCCCGCCAAGCCGGCTCCGACGACGACGACTGTTCGGGTCAACTTTCCCGCCTGATTCTGCATGCGTTACCTCCCCTGCCTGGCTCCGATGGGCCAATTTGGCACGTCCTCGACCTGTGGCGATGTTGACGGCGCCAGCCTGCGCTCAGGGCGGGTTCTCGACCTTCTGCTGTGGGCGCGACCGCAAAGCTTCGACTAGAAGGAGCTGCGGCACGTGCCATGGCATCAGCTTAGGCCCCTCGAACCGCGTGCAGACGCCTTCATACGGACACAAGACAAACAGCTCGACCGCGCACCCGCGGTCCTGATCGAAGAACTGTCTCGTTTGGAGTCCATCGCGGACGACACACTGGTAGATACCATCAACGGGCCATCGGTGCTCGACATCATTCCCGTCGAGTTGCGCGCCTACCACCCATCCACAACATCGGTAAAAATGCCGCCTGCCCAAAGCTAGCGCGAGCCGACACGACAGCCGGCCGATACATTGGACGAGCGAACCGTACTGTCGACTGCCAGGACAACAACGGGAGGTAGGCATGACGAAACGATTCCGATACCTAATGGCCGGTGGTGCCACCGCGGCGGTTATCTGTGCTCCCATCGCCGCAGCACAAACCAGCACCGAATCTCCACCGCCGACGCAGACCGGGACAACCGCGGAGCCGGTAGTACCCGCCGAACCAGCGCCAACTGTGGTGCCAGCGATCCCACTCGTTCCTGCGATGTCAGTCACCCCGACATCACCGCCCAGCTAGCTAACGGCAAACAACAACAGATCCCTGGTTTCGCGCACACGCTCGATGGCAGTCACCGCTGGGGCGCTTTTTGCCACTGCCCCACCGGCGTTCCATGTTGGTGAATTGGGTTCAAACAGGGCCGCTGATGCCCGATGTGAACCCGGCCTTGCCGCCGGGTCAGGTTGTCCGAGGCAAGTCACGGTGAAACCGGCGTAGTAGCAGCATTGCTGTCACGGTGAAACCCGTGCTCAGTCCCATCCACACACCGGGGCCCTGCAAATGCGCCGGGAACGCTAGCAACAGCATCGCCGGCAAACCAACAACCCAATAACCGATCGACGTGGCCCGAAGCCCCGTCGCGGTGTCGCCAATGCCCCGCAACAACCCGACCGCTATGTTCTGCGTGAAGTCCACGATCTGCTGAATGATCGCGAAGAGCAGGAACGTCTTGGCCAGCATGATGGTCGCCGAGTCGGCAAGGTCGAGGAACGGTCGTAAAACCACATGCGGCGCAACCACATACAGCAGCCCGAGGGCGGCGGTGGTAAGCCATCCGAGGAGGAGCGCTGAGGCGGCTATCCGCCGAGCATGTTCTTTGTCGAGTCTGCCGATCGCGCGACTGATCAGAATTGATGCGCCGTGCGAGAGACCGATGCTGATCTGGAAAGCAATGCGGGTCAGCTGGACTACTACATTGTGCGCGGCCAGGGCGATCGGCCCAAAGGCTCCCATCACGACCGCAGCAAGAGACGTGATGCCGGCCTCGGAACCGTAGGTGAACGCAATGGGGATGCCGAGGCGCACGATGCGCCCTGCTGTTCGAGCGTCGGCCTTCCACCCATCGACTGCCAATAGTGGGGCAAGACGATCGTCGCGGCGCAGCACCAGGTAGAAGACGGCGACAGTGATCATCTGTACCAGCGTTGTGGCCAGACCGATTCCAGCCAGCCCAAGCTTCGGGATGCCCAGAAGACCGTAGATGAACACCAGGTCCAACGCAGCGTTCAGTCCGATAGCGGCGATGCTGACAGCCAAAAGCGGACCTGGCCGACGCATACCGACACTGAACTGACGCAGAACATTAAGCCACACCATGGGGATCAATCCGGGAGCCAGCGCGATCATCATTGGCCGCGCCAATTTCAACACGCTCTCCTCCAGCGCAAATAGCGACAAAACATAGCCGAGGCCGATCAGTGCGACTCCCAGGAGCACGGCAGCGACTGTGGCCACCAAGAAAGCTGACCGGTTGATCTGACGTATTTCTACCTGCGCTTGGTCATCCAGACCGTTGCCACCGGAACGAATTTCGCCCTGTCCGGCCGCGCCGGCGACCAGATTTCCCGCGGCGGTCACCACACCCACACACATGGTGCGCATCGCGTTGTACAGGGCCGCCGCAAGTCCACCGGCGGCGATGGCCTGCACTCCGATGAGACCCATCACAGCCAAATCGGTTGTGGTTAACGCAACCTGGGCGAACTGGACGCCGGCTATCGGCGCCGCCAACGCAGTCAACTGTCGGCTAGCACATGCCAGATCGGCGAGACGAGTTCTGGGCGTTTGATCCAACCGCTGACGGCTCACCGTCGATAGCCATTCTCGTCAAGTTTCCAGCGAAACTTACCTTGGTCGTCGCGGCACAGCACGATCTTTGGGGGCAATGGAAGCTGATGAAACTCAGACTCATTCTTATCCATTTGGTAGCCGGCGGTATTGGGGTAGATCAGTAGGTCACCGTGACCCGGCTCCCGCGGCAGCACGATTTTGCGCCAGGTCAGCATGTCATATTCCAAGCAACTGGCTCCGCCGACGCAGCTGCGCACGGAGTTGGCCAGCTCGACCCCGGCTGCGCGTTCTTGCGGCCACAGCATGGGCTCAGGCAGGAATTCGCTCGACTTCCATTGCTCTGAGAGACTCATGCTCAGGCCGTCAACAGTAACGATCCCGTAGTCGCTTCTCTGCTTGTACCCTTGCACCGGGAACACCGTGAAACCCGCCCCGTCGAGCAAGGCTCGACCTGGTTCAACCAGAAGTGTGGTTTCGGTGTTGACGAACCTATCTCCGACTGTGCCTGGATCGCAGGCGGATTCGCTAGCCAAGATCGCAGCTAGCATTTCTGCTCTGGCTGGCGACTGATGATATGGGTAGAAATGGCTGAAGGTCTTGTTACCGTGAAAATCGGTCTCAGCGGCGTCGCGCAGGAACCGCGTCCAGACGTCACCATCGAGGTATTCCACCGCGAACCCGCCACCAATCGAAATGGCCGTCGCCGCGAGGCCACGTGCCCGGGCTTCGACGACCCGGTCGACCAATTGGTCGGCGAGCTGCGCGCGTGGTTGTACCGCGTATCCGCTTAGGTGAAAGGAGAACCCGTCCATTGACACTCGAGACCGCTGCGCGGCGCATCGCCGCAACGCGGTGTCCAGTTCCACCGTGTCGAGGCCAAACCGACTGTTCTGGTTAATGTTCGGGAGTACCCGCAACACGATGCGCATGTGGTCGCCACGACCAGCCAGCGTGATCACCCGGTCGAGTTCGTCGAGAGCGTCGACTGCGATCAGACAGCCGTGGCGAGATGCCAGCCAGAGCAGATCCTCGCTCTTGGCCGGACCCGTCACCGAAATATCGCGACCGCGCACCCCACGGGATAACGCGTGTACCAGTTCCGGAGCGCTAGAGACGTCCACCCCGGCCCCCGTCTGAGCGCATACCGATAGCCAGCATCCGGCCTTGTTCGCCTTCTTGGCGAAGAGCACTTGTCCGCGCACCCCAGACGCCGCGATGACACCGGCAAAGGCCTTCACGTTGTCGGCAAACTGCGCCGGAAACAGCACGTGGAATGGCCCGCCCACCGCGTGAGCCATATCAGCCAACAGCGAGGGATCGGCCGCAACATGGCGAAACCAGGACGGAACGATCGCCGGTAAGGACAGCGAATCGGTCGCTAGCTCCACAGCCGGACCTCCTGCCCACGCCCCAGCGCGATCGCCTGAGTGGCCAACGCATGCGCCACCGGGATATCGGTGATAGCCATTCCGCTGTTGAATGCGAAAACCCGGTCCGCCTGGTCTCGCCTGGCCTGCGCTGTTCCGGCGAGGATGTCGGGCAGTTCCGCGTCCAACGGCAGCGAGCCGTCTTCATTGGCGAAACGGGTACCAGTCACCGCCAGCTGACCGGCGGTAGTGGCGACCGCATAGTCGGCTTCGCGCAGTGACGACGGATGAACCCCCGTCCCGTTCACCGAGATAAACAGCGCCCCTGGCTTCAACCACCTTGTACGCAGTTTGACCTCGGTGGCCGGGCCAGCCGATGTCGCGACCATGACGTCGGCGTCGCGTGCGGCTTGCTCAGGATCGGTCACCACTTCGATGTCCCGGTCAGGGTGCCGCTCACGAAGGTAGGAGCGCACGGCGGCGATCCCGTCGGGATGCGTGGCAAACAGTAACAACCGGTCCAAGTCTGGGAGAGCGGCGAGTAGAAATGGAAAGGTCTCTCTGCCTTGTGCTCCGGAACCACTGACCAGCGCGGTGCGCGCTGCGGTCGGGGCACATGCGGCGGCGATTAGCGCGGTACTGGCCGAAGTTCGCAGCGTGGTCACTCGGGTGCAATCCATAAAAGCCAACGGCACACCCGCCTTATCGTCGTAGAGAATGATGGTGATGTATTCCTTTTTGCCAGCGTCGTTTTGCGCGTAATAATCTTTGAAGGCCAATATCTGCAACCCGCCGTCATAGCCGGGCATCGCGTAGGACACTGAATCTCTGTACGGCGAACGCATCATAATTTTCGCTGGGGCTCGCGACGATCCTCCAGCCACCCGCAAGTATGCAACCCGGACAGCTTCGATCACGTCGTGCGGAGCAACCGGGAGATCGGCTATGTCGCTGCGGGTCAGAACCGGTAGCGCCACGCCCTCACGAGGCAGTATCTGCTGCACCGGTTGGCTTGCCGCCGAAGAACGCGGGTGCGATGTTCCGCTCTCGGTATTATTCATCATCAAACCACCGACAGACGCGTGGGATTGACATCCATATGCTTGCGTTTCATCGTCAGATTGCTGCTTCTCTGAGATGACTTCTCGCCGCCGCCTTTTCCGCTGAGGACTTTTAAGCATGAGGGCTGATCTGCGACAAGGCGAGGTGTCGTGGTGGTGGGGTCCACAATTGTTGTGCAGCGTGTCCAACGTGCGACGATAGCCTCGTTAGGCGCGCTGATCTGGTCGGGCCCGCTGGGCGCGACGGCGCCGAGCAGTTGGTGGCGGCGACAGTAGTCATCGTTGTAGATGGTGTCGAAATAGCGTTGCGAGCTGTCAGGAAAAATCGCGGCGATCCTGGTGCCGCGCGGGTAGTTTCGCGCAGCCCAGCCAGCGACCAGAGCGACCGCGCCGACACTCCATCCGCCGCTGGTGTAGTGAGTAGCAGCCAAGTTGCGGCACGCCCACACGGCTTCGGCGGGAGCGACCCAGTGCACCTCGGTGAATGCGCTGTAGTCGACGTTGCGAGGGTAGATGCTAGACCCCAGCCCGCGCATCAGCCGTGCAGTTGCAGGTTGGCCAAAGATTGTTGAGCCGACGGTATCCACACCGATCAACTGCATCGCAGGGTTGTATTGGCGCAGCACCCGGGCCACCCCGGCAGAGTGTCCGCCGGTGCCCACAGAGCACACCAACACATCGATATCTGCCAGGTCGTCAAGTAGCTCTAAAGCCAAAGACCCGTAGGCCTCCACATTGTCGGGGTTGTTGTACTGGTCCGGACACCAGGCATCGGGCTCGGCGGCCAACAATTCGGCAATGCGGTCTTTACGGGCCTGCTGCCAACCACCGACCGGATGCATTTGCCCAACCAAGTCCACTCGCGCGCCGTATGCGGCGAGCATGTGCCGGATGATCGGCTCCATGCCGGGATCAGTAACCAAGGTGACCGGATGGTGATACACCACGCCGGCTAAGGCCAGACCTAAACCGAGTGTGCCACTGGTAGATTCGACAATTCTGGCGCCGGGCAGCAACTCGCCGCGCAATCGGGCGCGTTCGACCATACGCATGGCGGGGCGATCTTTCATACCGCCGGGATTCGCCCCTTCGAGTTTGGCCCAATAGCCGCGGCCGCTGCCGAACGGTTCCGAGATCCATAGCACCGGAGTGTTACCGACCATTGCGCCGACTCGGCGATACCGATCTCGGACCTGTGGACACCGAGGTGGGACGGGGCGAACTTGGGAAAAGGGTTGGCGAGTAGCCAGATTCGACGAGCCGTGCAAGACGTCGACGGGCAGGAAGTGAGTCATGTAATCCTCGCTTGAGCAGCGCGACCACTTGAACAGGGCGCGGCAATCGACAATGGCCAGCGGACACCGGCCAAATGCGCCAAGGGCACATCGGCCTGACGCTGTCCAATCAGCGACGAGCGAGGCAGAACCGGGTCAACAAGTCTCGACCAGGCACAACGACAGCAGCCATGCCACCGGGCGGGCCCCGCCCCGTGGAGACGATGGGACGGCCCACGACGCCGATGACGGCCACCACCGTGGCCACCAGGCAAAGCGCCACCAACCCGGTGGCCGGTCGCGGCAGCACAGCCGTGGCGAACTGTTCATGATGTTGCGACGCCACCGAACCGTCGAGAAGGTGCGCATGATCAACGTTGACCGCAAACTCAGCACCTAACGAGGCCAGCAACGGATGTGCAGCGTGAGCTGCATGGTGCTGCGCCGATAGCAGGCCGGCGTGGGCGCCGACAGCTACGAGCGCCCACACCAGTACCACCACTGCCGTCAGCGAACGCCGCCAGGGGCGCTTGCCGTGGGGGAACTTCAGCACGGGCCGGCCCAAGCCGCCCGCGCCCGGCAACCGCTTACCGTGGGGAATAGCTCCTGCGCCGTCGGTCATGTCGGTGACCGCGCGGCTAACCGGCGCAAGCCCGCTCACCGCACAGCCTGGCGGTGAGCATGACGTCGCATACCGGACATCCACCCGAACGAGTGTATACCCCCCAGTGGTATTAGGCAACGGGCCGGCGTTTGAACGATCACGATGTGACACGACCGAGTTCTGTTGCACCGCGTGCAAACGTCTGCCTCAGCCGCCCGGAGGAACACACCACTGGCGGTGCTCATCCAGGGTCTGGTGGCGCCAGAAACTACTCGCCCTGGACGATCCGCCGCCATCACTGGCTTCCGGCAGTCAACGCAGTATGGTCAGGCCGCGGGGGCCTACACGGCGACTTCGGAAAATCGCCGAGCGTCGCGACTAGCCCATGCTCGGCTTGAATCTGCGCAGCCGCAGGCTGTTACTGACAACAAAAACCGAAGAAAAGGCCATTGCGGCACCGGCCAGCATGGGGTTTAGCAACCCGGTGGCCGCCAGCGGCAACGCGACGATGTTGTAGGCGAAGGCCCAGAAGAGATTGCCCTTGATGGTCGCCAACGTCTGCCGGGAAAGCTGGATCGCGTCGCCCACAGCCCGCAGATCTGCGCGCACTAGGGTCAGGTCGCTGGCCTCGATGGCGACATCGCTGCCAGTGCCCATCGCCAGCCCAAGATCGGCTTGAGCGAGTGCGGCAGCATCGTTTACGCCATCGCCGACCATCGCCACTACCTTGCCGTCGGCCTGCAGCCGCTTGACCGTTTCCACCTTTTCGTGCGGCAGAACTTCGGCGATGACATGCTCCACGCCAACCTGGCCGGCGACCGCCAGGGCGGACGCCTTGTTGTCACCGGTGAGCATGATCGGCGTCAAACCGAGCGCACACAATTGGGAGACAGCCTCGGCCGAGGAGAGCTTGACTGCATCGGCCACCACAAGCACCCCGCGCGGTTGATCATCCCAGCTGACCACAACCGCTGTTTTGCCCTCGGCCTCAGCCTGACCCATGGCCTGCATGAGATTCTCCGGCAGCTGGTGCGACTGGTCCGCCAACAATTTCCGCCTGCCCACGACGACGACGCGATTATCGACGACGCCCCGCACACCCAACCCCGCTAGGTTGGCGAAATCCTTGACGGTCGGCAGGTCGCCGACCTTGTCGCGCGCGCCCTGAACGATCGCCCGAGCAATTGGGTGCTCAGAGGCGTCTTCGAGCGCGCCCGCCAACCACAGCACGTCATCTGGTTGTTCACCATCGGCGGTGATCACATCGAGCAAGGTCATGGTGCCGGTGGTGACGGTACCCGTCTTGTCGAGCACGATCGTGTCGATGCGCCGGGTCGATTCCAGCACTTCGGGTCCTTTGATCAGAACTCCAAGTTGCGCGCCGCGTCCGGTACCGACCATCAACGCGGTCGGCGTGGCCAGACCCAGCGCGCACGGGCAGGCGATGATCAGCACCGCCACTGCCGCTGTTAATGCCTCCGCGAGCGATCCCCCAACGGCCATCCAGAACCCGAATGTTGCCAGCGACAAGCCGATCACGATGGGCACAAAGATCCCGGAGATCTTGTCAACCAACCGCTGCGTCGACCCCTTACCGGATTGCGCGTCTTCGACCAGCCTAGCCATCTGCGCCAATTGGGTGTTGGAACCGACCCGGCTGGCACGCACCACGATTCGGCCGCCGAAGTTGACTGTGGCACCGACCACCCGGTCATCGGGACCAACCTCGATCGGCACCGACTCTCCAGTGAGCATTGACGCGTCCATCGCGGAGGAGCCCTCGATCACCACCCCGTCGGTGGCGATCTTCTCGCCCGGACGCACCACGAACTCGTCGCCCGCGACGAGGTGTTCGATCGGAATACGTTGCTCCACACCTTGCCTGCACACGACGACATCTTTGGCGCCCAGTTGCAGCAGCGCGTGCAGCGCGGCCCCGGCACGTCGCTTGGCCCGGGCCTCGAAGAACCGACCGGCAAGGACCAACGTGGTAACACCTGCTGCGACCTCAAGATAGATGTTTCCGGTGCCGTCGGCAGGCGCGATGACGAGCTCGAACTGGTGTCTCATACCAGCCGTACCGGCCGCACCGCAGAACAACGCGTAGACCGACCAGCCCAGCGCGGCAATCGTGCCCATCGAGATCAGCGTGTCCATAGTGGCGGTGCGGCGGCGCAAGTTGGCCCACGCTGCCCTGTGGAAAGGCAACCCACCCCACACCACCACCGGTGCGACCAGCATCAGCGACAGCCATTGCCAGTTGGTGAACTGCAGTGGGGGCACCATCGCCATGGCGACAACCGGCACGGTCAGCACCAGTGACAGCAGCAGCCGCTGCCGCAACAGTCCGGCTCGATCCGACTCCACCGGTATCGCCACCCCGCTACCAGCAATCGCCCGGCTCGGCGTGAGGGGCTCCGCGCTGTAGCCGGCTTGCTCCACCGTCGCCACTAGCTGCTCCGGTGAAACATCAGCCAGATACTCCACGCTAGCTTTCTCGGTGGCAAAGTTCACCGAGGCGCTGACCACCCCATCGACCTTGTTGAGCGCCTTGTCGATTCTGGCTGCGCACGAAGCACACGTCACTCCCCCAAGCCGAAGCTCAATATGGCGAGTCGTTGCCGTGGCGACGCCCATGATGTTCCCCTCAGGACAATCTTGCGAAAAGGTGGTTTCAGCCGGCCACTGCGTAGCCGGCCTCTTCAACCGCGTCCTTGATCGCATCCGTTCCGATCGGGACGTCGCTGTCGATGGTTACCGCGCCACTGGCTAGGTCCACGTCCACAGCCGTGACACCACCGATACCACCAATTTCTTTCCGCACCGCAGACACGCAGTGACCACAAGTCATCCCAGTAACGGTGACTGTTACGGTGCCCATGTCACTCTCCAATCCGTGTGGACCATGGCAGACGCGAACCAACGCTACTGTACCCCTATAGGGTATACAAGGGGTTTCGCAACAGCCCGATACTCTCCATGCTCTAGCCTCTCACCGCGATTCGACGCTCGGCTCCTTGAAATGGTGGCGGCGGTCCAGAATGTGCAGTGCCAACGCCGCGATACTGCCCACCAAAACTAGTCCAGCCCACACGAGTTTGCCCATCCCAACCCCGGGTGCAGCGTCCGCGAGCACTCCGATTGCCAGATTACCGACAAGGAGCCCGGTCCCGACGATGGTGTTGTAGAAGCCATAATGCGTGGCCACCCGCTGGCCTCCCGCCAGCGAGACCACGGTGTCCATCTCGAACGGAAACACTGCGGCGGCGCCAACGGCCAGCATGGCGGCCGATGCTACGAGTGCGGCCAGTGCCGGAAAAACTCCGAAACGACCAGCGTCGGGCGCAATGGCAAGCGGCAGAAATGAGGCCGCCAAGATGGTCACGCCGATAGCCAGGCTGCGTCCGCGATTCCAGCGCGCGGCAAGCCAGCTGGTGATGTGTAGCTGAGCAGCGACCGCCACGAGGCCCGAAGCAACGAAAAGTGCTGCCAGTAAGAGCGGCTCGCGATTCGGTGCGAGCCTGGACGCTTCTAACGGCATCGCGAGGAAGATCTGCGAGGACAACACATATGAGCCGGTCATCACTACGGCGAACAGCAGAAATGACGGGTTGCCGATAACGGCTCGCCACTCGCGCAGCGTCGACGTTTGCTCTGTTTCGGGATCAGCCTCGCGCCGAGGCAATATCATCAGCTGAGCCGCCGTAAGCCCCGCCGATAACACCGCAGCCGATAGCGCGCTAAGCCGGAAGTCGATGGTCACCAGCGCCAATCCGATTAGTGGGCCGAGCAAGATCCCGGCCTGATAGAAAATGTTGAAAATCGCAAAAGCTTCTACGCGGCGATCACCGGTATCAGCAGCAAGGTAGGCGCGGATTGCCGGGTTGAATAGCGCCGCAGTTAGACCCGTTGCAGCCGCAGCGATCAGCACAACGGGCAGTGACTGCGCAAAAACCAGCAGGGCGAACCCACCGGTGCGCAGCAGGCACCCGGCAACGATCACCTCTTTGTAGCCAATCCGGTCGGCGAGCGTGCCGCCAATGATGAACATGCCTTGCTCGGAAAAGTTTCGGATACCCATAACCATTCCGATTGCCCACGCAGCCAGTCCCAGCGAACCGGCAAGGTAAGCGGCCCAATACGGCATTAGCATGTAAAAGCCGAGGTTGATGCCAAACTGGTTCATCATCAGTATCCGGCTGGCCCTCGGTAAACTGCGGAATTGCGCGATGAGCACCATTACCGCATCGCCCCGGTTGGGTTGCCGGCCATTTGTGCATCTCCCCTGTCTCGAAATCACCGGTGCGATGGTTGCTGTGCTGGCCACGTGGCCACCATGCGATGTCACCGCCGGTCGACCAAAAACAGCTTGACGGCCTTTCGGTCATCCCGACCAGCGCGGCACCATGATGGGCCGGGGCAGGAAGCGGGTATCGGCATTAACAACCCCATCTGTGCCGCGCCCGGCTAAACCCGCTAGTGGCGCGCCCAGCAGGCCTCCCGGTCCGCCGGTTCCAACGCTTGGGGCAGCGCCCAGACTGGTTTCCGGCAGTACCGTAGCGGTAGACCGTATCGCCGGGGCCGCCGCAGCCCAGGTCTGCGGCACGGATAACGCCCCAACCGATACCGCCCTGCCCACACCCGCCGATACCGCCGCGTCTCCGAGTCCTACGGAGCCTGTCGATCCCAGCGAGCCTGAACCGAGCCCTGCTGCAAGGACCGACGCGAGCCCGCCGCTCAAGCTAGATCCGACGGCCGCATTGCCAGCCGCGCTGACCTCCGGCATCAGATTGTTCACCTGGTTCGCGTTCGATAGCAGTGAACTCGATATCCACCCGACCGAACTGGTCATCGACATGCCGGTTTGCAGAAAGTCCAGTGATGAGCTCAGCGACGGCGTAGACGGCGTCGGCGATGCCGACGAAAGAGGTGAAGTGAGCTGCTGCAGCGCCGCGGGCACCGTTGATGTCACCTGTGACAGCATCGCTTGCGTGTTGGCGCTAGCGGATGTGCCGGTGGCTTCAGCAACTGCGACGCCCTGCCCGGCGATCCGGGCTGGATTGGCACTGGACTGGGGTGGTGTGAACGGGGTCAGCGCCGCCGCAGTTGCTGAGGAACCAGCGTACCCGTACATCGCGGCCGCATCCTGAGCCCAAATCTCCGCGTAGTGAGCTTCGGTGGCCGCGATCGCGGGGGTGTTTTGTCCGACAATGTTCGTCGCGGTCAGCGACACCAATAGGCTACGGTTGGCCGCGATCACCGGCGGCGGCACCGTCATCGCCAACGCTGCTTCGTAGGCGGCCGCCGCGGCCCTGGCTTGGTCGGCCGTCTGCTCGGCCTGGACAGCGGTGGAAGTCATCCACGCCAGGTAGGGGACGACCGCGGCCGCCATCGATATCGATGCTGGGCCTCGCCACGACCCCCCAGTCAGTCCCGAGATCACCGAGCTGTAAGACCCCACCGCGGAATGCAATTCGGCAGCCAGCCCATCCCAAGCCGTAGCGGCGGCCAGCATCGGTCCTGAACCGGGACCAAAATATATTCTCCCGGAGTTGACCTCCGGTGGACGCGCTCCAAAATCCATTGCTGCAACGCTCCTTAGCTAGCTGCGGTCATGTTGACGGTCTCGGCTGCCACATACGAAGCGGCACTGGCCGCAATCGCGGCGATGAGCTGTCCATCCAGCGCCGGGTCTTGAACGCTGACCGCCTGCTACCGGGCTTCGTGTGTAGCGAATGGTGTTGCGGTAAAACCCGATGCCTCGTCCACGGCGGACACCACCCCATCGGCCGTGGCACCCGGGACAACGTTTCCGGCGCACATCACCGAACCAGTACCTGTTAGCCGACGCGATCAGCATTTCCGGCTGTGTGGTCACGAATGACATGGGCATTCCTAATCGTTTAGTAGGGATTGGTTACCGGTCCGGGTGTTGGTGACCGGGGCCTGTTTCTTGCGGGATCTGCCGTCAGGTGACGTCTGGTGTTCCCGTCGTTCGACGACTTGAGAAAGAGCGGCGCGTCTGGCGGCAGGTCTTGTCGGGTTGGTGGTGAGATTCCGTTGCCCGAGCCCGTCGCAGGGGTGACTTCCTGATGGTTGTTCTCGAGCCTTGAGCTCTTCGACAGAACGAAGTCCTGCGATGTGCTGGAGTCACGGACGGCTAGTGAGATGACGGACCTTGGAGTCCCGCGATTAGGGCGCCGCGTGAGTCCACCGGTAACGGCGCAACCATCCACCGACGAAAAAGTGAGGACGTCTTGGGCTTGTTTTGTGGAATCGACTGGGCTACTGAGCATCACGATGTTGCTGTGGTTGATGACGACGGGAGGGTGGTAGCCCGTGCACGGCTGGGCAATGATGCGGCCGGGTTCGCGCAGCTGTTGACGTTGCTGGCTGAGGCCGGTGACAGTGCCGCTGATCCGATACCAGTGGGGATGGAAACTGATCGTGGCCTGTGGGTGGCGGCGCTGCGAGAAACTGGCCGGGTGATTTATCCGATCAACCCGTTGGCGGCTTCGCGGTATCGGGCACGGTATGCGGTGTCGGGGGCCAAATCCGATGGTGCCGACGCGGTGCTGCTGGCCAATATTGTGCGCACCGACCCCGGCGCGCACCGCCCATTGCCCGCCGACACCGAGTTGGCCCAGGCGATCCGGGTGCTGGCCCGCGCTCAGCAAGACGCGGTATGGGCACGTCAACACATCGGCAACCAGATTCGCGATGTGCTCAAAGATTTCTACCCGGCGGCCATCACCGCGTTCGCCGACCTGCCCGAGGGCGGGCTGGCTCGTCGAGATGCGCGCACCATCTTGGCTGCTGCACCAACCCCCACCCAGGCGACCAAGCTGACCCCGGCCCGACTGCGCCGACTGCTGGCCAAGGCCGGCCGCCGCCGCCATCTCGACCGTGACATCGAACGGTTGCGGGAGGTGTTCACCGACACCTACCTGCACCAACCACCGGTCGTGGAGAACGCGATGGGTATCCAATTGGCAGGGCTGCTGGGTCAGTTCGAGGCTGCCTGCACCACTGCTGCTGATCTCGCCGAGGCGGCAACCGCCCATTTTGAGCAGCACCCGGACTCCACGATCATCACCAGCTTCCCCGGACTGGGGAACCTGGCCGGTGCCCGGGTACTCGCCGAGATCGGTGATGACCGCGCCCGCTTCACCGACGCCCGCGGACTGAAAGCATTCGCCGGAGCCGCGCCGATCACCCGCGCCAGCGGCAAGAAAACCCTCGTGTTGCACCGCCATATCAAGAACCGGCGCCTGGCCGCCGTGGGTCCCATCTGGGCTTTGGCATCGCTGCGCGCCTCGCCGGGCGCCCGTCGCCACTACGACACCCGCCGCGCCGCAGGAGACTGGAACCACCAAGCCCAACGACATCTGTTCAACAAATTCCTCGGCCAACTCCACCACTGCCTGCAAACCGGCCAGCACTACACCGAACATCTAGCCTTTCCACCTCCTCCCTCGCTCGTGGCTTGACTTTTAACTTCGTGAGATGTCTAATCGCATCCACGATCGTCGCCGGATCGCCGCTGAAGAGGGACAGACCAATGTCATAGGCCGCATATTGCGGCGCTGTGATGAGGTCACGCACGTCGACGAGTAGCGAAGTCGGCAAATTCGCCGGCCCAATGGCTATTCCGTCCCAATTGACCAGTGTCCAGCCACTCTGCGGACCACCTTCCACCACGACGACGCCAGTGTTGGGCAGCGAATTAGTGACTGCGAGCAAAGGATTGGGATTGTCGACATTCGCTAACACCCCGGCCGAGATAGTGCCTGCGCTTGAGTACGCCACAGCCGTGACGTTGCCGTCAGCGGCCACCACCGGGTTCGCGACGGCAGTGTTGTATATCGTTTCCAATGCACCAGTGAAACCGCGGTTGAAGACCACCCCGTTGAAGTCGGTGGATCCGGGGGCCAGGTTGGGTGTCAGCGGAAGCCCGAGCGTCCACGCCACCGGGCCAGCCGTTACGAGCAGGCCCGCGGGACTGGCTTGCGGGAAGTCCTCGAAGATTCCGGCGTTGATCTCATTGAGTGCGGACAGTTCCTGGACGCTTATGCCCAGCATGCTCGCCAACGGTGCGGCGGTCTGCTGTGTCCTGATCAATTGCGAGTCGAAGAGCGCGGCGAAGGGGCCCCGCGGCGCGAGCATGTCAGCAACGTCCAGCGCCTGTTGCTGGCCCATCGCATTGAGTCCAGGTCCGGGCACCGCCGTGTCGAGCAAGTCCGCCACGTTGGCGTCCGTCTCGCCATGCCGCACGAAATTTATGACGATCGATTTCTCGTTGCTACCGTCCCCGTCATTGCCGAACAGCAGACCGGCTTTGCCGCCGGCCCCACCGAAACCTTCATCAGCAGAACCCCCAGCACCCCCATCACCAAACAACAAACCAGCATTACCGCCGGCCCCACCGAAACCCTCACCAGCAGAACCCCCAGCACCCCCATCACCAAACAACAAACCAGCATTACCGCCGGCCCCACCGAAACCCTCACCAGCAGAACCCCCAGCACCCCCATCACCAAACAACAAACCAGCATTACCGCCGGCCCCACCGAAACCCTCACCAGCAGAACCCCCAGCACCCCCATCACCAAACAACAAACCAGCATTACCGCCGGCCCCACCGAAACCCTCACCAGCAGAACCCCCAGCACCCCCATCACCAAACAACAAACCAGCATTACCGCCGGCCCCACCGAAACCAGCAACTTCACCGTTTTGCCCGAGTCCCCCGGTTCCCCCGATACCGCCATTGCCCCCCAAGAGACCGCCGCGGCCGCCGACTCCGCCGAAGCCGGCGGCCGTACTGGCGGCCCCGGCTGCGCCACCGTTACCACCGATGCCACCATTGCCGAACAAAATGCCCCCGGCTCCCCCGGCGCCGCCGTTGGCGCCCGCACCGCCGGCCCCGCCGTTACCACCGTTGCCGAACAGGCCGGCCGCACCGCCGGCCCCTCCGTTGACACCGATGCCACCCGAGCCACCACTACCACCGTTGCCCCACAGGATGCCGCCTGCCCCACCGTTGGCCCCAGAGCCAGCAAGCGCGTCAGCGCCGTTGCCGATCAACGGACGCTCGAACAGGGCAAGAAACGGCGCGTTGATGCCGTCGAGAATGTCGTCGAGGACCGTCTTCAGCACGTTTTCAGACTCGGTAGCCGAAAAAGTTTGAGCCGTGCTGGCCAGATTGGTCACGAACTGCTCATGCACGGTGGCAGCCTGGGCGCTGAGAGCCTGAAAGCCTTGGGCGTGAGCGTTAAAAACTTCAGCTAGCGCTGTGGACACCTCATCAGCGCCGGCCGGAGCGATCGTTGTAATCGCCGGCATCGCGGCCGCATTGGCTGTGGTGATCTGCGATCCGATAGCAGCCAAGTCACCGGCAGCGACGGTCACCTCATCAGGAACCACCGACACAAACGACACAACAATCAACCCCTCCTCGGTAACTTCAACGGACCCAACACCACACGCTCAACGACAGCGACACAGGGTTTGCCGCGGCTGCGGCCGGCTTCGACCTAACTCTGCCATCTGCGCCGCGCCCGAGGAAGCCATTACGCTCACCAGCCGATGACGCGATCACCCGGTGAGCCAGTGAACTGCATGCAGTGCTGCAAAACGCATTGCACAGGTGTGTACTGTCTGGTGCAATGCTCAACAATGGAGCCTCGGGGGTAGGTCTGATGCGGAGGCGGTCAGAGATTCTGACGACAGGCGCCAATTCCGGTTTGGGGATAACGCAGGCACTAGAACGCGCTGCGCGTAGGAGGATCTTCGCGCAGCGCTCAACAGTCGCCTCTGCTTGGTAAAGGTACCGACAACAATATGGCCGCCAAGTCATCTAGAGCGACTGCAACGCAACGCTTCCTGCATCAGACAGGCGCCTCCGTGCCGGTTGTGTGCGGGCCGATGTACCCCGGCTCGAATCCGGAACTTGTTGCCGCCGTGTCGGCGGCCGGCGGGCTCGGTGTCGTTCAACCGCTCACGATGACCTATCTGTACGGGCACGATTTTCGCGAAGGCCTCCGCCTGATCCGACGCGTCACCAACGGCCCGATTGGCGTCAACTTCACGTTGATGTCAAACCGCGCCTACATGAAGCGAATGCAGTCCTGGATGGATATCGCGATTGAAGAGAACGTGAAGTTCTTTCTCACATCCCTGGGACGACCCGACGGAATCGTCAAACGCGCTCACGAGCATGGAATCACCGTCTACCACGATGTGGCCACGGCCAAGTTCGCCAAGGCCGCCGTTGAGGCTGGCGTTGACGGCCTGAACTGTGTCAACTACCGAGGCGGAGGTCAAACGGGAGCCATCTCCGCCGAACAGCTCGCCGAAGAGCTCGCTCCGTTCGGGCTGCCACTGATCTGCGCTGGCGGGGTGGCTGGTAAGCAAAGCTTCAAGGACGCCTTGTCACTGGGATACTCGGGCGCGCAAGTCGGAACGCGGTTTCTTGCAACCAACGAATGCAAGGTGTCCGACGCATACAAGCAAGCGATCGTTACCGCAGCAGAGTCGAACATCGTGTGGACGAACAAGCTCGCGGGGGTCAATTCTTCGGTGATAAGCACCCCCGATGTCGAGTCAGGAGGACTACGCACCGGGAAAAGCTTGAGTTTCTTGCTTCGCAATCGCCGCACGAAAAACCTTGCCCGGATGCTCCTTAGCATTCGGGCAGCCGGAAAATTCAAACGTGTCTCGTATGACTCCGACTACCAGTTGTGGCAAGCCGGCAAGGGCGTTGGTGAAATCGACGGTGTCGAATCCGTCGCTGATGTGATGGGCACGTTCGAAAACGCCTATGCCGAATGGATCGACGACGAACCCAGCCACCCAAACCAGGCCCTGATGGAGTTCTGACGGTGTGCTCCGATCGCGTTGTGGTTGAGGTCGCCGAAGGAATCGCCACCGTCAAGCTGAACCGTCCGGAGAAGCTCAACGGGCTCGATCAAGAGACCATTCGCGGCCTGCTGAGGGCGGCGCGCCGCATCGCCAGTGACCGATCTGTACGCGTAACAATCCTGTGCGCGGAAGGCAAAAGCTTCTCTACGGGGCTTGATTTCTCCTGCCTGCAAGCCAAGCCGACATTCGCCCCATGGATCTTCGTCAAGCGGCCGCTTGCGCTGATGAATCGCGCACAACGGCTATCGATGGCCTGGCGTGACCTGCCGACGCCGGTAATCGCGGTGATTAGCGGCATGTGTCTCGGCGGAGGACTTCAGCTTGCCATGGGAGCTGATTTTCGCTTCGCAAGCCCCGATGCTGAATTCTCGATTCTAGAGATCAGCCTGGGCCTGGTTCCCGACATGGGTGGGACCCAGATGTTTAGCGAGCTGATCCGAATGGACAGGCTCAAAGAACTCGCATTAACCGGAGAATTCGTTACCGCACAACGAGCCGAGGAGTACGGGCTTGTCACCCGTGTCACCGAGGACCCGATGCAGGAAGCCATGGTCCTTGCGCGAAAACTAATGCAGCGAAGTCCCGACGCGCTTGCGGCAACAAAGAAGCTATTTCACGCCAATCGGTTCGGGACGCTTCGAGCGCGTTTGAGACGCGAACGCTGGGCACAACTACGGGTGCTTGGCCGGCCGAACCAGAAGCGTGCCATGGAGAATCGTGCTTCCAAGGACGTCGCGTCATTCGGAGATCGCTCGATCATCTGACGCTGACCGCGCAGACACAGACAGCTCAATCCTGAGTCAGGACAACCGGCCACCTAGGCGGCGTCGAACTCATCGGCGATGCCGCAGTACTACTTCAGTGCCAAAGCGCCACGCGCCGTGTGAACTGCTCAGCTCATGCCTTTGGCGCGGCGGCCCAACTCGCGCCGCACTTCACGCTGAGCATCTCGGCGGGCCATGTCTTGTCGTTTATCGCGCGCTTGCTTTCCGCGAGCCAGGGCGAGCTCGACCTTGACCCTGCCCTCAGAGAAATACAGCGACAACGGCACCAGCGCAAAGTTGCCTTCGCGGATCTTGCCGATAAGGCCGTCGATCTGACGGCGGTGCAACAGCAACTTGCGGTTGCGCCGCGGTTCGTGGTTGGTCCAGCTGCCCTGCAGATACTGCGGGATATGCATGTTGCGCAGCCATACTTCGCCGTCGTCAACGGTTGCAAATGCGTCGACCAGGGACGCCTGGCCTTCGCGCAGACTCTTCACCTCGGTACCGAGCAACGCGACGCCGGCCTCGAATACCTCGATAATCGCGTAGTTGTGGCGGGCTTTGCGATTAGAGGCCACAATCTGCCTACCTGAGCCGGACTTCTTGGCCACTCCTACCGCCGTATGTACATGCGCAAGGTCCCATACGCTGTCAGCCCGGCCATCGACACACCGACCAGCAGCAGGATCGGACAGATGTAGAGAATGTCTGCATAGTCCACCCGGGCTATCAAATGAGCTTGGTAGAACTGGTTAAGCGCGTTGTCTAAGAACCATGCACGCACCATGATCAAGCCCACAGCTGCGATGATGACACCGATAGTCGCTGCAAGCATCGCCTCGACCAGGAACGGCAATTGCGTGTACCAGCGGCTGGCGCCGACCAACCGCATGATGCCGACTTCGGTGCGTCGAGTGTAGGCCGCGACTTGGACCATATTGGCGATCAGCAAGACAGCACCGAATGCCTGGACCAAGGCCACTGCGAACGCAGCCCGGCTCAAACCGTTGAGCACGGCGAACAGCCGATCGATCAGATCCTTCTGATTGAGGACGCCGCGCACACCCGGCTGGCCGCGCATCGCGGAGTCGAAGTCCTTGTGCTGTTCCGGATTGTCCAACTTGACGATGAACGATGCGGGAAACGACTCCTTGCCAGCGACATCCTTGAATTCGGGGAATCTACCGATGGCGTCCTGGTAGGCGTCGTCTCGGTTGAGGAAGCGCACCGACTTGACGTCGGAGCGGTTCTCGATCTGGTCGCGTAGCGCCTTGCACGGGTTCGCGTCGCACGACAAGTCATTGGCTGATACGTCGTCGGTAAGAAAGACCTGCGTCTCCACCCGGTCGAGGTAGATGTTGCGGGATTGGTCAGCCAACCGGACAACCAGCAGTCCGCCGCCGAACAGACCGATCGAAATCGCGGTCGTCAGGATCATCGCAGTCGTCATGGTGACGTTGCGGCGAAGGCCAGTCAGAACCTCGTTGAGCAGGAAACTGAAACGCACTAGCGATCCATCCCGTAGACACCGCGCTGTTCATCTCGGACCAGCCTGCCCAACGCCAACTCGACGACCCGCTGCCGCATCGAGTCAACGATGTGGTGGTCGTGGGTTGCCATCAGCACCGTCGTCCCGGTCCGGTTGATCCGCTCCAACAAATCCATGATGTCCTTACTGGTATCGGGGTCGAGGTTGCCGGTTGGTTCGTCGGCCAGCAGCACCAGCGGCCGATTGACAAACGCGCGAGCAATCGCGACCCGCTGCTGCTCACCGCCGGAAAGTTCGTGCGGTAGCCGGCTCGCCTTACCCGACAGGCCGACCGTCTCCAGCACGTCGGGCACAACCCGGTTGATCGCGTCGGTGCGCCTGCCGATGACTTCCAGGGCAAACGCGACGTTTTCGTACACAGTCTTTTGCTGCAACAACCGAAAGTCCTGGAAAACGCAGCCGAGGACCTGGCGCAGACGCGGGATGTGGCGACCGCGCAGCTTGTTGACGTGGAACTTGGAAACCTGGACATCGCCGCTGGTCGGCGTCTCGGCGCCGAGCAGCAGCCGCATGAATGTGGACTTTCCTGAACCGGACGGGCCGATCAGGAAAACGAACTCACCCTTGTCGATCTTGACGTTCACATCGTCCAACGCCGGACGCGCTGACGACTTGTAATGCTTGCTGACGTGGTCCAGGGTGATCATCACGGCTCGCCAGTGTAGCGCCGAGTTGCGTTGACAGGCGAAAATCAGCTCGCAGGCTGCGGTGAACCGGACAGCAGTGCCTGCGGAGGCGGTATCTCCACCGGCGATGGCCAGGTGATATCGGGGCTCAACGAGCCAGGACCGAACGATGGCGGCAGCACGAACTGTGCTGGGCCACTTGCACCGTTGGGCCCGCTCGGTGCGATGCTGGTGGTCGGCGTCGCTTGTGGTGACTCGCGCACGTTGGTCCGTGGCACCCACGTGTAATTCGGGTTGGGCACATAGCCCGGCGGTACAACCTGAGAGGGCGACGGCTCCGGTGTGCGGTAGGTCGCATAGACCCACCACACGGCCAAGAACGCCACAATCAGCACCAGGGTTGAGGTGCGGACCCGCCCGCCAGCCAGATATCTCGGCCAGCGCCGCGACGCACCCTCGCGCGCTTTCGGGGTCTTGAGCGTGAATTTCACCGTTGCTGCCCCGCACCCTGGCTTTTGTCTTCGTCGGCGACGCCCGAGGCCGCCGAGGAGTCGGTCGCGGCGACGATGCCGGCGCGGGTGAGCGCCCGGACCACAAGCACCCGTAGCTGCCGGCCGGCTTCGAATTGCTGTCCGGGCAGGGTGTGAGCCACCAACCGAAGCGTGACGGTGTCGAGCTCAATGCTCTCCATCCCCACCACCCTGGGCACTTCCAACAACAAATCCCCCAGCGCCTTGTCACCGCGCACCTGCTCACACTCCTCGTGCAAGACCGCGTTGACCCGGCCTAAGTCGGCACTGGTCGGAACAGGGATGTCCACGACCGCGCGAGCCCAGTCCTTGGATAGGTTGACTGACTTGACGATATTCCCGTTGGGAACGGTGAACACTTCACCGTCACTAGAACGCAGCTTGGTCACCCGCAGCGTGACCTCTTCCACCATCCCGGCTGCGTTCTCCGGCGAGCCAAGCATGCTCAATTCGACCAGGTCACCAACTCCGTACTGCTTCTCGACGATGAGGAAGAAACCGGCGAGCAGGTCCTGGACCAGACGCTGGGCGCCGAAACCCAGCGCCGCGCCCACCACGGCCGCGGGTCCCACCAACGAACCGACCGGAATCGCCAGCATGTCGATGATCTGATATGCGACGAGGACATAGACAAGGACTATCGAGACCCAGGAGATCACCGACGCCACCGCCTGCCGGTGCTTGCTGGCCTCAGAACGCACCAACGCGTCGCTTTCGGCAAAACCGAGGTCGAGACGCTGGCCAACCTGTCGCGCCAGCCAGGAGACGAATCGGGCCGCCAGTACCGCCCCGATGAACAGCAGGAGAATGCGCAGACCGGTATTGACAATCCATAGACCGATTTCGCCGTGCCAGAACTCGTTCCAGCCTCGCGCGGCAGACGCCGCAGCCAAGACAGTCGTGTCAGTCGTCATCTGGGCGATTGCGCCACCGGATCCCCGCTTCCAGGAACCCGTCGATGTCCCCGTCCAGAACGGCCGACGGATTGCCCACCTCGTATTCGGTGCGTAGATCCTTGACCATCTGATATGGGTGCAGCACGTAGGAGCGCATCTGATTGCCCCACGAGCTACCGCCTTCTCCTTTCAACGCGTCCAGCTCGGCTTGCTCTTCCAAACGTTTACGTTCCAGCAACTTGGCCTGGAGAACCCGCATCGCCGCGACCTTATTCTGCAGTTGCGACTTCTCGTTCTGGCAGGTGACGACGATGCCAGTGGGCACGTGGGTCAGGCGGACAGCGGAATCGGTGGTATTCACCGACTGCCCACCGGGTCCGCTGGACCGATAGACGTCGACTCGCACATCACCTTCGGGGATGTCGATGTGGTCGGTGGTATCCACCACCGGGAGGACCTCGACTTCGGCGAATGAGGTCTGACGACGGCTCTGGTTGTCGAACGGGCTGATCCGGACCAACCGGTGGGTGCCCTGTTCGACAGACAATGTGCCGTAGGCAAACGGCGCGTGCACAGCGAAGGTCGCGCTCTTGATGCCAGCTTCCTCTGCGTAAGAAGTATCAAATACTTCGACGCGGTAATTGTGCTGCTCAGCCCACCGAACATACATCCGCATCAGCATCTCGGCCCAGTCTGCGGCGTCCACCCCACCCGCACCCGAACGTATGGTGACCAGTGCCTCGCGCTCGTCGTACTCGCCCGACAGCAGGGTGCGTACCTCGGTGGCCTCGATATCGGCGCGCAGCGCCTTGAACTCGGCGTCAGCCTCGGCGAGGGCATCGGCCGCGGCCGCTTCCTCCTCCTCGGCGGCGAGCTCATAGAGCACCGGCAAATCATCGAGACGGCGCCGCAACTCCTCGATTCGCCGCAGCTCTCCTTGAGCGTGCGACAATTCACTGGTGACCCGCTGCGCGCGGGCCTGATCGTCCCACAGTTTCGGGTCGGACGCCTCGTGCTCGAGCTTCTCAATGCGGCTCGGCAAACCTTCGACGTCGAGCACCCGCTCCACCGTTGTCAGGGTGGCGTCAAGGACGGCGATTTCGGCTTGACGGTCAAGTTCCACAACCGTCCACGTTACCGGCGCCACCGTACGGGACCGATGTTCAGGTCACCACCGGCGCGACAGCGATTAGCATCGAGTAGCCAGCATGTGCATAGCGACTGCGGCGCGACAGCCCATTGCGTCCAGTCGCCCGTCCAGCCGTCCACGAAGCGGGCTTGAAGAGAAGGCTTAGCATGCGTCCATATCACGTCGCGATTGTCGGCTCGGGGCCTTCGGGGTTCTTCGCCGCCGCGTCGCTCCTGAAGCTCGCCGATTCGTCCGCCGAGATCGGCGTTGCCGTCGACATGATCGAGATGCTGCCGACGCCCTGGGGACTTGTGCGCTCCGGCGTTGCTCCCGACCATCCCAAGATCAAGTCGATCAGCAGGACATTCGAAAAAACCGCCGAAGACAGCCGCTTTCGCTTTTTCGGGAACGTGGTCGTCGGCGATCACATCCAACCCGCCGAGCTCGCCGAACGCTACGACGCCGTGATCTACGCAGTGGGAGCGCAGTCTGATCGTGCCTTGAACATTCCCGGTGAGGATCTGCCAGGCAGCATTTCTGCGGTTGATTTCGTGGGCTGGTACAACGCGCATCCACACTTCGAGCAGATGTCGCCGGGCCTACCGAGCGGCCGCGCCGTCGTTGTCGGCAACGGCAATGTGGCCCTCGATGTGGCGCGCATCCTGGTCACTGATCCTGAGACGCTGGCCCTTACCGATATTGCCGATCATGCGCTGGTGTCACTGCGTCCTTGCGGTATCGAAGAAGTGGTGGTGATCGGTCGCCGTGGTCCGCTGCAGACCGCATTCACCACGCTGGAGTTGCGGGAACTCGGTGAGCTCGAGGGTGTCGACGTGGTGGTCGATCCCGCACAGCTGGTTGGCATTAGCGATGAGGATGCCGCCGCGGTGGGCAAGACGGCCAAGCAGAACCTCAAAGTGTTACGCGACTACGCGGGTCGCGCGCCACGGCCTGGTCATCGCCGAATCGTGATGCGATTCATGACCTCCCCGATCGAAATCAAGGGCGAGGGCAAAGTCGAGCGCGTGGTGCTCGGCCGCAACGAGTTGGTCACCAACGACAGTGGGTGGGTATCGCCCAAGGACACCGGCCAGCGCGAGGAACTGCCAGCGCAGCTGATCGTGCGGTCTGTCGGCTACCGCGGTGTTCCCACTCCGGGACTACCGTTCGACGACAAGCGCGGAACTATTCCCAACACCAACGGTCGGGTAGACGGCAGCCGTAACGAATACGTCGTGGGGTGGATCAAGCGCGGGCCGACAGGGGTAATCGGCACCAACAAAAAGGACTCTCAGGAGACCGTCGACACCGTGATAGAGGACCTTGTCGGCGGCCGGGAAAGCGGGCTGGCGGAATTCCCCGCGGACCATGCCGCGAAGCTGGCCGAGTGGCTGGCCACACGCCAGCCGAAGCTGGTCACGTCGGAGCACTGGCAGATCATCGACCGTTTTGAGCGAGCAGCTGGCGAACCGCACGGACGTCCCCGCGTCAAGCTGCCGAACCTGGCCGACCTGCTGCGCATCGGCCACAGCTGATCAGGATTCGAGGAGTACCCCGGGGTTCAAGATCCCAGCCGGGTCAAGCGCGGACTTCGCGGCCTGCAGGGCTAGGGCGAACGTGTCGGGGCGTTGCCGGTCATACCAGGGCCGGTGATCACGGCCGACTGCGTGGTGGTGAGTGATGGTGCCGCCGGTGTCGGCGATCGCCTCGGACACTGCTGTCTTGATCTCGTCCCACTGCGCGTCGAGAGAACCCCATCGCCCACTGGCGTATATGCCGTAGTACGGAGCCGGGCCGTCCGGGTACACGTGGGTGAACCGACAGGTCACCAGGCCAGTCCCGCAAACCTGCTCGATCACTGTCCGGGCGGCCTCGGTTACCGCAGCATGCAGAGCATCGAACCCGTCCCAGGTGCATGCGGTTTCAAACGTCTCCGCGATGACAGAACGACGTGCCAGTGCATCCCGCTGATAGGGCATTCGCAGAAACGCTGAGCGCCACTTCACCGACGCGTCAGACCCCCCAGCGCAGTCTTGTTGCGGTGTTTGGCTGTCGGCCCCCCGGCTGCGTCGCGCGGTCACAGTGCCACCACACCCGGCCGCAATCTCGACGGCTCGGTCCAGCCACGGGTCCACAGCATGATCAGCCGATTCGAAGGCCAGCACCAGCAGCCCCCCAGCTGTTGGTGTGCCCGCGTTGAGGAACGCCTCGGCTGGGTCAAGCAGCCGGCAATTCGCCGGGTAGAGCCCGGCCTGCGCGATCGTTCGTGCTGCGGCCACCGCACCACACCAGTCGTCGAACGCCACCGAAGCCGTAACCTGCCAGCGGGGGCGGTCCTGCACACGCATCCACGCCTCAGTGATGATTCCCAGCGTGCCTTCCGAACCGAGAAACAGCCGGTCCGGGGACGGTCCGGCACCGGATCCAGGCAATCGGCGAGACTCGCTGATCCCTGCCGGGGTGACGACCCGCATCGATTCGGTCAGATCGTCAATATGGGTGTATAGCGTGGCGAAGTGGCCGCCGGCGCGGGTGGCCAACCAGCCGCCGAGGCTGGAGAAACTAAACGACTGCGGGAAGTGGCGCAGCGTCACATCGTGTGGGCGAAGCTGATCCTCTATCGACGGCCCCAGCGCACCCGCCTGAATCCGCGCAGCCCTGCTAACCCGGTCGATCTCAAGAACCGCACTCATGGCGCCTACGTCCACCGTGATCGCTGGCTGGTCGAAACGCGGTTCGACACCGCCAACTACTGAGCTGCCACCCCCGTATGGGATGACTGGAATCTCCTCATCCGTACACCAGTCGAGTACGTCAACCACGTCTTGCTCGCAGCGCGGCCGAACGATCAGGTCGGGAACCCAGTCCAGGTGACCGTGCAGGTTGCGCACCACATCACGAAATGCTTTGCCCCGAGCGTGGCCAGCACGATCAACCGGATCGGCCGAACAAAGCGTGGCCAGCGACTCCGGCGGGGCTAGCCGCGGGGCCGGCAAACCTAGGGCAGCCGGGTCGGGAGGCCGGTGGTCAGTCAGATCATGATCCGGCAGAAACGCCGCGACCCGATCCTGCAGATCACGCGTCTGCTGCTCGGAAAGCGCATCCTCGACTGTGCCCCATCCCCACCAAGAACGCATTGCACGACGCTAGGATTTGAGCACGGTGAGCGTTGCACCGCCGAGTAGCAGGAGTAGCGCCGCGCAGACAGCCCAACCGGTACCGGCGAGCCAGCAGATGGTCCCCACTGCGGCGAGCACCGGCGTTAGCGCGAAGAGCACCAATATCGGATGCTGCCGAATTACTTGGAGAGCACTTTTCGCCCGGACCCGCTCGATTTCTCTGCCTCCCATGCCTTCAGGATGCCAGCTGACAATGACAACGCAAGCATCGATCAGTTGTCCTCGTGTTCATCGTTGCCGTAAAACAGCATTTCGCGGCTCTGCTCCAAGGACCAACGGCCCTACTCCCCTAGGTTTTTCCGTCATAGCCTCCGTGTTGTGAACGTTGAGGTTCTCAAAGAAGCGATCTCGCTGGCCTGCCGGGCGCCGTCCGTGCACAACCGACAGCCATGGCGTTGGGTGGTAGAAGGCGGCCTCGAAGGCCCCGCCGTTCAGCTGTTCGTGGATCATCAGCGAACAGTGCCGGCCACGGATCACTCCGGCCGCGAAACCATCATCAGTTGTGGTGCCGTACTTGATCACCTACGGGTCGCCATGACAGCCGCACAGTGGCTGGCACACATCGCTCGCTTCCCCAACCCGAACGACCCCGATCATCTGGCAACGGTCGAATTCAGCCCCATCGACTACGTCACCGAAACGCAGCGCGACCGTGCCCGAGCCGTTTTGCAACGCCGGACCGACCGACTTCCGTTTGATTGCCCCACCTACTGGCACCTCTTCGAACCCGTTCTGCGCAGCACATTCGATGACCATGTTGCGATACTTGATGTTCTGGCCGATGAAATGCGGCCGAGACTGGCAGAGGCTTCCCAGCTAAGCGAAGCCCTTCGCCGCGATGATCCGCTTTACCACGCCGAACTTGAATGGTGGACTTCGCCGTTCGCGTTGGCCGAAGGTGTGCCGCCCGGCGCGCTGCCGTCGGATACCGAACGCCTCCGGGTTGACATCGGCCGGGAATTTCCAGTCCGGGGCCACCAAGACCGTCGCGCCGAAATCGCCGCGGACGCGTCGAAAATCCTTGTGCTGTCAACACCTGAAGACACGCGTGCCGATGTATTGCGTTGTGGTGAGGTGCTGTCGACTGTCCTCCTTGAGTGCACCATGGCCGGGATGGCGACCTGTACGTTGACTCATCTGATCGAATCGAGCCAGAGCCGCGGCATCGTGCGCGCGCTGATCGGTGGGCGAGCCAACCCCCAGGTACTGATCCGCGTAGGAATCGCCCCGCCAATTGAGGAGCTTCCCGCTACAACACCGAGGCGTTCGCTAGACAGTGTGCTAGAGATTCACCGAATGCCGGAGAGGCTGAGAGAGGGTGAGCCATGAGCGACGATCCCGTTACCTTGCTGCAAGAAGACGAGAGTTGGGGTCTACTAGGTAGCGTCGCTCTGGGCCGGCTGGTAGCCAACGTCGCCGGCGAGCCTGAGATTTTCCCGGTCAATTTCGTCTTGCAAGACCGCACTGTGCTGTTTCGGACCGCAGAAGGCACCAAGTTGTTTTTAGCCGCGTTGAACAGCAATGTGGCCTTCGAAGCCGACGACCACAACGTCGCCGAAGGTTGGAGTGTGATCGTGAAAGGCCATGCCCGGATACTGAAAACCAACGCACAGATCCAAGAAGCCGAACGCGCTCAGCTAATGCCGTGGATCGCGACGCGGAAACTGCACTACGTGCGAGTGATCCCGTCGGAAATCACCGGCCGCCGCTTCAAATTCGGTCCGGAGCCAGACCGAAGCGAAGCCTTTTCATGATGTGACCAAAACCCCAGTCCTATCTCACACGACCAGGGACAATGTCCTGCGCGCGCGAGATGCCTTGCGTCGCTTGCTAATCGCCACCAACCGCGCTACCGCAGTCTCGATTCCGCGCGCCAGCTGATCAACATCAGCCACCACGTCATAGTCAGTGAGGATCCCAAAGAACAAATCGTCGGCATAGCTCAGTATCGCTACGCCAGTCCGCAATTGCATCGCGATCGGCGGAACCGGGAACACTGCGAGCACGCGCCTGCCCATGATCTCCAGCGGCCGACGCGGCCCGGGCACATTTGTGGCCACTGTCACGACACCATGCTGAGGAAACCGTGTGAGCAGTCCGACAGCCCAGCCAGCCAGCGCGAACGGAATACCGCTAGCAATCGACACGAACGCATTTCCAGCCTCGCGCTGGCCCCCTGCTTTCGTCCGGCCCAGTCGTGCGTGCACGGCCCGCAGCCGCTTAACCGGATTCTCCTCGTCGACCGGCAGATAAGGAAGCATCAACGAAACCCGGTTGTCGGTCACGCCGAAAGCGTCGGTCGAGCGCACTGACACCGGCACCAGCGTGCGCAAAGAATCAGCCCTTGGCAACTCGCCGCGCCCCACCAGCATGTTGCGGAAACTCTCGGTAATCGCAGCCAGCGCAACATCGTTGACAGTCACGTCGAACGTCTGACACACCTGCTCGACATCAGCCAGCGGGACCCGGGCCCCGCCGTATCGGCGCAGGTCGCCAATCGGCCCGTTCAGCGGCGACAAGGTCGGACGCAACATGCCCACGGCAATCTGTGCCGCGCCCTGCACGACCGATACCGCACCCGCCGCAATGGCCGTCGACGCGTTCCATAGCCCACCGAGTACCCCCAGCGGAGTGACTGTGGACAAGGCGCGCAACAAGCCCGGCCTTTCCGGCTCCGCAGCGGCACGGACATGGCGGACGAGGCTGTCGCTGACGGCACCAAAATCGGGGTCGCACAGCCCGGTAAGCATATGACTGGCCGCGACTCCGTCGGCCATGCAGTGATGGATCTTGGTCAGCACCGCCCACCGGCCGTCGGCAAGGCCTTCAATCACCCAAATCTCCCAAAGCGGCCGATCGCGGGCCAGACGCCGCGCCATGATATCCGCGGTCAACCTAAACAGCTCTTGGTCCGCACCGGGGTTCGGCAGCCCCACGCGCCGCACATGCCGGCCGATATCAAAGTCAGGATCGGGCACCCACCTGGGCGCGCCCAGGTCGAACGGACGCCGCCGCAGCCGTTGCCCGAGCCGAGGGCAGGCTCGCATCCGTCGAGCGAACATTGATTCCAACGCCGCCTGGTCAGGCGCCGGACCTTCGATGACCGCCAACCCCCCGATTGCCAAGCTGACCTTCCGATCAGCGTCTTCCACCTTGAGGAACCCGGCATCAAGTGTCGTCAGGTGGTCCATGATCAGGAACCTTCCCGGCTGCTCGTGTTTTGTCTGCAACCCGCAGCACCACTCTGCTCCTGAGGGCTTCGGTGCGGGCAGGGCCAAAAGTCCTTCGCCGCCGGGGGCTTCGTGCTCTGCCACCGCGCGGGTCGTCGCACGAACCTTGATACATAGCCACGGTTGGCGATCGGACACCTTGTCGGACGAGAAAGACATCTCACGAAGTTAAAAGTCAAGCCACGAGCGAGGGAGGAGGTGGAAAGGCTAGATGTTCGGTGTAGTGCTGGCCGGTTTGCAGGCAGTGGTGGAGTTGGCCGAGGAATTTGTTGAACAGATGTCGTTGGGCTTGGTGGTTCCAGTCTCCTGCGGCGCGGCGGGTGTCGTAGTGGCGACGGGCGCCCGGCGAGGCGCGCAGCGATGCCAAAGCCCAGATGGGACCCACGGCGGCCAGGCGCCGGTTCTTGATATGGCGGTGCAACACGAGGGTTTTCTTGCCGCTGGCGCGGGTGATCGGCGCGGCTCCGGCGAATGCTTTCAGTCCGCGGGCGTCGGTGAAGCGGGCGCGGTCATCACCGATCTCGGCGAGTACCCGGGCACCGGCCAGGTTCCCCAGTCCGGGGAAGCTGGTGATGATCGTGGAGTCCGGGTGCTGCTCAAAATGGGCGGTTGCCGCCTCGGCGAGATCAGCAGCAGTGGTGCAGGCAGCCTCGAACTGACCCAGCAGCCCTGCCAATTGGATACCCATCGCGTTCTCCACGACCGGTGGTTGGTGCAGGTAGGTGTCGGTGAACACCTCCCGCAACCGTTCGATGTCACGGTCGAGATGGCGGCGGCGGCCGGCCTTGGCCAGCAGTCGGCGCAGTCGGGCCGGGGTCAGCTTGGTCGCCTGGGTGGGGGTTGGTGCAGCAGCCAAGATGGTGCGCGCATCTCGACGAGCCAGCCCGCCCTCGGGCAGGTCGGCGAACGCGGTGATGGCCGCCGGGTAGAAATCTTTGAGCACATCGCGAATCTGGTTGCCGATGTGTTGACGTGCCCATACCGCGTCTTGCTGAGCGCGGGCCAGCACCCGGATCGCCTGGGCCAACTCGGTGTCGGCGGGCAATGGGCGGTGCGCGCCGGGGTCGGTGCGCACAATATTGGCCAGCAGCACCGCGTCGGCACCATCGGATTTGGCCCCCGACACCGCATACCGTGCCCGATACCGCGAAGCCGCCAACGGGTTGATCGGATAAATCACCCGGCCAGTTTCTCGCAGCGCCGCCACCCACAGGCCACGATCAGTTTCCATCCCCACTGGTATCGGATCAGCGGCACTGTCACCGGCCTCAGCCAGCAACGTCAACAGCTGCGCGAACCCGGCCGCATCATTGCCCAGCCGTGCACGGGCTACCACCCTCCCGTCGTCATCAACCACAGCAACATCGTGATGCTCAGTAGCCCAGTCGATTCCACAAAACAAGCCCAAGACGTCCTCACTTTTTCGTCGGTGGATGGTTGCGCCGTTACCGGTGGACTCACGCGGCGCCCTAATCGCGGGACTCCAAGGTCCGTCATCTCACTAGCCGTCCGTGACTCCAGCACATCGCAGGACTTCGTTCTGTCGAAGAGCTCAAGGCTCGAGAACAACCATCAGGAAGTCACCCCTGCGACGGGCTCGGGCAACGGAATCTCACCACCAACCCGACAAGACCTGCCGCCAGACGCGCCGCTCTTTCTCAAGTCGTCGAACGACGGGAACACCAGACGTCACCTGACGGCAGATCCCGCAAGAAACAGGCCCCGGTCACCAACACCCGGACCGGTAACCAATCCCTACTAAACGATTAGGCAGCCATGAACGTGCATTTCCCGGACGCCGACACCATTCGCATGATCCTCACCCTGGCCACCCGGGCACCCTCCATCCACAACACTCAGCCGTGGCGGTGGCGAGTGGCCGCCGCAGCTCTGGACCTGCACTCAGACCCAGACATGCAGCTCCGCAGCACCGATCCAGACGCACGTGATCTGACCATGAGCTGCGGCATCACGCTGCACCACTGCGTCGTCGCTTTGGCGGCGATGGGCTGGCAAGCGAAGGTGCACCGCTTTCCCGACCCCACCAACCCCCGGCACTTGGCCACTATTGAGGTCCAACAGCACATTCCCGATCAGTCCGACATCACTTTGGCCGCGGCCATACCGCGGCGGCGAACCGACCGGCGGGCTTACAGTTCCTGGCCAGTTGCCGGAGGCGATATCGCGTTGATGGCTGCCCGCGCAGCACGCAACGGGGTTATGCTCCGCCAAGTCGACACCTTGGACAGGATGAAAGACATCGTCGCGCAGGCCGCCTTGGACCACACCAACGACGACCGGTATATCCGCGAGCTGACCACCTGGAGCGGCCGGTACGGCTCGGAAGCTGGGGTTCCGGCCCGGAACCAGCCGCCCTCGGACCCCACCGCCCCGATTCCCGGACGCGTGTTCGCGGGACCGGGCCTGACCCAGCCACAGGGCATCGCGCCCGCCGACGACAACGCCGCGATCCTGGCACTGGGCACCAAAGACGACGACCCCCTGGCCCGACTGCGCGCTGGTGAAGCGACCAGCGTCGTCTTATTGACCGCAACCGCGATGGGGTTGGCGTGCTGCCCGATCACCGAGCCGCTGGAGATCCCGGAAACCCGCGAAGCAGTACGCGCCGACGTTTTCGGCGCCAGCGGCTACGCCCAAATGCTGCTCCGGGTAGGTTGGGCCCCCATCAATGCAGACCCGTTGCCATCGACACCACGGCGCGGCTTGTCGCGCGTGGTCGAGTGGTCAGCACATGGCCCGGTAGTGACCCAATAGTCGACGAGACCGGGTTGCTAGACCAACGGCGCCGTCCAGCACAGCAGCGTTCCATCCGCGCCCTCCCGCGGCCCGACCATGAACTCACCTCCTGCCTGCTCGGCACGCCGCCGCAGGTTGGTCAGTCCGCTGCCGGTGACCTGGTCGGGCATGCCGCGGCCGTTATCGCTTACTTCGATGCATAACGCGTCGTCGACCTTCAGCCGAACCGTCAACGCAGTGGCGTTCGCGTGCCGGACCGCGTTGCTGACCGCTTCCCGCACCACGGCCTCAGCGTGATCAGCAAGCGCGCCGTCAACCACCGACAACGGCCCCACGAATTGGACGGTAGTGCGTAAACCCGAGCCGGCGAATTGAGCTACTGCGTCATCGATTCGCTGCCGAAGCCTCGTGATGCCCTGCGATCCGCCATGTAGGTCAAAAATAGTCGTCCGAATCTCCTGAATGACTCCCTGCAGATCGTCTACAGCATCCGAGAGTCGTTGCTGCACTTCAGAATCACGCGCACGCGGGATACTCCCCTGCAACGCGAGACCAACAGCGAAGAGCCGCTGGATGACATGGTCATGAAGGTCACGCGCAATACGATCCCGATCGGCCAGTACGTCAAGTTCGCGCATCCGGCGCTGCGAGGTGGCCAGCTGCCACGCCAGAGCGGCCTGATCGGCAAAAGCAGCCATCATCTCAAGTTGTTCGCCGGCGAATGATCCAGCACTACCGCGGCGCAACACAACAACGACACCGGCGACCGTATCGGCAGCTCGAAGAGGCAGCAGCAGCGCCGGACCGACATCGTCCGGTACGTCCAGACCCGCTAAATCAAGCCGCTCGACCTGGCGGGGAATGCCACTGACGAAGACTTCGCCGAGTGCGGTGTCAGCCACCGGAATGGTCCGCTCGCCGGTTAAGGCCACCGCGTTGCCCACTGTTTCGATCACCAGCAGCTCGGCCACGTCAGCGGCCTCGGCGTGCTCGTCGAGGGCAATGGCGACCAACGCCGCGTCTGCCCCCGTTAGCTTTAGCGCTTCCTCGGCGACAAGGCGGAACACGGCCGCGGGTTCAGTGCCTGACAACAGTTCGGTCGCGATATCACGAGTGGCTTCAATCCACGATTGCCGAGCCTTGGCCTGCTCGTATAGCCGTGCATTCGCGATGGCGATACCTGCAGCCGCGGCCAACGCCTGCACCAGCACCTCGTCGTCATCGCTGAATGGCTGTCCGGTGGTCTTGTCGGTCAGGTACAGAGTTCCGAACGATTCACCGCGCACCCGAACCGGAACCCCGAGGAAGGTCAGCATCGGCGGATGATGCGCCGGGAAACCCACCGAGGCCGGGTGCTGTGAAATATCGTCTAGCCGCAACGGTTCTGGTTCGTCGATGAGCAGGCCAATGACGCCTTTGCCTTCGGGGAGGCGGCCGATGCGTCGGACGGTTTCCTCGTCGATGCCCTCATGGACGAAGTGCAGGACATGATTCTCTCGATCATGGACCTCTAGGGCGCCGTATCGAGCGTCGACGAGATTGGTTGCCGAATGCACGATCGAGCGCAGGGTCGCATCCAGTTCCAAGCCCGAAGTGACCAACAGCATGGCGTCCAGCAGCCCGTCGAGGCGATCGCGCCCCTCCACGATCTGCTCGACGCGATCCTGGACCTCGACCAGAAGCTCACGCAGCCGCAGCTGCGAAAGTGCATGGTGCAGCGGACGCATAACGGCATCGGATTGGTCCTCAGCCATGGTCATCGGTCGCCGGATCGCCGCGAGCGTTTCAATTCCGTCGCGAATACCGCTGCCTGCGTACGGCGTTCCATGCCCAGCTTGGCCAGCAGCCGGGATACGTAGTTTTTGACTGTCTTCTCGGCCAGAAACATCCGGTCGGCGATCTGCTTGTTGGTCAGGCCCTCACTGAGCAGGCCGAGCAGCGTGCGCTCCTGGTCGGTGAGCCCCAGGAGCGGATCCGGCTCTTCGGTAGCACGCCGCAGTTTGGACATCAGTGCCGCCGCGGCCCGATTGTCGAGCAAAGATCGCCCCGCACCCACTTCTTTGACCGCGTGGGCCAGTTCCATTCCCTTGATGTCTTTGACGACGTATCCGCTGGCACCGGCCAGAATGGCATCCAACATAGCTTCGTCGGACGTGTACGACGTTAAGATCAGACAACGTATGTCAGGCATCCGCGACACCAGGTCGCGGCACAGTTCGATGCCATTGCCATCCGGCAACCGCACGTCGAGGACGGCCACGTCCGGGCTTGCCGCGGGAATCCTGGCCATGGCCTCGGACACCGAGCCGGCTTCACCGACCACGTCGAGGTCGGGGTCTGCCCCAAGCAGGTCGATAAGGCCACGCCGCACCACCTCGTGATCGTCGACCAAGAAGACTTTTACCAAGTCGTCACTCCCGCGATCCGCCGATTTCTCCAGCTTGCTGGAGCGTATCGCTCGCAGGAGGGATAGCGGCAGTGCCTCCACCTCGACCGCTCATGTCCGCACCTGGGCGCCATCGGTCGCGATGCGATCGCAATCCAGAAATCCCGTGGTGTTGTGTCGCGGTCGCCGCATGCCACGCCCAGCAACTGCACACCAACCCAAGAGAGGCCGACGGCCTCGGCGGATTCACAGATTGTGCCCGGATTCCATTCAGGCTCATCGTGAACAAAAGTCACGGGCCCCACAGCGTGGCGATGATTAAATCCCTTGATACACAACGATATTGAAGCATTTTTGGGTAGCCGTTCGCCCAAAATCCACCTCGCGAGACGTTCATCGCGTCTCGCGATGAACGCTCCGGGGCAACCGCCGGCCGGCGGTACGCTAACCGCGGAGCGACCGGTCAACCTTCTCTCATCAACCAGCAGGCGGACGGCACCTTTTTGGCGCCGTTCCTCACCATCAGGAGAGCCACCTCCGTCTTCCGCCAACCCGCGGGAGCGGCCAGTGGGCCGCATTCAGCCAAAATTTAGGGGCGTGGGGTAATGGATTTTGCGTTCTTGCCGCCGGAAATCAACTCAGCGCGCATGTACACCGGCCCAGGGCCGAGCTCAATGCTGGCTGCCGCGGGAAACTGGGATGCGCTAGCCACCGAATTGACATCCGCGGCCGAGGGTTACGGCTCGGTGATCTCGTCGTTGACCAGTATGCACTGGTGGGGACCAGCGTCAGCTTCGATGGTTGCCACCGCTAACCCATTCATGGATTGGCTGGGTTCAACCGCCGAGCAGACGAAGCAAACCGCCAACCAAGCCAGAGCAGCAGCAGCGGCGTTTGAGCAGGCCTATGCGATGACGGTGCCACCAGCGGTGGTTTCGGCCAACCGCACCCAGCTGAAATCGCTTATAGCGTCGAACATCTTTGGACAAAACACAGCTGCGATCGCAGCTACTGAGGCCGAGTACACCGAGATATGGGCTCAGGATGCTGCCGCGATGTACGGCTACGCCAGTACCGCGGCCGCCGCGCGGCAGCTAACACCATTCTCATCCCCACAGCAAAGCCCCAACCAGGCCGGACCGACCGCTCAGAGCTACGCGGTCAGCCGGGCTGTCGGCAGCGCCGCGGGAACAGCACAAAAGACGTTGTCGCAGTTGGGTTCGTCGGCATTGCAGGTACCGCAGAACTGGCCGGGCATCCTTCCCGCAGACTTCACCGTCCTGGATGCGATTCTCGGCGTATACGCGACGGTCGGTGTCACACAGGACATTGAGTCGGTGTCGGCAGGGATCATCAGCTCAGAGAGCAGTTTGGGCCTGTTGGACACCACAACGACCGCAGCGCAGCTGGCGCCGGCCGGGCTGGGCTCCGCCTTGTCCGCCGCAAAAGGTGGTGGCGTTGCCGGCCCGGGCCTGTCCGGCGCAGCCACCGCGAGCATTGGCCGGGCGGGGTCGATCGGACAGTTGTCCGTACCAGCGTCCTGGGCCGCTCCGTCGACGGGGCCAGCCACCCCGCTATCGGGTTCCGGTTTGACCACGATCCCCGGGACCGACGTGCCCGACCAGGGCATGCCGGGTGCACCTGGCATGCCCGTAGGCTCGGTCAAGCGAGCTTCAAGCGTCGTGCCTCGCTATGGGGTTCGGCTCACGGTAATGCCACGCTCACCCGCAGCCGGGTGACACCGCGGCTAGTCCACAATCGGCTGGCGTGGCTCTGGCGGCTCCGGCGGAGCGAACCGCCAGTTGTCCGGGTTTTTCGGCGAGTACACGACCGGAAGTAGTTGGCCCATCACTGGCCATTGGTCGACGTCCACCGCCATGCGCTGATAGACCGCATGCTCATTGATGGTCGGTCCGTTGATAACACCGGCCACGGTGACATATTGCTCACCGTCGGCGTCCGGTCGTGGGCTAACACCTGTCACCAGGAGCGTGCCGTGAGCCAGCGCACCGCGCGTGCCACGGGGGAAGAACCGCGGGGCAAGAAACACCACCAGAACCGTGACCAGTATGAGCAGCGCAGCGAATTCCCACACACCGCCATGGTAGGACTGCTGGCATGAGTCGCGACGATCTGATGTTCGCACTAGAGCTGGCCGACCGTGCGGACACGCTGACTCGGGCCCGGTCCGGCGCCCTGGACCTTCGTATTGACACCAAACCGGACCTAACCCCGGTGACCGATGCCGATCGAGCCGTCGAATCCGAAGTGCGCGAGATGCTGCAGCGCGACCGGCCCAGCGACAGCGTCGTCGGCGAGGAGTTCGGCGGGACCACTACCTTCACTGCGCGGCAGTGGATCATCGACCCCATCGACGGCACTAAGAACTTTGTCCGTGGGGTGCCGGTGTGGGCCAGCCTGATCGCGTTGCTCGAAGATGGCGTCCCGTCGGTGGGTGTGGTGAGCGCACCGGCACTGCAGCGTCGCTGGTGGGCGGCTCACGACCAGGGCGCCTTTGTCTCGGTGGACGGCGCCGCGCCCCGCCGACTGTCGGTTTCCTCTGTGGCAGAGCTAGGTTCGGCAAGCTTGTCGTTTTCTAGTTTGTCGGGTTGGGCACAACGCGGGTTGCGTGAACGCTTCATCGAGCTGACCGACGCGGTGTGGAGAGTCCGTGGCTACGGCGATTTCCTGTCCTACTGCTTGATCGCCGAGGGGGCCGTCGACATTGCCGCCGAACCGGAAGTATCGGTGTGGGATCTGGCCGCGCTGGACGTTCTGGTGCGCGAGGCCGGCGGTCAGTTCACCAGCCTCGACGGCACCGCCGGACCGCACGGCGGAAGCGCGGTAGCGACCAACGGCCTCCTCCACGAAAAGGTTTTGGCCAGGATCAACGCTGAAAGCGTGTGAATTGGCTAACACGACCCTACCTATCTTACTCCGGAGTAAGATAGGGTTAGGCGCATCACCCCAACGACCGAAGCTGCTGATATGACCCAGACCGTTCCCACTTCACGTTCCAACTCCAGTCCGTCTTCAGGGCCGTTGCGCCCGCGCCCCAAACGGCGCGGCCAAAAAACCGGTATCGGGATGGAGCCGCACAAGCGGACTGGGACCGACGTCGCGCTGGCGCTCATCGCCCCACTCGTCGGCCAGGAATTCCTGGACAGACATAAGCTGCGCGACCCGCTCAACCGGGGCCTGCGCTACGGCGTGAAGACCTTGTTCTCCACTGCCGGGGCCACCAACCGCCAGTTCAAGCGCGTCCAGAGTCTGCGCGGTGGGCCGACCCGGCTCAAGTCCAGCGGCAAAGACTACTTCGACCTGACACCCGACGATGATCAGAAGCTGATCGTCGAAACGGTCGATGAGTTCGCACAAGAGGTGCTACGGCCAGCCGCCTACGATGCCGACGAGGCTGTGGCGTATCCGCCCGATCTAATCTCCAAGGCTGCCGAGCTGGGCATCACCGCAATCAACGTTCCCGAGGATTTTGAGGGAATCGCCGAGCACCGATGCACAGTGACCAACGCGCTGGTAGCCGAAGCGTTGGCGTACGGCGATATGGGACTGGCGCTGCCGATCCTGGCGCCCGCCGGTGTGGCCTCCGCGCTCACCCACTGGGGCAGCGCCGACCAACAAGCCACTTACCTCAAAGAATTCGCCGGGGAGAACGTCCCGCAAGCCTGCGTGGCCATCGCCGAACCGCAACCGCTGTTCGACCCCACTCGGCTTAAGACGACCGCGGTTCGCACGCCATCTGGGTACCGGCTCGACGGGGTCAAGTCATTGGTTCCGGCGGCGGCGGACGCCGAGCTGTTCATCGTCGGCGCGCAGCTAAACGGCCGGCCAGCGCTGTTCATCGTCGACTCATCCGCCCAAGGGCTGACGGTCAGGGCCGACCCGAGCATGGGGATTCGCGCGGCAGCCTTGGGCCACCTTGAGCTGTCTGGGGTATCAGTGCCGCTCAGCGCTCGGCTGGGCGAGCAGGATGCCCCCGAATCCGATTACGCCACGGCCTATTCAGAGGTAATCGCCCTGGCCAGGCTGGGCTGGGCGGCACTGGCAGTCGGCACATCACACGCGGTGCTCGACTACGTCATACCCTATGTGAAAGAACGTGAAGCCTTCGGCGAGCCGATCGCCCGGCGACAGGCCGTGGCGTTTATGTGCGCCAACATCGCCATCGAATTGGACGGGCTGCGGCTGGTCACCTGGCGTGGCGCGTCTCGCGCCGAGCAAGGGCTGCCGTTCGCCCGTGAAGCAGCGCTGGCCAAGCGACTCGGCTCCGACAAGGGCATGCAAATCGGCTTGGACGGCGTGCAGCTGCTGGGCGGCCACGGCTTCACCAAGGAACACCCAGTCGAACGCTGGTACCGCGACCTGCGGGCCATCGGCGTCGCCGAGGGCGTTGTCGTCATCTAGTCCACACTTTCCCAAGCGAAAGATCAATCATGGCAATCAATCTGGAACTGCCCCGCAAGCTGCAGGCAGTGTCGACGAAAACGCATCAGGGTGTCGCGGAACTGGTGCGACCGATATCACGCAAGTACGACCTGAAGGAGCATGCCTACCCGGTCGAACTCGACACCCTCATCAGTCTGTTCCAAGGCGTGGCAGACGCGAACTCCGTCGAGTTTGCCGGCGCCGATGAGCTCCGCAGCGCCGAAGGCACCGAGGACAACCACAACGGCGTCAACATGTCCGCGCTGGTGCAGACCCTGGAGGCAAGCTGGGCCGATGTTGCGATGGTGCTGTCCATGCCGTATCAGGGCCTGGGTAACGCCGCCATCTCTGCGGTGGCCACCAAGGAACAGCTGGAGCGCCTGGGCGACGTATGGGCAGCTATGGCTATCACCGAGCCGGGCTTCGGGTCGGACTCGGCAGCCGTGTCGACGACCGCGACCCTTGACGGCGACGAGTATGTGATCAACGGCGAAAAGATCTTTGTCACTGCGGGCGCGCGCGCTACGCACATCGTGGTGTGGGCCACCCTGGACAAGTCGATGGGTCGCCCAGCGATCAAGTCGTTCGTCGTGCCGCGCGAACACCCCGGCGTCACGGTAGAACGGCTCGAAAAGAAGCTCGGTATCAAGGGTTCAGATACCGCGGTGATCCGCTTCGAGAATGCCCGCATCCCCAAGGACAACCTGCTGGGCAACCCAGAAATCGAGGTCGGCAAAGGCTTTTCCGGCGTCATGGAGACCTTCGACAACACCCGTCCGATCGTGTCGGCGATGGCCGTCGGAATCGGCCGCGCCGCCCTAGAGGAGATCCGCAAGATCCTCAGCAATGCCGGCGTCGAGATCTCCTACGACCAGCCGTCACATGCGCAAAGCGCCGCGGCCGCTGAGTTCCTGCGGATGGAGGCGGACTGGGAGGCCAGCTACCTCTTGGCGCTGCGCGCGTCGTGGCAGGCTGACAACAACATCCCGAACTCAAAAGAAGCGTCCATGAGCAAGGCCAAGGCCGGTCGGATGGCCAGCGATGTCACCTGCAAGACAGTCGAACTGGCTGGCACTGCAGGCTATTCCGAACAGACGCTACTAGAGAAGTGGGCCCGCGACTCCAAGATCCTGGACATCTTCGAGGGCACCCAGCAGATCCAACAGTTGGTGGTCGCCCGCCGCTTGCTCAACTTGTCATCCTCCGAGCTCAAGTAGCCGACGGATTCACCGACAAGCCTCGTCGACTCGGCGCGATTTTGTGTTCGTGATGCTCGTGTGCTGAACCCGCGTCGTGGATCTGCCCGGCCCACCCCACGCGGCCGTTGCTGACACGACCTCGCTGGGCCCTAGATCGGGTGCAGTACTTCCGCAGCCACAGGCCGGGCGGTGGTGCGGGTCATTGTGGGTTCTAGATTGGGGCGGAGGCTCCCCGCCTCTAACCCTGACGACGGAGGTGGCATGCGCGCGGTACAAGTGACTCGGTTGGAAGGTCCAGACACGATCGAGGTAGCCGATGTCGACGAGCCGGCTGGCGACGGTGTGGTCGTTGAGGTACACGCCGCTGGCGTGGCATTTCCTGACGCCTTACTGACGAGAGGTCTCTACCAGTACCGGCCGGAGCCGCCGTTTGTGCTCGGCGCCGAGATAGCCGGGGTGGTTCGATCTGCGCCGGAAAACGCCCATGTCGGTCCCGGCGACCGTGTGGTCGGCCTGACGATGCTCACCGGCGGCATGGCCGAGGTCGCGGTGTTGTCACCGGACAGGGTGTTCAAGCTGCCCGACAGCGTCAGCTTCGAAGCCGGCGCCGGCTTGCTGTTCAACGACCTCACAATGTATTTCGCGCTGACTGTGCGAGGTCGATTGCAGCGAGGCGAGACAGTGCTGGTCCATGGCGCAGCAGGCGGTATCGGAACATCGACGCTTCGCCTAGCTTCGGTATTCGGCGCTGCACGCATCATCGCGGTAGTGAGCACAAACGACAAGGCGGCGATCGCCACCGCGGCCGGAGCCACCGATGTGGTATTGGCCGACGGATTCAAAGACGCGGTCAAGGAGCTAACAGGCGGCCGCGGCGTCGATATCGTCGTCGATCCGGTCGGTGGCGACCGGTTCACCGATTCACTCCGCTCGCTCGCTCCGGCGGGGCGGCTGTTGGTCATCGGATTCACCGGCGGCGAGATTCCAACAGTAAAGGTAAACCGGCTGCTGCTCAATAACATTGACGTGGTCGGGGTTGGGTGGGGCGCCTGGTCACTCACCCACCCAAGCGCGCTGGCCGAGCAGTGGACCGGGTTAGAACAGCTACTCGCCTCTGGCCAGCTGCCCCCTCCTGCGCCGGTGGTCTATCCGCTGGCGGACGCCAGCGCCGCGGTTGCGTCCCTGGAAAATCGGACCGCTAGCGGAAAAGTGGTATTGCGCGTCCGCGATTGACCCGCAACGCGTCTTGGACCGCGAGCCTTGCACGAACAAAAAAGAAAAAGTAATGTTATTTTTATCTTTATCGCCCGCCGCGGTCGCCACCAACCTCGGGATTCGCCATGGAATCGTTTGTCCACCTGCGGAAAGGCAAGACACCACGCCGACTGCACGCCGACCTCGACGGTCTCAAGGACGACGAGCTCGGACGCGGTGGCTTCACCGGCCGGACCGCCAACATCTACCGGCGTAACGACCCGACCGCGTACCGCTCGGAAGGCCCCCTGCGCCCCGTCGACGTCTTAGCTGAAGAGCTCGAACCTACCGACGCCACCGATGTCAGCGGCGGGCCGTTGCTCATGTTTGCCAACGTCGACTGCCGCATTCTGCTGAGCCGTCGCCACGATCCGATGCCGTTCTACATCCGACACGTCGACGGTGACTTGCTGTGCTTCGTCCACCAGGGCAGCGGGCTGGTGGAAACCGAGTTCGGGCCACTGCGCTACCGCGCCGGCGACTGGGTATACCTCCCGAAGGCATGCACCTGGCGGCAGGTCCCCGATCACGCAACCACCCTGCTGATGATCGAGGCAAGCGATGAGTTCCGGGTTCCCCCACCCGGTCCACTGGGGAGGCACTTCCCGTTCGACCCGTCCCAAGCCACCATTCCCGAACCCGCACCGCTCGTGGATGAGCAAAGTGAATATCAGGTGCGACTGGTCCACGAGGGGGGCCCGACAACGCTGTTCTATCAACACCATCCGATCGACGTCGAGGGCTGGCGCGGTGACAATTTCGCATTCAGCTTCAACATCGACGACTACAACGTCATCACCTCTGACAGTGTCCACCTTCCACCAACGGTGCATCTTTTTATGCAGGCCACCGGCGTCTATGTGATGAACTTCCTGCCGAAACCAGCCGAAGGTGTGCCCGGCACCGAACGCACACCGTGGTATCACCGCAACGTCGACTACGACGAAATCGCTTTCTTCCACGGCGGCTCGCTGTACGGCGTCCCGATGCCACCGGGCCTGATTTCGCACGCCCCCCAAGGGGTCCACCATGGCGCTCCCGAGAAGGCGCGGGAGCGAGCCCGTCGCACCTTCGGCGAGCATTCGCGCGTCGATTGGCAAGTCATTGCCATCGACACCCGCCGCCGGCTGACACCGTCAGCCGAGGTACTGGCACACGACCTCGGGCGGCACTGATCATGGAAAACGCACCGGCCGCGAGATGCGAATACACCCGTATTCCCTATCTCGTTGCTTTCCAGAACAATTCCGGAGTTCGGGACGTCTACGGCGGTTTAGCCGAGGTCACCGTACTGGAAAGCTATCTGCTCAAGCCGAACGACCGGCCATCGGATACCGTTCTCATCTTCATGCACCCAATCGGCGGCGGCGCCTACCTGCCGATGATCAACGCGCTGGCCCGAGCTGGCCACCACGTCATCTACTGCAACAGCCGGTTCCGCGGCACGGACTCGGCACTGCTGATGGAGAAAGTGGCCGAAGATCTTGGCGAATGCATCAAAGATGCCAAGAATCGGCTGGGATACCGCAAGGTGGTGCTGGCAGGGTGGAGCGGCGGAGGCTCGCTGTCGGTGTTTTACCAGCAGCAGGCCCAGCAGGCAACAATCACGTCGAGCCCGTCCGGCGACGGACCCAACCTCACCACGCTCGACCTGCCGGCCGCGGACGGCATTCTCCTACTGGCTGCACACGTCAGTCGGCACGGCACGCTGACCGAGTGGCTGGACGCATCAATCCTCGACGAATCCGACCCCTCCAAACGCGACCCCGAGCTGGATCTCTACGACCCTGAAAACCCCAACCAACCGCCTTACAGCGAAAAATTTCTGGCCCGCTACCGGCAAGCTCAGATCGACCGGAACCGCCGTATTACCAAGTGGGTCAAGCAAATGCTCGCCGAGTTGAAGGCCGGCCACAACCCGGACGCCGACTTTTGCTTTGTTGTACACGGGACGATGGCCGATCCGCGCTGGCTGGACCCGCGCGTTGATCCCAACGAACGCACCCCCCGAACCTGCTATCTCGGCGAACCGGCAACGGTCAATATGAGCCCGGTCGGGTTAGCCCGTTTCTGCACGCTGCGAAGCTGGCTGTCGCAATGGAGTTACGACGACGCCCGAGCCGACGGCGTGGCCTGCGGGCGCGATCTTAAGATCCCCGCCCTGGTGATCGGCAACCTGGCCGACGACGCCTGCACCCCCAGCCACACCCGTCGACTCTTCGACGCCATCGGCCACAACGACAAGGAGTTACACGAAATCCCAGGCGCTACGCACTATTACGCCGGGCCAGCACAGCGCGACAAACTGCGCGAAGCGGTCAACACCGTTACCGACTGGCTGGTCCGCCACGGCTTCGCGAGTTCGCAATGACACTAACCGGAGCGCTGGACGGTATCAGGGTGCTCGAACTCGGCACCTTGATCGCCGGCCCGTTCGCTGGGCGCCTGCTCGGCGACATGGGCGCCGACGTGATCAAGGTGGAACCGCCCGGCGCCCCAGACCCGTTGCGAAACTGGGGCCAGGCCGAACTCGACGGCAATCACGTCTTCTGGACGGTGCATGCCCGCAACAAACGAGCCATCACACTCGACCTGCGCCGGCAACGCGGCCGAGAGCTGTTCCTCGACCTGGTGGAGAAATCTGACATCGTGGTGGAGAACTTTCGTCCGGGCACGCTGGAAAAGTGGAACCTGGGTTACGACGAGCTCCGCCAACGCAACGCGGGGATCATCTTGGTTCGGGTGTCCGGCTACGGCCAGACCGGACCCGATGCGCACAAGGCCGGCTACGCGTCGGTGGCTGAGGCGGCCAGCGGACTGCGACACCTCAACGGCTTCCCCGGCGGGCCGCCGCCCCGGCTTGCACTGTCGCTGGGAGACAGCCTGGCCGGAATGTTCGGCGCCCAAGGCGCCTTGGCTGCGCTCTACCGCCGCAGCGTCACCGGGCTGGGCCAGGTGGTCGACGTCGCGCTCACCGAATCCTGTTTGGCTGTGCAGGAGTCCACGATTCCGGACTATGACGTTGGTGCAGTGGTACGCGGCCCGTCGGGCACGCGGCTGGAAGGTATCGCCCCGTCCAACATCTACCGCAGCGCTGACGGCTCGTGGGTGGTGATCGCAGCAAACCAGGACACCGTGTTCACCCGCCTGTGCCAGGCGATGGGGCGCCCAGAATTGGTCGCCGACGCGCGGTTCGCCACGCACAGCGCCCGCGGCACGAACCAGGATGAACTCGACAAGATCATCGGTGCATGGGCGGCCGACCGGCAACCCGGGGACATCATCGAAACACTTTCCGCCGCAGGCGTGATCGCAGGACTGATAAACACCGTGGCCGAAGTGGTCAACGATCCACAGCTGCGGGCCCGCGGAATGCTGGTCGACCACTATGACGAACGAGTGCAGCGGACCGTCTTGGGCCCGGGAATCGTGCCGGTTCTCTCTGAGTCCCCGGGTAACGTCCGCAACGCCGGACCGGCGCGCCCCGGACAACACAACGAGGACGTCTATACCGGGCTGCTGGGCAAGACCGCCGAAGAACTCGAAAGGTTGCGCGCCGAGGAGGTGCTGTGAACCGCCTTTCGCCCCCCGCAAAGGTAGAGATCCGCGAGGTGTCGCTGCGCGACGGTCTGCAGATCGAGAAGCCCATCCCGTTGGCCGCCAAGCTGGAACTGCTGGCTGCCATCGCAGCCACCGGAGTGCGCGAGGTGGAGGCCACAGCATTCGTCTCCCCGTCGAAGGTGCCCTCGATGGCGGACTCCGCGCAGCTGGCCGCTGAACTGCACCACTACCCCGAGATCGAGTTCTCCGCGCTGGTCGCCAGCCCCAATGGCGCTAGGCGGGCGATCGCCGCGGGGCTGCGAGCCATCGAATACGTGGTGGCGGCAAGTGACACGTTCAGCGCAGCCAATGTCGGGCGGACCAGCGCGGAAGCGACCAATCAGATCGGCGAGATAGTCGCCATCGCCCACAACAGCGATGTCACAGTCGAGGTCATCGTTGCTACGTCATGGGATTGTCCGTTCGATGGACCTACCGAACCGCGGCGGGTGCTCGATATAGCGGCCGCCGCACGCGATCACGGTGTGGACCGGTTCTCAATCGCCGACACGATCGGCACCGCCACTCCAGGACGGGTGCACTCGTTGATCGCGCAACTAAGACCGGTGATTGGCGACACTCCGCTGGGCGGTCACTTTCACAACACCCGCGGCGCCGGCCTGGCCTGCGCGTACGCAGCGGCGAGCTCCGGTGTGACGCGGCTCGACGCTTCAGTCGGCGGGCTCGGCGGTTGTCCATTCGCCCCAGGCGCCACCGGCAATATCGCTACCGAAGATCTAGTGTACCTGTTGCGTGACAGCGGTATCGGTGTCGATGTCGATGTCGATCTGCAAGCATGCATCACCGCAGCTGAGGTCGCGCAAACCATTGTCGGTCATGAACTTCCGAGCGCTCTACTGCGCGCGGGCGACCGGATCCGGTCCTGATGTCCGCTCCTGCAGCATCGCGAATGCTGAGTTCCAAAGGCCGCCAAACCCGCGGCGCGATCGAGCAGGCAGCTCGGAAACTGTTCGCCGAACGCGGTTTTCACGGCACCACGCTGGCGGACATCACGTCAGCTGCTGGAAAATCACCGGCGGTTTTCTACCGGTATTTCACCGACAAGGAAGATCTTCTTGCCGCCCTGGCCGAATCGTTTCTGCACGACGTCCTCGCCCCGTCCGGACTGAGCTTGCGGCTGCCCGACTCCCCCGACGACGACGCCTTCTTCACGTCGGTGGTCACCGGTTACTGGAACATGTTCAAACAACACATCGGCGTCATGATCGCCGTCGCTCAGCTGGCCGCTACCCAGCAGCGATTCGCAACCGTCCAAAACGGATTTCGGCGTTTCGGCATGGACATTGTGGCCGCATCGGTCCGCCGCGCTCAGGAGCAGGGCTACGGCGCTGAACTCAATCCAGAACATACCGCGGCCGCCATCTCGCTGCTGTTCGAGAACTTCACCACAGTGTTCGTCGGTCCGTCCGGTCTCGGGCTGGACATCAGCGATGAAGATGCCATCAGAACCTTGGTGACGGTCTGGAAAAAAACTCTGTACGGCGGCGTAGCGAGATCTTAGGAGAAGAAGGTGGATTTTGACGTCCCCGAGCGTCTTCGCGGCCTGCTCGCCGAGATCGATGAATTCATCGAGGACCAGATCAAGCCGCTGGAGCGCGAACACATTCACTACTTCGACCACCGTCGAGAATATTCCCGCACCGCCTGGGAAAACGGTGGTGTGCCCCGACCGGAGTGGGAGGATCTGCTCAGCGAGATGCGCAGGCGGGCAGACCGGGCGGGCTGGCTGCGCTACGGCTTGCCGTCTGCGTTCGGCGGCCGTGACGGGACCAACGTTGACATGGCCGTGATCCGGGAACATTTGGCACACAAGGGACTCGGACTGCACAACGACTTGCAGGACGAGTCGTCTATCGTCGGAAACTTCCCACAGGTCATCATGATGGACCGGTTCGGCACCGACGAGCAGAAACAGGAATGGACCGAGGCCCTCATCACCGGCACGCGGTCGATGGCGTTCGGGCTGACCGAACCTAATCACGGGTCAGACGCCACCTGGCTCGAAACCCGCGCCGAGCAAGACGGCTCCGACTGGGTCATCAATGGCGCCAAGCGATTCAATACCGGCGTGCACCGCGCCACCCATGATCTGGTGTTCGCCCGCACCTCAGGTGAGTCCGGCCAAGCTCGAGGTATCACTGCGTTCCTGGTGCCCACCAAGACACCCGGCTTCAATGTGCCCTACTACTGGTGGACCTTCAACATGCCCACTGACCACGCCGAGGTCGAGCTTGTGGAGGTTCGGGTGCCGGCCGACGCGGTGCTCGGCCAGGTTGACCGCGGCCTCGAAGTCGGCCAAACCTTCCTGCACGAAAACAGGATTCGCCAGGCTGCCAGCAGCCTGGGCGCCGCCCAGTACTGCATCGACCGAGCCGTGGCCTACGCCAACGAACGCACGGTGTTCGGCAAGCCACTGTCAGTGAACCAGGCCGTGCAATGGCCGCTTGTCGAACTGCAGACTGAAGCACAGATGGTCCGGTTGCTGGTGTACTACGCGGCATCACAGCTGGACCGCGATCATCACCTAGAGGTGTCCGACAAGGTCTCGATGGCCAACTACCGCGCCAACAGGCTGGTATGCGAGGCGGCCGACCGAGCGATGCAGGTGTTCGGTGGGGTCGGCTACAGCCGTCATGAGCCGTTCGAGCACATCTACCGCCACCATCGTCGCTACCGCATCACCGAGGGCGCAGAAGAGATCCAGATCCGCCGGGTAGCCCAGCGACTGTTTAGCTTTGGCAAGAAGTGACCTATCCATGACCGAAACCCAGCGACTCCTGGATATATTGCCCGCCGCATTACGCCCGGTCCTGCGCGGCAAGGTGGCAATCGAAAATCTGCGCCTCCTCACCGGCGGAGCAAGCCGCAGCACGTGGGCATTCAACGCCGTGGTCGGTGGAACCCGCCATTCGCTGATCCTGCGTATCGGTCCGCTCGATGGCATCCACGCCGGCATGGAGCTCGAAGCCTGGGTCCAGTCAGCGGCCGCGGCGGCAGGGGCACCAGTCCCTCGCATCCTGACGTCCGATGACTCCGCTGCGGCACTTGGTAATCCGTTCCTGATATGCCAGAAGGTCGAGGGCGAGACCATCGTGCGGCGGATCCAACGCCAACTTGACGACGCAGGTCGGGGACGGCTGCTGCGTCAGTGTGCGCAAGCGCTGGCCGCAATCCACCAGGCTGATGCCCGCGACCCTCGCCTAGCCCGCGGGGACCAAATCGTGCAGTGGCGCGAGCGACTCGATGCCATGGGTGACAACACCGCCACCTTCGAGTGGGGGTTCGCGTGGCTCGCGGCCCACCAGCCGCCGCCGTCGCCGGAGGTGCTCGTGCACGGCGACTACCGGATGGGGAACCTCGTCGTCGACTCATCCGGACTTGCAGCTGTTTTGGACTGGGAGCTGGTACACATCGGCGAGGCCTACGAGGACCTCGCATGGTTCTGCATCCGCGCATGGCGGTTCGGCGCGCCGGCCTCCCGCGGGGCCGGCGGTCTGGACACCATCGAGAGCTTTCTGCGGTCCTATGAGGAAGCCAGTGGGACCACCGTCGATCGAGTTGTGTTTCATTGGTGGCTGGTGCTGGCCACACTGCGCTGGGGGGTCATCTGCCGATACCAGGCAGAGCGACACTTGAGCGGGCGAGTCCGCTCGGTGGAGCTGGCCGCAATAGGCCGTCGGGTCTGCGAGACCGAGTGGGATCTGCTCGACTTGCTCGACGAGCCGCGCGGTGAAGATACACATCACGCGACAGCCCGAAACGAGCCATCAGGCCTGTCGGTGGCTGGCATTCACGGCCGTCCGACCGCGCCGGAACTTGTCGCCGCGGCGGCCGAATTCCTCGAAAACGATGTGCGGGAGGCAACCAGCGGCCAGGTGAACTTCCACGCGAGGGTGGCGGCCAACGCTTTGCGCATGGTCGAACGCGAGTTGCTCGACAAAGACGAGTCGGCCGTCCGCGCAGCACTGAGCACACTGGGCTTCGCCGATGAATCCACCCTTGCCGCCGCCATCCGGGCCGGCGACCTAGATGGCCGCAGTGGCCCGAAAACCACCTCCTGCCTGCGCGCGCTGGTAGGACATCGGCTGGCGATCGCTCACCCGGGCTACACACAGGGGTAGGGTTCGGCTCATGTCCGCAGTTGAATCCGGCACCGTCAACGCGGTCGCCAATCAGCTGTTGGCCACCATCGCCGATAGATGAGGTAGCGATGAACGCGCTGGAAGAATTGCTGGCCGATCCTGCTGCCGCCGGATCGTGGCACCTGGTTCCCGAACGCTCGACCGTCAGCTTCTCGATCAAGAACATGTGGGGCCTGCTAACCGTCACCGGTAGATTCACCGAGTTCACCGGCGACGGCCAGCTCAACCACACCGGCGAAGTTTCTGGCCGAATCAACCTGCGCGTTGCGTCGCTAAGCACCGGCATACGCCGCCGCGATAAGCACCTGCTCTCCCCGGACTTCTTCGACGCCGACCGCTTCGGCCAAATTACGGTCGTTGTTGCCGCGGTGACGCCCACTGGCGGCGCGACCGCGCAGGTGCGGGCCGACTTCAGCATCAAAGGCATCACCGCGCCCGTGACACTGCCCGCGACCATCACCAGGCTCGACGACGGCTCGGTGCGAGTGTCGGTACAAGCCGAGGTCAACCGCTCCCAGTTCGGCCTGGGTTGGAATGCCCTGGGCATGGTTTCAGCTACCGCTGCCGCAACCGCCGATGCCGTCTTTGTACCTGCACCCAGGCACGCTGAATGAATCCCATCGCCTCACCACCGCAGCGCCGATAGCATCATCGACGACCGCCGCGCGGGAGTTACCGGACCACCACCAGTACGATCTGCACCGTGCCCGTCTCTAACGACAGCCTGCGGATCCTGGTGTACAGCGACAACATCAAGACCCGCGAACAGGTCATGGCTGCCCTAGGCACCCGTCTACACCCGGATCTGCCCGAATTGAGCTACGTCGAAGTGGCAACTGGTCCGATGGTGATCCGGCACATGGATGCGGGTGGCATCGATTTGGCGATCCTTGATGGGGAAGCGACACCGACCGGCGGGATGGGGATCGCCAAACAGCTCAAAGACGAACTGGCAGTATGCCCGCCGATCCTGGTGCTCACCGGTCGCCCAGACGACGCCTGGCTGGCTCGTTGGTCTCGCGCAGAGGCTGCGGTGCCCCATCCCATCGACCCCCTTGTGCTGGGTCAGACAGTTATTGGCCTGCTAGGCGCCCCGACGTACTAGGTGCGCGAACGCGCACCCGACAGACCCCCGGGCAAATACCGACAGCGCCTCGATCACGTCGAAAATGCCTCGCGTTCTCGGCTATGGCTGCTGTCCAGAGACTCAGGGCCCGCCGGCAAGGCACCGAAGAACACCATCCCGAACCTGCCGGAAGCCATAGTGCCCAGCCAAAGACGCCGCCGCTGCTGCGCCGGCACCGCACCCGGCCATCGCGACCGTCCCCGCGGCCCGCATCTCCTGGTATCAGTCCTGGGCTGTGGTCATCACCGCCGCGTTCCGGCCGAACGTATTCGACGCCACGAGCTGCTATGAGCGCAGCGCGGTTAGCTGACGCGGCCGCCAGTTGGCCGATCACAACCCAAAGCCTGACCCCCGGGCAATGGCTACCCGCGTGGCGCGACTATGTTGAAGGTCACTGTGATGGTCTACCAACCCGTTCAGTCACAGCAGCCTGGTCATCGCCCGGCCGCTGAGCTGGCAGCCCGTACGACGGATCATGGAGCGAGTTGAACGTCTACATACCCATCTTGGTGCTGGCGGCAATCGCCGCAGCTTTTGCCGTGGTCTCGGTTGTGATCGCTAGCCTTGTCGGCCCGTCTCGCTTCAACCGGTCGAAAGTGGCGGCCTACGAGTGCGGAATCCAGCCGACCGACGCCGGTGCCGCCAGCGGCACCGGCGCAAAGAGCGGGCAGCGTTTCCCGATCAAGTACTACCTGACCGCGATGTTGTTCATCGTCTTCGACATCGAAATCGTGTTCCTCTATCCGTGGGCGGTCAGCTACGACGCACTCGGCACGTTCGCGCTCGTCGAGATGGTGGTGTTCATGCTCATGGTGTTCGTGGCCTACGCCTACGTGTGGCGCCGCGGGGGCCTGACGTGGGATTGAGGTAGGACGTGGGACTAGAAGAACAGCTGCCCGGCGGAATTCTGCTGTCCACGGTCGAGAAAGTAGCCGGCTACGTCCGCAAGAACTCCCTGTGGCCGGCAACATTCGGGTTGGCCTGCTGCGCGATCGAGATGATGGCGACGGCCGGGCCGAGATTCGATCTAGCGCGATTCGGGATGGAGCGGTTCTCGGCCACACCGAGGCAGGCCGATCTGATGATCGTTGCGGGGCGAGTCAGCCAGAAGATGGCGCCGGTGCTACGCCAGATCTATGACCAGATGGCCGAGCCGAAATGGGTCTTGGCGATGGGCGTGTGCGCATCGTCGGGGGGGATGTTCAACAACTACGCGATTGTGCAGGGCGTCGACCATGTCGTCCCGGTGGACATCTACCTGCCCGGCTGCCCGCCGCGACCCGAAATGCTGCTGCACGCAATCCTCAAGCTGCACGAGAAGATTCAGGAAATGCCGCTGGGTGTCAACCGGGAGCGGGTCATCGCCGAAACGGAGGAAGCCGCGTTGACGGCCAAGCCGACGATCGAGATGCACGGACTACTGCGATGAGCGCGTCGGACCGCGATTCTCGGGAGACAAAAGACCGTCCCGCACCCACCACCGAAGAAGTGGTCGACGTTCGGCGCGGAATGTTCGGTGTTTCCGGCACCGGTGACACCTCCGGATACGGACGACTGGTGCGGGAGGTCGCGCTTCCGGGCAGTAGCCCCCGTCCGTACGGCGGCTACTTCGACGAGATTGCCGACCAGTTGGCGGAGGCACTGAAGCGCGATGACGTCGAATTCGAAGACGCGATAGAGAAAGTCGTGGTCGACCGCGCAGAACTCACGCTGCACGTTCGCCCAGACCTGCTGCCGCAGGTTGCTCAGCAGCTGCGCGACCAGCCGGGATTGCGTTTCGAGCTATGCCTCGGTGTCAACGGTGTGCACTACCCACACGAAACCGACCGTGAATTGCATGCCGTGTATCCACTGCAGTCGATCACCCACAATCGCCGCCTGCGGCTGGAAGTGTCTGTACCGGAAAGTGATCCGCACATCCCATCGTTGTTTGCGATCTACCCGACAAACGACTGGCACGAGCGCGAGACCTACGATTTCTTCGGGATCATCTTCGACGGGCATCCGTCGCTTACCCGAATCGAGATGCCTGACGACTGGCAGGGACATCCGCAGCGTAAGGACTACCCGCTCGGTGGCGTCCCTGTCGAATACAAGGGCGCGCAGATACCTCCGCCCGACGAGCGGAGGGGCTACAACTGATGAGCAAAGCGAGTACGACGGCGCACGACGGAGCCGGCGCCGCCGAAACCGTCCTGGTCGCTGGCGGTCAAGACTGGCAACAGATCGTCGACGCCGCGCGCAAAGCGGACCCTGGCGAACGAATCGTCGTCAACATGGGGCCCCAACACCCGTCCACGCACGGGGTTTTGCGGCTCATCCTGGAGATCGAAGGCGAGACAGTCACTGAAGTCCAGTGCGGAATCGGATACCTACACACCGGAATCGAGAAGAACCTCGAATACCGCTACTGGTCCCAGGGCGTCACCTTCGTGACCCGGATGGACTACCTGTCCCCCTTCTTCAACGAAACCGCCTACTGCTTGGGCGTAGAGAAGCTGCTCGGCATCACCGACGAGATACCCGAGCGGGTCAACGTGATCCGGGTCATGATGATGGAGCTCAACCGAGTTTCGTCGCATCTGGTCGCACTGGCCACTGGCGGCATGGAGCTGGGTGCGATGACCCCGATGTTCATCGGTTTTCGGGGACGCGAACTCATCCTCAAAGTGTTCGAATCGATCACCGGTTTGCGGATGAACAGCGCCTACATCCGGCCCGGCGGCGTGGCGCAGGATCTTCCACCCAACGCCGCCAGCGAAATCGCGGAAACCATCAAACAACTGCGCCAGCCCCTGGGCGAAATGGAAGACCTGCTCAACGAAAACGCAATCTGGAAAGCACGCACTCAGGGCGTCGGCTACCTGGACTTGACGGGATGCATGGCACTGGGAATCACTGGCCCGGTGCTGCGTTCCACCGGGTTGCCGCACGACATGCGGCGCAGCGAGCCCTACTGCGGATACGAGAACTACGAATTCGACGTGATCACCGACGACAGTTGTGATGCCTACGGCCGCTATATCATCCGCGTCAAAGAGATGAAGGAATCGCTAAAGATCGTTGAGCAGTGTCTGGACAAGTTGAAGCCGGGCCCAGTCATGGTCGATGACCGCAAGATCGCCTGGCCGGCCGACCTGAAGGTCGGTCCCGACGGCATGGGCAATTCCCCCGAGCACATCGCCAAGATCATGGGCGGCTCGATGGAGGCATTGATCCACCACTTCAAACTGGTTACCGAGGGGATTCGGGTTCCGCCAGGCCAGGTCTATGTGGCGGTCGAATCACCGCGCGGTGAACTGGGCGTCCACATGGTCAGCGATGGCGGCACTCGCCCCTACCGGGTGCACTACCGGGACCCATCGTTCACGAACCTGCAGTCGGTGGCCGCGATGTGCGAAGGCGCGATGGTCGCCGATTTGATCGCCGCGGTCGCCAGCATCGACCCGGTCATGGGCGGGGTTGACCGATGACCGGACCGCAAGCCAACGGAGGCGAACGGGTATTTATCCGGCTTGGCCCACCGCCAGAAGAGCCCAACCAATTCGCGTCCGACGATGCTCGGCAGTCGTATCCGCCTGAGGTGCGAGCCCGGCTGGAGGTCGACGCCAAGGAGATCATCGGCCGCTACCCGAATCAGCGGTCAGCGCTGTTGCCACTGCTGCACCTAGTACAGTCCGAGGACTCCTGCCTGACCCCAGCGGGTTTGGAGTTCTGCGCCGGCCAGCTGGGATTGACCGGAGCTGAAGTTTCGGCGGTAGCAAGTTTCTACACCATGTACCGTCGTGAACCCACCGGGGAATACCTGGTCGGAGTGTGCACCAACACGCTGTGCGCAGTCATGGGCGGTGACGCGATATTCGACACCCTCAAAGACCACCTCGGCATTGCCAATGACGAGACCACCGCGGATGGAACGGTGACCCTGCAGCACATCGAATGCAACGCCGCTTGCGATTTCGCTCCGGTGGTGATGGTCAACTGGGAATTCTTCGACAACCAGACACCAGAGTCCGCGCGCGCACTGGTGGACTCCCTGCGTTCGGGAACACCGATGCCGCCTACCCGCGGTACCCCACTGTGCGGTTTCCGGGAGACATCGCGCGTGCTGGCAGGACTACCCGACCAGCGTCCCGAACAAGGACAAGGAGGTGCCGGCGCCGCCACGTTGGCTGGGCTGCGGGTAGCGCGGCAGAACGGTATGCAGGCACCAGCTGCCCCCGAGACCGGGCCGGTAGCCGAGCCACCTACCCCAGCTGACCGGGAAGGACAGTGATGGCTGCCGCTGGCCCCGCGGGCGCCCAGGCGACACCGCTGACTCCGGTGCTCAGCCGCTTCTGGGACGACCCCGAGTCATGGACGCTGGCGACCTATCAACGCCACGAGGGCTACCGGGCGATGCGGAAAGCTCTGGCAATGCAGCCCGCCGAAGTGATTCAGACCGTCAAAGATTCCGGGTTGCGTGGGCGCGGAGGCGCGGGCTTCTCGACCGGGACAAAGTGGTCGTTCATCCCGCAGAGCGATTCGAGCGCGTCCGCCAAGCCGCACTACCTGGTGGTCAATGCCGACGAGTCGGAGCCGGGTACCTGCAAAGACATCCCGCTGATGCTCGCGACACCCCACACGCTGATCGAGGGCGTCATCATCGCTGCCTATGCAATCCGCGCCAACCACGCGTTCATCTATGTGCGCGGTGAGGTGTTGCCAGTGTTGCGCCGCCTGCAGAACGCGGTGGCCGAGGCCTATTCCGCCGGTCTTCTCGGCCGCGATATCGCCGGCTCGGGATTCGACCTGGAGCTGGTGGTGCACGCGGGCGCGGGCGCCTATATCTGCGGCGAGGAAACCGCATTGCTCGATTCGCTGGAAGGCCGGCGTGGTCAGCCCCGGCTACGCCCGCCCTTTCCGGCAGTGGCTGGGTTGTATGGCTGCCCCACCGTGATCAACAACGTCGAAACGATTGCCAGTGTCCCGTCGATCATTCTGCACGGCATCGAATGGTTCCGGTCGATGGGCAGCGAGAAATCGCCTGGATTCACGCTGTATTCACTGTCCGGGCACGTCACTCGCCCAGGTCAGTACGAGGCTCCACTAGGCATCACGTTACGCGAGCTGCTCGACTACGCCGGCGGAGTACGAGCGGGACACCGACTCAAATTCTGGACTCCGGGAGGGTCCTCAACACCATTGCTTACTGCTGAACATCTCGACGTGCCGCTGGACTACGAGGGCGTGGGTGCGGCGGGCTCGATGCTGGGCACCAAAGCGCTGGAGATTTTCGACGAGACCACGTGCGTAGTACGCGCGGTGCGCCGCTGGACCGAGTTCTATAAGCACGAATCATGCGGGAAGTGCACACCCTGCCGAGAAGGCACCTTCTGGCTGGACCAAATCTACGAGCGGCTCGAGACCGGCGGCGGCACCGACGGAGATATTGGCAAGCTGTTGGATATCTCGGATTCGATCTTGGGAAAGTCGTTTTGCGCGTTGGGCGATGGCGCGGCGAGCCCTGTGATGTCGTCAATCGAGCACTTCCGCGACGAATACGTCGCACACGTCGAAGAAGGCGGGTGTCCTTTCGACCCCCGGGACTCCATCCCCACGACAGGGCAGGAAGACAGGGAAGGCGCAGAGCCCCGATGACCACATCCTCCGGTGCCGCCGGCACCGAAACCGGCGGCGGCGTAAGCCAGCCGACGATGGTGACTCTGTCAATCGACGGCGCCGAAATCAGTGTTCCCAAAGGGACCCTGGTGATCCGCGCGGCCGAGTTGATGGGCGTCCAGATTCCACGGTTCTGCGACCACCCGCTACTCGAACCGGTCGGCGCCTGCCGTCAGTGCCTGGTCGAAGTGGAGGGACAGCGCAAGCCACTGGCATCGTGCACCACCGTCGCCACCGACGACATGGTGGTGCGAACCCAACTCACCTCTGAAGCCGCCGACAAGGCCCAGCACGGTGTGATGGAACTGCTGCTGATCAATCATCCGCTGGATTGCCCGATGTGCGACAAGGGCGGCGAATGCCCGCTGCAAAACCAAGCAATGTCCAACGGCCGAGCCGATTCTCGTTTTACCGGCGTCAAGCGAACGTTCGCCAAGCCCATCAATATCTCCTCCCAAGTGTTGCTGGATCGCGAACGTTGCATCTTGTGTGCCCGATGCACCAGGTTTTCCGACCAGATCGCCGGCGACCCCTTCATCGATATGCAGGAGCGCGGCGCCCTGCAGCAGGTCGGCATCTACACGTCCGAGCCCTTCGACTCCTACTTTTCGGGCAACACGGTTCAGATCTGTCCGGTAGGCGCGCTAACCGGTACCGCATACCGATTCCGGGCACGCCCGTTTGATTTGGTTTCCAGCCCGAGTGTGTGCGAGCACTGCGCGTCCGGCTGCGCACAACGCACCGACCACCGCCGCGGCAAGGTGCTGCGTCGACTCGCCGGTGACGACCCCGAAGTCAACGAAGAATGGAACTGCGACAAAGGCCGCTGGGCATTCAACTACGCGACCCAGCCGGACCTAATCACCACTCCCCTGATCCGCGATGCTGGTGGCGCCCTGGTGGCAGCGTCGTGGTCGCACGCGATGGTAGCGGCGGCTCGGGGGCTCAAGGACGCCCGCGGGCGCGCCGGCGTGCTGGTCGGCGGCCGAGTCACCGTGGAAGACGCCTACGCGTATGCGAAGTTCGCGCGGATCACGTTGGACACCAACGACATCGACTTCCGGGCCCGACCGCATTCGAGCGAGGAGGCCGACTTCTTGGCAGCCCGCGTCGCAGGGCGGCCCGTCACCGTCAGCTATTCGGACCTGGAATCAGCGCCGGTGGTTCTGCTGGTCGGGTTCGAGCCCGAAGACGAGTCGCCCATCGTGTTCCTGCGGTTACGCAAGGCGGCACGCAAACACGGCGTTCCGGTGTACGCGATCGCCCCATTCGCCACTCGTGCGCTGAAGAAGATGTCTGGTCACTTACTCAAGACGGTTCCCGGCGAAGAGGCTTCGGCATTGGATGAGCTGGCGACCGGCGAGGTAGGAGACCTGTTGGCCTCCCCCGGCGCGGTCATCATGGTCGGCGAACGTCTGGCCACGGTGCCCGGCGGACTATCCGCCGCAACGCGCCTCGCTGACGCCACCGGGGCAAGCCTGGCGTGGGTGCCCCGCCGGGCCGGAGAGCGCGGCGCCCTCGAAGCCGGTGCGTTGCCCAGGCTCCTGCCAGGTGGCCGGCCAATGGCCGACGACGCGGCCCGCTCACAGGTGTGCGCCGCCTGGAACGTCGACGAACTGCCGCCCGCGGTTGGCCGTGACACCGATGCCATTCTGGCCGCCGCTACCGACGGGAGCCTCAACGCGCTGCTGGTCGGCGGCATCGAACCCGCCGACTTCGCGGATCCGGACGCGGTGCTGACGGCCCTGGACGCCGCCAGCTTCGTTGTCAGCCTGGAACTTCGGCACAGCGCGGTCACCGACCGCGCCGACGTGGTTTTTCCGGTCGCACCGACAACACAGAAGTCCGGCGCGTTCGTGAACTGGGAAGGCCGCTACCGTGGGTTCGGCCCCGCCCTACCGGCAAGCACGCTACAGAGCACCCAGCCCGATCATCGTGTACTGGATGCACTGGCCGATGAAATGGGTGTGTACCTAGGCGTGGCCACCGCCGAAGCGGCCCGCGCAGAATTGTCCAGGCTGGGCAGCTGGGACGCCAAACGCGCCGCCAGCCCAGCTATCGCCGCCCGCAAACCCATCAATCCTGGCGCGGGTGAGGCCATACTGACCGGCTGGAGGATGCTGCTCGACGGCGGCCGCTTGCAAGACGGCGAACCGCATCTGGCCGGGACCGCACGTACGCCGGTGGTGCGGCTGGCGCCTGGTACCGCGGCCGAGATAGGCGCCGCCGAGGGCGATCTCGTCGCAGTCAGCACATCGCGAGGTGCGATCACCCTGCCGCTGGCCGTCACCGACATGCCCGACCGGGTGGTGTGGCTTCCGCTGAACTCACCGGGCTCCGCGGTTTACCAACAACTGGGCGCAACGATCGGGAGCATCGTGGCAATCGGAGTTGGCGCCGCAGCAGACGATACAAAACCCAGCGATGTGGCCGCTCCTCCCGCTTCCGAGGCAGAGGAGCGGCGCATATGACCCTCACGGCCTTCGGACACGACACCTGGTGGCTTGTCGTTGCCAAGGCGATCGCGATCTTCGTGTTCCTCATGCTGACGGTCCTGATGGCGATCCTGGCCGAGCGGAAGCTACTGGGCCGCATGCAGCTGCGTCCCGGCCCAAACAGGGTGGGCCCGAACGGTTACCTGCAAAGCTTGGCGGACGGAATCAAGCTGGCGCTGAAGGAAAGCATCACCCCTCGTGGCACCGACTGGCTGGTTTACATGCTGGCGCCTGTGATTTCGGTGATTCCCGCATTCACTGCGTTCGCGTTCATTCCGTTCGGCCCCGAGGTATCGGTGTTCGGTCACCGGACGCCGCTGCAGCTGACCGATCTTCCCGTCGCCGTGTTGTTCATCCTGGGGTTGTCGGCGATCGGCGTGTACGGCATCGTGCTAGGTGGCTGGGCGTCAGGGTCCACCTATCCGCTGCTGGGCGGGGTTCGCTCAACCGCCCAGGTGATCTCGTACGAGGTCGCGATGGGCCTGTCCTTCGGGGCGGTCTTCCTCTACGCCGGTACGATGTCGACATCGCAGATCGTGGCCGCCCAAGACCGCGTCTGGTACATCTTCTTGCTGCTGCCTTCATTTGTCGTCTACCTCATCTCGATGGTGGGCGAGACTAACCGGGCGCCGTTCGACTTGCCCGAGGCCGAAGGTGAACTGGTCGCGGGTTTCCACACCGAATACTCTTCGTTGAAGTTCGCGATGTTCATGCTCGCCGAATACGTCAACATGACGACAGTCTCGGCGCTGGCCGCCACCATGTTCCTCGGCGGCTGGCATGCTCCCTGGCCGCTGAACATGTGGGACGGCGCTAATACAGGCTGGTGGCCGGTGCTCTGGTTTACCGCCAAGGTATGGGGCTTTCTGTTCATCTATTTCTGGCTTCGAGCCACGCTCCCCCGGCTTCGATACGACCAGTTCATGGCACTGGGCTGGAAATTACTGATCCCAGCTTCTCTGGTGTGGGTGATGATCGCTGCGGTTGTCGCCTCGCTGCGGAACGCGGGCTACGCACATTGGACCCTGGTCCTGGTACTAAGCAGCCTCACTGTCGCTGCGGCGCTGGTGCTTTCGCTGCGAAAACCATTCAGCGCCCCAAGCGCTCGCGCGCTGGCGCGGCGGCACCGTAGAGAGCGCGCCGAGATCGAAAACCTACAAAGCCCTGACGGGCCAGAAACCTTCAGCGGCCTCGAACCGGTATTCCCGACACCACCGTTGCCGGCGCAAGCCACTACCAAACCGGTCGGTGCCAGCAAGGAGAACGCACGTGGCTAAGTTCTTGGACGCCCTAGCAGGATTCGGCGTGACGTTTGGCTCAATGTTCAAAAAGCCGGTCACCGAGGAGTATCCGGAGGAGCCCGGGCCCGTGGCACCGCGCTATCACGGCCGTCACCAACTCAACCGGTACCCAGACGGTCTGGAGAAATGCATCGGCTGCGAACTATGCGCCTGGGCCTGCCCAGCGGATGCGATTTACGTCGAAGGTGCCGATAACACCGAAGCGGCGAGGTATTCGCCGGGAGAACGCTACGGCCGGGTGTACCAGATCAACTATTTGCGTTGCATCGGTTGCGGGTTGTGCATCGAGGCTTGCCCAACGCGTGCACTGACAATGACCAACGACTACGAGATGGCCGATGACAACCGCGCCGATTTGATCTACGAAAAGGACCGGCTGCTGGCTCCGCTGCTGCCGGAGATGACCGCGCCGCCGCATCCAAGAACAGCGGGCGCTACCGACAAGGACTACTACCAAGGAAACGTGACCGCGAACGGCCTGCGCGAAAGCCAGACTTCCGGAGATTCCCGATGATCGCGGTACTCGCCACGAAAGCGGCAACCGAAGCGATCACCCGCACTTCCACCGGCGAAGCTGTGTTGTTCTGGGTGCTGGGGACGCTGGCGCTGATCGGGGCACTCGGGTTGGTGCTGGCCGTCAACGCCGTTTACTCGGCGATGTTCTTGGCGATGACCATGATCATCCTGGCCGTGATGTACCTGGCCCAGGACGCACCGTTCTTGGGCGTCGTTCAAGTCGTGGTGTACACCGGCGCGGTGATGATGCTGTTCTTGTTTGTGCTGATGCTCATCGGCGTGGACTCCGCGGAATCACTGAAGGAAACACTGCACGGCCAACGAGTCGCTGCGGCAGCAGCCGGTGTGGGGTTCGGCGTGCTGCTGGTCGGCGCGATCGGCAATGCGGCAACCGGAAGTTTCGCCGGACTTAACGCCGCCAACGCAAACGGCAACGTCGAAGGATTGGCGGCACTGATCTTCTCACGCTATTTGTGGGCATTCGAATTGACCAGCGCACTGCTGATCACCGCGGCTGTGGGGGCGATGGTGCTGGCGCACCGAGAACGTTTCGCGCAACGCAAGACTCAGCGCGAACTCTCCCAGCAGCGTTTCCGCCCCGGCGGTCATCCCACCCCGTTGCCCAGCCCGGGCGTGTACGCCCGCCACAACGCGGTTGACATGGCCGCGATGCTTCCGGACGGCTCCTATTCAGAGTTGTCTGTCCCGCCAATACTGCAGACCCGCGGGGTCGACGGCCCGCAGACTCCGGCGCGCGACGCCATCAAGGGAGGTGCGTCATGAATCCGGCCAATTACCTCTACCTCTCGGCGCTCCTGTTCACCATCGGGGCGTCGGGTGTGCTGCTACGCCGCAACGCGATTGTGATGTTCATGTGCGTCGAGCTGATGCTCAATGCCGTCAATTTGGCGTTTGTCACTTTCGCGCGGATGCATGGTCGACTCGACGGGCAAATGATCGCCTTCTTCACCATGGTGGTAGCCGCGTGCGAGGTCGTCGTCGGCCTGGCCATCATTATGGCGATTTTCCGTGCCCGAAAATCAGCGTCGGTTGACGACGCGAATCTACTCAAAGGCTGAGAACGCCACGATGACACACTTAACCTGGCTGCTGGTGGCCCTGCCATTGGCTGGTGCCGCGATCTTGCTGTTGGGCGGCAGACGCACCGATCGGTGGGGGCATTGGTTGGGCTGTGCGGCGGCCCTCGCCGCGTTCGGGGTAGGCGCCAAACTGCTGGCGGACATGCTCAGCCGGGACGAAGCCGACCGGATGATCGACCAGAAGATATTCACCTGGATACCCGTCGGGCAACTACAGGTCGACTTCGGGTTTCAGATCGACCAGTTGGCTATGTGCTTTGTACTGCTGATTTCCGGAGTCGGCTCGCTGATTCACATCTATTCGGTCGCCTATATGGCTGACGACCCGGACCGCCGCAGGTTCTTCGGCTATCTCAACTTGTTCTTGGCGTCGATGCTGCTGCTGGTCGTCGCGGACAACTACGTGTTGTTGTATGTCGGGTGGGAAGGCGTCGGCCTGGCGTCCTATCTGCTGATCGGTTTCTGGTATCACAAGCCGTCGGCGGCCACCGCGGCCAAGAAGGCGTTCGTGATGAACCGGGTCGGAGACGCCGGCCTTGCCCTGGGCATGTTCGTAATGTTCAGCAACTTCGGCACTCTCTCATACGCAGGGGTGTTCGCCGGCGCGCCCGGCGCGAATCGCGGCGCGCTGACCGCGATCGGTTTGTTGCTGCTGTTGGGTGCGTGCGCCAAGTCCGCACAAGTTCCGCTGCAGGCTTGGTTGGGCGACGCGATGGAGGGCCCCACCCCGGTGTCCGCGCTCATCCACGCCGCAACGATGGTAACCGCCGGCGTGTACTTGATCGTGCGGTCGAACCCGCTGTACAACCTGGCGCCGGACGCGCAACTGGCGGTGGTCGTCGTCGGCGCGGTCACGTTGCTGCTTGGGGCGTTCATCGGCTGCGCCAAGGACGACATCAAGCGCGCGCTGGCTGCCTCGACGATGAGCCAGATCGGCTACATGGTGCTGGCCGCCGGGCTGGGTCCGGCCGGCTACGCATTTGCGATCATGCACCTACTCACTCATGGTTTCTTCAAGGCAGGGCTGTTCCTGGGGTCTGGCGCGGTGATCCACGCAATGGACGAAGAGCAGGACATGCGCCGCTACGGTGGCCTGCGCGCCGCTCTGCCGGTTACCTTCACAACCTTCGGGCTGGCATATCTGGCGATTATCGGTGTTCCGCCGTTCGCGGGCTATTTCTCGAAAGACGCCATCATCGAAGCGGCGTTGGGCGCCGGCGACACCCGCGGCTATGTGCTGGGCGGGGCCGCATTGCTAGGCGCCGGGGTCACAGCGTTCTACATGACGCGGGTCATGCTCATGACCTTCTTCGGCCAGCGTCGCTGGGCTCCGAGCGCTCATCCGCACGAAGCACCGAAGTTGATGATGTGGCCCATGATCTTGCTTGCTGTGGGCTCGGTGTTCTCGGGCGGCCTACTGGCCGTGGGGGGAACTTTGCAGCACTGGCTAGAACCGGTTGTGGGCGTCGGCGAGGAAACCACCCATGCCCTACCAACCTGGGTCAGCAGCACCCTGGCTTTGGGCGTTGTCGCCATAGGTATCGCGGTGGCCTACCGGATGTACGGCACCGCCCCTATCCCGCGGGTGGCCCCCGTCAGAGTCTCGACGCTGACGAAGGCGGCACGCGCCGACCTCTACGGCGATGCCTTCAACGAGGAGGTGTTCATGCGCCCTGGCGCGCAGCTGACCCACGCAGTGGTCGGGGTCGACGATGCTGGTGTGGACAGGCCAGTCAACGCGCTTACTGGCCTGGTGGGTTGGGCGTCGAATCGGCTTCGACAAACGCAAACTGGCTTCGCCCGCAGCTATGCGTTATCCATGCTGGCTGGTGCGGTCCTGGTGGCCGCGGCGATTCTGGCGGTGCAGCTGTGGTGAGCCGCGCCGGCGACGATGCAGAGCGAAGCGATGCGGAGGAGCGGCGCGTCATGCCTCACGCCGGCGACGATGCAGAGCGAAGCGATGCGGAGCAGCGGCGCGTCATGCCCGCCGGCGACAATGCAATGCAAAGCAGCCATGTGGGGGCATCTCCCACCTGCCGGAGAGAGGAGCGGCGCCGGTGAGCGGCATCGGATGTCTGACCGTTCTGTGGCTGGTGCCGCTAGCCGGTGCTGTGCTAATCATCCTGCTGCCCCCACGACTAGGGCAGCTGGCCAAGTGGACTGGCCTGGTGGTCAGCGTATTGGTGCTGGCCCTGGCAATCGAGGTCGCGGTCAGCTTTGACACCGCCAGCGCCGCCCCGTACCAATTCGTCGAAGATCATTCGTGGATACCAGCATTCGGCGCCGGCTACACCGTCGGTGTGGACGGCATCGCGGTAGTACTGGTGCTGCTCACCACTGTGCTGATTCCACTGCTGCTGGTAGCCGGCTGGAACGACGGTGGCCAACGCACACGCGGCGTACACGCTTACGTGGCCTTGACTCTGGCTATCGAGTCGATGGTGCTGATCTCAGTGATCGCGCTCGACGTGTTGCTGTTCTACGTGTTCTTCGAAGCCATGCTCATCCCGATGTATTTCCTCATTGGTGGTTTCGGCCAGGGTTCCGGTCGATCACGTGCCGCGGTGAAGTTCCTGCTGTACAACCTGTTTGGCGGGTTGATCATGCTGGCAGCGGTGATCGGCCTCTATGTGGTGACAGCACAGCACGGCGCCGCCACGTTCGACTTCCGCGAGATCGTGTCCGGTGTTTCGTCGGGCCGCTACGGCGTGGACCCCGCGGTGTCCAAAGCGCTGTTCCTAGGCTTCATGTTCGCGTTCGCCATTAAGGCGCCATTATGGCCGTTCCACCGCTGGCTGCCAGACGCCGCCGTCGAGTCCACTCCGGCCACGGCGGTGCTGATGATGGCGGTGATGGACAAGGTGGGCACCTTCGGCATGCTGCGCTACTGCCTACAGTTGTTTCCGGATGCCTCAACGTATTTCCGACCACTGATAGTAACTTTGGCCATCGTCGGGGTTATCTACGGCGCCATTGTGGCCATCGGCCAAACCGACATGATGCGGTTGATCGCCTACACATCGATTTCGCACTTCGGGTTCATCATCGCGGGTATTTTCGTGATGACCACCCAGGGCCAGAGCGGATCGACGTTGTACATGCTGAACCACGGCCTGTCGACTGCTGCGGTCTTCCTGATCGCCGGCTTCCTCATATCAAGACACGGCAGCCGCAAGATAGCCGACTACGGCGGTGTGCAGAAGGTGGCCCCAATCTTGGCCGGCACGTTCCTCGTCTCGGCGTTGGCAACCCTGTCGTTGCCCGGTCTTGCCCCGTTCATCAGCGAATTCCTGGTCCTGCTAGGTACATACAACCGCTACTGGCTGGCGGCAGCATTCGGCGTCACCGCGCTAGTTCTCTCGGCGATATACATGCTTTGGCTCTACCAGCGCGTGATGACCGGCCCCGTGGCTGGCGGCAACGAACGAATCGGTGACCTGGTGCCGCGCGAAATGGTGGTGGTTGCCCCGCTGATGGCGCTGATTCTTGCGCTCGGCGTTTACCCCAAACCGATGCTCGATCTCATCAACCCGGCGGTCGAGAACACGATGACCACCATCGGTCAGCATGATCCCGCGCCCAAAGCGACACAACCAGTTTCGGGCGTAGGCGTGGCCCGGACAGCCGGAGGACCGCACCAATGAGCCTACCCAGCCCCAACATCGAGTACTTCCTGCTGTCTCCGATGCTCATTGTGTTCGGCGTCGCGGTGGCCGGCGTGCTAGCTGAGGCGTTCCTGCCACGCCGGCTGCGATATGGCGCGCAGGTCACCCTTGCCCTCGGCGGTTCGGTGTCAGCACTTATCGCAGTTGTTGTGGTGGCCAAGTCGGTCCCAACGACCGGTCACGGCGCAGTGTTGGGGGCGATGGCTATCGACCGACCTACCCTGTTCCTACAGGGCACTGTGCTGCTGGTCAGCGTAATGGCGATCATTTTCATGGCTGAACGCAGCTCCGGCGGGCAGATGCTTCGGGTGGGTCAGGTCGCGCTAGCCGCCGGCAACCGGGGCCACATTGCCGGGCTGGATTCCTTTACGCCCCAGGCTTCGGCGGTTCCCGGCAGCGACGCCGAGCGCGAGGCCGAAGACGCCGGCACTGCCCAGACGGAGCTCTTCCCGCTAGCGATGCTCGCTGTCGGGGGCATGATGGTTTTTCCGGCTTCCAATGATCTGCTGACAATGTTCGTCGCCCTGGAAGTTTTGTCGCTGCCGCTGTACCTCATGTGCGGGCTGGCCCGTCATCGGCGCCTGCTGTCGGAGGAAGCGGCGCTGAAGTACTTCCTGTTGGGTGCGTTCTCGTCCGCGTTTTTTCTTTACGGCGTCGCGTTGCTCTATGGCGCGACCGGCACGCTGACCCTGCCGGGTATTCGCGATGCGCTGGCAGGGCGCAGCGACGATTCGATGGCGCTGGTCGGTGTCGCGTTGCTCTCAGTCGGTTTGCTTTTCAAGGTGGGCGCGGTTCCTTTTCACTCCTGGATTCCCGACGTGTACCAGGGGGCACCCACACCGGTCACCGGGTTCATGGCGTCGGCCACGAAGGTAGCGGCGTTTGGTGCGCTGCTGCGAGTGGTCTATGTTGCGCTGCCACCGCTGCACGACCAATGGCGGCCTCTTCTCTGGGCGATATCGATCTTGACCATGGCGGTGGGCACCGTCACCGCCGTGACCCAAACTGACGTCAAGCGGATGCTCGCCTATTCGTCGGTCGCACACGTCGGTTTCATCCTCACCGGCGTGATCGCTGACAACTCCGCCGGTCTCTCGGCAACGTTGTTCTACCTGGTCGCCTACAGCTTCAGCACTGTGGGCGCGTTTGCCATCGTCGGGCTGGTCCGTGGCGCCGATGGGCAGGAAGACGCCACCATGTCCCACTGGGCCGGGCTGGGACAGCGCTCTCCCCTTGTCGGCCTGATGGTTTCGATGTTTCTGCTCGCGTTCGCCGGGATTCCGTTGACCAGCGGATTCGTCAGCAAATTCGCGGTGTTCAAGGCTGCTGCCCAAGGCGGGGCGGTACCCCTGGTGATTGTCGGTGTGATTTCCAGCGGAGTGGCGGCGTACTTCTACGTGCGAGTGATCGTGCTGATGTTCTTCACCGAGGCATCCGATGCCACGCCGCATGTAGTGGCACCAGGAATCCTCAGCAAGGCCACCATTGCCACCTGCGCCGCGGTAACTGTCGTGTTGGGCATCGCCCCGCAGCCACTGCTCGACCTGGCCGATCACGCCGCCCACCTGTTGCCCTGACTCAGCCCCGCACGGAATGGACGCTCTTCACCATCCAGAGCCCAGGCCGGGGTATGAACCCGTCGCCCCAATGAGATATCTGGCGATGCGCTCGGTGAGATACGGACCTCAAACGCTGCCCGGAGCGCTGTTGGCGGACCAAAGCATGCCGCGCCCCTAGCTATTGCGACCGCAGCTGCCCGGACCGACGAGCGTACAGCGGCGCGTGATCGGCGCGCACCCCCACGCCCAGAAAATGGGCGGAAACGACAGCCAGAAAAGGGAACCGCTCGAACACTGTCAGCATCTTACTCGGCCCACCAACGTTCTCACCGCGTAGAACCGGGCCTACCATGCGCTTATGCATAATTCGTTGGACTGCCTGGGTCACGGCCGCGGATAAAACCCGGCGACGTCGGACCGCGACAAGATGGCGATTCGAAACACGTTGGCGGCGAAGATGCTTGGCAAGAACGATAGCTGCCCCAACAGCGTCCTGCACCGCGAGGTTGATGCCCACGCCGCCCACCGGGGACATCGCGTGAGCCGCGTCGCCGATACAGAGCAGACCGTCGGTGTGCCAACGACGTAGACGGTTCACCCGCACATCCAAGTGCTTGACGTCGTCCAGCGTCAGCTCCGCCACCGATGCAGCGGCTTCCGGTAGCAACTGCACGATTTCGCTGCGCAATACGTCAACACCACGCGTCCGCAACTGCGCATCGCTGCCCTTTGGCCCGACGTAGGCGACCTGCATGTAGTCCCGATGCGACGATATCCATAACGCCTTGCCTGGCGCTGAGCGGAAGCCGGAGACGTTCGCGTTCGGCAACCGAAACAACCACAAGTCGAAGTCGACCTGGTACTCGTGCGGGATTAGCCCGGCCTCTGACCTAGCCCGTGACCAACGACCGTCGCATGCGACGGTGAGATGGGCTGACAGTTCCCCGGGGCCTTCAGGCCCTTCATAGCGCACACCGGTGACCCTGTCGCCCTCGCGAAGCAAGCCAGTTACTTCGGTGCGCATCCTCAATGTGAACGTCGGCTCAGATTCCCCAGCCTCGGCGAGCAGGTTCAACAAATCCCACTGCGGCACCAAAGCAATGTACGGGTGCGGCTGCCGCAGCCGCTTGAAATCGGCGACCGTCACCGATCGCCCGGCCCGGTCAAATTTCATTTGCCGCACTACGCTGTGCGGAAGGCTGGAAAACCGCTCCGCGAGGCCCAGCTCGTCAAGAAGCCGTAGGGTCGCCGAATGCACCGTAGAACCTCGGAAATCACGCCGGAAGTCGGCATGCTTCTCTAACACGGTGACATCCACGCCGGCACGGGCCAACAGCAACCCGAGCACCATTCCGGCCGGTCCGCCACCGACGATCACACATGTGGTCGAGCCCACTTCCGTCGGAGCCGGGTTTGCTCGATTCTGCTGTTCAGTTCGCACAGGTTCAGCCTTTGTCTCCAATAAACGGAAGCGTCCAGGCGCTGGCCAATTCCGATACCAATGTGGGCCTGACGGCGATCACCAATCGCGACCACGCTGACGATCTCGCTGCCAGGGGGACAGTGTTGACAGGCGTCTCCGCTGGTTATGAGGAATCGTTGATCTGCGCGGCGGCCGTCGGAGCGCCCAGAATTGCCGCAGCCGCCCTCCTGCCCATCGTTTGCTTCGTGGGGGCTTGACCCCTTGGGTTGGACACGCTGAATCCCAGGATGTTCCTGGGGGAAGCGAGATGATCCACCCCTATGGCAAGGAAAAGTTACCCTGATGAGTTCAAGCGGGATGCGGTTGCGTTGTATCGGGATACCGCTGGTGCGACGATCAGCATGATCGCTGCTGAGCTTGGCTTGAGCGACCCAACGTTATCGGCGTGGTGCAAGGCCCACGGTGTGCCGATTCGGCACCGTAAACCCGGTTCGGTTGCCGTAGGGGCCCCGGGTGGCGAGACCCCCGAACAAGCGGTGGCACGGCTCCATGCTGAGAACCAGGCGTTGCGTGCCGAGAAGACCCGGCTGGCCACCGAGCGGGACATTTTGCGGTCGGCGGCCAAGTATTTCGCTGGGGAGACGAACTGGTGAGTCGCTTTCAGTTCGTTGCCGATCACCGACACGCCTTCGAGGTGAAGCGGCTATGCCAGGTCGTCGAGATCGCTCGATCATCGTTTTACACCTGGTGTCAGGCAGCAGCCACGCGGGCAGCTCAAACCGCTGCTGATGCGGTGTTGGCCGAGCGTATTCGCGCAATACATGATCAGGACAACACCTATGGGTGCCCGCGGATCACCGCTGAACTCAACGACGGTGTTGCTGATACTGAGCGGGTCAACCACAAGCGAGTAGCCCGAGTCATGCGCGTAGCGGGGATCGCTGGGTATCGGTGCCGCCGCCGTGTCCGCACAACCAGACCAGATAAAACCACACAGAAATATCCTGACCTGCTTAAACGAGATTTCACCGCTTCTGAATCCAACAAGAGATACGTTGGGGACATCACGTACTTGCCGCTGGCTAGCGGCGCTAACCTGTATCTGGCCACCGTCATCGACTGCTGGTCTCGGCGGATCACTGGGTGGGCGATCGCAGAGCATATGCGCACCGAACTGGTCGAAGATGCCCTCAAGGCCGCCGAGGCGCTACGGGGCAGTCTGGGTGGTGCGGTATTCCACAGTGACCACGGACGCCAGTACACGTCACAGGATTTCGCGAAACTGTGTACCCGGTTGGGGGTCACCCAGTCCATGGGCGCTATCGGATCGAGCGCCGACAACGCCCTGGCTGAATCGGTCAACGCCGCCCTCAAACGCGAGGTCCTCCAAGACCGACACAGCTGGGACGACGCCCCCACCTGCCGACGCGAGGTCTTTCGCTGGCTGGCCCGCTACAACACCACACGACGCCACTCCTACTGCAACCAGCTCAGCCCCGCCACCTACGAGAGGACCCACCTATCCGCTACGCTGCCCCAAGCCGCCTAACCACAAATCCCGTGTCCAACCCAAGGGGTCAAGCCCCGTGGTTGGTGGTCGACAGTTTATGCCCCTCATCCTGGCAACACGCTGAGTCGTCTGATTCGTAGGCGTTAGCCAATACGGGGCTGCGCGTTGAGGCCGTTCGTGGAACAGAGTTAGTGGGCCACAGGAAGCGTGCTGCACGCCGACGTCTTCCTGATCGACGGTGAAAGAACGTTACGCATCGGAAGACCGCTTCCCCCGATGGGCTTGACTTCCTCTAAACCCTCAATTACGAGGAACCGGGATCCGCTGAGAGCCCGATACGCATGGCCGACAGCGTCAGTGACGCACCGCCGGTCACTGGGTTGCTAGTTAAAGAACCCAGACTGCATGTCGCCGGTGTTGAAACCGCCCGAGCTGTTGGTTCCCGTGTTCAGCACACCCGAGTTATCACCGGTCCCAGTGGCTGGTCCCCGATATCGGGTCCACCTGGAATTAGAGCCAGGTTGTTGTTGATCTGGATTTTAGTTGATGTCGCAGGCTATGGGGTGATGGGTGTGGCTGCATTGGGCAGCGTATTCGGCCGGAGTGCGATAACCCAGCGATGAGTGGCGGTGGCGGTGGTTGTGCTCGTGTTTGAAATCGCTGATCACCACCTTGGCTTCGAGCAGGTCAGTCCAGTAGTTGCGGTTCAGACACTCCTTTCGTAAGCGGCTGTTAAAGGATTCAATGTAGGGGTTTTTCCAGGGCTGACCTGGGGGGATATAGGTCAGCCCGACTTTTCCGTCGCAAAACTGCTGCAACGCTTGAGAAATCAGCTCCGGCCCGTTGTCCATGCGCAGCACCGTGGGCGGACCCCCGGCAGTGGTGAACACTCGCTCGAGCTCGTCGACCAGCGCCTCGGCGGTGATGGAGCGTGCGGTCATGTCCAGCAGCGACTCGCGAGTGTGCTCATCGAGCATCGAGGCGATCTTGACCGACCTGCCGTCGATAGTGGAGTCAAACTGAAAATCCAGCGCCCACACCACCTTGGGGGCATCGGCGATGATCGGCGGCACTGAGGGCACACCACCACGTTTGCGTGGGGAGCGGACGGCGACTTGCAGTCCCTCTTGGCGCCACAGCCGGTGGATCTTCTTCTTGTTGACCTGGTGATGCTCGTCGTAGCGCAACGCCGACCACGCACGGCGAAACCCGTGACAGGGGTGTTTGCGGGCGTAGGAACGCAGCCAGGCCCGCAGATCGGCATCCGGGTCCGCCGGGGTCTGGTCGATACGGACACGTCGGTAGGTTGAGCGGGCCAGCCCAACCGCTTGGCACGCCAACCGTTCTGAGATGCCCTTGACTTCTGTGAGCATGTCCACGGCGCGGCGTTTGGCGGCTGGGCTCAAAATTTTCCCTTGGCCACCTCACGTAGGGCGTCTTTGACGAGCTCGGCCTCGGCCAACAGCCGTTTGAGCCGCCCGTTTTGCTCGCGCAGTTCCTTGAGCTCGCGGGCCGCATCGAGATCCATTCCCCCGTAGGCTCGGCGCCAGTTGTACAGGGTGGCCGCCGATACCCCCAGCTCGGCAGCGATCTGCTCACCGGAGCTGCCGCCGGCGGCCAGCTCATCAGCTCGGCGCAGCTTGCGCACAATGTCTTCGGCGGCATACCTCTTACGACCAGCCATTTCCTTGTCCCTTCCAGCCCACGTTTAGGGCCACGAGACTCTAAAACAAGCTGGACTCATTCACGGGGAACACGCCACCAGCCCCGCCGGACGTCGAGTTACCCACACCCACATTGCCGCTGCCCACATTCAAGATACCTATGTTGCTGTCTTCACCGGTGTTGCCGAAACCCACGTTCCCGCCACCACTCGAGTTGAAGAAACCCGAGTTACCCATACCGAAGGCACCCGTGTTCGTGTTCGCCAGCCCCGAGTTTCCGTCACCGACGTTGTTGAAGCCCGAGCTACCGGTCCCGGTGTTGTTGAAACCCGAGTTCGGACCCGTTTGGTCAGTCGAGCTACCAATACCGGTGTTCAAGTCCCCCGAATTGAACAAGCCCGTGTTGGTGTCACCGGAGTTACCCCACCCGGTGTTCGTGTTACCGGAGTTGGAGCCACCCGTATTCACCGAACCTGAATTCAAGTCGCCGGTGTTGAAGTTACCCGAGTTGCCCCAGCCCATGTTGTCGGCGCCGGCGTTGCCGACTCCGAAGTTACCTGCACCGGCATTGTCGAAGCCGAAGTTGATACTGCCCGCGTTCGAGAAGCCGGTGTTGGTGGCTCCGGCGTTCCAGAAGCCGGTGTTGATGTTGCCGGCGTTGGAGAAGCCGAAGTTTCCGTCACCGGAGTTGAAGAACCCGATGTTGTTATCGCCGGAGTTGAAGAACCCGATGTTGTTGTTCCCCGAGTTCCCGAAACCAAAGTTCCCGATCCCCGTATTCAGCGCACCGATCCCCACCTGATTGTCACCGGTGAGCCCAAAGCCGATGTTGTTGTTGCCGTTGTTTCCAAAGCCGAAGTTGCCGTTACCCAAGTTCCCGAAGCCCAAGTTGGTGCTGCCCATATTGCCGCTACCCAAATTGAAGGAACCGAGGTTGCCGCTACCAACATTCGTCGAACCGATGTTGCCGCCGCCCAGGTTCCCGCTGCCAATATTGCCGCCGCCGAAGTTCCCATCGCCGATGTTCCCGCCACCGAGGTTCAGGTTGCCGATGTTGCCGCTACCAATGTTGGTGTCACCAAGGTTCCCGCTACCCAGATTGAAAGAGCCAATGTTGCCGCCACCGAGGTTCACATTCCCGAGGTTGCCGCCACCCAGGTTCCCGTTACCGATATTGCCGATACCCAAATTCGACAAGCCGGTGTTGCCACTGCCCAGGTTGAAGTCGCCGGTGTTGCCGATACCCAAATTCCACGCACCGGTATTACCGAAACCGGTATTGAGCGCCGCCAACTCCGGCGGCAACGCTGCGGCCAACCCAGCCGCAGGCGGCAGCCCCAGAGCACCAGCCGCAGCCGCGCCCGCGCTAGCCGAAGCCTGGGCCGCCGCAGCTGCAAACCCGCCAAGACCGGCAAAACTAAAGAACCCGTTGAAGAACCCCGACTGCATGTCACCGGTGTTGAAGCCGCCCGAGCTGTCGGTGCCCGAGTTCAGCACACCCGAGTTGAAACCGGTCATAAACCCGCCGGAAGTCGAGTTTCCGATACCCGTGTTGTTAAACCCAGTGTTGAGAATACCCGCGTTACTGGCATCACCGGTGTTGCCGAATCCGGCGTTCCCGCCGTCACCCGCGTTGAAGAACCCCGTGTTGCCCACACCGAAAGTACCCGTGTTCGTGTTCGCCAGCCCGGAGTTGGTGTCACCGGTGTTGTTGAAGCCCGAGCTACCGGTCCCGGTGTTGTTGAAGCCTGAGTTCGGGCCCGTTTGGTCAGTCGAGCTACCAATACCGGTGTTCAAGTCTCCCGAGTTGAACAAGCCCGTGTTGGTATCACCCGAGTTGCCCCACCCCGTGTTGACATCACCCGAATTGGAGCCACCCGTGTTCAGGGTCCCCGAGTTGAAGTTGCCGGTGTTGAACATCCCGGAGTTCCCGACGCCCATGTTGTCGGCGCCGGCGTTGCCGACTCCGAAGTTGCCGCTGCCGGCATTGTCGAAGCCGAAGTTGATACTGCCCGCGTTCGAGAAGCCGGTGTTGGTGGCACCGGCGTTCCAGAAGCCGGTGTTGATGTTGCCGGCGTTGGAGAAGCCGAAGTTGCCGTCGCCGGAGTTGAAGAACCCGATGTTGTTATCGCCGGAGTTGAAGAACCCGATGTTGTTGTTCCCCGAGTTCCCGAAACCAAAGTTCCCGATCCCCGTATTCAGCGCACCGATCCCCACCTGATTGTCACCGGTGAGCCCAAAGCCGATGTTGTTGTTGCCGTTGTTTCCAAAGCCGAAGTTGCCGTTACCCAAGTTCCCGAAGCCCAAGTTGGTGCTGCCCATATTGCCGCTGCCCAAGTTGAATGAGCCGGTATTGCCGCTACCAACATTCGTCGAACCGATGTTGCCGCCACCCAGGTTCCCGCTGCCAATATTGCCGCCGCCGAAGTTGCCACTACCGGCGTTCCCGCCACCGAGGTTCAGGTTGCCGATGTTGCCGCTACCTATGTTGGTGTTACCAATGTTCCCGTCACCGAGGTTGAAGAATCCCCGGTTGCCGCCGCCGAGGTTCACATTCCCGGTGTTGCCGCCACCGAGGTTTCCGTTGCCGATATTCCCGCTGCCTAGATTGGCGTTGCCGGTGTTGCCAGCGCCCAGGTTGAAGTCGCCGGTGTTGCCGGCACCCACATTCCACACACCGGTATTACTGATACTGGCATTGAACGCCGCCAGCCCCGCCGGCAACGCAGCCGCAAACCCACCCGGCGGCACCGCAGCCGCAAGCCCACCCACCGGCAACGGAGCCGCACCCACCGCAGCCAACGGAGCCAACACCGGGCCCACCGCAGCAGCCACCGGAGCAACCGCCCGAGCCGCCGCCGCACTAGCCGCAGCCAACGGCGCAGCCACCGGACTAGCCGCCACCGCCCCAGCCACCCGCGCACCCGCCGCAGCAACACCAGCAGCCACCGGACCCGCCACAACCGAACCGACCGCCTGACTCAGACCAGACAACCCCGCCAAACCCTGCTGCCACGACGGCAACGCCGCCGCCGCAGCAGCCGCCCCACCGTGATAACCCACCATCGCGGCCACATCAGCGGCCCACATCTCCTCGTAAATACCCTCCGCAGCAGCAATCGCCGGCGCATTCTGCCCAAACACATTCGACAACACCAACTGCACAAACGCATTCCGATTCGCCGCAATCACCGGCGGGGGCACCATCGCCGCCCGAGCCGCCTCAAAAACCCCCGCCACAACCTTGGCCTGCCCCGCCGCCCCCGCAGCCCGAGCCGCCGCCGCACTCAACCACCCCGCATACGGCGCCGCCGCAGCCAACATCGCCGCCGCCGCCGACCCCTGCCACGACCCACCAGCCAACCCCGACGTCACCGACCCAAACGACTCCGCCGCCAAACCCAACTCCGCGGCCAACCCCTCCCAGGCCACCGCCGCCTCCAACATCGGCGCAGAACCCGCACCCGAAAACATCCGCAACGAATTAATCTCCGGCGGCAACACCGAATAGTTCATGACGCCTAGCCCCTTCTTTGGGTCCAACACCACTCGCCAACGAAAACATCCAGACAGCCCGCCAACCAAGCATTGGCAACCACCGACGTCACTCGATCGCTAGAAACAAACTCTAAGGACATCACCACACATTTTCTGCAGTTTCACAAAATCCATCGACACATCGACACCAAACGGACTCAACTAACGCGGCTAGATCAGCAAAGCCGCCCTGGTAAAAGCCGGTTCGCCCAGACCAAAGTTAGGCGGCCATCGCTATCCGCGCGACGGCCGCTCTCGTCCTTGTAGCCAGGCATAGCTATTGCGCTACAGCAACCACTGAGCCCACGAAGGACTTGGCATCCGCTAGGACTGGCCGAAGAAACCCGACTGGTCATCACCCTGGTTGTAGCCACCGGAGCTGCCACTGCCCGAATTTGCAAAACCCGAGCTAGAGGTACCCGAAATCAGTAAGCCACTGCTAGTGGCTCCGGAATTGCCCCAGCCAACGTTGCCGGAGCCCGAATTGGCGAAGCCAGTGCTGGGGCCAGTGCCCGAGTTGATAGCGCCCGCGGTTGAATCGGCGCCGATGTTCGCCAGGCCAGAAGTCGAGCTACTGGTGTTCAAGAAGCCCGAGCTACCGGTTCCGGTGTTCCCGAAGCCCGAATTCGGGCCAACCTGGTCGACGGTGAAACCGATACCTGTGTTCAAGTTGCCCGAGTTGAACAGGCCGGTATTGATGTCACCCGAGTTGCCCCATCCTGTGTTGGTGTCGCCCGAGTTGTGTTCACCGGTATTCAGATCGCCCGCGTTGAAGTTTCCCACGTTCTGCGTACCCGAATTGCCGATTCCCATATTATTGGTACCCGCGTTCCAGAAACCGACATTTCCGCTTTGGCCGTTACTGAATCCCAGGTTGGTGCCGCCCGCGTTCCCAAATCCGGTATTGGTGCTACCCGCGTTCCAGAAGCCGGTGTTGACGTCGCCGGCGTTGGAGAAGCCGAAGTTGCCGTTCCCGGAATTGAAGAACCCGATGTTGTTGTCACCGGAGTTGAAGAACCCGATGTTGTTGTTCCCCGAGTTCCCGAAACCCAAGTTCCCGATCCCCGTGTTCAGCGCACCGATACCCACCTGATTGTCACCGGTGAGCCCAAAGCCGATGTTGTTGCTGCCGCTATTCCCAAAGCCCAGGTTGTTGTCACCTAGGTTCCCGAACCCGATGTTGGTAGAGCCGAGATTCCCTTGACCCAGGTTGAAGGAACCGAGATTCCCACTGCCCACATTGGAACTACCGATGTTGCCACTGCCCCAGTTTGCGCTGCCAATATTGCCGAAACCGAAGTTGCCGTCGCCGGAATTACCACCACCGAGGTTGATATTGCCGAGGTTGCCGCCGCCGAAGTTGGTGTTACCAATGTTGCCGCTGCCCAAGTTGGCAAAGCCGAAGTTCCCGCTGCCCAGGTTCAGGTTGCCCATGTTCCCGCCACCGAAGTTCAGGCTGCCGAGGTTCCCGTTACCGAGGTTGAAAGAACCCACGTTTCCGCCACCAATATTCCAGCTACCGAGGTTTCCGATCCCCGTGTTGACGCCGGGTAGGGCAAATGCCGTAGGCGCTGGCCCGGCCAGCAAGCTGGCCACGCCGGTGTTGATCGATGTCTGGGCGGCCGCAGCCGCCGCCGCGGCACCTCCAAGACCCGCGAAACTAAAGAAGCCGTTAAAGAAACCCGACTCCATATCACCGGTATTGAAACCACCGGAGCTGCCGATCCCTGAATTCACCAGACCGGAGTTAGTGGTGCCCGTGTTCGCCAAACCGGTGTTTGTTCCACCCTCGTTGCCGATGCCCACATTGGTGGCACCGGGGTTGCCGATGCCAACGTTGCCGGCACCGGAATTCAGCAGGCCGACGTTGAAATCGCTTGTATTCACGAAGCCAGAGCTTGAGGCGCCCATGTTCTGAAATCCGGAGCTAGCGCTGCCCGCGTTCTCAGAGCCAGAACTGCCGTCGCCGGGGTTATTGAATCCTGAACTGCCGGTGCCCGTGTTCCCGAAGCCCGAGTTGGGGCCAGCTTGGGTGTCGGAGCTACCGAAACCCGTGTTCAAACTACCTGAGTTAAAGCCGCCGGTATTGACGTCGCCGGAGTTGAAAAAGCCGGTGTTGGTGTCACCTGAGTTGAACAAGCCCGAGTTGGCACTACCCGAGTTTCCCCACCCCGTGTTCGAGGCGCCCGAGTTGGCGTCTCCCACGTTCGAGCTGCCGGCGTTGAAACTGCCCATGTTCGCGCTGCCCGCGTTCCCGAAGCCGAAGTTCGACGAACCGGCATTCCCAAAGCCCATGTTCGCGCTGCCCGCGTTCCCGAAGCCGAAGTTCGCCGAACCCGCATTCCCAAATCCGGTGTCGGTGGCACCGGCGTTCCAGAAGCCGGTGTTGATGTTGCCGGCGTTGGAGAAGCCGAAGTTGCCGTCGCCGGAGTTGAAGAACCCAATGTTGTTGTCACCCGAGTTCCCGAAACCAAAGTTCCCGATCCCCGAGTTCAGCGCACCGATCCCCACCTGATTGTCACCGGTGAGCCCAAAGCCGATGTTGTTGTTACCGCTATTGCCAAAGCCGAAGTTCCCGCTACCCAAGTTCCCGAAACCAATATTGCTCGATCCGTTGTTTCCGATTCCTAGGTTGAACGAGCCGAAATTTGCGTTGCCAATGTTCGAAGATCCCAGGTTTCCGCTACCGATATTTCCGTCGCCAAGATTACCTAAGCCGGAATTTCCATCGCCAAAGTTCCCAAAACCGAAATTAATATTGCCAAGGTTTCCGTCACCGAGATTGGTGTTACCAAAATTTCCGCTACCCACGTTGAAGAGGCCGGAATTTCCGCTACCGAAATTCGCCTGACCGGAATTTCCGCTGCCTAGATTGGCGTTCCCCATATTCCCACTGCCCAGGTTGAGCCAGCCGGTGTTGCCGCCACCGAGGTTTCCGTTGCCGATATTCCCGCTGCCTAGATTGGCGTTGCCGGTGTTGCCAGCGCCCAGGTTGAAGTCGCCGGTGTTGCCGGCACCCACATTCCACACACCGGTATTACTGATACTGGCATTGAACGCCGCCAGCCCCGCCGGCAACGCAGCCGCAAACCCACCCGGCGGCACCGCAGCCGCAAGCCCACCCACCGGCAACGGAGCCGCACCCACCGCAGCCAACGGAGCCAACACCGGGCCCACCGCAGCAGCCACCGGAGCAACCGCCCGAGCCGCCGCCGCACTAGCCGCAGCCAACGGCGCAGCCACCGGACTAGCCGCCACCGCCCCAGCCACCCGCGCACCCGCCGCAGCAACACCAGCAGCCACCGGACCCGCCACAACCGAACCGACCGCCTGACTCAGACCAGACAACCCCGCCAAACCCTGCTGCCACGACGGCAACGCCGCCGCCGCAGCAGCCGCCCCACCGTGATAACCCACCATCGCGGCCACATCAGCGGCCCACATCTCCTCGTAAATACCCTCCGCAGCAGCAATCGCCGGCGCATTCTGCCCAAACACATTCGACAACACCAACTGCACAAACGCATTCCGATTCGCCGCAATCACCGGCGGGGGCACCATCGCCGCCCGAGCCGCCTCAAAAACCCCCGCCACAACCTTGGCCTGCCCCGCCGCCCCCGCAGCCCGAGCCGCCGCCGCACTCAACCACCCCGCATACGGCGCCGCCGCAGCCAACATCGCCGCCGCCGCCGACCCCTGCCACGACCCACCAGCCAACCCCGACGTCACCGACCCAAACGACTCCGCCGCCAAACCCAACTCCGCGGCCAACCCCTCCCAGGCCACCGCCGCCTCCAACATCGGCGCAGAACCCGCACCCGAAAACATCCGCAACGAATTAATCTCCGGCGGCAACACCGAATAGTTCATGACGCCTAGCCCCTTCTTTGGGTCCAACACCACTCGCCAACGAAAACATCCAGACAGCCCGCCAACCAAGCATTGGCAACCACCGACGTCACTCGATCGCTAGAAACAAACTCTAAGGACATCACCACACATTTTCTGCAGTTTCACAAAATCCATCGACACATCAAAAATGGTTCAGCCGCCGGCTCTTCCGCCGCCGTTCGGGGAAACCAGGAACCCGCTCGGCTCAGCCACTGAAATAACCCCAATAGCCCGAATAATCCGAATAGGCCGGCCCGTTTTTGGACATCCGCTTTCCGCCGGAACGCGGGGTTAACGCAGCGCGGCGATCAGCGGCGCCCCAGTCGATAACGACGGCAGCTCACCCTGACCGACCTCAACTAGCGCTATAACCGCGCGCTACATCTCCGAAATCTATGCCCGTTCCTCAATGCGCAGATCCGCGTTCAATTTCGGCGTGATGAGGATGGAGACCAGCACCTACGGTAACGCCGGGAGGTGCTCAGGGGATTCCTGCAACCTAGGGTTGCAGCTTCACCTGCCCGGGCGGCAACCGCCTGAAGTTCATCGATCACCTGCGGGGGCCATGCCACAGCGAGACGCACAATCGTCGCCAAGATGGCGTATTTAGCCGGGAAGCGCTTGTAGATTCTCCGCTACTAGCCCCCTAGTGCGACCACTATGTCGCGTGTCGAGGTGGCCGAGTAGGCCCGCGGACAGTCACCTCACAAATGGGCGGGTGGCCAGGGTCGTGTCCGGGATCCGGTGTAAATAGGGAGCACGCGCGTAGGTTCCGCTTCACGACCTGCAAGTCTGCGAAGAAGGAGTCACGCCCGTGCCTGTCCGCGTATCAGCGACCGACCGTATCCGCACCAAAATCGACGCCCTGTTCGCCGAGGATCGGGAACTGCCTGAAATCCTTGAAGAAATCGCCCGCCTCGGCGCCCAGCTACTGATGCAGGCGGCCCTGGAGGCTGAGGTCACCGAGTTCCTCGGTCGTGAACGCTACCAACGTACCGCCGCCTGTGCCGACGCTAACGGCGGTTCGCGCAACGGATATCGGCCGGTGACCATCAAGACCACCACAGGTGCGGTCACCTTGGAGCGGCCGAAACTGCGTGGCACCATGCAAGCGTTCGCCTCTCGGCTGTTCGGTAAGCATGTGACGAAAACCAACGCCCTGGAAACGCTGGTGATCGCCTCGTTCATCCGCGGCCTGTCCGTCCGGGATGTCAAGGCCACCCTCGCTGAAGCGCTCGGCGATCAGGCGGCGATCTCCAAGTCCGCGGTTTCGGAAGTCTGTAAGGCGATCCGGGCCGAATACCAGGCGTGGGCTCGTCGCCCACTCGGTGAGATCGCTCTGGACTACCTGTTTTTGGACGCCAGTTTCTTTCGGATGCATCCCGGGTCGCCGGCCGAGCCTGTGCTCGCCGCCTGGGGCGTCACCACCGAGGGCAAACCCGTGTTCGTCGGATTGTCACCCGGGACCGGAGAGTCCACCGACGCGTGGTCCGACTTCCTGACCGACCTGCGCGAACGCGGTCTTGCCACTCCGCTGCTGATCGTCTCTGACGGCGCCAAGGGACTGATCGCAGCCATCGAACAAATCTACCCAAAAGCGTTGCGCCAGAGATGTCTTATTCATCGCCTTCGCAACGTGCTTGCGAAGATCCCCACCGGGATGCAAGTCGAGGTCCGTGACGGATACTGGGCGATTTTTGATACCACCGGCCTGGGTATCGAGCCGGGACCGCAGCTGGTTGAGATCGTCGACAAGCGGATCGAGGCGTTCGCCGCTAAATACTCCGACCTCTACCCGGCGGCTATGCGGATCCTGCTCACCGACAAAGCAGGGCTGACCGCCTATCTGCGGTTTCCGGTTGAACACCATGGCCGCGTTCGGCACTCAAATTTCATTGAGCGCTCCTTTGGAGAAACTAAGCGACGGACCAAGGTCATTGGCCGATTCCCCGGCGAGACCAGCGCCATCAGCCTGGTGTGGGCCGTGCTCGACCGCGCCTCGGCCGGTTGGCGCGGCCTCACCATGACACCGGTCGGCACCCGACTGCTGCAAGACCTACGCCGATCCCTGCTCGACTCACCCCGCCAACTGCGACCGCCTCAAAGTCAAGCACCTACCGGCCAGGCAGATCCCGTCTCCGCCACGGCGTAGCGAGGCGCACGCACGCGTGACGACGCCCACCCGGTCCCAGTAAGGGGAGGTGAGGGAAACCGTTTGCCACGGCGGCGTGGCCGTGGTCGATAGCCTGCACAATGTGGATCTGAATGGGATGACAGCGGTGGTGACCGGCGCAGCTAGTGGCATCGGGCGCGCGTTGGCGCATGCACTGGCCGACCGTGGAGCCAACCTCGTGCTCGCCGACATCGACACCGTCACATTGAGCGAAGTTTCGCAGTCACTGGGGGCACAAGCGGTTCCCACTGACGTTGCCATGCCGGATGCGGTCGAATCGCTCGCTGAAGCCGCCGGCGACGCCCGGGTCGTGTGCCTGAACGCCGGAATCACCGGTAGGAGCTTTGGTGCTCCGTGGGAAGTGGCCGCTCCTGACTGGAACAGGGTGTTCGCGGTCAACGTCGGTGGCGTTGTCAACGGCTTGCGTGCGTTCGTACCCAGACTGCTGGCCGCGAACCAGCCCGCGCACATCCTGATCACCGGCTCATTGGCTGGGGTGCTGACCTTTCCCAGCGGCGGCGCTTACGGACCCTCCAAGCACGCCGTCGTGGCCGTGGCCGAACACACCGCGCTGGCACTGGCCGACACGCCGATCGGCGTGAGCATGATCTGCCCCGCCCTGGTCTCGACAGGCATGTCCACCGACGGCATCGACCCCGCCGAGGTCGCTGCACAGGCGCTGGCCACTATCGACCGCGGAATCTTCGCTGCGGTCCCACCCGACTGGCAGCGCACCCTCATCACCGCGGCATCGCGTCGCGCCACTGGTCAGCGTCCCGAATCGCCTGCGGTCGCCACCTCGACCACGCAGAAACAACCACCAGCGCCCTCATAGCCCAAACATCGCCGGCGCACGAACCACGACCGGCCCGTACAACCCCCAACCCGCGAATCGACCTGCCGCCGAACCAGACGCCCGTATGCTAACAGCGGAGCGAAACTGGCCCTGCCTTTTACACCGGCATCTGGACGCAGCCGTGGCCAGAACGTAGATGGCCAGTACACCTAGCGGAGCCAGCAGCGGCAGCCACGGCAACTGCAGCGGAAAGGACGTCGCAGCTAGTCCGGCAAAGGAAAAGCCAATGGCGGCAACGATTGTCGGCCAACTTCTGATGACCACATTCGCCGCAGCGCCAGCACCGAACCGACATACCAGATACCCCGCAGCGCAAAGTCCAGACAGCCCGGCCCACACGTGCGATGGATCGGACAAGAGGATCGCCGACACCGACAGCAGCACGGCAAGCGTCGCTGCCGGTCGAAACAGCACCCCTACCCCCACAGTGATCGCCGCAACAACTCCTGCGACAACGGCTACTCCGTGTGCCGCAACGCCAGCTGAACCAACCATCAGCAATCCGAATACCGTTGAAAAAAGCCGGCTGCCGGGTTGCACAACGAAGGGCATGTCAGCGCCTTCCCCGTCGCCGTCCGCGCACTCGGCGGCGATCAGGCAGCGCACCCATCGACTGCTCCAACGAGCGCGTGCTCGGCCAGGCCAACACATCAACGCCGACCGCAGCCATGTCCCGGTACATCGAGGAGCGCTGAAGCGCCCACATCCGGTCCACCAAGGGATCCTGCTTGCCCTCGAACGGGGAATTGTCCAGAATGTCGACGGCGACCACGACATAGCCGCGTCTGCGCAAATCGAGCAACGCCAGTGCGAATTCGGTATCAAGCAGCGTGGAGAACGCGATCACAATCGCCCCCACGGGAACAGCTGCGCGCGGTGCCAGTGTGCCAGTTGCTGTTTCGAACCCGTCACCGACGCCCAGCACGATATCGAGCACTCGATAGAATTGACGCTGGCCAATATCCGCACCGAGCCACCGCGGGTGGTTACCTCCGAGGGCAACGATCCCCGCACGGTCACCGTTTCGCAGTGCCGTCTGTACCACTTGGGCTGCGCCGCGTACGACTCGTTCAGTGGCTTCGGTCGCCGGGCCCGCAGGTTGCCGGTAGTTGTCGATCAGCACCACCACGTCGGCAGCCCGATCGGTCAGCCGCTGCGTGACATGCAATTGTCCGCGACGCACGCTCACCGGCCAATTCACCGCCCGAAGCTGGTCACCGGGAACATAGGGGCGAATGTCGGCGTACTCGACGCCCGGGCCGGTATGCCGGGTGAGGTGAGTACCCAACCGGTCGAGCAAGTCAGTCCGCGGGATCGGGGTCGATTGCGGCGGCGTCAGCGGAAATACGATGACCTCGGCGGCATCCACTACCCCAGTCCCGGTCAGCAATCCACCACGCGCAACCACATCAACGCGCACCCGGATGGGGTAACGGCCCCAGCGTTGCGCCACTGTGGTGGCTGTTTTCGTCGTGGAGGTATTCGAAGCAAGAACGTCCAACTGCATTCCCGGCACTGTCGAGACAGCGATTTTGATCATCACCGGCGCGGAATCCACTTCGGACGCCATGGCTGCCGAGACAGTCACCCGAGCCTGCTCGTTCTCGAAGCACCGTTGCGAATCGGGCTCGGCATATACGTGAATTCTCGGTACCGTTTTCTGCCAGCTGATCGAGCACAACACACCAAGAAGCGGCGCCGCGAACGCGATCAGCTGCCAATGAGAAGCAATAACGGCGGCCGCCAGCGCAAATCCAGAGCACGTCGCAATCGTTCGAGTTAATCCTGAAGCACGCCAACGTAACTCAACTTCACGAGTTTCTTTCACATTGCACCACCGGCTATCCAGTTCCACCGCGTGTCGAATCTGCTCGAGGGACCGGCAGGCGCCGCAACAATTCTCCGACCACATCGACGCCCTGAATCTTGCGCACCCACATCTCCGGGCGCAAAGTGATCCGATGCGCAACCGCTGCGATGGCAAGAGCTTTGATGTCTTCGGGAATCACATAGTCCCGGCCGAGCAGCAGGGCACGAGCGCGAGCCAGCTGGACCAAGTCGAGCTCCGCCCGAGGACTGGCGCCCACTGCGACTTGCGGATGATTTCGGGTGGCCGTAGCCAGCGACACGACATAGTGCAAGACGTCCTCGTGCACGGTTACCCGCTCCACGGATTCGCGCATAGCCAGCAGATCGTGCGCATCCACGACCTGGTTCACTGTCGCCTCGGCCGAGCCGCGGTCCAAGCGGCGACGCAGCATCGACGTCTCATCATGTTCGGACAGATACTGCAGTTCCAGCCGGATCGCGAAGCGATCCAACTGAGCCTCCGGAAGCGGATATGTGCCCTCGTACTCGATGGGGTTGTCGGTGGCCAGAACGATAAACGGCATGGGCAGTTTGTGCGTTTGACCGTCGATGCTCACCTGGCCTTCGGCCATCGCCTCAAGCAACGCCGCCTGAGTCTTAGGTGGCGTTCGGTTGATCTCGTCGGCAAGCAGCAAGTTGGTGAATATGGGCCCGGAGCGAAATTCGAACCGGCCCGACTGCATGTCGTAGATGGTCGAGCCGAGCAGATCCGCAGGGAGCAGATCAGGAGTGAACTGGACTCGGGTGAATCCGAGCCCAAGTGCGGCCGCGAAGGATCGCGCGATCAGCGTCTTGCCAAGGCCCGGCAGATCTTCAATAAGCACGTGGCCCCGCGCAAGGACAGCGGTCAAGATAAGCGTGAGCGCGGATCGCTTTCCCACTACGGCACGCTCGATTTCGTCGAGTACAGCCTCACAGTGGGCAGTAGTTGTCGCGGCCGGCATAGTCATAGTTGCTCCAACTTCTGCAGAATCGTTTCGAGCGCCGCGCGGCCAGGACCGCGCTGATTCTCGCCGGTACGCGAAACGTTGTTCGGATTAACCCATTCCCACAGTTCGGCGCCGAAAAGCATTCGTCCGGTTTCGGCATAAGTTGCCGGATCCTTGGCGTGCTTGTGGCCGGTAGCGAGTTCGAACCGGCGGGCAAGCATCGGACGCAGATGTCGGTCCCAGTCCGCCCGGGTCGAGTCCGACCACCGAATCGTCGTCTCGGTGGCCGATCGCCAACGGACCAGCGCATCACCCAGGTCGTCAGATTCCGGCTCCGGCACCGGGTGGTTCCGGCGCCCCAGTACACGGCGGATATTAAGCAGCACCAGGGCCAGGGCGAGGCCCGACGCGGCAAGTACGAAGCTGCGATCCTGCAGTATCAGCGCCAACAACTCGATCCCTGCGATGAGGCAAACACCCAGCAAAATAAGCCGTTTCATGCTGTACCTCCGAAAATGCTGCCGTCGCCCGACCGCGAAGCAAGTTCGTCGAGGACGAGACGAAGCACACGCACCGCCACTTCGCGATGGTCTTCGTTCATCACGTGCGGGCTGAACCGCGCCTCGGCGAAGAGGTCCACCAACTGGACGGCGTTGTCGCCACGCAATGCCTGATGCTCAACGGCTCGGGCCAAGACCTCTGTCGGGGTGTCGAACTCTTGGGGGGCCGCCTCGGGGAAATTGGCCAGTTCCCTCTCCATCGCCGAGTAGCACGCGATGATCGCCTCGCGTGGTTCGCGTCGCCAGTCCGCCATCTCTGCCAGCCCGAGTTCGGCAGCCCGCATTAGCGATTCCGAACGCGTCGCCGATTCCGCGGCTCCGACGTGTTGATCAACAGCTGCTCTCCGCGCGGTCGTACCTCGCCGCCGGGCCACAATGACCGCCCCTGCGGTGATCATCAGCAGCGTCACCACAGCGCTCACGAGCAGGACTCCGAATGCATCCCCAGAATCGTTACGCGGGGGCGGCCCCGGCGAGGTCGCGGTATCCGGTACCGCCGACTCCGCGGGTGAATCCACAGTAGGCGCGGGCAGACTGACATCGTGCGGCACGAATGTTCGAGCCAGCAGTACCACGATCAGTAGCCAAGCTGCGAGCACCGCGACACTGATCAGCACCACGCGCCAACTCGGCCGCTCCCCGCCGCGGCCGTCGTCGAGCAGTTCGGATATATCGCCCGCATTCGGCGCCACCGCGCGTGGATCCAACAGTCGCACGACAAGGGCGACTGCCATGAGCGTGAGCGTAGCGGCGAGTGCCACGACAATGATCACCCAAGCCGGCCCGCTGCCAACAGCGTCGGCGAGCCGCGCACCATCACGAGCCGGCAGATATCCGCGCAGCGCACTACCAGCAACGATCAAAAGAACGATCAGGACGACAACGCGCCCCGTCGGCTTGTCAATACCGGGCATCGGCACCACTCGACACGTTGCCTGCCGCCGTTGCGGCCTGAGTAATAGTTCAACCTGGCTTGCTTCATACTGGCACGCCAGCCACCCGTGCCGCCAGCAAAAGCGCCACTAGCCGCGACAACGAATCATCCGGTAACGGCACTGCGGCGGATCCGGCGCACCGGTCACTGCTGCAGCGACCGCCACAGGCAGGTCACCAACGATGCGTGCTGCGCCCGGCCTACTGGGCGCATCGCTACCGACTCACGAGAACGCGACGAACGGTTCGTGGCTGCCATCGAGAACTGCCAAATGCCCGATCGCCGGACCCAATCCGCGACTAGCGCCGTTGACCATCGCAGCCCGGCTGTCAAGTCGACCCCTCAGCGGGTGACCCCGTGTACGACGATGGCGGCGGTTTGGTCCACCCAGCAATCGTCAAGTTCTTCCTCCGGTCGCACCAGCATGCGCAACATGGTTGCGCCCCCGATCAACTCAATCAACCGGTCCGGATCAACATCGGGATGCGCCTCGCCGCGTTCGACGGCCTCATGCAGGCGTTGCCGCACCGCGGCGAACACGTTAGTGAAGCGCACCAGCACCCGGGCGTTGAGCGCAGCGTCTGCTGCCATGTCGGCTACCAACCCGGGCAACGCGGCCCGCACCACCGGTGTAGTAAATACATCGCGAGTGGCTGCGATCATCATCCGGATATCCGCGGCGATGTCGCCAGCCGGGGCCGCCAACGCGGTGGGTGCGACTGGGAATGCCGCTTCATGCACCAGCTCGGCCTTACTCGACCATCGCCGATACAGCGCCGATTTTGTCGTCTCGGCCCGTTCGGCGACCGCAGCCAGACTGAGATTCGTATAGCCGGTTTGAACGAGCAGCTCCGCAGTGGCCAACAAGATAGCCGAGTCGATGCGCCGGTCCCGGGGCCGACCGGCCGCCGAGGACTTGTCAAGAGTGGACGGGTCTGCTTTCATAACGCTACCAACCGTATCGTAATTGCTTCATGGAGGGCCAACCGTGGCCAATCAACCCGCGTTGGAAGACATAGACCGCCTTCAGCGTTCGAGCCGTGACGCCACCACACTGCCGGCGGTGATGTCACGTTGGCTGTCGGGCGTGCTGCCCGGAAGTCCGACACCCCAGGTAACCGTGGAGAGCGGTGTCACCTCGACAGGCATGTCGTCGGAAACAATCATCTTGACCGCACGCTGGCAGCAGGACGGCGAGACGATAAAGCAGAAATTGGTTGTCCGGGTGGCACCGGCCGCCGACGACGTGCCCGTTTTTCCGACCTATCGACTCGACCACCAATTCGAAGTGATCAAGCTGGTCGGCCAGTCCACCAACGTCCCAGTTCCGCAGGCGCGCTGGATCGAGACTACCGGCGACGTTTTGGGAAAGCCCTTCTTCCTGATGGACTACGTCGAGGGCGTCGTGCCGCCGGACGTCATGCCATACACCTTCGGCGACAATTGGTTCGCCGACGCCCCCGCCGAGCGCCAGCGCGAACTGCAGGACGCCACTGTTGCGGTGCTAGCCGCGCTGCACTCGATCCCGAACGCCGAGAATAGATTTGATTTTCTCTTGGAGGGCCGGTCCGGAGAAAACGCGCTAGCTCAGCACTTCCAGTGGGCACGGTCCTGGTATGACTTCGCGGCAACAGATCTCGGTCGATCCCCGTTACTAGAACGGGCTTTCGAGTGGTTAGGAGAACACTGGCCCCAGGACGCGGCCGCCCGCGAACCGGTGTTGCTCTGGGGCGACGCCCGAATAGGAAATGTTCTGTACCAAAACTTCACGCCGGTAGCGGTACTGGACTGGGAGATGGTTACGCTGGGCCCACGCGAACTCGATGTTGCCTGGATGATATTCGCGCACATGGTCTTTCAGGAACTAGCAAGTTTAGCGACTTTGCCTGGATTACCGGACGTAATGCGCGAGGAGAACGTGCTCGCTACCTACCAACGGCTAGCTGGCGTAGAACTAGGTGACCTGCACTGGTTCTATGTGTACTCCGCAGTTATGTGGGCGTGCGTGTTCATGCGCACCGGCGCGCGGCGGGTCCATTTCGGCGAACTCGAAAAACCAGACGATGTCGAATCGCTGTTCTACCACGCCGGATTGATGAAGCGTCTTATCGGAGAGGATCAGTAATGCTCGGACCACTCGACGAATACCCGGTTCACCAGATTCCCCAACCGATCGCATGGCCGGGCTCTTCCGACCGCAATTTCTACGACCGCTCTTACTTCAATGCCCACGACCGCACCGGGGATATCTTCCTGATCACCGGTATCGGCTACTACCCCAACCTCGGCGTGAAGGACGCTTTCGTCCTGATCAGACGCGGCGACGTGCAGACTGCGGTGCACCTGTCGGACGCTATCGACTCCGACCGACTGCACCAACACGTCAACAGCTACCGAATCGAAGTCAACGAGCCATTGCGCCGACTCCGGGTGGTACTCGATGAAACCGAGGGCATCGCAGCCGATCTCACCTGGGAGGGCTTGTTCGACGTCGTCCAGGAGCAACCGCACATCCTACGGTCCGGCAACCGGGTAACACTAGACGCCCAGCGCTTTGCCCAGCTCGGTAGCTGGAGCGGTCAGATCATGATCGACGGCGAACAGATCGCTGTCGACCCGGAGACCTGGCTGGGCAGCCGCGACCGATCTTGGGGCATTCGCCCGGTCGGTGAGCGCGAACCGGCCGGCCGGCCGGCCGACCCACCGTTCGAGGGCATGTGGTGGCTCTACGTTCCGATGGCCTTCAGTGATTACGCCATCGTGCTCATCATCCAAGAGGATCCCAACGGGTTCCGTTCGCTCAACGATTGCACCCGGGTCTGGCGAAACGGCCGCGTCGAACAGCTGGGCTGGCCCAGAATCACCATCGATTACCGTTCCGGAACCCGCATCCCGACCGGAGCGACCATCGAAGCCAGCACCGCCGACGGCACACCAGTCCACTTCACAGTGGAATCTAAATTGCCGGTAATGACCCATGTGGGTGGCGGCTACGGCCGCGATGCGGACTGGCTGCACGGAATGTGGAAGGGCGAGAAATTCGTCGAACGACTGACCTACGATATGTCGGACCCGGCGATCATCGCCCGATCTGGCTTCGGCGTCATCGACCACGTAGGCCGCGCTGTTTGCCGCGACGGCAACTCGGAGCCGGTAGAAGGCTGGGGCCTCTTCGAGCACGGCGCGTTGGGCCGACACGACCCGTCGGGGTTCGCCGACTGGTTGGCGGTCGCACCGTAGCCTTCGCTCCGGGCCAGGCGGTCGTGGCCCTGATCCGCCCGGTCGTATCGAATTGCCCGGAACCGTGATCGCCACGTTCGTCATCAGGCATGACGGCCACCCACTGCGGCAGCCCGGGGCAGCGAATCGACGACGTCATATCCTCCTTCGACGATGGCGAGGCCGCTCGCGCCACCATCACGCCATGCCCCCGGGGTTCCCCATCGCGACGGTGCGCCCGTACAGGACAGTACGGACTTCAGCGCACCTACCTTACGAGAGTCTGAGCTGTTCAGCGGCCCGCGAAGGCAACGCCAGCCAATTTAGCGGACGGATCCGTCGAAATGCGGTTGACTAGAGGCGTGTCAAACCCCCCATGGACTGTCGACGTTGTCGTGGTGGGCGCCGGTTTTGCCGGGCTGACTGCAGCCCGCGAGCTGACGCACCAGGGCCACAACGTGCTGGTACTCGAAGGCCGAGATCGCGTAGGCGGTCGCTCCTTCACCGGCAGCGTCGCAGGTTTACCAGCTGATATGGGCGGCGCGTTCGTCGGCCCCACCCAAGACGCGGTTTTAGCCCTGGCTGCCGAGCTGCAGGTGCCAACCACCCCGACCCATGACGAAGGCAAGAACGTCATCCGGTGGCGCGGCTCGGCGCGCAGCTACCGCGGTACTATCCCCAAACTTTCGTTGACCGGGCTAATCGACATCGGCCGGCTACGTTGGCAATTCGAAAGAATCACCCGAACTGTTCCGATAACCGCCCCCTGGGATGCGCAGCGCGCACGCGAACTCGACGACCTGTCGCTCGGCGGGTGGTTGCGCTCAGTCCACGCAACCGCCTCATCGCGCGACCTGATGGCCATCATGGCCCGGGTGACGTGGGGTTGCGAGCCCGATGACGTGTCGATGCTGCACGCCGCTCGCTACGCGCGCGCGGCCGGCGGCCTAGACCGGCTGCTTGACGTGGAGAATGGCGCCCAGCAAGACCACTTCCAGGGCGGCACCCAGCAGATCGCCCAGCTGGCGGCGGCTGAACTGGGCACACGTGTTGTGCTCAACGCTCCAGTACGTCGCATCGACCGGCACGGTGGCGGCGTGACCATCACCTCCGATCGAGGCCGGGCTGAAGCTGGCTTCGTCATCGTCGCCATCCCGCCGGCCCATCGCTCCTGCATCGAATTCACTCCCCCCCTTCCAGCCGAGTATGAGAACCTCGCCGACCACTGGCCGCAGGGCCGGCTAAGCAAGACGTGTGCTGCCTATTCAACGCCGTTTTGGCGAGCCAAGGGCTTCTCCGGCCAGGCACTGTCGGACAAAGGCCCGGTGTTCATCACCTTCGATGTCAGTCCGCACGCCGACGGACCGGGCGTCCTGATGGGGTTCGTTGATGCCCGCGGATTCGACACGATGCCCAAAGAACAACGCCGCCACGCCGCGTTGCGCTGCTTTGCTTCCCTGTTCGGCGACGAAGCACTCGAACCGCTCGACTACATCGACCAGCGCTGGGGCACCGAGGAATTCGCTCCGGGCGGACCGACTGCTGCAGTGCCACCGGGCTCGTGGACAAAATACGGGAAATGGCTGCGCGAACCGGTTGGCCCAATTCACTGGGCCGGCACCGAAACCGCAGACGAATGGACCGGCTACTTCGACGGCGCGGTGCGGTCCGGCCAGCGCGCGGCGGCCGAGATTGCCGCCATGTTATGAGCTGATCTGCCGGAACCGGGAGTGACTGCTCACTGACTTGGCTAGTGCCCGCAACCGGCGGTTCACTTCTTGGTGCTGCTCCAACATCGAGCAGTGGCCACCCGACAACTCGACACAGTCCACGACGTTGGGGGCAACGTTAGCGATCCTGCGGGATTGGCTGATCGGCGTCAACCGGTCACGTTCGCTGCCGATAACCAAAGTGGGTACCGTCAGGCCAGTCAGGTCGAGGTGCCGAGGCCCTAATTCGTCGACAAGCATCCGTACGCAACCTCCTCGCCCGGCGGGTGAGGTTTGCGCAAACAGCTCATAGACCAGCCTGGCTGCACTTGGGTGGGCATTGCCCGCGACCGCCAGCAAAGAAACCAGGTACCGGGCAGGGATACTGGCCGCTCCCAGAAGCGGAATCCCGCCGAACGCGCTTATCAGGCCACGCCCGGCCATAACCCGCGCCGGCGACAGCCCCCGCGGAACCGGCAACAGTCTGACCTTGCGCAACAGGTCACCAGTAGCCGTGTTGATCAGGGCTGCACCGTCGACACGACGGTGGACTTTGTGCCGGTAGCGCTCCGACCACGCGGCGATGGCAATCCCACCCATGGAATGGCCGACGACAACCGCACGCTCATGCGGGTCTAGCGTCGCCTCCAGCACGGAATCCAGGTCGGCTGCAAGGTGTTTGAGGCTATAGCCACCGCGCCGCGGTACCCCGCTTTGTCCGTGGCCGCGATGGTCGAAGGCGATGACCCGGTAATCGGTCGCCAAGTCGGCGATCTGGTAGGCCCACACACGGATAGCGCAGACAATGCCGTGCGACAGCACTATCGGGTAGCCGTCGGGCGGACCGAAGACCTGTGTATGCAACGGGGTGCCGTCTGTCGCGCGGACCGTTAAGGTACGGCTCGGCGGTAACGAATCAGGCAATTGGCTTGGCGCACCGTCACTGGCGGTTCTTCGAGCACCCATCGCCGCTCCCCCTTCGAACACGGCCACGCTGCCGCCTTCCGGTTGCGGCCGATTGTAACGTGAAATCGGCTACGCACTGCTCAAATTAGCCAAACACGGCGACAAAAACCACCCCTCGCGCAACAAGGTCGCGTCTCATCGCTGGTGTAAATGGTCACGGGCGTAGGTTCCGTCGCAACCGACGAAAGCTATGAAGGAGGGGCTACGCCCGTGACCAAGCGAGTATCGCCGATTGAGCGTGTGCGTGTTGAGATGGATCAGTTGTTCGCCGCGACCGAGCGGCCGTTGACCGAGATTTTGGAGGAGGTCGGGCGGTTATCGGTGCGTCTGGTGTTTCAGGTCGCCGTGGAGGCCGAGGTAGAAGCAGTGTTGGGCCGAGCCCGTCACCAGCGTCGGGTTCAGGACGGCCCGGGCGGGTACCGCAATGGGTATCAACCGCCGGCGACGGTGAAGACCACGATGGGCTCGGTCGAATTATGCCGCCCGAAACTACGCGACACCGACGAGCGGTTCTGTTCGCGGCTATTCGGTGCCGGGGTGACGCGCACCCACGCTCTGGAGGCGTTGGTGATTTCGGGATGGGTGCGCGGTTTGTCGGATCGCGACATCGAGGCCGCGTTGGCCGAGGTGCTGGGCTCGCAGGCGGCGTTGTCGCGCTCGACGGTGAGCCGGATTTGTGCGGCCATCAAAGACGAGTTCGCTGCGTGGTCGTCTCGACGCCTTGATGAGCTGGTGTTGGACTACCTGTTCTTGGATGCCTCGAACTTTCGGATGCATCCCAACGCCCCGGCCGAGCCGGTGCTGGCCGCCTGGGGCATCTGCACCGACGGCAAGCCCCTGTTTATTGGGCTGGCCCCAGCCGCAGCGGAGTCGGCTGATGCGTGGGCCGACTTCTTGGCTGACCTGAGGAACCGGGGACTACGCCCGCCGCTACTGGGCATCTCCGACGGGGCGCCGGGCCTGATCGCCGCATGGGAGACCACGTTTCCGGCAAGCCTGCGTCAGCGGTGTCTGATCCATCGCTGCCGTAACGTCATCGCCAAGACACCTGTCGCGGTCCAGGACGAGATCAAAGCCGCGTTCTGGTCGATCTTCGATGACATTGACCAGCCACCCGGCCAGCAGGCCGTGGATGAAGCCACCCGCTGCGCCGAGGAGTTCACCACCACATACCGCGGGCTCTACCCAGCCGCGGTCGCTTGCCTGGCCAACGACTTCGCCTCGCTGAGCGTGCATTTGCGCTTCCCCCGCCAACACTGGACACGCATCCGCCATTCCAACCTCATCGAACGCACCTTCGGAGAATCCCGTCGCCGGGTCAAGGTCATCGGCCGCCTACCCGGCGAAACCAGCTGTCTGTCGCTGGTATGGGCCGTCCTCGACCGCGCCAGCCGCGGCTGGCGCGGAGTCACCCAAACATCAGCGACCAGCCGCCACCTCCAAGAACTACGCCACCAACTGCTCGAGCCACCCCGCCCACTGCATCCCCCCACCACAACAACCACGACCGACACCACCGCCGCGTAACATGACCACCAGGAACATGCGCCCAGCGTTTTTACACCAGTCCTAAGACGCCACCCGCAACAACCGCCGGCCGTCTAAGCCGGCCGCGCCCGCAAGGCCGACAGCCGCAGGCAATTACGCTGAAGCGAGGTGGACAGGAGCGCTGATCAGTGGTACTCCAGCGCGGCCACAGTTCGCCAACTCGGCCAGGTTGTCTCCCAGAGCCGGTGGATACGACCATCGCGGTAGGCGGCGATGATCACAACTTCGATCCGGACGGGAACCTCATCGGGTCGAGATATAGTGATCCATACCCGGGCCGCAACCTTGTCTTCTGCCTCCACCCATGCCTGTTCATCGTATTCGACTACGTAGCTGATGGACGTCGCGTAGAGCCTGCGGTGATTGTCTCGGAATTCGGCGAAGTCTTGCCTCAGACCGTCGGAACACATCACGAGATCAGGGTCGTAGTAGTACTCGATGAGTGCAGCATTCTTGGCAACAACCATCTGATCGAACATCTCACGAAGCCGTACAGCTAACACCGAGCCAAGCTTAGCGGTTTACCCGACCAGGTACGGAGTCAAGCCAGCGCTTGCGGCCAGAGGCTAGTCCATACTCTTTTCCGCACAAGGCTTTCCGTGCCCGGCCCCCAGTCCGGAACGCGCCTGACAGACGCCGCCCGCCCCGGCCGCGCACCCGATCGCCACTGATCAAACCTCGCGGTCAATCGGCGCCCGAGGAGGCTTAGCGCTGTGGATCGTCGAACGGATGAAACCCTCCAACGAGCTATCGGCGATGAACAACATTTCGTCCCCGGCTTCAAGAACATCATCAGGCCGAGGCACCAGAACATTGCCGCCCCGAAGTACGGTCACCAAAGCGGTGTTGGCCGGTAGCTCTAACTCTCCTACTCGCTGACCTACGAGTGGATTATCCTCGGGCAGAGTAAGTTTCGTCAATGCTGCCTGCCCCTCCCGGAGCCCCATCAAACGGACCAGGTGACCCACGTCGATGGCGCCCTCGATTCCAGCAACCATGGCGCCGGGAGTCGAGACTGCCACGTCGATACCCCACGCCTGGCTGAACAGCCAGGCGTTGCGGACGTCATTGATCCTGGCAACTACTCGGGGTACCCCAAACTCCGACTTGGCCAGCAGGCCTACTACCAGATTGGCCTTGTCATCTCCGGTCGCGGCGATCAGGACATCGCACGTCTGCGCGCCGGCCTCCTGCAAAGTTGTTAGTTCGCACGCGTCGGCGTTGAGCCAATCCGCTTCGGGTACCGTATGCGGTTCGAAGTTCCGGCGCTCTCGCTCGATCAGCAAGATCTTATGGCCGGAGCCGAGCAGCTCGCGCGCCACGGATCGACCGACGTTCCCGGCGCCGGCTATCGCGACTCGCACTTTTCGCTCTGCCACCCAGCCATCTTGTCTCATGCGGGTCCGGACAGAACCGCGACATCCCCCCGTACACCAAGCACCCCACCAGGGTCTCCTGATTTACTTGCAGCACGCGGCGAGTCGCACAGCGGTGCGGTGTCTTCGTCGCTGCCAAGATTATGTCTGAACGGGACGTAGATGAGTTTGCACCAGCTGGACCTAACGCTGCTGATCGGTGGTTTCGTGCTACTGGCAAGCATCGTCGGCACACGAGTGGCCACCGGCGTGGGGTTCCCCAGCCTGCTCTTTTTCCTACTGGTAGGTGTCGTGCTCGGCACCGACGGGTTAGGGCTTGAGTTCGACGACGTAGAACTGGCCAGGAACGTGGGCACATCCGCGCTGGCTTTGATCTTGGTCGAAGGCGGTTTGACCACCCGGTTCAGCGATATTCGAAAGGTGCTCGCGCCTGCGAGTGCTTTGGCCACCGTCGGCGTGGTTGTCAGCACGGTGACTACTGCGGTTGGCGCACACCTGCTGCTCGGTATGGACTGGCAGCTAGCGCTATTGCTCGGAGCTATCGTGTCACCCACGGACGCCGCAGCGGTGTTCTCGGTACTGCGTGTGCTCCCACTACCGCGACGCGTGGCCGGCCTGCTTGAGGCTGAGTCCGGCTTCAACGACGCGCCCGCCGTGATTCTCGTGCTGATGTTCAGTGTGGTGCCTTTCGTTTTCGAGCCGGAGCATGCCGTCACCGATCTCGTCTACGAGCTCGTCGGTGGCTCCGCGATCGGATTGACGGTCGGTTATCTCGGCTCCGTCGCGCTACGCCGTATCGCTTTGCCCGCATCCGGCCTGTACCCCATTGCGACCTTCGGGCTAGGACTGGTCTCGTTCGCCGCCGCCGGCAGTATCCATGCCAGCGGATTCATCGCCGCGTATCTGGCCGCGGTCGTGCTGGCCAACTCGGGGCTGCCACACAGGTCGGCGACCCGTTCCTTTGCCGAAGGAGTCGGCTGGTTGGCACAGATCGGGCTCTTCGTGCTGCTCGGCCTGCTCGTGAAGCCAAGCGAGCTGGCAAGTGACGTGGTTCCCGCGGTTGTCGTCGGACTCGTGCTACTGCTGGTTGCCAGGCCGTTGTCGGTTGTGGGATCACTCGCCGCGTTTCGCATTCCCTGGCGCGAGCAGGCCTTTTTGTCGTGGGCGGGTCTGCGGGGCGCAGTGCCTATCGTGCTGGCGACCTTTCCGGTCGTTGCGGGCGTTCCAGACAGCCACCGCCTGCTCAACATCGTGTTCGTCTTGGTGGTGGTGTTCACCTTGGTGCAAGGCCCCAGTCTGCGCCCGATCGCGCATTGGCTGCGCCTATTTTCTCGCGAATCCACCCGCGAGATCCAGGTTGAAGCCGCACCGCTCGACATGCTCGACGCCGAACTGCTGACCATGACCGTGCAATCACCATCCCGGCTGCACAACGTCACCATCCTCGAACTCCGGCTACCAGACCCGGCAGTAATCACGCTGATCATCCGAGACGGCCACACCTTCGTCCCGCTGCCTGATACTCGTATAGCGACCGGAGACGAACTATTGATCGTTACCACCAGTAGAACGCGCGCTGCAGCCGAATCCAGACTTCGCGCGGTAAGCCGGCGAGGCAAACTCGCGTACTGGTTCGACGAGTACGGAGCACCTGACTGATGCTGACCGCGGGAGCTCGCACCCGCCCAGAGCCGCTTCCAAGTGATCCATCCGCAAGCGGGGGCTGACGCCGTCAAGGCAACATCAAGACCGCCCCGTTCAGGCGGTTTTGCCGGTGCACGACGAACCCTGGCGCTGGCAGTCGCCGCTGGATGCTCGAAGCCTTCGCACACACAGTGATGCTGGTCAGTTGACGGTAGACGCGGGTGCTACCTGGCTTCATAATCCGACCAACGACCGAATCGATCAATTCTGCGATTGCCGCAACTCATTCACCGCTACGCGATTTCGTAGTCGGCAAGCAGTGGGCTGGTCATCGCCTCGCGAAAACGGGCGAAGCTCCACGGCCACGCTGCTGGGACCCCGCGCTGATCGAGATACCAACTTCGACAACCGGTTACCCACACAGTCTTGCGGGCCGCTGCTACCCGTTGCGCCTCGAAGCGCGCGGTGGCACCAGGGCTGGCACTGATCTGGCGGCAGTCACCGCGACGCAGCAAACTGACGAGCTGCAGCACGTACCCAATCTGCGCCTCGGCGACGTCGATCAACGAGAAGTTGCCAACCGGCCCGTTGGGGCCGTTAATCATGAAGAGGTTGGGAAACTCGGGCACCGAGACCGACAGGTAGGCAAACGGGCCCTGCGACCAGGCTTCGTCGAGACGCGCCCCACCGCGACCGAGGACTTCAATCGGGCGCAGGAAGCGATCGACTCGAAACCCGGTCGCGAGCACCAGCACGTCGAGTGGGTGCAGCACACCGTCAACGGTGCGGACACCTGCGCCTTCTAGGTGCGCGATGCGTTCGGCAACCAGGTGGGCGTTGGGCCGCTGAATCGCGGCATAGAAGTTCGCCGAGATAATCAAGCGTTTACATCCTGCCCGGTAATCAGGCCTCAGCTTCTCCCGAAGAACCGGATCGGCAACACTGGTCTCGAGATTGGCGCGGGTGAGGTCCTGCAGCGACTTCAGCTGCGGCGACTGGGCATCAATCACCGCGTTGGCGAAGTGCCGGACAAAATCGTCGCTCAGCTCTTCGCGCTGGGCCACCATCGCACTCAGATCGCCACGATATCGAGCGCGTTCCGCTTCGGCGATTGGCGGATTCTCGACGGGCAGAATCCACTGCGGGGTGCGCTGAAACAAGCGTAGTTCGCCTACCGCGTCGATCAACGCACCGGTGATCTGCACCGCCGTCGAGCCGGTACCTATCACCCCAATCCGAGCTCCATCCAAAGGCACGCTGTGATCCCAGCGTGCGCTGTGGAACACACTGCCAGCGAATTCATCCACGCCTTCTATGTCGGGATACTGCGGGTGGTGCAACACGCCAGTGGCAGCGATCACCACATCGGCGACGTCTTGTTCTCCGGTAGACATATCTATGCGCCAACGCGATCCGTTGTATTCCAGGCGAAGTACCTCGCAGCCATAACGGATCAGCTTGTCCACTCCGTACCGTTGGGCAACGGCCACTAGATAGCCGAGAATCTCTGCACCGGGCGAAAACACGTGGCTCCATTCCGGATTCGGCGCGAAAGAGTACGTGTAGAGATGCGACGGGACGTCGCAGGCGACGCCCGGGTAGGTGTTTTCCCGCCAAGTGCCACCCAGTCGGGCTGCTTTCTCGTACACCGCGACATGATCGATGCCCGCCTCGCGAAGCTTGATGGCAGCAAGGATTCCCGCCATACCGGCGCCAACGACTACGCAGCGCAGGTCAGACATCTCGACGTCGACGCGGCCGCAGCCCGTCGAGCGTGAGTGAGACGACAAAATCAGCGACCACCTCGGCAGTCACGCCGTCGTCAGTGGTCATCCGCCGATGCGCCAGCTGCCCAATTAACGCCGCGAGCGTAAACGCCACCATTCGCGGTGGTGCCGGTACCACGTCCCCCCGGTCCTGAGCTAGCACGATAAGCGTCTCGATCTCATCGATGAATCGCTCGTAAATCCCACCCAGGTGCTTCTCGAACCGATCCCCCAGCGCGTAGGCGTCACGGAACAACAGCTTGACGGTGGCCTTATCGGCTTCGAAGAATTCGAACGTGGCCCGAACCGCGGCGCGAAACAGCGCCTCCTGATCTTTGTTCTCAGCGAGTCCTGCCAGTTCCGCAGCCAAATGGGAACGCAGCGCCTCTTCCTGAACGGCCATCAGCGTGTGGAACAGACTGTCCTTCGAGTCGAAGTACCAGTATATCGACCCGTACGCCAGACCGGCCTGCTTCGCGATATCAGCAATTGTTGTGGCGTGGAAGCCTTTTCGGGCGAAAACCACCTTGGCAGCAGTCATGATTTCGTCACGGCGCTGAGATTTTTCCTCGTCGCTGACCGCGCGCCACCGCCGCGTGGTTTTGCTCATCGCTCAGCCAGCTGCTCGAGCTTCTCCACGGCTTCGACGAACTCTTCCACCATGTCCAGCACCACAGCACGAGCGGGCCGCACCTTGTTCAATGCACCGACGACCTGGCCGACGAAGTAAGTGGCCAGCTCGCGCGCATGTGAGTCCCGTTGACTAGCAGCCTGGTGGATGCGGACTTGGGACCTCCCAATCAGCGCCGTCTGCAGCGGCATACCAAGCGGATCGGGGGTGTCGGGCCGTTCCCACTCCTCGGTCCACGCGGTCCGCAGCATCCGAGCGGGCTTTCCGGTGAGTGATCGTGACCGCACCGTGTCCGATGACGTCGCTGAAAGAAACTTGTCTTTGACCACTGGCGGCGTTTCAGCCTCTTCGGTGGTCAGCCACACCGATCCGCACCACACACCCTCGGCGCCCAGCGCTAGCGCCGCGGCGACCTGGCGGCCGCCCGCGATTCCGCCCGCAGCCAGCACGGGTACCGGCGCAACGGCATCAACCACTTCCGGGACCAGAACCATCGTCGATACCTCTCCGGTGTGGCCGCCAGCCTCGGTGCCCTGAGCGACGATGAGGTCCGCACCGGCCGCAGCGTGGCGGACGGCATGTCCGGTAGTGCCGGCCAGTGCGGCTACCAGGACATCGCTAGCGTGCGCCCGCTCGACCAGCTCGGCGGGCGGAGGGCCGAGAGCGCTGGCGACAAGCCGAATCTCATGCGCGAAGGCGACGTCCAGCAGCGGTTCGTAGCCTTTGGGCGACACGTTGAGACCGCCACCGCGCGACTTCCGACCCGGTTCGCCCGGCACGCCGTACCGCGCCAGCAAGTCATCGACGAACGCGCGGTGCTCATCAGGCAGCAACGCCGACACCTGTTCCGCGTCGATCCCGCCCTCCTCGGCACCCACGTACTTCGGCGGTAGCAGCAGATCGACACCATAGGGTTTGCCGTGCGTCTGCTGCTCAATCCATGTCAGCTCGGTCTCGAGCAGCTCTGGCGTATGGGCGACAGCCCCGAGGATTCCGAAACCACCAGCATTCGACACCGCGGCGACGACGTCGCGGCAATGGCTGAACGCGCAGATCGGGAATTCCACACCGAGCATCTCGGCGAGCCTGGTCCGCATGAAATTGACCGTAACGACGTAATGACTGATATGTCAATCGACTAGTGGTCACCGCGATCCCGGATGCCTAGGGTTCAACATTGACGAGCAGACATCGACCGCTATGATCTCGCCCCCGAACCAGACGATGATGCCAACCACCGCCAATCCACCGCTGGTTCGCTCCGGCGGCTCGAGCCCGATCAGATCACGTCCGGCGGCCTCACCACCGAAGCGCAACGACAGATCGAGAGATGCGGGATCGATCCAGCGGCCCGCGCACGCCCAGCAACCGCGGGAGCAGCGTCGACGGATCATTGCCGCCCGCGCCGACCCGCTGTCGTAGCCAACAGCAGGTACCAGCTGGCCAGGCGCTACAGCCCCAAAGACACCACTGCTCGGACACCGCAGCGTCCCGCATGGCGGCGACGCTAGCCAGTTGTTGACTGATATGTCAATCTGTAATGGAAGCCACACGGGGCAGCGACTCAGCCCGACCAAGGAGAGTCATGGACGACGAATTGCGTTCAGCTGCCGCACCGCGATGGCGCGGCATACCAGGCCGAATGGAGGTCTGGTACGCCACCCTGTCCGACCCCGCAACGCACGCCGGGTTGTGGCTGCATTATGAGATCGTGGCCCCGACCACGGGCCAAGCGCCTTTCGGACACGGCTGGGCGAGCTTCTTCCCGGCCGACTGCCCGCCGTTTACCGAGCGTTTCGGACCCACACCCGTGCAGCCCACGGGCGCTCTATGGTTCAGCGGCGCGGGCGTCGAGGCCGCACCGGAGAGGTTCACCGGGCAAGCCGGGACACTGCGCTGGGACCTACGATGGAAGGACGCCGGCCCACCGCTGTGGACGTTTCCGCGCTCCGCCTGGGAGCGTGAGCTGCTGCCCGGCGCTCAGGTGGTGATCGCCCCAACGGCCGAATTCAGAGGCAACCTAGCTGCTTTCGCTCAACGCCACTGCGTGCAGGGCTGGCGCGGTGCCGTCGCCCACATATACGGGCATGGCAACGCCAAGCGCTGGGGCTGGATCCACGCCGACCTCGGCGGCGGGGACATCCTGGAGGTAGTAACCGCAGTATCCCAGCGGCCAGCTTTGCGCAGGCTTCCACCGATAGCGTTTGTCCGGTTCCGTCTCGGCGGCCGCGATTGGCCCGCTGGACCCGTGCCGTCCGTGCGGATGCACACCACGCTGGGGGTTCGGCATTGGCAACTTTCCGGACGTATCGCTGGGCGCAACGTGTTGATCCGTGTTGACCAGCCCGAAAACAAGTGCGTCAGCCTGCGCTACACCGATCCCGATGGCGCCACCGCGGTGTGCACCAACACCGAGCAAGCCGATGTCTACGTCGAGGTCGGAGACCGCACCTGGTCCGTGCTCGGCACCGGACACTCCGAAGTCGGGCTGCGCGCCGGCCCCGATAGCTCCGAGGCACCGCCCGTAAACGAAAGGAACCCCGCATGAGCTTCCTTCTCGACCCGCCGATGCTCGTCGCCTCCGGATTATGGATCGAACGCACCCTGCCAGAAGAAAAGCGCGACGTTGCCGAAGCCGCGACGCTGGGCGCATTTTTCAGCACATCATTTGGGCTGTACCAAAACGTGCCGGGCCTTGGAGTGCTATGGCGCCCGTTCGGGTCCCAGAGCGGCCGCGACTTCATGTGGAACAGCGGGGTTTTCGACGTCAAGACCAGCGAAATCCGGTGGCCAATGCACGCCGCCGCCGGCATCATCTTCGCGACCTACCCGTTCTTCATCAAGTTGGGCCGCAAGCTCGGCCGTCGGCGATGACGCGACTGGCCGACCGTGCGACGGCCTCGTTCGGTGCCGCGCTGCTACCTGAAGAGCACGGAGGTCCACCTCCAGCGCAAATCCTCGAACGGGTTAACCGCTACGTTTCACAACTACCGAGGACGACCCGCTTCGCGATGCAAGCCGGGTTGGCGGGAATGGCCGCCGCCAGCTACCTCACAACAGGCCGGTCTCTACAGCGGCTGAGACCCGAATCACGCGCTGCGGTGCTACGGCGCGTGGCCTCCCTCGGCCCCGAAGCTGACGCCGCGGTGGAGGGGTTGAAGGCCCTGGTCTTGCTCGCCAGCGGCGCCGACGCGTACGCAGCCGAACTACTTGACCGTGCCCGACGCCACGAGGTGGCGCGACCCGATGCGGCGCTGACGGTTGTGCCATCCGCCGAGATCAACTCTGTCGTCACCACCGACGCAGTCGTCATCGGTTCGGGCGCCGGCGGCGCAATGGCCGCTCGGACACTGGCGCGCAACGGATTCGACACGATCGTGGTTGAGGAAGGCCGCCGCTGGACGGTCAACGAGTTCCGCACCACCCACCCGATGGATCGCTATGCCGGCCTGTACCGCGGCGGCGGCGCTACCGCGGCGCTCGGCCGACCCGCCGTGGTGCTGCCGATCGGCAGGGCGGTAGGCGGTAGCACCGTTGTCAACTCTGGCACGTGCTACCGACCGCCAGAGGCCGTCCAGTGCCGCTGGCGGGATCATTTTGGACTCGCTGTCGCCGACCCGGCTCGCCTCGCCGGATACCTCCGCGAGGTCGAGGAAACCCTCAGAGTCGGGCCTGTGCCCATGCCCATCATGGGACACAACGGACGCACTCTGCTGCACGGCGCCGAGGTCCTCGGGTGGCGGGCCGCGCCAATACCCCGAAACGCCCCGGGATGCGACGGCTGCTGCCAATGCGCGCTCGGTTGCCCGGCAAACGCAAAGTTCGGCGTGCACCTCAACGCGCTGCCCCAGGCGTGCGCGGCCGGTGCGCAGATCGTGGCGGACGCGCGAGTTGTGCGGTTGCTCCACACCGGGCAACGCGCGAAGGGCGTCCGAGCCAAACGACGTGACGGCACGACCTTCGATGTGCTGGCGTCGACGATCGTCGTCGCTGCCGGCGCGACCGAAACGCCGGGCCTGTTGTGGCGCAGCGGCCTTGGGAATCACCCCCGGCTGGGCCGAAACCTCGCACTGCATCCCGCCGTTGCGTTGGCTGGCAGCTTCGGGCACGACATCCACGCCTGGCGTGGGGTGCTACAGAGTGCGGCTGTCAACGAGCTGCATGAGTCGGACGGCATCTTGATCGAGGCGACATCGACACCGCCGGGCATGGGGTCAATGGTGCTTCCGGGGTACGGCCGTGAGTTGCTCGGCTGGCTCGATCAGGCACACCGCGTCGCGACCTTGGGAGCGATGGTCGCCGACCAGGGCTCCGGCCGTGTGGTCAAGTCGAGGCGCGGCGACGCCGTGGTCCTCTACAACATCATGCGATCTGACGCGGCAAAGCTCATGGTCGCGGTGGAGGCCATGGGGCGGTTGCTGTTCGCCGCAGGCGCGATCGAAGTACTCACCGGCTTGCCGACAGCCGGCTCCGTCCGCTCCCCTATCGAGCTACGGTCGGTGCTGCGCCGGACCAGTCCAAAGAGCTTGCATGTTGCGGCTTTTCACCCGACCGGCACCGCTGCTGCCGGCAGTAACCGTGAGATCTGCCCTGTCGATGTCACTGGACGACTGCGTGGCGTCGAGGGGGTTTGGGTCGCCGATGCGTCTATCCTGCCCAGCTGCCCTCAGGTGAACCCCCAGGTATCGATCATGGCCCTGGCGCTCGCAGTCGCTGACGAAGTCGTCGCCGCTCGTAGCTAGGCGCTAACCGCCCCGGAAATCAATGCTTCTTGACCACCGCACGCGGTGCTGTCCGCCACAACCGGCTGCCATCGTTTTGCATATGGGGCGGCTCAAGAAGCAAGACGGCTAGTCCGTCGAGTAAAACCGGGCGAACCCAATCACCCAGTTCGATAACCTCTCCCGGTTCGGGTTGACGGTCCAGGTGGTCGCGAGCGAGGTCGATGGGCACAAGTTCCTGCACCGCTTCGATGGTCGCGCAGTTAGGCAGCTCACTGAGCCCAGGCAATGTGATGAATAGCCCGTCGTTGCTAGACAGATGCAACCCAACTGCCGCCAGCGCCCCGATGATGCCTTGTTGGGTGCCGCCATGTCCGGACAGATGCACGCTCAGTTCCGCAGCGCGCTCACGAGCCTCATTGCTATGCAACACTTCTCGCTTGGCGCGGCCACCGAACTCCACCAGCTGTCGCGTGGCGGCGCCGAGTGCCCCAGGGAGAACGACGGCGAGCCCGGGATCGGCATCTACAGGGCAAACCCGTTCGAGGAAACGCGCTGCCAGTTTGATGATGTCGGCACGAACCGCGTGCGGGTCACCATGGGCGCTACGCCAGGCCAGGCACGCGCTCGAATTATGTGATGTGTAAGGAATCCGATCATCAACGAGCAACTGATGACGAGTGGCGCCCGCAGGAAAACCGAGGCCCGCGGCCGTCAGCTCATGGAGCAGGGCGCGGGCCTGACGGCCGGTGCCGGGCGTGTAGAGATTGTCGGTGTCGTCAATCCCAATAAGGATGTCTACGCCGGACAACGCACCAGTGTCAGGAATGGATCGACGCCTAAGCGCTGCCATCACAGACCAATCGTTCGCGGCCGACCATCCATAACGGCCCGTAGCTACGCACTTACCGATGTTAGCCTGTGAATTAGCCGTCAGCGCAGATCAGCTCGGGTATTGGCCGCCTATCATCGACTCATGACCGTGGTGCAACAACCGACGGCCGGGTCCACGGTCACCAGAGAAATAACGTTTCCCGTCCTCGCCGGCGCCGCTATCGTTCTTTCCACCGATAGCTGGCTTCCGTTAGGACTCCCCGGGCACCGCGGACTAGTCTGGCTGACCGCGCTGGTGGCGGTCGCGTTGGTGACGGTGAGACGTGAGACGGTGGTTGCGGTTGGGGCGGCGTCCACAGTCGCGACGATGCCAATGCATGGGTTGAGCGATCCGATCTGGGCTACCCGTTATGTGTCAGCCGCGATATTGCTGTACATGGTGGCCTGTCTGTCGTCGGCCCGGAGGCGCCGATGGATACTGTCCTTGGCAGCCGGGCCGATTCACCTTGTTGCCCTAGCCAATTCGGTCTTTTCAATCCACCGGGCGTGGCATCTGGCGCTGGTATCGCACGGGTTGGTTGAGCGGGCCGGCTGGCACCTGGTTTTCGGTTTCCTCGCGGGCCTGCTCGCCTGGGTTGTGGCTTCCTGCTTCGGTTCTGAGCCTTGTTCAGATGTTGGCAGCGGGTTCTTGAGTTCACGGCTATCCGGGAAGCGGCGGCTATGACGCTGCGCGTTGTTCCCGAAGGCTTGGTTGAGATGAGCTCGGAGGTAGAGGCGATTACCGCACAATTGGCGGCCGCGCATGCGGCCGCGGCCCCGGTGGTCTCGATGGTGGCACCGCCAGCGGCCGACCCGGTATCGATTGCTGCCGCTGCCGTGTTCAGTGCTCGCGGCAGCCAACACACGCTGACGGCGGCAAACGGTGTTGAAGTATTGGACCGTGCCGGGTTGGGGGTGAACCTGGCCGGCACCGGCTATGCTGCTGGCGATGCGACGGACGCGGCGACGTATCCGGCAGCGGGCAGCTGAGCATGACAGCGCCGGTGTGGATGGCAGTTCCCCCCGAAGTGCATTCAACCTTGCTAAGCAGCGGTCCGGGCCCCGGCCCGCTACTGGCGGCAGCAGAAACGTGGGCATCGTTGAGCGCCCAATACCATGTGGCGGCAGCGCGATTAACGGCCATTATGACGAGGTCGTCCACAGTGTGGGAGGGGCCGACAGCCGACAGATATGTCGCAGCACACATGCCGTATTTGGCATGGTTGGAGTTGGCCGGCCGGCTCAGCGCTGAAGCGGCCACCCAACACCAGGAAGTCGCCACCGCCTACACGGCCGCGACATCCACAATGCCGACACTGCCGGAATTGGCTGCCAACCGCGCGATGCATGCATCTTTACTAGCCACAAACTTCTTTGGGATCAACACGATTCCGATTTCGCTCAACGAAGCCGAGTACGGTCGAATGTGGCTCCAGGCTGCCACCACGATGGCCACCTACCAAGCTACGAAGGACGCGGCCCAAGCTAGCGGCGGGCCCGGCGGTGGTGGTGGCGGCGGTGGCGGCAGGGGTTCGTTTACATTGCCCACTGTCAAAGAAATCTGGGAAATGCTCTTCGGGCCCGACGGTGAAAGGATCCCCGGCCAGGGCCAACCCAACTGGAGTCCATTGCAATATTTGGAGAACCTGACGAACTTTTTCCACGGCAACGCCCAAGCGCTGGCCTGGATCGAAGAAAACTTGCCGGGCTTGCTCAATCCTTCCCAGTTTCCCGCACTCATCAGCTACTTCATCGCCTGGCAGACCTACCGCATCGTCAACTGGACACTGCGGACGCTGCGATTCATTCTGCAAGAACTGCCGCTGCTCCTACAGGTTGGCGTAAGCGTGTCTATCGCAAGTTTGAGCGGGCTGGCCGGTCTATCGGGATTGGCCGGAGCCACTGTCGAACCGGCTGGCGCCGACCTGCCGCAGCCCGCGGTGCTGGGCGTGCAATCGCCAGCAACGGCTGCCTCGCCAGCAATCGACCTGGTCGTCCCGAACGGCCCGACAACAGCGGCCGCCTCGGTGGCGTCTCCCCCGGCAACCGCGATCTCGGCGAACGCGGCGTCCACGGCCCCGCCGATACCTCCGGCCCCGATCAGCGGGACCGAAGGCTTCGGGTACATGATCGGCAGCGCTGGGCTCAGGACCGATGCGCAGGCGCGGTCACGTGTCACCGATACGATCCCCGCTTCATGGACCGCCGCATCATCTCTAGGCGTCACAACGCCCATACACCACCAGGGACGGACGCGGCGACGACCGCACTCGGTCGCCAGCCCCGGATACCGCTACGAATACTTAGAAATCGATGATGCTTCCGGCCCCGCGACAGCACCAGTTCGACAGCGACCGGCAGAATCGAGCGCAGGCGCCGAGCGGCGTGGTCCTGCCAGTGCCCCATCGAGGCACGAGGTTCGCGCGGCCGGTCTCACCACCTTGACTGACAACACCTACGGTGACGGTGCGCGCGTCCCACTGCTACCCAGGACCGGGAACGAGCAACCTCAGACGTCATGACACCGCGCGCGTCCTCAATCGCTGGCCCGCTGGTTCGATGTCGAATGCAGAAACCATGCCGCCGTCGTACCGCTGGCCCGCCCGACAGGCGCGACATGCGAAGGTGGTATTTGATCGACGCGCGCTAGGTGGACATCCGAGTCCGACACATGGCAATCGCAAATGGAAATGGCCTCGGAGTCTCCTCCGAGGGCCATTTCCGCTGGTAGCGGGGACAGGATTCGAACCTGCGACCTCTGGGTTATGAGCCCAGCGAGCTACCGAGCTGCTCCACCCCGCGTTGGTGAATGCAAGGTTACCGAACACCTGTGAACCTCGCCAAATCGCATGCCCAGCGGCCTTTCACAAGCCGATTGGGCCGCCGATTCCACGATCCAACGATCAGTTCTCACCGATTCGTTACCACCGCTATTTGGCGCTGTTGAACTTCGTGATGGCGTCGTCGAGGCGCTGCAGCGCCAACCCGTACGCGGCGAAGTCGCCCTTCTTCTGCGCGTCGCGGGCCGCACCGATGGCCGCCTGAATCTCCTGTATGGCAGCGGACTTGGCCGCGGACAATGTGGCCGCGCCATCTGGAGCCGGGGGAACCGCCGCCGGCGGTTCCGGTGATGATGGCGCTCCGGCTGGTTTCGGAGGACTCTTCGGCGGCTTCGGTTGCGTGGCGCCTTCGGCAGGCTCAATCCCGGTGGCCGCAGCGGCGGCTCCCGGCCCGAACAACGCAGTGAGCGCGTCACCGACGGTGGGACCGTATCCGACCTTGTCCCTGTACATCATCGCCACGCGGATCAGACGCGGGTAAGACGATGCGGCGTCGCTGGTCCCGGGAGAAGCATAAACGGGTTCGACGTATAGCAGCCCCCCTTCGGCCACCGGCAGCGTGAGCAGATTTCCCCACTTGATTCGGTTCTGGTTGTCACGCCCGATCACACCGAGGTCCTGCGACACCGTGGTGTCGGTGGTGATCGCGTTGTTGGCCAGCTTGGGCCCGTTGACCTGACCAGGAATGGTCAGCACAGTAATTTTGCCGTATGTCGCCGGGTCGGAACTGGCACTGATGTAGGCGGCGAGATAGTCACGCTTGAACCTGTTCATCGCACTGGTCAGCTGGAACGCTGCCGAATTGTCGTTCTTGGCAATGTTGTTCGCGACGATGTAGTAGGGCGGTTGATAACTGCTCGCGGTCGGATTCGGGTCCAACGGCACGTCCCAGAAGTCCGATGTGGAGAAGAACGTCACGGGGTCGTTGACATGGTATTTGGCCAGCAGCATCCGCTGCACCTTGAACAGGTCCTCGGGGTAGCGAAGATGCGCGGCCAGTTGGGGTGTGATGTCACTCTTGGGCTTGACCGTGCCGGGGAACACCTGCATCCAGGCTTTCAGCACGGGGTCCTGTTCATCCTGCTGATACAACGTGACGCTGCCGTCATAGGCGTCCACCGTGGCCTTCACCGAATTGCGGATGTATGAGACCCGTTTGTCGGGCACCAGCCGGTTGAACGCCACCTCGTTGGAGTCAGCCGTCGCCGACGACAGCGAGGTGAGTTCGGAGTAAGGGTAATTGTCCAATGTGGTGTAGCCGTCGATGATCCACACCAGGCGCTTGTTGACAATCGCCGGGTACACCGCGCTGTCGGTGGTCAGCCATGGTGCGACCGCCTTGACTCGCTGCGCCGGGTCTCGATTGAACAAAATCTTGCTATTGGACCCAATCACGTTGGAGAACAGGAAATTTCGTTCAGCGAATTTCGCGGCGAACACGCTTCGGGATAACCAGTTTCCAACTGGGACCCCGCCACTACCGGCGTAGGTGTAATTCTTGGCTTCGGTGTTGGTCTCGTAATCGTATTCCCGGTCCGGCCCATTACGTCCGACGATCGCGTAGTCAGCCGAGGTATCGGAGATGACAGGTCCGAAATAGATCCGCGGCTGGTCCAGTTGCGCCGGCCCATCTGACACGACACTGCCGTTGGCGCCGACAACATTGACCAAAAACTCGGGGTAACCACCATTTTGGTTGGGATCGTTGGCGATGCCTCGCACGGTGTTGGCCGGGGAGGCGATAAAGCCGTTGCCGTGGGTGTAAACGGTGTGCCGGTTAATCCAGTCCCGCTGGTTGTCGATCAGCCGGTCTGGGTTGAGCTCACGGGCCGCGACGACATAGTCACGCAGATCGCCGTTGCGGTCGAGATAGCGATCAATGGAAAGCTGATCGGGGAAGTAGTAGAAGTTCTTTCCCTGCTGGAACTGGGTGAACGCCGGGCTGACGATCGTAGGGTCAAGCAACCGGATATTCGAAGTGGTAGCCCGATCAGCGGCCACCTGCTGAGCTGTTGCCCGCGCGTCACCGCTGTAGTTGCGATAGCTCACCACTTCCGACGTCAAGCCATACGCCTGCCGGGTAGCGGCGATGCTTCGACTGATGTACTCGCTTTCTTTTTGCGCGGCATTGGGTTTGACGCTGATCTGCTCAACGATCAGCGGCCAGCCGGCTCCCACAATCAATGATGACAACAGCAACAGAACCAGGCCGATGGCGGGGATTCGCAGATCGCGCAGAACAATCGCGGAGAAAACTGCCGCCGCGCAAATCAGGGCGATCGCCAAGAGAATCAGCTTGGCCGGAAGCACCGCGTTGATGTCGGTATAGCCGGCGCCAGTGAACGGCTTGCCGCCGCGCGTGTGTGACAGCAGCTCGTAGCGGTCCAACCAATACGCAGCGGCTTTGAGCAGCACCAGCACACCGACCAAACTGACCAACTGAATACGTGCGGCGCGGCTTACCGCACCGGTCCGCCCGGACAGTCGAATGCCGCCGAAGAGATAGTGCGACAGCATGTTCGCCAACAGCGCCAAAAAAACGGCAACGAGCAGGTAAGTAAGTACGAGCCGGTAGAACGGTAACTCGAATGCGTAGAATCCGAGGTCCTTGCCGAATTGCGGATCACTCACCCCGAAGTCGCCGCCGTGCAGGAACAGCTGGACTCGCACCCTGTAGCTTTGCGCTACGACGCCAGCCAGCAACCCGATCACCGCGGGGATCCCAAAGCCCACCGTGCGCAACCGGGTCAGCACGACAGCGCGATACCGCGCCACCGGATCGTTTTCACTATTCGGGACGAATACGGGCCGGCTGCGGTAGGCCAGCGCGAGGCCGGTGAACACGATGCCGCCGACCAGCAGCCCTGCCACCAAGAACACTAAGAAGCGGGTAGCCAGCACGGTGGTAAACACCGAGCGATAGCCGAGCTCACCAAACCACAGCCAGTCGACGTAAGCGTCGATCAAACGCGGACCAGCGAGAAGCAACACCATCGCAGCCAGAGCGACAATGATCAGAATCCGGCTACGCCGAGTCAGCTTCGGCATCCTTGCGGCGGGGCGCATCCCCACTAGTTGCCCTCCCTAACTTTATTTGGCAAGCATCAACGCAGCTGACCGACATTCTCCCGGCCGTTTCCGGGCCGATTGATGCCGGTTTGTCGAAGATTTCTGTCGATGTTCACAACTTTACGCATCGCAGCATCGGAGTTGACGTGCTAGTCCGATCATGTGAACCTCGGCCCATCAATTACTGCCCGGCTGTGCCCAGGAATTGGCTTAGCAACTCGGCATCTGCCCGCCCGATGTCATCGCGTGCAGCGCGTCCACCGCTTGGGTGAGGGTCTCGACTTTCACCAACTGCAGACCAGGCGGATTGTCGGAAGCCGCCTCATAGCAGTTCTTGGCGGGCACGAGAAACACGGTGGCCCCGGCTGCACTGGCAGCAGCCATTTTGTGAGTGATGCCGCCGATGGGGCCCACCTCGCCATCAACGGAGATCGTGCCGGTACCCGCAACGAACGTCGACCCGACCAGGTCACCGGTGGTGAGCTTGTCGACAACCGCCAGGCTAAACATCAGCCCAGCAGACGGCCCGCCGACGTTGGCCAGGTGAAAGTCCACGACGAACGGGGCCCACGGCGCATCGAGCACCGCGACCCCCATAAAGCCGTAGTCTCGATCTTCACTAGTGCCCAGCGTGATCTCCGCGATGCCGGCCGGCGCGTTCTTGCGACGAAAATCGACGGTCAGCACCTGGCCAGGTTTGGTGTTCTTCAGCAATGCAGTGAACTGCTCGACATCAGCTACAGGAGTGCCATTGACCGCGTCAATCGCATCACCGGACTTCAGGGCACCCGCCGATGGCCCTGGATCGTTAACTGCGGCGACCGTAACCGCACGCGGATACTTCATGTATCCCAAGGCGGCGTACTCGGCATTGTCCTCGGACTGCTTAAAATCAGCGTTGTTGGCTTTGTCGATGTCATCCCGGGACTTGTCCGGCGGATAGACGAGGTCGCGCGGTATTAGCTGTTCTTGGCCCGAAAGCCACAGCGTCACAGCTTCGCCTAAGGTCAGGCCGTCGCGCTGGGACACTGTCGTCATGTTGAGGTGCCCCGAAGTGGGGTGGGTTTGAATTCCTTCGATCTGGACCACCTGCTTGCCGTCGACCTCACCGAGAGTGTCGAACGTTGGGCCGGGCCCAAGCGATACAAACGGCACTTTCACCACCGCCAGTAGCACGCCAAACGCCACGATCGGCACCAGCGCGACCAATAAGGTCAAAATCCGCCTGTTCACGCCGCATACAATAGACGGACCCGGCCGGAAACGTTTCAGCTGCGAGCTTGATCGCAGATTGCACTATTCTGTTGCCCAGGTGGGTAACGTTGAAAGCATGGCTGACCCGGCTTTCGGTTTCTCCACCGGAGACGACCCCAAACGCGACGAACGCGGGAAAAACGATCCCAGCTCCGGCTCGGGTTCTGAACCGTTGGGTCCGTTCGGCTCGTTTGGCGCTGGCGGTGAGTTCGACATGGCCAATCTAGGGCAGATCTTTACCCGCCTGGGTGAGATGTTCGGCGGCGTCGGTACCGCAATGGCTTCGGGCAAATCCGCTGGTCCGGTCAATTACGATCTAGCTCGGCACGTCGCATCGAGCTCTATCGGGTCGAGCGCGGCCATCCCGGCCACAACGACTTCGGCGATCGTCGACGCGGTGCACCTAGCCGAGACCTGGCTGAACGGGGCGACTTCCCTACCCGCTGGCACGACCAAAGCGATGGGCTGGAGCCCCACCGACTGGGTCGACAGCACCCTAGAGATCTGGAAGCGGCTGTGCGATCCGATGGCGCAGCAGATCTCGTCGGTTTGGGCCTCGTCGCTGCCAGAGGAGGCCAAAAGCATGGCGGGCCCCCTGATGTCGATAATGTCGCAGATGGGGGGCGTGGCCTTCGGGTCGCAGCTGGGCCAAGCGCTGGGCCGGTTGGCGCGCGAGGTACTCACGTCGACCGACATCGGTCTACCACTGGGCCCCAAGGGGGTCGCCGCAATCATGCCGGGCGCTGTCGAATCGTTCGCGGCCGGTCTTGAGCAGCCGCGCAGCGAGATATTGACCTTTCTGGCAGCCCGTGAGGCCGCCCATCATCGCCTATTCACCCACGTCCCTTGGCTGGCCAGCCAACTACTTGGCGCCGTCGAGGCTTACGCCAGGGGCATACAGGTTGACATGAACGGGATCGAGGGACTGGCACGCGATTTCAATCCAGCGTCGCTGACCGATCCAGCCGCCGTGGAACAGTTGCTGAGCCAGGGTGTATTCGAGCCCAAGGCAACGCCAGCCCAGACGCAGGCGCTGGAGCGGCTTGAATTGCTGCTCGCCCTGATCGAAGGCTGGGTACAGGCGGTGGTGACCGATGCGCTGGGCGAGCGGATCCCAGGCACGGCGGCCCTGAGCGAGACGCTTCGTCGACGCCGGGCCAGCGGCGGCCCCGCCGAACAAACCTTCGCCACTCTCGTTGGCCTGGAGTTGCGGCCACGCAAGCTACGAGAGGCCGGCGAGCTCTGGCAGCGTCTGACACAGGCCGCCGGCACAGACGCCCGCGACGCGATCTGGCAACACCCGGATCTACTGCCCGATACCGATGATCTCGACGATCCGTCCGCGTTCATCGACCGCGTGATCGGCGGCGACACCGACGGTATCGACGAGGCGATCGCCGAGCTCGGACGCGACCGTGATGTCCCCGACACCGAAGTCCCGGGCTCCGAGGGCGACGGCGACGCTGTGGATAGCTGAACGACGCTCTTGTTTGCACCGTGGCACAGTCTCAGGCCATGCCACCGGTAGCCAGCCCCTTGTATTCGCTGAACCCGGCCATGCCGGTGTTGCTGCGACCGGATGGCGCTGTCCAGGTGGGCTGGGATCCGCGCCGGGCTGTATTGATCCGTTCGCCGGGTGGACTTACCGCTCCTTACCTGGCTGCGCTGCTGCGATCCATGCGTTCTCCGACGCCCATGATCGAACTGCAACGCCGGGCCGCTGACCGCGGTTTGCGCGACCGTGACGAGCTGGCCAACCTGGTTAGGCAGTTGGTCAAAGCAGGTGTCGTATCCCGCAACAACCGACATTCTCGCGGCCGGACCGCGTCGGTTCGGGTTCACGGTCGCGGTCCGCTGTCCGACCTGCTCGTGCAGGCTCTGCGGTGTTCAGGGGCCCGAATTAGACACAGCAGCCAACCGCATGCGGCCCCTACCCCGGCGAACACGGATTTGGTGGTCTTGTCGGACTACCTGGTGACCGATGCACGCATGGTGCATGATCTGCACAACGAAGGCGTCGCGCACCTTCCCGTTCGTGTTCGCGACGGCATCGGGTTGGTCGGACCATTGGTGATCCCAGGAGCGACCAGCTGTCTGCGCTGCGCGGACCTGCACCGTCGTGACCGCGATGCGGCCTGGCCGGCGATCGCCGCGCAGCTGCGCGACGCTGTAGGAGTAGCCGATCGAGCCACCCTGTTGGGGACGGCCGCGCTGGCGGTCAACCAGATCAACCGGGTGATAGCGGCGGTGCGTAGGCAAGACGGCGTGACCGATCCGCCGTCCACGCTCAATGCCACACTGGAGTTAGATCTCGATGCGAGTTGCATCGTGGCGCGTCCGTGGAACAGGCACCCGCTGTGCTCGTGTTGACGCGTGCCGCTGATCACCCTTATCGGCTAGCAGGCCGGCGGTCCGGCATCACTCGTCCGGCGCTAGCCAAGCCGTCCCTGTTCTGGGACATTTGTCGAAACAGCCGCATAAGCCCTGGCCAGATCGTCCAGCACTCCCTCCGTCAAGGTGCGATCGTTGCGATGCCTGTCCAAGGTTTCAATGATCGCCCTGAACAGGGCGTCGGCGGCGTCGTGCTGAGTCTGTTTTGCTGACATGATTTTTTAGTCCACCCTCCGGACGTGGGTTTTGATCGGTCACGCGATCGCGACTGGCAAGAGACTACATATTGTGCTGCGCATCAATTGATTTGGCCGAACTACCAGGAGATGGACTGCTGACCGAAGACCGCGAGGGCGGACGGCCTGCTCGATCTGCCTTGTCAACACCATCAACCGGACGCAGACCGCTTCCACCGCAGGTGCGCTCGAACGTCGCTGCGCTACCGATTGGGCCGCTCAGGTGGTGTTCGCCGGTCCACAGCAGCGCTTGGCGTTCAGCACGGACACAGTTGTTGCAGGATCAACGCAGTGTCGGGCCAGCCGGTGATGGATGATGGACATGTGTCAGAGATCAAACGTGGGCGCGCTGCGCGTAACGCGAGACTGGCCAGCCTGCCGGTCGGCATGGCTGGCCGAGCAGCTCTCGGCCTGGGTAAACGACTCACCGGCAAGTCGAAGGATGAAGTCACCGCCGAGTTGATGGAGAAGGCGGCCAACCAGCTCTTCACCGTGTTGGGCGAACTCAAGGGCGGCGCGATGAAAGTCGGCCAGGCGCTGTCGGTGATGGAAGCCGCAATCCCCGACGAGTACGGCGAGCCTTATCGCGACGCGCTGACCAAGCTGCAGAAAGACGCCCCACCGCTACCCATCGCTAAAGTGCACCGGGTACTCGACGCGCAGCTAGGAACCAAGTGGCGGGATCGGTTTAGTTCATTCGACGACACCCCGGTGGCCTCGGCCAGCATCGGCCAAGTACACAAGGCGGTGTGGTCCGACGGCCGCGATGTTGCCGTCAAGATCCAGTATCCGGGTGCCGACGAGGCACTGCGGGCCGACCTCAAAACGATGCAGCGATTGGTCGGCGTGCTCAAACAGCTTGCACCTGGCGCCGATGTGCAGGGCATTGTCGACGAGCTGATCGAACGCACCGAGATGGAACTCGACTATCGGCTCGAGGCCGACAACCAGCGAGCTTTCGCCAAGGCATACCAGGGAGACCCGCACATAGCCGTTCCACACATCGTGGCCAGTGCACCCAAGGTGGTAATCCAGGAGTGGATCGAGGGCATACCGTTAGCGCAGATCATCCGCACTGGTACCCCCGACCAGCGTGACTTGATCGGAACCCGGCTGATCGAGCTCACGTTCGATGCCCCCCGCCGGCTGGAGATGCTGCACGGTGACGCGCATCCGGGGAACTTCATGCTGCTGTCCGACGGCCGGATGGGCGTCATCGACTTCGGTGCCGTAGCACCACTACCCGGTGGTTATCCCATCGAACTCGGCATGACCATCCGATTGGCCCGCGAAAAGAACTACGACTTGCTGCTGCCCACGATGGAGAAGGCCGGATTGATCCAGGCTGGCCAACAAGTATCGGTGCGCGATATCGATGAAATGCTGCGGCAGTACGTTCAGCCGACTGAGGTCGAGGTCTTCCACTACACCCGCAAATGGATTCAGCGAATGACCGGCAACCAGATGGACCGGTCGGTCGCGCAGATCAAGACCGTGCGGCAAATGGACTTGCCAGCCAAGCTGGCCATTCCGATGCGGGTGATCGCATCGGTCGGGGCAATTTTGTGCCAGCTGGATGCACACGTGCCGGTCAAGTCACTCATGGAGGAGCTGATACCCGGTTTCGCCGAGCCCGACACGGCCGCCATCTAACGACGCCAATCCTCAGGCCTAGCCAGCCGACTAGGCCGCAGCCGGACTCAACTGCTTGCGTGGGCGTCCACGCGGGCGCTTGTGGCTGACAACCGAGCCCCGATCAAAGATCTCGCCGCCCCACACCCCCCAAGGTTCAGACCGTTCGAGCGCAGCCGCCAGACACTGGCGCCGGATCGGGCAACTCGCACAGAGTGTCTTGGCGCGCTCGAGGTCGGCTTGGTTGTCGGCGAACCATAGGTCGGGGTCGCCAACGTGACACGGCAACGTCTGCTTCGGAACTGCCGGTGCCGACATGTCCATTTCACCTGCTTCCTGATCTGTTCGCTGTCCTTGCGGGTGATCCGGACCAGGTCAGGAAATTGCTGACGCAAAAACTGTGGCCACGGATCCGGGTGACTTCGGGTCCGTGGCCATCTGGCAGAAAACGGGGCTGGCTAGGTAGCGCTCACCTAAAGCCTCGATCCACGGACGCGGCAGTCGCGGCGGCGACGCGGTGCTTGCCCGCTGCCGCCGGTGCAGCATGGGGTGTTACCGCGGCCGGCGTCAGGGCAGCCGCGGATACACCGAAATCATTGATGTTGAACATCGTGGCCCCCCTTACATCACTCGTTGCCGGCGGATACCCGCCCTATGCCGTAGCAGAACGCGGTTTCGAGAGTAAACGGTAGCAGCCGCTACCGACAAACGATTTTCTGACCTGCGTGTTTGCGCCGCCAAGGCAGCGACCGTCAGGCCTGGCCCGGGGCCGAGCAGGTTCGGCGCCGAACCAACTCCGATACATCGGGTCCGTACTGTTCGAGCTTGCGCGCACCAATACCCGGGATCACAGTAAGCGCGCTTTCGTCGGCGGGTAGCAGCTCCGCGATCGCTATCAACGTGTTGTCGGTGAACACGACATAAGCAGGCACGTTCTGTTCCTTAGCGGTGTTGAGCCGCCAGGCCTTGAGTTGCAGCAACAATTCCTCGTCGACATCGCCGGCACATGTTTCGCACCGCCGCAGCATCACTGCGGCCGGCGAAGACAGGTCGTTGTTGCAGATCCGACAACGTACCGCGGCTCCTCGGTTGCGCCGCGATCTGCTCACATCGGGGCGGATTTGCGGCGCAATCCCATTGAGAAACCGTGAGGGCTTGCGGCTCTGGCGTCCACCTGGAGCCCGCGACAGTGCCCAACTCAGCTCCAGATACACCCGTGCTCGGGTAACACCGACATAAAGCAGGCGACGTTCTTCCTCGACGCGTTCGCTTTCCGGGCCGTGCGCCAACGCGTGCGAGATGGGCAGCGTGCCGTCGACCAAGCCGACCAGGAAGACCGCATCCCACTCCAGCCCTTTGGCCGCGTGCAGCGAGGCCAACGTGACGCCTTGCACGACCGGCGGATGCCGCGAGTCGGCTCGTTTCCGGAGTTCACCCACCAGCGCTGGCAGCCGCAGCTGCGGATGCTGGGCCACCTCGTCGTCGGCCAACTGCGCCAGCGCGTTCAGCGCCTCCCAACGCTCCTTAGCCCGGGCGCCGACTGGCGGCTCGGTGGTCAACCCCAGTGGTTCCAGGACCCCACGCACCACATCGGGCACTGCCTCGTCGACGCGTTGCTCGGCCGCGCGCTGCAGTGCCACCAGCGCCTGCTTGATCTCCTGTCGGTTGAAGAACCCTTCACCGCCACGGACTTGGTAGACAACACCCGCTTCGGTCAACGCTTCCTCGTAAACCTCCGACTGCGCATTAACCCGATAAAGAACGGCGATCTCAGATGGTGCGGTACCCGAGTCGATCAGCCGAGTGATCGTGGCAGCGACTGCGGCGGCCTCGGCAGCCTCGTCGGAATACTCGCGGAATGATGGGGCCGGCCCCGCCTCACGTTGGCCGGACAGCTGCAAGCTACTGCCAGCGGCTCGGCGCCGGGCGGCGGTGATCACCTTGTTGGCCAACTCCACGACCTGCGGGGTAGACCGATAGTCGCGCTCTAGGCGCACAACCTTGGCGTCTGGGAAGCGCCGCGAAAAGTCGAGCAGGAAACGAGGCGAGGCGCCAGTGAACGAGTAGATCGTCTGATTGGCGTCGCCGACCACAGTGAGGTCATCTCGATCGCCCAACCAGGCCGACAGCACACGCTGCTGCAACGGCGTGACGTCCTGGTACTCGTCGACAACAAAGCAGCGATAGCGGTCCCGGAACTCTTCAGCCACGGCGGCATCGTTTTCGATCGCGGCCGCGGTGTGCAACAACAGGTCATCAAAGTCGAGCAGGGCCACTCCGTCGCCGCGGGTCTTCAAAGCTTCGTAGGCGGAGTAAACGACCGCGATTTGCGCGGCTTCTAGCGGCGTGTCACGGCAGGCTGTCGCCACGGCAGCCACATAGTCTTCGGGGCCGATCAGCGACGCCTTGGCCCATTCAATCTCACCGGCCAGGTCACGGATGTCATCAGCGCTCGCATTCAGCTTGGACCGGCTGGCCGCGCGGGCCACCACCGCAAACTTGCTGTCAAGCAGCTGCCAGCCGGTGTCGCCGATCACTCGCGGCCAGAAATACCGCAGCTGGCGGTTCGCAGCGGCGTGAAAAGTCAATGCCTGTACGGTGCCAGCACCGCTCCGCGCGGTCGCGTCAAGCGACCGCAGCCGAGCGCGCATCTCCCCCGCTGCACGCTGGGTGAACGTCACAGCCAGCACCTGCCCAGGCGCAACATGACCGCTCGCAACCAGCTGCGCGATACGGCGAGTGATGGTGCGAGTCTTGCCAGTTCCGGCGCCCGCGAGCACACAGACAGGTCCGCGCGGAGCCAGCACGGCGTCACGCTGCTCGTCGTCCAGCCCGGCGGTCGATGAGTCTGCGACCATTGGCATGGCCATCATCTTGACAGCGATAGCTGACAATCCTGGTATTGCCATACGCGTCGTGTTTTTCTCGGCCCAACGGCCAGCCAAGATCGTGGCCGGGATACCTTAGCGACCTATGACTAACGCTGCCCTCACCGTCTACACAACGTCATGGTGCGGCTACTGCCTTCGCCTCAAAACAGCTCTCAAAGCCGCAGGAGTCTCCTTCGATGAGATCGACATTGAACGCGATGCCGCTGCTGCGGAGTTTGTCGGCTCGGTCAATGGCGGCAACAGAACGGTTCCAACGGTGAAGTTCGCTGACGGGTCTACGCTGACCAACCCCAGCGCAACCGAGGTCCAAGCGAAGCTGGCTTAAGTAGGCGAGTTAGTCACACGCCGCCCAGGATTCGATGATCACGCGGGCGATCGAGATCGACCCAGGAAGCAGCAGTTTCGATTGCGATCTGCTGGTCCAGTCGCCGGCTTCGAGCGCTGCACGCACCTCGTCGCGGGTGAACCAGTTGGCTTCGGCGATCTCGCCGTCGTTGAACGAAAAGTCCTGGTCTGGGTCACCAAGGGCGTGAAAGCCGACCATCAGAGACCGTGGGAACGGCCATGGCTGGCTACCTAAGTAGCGCACATCACGCACAGTCAAGCCGATTTCCTCGCGGATCTCCCGAGCAACGCAAACTTCGAACGACTCGCCAGCCTCGACGAACCCGGCCAGCAAGGAGAACATCCGCTCAGGCCAGACCGCCTGCCGAGCCAGTACCGCACGTTCACCACCGTCGTGCACCAGGCAGATCACCGCAGGATCGATGCGCGGGAACTCTTCGTGGCCGGTAAGCGGGTTGACTCTCGACCACCCCCCCCTCGCCGGCTTCGTCATGGTACCGTCCACCGCGCTGAATCTGGCGCTGTCATGCCAGTTGAGCAGGGCGGTTGCCGACGACAACAATTGACTGCTGGTGTCGTCAATGATCCGCCCGAGTCCTCGGAGGTCCACGACTTGGGCCTGCGGATCAGGTTCGGCGGGGGGCTCCAGTGCTGCTCGAATAGCCCAAACATGTCGGCCGCCCTCGATGCGGCCCAGAAACACCGCGTCTGGCGGTGGCTTATCGGCTAGGGCGGCAGCAGCGCCAAGAACCACACGACCGTTGGCTACCAGCACCTGATTGCGGGCATCCACCCGCAATATCGCCGCGTGAACCCAACCGGCGGCCGCCGCTTCGAGATCGGTCCGGACCTGGTCAGCCCGGTCGGCGCCGACTCGGGACAACAGCGGCACATCCCTTAGCTGAAACTCCACGTTAGGCCGCCTGGCAACCGGCTACGGCCGGCCTCGGTAATCGTGGGATCTCCACTAGTGCCCCGAAGTTCGCACATACAGCAGGCGATCGTTGGCTTCGATGGCATCCACTTCGGGCGTACCGATACGCAACAATCGGCCATCGCGCACGATCCCGAGCACGATGTCACTTAAATGCCGTGGCGACCCACCTATCTCGCTCGGCTCAACCTCGCGTTCGGCGATAGCCAGGCCGGCGTCGGGTGTCAGCAGATCCTCGATCATCTCGACAACGCTGGGCGTGTTCGTGGCAATACCCAGCAGCCGGCCGGCAGTCTCCGAGGAGACCACCACAGAGTCAGCTCCCGACTGCTGCAGTAGGTGCTGGTTCTCGGCCTCCCGAATAGACGCCACAATCATCGCTTTCGGCGCGATCTCGCGAGCGGTCAAAGTGACCAGCACCGCGGTGTCGTCACGGTTGGTCGCCACAATGATCGAGGCCGCATGCTGGGCACCGGCCAGCCGCAGCACGTCGGATTTGGTGCCGTCGCCGTGTACGGTGACCAGGCCCGCTGCAGCGGCGCTTTCGAGGCCAGGCTGATCCGTATCGACAACGACGATGCCACCTGGGACTACCTCGTCACCAAGCATCGCGGCGACCGCCGTTTTGCCCTTGGTGCCGTAGCCGATGACGACGGTGTGGTTACGCACCTTGCTCCTCCAACGCTGGATCTTCAGTGCCTGGCGGGATGTTTCCGTGAGGACCTCGAGCGTCGTCCCAACCAACAAGATCAGGAACGCGATCCGCAGCGGCGTGATGACGAAGATGTTGACCGCGCGTGCCAGTTCGGAAATCGGCGTGATGTCGCCGTAGCCGGTCGTCGATAGTGTCACCGCCGAGTAGTACAGGCTGTCTAAAAAGGTCAGCCGATCCCCTTGTGCGTCCCGATACCCGTCACCGTCAAGGAAGACGATTACGGCGACGACCAGCAAGGCCACCACGGCGATGGCCACCCGACGCGAAATAACCCGGGCCGGACTGGCCAAACGCTGCGGAATGCGCAGCACACCGACAAGCGCGTAACTGGGCTGGGCGGTCAACGTTTCGTCAAGACGCCTCAGCCGCCTCCAGCTAGCTTTTGCCACGGAGATCCGTCATCGCTCTAGCCCAACGTACGAAACACGCACGCCACAACTGTAACCGCGGTTAGGCGTCGGCACCGCGCCCGGAGTCGGCGAGGAGCGCAACAAGCTCTGCGGGCTCAGGCAACTCTTCGGGCACTATGGTGGTTCCGCTGCGCACGTAGTAGAAGGCGGTCCGTACCAAGGATTCGGGACATCCGTTCAAGGCGGCCCACGCCAGTCGGTAGACAGCGAGTTGTATCGCGGCCTGGCGCATGTCTTCCGGCCCGCGCGGAGGCTCGCCTGTCTTCCAGTCCACCACCGTCGCGCCACCATCGGAATCGGCGAAAACCGCGTCCATCCTGCCACGTACCAAGGTGTCCCCGATGGGCATCTCGAAAGGCACCTCGACGGCGACCGGCGTGCGTGCAGCCCATTGCGATGCCGCGAATGCCGACTGCAGTGTGGCTAACTCGCCGGAGTCGCCGACCTCGGAGTCGGCCGCCCCTGGCAGATCGCCCAAGTCGAACAACAGCTCAGCACCGTAGAACCGCTGAATCCAAGCGTGAAAAGCCTTTCCCAGCAACGTATGCGGATCCGGGCGAGCCGGAAGCCGATGTCGCAGCCGCTGCGCTGCAGCTGCAGGATCTCGGGCCAGCTCCACCAAACCGCTAACCGACACTTGACTTGGCCCCGTGCGGACGGGCGGCTGTGCTAAACGCGCACGCTCGGCCAGCAGCGCATCGACATCGGCGACCCAATCGTGGATGCCGAAGTCGGCGCGGTCGGCCGAGGTCGCGGCTCCGGCCACCATTGCCGCTCCACGCTCGATGTCGCTGCGGCGCCCAACCAACGGGTCGCCGGGCCAAACAACCTCAACTACGTCGTCGCGCAGTGGGTTTCGTTCACCGGCGCTCGGGGTTGGCGCCCACTCCTCGACAAGCCCACATGGCTGGCCGGCAGCGGTCGAGTGATCGATGACCTGTTTGATCTCGCACAAGAAGTCGGAGGGTCCACGCGGTTTGATCCCGGTGGCACCCCACTGGTGACCAGACACCAGCAAGGTGTCCTCCGCACGAGTAAGGCCCACATAAAGCAGCCGCCGCTCCTCATCGATGCGCCGCTGGTCCAGCTGGCTGCGGTGCACCGAGATCTTGTCCGAAAGCTGCTTTCGATCGGTTACGTCCGACACGTCGAGCACCGGCACACCAAAGGCGCCTGCCGACGCACGGTCACCGCGCAGTAGTGGCGGCAGTTCTGCGGGGTCGGTGAGCCATGTACTCCTTGATGCAGTTGACGGGAACGTGCCGCCGGAAAGGTGCGCCACTGCCACGACCTGCCACTCCAGCCCCTTCGCCGCGTGAATCGTGAGCACCTGAACCCGGTCTCGCGCAACCGCCAACTGCGCGGATGGCAGCCCGTTCTCGACCACCGCAGCGACATCTAGGTAAGCCAGCAGACCCGCAACCGAGGTCTTCGAGGATGCCTCGATTCCGGCCCCGCCGGCTCTCTCGGCGTAGCCGGCAACCACGTCGGCGAACGCGTCGAGGTGCTCAACGCCCGCCCAGCCCGGTGCTGTTATCCCCGGTGTCGCCGCCGCGGCGCGGACTTCACAGTCGACACCCAGCACCCGACGAACCTCGGAGACGAGGTCAGTGAGGGCATGGCCGAGATGCCCACGCAGAAAATTCAGCTCGACGGCCAACGCGCTGATGCGCTCGTATCCGTCGGCCGAATACCAGCTCGATGGTCCGGGATCGCTAATTGCATCGGCCAAACACGCAGCGTCAGCGTCATGACTGGTCGCTAGCGCCACCAGCTCAGGCGAGAGCAACTCGCGCGACGCCCCGCCGGAATCCGAGGGCGTTCCCAAGCTCGTACCAAGCACCAACGCGCGGCGCCACAGTGCGGCGAGATCGCGGCCACCGAGCCGCCATCGTGGACCCGTCAACACCCGCATGGCCGCCGCGCCAGCCGTCGGGTCGGCGACCAGCCGAAGCATGGCTACCACGTCGGCAACCTCCGGAATGGAGAGCAGGCCAGCCAGCCCGACAACCTCGACGGGGATTCCCCGGGCCCGCAGCATGTCGGCGATGGGTGCGGCGTCAGCATTGCGGCGTACCAGCACCGCCGCGGTGGGTGGGGCGCCGCCCTCGGCCCGAGCGCGGCGGTAACACCCGTCCAGATGGTCGGTAATCCACTGGCGTTCGGCCTGTACGTCAGCGAGCAATGCGCAGCGGACAGTGCCAAGCGGCGCATCCGGGCGTGCGCCCAGAGGACGCACCGACACCGACCGTCGCCGTGCCTCCGCCGATACGGCGTTGGCAACGTGCAGGGCTCGTGGTGGATTGCGCCAACTGGTCCGCAGCTCCAAAACCTGCGCGGGGGTGCCGTCGGATCGGGGGAAGTCAGTTGTGAACCGGGGTAAGTTCGTCGCTGACGCGCCGCGCCATCCGTATATGGACTGAATCGGGTCGCCAACCGCCGTCAGCGCCAACCCATCATCGACGCCGCCACCAAACAACGATGACAACGCAACCCGTTGCGCATGCCCGGTGTCCTGGTATTCGTCGAGTAGCACCACCCGGTAGCGATTTCGCACATCGACGCCGACCTGTGGAAAAGCCGCTGCCAACCGAGCCGCCGACGCCATCTGCGCGCCGAAGTCCATCACTTTCTCGGCACGCATGCGGTCCTGAAGCGCCTCGATCAGCGGCACGAGTTCAGCACGCTCGGTCTGCGTCTCCAACATCCGGAGCAGCGACTGGCTCGGACCGCGGTCACGTTGGTTGGCGCCCGCTGGCAAAGCGTGGACCAGCCTTTCCAGCTCCATGTGAGTAGCGCGGAGTTCCTGGGTATCCACCAAGTGCTCAGTGAGCTGGCCCCACAACCGCAGCACTATCGAGGCGACGGCGGCTGGCGTCCGGTCGGTACGCAGCTCCGAGTTGTATCCGTTGACTATGTCGAAGGCCAGCTGCCACAGCTCAGTCTCGCTGAGTAACCGGGTGTCAGGTTCGACGGGCAGCAGCACTCCGTAGTCACGAAGCAACGAGCTTGCGAACGCATGATATGTGCTCACCACCGGGGTGCTCGCAGATCCGAGGGCGAGCCCGTCCGCCCCCAGATCGGTACCGGCCAATCTGGCCAGCCGGGACCGCACCCGGCGCAGCAGCTGACCGGCGGCCTTGCGGGTAAACGTCAATCCCAGCACCTGTCCGGGTTCGGCATAGCCGTTCGCGACAAGCCATACGACGCGCGCGGCCATCGTTTCGGTTTTGCCGGCTCCGGCTCCGGCAACCACAACAAGCGGGCCAGGTGGCGCGGCAATGACGGCCGCCTGTTCCTCGGTCGGCGGGAAGAGCCCCAGCGCGCACGCCAATTCGGTAGGGCTGTATCGCTGCCCGGCCGGATTCACAGCTGAACCGACGCGTCGGTGCCGACATGAGCCGGACAGCATGGCCGTATCGGGCAGTGCGAACAGCCGCTATTAGGCCGGGCCACGAACTGCGGCCCAGCTGTCACATCAGCCGCTTGGTGTACGACATGGCGCCATGCATCGCGGGCCTCCGATGTCAATGGGTCCTGCTCACGTTGGGTAGCGCCGCTTGCCCCGGCCCTCCCCGGATAAACCAGCCGGGCACCACCGGGCTCCACACCCCCTTCGCCGGCCGGCAGCATGCCTTCCGCTACCGCGAGCTGGTACATGGCCAGCTGGGCATGGTGCTGAGCATCGTCCTTGGTAACTGGGTTCCGGCCGGTCTTTACGTCGACGATCACCAGCCGACCGGCCGCGTCGCGCTCCAGCCGATCAACCCGGCCGCGCAACCGAACCGTTCTGGCCGGGTCAGTGTCTCCGCGCCATTCGACGATTCCGTCGACGTCGATCTCCACGCCGACCTCCGTCAGCTCGCCGCGAGTCTGCGCGCGCCACTCCAGGAACGCCTGGATCATGGAGCGGTGCCGGGCGAACTCGTTTGCCGAATACCAACGCGACTCGTAGGGCAGGTGCTCCCATAGCGCATCCAGCGCGGCCAGCAGCTGCGACTCGCTCTTGGCGGGCTCGGCGATCAGCGCATGCAGCACCGAGCCGACTGTTGACCGCAGCTCCCGGGCGTTAGTCCCGCCGTGCTGTTCAGCCAGCCAGCGCAGCGGGCAATCGCTGAGTGTCTGCAGAACAGAGGGAGTCAACGTGACCGGATCGTCGCCGCCGCAGAGCGGCTCAGCAGTGCTCACTGGGATCAGGCCGTGCCATCCGGCCGGATCCGCCCCCGGAACACCCGCTCGGGCCAACCGCGCCAATTGTGTTGCCGCACATTCGCGAGTGTCATCGTCAACTGCGCCTTCGGGGGCGCAAACAACACCGCGCAGTCGGCCCACCACGGCAGCGGCCGACAACACGCGCGGTGCCGATACAGCCTGCGCCGCGTCGTTTTCACGCGCAACACCGGCCCAGCGCGCAATCTCGAAAAAGAAAGCCGACGGCAATGCGGCTTCCCCGCCGCTTCCGCTCACGTCCGCGTCTACGGCCGTCACGAATAATCGCTTCCGGGCCCGACCCATAGCGGACACCAGCAGCCGCCGCTCCTCGGCCAGCAGCGGAGCTCGCGCCGAGGCATCCGAGGTAACGCCGTCGAGTTCATCGAGGAGCCGTTGAGTGCCCAGCACCCCGCCGCGCGGAACCGTGTTTGGCCACAACGCGTCTTGCAAGCCGGCGATAACCACCAGATCCCACTCGTGTCCCAGCGCTGCATGCGCGCTGAGCACCCTGATCTGCTCCGGTTCAACGACCGGGGCGGGGCTTACCCCGGGCAGCCGCAATGCCGCGACGTGCTCGATGAATCCGCGCAGCGACGCACCCGACGTCCGCGACACATAGTCTTCGGCAATGTCGAACAAGGCGGTCACCGCCTCCAGATCCCGGGCGGCCTCAGCACCAGCCGGCCCGCCGCGTTCGATCGCAGCCAACCAGCGGCGCTGCAGCCCGGAACGGCGCCAGGCCGCCCACAGGACATAGCGCGGGTCCGGGTGACTTGAACGATGGCAGCGACTAGCTGCGGCCAGCACCGCACCCACCCGCCTCAACGCGCGAAACTGTGGCCGCGACAGCCCCCGGTCACCGTCGGATTCTGCCCGCTCGAGGACCGACCCCCGACCGCTCGCACCCGACAACGCATCGAGCAGCAGATCAGCCACTTTCGCCCGGGGGCGGCCCGGCTGAGCCCGCTGCAGTGCCCGGCGCAGCTGGCGAAGCGCAACCGGATCGACGCGGCCAATGGGTCCAGTCACCAACTCCAGAGCCTGGTGACTTTCGAGCCCGTCAGCTGTCGCCGACAGTACGGTGAGCAGCGCACGCGCCGCCGGCTCTTCGGACAACGGCCCGCCAATCGCAGGCACAGCCACCGGGACACCAGCAGCAGCCAGCGCGCGCGGTAACCGCGCGGCGGCCCGCGGCACCGACCTGACGATCACCGCCATCTGAGACCATGGCACCCCGTCAATTAGATGCGCGCGGCGCAATGTGTCGGCGATCATCGCCGCCTCTGCGTGCGGCGAGGCGGCCAGACGTGTCGTAACAGATCCGTCCTCGGTGCCGGTGCCCTCAATCCGCCTACCGGCGCTGACTCCGGGAAGTAGGCACGAAATGCCGCTGACGGCGCGCGCCACAGCCGGAGCACAGCGGTGCGAAACCTTCAGCGTCAGCGACGGACACGCATCAGCCAGCAGATCAGTGGACTCACCGCCGCGGAAGCCGAACACAGCCTGGTTTGGGTCACCGGCTATCAAAGCCAGTTCGGCGCCTTCCGCCAGCACCCGAACCAACCGGGCCGCCTGCGGGTCAAGTTGTTGGGCATCGTCGACCAGCAGTACCTTTACCCTTGCGCGTTCAGCGGCCAGCAACTCTGGGTCGATCGCGAAGGCCTCCAAAGCCGCACCGACCAGCTCAGCGGCACTCAGCGCGGGCGCCGTCGCTTGCGGCGTCGCCGTACCAACCGCCGCACGCAGCAGCATTACCTGCTCGTACCGTCGAGCGAATTGGGCCGCGGCGGTCCATTCTGGACGGCCGCACCGTCGCCCAAGGCGCTCAAGCTCTCGCGACTCCACGCCGCGTTCGAAGCAACGCGCCAGCAGATTTCGCAGCTCGTTGGCGAAGCCGGCGGTGCTCAGCGCAGGCCACAAATGCTGCGGCCATGCAGTATCGGCGGCGGGGCCATCTTCAATGTCACCGGCCAGTAGCTCACGGATGATGGCATCTTGCTCAGCGCTGGTGATCAACCGTGGGGGCGCGTCGCCGACGCGATCTGCAGCCCTCCGCAAGACAGCGTAGGCGTAGCTGTGGACCGTGCGTACCAGCGGCTCCCGTACCGCCGCATAGCCATGACCGCTGCTGCTACGCGCCGCCCGCGCGGCCAACAACACCTTGGTCAACTGGCTGCGTTCGAGCATCCCGATTCGGCCAGAGCCGGTAAGCAGCAGAACCGATTCCGGATCGGCGCCGGCGGCGATGCGAGCGGCCGCGGTCTCGACCAGCAGCCTGCTCTTGCCGGTTCCTGGACCGCCGAGGATGCGGACCAGGCCATGAGCACTCGGCGCCAGCAGGCCGCGCACCTCAGCATCCCAGCGGTGTGACATAGCGGCATGAGATCACAAGGCTCTGACAACTCAGGCCACGGCGAAAAAGCGGCCGCAAAGACTGGCATCATCGACGCGTGAGCGCCAACCTCCACGTGCACCAATACGGTCCTTCCAGCCCAGCGGAGGTGTTGGCGATCCACGGCGTGACTGAACACGGGCAATCCTGGAACCAGTTGGCCGCGTTTTTGCCCGAAATCAGCATCGTCGCGCCTGATCTGTTGGGCCACGGTAAATCATCGTGGGCTGCGCCGTGGACGATCGACGCCAATGTTTCGGCACTGGCGGCGCTAATCGACGATCGCACCGACAGTCCGGTAGTGGTGGTTGGACATTCGTTCGGTGGCGCTGTCGCGTTGCAACTGGCCGCCGCATGCCCCGACCGAGTAGCAGCGCTGGTACTGCTCGACCCAGCGGTCGGCCTCAACGGTTTGCAAGTGCGCGAAGTAGTCGAGGCAATGGTGGCCTTCCCCGACTACGCCGACCCGAACGAGGCTCGCACCGAGAAGGCAGCCGGGGCCTGGTCGGATGTGGACCCCGCGGTGCTCGACGCCGAACTCGACGAGCACCTCATCGCATTGCCAAATGGACGGTATAGCTGGCGGATGAGCCTACCCGCGATGGTGTGCTACTGGAGTGAACTTGCGCGCGGCATGGTGCTGCCGCCGGTCGGAACGCCAACCACTCTGGTGCGAGCGGTGCGCGCCTCGCCGCAGTATGTGAGCAAGCAACTCGTCGACGGCCTTCAAGAACGGTTGGGGGCCGATTTTGAGCTGCTGGAATTCGAGTGCGGGCACATGGTGCCGCAAGCCAAACCGTCCGAGGTTGCTGCAGTAATCCGCAATCGGCTGAAATGTCGCTGACGATGCCACCGGTAACCGACAAGCATGTCGAACACGTGCGCTCGCTGGTCGCAGCCATCCCGCCCGGCAAAGTCGCGACCTACGGCGATATCGCTACCGCCGCAGGCCTTTCCAGCCCGCGTATTGTCGGATGGATCATGCGGATAGACTCCTCGGATCTACCTTGGCACCGGGTCATCACCGCCTCGGGCCGCCCTGCGCGACACCTGCGGACCCGACAGCTGGAGCTATTGCGTGCAGAGGGCGTCCTCAGCGTCGATGGTAGGGTCGCGCTGCGCGAGGTACGCCACCAATTCCTGGGATGAGCAGCCGCGAAGACCGCGCCACTCAGTACTAGAGGATGAGCCGAACAAGAGCCGCCGTGCGAGCCAAACCCGGAAACGCTGCAGCCGTGGACCGCGGATGTAGCGCATGCACCGAAAGCCGGAACATCAACGCGCGCAACAACATCTGCGGCCACTCCGGCAATGCGCTCCAACGCTCGACGAGCCCATCGTCGGCCTCGCCCCATGACAGCGCATCGACGGCGGCCACGCCCGCAGCCCAGGACGCAGGACGCCAGTACGGGGCAATATCGGTTATCCCCGGAGCGGCAGTGCCGGTGAAAAGCACTGTTCCGTAAAGGTCTCCGTGCACCAGCTGGTTGGGGCTCTTGGTCGGCTTCCGCAGGCTGGCGAGCTGGCCCACTAGTTCCATCGATCGCTCTGCCTCTGCCACCGCGGGGGCTGGCCGCGCACCCGGTGGGATCGACTGCAGCGGCCGCTCCTCCCAGGCTGCACGGTCAGCCACGATGAATACATCAATATCCGACCAAGGCGTGGTGGGCCCTTGGGTGAGGAACCGGGGGCGCTCCAGCTTCCCAGTCGCCTCATGAAGTCGCACCGCAGCCGAAATGACCTCGTCGTGTCTGGCTTCGGCTGTGCCAGCAACGAACGTGTCCGTCCGCCAACCAGAAACCACGTACCGCCCGTCAGTCGAGCGGACCGGCCGAGCCAGGCGTACGCCATCGACGAACAAGGTCTCCCGAACTCGAGCCGACCAGGCCGCCCGAGCCGGATCGGTTACCACCGACAACACGACTTCGCCGCACCGCCAGCCACCTTCCCAGGTAGCGCCCAAGGGAGCGGGCTGCGCGCCAGTCAATCCGAACGCCGTCAGCACATGTTCGGGCGGTGGCTCGACACTCACAGGGATTAGCGTAGTCGGGCGACCATGCGGCTTGGCGCGACCCGCTGAGGAGCCGGAGAATCGACGGCTATAGAGCCCATCGAGAAGACCGAACTTCTCCTGGACTAGTACATCACCATGTCGGGCTGCATCTGGCTGGCCCATGCCGTGATTCCACCTTGCAAATGAACCGCGTCGGAGAAGCCAGCTTTCTTGACCGTGGCCAGCGCCTCGGCCGAGCGAACGCCCGTCTTGCAATACAAGACGAGCGTTCGATCCGACGGCAGCTTGGCCAGACCTTCACCAGAGTCGATCAACGACTGCGGGATCAGCTGGGCACCGTCGATATGCACGATGTCCCACTCCACCGGCTCGCGGACGTCTATCAGGACGAGCTTCCTGCCGGAATCCATCAACTCGCGCAACTGCTGCGGGGTGATGGCGGATCCGCGAGCCGCGTGGGCGGCATCGTCAGAAACCATGCCGCAGAACTGCTCGTAGTCGATCAGCTCGGTGATCTTCGGTGTCGCCGGATCTTTGCGGATCGTAATGGTTCGGAAACCCATTTCCAGAGCGTCGTACACCATCAACCTGCCCAACAACGATTCACCGATACCCGTGATCAGCTTGATCGCCTCGGTACCCATCACCGACGCGATCGAGGCGCAGATGATGCCCAGCACACCGCCTTCCGCGCAGGACGGGACCATCCCGGCCGGCGGCGGCTCGGGGTAGAGGTCACGGTAGTTGAGGCCCTGACCGTTGGGGGCGTCCTCCCAGAACACCGAGACCTGGCCCTCGAAGCGATAGATAGACCCCCAAACGTAGGGCCGTCCGGCTAGGACAGCCGCGTCGTTGACCAAATACCGCGTCGCGAAGTTGTCCGTACCGTCGACAATCACGTCGTATTGCTTGAACAAGGTCACCGCGTTCCCCGGAGCCAGCCGGAGTTCGTGCAACCGAACCTTTACCAGCGGGTTGATCGCGACGATCGAGTCGCGTGCTGACTGAACCTTGGAGCGTCCGACATCGGCGGCGCCGTGGATGATCTGACGCTGCAAGTTCGATTCGTCAACGACGTCGAAGTCGATGATGCCAATGGTGCCGACACCGGCAGCCGCCAGGTACAGCAGCGTCGGCGCTCCGAGGCCACCGGCACCGATCACCAGAACACGCGCGTTCTTGAGTCTCTTCTGTCCGTCAACACCCAGGTCAGGGATGATCAAATGACGGCTGTATCGGGCCACCTCTTCGCGACTCAGCGAGTCAGCAGGCTCGACTACTGGCGGCAACGATGTTGACACCGAATACCTCCTCGCTCGCCTTGTCTATTCGAAGGCTATTCGAACGTCCACTGCGCGTGGTACGACCAGCACCATCACAACAATTGTCGAATACGACAGCAACCAAGCACATTCCCATTCAACGCGCAATCCAGCTACTTGCTTCCCCGCGCAACCCTAATGTGTCGCGACAAAGCCGCTATGCGATCGGGTACGGCCAGGGATTGAAACGGCAGGTCTTGCCGTCAGCTTTGACCCAATCAGGGTCGAACTGAGCGACATCGTCATTGGCGGTGGAAAACGTCTGTTCCATCATCACCGGAGCTAGGCCGCCCTGCCTATCGCACGGCTCGTGGCTTAGGTACCCGATGGCGTGCCCGACCTCGTGATTAATCACGTACTGCCGGTAGGAACCGATGTCGCCCTGAAATGGAACCGCTCCGCGCACCCATCGCGCTTCGTTAATGAAAACCCGCGACTGCCGGTCGGGTCCGAAGGACGGGTTAAAGCAGGAGGTCTCCAGTGGGAATTCGTAGCCGCATCCCCCTCGCACCGTCACCGGCGACACCAGCGAAACCCGGAAGTCTGGTTTCCCGCTGTCAATCCGGATGAATCCGAACTGCGGGTCGTGCGTCCAGCCCTTGGGATTGGCTAACGTCTGGTCGACCATCTCAGCAAATGACTCGTCGCCGCCGTACATCGAGGGATCGAGCCCATTCTCGATCTCGATGGTGTAGCGGAACACCTTGGCCGTACCCTGACCGAACTGTGGTGTCACACCCGGAACCACATGCCACGTCTTCTCGCCAGCCTGAGTAAAGTAGCCGCCGTCTGGCAGCGTGCCGGCCGGAAGGTTGGCGTCGAACTCGGCCAGGCCGCGCGGTGGCACGTCGATGATTGCCGTACCTACCGCACCGATCGCAGGCGGGCTTTGGGCAGGCCGCGATGCAGCAGGCTGCGGCGCGTTCGTTCCGGTCACCGTCTGATACACCACCACCACAGTGACCGCCACCAAAATGGGAAGCGCGTAGGCGCGCCAGCCATAGGTCGACACGAACCAGCCCAACCATGATTGTTTACGCCATTGGCGCGGGCGCCCGCGGTCGACCCGGGTCCGTCCGGCGTCCTCGCCGACCGGGTCACGCAGGGCCCGCAACGGCTCACGCCAATCGTCGTGCAGCACCGGCATCTTGTCGATGCCACGCCCTGGCCATGGCGACGTCACTTCCCCAGGATGGCATAGCCGGCGCTGGGCGCTACCCTGGCGCGCCCGTCTACGCCTCCGAGCTGGGGTCTGCCGCCACCGATAGCGCCAGTTCGGGCCCGCCGGACGCGTCGGGTAGTAATGTCGGTGCGACACACCGCTGGGCCGCAAAGCAAGAAGCCGGCCTTCGGAACAGGCCCGAATCAGATGAGGACCGATGAGCGATCTCGCCAAGGCGGCACAACGACGAGCTGTGAAGTCGGCCGTCCGGGCCCGGCCGGTCGACGACGTAACCGCATCAAACCGGCGGGGCAACCGGCTGCCCCGCGACGAACGGCGGGGCCAGCTCCTGGTGGTAGCCAGCGACGTCTTCGTCGACCACGGCTACCACGCCGCCGGAATGGACGAGATCGCCGACCGGGCAGGGGTCAGCAAACCCGTCTTGTACCAGCACTTTTCGAGCAAACTGGAACTGTATCTTGCGGTCCTGCACCGACACGTCGACAACCTGGTCTCCGGCGTACAACAAGCACTGCGCACAACTACCGACAACCGTCAGCGGGTGCACGCGGCGGTCCAAGTGTTCTTCGACTTCATCGACCACGACAGCCAGGGCTACCGGCTGATCTTCGAGAACGACTACGTCACCGAGCCCGAGGTCGCCGCTCAGGTGCGGGTGGCCACCGAATCGTGTATCGATGCAGTATTCGCCCTCATCGCCGCGGACTCTGGACTTGACCCTCACCGCGCCCGAATGATCGCGGTGAGCCTGGTCGGCATGAGCGTCGAAGCAGCAAGGTACTGGCTCGATTCCGATCGACCGATTTCCAAGTCAGACGCCGTGGAGGGCACCGTGCAATTCGCCTGGGGCGGGCTTTCGCACGTGCCGCTTACTCGCTCGTAGCGCCCTTCGCAGCAGACCCAGCTGCAGCCGAATCCACCCCGATACCGAATCCGACCCGGCGCCCGTCGGCGACACCAATCTCCACATAAGCCACCTTGGCAGCGTGAATGAGGAAACGACGGCCCTTCTCGTCGGTCAGACTCAACAGACCCACTTCCTTGCCAAGGGCATCACTAACCAGTTTTTCCACCTCAGCGGGCGTCTGCGCACTGGTGAACGCCAGCTCGCGGGTACTGTCCGTGATACCGATCTTGACCTCCACAGGGGCCCCTTCCATTGGCGTTCCATCACAAGCGTGTCAGCCAGCAGGCTAGTAGACCATCAGGATGCGTATAGCCCCCTGCCCCCGGCCGACAATTCGCGCAAAGCGAAACCGAGTCTGGCTTGCTGGTCACGGTTAGGTCCCAGCCGTCTCGACACGCCGCGTAACGCCAGGTCCGGCATCACCGCGCAGATACCATCGGCACCATCAGCAACACAGTTAGCAACCTCCATCGCGACTTCCCGACCGCTCGGGACGTCCAGGACCACCCGGACGAACAGAGCTACGAATACCGCCTAGATTCCTCGCACGGCGCCGAAGAGGAATGGGTCTGGCCAGCTGATCGCCGATGGCGACCGGTCGCAGCCATCATCGGAGCCGTAGTCGCACTCGGCGCCGTCGCAACCGCAGTCATCATCAACGGCGGCGACAGCGCATCGACCAAGGCCACTGTTGGGGCGCCAACCCCACAGACGGCCGTGTCCACCACGCGACAACCCACAGCGCAGCCCCGCACACCGCCAAGCGCCTCAACCGCCACCGTGCCCAGCCCCTCCCCGAATCAACGCCACCCGGAGACGGTAACCACAGTGACGCAGCCCAGCGCTTCGCCGAGCGCCGCGGCACCACGAATACCCACCGCGGCACCGCCGCCGGTAGCCGCGCCACCGCGCGCAACGTTGCATCCGCGCACGGTCGTCTACAGCGTGACCGGAACAAAGCAGCTCCTCGACCTGGTAAACGTCGTCTACACCGACGCTCGGGGCTTCCCCGTCACCGACTTCAACGTGTCGCTACCTTGGACCAAGATGGTGGTCCTGAACCCGGGCGTGCAGACTCGATCCGTTGTCGCCACCAGCATCTACGGTCGGCTGAACTGCTCGATCGTCAACGCTGAAGGTCAAACGGTCGTAGCAGCGGCCAACAACACCATCATTGCGACATGCACGCGCTAACAGACCCGCCTAGCTGAGCCCGAGTTCGCGCATCCGTTGGTCATGGGTGTGCTGCAGCCGATCGAAGAACACACCGAGGTGGCTCAGTCCGCCGGTGCCGGATACCACCAAATCGACCAGCTCATCATGGTCGGCCAAAACGAACTGAGCCTGGGTGATTGCTTCGCCAAGCAGCCGACGGGACCACAACGCTAACCGGCTGCGCTGTTTGCCGCTTGCTGTGACTGCGGCGCGTACTTCAGCAACGACAAACTGAGAGTGCCCTGTCTCTGACAGGGCGGCCCGTACCACATCGGCGACCTCGTCAGGCAGCCCGCCGGCGATCTCCAAATACAAGTCAGCGGCCAGCGCGTCGGCGACATACGTCTTCACCAAGGCCTCTAGCCACGTGCTAGGCGTCGTCAGCCGGTGGTAGTTCTCCAGCGCCGAAACGTACTTCGCCATCGCAGACACCACGTCGACTCCACGACGCTCCAACGCGTCGTGAAGCAGCTCATAATGCCCCATCTCGGCAGCGGCCATACTCGCCATCGAAATCCGCCCACGCAGGTCCGGTGCCATGCGCGCCTCGTCGGTTAACCGATAGAAAGCCGCCACCTCGCCGTACGCTAACAACGCAAACAACTCATTGACGCCAGGATGATCCGCCGACAGCTGTGGCCTGGGCGAATCGGCCACCGAGTCGGCGGAAGAGGGCGAAGTCATGGCAACACTGTAGTCGCCGCGGCGAACAGGAAATGGGCGCCCGCTAGCCGAGCAGCTATCATGCTCTCAGGTAGTGGCTGTATCCCTGTATTGCCGCCACCGATGAAATGTGCGTGCACGTGGCTGGCCCGCCAGGGTGCGTGGGGCCGGCGACTCGGCGAAGTATCGGAGTCGGAACTCGTGTGCGCGTGAACCGCCACCGAGAAATTCCTAACCCGCCGATACCTCACCGAAAGGTCCCCCACGAACGTATGACCGCCCTGAAAAGCACAACTGAACCTAGCTTTGCCAAACTTGGAGTGCGCGACGAAATAGTGCGCGCCCTGAGCGAAAAGGGCATTGAGCGCCCCTTTGCCATCCAAGAACTCACACTGCCGCTAGCCTTGGACGGCGAGGACGTGATCGGCCAAGCCCGTACCGGCATGGGCAAGACACTCGGGTTCGGCGTACCACTGTTGCAGCGCATTACCGCCAGCAGCGGGACCCGACCGCTCACCGGCGCACCACGCGCTCTGATCGTGGTACCCACTCGCGAACTGTGCCTGCAAGTCACAGAAGACCTAGCCACCGCGGCCAAATACCTGATCGCCGGCACCGAAGCCGACAACGGACGTCCTTTGTCGGTGGTGTCCATCTACGGCGGGCGTGCCTACGAGCCGCAGATCGAGGCACTACGCGCCGGCGCCGACGTCGTGGTGGGAACACCGGGCCGGCTCCTCGACCTATGCCAACAGGGCCACCTACAGTTAGGCGGCCTGTCTGTGCTCGTCCTCGACGAGGCCGACGAGATGCTCGACTTGGGATTCCTGCCCGATATCGAGCGCATCCTGCGCCAGATTCCCACCGACCGGCAATCGATGCTGTTCTCGGCCACCATGCCAGACCCAATCATCACGCTGGCCCGCACCTTCATGGTGCAGCCCACCCACATCCGCGCTGAGGCGCCGCACTCCTCTGCGGTGCACGACGCCACCGAGCAGTATGTCTATCGCGCCCACGCACTGGACAAAGTGGAATTGGTCAGCCGCGTCCTGCAGGCCCGGGACCGGGGTGCGACGATGATCTTCACCCGCACCAAACGCACTGCCCAAAAGGTGGCAGACGAGTTGACCGAGCGCGGCTTCGCCGTCGGTGCCGTGCACGGGGATCTCGGCCAGGTAGCGCGTGAGAAGGCGCTCAATGCGTTTCGTACCGGCGACATCGATGTACTGGTAGCTACCGACGTCGCCGCCCGCGGCATCGACGTCGACGATGTCACTCACGTCATCAACTACCAGTGCCCCGAAGACGAGAAAATGTACGTCCACCGCATCGGGCGCACCGGTCGCGCGGGCCGCACGGGAGTCGCGGTGACTCTGGTGGACTGGGACGAGCTGCCCCGCTGGACAATGATCGATACTGCGCTAGGCCTCGGCTCCCCCGATCCAGCCGAGACCTACTCGAGTTCACCACACCTCTATGCCGAGCTCGCCATCCCAGAGCACGCCCGCAGCGCCATCGGCCCGCCACGCAAATCTCAGAACAAGCGCCGCGGCGCCGACCGCGACGGCCAGAGCAGCAGCAGGAACGCCAACAAATCACAACCGCGTACACGCGACGGTTCCAGACGACGACGCACCCGCGGCGGCAAACAGGTAGCCGGGCGCCCCGCGGCTAGCACGATCGCGAACGGCGAAACTACACCCGAGACCGTGTCAAGTTCTAAGACGGCTTCTGGACCCGACTCCGGGTCCGACACCCCGACTGGAAACGCCACGACCAGCCGGCGCCGCCGTCGCCGGCGTGCACGCCCGGCAAACGTCAACGACAATGTAACCGCACCAACCAACTGAGCCTGCGCTCAACGATGACCCCACCTGAACGCCGCACTAAGACCGATATCCTGGCCGCTGCGGCGATCGCGGTTGTGGTCGCCACGGCCGGCGTGCTGATCTGGTGGACCAGCGACGCGCGTGCCACCATCAGCCGGCCGGCCGCCATTCCCGCGCACACCCCGACACCAGCCTCCGAAGTTCCGGCGGCGCTGAATCAGCTGTGGACCGCGCCCAGCCCGGCCACACACGTGCCCGTAGTAGCGGGCGGGACAGTGACCACAGGCGACGGACGCGAAGTAGAAGGGCGCGATCCGGCCACCGGACAGGCGATCTGGAGCTACGCGCGGGACACCGAGCTGTGCGGGGTGACCTGGGTCTATCACTACGCTGTGGCGGTCTACCGAGATGGCCGCGGCTGTGGTCAGGTCAGCACCATTGATGGATCCACCGGGCGTCGCGGCCCCGCTCGCAGCAGCTACGCCGATCCCCGCGTGCGTCTGTCCTCCGACGGCGCGACCGTGTTGTCGGCCGGCAACACCCGCCTAGAACTGTGGCGTGCCGATATGGTCCGGATGTTGGCCTACGGGGAGATCGACGCTCGGGTGAAACCCTCAAACCGAGGACTGCACTCTGGATGCACGCTGGAATCGGCCGCAGCCAGCTCCGCGGCCGTATCTGTGCTCGAAGCCTGCCTGAATCAGGCTGAGCTGCGGCTCGTTCTTCTACGCCCGAGCAAGGAGGACGATGAGCCGGAACAACGCTTTGTCCCCTTACCCGAGGTGCAACCAGGTTCAGGCGCTCGTGTGCTGGCCGTCTCGCAGACCAACACCGCCGTGTACCTGCCTGGAAAACTCGGTGCCCAGCCGAGAGTAGACGTGGTCGACGAGACCGGCACCACAGTGGCGAGCACCCTGCTAGCCAGGGCGCCGTCGGCCTCGGCTGCGATGTCGCGGACCGGCAACCTGGTGACGTGGTGGACCGGCGACGCACTGCTGGTGTTTGACGCAAGCACCCTCACGTTGCGCTACACCATTGCTGCGGGCGAGACGACTGTGCCGATAGGGCCAGGTGTAATGATGGCAAGTCAGCTGCTCGTGCCGGTCACTGGCGGGATCGGTGTCTACGACCCGGCTAGCGGCACCGACCAGCGCTACATCCCGGTGAACCGACCGCCCGACACGTGGAAATCCGGCACGGCCGTGATCCCAGCCGTCTCCGGTTCCAAAGTGTTCGAGCAGCGGGGCAACACAGTGGTCGCGCTCGGCTGACGACGACTCCGCGAACGTTAAGACTCCACCGCGAAGATGGGCAGCGTCTTGCCAGACTTCCAATGCTTGAGCAGCGCTTGCGCCAGTTCCCGATAGGCCAGTGCGCCTTTGTTCTTACGCGCGGCCAGTACCGACGAGCCTGACGCGCTGGCCTCGGCAAATCGCACCGTACGCGGAATCGGTGGGGCCAGCACCGGCAGCTCGTAGCGGTCGGCGATGTCGAGCAACACATCTCGGGTGTGGGTCGTTCGGGGGTCATACAGAGTTGGCAATGCGCCTAACAACCGCAGATTTGGATTCGTGATCTGCTGAACGTCGGCGACCGTGCGCAAGAACTGACCAACACCGCGATGCGCCAGCGTCTCGCACTGCAGCGGTACGATCACCTCGTCGGCGGCCGTCAGCCCGTTGAGAGTCAGCACGCCCAACGACGGCGGGCAATCGACAATGACCACGTCGAACTGGTCAGAGAGCTTGGCCAGCGCTCGTTTGAGCGCGTACTCGCGGCCGGCCCGCATAAGCAACATCGCTTCGGCGCCTGCCAGATCAATATTGGCAGGAAGCAGCGTCATTCCTTCTATCGTCCCGACCAACGCAGCATTCGGTTCAACCTCACCGAGCAGCACCTCGTGCACCGACACCGCTAGTTTGTCGGGGTCTTGACCCAACGAGAAGGTCAAACAACCCTGCGGATCTAGATCGACGAGAAGCACTCGCCGTCCCATATCCACCATCGCCGCACCCAGCGAGGCGACCGTCGTAGTCTTAGCCACCCCACCCTTCTGGTTGGCCACCGCCAATACCCGGGTCTCAGTCACAAGCGCCGCTTCTCCTCATCGCTTCGCTCTGCATCGTCGCCGTCGCGGTCACAAGCGCCGGTTTTTCTCATCGCTTCGCTCTGCATCGTCGCCGTCGCGGTCACAAGCGCCGGTTTTTCTCATCGCTTCGCTCTGCATCGTCGCCGTCGCGGTCACAAGCGCCGGTTTTTCTCATTGCTTCGCTCTGCATCGTCGCCGTCGCGGTCACAAGCGCCGGTTTTTCTCATTGCTTCGCTCTGCATCGTCGCCGTCGCGGTCACAAGCGCCGGTTTTTCTCATCGCTTCGCTCTGCATCGTCGCCGTCGCGGTCACAAGCGCCGCTTCTCCTCATCGCAAGTGGCTAGGGGTACCACCCCCTCGGAGCGTGCCCCGCCTGCTGGCTCTATCCTTTCGTCCTCGCCGCGCGGTCACAGTGCCATCCTGACATGTTCGCTGCGATACGGTTCGAGCGACGGGCCCGACACGTCGTCCGGCACAATCTGTCGGCATGGGCGTGCACAACCATCGACTGCTGCTGCTCCGCCACGGTGAGACCGCTTGGTCAGAATCGGGCCAGCACACCGGTCGTACCGACCTGGAGTTGACCGCCACCGGGACGATGCAGGCAGAGCTGGCGGGACAAGTTTTGGGCGAACTCGAACTTCGCGACCCAGTGGTGATAAGCAGCCCACGCAAACGAACACTTGCCACAGCCGAGTTGGCTGGGCTTGCCGTCGACGAGGTGTCTCCCGTACTCGCTGAATGGGACTATGGTTCCTACGAAGGCTTGACAACGCCACAGATCAGGAAATCGGAACCAGGTTGGCTGGTCTGGACCCACGGATGCCCCGGGGGTGAAAGTGTGGTTCAAGTCAGCGATCGCGCCGACCTTGCCGTGAAGATCGCACTCGACTACATGGCGTCACGCGACGTGGTGTTTATTAGTCACGGCCATTTCTCCCGTGCAGTGATCACGCGCTGGGTAGAGCTGCCGCTCGTTTGTGGCAGCCGGTTCGGTATGCCCACCGCCTCAATCGGGATCTGCGGGTTCGAGCACGGGGTACGACAGCTCGGTTCGCTCGGGCTAACCGCTCGTTCACACCCGATCGCGCCCAGGTGAACGCCCCGGAGCCACCGTTCGCGCTATGCGGGCCGGACGGAGCACTTGTTGCCGAAGGCGTGCAAAAGCGCTACGACGACTTGAGTGCAGCACGTGCAGCACTGCACTCCGGATCCGCGCCAATACTGTTGGGCGCATTACCTTTCGACGCAAAAGGCCGCGCCGCTTTGATGGTGCCCGACAACCTGTTGCGCGACAAGGAGCTGTCTGACTGGCCAACCGATCCGATGCCAACGGCCCGAATCAGCGCCACTCTCCCAACTCCCGCGGACTACCGCAACCGGATTGAACATGCACGAGACCAGCTGGCCGCTCCTGAAAATTCGTTGCGCAAGGTGGTGCTAGCCCGCGCCGTCCAACTGGCCGCCGACGCCCCGCTGGACGCCCGCGTCATCTTGGGCCGGCTACTTGACGCAGACCCAACCGCCTACGGGTATCTGGTCGACCTGACGCCAGCGGGCGGCGACTACACGGGGGAAACTCTGGTTGGCGCCAGCCCGGAACTACTGGTCGCGCGGTCCGGCAATCGCGTAACGTGCCGGCCATTCGCTGGCTCGGCCCCTCGGGCCGCTGACCCCGAGCGCGACGCCGCCAACGGGGCCGCGCTGGTCCGCTCGGCCAAGAACCGCCTAGAACACCAACTGGTTATCGACTCTGTACGCGCAGCCTTGGAGCCGGTGTGCGATGACCTCACAATCGCAGCCGAGCCTCAGTTGAGCCGCACCGCAGCAGTTTGGCACCTGTGCACGCCAATCAGCGGCCAGCTGCGCGACACCTCAACCACGGCAATCGACCTCGCATTGGCGCTGCATCCCACCCCCGCGGTTGGGGGTGTACCAACCGGGGCCGCCTGCGAACTCATCACCGCACTGGAAGGCAACCGCGGTTTCTACGCGGGAGCTGTCGGTTGGTGCGATGCCCGAGGCGACGGCCAATGGATAGTGTCGATCCGCTGTGCGCGCCTGTCGGCCGACCGGCGCACCGCGCTCGCGCATGCTGGCGGAGGAATAGTCGCTGAATCCAATCCCGACGACGAAGTCGACGAGACCACCACGAAATTCGCCACAATATTGAACGCGCTGGGAGTTAGGCAGTGACCGAAGAAATACGCCGTGCTACACCGGAAGACACTGCCGATATTGCGGCCATGATTCACGAGCTGGCCAAATTCGAGCGCGCTTCAGATCAATGCACAGTAACCGAAAAACAAATCACTGCAGCACTTTTCGGAGATTTTCCGACGGTGCGAGCGCACGTCGCCGAAGTTGACGATCAGGTGGCCGCCATGGCGTTGTGGTTCCTTAACTTCTCCACTTGGGACGGTGTAGCGGGCATTTACCTTGAGGACCTCTACGTGCGGCCACGTTTTCGCCGCCGCGGGCTAGGCCGAGCGCTGCTATCGACGCTGGCAGGCGTATGCCTAGACAACGGCTACACACGCCTGACGTGGGCGGTGCTGAATTGGAACTCAGATGCCGTCGCGCTCTATAACGAGGTCGGCGGACAGCCCCAGGACGAGTGGACCACCTATCGGGTTTCCGGCTCGCAACTGGCTGAGCTGGCCGAACCACGCTGATCACCGCCTGCCGCCCATCGCACAGCAGCAGGGCTGAAGAGCAACGCCAAGACGGTAAGCGCCACGACACCAACGGGAACCCCCCACGCGACCCGATGTGATCCGATCACCAGGTACCAAACCACCGGCAGGAGGAGCAGCTGGGTGGACACTGCCATCCCCCGACCCCACCGCTTGCCAGCCACGAGTGCCCATCCGGCTCCCAGCACAGCGCCACCGACCAGCACAAACCAGACCGCGGTGCCCAAACCGCTGACCACACGCTGGTCAGCTCCTGCAAGCCCGCGCACCACCAGCACCACGGCGACAACCACCGCCGCTGCGCCCTGAATAGTGACAATCAGCCCTGCGCCGCGCACGCTGGCTGGGGCACGAACAGTCACAATGCCAGCCTAGCCGCCCCCTCCTCAGCAGCCCGTTACCCGGCCCGCATCGTCGCCGAGCCCAAGCCCCATCGCCCGGCTCCTCAGCAGCCCGTTACCCGGCCCGCATCGTCGCCGAGCCCAAGCCCCATCGCCCGGCTCCTCAGCAGCCCGTTACCCGGCCCGCATCGTCGCCGAGCCCAAGCCCCATCGCCCGGCTCCTCAGCAGCCCGTTACCCGGCCCGCATCGTCGCCGAGCCCAAGCCCCATCGCCCGGCTCCTCAGCAGCCCGTTACCCGGCCCGCATCGTCGCCGAGCCCAAGCCCCATCGCCCGGCTCCTCAGCAGCCCGTTACCCGGCCCGCATCGTCGCCGAGCCTAAGCTCATGCGTCATGCGGGCCATGTTGATCGTCAACCCTACGGCCACTTCCACCACTCCGGCCGGGCGCGATCTGGTAGCACACGCGCTCAAAAGCAGGCTGCGGCTCACAGTTGAACACACCCGCCACCCTGCACATGGCCCCGAACTCGGAAAGGCGGCAGTTGCAGACGGGGTCGATTTGGTGGTGGTACACGGGGGCGACGGAACTGTGAGTGCTGTCGTCAATGGAATGCTCGGCCAACCCGGCTCTACGCCGAACGGACCTGTGCCCGCAGTTGCGATCGTGCCTGGCGGCTCGGCGAACGTGCTGGCCCGAGCACTGGGAATCTCCCGCGACCCGATCGCCGCCACCAATCAGCTCATCCAGCTCATCGACGACTACCGCCGCCACCAGCAGTGGCGGCGTATCGGCTTAATCGACTGCGGCGAACGGTGGGCGGTGTTCAACGCAGGAATGGGTGTCGACGCAGAGGTCGTCGCCGCAGTGGAGGCCGAACGCAACAACGGCCGCAAAGTCACGGCGTGGCGCTATATCCGCGCGGCGGTTCCTGCAGCACTGGCCTACACCCGCCGCGAACCGGCCCTTACACTGCAACTTCCCAATCGCGACCCAATTACCGGAGTGCACTTCGTCTTCGTCTCGAACGCCAGCCCGTGGACGTACGCAAACGACCGGCCAGTGTGGACAAACCCTGGCTGCACGTTCGAGTCAGGGCTCGGCGTGTTTGCCGTGACCAGTATGAAACTAGTTCCCACCCTGCGGGTGGTCCGGCAGATGAACGCAAAACGGCCCAAATTCGACTTCACGCAGCTCATCAACGACGATGACGTCGCTTGCCTGCGAGTCACCTCGATGGGTACCCCGATCGCGACTCAGTTCGACGGCGACTACCTTGGCGTGCGGGAAACCATTACGTTCCGAGCCGTCCCGAACGCGCTCGCAGTCGTTGCCCCACCGGCGAAAAACCTGCCCTGAACTGGGGTTATCTAAACCAGGATGCGGTCGCCGGGCACACACGAGGACCAACTTGCGCGGAAGTCTAGTACAACAGAGTAAGAATATGTATAAGAGATCATCAAAGTGAGATAGCCCACGAGCAGGCGTAACACTATTGACATCTGTCGATCCTGTGAAACTATTAAAAGGTTGCATGCAGGGATTGCGTAGGGGTACGGATAGTTTTCCCGTGCACGAGCTAACAGCCGGGGAAAATCGCCCGTGCGCCGTGCTGCGCACCATAGTGAGGAGTAAATACTAATGGATTGGCGCCACAGAGCGGTCTGTCGCGACGAAGATCCGGAGCTATTTTTCCCGGTTGGGAACAGCGGTCCGGCACTCGCGCAAATCGCTGACGCAAAACTGGTCTGCAATCGGTGCCCAGTTACGACAGAGTGCCTCGGCTGGGCCCTGACCACCGGCCAGGACTCGGGCGTCTGGGGCGGCATGAGCGAAGATGAGCGGCGTGCGCTGAAGCGTCGCAACTCGCGGACAAAGGCCCGCACCAGCGTCTGACAACGCAGTTTCCGCACGCGGCCCCGACGAAGGTCGGGGCCGCAACGCTGTGTTGGACGTCTTACAACACCAACCGGCCCCGCCGACCTATCGGTACTCGCAAGACGACGTCGGTGCCGCCATCGGTGGCTTGTTGCATATCGAGTGAGCCGTCCAGCTCTGCCGACACCAAGGTTCGCACGATCTGCAAACCCAGGCTGTCGGACTTCTCCATGTTGAATTCGTGTGGCAAACCACGCCCGTCGTCGTGCACCACGACATCGAGCCAACGCGCCGAGCGTTCGGCGCGAATGGTCACAGACCCTTCGTCGGCCGCCGGGTCGAACGCATGCTCGATCGCGTTCTGGACCAGCTCGGTGATCACCATGATCAGCGCCGTCGCGCGGTCAGAGTCCAGCACACCCAGGTAGCCGACCCGTTCTATCCGGATAGGCCTGTCGACCGAGGCCACATCGTTCATAATCGGCAGAATCCGGTCAATGACCTCGTCGAGGTTTACCTGCTCGTCCACCGACATCGACAAAGCGTCATGGACCAACGCGATCGATGACACCCGCCGTACGGACTCGATCAGAGCCTCCCGCCCTTCAGGGTTGGAAGTCCGCCGAGCCTGCAACCGCAACAGCGCTGCCACCGTTTGCAGGTTGTTCTTAACTCGATGGTGAATTTCCCGGATCGTAGCGTCCTTCGAAATCAAGGCACGGTCTCGCCGCTTCACCTCGGTTACATCGCGGATCAAGATCGCAGCACCGTTATTCGAGCCATGCACCACCAGCGGCAATGTCCGTAGCAACACCGTGGCACCGCCCGCGTCGAATTCCATACGCATGCTCGAGCCACCCGCCAGCAACTCCTGCACATGCTCTGCCACCTCGTCCGCCTCGAAGGGGTCCGAGATCAGCGGCCTGGTCACTTCGACGAGATTGCGGCCCTCCAACTCGGTGTTCATGCCCATCCGGTGGTAGGCCGATAGTGCGTTGGGGCTGGCATAGGCGACCACGCCGTCGACATCCAACCGGATGAAGCCGTCGCCGGCCCGCGGTGTAGAGCGGGACAGAGCGACATCGCCGACATCGGGAAATGTGCCTTCGGCCAGCATCTGAACCAGATCGGAAGCGCAATCCCGGTAAGCGGTCTCGAGATGGCCGGGCGTACGGCGAGCCGCCAGTTCCGTTTGATGCCGCGTCAACACGGCTACCACCTGGCCGCCGTACTGCACCTGAGAGGCCGCAATGTAATGAACCGGCAGCTGCAACGAGTGCAATTCACCCGCATCACTTCCCTGCGTGGTAGCGCTCGAGGCGAATGCCTCGGCGACCAAAGACAGGTCATCGGCGGCAACCACGCTACCTACCGCGTCACGTTGTAGAACCGTGGGCTCGGTATTCGGCCGGCACTGCGCTACACATACCAACGCACCATCGTCGCGGCATACCCACATCAGATAGTCGGCAAATGACAGGTCCGCGAGCAGCTGCCAGTCTGCAACCACCGCGTGCAGATGGTTGACCGCATTGCCGGGCAGCATCGTATGTTCGGCAAGCAAATCACCGAGAGTGGACATCAGTGACTCCCGAGTCGCTCGTGAATGACAAAGGGTACGTACTTTGTCGCCGGCTAGCTGATGACAGCAATCAAGTCGCCGGCCTGAATGACATCGCCCACCGAAACACTGACGTTGCTGACGGTACCGGCAGTTTCGGCCAGCACCGGGATCTCCATCTTCATCGACTCCAGCAGCACGATGATGTCGCCCTTGCCGATGGAGTCGCCTTCGCTAACAACGACCTCGAGCACGCTAGCCACGATCTCGGCGCGAACATCCTCGGCCATACACACCCCACTTACTTCGGACATTTCCGCATGCTGACTGCTGGTCCACTAAGGCTTCCACCAGGCTCATGTACATCGAACCACAAGCCCTCTTAGCGCCGCGGCTCGCGGGCTATTGGGCCAAGCATCGGGCCGCGTGAGACACTGTGCACCAAGCGGCAGGCGTTGGCTTGCCCCGCATCTGACGACCTAGGGAGGTTCCCGATGGCCAAGCGTGGCCGCAAGAAGCGCGACCGCAAGCACAACAAAGCTAATCACGGGAAGCGCCCCAACGCCTAGCCCGCAACAATGTAGGCCACTTCGCCACCGCAGACAGCGACGAAACCAAACCCAGCGCGGTTATGGACCTCTCCTGATGATGGTGGTCCGGCGGATCTCCAGCCGCAGACGCTCGCGCAGGCCCTCGGGCGCCCTTTCGCTGCACTTGGCTGCGATCAGCGCCTTGATCCGCTCCTCAAGCCCATAGTGCTGAAAGCATTCTGGGCATGCCTCAAGATGCTGGCGCAGCCTGTGACGCGTATCGGAGGTGCACTCACCGTCGAGCAGGGTCCACACCTCGGCGATCACTTCGGCACAACCCACGTCACCATGCGAACCGTCGGCATGAGCACACGGGTCGGAATCGCTGGAGAACTCGCTCATGACGACACCTCCTCGTGAGCTTGTTGACCACGGACGAAGCCGCGTTCCTTGGCGACATCAGCCAAAAGACCACGTAGCTGACGTCGGCCGCGATGAAGCCGCGACATCACAGTGCCGATAGGCGTCTCCATGATCTCGGCAATATCCCTATAGGGAAAACCTTCAACGTCAGCGTAGTAAACCGCCATCCGGAATTCTTCTGGCAATGCCTGCAGGGCTTCTTTGATCTCGGTATCTGGTAGCGCCTCCAGTGCCTCGACCTCGGCCGAACGCAACCCGGTCGAGGAGTGCTGGGCATTTGCCGCCAACTGCCAGTCGGTGATTTCTTCCGTCGGGTATTCCGCCGGCTGCCGCTGCTTCTTTCGATAGCTGTTAATGAAGGTATTGGTCAGAATCCGGTACAGCCATGCTTTGAGGTTGGTGCCGGCCTGGAACGACCGGAATCCCGCATAGGCCTTCACCATCGTCTCCTGGAGCAAATCCTCGGCGTCCGCGGGGTTGCGCGTCATCCGCAGCGCGCCACCGTATAGCTGATCCAGCAGGGGAATCGCATCGCGCTCGAACCGAGCCGTCAACTCCTGGTCTGTCTCCTCCGGCGAGTCCGGCTCGCGCCCCTCCGAACCGGTGGCGCCGTCGCTGTCGGCCATCTTGATTAACACGGTCCCTTCGGTCGCGGAGTTACCGGACAACGCCGCCAGCGGCGCCCAACGCACATGGAAGCGATCCAGCCGCTGCGCACCCAACTGGCTCGTCGCGGCTGACACCAGACTCCCCTCCTTCAATCTAGAGGCCGTTGCCGACAGCGTCTGCCCCGGTCTTGACAAAACCAAGACAACCGTAGAAGCAACATCAATCAACACCGATTGGCGACCCGCTATTTCCGGTGCCGGTTGAACTGGGGCCGATAGAGCGAACAGCACGTTAATGTGACGCCATGTCCCTAAACGGCAAGACGATGTTCATCTCAGGTGCCAGTCGCGGTATCGGCCTTGCGATAGCCAAGCGAGCTGCGCGTGACGGCGCCAACATAGCCTTGGTCGCTAAGACGGCCCAGCCACATCCGAAGCTGCCCGGCACGGTATTCACCGCGGCCAAGGAGCTTGAGGACGCGGGCGGTCAGGCGCTGCCAATCGTCGGAGACATCCGTGATGGAGACTCGGTCAACTCCGCGGTAGCCAAGACCGTCGAGCAGTTCGGCGGCATCGACATCTGCGTCAACAATGCATCGGCGATCAACGTAGGGTCCATCACTGACGTCCCGCTCAAGCGCTTCGACCTGATGAACGGCATTCAGGTACGCGGCACATATGCGGTGTCACAAGCTTGCATTCCACATATGACAGGCCGCGAGGGTGGCGTCTTAGGACTGGTGTAAAAACGCTGGGCGCATGTTCCTGGTGGTCATGTTACGCGGCGGTGGTGTCGGTCGTGGTTGTTGTGGTGGGGGGATGCAGTGGGCGGGGTGGCTCGAGCAGTTGGTGGCGTAGTTCTTGGAGGTGGCGGCTGGTCGCTGATGTTTGGGTGACTCCGCGCCAGCCGCGGCTGGCGCGGTCGAGGACGGCCCATACCAGCGACAGACAGCTGGTTTCGCCGGGTAGGCGGCCGATGACCTTGACCCGGCGACGGGATTCTCCGAAGGTGCGTTCGATGAGGTTGGAATGGCGGATGCGTGTCCAGTGTTGGCGGGGGAAGCGCAAATGCACGCTCAGCGAGGCGAAGTCGTTGGCCAGGCAAGCGACCGCGGCTGGGTAGAGCCCGCGGTATGTGGTGGTGAACTCCTCGGCGCGGCGGGTGGCTTCATCCACGGCCTGCTGGCCGGGTGGCTGGTCAATGTCATCGAAGATCGACCAGAACGCGGCTTTGATCTCGTCCTGGACCGCGACAGGTGTCTTGGCGATGACGTTACGGCAGCGATGGATCAGACACCGCTGACGCAGGCTTGCCGGAAACGTGGTCTCCCATGCGGCGATCAGGCCCGGCGCCCCGTCGGAGATGCCCAGTAGCGGCGGGCGTAGTCCCCGGTTCCTCAGGTCAGCCAAGAAGTCGGCCCACGCATCAGCCGACTCCGCTGCGGCTGGGGCCAGCCCAATAAACAGGGGCTTGCCGTCGGTGCAGATGCCCCAGGCGGCCAGCACCGGCTCGGCCGGGGCGTTGGGATGCATCCGAAAGTTCGAGGCATCCAAGAACAGGTAGTCCAACACCAGCTCATCAAGGCGTCGAGACGACCACGCAGCGAACTCGTCTTTGATGGCCGCACAAATCCGGCTCACCGTCGAGCGCGACAACGCCGCCTGCGAGCCCAGCACCTCGGCCAACGCGGCCTCGATGTCGCGATCCGACAAACCGCGCACCCATCCCGAAATCACCAACGCCTCCAGAGCGTGGGTGCGCGTCACCCCGGCACCGAATAGCCGCGAACAGAACCGCTCGTCGGTGTCGCGTAGTTTCGGGCGGCATAATTCGACCGAGCCCATCGTGGTCTTCACCGTCGCCGGCGGTTGATACCCATTGCGGTACCCGCCCGGGCCGTCCTGAACCCGACGCTGGTGACGGGCTCGGCCCAACACTGCTTCTACCTCGGCCTCCACGGCGACCTGAAACACCAGACGCACCGATAACCGCCCGACCTCCTCCAAAATCTCGGTCAACGGCCGCTCGGTCGCGGCGAACAACTGATCCATCTCAACACGCACACGCTCAATCGGCGATACTCGCTTGGTCACGGGCGTAGCCCCTCCTTCATAGCTTTCGTCGGTTGCGACGGAACCTACGCCCGTGACCATTTACACCAGCGATGAGACGCGACCGCCGCGAGAACCCGCATATCCTTACGCTCTCACCGCCGATCCTGCTCGAGCCCAAGTGGCTCAAACCGACGGCCTACATGATGGCTAAGTTCGGAATGACACTGTGCGCGCTGGGCATCGCCGAAGAGATGCGCACCCACGGCATCGCGTCCAATACCTTGTGGCCGCGCACGCTGATAGCCACCGCGGCGGTGCAGAACTTGCTAGGCGGCGACGAGGCGATGCAACGGGCACGCAGGCCTGAAATTTATGCCGACGCGGCCTACGCGATCCTGAACAAGCCCGCGCGTGCGTACACCGGCAACTCAGTGCTGTGCGAAGACGTTCTCCTAGAATCCGGCATCACCGACTTGTCGGTTTACGACTGTGTTCCAGGCGCGCAACTCGGCGTCGACCTCTGGGTGGACAGCGTCAACCCGCCCGGGTACCGCACACCCTAAGCAACGATCTGCAGTCGGCTGTACAGGAGCTAGCGAGGCTGCTTGCGCGTCGCGCGCCGCCAAGATTGTCACCAATGACATCACGGTGCGCCCGCGGTGAGCCTGCCCATCGGGGCCCGACAGACGAAGCGACAGTGCCGTGCAAAGCTGGTTCTGCGTTCTAGAGCAACCGCAGCTGTCCAGGCTGCGCCTCGGCGCGCTCAAGGAGCTCGGGGCCATTGTTGCCCACACTGTTCACCAGCGTGGATACGGGACGCAGCGCAATGTCGTGGACATCCGGCCGCCGTGCTAGCAGCTCTGGATCTAGCGGGGCGTCGGGATTTAGCCAGTCGTCCCAATCGTCTTCGGCCAACATCAGCGGCATCCGGTCGTGGACCCGGGACAACTCCCCCACCGCGTCAGTGGTGATGACCGTGCAGCTCAACAGCGGCGGACGGGAACTGCCCGACTTCCAGACCGACCAAAGCCCGGCCATAAAAACCATTTCGCCGTCTTCTCGGTGCATAAAGAACGGTGTTTTCGCGCTCTTCCCGCCGACCACGACGTCAGGATTGATCCGCCATTCGTACCAGCCGTCCATCGGCACAAGGCAGCGCTTGTTCTGCGCCAAGTTACGGAAAACCGGCGACGTGGCGACCTTGTCTGAACGCGCGTTGATAAGCAATGGGCCCTTGGTGTCGGGTGTGCCATCAGAATTGGCCCCGGTCCAAACCGGAAGCAGACCCCAACGCATGAGCCGCACCCGGCGAGCCGGTTGGTCGTCTGGCTCGCTGTGGCGGCTCACCACCGCCGCGATCGAATCAGTGGGGGCTACGTTGTAATTGGCGTTGCAGGTGCGTGCCCCGGTTCCGGGGACGGATGCCGCTGTTATTTCATCGATCGCGTCAATCTTCTCGGCAAGCCGCGCCGGGTCAGTGGTGATCGCAAACCGCCCGCACATCACTCCATGGTGCCCGGTACCCACGACAGCTGCAGACACGGCAGGATGAAACGGTGACAAGCAACGAGCCGAAGCGGCCATGGCCGGCCCCATCTGCGCCGACTCCGGTGCGTGCAACGGTGACCGTTCCAGGCTCGAAGTCACAGACCAACCGGGCCCTGGTGCTGGCCGGACTGTCGGCCGCCCAGGACGTGGGCGCATCGACTATCACAGGTGCGCTACGCAGCCGCGATACCGACCTGATGATCGGAGCGCTGCGGACCCTGGGCTTGCGGATCGACGAGGCCGGGTCCGAGCTGAAAGTCAGCGGCCGGATCGTCCCCGGCGCCAACGCCCGGGTTGACTGCGGCTTGGCTGGCACCGTGTTGCGTTTTGTTCCACCGCTGGCGGCGCTGGCCAGTTCGGCGGTTGACTTCGACGGCGACCAGCAGGCTCGGGCCAGGCCCATCGCGGCGCTGCTGAATGCGCTGCGCGGCCTCGGCGTCACGATCGACGGCGCGGGCCTGCCTTTCCGGGTTCGGGGCCATGGGTCGGTTACCGGCGGTACGGTTGCCATTGATGCTTCGGCCTCATCGCAGTTTGTCTCCGGCCTGCTGCTGTGTGGGACGTCGTTCACCGACGGCCTGATCGTTCGGCACGTCGGCTCTACACTGCCGTCTGCCCCACATATCGCGATGACCGTGGCGATGCTGCGGCAAGCCGGCGTCGACGTCGACGACTCGACTCCCAACCTCTGGCAGGTACAGCCGGGTGTGGTCGCGGCCCGGCATTGGGACGTCGAACCTGATCTGACCAACGCCGCTGCGTTCCTGGCAGCAGCCATGGTTAGCGGAGGCATTGTTCGCATCACCGGTTGGCCGGCCACCAGCGTCCAGCCCGCCGAGAGCATCCTGGACATTCTGCGAATGCTGAATGCCACTGTCACCCTTACTGATTCATCCCTCGAAGTATGCGGACCGGCGGCATATGACGGGTTTGACGTCGATCTATGCGCCGTCGGCGAGCTCGCCCCGTCGGTGGCGGCGCTGGCGGCCCTAGCCAGTCCGGGATCGGTATCGCGGTTGAGCGGCATCGCGCATCTGCGCGGCCACGAAACCGACCGGCTGGCCGCGCTAAGCAGCGAAATCAACCGCCTGGGCGGCGATTGCCAGGAGACGCCCGATGGCCTGGTGATCACGGCAACAGAAATGCGGCCTGGTCTCTGGCGGGCGTACGCCGACCATCGGATGGCTATGGCCGGCGCCATCCTCGGCCTGCGGGTAGCCGGAATCGAGGTCGACGACATCGCTGCCACCACCAAAACGCTGCCCGACTTCCCGCGACTGTGGGCGAGCATGCTGGCCGATCGGAGGTCCGGCGGTTGAGACCGGACGACTACGACGAGTCGGACGCCAAGGTTCGCTCAGGTAAAGGCTCGCGACCCCGAACCAAGACCCGCCCCGGGCACGCCGATGCAGAAGCTGCCATGGTTGTCGGTGTCGACCGGGGGCGCTGGGGCTGCGTTCTGGGCGGACGCCCCGATTGGCGGGTTACGGCGATGCGGGCGCGCGAACTCGGTCGCACCCCGATCGTCGTCGGCGACAATGTCGACATTGTCGGCGATCTGTCCGGGCGCCCCGACACTCTGGCACGCATAGTCCGGCGGGGATCAAGACGAACGGTGTTGCGGCGCACCGCCGATGACACCGACCCCACCGAGCGGGTGGTCGTTGCCAACGCGGACCAGCTGCTGATCGTGGTGGCGCTGGCCGACCCGCCACCACGCACCGGGTTGGTAGACCGTGCGTTAATCGCTGCCTACGCCGGCGGGCTCACGCCGATTCTGTGCCTTACCAAGACCGACCTTGCTCCGCCCGAACCATTCAGCGCACAGTTCGCCGACCTAGATCTGACAGTCGTGGTCGCCGGACGCGACGATCCCCTAGCGACCGTGGCGGACTTGCTCGACGGCAAAATCACCGTGTTGCTCGGACATTCCGGGGTTGGCAAGTCGACGTTGGTCAATCGCCTTGTCCCTGAGGCTGACCGGGCGGTCGGCGAAGTCACTGAGATTGGCAGGGGACGACATACGTCGACACAATCGGTGGCGCTATCGCTAGGAGACTCGGTGCCAGGTTCGGGCTGGGTGATTGACACCCCGGGAATCCGCTCGTTCGGGTTGGCCCACATCCAGCCTGACGACGTGCTGTTGGCTTTCTCTGACCTCAGTGAGGCCACTCAGGACTGTTCTCGCGGTTGTGGGCACATGGGTCCACCAGCCGACCCGGAGTGCGCACTAGACACCTTGTCTGGGGCGGCGATGCGCCGCGTCGCCGCGGCTAGGCGCCTGCTGACGACGCTCAAAGAGAACTGACCGCGCGTCTACTGCCGGCGCTTCGCTCGGGCCTCACGATCAGCGCCGCGTCTGAGTTCAGGCAGCTAAATCTTCTGTGCCACTGACCAATCGAGCCGCGGCGGCCTTGTCGCGCCGCCAACCCCGTACCGCAGCGATCGCGGACTTGAGCCCACGCCGGCGGCCATTCGTCGGGTCGGTGCATGCGAAATCCGGACCCAACTCGACGAACATCCGCTCGCTGCGGGTTTCCGGCGCGTCGTCAACGTTGTCTCGAAGATACTTGTTCGGCACTGACAGTTTGGCCAGGGTGCGCCACGTCTTGCCGTATTGCACCAAGAAAGAGCCAGTGGTGTAGGGCAAGTCGTACTTGTCGCAAATCTCGCGCACTCGCACCGAGATTTCGTGGAGGCGGTTACTTGGCAAATCCGGATACAGGTGATGCTCGATCTGATGGCACAGGTTGCCGCTCATGAAACGCAGCGCGGGACCGGCGTCGAAATTGGCACTGCCCAGCATCTGCCTCAGGTACCACTGACCCTTTGTTTCGCCAACCATGTCCGTCTTAGTGAACTTCTCGGCACCGTCCGGGAAATGACCACAGAAGATAACAGCGTTGGACCAGACATTTCGGATCACGTTGGCCACCACGTTGGCGATCAGGGTGGATTTGTACGTCGCGCCCGGTGACAATGACGTCAGCGCCGGGAACGCGACATAGTCCTTGAAGACCTGGCGGCCAGCTTTGACAGAGAATTCCCGCAGCCTGATCTTGGCCGCCACTCGGTCCGCCCGGCCTTTGAAGATCTTGCCGATCTCCAAGTGCTGCAACGCAACGCCCCACTCGAAGCCGACTGCGAGGACGAAGTTCCATACCAGATTGAAGAAGTTGTAACGCTTCCAACGCTGGTCGCGAGTAACGCGCAGCATCCCGTAGCCGACGTCGTCGTCCATACCGAGAATGTTGGTGTACTTGTGATGCACAAAGTTGTGGGTATAACGCCAGTGCTTAGCCACCCCGGTCATGTCCCACTCCCATGCCGAGGAGTGAATTTCGGGGTCATTCATCCAATCCCATTGGCCGTGCATCACGTTATGGCCAATTTCCATGTTCTCGATGATTTTGGCCAGACCCAGGGTCACGGTTCCCACCCACCATGCAGGCTTTCGCGAACTGGCCGCCAACAGCACCCGGCCGCTTACCTCAAGCACGCGCTGGGCGGCAATAGTGCGACGGATGTAGCGGGCATCACGCTCACCACGCGAGTCTTCAACGTCCTGGCGGATGGCATCCAACTCAGTAGTCAGGTTTTCGATGTCTGCGTCCGTCAAATGCGAAAATACGTCGACGTCCGTGATCGCCATCGTCTTCCCTCCCTACAGTGGTACGCCCCGACCTACGCTATCGTAACCTACGCTTCCGTAGGTTACCTCGGAGTAGCCTCTAGATGTCCAGTCGGCAATCACCCGATGCCGCCGACACACACGTCTGGACTCGGGTTCCTGGTTCGTGCTCGACACCCGTCCTCAAATCGCGGACGTGCCCTTCTACCAGATCGACCACACACGACTGGCAAATGCCCATCCGACATCCAAAAGGCATCTGAACGCCCGCACCCTCACCCGCATCCATCAGCGATGTCGCAGCGTCAGCTGCCACACTCCTACCGCTGCGCGCGAAGGTAACCATCCCGCCCGCTCCGGCTGGCGCCGCCTTGGACACAGCGAATCTCTCCAGATGCAGCCGATCGCTGATACCCGCGGCGGACCAGACACTGTCAGCCTGTTTGAGCATGCCCTCAGGCCCGCAGACCCAAGTCTGGCGTTCACGCCAGTCCTGCACTTCCGCGCCAAGCTGGTCAAGATCCAACCGACCCTCGACACCCGTCTGGCGAACACGCAATCGATAGCCGGGGCGATCAGCAGCCAACGCGGCCAACTCGCTGGCGAACATCACGTCAGAATCGGTGCGCGCCGAATGCAGATGCACAATGTCGGCAACCTGGTCACGACGCGCCAAGGTCCGCAGCATCGACATCACAGGCGTGATCCCAGATCCTGCGGTGAGAAACAGAATCAAAGGCGGCGCCGGGTCAGGCAGCACAAAGTTGCCCTGAGGCGCGGCCAGTCGTACGACGGTGCCCGGCTCAACCCCCGCCACCAGGTGAGTGGACAGGAAACCCTCGGGCATCGCTTTCACGGTGATGGTCACCGTCCGCGCCAACTCCGAGGTCAGCGGGCTCGACGTCAGAGAATATGACCGCCACCGCCATCGACCGTCTATCAACAACCCGATCCCCAGGTACTGGCCAGGCTGATAGTCAAAGTTGAAGCCCCAGCCCGGCTTCAGGACCAGGGTCGCGGAATCTTCCGTCTCCCGGCGAACCTCTAGGACACGACCCCTCAGTTCGCGCGCGGACCACAGCGGATTCGCAAGTTGCAGATAGTCGTCGGGTAATAGCGGCGTGGTGATACGCGTGGCTATCTTGCGCAGTGCGTGCCACCCCGGATGCCTGTCTGCCCCGACAACGGTCGCGCGCTTGGTGTCGACGACATTGCCAGTGATCGGCGCGTACTTCTTGCCCATAGGAAGCTCCTGATCACGGTAGGGCCATTAGCGTCCGCCCAGGTTAGGAGCGGCTTTCCCCGATCAACAAAACCTACGGTACCGTAACCTACGGTACCGTAGGGGGCCGCGGTACCTCGAATACGTCACACCTTAGAGCTCGACAGTAGCCGCGTCCCCACGCACGCCACGAGACATTGCTCGTCGGGCCTCAAAGCAGCTCAAGCAAGAACGGCAGCTCCTGGTTCCCGTACCAAGCCAAGTCATGGTCCTGAGCGTCACCAACAATAAGATCGGCGTCCTCGTCCCCGAGGTCGGCAGCGTCAATAACCGCAATCGCCGCTGTGACCGCAGGCTCAGCGCCCGCGGTATCAACATATGCGGCCACCACCTGATCGATCCCGACAGGCCGAGCCAATCTGACGACGGCATCGTCAAGATCGGGGCGGTTGGTGGCATCGTCGACTTCGGCAGCCAACACCGCGCGCCGCGGCAACGAGTCGCCATCATCAGCTGCCAACAGGCGCAGCGATGCTAACGCCGCCTCACGCAACGCCACCTCGGCTAGTTCATCGTCATCACCCTGAGAATAGGATTCGCGCAAGGTCGGAGTCACCGCGAAAGCAGTACCGTTGAGCGGGTACAACGAACCTGCCGAAACAAGATGCTGCAACATCGCCACAGTCGCTGGGATGTAAACCTGGATCATCGGGCCAACATCCGACCACCAGCCATCCCGCGACGACCCGCTGCACCCGGCTCCGCCGCACTTGCGATCGTCACAGCCACCCCGCGACGACCCGCTGCACCCGGCTCCGCCGCACTTGCGATCGTCACCTAATCCCCCATCAACTTCGCCGCATAATCATCAACGTAAGTCATCAGCTCACGTGGCGGCCGCATGTAATTGCCGCTCACGACCGGCCGCTCCGGCAGTTTCACCTCAGGTTTCACCACATCGCGATAGTCGATCGTCGATAGCAGATGGGCCATCATGTTCAGCCGCGCGTGTTTCTTGATGTCAGATTCAACGACATACCAAGGGCTGGCCGAGGTATGAGTGTGCACCATCATCTGGTCTTTGGCGCGCGAGTAATCCTCCCACCGGTACACCGATTCAATATCGGTTGGGCTGAGCTTCCACTGCCGGACGGGATCGTTCCGTCGCGCCTTGAACCGGCGCAGTTGTTCAGTGTCAGAGACCGAAAACCAGTATTTGCGCAGCAGAATCCCGTCGTCGATCAGCATCTGCTCGAATATCGGCGTCTGGCGCAAGAACAGTACGTACTCCTGCGGTGTGCAAAATCCCATGACCTTCTCGATGCCAGCGCGGTTGTACCACGAACGATCGAAGAGCACCATCTCGCCCCTGGCAGGTAGATGAGCGATGTAGCGCTGGTAATACCACTGGCCGCGTTCCCTGTCGGTCGGCACCGGCAGAGCCGCTACCTGCACCACCCGCGGGCTGAGGTATTGGGTAATCCGCTTGATCGCACCACCCTTGCCCGCGGCGTCGCGGCCTTCAAAAATGACCACGACGCGCGCGCCGGAATGGCGCACCCACTCTTGCAACTTCACGAATTCTGTTTGCAAACGCAACAATTCCGCTTGGTACAGAGTGTCGGGGATCTTGCGCTCAGCTGAGCCAGTCTTTTTCTTCTTGGCCTTGGGCTGCGCCCCGTCGTTTGTCGCGGTACTCACATCATCGAATGCTATATCCACCCAGCATCGAATGCTATATCCACCCAGCGATTTCGGCCCCGGCAACTACCGGCACGTTTCTAGAAGCTCGTCGAGCGATTCCGTCAGCAGCCCCGGCAGCATATCGACGTCACTCATCGCCTCACGGTCGGCATTGATGCCGAAATACAGCATGCCGTCGTAGGACGTCACACCGATCGCCAGCACCTGGTTGTGCAGCAGCGGCGGCACCGTGTAGGCCTCCAGCAACTTGGTACCGGCGACGAACATCTGCGACTGAGCTCCCGGAGCATTGGTGATCAACAGGTTGAACAACCTCGCAGAAAATGTCGTCGCCACCTTGATGCCCATGGCGTGCAGAGTGGGCGGCGCAAACCCCGCCAGCGTCACGATTGTCCGCGCATCGACCAGACTTGGGGCCGCTGGATTTGATTCGGTGGCGTGCGCGATCTGCGATAGCCGAACCACGGCGTTGGCCTCCCCAACCGGCAGGTCGACCAGGAAAGGCGTCACCTCGCTGATCGCCTGGCCCGGACCGGTGGAGTCAAGCTGGTCCTCGGCGTATACCGACTGGGGCGCCATCGCCCGAATCGTCGCTGTCTGTGCCACCCCTTCATCGCGCGACAACAGCCAGTTACGCAACGCACCGGCGACCACCGCCAGCACCACATCGTTTACGTCACAGTCGTAGCGCGCCCGCACAGTCCGATAGTCGTCGAGGCGTCCGCTGGACACGGTTAGCCTCCGATTGCGCGAAACCGGCGCATTGAGCGGGCTACTGGGAGCGGTGCCGCGAGCCACCGTTCGCACGACATCTACGATTCGGCGACCAGCATCGACTAGCTGACCGGAGTTGGTTGCCAACCCGGCGATCGCGGAGCCGACAGCCTGCAACTGCGCCCCCGGCCCCGCCACCCAGTCGCTGATCGCGCCTAGGACCAATCGAGTTGCCCCAGGGTCACCTTCCGGTATCCAGATGTCCTCGGGAAACGGCGGCGGACGCCGCGTTCGGTCGGCGATAACGTGGCCAATAGCTAGTGCAGTAACACCATTGATCAGCGTTTGGTGAGACTTCATGTACACCGCGACGCGGTTCTTGGACAAGCCTTCGACGAGATACATCTCCCATAGCGGACGCGACTTGTCCAGCGGCCGCGCGGCCAGACGCGCGATCAGTTCGTGCAGTTGCTCATCGCTACCCGGTGAGGGCAGCGCGGACCGCCTGACGTGATAAGTGATGTCGAAGTCGCGATCGTCAATCCACACAGGCCGGGCCAGACCCATCTTCACCTCGCGGATCTTCTGCCGGTAGCGCGGTATCTGGGGTAGCCGCTGTTCGACAGTGGCCAACAGCGTCTCGTAGCTCAATCCGGCACGCGGACGCCTCAGGATCAACAGCGTGCCGACGTACATCGGGGTCGCGGAGTCCTCCAATTGATAGAAGGAAGCGTCCGACGCGGACAAACGGGTCACCATTACGGCCCTGTCCTTCTGGTCAATTCATCACCACTTCGTCGGGTAGACCAATATTGTCGCCCACGGTAACCGCCAGTCCACGCACGTAACGGCGCGGGTACACGACGGCCTCGATTGTGCGATGATTGCAGGCGACCGAAAGTCAGAAAACATTTGTCTGCCACTCTCCAGCAGGCTCTGCGGTTCGAATCGTTGAATTTGTTTCACACGTTTGAGTTGGGGAGTGCCCGTTGACCAGTCGTCCCATCGCGAGCCCACACCGCCGCGACACCTTCACTGTGCTGCCCGTCGTCGAATACGAGCCACCGACGTGCAACGTCTCGCAGTTCCGCCAATCATCCCATGCGACCTCGCGGCCGCAGATCCCGCGTGCGCATCGCCGGCATTCCAACCGGCAGCACGCCAGTCCGCCACCACTCGAAGCAGCCGAAATCACGTCGCCGTCGATGCGCCAAGCGGCAATCTTCGCCGACGCCGCCCTGCGCCGAGTGCTGGAAGTCATCGACCGACGCCGCCCAGTCGCCCAGCTACGCTCAGTGCTAGCACCGGGCCTCGTGGAGTCCGTGCTCTCAGTCAACCTCGCGACAGTTGGATCAGCACCCGGCCACGCCGGCGCTGCGCTACTGCGCAAGATGCGGCTTCAGCGCGTACGGCGCGACGGCCCAGACCCCGCAGCAGAGGTGTTTGGCACTTACCGCCGCGGAGACCGGGTTCACGCGATCGCCTGCCGCGTGGAAAAGGTGCCCGCAACCAGTGGAGCCCGGTGGCTGGTGGTAGCCCTGCATATCGGTTGACCATCTGTGGGCCGCAGCGCTAATCCAGCGCCGTAGATCTGGCCGGCAATGGGTTGCCGACATAGCGGGCCAATACCGGACCCACGATAGCCATGATGAAAACGTACGACATCGCCAATGCTGTGGCCGTCGGGATCGATGTGCCGACCAATCCGATGATTATCAGTGAAAACTCCCCCCGGGCAATGAGCGCGGCACCGGCGCGCAGTTGGCCGCGCCGTGCCACTCCGTCGCGCCGGGCAGCGAACATGCCGGTGAGCACCTTGGTAACCGCAGTAACCACAGCCAATATCAGGGCCGCAGGAAGCATCGGCAGGAGTTCTCTAAATTCAACGGACAATCCGATCGCCAGAAAGAAGATCGCGGCGAACAGATCTCGTAGCGGTCCGAGCACCTTGCGTGCACGTTCGGCGGTATCGCCAGTCAGGGTGAGCCCAACCAGAAACGCACCAACGGCAGCAGACGCGTGCAGAAATTCGGCAAGTCCGGACACAATCAAGGTAAGACCCAGGACCCGTAACAACAGCTGCTCGGAATCTGGATGTGAGACTAGCCGGCCAACGTGGTGGCCCCAGCGAAACGACGCAGTAAACGCCACCACCAGAGCGGCCACAGCGGCGGTCACGCTGCCGACGGCTTCGAACCAGTTGCCGCCCGAGGCCAGAACTGTGAACAGTGGCAAATATGCGGCCATCGCGAAGTCCTCGAGTACCAGCACCGACAGTACGGCCGGTGTTTCCCGATTACCGAGCCGGTTCAAGTCTTCGAGCACGCGCGCGACAACACCCGAGGATGAAATGTAGGTGACACCAGCCAACCCAAGAATGGCGACGCCGTCCAACCCGAGCAGCCAACCGGCCAGGGCGCCGGGTGTGGCGTTGAGGACGACATCGTACGCTGCAGAAGGCAGATGGCGTCGCAAGCTGCTAGCGAACTCGGTCGCGGAAAACTCCAGCCCCAGAGTCAGCAACAGCAATACGACACCGATCGGCGCACCCGTGGTGACAAAGTCGCCGGCAGCAGTCACATGAAAAATGCCACCGTTACCGAGCGCCAGCCCCACCACCAAGTAAAGCGGTATCGGGGAAAGCGCGAATCTGCGCGCCAGAGCGCCCAACACCGCGAGGGTGGCCAGGAGGGCGCCGAGCTGAAACAGTAGCGCCTCCGATACTTCCACCAGTTCAACCCTTGTCGACGATCTGCGCGACCCCGGCAAGACCGTCTTCGGTGCCGATCACTATCAGCACATCACCGACCCGCAGCAGTTCGGCCGGTCCCGGCGAGGCAAGCACGTCGTCGTTGCGCACAATCGCAACGACCGATGCACCGGTGCGGGTGCGAGCCCGGGTGTCGCCGAGCGGGCGGTTCGCGAACGGGCTACCCGGACGAATATGAACCTGACCTGTGTCGATACCCGGCACTTCACGTGCCAACTCAGTGAACCGTTCCGCGATCCGCGGTGCGCCCAGAATCTGAGCTACTGTGTCGGCCTCTTCGCTAGTCAGGTGGAGTACCGGCCGTGCCTGGTCAGGATCGTCGCGGGCATATACCACGACGTCGAAGTCGCCACCGCGCCGTGCCACAATACCGATCCGGTTGCCTGCCCGAATGGTGAACTCATAGCGCAGGCCCACGCTGGGCAACAACACCTCCTTGACATCCATGCCGTCAATCCTTGACGAAGAGTCGCTCAGACTAAAGCGATACCGTCAATTTCCTTCCAGCCGAGCCGTCGACGAACAGAATCGATATCGAACCGATCAGCTTCGTAGCACCAGTAGCGGCCGTCGCGCAGCCGCGCTGACGGTACGCACGCTCTAGCGCTTTTTGACCGATTTCGGCGGCTTGGGCCCTCGGCCTTGACGGCGAGCGGCTTCGCGCCGCTCCCGCCGGCTCGCGCCTGCCGGCGCGAGCGACGCATCGCCGCCACCGCGCCGTTGTACCTCGTTCGAGCCGTCCTCAGCGGGCCCCGAATAGGTCAACGGGGGCGACTGCGCGCCTGAACTGTCAATGCCCTTGGCCCGCAATTTCGTCGGGGCCTCTTCCCGTTCAGCAGCGGGCGTGCCGTTCGAGGTGTGCTGCTGTGCCGCAGCGGCGGCGGCTGTCGCGAATTCGGTGAGGTCCTCGGGCTCTGCGACGGGGCCGACCTGCGGGGCCGGGACCGCCTCCACGGTGACATTGAACAGGAAGCCGACCGACTCCTCTTTCATTCCGTCGAGCATGGCCATAAACATGTCGTAACCTTCGCGCTGGTACTCGACCAGCGGATCACGCTGCGCCATGGCACGCAGCCCGATTCCCTCTTTGAGGTAGTCCATCTCATAGAGATGTTCACGCCACTTCCGGTCGATCACATTGAGTAGAACATTGCGTTCCAGCTGCCGCATCGCGCCCGCACCTGCGAGTTCTTCGAGCTCGGCTTCCCTTGCAGCATAGGAGCTTTCGGCATCCTCACGCAGGGCTACGAGCAGCTCTTCAACAGTGAGATCGTCACGCTCGGAGTCTTCGTCCGGGCGCGTCAACGTGTCGGCTTTGACCCCCACCGGGTACAGCGTCTTAAGTGCTGCCCACAACGCATCCAGATCCCAATCCTCGGCATACCCTTCGCTACACGCGCCGTGGACGTAGGCGGCGATGACTCCGAAGAGCATGTCCTTGGCCTGCTGCTGTAAGTTCTCGCCCTCAAGAATGCGCCGTCGCTCAGCGTAAATCACCTTGCGCTGCTGGTTCATCACCTCGTCGTACTTCAGGACGTTCTTACGGACCTCAAAGTTCTGTTGCTCGACCTGGGTTTGAGCACTCTTGATGGCCCGGGTCACCATCTTGGCTTCAATCGGCACATCATCGGGCAGGTTTAACCGGGTCAACAACGTCTCAAGCGCAGCACCGTTAAACCGGCGCATGAGCTCGTCGCCCAGCGACAGGTAGAACCGCGACTCCCCCGGATCGCCCTGGCGACCAGATCGACCGCGCAACTGATTGTCAATCCGCCGCGAATCATGGCGTTCGGTGCCCAGCACGTACAGGCCGCCGGCCGCGATCACTTCAGTCGCCTCGCCGCTGGCCTCGTCCTTGACTTTAGGCAGCTCCTCGTGCCAAGCCTCCTCGTACTCGTCAGGCGTCTCCACCGGATCGAGTCCGCGGGTACGTAGCCGCTTGTCCGTCAGAAAGTCGACATTGCCTCCAAGCACGATGTCAGTGCCGCGGCCGGCCATATTGGTGGCGACAGTGACGGCGCCGCGCCGGCCCGCCTCGGCGATAATCCCCGCCTCTTGCTCGTGGTACTTGGCGTTGAGCACGTTGTGCGGAATGCGCCGCTTGGTGAACTGCCGCGACAAATACTCCGAGCGCTCGACACTAGTGGTGCCGATCAAGACCGGCTGACCCTGCTGGTAGCGCTCGGCTACGTCATCGACTACCGCAAGGTATTTGGCTTCCTCGGTCTTGTAGATGAGGTCTGACTGGTCTTCGCGGACCATCGGCATGTTGGTGGGGATGGTGACCACACCGAGCTTGTAGATCTCGTGCAGTTCGGCCGCTTCGGTTTGAGCGGTACCGGTCATGCCGGCCAGCTTGTCGTAAAGCCGGAAGTAGTTCTGCAGCGTGATGGTAGCCAGGGTCTGGTTCTCAGCCTTGATCTCGACGTGCTCCTTGGCCTCGATGGCCTGGTGCATACCTTCGTTGTAGCGACGGCCGACCAACACGCGCCCGGTGAACTCGTCGACAATGAGGACCTCGCCGTCGCGAACGATGTAATCCTTGTCGCGGCTGAACAGCTCCTTGGCTTTCAGCGCGTTGTTGAGGTAGCTGACCAACGGAGAGTTGGCTGCCTCGTAGAGGTTGTCGATGCCAAGTTGGTCTTCGACGAACTCCACCCCTAGTTCATGCACGCCGACGGTGCGTTTACGCAGGTCGACCTCATAGTGTGTGTCCTTCTCCATCAACGGCGCCAAGCGCGCGAACTCGGTGTACCAGTTCGAGGCGCCGTCAGCGGGCCCGGAGATGATCAGCGGGGTGCGGGCCTCGTCAATCAAGATGGAGTCGACCTCGTCAACAACGGCAAAGTTGTGCCCGCGCTGCACCAACTCCTCCAAAGAGTGCGCCATGTTGTCACGCAGGTAGTCGAAGCCAAACTCGTTGTTGGTTCCGTAGGTGATGTCAGCGTTGTACGACGCTCGACGTTCGTCGGGCGTCATGCCGGACAAGATCACCCCAACCTGCAACCCAAGGAACCGGTGCACGCGGCCCATCCACTCGCTGTCACGCTTGGCCAGGTAGTCGTTAACGGTGACAATGTGGACGCCTTCGCCGGCCAGGGCATTGAGATAGGCAGGCAACACGCAGGTCAGGGTTTTACCTTCACCGGTCTTCATCTCGGCGACGTTGCCCAGGTGCAGGGCCGTGGCACCCATCACCTGCACGTCAAACGGCCGCTGGTCGAGCACTCTCCAGGCGGCTTCACGGGCCACCGCGAACGCTTCAGGCAGTAGGTCGTCGAGGCTTTCGCCATCGTCGAGGCGCTTTCTGAACTCGTCAGTCTTTGCCCTCAACTCGGCGTCAGTGAGCTTCTCGACGTCGTCGGACAACGTATTGACATAGTCGGCCACCCGCTTCAGACGCTTGACCATGCGACCTTCGCCAAGGCGCAGCAACTTCGACAGCACAGCTATGTCCCCTGTTGGATGTAGATCTTCGACATAAGGCGCCATCCATCGTAGGTGACACGTCCGCGACGGTGTCGAACGTCGGACTGTGCGCCGATCAGCACCTGGTCAGGCGAGGCGGATCAACCCGTAGTCGTAGGCATGCCGACGGTACACGACGGACGGCCGTTCGGTGTCTTTGTCGAAGAACAAGAAAAAATCATGTCCGACAAGTTCCATCTCGTACAACGCGTCGTCGACTGACATCGGCTTGGCATGGTGTTCCTTAGTGCGAACGATCCGTCCGGGCGCATGCTCGTTGCGGTCGACGCCGACTCGGTCGCGGTCCCGATGCTCGGTTGATTCAGCATCAGTCAGCGCGGCGGCCCGAACCGGCGCCGCCGCGGCGGTAGCTTTGGCTAGCGAAACAGGCGTTTTGTCCCCGTAGTGCACTTTGCGGCGGTCCTTGCCACGGCGCAGTCGGCTCTCGAGTTTGACCACTGCCGACTCCAAAGCGGCGTAGAAGCTGTTCGCGCCGGCCTCACCGCGAACAATTGGCCCGCGCCCGCGAGCGGTGATTTCTACTCGTTGACACGATTTGCGCTGGCGACGGTTGCGTTCATGGTCGAGTTCGACGTCGAACAGGTAGATAGTTCGGTCAAACCGCTCCAGGCGAGCGAGTTTTTGTGAGACGTAGGTGCGGAAGTGATCGGGGATCTCGACATTACGGCCCTTGAATACGATCTCGGCCTTCGCTGTCGGTTCAAGTGGTTCGTCCGTTCCAGCCGATTGGTCTAGAACCAGCTCGGAATCCACGGTTAGCCTTGACATACGCCACAACTCGTTTCTCTCGTGTCACACGCACCCTGCGTGCCTGGCATTCAGATACGCGCCGACGAGGTGAGAGCGGTTTGAGAAACGTCACCGCTGCAGGCGGCTCGCCGATGCAAGATGTCGAGTACTCACCTCCCGCCGCACGTACTGCTTGCTACCTCGACCTGGGAATATCGTGACCTTGAATCATTAAGACTGATCTCGACGTTAGCCTCTGTTCGCCTTGCCGTGCCACCCAATTGGCAGACGCGTTGCGAGTTCTTCACGTTCTCTTGGCAACTTCATTGCTTCAGGCAGTTTCTGACCGCTGCCCAGCCTGGGAGGACTCCGTCAAGCCGAGGCGATCGCCAGTACGGCAGCCACCTGCACGCCAGCTGTTTTCAGGATCCGGACCGACTCGCGGGCCGTCGCCCCAGTGGTGACAACGTCGTCGACGATCACGACCTCATTGCGCAACTGGCGGCGCTGCAACGCCACGCGACCAGCAATGTTGCGTTTTCGGGCCGACGCGCCAAGGCCTGCCGAGTCCCGGGCCACAGCCCTGATTCGCAATGCCTGGACGACGGTGACGTCCGGATGTCCCGCCGTGGCGACCAGCGACAACCCGGCAATCCGCGCTATTCGGGCGACAGGGTCACCACCGCGTCTTCGCGCCGCCAAGCGTCGCGTCGGCGCAGGAACTATCGTCAACGGGGTTTGGACAATGCCCCACGACAGCAACCGGTCCATGCCGGCAGCGAGTACCTGCGCCATCGGCGACACCAGGTCGCCCCGGCCGCGTTCCTTTATCGCGAGGATCGCTTGACGCCGCGCGCCCGCATAGTGGCCCAGAGCGAATACCGGAACCTGTGGATCCACGCGCGGGCTCACCACGTGCGGTCGGTCGTCAGCCAGCGAGAGCTCCATTGCGCAGGCGTCGCACCAGCGAGTCGATGGCGCCCCACAGCCACCGCACTCCAGCGGCAGGATGAGGTCGAGCACAACGCAAGCATGCCTGCCGGGTATGACACCGCGGGTCTAGTCGGAACCTCTGAGCAGCGACGGCCAGCTGAAACTGAGCACGCCCTGGCTCAACCCGGTGATGAGGTTTTCCAGATGGCGCAGCGGCAACTCTGTTCGCCATTCCGGCAAGGTGGCCGAGAGCTCCAAGGTATCTAAGCCAGGATTCACATCGGTAAGCAACAGCCCACGTGGCAGCTCAGGCAGTGGCACCCGATAGGCAGGACACCGCGCCGGCAGTGTCCATCGTCGTCTTCTGGTAATCAAGGCCCTCGGTCGAAGCCACAACATCGTCCCCACCAAGTCGACACTTACCTCGATGCTTCCCCAGCCAGGCAGACGCGCCCAGCTCAGTCTGGCGTTTCCGTCGTCGCATAACTCACCACACAGCCGCGGTGCCGCTTGACGCAGCACGTCATTGAAAATCTCTGCCGGCAGTACCGACGACAATTCCGCGGGCGCGGCCACCACCAGCGGCGGAACTCCCGGACGGATGTGCACATTCCGTAGCACCGCGACTGCGCGGTCTAGGTGCTGTTGATCCCACCTAATGTCTCGTGCCGCGACCCGGACCTGGCCAAGCTGACCGAACGCGAGCCCCTGCGGTTCGAGTGCCGCGTCCAGCTCGGTGACGGTCAGCATCACATTGTGGTTGCCGATGCGTACCGTGACTTGCTTGCCGACGAGCAGCTGCTGCAGCGTCGTGAACAACGTCCGGTAAGGCGCCGCAACTGCTTGCGCAGCTCCGTTGCCGACTAACGGCAGCCCCGTCGCCGACCACAACGATGACAGCGTGTCCAACGCACCGAATGGATCATCCCAACGCAACCTGGGAACTCTAGGCGACATCGACAAGCGCCTCCTCACAGCGAGGGTAGCCGGTGCGGCAAACCCACAATTTGAAGGCTGACCCTCACCCCGGCAATACCGGCACCGCCCCGGGCACCATCAGTCCCGATACCTCCGACCAGCCCTGCCGACCTTCCCCGGCCGAAGCAGAGTACATCAGTACCCCCCGCGGGCCCGCCACGTACACCGTCGACGGGTCGGCCGCAATCGCGTCTACCGGAACCTGCAATCCGCGAGCCGGCGCGTCGGAATTCACTCCGTCGAGATTCACATATGACACCGGGTGAGCAACATCGGTGCGGGTTACCACGATGTCGCCACCGGTTCGCCAGTACAAAGACACCACCGAAGAGCCCAGTCCGAAACCCAGCCGCCGGGGGAATATCAGAGCGAACTGACCGGCTGTTGTTTGCTCGACGCCCGCAAGGATCACTTGCCCACCAATCACCATCGCCGCACGGGTCCCGTCACGGGACAGCTGCAGGTCGGTGATCGGCCCCGGGAACCGGCTGGTAACTGCGGTTGAATCTACCGGTATGCGCGTTGGCTGCCCCGACGCCGGTTCCTGGATCGCCCGCAGGACATTGTTAGCGTCGACCACCACCCAAACCGCGTCGTCGAGCGACCAGCTGGGCCGCGACAGACTATGTCCGTCGGCGGACTGAACCGCCTCGCCACCGAGATCACCGATCCACAACGAAGCAGCGACGTCCGGAGCGCCGCGCCGGAGGGTCACCACCGACGCAACCCTGTTGCCGCTGCGCGAGAGCGCAGCGGCGGTCTGCTCCGCCATCCGTCCGTATGCTCCGGGCACGGTGGCGACGCTCTGTCCGTCCTGCGCTACCAACGAACCGTTGACCAAGGCGTACAAACCCGCGCCCGCGCCGTCGGCCACACCAGGGTCGGTAGCTGCTACATCGGACGTTTTCCAGCCGTCAGCGAACCTATCGTCCAATGGTGCGCCATCGGCGTTGATCACGTACGGCCCCCTGATGTCCGCCCGGGCCAACGTCCAGATGATCTGCGCGGCGAGCAGTTGCCTGCTGTGCGGATCGGTGGTGGATAGTTTCTGCAGGTCAATGCGGGCGCCGCCGTAGCCGCGGCCAACTCCGGTCTTACTACCGTCGGCGCGGGTCACGGGCCCGCCCAGCTGTAACGGCGGGGCGAGCAAATTCCGCACCGTGTGCACCATCTCGGGACGCGGTCCTGCCAGCAGCTTGGAAATGAGCTCTGTCGCCATTAGATCGCGGTCGGACACCGCCACGTAGCGCGGATCGGGCACTACGGTTTTGCCAGTAGGGTCGGCGAAGTACAGCGTATTGCGTTTGTAGGTCGCCTGAAATTGCTGCCAGTCCAAGAAGACGCCGTTGGGCAACCGGTCGATCCGCCAACCACCCGACGTTTTGACCAAGTCGATCGGCCCTGGATCCGGCAGCATCCCCTCGGCGGTCTCGAACACCCCCATGTCGGACAGCGAACCCAGGATGTCAGCCCGCATGATCACCGAAACTTTTTCGGCACTCCGTGTTTCGACGAACACCACGTGATCGATCAGCAGCGCACTGCCGGCGTCGTCCCAACCATTGGAGGCCGATTCGGTAAGGAATTGACGTGCCGCCAGATGCCGGTTGGCCGGGTCGGCTGTGGCTTTGAGGAATTCGCGCAGCAACAGGTCGGGGTCCATGCCCGGTGTTGGTGTCGGCAGATTCGAGGGCGCCAGCCGCTCGACGGTACCGATGGCCTGCGGCGCCGAGGAACTGGGTACACCTGCGCAGCCGACAAGAACAACCGCCAGCAGCGAAAAGGCCAGTACCACGTGGAGCCGCCGCATTACCCGCGCCTCTCGGCATGCTCGCGGTGGTGCTGACGCTCTGCGGAGTCAGTCGAGTTCGGTTGCGCCGCCGATTGCGGTATTGGCTTCATGGGCAGAGGGCTCGTAGTGACTTTGTGGCCGCGCACAAGGGGAAGCGACAACCGGAAGCAAGCCCCCTTGCCGGGCTCGCCCCATGCTTCTAGCCGACCCTGGTGCAACCGCGCATCCTCGATACTGATCGCAAGACCCAGCCCTGTGCCGCCAGACTGTCGCACCCGCGACGGGTCCGAGCGCCAGAACCTGCTGAACACCAGTTTCTCCTCACCGGGCCGCAGCCCGACCCCATAGTCGCGGACGGTTACCGCGACCGTGTCTTCGTCGGCGGCCATTCGGATCCGCACCGGCTTATGTTCAGCGTGGTCGATGGCATTGGCTATCAGATTGCGCAGTATCCGTTCGACCCGTCGCGCATCGACCTCCGCGATCACCTCTTCGGCGGGCATCTCCACGAGTAGTTCGATGCCGGTCTCCTCGGCCAGGTGGCCTACATTGCCCAACGCGTTGTTTACCGTGTCGCGCAGGTCGACCGACTCGACCGACAACTCAGCCACCCCGGCGTCGTGCCGGGAGATCTCTAGCAAGTCGTTGAGCAGCGTCTCGAACCGGTCCAGTTCGCTGACCATCAATTCAATGGACCGCCGCAGCGTCGGATCGAGGTCGGAGCTGTGATCGTAGATCAGATCAGCGGCCATCCGCACAGTCGTCAGCGGTGTGCGCAGCTCGTGGCTGACGTCAGAAGTGAACCGGCGCTGCAGGTTGCCGAACTCTTCGAGCTGGGTGATCTGTCTGGACAGACTTTCGGCCATGTCGTTAAACGACACTGCGAGCCGCGCCATGTCGTCTTCACCGCGCACGGGCATACGTTCGGACAGATGGCCCTCGGCGAACCGTTCGGCGATCCGCGACGCAGACCGCACCGGAACCACGACTTGTCGCGAGACGAGCAACGCTATTCCGGCAAGCAACACCAACAGCACTACGCCACCGGTAGCCATGGTCCCGCGCACCAGCGTGATCGTGGCCTGCTCGTTGACCAGCGGAAAGATCAGATACAGCTCCAGGTTGGCCACCCGCGACGAGGTCGGTGTGCCAACGATGAGCCCCGGCCCTGAGAAGCCCTCGGTGTGCACCGTCGCGTACTGGTAGGCCGCTTGACCGACCTTGATGAAGCCCCGTAACGCCGCTGGCACCTGGTCGACGGGTCCGGCGCTGGAAGCCGCCCGCGGCCCATCCCCCGGCACCACCAGCACCGCGTCGAACGCCCCGGCTAGACGGGCTCCCGAGGCCGGTTCGGTTTTCGAGGTCAAGGTGTTGCGGGCGAGCTGCAAACTACTGTCCAGCGAGCGAGTTTCTTCGCCGTTGACGATCCCGGTGACCGTGGTGCGCGCGCGCTCGACCTGGTCGATGGCGGCTTTGACCTTGATGTCGAGGACACGATTCGTAACTTGACTGGTAAGCACGAAGCCGAGGGCCAAAATAACTGCGAACGAGAGTCCAAGAGTCAGCGCCACCACTCGCAGCTGCAACGACCGCCGCCAAGCGACGCCCACAACTCGACGCACCGCGGTCATACCGCGCGTCATCGGGCCAGAGCGCCCCCATCTGCTCCGAACCCGTCGCCGCGAGCCCCACATCATAGGCGCCGTCCCGAGCACGTGGCAGAAACCCGCACTCCCCCGCAGGCAACAGAGACAGCTGCTACTAACCGCTGTGCGGCCGCGGGTTCCGCCACATTTCGAGGATTTCTATCGTCACCAGTGGTGGTTTTACGGTTTTTCTCGGCATCGCGGCGCTCCTCAGCATCGCAGCGCTCTGCATCGTCGCCGCCGCGGATCACGGAGGTCCGGCCTTGTATCCCACTCCTCGAACGGTCAACACCACGGTCGGGTTCTCGGGGTCTTTCTCGACCTTGGCCCGGAGACGCTGGACATGCACATTCACCAGACGGGTATCCGCTGGGTGACGATATCCCCACACCTGTTCGAGCAGCACATCACGAGTAAACACCTGGCGAGGTTTACGCGCCAATGCGACCAACAGGTCGAATTCCAGCGGCGTCAGTGATATCTGCTCGCCATTGCGAGTGACCTTGTGCGCCGGCACGTCAATGTCGACGTCGGCGATGGAGAGCATCTCGGCGGGCTCGTCGTCGTTGCGGCGGAGCCGCGCCCGCACACGCGCGACTAACTCCTTAGGCTTGAACGGCTTCATGATGTAGTCGTCGGCGCCGGACTCCAGGCCCAACACCACATCCACGGTGTCAGTTTTGGCGGTCAGCATCACGATCGGCACACCGGAATCGGCGCGCAGTACCCGGCACACATCGATACCGTTCATACCGGGCAACATCAAATCCAACAGCACCAAATCTGGGCGCAGCTCGCGCACCGCGGTCAGTGCCTGAGTACCGTCGCCGACAACTGCGGTGTCGAAGCCTTCCCCGCGCAGCACGATGGTGAGCATCTCGGCCAGCGAAGCATCGTCGTCGACCACCAAAATCCTTTGCCTCATGGTGTCCATGGTGTCACCAGATCGCGACAAAACTCAGACACCACACGGGCGTTTCTTGGCCGATCGGGGCAATTGCCCCCAAATTTGGGTTTAATGGGGCCGGAACGGGCCGCTGGAGCCGGCCTGGAGGCCGCTCATGTGCCCGCCAAGGTGCCTGCCAGCCGGCCCGGGTCGATGCTTTCATCGACCACTAGCCAGGGCCCACTCCATTTCGCAGCGGCCAAGCCGGCGTAAACGACGCCCGTGCGCTGTTGAAGTTCGTCGTCGCGTTCATAGTTGTCGCGCTCCCGGCCTGGCTCAATCCGTGCACGGTTGCGGGCTCGCTGCCCCGCGACATCAGCAGACACGGCTAGCAGCACGTGCCAGTCTGGCAGAGGTAGCCCCATTCTCTGGTATTCGAGCTGCTGCACCCAAGCCACTACCTCTCCAGACCAGTCCTCATAGAGGCGTGCCGCGCTGTAAGCCGCGTTGGACGCTACGTAGCGATCCAGGATGACCACATCCTGGTCGCTACGTAGCACCTCGATTTGTTCGGCCGCGTCGGCCCGGTCGAGCGCAAACAGCATCGCCATCGCATACACCGACGATGCGAGGTCACCGTGTTCGCCGTGCAGAGCCTCCGCGGCGAGGTCGGCGGCCACCGATTGCCCATACCGCGGAAAAGCCAGCGTGGTCACTGACTTGCCAGCAGACTCGAAGGCCGTGCTCAGACCCCGAGTCAGCGTGCGCTTGCCGGCGCCGTCAACTCCCTCGATAGCGATCAGCACGGCACAAGCCTATTAGCCGGCTTCTCGCGACCATGGAACTTCAGCTCAGTAGCGGTAGTGGTCCGGCTTGTAGGGCCCTTCAACGTCGACACCAAGGTATTCGGCCTGGTCCTTGGTCAGCTTGGTCAGATGTCCGCCCAGGGCCTCGACGTGGATACGAGCCACCTTCTCGTCGAGATGCTTGGGCAGCCGGTAAACCTCGTTATCGTATTCGTCGTTCTTGGTCCATAGCTCGATCTGGGCGATCACCTGATCGGCGAAGCTGTTGCTCATCACAAACGATGGGTGCCCCGTGGCGTTGCCGAGGTTCAGCAGACGGCCTTCGGACAGCACGATGATCGACTTGCCGGTTTCGCCAAAGGTCCACAGATCGACCTGCGGCTTGATGTTGGTACGCGTCGCCCCGGAGCGCTCCAAGCCGGCGATGTCGATCTCATTGTCGAAGTGGCCGATGTTGCCCAGGATCGCGTGATCCTTCATTTGCTTCATGTGTTCCAGCATGATGATGTCTTTGTTGCCGGTAGAGGTCACCACAATGTCGGCGTCGGCGATGGCCTCCTCGACCGTCTTGACGTCAAAGCCCTCCATCATTGCCTGCAGCGCGTTGATGGGGTCGATCTCGGTGACGCTCACGCGCGCCCCCTGGCCTTTCATCGCCTCAGCGCAGCCCTTACCAACGTCGCCGAAGCCACAGATCAGGACATTCTTACCGCCGATGAGCGCGTCGGTGCCGCGGTTGATGCCGTCGACCAGCGAGTGCCGGGTGCCGTACTTGTTGTCGAACTTAGACTTTGTCACCGCGTCGTTGACGTTGATAGCCGGGAATGCGAGGTCGCCGGCCGCAGCGAACTGGTACAACCGCAACACACCGGTGGTGGTTTCCTCGGTGACGCCTCGGACCGACTCGGCGATCTTGGTCCACTTTCCCTTGTCGGTCTCGAAGCGAGACCTCAGCAGGTTCAAGAAGACCTTCCACTCGGCGGGGTCATCCTCTTCGGCAGGCGGAACCACACCGGCCTTTTCGTACTGCGCACCCCGCAGCACCAGCATGGTGGCGTCACCACCGTCGTCGAGGATCATGTTGGCCGGCTTGTCGGGGTCGGGCCAGGTCAGCATCTGCTCGGAAGCCCACCAGTACTCCTCGAGCGTTTCACCTTTCCACGCGAAAACCGGTACACCCTTGGGCTCCTCAGGGGTGCCGTGCGGGCCTACGACAACCGCAGCCGCGGCGTGGTCCTGGGTCGAAAAGATGTTGCACGATGCCCACCGGACTTCGGCGCCTAGAGCCGTCAGAGTTTCGATCAGCACCGCCGTCTGAACGGTCATGTGCAGCGAGCCCGAAATACGGGCTCCCTTCAGTGGTGCCACCTCGGCGTACTCACGTCGCAGCGACATGAGGCCAGGCATCTCGTGCTCGGCGATCCGCAATTCTTTGCGACCGAATTCCGCCAGCGACAGGTCGGCAACCTTGTACTCGATGCCATTACGAACGTCGGCGGTCAGCGAGGTTTCGGTCGTCGTCATAGCGTGTTTCATCCTTATTTTTGGGGACTAGGGAATCCGAGCGGGCAACGCAGCCTAAATACGCTCTCGACCCCACTCTAGCGGCCCGTCTTAGCGGGCGGATATCAGCCCCGCAGATCAGGGATGGTTGACGACCCCATGACGCTCCGCGAACGGCGTCATTAGCCGCGCCAGGTCGGCCGCCACGTCGTGGTCGGCCTCGGGCGGCATCGACACGTAGCTCAAGGCCAGCCGCACGATCGCACGCGCCAACAGACCAGCATCATCGTCGCTGGTCGCGACCCAAGTTTGGGTGAACGCCGACGCCAGCCGGTCAGACGCTCGGGTGATGATAGGCGCGCTGTTCGTCGTGATGAGCTGCAGCAGATCCGGCTTGGCGACACCACACAGCAGCGAGATCACCAGCGGGTCTGTGGCGGTTTCGGAGAAGAACGAACGAAACCCTTGCAGAAAGGACTCGTAGATGCGGCCAACGTTGGCGTCCAGGGCTTCATGAACAGTGTCGACCAAGCGATCGGTCAGCCGCAGCGCGTAACCTTGCGCCAAGCCCTGGCGCGAACCGAACTCGTTGTAGATGGTCTGTCGACTGATCCCGGCGGCACGCGCCACGTCAGACAACGTAATCGCCGACCAGTCACGGCTCAGCAGCAGATCCCGCATCGCATCTAGCACCGAATCGCGCAACAGGACTCGGGACGCTTCCGCATAAGAAATCCGCTTCACAGGCGAGACAATATCTGGCTTTTCAGCGATGCGGGGCAGTGACGTCGGTGTCGATCACGAGCGAGCCACGGCCACCATCACGAAGTCTGACTTGGCCGCGCCGCAATCCGGGCAACTCCATTCCTCGGGGATGTCATCCCACCGGGTGCCGGGCTCGATGCCGTCTTCCAACCAGCCCAGCGCTTCGTCGTATTCGAAGCCGCACTGGACACACTGAAATAGCTGGTGATCACGCAATTGGTTGCCCGCCCATTTCGATCTTTACGAGGTTCTTTTCGAAATCGAACTTCTCGCGAACCGCGCAGTCCGGACAGTTCCAGTCGTCGGGAATTTTCTCCCATCGCGTGCCCGCTGAAAAGCCCTCTCTGGCATCGCCTTTGACCTCGCCGTAGACATAGCCGCACACCGGACATTGGTAAGCGGCCATCACTGATCGGCGCCGTAACGCGCCAGCAGCTCCTCCCGTAGGCGGGGCTGGAGGTTAACCCTGGTGATATCGCCGGCGTAGTGATCGAGCACCCGGTGGTCCATCACCTTGCGCCATAGCGGCGGGAAGTACGTCAGCGAGATCATCGACGCGTATCCGCTCGGCAGGTTGGGCGCACCCTCCATGCTGCGCAGTGTCTGGTAGCGGCGAGTGGGGTTGGCGTGGTGATCGCTGTGCCGCTGCAGGTGATACAAGAACAAGTTGGTGACAATGTGGTCGGAGTTCCAGCTGTGTACCGGCGTACAGCGCTCGTAGCGGCCATTTTTCATCTTCTGCCGCAACAGTCCGTAATGCTCAAGGTAGTTGACCGCCTCCAACAGCGAGAAACCGAAAACCGCTTGAATGACGACAAATGGGATCAGCGACGGCCCGAACGCCGCTATCAGGGCACCCCACAGCACCACTGACATCGCCCAGGCATTGAGCACGTCGTTGGACAGATACGTCTTAGGGTTCCAGGGGCTGACACCGCGTCGGCGCAGCCGCTGGGCCTCCAGTCGAACTGCCGAACGCAAGCTCCCGATCACACTACGCGGCAAGAACTCCCAGAATGTCTCTCCGAAGCGGGCCGATGCCGGGTCCTCCGGCGTGGACACCCGTACGTGGTGACCGCGATTGTGCTCGATATAGAAGTGTCCGTAGCACGTTTGCGCCAGGGTGATCTTGGAAAGCCAGCGCTCCAGCGAATCCTTCTTGTGCCCCATCTCGTGCGCGGTGTTGATGCCCACCCCGCCGAGCACGCCGACCGACAGGGCCAACCCAATCTTCCCGACCCAGCCCAGCGCACCGTCGTAACCCAGCCAGCTGAGGTCGGCGGCGGTGAACAGGTAGGCCCCCAAGACCACGCTGAGGTACTGCAGCGGGACGTAGCTGTAGGTGCAGTACCGGTAGTACTTGTCGTTCTCCAGCCGCTGCATCACTTCGTCGGGCGGATTCTGACCATCAGGGCCAAAACGCAGGTCGAGAATCGGCAGCAGGATGTAGACGAGGAAAGGACGGGGCTTGACCCCTTGGGTTGGACACGCTGAATCCCAGGATGTTCCTGGGGGAAGCGAGATGATCCACCCCTATGGCAAGGAAAAGTTACCCTGATGAGTTCAAGCGGGATGCGGTTGCGTTGTATCGGGATACCGCTGGTGCGACGATCAGCATGATCGCTGCTGAGCTTGGCTTGAGCGACCCAACGTTATCGGCGTGGTGCAAGGCCCACGGTGTGCCGATTCGGCACCGTAAACCCGGTTCGGTTGCCGTAGGGGCCCCGGGTGGCGAGACCCCCGAACAAGCGGTGGCACGGCTCCATGCTGAGAACCAGGCGTTGCGTGCCGAGAAGACCCGGCTGGCCACCGAGCGGGACATTTTGCGGTCGGCGGCCAAGTATTTCGCTGGGGAGACGAACTGGTGAGTCGCTTTCAGTTCGTTGCCGATCACCGACACGCCTTCGAGGTGAAGCGGCTATGCCAGGTCGTCGAGATCGCTCGATCATCGTTTTACACCTGGTGTCAGGCAGCAGCCACGCGGGCAGCTCAAACCGCTGCTGATGCGGTGTTGGCCGAGCGTATTCGCGCAATACATGATCAGGACAACACCTATGGGTGCCCGCGGATCACCGCTGAACTCAACGACGGTGTTGCTGATACTGAGCGGGTCAACCACAAGCGAGTAGCCCGAGTCATGCGCGTAGCGGGGATCGCTGGGTATCGGTGCCGCCGCCGTGTCCGCACAACCAGACCAGATAAAACCACACAGAAATATCCTGACCTGCTTAAACGAGATTTCACCGCTTCTGAATCCAACAAGAGATACGTTGGGGACATCACGTACTTGCCGCTGGCTAGCGGCGCTAACCTGTATCTGGCCACCGTCATCGACTGCTGGTCTCGGCGGATCACTGGGTGGGCGATCGCAGAGCATATGCGCACCGAACTGGTCGAAGATGCCCTCAAGGCCGCCGAGGCGCTACGGGGCAGTCTGGGTGGTGCGGTATTCCACAGTGACCACGGACGCCAGTACACGTCACAGGATTTCGCGAAACTGTGTACCCGGTTGGGGGTCACCCAGTCCATGGGCGCTATCGGATCGAGCGCCGACAACGCCCTGGCTGAATCGGTCAACGCCGCCCTCAAACGCGAGGTCCTCCAAGACCGACACAGCTGGGACGACGCCCCCACCTGCCGACGCGAGGTCTTTCGCTGGCTGGCCCGCTACAACACCACACGACGCCACTCCTACTGCAACCAGCTCAGCCCCGCCACCTACGAGAGGACCCACCTATCCGCTACGCTGCCCCAAGCCGCCTAACCACAAATCCCGTGTCCAACCCAAGGGGTCAAGCCCCCTGTTCTTGGATGCCTCGAACTTTCGGATGCATCCCAACGCCCCGGCCGAGCCGGTGCTGGCCGCCTGGGGCATCTGCACCGACGGCAAGCCCCTGTTTATTGGGCTGGCCCCAGCCGCAGCGGAGTCGGCTGATGCGTGGGCCGACTTCTTGGCTGACCTGAGGAACCGGGGACTACGCCCGCCGCTACTGGGCATCTCCGACGGGGCGCCGGGCCTGATCGCCGCATGGGAGACCACGTTTCCGGCAAGCCTGCGTCAGCGGTGTCTGATCCATCGCTGCCGTAACGTCATCGCCAAGACACCTGTCGCGGTCCAGGACGAGATCAAAGCGGTGGCGTCTTAGGACTGGTGTAAAAACGCTGGGCGCATGTTCCTGGTGGTCATGTTACGCGGCGGTGGTGTCGGTCGTGGTTGTTGTGGTGGGGGGATGCAGTGGGCGGGGTGGCTCGAGCAGTTGGTGGCGTAGTTCTTGGAGGTGGCGGCTGGTCGCTGATGTTTGGGTGACTCCGCGCCAGCCGCGGCTGGCGCGGTCGAGGACGGCCCATACCAGCGACAGACAGCTGGTTTCGCCGGGTAGGCGGCCGATGACCTTGACCCGGCGACGGGATTCTCCGAAGGTGCGTTCGATGAGGTTGGAATGGCGGATGCGTGTCCAGTGTTGGCGGGGGAAGCGCAAATGCACGCTCAGCGAGGCGAAGTCGTTGGCCAGGCAAGCGACCGCGGCTGGGTAGAGCCCGCGGTATGTGGTGGTGAACTCCTCGGCGCGGCGGGTGGCTTCATCCACGGCCTGCTGGCCGGGTGGCTGGTCAATGTCATCGAAGATCGACCAGAACGCGGCTTTGATCTCGTCCTGGACCGCGACAGGTGTCTTGGCGATGACGTTACGGCAGCGATGGATCAGACACCGCTGACGCAGGCTTGCCGGAAACGTGGTCTCCCATGCGGCGATCAGGCCCGGCGCCCCGTCGGAGATGCCCAGTAGCGGCGGGCGTAGTCCCCGGTTCCTCAGGTCAGCCAAGAAGTCGGCCCACGCATCAGCCGACTCCGCTGCGGCTGGGGCCAGCCCAATAAACAGGGGCTTGCCGTCGGTGCAGATGCCCCAGGCGGCCAGCACCGGCTCGGCCGGGGCGTTGGGATGCATCCGAAAGTTCGAGGCATCCAAGAACAGGTAGTCCAACACCAGCTCATCAAGGCGTCGAGACGACCACGCAGCGAACTCGTCTTTGATGGCCGCACAAATCCGGCTCACCGTCGAGCGCGACAACGCCGCCTGCGAGCCCAGCACCTCGGCCAACGCGGCCTCGATGTCGCGATCCGACAAACCGCGCACCCATCCCGAAATCACCAACGCCTCCAGAGCGTGGGTGCGCGTCACCCCGGCACCGAATAGCCGCGAACAGAACCGCTCGTCGGTGTCGCGTAGTTTCGGGCGGCATAATTCGACCGAGCCCATCGTGGTCTTCACCGTCGCCGGCGGTTGATACCCATTGCGGTACCCGCCCGGGCCGTCCTGAACCCGACGCTGGTGACGGGCTCGGCCCAACACTGCTTCTACCTCGGCCTCCACGGCGACCTGAAACACCAGACGCACCGATAACCGCCCGACCTCCTCCAAAATCTCGGTCAACGGCCGCTCGGTCGCGGCGAACAACTGATCCATCTCAACACGCACACGCTCAATCGGCGATACTCGCTTGGTCACGGGCGTAGCCCCTCCTTCATAGCTTTCGTCGGTTGCGACGGAACCTACGCCCGTGACCATTTACACCAGCGATGAGACGCGACCATCAAAAAGCCGCGTTCTGGTCGATCTTCGATGACATTGACCAGCCACCCGGCCAGCAGGCCGTGGATGAAGCCACCCGCCGCGCCGAGGAGTTCACCACCACATACCGCGGGCTCTACCCAGCCGCGGTCGCTTGCCTGGCCAACGACTTCGCCTCGCTGAGCGTGCATTTGCGCTTCCCCCGCCAACACTGGACACGCATCCGCCATTCCAACCTCATCGAACGCACCTTCGGAGAATCCCGTCGCCGGGTCAAGGTCATCGGCCGCCTACCCGGCGAAACCAGCTGTCTGTCGCTGGTATGGGCCGTCCTCGACCGCGCCAGCCGCGGCTGGCGCGGAGTCACCCAAACATCAGCGACCAGCCGCCACCTCCAAGAACTACGCCACCAACTGCTCGAGCCACCCCGCCCACTGCATCCCCCCACCACAACAACCACGACCGACACCACCGCCGCGTAACATGACCACCAGGAACATGCGCCCAGCGTTTTTACACCAGTCCTAAGACGCCACCGAAGCGGCTATGCCAGGTCGTCGAGATCGCTCGATCATCGTTTTACACCTGGTGTCAGGCAGCAGCCACGCGGGCAGCTCAAACCGCTGCTGATGCGGTGTTGGCCGAGCGTATTCGCGCAATACATGATCAGGACAACACCTATGGGTGCCCGCGGATCACCGCTGAACTCAACGACGGTGTTGCTGATACTGAGCGGGTCAACCACAAGCGAGTAGCCCGAGTCATGCGCGTAGCGGGGATCGCTGGGTATCGGTGCCGCCGCCGTGTCCGCACAACCAGACCAGATAAAACCACACAGAAATATCCTGACCTGCTTAAACGAGATTTCACCGCTTCTGAATCCAACAAGAGATACGTTGGGGACATCACGTACTTGCCGCTGGCTAGCGGCGCTAACCTGTATCTGGCCACCGTCATCGACTGCTGGTCTCGGCGGATCACTGGGTGGGCGATCGCAGAGCATATGCGCACCGAACTGGTCGAAGATGCCCTCAAGGCCGCCGAGGCGCTACGGGGCAGTCTGGGTGGTGCGGTATTCCACAGTGACCACGGACGCCAGTACACGTCACAGGATTTCGCGAAACTGTGTACCCGGTTGGGGGTCACCCAGTCCATGGGCGCTATCGGATCGAGCGCCGACAACGCCCTGGCTGAATCGGTCAACGCCGCCCTCAAACGCGAGGTCCTCCAAGACCGACACAGCTGGGACGACGCCCCCACCTGCCGACGCGAGGTCTTTCGCTGGCTGGCCCGCTACAACACCACACGACGCCACTCCTACTGCAACCAGCTCAGCCCCGCCACCTACGAGAGGACCCACCTATCCGCTACGCTGCCCCAAGCCGCCTAACCACAAATCCCGTGTCCAACCCAAGGGGTCAAGCCCCGACCAACCCAGAGCAACGTCTGCGACGCGGTTTGCCAGCCGGCCTGGTTCATCAGCCAGATGTTCGGCAGCATGACGATCAGCGCGGTCGGGGCGATCAGACCCATGAGCCACAGGTAGCGCTTCTTGTCCCGCCATTCCCCCACCTGGCTCTCTTGGGGAAGTCCCGGTTCGCCGGGTCGGATTTGTGTCGTCATATGCCAAACCTCCGCATGAATCACACTACGCAGCATTAGACAATACGACGCCTTTTGTCCTATGTCACTCGGCTATCCACCTTTTGCGCCTCTCTACGGCCCAGCACTGAGTGCCTACGCCCGTAGCCGACATAGATCGCGATCCCCAACAACAGCCAGATGCCAAACCGCATCCAGGTCAACGCGGTCAGGTTCAGCATCAGCCAGAGGCAAGCGCATATAGCAGCAATTGGGAGTGCCGGTACCCACGGAGCCCGGAAGCCGCGTTCCAGATCCGGCCGAGTCCAACGCAGCACGATCACCCCGGCGGAAACAAGGATGAACGCGAAGAGCGTACCGACGTTGACCATTTCCTCGAGCTTGGTTATTGGGAACACCGACGCCGTAGCAGCCACCACCACAGCCACTAACACGGTGATCCGTACTGGGGTTCCCCGCGAACCGGTCCTGGCCAATTGGCGCGGCAACAGCCCATCTCGCGCCATCGCGAACAACACCCGGCACTGCCCGAGCATCAACACCATCACCACGGTGGTCAGCCCTGCTAACGCCCCGATAGAAATGATCCCGCTAGCCCAGTACACGCCGTTGGCTTTGAATGCGGTGGCAAGGTTGGCGGGTCCGCCGCCCGGCACGGTTCGCAACTCGGTGTAGGAAACCATGCCCGACAGCACGACTGAGACCGCGACATAGAGGACCGTGACGACCCCCAACGACGCCAAAATGCCCCGCGGAACGTCGCGCTGCGGGTGCTTGGTCTCCTCGGCCATGGTGGCCACAATGTCGAATCCGATGAACGCGAAAAACACGATTGACGCGCCCGCTAACACCCCGTACCAACCGTAATTGCTGCCCTCCGCGCCGGTCAGCAAGGACAATAAGGACTGTTCGAGCCCGCTTCCGTGGCGCTCGGGTTCGGGCTCAGGAATGAACGGCGAGTAGTTCGCGGTCTTCACGTAGAAGGCACCTACCACAACGACCAGAAGAACCACCGACACCTTGACCGCGGTGACCGCCGCGGAGAATCTGGACGACAGCTTGGTGCCTTGCGCACACAGGACCGCCACCAGGCCCACAATGAGCAACGCACCCCAGTCGATATCCAACGATGCGAGATGAATTGAGCCACTAACGAATCCGAGCACTGTGCCCAGATAGCTCGACCAGCCCTTGGCGACCACGGCGGCGCCTATCGCCAACTCCAGCACCAAATTCCAGCCGATCGCCCAAGCCAGAAACTCACCGAAAGTGGCGTAGGAGAACGTGTAGGCGCTGCCCGCCACAGGAAGCGTCGAGGCGAACTCGGCGTAGCATAGCGCCGCCAGCGCGCAGGTAGCGGCTGCGATCAAAAACGATATCCAGATCGCCGGGCCGGTTATGTCACCAGCGGTCGAGGCAGTCACGGTAAAGATGCCCGCCCCGATCACCACCGAGACACCGAAGACCACAAGATCCCACCAGGTGAGGTCCTTACGTAGCCGAGTCGTCGGCTCGTCGGTATCGGCGATCGATTGTTCGACCGACTTCATCCTCCATCTAGTGGCCATTCAGCGTCCTCTTCGTCGTCAACTGTGCCGCACAGTACTGGGTACGCTGGGGAATGAGCACGCGTATGCTCTCGGATTTCTTTGCCCGTGTGACGGTTTACGAGCGTGATGAGCTACCGACCCTACCGGCGAACCGTGCCAAAGTCCCGCAGGACCGGCACCTACACCTGCTGATGGCCCGCGGGGCAATCGAGTTCGAAAGCCCGTTCCCGGGCCTGCTGAAAGATATGGTGACCGCAGGCGCGCCGATGTTGGAAAACCGGCCGGATTGCATCTATCTGGGCGCCGCGGGCCATGTGCTTGGGACAGGTCATACGCTGCGCAAGGAATTCACTGCCTATGCACCAAGCCGGCCACATCTGGAATGGCAGCTGCGTCGGCGAATTCTCGAGACCGACAACGTACGCATTGTGCGGCGCGCCGTCTCCGAGCCACGGTGGGCGCATCGAAGTGCTGCTCTACGCCACCTAGTCCGTCGCACGCCCATCCCCTTAGGGGTGGGGTACATTGAAGGCATGGACGCGTGTGAGAACCGTTCTAATTCCCTCGGCGAACAATCCGGCGGGCTGCTGGCGATGAGTACGACAGGTACCTTCGCATGACATCACCCGCACCACCGCAGCCTAGCCAACACGAACCGCTCCACGATGGATCCGCATCGATTTACGACACTGGTAATCCCGACGCTGTTACGAGGTTTTTCGCCAGCCAGGAGCAACGCCACCAGCAACTTGGAGACCGGTACCAATCCCTCTTCGAGGAGCGTCTCGGCTTAATCAATGAAGTACAACACGCCCACCGGCAGGCCAACGCCTACCACCGTGAGGTAGTCGAAAACCGTGAGCTAGATCCGCAGAACCTAAAAAACGCGAACGAGGTCCGGGACCAAGCCGAGCGCGCCCACGCGAAGAGCGACCAGAACTGGGAACAAGCCCGGCACTACACGCACTACACGAAGGCAACCACGGCACGGCCGGCAATGATTCAAAGTTCACTGCTCGATTCAGTTGACCATCACCACATCGCCAGCCGCCAAACACCCCCGATGAGAAACCTTGATACCCCCGATTTGGTATCGAGAGCCCAAGTCCCCTCGACCTCCGTATTCGCAAAGTCGCCCCGCCATTAAGGTGCTACGGATTTTGGAGCCGATCACATGACCACTCCCGGTGCTGGTTCGAATAACGACTCCAGCGGATCACCATCCCCTCCCGGATTTGACGGCGGGGCGTCGCGCGATCCGCTGCCAAGTCCTGGCAGGGATGACCAGAGCGATCCTGTGCCGCCTGCCGCCGCAAACGCGGGCCTAGGCGCGCCTGCCACCTCGGGTGAAGACTATTATATGAACGAGGGTCTAGGGCCGCCCGCTGCCGCTGGCGCCAACGATTCCCAGGCAACCGATTATCTCCAGGTAACCAACTACACGGCTCCCCAGAAAAGCCACTACGCGCCTTTGGTTCCTCGTACCCTCGATGGGGAACCTACTTATCAAGGTCTTACTTATCAAGGCGGCGACAGCGAAAGTATTTATGAGGCACTACCGGGCGGCGGTTCCGGGCCAGCGCCGATGGAAAGCCCGCCGCCGCTTCCTCCTCCTCGGCGCCCGGATATGGGTTCGCCATTCCGCAGCGAAAGTAGTAATGCTGGAATTAGTCATGAGTTGGGGGAAGTCGCCGAAAACGGACAAGCAACCCCAGATTATTCCGCGATGACTCAAAGCCTTAGTAAACGGATAGGAGACAATCTTGATGCGTCGTATCATAGCTTAGCTTCAGCAGAACGGTATCGTGAACTTAAGGAAAGATTTCCCAATAATGCTAGCCAATATCGTCGAGTAGAGGAAGCATTCCGAAGACAAGCTACAGAGTATCGAAATGCTAATCGCGAGCTGACTCGACAATACAGTGATTTAATGCAAAAGGGACAGACATACCGGCAGCTGCGTCGTATGCAGGGCGGCTCTGCGCGAGCGGCGGAACCCCAGCTTGGGGGTAACGAGGCGCGGGGAACCAACTTTACTGATAGCGCGACGTTACCTCGTGGACTAGGGGCTGGTCCGCGAATCGGGCAGTCGTTCGATGAAGGTGGTGCAGAAAAATCCCGGAGCTTGCCTACACTGTTTGCACATCAAACGGATGATCCCCCAAACGGTGGACAAGCTGCGCGAGGCCTGCAGCAGGCACCAAGCCCCGGCGCCTCCGCGGAGAGTTCGCCCTTGTTCGCGGAACCGCGGCAGGCCGCCAATGTAGTAGTCCGTGACTATGAGGGAATTTCTGAGACCGTCAGTAATATGCGGCAAGTTGTTTCTCGGTCCGAGTCGGCATTGGATCAGATCGGCCAAGCTCAAAATGCCCTGGCCGAAAGCGCGGAAGGGCAGACTAGGGCCGCTTCTCAAGCGCTACTGACCCAACTAACACAAACAAACCGCCGCATTATCGATGTGACCTTACGTACTCTGGGCTACCTCGACCTAGCGAATACCGAATTCAGAGGCTTCGAGGGCGACCTCGCTCAACGATTCTTCGCCACGTAGCACCCATCAAAAAACTTGGTTTCGAACACATCCTGCGACGCGCAGCCGCAGCGTAACGACAACGCGGTCCTGCCCTGGAAACTCAAGCTAGAAAACATCGCACCGTCTGCAACGCAGGCCATCCTCGCCCAAGGCGAAGGAAATTCAATCACCTGCCGGATCATCGTCGATGACAAAGTCAAAACCGAGAGGACCGTAACCGGCGTGAACGGGTGTTACTCGCGATTATCAAGTCGTGTTGTGTATACCCCGACGCAGGGGTCGGAAACCCTTGATTGCAGTAGCGTTTGGGTAAACATTCAGCTGTGGCGTGGCGGTTTTTCTTCTTAAATCCGGAAAAGGGTTTGTTTTTCGCTGTCTGCCGGTGGTGGGGTGTCGATTCTATGCGGGCATCTTGTTGTGGGGTTTTCAGGGGTTTCTCGCAGTCTGGTTGGGTTGGCGGTGGGCGGGCGTCTGTGGTTACGCTGCAGGGTATGGTGGGCGCGTCTGTGGTGTCGACGCCACCCACTCGTGGTGACCGTGGACTGCTTGAGCAGTTGACCCGCCCAGAGTTATGTGTCCGCGTTCGCGAACAAGCTCAGCACATTGTTGCGTTGTCTGCGCGGATTGATGACCTGACCGCCCGCAATACGGACTTGGCTGCTAGTAACGCGCATCTGGGGGCAAAGCTCGATGCGGTGACTGCGCGCAACACCGATTTGGCGACCACAAATGCGGCTCTGGTCGCCACGAATGCGCAGCTGGTCTCCACGAATGTGGAGTTGACTGCGGCTCATGAGGACCTGTCTGCCCGGTTGGCCCGGTACAAGTATCTATTTTCGCGGAACAGTGGGAATTCGTCGCTGCCGCCGTCGAGTGATGACATGGTTGGCCGCACACCGCCAGTCAAACCCACACCGCCGCTGATCTGGAAGCGGCATCGCGGCAAACAGCCTGGTGCTGCGGGTAAACATTTGGGCTGGACCGATAAACCTGACCGGTTCGTGGATCGGTTCCCGACCGGGGTGTGTGGCTGCGGTCGTGACCTGGGTGAGGCGATGGATGTGGGAATCACCGATTCCTATCAGCAGCATGATATTCCCCGGGTTACGGTGGCGATCACCCAATACGACCAGCATCGGGTGTGTTGTGGCTGCGGGAGGGTGCACATCGCCGCCCGGCCCGAGGGGCCTGGGGGTGGGCTGGTGGGTTATGGGCCGAACCTGCAAACCTTGGCCGGCTATCTGCTGGTTTATCAGCATCTTCCGGTTAGCCGTGTTGCAGCGGTGTTGGCGGCGCTTACCGGTAGGTCCCCGAGTGTGGGGTTCATCCACGGGCTGTTGGCGCGCATCGCTGCTGGTCTGGAGGGCGCTGAGGCGCGTATCCGCGCGTTGATCACCCACGCCGATGCGGTGTGTGTTGATGAGACCCCGATCCGGGTCGGCCCAGCTCAACCGGCGCCGGGGCGTAAAAAAGCGCAGAAGTATCTTCTGGTGGCGGCAACGGAGAAATACACCAGCTATGTGGTGGGGGATCGTGACCTGGACACGTTTACGCATACGGTGATTCCCGATCTGGGCGTGAACACGGTCATGGTCCATGACCGGTATGCAAACTATGACTCCTCGGTCTTGGGGTTGCATACCCACCAGTTGTGTATCGCCCATTTGTTGCGGGATCTTGCTGGGGTTGGCGAGGTTTACCCCGCGCAGAAGTGGCCGTCACAGATCGGTTGGGCGCTGCAAGCGTTGGTTCATCAGGCGAAATTGGCTCGCACCGCCGGTGCGGAAAGTATTGATGCTGCGGTCCGCGACAGGTGGGTGACAGTGTTTCGTGATGGTGTGCACATGGGTCTTCACCACACCACCACGAAAGCCAACCGTGGTGGCCGACACCGGCCTGGGGTGCGTAAGGCGCGGCTGCTGCTGGAAGTTTTGCGTGACCGCGAGGTTGATGTGCTGCGGTTTGCCCACCATCTTGGAGTGCCGCCGACGTCGAATCAGGCTGAGCGTGACCTACGCCCGGCCAAAATCCAGCAGAAGATTTCGGGCCGGTTAACCAGTCTGGCCCGCACTCGCGAGCGTTACCGTATCCGTGGTTACCTGTCCACCGCAGCCAAACACGGACACAACCCCTACGATGTGCTGTATCAGGCGATTACCGCAACACCCTGGATTCCGCCTGATCCAGCCCCGACCTAATCGCTTACCACCAGCACAACGTTTTCCGGCGAGGAGCCGCGTTGATGATCACGCCATCGAGCCTCGGTTCAACATCCCGATGGAGTATTTATAAGTCCGTCATCCCTTCAACGACTATGAGGGGCGTGGACAGAAATCGTCGGTTAACGGTTACCCGTGCTGGATTCATCAGGATAAACGTTCTGAATCATGATCGACGGTGGTAGGACGAGGCGGGCATGGCGACACATGACGGGGATGTAGCCAGGGCCACTAGTGGTGCGATAAGCGATGCCAGCGGCTCTTCTCACGGCCCGTCCGGTAAGGGCAGCTTTTTTCAGAGTCTCGACGGTACGGGCGGTGGTCTTGCCGATCAGGCAGCCCGCGACACTCTTGACGGTGGTGGCAGCTTTTTTCAGGGTATCGGCGGTATGGGCGGTATGGTCCCTGGCATGGTCGGCGGGATGGCCGGCAGTATGGCTGGCGGCGCCATCGGAAATGAGATCGGCGGTTCCACTGGTTCCATGGTCGGCAGCATGGTGGGCATGATCGGCGGTCAAATGGCCGGAGAGGCGATTGGCCGCTATTTTTTTGGAGGTTCTCCTGATAGCGGGGCTTCCACTAAAAAGCCGCCCGCCACGCCCGGTTCCGGTGGTGGCACACAATCTGCCAATAGTGGTGAAACCGAAGTTAAAATGCCTGTCACCGCCTCGGGTTCCGGTGGGGACACACACTCTGCCAGCAGTGACGAAACCGCCGCTGACAGGCCTGCCGGTTCCGGTGGTGGCACACAATCTGCCAGCAGTGGTGAAACCGAAGTTAAAATGCCTGTCACCGCTTCGGGTTCTGGTGGGGACACACACTCTGCCAGCAGTGACGAAACCGCCGCTGACAGGCCTGCCGGTTCCGGTGGTGGCACACAATCTGCCAATAGTGGTGAAACCGAAGTTAAAATTCCTGTCACCGCCTCGGGTTCTGGTGGGGACACACACTCTGCCAGCAGTGACGAAACCGCCGCTGACAGGCCTGCCGGTTCTGGTGGGAAAGCTGTGGATCAACTGTCACCAGGGACGGTAAATATAGTGGATCAGCACGGAAACTCTATTGGAACCATACAAATAGAGAGCCCGCGTGCTTCAGATACGGTGGGGTTGGGTGCTGGTGGTCAGCCTGACGGAAATATGATGACCTATGATTATCAGGGAATTTCCAATGCGGAGAATGGCATGCGGAAATCGGTCTCACGTTCAGAATCAATATTAGGTGAGATCCGTAGCGCGCAAAGCTCTCTGGCGGATATGTCCCAAGGGCAATCTTCAGCAGCTGCCCAAAATCGTCTAGCGTATCTGATGCTCGCTAATGAAAAAACCATCAGTGCTACCAGTAAGGCCTTGGACTACCTCGATTTAGCATCAACGCAAATGCGGCACACCGAGCATCAGCAAGCCGTACAATTCGGGATATAACTATCGCAAAAATGCATCGTATATGAATACAGATACTTATTCAGGAACTGGGGGAAACAGGGTCGTTGGACCCGGCTTTAGAGTAGACAAGATAGCAGGCTAGAGGTGAATTCTAGGAATAGCGTATAAACAACTTTGAATAAGCCCCGATGATGAAAAGATGTCGCGCATATCCCGATGATCTACTCCGCATCCCGACTATTTTGCGTTAGAAACTGTTGCCGTTGATGCGGATCTTGAAACATTACGCGCCGCCTTTCACGTAAATAGCAGCGGCTTAAACCTGACTTTTATCACCGTCGGTGGTCCGCTGATTATGCAGGTCTGTGACCTGTGCATTCGCTGGATTCCTGGTGCGGATTTGTGCACTAGCCGGCGACCCGTAGGGTGCCGGCGTGGCCTATGTGCGCACCGTGAAGACGTCCTCGGGGGCGACGGCGGTGCAGGTCGTGTGGTCCTCGCGACGGGGGTCACGCAAGATCGAGCACCTGGGTTCGGTACACGACGAGGCCGGGGTCGCCGCTCTGAAAGCCGCCGCTGCTCAGCGGTTGGCCGCCGGGCAGACTCAACTCGACCTGGGCCTGGCCGAACGCTCAGCCTCGGAGCCGTTGCCGATCACGTCCTCGAAATCGGTGCTGCTGTGGGAGGCACTGTGCGCTGCCTATGCGCATCTCGGGTTCGCTGCTGCCGCTCATTTGAAAGTGACCACTCCTGCTCATCGAAAGTGACCACCTGTAGGCGACTCGCTATTTGAAGTCTGCCGGTTATAGGTGGGCCCCTTCCAGGCTCTGGGTGTCTAAGTACCAGAAGCCATAGGAAGGGGCCGTGCCTCGATGCTCGCATGGGAGTCAGTCGTGGAGATAGAAGCATTACGCAGTCAGGGATGGACGATCAGTGCGATCGCCCGCCACCTTGGAGTGACACGGGTAACGGTGCGCCGTTACCTGTCTAGCAAACAATCACCGGGGGTACGAGCCCCGTCGGGGCCGGATCGGTTCGCCGAATACGCGCAGTATTGCCGGTTACGGTTGGCCGCTGACCCGCACCTGTGGGCCACCACACTGTTCGACGAAGTCACCGCACTGGGCTATGGCGGTTCGTATTCGTCGTTTACCCGCGCGATCCGCCAACGAAACCTTCGCCCGGTCTGTGAGACCTGCAAGCAGTCCCGAACCGCTGATCGGGCCGTTATTGAGCACCCGCCCGGGCAGGAAACGCAGTGGGATTGGCTCGAACTTCCTGATCCACCGACAGGTTGGGGTTGGGGTGATAAAGCCTATGTGCTGGTTGGGGTGTTGGCGCACTCGTCACGTTGGCGTGGGTGGCTGGCCGAATCTACCGATCAACCCCACCTGATCGAAGGCCTGGACGCGGTTGCGCACCGGCTTGGTGGGCTCACACGCCGGTGGCGGTTTGACCGGATGTCGACGGTGGCCCAACCGAAAACAGGGCGCCTACAAGTGTCGTTCGGGCCGATCGCGCGCCACTACCAGGTGGGTATCGACCTGTGCCCGTCCTATCACGCCTGGCGCAAAGGAGCGGCCGAAAAAGCGGTCGGGGTAATCACCGGACGCTGGTGGCGCACCCTCGGTGACGACGTGACCCAAGCTCAAGCCCAAGACAGGCTTGATCGGCTCTGCCGACGCCTAGATGGGCGTAAACGTGTGGTCGGCGGTATCGCCACCACAGTGGGGGCGCTGGCCGACGCTGAGGCGCTACGCCCGGTCCCGTCTGCTTATTCCGCCGACCTGCAGGTGATACGTACGGTGAGTAATCAGGCGCGGATAGCGTTTCGTGGCAACATCTATTCGGTGCCGCCTGGCCATACCGGCCACCGGGTGCTGATACGCCACCGTCTTGGTGGGCTGGACCTACAGATCGTTACCGAGACCGGGGTGGTGCTGGCCGCTCATCGCCGCGCACCCGATGGGGCCGGTACGGTCGTCTGCGACCCATCCCATGTGGACGCGATGCGCAAAGTGGTGCTAGCCAACTTCGCCGATAAACCCCAGTGCAGCGGCAAACACCGCCGCCCACCAACCGCAGAAGCCCTCGCTGAAGCGCAACGTCTTCGCCACGCCAACCAGCAACACAGCCCCGGTGAGCAGGTGGTGGCTGATTTCGCCCGCTACGCTGCAGCAGCCCGCCTGCTGGGTTCCGGGGACCACGAACAGGGGGCGGCTCGATGACCAGCAGTCCTACCAGCCAAGCCGCTACCTACCAGCGGCTACGCGCTCACCTGAGTTTCTTGAAGCTGGCCGCTGCCGGTGAAGCTCTCTCCGGTGTGCTTGATGCCGCCCGCACTGGCGAGCACACCACCGTCGATGTCCTCGAAGAACTGCTGGGGATCGAAGTCACCGCCACCACACAGCGTCGGCTTGCCACTCGGCTGCGGTTTGCGTGTCTGCCCACCCACGCACGCTTGGAGCAGTTCGACTTCACCGCACAACCCGGCGTCGATGCCAAACTCATCACCGAGTTGGCGTCGCTGCGGTTCCTCGATGATGCCGGCAACGTCATGTTCGTTGGCCCGCCGGGCACCGGAAAAACGATGCTGGCGATCGGGTTGGCCCGCGCAGCTGCCGAAGCCGGGCACCGGGTGTACTTCACCACCGCCGACGATCTGGCCCACCGCTGCCGCAAAGCCGCCACCGAAGGCCGCTGGGATAGCTGTATGCGGTTTTTGACCGGGCCGAAATTGTTGGTGATCGACGAATTCGCCTACGCACGAACCCATCCCGACCCTGAAGCCAACACCGCCCTATTCGAGGTGATCACACGGCGCTACCTGAAATCCTCGACGATCATCACCACCCACACCGGGATTGCCGGATGGGGCGAACGCCTCGGGGACCCGATGCTGGCCGCGGCAATCCTTGATCGTCTGCTCCACACCGGAGTTGTGGTCTCTATCGACGGGCCGTCCTATCGGATGCGGGCCCATCAACAACGCAGCGACTCCCTACGGCGTGCGTTACACCCCACGGACCAGCCATGAACACCGACACCACCTGCCACACGTGTGGACAAGCGATCACCGTCACGACTCGCAACCCCAACCGACGCTACTGCTCGCCCCGCTGCCGCAAAGCCGCCTGGCAAACACAACAACGCAACAGAAAAACTGTCGAAAAGCGCCCTGATACAGCCCCCGTCGCCGTCGCCAACGACGTCGGCGCCGCCGTTGGTGCCGCCAACGGAACGACCCGATGCCCGAACTGCCGACACGAACTCGCCGTCATCGCCGTCGTCATCCCCGCCGACGCCGCCCACGTCCACACCCCGGAGGTGATCACATAGCGCTACCCTGAACACACCGCCAGGGTGGTCATTTTCAATGAGCAACTCTGGTCACTTTCGGTGAGCGCCAGCATCGCCACGGCCGCCGATGAGGATGAGGCGTTTCGCCAGCTGGTGCTGGCGCGGATCATCGAACCGACCAGCAAGGCCGACTCACTGCGGGTCATCGACGAGACTGGCGTGGCGCCGGTGTCCTACCCGACTTTGAATCGTCGCCTGCCAGTATTCGCCAAACCCGCTTTCCGGCAGGCACTGTCGACCGCGTGTGCGATGCATGCGCAGCTGGGTCCAGCCAGCCTGGTGCTCTACGACGTGTCGACGCTTCACTTCGAGACCGATGCCGGTGACGGCTTCCGTGAGCCCGGATTCTCCAAGGAAAGACGGCTGGACCCGCAGATCACGCTGGGGTTGTTGACTGATGCTGCTGGGTTCCCGCTGACGGTCGCGGCCTTCGAAGGCAATAAGGCAGAGACCGCGACCATGGTGCCGGTCATCAACGCGTTCAAGACCGCCCACCAGCTCTCCGAGGTCACCGTCGTTGCCGATGCCGGGATGATCTCGGAAGCCAACCAGATCGCCCTGCAAGCCGCAGGGCTGTCCTACATTCTCGGCGCGAGGATTCCGTTGCTGCCTGATGTGGTGCGCGAGTGGTGCGACAAACACCCCGATGAGGCGATCCCCGACGGCCTGATACTCACGCAACCGTGGCCATCGACCAGCGGCGAGAAGGCCCGCGGTGTCCCCGATCGGGTGATCCACTACCAGTACCGCCACGACCGGGCCCGGCGCGCGCTACGCGGAATCGACGAACAGATCGCCAAGGCCCAACGAGCCGTCGACGGTCACGCCCCGGTCAAACGCAACCGCTACATCCAGCTCACCGGTGCCACTAGGACCGTGAACAGGCAGTTGGAGACCAAGACCCGCGCCCTGGCCGGCTGGAAGGGTTACACCACAAACCTGGTCAACCAGCCTGCGTCGTTCGTCATCGATGCCTACCACCAGTTGTGGCGCATTGAGAAGGCCTTTCGGATGTCTAAGCACGACCTGCAAGCCCGCCCGATTTATCACCGCACCCGCGACTCCATCGAGGCCCACCTCAGCGTCGTCTTCGCTGCGACGGCCGTCTCGCATTGGATCGAGCACCAGACTGGTTGGAGCATAAAGAAATTCGTGCGCACCGCGCGCCGCTACCGCACCGTCACCATCCAAGCCGGCAACCACACCCTGACTGCCGCCGAACCCCCACCACCCGACCTCGCCGAAATCCTCGCCAAGACCCACGACCTACGTGCGCACTAGCCTGATAAAAGTCAGGTTAAACGGCCACCTGAATTATTACGCGTTTGGGGCGCGTTGACCCGCCAAGGCCAATTTCAGGTCACGGGTCTTGTCGCCTCGGGTTGGACGTGCTGAATCCGGGGATGCTTCTGGGGAAAGCGAGATGTGGCTTCCCTCCAGATCATCGAGGTGAACTGCCCTGGTTCTGGTGGAGGCTCGTGCTATTGAATTTCGACCAGGGGTTGGCCGGTCCGTTTTGGAGCGTAGAACGTGGAGTCGAACTCTGCAGATGGTAGGTCGCCGAGGCAACTGTGCAGTCAGCTGGTGTTGTGCCAGTGTATCCACCCGAGCGTGACCAACTCGACATCGGCGATGGTTTTCCACGGGTCGGTTTGTCTCGGCCCGTAGATGAGTTCGGACTTGCAGGCCGGCCACTTGCAGCGGACTCTGAAATCATCCAGTAGCAAACTAGCCACCAACCTCAACCGGGCCACGGCCAAGTCCACCTACCCCGTGTGGACGATGAACGCCATTGGCGACATCAGTTTCCACCATGCTGGTGCTGATCCGCTGCCCCGTTGGTATCAGGCGGTTGGGCGGCTGTTCGATCAGTTCCTCGGAGCCGCCGAGACCGATCCCGCTCTCGCCGAGTGGCTTCTGCGCCGCTTCTCGCTTCTCGACAGCCTCTACCTAGCGCCGTCGGCCCCGATGATCAGTCGCGCCATCGCTCACAATCTGCGGCTCTGGCTGAAAGAGCTGCGCAACCACCAGCGCGATCGACGAACCGCTATAGCCCGACAGTAGCCCTGAACAACTTGGCCGGCCGCCGCGCGACCAGCCGTATCGGACCGTCGTCAGCCGCCACCCAGGCAGCCGCACCACGTTCCAGCGTGAGCGACCCGGACTTGCCATGCACTGTCGTCGAACCTTCGGTGCATAACAAGATCTGCGGGCCCTGACACAGACCAGAGCCCGGCGACGCGTCCACCTCGTGACCAAGGCGATCACCATCAAGCACCAACAACGCGACCGCAAACTCGTCGGTGGGGGTCTCATAAACCAGCCCCAGCCCGTCCCGGCGGACCGGCGGGCGCAGTGCCGCCTCCGCAGTCGGAGTGAAGTCCAACACTCGCAACAACTCGGGTACATCGACGTGTTTCGGGGTAAGCCCACCACGTAACACGTTGTCAGAGTTGGCCATTACCTCTAAGGCGAAGCCACGTAGATACGTATGCAAGTTTCCGGCCGGTAGGAATATCGCCTCGCCGGGCGCGAGGCTGATGCGATTTAGTAACAACGCGGCGAGCACACCCGCGTCGCCGGGATAACGTTCGCCAAGCTCCAGCACGGTTTTGGCTTCGGCCGCAAATTCCGTTGCGCCGGAGCTGACATACTGGATGGCGCCGTCTAGGACTGCGGGCACGAGCACATCAATGTCGGGCTGGGGCGCGGTGATCCACGTCGTGAACAGAGCGCGCAGACCGTCGGCATCGGACTGGTCACTCAGCAAGTCGATGAACGGGTCGAGGTCAGAGACCGCCAACGCCTGCAACAGCTCGGCGGTGCGGGCTGCCTGACGAAATCCGGCCAGCGCTTCGAATGGCTGCAGCGCCACCAACAGCTCAGGTTTGTGGCTCGTGTCGCGGTAGTTGCGGACCTGAGAAGACACCGGAATTCCCAAGCGTTCTTCACGTAGATAACCCTCGACCGCCTGCGCGGCGCTCGGATGAGCCTGCAGCGACAGCGGCTCGTCGGCTGCTAGCACCTTAACCAGGAACGGCAACACGTCACCGAACCGCGCTCGAGAACCGGAGCCGAGCTGGCCATCCGGATCAGCGACCAGCGCCTCGAGCAGCGAGATCTTCCCAGTCGTCGTTTCCAGCCAGGCCGGGTCGCCCGGATGCGCTCCGAACCAAAGTTCGGCCTCAGGGTGCGCGGCCGGCACTGGCCTCCCGGTGAACTCGGCGATTGCGGTGCGCGATCCCCAAGCGTACGTGCGTAGCGCTCCGCTGAGCAGTTCCACCGTCTGTCTATCCCCGCATTAGTCGCAAATACACCGCAGCCATCTCCAGCCGAACGGCCAATACTGCCAGCTGCAACTCAGCGCGTTGGACGCCGGTGGAGGTCATTAATCCGACCGACCCAGTCAAGCCCCCGCGCGAGTCGAGCGCCTTCGGCGCGTCGGCTGCGACCAAGCTAGCGTCGTCCAGCCCGGCGATCCGGGCGGCCACCACCGTCCGGTCACCGGCCAGTGCCAGCGCCAATACCCGAAGCCGCTCGGGCAGCGGTCCATCGATTTCCTCGTCGTGGAAGAGAGCGTCCTCCGAAGAGGAGGCGTAGCCGGCATTGTGTGGGCCACCCGGCAGCCTGGTACGCAGGGCCACAATGGCATCCACCAACCCGGTGGCGGCGGCCACTCGTTGCGCGACCCGCAGCAGCACCGAACTACCATGTCGGGCCAGCGCCAGCGTCGCGGCATTATCACCAGCCAGAACAAGGCGGCTACCGGACACCCGCGAAGCTAGTGTCTTGGCGGGATTGGTAAACACCTCGCGACCAGCACTGTTATGCAACACCTCGGCGTCCAACTCGTCGGCAAGCGACTCAAGGTCGATGCTCAACCTGGGGTCTACGGCTTGCAAAGTGGCCAGACCCGCAGCCAGGTACCGGCACAATCCGAACTCGTCGGGGACGAGCAGCCTGGGCGCCATCACCGCCACCCGCCCTGCCGTGGAATCGCGCAGCGGACCCTCAAACGGTGCCACCACAACAACTCGGGCGCCCCGGCGCACTCCAGTCGCGGCAGCGCTGACCAGAGTGGGATCTCCGGGGTCGTCGCCAGCGACGATCAGCACGTCCAGCGGCCCAACCCATGGAGGCACATCACTGGCGACAGCTATCGGCGTCGAGGCCGCCGACCCCAACGTCGCGGCCAGCATGACCCCGGCAGTCTCGGCTGTTCCCCGGCCTGCCACCCAGGTCACTGTTCGCGGGCGACCAACGCCGCTCAGCGCATCTAGCTCACCCTCGTCCCGGCCCGCCGCAACAGCGCGCACCTGTGCACCAGCAGTCGACGCGGCACGAAGCAGGCCGTCCCTATCGGCAACAATCAAGCCGTCGCTGTCTTCGAGATCGACCGCCTGTGTCGCCTTCACGGTCCCGTCTCCTCCCGCGCCGCGAACCGTTCGTCCTGACCGTCAGTGTGGGCTGCGATTTGAGCACTAACCTGAGCGACGACCGCATCGACCTCCTCGGCACTGCGTGCTTCCACATTAAGCCGCAGCAGCGGCTCGGTGTTGGAGCTGCGCAGGTTGAACCAACTGTCGTCACCCAAATCCACGGTTACCCCGTCCAGGTGATCAATGGAACGAACCCGCCCACCGAACGACGTCAGCACAGCTTCCACGCAACGCGAAGCGTCGGCGACGGTGAAGTTGATCTCGCCAGACGATTCATAGCGCTGATAGTCGACCGTCAACTCAGACAGCGGCCTGCTCTGCTCCCCAAGTGCGGCCAATACATACAGTGCCGCCAGCATTCCAGAATCGGCGCCCCAGAAGTCGCGAAAGTAGTAGTGGGCCGAATGCTCACCACCGAAAATCGCCCCGGTTTCGGCCATCAGCGCCTTGATATAGGAGTGTCCGACCCGCGAGCGCAGCGGGGTGCCGCCACGCTCGGTGACCAGCTCCGGTACCGCGCGGGAAGTAATCACGTTGTGGATCACAGCAGCACCGATCTCGCGTTTGAGTTCCCGGGCGGCCACCAACGCAGTCACTGTCGACGGCGAGACCAGCAAGCCACGCTCGTCGATCACAAAACACCGGTCGGCATCCCCGTCAAAAGCCAGCCCGATATCGGCACCCGTCTCACGGACGTAAGCCTGCAGGTCCACGAGGTTCGCCGGGTCAAGCGGATTCGCCTCATGATTGGGAAATGATCCGTCGAGCTCGAAGTACAAGGGCAACAAGGTAATCGAGTCAATCACGCCGAGCACTGCCGGCGCGGTGTGGCCTGCCATGCCGTTGCCGGCGTCCACCGCCACTCGCAACGGACGCAACTCGTTTGTGTCCACCAGCGATCTCAGGAACTCCCCGTAATCACCCAGCACATCCCGATCTGTCACCGTCCCCGACTGACCCTCATATCGGGAGGAAGACCCGACTCCTTCGATCAGGTCGTCGCGGATGGCTATCAACCCGGTTTCCGCGCCCACCGGCTTAGCGCCCGCGCGGCACAACTTGATTCCGTTGTATGCGGCCGGATTATGACTTGCAGTGAACATCGCGCCGGGGCAATCCAACAGGCCCGAGGCGAAGTACAGCTGGTCGGTGGACGATAAGCCGATTCGCGTCACGTCGAGCCCTTGGCTGGCTGCCCCGTTCGCAAAAGCGGCGGCCAGCGACGGCGAACTGTCCCGCATGTCGCGGCCGATCACCAACTGCCGGGCACCCTCAGCACGCATCAGCCTAGCGAAAGCAGCGCCGAGGTCGGCTGCCAACGACTCGTCGATCTCCTCGCCGACCAGACCGCGTACGTCGTAAGCCTTGATGACACGGCGGACGGCCGCGGCGGGCCAAGACATGCGGGCGCTCCTGACGACCTAGATTGTTTTTCTACTCTCTAGCCACAAGCCTATCGGTCCCACGAAGCTGCGCTCCGCAACGGTCGTCGACGACCCTCAGACCGAGGGCGCGGCGTTAGTCGGCGGGATCGGGCAGCACCCGCAGATGTCCGCGCCGACGCCCGGAGCGATGATCGGGCGGCGCAAGCAGGTCACCGCTGGGCGCGGTGGCATGGGCCCCGGAGTTGTAGCTGCCCGAATCCGCGGGAGCACCGCCTACCTGCTGTGGGAAGCCATTCAGCACGGCGCCGGTCGCGGCCGCACAAGACACGTCCGGCGCACCTGGACTGCCCTCGCGGACCGCGTCCGCCAGAGCGACCAAGTCGTCCTCATCGGGGTGGCTAGGTAGCGGCCCGGCGTAACGCACGAGTTCCCATCCGCGCGGCGCGGTGATACGGCCGGCATGGCCGACACACAAATCCCACGAATGCGGTTCCCGCGCAATAGCCAGCGGCCCGACGACCGCCGTCGAGTCCGAGTAGACGAAGGTCAACGTCGCCACGGCATAGTGCGGACACCCGGGCCGGCAACAGCGACGCGGTACGTTCACGCTCGAAAGGCTATCGCGCGGAACGCCGCCGAAGCGCCGGACACGCGCAACCAATCAAGTCGGGATGTCCAACCGTTACCATCGGCACGTGAGCGATTCCCACAACTTCCCCGGGAACGGTCCGCTGGGGGGGCGCCGGGCAACGCGCCGGGGCCGCGGAATGCGCGGTCCGCTGCTGCCTCCGACAGTGCCCGGGTGGCGCAGCCGGACCGAGCGGTTCGACATGGCGGTGCTGGAAGCATACGAACCAATTGAGCGGCGCTGGCAAGAGCGGGTGTCCGAACTGGACATCGCGGTCGATGAGATCCCTCGCATCGCCGCCAAGGATCCCGAGAGCGTGCAGTGGCCGCCCGAGGTTATCGCCGACGGACCGATCGCGCTCGCCCGTTTGATCCCCGCTGGCGTCGACGTCCGAGGAAGTGCGACACGAGCGCGAATTGTTTTGTTTCGGAAGCCAATAGAGCGACGGGCAAAAGACACCGTCGAACTTGGCGAGCTATTGCACGAAATCCTGGTGGCCCAGGTGGCCACGTTTCTCGACGTCGAGCCTTCGGTTATCGACCCGACACTTGATGACTAGCGTATCTAGCCGCGCCGAGTCAGTCAGATAATGCCGCGCTTAAGACGGCGACGCTCGCGTTCCGAAAGGCCGCCCCAGATGCCGAAGCGTTCGTCGTTGGCCAAGGCGTACTCCAGGCACTCGTGCCGCACCTCGCACCCCAGGCAAATCTTCTTCGCCTCCCGGGTGGAGCCGCCCTTTTCCGGAAAGAACGCCTCGGGGTCCGTTTGCGCACACAGCGCGCGGTCCTGCCACTGGTCAGCGGTTTCCGCCAACGGTTCGGGTTCGATTGCGAGGTACGCATCGGAAACCAAACTCAAATGCGGACGCTCGGTTGCCACTTCCGGCAATATTGCCGCCTCGGCAGCGATGTGCGGTGCGCCTCCCATTACGCCCCGAAGGTGCTCATAGGACATGCCTCCGCCTCCTCATCTACTACTATCTAGATAGTGAATGGTTTCCCACTGTTTTGATGTACGTTCCACGCAATTCGAACAGGTGATCGAATCTCGGCCTGCGGTACCGGAACCGGCGACCAACCGGGAAATGACACTGATGTGATTAGACACGGGTCGCGCACCCTGGTCAAGCATCTTGGCGCATTTCAATACCATCTTGTGATCAAATTCCGGCGTTTCTGTTGCAGTTGGATACTGGCGTGTCACATGCGACTCATCGCGACGTGTTGACCCAAGACTTTCGCCAGCCCGCGGCCAGTCGTTGGGCGTAATCCATTTCTGTGACGAACACCCATGCGCGCCACCGAGGCCTACCCCACAACTGCCGCGCTGTACTGTCCTGCGATGTGAAGGTCACCGTTCTGGTCGGCGGAGTCGGCGGCGCCCGCTTTCTACTCGGGGCCCAGCGACTACTCGGCCTGGGGCAGTTTGGTGCAGACGAAAGCCACTCGAATCACGAACTCACCGCAATAGTCAACATTGGCGACGATGCCTGGATTCACGGGCTGCGTGTCACCCCTGATTTGGACACCTGCATGTACACCCTGGGCGGCGGGGTCGACCCGCAACGCGGGTGGGGCCACCGCGACGAAACCTGGCACGCCAAAGAGGAACTCGCACGCTATGGTGTGCAGCCGGACTGGTTCGAACTCGGCGACCGGGATCTGGCTACTCATTTGGTACGCACCCAGATGCTGCGGGCCGGCTATCCACTGTCGCAGATCACCGCGGCCCTGTGCGACCGCTGGCAACCAGGTGCGCGGCTGCTACCCGTCAGCGACGACCGCTGCGAAACCCACGTGGTGATTACCGATCCAGTCGACGACGCTCGACGAGCGATCCATTTCCAGGAATGGTGGGTACGCCATCGTACTCAGGTACCGACTCACAGCTTCGTCTATGTCGGTGCCGAAAAAGCCAGCGCTACAACCGAAGTAGTAGAAGCAATCACCGACGCCGATATTATTATTCTGGCGCCGTCCAACCCGATAGTCAGCATTGGGGCCATCCTCGCCGTCCCCGGCATTCGCGGAGCGCTTCGCGCAGCCAGCGCCCCGATTGTCGGCTATTCACCCATCATCGGCGGAAAGCCGTTGCGTGGCATGGCCGATGCATGTCTTGCCGTGATCGGCGTGGATTCCACCGCAGAAGCAGTAGCTCGCCACTACGGCGCGCGCCGCACCACCGGCATACTGGACTACTGGCTGGTGCATGAGGGCGATCACGCTGAGGTTGATGGGATCACAGTGCAGTCGAGACCGCTGATAATGAGCGAACCGCAGGCAACCGCCGAGATGGTTCGGGCCGGTCTGGATCTTGCGGGTGTGCCGGCGTGAACGACCGCAGGACCCGCAGACCCGGATCGCCGGTCGCTGAGCATGGCGCCGCCTCAGCAATCGAAATCCTGCCCGTTACCGGCCTTCCCGAGTTCCGGCCCGGCGACGAACTAAGTGTTGCACTCGCCGAGGCGGCCCCCTGGCTGCGTGACGGCGATGTCGTGGTCGCTACCAGCAAGGTTTTTTCCAAATGCGAAGGCCGCCTCGTCCGAGCACCGGAAGATCCTGAGCAAAGAGATCAGTTGCGCCGCAAATTGGTAGATGACGAGGCTGTGCGGGTGCTGGCGCGCAAGGGCCGAACATTGATAACCGAAAACCGGCTCGGACTGGTTCAAGCAGCTGCCGGAGTGGACGGCTCCAATGTTGGGCGGACCGAACTGGCACTGCTCCCCCTCGATCCCGACGCAAGTGCTGCAGCGCTGCGCACCGGACTTCGGGAGCAGCTCGGCGTCACCGTTGGCGTGGTCATCACCGACACCATGGGGCGGGCCTGGCGAAATGGGCAGACCGATGCCGCTGTTGGTGCCGCCGGTCTGCATGTACTGCACAACTATTCCGGGGCGGTAGACCAATACGGCAACGAATTGGTCGTCACCGAAATCGCGATTGCAGACGAGCTCGCTGCGGCGGCCGATCTCGTCAAAGGAAAGCTGACAGCGATGCCGGTGGCCGTGGTGCGCGGGCTCTGCAAATCGATGTCCGACGACGATGGCTCCACCGCCCGGCAACTATTGCGGCCAGGCAAAGAAGACCTGTTCTGGCTTGGCACAACAGAGGCCCTCGACCTCGGTCGCCGCCAGGCCCAACTGTTGCGAAGGTCGGTGCGCCGGTTCAGCCAAGAGCCAGTACCGTCCGACCTCCTTAGGGCCGCGGTCGCTGAGGCGCTCACCGCTCCTGCTCCGCATCACACGCAGCCGGTCCGCTTTGTGTGGTTGCAAACCCCCACCACTCGCACCCGGCTGCTGGACCGAATGAAAGACAAGTGGCGTTCCGATCTCGCCGGCGACGGCAAATCAGCCGAATCCATCGAACGTCGAGTGGCTCGCGGCCAGATCCTCTACGAAGCACCCGAAGTCGTCATCCCAGTGTTGGCCCCAGACGGCGCACACACCTACTCCGATGCCGCCCGCACAAACGCCGAGCACACCATGTTCACCGTTGCGGTTGGAGCAGCCGTGCAAGCTTTACTCGTTGCGCTGGCAGTGCGCGGTGTGGGCAGCTGTTGGATAGGCTCGACGATCTTCGCCGCCGACCTGGTCCGCGAAGAGCTAGAGCTGCCGACCGATTGGGAGCCCCTGGGAGCCATTGCGATCGGCTACGCCGAAGAGCCGGCCAAGCCACGCGACCCAGTACACGTGGCGGACTTGTTGATCAACAAATGAGACCACGCTCACCGAAGCTACGTGGCCCCAAGACGTTCGCGGGTAAGACCGCCGCGTCACCTGACAAAATTCGTGGCGGCTATTACACCCCGGTGCCCGTTGCCCGCTTTCTGGCCGGTTGGGTTCGGTCGGCCGGAGAAAAGATCCTAGAGCCGTCCTGCGGCGACGGCCGGATCCTTAGGGAACTGGCCGCAATCGGCACCCACGCACACGGGGTGGAACTCGTCACGCAGGAGGCCGCGAAATCGCGCGAGTTCGCACCGGTCGATGCGGAGAGTCTCTTCGACTGGCTAAGTAAGACCCAGACCGCGAGCTGGGATGGTGTAGCCGGCAACCCTCCCTACATCCGGTTCGGGAACTGGGCATCGGATCAGCGAGCACCCGCCTTGGACCTGATGAGACAGCAGGGATTACGCCCCACCAAGTTGACCAATGCATGGGTCCCGTTCGTCGTGGCGGCGACAACTCTGGTACGCGACGGCGGCCGGGTTGGCCTGGTGCTGCCGGCCGAACTGCTCCAAGTCACATATGCCGCGCAGCTGCGCGGCTATCTGATAAGCCGCTTCCAAGAAATCACCCTGGTGACTTTCGAACGATTGGTGTTCGACGGCGTCCTGCAGAATGTCGTGTTGTTTTGCGGTGTCGTCGGGGCAGGCCCGGCGCGGATCCGCACGGTCCACCTCAACAGCGCGGACGATCTGCCCGGTGCCGAACTCGACGTCGAATCCGCTCCGGCGCTGCTGCACGACAAGGAGAAGTGGACTAAGTACTTTCTCGACCCCGCTCAGATTCATCTGCTACGAACACTGCGAGAGTCACACACCATGACCCGGCTCGGCCAGCTGGCCGCCGTGGATGTAGGCATCGTGACCGGCCGCAACAGCTTCTTTACTTTCACCGACGCCCAGGCACGGGAATTGGGGCTGACGGCGCACTGCGTCCCGTTGGTATCGCGCAGCGCCCAGCTTGGTGGCGTCGTTTACGACATGGATTGCCGAGCAAGCGATGTCGCCACCGAGCACCGCACCTGGCTCCTTAACGCTCCACACACCCCCACCGACCCATCGCTGCTCGCACACATCAACGCGGGTGAGTCCGCCGGGGTCCACCAGGGCTACAAGTGTTCTCTCCGCAAACCGTGGTGGAGCACGCCGTCGCCGTGGATACCCGACCTGTTCATGCTGCGCCAAATTCATCGGGCGCCGCGCCTAACCGTCAATGCCGCGGCCGCTACCAGCACTGACACGGTCCACCGAGTAAAAATTGCGCCCAACCGAAACACCCAAATAGACCCGATCGCGCTTGCTACCGTATTCCACAACAGCGCGACTTTCGCGTTCGCTGAAGTGATGGGCCGCAGTTACGGAGGCGGCCTCTTGGAGCTGGAACCCGCCGAGGCCGAGCAACTGCCCATCCCGCCACCGGCATGTGCGCGCGCCAGCCTTGCCCAGGAAGTCGATCTGCTGCTGAAAGCCAACAAGATCGACAAGGCGCTCGACGTGGTGGATCGTCATGTGCTGATCGACGGCCTCGGTTTATCGCCGAACGTGGTAGCGCACTGCCGATCAGCGTGGACCACGCTGCGGGACCGCAGGACGAGGAGGTCCTCCCATTGAGCATCCCGCACCAATGAACGTTCGAGCCTCGGTGATCGAAATCCTGACCGACTGGCATGCCCCCGACCCAGCCCAGGAATCATTGCGCCATGCTGTTCTGGCTTTCGTGCACGGCCGTATCGATGCCTGCCGGCGGGAGTGCGCACCTGGCCATGTCACCGCCTCCACCCTCGTGCTGGACCACGCCGGCGATCACGTGCTCCTCACCCTGCATCCACGGCTTGGCCGCTGGGTGCAATTGGGGGGCACTGCGAAGCAGAGGACGAGACCATCCTTGCTGCCGCACTGCGCGAGGCCCGCGAAGAGTCCGGTATCGCCGATCTGCGTATCGCATCCGAGCTGGTTGCCGTGCACGTCCATCCGGTGACCTGCTCGCTGGGCATCCCGACCCGCCATCTGGACTTGCAGTTCGTGGCGTGGGCACCACCCGGCGCCCACGCCACGATCAGCGACGAATCAGACGACCTGCAATGGTGGCCAGCCCATGAACTGCCGCGTGGGACAGATGACGCGCTCGCTCAGTTGGTCGCTCGGGCCATGAACAAATGAGGCGGCACATGTGATGTTCGATGCGGGGCGTGCCTAAACGTCGCTGGAATAGCGGATCCCACCGTCCGGAAGTGCGACGCCCGGCCAGACCCGCGCCCCACGCAGTAGTTCGCAACGCGCCCCGATATCGGCGCCGTCTCCGATCACGCCATCACGAATCAACGCCCGTGGGCCGATACGGGCGCCGAAGCCAACGATCGAACGCTCGATGACGCTGCCAGCCTCGACCCGCACACCGTCGAAGATAACCGCGCCATCCAGTCGCACACCAGGTCCGATCTCGGTGCCACGCCCGACGACCGTGCCCCCGATGAGCACCGCGCCAGGCGACACCGCCGCTCCATCATGGACCAGCTGCTCACCGCGGTAACCATGCAAGGCCGGCGACGGGGCGATTCCGCGCACCAGATCCGACGACCCGCGAACGAAGTCCTCTGGTGTTCCCATGTCACGCCAATAGGAGGCATCGACATAACCGCACACCTTTGTATCGGCGTCGGAGAGCAGCGCCGGGAACACTTCCCGCTCGACCGATACTTCGCGCCCGCGGGGAATCCGGTCGATGATGTTGCGGTCGAATACATAACACCCTGCGTTGATCTGGTCGGTCGGCGGATCTTGGGTCTTTTCGAGAAAGGCGGCAACCCGGCCGGTCTCGTCGGTCGGCACACAACCGAATGCCCGCGGGTCGCCCACCCGCACCAGGTGCAGGGTCACGTCAGCCTGGCTAGTCGCGTGAAAGTCCAGTAGTTGGCCCAAATCAGCGCCGGACAGCACATCGCCGTTGAACACCATCACGGTGTCGTGGCGCAGCTTGCCAGCGACATTGGCGATACCACCACCGGTCCCCAACGGAGTCTGCTCGGTCACGTAGTCAATCTGCAGGCCGAGCTTGGAGCCATCACCAAACTCGGCCTCGAACACTCCCGGCTGGTAAGACGTGCCAAGAATCACGTGCTCGATGCCCGCCGCGGCGATCCGCGACAGCAGATGAGTCAGAAACGGCAGCCCAGCGGTCGGCAGCATAGGCTTGGGGGCCGACAATGTCAGCGGCCGCAGCCGAGTGCCCTTCCCGCCGACCAAGACCACCGCGTCGACTTGTGGCGGCGCCAACTCAGTATCGCCCTTCTGGCAATTTCAGCTCTCCCCTTCGCAATCTGCGTAATGAACTGCGCACCATCAGGTGCGAACGCACCGCCAACGATCCCCGCAGCAACCAGCGCAGCGGAGCTCGCCACCAACCCGTATGCCGGTCAGCGAGGAAAATGTAGGTGCTCCGATGATGTGCGGCCAGGTGACTCGCCGGGTCGCGTCCGGTCGAGTGACCCTTGTGATGCAGAACTTCGGCTGACGGTACATAAACGCTGAGCCAGCCGGCTTTGCCGAGTCGGTCGCCGAGGTCGACATCCTCCATGTACATGAAGTAACGCTCGTCGAACCCGCCCACCTGGTTGAAAGCCGACCGTCGCACCAGCAGACACGAACCCGACAGCCAGCCCACCGGTCGCTCGGTGGGCTCCAGCCGCTCTTGGCGGTAAGCCGTCGTCCAAGGATTGTTGGCCCAGATCGGCCCGAGCACCGCATGCATGCCGCCCCGGACCAAGCTCGGCAAGTGACGCGCCGACGGGTACACCGACCCGTCGGGATCGCGTACGAGCGGGCCCAACGCGCCGGCGCGCGGCCAGCGAGCCGCAGCGTCCAGCAAGGCGTCGATGCTGCCTGGGCCCCATTGAACGTCGGGGTTAGCCACTATCACCCAGTCAGCCACCCAGCGCGCTTCTTCAGCGCGGTCAGCAGCTCCGCCATCCTCATAGAGCTGGGCAAGTGCGCGGTTCACGGCGGTCCCATACCCCAGGTTTGCCCCAGTAGGGAGCAGCCGCACATTGGGGTAACGCTGCACTGCGGCCTGCGGTGTCCCGTCGGTGGAGCCATTGTCGGCTAACAGAACGGTGACCGGCCGCTCGGTAGCCAGCGCCAACGAGGCCAGGAACCGCTCCAGATGCGGGCCCGGCGAGTAGGTCACCGCTACAACCGGCAGAACGTCAATCACGCGTCGAGGGTAACGGTCGATCGGTGGGAGTTCGGTTCTGAGTTGTCGTCAGCGCTGCGGCAAGCGCACGGCGCCAGGGCCGTAGCGGTGTCAAGCCCGCCGCAGCCCATTCACGCCCAGACAGCGCCGAATAACACGGCCGCGGCGCCGGCCTTGGAAAATACGCAGTACTGACAGGGCGCAACCGCTGCGGATCGGCGCCGCATTCTTCGAACACCGCGCGGGCTTGCCCGAACCGAGACACCTCGCCCTCGTTGGCGGCGTGCAAGACGCGCCCATAAACATCAGCATCGGCCAGCTCAAGCAATGCCGCAGCCAAATCGGCAACGTATGTCGGCGAGCCGATTTGGTCGTCGACCACATTCACCGGTCCTTCGCCGGCGGCCAGCCGGCGCATCACCGCGACGAAATCCTTCCCAGTACCGCCGGTGTAGACCCAGGCGGTGCGCACCACCACGGCCTCGGGTAGCGCCGCCAGCACGGCCACTTCGCCGGCACGTTTGCTACGGGCGTAGACGCCCTGCGGCCCGGTCTCATCGCTGGGCTCGTAGGGGCGGGGCGTCGTTCGGCTCGAACCCGAGCCGAACTGGCCACTGAACACATAGTCGGTCGAGACATGGATTAATCGCGCACCGACGCGGGCGCATGTGCGCGCGATGTGTTCAGGCCCGACTGCATTGACCGCATACGCCGCCGCCTCGTCGCTCTCGGCACCGTCGACATCGGTGTAGGCCGCACAGTTGACCAGTACATCGCCGCTTCGAATAATCCGCTGGGCGGCACTCGGATCAGTGATGTCCCACTCCGATGACGTCAATACCAGCGCATCGCGGTCCCAACGAGCGACTTGCGCGGCCACATGGCTACCCAGTTGCCCGGCAGCACCGGTGACAACGATCCTGCCCGACATGTCTCAAGTCTGGCACGTCTCAATCAGGTCTCGGGCACGCCGGCGCCGGCTAAGCACAAAACAGGTGTGTCGGAAGTAATCTACTGAGATGCCTGTGCAACGTGTGGTTCGTGCGGTCAGCACAGCGATGGCCGTAGCGATCATCTTCGGCACTGGACTGGCATGGAGCAACGTCCGCTCATTTGAAGGCGGCATCTTCCACATGTCCTCGCCATCGCTCGGGCAGGGCGCCGACGACGGCGCCATCGACATTTTGCTGGTGGGCCTGGACAGCCGTACCGATGCGCACGGCAACCCGTTGTCGGCTGAGGAACTGGCAACACTGCGAGCCGGCGACGAGGAAGCGACCAACACCGACACCATCATCTTGGTCCGAATACCAAACAACGGTAAATCGGCAACCGCAATCTCGATTCCGCGCGATTCCTACGTCGCGGCTCCCGGCCTGGGCAAGACCAAGATCAACGGAGTCTACGGCGAAACCAGAGAGACAAAGCGAGCTCGGTTGGTCCAGGCCGGCGCCTCCGCCGCCGAAGCCGAAGCGGCTGGCACCGAGGCTGGGCGCGAGGCGCTGATCAAGACAGTCGCCGACCTGACCGGAGTCACCGTGGACCACTACGCGGAGATCGGGCTGCTCGGTTTCGCGTTGATCGCCGACGCGCTCGGCGGCGTCCAAGTATGCCTCAACGATCCTGTCTACGAACCACTTTCAGGTGCCGATTTCCCGGCCGGCCAGCAGAAACTCAATGGTCCGCAGGCGCTCAGCTTTGTCCGCCAGCGTCACGAGCTGCCGCGCGGCGACTTGGACCGGGTGGTACGCCAGCAGGCGGTGATGGCGTCCTTGGCCCACCGGGTCATCTCCAGCAAGACGCTGTCGAGCCCAGCCACCTTAAGGCGTCTTGAACAGGCCGTCCAGCGCTCGGTGGTGCTGTCCTCCGGCTGGGACATCATGGATTTCGTCAAGCAGCTGCAAGAGCTTTCCGGCGGTAACGTCGCATTCGCCACCATCCCCGTGCTCGACCGGGCCGGTTGGAGCGACGATGGCATGCACAGCGTGGTGCGAGTCGACCCACGCCAGGTTCAGGAGTGGGTTGCGGGACTGCTTCATGAGCAGAACCAGGGCAAGACCGAGGAATTGGCCTACACCCCAGCCAAGACAACTGCCAGCGTGCTTAATGACACCGACATCAACGGGCTCGCGGCCGCGGTGTCAGAGGTGCTGACATCCAAAGGATTTGCCACTGGCTCTGTCGCGAACAACGAGGGGCCTCATATCGAGGGCAGCCAGGTGCGAGCGGCCGCGACTGACGACCTGGGCGCGCAGGGAATCTCACAAGAGTTGGGCGGGCTGCCGGTCGTCGAAGACTCATCTCTACCGGCGGGAGCGGTCCGAGTTGTGCTGGCCGAGGACTACAGCGGCCCGGGCTCCGGACTCGGCGGCGGATCCGTCACGCCAGCCACCTCGTCATACGCTGAACCCCATGACAGCACCGGCCAGCCCCCGTCGCCCATCCTTACCGCCGGCTCCGACAAGCCCGAGTGCATAAACTAACCACGCTCAGCGCAGCGATCCTGGATCCGATGCTGCGGGCCGACCCGGTCGGCCCGCGCATCACCTACTACGACGACGCAACGGGCGAACGGGTCGAGTTGTCTGCAGCCACCTTAGCCAACTGGGCCGCAAAGACCGGAAACTTGCTGCGCGACGAGCTGGCCGTTGGGCCGGCCAGCCGGATCGCAATCTTGCTGCCGGCCCACTGGCAGACCGCCGCGGTTCTATTCGGGGTGTGGTGGGTTGGCGCCGAGGCGGTGCTGATCGCAAACGAACCGGGCAACCCTGCCGATCTCGCTGTTGATCTTGCTTTGTGTACCGCTGAACGGCTGGATGAGGCCGACGAGGTGGCCGGCGGCGAAGTGGTAGCGCTGTCGTTGGATCCGTTTGGCCGGCCAGCACCCGGCATGCCGGTGGGGGTCACCGACTATGCGACCGCGGTGCGGGTGCATGGCGACCAGATCATTCCCGAACGCCATCCAGGCCCCGCGTTGGCCGGCCGATCGGTTGACCACATCCTCGCCGACTGTGAGAGGTCCGCATCGGCGAGAAGCATCACATCAGCAGACCGGGCACTGTCCACCGCATCGTGGTCTGGACCCAACGAGTTGGTGGATGGCTTGCTGGCAATCATGGCCGTCGGCGCGTCGTTGGTGCAGGTCGCCCACCCTGATTCCAACCGCGATCAGGGTGTATGGGAACGCCGGATTCAGGCCGAAAAGGTCACCCAGGTCCTCTAGGGCGGGCGGCTATCGTCGATAGCGCACGATGGATAATATATGTTGATATCGCGATATTTCAATGTTAGCCTGGCGGCAGCGCAGTGCGGCGTGCCGACAACAGACCCAGAAGGAAGGTTCGGGCGATGGCCTTGTACGGACTCTTGGCAAAAACAGCAACTACGGTAGTAACCGGCCTGGCCGGAGTAACCGCCTACGAGGTGCTGCGCAAGGCCGCCGCCAAGGCGCCGCTCCGTGAGACCGCGGTGGCGACCGCGGAACTGGGACTACGCGGAACCCGCAAGGCTGAGGAAGCCGCGGAATCCACCCGACTCAAGATTGCCGACGTGATGGCCGAGGCCCGCGAGCGCATTGGCGAAGAGGCGCCCACGCCTGCGGTCAGCGATCTCCACGACCACGATCACTGATTCACCGAGACATGGTCCTCGCTATCGCACCAGACGCGGCCCAGCTAGACGAACCTTCGCTCCATGTGGTTTCAGATGCAGCCGGCCGCATGCGGGTCCAGGTCGCGTGGGTCCGTAACGATTGCCGCCGCGCGGTAGCAGTCGAAGAGGCCGTCGGCCAGCAAGACGGTGTTCGGGCGGTACATGCCTACCCGCGCACCGGCTCAGTCGTCGTTTGGTACTCCCCCAGACGCTGCGACCGCTCATCGCTGCTGACCGCAATCCGCGGCGCCGCCCACGTTCCCGCGGAGCTGATTCCAGCGCGAACGCCACATTCGTCCGAGATCCGCAACACCGACGTGCTCCGCATGGTCATCGGAGGCGCAGCGCTGGCCCTGCTCGGCGTGCGCCGATACGTATTCGCCCGGCCGCCCCTACTCGGACCAAGCGGCCGGCTAGTGGCCACCGGCGTCACCATCTTCACCGGCTACCCGTTCCTGCGCGGCGCACTGCGCTCGCTGCGCTCCGGCAAAGCCGGCACCGACGCGCTGGTGTCGGCGGCAACAGTCGCGAGTCTCATCTTGCGCGAGAACGTGGTCGCGCTCACGGTGTTGTGGCTGCTCAATATCGGTGAGTACCTACAGGACCTGACGCTGCGACGCACCAGGCGGGCGATCTCCGAATTACTGCGCGGCAATCAAGACACAGCCTGGGTCCGCTTAACCGACGGCGCGGACGCGGGAACCGAAGTCCAGGTGCCGATCGATACCGTGCAGATCGGAGACGACGTGGTCGTCCACGACCATGTCGCCATACCGGTCGACGGGGAGGTTGTCGAAGGTGAGGCGGTCGTCAATCAATCTGCCATCACCGGCGAAAATCTCCCGGTGAGCGTCGTTCCCGGAACACGGGTACACGCCGGTTCGGTTGTCATGCGTGGACGCCTGGTGGTGCGCGCCCACGCAGTGGGCAATCAAACGGCTATCGGCCGCATCATCACCAGAGTCGAGGAGGCACAGCACGACCGGGCTCCGATCCAAACGGTCGGCGAGAACTTCTCTCGCCGTTTCGTCCCCACCTCGTTCATCGTCTCGGCGATCGCACTAGCGATCACCGGAGATGTCCGACGCGCAATGACCATGCTGTTGATCGCCTGCCCTTGCGCAGTAGGCCTCTCCACCCCGACCGCGATCAGCGCGGCGATCGGCAACGGCGCCCGCCGCGGCATCCTGATCAAGGGCGGATCCCACCTCGAACGGGCCGGCAGGGTCGACGCAATCGTGTTCGACAAGACTGGAACGCTGACGGTAGGGCGCCCGGTGGTCACAAATATCGTCGCCATGCACAAGGACTGGGAGCCCGAACAGGTACTCGCCTATGCCGCCAGCTCGGAGATCCACTCGCGGCACCCGCTAGCCGAAGCAGTGATCCGCTCGACCGAAGAGCGTCGCATCAGCATCCCGCCGCACGAAGAGTGCGAAGTTCTTGTCGGATTGGGCATGCGGACCTGGGCCGACGGTCAGACTCTGCTGTTGGGCAGCCCGTCGCTGTTGCGCGCCGAGAAAGTGAAGGTGTCCAAGAAGGCGTCGGAGTGGGTAGACAAGCTGCGGCGCCAGGCGGAGACGCCGCTGCTCCTCGCGGTGGACGGCACGCTCGTCGGGTTGATCAGCTTACGGGACGAAGTACGCCCCGAGGCGGCAGAAGTGCTGACGAAGTTGCGGGCCAACGGCGTCCGCCGGATCGTCATGCTCACAGGAGACCATCCGGAGATCGCCCAAGTCGTCGCGAGTGAGCTGGGGATCGACGAGTGGCGCGCCGAGGTGATGCCGGAGGACAAGCTCGAGGTGGTACGCGGACTACAAAGTGATGGTTTTGTCGTCGGGATGGTTGGCGACGGCATCAACGACGCCCCCGCACTGGCAGCCGCCGATATTGGGATCGCCATGGGCCTAGCTGGAACCGACGTCGCCGTCGAGACCGCCGATGTAGCGTTGGCCAACGACGACCTCAACCGGTTGCTTGACGTACGGGACCTGGGCTCGCGCGCAGTGGACGTCATCCGACAGAACTACGGCATGTCCATCGCTGTCAACGCCGCCGGCCTGCTCATCGGCGCGGGGGGTGCATTGTCACCGGTGCTGGCCGCGATCATGCACAACGCCTCGTCAGTAGCGGTGGTAGCCAACAGCTCCCGCCTCAGCTAAGAGCTGGCCCACAGCTGCATTCGTCGCCACGCCACGCTCGAAAGCCCTGCCAGAATGCGATACCGGCAACGCCTAAGCCGATCATCGGGTCGAGCCACCAACCCTCCGGCCAGGCAGCCATAGCCGCAAGCCCAATCAGAACTCCGGCAGCCTGGATAGCGCAGAGATAGTTCTGGGTGCCTTCACCTGCGGTGGCCCCCGAGCCCAGACGCGCGCCAAGCTTGTGATTCGCCCAGCCGAGGAGGGGCATCAGCAGCAAGGCAATCGCCGTCAAGCCGATGCCGATCGCCGAGGTCTCGGCCCGATGTTGGTGCGCTAGGTGACGAATGGACTCGACGGCGATGTACGGGGCAGTAAGCCAAAACGACACCGCGACCCCACGTTGCGCCCGCCGCTCGGCAGTCTCCGACAGCGTGCGATCTCCGGTAAAACGCCAGAGCACCATCGCGCTGGCCAGGCCTTCCGATGCGCCGCCAAGCGCCCAACCGGTCAACGCGACGGACCCGACTGCCAAACCCTCCCACAAACCCACGGCACCCTCGGTTAGCAGCATGGCCAGGCTGATCCAAGCCAGGCGTCGCGCCCACCGGACATTCCGGTGCCACTCGGCATCGCGGGTAACCGACCTCGACGCAGCCAGTATGGATCCGTCGGATTCGCCGGTCATCGTCTCCATCCCGCCGATGGTAGAGCCATGACGCGCCGACGCCGAATCTCTCCAGTTCAGACGGTGCGCCGCGACCGTCATATGCTCGGCACTGATCCGCTTGGAGCAATTGCGGCGGATCTGGCCAAGCAACAACTGGCGGCTTCCGAGGAGATCGCTGATGTGGCGCATCTACAGCACCGGTGACCTTACGTCCGGGTCGGAAGCCACGGCGACCACTACGACCGCCGAAAGAGCCTGCGCGGGCAGGGACCCAAACAGCGCCGACGTCAGCTGACTAGGGAAAGGCTCCCATGATGCCGAACGACAACGCCACCAAACCCCTTGACCGGTTTCGCGTGCTCGATTTCACCCAGAATGTGGCCGGACCGCTGGCCGGACAAGTGCTCGCCGACCTGGGGGCTGAGGTAATCAAGATCGAAGCTCCCGGCGGGGAGGCAGCCCGGCACATCACCGCGGTCCTGCCCGGCCGGCCACCACTGGCCACGTATTTCCTACCGAACAATCGCGGCAAGAAGTCAGTGACGGTGGACCTAGGCACCGAAGACGCCAGGCAACAAATCCTGCAGCTTGCCGACACCGCCGACGTCGTGCTGGAAGGGTTTCGACCGGGGGTTATGGAACGAATGGGGCTAGGCCCCGACGACCTGCAATCCCGCAATCCCCGACTGATCTACGCCCGCCTGTCGGCCTTCGGCGGCAATGGGCCGCACGGCACACGGCCTGGCGTCGACCTCATGGTGGCCGCTGAGGCCGGCATGACTACAGGGATGCCAACGCCAGACGGCAAACCGCAGATCATCCCGTTCCAGCTTGTCGACAACGCCAGCGGCCATGTACTGGCCCAGGCCGTATTGGCCGCGCTTCTCAACCGCGAACGCCACGGCACAGCTGACACCGTGCGAGTCGCCATGTACGACGTCGCGGTTGGCCTACAGGCCAACCAACTGGCCATACACCTCAACCGCACCAGCGATGGCCAGCCGACGCCCCGTCCAGCACCCGAAACCAGGCGGCGAAAAAGGGTCGGCTTTGCCACCCAGCCGTCAGACGCGTTCCGCACAGCCGACGGCTACATCGTCATCAGCGCCTACGTACCTAAGCACTGGGAAAAACTGTGCAATCTGATCGGCCGGCCCGACCTGCTCTCCGACGAGCGTTTCAGTGACCAACGATCGCGCGCAGTCAACTACGCCGAACTGACCGACGAACTTGAATCGGCCCTGGCCGACAAAACTGCCCCGGAATGGGTCCAGTTGCTTCAAGAAAATGGCCTCATGGCCTGCCTCGCCTTTACTTGGAAGCAGGTCGTTGACACCCCACTGTTCGCCGAGAACGAACTTGCCCTGAAGATTGGCCGCGGCGACGACGCCATCACGCTGATTCGTACGCCAGCGCGCTACGGCAGTTTCAGCGCAACGGCGACCGATTACCCGCCTTCCGCCGGCGAGCACAACACCACTTTCTTGCCCAGTTTCGAATAGCCAACCCGGCAATCGGCACTGTCGGTAGGCTATTGGATGTGGCCAAGTCTGGGTCATTCAGGCGTAACCTGCGGCACGACTTTCCGGCCTCGCTGGTCGTCTTTCTTGTTGCGCTGCCGTTGTCGCTAGGCATCGCGATCGCCTCTGGAGCGCCGCTGATGGCCGGATTGATAGCCGCGGTCGTGGGCGGCATTGTCGTCGGGGCAGTTGGCGGCTCGTCAGTTCAGGTCAGCGGTCCAGCGGCGGGCCTCACCGTTGTGGTCGCCGGACTGATCGATGAACTCGGTTGGCCCATGCTGTGCCTGATGACCATCGGCGCGGGTGCCCTGCAGATCATGTTCGGCCTGAGCCAGATGGCTCGCGCTGCGCTGGCCATAGCGCCAGTTGTGGTACATGCCATGCTCGCCGGCATCGGTGTCACCATCATGTTGCAGCAGGTTCATGTTTTGTTGGGCGGTTCCTCGCACAGTTCTGCGTGGCAGAACATCGCGGCACTGCCGGACGGTGTTTTCCACCATGAACTGCATGAAGTGATCGTTGGCGGAATTGTCATCGCCATCTTGTTGATGTGGTCCAAAATGCCCGCCAAGGTGCGCATCGTTCCTGGCCCACTCGTCGCCATCGCGGGGGCAACCGTGTTTTCGCTGATGGTAGAACTGCACGTGGAACGCATCGCCCTCTCAGGCAACTTCTTCCAGGCCATCGGTTTACCCCAACTGCCCCAGCTGGCCCCCAGCGGGCAGTCCTGGGCTCATGAGACGAGCGCAATAGCCGTCGGTGTCATCACGATCGCCCTGATCGCAAGCGTTGAATCGCTGCTGTGCGCGGTCGGTATCGACAAGCTGCACCAAGGGCCGCGGACGAACTTCAACCGGGAAATGATTGGGCAAGGCAGCGCAAACATGCTGTCCGGTTTGCTCGGTGGGCTGCCGATTACCGGTGTCATCGTGCGCAGTTCGGCCAATGTGGCAGCGGGTGCCCGCACCCGCATGTCGGCGGTGCTGCACGGAGTTTGGATCCTGCTGTTTGCGTCGCTTTTCACCGGCCTGGTGGAACTCATTCCCAAGGCCGCTCTGGCCGGCCTACTCATCGTAATCGGTGGCCGGCTGGTCAAACTGGCCCACATCAAAATCGCCTGGCGCACCGGGAATTTCGCGATCTATGCCATCACCATCGTGTGCGTTGTGTTCCTCAATCTGCTGGAAGGCGTGCTTATCGGACTTGCCGTCGCGATCCTGTTCCTTCTTGTCCGGGTGGTGCGCGCGCCCGTCGCGATCAGGCCGGTCGGCGGCGAGCTGTCGAAGCAGTGGCGCGTCGATATCGATGGCACGGCGAGTTTTCTGCTGCTGCCCCGCCTGACCAAGGTCTTGTCGACACTGCCGCAGGGCGCCGCGGTGACGCTAAACCTGAACGCGGATTACATCGACGACTCCGTTTCCGAGGCCATTTCCGATTGGCAACGCGCCCACGAGGCAAGGGGCGGAGCGGTAGCGATCGTTGAAACGGCGCCTGGAACCCTGCAGCACGCGCACACCGGCCCGCCGAAGCGCCACTTCATGCCTGATGCCACCGGACTGGCCCCGTGGCGATCAGTGAACGGCAACCACCACAGCGGCGCCAATGCTTCGATTCGCGACGGCATTGACGAGTACCACCGCAACAGTGCCGCCGCCCTGCATCCGCATATCGCTGGCCTCACTGATTCACAGGAACCGTATGCGCTATTCCTCACCTGCGCCGACTCACGAATCTTGCCGCATGTTATTACCGCCAGCGGCCCAGGCGACCTGTACACCGTCCGCAACTTCGGCAACCTGGTACCCAACAATCCCGCCGACGCATCCGTCGACGCCGCGATTGACTTCGCCGTCAATCAACTAGGGGTGAGTTCGATTGTGGTGTGCGGGCACTCATCGTGTGGCGCGATGACGACGCTCCTCGGAGACGCGAAACCCGCTGCCACGCCCATCGATCGCTGGCTAGAAAATGCACGCGACAGCCTCCGCGCGCATCAGAATCACCATCCTGCCCGCCGCAGCGCCGAATCCAGCGGGTTCAACGACGTCGACCAGCTGAGCATCTTGACTGCTCCCCCGCATAAATGCGGGGGATTCCGCAGCTCGGGTTGCCTAGCGCAGCTACGCCGCGTCGGGTCTTACACCGTCTACGCCGCCGGGGTTCAGCCCTGCCCGGTTTAAAACCACCTGCGCCGCGTTTCGATCCCTGTCCGCGACTGTGCCGCACGTGGCACAGGTGTAGATGCGTTGCGACAGCGGCAGGCGGTGCGTGGCTCTTGCCCCGCACTGTCCGCAGTCGGTGCTGGTGTACTTCGGGTCCACCATCACAACACAACGGCCATGCTTGCCCGCCATGTTCACAAGTTCTGTTTTCGCGATACGGATACCCGCATCGGCGGCCTTACGCGCCATCGTCGACTTCGCCAAAAACTTTGGCTTGAAGTCCTCGACTGCTACCGCATCGAAATCATTGACCAGGTTTTTCGCCCACATTCGTGCGTCCTGCTGGCGTTGACGCGCAACCTTCTTGTGCGCCTTGGCCGCCAACCTTTTAGCCGCCCGGTAGCGCCGACTACCTGGCTTCCCTTTTCCGGGGCGCCGTCGCGCCATGGCCCGCTGATAGCGGGCCAGCTTGTCGGATCCGGTTTTACCGTGCTGCGGGTGCGCCAAATCATGCTCAGCGCTGGTGGTGGTAGCTATAGCCTTCACACCCCAGTCGATACCAACTACCCGGCCCGTGACTGGTAGCGGCTCGGCTTGGGCTTTCACCACAAACGAGGCATACCAGTGCCCCAGACTGTCGCGGTAGACGCGCACACTCGACGGCGCAGTAGGCAGCTCCCGCGACCACACCGGCCGCACCACAACACCTTTCGCCAAAAACAGCACCCGGTCTACGAGCCGGAAGGCGTTGCGGTTGTAGTTGAGGGTGGGCGCGGCGAGTTGCTTCTTCTTGAATGTGGGGAATCCAGCACGGGCTCGCATCGGCAGCCGGTTCCGGATGTCCTTGAGCGCTTTTGCCCGCGATTTCGCGAAGTCACGCACGGTTTGTTGATGCGGTACCGCCGATCCAGCGGCCAGCCAATCCTGCTGTTGGCGCCAGCCAGTTAGTTGCTTGTCGAGTTCCGCGTATCCGCAGGTCTGGCCTGCCTGATGCGCTTTTTTCGATTCTGCGACACACTGGTTCCACACCCAGCGGCAGCGATCCCACTCGACCAGGAGAGCCTTTTCGGCGACGCCCGACATGCGCAGCCGGTAGGTGTAGCGGGCTTTGCCGCTACCCGCATCCTCACCAGCCCCGGCACTCATACCAGTCACGATAGTGCCGGGCACCGACAAGCGGCGGCCACGCCGCGACCCCAGGCAGTGGCCACCCCGGAAACAAAATTGATGCGCTCCATCCCCGCACTAAAGATGCGGGGCTTTCCCGCGCTACGAATTTTCGGGTAAACGTCGCCGTTCAGCTGGAAAGGCTCACTCATCATCCGATCATGTCCGCCGCCGCGGCGGCGGACCTGCAACTGGTGGGTGCGTTCTTCGACATTTCCACCGCCCGGGTGTACGAAGTGAATCAGAACGGCGTCGTCTGCCCCGAAGAACCCGATGGCACCCACCCGAACCACGAATCAGCGCAGCAACGCCCGTGACATCACCACGCGCTGAATCTGATTGGTGCCCTCGTAGATCTGGGTGATCTTGGCATCGCGCATCATCCGCTCGACTGGAAAGTCGACGGTATAGCCAGCTCCACCGAAAAGTTGCACCGCGTCGGTGGCGACTTCCATGGCCACATCCGAGGCGAAGCACTTTGATGCCGCCGAAATAAAGCCCAGATCCGGCTCACCGCGTTCGGCGCGCGCAGCGGCGGTGTAGACCATCAGTCGTGCCGCCTCCACTTTCATCGCCATATCGGCCAGCATGAACTGCACAGCCTGAAAGCTGCTTATCGACTCACCAAACTGCTTACGGTCCTTGGTGTATGCGATCGCGGCATCCAGCGCCCCCTGGGCGATCCCGACGGCTTGAGCACCGATCGTGGGACGGGTGTGGTCTAGGGTGGCCAGCGCGGTTTTGAAGCCAGTGCCAGGTTCGCCAATGATGCGATCTTCTGGGATGCGACAGTTCTCGAAATACAACTCGGTGGTAGGCGAGCCCTTGATCCCGAGCTTCTTTTCTTTCGGACCGACGACGAATCCATCGTCGTCTTTGTGCACCATGAACGCTGAGATGCCGTTGGCGCCCCGTTCCGGATCGGTCACCGCCATCACCGTGTACCAGGTCGATTTGCCGCCGTTCGTAATCCAGCACTTGGCACCGTTGAGTATCCAACTGTCCCCGTCAGCCTTGGCGCGGGTACGCATCGCTCCTGCGTCCGAACCGGCCTCACGCTCGCTCAATGCATAAGACGCCAGCGCACCTTCGACCGCCAGCGTAGGCAGCACCTGTCTCTTCAACTCGTCGGAACCCCGCAGGATCAAACCCATGGTGCCCAGCTTGTTCACCGCCGGGATCAACGACGCAGAGGCGTCTACGCGCGCCACTTCTTCGATTACGATGCACGCTGCCACCGCATCAGCGCCCTGCCCGCTGTACTCCTCGGGCACGTGGACGGCGTTGAAGCCGGAGGCATTCAACGCCGTCAGCGCCTCTTCAGGAAACCTAGGCTTCTCGTCCACGTCGGCAGCATGGGGCGCGATCTCTTTTTCCGCCAGTGCCCGGACCGCCGCCCGCAACGCCTGGTGCTCTTCGGGTAGTTGGAACAGATCGAACGCAGGGTTTCCGGCCCAAACAGCCATCCCAGCCTCCTTGCTAGTCGCGAGGTAACCTACCTGTAAGTCGCTGCAGCTCAGCATCTTTGGCTAACGCGGCCGCGGCCAACCGGTCCTGGAACGCGATAACCCGCGCCCGCAGCTGCGGGTCGGACGATCCCAGCATGCGAGCCGCGAGCAGGCCCGCGTTGCGGGCGCCGCCGATGGACACCGTAGCCACCGGGACTCCGGCCGGCATCTGCGCGATCGACAGTAGCGAGTCCAAGCCGTCGAGCCGAGCCAGTGGAACCGGCACCCCGATCACCGGAAGCGGTGTGGCAGACGCGACCATTCCAGGCAGATGCGCCGCGCCACCGGCACCGGCGATGATCACTTCGAGACCACGGTCGACCGCGCTGCGGGCATAGTCGAACATCAGGGCCGGCGTGCGATGGGCGGAAACCACCCGAACCTCGGCCGAGACCTCGAACTCAGCCAGCGCCTCAACTGCGTCCTGCATCACCGACCAATCGCTGTCGCTGCCCATGATGACCCCGACCCGCGGCTGTTCAGACCATCGGGATTGTTGAGTCATGTTTGCCGCTCCTCCCCATCGCTTCGCTCTGCATCGTCACCGGCAAAACCCATCAGCGCCGCTCCTCCCCATCGCTTCGCTCTGCATCGTCACCGGCAAAACCCATCAGCGCCGCTCCTCCCCATCGCTTCGCTCTGCATCGTCACCGGCAAAACCCATCAGCGCCGCTCCTCCCCATCGCTTCGCTCTGCATCGTCACCGGCAAAACCCATCAGCGCCGCTCCTCCCCATCGCTTCGCTCTGCATCGTCACCGGCAAAACCCATCAGCGCCGCTCCTCCCCATCGCTTCGCTCTGCATCGTCACCGGCAAAACCCATCAGCGCCGCTCCTCCCCATCGCTTCGCTCTGCATCGTCACCGGCAAAACCCATCAGCGCCGCTCCTCCCCATCGCTTCGCTCTGCATCGTCACCGGCAAAACCCATCAGCGCCGCTCCTCCCCATCGCTTCGCTCTGCATCGTCACCGGCGCAATGGGGATCCCAACCATCCGTCCACTCCCCGTACGACAACCAGTGCGCAGCCAGCTCCGCTCGTTCCCGCAGCCGACTCACGCTCGTCGTGTCCGCGCCAAGAAAGTTGATGTGCCCAATCTTGCGACCAGGGCGTTCCGTTTTTCCGTAAAGGTGAACCCGAGCGTCGGGCATCCGCGCGAAAAGGTGATGCAGCCTCTCATCAAGGGTCATCGCCGGCGTCCCCGTCGGCCGAGTAGCGCCCAAGACGTTAGCCATGACTGTCACCGGCGCGACCGTGCCCGTGTCGCCAAGCGGGTAGTCGAGCACGGCACGCAGATGTTGCTCGAACTGGCTGGTACGAGACCCATCCATCGTCCAGTGTCCAGAGTTGTGCGGCCGCATCGCGAGCTCGTTGACCAGCAATACCCCGTCGCTGGTTTCAAACAACTCAACGGCTAGCACGCCCACCACGCCCAGCTCGGCCGCTAATCGCAGACCCAACTGCTGCGCCGCTGCGGCCACGTCATCCGGCAACTCCGGCGCGGGCGCGACCACCAACACACAGATCCCGTCGCGTTGCACCGTCTCGACCACAGGCCATGCGGCACCTTGACCAAAAGGCGAACGCGCCACCAGCGCCGATAGTTCGCGGCGCAGTTCCACTCGCTCCTCGACCAACACCGGCACCCCACCAGCTAAAAATTCGCTGGCGATGTCACGTGCGTGCGCAAGATCACGTGCCACCCGTACACCGCGGCCGTCATACCCGCCGCGGACCGCCTTGACCACAAGCGGCGCACCACGTGAGCCGCTCAGGCAAGCAGCGAAATCGTCGATCTCGTCTAGCCTGTCCGGGCCGTCGATCCCCCGGTAACGAGGAACAGCGACGCCTAACGCTTCTAGCCGCTGCCGCATGGCTAGCTTGTCCTGGGCATACAACAGAGCCTGCGGTGGCGGCGCCACGTTCACACCTTCGGCCACCAATTTGTCCAACAGTGCAGAAGGTACGTGCTCGTGGTCGAAGGTCAGCACGTCTGCTCCAGCCGCTGCCCGACGCAGATCTTCGAATTCGGTGTGCGAACCGATCACCACGTCGGGGGCAACCTGAGCAGCGGGGTCGTCGGCGGCAGTTGCCAGTACCCGCAGAGTCTGCCCTAGCGCGATTCCAGCTTGGTGGGTCATCCGGGCAAGTTGACCGCCACCGACCATAGCCACCAGCGGCCTGCGTGTACTCTGCACGGGCATCATGGTGTCATGGCGCCTGACCGGCGTGTTTATCGGCTGTGATCCAGTCATCGGCCACATGTTTTGCGTCGATTTCGCGTCCATCCGTAGACTGGCGTCCTGTGTCCTTTGCCGATGCCACAATTGCGCGCCTTCCTGGGGTGATCCAACCTTTTGCAAAGCGCCACCACGAACTGATCAAGTTTGCCATCGTCGGCGGCACCACGTTCTTGATCGACTCGGCGATCTTCTACACGCTTAAGCTAACGATTCTCGAACCGAAGCCGGTCACCGCCAAGGTGATCGCCGGGATCGTCGCCGTCATTGCGTCCTACGTCTTGAACCGGGAGTGGAGTTTCCGCGACCGTGGCGGGCGCGAGCGCCATCACGAGGCACTGCTGTTTTTCGCTTTCAGCGGCGTCGGAGTGCTGCTCAGCATGGCGCCGCTGTGGTTCTCCAGCTATGTGCTGGAACTGCGGGTGCCGATGGTGTCACTGACCGCGGAAAACGTCGCCGACTTCGTCTCCGCCTACATCATTGGCAACCTGTTACAGATGGCGTTCCGCTTCTGGGCATTCCGACGCTGGGTGTTCCCCGACCAGTTTGCCCGCAACCCCGACAAGGCACTCGAATCCGCTCTCACCGCGGGTGGCATCGCCGAAGTCTTCGAGGACACCCTCAAGGGCGGCAACGTCACCCTCTTGGGGGCCTGGCGCACCCGCAAGAACCAGCTTGCTCAGCTAGACGACTCCTCCGAACCCAGGGTGTCGAAAACTTCGTGATATAGCAGAGCATGCACCTCACGCAGGCGCGGGATGTCGTAGAACTCAAGCGGGTCCTGGGACGCCGACTCGATAATCAGCGTCCCGCAGCGGAACATCCGGTCATAGATTCGGTCCCGAAACTCCACACTGTTGATCCGCGCTAACGGGATGTCAATTCCGCTTCGCGTCAATACTCCGCACCGAAACATGACTCGTCGGTTTGTGACCACGAAATGTGTCGTCAACCAGCTCAGGAACGGCCACAACGTCAGCCAGCCGACAACCACCAACCAAATCGCCCAGATAACACCGTGGATCACGTTCTTGGCCACCTGCTGCCAATCTTGCGAGTTGACGAAGCCAGACCCGAATGCCGCGAGCCCAGTCGCCAGGAGCAGCACAGAGATGGGCCAGACCAGACGTTTCCAATGGGGATGGCGGTGCAGGACAACCTGCTCGCCGGCAGCCAGCGCATTGTCGGGATATCTCATGCTCGCGACCCTAGCCGTCATGAGACACAGGCCGTGGCAAAGCTAGCGCAAATGCACCACGTCACCGGCTGAAACGAGGACAGTTTGGCCGACGGCACCTGCACCCGTCTCCGACGTCGGTTCCAACCCGGTTTCCAAGCACAGCCGGCCTTGATCGTCGATATCACGCGCGGTCCCGACAACCTCCTGTCCCCCGGGAAGCAAAGCGCGTACCCGCGATCCGATTGTCAGGCTGTGGGCGCGGTAGTCGGCAGCTAACTTCGGGTCGGCTCCGCGCGCGACCCGCCAGATCTCGATACGCTCTCCCAGTTTTCGCAGCAGCCGGCTGATAAGGCGATGCCGGTCGGGCGCCGCCACGCCAAGATCGAGCAGCGAGGTCGCCCCAGAACCGTCGACCTCCTCGGCCGCCTGCGTGACGTTGAGCCCAACGCCAATTACCGCGAATGGCCGAACGACTTCGGCCAGGATGCCTGCCAGCTTGCCGCCACCGGCTATCACGTCGTTGGGCCATTTGAGGCCTGCTTCGACCGGGACGCCTTCCAGCAGAGGGGTCACCGATTCAACCACCGCGAGACCAGTAACCAGCGACAGCAAGCCCCACGCCGACGCTGGGACATCCGCGACACGCACGCCGACTGACATCGTGATCTGGGCCCGCGGCGCGGCAGACCATCCGCGGCCATGCCGCCCACGCCCCGCGGTCTGATGTTCGGCGATGAGCACCACCCCGTCGATATCAAGCCCACAAGCCGCACGTTCCAGTAGGTCCGCGTTGGTGGAACCGGTGTGCTCTACGATGTCGAGTTGCCGCCAACCCGAGCCCGTACCTATCAGCTCATCGCGCAGCGCGCTCTCATCCAACGGCAGCCTGAGTAGATTGCGGTCCATCACCGCCTAGCCTAGAGACCACCTGACAACGGCGGCGCGCCAGCAAGGGTTCGATTCAGCGTCTGGCACTAACCCGCACGTTCACGCCCTATTGGCTCAGATATCAGGGCCGCGCAGGAGCAGCAGCAACACGAGTGAATGTCAACCACAGGATATTACCAAATCCGTTGCGGCACTTACCTTCCACGAGCGCCGCTGCTGCCGGGCTTTCCCGCATCCTTAGCGAGCGCTCGGCGTCAGGGGGCGTCGCACTGCAAATACCCACTGCGTGGCGGCACGAAAATTGCCCACGCGTGTGACAAACCAAGGCTTCCTGACAGCCGGCGGGATGGCTGCCGATAGCATCAACTCCCATGACAAGCGTTACCGACCACACCGCCGAGCCCGCCTCCGAGCACACCATCGACATACATACCACCGCGGGCAAGCTGGCAGAGCTGCACAAGCGGACCGAAGAATCGCTGCATCCGGTCGGTGAAGCGGCCGTCGAGAAGGTGCACGCTAAAGGCAAGCTGACGGCTCGCGAGCGCATCTTCGGGCTGCTTGACGAGGATTCATTCGTGGAGCTCGATGCGCTGGCCAAACATCGCAGCACCAATTTCAACCTGGGCGAGAACCGCCCGCTCGGCGACGGTGTGGTCACCGGCTACGGCACCATCGATGGCCGCGACGTGTGCATCTTCAGCCAAGATGCGACCGTGTTCGGCGGTAGCCTCGGCGAGGTCTACGGCGAGAAGATCGTCAAGGTCCAGGAACTGGCGATCAAGACCGGCCGGCCGCTCATCGGCATCAATGACGGCGCCGGCGCGCGCATCCAGGAGGGCGTCGTCTCGCTGGGTCTGTACAGCCGGATCTTCCGCAACAATATCCTCGCCTCGGGCGTTATCCCGCAGATCTCATTGATCATGGGTGCCGCCGCAGGCGGCCACGTGTACTCCCCCGCCTTGACCGATTTCATCGTGATGGTCGACCAAACCAGCCAAATGTTCATCACCGGGCCCGACGTGATCAAAACGGTCACCGGCGAGGACGTCACGATGGAGGAACTCGGCGGAGCCCACACCCACATGGCCAAGTCCGGCACCGCACACTACGTCGCATCAGGCGAGCATGACGCCTTCGATTACGTTCGCGAACTGCTGAGTTACCTTCCGCCCAACAATTTCTCTGACGCACCGCGATACCCTGCTGCTCCGTCCGAGGGCCCAATCGAAGAGAATCTCACCGACGAAGACATTGAGTTGGACACGTTGATACCCGACGCACCCAACCAGCCCTACGACATGCATGAAGTGATTACCCGAATCCTCGACGACGACGAGTTCCTCGAGGTGCAGGCCGGCTATGCCGCCAACATCATCGTAGGGTTCGGGCGCATCGACGGCCGGACGGTGGGCATCGTGGCCAACCAACCCACACAGTTCGCCGGCTGCCTCGACATCAACGCCTCAGAGAAGGCAGCCCGGTTTGTGCGAACCTGCGACTGCTTCAACATTCCGATTGTCATGCTGGTCGACGTCCCGGGTTTTCTGCCGGGCACCGACCAGGAATACAACGGCATCATCAGGCGCGGCGCCAAACTGCTCTACGCGTACGGCGAGGCGACCGTCCCCAAGATCACCGTCATCACACGCAAGGCCTACGGCGGCGCCTACTGCGTGATGGGCTCCAAAGATATGGGCTGTGACGTCAACATTGCTTGGCCAACCGCGCAGATCGCAGTGATGGGCGCCTCCGGCGCCGTCGGCTTCGTGTATCGCCAGCAGCTAGCCGAGGCCGCCAAAAAGGGCGAGGATGTCGACGGACTCCGGCTGCAGTTGCAGCAAGAGTACGAGGACACTCTCGTCAACCCGTACGTTGCCGCCGAACGCGGGTACGTTGACGCGGTGATCCCTCCGTCACACACCCGAGGCTATATCGGGACTGCGCTACGCCTGCTGGAGCGAAAGATCGCGCAGCTGCCACCTAAGAAGCATGGGAATGTGCCCCTGTGACGTCGAGTGAGCGGAACGAACGCAGTGAGCGACGGGAACGAGACGAACAGTTCAACACCTGTGACGTCGAGTGAGCGGAACGAACGCAGTGAGCGACGGGAACGAGACGAACAGTTCAACACCTGTGACGTCGAGTGAGCGGAACGAACGCAGTGAGCGACGGGAACCAGACGAACAATTCAACACCTGTGACGTCGAGTGAAACGAGTAAGTCCACGATGACCAATGACACGCAGCATTCGCACGATCCACATATCGAAATAGTCAAGGGACGACCTACGAGTCAGGAGATCGGCGCGCTGATCGCTGTGCTGGGTAGCATCGGCCGTCCAGCGGCCCCGATTGCGCACGAGCCTAACCGGTGGGGACTGCCTGTCGACAAGCTGCAGTATCCCGTCTTCAGTTGGCAGCGGATCACATTGCAGGAAATGGTGCATATGCGCCGATGACTCGGCTGGTGCTTGCGTCGGCCTCCGCCGGTCGACTGAAAGCGCTTCGGCAGGCCGGCATCGATCCGCTAGTGATCGTCTCCGGCGTTAACGAGGACGAAGTTAGCGCCGGGCTGGGTCCAGATGCCGCGCCCGCTGACGTGGTATCAGCATTGGCACAGGCTAAGGCCCAGCAAGTCGCTAAATCGGTGGACGGCGCACTGGCGGCCGATTGCGTTGTCGTTGGCTGCGATTCGATGTTGCACTTTGATGGCCGGCTATGCGGCAAGCCGCGTGACCTCGCCGAGGCACGACGACAGTGGCAGTCGATGGCAGGACGGGCCGGGCAGCTGTATACCGGCCACGTTGTTATCCGCTTGCTAGACGGCGAAACCGTCTACAGCGACGCCGCAACATCAATCACGACAGTATATTTCGGAAAGCCGTCGCCGGAAGAGCTTGAGGCATACTTGGCCAGTGGCGAATCTCTGCGGGTCGCAGGCGCATTCACCCTCGACGGCCTGGGCGGCTGGTTCGTCGAAGGCGTCGACGGCGACCCGTCGAACGTGATCGGCTTGAGCCTGCCACTTCTGCGCACAATGCTGCAGCGGGTCGGGCTGTCAGTCGCCGCGCTGTGGGCGCAAAACCCGTGACCGACCTGGGGCGTCCACCGGGTGTTGATCGGCGGGATTGCCTGCGCCGCTATTGAGGTCGGCGGTTCAGCTGCGCAGCGGCCTACCACTGAGAAGTCGTGAGACGTCGCCGACTTCAAGAATCTCCTGCTGGACAGGCACCGACTCGCATTTATACCGCCGACCGCACGACCCATCCCGCACAAAACGGGCTAGCTATAGTGACACGGAGTTCATCAATAAAGCCCATGGAGGGATACCCTTGACAACCGATTATGACAAAATTGCAGATAGGTACGGAGAGTGCGTGAACCTACCAATCAGCACGTGCGTGGAGATGTATTCTTTACAAAAACTAGTTGGCGATGTCAAAGGAAAAAAAGTATTGGATGTCGCATGCGGAGAGGGGCGTTTCACCAGACTTCTTCGCGACGCCGGTGCCGCGGAAGTTATTGGATTCGACATTTCCGAACGGATGATCAATTTGGCGCGCGAACAGGAAGCAGATAATCCGTTGGGAATAACTTATCTAGTCGAAGACGCTCGGACCGCCGCCGTTCCACATCAGGATTTTGACCTAGTCGTGGCCGCATGGCTGCTGTCCTGCGCGCGAGACCGCGCCGAGCTGCGGCGCATGTGCGAGGGTTTGGCAAGTCGCATCAAACCTGGGGGGCGCTTTGTCGCCGTCACCACCAACCCCGAAGTGTATTCGTTCAAGCGGCCACTTGATTACCAAAAATATGGCTACGAAAAAATCCAACTAGCGGACCACGCATTCGAAGGCGCCCCGATTAAAGTTACGCTACGACTCGAGGATACTTCACTCGATTTCGAGGACTACTACCTACCGATGGACGCTTGTCGGACGGAATTAACTGGGGCCGGCTTCCGGGATTTCGCGGTGCATTCACCCGAGGCGCTGCCGCAACCGGTAAATTCGAGCGATGATCACTTTTGGGACGATTTTGTCAATCACCCAGTTTTCGTGCTTATCGATTGCACAAAAACCTAGCCACATCAGGATTCGCGCGTCGAAACGCTCTCACGCCGGCTGATCGGCATCCGCCGTTTGCTGCGCATAGTGCTGGCCGTCCCGCGCGGGCGAGATCTTTTCGGGCGGCCCCAGTCTCGTGCGATCCGCCAGGTTGGACGGTGCGATGTTGACGGGTCGTTCGAGAAGTTCGCGTTGCTGAAAGCAGGCGCCATTGCGTACCCAGCGACGGCCAATCACCTTGGCGCATAGAGTGATCCCTCGATATAGAGACGAATGAGACCGTGCCACAGACCGGCAGCGAGCAACCCAAGAGCATCGACCGAACAGCAGTTTGCCGGTCACCGGTAGGCTCGTGGGTGTGCCGCTACCACCAGATCCAAGCCCCAGCTTATCCGCCTATGCCCACCCGGAAAGGCTAGTCACCGCTGACTGGCTGTCGTCCAAGATGGGTTCGCCCGGTCTGGTCATCGTTGAATCCGACGAGGACGTCTTGCTTTACGACGTCGGCCACATTCCCGGTGCCGTCAAAATCGACTGGCATACCGACCTCAACGACCCGAGGGTGCGCGACTACATAAGCGGTGAGCAATTCGCCGAACTGATGGACCGCAAAGGCATCGCACGCGACGACACCGTGGTCATCTATGGCGACAAGAGCAACTGGTGGGCAGCCTATGCGCTCTGGGTTTTCACCTTGTTCGGCCACCCGGATGTGCGGCTGCTCAACGGCGGGCGTGATCTTTGGCTCGCTGAACGCCGAGACACCACGCTCGCCGTTCCCACCAAGACGCTAACCGGCTATCCCGTCGTGGAACGCAACGACGCCCCCATCCGCGCCTTCAAAGATGACGTGTTGACCATTCTGGGCAACCAGCCGCTGATCGACGTTCGCTCCCCCGACGAGTACACCGGCAAACGCACCCATATGCCTGACTACCCCGAGGAAGGCGCGCTGCGGGCCGGCCACATACCGACCGCAAGGTCCATCCCATGGGGAAAGGCAGTCGGCGAGAACAGCCAATTCCGCAGCCGTAGCGAACTCGAAGAGCTCTACGGCTTCCTCGACGCAGACGACAAGACCGTGGTCTATTGCCGGATCGGCGAACGGTCGAGCCATACCTGGTTCGTGCTGACGCACCTTCTGGGCAAACCCGGCGTACGGAACTACGACGGCTCGTGGACCGAGTGGGGAAACACGGTGCGCGTGCCGATCGTCGCAGGCGAAAGCCCAGGAGCTGCGCCCACCTGATGAGCATGCCGACACCACTGGCCGAGGTGGTATCCGACTTCGCCGAAGTCCAGGGCCAAGACAAGTTGGCGTTGCTACTGGAATTCGCCAACGAGCTTCCAGCATTGCCGGCCGGACTGGCCGAGGCCGCGATGGAGCCGGTGCCCGAGTGCCAGTCCCCACTTTTCCTACACGTCGACACCCACGACCCCAACCGGGTGCGCCTCCACTTCAGCGCACCACCTGAAGCACCAACAACCCGCGGGTTCGCCGCCATCTTGTCGGCCGGCCTCGACGACCAACCCGCCGCTGATATCCTGGCCGTGCCCGAGAATTTCTACACCGAGCTGGGTCTGGCGGCCCTGATCAGCCCGCTCCGGTTGCGCGGGATGTCAGCAATGCTTGCCCGAATCAAACGCCGGCTGCGCGAAGCCACGTGAAGCGGTGAAATCCGGCACCGCCTGACTGGGCGCGCGGCGCAGCGCCTAGACTTCCCCCGACATCGTTGTAAGAAATTCTCTTAGACAAACCCGCGGAGCTACCCGCAGACATGGCAAACAGGAGGCGCAGTGGCCAGTCACGCCAGCACGAGGATCTCTAAGGTTCTGGTCGCGAATCGCGGCGAGATCGCAGTCCGAGTGATCCGTGCGGCTCGCGATGCTGGCCTGCCCAGCGTGGCGGTGTACGCCGAACCTGACGCAGATGCTCCGCACGTCGCCTTGGCAGACGAAGCGTTCGCGCTCGGCGGCCAAACCTCAGCGGAGTCATATCTGGACTTCGCCAAGATCCTTGACGCGGCGGCGAAGTCAGGCGCCAATGCCATCCACCCCGGCTATGGCTTCTTGTCGGAAAACGCCGACTTCGCTCAAGCCGTTATCGATGCGGATCTGATCTGGATCGGCCCCAGCCCGCAGTCCATCCGCGACCTAGGCGACAAAGTCACCGCGCGCCACATCGCCGCCCGCGCAAAGGCTCCGTTGGTGCCAGGCACCCCCGACCCGGTGAAGGACGCCGACGAGGTCGTCGCCTTCGCCAACGAGTATGGCGTGCCGATTGCGATCAAAGCCGCTTTCGGTGGCGGCGGCAAGGGCATGAAGGTGGCTCGCAGCATCGAAGAAATTCCCGAGCTGTACGAGTCGGCGGTACGTGAGGCGGTGGCTGCATTCGGCCGCGGTGAGTGCTTCGTGGAGCGCTACCTGGATAAACCCCGCCACGTCGAAGCACAGGTGATCGCCGACCAGCACGGCAACGTCGTGGTCGCGGGCACCCGGGACTGCTCACTGCAACGCCGGTTCCAGAAACTGGTCGAAGAGGCACCGGCACCATTCCTGACTGACGCGCAGCGCAAGGAGATCCACGAGTCTGCGAAGCGAATATGCAAGGAGGCCCACTACTACGGTGCCGGAACAGTTGAATACCTGGTCGGCCAAGACGGCTTGATCTCATTCCTAGAGGTGAATACCCGCCTTCAGGTCGAACACCCCGTCACCGAGGAAACAGCGGGCGTTGACTTGGTCCTACAGCAGTTCAAGATTGCCAATGGCGAAAAGCTAGATTTGACCGAGGATCCCACCCCCCGCGGCCACGCCATCGAATTCCGGATCAACGGCGAGGACGCTGGTCGTGGATTCCTACCTGCCCCTGGCCCGGTGACCAAGTTCCAGCCGCCGAGTGGGCCGGGTGTGCGGTTGGACTCTGGGGTCGAAACCGGCTCGGTGATCGGCGGCCAGTTCGACTCGATGCTGGCAAAGCTGATCGTGTACGGCGCGGACCGCCAAGAGGCACTGGCCCGAGCTCGGCGCGCGCTGGACGAATTCCAAGTCGAAGGCCTCGCGACTGTCATCCCGTTCCACCGAGCCGCGGTGTCCGACCCCGCGTTCATCGGCGATGAAAAGGGATTCTCTGTTCACACGCGGTGGATCGAGACGGAGTGGAATAACACCGTCGAACCTTTCACCGCCGGTGAGCCCCTTGACGAGGAGGACGCGCGACCTCGGCAGAAAGTTGTGGTTGAGGTCGACGGGCGCCGGATCGAGGTTTCACTGCCTGCTGATTTGGGGCTTTCCAACGGCGGCAGCGCCGATCCTGCCGGTGCGGTCCGCCGCAAGCCCAAGGCGCGCAAGCGGGGCGCACACGGCGGCGCGGCGGCCTCAGGCGACGCGGTCACCGCGCCGATGCAGGGAACTGTGGTAAAGGTCGCAGTCGAAGAAGGACAGGAAGTCACCGCCGGTGACCTGGTGGTAGTCCTTGAAGCGATGAAAATGGAGAACCCTGTCACCGCTCACAAAGACGGCACCATCACGGGGCTAGCTGTCGAAGCAGGCGCGGCCATCACCCAAGGCACAGTGCTGGCCGAGATCAAGTAACGCCGCACGGCCTGCTGCGTCCGCCGGTAGCCGGACGAATTTTGACTCACTTCTGACGAAGCGACGACACGACCGCACACATCACAGCTTTTGCGCGGCAGGCACATGGATGACATGGGTTTCTTCCGCGCTTGGGCACGCCATGGGCCACCGCCCCGTTGTGCGTGACGTACCCCGTCAACCTCGACTATCGACGCTCACCGCGCCCGCATCCGCGGTTTCTTCGACACCGTCGGAACTAACCCATGCGTCTTGTCTGGATACCATTTGCTCACTTCCCTAGAAGCGACGAGGTAGATGGACTAGATGACCAAGAAAATGAAGGCGCTCGTCTGCGGCGCTGGCATCACGGGCCTAACCTTGGCGAACCGGCTTTCGACGCTGGGCGCGGACGTGGTGCTGCTGGAGCGCTCGTCCGGGCCGCGGACGCAAGGTTACATGATCGATTTCCTGGGGGACGGCTACGAAGCTGCCGAGACGATGGGCGTGCTACCGGCAATCCAGAAGGTCGCGCACTACCTTGAGGAAGCCACCATGGTAGACGCGCATGGACGTCACCGGGCCAGCCTGCCAATGGCTCTGTTGGCTCCGGGTCCGCGGCTTGATGTGATGCGACCCGACCTTGAGTATGTGCTGCGCAACTCATTGCCGTCCTCGGTAGACCTGCGCTTCGGCACCAGCCCGACGGCCGTCGAGGACCAAGGCGGTACGGTTCGGGTCTTTCTCGACGATAGCTCCCAGCTCGATGTCGACGTTCTAATCGGTGCCGACGGACTGCATTCAACTGTCCGGCGGCTAACCTTCGGCGACGAGTCTGATTACCTGCGCTACTTGGGTTTTCACACAGCGGCGTTTACCTTCCATGACCACCAACTCCACGAAAAGCTCACCGGCCGCTTCTGGATGACCGACACCATAGACCGACTGCTAGGTCTCTATGCGATACGCGACGATCATGTTGCCATCTTCGCCATTCACCGCAGCCTGGATCCCACCGTGCCCGATGATCCCCGCGCGGCGCTCCGCGAAACCTACAGCGGCATGGGTTGGGTGGTTCCGGAGGTATTGAGCAAGCTTCCGCCTCCGCCGGACATCTACTACGACCAGGTTGCACAGATCCTGATGCCGCGCTGGCGCAAAGGGCGCGTGGTGCTGGTCGGCGACGCCTGCTTCGCGGTATCGGTGCTCGCCGGCCAAGGCGCATCAATGGGCATGGCCGGCGCCTACGTGCTGGCCGACCGATTAGCGCGCACGCCCTGTGTCGAAGAAGCGCTGGCCGACTACGAGAAGTTGTGGCGTCCGGTCGTCGAGCGAACCCAGCGGGCCGGCCGTGCATCGGGCGGCTTCTTCGTGCCCAGATCACGGCGGGGACTACTGGCGCGACGCGCGCTGCTGCGGGCGATCCAGCTGCCCATCATTGACCGAGCGGCAAGCGCTGCCGCAGCCCTGGCCGGCAAACCCAGTGGACTGATCTCAACGCTAGACAGCAGTCAATCAAACGCGACAGGGCTAGCACAGTAAGCGGCGAGTAAATCGGCGTTCTGCTACGAGGCGGGGTTCCCGCGCTGCCGCGATTGATTCGCGGCCGAAACCCACGTTGCAAAGCGATGCGAATACATGCCTTCAACCGCAACGCTTTCCGTTCGAACCGACGCTGCTCGTAAGTAGTTCGCGAGGCCACGACACCCCTGCTGATGATCGCTTGACTGGGGCAGCTTCTCTTGAGACCACTGTGGCGGCATTTTCATCCGTTACTGCCAACCCAGAGACGGTGTCGTCCCCCATCGCTTCGGCCAGTTGGCCGCCCGTCGCGCCGGTGTGGCGATGTTCGCGTTCCTGCTGAGATTCGTACGGATGAAGGGCCCAGCGGTCGCGGGTGAAGGGCGGCTCCGAATCGAGAACGAAGAGGTTCTGAGACGGCCGGCGGCGAGGATGGACCACCCCCGACCGCTGTGGGATATGACGACTTCCATCCGAATAGACTCATCTGGGTTATCGCTGCGAGCGTCTAGGCGTCGTCAGAGCTTGTCTCGACGAGCTGGTGTGAGTCCGCGGCGACAAGGTCGAGACCATAGACCTCTTTGAGATTGTTGATCGCGTCGAGCATGGGCGGGCTGAACTGCAGCGGCTTGTTTTCGAGAGCGTGGAGAATGATCCCCTCTAAGAGGTCACCCATGCTCATGTCGAGATAGTCGGCGAAGGCGCGCAGAACCTTCACCAGCCGTTTTTCCATACGGACCCCGGTTTGCACACGCTCAATTGCCAGTCGGTCAGATGCCATTCCCCATAGCGTAGCCACCATAGCGACGATGTACTAGCCATTCTCAGTACTAAGTCACTAAGCACTTTCCGTGCAAGGTACTATGTTACCTTGATACTATGAAGACATCACTTTTCTTCCTGTTGGACCACTACCCAGAACTGCCTTACTCCGTCGCCGACCGCTACCGCGCAACGATCGATCAATGCGTGGAGGCTGACGAACTCGGCTATGACACTGTCTGGATAGCCGAGCACCACTTCCACCAGTTGGGCACGGCACCCAACCCCGCCGTGCTGCTAGCAGCCATCGCAGCTCGAACCACCCGCCTGCGCGTCGCGCCCGGCGTCGCAGTGCTGCCAATGCGACCTGCGCTGTACACCGCCGAGAACTATGCGATGGTCGACGCAATCTCGGGCGGTCGACTGAATCTGGGGCTGGGGATGGGAAACAGCTCCTGGGAGCTAGCGGGGGTCGGAGTCGACACCGACGAACGACGTGACATCTACAGGGCCGCACTCGCCGAGATCGCCGACCGCTTCGAAGGCGCAGCAGCCGGCGAGTTCGACCGAGAATCGATCAACGTCGCCTGTACGCAGCAACCTGTCCCACCACTGTTCATCGCATCAACGAGCACCGATGGCGCCTACCAGGTTGGGCGAGCAGGATCGTCACTTTTGACGATCTCAAACCCACGAACGGCTAATACCGCTGAAGTTGGCGATCGCGTCCGCGCACACCGACAAGGACTCACCGACGCCGGAATTGATCCCGACACCAAACAAGCAGTTGTCGTCGCGTTCGGGTTCTGCGCGCCAACAGCCGAGGAAGCCCGCGAACACGGCGGCCAGGCACTCGCGCGCCTGGCCCACAATAAGACCGGAATCGAGCTAGATCCCAACGACTGCTACGACCAGCTCACAACGCAAGGCACCGCAGTACTGGGAGACCCCAACCAGGCCGCCACACTCATCGCGCGATTCGCCGACGAGGGCATCAGTCACCTCGCCTTCTTCAACGCCTTCGGCGGACTACCCGCCGAACTCAACACAAACAGCATCCGCCTGCTCGCCAGCGCTGCCCAACCCACACCTCCCGCTTCATACCCCCCTGACCCCGGCGAAAACCAACAACCACGCCAGCGATCGGAAAGCGGACTACGTGACATCCACCCCCAGCTCCACCCACGCCAGGAACCCACCACGACCGAGAGCAAGCCACGATGAACAGCGACGCACACCGCCTCGACACCGAGAAACACAACCAGCACATCAAGCGCCTGCGCAGAGCATTCATCGCTGGGGGGGTCGACGGGGCCGCGTTGATTCCGATGTTCTCGCCACCGCTTACGCACCTACTCTGAGGCCTCGAAGATCTATATCGGGGCGTATCGATTCGCGATGGGCTACGCCGCACCAGCAGAAGCAAGATGAACCATCCTCTTGCTCTGGGCGCGTGCACTTTCCGGCGTGGGTCGAGCGAAATATTCCGCTTCCAGTTGCAGCACTGCGCGCAGCACCGAGTCGACTACTCCTCGTCGATGCCTCGAAACTCGGCGGCTTCGTCCTGCCGCACCGGTTTCACCGCCAGACTGCGCCAACGCTGATCGGCCGCGCTTTGAAAAGCTCGGGATTCCGATGATCGATTCGGGTTCGCGGCACTTGCAGCGCAGCGCCCGCTTCTCCTCGCGCGGCACGCCCACCGCCTCACCGGCGTCGATCTCGGCCTGGCGCATCAACTTGCGCAGTGTCTCCGCGCTCATCCCCGGGCGCGATGAGACCGCTTCAACGCCGCATGGCCACACCGCCCTAGCCTTCGTGTTCTCGTCTCATACCCAATCATCGCGCCATCCTTCCCTCGAAAGGAATTGGGCACAAACCGGAGACGGTTCAACGCCGTGCCCAGATCAAACCGTCACACCGGGTCCAGATCAGATCTGCCGCATCCAATCACTAATGACGCAAACCCCAGAGGCGTTTCAACCTCGCCGACGGAGAATTAGGCATCCATGTGACGCGCCTCATGCGCTTGGGTATTGACTTAAAGTCAACTTCAAGTTTCAGGATAGCGATATGACTCAGCTGCACAACAATCACGAAAGCCAACGCCTCCACTGATTGCGGCGACAGGCCCGCCAACGCTGACTCAGCTGACTACCACCACCCCAGATCCGAGTAGTTGAGAAAGACATCTCACGAAGTTAAAAGTCAAGCCACGAGCGAGGGAGGAGGTGGAAAGGCTAGATGTTCGGTGTAGTGCTGGCCGGTTTGCAGGCAGTGGTGGAGTTGGCCGAGGAATTTGTTGAACAGATGTCGTTGGGCTTGGTGGTTCCAGTCTCCTGCGGCGCGGCGGGTGTCGTAGTGGCGACGGGCGCCCGGCGAGGCGCGCAGCGATGCCAAAGCCCAGATGGGACCCACGGCGGCCAGGCGCCGGTTCTTGATATGGCGGTGCAACACGAGGGTTTTCTTGCCGCTGGCGCGGGTGATCGGCGCGGCTCCGGCGAATGCTTTCAGTCCGCGGGCGTCGGTGAAGCGGGCGCGGTCATCACCGATCTCGGCGAGTACCCGGGCACCGGCCAGGTTCCCCAGTCCGGGGAAGCTGGTGATGATCGTGGAGTCCGGGTGCTGCTCAAAATGGGCGGTTGCCGCCTCGGCGAGATCAGCAGCAGTGGTGCAGGCAGCCTCGAACTGACCCAGCAGCCCTGCCAATTGGATACCCATCGCGTTCTCCACGACCGGTGGTTGGTGCAGGTAGGTGTCGGTGAACACCTCCCGCAACCGTTCGATGTCACGGTCGAGATGGCGGCGGCGGCCGGCCTTGGCCAGCAGTCGGCGCAGTCGGGCCGGGGTCAGCTTGGTCGCCTGGGTGGGGGTTGGTGCAGCAGCCAAGATGGTGCGCGCATCTCGACGAGCCAGCCCGCCCTCGGGCAGGTCGGCGAACGCGGTGATGGCCGCCGGGTAGAAATCTTTGAGCACATCGCGAATCTGGTTGCCGATGTGTTGACGTGCCCATACCGCGTCTTGCTGAGCGCGGGCCAGCACCCGGATCGCCTGGGCCAACTCGGTGTCGGCGGGCAATGGGCGGTGCGCGCCGGGGTCGGTGCGCACAATATTGGCCAGCAGCACCGCGTCGGCACCATCGGATTTGGCCCCCGACACCGCATACCGTGCCCGATACCGCGAAGCCGCCAACGGGTTGATCGGATAAATCACCCGGCCAGTTTCTCGCAGCGCCGCCACCCACAGGCCACGATCAGTTTCCATCCCCACTGGTATCGGATCAGCGGCACTGTCACCGGCCTCAGCCAGCAACGTCAACAGCTGCGCGAACCCGGCCGCATCATTGCCCAGCCGTGCACGGGCTACCACCCTCCCGTCGTCATCAACCACAGCAACATCGTGATGCTCAGTAGCCCAGTCGATTCCACAAAACAAGCCCAAGACGTCCTCACTTTTTCGTCGGTGGATGGTTGCGCCGTTACCGGTGGACTCACGCGGCGCCCTAATCGCGGGACTCCAAGGTCCGTCATCTCACTAGCCGTCCGTGACTCCAGCACATCGCAGGACTTCGTTCTGTCGAAGAGCTCAAGGCTCGAGAACAACCATCAGGAAGTCACCCCTGCGACGGGCTCGGGCAACGGAATCTCACCACCAACCCGACAAGACCTGCCGCCAGACGCGCCGCTCTTTCTCAAGTCGTCGAACGACGGGAACACCAGACGTCACCTGACGGCAGATCCCGCAAGAAACAGGCCCCGGTCACCAACACCCGGACCGGTAACCAATCCCTACTAAACGATTAGGGAAAACGATGAAGCAACTGCAACCCGATTTGTGGCAGAGCAGCCGGTATAGCTCTGGCGAGCTGAACACCTACGCCTACCTCGTGAAGCGACCCAAGGCGGGAAACATTCTGTTCTACAACACCGGAAACGAAGCGGACCTGGCCGCGATCGACAAGCTCGGCGGCATCGAGTACCAGCTGCTCAGCCACCGCGACGAGGCAAGCCCGTCGCTAGCACGCATCAAGGAACGCTTTGGCAACAAGCTCGGCTGCAGCGCACTCGAAGTTCCCAGCATCGGTGCGCACACCGAAGTCGACCTGACGCTTAAGCCAGGCGACCAACAACTCGGCGACGTCCAAGTCATCGAAACACCCGGCCACACAGATGGCAGCGTCTGCTTCTTCTACACATCACCGCACGGCAAAAGCTACCTCTTCACCGGCGACACAATTTTCCCCTGGGACGGCAAGCTTTCGACGCTGGCCTTTCCCCAAAACGGGGGCAGTGTCACATCGCTTGCCGCCAGCCTCAACCGGCTACGTGAGTTTGCCCCCGACATCGTCATGAGCAGCGCTTTCGTTGGCGATGTCGCCGAGATGAAGTTCACTGGAACCGAGTGGATTCAGGCCATCGACGACGCGATCTCGGACCTCCAGGTCGCACGATGAGCAGTAGGCCGCGAATGATGCGCAGCCGGCGATAGCCAAACCGGGTGACGGCGAGCAGACGGGCCAACCCCACCAAAAACCAACGAGTATGCACTTTTCCGTGAGCTGCGTTGCGCGGCAGAGCCTCTGGCGCGGTGCTGGGCTAGCAGCGAGTCGCGGCTACGTCGGTGATGATCACGTGGGTCGCGGCGTTAGCCTGGCCACAGCGCGGCGAGCGGTCTTGTATGTCGACAGCGTCGGCGGCCACGTGCAATGACCTGGCGAACTGGTCGAGCAGCTCGGCTGAGCGCAGCCGCACCTCACGCTCGACCTGTTGCAAAGAAGCCCGCGAGCGCGCGCTCACGGTGCCACCGAAATCGTTGAGGGAAAGTCGTTGCCACAAGGTAATCACCCAAAAAGCACAGTTGGAATACACCAAAGCTTACCACAAGTGCTAGCCGGTGCTTACTTTAGCAAGCATACTGCTGTGGCCCGGCTCACCCCATTGATTGAGAGAACTGGCTACTCAGAATGACGACCTAGGATCACCAGCCGCGCCGATCGACGCACCAGTGCCCGCGCTCGAACCCCGCTCAGAGACCTCTGCGCAACAACTTAGGCCGCGACCGCTCCCCCACCCGATAATGGCGGTTCGCGCCCATAACGTTGCCGTAGGCGCTCAGCAGGATCGTCAGCATTGCGCCGACCTTTGTCGAAAATCACTTCCATGCGTTCGATATCGACCCAGCAACGACGATCGGCGGAAACTCGCGCCCCGCGATCGTGTCGATGATCAGGCTGGCGCCATCGCGGTCTCGACAATTGTCAAGTGTTCGGGAAGCCCCGCGGCCCCGCGTATCTTGATGAACTCGGCGATCATGGCCTCGGTCACCTCATGCGGATCGTTGACGGTGGCACCGTCGGTCAGCACCGAGATGTTTAGCTGATCGACATAACTCCAGACGGTGATGTTCAAACCGCTTCCAGCAGTAAGGGGTCCCACCGAGTAGATCTCAGTGACCAGCGCGCCGCCTACCCTGCCGCGTTCGCGCGGACCTGGAACATTCGAGATCGGCACGTTAAGCACCTTGTTCCGCCCCTCCCAGTTGGCCGCCCACCGAAAAAAGGACTCCGACGCGGTAGGAGGCATGTAAGCCGACCAGCGGCTTACCAACTCCGGCCCGACAAGCTGGAAGGCATCTTTGGCGGAGACCGCATTGTCGTGACAACACCGCAGTCTCTCCATCGGGTCGTCAAGATCGACCGGTAACGCCACCATCATTCCGGTGAAGTAGTTGCCGGAGATCCGCTCCGGCGAGAAGTCGAAACTGACCGGGACCGACGCCAACAGCGGATGATCAGCGTTGCCGTCGTAGCTAAACAGCAACGTACGCAACGCGCCGCTCGAAACAGCCAGCACCACATCGTTAATCGTGACGCCGAGGCTTTTGCCGGTTTCCTTGACATCGGCCAGCGCCAATGTGGCTGTTGCGAACCTGCGTTCGGGGGTGATCCGGTGATTGATGAACGTCGGTGGCGGAGTGACAGGCCGAGTCAGTTCTGGTGAAAGCTTGCGCGAGCTGCGCCGCACCCGGCCCATGCCCTGCGCCGTGTAGCGAATCGTTGCGGGGATCCGCCTGATCTGGCGCAGGTGATCGACCGACGCTGAACGAATCAGCTGCCATGTGGTCGGTGCCGGGTCGGGCACATACGGGCCCCCGGCCGGCCCGGGCGCCAGGTCCATAGCGTGGGCCATCAGATTCGCAAAGGCGACGCCATCAGCCAGAGCATGATGGATCTTGCCGACCACCGCAATCCGGTTGTTGGCCAAGCCCTCGATAAAGTACATCTCCCACAGCGGGCGGCCACGATCCAGCGGAACACCAGCGATCTGCCCGATCGCCTCATCCAGCTCTCGGCGACCACCCGGGGCAGCCAACCGCCACGGCCGGATGTGGTAGGCGAGGTCAACCTCGCAATGCTCACGCCACATCGGGTGATGGAACTTGAACGGGATGTCGACCAGCTGATAGCCCAACGGCTCCAGCTTGCCCAGCCGGCTCTCGATGACCTGGCGAAACGCGTCGATGTCGAAGTCTCGGCGGTTCGCATCAAGCTCGATCACCGCAATTTTGAGGGTGTGCATGTGCACATTCGGTGCCTCGCTGTAAAGCAGCATCGCGTCCCAACCGCTCAGCCGTTTCACGGCTGCACCTTGCCCATAGGCAAATCCTAATAGGTTAGAAACGGGCTGGGCGTCAAGCCCGTCCTTGGTGAGGCGTATCACGTTGAGGTTGGCGAGGGTGCTAAACCTGCGATGGCTCATCTATGATCACGGATCGTGAAAACAAAGGGTGCACTGCTGTGGGAACTGAATTCGCCGTTTCGAGTAGACGAGATTGACGTCGGCGACCCAGTCGACGACGAGGTGCAGATTCGGCTGCACGCAGCCGGTATGTGCCATTCCGACTACCACGTGAGCACGGGCGCGACCCCGCTCGGATTGCCCGCTCTCTGCGGCCACGAGGGCGCCGGCGTGATCACCAAGACCGGAAAGAACGTCACCGACCTCGCCGAAGGCGATCACGTGATCCTGGCCTTCATTCCCGCATGTGGCCAGTGCCAGCCATGCCTGAAGAGCTATCGGTCGCTATGTGATCGCGGTGCGGTGCTGCTTGGCGGAAAGGCAATCGCGGACGGCACCTACCGCGTCACGGCCGGGGAGAGCGGGGTGTCGCCGATGAACCTGCTCGGTACCTTCGCCCCCTACATGACCGTCCACAAAGACAGCGTCGTCAAAATCGACTCTGACATTCCGTTCGAGACCGCAGCGATCATGGGCTGCGCGGTGCCGACTGGCTTCGGATCGGCGACCACCGTTGCCGACGTACAGCCCGGCGAAACAGTAGTGATTGTCGGCGCCGGCGGGATAGGCATTAGCGCGCTGCAGGGTGCTGTTCTCTCGGGCGCGAAGAACGCCATCGTCATTGATCCAGTCGACTTCAAACGTGACCAGGCGAGCAAGTTCGGTGCCACCCAAACCTATCCGTCAATGGCCGAGGCGATTGCACCCATCATGGACCTCACGCACGGAGTGATGGCCGAGAAGACGATCATCGCGGTCGGTGAGATGCGTGGCGAGTACATCGAAGAAGCCATGATACTGACAGCCAAGACCGGCACCTGCGTGGTGACCGGCATGGGCGCGATGACCGATGTTGACGTGAAGCTCAACCTGTTCTTGTTCGCAATGTTGCAGAAGACGTTGAAAGGCAACATCTTCGGCGGTGGTAGCTCTCACGTCGAGACACCGAAGCTGGCTGCGCTGTACAAGTCGGGGCTGCTCAAAATCGATGAGATGGTCACCACTTCCTACCGACTTGAGGACATCAACCAGGGTTTCCAAGACATGCTGGATGGCAAGAACGTCCGCGGCGTCATCAAGTTCGACGAGTCGGACTGGTAGGACATCCCGGAAACACTTCCGCACCGGCGTGAAGCCGACCCCGACGTCTCAAGCGATCACCTGTTGCTGGCGACCCGCCGCGCGGTCAGCATGATGCCGAAGACACTGCCGGCCGAGTCGGTCGCACAACCGTCCTGGAACGTCTGGACGTCGTCGGCCAGCGACGTCAGGACGTGCCAGCTGAAGCTGCCCCGAGCCACCACATCGTGGGTGGTGCAGGCGGTGTAAGCCTGCACCACCAGTTGCTCGTCGCGGGGATCAATCACCAGGCTGAGCGTGGCACCGGTAGTAGCGGAGCAGATCAACCGAGTGCACGCTTCGTCCACCGCTAGCCTTAGGTCAGCCACCGCGTCGACATCCAGATCCTCATGGGTGCCGATGGCACCGACCAACGCTCGCAGCATTGCCAGGTTTTCCAGACGAGCAGCAACATTCAGCTCGACGGCGCGGTGGCCCCTGGGGTGGCTGTTAGTGCGCAGATCCGCATCGGGCATGTGGCCTCCCGGCAATTTTCGACCGACACTACTCCCGATTTGGACCAGACCCCGAGTCCTGGCGTGAACTCTGTGCTCCTGCGGTTGGTCATGGATCACGATCACGACGGCGCCGTCGCGCCCTTGATAGACACGCCAGCACACATCGCTACACCTCAAACGCGCAGGACCAAGCGCGTCGCATTGAACGCCGGAAGCGGGGCTAGGGGCTAGCCGGCGAGCCGCTGCCTGCGGACTTCTGGGTGTTCGGCATACCAACGGTTGGCAACCCGACGTATCCGCCGATGCTCGATTGCGAGCCACACCAAGCCGATTACCGCGACGACAATCGCCGCGACGCCGGCGGTCATGCCTTCAGCGTGATGTCCGGTCCCGAAAGCAGCAAGGGAGCCGACACCACCGATCACGCCAGCAACGACCATGAGGTACCCCGGCCAGTGCCAGACGTCGATCAGCGACTCGCCCGCAAGTGGCCGCGTCGTCCGCAAGTGATCCACGGGGTCACGATAGGTATCCCCCATGGCTCCTCCTTTCCAGCTGTTGCTGCCCGTTGCCGGGCATTACCAACAACGTTAGAACTCGGGGTACCCGTTGTGGAGAGGAAAGACGCGATTATCTGCCACCACACCGTGGCCCGGACAACTTAATGACTGTTGAAACCAATTCAACCGGCCAACACCGGACCCAGAATCGGGGGGAACCCCATCGCGAGCGTCAGCATCATCACCGTGAACAAAAACCAACCGGCGCCATGCCAAGCCCACCAGATCCCCTGGTCCCGCCACACGCGGTACGTGCGCACGAAGGCCCAGAGCCCGGCGACAAACAAGATAAGTGGCGCCCCGATCGCCAGCAGGGTCCGTTCGGGTGGGCCGCAAGCGGCCGTGTCGAGGTCTGTTCCGCTGCATGTGCTCACCCACAATGCCGCCATGACGAGGTAACCGACACCACATACCGCAGCCACAACGGCAAACCGAACGGCGGCGCGAACTTCGCGGCCATCCTGACCCAGTCGATCACTATGTGATCGCTCACGCGAGTCGTGCATTGTGCACCTCGTGTCCGGTTTTCGCCCGCTGCTCACTCCATTCTGGGCCAACTAACGCGCATCGGCCACTACGTGCGCCTTACTTCACAGCGCTCAACGCGCTTCGAATGCCGGCCATGGCCGCGTCGATTTCGGCGCGCGAAACCGTCAGCGCGGGGCGAAACCGCACGCCGTCTTCGCCCGTGGGTAACACGATTATCGCCTGTTGCCACAGCTGGTGGATTAACTTGTCACGGTCAGCGGCCGACTGCATGCTGAACGCACACATCAGGCCACGACCACGTGGGTCGAGAACAACGGCTGGAAAGTCACCGGCAAGCTCGTCGAGCTGGGCACGCAGATAGCGGCCTTGCGCAGCGGCACGTTCGAAGAGGCCTTCGGCTTCGATTATCTCTAGGATTCTGCGAGCGCGGACCATGTCGACAAGACTGCCGCCCCATGTCGAGTTGAGCCGCGACTTGACCGCGAACACATTGTCACCGATCTCGTCGACCCGGCGACCTGCCATCACTCCGCAGACCTGCGTCTTCTTACCGAATGCCACGGCATCAGGTTCAGCGCCCAACTGCTGGTAAGCCCAAGGGGTTCCGGTCAGCCCGCAGCCAGTCTGCACCTCATCAAAAATCAGCAGCACGTCGTATTCATCGCACAACCGTCGCATCGCGGCGAAAAACTGTGGCCTGAAGTGACGGTCGCCGCCTTCGCCTTGGATCGGTTCGGCGAGAAAACACGCGATATCGTGCGGGAAAGCCTCGAATGCAGCGCGGGCCTGACGCAACGACTCGGTTTCTAGCTCTTCCATAGCCAACTCGGGCAGATTGGCCCGAATGTGCGGCGCGTCAATACGCGGCCAGTCGAATCGCGGGAAGCGGGCCACATGGACCGGCTTTGTGTTAGTCAGCGACAGGGCGTAGCCGCTGCGGCCATGAAACGCTCCCCGCAGATGCAGGACCCGAGTGCCAAGCGCCGGGTCGATGCCATGCGCCTCGTTGTGGCGGCTCTTCCAGTCGAAGGCAACTTTGAGCGCGTTCTCCACCGCCAATGCGCCGCCTTCGACGAAGAACAAATGCGGCAGCGCAGGATCACCCAGGACGCGGACGAACGTCTCGACGAAACGGGCCATCGCTACCGAGTAGACATCGGAGTTGCTGGGCTTGTTGAGTGCAGCCTCGGTGAGCTCAGCACGAAATTGGTGATCGTCGGCCAGCGCCGGGTGATTCATGCCCAGCGCCGACGAGGCGACGAACGTGAACATGTCAAGGTAGCGACGACCAGTGCGAGCGTCGACGAGATACGAACCGCTCGACCGGGTTAGGTCAAGCACCAAGTCGAATCCGTCAACCAGAATGTTGCGTCCCAGCACCTCGGCGACCTGTTCAGGTGCTGTCTTCGCGCCGGTTTGCCCTACGGATTTCAGTGCAGCCGTCATACCGTCATGCTAGCCCGCTTTTTCCGGTTCCACGTTAGATAGGCCGTAACAATTATGGTATGGACTGCCTATCGCTGTAAAAAGTGCTCAGAATGATCGTGCTGCGCGTCTGGACGTTCGCGGTGGTCCGGATCCGACGCAGCAGATCCTCAAGCGCTGGTGCCGACTCGACACGCACCAGCAGGACATAACTCTCTTCGCCGGCGACGGAGTGACACGACTCGATCTGCTCAATGTGTTCCAGTCGGGCAGGTGCATCATCGGGTTGGGACGGATCAAGAGGGGTGATCGCAACGAACGCCGACAGTAGGTGCCCGACAGCCGCCGGGTTGATCCGCGCCGAATACCCGTCCACAACTCCACGCGACTCCAGCCGGCGCACCCGCGACTGGACTGCCGACACCGATAAGCCCGCGCTTGCGGCCAGCTCGGACAACGTTGCGCGTCCGTTGGCAATCAGCTCGCGCACCAGAATCCGGTCGATATCGTCGAGAGCGTCACCCATGGGCGGAGACTATCGTAGCTACGGCACACCATGAGTTCTTCGAAGAAGCTACAGACCTGGCAGCTGCGCGCGAACTTCGCCGCAGGACTGTCGGCCATGTATGCCAGGGAGGTGCCCGCGTATCACACGCTCGTCGAAGTGACCGAGCGGGTCAACCAGGACTACGTGAAAACACATCCAGATGCCCAGCATCTCGGCTCGCTGCAGCGCGTCACCGCGGAACGGCATGGCGCCATCCGAGTCGGCGACCCAGCCGAACTCGCCGCTGTCGCAGACCTGTTCGCCGCTTTCGGCATGTTGCCGGTCGGATTCTACGACTTGCGTTCAGCCGCGTCGCCTATTCCAGTGGTCTCCACCGCATTCCGACCGATCGAAGTAAGTGAACTCGCACACAATCCATTTCGAGTCTTCACGTCAATGCTGGCGACCGAGGACCCCTGCTATTTCGATCGAGACCTGCGCACGCGCGTCCATGCTTTCCTCGCACGCCGCCAGTTATTCGACCCCGCATTGCTCACGCAGGCGCGAACGATCGCCGTCGACGGCGGCTGCGACGCCGACGAAGCACCAGCGTTCATCGCAAAGGCGGTGGCTGCCTTCACGCTGTCGCGCAAACCCATCGAGAAATCCTGGTACGACGAGCTGTCCAAAGTGTCCGCAGTGGCCGCCGATATCGCTGGGGTCAATTCGACCCACATCAACCACCTGACGCCTCGTGTGCTCGACATTGATGAGCTCTACCGCCGGATGACCGAGCGCGGCATTGCCATGATCGACACCATTCAGGGCCCTCCTCGCACCGATGGACCCGACGTTCTGTTGCGCCAGACCTCTTTTCGCGCCCTCGCCGAACCGTGCCGATTCCGAGTCGACAGGGCGGGGCGCAGCGCTATCATCCGCGGCAGCCTTCGAGTTCGATTCGGCGAAGTGGAGGCACGCGGGGTCGCGCTGACCCCCAAAGGCCGACGACGCTACGACGCAGCCATGGCCCAGCAGGCCCAAGCATCCGATCCTGCCTCGACGTGGGACCGTTTCTTCCCGTCGACCAATGCGCAAATGGCCGCCGAAGGCCTGGCGTACTACCGGCGCAACGATCCAACGGCACCTATCGTCTACGAAGACTTCCTGCCCGCCTCAGCGGCGGGCATCTTTGCCTCCAACCTGGACCACGATTCACCAGCCACCGACAAAGCTGGCACTCAGGTTCGGATCGGCGAGGATTCTGGATACACCGCCGGGCGGTTGGCCGGCGCGATCGGCCGCCACATTTACGATCCTTACGCCCTCTACCAGGCCCACTCCCAGGAGGCACCTACGTGAGCACCAACCCTTTACCCACGTCCGACGAACTACGTACCCGGGTGCGCTCAGCCGTAGAGATGATCACTGGAAAGAGCGCGGCCAGCGCCGGCCTGGGCGCGCCGGGCGGTGCCGGCCTGGCTGCGAGCACGCCTATCACCGGGGAGGTCTTGTTCACCATTGCCGAAACCACACCAGAGCAAGCAGACCGCACGATCGCCGACGCGTGCAAGGCATTCTCCCAGTGGCGCATTGCGCCGGCACCGGTCCGCGGGGAGCTGGTCAACCGGCTCGGCGAGTTGCTCACCACGTACAAGAATGAACTCGCGACACTGGTAAGTGTCGAAGTAGGCAAGATCACCTCCGAAGCGCTCGGCGAAGTACAAGAGATGATCGACGTTTGTCAATTCGCCGTCGGCTTGTCGCGCCAGCTCTACGGTCGCACAATCGCATCGGAGCGCCCTGAGCATCGGCTTCTAGAGACCTGGCACCCCTTGGGGGTGGCGGGCGTCATCACCGCGTTCAACTTCCCCGTGGCCGTCTGGGCGTGGAATACCGCAATAGCGCTGGTTTGTGGCGACACAGTGGTGTGGAAGCCCTCAGAGCTCACCCCGCTGACCGGCCTAGCCTGCCAGGCATTGCTCGCCCGAGCTGCTGTCGAGGTGGGTGCACCGCCCGCAGTGGGCGCCCTGTTGCTGGGCGGCCGCGGCCTGGGCGAGCAGCTCGTCGACGACCCGCGAATCGCGTTGGTGTCGGCAACCGGTTCGGTGCGGATGGGCGAGCAGGTCGGCCCGCGCGTGGCCAAACGCTTTGGGCGCTCGCTGCTGGAGTTGGGTGGCAACAATGCGGCGATCGTGACGCCGTCGGCTGACCTGGAGTTGGCGGTGCGCGCCATCGTGTTCGCCACCGCGGGCACCGCCGGCCAGCGCTGCACCAGCTTGCGGCGTCTGATCGTGCACCGCTCGGTGGTCGACGATGTGCTGGAGCGTGTCGTGGCCGCCTGCCGACAGCTACCTATTGGTGACCCATCGGCGCCCGGCACACTGGTCGGACCACTGATTCACGAGACCGCCTACCGCGAGATGATCGGAGCGCTGGAACAGGCAGCCGGCGACGGCGGCGAGGTCGTCGGCGGTGAGCGTCAGCAAAGTGACCACCCAAACGCGTACTACGTCGCACCAGCTGTGGTCCGGATGCCGTCGCAGACCGCCATCGTGGCGACCGAAACGTTCGCCCCAGTCCTCTATGCGCAATCCTACGACAGCTTAGACACCGCAATTGAGCTAAATAATGCTGTGCCACAAGGCCTTTCGTCGTCTATTTTCACAACAGACCTACGCGAAGCGCAACGTTTCCTGGACGGATCCGACTGCGGTATAGCCAATGTCAACATCGGCACCTCAGGCGCTGAGATCGGTGGCGCTTTCGGCGGCGAGAAACAAACCGGCGGCGGCCGCGAATCCGGTTCAGACGCGTGGAAAGCCTATATGCGCCGCGCGACCAACACCATCAACTACTCCAACGAGCTGCCGCTAGCCCAAGGCGTCCAATTCGGTGTAAACAGGATCGTGTCCGAGGCATAGGCCTGCGTGCCCAATATCCAGCCAGATCCGTTCCTACCCCGGTCGGACACGAGATACGGGACGGGCAATCTGGATACAAAAGCGCGTGGTTGCACCCCTGGCGAGGATTAGTCTCGGATTTGTCACAGCTAATTGGCACGATGGTTGGATGAGCACGCCCGGCCCTGACCACATCTCCCCTGATGGCCCGGCCGCTGAATCTCTGGGCCGATTCAGCGCGACCACGCGCGACTGGTTTTCCAGCACCTTCGCGGCGCCAACCACAGCCCAGGCTCTCGCCTGGGCCGCCATCGCCAATGGCGACGACACCTTGGTCATCGCGCCGACGGGTTCGGGTAAGACGCTAGCCGCGTTCCTCTGGGCCCTGGACAGCCTCGCTAACCTGGCCGACCACCCCAGCCCCCCGATTTTGCCGGATAGCAAGACGGGCACTCGGGTACTCTACGTGTCCCCGCTCAAAGCCCTGGCAGTCGACATCGAGCGCAACCTGCGCACCCCGCTGGCCGGGCTGACCCGCATCGCCGAAAGCCGGGGGCAGCCCGCGCCGGGCATCACCGTGGGAGTCCGATCGGGTGACACTCCACCTGCGGTGCGCCGCCAACTCATCGCGGCACCCCCCGACGTGCTGATCACCACCCCGGAGTCGCTGTTCTTGATGCTGACTTCGGCCGCACGCCAGACCCTGGCCGGTGTGCGGACGATCATCGTCGACGAAATTCACGCCATCGCCGCTACCAAACGCGGCGCACACCTGGCGCTGTCGTTGGAACGGCTCGACGACCTGTCGCGCGGGCTGAGGGCACAGCGCATCGGGTTGTCGGCGACTGTACGTCCACCCGAGGAACTAGCCCGGTTCTTGTCCGGACAGTCCCCGACGACAATTGTGGCGCCCGCACCGCGGTCGTGTCCGGGATCCGGTGTAAATAGGGAGCACGCGCGTAGGTTCCGCTTCACGACCTGCAAGTCTGCGAAGAAGGAGTCACGCCCGTGCCTGTCCGCGTATCAGCGACCGACCGTATCCGCACCAAAATCGACGCCCTGTTCGCCGAGGATCGGGAACTGCCTGAAATCCTTGAAGAAATCGCCCGCCTCGGCGCCCAGCTACTGATGCAGGCGGCCCTGGAGGCTGAGGTCACCGAGTTCCTCGGTCGTGAACGCTACCAACGTACCGCCGCCTGTGCCGACGCTAACGGCGGTTCGCGCAACGGATATCGGCCGGTGACCATCAAGACCACCACAGGTGCGGTCACCTTGGAGCGGCCGAAACTGCGTGGCACCATGCAAGCGTTCGCCTCTCGGCTGTTCGGTAAGCATGTGACGAAAACCAACGCCCTGGAAACGCTGGTGATCGCCTCGTTCATCCGCGGCCTGTCCGTCCGGGATGTCAAGGCCACCCTCGCTGAAGCGCTCGGCGATCAGGCGGCGATCTCCAAGTCCGCGGTTTCGGAAGTCTGTAAGGCGATCCGGGCCGAATACCAGGCGTGGGCTCGTCGCCCACTCGGTGAGATCGCTCTGGACTACCTGTTTTTGGACGCCAGTTTCTTTCGGATGCATCCCGGGTCGCCGGCCGAGCCTGTGCTCGCCGCCTGGGGCGTCACCACCGAGGGCAAACCCGTGTTCGTCGGATTGTCACCCGGGACCGGAGAGTCCACCGACGCGTGGTCCGACTTCCTGACCGACCTGCGCGAACGCGGTCTTGCCACTCCGCTGCTGATCGTCTCTGACGGCGCCAAGGGACTGATCGCAGCCATCGAACAAATCTACCCAAAAGCGTTGCGCCAGAGATGTCTTATTCATCGCCTTCGCAACGTGCTTGCGAAGATCCCCACCGGGATGCAAGTCGAGGTCCGTGACGGATACTGGGCGATTTTTGATACCACCGGCCTGGGTATCGAGCCGGGACCGCAGCTGGTTGAGATCGTCGACAAGCGGATCGAGGCGTTCGCCGCTAAATACTCCGACCTCTACCCGGCGGCTATGCGGATCCTGCTCACCGACAAAGCAGGGCTGACCGCCTATCTGCGGTTTCCGGTTGAACACCATGGCCGCGTTCGGCACTCAAATTTCATTGAGCGCTCCTTTGGAGAAACTAAGCGACGGACCAAGGTCATTGGCCGATTCCCCGGCGAGACCAGCGCCATCAGCCTGGTGTGGGCCGTGCTCGACCGCGCCTCGGCCGGTTGGCGCGGCCTCACCATGACACCGGTCGGCACCCGACTGCTGCAAGACCTACGCCGATCCCTGCTCGACTCACCCCGCCAACTGCGACCGCCTCAAAGTCAAGCACCTACCGGCCAGGCAGATCCCGTCTCCGCCACGGCGTAGCGAGGCGCACGCACGCGTGACGACGCCCACCCGGTCCCAGTAAGGGGAGGTGAGGGAAACCGTTTGCCACGGCGGCGTGGCCGTGGTCGATAGCCTGCACAATGTGGATCTGAATGGGATGACAGCGGTGGTGACCGGCGCAGCTAGTGGCATCGGGCGCGCGTTGGCGCATGCACTGGCCGACCGTGGAGCCAACCTCGTGCTCGCCGACATCGACACCGTCACATTGAGCGAAGTTTCGCAGTCACTGGGGGCACAAGCGGTTCCCACTGACGTTGCCATGCCGGATGCGGTCGAATCGCTCGCTGAAGCCGCCGGCGACGCCCGGGTCGTGTGCCTGAACGCCGGAATCACCGGTAGGAGCTTTGGTGCTCCGTGGGAAGTGGCCGCTCCTGACTGGAACAGGGTGTTCGCGGTCAACGTCGGTGGCGTTGTCAACGGCTTGCGTGCGTTCGTACCCAGACTGCTGGCCGCGAACCAGCCCGCGCACATCCTGATCACCGGCTCATTGGCTGGGGTGCTGACCTTTCCCAGCGGCGGCGCTTACGGACCCTCCAAGCACGCCGTCGTGGCCGTGGCCGAACACACCGCGCTGGCACTGGCCGACACGCCGATCGGCGTGAGCATGATCTGCCCCGCCCTGGTCTCGACAGGCATGTCCACCGACGGCATCGACCCCGCCGAGGTCGCTGCACAGGCGCTGGCCACTATCGACCGCGGAATCTTCGCTGCGGTCCCACCCGACTGGCAGCGCACCCTCATCACCGCGGCATCGCGTCGCGCCACTGGTCAGCGTCCCGAATCGCCTGCGGTCGCCACCTCGACCACGCAGAAACAACCACCAGCGCCCTCATAGCCCAAACATCGCCGGCGCACGAACCACGACCGGCCCGTACAACCCCCAACCCGCGAATCGACCTGCCGCCGAACCAGACGCCCGTATGCTAACAGCGGAGCGAAACTGGCCCTGCCTTTTACACCGGCATCTGGACGCAGCCCCGCACCGCGCAAAACGCTGGAGCTCAGCGTGCAGGTGCCTGTGCCCGACATGGCGAACTTGACGAACAACACCATCTGGCCCGACGTTGAGTCTCGGCTCGTCGACCTGATTGAATCACACAATTCGACCATCGTATTCGCCAATTCACGACGGCTGGCCGAACGACTTACCGCACGGATTAACGAAATCCACGCCGAGCGGTCCAACGTCGCACTGTCAGAGCCTTCCATGAGCCCTAATCCGCACGTCGCCGGTGGCGCTCCAGCACATGTCATGGCCAGCGGTCAGACTTTCGGCGCACCAACGATATTGGCGCGTGCTCATCATGGCTCTGTCAGCAAGGAACAGCGCGCTCTCGTCGAAGACGATCTCAAACGCGGGCAACTCAAGGCGGTAGTGGCCACCTCCAGCCTTGAGCTTGGCATCGACATGGGGGCGGTCGATCTGGTAATCCAGGTCGAGGCGCCACCATCGGTGGCTAGCGGCATGCAGCGTATCGGTCGAGCCGGCCATCACGTCGGTGAGATTTCGCGGGGGGTGTTGTTTCCCAAGCATCGCACTGATCTCATTGGCTGCGCGGTCGGTGTGCAACGCATGCTCGCCGGTGAAATCGAGACAATGCGCGTGCCAGCCAATCCGCTTGACATCCTGGCCCAGCACACGGTGGCAGCCGCAGCCCTGGAGCCGCTGGACGCCGACCGGTGGTTCGACACCGTTCGCCGCAGCGCTCCCTTTGCGACGCTGCCGCGCAGCGCATTTGAGGCCACCCTGGACCTGTTGTCGGGCAAGTACCCGTCCACCGAGTTTGCCGAGCTGCGGCCGCGACTCGTCTACGACCGCAACGCTGACCTCGGGGGAACGCTGACCGCGCGGCCCGGCGCACAACGGCTGGCCGTCACGTCCGGAGGCGCTATCCCCGACCGCGGTCTGTTCACTGTCTATCTGGCTTCTAGTCTTGACTCTGATAAACCTTCGCGGGTAGGCGAACTCGACGAGGAGATGGTCTATGAATCCCGACCCGGCGATGTCATCTCGCTGGGGGCGACCAGCTGGCGAATAACCGACATCACCCACGACCGGGTGTTGGTTATTCCAGCCCCAGGCCAGCCAGCCCGATTGCCATTCTGGCGCGGCGACGATGTCGGCCGGCCCGCCGAACTCGGAGCCGCAATGGGCGCGTTCACCAGCGAGCTAGCCCGTCTCCACCGCGATGAATTCGGAAAACGTTGCACCACGCTAGGTTTCAACGACTACGCGACTGACAATTTGTGGACGCTGCTGCAGGACCAGCGGGAAGCCACCGGCGTCGTGCCCACCGACACCACCTTGCTCGTCGAGCGGTTTCGCGACGAGCTCGGTGATTGGCGGGTAATTCTCCATTCGCCGTACGGGCTGCGGGTGCACGGCCCACTTGCGCTTGCTGTCGGCCGACGTCTACGCGAACGCTACGGAATCGACGAGAAGCCAACCGCGTCCGACGACGGCATTGTGGTGCGCTTCCCGGACACCTGCTCGGACATGGGATCGGATACTGCAGCGGACACGCCGCCTGGCGCCGAGTTGTTCGTCTTCGACGCCGAAGAAATCGACTCAATTGTCACCGCCGAAGTTGGCGAATCGGCACTCTTCGCATCGCGATTCCGTGAATCAGCGGCGCGCGCTCTGCTGCTGCCACGCCGATACCCCGGCCGCCGCTCGCCGTTGTGGCAACAGCGACAACGCGCCGCCCAGTTACTGGAGGTAGCACGCAAATACTCGGATTTCCCGATCGTGCTGGAAACCATCCGTGAGTGCTTGCAGGACGTCTACGACGTCCCCACCCTGGTCGCGTTGATGAGTAAAATCGCGCAGCGCCGAGTACGGGTGGCCGAAACCGAGACCGCGAAGCCGTCGCCCTTTGCCGCGTCACTGTTGTTCGGTTACGTTGGCGCGTTCATCTATGAGGGCGATATTCCGCTGGCCGAGCGCCGTGCGGCTGCGCTTTCGTTGGACAGCACGCTGCTGGCCGAGCTACTCGGTCGTATCGAGCTTCGCGAGCTGCTCGATCCAGACGTCGTCGCCACGACGGGCCTCCAGCTGCAACACTTGTCAGCCGACCGGGCCGCCCGCGACGCTGAGGCGGTCGCGGATCTGCTTCGATTGCTGGGCCCGCTCGCTGAAGACGAGGTCGCTGCACGGGCTGGTCGGCCCGATGTCGGCGGCTGGCTGGAAGGTTTGCGCGCCGCCAGGCGCGCACTTACGGTGTCGTTTGCCGGACGAACATGGTGGGTCGCCGTCGAGGACATCGGCCGGCTGCGAGACGGCGTCGGCGCGGCGGTTCCCGTTGGCCTGCCCACCAGCTTCACCCAAGCGGTCGCCGACCCCCTGGCCGACCTGCTCGGCCGCTACGCGCGCACTCATACACCGTTCACCACCGCCGCCGCGGCCGCCAGGTTCGGCCTGGGCCTGCGAGTGACTGCTGACGTACTGGGCCGACTGGCCAGTGGCGGCCGACTGATGCGCGGCGACTTCGTGACCGCCGATCCGGCTGACATATCCCAGATCACCGCCGGAGCCGGAGCCGGAGCCGGAGCCGAACAATGGTGCGACACAGATGTATTGCGCATTCTGCGGCGCCGTTCCCTGGCGGCTCTGCGGGCGCAGGTCGAGCCGGTCAGCACCGCCGCCTATGGGCGGTTTCTACCGGCTTGGCACCAGGTAAGTACTGCCAACGATTCAGGTTCGTCAGGCTACACCGGTAATTGGGGACATTCAGGTCTCGACGGACTTGTGTCCGTCGTCGAACAACTCGCGGGTGCGCGGATACCGGCCTCGGCGCTAGAACCGCTCGTCCTCGCCGCGCGAGTGCGTGACTACGCTCCGACGATGCTCGACGAGCTGTTGGCGACGGGTGAGGTCACCTGGTCGGGTGTCGGGTCAATCTCGGGTCGTGACGGCTGGATAGCGCTACACCCGGCCGATTCCGCACCCCTAACTCTGACCGCACCGGCCGAGATCGAATTCTCTGATAGTCACCGCGTCATCCTAGAGACGCTCGCCGGCGGCGGGGCGTACTTCTTCCGCCAGATGGTGCAGCAACTGCCCGCCCAGGCGGAGCTGAAAGCCGCTCTGTGGGAGCTGGTCTGGGCCGGCTGGATCACCGGTGACACGTTCGCGCCGGTCCGAGCAATGCTCGGCAGTGGCCCGGGCTCGCGCAAGCGTTCCACACCTGCACGCCGCTCTAGACAGCCGACCGCGCGTGGACGCCCAGGGCGCTTGAGCCACTACAGCATTTCGCACGCCGCATCACTCGCGACCGAGCCCACCGTGGCCGGCCGCTGGTCTGCACTGCCGCTTCCTGAGCCGGACTCCACGTTACGAGCCCACTACCAAGCCGAGTTACTGTTGAACCGCCACGGCGTACTTACGCGAGGCGCAGTTGCCGCCGAGGGGGTCGCGGGCGGGTTCGGCACGCTCTACAAGGTGTTGAGGGCGTTCGAAGACGCCGGCCGATGCCAGCGCGGCTATTTTGTGGAGTCGTTGGGCGGAGCTCAATTCGCCGTGGCGTCAACGGTAGACCGGCTGCGCAGCTACTTGGATGGCCCAGGCTCTTTTACCGATCCGGAAGACACAGCACCCCGGTCGCTAGTACTGGCCGCGGCGGACCCGGCCAACCCCTATGGTGCGGCCCTGCCGTGGCCTGCATCCGCGGGCGAGGGCGCGGCCCGGCCAGGTCGCAAAGCCGGGGCGCTAGTCGTGCTGGTGGACGGCGAGTTGGCGTGGTTCCTCGAACGTGGTGGACGCTCGCTGCTGACCTTTACCGACGATCCCAGGGCCAACCACACGGCGGCGGTCGGGCTGGCCCACTTGGTCGGCGCCCGGCGTGTCTCCGCGATACTGGTCGAACGGGTAGACGGGGTGCCAGTTCTACAGCCGCGGACAGACGGGCCGGGCTTGGTATCAGAAGCGCTTGTGGAAGCCGGATTCGTCCGCACACCACGCGGACTGCGGCTGCGGTAGAACATGCCCGAGGGCGACACCGTTTGGCGCACCGCAGCGACGCTGCGCCAAAATCTGGTCGGCCGTACATTGACGCGCTGCGACATCCGAACGCCACGGTTCGCCACCGTCGACTTGACCGGGCAGGTAGTCGACGAAGTGCTCAGTCGAGGTAAACATCTGTTCATCAGGATCGGGGCGGCCAGCATCCACTCACACCTGAGAATGGACGGCAGCTGGCGAGTGGGCAAGCACCCGATGCGGGTGGATTACCGAACTCGAATCATTTTGGAAGCCGGTCCCATTCAAGCCGTGGGCGTCAACTTGCGCGTGCTGGAGATCCTCGAGCGACGCCACGACAGCTTCGTCGTCGCCCACCTTGGACCGGACCTTCTGGCTGACGATTGGGATCCGCGGATTGCCACCGCCAATCTGACAGCCGATCCAGATCGGCCCATCACGCAGGCGCTCCTGGATCAGCGAGTGATGGCCGGCGTAGGCAACGTCTATTGCAACGAAATCTGTTTCGTCAGCGGGCACCTGCCCACCACACCGGTGGGCGCCATTGCCGATCCGCAGCGCCTGATTAGCAGGGCCAGAGACATGTTGTGGTCCAACCGAAACCGGCGGAACCGCTGCACAACGGGCGATACCCGCACTGGCCGGCGGCTGTGGGTCTATGGACGAGCCGGCCACGGCTGCTACCGCTGCGGAGCCCTCATCGAGTACGACAGCGCCGACGAACGGATCAGGTACTGGTGTCCGGGCTGCCAACGCTGAAACAGGTGCCCCGGATGATCACCGGCGAAGAACCGGGCGTCCCAAGCGCCAGCGTCGACCATCCGATCACCCCGCTGACGGCGACCGGGGCATGACCGTGCCGTTGACCTCCAAACCGTACGCAAGGTCCTCGTACTTCTGCTGTTTTCGTTTGCGCCAACCGCTGCCTGCCGAGATTGGCATTGGCATCATCGGCGGCATGGGCAACCCGGCTTCCCCCGCAGGCAGCGGAGATGCCGCCGACGCAAGTTGCACCGGCGTCTGCGAAGTCGCCACGAGTTTCACCACAGCAGGTGGCGCGGTGAGGTTCCCCATGGGCACCCCAGCACCCAAGGCTGCGGTAGGGGCTTGAAGCCCGCCAAGGGCTCTGGTTGCGCTAGACAAATTGGCCACCGACTCGCCCAGGGCCGATTCCCCCTCAAACAAGCCCTCGCCGATTTCGGGGGCCACAGTCTGCAACGCTTGCGCTGAGGTGTTTTGCGCTGCATAACTGAGCAGATTGATCGGAAATCCGGACGAGATGAACTGGTTCGCGTAGGTATTGGCCAACCCGAACCAACCGGCATTAGGGTCGAAGGCGGCAAGCGCAGCCAGTATCGCCGCCCATGTCGTGGGCTTCGAAGGGGTGAGCGGGGTTGGAACGACGTTGGCTTGAGCAGCCGATCCGGTGGAACTGGTTATCGACGGCGGCGAAGAAAACTGGGGCAGCGCGAGAGCTTGTGCCGACGCCGCCTGGTAGCGATACATCGCCGCCGAATTGTTCACCCACATGGTCTCGTACTGCGATTCGGTTTCGGCAATTGCCGCAAGGTTTCCGCCCAAGCGGTTCGTCGCATACAAACGTGCCAGCTCGATCCTGTTGTCGGTGACCACCGAGGGAGGAACCACCGCCGACAGAGTGGAGCCGAATGCCGCTACAGCTTGCCGCGCCGCGGAACTCAGCTGCTCGCACTGCTGCGCGGCGGCGCGCAGCCAAGCCATGTAGGGCCCGACCGCCTCCATCATCGCCGCTGACGACGGTCCATGCCAGGCCTCAGTCAGAGAAGCCAACACTGGGGCATAGGAGCGAACCGTGTCTTCCAAGTCAGCGCCCAGCCGCTGCCACGCGCTGGCGGCGGCGACGAGTGATTCGGCACCAGGCCCCGAATGGAGCAGTGCCGACGTGACTTCAGGCGGCGAGGTTAGGAACTCCATGACATCTCACATTGACGACCCGGGGAAACTTCCTGGAACTCTGAGCTGACCAACGCGCGAAAAACCATAGAACATTGCACGTCGCCCTCGTGTGAGTTGTCCCATACTGTCTCGACGCTCGAACGGATCCCGACGTCACAATGAATCACGATTGTCCGCTTTCGCGCTATCGCGCCCCCGATGAAAGACCAATACCTCCTCACGCTCAAGCGTCGATCAGTACCTGCGCCGCCAAAATTTGTATTTTTGTTCACTGATTCGCAAAACTCAGGACTTGAGCCAATGAAGGTATCGGTGGATGTCCGACTCGATCGGAATCGTGAAGATTTTCCAAGCAATCGGGCGTCCGCGTTTGCGCGGGCTGCCGACTCATTAGCCGTGAGCGGAAACATGTCAGCAAAGCTCGCGTCAGCTGATAACGTGCTGGTAGTTGCGATTCCGCCGGACTGCTGGCACTGCCCTATGCCGACAACGTCCCAGCACCACTGCTTAGAATGCGCGGCACGGCGCCAAATCGGTTTTCTCAATTCAATTCCTTGAATGATGCCTATGGGACGGTGGTCTCGGCGCAACCATAGCCCACCAAACTGCAGAACGCCTGGCGGGATGGTAGCGAGATCGGTCTTCGGCGGTCAGCTCCGCCTATCGCGGAAAATAACAGGCTCGACGATTTCAGCCAAAGTTCCGACCGGTATAGGCGAACGAAAGGCCGTGATCACCCGGGGCTGGCGCAACAAAAATCCAGGAACGTACGCAAAGCGCCAATGTTGTAGGCCACAGGGAGGGTCTGGCGCATCGAGGCGCATCGCCCGCCCGATCGTTACGTGCAATGATCGCAATGCCAGCGGCTCGGATGGCCGTGAGCACCGCTCAGCGGGAGGTTTCAGCAATGGCGACCAGCCAAGTGCGCTCGCTCCGACACAGGCGAGCGCTATTCACCAGTCTTGCCCTGGTAGCCGCGCTGCTTAGCCTCACGGCACTAGCAACCTCGACCGCGCATGCCGACGGAGTCGATGATGCGTTCTTGAAGGCGGTGAAGTCCAAGGGCATCAACTTCGCCTCTCCGCAAGCCGCAATCATTGCTGGCCACGAGGTATGCGATGAACTTGATCTCGGTAGGCACAAATCCGAGATCGCGAATGACGTAATGAGCCGCAGTCGCCTGGACGGCTATCACGCTGGCTATTTCGTCGGCACCAGCATCGCCGCGTACTGCCCGCGGCATCACCTACACACCTGAGGACATCTGCCCGGGGATAGGCAGCTTCACGATTCGCACAGCTGGGATTGACGTTGGGCAGCACCACCGGCGATGCCCCGATTCACAGTCGATTACGAGATAGCGTCGACCGCACTCGATAACCTCGACTTGAATGTATCCGGAATGGGGATGTATCCGTGGTCGGCCAGACCAATCTGCCCAGGACCTATCGTGCTTTGCAAGAACGCCTTTACAGCCGTTCCTACCTGCGCATCAGGATACTTCGAGCACACGATCTCGTAGGTCGCCAACACGATCGGATAGGAGCCAGGCAGTTTCGGCCGATAGAACGAGATGGTGTCGAGAACCAGGTCGTTGCCCTCGCCGATGATCCAGGCGGAGGCAATCGTCTTGCCCACCGACTCCGCGCTGATCGCCACTGGTGCCGGACCGGCCGACGTGATGATCTGGGCTATGTCCAGGCCTTCTGCTTGGGCGAACGACCATTCGTTGTAGGTGATCGCCCCTTCTGTCCGCCTGACGGCTGCAGCTGTGCCGTCGTTGCCCATAGCTCCCATACCGACACCGCCGTTGAAATTCTTGCCGGCACCTTTACCCCACGCGTCATTGGAAGCGGTATCGAGATACCTCTGGAAGTTATCCGTGGTGCCGGACTCGCCGCTACGGAACACCACATGAATTGGCTCAGCGGGCAAGCTGGCATCTGAGTTCAACGCTTCGATAGCGGGATCGTCCCAGGCGGTAATGGCGCCGTTGAAAATCTTGGCCGCAGTCGGACCGTCGAGAATCAACGAATTCAAACCGTCGACGTGGTAGGTGATCGCGATGGGGCCAAACACCACCGGCAGGTTCCACACTGGCGAGCCACACCGCTGCTGGCCGGCGGCGTACTCCTTGGGGATCAAAGGCGAGTCAGAACCGCCGAAGTCAGTTTTGCCGCCGATAAATTCGCGAATCCCCGCGCCCGACCCAACGGCCGCATAGTTCAGCGTCTGATCCGAACAGGCCCGCTCGAACGTTTCGACGAATCGGGTCATGGCATTGGCTTGAGCTGTTGACCCGCTGGCTTTAAGCGCATTCTTTCCGCCGCAACTGACGTTCGCCGACGTCGCGCCCGCTGCCGCACTTGGCACACTCGCCTTATTGTCACTGCCACACCCAGAAAGCACCAGCGTCAGGACAACCGGAACACACAGTAAGGCACTAAATCGTTTGATTCTCAACTTAGTTCCTTTGATCTAGTTCTATTGATGAAAAGCCGAACCACGATCACCGCGCCCCCAGCAGCGCGACGTTGGTCAAATAATCAAGCGGCTGTCGCCTGGTGAGACGGTCTTTTCGAGGTCGCCGTCGCAGGTTGAAACATTACGGCAACTGTGGTCCACCGAACATTAATGACCGGTTACAGCACAACAACCTTATAACCAACTCGACTAGTTGCGCATCGGCACCGCCGACGATGCCAGAGCACCAAATTAGCTGTTGTTCGACCCACTGTTTCAACCACCGGCAAGACCACCACAGCACCCAACTCGAGTCTTATCGCCACACTCGGTTGCGGCGATCGCTATCGCATTGGACAGGCGATCCACCCGGATCACGTTGTCGACGCCGATAATCCATGTGTCCCCGAGGCTCATCCGACACCGAAACCGACCATCACCGAGGTGGCATCGCCGAGCCTCACTAGCCGGCGCGACGCCCCGCCGAATACCGGTCGCCGATGCTCTGGCACACCCCCTCGGACCGAGCTACCGGAAGGCGAACAAGGCATGTATACCCAACCAACGGACTGTCGCCCCAGCCGTCACATCCGCGGGAATTACAGCGAGAAGCCGAACCCTCACTGTCGCGGCTCGACTTGACGGCGCAAGACATCTCACCGACACAACCGATAACAACTTCCCAGCGGAGTTGCAATCTGAGGGCATCACCGACCACGTATCGTCGGCTCACGCAATCGCAGCCGGCCATTTTGTCTGCGTAAAACTCGACACCAGAGTCGCGCCTGCCGACGTGGTCAATGAAGTGTTTTTAGCAGCAACATGCCTGCCTACCATTACGGCTTTTTCGTCGGCGCGAGCATCGACGCATATTGCTCACGTCACAAGTCGGACTTGCCCCGGGCATAGCCGTCAGTCTCGCTCACTGCGGACCTGCACTCGCAACGAGCCTCAGCGCAATTCTCTTTGGCTGACAAACCTGCGCCACGATCCGGTAAGCGGATCCTCGAACTCGATGTGTTGCGCCAGCAGCTGCAGCGGCGTATTGAAGTCGTCGTCAGCGACAGGTATTACGTTGGGGTATAACGGGTCACCAATAATCGGCAGCCCCAGCGACGACATGTGAACGCGCAATTGATGGGTACGCCCCGTGCGCGGTGTCAGCCGGTACAGACCATTCGGTGATATCAGCTCCACCAGTGTCTCGGCATTGGGAGCACCCGGGACGCAGAACGCCTGCAACTGACCCCTGCGCTTGACGATACGACTACGGACTAGCCGCGGTAGCGCCACGGCTGGCTCGACTACCGCGCGAGCCAGATAAGTCTTTCGCACCAGCCCGCGGGCAAACAACGTCTGGTACTTACCACGCACCTCGCGCCGAGCGGTAAACAGCATCACGCCGGCGGTTAACCGATCCAGCCGGTGGGCCGGGCTCAGCTCAGGCAAATCCAGTTCCCGCCGCAGCCGTACCAGCGCAGTCTGTGCGACGTGCCGCCCCCTGGGCATGGTGGCCAAAAAATGTGGTTTGTCGGCGACCACGATGTCAGCGTCTTGATAGAGCACCGGGATATCGAAGGGCACCGCCACTTCGTCAGGTAGGTCGCGATAGAAATAGACGGCGGAGCCGCTAGCCAGGTCGGTATCGGCATCGACGACCGCACCGCCGCCGTCGACGACCTCACCAGCCAAGACCTTCGCCCGGGCCGCCGCACCGAACCGAGCAGTCAGCTCGGCGAGCACCGGTCCCCCGTGCAGCCGCACCCGCGCCGGCCCTAATCCGTCCCGAACCGGTAGCGGACGGGAATTTTTCATTGCGCCTTTCACTCCAGGGGCACCGGCTCGAGGATCTCTTCGCGCACCTCTGGCGCACTAGCCCGCAACATATCCGCCGACACGTCGTCAGGCTGGGCTTGGGACAGCACCTCCGCCTCCACCCGCGCCGTGTAGTTCGCGACCTCGCGGTCGACGTCTTTGACGGTCCATCCCAGCACCGGCGCAACTACCTCGGCCACTTCACGCGCACAGTTCACGCCGCGGTGCGGATATTCAATAGAGATCCGCATTCGCCGGGCGAGTATGTCCTCAAGGTGTAAGGCGCCCTCGGCGGCGGCCGCGTACGCCGCCTCCACTTTGAGGTAAACCGGTGCCTCAGTAATCGGGTCCAGCAGATCGGGACGATCGGCCGCCAACGCCAACACCTCATCGATCAGCGCGCCGTAACGGTCCAACAGGTGCCGCACTCGGTAGGGGGGCAAGCCCTGCAGGGCACCAACATGTTCTGCCTGATTGATCAACGCGAAATACCCATCGGCCCCGAGTAACCGCACCTTCTCCGTGATCGACGGCGCCACCCGAGCTGGAATGAATTCTGCCGCAGCGTCGATCGCGTCAGCGGCCATTACGCGGTAGGTGGTGTATTTGCCGCCAGCGATGGCCGTCAGGCCTGGCGCCGGCACCGCCACGGCGTGCTCCCGGGACAGCTTGGACGTTTCGTCGCTCTCCCCGGCCAGCAGTGGGCGCAACCCCGCATACACCCCGTCGATATCGTTGTGCGTCAACGGAGTAGCCAGCACAGTGTTGACGGTCTCAAGAATGTAGTCGATGTCGGCCTTGGTAGCCGCGGGATGGGCCAAGTCTAGGTTCCATTCCGTATCGGTGGTTCCGATAATCCAGTGGCTGCCCCACGGGATGAGAAACATCACCGACTTCTCGGTGCGCAGGATGATCGCGACGTCACTCACGATGCGGTCACGGGGCACCACCACGTGAACGCCCTTAGATGCACGCACCTGGAATCGTCCCCGCTGTCTGGACAGCGCCTGGATTTCGTCTGTCCAGACACCGGTCGCGTTGACCACGACGCGGGCGCGGACTTCGGTGACCGCACCGTTCTCCGAGTCGCGCACGCGAACACCGACCACTCGATCGCCGTCTCGCAGCAACGAGACCACCTGAGTTGAACACCGCACAACCGCGCCGTAGTGGGCTGCGGTGCGCGCGACGGTCAGCGTGTGGCGCGCGTCATCGACGACGGTGTCGTAATAGCGAATACCACCGACCAACGAACTGCGCTTCAGGCCAGGACACAACCGCAAGGCGCCGGCCCGGGTGAAATGCTTTTGCGCCGGAACCGATTTCGCACCGCCCAGCCGATCGTAGAGGAAGATGCCCGCAGCCATGTACGGGCGTTCCCACCAACGCTTGGTCACCGGAAACAAGAAGGGCAACGGCTTAACCAGATGCGGCGCTAACGTGGTCATTGACAGCTCGCGCTCGAATAGTGCCTCACGGACCAAGCCGAATTCCAGCTGCTCAAGGTAACGCAGCCCACCGTGGAACATCTTCGAAGACCGGCTCGAGGTGCCGGAGGCGAGGTCGCGGGCCTCGACTAGCGCCACCTGTAGCCCCCGGGTGGCCGCGTCCAGCGCACACCCAGAGCCCACCACGCCGCCTCCGATGACAACCACGTCGAATTGCTCAGCTCCGAGTCGCTCCCAAGCCAACGCACGTTGTTTAGGCCCGAGCGAAGAAGCCCGCCAAGTCTGTCCGGTCTCCGGAGCGTGAGTCGGGTGGCTCACGGCGAAGGACTCCTCATCCGGGGAACTCCTGTCGGTTACTCGTCGTAAGGCGGGTGCTCAACTAAGGCTAGTGTTGTCGATCTTCGGTCGTCCTTAAATCACCGCTCAGTCCAGGTCGTCGTGCGCCATCAGTCTGCGAGCGGCCTCGGTGATCGAACCGGACAACGATGGGTATACAGCTAGCGTTTGCGCCAACTCGTTGACGGTGATGCGGTTCTGCACGGCCACCGCAATCGGCAGGATGAGTTCTGACGCGATCGGCGCCACCACTACACCGCCAATCACCACACCGGTCGACTGTCGGCAGAATATCTTGACGAAGCCGTGACGTACTTCGGACATCTTCGCTCGCGCGTTGGTGCCTAACGGCAGCATTATGATGCGAGCCGTTACCGAGCCATTGTCGATCGCGGATTGCGGCACACCGACCGCGGCAATCTCAGGTCGGGTGAAGACCGTTGCCGCGACCGTGCGGAGCCGGATCGGACTTACTTCTTCGCCCAACGCGTGATACATCGCGATCCGCCCCTGCATCGCAGCCACCGACGCCAAAGGCAGCAGCCCGGTGCAGTCACCCGCGGCGTAGATGCCACTCACCGATGTCCGCGACACCCGGTCCACCGTCAAAAAGTTGCCGCGACCCAGCTCAATGCCGACTCGTTCTAGGCCAAGCCCGCCGGTATTGGGAACTGAACCGATAGTCATCAGGGCATGACTGCCCTCCACTGTCCGGCCGTCGGTCATCGTGACCAGAACTCCCGTGGCGGTGCGAGTCACCGCTGCCGCGCGGGCATTCTTGAACAGACGCACACCACGTTCGGCGAATGACTCTTCCAGGACCGCCGCGGCGTCGACATCCTCGTATGGCAACACCCGATCCTGACTAGCCACCACCGTCACCCGCACACCCAATTCGGTGTAAGCATCCACGAACTCGGCACCGGTGACACCCGAGCCCACCACAATAAGGTGCTCAGGCAACATGTCGAGGTCGTAGAGCTGCCGCCAGGTCAAGATGCGCTCACCGTCGGGTTCAGCGGCCGGCAAAATCCGCGGACGAGCGCCGGTGGCAATCAGCACGACATCGGCGTCAAGCTCGGTGGAGGCACCGCCCGCAACGGTAGCTTTGATCCGGTGCCGGGCCAGACCCGGCGCCGAGTCGACCAGCTCGCCGCGGCCGGCGATCACCTGGACACCCACGCCGAGCAGCTGAGCCGTGATGTCCGCGGACTGCGCCGCGGCGAGCGCTCGGACCCGGGCGTGGATTTGGGTAAGTGAGATCTTGGCGTCGTCAAAGTCAATATCGAAGCCAAGCTGGGGCGCCCGACGCAGTTCGGTGCGCAGTCCAGCGGAAGCGATGAATGTTTTCGATGGAACGCAGTCGTCCAGAACGGCCGCGCCGCCGATGCCGTCGGAGTCGATCACGGTGACTTGCGCTGATTCGGCGCGTGCTGCGGCAACTAGTGCGGCCTCATAACCAGCTGGGCCTCCACCGATGATCACGATGCGAGTCGCCACAGCCATAACCTAGCTTGGCGACGATGCACGCCGCAGCGCGGCGTGAGAAGGAGCCGAGCAGTCAAACCCAGCTTGGCGACGATGCACGCCGCAGCGCGGCGTGAGAAGGAGCCGAGCAGTCAAACCCAGCTTGGCGACGATGCACGCCGCAGCGCGGCGTGAGAAGGAGCCGAGCAGTCAAACCCAGCTTGGCGACGATGCACGCCGCAGCGCGGCGTGAGAAGGAACTGGCGCGCAGCTGCGCGGCAAGCAGCGACCGGCGGGAAGACCCGACAATCAGACTCCGTTTGGCGACGATGAACACACAAGCAGCCAACACAAGCAGGTCCCGTTTAAGCTTTCCCCGTGCCGCTCTACGCCGCGTACGGATCAAACATGCATCCCGAGCAGATGCAGCAGCGGGCACCCCACTCCCCGATGGCCGGAACCGGCTGGTTGCCGGGGTGGCGACTGACGTTTGGCGGCGAGGACATCGGGTGGGAAGGTGCACTGGCCACCATCGTCGAGGATCCCCATTCGATGGTTTTCGTCGTGCTCTACGACATGACGCCGGCAGACGAAATGAACCTTGACCGTTGGGAAGGCTCGGAGTTCGGCGTCCACAAGAAGATCCGTTGCAGGGTGGAGCGGATCTCGTCTGACACAACGATTGATCCCGTCCTGGCGTGGCTATACGTCCTCGACGCCTGGGAAGGCGGGCTTCCGTCGGCACGCTACCTGGGCGTGATGGCCGATGCCGCAGAAATCGCCGGCGCACCCAACGACTACGTGCACGACCTGCGAACGCGACCGGCCCGCAACATCGGCCCAGGGACCACCGCTTAGCGAGCGCCCAGGCGGCGAGGTTGCGATCGGGCCAGCCCCGGAGAACTAAAACCCAGCTGACTGCTCAATGATGCTGGCCATGACCCGCTGCCCGATCCCCAAGGCTCGCTCATCGAGGTCAAAGGTCGGCTGATGCAGGTCCAACTGCGGTCCGCTTCCTGACCAGACACCGAGTCGCGCCATGGCGCCGGGGACCTCCTCTAAGTACCAGGAGAAGTCCTCACCGCCACCGGATTGTCGGGTATCGGCAAGGACATCGGGGCCCACGGCTTCGATGGCGTGGGTGAGGATCCGGGTCGAGGCGTCCTCATTGACCACCGGCGGCACCCCGCGGTGGTAGTGCAACGTGTGTTCGATAGACAGCGGCGACAGCAGGCCCGTGACGGCCTCGCGGATTATTTGCTCAAGGTCCACCCAGGTCTGCCGGCTGGCGGTGCGGACGGTGCCGGCCAGCGTCCCAGTTAACGGAATGGCGTTTGGGGCTACACCCGCGTTTACTGCCCCCCACACCAGGACGGTGCTGTTACGCGGATCGATGCGACGCGAAAGCACACCCGGCAGGCCAGTGATCAGTGTGCCCAGCCCATACACCAGGTCAGCGGTCAGATGCGGACGAGACGTGTGCCCACCGGGGGAATACAGGACGATCTCTATCTGGTCGGCTGCGGACGTGATCGGGCCGTGCCGGACCGCGACTTTTCCAACCTCTAGCCGCGGGTCGCAATGCAGGGCGAAGATCCGCGACACCCCAATCAACGCTCCGGCCGCGATCGCATCGATGGCGCCACCAGGCATCAGCTCTTCGGCAGCTTGGAAGATTAGCCGCACTCCGACGGGTAGCTCCGGCACCGGCGCCAGCGCCTGCGCGGTGCCCAGCAAGATCGCGCAGTGCGCGTCGTGGCCACAAGCGTGTGCGACGTTGGGCATTGTCGAGGCGTATGCGGCACCAGTGCGCTCGGCCATCGGCAGCGCATCCATATCGGCTCGCAGCGCAATCCTCGGCCGATCCTCGGGCCCGAAGTCGCAAGTAAGCCCGGTCCCACCCGGCAACACTTTCGGGTTAAGCCCCGCGTCCGCCAATCGCTCAGCGACGAACTGCGTGGTCGCGTACTCTTGGCGGCCCAGCTCCGGATATCGATGGATGTGCCGGCGCCAGGCGACCAGATCGTCGTAGTGCGCGGCCAGCCACGACTCGGCAATGTCGACAAGGCTCATACTTCTGCCCGGCTTTGTCTGCGCTGCTGCGCGGCCAACACTCGGTCACGCTCACCCGTGGTCTCAGCGAGGTGGACGATCGCCCGCGCCAACATCACCGCACTGTCAACGACCGCGCAGTCGGCACTGGGACCGGCGGCCGCAGCGGCGAAGGCACGCTGGTGAACCGTGGCTCCCCCGGCGTCGACACCAATCACTGGATGAATCCCTGGCATCACCTGCGTCACATTGCCCATATCGGTGCTGCCCAAGGACAGCCCGGCTTCCGCCGAGGGGTCGACGGGCTCGCGCCCAAGCCGGCGCATCTCCTCTCGACAAACATCGGTCAGCCACCGGTCCGGTTTCAACTCCGCGTATGACGGCGAGGTATTCTCGATCTCGTGCTCACAGCCTGCCGCGAGTGCACCAGCAGCAAAGCACGCATATATTCTCGCCTCGAGTTCTCTTAGCGAATCAGATTCAAGCGCCCGCATCGCATAGTGCATGGTCGCCTGCCCGGGGATGACGTTGGCCGCAAGCCCACCGTCGGTGACGATGCCGTGCACCAGCTGCCCGGGCGCCAGTTGCTGCCGCAATACCCCAATAGCGACTTGGGCTACGGTCACAGCGTCAGCAGCATTGACTCCAAGATGGGGCGCCACAGCGGCGTGGGATTCCTTACCGCGGTAGTGCACGGCGGCCTCCGACAACGCCGATGATCGCGTAGCAGCGATGTCGACCGGGCCGGGATGAGCCATAACCGCCACCGCAACATCGTCAAAAGTCCCAGCCTGCAGCATCAGCGCCTTACCACCCCCGGCCTCCTCCGCAGGCGTGCCCAGCAAAGCAACCGTAAGCCCTAAATCGTCGGCTACTTCAGCAAGCGCCAGAGCCGTGCCCACCGCCGAAGCCGCGATGATGTTGTGACCGCAGGCGTGTCCGATCCCGGGCAAGGCGTCATACTCGGCGCACACCCCGACGACCAGCGGTCCACTACCGAAGTCAGCGCGAAACGCCGTGTCCAGCCCGGCAACAGCCGGGGTGATCTCGAAACCGCGTTCAGCCGCCAACACCTGCGTCTTGGCGCAGCTACGGTATTCAGCGAAGGCAAGCTCCGGCTCGGCGTGAATCGAGTGGGATAACTCAACTAGGTCGCCGCCGCGGCGCCGCACCACTTGCTCGACGTTGTCCAGTGCGCTCAATCCGGGCATATTCGCAGTATCTCACCGCGGGGTACCCGCAATACATTCCACCGGCCCGGCACATCCGCGCATCTCTGAATGTCGGCTGGTATGTCTGACAACTTGGCCGCTGAGGACAGCACTGACCAGCTCCCCGCTGACGCTGTCCCGCGCTCGCCATCGTCCGGCTAGGCTCGCCTAGTGTGACCGAGCCACCGCTAAATCCCGTCGAACTGGCGCAGCGGGCGGCGCAGGTCATCGGCGACCGAACCGGCATCGATGCGCACGACGTCGCTGTAGTTCTCGGATCCGGCTGGTCGCCGGCCATTGCCGCGCTGGGTTCGCCGAACGCCGTGCTCGCTCAGGCCGATCTGCCCGGGTTCAGCCCGCCAAGCGCGGTCGGACATGCCGGTGAGTTGTTGTCGCTTCGCATCGGCGAGCACCGGGTACTAGTGCTGGCCGGTCGCATACACCCTTACGAAGGACATGACCTGCGCCACGTCGTGCATCCCATTCGAGCGGTCTGTGCGGCCGGGGTAAAGATCATCGTGCTCACAAATGCGGCAGGCGGTCTCCGCGCTAACCTGCAGGTCGGCCAACCGGTACTGATCAGCGACCATCTGAACCTGACGGCACGTTCGCCGCTGCTGGGCGCACAATTCGTCGACCTGACCGACGCGTACGCGCCCCGGCTGCGCGAGCTTGCCCGACAAACCGACCCGAAGTTGACCGAAGGTGTGTACGCGGGCGTGCCCGGACCGCACTACGAGACGCCCGCCGAGGTCCGAATGCTGCGGACATTGGGCGCCGACCTAGTAGGCATGTCGACAGTGCATGAGACCATCGCGGCGCGCGCGGAGGGCGCCGAGGTATTGGGTATCTCCCTGGTGACCAATCTCGCCGCCGGAATCACCGGCGAGCCGCTAAGCCACGCCGAGGTGCTTGCCGCAGGGGCCGCGTCTGCGGCGAAGATGGGCTCACTGCTAGCCGGTGTCATCGCCCGGTTCGAGGCCTCAGGCTGAGCAGAGCCACATGACGCCCGAGGAATGGATAGCACACGATCCCGATCCGCAGACGGCTGCCGAACTTGCCGCCTGCGGCGCTGACGAGCTTGCGGCGCGGTTTGCCCGACCGCTCACGTTCGGTACCGCGGGCCTGCGTGGACCCGTGCGTGGCGGTCCCGACGCGATGAACATCGCAGTGGTGTTGCGTGCAACATGGGCGCTGGCGCAGGTGCTCAGAGGGCCAGCCGGCCCGCGGTCCGAAGTGGTGGTTGTTGGGCGCGATACTCGCCACGGCTCGTCAACGTTTGCCGCGGCAGCAGCGGAAGTGCTTTCTGCAGAGGGCTTTTCGGTGCTCCGGCTACCGGATCCGGCGCCTACACCGGTGGTGGCGTTCGCGGTACGCGCCATTGGCGCGGCTGCCGGGGTACAAATCACCGCGTCGCACAACCCGGCGACCGACAACGGCTACAAGGTGTTTCTCGACGGCGGCATCCAGCTTGTTTCCCCCACTGACCGGCAGATCGAGGCGGCGATGGCCGCCGCTCCTCCGGCTGACCGCATCACCAGGAAGGCCGTCGGCCCCGGTGCTGTAGATCTCGTCGAGCGCTACGTACAGCGCGCGGCCAGCGTTCGGCGCAACACCGGTTCGGTCCGAATAGCTCTGACGCCACTTCACGGTGTTGGGGGGACGTTCGCGCTCCGCGCCTTTCATCGCGCGGGTTTCGACGACATACACGTCGTCACAACACAGTTCACGCCGGACCCAGACTTCCCTACCGTCAAGTTCCCGAACCCCGAGGAACCCGGCGCCACCGATGCACTACTCACCCTGGCCTCCGAGGTTGGCGCCGACGTTGCCATCGCGCTGGATCCCGATGCTGACCGTTGCGCTGTTGGGATACCGACTGAGTCGGGATGGCGGATGCTGTCCGGGGACGAAACTGGTTGGCTACTAGGCGACTACATCTTGTCGCACATCCAAACCGAGCGCGTGGGTGAACATAGGCCTGAGACCAGCGCGGTGGCCAGCACCGTGGTGTCGTCGCGGATGCTGGCGGCGATCGCCAAGTACCACGGTGCCGTTCACGTCGAGACGCTAACCGGCTTCAAGTGGCTCGCACGCGCCGATGCGAATTTGCCACTCGGCACAACCCTGGTATACGCGTACGAGGAAGCGATCGGGCATTGCGTCGACCCCGCCGCCGTGCGTGACAAAGACGGTATTAGCGCGGCTGTATTGGTATGCGATCTGGTTGCTGCGCTCAAAGAGCGAGGCGATTCCGTGCCCGGCATGCTCGACGCACTTGCGCGACGCCACGGCGTGCACGAGGTCACGGCGGCTCCGCGTCGTGTCGCCGACTCCGAGGAGGCTGCCGCCCTGGTAAGACTGCTACGAAAGACACCTCCAAAGCGACTGGCCGGGTTTGCCGTCACCGCCGCAGATATCGGCGATGCACTGATCTTCAACGGCAGCGACGACGACACCTCAATCAGGGTTGTGGTGCGGCCCTCTGGGACGGAACCCAAGGTGAAGTGCTATTTGGAAGTTCGATGCGCGGCGACCGATGACTTACCCGCTGCCCGGCAGCGGGCCGGTGCGCTGCGTAATGAGCTCGTCTCCGCGGTACACGCCTGGTGATGGGTTGGGGCCGAATTGTCGGTCACCAGCGTCGCCGAGACCCGGCACGATATAAGCCGTGTCGTCGAGCCGGTCGTCGACGGCTGCGGTGAACAACCGCACATTCGGAGCTGCTTTCTCAAGCGCAGCAAGACCTTCCGGTGCGGCCACCACACAGAGCACGGTGATTTCTGTTGCGCCGCGACGTTGCAGTAGTTCAACGGTATGTGTAATTGACCCGCCGGTGGCGAGCATGGTGTCGAGGACCATTGTCGGTCGACCCGTCAGATCGTCGGGTACGGCCTCCAGATACGGGACCGGCTGGTGCGTTTCCTCGTCACGAGCGATACCCACGAACCCTGCCTGGGCATCCGGTATCGCAGCAAGCGCTTTGTCCAACATGACCAGCCCCGCTCGTAACACCGGAACCAGCAGCGGTGGGTCGGCCAGCCGTGACCCGGCAGTCACAGCCAGTGGCGTGCGAACCGGAACCGGTTCGCACGGCGCGTCCCTGGTGGCCTCGTAAACCAACATCAGCGTCAGCTCCCCCAACGCATCCCGAAAAGCCGCGCTACCGGTGCGTTCGTCGCGCAGCACAGTCAGGCGAGCCGCGGCCAACGGGTGGTCGACAACACGCACTTCCATGGTTTCGAGGGTACGTAACAATCAGAACTAGCCCGGCTAACGGCCTCGCGTTTCTATCGGCGAACACAGCAAATCCACCCATATACTCCCGTCATGATTCCCGGGACCAAGGACCCGACCCGATATCCGGGCAGGGCATGCCGAGCCTTGGCGCTGCTCGGCGCGCTAGCGGTCGCCGCGACGGCACCCACCACATTTCCGCTGCCCCCCTCCGCGCACGTCGGCAACACTTCATCGCACATCAGGCTGGCAGCGGCAGCTCTTCCAACGTTTGCCCACGTAGTAGTCGTGGTCGAGGAAAACCGTTCTCAATCCTCCATCATCGGCAACAAGTCGGCTCCCTTCATCAACGCCCTGGCGGCTAACGGCGCAATGATGGCCCGATCGTTCGCCGAAACACACCCAAGCGAACCGAACTACTTGGCACTGTTCGCCGGCAGCACATTCGGTTTGAAGGCAAACACTTGTCCAGTCAACGCAGGGGCGCGTCCCAATCTGGGCTCTGAACTGCTGGCCGCTGGGCACACGTTCGTCGGATATGCCGAAAGTCTGCCCGCGGTTGGCTCTACTGTCTGCAGCGCAGGTGCATACGCACGCAAACACGCACCGTGGGTCAACTTCAGTAATGTGCCACCATCAAGGTCAGTTCCGTTTTCGGCGTTTCCGGCGCCAGGCAGCTACGCCAGGCTGCCGACGGTGTCGTTCGTCATTCCCAACGGCAACAACGATATGCACGACGGTTCGATCGCCGCGGGTGACGCCTGGCTAAAACGTCAGCTGACCCCGTACGCCAACTGGGCCAAAGCCAACAACAGCCTGCTCATCGTGACATGGGACGAGGACGATAACACCAGTCGCAACCAAATCCCGACGGTGTTCTACGGCGACCACGTACGTCCTGGAACGTACAACCAGACCATCAGCCACTACAACGTACTCTCCACACTGGAGCAGATGTATGGGTTACCCAAGACTGGCTTGGCCACGCGCGCTCCGATAGTCGCGGATATTTGGACCGAGTAGCCGCCCGGAGGCCGGCTGCCCGTGGATCCGGCCAGAGGCGTCGTCGCTATTCTGTGCCGCATGGTTGCTGACGTCGTGCCCATCCGCTTGAGCCTGTCTGTTGGTGATCGCTACACGCTGTGGGCTCCACGTTGGCGCGATGCCGGCGACGAGTGGGAGGCGTTCCTGGGTAAAGGCGACGACTTGTACGCCTTCGAGACCGTCTCTGACCTGATCGCGTTTGTACGCACCAACGATGACCACGACTTGGCTGATCACCCCGCGTGGAAAGGCCTAACCGAGGCACACGCACACACCTTCCAGCCAGCCGAGGACAAGCAATTCGATCTGGTTATTGTCGAGGAGCTGGTGGCGGAGAAGCCGACCGAGGACTCGGTGACTTCGCTGGCCGCCGCCCTGTCGGTCATCTCATCCATCGGATCGGTCTGTGAGTTGGTTGCAGTATCGAAGTTTTTCAACGGCAACCCCAGTTTGGGCACAGTTTCCGGTGGCATCGACCACTTCACCGGCAAAGCCGGGCGCAAGCGTTGGAATTCGCTCGCCGAAATTATTGGTCGCGGCTGGGACAATGTAATCGAAGCAATCGACGAGATCGTCAGCACGCCCGATATCGATGCCGAGCTTTCGGCACAGATCGCAGATGAACTAGCCGAAGAACCCGCCGAGCCTGACGAGCTCGACGAGGAGTCAGGTTCCGAGGATGCCTCTGACGAGCCCGACGGGCACGAAGATGACGGCGTCGGAGACGACGAGGACGGCGCGGATTCCGACGCCGAACAGGAAACCCGAGCTGCCGCCGACGATGTGGTGCTAGGCAGTGACGAGGACTTCTGGCTGAAAGTGGGCATCGACCCAATCCAGATCATGACAAGCGCAGGCACCTTCTTCACCCTGCGTTGCTACTTAGACGACCACCCGATATTCCTAGGCCGCAACGGGCGGATAAGTGTGTTCAACTCAGAACGAGCCCTAGCGCGCTACCTTGCCGACGAGCACGACCACGACTTGTCGGATCTAAGCACATACGACGACATCCGCACCGCTGCAACTGACGGCTCCCTGGAAGTGGACGTCACCGAAGACAACATCTACGTCCTGAGCGGGCTAGCCGACGATTTCGCCGACGGGCCGGACGCAGTAGACCGTGAACAGCTGGATCTGACCGTTGAGCTACTCCGCGACCTCGGCGAGTACTCCGAAGAAAGCACGGTCGACAAGGCGCTCGAGACAAGCCAGCCGCTGGGCAAGCTGGTGGCTTACGTGCTGGATCCCGGTTCAGTCGGCAAGCCCGCTGCGCCGTACGCGGCAGCGGTGCGAGAGTGGGAGAAATTGGAGGGATTCGTCGAGTCACGGCTAAGGCGCGAATAGCGCCGCAGACCGGCGACAACATCCAACATGTGCGTCACGGCTAAGGCGCGAACAGCGGCGACAACTAGCGGCTGGGACGCTTGTCGATGTCGGCGGCACAGGCTGCCAAGATCGCGTCCCACTCTTCGACGCTAAAGTGCCCTTTGCCTTCAGCCCAGTGCAAATCGACGCGTGGAATAGCCTGCTCAAGATACTCACCCATGGCGCGCGGCACGAGAGTATCGCGTTCGCCCAGCCAGATATGGGTAGGAACGGCTACCTCGGCGACGTCGAACTCCCACGGCCGGTAGTTGAGAAAGACATCTCACGAAGTTAAAAGTCAAGCCACGAGCGAGGGAGGAGGTGGAAAGGCTAGATGTTCGGTGTAGTGCTGGCCGGTTTGCAGGCAGTGGTGGAGTTGGCCGAGGAATTTGTTGAACAGATGTCGTTGGGCTTGGTGGTTCCAGTCTCCTGCGGCGCGGCGGGTGTCGTAGTGGCGACGGGCGCCCGGCGAGGCGCGCAGCGATGCCAAAGCCCAGATGGGACCCACGGCGGCCAGGCGCCGGTTCTTGATATGGCGGTGCAACACGAGGGTTTTCTTGCCGCTGGCGCGGGTGATCGGCGCGGCTCCGGCGAATGCTTTCAGTCCGCGGGCGTCGGTGAAGCGGGCGCGGTCATCACCGATCTCGGCGAGTACCCGGGCACCGGCCAGGTTCCCCAGTCCGGGGAAGCTGGTGATGATCGTGGAGTCCGGGTGCTGCTCAAAATGGGCGGTTGCCGCCTCGGCGAGATCAGCAGCAGTGGTGCAGGCAGCCTCGAACTGACCCAGCAGCCCTGCCAATTGGATACCCATCGCGTTCTCCACGACCGGTGGTTGGTGCAGGTAGGTGTCGGTGAACACCTCCCGCAACCGTTCGATGTCACGGTCGAGATGGCGGCGGCGGCCGGCCTTGGCCAGCAGTCGGCGCAGTCGGGCCGGGGTCAGCTTGGTCGCCTGGGTGGGGGTTGGTGCAGCAGCCAAGATGGTGCGCGCATCTCGACGAGCCAGCCCGCCCTCGGGCAGGTCGGCGAACGCGGTGATGGCCGCCGGGTAGAAATCTTTGAGCACATCGCGAATCTGGTTGCCGATGTGTTGACGTGCCCATACCGCGTCTTGCTGAGCGCGGGCCAGCACCCGGATCGCCTGGGCCAACTCGGTGTCGGCGGGCAATGGGCGGTGCGCGCCGGGGTCGGTGCGCACAATATTGGCCAGCAGCACCGCGTCGGCACCATCGGATTTGGCCCCCGACACCGCATACCGTGCCCGATACCGCGAAGCCGCCAACGGGTTGATCGGATAAATCACCCGGCCAGTTTCTCGCAGCGCCGCCACCCACAGGCCACGATCAGTTTCCATCCCCACTGGTATCGGATCAGCGGCACTGTCACCGGCCTCAGCCAGCAACGTCAACAGCTGCGCGAACCCGGCCGCATCATTGCCCAGCCGTGCACGGGCTACCACCCTCCCGTCGTCATCAACCACAGCAACATCGTGATGCTCAGTAGCCCAGTCGATTCCACAAAACAAGCCCAAGACGTCCTCACTTTTTCGTCGGTGGATGGTTGCGCCGTTACCGGTGGACTCACGCGGCGCCCTAATCGCGGGACTCCAAGGTCCGTCATCTCACTAGCCGTCCGTGACTCCAGCACATCGCAGGACTTCGTTCTGTCGAAGAGCTCAAGGCTCGAGAACAACCATCAGGAAGTCACCCCTGCGACGGGCTCGGGCAACGGAATCTCACCACCAACCCGACAAGACCTGCCGCCAGACGCGCCGCTCTTTCTCAAGTCGTCGAACGACGGGAACACCAGACGTCACCTGACGGCAGATCCCGCAAGAAACAGGCCCCGGTCACCAACACCCGGACCGGTAACCAATCCCTACTAAACGATTAGGATTCATAGGCCCCGCCACGGCCGCCCTGCCGAAAAGCTTCGAGCACCATAGCGCCATAGTGGCGCCGGACGGATTCGTCGCGCATGCGGTACCTGTCAACCGAGGGCACTGACGCCGTTACCAACGTGGCGAACACCCCTGGAGTACGCTTCGCGCACCAGCCGAGCGGCGCGAACGAGGCACCGAAAAATCGTTGTCCATGTTGCGCGGATCGCACGCATAGCCGGTCGACTGCGTTGAGGCTCCTCATGATCTCTGGCGTGGCCAGCGGGCCCCACGGTCCGAGCGCCCCGATAAATCTAAGCCGCTCCCGCGGAATCAAGGCGCCACAGGCGAACAGGTGCGGTCCTGCGCCTGAATGCCCGACGACGCCAAATTCGTCGACTCCGAGCGAATCAGCCAGGGCACAAACGTCCGACGGCCAATCAAGAAATCGTCTTCCTGCCTGAAACGTTGATCGCCCGAATCCGGGACGATCCACCGCGATCAGTCGGAACCCTTGACGTTTTGCGGCGCGATCGGCGAAAGCACCCTCGAGCCGCGAACTTGGCGTGCCGTGAAAATAGAACGCGGGATAGCCGACGGTGTCGCCCCACTCTACGTAAGCCAGCTCACGCCCACCGGGCAGGGCGAACAGGCTGGCTTCTCGGTCGCGAACACGCTCCGGCAGTAACGGCATTAGCGGACGGCTTCCCAGCGCCACAGCGCCAGCCTGAACCCACGACTCGCAATGCCTTCGGCAGTGGCACCGTGGAACAGCACGGGGACGATGGTATGCCGGTACGCGCAGCGATGCGCAGCAACTCCGCAAAACGCATCCGTATTTGCCACCAGCGCTGATCGCCGCCCGGCTATCCGATCAGCACCGCGAATCGCGGTTTGATCACCTCGTCGATGATCGCCAAGCGCTGATCGAAGGGGATGAACGCGGATTTCATCGCATTGATGGTGAAACGCGCCAAGTCGCTCCACCCATAGCCGAATGCCTCCACCAGACGGTGCATCTCAAGACTCATCGACGTGTCGCTCATCAGTCGGTTGTCGGTGTTGACAGTGACCCGGAAGCGCGACCGGGCCAGCAGATCGAAGGGATGTTCGGCGATGTTCGCCACGGCGCCGGTCTGCACGTTCGAACTAGGGCAAAGCTCCAGCGGAATCCGTTTGTCGCGCAGGATCGATGCGAGCCGACCCAATCGGATACTCCCGTCCGGCTCGACGTCGATGTCGTCGGCAATCCGCACCCCATGACCCAGCCGGTCAGCTCCGCAGAATGCAAGCGCCGCGTGGATGGACGGCAGCCCGAATGCCTCGCCGGCATGAATGGTGAAGCGCGCGTTGCGTTCACGCATGTATTCGAATGCATCGAGGTGCCGGGTCGGCGGATAGCCCGCTTCCGCGCCGGCAATGTCGAATCCGACGACCCCCTTGTCCCGAAATCGAATTGCCAGATCGGCGATCTCTCGAGACAATGCAGCATGGCGCATGGCGGTGACCAAGCAGCGCACGACAATGGGACGACCCGCTGCCGCACAAGCCTTCTCGCCGGCGACGAAACCTGCCAGCACCACATCGACGACGTCGTCGAACGACAACCCGCGGTCGATGTGCAATTCGGGCGCGAACCGCACCTCGGCATAGACCACCGAATCGGCGGCTAAATCTTCCACGCACTCGTAGGCAACGCGGTACAACGCTTCGGGAGTCTGCATCACCGCCACGGTGTGCGAAAACGGCTCTAGGTAACGCTCCAGCGAGCCACTATGCGAAGCGGTGCGGAACCAGGTCGCCAGCGCGTCGACATCGGTGGCGGGCAGCCGGTCATAACCAACCCGTCCGGCGATATCTAACACGGTCGCCGGACGCAACCCACCGTCGAGATGGTCGTGCAGCAACGCCTTTGGCACCCGCCTGATCGCCTCTAGATCCGGTGTCATGGTCGACTCGTAGAGGTGATCATTGAGTTATCCGATCCACGACCAACGGCCGCGGCGCAGGCGGGGTGTCGTCGACGCTCCAAGCGCCGTCCAGCTCGGCCATTGCCGCACCGAAACGTTCCCGATTCTCGGTGTAGAGCGTGAACACCGGCTCGCCGGGCGCGACGGGCTCCCCAGGCCGGCGGTGGATCTTGACACCGGCACCGAACTGCACACGCTCACCCGGGCACGACCTCCCCGCTCCAAGCCGCCATGACGCTAGGCCCACTGCCATCGCGTCGATGTCACCCATTGTCCCGCCCCGACTGGTCGTCAGCGTCTCGGAGTAAGTACCTGCCGGCAACGCTACCGATAGGTCTCCGCCCTGCGCGGAAATCAGCCGTCGAAATCGGTCCATCGCGGTGCCGTCACGCAGTGTCTGAGCGGGATCGCAGCCATCTATCCCGGCGAGTTCAAGCATCTCCGTGGCCAGACGCAACGTCAGCTCCACCACATCGGGAGGCCCGCCACCAGCCAGCACCTCCAACGACTCGGTAACTTCGAGCGCATTGCCGACTGACGTACCCAGCGGGCGGTTCATATCCGTCAATAGCGCACGGGTAGCTACCCCATGCGCCGCACCCAGCTCGATCATGATCTGCGCCAACTCCCGGCCCTGCTCCGCCGACTTCACGAATGCCCCGGAGCCAACCTTCACGTCGAGCACCAGCGCGCCGGTTCCCTCGGCTAGCTTCTTACTCATCACCGAACTGGCGATCAACGCTAGCGACTCAACCGTGCCAGTGATGTCACGCAGTGCATACAGCTTCTTGTCAGCGGTGGCGAGTCTGCCGGCCGCGAAAATTGCCGCGCCGACATCTGGGAGTTGTTCACGCACTTGCTGATGGGAAAGATCGGCGGTGAATCCTGCTATGGACTCCAGTTTGTCCAAGGTGCCGCCGGTGTGCCCTAGCCCGCGACCGGAGGCTTGTGGAACCGCCCCGCCGCAGGCGGCGACCACGGCAACCAACGGCAGTGTGATCTTGTCCCCTACGCCGCCAGTGGAATGCTTGTCTACCGTCACCAAAGGCCTACCCCGGTAACACAACCCGGTGAAATCCATCTGCTCACCGGAGGCCACCATCGCCGCGGTCCATCGGGCGATCTCACCACGGTCCATGCCTCGAAAGAAAATTGCCATCAACAGGGCCGACATCTGTTCGTCGGCAATCTGGCCATCCGTGTAGGCATTGATGACCCAATCGATCGCCGCATCGGATAGCCGGCCGCCATCTCGCTTGGTCCGGATTACCGTCGGCGCGTCCAACGCAAACCCGGTCAACAGGCTTCCCACACCACGTGCATTTTGCCCGCCTCCTCCTGCGGCCCTGCCGGCCCGCATCGTCGCCGCGCTAGGTTCAATTGCCCGCCTCCTCCTCAGGCCCTCCCGGCCCGCATCGTCGCCGCGCTAGGTCGTCAGCATCGAAAGCATCGGGCAGCAGGTCACCAAGCTGGCGCGGACCCGCTCGATGGTCAATCAAGAGCCCGGGGCCTCCATGCTCCAGCAGCACCTGGCGGCACCGCCCACACGGCATCAGAACCGACCCATGCGCGTCAACGCATGCCAACGCAAGCAGTCGGCCGCCGCCTGTCGCATGCAGAGCGCAAACCACTCCGCATTCAGCGCACAGGCCCAGGCCATAGGAAACGTTCTCCACGTTGCATCCAGTCACCAGCCGACCATCGTCGACGAGCGCAGCCGCACCCACTCTGAACCGCGAATACGGCGCATAAGCTCCGGCCGCAGCCTGGACTGCATTGTCGCGCAGCGTATTCCAATCAACATCGGGCATTACGCAAACCCCGCTCATCAATGGGCCGACTCGAGAAGCCACCTTAGCTCCGCAAGAACACACCTGCTGGATCGGACTGCTGATACCACCCATGACCTGGCCAAGTTAAGCTCAATTTCCCGGCCACGGCAGTTAAACGGTGGTTTTGAAGGCGGTGAAGACTCGGTGCGGTCACAAGAGACAACCGCGGCTCCGGCAACGCCCAGAACGGCGCCGGAGCCGTCCCAGAAGCGGCGAACACCTCGTACCCTCGACCGGGGAGATCCGGGCATGTGGGCGTGGGTGCTGCACCGTATCACTGGCGCCACGATCTTTTTCTTTCTGTTCGTCCACGTCTTAGACGCCGCACTGCTGCGCGTAAGCCCGCAAACTTACAACGCGGTGGTGGAAACCTACAAGACTCCGATCGTCGGCCTGATGGAGTTCGGACTGGTCGCCGCGGTGCTGCTGCACGCATTGAACGGAATCCGGGTTATCTTGATCGACTTCTGGGCGCAGGGGCCTCGCTATCAGCGCCTGATGTTGTGGGTGATCGGCATCGTCTATGTGGTGCTGATGGTTCCGGTGGCGGTGGTGCTGGGTATCCACATGATGGAGCGTTTCGGATGAGTAACCGAGAGTCCCAACTCGACCTTAGATCCGAGTTCGATTCCAGCCACGACCGGATCGCACCGATCAAACAGCGCAGCTACGACCGTCCCGCCAGCCTGGACAACCCGCGGTCGCCGCGGCAGCGCGCCGGCATCCCCAACTTCGAGAAATTCGCGTGGCTGTTCATGCGGTTTTCCGGCGTGGTCTTGGTGTTCCTGGTAGTCGGACATTTGTTCGTGATGCTGATGTGGGAGAACGGCGTCTACCGCATCGACTTCAACTATGTGGCGCAACGCTGGGCGTCACCGTTCTGGCAGATCTGGGACCTTCTGCTGTTGTGGCTGGCCCAGTTGCATGGCGGCAACGGAATGCGCACGATCATCGACGATTACAGCCGTAAGAACGTCACCCGATTCTGGTTGAACACGCTGTTGGCCATATCGATGGTGTTCACGTTGGTGCTGGGCAGCTATGTCTTGATGACATTCGACGCGAACATCTCGTGAAAGGCGCACATGTTTTCGCCAGCTCTTTCCCGCAAACGCGAGGTACCCCCACCTCGTCGTCACGCTCTGCGTCGTCGACAGCAACCGTGATCTCCCAACACAGATACGACGTAGTGATCGTCGGGGCGGGTGGCGCCGGGATGCGCGCCGCCGTCGAGGCGGGTCCACGCGTTCGCACGGCCGTGCTGACCAAGCTGTACCCCACCCGTAGCCATACCGGCGCCGCACAGGGAGGCATGTGCGCTGCGTTGGCCAACGTGGAGGACGACAACTGGGAATGGCACACGTTCGACACCGTCAAAGGCGGCGATTATCTGGCGGATCAGGACGCGGTCGAGATCATGTGCAGGGAAGCCATCGACGCGGTGCTCGACCTGGAGAAAATGGGGATGCCTTTCAACCGCACCCCTGAGGGACGCATCGACCAGCGCCGCTTTGGCGGCCACACCCGCGACCACGGCAAAGCTCCGGTGCGTCGCGCGTGCTACGCGGCCGACCGCACCGGCCACATGATCCTGCAAACGCTCTACCAGAACTGCGTCAAGCATGATGTCGAGTTCTACAACGAGTTCTACGCGCTCGATCTGGTCATTACCCACACACCGAGCGGCCCGGTAGCCACCGGCGTGGTCGCGTATGACCTAGCAACGGGTGAAATTCATGTGTTCCACTGCAAGGCCGTCGTAATCGCAACCGGCGGTTCGGGACGAATGTACAAAACCACCTCCAATGCGCACACTCTCACCGGCGACGGCATCGGCATTGTCTTCCGGAAGGGGCTCCCGTTGGAGGACATGGAGTTCCATCAGTTCCACCCGACCGGCCTAGCTGGGTTGGGCATCTTGATCTCCGAAGCCGTGCGCGGCGAGGGCGGCCGATTGCTCAACGGCGAAGGCGAGCGCTTCATGGAGCGCTACGCTCCGACGATCGTCGACTTGGCTCCCCGTGACATCGTGGCGCGCTCGATGGTGCTGGAAGTGCTGGAGGGTCGTGGCGCCGGCCCGAACAAGGACCACGTCTACATCGATGTCCGCCACCTCGGCGCGGAGGTTCTCGAGGCCAAACTGCCCGATATCACCGAATTTGCCCGCACCTACCTCGGCGTGAATCCGGTCGACGAGCTGGTCCCGGTATATCCAACCTGCCACTACTTGATGGGCGGCATCCCGACCACTGTCACTGGTCAGGCGTTACGGAACAACACCGCCACCGTCCCCGGCCTTTATGCGGCCGGCGAATGCGCTTGTGTGTCGGTGCACGGAGCCAACCGGCTGGGCACCAACTCCCTCCTCGACATCAACGTGTTCGGTCGCCGGGCCGGCATTGCCGCAGCCAGATACGCGCGGAGCCACGACTTCGTCAATATGCCGCCAAACCCGGCGGCCATGGTCGTCAACTGGGTAAGCGACATCTTGTCCGAACACGGCAACGAACGAGTCGCCGACATTCGCAGCGCGCTGCAACAGTCCATGGACAACAACGCCGCCGTCTTCCGCACCGAAGAGACGCTGCTGCGAGCGCTCACCGATATTCATGCACTGAAAGAACGCTACTCCCGAATTACAGTGCACGATAAAGGGAAACGCTTCAATAGCGACTTGCTGGAAGCCATTGAGCTGGGCTTCTTACTAGAGCTGGCCGAAGTCACGGTAGTCGGCGCACTCAACCGCAAAGAGTCCCGCGGCGGCCACGCCCGAGCCGACTATCCCAACCGGGACGACACTAACTACATGCGCCACACCATGGCGTACAAGCAAGGCACCGATCTCCTCAGCGACATCAAGCTTGACTTCAAACCCGTCGTGCAAACCCGCTACGAACCCAAGGAACGGAAGTACTGATGCCTGTAGGCGAGACTGTCGAGCCGGGGCTGACCCTCCTCTGCCTCCTGCACCAGACGGTGCGGTGATGGTGACCGTCAAGATCGCCCGGTTCAACCCCGAAGACCCCGACGCGTACGCGGCAACCGGCGGCTGGCAAAGTTTTCGAGTCCCCTGCCTGCCCCGCGACCGGCTGCTCAACCTGCTGACCTACATCAAGGGTTACCTCGACGGAACACTCACCTTCCGGCGATCCTGCGCCCACGGAGTGTGCGGCTCCGATGCTATGCGGATCAACGGCGTCAACCGGCTGGCCTGCAAGGTCCTGATGCGGGACCTGCTGGCGAAGAAACCTGGGAAAACACCGACTATCACCGTTGAGCCGATTCGCGGACTGCCGGTGCAAAAAGACCTTGTAGTAGATATGGAGCCGTTCTTCGACGCGTATCGGGCGGTCAAGCCTTACTTGATCACCAGCGGAAATACGCCGACCCGCGAGCGGATTCAGAGCCCGACCGACCGAGCCCGCTATGACGACACAACCAAATGCATCCTGTGCGCATGCTGCACCACCAGCTGCCCAGTCTTTTGGAACGACGGCAGCTACTTCGGCCCGGCGGCGATCGTCACCGCACACCGCTTCATCTTCGACAGCCGCGACGAAGCCGCCGCCGAGCGCCTCGACATCCTCAACGAGGTCGATGGGGTGTGGCGCTGCCGGACCACGTTCAACTGCACCGAGGCATGCCCGCGGGGTATCGAGGTAACCAAGGCGGTGCAAGAAGTCAAGCGAGCATTGATGTTTTCACGCTGAAGCCACCCAATCCAGAATTTCTATCCGGTTCAGGAGTCGGGTGGTGAGGCTAGGTGGCGAGGCTGGCACACTTTCTCGAAAGGCGATGACATGATCGATTTTTTGAGGCGCTGGCGCACATCGTGCTGGGCTATCATGGTTGCTGACTGGCTAATCGAGCCGGCAGAATTCCCATTTGAGAGTTCTCTGACGGAGCAGTTCAGGCTGGAGCCGATCAGTTCTGTGCGTCCGATGGTCGGATCTGGTCAGCGGTTACCGCGCCATAGCGTGCGCGCTAGCACACCGGAGGCGACGAACTCCTCAGCGCCTGGCACTTCGACTCGCTACCGCGAAGTACGTGCGATCATCGGTGACTGGCGCTACGACTACAACGCCAACAGGCCCCATTCCCACCACGCCGAACTCACCCCAACCAAGTTCGGCCTACAGAGGACCACGACCCACCAACCTCAAGCGACCGTGATTACCGGAGCAGGGAAAACAGGGACAAATTCGACCCTACAGGAACCTTTGTTCAGTGGCGTGGGGCACGACGACTAGCCAGGGGCCTTATGAATACCGTGATTTTTGGTGCAACCGGATTTATCGGCAGCCACGTCGCCGAGCAACTAATACAAGCGGGACACGTGGTCACCGCGGTCATCCGCCAGGGCAGCCGTACCGAATTCTTACATCAGATTGGCGCCAACGTTACAGCCGTCGACTTCACTGACGATACGGCCATCCAGGCAGCCATCACGGAGCATGACATCGTCTACTGCTGCCTAGGCAGCCCGAAAATGCATCAGTCACTGCAGGCCCACCGAGCCATTGATGTCGTCTTGACCCGGCGTGTCATGGAAGCGGCCGCACGAGCTGGTGCAAAACGCTTTATTCAACTCAGCACCGTGCAGATCTATGGCTTTAGCCGCCCGCCGACACCAATTGACGAAAATCATCCCAGCGATCCCAAGTATTCCTTTACCCAGGTCGCGCTGGAGCGCGAAGGCGCAGTACAGGAAGTCGCCAACAAAACTGGCATTGATCTGGTCGTACTGCGGCCAGCCAACACCATGGGCAAGCGCGACAGTTCCATGGGTGCGATCTTCGATGGACACAAAAAGGGCATCGTCGCTGTGTTCGGCACTGGCGAAAACCGATGGTCCTGCATCGATACACGCGACGTCGGCCGCGCTATGGCCTGGTTGGGGGAACTGCCGGAAGCGGCGGGCAATACCTACCTGGTCAGCGGTTACGAGACCACCTGGGCTGCGATCAAAAACGCTCTCGATCAAGCCCGCGGCAGAAAATCCACACTTATACGCATCCCAGTAGGTATCGGAAAGTTGATCGCCAGAGCACTGGAAATACTGCTGCCTTACAGCGTGGATTTACCGCTAGTTCCTTTCGCCATCGAAGTAATGTCTAGGCAAACGCTGTTTGACGACAGAAAAATTAGGTCCACTGGTTTCAGAACAAAATACACATTGCAGGAAACCATTGCGGAATGCGTCAACCATTAAATTAACGTCGCTTAGCGCCGCTCCACCGGATACAACCGCTGCGTGATCGCCAACGTTCGCCATGAAACCTGAGTTGGTTCATTGCTGCGGTTTCTTGAGAGTGGCAGGGCGTTGAGCTGGGATGATGTTCGGTTGGTTGTACTTTTTAGGCACTAATCTGTGTCGTAGGCTCGCTGGGTGGTCTGGGTTCGGCGGGTGCGGACGGCCTCGGGGGCGACTGCGGTCCAGATCGGGGAGTCCGTCGATGACCGCCGCCGGATTGTTCGCCATGTGGGCTCTGCTCGCGATGAGGCCGAGCTGAGTCTGCTTGTGGAGGAAGCCCGGCGGCTGTTGGTTGATGACGTCCAGGGCGAGCTGGATCTCGGGCTCACCCCGAAGGTCGCGAAGGCAGAGATGGTGCCCCCGCCGGCGGGAACGCTGTTCGCTGAGGTTGCCGGTCAACCAGGACCGCAGCAGCTGGTGGCTCGCCCGCGGGTGCTCAAGACCTGCTGTGGGTTGCTCTACGGCGCGCTCGCGCAGGTGTATGAAAGCCTGGGTTTCGACGTGATCGATGATGAGGTCTTCCCTGACCTGGTGATCGCCAGGGTCGTGGAGCCGACCAGCCTGCTCGATGTCGATCGGGTCCTTGCTGAGCTGGGTCGCACGTCGGCGTCGCTGTCGACGCGCAAACGCACCCTGCGCCGCGCGCATGCCGGCACCAGATCGCCGCCGCCTGCTTTGATCATGCCCGGACTACAGGCGATGTGAGCCTGGTGGTTTACGACGTCACAACCCTCTACTTCGAGGCAGATAAAGAAGACGAGTTCCGCAAGGTTGGCTACTCCAAGGAACGCCGCGTCGACCCGCAGATCGTGGTGGGCTTGCTCGTCGACCGGCACGGGTTTCCCCTAGAGATTGGCTGCTTTGAAGGCAACAAGGCCGAGACACTGACGATCGTGCCGATCGTGAAGGCGTTCCAACAACGCCATGGCATCACCGACATGGTCGTCGTGGCCGCTGCCGGCATGCTTTCAGGCGCCAATCTGCGTGACCTTGATCAGGCCGAGCTGCGGTTCATCGTTGGGTCCCGGGTCACTAAAGCGCCTAACGACCTGCAGTCGCACTTCCGTTGGCACGGAACCGCGTTCACCGACGGTCAAGTCATCGACACGATCACTCCACGCGATCAGCGCGGGGTCGCGTCTCATCGCTGGTGTAAATGGTCACGGGCGTAGGTTCCGTCGCAACCGACGAAAGCTATGAAGGAGGGGCTACGCCCGTGACCAAGCGAGTATCGCCGATTGAGCGTGTGCGTGTTGAGATGGATCAGTTGTTCGCCGCGACCGAGCGGCCGTTGACCGAGATTTTGGAGGAGGTCGGGCGGTTATCGGTGCGTCTGGTGTTTCAGGTCGCCGTGGAGGCCGAGGTAGAAGCAGTGTTGGGCCGAGCCCGTCACCAGCGTCGGGTTCAGGACGGCCCGGGCGGGTACCGCAATGGGTATCAACCGCCGGCGACGGTGAAGACCACGATGGGCTCGGTCGAATTATGCCGCCCGAAACTACGCGACACCGACGAGCGGTTCTGTTCGCGGCTATTCGGTGCCGGGGTGACGCGCACCCACGCTCTGGAGGCGTTGGTGATTTCGGGATGGGTGCGCGGTTTGTCGGATCGCGACATCGAGGCCGCGTTGGCCGAGGTGCTGGGCTCGTAGGCGGCGTTGTCGCGCTCGACGGTGAGCCGGATTTGTGCGGCCATCAAAGACGAGTTCGCTGCGTGGTCGTCTCGACGCCTTGATGAGCTGGTGTTGGACTACCTGTTCTTGGATGCCTCGAACTTTCGGATGCATCCCAACGCCCCGGCCGAGCCGGTGCTGGCCGCCTGGGGCATCTGCACCGACGGCAAGCCCCTGTTTATTGGGCTGGCCCCAGCCGCAGCGGAGTCGGCTGATGCGTGGGCCGACTTCTTGGCTGACCTGAGGAACCGGGGACTACGCCCGCCGCTACTGGGCATCTCCGACGGGGCGCCGGGCCTGATCGCCGCATGGGAGACCACGTTTCCGGCAAGCCTGCGTCAGCGGTGTCTGATCCATCGCTGCCGTAACGTCATCGCCAAGACACCTGTCGCGGTCCAGGACGAGATCAAAGCCGCGTTCTGGTCGATCTTCGATGACATTGACCAGCCACCCGGCCAGCAGGCCGTGGATGAAGCCACCCGCCGCGCCGAGGAGTTCACCACCACATACCGCGGGCTCTACCCAGCCGCGGTCGCTTGCCTGGCCAACGACTTCGCCTCGCTGAGCGTGCATTTGCGCTTCCCCCGCCAACACTGGACACGCATCCGCCATTCCAACCTCATCGAACGCACCTTCGGAGAATCCCGTCGCCGGGTCAAGGTCATCGGCCGCCTACCCGGCGAAACCAGCTGTCTGTCGCTGGTATGGGCCGTCCTCGACCGCGCCAGCCGCGGCTGGCGCGGAGTCACCCAAACATCAGCGACCAGCCGCCACCTCCAAGAACTACGCCACCAACTGCTCGAGCCACCCCGCCCACTGCATCCCCCCACCACAACAACCACGACCGACACCACCGCCGCGTAACATGACCACCAGGAACATGCGCCCAGCGTTTTTACACCAGTCCTAAGACGCCACCCAGCGCGGCACCGCTGCCAAGACCAGCGACCCGATGGTCAAGACCGAGCCCGTCTGGAACCCGGCCACCCATACGAAGTCGTGGCGAGCGGTGTGGTCGTATTCGGCCAAGCGCGCAGTGCGCGACAACAAGACGCTGAACCTGCAGGAGCACAAGGCCCGTGCCGTCGTTGCAGGAGACAAAGCCACCCGCACCCCGCGGTTTGTCAAGATCTGCAACGGCGCTCAAGAACTCGACGAGGCATCACTGCAACGGGCACGTCGTCTGGTCGGGTTGAAGGGCTACGTCACCAATATCGAAGCCGCAATCATGCCCGCAGCCGAAGTGATCACCAACTACCACGACCTATGGCACGTCGAGCAGTCCTTCCGAATATCCAAATCCGACCTGGCCGCCCGACCCTTGTTCGCGCGAACCCGCGATGCCATCGAGGCCCACCTCACCATCGTGTTCACCGCGCTGGCAGTCAGTCGCGAGGTCCAGACCCGAACCGGACTCTCGCTACGGCGTTTCCTGCGTACCCTCAAGCCGCTACGGTCGGCCACCATCGAAATCAACGGCGCGATCACCACATTCCCGCCCGCACTAGAGCCCGAGACCCAAACCACCCTCAACGCTGTGAAAACACCAAACTCAAGGCACTAAGCCGAATGACCCAACTCGGGTGAAAGAATGGAGTCTACCGATGGGTTTGATGACCGCGCTTCGCCTCAACATGACGAATGTCAACGACCCCACCGCTGACCACACAGAGCGCTACCAAACCGCGCTCGACATGGCGGAGTACGCCGACAAACACGGTTTCACCGGAGTCAGCTGCCTGGGTAGGTCCAGCCGTCTTCAACTCCTATAACCACACCCGCTTGCATCCCCATGCGGCCGACGGTCACCGGCCGTGTCTGTACAAGGCGTTTTGGCCCACTGGCTGCCCCGCATCGGAGCGATATTCCCCCACCTTTACGAGTTCGTTATAGGTCCACTAGCCTGGGTTTTCCCCACGCCGCGTGGCTGGTATGCCGGATTGGATGCCCACATCCCGGACGTCTTCGGTAGCCCTAATCTGATTGATCCTGTGCAGAGCCGCCGAGGCGTTGCTGAGACCGCGAGGTCGGACGCACGTCGCGCCGAAAGCACGTGTCCGCGATCTGTCGGGTAGCCTGCCGACGGTGAGTGAGTCACAGGATCAGGGACGACATCCACCCGCCACCCAAAACGCACCGACAGCCAATCCAGCAGTGCTCGACGAGTTGTTCAACCAACTTCTACACGTTGAGGACGATGCGCTCCGAGCCGCCAGAGAGGCCGGCTCGACCGCCGGAATGCCGCCGATAGACGTCTCCGCACAACATGGAAAATTGCTACAACTGTTAGCGATTATCAGCCGTGCGCGCCGAATTCTGGAGATAGGCACGCTGGCTGGATACAGCACCATCAACTTGGCCCGCGGCGTGGCCCCAGGCGGTCACGTCGTCACATTGGAGTACGAACCCAAGCACGCCGCCGTTGCACGGGCAAACCTGGCGCAGGCGGGTCTCGACGACCGCGTCGAAGTGATCGTGGGCCCGGCTCTGGACGCCTTACCGAAGCTGTTGGAACGCGGCGAAAGATTCGACTTGGTCTTCATCGACGCCGACAAGGAGAACAACCCCGCCTACATCGAGTGGGGCATCAAGCTCAGCTCACCGGGCACAGTCATCGTGATCGACAATGTGGCACGCAATGGGCTGGTTCTAGAGCCCCCGGCCGACGACCCTAATGCCCGCGGCACTCGTGACGCGCTCGAAATGATGGGGAAGAACCCTCGGCTGGATACCGCCGCGATTCAGACGGTCGGCGCCAAAGGCTGGGACGGTTTCGCACTCGCCGTGGTGAAATGACCGAGCGCAGCCTTCATAACACTGGACAGCAATTCGACACCCGCTCGTTTCGGGTTTATGCCCGTAGCTGCAGGTAGCCAACGGCTGTCCGGCGAGATTAACGAAGATGCCCTGCCGTAGAACGGGTCATGTCGCCATGGACTCGACTGACGGGCGAGCCTAGAGAATCCGCTTGCCCGGCAACCTCGCGGCTCGATACCGACTGCGCGACTGTCCAGGGCATACGCGGAGGATAACGCCAGGTGGCGTCCAGCGCCCTACCGGAAACTAGCGCTACCCTCGCGAACACGATGACTAGAAATCTTTGGTTGCACTTTTCCCGGCATGGCTCATCTGTCACGCCGCCGATCATCACTCGCGGCGACGGCGTCACGATCTTCGACGACCGTGGCAAGAGCTACCTCGACGCCCTTTCGGGGCTGTTCGTGGTGCAGGTCGGTCACGGTCGAGCCGAACTCGCCGAAGCCGCCGCCCGGCAATCCGGCACTCTGGCGTTCTTTCCTCTGTGGGGGTACGCGACCCCAACAGCCATCGAACTCGCCGAGCGTCTGGCACACTACGCGCCGGGCGACCTGAACCGGGTCTTTTTCACTACCGGCGGCACCGAAGCCGTCGAAAGCGCCTGGAAACTTGCCAAGCAGTACTTCAAACTGACCGGCAAGCCCGGAAAACACAAGGTGATTTCCAGGTCGATCGCCTACCACGGCACCACCCAGGGCGCGTTGGCTATCACTGGCCTGCCGGCCTTCAAAGCGCCGTTCGAGCCGGTAACACCGGGCGGTTTTCGAGTGCCCAACACAAATTTCTACCGCGCACCTGAACCGTTTCGCACCGACGTCAAAGCCTTCGGCCAGTGGGCTGCCAACCGGATCGCCGAGGCGATCGAGTTCGAAGGGCCCGATACGGTAGCCGCGGTGTTCCTGGAACCGGTGCAGAACTCGGGCGGTTGCCTCCCACCGCCCCCGGGCTATTTCGAACGGGTCCGCGAAATCTGTGACGAATACGACGTGCTGCTCGTCTCCGACGAGGTGATCTGCGCATTCGGCCGGATCGGATCGATGTTCGCCTGCGGTGACATTGGGGACTGCGGCTACTTGCCCGACATGATCACGTGCGCCAAAGGGCTGACGTCGGGCTACTCACCGATCGGCGCGATGGTCGCCAGCGACAAGGTATTCGAGCCGTTCAACGACGGCAAGACGATGTTTGCACACGGCTACACCTTCGGCGGCCATCCGGTGTCTGCGGCCGTCGCGCTGGCCAACCTGGATATCTTTGAGCGCGAGGGCCTCAATGACCGCGTCAAACGGCACTCCCCCGACTTCCGGTCAACCTTGGAGAAGTTGTATGACCTGCCCATCGTCGGCGATGTCCGCGGCGAAGGCTACTTCTTCGGCATCGAACTGGTCAAAGATCAAGCGACCAGGCAAACCTTCACCGGCGCAGAACGAGAAAGACTCTTGAACCATGTGTCCCAGGCACTATTCGAAGCTGGTCTCTACTGCCGAATTGACAACCGCGCCGACCCCGTTGTCCAGCTGGCCCCACCGCTGATCAGTGGTCAGGCCGAGTTCGACACCATCGAATCCATCCTTCGCAGCGTGCTCGCCGACGCCGGTGCCAACATTTAGCCGCGGACTTCGGACTCACTAGTCACAGCGCGGCTCCCCGTGATCGGACAGTTGATCACCTAATCTGCACACACGATGGTCTTCTTACGGTCCTATTTGCGCACCGCATCATGTCTGGCCGCGGTGGCTTTTGCGTTGGCTGCTCCCACTGCGCTCGGTCTGCCAGCCACCGTGCCACTTGTCCATGCGGAGCCCAATCCCGAGACCAACGGCGGGGCAACAGATTGCCCATACAAAGTGTCAACCCCACCCGCGGTGGACTCCTCTGAGGTCCCCGACGCAGGTGAACCGCCGCTGCCGCTGGCGGTGCCACCGACGCCGCTCGGCGGCACCGCGTTGGGTGGCTGCGGCATCATCACCGCACCAGGTACCCCGCCAGTGCCGGGCGACATATCCGCCGAGGCGTGGCTGGTGGCGGATTTAGACAGCGGAGCCGTGGTCGCAGCCCGAGATCCACATGGCCGTCACCGCCCCGCAAGCTTGATCAAAGTACTGGTAGCGATGGCTTCCATCAATGAGCTGAACCTCAACACGCCGGTGGCCGGCACCCGCGACGACGCTGCGGCCGAAGGCACCAAGGTCGGCGTCGCCGAAGGCGGAACCTACACCGTCAACCAGTTGCTGCATGGCCTGCTGATGCATTCGGGCAATGACGCCGCCTACGCGCTGGCCATGCAGCTAGGAGGAATGGAGAGTGCGCTACAGAAGATCAACCTGCTAGCCGCCAAGCTGGGGGGCCGGGACACACGCGCCGCGACACCATCGGGTCTGGACGGACCTGGAATGAGCACTTCGGCTTACGACCTCGGCCTCTTCTACCGATATGCGTGGCAAAACCCCACCTTCAGCGCCATTGTCGCAACCCGTACCTTCGGCTTCCCCGGCCACGGCGACCGGCCCGGCTATGAGCTGGAAAACGACAATCGGCTGCTTCATAAATACCCCGGTGCGCTCGGCGGCAAGACCGGATACACCGACGACGCCGGCCAGACCTTCGTGGGCGCGGCCAGCCGCGGCGGGCGACGGCTGGTGGCGGTGCTACTGCATGGCACCCGACGGCCAATCCCGCCGTGGCAACAGGCGGCTCACCTACTCGACTACGGGTTCAACACCGCCGAGGGCACCCAGATCGGAACACTCACCGAGCCCGACCCCACGCTGAAGGTGGATAAGCAAGAAGACACCGCCGACCGGCCCACCCCCGCCCAAGCGAGAGAGACCATGTCGTCGGCCGACACGTTGCCGGTGCGAGTAGGCGTGGCCGTGATCGGCGCTATCATCGTGTTCGGGTTAATCATGGCCGCGCGCTCGATGAACGGCCGGCCGCAACACTAAACGGGGCAGCCACTATAAACGCGATATGAGCCGCGCACGCACGCCGCTATTGATCGGGCTCACCGCGGCCAGCCTCGGAGTCATCTTCGGATACGACCTTTCCAGCATCGCGGGCGCGCTGCTATTCATCAGCAAAGAATTTGGCCTCACCACCGGCGAGCAGGAGCTGCTGACGGCAACAGCGGTGATTGGGCAGATCGCCGGTGCACTCGGCGGCGGCGTGCTCGCCAACGTGATCGGCCGGAAGAAGTCGATGGTGCTGATAAGCGCCAGCTACGTGCTGTTCGCATTGTTGGGAGCGTTTGCCGCCTCAATACCGGTGCTTCTGTTAGCACGTCTACTGCTCGGTGTGGCCATCGGAGTGTCGGTGGTCGTGGTCCCGGTGTACGTAGCCGAGTCTGCCCCAGCCGCGGTGCGCGGTTCACTGCTGACCGCTTACCAGGTGGCCACCGTCAGCGGTATCATCCTCGGCTACGTTTCTGGCTACCTGCTGGCTGGATCCCAGAGTTGGCGTTGGATGCTAGGGCTGGCCGCATTGCCAGCCGCGCTGCTGCTGCCGTTGCTGCTTCGCCTGCCCGACACCGCTCGGTGGTACCTGCTCAAGGACAGGGTCTCCGACGCGCGCCAGGCACTTCTGACGGTGGAACCGCAGACCGCCGTCGACGCCGAGTTGGCCGAAATCGCCAAGGCCATCAACGAAGACCGAGCCAGCGCAAGTAGCAGCTTTGCCGAGATGCTGCGGCAGCCGTATCTGCGGGCGACATTGTTCGCCGTCGCGCTCGGCTTTCTCATCCAGATCACCGGAATCAACGCGATCGTCTACTACAGCCCCAGACTTTTCGCAGCCTTGGGTTTCGAGGGTAACTTCGCATTGCTGGCGCTGCCAGCAATGGTGCAAGTCGCCGGGTTGGCAGCGGTGTTTTCCTCGCTTGTTCTTGTCGACAAGCTAGGCCGGCGCCCAATCCTGTTGTCAGGCATCGCCATGATGATCGTCGCCGATGCCATACTGATCGCCGCATTCGCTCACGACCGGGGTGGTGCGGCGGGCCACACTAGTACTCTCGCGCTAATTTTCGGGTTCGCCGGCGTGCTGTTGTTCATTGTCGGTTTCAACAGCGGGTTCGGCTCGTTGGTGTGGGTTTACGCCGGCGAGAGCTTCCCGTCGCGAATGCGGGCGATGGGGTCGAGCGTGATGCTCACCACCAACCTGATCGCCAACGCGATTGTTGCCGGTTTTTCCCTCACGCTGCTGCATTTGCTCGGTGGCGCAGGAATTTTCGCTGTGTTCGCGCTATTCGCGGTGGCCGCATTCGGCCTGGTATATCGGTACGCGCCGGAGACGAAAGGCCGCCAGCTCGAGGACATCCGACACTTCTGGGAAAACGCCGGCCAATGGCCCACAGCGCACACCACACTGCCGGAGGACCAATGCCCCTGATCCGCGCGGGCACCCTCGTTGCCGACGGACAGATTCGCCGGCCCGGCTGGGTGCAGACCACCGGCCGACAGATCCGCGGCTGCGGGGGTGCCCAGCTGCCGGGGCCTGCCGATGCAGATTTTCCCGATTCTGTTGTGGTGCCGGGTTTCGTCGACATGCATGTGCATGGCGGCGGCGGCGCATCCTTCACGGGCGGAAACATCAATGAAATCGGTGTGGCAACGGCATTCCATTTGCGGCACGGCACCACGACCATGTTGGCCAGTTTGGTCACCAGCGCGCCCGCGGAGCTGATCGACTCGGTATCGATACTCGCGGACGCGATCCGACGGGGCCAAGCGGGCACCGTCGCCGGAATCCACCTGGAAGGGCCATGGCTGAGCCCAGCGCGGTGCGGCGCACATGACCACACTCAGATACGAGTCCCAGAATCCGCCGAAATCGATGCTGCTCTCACCGCCGCCAACGGCACCATCCGGATGGTCACGCTCGCCCCCGAGCTACCCGGAAGTCACGAGGCCATCCGGCGCTTTCTCGGCGCGGAGACAGTTGTCGCCATAGGGCACACTGATGCGACCTACGAGCAGACCAAACAAGCCGTCGCGCTGGGCGCGACCGTCGGCACACACCTGTTCAACGCCATGCCGCCGCTAGGCCACCGCGAACCCGGCCCCGCACTTGCGTTGCTCCAAGATCCACGGGTAACCGTCGAACTCATCGCCGACGGTGTGCACCTTCATCCTGCCGTGGTGCACGCGGTAACCGCAGCCGTTGGTCCCCACCGGGTGGCGGCAGTCACCGACGCGATTGCCGCAGCAGGCTCGGGCGACGGACCGTACCGCCTGGGCGCGGTTCTCATCGAGGTTGAGTCCGGTGTGGCGCGGCTGCCCGAAACATCAACAATCGCCGGCGGAACTTCCAGCATGGATCAGCTCTTCCGGTCGCTGGCGCGCGATTACGAAAGCGCCGGCAAAGCTGGCGAGGACCTCGACACCAGGCTGACCAACGCGGTGCGTATGACCTCGACTACTCCAGCCCGCGCTCTCGGGCTCGGCCGGGTGGGAGCCATTCGGACCGGTTTTGATGCCAACCTTGTTGTACTCGACCATGATCTGCAGGTGACTGCGGTTATGCACAACGGCGAATGGGTGACGCGGGAAAACTAGCGCAGCCACCGGCTCAATCGCGAAAATGTCAGCGCAGCAATGGCTCCCACGGCCATCGCGGCCAGTAACTGACTGAGGCTGCGCTGATCGTTAACACTCTCCCCCACCTGAATTCGCGGTGCGGTGACCGCGGACCGGGGCGGTTCAACGCGCTCGTGTGCCAAAACATCCGATGCTGTGGCGGCCCATGCTGTCGCGAACAAGATGAGCGAAGCTGTAACGAACCCGAAAACCATCAAACCCAGCACCGGGCCGAACGCGGCGCCCGCAGGACTGCGCAGCACTATCTTCAGATAGATCGAACCCAGCTGCTTGAACAACTCAAACCCGACCGCCGCAAGCAACCCAGCCCGCATCGCGGTGGCCGCGCTAACCGGTTTTCGTGGCAGCCGACCGACCATCCACGTGAAAAGCAGCCAGGACACCAGCAGAGATATCAACGTCGATATTCCCCGAAAAATCCAATCGAATAACGGAAAATCGGGAATTTCGAGCCAGTTCAGTATCGCGGCCATCGGCGCCGCATGCCCGGGGCTTGACCCCTTGGGTTGGACACGGGATTTGTGGTTAGGCGGCTTGGGGCAGCGTAGCGGATAGGTGGGTCCTCTCGTAGGTGGCGGGGCTGAGCTGGTTGCAGTAGGAGTGGCGTCGTGTGGTGTTGTAGCGGGCCAGCCAGCGAAAGACCTCGCGTCGGCAGGTGGGGGCGTCGTCCCAGCTGTGTCGGTCTTGGAGGACCTCGCGTTTGAGGGCGGCGTTGACCGATTCAGCCAGGGCGTTGTCGGCGCTCGATCCGATAGCGCCCATGGACTGGGTGACCCCCAACCGGGTACACAGTTTCGCGAAATCCTGTGACGTGTACTGGCGTCCGTGGTCACTGTGGAATACCGCACCACCCAGACTGCCCCGTAGCGCCTCGGCGGCCTTGAGGGCATCTTCGACCAGTTCGGTGCGCATATGCTCTGCGATCGCCCACCCAGTAATCCGCCGAGACCAGCAGTCGATGACGGTGGCCAGATACAGGTTAGCGCCGCTAGCCAGCGGCAAGTACGTGATGTCCCCAACGTATCTCTTGTTGGATTCAGAAGCGGTGAAATCTCGTTTAAGCAGGTCAGGATATTTCTGTGTGGTTTTATCTGGTCTGGTTGTGCGGACACGGCGGCGGCACCGATACCCAGCGATCCCCGCTACGCGCATGACTCGGGCTACTCGCTTGTGGTTGACCCGCTCAGTATCAGCAACACCGTCGTTGAGTTCAGCGGTGATCCGCGGGCACCCATAGGTGTTGTCCTGATCATGTATTGCGCGAATACGCTCGGCCAACACCGCATCAGCAGCGGTTTGAGCTGCCCGCGTGGCTGCTGCCTGACACCAGGTGTAAAACGATGATCGAGCGATCTCGACGACCTGGCATAGCCGCTTCACCTCGAAGGCGTGTCGGTGATCGGCAACGAACTGAAAGCGACTCACCAGTTCGTCTCCCCAGCGAAATACTTGGCCGCCGACCGCAAAATGTCCCGCTCGGTGGCCAGCCGGGTCTTCTCGGCACGCAACGCCTGGTTCTCAGCATGGAGCCGTGCCACCGCTTGTTCGGGGGTCTCGCCACCCGGGGCCCCTACGGCAACCGAACCGGGTTTACGGTGCCGAATCGGCACACCGTGGGCCTTGCACCACGCCGATAACGTTGGGTCGCTCAAGCCAAGCTCAGCAGCGATCATGCTGATCGTCGCACCAGCGGTATCCCGATACAACGCAACCGCATCCCGCTTGAACTCATCAGGGTAACTTTTCCTTGCCATAGGGGTGGATCATCTCGCTTCCCCCAGGAACATCCTGGGATTCAGCGTGTCCAACCCAAGGGGTCAAGCCCCCCCTAACGCAGTGAGCGCGATAGTCGCAACGACCACCAGGAACATCCCCAACATCGCCACCAGATCGGACAACTTGGTACGCACGTAGCCGGCCGATTCGACAGGATTTGCCCACATCTCGCTCAACGCCTCTCGCAAGTGCCACATCCAGCCCAGACCTGCCCACGCGGCAGTGGCCAACCCAATCACACCGACAGATGCGCGCGCCTCGATGGCGGAATGAATGACATCGACCAATTGCCGCCCCAATTCGCTGGACACCGAGGACCGGATGCGGTCTTCGATTGCCGTCAGTAGCTCTGGGCGACGTGACAACATGAAGCCGCCCGCCGCGAAACCGACCATTAGCAGCGGAAATATCGCGAAGATTGTGTAGTAGGTGAGTCCCGCTGCGAAGAAGCTGCCATTGTGCTCACTAAAGCGCCGAGCAGCACGCAGGAGGTGGTCGAGCCACCCGAACCGGGCCCGCAACCGATCAAGGATGCCTGGCTTGACCGGTTCGCTCATAGTGCGACTCCAATGAGAGATAGGCAGCTATCTCCCTCCCGGAAGAAAGCCCAACCGATCGTAGACCCGATGAACCGTTTTCCCGGCCACATCCTGGGCTCGCTCTGCCCCCGCCGCGAGCACTGCCTCCAATTCGGCTGGTTCAGCAATCAATTCATCCACCCGGGCCTTGATCGGGGTGACGTACTCTAAGACGGCGTCGGCGGTCTCCTTCTTCAGATCGCCGTAGCCACGGCCTGCGTATTGCCCGACAAGCGCCGCACGATCGACGCCGGTGACCGCCGACTGGATGGTGAGCAGATTCGACACACCAGGTTTGGCATCAGGGTCATACCGGATCTCTCGATCGCTATCGGTCACCGCAGAACGAATCTTCTTGGCGGACTTAGCCGGATCGTCGAGCAGGTTGATCAGTCCGGCCTCGGTGCTGGCCGACTTGCTCATCTTCGACGTGGGTTCGCTCAGGTCATAGATTTTTGCGGTCATCTTGGGAATGAACACGTCAGGCACGACGAAAGTGCCGGGAAAGCGGCTGTTGAACCGTTGCGCGACATCGCGTGCGAGCTCGAGATGCTGACGCTGGTCCTCGCCCACAGGCACCAAATCGGTGTCATAGGCCAGCACATCAGCGGCCTGTAGCACCGGATACGTGAACAAACCGACCGTGGTGGAGTCGGCACCCTGACGGATCGACTTGTCCTTGAACTGAGTCATTCGAGAGGCCTGGCCGAAGCCAGTAAAGCAGCCCAACACCCATGCCAACTGGGTGTGGGCAGGAACGTGGCTTTGCACGAAGATGGTGCTGCGCCCCGGATCGATGCCCAGCGCCAGGTACTGCGCAGCGGTGACCAGGGTGCGTCGCCGCAGTGCGTCGGGATCTTGGCCGATGGTGATCGCGTGCAGGTCAACGACACAGAAGAATGCGTCGTGGTCATCCTGCAGCGCAACCCACTGGGCGACAGCTCCTAACGCGTTGCCGAGATGGAGCGAGTCAGACGTTGGCTGCACGCCGGAGAAAATTCGGCGGATTCCGGTAGCGGTGCTCATGATCCCCCGATCTTTTCACGCGCGGCCACCGGCCTTTCAACGCCGGCGGCCACTGACGCGAACAAGACGAAGGAGCTTGCGGTACCGGCGGTACCGCCTTAATGTCGGCAGCATGCGTCTGCGCGGCTTTCTACACCTGAGCTCCGCCCACCCGCCGTCACCTAGAAACCCGACTCGAGCACCGATCCACCTCGGGTTCGACAACACTGCGACGGGAACCGCCGGCTCACGCGAACCGATCGTGCTATTGCATCCGTTCCTGATGTCTCAGACGGTGTGGGAGACCGTGGCCCAACAGCTGGCCGCCACCGGTCGCTACGAAGTCTTCGCCCCGACTATGGCGGCCCACAACGGCGGACCATCTTCTGGTACCTGGTTCCTCAGCTCCGCGGTGCTGGCTGATCATGTGGAGCGCCAGATGGATGAGCTGGGCTGGGATACCGCGCACATCGTCGGCAACTCACTCGGCGGGTGGGTCGCCTTCGAACTCGAACGACGGGGACGAGCACGTAGTGTCACCGGCATCGCCCCGGCTGGCGGGTGGACACGCTGGAGCCCCGCCAAATTCGAGGTGATCGGCAAGTTCCTCTCCGGATTTCCGTTCTTGGCGCTGACTCACCTACTCCGCCAACGAGCACTACAGCTGCCGTTCAGCCGTCGCCTCGCCACGTTGCCGTTGAGCGGATCGCCCGACGGGGTCAGCGAGCGCGAGCTCAGCGGCATCGTCGACGACGCCGCACACTGCCCGGCCTATTTCCAGCTACTTCTCAAGGCCTTGCTATTGCCCGGTCTGGCGGAATTGGAACACACCGCCGCCCCCTCCCACTTGGTGCTGTGCGAGAAGGATCGGGTGGTGCCCCCAAGCAGGTTTAGCCGGCATTTCACCGATCTCCTACCGGCCGATCACCGGCTCACCGTGCTCAACGGCGTTGGGCACGTCCCGATGTTCGAGGCACCCGGGCGCATGACCGAGGTGATCAGCGACTTCATCGACCAGTTCAGCTCATCGGCCCGGGCCGTCAACCCGCCAGCCTAGGGCCACTATCGGTCTTCGGCGACTAACTCAGGGCCTTCTTCAGATTGTCGGAGATCACATCGAGAAATGCCTCGCTCTGCAGCCAATCCTGCTCGGGACCGATCAACATAGCCAGATCCTTGGTCATCTTGCCGTCCTCGACCGTTCTCACGACGACATCTTCGAGCTTCTGCGCGAAATCGACGACTTCTGGGGTTCCGTCCAATTTTCCGCGATGCTGAAGTCCCCGTGTCCATGCGTAGATCGATGCGATCGGGTTGGTTGACGTAGGCTGACCGGCCTGGTACTGCCGGAAATGTCGCGTGACGGTACCGTGCGCCGCTTCGGCCTCAACGGTCTTACCGTCTGCCGTCATCAGCACCGATGTCATGAGTCCCAGCGAGCCGTAGCCCTGCGCAACCGTATCCGACTGAACGTCGCCGTCGTAATTCTTGCACGCCCAGACGTAGCCGCCCTCCCACTTGAGGCAGGCGGCGACCATATCGTCGATGAGCCGATGCTCATAGGTCAGGCCGGCGGCTTCGAACTGCTCCTTGAACTCCTCCTGGTAGACGCGCTCAAACTCGTCTTTGAACATGCCGTCGTATGCCTTGAGAATGGTGTTCTTCGTAGACAAGTACACCGGCCATTTCGCATTCAGGCCGTAGGAGAACGACGCACGCGCGAAATCCCGAATGGACTTCTTGAAGTTGTACATCCCCATCACGACGCCCCCGTCCTCGGGGATGGAAACCATCTCGTGCACGATCGGATCGCTTCCGTCGGCGGGAGTGAACGTGAGCGTGACAGTCCCTGGCTGATCAACTTTGAAGTTTGTCGCCCGGTACTGGTCACCGAAAGCGTGGCGACCAATGACGATTGGTTTGGTCCAGCCCGGCACTAGCCGCGGAACATTCGAGATCACGATCGGCTCACGGAAAATAGTGCCACCCAGAATGTTTCGAATCGTGCCGTTGGGCGACAGCCACATTTTCTTGAGGTTGAACTCCTGGACTCGCGCTTCATCCGGCGTGATCGTTGCGCATTTGACGCCAACGCCATGCTTCTTAATCGCATAGGCGGCGTCGATGGTCACCTGGTCGTCGGTGCGGTCTCGATGCTCGACGCCCAGATCGTAGTAGTCCAGCTTGATGTCGAGATGCGGCAGAATGAGCATGTCCTTGATGAGCGACCAGATGACCCTGGTCATCTCGTCACCATCGAGCTCTACCACCGGGCCTTTGACTTTGATCCTGGGTTCGTTGGACATCTGCGCCCCAGTCCTCCAACCATGCGAGCCTAAGTGAGCAGTTGCTCGTGAGGTCAGACTACTAGGGGCATTCATGCGTCCATCGGGGCCGTTGACGGGGCACCTTCGACCAGCCGCGTTGGCTTGGAGTTGGCACTGGCCGGCGATGATGCGATAAGCTTCGAATCGGTCATGAGCGCCAGCGTCAAGCCCCGGCTTGCTGGCCGGCAACCCTCCAACCGCGGTGGGGTGCCCCGGGTGATGACCAGGTTGAGTAGCCACAGCCGGCTGCGCGGCAAGCGCGGGTCCGCCATGACGGGCCCCTGACCAGACAGGGAAACGTGATGCGCACACATTCGAACCGTTCGCAACATCCTGTCGTGCTTCGCATCTAGCTGATGGCCGTCCGCTAGCCGACGGCCTCCTCAAGCCGTCACCTATGACCTCTGACCCGCCCATTTCCAGCAGGAAGCACTTCACATGAGCGCCGATAACCGCAACACCGACACGGATCCGGCCGCGCACTGGTCATTCGAAACCAAACAAATCCATGCTGGCCAGCAACCAGACCCGACCACCAACGCCAGGGCACTGCCCATTTACCAGACCACGTCGTATGCCTTTAATGACACCGCGCATGCCGCGGCGTTGTTCGGGCTAGAGGTTCCGGGCAACATCTACACGCGGATCGGCAATCCAACCACCGATGTAGTCGAGCAACGTATCGCCGCGCTTGAGGGTGGGGTCGCCGCGCTGTTCCTGTCCTCCGGGCAGGCCGCAGAGACATTCGCGATCCTGAACTTGGCTGGGGCCGGCGATCACATCGTGTCCAGCCCGCGGCTCTACGGCGGTACTTATAACTTGTTCCACTATTCGCTGGCCAAGCTCGGCATCGAGGTCGGTTTCGTCGATGATCCCGATGATCCGGATTCGTGGCAGGCGGCGGTGCGCCCGAACACCAAAGCATTTTTCGCCGAAACCATCTCCAACCCGCAGATCGATGTACTGGATACGCCCGAGGTCGCCGGCGTCGCCCACCGCAACGGGGTCCCACTGATCGTCGACAACACCATCGCAACGCCGTACCTGATCCAGCCATTCACGCAGGGCGCGGACATCGTGGTGCATTCGGCCACCAAATACCTGGGCGGCCACGGATCCGCGATTGCCGGGGTGATCGTCGACGGCGGCACCTTCGACTGGACGCAGGGGCGCTTCCCCGGATTCACCACACCCGACCCCAGCTACCACGGCGTGGTGTATGCCGAACTAGGGCCGCCAGCGTATGCGCTCAAGGCCCGTGTACAGCTGCTGCGTGACTTTGGGTCGGCGGCTTCGCCATTCAATGCGTTCCTGGTGGCCCAGGGCCTAGAAACGCTCAGTCTGCGAGTGGAGCGGCACGTCGCCAACGCGCAGCGGGTCGCTGAGTTTCTCGCCGCTCACGATGATGTGCTGGCTGTCAACTATGCGGGGTTGCCCAGCTCGCCATGGCATGAACGGGCAAAGAAGCTCGCACCCAGGGGAACCGGAGCCGTCTTATCGTTCGAGCTGGCCGGCGGTATAGCGGCCGGGAAGGCGTTCGTGAACGCGCTGAAATTGCACAGTCACGTCGCGAACATCGGTGACGTGCGCTCGCTGGTGATTCACCCAGCATCGACCACCCACGCGCAGCTAAGCCCCGCCGAACAGCTAGCCACCGGCGTCAGCGCAGGGTTGGTCAGGCTGGCCGTTGGCATTGAGGGGATCGACGACATTCTCGCCGACCTAGAACTCGGCTTTGCGGCAGCCCGAAATTGCCACCGCACAACCAGGCCGGCCGGCAGCGGCGACCCTCAAGCCGTGGCGGCCTGCTGAGGATTTCTGACATGACGATCTCCGACGTTCCTACCCAGATGTTGCCCGCCGAAGGCGAGGTCGGTGTGGTCGATATCGGCTCGCTGCGACTGGAAAGCGGTGCGGTTATCGACAATGTGTGCATCGCGCTGCAGCGTTGGGGCGAGTTGTCACCCAACCGTGACAACGTAGTGGTGGTGCTACACGCTCTCACCGGAGATTCGCACATCACCGGACCCGCGGGGCCAGGCCAGCCCACCCCCGGCTGGTGGGACGGGATTGCCGGGCCGGGCGCACCGATCGACACCGACCGCTGGTGCGCGGTAGCGACCAACGTCCTGGGCGGCTGCCGGGGGTCCACCGGACCCACATCGCTTGCTTCTGACGGAAAACCTTGGGGCTCGCGGTTTCCGCGGATATCAGTACGCGACCAGGTTCACGCGGATGTCGCGGCCCTGGCCGCACTGGGCATCACCGAGGTCGCCGCCGTCGTCGGCGGGTCCATGGGCGGAGCACGCGCCTTGGAGTGGGCGGTAAGCCATCCGGATCGGGTCCGGGCCGGATTGCTGCTGGCGGTGGGTGCGCGCGCCACCGCCGATCAGGTAGGAACACAGACCACCCAGATCGCTGCCATCAAAGCCGACCCAAACTGGCAGGGCGGCGACTATCACGGGACGGGGAAATACCCGAAAGCCGGTTTGAAGATCGCCCGCCGTTTCGCTCATCTGACCTACCGCGGCGAGATCGAGCTCGACACCCGGTTCGCCAACAACAACCAGGGAGACGAGGATCCGACTGTTGGCGGCCGCTACGCGGTGCAGAGCTACCTCGAACACCAGGGCAATAAGCTGACTTCGCGGTTCGATGCCGGCAGTTATGTGGTTCTGACTGAAGCGCTGAACACCCACGATGTCGGCCGCGACCGCGGTGGCGTCTCCGCCGCACTACGCGGGTGTCCGGTGCCGGTTGTGGTTGGTGGCATCACCTCCGACCGGCTCTACCCGCTGCGGCTACAGCAGGAGCTGGCCGAGTTGTTACCGGGCTGCTCCGGGCTGCGTGTCGTCGACTCCAGCTACGGGCACGACGGCTTCCTAGTGGAATCCGAGGCCGTCGGCGAATTGATCTGCCAAACACTGGAATTGGCAATCGAATCCTACGGCGAAGGCGTGCGTGCACGGTGACCCGCTCCAGCCAGGAACCCTCTCTGTCGTTCGGCTCCGCAGCAGCCGCCTATGAGCGAGGGCGTCCGTCCTATCCGCCCGAGGCGATCGACTGGCTGCTGCCGACCAGCGCAAGCAAAGTGCTAGACCTGGGTGCGGGTACCGGAAAACTAACAACTCGATTGGTTGAACGAGGCCTGGACGTGGTGGCCGTCGACCCGATTCCCGGCATGCTGGAAGTGCTGCGCACTTCGCTGCCGGAGACACTAGCGCTGCTAGGCACGGCGGAAGAGATTCCGTTGGAAGACAACAGCGTTGACGCTGTGCTGGTCGCCCAAGCCTGGCACTGGGTCAATCCCGAACGGGCGATTCCCGAAGTGGCCCGTGTGCTGCGACCGGGTGGGCGGCTAGGGCTGGTGTGGAACACTCGCGACGAACGACTCGGCTGGGTACGCGATCTGGGCCAGATCATCGGTCGCGACGACGACCCAGTTCGCGACAAGGTAACGCTACCCGCGCCATTCACTGAAATGGCGCGTTATCAAGTTGAGTGGACCAATTACCTTACGCCGCAAGCTCTGATCGACCTGGTTGCCTCCCGCAGTTACTGCATTACCTCACCGACCGAAGTAAGAACCAGAACGCTGGACCAGGTACGCGAGCTGCTGGCCACCCACCGAGCCTTGGCGAGCACTAATGGCGTTGCGCTGCCCTACGTTACGGTCTGCGTGCGAGCATCACTGGCGGGTTGAGCGCCCCTCACAGATCAAGCCCGGAGAACATCACTCGGCCGGGGTCATATTTCTGTCGGACGGCGGTGAGCCGCGACAGATTCGTCCCGAAGTATCGCGCCGCATCGGTGTTGGGCTCCAAGTAGTTGACGTAGCCACCAACTGAAAACGGTTGCACAGTTTGGTGTGCGGTGCTTAGCCATTTGGCGGCCGTCGACACAGAACCACTCCCCGAGGTCTCGACATACCATTGCGCAACAGCGGCTTGCCGACGCCACGGGAAAGCTGAAGCTCCCGGTTCTACGTCGCCAACCGCGCCGCTGAGGGTATCGACAATGACCGAAGCACTGCCTGCCGCTGGGGGCCATCTGCCGAGTGCCGCGACAATAGCCTTAGCAGCGGCCGGGCTTACCGTTTTGATGACGTCGGAGCCGGCCACAAAAGCACGCGGCGAACTCGTCGCGCTACCTCCGGCCAAATACATCACCAGTTCCATGTGATTGAGCGTCTTGTGCTCAATCCCACTGGGCTGCAAGCCAACTGCGGATCGTATCGCATCGGCCACGCGCGTTCCCGCCCCGGCCGGGCAGGTCGCCAAGACGTGGCAGTTGGCGTGAGCCGAGCTCACCGAGAGATCGACCAAGCCCCAGGTGTTGCGGTCGGCGGCAGCCAGCCAGGTCTGCCAGCCAGCAAGCACTCGCTCTGCCCCCGATGGCGAGAAATCTACGCGGACCACGTCCGAATCCGAAGTTGGAAAGGTTGCGAAGGTCATCGAGGTGGTCACCCCGAAACTGCCGCCCCCACCACCGCGGAGTGCCCAGAACAGGTCGGGATGGTCGTCGGGCGTTGCGGTGACCACTTCGCCGCTGGGCAACACAACCGTCGCCGCCTTGAGCGCATCGCACGTTAGGCCGGCGTGGCGGGAATCAGCCCCCATTCCCCCGCCAAGCGCCAGCCCTGCGACACCTACGGTCGGACAAGAACCGGTAGGGATCGCCCGGCCGACGTTGGCCAGCGCCTGATGAACGGCATACAGATCGGTAGCAGCCGGTATGGTCACGTCGCCGGTGGCTCCGTCGAAGTTGACCTGGCCCGGCAGCGAACGCAAGTCGATCACCATGGTGCGAGGTGCTGTGGAAGCACCGATATATGAATGCCCGCCGCCGCGAGGAGCGACCTGAAGCTTGTTCGCAGCCGCGAAGGAGACCGCTTTCTGGACATCGTCCTGCGATGCGGCAACAACGACCGCCGCCGGTGTTGAACTGTTGTACAGCGAGTTGAAAATTTGCTTGCCCGCGACATATGAGCCACCGCCGGTGGGCAGCAAGACGCGGCCACCAATGGAGGAGGCCAGGCCATTCCAGCCACCACCCGGGTCTGCCCGAGCCCGAGCGGTTCCAAAAATCGCTCCGGTCGCCAACGCTCCTGCGGCACCGCGCAGAAACGCCTGGCGCGAGATCTCGCGGCCCGGAAGCCGCCTCGGGTAAGTCGTCATGCACGGGATTTTTAACTATTGATGCGGCAGTCAAAAGCCTCATTGAACGTGTCGCGGCGCCGTGATGTGATCGTGTCGTTACGCGCGGCTACCTGTCGACGTGCACCCAGACTGGCCGCAAAACGCAGAGTGCGCAAACCTTTATCCCATCGTGCTCAAAATGTGACTGTTATATACCAGAGTTTCTAAAGTTGTTTGGGTGATACATGCGCACTTTGGTGCAGATGAGGAGTTTGGCATGCACGCATCGGCAACCCGTCATATGCGCACGCGGCGACTGTCCGAACGGCCGCGGCTGGTACGGCTACCGACGGCCGCCGCCATCGCCTTCGCCGCGGCAGCGACATTCGCGGCACCAGCCGCGGCGAACCCTATCGACGACGCATTCATCGGCGCACTAGACAAAGCCGGTGTCACTCACGGTGACGCCGCACACGAAGCGGTCCTGGCCCGCGCGGTCTGTCCGATGCTCGCCGAACAGGGCGGAACGTTCGCCTCCGCCGCGTCGCGCGTCGGCGTTCAAGACAACCTGTCCCCGGAGATGGCGGCTACCTTCACCAGCATCGCGATTTCGATGTATTGCCCTTCGGCGATGACGAGAGCCTTGCAGGGCAACCTGCCGGATGTGCCACAAATCCCCGGGGTGCCGGCGTTCTAGCGTTAGCCCGTGCCCAGCGGGTCGATCGTCGACGCGATGTAGACCATCGCCGCACCGACTGTCGCAGTGGTCACGAAGTCAAACCGCTTACCGCGTACCACCAACATCCCCGCCCGCTTCTCGGGCAATGCCAACCGCAGCGCCGCCGCGAACCCAGAGCCGATTCCGATCAGCAGCGCGCCGCGGCGCCAGAAGTTGGCCCCCGCAAGCACGAACGCCGCAGCAAAGATGAACCCAATCAGCAAGATCGGCCATTGCGCCCGGATAGTACGCCCGAGAGTGGCCCGAACGTTCATCCTCGCTCAGCCAGCTCGACGACGTTGGTCAGCAAGAACGCGCGGGTCAACGGCCCGACACCACCAGGATTAGGTGACACGTAGCCGGCAACCTCCCAGACGTCTGGATGCACGTCGCCAACCAGGCCGTTCTCGGTGCGGCTGACACCAACGTCGACCACAGCAGCGCCCGGGCGCACCATGTCGGCCGTCAGCAGATGTGGCACACCGACGGCGGCAACGATGATGTCCGCCTGCTTGGTCAGCGTTGGCAGGTCTCGGGTGGCGGTATGGCACAACGTCACCGTGGCGTTCTCGGAGCGGCGAGTGAGCAGCAGCCCCAACGGCCGGCCCACCGTCACACCGCGGCCAACCACGACAACATGAGCACCGGCGATCTCGACCTCGTAGCGCCGCAGCAGGTGCACGATGCCACGCGCGGTGCATGGCAGCGGGGCCGGGCTGCTGAGCACCAACCGGCCCAGGTTGGTCGGGTGCAGCCCGTCGGCGTCCTTGGCCGGGTCGACGCGCTGAAGTGCCGCGTTCTCATCCAGCGGCCCCCGTGGCAGCGGCAGCTGCACGATATAGCCCGTGCATTCGGGGTTGGCATTCAGTTCATCGATAGTCTCATCGAGCCGGTCCGGGGTGATGTCGGCGGGCAGATCACGGCGGATCGACGTGATGCCTACCTTTGCACAGTCGGCGTGCTTGCCACGAACATATGCTTGTGACCCGGGGTCGTCGCCGACCAGAATGGTTCCTAGCCCTGGCGTGCGGCCCGACGCGGCCAATGCGGCTACCCGCTGCTTGAGGTCGACAAAGATCTCGTCGCGGGTGGCCTTGCCATCCAGCGTGATTGCGCCCACGCTACACAGTCTGGCACGGCTGCTGCAGCGCCAAGGACGGCGACCCGCTGCGCCCGGGTTAACCCCGTTTGCCATCGCCATTATGCTCCGGGCATGCCCTCTGATAGGTCCAACGGGCGGTCCGGGGCACCGGATGTGTTGGAGCCGGCCAGGCTCGGTCCGCTCAGGCTGCGCAACCGGGTCATCAAAGCCGCTACATTCGAGGCACGCACGCCGGACGCGCTGGTGACCGATGACCTGATCGAATATCACCGGCTTCCGGCCGCCGGCGGGGTCGGCATGACCACCGTCGCGTATTGCGCGGTCTCCCCCGGCGGCCGCACGGGTGGTGAGCAAATTTGGATGCGCCCAGAGGCGGTGCCGGGGCTGCGCCGACTCACCGACACGATCCACGGCGAAGGCGCCGCGGTAAGCGCGCAGATCGGCCATGCCGGCCCGGTCGCCGATGCCCGTTCCAACAAGGCGACCGCGTTGGCTCCGGTGCGGTTCTTCAACCCGATCGCGATGCGGTTCGCCAAAAAGGCAACCCGCGCTGACATCGAAGAGGTGCTCGACGCGCACGCCAACGCTGCCCGCCTGGCTGTCGACGCTGGCTTTGACGCCGTCGAAATCCATTTGGGGCACAACTATTTGGCGAGCTCATTTTTATCCCCGTTGATCAACCGCCGCAACGACGAGTTCGGCGGATCACTGCAGAATCGGGCGAAGGTCGCGCGCGGATTGGTGATGGCCGTTCGCCGCGCCGTCAACCAGCAGGTAGCGGTAACCGCCAAACTCAATATGACCGACGGTGTTCGCGGCGGTATCACCGTAGAAGAAGCGCTGACAACCGCGAAGTGGCTGCAAGACGATGGCGGGTTGGACGCGATCGAGCTGACCGCGGGCAGCTCGCTGGTCAACCCGATGTATTTGTTTCGCGGCGACGCACCGGTCAAGGAGTTCGCGGCAGTCTTCAAACCTCCGCTGCGCTGGGGCATACGAATGAGCGGCCACAAGTTCCTCCGCGAGTACCCCTACCGTGATGCGTATTTGTTGCGCGACGCTCGACTGTTCCGTGCCGAGTTGTCGATCCCGCTGATTTTGTTGGGCGGCATCACCAACCGCGAGACCATGGAACTGGCAATGCGCGAGGGTTTCGAGTTTGTCGCGATGGCACGCGCGCTGCTGGCCGAGCCCGACCTGATCAATCGAATCGCGGCCGATGACGAGCGCCATCCGGTGAAATCAGTCTGCACGCATTGCAATCTGTGCATGCCCTCTATCTACCAACGCACGCACTGCGCGGTCACCGGCGCACCACAGTGATGCTATGACCCTGTAACGGCGTGGCGCCGGTATGGAGCCGAGGGCGGTGTCGGTATCAGCGCGGTCGCACCTGATCGCTCTGTGCGCGCATACGCTCGGAGATGTCTTGAGCCGCATCTTTCGTGGCGACAGCGATTTCGTCGAGTCTTTCCACGATGCGGGCGGTCGGCCCGGAAACGCACAACACTGCTTCCACCTGATCTCCGATCAGAACCGGAGAAGCGACGCCGGAGTCGTCGGGCTCCGTTTCCCCCCGGTTGACCCCAACACCGGAGACAGCGATCTTCGTGAGTTCTTGACGAATCTTTTCTCGTTGATCGCGATCGAGAAAATGAGTCGTCAAGTAGCTCTCCCGCATCCGGGCTGGCGCGAAGGCAAGAACGCACTTGCCCGCGCTGGTGGGATACAGCGGTCGCCGAACCTGCAACGGAGCCGAAAATCTAATGAGGTGGCTCGATTCGATCGCCTCGGTATACACCACGGAGTCACCGACTGGGGAAGCAAGCATCACGGTCTCGTTGAATCGCCGGTGGAGTGTTTCCATGGCCGCACGGGCGGCGAGATCCAGCGTCGGCGGTGCCGACGTCAGCAACGCACCAACGGCGGGACCGAGGGTATAGGTACCGTCGCGCTCTCGCAGATACCCAGTGGCGACTAATCCCTTAACCAATGCGTGCACCGACGAACGCGGGGCACCGAGCAAAACAACCAACTCGGCCAGCCGCATACCGGTTCGAGCGGCTGCCACCCGCTCAAGGATCGTGATGACTCGCGACACCGTGCGGTGCTCTTTAGCGGACGCGGCCGAAGCTTGCATAGGGATACTTATATCCTATATACGAACAACAAAATGTGATCTGAGCCTTGCTCCACCAGGGTGCCGCGGGCACATCTTCCGCATTTTCCCTGATAAAACATGCTATATATCCAGTTCTCCCACCACTGGCGTGATCTAGATCTCGTTGGCAATCCGCCAATATCCATAGCATTATGACTTAAATAAGACACAGAGATCCTTATATAAGAACGGAGATACTATGAGCGGCCACCCGTCCGAGGCGGCATCGCCTGGGCCACTCGCAGACGTGCGAGTGATCGAACTGGCCAGTGTGGTGATGGGTCCGCTAGCCGGACGGATTCTGGGCGATTTGGGCGCAGACGTGATCAAGGTCGAGACGACCGCTGGAGACGTGAGCAGGGGCTACCGACCCTGCCGCAGCGAGGACATGGGTTGGCTCGCGCTCAACCTCAACCGCAACAAACGCAGCATCGTGTTGGATCTGAAATCTGCAGATGGAGCGGCCAGGCTGGACCAACTGCTGAGCACCGCCGACGTACTGCTGACCAACCTCAGGCCCGGCGCTCTTGGTCGCCTCGGCCTCACGCCCGACGAGGTGCTTGCTGCCCATCCGAGTCTTGTGTACGCGACCGCTCATGGTTTCCGCGTTGGTAGCGGGCAGGAGAATCGAGCCGCCTACGACGACGTGATCCAAGCCGAATCCGGGTTGGTCTGGCTGAATCAACAGAAGACAGGCACACCGTACCTGCTGCCAACGCTCGTGGCCGACAAGGTATGCGGGCTGGTTCTGGCGCAGGCAATCCTGGCCGCGCTGTATCACCGCGCCCGAGAAGGGCAAGGACAGCACATCGAAGTGCCCATGCTGGACACCATGTTGTCTTTCAACCTTGTTGAACATGTGGGCGGGGCTGTATTCGAACCGCCCACGGCCCCATTCGGCTATTCACGCGCACTCAGCGGCTTCCACAAGGCTTTCCCGACCAGCGATGAACCTGTGTGCGTGCTGCCCTACGGTGACCGAAACTGGCGCGATTTCTTTGCAGTCCTGGGCCAGCCGCAACTTGCCGACGACCCGCGGTTCGCCACTCGGGCAGCACGCGGCGAACACAGCGATGAGCTGTACAGCTTGATTGAAGAGCTGACCCCAGCCTTTACCAGCGCCCAACTGTGTCGGCGGCAACTGAATACTGACCAGTGGGCGGCAATTGAAAATTGACCAGCTTCCTAGAGTGCCTTGGCTATGTGTCAAGGAGGAGGCAGGTGTTGAACGTGGAGGATTGGGCTGAGATTCGCCGGTTGCGCCGGTCGGAGCAGTTGCCGATTGCCGAGATTGCGCGGGTGATGGGTATTTCGCGGAATACGGTGAAGTCGGCGTTGGCTTCTGATGGGCCGCCGAAGTATCGGCGTGCGGTGAGGGGTTCTGTTGCTGATGAGGCCGAGCCGCGGATTCGGGAGTTGTTGGCGGCCTATCCGCGGATGCCGGCGACGGTGATTGCTGAGCGGATCGGTTGGTCGTATTCGATCCGCACACTGAGTGGGCGGGTGCGTGAGTTACGGCCACTGTATTTGGCGCCGGATCCGGTGTCACGGACGACGTATGTGGCCGGTGAGGTCGGGCAGTGTGACTTCTGGTTTCCCGATGTTGTGGTGCCGGTGGGGTATGGCCAGGTTCGTAGGGCGGCGACGTTACCGGTGTTGACCATGGTGTGTGGGTATTCACGGTGGGCTTCGGCGCTGTTGATTCCGACACGCGCTGCCGAAGACTTGTATGCCGGTTGGTGGCAGCATCTTTCGACGTTGGGTGCGGTTCCACGGGTGTTGGTGTGGGATGGTGAGGGCGCGGTCGGGCGGTGGCGGGCACGCCGACCAGAGTTGACCCCGGCATGTCAGGCTTTCCGCGGGACCTTGGCCACCACGGTAGGGATCTGTAAACCCGCTGATCCTGAGGCCAAGGGTCTGGTTGAACGGTTCCATGACTATTTGGAGCGGGCGTTTTTGCCGGGGCGGGTGTTTGGCTCCCCAGCCGATTTCAACATCCAGTTGCAGGCCTGGCTGGTGGGGGCCAACCACCGCCAGCATCGGGTGCTGGGATGCCGGCCAGCAGATCGCATCGCCGCCGATACCGCAGCGATGCTGGCATTGCCGCCGGTTGGGCCCAGCATCGGATGGCGACGCTCAACGCGGTTGCCTCGCGATCATTACGTGCGCCTCGACAGCAACGATTACTCGGTGCATCCGGCCGCGATCGGCCGCCGTATCGAGATCATCGCAGATCTAAACCGGGTGCGGGTCTGGTGTGACGGCACGCTGGTCGCCGACCACGACCGGATCTGGGCCAAACATCAAACGATCAGCGATCCCGAACATGTCCAGGCCGCGAAACTGCTGCGGCGCAAACGGCTCGAGGTTGTTGGTCCACCGCATCACGTGGAGGTCGAACAACGCCGTCTCGCTGATTACGACGCCTTGTTGGGCCTTGACGGGCCGGTGGCGTGATGGCTGCCAAGACCGCGACCAGCAGCCGTGATGTCACCGCCGAGCTGGCGTATCTGACCCGGGTGTTGAAAGCCCCGACGCTGCGTGAGGCCATCGAACGTCTCGCTGAGCGCGCCCGAACCGAAGCGTGGAGCTATGAAGAATTCCTCGCGGCGTGTCTGCAGCGTGAGGTGTCGGCTCGGGAATCTCACGGCGGCGAAGGGCGCATCCGCGCTGCCCGCTTCCCATCACGTAAATCGTTGGAAGAGTTCGACTTCGATCATGCCCGCGGTCTCAAACGCGACATCATCGCCCATCTGGGCACCCTGGACTTCGTCACCGCTAAAGACAACGTGGTGTTCCTCGGCCCACCAGGGACCGGCAAGACCCACCTGGCGATCGGGATTGCGATGCGCGCTTGTCAAGCAGGTCACCGCGTTGCGTTCGCGACCGCTTCGCAATGGGTTGATCGTCTTGCTCGCGCCCATCACAACAGCACCCTGCAAGCCGAATTGGCGCGGCTGGCCCGCTACCCCCTGCTGGTTGTCGATGAAGTCGGCTACATCCCGTTTGAACCCGAAGCCGCCAATCTGTTCTTCCAACTCGTGTCGTCGCGTTACGAACGGGCCAGTCTCATCGTCACCTCGAATAAGCCCTTCGGGCGGTGGGGCGAAGTGTTCGGCGACGACGTAGTCGCCGCCGCCATGATCGACCGACTCGTCCATCACGCCGAAGTCATCGCCCTCAAAGGAGACAGCTACCGCATCAAAGACCGAGACCTCGGCCACACCACCACAGCCGAGGACCAATGAAACCAAGCTGGTCAATTTTCGATTGCCGAAACCTGATCAGTTTTCACTTGCCGTTGACACAACTGCAGCGTGAATGCGCCGAACACGACATCGCGGTCGCACCCGTGCGAACCCTCGGCGAGGTCGTCGACAGCGACTACGCGCGCAACTGCGGTCTTATTTCAGTAGCCGAGCACCCCACCGAGGGAACCTACCAAGTGATCGCGTCTCCGGTGCGCTACTCGCTGACCCCTGCCGCGGTGCGGCGGCACTGTCCACACACCGGCGAACACACGGCCGAAATTCTTGCCGAACTTAGTCAGCACGCCGAGCAACCCGACAACCCCATGGCAGCGGCCATTCCACGGCAACCAATGTCTACCCAAGAGTAAAAGCAACAGGCACCCCAACCACCAGTCAACGTGACAGAGAGGCAATCATGACCACACCGCCGTTCGACCCCTACGACCCACTCCGCCTAGACGCATCGTTGTCGAGTGACGAGATCGCTGTGCGCGACATGGTGAGAAAGCTATGCGCCGAACGGATCGTCCCCTACGTCGCAGACTGGTTCGAAGCCGGCGAGCTGCCCGGCGTCCGGGAGCTCGCTAAGCAGTTCGGGGATCTTGGGCTGCTGGGAATGCACCTACAGGGCTACGGATGCGGCGGCGCTTCTGCGGTCCACTACGGCCTGGCCTGTACGGAGCTAGAGGCCGCCGACTCTGGCATCCGATCAATGGTCTCGGTGCAGGGCTCGCTCGCGATGTTCGCCATATGGAAGTTTGGATCAGAGGAGCAAAAACAGCAGTGGCTCCCCCGCATGGCCGCAGGTGAGCTGCTGGGTTGTTTCGGGCTGACCGAGCCTGACGCTGGATCTGACCCCGCCTCGATGAAGACCCACGCACGACGGTCCGGTTCGGATTGGGTGATCAATGGTCGAAAGATGTGGATCACCAACGGCTCCGTCGCCGACGTTGCGATTGTGTGGGCCAGCACCGAAGACGGGATCCGCGGCTTCGTCGTACCCACCGATACCTGTGGATTCACCGCCAACACCATCCATCACAAGTTATCTCTGCGAGCATCAATCACCAGTGAGTTGGTACTCGAAGACGTACGGCTACCCGACGCCGCGATGCTGCCCGAGACGAACGGGCTCAAAGCTCCACTATCGTGTCTATCCGAGGCGCGGTACGGGATCATCTGGGGATGCATGGGAGCGGCACGTTCGGCCTGGCAAGCCGCGTTGGACTACGCCAAACAACGCACCCAGTTCGGCCGGCCGATCGCCGGATTCCAATTGACCCAGCAAAAACTCGTCGACATGGCAGTCGAGCTGCACAAGGGACAATTATTGTCTTTGCATCTGGGTCGCCTCAAAGACAGTGTGGGTCTACGCCCCGAGCAGGTCAGCTTCGGCAAACTCAACAACACCCGCGAGGCGATCAAGATATGCAGAACCGCTCGAACGATACTGGGCGGCAACGGCATATCGTTGGAGTTCCCGGTCATCCGGCATATGGTCAACTTAGAATCGGTACTGACGTACGAGGGCACACCCGAAATGCATCAGCTCATTCTTGGCCAGGCATTCACGGGCAGCGATGCATTCCGTTGACAACGGCACCGCACAGCGCGGCGACCTAGCAGTTCGACGAGGCCACCTGGGCGTTTTCCACACGCCGGCCCAGCACACCCGTAGAAACACGCACTCGGCCTTCGTTGGCAGCTTCGAGCTGCTCACCACTATCGCCGCGAGATGTTCGGTTCAGCGAATCGGAGTTCGGCGTTCCACCTCGGCATCGTGTGACGACGGCTGCGGATCAGCCCCCGACCTGGCTAACTCGTTGCAGCGTCCAGGCGAAGTCCGTGCGCCAGCGCGAACGCAAGGCCCTGTCCGACGTCGACGCGAGCACCGACCAGAGACGCAGTTCGCCACAACGCGGGGTCCAGCGTCGCGCCGCGCAAATCGGCGTCGTCGAGCCGAGCACCGGTAGTCCGCGCGCCACTGAGGTCAGCACCGCGCAGGATGCATTTGCGAAGGTCGGTCTCGACCAGGCTAGCCTCCCTGAGCCGACAACCACTCAAATCAATACCGCGTAAGTCGTTGCCGCCGAGCACCGCCAAAGTGAAATCCACCTCGTCGAACACACAGGGACGCATCCCGCAGTGCACGAATACCGAGCCCAACATACTGCACTGATGAAAGCTGCTATGCCACAATATTGTTCGCTCAAACTTGCAGTTACGAAACGCCGAACCACGGTGTTCCGACTCGGCTAGGTTGGCGCCGCCGAAATCACATTCGCTGAACATGGCGCGCTCGGTACGCAACCGACTGAAATCCTCGTCACGAAAATCCCGGCCGGTGATTTCACAATCAGTCCAATTCTGCAATGCGGCTAGCTGCCCACTGGAGATGTTGGGGCCAGGCTGGCCAGCGCGTATTCGGTTACGGCGATCAACGCATTCGTGGCCGACTTGTTGTTCCGAGCATCGACACCGATCAACGGAATATGCGCAGGCAGCGTCAGCGCTTCGCGCACCTCGCCAAACGGGTACCTCGGCGCGCCGTCGAACTCGTTGACTGCAACCACGAAAGGCATCTTGCGGTGCTCGAAGAAGTCAACTGCGGCAAAGCTATCCTGCAAGCGCCGGCAGTCGACCAGGACGATCGCACCTATAGCTCCACGCACCAAGTCGTCCCACATGAACCAGAACCGCCGCTGGCCCGGCGTACCGAACAGATAGAGCACCAAGTCCTCGGCGAGAGTTATACGACCGAAGTCCATTGCGACCGTGGTGGTCCGCTTGTCTGGAGTGGCCTCGACCATGTCGACGCCGGCCGATGCATCGGTAACCATCGCCTCGGTACGAAGCGGCATGATCTCCGAAACCGCGCCTACGAAGGTGGTCTTGCCGACGCCAAAGCCACCCGCCACGACAATCTTCGTCGAAGCGGTGTCATGAGTAACAGAGTGCACCTCAGAGTGCTTTAAGGCCACGCAAAGTCCTTCCTATGAGTTCGTGGCGCTCATCGCGAGTCGAACGGTCGGTCAAAGTCCTGTGCACCCGAACGTAGCCGGACATGACCAGATCGCCGACCAAGACGCGCGTGACACCCAAGGGCAAATCCAACCGTGCTGAGATTTCCGCCACAGAAGGGCTAGATGAGCTCTGGCCGCACAGCCGGATGATCCTGCCGCGCGCATCGTCGGGCGCCCCCCGGTACACCGGCCCTGCCGGCAACGTCTGCACTGGTGCTTCCAGCGGAAGGTCGACGTTGGTGCCGGTCCGTCCAGCCGTCAGGGTGTACGGGCGGACCAAGCGCGCATGATGTACAGCCCCGAACGGGTTTGGTGCAGGCACGGGTCCGTCCATGTCGGCTCAGGGCTGCGCTAAGCCAGGCTCGGAGCGACGGGCGGACTCCACGACGCCGCCCACCCGTTCGACAAGAAGGGCCATTTCATAACCGACCTGGCCGATATCGCACGACGGTACGGCCAACGTCGCCAGGTGGGAACCATCACCAACGCGCATCAACAACAGAAAGCCGTTCTGCATCTCGACCACCGACTGCAGCACATCACCACCTTCGAATAGCTGCGCAGCACCACTAGCCAGGCTAGACAGCCCAGAAGCCACGGCCGCCAGTTGATCGGCGCGTTCGCGCGGCAGGTGAGCGCTGGCCGCGACGGGCAGCCCGTCTGCGGATACCAGCAATGCATGCGCCACCCCAGGAACCTCGCGGGCAAACTTCGATACCAACCAGTCCAGTGGACTGCCCGACCAGCCAGCGTTCATTCCTGATCAGGCCTTTCGTTGGTTTCGAGCCTGGTGTCGTGGCGGTGCAACCGTCCAGTCCGCACGCCGTCGAAATGGCTTTTCATCGAAGTGCGAACCGCTTCCGGGTCGGGCCTAGCCGCGTGCCGTGGTTGCGCCGCGGAGAAAAATCCGCCATTGGCAACCGCGCCGCGACCCTGATTCGGCTGGTTGGGGTTAGCGGCTCCGGGCACCAACCGGGCTCCTGGCGTGCGTACCGGCAGGCCCTGGTCCGTTCGGGCATCGACCTGTCTGTCTTCGGCAGCTGCGGCCGCCGACCAGCCATGATCCCACACCGACTGCCAGTTCAGGTCGGCGCTGTGGGCCAATTCGCGCGGATCGTCGGGCGACTCTGAGAGCATCCGTTGATAAATCACGTCATCTTCGGCGCGACGCGGTGACCAGGCTTGCGGCGTGGCCGACCTGACCGGTCGGTTACTCCGACGATCAGGGGAATCCTGGGGTCGCGAAGCAAAAAACGCCGAGGTATCCGATGCCGTCTGGGCCGCTGTCTGTTGTGGGCCTTGCCGGACATCCTCGACCGGAGCGTGCGCCGGTGTGGGGGGCTGGGCCTGCTCTGACTCCTCGGCAACGCCGTTTTCCCACCACGGCGTCGGAAGCTCGCGCCGCGATGGCCGCTGCGCAGGCTCACTCGGTTGGACAGGAACATCACTGATACCGCTCGATCCTGGACTGCGACGCGGCAACACCGTGATCGGCTGGCCCGGCCCCCCGGATTCGCTATCAGCACCGTGGTCCGAGTCATCCCCAGCGGCAACTTCCGGCGAACTCTCCGACGGGTCGAGTTTGGCGCCGGGGGGCGCCGCCGCAGGTACCCGCGGCGTTGCGACTGATCCGGGTACGACGTCATCGACAAGCGCTGGCCGCGGCGATGGCGGCGCAGCAGTTGATCCCGGTACGACGTCATCGACAAGTACCGCCAGCGGCAGATAGACCTCGGCAGTTGTACCAGTGCTGGCCTTTCCAGCCGCCGGACCACGCAGCCCCACCCTGATGCCGTGCCGGCCGGCCAACCGTCCGACCACGAACAGGCCCATGTGCCGGGCATTGTCGGGGGTAACCTCACCACCGGTCTGCAACCGCATATTGGCAATGCGCCGATCAGCATCCGTCATGCCTAAACCGGCATCAGCGACCCGCAGCAGAACACTCCCACCGGTACCCCGTGCAGCGGAAACACGGACCGGTGCGGTCGGCGGTGAGTAACGCAGGGCGTTGTCGATCAACTCAGCGAGCAGATGGATGACACCGCCAACTGCCGCACTGATTACCGCGCATTGCGGCAACCGCGTGATCGTGACACGCCGATAGTCCTCAACCTCTGACACGGCAGCGTTGACCGCCGTTGACAGTGCCACCGACTCGCGTTGGTCTCGCGATATCTGCGCGCCCGCTAGCACCAGCAGGTTGGCGCTGTTGCGGCGAAGACGGGCGGCAAGGTGGTCCAGCCGGAATAGGGTCTCGAGTCGGTCAGGGTCCTCCTCATTGCGTTCCAGCCCATCGATGAGTGAGAGCTGCTGGTCTACCAGGGCACGGCTGCGCCGCGACATCGTTTCGAACATGTCGTTCACCAGCAGCCGCAACCGCGCCTCATCGCCGGCCAGCAGCAAGGCCCGAGTGTGTAACTCGTCGACCGCGTGCGCGACCTGGCCTATTTCTTCGGTGGTATACACCGCCAGTGGTTCAGGTACCGGCTCAGCGCCTGCACGGACCTGGGCAATCCCCTCTTCGAGGTCAGTATGGGCGACCTTGAGTGCGCCATCGCGTAGCACCCGCAGCGGCCCGACCAGCGCACGCGCCGCCAACAACACGATGCCCAGTGCAATCAGGATGGCCGCCACCACCAGTACGGCGTCACGGGTCGCGGCGTCCCGCCGCGCAGTGGCCTGGCTTTGCAACACCTTTGGCACCGATTCGGTGACGTCCTTGATTACTTTTTCAGCAATCCGCTGAGTGACCTGTATGGACTCAAGCAGCTCCGGGTTATTGGCCAAGACACTGTCCGGATCTGAGATGATCTCCATCCGGGTGACCATTTGCTTCTGCAGCGTCTTGGAATCTGGCGAGCCGACTCCGAGCACCTCGCTTATCCCGAACAAGGTGTACGGTTCGGTGCCGGCCAGGGTGATCATCGAGGTGCGCAATTGCGGCTTGGGAAGGTCGCCACCACGGGTCACCAGAATCTGCTGCAGGGTCATCTGCCCGCGCGCACCCACCGCACGGCTCAAACCCTGAACCTGAGCGCGGATCCGCTCGCTGTCGGCCCGCACCGATGCGTTGATCGCATCCTCTGCGGTCAACAGGATCGGCGCGTAGGCGGCAACCCGGTCGCGCAAACCAATGCTGTTGGCCAGCACCTTGTCCATGAGCGCTTGGCCACCGTTCAGCAGCGTGCTTACACCGGATCGGACGTCGGGAATCACGTCAGTGTCGGCAAGTCGGGTCTGCAGCTCGTACTTGCGTGCCTCAAAGTTCTTCTTCGCTCCCTCGGCTTCGCGTCCGGTGGAACTCGCCAGCAACGCAACGTCCAGCGCCGACATGTATTTGGTGATCGGCGGTATCAGAGCGGCCCGGGCGGCGGTCAACCGCAAACCGCCGGAGTGGGCCAGTGCGCCTTCGACACGTAGGCCACCGAAAACCGTCGCGAGTACCAGCGGCACCAGCCCTATAACAAAGATTTTCCACCCAACTGACCAATTGCGCAGAGACCACGCCGGCGGGCGTTGCGGATGTTTTCCGGGCTCCGGCGCGGTGGCGGGTTCAGCTGGGACGCCGGGCGAGGCCGCCGCGGCCGGGGAGGCCGGGCGGGTGAACATGGTCACGTGATTGCGGCCGTGCTACCGGCCGCGCGCCCGATAGGTGGCGCTCCGAGAAACGAAGGGCTCATGAAACTTCCTGCTTTATTCCGCCCGACAGGATGCGCGCGAACGGAGACGCGTGGCAATCCGACGAGTATGACAGGCTCAACGGTGCGCAGAGCCGAGGTCACCACAATTGTTACTGACCAGATAGCAAACGCAATAGCTGGCCCCGGCGCAAGTGAGTGAGCCTGGCACATCAGCAAACCACAGCTTTGTCATGATCAGCAGATGTTTCGGCTGCTGTTCTACTCTCCGCGCATCGCCCCCAACACCGGCAACGCCATCCGCACCGCTGCAGCCACTGGTTGCGAACTGCATCTGGTCGAGCCCCTCGGCTTTGACCTGTCTGAACCCAAACTCCGACGAGCCGGGCTGGATTACCACGACCTGGCATCGGTGACCGTCCATGCCTCACTCGGACACGCGTGGGAGATCCTGTCACCCGCGCGAGTGTTCGCGTTCACCGCCCGGGCAACCACGCTATTCAGCGACATAAGCTACCGAGCAGGCGACATATTGATGTTCGGTCCAGAGCCGACCGGGCTCGATACAGCGACCCTGGCTGACACACACATTACCCAGCAGGTCCATATTCCGATGCTTGCGGGCCGACGCTCACTGAACCTGGCCAACGCGGCGGCGGTCGCCGCTTATGAAGCCTGGCGCCAGCACGGTTACCCCGGGGCGGTTTAGTCACCAGTTGTCCCAGTGCGTGAGGCGGTCAGCGGGCAAGCGCTTAGCCGGCCGGAAGTCTGTGCCTTGGGTATAGGCGATCGGAAATAGCCCACCCTGGCTGTACTGGTCGTAGGGAATGCCGAGTACCTCAGCGGCCTGCCGCTCACCCTCACCAAGCAGATGCAGCGTCGTCCAGCACGACCCCAGCCCCCGGGAGCGCAACGCCAGGCAGAAACTCCACACTGCCGGGAACAGCGACGCCCAAAACGACGAACTGGACAGCGGCGCCTCCTCGATCCGGCCCTGCAGGCAGGGAATCATCAGGACCGGCACCTCGTGCATGTGTTCGGCAAGATAAGTCGCGGAATCGCGGACTCGGCCCATCCGCTCGCCTCGGGTGTCGCCCTCGGGGTATTCAGGTGGGGGCAAGCTGAGATAGCTGCGGGCGTTGGCGAGGTAGATGTCCGCGATCGCCTTCCGCTTTTCGGCGTCCTCGACGAATACCCACTGCCAGCCCTGCGCGTTGGAGCCAGTGGGTGCCTGCAACGCGAGCTCAAGGCACTCCATCAACACGGCGCGCGGAACCGCCTGCTTGAGGTCTAGGCGTTTGCGGACCGAGCGGGTAGTGGTGAGAACTTCGTCTACGGACAAGTTGAGGGTCATGTGTGGGAGATTACCTGCGGCCTATATTCAGCATCATGAGCTTCGAACTGACACAAGAGATTTCCAGCAGGCTTGGATCCGACCACTACGGGTGGTTGACCACCGTCGCAAAATCGGGTCAACCGGTTCCGCGGCTGGTGTGGTTCTATTTCGACGGGACCGATTTGACCGTGTATTCCAAACCGCAGGCGGCCAAGGTTGCCCATATCAAGGCACACCCGCAGGTCAGCCTGAACCTTGACTCCGACGGCGACAGCGGGGGCATCGTCGTCGTGGGCGGAACCGCTGCAGTGGTGGCCACCGATGTCGACTGCCGGGAAGACGAGCCATACTGGGCCAAGTACCACGATGAAGCCGTGGATTTCGGCCTGACCGAAACAATCGCCGCGTACAGCACTCGGCTGAAGATCACTCCGACCCGGGTATGGACCACACCGACGGCCTAGCGGGCGGGCTGAAAGGTAACTCCACGAAGCGGTCTCGGCGTGTCGCTTCGCTCGTTGCCCCTGTCGACGCACCCTAACGGAAGTCGCGGGACTTGGATCCGGCTGCCAGGGTGATATGACCCAACCGCTCGGCCACCACGGTGACCGCGCCGCTGGCATTTTGGACCTGCCCGCGGATCAGCAAAGCCGGCGCGGTGTGGGCTAGTTTGCGGTAACGCGCCCACACCCCCGGCGTGCAGAGTACGTTGACCATGCCGGTCTCGTCCTCGAGGTTGATGAACGTTACACCTTGAGCCGTCGCCGGGCGCTGCCGATGAGTCACCGCACCGGCAACCAACACGCGGTCTCCGTCGGGTACCGAGAGCAGTGCGTCGGCAGGCAACACGCCCATCGCGTCCAGATCCGCCCGCAGGAACTGCGTCGGATAGCTGTCCGGGGAGATGCCGGTAGCCCACACGTCGGCGGCGGCTAACTCCAGCTCGCTCATTCCCGGCAACGCCGGGATGCGCGACGACGAGCCCACGCCGGGTAGCCGATCAGGTCGCTGAGTGGCCGCGGCTCCCGCCGCCCACAGCGCCGTGCGGCGAGACATTCCGAAGCAGCCAAACGCTCCGGCCGTTGCCAACGCCTCGGTCTGCGGGACGCTTAGCTGCAACCGCGAAGTCAAGTCCAGCAGAGCGGTGAACGGGCCGTTGTCGCTTCGCTCCGTGACCATTTTCTCGGCGATTTCGTTGCCGATATGGCGGACAGAGCCCAGACCGAGCCGCACCGCGTTCCCCGCATCTTCTAAATCGGCGTGCACCAGGCTGGCGTTAACATCAGGCCCGCGCACTACCACCCCATGCCTGCGCGCATCAGCCACCAACGACTGCGGTGAATAAAAGCCCATCGGCTGTGCACGCAGCAAAGCAGCGCAGAACGCCGCGGGGTGGTGCAGCTTGAACCACGACGAGTAGAACACCAGCGACGCGAAGCTGAGGGCGTGACTTTCTGGGAAACCGAAATTGGCGAACGCTTCCAGCTTTTCGTAGATCCGGTCGATCACTTCGTCAGTAGCGCCGTGCAACGTCCGCATGCCATCGTAGAAACGACCGCGCAGCCGTCGCATCCGCTCAGTCGAGCGCTTGGATCCCATGGCGCGCCGAAGCTGGTCAGCCTCGGCGGCAGAGAAACCCGCGCAGTCGACGGCGAGCTGCATCAGTTGTTCTTGAAAAAGAGGCACTCCCAGTGTCTTGCGTAATGCCGATGCCATGGACGGATGGTCGTACACGACGGGGTCGATGCCGTTGCGCCGCCGGATGTAGGGATGCACCGACCCGCCCTGGATAGGCCCGGGCCGGATCAACGCAACCTCCACCACCAGGTCGTAGAACACCCGCGGCTTGAGTCTCGGCAAAGTTGCCATCTGCGCCCGCGACTCCACCTGGAAAACTCCGATGGAATCGGCACGGGCCAGCATCTCATACACAGCCGGTTCACTCAGGTCGAGCCTGGCCAGGTCGACCTCAATCCCTTTGTGTTCGGCCACCAGGTCTTTCGCGTAGTGCAGCGCCGAAAGCATGCCCAATCCGAGCAAATCGAACTTTACTAATCCGATTGCTGCACAGTCGTCTTTGTCCCACTGCAGCACGCTGCGATTCTCCATACGCGCCCACTCCACCGGGCATACATCGGCAATCGGGCGGTCGCAAATCACCATGCCACCAGAATGAATACCCATATGCCGGGGCAGATTCTGAATTTGGGCCGCCAAGTCAACTACCTGATCGGGAACGTCGTCCAGGCTTTTCACGCCCGAGCCTTGCCCCGTCCAGTGGCTAATCTGTTTACTCCACGCATCCTGCTGCCCCTGCGAGAAGCCCAGCGCACGCGCCATATCGCGTATCGCACTGCGGTGCCGATATGTGATGACATTGGCAACCTGAGCCGCATAGTCACGGCCATATTTGTCATAGACGTACTGAATAACCTCTTCACGCCGATCCGACTCGATATCGATGTCGATATCAGGTGGACCATCGCGGGCTGGCGATAGAAAGCGTTCGAATAACAGCTCATTGGCTATCGGGTCGACAGCGGTAACGCCCAAGGCATAGCAGACCGCGGAATTGGCGGCCGACCCTCTTCCCTGACACAAGATGTCGTTGGCCCGGCAAAACTGGGTGATGTCGTGCACCACCAGGAAATATCCTGGAAATTTCAGTTGCGCAATAATATTCAACTCATGCTCAATCTGACGGTACGCCTGTCGGGTACTCAACGACCGCTCCGGCGGTCCGTAGCGCTTGCGCGCTCCCGCCATGACCAAACACCGCAACCAGCTGTCCTCGTCATGCTCGCCGGGTACAGCAAACAGCGGCAGCTGAGGCGCGATGAGCGCCAGCCTGAACCCGCACTGCTCGCCGAGCTCCGCGGCGGCTGTGACCACCTCAGGTCGCTGCGCGAACAACCGGGCCATCTCCGCGCCAGACCTTAGGTGCGAGCCGCCTCGCGCAGCCAGCCACCCGGCAGCAGAGTCCAGGGATTGCCGGGCCCGGATTGCACCCATAGCCATGGCCAGCCGGCCGCGCGACGGGTGCGCGAAATGCGCTCCGGTAGTGGCGACCACTCCGACACCAAAGCGCGGCGCCAGCCCGGCCAGCATCGCGTTGCGTTCATCGTCGAGCGGGTCACCATGATGGGTCAACTCGATGCTGACCCGGTCAGCAGTGAACCGATCCACTAGATCGGCCAACGCGCGTTTCGCCGCATCCGGCCCTCCGTCGGAAAGCGCCTGACGCACTGTTCCTTTACGACAACCCGTCAGAATGTGCCAGTGTCCGCCGGCCGCCTCAGCCAACATGTCGAAGTCGTAGCGCGGCTTGCCCTTCGCACTGCCGGCAAGATGCGCAGCCGCCAGCTGCCGCGACAACCGTCGGTACCCTTCCGGGCCGCGAGCCAACACCAGCAAGTGTGGACCCGGCGGATCCGGCTGCTCGGTGCGAGCCTCGGAGCCCATCGACAGCTCAGCGCCAAACACAGTGCACATGTCGAGTTCTGCGGCCGCGTCAGCAAACCGCACCGCTCCGTATAGACCGTTGTGGTCAGTCAGCGCGAGGGCACGCAGATCCAGCCGGGCGGCCTCCTCAACCAGCTCCTCGGGCGTGCTGGCACCGTCAAGAAAGCTGTACGCCGAATGTGCGTGCAACTCCGCGTAGGCGACAGAGGAGCGGAACATCCGACCCCTGCCCGGAGCCGAGTTCGGCGGCCGATATGTCGCTCGCTTGCGCGACGAGGGACCATCCTCCTCAGCACCGGCCGCCGACCCAGCCGCCACCGGCGCGCCACTATGGCGCGGTTTGCCATCCAGGACCCGCTCCATTTCCGCCCAGCTCGGCGGCCCATTGTTCCAGCCCACAGCTACAGTATATCGAACAAACGTTCGAACAATCAGGGGTTGTTAAACACATCTTCAACTGCAACACACGTTCTTAACTTCACATGCCTACCGCTATGCGGGAGCTGCGCGGACACTTGAACCAGACGGACCATGGATGGCGGGGCTTGAATGATGACACAACTGACGACGCTGGATGCGGGTTTGCGCAACGTGCAGGATGCAAGCCAGCACGCGGACCTCGCGGTGGGCGCGGTCGCCATCGTGCACGGCAAGACCCCCGACTTCACGCGTATTGAAAGCCTGCTGGCTGAACGAATCCAATCAATACCGCAGTGCAAGCAGGTGCTGCGGACGGAGTGGATCGACTATCCGGGATTCGACCTCACCCAACACCTACGACGGGTGGCCCTGCCCAGTCCAGGCGATAAAGCCGACCTATTCCGCACCATCGCCCATGCCCTGGAGAGTCCCCTCGACCTAGACCGTCCACCGTGGGAATGCTGGATTATCGAGGGCATCAAAGGTCATCGGTGGGCGATCCTGGTGAAGATCCACCACTGCATGGCAACCAGCATCTCGCCGGCCCATATTCTCGCTAGGCTCAGCGATGACGCTGACGAGTACACCTTCGCCAGCCACCACGCCGTCACGCAACTTTCATCCCCTCGCGCCGACCTCAACGGCTGGCCTAACGTGCTCCGGCAAGCTCCCGCGGCCGCCATCAACATCGTCAAAGCCGCCGCGCGCGTCGTCACTGGCGCGGCAGAAGCCGCCGTGGAGGCGGTCTGGCCCGCGGCGTGGACAACACCGACCACCATGCGGCGCTACACCATGGTGCGAGTTCCCCGCGCCGCTGTCGACAGCGTGTGCCAAAAGTTCGCGGTGACCGCCAACGACGTTTCACTAGCGGCCATTACCGAAGGCTTCCGAATGCTTCTGCTGCGCCGCGGCGAGCAGCCGCGCGCGGACTCACTGCCCACCCTAGAGCGACCCGGCAATCGCGTCGCGGCAATATTGCCGTATCTGCCCGTCGAACATGACGACCCTATTCAGCGGCTGCAAACCGTACACAACCGGTTGAACCAAACCACCCGCAGTGACTGCCGCCACGCCGGCGACATTGTGGACCAGACAACCACTCACATACCTTTCATGCGGTACACCAAGGTAATTCAGGCTCTAGCCGGTACCCCGCAACGTAACATCGTGACGCTGGCCACCGACGTGCCCGGACCGCGCCGCCAGCTGCGGTTGATGGGACAAAGGATGGAACGCATCCTGCCGATCCCGCCGACCTCCGCCCAGCTGAGCACCGGCGTCGCAGTGCTCAGCTACGGCAATGAGCTGGTGTTCGGCATTACCGCCGACCACAATTCGGAAGCCGACATACTGGACTTGGCGGCCGCCATCGAACTCGGGATGGCTCGGCTCACAGCACTGAGCCAGGACTCTGTCCTGCTGTTCACCAAAGACCGCCGAAGCAAACATCCGTCTCAGGGCCTCCCCAGCAATGCGCAACGAGCACGGGGTTCGGCGCCGTCCGCCAGAGCGCGAAACTGACCCAAGCCAGGCCCATTGACCACCGTGAGAAGGTGGGTCAATGCCGGCCACCATCGACCCACGCCGCCATGATGCGGTGCTCTTCGAACTGGACACACTAACGACCAACACCGTTTTCACGTCCTCGCTTGTCCATCAGCTGCAGCAGGTCGGCGTCGGCACTGCCGTCTTTTCGTCGAACGACAACCACCAAGACAGGCTGAACGAGATCAGGATCGACGATCTTCTCCCCGTACAGGTCGACGGTCTCGCCGCGGAACAGCACGAACTGCTCATCGCGGCAGCCGGTCGTCTGGACGCGCGACCGGGACGGTGCGTCGTTACCACCGGCGACCCTGCAGGCGTCAAAGCCGCGCGCGAGGGTGGATTCGCGCTGGTCATCGGAGTCGACCAGAACGGGCACAGCGATGCGCTACGCCGCTGCGGCGCCGACGTGGTCATAGGCAACCTCAATGAGGTGACCGTACGAACCGGAGACCGGCGGATGTCCGCGCTCCCCGATGCACTGCAGGCGCTGAACCTGGCCGACCGCTTCGCCGCCCGGCAACCCGCAGTGTTCTACGACTTCGACGGGACCCTGTCAGACATCGTCGACGATCCGGACTCCGCTAGGCCCGCGGCGGGTGCGACCGAGGCACTGATGCAATTGGCTACGTTTTGTCCGGTCGCGGTGCTCAGCGGCCGCGACCTCGCCGACGTTTCCGGGCGCGTCGGCTTGCCCGGTATCTGGTACGCCGGCAGCCATGGATTTGAGCTGACCGCGCCTGACGGAACACATCACCAGAACGAAGCCGCGGCGGCGACCATACCGGTGTTGGCGCAGTCAGCCGCGGAACTGCGCAACCAACTCGGATCGATTCCCGGCGTTGCCGTGGAACACAAGCGATTTGGTGTCGCCGTGCATTATCGCAACGCGGCACGCAACCGAGTCGGCGAGGTGGCCGCGTCGGTTCGTGCTGCGGGACAGCACCATGCCCTTCGAGTGACGACGGGCCGCGAAGTCATCGAACTGAGGCCAGACATTGACTGGGACAAGGGGAAAACACTGCGCTGGGTGATCGATCGCCTGTCTCATTCCGACACCCCAGGTGACCCTGCAGCCCAATCAGGTTCCCTGATTCCGGTCTATCTCGGCGACGACATCACCGACGAGGATGCCTTCGACGCCGTTCGCCACGACGGCGTTCCGATCGTGGTGCGACATACCGACGACGGCGACCGGGCCACCGCCGCCCTGTTCGCCCTGGATAGTCCGGCACGGGTCAGCGAGTTTACCGAGAGGCTGGCCCGTCAACTCAGCAGCGACCGGAAGATACCAGACAGCGGCTAGCTGGTTCGGCGGCTGCGGGCCGTCAACTTGGGCCTATGCCACCGCGTATTCAACCGCACCGTCATCGAGCACCACCCGCGCACCGGTGCCGTCTGGCGCCGCGGCCTCGGTGCGGAATACGGCCCGGCCCGGTCCAGTTCGCCAGATCGCGGTGGTTAGCGTCTCACCCGGAAACACCGGAGAAGTGAACCGCGCGGCAATCGAGGTGATGTGCGCGGCGACTCCGCCACCGAGTTCCGCGACCAACGCGCGACCCGACACGCCATAGGTACACAACCCGTGCAAGATCGGCTTAGGGAACCCAGCCAATTCCTTGGCAAACCAAGGATCGCTATGCAACGGATTGCGATCGCCGGACAACCGATAGATCAGCGCTTGATCCTCGCGAGTGGGCAAGCCGATTCGGCTATCGGGATCGCGGTCCGGAAATTCCGGCGCGGCCGGCCGCTCGCCCGGCACTCCCCCGAATCCACCCTCGCCACGGACGACCAGAGTGGTACGTGTCTCGGCAACCAACGTCCCAGATTCCGGGTCGGAGCCACGGCTGAGCAGCATGATGATCGCGTTCTTGCCCTCACCTTTGTCCTGAATGTCGGCAACTTCGGAAACCACAGATAGCTTTCCTGCGGCCGGCAGCGGCGCGTGCAGCCGGATGGCCTGCGATCCGTGGAGCAGTGCGGCCCAATTGAATGTTCCGACTTTCGCCGCCGCCCCAAATGCCGGACAACAGATCACTGCGTAGGTCGGCAGCACCTGCTGAGGGACGGCATGGCTATTCTCGGTGGTGAAGGACAAATCGTCGATACCAGCGCCGACACCGAGCGCGTAGAGCAGGGTGTCCCGGTCTGTCCATTCGAAGAGCTTGGGTTCGGTTACCTCGCCGATAGCACTCGGGTCAATCGCCATGCGAGTCTCCTCTCGATTCCAAATTTGAGCCTTTCGGGCAACCCAACCATCGCAAACCCTTCACACCGACGCCATCGGCAGGGCAGGCTATCGCCATGCCCAAGCGCATCATCATTTGGAAGGCCCACAAGGTTCTAGCGGCGCTTGCCGCGACGCTAGTCGTCAGCGCCTGCGGAGGGACACCTCAGGCGCGCAACATCACCTTGACGTTTATCCGGAACGCACAATCGCAGGCCAATGCGGACGGGGTGATCAACACTTTGGTTCCCGGTCCCGACCTCACCGCCGAGGGCAAAGGCCAGGCGCGGCAACTCGTGCGCGGCCACACCGACTTCGATAGCATCTACGCCGCAAGCATGGCCGCTACCCAGCAGACCGCCCAGCCGCTGGCCGGCGAACTCGGCAAACAAATCGAGATCCTCCCGGGCCTAGACTCCATCAATGCCGGGTGGTTCAACGGCAAACCTGAAGCGATGGCCAGTTCGACGTACATGCTTGCGCCGGTTGACTGGCTGAATGGCGACCTGGAGAACACCATCCCAGGATCGATCTCGGGAAAAAAGTTCAATGACCAATTCACCGGTGCTGTTCAGCAGATCTACGAGAGTGGCCACAGCAACCCGGTCGTGTTCTCCCAGGGCACCGCAATCATGGTTTGGACCCTGATGAACGTCAGAAACACCAGAAACGCCCTGCTCACTACTCATCCACTGCCGAACGTCGGCCGCGTGGTAATTACCGGAAATCCGACAACCGGCTGGAACCTGGTGGCCTGGGACGGCCTCCGCGACTTCAGCTGAGCGCCGGATTACCCGAAGGCTGACGGTTGCCGGTTTGAGCCGCCACCATGACGACATGACCCGGGCTCTGCCTGAGTTCAGCCAGCAAAGCTCTTGGTGGGTCGCCCGCACGCCGATCGCCTGGGCCTGACCGGCGCGGTCGTCGCGAGTGTTTACTTGGCTAATGAGGAAATTCTCGGGCGACACCGTCGTCCATGACGGCGTTTTCATCGATGGTACGTCTGAGTTGGTTGGCGGCTTGCTGGGTAACTTCGAGGATTTCCACCGCCCTTTGTCGTTGGTGTTGAGCCTCGCCGTGCCGCGCGTCTTCTGTTAGGCCCTGCGACGTACTGGCGAACGATGCATCTATGTTGTCGCGCTCAGCCAAAATTTGCTGCTGGCGTTGCACGTTCTGGTCCAACCGCTGTGCAATGTTGTGAAGAAGCGGACGGTTATACTCGACCAAGCTGTCGCCATTTGCTCCTGGCTCACTACCAAAATCCAACAAACCCCCACCAGAGGCAGCTGGCATGGGGGGATCACCGTCTCGATGAACATTCATCCCAGATGGTGAATGTTCACGCGGTCCAACTGAAGTTGGGCTATTTCCTAAATTTTCCGATCTATTGAATTTGATAGCCCCGCGACGCCAGTCGCTCCGCTTCTTGCCGCCAAGGACAGGTAGGGGATCCTTTGAAAAGCCAAGGCGTTCTGCCGACGGTCGATCTAGCGTACCTCTAGGCGGCAAATCAGGCGGAACAGAATCTACATAACGGGGACTTTGCGGAGCCGAAACATCTTGGCTCTGCCCCTCGGTATCCGCGTAAGCCCAATGAAACTGATCATAGATAGGTTCATCCAAGGATGATCCGAGATTGTGTTCGGCTCCTGTTCCCTGAGGATTATTGTACGCATTATTTTCAATCATCGAATCCTCTAAACCACCAGGAGGCGGCGGATTCGGAACAGCACCAGGAGGCGGCTTGTTATACGCATAATTGTCAGTCAGCGAATCCTCTAAACCACCAGGAGACGACGGCCCCGGAACAGCACCAGGAGGCGGCTTGTTATACGCATAATTGTCAGTCAGCGAATCCTCTAAACCACCAGGAGACGACGGCCCCGGAACAGCACCAGGAGGCGGCTTGTTATACGCATAATTGTCAGTCAGCGAATCCTCTAAACCACCAGGAGACGACGGCCCCGGAACAGCACCAGGAGGCGGCTTGTTATACGCATAATTGTCAGTCAGCGAATCCTCTAAACCACCAGGAGGCGACGGATTCGGAACAGCACCTGAGCTATGCGGTGGTTCGGGACCAACATTCAACCCGTAACTCGGGTTCTCTTCAGTGACTATTCCCGGTTCGGGGCCAACATTTGACCCGTAACTCGGGTTCTCGTTAGTGATTATGGGGGCTTGACCCCTTGGGTTGGACACGCTGAATCCCAGGATGTTCCTGGGGGAAGCGAGATGATCCACCCCTATGGCAAGGAAAAGTTACCCTGATGAGTTCAAGCGGGATGCGGTTGCGTTGTATCGGGATACCGCTGGTGCGACGATCAGCATGATCGCTGCTGAGCTTGGCTTGAGCGACCCAACGTTATCGGCGTGGTGCAAGGCCCACGGTGTGCCGATTCGGCACCGTAAACCCGGTTCGGTTGCCGTAGGGGCCCCGGGTGGCGAGACCCCCGAACAAGCGGTGGCACGGCTCCATGCTGAGAACCAGGCGTTGCGTGCCGAGAAGACCCGGCTGGCCACCGAGCGGGACATTTTGCGGTCGGCGGCCAAGTATTTCGCTGGGGAGACGAACTGGTGAGTCGCTTTCAGTTCGTTGCCGATCACCGACACGCCTTCGAGGTGAAGCGGCTATGCCAGGTCGTCGAGATCGCTCGATCATCGTTTTACACCTGGTGTCAGGCAGCAGCCACGCGGGCAGCTCAAACCGCTGCTGATGCGGTGTTGGCCGAGCGTATTCGCGCAATACATGATCAGGACAACACCTATGGGTGCCCGCGGATCACCGCTGAACTCAACGACGGTGTTGCTGATACTGAGCGGGTCAACCACAAGCGAGTAGCCCGAGTCATGCGCGTAGCGGGGATCGCTGGGTATCGGTGCCGCCGCCGTGTCCGCACAACCAGACCAGATAAAACCACACAGAAATATCCTGACCTGCTTAAACGAGATTTCACCGCTTCTGAATCCAACAAGAGATACGTTGGGGACATCACGTACTTGCCGCTGGCTAGCGGCGCTAACCTGTATCTGGCCACCGTCATCGACTGCTGGTCTCGGCGGATCACTGGGTGGGCGATCGCAGAGCATATGCGCACCGAACTGGTCGAAGATGCCCTCAAGGCCGCCGAGGCGCTACGGGGCAGTCTGGGTGGTGCGGTATTCCACAGTGACCACGGACGCCAGTACACGTCACAGGATTTCGCGAAACTGTGTACCCGGTTGGGGGTCACCCAGTCCATGGGCGCTATCGGATCGAGCGCCGACAACGCCCTGGCTGAATCGGTCAACGCCGCCCTCAAACGCGAGGTCCTCCAAGACCGACACAGCTGGGACGACGCCCCCACCTGCCGACGCGAGGTCTTTCGCTGGCTGGCCCGCTACAACACCACACGACGCCACTCCTACTGCAACCAGCTCAGCCCCGCCACCTACGAGAGGACCCACCTATCCGCTACGCTGCCCCAAGCCGCCTAACCACAAATCCCGTGTCCAACCCAAGGGGTCAAGCCCCATGCCTGGTTCAGGGTTGTTGTACGCATCATTGTCAGTCAGCGAATCCTCTAAACCACCAGGAGACGACGGCCCCGGGACTGCAGCAGAAGGCTGCAGCTTACTATACGCATTGTCACCAGCCAGCGAATCCTCTAAACCACGAGAAGGCAGCGAGTTCGGGTCAGCATCAAAATGCTGCAGCTTGCCATACTCGTGACTGTCGGTTAGCGAGTCCTCTAAACCACCAGGAGACGACGGACCCGGGACAGCAGCAGAAGGCGGCGGCTTGTTGTACGCATCATTGTCAATCAGCGAATCCTCTAAACCACCAGAAGACGACGGATTCGGGACAGCAGCAGAAGGCGGCAGCCTACTATACGCATCATCGCCAGTCAGCGAACCCTCTAAACCACCAGAAGACGACGGATTCGGGACAGCAGCAAAATGCTGCAGCCTGTCATACTCATCACTATCAACCAGCGGATCATCTGAATTTTCGGGTGTCGTCATTATCGGCAACGGGCATGAAGTCCACAGTGCGGACTCTTCCCTCTATCCCCTTTCAAATCTCACGCGCAGCTAGGCGGCTTCTATTCGAGGAGAGCTGGTCACGGAATTAGATTAGACATCGACCCGTAATGCGTCAACTCTTGCACTAGCTCGCGGCGATCCCTTCCGCCGAAGCCGACCCCTGCAATAGGCACTCACAATCTTCTGAACTGCCCAGCCACGGCCGAATCCTGACGTCCAGACCATGCTTTGCCGACCGGGCCGAAAGCCCCCCCATAATCCATTAACGGCCACAATCCAGAAGATCCCGGCCAATACCCGAAGAGCTCTCAACACCTCCGAACCTAGCATCACCGAATACGGCCTCAGCCATGCACGAGGGCGTACTTTACCTCAACCAAATCGCCCCAGCACTAGCCCGAAGACAAGATTGCGTCGCATTTAATATATTTGTAACTCCAACACGCACTCGCCGAGGCCCACAATTATCTAGCGCGGCGCAGCGATTTCTGTATCGGCTCCATCTCAGCTACCCAGATTCAGCGGCAACGCGTAAAGCTTTGCTTCAGAGCAACGACGCTAGAGCTGGCGCGAGCCGTGCGCAGATACGTTGCTGACCGAAACATCCGCTCGAAACTTTGCTATTCAGACTCGATATGATTTCCGGGGCCGGCCAAGAAGCTGATGCGACCGATACGCGGAGCGCATTGGCAGTGAACTACTTCTCGCAAGTGAATTGATTGACATCGATGTATCCCACTCGAAACATCTCGGCGCAACCGGTTAGATACTTCATGTACCGCTCATAAACTTCCTCGGATTGTAGCGCGATGGCCTCGTCTTTATGTGCTTTGAGCGCCGCAGACCAGCTGTCCAAGGTCCTGGCGTAATGCGGCTGCAGCGACTGCACACGGGTCACGGTGAAACCGTTTGCCAAGGCATGGTCATGCACCATCGGAATCGCGGGCAGCCGCCCGCCCGGAAATATCTCGGTGACAATGAATTTGATGAATCGAGCGAAGGTAAACGACATGGGCATGCCGCGTTCAACCATTTCCTTCGGATGCAGCCCAGTGATGGTGTGCAGCAGCATGACCCCGTCATCGGGCGGATCAGGAAGTACGCGATGCGCCATGGAGAAGAATGCGTCGTAACGCTCATGCCCGAAGTGCTCGAAAGCGCCAATGCTGACGATCCGGTCGACGGGCTCGTCGAACTGTTCCCAGCCTTGCAGCAGAATCCGCCTGGAGCGGGCACTTTCGGACTTCGCGATCAGTTCTTCGACGTGATGAGCCTGGTTCTTGCTCAGCGTAAGGCCGATGACATTGACGTCGTACTTTTCCACCGCACGCATCATCGTGGCGCCCCAGCCGCAGCCGACATCGAGCAATGTCATGCCCGGCTGTAGGCCGAGTTTGTCCAGCGCAAGGTCGATTTTGGCGATCTGCGCTTCTTCGAGCGTCATATCGTCACGCTCGAAGTAGGCGCAACTGTAGGTTTGGGTGGGGTCAAGAAATAGACGAAAGAAGTCGTCAGACAGATCGTAGTGGGTCTGTATATCGTCAAAATGGGGCGCTAGGTCGTCTTTCGGGATTTTGGGGGTTTCAGGGGTTTTGGGCACCGCGATAGCCTAATCGCACGACGGCGTATGGTGACGGCGATGAAAGCGGTTTTCGCCGACGTTGACACCGGTATCGACGACGCGATCGCGTTGGTGTATCTGCTGGCCAGTGCTGACGCCGAGCTGGTCGGCATCGCATCAACCGGCGGAAATACTGCGGTTGACCAGGTGTGTGCGAATAACTTGGGCTTGCTCGAATTGTGCCGGTCCCCGGAGATACCCGTATCCAAAGGAGCCGATGCACCCCTAGGCCGGAAGAAGCAGGACCCGTGGACTGGTTACTCAAAAGTTCACGGCCCCAAAGGTTTAGGATACGCCGAGCTACCACCCACCGGTCGGCAGCTGACCAACCACGACGCGGCGGCAGCTTGGGTCGCCGCAGCACACGCCCGCCCCGGGGATCTGATTGGCCTGGTCACCGGCCCACTAACCAACCTGGCTCTGGCGCTGCGCGCCGAACCCGAACTGCCGACGCTCTTGCGTCGACTGATCATCATGGGCGGCAGGTTTGACAACCCAAGCTGCTCGAGCAACAACACGTCAGCAGCTGAATGGAACATTAGGGTAGATCCAGAGGCGGCCAACGAAGTGTTCGCAGGCTGGGCTGCGACAGCCAGCGCCCAAGGGCAGCAGAGTCTTCCGATTGTGTGCGGGTTGGACCTCACACGGGTTGCCGCGATGACACCGGACATCTTGACCAGACTGGTGTACGTCGCTGGCGCAGTGGACTCGCCCAATCCGTTGATCAAGATGATCGGGGACGCATTGCGGTTCTATTTCGAGTCCCACCACGACCGCGGTCACGGGTATCTGGCGTATATGCACGATCCGCTGGCCGCCGCGGTTGCGCTGGACCCGCAGCTAATAGCGACGCGAGTCGCGACAGTGGACGTCGACCTAGCGGATATACCCGGCACGACGGTCGCCGACTGGTCTGGAAACCGAGAACCTAATGCGCGGGTGGGCATTGGCGTCGACCCCGTGGTGTTCTTCGACCGGGTCATCGAACGGGTCGGACCGTTCGCGCGACGGTTGGGCGCAACGTAGCCGCACAACTATTCGTAGAGCCCCTCGAGGTACCAACAACGCTCGCGGTAACAAAGCAGCAGCGCACGCTCATCTTCCAGCAGAACCTGCGCCCGAGCAGAGCTGCCCACGTGATCGGCAGCCGCTCCGTCCGGAGCCCACCACCGCTCGTCTACCAACCATGGTCCGGCCCACCAGCGCAGTCGGCTGTCCCGATCGTTCACCGTCAACCGGGCAGGGTCGGCGGAGAACATACCGCGGCTGGTCACCCGTACCGGCCTTCCTTGGGCATCAAGCAATTCCACCGGATCATCAAGCAGCACCACCGGCGACGGCTCGGGCAGTTGGCCTGGCCAGGGTTGACTCGGGTCGGCCTGCGGCGCCAGTTCGTCACCCAGCGGAGCAAACATGATGCGCTCATCCGGTGCGCGACCGCCGCTGAGTACGGGCACCTGCACCGCCTCTGGGCCGAGCAACCCCTGAACCCGCACTAGCGCCCGACGCGCCCGCAGCCTGTCCCCCTCACCGAGTCCACCCCATAGCGGCAACTGCATCGCCTCGGCGGAGATGACCTCTATCGCCTGCAGCCGCAGTTCTGTAACTGCCGCATCAATGGGCTGAGGAGCAAACGCATCTTTGTGCACGGTCCGATTGCTCAACCACCCGTCCAATTGCCAACGCACCCGATCGGCGGTGGCCTCTTCCGTCAACGGCTCAGCGCATCGCCATACCCTGTTCAACTCTTGGCCGTTGGCTGTGACGGCCTGAATGGCCAACCGAGTACATCCCACTCCGACGGCCATCAATGCTTGGTGCAGGGCTCCGGCCAGCGAACGCGCGGCGAATGCCCCAGCATCAACCCGGTCGATCGGGGGGTCACAGTGCAACACGGCGTCGAGTTCTGGCGGCACCTCGCGCCTGGATGGAGCCCGCTCCGGTTCGCCACAGGCGAACCGGTGCGCGGCCACAGCATCGGCGCCAAACCTGGAAGTCACATCGGTGCGCGACAACGCGGCGAACTGGCCGAGAGTGCGAATCCCCATCCGCCACAGCAGCTCTGTCAACTCACCCCGCCCACGGCCGGACAGACTCGGCTCGACGGCAAGCTGTCGGATTGACAGTACCGACAAAAACTGCGCACCCTGTCCCGGCTCCACGATGCGGCCCGCCCGCGCAGCAAAGACCGCGGTAGATAGCTGGTCTGCGATCCCGACCTGACACTCGGCGCCAGCCACAGCTACCGCGTCAATCAACTGCTCGGCCGCCTGCTGCTCGGATCCGAAAAAACGGGCCGCCCCGCGCACCGGCAACACCAAGAGGCCAGGTCGCAGCACCTCAGCGTGGGGCACCAGATTATCCACCGCCATGACCACCTCTTCGAAGAAGCGGGCGTCTCGGTCTGCGTCGGCGGTGGTGATGTGCAACTGTGGGCAGCGGACCGCTGCCTCCCGGCGCCGCAGCCCTCGCCGCACTCCAGCCGCACGCGCGGTCGGCGAACAGGCGATCACTCGGTTCGCCAGGGTGACCGCGACCGGAGTCGTCACGGGCTTGCCCGCGGCTGCAGCCGCTGCCACCGCGGGCCAATCCATGCACCAGATCGCCAGCACCCGAGACGTGGCCCCGTTACTCACCCGGTCCGCACCCAGCCGATCCTCCGCCCTGCCGCACACACCTCACTAATCTGCAGCCGCACCGCACTGATGCGCCCGAATCCGGGGGTGGGCGCGCTGCGGCCGCCCGCCGTGATCTCATAGCCACAGACTCGGGCCTCCAACCGCGTCGGCGCCCCTTCCCAGTCACCGTCGGTGACCAGCAGTGTGCACCCTCTATGCCGGGCGCGAGCTACCACTGCCCGCGCCCGTGTCCGCGTCACCCGACGCCCACCCAGACCGAGCACAACCAGGTCCATACCATCGGTGAGCACCGCAGCCACTTCCACCGGATCGGTCCCGGGATTCGGTATCACCGCGAGCCGGCTCAGATCCGCCCCCATCTCTACCGCGGCTAGCAAACCGATATCCGGGTGGCCGACAATAGCGGCGTTGCCCCCCGCCGCCGTCACCTCGGCCACCATGCTGAGCGGCAAGGACCGAGCTCCCGAGAGCACCGCCACCGTTCCCCGAGCCAACCGCATCGGCGCTGCCGGCGACAGGTCATCTGCCTCGGTGGCCATGCCTTCCTGGCCGGACATCTTGTCGGATATAGCGGCCATCTGCCGGCGTAGCAGCTTCAACTGTTCAGCACGATCTTCATGCCGCACATGCAGGTCAAGAGCAGCCGCCATCACCGTCTCCCGCACCGCCGCAATCGTTCGAATGTATGTTCGAGTAAACACCCGTTTCCCAACGCTCGTCAAGCAACGTGAGACGCTGCCTTGTGCGGTTGTATAGAGCTATTCCCGCCGCTGCGGCACTATCGATGTGGCTCGCGGCGTGGTGCGGCAGCATTGAGGCGACCACGCTGGCCAAGGGGGATGTAGGGGCCTGCCAGCCGGGAGATCAATCGAGCCCTCATGCGGAGTTGTTCGCCACCAACAACACCGCCACCATCACCGACCCCGGGTCAATCGCAGGCAGTCAATTACACGATGGGCTGCAGCTGTTCGAGATGCAAGCCACCACAACGATCGCGCGACACGGTGCAGCAGTTGCGGGATCGACCCTGGTCGACGGAGTGTCTTGGTCCAAAGAACTGCAGCAGAACACCTATGAACGTTCACGAGAATTTCATCTGTGTGGTGTCGACCAGCCCACATTGCACGCGCTCGCTGAAGCACTACGCCGCCAGTTCAACCAAAAATCGGTTCTAACCTTCGGCTATCTGCCGCAGAATGCACCCGAGGCCAACGCCGTCACCATCGATGTTCCCGGCATCGACATCGCACGCTTTGGCGATGCGCTCGCCGCCGACGCAGCTGCTCACAATCGATTACCGGGAGGATCTGTCACCACAACTGATCACACCCTGATCTTGATCGCGGGCAGTGACGATCTCGGTATAGCCCGCCGACTGATCGACGCGGCCGGCGGATCCTGGAATGCGGCCACCATCGCGTACGGCAAGCGCGAGGTGGTCGGCTCCTAGCCTGGGCTACTCCCATTCGATGGTGCCGGGCGGCTTACTGGTGACGTCCAGCACCACGCGGTTGACCTCAGCCACCTCGTTGGTGATGCGGGTCGAGATACGCTCCAGCACCTCGTAGGGCACTCTGGTCCAGTCGGCGGTCATAGCATCCTCACTGGACACTGGACGCAGCACAATCGGGTGCCCGTAGGTCCGGTTATCGCCCTGCACGCCAACTGAGCGGACGTCGGCCAGCAACACGACCGGACACTGCCAGATCTGGTTGTCCAGGCCCGCCGCAGTTAGCTCCTCACGCGCGATTGAGTCGGCGCGCCGCAACGTGTCCAGCCGCTTCGCGGTGACTTCGCCGACGATCCGAATACCTAAGCCCGGCCCCGGAAATGGCTGACGCGCCACGATCTCTTCCGGCAGACCCAACTCCCGCCCAACCGCACGCACCTCGTCTTTGAACAACAGTTGCAGTGGTTCAACCAAGGCGAACTCAAGATCATCAGGCAGACCACCAACATTATGGTGACTCTTGATGTTCGCCGCACCGCTGCCGCCACCGGATTCCACCACATCCGGATATAGCGTGCCTTGCACCAGGAACTCAATATGAGGTCCAGAGGCGCTGTCGCCCAACATATCCCGCACTGCGGCTTCGAATGTCCGGATGAATTGCCGACCGATGATCTTGCGTTTGCCTTCGGGAGCAGTAACACCCGCCAGCGCATCGAGGAAGGTCTGCGCCGCGTCGACGGTCACCAGATTGGCTCCGGTGGCGGCCACGAAATCACGTTGCACCTGCGCGCGTTCGCCGGCGCGTAACAGCCCATGGTCAACGAAGACACACGTCAACCGATCGCCGATCGCACGCTGCACTAACGCCGCGGCCACAGCCGAATCCACACCGCCGGACAGTCCGCAGATCGCGTGGCCGTCACCGACCTGGTTACGCACCTGCGCAATCAGCGAACTAGCGATGTTCGCGGGCGTCCATTGGGCGCCGAGTCCGGCGAAGTCGTGCAGAAACCGACTGAGGACCTGTTGCCCGTGCGGAGTGTGCATTACCTCGGGGTGATACTGCACACCAGCCAGCCGCCGGTCGGCATCCTCGAAAGCGGCTACCGGGGCGCCCGGACTACTGGCGACGACATCGAAGCCGTCCGGGGCGACCGTGACCGCATCACCATGGCTCATCCAGACCGGCTGGACACCCGGCAGGCCTGAATGCAATTCTCCACCAACGATTTTCAGTTCTGTTCTGCCATACTCACTGGTACCGGTGTGGGTGACGGTCCCCCCGAGCGCCTGCGCCATGGCCTGAAACCCATAGCAGATGCCAAACACCGGCACGCCGAGGTCGAACAGCGTCGGATCAAGTTGCGGAGCACCGTCAGCGTAGACACTGGCCGGCCCTCCGGACAGCACGAGCGCCAGGGGGTCACGAGCCTTGATCTCCTCAATAGTCGCGGTACACGGGATGACTTCGGAGAAAACCCGCGCCTCCCGAACCCGGCGAGCGATCAACTGCGCGTACTGGGCACCGAAATCGACCACCAATACCGGCCGCGGCGACGCTGATTCCACGAGCACCGAGTCTAGTGGCCGCCAGGGCCGAGCCGCGCCCGAGCGCGACGCAGCGGGCATGGTGAACTGGTATCGCCCGACCGCTCCCGCCAAACCAGATAGCGAGGTTCACCGTGCTGGGTCTGCCAGAGAAGGTACGCGCCTGCCTATTCGACCTCGATGGTGTACTCACCGATACCGCGAGCCTGCACACCAGGGCCTGGAAGGCCATGTTCGACGCCTACCTGGCCCAACGTGCCGCAGCCCGCGGAGAAACGTTTGTCCCCTTCGATCCGGCCGCGGACTACCGGCAGTATGTGGACGGCAAGAAGCGCGAAGACGGGGTCAGGTCATTCCTACGCAGCAGGGGAATCGAACTACCCGACGGCAGTCCCGACGACCCGGGCGACGCTGAGACCGTATACGGCCTGGGTAAACGTAAGAACGACATGTTCCAGAAAGCCCTGCACGACGATGGTGTCGAGGTGTTTGGCGGATCGCTGCGGTACCTGGAGGCGGTCTCGGCCGCCGGTCTTGGCATCGCGGTGGTGTCCTCCAGCGCCAACACTCGCGACGTGCTCGAGACCACCGGATTGGACCGGTTTGTCCAGCAGCGGGTAGACGGTGTCACGCTGCGCGAAGAGCATATCGCCGGCAAGCCGGCCCCCGATTCCTACTTACGCGGGGCGCAGTTGCTTGACGTTGCCCCTGCCGCAGCAGCAGTGTTTGAGGACGCCCTCTCTGGCGTAGCGGCCGGCCGGGCCGGTAACTTCGGCTTCGTGGTGGGTGTCGACCGGGTAGGCCAGGCTGAAGATTTGCGCCGCAATGGCGCCGACGTGGTGGTGACCGACCTGGCCGAACTGCTGCGGTCATGATCTCCGAAGAAGCCTTTCCCGTCGAACCATGGCAGGTTCGCGAGACCCGGCTCGATCTGAATTTGCTGGCCCAGTCGGAGTCCCTATTCGCGCTGTCCAATGGACACATCGGGCTGCGCGGTAACCTCGACGAGGGTGAGCCGTACGGTCTGCCGGGCACCTATCTGAACTCATTTTTCGAAATTCGGCCGTTGCCCTACGCCGAGGCCGGGTACGGGTATCCGGAAGCCGGCCAGACTATCGTCGACGTCACCAACGGCAAGATTCTGCGCCTGCTGGTCGACGACGAGCCCTTCGATGTCCGCTACGGCGAAGTGATCACCCACGAGCGAGTTCTTGATTTGCGTGCCGGGACGCTGACTCGCCGTGCACATTGGCGCTCACCCGCAGGCAAGCAAGTCCGGGTGGTGTCGACCCGACTGGTGTCACTTTCCCACCGCAGCGTCGCCGCCATCGAGTACGTCGTCGAGGCAATCGACGAATTCACCCGCTTAACGGTGCAGTCCGAGCTGGTCACCAACGAAGACCAGCCGGAAACCTCGGCCGACCCGCGGGTGTCGGCCATCTTGGACAAGCCGTTGGAAGCGGTCGACCACGAACGCACCGACCGGGGCGCACTTCTCATGCACCGGACTCGGAGCAGCGCCCTGATGATGGCCGCGGCGATGGACCATGAGGTCGAGGTTCCAGGGCGGGTCGAGATCACCACGGACGCACGTCCCGACTTGGCCCGCACTACCGTGATCTGCGGGCTGCGCCCCGGACAGAAGCTGCGCATCGTCAAATACCTGGCTTATGGCTGGTCAAGTCTGCGCTCCCGTCCGGCCCTGCGCGACCAGGCAGCGGGGGCCTTGCACGGCGCCCGCTACAGCGGGTGGCAGGGGCTGCTGGACTCGCAGCGGGCCTACCTCGACGACTTCTGGGAGAGCGCGGACGTCGAGGTCGAGGGCGACCCGGAAAGTCAGCAGGCAGTGCGATTCGGGCTCTTTCACCTGTTGCAAGCAAGCGCGCGCGCTGAACGTCGCGCCATCCCCAGCAAGGGGCTCACCGGAACGGGCTACGACGGCCATGCGTTCTGGGACACCGAAGGTTTCGTGCTACCTGTACTGACTTATACCGTTCCCCATGCGGTTGCCGACGCATTGCGCTGGCGGGCATCGACGCTGGACCTGGCCAAACAACGCGCAGCTGAACTAGGTCTCGACGGTGCGAGCTTTCCGTGGCGAACGATCCGCGGACAGGAGTGCTCAGCCTACTGGCCGGCCGGTACCGCGGCCTGGCACATCAACGCCGACATCGCCATGGCTTTCGAGCGCTATCGCACCGTCACTGGCGACCACTCGCTCGAAGAGGATTGCGGCCTGGCGGTGCTGATCGAGACCGCTCGGCTGTGGCTCTCGCTCGGGCACCATGACCGCCACGGAATCTGGCACCTCGATGGCGTCACTGGCCCCGACGAGTACACGGCGATCGTGCGGGACAATGTCTTCACAAATTTGATGGCAGCACACAATCTGGTCACCGCTGCTGATGCCTGCGTCCGTCACCCCGAAGCGGCCGAAGCTATGGGTGTCACGACCGAGGAGATGGCCGCCTGGCGCGACGCCGCGGACGCCGTCAACATTCCCTTCGATGCCGAACTCGGTGTCCATCAGCAATGTGCCGGTTTCACCACTCTTGCGGAGTGGGATTTCGAAGCCAACACAACCTATCCCCTGCTATTGCACGAGGCCTATGTGCGGCTTTATCCGGCCCAGGTGATCAAGCAAGCCGACCTGGTGCTGGCAATGCAGTGGCAGAGCCACGCGTTCACACCCGAGCAAAAGGCACACAACGTCGACTACTACGAGCGACGCATGGTTCGCGACTCGTCGCTGTCGGCCTGCACCCAAGCAGTGATGTGCGCCGAGGTCGGGCATCTGGAGCTGGCCCACGACTACGCCTACGAGGCCGCGCTGATCGACTTGCGCGATCTGCACCGCAACACCCGCGACGGGTTGCACATGGCTTCACTAGCCGGGGCATGGACGGCGATCGTCGGGGGCTTTGGCGGACTGCGCGACGATGAGGGCATCTTGTCCATCGATCCGCAGCTGCCCGACGGCCTCACACGCTTGCGGTTCCGGCTACGATGGCGTGGTTTTCGGCTGAAGGTTGACGTCAACCACACCAACGTCACCTACACCCTTCGCGACGGCCCTGGCAACAAGCTGACCATCCGGCACGCCGGTGCAGATCTCACACTGAACACGGATTCGCCGACAACTATCGCGGTACGGACCCGCAAACCATTGTTGCCGCCTCCGCCGCAGCCACCGGGCCGCGAACCAGTACACCGCCGGGCCCTAGCCCGGTGACGATGCGGGCCGCGCAGCGGCCCGAGCAGGAAGCGGGCAATCCAACATGACGCTGCGTCGAGTACATGGCCCTCAGTGCGGTTCAACGATCCTGGCCACCTCCGCCAAAACAGCTGCGCCTAGTTCGGCTTTGGTCAGCTGATCGATCCCGGTCGCCGAGCGCAGCATAGGTTCGAACAACCGCCAACCCATTTGCAGTGCGAGGGCGTTGGCAACGGCCAGCCGGGCGCTGTCGTCGCTGGTATGGCGTGGCCGCACTTGGTCAAGCAGTTCGGCAATGGTGGGAAATCGCTTCTGTAGTTGCCCTGCCGGATAGCCGTCGAGCAAGGATCGGGCCAAGACCCGCATGTGCCGGTCCAAAGCCTGTTCGACCACTTCGTCAGCTGCGTCGGAACGCCGTAGATCGGTCAGACTCGCGCCCAGGTAGTCGAGCACCGCCCCGACCAGTTGCTCCTTCGTCCCGAAGTGGCGGAATACCAGCCCGTGGTTGACCTTGGATCGAGCGGCGATGTCGCGGATCGATGTCGCGGCCGGACCTCGCTCGGCAAACAGGTCCGTGGCGGCCTCCAGAATCGCGGCGGCCACTTCTTCGCGCCCAGTAGGCATCTTCTGGCGAACGGTTGCCGATCGTGTAGTCATGTGACTACACTAGCCGATGTAGTCAACTGACTACATCGGCTAGTTCCAAAGGACGACAACAATGACTATTTCGGCTTCTCATCCAACGACAGAACAGACAAAACTGGTATATGTCACCAAGCTGGGCAGTCGTATCGGCGCCCAAGTCGATGGGGTGCGCCTCGGGGGCGACCTTGACCCGGCGACAGTAGCCGAGATCCGTGCGACGCTCCTGGCCCACAAAGTGATCTTCTTCCGTGGACAAAATCACCTCGATGACGAGAAGCAGCTCGCATTCGCCGGCCTGCTGGGCACACCGATTAGCCATCCCGCCGCGATCGCCTCCGTGGAAAACGCCCCGATCATCACGGCGATCAACTCCGAGTTCGGTAAAGCGACGCGCTGGCACACCGACGTTACTTTCGCCGCCAACTACCCCGCGGCATCGATCCTGCGGGCCGTCACACTACCCACCTACGGGGGCTCGACTATCTGGGCCAACACCGCGGCGGCCTACGCAAACCTACCCGAACCGCTAGAACGTCTGGTCGAGAATCTGTGGGCACTACACAGCAACCGCTTTGACTACGTGGCCACCGAGACGGACGAATCGCCCACCCCTGCCCAGCAAGCGTATCGACAAGCGTTCGAAAAACCCGATTTCCGGACCGAACACCCGGTGGTGCGGGTACACCCGGAAACCGGCGAGCGCACCCTGATCCTGGGAGACTTCGTACGCAGCTTCGTCGATCTGGACAGCCACGAGTCGAGCATGCTGTTCGAGCTGCTGCAAAGGCGGATCACCGTACCCGAGAACACCATCCGCTGGAACTGGAGACCGGGTGACGTTGCCATTTGGGATAACCGAGCAACCCAACACCGGGCAATCGACGACTACGACAACCAGTATCGGCTCATGCACCGGGTCACCTTGATGGGCGATGTGCCCGTCAACGTGTACGGACAACATAGCCGGGTAGTCAGCGGGGCGCCGCTAGCTCATACAAATTAGCCCGCGGTGCTAACCGGATCAATCGGCAGCCACCGCAGCCCGCCTGGCGCGTCAGCGGGCACCACCGGGCGCTCCGGCTCGATCGGTGCCAGCTGGCGGTACGCCTGGCCCTGCACCGGCCGCTGATCGTCCCGCCCCTTGTTCGGCCACAACGACGCGGCGCGCTCGGCTTGCGCGGCGATAGACAACGATGGATTGACACCCAAGTTCGCCGAGATCGCCGCACCGTCGACCACAAACAGCGTCGGGTAGCCGTAGACCCGGTGATAGGGGTCGATGACACCATGCGCGGGGCTGTCACCAATCACCGCGCCGCCGAGAAAGTGCGCGGTCAACGGGATATTGAAAAGCTCACCCCAGGTGCCACCGGCGACGCCGTTAATCTTGGCAGCGATGCGGCGGGTGACCTCGTTACCGATTGGGATCCACGTCGGGTTCGGCTCGCCGTGCCCCTGCTTACTGTCGTACCAGCGGGTACCGAGCTTTCCGCGCTTGGTGAATGTGGTGATCGAATTGTCCAGGTGCTGCATCACCAACGCGATCATGGTGCGCTCGCTCCACTGTCGGGGATTGAGCAACCGGATCATGCCGCGCGGATCCTTGCCCGCGGTCCGCAACAACTGCCTCCAACGCGGTACGTCGGCGCCCAAGGGACCGGAGCCGTCTGTCATTAAGGTCTGCAGCAACCCCATTGCATTGGACCCTTTGCCATAACGGACGGGTTCTATGTGCGTGTCAGCCGTTGGGTGAATAGACGATGTGATCGCCACTCCATGGGTCAGGTCCAGATCCGGTGAGACATTCAACCGCGCGGCACCGACGATCGACTCGGAATTGGTCCGGGTCAACACACCCAGTTGTTTCGACAACTTGGCAAGTTTGCCCCGGTCGCGCATCTTGAAAAGCAGATGCTGGGTTCCCCAAGTACCAGCGGCCAGCACCAAGTGCGTGGCAGTGTACGTGCGCTTGCCCCTGCGCAACGTACTGCCAGTGCGAACGGTACGGACTTCCCACAAGCCGTCGGAGCGCTGCTCGAACGCTTTTACCGTCGTCATCGGATGCACCTGTGTGCCCGCGGATTCGGCGAGTCCAAGATAGTTCTTCACCAGGGTGTTCTTCGCGCCTCGGCGGCAGCCGGTCATACACTCACCGCATTCGATGCACCCGGTGCGCGCCGGCCCGGCACCACCGAAATAGGGGTCCGGGACAGTCTTGCCGGGTGTCTTGATGCCGTCGGGGCCGAAGAATACGCCGACTGGGGTCGGCACGAACGTGTCACCGAACCCCATCTCGTCAGCGACTTCCTTGACGATGCGGTCGGCGTCGGTGAGAGTTGGATTCTCCACCACGCCAAGCATCCGCTGCGCTTGCTGATAATGCGGCGTCAGCTCAGCACGCCAGTTCGTAATGTGCGACCACTGCCGGTCGGTGAAGAACGGCTCCGGTGGCACGTACAAGGTATTGGCGTAATTCAGCGAGCCTCCCCCTACTCCGGCGCCCGCCAGAATCATCACGTTACGCAGCAGATGAATACGTTGGATGCCGTAGCAACCCAGCATCGGCGCCCATAGAAACTTGCGCAAATCCCAAGAGGTTTTGGCGAAATCCTGGTCGGAAAACCGCCGACCGGCCTCCAACACGCCTACCCGGTAGCCTTTCTCCGTCAGTCGCAGCGCGGTGACGCTTCCCCCAAAACCAGAACCGATGATCAGGACGTCATAATCCGGCTTCATCGCAATATTATGACCGTCTTTACCCTCGGGCAGCTAATCAGCTATGCCTAAGTTCGTCGACTGTGCAGGCGGTTTCACGCCCGACATAAGCCGTCAGGTCGCGACATTCAAGCCAACCTTCTGAAACTCCTTCAAGTCGCAATAGCCGGCCTTAGCCATCGATCGGCGCAAACCGCCGACCAGATTCAGCGCACCGAATGGGTCTTCGGACGGCCCGTTGAGGACTTGCTGCAGCGGCGGCCGCTCCCCCATGGCTATCTGAAGCAAGGCCCCACGCGGCAACGAGGGGTGGGCCGCAGCTGCTGGCCAAAACCAACCACCGCCCAGGGCCTCGGCACATTCGGCCAGCGGCGTACCCAGCACCACCGCGTCCGCGCCACAGGCGATGGCCTTGGCCAGTTCGCCAGAACTGTGAATATCACCGTCGGCTAGTACATGCACGTACCGACCGCCCGTCTCATCAAGGTACTCACGCCGAGCGGCAGCCGCGTCCGCTATTGCAGTCGCCATCGGCACGCTGATGCCCAGTACCTCGTCGGTGGTCGTCACCCCTCTGGTAGAGCCATACCCGACGATGACGCCGGCGGCGCCGGTACGCATCAGATGCAGCGCCGTGCGGTGGTCGAGAACACCGCCCGCGACGACGGGAATATCGAGCTCAGCGATGAAGGTCTTCAAGTTCAGTGGCTCACCGTCTCGAGCCACATGTTCGGCGGAGACAATCGTGCCCTGGATGACCAGCAGGTCAATCCCGGCAGCGACCAACACCGGAGTCAACGCCTGGGCGTTCTGCGGACTCAGACGCACTGCGGTGGTCACGCCGGCCTCACGGATGCTGGCTACTGCAGCACCCAGTAGATCGGGGTCAAGTGGTGCCGCGTGCAGTTCCTGCAGAAGCCGGATCGCCGCCGATGGTTCCGGCTCCTTCTCGGCGGCCTCGACCAATTGCGCGACCCTCGCCTCGACATCTGCGTGCCGGCCGATGAGACCCTCACCATTGAGCACGGCCAGACCGCCGAGCCGGCCCAGCTCGATCGCGAACTCCGGCGACACCAAAGCATCAGTCGGGTGTGCCAGCACCGGGATCTCAAATCGGTAAGCGTCGAGCTGCCACGCCGTGGACACATCTTGCGACGAGCGGGTGCGCCGCGCCGGCACGATATTGATCTCGCTGAGTTCGTAGGTGCGGCGGGCAGTGCGGCCTATGCCGATCTCGACCATGTCAAGTTCGCTGTCAGCGTGCGTAGTAGTTCGGTGCTTCGACGGTCATGGCGACGTCGTGCGGGTGGCTTTCTTTGAGGCCCGCGGAGGTGATCCGGACGAACTGAGCCTGCTGGAGCACCTCGATCGTGGGCGATCCAGTGTAACCCATCGCTGCCCGTAGACCGCCGGTGAGCTGGTGGATCACCGAAGTCAGTGGACCACGGAACGGCACCCGACCCTCGACCCCCTCAGGTACCAACTTGTCCTCGCTCAGCGCATCGTCGGCAAAGTAGCGATCTTTGGAATAGGCCTTCGCTCCACCCCGGCCCTGCATGGCACCCAGCGATCCCATGCCTCGGTAGCTTTTGAATTGCTTGCCGTTAACAAAAATCAACTCGCCGGGCGCCTCCGCGGTGCCGGCCAGCAGTGAGCCCAACATGGCCGTCGATGCACCGGCCGCCAGCGCCTTTGCGATATCTCCGGAGTACTGCAACCCACCGTCTGCGATCACCGGCACACCCATCGGGCGGCACACCGCCACAGCCTCCAAGATCGCCGTAATCTGCGGCGCCCCGACGCCAGCCACAACCCGGGTCGTGCAGATTGATCCAGGCCCCACGCCAACTTTCACCGCGTCGGCACCGGCGCCGGCCAAAGCCGCGGCCGCGGACCTGGTGGCGACATTGCCGCCGACCACCTCAACCCGGTCACCAACTTCCGCCTTGAGTTTGCCGACCATGTCGAGCACCAGTCGGTTGTGCGCGTGTGCAGTATCAACAATGAGCACGTCAGCCCCGGCATCGAGCAGCATCATTGCGCGGACCCAGGCATCACCGCCGACACCAACGGCGGCACCGACCAGTAACCGGCCGTCGCTATCTTTGGTGGCCAACGGGTGTTGCTCGGTCTTGACAAAGTCTTTGACCGTGATCAGTCCGGTAAGCCGACCCCGACCATCCACGATGGGGAGCTTCTCGATCTTGTTCCGGCGCAAGAGGCCAAGGGCCGCCGACGCGCTGACGCCCTCCTGGGCCGTGATCAGCGGAGCTTTGGTCATCACCTCGGCGACCGGCCTGGACTGGTCAACTTCGAACCGCATATCGCGGTTGGTGATAATCCCCACTAACGCGCCGGATTCGTCGACCACCGGCAGCCCCGATATCCGGAACCGCGCACACAACGCATCGACCTGAGCCAACGTGTTATCCGGCCGACAAGTGACTGGGTCGGTCACCATCCCGGCCTCAGACCGCTTCACCATCTCTACCTGACCAGCTTGTTCAGCAACAGGCAGATTGCGATGCAACACCCCCATGCCGCCCGCTCGGGCCATGGCGATGGCCATCCGCGCCTCCGTGACGGTGTCCATTGCCGAGCTGACCAGCGGCACCTTAAGCCGGATCTTCTTGGTGAGTTGGCTAGAGGTGTCGGCGGCCGCGGGCACCACATCGGAAGCCGCGGGCAGCAGCAGAACGTCGTCGAACGTCAGGCCCAGCATCGCTACTTTGTGCGGATCATCGCCGCCAGTCGGCACTGGATCATCGGCCAAGCCCCCAACAGGCGCGTCCCGGACATACGGACTTACGACCAGGTCAGGACTATCTTCCAGGTGGGACATGCCACGGGACATCGGTGAGGCCCTCCAGACGCACGCGGAGTGAGAAGCCCATCCTATCGGCTCCGCCCCACCAGGTGACGATACGCGCCGCCTATGGCGCGCGGAGATAAAGAGTACGCTCGCACAAGAGGGAGACTTCAGCCACCCAGATACGGCTGGGCTTGCAGGTACGGTTGGGCAAGAACAACCGGGACAACAAGGGCCCAGCTTCCCGATTTCTAGCGCGATCGCTACCCGCCTGCGTAATGTAGAGGCGTGCGTGACCACCTACCGCCGGGTTTGCCGCCGGATCCGTTTGCCGAAGACCCTTGCGACCCATCATCGGCGCTAGACGACGTCGAACCGGGTCAGCCCTTGGATCAGGAAGAGCGGATGGCGGTGGAAGCCGACCTCGCTGACTTAGCCGTTTACGAGGCGCTGTTGGCCCACAAGGGAATCCGCGGACTTGTGGTGTGCTGCGACGAGTGCCAGCAAGACCACTACCACGATTGGGACATGTTGCGTTCCAACCTGCTGCAGCTGCTCATCGACGGCACTGTTCGTCCACACGAGCCGGCCTACGACCCAGAACCTAACGCCTACGTCACTTGGGACTACTGCCGGGGATACGCCGACGCCTCAGTCAACGATGCGGCATCAGACGCGGATGGAATCCGCCGGCATCACTGAGCTTTCTTATCGGGCCTTCTACAGACCCGCTATGGCACGGGATTGCTAACCGCCGGTTCATCGAGCCCACCCTGCGACGCTTGATTCGGCGGTATCGCTGCCACGCCGGCAGGCGCCAACGGCAGCGGAGATGTTTGAACATCCGAGGCGCCCGAAGGGTCAAGTGCCATCGGCGCGGTGCTGTCCGGGGCTCCTGATGGCGCTGGCGGTTGCTCTCCGGATGCACCTGCCGAGGGCACCTGCTCGGCAGGTGCAGGCGGCGTCCACGAATTTGCCGCCGGACTGCTCGGAACCGGGGCTTGCGGTTCCTGAGCATTAGGCGGTGTGCTGGGCCGCGCGGTGGCGTTCGGATCGCGCGTCTCCAACTTCGTATTGAGCAGGTCCACCTCTTGCTGCAAGTCTTTTCGGCGGCTGCCATCGTTCACCGCCCGCACGCTGCTGCTCACCTCGGCCAACTGATCCTGAGCCTGTGCCCACTGGCCGTCAGCGATCATTTGCTCGACCTTTGCCAGATCAGCCTTGGCGGACAACACAATCTGATCGTCACCAACTTGCGGATCATCGAAAATCATCGCGTGCAGGCCGTACAGCAGGTCGCCGGGGCGGGCATCGGCCACCACAGCACCGAACCCGCTCAACAGCAACAAGGCGGCAGCCACCGAGCCGATCGCCGCAAGGCCACGATGACTGCGGCGGCTTTCTGTCATCCCGGCGACGAGCGCCTCAATGGCCTCGTCCTGCGATACCAACGCGCTTGCCGGTGGCCACCTCAGGTCGTCGCGCCAGTCCTCCAGAAGCGCGGCCAATGCGTCCTCATTGGGATCGGAACAACCCACATCGGCGCGCTCAGCGAGCGCGTCAAGCAGCAGATCGGTGTGAGCCAGCTCGTCGAAAGCCGGCTGATCGCCTAAAACATTCCCAAGATCACGCATAGTCACCTGCCGCTACGATTTCGGATTTCAGCCGCGAAAGCGCTCGGTGTTGAGCTACTCTAACCGCTCCCGTGGTGCTGCCCACGGCGGCAGCTGTCTCCTCTGCGCTGAGGCCGACGACGACGCGCAGGATGAGGATCTCGCGTTGTTTGGCCGGCAGAACTTCCAGTAGCTCGTTCATCCGAGTGACCGAATCGGCCTCGATAGCCAACTGTTCCGGACCGGCGTCCGCCGACCAACGCTCGGGGACCGTTTCAGACGGGTACGTACGGTCGCGGCCCGCGGCCCGATGGGCGTCGGCTACTTTGTGCGCTGCGATGCCGTACAAGAATGCCAGGAACGGTCGTCCTCGGTCCCGATAGCGCGGCAGCGCCGTTATGGTGGCCAAGCACACCTCCTGTGCCACATCGTCAGCTGTCAGCCCGCTCCGCTCGATCGTGCCGACTCGCGCTCGGCAATATCGGACGACGATCGGCCGGATGGTCTCCAGCACCTCCCGAAGCGCGTTCCGGTCTCCTGCCACGGCCTGCACCACCACGGCGTCGAGACGTTCACCTTCAATGGTCATCGACGGCGATATCTCCAACGTTACGAACCGGACACATCCCGGGACTAACTCACAGATTGACAATAACGGCCGGACGGCGTTTCAAGCGGTACGCCAGGTTCCTCCGGCGTGCCGCACCTGGCCTGCGCAGATATCTCGAAGCTCACGCAGCTCTTGTACCGCAAACGTGATACTTCCGATATCGATCAGCAAACAAGCCACAGCCCAGCGCAGCGGTATCAGACCGAACCGGCCGGTAGCGTCCAGCGCCGATTCACCGACTTCGCGGGCCCGCTCGGTCGCGCCGTCACTACACAGGGCAGCGGCCAGCACCACGTCACTCTTTACCTGGTGCCGCACCGAGGCACCGGCTGCGGTGTGCATCGCCTTCGCCGCCCGAGCCAGCTCGACGCCGCCTTGGGCGTGGCGAACTGCTGCTGCCCCGTCGCCGGTAGCCATAGCCAACTCAGCAGCCACCCACCGCCGGCGCAAAGCGAGGCGATCCGCGACCCGCGCGGGCAACTGGCTCGAATCCAACACCGAGTCCGCACGAGTCAATAGTGTCGTCGCCGCACCAAAGCGGCCGACTCCGAGTGCGTCAGCCGCCAGACCGATCAGCGCATCAGCACGGGCCTCCGGATCGGACCCGGCCAGCGCCAGGGCGCGGCCATCCCAACCTCGAGCCTGGGCGTGCCAGCCGAGCTGGCGAAAAAACGATCCCTGGGTGCTGTGGGCCAGGGAAGCTAGCGGACCGGCCGAAACACAGCGTCGCAGCGCCGCCAAATCAGCTTGGCCGCTACCGTAGCGACCCTGCCCTCCGGCGGCGACGGCTCGCAACCAGAGTTGGCGTGGCGTGATCGCGCGCGGCAGTGGCCAGCTACCAGGATGTCCCCCGAAAGCGGCACCGACTAGCGTTTGCTCAATCGTCGAAGTGTGACGAATTTCAAACACCGCGATAGCTGCACCTCATTAGTAAATAGTTTGTGGTGTCTTTGTTACGAGAATATTACTCGCAGCCACCTTTGCGCCAATTCCAAATTTCCCACAGCATAGCCGTGAACAGGTAAAACTCGATGTCGATACGCTCCTGATTGTGTCACGCGCGTTCAGCCAATGCGCGATAGATGAACGCAGAGTTAATTCTCGCGCAACGCTCAAGCATTTCGTCGGAACAAGCGGCTATTGACGGGAATTCGGCAGCGACCCTAGCGTCTAGCGTTAGCAGGAAGTCATCGGTGACGCCACTCGAAAACCAGTTGCACAACTCGCGCGTTTGCGAACCTGAGCCCACTTGAGTGTGCCGCGAAGAGAGGGACACAGCAATGCCACAGCCAGAACAGCTACCTGGACCCAACGCCGATACCTGGAACTGGCAATTGCACGGCCTGTGCCGCGGCCTTGACTCATCGGTGTTCTTTCACCCAGATGGTGAACGCGGCCGAGCTCGCATGCAGCGCGAGCAAAAGGCCAAGGAAATGTGTCGGCGCTGTCCGGTCATCGACGCGTGCCGTTCTCATGCGCTGGAAGTCGGCGAGCCCTACGGAGTTTGGGGCGGTCTGTCTGAATCCGAGCGGGATCTACTCGTCAAAAGCACCATCGGACGTACCCGCAGCATCCCCCGCAGCGCCTGACCCATTCGCACGCCGGGGACGGTCCGGACGTCAGCAAGCCTGTCCCCAGCGCTTGCACGTCGGGCTCGTCGGCTATCGGATCGCTGCGATGACTTGATCAGTAGTCATGATCCGGCAACCAAAGAATCGCAGGTTGTCGATGGTGGCTCGGTGCATCGCATCGTCTGTCGCACCGTTCGCGTCATCGACAAAGACCACGTCGAATTCCCGGGTGAACGCGCTGCGAGATGTGGTTTCGCAGCACAGATTCGTCACGGCTCCGGTCACGATAAGCGTTACGATGTCGCGCTCGCGCAAGCACCGCTCTAGGTCGGTGCCCATGAATGCGTCATAGGTGTGCTTGTCTTGGACACGCAGATCATCCGGTGCGACGGGGACCTCCGGCAGGAGCTGCCAGTCGTCGGAGCCCGCGACGATATCGTCTTGCCAGTGGCGCGACAGCACGCTGTCGGAGTTGATGTCGCAGTGTTGGGTCACAACGACCGTCATATCAGCCGCGTGGGCCGCGTCGATGAGCCGGACAACGTTGGCTAGCTTCCCGCCAACGAGGCATCGGCGGAACCGCTCCTGACAGTCGATGACCGCCAACGCGGTGGCCGCAGGGTCGATCGGGCTAGGTGACCGATCGAACGCATCAGGCCGCTGATCCTCGTGAGAGGTTGTGCCCATCGCTGCGAACCTAGCAGCAAAGTGCTGGCCGCGCCGGAACTCTAACCAGCGGCGAACATAGACCTGCCGCCGCCGACCCTGACAACCCGGAACCGGCCAGTCGGGACGATGCCGAGGCCCCGCAGAGACGAAACGCCCCCGGCCGACAGACCGGGGGCGTTTCGTGTGGGTAATTCTAGTGAGCGTGGCCGTGATGGTCGTCTTGATCGTCCGCCTCGGCAGGCTTGTCAACCACAGCAGTCTCTGTGGTCAGCAACATCCGGGCCACCGACGAGGCGTTCAACACCGCTGACCTGGTCACCTTGACCGGATCGATGACGCCTTCAGCGGCCAGATCGCCGTAGCTCAGGGTGCTTACGTTCAGCCCATGCCCGGCCGGTAGCTCGCTGACCTTGTTGACCACGACCGCACCATCCAATCCCGCGTTGGCCGCAATCCAGAACAGCGGCGCGGACAGCGCCTGGGCGAACACGTCGACGCCCAGGACCTCGTCGCCGGTCAGCGATGCACGAAGCGCCTTTAACGACGCGCCAGCCTGGATGAGCGCGGCTCCACCGCCAGCGACGATGCCCTCTTCGACAGCCGCTTTCGCAGCGGCGACCGCATCCTCGACGCTTTCCTTGCGTTCGTTGAGGGCAGTCTCGGTGGCGGCACCCACCTTGATGATGGCAACGCCACCGGCCAACTTGGCCAGCCGCTCCCCTAGCTTCTCCCGGTCCCATTCGGAGTCGCTGTTGTCGATCTCGGCTCGCAACTGCTTGATCCGGTTGGCGATCGCATCCGAAGCCCCGCCACCGTCGACGATGATGGTTTCATCTTTGCTCACCACGACGCGCCGGGCTGAGCCCAGCACCTCCATGCCAACCTCGCGCAGCACCAAGCCGGCGTCGGGATTGACCACCTCGGCACCGGTCACCACCGCCAGGTCCTGGAGGAACGCCTTACGCCGATCGCCGAAGTACGGCGACTTAACAGCGACGGCTTTCAGTGTCTTGCGAATGGAGTTGACGACCATCGTCGCCAGCGCCTCGCCCTCGATGTCCTCGGCAACGATCAACAGCGGTTTACCCGATTCGGCGACCTTCTCAAGCATTGGCAGCAGGTCGGGCAGCGAGCTGATCTTGTCCTGGTGCAACAGGATCAGCGGATCGTCGAGAACGGCCTCCTGCGCATCGAAATCAGTTACGAAGTAGGCCGAGAGAAACCCCTTGTCGAAACCGACACCTTCGGTGAATTCCAGCTCGGTGGTCAAAGTCGAGGCCTCTTCGACGCTGAGTACGCCGTCGTGGCCAACCTTGCTCAGCCCCTCACCAACGAGCTTGCCGATCTGCTCATCGCGCGAGGAAACTGTCGCTACCTGTGCGATAGCACTTTCCCCGGTCACCGGCGTGGCCGCCTCCAGCAACGCCTCGGACACCGCGTCACCGGCCTTTCCGATTCCCGCGCCCAGCGCAATCGGGTTGGCTCCGGCCGCAACTAACCGTAGGCCACCTTTCACCAGCGCTTGAGCCAGCACGGTCGCGGTGGTAGTGCCGTCACCGGCGACGTCGTTGGTCTTGGTGGCCACCGACTTCACCAGCTGGGCACCCAGGTCCTCGAATGGGTCTTCCAGCTCGATGTCACGGGCTACGGTGACGCCGTCGTTGGTCACCGTCGGCCCGCCGAACGCCTTGGCCAGCACTACATGCCGGCCGCGCGGCCCAAGCGTCATCCGCACTGTATCGGCGAGCTTGTTAACACCCGCCTCCATGGCTCGACGTGCGGATTCGTCGTACTCAATCAGCTTGCTCATACGGCTGCTCCTTTAAACCGGGCAATTCCTCTAACGCATACCGCCCCGGAAATCACCCGCGTTGGGCGCGGGGATCGCCGGGGCGGAACACGGTCTCTTACTTAGAAACGACAGCCAGCACGTCGCGTGCCGACAGGATCAGGTATTCCTCGCCGCTGTACTTGATCTCGGTGCCGCCGTACTTGCTGTAGATGACGGTGTCACCCTCCGACACGTCCAGCGGAATCCGCTTCTCGCCGTCCTCGTCCCACCGGCCGGGACCGACTGCGACCACGGTTCCTTCCTGCGGCTTCTCCTTGGCGGTGTCAGGAATGACCAGACCGGACGCGGTCGTGGTCTCGGCCTCGTTGGCCTGCACGAGAATCTTGTCCTCGAGTGGCTTGATGTTCACCTTCGCCACGATTGGAGCCCTCCACTAGTTAAATCGGGTCCGTGGGCTATCGCCCGGACCGGAGTTGGCGGTCGGTCCGGGGCGTACCCCGAACCGTCCGAATTACCAGGTGATTTGACATTCTTCCGTACCCTGGCGCCGTCGTCGCGGTGCCGACGCAAGGTGCGTCCGATTGCCACCTAGCACTCTATACATGCGAGTGCTAGCACTCAAGGCCCCCCCGGTGCTTCCTGCTTGTGAGCCTGCCCGCCGTCAGTCCCGGCCATCCGCGCTGGCCTTCACCTGACCAACGACGACAGGCAAACCTGGGTCGCAGGATGCGTCCAGCGGCGACGGCTGCGCTCCCGCGGCGACCAGATGCGCGGCGAAGGCGGCGATCATGGCCCCGTTGTCGGTACACAGCCGAAGCTTGGGGATCCGCAATTTCAGACCCGCCTCATCGCAGCGGCGCGCGGCGAGCTCGCGCAGCCGTGAGTTGGCTGCCACTCCACCCGCGATCAACAGCGTCGAGACGCCGAGCCCGGTGGCGGCACGCACCGCCTTCCGGGTCAACACGTCGGCGACAGCCTCTTGGAATCCGGCCGCGATATCAGCCGTAGCCGCGTCGGGGTGGCTTTCCACGTACCGCGCCACAGAAGTCTTAAGCCCGGAAAAGCTGAAAGCGAACGGCGCGTCGGCCGGACCAGTCATGCCCCGCGGAAACGTGATGGCGTTCTCATCACCGGTACGAGCCAAGTCATCGAGCACCCTGCCGCCCGGGTAGCCCAAACCCAACAACCGCGCAACCTTGTCGTAGGCCTCCCCGGCGGCGTCGTCAACGGTGCTGCCCAGCTCGACAATCGGGGCGCCAAGCGACCGCACATGCAGCAGGTGGGTATGCCCGCCCGACACCAACAACGCCACGCATTCGGGGAGAGGGCCATGCTCGTACACATCGGCGGCGAGATGCCCACCCAGGTGGTTCACCGCATAGAACGGCACTCCCCAGGCAGCTGAATACGCTTTGGCTGCGGCAACTCCCACCAGAAGCGCGCCAGCCAGCCCGGGCCCGATCGTGGTCGCTACGACATCGGGTCTTGCCGGGTGCTCCAACCCCGCTGCCGCCAGCGCACGAACCATCGCCGGCCGCAACGCCTCCAAGTGCGCCCGGGAGGCAATCTCGGGAACCACGCCGCCAAACCGCACGTGTTCGTCAACACTCGAGGCCACTTCGTCGGCCAATAACGTCACGCTGCCGTCAGCATCCAGGCGCGCGATGCCCACGCCGGTTTCATCGCAGGAGGTTTCGATGGCCAAGATGGTCTTCGGCGAGATCAACACGTACCCCCTGGATCTCGTCGCATGGTGTAAGCATCGGCGCCACTCACGCGGTAGTACCGCCGACGCAGGCCGATCTGCTCGAACCCCACGCTGCGATACAACGCGATGGCCTCTTGATTGTCGGTACGGACCTCCAGGTAGACCACGGCTCCGGCCGCGTAATCCAGCAGTTCGTCGAGCAACATACGGCCGATGCCCCGTCTCCGATATGCCGGATCGACACCGATGGTATGCACCTCATACTCGAACGGCGCGATACGGCCCAGCCGTGAGATACCGGCGTACCCAACCAGCGTGTCTGCGCTGCGCGCACCGACGTAGCGATTACGCATGCTCGCCAGTTCACGTGCGAATGCCACCGCCGGCCACGGATCGTCTCCGTCGAACAGCAGGGTCTCCAGCTGGGCGCACCGATCGCAGTCCGCGAGTGTCAGCGGTCCGATGACGACGGGTTCTGCATGGGCAGTCATCGCCGCCCCGCCAGAGGCTTGGCGTCGGGCCGACGCAGATACAGTGGCACCAGCGGCGCCGGGTCCGCGGGCCACTCCGAAACCGCAGCTACCAGCCCGACTGGTGTCGGGTAGACCGGATGACACCGAGACAAGCTGAACAATGCCACCTGCTCTGGCGAACCGGCGACCGCTTCGGCGGAGCCAGGGTCGACGTCGGCTGGGCTATTGACCGCCGGCCCGTACGTGCGGACCCCGTCGGAGTAGCGAGCCCAGTAGACCTCACGCCGGCGTGCGTCGGTGACCACGAGAGTGTCTACGCTTGTGAGGCTGCCGATGGCGTCCAGGCTGCACACACCATGCACTCCGATGCCCAACGCATGCCCGTAGGCCGCGGCGGTAGCCATACCGGCCCGCAGACCGGTGAACGGACCAGGACCGCAGCCCACCACGACAGCGTCGAGGTCAGCCATCGCCAACGCAGCATCAGCCAGCGCGGCGAGCACGTTCGGAGTGATCCGTTCAGCGTGCGCGCGAGCGTCCACTGTGACCCGTTCGGCCAGCACGGCGCATTCGGATTCACGCAGTTGCACCACTCCTGCCGTCACGGCTGGGGTCGCGGTGTCAATAGTCAAAATCAGTGTCATGGGCTTGCCCCTGAATAGCCCCACTCCCAGGTCGCGATCCGCACATCGGAGTGGCTAAGTCGTTCAAGCCGGACAAGAAGATGCCGCGGTGAGAGACGCTCGGCGAGCCCCTCTCCCCACTCGACTACCACAACTGCGTCTTCGAGATCGGTATCGAGATCTAGGGAGTCGAGCTCTCCGAGTAGGTCGGCGCCACGGTGACCTAACAGCCGGTACACGTCGACGTGAATCATTGCTGGCATTCCCGGGTGCCGCGGCCGGTGGACACGTGCCAGCACGAAGGTCGGCGACGTGACCGGGCCGTCGACCTCCATAGCCGCGGCAATACCTTTGGCCAGGACCGTCTTTCCGGCACCGAGCGGACCCGAAAGCACCACTACGTCGCCCGCACGTAGCTGTCCGCCCAGCCGCGACCCCAATGCCATGGTGTCCTCGACGTGCGCCAGCGTCATCGTACCCCCACTCTGCGGCGAGGCCGGGGACCGCAGGTCGCCGCCTGTCCGATCCCGCGGGCTCTGCTCAGCCACGGCGCCGGAACCGTTCTCGAAACCGCCTGTACCACAACGTTATCCGGCCTGGAAGTGCCCCGTTGACGAGCCGTATCAGCCCATCGTTGATCGCGTCGGGCTTGTCCAGCAGCGCCAAGTGACCGGCCCCGGTGACAATGACCAGTTCAGACAGTGGCATCGATGCGGACATCTTCCGCGAGTACTCGTCCGGGGTCAGCAAGTCGTGATCACCACAGGCGATCAAAGTCGGGATCCGTAGCAGCGTCCACAGCCCCGCGGTTTCGTCGTGCACTTCCAGCGCCCGCAAGAAACCCATCAGAGTGGCGATTGGGGTGTCGTTCATCATCTGGCGGGAAAACGTGTCCAAGCTTCGGCTGACGTGCAGGTCGCTGTAGGACGCGGCCCGCAGAATCGGCCCAACCAGTGATCGCGAGACATTGCGTCCCCGGTGCACGAGCTTCGGCGCGGAACGGGCGGTGAACCGGACAGCTTCCAGCGCCGGATTCTTCAGCAGCTCACCCAGCGGTGAGCGCGACAATCCTTCCGCGGCTGACGAAATCAGCGCAGCACCAACGATTCGGCGACCGTACTGCTGCGGGAACTGTCGGGCATGCGACAACACCGTCATGCCACCCATCGAATGGCCAACCAACACAACCAACCCGCGCGGCACAGTCAACTGCAGAACAGTCTCCAAGTCCTGGCCGAGTTGGGTCAGCGTGTAAGACTCCGGGGTACCTTCGCCCGACTGGCCATGCCCACGCTGGTCGTAAAAAACCATCCGTACACGCCGACCCCAATGCTCGCCGAGCCGCATCCGCTGAAAATGAAAGACGCCCATGCGTAAACAAAACCCGTGCGCGAAGACGACGGTCAGCGGGGCATCGGCCGGGCCGGACTCGCGCACCGCCAACCGCACGCCGTCAGGTGTCGTCACCACCTGGCCGTGGTCGCTATCAAGACGCTCGAAATCCTCAGTGGCGTAAATATCATCGTCAACGATGTAGCGCTCGGCCATCGACCGTCGGGCCGAGGCTCCGACGATCGCGGCCACTGCCGTCAGTCCGGCGCTTCCCGCAAGCCAAGCACTGCCCCGCTGGCTCGTACGGGTTTTACTGGGAATCAACGGGGTCGGCCTCGCGGTAAGTCCTGGTGATACGCCCACGCGGGCTGGTCACCACTTCGTAGTGGATCGTGCCGACCAGATCAGCCCAGTCCTGTGCGGTGGGCTCACCATGAGCGCCCGGACCGAACAAAATCGCCTCGTCGCCTTCAGCCACATCGACGCGTCCCGGCCCGAGGTCGACGACGAACTGGTCCATACAGATCCGGCCCACACCAGGCCGCCGCCTGCCGTTGATCAGCACCTCCAGCCGCCCGCCTAGCGCCCGGAACACGCCGTCGGCGTAGCCGATCGGCATTAAAGCTACAGTGGTGTCGTGTGGCGCGGTCCACGTGTGCCCATATGACACTCCTTCCCCGGCGCGAATCGACTTCACTAGCGCAACAGCACATTTCACGGTCATCGCCGGAACCAAGCCCAGATCACCGAGCTTAGGGACGGGACTTAGCCCATACACCGCTATGCCAGGACGCACCAGGTCGAAGGTCAGGTCGGGACGAGCCATCGTCGCCGACGAGTTCGACAGGTGCGCCACCTCGAACCGCACCCCATGGTCCCGGGCCTGCCGCAGCATGTCGCTGAACCGTTGGGCCTGAACGTCATTGATCGAATGGTCCGGCGAATCGGGTGAGACCATATGCGACATCAGACCCCGCAGCCGGACAGCATCCTCGGCGACGGCCCGCCGCAGCGCGGTCAGCATCGCCGGGTACTGCGCCGGGGCGACACCGTTGCGGTTTAGCCCGGAATCAACTTTGACAGTCAGATTGGCGGTTTGGCCGGTGCGTCGCACCGCGTCCAGTAACTCGTCGAGCTGGCGCATCGAGGACACCGCGATCTGCACGTCACCGCACAGCGCAGGCCCGTAGTCAAAGCCGGGCGGATGCAACCAGGCCAACACCGGCGCGGTAATACCGTCGGCGCGCAATGCGAGTGCCTCGTCGACGCTTGCGACACCGAGTTCAGACGCACCCGCGGCCAATGCGGCCCTGGCCACCCGGCACGCGCCGTGGCCATAACCGTCGGCCTTGACGACAGCCATCACTTGTGCACTGCCCGCGTGCTCGCGCAGCACTCGAACGTTGTGCTCGATGGCACCCAGGTCCACCACGGCCTCGGCGAGGACACCTGGGGTCAAAGATAGCGATGTTACGGCCAACGAAGTCGTGCTCCCACTAAGCTGTGTTTCCGGTTCGTTGCCGCCATTCTCCCAGAGCCGGTTGGCCAGGCCCGCGTCAGTGCGCGAAGTGCTGGCCGTTGCTGCGCCCGCCCGGCTTGATTCTGTCCAGCGTGGCCAACGCGGTGCTGGCGTCGTCATGCAACGACCGAGCGAGATTTGCCGATAGGCCTTCACGCACGACAACGCGCAAAACAGAGACGTCGGTGGCATTGGCGGGCATGGTGTAGGCGGGCACCTGCCAACCGAAGGTCCGCAGCTCATGGGAGATATCGAACTCCGTGTAACCCGGGTCGCCGGTGAGTCTGAAGCTCACCACCGGGATGGCCGAACCGTCCGAGATCAGCTCGAACCGGCCTCGGGCGCGCAACTGCTCACCGAACCATCGCGCCGTCTGCGACAAGGTCTGCATAACCTTGGTGTAGCCGTCACGGCCCAGGCGCAGGAAGTTGTAATACTGACCGACAACCTGATTGCCGGGCCGGGAGAAGTTCAGCGTAAAGGTCGGCATGTCGCCACCGAGGTAGTTGACCCGGAAAACCAACTCCTCAGGCAGATGCTCGCGGCCACGCCACACGACAAACCCCACGCCCGGGTAGGTCAGACCGTACTTGTGGCCACTGACGTTGATCGATACGACACGAGGCAGCCGGAAGTCCCACATGAGGTTCGGGTGCAAAAACGGCACCACGAAGCCCCCGCTGGCGGCGTCGACATGCACTGGGACATCCACGCCGCCGCCGGCCGCCAGTTTGTCTAGCGCCGCGCAGATATCGGCGATGGGCTCGAGTTCACCGGTGTAAGTGGTGCCCAGTATTGCCACCACTCCAATGGTGTCCTCATCAACCGCGTCGATCACCTGCTCGGGGGTGATGACGTAGCGCCCCTTCTCCATCGGCAGGTAGCGGGGTTCGACGTCGAAGTAGCGGCAGAACTTCTCCCAGACCACCTGAACGTTGGATCCCATGACCAGATTGGGGGTGCGGCGCCGCCAGCTGTCACCGACTTTTTCGCGCCAGCGCCACTTCAAAGCCAAGCCGCCCAGCATGACCGCTTCGCTGGAGCCGATGGTGGACACGCCGGTGGCGCTGGTGGGGTCGTGGTCGCGTAGGCCGCCTGCGTGGAACAGGTCGGCCACCATGGAGACACAACGTGCCTCAATGGCCGCGGTGGCCGGGTACTCGTCTTTGTCGATCATGTTCTTGTCGAACGTCTCGGCCATCAACTTCTCGGCCTCCGGATCCATCCACGTAGTGACGAAGGTGGCCAGATTCAATCGTGAGCTGCCGTCGAGCATCAATTCGTCGTGAACGAAGCGGTAGGCGGCCTCCGGGTCCATCGACTCCTCAGGCAACCGCAGCGCGGGTACCGGGGAGGTGAACATCCGCCCGGTATAGGCGGGAGCGATCAAATGCGAGGGTACGGAAGGATGTTGGGACACAGCGAATCCTTTCATGTGACCGTTGCGGCTACAGCGCAGCCAGGGCCGCCCGGATATGCGGGACGATTCGTGAGGCCGACGTCGGCGCATCGCCAGGTCCTGGATCAGCAGCCGACAGCGCTGCGGCACGCGCGTGCGCGAATGCTCCGGCCGCGGCAGCTTCGGCGGCCGGCAAACCCGACGCCAACAACGCACCAACCATCCCGGCTAACACGTCACCGGAACCAGCCGTCGCCGCCCAGGACTGTCCGGCCGGATTCAGATAGACCGGGCCGCCAGGGTCGGCGACAACTGTGACGTGGCCCTTGAGCAGCACGGTGGCGCCGAAAGCATCGGCCAGCTTGCGGCAGGCCTCGACACGGTCGTGGCCAGGCGGCGCGCCCGCCAGCCGAGCGAACTCACCGGCGTGTGGGGTCAGCAGCGTCGGGGCGTTGCGGTTCACCACCAGCTCCGGGTGGGCCGCCAACATGGTCAGACCGTCGGCATCGACCAACACCGGCAGGTCGGTGTCCAACGCAAACCACAACATGGCGGCTCCGGTTTCGTCGGTGCCCAATCCGGGTCCGACCACCCATGCCTGCACCCGGCCGGCCGCTGCCGGGGTGAGTGCCGCAATGACCTCGGGCCAATGCGTCAGCACCTCGCTTTTCGCGCTACCCGCGTAACGGACCATGCCGGAGGTGGCCGCGACCGCGCCCCCGGTGCACAACACGGCCGCGCCGGGGTAAGTCGACGATCCTGCCAGCACCCCAGTCACGCCTTGGGTGTACTTGTCGTCACACGCACCGGGAACCGGCCAGCGCGCGGCTACATCGGCGGCTTCGAAACTCAGCAGATCAGTGTCGGGCAACTCAAGCCCAATATCGACCAAGGTGACGCGGCCGCAATCGGCCAAGGCGTGTACGGGCTTGAGCCCACCGAAAGTGACTGTTAGCTCGGCCTGCACGGCGGGACCGGCAATCGCCCCGGTCACCACGTCGATACCACTGGGAATGTCAACGGCGACTACCGGGATCTTGTGGCCAGCAGAGGTCTCTAGGGCGGCAAAAACTTCGGCAGCCGCCGGCCGCAGCGGCCCCGAGCCAGAGATGCCCACCACCCCGTCGATGACCAGATCGGTTGCTGCCGAGACATTCCGCACGACACGACCGCCGGCGTCGGTGAACGCTTTCAGCGCCTTACGGTGGGTGTGATCCGGGTTGAGCAATACCGCGTCGGCGGCCGCGCCGCGCCGCCGCAAGAATGCAGCTGCCCACAGCGCATCACCGCCATTATCGCCGGAACCGACAACCGCACACACCCGGCGGCCTACTACCCCACCAGTGCGGGAGTTGAGTTCGCGGATGATCGCGGTGGCCAACCCGAAAGCCGCGCGTTTCATCAGCGCACCGTCGGGGAGGCGGGCCAGCAGCGGCGCTTCGGCGTCGCGGATCGCTTCTACAGAGTAGTAATGGCGCATCAGGACCAGGTTTCCATGCTCACCGGGATCTTCACGTCGATGTTCTGGGGGCGCGGCGTCTTCGAAAGGCCGTCTTGAGTTTCGCGGGGTTCACTTGCGCGCCTTCAAGGTCTCGGGCCATCGGATAAAAAGCCAAGCCAAACAGGATAGACGTGAAGTGGCCGACCGCGCTGAAGTCCAGCTCAGTTTTGTCCATCGTGATCAGCGGGAAACCGAATATCACCAACAGCGCCGCAAGATAACCCCAACGCCATGGCTTAACGATGTGAAAGGTCAGCACCGCCATAACGCCGACCAGAAAGTAGCTGACCCCCATATCACGAGAGTGCACCAGCCGTTCGGACGCGTCGCGGTGCTGAATCGCAAAATAGAGCAGGCCTTCGCTGAAATACGTCGCACCGATGTGGGCGGTCAATCCCACAGTGAGCCAACGCAGGTGACCAAGCCAATGCTCAGCCGGCGCCAGGAACAGGGTGAACAACAGCAGGTACGGTTCCAAGTTCTTGCCGTCGATCCACAGCAGGCTGGAAAACAGAACTTCCAGCGGATCGGTTCCCAACTCGTAGATATTGGTGGAGCGGTGCAAGAGCACCGTGTGCAGCTTGTGTCCGGCGAGCTGGTTCTGGATAGCGGTGGTGATCGTCAGTACGACCAGCCAGGTGTAGGTGAGCGGCGCGCCACTGACGAAGTGCCACACCGTCAGCGCCAACGACCGAAGTCGCGCTAGCATCGTCGCTCTTGTCACGGCGTCCACCATCGCATGCCAGTTCTTCACCCACACAGCCTCAGCAGTAAGTCCGCAAACTATTCGACGGTGACAGACTTCGCCAGATTCCGCGGCTTGTCGACGTCGTAGCCGCGGGCTTGGGCCACTGAAGCAGCAAAAATCTGAAGCGGGATGGTTGACAGAAGTGGCTGTAAAAGCGTTGATACCGAGGGTATTTCGATGAGGTGATCGGCATAGGGCCGCACGGTATCGTCACCTTCCTCAGCGATTACGATGGTCACCGCGCCGCGGGTCTGGATTTCCCGGATATTCGACAACAGCTTCGCGTGCAGCGTCGCGGCCCCCTTGGGCGAGGGCATGATGACAATGACCGGCAGCTCGTCCTCGATCAACGCGATCGGGCCGTGCTTGAGCTCGCCAGCCGCGAAGCCCTCGGCATGCATGTAGGCCAGCTCCTTGAGTTTGAGGGCTCCTTCCAACGCCACCGGATAGCCGACATGACGCCCCAGGAACAACACGGTCGACGACTGGGCGAACCGGTGTGCCAAATCAGCGACCGGTTTGAGCGCCGCGATCACCTGGGCTACCAGATCTGGCATCGCTTCGAGCTGGCGGAATTCACGCTCGACCTCGTCGGGGTACTTGGTTCCGCGGGCTTGCGCCAGGGCCAGGCCGAGTAGATAGTTGGCGGCTATCTGCGCCAGGAAAGTTTTTGTTGATGCCACGCCGATCTCGGGGCCGGCGCGGGTGTAGAGCACCGCGTCGCTCTCGCGTGGAATCTGCGAACCGTTGGTGTTGCAGATCGCCAAAACCTTGGCTTTCTGTTCTTTTGCGTGCCGAACCGCTTCGAGGGTGTCGGCAGTTTCTCCGGACTGCGAGATGGCCACCACCAGGGTGCTGCGGTCCAGTACAGGGTCGCGGTAGCGAAATTCACTGGCCAGCTCCACTTCTACAGGCAGTCGCGTCCAGTGCTCAATCGCGTACTTTGCCAGCAGCCCGGAGTGGTAGGCAGTACCGCAGGCGACCACAAAAACCTTGTCAACCTCGCGCAACTCCTGGTCCGACATCCGCTGTTCGTCGAGCAGGATTCGGCCGTCCACAAAATGCCCGAGCAGTGTGTTGGTGACCGCGGTGGGCTGCTCAGCGATCTCTTTGAGCATGAAGTACTCGTACCCACCCTTTTCGGCGGCGGCCAGGTCCCAGTCGATGTAGAACTCCCGGAAGTCCTTCGCGGCATCAGCGTTGCCGTCGAAGTCGCTGATGCGGTAGCTGTTCGCGGTAATCACCACCGCCTGGTCCTGGCCGAGTTCGACTGCATGTCGGGTGTGCGGGATGAACGCGGCTACATCGGAGCCGACGAACATCTCCCCATCGCCGATCCCAAGCACCAACGGCGTCGAGCGGCGAGCCGCGACGATAGTGCCGGGCTCGCTGGCGTTGGCGAACACCAGGGTGAATTGGCCCTCCAACCGGCGCAGCACCGCCAGCACAGAGCCGACGAAATCACCGGCCGTGGCTCCGTGCTGATAGGCCTGCGCCACGAGGTGAACCGCAACCTCCGTGTCGGTGTCGCTGGCAAACTCCACACCAGCGTTCTCCAGCTCATGACGCAGCGTGGCAAAGTTCTCGATGATGCCGTTGTGGACGACTGCGATCTTGCCGGCAGCGTCACGGTGCGGGTGCGCGTTGCGGTCGGTGGGGCGACCATGGGTGGCCCAGCGAGTGTGACCGAGGCCGGTGCTGCCAGACAGCTCTGACTGCGTCATGTCGGCGACTGCGCCCTCAAGATTGACCAGCCGGCCGGCGCGGCGACGCACAGTGAGCTTTCCGCCGCCGTCGACGAGCGCGATACCCGACGAATCGTAGCCGCGGTACTCCATCCGGCGCAGCGCATCCATGACGACGTCATGGGCTGGGCGCTGGCCGACGTAGCCGACGATTCCGCACATAGCTGACCAGGATAATGCAGGTCGAACCGCCCCAGCACGGACCGACGGTATGCCGCACCGGCCCAGCTGCGCGAAAGTCCCATCCTGACTTCCCGGTCTCTGCACGCCGAGCACGCCGATCGCAGCGCCGCGTGGACGCGATGGACTCATCCCCGCTAACGTCGACGGGTGGCCCGCATCCGCAAGCTTGTCGCCGCCCTGCACCGCCGCGGCCCGCACCGCGTTCTCTGCGGCGACATGGCCTTTGCCGGCCTGCCGGGGGTCGTTTACACACCAGAGTCGGGCCTGAACCTGCCGGGCATCGTCTTTGGTCACGACTGGCTCACGAGCGCCGCCCGCTACAGCGGACTGCTGGAGCATCTGGCGTCATGGGGCATCGTGGCTGGTGCCCCCGACACGCAACGAGGACTGGCGCCGTCGGTGCTGAGCCTGGCCTTCGATCTCGGAATCGCCCTCGATATCGTGGCCGGTGTGCGCCTCGGACCAGGCAATATCAGCGTGCACCCCGCCAAGCTTGGCCTGGCTGGCCACGGTTTCGGCGGCTCGGCGGCGGTGTTCGCGGCCGCCGGCATGGCAGGCTCGACAGGTACACCGGTCGCGTCGGTGGCCGCGATCTTTCCGACGGTGACCACTCCCCCAACCGAGCAGCCGGCCGCAACACTGCGCGCTCCCGGCCTGATACTGAGCGCACCGGAAGATCCGAAAAGGTTGAATTCCAACGCCCTCGAACTATCGCGAGCATGGGAGTCGGCCACACTGCGCATTGTCAGCAAAGCCGAACCGGGTGGCCTCATTGAGGGCCGACGGCTAACCCAGATTGTTGGCCTGCCCGGCCCGCATCGCACGACGCAGCGCTCGGTGCGAGCGCTGTTGACTGGGTATCTGCTTTACATTCTCGGCGGCGACAAGACCTATCGCGCGTTCGCCGACCCGGACGCGCAGCTGCCCAAGACAGACCGGGTCGACCCCGACACTTCGCCGGTTCCCCCTGAAGAGAAGGTTGTCGCACTACTGAAGTAACTGTCGTCGCGGCGACTCGCGCCGTGGTGGCTGTAGTCACTGTGCGTCGGTATCGCCGGAACCTTATTTGTCTGGCCGAAGCAACGAAACGGCTAGTGCCACGCTGAATGACCTAACACGTTTCAGAGGTGCGGCTTCGCTGATCGGTCACCGCCCCGCCTGCGGAAGCTCGTCGGCGGCGATCTCGCAGGGCGTCGATCCCGTCGACTGCGAATCAGACAACGGGTCGGGCCGTGGTTCGTTCACCGGGTCCGCTACAGCCGACGGCGCACCATCCGCGGCGGCCGGCGGCTTGCCAGCCGGCGATGGCCGCACAGCTGGCGACGCCCCAGTGCCGGGTGACTTCGCCACCTCCTCGGTCCGCTCACCGGGGTTCGGCTCTTCAACCACTTCTGTGTCTTCTCCCGTCGACGAATCGAGAGCGGCGTCTTCTGCAGCGGCTTCGTCCATAGCGGGTTCGTCCGCCGGTTCCTCGACCACCAGCGGATCGGCGAACGCAGCCGGATCGGCGAGCGGTTCGGCCGCTGAACCCAGCAGGTCGCTGATCGCCTCGACGATCCGGCTTGCCAGCCCGCCAAGACCTGCGATGTCGCCAAGACTGCTCAAACCGGCTGGAACCGCAGAACCATCGGCTGGCGCGGCCCCGAAACCAGACAGCGTCTGCGGCGCAGGTATTGCAGGAGTCACCGGGGTCATCATGGTCGTAGCCGGCACCTGATCAGGCGGGCCCTCCGGATAAGCAGGTGCGGGTGCGACCGCCACGCTGTGTTCACGCCGCACCGGCAACTGGACAGATTGGTCACCGGACCCGAGATCGCCCGGAATCTCGAACTGCGGTACCGGTGCGCTCGCCAAACGGTCGGTGACCATCTCGTAGGACGCTGCAATCCTGGCCTGTGTTGAACGGATCGCCGTCAGCCAGTCCACGCGAATATCGCTGTCCACGTATGGCTCTATCTGCTGACTAACCAGATCGTCAGCCGCGGCTCGATCTGCGACCCCAGCCGTGACTGCGGCCGCAGCGGCCAGCCACGCGGGCCGCTGCGGCAGTGCGCGATCGTCGATAGCTATCGTTGTCATGACTTTCGCGTCGACGAGGTGCCATAGGTTATCGCGTAGCGATTCGCAAAGCTGAGCGGTCGCGCGAACTTCGGTGGCCACCATGGTGGCGGCCTCACAATGACGCTGCAGCAACCGAACCGCGGCGTTTCCGCCCTGCCCCGTCCACGCCCCTGCCAACACCGCGATCTGGCGATGCTGGATCCGCAGCGCTTCGGTAATCGCGGTGCCAGCATCACGCAGGTGCGCACAGTCGCTGTTGAGCGCGTAAAGGTCCAATCCGTCTTCGCTGTCGTACCAGTCGCGGATCTGGGCAGGATGCGCGGTCAGGTCTGGATGTTCGTAGCCACCTGCCTGACAGGCCCGCACGAAGATTTGCGTCCGTTCAACCGCGGGGTGGCCTTCCGACAGGCGGTGCCCCACCTCTAGCCAATCGGCCACAGTTACGCGATCCGCGCCGCGGCGTCAAGGTCGGCCTCAGCGTAGCGGTTGGCTGCGGCACGCAATGCCAATGCGATCTCCACAGCAGCCCGTGACCATTGTGACAAGTCAGCCATCAGCCGATTCAGCCCCGCGTGCACCGCATCACCGTGGACAATGTGGGCGCGACCGGCACCAACTCCGCCAAAAGCTAGCCTGGCCAGGTGGTCCGATACGGCGCCGTCGATCAACGCCGCGGCAGCGCCCATCTGCCCGGCGACCGCACACACCGCCTCAGCATCGACATGGGTGCTTGTGTCCGTTTTCCATCCCATACGTGTTCCGACGTCCTGCACTGCGTCGGGGTTCCGGCGAATTCCGGCCGGCCCGCAAAGCGATTCGGCTTCACCGATCGCCTTAGGTCACCGGCTCAGCCCGCGGCGCTGACAGCATCCGCGACGCTAGCCGCGAGCCGCCGGGCGACTTCCTCGTCAGCTGCCTCCACCATTACCCGAATCATCGGCTCAGTTCCGGAGGGGCGCAGAAGGATTCGACCGGTGTCACCAAGTTCGGCCGCCGCTCGGTCAACCGCGCTCTGAACTGACGGCGCCGCCGCGGCAGCCGACTTGTCAGCAACCTCAACGTTTATCAGCACCTGCGGCAACGTCTGCATCGCAGACGCCAAGACCGCCAGTGACGCGCCGGTCTGGACCATACGGGTCATCAGACGCAGGCCCGTGACAATGCCGTCGCCGGTAGAGCCCAGCGCCGGCAACACGATGTGACCGGACTGCTCACCACCGAGGCTGTATTGACCGGCCCGTAGCTCTTCTAGGACGTAGCGGTCGCCTACACCGGTCGTTCGCACGTTGACCCCAGCCGACCTCATCGCCAGATGCAGCCCCAGGTTGCTCATCACGGTGGTCACCAGTGTTGAGGAGGCTAGTTCGTCAGCCGCATGCATCGCCAGCGCGAGTACCACCATGATTGCGTCGCCGTCGACGAGTTCACCGTTGGCGTCAACGGCCAGGCACCGGTCCGCGTCCCCGTCGTGCGCCAAACCCAAGTCGGCACCATTGGCGATGACTGCTTCCCGCAGCGACCCCAAATTCGTCGATCCGCAGCCCTCATTGATGTTTAGCCCGTCGGGAGCGGCGTTGATCGCGATTACCCGCGCACCAGCCGCGGCGTAAGCACGCGGTGCCACCGACGACGCCGCACCGTGAGCACAGTCGACGACGACTGTGAGGCCGTCGAGCCGAACGGTGGCTGCCTTGCCTACCTGGCCGAGGTAGCGTTCTGCCGCGTCGTCGGCCTCGACGATGCGGCCAACTCCGGCACCGAACGGACGCAAGCCGGGTCCAGCAGCGACCAGATCCTCGATCTGATCCTCTGTTGCGTCATCCAATTTGTGGCCGCCTGGACCGAAGATCTTTATGCCGTTGTCAGCCATCGGGTTGTGCGACGCCGAGATCACCACGCCGAAGTCGGCGTCGTAGGCGCTGGTGAGATACGCCACTGCGGGGGTCGGAAGCACTCCGACCCGCAACGCATCAACACCCTCACTGGTAAGGCCAGCAATGACAGCGGCCTCCAGCATCTCGCCACTAGCCCGCGGATCGCGACCAACAACGGCAACCCGCCGACCCGGTGCAGCTGAACTCGCCAGATACCGCGCCGCTGCGGCACCAAGCGCCAGTGCCAGCTCAGCGGTCAACTCGCGATTGGCGACCCCGCGAACACCATCGGTGCCGAATAGTCGACCCATGCGAACAAACCTCTCACAATCGGTGGTGCTACACCCAATGTGCACTTTCCTTTCTGGCTGCAACCGCGCAAATTCAATCGACGACACGCCGACGACTGCGTACAAAGATGCACGGTCGCAGCCAGAAAGTGATCGCGGATCAGCGCTTGCTGTACTGCGGTGCTTTACGCGCCTTCTTCAGCCCGTACTTCTTGCGTTCTGTGGAGCGCGGGTCGCGGGTAAGGAAGCCGGCCTTCTTCAAGGCCGGACGATCCTCCGACGATGCCAGAATTAGCGCCCGGGCGATGGCCAGGCGCAGCGCACCGGCCTGACCTGATGGGCCGCCCCCATTCAGGAGACCATAAATGTCGAAGCTTTCCGCCCGGTCGACAGTAACCAACGGAGCCTTGATGAGCTGCTGGTGCACCTTGTTCGGGAAGTAGTCCTCCAAGCTACGACCGTTGAGGTCGAACTTGCCGGTGCCAGGCACCAGCCGCACTCGCACCACTGCCTCCTTGCGGCGGCCCACAGTCTGGATAGGACGCTCAAACACGAACGATTCGCCGGCTGCGGTCGCCGGGCTCTCAGCTACCGATGGTTCGAGGGGTTGGCCGGAGGCTTGGGTGGTTTCGGTCTCCGTCATTGCTTCACCTGCTTGATCTCGAACGGAACCGGCTGCTGAGCACTGTGTGGATGCTCGGGACCGGCATAGACACGGAGCTTGCGCTGAACCTGGCGGCTGAGTTTGTTCTTGGGCAACATTCCGATGATCGCTTTCTCCACAACTCGGTCGGGATGCTTTTGCATCAGCTCACCGATCGTGCGTTTGCGCAAACCGCCCGGATAGCCGGAATGGCTGTACGACAGTTTGTTGCGTAGTTTGTCGCCGCTCATGGCAACCTTGTCTGCATTGATCACGATAACGAAATCACCGCCATCAACATTGGGAGCGAACGTCGGCTTGTGCTTGCCGCGCAGCAGCGTGGCCGCTGCAACGGCAAGGCGGCCAAGCACGACGTCCGTGGCGTCGATGACATACCACGACCTCGTGGTGTCACCCGCCTTGGGCGCGTATGTAGGCACGGCGCTTACCACACTTTCTCTGCAAGCCCGTCTCGCGGGCACTGGATCCCGGAGCGACCCGGGTGCCGGTCAGGCGTCGCCGGTGGGGTGGTCTCGGCGACCGACATTGACCCGAGAACCCCGCGTATCCGCACGCCAAACGGGCAGCTTACCGATCCGCATTGGCGCAGGTCAAAATGCCGCCTGTCTAGCAAACTCGTCGCATGCACTGTGTGGTCCCGACGGCTCTCCCCCGTCGGAACCACACAGAGTCTGTTGGACCGCCTGCTAGGCGCCGCTAGCTTGCCCAGATACCGGCCGCCCTCCGGTCGGCGTTGGCCACGTCGTCGCTGCCATCGCGGACCGCGTTTCCCAGTTGGACCAGAATCTCGTTCAACGCAGTCGCCGCCCGGTGCCATTTGAGTTGCTCAACTTGATACGCAGCCGCCGCTTCTCGAGTCCAAAGCTGCCGCAACGGCGCGATTTGCGACCTCAACTCCTCGATAGCGGCATTAAATCGCGCCGAAATGCTCTGAATCTCCTGGAGAACGGAGTATTCGATTGCGTCGAAGTTATACGACATCGCCTGGTCCATGACAGATTGCCTCGATCACAGATCTCCGCCCACGGCGGCGATTCGGTGTTCATGGTTGATGCCTGCATCCCGCAATGTCGCCTCGTTGTGGCGAATCGTTTCGGCGATCGTGTGCAGGACGTGGTAGAGCCTCAGCGACTCAGTGTTCCATCGGTCCACCACGTTCTTGAACCGAGCAGCCGCGAGCCCGCCCCACACCGACGTCGGCACGCTGCTGATGCGACCGATGAACGCCTGCAGCATCGCCCGGATCTCCTCATTGCGGTTGTCTGTGGTGGCTGCGATTGAACGCATCAGGTCAAAATCGGTGCTCAGCGTGTTGACGCAGTTCGGTGTAGTCACCCTGACTCCTCTCATCGTGACTCTGCTGATACCAAGTAAGACCGCGGCCGCGTTCGTTCGGTTCCATCAGTTTTTTCCAGCCGCTACGTCATCGCACTACATGGGCGGATCGAACAGCTCGCTCACACACGTCGCGAACAATGTCGTCGATGCCGGCTCTGCTTTGGCACCCGATGCTGATCTGGATTGCGCCGTCCAAAAGCACCGTCCACCGGACCTGGTGCCCGGGACGCACTTCCCGGTAAGTCACCGCCGGCCGGCCGGCGCTGATTCCGGCGGGGTCAAAGTCAACGAAAACGCCCGGTGGTTGAGCCGCGATAGCTCGCTTCAACCGGCCAGCGGCGCGAGCCAAGGTTTCGTCGGCAACCAACGCTTGGGTGAGATGCAACGCAACCTCAGGGTCTGACGGCGAGGTGAGCTGCACCCGGGCCGAACCAGGTCCAGCGACTACACGCTGGGTGGACCAGTTCGACGGAACCGTCATCGCGATGCGGCCTTCTACCAGAAAGGTCGTCGGCGCCGGATCAGTGAATCGCTGGTGGTGATTACCAACCACGAGAATGGTCAGCGCTGCCAGCGCCACACCTGCGACCCCCAACGACGCGACGGCGCGAGCTCGGGATCGAACAACAGCGGTGCTCGCGGACGAGGACTCGCCCGAATCGGCTAGGCCGGACACCGCTACCCGGGCCAACTGCGCCAACCGAGCGCCGTCGATTTCAACCACGGTCGGGCAGCTACCGCTCTTTCGCACGGAATCGCCGATGAGCGTCGCGAGCGCCGGCGCGTCGGCGACGCCACACGGCACGTCAATCAACACCACGGCCGCAGTGCCCGCCACCATCTTCCCCACGATCAGCGCAACCTCGTCGGCAACGGGACGGTATTCCGTCGCGCGGGGCACAGCGACGACGTCAAGACCAGCGACCACCACTAGCCGCTCGGTGATCTCGACTACCACCGTCAATGCTGCTGGGGTTTGCGGAGTCGCCTGCGCCAGCAGCCAACTTCGCGGGCGTGCCACGACATCATGCGGGTCGTCGGACAAAGCTCGCGCTGCAGCAGTAACCACACCGACGCGAGAAGCCGGCCACCATGACGGATGCACGACCACAAGCGTTTTCAGACCATCTGGGGTCCCACAAAGTACTGACCGCAGCGCGGACGACCAGAGCGAATCTATGGCCACCGGCCGCTCGGCCACCAACGCCGCCGAATCGTCTATGGCGCCCAGCGCACCCTCAGAAACCTCAGCGTCAGCGACCGCCTCTGCGCGAGAACACAATCGACGGATGACACCCGGGCCAGCCTCGATCAGCACGTTGTGCGCACTCATCCGAGACTCACGGCGGCGCGCTCCAGGCCACTTGGACGAGCTGCTCATCACCGGTGTGGGTAACCAGGCGGCCACGACCCGGCGGCAGCGGAATCGGGGCGCCAGGACCGAATATTGTGACTTCATCTGGGCTTCCGCTCATCGCTAGCTCCATGCAACCGAAGTCACGCAAACCGGCAAGGAGTGGCTCGAAAAATGCCCGTGCAGCACCCCCACTGCGTCGAGCCACAATGAGGTGTAGACCGAGGTCTATTGCGTACGGCAAGTATTCGAGCAAGAACGACAACCGCTCGCCGGCAGACGCGGCGACCAGATCATAGTCATCAACCACGACGTAGATATCCGGCCCTGACCACCAGGACCTCTCTTTCAGCTGCGCCTGGCCCAGACCCCCGGGAGGCATTCGTTCCGGCAGCATGTCGAGCAGACCCTGCAGCAATACCCCCAGGGCACTCGGCGAACTGGCATAACCGCCAAGATGGTCTGACTCGACCACACCGAGCAATGCACGCCGGAAGTCGACGATGAGCAGTTGCGCCTGCGCGGCAGTCTTGGTCCGGACAATCTCGCGACACAGAGTCCGTAAAACCGCTGTCTTCCCGCATTGGTGATCCCCCAGAACCAACAAATGCGGGTGGCGCTCGAAATCGATGGCTAGCAGCTGCAGTCGGCGCTCCTCAAGGCCGAGCAGAATGCGCGCAGGACGTTCGTCTCCGGCTTGGCCGACGACCACCTCGTAGTCCACTCGCGCAGGCAACAGCGGTATCGGCGGCGCCACTGGTTCGCCATCGCGGCGGCGCAGCTCAAGCCTATCCAGCCCGGGCAGCGCGATCACCATGTGCAATCCGTCCGGAGACAAGCCGCGGCCAGGTGTGTCACGGGGCACCTGCTGTGCTTGCCTTCGGTCGAGCTCGGAATCAGCGGGATCCCCCAACCGCAACTCGATCCGAGTGCCGATCTGGTCCCGCAGCGACGGCCTGACCTCCGCCCAACGCGACGCCGATATCACCACGTGTACGCCAAACGAAAGCCCTTGCACCGCAAGCCTAGTGATCGACTCCTGCAGCCCTTCCAGCTCGTCGAGCAACCTTGCCCAGCCGTCAACAACCAGAAAGACATCACCGAACGGGTCAGTGCCCGAGCCTGCTCGCTGCCCACGGTACTGGGCGATTGAGCCGACCTGGTTGTCACGGAAATGCGCCTCCCGGGATCGCATTACCGACTCAAGTTCGGCGACGATGCGAGATGCCAGGCGATGCTCGGTTCGACCGGCAACCGCACCCACATGTGGGTACGCGCGCATCGACGCCAACCCGCCGCCACCGAAGTCCAGACAATAAAACTGCACCTGACTCGGATGGTGGCTGGCAGCCAACGCGGTGATCAGCGTGCGCAACGCGGTCGACTTACCGGATTGCGGCGCACCCACAACCGCGACATTCCCTGCGCTCCTCGACAAGTCGAGCGCCAAAGGCGTGCGGATCTGCTCGAACGGCCTGTCGACAATGCCGATAGGCACGGTCAACTCGCTTTTCGCCGATCCCATATCACCAAGCAGCGCATCCAGGGCTGGTGCCGCTTCCAGCGGAGGCAACCAGACCTCGTGCGCCTTCGGCCCCTGACCGGTGATTCGGTCCAGAACCGCATGCAGGACGGTTGACCCCGGCGCGCGAACGGCATCAACGACCACGGGACGAGTTGGGAGCCCCGCGGCCCGCGCGGTGAACGGCTGCGCGGCGAGGGATGCGATGCCACACGCGGCTGGGGTACCAACGTGCCGTGACGATTCCGTGTGCAAGGGTCCCGAAACAAATGCAGTCTGAAAACGAACAAGCTCCCCTGATGCCGAGTGCAGGAAACCGGCACCGGGTGCATTCGGCAACTGATAAGCGTCGACTGTCCCCAGCACCGTGCGCGACTCGGCGGCCGACAGTGTCTTCAAACAGATGCGATAGGACAGGTGCGCTTCCAGCCCACGCAATCGAGCCTCGTCGAGTCGCTGGCTTGCCAGCAACAGGTGCATCCCCAGCGACCGGCCGAGCCGGCCGATTCCCAGAAAGACATCGGCGAAGTCCGGATGCTGGCTGAGCAGTTCGGAAAACTCATCGACGATGATGAACAACGTCGGCAAAGCCGTCAACGATGCGCCGCCCTGGCGCGCCTGCTCGTACGCCGCGACACTGACGAAGTTGCCCGCCGCGCGTAGCAGCTGTTGCCGGCGATACATCTCGCCGGTCAGCGTGTCGCGCATACGACTAACCAGCGATGCTTCCTCGGAAAGGTTGGTAACTACCGCGCTGATGTGTGGCGCATTGGCGTAATCGAGAAAAGTTGCGCCACCCTTGAAGTCAACCAACAGCAGATTGAGCACCTCCGGTGAATTCCGCGCCATCATGCCCAGCGAGACGGTGCGGAGCAGCTCAGATTTCCCCGACCCGGTAGCACCGACGCACAAGCCGTGCGGGCCGATTCCCCGCTCCGCCGGTTCCTTGATATCCAGCTCCACGGGCGTCCCATCGAGTGCGACACCGATAGGGACGCGGAGTCGATCGCCATGGTTTCGGTTGCGCCAAAGCATGGCGGGGTCAAAGCTGGCGACCTCGCCAATACCCACCAGATGGGCCCAGCACGAGCCACCGCCGTCCCGACCAGAAGCCGTGGCTGGGCTGACGGCTCGATACGCCGCCAACAGGCGCGCACATGCCATGGTGTCCGCAGGATCCATATTGTCTGGCCGCGTAATCGATTCGATCTGGTCTGCGCGCCTAAGCACTAACGGCTCGCCGGCACAGCCAGCGTGCAGCTCAATGGTGGTTACGCCCGGCGCCGCCGCACCCGGGCACCCAGCCGGTTCGCCGGTGTCCACAATCAGCACCACATGCGACGATTTGGCTCCGGTCAGCGCCGCCCGCGCCCGCGCCACCGTCGGATACACCATCCGGGCCGAGCCCAGGGCATCACTTTCGGTTCGGTGTTGATTGTGCGGCAGCCATTTCAGCCAATCCCAGTGTTCACGATTCTGCCCAGCGACGACTCCGGCGATCTGCACCTGTTCAGGGGCGTGCAGCACGGCCAGTTGGCAGATCATCGCGCGCACTAATCCGCGCGCCCTGGCCAAATCGCCGTCGATAGTCACCGTTGCGACGTCGCGTAGCGAAATCACGCGGGGTACATCCGCAATCGTCGAGTGCGCTCGAACGAAGCGAAACAGCGCACCAGTGGTGACCGGATCCGAACGCTGCAATGGTGGAATCTCCGGGACCACCAAGCGAGTCGCGAGTGGCGCACATCCCACACCGACACGTACGCGACAGAAGTCGGCGTCCGTGCGACGTCGCTCCCACATCCTCGGGCAGCCCACCAACGTCCACAAAGTATCGGGGTCAGGATGGGACCGAAGCAGAGATTCGCGTTGCTCGGCTGCGGTTCGCGCGACAGCGCTTCGCAGACCGCTCAAATAACCAAGGTAGGCAATACGGTCGTCGTTAATCTCGGCGCCCCGCCGGCCACGCCCGGTCATCGCCGTCATGACTAGCGAGAACAGCATCATCGCCGGGAAGGCGAAAAACATGGGGTTTCGCGCAACGGCGGACCCCGAGACGAGGCCGGCCGCCATAGCGCCCAACGTCAAGACGGACATGACAGCCGGCAGGAGGCGCACCAGCAGGCTGGTCGACTCGGATCGCGGCACTTCGGGCGGCGCGGCCACCTCGACCTCTGCGGTCTCGAAGGCCGACCCCTCAGTCATGCCCGACGAAGTTAGGCAGCGGCGCATATCGCCGCAACTCACCTGTGGACAACCGGAAACCAGGAGATCCAAGAGCGGCTAGCGTGCCGGCAAGCCGAGTTCGAGAGGCCACTAATGTCTGCATCAGATCCAGAACTGCGCCGCGTCGCTGTTCATGCTGGTACCAAGGCTGCCGAACTGACGCTACCTGCCGCGGTGCCTGTCGCCACTTTGGTCCCTTCGATTTTTGATGTGCTTGGTACACGGAGCACAGATCCGGCAGCATCCCGGTACCAGCTGTCGCGCTTGGGTGCACCTGCTCTGCAGAGCTCAACAACCCTGGCGCAAAACGGCATCCGAGACGGGGCGGTCCTGGTTTTGACTCAATCGGCTACAGTGCCACCCGCCCCGCTTTGCGACGACGTGGCCGAGACGGTGTCGGCAGCGCTCGATGCTGCGGGCAGGGGCCGGCACCGACCGGTGACCCGGTTGATCGGTTCGATCGCTGCGTGCGCAGTAACCGCAGTGGGCACGCTAGAACTTGTTCGAAACGCACTGAGCGACAATGCCTCTCAATATCAGGGAATAACTGCAGCTATCGCAGCAGCGGCGTTTCTGATCGCGCTGCTTTTCGCCGGGGTTGCGCATCGCGTATATGGAGACGCGCTCGCCGGACTCACATTGAGCCTTGTCTCGACCGGATTCGCCGCGGTTGCAGGAGCGCTCGCCGTGCCAGGCACTCCGGCGCCCCCAGTACGCTGCTCGCCGCGATGGCGACAGCCTTCGCGGCGGTGCTGGCAATGCGAATAGCGGATTGCGGCACGGTCACATTGACTGCGGTAGCGTGTGGCGCGGTATTCACCGCCGTTGCCGCACTGGCAAGTGCGCTCACCGGGGCACCATTGAGTGCTATCAGCTCAATAGCAGCGCTGGTGTCCTTGTGCTTGCTGGAAATAGCTCCGTCGATCTCGATCAGATTGGCAGGATTGGCGCCGACACTGCCGCCCTCGGACGAGAAGGACGACACGGAAACCCTACCGACAGTGGACTCGATCGCCGCCAAAGCAATCCGCGCTGACCAATGGTTGACTAGCTTGCTCGGCACCTTTTCGTGGTCGGCCGCAATCGGCGGCAGCGTGGCCGCCCTCGCTACCCACAACGCCATCACCTTGACTGCGATCACCGGCGCCCTGTTGCTGTTGCGGGTGCGCTTACATCGCGACAGGGATAGGGCATTGGTGATAGCCGCTAGTGGAGTCTTCACTACGACAATCACATTCGCAGTGGCAGTGGCTGGAAAGCTGACGCACGGGCCGTGGATCGCCGCGCTGACGGCGATCCTCGCGACCGTGGCGATGTCCCTGGGCTTCGTTGCGCCAACAGTCTCGTTTTCACCCATCGCACGCCGAAGCATCCAGGCGTTGGAGTGTCTGGCTTTGATCTGCCTGGCACCCCTGACATGCGGGATATGCGGTGTCTTCAATGCCGTAAGCGGCTTCGGCTCGAGATGAATGCGGCTACGTCACGCGTCACTCGCCTGTTGGCGACTGCGACGCTAACCGTGCTCTTTGGGTTCACGGCGCCGTTGGCGCAAGCAGTCTCGCCGCCGCAGATCGACGAAAGATGGCTGCCCGAGCCGTCATCTCCGGCGCCACCCCAACCCACAGTTCAACGCGAGATATGCGCGGCGACGTCAACACATTCCCTTTCGACCTCAGATACGGCCGGTCCAGCTGCCCAACTCGCCGATTTCGACTTGCCGCAGATCTGGCAACTCACTCGAGGCGGTGGACAACGAGTTGCAGTCATCGACACCGGAGTCTCAAGACATCGGCGGCTGCCCACGTTGCTGGCCGGCGGTGACTACGTCTCCACCGGGGACGGTACCCAGGATTGCGATGCGCACGGCACGCTTGTAGCAGGAATCATCGCTGCCTCGCCGGATGCAGGAGCAGACAATTTCAGCGGCGTGGCCCCAGATGTCACGCTGATCAGTATCCGCCAGTCCAGCGCCAAATTCGCACCGATCAGCGACCCATCAAGCACCGGCGTGGGAGACGTCAACACCATGGCGAAAGCCGTTCGAACGGCTGCCGATATGGGTGCGTCAGTGATCAACATCTCCACTGTTGCGTGCGTTGCCGCGACCACCGGAATCGATGATCGCGCGCTCGGCGCTGCACTGGCCTACGCGGTCGACGTCAAGAACGCCGTCGTCGTAGCAGCGGCCGGTAACACAGGTGGTGTTGCACAGTGTCCACCTCAGCGGTCTGACGCAACCCGGGAGACCGTCGCGGTTGTGGTCAGTCCGGCTTGGTATGACGACTACGTGTTGACCGTCGGTTCGGTAACCGCCGACGGGAAACCATCAGCGTTCACCCTGGCCGGGCCTTGGGTGGATGTCGCCGCGCCCGGCGAACGGGTGGCCTCACTCGGCTCGGACAACGATGCGATCGTGAGCGGCCTTGATGAAAGGCATGGTTCGGCACCACTAGCCGGCACGAGCTATGCCGCGCCGGTGGTAAGCGGACTGGCCGCTCTGATCAGAGCCCGCTTCCCGGCAATGACCGCACGCCAGGTGATGGACCGCATCAAATCGACGGCGCACCACCCACCCGCCGGCTGGGATCCGATCGTCGGCAACGGCATCATCGATGCCATGGCCGCAGTCAGCACTGGCTCAATTTCGCCGGAAACCAGCGCCAAACCCGGCCCCGTGCAAGAGAACACGCGCGCTTTGCACAGCACATCGCAGCAACCCGGCTCCCCAGATCATCGGCCGCGCAACATTGCCTTTGGTGGGACGGCAATCTGTGTGGTTGCACTGCTGGCGGCGTTGGTTACCAACGCGGGCAGAGGCCGATCACGAGGCCAATCTACGCATGCCGGCCACGACGGTGTCACGAGCGACTAGCGCCTTCGCCCTGCTCAGTTCCGGTCCGGCCGGCAACTTTGCCAGCACCGGCCATGGCGCCGGGATCACCGTTGCCGGCAGACCGAGGTCATGTGCCGCGTCGTCGTGAATACCGAACCGCACCCCGGTGTCGGTGACGAGATAACGCGGGTCTGACCTAGTACCAGCACCGGACAGCCGCCGCGCAACCACGTAGGCGCTTCGGCCCGGCGGAAGATAGACCGCGTCTAGCGCAGGGCCATGGCCGTCAGCTTGCGCCAAGGTCACAGACATCTGCCCAACGGGCACCGGTGGAGTTTCACCCACCAAGAACCCGGTGTCGACCGAACCTGTTTGGGCAAGAAACCAGGTCACGCACATTGTCGTGTCCGGCTTTTCCGGTATCCGGTCCCACAGTTTTGGCGCCCGTTCCGGGTAGGTGGACACCGGCAATGTGTCCACAATAGGTACCGAGCCGACTACATCGGGAGCCACCGAGACGACGCTAGCGGCGCCGTGCGAATCGCTGAACCTCAACAAATCCGCGACTACCTGTCCTATTCTCTGGACCCCTGCGCCGAGTACCACGTAGTACTCATCCCCTTGGGCACGCGCAACACGCAACACGCTGCCGACCGGATATCCGGGTAGTGCGGCCGGTCCCCTCCCGCCCATCCCGCGAATCGAGGGAGTCGTGATCGGCGGCGCCTCCGGAACGGCGTCGAGCAGCAACTGCGATACGACGCGCGGGACCCGCCCTTCAAGCCGCAAAGCGCGTGAGATCACAGGGTCAGCAAGATCTACCATGGCCCGTCTGCCGTTGTAGAGCAGGTAGGCGGGCGAGCCAGATGTGGGCGCGACCAGAAGCGTCTGCTCACCGGCCAGGTGGCGCACCGGCGACCCGGTAACAGGGCCGATAACAACGGTCGTTGCCGCTCCTGAGTCGGTATCGCAGACCGTCCATATCGATTCGTCTCCAGCCAACGTTGGGGCAAGCACCGCCGGCGCACCCGGAATACCCAGTAGAGGACCACGTTTGGTACGTCTGATTTCGGACTCGCGCACCGGCTGCGGATTCGCGTCAGTCACCGCGATCAACCGCGCCGAGGCCAGGTTCAGCACCGGATGCCAGATATCACCTACTCTCACATAGAGCGCTCCGGATTCCTGGCCTATCACGATCCGTGCATGGCCGAGCCCTGCTTGCGGCCGTAAGAAGCAGACGAATGCGTATGCCGCCACGGCAATGGTCGCCAGTACACACCCGGCAGCTAGCGACGCCTTATGCATGCGTAAGGCGTCGTTGGCCGTGCGGATGTCGGTGTGCAACAGTGCGCATTCGATGCGACGCAACAGAAGTCGATAGCCGCTGACGTGCCGCCAGGTTGTCGCTTGGCCTGGCACTGCCCCCCCCCCGATCGCCTATTCGCGCCTCGTTCGCGTCGACTCACACTAAACCGCCAGCCAACTCGTCTTTACCGCTCATCCACAGGCACTTATCCACATCGTCAGCGGTGTTGCCTTGGCCACCAACAGCTTCGGCGATCTGCTATCCGCCGAGTAGCGGGCGCGGGCGCGGCAGTCACTGTCGTCGGCATCGCCTAGGCGACACATTGCAGTGCGGCCGGTTTGTAGCTGGTCTGCGATGATTGCGCAACTGACACAACCCAATCGGCCAATAAAGTCTTGGCATGGGGCTGTTCCGGGTCACACCACGCCCGCAGGCGCATTCAAGCTGCCGGCGAGCAGCTGCCGGACGCCACGTCGAATTGTTGGCTACGGCCACCGGAATCGCGGCGGCTGCACTGGCGGTCGCCCCCGCTGTGGCGGCACCAGCATCGGCGTCATACCCAGACGTCGAGGTGATGTTCGCCAGAGGAACAAACGAGCCACCTGGTATCGGACGGGTGGGCGGAGCCTTTGTCAAAGGGCTACGCCAGCAAACTCACAAGAGCGTCGGCGCGTACGCGGTCAGCTACCCGGCCAACGACGACTTCTTAGCTGTTACCCAAGGCGCGAACAACGCCAGTGTCGAAGTTCAGCAGCTGGCAAAATGTGCCCCACGACCAAAATCGTGCTCGGAGGGTACTCCCAAGGGGCCGCGGTAATGGATATTGTCACCGCTGCACCGACGCCCGCTCCCAAGCCCTTACCCAGGAAAGCAGCCGGCCACGTCGCCGCCGTCGCCCTCTTCGGGAACCCGTCCGGCCGAGCCGGCGGACTCATGACCGCACTGAGCCCGAAGTTCAAATCCAAGATCATCAATGTCTGCAATAGCGGCGACCCAATCTGCTCGGCGGGAGGCCGCTGCAGCGCCCACATGGGCTACGTGCCCCACTTGACCAACCAGGCAGCGAGTTTCGTCGCGCGCAGAATCTAGACCCGCTGTACATCCCGGTAGGTCGGCATCCGATTTCCCAAAGCCCCCTTCGACTGGCACGCATACCCGTGCGAGGTTACGATCACGCCTGATCCAGCACACGACGACCGCTGGTCAGCGCAGTTCAAACGGTAAATCGCCAGAACGCGTAGACGTGCGCTGATGCCCGCGCTTTGCGAGAAGGCACGTGTGCAGACCTACCCAGGGGATTTCTGCGCCCCTAGCGATTACTTGCACTTGGAGGGCTCATGCAGGACATCGATGCGCACGTCGCGGACTCAGCCCAAGCCGACGCCGCCAAGTCCTCCTCTAGGGAGACGGTTGAAGACTGCACGCTGCGCTTCGCCCCTCGCAGTTACCGGAGGTGGTCCCCGGCGGTGGTGGGAATCTCCGCGCTCGGCGGTATCGCCTACCTGGCGGATTTCGCGATCGGCGCCAACGTCGGGATCACCTGGGGTACCGCAAATGCTCTGTGCGGAATCGGAATCTTCGCTGTGGTGGTCTTCACCACCGGATTGCCGCTGGCCTACTACGCCGCCCGATACAACATCGACCTGGACCTGATCACCCGCGGCAGCGGGTTCGGTTACTACGGATCGGTGGTCACCAACGTGATCTTCGCCACGTTCACATTCATCTTCTTTGCCCTGGAGGGCTCGATCATGGCGCAAGGGCTCAAGCTGGGCTTAAACGTCCCGCTATGGGCGGGTTACGCATGCTCGACGCTGATCATCTTCCCGCTAGTGATCTACGGGATGAAAGTCTTGTCTCAGCTGCAACTTTGGACCACCCCGCTCTGGCTGATCCTGATGGTGGCCCCGTTTGGTTACCTGGTGGTGAGCCATCCAGACTCGATCGGGCAGTTCCTGGCGTTTACCGGCAGGGATGGCCGCGGTGGAGTTAGCCTCGGCTCGGCCCTTTTGGCGGCCGGGGTGTGTTTGGCTCTGATTGCTCAGATCGCCGAGCAGATCGACTACGTACGCTTTATGCCGCCGCGAACCCCAGACAACTCGCTCAGATGGTGGACCTGGATGCTGCTAGCCGGTCCCGGCTGGGTTGTGTTTGGAGCTATCAAACAGATAATCGGCCTGTTCCTGGCGGTCTATCTGATCTCCAACGTCGCCGGCGCTGCGCCCATCGCCAATATGCCCGTGCATCAGTTCATGGAGATCTACCGAAACTTCATGCCCGCCTGGCTGGCGCTTCCGCTCGCCGTGATTTTAGTGGTATTGAGCCAGATTAAGATCAACGTGACGAATGCCTATTCCGGCTCTTTAGCGTGGACCAACTCATTCACGCGTGTCACCAAGCATTATCCGGGACGGGTCGTCTTCCTCGGAGTGAACCTGCTAATTGCGCTAATCCTGATGGAAGCCAACATGTTTGATTTCCTCAACACGATCCTTGGCTGCTACGCCAACTGCGGCATGGCGTGGGTCGTTGTGGTGGCGTCAGACATCGTCTTCAACAAATACCTCCTTGGTCTATCGCCGAAGACGCCCGAGTTTCGCCGTGGCATGTTGTATGCCGTGAACCCTGTTGGTTTCGGTTCTATGCTATTGGCAGCGGGGCTATCAATCATCACTTTCTTCGGCGGCCTAGGAACCACCCTTCGACCGTATTCGCCGCTGGTCGCGATTGTTATAGCTTTGGTGACGCCGCCAATCCTGGCAATCACCACGAAAGGTAAGTACTATTTGCGGCGCACACACGACGGAATCGATCTACCCATGCATGACGATCACGGCAATCCCTCAGCCGTGCAGTTGACGTGCCATGTTTGCCGCGACGACTTCGAGCGCCCCGACATGTTGGCCTGCAACGCCCACGACGCGCACGTCTGTTCACTGTGCCTGTCCACCGACAGACAAGCTGAACACGTGCTTGCTGCGCACCCCTAAGACCGGACCGGTCGCCGTCCACGAGCAGTGCGCCCGAAGCCGTGCACACCATCTCGACAGTGTTTGCTAGCCATCAACGAAAGCGGCCCAGCATCCGCTGGGGGTCCGCCGGACGGATACACAACGAATGCTGCATAACAGGGCAGCGTTAGCCGTGAAATCGCTGTGAATTTACCTCGGCAGCATCAGACCGCTAGCGCCCAAGCCCCTCTACATGTTCAACTCCAACAGAAGCGCCGCGGATAGTCCGTCGCTCTTAGCCGAAATTGAGAAGGTAAGGCAATGCGGATCTTCAATGCGTCTGTGCGACCACGAATGTCACTGGTCATCCCCGTCGCAGCCATTATCGTTTGATTGTTCAGCTGGTGAACAGGACCGTGATGCGATCGGCCACCAAAGTGCGGGTTAATTACGGACGACACGAGCGATTACGCCAGGATTTCACCGCTCGCCGTAATTGCATGCAAAAGTCCGATTGGCACAACGGTAGGGCCGCACTACTCGAACCGAGCGTTCATCGACATACGGGCCGATGTCAGCCGCAATCCGGGGACACAGGCTGGAAAGTATGACGCATATGTAAATGTTGATTACTATTGCAATAATCGACTATATCTACTAGCTACTGTCGCAGTAGGCTATTTTCCTGTTGGCCGGTCACGTTTCCTGCCGCCCCAACGACGGCGATGTGGCCGCAAGCAGCCCTTTCCGCTTTCAGGAAGATTTTGATGAATGTTGAATTCGCTATCCACCCAGGACGCGTGCGTGCGAGTACGACGTCACATGGAACGGGGCCGCTCAACGCCTACTTGGGGTCGCCGCCGCTGGCGCTTCCCCCGGCGATCGGACTCTTAGCATGGCCGCCCCCGCAGGCGATCTCCTTGACGCAACAGCAAGTGCCACCGTTGTTGCCAGCCAAATCGCTCCGCACCTACTGTTCCAGGCGTGGATGGCGTTGGACTTCGGTTCATTGCCGCCCGAGATCAACTCCAATCGTATGTACGCCGGTCCCGGATCGGGCCCCCTGATGGCCGCCGCCACGGCCTGGGATGAGCTGGCGGCAGAACTTAGTTTCGTAGCACGCACATACAGTTCGGTGATCGCAGAGCTGACTAGCTTGTGGATAGGCCCGACCGCAGCTTCGATGATCGCAGCGGTCACACCCTATGTCTCCTGGCTAGGCGCGACAGCCGTACAAGCCGAGCAAGCGGGTGCTCAAGCCAGAGCCGCTGGTGCCGCCTATGAAGCCGCGTTCGCGATGACGGTGCCCCCGCAACTCGTCGAGGCCAACCGCGAATTGCTGATGGCGCTCATCGCAACCAACTTTTTCGGGCAGAATACGCCGGCGATCGCGACGACCGAGGCCCAATACGCAGAGATGTGGGCCCAAGACGCTGCCGCCATGTACGGCTACGCCGCCGCTTCGGCCGCCGCTAGCCAGTTGACGCCGTTCGGACTGCCCCCGAACACCACTAATCAGGCCGGGGTGGCCAAACAAACCGAAGCGAACATGAGGTCGGAAACCTCAAAGCGCGTGCTCACCTCAATCGCATCGTGGCTTGAGGCGCACATACCCAGCTTTACCCCCGCCGAGCTAAACGCAATGGTCAACCTCTATTCGACGTTCATGTACGACTTCGCCGGGCTAACCATGAACGCCGGCCAGGTAGCGCAGGCGTTTTTGCACGTCCCGGCGCAAACCGGCGCCGAAGGGGTTGGAATCGCCGCGGCGGAATCGGGCCTAGCCCGCCTGGGTCTCGCGGGACTTCCGGTGTCGGCAAGTATTGGTCAAGCCAGCAAGATCGGAGCGCTATCAACGCCTCCGACTTGGGCCACGTTGACCAGTGCGCAAAGCGCCGAGATGACCGTACCCGAGATTGCCAACGCGCCGCGCGCCGTCTTCCACGCCGCCCCCGGGGGTGAAACATCGGCTCTGCTCCGGGGTGTGCCAACGAGCGGCGGGCCGCGGACCGCGAACTTCAGCCAGCGCCGGTATGGCTTACGCCTCAACGTGACCACCCGTCCGCCGGCGGGCGGATAATGACATGAACCTGAGCACAAGACGGGATCTAACGCCCGCGCCCACCACAGACCCCCGCATACCAACTCCGAGCACCCGCCTCCCAACGAGTCACCAACAGCCGCAAACGTTGTCAGCGATGGCGACCCTCGTGCCGGACGTCGGCTCGGGTACTGAGCGCCCAACCACTAGATAAGGGGTTTACAGCGATGACCATCGATTTCGGAGCGTTGCCACCGGAAGTCAATTCCCAGCGAATGTATTCCGGTCCAGGGGCGGCGCCGATGTTGGCCGCCGCATCAGCATGGAGCGGACTAGCCGCCGAATTGCGCTCAACTGCCACCGACTTCCACAACGTGCTCATCACACTGCACAACGAGGAGTGGATAGGCCCTGCATCAACATTGATGGCCGATGCAGTAGCACCTTATGAGGCGTGGCTCGTCAGCACCACCGCGCAAGCTGAACACGCGGCCAGCCAAGCGCGCTCGGCAGCCGCGGCCTACCAGGCCGCCTTCGCGCAAACCGTGCCCCCACCGCTCATCGCGACCAACCGGAGCCAGCTGGCCTCGCTGGTTCAGACCAACATTCTCGGCCAAAACACCGCGGCAATCGCGGCCAAAGAAGCCGAGTACGGCCAAATGTGGGCACAGGACGCCGCGGCAATGTACACATACGCCGGCTCCTCGGCGACCGCCTCGGCCTTGACGCCATTCACCTCACCACCACAGATTGCCAACCCAGCTGCTACGCAAATCCAAGCTGCAGCGACTACCCAGGCCGCTGCCAGCACGGCAGGCAAAGCACAAAGCATGCTTTCACGGGTGATCTCCGAGGTGCCCAAGGCGCTAAGTAGCCTTTCATCACCAGTGCGCGCCGCCCTCGCCGCCGGCGGATCGACCCCATCGCCGATAGAGAAATTCTTTGCGTGGTTTACCCCATTTACCGGCGCCCTGTACTCCACCGTCGGTTTGCCGTACTTCGGACTCGGCATGATGAACAGCGTGGTGACCTCCGCGGCGGCGCTGGGCCTGGCCGCCCCAACGGCAAGCGCGGCGGTCGCCGCGGACGGCGCCCTAGGCGACCTGGGAGCACTGCTGGGCGGCGGGCCGGTATCGGCTGGTCTGGCCAATGCGGCATCCGCTGGAGGGTTGTCCGTGCCGCCCGCATGGACGGCCGCCAACCCCGTGCCAAGTGCGGCGAACGCGCTCACACGGGTGAGCGACGTAGTCGAGCCTCCCGACGTTGGGGGACCTGGAAACCTTTTGGGTGGCATGCCCCTGGCCGGTACCGGCTCCGGCGCCTCAGGTGCTGGTCCCCGATACGGGTTCCGCCCCACTGTGATGGCCCGCCCGCCGTTTGCCGGTTAGCACAACCGGCGACCATCACGCCGGCTTGACGCGTTGTCAATCGAGGCGCGTTGCGACAGGTCACGCAGCCCCATCTGATAAGGACGCCACTCATGTCAAGCGATGTCGCTGCCGCCGCTTCTGATTCTGATTCTGCTGCTGGGCAAGAGGTCCCGCATCTACATCGGGGCCTTGCTAACCGCCACATTCAGTTGATCGCAATCGGAGGCGCGATCGGCACCGGCTTATTCATGGGATCAGGACGAACGATCTCGCTAGCCGGCCCAGCAATCCTGCTGGTCTACGCGATCATCGGCTTCTTCATGTTCTTCGTACTACGCGCCATGGGCGAACTACTCCTGTCAAACCTCAACTACAAATCCTTCGTCGACTTCACCTCCGACCTCCTCGGCCCCGCCGCAGGCTTCTTCATCGGATGGTCCTACTGGTTCGCATGGGTAGTCACCGGCATCGCCGACATCGTCGCCATCACCGGATACTCCAAATTCTGGTGGCCCCACATACCAACCTGGCTACCCGCCCTGGTCACCGTCACCTTGATCCTGGCGTTCAACCTCTTCAACGTCCGAAACTTCGGCGAAATCGAATTCTGGTTCGCCCTAATCAAAATCGCCGCAATCCTATGCCTCATCCTGGTCGGCGCCGGCCTGGTAGCCACCCACTTCGTCTCCCCCCACGGCAACCAAGCCACCATCGAAAACCTCTGGAACGACGGCGGATTCTTCGCAACCGGATTCACCGGCATGGTCAGCGGCTTCCAAATCGCCTTCTTCGCATTCGTCGGCGTCGAACTCGTCGGCACCGCCGCAGCCGAAACCAAAAACCCACGACGCACCCTGCCCCGCGCCATCGACGCCATCCCCCTACGCGTGGTCATCTTCTACATCGGCGCCCTACTAGCCATCCTCACCGTCGTACCCTGGCGCCAAATCTCCAGCGACAAATCCCCCTTCGTGGCCATGTTCTCCCTCGCCGGACTCACCGTGGCAGCATCAGTGGTCAACTTCGTCGTCGTCACCTCAGCAACCTCCTCAGCCAACTCCGGAGTCTTCTCCACCGGACGAATGCTCTTCGGCCTCGCCGACGAAGGCAGCGCACTAGCAACATTTCGCCGACTCAACCGCGGCGGCGTACCCGCACCAGCACTCCTGTTCACCGCCGCCCTACTCCTCACCTCCATCCCCCTGCTCTACACCGGCGGCTCCATCATCGGCGCCTTCACCCTCATCACCACCTTGTCCTCACTACTATTCATGTTCGTCTGGACCCTAATCATCATCAGCTACCTCACCTACCGCCGCCGACACCCACACCGCCACACCACATCCACCTACAAAATGCCCGGCGGCCCCACCATGTGCTGGACCGTGCTCACCTTCTTCGCCTTCGTCATCTGGACACTGACCACCAAACCCCAAACCGCCATCGCCCTAGCCTGCTTCCCCCTCTGGTTCCTGCTCCTCACCACCGGCTGGCTCATCGTCAAACGCCGACCAGGCCGCGCCGAGCAATACCGCCTCTTCCAAGCCGAAATGAACCAACCCACCACCGACGACTAAACCAACACACCAAACCAAGAGCCGGTATGAAGAATCAGCCCAATGCAATTCATCTACCAGGCAGCGAGTTGCGTCGCGGACCGAAGTTAGTCAGTACGCGACCGCAGGTCCCGGGTGATCAAAGTCCGCGACGCAAGCTGATCGTCCGGCGGATAGTCCACGCCAACGAGCGTCAGCCCATGAGCCGGAGCAGCCGCGAAGTCGCTGGATCGGCCTGTCGCATTGAGCAGCTCACGGCACCAAGCCGCGTTACGCCGGTGCTCGCCAACTGCCAGTAACGCCCCGACCAGGGAGCGCACCATTGACCAGCAAAACGCGTCTGCGGTGACGCGCACGGTGATTAGATAGCCATCTTGCGACCAGTCCAGTCGCTGCAAGTCGCGGATCGTGGTGGCACCGTCGCGATGACGACAGAAACCAGCGAAATCGTGCAATCCCAACAGCTCCCGGGACACCGCGGCCATCGCGTCCACATCCAGCGCCCGCGGCCACGCAGTGGTAAACCGCGTCTGCTGTGGCTCCGCGCCGTAGGGCGCCACCGACAACCGATAAGCGTAATGCCGCCGAAGCGCCGAGAATCGAGCATCGAAACCCGCAGGTGCGCGGCATATTTCGCGGACCCGGACATCGGCTGGCAAGAACCGGCCTAACCGACGCACTAGCGGCTGGAATTCTGGATCGCCGGGGCGAGGTGAGCGCGAGTAGGCATTCCGCAGGGCAACCTCAGGCACGTCGAGGTGGGCCACCTGCCCGGTGGCGTGGACTCCCGCGTCTGTGCGGCCCGCCGCCCAAAGCCGCACCCGCGTGCGAAAGATGGTCGTCAGGGCCTCGTCAAGGACCCCAGCGACGGTACGCTGACCCGCTTGCGCCGCCCAGCCTGCGAAATCGGTTCCGTCGTAGGCAATGTCGAGCCGCAGACGGACTTCCTCACTAATTCTCAGCGGCCTCGCCAGGTTCGGCGGCTGCGGGCTCCTCAGCCGGCTCAGGGGCAGCTCCCTCGGCCGACGTCGCCTCCGCCTGCGCGCCGGCTACCCGGCGTGCGCGATCAGCTTCGGAGGACGCGGTTTTCTCCCGCACCAGCTCGATCACGGCCATGGGAGCGTTGTCGCCCTTGCGTGCCTCAACCTTGATGATGCGGGTATAGCCGCCGTCCCGGTCGGCGAAGAACGGCCCGATCTCAGCAAACAGAGTGTGCACCACATCCTTGTCGCGGAGCTTCTTGAGCACCTCGCGCCGATTGTGCAGAGAGCCCTTCTTAGCGTGCGTAATCAGCTTCTCCGCGTACGGCCGCAGCGCCCGGGCCTTTGGCTCGGTAGTCTTGATCCGGCCATGCTCAAACAGGGACGTGGCCAGGTTGGCCAATATCGCCTTCTGGTGTGAAGACGACCCGCCGAGGCGCGGGCCCTTGGTGGGCTTGGGCATTGCTGACGCTCCTGTCTAGATTCTCCAAGCCGGCCAAAGGCCAGCTCCCCACTGTGTCCCCGGTCCGTCGGACGGCCCGCGTCGTCGTGGAACTAAAGCTGTTCGGTTTCGGCGTAATCCTGGTCGTCGTAGACTCCTTCAGTCGACCAAGTGCCTGTAGCGACGTCGTAGCCGGCGACTTCCGACGGGTCGAAGCTCGGCGGGCTGTCCTTGAGCGACAGACCCAGCTGATGCAGCTTGACCTTCACCTCGTCGATTGACTTCTGGCCGAAGTTCCGGATGTCGAGCAGGTCAGACTCAGTGCGCGATACGAGTTCGCCGACGGTGTGCACACCTTCACGCTTGAGGCAGTTGTAGGACCGCACAGTAAGATCCAAGTCGTCGATCGGCAGCGCGAACGACGCGATGTGGTCGGCCTCGGCGGGCGACGGCCCGATCTCGATCGCCTCGGCTTCGACGTTGAGTTCGCGTGCGAGCCCAAACAACTCGACCAACGTTTTGCCCGCCGACGCCAACGCATCGCGTGGGGTGATCGAGGTCTTGGTCTCTACGTCGAGGATCAGCTTGTCGAAGTCGGTGCGTTGCTCGACTCGAGTGGCGTCCACTTTGTAGGTCACCTTGAGCACCGGCGAGTAGATCGAGTCCACTGGGATACGGCCGATTTCAGCGCCGGATGCCCTGTTCTGCACAGCCGGGACATAGCCTCGACCGCGCTCGACGACGAGTTCAACTTCCAGCTTGCCCTTGTCGTTCAACGTCGCGATACGCATCTCAGGGTTGTGCACGGTCACGCCGGCCGGCGGCACGATGTCACCGGCTGTGACCTCGCCAGGACCTTGTTTGCGCAGGTACATCGTTACCGGCTCGTCCTCCTCCGAGGACACGACCAAATTCTTGAGGTTCAAGATGATGTCGGTGACGTCTTCCTTGACTCCGGGCACCGTGGTGAACTCATGTAGCACGCCGTCGATGCGAATGCTGGTGACGGCAGCACCCGGAATCGACGACAGCAGCGTACGACGCAGCGAATTGCCCAAGGTGTAACCGAATCCAGGCTCCAACGGTTCGATGACGAACTGGGATCGGTTGTCGGTGAGCGTGTCCTCGGACAGTGCCGGTCGCTGAGAGATCAGCATGGCGTTAATTTCTCCTTCTCAGCACCCACAATTTGATGCCGCTCAGGTTGTCCGTCGCCGCGGCCGCGGCTCCGGGTTGCCCGCACCTTTTGATGCGGAGCGTCTACTTCGAGTAGTACTCGACTATCAGCTGCTCGGTAAGCGGGACGTCGATCTGAGCCCGCTCGGGCAGCTGATGAACCAGGATGCGCTGACGTTCACCCACAACCTGCAGCCAGCTTGGGACCGGACGGTCACCCGCTGTTTCCCGCGCGATCTGGAACGGCACCGTGTTCACCGACTTGTCCTGCACATCAATGATGTCGTACTGGGACACCCGGTAGCTGGGGACGTTGACGTGCACACCGTTAACCATGAAGTGGCCATGGCTGACGAGCTGGCGCGACATACGGCGAGTGCGCGCCAGCCCGGCGCGGTAGACCACGTTATCGAGTCTGCTTTCCAGGATCTGCAGCAAGTTCTCACCGGTCTTACCGGAATGGCGAACGGCCTCTTCGTAGTAGCGCCGGAACTGCTTTTCCATCACGCCGTAGGTGAAACGGGCCTTCTGCTTCTCCTGCAGCTGCTGGCGGTACTCACTGTCCTTGATCCGCGCCCTTCCGTGCTGACCGGGCGGGTAGGGCCGCTTCTCGAATGACTGGTCGCCGCCGATGAGATCGGTGCCAAGCCGACGTGATTTACGAGTGACGGGTCCGGTGTAACGAGCCATTGGTGTCTTTCCTCCTAGACTCCGACTAAACCCTGCGACGCTTGGGTGGGCGGACGCCATTGTGCGGCTGGGGGGTGACGTCGGAGATCGCACCGACCTCTAAGCCGGCGGCCTGCAGGGATCGGATGGCGGTCTCACGTCCCGAACCCGGGCCCTTAACGAACACATCAACTTTGCGCACACCGTGCTCTTGTGCTTTGCGAGCGGCGTTCTCGGCGGCCAACTGCGCGGCGAACGGAGTCGATTTCCGAGACCCCTTAAACCCGACATGACCCGACGACGCCCAGGCGATCACGTTGCCCTGCGGGTCGGTAATCGTCACGATCGTGTTGTTGAATGTGCTCTTGATGTGGGCAGCGCCGTGCGGGACATTCTTCTTTTCCCGGCGGCGGGTCTTGTGCCCCTTCTTCGACGATCCAGTCGACGCTTTCTTCGGTGGCATCGTTTACCTGGCCTTCTTCTTGCCTGCGATGGTGCGCTTGGGACCTTTGCGAGTCCGCGCGTTGGTCTTGGTTCGCTGGCCGCGCACCGGCAGGCCGCGGCGGTGCCGCAAACCCTGGTAGCAACCAATCTCGATCTTGCGGCGAACATCGGCCTGGATCTCGCGACGCAGGTCACCCTCGACCTTCAGGTTGGCTTCGATGTAGTCCCGCAGTCGGGTCAGTTGGTCATCGGTGAGATCCTTGGTGCGCATGTCGCGATCAATACCGGTGGCCGCCAGAATCTCATTCGCGCGCGTCCGGCCGACGCCAAAGATGTAGGTCAGGGCGATCTCCATCCGCTTATCGCGCGGCAGATCGACGCCGACTAGTCGAGCCATCGTGGCTTCCCTCTTCTCTAGCGGAGGTCTGATCCCAGCCCGTTCCCGCGGATTTGCGGGGCCCGGCCTCCGTCCGGGCGTAGATGAGCAGCGAATCCGCTCATTGATGCTGGGAGGTCTGCATTCAGTTGTGTTGGCGACCAGTCAGGTCCTGGCCGTAGAACCGGCTAGCCCTGACGCTGCTTATGACGCGGGTCAGAGCAGATCACCATGACCCGCCCATGCCGACGGATCACCCTGCACTTGTCACAGATCGGCTTGACGCTCGGGTTCACCTTCACGGCAGTATCGGTCCTGTTCTCTGGGTGTTTCGTTACTTGTACCGGTACACGATTCGGCCCCGGGACAAGTCGTAGGGTGACAACTCCACCACTACGCGGTCCTCAGGCAGGATGCGGATGTAGTGCTGCCGCATCTTGCCGCTGATGTGGGCGAGCACCTTGTGGCCGTTCTCCAGCTCAATGCGAAACATGGCATTGGGCAGGGGCTCAACCACGCGACCCTCGACCTCTATGGCACCGTCTTTCTTGGCCATTACCTTCTGGCGATCCTTCTCTTCCTCGTCGGCGCACCCGATTTCGGCGCAACAGTGCCCGGACTACAAAACGTGAGCCGGTGGTGGAAATTCCGCGAAGCGCTCCGAGAAATTTCAAAACTGGGCACGCCAGGAGCCGGCGCGGGACGCCGCACCGGCGGTTCACACTACCCGCATCGCCGCACTCCACGCAAAACGCCACAGGCTCTGCCCACCAGAGAGGCGAAAATGCCGCCGGCAATATAGCGAGTCTGAGCAGCCATGACCGAGTCCCAGGCCAGCGCTGACGCCGCCAAGCCCACCCTGAACCAGACCAGATCCACGTGGTCGCCGCGTTGGGTCCCCGCGGGTTGATCCATTCGGGACAGCGCGGCGCCGGAGTGCATCCGATGAGCACCGTGCCACCGGCGCCAACCACGTCGCTGTCCAGACCCCCACTCGAAGTGAGACTCTGGTCCCGGCGCTGGCCGACCTGGCCGGACCGCTCGGGCTTAGCCGCCGCTAAGCACTACTTGGCATCTAAGGACGTCTATGACCGCCACAGAGTCACCCAAACCCAATCTGGGCCGATTCGGCGTATGGCTGGGGACCCGTTCCATCACCCCCGGATTGGCCGCCGAAATCGAGGCACTCGGCTACGGCGCCGTTTGGATCGGCGCATCACCGGACGCCGATCTGGCCTGGGTCGAGCCGGGCCTAGCGCAGACGACCTCGCTGCAGCTGGCCACCGGGATCGTGAATATCTGGTCAGCACCGGCCACGGCCATCGCAGAGTCGTTTCAGCGCATCGAAAGCACATATCCGGGAAGATTCTTGCTGGGTGTCGGGGTGGGTCACTCCGAGCACACTCAGGAGTACCGCAAGCCGTACGACGCGCTGGTCACCTACCTTGATGAGCTCGACGCGGCAGCGGTTCCAGCCAGCCGGCGCGTGCTGGCAGCGCTCGGCCCCAGAGTGTTGCGGTTATCGGCAGACCGCAGGGTGGCGTCTTAGGACTGGTGTAAAAACGCTGGGCGCATGTTCCTGGTGGTCATGTTACGCGGCGGTGGTGTCGGTCGTGGTTGTTGTGGTGGGGGGATGCAGTGGGCGGGGTGGCTCGAGCAGTTGGTGGCGTAGTTCTTGGAGGTGGCGGCTGGTCGCTGATGTTTGGGTGACTCCGCGCCAGCCGCGGCTGGCGCGGTCGAGGACGGCCCATACCAGCGACAGACAGCTGGTTTCGCCGGGTAGGCGGCCGATGACCTTGACCCGGCGACGGGATTCTCCGAAGGTGCGTTCGATGAGGTTGGAATGGCGGATGCGTGTCCAGTGTTGGCGGGGGAAGCGCAAATGCACGCTCAGCGAGGCGAAGTCGTTGGCCAGGCAAGCGACCGCGGCTGGGTAGAGCCCGCGGTATGTGGTGGTGAACTCCTCGGCGCGGCGGGTGGCTTCATCCACGGCCTGCTGGCCGGGTGGCTGGTCAATGTCATCGAAGATCGACCAGAACGCGGCTTTGATCTCGTCCTGGACCGCGACAGGTGTCTTGGCGATGACGTTACGGCAGCGATGGATCAGACACCGCTGACGCAGGCTTGCCGGAAACGTGGTCTCCCATGCGGCGATCAGGCCCGGCGCCCCGTCGGAGATGCCCAGTAGCGGCGGGCGTAGTCCCCGGTTCCTCAGGTCAGCCAAGAAGCCGGCCCACGCATCAGCCGACTCCGCTGCGGCTGGGGCCAGCCCAATAAACAGGGGCTTGCCGTCGGTGCAGATGCCCCAGGCGGCCAGCACCGGCTCGGCCGGGGCGTTGGGATGCATCCGAAAGTTCGAGGCATCCAAGAACAGGTAGTCCAACACCAGCTCATCAAGGCGTCGAGACGACCACGCAGCGAACTCGTCTTTGATGGCCGCACAAATCCGGCTCACCGTCGAGCGCGACAACGCCGCCTACGAGCCCAGCACCTCGGCCAACGCGGCCTCGATGTCGCGATCCGACAAACCGCGCACCCATCCCGAAATCACCAACGCCTCCAGAGCGTGGGTGCGCGTCACCCCGGCACCGAATAGCCGCGAACAGAACCGCTCGTCGGTGTCGCGTAGTTTCGGGCGGCATAATTCGACCGAGCCCATCGTGGTCTTCACCGTCGCCGGCGGTTGATACCCATTGCGGTACCCGCCCGGGCCGTCCTGAACCCGACGCTGGTGACGGGCTCGGCCCAACACTGCTTCTACCTCGGCCTCCACGGCGACCTGAAACACCAGACGCACCGATAACCGCCCGACCTCCTCCAAAATCTCGGTCAACGGCCGCTCGGTCGCGGCGAACAACTGATCCATCTCAACACGCACACGCTCAATCGGCGATACTCGCTTGGTCACGGGCGTAGCCCCTCCTTCATAGCTTTCGTCGGTTGCGACGGAACCTACGCCCGTGACCATTTACACCAGCGATGAGACGCGACCGACCGCAGCGCAGGTGCCCATCCGTATCTGACCACACCAGAACACACAGCCAAGGCACGCGAAACGATGGGCGACTCGGCGTTCCTAGCCCCCGAGCACAAAGTGGTGCTCACCACCGACCCCGTCGAAGCCCGCACGATCGGTCGCCAATATGCCGGGTTCTACCTAGGCCTGAGTAACTATGTAAACAACTGGCTCCGTCTGGGGTTCACCGAGGATGACGTAAGGAAGCCCGGCAGCGACCGACTGATCGACGCTCTGGTGGCCTACGGTAGCCCCGAAAGCATCGCGCAACGCCTAGGCGAACACGTCGAGGCCGGCGCCGACCATGTGGCCGTGCAGGTGCTGGGCGCTCAGCCTGAAGATGGACTACTTGCCGCACTAAGCACCCTGGCCCGGCCACTGCTCGGTTAGGGTTTGGACCATGCGGCTGCTAGTCACCGGTGGCGCGGGTTTCATCGGCGCGAATTTCGTGCACAGCACCGTGCGGGAGCGTCCTGAAGATCAGATCACCGTCCTCGATGCCATGACGTACGCGGGCAGGCGCGACTCACTTACCGATATCGAGAATGCAATCAGGCTGGTTCAGGGCGACATCATCGACTCCGAGCTGGTTTCGCGGCTGGTGGCCGAGTCCGATGCCGTCGTGCATTTCGCGGCGGAAACGCACGTCGATAACGCACTGGACAACCCGGAGCCCTTCTTACACAGCAATGTGATCGGGACTTACGCCATTTTGGAGGCGGTGCGATGCCACGGGGTGCGGCTACACCACATCTCGACCGACGAGGTGTACGGCGACCTGGAGCTCAATGACCCGCAACGGTTCACCGAATTCACGCCGTACAACCCGTCAAGTCCGTACGCAGCATCCAAAGCGGCCGGCGACATGTTGGTTCGGGCCTGGGTGCGCTCATACGGCGTGCGCGCAACGATCTCTAACTGCTCCAACAACTACGGGCCTTACCAACACGTCGAGAAGTTCATCCCGCGCCAGATCACCAACGTGCTGACTGGACGCCGGCCCAAGCTATATGGCAGCGGCGCCAACGTCCGCGACTGGATCCACGTCGACGACCACAACAGTGCGGTGTGGCGGATCCTGGAAAGAGGCCAGATCGGAAAGACTTACCTCATTAGCGCCGAGGGCGAGCGAGACAACCTGACCGTGTTGCAGACGGTGCTTCAGATGATGGGCCGTGACCCCAACGACTTCGACCACGTCACCGATCGCGTCGGCCATGACCTTAGGTACGCCATCGACCCGTCCTCGCTGTACAACGAATTGCACTGGACCCCAAAGCACACCGACTTTGATGACGGGCTGCGCGCCACCATAGACTGGTACCGCGACAACGAATCGTGGTGGCGTCCGCTCAAGGACGCCGCCGAGGCCCGTTACGAGGAACGCGGTCAGTGAGATGGAAGTACGCGAACTCGATATCCCGGGAGCCTTCGAGATCACCCCTGCCGTCCACCGCGATTCCCGCGGGTTCTTCTTCGAATGGCTTACCGACCACGGGTTCCAGGCGTTCGCCGGCCACCGCTTAAATGTGCGGCAAGCGAACTGCTCGGTGTCGTCGGCCGGCGTATTGCGAGGCCTGCACTTCGCCCAACTACCGCCGAGTCAAGCCAAGTATGTGACGTGCGTCTCCGGATCGCTGTTCGACGTTGTCGTCGACATCCGCTTGGGATCACCCACATTCGGCTGCTGGACTTCAGTCCTCCTCGACGAACGAAACCGCAAATCGGTATACATTTCCGAGGGACTTGCACACGGTTTCCTTGCTTTGCAAGATAATTCGACCGTCATGTATCTGTGCTCCGCGGAATACGATCCGCACCGCGAACACACTATCTGTGCCACTGATCCGGTCCTGGCGATCGACTGGCCGCTGGTCGACGGTGCCGCCGCCAGCTTATCCGAACGCGATGCTGCAGCGCCCAGTCTCGAAGAAGTGCGCGCCCGCGGCCTGCTGCCGACCTGGGAGGAAACACAGAGCTTTCGTCGCGGTTTGGCTGGAAACTAGCAAGGAACCGGGCAGCGCGCCCATCCGTTGCGGCAATCGGCGCTCAGTGCGCTCGAAAACCACACTCAGATCCTGGGATACCGCGCAGATTCATTGCACTGGCAATGGCGGCATACATGCCGGCAGCAGTTGTTTCGTCGAAAGCATACGTCGCATGGTTTCTCCTGCGACTGGCCGAGAAAACAAAAACCCTTGCGCGCGATAGCACCGGTTAGCCAGTAACGTCTTGGCGGCGGCCTCGGTATCGACGCCTTCGGCAACCACGTCGAGATGGAAACCTTGAGCAAGCAGCATAATGCTGCGCACAATAACGAGGTCGCTGGTGTTGGTCCCGAGTTCACGCACGAAGGCCTTGTCGATCTTAATCGTATCGATGGGGAGCGTCTGTAAGAGCGACATGGCACTGTAGCCCGTGCCAAAGTCATCGACGGCGATCCCAACACCGACGTCCTTAAGCCCAGCAAAGGTAGTCCGGACTGTATGTAGGTCTTGCACGACAACATTTTCGGTGATTTCCAAACAGATGGCCCTGGTGTCGAGACTGCGTTCGCTGATCGTGTCTGCCACGAAGTCAACGAAACCTCCAGTAACCAGGTGCGCCGGTGAGACATTGACACGAAGCAACGTGCCGTGACCCAAACCGGCTGTCTGCCACGCGGAGAATTCGCTGCAGGCCGTTCGGAGCACCCATCTGTCTAATTCACCTGCGAGATTGATGGATTCGGCTACGGGGATGAAGTACTCCGGTGGCAGCAGTCCACGAGTAGGGTGCTGCCAACGCACCAACGCCTCGACTCCAATAATGTCGCCGGTCCGCAAGTCAACTTCGGGAAGGTAGACCAAACGAAGCGCATCCGATTCGATGCCACGTCGAAGATGCAGTTCAATATCGTTGCGCAGTTCGCTCCGGAGGGACATGTCCGCAGCGAACACCTCTACGCTATCTCCACCGGCATGTTTGGCGGCCAGAACAGCTTCGTCGGCTTGGCGGAGGAGATCCGAGGGCGTGTCTAGTCCGGGCGTTCCCGTGGCGATACCAATGCTGACGGTGCGGGTTAGCACCTCGCCGTCGATGGCGACGTGTTCCTTGAACTGATCGCGCAAGCGCTCGGCGAGTAGTGCAGCAGCATGGGTGCTCATGGGCGACGCGGGTATGACAACGAATTCGTCGCCGCCGAGCCGGACGATCAAGCTCTCATCGGTGAAGGCTTCACGGATTCGGCGGGCAAACACAGAAATGAACTGATCACCAGCGGCGTGGCCCAGGTAGTCATTGACGGCTTTGAGGCGATCAAGGTCGAGAAACAGTGCCGCAACCGGACCTGGTTGTTCCGGGGCCAGTCTTTGGTCAAGGTGTTGTAGCAGCATTCGACGGTTCTGCAATCCGGTGAGATCGTCGTGGTCGGCCAGATAGCGAAGCTGAGCTTCGGCAGCAACGCGAGCTTGTACCTGGGCAAACAGGGTGGCGATGGTCGTCAGCGCGTTGAGTTCCGCCTTACTCCAGCCGCGGTCCCCGTATTTGACGAACCCCAGCACTCCGGTAGTGATCTCCGCGGCGACCAGCGGGACAGCGGCCATTGACGTTGCGGGAACCTGGCGGCTTTCCTTGATGCGGCGTTGATAGTCTTCGGTGCCCACCTCGGGGCGGAACACATGGGGCTCTTTTGCGTGTTCGCATAGCGCGAATACCGGATCGGCGTCGGCAAAGTAAATCAGCTCGAGCGGATCGGGAACCGGTACGTTGGCACGTGGTGGCCATTCGGCCACCAGCCTGGTCGCGCGAATGTCGTGATCGTTGTGGCGCAAGAAGCCGGTGTCTACGCCCAGCTGTTCCACGAGATAGGCCAGTACACGCTGACTGACCTCGCTCGACGTGGCGACGTCGGCAGTCATTAGTTGGCTAGCAGCCGTAGCAACCAACTGATCAAGTCGGTGCACTGTGGCGTCATTTTGCATCTCGGCAGCTAGCTCCGAGGTTCTGGCGTTGCACTAAGCCCGCGGCGTTGGCGCCGCTTGAGCGGTGGCGCACCGTGGAACAGCCTGAATATCAAGACTGCGCGCTCGCGCATGCCCGGCTGCACCGAGGCCCGTACGTCGCGTTGCAGGCGATGCAACTGTTCAGCAAAGTGTGTTGACCACTGGTTAAGCTCGCGGCGGCGATGTTGGGCCGACGTCCACACCGCCTGCATAGCTGACCCGCGCCGGAAAAAATCGGCGAGCGTGGCTCCGTCGTCACGAAGAACCAGCACGTCGCCGGTATCACTGTCGTGCGGGTTGGTCACTGCACCGCTCCTACGCTCGCTATGGTGACATCGTCGAACGCGTCTTTATGGTGCACCAGATTTTGCGTCTCGACCAGCATTCTTGACAATTGTTTCGGTTCAGCATGGTTTGCCAGGGTAGTTCGATCCCACCACATCATCTTGGTCTGATAGCGATCATCCGGGTAAGCCGCCGCCGGGATCCTCGCTGCCACTACTCCCCCTGAAGAACGCCAACGGTCCAGCACATGAGCTGCCGCGGTTGCCATAACGAATTGAACGTCCAACAGAGCCATGATTGGCAGTGCGATGCGCGCCAAGGCCGTGGTAATCGCGCCACTGTGATGAGTGCCGCTGTCAGCCCATGCGGTCTTCACCTCCACTACCCCGAATGGCAACCGGTCAGTAATCATCTCGCGGACCGCGCGCAATCCGTGACTACCTTCCCACTCGACCACAGCATGTGATTCATCCGCCGACTGCAGCGGCCCGATTACTCGAGCACCCCCCACGACATCACCGCTTGAATCCGTGGCGGCAAAAAATATCTGCGTATCACGACCGTCGCGGATATCATCGAGATCCAATACCGCTTCGACTCCGTGTTTCCGATACGTGCGAAGCGCACCGTCAAGATATTCATTCCACAACATCTGATCGAGTTCTGGCTGCGATGCCACAAGCCGGCACTGCGCATCGGGAAGCCACACGCTCAGGTTTTGACGAAGGCGCAACTTCTGCGGTGCGATGGAACTGAACTGATTCATCACCATGATTGCTCCAAATCTGTTGAGTGTTATGCGTCTACTTGACTTGATGAGTTGCTGACGTTGCGTTGAACGGCGCGACTAAGCGGGGCCTCCTAACTTGGTTCCTATGTAGTGATCCGGTGGTTGTCGGAGCCCTCTACCCGGCGATCCGCGGCGAAGAGAACTCAAACGATGGCGATACAGCGCGTACCTAGCCCCGGGCAAGTCATTCGCTAGCTGGGCATGGGCAAGCGACTGCCGAACCAGGGCCAGGACGTCGTACAGATATGCAAGCATCTGAAAGTTCCCGAGCAAACCCGGCGCATCTACCGACGGAGAGTCAACACGTTCGTCGAGGCAGTCAGAGCCCCCGCGGCGGGCCCGTCGGGCAAGCAGCCGACATCGCTACGCCCAGCCGGAGGTCGGACGAGCACGAGTCGCGACAGCGGCCACGGCTGCCTCAAGTCCCGAAGAAAACATCACCGATAGGTGCGGCGCGAAGCGCGTTGCCTGCCGCGCCCCGGGGACCTGGTGGTGAACCAAGAAAAACACCCGCCGACTGAGGCGCAGAAGACCTCACACGACCACCTGGGTGGTCAACCAGCGGTGCGGTCGAGTCGGCCGACGCGCTGCGAGCAAGTGCAGTCAGCTGTTGGCTGCGCCGGCGCTGGGTACACGCGGGGCATTCACCTATCACTCACTGCCGCCACGAGCTTGACCACATCTTTCACTCACCCCTCTTGGGAATGTCATAGTGTCGAGTAGGTGATAGAAACCTTGATCAACGCCACGCCGCGTCGAAGCGGCCCTTCGTTGGCGCTCGTTGCGGCCGCTGTGCATTGCTGCCCGATCGAAACTGTCGGGCGAACCGGCGACGTCCAGTAGACGCCACCTATGGGGGCTGTGGTGTTGGCACTTGCCGGGCTGGCATTTCTCGACTCCCTCAATGTTCTCAATGTGGGCGTGGTTTCGGCGGTCATTTGCGACGGTCAGTTAAGTCGGCGGTCACCGGTGCCTGGCTCGTTAAGCTTCATGGCCGGCGTCTTCACGGTTATGACCACCTTCGGCCTGCTGACCGTGCTCGGGCTCCACTTCTTGACCGATCTCGCCAACTTCAGAATCACACCGGCAACTCGGTATTGGCTCGAGCTGCTTGGCGGAGGCGTACTCGTAGGTGTGGCCCATTTCCCTTTGACCGCCCAATCCTCAGCACCTGGGTGGGCGATGGCAGCAACGCGGCAACGTCCATGGCTGCTCGGCTGCGTTGGACTGGCGGTCGGTCTCGGGCAAGCGACAACGGCGGTGCCGTACCTAACTGGCTTGGCACTGCTTTCTGCGCTGCATCCACGACCGGCGATATGGCCGTTGCTCGTCGTGGTGGCGTCTTAGGACTGGTGTAAAAACGCTGGGCGCATGTTCCTGGTGGTCATGTTACGCGGCGGTGGTGTCGGTCGTGGTTGTTGTGGTGGGGGGATGCAGTGGGCGGGGTGGCTCGAGCAGTTGGTGGCGTAGTTCTTGGAGGTGGCGGCTGGTCGCTGATGTTTGGGTGACTCCGCGCCAGCCGCGGCTGGCGCGGTCGAGGACGGCCCATACCAGCGACAGACAGCTGGTTTCGCCGGGTAGGCGGCCGATGACCTTGACCCGGCGACGGGATTCTCCGAAGGTGCGTTCGATGAGGTTGGAATGGCGGATGCGTGTCCAGTGTTGGCGGGGGAAGCGCAAATGCACGCTCAGCGAGGCGAAGTCGTTGGCCAGGCAAGCGACCGCGGCTGGGTAGAGCCCGCGGTATGTGGTGGTGAACTCCTCGGCGCGGCGGGTGGCTTCATCCACGGCCTGCTGGCCGGGTGGCTGGTCAATGTCATCGAAGATCGACCAGAACGCGGCTTTGATCTCGTCCTGGACCGCGACAGGTGTCTTGGCGATGACGTTACGGCAGCGATGGATCAGACACCGCTGACGCAGGCTTGCCGGAAACGTGGTCTCCCATGCGGCGATCAGGCCCGGCGCCCCGTCGGAGATGCCCAGTAGCGGCGGGCGTAGTCCCCGGTTCCTCAGGTCAGCCAAGAAGTCGGCCCACGCATCAGCCGACTCCGCTGCGGCTGGGGCCAGCCCAATAAACAGGGGCTTGCCGTCGGTGCAGATGCCCCAGGCGGCCAGCACCGGCTCGGCCGGGGCGTTGGGATGCATCCGAAAGTTCGAGGCATCCAAGAACAGGTAGTCCAACACCAGCTCATCAAGGCGTCGAGACGACCACGCAGCGAACTCGTCTTTGATGGCCGCACAAATCCGGCTCACCGTCGAGCGCGACAACGCCGCCTGCGAGCCCAGCACCTCGGCCAACGCGGCCTCGATGTCGCGATCCGACAAACCGCGCACCCATCCCGAAATCACCAACGCCTCCAGAGCGTGGGTGCGCGTCACCCCGGCACCGAATAGCCGCGAACAGAACCGCTCGTCGGTGTCGCGTAGTTTCGGGCGGCATAATTCGACCGAGCCCATCGTGGTCTTCACCGTCGCCGGCGGTTGATACCCATTGCGGTACCCGCCCGGGCCGTCCTGAACCCGACGCTGGTGACGGGCTCGGCCCAACACTGCTTCTACCTCGGCCTCCACGGCGACCTGAAACACCAGACGCACCGATAACCGCCCGACCTCCTCCAAAATCTCGGTCAACGGCCGCTCGGTCGCGGCGAACAACTGATCCATCTCAACACGCACACGCTCAATCGGCGATACTCGCTTGGTCACGGGCGTAGCCCCTCCTTCATAGCTTTCGTCGGTTGCGACGGAACCTACGCCCGTGACCATTTACACCAGCGATGAGACGCGACCCTCGTCGTCAGCTATTGCGCGATCACACTTTGGCTATTGCTGGTAATTCTTGGTTTGTCGACTCGGCGAACCGCTCGCGCCAGACGTCTCCAGCGCAGGATCGTCCGCGTTCTCGCACGATACGGTGCGATGACGGTGCGGATCATTTTCCTCGTTGTCGGAGTTGGACTAATCGCAGACGCGATAATCCACTACAACGCGCTGATCCCCGGCTCTTGGACGATTGCGTCTCAGTAGCGGTGTCGAGATCCGGTAGCAGTGGTCAGCACGGATTGTCGCGCTTCCCCACGCGTTGCGACTGTGCGTCGAAGCCCTCCGACAGCGCGGCGCGGAATGCCACCACCGCGGGGTGCGTAACGCGTGATGTGCGGGTCAGCGTAAACAACTGCCGGCTTGGCGAACCAGGCAGCGAAGCGAGCCGCACCCCGCGCATCCGATCCTCACCGAGCAGGGCAGGCAAGATAGAAACCGCCAGCCCTGCCTGCACCATCTGAAGATGCACCAGCAGATCGACCCCCTCGAATCGCACATCCGGCTCGAAACCAGCGCCGCGACACAAACTCCGAGCCCAACGACCGGGTGCAGTGGGCTCCGGGTCTAGCGCCCAAGACGCGTTTGCGAGGTCAGATAGGGTCGGTGCGCCGCTCCATGGACCGGTCGTCGGCATCACGAGAAACATCTCATCGCATCTCAGGTCAACGCGATCCAGACTTGGGTTCGGCAGCAGACGTCCACCGGGATACTCCTCGCCCAACACCACATCGAAGGTGCCGGCCAGCAGACCCGATGTCGCTTCCTCCGCTTCGCGCTGCGCGACTTCGATTCGCAGATCAGGGTAATTGCGCGCCAGCGCATCGAGCACTGCGGGCAGCAAGGACAGCAGCAGCGTCTGAAATGCGGCTACCCGCAGCCGACCAGCTACTCGCCCGCGGGTAGCCGCCAACAAGGCCTCCGCGCGCTCAAGGGTAGCGATCGCCGGCTTGGTGTGCTCGACCAGCGCCTCGCCCGCATCGGTCAGCCGCACACCGCGGCCGACCGGTTCGATCAGAGCCATCCCGCATTCACGTTCGAGCTGCGACAGCTGTTGTGAGACCGCCGATGGACTGTATGAAAGCGCCTTTGCTACGGCAGCCAAAGTGCCACGTCGTTGCAGCTCATGCAGGACAACCACCCGCTGCAAATTTAACAAGCACCAACCCCATATTCGTCAAATTTTCTTACTATTATAAATCAGAATCATTCGCTGGATTGCTTAATCAAGACCTGACACCCTCATTGCATGGCGCCGTCCCGCACACCGTTGGCCGTTCTCATGATCCTCGGATCGTGCACCTCACTGCAGATGGGCGCGGCTGTCGCGACGCCGCTGTTAGCGCACTTCGGCGTGGGGCTCACCACCAGCCTGCGGCTACTGTTTGCGGCGGCCATACTCATGGCCATCCACCGGCCCCGCGCGTTTACGTGGGACGCGAAACACTGGCGATCAACCGTGCTGTTCGCAGCGACATTCGCCGGAATGAACGGTTTCTTCTTCGCCGCGATTGCCCGCATCCCACTCGGCGTCGCTGTCACCATCGAGTTCGCCGGTCCGCTGCTGCTCGCTGCAACGCTGTCCCGCCGACGGCGCGATCTGTGCTGTGTCGCCGCAGCCGCGGCAGCCATTGTGGTTCTCAGTTGGGACGGCCCACAATCCGTAGACCTACTCGGAGTTGCCTTCGCGCTCATCGCAGGATGTTTCTGGGCATTTTATGTCTTGGTCGGCAAGCACATCACCGGCCAGCTCTCGGGTCAGGGCGCCCTTCCCGTCAGCATGTTGATCGGCGCCGTTGCGATACTCCCATTCGGACTACCCGCGTTGCCCGCACTAACCGGGCAACCAGCAAAGCTGCTCCCTAATCGTTTAGTAGGGATTGGTTACCGGTCCGGGTGTTGGTGACCGGGGCCTGTTTCTTGCGGGATCTGCCGTCAGGTGACGTCTGGTGTTCCCGTCGTTCGACGACTTGAGAAAGAGCGGCGCGTCTGGCGGCAGGTCTTGTCGGGTTGGTGGTGAGATTCCGTTGCCCGAGCCCGTCGCAGGGGTGACTTCCTGATGGTTGTTCTCGAGCCTTGAGCTCTTCGACAGAACGAAGTCCTGCGATGTGCTGGAGTCACGGACGGCTAGTGAGATGACGGACCTTGGAGTCCCGCGATTAGGGCGCCGCGTGAGTCCACCGGTAACGGCGCAACCATCCACCGACGAAAAAGTGAGGACGTCTTGGGCTTGTTTTGTGGAATCGACTGGGCTACTGAGCATCACGATGTTGCTGTGGTTGATGACGACGGGAGGGTGGTAGCCCGTGCACGGCTGGGCAATGATGCGGCCGGGTTCGCGCAGCTGTTGACGTTGCTGGCTGAGGCCGGTGACAGTGCCGCTGATCCGATACCAGTGGGGATGGAAACTGATCGTGGCCTGTGGGTGGCGGCGCTGCGAGAAACTGGCCGGGTGATTTATCCGATCAACCCGTTGGCGGCTTCGCGGTATCGGGCACGGTATGCGGTGTCGGGGGCCAAATCCGATGGTGCCGACGCGGTGCTGCTGGCCAATATTGTGCGCACCGACCCCGGCGCGCACCGCCCATTGCCCGCCGACACCGAGTTGGCCCAGGCGATCCGGGTGCTGGCCCGCGCTCAGCAAGACGCGGTATGGGCACGTCAACACATCGGCAACCAGATTCGCGATGTGCTCAAAGATTTCTACCCGGCGGCCATCACCGCGTTCGCCGACCTGCCCGAGGGCGGGCTGGCTCGTCGAGATGCGCGCACCATCTTGGCTGCTGCACCAACCCCCACCCAGGCGACCAAGCTGACCCCGGCCCGACTGCGCCGACTGCTGGCCAAGGCCGGCCGCCGCCGCCATCTCGACCGTGACATCGAACGGTTGCGGGAGGTGTTCACCGACACCTACCTGCACCAACCACCGGTCGTGGAGAACGCGATGGGTATCCAATTGGCAGGGCTGCTGGGTCAGTTCGAGGCTGCCTGCACCACTGCTGCTGATCTCGCCGAGGCGGCAACCGCCCATTTTGAGCAGCACCCGGACTCCACGATCATCACCAGCTTCCCCGGACTGGGGAACCTGGCCGGTGCCCGGGTACTCGCCGAGATCGGTGATGACCGCGCCCGCTTCACCGACGCCCGCGGACTGAAAGCATTCGCCGGAGCCGCGCCGATCACCCGCGCCAGCGGCAAGAAAACCCTCGTGTTGCACCGCCATATCAAGAACCGGCGCCTGGCCGCCGTGGGTCCCATCTGGGCTTTGGCATCGCTGCGCGCCTCGCCGGGCGCCCGTCGCCACTACGACACCCGCCGCGCCGCAGGAGACTGGAACCACCAAGCCCAACGACATCTGTTCAACAAATTCCTCGGCCAACTCCACCACTGCCTGCAAACCGGCCAGCACTACACCGAACATCTAGCCTTTCCACCTCCTCCCTCGCTCGTGGCTTGACTTTTAACTTCGTGAGATGTCTTTCTTGGGGGTCGCGGTGCTGTCGTCGATGCTTCCGTACTCGTTGGAATTCGCCGCGATGCGCCACCTTCACGCCCACACATTCGGCGTCCTCCTCAGCCTCGAACCCGTAGTCGCCGGTCTCGCGGGATGGATCCTGTTGGGCCAGGCGCTCAGCTGGCCGCGTGGGCTGGCCATGGTTGTTGTCGTCGTCGCATCGGTCATCTCCACGGTGACCCAGCCATCGCCCGCGTCTGCACCACTGCCAACTACGCAACATCCCGAACCACAGGGAAGCGACCAAACCGACAGTGTCCCCGCACTGGCATAGCCGAGATCGCCATCACAGCAATTCCCTACAACCCCAAGGCTTTCGTGATCGCAGGCTGATCGAGGAACACAAGCTCCCTACGTCCGACAAAGGAGTCGACCAGACGAGCCGGACAAGAGATCGCAGAGTCAACCTGGTAGCCCAGGCTTGCCCAGTACCGCGGAATGAAGGCCAACGACTCCAAACGGTTCGGCGAGCACGCGTGCGCCTGAGTCTTTGAGGAATGTGATGAAGCTTTTCGTCGCTGGGGGTACCTGTCGGTCTTTGATCCATACTGCTCCCACCTCGCGATGGGCGTCCGGGCTGCTGATGGGGATCTCGGCGATTCCGGGCTCGGGATGAAGGCTGCGGGGTAGCAGCCCAACTCCGAGGCCGGCGCGGATGAGGCCACGCAAGGTGGCGATCTCTTGTCCCTGGAATGCCAGAGTCGGCCGAAAACCTGCGTGGTCGCATAGGCGGTCGAACACGTGTCGTAGGCCGTGCGGTGCTGTGAACACGATGAATGACTCGCCGGCGGCCTCGCGTAGCGTGACGCTGTGGCGCCCGGCGAGCCGGTGTCTGATGTCGACAACCAAGTACAGGCGCTCGTCGCCGAGGGTGACCGATTCCAGTCGCGGGTCGGCTGGAACGGGTGCCACGATTGCCACATCAATGGCGCAGTTGTGCATGTGGTCGATGAGTTCATCTCTCGGACTTGCGTGGAGTTCGAACGTGATGTCGGGGTGTGCGGCCAAGAACGCGTCGATGAGCATGGGAACATCACGCGACCCCCGGCCGTGGGCAAAGCCGAGCGCCACGCGACCATGGTCGGGGTCGACGACGTCGCCGACTTCTTGGCGGGCAACGGCTAAGCTGCGCAACGCATTCTGGGCGGCGGGTAGAAACGCACGTCCAGCCGCGGTCCGCACCACCCTGCGGCCCGATCGCTGCACCAGCGGCGCGCCGATCGACGCGCCGATACGGCGCATGACCGAGGTCACGGTGGGCTGCGGAACTCCCAGCCGGTGGGCCGCCCGCGTGATGTGTTGTTCCTCCAAGACCGCCACCGCGATACGGAGTTGCGGCGCAAGCACCTCAAACCAATCAGAATCTGAATCGATCACATCAAAAATCCGCTGCAACAAGGCCGTTCGACGAAGATGTTGCCCATCAGCCAGCGCCGCTATTCCAGCCAGCACCTTTGATGGGACGTCGTCGACTGCCTAGACGCCGTTAGCTGACAATCGCTCCGACTAGACATTAGGAGGTGCGAGCTGAGTAACCGTCTCGGTCACTTCCCGGACCGCACCTTCGGTGTAAGAAAGAGGGAAATACCCGTCCACTAGCCACAGATCGTAGAGGTCGCGGTAGTGATTGCTACGTGGGTCCCCGACCTGGCCGGGGGTATTGATAGCCACCGTCTTGTCCCAGTCACCGACATCGACAACCATTCGAAATGATGCGCCCGCTGTTTGGGTACCAGATATCGGATCGAAGGCAGCGAAACCGACCGTCTCAGCGCTTCCAGATTTCGGCGACGGGCCAATTGTCATCCATGGAGCCGTCTCGGTCACGAACCCATAGACCGGGTGTACCAGCTCAGAGCGATGCAAATCACCCCAGGACCATGTGTTCACCGGCCCAAACTCATCCAAGAGCCGCTGCATCGTCGCCGTGAGTGTATCCCGCAGGAGACGATCCAGCTTCATGCGATCAGCGGCTGCCATGACCTCGATTAGCCGTAGGTCCGGACTAAGGTCCTCCACGAGGGTCTGGTCGAAAATTATCCAGCGGAGCGCTGCCAGGGTGTCGGACTCTGAAAGATATTTCGCCAGCGCGTCTTCGAACAAGGTACGCCTTAGCTCTACTCGAGCCCATTGGTCGAATAGCAGCGCTGGCGCCGAATCCGCGGTCATCCGCTTGTCCCAGGCGTTGAGCATCGCGATGGCTTCGTGATCCTCACCGCCGAATTCTGTGAGCATCGCGCATAACCGTCTTGCCGGTATGTTGAGGTAATCGTTCTGGAGATCGGCCATCGATCCAAGCGAAGCTCTCTCGGTATTTTCAAGCACCTCTGTCAACCGCTGCATTCGATAAGGCGGGCTCCACTCGTATCCCACCGGAACCGGTTCCCAGTCCGGGAACTCAGTCAGGTTCATCTCATTTGCCGAAGCCACGAATCCAATCGGTGGATTGACTTTCACTGGCAATTCAGCCGTCCGACGGAAGCCGTCCCACTCGTATCGGCCGTCGCCCGGCACAGGCATAAGTCCGTCCCAGTTTCTGCGAATCGGTATCAAGGCGCGCGGGGCCAAGCCGATATTGCCGTCCGCGTCTGCGAAGCCGTGGTTGGCGGAGGGACATCCCCAACGATCAAGGGCAGCTTCGAAGTCGGTCGCGTTTTTCGCCCGCAGGTATTGCAGGCTAGCCAGATACGGCGCCATTCCCGGCTCGAGCCATGCGGCTCGAACTGCGAATGCCGAACCCGTGGACGGATCATGGCGGATGACCGGTCCATGACGGGTGAAGAGCATCGTGACGGGAGCTGGGGTTCCGTCAACAGTTGGAACGTCTTCCTCGACCACAGTGAAACGCTCCCAGCTCTCGCCATATTTGTAGAACAAGCTGTCCTCGGGGTGCAGTTCGTAGACGTAAAGATCTTCCTGATCCGAGGGCCAGATGGTTAGGCCGAACGCGACATGCCCGTTGTGTCCCATGGTGACTCCGGGCAGAAAAGGCTCACTGGCGCCGATGACGTCGAACTCAGGGCAGGTTAGATGAACGAGGTACCGAAGCGACGGGCCGGTCGTGGCTCGGTGTGGGTCGCTTGCCAGTATGGGACGGCCTGTACTTGTCCGGTCACCGCTGAGAACCCAGTTGTTCGACCCTTCTGCCATCATCATTGGCGCGGGAAAGGCGGCGACAGGCCCCACAGCGAGACGGTAGGTGTCAAGTACCCAATGGTGAAGAACCGATAAGTCAAGCCCTTCAGGTACGACGGTCTGAATCGGCGGGTCGAGAGGACGACGGATGCCGTCGGCCTCGTGGCCAAAGTCTCGTACGGTCAGTGCGCGGGCAAGTTCTTTCTCTACGTTCGCATAGAGGCTGTGTGATCGGACCCGCATAAGATCGTGCGGTACCCAGTACGCAGGCTCATACTCAAGAGCCTCAAACTCCGGTCCAAGCAAATTGGGATTCGCACGGGTCAGGCTCACCCAGGAATTGATACCGGACACGAAGGCCTTCACCGCCTCGATACTTTCTTGCGGGTACTCGAGCCACTCCTCTCTAATCGAACCTCGATAAAGAAACAGTCTGGCCGCCCGGTCGCGCTCCACGTATCGAGGGCCGAGGACCGCGGACACGAGCCCGAGGTATCGGCGTCTCCACCAGTCGAGCTGGAACATGCGGTCGCGCGCGGCCACGAACCCTTGCGCCATGAACACATCACGCGCCGATGAAGCGCGAATGTGCGCCACTCCCCAGCGGTCGGTCGAGATAGTCACTTCGTCCAGAAGTCCAGTCAGTGAAAGCTCTTCCAGGTTAGGCATTCTCTGCATCGCTTTATTCATCCTGGCTGGTCCCCGATATCGGGTCCACCTGGAATTAGAGCCAGGTTGTTGTTGATCTGGATTTTAGTTGATGTCGCAGGCTATGGGGTGATGGGTGTGGCTGCATTGGGCAGCGTATTCGGCCGGAGTGCGATAACCCAGCGATGAGTGGCGGTGGCGGTGGTTGTGCTCGTGTTTGAAATCGCTGATCACCACCTTGGCTTCGAGCAGGTCAGTCCAGTAGTTGCGGTTCAGACACTCCTTTCGTAAGCGGCTGTTAAAGGATTCAATGTAGGGGTTTTTCCAGGGCTGACCTGGGGGGATATAGGTCAGCCCGACTTTTCCGTCGCAAAACTGCTGCAACGCTTGAGAAATCAGCTCCGGCCCGTTGTCCATGCGCAGCACCGTGGGCGGACCCCCGGCAGTGGTGAACACTCGCTCGAGCTCGTCGACCAGCGCCTCGGCGGTGATGGAGCGTGCGGTCATGTCCAGCAGCGACTCGCGAGTGTGCTCATCGAGCATCGAGGCGATCTTGACCGACCTGCCGTCGATAGTGGAGTCAAACTGAAAATCCAGCGCCCACACCACCTTGGGGGCATCGGCGATGATCGGCGGCACTGAGGGCACACCACCACGTTTGCGTGGGGAGCGGACGGCGACTTGCAGTCCCTCTTGGCGCCACAGCCGGTGGATCTTCTTCTTGTTGACCTGGTGATGCTCGTCGTAGCGCAACGCCGACCACGCACGGCGAAACCCGTGACAGGGGTGTTTGCGGGCGTAGGAACGCAGCCAGGCCCGCAGATCGGCATCCGGGTCCGCCGGGGTCTGGTCGATACGGACACGTCGGTAGGTTGAGCGGGCCAGCCCAACCGCTTGGCACGCCAACCGTTCTGAGATGCCCTTGACTTCTGTGAGCATGTCCACGGCGCGGCGTTTGGCGGCTGGGCTCAAAATTTTCCCTTGGCCACCTCACGTAGGGCGTCTTTGACGAGCTCGGCCTCGGCCAACAGCCGTTTGAGCCGCCCGTTTTGCTCGCGCAGTTCCTTGAGCTCGCGGGCCGCATCGAGATCCATTCCCCCGTAGGCTCGGCGCCAGTTGTACAGGGTGGCCGCCGATACCCCCAGCTCGGCAGCGATCTGCTCACCGGAGCTGCCGCCGGCGGCCAGCTCATCAGCTCGGCGCAGCTTGCGCACAATGTCTTCGGCGGCATACCTCTTACGACCAGCCATTTCCTTGTCCCTTCCAGCCCACGTTTAGGGCCACGAGACTCTAAAACAAGCTGGACTCATTCACGGGGAACACGCCAATCCTTTTCGACGCTTTGCGCCGGCATCAAAGTGAGATACTCGGCACCTGAAGCTGGTCACAGCGACAATTGGTTGTCGACTTACTGTCACTGAAAGACATTCGGAAGCCACCAGGGTCGAAGACACGGCCAGTCGGAAGGCTGATTCCCATCTCGCCCGGATCCGCATAGGACGTGCCCCTCGATGATATTCGCTGTCGACGGCTTCGAATTCCCCAGCTGCGGCAAGTCTCTCCTCTTCAGGCTGCCCAGGCTTAAATACACAGCACCGCACGACATTGATGGCCATCCCCGTCACTGTTCGCGATTAGAAGGCGGCTAGCCGCAAGAGCACTATTAGTCGAACCGCGAAAATGAGTCCGCCTAGGTTAAGAGCCAGGACGTTGCGTTGAGATCGAATTGAAACCCTCATATCACCGACTCCCGACTCGGCAGTCCACGATCTTCCCACACTCTCTAGGCTAAACGGCAGACATGACGAATTGCAGTCATGAAGTATCGAAAAATTGCCAGACCAGCGGCGTACCCAACGAGCTAAATGCCCTGAGCTTGATGAAGACTCGGGTTACTGGATTGCAACAAGTAGCAGGCCGGTCCGGACACCCCCGTGGAACGCGGCCTCGAACTGTGCGAGCAGGATGCCACCGAGGTAAACGCGAGGGCGACTGGTGTTGCACCAGTACCCCCGCGAAGGCGACTGTCTCGATGTTGTCGATCCTCAACGCCAACGCTGTAGGTTCAGGCCGCGCAGCGGCCGGCTCATCAGCGTGGCGTAACCTGGGCACAATACCCTCGGCGACGCACCTCGATACAATGTGAAGTCAGTTTTCAGGTACACCAGCCACCCCGCGAGGACAGTACATGGTTTACATGCCACCGGAAGTAATAGCTCAACAATTAACGTCCGGGTGGGGACCTGAACAAATGCAAGCCGCCGCTGTTTCTTTCGGAAATTTAGCGAAAGCCTACCAGGACTTGAGCAGTTGGATGGAAGCACATTCACAAAAAGTATTGTCAAGCTGGTCCAGTTCGACAAGTTTACCGTTGCAGGAAAAAATCAGCCAGTTTGTCGCTCAATTACAAAATTACGCAACAATACTAGCGGATTCCAGTGCCCGGGCAGATGCTCAGGCCCCCGCCCGACTCTGCTACGGCGCGAACTCCCGGTCTTGACCCCTCTGTCGCTGAACCCAACGTATCGCCAGTGGCGGCAGGAATGAGGGCACCCGCGTCCCTAGCCAGTGATAGATCCAAATCCGTAGGGAAGACCGGGAGCAATCCCGGTCACACCCGAAAGTCGGTGAAAAAACCGGAGTCTCCGGCGGAAGTGCAAAGAGCTCTTAACAGAACGGCACGAACGATCGCACGGATCATGGCACAAACGCCGGGAACACCGACCGCCCCCGGCAGTCCTGAATTCCGGCTATCATCGAGGAGTCCCTTAGACACTCAGAGCCTAGAGGGAACCCCGGTCCCGGTAAAATTCAGTTCGAAGCGTGCCGATGATGGTGGCTATCGAAAGACGCCGGATCAGGGCGGCAAGTCGGCGAAGTAATTCGATGCTGCGAGGTCGGGACAGAAATTCACTGCCCTCAAAACACAGCGAGCGGCGGCACCAGCATTGCTTCGAGGCCTTGCACGTCGCTGTTTTGCACCGTTGCGATTATCTAATACTGCAGCCGTAGATCGGGATTGCTGATGTTGGCGTGTCTGCGCTGGTAGAAGCGGTGGCCGCGGCATTGTTCGGAGTTTGTGAAAACATCTGAATCGGCCGCGGTCGCCGCGGTTAATAGCGTAGACCCTGATCGGTGGCAGACGGAGTTCTCGGCGGTTGTAGATCGCATCGCGCCGCGTTTTGCCCGTTACGAACCGCTGCGCCATTCCGGTGAGTTGATGGCTGGACTGGTCTCGGGCCTGGACAAAAAGAATTGCTGGACGATCGCCGAGCACCGCGGTGCATGCACACCTGATGGATTGCAGCATCTTCTTGCCCGAGCCAGCTGGGACGCCGATGATGTTCGCGACGATCTATGCGACTACGTCGTTGATGCCTTCGGGGATTCGACGGGTTGCTGCTGGTCACCCACCACACCGTCTCCACCTTGCTGGCCTGGTCACGATGGCGACGACGACACCAATATCGAGCACGTCTTTCCCACTACCGACGCCGCCAGTATCAATGATCTCGATCTACGGCTGCAGTACTAGTTAAGGGTGTTCAGCGCAGTCCGAGCCGCTGCGAGAGTGTAAGCTGCGGAGATACCTATCATGGCGCTGAAGGCGGGTGCCGAGACATCGTGAGCGGTGATTACGATCCATTTGCAGGCTCTGACAGGCACTTTTGCAATCTCAATCCAAGAACGTAGATGGAGAACGCTCCTGTGAAATGTTCTACTAGGATTGCTACATTTCGATGATACGATATACGGGATTTTGCCCGATCTGCGAAAGCCGGACTATTTTTCAAGCCGACGATGATTGGTTTAGAGACAGCCTATCATGTCAGACTTGCAGAAATGGATCGGTTCCTCGGGAGAGAGCACTCGCTCTTATTCTGGAAGAGATCGTCCCCAACTGGAAAAACTTGAGCATTCATGAATCTTCTCCTACCGAGAGAGGAGTATCGTTAAAATTGCGAGAGACTGGGAAAAACTATACTGCGTCTCACTATTTTCCAGGGGAAAAACTAGGTGCAATTCTTGGCATTTTCAGAAATGAAGATCTGCAAAACTTGACGTTCAACGACGAGACTCACGACGTTTTCATCTCTCTTGATGTGTTCGAGCATATTCCATATCCTGATCGAGCTCTGCGAGAAATATACCGGACACTGAAGTTCGGAGGCGTGATGCTCAGCACGTTTCCCGTCCGCAATTATCAGGTGGAGCCTGTGCGGCGCCGAGTGGATTACAGCCCAGACGGATCGGAGGTTCATCTTGTGGAACCCGAGATCCATGGAAATGGAATCAGCGGGGAAGGCTCGATTGTTACCGTCGACTACGGGTACGATCTTCATAAATTGTTTTCCCGTTGGGCGCCTTTTGACGTCCGCGTATATCGATTTGCGGATACACTTCATGGCATTCTTGGTGATTACACAGAAGTTGTTGTATGCCGAAAGGAAAAATTGGAAGAGGATGATCCTCGTTTATCGAAAATGATTTGATTATTATTTACGGTATCACATTAGCACCACGGCTAGACTAAAGCACACGTCACGGCGTTTTTGAGGCGTCTTTGACGTCGCCATAGAGATAGCGCGTGCAACACCACCCACGTTATGGGATCAGCTCAGCGGACTCAGCGTTAGTTTTGCGATCGTAGCCCAGCGATGTTGAGCATCGTGAGTGCTGCTGATCGCGCTGACCCAACTCTGGCAAAGGTGAATCTACAGCTGGGTACAGAACACCCGGTTCAAAGACCACGTTGTTGATCCGCGTTCAGCCGACTCCACAGTTCATAAGGTGATGCGCGTACCGGCATGGCACTGTGCACTCGGACGGGCGTGGCACCCAAACAATGAACGGTGTTCACCGTCTTCGCGTTCGTGTTTGGTATCGCCAATCACTATGTCCGATTTGAGTAGTCGGGCGAGGACTCCGCAAGCGTGAAGTCGGCGAAGTCAAACCCAGGCGATACGATGCAACTCACCAGGCAGGGCTGCTCATCGCGCGGACGTGCCCGCTGCCAGTGGCCAGGTGGCACCACAATCTGTGGTTGCTCGCCGGCAACGATGTCGTTTCCGAGTAATTGGGGCTGTGCGCTGTCTTGGTCGCGACCAATCTCCAAGATGAGTGGGCCGCCGCGGTGGTAGAACCACACTTCGGCGCTGCGTACGGTATGCCAAGCCGATTGTTCGCCAGGCATCAACAGGAAAAGTATCGCTGTGCACGCACTGCGCGGTCCACCGTATTCGAGCGGCAGCGCCGACTGGCCTATGGTCAGTTCGCTGCGCCAAGTCTCGCGGAACCAGCCACCTTCTGGATGCGGCGCTAGATCCAGTCGCCTGGCCCAGTCTGGGAACTCACTCATCTGTTGCCTCCGTGATCGATGCCGAGATCAGCTTAGTTGCGCCAGCCACCAGTCAGGGCGCCAGGCTTTTGTTGGTCCGATTCAGTCAACTTCACAAGCTGCGGAGTGTCGCGGGCGTCCGTCGACGGCGACGCTAGGCGCTGGCCTGCTGCACAACCACCGCGCTTGTCGCGTAGACAGGACAACTAGAACGGAATGCAGATCGCGGCGTGCCCGAGCGTCGTCAGGGCCCCCCAACGTACTGTCAGCCCCGCCGACCGGCGCCATCGGCAGGCTTGAGAACGCCGCTGCCACCACGGAGGAAATGATGTCCAAACTCACTACGGCAGTTGTGACGGGTGGCGGGCGCGGGATAGGCCGAGAAATCGCCAGACAGCTTGCCGCGGCCGGGCACCAGGTACTGATCACCGATATCGACGCGGATGCCGCAACTCATGCTGCAGCCGACATAGGCGGCGGGGCGTGGGGCGCTCAGCAGGATGTTCGGGATACGGCCGGCCATAGTGAGATCGCCGAGCTGGCGTCTTCCAAAGGGCGGCTGGCTGTTTGGGTGAATAATGCTGGGATCCTGGTGGCCGGCGACAGCTGGACCCACACCGATCAAGAACTCGCCAACATCCTGAACATCAACGTCGCGGGCGTGATATCCGGCTCGCACGCGGCGATACGAACGATGGGCAATGCTGGCGGCGCGATCCTCAACATCGCGTCACTCTCAGCGCTGGCACCGGTGCCGGGACTCGCCCTCTACGCAGCGACGAAGGCGGCCGTGTTGTCATACACGACGTCGCTGCAAGGCGACCTCAACCACGCCCGACTGCCGATCCGGGTTCGAGCGCTATGTCCGGACGTGGTGGGCACTGAGATGGTCGCCTCACATGCGACCGACCCGAATGCGGCACTGCTGTTCTCTGGACCCGAACTGTTGTCCGCCGAGAATGTCGCCCGGGCTGGGCTGCAGCTCCTAGGGAGCCGCCAGATCTTCCGGGTCGTGCCTCGATGGCGTGGCCTGATAGCCCGCACCGGCGACATGGCCCCTTCGCTGGGACTGAAAACGTTGGAACTACTGCGCAAAACCGGCGAACGCCGCCAACGAAAAATAGGTTGACGGGCGAGGAGAGGAATCTGGACATGGACTTGAACCTGTTTATCAACCCTGAACACCCAGCGGGCGACGACCTCGGCGCCCGGCTTGCCGAGCACGTCGAGCAGGTGTCGATCGCGCGCGCCGCGGGCTACGACGGGGTGGCGATAGGAACCCACCTTTCTTACAGTTCGTCGGCGTGGCTGCCGCCGTTTCAGACGCTGGTCCACTTGGCGCCAGCCGCGTCAGGCATGTCGCTGTCGACCTGCATGGTCGTATTGCCCTACTACCATCCGCTGCAGATCGCGATCGACGCCGCATTCGCCGACATCGTGTCCGGCGGCCGTTTCACGCTTGGAGTGTCTGCGGGCTGGGCCAGAGACGAGTTCGACATCCTCGGGTTGGACCTTCGTGAACGCGTCGGGAGATTTACGGAATCGGTCGAACTGATTACGCAGCTGTGGTCACAGGACCGCGTCACCGCCGCAGGCCGCTTCTTTCACGTCGACGATGCCAGTCTGGCATTGCGGCCGTTGCAACGGCCCAGGCCACCGTTGTGGCTGGGTGGCAGCGTAATTCAGTCTGTACAACGCGCTGCCGAGCTGGCTGACACCGCGCTTGGCGATACCTGGGTAGCGTCTTCACACCTCAGTGAGTCGGTAATCGTCGATCAAGCACGCGCCTTCGGCGATCGCCTAGACACGCTGGGCAAGCCAAGGCCCAAGGATTTCCCGCTGTTGCGAAACATCGTCGTCGCTGAAGACCGCGCGACCGCCGTGCGCGAGGCCGGGCCGTATTTGGCCGCCAGCTACCGGGTTTTCGGCCAATGGGGGCTCTTTAGCGACGTCGTCGGCGATCCGAAAGCGACCGGCGAGCTACCCGACCTGCTGGCAGGTCGGGTCATCATGGGGTCCCCAGAAGAGTGCGCCGAAAGTCTGGTTCGCCTGGCCCAGGCCACCGGGTTTACCCGGCTCATCGCCAGGGTGCAGTGGATGGGAATGGAACAACGCATCGTAACGCGGACTATCGAATTGCTGGCGAACGAAGTCATGCCGCTGGTTGGCAACGAACTCGGGCGCTCGTCAACAACGTGAGGAGCCCCGAAACGCGTAAGGCACTACGTGTATACCGCCTGGTGAAACTCACACGGCTTTCCAACCCCGCGATTTGCACTGCAAGCGTACGGTATCGGACGGACGGCAAGGAGGGTCCGTGAAAATCACTACGAAGACACTGATATTCACGCTTGTTGAGTTCTTCGTCTTCGGTTCGATCCTGTTTTTGTCAGCTGGCACCCTCAACTACTGGCAGGCATGGGTTTTTCTGGTCGTGGCCCTTTCCACATGGATCCCCGGCATCTACTTGCTGCTTACGAATCCCGTTGCGCTTCAGCGACGAATGCGTGGAGGACCGACAGCAGAGGCTCGAATGGTGCAAAAAATCATCATGGGCGGTGTCTGGTTGTCGGCAGCCGCAATGGTCGTGGTCAGCGCGCTTGACCACCGCTTTGGCTGGTCGCCGGTTTCGATGCCGATCTGCTTGGTCGGTGATTTTCTGGTCGTCGTTGGACTGGGTGTGGCGATGCTGGTGGTCACTCAGAACAGCTATGCAGCCGCAACCGTCCAGGTCGAGGTTGGCCAGCAGGTCGCCTCCACCGGCTTGTACGGGCTGGTGCGGCACCCCATGTACGCGGGCAACCTGATCTTGATGATCGGCGTACCTTTGGCGCTCGGTTCCTACTGGGGACTCGTTTTCGTCGTACCGGTCTTGATCGTCCTCATCTTGCGCATCCGCGACGAAGAAAACCTCCTCGGGGCCGAGCTGGACGGCTACCTCGATTACACGCGGAAGGTTCGCTATCGCCTGGTGCCGCTTCTCTGGTAACACCAGAAGTCAAGACGGCAAGGGAACCGTTGCTGGAACCTCGGCCCAGGCGATGGGTCGCGTCTCATCGCTGGTGTAAATGGTCACGGGCGTAGGTTCCGTCGCAACCGACGAAAGCTATGAAGGAGGGGCTACGCCCGTGACCAAGCGAGTATCGCCGATTGAGCGTGTGCGTGTTGAGATGGATCAGTTGTTCGCCGCGACCGAGCGGCCGTTGACCGAGATTTTGGAGGAGGTCGGGCGGTTATCGGTGCGTCTGGTGTTTCAGGTCGCCGTGGAGGCCGAGGTAGAAGCAGTGTTGGGCCGAGCCCGTCACCAGCGTCGGGTTCAGGACGGCCCGGGCGGGTACCGCAATGGGTATCAACCGCCGGCGACGGTGAAGACCACGATGGGCTCGGTCGAATTATGCCGCCCGAAACTACGCGACACCGACGAGCGGTTCTGTTCGCGGCTATTCGGTGCCGGGGTGACGCGCACCCACGCTCTGGAGGCGTTGGTGATTTCGGGATGGGTGCGCGGTTTGTCGGATCGCGACATCGAGGCCGCGTTGGCCGAGGTGCTGGGCTCGCAGGCGGCGTTGTCGCGCTCGACGGTGAGCCGGATTTGTGCGGCCATCAAAGACGAGTTCGCTGCGTGGTCGTCTCGACGCCTTGATGAGCTGGTGTTGGACTACCTGTTCTTGGATGCCTCGAACTTTCGGATGCATCCCAACGCCCCGGCCGAGCCGGTGCTGGCCGCCTGGGGCATCTGCACCGACGGCAAGCCCCTGTTTATTGGGCTGGCCCCAGCCTGTCGGCGGCAACTGAATACTGACCAGTGGGCGGCAATTGAAAATTGACCAGCTTCCTAGAGTGCCTTGGCTATGTGTCAAGGAGGAGGCAGGTGTTGAACGTGGAGGATTGGGCTGAGATTCGCCGGTTGCGCCGGTCGGAGCAGTTGCCGATTGCCGAGATTGCGCGGGTGATGGGTATTTCGCGGAATACGGTGAAGTCGGCGTTGGCTTCTGATGGGCCGCCGAAGTATCGGCGTGCGGTGAGGGGTTCTGTTGCTGATGAGGCCGAGCCGCGGATTCGGGAGTTGTTGGCGGCCTATCCGCGGATGCCGGCGACGGTGATTGCTGAGCGGATCGGTTGGTCGTATTCGATCCGCACACTGAGTGGGCGGGTGCGTGAGTTACGGCCACTGTATTTGGCGCCGGATCCGGTGTCACGGACGACGTATGTGGCCGGTGAGGTCGGGCAGTGTGACTTCTGGTTTCCCGATGTTGTGGTGCCGGTGGGGTATGGCCAGGTTCGTAGGGCGGCGACGTTACCGGTGTTGACCATGGTGTGTGGGTATTCACGGTGGGCTTCGGCGCTGTTGATTCCGACACGCGCTGCCGAAGACTTGTATGCCGGTTGGTGGCAGCATCTTTCGACGTTGGGTGCGGTTCCACGGGTGTTGGTGTGGGATGGTGAGGGCGCGGTCGGGCGGTGGCGGGCACGCCGACCAGAGTTGACCCCGGCATGTCAGGCTTTCCGCGGGACCTTGGCCACCACGGTAGGGATCTGTAAACCCGCTGATCCTGAGGCCAAGGGTCTGGTTGAACGGTTCCATGACTATTTGGAGCGGGCGTTTTTGCCGGGGCGGGTGTTTGGCTCCCCAGCCGATTTCAACATCCAGTTGCAGGCCTGGCTGGTGGGGGCCAACCACCGCCAGCATCGGGTGCTGGGATGCCGGCCAGCAGATCGCATCGCCGCCGATACCGCAGCGATGCTGGCATTGCCGCCGGTTGGGCCCAGCATCGGATGGCGACGCTCAACGCGGTTGCCTCGCGATCATTACGTGCGCCTCGACAGCAACGATTACTCGGTGCATCCGGCCGCGATCGGCCGCCGTATCGAGATCATCGCAGATCTAAACCGGGTGCGGGTCTGGTGTGACGGCACGCTGGTCGCCGACCACGACCGGATCTGGGCCAAACATCAAACGATCAGCGATCCCGAACATGTCCAGGCCGCGAAACTGCTGCGGCGCAAACGGCTCGAGGTTGTTGGTCCACCGCATCACGTGGAGGTCGAACAACGCCGTCTCGCTGATTACGACGCCTTGTTGGGCCTTGACGGGCCGGTGGCGTGATGGCTGCCAAGACCGCGACCAGCAGCCGTGATGTCACCGCCGAGCTGGCGTATCTGACCCGGGTGTTGAAAGCCCCGACGCTGCGTGAGGCCATCGAACGTCTCGCTGAGCGCGCCCGAACCGAAGCGTGGAGCTATGAAGAATTCCTCGCGGCGTGTCTGCAGCGTGAGGTGTCGGCTCGGGAATCTCACGGCGGCGAAGGGCGCATCCGCGCTGCCCGCTTCCCATCACGTAAATCGTTGGAAGAGTTCGACTTCGATCATGCCCGCGGTCTCAAACGCGACATCATCGCCCATCTGGGCACCCTGGACTTCGTCACCGCTAAAGACAACGTGGTGTTCCTCGGCCCACCAGGGACCGGCAAGACCCACCTGGCGATCGGGATTGCGATGCGCGCTTGTCAAGCAGGTCACCGCGTTGCGTTCGCGACCGCTTCGCAATGGGTTGATCGTCTTGCTCGCGCCCATCACAACAGCACCCTGCAAGCCGAATTGGCGCGGCTGGCCCGCTACCCCCTGCTGGTTGTCGATGAAGTCGGCTACATCCCGTTTGAACCCGAAGCCGCCAATCTGTTCTTCCAACTCGTGTCGTCGCGTTACGAACGGGCCAGTCTCATCGTCACCTCGAATAAGCCCTTCGGGCGGTGGGGCGAAGTGTTCGGCGACGACGTAGTCGCCGCCGCCATGATCGACCGACTCGTCCATCACGCCGAAGTCATCGCCCTCAAAGGAGACAGCTACCGCATCAAAGACCGAGACCTCGGCCACACCACCACAGCCGAGGACCAATGAAACCAAGCTGGTCAATTTTCGATTGCCGAAACCTGATCAGTTTTCACTTGCCGTTGACACAGCCGCAGCGGAGTCGGCTGATGCGTGGGCCGACTTCTTGGCTGACCTGAGGAACCGGGGACTACGCCCGCCGCTACTGGGCATCTCCGACGGGGCGCCGGGCCTGATCGCCGCATGGGAGACCACGTTTCCGGCAAGCCTGCGTCAGCGGTGTCTGATCCATCGCTGCCGTAACGTCATCGCCAAGACACCTGTCGCGGTCCAGGACGAGATCAAAGCCGCGTTCTGGTCGATCTTCGATGACATTGACCAGCCACCCGGCCAGCAGGCCGTGGATGAAGCCACCCGCCGCGCCGAGGAGTTCACCACCACATACCGCGGGCTCTACCCAGCCGCGGTCGCTTGCCTGGCCAACGACTTCGCCTCGCTGAGCGTGCATTTGCGCTTCCCCCGCCAACACTGGACACGCATCCGCCATTCCAACCTCATCGAACGCACCTTCGGAGAATCCCGTCGCCGGGTCAAGGTCATCGGCCGCCTACCCGGCGAAACCAGCTGTCTGTCGCTGGTATGGGCCGTCCTCGACCGCGCCAGCCGCGGCTGGCGCGGAGTCACCCAAACATCAGCGACCAGCCGCCACCTCCAAGAACTACGCCACCAACTGCTCGAGCCACCCCGCCCACTGCATCCCCCCACCACAACAACCACGACCGACACCACCGCCGCGTAACATGACCACCAGGAACATGCGCCCAGCGTTTTTACACCAGTCCTAAGACGCCACCAGGCGATGTTGGGTCGAGCTTACATATCGCTGGCCGGGGGAACGACACGTGCCTGCTTCGCTGAGCTGGCATGTCTTCCTAAGCGATGGCTCAAACTTCTAACGGACGGCGCATCGAATAAGGCAGACACCTCAAGATGGGTATCAAGAGCTGTGTTGATCGCGCCGATCACCCGCATCGCGGAAAGCGAATCTCCACCCAGGTCGAAGAACGACTCGTCCACCCCGACCCGCTCCACACCTAGCACCCGCGCGTAGATGTCTGTCAGAATTTCCTCCGCGGGGGTGATCCTGGCGCGATGGCCACCACCGGTGTCGTAGCGTTCCGGGGCCAGCACTGCCTTGGTCGCGGTCCTGATCACAACCTCATCCGGTCTGGTCAGCGCAGCCTCATCGAGCACATTCGTCGACGACAGCCGCCGGCCCGGATGGGAAGCCATCGTCGCTAGGATTCGCTCGAACCGCATTATTAGTGTTTGGATGCGTTCGGCGTCGAATACATCGGTGTCGAACTGGATGCGAAGGCCCAGTTCCCGCCCCGGCCCGCCCTGCACAGTCAGCGGGTAGTGGTAGTAGTCGCGGCTGCTGAACTCGGTGATGGCCAACTCGTGGTCACCCGACAACCCCGCAGGATCGACCGGATAATTTTCGAAAACGAAAACAGTGTCGAATAGGTATCTTTGGCCGGTAAGACGGTGGATCTCGCTTAGCCCCAGATGCTGATGCTCCAGAGTGTCGTTGTGAGCGCGTTGGAGCTGATCAAGCAGGCCGGCGATAGTGGTCGCCGGCGTGATAGTGGCTCGGACCGGCACCGTATTAATCAACAGACCCACCATCGATTCCACACCGGCCACCTCAGCTGGCCGACCCGAAACCGCCACACCGAAAGCCACATCATGCTGACCGGTCAACCACATCAACAACTGCGCCCACCCAGCCTGCAACACAACATTGACCGTGGTACGGCAACGACGAGCCAACTCACCGATCCCCGACGTGACAGCCGCAGACAACTGAAGCGACTCGACAGCTCGTCGACCCTGCCCCACCCAACCCGGTGGACCAACCAGGGTCGGGATATCAAAACCAGCCAGCAGCTGACCCCAGGCCGCACGAGCAGCATCACGATCCCGATCAGCCAACCACGTCACAAACCTGCGATACGGCACAGCCGCTGGCAGCCGCTGCCCGTGATACGCAGCGAATATTTCCCCCAGCAGGATCGGCAACGACCAACCATCAAGAACAATATGATGATTCGTCAACACAAACCGGTGCAGATCCTGCGTGATACGAATCAACGCCACCCGAAAAGCCGACTGGTCGGCCACCTCACACACCGCCGCACGTTCAGCCACACACACCCGCGCAACCTGCTCATCAACATCAGCAACGCCATCCAGATCCACATACCGCCACGGCGCCACCGGGTCAGCAGCGATGACCTGAACCGGCTCATCGAACCGTCCACAAAACCGGGCCACCAAGTTGGGATGACGAACAACCACCGCATGCACCGCATCATGGAGCCGACGCTGATCAAGCGGACCGCGCAGCGTGATATCCAGCTGCACCGCATACACGTCGTCACCGCAACCCCGCGCAATGCTGGCGTGGAACAACAGGCCCTGCTGCAAAGGAGTCAACGGCAAAATATCGGCAATCGGATACCGATCGCTTAACTCGTCGATCTGTCCTTGGGTAAGCCGAGCAGGAACAATATCCGAGGGCGTCAATCCGCCCCCACCAGCACGCACATGCGCGCACATCCCAGCCAACGCATCGAACCACAACCGACCCAACCGAGCCACCGACCCGCGATCCAACACCGACGGCGCCCACGTCCACGCCGCATGCAGCTGCAGACCAGCCTCACCATCAACCGTGACAGCATTGAGCTCCACCGCATGACTCAACGGCATCGGTATCGCCGCCGCGACACCAGCCAACGACAAACCATCCGGACTCAAACGCCACACATCACCAGAGGCATAAGCCGCCGCAGAACCCAACCGCCCCAAATAGTTAAACCCGATAACCGGGTCAATCCCAGCCAACTCAACATCAGGATTGAGATAACGCAACAGACCATAGGTCAGCCCATCAGGCACAGCCCGAAGCTGCTCCTTGACATCCTTAACAACCGAGCCCAACCCCGCCACCCCGGCCACCACCTGCGCCCACGACAACCCCCCAACAGGCCCGCCAACGCTCAACGCCACCGGATACTTGGTGGTAAACCACCCCACCGTGCGCGACAAATCCACATCAGCGCCCAACTCCTCCTGGCGCCCATGACCTTCAACATCGATACCGACAAGCCCACCAGGATTACCCAAAAACTGCGCCCACGCCAACGCGAACGCGATCAACAAAATGTCGTGCACCCCAGCATGAAACGCCGCCGGCACCTCACCAAGCAGCATCCGAGTCGTCTCAGCATCCAGCGACACCGACAACTGCCCGGAACGAGCAAACGTATCCACAGCCGGCCGCACCGCCGGCAACGCCGGCGGTGTTGCCAACACACGCCGCCACACATCAGCCTGGCCAACAACGTCTGGATGACACGCATACTCAGCCAACAACTCCGCCCACCGGGCAAACGACGTCCCCACCACCGGCAAAACAACAGGCTGCCCAGCACAACGCTGGGCCCACGCGATATTGATGTCCTCCAACACAATCCGCCACGACACCCCATCAACAGCCAGGTGATGAATCATCACCACCAGCTGACCCGTCGAGGCCACCCACAAAGCGCTCAACATCATCCCAGCGGCCGGATTCAACCACGACCGCGCCTCCACCAACGCCTGCTCAGAAAACACCTCGACCGACCGCACACAACGATGCGCCTCAACCGAACCCGCCTCCGGCACCCGCAGCGACCACCGCCCCACACCACCGTCGTCAACACACAACCGCAACATCGCATGCCGATCCAGCAAGGCCTGCAACACAACCACCACATCGGCTTCAGTCACACCCACCGGAGCCTGCACCACCACCGCCTGATTGAACTGATCAACCGGGCCCTGCACACCCTGCAACCAACACATAATCGGAGTCGCCAACACCGACCCCACACCCTCATCAACCGGACCACCCGAATCACCGGCGGTCCCAACTACCCGAGCCAACCGCGCCACCGTCTGCTCAACGAAAACATCACGCGGCCGACACAACACACCAGCCGCACGAGCCCACGCAACCACGGCTATGGCCAGAATGCTGTCTCCGCCTAGCTCGAAGAACGAGTCATCAACACCGACCCGCTCCAGCCCGAGGACTTGGGCGTAAATGTCGGCCAGGATCTGCTCGGACGGAGTCACCGGGGCGCGGAAATGATCCCCATCGCGATACTCCGGAACCGGCAAAGCACGCGTATCAAGCTTGCCGTTAGCCGTCAACGGCAACACATCAACCACCATCACCGCAGCCGGCACCATATACCCCGGCAACCGCTCACCCAACGCCGCACGCACAGCAACCGAATCAACACTGCCCGTCACCAACTCAGTGACATAACCAACCAAACGCTTATCGCCAGGACGATCCTCACGAGCAACCACCACCGCCTGCTCAACCCCACCCACCCCAGCCAGAGCCGCACGCACCTCACCCAACTCAATCCGATACCCACGAATCTTGACCTGCTCATCAACACGCCCCCGATAATCCAACTGCCCATCAGCACGCCAACACACCAAATCCCCCGTGCGATACATCCGTTGGCCCAACACCCCCACACCAACAAACGGACACGCCACAAACCGCGACCCCGTCAACCCCGCCCGACCCACATACCCCACACCCACCCCACGACCAGCCACATACAACTCCCCCACCACCCCAACCGGCACCGGCCGCAACCACCCATCAAGCACAAAAAAACCAAGATGACCCAACGGCACCCCAATAGGACTAGCGACGCTGGCAACATCACCAACGACAATCTCCCGCAACGACGCATGCACCGTCGTCTCAGTGATGCCATACATATTGATCAAACGCGGCAAACCCGGATGGTTACCCAGCCACGCCCCAAGACGCTGCGGCTCCAACGCTTCACCGCCGAACACCACCAACTCAAGCTTGAGCTGACGCCCCAACTCAGGCTGCAGCTCATCAGCGCTTTGCAACGCATAAAACGCCGACGGCGTCTGGCTTAAAACATTGACCTGCTCAGCAACCAACAAGGCATGGAAATCCTGCGGCGAACGCACCACCTGCTCAGACACCACCACCAACCGCGCCCCGCTCAGCAGCGCCCCCCAGACCTCCCACACCGAAAAATCGAAAGCCAACGAATGACACTGCGTCCAAACCTGCCCCGACGACAGTTCCAGACCAGCACCCACAGCCTCCAACAACCAAGCCACATTGTGGTGGGTGACCGCAACGCCTTTGGGCACACCGGTAGTGCCCGAGGTGTAGATGATGTAAGCCACCTCATCAGCGGCCGGAGCAGCCAAACCCGTGCCCGGGTAACTATCAATACCGGGGTCACCGATATCGACAACGCCCAGATCAAACCCATCCAACCGATCAGCCAACCCCGCCATGGTGATCGCAACAATCGGCGCAGCATCAGCGAGCATGAACTCAATCCGCGCATCAGGCACCACCGGGTCGATCGGCACATAAGCCGCCCCCGTCTTAAGCACCGCCAACATCGCCACAACCGCCTCCGCGGAGCGCTCCAACAACAACGCCACCCGCTCACCAGCACCCACACCCCGACCAACCAACAAATGCGCCAACCGGTTAGCCGCCTCATCAAGCTCGCGATACGTCACCGACGCACCCTCAAAACTCACCGCCACCGCCTCCGGCGCACGCCCCACCTGCGCAGCAAACAACACCGGAACCGACACCGCCGACGTCACCGGCCGAGCCAACACCGCCCGATTACCGATCTCATCAAGACGGACACGCTCAACCTCATCAAGCACATCAATCGACGACACACGCCGGCCCGGATCGACCGTCATCGCCACCAACACCCGCTGCAGCCGAGCGATCAATGTTTGGATGCTGGCCGAGTCGAACACATCGGTACGAAACTCCACCGTTCCGCCGATGCCAGCGGGCCCACCATCCTCGGTAAAACGTTGCGACAGCGAAAACGTCAGATCCATCCGGGCGGTGTGGGTATCCACCGGCAACTGACTAACCTGCAAATCACCCAACACCAACCCAGCCCCAGCAGCACCGGTGTCATGGCCAGGAAGGTTCTGCCACGCCAACGCCACCTGCACCAGCGGATGATGCGCCAGACTCCGAGTCGGGTTAAGCCGCTCCACAAGCACCTCAAAAGGCACATCCTGATGCTCATAGGCAGCCAAGCTGCGCCGCCGCACCTGAGCCAACAACTCCCCAACAGTGGGATCACCACCCAGATCGACCCGCAGCACCAAGGTGTTAACGAAAAACCCAACCAACTCATCAAGAGCAGGGTCACCACGCCCAGCAATCGGGAACCCCACCGCCACATCAGAACTCGCACTCAGCTTGCCCAACAGCACCGCAAGACCCGCCTGGATCACCATGAAACTGGTCGCGTTGCACTCCCGAGCAACATCACCCACCGCCTGCTGCAACGCAGCAGGCCAATCCAGTTCCACCGTGGCACCACACTGATCAGCCACCGGTGGATACGGCCGATCGGTAGGAAGCACCAACCGTTCAGGCATCCCCGCCAACGCATCCTGCCAATACCCCAACTGCGCAGCTATCGGACCATCGACGTCGTCAAGATCACCGAACTGAGCACGCTGCCACAACGTGTAATCGACATACTGCACCGGCAATTCAGCCCAACCCGGAGCCCGCCCCACACACCGGCTGGCATACGCCACACCCAAATCACGCACCAACGGAGTAACCGACCAACCATCAGCAGCAATATGATGAGCCACACCCACAAACACATGCTCATCCTCACCAACCCGGAAAAGCCGCGCCCGCAAAGGAATCTCAGCCGCAAGATCAAACGCGTAATGCGCCGCACTTTCGATCTCTTCGTCTAAGCGACCCGCCGACCAGCCCGTGGCATCAACCACATCCCAACCGAAATCAGCCCGCTCCACCGGCACCACCAACTGCCGAGGTATCCCCTCAACCGCCGGCAACAACGTGCGTAGGCTCTCATGACGACCCACCACATCAGCCAGCGCAGCCCTCAACGCCTCAGCATCCAGACGCCCACACAACCGCAACGCCACCGCCATGTTGTAAACCGGCGAAGGCCCCTGCAACTGATCCAAAAACCACAACCGGTTTTGAGCAAACGACAACGGAACCACCGCCGGACGCTCACCAACCACCAACGGCACACGCACACCAGACTCAGCCCCAATACACACCGCCAACTGAGCAACCGTGGGCGCCTCAAACACAGCACGCACCGAAAGACCAGCATCCAAACCACTATTGACCGCCGCGACCAAACGCATCGCCAACAGCGAATCCCCACCCAAATCGAAGAACGAGTCATCAACACCGACCCGCTCCACACCGAGGACATAGGCATAAATACCGGCCAGGATCTCCTCAACCGCATCCGCCGGAGCACGATAACGATCCCCATCGCGATACTCCGGAACCGGCAAAGCACGCGTATCAAGCTTGCCGTTAGCCGTCAACGGCAACACATCAACCACCATCACCGCAGCCGGCACCATATACCCCGGCAACCGCTCACCCAACGCCGCACGCACAGCAACCGAATCAACACTGCCCGTCACCAACTCAGTGACATAACCAACCAAACGCTTATCGCCAGGACGATCCTCACGAGCAACCACCACCGCCTGCTCAACCCCACCCACCCCAGCCAGAGCCGCACGCACCTCACCCAACTCAATCCGATACCCACGAATCTTGACCTGCTCATCAACACGCCCCCGATAATCCAACTGCCCATCAGCACGCCAACACACCAAATCCCCCGTGCGATACATCCGTTGGCCCAACACCCCCACACCAACAAACGGACACGCCACAAACCGCGACCCCGTCAACCCCGCCCGACCCACATACCCCACACCCACCCCACGACCAGCCACATACAACTCCCCCACCACCCCAACCGGCACCGGCCGCAACCACCCATCAAGCACAAAAAAACCAAGATGACCCAACGGCACCCCAATAGGACTAGCGACGCTGGCAACATCACCAACGACAATCTCCCGCAACGACGCATGCACCGTCGTCTCAGTGATGCCATACATATTGATCAAACGCGGCAAACCCGGATGGTTACCCAGCCACGCCCCAAGACGCTGCGGCTCCAACGCTTCACCGCCGAACACCACCAACTCAAGCTTGAGCTGACGCCCCAACTCAGGCTGCAGCTCATCAGCGCTTTGCAACGCATAAAACGCCGACGGCGTCTGGCTTAAAACATTGACCTGCTCAGCAACCAACAAGGCATGGAAATCCTGCGGCGAACGCACCACCTGCTCAGACACCACCACCAACCGCGCCCCGCTCAGCAGCGCCCCCCAGACCTCCCACACCGAAAAATCGAAAGCCAACGAATGACACTGCGTCCAAACCTGCCCCGACGACAGTTCCAGACCAGCACCCACAGCCTCCAACAACCAAGCCACATTGTGATGCGGAACCGCCACGCCTTTGGGCACACCGGTAGTGCCCGAGGTGTAGATGATGTAAGCCACCTCATCAGCGGCCGGAGCAGCCAAACCCGTGCCCGGGTAACTATCAATACCGGGGTCACCGATATCGACAACGCCCAGATCAAACCCATCCAACCGATCAGCCAACCCCGCCATGGTGATCGCAACAATCGGCGCAGCATCAGCGAGCATGAACTCAATCCGCGCATCAGGCACCACCGGGTCGATCGGCACATAAGCCGCCCCCGTCTTAAGCACCGCCAACATCGCCACAACCGCCTCCGCGGAGCGCTCCAACAACAACGCCACCCGCTCACCAGCACCCACACCCCGACCAACCAACAAATGCGCCAACCGGTTAGCCGCCTCATCAAGCTCGCGATACGTCACCGACGCACCCTCAAAACTCACCGCCACCGCCTCCGGCGCACGCCCCACCTGCGCAGCAAACAACACCGGAACCGACACCGCCGACGTCACCGGCCGAGCCAACACCGCCCGATTACCCCACTGGTCCAACTGCGCGTGCTCAACCTCATCAAGCACATCCAACGACAACAATCGCCGGGTCGGATCAACACTCATGACTGCTTCACCGAGTCGCCAACCATTGACGCCAGCACTCGCTTGAACCGCTCAATCAGTCTTGCGATACTTTCGGCGTCGAATACATCGGTGTCGAACTCGACACGAAGACCCAATTCATGGCCGGGCAAGGCCTGCAGGGTCAACGGATAATGGTTGTATTCGTGCCCGCTGGACTCGGTGATGGCCAAGCCGTTGGTGCTCAACAAACCGCTCGTGTCCACTGGATAGTTTTGATAAACGAAGAGAGTGTCGAACAGTTGATCGTGGCCGGTAAGACGGTGGATCTCGCTTAACGCCAGATGCTGATGCTCCAGAGTGTCGTTGTGAGCGCGTTGGAGCTGATCAAGCAGGCCGGCGATAGTGGTCGCCGGCGTGATAGTGGCTCGGACCGGCACCGTATTAATCAACAGACCCACCATCGATTCCACACCGGCCACCTCAGCTGGCCGACCCGAAACCGCCACACCGAAAGCCACATCATGCTGACCGGTCAACCACATCAACAACTGCGCCCACCCAGCCTGCAACACAACATTGACCGTGGTACGGCAACGACGAGCCAACTCACCGATCCCCGACGTGACAGCCGCAGACAACTGAAGCGACTCCATGCCCCGCCTCCCGGGACCCGACCGCCCACCAGAAGCCACCAAAGTGGGCGTGTCAAAACCAGCCAGCAGCTGACCCCAGGCCGCACGAGCAGCATCACGATCCCGATCAGCCAACCACGTCACAAACCTGCGATACGACCCAACAGCTGGCAGCCGCTGCCCGTGATACGCAGCGAATATTTCCCCCAGCAGGATCGGCAACGACCAACCATCAAGAACAATATGATGATTCGTCAACACAAACCGGTGCAGATCCTGCGTGATACGAATCAACGCCACCCGAAAAGCCGACTGGTCGGCCACCTCACACACCGCCGCACGTTCAGCCACACACACCCGCGCAACCTGCTCATCAACATCAGCAACGCCATCCAGATCCACATACCGCCACGGCGCCACCGGGTCAGCAGCGATGACCTGAACCGGCTCATCGAACCGTCCACAAAACCGGGCCACCAAGTTGGGATGACGAACAACCACCGCATGCACCGCATCATGGAGCCGACGCTGATCAAGCGGACCCGCGACGCCAATATCGAGCTGCATCGCATACACGTCATCACCGGTGCCGCCGGTGGTATTGGCGTGGAACAACAGGCCCTGCTGCAAAGGAGTCAACGGCAAAATATCGGCAATCGGATACCGATCGCTTAACTCGTCGATCTGTCCTTGGGTAAGCCGAGCAGGAACAATATCCGAGGGCGTCAATCCGCCCCCACCAGCACGCACATGCGCGCACATCCCAGCCAACGCATCGAACCACAACCGACCCAACCGAGCCACCGACCCGCGATCCAACACCGACGGCGCCCACGTCCACGCCGCATGCAGCTGCAGACCAGCCTCACCATCAACCGTGACAGCATTGAGCTCCACCGCATGACTCAACGGCATCGGTATCGCCGCCGCGACACCAGCCAACGACAAACCATCCGGACTCAAACGCCACACATCACCAGAGGCATAAGCCGCCGCAGAACCCAACCGCCCCAAATAGTTAAACCCGATAACCGGGTCAATCCCAGCCAACTCAACATCAGGATTGAGATAACGCAACAGACCATAGGTCAGCCCATCAGGCACAGCCCGAAGCTGCTCCTTGACATCCTTAACAACCGAGCCCAACCCCGCCACCCCGGCCACCACCTGCGCCCACGACAACCCCCCAACAGGCCCGCCAACGCTCAACGCCACCGGATACTTGGTGGTAAACCACCCCACCGTGCGCGACAAATCCACATCAGCGCCCAACTCCTCCTGGCGCCCATGACCTTCAACATCGATACCGACAAGCCCACCAGGATTACCCAAAAACTGCGCCCACGCCAACGCGAACGCGATCAACAAAATGTCGTGCACCCCAGCATGAAACGCCGCCGGCACCTCACCAAGCAGCATCCGAGTCGTCTCAGCATCCAGCAACGTCGTCAGCCGCCCCGCGGTAACATAGGTATCCTGTTCGGGACACACTGCCGACAACACCGGCGGGGTCGCCAACACACGCCGCCACACATCAGCCTGGCCAACAACGTCTGGATGACACGCATACTCAGCCAACAACTCCGCCCACCGGGCAAACGACGTCCCCACCACCGGCAAAACAACAGGCTGCCCAGCACAACGCTGGGCCCACGCGATATTGATGTCCTCCAACACAATCCGCCACGACACCCCATCAACAGCCAGGTGATGAATCATCACCACCAGCTGACCCGTCGAGGCCACCCACAAAGCGCTCAACATCATCCCAGCGGCCGGATTCAACCACGACCGCGCCTCCACCAACGCCTGCTCAGAAAACACCTCGACCGACCGCACACAACGATGCGCCTCAACCGAACCCGCCTCCGGCACCCGCAGCGACCACCGCCCCACACCACCGTCGTCAACACACAACCGCAACATCGCATGCCGATCCAGCAAGGCCTGCAACACAACCACCACATCGGCTTCAGTCACACCCACCGGAGCCTGCACCACCACCGCCTGATTGAACTGATCAACCGGGCCCTGCACACCCTGCAACCAACACATAATCGGAGTCGCCAACACCGACCCCACACCCTCATCAACCGGACCACCCGAATCACCGGCGGTCCCAACTACCCGAGCCAACCGCGCCACCGTCTGCTCAACGAAAACATCACGCGGCCGACACAACACACCAGCCGCACGAGCCCGCGCCACCACCTGCATCGACAAAATGCTGTCCCCACCCAAATCGAAAAACGAGTCATCAACACCGACCCGCTCCACACCGAGGACATAGGCATAAATACCGGCCAGGATCTCCTCAACCGCATCCGCCGGAGCACGATAACGATCCCCATCGCGATACTCCGGAACCGGCAAAGCACGCGTATCAAGCTTGCCGTTAGCCGTCAACGGCAACACATCAACCACCATCACCGCAGCCGGCACCATATACCCCGGCAACCGCTCACCCAACGCCGCACGCACAGCAACCGAATCAACACTGCCCGTCACCAACTCAGTGACATAACCAACCAAACGCTTATCGCCAGGACGATCCTCACGAGCAACCACCACCGCCTGCTCAACCCCACCCACCCCAGCCAGAGCCGCACGCACCTCACCCAACTCAATCCGATACCCACGAATCTTGACCTGCTCATCAACACGCCCCCGATAATCCAACTGCCCATCAGCACGCCAACACACCAAATCCCCCGTGCGATACATCCGTTGGCCCAACACCCCCACACCAACAAACGGACACGCCACAAACCGCGACCCCGTCAACCCCGCCCGACCCACATACCCCACACCCACCCCACGACCAGCCACATACAACTCCCCCACCACCCCAACCGGCACCGGCCGCAACCACCCATCAAGCACAAACAACGCCGCCCCCGCCACCGGCGCACCAATCGGCACCGCACCCGACCCCGCCGTTAAAGGCGCACTGATTGCCACACACATCGTGGTCTCGGTGGGGCCATACGCGTTGACCATCACCCGCCCCGGCGCCCACCGATCCACCACCTCACCCGGACACGCCTCACCTACCACCACCAACGCCACCGACTCCAAACCCTCCGACGAAAAAACCCTTACCGCCGAAGGAGTCTGGGTAAGCACATTGACCTGCTCATCTATCAGCAGAGCACGGAAATCGTCTGGCGAGCCGGCTACTTCCTCCGGCACCACCACCAACCGCCCACCGCGCAAAAGGGCACCGAACGTCTCCCACACCGAGACGTCGAAGGCTAACGAATGACAGTGCGGCCACACACCCGGGCGCGGGAGCCCAGCATCTAGCGACTGCAGCAGCTGGGTGACGTTGTGGTGGGTGACCGCCACGCCTTTGGGCACACCGGTAGTGCCCGAGGTGTAGATGATGTAAGCCACCTCATCAGCGGCCGGAGCAGCCAAACCCGTGCCCGGGTAACTATCAATACCGGGGTCACCGATATCGACAACGCCCAGATCAAACCCATCCAACCGATCAGCCAACCCCGCCATGGTGATCGCAACAATCGGCGCAGCATCAGCGAGCATGAACTCAATCCGCGCATCAGGCACCACCGGGTCGATCGGCACATAAGCCGCCCCCGTCTTAAGCACCGCCAACATCGCCACAACCGCCTCCGCGGAGCGCTCCAACAACAACGCCACCCGCTCACCAGCACCCACACCCCGACCAACCAACAAATGCGCCAACCGGTTAGCCGCCTCATCAAGCTCGCGATACGTCACCGACGCACCCTCAAAACTCACCGCCACCGCCTCCGGCGCACGCCCCACCTGCGCAGCAAACAACACCGGAACCGACACCGCCGACGTCACCGGCCGAGCCAACACCGCCCGATTACCGATCTCATCAAGACGGACACGCTCAACCTCATCAAGCACATCAATCGACGACACACGCCGGCCCGGATCGACCGTCATCGCCACCAACACCCGCTGCAGCCGAGCGATCAATGTTTGGATGCTGGCCGAGTCGAACACATCGGTACGAAACTCCACCGTTCCGCCGATGCCAGCGGGCCCACCATCCTCGGTAAAACGTTGCGACAGCGAAAACGTCAGATCCATCCGGGCGGTGTGGGTATCCACCGGCAACTGACTAACCTGCAAATCACCCAACACCAACCCAGCCCCAGCAGCACCGGTGTCATGGCCAGGAAGGTTCTGCCACGCCAACGCCACCTGCACCAGCGGATGATGCGCCAGACTCCGAGTCGGGTTAAGCCGCTCCACAAGCACCTCAAAAGGCACATCCTGATGCTCATAGGCAGCCAAGCTGCGCCGCCGCACCTGAGCCAACAACTCCCCAACAGTGGGATCACCACCCAGATCGACCCGCAGCACCAAGGTGTTAACGAAAAACCCAACCAACTCATCAAGAGCAGGGTCACCACGCCCAGCAATCGGGAACCCCACCGCCACATCAGAACTCGCACTCAGCTTGCCCAACAGCACCGCAAGACCCGCCTGGATCACCATGAAACTGGTCGCGTTGCACTCCCGAGCAACATCACCCACCGCCTGCTGCAACGCAGCAGGCCAATCCAGTTCCACCGTGGCACCACACTGATCAGCCACCGGCGGATACGGCCGATCGGTAGGAAGCACCAACCGTTCAGGCATCCCCGCCAACGCATCCTGCCAATACCCCAACTGCGCAGCTATCGGACCATCGACGTCGTCAAGATCACCGAACTGAGCACGCTGCCACAACGTGTAATCGACATACTGCACCGGCAATTCAGCCCAACCCGGAGCCCGCCCCACACACCGGCTGGCATACGCCACACCCAAATCACGCACCAACGGAGTAACCGACCAACCATCAGCAGCAATATGATGAGCCACACCCACAAACACATGCTCATCCTCACCAACCCGGAAAAGCCGCGCCCGCAAAGGAATCTCAGCCGCAAGATCAAACGCGTAATGCGCCGCACTTTCGATCTCTTCGTCTAAGCGACCCGCCGACCAGCCCGTGGCATCAACCACATCCCAACCGAAATCAGCCCGCTCCACCGGCACCACCAACTGCCGAGGTATCCCCTCAACCGCCGGCAACAACGTGCGTAGGCTCTCATGACGACCCACCACATCAGCCAGCGCAGCCCTCAACGCCTCAGCATCCAGACGCCCACACAACCGCAACGCCACCGCCATGTTGTAAACCGGCGAAGGCCCCTGCAACTGATCCAAAAACCACAACCGGTTTTGAGCAAACGACAACGGAACCACCGCCGGACGCTCACCAACCACCAACGGCACACGCACACCAGACTCAGCCCCAATACACACCGCCAACTGAGCAACCGTGGGCGCCTCAAACACAGCACGCACCGAAAGACCAGCATCCAAACCACTATTGACCGCCGCGACCAAACGCATCGCCAACAGCGAATCCCCACCCAAATCGAAGAACGAGTCATCAACACCGACCCGCTCCACACCGAGGACATAGGCATAAATACCGGCCAGGATCTCCTCAACCGCATCCGCCGGAGCACGATAACGATCCCCATCGCGATACTCCGGAACCGGCAAAGCACGCGTATCAAGCTTGCCGTTAGCCGTCAACGGCAACACATCAACCACCATCACCGCAGCCGGCACCATATACCCCGGCAACCGCTCACCCAACGCCGCACGCACAGCAACCGAATCAACACTGCCCGTCACCAACTCAGTGACATAACCAACCAAACGCTTATCGCCAGGACGATCCTCACGAGCAACCACCACCGCCTGCTCAACCCCACCCACCCCAGCCAGAGCCGCACGCACCTCACCCAACTCAATCCGATACCCACGAATCTTGACCTGCTCATCAACACGCCCCCGATAATCCAACTGCCCATCAGCACGCCAACACACCAAATCCCCCGTGCGATACATCCGTTGGCCCAACACCCCCACACCAACAAACGGACACGCCACAAACCGCGACCCCGTCAACCCCGCCCGACCCACATACCCCACACCCACCCCACGACCAGCCACATACAACTCCCCCACCACCCCAACCGGCACCGGCCGCAACCACCCATCAAGCACAAACAACGCCGCCCCCGGCACCGGCGCACCAATCGGCACCGCACCCGACCCCGCCGTTAAAGGCGCACTCACCGACGCAAACACCGTCGTCTCGGTGGGACCGTAAGCGTTGATCATCACCCGCCCCGGCGCCCACCGATCCACCAGCTCGACCGGACACGCCTCACCGGCCACCACCAGCGCCGCCGACTCCAAACCTTGCCGAGACAGAGCGCTCAACGCCGACGGGGTCTGGCCCAATACGCTGACCTGCTCAGCAACCAACAAGGCATGGAAATCCTGCGGCGAACGCACCACCTGCTCCGGCACCACCACCAACCGCCCGCCATGCAGCAGAGCCCCCCACATCTCCCACACCGAGACATCGAAGCTGTAGGAGTGCCATTGCGAGCCCACCCGCCGAGGTCTCGTTAGCGGTCCGGCTCGCAGGGACTCCACCAGTTGAGTGACGTTGTGGTGGGTGACCGCAACGCCTTTGGGCACACCGGTAGTGCCCGAGGTGTAGATGATGTAAGCCACCTCATCAGCGGCCGGAGCAGCCAAACCCGTGCCCGGGTAACTATCAATACCGGGGTCACCGATATCGACAACGCCCAGATCAAACCCATCCAACCGATCAGCCAACCCCGCCATGGTGATCGCAACAATCGGCGCAGCATCAGCGAGCATGAACTCAATCCGCGCATCAGGCACCACCGGGTCGATCGGCACATAAGCCGCCCCCGTCTTAAGCACCGCCAACATCGCCACAACCGCCTCCGCGGAGCGCTCCAACAACAACGCCACCCGCTCACCAGCACCCACACCCCGACCAACCAACAAATGCGCCAACCGGTTAGCCGCCTCATCAAGCTCGCGATACGTCACCGACGCACCCTCAAAACTCACCGCCACCGCCTCCGGCGCACGCCCCACCTGCGCAGCAAACAACACCGGAACCGACACCGCCGACGTCACCGGCCGAGCCAACACCGCCCGATTACCCCACTGGTCCAACTGCGCGTGCTCAACCTCATCAAGCACATCCAACGACAACAGTGACCGGCCCGGATCAGCCGTCATCACCACCAACACCCGTCGCAACCACTCGATCAATGTTTGGATGCGTTCGGCGTCGAATACATCGGTGTCGAACTCGACACGAAGACCCAATTCATGGCCGGGCAAGGCCTGCAGGGTCAACGGATAATGGTTGTATTCGCGGCTGCTGAACTCAGTGATGGCCAACTCGTGGTCACCCGACAACCCCGCAGGATCGACCGGATAATTTTCGAACACAAACAAGGTGTCGAACAAATGATCCTGGCCGGTAAGACGGTGGATCTCGCTTAGCCCCAGATGCTGATGCTCCAGAGTGTCGTTGTGAGCGCGTTGGAGCTGATCAAGCAGGCCGGCGATAGTGGTCGCCGGCGTGATAGTGGCTCGGACCGGCACCGTATTAATCAACAGACCCACCATCGATTCCACACCGGCCACCTCAGCTGGCCGACCCGAAACCGCCACACCGAAAGCCACATCATGCTGACCGGTCAACCACATCAACAACTGCGCCCACCCAGCCTGCAACACAACATTGACCGTGGTACGGCAACGACGAGCCAACTCACCGATCCCCGACGTGACAGCCGCAGACAACTGAAGCGACTCGACAGCTCGTCGACCCTGCCCCACCCAACCCGGTGGACCAACCAGGGTCGGGATATCAAAACCAGCCAGCAGCTGACCCCAGGCCGCACGAGCAGCATCACGATCCCGATCAGCCAACCACGTCACAAACCTGCGATACGACCCAACAGCTGGCAGCCGCTGCCCGTGATACGCAGCGAATATTTCCCCCAGCAGGATCGGCAACGACCAACCATCAAGAACAATATGATGATTCGTCAACACAAACCGGTGCAGATCCTGCGTGATACGAATCAACGCCACCCGAAAAGCCGACTGGTCGGCCACCTCACACACCGCCGCACGTTCAGCCACACACACCCGCGCAACCTGCTCATCAACATCAGCAACGCCATCCAGATCCACATACCGCCACGGCGCCACCGGGTCAGCAGCGATGACCTGAACCGGCTCATCGAACCGTCCACAAAACCGGGCCACCAAGTTGGGATGACGAACAACCACCGCATGCACCGCATCATGGAGCCGACGCTGATCAAGCGGACCCGCGACGCCAATATCGAGCTGCATCGCATACACGTCATCACCGGTGCCGCCGGTGGTATTGGCGTGGAACAACAGGCCCTGCTGCAAAGGAGTCAACGGCAAAATATCGGCAATCGGATACCGATCGCTTAACTCGTCGATCTGTCCTTGGGTAAGCCGAGCAGGAACAATATCCGAGGGCGTCAATCCGCCCCCACCAGCACGCACATGCGCGCACATCCCAGCCAACGCATCGAACCACAACCGACCCAACCGAGCCACCGACCCGCGATCCAACACCGACGGCGCCCACGTCCACGCCGCATGCAGCTGCAGACCAGCCTCACCATCAACCGTGACAGCATTGAGCTCCACCGCATGACTCAACGGCATCGGTATCGCCGCCGCGACACCAGCCAACGACAAACCATCCGGACTCAAACGCCACACATCACCAGAGGCATAAGCCGCCGCAGAACCCAACCGCCCCAAATAGTTAAACCCGATAACCGGGTCAATCCCAGCCAACTCAACATCAGGATTGAGATAACGCAACAGACCATAGGTCAGCCCATCAGGCACAGCCCGAAGCTGCTCCTTGACATCCTTAACAACCGAGCCCAACCCCGCCACCCCGGCCACCACCTGCGCCCACGACAACCCCCCAACAGGCCCGCCAACGCTCAACGCCACCGGATACTTGGTGGTAAACCACCCCACCGTGCGCGACAAATCCACATCAGCGCCCAACTCCTCCTGGCGCCCATGACCTTCAACATCGATACCGACAAGCCCACCAGGATTACCCAAAAACTGCGCCCACGCCAACGCGAACGCGATCAACAAAATGTCGTGCACCCCAGCATGAAACGCCGCCGGCACCTCACCAAGCAGCATCCGAGTCGTCTCAGCATCCAGCAACGTCGTCAGCCGCCCCGCGGTAACATAGGTATCCTGTTCGGGACACACTGCCGACAACACCGGCGGGGTCGCCAACACACGCCGCCACACATCAGCCTGACCCACCACCGCTGCAGCCTGAGCTTGTTCACCGAGCACCGATGCCCACCGGGCAAACGACGTCCCCACCACCGGCAAAACAACAGGCTGCCCAGCACAACGCTGGGCCCACGCGATATTGATGTCCTCCAACACAATCCGCCACGACACCCCATCAACAGCCAGGTGATGAATCATCACCACCAGCTGACCCGTCGAGGCCACCCACAAAGCGCTCAACATCATCCCAGCGGCCGGATTCAACCACGACCGCGCCTCCACCAACGCCTGCTCAGAAAACACCTCGACCGACCGCACACAACGATGCGCCTCAACCGAACCCGCCTCCGGCACCCGCAGCGACCACCGCCCCACACCACCGTCGTCAACACACAACCGCAACATCGCATGCCGATCCAGCAAGGCCTGCAACACAACCACCACATCGGCTTCAGTCACACCCACCGGAGCCTGCACCACCACCGCCTGATTGAACTGATCAACCGGGCCCTGCACACCCTGCAACCAACACATAATCGGAGTCGCCAACACCGACCCCACACCCTCATCAACCGGACCACCCGAATCACCGGCGGTCCCAACTACCCGAGCCAACCGCGCCACCGTCTGCTCAACGAAAACATCACGCGGCCGACACAACACACCAGCCGCACGAGCCCGCGCCACCACCTGCATCGACAAAATGCTGTCCCCACCCAAATCGAAAAACGAGTCATCAACACCGACCCGCTCCACACCGAGGACATAGGCATAAATACCGGCCAGGATCTCCTCAACCGCATCCGCCGGAGCACGATAACGATCCCCATCGCGATACTCCGGAACCGGCAAAGCACGCGTATCAAGCTTGCCGTTAGCCGTCAACGGCAACACATCAACCACCATCACCGCAGCCGGCACCATATACCCCGGCAACCGCTCACCCAACGCCGCACGCACAGCAACCGAATCAACACTGCCCGTCACCAACTCAGTGACATAACCAACCAAACGCTTATCGCCAGGACGATCCTCACGAGCAACCACCACCGCCTGCTCAACCCCACCCACCCCAGCCAGAGCCGCACGCACCTCACCCAACTCAATCCGATACCCACGAATCTTGACCTGCTCATCAACACGCCCCCGATAATCCAACTGCCCATCAGCACGCCAACACACCAAATCCCCCGTGCGATACATCCGTTGGCCCAACACCCCCACACCAACAAACGGACACGCCACAAACCGCGACCCCGTCAACCCCGCCCGACCCACATACCCCACACCCACCCCACGACCAGCCACATACAACTCCCCCACCACCCCAACCGGCACCGGCCGCAACCACCCATCAAGCACAAACAACGCCGCCCCCGCCACCGGCGCACCAATCGGCACCGCACCCGACCCCGCCGTTAAAGGCGCAGTCAAGGCCACATCCACGGTGGTCTCGGTGGGGCCATACGCGTTGACCATCACCCGCCCCGGCGCCCACCGATCCACCAGTTCGACCGGACACGCCTCACCGCCCAGCACCAACGCCACCGACTCCAAACCCTCCGACGACAACATCCCCACCGCGGACGGGGTCTGAATCAAAACGCTGACTTGCTCGCGAACCAGCAGCGCGTGGAAATCGTCTGGCGAGCCGGCTACTTCCTCCGGCACCACCACCAACCGTCCATCACCCAACAACGCCCCCCAGATCTCGTGCACTGAGCCGTCGAAGGCATACGAATGCCATTGCGACCACACCTGTCCCGGCCCCAACTGCAGCTTTGCCTCCAGCGATGCCAATAACTGGGTGACGTTATGGTGGGTGACCGCAACGCCTTTGGGCACACCGGTAGTGCCCGAGGTGTAGATGATGTAAGCCACCTCATCAGCGGCCGGAGCAGCCAAACCCGTGCCCGGGTAACTATCAATACCGGGGTCACCGATATCGACAACGCCCAGATCAAACCCATCCAACCGATCAGCCAACCCCGCCATGGTGATCGCAACAATCGGCGCAGCATCAGCGAGCATGAACTCAATCCGCGCATCAGGCACCACCGGGTCGATCGGCACATAAGCCGCCCCCGTCTTAAGCACCGCCAACATCGCCACAACCGCCTCCGCGGAGCGCTCCATCAACAACGCCACCCGCTCACCAGCACCCACACCCCGACCAACCAACAAATGCGCCAACCGGTTAGCCGCCTCATCAAGCTCGCGATACGTCACCGACGCACCCTCAAAACTCACCGCCACCGCCTCCGGCGCACGCCCCACCTGCGCAGCAAACAACACCGGAACCGACACCGCCGACGTCACCGGCCGAGCCAACACCGCCCGATTACCGATCTCATCAAGACGGACACGCTCAACCTCATCAAGCACATCAATCGACCACAGTGACCGGCCCGGATCGGCCGTCATCGCCACCAAAACCCGCTCTAACCGCTTGACTAAATCACGAACATCGCCATCAAAAAATAACCGCCTCGGACCGGCAGTATTGAGAAAGATCTTCTCATCGGCTCTAATAAACCAAAGCTCCAGTTGGTCCTCGAAGCCAGAATGGGTCACGGCCCCTGACCCCGAAGCACCAGCAAGATCCGCTAAACGTGTCGTGGGGATATAATTTATAACTACTCGATTCGGGGCCTGCATGACGCCGTCGAGGCGTGATTTGTTCTCAATTGTGCGCACTGGGAACCGCTGATGCTGCAGCGCTTCTCGTATTCGCGTGTCCACATGTTCACAAAAAGCGGAGACCTCGGAGTCCGGCGAGACTTTCAACACCAGCGGTACCACCCCGGAGAGCATTCCGGGCACCGTCTGCGCCTCCGGACGGACGCGTCTGCTTACCGGGAAATCGAGCACCACTTCCGACCCCGCGGCCTGACAACCGCGCACCAGGAGCGCACACGCCGCGGTAAGCACCGACGCACGGCGCACACCCAGTGCATCAGCCAACTGACGGATCTCGGCAACAACGCAGGGGTCCAATTCGACTGGCACGGAATACTCATCCTGACCGCGCAAGCCCTCGGCATCCGGAAGTCGATGCCACAATTCGCTTTCCGACCCGCGGTTTTTCGCCCAATACTCCTGGTCATCGAGATAGTCGGCAGACGCTTCGTATTCCGACTCGCAATCAATCAGATCACTCAGTGACCCAAAAAAAGCAGGCGGAATGTCCGCTCCCGATGCAATTGCAGAATATATGGCCGCGATCCGATGACAAATAAGCGCAAGACCAATTCCGTCCATCACAATGTGATGGCAACACACGAAGAAGTATAATTCATCGACCCGTGTCTGAAACAATGCAAATTTGAACAACGGGCCCGTCAGCGGCATCAACGTGCGTTGAATTGATGCCGCGAGCCCATAAGCGTCCCGTTCAGGCTCCCGCGAACCCATGAGGTTATAGCGAGCAACCTCGATGTTGGGGTAATCAATCGCTTTTTGGAAAATCTGTCCATTCACTTGAAAGAATGCAGCTCGCAGCGGCTCGGCCTCGCGAACTACTTGACGGATCGCCCGTTCGAGAAGATCTGGATCTACCGCGCCATCGATTCGGGCGAGCAAGCCAATCTGCCACTTCGCCCCGAAGCGACCCGTTTCTTCCCCAATCCATATATCCAGCTGTCCGCGCGTCAGCGGAAGCGCCCGATCGTCAAGTTCCATCGAACTCTCCCACTGTTTACTTATTGCCTTCTGTCAGCCTCTCGCGCAGACTCTTTGGCCGTATATCGGGCCAGTTTTGTTCGATATAGTCCAGACATGCGGCGCGCCCGGCTTCGCCGTAAACCACCCGCCAGCCGGCTGGAACATCGGCGAAGGCCGGCCACAAGCTGTGTTGCTCCTCGTCGTTGACGAGGACAAAAAAGCTGCCGCTTTCGTCGTCAAAGGGATTGATACTCACCAGTCCTCCAGACCATCTCGTCGACATGAGTGGAAGCCCCGCCGAGAAACCACATTGGTGGCCAACGACGTCGGTGCGCGATTCCGACCAACTTCCTGGGTGTGACCCATCACGGTGCTCAGTAGGTGATGCAATTCGCGGGGGCCACGGGGTTTCGATGCTGGCGACATCCAGTGCTGCGCGCTACACCGATAGATGCGCCGGTGCGACGTTCCGCAACCGCACAAGCACCGCCCGATCGAGGACGATGTCGCATTTGGCGCTCGTTGGCGGCGCAAACAAGCACCGTATCGATGCCGCCGCTAATCCAGCGGCACTTCGACAGCCTTATCGGAGCATTCATAGCCGGGGATGTTACCCGAGCGGGTGTGACGGCAGTCTCTCTCATGGCCGTCCGACCGATTTAGTCACTACAACGGCGCAGATCGCTCTGTCAGCTCCTGCCATACGCGCGCACCGGAGCCCGTCGAGAAGCCTATTGACGGGATCGACTATCGAGGACCAACGCGGGCGAAATCCTCTACAAGATCAGCTGCGGACGCAACACTTTCGGCGGGTTTAGTCATCCGGGCGCCGATCTCGCGTGCCCGGGCGACACATCGCGGGGCGAGGACAGTGCGAAGGTCCGCGACCAGCGATTCCGCCGTGGTGCTCGACAAGCGCCGGGCGGTACCTACCTGCAGTCGCTTCACCCGGGCTCCCCAAAGCATGTGTTCGAGGTCCGTTGAAAGAATCAACGTGGGCACTCCGGCGCGCAGACCCGCAGCCGTGGTACCCACGCCACCGTGATGCACAACCGCGCGGCAGGCCGGAAAGATGGCCGCGAAGTTGACTGCGCCCACTACCTTGACATGCTCGAAATGCGGGACCCGGCTGAAGTCACTCCAGCCGGCGCATACCAACGCCCGCTCGCCCAATTGCGCGCAAGCCGCGCTGATCATGGCAAGCGTGTCGGCCGGAGAACCGACCGGTATGCTGCCAAACCCAAAGAAGATCGGTGGCGTGCCCGCGGAAATCCACGAAGCAACCTCGCTATCGGGAGCTGCCGGCAACGCCATCGTTAGCGCACCGACAAAGGGCCTTAGCGGGCCATTGGGCCCATTCCATTTCGCCCATTCGGCTGCCAGCCCGGGAAAACACACCGCATCGTAGGCCTGGATTTCCAGAGATCCACGTTCGGCGATCCGTCGCGGCGATGGCTTTGTGGCCTTCGACAGGCCCAGCTCACGGCGCTGCGTATCTTCGAGCTTCTTCGCCGCGCGCCAAGCCACCCACTCATACGCCGTCATTACCGAGCGGCCTAATGGCGCCGGCAGCATCGAAACAAGCTGGCCGTTAGCACGCATCGGCGATATGTGCAGCGTCGCCAACGGAATGTCGTAGTACTCTGCCACGTTGGCGGCGGGCTGTTCAAAATTCACGCTGGTGACGAGCAGATCGGCCCCGTTCGCTAGCGACCTCAGCGTCGTGTTGATCTCCTCCCAGCGCTGGATGACGGGCGACGCGACCTCACGCCGCAACCTGGCCAGCTCCTGGATGTGCCAGAAGTTGCGGAAAAGTAGCGTCCAGAAGTTGGTGTGAGCGTCCACAATGGGCCCGACTTCTGGCCCGTAAGGGACCGCCGCGGGCCCAGCCGCCTCGGCGAAGCCAATAAGGTCGGGCGGAACAGCCATGTGCACGTCGTGCCCGCGACGCAAAAGCTCACGGCCGACAGCGACAGACGGCTCGACATCGCCACGACTTCCATAGCATGCCAGCACAAATTTCATCGCTGATCTTGGCCTTTCACTTCCCTTGCGTGTGCTACGACATGAAAGCGGCAGCCTCACGTCCTTTGCATAGCCGGTGGCAGGGGATGCACTCGATGGCCGAGCACATCGGTAAGAGAACTCCGATTTGCCCAGCAGAGCCTACCGCCTCGAATGCCCGTTTGGCTGCGGGCCGCAGCGTTGCAAAAATGCCGAAAGGCTGCGACCAGCGGTCCGGCGGACATCCCATTAACCGCCACCGATGGAATCCTCCGGACGTGGCTGACGCCGACCATCTCGACAACCGCCGAAGCATGTCACTCAACACGCCCGCGGCGGGCGAAATCTTCCAGGAGATCGGCGGCGGTCGCCACGCTGGCGCCGGGTTCGGTCATGTGGACGGCAATCTCGCGGGCCCGGGCCACGTACTGCGGGCCCAGGACTGTGCGAAGGTCCGCTATCAGCGATTCCCGGGTAGTGCTCGACAAACGGCGATAGGTTCCCACTTCGAGTCGTTTGACCCGGGCTCCCCAGAGCGTCTGATCACCCAACGTCGAAAGGATCAATTGGGGGACTCCGGCGCGCATGCCCGCAGCTGTGGTGCCGGCGCCCCCGTGGTGCACGATCGCGCGGCAGGCGGGGAAGGCGGCCGCGTAATTCAGCGTGCCCACCACCTTGACGCGCTCCACATGGGGGACGCCGCTGAAGTCTGTCGCGGCGGAGCAAACCAACGCACGCTCGCCTAATTGCGCACACGCCGCGCCGATCATGGCGATCGTGTCGGCGGGAGATAGCACTAAAGTGCTGCCAAAACCGAAGAAGATCGGTGGTGTTCCCGCGGCGATCCACGAGGCGACCTCCTCATCAGCATCCGACGCCAACTCCATCGTCAGGGCGCCGACAAAGGGCCTTAAAGGGCCATCGGGCCCATTCCATTTCACCCATTCGGCTGCCAGCCCGGGAAAGCACACCGCGTCGTAGGCCTGGATTTCCAGAGATCCTCGTTCGGCGATCTGCCGTGAGGCAGGGGCCGATGCCTTCGGCAGGCCCAGTTCACGGCGCTGCGCGTCCTCGAGCTTCTTTGTCATGGGCCAACCCAGCCACTCGGACGCTGTCATCGCGAAGCGACCCAACGACGCTGGCAGGATCGGAACGAGCTTGCCGTTAGCCCGCATGGGGAAGGTATGGAGCGTGGCCAAAGGAATGTCGTAATGCTCTGCAACGTTGGCAGCGACCTGCTCGGCGATCACGATGGTGAGTAGCAGATCGGCCTCATTTGCCAATGACGTGAGGGTCGTGCTGGCCTCTTCCCAACACTGAGTGAACAGCTCCCAATCCGCGCGCCGCAATCTGATTAGATCGCGGATCTTCCAGAACTTGCGGAATAGGTGAGTCAACAAGTCGCGGTGCAGGTCCTGCCACGCCCGCGCATTCGGTCCGTAAGCGACGGTGGCAAGCCCAACCGAGTCGGCAAAGTCAACGAGGTCGGGCGCGACTGCCATACACACGTCGTGTCCTCTGCGCAGCAGTTCACGCCCGATCGCCGCGCAAGGCTCGACATCACCGCGAGTTCCATAACTCGCCAGCACAAATTTCATCGCGCGTTTTAGCCTTCCACTTTCTCGTGCATGTCCTGCGGAATGAAAGCGAGAGCGTCGCGTCACTGGAAGTCTAGGCTCAGCGCTAGGAACACCGGAATACAAGATGGGAGTGGCTGGTCCCCGATATCGGGTCCACCTGGAATTAGAGCCAGGTTGTTGTTGATCTGGATTTTAGTTGATGTCGCAGGCTATGGGGTGATGGGTGTGGCTGCATTGGGCAGCGTATTCGGCCGGAGTGCGATAACCCAGCGATGAGTGGCGGTGGCGGTGGTTGTGCTCGTGTTTGAAATCGCTGATCACCACCTTGGCTTCGAGCAGGTCAGTCCAGTAGTTGCGGTTCAGACACTCCTTTCGTAAGCGGCTGTTAAAGGATTCAATGTAGGGGTTTTTCCAGGGCTGACCTGGGGGGATATAGGTCAGCCCGACTTTTCCGTCGCAAAACTGCTGCAACGCTTGAGAAATCAGCTCCGGCCCGTTGTCCATGCGCAGCACCGTGGGCGGACCCCCGGCAGTGGTGAACACTCGCTCGAGCTCGTCGACCAGCGCCTCGGCGGTGATGGAGCGTGCGGTCATGTCCAGCAGCGACTCGCGAGTGTGCTCATCGAGCATCGAGGCGATCTTGACCGACCTGCCGTCGATAGTGGAGTCAAACTGAAAATCCAGCGCCCACACCACCTTGGGGGCATCGGCGATGATCGGCGGCACTGAGGGCACACCACCACGTTTGCGTGGGGAGCGGACGGCGACTTGCAGTCCCTCTTGGCGCCACAGCCGGTGGATCTTCTTCTTGTTGACCTGGTGATGCTCGTCGTAGCGCAACGCCGACCACGCACGGCGAAACCCGTGACAGGGGTGTTTGCGGGCGTAGGAACGCAGCCAGGCCCGCAGATCGGCATCCGGGTCCGCCGGGGTCTGGTCGATACGGACACGTCGGTAGGTTGAGCGGGCCAGCCCAACCGCTTGGCACGCCAACCGTTCTGAGATGCCCTTGACTTCTGTGAGCATGTCCACGGCGCGGCGTTTGGCGGCTGGGCTCAAAATTTTCCCTTGGCCACCTCACGTAGGGCGTCTTTGACGAGCTCGGCCTCGGCCAACAGCCGTTTGAGCCGCCCGTTTTGCTCGCGCAGTTCCTTGAGCTCGCGGGCCGCATCGAGATCCATTCCCCCGTAGGCTCGGCGCCAGTTGTACAGGGTGGCCGCCGATACCCCCAGCTCGGCAGCGATCTGCTCACCGGAGCTGCCGCCGGCGGCCAGCTCATCAGCTCGGCGCAGCTTGCGCACAATGTCTTCGGCGGCATACCTCTTACGACCAGCCATTTCCTTGTCCCTTCCAGCCCACGTTTAGGGCCACGAGACTCTAAAACAAGCTGGACTCATTCACGGGGAACACGCCAGGAGTAGTTGGACCGTGACCGATGGCGATGCCCCGTCTGTGTACCTCGAACAGGTCCGGCGCGACCTCACCCGATACGGGATGGACGAGCGGACGCCCGCGCAATGGCCACTGCGGCGACGCCTACTCCTCAAAGCCTTCAACACCCTTCACCCGATGCTGATGCGCACAAGCCCGTTCGGTCAACGCAAGCGCGACCTCGGTCTCGTCTGGCCCCCAAATGCCGAGACGATGATCGGAATGCAGAGACTCACCAGTTTGCAGCGTTGCGTCGAAACCGTGCTAACCGACGATATCCCCGGCGATCTGATCGAGTGCGGAGTGTGGCGAGGGGGGGCTTGCATCCTGATGCGCGCGGTCCTGGCCGCCTATGCGGACGAGACCAGATGCGTGTGGCTGGCTGATTCGTTCGAAGGCCTGCCGCGCCCGGACACCGCGAACTACACAGCAGACAAATGGATGAGAGGAGATCTCCTTTCGGGCATACTCGCGGTGTCCGAAACGGAGGTCCGGGCAAATTTCCAGCGGTACGGGCTGCTCGATGATCAGGTCCGCTTTCTTCCCGGCTGGTTCAAAGATACGCTCCACGATGCGCCGATCGATCGCATCGCCTTATTAAGACTTGACGGCGACCTATACGAATCCACCATCCAAGCACTCGACGCGCTCTACCCGCGGCTGTCTCCCGGAGGGTTCTGCATCATTGATGACTACCAAATTCTCGCGTGCCGTAAAGCCGTAACGGACTACCGCGCGAAACACGAAGTAACTGCCGAGATCGTCGACATAGATGGGTCTGCTGTGTTGTGGCGTAAGTAGCGAAGACCACCAGGGCGCCGCCGGGAGGGCGCAGCGGCAGAAGAGTCCCGCTCCCCCTCACTTGACCCGCAAGACAAAACCGGCCTGGTCACCACGGCCCTGCCGATTGAGTTTTTTCGCGCGTTTTTCCCACTCCCAGATTTGCTTGAGTCCAAACATCCGTAAAATTTTGGGATCAGTTACTGCAACATCGCGCCGATAGGCTTCGCTACCCATAAACTGACCTAACGTCGAATCGTCGAATGTTTCCTCCACTCGAAAACCGGCGCGTTCAGCTGCAAGCGCCATTCCCTGCCGTGAAGGTACTACGATATGCCGAGGCGCATCGATTTGTACCCAATCCGCGCCATACGTCGCCCACGCTTCGGATGAAGTCGTCGGCAGACGCACTAAGCAAATTCCTCCCGAAGCGAGTTTCTCGTGCGTCAGCTTAAGCGCCGAGACAAACTCGGGAAGATGTTCGAGCGAATGATTGAACATAATGAAATCGAATTCGCCAGTTACTTCACTTAAGCCTTGCTTCATGAGCGGCACACCACCAGGCGTCTCGCCGTTGGCCGCGATGAACGGGTCCGCGCCAGACAAGTTGTTGAATCCAACTTTGGCCAACCGGTCAAGCAGCGCACCGTCGCCACAGCCCACGTCCAGAATTCGCGCGCCGCGCTCCACCCCGAGACCAGCAAGCATTCTGACGACATCGCCGCCGAGGAGAACCCGGATGACGCCGTCTGGCACGGGCAACTTCATGAAAGTACCGACCAGCCGACCTCCACTGCGCAACTTAGCGCGATCCTGCTGCGAAATCAGCCACCGAAGAACGCTCGGCTGAGCCGTAGCGTTGTATGAGTAATAATTGTGAGGGTAGTGTCGCATAAGGTCTTCACCCTCGAGCGCGTTAACAATCTGCAGAGTCTCGCATGCGGAACAGCTATAATATTCAAACTGTTCCTGAGTTCCGAACATCATCTCGCGAACTACAGTAGTTTGATGGGGACCAGTCGATTCGCATAGCCGGCATTCTTTGACAACCTCGTTCACTTGACCCTCCTCGACCAGGAACTCTACGTCACAGGAAAGCACATCAGGTCCTCGGTCGCCAGCCGATGACTATGCGACCTGGCGGGACGGCGCCGAATTCGATTAGCCGTCGAGCCGGCAGAACGGCTGTAGGCGCCAAGTAACGATAGCAGTGACGCTCGAGTTCCTTTGTTTGTTGCGTAGTTTCAATTCCAGCGGCACGCTAACGCGTAGGAACGTGCTTAACGGCGCCATCGAAATGCCCCATCCTCAGGCAGGTACGAGGTTCACTCGGACGAATGCCATCGAAAAGCATGCTGAAGCCGTATGGAAGGTCCCGCCGGTTGCACGGCTCAGCCCCAACACCGGCAATCAAAATCGGCGCCAACTAAGCGCAGAAAAGCCCAAAGAAGATTCACAGGCCAGCAGATAGCGCCACAGTGTAGTGTTCCGGCCGTGTGGACCTCAGTCCTGGGGCTGGCGCTTCTGTTAGCGCTCGACCCGGTACGCCTTGGCATCACCCTTCTCATGACCTCCCGGCCACGTCCTGTGCCAAACCTGGCCTCCTACTGGGTCGGCAGCCTGACAGCGTGTGTTCTCACCCTGTTGATTCCGCTAATGGTGCTGCACTGGACGCCGATATTTTCCTCAATTGAACATTGGACCGCGCCAGCTGCCAACTCCACCGTCCGGCACGTCCTCATCGGCATGGGCGTGCTCACGTTAGCGATCGCCGCACTAATGGCACTGCACTCGCTGGCCCGCCGGCACCAGCGCGCCTACCTGCCGACAGCGCCCGGCAACACATCAACCCTGGAGCCACACTCCCATACACCGCCCGCAATCTCGCGGCTGTTGAGGCGCGCGCAGGATGCGGCGACAGATGGTAGCTCCAGAGTCCGGCGACTACTCGGCCGTGGCCACAATGCCTGGGAGAATGGGTCCCTGTGGGTCGCTTGGGTAATCGGTTTTACATTTGCCGGGGCGCCCCCCTTGCCGGTGCTATTCATACTCGCAACCGTCGTGGGCTCTGGAGCCGCGATCGGCACGCAGTTCAGCGCCGTCGTCGCGTTCGTCGTCGCAATGCTCGCGGTTGTCGAGGTTATCCTCGCTAGCTACTTGGTCACGCCGACGAAGACCCAGGCGGTGCTACAACTGCTGCACGACTGGGCATTGGCTCACCGCCGACAGATCCTGGTGGCCATCTTGGCGGTAGTCGGGGTGTCGCTACTGGCCAGCGGCATGGCCAGCGGCTGAGCTGGCTCCTTTTGCGCAGCCGCTCCAAACCAAAATTCGGCATGACGGTCATCTTGCGACACCGGTTACTTGGGTTCCGCGGCTAACCGTGCAAGCCGAAATCAGTGGATAGGCTCCTTAACCGCCAACTTTCTCGGGCCCCTCCGGCTCCGCGGTAGGACGCTGGGAACGGCGCAGACGAACAAGAAAAGGCCAGCGAGAAGGCCAGGAAAGCGCCGTCGACGGCGCAGCCGCGGGGTCGGCAGGGGACTCAGCATGAGCGCCACCGCGTGGGGCCTCTAGGGCGAGGATCATCTTCGACTGAATCGCAATGATCCGCTCGCGCTCGGCGGCCCGGGCCTCGGCGATCTCAGCGCGGCGACGCCAGTCTTCCACCTGGGCGGCGGCGGTCTCCAGCTCAACGGTGACCTCATCCGCATCAGGCTCCTCCGCGGCAAGACCACGCCAGCCTCCCGCCGGGGCGGCGGCGGTCCCCAGCTCAAGGCCGATCTCCTTAGCGTGGGACTCGCATTCGGTGACACGGCGCCAGTCGTGCACCACAGTGGCCTCAAGGGTAACCTTGGCCTGCTCACCGTGGGACTCGCATTCGGTGACGCGGCGCCAGTCGTGCATCTGTGCGGCCAGGCTGCCGTCATCGGTTACAACGCCCATGCTGCCAAGGTGTCTGCCCAGACTCTGCCCCTCAACACGGGTATCCACAGATGGCGGCCGACCGGCCTCGAACCCGATTTCACGCATCGTCTCTACGGAAATGCGCCATTGGCCGCTAGCGTCCCGCTTGCGTAGTTCCAGGCTCCGTTTGCCGTGAGTTCGCCGGCGCGGCGTTGAATCGTGCGCTTGCTGACGCCATCGAGTTTCATCGCCTGATTCGTAGTCTGGGTTGTACATGACCATGGTCTCCGATAATGGGAGCGGGAGCATGAAAATCCCTGCTGCGACACGCAACCGAGCCCATCCAACGCTTCGATTGCTGTGGCTCTTTTCTCGAGATTCGGGATTGATCGGTTCGCGCCTCGCAACCGACTAAGTGATAATGCCAATCCCTAGTGTGACCGCAGGCCGACACCCTAACGTCGGCATATCGGTTCGAGGTTACGTGTGACCGCCATGATGTTGAACCGAAAGCACTTGGCCGTGCGACCGCAAAGAGTCGATCGATCTGCGATGGCAGCGAATCAATACCTGTCGCGCGCCATGCCCCGGCCGGCCGCCGCTGTGTTGTCGCACCACCTGGCCTAAGACCTGTCAGCCGTCTCTCGATCTATTGGAGATACCACGAGCTATTGGAGATACCACGAGTTGGCCCGCATCCAATCGACGGTGCGGCCGATCCCTTCTTCGATATCAACACGGAGGCGCCATCCCAACTCCCGCTGGGCCTTGGTCGTGTCGGGGATACGACGAGGAATGTCCTCGTAGTGAGCACCATAGTGCGCAGCGGCATCAACAAATTCGGCGCTAGTCACCGAATCGACATTTGCAATCTTGATCGCCAAGCCAACGACATCCCGAATAGTCGTCTCGGTCATGCTCCCAATGTTGTAGGCCTCACCGATTGCCACGTTGCTGTCGGCAGCGAGCAACGTGCCGGCGATGGCGTCGTCGACGTAGGTAAAACACCGTGTCTGCTCTCCCGTGTCGTAGAGCAACGGTGGGTGACCGTTGAGGATCCGATGAATGCTCTGCGAGATCACGAAAATCGGATTCTGCCGCGGTCCGTAGACGTTGAAATAGCGCACGACCGTTACCGGTAGTGCGTAGGTCGTGTACATCGCAAAAGCGAGGTGCTCGGCCATGGCTTTGCTGGTGCTGTAGCTCCAGCGCGAAACCCGCGTCGAACCGAGGACTCGATCGTCGTCCTCAGCGAACGGTGGACTCGGGTTCTTCCCAAACACCTCAGAGGTGCTGGCCAACACCATGTGCGCCCCGTACCGATGGCAAAGGTCGAGGACGTTGCGAGTACCAGCCACGTTGACATCGACAACTCTGAGCGGATTTTCGACGTAGTTCTTGACACCAACCACCGCGGCCAGGTGGAAGACCGTGTCGACACTAGACGTCACCGCTTTTTCCAGAGCCGACAAATCGGTGATATCGCCCGGCACGAACCGGAAGTTGGTGTGCCCGTCGAAGTCGATACCGCGGTCGCGAGTGTCCCCCTTTGCGACGTCGAAAACCGTGACCGAGTCTCCCCTGCCCAGTAACGCCGAGACCAGGTGCGACCCGATGAAACCGTAGCCGCCTGTCACTACGACGTTGGACATCTTTGCTCTTTCATGCCACGTGTCGGCTTACGTTCACCTATCGGCCGATGCCCTTGTATACGAGGCCAGCGGCGCGCACTGCTGCCGGGTCGAAGCTGTTGCGCCCATCCAGGAAAACGCATCTGGTCGACACCAGGTCCGCGAGCCGGACCAGCGGGATCTGATGAAACTGCCGGTGGCCCGTTAGAAGCACCAACGCATCGGCGCCCTCGACCGCCGTCTCGATGTCTGCGGTCAGGGGCATCTTCGTGACTGTGAGAGCCTCAGCGTCGGTCACCCATGGGTCATGGATCGAAAGCTCGCAGCCGGTCTCCTCAAGCAAAGCAACGACATGTTTGGTGGGCGTCAGCCGACAATCGCCGGTGTTGTTTTTGAACGCTATGCCCAGCACCGCAATCTTGCTTTTCTTGATTTGTTTTCCTTGTTCGGCGAGGAGCTGCTCAAGTAGCTCGTAGGTGTGAGCAGGCATCGCGTCATTGACGGTTCTCGACGTACGAGGGATTGCCAGGTCTAGCCCTAGGGACTTTCCCAGGTGGTCGACGAACCACGGATCCTTCGTCAGGCAGTAGCCGCCGACCCCCATGCTCGGCATCAAAATATTCACATCGTGGCTGCCTTTGGGCATCGTGTTCGCCGCTCCGATGACTTGAAGAACGTCCATCCCGAGCCGGTCGCATAGCTTGGCCAGCTCGTTCGCCAGCGCGACATTGAGATCGATCCAGAGGTTGTCGGCAAGCTTGACCATCTCGGCGGTGCGCGGGTCGTTGACGACAATGGAATGCACTCCCAAGGCATGCCGCCACAGCGCGGAGCAGGCCCGGGCGCTGCGCTCATCGATAGCACCGACCACGATGGGGATCGACGTCAGCTCGTGGATGGCTTGGCCTTCGGCCAGTCGCTCGGGGCAGAACGCCAACCCGAAATCGACCCCTGCCCGCAGTCCAGACGCCTCTTCAAGGATCGGCCTAAAGACACGTTCGGTGGTGTCGGGTGGCACTGTGCTCTTGAGGATCACGAGGTGGCCGGCATGCAAATGCTCTCCTACCGAACGCGCTGCCGCCGTAATGTCGTCGACGATGGGCTCGAAGTCTGGGCCAAGCGGCGTGCCAACGTTCACAATGACGAAATCATTTTCCGAAAGAATGCCGAAGTCGGTCGTGGCACAAAGCCGCCCGACTCGTACGCTGTTGGAAACAAGTTCGTTGAGCCCTGGCTCCGGCACGGTGGCTGCGTCCAGATGCCGGTGTAAAAGGCAGGGCCAGTTTCGCTCCGCTGTTAGCATACGGGCGTCTGGTTCGGCGGCAGGTCGATTCGCGGGTTGGGGGTTGTACGGGCCGGTCGTGGTTCGTGCGCCGGCGATGTTTGGGCTATGAGGGCGCTGGTGGTTGTTTCTGCGTGGTCGAGGTGGCGACCGCAGGCGATTCGGGACGCTGACCAGTGGCGCGACGCGATGCCGCGGTGATGAGGGTGCGCTGCCAGTCGGGTGGGACCGCAGCGAAGATTCCGCGGTCGATAGTGGCCAGCGCCTGTGCAGCGACCTCGGCGGGGTCGATGCCGTCGGTGGACATGCCTGTCGAGACCAGGGCGGGGCAGATCATGCTCACGCCGATCGGCGTGTCGGCCAGTGCCAGCGCGGTGTGTTCGGCCACGGCCACGACGGCGTGCTTGGAGGGTCCGTAAGCGCCGCCGCTGGGAAAGGTCAGCACCCCAGCCAATGAGCCGGTGATCAGGATGTGCGCGGGCTGGTTCGCGGCCAGCAGTCTGGGTACGAACGCACGCAAGCCGTTGACAACGCCACCGACGTTGACCGCGAACACCCTGTTCCAGTCAGGAGCGGCCACTTCCCACGGAGCACCAAAGCTCCTACCGGTGATTCCGGCGTTCAGGCACACGACCCGGGCGTCGCCGGCGGCTTCAGCGAGCGATTCGACCGCATCCGGCATGGCAACGTCAGTGGGAACCGCTTGTGCCCCCAGTGACTGCGAAACTTCGCTCAATGTGACGGTGTCGATGTCGGCGAGCACGAGGTTGGCTCCACGGTCGGCCAGTGCATGCGCCAACGCGCGCCCGATGCCACTAGCTGCGCCGGTCACCACCGCTGTCATCCCATTCAGATCCACATTGTGCAGGCTATCGACCACGGCCACGCCGCCGTGGCAAACGGTTTCCCTCACCTCCCCTTACTGGGACCGGGTGGGCGTCGTCACGCGTGCGTGCGCCTCGCTACGCCGTGGCGGAGACGGGATCTGCCTGGCCGGTAGGTGCTTGACTTTGAGGCGGTCGCAGTTGGCGGGGTGAGTCGAGCAGGGATCGGCGTAGGTCTTGCAGCAGTCGGGTGCCGACCGGTGTCATGGTGAGGCCGCGCCAACCGGCCGAGGCGCGGTCGAGCACGGCCCACACCAGGCTGATGGCGCTGGTCTCGCCGGGGAATCGGCCAATGACCTTGGTCCGTCGCTTAGTTTCTCCAAAGGAGCGCTCAATGAAATTTGAGTGCCGAACGCGGCCATGGTGTTCAACCGGAAACCGCAGATAGGCGGTCAGCCCTGCTTTGTCGGTGAGCAGGATCCGCATAGCCGCCGGGTAGAGGTCGGAGTATTTAGCGGCGAACGCCTCGATCCGCTTGTCGACGATCTCAACCAGCTGCGGTCCCGGCTCGATACCCAGGCCGGTGGTATCAAAAATCGCCCAGTATCCGTCACGGACCTCGACTTGCATCCCGGTGGGGATCTTCGCAAGCACGTTGCGAAGGCGATGAATAAGACATCTCTGGCGCAACGCTTTTGGGTAGATTTGTTCGATGGCTGCGATCAGTCCCTTGGCGCCGTCAGAGACGATCAGCAGCGGAGTGGCAAGACCGCGTTCGCGCAGGTCGGTCAGGAAGTCGGACCACGCGTCGGTGGACTCTCCGGTCCCGGGTGACAATCCGACGAACACGGGTTTGCCCTCGGTGGTGACGCCCCAGGCGGCGAGCACAGGCTCGGCCGGCGACCCGGGATGCATCCGAAAGAAACTGGCGTCCAAAAACAGGTAGTCCAGAGCGATCTCACCGAGTGGGCGACGAGCCCACGCCTGGTATTCGGCCCGGATCGCCTTACAGACTTCCGAAACCGCGGACTTGGAGATCGCCGCCTGATCGCCGAGCGCTTCAGCGAGGGTGGCCTTGACATCCCGGACGGACAGGCCGCGGATGAACGAGGCGATCACCAGCGTTTCCAGGGCGTTGGTTTTCGTCACATGCTTACCGAACAGCCGAGAGGCGAACGCTTGCATGGTGCCACGCAGTTTCGGCCGCTCCAAGGTGACCGCACCTGTGGTGGTCTTGATGGTCACCGGCCGATATCCGTTGCGCGAACCGCCGTTAGCGTCGGCACAGGCGGCGGTACGTTGGTAGCGTTCACGACCGAGGAACTCGGTGACCTCAGCCTCCAGGGCCGCCTGCATCAGTAGCTGGGCGCCGAGGCGGGCGATTTCTTCAAGGATTTCAGGCAGTTCCCGATCCTCGGCGAACAGGGCGTCGATTTTGGTGCGGATACGGTCGGTCGCTGATACGCGGACAGGCACGGGCGTGACTCCTTCTTCGCAGACTTGCAGGTCGTGAAGCGGAACCTACGCGCGTGCTCCCTATTTACACCGGATCCCGGACACGACCGGCACGGTTGTCTTACCCAGGTTGATCTCGTCGACAACGTCTCGTCTGACGTCAATCCCCGTGACCGGCCAACCTCGGTCAGCCAACACCGCACCAATTACCGTGCCGATGTAGCCGAAGCCCACGACCGCGATCCCCGACTGCTTGCCGCGCACCAAGAGATCAATCTCAGCGTCACTACGTCCGAACACGCCTAAAGGCATCGCGGATCCTAGCCTTTCGCTTCCCGCACGCGTTCTGCGAAATGAAAGCAGGGCCTCGCGTTTCCGGCTCAGCCGCCTGTCAATATAACCCATTAGCTGTACTGTCGCCTACCTGCGCCATCGAACCTGAATCCAGGTATTTCGGACAAATCCGATCAAGCTACGCGCACAGCGAATCACCCTGGTCAGGTATCAAGCCCAAGGCAACAACTCCAACGCAGTGTTGGTCGGCTAGCCGCGCACTGGCTGGACGAGTTTTACTCTCATGTGATGAATCGATTCGCATTCCCCAAACGGTCGCGTCTCATCGCTGGTGTAAATGGTCACGGGCGTAGGTTCCGTCGCAACCGACGAAAGCTATGAAGGAGGGGCTACGCCCGTGACCAAGCGAGTATCGCCGATTGAGCGTGTGCGTGTTGAGATGGATCAGTTGTTCGCCGCGACCGAGCGGCCGTTGACCGAGATTTTGGAGGAGGTCGGGCGGTTATCGGTGCGTCTGGTGTTTCAGGTCGCCGTGGAGGCCGAGGTAGAAGCAGTGTTGGGCCGAGCCCGTCACCAGCGTCGGGTTCAGGACGGCCCGGGCGGGTACCGCAATGGGTATCAACCGCCGGCGACGGTGAAGACCACGATGGGCTCGGTCGAATTATGCCGCCCGAAACTACGCGACACCGACGAGCGGTTCTGTTCGCGGCTATTCGGTGCCGGGGTGACGCGCACCCACGCTCTGGAGGCGTTGGTGATTTCGGGATGGGTGCGCGGTTTGTCGGATCGCGACATCGAGGCCGCGTTGGCCGAGGTGCTGGGCTCGCAGGCGGCGTTGTCGCGCTCGACGGTGAGCCGGATTTGTGCGGCCATCAAAGACGAGTTCGCTGCGTGGTCGTCTCGACGCCTTGATGAGCTGGTGTTGGACTACCTGTTCTTGGATGCCTCGAACTTTCGGATGCATCCCAACGCCCCGGCCGAGCCGGTGCTGGCCGCCTGGGGCATCTGCACCGACGGCAAGCCCCTGTTTATTGGGCTGGCCCCAGCCGCAGCGGAGTCGGCTGATGCGTGGGCCGACTTCTTGGCTGACCTGAGGAACCGGGGACTACGCCCGCCGCTACTGGGCATCTCCGACGGGGCGCCGGGCCTGATCGCCGCATGGGAGACCACGTTTCCGGCAAGCCTGCGTCAGCGGTGTCTGATCCATCGCTGCCGTAACGTCATCGCCAAGACACCTGTCGCGGTCCAGGACGAGATCAAAGCCGCGTTCTGGTCGATCTTCGATGACATTGACCAGCCACCCGGCCAGCAGGCCGTGGATGAAGCCACCCGCCGCGCCGAGGAGTTCACCACCACATACCGCGGGCTCTACCCAGCCGCGGTCGCTTGCCTGGCCAACGACTTCGCCTCGCTGAGCGTGCATTTGCGCTTCCCCCGCCAACACTGGACACGCATCCGCCATTCCAACCTCATCGAACGCACCTTCGGAGAATCCCGTCGCCGGGTCAAGGTCATCGGCCGCCTACCCGGCGAAACCAGCTGTCTGTCGCTGGTATGGGCCGTCCTCGACCGCGCCAGCCGCGGCTGGCGCGGAGTCACCCAAACATCAGCGACCAGCCGCCACCTCCAAGAACTACGCCACCAACTGCTCGAGCCACCCCGCCCACTGCATCCCCCCACCACAACAACCACGACCGACACCACCGCCGCGTAACATGACCACCAGGAACATGCGCCCAGCGTTTTTACACCAGTCCTAAGACGCCACCCCCCAAACCTCCCGCCACCCCGCACAGCCTGGCTCTTTGCGACCAGAAGATCACGACGCAGAGCGACACGGGCGCATCTTTGGCCATCGGAGGCTGATCAATGCCAGTCCGGATACGTCGCGCACGTGCGTCCTTTCTCGGCCGCACATCCACCGGTGACGCGCGGCTGGATAATCGACTCGCGTTAGTAGACGAGGGCTTATTCGCAGGGCATCGGGCCGCTGGCCTGAATTTGGTCATCCAGTGCGTGTGGATTTATGAGCACGCAGTCGACTTCGATGGACTAAAGCGTTTTCACCAGCAGCTCAGCCATGGGTTCCTAGGACGGCGCATCGAGCGATCACCACTTCCGTTCTCCCGTCCTCGATGGGTTCTGGATCGGGAGCGGCTAGAAATCGAAATCGCAGACGCTCGTCCACGCACCCAGCTCAGCGACTGGGCCGATGAACGCTCACAACTGTCTATTGATCCGGAATGGGGGCCGGGTTGGCATATTGGTGTCCTTCCGCTGACTGATGGTACGACCGCGGTAAGCCTGGTGCTTTCCCACTATCTGCTGGACGGTCTCGGGCTTGCCTTGGCGGTAGTAGATGCGGCACTGGGCAACACGCGTAATCTCGGCTACCCACCGCCACGCTCCCGCACTCGGACACGCGCGGTAGCCCAAGACGCCCGCCTTACAGCAAAAGATATTCCCGAGGTTTTCCGGGCGATTGGCACGGCGACGAAATTGGCCCGCCGCGCTCGGGCCGATGCCGGCCGAGCAGCGGCGCCGAGACGCGTCACCCTCGGTGCAACTGACGGCGATGACGCTGTCGTTGTGCCGGCCGTCTGGGTCCAGATCGATCGCGGTGATTGGGACGCGCGCGCACAGGCGCTCGGCGCAACGACCAACACGTTGGTCGCGGGTCTGGCCGCAAAACTCGGAGAGCGCACCGGGCGGCGACGGACCAGTGACGGCGCGGTCACCCTGCAACTCCCCATCAACGATCGCACTGAAGGTGATACGCGCGCGAACGCGATGTCGATTGCAAGCGTCAGCCTCGATCCGACCCGGGTCATGCTGGATTTGCGCGACGTGCGCACCACCGTCAAGCAGACGCTGCAGGCTTTGCGGGAGACGCCAGATGAATCCCTGCGGCTGCGCTCACTGATCCCGTTCACGCCGAAGCGAGCGCTGAAACGGATGGTCGATGCGGGGCTCACCGACCCCGATCTACCGCTGCTTTGCTCCAATCTCGGCGACTTCAACCCGTTGGTGCGCCGACTCGATGGCACTGACGGCGAGCTAGTCATGACGCGGGTAACGGGACAACACGTGACGCGACAATGGCTCGAGCAAACGGGCGGCCAGATGACGATACAGTCGTGGCGCACCGGCGGGCCAACAATTTACATCACCGTCAACTCCTATCGGCCGGGCGCTGACAACACGAAACGCGCATTGCGCGAACTGGTTGCGAGTGTGTTGGCTGAATTCAATCTGAACGGCAAGATCGACTAATGAAACGCGCCTGCCAATCCAGTCTTAGGACCTGGTCGGGCGACGATTAGTGCTGGCATTCGGGGTAGTTTTGCCCAGTAGGATTCGGGAGGAAACTATCCCAAATTAGGGACAGGAACCGACGTGAACATCACTCAGATGGTTTACTCATCAAGATCGGTCGCGCGCCCTCACGGCGCCGGTCGCTCGAGATGGCAGCCGCACTTCTCTTCCGCGACGCCATCGAGTTCGATGCGTCACCGTCTGGCGTGTCGCGGCCGATGTGTAGTTGCATGCTCATGCGGATGACATGCGCAGCGTGAAAGCAGGGCGAGAGAGTTTGCGACTTTTCAGAGTTTTGAGGCGGTTGTGGATCCCGTTGGTCATACTCGTGGTCATCGCGAGCGGAGGATTCACAGTGGCACGGCTCCACCGTGTATTCGGCTCCGAGAAACGCGTCTCATACGCCGACACCAGAATCGACGACAACGCACCTTTCGATCCCAAGCATCTGACCTATGAGGTCTTCGGACCGCCCGGAACCGTGGCACAGATCAGCTATTTTGACGGCAATGGGGACCCGCAGCACGTCAATGGGGCGAAATTGCCATGGTCGCTGGAGTTCCCGGTCACGCGCTTGACGACCGCTGGAAGTCTGGTTGCGCAGGGCAATAACGACAGCATTGGCTGCCGAATCTCATTGGACGGCGTGGTCAAAGCCGAAAAGACAACACATCAAGTCGAGGCCTTCACCTTCTGCCTGCTGAAGTCCTCATGATCGACAAAAACATGGGCACCAACGGCACCAAGCCACCATTCGCAGCGCGGACGATCCATCGGTTTTCGGGGCTCATCATCTTGGCATGGTTGGCGATCGCCGTCGTCGTAGCTATCAGCGTTCCCCCGCTGGAACAGGTCGAGAAAGAGCATTCGGTAACGCTGAGTCCCGACGATGCGCCGTCATTCAAGGCGATGAAGCGCATGAATGCGGCCTTCAAGGAGACTAGCTCCGATAGCGTCGCCATGATCGTCTTCGAAGGCCAACAGCCTCTCGGCGACGGTGCTCACAGGTTTTACAATCATCTGATTCGTCAGTTGAAAGACGATTCGCAGCATGTGCGGCACATCCAGGATTTCTGGGGTGACCCGCTCACCGCGGGCGCCGCCCAGAGCCCCGACGGCAAAGCCACGTATGTGCAATTGAACCTCGCCGGCAGGCCGGCTTCGACCGAGGCGAATAAATCGGTCGAAGCCGTCCGGGACATCGTATCGAGAACGCCCGCACCACCAGGTGTCAAAGCCTATGTCACCGGCCCCGCCGCAATCGTTTCGGATATGAGCGGCAGCGGGAACAAGACGGTCATGCGAATGATGTTGGTGAGTCTCGCGGTGATCTTCGGCATGCTCCTGCTTGTCTACCGTTCGGTGGCCACCGTAATCATTTTGCTGCTCTTGGTCGGTATCGAGTTGCAGATCGCCCGGGGACTTGTCGCGTTCCTCGGCGATCACGAGGTGATCGGCCTGACCACCTACGCAATTAATCTTTTGGTCGCCATTGGGATCGCGGCCGGAACGGACTACGGGATATTCTTCGTCGGACGGTATCAAGAGGCACGGCAAGCCGGCGAGGACCAAGAGAAAGCCTTCTTTAGCACATATCACGGAGTAGCCAAGGTCGTCTTAGCTTCCGGCACAACCATCGCCGGTGCACTCTTCTGCCTTAGCTTTGCCCGACTACCAATCTTCCAACCAGTAGGAATCCCCTGCGCCGTAGGCATATTCGTTGCGGTCGCCGTCGCGCTGACGCTGGTTCCCGCGGTACTTGCCACCGGAAGCCGTTTCGGCTTATTCGAACCCAAGCGCAAGGTCAAATCCTACGGATGGCGGCGCATAGGAACGGCAATTGTTCGCTGGCCCGCGCCGATCCTCATCGCAACATTGGCAATCGCCCTTATCGGTTTGTTGACACTGCCCGGATACAAACCTAGCTACAACGATATAAAGTATCTACCGAAAGGATTTCCCGCCGAGCAAGGTTACAAAGCTGCGCTGCGGCATTTTCCCGAGTCGCGAATGATGACGCCAGAAATACTCATGATAGAAACGGATCACGATTTACGAAATCCGGCAGATTTTCTGGTATTGAATAAGTTAGCGAAGGGCGTTCTAGCGGTACCCGGTATTTCTAGAGTGCAGGCCGCAACAAGGCCCGAAGGAACCCCGATTCTACATACCTCGATACCGTTTATGCTTAGCATGGCACAGGCTAGCCAGGTCCAAAATCTGGAGTTCCAGCAAGCACGTATGGACGACATGCTAAAGCAAGCCAACGAGCTAACAAAAACGATCGGCATAATGCAGCGCATGTATGGCCTGTTGCAACAACTAGTCGGCACTACCCACGACATGGCCGGGAAAGCCCATGAAATACAAGACATCACTGAAGAGTTACGTGATCACATTGCAGATTTCGAAGACTTCCTTAGACCAATCCGCAACTACTTCTACTGGGAAAGACACTGCTACGATATTCCAGTCTGCTTCTCGCTGAGATCCATATTTGATGCAGCCGACAGTGCCGACCAAATTGATGTAAAGCTGAGCGAATTAGTAGTCGATCTCGATCACCTAGACCTGCTCATGCCACAGCTGCTCCCCCAGTTCCCAGAGATGATCGAGACCATGCAAAGCATGCGGACCATGCTGTTGGCTATGCATAGCACTATGGCCGGAACCTTTGGCCAGCTTGATGAGAGTAGCGGTAACACAACAGCCATGGGCAAGGCTTTCGACGCAGCCAGAGACGACGAGTCTTTTTACATCCCACCGGAAGCCTTTGAGAACAAGGACTTCCAGAGGGTCATGGACGTGTTCCTGTCACCAGACGGGAAAGCCGCGCGGATGTATGTCTCGCTAAGAGACGATCCCGGGTCGCCCGAGGGCATTTCACGCGTCGACGATATCCAGATTGCAGCCGAGGAGGCTCTCAAAGGAACTCCGCTAGAAGATTCCAAGATATACCTCACCGGTACTGCAGCGATCACGAAAGATCTCGTCGAAGGATCAAAATACGATCTATTGATCGCGGGAATCGCTGCACTGTGCCTCATTTTCATCATCATGCTGACGATGACACGCAGTTTTGTTGCCGCTCTGGTAATTGTGGGTACGGTGCTGCTTTCCTTGGGCGCATCTTTTGGGCTGTCCGTACTGGTCTGGCAGTATTTGCTTGGCATACAAATACACTGGGTAGTTCTGGCGATGGCTGTGGTCGTACTTTTGGCGGTAGGATCTGACTACAATCTGCTTCTGGTATCCCGAATCAAAGAAGAAATAGGCGCCGGAATAAACACAGGCATCATCCGCGCCATGGGCGGCACCGGCAAGGTGGTGACAAACGCGGGCCTCGTGTTCGCGTTTACCATGGCGGCGATGTTGGTCAGCGACCTACGCATCATTGGCCAACTGGGCTCAACGATCGGCCTGGGTCTGCTGTTCGACACACTGGTCGTGCGCGCGTTCATGACGCCGTCCGCCGCCGCGCTGCTGGGTCGCTGGTTCTGGTGGCCGCAAAACATACGTCCCCGCCCGGCGAGTGCACTGCTCCGGCCGACCGGTCCCCGTCCATTGGTGCGCGCCTTGTTGAGACAGCCGCGGTGAGCGGCAGATTCCTCGCGCGAGACGGGTGCGGGCAACGATGGAAGTCACCGTGACGCGGGGCGACAGGCACGGTTTGGGCGGCCACGTCGTAGGTGTTGGCCTGCCCCAAACCAAGACGACTTCGCACGAACCAAACGCCGCGACCTGCTGCGCGCTGAAGGCCATATGAGCACGCACTCCCGGCCGCCCTTCATTGCGCATCTGATCCGGAAGTTCTCGCTGCCCATCATCCTGGCGTGGGTAGCACTGACTCTGATTTTGACGCTGGCAGTTCCATCACTGGAGCAAGTCGGAGAAGAGCATTCCGTACCGCTGAGCCCGCAGGACGCACCATCGGTGCAAGCGATGAAGCGCATGGGCGCCAACTTCAAGGAATCCGAGTCGGACAGCTACGCGATGATCGTGCTCGAAGGGCAGCAGCCGCTCGCCGATGACGCGCATACCTACTATTCCAGCTTGATCCGCGAGCTAAGGGACGATCCCAAGCACGTCGAGCATGTCCAGGATTTGTGGGGAGATCGAGTCACAGCCGCCGGCGCCCAAAGCGCCGACGGTAAGGCCGCGTACGCACAATTGAGTCTGGCCGGCAACCAAGGGACGACCTTGGGGCAGCAATCGGTGGCAGCAGTCCGAAATATCGTAGCTCACACGCCGGCGCCCCCCGGTGTCAAAGTCTATGTCACCGGCCCGGCGGCGCTCGTTACGGATATGCAGCACAGTGGCAATGCGTCCCTTCTGAAAATCACGGCAATAACCGTCGCGATGATCTTGGCGATGCTGCTCTTGGTCTACCGTTCAATCATCACCGCGGTTTTGCTCCTGATCGCCGTTGGTATCGAACTGGGTGCGGCCCGAGGAATCGTCGCGTTTCTCGGCAATGCCAACCTGCTGACATTCTCGACGTTCTCAATTAACCTGCTGGTATCGCTTGGGCTCGCCGTCGGAACCGATTACGGAATTTTCTTCTTCGGTCGGTATCACGAAGCGCGCCAGGCCGGCGAGAACACGGAAACCGCCTACTACACCACTTACCGCGGGGTCGCTCCCGTCGTCCTTGCATCTGGCCTGACGATCGCCGGGGCAATTCTTTGTCTGAGCTTCACCCGCATGCCCATCTTCCAAACCATTGGCGTCCCGTGCGCATTGGGCATGGCCGTCGCGGTCGCAGTCGCACTCACGCTGGTTCCGGCAGTAATCACCGTCGGAAGCGGATTCGGGCTACTCGACCCCAAACGCAGAATCGCCTTCCGCCGATGGCGCCGATTCGGCACGGCAATTGTCCGCTGGCCCGCGCCCATTCTCGTCGCGACACTGGCAGTCGCGCTGATCGGCTTGCTTACGCTGCCGGGCTACCAAACAAGCTACAACGATCGACTCTATGTCCCCAAAGATATTCCAGCCAACGTTGGGTATGTAGCCGCTGATCGTCATTTTTCCCAATCGCGCATGATGCCCGAAATCCTGATGATCGAATCACATCACGATATGCGCAACCCAGCAGACTTTCTCGTTCTAAACAGATTGGCCAAGAGAATATTCCGGGTACGGGGAATTTCCAGGGTACAGGCTATCACCCGACCGGAGGGAACCCCGATTGAACATACTTCTATACCGTTCCTGATCAGCATTCAAAATGCAGCACAGAAGCAAAACATGAAGTACATGAAAGATCGCATAAACGACTTGCTCAAGCAGGCCGACTTGATGGATAGGCAAATCGCTTCGACAAAGCGCATGTATGAATTGCAGGAGCAGCTCAGCGGCACCACCCATCGCTCAATCGGTGCGACCAAAGACCTGGCCGCTATTGCGGATGAATTGAACTCGCGCTTCGCGGACTTCGAAGATTTCTGGCGGCCACTTCGGAATTACGTGTACTGGGAGAAGCATTGCTACGATATCCCACTATGCTGGTCTATTAGGTCAATATTTGACGCTGTCGACGGCGTTTACGAGCAACGTGAGAAGATGCACGAGCTCGTACCGCATTTGGACAAGATAGACACACTGCTGCCTCAGTTAAATGAGCAGTTTCCACTGATCATCGCGGCCATGGAGTCGGTACGAACCATGGTGCTGGCGGCGCACAGCACCATGTCTGGAATCTTCAGCGAGTTAGACGAAACAAACCAGAATGCTACCGCAATGGGCCAGGCGTTCGACGCGGCACGAAGCGACGATTCCTTCTATCTGCCGCCAGAGGTTTTCCAGAACCCAGACTTCCAGCGAGCGATGAACTCCTTCCTTTCTCCGGACGGCAAGTCGGCACGATTCATTATTTCGCATAAAGGCAACCCCACGACGCCGGAGGCAATAGCACGCGTCGATCAGATACAGACGGCAGCCGAGGAAGCACTCAAAACGACGCCTTTGGAGGATGCCAAGATCTATATCGCCGGGACCGCATCGACGTTCAAAGACTTCCGCGACGGCGCCAAGTACGATCTATTGATCGCCGGTGTTAGCGCGCTTTGGCTTATTTTTATCATCATGCTGATTATCACGCGGAGCTTCATTGCCGCACTGGTTATCGTCGGAACAGTGGGGCTGTCGTTGGGCGCTTCGTTTGGGCTGTCCGTGCTGATTTGGCAGCACGTTCTGGGAATTAACCTGCACTGGATGGTGCTTCCGATGTCTGTGATCATCCTTTTGGCGGTGGGCTCGGACTATAATTTGCTGCTGGTCTCGCGCATGAAAGAGGAGATAGCCGCCGGGATAAACACCGGAATCATCCGCGCAATGGGCAGCACTGGCAAGGTCGTAACAAACGCGGGCCTGGTATTCGCGTTCACCATGATGTCCATGGTGTTTAGCGACCTGCGCATTATCGCCCAAGTAGGTACCACAATCGGGCTCGGCCTGTTGTTCGACACCTTGATCGTGCGCTCGTTCATGACGCCGTCTATCGCCGCACTGCTCGGACGTTGGTTCTGGTGGCCACAGCTCGTGCGCCCGCGCCCGGCCAGTGAGATGCTTCGACCATACGGATCGCGTCGGTTGGTTCGGTCCTTGCTGCTTAGCGAAGAGTACGGCGGCGACACCGCCAAAACCGAACCCGTGAGACCGTCCCGCTAGACCCGCACCACCGTGCACCCACCGGAGGCGGCAGCAATAGTGCTATTCACAAAGAACTAGCGGACAGCCGGCGCGAACCGAGTTAGTCCTTTGCGAGACAGTACATTTGGTATGTTATTTCGCCGCACCGCAGTTTTCTGTATAGCTGCGAGCCGGGCACACCAGCGAATTCACGGCCATACGGGCGCAGGAACCATGGCATATGGTGATCAATCAAGTCCAATGACCGCTGTGACCGTTCCTCCATCCCGCGTACGACCTCTGCGTTGATGACAGCCTGCGAGAGCAACCGCAACGGAGTAGCGGCCAGCTCCGCCTCCCATTCGGCAACCCGATCGCTAAGCCGGATATCCGCGTACAGGAAGTGGCCGCCTGGGCGCAGCACACGAACCACTTCGTCGAGGAAGCGCGGAAACCTCGGGTAGCAGTGTGAAGCTTCGACGTTAAGCACAACGTCGAAGGACTGGTCGGCGAAGGGCAGATTCTCCGCATCGCCCTGTACGAAATCCAATCCGGGCAGATTGTGCCTTTCTCGACACAACGCGATGCCAGCCGGGTTCAAATCCAGGCCGGTAAAGGAGGCCGGATGCAACGTTCGAGATAGGTATGAGGCGCCGCCGCCGTGACCGCAACTGACCTCCAGCACCTCCTTGCCGGCAATATCCGCCTGGGTCGCAATGCGATGGTAGAGCTGGATGTGGAGTCGGTCAGCTTCATCGGACGCCGCCAGCGGCAGGGCCATCGGCGGGTCCTCCTCGTAAGCCCAGTTGATGAACAAGACCTCGTCGTCACTGAGAGCGCGTGTCACGCGCCGATACCAGTATTTCCAACAAACTTTCCTGAAGTCGCGGAGCGAATCTCTGCGGCGGCGAAGACGGTGAATCAGACGAACTCGAGTACTAGCGGCCATGGGCGGACTATAGCGTTCCCATAGGGGCGCGCCCTTGCGCATCGATTAGCGACGGTTCAGCAGACACGATCAGCCGATCCATCCGCTAGCCGGCTAGAGAATTTTAATCGCAGACCGTCTGGTCTCAACGCCAGTCGTTCACTTACCCGAAGGTTGTACCTGGGGTCAGATTCCAGATCAAACCGTTCCAGTATGACCGCTAATGTCGTCAACATTTCTTGGTATGCGAGTTGCCTGCCGATGCAGGATCTCGCACCTGTGCCGAACGGCCTGAATATCCGGTCCGGGCTCTGCCCGTTATTTTTCAAGGAAAATCGTTCAGGACAGAACTTCGCAGCGTCTCGACCCCACGTCTCTTCGTCACGGTGGGCGGCAAGGACGAGCACGAGACCCCAATCGTTTTCGCAGAACTTGAAGCGCCCGTTTCCTATTGCCATGTCGTGCTTCGCTTGACGTAGATACACCGGAAGAGGCGGCCACAACCGTAATGACTCATCAATTATGCAGCGAAGGTAGCGAAGTTTCCCCAATTCGGAAAACTGAGGCCAGCGCCCCGGTTCCCCGCCAGCTTTTAGTGTCGCTATTTCTTGCTGCGCCTTCTCGAGTATCTTCGGATTTTGGGAAAGATAGTGAAAGCAGAATGCCAGAGCGCTGGCCGATGTTTGAGAGCCAGCGATGAGGAAGGTCAACATTTGGTCTTTGATATCCTCGTCGCTTAAGGATGTTTCTTGTCGGCCGTCGCCGCTCCAAAGCAGAGCGCTAAGCAGGTCCCCTCCGGCGCCGCGGCCCTGTTCCTCTTCCTTCGACCGACGATCGTCAATTATTTCTTGAGCAGTATCGCGTAGATAGTCGATATTAGCTTTGTGCTGAGCCACCCTCCTGGGCGTAAACGCGTTTTCGAACCACGGGAAGCCACTGGTCATCCGGCTAGAATATTTCAGTTCTGCTAGCAATACTGAAATGAACTTCACGTCATCCGTCAGCCGGCCGAAGCTGCACCCGAAACCAACGCGGCCAATAATTTCAATCGTGAGCCTGCGCAGTAACTGCGAGATATCTACCCATTCCTCCGCAGCAGCCGCCCGGCCAAGAATTCCGGCAAGCTCCTGCACAGCCGCTAGGATAGCCGCATGATACTTGATGAGGGCATCTTTATGAAAGGCGGGCGACAGGACATCATGCGCCCGCCTCCATTTAGGGTCTTTATGGTCCACGGTAAATAGGCCGTCACCACCGAGTGGTCGTAAGTTATTCGAGAACTGACCAACATGTTTCTCAAAATGCGCTTCGTCGTTGATTTCTTTGATCAATTGCGCATTTGAGAAGATTACTGTCCGATAGCCAAAACTGTCGACCGCACATACTCCACCAAGCTCCGTGACGACTTTTGATAGAGTCTGCACTGTCTGCTTTGGGTTTATCGGGAGCATGTCGCCGGCTAAAGGAATCCGCCAACCGGCGTGAGGTAGTGGACCAGTGATCATTCGACTCCGCTCAGAGAACAAACGTCTATTTGTATTTTCCCTACCGCTGTAGCCTTTACATTAAATCACGCTGGGTTGCGTAGCGGCTCATGACCTTGGAAACAAACGTGAAGCTATGCCCAATGAGTTGTCGAGAGAAGGCAGGCTACATCGAGTCCGGTGCGCCCGGGGAGTTGGACAGAGCCATAAAGTGCGAGCAAGGGGTAGAAGAGCGACGCAGATCAACAAGATCACCGGGGTTTCTAGCGTCTTCGTTAGCCGCGGCTTAGGCCCACTGCGTGGTTGATTGGCCACGCTGGCGCCATAGGGCTAGCCCCGGAATCGGCAGCTTCGACCTCACAACGAGATGCTCCCGTCAGGGACATCCCGATGCGTCACGGCTCCACATCTTGGTCGAGACCAGACCGCATTTACTATGGTTATGCACCTATTGTCACATCCTCATACCCGCCTCAAGGGGACACCAATGACCACACAGATTCCACACTTCATCGATGGGAAACGCGTCTCGGGCCAATCCAGCCGCACCTCCGATGTCTTCGATCCAAACACCGGTCGGGTGCAGGCACAGGTGCCGATGGCCTCGGCGGCTGACATTGACAGTGCGGTGGCCTCTGCCGTTGAAGCTCAGAAAGGCTGGGCCGCGTGGAATCCGCAACGCCGCGCCCGGGTGCTAATGCGCTTCGTCGACCTAGTCAACGCCAACATCGACGAGCTCGCGAAGCTGTTGTCAGCAGAGCACGGCAAGACGCTGCCGGATGCGCGAGGCGACGTCCAGCGCGGTATCGAGGTCATCGAATTTTGCATCGGGATACCCCACCTGATCAAGGGCGAATACAACGAGAACGCGGGTCCCGGCATCGACGTCTACTCGCTGCGCCAACCCCTCGGAGTGGTCGCCGGCATCACCCCGTTCAACTTCCCGGCAATGATTCCATTGTGGAAGGCGGGACCGGCCCTGGCGTGCGGAAACGCGTTCGTACTAAAACCAAGTGAGCGTGATCCGTCTGTTCCGGTGCGGTTGGCCGAGCTGTTCGCCGAGGCCGGCCTACCTCCGGGTGTGTTCCAGGTCGTGCACGGGGACAAGGAAGCGGTCGACGCGCTCCTGCATCACCCCGACATCGAGGCGGTTGGCTTTGTCGGTAGCTCCGACATCGCACAGTACATCTATGCGACAGCTGCAGCGAACGGCAAGCGGTCACACTGCTTCGGCGGCGCCAAGAACCACATGATCGTGATGCCCGACGCGGACCTCGACCAGGCCGTAGATGCATTGATCGGCGCTGGATACGGCAGCGCCGGCGAACGCTGCATGGCGATCAGCGTCGCGGTTCCGGTCGGCGACCAAACCGCGGAGCGGCTGCGCGCCAAGCTGGTCGATAGGATCAACAACTTGCGGGTGGGACACAGTCTGGATCCCAAAGCCGACTACGGACCCCTGGTCACCAATGCGGCGTTGCGCCGGGTTCGCGGCTACATCGACCAGGGAGCGGCCGCCGGCGCCGAGATAGTCATCGACGGCCGCGAGCGTTCCAGCAACGACATGACTTTCGGTTTGGCTGACGGCACGGCAAACATGGAGGGCGGCTTTTTCATCGGGCCCACCCTGTTCGATCATGTGACCACAGAAATGTCGATCTATAAAGACGAAATCTTCGGGCCCGTGCTCTGCATGGTGCGTGCCCGGGATTACGAGGAAGCATTGCGGCTGCCATCCGAGCACGAGTATGGCAACGGCGTGGCCATATTCACCCGCGACGGTGACACCGCGCGTGACTTCACCTCACGAGTGCAGGTCGGAATGGTCGGCGTCAACGTTCCAATTCCAGTCCCGGTCGCTTACCACACCTTCGGCGGCTGGAAACGATCCGGCTTCGGTGACCTCAATCAGCACGGCCCGGCGTCCATCCAGTTCTACACGAAAGTCAAGACCGTAACATCGCGGTGGCCATCCGGGACCAAAGACGGCGCCGAATTCGCCATCCCCACAATGGATTAAGGCTGATAGCGGCATGTTTACCCTCAACGACGACGAACGGGTGATCGCCGAGACGGCAGCCGCTTTCGCCGATAAGCGCCTCGCCGCGCACGCCCTGGAATGGGATGCCAGCAAGCATTTTCCCGTAGAGATATTGCGCGAAGCGGCCAAACTGGGAATGGCGGCGATTTACTGCCGCGACGACGTGGGCGGTAGTGGGCTGCGCAGGCTCGACGGAGTGCGTATTTTCGAGCAGCTGGCTATCGCCGACCCGACCACCGCAGCATTTCTGTCGATCCACAACATGTGTGCCTGGATGATCGATAGCTTCGGCACCGACAAACAGCGGAATATCTGGGTGCCGAGGTTGGCCGCGATGGACGCCATCGCCAGCTACTGCTTGACCGAGCCCGACGCCGGATCCGACGCCGGCGCGCTGAGCACCCGCGCCGTCAAGCAGGGCTCACACCAAGGCGCAGACTATGTGCTCGACGGCGTCAAGCAGTTCATCTCCGGTGCAGGAGCATCGGATGTCTACGTGGTCATGGCGCGCACCGGAAACCCAGGAACAGAGGCAGGCCCGCGCGGCATCTCGGCCTTCATCGTCGAAAAAGGCACACCAGGAATGAGTTTCGGTGCTCCCGAAGAGAAGATGGGCTGGCATGCCCAACCGACCGCGCAAGTGGTGCTGGAGGGGGTTCGGGTACCCGCCGAGGCAATGTTGGGCGGCGCGGAAGGCGAGGGCTCCGGTTTCAGCATCGCGATGAACGGTCTCAACGGCGGTCGGCTCAATATCGCGGCATGCTCGCTCGGCGGCGCCCAAGCTGCGTTCGACAAAGCGGGGGCCTATTTGCGCGAGCGGGAGGCGTTCGGCACCACCCTGCTCGACGAGCCCACCATCCGGTTCACCCTGGCTGACATGGCCACCGGTCTTGAAGCATCGCGAATGTTGTTGTGGCGAGCAGCCAGTGCCCTCGACGACAACGACCCGGACAAAGTTGAATTGTGCGCGATGGCCAAACGCTATGTCACTGACACATGCTTCGACGTCGCCGACAAGGCGCTACAGCTGCACGGCGGTTACGGCTATCTGCGCGAGTATGGTCTGGAGAAGATCGTCCGCGATCTGCGGGTGCATCGCATCCTGGAAGGAACCAACGAAATCATGCGAGTGGTCATCGGTCGAGCCGAGGCCGCACGGCTGCGTACCGGCGTCTAGGAGGGCTCGAACCTCATGACCTCAGCGACCACAACGCCCCAAAAGATCGCGTTCTTGGGGCTGGGCCACATGGGCGCGCCGATGGCCGCGAATCTCGTTGATGCAGGACATACCGTACGCGGGTTCGACCCGGCGCCGGCTGCGGCGGCCGCAGCGGCCGGCAACGGCGCCGAGGTGTTCGATAGCGCCGCCCATGCGGTGGCAGATGCCGATGTAGTCATCACGATGCTGCCTAACGGCGACGCGGTGCGGAGCTGCTATGCCCAAGTCTTACCAGCGACACGACCAGGTGCATTGTTCATCGACAGCTCAACCATCTCGGTCAGCGACGCCCGCGATGTCCACGCCCTTGCCAGCTCACATGGTTTCGCCCAACTCGACGCGCCAGTTTCCGGCGGCGAGAAGGGCGCCGTCGCCGGGACCCTCGCTTTCATGGTCGGCGGCGAACAGGTCGCGCTGGCACGAGCCCAGCCGGTGCTGAAGCCGATGGCAGGAAAGGTCATTCACTGCGGTCCTGCGGGCGCTGGTCAAGCCGCCAAGGTTTGCAACAACATGGTGCTTGCGGTGCATCAGATCGCGATCGGCGAGGCGTTTGTACTGGCCGAGAAGCTCGGGCTGTCGGCGCAGTCCTTATTCGATGTCATTACGAACTCGACCGGTAACTGCTGGGCGGTGCACACCAACTGCCCGGTACCTGGTCCGGTGCCTACATCGCCGGCCAACAACGACTTCAAGCCAGGCTTCGCTACCGCGTTGATGAACAAAGACCTGGGATTGGCGATGGACGCGGTGGCCTCGACCGGGGCCGTGGCGCCGTTAGGCAGCCACGCCGCCGAGATCTACGCCCAGCTCGCCGCTGACCACGCCGCCGAGGACTTCAGTGCGGTGATCGGGACACTGCGCCGAAGCTGATGGGGCCCGGCGCACCGTTTGCCGGGCCGCGCAGGCGCCACCGAGCGCGGCTCGCAGGGCCGCCTTAGCACCACGTGAGAAACAACAATGCGGCAAGAGGTGCCGGACTGGCCGATACCCGCAAATTAGGGTAGCCTAATGTTCGTGGATGACGTCGCTGCGAAACGACGACTCCGTGAATGGTCGTGAGCCGCCTGCCCGGGGGGTGCTAGGCGGCAGCACGCACGGCCACTGGATGCAGTTGGGCGCTGGTGCACTGGCAGTCGGGCTGTATGTGTGGCGCACCGCCGGCGACGTGCGCTGGCCGGTGCTGGCTGGCACGGCGGCACTGTGCGGGCAGGCGATAATCAGGGCACCACATGCCCGTCGGGCCGCCACCACCAGTGCCAATGACAGCCATATCAGTGGAATGGAGCGCGCGCTACTGGCGACGGTGTTTGTCACCATGGCGGTACTGCCGCTGGTCTATCTCACCACTCCGCTGTTCGACAACCTCGACTACCACCTACCGACGTGGGCGGGGCTGGTTGGCGTAGTCGTGTCTGTCGCGGGTTTGTTGATGTTTGGCTGGTCCCACCGTGACCTGGGTCAGCAATGGTCGGCAAGCCTGCAGATCGGTGCGCGCCATCAGCTAATTACGAGGGGCATCTACGAGCGGGTGCGCCATCCGATGTATGCCGCGATCTGGCTGCTGACGATCGCCCAACCCCTACTCTTTCAGAACTGGATCGCCGGTCCGCTGGTCATCGCCGGCTTTGGACTGCTCTATGTGCTGCGGGTCCCACGCGAAGAAGACATGATGCGTGAAAAGTTCGGCGAGGCATATGACAATTACTGTGCCCGCACCGGACGCATACTCCCCAAACTGCGGTGATGATCGACTAGCGAACTATCGACCTCCCAAAGGACTGGTCTGAGCCTTGGAAGACATGACAGGGCCCACCGACGATTGGGTTCAGCGCCACAGGGATCTGAACTCGCTGCCGCGACTCCCAGCGCAGCGCGTCGCGGCGGGACCCCTCGAAGAGGATTTAGAGCGAACGCTCCAGCAAGACGTCTCCGTTGTCGGCGGAAACAACTTGCACGGCGGCGATCTGGCTCGCCGGTGTTGAAATGCTGCCGGCGGGCGTCGCGGTGTGCCCGGGTTCGGCGACCCAGGTCGCAAGCCGCGTTTGGCTGCCGTCGCGACCCACCACAACCATCGCCAACGTGTCATGGTGGGCATCCGGCGGAGCCAGGCAGACACACTTCAGGTTGATGAACGTCCCCCAGTTGTAGCTACTCAGCGACACCGTAGACGCCAGCAAGCTCGTCCCAACCTGCGACATCGGCTGCGCCGACACGGCGGTCTGCTGCCCAGGCGCGGAATGACCCGAAACACCGACCAATACCCCGATTCCCAGAACCACAGCCGCCGCAGCCGAGACCGCCCAAGTGGTCAAGCGGGTACGGCGACGACGCCAGCGCACCGTTGCCAGCAACGAGGGCAACAACTCCGGCGACACCGCCGGCGGTGTCGCCGACAGCTCCGCCCCAGGGCCGGGGTCATCGATCGCGGCAACGTCCTCTCGGCTGAGCTGCGATAGCAGGGCCGGCACGCCACAGAGCTGGACAACGGCCTCCCGGCACGCCGGGCAGCCAGCCATGTGCGACTCGAACTCACGACGGTCACCAGCAGACAACGACCCCAGCACGTAGGCGCCATCCCACATCGCATAGGGGTGATCGTCACCCATCGGCCAGTCGCCGGCGTCGTTGTCGCCGGGTGGACCGAGTCCACTTAGCGGCGTCGCCATCTCACCCATCTCCTGTCGTGCTCAAAAACTCGACACCGATACCCACGCGAAAGGTCTCCCGTCTGAGCCGCTGCGCTGTCATCGTGTAACTCCCAATTCTTGCAGCGTAAGGCGCAATGCCCGGACGGCATAGTGTAAACGTGACTTTACTGTTCCTTCGGCAATCTCGAGGTCTCTGGCGACCTGGGCGGTGGTCCATCCGCGGTAGTAGGACCGCTCGATCACAGCCCGATGCTCGACCGACAGCTGCGCTATCGCGTCAGCGATCAGCAGTCGGTCCAACGCCGCGTTTACCTCGTCCGGGGTCGACTGCTCCGGTGCGCGCGAGTCGTCGATCGAACCGACAACATTGCGGTACCGCGCGCTGCGCCGGTCGTCAATGATCATGTTGCGTGCAACGGTGAACAACCAGGCCCGAGCCGACCGCTGGGTGTCGCCGGTGACTTCCGGATGTTGCCAAGCCTTCAGCAGGGTCTCCTGGACGATATCTTCGGCTTGGCTGGCGTCGCCCGTCAACCGGAGCGCGTAGCGCCACAAAACCGCCGCGTGCTCGTCGTAAATCGCCTTCATCAGGTCCGCTTCTGCAGCAGCGCCCCCGGCCGTACCAGGCATTCGATCACCTCCTGCCTACTGACACGAGCTGGGCTGGCGTTCGGTTCAAGCCTGACACAAAACACTAGGACACGGTCAAAATGCGGGGACCGTCGTCGGTCACCGCCACGGTGTGTTCCCAGTGCGCCGCGCGTGATCCGTCGGCGGTCCTAACCGTCCACTTGTCGTCGAGCACCACTGTCTTGCCCGTTCCCAGAGTCAACATCGGTTCGATGGCCAGCACCGAACCCGCAGCCAGCAGCGGACCGCGTCCCGGGGCGCCTTCATTCGGCAGGAAAGGATCCATGTGCATCTGCCGGCCGATGCCGTGGCCGCCGTAACCCTCCACAATCCCAAACGTACGCCCGAAGCGGGCCTCGGCGGCGTGCGTACCTGTTTCTATGGCATGCGCGACATCGGTCAACCGATTGCCGACCACCATCGCGGCGATCCCGGCTTCCAAGGATTCCTTGGTCGCCTGCGAAACGGCGTCCTCGGCCGGAGTAATGGCCCCGATTCCGAAGGTGATCGCGGAATCGCCGTGCCATCCGTCCAAGACCGCCCCGCAATCGATGGACACCAGGTCACCAGCCGCCAGGATCTCGGCGGCCGACGGGATCCCATGCACCACCCGATCGTTGACCGACGCACAGATGGTCGCCGGGAAACCGTAATATCCCAGGAATGAGGGCGTGGCTCCGGCGTCACGAATCACCGACTCCGCGATTTCGTCGAGCCTCAGAGTCGACACTCCGGCGACCGCTGCCGCGCGGACGGCTTGCAGCGCGGCAGCCACGACTGCCCCCGCAGCCGCCATAGCGTCGAGTTCACCAGCGCTACGCTGCGCTACGACCCGGCGACCCCGCAACCGTGCCAGGGCACCCACCACTACCTTCCCAGCGCCGTCAGCGCACGGGCGAACACTTCGTCGATCGTGCCTACCGCATCGACAGTCTTCAGCTCGCCGCGGTAGTACTGCAGTAGCGGCGCAGTCTCGTCCCGGTAGACCTTCATTCTGTTGAGAATGACGTCGTCGGTGTCGTCAGCGCGTCCTCGGCCCCTTAGCCGTTCCAGCAGGACATCCTGCGACACGCGGAACTCGACCGCGGCGTCAATGTCGGTTCCCCGGCGTCCGAGCATGTCGTGCAGCGCCTTGGCCTGCTCGAGCGAGCGCGGATAACCGTCCAGGATGAAGCCGTTGGCCGTGTCCGCACTGTTCAAGCGATCGTCAACCAGTTCGTTGGTCAAATCCGACGGCACCAAGTCACCGGCGTCCAGGTAGCGCTTAGCCTCCACACCAAGCTTGGTGCCACTCTCGATATTGCGCCGGAATAGTTCGCCAGTCGAGATCTGCGGAATCCCCAGTTTTTCGGCCAGCTTCTGAGCCTGCGTCCCCTTACCCGCTCCCGGCGGGCCCAGCAAAACAACTCTCACTTGAGGAACCCTTCATAGTTGCGCTGCATGAGCTGACTCTCGATCTGTTTGACCGTATCCAAACCGACACCGATCATGATCAGGACCGCGGTACCCCCGAAGGGTAAGTTCTGCACCCCTCCACCATTACCGATCTGCAGGAACAGGTTTGGGAGCACCGCGATGACGCCGAGGTAGATCGAGCCGGGCAGGGTAATCCGGCTCAGCACATAGCGCAGATAATCCGCGGTCGGCCGTCCCGGCCGAATACCCGGAATGAAACCGCCGAACTTCTTCATTTCGTCGGCGCGCTCGTCGGGGTTGAAAGTGATCGACACATAGAAGTACGTGAAGAAGATGATGAGCCCGAAATAGATTCCGACGTAGACCGGACTGCTCGGGTTCGACAAGTAGCTGCCGACGAATTTATCCCACCAGCTATTGCCCACACCGCCACTACCGCTGCGGACCAGCTGGGTGATCAGATGTGGAATGTAGATCAGCGAGGACGCGAAAATGACCGGGATAACACCGGCCTGGTTGACCTTGAGGGGCAGGTACGTCGAGGTCCCACCATACATGCGCCGTCCCACCATACGCTTGGCGTATTGAACCGGTATTCGGCGCTGCCCCTGCTCCACGAATACCACGCCGACGATGATGATTAACGCGGCCAAGCAGACAGCGGCGAAGACGACCCCACCGCGGCTCTCCAGAATCGAATTCCCCTCGGAAGGAATGCGGGCCGCGATGCCAACGAATATCAACAGCGACATGCCGTTGCCGATACCCCGTTCGGTGATCAACTCCCCCAACCACATCACCAGTGCAGCACCGCTGGTCATCACAACCACGATGACAACCAGGCCGAAGATGCTCTGGTCAGCAATGATGTCAAGCGAACAGCCTTGTAGCAGTCCCCCGTTGGCCGCCAATGCCACGATGCTGGTGGCTTGCAAGATGGCCAGCGCGATCGCCAGATAGCGGGTGTACTGCGTCATCTTGGCCTGGCCGGACTGGCCTTCCTTGCGCAGTTCTTCGAATCTCGGGATAACCACGGTGAGCAGCTGCACGATGATGCTCGCGGTGATGTAGGGCATGACCCCCACCGCGAACACCGTGAGCTTCAGCAGCGCACCGCCAGAGAACAGGTTGATCAGCGAGTAGATCTGTCCAGCCTCGCCTGCGGTGGCCTGCTTGATGCACTGCTGCACATTCGGAAAGTTGACACCGGGAGACGGCAACGCAGCGCCGACTCGATAAAGAACCACCATGCCCAGCGTGAAGAGAATCTTCCGTCTCAGGTCGGCCGTCCGCAGCGATGAGATGAAAGCCGAAAGCACTCTTCCTCCTGCGCAGCAGAACTCTGGTCGCGGCATGCCAACCGGGGTTGGCCGACTGGGTCATTCCGGGTTCGCCCTACGCCCCCGCACCCCAACACCCGCAGGCCAGGACGTGCGACGTCGCGCGTCAAACCGTGTACGAGACTAACAGCTGGTCACGGCAGGCCCTTTCAGGGTCGCCATCATAGGCGGCACGACGCGCACAGTTTGCTAGCTCACGACATCTGCTAAATGTCGAGGGGACATGGAACCACAGGTAAAGCAACGGTGTCGAGGAGACGGCGGATGATGCAAGCCGGCAACGCGCGGTTCGAAGACGACTCATGGGATCTGACTTCCAGCGTCGGCTTGACCGCCACCATGGTGGCAGCGGTACGGGCGGCAGCTAGCCGGACTCCCTGGGCAGCACCGGCCCTGATCAACGACCAGTTCGCCGAACCACTGGTTCGCGCCGTCGGGGTGGACTTCTTTGCCCGCATAGCCAGCGGCGACCTCAAACCGGGTGATCTCGATACCGAGGCCGCCCAAGCCATGCGGAGATTCGTCGATGCAATGGCCATCCGCACCAATTACTTCGACCATTTCTTGCTCGACGCCGCACGAGCGGGCATCCGACAAGTCGTCATCCTAGCGTCCGGACTGGACTCCCGCGCCTACCGCCTACCCTGGCCAGCCGGCACAACCGTATTCGAAGTCGATCTGTCACAGGTGATCGACTTCAAAACCAAAACGCTGGCCGCATTGGGCGCCCAACCGACCGCAGACCTGCGTACCGTGACGGTGGACTTGCGCGACGACTGGCCTACTGCATTGGAAGAAGCCGGCTTCGACCGGTCGCGACGGACCGCGTGGATCGCCGAAGGGCTGTTGCGCTATCTGTCGGCGGAGGCCCAGGATCGACTACTCGATCACGTCACCGCACAGAGTTCGTCGGGCAGCCGGTTCGCCACCGAGTGCCTCCCCGAACTCAACGGGCTCAACGAAGAAGAACTGAGGCAACGCATGGGGCGTCAGTCTGAGCGATGGAGCCACCACGGCTTCGACCTAGACATGACGGGCCTGGTGTATTTCGACGACCGCGCGAACGTAGGAACCTATCTCGCCCACAGCGGCTGGCACATCAGTAGTGCAAGCACTGCAGACCTGCTAGCTGAGCACGGACTGCCACCAATCGACAGCGGGGACGCTCCGTTCGGCGAGGTGAACTACCTCAGCGGCGAGCGAAGAGTCCCCGTTGAGTCAGAACAAACGCCAAGCGCTGACCGGTTAACGCGCACAGAGTGTGGGTAAGCGCCATCGCCCGAACCACGTGGACGGTGAACCGCACTGTATGCATACTGCGCAAGGGAGGAACGCATGCCACGCAGCGACAAGGACAGCTGGGACCTCGCATCGAGCGTCGGAACGACGGCAACGATGGTCGCTACCGCGCGGGCATTGGCCAGCAAACAACCCGATCCACTAATAGACGATCCGTTCGCCGACCCACTTGTTCGCGCGGTCGGCATTGACTTCTTCGTCCGCGTACTCGACGGAGACGTCGAGATTGCCGCGGCGGATACCGACCCAAACTACAACCTGCAGAGACTCATCAATGTGATGGCCGTGCGCACTCGGTTTTTCGACAACTTCTTCATGGATGCGAGTGCGGCGGGCCTTCGGCAGGCGGTCATTCTGGCCGCTGGCTTGGACTCGCGCCCGTACCGGCTGCCCTGGCCGGTGGGCACCGTGGTTTACGAGATCGACCAACCCGCAGTGGTCGAGTTCAAGTCCACGACGTTGTCTGCGCTAGGCGCCCAACCTACCGCAACGCGCCGAGTTATCCCGACAGATCTGCGTGACGATTGGGTAAGCGCACTGCGCCACAACGGTTTCGACGACGAAAAGCCCACCGCGTGGAGCGCCGAAGGTCTCTTGCTGTACCTTCCGCCAAAAGCTCAGGACAGCTTGTTCGACGCCATCGGTTTGCTCAGCGCCCCAGGTAGCCGACTGGCAACCGAGTACCATCCCGACGGCCTGCCGATGCTCAATGACCGCGCCAAGGCGATGACAGACCGATGGGCACAATTCGGCCTCGACATGGACTTGTCCAGCCTCGTCTACGGCGGCGAACGCAGCCCGGTAACCGACTACCTGACTGAACGCGGTTGGCACGTGTCGACGCGCAGCCGCACTGAGCTATTCACCGAAGCCGGGCTCTCCGTCTTGCCGACCGACGCATCACAACCGTTGCAGAACACCGTCGCCGTCACCGCCATCCTGCCGAGCTAGGCGTGTTCGGACGGCGCGGTCTGCGGCTGCGTCAGCCAGGGTTCGCCGCAGGTGCACGCACCACCATCGGCACAGCCGGGAAACACCCCGCCATCTCCGAACGCGACTTGCGCAGCGCTGCGGTGCCGTAACCCCTCTTTCGATGGTCGGGGTGAATCCAGATGCGAACACTCACCTCGCCGTGCAAGAGCTCGCCGAACACCATGCCGACTCTCTCCCCCGCAGCTATCGCAACGAACCATGCCGCCTCTTCCTCGTGGACCCGCTGCAACGCCGCCTTGATCTCCTGGTCGACACTGCCAGCGGGTCCACCAGATCCGTCGCCGGCCGCCCCCATTTCCTCGGTGCGGGTAGCGAAAATGTCCCGATCCTCGGCGGCGGAAAAGGGCCGGAGTTCTAAGCTCTCACCCGAGCTTGCCGGGCGATCTTTAACGGTGAAGCTGAGCTGCTTGTTCAGGTCGTCCAGCTCGGCGATGATCTTCTTGCGTTCGTGCAGAGTGAGCTGTTCAAAAGACATGCTCATCACTGCTTCCGCGGCTTGATGGGACGTGCCGAGCAGCGTCACGATCGCCTCGACCGCGGCGGCCTTATTCTCAGCCTCCACCATGGCGTCGGCTACTTCATGCCGGCGCTCCAGTGCGGCGAGCAGAGTATCTGCGATCTCTCGACGGGCTGCGGTCTGGTCGTGGTCTGTCATTGCACAAGCCTAGAACGAAACAGCAGGCGTAGCGTCACCTCCCGCTGCTGTCCTCGGGCATGACCCCACGCTGACTGCTGTCCGCAGACGCAGCTGCCCTGATTTAAGCCTGATTTCCAACCACCTTGCCGATCCGCAGCTTGCGACGAGGCCAACTTCGCCCCCGCTGCCAATGGCACCGGTGACATCCCGAGCCGGGTCTACCCTGCCAAAACAAACCTTGACGGTGAGCTTGAGGCAGGACCCGACGTCGCGGTCCAAGGCCGATACAACGAGAACCGAGGGAAGCCCGTTAGGAGGTCGGTCGGATGGACTTGAACTCCATGCACTGTTCGGTCAGCGCACTTTCAGTAGGCAGTCGTTCCACCGAACTCGCCCCGTAGAAGCCGTGACAGCTTTTCGTACTGTCCAGAATGACCTGGACATCTGCCGGCATGGCAATCGGGCCGCCATGGACCAACACGATGACGTCCTCTTTTTCCCTAAGCGCCGCCGTAGCCCATTCATCGACAAGATCCGAGCAGTCTTCCAGTGTTCGGGCTGTCGCCGCGCCGATGGTGCCACCGGTCGTAAGACCCATGTGGCAGACAATGATGTCTGCCCCAGCCCGCGCCATCGAGATCGCGTCTTCACTGCTGAACACGTAGGGAGTTGTCAGCATGCCTTTTTGACTCGCCAGCCGGATAACTTCAACCTCTTGAGAATAGGAAATGCCCGTTTCTTCCAGATTTTGCCGAAATACACCGTCGATGAGACCCACCGTTGGAAAGTTCTGTATCCCCGAAAAACCCAGCCGGCTTAGTTCATCCAGATAGACGTCAAAGATACAGAACGGATCCGTCCCGTTAACACCCGCCAACACGGGCGTCCGTTGCACTACCGGAAGAACCTCTTTTGCCATGTCTATGACGATTTCATTGGCATTACCATAAGCCATCAGCCCGGATAAAGATCCCCGCCCGGCCATGCGATATCGGCCAGAGTTGTAGACGATAATCAAATCCAGTCCACCCAATTCTTCGCATTTTGCAGAAAGCCCCGTACCGGCCCCGCCGCCAACGATCGGAATGCCTTTGGCGATCATTTTTCGAAATCGTCGCAGAATATCATCGCGCGGAATTCTAGACATGATTAAGCCCGCGCCGTCTCAAGGAGACAGCTAGCCAACGCGTCAGCGAACTCCGGATCATTGATGGCATGCGGCAAGCGTATGAGTTTTCTCCTCGCGGTCGTAATAATGTTGTCCTCCAACGCCGCGAACAACGCCTCATCAGCTTCTGGGTCCCAAAAAGGACCACCATCAACATCGATGATCGATACGCCTTTCTCCGGAATCAGAAAGCGCACTTCGCCTTTCATCTGGTTCAGCTTGGCGGCAATCCATGCGCCTATACGATGGTTTTCATCGGGCGTCGTACGCATAAGGGTGACTTGCGGGTTATGCACTAGCAGCTTTCGATCCCTGTACCTCTCCGGGACGCTTTCAATATTACCGAAGTTCACCATATCCACGGCGCCGCACGAACCGACATAAGGTAAACCCGTTCGAATCGGAGCACCCATTCGATCCGAACCAGCACTCATCACGCCCCCCATTAGGAAGTCAGCAACCTCGGTGGTCGTGCTATCGACAATACCAACAAGAAACCGCTCATCAGCGAGTTTCTCCATCGTCTGCCCACCCGTCCCGGTAGCGTGGAAAACAAAGCACTCGAATTCGTCTTTCAGTTTGGACACAACGCGGTCAACACAGGGGGTGGTCACGCCGAACATACTCAGACCAATACCGGGCCTCTCTCTATGCCCAGCCGGCGGAAAAGCCCGATTAGCGGCGCCAGCAATCATGTGCGCCGCATTTCCTAAGACCGTCCTAGAGATCGCGTTGAGGCCCGCGATATCTACTACCGAGTACATCATCGCGATGTCGTTTGTACCGACGTAGGGCGCCACGTTCCCCGAAGCAACGGTTGAGACCATGATCTTAGGAGTCCCGATCGGAAGGACTCCCATTGCCGGCGTAATAAGCGCCGTGTTACCGGAGCCGCCCAACCCGATCATGCCGCATATTCGGTCGCGGTTCCGTTGCACCCAGGCCGAAAGGACGGCCGCCATCTGCGTAATCGCCGTTCCTCGATCGGATGTGCTGAGTATATTCTCGCCAGCAACGGCGGCCTCCACCTTGAGTTGCTTGGACGAGACATCCACCTCGACATTGGACCCTTTTGGCGTGACGTCGACCAATTTCACGTTCACACCGGCGGCATCGATCAAGTCTCTGACGTACTCCAAGGCTTGCCGCTTGGTGTCGCACGTGCCGACGACCACCACGAACGAGTCTTGGTCGCCACCGCGCGTCGGTGCTTTGTTCTCCACGTCGTATCTCCTTGCGCGCCCCGACCCTAACGCGACGTCCCACGGGTGTCATGTTCATCGGCTATGGCGTGAAATGTGCAGGTGTGCTGATTCTTGTTGGCTGCGGAGCCTACCGCTGTCGTTGACTCGTTGCGGGCAACCAGAGGTACGGTGCGCAGAGCACACGGTGATCCCACGTGGGGTCTCTCCCGTCGCTGGAAGCCGCCGATCTCATCGGCCACCGCACAGGAAGGGCGGTTCAACGGTGAGCAAGGTTCTGCTCGTCGATATCACCGAGGGCGTTGCGGTGCTGACCCTCAACCGACCCGAGCACCGCAACGCCTACACAGCCGACATGGGCCGCCTGCTCAGCGAGGCCTACCGCAGGTGTGACGACGACGATGCAGTGCGCGCCATCGTGCTCACCGGAGCCGGGGAAACGTTCTGTGCGGGCGCAGATTTCTCTGAGGACGCCGATCCCTTCCGAACTCGCGGCAATTCCAGCGCTTTTTCGGCCTCGCCTATCGATCCGGCGGCCTTCGAGCTACGCACACCGGTCATCGCCGCAGTCAATGGCCACGCGATTGGCATCGGTCTGACAATCGCGTTGCAGGCCGATATTCGCATTGTCGCGGAGAACGCCAAATACGCTGTCGCACAGGTACGCCGAGGTGTGATTCCAGACTGCATGGCGCATTGGACGTTGCCGCATACGGCCGGTCTCTCCGCCGCGGCCGAAGTGTTGCTGACCGGCCGGACGTTTGACGGCGCCGAAGCGAAAGCACTCGGGATGGCGACTAGGGTCGCACCGGCAGCTGAAGTACTCAATGAGGCCTTGGGTTTGGCACGCGACATCGCAGTCAGTGTCGCGCCGATGTCGGCGGCCTTGTGTAAGCGGCTGCTGTGGGACACGGTAATCCACCGATACTCGCCCAAGCAGGTCGCCGATCTCGAAACGGTGCTACACCACCGAGTGATGGGCACCGCCGACGCTCGCGAGGGCGTGGCGGCCTTCCGAGAGCGGCGCCGGCCGCAGTGGTCGGCGGCAGTGTCGCGCGACTGGATCGATATCCCGCGCTTGGGGCAGCCTCCTTCTGCTCATTAAGTCCACCATGGGGGTGCTTAAGCGACCAGCGAGGTCCAATGGGTTGAGACGAGGGCTCAGATCGTGGCGAGCGCCCAGACCCCGAGCAGCACGCCATACAGGGCAATGACCACGAGCGCGCCGCGAATGCTGGTCTGCGTTGAGCAACCAGGGTTCAGCCAGAAACTCAACGCCCGTGTCGCTAGCGGCATCAAAACGAACCCAAGGGCGATCGTGCTCAAGACGTTGGAAGCAAATGTTCGCAAGAACAAGGGAATGCCGACACCCCGCAGGTAGGAGGTGAGGTAGTTCAGACACATGATCGTGGGATAGAGCATCAACAGCACGGTCATCGACTGTTTCCAGTTCGGCGTACTCGCGCCGTCCGCCTCGTCGAAACTGAACCAACTGCCGAACGCACTCGGCACCTTGCGCACGGCAGTGTGCGCCACCTCTACACGCAGAGCCTCTAGGAGTTGGGCGCGCGTTTTGGACCTCAGCCATTCATCGGCGTCGTGCGAGCTTTCGAAGCGATAAAGGCTGGTCCACGCGCCTCCGACCTGCTGGATCGGTTTGAGCAGCTCGTAGCCGGCAAAGCCGTTGAAGGATCGCGCCGCAGCTTCTAACGCCTTCTCCGCGGCAAGGAACTCCCCTTCGCGGCCCCGAATGGGAGTCGCACTGGCAACAACGGTGACCGAGTGCGACGCCGGCTGGCCGCCGACCATAGTGTGTTCGTCTGCCGGAGTCTCGAGAAGATCATCGCCGCGCTCAAGTAATTCCCGGCGCTTCTCCGACTGCATCCACAGCGACAAATGTTCCTTCGTGTCGAACCGAAAGACGATCACCCAGTCGTCGTGGACCCCCGGAACGGGGCGAATCGTCTCTGTTCCGATAAACCCTGGACTTCTACTGGTCGCGTCGTCTATCTCCGCCTGCCACGCCTGATAAGCCTCCACACACTCCGGGCGTACCTTGCGTGCCACCACAGCGGTCGCAACGACATCATCGCCGGAAGTGTTCATTCGTCACCCGACAACGATGCCGTAGCGGCTGAACCGGACACGGCAGCCCTAGGGTCTGCGAGCGACGTAGTCGACCTCGACCAAGGCGTCCAGCGCAAGCGCCGTCACACCAATACACGTCCGAGCGGGCAACTGCCCGGGTTCGAAGTAGGACTCGTAGACGCGGTTGAAACTCGCGTAGTCACGCGTGAAGTCGGTGAGAAAGGCTCGCGATTGGACAACATTGCCTATTTCGATCCCGAGCTGCGCGATAACGATATTCAGATTGTCCATCACATTGCGGGTTTGCGCCTCAATGCCATCTGGGAGGGGCCTGGAGGCGTCATCAGGATAGTTGGGCATCTGCCCGGTGATCCACAACCACCGATCGATCTCGACTGCGTGACTATAAGGCGCACATGCTTTGGGAGCCGCATCGAACATCATGAATTTCGGCGTAGCCATTCTCGTTTACCTCCGCTGAACTTCGGCTGCCTCGCTGAACTTCCACCAGGTATGAGATTCTTGACCGCTTCACCCTACCGCCCACCCCGCATGGTGTGCCCTACTTGCTGGAATTGCGGAGAATCGGCTGAAAAAGCGGCCAGACGCACGCCGACACAGCCTGGCACCGCATCAAGCAATTTGGTATCGAAACCACCGCGGTAACGCGCACTGCGCCCGAAAAGCGTGATCTGGCCAATAGATCTCGGATCGCACGTCATCGTTTCCTCGCCGGAAGCGATCACTCGTTATCCGCATCCGCGCAGCGCCACAGCTGTCGGCATTACATTGCGCGGCAGCGTCGCGCAATAACCCAAAATAGCGGCGCACACAACGATACGATCGACTCTGGCTACGTCCATGATGACGGGCGATAACCAAGCTGCATTTGCCGATTAGAGGTGCTCGATGTCGTTTGTCGTTGCAAGCCCAGGCCAGATCCTGGCTACCGCCGCCGACCTGGCGGGAATCGGCTCAATCCTGGCCGAGGCCAACGCCGCCGCGGCCGCCCAAACGACGACTCTGCCGGCGGCTGCCGCCGACGAGGTCTCAGCTGCGGTCGCCGCCCTGTTCGGATCGCATGCCCAGACGTATCAAACCGTCAGCGCCGAGATGGCCGCGTTTCATGCCCAGTTCGTGCAAGCGCTGAGCGCCGGTAGCTCCTCGTACGCGAGGGCCGAGGCCGCCAGCGCCGAGGCAATCCTGCTGGACGTGATCAACGCACCGACTCAGCTGCTACTAGGCCGCCCGCTGATCGGCGACGGCGCCGATGGCGTCAGCGGCGCGGTTGGGGCCGACGGCGGCGCAGGCGGTATCTTGTTCGGCAACGGTGGTGCCGGCGGAGACAGTGTGAGCCCTGGAGTACCCGGCGGCAAGGGCGGGGACGCCGGCCTGTTCGGCAACGGCGGCGCGGGCGGAAACGGCGGCGACGGCGTCGATGGAATCTGGGGGCTTGGCGGGAACGGCGGCGCCGGCGGTCACGGCGGACTGTTGTTCGGTCACGGCGGGGCTGGCGGCACTGGTGGTGCGGGCGGCAGTTCTTCCGGTGACGTCGGTGGCACTGGCGGAGCCGGCGGCAATGCGTGGTTGTTCGGCAGCGCTGGGGCCGGCGGTGCGGGCGGGGACTCCAACGGCGTCTTCAACGGCGACGGCGGCGCCGGCGGACATGCCGGTTTGATCGGCCACGCGGGCGCAGGCGGTAGCGGCGGTAGCGGCGGAGACGGTGGCTTCGGAGGTGCCGGCGGCCGTGGCGCGTTGATAGCCGGCGACGGCGGTGTTGGCGGGTCCGGCGGCGACGGCGGAATCGGCGGCGACGGCGGCTTCGCCGGGCTGCTGTTTGGCAACGGTGGCGACGGGGGCTACGGCGACGCGATTGGCGGCAGCGGCGGGTTCGCGTTGTTCGGTGAAGGCGGCGACGGGGGCGCCGGCGGAGTTATCGGCGGCGGCGGCGGGTTCGCGTTGTTCGGCGTCGGCGGCGACGGGGGTGCCGGCGGTGCCGGTACCTTGGCAGGCGACGCCCGCGGCGGCACGGGAGGCGGTGCGCTGTTCGGCTTCGGCGGCCACGGCGGTGCAGGCGGGGCCGGCGACGCCAGCAATGAACAAGGCGGCGCGGGCGGGGCCGGCGGCCGGTCGTTCGTCATCGGCAGCGGCGGTAACGGGGGCGTCGGCGGGTCAGGCTTCGACGCTGCCGCCGGTGGTGCGGGCGGGACCGGCGGCTCCGGCGGAGTACTGCTGGGCAACGGCGGTAGCGGCGGTACCGGTGGAGCGGCCGACTCGGGCACGGGTGGTGCCGGCGGCGCCGGTGGTACCGCCGGAACACTGCTCGGCTTCGGCGGCAGCGGGGGCAGCGGCGGCGACTCCAACTCGGGAACCGGCGGAAATGGCGGCGGCGGCGGGAACGCACAGTTCATCGGTAACGGCGGTGACGGCGGTGACGGCGGCTCCGGTGCTGTCAACGGTGACGGCGGCTCCGGCGGGGCTGGCGGGTTGATCGGGTTCGCGGGCACCGATGGCACCTAGAGCGACCAGCCAGCTGGTGAATCTCGGCGATCACATCGCGGTCGGCGTCTCGAGGAGTAGCCGCAGTTGCGCGGTGACGCGTTTGTCGGGATAGCCGCGGCCTGTTGGCCGCAGAGGATGCTGCTCGTCCTGTTAACCAGTGTTCGTCGACCCACATCAGCACAGTTGCCTTCAGAATGACTTCGAAGGCGTACAGTGGTGGACACTTGTTATATTGGCTAAATATCAATGGCACTATCTGGGGGCAACACATGACGTCCACGGGCTCCGCCCGCCACGAAGGCGACACCTGGGATCTAGCATCTAGCGTCGGCGCGACCGCGACCCTCGTCGCGACCGCTCGAGCGATCGCGACGCGCGCCAACAACCCGCTGATCAACGATCAGTTCGCGGAGCCTCTCGTCAAGGCGGTCGGTGTCGACCTGCTCGCCAAGCTGGCAAGCGGCGAAACTGCCGCCGCCGAAATCGACGACCCAGAACGCCCGTTTGCCTCGATGACATTGATGACCGAGAGTATGGCGGTCCGCACCAAATTCTTCGACGAATTCTTCCTGGACGCAGTCAAAGCGGGGATCCGTCAGACCGTGATTTTGGCCTCGGGATTGGATTCGCGCGCCTACCGGCTGCCGTGGCCGCCCGCGACCGTGGTTTACGAAATCGACCAGCCTCAAGTAATCGAGTTCAAGTCGCGCGCCCTGGCCGATTTAGACGCCGCCCCTACCGCTGACCGGCGTGCGGTGGCCATCGATCTACGCGAGGACTGGCCAACCGCATTATGCGAGGCGGGATTCGATCCAGGTCAACCTAGCGCGTGGATCGCTGAAGGGCTCCTAGGCTATCTACCTCCGGAAGCGCAGGATCGCTTGCTCGACAGCGTCACCGAACTCGGCGCGCCCGGCAGCCGGTTCGCCGCCGAAAGTATGGCCACCGTAGAGCGACCCGGCGACGAGGAAATGCTGAAACAGCGCATGCAGGACATCTCCGAGCTTTGGCGCACAAACGGTTTCGACCTCGACATGACCGGGCTGGTGTACTTCGGCGACCGCAACGAGGCCGCACCCTACCTATCCGACCGAGGCTGGCTCGTGACGAGCACGACACTCCCAGACCTCCGCGCCAACTACGGACTTCCGCCGATGGACGATGGAGACCCCCTCGGGGCTGAAATGCTCTACCTAAGTGGCACTTTGTACCGGCCTCCCCGGGGAAAGGCAGCCGAATGACGCGCGGTCATTCGGTCCGATCTGAGGGCGACAGCTGGGATCCAGCTTCTAGCGTAGGTGCGACGGCGACCATGATTGCGGCTTCACGAGCGTTGGCCTCGCAGGGGCCAGATGCGCTGCTCGACGACCCGCTGGCCGATCCGCTCGTACGGGCGGTCGGCCTAGACTCGTTCGTTCGCATAATCGACGGAGAGATGGCCAACAGCGATGACCCGCTGTTGGGACGCGAACCGCTGAACGAGCAGATCGCGGTGCGCACCAGGTTCTTTGACAACTTCTTCACCGCAGCCGGCGAAGCCGGAATCCACCAAGCTGTAATCCTGGCTTCCGGCCTGGACACCCGTGCCTACCGGCTCGCTTGGCCGACGGGCACAGTGGTTTACGAGATCGACCAACCGCGCGTGATCGACTTCAAGACACGGACGCTGGCCGAGTTCGGTGCTGCGCCAACCACCGAACGTCGACCAATCGGGATCGACCTACGAGACGACTGGCCGAGTGCATTGCAACAGAATGGTTTTGAATCTGCCCAGCCAACGGCGTGGATCGCCGAGGGCCTACTGGTGTATCTTCCGCCGGACGCCCAGGACCGATTGCTCAACAACATATCCGCCCTCAGCGCGGCGGGCAGCCGGCTTGCCACTGAGGATTTCCTGGACCCACTGGGCTTCGGCGAACGTGCGCAGCGACTCTCGGAGCACTGGAACCGCTTTGGCGTCGATCTCAACATGTCCGCGCTGATCTACGACGGCGAGCGGAGTCCCGCCAGCAGCTACCTGACCGGTCACGGCTGGCAAGTGACTACCCGAACCCTCAAAGAAGCCTACGCACACAACGGTTTCGCGCCTCCGAGCGACGAATTGCTAACCGTCTTTGGCGATCTCAGCTATGTCAGCGCGACTCTGGGGTAGTCGGATATGCATGCCCACCGATTGCCGTGGTCGCCTGGGCCGCAGGGCAGCTGATCTTTAACTACTACCGAAAGGAGTTTCGACCCGATCAGCAAACCCAGCGCTCCGTAGCGCGCCGCCGGTCGCCGAGGCGGAGCTGACACACTACAGGCGCGACTCCCCCAACCACAACACGCTGGCACCGCTAAGCGTCTGACCCACGTGTTCGATGATTCCGGCGAACGAGCGAGCGAGTAGACCACCGACCGCATCCGGCAGCGACGCCGCGGCTGGTTGCGACGAACTCCGCGGCCGCACCAGGTCGAGCAACGACGAACTCGGATAGCTGACGATCCGAACCTCGGCGGCCTCGTCCAGCCCGGCTAGTATCTTCGCGCGGCGCAACGCAGTCCGAAAACCGCCAAGTTCATCGACGAGACCACGCTCGACAGCATCGGCTCCGGTCCAGACCCGCCCCCGCGCGACGACATCCACAGCCTCGGCGGTGAGATTGCGCCCCTCGGCAACACGTTCGATGAAGTCGTTGTAGAACAAGTCCGCCTCCGCCTCGCGGCGGGCTTGCTGCTCGGGCGTGAACGGCGCATCTACCGACCAGGCATCAGCATTGGCATTGGTGCGCACCGTATCTGAACCGACTCCCAGCCGGTCCTTCAGATCTCGAACCACCAGCTTGCCGGTGATCACACCGATGGATCCGGTAATCGTTCCTGGATTGGCCACAATCGCATCGGTAGCCGTCGAAACGTAGTAGCCGCCCGAGGCCGCGATCGCCCCCATAGACGCCACCACCGGCTTTCCACCGTCACGGGCCCGCTTCACCTCACGCCAGATAGTCTCCGATGCGGTGACCGAACCCCCTGGGCTATCCACCCGCAGCACGATCGCAGAAACCGCGTCGTCGGCAGCCGCTTCACGCAGCGCCGCCGCGATGGTGTCACCCCCAACGCTGGACGGACCGAGCGGCATTAACTGTGGCCCGCCGCGTCCGCTGACAATCGTGCCTTCGAGTGTGACCACGGCGATAGCCGGCTTGGACCGGCGGCCAGGAATCGATGACACCGGCGGGGTCAGGCGGGGCCGGGCCGAAGCCGCGTAGCGCGCCAGGTATATCCGCGGCGGTGTCTTTTCTTCAGCGTTCTTGTCGGCTACAGATTCAGCCGACTCTGATGGACTATCTCTGGTGTCAATCAATTCCGCTATGCGCGCATAGGCTTCGTCGCGGAATCCGATCCGGTCGATCAAACCGGAGGCCACCGCATCATTACGCAACAGCGGAGCCCGGTCGGCCAGCTCATCAATCAAGCCAGAATCCACGTTGCGCGACTCGGCGACCGCCTGCCAGACCTGTCCCTGCAAGCTTTCCAGCATTCGGGTAACGGCTTCGCGGTGGGCGTCGGTGAATCCATCCTCGGTGAACAGGTTGGCCGCCGACTTGTACTCCCCACGCGCAACGATCTGGGCCTCGATCCCCGCTTTACCGAGGGCGTCGCGCAAGAACGTGGCGTTGCTCGCGAAACCGATCAATCCGACACTTCCCGAAGGCTGCATCCAGACTTCGCCGAACGCCGAAGCCAAGTAGTAGGACAGCGTGCCCGGATAGGTTTCGGCCCAAGCCACCGACGGCTTGACGACGCTGAAAGCGGCGATGGCCTCACGCAACTCTTGAACCGCCCCCACCGGCGAGGCCGGAAGCTGCACGCGGGCAATCAGGCCAGCGACCCGCGGGTCCTCGGCTCCACGGTGGATCGCAGAGACAGCGTCGCGCAGCGTCATCGGGCGGCCGTGCCCAGTGAGAATCGCAAGCGGGTCGAAACTCGTCACCTCTGGCGGAATGGACCAGAGATCGAATTCGAGCACGCAGCGGTTGGGTATGCCGTGGTGGCGAGCGGTATCAACCCGAGTGACCAGGGCGCGCACGTCGTCGGCACCAGGCAGGGAAGGCAGAAAGGCGAACATGACTGCAGCGTACAGACACCAACCCCGCCCGTTCCCGAGCCGTCAGCGCCACGGTCGCGGGTCGTACCGTGGTGACGTGAGGTTCTCGATCGCTATACCTCAATTCGGCACTGACGACTTCAACCCAGCCGAGTTGCGCTCGTATCTTGCCCGCGCCGAGGAACTCGGGTTCGAGGGCGGGTGGGTACTGGAACAGATCGTCGGCGAGGCCCCGCTTTTGGCACCGCTCGAGCTGCTTGCGTATTCGGCGGCCTGCACTCAGCGGCTACGGCTGGGGGTGGCCGTTCTGGTGACGTCGTTGCATGACCCGCTTCAGTTGGCCTCGGCCGCCACCGCCGTCGACTGGCTCAGCCAAGGTCGACTCGACCTCGGCGTCGCAACCGGCGGCGGCTCACGTAATTTCGCAGCTTTCGGCGTGGCGCAGACAACCCATGTGCGCTACTTCACGGAGGGTTTGGAATTGATGAAGGCAGCCTGGTCCGAGCGCACCGAGGTGACGTTCCACGGCAGGTTCCGTGACTTCGAAGACCTTCCCATCCAACCCAAGCCGGTTCAGCGACCGCACCCACCGATCTGGTTCGGAGGCCGCGCACCCAAGGCTCTGGCCAGGGCGGTACGCCACGGTGACGCATTTCTTGGCGCCGGCTCGTCGACGACTCCGGCTTTTGCCGAAGCTGTCGCCATACTGCGCAGCGAGCTCGCCGCACAGCACAAAGACCCTACTCAATTCACCATCGGCAAGCGTGTCTATCTGATGATTGACGATGATGTCGAACTGGCCCGCGAGCGTGCGCTCGCGGGGGTACGTCGCATCTACGGCAAGAAGATGCCTGGAGCCGAGTCGATTGCCGTCTGTGGAACACCTGACGACGTTGTCCGCGGCCTCGAAGAAGTAATCGACGCCGGCGCCGAGCTACTGTTGCTCAATCCAGTCGGAGCCAACGTCACGCAAGACCACGAGCAAATGGAGCGTCTTGCCGCCGAGGTGATACCACGGATTGGTTGACCGCCAGCACGGGTCGTGGTGAACATCAACCAGACGATTTGCTCACCAGCTCAGCTATTCGTCATCGACCGAATAGCGGGGCGGTCGGCGCATCAACTCTCAGGAATTAAGACAGCGCGGTGGCCGAGCCGCCGGCAGCGGTGATCTTCTCCCGCGCACTAGCGCTGAACTTGTGCGCGGACAGCTCGACCTTGACGGTCAATTTGCCGTCACCGAGCACTTTGACCAGTGAGTTCTTCCGGACAGCGCCCTTAGCAACGAGTTCGTCGACACCGACCGCGCCCCCCTCGGGGAACAACCGGTTGATGTCTCCAACGTTGACGACCTCGTATTCGGTGCGGAACCGGTTACGGAAACCTTTGAGTTTGGGCAGCCGCATGTGAATCGGCATCTGTCCGCCCTCAAAAGTCGCCGGCACCTGTTTGCGGGCTTTGGTGCCCTTGGTGCCTCGACCCGCCGTCTTGCCTTTCGACCCGTCACCACGACCGACACGAGTCCGCGGGGTTTTCGACCCACGCGCAGGGTGCAGGTCATGCAGCTTGATCGTCACTTCCTCTTACCTCCCCGGGCAGCGGCTTCTGTCGCGGCCGGCTCCACCTCGACGAGATGGCGCACCACCTCGATCAGCCCACGGTTCTGCGAGTTGTCGTCCCGGATCACCGAGTCACGAATCCGCCGCAGACCCAAAGTGCGCAGGCTTTCGCGCTGCTTCCAGCGCGCACCGATTGTGCTGCGCACCTGGGTGATCTTCAGCTGGGTAGGTGCTGTTTTGCTCATGATTGCGCCGCCTTTTCGCGCGCTACCGCAGCCAGCGCTTCACTCTCGCGCCGAGCCTTAAGCATGCCGGCCGGCGCGACGTCCTCGATCGGCAAGCCGCGCCGAGCGGCCACCTCTTCGGGGCGCTGCAGAAGTTTGAGTGCGGCGACGGTGGCGTGCACCACGTTGATTGCGTTGTCGCTGCCCAGCGATTTCGACAGGATGTCTCGGACCCCGGCGCATTCCAGCACAGCACGCGCCGCGCCACCGGCGATCACACCGGTACCCGGGCTAGCTGGACGCAACAGCACCACGCCCGCGGCAGCCTCACCCTGCACCGGGTGAGTAATGGTCCCAGCGATCATCGGCACCCGGAAAAAGCTCTTGCGGGCCTCCTCCACGCCCTTGGCGATCGCGGCCGGCACCTCCTTGGCCTTGCCGTAGCCGACACCGACCATGCCGTTACCGTCACCAACGATGACCAGGGCAGTGAAGCTGAATCGCCGACCACCCTTGACCACCTTGGAGACACGGTTGATCGCGACGACCCGCTCCAGGTAGTTGCTCTTCTCACCGTCTCGGTCTCGGCCGCGGCCGCCCTCACGCCGGCCGCGGCCGTCGCGCCCGTCACCGGCACCGTGCGACTGCCCGCCGGCCCGCTGCTCCGCCATCATGCGGTCCTTCCAGTGTTGAGGAAAAAGTCGATCCGAAAGCCGGTCATCAGAAACTCAATCCGTTCTCCCGGGCAGCATCGGCCAGCGCCGCGATCCTTCCACCGTAGGTGTATCCGCCGCGATCAAAGACCGCGGTGTCGATTCCGACGGCTTTTGCCCGTTCGGCGATGAGCTGTCCGACCCGGACACTACGGGCTTTCTTGTCGCCCTCAAGGCCTCGGACATCGGCCTCGATCGACGACGCGGCAGCCAGGGTGGTGCCGTCCAAGTCGTTCACCAGTTGCACGTGAATATGCCGCGCGGACCGATGCACCACCAGCCGGGGACGCTGGCCGGTGCCTGAGATCTTCTTACGCAGCCGCGCGTGCCTACGCTGCCGCGACAGTCGTCGGGTCGCGGACACACTCTGTCCGACCGTGATCCGCGCGGCCGTTTCAGCCTGTGATTGCGCCATGACTATTTACCTGTCTTTCCGACCTTGCGGCGGATCTGCTCACCCTGATAGCGCACGCCCTTACCTTTGTACGGGTCGGGACGGCGCAAACGGCGGATATTCGCCGAGATCTGGCCGACTTTTTGCTTGTCGATCCCAGAGACCGAGAACTTGGTCGGCGCCTGGACCGCGAACGTAATGCCGTCCGGCGCCTCGATCACCACGGGATGGCTATACCCCAGTGCGAACTCCAAACTGGATCCCTTGAGCTGCACCCGGTAGCCGACACCGAAGATCTCCATATTGGTGGTGTAACCCTGCGTCACGCCGGTAACCAAGTTGGACACCAGGGTGCGAGACAGCCCGTGCAATGCGCGGCTGCGCCGCTCATCATCTGGACGTGACACTACGATCGCACCGTCGTCGTTGCGCGACAACGTGATCGGCTCGACGACCGTCCAATCGAGGGTACCCTTGGGGCCTTTTACCGAAACGTTCTGGCCATCAATCGTTACATCGACTCCGGCGGGGACCGGGATCGGCTGCTTCCCAATGCGCGACATGGCTATTTCCTTCTGGTCCTTCTGATCCTCGTCACCACACGTACGCGAGGACTTCGCCGCCCACGCCCTGCCTGGCTGCCTGCCGGTCGGTAAGCAAACCCGACGAGGTGGAGATAATCGCCACCCCGAGGCCACCCAGCACACGCGGCAGCCCGGTGGACTTCGCGTAAACACGCAACCCTGGCTTGGAGACCCGCCGCAAACCCGCGATACTGCGCTCGCGGCTCGGCCCGTACTTGAGCTGGACGACCAGAGACTTGCCGACGCGAGCGTCCTCGGTGTGGAAGTCGGTGATGTATCCCTCGCTCTTGAGGATCTGGGCGATATTGGCCTTGAGTTTGGAGTGCGGCAAACTCACCTCGTCGTGGTACGCCGAATTGGCGTTGCGCAGACGTGTTAAGAAGTCTGCGATCGGGTCCGTCATGGTCATGACAGCTTCTATAACCTTCCTCGCAGTGGTTCCCCGGCGGGCCTACCGCGCACCTGTTCTGGGTTGGCGGATGTCCTCTGTGCTACCAGCTGCTCTTCTGCACACCGGGCAACTCACCCGCGTGCGCCATCTCGCGGAGGCAAACTCTGCACAGCCCAAACTTGCGGTACACCGCGCGTGGGCGACCGCACTTGCTGCAGCGGGTGTAGGCGCGCACCGCAAACTTCGGTTTCCGTGCCGCCTTGTTGACCAGTGCCTTCTTCGCCATCTACTCAGTTCTCCTTGAACGGAAAGCCGAGGGCCCGCAACAGCGCTCGTCCTTCGTCGTCGGTCGTCGCCGAGGTGACGACGTTGATGTCCATACCGCGGACCCGATCAACCTTGTCCACGTCGATCTCGTGAAATACCGACTGCTCGGCCAGGCCGAAGGTGTAGTTTCCGACACCGTCGAACTGTTTAGGCGACAGACCGCGGAAGTCACGAATACGCGGCAACGCGATCGATGTGAGCCGGTCGAGGAACTCCCACATCCGGTCCCCGCGCAAGGTCACCCGGACTCCGATCGGCATTCCCTCGCGCAGCTTGAACTGCGCGATGGACTTCCGCGCTTTGCGAATTTCGGGCCGCTGCCCGGTGATCAATGCCAAATCATTGACCGCGCCGTTGATCAACTTGGCGTCCCGGGCTGCATCCCCCACCCCCATGTTGACCACAACCTTCACCACGGTCGGGATCTGCATGACATTGCCGTAGCCGAACTGTTTGTGCAGCGAATCGCGGATCTCGCTGCGGTATCGCTCCTTGAGGCGCGGCTGAATCTTTACGGAGCTTGCGGTGTCTGCTGCGGTTGTCATGCCCTCAGATGTCCTTGCCGTTGCGCTTGGAGACCCGGACCCGCTTGCCAGTCTCTTCGTCTGCCCGGTACCGGATCCGGGTGGGCTTGCCGTCGGAATCGACCACCATCACGTTGGAGACGTGGATTGGCGCTTCCTGCGTGACGATGCCGCCTGAGCGGGCTCCGCGCTGATTGGTCGAAATCGCGGTGTGCTTCTTGATTCGGTTGACTCCCTCAACCAAAACTCGGTTGCGTCCCGGGTAGGCCTGCAGGACTTTGCCCTTAGCCCCTTTGTCCTTACCCGAAATAACAAGCACGGTGTCGCCCTTGTGAACCTTCATCTACAACACCTCCGGGGCCAACGAGATGATCTTCATGAACTTCTTCTCCCGCAGTTCGCGGCCCACCGGCCCAAAGATACGAGTACCGCGTGGATCGTTGTCGGGCTTGATGATCACTGCGGCGTTCTCGTCAAACTTGATGTAGCTGCCGTCCGGGCGCCTGCGCTCCTTGACAGTGCGCACCACAACTGCTTTGACGATCTCCCCTCTTTTCACGTTGCCCCCGGGAATGGCGTCTTTAACGGTGGCCACGATGATGTCGCCGATACCGGCGTACCGCCGCGACGAACCGCCAAGAACACGGATGCACAAGATCTCCTTGGCGCCGGTGTTGTCGGCGACCTTCAGCCGCGACTCCTGCTGAATCACTAGATCTCCTGACCTGGTTCACGTGTGCACGGCAGGAGCAAACAAGCCTGGTAAGCCTCGGCAAACAAGGCTCACCACAAACCCTGACGTACGCGGTCTTGAAAAGCATGTGTCGCCGCAAGGCACGCGGGGCCGGCAGTGTTTCCACGTTCCAGCCGAGGTCTGCCCAAGGCAACCCCTAGATTCTAGGGGACGACCAGCTCGGAGCCAAATTGCTTATTCGCGCCCTTCCCCAAGTCGATGGGCTTGATGCCGATTCCCGGTACCACGCGAGGATGCGCCGCAGAAATCCCACACGGCACGTTCTGTCGGCGCTGTTGACCGGCTGGCCTCGACAATTTGCGCAGACTGGCCACAGTTCCGGTTTAACGAACGTCGCCAGCACGATCAGTGACGCAGCGGAACCCGATATGGGTGGTCGCAGTGTCCTGCGATTGCGGCGATCGCGCGGCCGGTCGGTAACGGTGACAGTATTCCGGCGCGCAAAGATGGGAGCCGCCTTTGAGGGTTTGGCTAATCGCCGGGTCGGCGGGCCCGACCGGTGCGCAACAGGCCGTCGAATGACGATCAGCGCGGTGGCGCCCGGAGAACTTCGTCGTGGTCCACTCCCAGACATTGCCTGTCATGTCGACGAGGCCGAATCCATTAGTGGCAAAAGTCCCCACCGGGGAAGTGCCGACCCAGCCAAGCGCCCCATCGTTCCGGTAAGGAAACTTGCCCTGCCAGGTGTTGGCCATCAGTTGGCCCCCCGGCTTCTCCTCGTCGCCCCACGAGTACGTGCACGAAGACTCCCCACCGGATTCACCGCGGGCCGCGTACTCCCACTCAGCCTCGGTCGGCAGTCGCCGTCCGGCCCACCGCGCATAGGCCGCCGCGTCCGGATAGGCAACTTGCACGACCGGGTGCTGGTCTTTTTCAGCGATGTCGCTCTCCGGGCCGAACGGATGACGCCAACTCGCCCCCGGCGCCCAGTCCCACCATTGACGCCAATCACGTAAGTCGACTGGCCCCGCCGTCGCGCGGAAAACCATAGATCCCGGAGTCAGGTCGTCAGGGTCCACACCCGGGTACAGCGCGGCGTCGAGAGGTTGTTCTGCCACCGTTACGTAGCCCGTCTCAGCGACGAACTCAGCGAACTGCGCGTTGGTGACGGGGTGCCGCTCAACCGCGAAGGCGCGCACGGTCACGATATGAACCGGCGCCTCCTCTGGGTAAAAGCTGGTCGACCCCATACGGAACGATCCCCCAGGTAGGTCAACCAGGTCGGTCAGCACGACTTCAGCGTATGACGACCGTAACGCCGGCCGCAGCCTTCCCGCGCGAAGCGCGGTATCCCCCTGGAGGCAGTCGCGTTCTGGCGGCCAGCGCTCACGGGCACGCCACACGAGCGGGCTCATCAATGCCGCCGACCTCGGTGCCACTTCAGATGAGAGACACCGATCAACCCCGCACGCAGCGTTTCAGTGTCTAGACCAGCAGACGCAAAACGCCCCGCGACACAAGTGTCGCGGGGCGTTCTTTGCGTCTGCTAGCCGAACGGCTACTTGGCTTTCTCGAGAATCTCGACAAGCCGCCAGCGTTTCGTCGCCGACATCGGACGTGTCTCCATCAGGGAGACCCGGTCGCCAATGCCAGCGACGCTGTTCTCGTCGTGCACTTTTACCTTCTTGGTCGTCCGGATGATCTTGCCGTACAGCGGATGCCGCACCCGATCTTCGAGCTCAACCACGATGGTCTTCTGCATCTTGTCGCTCACCACATAGCCGATACGCGTCTTGCGCCGGCCGCGCGGGGTCGGGGTCCGCGGAGTGTTTTTGGGCCCCTTCACACTGCCGCTCTTCGGTGCAGCGTCCTTCGGCTCCGCCTTTTTCTGGGCTGCCTTCTTCGTGGCTGTAGCCGCCGATTGCCCTGAGTTTGCGCCAGTCTTAGCTTCTGCCATCACGATTCCTTACCATCCGAACCATCCGGCCCAGATGCTAGACCTAATTCGCGTTCACGCAGCACGGTGTGAACACGCGCGATTTCCCTTCGCACCGTGCGGAGCCGACGGTTGTTGGTGAGCTGGCCCGTCGCGCTTTGAAAACGCAGATTGAACAACTCTTCCTTGGACTCACGCAACCGCTCGGTTAGCTCTTCCTCGGTGAGCTCACGCAGTTCGCCAGGGGATGTTCCCACTGCCATCAGAACTGCTCCTCTCGGGTAACGATGCGCGCCTTGATCGGTAGCTTGTGGATCGCCCGGGTCAGCGCGGCCCGCGCGACACCGTCATTCGGGTAGCTAAGCTCGAACAGCACCCGGCCCGGCTTGACGTTGACCACCCACCATTCCGGGGAGCCCTTGCCCGAACCCATCCGGGTCTCTGCCGGCTTCTTGGTCAACGGGCGGTCCGGGAAGATGTTGATCCATACCTTGCCGCCACGCTTGATGTGCCGGTTAATCGCGATACGCGCCGACTCGATCTGCCGGTTGGTGACGTAAGCGTGTTCAAGGGCTTGAATACCGTAGTCGCCGAAGTTTACGGTCGTGCCGCCACTAGAAATTCCGCGCTGGCGCGGATGATGTTGCTTACGGTGCTTGACCTTGCGGGGAATCAACATGATTCAGCTCTCCGTGCTCTGCGTTTCGGGGGTCGAAGCACCATCAGCAGCCGACGCGGCACTGTCTTCGCCGCCCGCTGCCCGTCCCGCGTCGGTACCGGTTGCCGTCGTCCCAGATGCGCCGCTACGACGCGGACGGCTGCCCGACGGACGCTCCCGGCGCGGACGCTCTGCACCGGCGGGTGCTGCAGCGGCCATTTCCCGTTTGCCACCCACGATGTCGCCCTTGTAAATCCACACTTTCACACCGATTCGGCCGAAGGTGGTCTTGGCCTCGTAGAGGCCATAGTCGATATCTGCGCGCAAGGTATGCAGCGGAACGCGGCCCTCGCGGTAGAACTCCGACCGGCTCATCTCAGCGCCGCCGAGGCGACCCGAGCACTGCACCCGGATACCCTTCACCGTGGGCTGACGCATAGCCGACTGGATAGCCTTGCGCATCGCCCGGCGGAACGCCACCCGGTTGCTCAGCTGCTCGGCGACGCCTTGTGCCACCAGTTGCGCCTGCGACTCTGGGTTTTTGACTTCCAAGATGTTCAGTTGGACTTGCTTTCCGGTCAGCTTTTCCAAGTCGGCCCGGATCCGGTCCGCCTCGGTGCCACGACGACCGATGACGATGCCAGGACGCGCGGTATGTATATCGACTCGGACCCGGTCACGGGTCCGCTCGATTTCGACGTCGGCGATTCCCGCGCGTTCGAGACCAGTGGAGAGCAGCCGACGTATCGCGACATCCTCCTTGACGTAATCGGCGTACTGCTTATCGGCATACCAGCGCGACTTCCAGTCCGTCGTGATGCCCAGCCGGAAGCCATGCGGATTGATCTTCTGGCCCATTAGTCTGAGCCTCCCTTCGCTTCAGAAGGTTTGGCTTCGGATGTAGCTTCTACCTTTTTGGCTGCTGCCTTCTTGGCCGGCGACTTTTTAGCAGGCGCCTTCTTGGCCGCCGCTTTGTTAGGCGGCGCCTTTTTTGCCGGGTCCTTCGCCGCTGCCTTGCTGCCCTCAGCGCGACGCGCCCTCGAAGACTTCGCCGAACGTTGATCTTTGACCGGTCGGCTTTCCACGATCACCGTGATGTGGCTGGTTCGCCTGCGGATCCGGAACGCACGGCCCTGGGCACGCGGGCGAATTCGCTTGGCGGTCGGGCCTTCGTCGGCAAAGACGGTGGCCACCACCAGGGTCGCCGGGTCGAGCCCACTGTTGTTTTGCGCGTTGGCCGCCGCACTCGCAATCACCTTGGCCACCGGCTCACTAGCGGCCTGCGGCGCCCACCGCAGGATGTCCAGCGCGTCAGACACTGACTTGCCACGCACGAGGTCGATCACGCGGCGCGCCTTTCTCGGCGACACCCGCACAAACCGGGCTTTAGCGACCGCCGACGGAAATTCAGTGGTGGTCATCTCGATCCTTCGCTACTCGCACGAGTCCTCATCGCCGCTTGGCCTTCCGGTCGTCCTTGATGTGCCCTTTGAAGGTGCGCGTCGGCGCGAACTCACCAAGTTTGTGGCCCACCATCGTCTCGGTGACGAACACCGGAACGTGCTTGCGTCCGTCGTGAACGGCGAAGGTGTGGCCGATGAAGTCGGGAATAATTGTCGATCGTCTCGACCAGGTCTTGATAACCTGCTTGCTCTTCTTCTCGTTCTGAATGTCGACCTTCTTCAGCAGATGGCCGTCGACGAACGGGCCCTTCTTCAAACTGCGTGGCATGGTTGACTACCCCTCGACTTCTTACCGCGAGTGCTTCTTGCCGGTACGACGGCGTCGGACAATGAGCTTGTTGCTCGACTTGTTCGGCTTGCGGGTGCGACCCTCGGGTTTGCCCCACGGGCTCACCGGGTGTCGACCACCGGAGGTCTTGCCCTCGCCACCGCCGTGCGGGTGGTCTACCGGGTTCATCACGACACCTCGGACTGAGGGGCGCTTTCCCTTCCACCTCATCCGACCAGCCTTGCCCCAGTTGATGTTTGCTTGCTCGGCATTGCCGACCTCACCGACCGTGGCGCGACAGCGAACGTCGACCCGGCGGATCTCACCGCTGGGCATGCGCAGCGACGCGTAGCTGGCCTCCTTACCAAGCAACTGAATGCTCGACCCCGCCGAACGTGCCAGCTTGGCACCGCCTCCGGGCCGAAGTTCGACGGCGTGAACCAACGTGCCGGCAGGTATGTTTCGCAGCGGCAAGTTGTTACCCGGCTTGATATCGGCATTGGCGCCGGACTCCACAACATCACCCTGCGCAAGTCCCTGCGGAGCGATGATGTAGCGCTTCTCGCCGTCAAGATAGTGCAGCAACGCAATCCTTGCCGTGCGGTTTGGGTCGTACTCAATATGAGCGACCTTGGCGTTGACACCGTCCTTGTCGTTGCGGCGAAAGTCGATCACTCGGAAGGCGCGCTTGTGACCACCGCCTTTGTGCCGGGTGGTAATACGGCCGTGCGCGTTGCGCCCACCACGGCCATGTAAAGGCTTTACCAGCGACTTCTCCGGGGTAGAGCGGGTTACCTCGGAGAAATCGGACACGCTGGCGCCACGACGGCCGGGCGTCGTCGGCTTGTACTTGCGAATTGCCATGTCTAATCAGGTCTCTTCCTCGGGCTCGGCTACGCCGGTGCTCCGAACAGGTCGATCGGCTTGCTGCCAGGCGCCAAGGTGACAATGGCGCGTTTAGTGTCCTTACGCTTGCCGTAGCCGGCCCGGGTGCGCTTCCGCTTGCCCTGCCGGTTCGCAGTGTTGACCGATGCGACCTTGACCGAAAAGATCTTCTCGATCGCGATCTTGATCTGAGTCTTGTTCGAATCGGGGTGGACCACGAACGTGTACACGTTGTCGTCCAACAGGCTGTACGACTTCTCCGAGATGACCGGAGCCAGGATGATGTCACGTGGATCAGCGAGGGTCGCCATTAGGCCGAAACCTCCACATCGTTCTCTTCGCCGCTTCTTCTGGCCGCGGCGATGTAGGTGTTCAGCGCCTCGACACTGAACACCACGTCATCGGCGCGCAGCACGTCATAGGTGTTGAGCTGGTCCGGCGCCAGGATGTGCACACCGGGGAGATTACGCACGCTCTTTACGCCGGTCTCGTCAGCGCGACCGATGACCACCAATACTTGCTTGCGGTCAGTCAGAGTGCCCAAAAATTCCTTAGCGCTCTTTGTCGACGGTGTCTGTCCGGACACCAGTTCGGTGATCGCGTGAATACGCCCGTTGCGAGCACGGTCGGATAGCGCACCGCGCAACGCGGCCGCGATCATCTTCTTGGGTGTGCGCTGGCTGTAGTCGCGCGGCTGTGGACCGTGCACTACGCCACCGCCGGTGAACTGCGGGGCTCGCGTCGAGCCCTGCCGGGCGCGACCGGTCCCCTTCTGCCGGTACGGCTTGCGGCCACCGCCACGCACATTCCCACGTGTCTTCGTCGAATGTGTGCCCTGACGGGCCGCTGCCCGCTGCGCAGTGACCACTTGATGCATCAGCGCGATGTTCGCCGGAGCGTCGAACAACTCCGCTGGCAGCTCGATGGAGCCGTCGACTTTGCCGGCCGGCGTCTTGACCTCAATCTCGACGATCTTCTTGGTCTGCTGTGTCTTGCGGCGCTGCTCATCCTGGGCGGCCATCACTTCTCACCTCGCTTGATCGCGCTACGGACCATGACGAGTCCACCGGTACGACCGGGAACCGCGCCCTTGATCAACAGCACGCCGTTCTCGGTGTCCACCTTGTGCACCAACAAGTTCTGAACGGTCACCCGGTCATTGCCCATGCGGCCGGCCATCCGAGTTCCCTTAAACACTCTCGCAGGAGTGGCGCAGCCGCCGATGGAACCCGGGCGGCGATGCACGGCCTGGGCCCCGTGGCTTGCGCCTTGCCCACCGAAACCGTGCCGCTTCATCGTGCCGGCAAAACCTTTGCCCTTGGATGTACCCGTCACATCAACGTAGCTGCCGTCAGCGAAGATCTCGGCCGTCAGCTCTTGGCCGACCTCGTACTCGGCCGCTGCGTTCGGATTGTCCAAGCGCAGCTCGGCCAGATGCCGGCGCGGGTTCGCCCCAGCGGCGGTGTACTGACCAGTCAGCGGCTTGTTCACCTTGCGTGGGCTGATCTCGCCATAGGCCAATTGCACGGCGCTGTAACCGTCGCGCTCCGGCGTGCGAACCCGCGTCACTACGTTGGGCCCCGCCTTGATCACGGTCACCGGCACGACCTTGTTGTTCTCGTCGAACACCTGTGTCATACCCAGCTTGGTACCCAGAATGCCTCTTCTTGCCATTGCTCTGGATCTCCTACTGGATGTTGACGTCGACGCTGGCCGGAAGATCGATGCGCATCAGAGCGTCAACAGTCTTCGGCGTTGGATCGATGATGTCGATCAGCCGCTTGTGGGTACGCATTTCGAAATGCTCCCGCGAGTCCTTGTACTTATGCGGAGACCGGATGACGCAATAGATGTTCTTCTCGGTCGGCAGGGGCACCGGACCCACAACGCTGGCACCGGTGCGAACAACCGTCTCAACGATCTTGCGCGCCGAAGAGTCAATTGCCTCATGGTCGTAGGCCTTAAGCCTGATGCGGATCTTCTGTCCCGCCACGCCTCTTCTACCTCACTCCACTTGAGGCCCGTGTCCGGACCTGGTGCCTCCCAGCGCGCAACTCAACCCGGCCCGCCAAGGCCGATCAAGCATTGCGCCGGATACTGCGCCGCTGTTTACCTGTCGTAGGTTCACCGGCCCTCTGCTCTCGGGCATGACACCCACACGAAGCCTTGCCGCGCCTATTTCAAGGCCGACATTCGTCGTGCTCACAGAGGGGACCGGACGCATCCTTGTGGACGCTGGTCGTATGCCCGGTCAGGCGCAAACCTGGCGCAAGGCAACCTGAACAGTATGCCCTAGATCATGGTCGCGGCCAAATTTCTGCCCTCATCAGCGGCATGTCCAGAGTAGCCGGCAGCCACGCTGGTCGCCGTCTTGGTAACCGCCCCCGCCGACGGGTCCGCGCGTTGGGCCAGTGCCCGCTCTGGGGTACCGGCAAAAACCCAGCGCGACCTCCCCGAAAACCCGGGCATTGGGCACCGCCAGCGATGACGATCACCACATTCGCCACCAAAATTCGCCAGCAATGCGCGCCCAAGACCACTGATGCTTGCGCCGCTACAGTCACAATGGGCGAAGATCGAATCGAGAGGCCGGTGATGCAACCCGAGCTCAGCGCACGCTGCTGTATTGCCGGCGGCGGACCCGCCGGGATGATGCTCGGCTATCTGCTGGCTCGGGCCGGCATCGATGTCGTCGTGCTGGAAAAGCACGACGACTTCCTCCGGGACTTCCGGGGCGACACCATCCACCCCTCAACCCTTGAAGTGATGGACAAGCTCGGACTGTACGACCGGTTGCTGCAACGACCGCATCAGCGGACTCCGACGGCGAGTGCCCGCTTTGGCACCCTCAGCGCGGTCGTCGCTGATTTCCGCCACTTGCCGGTGCGAGGGAAGTTCATTGCCATGATGCCGCAGTGGGACTTCCTGGATTTCATCGCCACCGAGGCCAAACGCTATCCCTCTTTTCGACTGATGATGCGGACCGAGGTCACAGATCTGATCAAGGAAAACGACCGCATCGTCGGCGTCATCGCCCAAACCCCCGACGGCGAGACGCAGATCCGCAGCGACGTGGTGGTCGGCTGCGACGGACGAACATCCACAGTACGCGCCCTAGCCGGCTTGCAAGTCATCCCTATTGGCGCACCGATGGATGTGATCTGGTTCCGGATGAGTCGCGCCTCCGGCGATCCAACGGAATCGATGGGCAGCTTCGGGCGGGGCGCCATCCTGGTGATGATCAACCGCGGCGAGTACTGGCAATGCGGCTATGTGATCGCCAAGGGCTCGGTGGAACAGGCGCGCACCCGCGGAATCGAGGCATTCCACCAGGAGATAGTGAAAATAGCACCCTTCATGACGGACCGAATCGAGAAAATCACCGACTTCGACGATCTTAGGCTGTTGACGGTCAACGTCGATCGCCTCAAACGCTGGCACCGACCGGGGCTCCTGTGTATCGGCGATGCCGCCCATGCCATGTCGCCGATCGGCGGAGTCGGGATCAACCTCGCGATTCAGGACGCCGTGGCCACGGCCAATCTGCTGGCCGTGCCGCTGCGTCGCAACCACGTGACTGACAACGACCTGCACCACGTGCAGCGGCGCCGCCAATCCCCAACTCGCAAGACACAGACGATGCAGGTGTTCTTTCAAAAAAACGTCATCACGCCCGTACTGGGGAGCCTCGAAGAGTTCAAGCCGCCGCTGCCAGTGCGGTTGATCGCGCGGTGGCCTTGGCTCGCGCGTTTCCCCGCGCGCATCGCCGGCATCGGTTTTCGGCCTGAGTACCCCGACCTCGCGGTAGTCGACTGCACTGAACCGTCTGAACGCGACACCAGATAGCGTTGGAAAATTGCGCCCGCCAAATCTTGGCAGCGTTCAGACCCAATCACCAATCCGGCCCACGACCGCGATGGCCGTCAACCACTTTCCGATTAACCCGCTCACCGCACGAACTCAGCGGCACGGTGACCGAGCATCACAGTCGTTGCGTGCGGACCGCGGCTGGTGATCCCCGGCAGAACGGATCCGTCGATTACCCAAAGCTGATCAACGCCACGCACCCGGCAACGATGGTCAACTACCGCTCGCGTGTCACTATCGGCGCCCATCGGGGCACTACCGCACAGGTGCTGCGAAGTCGACCACACCGGCGACCCTAAATCCGTTGCTGCACCGACTAATTCGCGCGCCAGCTCAGCACCCCGACGCAGAGCTTCGACATCTTCGGGTTCACTGTCGTAGCGGTGCTCGATGCGGGTCGAAACCGTGGGATCAGACGAAAGTAACGTGATGCGCCCGCGCGCTCGGGGCTGCATCAGTGCGACACCGATGTGCGGCCAGTCAGGATGCCCGGCGGTGCCATCGCCAGTCATTGCAATGAAACCACCAGTATAGGGCCGTATCTCGATACCATGGGCGGTGCTGAGCACGACCTCGAGCACCGGACGACCGGAAACCACACTCCATGTGGTCGGCAACACCCATTCCGGATGGTCGCTGCAACTTTGCCCAACCGGCAACGGCGTCAGCACCGGAACTCCGGCGGCACGCAGCATCTCACTATCACCGATACCGGAAAGCATGAGCAGATGCGCCGACTGAATAGCCCCAGCGCACAAAACAATTCGATCAGCGGTAAGAGTAATAGGCCCTGCCGGGCCGACGGCGTCAACACCCACCGCAGTGGTCCCGGAGAAGCGCAGCCGCAGCGCCCGAGTCCACGACAACAGCGTCAGGTTGGACCGAGTCAGCGCGGGAATCAAATAGCCAGCCCCGGAGCCGGTCCGGATACCGTCGACGATGTTGAGCGGGACAGCGCCTACACCCGAAACTAGGTTATCTCCAACGTCATTGAGATCTTCGATCCAGGGAAATCCAGCCCGCTGCGCGGCAACGATGAAACTCTCAGTGACACCCGCCATTTCGCGTGTTCTGCGAACCGCTATCGGACCGCTATGGCCGTGGGCCGGGGTGTCAAAATCTAGGTCAGTCTCGATGGCCCGGAAGTGTTCGAGAACGTCGGACCACGCCCAGCCCGGGATAGAGTAGCTCTCGAAATCGCGTGGCAATGCCCGACAGAAATACCCCCCGTTCACCGCACCGGAGCCGCCAATAGCCGCACCTCGCACGATCGGCAGACGACGAACAGGACGATCAGTGAGCTGACTCTGGTAGCGGTGGACTAGCCGGCTGCCGGCACCTATCGGCAGTTGCGACCCGTTGGCCGTCCGCGCCAGAAGCGCCTGATCAGCGAGACCAGGGCCTGCCTCGACGACTGTGACCGCACAACTATCGTCGGCCGAAAGACGCTCGGCAACGACCGATCCAGCACTCCCAGCACCGACGATGAGTACATCGCTGTGCCCAGCGGCGGCAGCCAAGGCGGCCGTTACGTCCGAATCTGAGGTTTCAGCGCGCCCACATTGCGCTCGTGCGCCACCCCGTACCACAAGCCAATACCGTAGGCGAGGTCGTCGACGCGCTTGAGCAGCAGATAGGTCAGCAGTCCAATCGACTCGGTGTCGTCGTCGCTTGCGCCCCTGCGGCGAAGCCAGTCCACCACACCGTCCATGATCGCCGCGATCAGCACAACCCGCCGGCAGCGCCGGGACAGTATGGCTGCCACCAAAGCGACCGGCCAGTAGTGCCGGCAAATCGCCGATGCCAGCTGCAGCGCCGCCGACCATAGACCATAGGTGGCGACCACAAACACATCTCCGAACGATGTCTGGGCGCTACGCATGGCTTTGGCGATCCGACGCCCCGTCAACACGGCTATGAGCAACGACGCTAGCTGACCAAACCGGCTGCCGAACGACAGCAGGATCCACGCAATCAAGGCCCATCCGGAAATGATCAACGGCGCAGTCTTATCTGGGTGCCGCGTGGACAATGGAGCCGCCGAGCCACCATAGAAAGCTTTGCGCGCGAACCAGTCCCGCAATTCTGTGCGATGGTCGTGAGCGACCAACGCAATTGGCTCGTAGCGCAGCCGGTCGCCGGCCTCGATCAGTCGCCAGCACAAATCGACGTCTTCTCCGGAGTGCAGAGTCTCGTCGAACCCCCCCACCTTGCGAATGGCGGAGCTGCGGCAGATGATCGCCGCACTGGGGACATACGACACCGTGCTGTGCGGTAACACCGGGGCTTCCCGCTGTCCCAAGTCCAACGACGAGCGCACCGCCTCATAACGCGCCACCCGGTTTTCAGTTTGCGCCAGACCAACAATGCGAGGTGCGACCAGCGCCACGGTGGGATCGCAGAAGTGTCCGAGCAGGGCCTCCAGCCAACCACGACGCGGTGCCACGTCGGAATCCAGAAAGGCCACGAAGTCGGTGGTACAGGCGTTAAGCCCGGTGTTGCGGGCCGCCGCTGGCCCCCTGCTTCGGCTATGGTGCAGTACTTCGATATCGCGGTGCGTACCAGCAAAGTCTTCCCGCTCAATCGGGCACGACGAACCGTCGTCTACTACGATGACGCGCAGTCCGCGCAGCGAGGCCACCAAACGCCGCAGACCAGATGAGTTGTCCCGGACAGGTATAACAACGGTGACGTCACGATGTGATGGACCACTCGCCGGACGAGGATGCGCAACCGTGGCATCCAGCAGGGTGCGCGCGACCTGGGCGCTAAGTTCATCCTGAACCTTGAGCCGGCCGCCGGCGAGCATGCCTTGTGCGGCGGGAGCCAGCCGCAACAGCCGGGTCGGCGAACCGCCGAGCAGGGCTGAGCCGTCGCCGAGAACTCGCACACGGCGGTCAACCTGCACTGCGAACCCATCAGGCAGTCTGTTGCTGTCATCGACGCCGCTGCTCCTGGGCGCCCCGTTCTGCATCGTCGCCGGCTCGGTCATGTCAGCATCCCATCGATCCCCGGCGTCCAACGGGCAACTCGACATACACAATCACCCACCATCTCCGCAAAGATCCTGCTTCCCTCAGCTGCGGTCGCTGTGGTCGGGTCCCCGAGCACCCCTGTCTGGCTGACAGCCGCAACTCCGCCGCGACGCATCGACGGCAGTAGTTCGGGCAGCGGAGCACCATTACCTGCAAGCCACCGGTCGGTGCGCACATCGGCCGGCGAAATATGCAGCAATACTGATGTTTCGGTATGGCCAGCGTGGGCATCTCCGCCAGCAACCGCACACGGGCACCATCCCACGTCACGACCTTCGGATCGCAGCGTGCTGACCGCACGATGCAAAGCATTGACGTTACCGCCGTGACCATTGACGAAGACGAGACGCCGGGCCCAGCCGGCGGCCGACCTACCGTACTCGACGAGCAGCAACCTCAACGCATCCGTGCCGATTGATACGGTGCCGGCGAAGCTCTGATGCTCGCCGCTGGCACCATAGGCGATAGGCGGCGCCACCAGCCATTCTTGCTGTGAACCTGGCGCGCTTTCTTCGCCTAAGCGAGCAACCACCCCCCGAGCGACAGCCGTCGCGATCCGGGTGTCGGTATCAAGAGGCAGATGAGGACCGTGCTGTTCAGTGGCCCCTAGCGGGACAATTATTGACGGCGTGGCGGATATTAACAGCTGCCCTGACGTCACATTCCCCAGTTCGCCGAGTACGGGCACTCGCCGATGGTAAGACGAATTCACCTGGCGTGCACCAATTGTTATCTATTTCCGCAAAGATTTTTTTCCGGACTGGCGGCTAAACGGTCTAAATTCAGCTCGTTCGCCGCGCCCGTCACGCCCGTCACAGAATTTCCAAAATCGTCACTCCGTAGCGACCAACTCTGTGGTATTAGGGACCCACCAACGCACGGGGAGTCCACTCGCCTCGGAAACCGAAATCGCGAATCAGCGAGAATGCTCATCCTGATGACTAAGAGTCCCGAGCGGAGGACCCACTCATCCCCCTGGCAAATCCCGGTGGAATGAGGACGTCGCCCGGGCCCAGATCGTGGACGCTGGCATGCCCGAGTCCCATCAGAGCCGAGTCGATACCGCCGCGCAGGATGTCCAGGACATTCTCGACGCCAAGTTGGCCTGCCGCGGCCAAGCCCCATAGGTAGGCGCGGCCGATCATCACCGCACGCGCTCCCAGCGCTACCGCCTTGACGACGTCGCCTCCCCGCCGGACCCCGCCGTCCAGCAGCACCTCGACCTGGTCACCAACGGCTGCTGCAATCGCGGGCAGAGCCCGAATAGCCGCCGGTGTGCCGTCCAGGTTGTTACCGCCGTGATTGGAGACCGAAATCGCTGAAACACCAGCATCCACAGCTCTTTTAGCGTCATCAACGCGCATTACACCCTTGAGCATGAACGGTCCGCCCCACAGTTCACGCAACCATGCGATATCGTCCCAGCTCGGCGGTGGGGTACCCATCCACTCCCCGTACGCAGCGAAGAACGGCGGCCCGGGCTCCCCGCGTTTACCCTGGTTAGGCACTCTCAGGTTCGGCGGCCGCAGCGTCTTGCCGAATTTCCACAACCATCGCGGCCGGACCACCGCCTCCGGGGACAGCCTCACGAGCGTCCGCAGGTTCATCTGCTCGGGAATCTTAGGGCTGCCCCAGTCGCGCCCATGTGAAAACGTCCAGTCGGTGGTCGCGATCAAACCCACCGCGCCGGCTTGGCGCGCCCGTTCGACGCGCTCAGCTATCGCGTCGCGGCCACCCAGCCAGTAGATCTGGAAGAAGATCTTCGGATTGGCAGCAATCACCTCTTCGATCGGCTTGCTGGCGAACGAAGACAAACCCATCGCCGTACCCCGAGCGGCTGCCGCGCGGGCAACGGCAACCTCACCATCCGGATCGACCGCCTGAACGCCGGTCGGCGAGATGATTACCGGCAACGAAATATCTTGCCCCATAACGGTGGTCGACAAATCACGTTCTTCTGTCGCGCCAACAACATGGGGCGCAAAACCAAGTTCGCTAAAGGCCGAAACATTGTCAGCGACCGTAATTCCCTTATCACTGGCCGAAATTAATGAAGAATAGACAGATTTTGGCAACCGTCGCTTCGCGCGCTCCTGAGCGATAGCAATTGTCTCAAACCATTTTTCAGCCATAGCTATAACGGGCTTTCGCTGCACATGCGCGCTGGCGGCACCGCCGGCGGTCGCATAGACAAGGATAGAGGTACTGGTTGGCGAACCGGCTTGCCGCGGGAGTGATCACCCCGGGGCCGCGGTGACTGGCGTTCGCGAGCCAATGCCGGCTCGCTGTGCCCCTGCACACACTCGGGATCCGGTCCATCCAACGGCAGGCCGGTGAAAAATTTCGCCGCCATGCAACCGCCGCGGCAACTGTCGTAGTGTCCGCAGCTGCCGCAGGCGCCTTTAGACTGAGGCGCGCGGAGTTCCCGGAACAGCGGAGCGTTTTTCCAAACGTTGTCAAAACCGTTGTCGGTCAACACGTTTCCTGCCAAGAAACGATCGTGGATGGCGAACGGACACGCGTAGACGTCGCCCACTGGGTCAATGAGGCACACCACTCGGCCGGCTCCGCACATATTGAGGCCAGCAAGCGCACCGGACTGGCCAAGCGGTGAAAGATGAAAGAAGGAGTCGCCGGTGAGCACTCGTTCACCCTTGGCAACCAACCAGTCATAGAGCTCAACTTGCTGGTCCGCGGTGGGGTGAAGATCTTCCCAGACATCTGCGCCCCGCCCCGAGGGCCGCAGCCGGGTAATCCGCAGGGTGGCACCGTACCGGCTTGCCAGAGCCGCGAATTCGTCGAGCTGGCTTACGTTGTGCCGAGTGACAACCACGGAAATCTTGGCGTCAGAGAAGCCGGCAGCGGCCAAGTTCTCCAACGCCTGAACCGCCGTCGCGAATGAGCCGACACCGCGGACGGCGTCGTTGACAACGGCGGTCGCGCCATCCAAAGAAATCTGAACGTCGACGTAGTCGCTGGCCGCCAACCGGGCGGCGACTTCGGAGGTGATTCGGACCCCGTTGGTGGAGAACTTCACGCCCACATGGTGCGCTGTCGCATAGTCGACCAATTCCCAAAAGTCTGGGCGAACAGTCGGTTCTCCGCCACCGATGTTCACGTAGAACACCTGCATGCGTTCCAACTCGTCGATGATGTCCTTACATTGGCGAGTGGACAACTCACGCGGATCACGCTTGCCCGAAGACGACAAGCAGTGCACACACGCCAGGTTGCAGGCGTAGGTCAACTCCCACGTTAGGCAGATCGGCGCATCGAGCCCATGCTCGAACTGCTCGATGAGCCGCGGCACGGCTACTGACATCTAACCTCCTCGATGCACTCCTGCGGCAACAGCATGTCCGAACTCGCCAGTACTCCCAGCGCGTGGAGGTAAGGCTCCTGACTGCATTCATCCACGCCCGCAGCGCGACAGGCCGACCGCACGTCGGAATGGTCGGGCAGCGACCGCAGCACTTCCAGGATGGTGCGATTCTTCAGAAATGACAGCTTGCGGGTGCCGAAGTGATATAGCAGGGCGCCGAACGGCTCAGGACGAACCGCCACCTGCGGATTCAACCGCCAACCACGATCGGGGTCGAACCCGCCTGAATCAGTTTGACGCGCCTCGGCGGGCGCAGGCACCGTCAGTAGACCCCACACATTCCGTCGATCGACACCTCTTCGATCAGGGTCTCGGTGACGAGCTCCACTTCGGTCTCGGTCTCGTGGTCCATGCGAATTTGCCTCTCGTCAGGGCTCGACAACCAAACGTCGATATGGTCACAATCGTCGCCAGGATATGGCATCGAGTGCCGGAATGGAAGGGCTGGGCTGATGACGCCTGAGTCGCGAGTGGGCCGGCGCCGTTCGACGACACCACACCACATCACCGATGTGGCCATCGAGTTGTTCACCGCCCGGGGGTTCAGCGAGGTCAGTGTCGAAGATGTCGCGCAAGCAGCCGGAATTGCGCGCCGAACGCTCTTTCGCTACTACACATCCAAGAACGCCATTCCGTGGGGTGACTTCAATACCCACCTAGCGCAGCTACGACGCCTGCTCGACAACATCGATCCTCAGGTTCCGCTAGGCCGGGCACTGCGCGCTGCATTGTTGGCCTTCAACACCTTCGACGAATCCGAGACCGCCCGACACCGCCAGCGCATGCGGGTCATCCTGCAAACCCCTGAACTGCAAGCCTATTCAATGACCATGTACGCGGGGTGGCGAGAGGTCATCGCTGGGTTCGTCGCCGGCAGGTCGGGGGTGAGAGCGACCGACCTGCTTCCCCAAACTGTCGCCTGGACGATGCTCGGGGTCGCGCTCTCAGCCTACGAACACTGGCTAACCTATGAATCCATTCCCTTGCCGCAGGCGCTAGGAAAAGCGTTCGACGTCGTCGGTAGCGGGCTGGATAAGCTCGCCATATGAGCGACGCCGAGCACCTGGTGCAGACTCTGCGATCGCAGGGAAGGTTATGCGCCGCATCCGGTTCCCCGATGTACGCCGAGCTGCTTGACAGGGTGGCTACCGACGTCCAAGCCAGTGGTGTCTTCGCAACCATCCTGTCCGGCCACATAGATACGCCCGCGCAGCACGCTATTCCGCTTCGCCTGCTCGGCGGCCTGCACCGGCTGGTTCTCGACGATCGCATCCAGACCTTGCGGCGCTGGTATCCCAGCGCTGGTGGCAACTGGCACGCTGAGACCGCCTGGCCCGACATCGTCGACGCCGCCGCAAGCCAAGCCAATGTACTGCGCGCGGCTCTGGACCAACCACCGCAAACCAACGAGGTCGGCCGATCTGCGGCGTTGCTTGGCGGACTACTGCACATCAGCCGCCAATTCGGCTTGCCGGTAAGGCTTTTCGAAATCGGATGCAGCGCCGGCCTAAACCTGCGAGCAGACCAATACAGCTACGGCTTTGCTGGCGGCCGGTGGGGCCCGGCCGACTCGCCCGTCGCCATTGAAAACGCGTGGCTCGGTGAACTTCCCCCTGCGGCTACGGTACAAATTATCGAACGGCATGGCTACGACACCGCGCCCATCGACATCACCACCGCTGACGGAGAACTGACTCTGCTGAGCTATGTCTGGCCAGATCAGACAGCTCGGCTAGACCGGCTACGAGGTGCCCTGGATGTCGCCCGCGATGTTCCCGCGCACGTGCACCGCCGGACGGCGCACGACGCGGTCCGCGGTCTGACTTTGGCTGAAGGCACCGTGACCGTGCTGTGGCATTCGATCACCTGGCAGTATCTGTCCGCCAGCGAACAAACTGCCGTCCGCGGCGGGATCGAGGCCCTAGCGGCGCACGCCCGAGCCCACCGCCCGTTCGCGCACCTTACCTTGGAGCCCACGATCGAAGCGCGTGACACCGGAACCAAATTCCTCGTGCGTGTCTGTAGCTGGCCGGGAAGCGAAGACCGGGTTTTGGCCGAATGCCAGCCACACGGCCCACCGGTTCGCTGGCAATAAGGAGAACGAGTCAGCGGCAGTCCGTCTGCCGCCACAGGAAAGGCGAGTACACGTCACGGGCCGATGAATCGGCCGCACCGCGCGATTGCCACGACGGTTGCTGGTCTGGGTTCTACCAAGCAGCCAAAGGGCCAATTCGTTCCCGCCTACGCCACTATCGCGGCATAGTGAAGCCCGCGGAGCCTTTGCCGAGGCAACCCTGTTGATGGAGTGAGGAGTAACAGCTATGGATGACGCGATCCAACTCTTGATCAGCACAGCCCCAGTCTTGGGTGGTCTGGTGCTAGGCGTGCTTGCTGTGAATTTCTTCAAGGGCCCGGATATTCGAGGATCGGTCAAGGAAGACCTCGACTTGCTGGACCGACTCCCGGCCGAGCAAACCCAGCGGCGCGCAGAACTGCAACGCTCTATCGACCTGCGCGTCGACGAACTCATCGGCAACGTCGAGCGCAGCCACGCGATGCGTGATGCGGCGACTTCCCATCGTCGCAATTGGCGCGCTGCGGCACTTTTCGTCTTCGCTGTGATGTTCACCTACATTTGGTGGGGCGTAGACCACACCAGATCTGACTGGGCCTCGATGTTCGCCATTTTGATCTTGTTGTCCGTCTCGGCGTTCCTGTACGCGGCACTCGGCGCGCTCCGAGCCATAGGCAGCTACCGACGTGACCGCCGTCACCCACCCCACTCCGCCGCATGACCGGCGCGACCCCCGCACCTGTCCGGCTGCCGCCAACTCAGCAACCTGCCTGTGCCCATTGACGATAGCCACCGCGTCGCACGCCGAAGATCTGCACGCCGCGCTCTCGACCTAGGCCTAGGCGGCAATTGGCCGACCCTTTGATGGTCGGTTATTCCAGCACTTCAGAAATAGGCATACCGGCAGCAATTTTGGCGCGCATCTTCATAACCTTGCCCGGCACACCGCCGCCGACCACTCCGACCAGCACGCCATCGCGTTCGTAGTACGCCAGAAACTTACGGCCGTCATCTTCAATCAGATGGACGACATCTGTAGCGTGCGGCTCCCCCAGGCACTGAATTTTCAGGTCATACTGGTCGCTCCAGAAATAGGGCACAACCACGCTGGACGGCACATCATTGCCTAACATCGCCGGCACGATAACCCGGGCCTGTTCGGCGACGTTGCTCCAATGTTCGACGCGAACTTGGTGCCCCATCGGATCACGCCAAGAGGCGACATCGCCGAGCGCCCACACCTTGGCAGCGCTGGTGCGCCCAGCTTCGTCGCAGACCACGCCGTTGTCGACTTCGATGCCGCTGCCCTCCAGCCATTCGGTGGCCGGCCGTGACCCGATACCGACGACCACCAGGTCTGCCGCCAGTTCCGCGCCGTCTGTCAGCGAGACACTGTCGACGTTGCCCTCGCCACGGACCTCGGCCACCCCGACACCGGTGCGAACGTCGACGCCCTCAGCTCGATGCAGCCGCGTCACCAGTGCGCCGATCTGCTCACCGAGCACTGAGGCCAGCGGCGCCGGCTGCGGCTCAACCAGAACAACGTCCACGCCAATGCCACGCAGGCTCGCCGCAACTTCGCATCCGATAAAACCGGCACCGACAACGACTGCGCGCTTGGCGGCCGACGCATGTTTACGTAGCGCCATGCTCTCGTCGAACGAACGCAAAACCCGGATCCCGTCGAGATCGGGAAACGTCGGAATACGCCGTGGTACCAAGCCGGTCGCGATGACGAGTTCGTCGTAGCCGAGGACTGTTCCATCTGCGAGAGTCACCGTCTGCGCGCCGGGGTCGAGACTGGTAGCTGCCGAACCCAGCCGAAGGGTGATGCCATTCTCGTCGTAGAACTCGCGCGGTTTGAGGGCCACATCATCGACCTCGCTGCGCAGCACCTCTTTGGACAGGGGCGGTCGATCGTAGGGCAGATGCGCCTCGTCGCTGACGATCGTGAGGCGGCCCGAATAGTCTGCCCGACGCAGTTGCTCAGCGGTCCGAGCAGCCGCAAGGCCGCCGCCGACAATCAGGATTCCGTCATCAAAGTCATTGACGTCTTCGGTACTGGTCACGGTGAGTTTCATACCCGATCCGGCGCTAGTACTTCAAGGCACCCTTGTCCACGGGGATCTGTGTGCCCGACAACGAGCTAGAACCGTCACCGGCCAACCAGACGACAACATCAGACACCGCATCTGCGGACATGAATCCTTTGCGCTGCAAAGGCATTGGCGGAAAGCTGTGCACGTAGCCGCGATGCTTTGCGAATATCTGGGCCATCGCTTCAGGCTCGATCATCGGGGTATCGATGGAATAGGGGTGGATGGAATTGACTCGGATGCCGAATTCACCGAGTTCGAGCGCCAAAGAGTTGGTCAGCCCAACGAGCCCGTACTTGGTAGCCGAGTAGTGGCCGTTGCCCGGCGTGGCCTTGAGGCCCGCTGACGAACTGACAACCACGATTGACCCCCCGTTGCCGGCCTCGATCATCACGGGCACCGTGGCTCGCAGGGTGCGCCAGGTGCCCGTCAGGTTGACACCGACGACCGTGTCCCACTCCTCATCGGTGAGTTCCCAGAGCCGACCCCAGCTCAGCACCCCGGCGTTAGCAACCACGATGTCCAGGCGGCCGAACTGTTCGAATCCGTCGGCCACCAGTTGTCGCAGCGCCGCGTCATCACGAATGTCCACCTCTCGCGCCAGCACTTTGCCGCCCTCGGCTTCCACTGCGCGGACAGTCTCGCTGAGATCCTTCGGCGTCGCCGCCGGGTACGTCACGCACTCAGACGCCGGTGCGCAGATGTCTAGCGCGACGATATGAGCCCCCGCACGTGCCAGCCGGATCGCATGCGAACGCCCCTGACCACGTGCGGCGCCGGTGATAAAAGCCACCCGTCCCGCTAGTGATCCAGCCTGTTCAGCCACTCCACGCGTTGTGGGTCCCATCTGAGCCCCTTTCGCCGAGTGCCAGGCTAGCAGCGAAACTGAAACGTGTTCTAACTCGGCAACCCGTTGGGCTCGAGACTCAGATTTCGGAGATGATCTGCGCTCGCTTGCTGGCGTATTCCTCTGCGTTCACCGAGCCGCTGGCCCGCAGCGCCTCCAATTCTTCAAGCCGCTCTGCGATCGACCGCTGGCGAGCTGCCGACGCCGACGGGGCAGCCGTCTGCAATCGGGACTGGTTTTCGGCAGCTCGTCGGATGACAGCGTGGATCTGCTGGCGCAGTGCCGGATTCGACCGTATGTCAACCATGCGGCTTAGCGGAACATTGTGCGTTTTGAGAATCTGCAAGATTTCCATCAACGGACCTGCTTGTCCGCTTAGGTCGTGGGTTCTGTTGTCTTCGGCTACCGTGAATTGCGCGGGAACCAAACCGTTGACTAAGGCGCTCCGCTCCCAGTCAATTTGGTATTCGTGGGTGACGGGACTGACCAAGACCACAAGCTTGCGCGCGGTGAGGTCGCGTCTCATCGCTGGTGTAAATGGTCACGGGCGTAGGTTCCGTCGCAACCGACGAAAGCTATGAAGGAGGGGCTACGCCCGTGACCAAGCGAGTATCGCCGATTGAGCGTGTGCGTGTTGAGATGGATCAGTTGTTCGCCGCGACCGAGCGGCCGTTGACCGAGATTTTGGAGGAGGTCGGGCGGTTATCGGTGCGTCTGGTGTTTCAGGTCGCCGTGGAGGCCGAGGTAGAAGCAGTGTTGGGCCGAGCCCGTCACCAGCGTCGGGTTCAGGACGGCCCGGGCGGGTACCGCAATGGGTATCAACCGCCGGCGACGGTGAAGACCACGATGGGCTCGGTCGAATTATGCCGCCCGAAACTACGCGACACCGACGAGCGGTTCTGTTCGCGGCTATTCGGTGCCGGGGTGACGCGCACCCATGGCTGGTCCCCGATATCGGGTCCACCTGGAATTAGAGCCAGGTTGTTGTTGATCTGGATTTTAGTTGATGTCGCAGGCTATGGGGTGATGGGTGTGGCTGCATTGGGCAGCGTATTCGGCCGGAGTGCGATAACCCAGCGATGAGTGGCGGTGGCGGTGGTTGTGCTCGTGTTTGAAATCGCTGATCACCACCTTGGCTTCGAGCAGGTCAGTCCAGTAGTTGCGGTTCAGACACTCCTTTCGTAAGCGGCTGTTAAAGGATTCAATGTAGGGGTTTTTCCAGGGCTGACCTGGGGGGATATAGGTCAGCCCGACTTTTCCGTCGCAAAACTGCTGCAACGCTTGAGAAATCAGCTCCGGCCCGTTGTCCATGCGCAGCACCGTGGGCGGACCCCCGGCAGTGGTGAACACTCGCTCGAGCTCGTCGACCAGCGCCTCGGCGGTGATGGAGCGTGCGGTCATGTCCAGCAGCGACTCGCGAGTGTGCTCATCGAGCATCGAGGCGATCTTGACCGACCTGCCGTCGATAGTGGAGTCAAACTGAAAATCCAGCGCCCACACCACCTTGGGGGCATCGGCGATGATCGGCGGCACTGAGGGCACACCACCACGTTTGCGTGGGGAGCGGACGGCGACTTGCAGTCCCTCTTGGCGCCACAGCCGGTGGATCTTCTTCTTGTTGACCTGGTGATGCTCGTCGTAGCGCAACGCCGACCACGCACGGCGAAACCCGTGACAGGGGTGTTTGCGGGCGTAGGAACGCAGCCAGGCCCGCAGATCGGCATCCGGGTCCGCCGGGGTCTGGTCGATACGGACACGTCGGTAGGTTGAGCGGGCCAGCCCAACCGCTTGGCACGCCAACCGTTCTGAGATGCCCTTGACTTCTGTGAGCATGTCCACGGCGCGGCGTTTGGCGGCTGGGCTCAAAATTTTCCCTTGGCCACCTCACGTAGGGCGTCTTTGACGAGCTCGGCCTCGGCCAACAGCCGTTTGAGCCGCCCGTTTTGCTCGCGCAGTTCCTTGAGCTCGCGGGCCGCATCGAGATCCATTCCCCCGTAGGCTCGGCGCCAGTTGTACAGGGTGGCCGCCGATACCCCCAGCTCGGCAGCGATCTGCTCACCGGAGCTGCCGCCGGCGGCCAGCTCATCAGCTCGGCGCAGCTTGCGCACAATGTCTTCGGCGGCATACCTCTTACGACCAGCCATTTCCTTGTCCCTTCCAGCCCACGTTTAGGGCCACGAGACTCTAAAACAAGCTGGACTCATTCACGGGGAACACGCCACCCACGCTCTGGAGGCGTTGGTGATTTCGGGATGGGTGCGCGGTTTGTCGGATCGCGACATCGAGGCCGCGTTGGCCGAGGTGCTGGGCTCGCAGGCGGCGTTGTCGCGCTCGACGGTGAGCCGGATTTGTGCGGCCATCAAAGACGAGTTCGCTGCGTGGTCGTCTCGACGCCTTGATGAGCTGGTGTTGGACTACCTGTTCTTGGATGCCTCGAACTTTCGGATGCATCCCAACGCCCCGGCCGAGCCGGTGCTGGCCGCCTGGGGCATCTGCACCGACGGCAAGCCCCTGTTTATTGGGCTGGCCCCAGCCGCAGCGGAGTCGGCTGATGCGTGGGCCGACTTCTTGGCTGACCTGAGGAACCGGGGACTACGCCCGCCGCTACTGGGCATCTCCGACGGGGCGCCGGGCCTGATCGCCGCATGGGAGACCACGTTTCCGGCAAGCCTGCGTCAGCGGTGTCTGATCCATCGCTGCCGTAACGTCATCGCCAAGACACCTGTCGCGGTCCAGGACGAGATCAAAGCCGCGTTCTGGTCGATCTTCGATGACATTGACCAGCCACCCGGCCAGCAGGCCGTGGATGAAGCCACCCGCCGCGCCGAGGAGTTCACCACCACATACCGCGGGCTCTACCCAGCCGCGGTCGCTTGCCTGGCCAACGACTTCGCCTCGCTGAGCGTGCATTTGCGCTTCCCCCGCCAACACTGGACACGCATCCGCCATTCCAACCTCATCGAACGCACCTTCGGAGAATCCCGTCGCCGGGTCAAGGTCATCGGCCGCCTACCCGGCGAAACCAGCTGTCTGTCGCTGGTATGGGCCGTCCTCGACCGCGCCAGCCGCGGCTGGCGCGGAGTCACCCAAACATCAGCGACCAGCCGCCACCTCCAAGAACTACGCCACCAACTGCTCGAGCCACCCCGCCCACTGCATCCCCCCACCACAACAACCACGACCGACACCACCGCCGCGTAACATGACCACCAGGAACATGCGCCCAGCGTTTTTACACCAGTCCTAAGACGCCACCCGCGGTGAGGTTACCGAGTCGAGTCACGCTGGCAATAACCCGGTCTTCGGTATCGAACGGCGCGATACCTGTTCCAGAGATGTGCAGTTGGACCTGCACAAGCGGTCTGTTGTTGATGCGAGTACCGGTTTCGGTGAGCCCGGTGATTTGCGCCAGCGCCAGCACTCCGATTCGTTCGAGTTCGGCTTTCTTCGCCGCGGCCTTCGCACCGTAGTTGGTCAGTCCGAGGGCAATCAGCACGCCAGACACAGTGATGACCAGGCCGACATAAAGCATCCACTGCAGCATGCTGCTCCCGCCGAGCACGAAGTAGACCACCAAGAAGATGGGCCCGACGAGACCGCCGCAGACCAGAACCAACAGCTGCATCTTGATATAGCGCGCCAACAACTGCCTGCTCCTCGCGTGGCCTGCACGTTGATTCAGACTAACGCGCGAGCACGCCCGGAAAACGCAAAAGTACTGGGCTCGGATGCCGATATCGGCAATCCGAGCCCAGTACTGAAGTTCGGCGAGGCCGACCTACTTGATGATCTTGATAACCCGGCCGGCGCCGACAGTACGACCACCCTCACGGATCGCGAAGCGCAGGCCCTCGTCCATAGCAACGGGCTGGATCAGCTTCACCGAGATGTTGGTGTTGTCGCCAGGCATCACCATCTCAGTGCCCTCCGGCAGCGTCACCACGCCAGTCACGTCGGTGGTGCGGAAGTAGAACTGCGGCCGGTAATTGTTGAAGAACGGCGTGTGCCGACCACCCTCATCCTTTGACAAGATGTAGACGCTGCCCTCGAAATCCGTGTGTGGCGTGGTCGTCCCGGGCTTGGTGACAACCTGGCCGCGCTCGACATCCTCGCGCTTCACACCACGCAGCAACAACCCGACATTGTCGCCGGCCTGTCCCTGGTCGAGCAGCTTGCGGAACATCTCCACACCGGTCACGGTGGTCTTGGTGGTGTCCGGCCGAATGCCGACGATCTCGACTTCCTCGTTCACGTTGATGATGCCGCGCTCAACACGACCAGTCACGACGGTGCCGCGACCGGTGATGGTGAAGACGTCCTCAACAGGCATCAGGAACGGCTTGTCCGTCTCGCGGACTGGATCTGGAATCGAGTCGTCGACCGCGGTCATCAGCTCCTCGACCGACTCGACCCACTTGGCGTCGCCCTCAAGAGCCTTCAGCGCCGAAACCCGCACGACCGGGGCTTCCTCATCAAACTCTTGAGCGGCCAGCAGCTCGCGGACCTCCATCTCAACAAGTTCGAGCAGCTCCTCGTCGTCGACCGCGTCGGCCTTGTTCAGTGCGACCAGGATGTACGGTACGCCGACCTGACGAGCCAGCAGCACGTGCTCACGGGTCTGCGGCATCGGGCCATCAGTGGCGGCGACCACCAGAATGGCACCGTCCATCTGGGCGGCGCCGGTGATCATGTTCTTGATGTAGTCGGCGTGGCCAGGCGCATCGACGTGTGCGTAGTGACGCTTGTCCGTCTGGTACTCCACGTGCGCAATGTTGATCGTGATGCCGCGCTGACGCTCCTCAGGCGCATTGTCGATCTGATCGAATGCCTTGGACTCGTTCAGCTCGGGATACTTATCGTGCAGCACCTTGGTGATAGCCGCGGTCAGGGTGGTCTTGCCGTGGTCAACGTGACCGATGGTCCCGATGTTGACGTGGGGCTTGGTCCGCTGGAACTTCGCCTTCGCCACTTCTATGTCCTCCTGGACTTGTTGGTGCTTAAAAAAAGCAGTTTCGATGTTTTCAGTTGTGCCGCGGTGCTAACCGGGCCAGGGTACTCCCTGTCGCGCTGACCGATTGCTCGGCTCCCCAATCTGACTGTTCGGATCCTTGCTCGTGAGCTTGCGCCCACTCGCGGTCACCTCGCAACCACTACTCGCCCGTAGCCTTGGCGATGATCTCTTTAGACACATTCGCCGGCACTTCGGCGTATGAGTCGAACACCATGGAGTAGTTCGCGCGGCCTTGGGTCTTAGACCGTAGGTCACCTACGTAGCCGAACATCTCCGACAGCGGCACGTGCGCCTGAACGACGCGCGCACCGGCCCGCTCTTCCATGGCCTGAATCTGACCACGGCGCGAGTTCAGGTCGCCGATCACGTCGCCCATGTAGTCCTCGGGCGTGGTGACCTCGACAGCCATGATGGGTTCCAGGATTACCGGCTGCGCTTTCGCCGCAGCCTTCTTCAGCACCTGTGAACCGGCGATCTTGAACGCCATCTCCGATGAGTCAACCTCGTGGAAAGCACCGTCGAGCAAGGTGACCTTCAGGTTCACCAGCGGGTAACCGGCCAGAACCCCGTACTGCATCGCGTCTTGTGCACCGGCATCCACCGAAGGGATGTATTCGCGCGGGATCCGACCGCCGGTGACCTTGTTCTCGAACTCGTAGGTTGCTCCGTCCTCGCCCGAGAACGGCTCGAGGTTGATCAGCACCTTTGCGAACTGGCCAGAACCGCCGGTCTGCTTCTTGTGAGTGAACTCCACTTTCTCGACGAGCCGTTTGATGGTCTCTTTGTAAGCGACCTGGGGCTTACCCACATTGGCTTCGACCTTGAATTCACGGCGCATCCGGTCCACCAAGATGTCGAGGTGCAACTCACCCATTCCGCCAATGACGGTCTGACCAGTTTCGGCGTCCTGATGAACCTTGAAGGTCGGGTCCTCCTCGGCAAGCTTCTGGATCGACAGGCTCAGCTTCTCCTGGTCACTCTTGGTCTTGGGCTCGATTGCCACCTCGATGACCGGATCGGGGAAGGTCATCGACTCCAGAACGACCTGGTTGTTCGGGTCGCTCAAAGTGTCACCGGTGGTGGTGTCCTTGAGACCGATGACGGCATAGATATGGCCGGCGCTGGCGACATCAACCGGGTTTTCTTTGTTGGAGTGCATCTGGAACAACTTGCCCAGACGTTCTTTCTTGCCTTTGGTGGCATTGATGACCTGGCTGCCGGAGTCGACCTTGCCCGAGTACACCCGCACATAGGTGAGCTTGCCGAAGAACGGGTGCGTGGCAACCTTGAATGCCAGCGCCGAGAATGGCTCGTCGGTGGACGGCTTGCGTAGAGCCTCCTCGTCCTCTTTGCCGGGCGGGCGCCCCACAGCCGGCGGCACGTCCAGCGGCGAAGGCAGGTAGTCGATGACCGCGTCCAGCATCGGCTGCACGCCCTTGTTCTTGAAGGCGCTGCCGCACAACACCGGGTATGCCTCAGAGCCGATAGTCAACTTACGAATAGCACCCTTGATCTCGGCGATGCTGAGTTCCTCACCGCCGAGGTATTTTTCCAACAACTCCTCGTCGGTTTCGGCGACGGCCTCAAGCAACTTGGTTCGGTACTCCGCAGCCCTCTCCTGCAAATCGGCCGGAATATCGACAACGTCATACTTTTCGCCAAGCTTGGCTTCAGCGCTCCACACCTTCGCCTTCATCTCGACGAGGTCGACGATGCCCTGGAATTCCCCCTCCGAGCCGACTGGCAGCTGGATCGGAATGACGTTGGCGCCGAGGCGCTCTTCCATCGTGCGCACTGAGAAGTAGAAATCCGCGCCGATCTTGTCCATCTTGTTGACGAAGCAGATCCGTGGGACGTCGTATTTGTCGGCTTGCCGCCACACTTGCTCGGACTGCGGTTCGACACCTTCCTTGCCGTCGAAGACCGCGACGGCACCGTCAAGAACGCGCAGCGAGCGCTCAACTTCCACGGTGAAGTCGACGTGACCCGGCGTGTCGATGATGTTGATCTGATTGTCATTCCAAAAGCAGGTGGTTGCCGCGGAAGTAATGGTGATGCCGCGTTCCTGCTCCTGCTCCATCCAGTCCATGGTGGCGGCGCCGTCATGGACCTCACCGATCTTGTAACTGATGCCGGTGTAGTAGAGGATGCGCTCAGTCGTCGTGGTCTTGCCGGCGTCAATGTGCGCCATGATGCCGATATTGCGGACCTTTGTAAGATCGGTCAGCACGTCCTTCTGTGCCACAGAAGTCTTCCCACTCTTTCAGTTGCCTAGTTAGCTTTCCGTTGCTGTCGGTTTCGAGTCCCTGCTAGCTCGCCGACAACTCTCACCATCGATAATGCGCAAAAGCGCGGTTCGCCTCAGCCATCTTGTGGGTGTCCTCGCGTCGCTTGACCGAGGCTCCCAGACCATTGCTGGCATCTAAGATCTCGTTTGCCAAACGCTCGATCATCGTCTTCTCCCTGCGTTGCCGAGAGAAGCCCACCAGCCAGCGCAGCGCGAGCGTGGTGGAGCGCTCAGGGCGCACCTCGACCGGCACCTGGTAAGTTGCACCACCCACACGCCGGCTCCGGACCTCCAAGGCTGGCTTGACATTGTCGAGGGCACGCTTAAGCGTTATAACGGGATCTGTGCCGGTCTTGTCGCGAGCATTTTCCAGGGCGCCGTAAACGATGCGCTCCGCCAACGATTTCTTTCCCTGCAACAGCACCTTGTTCACCAACTGCGTGACCAGCTGCGATCCATAAACAGGGTCATTGACCAACGGACGCTTGGGCGCGGGTCCCTTGCGCGGCATCAGCTCTTCTCCTTCTTGGCGCCGTAACGGCTACGAGCCTGCTTCCGGTTCTTCACACCCTGAGTATCGAGCGAGCCGCGGATGATCTTGTACCGCACACCCGGCAGGTCCTTGACTCGACCACCACGTACCAGAACCATCGAGTGCTCCTGCAGGTTGTGGCCTTCACCCGGGATGTACGCGGTGACCTCAACTTGGCTAGTCAGCTTCACGCGCGCAACCTTCCGAAGCGCCGAGTTCGGCTTCTTCGGAGTTGTGGTGTACACGCGGGTGCAAACACCACGACGCTGCGGGCTGCCCTTCAGAGCCGCGGTCTTGACCTTGGCGATCTTGTCCCGACGACCCTTGCGGACCAGCTGCTGAATGGTTGGCATCTACCGGCTTTCTGTGTTTCTTCTCGCGTTCCGTTTGGGGACGTGCTACATATCCCCTGCTCAAAAGTCCTCGTACTACAGTTGTGCCCCGCCGCAGCAACCCGCGACCGGGTGTGTGGCTTACGCCCGCCCCGATTTCATCCGTCTGATCCACGGCATCATGGACATGCGAATTGGCCCGGGATCCACGCCATTAGCTCAGGCGCGATGGGCCGCCAGGCACGAGCTACCACGATACCCGCCGGCGGTCTGGCAGGTCAAAGCGGCCTTCTCACCCAACACTGCCACAACTCCCAGCATGCACGAAACGCCGCAACAAGCATCCTGACATACGGTGACGACAACACCCCGGCGGTTGGCGGCCGTTGGTTCCTATCGCGCTTGCCGACTTCCTTAGAACCGACGGGCCCATCCCGGTCAGCGATCTCAACTCGGCGTCACGTCGAGTTGGAGACACCGTGCGCGGTACGCCGCTCCATACCCGCTGCCAAGCGCAGCACCATGTCGGAGAAAACCGCATCAGTATCGATTTCGTCCATGACACCGGTCATTTCCAGCAATACGAACCCATGCAGCGCCGACCAGAATTCAAGCGCTGCGTAGAACGCCTCCTCTGCGTCGAGGCCATACGACAACAAAACCGCGATGACCGGTCCGGCCGCGCCTCGGGTCGCAGCGGTGTATTCCGGGTCATCACCACCAAAGGGCATTCGGGTGAACGCCGAGTACCGGCCTGGATGGTGGTGCGCATAGCTGCGGTAGGCACCGGCCATGACCAGCACCGCGTCATCTCGAGCGCGTCCTTCACCGACCCTGGTCAGCATGTGAATGATGTCGTCGATGACCCGAATCCGCACCGCGCGGCGCAGGTCTTCCAAGCTGTCGACGTGGTTGTACAGTGAAGGCCCCTTGGTCCCCAACTGCGTCGCCAGCGCGTTAATGGTCAGCGAGTCCCAGCCCTCTCGGTCCAGAAACGTCAAAGCACCCTCGACGATGCTGTCACGACTGAGTTTGGCCGGGCGGGCCGCGGACCTACCGCTGCGCGGACGTCCAGCCGCTAACGGCGCTTCCCGCGGAACTGGCATGGCGATTCACCCTTCGGTTGGGATGATCGGTTTCGAGAAACCACCGCTACCGGTGGAAGCCGAGTCAACTAACGACTCTAGTTGACTGAATCACAAAACAGCTGAGCCAGACGCGGGTGGCGGCGCGAAAGGCACGCCGGGGCCATCTAAGAAAGTACCGTCGCAAAATGCGTTCACGCCTGTCGTCGAGCAGGCACATGCACGTACTCTGAATAAAGGTCCGAATCCAAGTCACGATCGAGCAGACCACCCGCCAACCGAAGGGGCCCCACAATGAGGTGGACAACCGCGGCCGGTTCGCTGGCTACCTGCGTCGTCGCTGTTGCTGCCGCTGCAGCCGCACCACCGCCGGTCGCACACGCAAAGAACGGCGACACCCACATCACTGGAATGGGTGTCGAGCAGACAATCGATTGCAACGATTCGACCGTGCTCGTCAACGGCACCAACAACACCGTTACTGCGCTGGGAACTTGCTGGGCGGTAACAGTAATGGGCTCGTCCAACACCGTCGTCGCCGACACGATCACCAACGACATCACCGTCTACGGCTGGGACGAAACTGTGCTTTTCCGCAACGGTGATCCATTCATCTGGGACCGTGGCCGCGAACTTGGCATGGTGAATCGACTACAGCGAGTAGGCGGCTGAGGATCCAGCCTTCGACAACGAACCGAGGAACCATGCGTGTCCTTGTCACTGCCGACCTATCTCGCCTGGTCGGACTCCCCCTGGCAATAGCTATGGCCGCGGCAGCTTTCGGACTGGCCGGTTGTAGTTCGACCGCCAATCCTCCAGGAGCCACCAGCCCCGCCCCCACCACCGGTATGCCGGCAAGCAGCGCAACGGCGACGCCGACAGCTACCAGCGGCGGAACTACCACCGCTGCAATCGAGATTGGCGACACGCTGAATTACGGATTGATCGGGACCACCGCTGGCCTTGACTGCGCCGACAACAAGTCGCTGAACGTGGGCGGATCCGCCAACACACTGACTGTTACCGGTACCTGCGCGACAGTGACAATCGGCGGAGCGAACAACGAGATTACTTTTGAGACAATCAAGCAGCGACTCAGCGTGGTTGGGCTCAACAACACCATCACATACCGCAGCGGCGACCCGGTAGTCGACAACATCGGTGCGGGCAACACCATCAAGAAGGGCTAACCTGGTCGCCCCGATCCCCACCTAGCCCGCAGGAGCACCATGCCGACCGGCACCGGCGGCGAACCGCCCAGCGCCCTCCCGGGCCTCGGCAGCCGAGTGGGAAATGCTGGCGAACTCGGCATCGAGCGCCGCGGGTTCGGGCAACCCCCACTGGTGCAACGCCGACAACCGATCCGCTCGCAGGCACTGCTGCGGCAACGCGGCCAGTTCAGCTGCCAGCTTCTCGGCAGCCCCTCGAGCCTCCCCTTTGGGCACAACCCGATTGGCCAGCCCCATCGTTAGCGCCTCGGACGCGGGCACACCGCGCCCGGTGAGAATCATGTCCATGGCCTGGCTGTGCCCAATCAGCCGCGGCAGCCGCACGGTTCCGCCGTCGACCAGCGGCACGCCCCATCGGCGGCAGAAGACGCCGAACACGGCATCCTCCTCAGCCACCCGCAGATCGCACCAGATCGCCAATTCCAGTCCGCCGGCGACGGCGTAGCCACTGACCGCGGCAATCACCGGCTTGGACAAGATCATTCGAGATGGCCCCAGCGGCCCGGGACCAGTGCGGTGCACTGGATTGGCCTCTGGCGTACCGAATGCCTTCAAATCAGCTCCCGCGCAGAAGGTTCCGCCGGCGCCCCACAACACGGCCACCGAGGCAGAGTCGTCGCGGTCGAATTGCTGAAAAGCCGCGAACAGCCCGGCAGCCGTCGGGCCGTTAACGGCGTTGCGTGCCTGCGGCCGGTCAATAATCACCGTTGTTACTGGACCATTGCGCTCCACACGCACCGGATCACTCATGTCGCCTCCAAGGGGTTGGGTTCGTCGCGTCGTTTCACTAGTTCACTGGCGAATTCGTGGTAGGCCACCCGCAGCTGAGTGCCCGGCCATCCGGCTGGGAGCAGTTCGGCTGGCAGCATCGGATCGGTGAGCAGGTGACGCACCATTGCTGCGGCCACCATGAACTGACCGGGAATGTCGAAGGCTGCGGCCATCGCCGCCATCTCGTCGAGTAACTGATGCCCCGCACTAGCCCAACCCGACAGATCCCACAGTTTCCCAGCCAACGCGTCGGGCGCATCGTCGCGCGCCGACAATACCCGCACTCGAGCGCGAACCTCTGGTTCCAGCTCTAGGTCGAGATTGTCCGGACGCATCCACACGCCCTCACGCAGTTCACCGAAACGCTTATGGTGCAAGTTGTTTCGCAACGTAGCCCGCGCGCGTGCGTCGGCGCCGACGCTGGTGACGACCAACAGGTGCCAACCTCCGCGCCAAACACCTACCCGCGGGCACATGGCTTGGTCCTGCCGCCTCTGACGAGCCAGCAAGCGATCCGAGAGCCGGTAGCCGTCGTCGGACCGGATAAGGTCGCCGACACCTACCATGCGGGTAAGCGCAACCCGCAAAGCCGTCTCCTTGATACCGAAATCCGCAGTCAGCCTTACCAGTTCGCCGGCACTGGCCCACGCGGGATGAGCACCAAGCAACACGCTGAGCACCACCGAACGGGCGGTCATGCGTGCCAGCGTGTTCGGCATGATTTAAAACTGTGAAGCTTGGCGACCGTAGTCGCCGAACGGCTCGTCGCGGTTTCGCACCGCATTCCGGAACCCGTGCTCGACCGCATCGGCGACGAAAGCGTGCCCCTCGGGCGTGTGCCGTGCTGCGCCGTCCAAAACGGTGCTAACCATCCGGCTCGTGGCCACACCCTGCTGCAACAACGCAGAATTTAGAGCGAGCTTGACCATCATCAGCTGATTGACTGGCAACGCGGCGATCCGCTGCACAAGCCGTTCGGTACGCTCGTCGAGGTCTTCGGGATCCGGCGCTTCAATCGCCAAACCCCATTCGGCAGCCTGTGAACCGGTGATGCAATCGCCAGTGAGCAACATACGTTTGGCACGCTGGTCGCCAAGCCGATGCGCCCACATGCCTGCGGCTGGAACACCCCACACCCGGGTCGGCGGATAGCCGATTTTGGCGTCGGCGGCAACGATCACCTGGTCGGCGTGCAGGGCGATGTCGGTCCCACCGGCAATACAGTAGCCATGGATCTTGACCACCGTGGGCTTGTCGGCGTGCATCAGGCTAGAGAAGCCGCGCACGAACCTGCTCATCATCTGGTAGTCGATCATGGGGTCCCACGGTTGATTGGGCAAGTGATTGACACCCTGCGTCTTGCCGTCCAGAACAGTGCCCCGATATGGATCGCTGCCACCCCAGGAAGTCGACCGCTCGGCGTACGCGGACAAGTCGAAACCAGCGCAGAAACCCTGCCCCCGCCCGGACACCAGAATGACGTGGACGTTGGGGTCAAGATCAGCACGCTCCACCAATGCCGCCAGTTCCAACGGCGTATCGGCGACGATCGCGTTGCCGTGCTCGGGTCGATTGAAGGTAATTCGCGCGATCCGATCGCTGACCTCGTAGGTCATGGTTTTCAGATTGTCCAAGTCGACCGCCCCAATTTCGTGCGTCATGTCGCCGGCTCAGCCCTTGACCAGGGCACGCTCAAGGATGGGCCCAAGATCCAAGCCGGCCGGCATGGTTCCGAACGCACCTCCCCATTGCCCGCCGAGCCGAGTGGCCAGAAACGCTTCGGCGACAGCGGGATGTCCATGGCGCACCAGCAGTGATCCCTGCAAGGCCAGGCAGATATCCTCCGCGATCTTTCGAGCACGGTAGGCGATGGCGTCAAGATCGCTCAGCTGCTGCCGCAACTGTCTGACGCGGTCATCCAGCCGCGTGTCCTGCCCCGCGCTGTGCTCAAGTTCGTCAAACAGCACCTCAACACATTCGGGTCGAGTTGCCATGGCACGCAGCGTATCAAGCGCGCTGACATTTCCTGAGCCTTCCCAGATTCCCATGAGCGGCGCCTCACGGTACAGCCGTGGCATCCCGGAATCCTCCACGTAGCCGTTGCCGCCGAGACACTCCAGGGCCTCCGCCGCGTGTGGAGTGGAACGCTTGCATACCCAGTACTTGCTTGCCGCAAGGCCGATTCGGCGCAGCAGGGCTTCGGTTCGGTCTCCGCGTACCGCACTGTCGGTAGCTCCGGCCATCCGCATCGCAACGATGGTCGCGGCCTCCGCCTCCACCGCGAGATCAGCCAGCACGTTACGCATCAGCGGTTGCTCGATCAGATAGGCGCCAAACGCTTTTCGGTGCTGAGCATGGTGGATGGCCCGGGTCAGCCCGGTGCGCATGCTGGTTGCGCTACCCAGGGTGCAATCCAGCCGGGTGAGATTGACCATCTCGATGACGGTCGGGACTCCACGCCCCTCCTCACCGACCAGCCACGCGGTGGCACCGTCGTACTCGACCTCGCTGGAGGCATTGGCGTGATTGCCGAGTTTGTCCTTGAGGCGCTGCAGGAACATCCGGTTGCGGGTGCCGTCGGGTAGCACCCTCGGCAGCATGAAACAGGACAGCCCGCCCGGCGCTTGTGCGAGCACCAAGAATATGTCGCACATCGGCGCCGAAGTGAACCACTTGTGGCCAGTCAGACTGTAAGTCCCGTTGGCGTTCGGGCTCGCCGCTGTGGTGCCGGCGCGCACGTCGGAGCCGCCCTGCTTCTCGGTCATCGACATACCTGCGGTGATGCCAGGTTTCGCCAACGCCTGCTTCAGCTGTGGCGCGTACTCACAACTGACCAGCAGCGGCTCGTACGCCGCTGCCAACTCTGGGTTGTACCGCAACGCTGGAACAGCGGCATAGGTCATCGAGATCGGGCACACGTGGCCTGGCTCGACGTTCCAAACCGACATCTTCGCAGCCCGCACCACGTGAGCACCGGGCCGTGCGTCGGCCCACGGTGCCGCATGCAGGCCGTAGCTGATCGCCGAGCGCATCAGCTCGTGGTACGCCGGGTCATACTCCACCTCGTCAATGCGATGGCCCCAACGGTCATGGGTATGCAGGACAGGCCGGTTGCGATTAGCCAGCTCACCCCACCGCAACGCCTGAGCGGATCCGGCCAGCGCACCAACCTCGTTCACCTCATCCAGGCCCCACTGGCCGCCCTCCCGAATCAGGGCTTCGACCAGAACTTCCGATGATGCGGGGTTGTAGTTCTCCAGGGGCGGAACCTGGTTGGCAACGACATGGGTGTCCGGCATAGAACCAATGTTACATTTGACCAACAATCGCACATAACGTGTAACGACGTGAGGATGTGCTCAGCGCCGATGAGCGGCAAAGAACTCCCAGAGAATCTCAGGAGCCGATGACGGCCACCGGTGGCCGCCTTCGTTGAAGGTCACCAGCACCACACTGCGATTGTCGGCGCATCCGGCCGTTGACGTGGCAATTGACCCGCTTGTCGTGATCGCCGGGGGTGCGCACTGGTCCACATTGCGCCAGAATGCGTTTAGCGCGAGTACCGGCGGTCCGTCGATACGGCCGATGCCGGAACCCGGACCGCCCGAATAGCGCACAAGCGGGTCCCCGGTTCCGTGAATATGCATGACCGACACCGGACTCGGGTTTGGGCAAGGATCCAGTTGGGTCCCGGACACCGGGCCGATCGCCGCGAATATCCCACTATTGCAGGCAAGCGTGTACGACATGATGGCGCCGTTGCTCATGCCGGTGGCGTAGACCCGGCCAGGGTTGATGCTGACATGCCTGGCCATGTCAGCGACGGCCGCGTCAATAAAACCGACGTCGTCAACACCTTCTCGGGCAGATCGGCCGCAGCAGCCCCCACCATTGACGTTCCAGGCCCGATTGCGGCCATCGGGGTAGGCAACGACGAACTTCTCCGATTCGGCCAATTCGTCCCAATAGTATGACCTTTCGGCCTGCGCGGCGCTGCCGAAACCGCCGTGCAGCATCACCACCAGCGGCGCTGACGGCGCCAATCCTGCAGGCTTGTAGAGCCGATAGGCACGGTCCAGTCCACCGAAGCTGATGGTGTGGAAGCTCGTGCCGTTCCCGAAACCCGGCGGCGGTGTTCCCCACGAGCAGCCCGCGAGCGCAAGTACCGCAGCCAGCAGGGTGGCAACGCGGTGGATCATGAGGTGAACAGTAGGCGACGCCTGCTGTTCGTGAACAGACTTCGCCGTCAGCCGCTCGTTTTGTCGCGCAGAAACGCGATGTCGTCCTTGCGCCCCTCGCTGGCGGTCTCGCAAACAACCGGCGCACCCGCGGCCTTTACCGCTGTTACCAGGAGCTCGGTGTCAATCTGACCACTACCTAGGTTGGCGTGGCGGTCACGCCCCGAACCCGGCTCATCCCTGGAATCGTTGCAGTGAACCAGGTCAATGCGGCCGGTAATGGCCTTGATCCGTTCCACGGCGCCTACCAAGGCCTCACCAGCGGCCCATGTGTGACACGTGTCTAGACAAAACCCGATGCCGGTGTCACCGATGACGTCCCAGAGGCGGGCGATGGTGTCGAAGCGGCGAGCCATAGCGTGGTCACCGCCCGCGGTGTTTTCGAGGTACACCGGAACCTCTGTTTCGAGCTGGTCAAGCGCCTTGCGCCAGCGCTGAAAACCCTCATCGATCTCGTTGCCATCGGCGACGTGCCCGCCGTGCACGATGACCGCGACCGCGCCGATGGCGGCCGCCGCATCACATGTCTGCTGCAGCATTTTGCGCGACGGGATCCGTACCCGATTGTTCGCCGACGCGACATTGATCAAGTAAGGCGCATGCACGTATATCGGAAGAACCGCCGCTTTCAACACTTGTGCGTCTTCGCGCGGTTTAGGCGGCTTCCAACTCTGCGGGTTGCCGAGGAAAATCTGCACCAGGTCAGCGCATTCGGCCTCCGCTGCGGCGAGCGGATCCTGCGAGCTGACGTGCGAACCGATGAGCACGCGGACAGTCTAGTGAGTGGCTCGTTGCCTGCGGGCAGCGTGTGCGGGGTTACTACTGCTACTGGCTACGGCCGTAGCGGGCCATGCACCTACTCACCCGTGCAGGCGGCGCCGGCGCGCCGATTCATAACGCCATTTCCGGGCTTCCTCGGCGAGCAAGCGGCTTCACGGGCGAAGTGGGGTCGGAATCAGAGACCTGGGCCAAATTTGGCCTGGCCCCATCGGGCCAGGTCCGGTCATACCGCCCTTGCCGTGCTCTCCTCCCGGCCCCATGTGCTCGGAGTGGTCGCCACTATTACCGCCGTAGCAGCCGTGATTGGCGTAGCCGACGATGAATCCGGAAAAGAAAATTAGGACGACGATGAACAACACCCCAGCGATGATCCCAACCCAAACTAGGATTTGGTTAAGCCGTTTTGGCTGTTCATCTGGCCGCGGGTCAGGCTGCAGCGGCTCCGAACCTTGCCGTTCGGCGCTCGAATCAGCCGGTTGCTTCGGGGAGTCAGGCAATTCAGTCATGGTTTGATTCCTGGGTGCGACGGATTAGTGGATAAGTTCGTTCCGCTGCTTCCGATTCCGATATAGGTCTCCGAACTGCGCCCACTTCGGCTGGCTGGCGAGGGCGGTTGGTTCAGGCAGCCTAGGCGACGTGATCGATTGTCTCAAATAAACGCAACAATCGCCGGGCACAATTGTGGTTACCGGGCTCCAAAGATATCTCGCTGGGTGCACACGGGCCCTACCCGGCAATGGACTGCTCGATCATGGTGCCGTGCCCCTGAGTCGCGGTTGTCTTCGAGGTTGCCCGATGACTATCCTCGTTCTTAGGGCCGTTGGGCCCCATCTGGTCGCCTAAGAGTGCCCTGCGTGGCAGTTGGCCACGCTGACGGTGGGCGTTGGTGATGATCATGGCGTACGGGCTGTTTCGGCCAATCCGCGCTGATACGTCTGGCTGGGCTGAGCCTGGTGATGTGCGTGATCTTTGTAGGAAAGACCGGGAAACAAAGGTCCCTATCAGGTCGTTTCCGGCTGGCCCTAGCCCCGCTTCGGGGACAGCACGCGACGACATCGGCCAACGACGTGGCTTTGCTGCCCGCCCTCTGCTAGGGCGTCACGTTGGCCACCCTCAGCACTTCGTCTCATCTCGTTGATGCCACTCGATTGCAGCCTTCGGAAAGGGGTCAGGAAATGACGGCAAAGCTTGTACGGCGAACGGCATTTGCGGTCATCGGCCTCGCTGCGGCGCTCCTGATGACCATCGCGTTGATTCGACCAGCAGGCGCGTATCTCAACGACGACTTGATCACGGGTCGCATTCTCCCACCGCCAACTACCTACTACGGTGCGATCGCGTATGCGCCCAACGGCGCGTGGGGCAAATCGTGGAGCCATCGAACTCGCGCCCAAGCCGAGGCCAGCGCATTGCAACAGTGCGGCATCGGCAGTTGCAAAGTGCTCAGCAGCTTTACCCGCTGCGGCGCCGTCGCCTACGACGGCACAAGCCGCCACGGAGGGCACGGCCCCAACCGCCGGATGGCAGAAGAAGACGCCATAATCCGGCTTGGCGGCGGTTGGATCGACAACTGGGCATGCAACTAAGCGTCGTCGACCAGCTCGAAAGAACGCCTAGGGTGCGGGGCCGCGCGCCCCGCACCCCGGCGAGGAGTTCGCAAAAACTACCTGTTGACCCTTATCGGTAATCCGAGTAGCCGTAGTCGTCCAGCGGCACCGCAGCTCCAGTCGCCTGGCCGAAGTCCGGGCTGTAGTACTGGTCCTCGTACGACGGGATCGTATAGGCAGCGGCGCGCGCCTCCTCCGTAGGCTGCACCTGGATGTTGCGGTACCGGTTGATACCGGTACCGGCCGGGATCAGCTTTCCGATGATCACGTTCTCCTTCAGACCGTTAAGCCTGTCGCTACGGCAGTTGATCGCCGCGTCGGTCAGCACACGCGTGGTCTCTTGGAACGAGGCCGCACTCAGCCATGAGTCGGTGGCCAACGACGCCTTCGTAATACCCATCAGCACCGGGCGGCCGGCAGCGGGGTCGCCGCCCTCGGCGACCACGCGGCGATTCTCGGCCTCGAATTCCGCACGGTCGATAAGAGACCCAGGCAGAAACTCCGTCGCGCCCGAGTCAATAATGGTGACTCGGCGCAGCATCTGCCGCACGATCACCTCGATGTGCTTGTCGTGGATTGACACACCCTGGGCACGGTAGACCTCCTGGACCTCCCGCACGAGGTGAATCTGCACCTCGCGGGGGCCCTGCACCCTCAACACCTCGTGCGGGTCGGCAGAGCCTTCCATCAGCTGCTGCCCCACCTCGACATGGTCTCCATCGGAGAGCACCCGTTCGGAACCGTCATCGTGCTTGAACACTCGGAGCCGCTGCCGCTTCGAGAGCTTGTCGTACACCACTTCCTCGCCACCGTCGTCAGGAACGACGGTGATCTTGTAGAAACGCTCGCCCTCTTCAAGACGGACACGTCCGGTGACATCCGCGATCGGCGCCTTGCCGCGTGGCACCCGGGCCTCAAACAACTCCTGTACACGCGGCAGACCACCGGTGATGTCCTCGCCAACACCACCCTGGTGGAAGGTGCGCATGGTCAGCTGTGTGCCGGGCTCGCCGATGGACTGGGCTGCCACGATGCCGACCGCTTCGCCGATGTCGACAAGTTTGCCAGTTGCCATCGAACGCCCGTAGCAGGTCGCGCACACACCAGTGCCGGTGGTACAGGTCAGCACAGACCGCACTTTGACCTGCGTGATGCCCGCCGCCAGCAAAGCGTCGATCGACGGGTCACCAAGGTCTTCACCACGCGCGACGACGACGGTACCCGACTCGTCGACCGCGTCGGTGCCCAAAGTACGCGCGTACGCCGATGTTTCGATGTGCGGGTCGCGGATCAGCGTGCCGTCGGGCTGCCGCTCGGCCAGCTCGACGACAATGCCGCGCTCCGTCTGGCAATCGTGTTCGCGGACGATGACGTCTTGGCTCACATCCACCAGACGACGGGTCAGATAGCCCGAGTCGGCGGTACGCAACGCCGTGTCCGCCAACCCCTTTCGAGCGCCGTGGGTATTGATGAAGTACTCCAGCACGGTCAGGCCCTCGCGGAACGACGACTTGACTGGACGCGGGATGAACTCACCCTTTGGGTTGGTCACCAAACCCTTCATGCCGGCCAGGGTTCGGGTCTGGGTGAAGTTACCGGTGGCTCCGGAGTCGACGATCGTGATGATCGGATTGTCGACCGGGTAGTGGTCCCGCAACGCCTCACCGACCTCGTCTGTGGCCTCTTTCCAGATCTCGACCAGCGCTTCGTTGCGCTCGTCGCGGTTCAAAGCGCCACGCTGGAACTGCTTTTCGACCTTGTCTGCCCGCTCCTCGTAGAGGTCGAGGATCTCCTTTTTGCGCGGCGGCACCAGCACGTCAGCCATCGAGACGGTGACGCCGCTTCGAGTTGCCCAGTAGAAGCCAGCATCTTTGAGCTTGTCCACGGTCTGCGCGACCACGATCATCGGGTAGCGCTCGGCCAAGTCGTTGATGATGGCAGCTTGCACCTTCTTGTGCATCTGCTTGTTGACGAACGCATAACCCAGCGGCAATAGCTCGTTGAACAGCACGCGACCCAGCGTCGTCTGAGCTGTCCACCCGGCGCCCGGCTGCCACCCGTTCGGCCCGAACAACTCTGTCTCGATGTCTGCGGGCGGACGCAACTGTGTCAGCCGCACCTTGATATTGGCCCGTACCGAAAGCAGCCCGCGGTCGGCGGCCATGGTCGCCTCCGCCGGCGAGGAGTACACCCCCGACTCCGGCGCGTCCTTGGCCGCCGGCTGGTACTCGCCGGTGTCGCCGTCGACCGCCGTGGTCAGGTAGTACAGCCCGGTCACCATGTCCAGTCGCGGCATGGCCAATGGGCGGCCGGAGGCGGGCGACAGGATGTTGTTCGACGACAGCATCAAAATACGGGCTTCGGCTTGCGCCTCAGCGCTCAACGGTAGATGCACGGCCATCTGGTCACCGTCGAAGTCGGCGTTGAACGCCTCACAGACCAACGGATGCAGCTGAATAGCCTTGCCTTCCACGAGCATTGGCTCGAAAGCCTGGATGCCCAGCCGGTGCAGGGTCGGCGCCCGGTTAAGCAAGACAGGGTGCTCGGCAATGACCTCTTCGAGCACATCCCACACCTGCGGACGCTGGCGTTCCACCATTCGCTTGGCACTCTTGATGTTTTGCGCATGGTTGAGATCAACGAGCCGCTTCATCACGAAAGGCTTGAATAGCTCAAGCGCCATCAGCTTCGGTAGACCACATTGATGCAGCTTGAGCTGCGGACCGACCACGATGACACTGCGGCCAGAATAGTCGACGCGCTTACCCAGCAGGTTTTGCCGGAACCGGCCCTGTTTACCTTTGAGCAGATCCGATAGCGATTTCAGCGGTCGGTTACCCGGCCCAGTCACTGGCCTGCCGCGGCGGCCGTTGTCGAACAGCGCGTCCACAGACTCCTGCAGCATCCGCTTCTCGTTGTTGACGATGATCTCGGGGGCACCGAGGTCGATCAGTCGCTTCAACCGGTTGTTCCGGTTGATCACGCGGCGGTAGAGGTCGTTGAGGTCGCTGGTGGCGAATCGGCCACCGTCGAGCTGCACCATGGGGCGCAATTCCGGGGGGATGACCGGTACGGCATCGAGCACCATGCCCATCGGCGAGTTGCCAGATTGCTGGAAGGCCGCAACCACCTTGAGTCGCTTGAGCGCGCGAAGCTTCTTCTGTCCCTTCCCGTTCCGGATGACATCGCGCAATATTTCGGCCTCGGCATCGATGTCAAAGTTCTGCATCAACTTCTGGATCGACTCTGCGCCCATGGCCCCGGTGAAGTATTCGCCGTAGCGGTCCACGAGCTCGCGATAGAGGTTCTCGTCGACGATCAGCTGCTTGGGAGCCAGTTTGGTGAAGGTGTTCCAAATGTCCTCGAGCCGGTCCAGCTCGCGCTGCGCGCGGTCGCGGAGCTGCCGCATCTCCCGCTCGCCACCGTCGCGAACCTTGCGCCTGGCGTCCGCCTTCGCCCCCTCGGACTCCAGCTCCGCCAGGTCGGCCTCCAGCTTCTGCGCGCGCGCTTCAAGATCTGCATCACGCTGATCTTCAACGGCCTTACGCTCCACCATCATTTCGGCCTCGAGCGTCGACAGTTCGTTGTGGCGCATCTCGTCATCCACCCCGGTGATCACATACGCCGCGAAGTAGATGATCTTCTCGAGGTCCTTTGGAGCTAAGTCCAACAAATAGCCGAGACGGCTCGGCACGCCTTTGAAGTACCAGATGTGCGTGACCGGCGCGGCCAGTTCGATGTGCCCCATCCGCTCACGCCGCACCTTGGCGCGAGTCACCTCGACGCCGCAGCGCTCGCAGATGATGCCCTTGAAGCGAACACGCTTGTACTTACCGCAGTAGCATTCCCAGTCGCGAGTCGGTCCGAAGATCTTCTCGCAGAATAGGCCGTCCTTCTCCGGCTTCAGCGTGCGATAGTTGATCGTCTCCGGCTTCTTGACCTCGCCATAGGACCATTGCCTGATTCCCTCCGCGGTGGCCAGACCAATACGGAGCTCATCGAAGAAGTTGACGTCGAGCACGTAACTCCCTTTCCCCTTGCGGGTTTAGTAACTAGAAGGACGCCGGACCGTTGCAAGTCGCGCGAGCGCGCATCAAGCCAAGTCCTCAACAGACGCGGATTCGTTGCGGGACAGGTTGATGCCCAGGTTCGCCGCAGCCCGCTCAAGGTCTTCGTCCTCGCCCTCGCGCAGCTCGATGGCTGCGCCATCCGACGACAGCACCTCGACGTTGAGACACAGCGACTGCAGCTCCTTGAGCAGCACCTTGAACGACTCCGGGATACCCGGCTCGGGGATGTTCTCGCCCTTGACGATCGCTTCATAGACCTTGACGCGCCCCACCGTGTCGTCGGACTTGATGGTCAAGAGTTCCTGCAGCGTGTAAGCCGCCCCGTAGGCCTGCATGGCCCAGCACTCCATCTCGCCGAACCGCTGTCCACCGAACTGTGCTTTACCACCCAGCGGCTGCTGGGTGATCATCGAGTACGGGCCGGTGGAACGGGCGTGGATCTTGTCGTCCACCAGGTGGTGCAGCTTCATGATGTACATGTAGCCGACCGTTACCGGGTACGGGAACGGTTCGCCGCTGCGTCCGTCGAACAGCACGGCCTTGCCGTCACCGTCCACCATCACGTGGTCGTCCCGATTGGGTAGCGTGCACGACAGTAGGCCCTGCAGCTCAGCCTCTTGGGCACCATCGAAGACCGGAGTCGACACGATGGCGTCCGGAGCGGCCGAGAACAAGTCTTCGGGCAGCTTGGCCGCCCAGTCTGGAACTCCGTTAGCGGTGTCGATGTTCCACCCTGACTTGGCTACCCAACCAAGATGGGTCTCCAAGATCTGACCGATATTCATCCGCCGCGGCACACCGTGGGTGTTGAGGATGATGTCGACCGGAGTGCCGTCCGGAAGGAAGGGCATGTCCTCGGCTGCGAGGATCTTGCCGATCACACCTTTGTTGCCGTGCCGGCCGGCCAGTTTGTCCCCGTCGGAGATCTTGCGTTTCTGGGCAACGTAAACACGCACCAGCTCGTTGACGCCAGCGGGCAGTTCGTCATCGTCCTCGCGGGAGAACACTCGAATACCGATCACCTTGCCGGATTCGCCGTGGGGCACCTTCAGCGAGGTGTCACGCACCTCGCGGGCCTTTTCGCCGAAGATCGCCCGCAGTAGCCGCTCCTCCGGCGTCAGCTCGGTCTCACCTTTCGGAGTAACCTTGCCGACCAGAATGTCGCCATCACGGACCTCGGCGCCGATGCGGACGATGCCGCGCTCGTCCAAGTCCGCGAGAACTTCGTCCGAGACGTTCGGAATGTCCCGAGTGATCTCCTCGGCGCCCAGTTTGGTGTCGCGGGCGTCAATCTCATGCTCCTCGATGTGGATCGAGGTCAGGACATCCTCCTCGACGAGGCGGTTGGACAGAATGATCGCGTCCTCGTAGTTGTGGCCCTCCCACGGCATGATCGCCACCAACAGGTTCTTGCCCAGGGCCATCTCACCGTTGTCGGTACAAGGACCATCGGCGATCACCTGGCCGGTTTCGACACGCTGACCGGCGTCCACGATGGGGTACTGGTTTGCACACGTGCCGTGGTTGGAGCGGGCGAACTTGCGCATCCGGTAGGTCCGCCGAGTGCCGTCGTCGTGCATCACCGTGATGTAGTCGGCTGACACCTCCTCGATGACACCACTGTCCTCGGCAACAACGACGTCGCCTGCGTCGATAGCCGCACGCAACTCCATGCCAGTACCCACCAGCGGCGCCTCGCTGCGTACCAGCGGAACGGCCTGGCGCTGCATGTTGGCACCCATCAGGGCACGGTTGGCGTCGTCGTGCTCGAGGAAGGGGATCATCGCCGTAGCCACCGACACCATCTGGCGCGGCGAGACGTCCATGTAGTCCACTTCGGACGAGGAAACGTACTCCACCTCCCCCGCCTTGCGGCGGACCAGCACGCGCGCCTCGCTGAACCGGCCTTCATCGTCGATCGGCGAATTGGCCTGCGCCACGACGTGGCGGTCCTCTTCATCGGCGGTCAGGTATTCGATCTCGTCGGAAACCACACCATCGATGACCTTGCGGTACGGCGTCTCAATAAAGCCGAAGGGATTGACCCGCGCGTACACCGACAACGATCCGATCAGCCCGATGTTGGGCCCCTCCGGTGTCTCGATCGGGCACATCCGGCCGTAGTGGGACGGGTGCACGTCACGGACTTCCAACCCGGCGCGCTCCCGTGACAGCCCCCCGGGGCCCAGCGCCGACAACCGGCGCTTGTGGGTGAGCCCGGACAGCGGGTTGTTCTGATCCATGAACTGCGACAGCTGGCTGGTGCCGAAGAACTCTTTGATCGCGGCAACCACCGGACGAATGTTGATCAGCGTCTGCGGCGTGATCGCCTCGACGTCCTGTGTGGTCATCCGCTCGCGGACCACCCGCTCCATCCGCGACATGCCGACCCGGATCTGGTTCTGGATCAACTCCCCCACGGTACGCAACCGACGGTTGCCGAAGTGGTCGATGTCGTCGGTTTCCACCGGCACCTCAACACCGCCCGGAGCGGTCATCACCGACTGCCCCTCGTGCAGGCGAACCAGGTATTCGATCGTGGCGACGACGTCTTCCTCAGTCAGCGTGGACGAGGTGATCGGCTCACCGACGTGCAGCCCGAGTTTCTTGTTGACCTTGTAGCGACCAACGCGGGCCAGGTCGTACCGCTTCTCCTTGAAGAACAGATTCTCCAGCAGAGTCTGTGCGGACTCCTTCGTCGGCGGCTCACCGGGCCGCAGCTTGCGGTAGATGTCCAGCAGCGCCTCATCGGTGCCGACGGTGTTGTCTTTCTCCAGGGTCGACATCATGATCTCGGAAAAACCGAACCGTTCGGCGATCTGTTCGGCCGTCCAGCCTAACGCCTTGAGCAGGACGGTAACCGGCTGCCGACGCTTACGATCGATACGCACGCCCACCGTGTCGCGCTTGTCGACGTCAAACTCCAGCCAGGCACCCCGGCTCGGGATCACCTTGACGCTGTGCAGCATCTTTTCGGTGGACTTGTCGATGGTCTCGTCGAAGTACACGCCCGGAGACCGCACCAACTGGCTGACCACCACACGCTCGGTGCCGTTAATGATGAACGTGCCCTTCTCCGTCATCATTGGAAAGTCGCCCATGAACACCGTTTGGCTCTTGATCTCGCCGGTGTTGTTGTTGATGAACTCCGCGGTGACGAACAGCGGAGCCGCGTAGGTCATGTCTTTGTCTTTGCATTCATCGACGGGCGCCTTGACTTCGTCAAAGCGCGGATCAGAGAAAGACAGCGACATCGACCCAGAGAAGTCTTCGATCGGCGAAAGCTCGCAGAGCACCTCTTCGAGGCCCCCCATCGGCTTGACGTTCGCCCGTCCGGCGACGGAGTCACGCCAACGTTGCGAACCGATCAGCCACTCGAACGAATCGTTCTGGACATCCAGCAGCCCAGGAACCTCCAGCGGTTCGCGAAGCTTGGCGAAGGAAACCCGGTTGGGAGCTCCGGGTACCGAACTGTTGGAAGAACTTTGCGGGCGACCTTGGTGGGGACTAGCGTCTGACTGGCGGAAATCTGCCAAGATGCATCCTTCCAGCACCTCGTGCGACTAACGAGCGCCGGCAGCCACCGGGCCTGTTCGCCGCGATAATTTTGTCGGTTCGGCCGGCGAACGATCTGCCCTTACCTCACGCACACAACCAAACGGCTGAGCCACAAACTGGGCTCAGGCTATGTCCACGGTGTCAAGTGGCGGGTGAGGTGGGCAGGAAGTAGCCAGCGCAACGTCCAACAATAGCGCAGGTCTGCGCATTCCTCAAATAACGGTCCAGGGAAGGTCCGCGCTGGCTGGCATCTCAGGTTTCCTTGGACGCATTCGACACATGCTGCTCATCAGATTGGCCCGTTTGGGCCCTGCCGTCAAGAGGACGGGCGGCGCAAGTTCGGCCGAACGGCCGCGAAAATCGCACATGGCCGCCTTACCTGCGGTCACATCGGGCTGCCAGCTGCGAAAAAGCCTCGTAAACCGGTACAACAGAAACGATTCGCGCCCGTTGCTTCGAGCGACTGACTAATCGGGTAGCGAGTGTGCGTCGAACTTGTGGGTGCCCTCAAGATCGTCGAGGATCGCCGCCTGGGCGTTCTTCGGAAGCGAGGGCAACATTTCGCGCACCCGGGCGCGTCGCCGGGCAACCGCTTTGCGTTCCGGCATTCCCGGCGTGGTAGTCAGCTGCGGCGGCACGCCCTCGATCTCCTCGACACCGCCGTGATGCTGACCAGCCTCCATCATGGCTTCTTCCTCAGCCATGGTCGCCTCGTCCTTCTCCTCGGACATGCCGATCGGCCCAAGGCGACGACCGTTGAGGAACTGCTTGACAACCGGCTCGTCGCTGGTCAACAAAACCTCGCGCGGGCCGAACATCACGAGATGCTTGCGGAACAGCATGCCCATGTTGTCCGGGACGGTGCGGGCGATGTTGATGTTGTGCGTCACGATGAGGATGGTCGCATCGATCTGAGCGTTGATGTCGACCAGCAACTGGCTGAGGTAGGCGGTGCGGACGGGATCCAGGCCCGAGTCAGGTTCGTCGCACAAGATGATCTTCGGGTCGAGCACCAGGGCGCGCGCCAAGCCGGCGCGCTTGCGCATACCACCGGAGATCTCGCCGGGAAACTTCTTCTCGTCGCCGCCCAAGCCCACCAGGGTCAGCTTCTCCATGACGATGTCACGGATTTCACTTTCCTTTTTCTTGGTGTGCTCGCGCAGCGGGAACGCGGTGTTGTCATAAAGATTCATCGAACCGAACAACGCGCCGTCCTGGAACAGCACACCAAACAATGTGCGGATCTCGTAGAGCTCCTTGGCCGAGCATTCGATGATGTCGGTTCCGTCGATAAGGATCGAGCCACGTTCCGGGCGCAGCAGACCGATAAGGGACTTCAAGAACACCGATTTACCGGTACCCGACGGCCCCAGCAACACGCTGACCTCCCCGGCGGGGATGTCCAACGTGACGTCTTCCCAAATCCTCGAGGCGCCAAAAGACTTCGTTAGTCCAGTTACCTCGATAGCGACGCCCATGGGGAATCCTTCCGTTGACGCGCGTGCCCGCCACCTGCCACTTTTATGTGGCTTGAGTCACTGTATCGCACGCACGTGGGAGGACATTGCGGTTGCCAGATAACAATCTCAGATAGCAATCTGGGCCGCGCCGCGGCCCACCAGGCACCGCGTGTTGCGCCGTCTGCTATGCAGCGGCCCAGTTTCCGTGAAAGCCCATCGGCACGCGCTGCGGCAGATGCACCGTAGCCACCGACTCAAGACTCTGGGCATCTAGCAAAATCAGTTGCCCCTCGTCCCGGCTACGGTGATAGCCGTAACCCATCAGGATGCCGTCATCTTCGGCGCTGTGCCCGACGCTCGGCAGGGGGTTCGGCACGAAAGACATCTCACCGATCAGCAGTTCAGGGTCAAGCGGCGCAACGGTCGCCGAGCCCGTCTGATAGTCGTGCTTGTAGAGCGAAGTCGACATCTCGGCTCCACTGCCGCCGACAAACCCGCCTTCGATGCCGACGGTGTAACCGAACCGATGTGGACTACCCAACAGAGTCTCGTTGATACGGGGAAACTCTTGTGGTCGCTCATCGCGGCATTCGGTGGTGACGGCACCGGTAGCCAGGTTTACTGTCCACTGGTCGAGCCACGGCCGGCTATCGCCTGGACCACGCTGGTCGCGCTGGAACATCCGCGCGTGACGCACCACGTCGAGCACCAGGACCTCAGATCCATTCCGAACCTCTGAGTAAGCGTTGAGCGGGTGGAAAACGTAACAGGGCTCAATGTCGAACCACCGCACGTCATGGTTGCCGCCCTCGCGCGGCAGCACACCGATGCGCGCTGGATAATCGGGGTTCCAGGCGTATGGAATGGTGGCGGCGGACCGCTTGGTGCGCCTGGCCATTGCCGCAATCGGGCTGGGAACCCGGACGCGTCCAATGATCGACTGGACCACCAACCGGGCGGGCCGTTGCAACCAATGCGGCACAGTCGCCGGTACTACCTGCACTGGGTCGAATGTCACCGGCAGGTCATAGACGACGACGTATTTGTCGGTCAGCGAGAAGTCGTGCATCATCGGCGAGCCGGTCACATCGATATCGACCGTTCGGCGGACGCGTCCATCGATGTCGATCACCGTGTACTGCACACTCCGCCCGCGCGCGAAAGAGTAGGACACCGCGTGCAGTTCGCCGGTTCGGGGATCACGATGCGGATGGGCTGTATAGCCACCGGCCAAGGTCGCGTCGAAATCGCACGGACCCACGGTGTCAAGCTCGTCGGTGAGCTCGTAGTTGACAACACCAGCTTCGACGAGCGCGAGGGTGCGCCCAGCGTGGGTCAGCACATTGGTATTTGGGCCGCCGGCAAGTATTCCGGCGCGCGGACTCCCTGAGGCAGGCGCGGGCTCGCCGAGAGCGGCGCACACGCTCGGGGTCCGGACCCAACGATTGCGATACCAGCAAGCCTTGCCGTCACGTAGTGCTACTCCATGCACCATGGCGTCGCCGGTGAACCAGTGATAGGTGGCCGGGTCTACCTCGGCGGCCGGGTTGGGCCCGTTGCGCAGATAACGTCCATCGAGGTGGTCAGGGATGCGGCCGGTGATCGGCAGATCCTGCGCGGTCAACTCGGCGGCGACCGGCGCCAGGAAACCTTCGAGATACGGGTTGGAGGTTTTGGTAATGCGTGCTGAGGTCACAACGGCTCCTATAACATTGATATTTCACTGTTATAGGGAACCTACGCCCCCAGTGCGAAAATGACAACCATGACGCAAGGATTGACTCCTCCAAACGGGCGCAGCGTCCGCAACGACCTGCTGCACGCGGCCGTGGGCCTACTCGACGACCACGGGCCAGATGCACTGCAGACCCGCAAGGTGGCCGCCGCCGCCGGCACCTCGACAATGGCGGTCTACACACACTTCGGCGGGATGCGAGAGTTGATCACCGCAGTTGCCGAGGAGGGCTTGCGCCAGTTTGATGCCGCGCTTGCGGTGCCGCAAACCCCCGATCCCGTCGCCGACCTGCTGGCCACCGGAGTCGCCTACCGGCGCTACGCGATCGAAAGGCCACACATGTATCGACTAATGTTCGGCAGCACCAGCGCACACGGCATCAACGCGCCAGCTCACAATGTTCTGACCCTGACAGTCGCCCAAATCTATGAGAGTTATCCCAGCTTCGGGCATGTCGTGCGCGCGGTGCACCATTCGATGCTGGCGGGCCGGATCACTGTGGGATCAACGCTTGACGACGCATCCGCCGAAGGAGCAGTCGTGGCTACCGCGGCCCAGTTCTGGGCATTGATACACGGTTTCGTGATGCTTGAGCTGGCCGGATACTACGGACAAGACGGTTCAGCCGTTGGACAGGTGCTCGGCTCGATGACAACGAACCTGCTTGTCGCCATCGGCGATTCACCGGAGCGAGTCGAGCAGTCGCTGCAGTTGGCCTACGGCGCCGACTGAACGCGCAAAATCCCCGGGACCTGTCAGCGGCAGGCGTCCCGGGGATCTTGGCGAACAGAACTACTTGACGCTGACGGTGGCGCCAGCGGCCTCGAGCTTGGTCTTGGCCTCGTCAGCAGCCTCCTTGGCGACCTTCTCCAGCAGCGGCTTGGGCGCACCGTCGACCAGATCCTTGGCCTCCTTCAGCCCCAGGCCGGAGACGATTTCACGGACGACCTTGATGACGCCGATCTTCTTGTCACCGGCAGCCTCGAGAACGACGTCGAACTCGGACTGCTCCTCGGCAGCTTCAGCGGCAGCGGCTGGCGCCCCGCCAGCGGCCGCGACCGCGACCGGCGCGGCCGCTGTGACCTCGAAGGTCTCCTCGAACTTCTTGACGAAGTCGGAGAGCTCCAACAGGGTCATTTCCTTGAATGCATCTAGCAGATCGTCAGTAGAGAGCTTTGACATGGTGGGAGGTCCTTCCTGGGTTTCCGGTGCTGATTACTCGGCTTCGGCCGGCGTCTCTGTAGGCGTTTCTGCCGGCACTTGCGCTGAAGTTTCAGTGGGTGTTTCTGCGCCTGGCTCTGCCGCCTTCTTTTCCTGCAATGCGGCCGCCAGCCGGGCTACCTGCGAAGCGGGCGCACTGAACAGCCCAGCCGCCTTGGCAAGATTGCCCTTCATCGCGCCGGCCAGCTTGGCCAACAACACCTCGCGGGACTCCAGGTCGGCGATGCGCTCAACTTCTGCGACGCTGAGGGGGTGGCCGTCCATGTAGCCGCCCTTGATAACCAGCGCCTTGTGCTCCTTGGCGAAGGTCTTGAGTGCCTTGGCCGCGTCCACGGGCTCACCCGTGACGAACGCAATCGCCGTGGGACCGGAGAACAGCTCGTCCAACCCGTCGACACCGGCTTCCGATGCCGCACGCTTGATGAGTGTGTTTTTGGCTACTGAATAGGTAGCCGACTCCCCCAGCGACCGACGCAGCTCAGCCAGGTTGGCCACCGACAAGCCCCGGTATTCAGTGATGACGGTCGCGGTCGAGGCCTTGAAATGCTCTGCGATGTCTGCAACCGCGGTGGCCTTGTCAGCCCTGGCCATGCCTACCCCCTTGGTGTAAGTCGGGTCGACGTCGTTGTGCGACGTGTTGTCTGTGCCCACCCCGGAAACGACGAACGCCCCGGCGCAGGAAGCGGTCGGGGCGTTGAACGCGGACGGCGCACAGGCCAGCCGCAATAACCTCGTCCTCCTGCGTGGGCCGTCCGAGACACTTCCCGGACCTTCAACCGATTTCTCGGTGACCGACGGTCTTCGGTGGATCGGCAACCACAATAGCGCGCCGTGTTCAATCAGCCAAAACGATGCGTCGTGCGTCCACGCCGGCACACCCTCACCCGGCGCAACGTCTAGCTGAGCCCAACCAGCCTGGCCGCACCGACAAGGCCCGCCCGTTCGCCGAGTTCGGCCGGAACCACACGTAGACCGACCAGAAAATCGAGTCGCGCGTAACCTGCCAGCGCCGTGCGCAGAGGATCAAACAGCAAGCTACCGGACTTGGCCACTCCCCCACCAACGACGACAAGATCAAGATCGCACACCGCCGCTACCGAAGCGATCACCGCCGCAAGCGCGGTGGCGCCCTTGGCGAAAGCCGCCAGCGCCACCTCGTCTCCAGCCGCAGCTGAATTAGCAAGCTCGCTAGCGCCAGCGTGGGAAGCCGCGGACCAACCGTTGGCCCGGGCCCATTTCGCCATCGACGGGCCGGCGGCGATCGTCTCGACACAGCCGCGGCCACCGCACGTACACAGCTGGCCATCCGGTTCGACAACTACGTGGCCCACATGACCGGCATTGCCGGTGCGGCCGACGTATGGGGACCCGTTAAGCACCAGTCCACCGCCGACACCAGTGGACACCACCATGCCCAACAAGAAGCGCCTGCTCGGCCCGGTGCTTCGTCCCGCCCCGAGCCAGTGCTCACCCAGCGCCATGCATATCCCGTCGCCGCCGAGTAACACCGGCACGCCAGGTACTGCCGCAGCGACCCTGTCCCGCAGCGGAAAACCACGCCAGCACGCGATGTTCGTTGGGCTGACTGTTCCGCTGGCCACATCAATGGGGCCCGCCGAAGCAATGCCTACACCGCCGACCACACCTCCGGCCGCCTGCAGCGCGTCGGCGATCATCGCGGCGAGTACCGCCCAAAGTTGGTCCGCTCCGCAGTCGACCGGGGTAGGTCGGGTGGCGGCGTACACCAGCACCCCTGCGCGATCAGCTAACCCTGCGGCGATCTTGGTGCCGCCAATATCCAGGCAGAGCGTGAGCATGGGCCGATCAGCGCCATTCGACTTTTTCAGGTTGGCCAAGCTGGCTGCGAAACGTGCGGCAGCCCACCGGCTGAACGGGGGCCGCCCGGCACGCGTACTGCAACATTCCGAACGTAGAGCGTCGCGCGCGACCCAGCCGATGCTCGGTGACCGCCAGCCTCACCTGCGCCGGCAGCACGTCCCGCGGCCCGACGAATGGCTGCGTCGATTCCGCCGAATCCACCTGCATGCCCGCACCCTACGGCCACGCAGCAACTCGACAAAAGACCGGCGAGGCGCCAATCAATGTGCTGATCCGCCCGGCACCCTGGGCCAACTCGACACAGTATTGGACGCCGGTAGACCACTCACCTACGACAACGCGATTACCGCACCAACAGTGGTGCCACCCGGTTCTGTGGAGTGGATCCGATGGCGCGACCGCGCAACGGGCGCGCGGCCGGCGCCGCCATTCCGAGCGTGCTTCGTCGTGATCGACGAATTAGGTCACGATGTTCCCGAACGGGTGCGGCGTCCCAGCACAGCAACCCGCAAGAGAACTACCCCACGACGAGGAGTTTGTGCTGCGCCGCCGACCGTGTGGCCGGCAACCAATTCCGAGTGCGAATTTCGCTGGGCCTGCGCATTCGGTGACCATTGCGCCTTGCGTGCGCCGCTCACGCAAATTGGGACTTCGCTGCCCCCGTTTGGCACACTGCTCAAATGAGTTCCACCAAACGCCGCGAGGTGGTCAAACTTGACCGGGTGCCGTTGCCGGTCGAAGCGGTCCGGGTGGCTGCCACTGGTTGGCAGATTACCCGTGCCGCCGCTCGCATCGTCACCAAGCTGTCAAGCAAGGGCTCATTGCAGCTAAAGGTCATCAAGCAACTTCCACAGACTTTCGCCGATCTAGGACCGACGTACGTCAAGTTCGGACAGATAATCGCGTCCAGCCCCGGCGCATTCGGCGAGTCGCTGTCCCGCGAATTCCGAGGCCTACTCGATCGGGTACCGCCCGCCGAGACCGGCGACGTACATAAGCTCCTCGTCGAGGAACTCGGTGGCGAGCCCTCCGAATTGTTCGCCACTTTCGAAGAAGAACCTTTCGCGTCCGCGTCCATCGCGCAGGTGCACTACGCGACCCTGCACAGCGGCGAGGACGTCGTAGTCAAAATCCAGCGACCAGGCATCCGCCGGCGCGTCGCCGCGGATTTGCAGATACTGCGGCGCTTCGCCCAAACCGTCGAACTCGCCAAACTAGGTCGCCGGCTCTCGGCACAAGATGTGGTTGCCGACTTCTCCGACAACCTGGCCGAGGAGCTGGACTTCCGACTCGAAGCACAGTCGATGGAAGCGTGGGTCTCGCACTTACATGCATCGCCGCTGGGCACGAACATCAGAGTGCCGCACGTACACTGGGAATTCACCGGTGAGCGGGTGCTGACGATGGAACGGATACACGGCATCCGCATCGACGATGCTGGTGCCATCCGCAAGGCCGGATTCGACGGCGTCGAATTGGTGAAGGCACTACTGTTCTCGGTGTTCGAGGGCGGACTGCGGCACGGCCTGTTCCACGGTGACCTGCACGCGGGCAACTTGTATGTCGACGACGCGGGCCGCATCGTATTCTTCGACTTCGGAATCATGGGTCGCATCGATCCGCGCACCCGCTGGCTGCTACGCGAGCTCGTCTACGCGCTCTTGGTGAAAAAGGACCACGCCGCTGCGGGCAAAATCGTGGTGCTCATGGGCGCCGTGGGGACGATGAAGCCCGAGGCGCAAGCCGCCAAGGATCTCGAGAAGTTTGCCACCCCGCTAACCATGCAATCGCTGGGCGATATGTCATATGCCGACATCGGCAGGCAGTTGTCGGCGCTTGCCGACGCCTACGACGTCAAGTTACCTCGCGAGCTTGTGCTGATCGGCAAGCAGTTCCTGTATGTAGAGCGGTATATGAAACTACTGGCACCCAAGTGGCAGATGATGTCCGATCCGCAACTCACCGGATACTTCGCCAACTTTATGGTCGAAGTCAGCCGCGACCATCAATCCGACATCGAAGTCTAAAAGCGGCGACAGTCGCTGATCATTGGAGGAGTAGTGGAGGTCCGAACCGGCGTCGCCGCATCCGGTGATGTGAAGCTGTACTACGAGGACATGGGTGAGCCCGGCAACCCAGCCGTACTGCTGATCATGGGCCTCGGGGCTCAAATGCTGCTATGGCGCACCGATTTCTGCAAGCAGCTGGTTGCCGACGGCCTGCGCGTCATCCGCTATGACAACCGCGATGTTGGTCTGTCAAGCAAGACTGAACGGCGCAGCGCCGGACCACCACTGGCCACCCGATTGCTGCGGTCCTGGCTCGGCCTGCCCAGCAAAGCTGCCTACAAGCTAGAAGACATGGCCGACGATGCCGCGGCCCTGTTGGATCACCTCGACATCGAACACGCCCATATCGTTGGGGCTTCGATGGGCGGCATGATTGCCCAGATCTTCGCCGCACGGTTTCCCGAGCGCGCAAAGACGCTGGGAGTTATTTTCTCCAGCAACAACCACGCGTTCCTACCGCCGCCGGCCCCACGCGCATTGCTGGCGCTCATCAAGGGCCCACCACCAAATTCACCGCGTGACGTGATCATTGACAACGCGATCCGCGTCAACAAGATCATCGGCAGTCCCGGCTATCCGATGCCCGAAGAGCATGTGCGCGCCGACGCCGCCGAGAGCTACGACCGCAACTATCACCCGTGGGGCATCGCCAAGCAGTTCAGCGCGATCCTGGGCAGCGGCAGCCTACTGCGCTACGACCGTCGCATTGTCGCGCCGACCGTGGTGATTCACGGGCGCGCCGACAAACTCATCCGACCATCCGGCGGTCGTGCGATCGCCCGGGCAGTCAACGGCGCCCGACTCGTCCTCGTCGACGGCATGGGTCACGATCTTCCCAGACAGCTTTGGGGTCAGGTGATCGGTGAACTAAAGAGCAATTTCGCCGTGGCCAGCTAAGCCCCGCACCGAATTCGGCGAGGTTGCGCCAATCCGTTCCGGTCTAGCGTGCCGTTGGTTGTACCGTTAACTCGGGAGGTTGTTGTCTGACATGGCCGAGCTGAAGCCCTACTACAAAGAGTCGCAAGCTACCTACGACATCTCTGACGAATTCTTTGCCCTATTCCTGGACCCAAACATGGTCTACACCTGCGCATACTTCGAGAACGACGACATGACTCTCGAACAGGCGCAAACCGCGAAACTGGATCTTGCGCTAGAAAAACTGAATCTCGAACCCGGGATGCTGTTGCTCGATGTCGGATGCGGATGGGGAGCGGCCGTGGTCCGAGCAGTCGAGAAGTACGATGTCAACGTCGTGGGTATCACCCTGAGCCGAAGTCACTATGAGCTCAGTAAGAAACGGCTGGCTAAGCTACCGACTACTCGGCGGGCCGAAGCGCGGCTACAGGGCTGGGAAGAGTTCGACGAGAAGGTCGACCGGATCGTCACCTTCGAGGCTTTCGACGCATTCAAGAAGGAGCGTTGGCCGGTATTCTTCGAACGCGCCTACGACATGCTCCCCGGCGACGGCCGGATGCTGTTGCACAGCATCTTCACCCATCCTCAGACGTACTGGCGCGAGCATGGCATCACGGTCACCATGAGCGATCTGCGATTCTTCCACTTCCTCGGAACGGAGATCTTCCCCGGCGGCGGGATGTGCGGAGAAGCCGATATCGTCGACAATTCGCAAACCAGCGGGTTCTCGATCGATCACATCCAATACATGCAAGAACACTACGTACAGACCCTGGACATGTGGGCGGCTAACCTGCAGGCCAACCGCGAACGCGCGATCGCCATCCAATCCGAAGAGGTGTACGACCGCTACATGCGCTACCTAACCGGCTGCGCAAACCTCTTCCGCAAGGGTATCTCCAACGTCGCGCAATTCACCCTGACAAAGTAGTGCCCGCCCTACCAGTCCCATAACTGCGAAAAAATCGTCAGGGTTTAGCGGAGCCGCCTGAATCGGGATAGCATGCCCCAAGCATGCGCAAGGGTGTTTAAGGGCGGTTGGCATGCAAGGGTGGAATCTACGGGGTCAAGAAAGACATCTCACGAAGTTAAAAGTCAAGCCACGAGCGAGGGAGGAGGTGGAAAGGCTAGATGTTCGGTGTAGTGCTGGCCGGTTTGCAGGCAGTGGTGGAGTTGGCCGAGGAATTTGTTGAACAGATGTCGTTGGGCTTGGTGGTTCCAGTCTCCTGCGGCGCGGCGGGTGTCGTAGTGGCGACGGGCGCCCGGCGAGGCGCGCAGCGATGCCAAAGCCCAGATGGGACCCACGGCGGCCAGGCGCCGGTTCTTGATATGGCGGTGCAACACGAGGGTTTTCTTGCCGCTGGCGCGGGTGATCGGCGCGGCTCCGGCGAATGCTTTCAGTCCGCGGGCGTCGGTGAAGCGGGCGCGGTCATCACCGATCTCGGCGAGTACCCGGGCACCGGCCAGGTTCCCCAGTCCGGGGAAGCTGGTGATGATCGTGGAGTCCGGGTGCTGCTCAAAATGGGCGGTTGCCGCCTCGGCGAGATCAGCAGCAGTGGTGCAGGCAGCCTCGAACTGACCCAGCAGCCCTGCCAATTGGATACCCATCGCGTTCTCCACGACCGGTGGTTGGTGCAGGTAGGTGTCGGTGAACACCTCCCGCAACCGTTCGATGTCACGGTCGAGATGGCGGCGGCGGCCGGCCTTGGCCAGCAGTCGGCGCAGTCGGGCCGGGGTCAGCTTGGTCGCCTGGGTGGGGGTTGGTGCAGCAGCCAAGATGGTGCGCGCATCTCGACGAGCCAGCCCGCCCTCGGGCAGGTCGGCGAACGCGGTGATGGCCGCCGGGTAGAAATCTTTGAGCACATCGCGAATCTGGTTGCCGATGTGTTGACGTGCCCATACCGCGTCTTGCTGAGCGCGGGCCAGCACCCGGATCGCCTGGGCCAACTCGGTGTCGGCGGGCAATGGGCGGTGCGCGCCGGGGTCGGTGCGCACAATATTGGCCAGCAGCACCGCGTCGGCACCATCGGATTTGGCCCCCGACACCGCATACCGTGCCCGATACCGCGAAGCCGCCAACGGGTTGATCGGATAAATCACCCGGCCAGTTTCTCGCAGCGCCGCCACCCACAGGCCACGATCAGTTTCCATCCCCACTGGTATCGGATCAGCGGCACTGTCACCGGCCTCAGCCAGCAACGTCAACAGCTGCGCGAACCCGGCCGCATCATTGCCCAGCCGTGCACGGGCTACCACCCTCCCGTCGTCATCAACCACAGCAACATCGTGATGCTCAGTAGCCCAGTCGATTCCACAAAACAAGCCCAAGACGTCCTCACTTTTTCGTCGGTGGATGGTTGCGCCGTTACCGGTGGACTCACGCGGCGCCCTAATCGCGGGACTCCAAGGTCCGTCATCTCACTAGCCGTCCGTGACTCCAGCACATCGCAGGACTTCGTTCTGTCGAAGAGCTCAAGGCTCGAGAACAACCATCAGGAAGTCACCCCTGCGACGGGCTCGGGCAACGGAATCTCACCACCAACCCGACAAGACCTGCCGCCAGACGCGCCGCTCTTTCTCAAGTCGTCGAACGACGGGAACACCAGACGTCACCTGACGGCAGATCCCGCAAGAAACAGGCCCCGGTCACCAACACCCGGACCGGTAACCAATCCCTACTAAACGATTAGGAACTGGAGGTTGATCATGCCGGATACGTTGGTGAATGCCGGCACACTCAAGGCTGCGGTGCAGTTGGCGTGCCGGGCCCCTTCTTTGCACAACAGCCAACCCTGGAATTGGGCCACTGACGGCGCAAAGCTGCATCTGTACCTCGATCGCAGCCGGGTTTTGCACTCCACCGACACATTGGGGCGCGAGGCCTACATCAGCTGCGGGGCGGTGCTCGACCATCTAAAGGTTGCGATGGCAGCAGCCGGTTGGGTTTCCGACATCAACAGGTTTCCCACCCCAAGTAGCGTTGATCACCTCGCATCAATCGATTTCCGCCCCATACGCGACGTCACCGATCGGCTTCGCGACCGCGCTGAGGCGATCGAACATCGGCGCACGAATCGGCTTCCCTTCACCCCACCTAAGAACTGGGAATCCCTTGAGACTGCAATACGCAACACGACCGATGACATGGCCGTCCACCTCGATGTAGTGGCCACCGACCTGCGCCCCGAGTTCGCTAGAGTGTCAGAACTTGCCGAATCGCTACGACTGTATGATTCCACCTATCACAACGAATTAGACTGGTGGACTGGTCATTTCGAGAATTATGATGGAATTCCACGCAGTTCATTGGTGTCCGCGGCTGAAAATGACCTCGTTGACATAGGACGCACTTTTCCGGTTACCGCGCACAACACCTGCCGAACCAGCAGTGGAGAAGATCGCTCCACAGTGCTGGTTTTGTCCACCGACCACAACACCCGTAACGACGCCTTGCGGTGCGGCGAGGCATTGTCGGCAGTGCTGCTGGAGTGCACGTTAGCTCGGCTGGCAACATGTACGGTGACCCATCTGACAGAACTGCAATCAAGCCGTAGCGTCATCGGCTCCCTAACCGGGCGGGAAGCGATGCCGCAACTTCTGATCCGCGTCGGCGAGACCCCAGATGTCGGTGCAGCGGTACCGCCCATGACGCCGCGACGCCCGTTACAAGATGTCCTGGCCGTGCACACCGATACGCATGGTTGAGCAAGACATCTCACGAAGTTAAAAGTCAAGCCACGAGCGAGGGAGGAGGTGGAAAGGCTAGATGTTCGGTGTAGTGCTGGCCGGTTTGCAGGCAGTGGTGGAGTTGGCCGAGGAATTTGTTGAACAGATGTCGTTGGGCTTGGTGGTTCCAGTCTCCTGCGGCGCGGCGGGTGTCGTAGTGGCGACGGGCGCCCGGCGAGGCGCGCAGCGATGCCAAAGCCCAGATGGGACCCACGGCGGCCAGGCGCCGGTTCTTGATATGGCGGTGCAACACGAGGGTTTTCTTGCCGCTGGCGCGGGTGATCGGCGCGGCTCCGGCGAATGCTTTCAGTCCGCGGGCGTCGGTGAAGCGGGCGCGGTCATCACCGATCTCGGCGAGTACCCGGGCACCGGCCAGGTTCCCCAGTCCGGGGAAGCTGGTGATGATCGTGGAGTCCGGGTGCTGCTCAAAATGGGCGGTTGCCGCCTCGGCGAGATCAGCAGCAGTGGTGCAGGCAGCCTCGAACTGACCCAGCAGCCCTGCCAATTGGATACCCATCGCGTTCTCCACGACCGGTGGTTGGTGCAGGTAGGTGTCGGTGAACACCTCCCGCAACCGTTCGATGTCACGGTCGAGATGGCGGCGGCGGCCGGCCTTGGCCAGCAGTCGGCGCAGTCGGGCCGGGGTCAGCTTGGTCGCCTGGGTGGGGGTTGGTGCAGCAGCCAAGATGGTGCGCGCATCTCGACGAGCCAGCCCGCCCTCGGGCAGGTCGGCGAACGCGGTGATGGCCGCCGGGTAGAAATCTTTGAGCACATCGCGAATCTGGTTGCCGATGTGTTGACGTGCCCATACCGCGTCTTGCTGAGCGCGGGCCAGCACCCGGATCGCCTGGGCCAACTCGGTGTCGGCGGGCAATGGGCGGTGCGCGCCGGGGTCGGTGCGCACAATATTGGCCAGCAGCACCGCGTCGGCACCATCGGATTTGGCCCCCGACACCGCATACCGTGCCCGATACCGCGAAGCCGCCAACGGGTTGATCGGATAAATCACCCGGCCAGTTTCTCGCAGCGCCGCCACCCACAGGCCACGATCAGTTTCCATCCCCACTGGTATCGGATCAGCGGCACTGTCACCGGCCTCAGCCAGCAACGTCAACAGCTGCGCGAACCCGGCCGCATCATTGCCCAGCCGTGCACGGGCTACCACCCTCCCGTCGTCATCAACCACAGCAACATCGTGATGCTCAGTAGCCCAGTCGATTCCACAAAACAAGCCCAAGACGTCCTCACTTTTTCGTCGGTGGATGGTTGCGCCGTTACCGGTGGACTCACGCGGCGCCCTAATCGCGGGACTCCAAGGTCCGTCATCTCACTAGCCGTCCGTGACTCCAGCACATCGCAGGACTTCGTTCTGTCGAAGAGCTCAAGGCTCGAGAACAACCATCAGGAAGTCACCCCTGCGACGGGCTCGGGCAACGGAATCTCACCACCAACCCGACAAGACCTGCCGCCAGACGCGCCGCTCTTTCTCAAGTCGTCGAACGACGGGAACACCAGACGTCACCTGACGGCAGATCCCGCAAGAAACAGGCCCCGGTCACCAACACCCGGACCGGTAACCAATCCCTACTAAACGATTAGACACACAAAACCCATGGCACAGAAGCTAAAACCGCACTTCGATGATGTACAGGCACACTACGACTTGTCCGATGACTTCTTCCGCCTGTTTCTCGATCCCACCCAGACCTACAGCTGCGCATATTTCGAGCGCGATGACATGACTCTGGAAGAAGCCCAGATCGCGAAAATCGATTTGGCACTGGGCAAACTGGGCCTGCAACCCGGGATGACCCTGCTCGACGTGGGATGCGGATGGGGCGCCACCATGCGCCGGGCCATCGAGAAGCACGACGTCAACGTCATCGGGCTGACACTGTCCAAGAACCAGGCTGCCCACGTGCAGAAATCGCTTGACGAAATGGATAGCCCCCGCAGCCGCCGAGTGGCGCTAGACGGCTGGGAACAGTTCAACGAACCCGTCGACCGGATTGTGTCAATCGGCGCGTTCGAACACTTCGGCCATGACCGCTACGACGACTTCTTCGCCATGGCCCACAACGTCCTGCCGGATGACGGCGTGATGCTGCTACACACGATCACCGGGCTGACGCCAGCGCAGATGAGCGAGCGCGGTCTGCCGCTGACATTCGAGATCGCACGGTTCATCAAGTTCATCGTGACCGAGATCTTCCCGGGTGGCCGTTTGCCCGCGATCGAGATGGTCGAAAAGCATTCAGCTAAAGCAGGTTTCACCCTGACCCGCCGGCAGTCACTGCAGCAACACTACGCGCGGACCCTGGATCTGTGGGCTGAGGGGCTCGAGGCTCGCCGAAGCGAAGCCATTGAGATCCAGTCCGAAGAGGTCTATGAGCGGTACATGAAGTACCTAACCGGCTGCGCCGACGCATTCCGCTCCGGTTACATCGACGTCAACCAGTTCACGTTGGTGAAGTCGTGACTGACGCAGATCCGCCTGATTTCTGACCTTGCGCCATCGCGCGGTCCGCTAATCGGCAAAATGCAGGAGATATGCCGGGCCCGGTGTAGGGTTCGGGAGAAGGCAACCGGGTGGGGCTGCCCCTCACACCGGGAGGACAATTGCCTTACAAGTCAACGGGTGCCGCCGACGCGCGCTCCAACCTTCGGGACGTTCAGGCCCATTACGACATATCTAACGATTTTTTCGCGTTATTCCAGGATCCGACGTGCACCTACAGTTGCGCCTACTTCGAGCGCGACGATATGACTCTGCATGAAGCGCAGGTCGCCAAGCTCGATCTGACGCTGGGAAAGCTGGGTCTAGAGCCGGGAATGACCCTGCTCGATATCGGATGCGGCTGGGGTTCGACGATGAAACGGGCCATCGAGAAGTACGACGTCAACGTCGTGGGACTCACCCTTTCCCGGAACCAGCACGCCTACGCCCAACGAGTGCTCGGTGGCGTCGACACGCGCCGCTCACACAAGGTACTGCTGAGCGACTGGGGCGAGTTCAGCGAGCCAGTGGACCGGATCGTCACTATTGAGGCGTTGGAGCATTTCGGCTTCGAGCGTTACAACGATTTCTTCCGGTTCGCTTACAACACCTTGCCCAACGACGGCGTGATGCTGCTGCACTCGATCACCGGGGTGACCCCAAAGGAGGCGGCCGCCAAGGCTTTACCACTATCGTTTGAGATGGCCCGCTTCATCAAGTTCATCCTGACCGAAATTTTCCCGGGTGGTCGGCTTCCGTCGATCGAAAAGGTTAACGAGCATGCGACGAAAGCGGGCTTCAAAGTGACCAATGCCCAGTCGCTGCAGTCAGACTTCGCCAGAACCCTCGATTTTTGGAAAGCAGCCCTGGAGGCGCGCAAGGACGAAGCCATCGAGATTCAGTCCGAAGAGGTCTACGAGCGCTATATCAAGTATTTGACGGGCTGCGCTAAGGGATTCCGGGTCGGCTATATCGACTGCAATCAGTTCACGCTGACTAAGTAGGCTTTCGGCCCACCGATGGGCCGGGAGCGCGTGGCATCGCGGCAATAATCAGGTTATTCCTCGATAATGAGTAGGGTTACACCGCACCGGCCAACGGTGCGCATGTTCAAGTAGTGAGCATCGTCCAGGAGAGCATGAAGACAATGGCTGAGCAACTAACGAGCCCGACGACCACGCGGACGCGCTCGGAGGACATCCAGGCACATTACGACGTCTCCGACGATTTCTTCGCCCTATTCCAGGACCCGACCCGAACCTACAGCTGCGCTTACTTCGAACGACCGGAGCTGACGCTCGAAGAGGCCCAGTACGCCAAGATCGACCTCAATTTGGACCAGCTGGACCTCAAGCCCGGAATGACGCTGCTGGACATCGGCTGCGGCTGGGGCACCACCTTGAAACGGGCTGTCGAGCGGTTCGACGTCAACGTCGTCGGCCTTACTCTGTCGAAGAATCAGCAAGCTCGGAGCCAGCAGGTGCTGTCCGCGATCGACACCGATCGATCGTGCCGCGCCGTCCTAAAGGGCTGGGAGGATTTCGGCGACCAAGTCGACCGGATCGTGTCGATTGAAGCCTTCGAGCACTTCGGGCACGAGAACTACGACGACTTCTTCAAGCGCTGTTTCGCGATCATGCCCGACGACGGACGCATGACTGTTCAAAGCAGCGTTAGCTATCACCCCTACAACATCGCCGCCCGAGGCAAGAAACTGACCTTCGAGACGATGCGTTTCATCAAATTCATCGTCACCGAGATCTTCCCCGGCGGGCGGCTGCCGACCACCGAAATGATGGTCGAACACGGTGAAAACGCCGGTTTCACCGTCCCGGAACCGATTTCGCTGCAGCCGCACTACATAAAGACCCTCAATGCCTGGGGCGACGCACTGGAATCCAATCGGGACAAAGCCATCGGCATCACCTCCGAAGAGGTCTACAACCGCTACATGAAGTACCTGCGGGGTTGCCAGCACTACTTCACTGACGAGCTGCTCGACTGCAGCCTGGTGACCTACCTGAAGCCTGGCGTCGGCTAGGCCCCCGGAAGACCCCGGAAGACCTAAGCCTCGACGAAGTTGCGGGTGATAGACGGGTCCACTGGGATGCCCGGGCCCGTCGTTGTCGACACGGTGATCTTCTTCAGGTAGCGCCCCTTTGACGAGGAGGGCTTGAGCCGCAGCACCTCGTCAATCGCGGCGCCGTAGTTTTCGGCCAGCACGTTCACGTCGAACGATGCTTTGCCGATGACAAAGTGCAGATTGGCTTGCTTATCCACCCGGAAGTTGATCTTGCCACCTTTGATATCGGCGACGGCTTTGGTGACGTCCGGGGTGACCGTACCGGTTTTGGGGTTCGGCATCAGGCCGCGCGGGCCCAGCACCCTGGCGATACGACCGACCTTGGCCATCTGATCCGGCGTCGCGATCGCCGCGTCAAATTCCAACCAGCCACCCTGAATCTTCTCGATCAGATCGTCGCTCCCCACAACATCAGCGCCGGCTGCGACGGCCGCGTCAGCCTTCTCCCCGACAGCGAACACTGCGACCCGGGCGGTCTTGCCAGTGCCATGCGGCAGGTTGACCGTGCCACGGACCATCTGATCGGCCTTACGCGGGTCCACGCCGAGCCGGATCGCTACTTCGACGGTTGCGTCCTGTTTGGCCGACGAGGTTTCTTTTGCCAGCTTGGCCGCTTGAAGCGGGGTGTACAGGTTGTTGCGGTCCACCTTCTCCGCGGCGGCCCGATATGCCTTGCTGTTCTTGCTCATTGCTTGTCCAATCTGATGTTGGGGTGTGGTTACCAATCGGGCCGTAGCTAGCCCTCCCACGTCTGTTCTATTGTCGAACTCGTCTCAGGGGTGTCACGCGGTGATCGATGCCGTATCGGTGACCGGTAGGGCTGGCCACCGCACACGGCTACTCGACGGTGATACCCATCGATCGAGCGGTTCCAGCGATGATCTTGGCCGCCGCGTCAATGTCATTGGCATTGAGATCGGTCTTCTTGGTCTCAGCGATCTCGCGAACTTGATCCCAGCTGACCTTAGCGACCTTGGTTTTGTGCGGCTCCGCCGAACCCTTCGCCACACCGGCCGCCTTGAGTAGCAGCTTGGCCGCAGGGGGCGTCTTGAGGGCGAAAGTGAAGCTGCGATCTTCGTAGACCGTGATCTCCACCGGGATGACGTTGCCGCGCTGGTTCTCCGTCGCCGCGTTGTACGCCTTGCAGAACTCCATGATGTTGACGCCGTGTTGGCCGAGCGCGGGGCCGACGGGCGGGGCCGGGTTGGCCTGGCCTGCCACGATCTGCAGCTTGATCAGCCCGGTAACCTTCTTCTTCGGGGCCATGGGGTCTCGATGTTCCTTCCTGATTAATGCGTCCAGCTGTTCCGTAGCCGGGTCAGCTGGTCAGATCTTTGAGACCTGGTTAAAGGTCAGTTCCACTGGTGTCTCACGACCAAAGATGGACACCAGCACCTTGAGCTTCTGTTGTTCGGCGTTGATCTCGCTAATTGTGGCCGGCAACGTGGCGAAGGGACCGTCCATAACCGTGACCGACTCGCCCACTTCATAGTCAACCTCAACAGCTGGACGTTCCAGACCGCTCGCCTCGGTCGCGGCAGCAGTGCTAGTCGTGCCTTTCGCGGGCTTCTTCGCCGAACCTGGTGGGAGGAGAAACTTCACTACGTCGTCCAGTGCCAGCGACGACGGCCGCGACGTCGCGCCCACGAAGCCCGTGACTCCCGGGGTATTGCGCACCGCAGCCCACGAATCGTCGGTCAAATCCATGCGTACCAGGATGTAGCCCGGCAGCACCTTACGGTTGACCTGCTTGCGTTGACCGTTCTTGATCTCGGTGACCTCTTCGGTGGGCACTTCCACCTGGAAGATGTAGTCGCCGACGTCAAGGTTCTGCACGCGGGTTTCGAGGTTGGCTTTCACCTTGTTCTCGTATCCCGCATAAGAGTGCACGACATACCAGTCGCCTGGCTTGCCGCGCAGCTCAGCTTTGAGCGCGGCGGCCGGGTTGACCTCTTCAGCCGGCTCCGCAGGGGCTTCAGCCTCACCGACCTGTTCGAGGTCGGCTTCCTGCGCGTCGACCGCCTCACCGGCAGACGTTTCACCGTCGAAGGTAGTCACGGTTCACAGTCCTCTCTGTCTTTCGAACCTCAGCCGAACACCAATAAGACCAGCTTGGTCAGGCCCAGGTCGGCGAGGGCGACCAGCGCCACCATGAAGGCCAGAAACACCAGCACCACCGTGGTGTAGCTGATCATTTGTTTGCGGTTCGGCCAGATCACCTTCCGCATCTCGTTAACGACCTGTTTCAGGTAGTTATAGACAAACGCGATCGGGTTGGTGGATCCGCCGCCCGATTTTTTCGATTTCTGAACCTTCCCGGACTTCGCTGCCCTCTTGCCCTTTTTGGCGCCAGAGGCCTCCGCGGAGGCCTCAGTCGACGACTCGTCGCCGTCGAGGTCGTCATCGGTGTCCACCGCACGTTGCCTGGACCGCTTACCCGAAGGGCGTTGCGGCCGCGCAGCCGACTCGGTCACCAGGGCTGTCCGACCTCCACTACCGTGGCCGTCCTCATTGTCGCCACCGTCGCCCGCGACGTCGTCGGCAGCGTCGCCCTCGTCGCTCACCGCATGCTCCTTCGTTCGCTTGCTATCCCGCGAGCCGTCTCGCGGTGCTCGGACATCCTCTCAGTGTCCACCATAGGCACGTATTCGCCTTCAGCAGGGGCGACAGGACTTGAACCTGCAACCTGCGGTTTTGGAGACCGCTGCTCTGCCAGTTGAGCTACGCCCCTTCGCGGTTGGCAAGACATGCCCAGACCAACCCAGTGTGCCGAGGCTCACATGACACGCGCGCCCCCGATTCGGTGATCGCGGAGATCGGCGGAAGGCGGTCAACTCGCCTCCGGCTCGCCGTTTGGCCCCGTTCGTTCGACTCACGGAAAGCGCGCTTGTAATGGGAAAACCCCAAGGGACGAGTGTACATCGGCGCAGGTGCCGGTTACTAATCACCCAGTTCTGACGACCTGACCAGATTCCTTGTCCCACTTGAGCTCGATCGAGCTGTCACCCTCGTGCCCCATCATGGTGGTGTAACCGACCAGGACCACCTCGCCGTCGGTGTCGGTACAGACGTTCCTGGTAACCACGATATCGGCACCGAAGCGCTCGTCCACCGACACGACCTCCATGCGGGCGTACAGTGTGTCGCCCGCATATACCGGTCTGCTGTAGACGAATTTCTGATCGACCTGGACGATCTGCAAGGTCTCCATGCCGACGTCGACATTGCGGAAGAAGTCCCGCTGAACCAGGCTGGCTAAAATTGACACGTAGGTCAGTGGAGCAACAATGTTGCCGTGGCCAAGCTCGGCGGCAGCGTCCTCATCGAAGCTGGCCGCATCTTCGCACTTGATCGCGCCGGCGAACGCGCGGATCTGCTCGCGGCCCACGACGAAATGGTCCGCGTACTGCCAAACCATCCCCCGGATGTCGGTCTTGAGAGCCACGCGCTACGCCAGCTTCGCTGACGCGATAGCCCGGCCGAAGATCTTCTTGCCGCCAGTGGTGGCCGTAAGCGCGACAGTCACCGATTTGCTGTCCGGATCGACCGACTTCACCCGGCCACTGAACACGATCTCGGCGCCCTTGCCGTCGTTGGGCACTGGGACCACCGAAGTGAACCGCACGTTGTACTCGGTGACCGCACCCGGGTCGCCAACCCACGACGTGACGTAGCCGCCACCCAGGCCCATCGTCAGCATGCCGTGTGCGATAGCGGTGTCCAGGCCGACGACCTTGGCGATCTCGTCGTCCCAGTGGATCGGGTTCAAGTCACCCGATACCCCGGCATAGTTGACCAGATCCTGGCGAGTCAACGGATACACCTTCTCCGGAAGCTGGTCGCCCACCTGCACCGAACTGAACTCACGCAGAGCCATCAGCAAATCCCTCTTCCCCATCCCCGCCGGCACGCCCCGCCAGGGTTGTGTAGGTCTCCTGGACGATGTCACCTTTGTCGTTGGTGATGACATTCTTGGTCACGATGATCTGAGCACTGTGCGCGCTGCGCATCGAGTCGACCCATACATCGCAGTAGAGCTTGTCGCCCGCTTGGATCGGCGCGTGAAACTTCAGCACCTGATCCACCTGAACGATCTGCGCCTCCTCGATCGCGATGTTGGCATTCTGAAAAAAAGACAACTGCGCCTTATATCCGAAGACACAAATGAATGTCAGCGGAGCCAACAGCGACTGGTAGCCCAGTTCTTCGGCAGCACTCTCGGCGAAGAACGCCGCGTCGTCATTCTGCACGGCTTCGGCGTATTCGCGGATCTTCTCGCGTTCCACCTCGTAGTGGTCCGGGTAGCGATAATGCATCCCGACGATGTCTGCCGTCAACGCCACGGTGATAAAACCTACCTAGTCAATCTGAGTAATTATCGGCGGGGCGGCGCTACCGGGTCTCGCGGTGCGATTCATGCTTGCCGCAGTTTGGGCAGAACTTCTTGAGCTCCAGCCGGTCGGGGTCGTTACGCCGGTTCTTCTTCGTGATGTAGTTGCGGTGCTTGCACACCTCGCATGCCAAAGTGACCTTCGGCCGCACATCGGTACTGGAAGCCATATCCGTTTCTCTCTCACAAGATCTCGTTGTTGGGGTTGTAGCGATGGCCGGACTCGAACCGGCGACCTAACGATTATGAGTCGTTCGCTCTAACCGACTGAGCTACATCGCCTCTGGTTGGCGCCGCCAGCCTGCTCGGCGTCCCGCCGAGCCCCCTAACGGAATCGAACCGTTGACCTTTTCCTTACCATGGAAACGCTCTACCGACTGAGCTAAGGGGGCCGCTCACCCGTAGCGACCAGTCGTGCCTCGGGCCAGAAAAGAGGGTACAACCTGGCCAGCAGCAGCACCAAACCAAGGGGTGGCTACCGAGACCCTGCGGCATTGGGTGCTAGAGCTCGGTAGCGGAGCTGGAACCGTCGGGTAATTACCCGCTTGCGCCGCGCCCCTCGGGGATCCACGCGCTCAGATCACTGAACTCGTCAAACTCGTCATTCGTATGCTCCGGTGCTGCAGCATTGTCCTTCCTTAGCAGGGTCCGCAGTGCGAGATTGACGGCTTCCCGAGTGCCGAGCAGGCGGTGCCGACGTATCACCTCTTGGACCAGATCGTCATCAACCTCGATCTCGACCTTCTTCAGCATGTGCCAACAATACCCACAGCCGTCCGATACCTACAGCAATCAATGTAAGAACTAAGGAAACATACGCGATCGTAAGATAGTTTGACGGGTTTCGGCGGAGCCTTAGTCTGGTGACGTGTCAGATTCTGAACGGCTCTACTTTCGTCAACTGCTTTCCGGTCGCGATTTCGCCGTCGGCGACATGTTCGCGACTCAGATGCGCAATTTCGCTTACGTTATCGGGGACCGCCAGACCAGGGATTGCGTGCTCGTCGATCCGGCATACGCCGCCGGAGACTTGGTTGACGCGCTGGAGTCGGACGGCATGCGTCTGGCCGGGGTCCTGGTCACCCACCATCATCCTGACCATGTCGGCGGCTCGATGATGGGTTTCAACATGCCGGGCCTAACCGAGCTCCTCGAGCGCGCGACGGTGCCCGTGCATGTTCATGCCGATGAGGCGCTGTGGGTTTCCCGGGTGACAGGGATCCCTATCGGTGACTTAACCACTCACCAAAACCACGACAAGGTCAGCATTGGCGATATCGAAATAGAGTTGTTGCATACTCCAGGCCACACCCCGGGCAGCCAGTGCTTCCTCCTTGACGGCCGACTGGTCGCCGGTGACACATTGTTCCTGGAAGGCTGTGGGCGCACCGATTTTCCAGGTGGCGATTCCGACGAGATGTACCGAAGTCTGCAGCAGCTTGCCAAGCTTCCCGGCAACCCGACGGTATTTCCCGGACACTGGTATTCGGCCGATCCGAGCGCGTCACTTTCAGAAGTCACGCGTTCCAACTACGTCTACCGCGCCACCGACCTCGACCAGTGGCGAGTAATGATGGGCAACTGACGAATTCGATAATTTGTTTGAGTACCGGATCGCGCTTGCGCGCATCCCGCCTCCAATAGCACAACATCGGTGTCCACTACGAACGCAATCAGTTGCCTTCCAGCAACATTCGTCCGCGCGTCCCAGCGATCAAGTCAGCAGAAAGTGGGGCTAGCAAGCACTGTGGTATAAGCGGAAGATGGGTTCGGAGGGGTGGTTCCAGGCCAGCTTGCGGGGGGTCACCAAAATCGACTCCGGCACCTGGGTCGCATGGGCGGTGTGGGCGGCGCTTACGATCGGCGTGATCGCGCTGATCTTGACCAACCGGCAGATTCAACGTAACCGTCAACTCACCGCGGAACAAGCCAGGCCCTACGTGGCCATGCTCATGGAACCCCACGTCGCGGATTGGCATGTCATCGAACTCGTTGTCAGAAATTTTGGCCGCACCGCCGCATACGACATCGGCTTCTCATTTCCCAACCCGCCAACCGTGGCCGAGTATGAGAATGCCTCGGAGGGCTACGCCGACGTCGTAGAACTGCAACTCCCCCGCGAACTGCCGACGTTGGCACCCGGCCAGGAGTGGAGGATGGTCTGGGACTCAGCGATCGACCGCGCTGAAATCGGGCGCGGGGTCGAGTCACGCTTCCCCGGCACCGTGACCTACTACGACCGCCCCCAGCAGCCCCGCAGGTGGCGCTTCTGGCATCGCGGCCGGCGACGGTTGGAAACCAAAGTGGTGCTGGACTGGGACACTCTGCCGCCCGTACAGCGTATCGAGCTGATGACTACGCACGACCGGGCCAAGAGGGAAAAGCAGAAATTGGAGCTGCTGCGCGCCGTGCTGACCTATTTCCACTACGTGAGCAAGGAAACCCGCCCCGACGTGATCCGCAGCGAGATCGAGCGAATCAACCGCGCCGTGGCCGAAACCCAGGAGAGATGGCGCAGGAGACAACTCGACGTGCCCACCGAAGTCAACGTGCGCTGGGGTGACGCCGAAAACGAGCTCAGGGACCAGCGCGGCCCGGTGGCCTGATTGAAGACAAACCACGGGCCTGCCGAAATCCCGGATGCGGATCTGATTCAATCGACGAGCTGGCTATACCGAAGGAGTAATCATGGGCGGCCCGGCTACCTATAGCCTCAAGGATTCCATCGCGGTGATCCAGATGGACGACGGCAAAGTCAACGCGCTGGGTCCAGCGATGCAACAGGCACTAAGCGACGCCATCGACAACGCCGACCGTGACGGTGCCGGCGCGCTGGTGATTACCGGAAATGCGCGCGTCTTCAGCGGCGGCTTCGACCTGAAAATCCTGACCTCTGGAGAGACACAGCCAGCGATCGACATGCTCCGGGGCGGTTTCGATCTGTCGCATCGACTCTTGTCCTACCCCAAGCCGGTGGTGATGGCTTGCACTGGCCACGCCATCGCGATGGGCGCGTTTCTGCTGTCGTCCGGCGACCACCGAGTCGCCGCCCACACGTACAACATCCAAGCCAACGAGGTTGCAATCGGCATGACCATTCCCTACGCGGCTTTGGAGATAATGAAACTGCGGCTAACACCGTCTACCTACCAGCAAGCCACCGGGTTGGCCAAGACGTACTCCGGTGACGCCGCGCTTGCCGCGGGCTATATCGACGAGATCGCGTTGCCGGAGTTGGTGGTCAGCCGCGCAGAGGAAGCAGCGCGAGAATTCGCTGCTCTCAACCAGCAAGCCCATGCTGCGACCAAGTTACGCGCCCGCGCTGACGGGCTCGCAGCGATCCGCGCCGGGATCGACGGAATAGCAGCCGAATTCGGACTCTGAGGGTAAGTGACGCGGTTGCCCACCAATACCGGGCAACCGCCTCACACCACCGCCTCCTCCGCCCAGAAGTGTGACACGTCCGCCCCGGGTCGTCATGTCGAGCAGGACGTCCGGATCAAGGGCGAGCTTATTGGAAGTGCCGGAAGCGTTCGAGATACTTGACCCAGCTCCACGTCGACAGGAATGCCTTGGCCGCTTCATAGCCCTTCTCGTACAGCGCTTCAGCGTCTTTTCGGGAGATGCCGAAGTCAAGAAAATTGACGGCCGTCGAATCGACTCGAATCGCGCGGGCACTGACCCACGGCTGGTTCAGATACGTTTGGTCGTGGCCCACAAACATGGTCGTGATGAGTTGTTCCAGCAACGACGGCGGGCCCAGCAACGGAAGCGAACGCAAAGCACCTAGTCCGGGGATCACATCGTCATTGCCCTCCGGCAGGTTCGGTACCACCGTGATACCGAAAGTAGGCCAGCGCGGCGGCTTGCCGTCCCACCTGTCGAACGAGTCGATTGGGAAGTTCGACAGCACGCCACCATCCACCAACGTGGAGTCCATCCCTTCCGCGCTGGTCAGGCCGACCGGCCGAAAATAGAAGGGTATCGACTCGAGGCACGCACTGCGTCGGCCACCGATTGCTCATCAGGGTCGAGCCCATAGATCCGCTGGTAATCCCATGGCAGCCGTACCAGCTGCCCGATCGTTACATCGGTGACGGTAACCGCCAGCCGGTAACGGCGCTCCTTCGGCAGTTGCTTGTCGTCGAGCGCCAGATCGCCGAACGTGGTCACACCTAGATTTCGCAGCTCGCTGCGAACCCATTCGTGGGCGAAGTCGCCTCGGTACATTCCGTTGTCGCGCAACAGACCCCACACTTGACCGACCACCGGCACATGGCCGACGGGGCCAGCATCTCGGAATTTCTGGTACGGCAGGGTCAACGCAAGTTCCTTGATTTCATGACTGGTCAGCTGGTCGCCGTTGGACGCGGCCGCCAGGATCGATCCGACCAGGGAACCAGCCGAGACCCCAGACACACGCTTGACCGAGTATCCGGCGTCCATGACGGCCACGACAGCGCCCACCAAGCCGACGCCCTTGACACCACCACCGGAAAGAACGAGATCCACAGGTTTGGATCGCCGGACTTTGGAAAGCTGGTTTGCCATAGCCGCTGCTCAGCCCTGAGCCGAGACCCACTGGTAGGGAAGGAATTTTCCGTCGAACGTGACCACCACGCGGTCGCCCGACGGGTGAGGTCGCCGCTTCAGGTCGACGCTGAAGTTGATCGCGCTCATGATGCCGTCGCCGAATTGCTCGTGGATCACTTCCTTGATGGCACCGCCGTACACCTGAAGTGCCTCGTAGAGTCGATAGACAGTCGGATCGGTTGGTACCGGCGTAGGTAACCCACCTCGCGTGGGTGGCGCCGCCAGCACCGGAATCGCGGACTCGTCAAGACCCAGCATCTCAACCAGCACCTTGCCCAGCTCGGCGGGAATCGGATGCTGACCGAGCAATGCGGACGTGGTCCACACCACCGGCCTGCCGATTGCGTCAGCCAGCTCCTGCCAAGTCAGGCCTTTGGCCAGGCGAGCAAAGACGATCCGTTCGGTGATCTCATTTCTGGTCATGCTCACCAGCATGCACCCGTCGCAGAGCTGGCGCCTCCGCTGCTGCGCCCTTTCTCAACGCCGAAAAGGTTCGCAAACCGCGTCATTGACGTGGTCACTCGATGTACGCTGCGCAACATCAGTTTTTCAGCTAGCGAGAAACCGGGGTCGCGATGCGCATCGTTGTCGACCTGAACCGCTGCCTCGGGTACGCCCAATGCGTACCGCTGGCACCGGAGGTGCTCAAGCTCAGCGGAGAAGAAGCCCTCACCTATGACCCCAACCCGGACGATAGCCAGCGTTTGCGGGTATTGCGAGCCGCGGCATCATGCCCCGTCCAGGCGATCGTCGTCGAACGACTCAACAGCGAGTAGCAAATCCTCGGTGAGCCCACCGTGAATCGGAATTACAACAAGTCCAACGGCCGCATCGTCATCGTCGGCGCTTCGCTAGCCGGCCTTCGTGCCGCCGAACGGCTACGCGAAGAGGGTTTTCAGGGGCAGCTGACCATCATCGGCGACGAGCCGGGCGAACCATATGACCGACCCCCACTGTCCAAACAGGTCCTCAAAGGGTGGGTGCCCGCTGATCACACGAAGCTGCCACGGCTACGTGCGGTGGATGCGCAGTGGCATCTGGGCGTGCCGGCGACCGCCCTGGACCGCGCCAACCAATTAGTACGGCTGGCTGACGGCACCGAGGTAGCAGGTGATCGCCTGCTGATTGCCACGGGTGTCCGGTCACGACGATGGCCCAACCCAGAAGAGGCCGCGCTTCGCGGCGTTCACACCTTGCGCACCAGCACCGATGCGGCTCGACTGCAAGCCGCATTCGCCGACCGCCCGTCGCGGGTGCTCGTCATAGGTTCGGGGTTTATCGGTTCTGAAGTGGCCTCGGTATGTCGTGAGCTTGGGCTGCAGGTCACCGTCACCGAGCGGGGCCCAGCACCGCTAGCGGGTGCGCTCGGCGGGGTGATCGGCGCTATTGCCGCAGATATGCAGCGTGCCGCCGGGGTGGACCTTCGCACCGGCGTCTCGGTGCTGGCGTTGGAAGGCGACGTTCATCGAAACGTGCGACGAGCACAACTGTCCGACGGGACCACACTCGACGTCGACGTGGTGGTCACCTCGTTGGGGTCGATCCGCAATGTTGAGTGGCTCGACGGAGCCGGGCTTGCGGCCGGAGTCTGGGGGGTGGGCTGCGACGCAGGATGCCGAGCGTTCGACATCAACGGGGTGGTCACAGACCACATCTTCGTAGCTGGGGATATCGCCCGGGCCCCCCATGTGCTCTATGACTACCAGTTCCTGGCGATGGAGCACTGGGACAACGCAGTGCTGGGTGCCCAGGTGGCCGCTCACAATATGGTGTGCGACGAAGTCGATCGTCGTGCCCACCTGCTGATCCCGCAGTTTTGGTCGGGCCAGTTCGGCGTCAACATCAAATCCGTCGGTGTGCCTTCCTTCGGCAACGAAATCGTCTTTACGCAGGGCTCGGTGCAGCAGCGCTGCTTTGCCGCCGCCTACGGTCAAGCCGGACGAATCGTGGGCGCGGTCACGTTCGACCACGGCAAATGGATCAACTACTACCACGACCTGATCGCGCGATCGGCACCGTTTCCGCCACCTCCAGCAGGTTTTGACGCTCCGGACGATACCCGCGTCCTGCCCGCTGACTTCCCGGTACGGGGCGCTCCGACTGACGCCGCGGATGTGGTGTTGACGGGGCATGATCCCAGCGAACGGCGTGCCGAGTTCCGACCCCGTCAGCGGTGAAACGGCTCGCAGCGGCACATATGACACGCGCTGGAAACGATGCAAAGCGAAGCGATAAGAAGGAGCGGCGCACATGAACCCCGAAGAAATCTTCGCCGCGGCGATGCGGCAGGAAAACCGTGCCAATCCATATCCATTCTTCGACGAGCTACGCAAGACGCCGGTAGCTCACGTCGGTGAGGGCGTCTATGCCGTTACCGGCTACCACGAGCTGATCGCCCTGGCCCACGACACACGAGTGAGTTCCGACCTCCGCAAAGGTTCCCAGCCCTCCGGTGAAGCCGCCGGTAGCCATCCCAGCTTTATCGCCCAGGATCCACCTGACCATGACCGAGCGCGCCGCCGGTGCATGCGCTTTTTCGGGCCGCCCCATTCGCCAGACCTGATCCCCGACCAGGAGCCGCTGTGCAGGCAGATCGTCAATGAACTGCTGGACAATGCGGCGAACAAGACTCGTATGGACGTCGTTGACGACTTCGCTTACCCGCTGCCGGTAAACGTTATCTGCCGGATCATGGGTGTGCCGGTTGAAGACGAGCCCCAGTTCCACGGGTGGATCGCCGATATCATGGCCGGGCGCTTCGATCTGGGCCCGGAGATCGAGACCGAGGAAGGTCAGGCTCGCCAGGCGAAAGGCGACGCGAGCAGCGCGGCCTTGTACGCCTACATCTTGGGCTTGGTTGAAGACGCGAAAAAATCGCCGAGACCGGGCATGATTTCACAGTTGGTCCACGACGACGGACCAGACGGACGGATGCCGGCGGGCGAGATCGTCAACAACGCTATCCTGCTCTTTGTCGCCGGCCATGACTCGACGGTCAATCTGATCTCGCACTGTGTGCTCACCGTGCTGCGCACCCCTGGATCGCTCAACATGTTGCGCAATCAGCCGGAGTTGATTCCTGGTGCGATCGAGGAAACCCTGCGACTGCAGTCGTCAGTCCAGTTCTTCCCAACTCGATTGGCGCTGGCCGACATCGAAATCGCGGGCACCACGATCCCCAAGGGCTCGCCAATCTATCTGATGTACGGTGCGGCCAACCGAGATCCACAACGCTTCGACGACCCCAACACGTTCGAACCGCAGCGCCCCGACAACGAGCACGTCGGCTGGGGACGCGGTATTCATGTCTGTTTCGGCGGTCCGCTGGCCCGACTGGAGGTCAACACCGCATTCACGGCATTCATTAGCCGGGTGGCGAACCCGCGGTTGGCCGAGGACCCGCCGCCCTATCGCGTCAGCCAGGTCTTCCGCGGCCCACAGCACTTGGTCATCGAGTACGACGAAATCCGGCCGCGGAATGATCTTTAGCCAACGAGCCCCAGGCAGTAAGTCCGCTGCGGAGCTGGATAGATCCGCGCGGGCAGCTGGCTGCGCGACGAGCAGGCTCTCGCGTCGTCGGTATCGAGTCGCTTTTCCACCTTGATCACGGCAGGCACCGCGGAAACGCAGTCACTTACGTTCCAGATGCCTACCGCCACACCAAACCGGTAGCAATGACCCGCAACGAGGTTCGGCACCAGACACAGCTCTCCGGTGACATCGTCGGCGAGGGGCGACCGGAACCGGTCATATCCTTGCGGCGAACACGTACCTGCGTGATCGGCAAACCCAGCAACAGTGAAACTGGGGTCAGTTCGGCATCCGGTGGCTCTTGTGTGTAGCTCACCGCCAGCAGTCGGCTCCACCACCACGCAATCGCCAGCCTGGTAGCCACGCGCGTGCTCGGCCAGCACGCGGACCATAGGGATCGTCACTGCGAAAGCGATACCAAGGATCACCCCCAGCCCCAAAGCAACCGGCCACCACCGGAAGCGTGGTGCCGGAAGACAGCGGGCCTGCACACCGATTGCCGGCAGCTGTGCGCTCGGCACAGGTTGCGGTCCGCCGAAGGTCATCAGGTGAGACTAGCCCGTTTTTTGCCCTCACCGACTGGGAATTTGCTATCAGCCGGACGATTGTCACGTGTTCCATGTTGACGGCGAAGCCTCAGTTCTCCGGTCCAGCTGCGGATAACGATCACCGTCCGGGTCTAGGGTGACGCTCAATGGCGCTTCATCTTCACCGTGCCGAACGCACCGACGTTCTTGCCGATGCGCTCGGCACGCTATTGGGCACCGCGTTGCCAGACCCGTTCGCTGCGGAACTGGTGCTCGTACCGACCAAAGGCGTGGAACGCTGGCTGAGTCAACGGCTCTCGCACGTCCTGGGCTCTAGCAGCGGCAGGGCCGACGGTGTGTGCGCCGGGGTACTCTTCCGCAGCCCGGGCTCACTGGTCGCGTCTCATCGCTGGTGTAAATGGTCACGGGCGTAGGTTCCGTCGCAACCGACGAAAGCTATGAAGGAGGGGCTACGCCCGTGACCAAGCGAGTATCGCCGATTGAGCGTGTGCGTGTTGAGATGGATCAGTTGTTCGCCGCGACCGAGCGGCCGTTGACCGAGATTTTGGAGGAGGTCGGGCGGTTATCGGTGCGTCTGGTGTTTCAGGTCGCCGTGGAGGCCGAGGTAGAAGCAGTGTTGGGCCGAGCCCGTCACCAGCGTCGGGTTCAGGACGGCCCGGGCGGGTACCGCAATGGGTATCAACCGCCGGCGACGGTGAAGACCACGATGGGCTCGGTCGAATTATGCCGCCCGAAACTACGCGACACCGACGAGCGGTTCTGTTCGCGGCTATTCGGTGCCGGGGTGACGCGCACCCACGCTCTGGAGGCGTTGGTGATTTCGGGATGGGTGCGCGGTTTGTCGGATCGCGACATCGAGGCCGCGTTGGCCGAGGTGCTGGGCTCGCAGGCGGCGTTGTCGCGCTCGACGGTGAGCCGGATTTGTGCGGCCATCAAAGACGAGTTCGCTGCGTGGTCGTCTCGACGCCTTGATGAGCTGGTGTTGGACTACCTGTTCTTGGATGCCTCGAACTTTCGGATGCATCCCAACGCCCCGGCCGAGCCGGTGCTGGCCGCCTGGGGCATCTGCACCGACGGCAAGCCCCTGTTTATTGGGCTGGCCCCAGCCGCAGCGGAGTCGGCTGATGCGTGGGCCGACTTCTTGGCTGACCTGAGGAACCGGGGACTACGCCCGCCGCTACTGGGCATCTCCGACGGGGCGCCGGGCCTGATCGCCGCATGGGAGACCACGTTTCCGGCAAGCCTGCGTCAGCGGTGTCTGATCCATCGCTGCCGTAACGTCATCGCCAAGACACCTGTCGCGGTCCAGGACGAGATCAAAGCCGCGTTCTGGTCGATCTTCGATGACATTGACCAGCCACCCGGCCAGCAGGCCGTGGATGAAGCCACCCGCCGCGCCGAGGAGTTCACCACCACATACCGCGGGCTCTACCCAGCCGCGGTCGCTTGCCTGGCCAACGACTTCGCCTCGCTGAGCGTGCATTTGCGCTTCCCCCGCCAACACTGGACACGCATCCGCCATTCCAACCTCATCGAACGCACCTTCGGAGAATCCCGTCGCCGGGTCAAGGTCATCGGCCGCCTACCCGGCGAAACCAGCTGTCTGTCGCTGGTATGGGCCGTCCTCGACCGCGCCAGCCGCGGCTGGCGCGGAGTCACCCAAACATCAGCGACCAGCCGCCACCTCCAAGAACTACGCCACCAACTGCTCGAGCCACCCCGCCCACTGCATCCCCCCACCACAACAACCACGACCGACACCACCGCCGCGTAACATGACCACCAGGAACATGCGCCCAGCGTTTTTACACCAGTCCTAAGACGCCACCGGCTCACTGATCGCAGAGATCACCGGCACCATCGACAACGACCCATGGTCCCCCGAGGCCATGACGTGGCCGCTTCTGCAGGTCATTGACGGATCGTTGGACGAGCCGTGGTGTGCCACGCTGGCTAGACATTTAGGTCACTTCGACATCGGCGCAGAGGCCGAGTACCGGCGGGGGCGGCGGTACTCGGTGGCGCGCAGGCTTGCCGGCCTTTTCGCCTCCTATGCGCGACAGCGGCCGAAGTTACTCGCCGACTGGCTAGTCGGCGACTGCAGTCACCTGGATGCCGACCTTGGCTGGCAGCCGCAGTTGTGGCGGGCACTGGTGGCGCTGGTACCCGCCGATCCCCCACACGTTTTGCACGCCAAGACTCTGGTCCAACTCCGACAACGACCAAGCAACCTGCCACCACGGCTATCGCTGTTCGGGCATACGCGGCTAGCGCGCACCGACATCGAACTTCTGGAAGCGTTGGCGACCCACCACGAGCTGCATCTGTGGATGCCGCATCCCAGCGATGAGCTGTGGCAAGCGCTCGCTGGCATGCGCGGCGTCGTTCCTCGCGTGGCCGACACCGGCCACCGCAAGGTCAGGAATCCACTGCTGGCAGCCCTCGGTCGAGACTTGCGCGAGCTGCAACGCTGCCTACCCGATAGTGCAGCCACTGACGAATTCCTCTGCGGCACAGATAAGCCCAGTTCCCTGTTGGGCTGGCTGCAGTCCGACGTCGCCGCCAACGCCGTGCGACCGGCAGGCCGCAGCCTCGCCGACGGTGACCGGTCTGTGCAGGTGCACAGCTGTCACGGCCCAGCCCGGCAGGTCGACGTGCTCCGTGAGGTGCTGCTCGGCCTGCTTGCCGACGACCCGACGCTACAACCGCGCGACATCCTGGTGATGTGCCCGGATATGGAGGCCTACGTGCCGTTGATCGTCGCGGACTTCGGGCTCGGCGACGTCGTGCGCGGGGCACACCCCGCACATCGACTTCGAGTGCGGCTCGCCGACCGCTCGTTGCTGCAAACAAACCCATTGCTGGCTCTCGCTTCGCAACTGCTGAAGCTGGCAGGGGGCAGAGCCACCGCAACCGAGGTGCTCAACGTTGCTCACGCGGCGCCGGTGCGCGCACGGTTCAACTTCAGCGACGACGATTTAGAGGGCATAACCGACTGGATCCGACAATCGAACATCCGGTGGGGATTCGACCAGGAGCACCGGATGCCCTTCGGGGTCGACTTCGTGCACAACACCTGGCGATTCGGCATCGATCGTGTATTGGCCGGCGTTGCGACCTCTAGCGACTCACACGTCTGGATCGACTCCACGCTGCCGCTCGACGACGTCAGCAGCGATCGGGTCGAGTTGGCCGGCCAATTCGCTGAATTCATCGACCGTCTCCAGCGTGTCGTTGACACTCTCACCGGGGCCCAACCACTGCGAGATTGGTTGACCGCACTTACCGATGGCATCACCCTGCTCACACACACGCACGACAACGACACCTGGCAAACCAGCCAAATGCGGAGCGAGTTCGCCGAAGTTCTTCGTATGGCCGGATCGTGGGACAACACCGTCATGCGCATGCCCGACCTGCGCGCGCTGTTGCAATCGCGCCTTGCCGATCAGCCCACCCGGGCCAATTTTCGCACCGGTGCGCTGACGGTCTGCAGCATGGTGCCGATGCGATCGGTCCCGCATCGAGTGGTGTGCCTGGTCGGCCTCGACGACGGCGTGTTCCCGCGGATCAGTGCCGTCGATGGTGACGACGCGCTGGCCCGGCAGCCGCTGACCGGTGAGCGCGACCTTCGTTCCGAAGATCGCCAACTGCTGCTCGACGCCATCGGGGCGGCCACCGACCACCTCGTCATCACCTATACCGGCGCCAACGAATACTCGGGTCAGCGCAGACCGCCTGCGGTACCGCTGGCCGAGCTTCTCGAAACTTTGGATGCAACCACCACCGGGAGAATCTATTCTCGCGTCGTCGTTGAGCATCCCCTGCAGCCGTTCGACATTCGCAACGTCGAGCGCGGAAAGCTAGTGCCCAAAGTACCGTTCAGCTTCGATCCGACTGTCTTGAACGCGGCTCGCATTGCCGTCGGCGAACGCACCGAACAACCGCGATTCATCGACAAACCGCTCCCGCCGCCGGCCGACGCCCCACCGACGAACATTGCCCTCGCCGATTTGGTGACCTTCTTCGAGGGGCCCGTGGAGGGCTTCTTTCGAGCCCTCGACTACACGCTGCCGTGGGACGTCGACGGTGTCGATGACGCCATACCGGTCGACATCGGCGCCCGCACCGAGTGGATTGTCGGCAATCGGATGTTGACCGACATCCTGGACGGAATGACCCCGGATGAAGCGCGACAAGCAGAGTGGCGCCGCGGCACGTTGCCGCCCGGGCAGCTCGGATGGCGCAAAGCAACCCTGATCCGTGACCAGGCGGCGGCGCTGGCGACCGCAGCGCGCCGGCACCGTCGCCACAGCGCGGCTGCCTACGACGTCGACATCGATCTCGGTTCCGCACGGCTCACCGGCACAGTGACACAGGTGTTCGGTGACCGGCTCGTGTCCGCGACCTACTCCAAACTGGACGGGAAGCACGTGCTCGAGTCGTGGATTCCGTTGTTGGCGTTGCTCGCGCAGGCCCCGGACCGTGACTGGTTCGCTGTCTGCATCGGCCGGCAGAAAAGAGGCTCCTTCCCGCGCGAGGAGGAGCTGGGCCCGCCACACACTGAACCCGCGTACGTCCTCGAAGACCTGGTGGCGATCTATAACGCTGGGCGGCGCGAACCAATTCCATTGCCCATAAAGACATCTTACGCATGGGCACTGGCCCGGCACTGCGGTGACGACCCGGTGAGTGCGGCGCTGGGCCGGTGGAAATCCAGCGACTGGTCTCCTGGCGAGGACCAGACGCCAGCGCACGTTCGGACGTGGGGGCGCAACGCGCGCCTTGCCGATCTGATGCAACCCCTGCGGCCAGGCGAAGAGTGCGAAGGAGAGGACAATCGGTTAGGCGCATTCGCCGCGCGACTCTGGCTGCCGATGCTTCGCGCCGAGAGGAACATATCGTAATGGACCAGTTCGATCTGCTCGGTCCACTACCCGCGCGGGGCTCGACCACCGTGCTCGAGGCCAGCGCGGGTACCGGCAAGACGTTCGTGTTAGCCGGTCTGGTAGTCCGCTATGTCGCCGACGGCTACGCAACGCTCGACCAAATGCTGCTCATCACGTTCGGGCGGGCCGCCAGTCAGGAACTTCGCGAGCGAGTCCGTTCCCAAATTGTGCTAGCACTAAGCGCTTTCAGCGATCCGTCGATGGCCGGCGACAACCAACTAGCGACACATTTGATCGACGGCACCACCGCCGAATGCGAGCTACGACAGCAACGCCTGCGCGATGCCCTGGCCGGATTCGACGCAGCGACAATCGCGACGACGCATCAGTTCTGCCGGCTCGTGTTGAGATCGCTGGGTGTCGCCGGCGACACGGACACGGACGTCACACTCGTCGAAGACCTCGGCAAGCTGATCACTGAAGTTGTCGACGATCTCTACCTCGTTCACTTCGGACGCGCCGCCAGCGATCCGGTACTGAGCTACCGCGAGGCGTCGCGGATCGCGCGCGAGGTGGTCGAAAACCCGGCGACGCAGTTGCGACCAGCTAACCCGCAACCCGGTTCGCCGGCTGCCGTTCGCGTCGCCTTCGCTAAAGACGTCCTTGCCGAATTGGAGATACGCAAGCGCCAACAGGCAATCCTCGGGTACGACGATCTACTCACCCGCCTGGCCGCGGCCCTGGAACCAGACGACTCGCCCGCCCGGGACCGGATGCGCCAACGCTGGCCCATTGTGATGGTAGATGAGTTTCAAGATACCGATCTCGTGCAATGGCAAGTCATCGACCGCGCATTCAGTGGGCAATCCACACTGATCCTCATTGGCGATCCGAAACAAGCGATCTATGCGTTCCGTGGGGGCGACATCGCCACCTATCTCAATGCGGCCGCGACGGCGGGAGACAAGCGGACGCTGAGCACGAACTGGCGCAGCGACTCCGCGCTCGTGCGCCGGTTACACGCTGTGTTGCGGGGCGCCGAGCTCGGCGACTCACAGATTGTGGTTCACGACATCAATGCCCACCACCAGGGCCACCGCCTCGCGGGCGCGCCGCACAACGATCCGTTTCGGCTGCGCGTGGTCCGCCGGGAGACGCTGGGGCGGAGCGGCATTCAGAATCTTCCAATCGGCGTTCTGCGCGAACACATCGGGCGCGACCTGGCCGCCGATATCGGTTGTCTGTTGTCTTCCGACGCGACATTCAACGACAGGCCCCTGCAGGCGCGTGACATCGCGGTGATCGTCGAGAAGCACACCGACGCGCGAGCCTGCCACACCGCGCTGGTCGGCGCAGGTATTCCCGCCGTATACACCGGCGGCTCGGACGTATTCGGTTCGGAGGCCGCTGACGACTGGCTTTCTCTCTTGGAAGCGTTCGACCAGCCGCATCGTTCCGGTGTAGTGCGGGCCGCAGCGTCGACAGTGTTCTTCGGCGAAACTGCGGCAAGCCTCGCGGCCGGCGGTGATGCGCTCACCGATCGCATCACAGAGACATTGCGTGAGTGGGCAGACTACGCCCGCGAACACGGAGTGGCCGCAATCTTCGAAGCTGCGCAATTGAGCGGCATGAGCGATCGCGTGCTTTCGTGTCGGGGCGGCGATCGGCGCATGACCGACCTAGCGCACCTGGCGCAGCTGTTGGCCGAGACCGCGCACCGTGAGCAACACACTTTGCCGGCGCTGCGGGACTGGCTGCGCGGTCAGCGCGAAGAGCACAGCGGCGCAACGGAACACAATCGCCGGATAGACAGCGATGCGGCCGCCGTACAGATCATGACCGTGTTCGCCAGCAAGGGGCTGCAATTCCCCATCGTGTATCTACCGTTCGCGTTCAACCGAAACACCGTGACGCGCGATCTGGTGCTGTTCCACGACGAGGGCGCACGCTGCCTGCACATCGGCGGCAAAGACAGCCCAGACTTCGGCGCGGTCGAGAAACTGGGCCGCGGCGAGGCCGCCAGCGACAACAGTCGGCTGACATACGTCGCGCTGACGAGGGCCCAGTCGCAGGTGGTCGCCTGGTGGTCACCTGCCTTCAACGAACCTAACGGCGGGCTGTCACGGCTGTTGCGGGGGCGTCGGCCTGGCCAAGCCGAAGTGCCGGAACGTTGTGTGCCGGCACGGATCGCGGACAAGGATGCTTGGGCTCGGTTTCGGGAATGGGAGGCCGTGGGCGGGCCGATGCTGGAAGAAGCGACGATATCCCCGCCCTCGCGCCTCGCCACCCAGACACCACCGTCGGATCTGGGTATTCGTCACTTCCATCGCACCATTGACAGCGCGTGGCGACGCACCTCGTACTCGAGGCTGATCAGCGACATTTATACGACGGAAACGGTGGGCGTCGCCAGCGAGCCGGAGCTTGTGCAGTCCGACGACGAAATCGGCCCCATTGCGCTCAGTAAAGTGCCGTCCAGGCGGGAAATCTTGTCTCCGATGGCTGAGCTGCCAGCAGGCAAGAAGTTCGGGACGCTGGTGCACGCCGTGCTTGAGACCGTCGATCCGTCCGCGCCCGATCTCGTCACCGAGCTTGAGGACCAGATCCGGGTGCATTTGCCACGGTGGCCGATCGACGCGCCCGCTGGCGAACTGGCTGCCGCGATGGTGCCGATGCATGACACCGGATTAGGTCCGCTGACCCACGGATTGACGCTACGCCAAATCGGACAACGGGACCGATTAACGGAGTTGAACTTCGAGTTTCCACTCGCCGGTGGCGACCTACCGGAAGTAGCTAGCGATCTTCGGTTGGCTGACGTCGGGATGCTGCTGCGGTCGCACCTACCGGCAGCAGACCCACTGGCGCCCTACGCCGACCGGTTGGTGGGCGATGCTCTAGGCCGCCAGCCGTTGCGTGGATATCTGTCCGGCTCGATCGACGTGATACTACGGGTCCCGAAGGGGCCCGGGTACCGGTATCTGGTTGTCGATTACAAGACCAATCGGCTCGGTGATCCGGATCGGCCATTGACCGCTGCGGACTACAGCCGAGATTGCCTGGTCGAGGTCATGCTGCACTCGGATTATCCGCTACAGGCACTTCTGTACAGCGTCGTGCTGCACCGGTTCTTGCGATGGAGACAGCCCGGGTACGAACCGTCGAAGCATCTTGGTGGCGTGCTGTACCTGTTCGTGCGGGGGATGTGCGGGGCGAGCAGTCCGATGGTCGAGGGCCATCCGGCCGGGGTGTTCAGCTGGCAACCACCAACTGCTCTGGTGACAGCACTCTCGGATGTTCTCGACGGCCAGGGCATCCCGGTGTGACGGGCAACAATGTCGACCCGATGAGCTGGCGGCGAACTGTGGGCGCCGCCGGGCTGCTGCGTGTGTTCAACGATGCCGACGTGATCGGCGCAGCCGATGTTCATGTTGCGCAGCGTGTTACCACCATGGCCGGCGAGTCTGACCCGCACGTCATGCTTGCCCTCGCGTTGCTGGTGCGCGCGCTGCGCGGCGGTTCGGTCTGCCTGGACTTACAGGCAATCAAAGAGCAGATAGGCGGCGCTGACCTACCGTGGCCAGCGCCGGAATCTTGGTTGGCGGCGGTGCGGGCCAGCCCATTGGTGCGATCGCCAACAGTACTGCGGATCGATGCCAACAACCTGCTGTACCTGGACAGGTACTGGCGCGAGGAGCAGCAAGCCGCGGACGATCTCTTGGCCCTGCTGCCGGCGCCAGGGCCAGTCAACACACCGAGAATGACTGCTGCCACCAACCGGTTGTTTCCGCCCGGATATGAGGAACAAGGCGAAGCCGCAAGCGTTGCTCTATCGCAGGGACTGACAGTGCTGACCGGCGGACCAGGCACCGGAAAGACAACAACGGTGGCGCGGTTGTTGGCGTTGTTCGCCGAGCAGGCGCAGGTGGCGGGCCTGCCGCGGCTACGCATGGCACTAGCCGCACCAACCGGGAAGGCCGCCGCAAGCCTGCAAGAGGCTGTCCGAGTAGCAGTCGACCAGCTGGATTCAGCTGATCGGCAACGACTCTCGGGGCTACAGGCAACCACGTTGCATCGGTTGCTAGGTCGCCGGCCAGATACGTCGTCGCGGTTCCGCCATCACCGCGGCAATCGACTGCCGCACGACGTAATCGTCGTCGACGAGACATCAATGGTGTCGCTGACAATGATGGCCCGGCTTTTAGAGGCAGTGCGCCCGACGACACGCCTGCTGCTAGCCGGTGATCCCAACCAGTTGTCGTCGGTGGAAGCGGGCGCGGTGTTGGCCGACCTGGTCGACGGATTCAAAGCGCGCGGCAGCACACCGGTAGTGACGCTGAAGACCGCGCATCGGTTCGGCGAATCGATCGGTGAGCTTGCGGAGTCGATCCGCGCCGGCGATGTCGACCGTGTTATTGATGTGCTAAGTGCCGGTGGTGATCACGTTGAGTGGATTCACGACGGCAACCCTGCCGATTCGCTACGCAATGTGCTTGTACCGCAGGCTCTTCAGCTGCGCCAGGCGGCAATTCTCGGTGACGCCTCAACAGCGATTTCAGCGCTCGACGAACACCGGCTACTATGCGCGCACCGCCACGGGCCCTATGGCGTAGCGCACTGGAATCAACAGATAGAGCGGTGGCTGACCGACGCCACTGGCGAGCCGATTTGGTCATCGTGGTATGCCGGGCGCCCGGTGCTGGTGACAACCACCAATTACGGCCTAGGAATCTACAATGGCGACAACGCGGTGACAGTCGCTCGCGATGGCCGACTTCGGGTTGCGTTCGCCGCCGCCGGCGATCCGCTCGAGATCGCACCGAGCAGACTCTCCGACGTAGACACCATGTATGCGATGACGATCCACAAGAGCCAAGGTAGCCAGGCCGATGACGTCACCGTCCTACTGCCTTCCGCAAATTCGCGCTTGCTGACGCGGGAGTTGTTCTACACGGCGGTGACCCGGGCCAAGCGCAAGGTTCGCGTAGTGGGGTCAATGGCATCGGTACGGGCCGCAATCGAACGGCGCGCCCTGCGCGCGACCGGGCTTCGGCTACGACTGCGTGCTGCGCCCAGATAGGAAACGGCGCCTGGCTATTCGGGCATCAGCATCTTAGGCATGAGCGCGGGTCTGCCTTTGATGAGTCGACTGCGTACCAGTTCGGGGCTAAGGCCCTTGAGACGGTCGATCCAGCGAATGCTGTTCGGAACATACCAATGCAGCCGCGTCGGGTGCTGGTAAGCACGCCACGCCGCCTCGGCCACACTGGCGGCCGGGACCAGGCGGAACATGCCTGTCTTGGGAACACGAGCGCGAATCTCCTCGGCGGATCGGGTCAGCTCGCCATGGTCGAGGTGGCCAGGCGCCGAGGTGATCATCGCCGTGTCGATCAGACCGGGTAGCACGTCAGCGACCCGGACACCATGTCGTTGCCATTCCACGCTGAGCGCCTCGGTCAATCCTTTAACCGCATGTTTGGTTGCGGAGTACACCGCGATACCCGGCATGCCATAGGTGCCTGACGACGACGACGTCGAGAACATCAAGCTGCCCGGGGCTTTCTTCAGATAGGGCAATGCACCATAGGCGCCCGCTAGCACCGCCTCGAAGTTCACCTCCACGGTACGTATTGCCGTTTGATAGGGCACGTCCTCGAACCAGCCAGACGCACTTATGCCAGCGTTGTTCCACATCATGTCCAGTGCGCCGCCAGCAGCGCCGGCGCAGAAATCAGCGAGAGCGCAATCAAGATCCGCTTTGTCCGTTACGTCCACAACGCGGGTCCACAGTCGTTCGGTACCGAGCTGACTACTCAGTGACGTCAGCCCATCCGCGTTACGGTCCACGGCCCCGACTCGCCAACCCCTGGCGTGGAATAGCCTTGTCCCCGCGTACCCTATGCCGCTACCAGCGCCGGTGACGAAGACCGATTTCACACCCTCCGACATATGGCGCCTTCCCGTCGCAGCCAGTAGTGAAGCGAACTCAATGTGGTGCAGCGTCTCGCTACCGATGATCAGGGCGCGTACCGACCCACAGCTGATTCTAGTTCTGTGACACCACTCGGCCACCTCGATACCCGACCGGTTGACCACGCGCGCCAGGCCGAAGGTCTACGTCCCGATCGCCATTCTCCCAATGCGAGCGACTTCGCTGGCGGGAGACCTCAACGAGCGGTGCGAGGTGGACGCGCTACCCGCGTCGTGGTCGCTGCGCCGCGGGACAGGGCAGCACCCCACGGCGAATATCCGGTTAACTTGTTCCGAGGCCGCTGACCGACGCGGCACGAAGCCGAGCCGAAGATCTCTAAGGACGCTTTGCCACTATGCGAGTCGACGGGCGCGACATCACCGTTTCCGGCAGCTTGCTGCAACCTCTACGACGGCGTACCAACGACATCCTGCGGCTCATCCTGGCGGCGGTCTTTCTCGCCGCCGTCATCACAAGTTCACTGATCACCAGGCCGCAATGGGTTGCGCTGGAAAAATCCGTCTCACAGATCATCGGGGTTTTGTCGCCCACTCAGTCCAACCTGGTTTACCTGGCTTACAGCATTACAATTTTGGCCTTACCGTTCGCGATCTTGATCGGCCTGATCGTCGCCCGCCAATGGAAACTGCTGGGCGCATACGCGATCGCTGGGCTGCTGGCCGTCCTCCCGTTTTCGATCAGCAGCAACGGCATCTCACCGCCCCGATGGCACTTCGATTTGTCCGACCGACTCGACACGGTGCCGGCCCAGGTCCTCGACGACCCGCGTTGGATCGCGCTGCTGGCGGCGGTGTTGACCGTCTCGGGTCCATGGCTGCCTGCGCGCCGACGACGCTGGTGGTGGGCGCTGCTGCTGGCCTTCGTTCCCATTCACCTCGTCATCAGCGCCGTAGTGCCCGACCGCGCCCTGTTAGGCCTGGCGGTGGGGTGGCTCGTCGGCGCTTTGGTCATCCTGGCAGTAGGCACGCCCGCACTCGAAGTGCCGCTTGATGGCGCCGTGCGCGCCTTGGTAAGGCGTGGATTCGCCGTCTCGGGGCTGACGGTGGTCCAACCAGCCGGCCGCAGCCCGCTCGTCCTTTCCGCGGTCGCCCAGACTCCCGGCACCACCGCGGTGATCGAGTTGTACGGCCCACATCAAAGCAGCGGTGGGGCGCTGCGCCAGCTGTGGCGGAAGCTAAGGCTGCGCGGCACGGAGACCGCTCCACTCCTGGCCTCAATGCGGCGCACCATCGAGCATCGTGCCCTCATGGCCATTGCCATCGGCGACGCAGGACTCGCCAACACGTCGACGATCGCCGTCGCCTCCCTCGACCGAGGCTGGACGTTGTACGCGCACGAGCCCGCTCGCGGCACCCCCATCGGCAAATGCGCGGAAACGACCCCCGTCGCCCGAGTTTGGCAAGCTCTGCACGGCCTGCACGATCAGCAAATCTCCCACGGCGACCTGCGCAGCGACGAGATCACGGTCGCCGGCGGCACCGTCCTTTTCGGGGGGTTCAGCACCGCCGAATACGGCGCCACCGACACCCAACTGCAGTCCGATCTTGCCCAACTCCTGGTGACCACCTCAGCGCTATATGATGCGGAGTCCGCGGTGAGCGCGGCGATCGACGTATTTGGCCAAGACACCGTCCTGAATGCGTCGCGCCGGCTTACCAAGTCCGCTGTTCCAAACCGCGTCCGCAGTTCGGTAGTCGACGCGAGCGCAGTAATCGCCAGCGCTCGGGCAGAAGTAAAGCGCCAAACGGGCGCAGACCAGATCAAAGCCGAAACCATCACTAGGTTCAGCCGCAGCCAGGTCATTCAGCTGATACTGATCGGAGCGCTGGTCTACGTCGCGTATCCGTTTATTGGCACCGTCCCGACGTTCTTTTCCCAGCTCAGAATCGCAAACTGGTGGTGGGCCCTGCTGGGCCTGGCGGTGTCGGCACTCACCTACGTCGGCGCGGCAGCGTCGCTATGGGCCTGCGCGGACGGACTGGTGGGCTTCTGGAAGTTGTCCATCATGCAGGTAGCCAACACTTTCGCCGCGACGACCACCCCGGCCGGCGTCGGTGGGCTCGCACTTAGCACCCGGTTCCTCCAGAAAGACATCTCACGAAGTTAAAAGTCAAGCCACGAGCGAGGGAGGAGGTGGAAAGGCTAGATGTTCGGTGTAGTGCTGGCCGGTTTGCAGGCAGTGGTGGAGTTGGCCGAGGAATTTGTTGAACAGATGTCGTTGGGCTTGGTGGTTCCAGTCTCCTGCGGCGCGGCGGGTGTCGTAGTGGCGACGGGCGCCCGGCGAGGCGCGCAGCGATGCCAAAGCCCAGATGGGACCCACGGCGGCCAGGCGCCGGTTCTTGATATGGCGGTGCAACACGAGGGTTTTCTTGCCGCTGGCGCGGGTGATCGGCGCGGCTCCGGCGAATGCTTTCAGTCCGCGGGCGTCGGTGAAGCGGGCGCGGTCATCACCGATCTCGGCGAGTACCCGGGCACCGGCCAGGTTCCCCAGTCCGGGGAAGCTGGTGATGATCGTGGAGTCCGGGTGCTGCTCAAAATGGGCGGTTGCCGCCTCGGCGAGATCAGCAGCAGTGGTGCAGGCAGCCTCGAACTGACCCAGCAGCCCTGCCAATTGGATACCCATCGCGTTCTCCACGACCGGTGGTTGGTGCAGGTAGGTGTCGGTGAACACCTCCCGCAACCGTTCGATGTCACGGTCGAGATGGCGGCGGCGGCCGGCCTTGGCCAGCAGTCGGCGCAGTCGGGCCGGGGTCAGCTTGGTCGCCTGGGTGGGGGTTGGTGCAGCAGCCAAGATGGTGCGCGCATCTCGACGAGCCAGCCCGCCCTCGGGCAGGTCGGCGAACGCGGTGATGGCCGCCGGGTAGAAATCTTTGAGCACATCGCGAATCTGGTTGCCGATGTGTTGACGTGCCCATACCGCGTCTTGCTGAGCGCGGGCCAGCACCCGGATCGCCTGGGCCAACTCGGTGTCGGCGGGCAATGGGCGGTGCGCGCCGGGGTCGGTGCGCACAATATTGGCCAGCAGCACCGCGTCGGCACCATCGGATTTGGCCCCCGACACCGCATACCGTGCCCGATACCGCGAAGCCGCCAACGGGTTGATCGGATAAATCACCCGGCCAGTTTCTCGCAGCGCCGCCACCCACAGGCCACGATCAGTTTCCATCCCCACTGGTATCGGATCAGCGGCACTGTCACCGGCCTCAGCCAGCAACGTCAACAGCTGCGCGAACCCGGCCGCATCATTGCCCAGCCGTGCACGGGCTACCACCCTCCCGTCGTCATCAACCACAGCAACATCGTGATGCTCAGTAGCCCAGTCGATTCCACAAAACAAGCCCAAGACGTCCTCACTTTTTCGTCGGTGGATGGTTGCGCCGTTACCGGTGGACTCACGCGGCGCCCTAATCGCGGGACTCCAAGGTCCGTCATCTCACTAGCCGTCCGTGACTCCAGCACATCGCAGGACTTCGTTCTGTCGAAGAGCTCAAGGCTCGAGAACAACCATCAGGAAGTCACCCCTGCGACGGGCTCGGGCAACGGAATCTCACCACCAACCCGACAAGACCTGCCGCCAGACGCGCCGCTCTTTCTCAAGTCGTCGAACGACGGGAACACCAGACGTCACCTGACGGCAGATCCCGCAAGAAACAGGCCCCGGTCACCAACACCCGGACCGGTAACCAATCCCTACTAAACGATTAGGAGGTCTGAACGCGTTGCGCGCCACGGCAGCAGTAGCGCTCCAGCAGTCGGTGCAGGTGATCGTCCACATCGTGTTGCTCGTCTCGTTCAGCACCGTCGCGGGTACCTCGACCGACCTGTCCCATTTCGTTCCCAACGCCACCGCGCTGTACCTGATCGCCGGCGTGGCCCTGGGCATCGTCGGCACCTTTCTCTTCGTGCCCAAGCTGCGGCGTTGGCTGGCAACGGCGGTGCGCCCGAAGCTCAAGGAGGTGGCAACCGATCTTGTCGAACTCGCTCGCGAGCCGCGCAGATTGGCGCTTATCGTACTCGGTTGCGCGGGAACAACTCTCGGTGCAGCGTTGGCCCTGTGGGCCAGTGTTGAAGCCTTCGGCGGCGGCACCACGTTCGTCACTGTGACCGTGGTGACGATGGTCGGCGGAACCCTCGCCTCGGCCGCTCCCACCCCGGGTGGCGTCGGAGCAGTCGAGGCGGCGCTGATCGGGGGGCTCGCCGCCTTCGGTGTGCCTGCGGCCGTGGGAGTGCCGTCGGTGTTGCTGTATCGGGTGCTTACCTGCTGGCTACCGGTGTTTGCCGGGTGGCAGGTAATGGGGTGGCTAACACGTAACGAAATGATCTGACTATCCCCGAACCGCCGCGCCAAACAGGCACAAAGGCAGGCGTCGGGGTATCTCAAGCGGAGGGTCTCAGCTACTCGCGCAGTTGCTGGCCTTTCGACTAGTCTCGATTTCGGCGGGGCGGCGACGGCGCCGACCCAGGTTCCGGGAGAAGCACGTCATGAAGGAGTTCACGGCAGCAATCGCGACTGTTGCATTGAGTCTGGCCCTGACCGGCTGCGGTTCCAACAGCAAACCCGACAGCAACCCATCCACAGCGGCGGCCACCACGAGCGCTACGTCGACGACCAGTTCAGTCCGGGCCTCTGGTTCCTACTACACCATCGCCGACTACATCAAAGACAACGACATCACAGAGACCACGGTCCACCACGGCGATCCGGGCTCCCCTACCATCGACCTGGCGGTGCCCAGGGATTGGCACGTGCTCGAAGAGAGCACCGGCGCGCCCTACGGGGGCATCGTCTACGACCAGCCCGCAAATCCGCGCGATCCCCCCACGATCATCGCGCTGGTATCCAAACTGACCGGGAACGTAGATCAGGCGAAGATCCTGCAATTCGCTCCGGGCGAGTTGCAGAATCTTCCCGGATTTGACGGCGGCGACGGAACGGAGTCAACCCTTGGCGGCTTCGAAGCGTACCAACTCGGTGGTTCATACACGCGCGATGGCACCGAACGCGCCATCGCGCAAAAGACCGTGGTGATCCCCAGCGGGTACGCCGTGTTCGTGCTGCAGCTCAATGCCGATTCGCCCAGCTCCGAGCAAGTCACGTTGATGGAAGCCACCGACATCATCGACAAAGAAACGACGATTAACCCCTAAGAACCCGATCGCACGGCGGAGACGAACACGCTCTGCGGCGGCCCATCTGGCAGCTCTGGAGTCGGACGTTGGTAGCGCGTCATCAATTCCTGCATCGGCACAGCCGACACGTCCCAGCCGTGGCCGCGTAGCCAGTCAGCGACGTCGGCGCGATCCTCGAAGTACCAGAGATCTTCAAAGTTCGGGATATCCCACTTTCCTGCTTTGGCGGCGGCTTCGCGGTATTGACGCATCTGCGATCGCTGCCGTTCACGAGCAGCTGGATCGTTGAATTCGGGGCCGGGTGCCTCGACGGCAATCCGACTTCCAGCCACCGACAGCGCCTGCACACGCTCAAACAGCAGGTCCTGGGCCGCCGCCGGCAGAAACGGCAACAACCCCTCAGCTAGCCATGCGCTCGCAGCACCGGCATCAAAACCAGCCCGTCGCAATGCGGTCGGCCAGTCGTGACGCAGATCAACCGGGACCGACACATGCGTGCACGACGGCTGGGCGCCATGATCCCGCAACGTCGACGACTTGAACTCCAGCACCTTGGGTTGATCGAGTTCATACACGATGGTGCCGTCGGGCCACGGCAACCGCCACGCCCGCGAATCCAGACCGGCCGCCAAGATCACCACCTGTCGCACGCCGGCATTGGTTGCGTCTGAGAAGAAACCGTCGAAGAATGCTGTCCGCGAAGCCAGGTAATCAACCATGGCCCGCATCCGCAGCGCCAGGTCGGGTGCGGCTTCGGCAAGCTCGGGCGGCAGCTCCGGACTCGAGAACATGTTCCATATGCCGTCGCCGGCAGCGTCGAGGAATATCCGCGCGAACCGATCGCTGATCAGCGGGTTCTCGCTCCCGGTTTCCGCGGCGCGGGCCGCCGCCACCGCCAGAGCCGTCGCCCCCACGCTCTCAGTGATATCCCAGCTGTCGTCATCTGATCTGGCCACATCGCTCCTTACAATCCGGCATTACCTCGACAGTACGTGAGCCGATTTGTAGCGATCGTGCACCGCAGCGCGGGGCCAGCGGCCGAATAGGGCTGAGCACGACACTGATGGCGTGCAGCTGCCATGCCGATAGCTTCTCCGCAATAACTGCCGTGAACCGCCTCGACCACGCAAACCTGTCGGCGCTTCGAATTCCTCACCGACCGCACCGAATTAGTCCTACGGTGTTGACATGACAGAAAAGTCTTACGCAGTCGAGATCGGACACCCACCGTCGAACCTGCTGCGCATTGTGAATCCCATTCTGGCCGCCCTGTTACACACGCCGCTTGTGGGGTCGTTACGCGAACAGCTCATGGTGCTGAGCTTCAACGGGCGGAAGTCGGGGCGGCAATTCTCAATTCCACTGAGCGCCCACATTATCGACGGTGAACTCTATGCGCTGACCAACGCCGCGTGGAAACAGAACTTCCTCGACGGCGCCCCCGCGCAGGTTCTCTACGACGGTAAGACGACTGCTATGCGCGGCGAGCTCATCCGTGACCGTGCAACAGTCGCCGACCTCGCCCTGCGGTGCGCTCAGTCCTACGACGTCAAGCAGGCACAACGCATGATGGGTTTGAAATTCCGCGACCAGCGCGTACCTACTCTGGAAGAATTCGGCGAGGCAGTCGAGCGGCTACGAATGGCGGCTATCCGATTAACTCCGGCCAGCTAGCTATCTCACCAGCAGCGCTTGACTCGGTTGCCTACCGCGATGTTTGACGCCCTCGCCGAGAACCCCTGGAGTCGTCGAGGGCAGCGGGCCGGACTGCGCGTCGGCTCGCAATTCGAGTCGTTGCCCCTTCCCTACCAGCTGATGAAGGCCTAGCGTCAACCTTATGACCGGGCGTCTTGCTCTCGATCGGATCGCTACGCAAGCGCGCCTGTCGCGTCTCCGTTCCACCTGGCCACCTCCAGGCGGGCCAACGATGACAACTCCGGATGCTCGCGCCAGTCTGACTGCGATCCAATATCGCGTCAGGCCGGCTCCGGCGAAGTGGAGGCCAGATGGAGACAGGTTCCTCGTCTGACGCGGCAGACGATACTCAACCCGAGCGACGTGGCGCCGCCTACCGGCGCGCCGGTCCATTAACCCAGGCGTTACGACCATTCACCAGGACCGGCGGCTTCTATGCTCGGTCCTGGGGTAGGTATCTCAATGGTGGGCCCGAGCTTCCCATGGCACGACCCACCATGATGCTTGCGGCGCAAGCGTTTTTTGATGAGGTCGTGCTGGCGGGGTTCCGGTCGGGCCCGCCGCTTAGCACGAACCCGGATGCGGTTGCGGATGCTCGCGAAGCCGTGATCGCAGCAACTGCGCTGTATGAGCAGCGGGGTTGGCTGCAGAACCCTGAAGGGTTCTTCGCGACGCCACCACCGCTAACTGATATCACTGTCAGGCCAGTGCACAGCCGAGGACGCAGCTACGAGCGCATCGCTTTTGCCAGCGGGTACGAACCGCACGACGGTGAGCCAGGCCGGGAACGTTGGCTGGGCTACACCGCCAACAGCCGGGTATACGGATTGATGCTGCGCCACCCCGAGCCAAGGCCCTGGCTGGTGTGTGTGCACGGCGCTCAGATGGGCCGAGCCGCAATCGACCTGGCGTTGTTCAGAGCCTGGCAGCTGCACGACGACCTTGGCTTGAACGTCGTACTTCCTGTCCTGCCGATGCACGGCCCGCGCGGGCGCGGGCTGCCGCCGGGAGCAGCGTTTCCTGGTAGAAACCTGCTCGACGATGTGCACGCCGCAGCTCAGTCGGTCTGGGATATCCGCCGAATGCTGTCGTGGATCCGATCGCGGCAACCCGACTCACCGATCGGACTGAACGGCCTCTCGCTCGGCGGCTACGTCTCGGCGCTCGTCGCCGAACTCTACGAGGGTCTCACGTGTGCGATTCTTGGAGTCCCGGTCGTCAACCTGGTCAAACTGATCGACCGTCACGCTGGCCTCGGCCGCAACGATCCCCGCCGAGAGGTACTGAGGCTAGCGAAGCCCATTGGTCAGATGGTCTCGCCGCTAGCACTTACTCCTCGGCTGCCCCTGCGAGGCCGCTTCATCTACGCGGGGGTCGCCGATCGGCTGGTACACCCACGCGAGCAGGTGACCAAGCTGTGGGAGCACTGGGGTAGACCCGAGATCATCTGGTACGAAGGCGGCCACGTCGGGTTCTTCCGATCCCGGCCGGTGCAGCAGTTCGTCCAGAACGCGTTGGTGCAGTCGGGGCTCGTAGAGGCGGAGCGAATCGGCCGCAACCGCTGAATGCCGCCACTTTGCTCGTCCTCACGATGACCTCGACAGCAATAGCCCCACCTTATTGCCCAGCCTCGGGCGTCATCACGCTGAACATCGCGCCCTGCGGGTCGGCCAAGACCGCGGTCCTGCCCACCGACGGGATGTCGAAGGGGTCCACGGCAACCTTGCCGCCGTGGGCGGCAGCCTTTGTCGCTACAGCATCGGTGTCATCTACCGCGAAGTAGACGTGCCAATGGTTCGGCACACCGGGCGCCGGCGGCTCCGCGCAGCCGCCAACATCGGTTCCGCCGGCATTGAGCACCCGGTAGCTCTGGCCGGCGGCCATCTCCATCGTCGTGTGTGTCATGCCAACCACGGCTTCGTAGAACGCTAGCGCCGAATCCGGTTTCTCGGTGATCAATTCGTTCCACATGACCGTCCCCGCCACGTTGACCAACGTTGCGCCAATGTGCTGATCGGCCTGCCAGAGCCCCACGGCCGCGCCGGCCGGATCCATGATGAAGGCCATCCGGCCGGCATCCCCGATGTCGAAAGCCGGTGGCTGGTCCCCGATATCGGGTCCACCTGGAATTAGAGCCAGGTTGTTGTTGATCTGGATTTTAGTTGATGTCGCAGGCTATGGGGTGATGGGTGTGGCTGCATTGGGCAGCGTATTCGGCCGGAGTGCGATAACCCAGCGATGAGTGGCGGTGGCGGTGGTTGTGCTCGTGTTTGAAATCGCTGATCACCACCTTGGCTTCGAGCAGGTCAGTCCAGTAGTTGCGGTTCAGACACTCCTTTCGTAAGCGGCTGTTAAAGGATTCAATGTAGGGGTTTTTCCAGGGCTGACCTGGGGGGATATAGGTCAGCCCGACTTTTCCGTCGCAAAACTGCTGCAACGCTTGAGAAATCAGCTCCGGCCCGTTGTCCATGCGCAGCACCGTGGGCGGACCCCCGGCAGTGGTGAACACTCGCTCGAGCTCGTCGACCAGCGCCTCGGCGGTGATGGAGCGTGCGGTCATGTCCAGCAGCGACTCGCGAGTGTGCTCATCGAGCATCGAGGCGATCTTGACCGACCTGCCGTCGATAGTGGAGTCAAACTGAAAATCCAGCGCCCACACCACCTTGGGGGCATCGGCGATGATCGGCGGCACTGAGGGCACACCACCACGTTTGCGTGGGGAGCGGACGGCGACTTGCAGTCCCTCTTGGCGCCACAGCCGGTGGATCTTCTTCTTGTTGACCTGGTGATGCTCGTCGTAGCGCAACGCCGACCACGCACGGCGAAACCCGTGACAGGGGTGTTTGCGGGCGTAGGAACGCAGCCAGGCCCGCAGATCGGCATCCGGGTCCGCCGGGGTCTGGTCGATACGGACACGTCGGTAGGTTGAGCGGGCCAGCCCAACCGCTTGGCACGCCAACCGTTCTGAGATGCCCTTGACTTCTGTGAGCATGTCCACGGCGCGGCGTTTGGCGGCTGGGCTCAAAATTTTCCCTTGGCCACCTCACGTAGGGCGTCTTTGACGAGCTCGGCCTCGGCCAACAGCCGTTTGAGCCGCCCGTTTTGCTCGCGCAGTTCCTTGAGCTCGCGGGCCGCATCGAGATCCATTCCCCCGTAGGCTCGGCGCCAGTTGTACAGGGTGGCCGCCGATACCCCCAGCTCGGCAGCGATCTGCTCACCGGAGCTGCCGCCGGCGGCCAGCTCATCAGCTCGGCGCAGCTTGCGCACAATGTCTTCGGCGGCATACCTCTTACGACCAGCCATTTCCTTGTCCCTTCCAGCCCACGTTTAGGGCCACGAGACTCTAAAACAAGCTGGACTCATTCACGGGGAACACGCCACCGGCACCAGCACCTGTCCCCCACCGGTTGTCACCTTGCCAACTGCGACGTCAACGCTGTCCACGGCGATATAGGTGTTCCACATCGGCGGCATTCCGTCCGGCGCACCCGGCGGCATGGGTGCGATGGCGGCGACGTTTTCTCCGTTCAATGTGGCCATGGAGTACACGGCACCACCTTCTGGCATCGGGTTGTCGTCGTAGCTCCAGCCGAACAGGGACGTGTAGAACTGCTTGGCCGCCGGCGGGTCGGTGGTCTGTAAGTCGACCCAATTCGGCGTGCCCTGTGCGTATTCCGTTCTCTTGGGCATGATCGACCTTTCGTTAGTTGGCGGATGTGTGGACGAGGGAGGGGCGACGACCGGTGAAGCCGATCAGCCGATCGAGGACTCCGGCATGTGGCCCGATGGCCACAGGTTGGTCGAAGCCCGCGTAGCTGCGTGATTCAGGGGTGATGACTTCGCGGGCCACCTCCAACACGAACGCGGCCACTGGCTCGGATACCACTACCGCGCAGCCGATCGCATTCGCGAAATCCCAGGCATGAACTAGGAATTCGAGACACAGAATGCCGACCGGCAGAACCGCGGGCACCTCGTTCGAATTCAGCTCAACGGTGCCGGCCAAACCTCGTCGACGCCACGTTTCCAGCACGACTTGGGCCGCGTCGGCCAGCTGGACCTCCAGCGGCGCGGCCAGATCGCGGGGCGGGAGCTGCGCGCCCGCGGCAGCGCCGATAGCCCTCATAGATCCCATCAAATGATCGGCCAGCTGCGCGACGTCGTACTTGACGCAGGGTGTTTGCTTGGGAGCGTCACGGGGGTCAATCCGACGCAGCACGTGTTGCAGAACCGCTAATGTCGCTTCGGCGCATGACAATTCGTCTATGTGATCTGGCGCGGCAGCCCATGGGTCTGGGCCAGCATCGCCGTGCTGGCCCGCAGCGACCAGCCTGCCCAGGAAGTGATGCCAACCCTCGGCATGACGCTCAGTCTGCTCGTGCGTCAGCCCGTCATGGACGAGGTGTACCTCGGTGCCGCCATCGACTGGGGCCAGTGTGATGGTCACGGTCGACTGGCCTGGTAGAGGATCTCCACCGACCTCCCACCCCCAGGACAAGACCATTTTCTTGCCGGGGTTCAGATCGACAACGGTTCCCGCCGCGGTGCGGCCCGGGATCACGGTCCACCGATAAGCGCCGCCGACGCGCAGCTCGACGCGGCAGGCGACGGTCAGCCAACGCCGAAGCCGGTCAGTCCGGGCGATGAGCGCGAAGGTATCGGTCGAGGAAAGCGGCACAACAACGGCTGTTTCGAATGGCATGGCCAGCGCTCCTTGCGACGGTGCATGGTGCGATGCTGCGACATCACCGAATAGAAGGTGGGAGGCTGGACAGATAGCCGCATGACACTGAATTCGTTGCATTTCCGCACTGACAGAAGTGCAAGCCGCCGGCGCCAGGTCGGTTCTGCTGCAACGTCGAGCATGTCCAGCACAAAGAAATACGCTAGCTGCTGCTGACGCATTGAGCAATGAGTTCAGATTTCCTGAAACCAAAAGGAACGGCCGCACTGACGACCTTGCAGCTCCGGCTACGCTCCATTTCCAGAAAATCTCAAAAGCATGAGATAAGAAGTCAACAGCTGTACGCTGACCATCCAACTTGCTAGGTGGATGACTGTCATTTGATTAGGGGGAATTTCATGTCTTTTGTGTCTGTTGTTCCTGACGAATTGAGCTTAGCTGCTGGTGATTTGGCCGGCATCGGATCGATAATCAATTCTGCCCGCACTGTTGCGGCCGGACCCACTACAGAGGTGGCTCCCGCTGCGGCCGACGAAGTGTCAACCGCGCTGGCGGCGTTGTTTAGTGTCCACGCTCAAGAGTTTCAGACGATGAGCGCACAAGCGGCGAGCTTTCATGAACAGTTCGTGCAAACCATCCAAGGTGACGGCCTGAGATACTTTGAAACCGAGTTCGCCAACGCGCAGCAGCATCTAGCTACCCAGTTCGACAACCTCCAGCAAAATCTTCTCAACGCAGTCAATGCGCCCACCAATGCATTGTTCGGGCGCCCACTGATCGGAAATGGCGCCAACGGGGCTCCCGGTAGCGGAGCCGACGGCGGCGCCGGCGGCATCTTGTTCGGCAACGGCGGAGCAGGCGGGTCGGGGTCAGGTGGCCAAGCGGGCGGCGCTGGCGGAGCCGCCGGTCTGTTCGGCAACGGCGGAGCAGGCGGCTCCGGCGGCATCAATGGAGCGGGTGGGGCTGGCGGCAATGGTGGCTTGTTGTTCGGCAGCGGCGGAACCGGCGGCAACGCCGGCGGCTTTGGTGGCATGGCCGGCGGCGCCGGCGGCAACGCCGGGTGGTTGTTCGGCAATGGCGGTGCCGGTGGCGCTGGCGGATTAGGTGTCGGTGAGACGGGCGGAGTCGGCGGTGCCGGTGGCAACGGCGGCTTGCTGGGCGGCAACGGCGGTGCCGGTGGTGCCGCCGGCGATTCCGGCGGCACCGGTGGAGCCGGGGGCACTGGCGGCTTGCTGTTCGGTAATGGCGGCGCCGGCGGCGGCGGTGGCGTTGGCGGTGGTGCTGGCGGAGCCGGCGGCAGCGGAGGCGTGTTGTTCGGCGATGGCGGGGCCGGCGGGGCCGGCGGAGTGGAAATCACCGACGGCGAGACTGCCGGGGCCGGTGGAGCGGGCGGCAATGCGGGCTTGCTGGGCGGTGCCGGCGGCGCCGGCGGGGCCGGCGGCACGGGCAGCGGGTTTGGCAATAGCGCTGCCGTCAACGGTGGCGCCGGCGGGGCCGGCGGAGTCGGCGGCGCGTTGTTCGGAACGGGCGGGGCCGGCGGAGCCGGCGGAGTAAGCATTGGCGACGTCACAGCAGTCGGGGCCGGCGGGGCCGGTGGGGCCGGCGGCCTCGGAGGCTGGTTGTTCGGCACTGGCGGAACCGGCGGCGCCGGCGGAGTCAGCCTTGGCGGCACCGCAACCGACGGGCCAGGAGGTGCCGGCGGCACCGGAGGCAGTGGCGGTTGGCTAGGCGGCACCGGTGGAGCCGGCGGGAACTCCGTTTCCGACGGTGGCGACGGCGGCAACGGCGGCAACGCCATTCTTATCGGCAACGGCGGCAACGGCGGCAACGGCGGTTTTGCCCCAACTTCCGGCGCGGGCGGCACCGGCGGCACCGGCGGTGTACTGCTTGGCGAGAACGGAGCCAACGGATTAACCTAGGCGGCGCGTGTTTTCGGACTCTTATTGGGCCTCTTAGGGTTCGAAGCGAACGCACCACAATGGCGGTTTTGGCTGGCGAAACTGTGTCAAATCAATCTGGCTGGACCGGCTTCACACGCATTTGCTGAATAGCCGTCCCTATCCACGATAAGAATCAGGCACATCCCAAGACCCCGCCTGGCCTTAACAGGGGTCCGCACCGACATATTGGAATACCCGCCAAGCAGCCGGTGAACCCACGTACGGCGCTGCACGTGGGCCCGGTCATGACCACGCACAAATCGCCTCGGCCGGCGACTGCTACAAGAATGCGCCCAGAGTGCGACCGGGTGCGCGCTAGCGCCGCCTCAGCGCAGTAGCGGAGCGCGCGAATTCGCGATCAAGGAAACCGACAAACCCAGCGGCCTACTGCGCCGGCAGGCAGAATTGCCGTATGAGAATCGCGATCAGCGGTGCCGGCGTGGCAGGAGCGGCACTTGCCCACTGGCTCGACCGCACCGGACACAACCCGACGCTGATCGAGCAGGCCCCCACATTTCGCACCGGCGGTTACATGATCGACTTCTGGGGCACCGGATACCAGGTGGCCAAACGCATGGGCATTGAAGACCAGATCCGCGGCGACGGCTACGAGGTTCAGTCGATTCGCTCGGTCGGCCCAGGCGGGGAAATCAAAGCGAACATGGATGTCGAGGTGGTGCGCCGGATGATCGGCGGCGACTTCACAAGTCTTCCACGTGGCGACTTAGCCGCGGCCATCTACGCCAGTATCCAAGACCGCGTCGAAACGATCTTCAGTGACAGCATCACCACCATCGACGAGCACGACCATGGTGTGCGTCTAACTTTCGACAAGACCCCGCCGCGCGATTTCGACCTGGTCATCGGCGCAGATGGCTTGCATTCCAACGTGCGCCGGCTGGCCTTCGGGCCCGAGGAGAATTTCGAGCATTACCTCGGCTGCAAGGTAGCGGCTTGGGTGGTCGATGGCTATCGGCCACGCGACGAGCTGGCCTACGTCACTTACAACGTGCCCGGCCGGCAAGCGGCACGTGTCGCGCTGCGTGGCGACCGCACCATGTTCCTCTTCGTCTTCCGCGCCGGCCATGACAGCGCCGGCATGGCACCGAAAGATCAACTGCGCGAACAGTTCGACGACGCGGGCTGGGAATGCCGGAACATCCTCGCCACGCTCAACGACGTTGACGATCTCTATTTCGATGTCGTTAGTCAAGTTCGCATGGATCGCTGGTCGCGAGGCCGGGTCATGCTGATTGGCGATGCGGCCGGCTGTATCTCGCTCCTCGGCGGGGAGGGCACCGGACTGGCAATCACCGAGGCTTATGTGCTGGCTGGTGAACTCCAGAGCGCCGACGCCGATCACCGCAGCGCCTTCGCTGCATACGAGGCGCGTATGCGCCCCTTCATCAAGGCGAAGCAGGCTGGCGCAACCAGGTTCATCGGATTCTTCGCCACACGAACTCGATTCGGCCTGTGGTTTCGCAACATGGCAATGCGCACGCTGAATTTCGGTCCGCTGGCCAGCCTGTTCTCCGGCAGCGTGCGCGATGACTTCGAACTTCCTGACTACCAGATACCTCTAGCTGGAAACCGCTCCTGACGGCGTTGCGCCGCGGGCCGCCTGGCACCCGGGCGTCTGCGGTGCCGGCTGCGACGCGGAGGGTACGTCCCGCATTGCTCGCACCGTGATACGCGCGCCGCGGTGCGGCACTAAGGTGACGTGCTTGAGCTGCGGCCGTTCGTCGGCGGCCGTGGTGGTGCTCAATTCAACGCGGCGCAGGATTTCGCGCAGCACAACCCGCATCTCAACCATTGCAAACGTAGCGCCAAGGCAGCGCCGGTTGCCTCCGCCGAACGGAAACCAGGTGGTCGGGCTCAGCGTTGCACCCAGCATCCGACCGGGATCGAACCGTTCTGGGTCCGGGTACACCGCGGCGCTCGCATGCACCAACCCAATTCCCGGAGCCACCATCACCCCGGCCGGCAGCCGATAGCCAGCCAACTCGATTGGCTCAGTGAGGATCCGACCGACGTCGAACACCACCGGACGGGCCCGCAACGTTTCCTTGGTCACCGCATCGAGGTACTCGTCGCCGGTCGGATCGCCCGCCGCGCTGGCCGCTGCCGCCCGCACCGCTTTAGCCAATTCAACCGGGTGCCGAGTCAGACGCTCCAACGCCCAGGACAAGCTGGTGGCAGTGGTGTCGTGCCCGGCAGCCAACAACGTCATTAGCTGGTCGCGCAACTCGTTGTCAGTCATCGTCTGTCCGTCATCGTCGGCCGCGCGAACCAACATGGCCAGCACATCGGTCCGGCCCGCGAGATCAGGATCAGCACGTCGGTCTGCGATCTCGGCGTAGAGCAGCTCGTCGGCTTCTGCGATGCGCCGACGCAAGCTCCTAAACGGTCGACGGCTCAGCAGTCCCGGGACGGTAAGTGCCAGCGTTTCCCAAATTCCCACATCCAGAAGTCGCGGCATAACCCTGCGCAGCGCACCCAGCCGGTCCGGGTCAGTGGCACCGATCACCGTCCGCAGGATTACCTCAAGAGTGATCTCGGAGGTCTTGGGCGCGACGGCGAACCTTTTGCCCACTGGCCAATCCGCGATGTTTCGGGCTGCGATGTCGGCCATCTGCTCGGCCTGGCGCCCGACCGCATCGCGATGGAACGGCGCCAGCATCAGTCGGCGCCGGTCGCGGTGCACGTCATCGTCGATCACCAACAACGAACTGTCCCCGAGTAGCCCACTCAACATCGTGTTTGCTTCACCGGCATGAAAAATGCTCGGAGCGCCAGCAAAAACCGCCTTGATGTCGGCTGGATCAGTCAGATACACGATCGTGCCGAGACCAGCGATTCGCACCGTAAAGACACTGCCGTAGCGACGTCGGCAGGCGGTCAAATAGCTCGTGGCATGCCGCAACATCGCGGCAGCCTGCAGGGCCCGAGGGAGGCGCGGCCCAGGAGGCAGCGCAGACGCCGCGGTGGCGATCATGGACCCGATTGTACGGTCAATGTTGGCAGTATTGACTCGTATGCGAATTTGCTCTCAACACACGCGTTGATGAATTCCGACGGCCAACGCATCGCGGTCTTCGAGAATGCAGCAGGAATCGACGAGCCGCGCCCGGCTACTTGTATGCAACCGCCGCGCTCGAACCCGCGGCCAGCGGAATCACCTCGAACGACCGAAATCCGGCCGAGCTGCACCATTGCCGAAAGTCAGAACCGGAGTAGTCGAACGCGTCGCCGAATTCGATCAGCATGTTCAGCGACATCGTGAGCCCCAACGTGTTCTCCCGTCGTGCGTCGTCGATGAGCGCCTCAATGACGATGAAAGCTCCGTCTTCGGGCAAGGCCGCATAGGCTTTGGCGATGAGCTGTTGTTTTCGGTCAAGGTTCCAGTCATGCAGGATCTGGCCCATCGTTATCACATCAGCGTCCGGGAGCGGGTCGGCCAGAAAATCGCCTTCAATCGCTTGCACTCGCTCGCCGAAATCCTCAGCCGCCAGTTTTCGGCGTGCGATCTCGGTCACTGCCGGTAAATCGAAACTAACGCACTGCAGGTGCCGATGGGCTGCGCCCACGACCCGCGACAGCAATCCGTCCGCGCCACCCACATCGCATAGGCGTCGGTAGCGCTCGAACGGAAAGCGTTCGGCAAGCAGTTCGACGTTGCGCCGCGACGCTGACTCCATCGCGGACATGAAGATCTCAAGCTTCCGAGGGTCGGCATAGAGCGCCTCGAAGAACGGCCGACCGGTGTGCTTGACCTCGCTCTGCGCCTGGCCGGTCCGGAGCGCCTCGGTTAGATCTGCCCACGAGCGGTAGTTGCGTTCGTCCCAGATCTTCAGCAGGCCGCCCTGGTAGGCCGGACTTGCCTCGTCCAGAAAGTACGCCGTCTCCGGCGTATTTCGGTATCGCGCTTTCGCTCCGTCGCCATCTCGCGCCAGCAAGTCCAGCGACACCAATGCGTCGAGAAAATCCGTTGCCGGCCGCTTCACCAGCCCGAGCCGTTCGGCGATAGTTTCGGCCGTCAACGCCTTGTCGCCGAGTTCGGTAAAGAGCCCAAGTCCAACTGCTGAGAGCAGGACCTTCGATGCGCAGTAGCCTCCGCCGATCGCCATGATTCGGTCGGGACTCAATCGGTCAGTCACTGAACCTCCCGAGATCGCTCGAGCACGAGTGCGGCCAGCGGCGTGGGCCTGCCGACCGCCCCTCGGAAGAGAAGGCAAGGCCAGCGCCGCCAAAAATGCTCTGACCAGTGGTGGCAGGTACTGGATTCGAACCAGTGTAGGCATAAGCCGACGGATTTACAGTCCGCTCCCATTGGCCGCTCGGGCAACCTGCCGCCTAGCAATGTACAACGAGCGGGTAGACAGATCACAACGGCTATCACCAAATGAGAAAGACATCTCACGAAGTTAAAAGTCAAGCCACGAGCGAGGGAGGAGGTGGAAAGGCTAGATGTTCGGTGTAGTGCTGGCCGGTTTGCAGGCAGTGGTGGAGTTGGCCGAGGAATTTGTTGAACAGATGTCGTTGGGCTTGGTGGTTCCAGTCTCCTGCGGCGCGGCGGGTGTCGTAGTGGCGACGGGCGCCCGGCGAGGCGCGCAGCGATGCCAAAGCCCAGATGGGACCCACGGCGGCCAGGCGCCGGTTCTTGATATGGCGGTGCAACACGAGGGTTTTCTTGCCGCTGGCGCGGGTGATCGGCGCGGCTCCGGCGAATGCTTTCAGTCCGCGGGCGTCGGTGAAGCGGGCGCGGTCATCACCGATCTCGGCGAGTACCCGGGCACCGGCCAGGTTCCCCAGTCCGGGGAAGCTGGTGATGATCGTGGAGTCCGGGTGCTGCTCAAAATGGGCGGTTGCCGCCTCGGCGAGATCAGCAGCAGTGGTGCAGGCAGCCTCGAACTGACCCAGCAGCCCTGCCAATTGGATACCCATCGCGTTCTCCACGACCGGTGGTTGGTGCAGGTAGGTGTCGGTGAACACCTCCCGCAACCGTTCGATGTCACGGTCGAGATGGCGGCGGCGGCCGGCCTTGGCCAGCAGTCGGCGCAGTCGGGCCGGGGTCAGCTTGGTCGCCTGGGTGGGGGTTGGTGCAGCAGCCAAGATGGTGCGCGCATCTCGACGAGCCAGCCCGCCCTCGGGCAGGTCGGCGAACGCGGTGATGGCCGCCGGGTAGAAATCTTTGAGCACATCGCGAATCTGGTTGCCGATGTGTTGACGTGCCCATACCGCGTCTTGCTGAGCGCGGGCCAGCACCCGGATCGCCTGGGCCAACTCGGTGTCGGCGGGCAATGGGCGGTGCGCGCCGGGGTCGGTGCGCACAATATTGGCCAGCAGCACCGCGTCGGCACCATCGGATTTGGCCCCCGACACCGCATACCGTGCCCGATACCGCGAAGCCGCCAACGGGTTGATCGGATAAATCACCCGGCCAGTTTCTCGCAGCGCCGCCACCCACAGGCCACGATCAGTTTCCATCCCCACTGGTATCGGATCAGCGGCACTGTCACCGGCCTCAGCCAGCAACGTCAACAGCTGCGCGAACCCGGCCGCATCATTGCCCAGCCGTGCACGGGCTACCACCCTCCCGTCGTCATCAACCACAGCAACATCGTGATGCTCAGTAGCCCAGTCGATTCCACAAAACAAGCCCAAGACGTCCTCACTTTTTCGTCGGTGGATGGTTGCGCCGTTACCGGTGGACTCACGCGGCGCCCTAATCGCGGGACTCCAAGGTCCGTCATCTCACTAGCCGTCCGTGACTCCAGCACATCGCAGGACTTCGTTCTGTCGAAGAGCTCAAGGCTCGAGAACAACCATCAGGAAGTCACCCCTGCGACGGGCTCGGGCAACGGAATCTCACCACCAACCCGACAAGACCTGCCGCCAGACGCGCCGCTCTTTCTCAAGTCGTCGAACGACGGGAACACCAGACGTCACCTGACGGCAGATCCCGCAAGAAACAGGCCCCGGTCACCAACACCCGGACCGGTAACCAATCCCTACTAAACGATTAGGACGGACCCCGTGGCGGATTCATCGTTCGACGTTGTCAGCAAGATCGACCGGCAGGAGGTCGACAATGCGCTCAATCAGGCTGCCAAGGAGTTGGCCACCCGATTCGACTTCCGCGGCACCGACACCACGATCGCGTGGAAAGGCGAGGAGACCGTAGAGCTGACCTCGTCGACCGAGGAACGCGTCAAGGCTGCCATCGATGTCTTCAAGGAAAAGTTGATCCGCCGCGACATCTCGATGAAGGCTTTCGATGCCGGTGAGCCGCAGGCCTCCGGCAAGATTTACAAGATCACCGGAACTCTCAAACAGGGCATCAGCAGCGAGGACGCCAAGAAGATCACCAAGCTCATCCGTGACGAGGCGCCCAAAACTGTCAAGACCCAGATCCAGGGTGACGAGGTCCGCGTCTCCAGCAAGAAAAAGGACGACCTCCAGTCGGTCATAGCCCTGCTGAAACAAGCCGATCTCGACGTGGCGCTGCAATTCGTGAACTATCGGTAGAAACCGACCGCCCAGCGGGCGTCTACCCCAAGCGAGGTGTCGAGTTGACCGCGACTCCCCAGGAAGCCGCCGGCAGCGACGCGGAAGACGCCGGCTATGTCGATGTCATCATTGTCGGCGCCGGCATCTCCGGGCTCGGTGCCGCCTATCGGATAGCCGAGCGCAACCCTCACCTGACCTATACCATCCTGGAGCGCCGGGCACAGATTGGCGGCACGTGGGACTTGTTCCGCTACCCTGGCGTGCGCTCCGATAGCAGCATCTTCACACTGTCGTTTCCCTTCGAGCCATGGACTCGGAAGGAAAGTGTCGCGGACGGCACCCACATCCGCGAGTACCTGACCGCTACCGCCCACAAGCACGGCATCGATCGGCATATCCAATTCGGCAGCTACGTCAGGTCCGCGAATTGGGACTCGTCGACCGACTCCTGGACAGTCACCGTCGACCAAGCGGGTTTCCAGCGGCGCTACCGCGGCCGATTCCTGTTCTTCGGCAGTGGTTATTACAACTACGACGAGGGTTACACCCCTGAATTCGCCGGCATCAAGCAGTTCTGCGGCAGGGTTGTGCATCCACAGCACTGGCCCGAGGACCTGGACTACACCGGCAAGAGGATCGTGGTGATCGGTAGCGGCGCCACCGCGGTCACGCTAATCCCTTCGCTGGCAGAGCGCGCGGGAAAGGTGACAATGCTGCAGCGCTCACCCACCTACCTCATCTCGGCGTCCAAGTACAGCATGTTCGCCGACTTAGTTCGGAAGATATTGCCACGCAAAACATCCCACATGATTATCCGCATGCGCAATGCATTGCTTGAAGCGCTGATCTGGTTTCTGGCGCGCAAAGCACCGGGTTTGATAAAGCAGATGCTGCGCCGCGTCGCGATCAATAACCTCCCTGACGGATACGACGTCGACACCCACTTCAGGCCGCGGTACAGCCCATGGGACCAGCGGCTGTGCCTGATCCCAGACGCTGACTTGTATCGCGCCATAGCCGACGGCCGCGCAGCGGTTGCCACCGATCACATCGACCATTTCGACGCGACCGGGATCGTACTTGCGTCCGGCGAGCGAATCGACGCAGACATCATCGTCACAGCCACCGGTCTGCAGCTGCAAGCGCTGGGCGGCACCACGCTCAGCATCGATGGCACAGGGATTAGTCCCCAAGACCGCTTCGTCTACAAAGCGCACATGCTCGAAGACGTACCCAACCTGTTCTGGTGCGTGGGTTACACCAACGCCTCCTGGACGCTGCGCGCCGACATGACGGCACGGGCAACCGCGAAGTTACTCACCTACATGGGAGAGCACGGCTACACCCGCGCCAGCCCGCACCGCGGCGACGCACCGATGCCGGAGAAGCCGGCTTGGGACATTCAGGCCGGCTACGTGGCGCGATCCCCACACGCACTGCCTAAGTCCGGCACGAGACGACCGTGGAATGTTCGCCAAAACTACTTCGCCGACGCCATCGACTATCGACTCGACCGCATCGAGGAGGCAATGGTGTTCGGCCGTATCCCGCAATACGCTGAACTCAATGGCAGACCAGATGCGTGACCCCAAAGTGGTTGTCCTCGGTGGCGGTTCCTGGGGCACCACCGTGGCATCCATTTGCGCACGGCGCGGACCCACGCTGCAGTGGGTACGGTCGGCGACAACCGCAGACGACATCAACACCTGTCACCGCAACAGCCGTTATCTTGGCGACGAAGTTGTGCTGAGCGACACTCTCACCGCCACGACCGATTTTTCCGAGGCAGCCAGCTGCGCCGACGTTGTCATCATGGGAGTCCCCTCGCACGGTTTCCGAGGGGTGCTCACCGAGTTGAGTAAAGAGCTGCGCCCCTGGGTTCCGGTGGTGTCCCTGGTTAAGGGGCTCGAGCAGGGAACAAACATGCGGATGTCACAGGTCATCGAGGAGCTGCTGCCGGGTCATCCGGCAGGCATTCTGGCCGGACCGAACATCGCCCGCGAAGTAGCCGAGGGCTACGCCGCCGCTGCAGTACTTGCGATGCCGGACCAACATTTGGCAACCCGGCTCTCGGGGCTGTTCCGTACCCGACGCTTCCGGGTTTACACCACCGATGACGTTGTGGGTGTCGAGATGGCGGGTGCCCTCAAGAACGTCTTCGCGATCGCGGTCGGGATGGGCTATTCGCTTGGTATCGGCGAAAACACCCGCGCTTTGGTGATCGCTCGCGCATTGCGCGAGATGACGAAACTTGGTGTGGCATTGGGTGGAAAGGCCGAGACCTTCCCCGGGTTGGCGGGTCTTGGCGATCTGATCGTCACGTGCACCAGCCAGCGCAGCCGCAACCGCCATGTCGGTGAGCAACTCGGCGCCGGCAAACCAATCGACGAGATCATCGCATCGATGAACCAAGTTGCCGAGGGCGTCAAATCCGCCAGCGTGATCATGGAGTTCGCCAATGAGTTCGGCCTATCCATGCCGATTGCTCGCGAAGTAGATGCCGTGATCAACCATGGCTCGACCGTTGAACAGGCCTATAGCGGCCTGGCCGCTGAGGTACCGGGACACGAGGTGCACGGCTCAGGGTTCTAGGCCAGCGGTGAATCGCTGAGCGCGTCTCTCGCCAGGTTGCAACCGCCGCTGCGGCTCGGCCCCGCGGAGACACAAGGCGCGCTGCCCGGTTCTACGCCCCCGGAGTGCTGCCCGGCCGACGTTCGTCGCTTTGGTCAGCGATCCAGCTCACGTCGTAACGCGGCAAGTCGGGGAAATCACAACTGCCACGGGCATCAGCCGGCAGAACGCCGAGATGTCCGGGGATCTTGAGCGCGTCGCATCCAGTTTCCCAGTTCGCGCACCAGATACCTAGCGCGACCGGGGCATAGAACCGTGAGGTGGTGGTGGTGCAGAAGTCGAATCGCACCACTTTCTGTTCGGCTCCGTCGGGCTCGGTGACCGCTGCGCATCGGGTGGTCTGGGCGTTGTAGGACGAGGGCGACCACTGACAGACCTCGTAGCAGCGCCCAAAGGACACAAACGGAGCGACATCGATCGCAAGCGGTTCCTGGAAGCGCGGATCGGCGAAGAAGAGCGACTCCAGCGGGAGGCGGCGATGCGCTGCGCGCTCCATCACGCGGATAAACAACGGCTTGAAGCGTGATCGGTATCCCACGGCGCAGACGCAGACCACGTGATCCGCGTCCGGATCGAACCGGTCGCCGAGGTGTTCGACGACGCTGGACTGGTCGGCGCCAGGGCCGATCCAGCAGGTGGCCAAGCCCATTCGAGTCGCGTGCAGGACCACCTTTTGGAGACTGCGCCCAACGTCGATGATCGCCAGACGACCGTAGTTTCGGGGGGCTATCGCAACCAGGAATTCGTGTGCGCCCACGCCGGGCCAGATCCTCAACGGGGCTTCAATGTACTCAAGACGGATCGGGCTGGTCCCGATCAGGCGGTCGAGTCGAGTATGTTCGTCGACCGCCCGCATCAGCTCTGCCCGATCGGCCTCCGCGAGATCGCGGCTTTGGAAGGAGTGACAAGAGCGTCGCGAACGGATCAGGTCGAAGGTGTCGAGGTCGTCCTCACGAGGCGGCCGCGACTCGCGTGGACGCACTCCCCATTTCACGGTTATGACGTCAAAGGCCGCCGCGGCAAGCAACATCAGGGCGACTGTGAGAGGCGGCCAAAACAACACCGGCCGCCAGACTCCAATCAGCCATCCGAGAGCCGAAATGACGAGCAAAACGATCGCGACATTTGCGGTGACGAGATACTGCAGCCAACCCGTGAACTGCAGCCGCAGCTTCAACCGCCACAACAGCGAACGCCGCGATCTTTCGGTTGGGTACGCGTCGTGTTCCTTTGGCCGCAGTTGTGGTTGCGTCATCGTCGACCTCCCGTCAAGGCTTTGATGCCACGGTAGCGCCGGGATAGACACTAATGCAAGTAACCACTTTCATACAGCGCAAAAACGCTGTTCCGACCACCGTTACCCCCGCGCGGTGTGGATTGCCCAGCCCGTCGCCCGAGCCAATAGCGCAGGTGAGAATTCGGCCAAACACCCTCGTGGACAGGCTTGCGGACAGCCAGCCGCAACGGGCGTTGACCCAGAGCAGCGGTATCCGCGTCGCGACTATGCCAGCATCGGGTCGATCGCCGAGCGCGGGACGGTTACCTGGATTGGGCCGGCCGCTTCGGGCAGCAACTCACCAGGATTGAAGAAGAAGACCAATCCGTCATTCTTGATCGCGAAATTCTGATAGTTCGCCGGGTCCAAACCGACATTCGGCGCTATCGACACCTGCTGTTCCATCTGCTTGGCCAGTTCACTCTGGATGATGGGAAAAATGGTCGGCAACGGATCCGTATCGGGCTTCCACACATTGTCGTATGTGATCGCCTTACGATAGGCCTGATCCCAATTGAAGGCCTTGTAGCTGGTTTTCGGGACCGCCCCACCGACGTTCTCGTAGGTCTTGAGCACCAAAGACTCCGTACCCCGCGGCGGCACCGCCGACTCGAATGTGGTTGATGTCACATCTAATTCGTAGGGCGCTGCCCGCGTCTCAGACGAATCTGCCTGGTCGAGAAATTTGTCGCGCAACTCTTTGACGTATTCCGTTAGCAACTTCTGATCCGGGTAGAAGCTCGGCAAATTGATGTCGATGCTGTATCCGGGCCGCGTCATCAGGATCTTGCAGGCTTCTTCCGTCTTGACACCCTCGAGTTCGTCGCAGTAGCTCTTGGGCGCGGCCACCGCAACACCTGGACAACTGAACAGAACCATGGCCACGACAACCAGGGGCAATTTGAAGCGCATGTCGAATTCCTCCGAGGCAACTAGCTACCGGCAGCCAGGGACTAGAGGTTGGCTACCGTGGGTTTCGCGTCGACGACCAAGATAGGCCATCGCGCAGCCGGCCTCACTGCCACTCGGTCGGGCGTCAGCCCCGCGCCATCTGCTCCAGCCGACGAATGCGGTCATCGATAGGCGGATGGGTCGAGAACAACGAACCGATCCGCTCACCCGCACGGAACGGGTTGGCGATCATTAGGTGCGCTTGACTGGCCAGCTGTGGCTCAGGCGGCAGCGGAGCCGCCTGCACGCCGCCGGAGATCTTGCGCAACGCCGAAGCCAATCCCAGCGGGTCTCCGGTAAGAACGGCACCCGACTCGTCCGCCTGGTACTCACGTGACCGCGACACCGCCATCCGCACGACGGTCGCAGCGATTGGGCCCAGCAACGCAACCAAGATCAGCGCAAAAGGATTGCCATTGTCGCGGTTACCGCCGAACATGCCAGCCCACATCGCCATATTGGCCAGCGCGGTGATCACCGATGCTAGCGCCCCGGCGACGCACGAAATCAGGATGTCGCGGTTGTAGACGTGGGACAGTTCGTGCCCCAAAACGGCCCGCAACTCGCGCTCATCGAGAATTTGCAGAATTCCGGTGGTACAGCACACCGCAGCGTTGCGCGGGTTGCGTCCGGTGGCAAAAGCATTTGGTGCTGTGGTGTCGCTGATGTATAGCCGGGGCATCGGCTGGTGAGCGCTCGTGGCCAGCTCCCGAACGATCCGGTATATCAGCGGTGCCTGCAATTCAGATACTGGCTGCGCGTGCATCGCGCGCAGGGCCAGTTTGTCGCTGTTGAAGTACACGAAGACGTTCATTCCGACCGCGAACAGCGCCGCCAAAATCAGCGCGGTCCTGCCGAACAATGCGCCGGCGGCCACGATCATCGCGGACATACCGACCAACAGCATGAAGGTCTTCAGCCGGTTGGCATGCGGATGCCAGGTCATCAGTGTGTGCCCTCCTGCGAACACCTCATCTGGACTATTACAGCTGGTATAACGCCCCACACAACCACACAGGTTCCGAAACCGCGGTAATCCCCTTCAGCCATGCCGGCTGATCGTGTATTCAACCAGCGCAACCAGTGCGCGCCGGCCAGGAACGTCGGGCAACAGGTCCAGTTCGCGACGCGCCTGAGCCGCGTATTGCGCCAGGACATCTTTGGCCTTCTCCATGCCCGGCGACGCCCTGAGGAGCCCCAGCGCCTCAAGCACCTCGGCGTCATCGCCAACCGGCCCGGCCAGCAGCTCACGCAGCCGATCGGCATCAGAACCCGATTCCCGCAACGCATAAAGCATCGGCAACGTATGCACGCCTTCGCGTATATCGGTGCCCGGCGACTTGCCCGAGTCATCGGATTCGCTGCCGATGTCGATGATGTCGTCGGCAATCTGAAACGCGGTACCTACGATGCCGCCCAGCCGGCTCAGCCGTTCGATCTGATCGTCACCGGCACCGGCGAACATTGCGCCGAAACGCCCGGCCGCGCTAATCAGACAGCCCGTCTTCTCATACACCACCTTCAGGTAGTGGTCGATCGAATCCTTACCCTCGGCAGTGCCGCGAGTCTCACGCATCTGGCCTGTCACCAACTGAGCGAAGGTCTCGGCGATAATCCGGACCGCATTTGGCCCTAGTCGCGATACCAGCCGCGATGCAGTGGCAAACAGGTAGTCACCAGCCAGGATCGCGACATTGTTACCCCACCGCAGGTTGGCGCTGGGTGCGCCGCGACGGATCTCAGCCTCGTCCATCACATCGTCGTGATACAAAGTCGCCAGATGCACGAGTTCGATAACTGCGCCGGCGATTGTCACTTCCTCGGCATCGGGCTGGGGCCCCAACTGCGCCGATAACACGGTGAACAAGGGCCGAAACCGTTTACCTCCGGCCAGGAACAGATGCAAAAGAGCATCAGTCATCACCTCATCGGCACCGCGCAGCTCTGCGTCCATCAGCTGTTCGACTCGCGCGACGCCGTCGCGCGCGATCGTGGCGAATTCGGCGTCGCCGAAATCGATGCCCGCCACCACCGTCGCCGGAGTTCTCATTCGACCAACATACTGGTGAGCGTGGAGACCAGAGCCCCTGGAGCCGATGTGGTGGTTGTGGGCGCCGGACCAGCTGGGTCGGCGGCGGCAGCCTGGGCTGCCCGCGCGGGGCGCGACGTGCTGGTCATTGATTCCGCCAGCTTCCCCCGCGACAAGGCATGCGGCGACGGACTAACCCCACGAGCGGTCGCCGAGCTGCGCCAGCTAGGTCTGGGAAGCTGGTTGGATGGCCGCATCCGGCACCGCGGACTGCGGATGAGCGGATTCGGCAGCGAGGTGGAAGTTGACTGGCCCGGCGCGTCATTCCCGTCGCACGGGAGCGCGGTGGCACGCATTGAACTCGACGACCGGATCCGAAAAGCCGCAGAGGATTCTGGGGCAGAGATGCTGCTCCACTCCAGAGCTGTTGGCGTGCAGCATGACGAGTCGAGAAGAGTGGCCTCGGTGAGGTTGGACGACGGCACCAAGGTCCGCTGCGGTCAGCTGATCGTTGCCGACGGCGCGCGATCCACGCTGGGCCGCACGCTGGGCCGGCAATGGCACAAGGAAACCGTATACGGTGTCGCTGCCCGCGGGTATCTAGCGACTGCCCGCAGCGACGACCCGTGGCTGACGTCGCATCTGGAACTTCGCTCCCCCGACAACGCCGTGCTACCGGGTTACGGCTGGATTTTCCCGTTGGGCAACGGCGAGGTGAACATCGGCGTGGGAGCGTTGTCGACATCAAGACGGCCGGCGAATCTGGCGTTGCGGCCGCTGATCGCCTCCTACACCGACCTGCGACGCGAGGAGTGGGGCTTCACCGGTCCACCGCGAGCGGTGGTGTCGGCGTTGCTACCGATGGGCGGCGCGGTGTCGGGGGTTGCGGGCCCGAACTGGATGTTGATCGGCGATGCCGCCGCCTGCGTCAACCCGTTGAACGGCGAAGGCATCGACTACGGGCTAGAAACCGGGCGGTTGGCCGCCGACCTCCTGGACTCCCCTGACCTATCGCAGGCCTGGCCGTCGCTGCTGGCTGACCACTACGGCCGCGGATTCTCGGTCGCGCGCAGACTCGCGTTGCTGCTCACCTTCCAACGGTTCCTTCCCACGACCGGACCCATCGCGATGCGCTCCACAAAACTGATGAGCATCGCCGTTCGGGTGATGGCCAACCTGGTTACCGACGCCGACGCCGACTGGGTGGCCCGGGCTTGGCGCGGCAGCGGACGCCTATCACGGCTGGTCGATCGGCGGTCGCCGTTCAGCTAAGCCGGCGCCGCCCTGTATATCAATTTGATTGACATATATCAGTTTCCTTGATATACAGGGGCATGACTGAATCGATGGATCTCGAGTTCGAATCGGCCTACCGCGGTGAGTCAGCCCAGTTCGGGCACGGAATCCGACCCCCCTGGAGCATCAATGCACCCCAACCCGAGCTGGCCGCCCTGATCGAAGAAAACAAGTTTCACGGCGACATCCTCGACGTGGGCTGCGGAGAAGCCGCAATTTCGCTCACGCTGGCCGAGCGCGGCCACACCACGGTGGGACTAGACCTATCACCTACCGCAATAGCTTTGGCGCGGGCCGAATCCGAGAAGCGGGGTCTGACCAAGACCAGCTTCGAGGTGGCCGACATCAGCTCGTTCACCGGATACGACGGCAGGTTCGGAACCATCGTCGACAGCACGTTGTTCCACTCCATTCCGGTCGAAGCACGCGCGGGCTACCAGAAATCGATCCGCCGCGCCGCCGCGCCGGGCGCGTCTTACTTCGCACTTGTCTTCGACAGGGCGGCGATCCCCGACGGGCCAATCAACGCGGTCACCCGCGAGGAACTGCACGACGCGGTCTCCGGATACTGGGCCATCGACGAGATACGGCAGGCCCGCATCTACGCCAAAGCTCCAACGAATTTCTTCGGGATGCCCGGCGTCGAGCTGCGCACGGAAAACGACGGCCTGCTATCGGTCGGCGGCTGGCTGTTGTCGGCGCACCTCAGTTGAGGAGACGCTGTTGCCAAGTTGGTCTAAGCAGTCGGAGGGTATAGTTCAGCCGATGAAGAGGCTCGCGGTAAGCGTTGCGATGATAGCGGCGGCGATCGCCCTCGCCGGGCCGGCGCAGGCTGACGACTACGACGCGATTTTTGCCGACCAACTCCACGGATTCGGCATTTACGGCCCGCAGGACTACAACGCCTGGCTGGCCAAGATCAGCTGCCAACGAATGGATAAGGGCGTGGACGGTGACGCCCACAAGTCGGCCGCCTTTATCCAGAACAACCTGCCTACCGGAACGACCCAGGGGCAGTCGCTGCAGTTCCTCGGCGCCGCGATCGACCACTACTGCCCCGAACACGTAGGGGTCATGCAACAAGCGGGCAACGGCTAGGCTCGGTCACTCCGGCGACTTGTATCCGGCATGCAGGGCCACAATGCCACCGGTCAAGTTTCGCCACCGCACATCCGACCAGCCAGCTCGCGAAATCCGGTCCGCCAGCGTCGCCTGGTCCGGCCACGCCCTGATCGACTCAGCGAGGTACGCGTAGGCTTCCGGATTGCTGGAGACCGCGCGCGCGACTGTCGGCAGGGCACGCATCAGGTACTCCTTGTAGGCGGTCGCGAACAGCGTGTTGGTCGGAGTGGAGAATTCGCACACCACGAGTCGCCCCCCCGGCCGCGTGACGCGGGCCATCTCACGAAGTGCAGCAGGCTGATCGGCTACGTTGCGTAGCCCAAAACTGATAGTGACCGCATCGAACACCCCGTCGCCAAACGGCAACTGGGTCGCGTCACCGGCGACCTTCGGCACTTTTCGCGCACCGCCAGCCGCGAGCATCCCCACCGAGAAATCGGCCGCAACGCACCAGGCCCCGGACTTCGCCAGCTCAACGGTCGACACCGCAGTTCCCGCAGCCAGATCCAATACCTTCTCGCCCGGCCCGATTCGCAGGGCCGATCGGGTGGCTTTCCGCCAGTAACGGTCTTGCCCCAAAGACAGCACCGTGTTCGTCAGGTCGTAGCGACGAGCAACGCCGTCGAACATCGAGGCGACGTCTTGGGGGTCCTTGTCCAGGGCCGCACGACTCACATCGAAGACGCTACCTTGGCCTCGCACACGATGCGGCTCGTGGCGCCGCACCCACGTCTCCCCCGCCCGTGAACAAGGAGAAAATGCGGCTAGGCCGCCCGCGCCCTGCGCCGGCCCTGCACCGCCTCATAGTGACCAAACAGCTCGTCGCAAATCACCTGCCAACTGCGGCCCAACACACTGCGCCGGGCCGCCGTTGAGTAACCGTTTCGGTGTCGGACCAGGTGCGCGACGGCCGCGGGCAGCCGGGCCCCGAACTCGGCAGTCGGCAATAGCAGTCCGGTGCGTTCCGGGGTGACCAAATCGCGCGGGCCGCCCGCGTCAGGGGCAATCACCGGCAGCCCTGACGCCAGCGCTTCCTGCACGACCTGGCAAAACGTCTCATGTTCACCGGGATGCACGAAAACGTCCATGCTGGCATACGCCGCGGCGAGTTCATCGCCATACAACGCACCAGTGAAAAGGGCGTTTGGCATTGCCGACTGCAGCTTGGGGCGGTCGACTCCGTCGCCGACGACGACGAGCCGAACGGCTCCTTCAGACGCGAGAACCGCAAGCCGCTCGACATGCTTCTCAGGCGCCAACCGACCGACAAAACCAACGATCGGCCGACCGTCCGGCGACCACTCCCGACGGAGCGCCTCATCCCGCGCTGAGGGCGCGAACCGGAACAGGTCGACCCCGCGCGCCCACCGGTATACTCGCGGGATACCTTGGGCAGCAAGGGCTTCCATCGTCGCTGTCGAAGGCGCCAAGGTTCGGTCGGCAAGACTGTGTAGGTGGCGAAACCACGCCCACGCGGCCCGCGAGGTCATCGGAATGCCGTAACTTGCCGCGAAACCCGGTACGTCAGTTTGGTAAACCGCGACCGTTGGCACACCAAGACGACGCGCGGCCCGCAACCCGCCATAGCCGAGCAATGCCGGTGAAGCCAGATGCACAACATCGGGACCGAATCCGCGGAGTACGCGCAGAATTCGAGGGGTGGGTAACCCCAGCGGCAGCGTAGTGACCTTGGGAAACATCCGCGACGGCACCCGGTGCACCCACACACCGTCGTGGAGGCGGTCTGCGGGGGGTTCACCCGGCAGCGAATCCGGGGCGATGACGAGGGCTTCGTGGCCGGTTCGACGCAGCTGCTCGAGGATCCGGACCACCGAGTTACTGACACCGTTGACCTGCGGGAGAAACGACTCGGCAACGATTGCTACGCGCACGTCACCACAGTTTCAGCGCCGCCTGTCGACAAGGTTGCCGACCGGCATACACGGCGCGAAATCTGATTCTTCGAAATCCCTATGCGGGCGATTGGCCAAGCCCATCATTTGACTCGGCCCGGTGGCTAAGCCGCCTATCTAGCAGCGCCAGACCGAACAGCATGATCGTCGCGGCAATCCAGGCCACCACCGCGATAGATCCTGCCGGGATGATCGCGAGACCGGCGTCGCGCTGGCGCACCCGAACCAGGTCGGGATCCCTCTTGTTGTATTCGACGTAGATCCGCATACCGGTGGCCAGCTCCGACGGATACAACACGCCAAGTTCGGGTCTATAGGTGATGCGCTCAGGGGTGACGAATTCGATGGTCGAGCGCCGGGGTCCCGCACTGAGCACCTGTGCTTGAGCCACACCCATGTTTCGGTCGATAGCCAGATCGTTGCGCCACGCACCGGCCACCAACAGCACCGATTGCAGCGTGACGAGACCGGCTAGGATCAGGACGGTGATTCGCGCCCACCGCACCACGATCCTTGCCCTGGTGTCAGGTAATTCTTCGCTGGTGCCGTGGATCAGGACGCGCAGCAAATGTCTTGGGGATTTCACAGCGACGCCCTAATGGCGGCGTGGAGTTGCCGCAACGAGGAGCGGTCCGCTTTGACCTCCAGCACCCGCATGCCGGTAGCGGGTTCGTCGAGGGCTGCCGGGAGGTCGCTGACTTCGATCTGTCGGCTCTCCACGTGGTACGCCCGGCACAACGCACCCACGTCGACGTCGTGCGGCGTACCGAAAATACGCGACGAAACATCGGAGAACCGTGGGTCACCCTGCTCAAGCAATTCGAAAATTCCGCCGCCGTTGTCGTTGGAGACCACGATGGTCAGCTGCCGAGGTGTCGGTTCGGTTGGTCCGATCAACAACCCTGAGCTGTCGTGGACGAATGTAAGGTCGCCGATCAACGCGATGGTGCGGGCCGGGTTATCCGGACCGCCGGTGCACTCGTGGGCCAACGCCGCACCGATAGCGGTGGACACCGTGCCGTCGATCCCGGCGACGCCGCGGTTGGACCGCACTCGGATGTGGTGGGTGTCGATACCAACCAGGGCCACATCCCGCACCGGATTGGAAGCGCCGAGCACCAGTTGGTCACCGGGTCGCACCGCATCAGCCACCGCCGCGGCGACATGCAGTCCGGTGGTCAACGGGTGCGCCGCGAGCTGCTCCCGCACTGTCTTAATGGCACGCCGGCTTAACTCCGCACATTGGCTTAGCCACGCCGGTTTCGGAACCCCGGCGGTAACGGCCCGCGTACCCGTGGCCTGCGAGTTACCTGAGACGTCCGGCCAGCGCGGTCCGGTCGTGAGCGCATAAACCGGAACGTTCGGGTCGGCCAGCAAGGCCGCCACCGGCCGGTGCAGTGTCGGACGACCCAGCATGATCACCTGCTCGGGTCGCAGTAAAGGCAGTACCAGCGGGTGTAGCGGGTTGATTCCCGACTGCGGGACAGGGGCTGTCGGCTCGGCGACAGTTGGCAGTTCCGCCAAGTTTGGGTGCACACCTGCACCGTGCCCAGCGATGACGATGGTGTCAGCCGACAGGTCAATATCCAGAGGCTGATCGAAGCTCACCGGCGGGGTGTATGTCCACGGCCTGCCATCTGATCGCCCGGGCGGAAACGCCACGCCATCGACTTCTGGGTCGGGCACCAGAGGTTCGCGCAACGGGATGTCGAAGTGCACAGGACCCGCATTCGCGGTGCGAAAACCTCTGGCTGCAACCAATACTCGACAAGTAGCAGATCGCCAGGTCGCGTTACAAACAGCGAGCCGTTCGGGAGCGTCCTCGGCTAGCCCCAGACTGATCGTGGCCCGCACTTGAGAGCCAAAGTAGCCCAGCTGCTCCATGGTCTGATTGGCGCCGGTGCCCAACAACTCATAGGGCCGGTTCGCCGAGAGCACGATCAGCGGCACCCGAGCGTAATTGGCTTCAACCACTGCAGGGCCGAGGTTGGCCACCGCGGTGCCCGAAGTCATCGCGACACAAACAGGCGCGCCGGCTGCGACCGCTAGTCCAATAGCCAGGTAACCGGCAGTGCGTTCATCGATTCGAACATGTAATCGAATACGGCCTGCGCGGTCCGCGTCCTGCAACGCAAACGCCAGCGGCGCGTTCCGGGAGCCGGGACACAGCACCACATCGCGAACGCCGCCGCGGATCAACTCATCAACGACAACACGTGCCTGAGTCGTCGAAGGATTCATCACTACAGCGTGTCACAGCCTGGTGACGACGCCAGCCGGGCAACCCTGATGGCGACCGCCCTGTCATGGCACCGCGCTGGCAAAGAACTTCAGCACCGCGGTGTTGACCGCCTCCGGCCGCTCGAAGAATCCGAGATGACCAGCGTCGGGTATGTGCAGGTAGCGACCGTTCGGCAAGGCGTCGGCGACCTCCCGCCCCAGGTAGGGCGGCGTCACTACGTCGTCAGCGAAGCCAATCACCAACACCGACGCGGCGATATTGCGGTAGGCCGGCAATCGGTTGCCCTGCGGGGAAACGTCAAGTTGACAACGTAGACCTGGCGTCGACTTGGTCGGCCACATATTGAACATCGCGATCCAGTCGCCGATAGCCGCGTCGTCGTTCAGGGTTTTGCGTGAAAAGCTCTCCAGCAAACGGATTTTCGCATCATAGGCAGTCGGCAGCTCAACGCCCGCCGCAAATAGCTCAGCCTCGGCCTGGCGGAAAAACTCACGGGTGCGGTCGAGGCGACCGCGAGTAGCCATCAACACGGCCGAGCTGACCAGCTCCGGCCGGGCGACCATCAGTTCCTGTGCGATGAACGCTCCCATCGACACCCCGACGATGCGGGCCGGAGCGATGCCCAGCGACTCGATCAACGCCGCGGTGTCGGCGACCATCGTTTGCGTTGTGAAGCCCTCTGCGTTTTCAGTGGCCCCGATTCCGCGATTGTCGAAGGTGATGACGCGATATCCGGCGGCCAAGAATGCCGGGACCTGATGAGGATGCCAGGTGCGGCCGGCACCGCCACGACCAGCAATGAAAACAACGGGGTCACCGGTGCCGCGGTCGTCGTAAGCCAGGTTGGTCACCCGAACGACGGTACAAGCAGCGGATAGCAGGCTTTGACCCGGTCGATCCACCACTGCCGCCGGTTCTGCCGTGCGCCGAGCGCTTGCAACCTAGCCGGGTCGGGTACCGCTGGCCCGACCCGCACAAAGCCGTCGACGGGTGCCACGGTCTCAATGACATCTTCGACGAACAGCCCACCGGTGCCCAGCCCGCATGCATGGCGGAGTTCCGGCAGAGCCGCGGCGGCGGTTAGTCCGGTCCCAATCCCAACGGCCGAATCGAGTGCACTGGAGACCACCACCGGAACGTTGATCTGTGCCGCAATGTCCAGCAGGGCCGAAACACCACCCAGTGGAGCTACTTTGAGCACCGCGATGTCTGCGGCTCCGGCCCGCACGACGCCCAATGGATCGGCAGCTTTTCGGATGCTTTCGTCGGCGGCGATCGGCACGTCGACCATTGCACGCAACCGAGCGAGTTCGGCGACCGTGGCGCACGGTTGTTCGAGGTACTCCAGCGGACCATCAGTTGTCAGCGCGGTCACGGCCTGCACCGCCTCCTGCACGCTCCAACCGCCGTTGGCGTCCACCCGCACCACCGGAACAATTTCGCGCACCGCGTTAACCCGGTCGACGTCGTCTGCCAGTGACTGCCCGGGCTCGGCGACCTTGACTTTTGCCGTGCGGGCACCCGGGAACCTGGCCAGCACCTCTTTTACCCCGGCGGCGGCAACAGCCGGCACGGTGGCGTTGATGGGGATCCAGTCGCGTCGGACCGGCGGCGGCTCATAGAAGGCAGCCCGGATCGCCGACGCTAGCCACACAGACGCCTCTGCGGCCTGGTATTCGATGAAGGCGCCGAATTCGCCCCACCCCATCGGGCCGTCGATCAAGGCGACTTCACGCGTAGTGATACCGCGGAAACGCACCCGCAGCGGCAACGCTACGACGTGCAGGCGATCCAACAACACGTCCACATCCGGCAACGTGAGCATCACTGTCGGTAGACCTGGCGGCCCGCCAGAAACGTCGCACGCACATCGAGATCGGCGATCCGTGCGGGCGGTACGGTCCGCGGGTCCGCCGACAACACCACCATGTCCGCGTATTTTCCGACTTCTAGCGAGCCAATCACGTCATCGGAGAACAGCTGCCATGCAGCATCGATGGTCTGGGCACGGATTGCCTGCTCTACCGTCAATCGCTCCTCCGGCGCCAGCACCCGCCCGCTCGGCGCTACCCGGGTCGCGGCGACACTGATGTTGCGCAGCGGCTCCTCGGGCGTAACCGGTGGATCGTTGTGCAACGAAATGCGCATACCGGCGGCCACTGCGGATCCCGCTGGCATCCAATGCGATCCGCGCTCCGGCCCGAATAGATCATCGACGATCACGTCACCCCAGTAGTGGATATGGTCGACAAAAATGCTGCATGTGACACCCAGTTTTGCCGCTCGCTGAAGTTGACCGGGTCGGATGGCGCCGACATGTTCGAGCCGCAACCGGTGGTCATCGCGGGGATGCCGGCGCAGCGCCTCCTCATACACATCGAGGATGGTGTCCACGCCGGCGTCGCCGTGTACGTGAGCGGCAATCGGCCAGCCCAACGGGAAGTACGCTCCGACGATTTCGGCGAGCTGTTCACGGCTGTAGTTGGCGTGGCCGCAGGATCCCGATGGCACCCCGATAGCGCGAGTTGCCGCGGTGTCCAGATACGGAAAGGAGATGTCGATATTGCCGATCCACGGTGACCCGTCCACCCAGATCTTGATTCCGACCTGGCGCAGCATGTCATCACCTTCGCCGGGCGTCGCATCGGTGGACATCTGCGGGTTGGAGATCTCGTAGGTGCGTAGGCGGACCGTCAGCTCACCGCGCAGCTGCTCGATCAGCGGACGAAATGACGGATCGAAAGCCATCTCAGCACAGGTGGTCAACCCCGCACGGTTAAGCCGAGCGCACTCGGCATGCAGCATCCTCGGGTAATCACCAGGGTCGATCGCACCGCTCAGCAGTGGCAACACCGCGCCAGTTTCCTCAGCGGTGCCGTCGAGGTCACCGTTGGCGTCACGGCCGTAGCTGGCTCCCTTAGGGTTAACGGTGTCGCGGGTCAGACCATAAAAGCGGGCGGCGTGCGAGTTGAAATAGGCCTTATGCCCAGAATTGTGGATTATCACGACCGGCCCATCGGGCGCCACCTCGTCGAGCCAGGTCAGCGTCGGCTCTGGAAGGCCGGACTGCAGTAGCGAATCCCACCCGATCAGGTAGGCGCCGGCTCGTCCCCGTGCCGACGCCTCGCGGCGGACCGCTTCGACAACATCGTCCGCGTTGCTCATGGTAACTGGGCGTATGTCCACGATCCGGTCTGACAGGGCGACGGCTTCAAATAGCGGATGGCCGTGTGCCTCAATGAATCCCGGCATAACGCAGCCATCTTCGACATCGATGATCTGAGTGTCGGGTCCGATGAACTCGGCTACCTCAGACCGGTCACCCACGGCGACTATCCGTCCTTCGGCTACTGCGAGCGCCTCGGCCGTTGGCCTTGCCTCGTCCACGGTGAGCACGGTTCCGGTGACAACGACATCTGCATCGGCCATGAGCCCTAATCGTAGTGGTGATCGCGAGTGCGGCCGAGCCGAACGAAGCGGGTCACCACCAGCCAAACCCCGTGGTGATCGCGAGTGCGGCCGAGCCGGACGAAGCGGGTCACCACCAGCCAAACCCCGCGGTGATCGCGAGTGCGGCCGAGCCGGACGAAGCGGGTCACCACCAGCCAAACCCGTGATCCTGATCGGGAAACGCCGGGAATCAAGGGCGCGGCGGAGACTTATTGCAACACGTTCTAGTCTTGGCCCATGAGCGACGAGCTGCTGCGCAACCCGACCCACAACGGCCACCTGCTGGTGGGCGCACTCAAGCGCCACAAGAACAAGCCAGTGCTGTTCCTCGGCGACACCACGCTGACAGGCAGCCAGCTGGCCGACACGATCAGCCAGTACACCCAGGCGTTCGAGGCTCTGGGCGCAGGCACCGGCGTCGCAGTCGGTTTGCTATCGCTCAACCGCCCCGAAGTTTTGATGATCATCGGCGCCGGCCAAACTCGGGGGTTTCGGCGCACTGCGCTGCATCCACTCGGCTCACTGGACGATCATGCTTACGTGTTGTCCGACGCCGGTATCAGCTCGCTGATCATCGACCCCAACCCGATGTTCGTCGAACGCGCGCTGGGGCTGCTGGAGCGAGTGGACTCGCTCCAGCAGATCCTGACCATCGGCCCGGTGCCCAAAGAGTTGCAACACCTCGACGGCCAAGTGGTCGACTTGTCAGCCGAGGCCGCTAAATACGATCCACAACCACTGGTGGCAGCCGATCTGCCGCCAGACCAGATAACCGGCTTGACGTACACCGGCGGCACCACTGGCAAGCCCAAGGGCGTGATGGGCACCGCGCTGTCAATCAACACAATGACGTCGATCCAGCTCGCCGAATGGGAATGGCCGAAGAATCCGCGATTCCTGATGTGCACACCGCTCTCGCACGCCGGCGCCGCGTTCTTCACGCCCACCCTGATCAAAGGCGGCGAGATGATCGTGGTAGCCAAATTCGATCCGGCAGAAGTGCTCAGAATCATTGAGGAGCAACAAATTACGGCCACCATGCTGGTGCCGTCGATGTTGTATGCGCTGATGGACCACCCAGACTCACACACCCGGGACCTGTCGTCGCTGCAAACCGTCTACTACGGCGCTTCGGCGATCAACCCGGTGCGGTTGGCTGAGGCGATCCGCCGGTTCGGCCCGATCTTCGCTCAGTACTACGGCCAATCTGAAGCACCGATGGTGATCACCTATCTGGCCAAGGGCGATCACGACGAGAAGCGGCTGACCTCGTGTGGGCGTCCCACGCTATTTGCGCGCGTCGCGCTGCTGGGCGAGGACGGTCAGCCGGTCCCGTTGGGCGAGCCCGGCGAAATCTGCGTCGGCGGTCCGCTGCTGGCGGGCGGCTACTGGAATTTGCCTGAGGAAACCGCGCGGACCTTCAAAGACGGCTGGCTACACACAGGCGATATGGCCCGAGAGGACGAAGACGGCTTCTACTACATAGTCGACCGGGTCAAGGACATGATTGTGACCGGTGGCTTCAACGTGTTCCCTCGCGAAGTCGAAGACGTTGTCGCCGAGCATCCGGCCGTCGCGCAGGTGTGTGTGGTCGGGGCACCTGATGAGAAATGGGGCGAGGCTGTGACCGCGGTGGTCGTACTGCGTTCCGACGCGCCCCGCGACGACGCCGCGATCGCTGCCATGACCACCGAAATCCAGAGTTCAGTCAAGGACCGTAAAGGCTCTGTGCAGTCACCCAAGCGGGTGGTCGTAGTCGATGCGCTGCCGCTGACCGGGCTGGGCAAACCGGACAAGAAGGCCGTCCGGGCACAATTCTGGGCAGGCGCCGGTCGCGCCGTCGGCTGATTCTGAGTTAAGACGTCAATCTTGGCGTCGGTGGCTAATGTGAACGACACAAAGACGGCAACCTGCACCGAAATCACCCCGACAACAGCGCCGGCGGTCCGACGCACTGTCGGCTGCTTCCGCCCTGGGCTCGTTACCGACCTGGCACGGATACGAATAGCCGCAGCAACGGCATCAGCGGCCAGAATGGAGTTCAAGCGCCTTGAGTGACAATCCGTTTAACGCCAAGGCGTGGCGCACTATCGACGGGTTCGATGATCTGACCGACATCACCTATCACCGCCATATCGAGGACGCCACGGTGCGGGTAGCGTTCGACCGCCCCGAGGTCCGAAACGCGTTTCGCCCACATACCGTCGACGAGTTGTACCGAGTTTTGGACCACGCCCGGATGTCCCCCGAGATTGGCGTGGTGTTGCTGACCGGCAACGGCCCTAGCCCGAGGGACGGCGGCTGGGCATTCTGCTCCGGCGGTGATCAGCGGATCCGCGGCCGCAGCGGTTACCAGTACGCGAGCGGAGACACCGCGGACACGATCGATGTAGCACGGGCCGGAAGGTTACACATCCTCGAAGTGCAGCGGCTTATCCGATTCATGCCCAAGGTGGTCATCTGTTTGGTCAACGGGTGGGCAGCGGGCGGCGGGCACAGCTTGCACGTAGTCTGCGACCTCACTCTGGCCAGCCGGGAGCACGCACGGTTCAAACAAACCGATGCCGACGTTGGCAGTTTCGACGGCGGGTATGGCAGCGCCTACCTGGCCCGCCAGGTAGGCCAGAAGTTTGCCCGTGAGATCTTCTTTTTGGGCCGCACTTACGACGCCGACCAGATGCATCACATGGGTGCGGTCAACGATGTCGTTGAGCACTCGCTGCTGGAGACGGCAGGCATCGAGTGGGCGACAGCAATCAACGCCAAATCGCCCCAAGCACAGCGGATGCTGAAGTTCGCGTTCAACCTTCTCGATGACGGCCTGGTGGGGCAGCAGCTGTTCGCTGGCGAGGCCACCAGACTTGCATATATGACCGACGAAGCCGTCGAGGGCCGCGACGCATTCCTGCAGAAGCGCCCCCCAGACTGGAGCACTTTCCCCCGCTACTTCTAGAGCGGCAGGCGCCGGCCCAGAACAGGCGAATAGACTCGCCACCTGTGAACATGAGCCCACGCCGCCGGCTGTCCGAACTGATCACGCTGACCGGTATGCGGCCGCCGGCTACACCGCAGCTGCTGATCAACCGACCCGCGATCAAGCCGGTCGACCTCGAAGGCAAACGCATCTTGATCACCGGCGCCTCTTCGGGCATCGGAGAGGCCGCGGCCGAGCAATTCGCACGGCGCGGCGCCACAGTAGCCGCCGTCGCGCGCCGCCAGGACTTGCTCGACTCGATGGTGGACCGAATCACAGCGACGGGCGGCACGGCATTGTCGATCCCCTGCGACCTCTCGGATATGGATGCTATCGACGCTCTGGTCGCCGATGTCCAGGAGCGTATTGGGGGGGTAGACATTCTGGTCAACAACGCCGGCCGCTCCATCCGGCGGCCACTGACCGAGTCGCTGGAACGCTGGCACGATGTGGAGCGGACGATGGTGCTCAACTACTACGCCCCGCTGCGGTTGGTTCGGGGGTTCGCGCCAGGGATGATCGAGCGTGGCGATGGCCACATCATCAACGTCACCACGTGGGGTGTGCTGACTGAGGCCTCACCGCTGTTCTCGGTGTACAACGCATCAAAGGCGGCACTTTCAGCGGTGAGCCGCATCATCGAGATCGAATGGGGCCAGCAGGGCGTGCATTCGACGACGCTGTACTACCCGCTAGTGGCGACTCCGATGATCGCACCAACCAAGGCCTACGACGGCGTGCCGGCGCTGACGTCAGAAGAAGCTGCCGAGTGGATGGTTACCGCCGCGCATACCCGTCCGGTGCGGATCGCGCCGCGGATAGCACTTGCGGCGAAGGCGCTCGATAGTGTCGGCCCCCGATTGCTCAATGGTCTCTTGCAACGGCGCAATAATTAGTCGGCGATCTTCAATAATCCCGGGAGTTTGCGATGTCTGACATCTGGACGACCATCTCGGCCGAGCGCAGCGCACTCGCCGACGACCTCGGCACACTGACGACATCGCAATGGGAACAACCGTCCTTGTGCACCGGGTGGACGATCCGTGACGTCGTCGCACACCTTTGCGCGACCGCGGCACTGAGCCCAGCCACGTTCTTTCTAGGGATGGCCAAGGCCGGGCTCAACTTCGGACGGTTTGCCGACGGTCAGATAGCCAAACATCGGGGCTCCGACCCGGCCGCTACGTTAGGCACGTTCCGCAGTCTTCAGCATTCCACTTCCGCACCGCCAGGCCCAAAGGTCTCCTGGCTCGGCGAGGTGGTGGTCCACGGTGCCGATATCCGCCGTCCGTTGGGAATTTCCCACAGCTACCCGCCTGAAGTGGTTCGTCAGCTGATCGACTTCTACAAAGGCTCGAACCTGCTCATCGGCTCCAAGAGCCGGATCGCGGGGCTAGCCCTACGCGCCACCGACGACTCCTGGCAGCACGGCGAGGGGGAGCCGGTCGAGGGCCCCCTGATATCCCTGCTGCTTGCGGTAACCGGACGCGGCGCCGCATGCGACGACCTAGCAGGGCCGGGCGTATCGGCGCTCCGCGACCGCTGCGTCGAAAACTGATCGCGACACGTCATCGACGTGGTAGACACGAGGCCGTGGAGATCTTGGCCCGCCAGATGCCTCTGCGACCGGCGAACTATTCACGGTCGATTGCGTGCGAGGCACGTCGCGCCCCGATGGGCCTGCGCGAGATGCGTGGGCCCGATTCGGAAGGAATCACGCTGATTTTCATCGACGTTTCCGAGAGATCAGCTGATGCATCAAGACCCCTGACGTTGAACGCGCTCGAACAACCGGTGAACTGAAAGCTAACATCTAGCGACGAATCGTGGCCTACCCGCATTTCACGCCGACGCTCGTTCGACAACCAATTACGCCGACTACCAGAATCAGGGCTTGTGAATCTCGAGTTGTTCCTCTTGATCATCGTCGTGATTACGGCGCTGGCGTTCGACTTCACGAACGGGTTCCACGACACCGGCAATGCCATGGCGACCTCCATTGCCAGCGGAGCGCTCGCGCCACGGGTCGCGGTGGGGATGTCTGCGGCGCTGAACCTGCTCGGCGCGTTCTTGTCCACCGCCGTCGCGGCGACGATCGCCAAGGGCCTGATCGATGCGAATCTGGTGACGCTGGAATTGGTCTTCGCCGGTCTGGTTGGCGGGATCGTCTGGAACATGCTGACATGGCTGCTCGGTATCCCGTCGAGTTCATCGCACGCTTTGATCGGCGGCATCGTCGGCGCCAGTATCGCCGCCGTAGGTACGCGCGGTGTGATCTGGAGTGGCGTGGTTTCCAAGGTCATCGTGCCGGCTGTGGTCGCCTCGCTGCTGGCCACCCTCGTTGCAACGACTGGCACTTGGATGGTTTACCGGATTAGCCGCGGTATCTCTGAAAAACGCACATCAGGCGGTTTCCGACGCGGCCAAATCGGCTCAGCGGCGTTGGTTTCGCTGGCGCATGGCACCAACGACGCGCAGAAGACCATGGGCGTGATCTTTCTCGCGCTGATGTCCTATGGCGCCGTCAGCAAGACGGCGTCCGTACCGCCGCTGTGGGTCATCGTAAGTTGCGCGGTAGCGATGGCCGCTGGAACGTACGTCGGGGGCTGGCGAATCATCCGTACCCTGGGCAAGGGCCTGGTGGAGATCCAACCGCCCCAAGGCATGGCCGCAGAGTCATCATCGGCAGCCGTGATTTTGCTGTCCGCACATTTCGGCTATGCGCTGTCCACGACGCAGGTCGCGACCGGGTCCGTACTGGGCAGTGGGGTCGGCAAGCCGGGCGCCGAGGTGCGTTGGGGCGTTGCCGGACGAATGGTAGCCGCATGGCTGATCACGCTCCCGCTGGCCGGGTTCGTCGGGGCAAGCACCTATTGGCTGGTACACGCCATCGGCGGATATCCCGGCACAATCATCGGGTTCGGGCTGCTGTGCCTGGTCGCTAGCGCCATCTGGCTGCGGTCACGCAAAGCACCGGTTGGCCACGAAAATGTCAACGCCGACTGGGAAGGCAGCCTGACCGCTGGCCTCAATTCGTCCCAGCCGGACGTCCCGGATCTAGCCGAGCCCGCACCGCCGGCGCAGCGAGCACCCAGTCCGGTGCCGGGATTTGGCGAAGACAGCGCGGCCACCGCGAGAAACGCGTCATGAGCACCTGGTTTAACTACACGGCGACGCTGAAAATCCTGATCTTCAGCCTGCTGGTGGGCGCCGCGCTGCCCGCACTGTTCGCGGTCGGAGTGCGGTTGCAGGCCATCGGTGCCGCGAGCACCGATGATGGCGCCACGACACGTCGCCGCCCAGCGCTGATCGTGGGCGGTTGGGCGATCTTCGCCCTGGTTCTGGCGATGATCATCACCGGGGTGCTGTATATCGCCCGCGACTTCATCGGGCATCACCTCGGCTTGTTCATTTTGGGAGCCACACCGACGTAACATCGGATCGTTGGCCCGCAGCAGGAGGGCCACGTCAGCGCGAAGGTGCCACCGGGTGAACCACTTCCTCACTTCGATCGTCTCCTGGCTGCGCGCTGGGTACCCTGACGGCGTTCCCGCGACCGACTGCTTCGCGTTGCTCGCTCTGTTGGCGCGCCGACTGAGCAACGACGAAGTCACTGCTGTGGCCAGCGAACTGGTGCGGCGCGGCGAGTTCGGCAACATCGACATCGGCGTGGCGATCACGCAACTTACCGACGAACTGCCGGCACCGGAGGATATCGAGCGAGTGCGGGCACGTTTGGCCGCTAGGGGCTGGCCTCTCGACGACGCCCGTGAGGACTACCCATAGCCGTGCTGCGGGCGGTCAGCGTCTCGCCGGGCGCTGCGGTCCCGCTGCTGCTTCCCGCCCTACAACGAGTTCTCAATGGTCGTGATCCCGCGATGATAGCGGTGCCAGCCAACCATGATCGAGAATCTGAACTGCGCGCATTGCGCGTGGGCGAGTACATCGACGACGATGTCGCGTTGGTAGCGACGACGTCGGGAACCACCGGCGCACCCAAAGGTGCCCTGCTGACCGCCGACGCCTTGATTGCCAGTGCATCGGCCACCTACGACCGTATCGGCGGACCGGGATGCTGGCTGCTAGCCGTGCCGTCTTGTCATATCGCCGGTCTGCAAGTGCTGGTGCGAAGCGTCCTGGCGGGTTCGGTTCCGGTCGAGCTGGACGTCTCCGCAGGATTCGACGTCAGTCAATTGCCAAGCGCCGTAGAGCGCTTGGGCCCTGGCCGCCGGTACACGTCGCTGGTCGCGGCCCAGCTGGCCAAGGCGCTCAACGATCCGGCAGCCGCCGCCGCGCTCGCTGAACTCGATGCTGTTCTGATCGGTGGCGGACCAGCTCCATCACCGATCCTCACCGCCGCGGCGGCCGCCGGCATCACGGTGGTGCGCACCTACGGTATGAGCGAGACCGCTGGGGGCTGCGTCTATGACGGCTTTCCACTGCAGGGAGTGCAGCTGCGCATATTGGCCGATTCCCGCGTCGCGGTCGGCGGAAAGACTCTGGCTAAGGGCTACCGGAACCCCATCGAGCCGGATCCGTTCGCCGAATCGGGCTGGTTTCACACCGAGGATCTGGGCACCCTGGATGATTCGGGCGCGCTAACGGTGCTGGGCCGCGCGGACGAGGCGATCAGCACGGGCGGTCTGACTGTCTTGCCGCAGCCCGTAGAGGCCGCGCTGTGCACCCACCCCGCGGTGAGTGATTGTGCCGTTTTTGGAGTTGCCGACAACCGACTGGGGCAGCGGGTCGTCGCCGCGATCGTGGTCAACGATGATTGCCCGGCACCAACCCTCGACGCGCTACGTGCACACGTGGCGCAAACCCTCGACATCACGGCCGCTCCGCGCGAACACCATGTTGTGGACGCAGTCCCTCGACGCGGAATCGGCAAGGTGGATCGGGCGGCATTGGTGCGACGGTTCACTCGGCCCGATCAATAGGCTGGGCAATCGTGAGGATAGGTCGCCGGGGGGTACCCCCAGAAGTATTGACAGTCACCGTCGGGGTCGTCCTGGTTGCGGCCGCATTCGTGCTGCCGAGAGTAGACCGGGGAATCAGGCCGCGCCTCGATACCGGACCCGAGCAGTTTGCGATGCATGCCGGCTCCGCGCCGATCTTCGGTCTCTGGGATGTCCATGCCGGCTGGGGCACGGCTCCGGCGATCCTCATCGCTGTGGCAGCCGTGGTGTGGGGAACAGTCTTAGCGCAACGACTTTCCTGGCGGATGGTGACGTTAGGCAGCTGGGCCACCGCGTGTGCATGGGCGTTTTCCCTGGCGATGATCGATGGCTGGCAACGCGGCTTCACAGACCGGCTGACCACCAAAGACGAATATCTGTGGCAGGTGCCTGGAATCACCGATATCCCGGCCACTTTGCGCACGTTCTCGAGCCGGATTGTCGACTTCCAACCGAATTCATGGGTTACGCACGTGTCAGGGCATCCGCCAGGCGCCTTGCTGACCTTTGTATGGATGGATCGGATCGGTCTGCATGGCGGCGCGTGGGCAGGGTTGCTCTGCCTCGTCGTGGGCACCAGTGCGGCGGCAGCCGCCCTGATTACCGTGCGTGTTCTTGCCAGCGAGGACATAGCTCGGCGGGCGGCGCCGTTCGTTGCCGTTGCACCGACTGTGATCTGGATCGCGGTGTCCGCAGACGGATACTTCGCTGGCGTCGCCGCCTGGGGCATCGCGTTGCTGGCATTGGCCGTGCACGGCACGGTGCGGTTCCCGACGCTGGCAGCCGCCGGGGCGGGCCTGCTGCTCGGGTGGGGAGTCTTCCTCAACTACGGCTTAGTGCTGATGGGGCTACCGGTGCTGGCGATACTGCTCGGGGCAGCTCACTGGCGGGACGCTCTGCGGACACTGGGGCCGGCCGTGGTAGCCGCGTTGGCGGTGGCAGTGGCCTTCGCCGTTGCCGGGTTCTCTTGGTTCGACGGTTACACCCTCGTTCAAGAGCGCTACTGGCAGGGCATCGCTCACGACCGACCGTTCCAGTACTGGTCCTGGGCCAACTTGGCGGCAGTCGTCTGCGCCATCGGGCTGGGCAGCGTCGCGGGTATCGGTCGAGTATTCGATAGGGCCGCAGTCTGTCGCCGATCCGGATTCCACTTACTGCTGCTGGCGATGCTAGCCGCCATCGTTTGCGCTGACCTGAGCATGCTGAGCAAAGCGGAGACCGAACGGATCTGGCTGCCATTCACGATCTGGCTGACTGCCGCGCCCGCCCTGCTGCCACCCCGTTCACATCGTGTGTGGCTGGCCATCAACGCTACCGGAGCACTGCTGCTGAACAGCATCATCTTCACACACTGGTAGGCGACTACGCGATGACGAGGCCGTCAAACACGAGATCCGATGGCTGCCCTGGTACTTCGGCAGAGAATGGAGACAACATGGTAACCAACTACAACGAGGGCGATATCGCCGAACAGTACAAAAAGACGAAGAACCTTCCCGTCCGATCCAGAATTGAGGCGTACTCGTTCCTGAAATGCATCGGCGATGTGACGGGGAAAAGCGTTCTCGATGCCGCCTGCGGTTCCGGAGATTACACTCGCGTTCTCAAACGCGCCGGCGCCACTGCCACAATGGGATTCGACATCTCCGAGAAGATGATTAGCCTTGCCCGCGACCAAGAAGCTCGCGAGCCACTGGGCATCGAATACGACGTCGCCGACGCTCGGTCGGTTGTGCCGCAACAAGATTTCGATATCGTCGTCGCAGCTTACCTTTTGGTGTACGCGCGGAACCGCGACGAACTCAGCAGGATGTGCTACGGCCTAGCGTCCCGTGTCAAGCGGGGCGGCCGGTTCGTGACTCTTACCACCAACCCGGAACTGTACACGTTTGAGCAGGTACCCGACTATCGCAAGTACGGATTCCAGATAAGGCTGGCCGAGGAAACATTTGAGGGAGCGCCCATCGAGCTGACCGCGTTCATTGAGGACACCTCCTTCGTTATCGAGAACTATTACCTGCCGATTGAGGCGTATAGATCCGCCCTCCACGAAGCAGGATTTCGCGATTTCGTTGTACACATGCCTGAGCTTGCCCCGGAACCCGACGTTGCTCGCGAGGATGATTACTTCGACGAATACTTGAAGTATCCGCCTGCGGTCGTCATCGAGTGCGTCCGCATCTAGCCGGCAACAGCGGTGTATCAGTCAAAGACTACGAGTCTGTTTGCCGCAGAACACGCGCGGAGCTGATAGCTCAGAGACCAGCCGCTCTAGTGACCTGGGCGAACCGACTCTCAGGGCGGCAGGCATCGCGCACCGCGGCAACGTCGGCGACGACATCGAAGTCGGCCAACTGTTCCAGCCGCGTCACATCAATACCATTGTTGTGCAATGCCTTCAGCGTAAGTTCCCCGGTATCTGGTTGAGACATCGGAACAGCGCGCAGGCACTCGGCCGCAGCCGCATGGCGAACCCCAAGCATCCACCAGCCGCCATCGTGCGCCAACCCGAGCACCGCGGGCGCCTTGAGTAGTTGACGTGCGCAATCGATCAGCAAATCGACGGTCACCTGCGGGGTGTCCATCCCGATCTGTAACACCGGTTGCCCATTGGCCGCATCGGCGTGTGCATTGGCAAGCCGGTCAGCGAAGTCGGTGCCTCGCTGCTGGATCACCGTGAAGGAATCGAGTCGTTGACGGATCTCGGCGGCGCCGGCGGCGGTCTCCAGGTCGCCGGTCAGCGCTACCACTTTCGCGGCCACCGGTGCGGCGGCAACGACGTCGAGGGTATCGAGCAGCGCGGCGGCGGCGATATTGGCGGCGACCTGGTCTCCGACCGTCGCGGCCAGCCTTGTCTTGGCCAGACCGGATGACGGCGCCTTGGCGACCACCAACACTGTCACCGGTAGGAGACTCACGAAATCACCTTCCAGAAGTCCAAAATCGCGATCACGCTCCCCCGCAATGAACCACTGACCTTAGATTTTCCGCCGGTCCGAGGACCGTAGCTGACATCGAGTTCGACCACGCGCCAACCAGCAGCCCCGGCACGGACCAGCAGTTCCAGTGGGTAGCCCGAACGTCGGTCGACGACACCCAGAGCTAGCAGTGCCTCTCTCCGGGCTACTCGCATGGGCGCTATGTCATGCACCGGCAAACCATGACGAGTGCGCAGCCGCCAGCTCATCACGACGGTGCCCACCCGGGCGACCCACGGCCAGCGCAATCCGGGCACCGGCCGACGCCTACCGGTCACCATGTCGGCACCTTGGTCAAGGACGGCGACCAGGCGGGGCAGGTCGCCTGCATGCATCGAGCCGTCCGCGTCGAGAACGGCAACGATGGGGGTGGTCGCGGCGACAACACCCGCATGCACGGCCGCCCCGTATCCGGGCCGTGATTCGGCGACCACTTGGGCGCCGTGTTGGGCGGCGACCGCGGCAGTGCCATCGGTGCTGTTGTTGTCCACCACGAGTGCCCGATAGCCGGCGGGAATCGCGGCAAGCACCGCCGGCAGCGACTCCTCCTCATTGAGACAAGGCAGCACCACCGTCACAGCGTCCTCGGGCATAGCCCCCCAGAGTAGGCGAGACGGTAGCGGCTCGATGCAGGCGCCGACCCGTGCGGAGGCCCCGCTCGGCAGCCGGTTCAACCACCATCTCCAGACGTCGGCTCGGATCAGCCGGCCCCGGAACCACCCGAACCAGACCCGAAACCACCACCCCCAGCCCCGGAACCACCCGAACCAGACCCGAAACCACCACCCCCAGCCCCGGAACCACCCGAACCAGACCCGAAACCACCACCCCCAGCCCCGGAACCACCCGAACCAGACCCGAAACCACCACCCCCAGCCCCGGAACCACCCGAACCAGACCCGAAACCACCACCCCCAGCCTCAGAACCACCCGAACCAGACCCGAAACCACCACCCCCAGCCTCAGAACCACCCGAACCAGACCCGAAACCACCTGCGCCGGCTGCTGGGTCGCCGAGCGAGCCAGTCGGCTGCTGCGGCTCCGAAGCCACCGTCGTCGGAGCCACGGTCGTTGACGCAATGGTCTCGGGTGCCGTCGGAACCGCACTCGACGTCGGAACCGCACTCGACGTCGGAACCGCACTCGACGTCGGAACCGCACTCGACGTCGGAACCGCACTCGACGTCGGAACCGCACTCGACGTCGGAACCGCACTCGACGTCGGAGCCACACTCGACGTCGGAACCGCACTCGACGTCGGAGCCACACTCGACGTCGGAACCGCACTCGACGTCGGAGCCACACTCGACGTCGGAACCGCACTCGACGTCGGAGCCACACTCGACGTCGGAACCGCACTCGACGTCGGGGCGGTCGTCGTCGGCGAGATAGTCACGGTACGCGGGGGTACGACCGGTGGAATGGGTATCCGGGGCCTCAAACCGGGCAGGGGAATGATTATCGGGACCGGAACCGGCACTGGCGCGGGCACCACACCGGGTGGGGCCGGCGCCGGGACCGGCGCAGCAGGTGTCCCTCCGGTTCCTTGGCGCGGAATCACATTCTGGACCGCCGGAATGGTGCCGCCCTGAAATCCTGCCGTGGGTGCGTCAGGCGGTGGCGGTGGGACAGGCGCCTGTTGTTGAGTTGGAAGCAGAGGCAGAAATTTTCCCGGCTGAGCGTTCTGGTGTCCCTCGACGGGCTGGGAAGCCGCGGTCGGCCGGACTGTGACTGCTACTGCGACCGCTAGCGAAGCGAACCCGACGACCGCGAAAGCGACAACGGCGTTGCTGATCAGCAATGATCGCCTGTTGAGCGGCACCCGACCGGACTCAGCTGCGCCATGGTCGTCGGCGTCGCCATATTCATCGAAACCTTCGATCTGCTCAACCGGAAGCAATTCGTCCTCGCCGGTCTGTGAGTACGCCAGCTGTGCATCCGAATTCTCTTCCTGATTCGACTGAGCTACCTCCGCCGGAGCGAGAAACGTAGTCGTTTCCCCGGGTACCGCAGGCTGAGCCGTGGTCATCTGTGCTGTGCCGGCCGCCAGCGCCGCACCATGCGCGAGCGCGAAGGTGGGATCTTCCGGGGTTTCCACACGCATGGTCGAAGCACCACGAAGCTGGTCGGCGAGCCCGTTGAGATCAGAAGAAGTTAGCTCGCTTGAGGCGCCCACCAAAAACACGTCGCCCTGGGCACCTGCCTCGTCGCCAACCCGCGCCACCAACGTTTCGAAAGCTGCCGCGTCGTCGGCGCCATCAACCGGCCCGGCAGCTAGAACAGTCGGTGGCGATTCCTGGACGCCCGCCACGGATAATGTCGCCGTCTCATCACCGACCAGCAGAACGGCAGAGCCCGACACACTCGCTGTTCGCGATAGCGCTGTCGCAGCATCCGGCTCCGACAGCACCTCCACATCCTGTACTCCGGAATTGTCGAGGGATTGCCGCAACTCGTCGGCCTTCTCCGAATCTGGCCAGCACAACCGAGTGGCAACCAGGCGGTGGTTCTCCTCGGCCAGCAGCTGATTCGTACCAGCCACAGTCTCGGTCAGCACTTCGACGGGGTTCTCGGCCACATCGACCTCGTATTGGTCGATCACGGCGTTGTCACGACCAGCAGACTCGACCAGGACCAACCGCGCGACCCGCCCGGTGACCGCCACCCCCAAAACGACGTCCATCTGCGGCTCTCCTTTAGTTAGCCACCCCACGACCAGCAATGCCCGGCATCATTACACTGCGATACCGTCGGCCGTGTTCGTCGATCGGGCGCCGAGGTTCCTCTATGAGCGCAGCGTAACCGGATTCCCCACCGGCGGGACGGTCACCGCGGAACCGCGACCGCCAAACGAGCCAAGCGGTACCAGTGCGCGTCGTCCGGACGGAGAATATGTTCGCAATCGAACAACACGGTTGGCCCAGCAGGGGGGTTACTCGCCGGCGGGCCGAACCGGCACCATTGACAACCGACCTTGATCTCCTGGGGGCATCGTGAGCCAAGCCAGCGACGATACGCCCACCGGCCCGATTGCTAGCGCTAACCCGGACTCGGTCACAGTCCGAGACTCGGCGCCAGACCCGGTACGAAAGCGAAACGCTATACGCGATCAGACCGCCGCTACCTTGGTGGTCATCGCGCTGTTCTTCCCGTGGAACCTGTATTTCGGCTGGGGAATCCCCGGCAGCAGCAGATCGTTGTTCGTCGTCCTCGCGCTAGCCACAATGCTGTCCTTGGCAGCTCTGGCGGTGACCTATGTTGGCCCCTGGAAGCTGTCCGGCACGCGGTTTAACCCTGTTCTGCTCAGCCGGCTTCGTCTCGGGCTCAACGTCCCCTATCTGCTGCTTTTGCTGGGCTTCGTCGCATATGACGTATTCGAGACGATCCGCACGGGTGGAACAGTTCACATGCCAGGCGGTGTTGGGCCGGGAGGGTGGCTCGGTATCGCCGGCTCGGTGCTGGCCGCCCAGCCGGCGATCGCCAGCCCAACCGCAGGCGATGGCGAACACCGAGGCTGGCTGAGCACCGCTCAGATCGTCGGCTGTTCCTCTATTGCCGCTGCCGCACTCGGCTCCGGCTACAACCTGTACTGGCGGGTGCGGTACGCATTACCCGACTCCAACGGTTCGGCTGAATTTGGCAAACAGAACATCGCGGTGATCGTAACCGCGGTGGTGTATGGCGCGGCTGCGCTCGCCGCGGTACTAGTGGCGTCTAGGTGGCTGCTTCAGGGCACCAAGGCCGCACGGTTCACGATCCTAATGCTCGGCGCGTCGACCCTGGTTTCCGGAATCATCGTGTGGAGCATTCCGGTCGGCCGCGAAATCGACGCATTCCACGGTATCGCGCAGAACACATCGACGGCAGGAGTCGGGTATGAGGGCTATCTCGCGTGGGCGGCTTCCGCAGCGATATTCGTGCCACTAGCCACGTTCAACTCTTCCTCCCAGACCTCATCTACCGACAAAGACGGCTGGCGCGCGGCGACCCGAAACGGCTTGCTGCTGATCGTTGTATGGTGCCTGAGCTCAGTGGCGATGAGAATCACCGACCTCGGCGTCGCGGTGACGTTGAATTTCCCCTTCTCACGCTACGACACGATGACGCTGGCGGCATTCGACCTGTTCGCCGCGCTACTAGCGCTATGGCTGCGCGTCAACCTGCTCAATACCATCGTGCCGGCCAGAATTATCTCCTCGCTGTGTGGCCTTCTCGCCGCCCTCACCGTTGCTCGCGTAATTTTGGGCATCGCACTGGCTCCACGTTTCCAGGAATCCCCCGCCGTTTCGGCGAATCCCGTTTACGGGAACAATCTCGCCCAACAGATCACCAGCACCTTCGATGTGGTGCTGTGTGGACTGGCGCTCTGCATCGTCGCCGCGGTCGTCGTCAGCGGACGCCAGCGCCCGCTCACGCGACCCCCGCGACACCCACGAAGGGGACCGACCAGCGTTGGGAACGCGCCTACCAAGGTCTTGTCCAGTCCGGCGCCCCGGATCTTCCGGTCGGCTGCTCGCGGGCAACAATTGCGTCCGAAGATCTTCCGGCCACCTGACAAGACCTCGTAGAGCCAGCTAGCCGAGCATCAACGAAGCGGCGCGAACGCGAATTCGCGCAATCCCTCGCGGGGTTCCACCGCCGCGCGAAACGCCAGCACCTCGGCTGCCCGCGCGGGATCGGCGACAATGTGGCGCACATCGCCACTGCGGTACTGCCCGGTGATAGCCGGCGAGATGTCGCAACCTCGGGCCTCGCAGAGCGCGGTCGCCACATCCAGGATCGAGATCGGCCTTCCGGAGCAGACGTTGACCGCAGTAAAGCCACCCGCGTCGGTCGCAGCCAGATTGGCCGCCGCCAGGTTGGCGGCCGCCACATCGTCGACGTGGACGAAGTCACGCATCTGACCGCCATCTTCGAAAACCCTTGGCGGCTGACCATTTTCGAGTGATGAACGGAAGATCGCCGCAACTCCGGAGTATGGGGTATCACGCGGCATGCCGGGACCGTAGACGTTGTGGTAACGCAATGCCACCACCGACCCGCCCGTTGATTCAGACCACGCCAGCGCGTAATGCTCCTGCGCCGTTTTACTTGCCGCATACAAGCTTCGCGGCTGCAGGATGGCGTCCTCGTCAACCAACTGCCACTTCAGCTCCTCACTGCCCAGCGGGCAGCGATGCTCGAAAATCCCGGCATCGAGGTCGACACTCTGCCGCGGCAACGGGTCGACGGTTCCATGCGCCGGACATTCATAGCGCCCCTGCCCGTAAACCACCATCGACGACGCCAGCACCAGGCGACGGACCCCGGCGGCGAACATCTGCGCCAACAGCACCGTGGTAGCGAAATCATTATGACCGCCATAGGCCGGTGCGTCAGCTGCGTTCACCCCGGCACCCACCATGGCGGCCTGATGACAGACCAGATCAACACCAGCCAACAGCGGAGCCAGCGCATCGGCGTCACGGACGTCGACCAAGTGACATCCCCGGGGTAGCACTGGATTCAGGCCGTGCGCGGCTGGCAGCAACATGTCCACGCCGACCACCTCATGGCCCGCTTCCCGCAGTGCAGCGCCCACCCGGGAACCGATGAAACCGGCCGCGCCGGTAAGCAGCACCCTCATGGCAGTTCAAACGGCAAGGCGACACCGGAATGTTGCAGACAGTGGGTACACGTTCGCTCGTCGGCGACCCGTCCTATTGCCGCCTCTACCAACTTCTTGAGCAGTTGCATATTTTCCCCGAATCCGGCGTACACCTCGGCAGCCTTGACACCCTCACCCAGGGTGACTCCAGCATCCACGTCGGTCACTAAAGCGATTGCCGCATAGCATAGTTCGAGTTCCCGAGCCAGTATCGCCTCTGGGTAGCCGGTCATGTTAACCAGGCTGAACCCAGCCGCTGCAAACCACTGGCTTTCCGCGCGGGTAGAGAACCGCGGTCCTTGGATCACCACCATCGTGCCGCCGTCAACCGCTCCAGGCAGGCCGGTTACCGCGGTCCGCAGCGTCGGGCAGTATGGATCGGCGAAGGTGGCGTGCACACCACCGGAGTCGAAGTAGGTGTCAGCTCGGCCGCTAGTTCGGTCAACCAGCTGATCCGGAACGACAACAGTACCCGGCCCGATTTCGGGGTTCAGGCTGCCGACCGCGCATGGCGCAAAAACCCGCCGCACACCGAGCCCGCGCAGCGCCCACATATTGGCCCGGTACGGCACGGTGTGCGCCGAGTAGTAATGATTTAGCCCGTGCCTAGGCAGAAACGCGACTTCGTGCCCCCCGATTGCGCCTACGGCGATCGGAGCGCTCGGTTTGCCGTACGGGGTGTCCACAGTGATCTCGCGCACAGATCCATTGGACTGTTCAAGGAACGTGTAAAAGCCGCTGCCACCAATCACTCCGAGCATCCGCCTATTGTCATGCATCGCCTCGCGTCGATCGCTCGTGCCTGGCTGCGTCAGCATCCTGGCAGGATGTTTTAGTGGCCAGTTTCACGCAGTGGATTTCCGGCGCGCGACCGCGCACGCTTCCGAACGCAGTGGCACCGGTGGTCGCCGGTACCGGCGCCGCGGGGTGGCTGAACGGCGCGGTGTGGTGGAAAGCGCTGCTCGCGCTCGTCGTCGCAGTCGCATTGACTATCGGAGTCAACTACGCCAACGACTACTCCGACGGCATCCGCGGCACCGACGACTATCGAGCCGGACCGTTGCGGCTGGTCGGCTCGCGGCTGGCAAACCCGCGCTCGGTGCTGGCCGCGGCGGTCCTGAGCCTGACGGTTGCTGCGGCGGCAGGCTTAGTGCTCGCGGCACTGAGCGCTCCTTGGCTGATCGTGGTCGGCGCCATCTGCCTCGCCGGAGCCTGGCTATATACCGGCGGAGCACGACCCTACGGCTATGCGGGCTTCGGTGAGCTGGCAGTTTTTGTGTTCTTCGGCTTGATCGCGGTACTCGGCACGCAATACACCCAAGCATTACGTATCGACTGGGTAGGAGTGGTGCTGGCGGTATCGACAGGAGCGTTGTCGTCATCGGTGCTGGTGGCCAACAATCTGCGCGACATACCCACCGACGCGCAGTCAGACAAACTCACTCTGGCAGTCCGGTTGGGTGATCAACGCACCAGGGTGCTGTACCAAGCACTGCTGGCTACCGCTGGAGTCCTGAGTCTCGTACTGATCATTGCGACGCCGTGGTGCGCCGCCGCGTTGGTGGCGACTCCGCTGGCGCTGCGAGCAATGGCGCCGGTTCGCGGTGGCCGCAGCGGCGTAGAGCTGATCCCAGTACTGCGTGACACCGGTCTGGCGATGGCAGTGTGGGCGATCGTCATGTCAGCTGCGTTGTTCTTGGCCCATCAGATCTAGACAGATTGTCGGCTTGGCTGCCGTACGGGTGTTTTCGCGCAACATCTACGAGTCCATCAATCTCACGTGTCTGTTGGGACGGCTGCGGCTACACCGCGCCACCGGTATTAGGTTGTCATTCTGGTGAAGTCCATTGCGAGTCTGTGAAGTTGAGCGCACACTTCACTGCTCATCAGGCACCTTGCCGGGCGCAGCCTCACCGCGCAGCCTGGCACGCAACTGCTCACGTTCTGCGCGTCGACGCTCGCCCACCGTCGCCAGCGCAGCGGTAGCACGACGCCGCAACGGGCCGAACAGCCATATACCCAGAGGCATTGCGATAATCAGGGCGAACAACGCGGCAACGACGAGCGGGAATTCGGCCACTCCGACCAGCCGCGCCACGCCGTAAATCGCACCGCCTAGCACCACCGCGAGGAGCAACCGCGCCACCGCGTAGATCACCACATCAATAACGCCGCGATACCAATCGGGACTGTCGTTAGGCGCTTCTGACACAGTCTGAGCCTACGACGCGAGTATATTTACTGTCAGGAGGTGTTGAGTGCTCTACCTGCTCCTCGTCCTGGTTTTGGGGACACTGATCTACGTAGGCTGGCGCGCTGCGCGGGCGCAGGCCAGCCGACCGAAAACTCGCGTCATCGGGCCCGACGACGACCCGGAATTCTTGCGGCGGTTGGGACACGGGGACAACAACCCACGCTAGGCGAAATCCGGGTTCGACCGGCGCAGGTCGCCCAGGAACGCATCGGCAATCACGGCCGCCAATTCGGTTAGTGCGTCGCGGGTCTCCCGCTTGAGCCGTCCAAGAGAAACCTCTGCCCCTGCCTCCAGATGCGGGTCGAACGGCACTATGCGTACTGCACGGCAGCGCCGAGAGAAATGCTCAACCACCTGTTGCACGTCAACTTTGCCTGAGCGTGGTCGGACGCCGTTGATGACCGCGATCGAGTTACGCACCAGGTCCTCGTGACCATGCGCGTCCAGCCAGTCCAGCGTCGCCGAAGCGCTGCGTGCACCGTCAATGGATGCCGAGCTGACCACGATCAGCGCATCGGACTTTTCGAGCACCGCCGACATCGCTGAGTGCAGCAGTCCAGTACCGCAATCGGTGAGCACCAGGCCATAGAACCGTTCGAGGATTTCCAGAACACCGACGTAGTCGTCGGCGCCGAAAACGTCCGATACGGCCGGATCGCTGTCGGATGCCAGGACCTCCAGCCCGCTCGGACTCTGAGACGTATAACCGCGGACATCGCTGTAACGCTCGATGCCGTCGGCGTCACGCAGCAAGTGTCGCACCGTGGCCGGGGTCTCCAACGAAACCTTCTGGCTCAGCGTGCCGCGGTCTGGACTGGCGTCGACCGCCACCACCCGGTCGCCGCGCACCGAGGCGAAGGTGGACCCGAGGGTGGCGGTGATCGTGGTTTTACCGACACCCCCCTTCAGCGACAGCAGCGCGATCCGGTAGCAGCCCCGCAGCGGCCGATTGACCTGCGCGACGAGGTTGTTGTGGCGAGCAGCCCGAGCGCCCTCCCCCACGTTGATCAGCCGACCAGAGAGCACATAAAGCAACCGGCGCCAGCCCTCTGACGGCGGCGGCTTTACCGGGCGCAGCAGCGAAGTAGTGGCCAGTTCCGGATAGGGCGTTTGCGGAACCGGGTCCGGGTTATATGCAGGCCTTTCAGCGGGGCCAGCGGTCTGGACAACTAAAGCACTCGACCCTTCGCCCGGTCCATCGAAACAGTCGCTGTATGCCGCCGCATCAGCTTGCTCGATATCGGCAATGGGTGCGGATTCCCATGCCGACGTTTCTGTAGCTGGCGGCACACCCGCAGACTCGTCTGCGAAGCCCCCGTCGGATGTCTCGTCATCGGATTCGGTGAGCAGCGCGCCCGAATAGGGCAAAGCAGGCAACTGCACCGTCGGATGATCCGTGCCTCCATCTTCGTCATCGCTCGGAGGCGCACTTACCCCAGCCGTTGGATTCTCAGACACGTGAATCCCCCTTGTTGCACTAGCTAATGTCGATTGCTGCCAAATGCTCAGCCCACTCCCGCATAGGAGTGCAGGCCGACAGTGACCAGGTTAACGAAGAACAAGTTGAAGACCATGGCCACAAATCCGACGGCGTTGATCCACGCCGCTTTCCTGTCCCGCCACCCGGCGGTCGACCTAGCGTGCAGGTAGGCCGCATACACCACCCAGGCAACGAACGACACCGTTTCTTTGGGGTCCCACCCCCAGTACCTGCCCCAGGCTCCTTCGGCCCAGATCGCCCCGAATATCACCCCGAAACCGAACACCGGGAAGGCGAAGATCGTGGTTCGGTATGCGAGCCGATCCAAGGTCTGGGCGTCGGGCAACTTCTGCACCACGCGGGCCAGCGTGCTCGACCTTCCGGGCTCACCCAGCGATGATGTCCGCACCAGGAACAGGATGCTCGCGATGCCCGCGACCAGAAACACCCCCGAACCGAGGCTCACCACCGAGACGTGAATCGGCAGCCAATAGGACTGCAGCGCCGGCATCACCGGCGCAGCATTGGCATAGAGCCAGTGTCCAGACACTGCCAACAGGATCAGCACCGGGACCAGCAGGAAAACCCATAGCGACCGGTACTGCGGGCGGCGCAATGCAATCGCACCAGCCGACAACCCGAACAGACAAGTCAGATTGATGAACTCGTACATGTTGCCCCAAGGTGCCCGCATTGTGGCCAAGCCACGCAACACGACGCACCCCAGTAGCAAGCCGATACCCAGATAGATCACCGCTAGCCCGGCCCGACCAACCCGCTCATCGAACGACCGCTGGGAAGCTTCCACCACGATGCCAGGGGTGCTGCTGTCGGCAGCTACCGATGCGGCGGGCACCAGTTCACGCTCAACTACTTTGCGGCCACCGACATTCGCCAGCTCGAAGGCCAGCAGCAGCAAAGCGACTACCAGGGCGATCACGGCTGAGGTGAATGCCAAGTCCGAGTAACCGGCCAGACCGATGTTGATGTTCGCGGTGTTCATCTGACGTCCACCTGAGAGCTCCTTCTGGACTCTGGGGATACCCGGACCGCCGTCTCGCCTACGCCGGCCTCGCCGAGCCCGGCGAGCAACCGCTCGGTTAGCCGCTCGAACTCGTCGCCCCACCCGGAGTTGTCGGTGCGTGCCAGGCCACCCAACTCGACGTTCACCGTACCCGCGGTTTCTGCGGCCCGCTCGGGCCCTGCTGAAAAGCGGACCCACACCCGGCGGCGCCGCACCAGCAGTGAAACCACCAGGCCAACCATCATGGTGGCGGCGAAGGCCAGCACCCAGATCTGACCTGGGTCATGGGAGACCTGAAGATTGACGAACGGCACCGCGCCGTCGAAACGAACAACCGTCCCGGCCGCTGGGCCCGCGTCAAGCCGAACCTGCTCACCGGCGCGCAGATTGACCCGTTTTTCCTTGGTCAGCCGACCTTGCTGAATAAGCCGGGGATCCAGCGTGAACAGCGATTGCGGCCGACCACTGTCCAACCCAGTGTCGCCGCGATAAATGTCGATAGCCACCGCGGGCGCATTGAGCGCCGGGAACCGTGAGGACAATAAGGTGCCGTCCAGTTGCTCGGTCGGCGCGAGCAGGCCCTGAATCGCGATCTCATGCTCACGACGCTGATCGGGGTCGGGATAACTGCCGGAGGGCGGGTCGATTCGCACTACTCCCGACGACAACAACGTCTGTGGGTTGTCGGGGCGCCACTGCACAGTCGAGGTGCGAATCTGACCATCTGGGAACGTCACTGTGAAAGTGGGTGCGTATCCGTGGCCTTGCAGGTACACACGATCGCCGCCGACCCGCAGCGGGTGGTTAACCTCGAGCCGGCCCGGCCGCCAGCTGTTTGCAAGAAGATCGTCGCCGGCCTGATAGTCGATTTCGGCGGCGAACGAGGTCGCTTGCCCCGAGGGCAGGTAGTGCGCCGAAAAATCGTTGACCCGGATGCAGATGGGATGCAGCGAGGTGCCATCAACGGTGTTACCGGCTCGGAAAGAGTCGAAGGCAGCCGGCGACGCTGAGCAAAAGCCCGGGCCGCCGTCTGCGATGACGATCACGTTGCCCTCGTAGCCAAACAACTTGCCGACCGCCACCGCGATGAGGAGACCGAGTAACGAGAAGTGGAAAACGAGGTTGCCGAATTCGCGCAGGTAGCCCTTTTCGGCCGATACCTCGACGACGCCGTTCTGCTCCCGTATGGCGGTGCGCCAGCCGCGTAGCCGGCCCGGTATCACGGTAGCCATGCGGCTCAGGTCGGCTGGATCGGCGAGAACCTCTGAGCGCGCGTACTTGGGGAGGCGGGCCAGGTTTCGCGGAGCAGCCACCGGCGTTGCGCGCAGGCTTCGAGCGTGCTGGATCATCCGCGGAGTCAGGCAACCGACCAGGGACACGAACAGCAACGCGTAGACAGCGGTAAACCAGAAGCTCGAGAACACGTCGAAAGCTTGCAGCTCATCGAGCCATGGTCCGATCACCGGGTGCGCGGCCAGGTACTCGTCGACTTTTCCGACGTTGAGGCTGCGCTGCGGCAGCAGCGCACCTGGTATCGCGCCAAGCGCCAGCAGAAATAGCAGCACCAGCGCAGTACCCATCGAAGTCAAACTGCGCCAGGTGTTGCGTCCCTTTTGCGCGAGAAGACGCAATACCACCCAGATCCGGGTCGTTTGTCCCGATTCAGCGTCTGCTCGCACCTCAAACTGGGTACTCAAATCGGCAACCTAACATCGCTCACAAACACATCCCGCAGCCACGAGACGAAGTCGTTCCACACCCCGGTTACCAGCCCGACACCGACGGCGATAAGCAAGGCGCCGCCAAAGATCTGGATGGACCTGGTGTGCCGACGAAGCCAGCCGAGACCCGCCACCGCGCGCGCCGAGCCGAAAGCCAGCAGTACGAACGGGATGCCCAAGCCCATACAGTAGGCAATCACCAACACGATTCCACGCGCCACGTTGGCGCCGTCGGTTGCCGAAGCAACGGTGATGACCCCAGTCAACGTCGGCCCCAAACACGGTGTCCAGCCCAGTGCGAACACCGCGCCCAGCACGGGTGCCCCCGCTACCGTCGTCAACTGTCGTGGCGTGAGCCTGGCTTGGCGTTGGAGCACCGGGACGAAGCCGACGAACACCAGGCCCATGACGATCGTCAGCGCACCTCCCACCCGCTGCAACATCAGTTGATTGGTAATCAGTGTGGTGGTCATCCCCAGAACGGCAACGGTGCCGAGCACGAACACCATGGTGAACCCGGCCACGAACAACGCCGCTGATCCGGTCACCCGCCACCGGGACGCCAGCGAAACCTGCCCCGAGGCTGGCCGCTCATCGTCGACGCCAACGACGGCGGCCAGATACGACAGATAACCCGGCACCAACGGCACCACGCAGGGCGAAGCAAAGGACACTAGGCCGGCGAGCAGGCACACCGCCACTGCCACCAGCAGCGGCCCTGCCGCGGCGATGTCGGCGAACCCGCTCATTGCGGTCGCGGCCGGGACTGGCCCCCGGGTTCTTTCCCAGGAGCCTCGGCTGCCACCCGCTCGACCACTGGCTGCAGGTCTTCGGCCAGCAGTTCACGCAGGAACACAGCTGCGACCCGGTGTCGGCGATCTAGCACCAGCGTGGATGGAATCACCGTGGTCGGATACTTGCCGCCGAAAGCGATCAGGGTGCGCATCGCGGGGTCGTATATCGATGGGAACGACACGTGCCGATCATCGACGAAATCCTGGGCGGCCTGGCGGTTGTTGTCACGCACGTCGATCCCGAGGAATGACACCCCAGAGGTGCGGGTGGCCTCGTACACTCGCTGCAGCTGGGTGACCTCGGCGCGGCAGGGCCCACACCACTGCCCCCACACGTTGATGACGACGACCTGCCCGGCAAATCCGTCGAGTGAGAGCGTGTGAGCCGGCTCCATCAGGTCCGGCCCAGACAGCGGGCCGGGGCGGCCACGCTTTTCGGGCGGATCGTAGAAGAGGTCGGTTTTGCCGCCGGGCGAGACGAATTCGAAGGTTCCGCCCTGGGCGACGGCATCACGCCCGGAGCATCCGGCGAGTAGCCCTGTAGACAGGGCCATCACCGCCCCAGCCATTATCAGCCGACGCATCGTCATTCGCCCGCCGGTCGCGAATACACCACGTCGACAAGGCGGTCGCCGTCGTATACCAGCGACGTCACTGACGCTAGCTCGCATTCGCGGCGGCGCGGATCGTGCCAGAGCCGCTTGCCGGTCAGGTGCAACCGCAGCGTCCACACCGGCAGCTGGTGGCTGACGCACACCGCCTCGTGGCCCGCAGCACGCACACGCGCCTTGTCCACCGCAGTGGACATGCGGTCCGCGATCTGGCGGTAGGGCTCACCCCACGACGGCGTAAAAGGGTTGCGCAGGTGCCACCAAAACCGGGGATCGCGCCAGGCTCCGTCGCCAGGGCCCACCCGCTGGCCCTCGAACATGTTGGCCGACTCGATCAGGTCAGGATCGGTGTCCACCAGCAGGTTGTGCCGGGCGGCGATGGGCGCGGCGGTCTCCTGGGCTCGCTGCAGCGGGGAGGCGATCACCGCTGCGATGTCGCGGTCGGCCAGCGCGTCGGCGACCGCGGCCGCCTGTACCGCGCCGGTATCGGACAGGCGGAACCCAGGAAGCCGACCGTAGAGGATGCCAGTGGGGTTGAAAACCTCTCCGTGCCGCATCACATGTATCCGGGTTTCTTCGGCCATCAGGACTCCTCCCGGGCCGCTTGGGCCGCGGCCCGGGCTGCAGCCGGCAAGGCATCGGCGACCCGGTCGAAAGCGTGACCGTCGAGAGCGGACGAAACGAACCACGCCTCGAAACCGCTGCACGGCGGGTAGACACCTGCGTCCAACAGGGCGTGAAAAAACGCCGGATAGCGCCAGGTCTCGCTGCTTCGCGCCGATGCGAAATCGATGACTGGTGTCTCGCCGAAAAATACGCCGAGCATGTTGCCTGCCCGTGGAATCTGATGCGGTACGCCGGCATCCACCAATGCCTCGGACAGAAGCCCGGCGAGGCGGTCAGCGTTGGTGTGCAGCGCCGCGTAGACCTCGTCGTCGGCAGCGCGCAGCGTTGCCAATCCGGCAGCCATCGCGACCGGATTACCCGACAGCGTGCCAGCTTGGTAGACCGGCCCCAACGGAGCCAACCGCTCCATCACCTCAGCGCGCCCACCGAACGCGGCGGCCGGCAGCCCACCGCTCATCACCTTGCCGAACGTGAACAAGTCAGCGGCAACCGGATCTATTCCATACCAACCACTTCGGCTGACTCGGAAGCCCGTCATCACCTCGTCGACGATCAGCAGCGCTTGGTACTCGGCCGTGATCGCGCGCAGCGAAGCGTTGTAGCCGGGTGCGGGTGGAACGACTCCCATATTTCCAGGACTCGCCTCGGTGATCACGGCGGCGATCTGGTCGCCGAACCTGGCGAACGTCTGCCGCACAGCATCGATGTCGTTGTAGGGCAACACGATTGTGTCCGCCGCTGCCGCTCCGGTGATCCCGGGAGAAGATGGCAAGCCCAGCGTAGCCACCCCTGAACCGGCGTCGACGAGTAATGCGTCCACATGCCCGTGGTAGCAGCCGGCGAACTTGACAATCTTGGACCGGCCGGTGAACCCGCGGGCCAGCCGAATCGCGCTCATTGTGGCTTCGGTGCCGGAGTTCACCATCCGTATCCGTTCCACGGGTGCCATCCGGCCAATGATCTCGGCGGCCAGTTCAGTCTCCGCCGGTGTCGGCGCCCCAAACGACAATCCTGAGGAAGCGGCTTTGGCGACCGCGTCGACGACCGCCGAGTGCGCATGGCCAAGGATCATCGGACCCCACGAGCACACGAGGTCGACGTAGCGGTTGCCATCGACGTCAGTGAGCCAGCAGCCGCTCGCTTCAGTGATGAAGCGGGGGGGCCCACCGACCGCGCTAAATGCACGTACCGGGGAATTCACCCCGCCCGGAATTACTGCACAGGCCTTCTCGAAGAGCTCCGCGGATACGCGGCCCGATGGCTTCCCGGAGGCTTTGCCACATGCGACCGCCTGCGCGGTCGCCTCGTCAGTCCTGCCCATGACCACCAGTGTTCCAGCCGGTGCGACCCAGTCGACTACAGGGTGTAATACCGAGCTGCAAATCCAATCACGTCCGTTTGGCCCAGCGGAGCGATGTCCGGGAACGTCACAGCTGCACACGCCTGCGTCGATCCCGGGGCTTCGCGAGCTGCCGTACGGCCCACACAGACGATGTCGAACTGGTTTGATATTGGCATGCAGCTACCGCAATGGCTGGCCCGGTTCAACCGGCACGTCACCAACCCCATTCAGCGGCTTTGGGCTGGCTGGCTCCCGGGGTTCGCGATTCTCGAGCACATCGGGCGACGATCCGGCAAACGCTACCGCACACCGTTGAACGTGTTTAGCGCCGAGGTCGACGCGCAGCCCGCACTGGCGATCCTGCTGACTTACGGCCCCGACCGAGACTGGCTCAAGAACATCAATGCGGCCCAAGGAGGACGAATACGGCGCCACGGCAGGACTTTTGGCGTCAGCAATCCGGTGGTCTTGACGAAGGCAGAAGCCGGGCAGCACGTCAATAAGTGGTTGCGGCCGGTCTTCGTCAAGCTGCCATTCAACCAGGCAGTGCTGCTCACCAAGACAGACTGATCAAGAGCCGCGATCTCTCACCTCCTCCGGCGGGGCTTACCCGGTGTTCAGCAACGCCATGAATCCGTAGTCCATGTGGAGTTGCTGGTGACAATGCAGCAATGACAAACCGGGCTGGTCAGCGACAAAATCGACATCCATGGTCTGGTAGCCACCGAGCATCGCGACGTCTTTACGAACTCCTGCCGTCGGCGTTCCGGCAACGTGGGTGATCTCGAAGCTGTGCCGGTGCAGGTGCATGGGGTGTATGTCGTCGCTCGCATTGCGAAACCGCAGTCGGCAAAGCTCATTACGCTGCAGATCGAACACAGGTTCATTGGTATCCATCGAGAACGGTGTGCCGTTCATCGTCCACACGTTGAAACCGTTGTCCGCGGCGTTGCGCTTCTCGATCAGGAGTTCGATGGTGCGATCCGGTGTGGACGCCGGAGGTGAGCTAGCCGCAGCGAAGATCCGATAGTCCCAGATATAGGCCGGCGGCGCCGACCACTGTGGGTCACCGCCGCGCCCGGCGTATTCAACCACAACACCCATGCCGGCCCGCCGATCGTCGTCGGAAAGGTCGCCGAGTACCCACACACCCGGATTTGCCATCGTCACCATCGCCGAGATCCGCTCAGCGGCGCCGAGCCACAGCACCGGCACTGGCGCGGGATTGGGCACCGGATTGCCGTCCAACGCGATCACGGTGAACACATGCCCAGGTAACGCCAAGCTGCGGGCCTCGGTGGCGCTGCCATTGAGTACATGGAACAGCACCCGCTGCCCGGTTCGCACCCGAATCGGGTCGCCGTGACCTAGCACACGCCCGTTTATCGCGAACGCCCTATAGCCCACTTCAAACCCGTGTGGCCTGCCCTGCGCCAGCTCAGCCTTCATCGCCGCCTCGCCCTTGGCCCGCAAAGCAGGATCCTGTTCACCCGCGAGAAAGTCGCCAGCCATGTCGCCGCCGCTACTGAGCATCGGCCCAAATTCTTTGAGGGTCAGAAAAATTTCCTGATCGTAGGCGCCGGGGTTGTCACGAGGTTCGATATAGACCGGACCGACCAGCCCGCTGTACTGGCCGAGCGACAGATCTGCCCCGGAAACCACGTGGGTGTGATAGAACCTAAAGCCCGCAGGGCCGGGCACGAACGAGATGCGCCGCATTCCGTGCGCGGGGATGTACGGGGTGCCCTCCTCGGCGGAACCGTCGACATCAACGGGTAGCCGCTGACCGTGCCAGTGCAACTGCTCGGGGGTATCGGTGTCGTTGTGGATATCGACCCGAGTCCGCTGTCCTTCTTTGAGCCGCAGAAGCGGACCGGGAAACTGACCGTTGTAGGTCCGGGTCGACTCGATCCTATTCGGCGCCAATTCCACAGCACCGGTGCCAATCCGCAGCGTGTAGTCCGGCTTGCCGTTGGGCGGTGACGGCCGCGAGCAGGCTCCTGCAACGGCACTCCCGCCGCCCGCAGCGACCATCGCCGCTAGCCCGCTGTACTTGAATAGATCACGTCGACCTAGAGGCATCCTGCATCTGCTTTCTCGATTGGGCACTTCTACGGACCTGTGCAGTAGCGGCGCTTTGGTCGGGAGTGAACGAGCGACGGCCCCGTAACTTTGGGCACCCTTGAGTTCAGTTGGTGCAACGTGCGCACAGTCAGCCCTGCCCACCGCGGCACGCGAGAACGGGCAGCCAATAGTGGATACGCGCATCCAGTTCCTTAGCCGCACAGCGGAATTTCGGATATGTCGCCTGGCCACTATCAGCGGCCGCGGACGGATCAACAACACTCCAATGAATTGCCACAGCCGAACCATGGTCGGCGGGAACCTCACGAACCTTGTCGCACAACGTGATCACATAGTCGAAAGTCCGCCCCGCAACTGCACTGATCGGTTGGGGGCGGCGGTCACCGAGATCGATTCCGTACTCCTCGCGCATCACGCGTACAGCGTGCGGATGCAGCCGCGGCTTGGGATGACTTCCCGCGCTGGCAACTCGGACGCAACCGCCGCTGTGGTGGTGCAGCAGCGCTTCGGCCATCGGCGAGCGCGCGCCGTTGCCGGTACACAGAAACAGCACCGATCCGCCTGAAGCATTGGCCGTGTTCGTGGCGGGAGCCAATGCCGGATGCAGTGCGGTCGCGGCGTCACCGAAGGCGTCCGCGCAACGAGCCAGTTCCAGGCAGTAGTAGCTATCGCGGCCATCGAAACTGCTGCGGCGCGCGCCAACCAGCCCGGCCGAGCGCAGCAACCGCAGGTGATAGGAGACCAAGTTTTGGGGTTTATCGACGACAGCCGCCAATTCCCGGACACGGTGATCGCCAACCGCAAGAGCCGACAGCAGCGCCCAGCGCAATGGATGCGAAGCCATCTGTATAAGCAGCGGCACTCCGGACTCATCGGCCTCTTCAGCCGTCGACACCATGCCCGGTACAATACATCAAATCAGATTGATGTATTTTCCGGACGCAATCCACCTACGTTGCCGCGTCATGAGCCCGAGGAGACTTTGTGCCCGACCAGGAACCCGCAAAGACCTCGGAATCCATCGAAGTCCCCGATGAGCTGCGGCGACACCTCGGGGTTCCGGACGCGGTGATCATCGGGCTGGGGTCGATGATCGGTGCGGGAATTTTCGCTGCACTGGCTCCGGCAGCGCACGCAGCCGGAGCCGGGCTGCTGCTGGGACTAGCCGCGGCGGCCATTGTCGCCTACTGCAACGCCACCTCATCGGCGCGGCTCGCGGCACGCTACCCCGCATCCGGCGGCACCTACGTATACGGCCGGATGCGGCTGGGCGATTTCTGGGGGTATCTAGCCGGATGGGCATTCGTCGTCGGCAAGACCGCCTCGTGCGCAGCTATGGCCCTGACAGTCGGTTGGTATGCCTGGCCAACACACGCTCATGCGGTGGCTGTCGCCGCGGTGTTGGCATTGACCGCGGTGAACTACGCGGGAGTGAAAAAGTCGGCCTGGCTCACCCGCGCCATCGTCGCGGTGGTGCTCGCGGTGCTGGCCGCCGTTGTGGTCGCCACATCTACCTCCAGCACAGTGAGCGCGAATCACCTCCACCTGACAGGCATCTCCCTGAGTGGGACACTCCAAGCCGCTGGACTGCTATTTTTTGCCTTCGCCGGCTTTGCGCGGATCGCCACGCTCGGCGAGGAAGTCCGCGATCCTGCACGCACCATCCCACGAGCCATCCCATTGGCGTTGGGGATCACCTTGGCCGTGTATGCCATTGTGGCCGTGACGGTATTGGGCGTACTCGGACCACAACAACTCGCCAACGCCGTGGCGCCACTGTCGGATGCCGTGCGGGTTTCGGGGTCGAGCTGGTTGGTGCCCGTGGTTCGAGTCGGCGCGGCAATCGCTTCGCTCGGCTCCTTGCTCGCATTGATCCTCGGGGTCTCGCGCACCATCTTGGCCATGGCGCGAGACCACCACCTTCCGCACTCTTTGGCAGCCGTACACCCGAAATTCACGGTGCCCCATCGAGCCGAGCTGCTTATCGCCGCTGTGGTGGCGGTAGGGGCCGCAACGATGGATGTCCGTGCCACGATCGGCTTTTCCTCATTCGGAGTGCTGATCTACTACGCGATCACCAACGCTGCGGCTTTCACGCTGCGCCCGCATGAAGGTCGCCCTATGCGCCTGATCCCGATAGTCGGGCTCGCCGGCTGCGCCATCTTGGCATTCGCCTTACCCTTGTCGTCCGTGCTGTCTGGGACCGGGATCCTGGGCATCGGCATTGCTGCCTATGCACTGCGACACAACCTCACCGCAAAAGGCCGCGAAAAGAATCGACCTGCGCGGCGACGAACCTGACTAACGTCAAAGCAGGAGACCAACTGGGCTGCCGCGACAACCACGGTCGAATCACCCACTATCCGCGATAGGCACGGCGGCGTGCGATGAGACGCCAAATGAGCCCAATCGCAGCCAACGCCACGAGCGCGGCCAGCATTGGCCAAAAACCCAGGGTTTCGACCTGGCGCGACAGCCAACCCTGCACTGTGGCAGCGCCCTCGATGATCGGATCATCGGGACTGCCGCCGGCGAAGTACAGCCGTATTTCGTAGTAGCCGTAATAGGTGACATAGAGCCCCGTCAACAACACCACAACGCCGGCAATGCGCCCAACCTGCGGCAGAATTCGGCGCAGCGCCCCGGCGGATGTAGAGCCTGCCAACGCGACCGTCAGCGCAGCCACCCCAACGGTTACCGTCATGCCACTCGCGTACGCGACGAATGCCAGCACTCCGGTGAGTATCGATCCTTGTTTGAACGTCAAACTGATCATCGCGAGAAACGGCCCAATCGTGCACGACAGGGACGCGATCGCATAGCCCACGCCGTAGCCAAACATCGAACGCAGTTGCGCCGTCGGCGCTCCGCGAGACAGCTTCGGCATGATGACAGTCACGTCCTTGCCAGCAATCAGCCACGCCCCCAGCCCCACCAGCACGACACCGATAAGCACGGTAGCGAACGGCAGGTACTTCTGCGCCGAGGCGATCAGTGGGGAGATCAACAACCCAAAAATCCCGAAGACCGTGATGAATCCGGCTGACATGGCAATCGTGGCCGCACCGGCACGGGCGAGCGCCATCGAGCGCGAGGAGTCCATGCTGTCTCCGGCGATCACCAGACCCAGATAGCCCGGCAGAAACGCGAAGCCGCACGGATTCAGCGCGGCAACCAGCCCCGCTCCCAGCGCAAACCCAATGGTGTCGATCAACGGCCGGACAAATCCGTTACCCGCCGCGACAGCTCAGACTTCGACATTGGTCCTGTAACGACGTCGATGCCGCCGTCTGGCTGGACGAACGCAAACGCGGGTTGCTGAGTAACGCCGAATTTCGCCCACACGGCCCCGTCGGAGTCGACCAGCTGAGTAAATGCCTTCACCGGGGACTTGTCGACGAACTCCTGAATCGCAGGCACCTCGTCCAGTCCCGCCACTCCAACGAAGGTCACTTTCGGGTTCCCGGCCGCGACCTGGCCGACCATTGGCGCCTCACGCTGACAGGTCGGACACCAGGGCGCCCAAAACCACAGCACGGCGGACTTACCCAGCAGGTCGGCGCCCTGGAAGTCCTGCCCACCAAGGGTCTTCGCACTGAACTGCAGCTGCGCGGGGACACTCCCAGAATCGTGCGAAGCGACCGACGCGTCATGGGCGGCTGCTGACGTAGGCCCCGAATTCGTCGAACATGCGGTGACGAGCACTAATGCAACAGCAAGCGCAGCGATCCACCGGAGCCGGATCACGAGTCGGTCTTGCTGTCAGAGGAACTCTGCAGTTCCAGTAGCTGGTCCACCGACCACTGGTCGTCGGCGTGACTGCCGTAATGGGCAGCGACCACCGTTCCGTCAGGGTCGATGAGAAAGTCGGCCGGCAACCCGAGATGCGTTGTACCGTCCGAAAGGCCCACTCCCGAGTAGTTGGGGTCGCCCCGGTGGCGGCGAGCAGAGGCGAACCCGCGAACAGCGGCCGACCACGAGCGGGGATCGATGATCGCGCGCAAACCTTTCGCTACCCCGAAATTGCGGTATTGAACCATGTCAGGGTCGGCAAAAACGGTAAATGGTAGGGAAGCCTGGTAGCCGCGCAACTCTTCGGCCGGGGAGTGGAAGAACACCATCTCGGTAATACCGGCGTCTGCGACTTCCTGATGACGCTCGGAAAAGCTGCGAAGATGCAGGTGGCAGATAGGGCAACCGGAAAAACGACGAAACTGCAGGTGCGTCCTACCCTGCGGGGCAGGAATCTCTACCGATCGGCCGTCGATGGCCTCCAGGCGCCGCGTCGGAACGGTTGCGCCGCTAGATAATTGGGTACCCATACCCCCTACCGTACAGTGCATTGACGCTGCGGCTCCGACCCGTCTGTCAGCCCGCACCATGACCGCCGATCATCATGGGTGATAGCGAAAGCAGAGCTCAGCACACAGCGCTCTTGCACGTAGCATCGACCTGGACTGTTCGTGGCCCCGCGCGGTGCAGCTCTATCGGATGGTGTCGGCCACGCACCTCAGCGCAATGCGGCACGTCGGATCAGGGTCGCGGCGACAGGAACAACGGCCCCGGTCAACGCCAAGGAGGCGGCGAGCAGCAACAAGCTGGGGGTGAAGCTACCGGTAGCGTCCTTGAGCGCGCCGGTGGCGTAGGGACCGAGGAAACTCGCAAGGCTGCTGATGGCATTGATAGCGGCGATGCCTGCCGCGGCCGCGGCGCCGGACAGGAAGGTGGCGGGCAGGCTCCAAAAGACGGGGAGCGCGGCGAAGACACATGCCGCTGTAACGGTGACACCGACAAGAAGCAGTTGCCCAGAGCCGGCGGCCACTACAGCGAACAGGACCGCGGCACCCGCTAACGCGGGGAACAGCAGGTGTCGGGTCCGTTCGGCGGCCCGGTCAGAGTGACGACTCCACCCCATCATGGCGAGCGCGGACACGGCATAGCACACGGCAACCAGCCAGCCGACTGAGGAGATGCTGCTCCCAGGACGTAATCCCTTGATGAGCGAGGGCAAGAAGAACTGCAACGAGTACAAACTGAAGTACAAACCGGCGTTCACCAAGGCCAAGACCAGGACGCGCGGATCCGTCAGGGCTGCAGCGAAAGGGCGGCGAATGTGGCGGTCGGACGCCGGCTGTGCGGGGGTGTCGTCGGCCAGCTGCCCAATCAGCCAGGCCTGCTCGGCACTGGTCAGCCAGCGCGCTTCGCGGGGGGTGTTGGGCAGCACCTTCGCAACGAGCAGGCCCAGTCCGACCGTCGGGAGACCTTCAGCGAGAAACATGGTTCGCCAGCCAGGCAAGCCGCCCAACCCGGCATGCTCGACGAGCAGGGCTGACAACGGGGCACCAATGGTATTGGCCAGGGGAATCGCCAGGAGAAACAACGCTACCTTGCGGGCTCTTTCCCGGGCGGGGAACCAATGCCCGAGGTAGCAAATCGCGGCCGGGTAGAAGCCGGCCTCGGCGACACCCAGGACCAGCCGCTGAGCGTAGAGGCTATGCGGGCCAATCACGAGAGCGCCGGCAGCCGAGCAGCATCCCCAGACGATCAGCAGTACTGTCATCCAGCGGCGCATACCGACCCGGTGGAACATCCAGTTGCTCGGCACCTGGAACAACAGGTAGCCGAGGAAGAAGACGCCCGAGGCGAACCCGTACATCGTCATGGTCAAGCCAAGGTCTGCGTTCATCGTCAGGGCGGCAACCCCAATGTTGACCCGGTCGATGAAGCTCATCAGGTACATACCGATCAGGAGCGGCATCAACCGCCAGGTGACCTTACGCAGTACCCGCTCGCCGACGGCTTCCGATCTTGGCTTCTGGGTGACCGTCATCCCCGCCCCTGGTCGTCGCTGCTGATGTGCCCGGTCTACCGGAGAGTATGGCGACGCCCCGGCGAAACACGCCGATATTCCCTATTCAACGCTGCAACCGTTACGTGAGCCGGGGTTCGATATGCGGTCAGCGCCTCCATCTGCTCCACCAACGCGCCGGCGGCTGCCCGCCGGCTGCGGCCAGCACCTGCCGCGCGCTGGGATTTACCATCGCGCGGTCGCCGATGAAGACCGTTGGCACGGTCTCGTTCCCGTCAGCGACCGAACGCACGCGTGCGGCAGCCTCGGGATCCTCGCGGATGTTGATCTCCCGGAGTTTGACGCCACTGCGCCGAAGCGGGCGAAGCAGCATCCGGCAGTGCGGACAGCCGGGTCGCCAATACACCTCGACCAATGGGTCTGCGTCTGATGGCTGATTCATCGTGCCCCTCTTTTTACTCGCTGCCGCCGAGCCCTGGCACACCGGCTACCGACAACCGGATGTGAGGTTGTCTCGCACTGACGCTAATCCTCATGCCGTCGCAGGTGCACTCGCATCAATGGTGGAGCCGCGACGACGAAATCCCAAACGGCTGGCCAGCCTGCTCGCCACAGCACACGCAACACTGTGAGCGCTCTGGCAGGGCGATACCGAGTACACCGCGGCTCAGTCGATTGTGACGAGCCAATCTGCAACTGCCCGGCCGATCTCATGCGGACTGTCCTCTTGGATGAAGTGACTGCCCGGCACGGTCACCTCGGTCAGGTTGGCCCAACTGCGGCAAAACTCGCGCTGCGCCCCGGTGAGAATCGCACCCGGATCAGCGTTGATGAACAGCTTCGGAAAGTCTGCCGCCGACAGCCACTCCGCGTAGTCGGCGACGATCTGGTGTACATCAGCGGGTTCGCCCTCGATCGGGATCTCCCGCGGCCAGGTAAGGGTCGGCCGGCGATGCTCCGGGATGATGAACGGGCGTCGGTACTCGTCGTGCTCACCGGGCGAAAGGTCGCGCAAGACTGAACTGGGCAGGACAGCTTCGACAAACAAGTTCTTCTCGATGACCATCTGTTCACCGGCATCGGAGCGGAACGCTCGGAAGATCTGCGCTGCGGCCTCCGGCCACTCGTCCCAGGTGACCGGCCGCACGATGGCTTCCATGAACGCGATGCCCCCGATCCGGTCGCGGTGGCGGTTGGCCCAGTCGAAACCGAGGGCCGAGCCCCAGTCGTGGATGACGAAAACCACGTCGTCGCCGAGGTCGAGTTGATTGAGCAGCCCGTCAAGGTAGCGGCGATGTTCGATGAAACGGTAGCTGTGGGGACCAGTGTCGTCGAGCTTGTCCGAGTCCCCTTGGCCAATCAGGTCAGGCGCGATACAGCGAGCACGCCGAGCCACGTGCGGGATGACGTTTCGCCACAGGTACGACGAGGTCGGGTTGCCGTGCAGGAAGACAACCGAGCGCCCTTCACCGGTTTCGTGGAACGCCATTCGCTTGCCGTCAACCATGCAGTACCGCTTGGTGAGCGGGGTGGGATCGATCGCGGTCATCCAGGCCTCCTGCAGCTAATCGTGGACCACCGACACATTATGTAGCGTTTGTTATCATTGTCAATGGGTCCGCAGTACGCGCAGCCTAAGGAGCGCAGATGGCTCGTCCCCCGAAGTTCGACGATGAGGAGATCCTCGCCCGCGCCATGACCGCGATCTGGCGACGCGGTTGGTCGGCTACCTCGATCCGCGACCTGGAGCACGAACTCAACCTCAAAGCGCCGGCCATATACCGCCGTTTCGGCAGCAAAGACGGCCTCGCGCGTGCAGTGTTGGAGCGCTACATCGAGCAGGTGGTACGTCGCCGACTCCGTCGCTATCTTCCCGGCAGCGGCGACCCGATTTCCAACGTGCACGCCTTCTTCGAGAGCGCCGTTTCGCCGCCTTCGGCCGACGAGCCGTTGGCCGGCTGCCTACTCACCACGATGTCTTTCGACGTGCGCCGGCTCGACCCCGCACTCACCGACGTGGTCGCGGCGGGACTAGCCGAGATCGAGGACGCACTTCGGACCGAACTCGAGCGGGCCGCAGTCGATCACCGCCTCGCCGGCGACACCGACGCCGTCTTCGCCGCACTGGCCCTGGCATGGCAAGGGCTGATGGTGCGTGCTCGCGCCGGCTCGCCGCCTGCCGAGCTGCAGGCGCTAGCGCGGGCCGCAGTAGATCTGGTGGCGCCTTATGGCGCGGCTGGGCCACCGGGGAGCCGGTAAACGAGCTCACTCCTTCGGACTCTCAGGTTGTGCTTGGCGCCAGTCATGCGACCCTTATCGGACGAACCCGTGCAAGAGGAGCCGTTCTTGGTTCACCGCCCACAGACTGTCGCATTCGACGTCGTCGAGACATTGATGAACCTTGAACCGATGCGCGGCCACCTCGCCGAGATCGGAGTTCCCGGCTCGGCTCTCGAGCACTGGTATGACCGGACGCTGCGCGACGGCATGGCACTGACACTCACTGGCGATTACAAGCCGTTCTCTGCTGCCGCGGAGTCGGCGCTGCGAATCATCGGAGGAGATCGCCTAAGCGACGGCGACGTGGAACGCGTCCTTGATGGATTCGCAACACTGCCAGCCCAACCTGACGCCGAACCCGCCATGGCGGCCCTCGCCAATGCCGGGCTGTCGATCGTGTGCCTGACCAACGGGGCCCGCGAGACCACCGAGGCGTTCCTCAATCGCAACGGGCTGGACCGGTTCGTTGAACAGGTACTCAGCGTCACCGCGGTTGGGACGTGGAAGCCGCACCCTGCGGTGTACGAGTACGCCCTGTCGAAGACGCGCCTTCCCGCACATGATGTGGCGCTGATTGCCGTGCACGCCTTTGATTGCCACGGGGCGAACGCCGCCGGGCTCACGACCGGCTGGTCTGCACGCCTGGAGAAGCACTACTCGGAGATCTTCACGCGCGCCGATGTGATCGGCGACAACCTGGTCGATGTGGCCGGCAAGTTGCTCGACTTGCCCGCACGAGCACCGGTGCCGCCAACATAGTCGATCCGGCTGGTTGCAGCCGTGTACCCGGGCTAGGACTATGCGAGTTACCCTAGCCACCAGCAGGACCAAAACAGAACGGCCGCAAGATTTTTCGAGGCCGTCCTATTCAATTGGCTGACGTCATCGCACAGTGGCGGTCCGGATCACCCAGGGCCTAACTCGACCCGCTTGCGCCGCTTCGGCCCAACAGAGCACCACCGGTACCGCCGGCGCCACCGGTGCCGGGGCCCCCAAACGCGATGCCGGCGTTACCGCCGTTACCACCGTTGCCGATAAGAACGGCATTTCCGCCGGCGCCACCGTTGCCAGCGTCGACTCCGCCGGCGCCGCCGGCGCCACCATTGCCAAACAGCCCTGCGGTTCCGCCGGCCCCTCCGGCCCCACCATTTTGGCCAGAACTGGTACTCGGTCCACCTCCTCCGACGCCGCCACCACCACCGTTGCCGAACAACGCGCCGGCGTCTCCCCCAGCGCCGCCGTCGCCGCCGTCGCCAATGGTGACGCTGCCTCCAGTACCACCTGCGCCGCCAGACCCGACCAGCCCGGCGGTGCCGCCGGCCCCTCCAGCTCCGCCAGCGCCAGCACCGCCGCCACCACCCGCACCGCCGGCACCACCATTCCGGGTCAACCCGGCGTCACCGCCACCGCCGCCGAATCCTCCATCACCGCGGAGGCCACCGAACCCGCCGGAACCGCCTACCCCGCCGTTGCCAAACAGCAATCCCGCATCGCCGCCATCACCGCCAGACCCGCCTGCTCCAGATTCGGTCGAGCTGCTGTTGACCCCGCCGAGCCCACCAGCTCCTCCGCTGCCCCCCAAGAATCCTGCATCTCCACCAGCACCGCCGGAACCGCCGACCCCAGAGTCGCTGTTGTTGACTCCACCGACTCCACCGGCCCCTCCGTTGCCGAATAGCCAGCCGCCACTACCACCGGACCCACCGACCCCACCGTCGCCCATCCCGTCGCTCAAGCCGCTCAAACCGGCAGCCCCGCCGGCCCCACCATTGCCAAACAACCAACCCCCAGTACCACCAGCTCCACCATCCCCACCGCCGCCAAGGCCAGCAGCGGCCGAGCCTCCGATACCACCAGTGCCGCCAGTCCCACCCAGCCAGCCACCGTTTCCACCGGCACCACCGACCCCACCGTCGACCCCGTCACCACTGCCCAGCCCACCGGCACCGCCAGAGCCGCCGGTACCGAACAACAAACCGGCGCTGCCACCAGCTCCACCGGCCGAGCCGCCGAACTGACCGCCGTCGCCGCCGGCACCACCAGCGCCGAACAGCAAACCGCCCTTGCCACCAACACCACCGACTCCACCGGAGAATCCGCCGCCACCGGCGGCTCCGCCGTTTCCGAAGAGTCCGGCAGCTCCGCCGGCCCCACCGTTACCGCCAAAGGCACCGCCCGCCGCGCCGGCTCCGCCGTTTCCGAAGAGCAAGCCGCCGCGACCGCCGGCCCCACCAACCCCAGCAGAACCACCCGCTGCGGCCGCACCGCCGGGCCCCACCGCTACCGCCGTTACCGAACAGACCCGCAGCACCACCAGCGCCGCCATTTTGACCGACCCCGCCAGAGCCACCGTTGCCGCCATTGCCGATCAAAAAACCCCCGGCACCACCATTGGCCCCGGTTCCAGCAAGCCCATCAGCACCGTCACCAATCAACGGCCGCCCAAACAACGCATTCGTCGGCGCGTTAACAACGTTCAAAAAATGCTGCTGAAGACTATCGAACTGGGTAGCCAAATACTGCTGCACATTGGCGAACTCAGCCTCTAAATACCGCAGCCCATCACCTTGGATGGTCTGCACAAACCGCTCATGAAAACTCGCCGCCTGCGCACTCAGGACCTGAAACTGCTGAGCATGAGCACTAAACACCGCCGCCAACGCCGCAGACACCTCATCACCAGCAGCCGGAACCACCTCAGTAGTAGGCACCGCCGCAACAGCATTGGCCGAACTGATCACCGACCCAAGACCAGCCAAATCACCAGCAGCCGCCGTCAACTCATCAGGAACAACAGACACAAACGACACAAACCCCAGCCCCTTCCCACCAACTCAACGACCCATCCGCAACCAACACCGCACCCACAACGACCGAGCACACACCACATCGCACGCAGCCGCGGCGACACCCGCTAAGCCCAGCTAGACCCAACCGCGGAATCAGTACTGGCCATGTTGTTTCCGGCGGACTGCACCGGGGCTTGACCCCTTGGGTTGGACACGGGATTTGTGGTTAGGCGGCTTGGGGCAGCGTAGCGGATAGGTGGGTCCTCTCGTAGGTGGCGGGGCTGAGCTGGTTGCAGTAGGAGTGGCGTCGTGTGGTGTTGTAGCGGGCCAGCCAGCGAAAGACCTCGCGTCGGCAGGTGGGGGCGTCGTCCCAGCTGTGTCGGTCTTGGAGGACCTCGCGTTTGAGGGCGGCGTTGACCGATTCAGCCAGGGCGTTGTCGGCGCTCGATCCGATAGCGCCCATGGACTGGGTGACCCCCAACCGGGTACACAGTTTCGCGAAATCCTGTGACGTGTACTGGCGTCCGTGGTCACTGTGGAATACCGCACCACCCAGACTGCCCCGTAGCGCCTCGGCGGCCTTGAGGGCATCTTCGACCAGTTCGGTGCGCATATGCTCTGCGATCGCCCACCCAGTGATCCGCCGAGACCAGCAGTCGATGACGGTGGCCAGATACAGGTTAGCGCCGCTAGCCAGCGGCAAGTACGTGATGTCCCCAACGTATCTCTTGTTGGATTCAGAAGCGGTGAAATCTCGTTTAAGCAGGTCAGGATATTTCTGTGTGGTTTTATCTGGTCTGGTTGTGCGGACACGGCGGCGGCACCGATACCCAGCGATCCCCGCTACGCGCATGACTCGGGCTACTCGCTTGTGGTTGACCCGCTCAGTATCAGCAACACCGTCGTTGAGTTCAGCGGTGATCCGCGGGCACCCATAGGTGTTGTCCTGATCATGTATTGCGCGAATACGCTCGGCCAACACCGCATCAGCAGCGGTTTGAGCTGCCCGCGTGGCTGCTGCCTGACACCAGGTGTAAAACGATGATCGAGCGATCTCGACGACCTGGCATAGCCGCTTCACCTCGAAGGCGTGTCGGTGATCGGCAACGAACTGAAAGCGACTCACCAGTTCGTCTCCCCAGCGAAATACTTGGCCGCCGACCGCAAAATGTCCCGCTCGGTGGCCAGCCGGGTCTTCTCGGCACGCAACGCCTGGTTCTCAGCATGGAGCCGTGCCACCGCTTGTTCGGGGGTCTCGCCACCCGGGGCCCCTACGGCAACCGAACCGGGTTTACGGTGCCGAATCGGCACACCGTGGGCCTTGCACCACGCCGATAACGTTGGGTCGCTCAAGCCAAGCTCAGCAGCGATCATGCTGATCGTCGCACCAGCGGTATCCCGATACAACGCAACCGCATCCCGCTTGAACTCATCAGGGTAACTTTTCCTTGCCATAGGGGTGGATCATCTCGCTTCCCCCAGGAACATCCTGGGATTCAGCGTGTCCAACCCAAGGGGTCAAGCCCCGATAGTTGATAGTCAACGAACCTATTCTCCTTCACTGATAGATAGAAATGATGTGCAGCAACGATTTTTATCGCGCTACGGGTTAGCTTCCGAGGATTTGCTGTGAAGCCTGTTCTTGCTGTTCATAGCGGTTCGCATCGCGAACCAGACCGTCACGGACCCCGTGCAACATGGTCACGATGTTGCGAAACGCCGAATTCATCTGCCCCATTGTGTCCAACGAGGTCGCCGAAGCCGTCCCACTCCAGCCCGCACCGGCAATATTCTGCGACGAAGCCCACATCTTGCGCGCCTCGTCTTCAACCACTTGGGCGTGAAGCTCAAACCGGCCCGCAACATCCCGCATCGCGTGCGGGTCGGTTAAAAAACGTGCAGCCATAATTCCAATCTCCTTATACCCAGATCCATACTTAGATTCGCCGAAATGAAACGTCTTACCGAAGATGATTTGCATTGCCGGCTGCTGCCGCCGGCAGACGGGTCAGACGATCTGCGGCATCACACTGGGCCGAGACGACACCACCTGGACACCGCCGACACCTGCGCCCTCGACACGTCCAGCCGCCCCCGCAGCACCCGCAGCTCCGGCGGCCGGGGCACCCATCGGCATACCCATCGGCACCGCACCGGCAGCGGGCACACCAGCACCAGGCACCCCGGCACCGGGCACACTGCCCACCGGCCCAGTCGAACCAGCCAAACCCGCTTGGGCTGAAGCACCCCAACTCGGCGGCACCGACAACGCCCGCACCGTGTGGGCTTGCCCCACACCAGCCGACACCGCCCCCAAACCAGCCGGAACACCGAGCCCCGACACCGCCCCACCAGCAGCCGGACTCGCCGCAATCGGCACCCCGGCACCACCAGACCCACCACTCAACAACGACATCAACGGCGAAATCGCATACCCAGCCGGCGTCGCCACCAACGGCGCCACCGACGCCGCCGCCGACACCACCTGCGACCCCAACCCCGCCGACGTCCCACCAGCCGCTGCCGCCGGCTCCCCCGCAGCCGCACCCGACATCACCGCCTGCAACGGCGCAGCTGGTGTCAACGACGAAACCACCGCAGCCGCACCCGACTCATAGCCGGTCATCGCACCCACATCCTGCGCCCACATCTGCTCATAGACCGCTTCGGTCGCAGCAATCGCCGGCGTGTTTTGCCCCAACACATTCGTGGTCACCAACGCCTGCATCTGTCCACGATTAGCCACCACCGCCCCCGGATGCACCGTAGCCGTCTGCGCAGCCTCAAACACAGCCGCCGCATCCGAGGCCTGCCCAGCAGCCTGGCGCGCACGCCCAGCCGCCGCACTCAACCACTGCACATACGGAGCCGCCGCCACCGTCATCGCCACCGACGCCGGACCCGACCACCACCCACTGGCCAACCCCGACGTCACCGACCCAAACGACTCCGCGGCCGCACTCAACTCCGCAGACAACCCCTCCCAAGCCGCCGCAGCAGCCAACATCGGAGCAACCCCCGCACCCGAAAACATCCGCGCCGAATTAACCTCCGGCGGCAAAAACGCAAACTCCATCACAACCACACACCCCCAAAAAACCCGCAACCATCCATCAACCTGAGCCTTTCCTGCTAAAAGACTGGGTGCCACCTGTGTTAAAGCTGAGGGGCCTCACCGTAACACCAAACCCCATGCGTCCCGCAAGAGTCAGATGTAACAGCTAGATGCCCCATGTAACACGTGAATGTCATGCAACCGGCGCGCCATGTCGCGCAGACCGTCGCATTTGCCGAACGCCCAACACCACCAGACGGTTCACCAGAAGACACATGACGAACACCACACGCCCCGTCGTCCGCACCGGCCACATCTAGAGTAACACTCCACATTGGTTGCAAAGTCGGGCCCAACTACAGTAAGAACTGGAGCACCACTCCGTCCGTACGACTAAACCAGGAGTCGGTCCAATCATGGGAGCAACCGCGATGCCATCAACTACGCCACCGACCAGATGCGATTCGTTCGATCTACCCGCAACCCATGCACAGCTCAAATCCGATGCTGACGAGGTCGCCGCGCAGTTTGCCCCGCGGGCGCGAGAAATCCGCCAGCACCTCCTCGATCACGGTGAGCTGTACCCGCAGTTGTGGGCCGCATTCCGCGAACGCGGCTGGCCCGCCCTGCTCATACCGAAGCAGTACGGCGGCACCGAAGGCGGGCTGCTTGGGTTGACACTGGCACTCGAGGCATTCGCCCGGCACAACATCGTGCTCTGGACACCCGTGATGACCTCAGCAGTTGCCTACGCGATCAGTGTCGTCGGCCCGGAACCTGCGCAGCAGGCCTGGCTGCCACGGGTAGCGGATGGGCGTGCCTTCTTTGCGATGGCTGCCACCGAAGCGCACTCGGGACACAACCTTTTTCGCTCCAACACGGAGATCCGCCGGGACCGGGACCACTTCGTGGTCACCGGGGTGAAGAACATCACTTCAGCACTGGACGCCAGCGACATGGTGCTCGTGCTCGGCCGGTCATCGTCTGCTGAACACGTCCAGCAACGGGGCTACACGAGCGTCTTAGTTGACCCGCGCGCCCGCGGCGCGACGATGGTCGAACTCCCGATGCGCCATCGAGAAGGAGTCAAGCAGTACCAGCTGCAGCTCGAAGGCGTCCGCATGCCATACGAGAACCTAATCGGGCATGACGGCCAAGGCCTATTGACGCTGTGGCCCTTTACTCATGCCGAGCGCGTTCTGACCTCCGCCCTGTGCCTCGGTTTGGCCGACTATGCCATCGCGCGGAGCGTGACGCGCGCCAACGACCGAGTCATCGCCGGGTCATCACCGATAGGATGCTACCAGGCCATCAGCCATCCCCTCGCTGGGTTGTACGCGCGTCTAGCATCGGTCAGACTCCTGGTCTACCGCACCGCGGCACGCGTCGACGTCAGCGCCGAGACATCAGCTGGAGAGGCCAACATGGCGAAGCTGATGGCTTCTGATCTCGTATACGACGCCGTGAACCACGCCATGCAGGTTTTCGGGGTCGACGCATGGGACGAACGAAACGGCTGGCTCGACGCCTTCCTCGATGCACGGTTGTCGCGATCAGCGCCAGTCAGCAACGAATTCGCGCTCAACTACATCGCCACCCACATGCTAGGAATGCCCCACCAGCAATGATGCTGGTTATCGGTGCCCAGCATCCCGGGAGATGCTTCCAGCGATATCGGCTGCGCCGCAATGAAATTCATCGACCCGTCAATAGCCGCAGCACGGCACTATCCAGCCTTCGACAAAGCTTGTCAGGCCCAGTGCCGAAAAGATCGGTCACTTCTCGGTGGCGCAAACAGAACTGACAGTGGTCAATGCGGTCACCGCTTGACCTTCGGCGACAACGTCGCCGTCCTCGGTCGTCAGCGTGAGCGTGATTTGTCCCGTGGTGGGCTGCCGGCGTGCCGGCGCACTCCCCGCCATGGGGCTACCGCTGAGGCCAGCGACTGCTGCGTCGATCAGTTGATCTGCATAACTCACCAAAAGACCACTGACTTGACCGGCCAGCCAGCGCTGGGCGACAGCATGAACAGGGCCGTTAATGATTGCAACAACGATCATCATCGGCAGATCGCGAACTTCGCCGCTGGCGATGAACGGCGCCAACCACTCCCGATAAGCGTCAGCGAGATCGTTGTTCAACCGACGCAGTTCGCTGCCGGCCGCTGTGGACCAGTCCAGCTGCCCCTGAGAGTAGAGGAACCGCGCCCAGTGCGGGTTAGCCTCGATCCAGAGCAGCAAGTTACGAACTATCCCGTCGACGCTGTCGCGCAGGCTCGCGGGTTGATTGTCCAGCACGGCCCAATATCCGCGCTGCACTTCTCGCATGGCTTCCAGGTATAAGGCCTCGATAATCGATTCCTTGTTCGGAAAATGATGAAACAACGAACCGTTGGAGACACCGCTACGGTCGCGAATCCACGCTACGGAGGTGCGATCGCACCCAGCCTCGTTAAAGCAGTCCAGTGCAGCTTGCAGAACACGCTCACGAGTACCCACCTAGCCAGAGTAACGTTGCGGACAGATAGCGTAGTGGGACTAACTGCCACCAACAGCGGCTGGCGCCCATCGCCCCGCCTGATACTGCGTCCACGTTCCTCGTCGCGAAATGCAGCGGCAGTGACGACATGAACACGAAATCGCAGCTCGATCGAGAACAGCCACGTGAAGTCAACGGCCGTAACTGGTGCAGAACTCGAATTCACCAGCGTGCACCGTAAACCGCATCCATGAACTCGACACCTCGATGCGCAACACCCAGGTCGTTTTCGTGACGACGAGCAGGGACCAGTCGGCACCTGGGGCCGGTAGCCGAGCGCAGCTAGCTTCCCCTGGTGCCAATCCCGCGACGCGCGACTTTACGACCAGCTGCACCAGACGACGACCACGTCAGCCAGTAGAAACATGCGGGCGACCTTGCCGGCCGGCGCCCCGGAGCTTCGAACTCGATTGACGCCCCCGCCACCACTTGGCAACGAAATACAGGACAAGCACGACCGCCCAAGACAACAGACTCAGCCAGAACTGGGTACGCGCAGCTTGGTCGAATGCCATCTGCGCCAGGATCCCGACGATGCCCACGACCGAAAGTACTGACAGGACCGGAAAGAACCATATCCGCACCCGCAGCATTTCCGGCGAGGTTCGACGACGCAGCACGATCTGCGAAAGCGAAATCAGCAGGTACACAAACAATATGACGGCACCGGATGCGTTCAGCAGGAAGGCGAACACTGTGTCGGGCGCGACCCAAGCCACAATTACGCACGCGAAACCCACCAGCGACGAGCACATGATGGCGATGTACGGAACCCCGCGTCGACTGACCCGCACCAGCTGTGTCGGCGCCTCTCCTCGTGCGGCAAGCACAAACAGCATGCGGGACGCGGTGTAGAGGCCGGAGTTCAGACAAGAAAGCACCGCCGTGAGAACGACTGCATTCATGATGTGATCCGCACCGGGAATACTCATCTGCTTCAACGCGGCGACATAAGGCGAAGCACCGGGCTCAATAGAATTCCATGGCAGAATCACGACAAGCAGCAAGATCGAACCAACGAAGAAAATCGCGATGCGGGCAGCGACTACTTCGGTTGCCCGCTGGACCGCTCGCCGCGGGTTCGGAGTTTCAGCGGCAGCGATGGTGGCAATCTCGGCGCCCGTCATGGAGAAGATCACCACCACAACGGCTGCGAAGACGCCCCCGACGCCGTGTGGGAAGAATCCGCCATGCGCGTGGAGGTTTCCGAAGTCCGCATCGCGGTCTGGCCACAACCCCAGGACGTACAGTGCGCCAGCACCTAGGAAAACCAAAATTGCCGCGACCTTGATTCCGGCGAACCAAAACTCGAATTCACCGAAGGAACCCACCGAAAACAAATTGATCGCGGTCATCAGCACCATCAGGATCAGCGAAAGTAGCCATACCGGAGCATGGAACCAATAGGTGATGACTTTCCCGCCGGCGACCGCCTCGAAGCCGACCACGATCACCCAGAAGTACCAGTAGAGCCAGCCGACCGAAAACCCCGCCCACTCGCCCAGCGCCTTTCGGGCGTAATCGGCAAATGATCCTGTCGACGGGTTCGCGGCGGCCATCTCACCGAGCATCCGCATAACCAAAACGACCAATGCGCCGCACAGCGCGTACGCGAGAACCGCCGCGGGGCCCGTCGCACGGATAACCACACCCGATCCGACGAACAGCCCAGCCCCGATGACCCCGCCGATAGCGATCATATTGAGCTGACGCTGCGACAGGCCCTGACGCAGTCGCGACGTGGTAACTATGGCACCTGCCTTCCGGTCAAGCCGCGGTCAACACGCTGTTCCGCGCTCGTTGCCGGCACTCGGTTGTCTCACCTTCCGACAGTCGCCCGGCGCAGAACTGACCCGCTGACGACTAAGCTGCAGGCGGCGCCGGATCTCGCGGCACCGCCTGCAGCTTCATGCCGGTCAGTTGGGCTTGCGGAAATGTTGAATGCCCCAGGCCAGGTGCCCACTGTCGGCGGCATCCACCCAGTTCTTCAGGCCAACCAGCATTTTGTCGAGATACTCCGGTGAGGATTCCTGCTCGAGCTCGGGGCGCCGAGCCTCGAGTTCTTCACGCACGCGATCGTAGTGAGTTCGCAAGTAGTGAACGAGGTCAGTTTGGTCGAGGACCTCGAAACCGACTGAAAACGCCACCTCACGATAAAAGCGCATCGAACCCAGATCAGCCAGGTTCAGCCGGTCGTAGACCGGCTGAAGCACCCCGTCGGGCACGTCGTCGGCCTGCATTGGATCGGTGAAGACCAATTCACCGCCAGGCTTCAAAACGCGGAAGGCTTCCTCGAGCACCTTACGGCGATCTGAGGCGTGCAGAATCGCATCCTGTGACCAGACGACGTCATAGGTGGAGTCGGCCACCGGGACGTTGTCGAAGCTGCCATGAATGACCCGGATCTTCGACTCAAGTCCAGCGCGACGGTTCTTCTCGCGGTTGGTCTGGTTTTGCGCGTCAGAGATGTTGACACAGGTGACCGTGCAGCCGTGCTGCGTCGCAAGTCGCCGCGCCGACCCCCCGTAGCCAGACCCAAGGTCCAACACCGAGGTTGCCGCATCGAGATTCGAAAGCCGGCGACTCATGCGGTCAACGGTCTCGATGCTGGCCGCGCGGATGTCACTTGTCTCCCCGTAGCAGCCGACATGGATATCCTCGCCGCCCCAGATCATCGAGTAGAACGCATCCGCGTCGCCGCTGTCGTAATAGGCTTCGGATTCGGCCTTGGGCCTGGAGCCGACTTCTGCAGTCGTTGGCCCGTCGGTTCCCTGGCCTACCAGCGACTTCTCCGCCACATGGACGAAGAAGTCGGGTTCACTGTCCTCGTATGTTGCCTGGAAATCGCCGTATGTGCGTACCGTTTCGAAGCCCGCTTCGTGCATCAAACGCCGCACATAGGACTTCCGAAGCGGAAACATATTCAATGTGTATTCGGAGCCATCCGGGAAAGTGTATTTGAATCGCGCAAGACCTTCGTCGACATATTCCGGCTCAGCCGATACTCGATCACCACAGTAATAGTATTTGTGTTTCGACTTGAAGCCGTGGTCGAGTATCTCATCATAGTTTCGCTGGTCAAGAATCAAGATTCCGTCGTGCCGCAATGCCGCATAGAACTCGGCCAGAGCCCGACGTCGATCGCGCTCATTGTGCAAATGAGTGAATGAGTTACCCAGGCAAATAATGGCATCGTACTTGCCGTGGATGTCCCGGTTCAGCTGCCGCCAGTCAGCCTGGACAGTTCTCAGGATGAGACCACGCTTGGTGCCGTTGTCAAAAGCCTGTGCCAGCATAGCTGCCGAACCATCGGCGCTGGTCACGTCGAAACCCGACTCGGTCAGGCGAACCGAATGGAAGCCCGTACCCGTGGCCACATCGAGAATGTGCTGCTTGCCCCGTGCACGCAGGACATCGACGAAGAACCGGCCCTCGGAATCTGCCCGAGCATCCCAGTCAATTAATTCGTCCCATTTCTCGACAAAACTCATAACGTATTCGGCGCGATAAAGACCAGTCTCACGGTCGGACAAAGGGTCATCGCCGTACACCTGGTCGTGTAATCGAAGTTCCTCATTGTTCCGAGTTGTGGACAAAATCGACATCTAACCTCTCTGTTCTATCCGCCCACGCACAGTCACACAGACTTGCCCGGCGCGCGGTGTTCCAGTCGTCCAGGAACACACCTATGCCCACCCGCGGGCCCGGGGCGAACTCACAACTACGGTGCATCCCGTCGAGCGAGGAACGACGCCTTCTAGCTTGAGCCGCGAACGTGCGTTTCCTAAGACGCGGCCCAAAACTGTGGCCACGCGGCTCGTCGCTCCCACACCGCGCTACAGTCTAGTCGCTGCGACCATCGCTTCGTCTAGGTGTCGGCGCTTGGCGGAGAAACCAGTGGCCAGCGAGCTGACCGCTGACGACACGCCGGCCGAGCACCCACTGAAATCAGGGTTCGTACTCGACGCCGCTTCTCGATCGAGAAATCCCACGGCAGACCAAGTGTCGCGACCGTCGCCACTAGGCGGGCCGAAGCGCTGCCGGCGGTCCAGTCGTGTCGAGCCAAGCTGACGTATTCAGAACCCAGATTCAGCTCATAATTGCAGGTCGCGGGAGCGAATCAACGCGGTCGCCAACAGGCTTACCACCGCAGTCGCAACCAAGTACCCGCATGCCGCCCACGGCGCGCCTCCGAGTGCGGCGATCAGCGTGGTGAGAATCAACGGAGTGACCCCGGACGCGTACACGCCCGAGAGTTGGTAAACGAACGACAAACCCGTGTAACGGACGCGGGTAGGAAACAGCGCCGAATACAAGGTGCCCTGCACACCGTAAAACAGTGCGTGCACGACACCGAAAACTATGATCATCGCTAGCCCAAACCAGACCAGGCTCCTGGTACCGAACGCTGCGAATACCGGGAAGGCGGCAGCTCCGTAGCAAGCCACACCGGTTAGATACACCTGCCGCGCGCCGAAACGGTCTGCTAGTGCTCCTGAAACGGGCAACAGTGCCGCCATGAGCAGCGCCGCGATGGTGACCGCTAGCAAGACTGACACCCTATTGAGACCCAACGTGCCCGTCGCGTAGCTGATCGCGAAGACGCCCCAGGCGTTGAATGCGGAACCCTCCGCCCACCGCGACAGCAGCCCGAGCACGGTGTTGCGCCTCGTACGGGGTTCCCGCAAAATCTCCCGAATGGGCGCGGTGGATGAGGCCTCTAGATCTTGCAACTGCCGAAAAGCCGGTGTTTCTTCAACCCGCAACCGCACCGCGATGCCGACCGCGACCAACCCAAGACTCAGCAGGAAGCCCAGACGCCAACCGTAGGCGAGGAACGAATCCGGCCCTAGAACGAGCTGCAGGATCGCAAATACGCCGGTCCCTAGCGCCAAGCCGAGCGCCAACCCGATCTGCGGGACGGCGCCGAACCGACCCCGTTGGTGCGCCGGGCTGTGCTCGACGGCCAACAACATCGCGCCTGCCCACTCACCACCCAGCGCAAATCCCTGCAGCAGACGCAAGGCCAGCAGCAGCACCGGTGCCCAAAGCCCAACCTGTGCGGCCGTGGGCAAGACCCCCATCAACGCTGTCGCGCCACCCATGATGAGCATGGTCAACGCCAGGCTGCGTTTACGGCCAACCCGATCCCCGATATGCCCGAACACCAACCCGCCGATCGGGCGCATGACGAATCCGACGGCGAAAGTCGCGAAAGCGAGCAGAGTGCCCACCAAAGAACTTTCGCCGGGGAAGAACACCCTGTTGAATACCAGACCGGCCGCAGTGGCGTAGAGAAAAAAGTCGTACCACTCGGCTGCGTCCAGATGCCGGTGTAAAAGGCAGGGCCAGTTTCGCTCCGCTGTTAGCATACGGGCGTCTGGTTCGGCGGCAGGTCGATTCGCGGGTTGGGGGTTGTACGGGCCGGTCGTGGTTCGTGCGCCGGCGATGTTTGGGCTATGAGGGCGCTGGTGGTTGTTTCTGCGTGGTCGAGGTGGCGACCGCAGGCGATTCGGGACGCTGACCAGTGGCGCGACGCGATGCCGCGGTGATGAGGGTGCGCTGCCAGTCGGGTGGGACCGCAGCGAAGATTCCGCGGTCGATAGTGGCCAGCGCCTGTGCAGCGACCTCGGCGGGGTCGATGCCGTCGGTGGACATGCCTGTCGAGACCAGGGCGGGGCAGATCATGCTCACGCCGATCGGCGTGTCGGCCAGTGCCAGCGCGGTGTGTTCGGCCACGGCCACGACGGCGTGCTTGGAGGGTCCGTAAGCGCCGCCGCTGGGAAAGGTCAGCACCCCAGCCAATGAGCCGGTGATCAGGATGTGCGCGGGCTGGTTCGCGGCCAGCAGTCTGGGTACGAACGCACGCAAGCCGTTGACAACGCCACCGACGTTGACCGCGAACACCCTGTTCCAGTCAGGAGCGGCCACTTCCCACGGAGCACCAAAGCTCCTACCGGTGATTCCGGCGTTCAGGCACACGACCCGGGCGTCGCCGGCGGCTTCAGCGAGCGATTCGACCGCATCCGGCATGGCAACGTCAGTGGGAACCGCTTGTGCCCCCAGTGACTGCGAAACTTCGCTCAATGTGACGGTGTCGATGTCGGCGAGCACGAGGTTGGCTCCACGGTCGGCCAGTGCATGCGCCAACGCGCGCCCGATGCCACTAGCTGCGCCGGTCACCACCGCTGTCATCCCATTCAGATCCACATTGTGCAGGCTATCGACCACGGCCACGCCGCCGTGGCAAACGGTTTCCCTCACCTCCCCTTACTGGGACCGGGTGGGCGTCGTCACGCGTGCGTGCGCCTCGCTACGCCGTGGCGGAGACGGGATCTGCCTGGCCGGTAGGTGCTTGACTTTGAGGCGGTCGCAGTTGGCGGGGTGAGTCGAGCAGGGATCGGCGTAGGTCTTGCAGCAGTCGGGTGCCGACCGGTGTCATGGTGAGGCCGCGCCAACCGGCCGAGGCGCGGTCGAGCACGGCCCACACCAGGCTGATGGCGCTGGTCTCGCCGGGGAATCGGCCAATGACCTTGGTCCGTCGCTTAGTTTCTCCAAAGGAGCGCTCAATGAAATTTGAGTGCCGAACGCGGCCATGGTGTTCAACCGGAAACCGCAGATAGGCGGTCAGCCCTGCTTTGTCGGTGAGCAGGATCCGCATAGCCGCCGGGTAGAGGTCGGAGTATTTAGCGGCGAACGCCTCGATCCGCTTGTCGACGATCTCAACCAGCTGCGGTCCCGGCTCGATACCCAGGCCGGTGGTATCAAAAATCGCCCAGTATCCGTCACGGACCTCGACTTGCATCCCGGTGGGGATCTTCGCAAGCACGTTGCGAAGGCGATGAATAAGACATCTCTGGCGCAACGCTTTTGGGTAGATTTGTTCGATGGCTGCGATCAGTCCCTTGGCGCCGTCAGAGACGATCAGCAGCGGAGTGGCAAGACCGCGTTCGCGCAGGTCGGTCAGGAAGTCGGACCACGCGTCGGTGGACTCTCCGGTCCCGGGTGACAATCCGACGAACACGGGTTTGCCCTCGGTGGTGACGCCCCAGGCGGCGAGCACAGGCTCGGCCGGCGACCCGGGATGCATCCGAAAGAAACTGGCGTCCAAAAACAGGTAGTCCAGAGCGATCTCACCGAGTGGGCGACGAGCCCACGCCTGGTATTCGGCCCGGATCGCCTTACAGACTTCCGAAACCGCGGACTTGGAGATCGCCGCCTGATCGCCGAGCGCTTCAGCGAGGGTGGCCTTGACATCCCGGACGGACAGGCCGCGGATGAACGAGGCGATCACCAGCGTTTCCAGGGCGTTGGTTTTCGTCACATGCTTACCGAACAGCCGAGAGGCGAACGCTTGCATGGTGCCACGCAGTTTCGGCCGCTCCAAGGTGACCGCACCTGTGGTGGTCTTGATGGTCACCGGCCGATATCCGTTGCGCGAACCGCCGTTAGCGTCGGCACAGGCGGCGGTACGTTGGTAGCGTTCACGACCGAGGAACTCGGTGACCTCAGCCTCCAGGGCCGCCTGCATCAGTAGCTGGGCGCCGAGGCGGGCGATTTCTTCAAGGATTTCAGGCAGTTCCCGATCCTCGGCGAACAGGGCGTCGATTTTGGTGCGGATACGGTCGGTCGCTGATACGCGGACAGGCACGGGCGTGACTCCTTCTTCGCAGACTTGCAGGTCGTGAAGCGGAACCTACGCGCGTGCTCCCTATTTACACCGGATCCCGGACACGACCTACCACTCCACGGTGGTGCCCAGCAGGCTTGCCGCAACGACAATGCGTAGGCGCCGGGACCGCTGGTGCCCGGATTCCCCATCTCCCCCAGCAGCTACCAGCGCAGCTTCGCTCAACGTGACTGTTGTCATCCCACCGCCAGGTAGCGCAACCGCCATCGGGTTTACTGCGCCGAGGCGACCGCAAACGGGGCTACGGCTTGCGGTTTTGACGCCTGGTTCGGGCGTCTCCACAAACCCCGGCGTTCAAGCAGCGGCAATACACCCTCACCGAACCAGTAGGCCTCTTCGACGTGCGGATATCCCGACAAGATGAAGTGGGAAATACCCAACTCCGAGTATTCGACCAGCCTTTCGGCTACCTCGGCATGTGAGCCGACCAGGGCGGTGCCAGCGCCACCGCGCACCAAGCCCACGCCAGCCCACAGATTCGGCGCTACCGTAAGCCGGCTGGTGCCGCCACCGTGCAACTCGAGCATGCGACGCTGCCCTTCCGATTCGCTGCGCGCCAAGTTCGCCTGCACCCGTTCGACCTCGGCCGGGTCAACACCGGCCAGCAGCCGGTCAGCCTCCGCCCAGGCCTGTTCGGAGGTGTCCCGGCTGATTACGTGGATCCGCAAGCCGTACTGGAGAACGCGGCCGCCAGCTGCCGCCAGGCCGCGGATCCAATCCAATTTCTGGCGGACCGCATCCAACGGCTCCCCCCAAGTGAGATAGACATCGGAGTGTCTGGCCGCCACCGGCCCGGCGGGTCCGGAGGAACCACCGAAGAAAACCTCAGGAACCGGGTCAGGCCGATTGTTCAATAGGGCACCCTCGACCCGGATGTGCTCTCCTGCAAAAGTCACTGGCGCATCGGAGTCCCATAGCCGCCGAACGACATGCAAGAACTCATCAGTTCGGGCGTACCTCGACTGCTTGTTTAGAAAATCCCCGTAGGCCTGCTGCTCATGTGGTTCGCCGCCGGTGACGACATTGAGAAGCAGCCGACCGCCTGAGTGCCGCTGGAAGGTTCCGGCCATCTGAGCAGCCAGGGTGGGACTGGTCAGCCCGGGACGGACCGCGACCAAGAATTTCAATGTTTCGGTGTCTTCGACCAGCATCGCCGTCGTCAGCCAAGCGTCCTCGCACCACAAACCGGTGGGCGTAAGCACCGCCTCGAAACCGTTGGTTTCGGCGGCCCCACAAATTTGACGCAGGTAACGTAACGTCGCGGGCCGGTCGCCGGACATTGCCGTGCCGTGCCCGCCGGGCATCAGGTTGCGAGAATCTCCGTACGTCGGCAGGAACCAATGAAATGCCAGGCTCATACGCCCCCTCCTTCCACACCGCTTCCGGTGCGGTGCTCAATACCCGGATCGTGCGGGACCATGGCCGAGCGCGCGAGAGTTGAAACCGGCGAGATTGCTTTTACTTGGCTGAACATGCGCACGTGGTGCCTGCCAGCCTAGATTGTCACGATTGGCCATTGCACGGCGTGGCTGTGCCGGCGAAGCCGGTGGGAGCGGCATTATGACGCTCGTGCCTGACCTGACTCGCCGTTCTGTGCTGCGAATGGGCGTCGGCGCCGGCGCGAGCACCGCCGGCGTGTGGGCTTTGAACGCCATGCTGGATCCGCTCAAGCTACACGCGGCGCCACCGCACGCTCCCGCCCCCTTCGAACCGCCTACCGCGGGCAGCAGCTTGCCCAACAAGCTTTCCGGGTCGTTTATCTCAGCGGCCCGGGGAGGTATCAAAACAAACTGGGTGATCGCCCTGCCGCCCAAGAAGACCGCGTTTTTACGTCCGGTCATCGCCCTGCACGGCAAGAGCGGCAACGCGAACATGATGCTAGACCTCGGTGTCGAGGACGCGCTTGCCCAACTCGCCGACGAGGGCCGCCCACCATTTGCTGTGGTCGGTGTCGACGGCGGCGATACCTACTGGCACCGGCGGGCTTCCGGCGAGGATTCCGGCGCCATGGTGCTTGAAGAGCTGCTACCGATGCTTTCCTCGATGGGTATGGACACCTCCCGAGTAGGGTTCATGGGATGGTCGATGGGGGGATACGGCGCGCTACGCCTTGGCGCCCGGCTGGGTCCGGCACGCACCGCCGGGATCTGCGCGGTGAGCCCAGCGCTATTCACTTCATTCACCGGCAGCGCCCCCGGGGCGTTCGACAGCTACGACGACTGGGTACGACACAGCGTGTCGGGCCTGCCCGCGTTGTCCTCGATCCCGCTGCGCGTGGATTGCGGCACCAGCGACCGCTTTTATTTCGCCACGCGCCAGTTCGTTAACCAGCTGCACAAGCCGCCGGCAGGCAGCTTCTCGGCGGGCGGTCACGACGTGTCGTACTGGCGCAAGCAACTGCCCGGCGAGTTGGCCTGGATGGCTTCCTAACGAAGCGAGAGGCGACGTCGTTGAGCCAGGTTCTGGAAAACCACTGCCAACGAAGTCGATGACATTCCGGCAAGAAGACACCGTCAGCCGCTGCCGCGAAGCGGCGGGTGACACGCAACGCGTTGTGGGGACCGGGTTCCGCCCGGACGTCGAGGGCTTGCGCGCCGTGGCGGTCCTTGCGGTCGTGTGCTACCACGCCGAACTACCCGGCGCTACTGGGGGCTTCACCGGCGTCGATGTCTTCTTCGTGATCTCCGGATTCCTCATCACCGGGTTGCTCTGGCGTGAGGTAATCGCTTCGAATACCGTTCGGCTCAGCCGCTTCTACGGCTCCCGAGCCCGCCGCCTGTTGCCCGCTGCAGCCACGGTCGGTGTCGTTACCGCGATCACCGCTGCGGTCGTACTGCCCCCGTTGCAGGCGCGAAACGTCCTTGTGGATGGCATAGCCAGCGCCGTATACGTAGGTAACTACCGGTTCGCCGTGCAGGGCACCGACTACCTAGGCGCCGACTTCGGGCCGTCTCCGTTCCAGCACTATTGGTCGCTTGGCGTTGAGGAGCAATTTTCACCTGGTTTGGCCAGTGCTGATCATCGGTACAGCATGGCTCGTCCAACGTGTCCGGCGCGGCCGGCTCGTCCAGAGTGGCGCCACGGCCACACCCTTTGCGATAGTGCTCACGCTGGTCGCCGCGGCCTCTCTAGCTACCGCGGTGATCTGGACCCGCACGTCGCCCCCCTGGGCCTTCTTCACACTGCCAAGCCGCGCCTGGGAGCTAGCCGCCGGCGGTCTGGTCGCACTCTCGATCCGCCAATGGCGGCAGCTGCCAAGACTGCCCGCGGCGATCGCCGGGTGGGGAGGCTTGGTGCTGATCCTGCTGACCTGCACGCAGCTGGGCTCGCACACCCCCTACCCGGGTACGGCAGCCCTGCTACCCGTACTAGGCACCACCCTGGTCATCGGCGGCGGTAGTGTCACCGGCAGCTTGGGACCCGGTCGAGTGCTATGCCGGCCGGCGATGCGGGCGATTGGCCGGGTGTCGTATTCCTGGTACCTCTGGCACTGGCCAGTGCTTGTGCTCATGCCGCCGTTATTGGGTGAGCCGGCGGGCCTACCGGGCCGGCTCGCCGCAACTGTCGTCTCGGCTGGATTCGCAGTAATCACGATGTATCTGGTCGAGCATCCCGGCCGATTTGCGGCTGCCCTGCGCCGTTCGGCGAAGGCTAGCCTGACCCTGGCTGCAGTCGCCAGCGGTGCAACGGCATGTGCGTGCGCATTGCTGTTGACGGTGATAACCGTGCCCGTCGGTCACGGAGCCGCCGCTCCGCATGCCACCATCGCGGCGCTGCCGGCCACCGATCCCACCGCAGATCCGCTGGACGCAGCGGTCCAGCAGGCTTTCGCGCAGGTGCGCGAAGCAGTTGTCGAGTCTGCCGGCCCGCGGGCGGTCCCATCGAACCTGACCCCGCCGCTGGGGGAAGTATCAACAGACAAAGCGGCCGTGTTCGTCAACGGCTGCATGCGCTCATGGCTTGACATCGGACAAGACGAATGTGCGGCGGGTGACACCGCCTCACCCACGACCGTGGCCCTGATCGGAGACTCGCATGCCGCCATGTGGGACCCCGCATTCCAGCAGATCGCCGAACGACGACGCTGGCGGCTAGAAACCCTGGCGAAGGTGACCTGCCCGCTCCAGGATCTGCCGATAATCAGCCCATACCTTGGCCGCAGATACTCCGAGTGCGAGCAGTGGCGAGGCCAGATCATCGAACGATTGCGAGCAGAGCGACCAAAACTGGTGGTGTTGAGTATGAGCCGGCGCTACCACGCGGACTTCAGCTTCGCGTCGTACGACCCGGCCTGGATCGATACTCTGAAGCAGACAGTCACTGAGCTGCACGGTATCGGCGCGGTCGTGCTCGTCCTGGGGCCAGTCGCGGATCCGCAACAGCTGGTGCCTAGCTGCCTTTCGACGCACCTCGACAACGCCTCCGTCTGCGCACCGCCCCGGAACGTAGCAGCCAACGAAGACGGCATCGCCGCTGAACGAGCGGCGACAAATGCCGGCGGTGGACACTACGCAGACTTGACAGACCTGTTTTGCACCCCGGATCGCTGCCCGGTAATCGTCGGCAACACCGTGGTGTTCCGAGATGACAATCACCTGACAGCCCAGTACGCACAACTACTCGCACCTGCTATTGGCGCACTGGCCGATCGCGCCCTATCCAGCAGCTGAATTCGCCATCGAAATATCGGCGAATGAACCATACGGCGACGTCGAACGTGCTATGAATAGAACAGTTTTGGAGGTTTGAAATGAGTCCGATGCTGGTAGTTGTTCTTTCAGCGTCAATGTCTCTTGCCGGGATTGGCCTAGTTCAATTGCAAGCGCGACTTGAGCGTTGGGATTACGAACGGCACGCCGAAGACTAAGTCCTCAATCGCTTTGCGCGCCAATTGAATTGTGTTGAGCACTCCGTAGCCGGCCCGCGCCCAGTACCGCAAGCACCCCGGCGACTGTCGCCAGCAAAAGAGTCAACATGAGCAGCTGCGGGTCGTAGACCACCGAAGTCGTGGCCTGCAGGCCGTCGGCGACCGGCGCGACAGCGACCACAGAACGCGTCCGCGACCAGCTCACCACAGCGCCCACGAGCGCCGCACCGGCCAAGGCAAGCTCTGCCAGCGCCCGGTAGCGGGCGATCATTGCGGCGCACCTGCGTCGCCGCCGAAGTCGGCGACATCTGGTTCGTCAGGACCGACCCGTTCCTGAACCAGCGGAGTCAGAGCCGCACGCAGGTCACGGTGTCGACGCGCCCATGCCTGGGCCGTTCGGCCCTCGGTGAGCCTCAAACCGATGCCCACCCGACGCCGCGGCACACCAACCAGTTCGCCGAGTGTCCGTGCCGACTGCCACTTTTCCAGAGGTTTCCCAGACGCCACCGAATTCTCGGCCTCCGGGAAAACCTTGACGATCTCGACTATCGGGACCGTCTCAGTGCCCTGCCGCAGAATTTCTTCGGTGAGCTCGACGGAGGTGTGGATCCGCGCCGCCTTCACTTGTATTGCCACAAATGTCGAAACCAGCACCAAGAAAATCAACGGAGTCAACAGCTGCACCTCAGCGCCGCTGGACTTTTGGACCAGGATCAGCGTCACCGCGGCGAGGGGGCCCGCAAGCACCCAGAGCCAACTGGCGCCCGGCTCGGAAAACAGAGGCTGTGGTGGGGTTTCCCTCGCTGATGTCATGTGACGCCTCATCGTGTAATTGTCATAGATGGCCTGTCACGAAAGCCACATCGCCGCATCCGCGGCCCAATAGGTGAGCACGATGCCGGCTCCGGCTCGCCTGATGCTGGTCAACGCCTCCAGCACAACGGCACGTTCATCGATCCAATCATTGGCCGCCGCCGCACAGATCATGGCGTACTCCCCCGACACTTGGTATGCGGCAACCGGGACTGGCGAGATCTCAGCAGCCGCAGCGACGATGTCCAGGTAGCCCAATGCGGGTTTGACCATCACGATGTCGGCGCCTTCGTCGAGATCCAGCTGGATTTCGCGCAATGCTTCGGCAACGTTGCCGGGCTCCTGCTGATAGGTCCGCCGGTCGCCAGACAGACTGGAACCGACCGCCTCCCGGAACGGACTGTAAAACGCCGACGCAAACTTCGCGGCGTAAGCCAGGATCACCGCGTCGGAGTAGCCGGCAGCGTCTAAACCGTCGCGGATCGCGCCCACCTGGCCGTCCATCATCCCGCTCGGCCCGACCACGTGCGCACCGCATTCCGCTTGCGCCACAGCAAGTTCTACGTAGCGCGCCAAGGTGGCGTCGTTGTCGACTCTGCCGGACTCGTCCAAGACGCCGCAGTGCCCGTGATCAGTGAATTCGTCCAAGCAGGTGTCAGCCATCAACACCGTGGCATCACCGAGGTCCTTCGCCAGGTCACGCAGGGCGAGGTTGAGGATGCCATCGCGGTCCGTACCAGCCGAGCCGATACTGTCCTTGTCGTGGTCACGGGGCACGCCGAACAACATCAGTCCGCCCACTCCCGCGTTGACGGCGCGTTCGGCCGCGCTGCGCAATGAATCCCGAGTGTGTTGCACCACGCCCGGCATCGCCGCGATCGGTCGTGGTTCGTCAATCCCATCGGCGACAAACATCGGCAACACCAGATGCCGAGGTTCTAATGAGGTTTGCGCAACCAATCGCCGCATAGCGGGGGTGGAGCGGAGCCGCCGTGGCCGCTGCCGAGGGTAGCCGCCGACTCGCATCGAACGGCGATCCGCTGCACCCGCACTTGCGATCGCCACTAGCGTCGGCGGCTCTTCTTGCGCGGAGGAGGCAGCGCCCCTTCAGCACGCAGCCGGGCGGCGTGTTCGGCCAGCCCATCAACTAGCGGGCCTACTGCTGCAGTGTCAGGTTGGACATCCACCCGCAAGCCGAACTCAGCGGCCGTCTCGGCGGTCTTAGGACCGATGCAGGCGATTATGGTTCGCGCGTGTGGCTTACCGGCGATCCCGACCAAGTTTCGCACCGTCGAACTCGAAGTGAAGCAGACTGCGTCGAAGCCTCCGGTCTTGATCATTTCGCGGGTGCTCGCCGGCGGCGGAGCGGCACGAACGGTCCGGTAGGCGGTGACGTCCTCAATCTCCCAACCGCGCTCACGCAATCCCTCGGCGAGCGTCTCGGTGGCGATGTCAGCACGTGGCAGCAAAACCCGATTCACCGGGTCGAAGATGCTGTCATAGGGCGGGAATTCGTCGAGCAGACCGATTGAGGACTGTTCCCCGGACGGCACAAGCTCAGGACTGATGCCAAAAGCCCGGACCCTGTCGGCGGTCGACTCCCCCACACACGCGATCTTCACCCCGGAGAATGCACGGGCATCGAGACCAAATTCGCCGAACTTCTCCCACACCGCACGCACCGCGTTGGTGGAAGTGAAAACCACCCACTGGAATCGACCATCCACCAAGCCTTTAACCGCACGTTCCATCTGTGCAGGGCTGCGTGGCGGCTCCACGGCGATGGTTGGTACCTCCATCGGCAATGCGCCATATGACGCCAACCGCTCACTCATCTCGCCGGCCTGGTCCTTGGTGCGCGGTACCAACACGGTCCAGCCGTACAGCGCCCGGCTTTCCCACCAATTCAATTTCGCCCGGCTGGCCACCGTCTTACCAATGGTCACTATGAGCGGCCCGGCCAGGGCAGCCGCAGGGTCGCTGCCGCCGAGGAGAGCAGGGTCGGTCAGACCCCGCAGCGTGGACTCGACGGAACGTTGCTGGCAGGTGGTGCCCTGCGCAGTCACCACGCACGGAGTGGACTCGGCCAGCTCGTGGTGGATCAGCGCGTTGGCTGCGTCAGCCAGATCCGATGCGGTTGCCTGCAGAATCAACGGCCCGGGCGCCGCGGCCAGCGCCTCCCAGTCGACGCCCTCGACTTCAGCGCGCACGTCGGCAACGGTGTGCGAAGAGCCCAGCGGCAATCCCGCATAGGTCGGAACCGCACTGGTCGCGGCCAGTCCGGGCACGATCTCCATGCGCAGGTGCGTCCGCGAGACGGCATTCACCTCGGCGATGACCGCATCCGCTGACAGCGGGTCACCGGCCACGAGCCGCACCACGTCGACACCCGAGCGCGCCTCTGCGGCCAGCATCTTGGCCACGTCGGCGGGATCACCAAGCACAGGTCGGATGTCGGGACCACTCGGCACTACCGTGGGCGCCGCCGGTGAGGTGCTCGCTGCTGCGTCAGCGTTGTCGGTCGCCGCCTCGCCAAGTGCTGGGTCTGCCGGCGCTGGCTCGGCCGGCGCGGGGCCGGAAACAGGCGGCAGATCCTTACCGATCAGCGCGAGCACCGGCTCAGGTACGTCGGGATCGGTGAACACCACGGCGGCGTTGGCCAAAACCGTGGCAGCCCGTGTCATGAGCAGACCGGGATCCCCCGGACCAGAACCCACGAAAGTGATGCGGCCCGGTCTCGGCTTGCGCCCTCGCGTCATCATTGTCGCTCCCACGTCACTCGCCCTCTACTTCGCTACCCCGCACGGGGTTCGCCCGCGCTTCCCCCAGCAGCTCTCGGGCGCCCAGTTCGAACAACTCCGCGGCCACCGAGAGCCCTAGCTCCCGTGCTCGACCGCAAGTGCCGATGCCGGACGCTCGGATCACTGCTGATCCGTCCAGCGCCGCCACACATCCGCGTAGCGACAACTCGTCGAAGACATGGCCTTCCTCATCGATCGACTCGACCACCTCGGCGATCGCGCCCACCGGTGCGGAGCAACCCGCCTCCAGTTCGGCGAGCAGAGTCCGCTCTGCGGTGACCGCGGTACGCGTGTCAGCGTGGTCTAACTCCGCCAACACTGCCGACAACCGGTCTGCATCCGACCGGCACTCGACCGCGAGCGCGCCTTGTCCCGGTGCGGGCAACATCTGCACCGGTTCGAGCGTCTCGGTGACATCGTCGAGGCGACCGAGCCTGGCCAGACCGGCTCGAGCCACCACGATGGCGTCAAGGTCACCACCACTTACCCTGTTCAACCTGGTATCTAGGTTGCCTCGTAGGGGGCGGATTTCCAAACCGAGACCCAATGCTCTAAGCTGTGCCCCCCGCCGCGGGGAAGATGTGCCCACCAGCGAGCCGGCCGGCAGTTCACCCAGCACCAGCCCATCGCGGGCGACGAGCGCGTCGCGGGGGTCATTTCGCTCGGGTATCGCAGCCACCGTGAGCCTCGGGTCGTCGGCGGTGGGCAAATCCTTGTGCGAATGCACAGCCACATCAACACGGCCGTCCTTGATGGCCTCACGCAACGCGGTAGTGAAGACACCCACCCCGAGACTGGCGATCGGCGCGGATGATCTGTCGCCTACGGTGCTGATGGTCACCAACTCGGCGGGGTGACCATTGGCGATCAGGGCGTCTCTGACAGTGGCCGCCTGGGTGGTGGCCAGCAAGCTGCCACGGGTGCCTATCCGGATCACGTGGGTCAATCGCTACTCGGTGGACAGCTTCGGGTCATCCTGCGACCTGCCTGCACTATGGCGGCCCCCCGCGTCGAATCCGCCTGGCACTAAGGGTAATTCACCAGCAGTTGCAACAGCGTCGACAGCAGTCTGATCCAGTTCGAATAGCTCCCGCAGCGCCTCCGCGTAGCTATTGCCACCGGGCGCACTGGCAAGCTGCTTGATACGCACCGTGGGTGCGTGGAGCAGCTTGTCCACCACCCGCCGCACGGTACGGGCCACCTCTTCACGGTGTGCGCCTTCAAGTCCGGGTAACCGATTGTCCAGCCGCAGCAACTCAGCCTCGACTACATCAGCGGCCCGCTGCCGCAGCGCTGTCACCGTCGGGGTCACCTCGGCCCTACGCTGCCCCACCAAATAGTTGGCGACTTCAGATGAGACGATGTGGCGGGCTGCGGCAACATCGGAAGCCGCCACATGAGCAGACGGCTCGTGCTGCACCCGGTCCACATCGACGAACCCGACGCCGGGCAGTCCGGCCACGGCTGGATCGACGTCACGCGGCATCCCAAGGTCGCATATCACCAGCGGTTGAGCCGTTTCGTCGCGCTTGGCTGCGGCCAGCGCGTGATGTACATGAGCCAACGAAACCACGGGCGTCACCGCCCCAGTGCAGCTGACCACCACGTCGGCATCGGACAGCGCCTCCGCAAGGCAGTCAAGAGACAGGGCGTGGGCCGTCACCCCCGTCGCACGTATCTTGCGAACCAATCGCAATGCCCTAGAGGACGACCGGTTCAGGACGCTGACATGCCCGATGCCGGCTCCGGTCAGGTGGGCCGCCGACAGCGCGCCCATCGCGCCCGCTCCGACCACTACGGCGGACTTGCCTGCCAAGCCACCCAACTTGCGCTCCGCCATTTCCAGGGCGACTGACACCACCGAGGCACCGGCGGCATCAATAGCCGTCTCGGAGTGGACTCGTTTGCCAACCGACAGTGCCCTCTGGGCAAGCTCGTGCAATACCCGGCCTACAGTGTGGTTGGCCTCCGCAGCCGCGTAGGCGCGGCGCACCTGACCGAGCACCTGTCGTTCGCCGACGACGGCCGAATCCAGACCACTAGCAACGGCGAACAAGTGCTCGACGGCCGCCTCGCTGTAGCGGACGTAAGCGTGTCGAGTCAGATCGCCCATCGATATGTGGGCATATTCGGATAACACCTGCCCGATAGCAGATAGTCCACCGTGGAAAGCCTCCACCACGGCGTAGACCTCGACCCGGTTGCACGTCGACAGGACCATCGCCTCAGTCACCAGAGGCGACTGCAGCACTTGGTCGACAATCTTGAGTTGATCCGACTCATCGATGCTGAGTTGTTCCAGGACCGAAACCGGCGCACTACGGTGCGAAACCCCGAAGAGCAGGATGCTCACGGCAGCATCACCTAGCCAGCTCCCTTGCTTCCTCTGCTTTCCTCAGTACGCGAACTGTTGTCCACGGTAGACGTTAAGCAGGTGGGCTACCAAATGACAGCCACCGGTACCGATTGCTCACAAGGCACTTTCGCCTGCACCATCAAGCCAGGTCAGCACGAAGCCTGGCCTCGTCGACCTCCCAATAGCTGTGTTCTCGGCCATCAAGCAGGATCACCGGCAGACGGTCGCCGAACTCGGCCCGCAGGCCCGAGTTGCCGGTCGATGCCGCAGCGTCGACATCGACCGTCGCCAGATCGAAGCCCAGCTCACCGGCCAGGTCGACCAGCTGAGCGCGTACTCGAACGCAGATCGAACACCCGTCGCGGGTCAGCAACTCCACCCGAGGCCTGCTCGAACGCTGACTCATACCCCCAAGTGTGGCATCGGTTCGTCCGGGCTCACCGGGTCCGGTGAACCACTTAGATGGCACAGCAGCAACCGCTGGCCACGCCGCGACCTCCCACGCCGGGTCAGGCAGGTAAACCCGACGAACGCGGGTGCCCGATAGGGTGATGGCGGCCGCTGCATCGGCCACCGGCCCGGCACGCCAACCAGCCGGGCACGCCGATTTAGGAGGTTTCTCATGGCTTCCTCTGACCCGGCCAACGGGGATGACCCGGGCAGAGCTGACCACGCAGGTCGCAATGCCCCGGAGTCGCTGGCCGAAAATGCCAGTGCCGAACGTGCGCTTGACGATATGCACGCTGAGGCCACCCGCACCCTCGGCGCTCCGCAGCCGCCGATCGACCTGACCGCTGCCGCGTTCTTCGATGTGGATAACACCCTGGTACAGGGCTCTTCGGCGGTACATTTCGGCCGTGGCCTGGCCGCTCGCGACTACTTCACCTATCGCGACGTGCTCGGATTCGTTTACGCCCAGGCCAAGTTTCAACTGCTCGGCAAGGAGAACAGCGACGATGTCGCTGCCGGCCGACGCAAAGCGCTCGCCTTCATCGAGGGCCGGTCGGTCGCGGAGCTAACAGCATTAGGCGAAGACATCTATGACGAGATCATTGCCGACAAAATTTGGCCCGGGACACGAGAGCTCACTCAGATGCACCTCGATGCCGGCCAGCAGGTGTGGCTGATCACCGCTACGCCATACGAGCTAGCCGCGACCATCGCCCGCCGGCTCGGCCTGACCGGGGCGCTCGGAACCGTTGCCGAATCAATTGATGGGGTGTTCACCGGCCGGTTGGCCGGCGAGATCCTGCACGGCACGGGCAAAGCGCACGCGGTTCGCTCACTGGCCATCAGGGAGGGCCTCAACCTCAAACGCTGCACCGCCTATTCCGACAGCTACAACGACGTACCCATGCTCTCTTTGGTGGGGACTGCAGTCGCCATCAACCCTGACGCCTCGTTGCGCAGCCTGGCCCGTGAACGGGGATGGGAGATCCGCGACTTCCGCACCGCCCGCAAAGCCGCTCGGATCGGGGTACCGTCCGCCCTGGCGCTCGGCGCGGCCGGCGGCGCGTTGGCCGCTCTAGCATCGCGACGGCAATCACGCTGATAGGCTGCGCCGCTGAGCATCCATTCGAGCGGAGAGCGGCAGCGAAATGACAGTTCCCGAAGAAGCAAAAGGACTCATCGGTAAGCACTACCGGCAGGAGGATCATTTTCAGGTCGGGCGCGAGAAAATCCGCGAGTTCGCTGCGGCGGTCCAAGACGACCATCCGACGCACTATCGTCAGGAAGCGGCCGCAGAAGCTGGTTACTCCGCGCTACTGGCCCCGCTGACGTTCGTGGCTATTGCCGGGCGACGGGTACAGCTAGAGATCTTTACCAGATTTAACATCCCGATCAATATCGCGAGGGTCTTCCATCGCGATCAAAAATTCCGCTTTCACCGGCCAATCGTTGCCGGCGACAAATTGCACTTCGACACCTATCTTGATTCCGTCATCCAGTCTCACGGCACCGTGATCGCCGAAATCCGCAGCGAAGTCACCGACGCCGACGGAGAACCCGTGATCAGCAGTGTGGTCACCATGCTAGGAGAAGCGGCCCACCAGGACGCCGACACCGAGGCTACCGTGGCCGCGATTGCGTCCATTTGACCAGCGAACTATGGTCGGCACAATGAGCAATCGCGGTGAAAATCCGGGGCAGCTATCGCCGCCCGTCGAGGCCGTTCAGTCGCACTACGACCGATCCAACGAGTTCTTCAAGCTTTTTCTCGACCCATCGATGACCTACAGCTGCGCGTACTTCGAGCGCGACGACATGACGCTGGAAGAGGCCCAGCGCGCCAAACGCGAACTGGCCCTGGGCAAGCTGGGTTTGCAGCCCGGTATGACACTGCTCGACATCGGCTGCGGCTGGGGCTCGACGATGAGGCACGCGATCGAAGAGTATGACGTCAACGTCATCGGCCTGACGCTGAGCGAGAATCAGCTGGCTCACGACGTGCAAAAGTTCGCCGAGATGGACAGCCCTCGATCAAAAGTTGTGCGGTTACAGGGCTGGGAGCAGTTCGATGAGCCGGTAGATCGCATCGTCTCGCTCGGCGCTTTCGAGCATTTCGCCGACGGCGCCGGCGACGCCGGATACGAACGCTACGCCAGCTTCTTCAAGATGTGTTACAACGTGCTGCCCGACGACGGCGTGATGCTGCTACACACGATCGTGGTGCCCACGGCCGCGGAAGCCAAGGAGCGCAACCTACCGACGACGATGAGCTTGCTCCGGTTCATCCGGTTCATCCTGACCGAGATCTTTCCCGGTGGGAAGTTGCCTCAGATCTCCCAAGTCGATCGATACGCGACCGAGGCAGGGTTCAAGATCAGCCGCCACCATATGATCGGATCGAATTACGTTCCCACGCTCAACGCTTGGGCCAAGGCGCTTGAAGCGCGAAAAGACGAGGCCATCGCACTGCAGGGCCAAGAAGTTTATGACATCTACATGCATTATCTGACCGGCTGCTCCGACCTGTTCCGCGACGGCTACACCGACGTCTGCCAGTTCACTATGGTCAAGTAGTGAAACGCCCGCCCGCTGCAGCTACCAGCCGCTTTTAGCTGACGTTGTTTGCAGCAGAAGTTCCCGCCAGTCCGTCCGCGCGGGGTTTCGGTGGGTCGCTAACCCAGCAATGCGCCAACCGCGGATCGTCTCGACGAAAGAAAACGACGACGCCTCAGCCAAAGAAAACGTTACGCCGGCCAGCCAAAAGTCGGTAGAGCGTCTGTTGGATCGTCTCGCGCACCTGGTCGGTCAGCTCAAAAGTAACCATCGGGTCATCAGCGTCGGTAGCCGTGTAACCGGTGGTGTAGATCGGCTCCCCGAACGCGATACGCCATTTCGATGGCAGCGGCACCATGCCCACTGGACCAGCCAATGGGAACAACGGCGTGATTGGAAAATAGGGCATGCCGAACAACCGCGCCAACAGCTTGACGTCGGTCAGCATCGGATAGATCTCTTCGGAGCCGATGATGGAACAGGGCACAATCGGGGTCTTGGTACGCAACGCCGCAGACACGAAGCCTCCGCGGCCGAACCGCTGTAACCGATAACGGTCCTCGAACCGCTTGCCCAAGCCCTTGTAGCCCTCCGGGAAGACGGCGGTGAGCTCTCCGGCGTTCAACAGGTGGTGCGCGTCGGTCGTGCAGGCCATGGTGTGCCCCGCCTTACGGGCGGCCGCGCCGACCACAGGGAGATCAAAAACCATGTCGGCAGCCAGTAACCGCAAGTCCCGATGCGCCGGGTGCTCGTCATGCACCGCCACTGAGAGCATCAGCCCGTCGAACGGCAGAACCCCGGCATGATTAGCGACCAACAGCGCCGCGCCATCACTCGGGATATTCTCGACACCGGTGACTTCGACCCGGAACCACGACTTGAAGAAAAACCTCAGCAAAGGCCGGACAATAGCATTATTGAAGTGCGGATCGAACCCGAATTCGTCGACGCTGTAGTCGCCGGTGAGCCGTTGTCGCAGGAACGCGGCAACCGCAGCCACGTGCTGGGCAAGATCGTTTAACGGCGCCGGGGTCGACGATGCCGCGTCCGCGACACGCCGGTGCTCATCAATCTCACGAACAACAGCGGCAATTTGCTCGGCTGAAGCCCTGCCGGCCGGATCGGTGAGCAACGATGGATGCTGACGCGATGCGTCCGGTCGCTGGCCGGCACGCCGACGCCCCCCTACCCGACCCCGATCAGTGTGCAGTGGAATGACATTCGCTCTGGTTTCACCCGCCACGATATCTACCTGACCCCACCCCACGGAATTAGTTTTTGGTTGCCCCAGCGCTGCGCTAACGCTATGGCGCGACCTTCCCAGGAGCGTACCCGATGTGGGTCGATAATGGGAGTGAGGCCGCGGCCGCGCAGGTAGTCGTCGAATGCCTCTGCCGTGGTCCACTTCGGCCGATAGCCGAGTTCAGATTGCATTCTGGTGGTATCCATCAGCCGGCCATGGCTTAAATAGTCGAATTGCTCGCGACTAATTTCGAGGTTGCGATTCGCTCGCCTTAGCGAATCAAGTGCCCACACCCCGAACCCGGGTACCGGCACCGGAATCCGGCCAGCCCGTCGGATGGCTTGCGACAGCATGATGATTCCACTAGCGCCAATATTGAAGGTGCCCGCGCGGCCGGCCATCGCCGCGCGCTCCAGCGCCCCCAAGGCATCCTGCTCGTGCAGCAACTGCAATCGAGCATCGCGGCCGAACATCGTCGGCACCAACGGCAACGCCAAATACCGCGAAAGCGTCGTATCCATCGCCGGGCCGATCATGTTACCCAGCCTCAGAATGGTCACCGCGATATCAGGCCGTCGTCGACCCAGCCCACGCGCATAAGACTCGATATCGAGACTGTCCTTGGCAAAACCCTCCCGGAACGGCCGGCGGCTTGTGCTGTCCTCGGTGAAAACCACCGGATCGTAGGGACTCGATCCGTAAACCTCCGAGGTCGACTTCAGCACCACGCGGCGCACCGCGGGCGCATTCTGACAGGCCGCGAACAATTGCATCGCGCCCATGACGTTGAGCTCCTTCAACGCCGCGCTGCCACCGGACCGCGGCGCATAGGAGGCGGCCGCAGCATGCACGACCGTGTCGACTTCGCCGTTGCGGATTACTTTGGCGATAAACGGATTGCGAATATCAGCGCGAACGAACTCGGCTCGCCCCATCCGTCGCAGCATGTCCTTGCTCGGCGCGATCGCGTCCACCGCGATGACCGAGTTAATCAACGGGTTCTGCGCAAGCCGAGCGGTCAGGTAGCCACCCAGAAAACGGCAGGCACCAGTTACCAGGACAACCTTGGGGTAATGCACATTGTCGCCGCCTGCGCCGGCGCCGTCCCGGCCATTCGACGAATCCACCCAGACAAGCGCCTACCGACCCGGGCAGCTTAGCGAGGCGGCGAAACAGAAGCGTTACAGGCAGGAGACAGTACGCGGCGACGCTGCCGAGGCCTACTTGCCGAGTTTTCTGCGTTGCACCCGGGTGCGACGCAGCAGCTTGCGATGCTTTTTCTTCGACATGCGCTTGCGCCGCTTCTTAATTACTGAACCCATATGCTCCGCTATCTAACCCGTGACCGGCTTCTTTGCAAGACTGCAAAATGACCTCGTCACCTTACCCGGCTGGCCACGCCGAACACCAAACCGGCGCCCTGTGACCTCTTCCTGGCCGCGACAAACCCACCCGGCGCCTGGCCAGGCAGCACAGACTCCGGGCGCACCGACGCTCGGTTCCCGTTGCGACCTGCTACACAGCTTGGCGGCCGACTAGCCAGCGTCGAAAAACGACGTCTCCAGCATGTCGTGGACAGCCTTGGCATGCACCCGGAAGGACCGGCCAACCCGGACGGCGGGCAGTTCGCCGTTGTGCACCAGCCGATACACCGTCATCTTGGAGACCCGCATCAGCGCCGCCACCTCAGCAACGGTGAGAAACTGCGCTCCGGCCTGCTGGCCCTCGGCTGAACTGGTCTCGCGTGCCGATTTCCCTGCAGAATCCCGGGCCGACGGCCCGTTCGTAGACGTCATTGCAACCCAATCATGTCAGGCACACGCAACCCCAGCGGCTTCCCCTCCGCTGGCACCCACGCATGCATACAATGAGGAGAATAGCGGGACTAGTGGGGTTACTGGTACTGGTGGGGGATAATCAGTTCAAAATTCTTGAATTATTCCGGTGTAATTCTTAGCTGCTCAGAGCGGCTTTTGGCGGCCTGAACAGCAGCGTCGACCGCAACCCGAAACCCCCCACGTTCGAGCTCGCGCAGCGCCGCCGCCGTGGTTCCACCGGGAGAAGTAATCGAGGCCCGCAATTGTGCCGCCGAGAAATCCACTCGCGGTCCCGGCGGATCACCCTCGACTGGACGGCGATCTTGATCCATCCGCTCCAACAGCATTGCCGCCGACCCAGCCATCGTCTGAGCAATCAGGTCAGCGGCCACGTCCCGGCTCAAACCCACCGCAACACCGGCATCCACCATAGCCTCGACCAGCAGGTAGAAATATGCTGGACCCGAGCCAGATACCGCGGTCACCGCATCCAATTGCGCCTCGGGAACGGTAAGCACGCCGCCCACCGAGCCGAACAGGGCAGACACCTCGTCAAGCTGTTCTTCTGCCACAAAACGGCCCTTAGCCAGTGCGGTGACGCCCGCGCCCACCAACGCCGCCGCATTGGGCATCGCCCGAACAACTGGTGCACCGGCTGGCAGCTTGGATTCGAAGTAGGTGATCGGGACGCCGGCTGCGACGGTGACGAATACCTGCTCAGCGCTGTCGTGCTCAGCCGCGGCGGCCGCACGCGCTAAATCCGCCATCACCGCCTCCACATCAGCGGGCTTCACGGCTACCACGACAAACGTCGCATTCTCTACCGCTTCGGTCACCGATGTCACCAAAACCGAATACGTCTGCGACAGGTACCTGGCACGATCGGGCATCCGTTCTGCCACCACCAGGTCTTTGACCTGCCGTCCGGCCCGCAGCAGGCCCGACAACAGCGCCTCGCCAATGCTGCCGCCGCCAACGATAGCGATTCTTGCCATGCCGGAAAGCATTGCAGACGCCTAGGTTTATCCGCGCTCCCGGGCAGGCACCAACGCAAGCTGACGCGACTGCACCACGATTCGGCCAGCGCTATCGACCACGATGTGGTCCTCGTCGAACCATTGCTGTCCGATCTCCATACAGGTGCACACAACACGCAGCCAACCATCGACCGGCAAGACCCGGAGGAAAGCGGTGAACTGAACCGTAGGCGCCCAGCCGGTACGGTCCACGGCAAAGGTGACCGGAGCCGACAAGTCCGCACACATGAGCGCGAACAACGCATCCGGAGCTACACCACGCGGGCGAGCCCACATCTGAATCACTGGCGCTCGGCCGTCCCACCTGTCCCCTGCGGGCTCCAGGGTCGACAGCACCGGCCGGATATCACAGCCCTCGCTCAGGTGCACCAGTCCGGCGAGCCGGTGTCCGGGTCCAACCGGGGCCACGTCGGTGGGCGGCTCCGGCGCCATCAACTCAAGAACCGGATTCACCGACAACAGCGGACCGCCCCGGCTAGCTCGATCAGCATCATCAGCCAGAAGGAAATGATCCGGCTCGCCTAGAGTGACCACAGCATGCACCGCGGTGCGGTCGCCCTGGTTGAGCTCGACATCGACCACGCTGATCCGGCGGCCACGCTTGCGGATGGACACCACCACGCGCATCGCTCCCGGTTCGGGCGCCCACAAGAAGTTCGCCGCAACCGCGACCGGCTGCATTCGCCCCTCTCCGCAAGCTGTCCGTGCGGCATTGGCACAGAGCGCCACCATCGCACCTCCGTGCACCTTGGGGCCCACAGTCCAATGCCGATTCAGCTCACCCTCAAACACCAGACCAGTGGCTTGGGCCTCGACCTCGCGCAGCGCCATCGCGCTCGTAAACAGCGGATTCATGGTTGACCAGGGCTTTCTGGGGCTTCCTGAGGCTTCCGAAACGATCAACGCAGCAAATGCGTGCGGGCGAACTGCAACGATTCGTCAAGCATGGCTTCGCGCTCGGCTGCTGAGCGCGCTCCAGATGTTGACACTTCGAGCACCACGTGGCCAGCGAAACCACCCGTCGCCAGCGCCTCACACACCTCGACGGTGGGTTGCGTGCCACGCCCAGGCACCAGATGCTCGTCAGCAGGCAACCCGCTGCCGTCACACAAGTGCAGATGCACCAGCCCCGAGCCCATCCGTCGTGCCATATCCAGCGAATCGGTGCCTGCGGTCGCAGTGTGCGACAGATCCAGCGTGTAATGCGCGTGGTCACCGTCCAGCGGGTCGTAGGACGGGGCGAAGGCCGAAATCGCCGGACCGGGCCCGCCACCACGCCTACGCATCCGTTCGCGCGACTGGCCGGCGCCAAAGAAACGATCCGCCCGGAAAGGAAACATATTTTCCACAGCGACCAACACGTCGCTGGATGCTTCCAGAGCGGCAACCTGGTCGCTGAATCCCTCGGCGTAGCGCCGTTGCCATCGGAACGGCGGATGCACCACTACTGTCTGCGCACCCAATTCCTCGGCGGCACGGACACTGCGGTCCAGCTTCAGGATCGGGTTTGAGCCCCACACCCGCTGCGAGATCAGCAGGCAAGGTGCATGTACCGACAACACCGGAACACGGAAACGCCTCGACAATTTCTTGATCGCGTTGATGTCTTGGCTGACCGACTCACTCCAAACCATCAACTCGACACCGTCGTAGCCAAGCCTGGCCGCGTACTCGAACGCGGCCTCGGCCCGTAACGGGTACACCGAGGCCGTCGACAAACCGACTTTGATTGCTGGGCGCACTGGCAGTGTGACGGCGCCTAGCTCGATTGCAACAAGGCTAGCGGTCCCAGCGTGACCAGCGCACCTACCGCAACTGCGATCAACGTACTACCGATATCCTCCGTCTTGCGGACAACCCGCACCGCGACCACCAAACCAAGGATGACCAACACCGACAAGACCAGCGCCACAATGCTGTTCCACCGCCAGAGCTGATCAAAAGCAACGTAAAGCCCGGCACCAAATACAACCGCCAGCATCGACTGCAACACGACCGCACTGCCGCGCCACAGCGCCGCAAGCTTATCCGGAGTCAGACCAAAATCCTGCTCGTCACCGGCAAGATCACTATCGATTTCGACATCGTCTTCGCCGAGTTCCGCCCCTCGCCGTCGCGCAACCTCGTCGGCGATGGACTGCCCGCCGAACAAAGTTCGTACCGAGGTCGGTTTTGTGGGCTGTAAACGGGAACGCGGGTGCGCGGAATCCTTTTTCGCTGCCCCGGGCGCGCCAGCCTCGGCGTCCGCATCAACGGACACATCGTCGTAGTGCTCCACCGGATCCGGACTCATATGCTCGGCACCGGACGGCGACTCATCGAGTTCTGTGCCGCTTTGTTCGGTGAAGCGCGGAGGGCGCGGATACTCGCTACGCTCGGGCCCGGTTCTGCGTCGAGCCTGATGAGGAGACTTGGGCCAGCGCGGCTGGGGCTCAAGCAAGTACGCGGCCTTGGCAGAAACTTCGGGCGGTCGTCCGGCGACCCGTTCAGGGGGCGATGGTGGGGGCTCCGGATCGGCAACCTGGCTTCGCCCGTCGGCCGGCCCGAATTCCTTCGGCGGCCGAAGTTCTGTGTCGTGCTGCTCGTCGTCACGGACGATCGGAATTTCACCGGTCAGCTCGGCAACCGTGACCGCATCGCTGTCGCCGCGCCGACGGCGCCTGCGTCGAGTGCTCGCTGGAGCACCCGCGGCCTCATTCCTCGCCAGCAACTCAGCGACCGAGATCTGCTGGGTATTTGAACTCTCCGCCTCGGAGTTGGGTTCCGTCATGGTTTGTTGCCTCTCGATCGGTTGGCCGCCTTCCGATCAGCTACCTGTACTCCAGCATCCCGCACCGACGTCTCAACGAGAGCGGTTCCGTCGGCTTCGCTGTCAAGTTTGCGCAAGATAAGACCTTCCCGCAGTGCCCACGGACAGATATCCACGGTTTCTATCGACAGCGCTCGCATGCTCGCTTCCGCCACCAAGGCGCCCGCCACAATCTGGGGCGCTCGCTCGGTGCTGACTCCTTCCAGTTCCGCACGGTCAACCGCCGTCATCCTAGAGATAAATGCGATGAGTTGCCGCAGACCGTTGGCGGTCAGGGTCCTTTTCACCCGTGGCCCAGCTGCCGAGGGCGCCGCACCGGTGAGCCGCCCCAACGAGCGAAACGTTTTAGACGTCGCCACAGCGAGGTCGGGACTACCCGCTTCCAGGACGGTCGCGCTAGCCTCGGCTAGCTCGGCATCCAGCCAATCACGAAGCATCGCTACCCGACGCCGCCCCGGCGGATCTTCGGGTAGCCACTCGCGGGTCAACCGGCCGGCGCCTAACGGTAGCGACAACGCGACCGCAGGCTCCTCGTCGACACCGCTGGACAGCTCCAGGGAACCACCGCCGATGTCGAGGTTAATGATGCGGCCTGCGCTCCACCCGTACCAGCGGCGGACCGCGAGAAAAGTCAACCGCGACTCGTCGACGCCCCGCAGCACCTGCAACTCGACGCCCGCCTCCACGCGCACCCGCGCCAGCACATCTTCGGAATTCTCGGCGTCTCGAACCGCGGACGTGGCAAAGGCCATCAACTCAGAGCATCCGGAACTCACCGCGATCTTGGCGAACTCGTCAATCGTCGACACCAACTTGTCTGCACCACGCTTGGTGATCTTGCCGGAGCTGTCAGTGGCCTCGGCGAGCCGCAGCGTGGCCTTCGTCGAACTCATCGGCGTCGGATGCCCGCCCCGGTGGGCATCCACCACCAGCAGGTGGACCGTGTTGCTCCCCACGTCTAGCACGCCCAATCGCACGAAAGACAACCTAGTCCGGGGACCACACGCGGCGTGCAGCGACCCGCGCCGGAGTCTGGTATCGCCGCCGGTCGTTTATATCGCAACGAAGAATCGACGTCAGCAGTCGTGGTCTAACGTTGAGTGCGTGGAAAACACCCGCGAGATGTCGGCACACCTTGGGCATGAAGTCGAGCTGGATTTCGCCCGCGAGTGGGTGGAATTCTACGACCCCGATAATCACGAACATCTGATCGCGGCCGACCTCACCTGGTTGCTGTCACGATGGACATGTGTGTTCGGCACATCAGCCTGCCAAGGCACAGTCGCGGGTCGACCGCACGATGGCTGTTGCTCACACGGTGCGTTCTTGTCCGACGACGACGACCGTGCCCGGTTGGACGACGCGGTACAAAAGCTGACCGACGACGACTGGCAATTCCGCGCGAAAGGTCTGGGCCGCAAAGGCTACCTGGAACTCGACGAGCATGACAGCCAATCCCAACTTCGCACCCGGAGACACAAGGACGCGTGCATTTTCTTGAATCGTCCTGGGTTTGCCGCCGGCACTGGATGCGCACTACACAGCAAAGCCCTCAAGCTTGGTGTGCCACCACTAACCATGAAGCCGGACGTCTGCTGGCAACTTCCCATCCGGCGCAGCCAGGAATGGGTGACCCGGCCCGACGGCACGGAAATCCTCAAAACCACAGTCACCGAGTACGACCGCCGCGGATGGGGCTCGGGCGGCGCAGACCTGCACTGGTACTGCACGGGCGACCCGGCCGCCCATACCGGCGCCAAACAGGTGTGGGAGAGTCTCGCCGACGAACTCGCGGAACTACTGGGCACGAAGGCATACGCGGAACTCGCGGCAATGTGCAAGCGCCGCAGCGAATTGCAGCTCATTGCCGTACACCCCGCGACACGGGCCGCCACCTAGCGCGGCACGATTGCGCGGAACAAGCGCCAGGCTCGACGGGTTTCTCGCTCTCCGGGTAGGCCGCCGCCAACCGTGTACAGCGCACTCGTCTCCTGGTACGCCTCAATACTCGGGGCGGCTCGCGCGCACCGCGGTGGTGACTACCGGAAAACCGCCACCATCGTGTCGGTGCTTTCGCAGACACCAGTGAAGAATATGCTCGCGGCCACCGAAACCGTGCTCAAACCAGCCCTATAACGGCCCCGACGATCAGCCCTCGAGCTTGTAGCCAAGCCCCCGTACCGTCACCAAATGCACCGGGTTCGCCGGGTCAGCCTCGATCTTGGACCTCAAACGTTTGACGTGAACATCGAGTGTCTTGGTGTCGCCAACGTAGTCCGCGCCCCAGACCCGGTCGATCAGCTGGCCGCGGGTCAGCACCCGTCCGCTGTTGCGCATCAGGTATTCCAACAAGTCGAACTCTTTGAGCGGCAGTGTAATGGCGCCGCCGTTGACCGAGACAACGTGACGTTCGACATCCATGCGTACTGGGCCTGATTCCAGCACTCCGTCACTTATTTCGGAGTCGTCATCGCCCCCGCGGCGAAGCACCGCCCGAATCCGGGCCATCAGTTCACGAGCCGAATAAGGTTTGGTCACGTAGTCGTCGGCGCCCAGCTCCAGGCCCACAACCTTGTCGATCTCACTGTCGCGGGCCGTCACCATGATGACCGGAACGCTGGACCGCGCACGCAGTTGCTTGCATACTTCGGTTCCCGACATCCCGGGCAACATCAGATCAAGCAACACGATGTCGGCACCAGCGCGGTCAAACTCGGCTAACGCCGACGTACCATCGGCCACCACAGTGGCCTCGAAGCCCTCTTTGCGTAGGAGGAACGCCAGCGGGTCAGCTAGCGACTCCTCGTCCTCCACGATCAGCACGCTGGTCATTTACGCCACTCCTCCCCATCGCTTCGCTCTGCATCGTCGTCAGCGCTGGTCATCGACTCAACTCTTCCTCTCGTTGTGGCCTGTTGGGCCGCTGATCGCGACCGCGCGATTGCTCGGGTTGTTCGTTATTCCCTTGACCCGCCGGAATCGACAAAGTGAAAGTCGATCCCGTTCCCGGCTTGCTCCACACGCCGATACTGCCGTTGTGGTTAGCCGCCACGTGTTTGACGATGGCCAACCCCAACCCGCTACCTCCCGTAGCCCGCGAGCGCGCCTTGTCCCCCCTGAAGAATCGCTCGAAGACCCGCTCCTGGTCCTCTAGCGCGATCCCGATGCCCCGGTCGGTGACGGCGATCTCGATGTTGCTACCCCGGCGACGACGACTGATCGACACCGGCGACCCGGGTGGCGAATATGCGATCGCATTAGAAACCAGATTGGCCAGCGCGGTGACTAGTAGCGTCGGGTCTCCCTGCACCCGCAATCCGCTGGGCTCGTCGGTGCGGACCTCTATCGCCGCGTTTTCAGCGGCCACCTTATGTCGTGAAATCGCCTCGGAAACAACGGTGTCCACATCGATGTCAGTCACGTTAGGCAACCGCTCGGCACCCTGCAGTCGTGACAGCTCAATCAACTCGGCGACCATGTCCCCTAGTCTGTTCGCCTCAATGAGCACCTTCTCCGCGAACCGCCGAACGGTGTCAGATTCATCCGCCGAAGCCAGCAGGGCTTCTGCAAGTAGGGCCATGGCTCCAACCGGCGTCTTGAGCTCGTGGCTGACGTTGGCCACGAAATCACGCCTGGTCGCTTCCATCCGCGCGTAATCCGACTGGTCGTGCACGAAGACCACAGCGAAGCGACGGTCTTCTTCGCTCAGCAACCGAGCTTGCCCATGCACAGATAGTCCAGACCGGCCGGCCGGGCGCTTACTGGGCTGCAGATCGAATTCGACGTCTTCACCGCCCAGCGCCTGTTGGGCTGCCCGCCACGCCTGGTCGTCGAGCTGCCGGTCGCGCACCAAGCCCAGCTCTTTAGCGCGGTCGTTGAGGTATACGACGTCACGGTGAGTATCGACCACTGCCACACCTAGCGGCATCAAAGCGACGGTGCGTTGCAACATCTGCGACACGGTGATCCCCGCCCACTCGGTGGTCACCCGTTGACGGCGCTCCGCAACCCGTGACGCCAGTCGGCTTCCAGCCGCGACACCTACCGCTAATGCCAGCACGCACAAAACCCCGGCCAGCAACAGCGCCGAGAACACACTCATTGGTAGTCAGGGGCGCAGTTCCCGCGTTGCGGGCCTGTTTCCCCATTCCCCTTTCAATCCGTGCGTGCGGTTTTCCCGCACACGGCTTACCGATGATCTTCTGGACATGGTTACGCGGCCTTCGGGTATTGGATGGTGCCGCGAAGCCGGTGCAGGCCGTGTTCGTTAAACCACTGTTCGGTCCATTGATCGGCTTGACCAGCACGCAGGTTACGGCCACGCTTTGCCACCATTAGGCGAAACAACCGCCACCACACATACCCGTCGATCTGCCCGAACTTGACCGCGGCGTTGCCAGTACGAAAGTAGTTACCCCAGCCCCGCAGGATCGGATTCAACGACACGATTATCGTCCGAATGTCCAGACCTGCGCGCGAGCGCCCAGTCAGGCCACGAACCTTCTCACGTAGTCGTTTCATCGCTGCGCGGCTCGGCCAACGGTGCAGGTAGTAACGCACGATCCGGCGCTGCTCCCACAACCGCCCCGACATGCGCGCCCGGAAGTGACAGCCCAGGAAATCCAAGCCCTCACGGCCGTCCCGCAGATCGATTACCTTCGTTTTATTCGGATGTAGCCGCAATCCCAGCCCAGCCAGGATTTCTCCAACCAAGACCAAGGCGTGCTCGGCTTGTGCCGCACTGCGGCACAACACCACACCATCATCGGCGTAGCGCACCAACTCACCCACCGCGCGGCGGGTCAGTTCGGTATCGAGCACATGCAAGAAGATGTTGGCCAAAAGCGGGGAAATAACCCCGCCCTGCGGGGTGCCAGCGACCGTCCGCTGGGCCACCCCATCAACCAACACTCCTGCCTGCAGCCACAGACGCAGCAGTTTGAGCACCCGACGATCCGACACCCGCCTGGCCACCTGTTCCAGCAGGCGGTCATGGTCGATCTCGCCGAAGAAATCAGCGATATCAAACTCGACCACAAACACCTGACCCGCGATGAAGCCGGTACGCAACCGCTCCATCGCCTGAGTAGCCGAACGCCTCGGACGAAACCCATACGAGCACGACAAGAAGTCCGCCTCGAAAACAGGCTCCAACACGATCTTGGCAGCCGCCTGGGCCACCCGGTCTCGAACCGTGGGAATCCCCAACGGCCGCTTACCGCCACGGGGTTTAGCGATCTCCACCCGGCGTGTCAACGCCGGACGGTACACACCCCGGCGCAGGTCCTGACGTAACTCACGCAACATGCGGTCCACGCCATAGTCCTGCACCGCAGCCACGGTGACACGATCCACCCCAGCCGCACCCTTGTTCCTCAACACCCGCTCCCACGCCTCCCACAAGACGTCACCCCTGTAGATACGGTCATACAGGGCGTGGAAACGCCGACCCTCAGACTGCTTGGCCGCAGTCCATAGCGCGCGTTGCAGTTGTCGCACTTTCACCGGCGACGCCTGCAACGGCTCGTCGTCGGCTACGACAGGCCATAGCCTGCCGGGGTGGTTGGACCGAGACACCTCGGTCATGCCCTCACGCTTACCTCCGTCACGCGCGTGATCAAAGTTGGGGTCCTTTCCTCCCGGCGCGTTATGTTGCACGCCGATCAGCGGTACTACGACCCCATCGGACTCCCGCTGCCCTCCACGAGATTTCACCATCGGCTTATACCCGCGGTCTTTGCCCGACGCAGGCTGAGCAGACGGGTCTCTCCTGTTCCGAACCAGACTATGTGCACGTGCCGCCTCCCATACCCCGGAAAGACCCGGTGAGCTAACCCCGGACCAGGGCTCACCAGACATGGCCTTCGCCGTGATATGAGCGGCTCGGCTCTCCCGTTGTGAATCTGACGAGGCTGCAGAGTTCGCTTGACGCTACGGCCCGCGCACTTGCTCCCTCCGAAGAGGCTTTCGACACCCCGCTCAGCCCGCCGTGTCTCCACAACGAACCGGGGCCTGCTACCCGGCGCTCCGGTACCTACCGAGACGGGACTCCCACCCGCTAGCCCAATCCAACTTTCAGGACGCACCACACCAAAAATCCTACAAATTAGGTGAACGCTGCCCTAGCGGAGCAAGGCCAAAATCGGACAAGTCACACGCTACGCCACAGGAGTTCGGCTGCCGTTCACGTGATGTTTGGCAAATAGAGTCCCGGCGATCGTATGAGGAGCCACCAGTTGCGTTGGGGCGTCCATAGCGGGCAACTATGCGCGCCCCTGGCTGGCAACCGCGGCAGCGCCAGCAGCAGCCGCATCTGGGTCCAGGTAGGTACCGCCTCGCACCAGCGGCCGCAGCGCAGAATCCAGGTCGTAACGCAGTGGAACACCGGTCGGAATGTTTAGTCCGACGACCTCGTCGTCAGACATCTGGTCGAGGTATTTGACCAGAGCGCGCAAAGAATTGCCGTGCGCACCGATCAGCACTGTCTTGCCTGCACGCAGATCTGGGACGATGACGTCAGTAAAGTACGGCAGAAACCTTTCGACCACGTCGGCAAGGCATTCCGCTAGAGGGCCGCCGTCAATATTCGCGTAACGCGGGTCGGCGTCCTGGCTGAACTCACTGCCCTTCTCGATCGGAGGTGGCGGAGTGGCGTAGCCGCGCCGCCAGGACATGAACTGAACTTCACCGTAGCGAGCCTGCGTCTCCGCTTTATCCAGCCCCTGAAGCGCACCGTAGTGACGTTCGTTGAGCCGCCAACTGCGGCGCACCGGAATCCACAGCCGGTCGGCGGCATCCAGCGCCAAATGAGCGGTGGTGATCGCGCGCCGCAAAAGCGACGTGTGAAGCACGTCAGGCAGCAGGTTGTGTTCTGCCAGCAGTTCGCCGCTTCGCACCGCTTCCGCGCGCCCCTTCTCGGTCAGCCCGACGTCGACCCAACCTGTGAACAGGTTGCGAGCATTCCAATCGCTCTCGCCGTGGCGAAGCAGCACCAGCGTGGCTGTGTTTCCTTGTTGCATCCGGACTAGCCTCTCATCGAAGTACGGCATCGATCCTGTTCGTCATCAATCATCGTCGCCGGGCCCACCTAACCGCCCGCCTCCTCCTCATCACACGGCGCGCTCTGCATCGTCGCCGGGCCCACCTAACCGCCCGCCTCCTCCTCATCACACGGCGCGCTCTGCATCGTCGCCGGGCCCACCTAACCGCCCGCCTCCTCCTCATCACACGGCGCGCTCTGCATCGTCGCCGGGCGAAGGTGAGCGAACGCCTGCAGGTTCTGCAGCGACTCGCCGCGAGATATCCGCCACTCCCACTCTTTCTGGATCGACGACCGAAAACCCAACTCCAGCAGTGTGTTGAAGTCCGAATCCACCGCCTCAAGTACCTGGCCGAGCACCCGGTCGACTTCATCGGCGTTAACCGACGCCAGCGACATACGACCCACAAGGTAGATGTCGCCGACATTATCCAGCGTGTAGGCGACGCCATAAAGCCGGCGGTTGCGCTTGAGTAGGAACCGATAGACGCCCTCGTTGTTCTCATCGGGCCTACGACACACGAACGCCTCAACTCGCACCGAATGGGCGCCAATGCTCAAAACAGTGCTGGTCTTGAGCTTGCGCTCGCCGGGTAACTCCACAATCAGTCCTGGCGGGACGCCAGTGAGCTTTGAGTACGTCAGCTCATTGACATCGAGCACATCCTCGATGAGCCGCTGCACGGTATGCGGTGTCCGCGGGGACGATGTCACGCACCCACCCCGCGGCGCCGCGACCACCGGCGAGGCTTGCGCACCGCCCCGAGGTCCGATACCAAGTCTCCCCGGTGCGCGCGCGAAGAAGCGAAGCCGGCGATCGCACGACGGTAGCTGTCCAACAGTGCGTCAATGGTGTTTTCCCAGGAGAACGTCGCCGCATGCATGACCGCCGCACGGCTCATTGCCCGTCCTTGCGGGCCGGTTCGCAGCCGCAGCAGACGATCGATGGCATCCGCCCACTGATTGACTTCGTGTCCGTAAACCAGAACACCCGTGGCCCCGTCGCGCACCGCCACCGGTAGCCCCCCGACTGCGGCCGCTGCAACAGGGGTCCCACACGCCTGCGCCTCAATGGCAACCAAGCCGAACGATTCGGAATAGCTCGGTACCGCAACCAAGTCAGCGGCTTGGAACACGGTGGCCAGATCGATCCGAGACTGCGGCGGCAAAAAGGTCACCCGCGCTGAAATGCCTAACTTCTCGGCGAGCCGCGCCAATCCGTCCGGCGATGCCAGACCACTCCCCGACGGCCCTCCCGCGACGATAATACGCACCCCCGGCAGCTTCGCCGCGGCTCGTAGCACAATGTCAGGTGCTTTCAGCGGCTGGATTCGGCCAACGAAGGCCACCACAGGCTCGTCAGACGGGAGGTCCAACGCGGCGCGGGCGGCGCTCTGGTCACCTGGGCGGAACACATCCAGATCGACACCAGGGTGGACTATGTCGATTGCCGCCGGATCTGCGCGATGAATCGAAACCAGTTGTTTCGCCTCATCCTCGGTGTTGACGATAAGCCGATCCGCCTCATCGACGACCTGCTGCTCACCAACCATGCGCAGCTGCGGTTCCGGCGAATCGGGTGAACCGCCGTCTGCTAGCGCTGCATTCTTCACCGCCGCCAGCGTGTGCGCAGTGTGCACCAACGGCACGGCCCAGCGATCGCGGGCGAGCCAGCCGACCTGACCGGACAGCCAGTAGTGCGAGTGCACAATGTCGTAATAGCCCGGCTCGTGCGCCGCCTCAGCGCGCAACACTCCGGCTGCGAAAGCGCACAGCTGGGTAGGCAGGTCGTACTTATCCAGACCTTCGAACGGCCCAGCCACAACATTGCGGACCACCACTCCCGGCGCAACCCGCACGATTGGCGGATCTGCGGACGCGGTCGCCCTAGTGAAGATCTCCACTTCGATACCCCGGCGAGCCAGATTCAGCGCGCTCTGCAGCACGTACACGTTCATTCCGCCGGCATCACCGGTACCCGGCTGGGCGAGCGGCGAGGTGTGTACCGCCAACAACGCCACCCGGCGTGGGTCACTTGCTACCGAACCGTCCAGATGCGATGGCCCCGCTGCTGCTCGAACCGGCCGACCCACCTCGTCGCCCGGCAGCAGGAATACGTCATTGTGGCGCACCCTGTCATCTTTGCAGGACCGAACCTAGCGCGCGGACGCCGCACGTCAGGAGCCCCTCAGGCAAAGGCCTCCGGTGCCGTATCGGGTCGGCGAGAACGCAATGCCCCGGACCGCCGCATCGCAACCAGTGGATCGGCGTAGAGCCCGCTCAACGACACGATGCCTGCCCCGGCCTCCTGCACCCGGTTGCCGAAAACGGTGACGCGAATGTCGCGCGGCGCCAACACTGAGCGCGCGGCGAAGGATTCCTCAACGTGTTCCATCGCTTCGGGGTACTCAGTGAACGCCTGACCACCGACCACCAGCTCATCCGGATTGAGAAGGTCCCGCAGCAATGCAACCGACTCGCCAAGAACCCGTGCCCGCTCCACCAGCAAATCTCTAGCCTGCTGGTTCCCCGAGCGCGCCACCCGCAGCAGGTCGGCAATTGCGCTGGCGGACCCACCTATTCCGGTCGACGGAGCGACGCCCGGCAAAATCCGCAGCCGCCGCGCAGCCGCCAGCAACGCCTCGTCACTCACGGTGGACTCCAACTGCCCGGTACCACCGAGCAGCTCCGAGTGAACTGGCAACGGCGCGATAGTGCCAGGGCCGCTGGCGGGACAGTGCACACGCCCACCGATCACTAGTGCATATCCGACGGTCTCGCGCGCGTAGACGTAGAGGATCGTTGGGGAGCTCGGTGCCAGCCGCCGCGTTCCTAGCAGCAATTCAGCACCGGCCATAGCATCAACGTGGGATGCCACCGACACCGGCAATCCCAGCGCGTCGGCCAGCACCGGCCCCACTGGGGCCTGCCGCCAGCCCAGTCGCGAATGATCGACGTAGCCGGTGACACCGTCGACAGCCCCACCAATCGACACGCCGACCCGCAGCGCACGGCGCCGATGCCAGCGCTGTAGATAGCGACGGGCGCTGTCGGCCAGCGATGTCAGTGCAGCCCCTGCTGCATTGCGCGGAGTGGGGGTCTCGACCGTGTCGAGCGTGCGTCCGAAAAGGTCAGAGGCCACGATGCTGGTGATACGAGCACCGATGTGAATACCCAACGTCACGAACGGTTCGTGGTTAACCTCTACGGGCACCCGCGGGCGCCCGATCGCTCCGGAAACGGCTAAGTCTGCGCGCTCACGCAACAGGCCGGCCTCCAGCAAGGCGATGACCTGTCGGTTCACCGTCGCGATGCTCAGTGATGTCACGTCGGCGATGACGTCGCGACCGACCGGACCACGCAACCGTACGGCCCGGAAGACCGACGCAGCCGCAGAGTCAGACAAATGCAGCGACGCGGGCACGACCTGGCGGTGCGACCGTGGCCGGCCGGATTTACCCGGTGTACGCACGGGTATTCGACTGGGCGAACGGGGGGTGAGCGTAGACGAATGCACTGGTGTCCTTGTCCGAGTTGCGGTGGCCGTTTTTAGCCACACCTGCCGATTGCTCTGGGTCAGGCGCAACAAAGCGCACGGCAACAACACAGGCCCGCGAAAAGAATCGCGGTCGATGTGTCGGACAAGGCGTTGCGGTACACACCGAGAATTTAGCACGTTTACTAGAGTGGCCGGATGACCACAATCGGCGGGCAGAAAAGAGTGGCCGTCGTCACCGGCGCTAGTTCCGGAATAGGTGAGGCAGCTACCAGAACCCTTGCTGAACAGGGGTTCCACGTGGTCGCGGTCGCACGCAGGTCGGACCGCGTGGCAGCGATCGCCGACGAGACCGGAGGCACCGCGATTGTGGCCGACATCACCGACAACCGGGCCATCGCGGCGCTAGCAGACCGATTGGACCGGGTTGATGTGCTGGTCAACAACGCTGGCGGTGCCAAGGGCCTGGAGTTCGTCGCCGATACGGAGCTGGAGAACTGGCGCTGGATGTACGAGACCAACGTGCTGGGCACCCTTCAGGTGACACGCGCGCTGTTGCCGAAGCTGATCGCCTCGGGCGACGGCCTGATCGTCACCGTGACCTCGATTGCTGCGCTGGAGGTGTACGACGGCGGCGCTGGATACACGGCGGCCAAGCATGCGCAAGCCGCGCTGCACCGCACACTGCGCGGCGAGCTGCTTGGAAAGCCCGTCCGACTCACCGAAATCGCCCCGGGGGCGGTCGAGACGGAATTCTCGCTTGTCCGCTTCGACGGCGACCGACAGCGCGCAGACGCGGTCTACGCCGGAATGACGCCGCTGGTAGCCGACGATATCGCCGAGGTGATTGGGTTCGTGGCCTCGCGGCCTTCACACGTTAACCTGGATCAGATCGTCATCAAGCCGCGCGACCAAGCATCAGCCACCCGCAAAGCTAGCCACCCGGACGCGCGCTCGTAGTAGGCACGGCCGGCAAGACGGGAGACTCCGCGGGCGTGCCAGGCGCAGTCACCTGGATCTGTGTACCCGGCGCCGACTCCGGCGGAGGCAGCGCCGACATCGACACCCAGGTATCCCAGTCCACAGCCCAGTCCCAGATGTCGCCGTCGGAGTAGGACAGCTCAATCGAGCTGCCAGTCACCTCAACCGGATCCCCGTAGAGCGCCGTGTTGTAGTACTCGCGAGCATCGCTGGTTGACAGATTGATGCAGCCATTGGTCACGTTGGTGTTGCCCTGCGCGCCAGCGCTGAGCGGATTTGCGTGAATGAACTCGCCGTTGTTGGAGATCCGAACCGCCCAGCGTTCGTGTACGTTGCTGTACCCCGCAGCCGGATTCGACATGTAAAAGTCGGAGTACTTCTCGCTGACTACGTGGACACCGTTTCGCGTGACGTTGCGAGCTACGTCGCCCTCGCCGTAGCTGCAGGGGAAATCCATGATGACGCCGGCATCGGTGACGACCTGGATACGGTGGGATGTTACTTCGGCCTTGACCACCTGACGGCGGCCAACCTTGAAATTCAACGAAATGTCCTCGGCGCCGTACGCGCCGTCACCGAACTCGACGCCGTAGAGCTTGGCGTCGACGTTCACAGCGGTTCCAGCCGGGTAGTACTCGCGGGGACGCCAGTGCACGCGAGCGCCCTGCGCCTCATCGGGCAGCCAGGCCCAACTGCCTTCGACGGGCGGATCGGTGGTGACAGTCAGCGCCTGCTCGACGGTAGCCTTGTCACTGATCGGCGAATCGAACTGCAAGATGACGGGCGCCGCAACTCCGACGGTCTGGCCGTCTGCCAGCTGGAATCCACCGCCGATGGTCTCCGACGGTGTCACAGTGGTGAACTTGCCAACCACCGGGAACGCTTTGCCGTCGTGGCCGACGACCGAACCGCTCCAGGTATAGGTCGCGTCGTAGCCCAACGGCTCAGTGATCGTGTAGACGCTGCGGTCCTGGCTGTAGCGGCCCGCGACGATCTTGCCAGCCGGATTGGTCAGTGCGACCCGCTGGAACCAGCCATCGCCGACCTCGACACTGATCGGCGCGGTAGGAACCACGTCGCCAACCTCATCGGCCGGCCGGAAGGTCAACCTGGGCGCCGCGGGTAGCTTCTTGTCCGATTGCTTGGCGACGTTGCTGGCGCAAGCAGCCAGCACGTTCGGCGCAAGCACCCCAACCCCAAGGGCCGCCAGAACCAACCGCCGGTTAACCGACGCCCGGGTACTGGATGCGTTCACGTATGTAAAGATACCGGGCGAAACGCTATGTCCTGTGCCACGATTACCAGCAACACGGGCATTCCAGCCTAGAAATTGCAGCTATAGGCCACACCCAACCAGAATCGGCTCGGGCTTCAATGTGATACCAAACACATCACGAACCCCGTCGCGAACCGTGCGAGCCAATGCCATCACATCTTCGGCGGTGGCTCCACCGCGATTTGTCAGCGCGAGCGCGTGCTTGGTGGATAGCCGGCAAGGGGCTTCAGCACCACCCGTACCATCGTGGCCTGGCAACGGATACCCCTTTCCGAAGCCCGCCCGCTCGACCAACCAACCGGCAGCCAACTTGACGCCGTCCGGTGCCCGATAGTGCGGCACCGGCCCATCTATCGCCCTCTCCATCTTCGATGCCAACCGAGCGTAGACATCTTTGGCGACCACGGGGTTGGTGAAGAATGACCCCACGCTCCAGGTGTCGTGGTCGGATGCATCGAGCACCATGCCCTTGCCGGCCCTTAGCGCCAGCACCGCCTCGCGGACTTCCCACGGATCGGCTCGCTCACCGTCGGCCACACCTAGCGCAGCCGTCAACTCGCCGTAGCGCAACGGAGCGCTGCGACCCGACGGATCCAGCGCGAACTCGACTTCGAGGACTACAGCCCGCATCTGAAGCCCCGAGGCGGCTTGCTTGAGCACACTAGTGCGATAACCGAAGTGCAATTCGCCGGCAGGGACCCAGCGGGGCGCGCCGGTGCGCAGGTCCAAAAGCCGGACCCGGGTAATGGTGTCGGACACTTCGGCGCCGTACGCCCCCACGTTCTGCACCGGAGTGGCACCCGCCGATCCCGGGATGCCGGATAGACATTCCAGCCCGCCCAGACCATGTTCGATGGCTGCGATCACAACGTCGTCCCAAACCGCGCCTGCCTCTGCCCGGATTCGGTTGCCGTCGACGGTGACGCCACGATTAGCCAACCGCACCACAGTCAGATCCGTGAGTGCCTCGGCGATCACCAGGTTCGAACCGCCGGCCAGCACCAGTGGACGGTCACCGCCAGGGCCGGCGTCCGCGTCGAGCTCGCGCAGCACCGCGACCACTTGATCGATGTCAGTGCAGGTTATGACGCGTCGTGCGACCGGTCCGATCCGCAGAGTAGTCAGCGGGGCCAGCGGCACCAACTCGGCGACATGCGCACCGGCGAAGAATGAACCGACCACGGCCCGTAACGGTAGCCTGACCTGCTATGCCGCGTTCATTCGACATGTCGGCCGACTACGAGGGCAGCGTCGAGGAGGTCCACAGGGCGTTTGGCGAAGCAGAGTATTGGCAGGCCAGGCTGGGCGTTTCGCCTGTCGACGTGGCGACGCTCGATTCGATGCGAATCGGCGGCGAGTCCGGCGACGACGGCACCATCCAGGTGGTCACCCTCCAGTTGATGCATAGCCATAATCTGCCCGGCCTGGTGACGCAGTTGCACCGGGGCGACCTCTGCGTCCGGCGCGAGGAAAACTGGGGTCCAGTCACTAATGGCGCCGCCACGGCGTCGATCGCGGGATCCATCCTCGACGCTCCGGTGAACCTTACCGGCACCGCGGTGCTCGCTCCGGTCGCCGAATCGGGTATCGCACGGCTTACCCTGCGAGTCACGGTCCACGTGCGCGTTCCGATCATCGGCGGAAAGCTGGAGAAGATCATTGGCACCCAATTGGCCGACCTCGTGACCGCGGAGCAACACTTCACTACGAGTTGGATTGCAAACAACACCTAGGTGCACGCGCACACGGTGCAACCAGTTTCTCGGCTGCCCGCCCCTCCCCCGGCGCCGCAACAAGCGCGCATGGTTGCCACGCCTAAGCTGGCATCCATGCGAATCGCCCTGGCGCAAATCCTCAGCGGCACCGAGCCTTCTGCGAATCTGCGGCTGGTAAGACGATACGCCGACATGGCCGCCGACGCAGGCGCGGAACTAGTGGTGTTTCCCGAAGCGACGATGTGCAGGTTCGGCGTCCCATTGAGGCCGATCGCTGAGCCTATTGACGGGCCATGGGCAGACGGTGTCCGACAGATCGCGAACGGGGCCAACATCGCGGTAATCGCCGGAATGTTCACTCCCGCCGACGACAGGCGGGTGACAAACACGCTGATCGCGGCAGGGCCAGGTGTACCAAACCAACCCAACGACCAGTACGACAAGATCCATCTCTACGACGCGTTCGGCTTCACCGAATCTCGCACCGTCGCGCCTGGGCACCAACCGGTAGTGATCACAATCGGCGGCGTCCGAGTGGGCTTGACCATTTGCTATGACATTCGCTTTCCAGCGCTCTACACCGAACTAGCCCGCCGCGGGGCCCAGCTGATCGCCGTCTGCGCGTCCTGGGGATCCGGCCCCGGCAAACTCGATCAATGGACTTTGCTCGCCAGAGCCCGGGCACTGGACTCGATGTGCTACCTCGCCGCGGCCGGTCAAGCTAACCCAGGCGAAGCCCTCACCTCTTCGGCCGCCGACCGACACGCGCCGACCGGGGTCGGCGGCAGCCTGGTGTGCTCACCGTTTGGCAAAGTGGTCGCGTCGGCTGGCCCAGACCCGGAATTGGTGATCGCCGACATCGACGTCGGCGAGGTGGCCGCCGCTCGTGAGAGCATCGCGGTGCTGGACAACTGCTCGAGCTTTGCTCAGGTTGATAAGGCAGAATCGAGTGGGTGACCAACCCGCAAGGACCCCCGAGCGAAGGCCCATCAGTATGGGCGCGTCCTGGCGACGAAGGCCCGCTAGCTCAGCCCCCGAAACCCGGTGAGGCCTCGACCGAGCGGCTTCGTCCAAACGAGCCTGCAACGGGTGGCACCGACGAATCTCAACCTCTGACTGGCGATTCGGCACCCCAAAACGAGCCATCGCCTGCAACCCATACCGAGGCACAGCGAGCTGGACACCGACGCCCGCCCGGTCCGTCCACCGGCAAGACGACTCAGCTTGCTGCGCCGGAAGAAGATTCAGCACCGGTGCAAGCCAAACGACGCTTTCTTCGCGACCCGCTGACTCTGTTCCTGGTCATGATTATCGTGGTTTCGCTGGCCCTCGCCGGGCTGATCGGCGGCGAACTTTATGCCCGCCACGTTGCCAACAGTAAGGTCGCCCAGGCTGTGGCGTGCGTGGTCAGGGACCAAGCCACCGCATCGTTTGGTGTGGCGCCGCTGCTACTTTGGCAGGTCGCAACGCGCCATTTCACCAACATTTCCGTGGAAACTGCCGGCAACCAGATCCGCGGCGCCAAAGGGATGAAAGTCCAAATCGCTATCCAGAACGTACAGCTCAAGTCGAGCCCCAGCTCCAAAGGCACCATCGGCGCCCTGGACGCCAGCATCACCTGGTCTGCTGAAGGCATTAGGGAATCGGTTCAAAACGCGATTCCGGTTCTGGGCGCGTTCGTTACGAGCAGCGTGGTCACTCACCCAACCGACGGGACCATCGAACTGAAGGGCATGCTCAACGACATCGTCGCTAAGCCGGTTGTGACCGGCAACGGCGTGGCGCTGCAGATCGTCACCTTCAATACCCTGGGCTTCTCGCTGCCAAAAGAGACCGTGCAATCGACACTCGACGAATTCACTTCTGCCCTCACCAGAAATTACCCGCTGGGTATTCACGCCGACAGCGTTCAAGTCACCTCGACTGGCGTGGTAAGCCACTTCTCCACCCACAACGCCGCCATCCCCACTGGCGTCCAGGACCCCTGCTTCGCCCAGATCTGACGCGGGACGACGTCGGGGCTGGGTCAGGCGTGTCCGAGCCCGTCCAGCACCGCTTGTGTGCTAGACAGGCCCAGTCTGGTGGCGCCAGCGTCCAGCATGGCCACCGCATCGGCCGCGGTGCGGATGCCGCCGCTGGCCTTGACTCCGACCCGCCCGCCGACCGTAGCGGCCATCACCTCAACCGCACGTACCGTTGCCCCGCCCGCTGGATGAAAACCCGTTGAAGTCTTAACGAAATCCGCACCGGCGTCATGCGCAGCGCGACATGCGCTCACCAGCGTGTCGGTGTTTCCGTGGCCCAATAGCACCGCGGACTCCACAATCACCTTGAGCACGGACCCGACGGTAGCGCCACGCACCGTCTCGATGTCGGACCGGACCGCGTCGAAGTCTCCGGCCAACGCGGCACCGACGTCGATGACCATGTCAATCTCCGCTGCGCCGGATGCTATCGCTGCGGCCGCCTCGCGGGCCTTAACCGAGGGCACATGCTTGCCCGAAGGGAAACCCGCGACCGTGGCGACAACGACACCCGCACCGCCAGCATCAGCCGCGATCGACACCATCGACGGCGAAACGCACACCGCATAGACCTCGAGTTCAGTGGCTTCGACGACCAAAGCTGCCACGTCAGCAGGGGTTGCTTCGGGTTTGAGCAAGGTGTGGTCGACCAAAGCTGCCAGTTCCCGCCGGGTCGGTCGGTGCGGCACTAGAGCCACCCTCCGTCACGGTCGCATACCGCTGCGGCCATCGCGAAGGCGTCGACGATCGGTCGCCCCGCCGGCGCGGTCACTCGGGCCTTCATTACTCGCTAACGCGACTTACCCTGAATTTCGAGCAGCTTGGGCCGAACGTCGACCAGGTATACACCCGCGGCGCATGCGGCTATCGCCATCCCGAGGACCCCGAAAACGAAGCCCAGGATTGAGGTCAACGCTACGGCCAGACCAAGGATCAGCAGCCACACCGGCTTGGTCAGCTTGTCAGCGGCGGTATAGGCGTCCGGCCTCTGCAGCGCCGCGTGGACAAACGAGTACACCGCCGTCACCAGCACGGCGATCTGCAGGGCCAACATGACATAACCCACGATGAGGTTCACGAGTCAATGCTATGCGGCTTCTGTCCAAAACGTCGACTCCGAGTCGCCCGATGGGCGACTCGGAGTCTGCAGTAGCAACTGCTACTTCTGGGTGACCTTCTTGGCAGCGGCCTTCTTAGCAGGCGCTTTCTTAGCCGCGGCCTTCTTCGCCGGAGCCGGGGCCGAAGCCGGAGCCGGAGCCTTCTTGGCCGGAGCCGGCTCTTTCTTGGCCGGAGCCTTCTGCGGCAAATCGATACCGACCAACTTGGCGGCACGCTCGCCAACGGCGCGGGTCTGAGTTGCAACCGTGCCCAGCGCCTCCTGAGTCAGCTCAACCGCCTGATCCACATAGCCCTCAGCACGCGCCGAAGCGTCCTCTAAACCTGGCTGGCTCAACAGTCGCTCGAGGGCCGCCTCACCGCGCTCGACGAGCTCGTTGTACCGCTCGGTAGCTGCCTCCAGGTAGCCTTCGGCAGCCTTGCGCAGCTCGTCACCAGTGAATCGCTCGCGAAGCTCGGTGAACTGCTCGGGCAGGTCCTCCTGCAGCTTGGTCAGACGAGCTCGGCTCTCTTCCACCCGGCTGCGGGTGTCTGTACGAGTCTCCTCGGCACGATCACGCAGACCATTAATCAGGTCGTTGACAGTGGCCAAAGCCAAGTCGGCCGCACCGAGAGCAGCAAGCAACGGCGCCTTGAGGTCGTCGACGTTCGCGTTCTCAACCATGGATCTTCCTTTCTTTGTTTTCGTTATCGGCGTTATTGCGTATTTGATGTGACTTTTCGGGTATTCGTCGACCCTCCTGCAAAGACTCATCGAGAACCGTGAATCAACAGGGGCACGCGAGGTGCGGCGGACCTCCTGATTTGTCGGGTCGATTGTCGATCGAATTCAGGTCAATTGCTCTGCCAGGTGGAAGTTCAACCGGCCGGCGAGCCCTCTTGCAAAGCAGATGGGCCTGTCTGCTGGGGCCGACCCTGGCTGTCGTTGGCCTAGAGGTTGCGACGTCATACACGTGACGGCGAAAACCCGTATCCAGCAATTCAGCTCGTGCCGCTTGCGACGGTGATACCGGCCGACGGGGCTAACTAATCGTCAATTTCGGATGGGTTCAGCGACTCCTCACGGGTGGATTCGTTTTGATGAGTAAATGACGCGTATATGTCGAGCAGAACCTGCTTCTGGCGTTCGGTAATCGCCGTGTCGGTGATGATGGCGTCACGTACTTGGCTGGTCTCGCTTGCCTCGAGGATCCCGGCCCGAACGTAGAGAACCTCGGCGGAGACCCGCAACGCCTTGGCAATCTGACTCAGGACGTCCGCGGACGGCTTGCGCAATCCGCGCTCGACTTGGCTGAGGTAAGGGTTGCTGACACCGGATCGCTCAGCCAGCTGCCGCATCGAGACCTGGGCCGTCTCACGCTGCGCCCGGATGAAACTTCCGATGTCGGAGGCCGCAGTCGACATTTTGGCGGCCAGCTTGTCTTCGGGCGGCATGGGTACACTCCTCACCAGGGATAGCCCTGTTGACGAGTACTAGCGTACGGCCGGGTGCTTGCTTTTGCAAGCACTTGTTAGCATTGGTCAGAACAACAGCTGTGCGATGGCATAGATCGCAACCCCAGCCAACGCCCCCACCACGGTGCCGTTGATCCGAATGAACTGTAGGTCGCGACCGACGTGTAGCTCGATGCGGCGGCTGGCTTCTTCAGCGTCCCAACGCTCGATCGTCTCCGTGATAACCGCAGTGATCTCCACGCCATACTGCGAAACCAGATGCTGCGCAGCTCGTACGACCCAGTTGTCGACCTTGTCGCGCAGCTCGCCGTCGTCGCGTAGCGATTCCCCGATGCGGATCACCGTATCGGCGATGCGGGTACGCAATGTGCTGGACGGATCGTCGACGCCCTCGAGCACCAGGCGTTTCAGCGTCTGCCACGCCGTCGCGGCAGCATCGGCTATCTCCTCGCGCGCCATTAGCTCCTCTTTGATCGCTTCGGCGCGCGCGATGGTCACCTGATCGTGCTGCAGATCGTCGGCGAATTCGAAGAGAAATCGGGTAGCCGATCGCCGCAGCTCGTGGTCTGGGTTGCGCCGCACCTTATCGGTGAAGTCCATCAACTCACGGTGGATCCGCTCACCGACGAGGTGGTCGACGAATCGCGGTGACCAGGTGGGCGAGTCTCGCTCGACCACCCGCTGGATGACCACTCCAGCGTTCAGCGACCACTGAAACGCCCGATCGGCCAGCAACTGGATCAGCGCCTCCTGTCGGTTCTCTACCACAAGGGTCGCCAACACCCGACCCACCGGAGGTCCCCACCGCGGTTCGGCGATACGGCGCATAATCGTCCGGTCGATCACCTGCTGGACGTCCTCGTCGCGCAACAACTCCACTAGCACCCGTAGCACCGTCGCCGTCTCCGCGGCCACCCGCTGGGCGTGCGCGGCCTCCGACAGCCACTTACCCAACCGGCCGGGCACGTGAGCGTCCCTGAGCTTGGTCGCGACGACCGGCGCAGACAAAAAGTTCTCCCGAACAAACGTTCCCAGCCCCTCGCCCAGCTGGTCTTTCTTACGCTTGATGATCGCAGTGTGCGGGATCGGAATGCCCAGCGGATGTTTAAAGAGCGCAGTCACGGCGAACCAGTCCGCCAAGGCACCTACCATGCCGGCTTCAGCAGCCGCACCGGCGTAGCTCACCCAAACGTCGGTAACGCCGTGGGCCTGTCCCCATCGACAAGCTAGAAACACTCCGGTTGCGCCTACCAGAAAGCTCAAAGCCACGATTTTCATCCGACGCAGCGCCACCCGACGCTCGGTGTCCGCCTTTGGATCGGCCCCGGCGAATGATTCCGCCCAGGACGCGCGAGTCCCATTGGCTGCGACCGATCGCCTCCAGAAGCCCAGGCCAGGCGGTGGGGAGCCCGACGCGCCGACTCTGTGTGCCACCACACCATCATCCGCTATAGGCAGGACCGGTTAATGTGACGACACTGCTTGGGCGCCCCACACGGATGCGGTGGATGCGCCTGTCGGCGGCAACTGAATACTGACCAGTGGGCGGCAATTGAAAATTGACCAGCTTCCTAGAGTGCCTTGGCTATGTGTCAAGGAGGAGGCAGGTGTTGAACGTGGAGGATTGGGCTGAGATTCGCCGGTTGCGCCGGTCGGAGCAGTTGCCGATTGCCGAGATTGCGCGGGTGATGGGTATTTCGCGGAATACGGTGAAGTCGGCGTTGGCTTCTGATGGGCCGCCGAAGTATCGGCGTGCGGTGAGGGGTTCTGTTGCTGATGAGGCCGAGCCGCGGATTCGGGAGTTGTTGGCGGCCTATCCGCGGATGCCGGCGACGGTGATTGCTGAGCGGATCGGTTGGTCGTATTCGATCCGCACACTGAGTGGGCGGGTGCGTGAGTTACGGCCACTGTATTTGGCGCCGGATCCGGTGTCACGGACGACGTATGTGGCCGGTGAGGTCGGGCAGTGTGACTTCTGGTTTCCCGATGTTGTGGTGCCGGTGGGGTATGGCCAGGTTCGTAGGGCGGCGACGTTACCGGTGTTGACCATGGTGTGTGGGTATTCACGGTGGGCTTCGGCGCTGTTGATTCCGACACGCGCTGCCGAAGACTTGTATGCCGGTTGGTGGCAGCATCTTTCGACGTTGGGTGCGGTTCCACGGGTGTTGGTGTGGGATGGTGAGGGCGCGGTCGGGCGGTGGCGGGCACGCCGACCAGAGTTGACCCCGGCATGTCAGGCTTTCCGCGGGACCTTGGCCACCACGGTAGGGATCTGTAAACCCGCTGATCCTGAGGCCAAGGGTCTGGTTGAACGGTTCCATGACTATTTGGAGCGGGCGTTTTTGCCGGGGCGGGTGTTTGGCTCCCCAGCCGATTTCAACATCCAGTTGCAGGCCTGGCTGGTGGGGGCCAACCACCGCCAGCATCGGGTGCTGGGATGCCGGCCAGCAGATCGCATCGCCGCCGATACCGCAGCGATGCTGGCATTGCCGCCGGTTGGGCCCAGCATCGGATGGCGACGCTCAACGCGGTTGCCTCGCGATCATTACGTGCGCCTCGACAGCAACGATTACTCGGTGCATCCGGCCGCGATCGGCCGCCGTATCGAGATCATCGCAGATCTAAACCGGGTGCGGGTCTGGTGTGACGGCACGCTGGTCGCCGACCACGACCGGATCTGGGCCAAACATCAAACGATCAGCGATCCCGAACATGTCCAGGCCGCGAAACTGCTGCGGCGCAAACGGCTCGAGGTTGTTGGTCCACCGCATCACGTGGAGGTCGAACAACGCCGTCTCGCTGATTACGACGCCTTGTTGGGCCTTGACGGGCCGGTGGCGTGATGGCTGCCAAGACCGCGACCAGCAGCCGTGATGTCACCGCCGAGCTGGCGTATCTGACCCGGGTGTTGAAAGCCCCGACGCTGCGTGAGGCCATCGAACGTCTCGCTGAGCGCGCCCGAACCGAAGCGTGGAGCTATGAAGAATTCCTCGCGGCGTGTCTGCAGCGTGAGGTGTCGGCTCGGGAATCTCACGGCGGCGAAGGGCGCATCCGCGCTGCCCGCTTCCCATCACGTAAATCGTTGGAAGAGTTCGACTTCGATCATGCCCGCGGTCTCAAACGCGACATCATCGCCCATCTGGGCACCCTGGACTTCGTCACCGCTAAAGACAACGTGGTGTTCCTCGGCCCACCAGGGACCGGCAAGACCCACCTGGCGATCGGGATTGCGATGCGCGCTTGTCAAGCAGGTCACCGCGTTGCGTTCGCGACCGCTTCGCAATGGGTTGATCGTCTTGCTCGCGCCCATCACAACAGCACCCTGCAAGCCGAATTGGCGCGGCTGGCCCGCTACCCCCTGCTGGTTGTCGATGAAGTCGGCTACATCCCGTTTGAACCCGAAGCCGCCAATCTGTTCTTCCAACTCGTGTCGTCGCGTTACGAACGGGCCAGTCTCATCGTCACCTCGAATAAGCCCTTCGGGCGGTGGGGCGAAGTGTTCGGCGACGACGTAGTCGCCGCCGCCATGATCGACCGACTCGTCCATCACGCCGAAGTCATCGCCCTCAAAGGAGACAGCTACCGCATCAAAGACCGAGACCTCGGCCACACCACCACAGCCGAGGACCAATGAAACCAAGCTGGTCAATTTTCGATTGCCGAAACCTGATCAGTTTTCACTTGCCGTTGACATGCGCCAGACGAGCTCCCGAGGACCGTAGTATTTAAGGACGTAGTGAATGGGAACCGGCGACAGTGGCAGAGCATATCCCGACTAGGACAATGAAGACTGACGGTCGCAAGCGACGCTGGCACCAGCACAAGGTGGAGCGGCGTAACGAGTTGGTGGACGGGACGATCGAGGCTATTCGCCGTCAAAGCCGCTTCCTCAGCATGGACGAAATAGCAGCGGAGATCGGGGTCTCCAAAACGGTGCTGTACCGCTACTTCGTCGACAAGAACGAGCTCACGACCGCCGTGATGATGCGCTTCGCGCAAACCACGTTGATCCCGAATATGGCCGCGGCGCTGTCTTCGAACCTGGACGGCTACGACTTGGCCCGCGAAATCATCCGGGTCTACGTGGAAACTGTGGCCTCCGAACCTGAACCGTACGGCTTCGTGATGGCCAACAGCTCGGGCAGCAAGAGCAAAGTAATCGCGGACTCCGAACGGATCATCGCCCGCATGATCGCCGTGATGCTGCGCCGCCGCATGCAGGAAGCAGGGATGGACACCGGCGGTGTGGAACCGTGGGCGTATCTGATTGTCGGCGGCGTGCAGCTCGCCACCCACTCGTGGATGTCAGATCCGCGGATGAGCAGCGACGAGCTGATCGACTACCTGACAATGTTCAGCTGGAGCGCACTGTGTGGGATCGTCGAAGCGGCCGGATCGCTGGACAAGTTTAGGGAGCAGCCGCACCCGTCGCCGATCGTGCCGCCTCGGGAGTGACGCGAGCACCAGAATTTTTCACCCTGGCCAATGAGATACACCGCCCGGACCCAGGTCGATACGCATCAGGCGCTTGGCCTTTGGAACCCCCAGACGCGGTGCACTATGACGCACGTCGCGAACCTCGACGCTCTCGTTAATCAGCATCTCAGGCCCGCAAACGCCAGAAGGCCGCACAGCAGATAACATGCAAAGCATCCGCTGGGTGAACGCACCGGCGCAAGCGCCGCGCCGGTGGCGTCTTAGGACTGGTGTAAAAACGCTGGGCGCATGTTCCTGGTGGTCATGTTACGCGGCGGTGGTGTCGGTCGTGGTTGTTGTGGTGGGGGGATGCAGTGGGCGGGGTGGCTCGAGCAGTTGGTGGCGTAGTTCTTGGAGGTGGCGGCTGGTCGCTGATGTTTGGGTGACTCCGCGCCAGCCGCGGCTGGCGCGGTCGAGGACGGCCCATACCAGCGACAGACAGCTGGTTTCGCCGGGTAGGCGGCCGATGACCTTGACCCGGCGACGGGATTCTCCGAAGGTGCGTTCGATGAGGTTGGAATGGCGGATGCGTGTCCAGTGTTGGCGGGGGAAGCGCAAATGCACGCTCAGCGAGGCGAAGTCGTTGGCCAGGCAAGCGACCGCGGCTGGGTAGAGCCCGCGGTATGTGGTGGTGAACTCCTCGGCGCGGCGGGTGGCTTCATCCACGGCCTGCTGGCCGGGTGGCTGGTCAATGTCATCGAAGATCGACCAGAACGCGGCTTTGATCTCGTCCTGGACCGCGACAGGTGTCTTGGCGATGACGTTACGGCAGCGATGGATCAGACACCGCTGACGCAGGCTTGCCGGAAACGTGGTCTCCCATGCGGCGATCAGGCCCGGCGCCCCGTCGGAGATGCCCAGTAGCGGCGGGCGTAGTCCCCGGTTCCTCAGGTCAGCCAAGAAGTCGGCCCACGCATCAGCCGACTCCGCTGCGGCTGGGGCCAGCCCAATAAACAGGGGCTTGCCGTCGGTGCAGATGCCCCAGGCGGCCAGCACCGGCTCGGCCGGGGCGTTGGGATGCATCCGAAAGTTCGAGGCATCCAAGAACAGGTAGTCCAACACCAGCTCATCAAGGCGTCGAGACGACCACGCAGCGAACTCGTCTTTGATGGCCGCACAAATCCGGCTCACCGTCGAGCGCGACAACGCCGCCTGCGAGCCCAGCACCTCGGCCAACGCGGCCTCGATGTCGCGATCCGACAAACCGCGCACCCATCCCGAAATCACCAACGCCTCCAGAGCGTGGGTGCGCGTCACCCCGGCACCGAATAGCCGCGAACAGAACCGCTCGTCGGTGTCGCGTAGTTTCGGGCGGCATAATTCGACCGAGCCCATCGTGGTCTTCACCGTCGCCGGCGGTTGATACCCATTGCGGTACCCGCCCGGGCCGTCCTGAACCCGACGCTGGTGACGGGCTCGGCCCAACACTGCTTCTACCTCGGCCTCCACGGCGACCTGAAACACCAGACGCACCGATAACCGCCCGACCTCCTCCAAAATCTCGGTCAACGGCCGCTCGGTCGCGGCGAACAACTGATCCATCTCAACACGCACACGCTCAATCGGCGATACTCGCTTGGTCACGGGCGTAGCCCCTCCTTCATAGCTTTCGTCGGTTGCGACGGAACCTACGCCCGTGACCATTTACACCAGCGATGAGACGCGACCGCCGCGCCAATCCTGGGACATGAGAAAGGCTCAAAACGGGATGCCCGTACAGCTCACGCCGCATTTTGAGAACGTCCAATCCCACTACGATCTGTCTGACGACTTCTTTCGGCTGTTCCTAGACCCCACCCAGACCTACAGCTGCGCATACTTCGAACGTGACGACATGACGCTGGAGGAAGCGCAGATCGCCAAGGTCGACCTGGCGTTAGGAAAGCTAAACCTTGAGCCGGGTATGACGTTGTTGGATATCGGTTGCGGCTGGGGTGCCACTGGCGTGTTCCCCGTGAATGAGTCCAGCTTGTTTTAGAGTCTCGTGGCCCTAAACGTGGGCTGGAAGGGACAAGGAAATGGCTGGTCGTAAGAGGTATGCCGCCGAAGACATTGTGCGCAAGCTGCGCCGAGCTGATGAGCTGGCCGCCGGCGGCAGCTCCGGTGAGCAGATCGCTGCCGAGCTGGGGGTATCGGCGGCCACCCTGTACAACTGGCGCCGAGCCTACGGGGGAATGGATCTCGATGCGGCCCGCGAGCTCAAGGAACTGCGCGAGCAAAACGGGCGGCTCAAACGGCTGTTGGCCGAGGCCGAGCTCGTCAAAGACGCCCTACGTGAGGTGGCCAAGGGAAAATTTTGAGCCCAGCCGCCAAACGCCGCGCCGTGGACATGCTCACAGAAGTCAAGGGCATCTCAGAACGGTTGGCGTGCCAAGCGGTTGGGCTGGCCCGCTCAACCTACCGACGTGTCCGTATCGACCAGACCCCGGCGGACCCGGATGCCGATCTGCGGGCCTGGCTGCGTTCCTACGCCCGCAAACACCCCTGTCACGGGTTTCGCCGTGCGTGGTCGGCGTTGCGCTACGACGAGCATCACCAGGTCAACAAGAAGAAGATCCACCGGCTGTGGCGCCAAGAGGGACTGCAAGTCGCCGTCCGCTCCCCACGCAAACGTGGTGGTGTGCCCTCAGTGCCGCCGATCATCGCCGATGCCCCCAAGGTGGTGTGGGCGCTGGATTTTCAGTTTGACTCCACTATCGACGGCAGGTCGGTCAAGATCGCCTCGATGCTCGATGAGCACACTCGCGAGTCGCTGCTGGACATGACCGCACGCTCCATCACCGCCGAGGCGCTGGTCGACGAGCTCGAGCGAGTGTTCACCACTGCCGGGGGTCCGCCCACGGTGCTGCGCATGGACAACGGGCCGGAGCTGATTTCTCAAGCGTTGCAGCAGTTTTGCGACGGAAAAGTCGGGCTGACCTATATCCCCCCAGGTCAGCCCTGGAAAAACCCCTACATTGAATCCTTTAACAGCCGCTTACGAAAGGAGTGTCTGAACCGCAACTACTGGACTGACCTGCTCGAAGCCAAGGTGGTGATCAGCGATTTCAAACACGAGCACAACCACCGCCACCGCCACTCATCGCTGGGTTATCGCACTCCGGCCGAATACGCTGCCCAATGCAGCCACACCCATCACCCCATAGCCTGCGACATCAACTAAAATCCAGATCAACAACAACCTGGCTCTAATTCCAGGTGGACCCGATATCGGGGACCAGCCACCACCATGAAGCGCGCCATCGAGAAATACGATGTCGATGTTGTCGGTCTGACGTTGTCCGAGAACCAGGCCGCCCACGTACAGAAGATGTTCGACGCGATGGACACCCCTCGTTCCAGGCGGGTGCTGCTGGAGGGCTGGGAGAAGTTTCAAGAGCCAGTCGACCGCATCGTCTCAATCGGAGCGTTCGAACACTTCGGCCACCAGCGCTACCACCATTTTTTCGAGGTTGCCAATCGCGCATTGCCTGCTGACGGGGTGATGTTGCTGCACACCATCGTGCGCCCCACGTTTCGGGAAGCCCGGCAAAAAGGGCTGCCGCTGACCCACGAACTGGTCCACTTCGTCAAATTCATCCTGGCCGAGATATTCCCGGGCGGCTGGCTGCCGTCAATCCCCACAGTCCAAGAGCACGCCGAAAAAACCGGTTTCAATGTCACTCGGGTCCACTCATTACAGCTGCACTACGCGAAGACCCTGGACGTGTGGGCCGCGACACTCGAATCCAATAAGGACCAGGCTATAGCGATACAGTCCCAGAAGGTCTACGACCGGTACATGAAGTACCTGACCGGCTGCGCGGATCTGTTTCGCCAGGGATACACCGACATCGCTCAGTTCACACTGGAAAAATAACCTGCCTATTGCGGCACACCATGGGCAGCCGCAGACCCTGCGCGAACGGACACGCCGAAGCTTAGTGCCGTCGGCCGCGACCTATTGCGACCAAAACTACGACATCAAGCGACATCAAGTCGCCGCTTTGACGGCATCGTATGATGCCGCAGATGAGTCTTTGCTTCGTTACTTCGTCAGAGTGAATTGCCCAATGTTGGCGATGCCCTTACGGAAGAAGTTCTCGCACCCGGTCAGATAGTGGATATAGCGGTCGTAGACCTCTTCAGACTGGATGGCGATAGCCTGCTCGCGCGCAGCCTCAAGATTGGCTGCCCAGATGTTCAGTGTTCGCGCGTAGTGCTCTTGCAGCAGTTGCACCCGCTCCATTGAAAACCCAGCGGCTTGCGCAAAATTGAAAATGTCTTCCTGCGCCGGTAACTGTCCGCCAGGAAAAATCTCCTGGCCGATAAAGCGCATGAATCGGACATCTCTCATCGTCAACGAGACACCGCGCTCATGCTGCTGCTTCTGGGTATACGTCAAAATCGTGTGTAACAGCATCCGACCGTCAGCGGGAAGGATGTCGTAAGCGCGGTCAAAGAACGCTGCATAGCGCTCCTTCTTGAATGCCTCGAAGGCTCCGATCGTAACGATCCGATCGACCTTGTCCTCGAATTCTTCCCAGCCTTGCAGGCGAACCTCGAACTTGCGCTCGGTAGGGATCTTCGCCAGTCGCTTCTTGCTGTAGTCAAACTGATTGCGACTAAGCGTGATGCCGATGACGTTAACGTCGTAAAGCTCGATCGCGCGCTGCAGAGCGCCACCCCACCCACAGCCAATGTCGAGCAGCGTCATACCAGGTTCAAGGTTCAGCTTCCCGAGGGCCAAGTCAAACTTCGCGTTCGATGCCTCTTCAAGCGTCATATCATCACGCTTGAAGTACGCACAGGTGTACGCCATTGTGGGGTCTAGAAATAGCGCAAAAAATTCATCAGAAACATCATAGATAGATTGCGACTCTTCATAAAACGGCCTCAACTGGGTCATACTTGGTCGATACCTCTCATCTGTTGATCGCGGAAATACTACCCGACTCGAACAACGCATCTCACACACGATCCCGCAGCTAGACGCCGCGGCCACCAACGCCTCAGTACGTGTAGAAACCCTGGCCCGATTTCTTTCCCAACTGACCCGCCTCAACCATCCGCAACAACAGGGGCGGCGGCGCGCAATGCGGCTCCTTGAATTCCTCGAACATTTTGTCCGCTATCAGCTTGAGGGTGTCCAATCCCACAAGATCAGACAGCCGCAGCGGCCCCATCGGGTGCGACAGCCCGGCGACAACTGCCTTGTCAACGTCTTCGACGGTGGCAAACCCGGTCTCGACCATGCGGATCGCGGACAGGAGATACGGCACCAGGAGCGCATTCACCACAAACCCCGACCGATCAGAACAGCGCACTACCTGTTTGCCAAGCACTGCACTGGCAAACTCCTCGGCGCGAGCCGCAGCAGCTCCGTCGGTAACAAGCGTGGTAACCAACTCGACCAGCGGCAGCACCGGGACCGGATTGAAGAAGTGCAAACCAATAACCCGTGCCGGGTTCTTGGTGGCTGCAGCGATCTTCATGATCGGGATACTCGAGGTGTTCGACGCCAACACAGCAGCAGGATCGGCGACAATCCCGTCGAGTTCGGCAAAGATACCGGACTTGACTGATTCGTCTTCGACGATGGCCTCGATCACAAGCTGCCGATCGGCCAAAGCATTCAAGTCGGAGGTAAACGTCAATTTGGCAAGTGCACGATCCCGCTCACGCTCGGTCACCTTGCCCGCGCTGACACCGCGATCCAGCGACTTCGCAATGCGATTACGCCCGGCGGTGGCCAATGCCTCAGTGGCCTCAAACACCACCACTTCGACGCCAGCACGCGCAGAAACCTCAGCGATACCGGCCCCCATTTGCCCAGCCCCGACAACCCCTACTCGCTGGATCGGTGAGTCGCTCACTACTTGCTCTCTCTTCTCGAGTCGTATTGTCAGGCACAGCAGTAGGCCCCGCCCAGGTTGGCCGGGCGGGGCCTACGCTATCAACTTGTCATCGGGCCGCCGAGCGCGAAGCCCTGCGAAAAGTCTCTCAGTGAAACTGCCCCTCTTCGGTAGAGCCGGTCAGCGCAGTAGTCGATGAACTCGGGTCGACCGTGGTGGCGATCCGGTCAAAGTAGCCGGCACCGACCTCGCGCTGGTGCTTGGTTGCCGTGTAGCCACGCTCCTCCGCCGCGAACTCACGCTCCTGCAACTCCACATATGCGCTCATCTGGTTACGCGCGTAGCCGTAGGCCAGATCGAACATCGAGTAGTTCAGCGCGTGGAATCCAGCCAGCGTGATGAACTGGAACTTGAATCCCATTGCAGCAAGCTCTTTCTGGAACTTCGCAATGGTGCTGTCATCGAGGTGCTTGCGCCAGTTGAACGACGGCGAGCAGTTGTAGGCAAGCATCTGGTCCGGGTAGGCGGCCTTAACAGCCTCGGAAAACTTGCGAGCGATCTCGAGATCCGGGGTGCCGGTCTCCATCCAGATCAAGTCGGCGAACGGCGCATAGGCCTTTGCTCGCGCAATGCACGGCTCGATGCCATTCTTGGTTCGGTAGAAACCTTCCCGGGTGCGCTCACCGGTGATGAACGGCTGATCGCGATCGTCGACGTCGGAGGTGATCAACGTCGCCGCTTCGGCATCAGTGCGCGCGATTACCACGGTCGGCACGTCACAAACATCGGCGGCCAGTCGAGCCGACGTAAGCGTGCGGATGTGCTGCTGTGTTGGGATCAGCACCTTGCCGCCCAGGTGGCCACACTTCTTCTCGGAGGCCAATTGATCCTCCCAGTGCGACCCCGCGACACCCGCGGCAATCATCGCTTTCTGCAGTTCGAAGACGTTGAGCGCGCCGCCGAAACCAGCCTCACCATCAGCCACAATCGGCGCCAACCAGTTGTCCACCGAAGTATCGCCTTCCACCTTGGCGATCTGGTCGGCGCGCTGCAGCGCGTTGTTGATCCGACGAACGACTTGCGGCACCGAGTTAGCCGGGTAAAGGCTTTGGTCGGGATAAGTTTGACCAGACAGGTTGGCGTCGCCGGCAACCTGCCACCCCGACAGGTAGATGGCCTTCAGACCCGCTCGAACTTGCTGGACGGCCATGTTGCCAGTCAGAGCGCCCAGCGCGTTGACCCACTCCAGGTCGCGCAGTTCCTCCCACAGCACCTCCGCGCCACGGCGAGCAAGGGTGTGCTCCTCGACCACACTGCCCTGTAGGGCTACCACGTCGGCGGCGGTGTACGTGCGAGTGACGCCTTGCCAGCGCGGACTGGTGTCCCAGTCGTGCTGGATTTGCTCCGCGCTCTTGGGGGTGCCAACGACAGACATTGGACTACTCCTTCATCGTGTTCACTGCTTTATTGCTTGCAGATGGTTGGAGCCGCTACATCTTGAGGCGGTTCCAACGACCCAACTTCACTGGTGTGCTAAGTCGACCATGGCACAGCTCGTTGATGCTGGTCCACCCATTTAACTTGCCAATTTCGCCAACGAAATTCGGCAGTTTTGCAAATTTTGCAAACCCGACGATCAACTGAACCGTTTCAGAAGCTACCCGCCAGTAACTACAACACGCAGGTCAACAAAGTAATTCGACGAAGCGGGCGACGCCGGGGCGCCGCTACAGATTGAAGAGCGCCGCGACGGCTTTCGCCTCGTCGCCAACCATGTATGTGAGCGTAATAACAGTGCGGTCGACAAGACCAGGACCGAACTGATCGGTCGAACCGGCCGGGTGAACATGGGAGACGATCTCCAACTTGTCGCCGAGCGCAACCGGCGCTCCATGCTCGATAGTGGTGCGCAACGGCCCCTGAAGCAGTTCAGGCCGAGAGGCCAGATACTCCTCAATCACGCTCCAATACACCGAGTTATTCATGTGATCGAACAAGTCGATATCGGTGACCCGTACGGGAAACTCGTGGATCTCAGATGCGTCATCTCGACTGCCAGGCTTCAAATAGCTCTTCCATCGCAACCGGTCAACGGAAGTGGTCTTGTACAACCCGGCCAAGAAGTCGTCGGCGATGCGCGCCGGCATCTCCGTTTCGCGGTTGATATTGATCCAGAATGCCTCGGATTCGATCAAACCCTCGCCGCGTTTGCCATCTATGCGAACCCGCATTTCGCACCATCGGTTCGAGGTGCCCGAACACCATCGCCGCAGCCGCAGCATGTCCTGGAACTCGATCGGTCGAACCAGGTCAATCATGGTCCGGCGAACGATCCACAGCGGGTGCGTCTGCTCGAACCCCATCTCGCGTAGCTGGTCCTGGCCAATGTCCTGGTCGCGTCTCATCGCTGGTGTAAATGGTCACGGGCGTAGGTTCCGTCGCAACCGACGAAAGCTATGAAGGAGGGGCTACGCCCGTGACCAAGCGAGTATCGCCGATTGAGCGTGTGCGTGTTGAGATGGATCAGTTGTTCGCCGCGACCGAGCGGCCGTTGACCGAGATTTTGGAGGAGGTCGGGCGGTTATCGGTGCGTCTGGTGTTTCAGGTCGCCGTGGAGGCCGAGGTAGAAGCAGTGTTGGGCCGAGCCCGTCACCAGCGTCGGGTTCAGGACGGCCCGGGCGGGTACCGCAATGGGTATCAACCGCCGGCGACGGTGAAGACCACGATGGGCTCGGTCGAATTATGCCGCCCGAAACTACGCGACACCGACGAGCGGTTCTGTTCGCGGCTATTCGGTGCCGGGGTGACGCGCACCCACGCTCTGGAGGCGTTGGTGATTTCGGGATGGGTGCGCGGTTTGTCGGATCGCGACATCGAGGCCGCGTTGGCCGAGGTGCTGGGCTCGCAGGCGGCGTTGTCGCGCTCGACGGTGAGCCGGATTTGTGCGGCCATCAAAGACGAGTTCGCTGCGTGGTCGTCTCGACGCCTTGATGAGCTGGTGTTGGACTACCTGTTCTTGGATGCCTCGAACTTTCGGATGCATCCCAACGCCCCGGCCGAGCCGGTGCTGGCCGCCTGGGGCATCTGCACCGACGGCAAGCCCCTGTTTATTGGGCTGGCCCCAGCCGCAGCGGAGTCGGCTGATGCGTGGGCCGACTTCTTGGCTGACCTGAGGAACCGGGGACTACGCCCGCCGCTACTGGGCATCTCCGACGGGGCGCCGGGCCTGATCGCCGCATGGGAGACCACGTTTCCGGCAAGCCTGCGTCAGCGGTGTCTGATCCATCGCTGCCGTAACGTCATCGCCAAGACACCTGTCGCGGTCCAGGACGAGATCAAAGCCGCGTTCTGGTCGATCTTCGATGACATTGACCAGCCACCCGGCCAGCAGGCCGTGGATGAAGCCACCCGCCGCGCCGAGGAGTTCACCACCACATACCGCGGGCTCTACCCAGCCGCGGTCGCTTGCCTGGCCAACGACTTCGCCTCGCTGAGCGTGCATTTGCGCTTCCCCCGCCAACACTGGACACGCATCCGCCATTCCAACCTCATCGAACGCACCTTCGGAGAATCCCGTCGCCGGGTCAAGGTCATCGGCCGCCTACCCGGCGAAACCAGCTGTCTGTCGCTGGTATGGGCCGTCCTCGACCGCGCCAGCCGCGGCTGGCGCGGAGTCACCCAAACATCAGCGACCAGCCGCCACCTCCAAGAACTACGCCACCAACTGCTCGAGCCACCCCGCCCACTGCATCCCCCCACCACAACAACCACGACCGACACCACCGCCGCGTAACATGACCACCAGGAACATGCGCCCAGCGTTTTTACACCAGTCCTAAGACGCCACCAATGTCCTGGATGTGCCGAGCACCTGCGTCTAGCCGGAGCCTGCCCGCGCGGTCGATATCGCCGACGCGCAGCGGCCATTCACGATCGAACACGTCAGGGTGACCGTCTGGCACCGGCATCAATTTTTTGTCCAGGCTCACGGCTTAGCTCCCATTTCCTCCTGGTCGATGGCCCAGCATTTGCCTCAGCTCGCCGATGCGAATCATGCCAATGCCGCTACCGAAATTCCAATCGAAACCCACCACGCCACTCTGCTAAATCTGCAAACTATGCCTTCGCAACCGCAGCGTACTCTGTGTTAAGTGTCCAAAACGTTCGTTGGCTCCCGCGTACGTCAACTGCGTAGCGAGCGTGGTTTCAGCCAGGCCGCCCTAGCCCAGATGCTGGAGATCTCGCCGAGCTACCTCAACCAGATCGAGCATGACGTACGTCCGCTCACGGTGGCCGTACTACTCCGGATCACCCAGGTGTTCGGCGTGGACGCAACCTTTTTCGCCTCCCACGACGACACCCGCCTGGTCGCCGAACTGCGCGAGGTGACTATGGACCGAGACCTCGACATCGACATCCCGCCGCCAGAAGTCGCCGAAATGGTCAGCACCCATCCAGCCCTCGCGCGCGCGGTGGTCAATCTGCATCGACGCTATCGAATCACCACCGCGCAGCTAGCCGCCGCCACCGAGGAGCGGTATACCGACGGCAGCGGTAGCGGGTCGATCACCATGCCGCACGAAGAGGTACGTGACTACTTCTACCAACGCCAGAACTACCTACACGAACTGGACACCGCAGCCGAAGATCTTACGATCCAGATGCGGATGCACCACGGTGACTTGGCCCGCGAATTGACCCGCCGCCTGGCCGAGGTGCACGGAGTCCGTATTAACAGGCGAATCGATCTCGGCGACACCGTGCTGCACCGATACGACCCTAGAACCAACACTTTGGAAATCAGCAACCATCTGTCGTGGGGCCAACAGGCATTCAAAATGGCAGCCGAACTCGCCTATCTGGAGTTCGGCGAGCTAATAGACAACCTGGTCGACGAAGGGAAGTTCACCAGCGACGAGTCTCGCACATTGGCACGTCTCGGGCTGGCCAATTACTTCGCCGCGGCGGCTGTGCTGCCATACCGTCAGTTCCACGACGTCGCCGAAAACTTCCATTACGACATCGAGCGGCTATCCGCGTTCTACTCGGTGAGCTACGAGACCATCGCCCACAGGCTGTCGACGCTGCAGCGCCCGTCCATGCGGGGCGTCCCCTTCTCGTTCGTCCGGGTCGACCGAGCCGGAAACATGTCAAAACGACAATCAGCCACCGGCTTTCATTTCTCCTCTAGCGGCGGGACCTGTCCACTGTGGAACGTCTACGAAACGTTCGCCAACCCGGGCAAGATCTTGGTGCAGATCGCCCAGATGCCTGACGGCCGCAACTACCTGTGGGTGGCCCGCACAGTCGAGCGTCGTGCGGCACGCTATGGTCAACCAGGTAAGACCTTCGCGATCGGGCTTGGCTGCGAACTTCGCCACGCGCACCGACTCGTCTACTCGGAAGGACTCGACTTGTCGGGGAACATCGCCACGCCGATCGGTTCAGGTTGCCGCGTCTGCGAACGCGACCGTTGCCCACAACGCGCATTTCCCGCCCTGGGGCGCGCACTCGACCTCGACGAACACCGCAGCACCGTGTCCCCATATTTGGTGAAACAACCGTGAGCGATATTCAAGCCGTCCCCGGCGGCCCAGTCGGTCGAATACCGTCGGGTCGGCTGCGCCAGCTCGGACCGATCAACTGGGCATTCGCGAAGGTCGGGGCACGAATACTGCGGGCACCGGAGATGCATCTGTTGACCACCCTCGGTCATCGTAGGTTCCTATTCTGGGCCTGGCTGATCTATAGCGGCCTATTGCTGCGAGGTCGTCTGCGACGTGTCGACACCGAGTTGGTGATCCTGCGAGTAGCACGGCTGCGGTCTTGCGAGTACGAGCTCCAACATCACCGCAACATGGCGCGCCGCGCAGGGCTGGATGCCCACACGCAAGCCACGATCCTCGCCTGGCCAGAGGTCCCTGAAGGGGACGGACCCCGAAAGGTGCTCAGCGCCCGGCAGCAGGCGCTGCTGGCGGCAACCGACGAATTGATCAAGGACCGTTCAATCACCAAGACCACGTGGGACCAGCTGGCAGTTCACCTCAGCCGGCGCCGCTTGATCGAGTTCTGCATGCTCGCAACCCAATACGACGGACTGGCCGCGACGATTAGCGCTCTCGAGATCCCCTTGGACTACCCGCGTTAAAGTCTGGCCTACCCGCGAAAGTCAAAAGTAGATGTCGGCCAGTACAGCCAACGTGAGCGCCACGGGAAGAATTGGCAGACCCAAGGCGAACGCTGCCCAAGAATAGTTGCCGCGCCGCCTCAGCCACACGACCCCCACCGCCGCGCAGACGGCGAGAGCGCCCGACAACAGCAACACCATTAAACTCCAGCGACTCACCGTCGTCAGCCCATCACCGATGGAAATGGCCACCAACCACCAGACGTAGCCCACAGCAACACCACCGACGCCACCCACGACGATCTCATTGATCTTGCTGGTCTTCACCGTTTGCTCAGAAGTTGATCATGTGGCCCGCTAGGCCATGGAAGCATTCTTGTAGCGCCTCTGACATTGTCGGATGGGTGTGTACGTTGCGCGCCAATTCGTTCGCCGTCAAGTCCCATTTCTGAGCCAACGTGAGCTCGGGCAGCAGCTCAGACACGTCATGACCAACCATGTGGCCGCCCAGCAGCTCGCCATACTTGGCGTCGGCCACAAGCTTGACGAAACCACTAGGGTCGCCCAGGCCGTGTGCCTTGGCGTTGGCGCTGAACGGGAACTTGGCGACCACGACGTCGTAGCCATCGTCGCGGGCCTGCTGCTCAGTCAAGCCGAAGCTGGCAACCTGCGGCTGGCAGAACGTAGCGCGCGGCAACATGCGGTAGTCCCCGAGAGCCGAAGTTTCTGCACCGGCAATGGTTTCAGCTGCCACAATTCCTTGAGCCTCGGCAACGTGAGCGAGCTGAAGCAGCCCGGTGACGTCGCCAATAGCGTAGATGTGCCTGACATTCGTGTGCATGTAGTCATCGATGCCGATGGCATTGCGTTCGGTCAGCGCAACTCCGGCCTTGTCTAATCCATAGCCATCGACGTTGGGCGCAAAGCCGATGGCCTGCAGCACCTTTTCGGCCCTGAGCTCCTCGGGCTTCCCGTCTTTGCTGACGGCTACCGTGACCTCGGAACCATCGTCGGAGATGGAGTCGACTTTGGTTCCGGTGAGAATCTTGACACCCAGTTTCTTGAACTGTCGCTCGATCTCCTTGGAGACCTCGGCGTCCTCGTTGGGCAACGCGCGCGGCAAGAATTCCACAATGGTCACGGCAACGCCGTAGTTCTTCAGCACGTAGCCGAACTCCATGCCGATGGCACCGGCTCCGGCGATGATGATCGATTTGGGCAACTCGCGGGACAGAATCTGTTCCTCGTAGGTCACCACGTTCGCCGACAACGACGTGCCCGGAACCAACCGGGTGCTGCTACCAGTGGCGATGATGGCGTTGTCGAACGTCACGTCTTGCACGCCACCATCGTTAAGATCCACCGACATCGCGTTGGAGCCGGTAAATCTGCCGTACCCGTGGATCTCGGTGATCTTGTTCTTCTTCATCAGATAGTGCACGCCGACCACGCGACCATCGGCCACCTTGCGGCTCCGGTCGAAGGCGATACCGTAGTCGAAAGTCGCCTCGCCACTGATGCCAAAAGTCTTGGCGTCCTTGGTGAAGATGTGGGCCAGTTCCGCATTGCGCAACAAGGCCTTGGAAGGAATACAGCCCACATTGAGGCAAACTCCGCCCCAATACTTCGGCTCGACAACTGCAGTGTTCAGACCGAGCTGTGCGGCACGAATGGCCGCGACGTATCCGCCAGGACCGGCTCCGAGAACAACGACGTCATAGTGAGTCACGGCCACTACCCTAGTGGCCCGGTGCATACCGACCTCAACAACGGGTATCGCCACACTCAGAATCTCGCACTGAGAACACCTGGCGCTCACGATGAGGCCGCGTGGGCGCACGCCGGGGTCACACCTCGCGTGCAGGAAAACGCGGAACAGCGAACTAATAGGGAATGATGCCGACTAGGCAGCGACTCATATGCTCGCAGTAGTAGTAGCCGTAGAGCGGCGCCGCGGCGGCGACCGCGGCAAACGGACCAGACATCACCGCAAACGACAGCGCAGTCAGCAGCGGCCTACCCTGCACCATCGCAAGCAGAAGGCCCCCCACCGTGCACGCGACGACATAGGCCAGGACCACAAACACAGGTAGCGTCTTGTCGATCGTGTGGAACCACCAGAAAAACAAGCCCAGCCCGACCAGCGCGGCGCCGATCCACACACTGAGAAGCACCAAAACCAACTTCCACCACTTTAGGTAGGTGTACCGGCTAGGCACGGTGACCGACTGCACCGACCCAGCCGCCTCGAGCTCTACGGCGTCGACGGTGTCCGACAGATCCTCCGGCTCCTCCGTCGACTCATCGGGATAGGGCCGCGACGCGGATTCCCCTGCCTGCTCCTCGCCCAGCGACAGAAACGGCTGCGAGTGTGTACCGGTGTCGAAGTCGGGCACGAATGGCTCAGTTCCCGGACTCGACGCAGGTTGTTCGTCAGCCACTAGAAACCACCTGAATCGCCACAAGCACACCCAACCAACCAGGCGCCACCGCAAGGATGAACGCGCCTACCGTCGTCACCCACCTGCGTCCAGAAAATAGGATCACCAACAACCCGACCACGCTGGGAATCCCGACCACCAGCGCGATGACGAGGTCGGGGCGGACGCGGGTGTGAACCAACACGCTGGACGCCACGCCCGCCAGTTGCCCAACCGCACTGCCAACCAGCATGGCACTCGCGATCAGCCACGCGCGTGGAAGAGGAATCACGTTAAAAAACTCTACTGCGGCTACGGCCTTCTAGCAGCGCATATATCCGGCGCGGCATCGCTGTCGTCAACATCGACCACGCCGCCTCGCGCCGATGGCCGCTCACCGCGCGCGTAGGAAGCCCCCGTGATCACCGGCACAGCCTGCAATAACGCCTTCTCGGCAGGGCTGAACACCCTGCCGCGGCTAAGGAACCGTACGCCCTCCGGCGCTTCCAGGCTAAACCCGCCGCCGCGGCCCGGCACCACGTCAATAATCAGTTGGGTGTGCTTTTCCCCCTGATAGTGAGCCTGATACTGCGGCCCCGAGATCCACACGGGAACACTGTCTGCGGCTGGCTCACTGCTCGCGCGGGGTCCAAGGTCGACCACTCCGAGCAAGACATCGCGGTCACCGACAAGGAAGTCGCCGATCGGGTAGCACATCGGCGACGACCCGTCGCAGCAGCCACCGGATTGATGGAACATCACTGGCCCGTGCCGATCCCACAACCGGGTCAGGACCGCGGCCGCGGTCGCGGTGATGACGACCCCGGCAGGAGTTTCCGGTGGAACTCGCATCAGAACAAGCCGAGCGCCTGGTCGGAATAAGACACCAACAGGTTCTTCGTCTGTTGGTAGTGATCAAGGGCCATCTTGTGAGTCTCGCGGCCGAAACCCGACTGCTTGTAGCCACCGAAGGCCGCGTGCGGCGGATAGACGTGGTAGCAGTTGACCCATACCCGACCGGCCTTGATATCGCGGCCAGCCCGGTAGGCAACATTGCCGTCCCGGCTCCACACGCCAGCTCCGAGGCCGTAGAGAGTGTCGTTAGCAATCTGCATCGCGTCGTCGTAGCCACCGAACGGCGTAACCGTTACCACCGGGCCAAAGATCTCCTCTTGGAAAACCCGCATGCTGTTCGAGCCGCTGAAGATCGTCGGCTGCATGTAGTAGCCGCCGGAAAGATCACCACCCAGCTCGGCGCGCTCGCCACCGGTGATCACCTTGGCGCCCTCCCCCTTGCCGATGTCGATGTAGGACAACACCTTTTCCAGCTGGTCGTTGGAGGCCTGGGAACCCAGCATGGTCTCGGTGTCCAACGGATCGCCCTGCCGAATCGCTTTGGTTCGGATTGCCGCCAACTCCAAGAACTCGTCGTGGATGTCGGCCTGGATCAGGCTGCGCGATGGGCAGGTACATACCTCGCCCTGATTGAGGGCGAACATGGTGAAGCCCTCCAGTGCCTTACTCTGGAAGTCGTCGTGCGCAGCCAGCACGTCGGAGAAGAAAATGTTGGGGCTCTTGCCACCAAGTTCCAAGGTGACTGGAATCAGGTTGTGCGAGGCATACTGCATGATCAGCCGCCCGGTGGTGGTTTCCCCGGTAAACGCGACTTTAGCGATCCGGTCGCTGGACGCCAGCGGCTTACCTGCTTCAACGCCAAATCCGTTGACCACGTTGACCACGCCGGCCGGCAATAGGTCACCGATCAACGACATCAGATAGAGCACCGAGGCTGGCGTCTGCTCGGCGGGCTTCAGCACCACCGTGTTGCCGGCCGCAAGCGCCGGTGCCAGTTTCCAGGCGCACATCAGGATCGGGAAATTCCACGGAATAATCTGCCCCACCACACCCAGCGGTTCGTGAAAGTGATAGGCCACCGTGTCTTCGTCGATCTGCGACAGCGAACCCTCCTGGGCGCGGATCGCTGCAGCAAAGTATCGGAAGTGATCAGCCGCCAGCGGAATGTCTGCGGTCAAAGCTTCCCGGATAGGTTTGCCGTTGTCCCAGACTTCAGCCACAGCCAACGAGGCAGTGTTTTGCTCGATGCGGTCAGCGATTTTGCTCAGGATTGCCGCTCGATCGGCCGGGGCGGTTTTACCCCAAGCCGGGGCCGCCGCGTGCGCGGCATCGAGCGCCTTCTCGATATCAGACTCGTCGGAACGCGGAATCTCGCAGAACGGTTGGCCGGTCACCGGCGTCGGGTTCTCGAAATACCGGCCGGCCGCCGGCGCGACCCATTGTCCCCCCACGAAGTTTCCGTAGCGGGATTCGTACGACATCAACGCACCGGCAGAACCCGGGCGGGCAAAGACAGTCATCGGTTCGGCCCCTCGTTCGATCACGTAATACGGCTCACACTACCGTCGAGACCACAATGGCTTCCATGACATCTCCGGCCGCCGACGACAGCCCTGCGCATGCCGCGGACCCGTACCTATGGCTCGAGGACGTAACCGGCGATGATGCACTGGATTGGGTGCGCGCGCGCAACGAACCGTCACTGACGATGTTCTGCGATGCCGAGTTCGAACATATGCGTAACGAAGCACTTGAGGTGCTCGATACAGAGACCCGAATCCCTTATGTTCGTCGGCGCGGCGAGCACCTCTACAACTTCTGGCGCGACGCGGCCAACCCGTGCGGGCTGTGGCGTCGCACCACCCTGGATAGCTATCGCACCGACTCCCCCGAGTGGGACGTACTGATCGACCTAGATGAGTTAAGTCGAGCCGACAATCGCAAATGGGTCTGGGCCGGCGCCGGCGTCATCGAACCCGACTACACACGTGCTCTCGTCGGTCTCTCCCCAGGAGGCTCCGATGCGTCCGTCGTGCGGGAGTTCGACATGTTGACACGCGAATTCGTCGTTGACGGGTTTGAGCTGCCCGAAGCCAAGTCCCAGATCGCCTGGGAAAACCTGGACACAGTCTTGGTGGGCACCGACTTCGGCGCGGATTCGCTCACCGAATCCGGCTACCCACGGATGATCAAGCGATGGCGCCGGGGCACCCCGCTCGGTGACGCGGAAACGGTGTTTGAGGGCGCCCGCACAGACGTCCAAGTCGTCGCATCGGTCGATCGAACGCCCGGCTTCGAACGCACGCTGCTGGTGCGAGCCCTCGACTTCTGGAACGACGAGGTTTACGAACTGCGCGGCTCCGAGCTAATCCGCATCAATGCCCCCACCGACGCGAGCGTGTCAGTTCACCGCGACTGGCTGCTAATCGAATTGCGTACCGATTGGACTGTGCACACCAACGCCAGCACCATCTTTCGGGCAGGCTCGTTGCTGGCCGCCAACTACGCCGATTTCCTGGCCGGCACAGCACAATTGCGGATCGTCTTCAGCCCCGACGCACACACCGCCCTGCACCAGTACATGTGGACGCGCGATCGTCTCCTCGTCGTAACGCTGGCTGACGTAGCCAGCCGGGTTGAGATAGCAACACCTGGCAAGTGGCACCGCCAGGCGATACCGGGTATCCCGGCCGCGACCAATACGGTCATTGTGAGCGCAGACAGCCACAGCGACGAGTTCTTCCTCGATTCCAGCGGATTCGACACTCCGTCGCGGCTGTTGCGCGGCACAGACGACGGCCAGCTCCACCAAATCAAGTCCGGACCGGAGTTCTTTGCTGCCGAAGACATTTCTGTGGCACAGCATTTCGCAATATCCTAGGATGGGACATCGATCCCGTACTTCGTCGTGCGACCCGGCGGATCCGACAGAACTGACAGACCGAGCCCCACACTGCTCAGCGGCTACGGCGGATTCGAAACGTCCAGGACGCCTGGATACGACGGCGTACTGGGCCGGCTGTGGCTGGCGCGCGGGGGAACCTACGCCTTGGCCAACATCCGCGGCGGCGGCGAATACGGGCCTAGCTGGCACACCCAGGCAATGCGAGAAGGCCGGCACAAAGTAGCCGAAGACTTCGCGGCCGTAGCCACTGATCTAGTGCGCCGCGGCATCACTACCGTCGGACGACTCGGCGCGCGAGGCGGCAGCAACGGTGGCCTGCTCATGGGCATCATGTTGACGAAATACCCGGAAAGATTCGGCGCGCTGGTCTGCGATGTGCCCTTGTTGGACATGAAGCGCTATCACCTGCTCCTAGCAGGTGCTTCGTGGATGGCGGAGTACGGCGACCCGGACAACCAGCACGACTGGGGGTTCATTTCCAAGTACTCTCCCTATCAAAATATTTCAGCGGAACAAAAGTACCCGCCCGTACTTATGACGACCTCTACCCGCGACGATCGAGTCCACCCCGGCCACGCTCGCAAGATGACCGCGGCTCTGGCGGCAGCGGGCCATCAAGTCTGGTACTACGAGAACATCGAAGGCGGTCATGCCGGCGCAGCCGACAACGAGCAGTTCGCTTTCAAAGCAGCGTTGAGTTATTCGTTCCTGCACCGGGCGCTGACCGACACTTGACCCACTACACAGAAATGACTTCACTCCTGCTATGGCCAATGACTTCGAGACGCTGCTGTACACAACGAACGGTGCGGTTGCCACCATCACGCTGAACCGGCCCGACGAACTCAATACCATCGTCCCGCCCATGCCCGACGAGATCGAGGCCGCGGTCGGTCGAGCGGAACGCGACCAAGAAATTAAAGTCATCGTGCTGCGGGGCGCCGGCCGCGCGTTCTCCGGTGGCTACAACTTCGCCGGCGGGATGCAGCACTGGCCCGGGAAAATAATGACCGACGGCCAGTGGGATCCAGGCAAGGACTTCGCCATGGTCACGGCCCGCGAGACCGGGGCCACGCCAAAGTTTATGGCCATCTGGCGGGCGTCTAAACCGGTGATCGCGCAAGTGCACGGCTGGTGCGTAGGCGGGGCCAGTGATTACGCGCTGTGCGCCGACATCGTGATCGCCAGCGACGACGCCGTGATCGGCACACCGTACAGCCGGATTTGGGGGGCCTACCTCACTGGCATGTGGCTATACCGGCTAAGCCTTGCCAAAGTGAAATGGCACGCGCTGACGGGTCGACCGCTCACTGGTGTACAGGCCGCTGAGATCGAGCTGATCAACGAGGCGGTTCCATTCGAACGGCTGGAGGCCCGCGTCGCCGAGATCGCCACCGAGCTGGCACAAATCCCGCTGTCGCAGTTGCGGGCACAGAAGCTGATCGTCAACCAGGCCTACGAGAACATGGGCCTGGCATCGACGCAGGTGCTCGGGGGCATCCTCGATGGTTTGATGCGCAACACCCCGGATGCGCTCGACTTCATCCAGACCGCGAAAACCCAAGGAGTGCGGGCCGCGGCGGAGCGCCGCGACGGACCGTTCGGCGACTACAGCCAGGCTCCGCCGGAGCTAAGGCCGGACCCCTCACACATCATCGTCCCTGATGGCGATAGCTAGTAAGATGGGCTATGAATCAGACGTCCGACACCCGCGCGGACACCGAAAGTGATACGGTGACCAATATGTTTCGGCTCAGTAGCCGCCTGCGTGCAGGCGTTGTTTTTCTCGCACTCGGATTCTCTGCCGTGGCGTTGCCGACGACGGCGGCCGCCGATTCCACCGATGACTACCCGATACCCCGCAGGATTATCGCGACCACCTGCGACGCGGAGCAGTACTTGGCCGCCGCGAGGGACACCAGTCCGATCTACTACCAGCGCTACATGATCGACAAGAGCAATAGGCCACCTGACATCCAGCAGGGAGCGGTGGACCGTATCCATTGGTTCTTCTCTCTGACTCCCGCCGGGCGCAGGCAGTACTCCGAGGACACTGCGACGAACATCTACTACGAGCAGATGGCGACGCACTGGGGCAACTGGGCCAAGATCTTCTTCAACAACAAGGGCGTGGTCGCAAAGGCCACCGAGGTTTGCAACCAATACCCCGCCGGCGACATGTCGGTGTGGGACTGGGTATAAGTCGAGAAGTTTCGGCCCAGCAACGATCCAACGTAATCGCGGCCTCCGGGCAGCAGCAGAGCACGCAGCACCGGACAGCCTGAAAGGCCTGAGCATCTGACTACCGATATGAGTGCAAACTTGCTGCGGTCGCCAGAACCACAGGCGCAGCGCTACGACGGTAGCCGGCATCATGAAAATGAGCGCATGCTCCGCGCGTCGAGCAATAGATCACCAGCGATCGTGCTGTTGACCGCCCGGTAATCTTCACATCGAGGTTGTAGTCGGATCTCACCGCGAGCAGAGCAGTCACAACTTTGGTGTCAGCGCAACGGCGCAGCCAACCGGGGATCCGGTTGGGGACCAACACGATTCAGCTCCAGAGCGGCTGCAAGGCGAGCCAGGTTCAGCGAGTGTCGCGCGGCCCAAAACCCAGAGACGGTCGTTCGCAGGCGTTCACCGTCGATCGTCGAAACAACCAACTAGGTCAGACGCGTCGTTTCGTGACCAGGAATTCTCAGATCGACACCGCTGACGCATTGACCCTGTCAAAGTGATCACTTATCCTGAATAAGGGATGACTTGACTGTTCCTGTTGGCTCGGGGTGAGCTTTCTATGCTTGATGAGAAAATGTCGGTACCGGGTGAACGGATGCCTCGGCTGGGCGAGAGTAGCCACTCACCCAGCCGAGGGCGGCATTACGAGCAGGCGGGCGACAGCGGCGCGACGGCGTGTTTTCACCAGCGCACCGCCGATCGCGTTCTCGTGGCGCACCAATAGGCTGGCCGGTTAATGCATATGATCGATATCGGCGCGGTTGGCAGCGGAGAATTCTTATTGCACCAGAAGGCACTGTCGCGCTTGCAGTTTCAAGTTCCAGCGATGGGCGCTGTGCTGACGTGTGAGATCTTGGGCGCCGAATTGGGAGACGCCGCAGCTCATTTCGCCGAACCCATGAGCGCGCCAGCGACAAACGCGTCGATTGCTCAGGTGCACCGCGTCACATCGGGTGATGGTCGCGAGGTCGCGGTCAAAATGCAGCATCCGGGTGTTGCTCGAGCGTTTCACGACTCTCTGAGCAACCAGTTCAGGCCCTGAAGCTAAAAGGCCGACTGCCGTCGGAGGGGTAGATAATGGTTCGCGATGGGGACTTGATGAGCACGGTTCACGGAATGACTATCCGATTGCTCGGGCCCGTTTGGCTCGGCACTGATCAAATTGAGAAACCCTTGCCGCCTAAAGTTCGTAAGGTACTGGCGGTGTTGGCGTTGCGAGCAGGATCGGTGGTCGCCAGCGACACCCTGATCGCCGAGTTGTGGGCCGACAGCCCGCCACGCAGTGCCATGGCGACCATGCAGACGTACATCTATCAACTGCGCACAGCGATTCGCGACCTGCACCCGGGCGACGTGGTAGTGACTGCGTCACCCGGCTATGTACTCCGCGACGAATCGATCAATATCGATCTAGCGCAGTTCCGCGCGCTCGCCGAACAGGCAAAGGCCGACTATGCCGAGTCCCCGGAACTGACTATCTCGATCGCACATCGCGCTCTGGAACTCGTTGAGGGCGAACCACTGCTGAACGTGCAGCTGGGCCAAGTCCTCAACGGAAGCGCTATCCGGCTACGAGAAGAGATCACGGCGCTGCGGCAGTTGGTGATTGAGGCCCAGGTAAAACTGTGTCGCTACCACGAGGCAGCACTCGAACTCCAGGAGTTATGTCTCCGGCACCCGTTCCGCGAACAGTATCACTACCAGCTAATGGAGGTACTGTCGCGGATCGGCCGCCGGGCTGAGGCTCTGGAAATATTCGCTGAGCTCAGCAGGAGACTCCGCAGCGAGCTAGGGATCGACCCGCCGCAGTCATTCCAGCGCCTGCATATGGAGATTCTCAACGGAATCGAATCCGAATCACGTGGGATCTGCTCTCAACACTGCGATTGCTTTTCAACGCCGATCGATTACTCCCCCGGCAATCCATCAGATCTCCGATCTCGTGGCCTCTCCATCGACAACAGAGCAGCCCCGCCGCAGTTGTCGTGAGCGCACCCCGAGCCGTGGGCACCGGCTTCAATAACCCGAATCGCCCCCCGCAGTCCCCAATCTCACAACCGTCGCCACCTCCTGCCGCTTCGGACACAGAGCCCATGCAGGCTATGGCGAGGCAAGCCAACCGAACGCGCAGACAAAGTCCGCACACTGCTGAAACCCGCGCGGTGGCGCACCCCCGCGAACAAGGCACACGGTCTGATTTGCAACTGGGTTGCGGGCGACGGCACCTTGCTTCGCACGCGATATGCGTTACCCTCGCCGCAAACCAACAGGCAACACACAGCCGGAATCGCGGCCATGATTTACTTAGGTAAGGCTTGGTTGCGCTTGTCGTCAAGGCGTCGCCGGCTCAAGGTTCCTCAAGCTGTCGCGAGATGATCGAGGTGGACCTGCCAGATCCATCGGGATCGACGCAGGGCGCAGCGCGGTGACCTGTAGTTGCACATGCCCGAGCGGACAAAGTACTGCCCGCCGGGAAACGCAGGCAAAGGGGATGTGAGATTTTTAGGGTGCTGGCGCGGGTTTGGATTCCGGTGGTCATCGTGGTGGTGCTCGTGGTCGGCGGGTTCACCGTCTATCGGATTCGGGGCTTCTTCGGCTCGGAAAAACGCGAGCTGTATTCAGACAGCAAACTTAGCGATAGCAAGCCATTCGATCCCAAACAGCTGACCTATGAGATTTTCGGTCCTCCTGGAACTATCGCGGACATCAGCTATTTCGACGTCAATTCCGAGCCGCAACAGGTAGATGACGCACCATTACCCTGGTCATTGCACATTACGACAACCTTGCCTGCAGTTATGGGCAATATCGTGGCCCAAGGGAATAGCGACAGCATTGGCTGCCGGATCATTGTCGACGGCAAGGTCAAAGCCGAGAGGGTCTCTCACCACGTCAACGCCTACACGTTCTGCTTGGTGAAGTCCGCGTGAACGCGAGCAGATTCACCGGCGATACCCACGCTGAACGTTCCCCGCTCGCCAGACTGATTCACCGGTTTTCGGTGCCCATCATCCTGTTCTGGCTGGCGGTTGTCGCTGCCCTCAGCATCTTCCTCCCCTCGCTGGAACAAATCGGGCGAGAGCGTTCGGTATCGCTGAGCCCGCAGAGCGCGCCGTCATTTGACGCAATGAAGCACATCGGCCATGCCTTCGATGAAGGGAATTCCGACAGTGCCGCGATGATCGTCTTGGAGGGTAATCAACCCCTCGGTGACGACGCCCACGAGTATTACAACGTTTTGATTCACAAGCTGAAGACCGATGTCGAACACGTGCAGAGCATCCAGGACTTCTGGGGGGATCCACTCACGGCAGCGGGTTCGCAAAGCAGCGACGGCAAGGCCGCAACCGTTCAGCTAAACCTCGCGGGCAACCAAGGCGAACCATTGGCAAACGAGTCCGTTGAGTCCGTTCGCAAGATCATCGCCGAGACACCCGCGCCGCCCGGCGTCAAAGCCTATGTCACCGGGCCCGCGGCCCTGGTTAGCGACATGAACCACAGCGGCGACAAATCGATGATCCGAATCACCGTGACCACAGTCGCGGTGATTCTAATCATGCTGCTTCTGGTGTACCGGTCCCCCATCACCGTCTTTCTGCTGCTGCTCACGGTGGGAATCGAATTGAGTGCGGCCCGCGGAGCCGTCGCGTTGCTCGGGCAAACCGCGCATGTTGGGCTATCCACATTTGCGGTTAACCTGATCACCTCGCTGGTGATCGCGGCCGGTACCGACTACGGCATATTCATCATTGGTAGATACCAAGAAGCCCGCCAGGCCGGCGAGGCCAGAGAAGCGGCCTACTACACCATGTATCGCGGGGTCGCCCACGTCATTTTGGGATCTGGGCTCACGATCGCTGGGGCGACGTTGTGCCTCAGCTTCGCTCGAATGCCTTACTTTCGAACCCTGGGCGTTCCCTGCGCGGTGGGGATGCTCACCGCAGTCGCGGTCGCGCTCACGCTGGGGCCGGCAGTCCTGACCGTCGGCAGCCGCTTCGGCCTATTCGACCCCAAGCGAATGCTGAAGGTTCGCGGCTGGCGGAGAGTGGGTACGGCAGTGGTCCGCTGGCCCGTTCCCATCCTTGCCGCCACAGTCTCCGTCGCACTCGTCGGGCTACTCGCCCTGCCCGGGTATAAGACCAGCTACAACGACCAGGAGTACCTACCCAGATTCATCCCGGCAAATCAGGGTTATGAAGCCGCGGGTCGCCATTTTTCTCAGGCCCGGATGAAGCCAGAGATTTTGATGATCGAATCAGATCACGATATGCGCAATCCAGCCGACTTCCTGATCCTGGACAGACTGGCCAAGGGAATCTTCCGCGTTCCGGGCATCTCTCGCGTGCAGGCAATAACCAGGCCCGAGGGCACGACGATGGACCACACCTCGATACCGTTTCAGATCAGCATGCAAAACGCCGGCCAGCTTCAGACCATGAAGTTCCAACGTGACCGGATGGACGACCTGTTGAAGCAGGCCAATGAAATGACTAAGACGATCGCGCTTATGGAGAGAATGCGCGACTTGATGACGAAAATGGCCGATAATACTCACCGAATGGTCGGCGACACTGAGCAGGTGCAAGAAATTACCGATGGTTTACGCGACCGCATCGCGAATTTTGATGACTTTTGGAGACCGATCCGGAATTATTTCTACTGGGAAAGACATTGCTATGATATACCGGTTTGCTGGTCTTTGAGATCGGTATTCGACGCCCTCGACGGGCTGGATCAGGTCAGCGAGAAACTACATATCTTGTTGGATGATCTGAAGAACTTCGATCAACTCGTGCCGCAGATGGTCGCCCAACTCCCGCCGATGATCGAAACCATGGCAAGTATGCGGACCATGATGCTGACAATGCACAGCACCATGAGCGGGATCTTCGATCAAATGGATGAGATAAGCGGCAACGCGACTGCGATGGGCAAAGCCTTCGACGCCGCGAAGAATGACGATTCTTTCTACCTACCACCGGAAGTTTTCAAGAATGCCGACTTCAAGCGCGCCATGAAGATGTTCCTGTCCGCGGACGGCCACGCGGCTCGCTTCATAATCTTGCATCGAGGAGACCCTTCATCCCCCGCTGGGATTGCCAGTATCGACAAGATACATACTGCTGCTGAGGAGTCGCTCAAAGGAACCCCCTTGGAGGACGCAAAAATCTACCTGGCCGGGACGGGGGCCGTTTTCAAAGACATCTCCGAGGGAGCCAAATGGGACTTATTTATCGCGGGCATATCTTCACTCTGCCTCATCTTCATTATCATGCTCATCATCACTCGCGCCTTTGTTGCGGCGGCCGTTATTGTGGGAACCGTGGCCGTTTCTTTGGGGGCTTCCTTCGGGCTTTCAGTGTTACTCTGGCAGCATATTCTTAAGTTCGAATTGCATTGGCTTGTACTCGCGATGTCCGTTATCGTTCTGCTCGCGGTGGGCTCCGACTACAACCTGCTCCTGGTATCCCGGTTCAAACAGGAAATTGGTGCCGGGTTAAAGACTGGCATCATCCGCGCGATGGGCGGCACTGGAAAAGTAGTCACGAACGCAGGCCTAGTGTTCGCGTTCACTATGGGGTCCATGGTCGTCAGCGATCTGAAGGTGATCGGCCAGGTAGGCACCACCATCGCGCTTGGCCTTTTATTCGACACATTGATCGTGCGCTCGTTCATGGTTCCGTCCATCGCTGCGCTGCTGGGACGCTGGTTCTGGTGGCCGATGCGAGTCCGTACCCGGCCAGCCCCGCTCCCAACAAGACCGGTCGAAACCCGGCCACTGGATCGGTCCTTCGCCTGAACCGACCGCATTAGGCGGCGCCCCGGCACCGAGGATCCGTTGGGCAACCCCACGACACCGCACCCGCATCGCGTGACTCGCGCCTATCGCTGCCTGCCGCCATGACCACCATGCGGTGGCCCTCGCGAGCACAATAGGCCCGCATCGCCCATCCGCACTGGCGCCAGCTACGAATAGTTGGTGTGGAACACGAATTTCCTTCGAGACGCTCAGTAGCGGTCATTGGCAGCGGCGTCGCCGGCCTCACCGCCGCCTACGCCTTATCCGGGCGCGATCGGGTCACCCTCTACGAGGCAGACGATCGGCTCGGCGGACATGCGCACACCCATTTTCTAGACAACGGTGACGGCAGCATGGTCGGTGTCGACTCAGCCTTCCTTGTGCACAACGACCGCACCTATCCAACACTGTGCCGATTGTTCAACGAACTCGGTGTAGCCACCCAGGAGTCGGATATGTCGATGTCGGTGCGAGCTGACGACATCGGACTCGAGTACGCCGGTGCCCTGGGAATCCGGGGACTATTCGCGTGCCGGCAGTCGCTGCGCCCCCGATATCTACTGATGCTCGCCGAGATCGTACGCTTCCACCGCGCTGCTTCTCGAATGCTTCGCGACGGATCCGACCGCGACCAGCAGACGCTGCAGACTTTCCTGAGCCGACACCGCTTCTCATCGTTCTTCATCGACTACTTCATCACGCCGTTGGTCGCGGCAGTCTGGTCCTGCGCAGGTGAGGATGCGTTGCGCTATCCGGCCAGATACCTGTTCGTCTTCCTCAGCCATCACGGCATGCTGACGGTCTTCGGTTCACCCACATGGCGAACGGTATCGGGAGGTTCGGCCAATTACGTAACGGCGATCGCCTCCCAGCTCCCTGAGGTATTGATTCACACACCGGTGCGTTCACTGCGGCGACTGCCAGGCGGGGTTCTCGTGCGAGCCGGCGCCAACGCACCGCGACTCTTCGATGCCGCCGTTGTCGCGGTCCACCCTGACCAGGCCCTGCTGTTGCTCGACGATCCGACACCACGCGAACAAGCGGTGCTGGGAGCGATTCCATACACGACTAACCTCGCTCAGCTGCACACCGATGAGTCGGTAATGCCCCGCCACCAAGCCGCCCGTGCATCCTGGAACTACCTAGTAACTCCGGACAACGAAAACGTCGTGGTCAGCTACGATATCAGCAGGCTCATGCGGATTCACGGCAACCAACGGTTTTTGGTCACCTTAGGCGGCCGCGACCGGGTTGATCCCCAATCAGTTCTAGCCAACATGACCTACAGCCACCCGCTTTACACGCCGGAATCGGTGGCAGCCCAAAGTTTGTTGCCGAGCCTGGATGACGATCGAGTGGTCTTCGCCGGCGCCTACCACGGCTGGGGGTTCCACGAGGACGGCGCCGCCTCGGGACTGCGTGCAGCTCGCCAACTCGGCGCCGACTGGCCGTCGGCAACCCGACGCGAGGCGGTGGCGAAGTGCTGACGCCGGCGATCTACCGCACCACGATTACCCACTCGCGACAAACCCCGGTACGGAACTCGTTCGAATACCGCAGCTACAGCTGGTATGTCGACGTCGACGAGCTGCCCCGGCTGCCCTGGTGGCTGCGGCCGTTCGCGCGGTTCAACGCCGACGACCACTTCGCTGATCCGCCGCAAGGCTCGCTGCGCGACCGGGTCGATGCTTTCTTCGCCGATCGCGAGATGACCGCGCCCGACGGCCGCATAACCGCTTTGTTGCAGGCCAGGGTGCTCGGATACGTCTTCAACCCATTGAGCGTCTTCTGGTGCCACGACCGCGACGGACAGGTTCGTCACGTCATCGCTGAGGTACACAACACCTACGGCGAGCGCCACGCTTACTTGCTGCCACCAGCTGACCTACCGGTAGCGGCGACCAAGAAATTTTACGTCTCACCGTTCTTTCACGTGGACGGCTATTACCTGGTCCAAGCACCGCAACCCGGCCAAGAGATCGACGTCACGGTGGCGCTGCACCATGACCGCCGGCCCGCGTTTGTCGCCAATTTGCGCGGCGAACGGCGTGCCGCGACGCCCAGACAAGTCGCGATCATGCAAATCATTTCACCGCTGGCGCCTTTGGTGGTGTCCGCACGAATCCGAATACAGGGGATAAAGTTGTGGCTACGACGAGTTCCGGTGGTGCCCCGATGAGCATCGAGGCTATCCAAAAGAGCGCGCCAGCAATCGATTCCGGTCACTGGCCGGCAGTGGCGACCGTACCGCCTGGGCCGCTGGCCGTGGCATCCGGATTTATCGCCGACCGGCTGCTGCGTCGCGCGGTCGCTCGCCTGCCATTGCGACTGATCTACCCGGACGGCGCAGAGATCAGCGCCACCGCATCGATCCCGGCAGCCGCTCAACCGACCCTCATGGTCCACCAGCCAGACGCACTCGCCCGACGGATCGGGCGCTACGGCCTGATCGGCTTCGGCGAGTCGTACATGGCCGGTGAATGGTCCTCGACAGACCTCACACAGGTCTTGACGGTACTCGCGGAATCGGTAGCTGACCTGGTTCCGCGTTGGCTGCACTGGCTCCGACCGATCGCGCCGGCCTTTCAACCAAGTTGGCGAGACCCAAGCCGCGAACAAGCGCGGCGCAACATCGCCGAACACTACGACTTGTCTAACAACCTGTTCGCCGAGTTCCTGGATGAGACGATGACATACTCGTCCGCGCTGTTCACCGACCTTCCGGCATCGTGGCCCGATCTGGCCGCAGCGCAACAACGCAAAATCGATCGGCTACTTGATATGGCCGGAGTTCAACATGGCAGCAGGGTCCTTGAGGTAGGCACCGGGTGGGGTGAGCTGTGTATCCGGGCAGCCGCACGAGGAGCACACGTGCGCTCGGTAACGTTGTCAGTCGAACAACAGCGGCTTGCGCAGCAACGAGTGGCCGCCGCCGGCCTGTCCCACCTGGTGCAGATCGATCTATGTGACTACCGCGATGTCACCGGATGCTATGACTCAGTGATCTCGGTCGAGATGATCGAAGCAGTGGGATATCGCTTGTGGCCGCAGTATTTCGGCATGATCGAGCGCCTGGTGCGTCCCGGCGGCCGCGCCGCGATCCAGGCCATCACCATGCCGCATGACCGTATGCTCGCCACGCGCAACACCCGAACCTGGATACAGAAGTACATCTTCCCAGGCGGACTTCTGCCTTCCACTAGCGCTATCGAACGAATCACTCAGCGCGACACCGACTTGCGCACGGTCGACATGACCTCGCTACGACCGCACTACGCCGAAACCTTGAGGCTGTGGCGTGAACGGTTCATGGGTCGACGAGACACGTTGGCAGGTTTGGGATTCGACGATGTATTCGCCAGGATGTGGGAGCTCTACCTGGCCTATTCGGAGGCCGGATTCCGGTCGGGCTATCTGGATGTATACCAGTGGACGTTCGAGCGGAAGGTAGTCCGGTGAACGGTGTCGGCATCGTGGCGGTAATGAGTTTTTCCGCGTTGGCGGTGGCCGTCGTGCATTCGGCCACGTTCGTGATCGGCCGACGGCTCGGCCGCTACAACGTCGTCGACGTTGCTTGGGGCTTGGGTTTTGTGGCCGTGGCCATCGTCTCGGCGCTGCTCGGCAGCGGCGACCCAACCCGCCGCTGGCTGTTGCTGGCGCTGGTCTCGATTTGGGGCTTGCGGCTCAGTTGGCATCTTTTCCGCAAGACGGCCGGCAAGGGGGAAGACCCCCGCTACGCCGACCTGCTGCGCGGCGCCACAGTGATCCAGGTGCTGGGAAAAGTGTTCCTCCTGCAGGCGTCGCTGACACTGTTCATTTCCTTCCCGCTACAGTTGTCCGCGAACAGCGGGCCGACACCAACACCGCTGCTGGCAGTTGCGATCGCGGGTTTGGCACTGTTTTTTGTCGGTGTCACCTTCGAAGCGACCGGCGACCGCCAGCTGCGAGTATTCAAGTCCGACCCCGCTAATCGCGGAGTCATCATGGACCGCGGCCTGTGGGCCTGGACGCGCCACCCCAACTATTTCGGCGACGCGTGCGTCTGGTGGGGTTTGTGGCTGATCACAGTCAACGGCTGGTTGTCGCTGGCCACGGTTGGCTCGCCGCTTCTGATGACCTACCTGCTGGTACGGGTGAGCGGCGCCCGGCGAACTGAGAGATATATGAAAGACCGTCCGGGTTTCGCGGCCTACCAGGACCGGACAGCATACTTTTTTCCCCGGCCACCGCGATTGGTGCAGCGCTGATGAACGGCGTGTCGGCTTCGTTGCCCACTGACGATAAGCTACCCATCGATGACCAAAACGTCGCAGCTGAGCAAAGACCTGGACGCACTGCTGCGCCGGGTCGCGCTTCGCGACAACGCCGCGTTCGCCGCCTTCTACGACCACACCAAGACTCGAGTGTATGGACTGGTGACCAGGGTGTTGCGTGATACCGGCTACAGCGAAGAAACCACTCAGGAGATCTATCTCGAAGTGTGGCGCAGCGCGCCGGAATTTGATTCCACCAAGGGCTCGGCCCTGGCCTGGCTGCTAACCATGGCACACCGGCGCGCTGTCGACAGGGTGCGTAGCGAGCAAGCCGGTAGCCAGCGCGAATCGCGCTACGGTGCCGCCAGCGTGGATCCGGCCGGTGACGTCGTCGCCGACTCGGCGATTGCCGGTGACGAGCGGCGCCGGGTGGCCGAATGCCTGGGTGCGTTGACCGACGCGCAGCGGCAATGCATCAGCTTGGCCTACTACGACGGGCTCACATATGCCGAAGTGTCACATCGGCTGGCCGCTAATTTGTCAACCATCAAATCACGCATGCGCGACGCGCTCCGCGGCCTGCGGAACTGCCTGGACGTGTCATGACCGAGCCAACCGACTTCGAATTGCTCGAGCTGGCGATCCCGTATGCCCTTCACGCGGTCTCGGACTCGGATCTGGCCGATATCGACAGACGGATTGAAGCTGCGCCCTCGGCGATCGCGACCGCCTTCAACGACGAGGTCCGCGCCGTTCGCCAGACGATGGCCGTGGTATCGGCGGCTACCGCGGTCGAACCGCCGGCGCAACTGCGCGCGACTTTGCTGGCTGCGGTGAAGCCAACCGTCGGAGAACAGTCACGCTGGCGAAGAACAGTGTTTGCCTCCGCAGCGGCTATCGCTGTGGGTCTGGTCGCGTTCGGCATCGGAGTGCTGACCCGCGCGACGCCAACACCGACAGTCGCCGAGCAAGTCCTGGCGGCTCCAGACGTTCAGACCGTCTCCGGCCCGCTCGGCACCGGAACCGCCACAGTGATGTTCTCCCGCGACCGCAATGCGGGTGTGCTGGTGATGAACGATGTGCCGCCCCCGTCTCCGGGCACGGTCTACCAGATGTGGCTGTTGGGCGGTCGAGGACCGACATCCGCCGGGACGATGGGGCCCGACGCAGTGTCCCCTTCCACCAAAGCGACGCTCGACGACCTTTCGAACTCGACGGCACTCGCGTTCACCGTGGAACCAGGTACCGGATCGCAACGGCCCACCGGCTCGGTGCTGGCCGAGTTACCGCTGCGCTGATCACGACCTCGTACGGTAAATTCGCCACAGCAGTAGGCGGGACAACGAAAGCCGGGTAGCCAGGCATGCGATTCATCCGAAACGTGTTGCAGGCATCGCTTCCACTAGCCGCGTTGTGTTTACTAACCGGCTGCAACACGGTAGTGGCGGGCACCGCGGTCCGCGCTCCGATGACCTCCGATCCGACGAGCGGTCATTGTCAGGAAGTTCCAGCACCGCTGATGTCGATCGAACAGCAGCGCACCAGTGAACCGAAGTTGCGGATCCCGCAGCCTCCCGGATGGCAGCGTCTGCGGCTGTTGGATTCCCAGCTCCTTCGCTATAGCAGCAGGAACGATGATCTCGCGGCGCGGGGCTTCGCGCCCACCGCCGTCGTGACTCTCGAATCGACACCGGGCACGACGACTGACCCGCAACAGCTCTTTGACCGAGAGAAAGCCGGATTGTCTAGGTTCGGGGCCACCAATCTCACCACCTCCAAGACCACGCTGTGTGGCTATCCCGCCGAGATCGTCAAATACACCGGCCCGCCGATGGGCAATATTCCAGCACGCAACGTGACCACGCTGGAGGTAGTGGCCGGCTTCGACGACACCACCTATGTGGCGACTCTGACCATCCAGTCCAGCGATCCGGACAATCCCACCTACGCACAGGATGCCAAGACCATCCTGACTGGGTTTCAAATACTGGCGCCCGACGCAGCGTAGCCATCAGGCTGTAATTTTCGGGAGGCAGCCGCAAATGCCGAAGCAATGTCGGCGACACACTCTAACCACTGTTCCGCAGGCCACCCAGCATCGCGACGAGCGCCCCACATACCACCAGCGCCGCACCTGCAGCCAGCGTCAGGCTGAACCATAGATGCACGCGGCCAACGGCATGGGTCACCAGTACTTCAGCGATCCGGCGGATGTCGCCGGTAGTCCGGTTCAAAGCATCGTCGATATAGCGGCTGCCAACTTCTACACCAGCCCACCCCGCCGCACCGACAAGTAGTGTGGACACACCAAGACTGCTCAATGCCCTGCCACGGCCACGCGCGGCCACCAGCGTGAGCATTCCGCAGCCGCCGCTCAAAACGATCACTCCGATCGTGAGCCAAGGACCCCAAACAGCGATACGGCTGAGTTCTCCCCGCTGCAGCGGCTGTGACGCCGACACACTTAGTGGCACCGTTAGCTTCGCGGGTGCTTCAACGTCGTACCTGCTTAAGATCTCTCGAAACGAGCTTTCTTTGAGCATTGGAGCGATGTCGACCACCCACTGATCACCGTCCTGACCACGGGGATCGGTGAACAACCATCGGTGCGCTGCCCGACTCGCCTGCGCGAACAGCGGCGGAAACGACCGGCCAGCGGTGAACGCAACCGCCGCATCGTGCACCGTCGAGCTGTCCACCGGGTAACGCTGCACGCCTTGATCGGCGATGAGCGCCATCGCCCAGGTGGTGAGCTCAGCGGCCACGGCCGACTGCAGCGCCGGATCGACCGCCGCTTCGCGCGCCATAGCAGCACAACCGTCCTCGTTGACGACATTCTGCTGCACCCATGCCACGGGCACCGCCACCGCCAGCCCCAGCGTGGTGGCGAGCCAGAACACTAACGCCGCAGCGAATCGCACGCCCTACAACCTCACCGAGTCGACGTCTATTACGCGATTCCTCGCAGGTAGGCCGCTTGACCGAGATGTTGGGCGCAGTCGTCGAAAATGCTGACCAATCGAGCGCTGGCGGTCACCGGCGGATCCCAGTTGGCATCCACGACACGCGACAACTCAACTGAGGTCAGGCCGGCGATGTAGGCACAAGTGAGATGATGAACCGCGTAATAGTAGGCCGACAGCAACTCGACAGGGGCCCGCACCTTGGCCACGTCTTGTTCGGTGTGGCCGTAGCCGGTGTCGTCGCGCGGCAAGTCCAGCCCGAACCTGTCCACCCAGCCGTCGCGGGTCCACACCTGTTCGACGCCAGCTATGTGAGCAACCTGAATGTCTTGTACCCGGGCACTGTGCCAGAGTAACCAGGCGATACTGTTTGCACCGGGAGTCGGCCGGTAGCAGGCGATCTCGTCGGTCAAACCGTCAGTCACTTCGTCGACGTGTTCGATCAGCCGGGTGAACGCATCGCGCAGCAACTCGTGGACAACGGCAACATCGGCGCCGTCAATGTTGGCCATACCCGCGACAGTACGGGAGCGCTACCGCTAAAACCCTAGGCACCGTGAAAGACCGCTTCGACATTGTTGCCATCCGGGTCTCGCACGAATGCGGCGAAGTAGCCAGGATGGTATTCGGGCCAACTCCGTGGCGCGTGTAGCGACTGCGCACCGAGCCCTACCGCCGCGTCGTGAAAAGCATGCACCACGTCTTCGGCGACGGCCGTGAACGCCACGTGAACTTCCCGATCGACACCCACGCCGGCGCCGTCGGAGAGCCAAAAAGCGGGCTTGCCGTCCCGTCCGTAGCCGACGGTATGGCCGAAATCCAGCTGCCGCGAGTAGCCCAGGACACCAAGCACCGTGTCATAGAACTCCCGCGATTTCGGATAGTCGGCGCAGCTAATACCCAAATGATCGATCACGCGACCATCGTGGCATGACCCACCGACACAGTCGTAGATTATCTAGATGACCTATGACCTTCTTATCCGCAATGGCACCATCGTGGACGGGCTGGGAGGTGAGCCATACGTCGGCGATGTTGCGGTGAAAGACGGCATCATTGCAGCGGTGGCCGCCGCCGGTAGCCGCAACGGCGAAGACCACCGCGCCAGTAAGGAAATCGAAGCGACCGGGCTCCTGGTCACCCCCGGCTTCATCGACCTACACACGCATTACGACGGCCAAGCAATCTGGTCGGACCGGTTAACGCCGTCTTCGGCCCATGGTGTCACCACAGTGGTGATGGGCAACTGCGGAGTTGGCTTCGCCCCCTGCCGTAAGGAAGACCACGACGTGCTCGTCGACGTTATGGCCGGAGTGGAGGATATTCCCGGCGTCGTCATGACCGACGGGTTGCCGTGGACCTGGGAAACGTTCCCCGAATACATGGATGCTCTGGCGGCGCGAAAACTTGATATCGATGTCGCCGCTTATCTTCCGCATTCCCCGCTGAGGGTCTATGTGATGGGCCAACGCGGCGCCGACCGTGAACCCGCTACCCCCGAGGACCTCGCGGCGATGCGGGCCCTAGCCAAAGAGGCGATGGAGATCGGAGCAATGGGCTTCGCGTCGTCACGGCTGACAATTCATAAAACCGAGAGTGGTTCGCCCATCCCTAGTTACGACGCCGCCCGCGAGGAGATCGAGGAGATCGCCAAAGGTGTCGTCGACGGCGGCGGCGGCCTGCTGCAATTCGTGCCGGACATGCCGGCCGGCGGCTACCAACCGGTGTTGCAGACGGTGTTCGACGTCGCTGAGAAAGTCGGGCTGCCAGTCACGTTTACGCTGGTCGTTGCCAATACCGGCGACCCGACCTGGCCCGACGCCATCACGATGGTCGAGGAGGCCAACAAGAGAGCGGGTTCCGAATCAGCCTTCACCGCGCAACTGCTTCCGCGTCCGATCGGACTGATCATCGGGTTGGAGTTGAGCGCCAACCCGTTCGTTCTCTACCCCAGCTACCGCGAGATTGCCCACTTGCCGCTGAAGCAACGGGTCGCTGAAATGCGCAAGCCCGAAGTCCGTGCTCGCATCCTGGCCGACCAACCTGGTGAAGGTCATCCAATCCTTTACGTTGCCCAAGCCTGGGATTGGATCTTCCCGCTGGATGACCCGCCGAACTATGAACCCGATCCGGCCACGAGCATCGCGGCGCGAGCGCGGGCTCGGGGCGTGAGCCCCATGGAGGAGGCCTACGACCGGCTGCTCGACGACGACGGCCGCGCCACGCTGCTGGTCGCAACCAGCAACCTGGAGAACAACTCGCTGGACACCGTTGGTGAGCTGCTGCATCGGGAGGACGTGGTGCTGGGGCTGGGCGATGGCGGCGCCCACTACGGAATGATCTGCGACGCCAGCTACACCACGTTCTTACTGGCCCACTGGGCGCGTGACCGTACGTCCGGGCAGTTCTCGGTGCCCGAGGCCGTTCGCGAGCTGACATCGGTACCGGCCCGCGTAGCCGGGTTGGCTGACCGCGGTCGCATCGCCGTCGGATACAAGGCAGACCTCAACGTTATCGACCACGCCGCACTTCGGCTGAACAAGCCAATGATTAGCTACGACCTGCCCGCCGGAGGGCGTCGCCTCGACCAGACCGCACAGGGCTACGTTGCGACCGTGGTGTCGGGCCAGGTGATCGCCGAGAACGGCGCACCCACGTCCGCCCGTCCGGGCAGGCTGGTCCGCGGCCAGCAGCTCGCGCCAACCTCCCGGTGAGGTAGTTGGGGCCAGTGTGAGCCCCATCCACACACCCTGATACCAGGTTGCTGATACGGCCACGGCAAACGCCGCTAGCAGGTATTTTGAGGCTCGTGACAAACCCGCATTATGCGTGGTTGCCGCCAGAGATCAATTCGGCATTAATGTTCGCGGGCCCTGGCGCGGGACCGCTGCTCGCGGCCGCCGCCGCCTGGAGCGGGCTGGCCGGCGACTTGATATCGTCGGTGACGTCATTCGGCTCTGTGACCTCGGAACTAACCAGCGGCACCTGGCTGGGTCCGTCGTCGGCGGCAATGCTCGCCGTCGCGACTCAATACATGGCATGGCTTACGGCGGCGGCAGCTCAAGCCGAACAGGCCGCCGAACAGGCTACGGCCACCGCGACCGCGTTTGAGGCGGCGATGGCGGCGATGGTCCAGCCTGCAGTTGTCGCTGCCAATCGTGGCCTGGTGCAGGTGTTAGCGGCTACGAACTGGTTGGGGCAGAACGCCCCGGCGATCATGGATATCGAGGCCGCATACGAGCAAATGTGGGCGCTGGATGTGGCGGCGATGACCGGCTACCACTTCGATGCATCAGCGGCCGCAGAACAACTGGCGCCCTGGCAACAAGTTCTGCGAAACCTCGGTATCGACATTAGTAAGAACGGCTTCAACCTGGGCTTTGGCAATACCGGCAGCGGAAACATCGGCAACAACAACGTCGGCAACTACAACCTGGGCAGCGGCAATACCGGCAGCGGCAATGTGGGTGTGGGAAACACCGGGAGCAGCAACCTGGGCAGCGGCAATACCGGCAGCGGAAACCTGGGCTTCGGCAACCTCGGCGACAGCAATATCGGGTTCGGCAACACCGGCAACAGCGCTTTCGGAATGGGCTTGACCGGTGATCACCAGGTCGGCTTCGGCGGCTTCAACTCGGGTTCGGACAACGTCGGGTTCGGCAACTCAGGTACCGGGAACACCGGCTTCTTCAACTCCGGCAGCGGCAATACCGGCATCGGCAATTCAGGCTCCCTCAACACTCGCCTAGGGAACTCGGGGATCGCCAACGCAGGCTTCGGCTATACCGGCACCATGAACTCGGGCTTTTGGCAGCCAGACGTATACGACTCCGCTATGGCGTCCCACGCGGACTCAGGCCTGGCAAGTGCGAGCAGCTACTCCACTGGCGGTTTGGGCACCGCCGCCATGAGCACGGGCATCCTCGCCTCCGCTATGGCGAACACGGGCGGCATCACACCCGGCCTCGCGAACGTCCTCAACTCCGGTCTGACCAGCGCGTCGGCCGCCTCCCCAACCGGCGCCCCCGGTAGCGGCTTTGAATCAGCCAACCCCAATACCGCCAGCTCTAATGCGGCCAGTAGCCCAGCTGCTAACCCGAGCCTGCGAAGCGCTGGCGCCGGTTATGGGGGCCTCGTCAATTCGGGCACCCAAGACTCCGTGCAACGCAGCACCGGTGCCCGCGAGCCAGGCACGGTCAGCTCAAGTCCGGCTGGCCAGACCATCCCGAAGTCGAACTTCTACCAGACGGGCAACCGCGATGGGGCTGAGCCCAGCGAGGACATCAAAGAGCCAGTCCGGACGGAGTAACGCGCTCACCCCTCCCCGACAGCACTGCCGTAGCACTTATCCTCGAATTCATGGGCGCTAAGAAGGTCGACCTCAAGCGACTGGCCGCTGCTTTGGACGACTACCGGTACGCCTATCTAATCACTGTCGATGATGACTACCGCGTCCACACTGTGACCGTCGAACCGGTACTGCGGGATCTCCCAGGCGGCCCCGAGGATGCGCGGGCGATCATCGATGTCGGGTCCATTGGGGGACGCACCCGCGACAACCTCGGCCGCCGCAGTAGCGTCACTCTGCTCTGGCCCCCGGGCGAGCCCGGGGGCTACTCGCTGATCGTCGACGGGCGCGCCCAGGCCTGCGATTCCAAGGCAGACGTGCAGCAGCTGCCCGCCGGATACGGTGTAGTGCCCACCCGAGCACTGCTGCATCGCGACGCCGCTCCAAACTCCCCCGCCGCCGCAAAAGGCTGCCTGCATGACTGCGTGGTGTTCTCCGAACCCTCCGGCCCCTAGAGCCGACACAAGAAAGCCCGGCCCCAACGGGACCGGGCTTTCTTGCTGTCGAATTCTTCCGGACTTAGAAGTCCATACCGCCCATGCCACCGGTTGGGTCTGCTGCAGGAGCAGCGGCCTTCTCCGGCTTGTCGGCAACAACGGCCTCAGTTGTCAGGAACAGCCCCGCAATAGAGGCGGCGTTCTGCAACGCAGAGCGCGTCACCTTGACCGGGTCGGCCACGCCAGCCGCGAGCAGATCCTCATATTCATCGGTCTGCGCGTTCAGGCCGCTGCCCGCTGGCAAGTTGCGCACCTTCTCGGCCACCACGCCGGGCTCCAGCCCAGAGTTGAACGCAATCTGCTTCAGCGGAGCTTCCAGCGCCACACCGACGATGTTCGCCCCGGTGGCCTCGTCACCAGACAGCTTCAGCTTGTCCAGCGCAGGAGCTGCATGCAGCAGAGCGACGCCGCCACCGGCGACGATGCCCTCCTCCACGGCGGCTTTGGCGTTACGCACCGCGTCCTCAATGCGGTGCTTGCGCTCCTTCAGCTCGACCTCGGTGGCGGCACCCGCTTTGATCACGGCTACACCGCCGGCCAACTTTGCCAGGCGTTCTTGCAGCTTCTCGCGGTCGTAATCGGAGTCGCTGTTCTCGATCTCAGCGCGGATCTGGCTGACCCTTCCGGCGATGGCGTCGGTGTCGCCAGCGCCCTCGACGATGGTGGTCTCGTCCTTGGTGATGACCACCTTCCGGGCCTTCCCCAGCAGCGCCAAGTCGGCGGTCTCCAGCGAGAGGCCGACCTCTTCACTGATGACCTGGCCGCCGGTCAAGATCGCCATGTCCTGCAACATTGCCTTGCGTCGGTCGCCGAAGCCAGGAGCCTTGACCGCTACCGACTTGAAGGTGCCACGGATCTTGTTGACCACCAGGGTGGACAACGCCTCACCCTCGACATCTTCGGCGATGATCAGCAGCGGCTTGCCACCCTGGATGACCTTCTCGAGCAATGGCAGCAGATCCTTGACGGTCGAGATCTTGGAACTGACCAGCAGGATGTAGGGGTCCTCGAGGACCGCTTCCTGCCGGTCTGCGTCGGTCACGAAGTAGCCGGAGATGTAGCCCTTGTCGAATCGCATACCCTCGGTGAGTTCGAGCTGCAGGCCAAACGTGTTGGACTCCTCGACGGTGATAACACCTTCGTTGCCGACCTTGTCCATCGCCTCCGCGATCAGGTCGCCGATCGATTGGTCACCAGCCGAAATCCCCGCGGTGGCCGCTATCTGCTCCTTTGTCTCAACCTCTTTGGCCGACTTGAGCAGAGTCTCGGTGACTTTCTCGACCGCCTTCTCGATACCGCGCTTGAGGCCGAGCGGGTTAGCACCCGCCGCAACATTGCGCAGGCCTTCACGAACCAGCGACTGCGCCAACACCGTGGCTGTCGTCGTGCCGTCGCCGGCGACGTCATCGGTCTTCTTGGCGACTTCCTTGACCAGCTCGGCGCCGATCTTTTCGTACGGGTCCTCCAGCTCGATCTCCTTAGCGATGGACACACCATCGTTGGTGATCGTGGGAGCACCCCACTTCTTCTCGAGGACGACATTGCGGCCCTTGGGGCCCAACGTCACCTTTACCGCGTCGGCGAGGCTGTTCAGACCCCGCTCGAGGCCGCGACGGGCCTCTTCGTCGTACGCAATTGTCTTGGCCATTGCGAAGTGATTCCTCCGGATTGGGAATGAAACGGGGTCACCGGGTATTAGGCCACCCCATTACTTACGCTGGCCGGGCGCAGTGCCCGCGACGGACGACCAGAGCTGCCGTGGAGCCACGACAATGCCTAGCCTCACCGTCCCGACCTAGCACTCGCCGGTCGCGAGTGCCAACGTCATTCTTAGCACTCGCCTATGCCGAGTGCAAGGTCACCCAGGGCACGATGCGCGCCCTACAGCGCCGCACCGAATAGCCCGCCAAGCAACGCCCACCTACCCGGGTCGAAATTCGGCGCGACATTGGCGCCACTGGATGCCTATCGCTTGCAACGCCTCCCTACCCAGACCAATGCCAACCGCATGGACGAGCGTGGCCCACCCGCTCTGGGCCAGACCCAACGACCGCCAGGGCAGTCAGAATCGAAGACCGCTCGAAAACTGGCGCACCACCGGCACTGGTCGCAGCTGCGCGAGGAATGGCCAGTGGCGTGCGCACGCCGCTAACGTTCCACGGCGCACTAGATGACCGGACCCGATGACGGATCACGCAGACCAGGATCAAACGGAACCAACCTCACCACGGAGATGTCGCGAGTGGGGAAATTTCTCGCTACATGTGACGCTCTCGCGCCGCTTTCGCCTGTCTCGACGCAGCCTAAGCTCGCCGTGACCATCTACTTTTACGCACTTTCGCCGATGTTCTTTGCCCTTCCGAGCTATCAAGATCGATGACGTACGGGGGCGAACGCAGGACCCGTTTTCAAAAGTTCGTCGGCTCAAACGTGCGCCAGCCAGGTCTCAGATGGAACACAGCAGTGACAAGCGATCCCGCAAGAAGAACAGGACGATTTCTCCGGGCGGCCCAAACCGACGGTCCGAATGGGCGGATCAACCCGCCGAACCGGAAGCGTCAACAGCTAGGCCGGCAAACCATCGCTGCTCGGGCCGGCCATCGCTGTTCGGGCCGGTCGGAAACCCTTAAGCGAGCTGTTCTCACCTAGCCTCCAACGCCTACTCCATCATCGACAATGCACGTGGGATATGACGAAAGGACGCCGCGATGACCCGGCCTAGCTCACATTGGCGTGACGACGTCGATCCCGACTACGACGGAGAACCCCCTGCCAAATGGCCCCGATTTGATAACGGGGCCAGCTCGGTTTTTATCGATCCAACAGCCGACCCGAATCTAACCACAGAAGAAGACGACTGGGCAGTTGTCGACTTCGGAGCCGATGGCAACCTCCACTCCGTCCAAGCGTCATCACATGAACTGTTTCAACAGCGGAAATCCGCAAAACTCGAAGCCGAGTTTCGAAGCATCGACCAAGAACCAGACCAAACAGGTATGGATTGGATCGCCGAGGGCGGCTCCTACCCGGGTGGAGCCGCCACTTCGAGCCAAATATTATTTGATCAAGAACGCGTCGAGCAAAATCTATCGGATTTACAAAACACCATTGATAGAGCTCGTGATATCAACGCCGAAGCTAGACAACTGACAGGATCCTCGGCCGAGACCTCGCAGGGTCAACTTTTCGATGCGCACGAGCAAACGGCACAACCACTGATTAGCCGGAATGAAAAAACTATCGACATGGCTAGCCAAGCGATTCAAATCGTAAGACAACATACCGACGAAGTTATGGAGACCGACAGAAACAGAGCGACACAATTCTAGAGCCCCGGCGATGGCGATACGCGCCACTGTGAACTAAGGACGTTTCACTGCCACCGGCTTTGCCCGGGTCGATCTTGACTCGGCGGATTTCAGACCCCCGGTGGTTGTAGGTGTCAAGTCTGCGGGTTGCCCAGGCTTTCGGCTTGACCGCGAGGGCCGCAAAAGCGCCGAGAGAGGGCCGCTATCTCGACGGGCCGCAAGACAGCGAAGACGTTTGCCGCGCAGCTCCCTTCTCCTGCAGGCGTTAGGTCGCCCAATCCTCGGAACTAACGGTCACTCGGTCATTCGGATCTACGTAGTGGTAGATAACCGGGTAAGCGCCATCGTCAGGTCGAGATGTGGGGCATGACCTGTGCCCACAGATTGGAGCCGGGTAGTGAGAGTTGATGGATCGGACAGACCTCCCTTGAAGAACCCACCGGCACCAGCGTCGAGGTTTGCGGTGTCGATAATGAACGCGTGGGGTCTGCCATGCGGTCCGTAGCGGAACATCAGCGCGTCGTCACGGAAATGGTCCGCACCCGCCCGGCGATCATGGTTCCGCTGTCCGAGGCCCAAGGTCTAGTGCTAGCCGACGACGTAGTCGCGCAGCTGTCGCTTCCGGTGTTCGATAACTCCGCGATGGACGGCTACGCGGTGCGCGCCGAGGAAACCTCGGGGGCGACATCGGAACATCCGGTGGTGCTGCCGGTCATCGAGGATATTCCCGCTGGCCGCACCGACGATCTGACACTGCAACCGCAGTCGGCGCACCGGATCATGACCGGGGCGCCGCTGCCGGCCGGGGCAAACTCCGTTGTTCCGGTCGAGGCCACCGACGGTGGCATGCAGTCAGTGACAATCTGGCAGCAGTCCACCCTCGGCAAGCACATCCGGCGGGCCGGCGAAGACGTCGCCGCCGGTACTACCGTGCTGCACAAGGGCCAGATCGCGACGCCCGCCGCGCTCGGCCTGGCCGCAGCGCTGGGACGGGATGAGCTGACCGCCATCCCGCGGCAACGGATCCTGGTGGTCTCCACCGGGTCAGAACTGGTGCAACCCGGCAGTCCTCTAAGACCGGGACAGATCTACGAGTCCAATGCAGTCATGCTGGCCGCCGCCGCGCGCGAGGCGGGCGCCGACGTTGTTGCTGCGCCAACCACCAGCGACGATGTCGCGCAGTTCGGGGCGGTTCTGGACCGGTATGCCGCCGATGCAGACCTGATCATTACCAGCGGCGGCGTCAGCGCCGGCGCCTATGAAGTAGTCAAAGACGCATTTGGCCGCGAAGGTTTTCAAGGCGGCCGGGCCGTGGAGTTCGTGAAAGTAGCGATGCAGCCGGGGATGCCGCAAGGCACCGGACACGTGGCCGGCACACCGATCATCACCCTGCCCGGCAACCCGGTTAGCGCGCTGGTGTCTTTTGAGGTGTTCATCCGCCCCGCGCTCCGAATGGCCATGGGGCTGCCAGATCCGCGACGACCACAACGGGGCGCGGTGCTCACCGAGTCGCTGACATCGCCGCAGGGTAAGCGCCAGTTCCGGCGCGCAGTGCTCGACACCACCCCAGCGGGGATGAGCCAAGTAACCAGCTACGGCCCACCAGCGTCACACCATTTGCGCTGGTTGGCGTCGGCCAATGCGCTGTTGGACATCCCCGAAGATGTCGTGGAGGTATCCGCCGGAACCGAGTTGCTGGTCTGGGATCTGAGCTAAGTCGGCAGAGCGGCACTCTCGCGGGGAAACCGCTTCGGCGGTTCTAGCCGACAACCCGAAGTTCCAAACCAGCAGTGGCGCGCCGCCGGCATGCCTTCCGTAAGATAACCGCGTGGCACGACGCCCTCGCCGCCGTTCCGTCAAGGAAGGCCCCGCACACCTGCTCGAGTTGGTGAGGTCCACCGTTCCTCCAGTCCACCCGGCCGGGCTGCCCTTCATCACCGCCGGCCTAGCCGTGGCCTCGGCTGGCGTGGTGAGTCAGGCCGCGACTGGACGTGACCACCGTTGGCTACGTCGGGCAGGCCTGCTGGCTGCAGGTGCCTGCGCGGGTTTCTTCCGTCACCCCCCACGCGTCCCGCCCAACCGCCCGGGCGCCATCGTTGCACCGGCGGACGGCGTGATCTGCGTAGTCGACTCCGCTGCCCCGCCCGCCGAAATCGACATGGGTGACCTACCGCTACCTCGGGTCAGCATCTTCCTGTCGGTGTTCGACGCCCACGTACAGCGGGCCCCAGTCAGTGGCGAGGTCATCGCCGTACAACACCGACCAGGCCGTTTCAGGTCCGCCGATCTGCCCGCAGCGAGCATCGACAATGAACGCAACAGCGTTCGACTGCGCACGGCCAGCGGCGCTGAAGTAGTCGCGGTGCAGGTAGCCGGACTAGTAGCACGCCGCATCGTGTGCGATACACACGTCGGAGACAAGCTGTCGATCGGAGACACCTACGGCCTGATCCGGTTTGGCTCCCGGCTGGATACCTACCTACCGTCGGGCACCGAACCAGTCGTGCAAGTCGGCCAGCGCGCTGTTGCCGGCGAGACTGTGCTGGCTGATCTGCCATGATCCGCAAGCCCCGAACCAAGCGAGCGGTAAACCTCCAGATCCTGCCCAGCTCAATGACGGTACTGTCGATCTGCGCAGGGTTGACCTCGATCAGATTCGCCCTTGAGTATCAGCCGAAAGCCGCGATGGCGCTGATCGCCGCGGCCGCCATCCTCGACGGACTCGACGGCCGGGTGGCCCGCATCCTCGACGCCGAGTCGCGGATCGGTGAGCAGATCGACTCACTGGCTGATGCGGTGAACTTCGGTGTGGCACCCGCGGTGGTGCTTTACGTCACGATGCTGTCCGGCTCACCCGCCGGCTGGATAGTCGTCCTGCTGTACGCGGTGTGCGTCGTGTTGCGGCTAGCCAGATTCAACGCGCTGCTCGACGACGGGACCCAGCCTGCCTATGCACGGGAGTTCTTCGTCGGGATGCCCGCACCGGCGGGCGCGGTCGCGATGATCGGTCTGATGGCCGCCCAAATGCAGTTCGGCGATGGGTGGTGGACGTCGACGTGGTTTCTTTGCTTCTGGACAGCAGGAACCTCGATGCTGATGGTCAGCGGAATCCCGATGAAGAAAATGCATGCCGTGTCGGTTCCACCGAATCTGGCTGCCGTATTGCTGGCGGTGCTGGCGATCTTCGCCGCGGCCGCATTCCTGGCTCCCTACATCCTGATCATGGTGATCATCGTCGCCTACGTCTGCCACATTCCGTTCGCGATCCGCAGCCAGCGATGGCTCGCCGCACACCCAGAGGTGTGGGACGACAAGCCCAAACAGCGGCGCGCCGTGCGACGCGCGATCCGCCGCGCGCAGCCACACCGCAGGTCGATGGCGCGGCTGGGTCTGCGTAAACCCAGCAGAGGCTGAGATGAGTCGCCCTAGCGACGAAACCGGCCGTCCGGGCCCGGGAAGCAGCAGGGCAATTGAAGCGGGCCCGCCCTCCGTGCCCGGGCCAGCACGCCAACTCACCCTCACAGCTCGGCTGAACACGTCTGCTGTCGATACGCGCCGTGGTGTCATCCGTCTGCACCCGAACGCCGTTGCTGCCCTCGGCATCCGCGAGTGGGATGCGGTGTCGTTGACTGGGTCGCGCACTACGGCGGCGGTAGCGGCAGTGGCCAGCAAGACCGCTCCTGTCGGCATAGCGCTGCTGGACGACGTCACCCTGTCGAACGCTGGGCTGCGCGAGGGAACGGCCGTGCTCGTCAGCGCGGTCACGGTCTATGGCGCACGATCGGTGGCTTTGAGCGGCTCAGCACTGGCCACCCAGTCCCTGTCGCCAGCGACTCTGCGCCAGGCCTTGCTGGGCAAGGTGATGACCGTCGGCGATGCAGTGTCGCTGTTGCCCCGCGATCTAGGCCCCGGAACGTCGACCTCGGCAGCGAGCAGAGCGCTGGCGTCGGCAGTCGGAATCAGCTGGACCTCGGAACTGCTGACCGTCACCGGCGCCGACCCTGGCGGCCCGGTCAGCGTCCAGCCTAATTCGCTGGTCACCTGGGGCACCGGCACTGCGCCCACGACTGTGCAGTCCGCTGCAAAAGCGGTCAACGTCGCGAATCCGCCCATCAAAGTCGATGACCTCAAGGGCACGCAGGTGCAGACCAACAAACTCGCTGAATGGCTCAAACTCGCCCTCGACGAGCCACACCTGCTCAAGAGCTTGGGCGCCGCCACCATTCTGGGCGTGTTGGTTTCAGGTCCAGCCGGCGTTGGCAAAGCGACATTGGTGCGCGCGGTGTGCGCCGGCCGCAGGCTCGTAGAGCTGGACGGACCTGAGGTCGGCGCGCTGGCGGCCGAAGACCGGCTGAATGCGGTCGCGGGCGCGGTGGCGGCGGTTCGCGACGGCGGCGGCGTCTTGCTGATCACCGATGTTGACGCCTTGCTGCCATCGACCAGCGAGCCGGTCGCCGCACTAATTCTTTCCGAGTTGCGCACCGCAGTGGCCACCGATGGCGTGGCGCTGATCGCCACCTCCGCACGTCCCGATCAGCTCGACAGTCGCTTGCGCGCGCCCGAGTTGTGCGATCGGGAGCTGGGCGTGCCATTGCCCGACGCCGCCATCCGCAAGGCGTTGCTGCAGGCACTGTTGAAGCAGGTGCCCACCGGCGACCTTGATCTCGACGACATTTCTAGCCGCACCCCAGGCTTCGTCGTCGCGGACCTGACCGCCTTGCTCCGCGAAGCAGCCCTGCGCGCAGCGTCGCGGGCCAGTGCGGACGGCTGCCCACCGGCACTCAACCAGGACGACCTCGTGGGTGCGCTGACCGTCATCCGCCCGCTGTCCCGCTCCGCGAGCGAAGCGGTGGTCGTTGGCCTCCAGACCGGAAATGTCACGCTCGACGATGTTGGCGATATGGCCGAGGCCAAACAGGCTCTGACCGAAGCAGTGCTGTGGCCACTGCAGCACCCCGACACCTTCGCCCGGCTGGGAGTCGACCCGCCGCGCGGGGTCTTACTGTACGGCCCACCAGGATGCGGCAAGACGTACGTGGTCCGTGCGTTAGCCAGTACCGGACAGCTCAGCGTGCACACCGTCAAAGGCTCTGAGCTGATGGACAAGTGGGTGGGCAGCTCCGAGCGGGCGGTACGAGACTTGTTTCGCCGGGCCCGCGATTCCGCGCCGTCGCTGGTATTCCTCGATGAGCTTGACGCGCTGGCCCCCCGGCGCGGTCAGAGTTTCGACTCCGGCGCAAGCGATCGGGTGGTAGCCGCGCTGCTAACCGAGCTGGACGGCATCAACCCGTTGCGAGACGTGGTTGTGCTGGGCGCTACCAATCGGCCCGATCTGATCGACCCGGCTCTGCTGAGGCCAGGGCGACTAGAACGGCTGGTATTCGTCGAACCCCCTGACGCTGCGGCCCGCCGCGAAATTCTGCGCACCGCCGCACAGTCGATCCCGTTGAACGCCGACGTCAACCTGGACGTAGTGGCTACCAAACTCGACGGTTACAGCGCGGCCGACTGCGTGGCGCTGCTGCGAGAGGCGGCCCTTACCGCGATGCGGCAATCTATCGACGCCACCGACGTGACTGCTGCCGACATGGCAGCGGCTCGAGCAACCGTTCAACCCTCTCTGGACCCGGCGCAGGTGGCATCGCTGCGCACGTTTGCTGATAGACCGTAGCGCTGGCCGCATGGTTGTCCGTGCACGGTAGCCGGGCGGATACTCCACCCTGCTTCCGGCCCACATGAAATCGTCTGCCGCCAGGTAAATTCCGCAAGCACTGGTTCGCTACACACGGTTGCTGCCCACCGGCCCGACCCGGTCGGCCGGTAGACTGCCCGGCGAAATGGCCCCTCGGGCCAACACCCCGCTTTGCGCTCTTAGCCGAGGGCTCATCGCAGACCCCATCGGAGTGCCGTGCTAGCGATTCTGCTCGCCCACGCGGCAGCCGCAGCACTGGCCCCAGCACTGGTGCGCAGATGGGGTCGGATTGGGTTCTATCCGCTCACGCTGGTTCCACTTACATCGCTGGCCTGGGTCGTGCTGAACTGGCCAAGATCGCCGACCGGTGACCATCGTGTCGTGGTGTCCTGGGTGCCCAACCTGTCGATGGACATTGCGCTGCGGTTCGACAACCTGGCGGCGATCATGAGCGTGCTGGTTCTCGGTATCGGCGCGCTGGTGCTCTGCTACTGCGCCGACTACTTCGACCACCGGGACGGTGGCGCCGAAAACCGGCTGCCCAGCTTCGCCGCCGAGCTGGTCGCGTTCTCCGGAGCCATGTTTGGTCTCGTCGTCGCCGACAACATGCTGGTGCTTTACGTGTTCTGGGAGCTCACAACGGTGTTGTCGTTCCTGCTGATCGGTCACTACGCTGAACGCCTCATCAGCCGCCGCGCCGCCACCCAGGCCCTGCTGGTAACCACCGCCGGCGGATTGACCATGTTGGCCGGGATCATCATTGTGGGTCTTGCCGCCGGCAGCTTTCTGCTATCCGACGTACTCGCCGCTCCTCCTTCGGGGACAGCGGTTACCGTCGCCGTACTGCTGGTGCTGGTCGGCGCGATGAGCAAGTCTGCGATCGTACCGTTGCATTTCTGGCTGCCGAGCGCGATGACTGCACCGACACCGGTGAGCGCTTACCTGCATGCTGCCGCGATGGTCAAGGCCGGTGTGTACGTGATCGCCCGGATGACGCCGGGTTTCGCCGATTCTCCGGGATGGCGGCCGACTCTTCTGGTCCTCGGTGCGGCCACGATGCTGCTCGCGGGCTGGCGCGCAGCCCGCGAAAACGACTTAAAGCTAATCCTCGCGTTCGGCACGGTCAGCCAACTCGGGCTGATCACCGTGCTGGTCGGCAGTGGGGGGCGCGACCTGATGCTGGCCGGTTTAACCGTGTTGTGTGCACACGCGATGTTCAAAGCGGCGCTGTTCATGGTCGCGGGCATCATCGACCACGCCACCGGCACCCGCGACGTCCGCCGGCTCGCCTGGCTCGGCCACCGCTGCCCCTGGCTATTCGTGATTGCGGCCGCGGCCACCGCCAGCATGATTGCGCTGCCGCCGTTTCTTGGATTCGTGGCCAAAGAAGCCAGTTTCGCGGCACTAGCGCACAGCCCCACCCTCGGTATGGCGGCGCCATACGTGCTCGGCGTGATCGCGGTTGGCTCGGTGTTCACCACGGTCTACGGTGCGCGTTTCCTGTGGGGCGCCTTCGCGCGCAAGGGCACAGCCAGCCCCAGCGGCCCAGTGGCCGGCCTCCACCAACCCACCGCAACATTTCTGGCAGCGCCAGCGATTCTGGCTACGGCGAGTCTGCTGTTCGGCGTGGCGCCGACGCAACTGGGTCGCACAGCAGGCAGCTACGCCGACGCATCCTTTGCCGCCGCCTCACGTGAAGGCGAGAACGGATACCGACTGGCGCTGTGGCACGGCCTGGATCTTCCACTGTTGTTGTCGGCGCTCGTCCTACTGACCGGAACAGCGATATTCGTAGCGCGTACCCGGCTGCGCCGCCCCCAACTCGGCTGGCTGCCACTGCGCAACGCTGATCGCGTCTATGACGCGGCGATGCGGGCGCTGGATGTGGTTTCAGTGCGGTTGACGGCAATCACGCAGCGTGGCTCGATTCCCGGCACCCAATCGGTAATCCTGTGCACGCTGATCCTGGTGTCGTCGGCGGCGCTGTTGTCGGGTGCCCGCGACCGGCCAGAGTTCCGGCTCTGGGATACCCCACTGCAACCGATACTCGGAGTGCTGCTGCTGGCCGGTGCGGTGGGCGCCACGATGATGCGCAACCGGCTGGCCACTGTGCTGATGGTTGGTGTCACCGGCTACGGCTGCGGCGCGGTGTTCGCCTTCCACGGCGCGCCCGATCTCGCGTTGACGCAGTTTTTGGTGGAGACAGTGACACTGGTGATCTTCGTGCTGGTCCTAAGGACGTTGCCCGCCGAGGTCGATCAGGATTCCGTCGGCCGGCACCGACTCCCCCGGGCTCTGCTGGCGCTAGCGGTCGGCGCCACCGTCACTACACTCGCGGCGTTCGCGATGGCCGCGCGAACCGACCGCTCAATCGCGACTTTGCTGCCCGCCGCTGCACACGCCCGCGGACATGGCGCCAACACGGTCAACGTCCTGCTGGTCGATATCAGAGCATGGGACACACTCGGTGAAATCTCAGTGCTACTCGTCGCGGCGACCGGTGTCGCCTCAATGGTGTTCCGGCACCGCCGGTTCGGGGCGGCACCACGGATACCGCAATCCGGTCAGCCCGACCAACCTCAAAGCGGGCAAAGCCCACCGACCCCATATAGCCCAGCCGTCGGCGACACCACCTGGCTGCGCGGCAGCGACTACCGCGATCCCAGATACAGGTCGTTGGTCTTAGAAGTCACCACGCGGGCCATTTTCCCGATGATGATGGTGGTCTCGGTGTACTTCTTCTTCTTCACCGGCCACAACACTCCCGGAGGGGGTTTTGCCGGCGGCCTGATGGCCGGGCTCGCGCTGGTACTGCGCTACCTGGCGGGCGGTCGCTACGAGCTCGGCGAGACATTGCCGTTGGACGCGGGCAAGGTCCTGGGCGCTGGCCTGGGTTTGTCCGCCGGAACCGCGATCGGGTCAGTGCTGTTGGGTGCGCCAGCGCTCTCCTCAGCGGTGGTGCAGATCGAGATACCGGTCCTAGGCCATGTTGAGTTCGGCACCGCGTTGTTCTTTGATCTCGGCGTGTACCTCATCGTGGTCGGGCTGGTGCTCGACGTGCTGCGCAGTCTCGGCGCGCACCTCGACGAGCAAGTCGCCGCCCGGGAGCCAGCGCCGGAGGTGCGGGTGCAGTGACAGTCTTTTTGGTTCCGTTGATCGCGATCGGCGGCCTCACCAGCTGCGGGGTGTACCTGCTGGGTGGCGTCTTAGGACTGGTGTAAAAACGCTGGGCGCATGTTCCTGGTGGTCATGTTACGCGGCGGTGGTGTCGGTCGTGGTTGTTGTGGTGGGGGGATGCAGTGGGCGGGGTGGCTCGAGCAGTTGGTGGCGTAGTTCTTGGAGGTGGCGGCTGGTCGCTGATGTTTGGGTGACTCCGCGCCAGCCGCGGCTGGCGCGGTCGAGGACGGCCCATACCAGCGACAGACAGCTGGTTTCGCCGGGTAGGCGGCCGATGACCTTGACCCGGCGACGGGATTCTCCGAAGGTGCGTTCGATGAGGTTGGAATGGCGGATGCGTGTCCAGTGTTGGCGGGGGAAGCGCAAATGCACGCTCAGCGAGGCGAAGTCGTTGGCCAGGCAAGCGACCGCGGCTGGGTAGAGCCCGCGGTATGTGGTGGTGAACTCCTCGGCGCGGCGGGTGGCTTCATCCACGGCCTGCTGGCCGGGTGGCTGGTCAATGTCATCGAAGATCGACCAGAACGCGGCTTTGATCTCGTCCTGGACCGCGACAGGTGTCTTGGCGATGACGTTACGGCAGCGATGGATCAGACACCGCTGACGCAGGCTTGCCGGAAACGTGGTCTCCCATGCGGCGATCAGGCCCGGCGCCCCGTCGGAGATGCCCAGTAGCGGCGGGCGTAGTCCCCGGTTCCTCAGGTCAGCCAAGAAGTCGGCCCACGCATCAGCCGACTCCGCTGCGGCTGGGGCCAGCCCAATAAACAGGGGCTTGCCGTCGGTGCAGATGCCCCAGGCGGCCAGCACCGGCTCGGCCGGGGCGTTGGGATGCATCCGAAAGTTCGAGGCATCCAAGAACAGGTAGTCCAACACCAGCTCATCAAGGCGTCGAGACGACCACGCAGCGAACTCGTCTTTGATGGCCGCACAAATCCGGCTCACCGTCGAGCGCGACAACGCCGCCTGCGAGCCCAGCACCTCGGCCAACGCGGCCTCGATGTCGCGATCCGACAAACCGCGCACCCATCCCGAAATCACCAACGCCTCCAGAGCGTGGGTGCGCGTCACCCCGGCACCGAATAGCCGCGAACAGAACCGCTCGTCGGTGTCGCGTAGTTTCGGGCGGCATAATTCGACCGAGCCCATCGTGGTCTTCACCGTCGCCGGCGGTTGATACCCATTGCGGTACCCGCCCGGGCCGTCCTGAACCCGACGCTGGTGACGGGCTCGGCCCAACACTGCTTCTACCTCGGCCTCCACGGCGACCTGAAACACCAGACGCACCGATAACCGCCCGACCTCCTCCAAAATCTCGGTCAACGGCCGCTCGGTCGCGGCGAACAACTGATCCATCTCAACACGCACACGCTCAATCGGCGATACTCGCTTGGTCACGGGCGTAGCCCCTCCTTCATAGCTTTCGTCGGTTGCGACGGAACCTACGCCCGTGACCATTTACACCAGCGATGAGACGCGACCACCTGCTGCTGGAACGCAATCTGACCCGCATGTTGCTGGGATTGTTGCTGATCGGCAACGCGATAAACCTGTTGATCATCACCGTTGGTGGGCCTGCCGGCAATCCTCCGATCCAGGACCGTGACAGCACCGGCAAGGCCGCCACAGCTGACCCCTTGGCGCAAGGCATGGTTCTGACCGCCATCGTGATCACCATGGGCGTCGCCGCATTCGTTCTTGCGTTGGCCTACCGCGCCTACCAACTGACCACCGCAGAAGCACTGCACAACGACCCCGAGGACACCAGGGTCTCGCGACTGTCCAGCAAAGAGGCCGCCGCGCCCGATACCGACCCAGCCGAGCCATACCCTGACACCGACGAGCCCGACGAGTTGGACGCCGTGCCTGGTCATCGGGGTTCGCGATGATCGCATCGAATACTCTGGCCACCGCACTCATCCCGTTGCCGGTGCTGGTACCGATGAGCGGCGCGGCGGCTAATCTGCTCGCCGGCCGGCGACCGCGGCTGCAACGCGGGGTCACACTGACTGCTCTTGCAACGATCGTCATTGTCTGTGCAGCGCTGCTGTACCTAACGGATCAAGCAGGCACCCTCGCCCTCAACGTCGGAGGCTGGGGTCAGACCGAGCCCGGGATGGGTCCGCTGGGCATCACACTGGTGCTGGACCGGTTGTCGGCGCTGATGTTGATGGTGTCGTCGATTGTGCTGCTGGCGGTGGTGGTCTATGCGATCGGTCAGGGCATTCGTGACGGCGGCGAACGTCAGCCAGTGTCGATATTTCTGCCCACCTATCTGGCCCTAGCCGCGGGTGTGTGCTTGGCGTTTATGGCCGGTGACCTGTTCAATCTATTCGTCGGGGTCGAGGTGCTGCTCAACGCCAGCTTCGTATTGCTAACCATCGGCGCCAGCGCCGAGAGGGTGCGCGCCGGGATCGGCTACGTGATGGTCTCGCTGGTGTCGTCGATGATCTTCCTCTTCGGCATCGCGTTGGTCTACGCCGCGACCGGCACGCTGAATCTGGCTGAGCTGGCGCTGCGCGTAGGCACCCTCAGTGCAGGCACCCGCAGCGCAATACTCGCGGTGCTGCTGGTTGCGTTCGGCATCAAAGCCGCGGTCTTCCCGCTGTCTGCTTGGTTGCCGGACTCCTACCCCACCGCGCCGGCGCCAGTGACCGCCGTGTTCGCCGGAATCCTCACCAAAGTCGGCATCTATGCGATCATCCGCGCGCATTCGCTGCTGTTTCCCGGCGCCGCGCTCGACGGTGTGCTCCTGGTGGCGGCATTGCTGACCATGATCGTTGGCATCCTCGGCGCAATCGCGCAGAGCGATATCAAACGCCTGCTGTCATTCACCCTCGTCAGCCATATCGGCTACATGGTGTTCGGCGTCGCGCTATCCAATCGGATGGGCATGTCGGGCGCCATCTACTACGTAGCCCACCACATCATCGTGCAGACCACTCTCTTCCTGGTGGCTGGGTTGATCGAACGCCAGGGAGGCGCTTCCACTCTGCGACGTCTCGGCGGACTCGCGGCCAACCCACTGCTGGCCTTCCTGTTCCTGGTTCCGGCGTTGAACCTTGGCGGCATCCCACCGTTCTCGGGGTTCATCGGCAAAGTGGCGCTGCTGCGCGCCGGCAGCGCTGACGGGTCAGTGCTGGCCTGGCTGCTTGTGGCCGGCGGGTTGCTGACCAGTCTCCTAACCCTGTATGCGGTGGCGCGGGTGTGGACCAACGCGTTCTGGCGTCCCCGGATCGACGCCCCAGAAGGTGATCTGGTCGCCCGCCGCGCCACTGCTCTGCTCAACACAGGCGACGATGATGTGGCGTTCGGCGACCAGGACGATGTCGGGCGAATGCCAACCACGATGATCGCCCCGACAGTGGCCCTGATCGTCGTCGGGCTGGGACTCACAGTTCTGGCTGGGCCGATCTTTGCCTACAGCGAGCGTGCTGCGGGCGAGGTGCTCGACCGCAGCCACTACATCTCGACGGTGCTGCCCCGCGATGGAGCCGGGCGGGCCGCTCAAGCCAGAGACACCTCCGACTTTCCGGGGAGTACCGGACCATGAATCTCAGCGGACCAGCGATGCGGGCGGCCGTGCTACGGACCGCGATCTTGATCGCCTTGACCGCGGTGTGGGTGCTGCTGTGGGACGTCTTGTCGGTCGCTACCGCACTCAGTGGCCTGTTGGTGGCGGTGGCGATCACGACCTTGCTCCCGATGCCACCGGTGCCGGTGCAGGGTAAGGTTCATCCGCTGTCTCTGCTGCGGCTGATCTTGCGAGTCGCCTGGTATCTCGTGGTCGCCAGTGTTCAGGTGTCGTGGCTGGCCGTGCGGCTGGGGCCGCCGCCACCCACTGCGGTGCTGCGAGTACAGCTATCGATCAAGTCTGATCTGGTGCTGGTACTCGCCGTTAGCCTCTTGACGATGATTCCGGGATCGATCGTGCTAGAGATCGATCAACTTCGGCGGGTGATCTACCTGCATGTAATCGACGTTGGATCGGCTCGTTCCATCGAGAGATTCCACCGTCAGGTCGCTGAGGTGGAGCAGCTTCTAGTAGCAGCTTTCGAACGAGACGCGGACTGGCGACCGGCACGACCGCAGGAGGCCGCATGAACGGTATCTGGGTAGTCGCCGGAGTGTTGCTCGGCGGCGCGGCGGTCATCACCTTGGTCCGTCTGCTGGCCGGTCCCAGCACACTCGACCGGCTGGTCGCGCTCGACACGCTGATCGCTGTGACGATGTGCGCGATCGGCGCCTGGGCGGCATCCAGTCTCGACAGCACGGCGACCTACAGCCTTGCCGCGATGGCGCTGATCAGCTTTGTCGGGTCGGTGAGCGTGGCCCGGTTCCGAGTTCCCGAGGTCGCGTCTCATCGCTGGTGTAAATGGTCACGGGCGTAGGTTCCGTCGCAACCGACGAAAGCTATGAAGGAGGGGCTACGCCCGTGACCAAGCGAGTATCGCCGATTGAGCGTGTGCGTGTTGAGATGGATCAGTTGTTCGCCGCGACCGAGCGGCCGTTGACCGAGATTTTGGAGGAGGTCGGGCGGTTATCGGTGCGTCTGGTGTTTCAGGTCGCCGTGGAGGCCGAGGTAGAAGCAGTGTTGGGCCGAGCCCGTCACCAGCGTCGGGTTCAGGACGGCCCGGGCGGGTACCGCAATGGGTATCAACCGCCGGCGACGGTGAAGACCACGATGGGCTCGGTCGAATTATGCCGCCCGAAACTACGCGACACCGACGAGCGGTTCTGTTCGCGGCTATTCGGTGCCGGGGTGACGCGCACCCACGCTCTGGAGGCGTTGGTGATTTCGGGATGGGTGCGCGGTTTGTCGGATCGCGACATCGAGGCCGCGTTGGCCGAGGTGCTGGGCTCGCAGGCGGCGTTGTCGCGCTCGACGGTGAGCCGGATTTGTGCGGCCATCAAAGACGAGTTCGCTGCGTGGTCGTCTCGACGCCTTGATGAGCTGGTGTTGGACTACCTGTTCTTGGATGCCTCGAACTTTCGGATGCATCCCAACGCCCCGGCCGAGCCGGTGCTGGCCGCCTGGGGCATCTGCACCGACGGCAAGCCCCTGTTTATTGGGCTGGCCCCAGCCGCAGCGGAGTCGGCTGATGCGTGGGCCGACTTCTTGGCTGACCTGAGGAACCGGGGACTACGCCCGCCGCTACTGGGCATCTCCGACGGGGCGCCGGGCCTGATCGCCGCATGGGAGACCACGTTTCCGGCAAGCCTGCGTCAGCGGTGTCTGATCCATCGCTGCCGTAACGTCATCGCCAAGACACCTGTCGCGGTCCAGGACGAGATCAAAGCCGCGTTCTGGTCGATCTTCGATGACATTGACCAGCCACCCGGCCAGCAGGCCGTGGATGAAGCCACCCGCCGCGCCGAGGAGTTCACCACCACATACCGCGGGCTCTACCCAGCCGCGGTCGCTTGCCTGGCCAACGACTTCGCCTCGCTGAGCGTGCATTTGCGCTTCCCCCGCCAACACTGGACACGCATCCGCCATTCCAACCTCATCGAACGCACCTTCGGAGAATCCCGTCGCCGGGTCAAGGTCATCGGCCGCCTACCCGGCGAAACCAGCTGTCTGTCGCTGGTATGGGCCGTCCTCGACCGCGCCAGCCGCGGCTGGCGCGGAGTCACCCAAACATCAGCGACCAGCCGCCACCTCCAAGAACTACGCCACCAACTGCTCGAGCCACCCCGCCCACTGCATCCCCCCACCACAACAACCACGACCGACACCACCGCCGCGTAACATGACCACCAGGAACATGCGCCCAGCGTTTTTACACCAGTCCTAAGACGCCACCGTTCCCGATACTCGGCGGGACGAGCCACAGTGAATACAGTCGATCTGGTCGCCGGTGTGTTGGTGTTGGCCGGCTGCTCGTTGGCCCTAACCGCAGCCATCGGAGTGGTTCGATTCCCCGACACCTTGTCGAGGATGCACTCCGCGACCAAACCTCAGGTGCTCGGCTTGCTGCTGGTGTTGGCCGGAGCCGCGATCCGATTACGCGGCGACCACGACGTCGGCATGCTCATCCTTTCCGGAATATTCACCGTGATCACTGCCCCGGTGGTGGCGCATCGCGTCGGGCAATTGGCCTATCGAGAGCAGCAGCCGCAACGCTCTCGCACGGTCGATCAGCTACGGCCCAATGCCCGAGACGAACAAGACAGCGGCCAAGACCCCCGTCGTTAGCGGCCTGCTATCGCAGACCATTTCCGAGCAGAAGAGACCGTGCTCACTTGGTGAGCCTCATCGCGGCAATGGAACCTTCGCTGCGCTTGACCGCGCACGCCACCCGGTGAACTTGACGCAGGTCGCCGTGCCGAATGCCGGCAAGCACGTGGCCGCGTTGTCATGGTGACAGCTCGAACTCCACCATGTCGGCCACCGAGTCCACCGCCTCGCTGAGCGCGGCCAGCCGGTCCGCCGCCGAAGGCGACGACAACACCGCGTAGCGGTCGGTGGGCCCCATCGGGATCCGAGAGGCCAACGCGAATAGACGCTCCGCCGTTTCACCGGTGGCCCCCCGCGGGTAGCCAAGCAACACGTCGTGGCCCGGCAGCCGAGCGCCGCGAGCGGTTGCGATCCGCTCAAATAACGCCAGAACCCGGTCCTCCACAGCACGCAGCTCCGAATCTCTTACCTGCTGTCCCGGCTCGTCGGGCCAGACCCGCACGATCGCGCGCGGGAAAGGATCGTCGGGTAACCAGTCGCACACCCGGATCCGTTCACCCGTCCGACAGCGCAACGAATACCGACCCGAACCGTGGTCGACCCAGTCCTGAATCCTGGTCAATGTGCCAACGTCGCAACGCATTTCTCCGCCACCGACCTCTCGGCCGCGCGAGATGAGCACAACGCCGAACGGATCGCCGCTGCCGACGCAATGCTGCACCAGCGCGCCATAACGGGGTTCGAAGATGCTTAGCGGTAGATCCTCGTTCGGCAGCATCGCCGACTCGAGTGGAAACATAGCCAGCTCAACTGGCTCGGAGGCGCCCATGGCTAAATTTCTAGTTCACCAACCAGTGCGTCGACAACGGCGCGCAAGTCTCCGTCATGTTCCTCGGCGACCCGGCGCTGTCGTTGATAGGACGCACCATCACGGCAAATGTCGAACACCGCGGCCAGTTCATCCGTGCAGTTCAGAGACTTCGCGACCGGCTCCAGCCGGGTCAGAAGGTCAGCGACATCATCAGTTACCAGCCGCTCGTTACTATCGTCGTCGCGGATGATCACCGCGTCCAGACCGTAGCGGGCGGCACGCCACTTGTTCTCCTGCACATGCCAGGGCGGCATCGTCGGCAGCGTCTCGCCAGCGTCGAGACGACGGTCCAGGTCCACGATCAGACAATGGGTCAACGCAACCAGAGCGCCGAGCTCACGCAAATTGGATACGCCGTCGCAAATCCGTACCTCCAGCGTGCCCAGATGCGGAGAAGGTCTTATATCCCAACGGATTTCATCCATATGGTCGATGATGCCGGTCTTCTTCTGATCGTGCACGAAGCCTTCGAATTCCGCCCAAGTCTGGAACTGGAACGGCAAACCGGCAGTGGGCAACTGCTGAAACATCATCGCCCGATTGCTGGCGTATCCGGTGTCCTCGCCGCCCCACCACGGTGAGGAAGCCGACAACGCCAACAGATGCGGATAGTAGTTCAACAACGAGGTCATGATCGGCATCACTTTGTGCGCCGAACGAATCCCGACGTGAACGTGCACCCCCCAGATCAGCATCTGGCGTCCCCACCACTGGGTGCGCTTGATCAGTTCTGCGTAGCGCGGCGCGTCGGTGAGCTGCTGGATAGACCACCGCGCAAACGGATGAGTACCCGCGCAGAACAACTCCATTCCACGATCCCGGACGATTCGACGCGCAGGACCTAAGTTGTCGCGCAGATCCTCGATCGCCTCTGCGGCGGATTCACAGATTCCGCTGACAACTTCGACGGTGTTGCGCAGCAACTCCTTATGCACGCGCGGGTTTTCACCTAGTTCGGCGATGACCGCGGTCGCCTCATTGCTCAGGTCGCGGGTCTGCGCGTCGACAAGAGCGAACTCCCACTCCACACCAACGGTAGGCCTTGGCGAGCGGGCAAAATCGATTCGGGTGCCCGCTGTGGCGGCCGGCGGGCTAGCCGGCACCGATGACACCGCACGCCACTCGCTTGCCGGCGTCGCCAGTGCTCATCGTCGTCTCATCGGGACCCGGTGTCCCGTCGACCTGCGTGTAGCGGTCCGTTGGGATGTTGGCGAAGTTGTCGGCACCGGCGTGAACGATAATCGCCGTCTTTTGACCGGTCACCAAGTCGTCCATGGTGAACGCGTCCGTGGTGGTAACCAGCGTCGCAGCACCATCCTGGCGTACCTGCAGTGAGGACAAGTCACCACTGGTGGCACTCCCGGTGCCGTGGCCAGACACATGAAGGTGTCCGCCGGCTGACAAGAAATCACCCGACGCTCCGCCGGTTGGGGCGACCGAGTTGGGCTCACACTTGCCCACCTCGTGGATGTGCACTCCGTGGAAACCGGGCGTGAGCTGACCCACGCCGGTCGTCTCGATGGTGATCGTGGCGTACCCGTCGGCGAACTCGAACTTCGCCGTCGCAACCTCGGTGCCGTCTGGCGCCTTCAAGCGGGTGGTCAGGCCCTGCGGCCCGAGCGAATCCTGCTCAGGCATCGAGTTCCCCGACGAGGAAGGTGATCCCGTCCAGACCGAAGGTGTGGTGCCCGGCGACGTCGCTGGAGGCTGATTCGGTGTGCACGCGCTCAACAACGCGACGCACGTAGCGACGGACAATACCGACGTAGCGGCAGCGGCGACATTGCGGTGACCGGCGAGCATTGGCATAGCCAGAGCCTAACCTGACGACCCGAAACGCATTTAGCCGGCCGAAACGGCACGCTGTGAACGCACCGCACGGTCACCGAGCAGAGTCGAGAACGGCCTCACCTTGTCACGACGACTATCACCCCGGGCGGCTGGTCGGCGAGGCCAGGGACTCGCTCCAGGACCGGAGCTCCCAGCTTTTGCCCCACCGCTTCCGCAGTGGCCCGCTCCCCCTCGGCATCACCGAAGTACACCGTCGTTGCGGAGACATCGGGCAGCGTGAGGTTCCCGACTTCAGTGACGTTGAAGCCAGCATCCTTCAGCTCGTCTCCGGTGCGTCCGGCTGCCCCGGTCACCTCCGAGATGTTGAACACGCGTACCTCGGCTTGGGTCTTCGGCGGTTCAGTTTTTCTGATGGTGGCGGCAGTGGTCGTTGTGGTCACGGTCGGCATGCTCGACACCGCAGCCGAATCGTCGTCGGAATCTCCGGAACCTAGCGCTTGCCAACCAAGCAACAAGAAAATGACGCCAAGGAACAGCAGCACCATAACCATGGCCCGTAGAGGAAGCCCCGAAGAGTCGGGTACACGCTCATTCATCGAGCCCACTGTAGCCAGGAGAGACCCAAAACCTGCAAAGGCACGAAGTCGTCAGGTCACCTCAAAACCAAGTCGCCGCGCAGCCCGTGCCTTCTGACGACTGGCACGAAGCCGGCGCAGCCGCTTAACCAGCATCGGGTCGGCAGCCAGCGCCTCCGGCCTATCGACCAACGCATTCAACACCTGGTAATAGCGCGTAGCCGACATCGAGAACAGCTCTTTGATGGCTTCTTCCTTGACACCCGCGAACTTCCACCACTGACGTTCGAACCCAAGGATGTCATGTTCGCGACGGGTCAACCCGTCAACGATTTCAGAGTCGTCCCCCGGTCGATTTGCCCGCGCCATGGCGCTGTCCATATCGCTTCCCTGGACCCTTTCGGCGATTTCCCAAACTGCTTGAATGACTTGACTTACATAGGGGCATGTTTCGGCGAATATTGAACCACGGCGAGATGCCTTGAGTCGTAACCCAGGCCCGCGAGTCGGCCTATTGGCTTGGATTACCTTGCTAGCCGGTCTTCTGACAGGTCCGGTCCCGCCTCCTCCGCACGCCGCATAGCGGCGCGCCCACACCCCCCGGGGTCGGCGCGCCCAACCCGACCGCCCGCCTCCTCCGCACGCCGCATAGCGGCGCGCATCGTCGGCGCGCCTAAGCTAACCAACCATGGCAGTAGTACCCATCCGCATCGTGGGCGATCCCGTATTGCACACTCCCACGACGCCAATTTCGGTCGCAGCCGACGGATCACTACCGACGGATCTGAGCGAATTGATCTCGACGATGTACGAAACCATGGACGCCGCCAACGGCGTCGGCCTGGCAGCCAATCAGATCGGTTACGGACTGCGGGTGTTCGTCTATGACTGCGCTGACGACCGCGCGTTGTCCAACCGCCGCCGCGGCGTGGTAGTAAATCCGGTCCTGGAAACCTCGCACATCCCCGAGACGATGCCCGACCCGAACTCTGACGACGAAGGTTGTTTGTCGGTTCCCGGCGAGTCATTCCCCACCGGACGTGCCGACTGGGCGCGTGTGACTGGACTCGGCGATGATGGCAGCCCGATCTCCGTCGAAGGCACCGGCCTCTTCGCGCGGATGCTGCAGCACGAGACCGGGCACCTCGATGGTTTCCTTTACCTCGACTGCCTGATCGGCCGACACGCCCGCAGCGCGAAACGGGCCGTCAAGTCACACGGCTGGGGCGTTCCCGGGCTGTCCTGGACGCCGGGCGAGGGACCCGACCCGTTCGGTCACTAATGCCCATCCTGCCGCGCGTCGGGACCCGGGTGGCGGTGCGTTACCGCCGCCCGCACGGGGCCAAGCCACCGCTGACCGACGCGGTGGGGCACCTCCTAGCCACTGCTCCCATGGTGCAGGTGCGGACGAAAAACGGGGACGTGGTCGAATTCGCGCCGGCGGATGTGTTGACCGTGCGCCGATTGACCGACATTCCGGTGCGCAACTCACAGATCCGTGCGGTAGAGCATGCCGCGGCGCTAGCTTGGCCTGGCGTCGAGCAACAATGGCTGGACGGCTGGCTGCTGCGCGCGGGCCATGGCATCGACTACCGCGCCAATTCTGCAATACCACTGGATATTTCAGCCCGATCCGACACCGTGCCGGCGATCATCGACTGGTACTTAGAGCGCGGAGCCACCCCTCGTCTGGCCATCCCAGACCGGCTGCTGTCATTGCCCGCGGATGCGCCAGCAGAATGCGAGACCCGCATGCTGGTATGCGATCTGTCGAGCGTCTCGCTGCCGTTGCAGTACGCCTCAAGCGCGACGCTGGAGCCACGGCCGAACAACGCCTGGCTGGCCTGCTACGCAGGCGATCTGTCGGTCGACGTGTTGACCGCAGTCGTCGATGGCGAGGTCGCGTTCGGCTTGCGGTCGGACGCAGCAGTCGCGCGGGCGGCCGTAACAAAAGCACCGGACGGTACTGCCTGGGTAGGATTGTCCGCGCTGCGGATACGCGAAGAATCGCGCGATCATGCCCACGCACTGTCCGCTGCGCTGCTGTCCTGGGGTGTTGAGCGCGGTGCGACCCACGCCTATGCGCAGGTCGCTGAAGACTGCCGCGACGCCGCGGCTACGCTGCCTGCTCTCGAATCCTTGGGTTTCATCGCCCAGCACCGCTGCAGATACCTTTCGGCCACCTGGTTGGCCGAACATAGGCTATAGGACATGCGCGACGGCAACCTGCGACTGGCTACCTGGAACGTGAACTCGATTCGCGCACGACTAGATCGCGTCGCCGATTGGCTTGCGCGAGCAGATATCGACATACTGGCGATGCAGGAAACCAAGTGTGCTGACAGCCAGTTCCCTAGCCTGCCGCTCCTCGAACTCGGCTACGAAGTTGCCCACGTCGGCTTCAATCAGTGGAACGGAGTGGCGATCGCTTCCCGCGTCGGCCTCGACGATGTGCAGATTGGCTTCGACGGTCAACCGGGCTGGAGCAGCACTCCAGAGGTCGCCGCCACCACCGAAGCCCGGGCAATGGGCGCCACCTGCGGCGGCGTGCGGGTTTGGAGTCTGTACGTGCCCAACGGTCGCGCGCTCGCCGATCCCCACTACGCATACAAATTGGATTGGCTTGCCGCGCTGCGTGATACGGCAGACGGTTGGCTACGCGACGACCCCGCCGCTTCGATTGCGCTAGTCGGCGACTGGAATATCGCACCAACCGACGAGGACGTCTGGAGCACCGAATTCTTTGCCGACTGCACGCACGTCTCGGAGCGGGAGCGCAAGGCGTTCAACGCCTTTGCTGACGCGCAATTCACCGATGTAGTACGGCCCTTCACCCCGGGCCCCGGGGTCTACACCTACTGGGACTACACCCAGCTGCGCTTCCCGAAGAAACAAGGCATGCGCATCGACTTCATTCTCGGGTCGCCGGCGTTTGCGAGCCGAGTCACCAGCGCACAGATCGTCCGCGACGAGCGCAAAGGCAAGGCGCCCAGCGACCACGCACCGGTGCTGGTCGAGTTCGTTGACTGCTCCCCCGCATAAATGCGGGGGATTCCGCAGCTCGGGTTGCCTAGCGCAGCTACGCCGCGTCGGGTCTTACACCGTCTACGCCGCCGGGGTTCAGCCCTGCCCGGTTTAAAACCACCTGCGCCGCGTTTCGATCCCTGTCCGCGACTGTGCCGCACGTGGCACAGGTGTAGATGCGTTGCGACAGCGGCAGGCGGTGCGTGGCTCTTGCCCCGCACTGTCCGCAGTCGGTGCTGGTGTACTTCGGGTCCACCATCACAACACAACGGCCATGCTTGCCCGCCATGTTCACAAGTTCTGTTTTCGCGATACGGATACCCGCATCGGCGGCCTTACGCGCCATCGTCGACTTCGCCAAAAACTTTGGCTTGAAGTCCTCGACTGCTACCGCATCGAAATCATTGACCAGGTTTTTCGCCCACATTCGTGCGTCCTGCTGGCGTTGACGCGCAACCTTCTTGTGCGCCTTGGCCGCCAACCTTTTAGCCGCCCGGTAGCGCCGACTACCTGGCTTCCCTTTTCCGGGGCGCCGTCGCGCCATGGCCCGCTGATAGCGGGCCAGCTTGTCGGATCCGGTTTTACCGTGCTGCGGGTGCGCCAAATCATGCTCAGCGCTGGTGGTGGTAGCTATAGCCTTCACACCCCAGTCGATACCAACTACCCGGCCCGTGACTGGTAGCGGCTCGGCTTGGGCTTTCACCACAAACGAGGCATACCAGTGCCCCAGACTGTCGCGGTAGACGCGCACACTCGACGGCGCAGTAGGCAGCTCCCGCGACCACACCGGCCGCACCACAACACCTTTCGCCAAAAACAGCACCCGGTCTACGAGCCGGAAGGCGTTGCGGTTGTAGTTGAGGGTGGGCGCGGCGAGTTGCTTCTTCTTGAATGTGGGGAATCCAGCACGGGCTCGCATCGGCAGCCGGTTCCGGATGTCCTTGAGCGCTTTTGCCCGCGATTTCGCGAAGTCACGCACGGTTTGTTGATGCGGTACCGCCGATCCAGCGGCCAGCCAATCCTGCTGTTGGCGCCAGCCAGTTAGTTGCTTGTCGAGTTCCGCGTATCCGCAGGTCTGGCCTGCCTGATGCGCTTTTTTCGATTCTGCGACACACTGGTTCCACACCCAGCGGCAGCGATCCCACTCGACCAGGAGAGCCTTTTCGGCGACGCCCGACATGCGCAGCCGGTAGGTGTAGCGGGCTTTGCCGCTACCCGCATCCTCACCAGCCCCGGCACTCATACCAGTCACGATAGTGCCGGGCACCGACAAGCGGCGGCCACGCCGCGACCCCAGGCAGTGGCCACCCCGGAAACAAAATTGATGCGCTCCATCCCCGCACTAAAGATGCGGGGCTTTCCCGCGCTACGAATTTTCGGGTAATGACTGAGCCGACCGCGAAGCGCGAGCCGGCACCCAGGCCGCTGCGGCGGCGGGCGCTTATGAGGCGGCGTAGACTTACCGTCGCCCGTTGTATACGCGTTTGTAACGTGGCACGCTTTCGCTGGAGGCATGCCGAGAGCCGTTTTTTGTCGGCCATATTAAATGTCCGGGCAAACGGCATACAAACGTTGCCGACGAGTTATAGCCAGAAAGAATGGAAGAGTACGGGCCAGGGAGTCATCATGAGTGTCGTTGGCGGGGCAGTTCGGGGCGTGGGCCGAACGGTGAATCTTGCGGCGACGGCGACCACATCGGCCGCGGGCGCCATAGGTGGCGCGGCGGTGAACGGGGTCGTGGGTGGAGTGACCGGCGCCGCAGAAGGCGTTAAACGCGGACTCGACACAGGCAGCAGATCCACGCCTGCCGCCGCATTAGCCATGGGTGCGCTCGGGGTTGTGGGTCTGGTCGAGTGGCCGATTCTGTTAGCCGTCGGCGGCGGTGCGCTGTTGCTGCGCAGAATGAACCACAAACCAGAGGAACCCGCACTGCCGGTGAAGACAAAGTTGACCACGGTTCCCGCCAAGCCAGAGCAGACAAAACCAGCTGAGCCAGCTGCACCACGCAAACGCGCAGCCAAGAAGACAACTGGCAGGCGGGCAGGCAACACCGAGTTACATATCACCAACTAATCGGCCTCGAGACCGACTCTTGAGCATTGCAAACCTTAAGAAGTCCGCACCATGGCGGGCTGCCGCGACGGGTTTGCGGATCAGCGCTGCCCTCACAGGTGGATCGATTACTACCGCGGCGTCGCTAGCCGGCACGCTGCGGAAGACAGCGGGCTCGGCCGCCGCGATAGGGATCGAGGTCACTGCCGTCCCGCTGCGAGAAGGCGTCCGGGCGTTTTGCGCCAACCTATCCCCCGACGTGCTCGGCCGGCACTGCTGGCGTGGCGGGAACCGCGCCTGGATAGAGGTTCGCGGCCTTGACGACGACCGCAACAGTGACCTCGGGCACGCAGTTCTCGAGGCGGTTTTGGCTCACCCGGACGTGGCTAAAGCCAGCCTTAACTACCCCTTGTCGCGCGTCGTCATCAGCGTCGACAGTCACGGCACCTCGCTGCGCGATCTTTGCCGGGTAGTCGACAAAGCCGAAAAAGCCGCTGCCCGCCACCGCCCGAGCCGGCGCACCGTCTCGGCGACCAGTCTGCCGGGCGACGGTGTGATGCTGGCGACCAGAGCCGTAACCGTGGCAACCAACGCAGCCGGGCTAGGCGCCGCGGTCGCAGGCCAAGTACTGCGGTGGCCCCGATTTCCGCTCGGCGTTGAGGCCGTCGTCGCAGCCGCGGAATACCAGCCCCGACTGCGTCAGATGCTCGAAGATCGCATCGGCGAATCCGCCACGGAAACCATATTGACGCTGGCCATGGCAGCCGCACACACTCTCACGCTGTCGCCAACGTCACTAGCGGTGGATCTGACGATGGAGACCCTCAAAGCTGCCGAATGTCGCGCCGGGGCACGAGCCTGGCAACAGCATGAACCCGAATTGGCGCGGTTCGCCGACCAACCTGCCATCCACCCGGCGGAAAGGCCGAAGGGGCCTTCGGCGACCAAAGCTGCCGAACGCAGCGCCGGTCGTTTCGCACTCATCCAAGCGTTAAGCACCGTCCTGGTCGGCGCCGGTACCCGCAGCCCGCACATGGCCGCCACCGCGGCCCTGGTAGCCACCCCGAAAGCCAGCCGAACCACGCCTGAGGCGTTCGCTGCGACGCTCGGTCGGGGCCTCGCCGATCAGCATTCGGTGTTGCCGCTGCGACCGGAGAGTTTGCGCCGGCTAGGAAACATCGACGCGATCGTCATCGACCCGCGGGTACTGTGCACCACCAGCATGCGAGTGGCACGCATCCGCGGCGCCGCCGACGAGGAACTGTCCACAGCATGGAACCAAGCCCAGCTCGTACTAGAGGAGAACGGCCACCGCCCAGGCTGGCATCCAGTGCCGGGAATATCGGCTTGCCGCCCCGATGCCCAGATCGAGGCGTTGTTCCGCCCCGCCCTAGATCCACTGGCTTCGGCCGTGGTCAGCGAGGCAAACCGTACCGGGGCGGATCTGATCTCGGTCGACGACGACTCCTTGGGGGAGCTACGGCCGGTATTCGACGATATCTGGCCGCTAGGCGACGGCGAGCCAAACCGATCCGTCGATGACGCGCTCGCGAACGCGGTAGCCAACATAAAGAGTTCCGGACGAACCGTAGCGGTGCTGTCATCATCAGCCACACAAGCGATTGCGTGGGCCGATGTGGCACTAGGCGTGATGCCGCGGCCTGGCGGCTCTCCACCGCCTTGGTACGCCGACCTGCTTCTTCCCGATCTCGCTGCTGCATGGCGGGTGCTGCGTGCTATTCCGGTGGCCAGGTTGGCCCGCCGACGCGGTATCGAAATATCCGGTGGTGCATCGGCTTTAGGAGCGCTATTGATGCTGCCCGGTGTCCGCGGCGCCGGCCCCGGGCCAGTGACCAGCGGCGCGGCGGCCGGCATGTTCTCGGGTTACGTGCTAGCACGCAAGGTTGTCACTTCCCGAATACCCCGTCCGGCGGCTTTCCACGAGTGGCACGCGATGTCTGCCGGACAGGTTCGCAAATTGCTGCCGCCGCCCAATGCTTTGGCTGTGAATGAACAGCCCCCGACACGGGCGGCCCGCGCCCTGGCAGGTGGCGTTCGCACAGCCACGCGTGGCGCACGGCTCACGGCGCCGCCTATCCGCGCGGTGGGTCAGTTCTTCGGAGCAGTGCGTGCGGAGTTGTCGGACCCCTTGACCCCGATGCTGGCTCTGGGCGCGGCAGCCAGCGCGGTACTGGGTTCGCCTGTCGATGCGGTCATGGTGGGCTCGGTGCTAACTGGAAACTCCATCCTCGCAGCCAGCCAGCGGCTCCGGGCCGAGGGCCGACTAAAGCGCTTGCTGGCTCAACAGATTCCACCGGCCAGGAAGATGCTCAGCGGTCCGGACGGAGAACCGATGTATACCGACGTCATCGCTGAGCAACTACAGCCGGGCGATGTCATCGAAGTGCGCACCCACGAGGTGGTTCCCGCTGATGCGCGCGTGATCGCAGAGATCGACGTCGAGGTTGACGAATCCGCGCTGACCGGCGAGTCGCTGTCGGTGGCAAAACAGGTCGACGCCACCCCGGGCGCCGACTTGGCCGAGCGTCGCTGCATGCTGTTCGCAGGGACCACCGTCGTCAGCGGAACCGCAGTTGCGATAGTGACCGCCGTGGGCGCCGACACACACGAGCGGCGCGCTGCCGATCTGATATCAGATGACCTGTCAAACGTCGGCCTGCAACAACAGTTGAGTCAGCTCACCAATCGGGCCTGGCCAGTCAGCATGATCGGCGGCGCGCTGGTCACCGCGCTCGGGTTGCTACGCAGACAGGGCCTACGCCAAGCGGTGGCTAGCGGAATAGCAGTCACGGTGGCTGCGGTGCCAGAAGGGATGCCTTTGGTGGCGACCCTGGCCCAACAGGCGTCGGCACGTCGGCTAACCCACTTCGGCGCGCTGGTCCGCATCCCGCGTTCAGTGGAGGCCCTCGGCCGTGTCGACATGGTCTGCTTCGACAAAACAGGAACTCTTAGCGAGAACCGCCTGCAGGTGACCCAGGTGCAGCCAGTCTCGGGGTATTCGCGCCAAGACGTGCTGCGCTGCGCGGCGCACGCAACGCCAGCATCGAGCGGCCCGCAGGTACATGCCACCGACCTCGCCATCGTCACGGCGGCGGCAGCTGCCGATAAAGGCAATAGCGCCAATAGCTCATGCCCCGCCGCGCACCTTCCGTTCCGCTCTGGTCGGTCGTTCTCCGCTTCGGTGACCGGCACTGAGCTCACCGTGAAAGGTGCACCCGAAGTCGTGTTAGCGGCTTGCGCCGATCTTGACTCGAGCATGGACGGCGCGGTCGCTGACCTTGCCGCCGCCGGCCTTCGAGTGATCGCAGTGGCTCACCGCCAGCTCAACGAGCAGCAAGCCGAGACGCTGCTGCACGACCCCGACCACATCGCCGATTTCTGTGCCGATGAGTTGACCCTGGCAGGGTTCATCGGCCTTTCCGACACCCCGCGCCCAGCAGCGGCCAATCTGCTCGCGAGTCTGCGTGAGCATGGACTGGACGTGCGACTAATCACCGGTGATCACCCGATTACGGCGACGGCTATCGCACGGGAGCTGGGCATGCCGGTGAGCACCGAACAGATCATCAGCGGTGCCGAATGGGACGCTTTGTCGCGCAAGGAGCAGGAGCGGGCGGTCGCCGAGCGGATCATCTTCGCCAGAATGACGCCGGAGAACAAGGTGCAGATCGTGCAGACGTTGGAACGCAGCGGGCGGGTGTGCGCGATGGTGGGCGATGGCTCCAACGATGCCGCGGCCATCCGGGCTGCCGCAGTCGGCATCGGTGTCGTGGCACATAGCAGCGATCCTGCTCGGGTCGCAGCCGACATGGTCCTGGTCGACGGACGGATCGAGTCACTGTTGCCCTCGATTCAGGAAGGCCGCCAGCTCTGGCAACGAGTCCAAGCGGCGGTATCGGTGCTACTCGGCGGAAACGCCGGCGAGGTAGCGTTCGCCGCCATCGGCAGCGCAATCACCGGAATCTCACCGCTTAATACACGCCAACTGCTGTTGGTGAACATGCTGACGGACGCCCTGCCCGCGGCGGCACTGGCGGTCAGCAAGCCGAGCGATCCGGCAAACGAAAGCACCGGCGGACCGGACCAGAAGGCGCTGTGGCACGCCGTCGGCATCCGCGGCACCACCACTGCGGCCGCGGCAACTGCGGCCTGGGCGATGGCGGGCGTGACCGGGCGCCCACGCCGGGCATCGACGGTGGCGCTCGTCGCGTTGGTGGCCGCACAATTGGGTCAAACTCTGGTGGACTCGCACGATTGGCTTGTCGTGCTCACCGCTTTAGGTTCGCTGGCCGCGATGGGGACCATGATCAGCATTCCGGTAGTCAGCCAGCTGCTCGGCTGCACCCCGCTGGGCCCCCTCGGCTGGACTCAAGCTCTGGGAGCCGCTGCTTCGGCAACCGTGGTGATGGCTGTGGTGAATCGTGTGCTGACGGATCGGGGCAAATCGGCCCCTGCAAACCCGCAGCCGCCGCCGAATGTGACCCCGCCAGCGGCGGGTTCGCCTGGTGAGTCTGGTGGACCTCGACAACACCGACGCGCCACAGCAACGCGTAAAGCTCAAGCAACGGGACACGCAGCACAGAAACAAACGACGAAATCAACGGATCGGCCAGGGCGTCGGTCCTCGACATACGTCCGACGGTGACGGCACGATCCGGCTCGGCGGCAAACCCTTCGTTACTGAAAGGCAAATGATGGCGGAAGAGAAGACGCGCCGGGCGATCTCGCAGCGCGAAGCAGTGGCGAAGGTTCGAGCAGGCGACAGTTTTGCCGTTAACCTGCCGTTTGTCGGAGAGATCACCATTCCGCGACCGGAACAATTGGCCTACTACGGCGGCCTTGCCGGTCTGGCCGCGCTCGAACTCATCGACTGGCCGGTCGCGCTGGTGATCGCCGCTGGACACGTGTTGGCGAACAACCACCACAACCGGCTCCTGGAGGAGTTCGGTGAGGCGATGGAAGATGCCTGAGCCCTAGCGCCGATGGGTGGAGGTACCCTCGGGCTACCGATCGAATCAATTCAACAGACCGCGGGAGCGCACGCCGAGTGCGCTGAGAGGACGGCTGGGGCCGTCGACCGTACGAACCTGACCGGGTAATGCCGGCGTAGGGAGATGACTAATGACCATGACTGTCGAACCGTCGGTGACCACCGGCCCCATCACAGGCAGCAGCAAGATCTACCGCGACATCAAGGCGCCCGGCACCGGGGCCACCCTTCACGTGCCGTTCCGACGCGTGAAGCTGTCCAACGGAGATCACTTCGATCTCTACGACACCTCTGGGCCGTACACCGACTCGGACGCTGTGATCGATCTAGAGGCGGGGCTCGCTCCGCGGCCCGAGGTGATCCGCGATCGCGGTACTCAGCTGCAGCGGGCGCGCGCCGGCGAGATTACGGCGGAGATGGCGCTTATCGCAGCCCGCGAGGGCATGCCTGCCGAGCTCGTGCGCGACGAGGTCGCCCGCGGCCGAGCGGTCATACCGTCCAACCACAACCACCCCGAGATCGAACCGATGATCATCGGCAAGGCGTTCGCGGTCAAGGTCAACGCCAACATCGGCAACTCGGCTGTGACATCGTCGATCGCCGAGGAAGTCGACAAAATGGTGTGGGCCACCCGCTGGGGTGCCGACACCGTCATGGACTTGTCGACTGGCAAGAACATCCATGAAACCCGCGAATGGATCCTGCGCAATTCGCCGGTTCCGATCGGCACTGTGCCGATCTACCAGGCGCTGGAGAAGGTCAATGGTGATCCGACCAAGCTGACCTGGCAGATCTACCGAGACACGGTGATCGAACAGTGCGAGCAAGGTGTGGACTACATGACGGTGCATGCCGGGGTACTGCTGCGGTATGTGCCGCTGACCGCCAAGCGGGTCACGGGCATCGTCAGCCGCGGCGGATCGATAATGGCGGCCTGGTGCCTTGCCCATCATCAGGAGTCGTTCCTGTACACGAACTTTGACGAGTTGTGTGACATCCTTGCGCGCTACGACGTCACTTTTTCGCTCGGCGACGGACTGCGGCCCGGTTCCATCGCGGACGCCAACGACGCTGCGCAGTTCGCCGAACTCCGCACCCTAGGCGAGCTGACTAAGGTTGCGAAAGCTCATGGCGTGCAAGTGATGATAGAGGGTCCGGGACACGTACCGATGCACAAGATCGTGGAGAACGTGCGTCTAGAGGAAGAGCTTTGCGAGGAGGCCCCCTTTTACACGCTGGGCCCTCTGACCACCGACATCGCGCCGGCTTATGATCACATCACCTCCGCGATCGGTGCGGCTATCATCGCCCAAGCCGGTACCGCGATGCTGTGCTATGTCACGCCTAAAGAGCACCTGGGGTTGCCCGATCGGAAAGACGTCAAAGATGGGGTGATCGCCTACAAGATCGCAGCACACGCAGCGGACTTGGCCAAGGGCCATCCCCGCGCACAAGAGCGCGACGATGCATTGTCGACCGCCCGCTTCGAGTTCCGGTGGAACGACCAATTCGCGCTCTCGCTAGATCCCGATACGGCACGGGAGTTCCACGACGAGACGCTGCCCGCCGAGCCGGCCAAGAGTGCGCACTTCTGCTCGATGTGCGGACCGAAGTTCTGCTCGATGCGCATAACCGCCGATGTGCGCGCATACGCGGCCGAGCACGGACTCGACACCGAGGAAGCCATTGAGGCGGCGCTGGAAATGGGCATGGCCGAGAAGTCGGCCGAATTCGCCGAGCACGGCAATCGGGTGTACCTGCCGATTACGCAGTGAACCTGCTTCCGCTGGCGCCGCCCGGCACGACGCCGTTGCGGGTACTTTCCATCGCCGGATCCGATTCCGGCGGCGGCGCCGGAGTCCAGGCCGATATGCGCACCATGGCTCTGCTCGGTGTGCACGCGTGCGCCGCGATCACCGCGGTTACCGTGCAGAACACGTTGAGTGTGCAGAATTTTCACGAAGTGCCCAGCGATATCGTGGCCGGCCAGATCGAAGCGGTCATCTCCGACATTGGCATTCAGGCCGCTAAGACCGGGATGCTGGCATCGTCGAGCATTGTCACCGCGGTAGCCACGACCTGGCGCCGCCTCGGCAACGGAGTGCCACTCGTCGTCGACCCAGTGTGCGCATCGATGCACGGGGACACTCTTTTAGCTCCGTCGGCCCTGGATTCGCTTCGCGTCCAGCTGTTTCCGCTGGCCACGCTGGTAACGCCGAACCTAGACGAGGTACGTCAGTTGGTAGATATCGAGGTTGTCGATTCGAAGACGCAACGCGCCGCGGCGAAGGCTCTGCACGCGCTGGGCCCAAAGTGGGCGCTTGTTACCGGCGGGCATCTGCGATCGTCAGGTACGAGCTGCGACGTGTTGTTCGACGGTGACGCCTTCTATGAGTTCGACGCAGAGCGGCTGCCCACGGCTAATGACCACGGCGGCGGCGACACCCTGGCAACCGCCCTGGCGTGCGCACTAGCGCACGGATTCACCGTGCCCGACGCGGTCGGCTTCGGGAAACGATGGGTGACCGAAAGCCTACGGGCTGCCTATCCGCTCGGAAGCGGCCACGGCCCGGTATCTCCGCTGTTCCGGCTGTCATGAACCTCGATCGGATCGCCGGTGTCGCGCACCTACCGGAGGGGCAATCAACCAACCCGCCAAGAGGCGTGGTAGCTCTGACTCACGGCGCCGGCGGCAACCGGGAATCTCCTCTGCTGCAGCAGATTTGCGGTGATTGGGCACGGCGTGGCTGGCTGGCGGTGCGCTACAACCTGCCCTACCGTCGACGCCGACCCAACGGTCCGCCGTCCGGCTCGGCTGACAACGACCGCACAGGGATCATCGAAGCGATCGCAGTATGCCGCAGCCTTGCCGACGGCCCGCTGATTGTCGGCGGACATTCCTACGGAGGTCGCCAGACATCCATGGTGGTGGCCTCTGGCCAAGCACCGGTGGACGCGCTCACGTTGTTCTCCTATCCGGTTCATCCGCCTGGCAAGCCCGAGCGCTCCCGCACCGAACATCTGCCCGACATCATGGTGCCGACCATCTTTGTCCACGGAACATCGGATCCGTTTGGTACACCCAACGAATTCCGCGATGCCGCGGCCATGATTTCGGCACCAACCGAAATCGTCGAAATCACTGGCGCACGGCATGACCTGCGCTCGAAGAGCCTCGACGTCGCCGGCCTCGCGGTCGATGCCACGCTGCGCTTGCTAGGCAAACAAATATGACGCACCGTTAGGCCGCGAGCCCGCAAACGCTATCCCGGATACCGAGCGTAGCACTCGTCCATTTCTCCGCCCAATCCAGCACGGAACGCCGCTATCCGAGTGAAACCGGCCGGCACGGATACACCATCGGCGTCGCTAGCGACCATGCGGTTGGTGAGCAGCCCGGAAACAGCTTCATCGAGGTCACCAGCGGTGAGCACCAGTGACCGACCGGAAGGCAGCTCGATGGGGTCGGCCATCTTCCGGTGCGCAACACCGGTCAGGCATGCAGTCCGCAACGCTGTCCACGGACTCTGCATCTGCAGATTGTGTTCATGCTGCGCTGCCAGCGCGTATCTCGACATCACAATCGACAGGGCGGTGTCATCGCCCTGTGGCAGCGCGTACTCGTCGATGTCGGCGACCCTTCCCATCTTCGCCAGGGCAGGCAAGTCGACAACGATCGTGTTGGCGGCCGGGCAGTAGGACGCCGGCGGACTGGGCCTGGCGTCAGGGCAATCGGCTGGCGTGTAGGACAACGTCGGCGCAGTCTGGGGCGCGAAGATCTTCCCCATGAGCTCCATCAGTGTCGATAGAGTGTCGTCACTGATCGAGACCTCACCGGTCTCGTAGCCCCGGTAGGGATCGACCCGCAAGGTCCTGGGCAGGTCACCGCGGCGCTGAGCGACCTCGGCCCTGCTGATTGCCGTGCACGCTGAGGCGCCGGTGAGAAATCCTGTTTGGAACGCGCTGACCCGATCTAGCGCCGATCCGTGTTCGTCGTCGTTTTCATCGGTTGCGTCCATAACCGGGTCGCGAGTGGTGATGATCCCAGCAAGTACATGGTCGAGCCCCGCTGCGGTGCTCAGCGTGAAACGCGACGAGTTCCCCTCGGCCACCCACCACAGATAGACCCCCGCGAAGCAATCCGCTTGCTGCTCGCGAACAATCGTGGGGTCTTTGCTCGTAGCCAAGTTTCCCATCACCTGTAGAGCGTGGCCGAACTCGTGGGCCAACACCCCATTAACTGCCATGTCGCCGAAATAGTGCTGCGCGACGGTCATGAATACCGCACGATCCCAGGCGATCAAATTGCAACGTGAGGTGTAAAAGGCGTTGACAAGCCGGTAGGTGTCGTTACGGCAAACAATCGGACCATGCGCGTCTTCGGAATCGTAGGACACCAGCGTGTCTACCGGGTGGAATTTTCCTTCCATTGACTCGCTGTATACCGACTTCCAGTACTCCTCGATGTCGTTGATCGACAGCAACGATAATTCGTCGATGGGTCCGCCATCGCTATTGATGACTTCACCGGTGGGGCTCGGCGCGTTCGATCGGATTCCGCTTGGACCGTTGGTTGCGGGCAAGCCCGCCACCCGGAATGGGTCGTTGAGAATCGATAGAGCGCGCCCATCGACCACGGTGGTGCAACCCGCCACCACAAGTAGCGCTGCCATGCAGGAAATCGCGACCCGTGCGGGAGCGACGACCGCAGGCGCCCAACCAGGCCGCACCCCAAGTAGATACCAAGCACGGTAGCTCATCTGACCCACCAACCCGTCCGACCGGCCGGCACCGAATGAGTTCTATTTTAGATCGCATGGCGGGCGGCCAATACCCGAACGAAGCCACAGCCCACGGCAAACCGCTGGCCGATTGCGCATTCGGAACTCCGGGTGGGTTGCTCCGGCTCTGGGGGAACGAAAAACCTGTTGTCGATGAAGATGGTCGCGCCCCAGAGCGAATCCTCGCCGCGGGTCACCGCGAGAGTCACTGCAGACCCTAAGACAGGCAACACGTCCTGGTTGATGTCGTGGATCGGCCAGCAACGGCATCAGGCCGCGCGGACGCGTCCGCACTGATAATCACGGCTTCGTGAGCACGTGGCGAGTGCGGTCCCCCATGACCGGAACCCCATTTCGGCCACCGAGAGCCTGCGCATACAGCCCCACGGTGTAGGCAACCCCGCCGCCGTTGATACCCAGCGCGGTGCGGTCGATGTGCTCGAGGGTGTCGGTCTTCTTGTGGTAGTTGGGATCGAAAGGCTCGTCCGCGGTGCCGCCCCACAACTTGGCTTGCTCCTCGGACTTCTTGACCTCCGCGCCTGAGGTCAGGCCTCCCGACGGTATGCCCGCCAAGGTGAACGCCTCGTAGTCAGACCGACCGTCGAACGCAGTGTCCTGCCCCGTCTTGTCGGCCAACTGCAGGTAGGCGACCAGCGTGCGTTCGATGCCGGCTGAGCCTTCCGGAACGATCGGCCGGCCGCGCGCTTCCAGCGGTAACGACTGGTCACCGTCATAGACGAAGTAGCCAGGATTTGGGGATGCCAGCATGTCAAAGTTGAGGTACAAAGCGATGTTCTTCAGTCCTTCGAGGTTCAGCGACTCGACGTAGTTCCGCGACCCGATCAGGCCGAGTTCCTCCGCGCCCCAAAAACCGAACCGTACCGCGTTGTGGACGCGCGGTGAACTCCCCAGCTGCACTGCGGTCTCTAGAACTGCCGCTACACCCGAGCCGTCATCATTGATGCCTGGTCCGGCGGGGACGCTATCTAAATGCGCACCCGCCATCACAACATCGGAGGGCGAGCCGGTCTTGGTCTGCGCAATGATGTTGCGAGCTGTGACACTCTGTGTGCTCGCCTTGAGCTTGACCGTAGCGGGCTGCGGGTTTGGTCCCCGAAGCTCGCGTAGCTGCAGCCCGACGGACTTGGTCACGCTCACCACCGGGATTTTCACCTCGGCGTCTGCACCCAGTGTGCCGCCCATGCGTTGCTCGTCAACATTGTCGACGATGATCAGGGCCACCGCGCCGCGCTCGGCCGCGGCGTCTTCTTTCTCGGCGAACGGACACGTGCCACGATCCGCCAACGCCACCGCACCTTGCACCGGCAGATTGTCGTAGTCAGAGGCGGTGCAACCAGGGCTGTCGTCGGACGGAGCCACTACCAGCGGCCCGGTCAGGCCGTCTGGCGGCGTGCCGACACTGTACTCCAGCGCATAGGCATCGACCCTCTCACCGCCTAGGGTCACCGAACCTTTCTCCGAGTGAAACACGCGGGCGGAAAACTCAGGGGTTTGCACATCAAAGCCATTGTCACGCAACGTTTTGACTACATAGTCGACTGAGGCGTCATAGCCTGGGGTGCCCACGGCTCTAGTGCCGTTGTTGGCGTTGGCAATGTCTTGGAGTTTCTTCAGATGCTCCGTCATCGCGTCAATGCTCACCCGATTGCGCAACGCGGAGGCCATCTCGGCGGCGGAGAGATTGCCGGTGCCCGGTAGCGTCTGAGTCGACCAACGAACGCAGCCCACAGCCAGCACTGCGACGACCGTTGCCACGGCCAGCACCACCGCAACCGTCTTTGATTTGTTCACCATTGCGCCCAGATTAGACCGCAGCTCGCCGGCAGCAACGTTCGACCAGAGCAAGCACCCTCCCCAGGAGGTTGATCTCGACTACCCGGCCACGGTCGCCTGCCGAGCCGGGAACCGAGAAGCCCGCCGCCGCGGACCAGCACGGCGGCACCGGATTCACCCCGCGACTAGCGTTCCCGATAGACCTCGATCCATGCCGGTGTCGGGTGAATCCCATAGTGGCGGCATTCAGCACGCCGATCGGCGATCAGACATGCAATGCGCTGAATGGCGCTAGCGGTAGGTTGCGCACCACAAACCAAGCGATCACCAAGGACAAGGTTGCGACCGCCGCCCAGCGCTTGTGCTGCCAGCTTGCGATCTGTCGCCCCGTCAAGCGCCCATACGTCCAGGACACGTAAGCTACGAGCAGCAGCACCACGGCCAACAGGCCCAGAGCGTTGAACCTGGCAGCCTGCAAAAGGTCGCCGTGCAAAAGGCTGTACAGCATTCGCAAACTGCCGCACCCGGGGCAATCAATTCCCAACAGAGCCTTGGTCGGGCATACCGGCAGCGGGCCATTCGGTGTTGTCGGATCACCCACCCATATCGCGGCGCACATCAATGTCGCCGATGCCGCCACCATCAAGGGCGCACCCAAACTCAGCGGCACCACGCGCTGCCAGACCACCATCGACTCAACCCACGCTCACAGCATCGCGGCGTTGGCATTCAGCGCACCCAGCACTGTCAAAATGCCGTAGATGACCAATAGGCCAACGCCGATGCCAGCCGACCAAGTCACAAACTTCTTGGCGCTTTCAGCAGACGCTTGCGCCTCTGCGTAACGCCCTTGCGCCCACAATCCGTTTACCTGAGAAGACTTGATGATTGCGACGATCCCGAGGGGGAGGCAACAAAACAACGTCACCAAAATAGACCAGACCAGATAGTTATCCGGGACTTGCCCCGCGGGCGGCTGGTGCGGCGGGTAGCCAGGCGGCGGCGGTGGTTGCGTCATGAATTCTCCAGTCGAAGAAGCTAGCTGGCATGAAACGGTGCCTACCCTACCGGAGCGGCGTTTTAGCGGCACCAGAAAACGACAAATACCGTTTTCCGGGATCGATATCTACGTACAGCAACGCGAACCGACCCCAGATACCACCGCTTGTCAGCGCAATATATTGCCGGTTGGTAAATGTCTCTATGGCAACTAGCAGCAAGAAGTAGCAATTCTACGAACAAACGACAGTAATGCACTCGCGAATTGCCAAACGCTGCCACTCGATCGGCACAACCGCAACCAGCCGTCGACAAGCACAGTGGCTACAACTGGTCCAATACCAACCTCGCGACCGCGCACATCCCGGCGCCGTTGGGATGCAGCGGAGCCGGCTGACCAGGTAGTGACACAACGCTTCGTGTCGACTTGGTCGTCCACGGATCGTCCGACCAGCCGTGGTGCTGTCGACTGGCGGCGGCGGCACCCACGAGCTCGCACCCTGTTGCTGCCGCCGCATCGGCGGTGAGTTGTTCTAGGGCTGTTGCCACATGGCGGCCTAGGTCTGCATCGGTCTGCGAAAGCGGCGGAGCTGCAGTACCGGCCGGCGGCAATAGCGTCAGGTAATCAACGAAGAGCACCCTGGCCCGGGGAGCACGCCGCCGCAACGTGGCACCGATCGTGCATAGCGAACCGAACAGCTCCGCCAGCGCCCGGTCACGCGCTTGGCGGTCCAGCAATTCATTGACACGCTGACCGACCAGCGGCAGCCGCCGTACCCCGCGTGGCAGCGCCGCAGCCATAAGCAGCGGAATGTAACCGACGTCATTGCCACCGATAGTGACCGTGACCAGGGCTTCCGAGCCGCTCAGCGCGGCGATCTGAGGCGGTGCGCCGCGCTGGTTGTCGCTGAGCACATGGGTGGTGGTCGCGCCGGAATACGTTACGTCGACGAGGTTGAGGTCTAGGCGTTCGGCCACAAGATGCGGGTAGTTGCGGGCTGATCGGCCCGACGCCCACGGCGCGCCTGCCGCACGAGGCCGGATGCCCGGACCGGCGGCCATCGAACTGCCCAGTGCAACATAGCGTTTCATCATTGATGATCTTGCTACTAGTCGTCGAGCGGGCTGGATGCCTGCGCCCAGAAGCGTTTGGGGATCCGGCCGGCGCGGCGCGCCAGATAGCCAGCCGTGACCGCCGCAGCCATCGCCCCGGCCATCGCCGGCGGATCAGCAGCCCGGGTCACCGCAGTGGCCAGTAGGACGGCGTCGCAACCCAGCTCCATCGCGAGCGCTGCGTCACTGGCGGTGCCGATTCCCGCGTCGAGCACCACCGGAACGCCGGCACCGGCGACAATCATCTCGATATTGTGCGGGTTGCCGATGCCAAGGCCGGTGCCAATAGGCGAGCCCAGCGGCATCACTGCAGCGCAGCCAGTGTCTTCCAAGCGACTCGCCAGGGCCGGGTCGTCGTTCGTGTATGGCAGGACTACGAATCCGTCGTCCACCAATTGCTCTGCTGCCAGGACTAATTCGACTGCATCGGGCAGCAGGGTGCGGTCATCGGCGATAACCTCAAGCTTGACCCAGTTGGTACTCAACGCCTCGCGGGCCAGCTGCGCTGTCAGGACGGCTTCAGCCGCACTGTGGCAGCCCGCCGTGTTGGGCAGCGGAGTAATACCCAGCCGGTTAAGCAGATCCAGCAGTCCCGTTCCGCTCTCGGCATCAACCCGACGTATCGCGACAGTGGTCAGCTCGGTGCCTGATGCGACCAATGCCTGTTCCAGCACCGCCAGGTTGGTCGCTCCCCCGGTGCCCATGATGAGCCGCGAACCAAAGCTGCGGTCCGCGATCGTCAGCTTCTGATCAACCACCCTGTACCGCCGTCACCACTTCGAGTCGGACAAGATCCGCTTGCCCCCCGACCGCAGGAAGCTCAGCAAGTCTTGTAGTCCAGTCAGATCGCGGGAGTACCGACCTGTGCAGCGCCACCGCCACACCCCGGGTCGGAAAACCCAGCGACTCCAACAGACCTGCGACAGTAGTCTGATCGTCGACTTCGACCCGGCGCTCGTTGACGACCACAATCATGAGCGGGCTCCCACCCGAACAAGTTCGGACGCGACCTGCTCGGCGGTCCACGGCGCTAGGAGAAACCCCGACCGGCCATGACCGGTGGCGACCAGCGTCCGCTCGTCCAAACGTTGCACGATTGGCAGGTTATCGGGCGTCATTGGACGCAGTCCGGCGGCACATTCAGCCAGCTCATACTCCCCTAGTGCCGGAACGACCGCACACGCGTCATCAAGCAGGTCACGCACTCCCGAGACGACCGGAGCGGTGTCCCGGCCCCGTTCATACTGAGTGGCACCGACGACAACCCCGTCCGCCCGCGGCACCACGTACACCTGACGCCCGTGCACACGGGCGCGGATTACTCGCTCCAGCAACGGCATGCAGCCTTTTCGCCAGACTAGGCGTAGCACTTCACCCTTCACCGGGCGCACTGGCAGGCCGGCCCACAACGCGGGAGCGTCAATACCGTTGGCGATCACCGTGGTGTCGCCCTCAGCATCAGAAAGATCGGCGACCGGCGCCGACCACCGGACTCCGAGCCGCTCGCAGTCCCGACACAACGCGTCGAGCACGGCGCGGTTATCCACAGCCAGCTCGGTCGGCGCTCGGAAGCCGTGTCGGATCCCCCCGGCCAGCAGGGGCTCGACGTTGCGCGCAGCCGATTCCCAGATCACCGGGTGGCCCTGTGCGGACAACCAGTCGGCGACCATCCGCAGGTCGGCGATATCGGCCTGGTCGACCCCGACGACCAGCGATTCACGTGCGGTAACCACATGCGCCGGCAGCCCGTCCAGAAAGCCGCCCTCACGCCACAGCCGAAGAGACTCCATACCCAGCCGCAACAACCGTTCCTCGCCCGGCCAGCCTTCGCTATGCGGGGCGAGCATGCCACCGGCCACCCAGGACGCGCCACACTCGCCGCTGCGGTGCACCCGTACTGACCATCCGTCCAAGGCCGCGCGTCGGGCCACTGCGAGCCCGATAATTCCGCCGCCGATGACTGCCAGCGACGCCGACGACGCGTCTGGCGGCCGCGGCCGAACCGACGCCATCCGATGCTCCCTTCGCCGGCATGATCCGGATCAGGTGTGACGGTCAGGGCAAATCCACGTTGCAAGCTGGCCTGCAAGCTGGCGGTGCCCACTCTCAGTCCCGCCGACTACGGTCACCCGGGACTCCCGTGTCTCGTTTCTTCTAGCATCTAAGCTAGCGCGCTAACGTCACGATGTGCATCAACCTGGTACCCGAACGATGGCTCGTCTCGCCACAGCGAAGCTCTATCTGTGCACCGACGCGCGTCGAGAGCTTGGTGATCTCGCCCAGTTCGCCGATGCTGCCCTATCGGGCGGCGTGGACATCATCCAGCTTCGGGACAAAGGTTCAGCCGGTGAGCAGCGGTTCGGGCCGCTAGAGGCCTCCGACGAACTGGCTGCGTGCGAGGTCCTCGCCGACGCCGCTCGCCGCCATGGAGCTCTGTTCGCAGTCAACGACCGTGCCGATATTGCGCGTGCAGCCGGTGCGGATGCGCTTCACCTAGGGCAACGCGACCTGCCAGTGCCGGTTGCCCGCGGGATTATTGGGCCGGGTCCCCTCATCGGCCGGTCCACGCACAGCCCCGAGCAGGTTGCCGCGGCAACGACCCACTCCGGGATCGCAAGCTGCGACTATTTCTGCGTCGGACCGTGTTGGCCCACTCCTACCAAGCCGCGCCGCGCCGCGCCCGGCCTACAGCTCGTGCGGGCCGCGGCCGAACTCGGCGGTGACAAACCGTGGTTCGCGATCGGCGGTATCGACGCGCAACGCCTACCCGACGTCCTCGCCGCCGGCGCCCGCCGGATCGTCGTAGTTCGCGCCATTACCACAGCTGCGGATCCACAAGCCGCGGCTCAGCAGCTCAAGTCGGCGCTTGCAGCAGCGAGCTGATCCGGCGGCTCAGCGGCGACGGAACCTGATCCGCGTCGCCCGGCATGCACCAGAGAAAAACACCGGCCTCTATCTCGATGGTCCGCGGCAGGCATCGTCGCCGTTCATCGCTCTGCCCGAGCGGTACCGTTGCCGGGGACGTCCGGAGCCTTTGCCAGCTGTCGGCGAATCCGGGATGCAGCGGCAGTTCGGGCACTTCGCGCTCTGCGACCCAACGCAATTCCGCACTCTCCCTGTTGGGCACGGTGTCCAGCAACTCGCTGGCATCAGCGACGACCGTGGTATAGGCCCACTTCGTATCGCTGCCCTCGCGCACCTCTGCCGTGACCACCGTCGCCCGCACTGCGAGTCGTTCGGCATGCAGACCGGCCTCTTCCTGCGCTTCGCGCACCGCAGTCTCCTCCGGCGTCTCATGGCTGTCTCGAGCACCCCCCGGCAAACCCCAGGTGCCGCCCTGATGGCTCCACGGCGCCCGATGCTGCAGCAGCACCGCAGGGGAGCCGTCCGGCCGGGGTGCCCGAAGCAGCAGCCCGGCCGCACCATACCGACCCCAATAGTGAATGCCGCTGTCGGATATCACCCATCCGTCGCCGTCGCCCCGCACGCGTTCAGGATATGCAGACCGATGAAGAACAGCTGAGATAGAAAGTAGGATGCGAGCAATTTGGTCTGCCTCCCTCCATGTGTCGGAATATTCTCTTAGAATTTGCTTATAGAGGTTCGTGGGACGGCCGAAAGTTGAGGTCCGAGCAGACGTGACGGTTGAGCTGGCGCACCCATCGACTGAGCCCCTAGGGTCACAGTCGCCCACCGAACCGGTGCATCCCCGCCGGTGGTTCGTGTCAACAACACCCGGCCGAATCCTGACCATCGGCATCGTCTTGGCGGCTCTCGGCGTCGCCAGCGCGTTCGCCACCTCGACGACGATCAACCACCGGCAGCGCGTGCTGACCACCGTGCTCGAGCACACCGAGCCCCTCTCCTATGCAGCCGGACGGCTCTACACCACGCTCTCGGTCGCCGATGCCGCAGCCGCCACCGCGTTCATCGGCCAGGCCGAACCACGGGCTGTCCGCGTCCGCTACGAGCAGGCAATCACCGACGCCGCGGTAGCCGCGACCAGGGCTTCAGGTGGACTAACCGACGAAGCAATGGTGGAGTTACTGGCCCAAATCAACGCCGAATTGGCCGTCTACACCGGGTTGGTCGAGATCGCGCGGACCAATAACCGGGCGGGCAACCCGGTCGGCTCCTCGTATCTTTCAGAAGCGTCGGGACTGATGCAGTCGACGATCCTGCCCAACGCGCAACAACTGTATGAAGCCACGTCAACACGGGTGGACACAGAGACCACCGCTTCCACCAAGATCCCAGCCCCAGTGATCCTCGTCGTGACTACCACCGTGCTGTTCGGCGCGTTCGCGCACCGCTGGCTGGCCCGACACACCAGAAGACGGATCAACCCCGGCCTTGTCGTCGGCGCGCTGGGTATCCTCGTCATGGTGGTGTGGGTCGGAACTGCGCTGACCATCTCCACCACTGCCAGCCGTAGCGCCAAAGACACGGCAGCTGAGTCGCTCAAGGCCGTCACCAACTTGGCGATCACCGCCCAGCAAGCGCGAGCCGACGAGACACTGTCACTGATTCGGCGCGGCGATGAAGAGTTCCGCAAGGAGTCTTTCCACCAGCGCATCGATACGATGCAGAACCAGCTAGACGACTATATGTCTCGCTCCAACGCCGTTGACAAAGTCGACCTGCAAGGAGCCGACCAGCTGCTGGTCCGCTGGCGTCAGGCCAATGACCGGATCAACTCCTACATCTCAGTCGGCAACTATCGGGCCGCCACCCAAGTTGCGTTGGGCAAGGGTGAGGACAACTCGACTCCGGCGTTCGACGAACTCGACGAGGCGCTGACCAAAGCTATGTCGCAAAGCCGCAGTTACCTGCGTAGCGACGTGCTCGACGCATACCGGGGACTGGCCGGCGCACAACTGGGCGGCGTTGTGCTCAGCCTTGGAGCCGCCGTTGCTGTCGCCCTTGCCCTGTGGCCCCGGCTCAAGGAATACCGATGATGGCGCGCTTGCCCCGTTGCCGATGGGCGTCGACGCTACTCGGGGCACTTGTGGTGACGATCGCACTCGCCGGGTGCAGCCATAAAGAACCGCCCAAGGCGTTGACCACACCCACCCTGCCTCAACCCACACCGGTCGGCATGCAAGAAATGCCGTCCGAGCCCCCGCTGCCGCCCAACCGGTCGAGCCAGGACTGCGACCCCACTGCCAGTCTGCGCCCGTTCCCCACCGAAGCCGAGGCAGATGCCGCAGTGGAAGACATCCGCGCCCGCGGCCGGCTGATCGTCGGGCTCGACATCGGCAGCAACCTGTTCAGCTTTCGCGACCCGATCACCGGTGAGATCACCGGCTTCGACGTCGATATCGCTGGTGAGATAGCACGCGACATCTTTGGCACTCCGGCGCACGTCGAGTACCGAATCTTGTCGGCGGCGGAGCGCGTGACCGCGCTGCAACGGTCGCGGGTCGACGTCGTGGTCAAGACCATGACCATCACCTGCGAACGGCGCAAGCTGGTGAATTTCTCCACCGTCTATCTCGACGCCAACCAGCGCATACTGACCCCGAGCGACTCGGCGATCGCGAAAGTTTCCGACCTGTCCGGCAAACGGGTCTGCGTAGCTAGGGGGACGACCTCACTGCGCCGCATCCGCGAGATTGCCCCGCCGCCGGTTATCGTCTCGGTGGTGAACTGGGCCGACTGCCTCGTAGCAATGCAGCAGCGGCAGATCGACGCCATCAGCACCGACGACACGATTCTTGCCGGGCTGGTCGAAGAGGATCCCTACCTCCACATCGTCGGTCCAAACATGGCCGACCAGCCCTACGGCATCGGGATCAAACTAGGCAACACCGGGCTGGTCCGATTCGTCAACGGCACGCTCCAACGGATCCGCAATGACGGCACGTGGAACACGCTGTATCGCAAGTGGTTGTCGGTCCTCGGCCCGGCACCAGCCCCGCCCACGCCGAGGTACGTGGACTGATGGCCAAACCCGCGCAAAAGTCATCAGAGCCCGAAGTATCGGTCCCGGAGCAGGAAGACGAAGCACCTGGCACCCAGCCGGAAGAGTCACAACCAGATTCGTCGCCAGGGACCCGGCCCGTGGGTACTCAAGCGTTGTTCCGCCCTGATTTCGACGATGACGACCACTCGCCGCACATCGCGGTCGCCGCATTGGACGCCGAGCCGCAGGAACGGTTGGCCGTCGCGACGCGGGTACTGCCGCCGGTCAGGCAACTCGGCGGGGGCCTGGTCGAGATCCCGCGAGTACCAGACATCGATCCACTCAAAGCCCTGATGATCAACCCTGTGGTGCCCGAGTCCAAGCGGTTCTGCTGGAACTGCGAAAGACCAGTCGGGCGGTCGAACGCGGAGGGCGCCGGGGCATCGGAGGGCTGGTGTCCGTATTGCGGCAGCAAATATTCGTTCCTGCCGCAGCTGAGCCCCGGAGACATTGTCGCCGGCCAATACGAGGTCAAAGGTTGCATCGCACACGGCGGCTTGGGCTGGGTCTATCTAGCGCTCGACCGCAACGTCAATGACCGCCCGGTCGTGCTCAAAGGCCTGGTGCACTCCGGCGACGCGGAGGCGCAGGCTATCGCGATGGCCGAGCGACAGTTTCTCGCCGAGGTGGTGCACCCGTCGATTGTGCAGATCTTCAACTTTGTCGAGCACAGGGATACACACGGGAACCCGATCGAATACATCGTCATGGAGTACATCGGCGGGCAGTCGCTTAAACCGAGCGGAGGCAAACGGCTCCCGGTCGCCGAAGCGATCGCCTACATGCTTGAACTCCTGCCCGCCCTGGGCTATCTGCATTCTTTGGGCTTGGTCTACAACGATCTGAAGCCGGAGAACATCATGCTCACCGAAGAGCTACTCAAGCTAATCGACCTAGGCGCCGTCTCGCGAATCAATTCGTTCGGCTACCTCTATGGGACTCCCGGCTTTCAAGCACCAGAAATCGTGCGGACCGGGCCAACAATCGCCACCGACATCTACACCGTGGGACGCACGCTCGCGGCACTCACGTTGAAGATGCCCACTCGCGGCGGACGCTACTTGGACGGCCTGCCCGATCACGACCCGGTGCTGACTACATACGATTCGTTCCACCGATTGTTGCGTCGCGCAACGGATCCCGACCCACGGCGCCGGTTCACCAGCACCGAAGAGATGTCCGCGCAGCTGATGGGCGTTCTGCGCGAGGTGGTCTGCCAAGACACTGGGGTGCCGCGACCTGGGTTGTCGACGATCTTCAGTCGAACCCGCTCCACGTTCGGGGTAGAGCTGCTGGTCGCACATACCGACGTGTATCTGGATGGCCAGGTGCATTCGGAGAAGCTCACCGCGACCGAGATCGTGACAGCGTTGCAGGTGCCCCTGGTTGACCCAGCCGATGTCGCTGCCCCGGTATTACAGGCCACAGTGCTCTCACAACCCGTGCAGACACTGGATTCGCTACGCGCCTTCCGCCATGGCTCGGTGGGCGAAAAGGACATTGACGTGTCCGAGTCGATCGAACTTCCGCTGATGGAAGTTCGGGCCCTACTTGACCTAGGCGACGTGGCCAAGGCCAACCGTAAACTCGACTACCTGGCCGAGCGGGTGGGTTGGCTGTGGCGACTGATCTGGTATCGCGCTGTCGCAGAGCTACTTACCGGTGACTACGACGCCGCGATCAAGCATTTCACTGAGGTACTAGATACTTTCCCCGGCGAACTGGCCCCCAAAATGGCGCTAGCCGCCACGGCCGAGCTGGCCGGAAAGGCCGACCAGCACCACTTCTACCAGTCGGTGTGGCGCACCGACGACGGCGTCATCTCAGCGGCCTTCGGACTGGCAAGATCTCAGTCGGCCGCGGGCGATCGAGTTGGCGCGGTGCGCACTCTCGACGAGGTGCCCGCCACCTCCCGGCATTTCACTACCGCGCGGTTGACCAGTGCGGTAACCCTGCTGTCCGGTCGGTCGAGGAGTGAAATCACTGAGCAGCAGATCCGCGACGCCGCCCGACGGGTGGAAGCGCTGCCGCCGACCGAACCGCGCGTGCTGCAGATCCGCGCTCTGGTACTCGGCTGTGCGATGGACTGGTTGCAAAACAACCAGGCGAGCACCAACCACATCCTCGGTTTTCCGTTCACCGATCACGGGCTGCGGCTGGGCGTCGAGGCGTCGCTACGTACCCTGGCGCGGCTCGCTCCCACCCAACGCCACCGGTACACGCTGGTAGACATGGCTAATCAGGTGCGACCTACCAGCACGTTCTAGGGATTCTTGCGCCGTACCCATTCATCGCATGAATGTCGGGGATTGAGCAACTGCGGAAAACGCTTTGCTGGGTACCCATGGCAGAGCTCTGCCGGTCATCAGAGCTACTCGCGGAGCACGTCGATGCAATCGCGGGCAATAGCCAGCTCTTCGTTGGTAGCAACCACGAGCACGGCAATCGGTGAGTTGTCCGTGGAAATGCCCGCAATCCGCCCAGCGCCGAGGTCCACGCCTAGGTTGCGATGCTCGTCGAGGTCGATTCCGAGTTCACTCATCCCGGCCAAAGCGTCACGACGCGTCGCCGCATCGTGCTCACCGATGCCCGCGGTGAAGCTCACCACATCGGTATGTCCCAGCACTGCCAGGTAGGCACCGATGTATTTGCGCAGCCGGTGAATGAACACGTCGTAGGCCAATTGTGCTGCTCGATCACCGGATTCGATCATTAAACGCAAGCGCCGAAAATCTCGCTCACCGGCCAACCCCAAGACTCCCGACCGGTGGTTAAGCATCGACTCGATCTCGGCTACGCTCATCTTCGCGGTGCGGCCCAAGTAACTGAAGACGCCAGGGTCAACATCACCAGAGCGGGTGCCCATCACCAAGCCTTCCAACGGGGTAAGGCCCATCGAGGTGTCGACCGGACGGCCACGGGCAATCGCCGACGCCGATGCCCCGTTGCCCAGATGCAGCACAATCTGATTCAGATCATCAAGTGGCCTGCCTAGGAAGGCCGCGGCCTGACTGCTGACGTACTGGTGCGACGTACCGTGAAATCCGTAACGTCGAATGCCCCAATGCGTGGCCAACTCGTGGTCGATCGCATAAGTCGCCGCTTCGTGCGGTAGGTCGTGAAAAAAGGCGGTGTCGAAGACTGCGACGTGCGGAATATCGGGCAGTAGCTTGCGGGCAACCTCGATTCCGCGCACCGCAGCAGGATTATGCAGCGGAGCCAGCGGCGAGAGGTCTCTGAGCTGGTCGACGACCGCGTCATCCAAGAGAGTTGGCCGATGAAACTTGTTGCCACCGTGTACTACTCTGTGCCCCACTGCCGCCAGACCAGCCGACTTCAGCACGATGCCGGAATCCGCCAACAGCTCGATCGCTAGACGCAGGGCTGCGTCATGATCGGCGACCGGGCTGGCACGTTCTAAATGGGTTTCCCCGGCATCCAGGTGGGCCGACGACGACCGCTCAGAGATTTTCTCGACGATTCCGACCGCGCGTGCCGTGCCGGACGCCGGTTCGACAAGCTGGAACTTCAGCGACGAAGAGCCGGAGTTAATCACCAGCACAACGCTTTTGTCATCCATCACGGACACCTTGCGCCTGGATCGCGGTGATAGCGACGGTATTGACGATGTCCTCGACCAGTGCGCCCCGGGACAGGTCATTGACCGGTTTTCGCAAGCCTTGCAGCACTGGGCCAATCGCAATTGCCCCAGCCGTGCGCTGCACAGCCTTGTAGGTGTTGTTTCCGGTGTTGAGGTCAGGGAAGATCAGCACCGTGGCGTTGCCCGCCACCGCCGAATCACCCATTTTGGCAGCCGCGACCGATGGCTCGACTGCCGCGTCGTACTGGATGGGTCCGGCGACCAATAGCCGGGGATCTTTATTCCGCACCAACTCCGTTGCTGCCCTTACTTTGTCTACACCGATCCCGCTGCCGGAATCGCCGGTTGCGTACGACAGCATTGCGACCCTCGGCTCAATGCCGAACTGCGCGGCAGTGCGCGCTGAACTGATCGCAATATCGGCGAGCTGTTCGGGAGTCGGGTCAGGAACGATAGCGCAGTCACCATACGCCAGCACCCGATCCGACAGGCACATCAAGAAGACGCTAGACACCGTCGAGACGCCCGGCTCGGTCTTGATAATCTCGAATGCTGGACGAACGGTGTGAGCCGTGGTGTGAGCAGCGCCAGAAACCATGCCGTCGACCATGTCGTTGTACACCAGCATGGTGCCGAAATACGATACGTCATACATGATCTCGCGGGCTTGCTCGACGGTGACTCCCCTGGCCCCACGCAGCTGGGCGTACTGATCGGCGAATTGGTACCGCAATTCGCTGGTACGCGGGTCAATCACTGCAGCAGCATCGACGCCTACCCCGAGTTCTGCTGCGCGCAAACGGATTTGGGCCTCACTACCTAAGATCGTCAAGTCTGCGATGCCGCGCTGAAGCAAGCGGCCGGCCGCTTGCACGATGCGGTCGTCTTCCCCTTCAGGCAGTACGATATGTCTGCGATCAGAACGTGCTTGCTGCTGCAGCCCGTAGGTGAACATAGGGGGCGTGGTAATCGTTGGGATCGGAATTGTTAACTGCGCCAGCAGGTCTTCGATGTCGACGTGGCGGTCCATCAGATCCAGAGCAGTGTCGATCTTACGTCGCGAGTTTGCAGTCACCCGGCCGCGAGCCGCGGCCGCCGCGCTAGCGGCATCGTATGTACCCAACGCTGTGGTGATGATCGGCAGCCGCAGCCGCAGTCCGGAAACCAGCGCAGCGATCGACGGGTGCAGCTCAAACCCACCATTGAGGATGATGCACGAAAGCGAGGGAAACCCCTCGGCGGCATGAGCGCTGGAAACGGCGAGCACCACGTCCGAACGGTCACCAGGGGTGATCACTGCCATACCGTCGCGCAGCCGTTCCAGCACATGATCGGCAGTCATGCCGGCGGCCAGCACGCCTAGCACCTCACGGCTCCACAGCGACGCGTCACCGCTGATAGAAGTCCCGTTGACAGCTTGCTCCAGCTCGGCCACGGTCGGCGCCAAGAGCAGTGGGGCCTCGGGCAACACATAACTGGGCGGCGCGGGCGTTGGAAAAATCTGGGCGAGCTGTGCGCGAAGAACTTCCACCTCTGCTGGCTCGCATCGATTAGCGACTACCGCCGCGGTATGAGCACGATGGGCACGCAACTCAGCCAAGCCGACAGAGACGACGTTCGCGACCTGCTCGGGACTTCGGTTCTTGGCCCGTACCGTCAGAAGCACCGACGCCCCGAGGTTAGCCGCAATTTGGGCATTGACCGAAAGTTCAACCGGGCTGGCGACGTCGGTGTAATCGCTGCCGACAATCACCACCGCGTCACATGATTCGGCCAACGCATAGTAGGAACTGACGATCTTGGCGATCGCGGCTTCGCCGTCGGCGTGCAGTTGCTGGTATGTCACGCCGACACACTGTTCATAGGGCAGGCCCGCAGTGGCGTACTCGAGCAGCAGCTCCAGGATGTAGTCCCGGTTCTCGGTGCATCCCGATGAATCCAGCCGCGGCGAATCGACACCAGACGTGCGAGTAATCGGTCGGAACACACCAACTTTGGCGACTGTGGCGGTCAGTCGGTGCAAGATCCCCAGAGCGATTGTAGACTTGCCGGTCTCCGCTTCGGGAGCAGCGATGTAGATCGCGGAGGCCTCTGGAGTGGGCACAGCCCGGCTTTCAGCCCAACCGCCGCAACCTGGGCGCCAAATCCCTCTCGAATAGGCTCAGGAACCGGCGCTGGTCATGCCCAGGTGCGTGGAATACCAGGTGGTTGAGACCCCAAGCCACGTACTCCCCGACTTTTTCGACGGCTTCGTCGGGGTCCGACGCCACAATCCAGCGCTTGGCAATCTGGTCGATCGGCAGCGCGTCGGCAGCCTTCTCCATCTCAATCGGGTCGTCGATGCTGTGCTTCTGCTCGGCTGTCAACGACAGCGGCGCCCAGAACCGGGTGTTCGACAAGGCTAGCTCGGGATCGGGGTCGTAGGAGATCTTGATCTCGATCATCTTGTCGACGTCATCGACGTTGCGCCCGGCGGCCGCCGCTCCTTCTCGAACTGCGGGCATCAGCTTCTGGGTGTACAAGTCTTCGCCCTTGCCCGACGTGCAGATGAAGCCATCGCCAGCTCGGCCCGCATATCTGGCCACCACCGGACCGCCGGCGGCTATATACACCGGCACGCCCCCCTCCCGCACGTCATAGATCGAGGCACCTTTGAGCTGGTAGTACTCACCGTCGAAGTCGACGCGGTCGCCGCTCCACAGCTCGCGCATCAACCGCACCGATTCACGCAGCCGCGCGAACCGTTCCTTGAACTCCGGCCAGACGCCCTGATAACCAGTGGCGATCTCATTCAGCGCCTCACCGGTGCCCACTCCGAGAAAGACGCGGTTCGGGTACAGGCAGCCCATGGTGGCGAATGCCTGCGCAATCACCGCCGGGTTGTAGCGAAAGGTTGGGGTGAGCACCGAAGTGCCCAGTAGTAGCCGGTTGGTGCGTTCGCCCACAGCGGTCATCCACGCCAGCGAGAACGGTGCATGCCCACCCTGATGACGCCACGGCTGGAAGTGATCGCTGACGGTGGCGCTGTCCATGCCGTGAGTTTCGGCGGCAACGGCCAGTTCGACGAGCTCGCGCGGTGCGAATTGTTCGGCGGACGCTTTATATCCGAGTTTCAGTTCAGCCACCAGTTCTTTCTACTCCTGTCCGATAAACGTGACCCGCCGCGCCCAGGTTCGCCGCGCTTGTGGTCGCTCCTAGACTCGCGAGCATGGCGCACCAGTTCAAGACATCGACCGAGCTTGTCCAGGTCACCGACATCGTGTATCTCGCTCGTGGCCATGCGGTCAACTGGGTGCTGGTGGCCGACGATTCCGGCGTCCTCATGATCGACGCAGGCTATCCCGGCGATCGTCAGGAGGTGCTGGCCTCACTGCGCAAGCTGGGCTACCAGCCCGGTGACGTGCGTGCCATCCTGCTCACGCACGCGCACGTCGACCATCTCGGCTCTGCGATCTGGTTCGCCAGCGAGTACGGCACTCCGGTGTATTGCCATGCCGACGAGGTGGGGCATGCCAAGCGCGAGTACCTCGAGCAGGTGGCGGTTTTCGACGTCGCGTTGCGCATCTGGCGACCGCGGTGGGCGATCTGGGGCGTTCACCTGATCCGCAAGGGCGGCTTGATCCGCGATGGAATCCCGACCGCCCAGGCGCTAACCAACATGACAGGAGCGGAGCTACCCGGCCATCCGATGGCTGTGTTCACTCCGGGGCATACCAGTGGTCATTGTTCGTATCTCGTCGACGGTGTGCTCGCCAGTGGCGACGCGCTGATCACCGGTCATCCGCTACTGCGCCACCGCGGGCCGCAGCTGTTGCCCGAGATTTTCAGCCATAGCCAGCAGGACTGTCTGCGGAGCCTGTCCGCGCTGGCCCTGCTCGAAACTGAGATCCTTGCGCCTGGCCACGGCGACCTGTGGCGCGGCCCGATTCGCGAAGCGACTGATGCGGCGGCAGCGCTAGCTCAATAAGCATCTGAGCCGCCAACTACATCCGCAAACAGAGGGCCCGGTCCAACTCGGCAAGACCAGCTAACCAAAAGAATCTTGGCCAGCGACCCCGCTGTCGCTGCATGCCAGCGAGAGTGGATCTGCCCGTAGTTTCCCCGAACAACGAACTCGCTAACCGTCGCGACCAACTCATACAGGCCTGGAGTCAAATCGTCGACACCAGCAATTTGGATTATAGAGTGAGCAATGAACGTATGTTTAAGTTTGTTTGAGGTTCATCGCAATAGGCGGTTGACGCAGTCCAACTGGTGGCGTCTTAGTGGCTGGTCCCCGATATCGGGTCCACCTGGAATTAGAGCCAGGTTGTTGTTGATCTGGATTTTAGTTGATGTCGCAGGCTATGGGGTGATGGGTGTGGCTGCATTGGGCAGCGTATTCGGCCGGAGTGCGATAACCCAGCGATGAGTGGCGGTGGCGGTGGTTGTGCTCGTGTTTGAAATCGCTGATCACCACCTTGGCTTCGAGCAGGTCAGTCCAGTAGTTGCGGTTCAGACACTCCTTTCGTAAGCGGCTGTTAAAGGATTCAATGTAGGGGTTTTTCCAGGGCTGACCTGGGGGGATATAGGTCAGCCCGACTTTTCCGTCGCAAAACTGCTGCAACGCTTGAGAAATCAGCTCCGGCCCGTTGTCCATGCGCAGCACCGTGGGCGGACCCCCGGCAGTGGTGAACACTCGCTCGAGCTCGTCGACCAGCGCCTCGGCGGTGATGGAGCGTGCGGTCATGTCCAGCAGCGACTCGCGAGTGTGCTCATCGAGCATCGAGGCGATCTTGACCGACCTGCCGTCGATAGTGGAGTCAAACTGAAAATCCAGCGCCCACACCACCTTGGGGGCATCGGCGATGATCGGCGGCACTGAGGGCACACCACCACGTTTGCGTGGGGAGCGGACGGCGACTTGCAGTCCCTCTTGGCGCCACAGCCGGTGGATCTTCTTCTTGTTGACCTGGTGATGCTCGTCGTAGCGCAACGCCGACCACGCACGGCGAAACCCGTGACAGGGGTGTTTGCGGGCGTAGGAACGCAGCCAGGCCCGCAGATCGGCATCCGGGTCCGCCGGGGTCTGGTCGATACGGACACGTCGGTAGGTTGAGCGGGCCAGCCCAACCGCTTGGCACGCCAACCGTTCTGAGATGCCCTTGACTTCTGTGAGCATGTCCACGGCGCGGCGTTTGGCGGCTGGGCTCAAAATTTTCCCTTGGCCACCTCACGTAGGGCGTCTTTGACGAGCTCGGCCTCGGCCAACAGCCGTTTGAGCCGCCCGTTTTGCTCGCGCAGTTCCTTGAGCTCGCGGGCCGCATCGAGATCCATTCCCCCGTAGGCTCGGCGCCAGTTGTACAGGGTGGCCGCCGATACCCCCAGCTCGGCAGCGATCTGCTCACCGGAGCTGCCGCCGGCGGCCAGCTCATCAGCTCGGCGCAGCTTGCGCACAATGTCTTCGGCGGCATACCTCTTACGACCAGCCATTTCCTTGTCCCTTCCAGCCCACGTTTAGGGCCACGAGACTCTAAAACAAGCTGGACTCATTCACGGGGAACACGCCATTAGGACTGGTGTAAAAACGCTGGGCGCATGTTCCTGGTGGTCATGTTACGCGGCGGTGGTGTCGGTCGTGGTTGTTGTGGTGGGGGGATGCAGTGGGCGGGGTGGCTCGAGCAGTTGGTGGCGTAGTTCTTGGAGGTGGCGGCTGGTCGCTGATGTTTGGGTGACTCCGCGCCAGCCGCGGCTGGCGCGGTCGAGGACGGCCCATACCAGCGACAGACAGCTGGTTTCGCCGGGTAGGCGGCCGATGACCTTGACCCGGCGACGGGATTCTCCGAAGGTGCGTTCGATGAGGTTGGAATGGCGGATGCGTGTCCAGTGTTGGCGGGGGAAGCGCAAATGCACGCTCAGCGAGGCGAAGTCGTTGGCCAGGCAAGCGACCGCGGCTGGGTAGAGCCCGCGGTATGTGGTGGTGAACTCCTCGGCGCGGCGGGTGGCTTCATCCACGGCCTGCTGGCCGGGTGGCTGGTCAATGTCATCGAAGATCGACCAGAACGCGGCTTTGATCTCGTCCTGGACCGCGACAGGTGTCTTGGCGATGACGTTACGGCAGCGATGGATCAGACACCGCTGACGCAGGCTTGCCGGAAACGTGGTCTCCCATGCGGCGATCAGGCCCGGCGCCCCGTCGGAGATGCCCAGTAGCGGCGGGCGTAGTCCCCGGTTCCTCAGGTCAGCCAAGAAGTCGGCCCACGCATCAGCCGACTCCGCTGCGGCTGGGGCCAGCCCAATAAACAGGGGCTTGCCGTCGGTGCAGATGCCCCAGGCGGCCAGCACCGGCTCGGCCGGGGCGTTGGGATGCATCCGAAAGTTCGAGGCATCCAAGAACAGGTAGTCCAACACCAGCTCATCAAGGCGTCGAGACGACCACGCAGCGAACTCGTCTTTGATGGCCGCACAAATCCGGCTCACCGTCGAGCGCGACAACGCCGCCTGCGAGCCCAGCACCTCGGCCAACGCGGCCTCGATGTCGCGATCCGACAAACCGCGCACCCATCCCGAAATCACCAACGCCTCCAGAGCGTGGGTGCGCGTCACCCCGGCACCGAATAGCCGCGAACAGAACCGCTCGTCGGTGTCGCGTAGTTTCGGGCGGCATAATTCGACCGAGCCCATCGTGGTCTTCACCGTCGCCGGCGGTTGATACCCATTGCGGTACCCGCCCGGGCCGTCCTGAACCCGACGCTGGTGACGGGCTCGGCCCAACACTGCTTCTACCTCGGCCTCCACGGCGACCTGAAACACCAGACGCACCGATAACCGCCCGACCTCCTCCAAAATCTCGGTCAACGGCCGCTCGGTCGCGGCGAACAACTGATCCATCTCAACACGCACACGCTCAATCGGCGATACTCGCTTGGTCACGGGCGTAGCCCCTCCTTCATAGCTTTCGTCGGTTGCGACGGAACCTACGCCCGTGACCATTTACACCAGCGATGAGACGCGACCGTCCAACTTGCAGATCAAACGATGATGCCGCGCTCAGCAGCTAGTTGTGGGTAAAGATCAAAAGCCGGGTGCAGAATCGGTACGAATTCGAGAACCTCGGCAATGCTTCCCCTTACCCGCACCTTCCCGGCGGCAATGGCAATCGATATAGGAATTTTTCCCAACCACAGCGCGTGCGCAGTGTCGCAGGACATCTTGATGCGGATCGCCGACAGCTGCGCAGGCGGTCCGGCGACTACGCCGGTTTCCGGCGAGACGGACATCTCAAGGTCCGGTCTGGTACACATGAGATGCAGCGAAAGATTTGACTCGCGATACTTAGAAGAAAGGGCATCGTCAGCAAGCAGGATTTTGAAAAACCTGGCGAACAAATCATACGCGGTCTCAGGTGAATCGAATGTTGGCATTGTCTTGTAGGCGTTCTACTCAGAAATTTTCTTGCCCGACCACCAGGGCGCTTCCACGTTCGCCTCCCCGGCGGCCGAGATGGTTGTGGAAGTGGAGTATTCCCCCAGATGTTTTTTACATTCGGCACGCCAAGCGCCGCGGTTATGGTCGCACCAATCGTGAGCGTCATCTGATTTTCCTTTCATTTGTTTTTCCAGAGTCGGCGGGTCAATCGCAGATTTCTCGAGGTCACCTGCGGGGCCATCCCCGCTAAGAGCTGTCGGCACCGTCTGCGTTTTGCGCAGCCGAATCCGGCTTTCCGAACCGGCGAATAATCGTCTCGATGTCCCGGAAATCGCCCGGATGAAGATTTTCGACATCGATCGGCGAACCTTGCAGCCGTTCGAGCAGGAGCAGCAACTCTGGAAGATGAGCCGAGCGAAGAAGGTGATTATCGAACAAAGGCGTCTGATCGGCGAGTTCCGCAGAACCAAGCACTTCCACCTTGGTAAGAATCCAGGAACGCAGCGCCTTCCGGATCTCTGATTCAGAAAGCATCAGCTGGCTCTTCTATAAGGATCTCGTTGGATAGCAGGAAGTTGAGGCAATTTGTGGACAAGGCACGCCGGTGGCGTCGCTGTTGGGCGTTTCCCCACGCGTCTTCAGCCAGCTGCCACGGATCGTCGAACCCGACATTGGCGAAGACATCGGGGTTGTAGTAGTCACGCCAGCTGGCGATGAAGAATAGCGCCAGCTGGTCGCGTACGTCAGAAATCCTGGCGTCACCCCAGTAGGGAGCACACGCCTCCCAAAGCACGTTCACCAGGCAACGCCCGAAAACAAGGTGCCGCGACTTATCCCCGTCATGGTTGTGGTTAATGAACCGAGCAATGGGATGCAGTCGTGCATCCCGGGACTGGACCCACTTGTACTGGCCAACGATCTCTTCGAATATCATCGCCTTGGCGAAGAAGAGAAAATCCTCGACGTCACGCGGTTGACAATCGCGATCTTCGGCGAGTCGCCGAGTCCGGTACACTTGTGCGTAACGAGTACAGAACTCACCAAAGTAGATACTGTGCTTGTTCTCCTCATCGAGGAAGTGGTGCAAGTAGCCAGCTACATCCATAAGGTCCTGGCGGTAAAGGCGGGCCGCCAATCCCTGCATGAGCGACTTTTCACTGTGGATGTTGACGCTGTAAAAATTCGCCGCCTCGTGAAAAGCGAGTAGTCGACGAGTAGGTTCGGCCAAATCATCCCAAACCGACGTGCCGTAGAGACTCAGGTACTCCGGTGTGCTGAACCAATCCCGCTCCGGATAAACAGCTTCGGGCCACCCTACCGCCGTGTACGGATTACGGTAGGAGTTCCGCGAGAGCCGGCTAAGTCGAGCCGAGACCCCACCCATGGCAATGAGGCCGTCGCGCAACCGTCGATGAGCGAAATCTGTGGAGCTGCCTGTCATCTGAAATCCCGGATGGCTCCGAGGCAGCAGCGGTACCTGACGGCCTGCAGATCCGCCGCACTCGAAAACAGCCAGTCCTTCGCCGCCAAATCGCGGACGCCGCACTTTCGCTCACCGAGAACATGGGCAAATGAATCGCCGCATGACTGCACCACCACGCTAATCCCCTTCTGCGAAATTCCGCCCAGTCGATTCCACCGAGACTTTCGCTGACCTTGACCGCGCTGATCATTCGGGCAGCCGAGCACCTGTGCCCACGGCTGCGCTTACCTTGTGACGCAACAAGCTACGGCGGAGTCAACTGGCCATCAACTCGACAACATGCCTCACTTAAATTGCCCGCGAAACGTTCTCGGTGCCTCAAAAAATCGGCCCGCGAAATGGCTACAGTCGCCGTGCATGGACAGTGAGTTGTCGACGTCAAGCGGAATTACCCCACTGACACAGCGGTCATTACCCGCTGGCGGGTGAACGGCTGATGCGCAACATGCTCAAGACTGGACTAGCCCTACACGCCGCAACTGCAGCGGGAAGATATCCCGCCCACCTAGAACCGGTTCAGACTGACTATTGCGCCTTGCCGCACACAGCCGCGCAACCAGACGGTTTCACACGACCGGGCGCAGTCCAGAATCTGCTGAGTATGCAGCAAACCAATGTTCTAGCTTCATCGAACGATAGTGTGTCGCGGCGCCGGCGCTGGCTACGCGGTCTTGGTGGTGTATCTCGGCTGCCTTCACAACGGCCTTGAGACACATCCTCAACCACCTAGTGACTCCTACTGGCTTCCTAACGATAGGACGCCCGATACCACTTCTAGTAGGCGGCTAGCGTTGCACCACAAGCAATCTTGAGTGGCGCGCACCACTTTCTCACTGTCCGCGTCTGGAAAGGCAGGGCCGAGCCGATGACGCGAATGGTTTACAGCCGTAAGAGCAAAGCGGACACATTTACCTCCGATGATGGTAAGCACTGCACCGAAATATTCCGATGATTTGCGTGACGCCGCTCAGGTTGGGATTGATCCACCACGCCGCCGCGGAATAGCGCGCCGGCGGTGAAATGCCGGTCGGGTCCGTCCGGATCGCGGATGAGCAATCGAACACAGAGCTAGCCGTTGATACTCCACTATGACAGTTGCCCCGGCCAGACCTTGGCTGCGGATGGCCACAGGCGGTCGGAACATCGCCGATGACGGGCGTTAGTTGAGATCGAGATCCGAAAATCAATGTCGTCCGGTTGAGCCCCTACCCAGATACCGGCGATCGCACCGACAAAGCACAGGGAGGCCCGCATGGCGTATGTGTCGTTCGGCAACTGCGTATCTAAAGCCGATGACACGAACCCAGGTGGCGACAGCGGGGCTGTCGTAGCCATCTCCGAAAGGCTGATGGTGATGAGTCGCACGACGGTCTTAGGCATCAAGTCAGATCGCGGTTGTCGTCACAGGTGTGGGATTTGTCCTTGGCCACCAACGCATTCCGAACGAGCTAAAGCTCGCGCTAGAGACTGCCGCTTGAGGTGCATGCAGCTCGCAAACGCCCGCACACAGAGCACACTCCGCGGCCGCACACAGCGGCCACCGACGAAACAGTCGGCCGAAGAGGCCAAATCGCCACCCTCAGCACACACTCGAACATTCGAGTACAGTATATGCTTTGCAAACACAAGTTGTCACTTGGCCTAGTCAAAAGCCATGACGGGCCTCGCTTGAAAGTACCTGCGAAACACGCTGAGCGCTTTAGCACGAATAGGCCTCAAAAATAGCGAGTCTCGCCATGGATGGAGAGTGGGTTGTCGATGTCGTCTCGAGTCGAAATCGCCGCGAACTTCGCTCAGGCGTACGCGCAGGCGTCCAAGAAGGACAAGGGCCGGATCCTCGATCAAGTCGTCACAATCACTGGATGGTCACGTGACAATGCCCGGCGCCGGCTCGGGGCCGCTGCTCGGCGGCCCCCGGGATGTGAGGGCCAGGCCGATAAGCCTGCACGCGAGCACCGGACAAGGAAGTATTCCCACGACGCGCTAGAAGTGCTGCAGAAGGTACAAGCGGTCTCGGGGGGCTATGCGGCAAGTACTTGGCGGCCTCAATGCGCACCCAGCTCGATGGACTCGAACGACACGGTGAGCTGGCTTTTGGGCACGACCATTACAGCTCGCAGGTGCGCGAGGAGTTACTGTCAATGTCGGCAGCAACAATTGACCGATATCTGGGACAAGTCAAGGCGAAGGACCGACTCGGTGGGATGCTAGCGCCGAAACCGCCTCCGCTGCTGCGTAATTCAATCGCTGTTCGTAATTCCACTGACGAGGCGGCGTACGAACCCGGCTTCTTCGAGGGCGAGACCTTTCCGCACTGCGGGCCGACGCTCAAAGGCGAGTTCGCACACACACTGAATCTGACCGACCTACATACCGGCTGGGTGTTCGCGCACACAATCCGCAACAATGCCCACGTCCACACCCTTGCGGGCCTGCGCGCCGCGGTGACTGAAATACCCTACGAAATAACGGGCATGGACTTCGACAACGACAGTGGATTCCTCGAAGAAAAGGCGACTATCGGCTGGACCGGGGATCATGGGCTCTACTTCACCGAATTGCGGCCTTACAAGGAGAACGCCCAGATCACAATCGAGTCGAAGAACAACCATTTGGTCCGCAAGTACGCCTTCTACTACCGCTATGACACTGAGGTCGAACGGCAAGTGCTCAACCGGCTGTGGAAGCTCGTCAACGATCGGCTGAACTATCTGACTCCTACCCAAAAGCCAATCGGCTATACCGCCACGCGTGACGGACGCCGCCGTCGGCTGTACGACAAACCTCAAACGCCGATGGAGCGGCTGCTGGCAGCCAAGGTTATTTCACCTGCTCAAGCGGTAGAGCTGATCACTTACCGCAACAATCTCAATCCCGCAGCGATACGCCGACAGATCGTTGATCTGCAACTGCGGCTCCTTGCACTTGCCAAGGACAAGACCGACCACCTCTGCCTCGACTCGATGCCCGAAGCCCTTCCTGACGTCCACAGCGGTATCCGCGTCGAGGCCGGCCGAGCCCACCACAAATTTTGTCGGCACCGCGGCGTGCGGCACGGATGCAATGTAGCGGACACTGACGTTTCATCGGTTCGAACTTCTGCAACCTAGCTCGTGGACGGGGCACCAAACCCCCAGCGACTTTGCCCGAAGCTTTGTGAATCACGTGCGCTGAACAGTGAGTGCAACGCGCCGCAACGCCGCGATGAGCAACATTGAGCGATGATGATGTAATACCGAGAAGCATCGAAAGTCTCGCGATGGTTCCCGGTTGCGGCTAAGGCCGGCGGCATATCTCGCGAATGGACGGTCGGATCGCGGGGAAAAGTAGCGTCGACAAGGACAGTGCTAGGGGTGGTTGTGGTGGTCGAATGCCGAAGGCAGCCGGTTTTGACGTACCCAGGCGTGGTGTAGCTTGCCTATCTCGGTCGTGGGTTCAGCGACACCGTCCATGTCGTCAGCGATCGACCGACCAGGCAGAGTCGCCTGCAGACCAACACACACGGCGGTGACGGCGAACTGAGCCCGACCTACAAACGCAAAATGCTCAGGTATCGTCATCCGATTGAGGGGATTGCGGTCAGACGGATCGAAAAACCGTCGAATCAACCTGGCCATATTGTCGGGGGTGTAGGTGACCGGCTGCGATGCGCCAATAATCTCCGCGAAGATATCGGCCCACCAATCCTGGAGCTCGTCAGCTGTGATAGCAGCATCAGCGTCGAAAAAGCCGACCTGAGACATCAAGTCGCGGGCATCCACACGCCGGTCATCCAAGAGGGCGCGGACCATCTCGACCCATCGCCGACGCTGCAACTCCGGAACAACCTTGACACACCCATAGTCGAGAAATCCCACCGTGCCATCAGCGTGGAAACAATAGTTGCCCGGATGCGGATCAGCATGCAACAGATTAGCGTGGCGTAGCCCACTGTAGAAGAAGCGCCGAACGACTTCAGCCCACACATTTTTCAAATCCTGATCCGCACGTCGCGCTTGAGCCCACCCCATCCCATCCAGATAGGTCATCGTCAAAACCCGATCCCCAGACAACTCCGGAACCACATCAGGAATACGAAAAAACGGATGACCCCGATAAAGCTCACTAAACGCCGTAATCATCGCCGCCTCACGGCGATAATCGACCTCCTCACGAATCCCCGCCGCCACCTCACGCGCCAACGCACGGATATCAATCTCAATATTAGAAGCCGCCGTGACAAACCGAACAAACGTCGCGATCAACTCGGTATTAGCCAAATCATCACGAATCGCCCGACCTACCCCGGGATACTGAATCTTGACCGCAACCTCACGACCATCACGCAACCTGGCACGATGCACCTGACCAATCGACGCCGCCGCCACCGGCTCACTCGCAAAATCAGCGAAACACCCAACAGCACCACCCAACTCAGCATCCAAAATCTCACCCACCAACCCCGCACCCATCGGCGGAGCCTCAACCTGCAACCGCGACAACGCTTTCTGATACGGCAAAAACCCACCACTGCCCACCGCGCCAGCATCAATCATCGACACCAACTGACCAGCCTTCATCAACGCACCACGAGAACGACCCAACACCTCCACATAACGATCAGCAGTACGCTGATGAAAACGCGCCGCCGAAGCGCCACCACCAGCCCGATCACACAACACATCAACCAGCCGACCCCCAGCCACCCGAGCGGTCAACCCCACCAACGGCAACATCCGCCGAATCCGCCCACACGGAACTGGCACATCCTGATACGGCATGGAAAGCTCCCCCGGAGCTATCAAAACAAGTAAAGTGGGCGGTTCTAAAACATAAGCGATCATTTTGGAGAGGTCAATGCCGGCAACCGCGCCGACCCGAGAACGCCTCGTCAACGAAGCAATGCGCCTATTCAGCGCCAAAGGATTCGACGCCACCAGCGTCTCCCAAATCGAAGCCGCCGCCGGACTAGCACCCGGATCAGGGGCACTGTATCACCACTTCAAATCCAAAGAAGCCCTGCTCGACGCCGGCATCGACCGCCAACTCGACCGCCGCCAAGCCATGCACCACATCCGCGACATGTTCGCCGGACTCTGCAACCTCGACGCCGAACTCACCGTCCTCGGCCGCTACCTACTCGCCGTCGTCGACCACGAAAACGAACTCCTACAAATCGCCGTACGCACCACAGCCGGACGATCACCACGACTCGACACCGCCTACGCAGCCCTCGTCGACGGACTCAACGCCGAACTAACCGACTGGATCAACGCCTGGGCACCCAACCTCACCCAACAACAATGCACCGTCCTAGCCGCACTCGGCATCAACAGCATCCTCGGCGCCCGCCTCGCAGCAAGCCTCTTCCACCAACCCAACACCCACATCCCAGACACCGAATACCTCACCGAATGGACCGCAATCCTCACCGCCCGCATCCAAGCCCTCTCAGAACCCGACGCACACCCCAGCAGCCCTTGCTAGGCGAGCAGGTCGTCGCGCAATTGCATACCCGGATCTAAGGTCTGGCTTCCCAGTTCGGGGTGGTTGAAAATGATCTGCGGACAAGCAGTTCCGATCGCCATCGGACTTCAATCGCGCCATCGACCATCATGAAGCAATACGGCGATCAGCAAGCATGGCCCAGGCCAACGCCACCGGATGCGCCGCGTGATAAACGGAATCTTGCTTCCGCGCGGCAGTAGCCGACGCAATCTTGCACCCAAGTAGCAACGCAACCGCACGCAACGAGCGTGGCCCCGTGGTCGACGGAGCGCTCACGAGCCGCCTTGGTCGTTTAGCGGTGGGTTTTGTGGTGGTGTCCCGTGCGGGATTCCCAGGATGTTCGGGTTCGGGGAAGCACCTTTGAACAGGTTTTGCAGGATAGCCACAACATCGGGTGCCACCTGCGGCTTACCCGCAGCCAAGATCGCCGGCGGCCCAGCCGAGCCAACACCAGACTGGTCATCAACCGACGGCGCCGGCCCCGACACCCCAGCTGACCCAGCCGGCGAAACATCCGACGAAAGACCATTAAGACTCGGAATAAACAACGGCTGCTCAGCAGCAGCCGCCACACCAGAGGAATCAGACGCACTCGCTGTCAACCGACGCTCACCAGACCCCGACGAGTCCACCGACGACGAACCAGCCACCGACTTATTACTAAAAGCCAACGTCGTCGACACCAGAAAACTCACCACCGCCCCGATCAACACCACCGACAACACATGCGCCGAAGTCACCGCCCGCCGACGCCGATCCGACCCCACCACCGAATCGGCCACCTCCACCGTCGACAACCCATCCAACATCGCCAACCGAGCCGTACGCGGAACAAACAACAACGGCAACGACGACCCATCACCACACACCGACTCAGCACCCAAGCTCCCAACACCGCCCTGCTGACTCAGCTCACCAACACAGCCCCCCGACACCGAACCCGCCGCAGCAATCACCGCACCACGCGCCAGCGCCAATCCCGCCTGCTCAACCGCACACACCGACACCCCAGAAACCTCACCAAGACACCCAACAACCTCGTCGAAATCACCAACCGCCCCCGCCACAAACACCACATCAGGCTGATCCGACAAATGCGCCAACATCGACACCACCAAACTCCGCAGCGCCTCACCCGACCCGAAGCAACCGCGATACACCTGGCTCTCGACATCTGACACCGACCCACCAGCACCAACAACAGTGGCCACCGCCGAATCCGACTCCACCACAAACACCGCCGTCGTAGCCACCCCACCAGACTCAGCAACCCGACACGCAACAGCCTCAGCCGCATCCAACATCGGCACCGCCACCACCGTGTCGATCCCCAAACAGCTCAACGACTCCACAACCAACGACGCCTCAGTACCCACATCCTCAGTCCAGGTAATCGCCACCCTGGCCAACACATGACCACGCGCCGCAGCCACCGCCTGAGTACCCAAAACAACAGAAACCACATGCTCAGAAATACTCGGCGCCGACACCCCCCCCTCCCCCCCAGCCCGACTCACCTCAAACTCATCACACTCCACCAACCCACCACACCCATCCGACCCCTCCACCAGCAGAAACCGGACCCACGTCGACGACATCGCCAAACCCAATGCGAAACCCAAAACGACTCCGTCCACCTTCTACGTTCGGAGACTGCGGCCCGGCCCCGCCAGAAACGCGTCAGCAGCCGTGGCAACGCACACGTATCTGACATTCCTTGCGGAAGCTGGCGCATAGCCGGTGTTCAGCGCCCCAAGAATGGCGAGCATGGCGATCGTTGCCGTCTTGGATACCTCGTTGCCCAACTCCAGCCAGCACGCAAGCCCCGTTGGCTTACAAGCCGAACGGCGCGCGAATGGCCTGCTCCGGGCCTGCCAGAACGGATGGAGACTAGTCGGTGGCGCCTCTTGTCCAATCGCTGCGACATCCAGATGCGAAGCAGAATCTGGCTGCCACCGAAAATGCCCGCCAAACAGAGAATTCCCACCCACCGCCTTGACAACGTGCACAGGAATATGAGTATGGCGACGCCTGGCGGATGCATGGCATGGACGCAACGCATCCACGCGCCCGCGCCCACCTGACGGCGAGCGAGCGGCCAAACGTGGCCGTTGAGCAAGGGCAGCTGCGATGTCTTCATATCGCACCGGACGCTGAGAGGGCTTGGATGCGGGTGATGAGGATCGCGGTCCATTCGGTCAGGTATTCGGTATCGGAGATACGGGTGTTGGGCTGGTGAAAGCGGCTGGCCGCCAGGCGAGCGCCGAGGATGCTGTTGATGCCGAGTGCGGCCAGCACGGTGCACTGTTGTTGGGTCAGATCGGGCGCCCAGGAGTTGATCCAGTCCGCCAGTTCGGCGTTGAGCCCATCGACGAGGGCTGCGTAGGCAGTATCGAGCAGTGGTGAGCGCTCCGCCGTGGCGCGAACGGCAACGTGTAGCAGTTCAGTCTCGTGATCGACGACGTCGAGCAAATGGCGACCAAGGGCTAGCAATTCGGCCCTTGAACCGGGGTCGACGTGTTCCGGCATTGATCCCTCGCAGTGTTTCCTTATTTCAGATAAGTATTCACTTTACAGTCGGGGCGGAGACGACGCCGGAAGACCCCTGGGGATCTGCCCCTCGGCAAACCATCCCATCGCGGGACGCATTGCTGTTGCCGTCCAGGCCAGCGTGTCACGGAAGCAAAGCGATCGAAACGATGGTCGACGCGGCGGCGCATTGCTTCCTCTTCTGAGCCGTCGCCGTGGGCTAGCCAAGCAGATCAGAGTGAGCGAGTGGTTAACTGACGGTGCCAGCGCGGACTTGGCGCAAAGATCGGCGACCCGCCGCCTCCCCCCGGTCAGGCGGACGAGGCAGCAGTAAGTCAGGAGCGCACATGACCGACGACCGGCTCGCGACGTCCGCACCGGCCCCCGACTCACCAACACCGATGAGTCGCGTAGCACTGGCGAGTTTTGCCGGAACCGCGATCGAGTACTACGACTTCTTCATTTACGGCACCGCTGCCGCGCTTGTCTTCCCCGAGGTGTTCTTCCCCGATCTAGGGCCCACCGTCGCAACAGTCGCCTCACTCGCCTCTTTCGCCGTCGCCTTTCTGTCCCGCCCGCTGGGCGCCGCACTGTTCGGTCACTTCGGTGACCAGATCGGCCGGAAGAAGACCCTTGTTGTCATTTTGGTCATCATGGGGTTGTCAACCGTCGCTGTCGGGCTGGTTCCTTCAACCGCGTCAATCGGGCTAGCCGCGCCCCTCATCTTGGTCACTTTGCGACTGTTGCAGGGATTCGCGGTGGGCGGCGAATGGGCCGGCGCAGCGCTATTGAGCGCCGAATACGCTCCCCACGGCAAGCGTGGAACGTATGGAATGTTCACCCAGCTCGGCGTCGGCACCGGCCTCGTACTGGCCAACGGTACTTTCTTTTTGGTCAACTCCACCATCGGCGAACAGAGCCAGAAGTTTATGACCTGGGGCTGGCGGCTGCCGTTTCTGCTCAGCGCCGCGTTGGTCGGCGTAGCCCTATACGTGCGACTCAACATCGACGAAACGCCAGTATTCGTCGCCGAGAACACACGCAACACCACTCCGAAGGCCCCGCTGCGCGAGCTATTCGGTAGTCAGCTCCGCCAAGTCACCCTGGCAGCCGGAGTCATGCTCGCTCCCTTCACATTCGGCTTCATGGGCGGGACCTACCTGATGGGCTACGCCAATACTGAGATCGGGCATCCGCACGGCCTCGTGCTCGGGGTCGGCATACTCGGCGGGCTGGCAGTAATCGCATTCACCGCCTTATCGGCCAGCCTGTGCGACACCCTGGGACGTCGGCGCATCATCTTGTTCGGATTCACGCTGGCTCTGCCATGGGCTTTCGCCGTTGTTCCGCTACTCGATACGGGTTCCCCAGTCCTGTTCGCAGTCGATATCGCGGTGACCTATGCGATCCTCGGCGTCTCCTTCGGTCCGCTGGCCGCATTTATCCCGGAAATCTTCGCCACCCGCTACCGGTATACCGGCGCGGGACTGGCACTCAACCTTGGCGGGATCGTCGGTGGTGCCGTCCCACCTGTGATCTCCGGCGCTCTGCTGGCCATGTTTGGCAGCTGGGCGATCGGGCTCATGATGGCGACAACGGCAGCGGTCAGCATTGTCTGTACGTACTTCCTACCCGAAACCATCACCTCGACACTCCACCTAGACCAATGGTCCGCACCAACAAGCTGACCGCTCGGCTCAACCTGGTCGGCGTCACCCCAGCCGATTCTGACCGCCCCGTTTCAAGCAGCCGGTGCCGCCCTGAACGTCAGTTCCCGCCTCGACCAGGCCGGCTTCACCGACACCCGGCGGGTCCTGGTCAGGTTTGCCCTGTTGACGAACGTTGGTGCCCCGATCCCTCGATTCCGCCCCACGAAGGTGACGCTGGCGGCGGTCCTGGCATCACCATCGGAGCCGACGATTCCGCCCACGAAGGTGACGCCGGCGGCGGTCCTGGCACCACCATCGGAGCGGACGAAACCGCCGCCGGCGGATCGATCAGCACACCCTTACCCGCCAGCGGAGGAGGCGGGCCAGCGGCCGCCACCGGAACAGGCAGGGGAACCCCCACGATCGGTGCCCCTGCCGGCAAAGGCGGGATAGGCACGACCGGCGGAGCTGCTGGCGGAGGGCCCCCGACCGGGGCCCCAGCTCCCCCTACGGGCGGACCGGGAATCGGCGGAGGGCCGCCCATAGGCAGCGGTGCCGCCGCCACGTCCGGGCTGAACATCAAAGCGACCCAACACAGCCCGGCGCCGGCCGCCAGTGCTATGTCGAGTCGACCAAACGCCTTCACAGACAAGCTCTCCTTTGTTCATCGTCAGGCACTCCCGCGAATCGCCCTCGGGAACCGTATTGCCGTGCCGACACCGCGAACAGACACACGGCTGAATTGACAGCAGAAGCACCGTCGATTGACAGCGGAACCACCGTGGAACGTAAGCGCGACGTGACCGCTCGTTCTCCACGGGGTGACCTACCAGCTGGTCTGGTGTTCTAGGTAACACCCTGATCCATTGCGGCACAGACAGCGGCGGCGCGAACGGTCGAAACCGCCGACCGTTGCGCCGCCGCTGAACTGCCCGATCTCAGTGCGGGATGCTCATCCGAAGGATGTCATTGATGATCTGCTTGATGCCCTGCGCGGGTTTCGACCACAGCGCAATTGGCAGGCCTGAAGCTGAACCGCACTTAGGCCATGCCTCCAGCCCCTGCTCACGGAGGACCCGGTTGGCCACCGTGATTTGTTGCTCCCGCGAGTTGGCTGCCGGGTTGCCGACGCCACCGAATGCCGCCCACGTCGCGGGCTTGAATTGCAGCCCACCGTACAAACCGTTGCCGGTGTTCGCTGCCCAGTTGCCACCGGATTCACACTGGGCGACCGCGTCCCAATTTGGGCCCGGGGCGGCATAAGCAACGCCGGTAGACAAGGACATCGAGGCCGCGACGAGGCCCGCCACTATAACTGGCTTGATCGAGTTCGCGATGTTGGTCACCACGGTATTTCGCAGGGAGTATCCGAAACGTTACAGACGAGCCCTCCCCACAACGACAACCTGGATATACCAGCCCGAAGATTCCTCTTCCGGCGGCGAAGAACAACCTCGGCGCAGGTTGTCGGGAATTGGCGTGATCTGCAAAAACACTTGTCGTAGGTCAGTCGTATGTTCATGGACAAGCATCCCGACGTCGACCAGGACTACGCGGTCGACCATGATCCAGGAACTGAGGAACAGCCATGAGCTGGTCGATCAAGGACATACCCGACCTGCATGACAAGGTGGCCATAGTCACCGGAGCGAATGGCGGGCTAGGACTCGCATCCGCCAAGGCACTCGCCGGCCACGGCGCCCACGTCGTGATGGCGGCACGCAATCAGGCCAAGGCAGCAGATGCGCGTGCCGAGATCCTCGCCGCCCACCCGGACGCATCCTTAGAGGTCACAGAACTCGACCTCGGCCGGCTCTCCTCGGTTAAAGCTGCCGCCAACCAAATCGCCGCCAAACACGACCAGATCGACATCCTCATGTGCAACGCCGGCGTGATGGCAATGCCAAAAGGCACCACCGAAGACGGCTTCGACACCCAGATGGGCATCAACGTCCTCGGCCACTGGGCCCTCATCTCCCACCTGCTACCCGTCCTGCTCGCCACCCCCGGTACCCGGGTGGTAACACTGTCGAGCACCGCACAACACACCGGCCGTGCTATCGACCCCACCGACCCGCACATGCACAAGAACTTCGACGCGTGGCGAATGTACGGGCAAACTAAGCTGGCCATGCGCCACCTCGCCGTCGGACTCCAAGCACAATTCGACCGCGCCCGTCTCGACGCGAAAGCACTGTCCGCCCAGCCGGGGCTCACAAACTCCGATCTACAGACAACGACAGCCGCCCACGGCGGCGCCGGCCCACTTGGCGCTTTCTTCGCGTGGCAGGTCAAGACCATGGGAATGTCGACCGATCGCGGCGCACTTAGCCAGCTGCGAGCGGCCGTCGATCCCAAAGCTCCCGGTGGCGGGTTCTACGGCCCGTTGTTCGCAACCAACGGTCCGCCGGTTCGCAAGCCATTGATCCGGCCCGGCAGCGATGCAGCTATCAAGGCATTGTGGCAAGTCGCCGAAACTGAGACCGGCATGCGGATCGACGTCAGCGCCGCCCTCGGCAAGCCATGAACATGCCACTCACGGGTTGTGGTTGGCAGTGTCAATTCCTCGGCGCCCGGCAGTGTTCCCCATCCCCGCAAGCGGGGCGGCTGCCCTATTGAATGCCAACCCGGTCCCAGGTCGGTAGAGCCGCCTACACCGGCGCGTCTGGGCCCTTTACCCTCAAGTGTTCACGCAGCGTATCGCCGGTGTACTCGGCGCGGAACGCACCACGTTCCTGCAAGATCGGCACCACGCGGTCAACGAATTGATCAAGGCCGTGCGGGGCCAGGTGCGGCACGATGATGAACCCGTCGCAAGCATCGGCCTGAACGTAGCGGTCGATCTCCTCAGCGATGTGGGCGGCGGTGCCAACGAATTGCTGCCGGGCCCTGAGTGCGATAACCAGCTCGCGGATCGACAAGTCCTCGGCCTGAGAAAGTTCCCGATAGCGGCGGGCCAACACCAACCGATCAGCGTGCCGGACACGTCCCTGAGTGCTGCTGGTGTCGGGAATCGGGTCAACATCGGGCAACCGGCCGTCCGGATCGTATCCCGACAGGTCGCGACCCCATACCCGCTCCAGCGTCGCGATCGCAGCCGCACCACTGACCTGCTGATGGCGGATCTGCCGTGCCTGATCTGCCGCATCGTCGTCGGTATCTCCGATAACGAACGTCGTCGCTGGAAAAACCTTGAGTTGGCCTGCATCTCGACCACAAGAGCGCGCCTGGCCGTGGACGTCGGCATAATAGCGCTGACAGTCCCGCAGGGACGCGTGCAAGGTGAACAACGCATTGGCATGCTGGGCGCCGAATGCCCGGCCCTCGGCGGAGTCACCCGCCTGCAACAGCACCGGATATCCTTGAGGCCCCGCTGGAAGCGTCGAGACGCCACGCACGTCGAAGTGCGAACCGGAGTATTCGATGCTGCGGATCCGCTCCGGATCGACGTAAACGCCGCTGCGAATATCAGCCAGCACTGCGTCGGGTGCCCAGCTGTTCCAGAATTGGCGGGCTGCGGTAAGGAACTCCTCGGCCCGCAAATATCGGTCGGTGTGGTCCAGGAAACCGCCCCGCGGCAAGTTGGCACCGGTCAACGTGTCCGAAGGCGTGACCATGTTCCATCCTGCACGGCCGCCAGACAGATGATCGAGAGACGCAAATTGCCTCGCCGCCTCGAACGGTTCGCTGATCGCGGTGTTGACGGCCCCAATCAGCCCGATGCGATCGGTGACCGCCGCAAGGGCCGCAAGCGCCGTGAAACTATCCAGCGGACCCCGCACGCCTAGGTCATAGATCTGGCCACGGTGCTCGGGCGAAGGCACACCTTCTGTCAGGAAGATAAAGTCGAGCAATCCGCGTTCAGCAGCGCGGGCTAGGCACACGAACGAGTCGAAGTCGATCTGGCGGCCAGCAGTCGGGTCAGTCCACACCGTGGTGTTGTTGACCCCTGAAAAATGAGCCGCCAGATGGATCGGTTTGCGGTGCTTTCCTTCCCGCACTTGGCCAAATCTCATAGGCCCAAACCCCACCGCTGCGCAAGGAGTTCGTGTGAGCGCAGCCGATCAGAGTGCCGGTGGGTAATCGATGTAACGACAAGTTCGTCCGCATCGGTCGCGTCTCATCGCTGGTGTAAATGGTCACGGGCGTAGGTTCCGTCGCAACCGACGAAAGCTATGAAGGAGGGGCTACGCCCGTGACCAAGCGAGTATCGCCGATTGAGCGTGTGCGTGTTGAGATGGATCAGTTGTTCGCCGCGACCGAGCGGCCGTTGACCGAGATTTTGGAGGAGGTCGGGCGGTTATCGGTGCGTCTGGTGTTTCAGGTCGCCGTGGAGGCCGAGGTAGAAGCAGTGTTGGGCCGAGCCCGTCACCAGCGTCGGGTTCAGGACGGCCCGGGCGGGTACCGCAATGGGTATCAACCGCCGGCGACGGTGAAGACCACGATGGGCTCGGTCGAATTATGCCGCCCGAAACTACGCGACACCGACGAGCGGTTCTGTTCGCGGCTATTCGGTGCCGGGGTGACGCGCACCCACGCTCTGGAGGCGTTGGTGATTTCGGGATGGGTGCGCGGTTTGTCGGATCGCGACATCGAGGCCGCGTTGGCCGAGGTGCTGGGCTCGCAGGCGGCGTTGTCGCGCTCGACGGTGAGCCGGATTTGTGCGGCCATCAAAGACGAGTTCGCTGCGTGGTCGTCTCGACGCCTTGATGAGCTGGTGTTGGACTACCTGTTCTTGGATGCCTCGAACTTTCGGATGCATCCCAACGCCCCGGCCGAGCCGGTGCTGGCCGCCTGGGGCATCTGCACCGACGGCAAGCCCCTGTTTATTGGGCTGGCCCCAGCCGCAGCGGAGTCGGCTGATGCGTGGGCCGACTTCTTGGCTGACCTGAGGAACCGGGGACTACGCCCGCCGCTACTGGGCATCTCCGACGGGGCGCCGGGCCTGATCGCCGCATGGGAGACCACGTTTCCGGCAAGCCTGCGTCAGCGGTGTCTGATCCATCGCTGCCGTAACGTCATCGCCAAGACACCTGTCGCGGTCCAGGACGAGATCAAAGCCGCGTTCTGGTCGATCTTCGATGACATTGACCAGCCACCCGGCCAGCAGGCCGTGGATGAAGCCACCCGCCGCGCCGAGGAGTTCACCACCACATACCGCGGGCTCTACCCAGCCGCGGTCGCTTGCCTGGCCAACGACTTCGCCTCGCTGAGCGTGCATTTGCGCTTCCCCCGCCAACACTGGACACGCATCCGCCATTCCAACCTCATCGAACGCACCTTCGGAGAATCCCGTCGCCGGGTCAAGGTCATCGGCCGCCTACCCGGCGAAACCAGCTGTCTGTCGCTGGTATGGGCCGTCCTCGACCGCGCCAGCCGCGGCTGGCGCGGAGTCACCCAAACATCAGCGACCAGCCGCCACCTCCAAGAACTACGCCACCAACTGCTCGAGCCACCCCGCCCACTGCATCCCCCCACCACAACAACCACGACCGACACCACCGCCGCGTAACATGACCACCAGGAACATGCGCCCAGCGTTTTTACACCAGTCCTAAGACGCCACCCCCGCATCAGTAGCCCGTTGTAGGGCCTGCAGTCGATCCGCGACTTCGTCCGGGTCGCCCACGAATTGCGTTGCCAGTCGGTCAATTACCACAGCCAACTGCTCATCAGTAAGCGGAGCGCAGTCATCAGGGTCGGGATAACACATTGCTCCGCCACCCGCACGAATGGAATACACCCAATGGCCATAGCTGGATGCAAGGCGCCGGGCGGTGGCGGTGTCATCACCAACGACGACGTCGGCCGAAGCGATAACGTAGGGCCGCTGCAGTATTGATGACGGGACGAATGACTCACGGTAGGCGTCGATGGCGTCGAGGGCAGTGGCCGGGGTGATGTGATAGCTGGCAACGAACGGCAGACCCATCTGACCTGCCAGCCGCGCGCTGGGTCCGTTGCTGCTGCCGAAGATCCACGGTGTCAGGTTGGCGCCTTCTCCCGGCACCGCATGCACATCGAAACCGTTTACCTGATAGCTGCCGGCCAGCATGGCCACGATGTCACCGACCTGCTCGGCGAAATCGGGGGGAACCGCCTCGGGCTGATGCAGGATCGAATACGTCGCCGTCAACCGGTCACGGTCGAGCAATGCCCGGCCAGCCGGGGGCGGCGGGATCACCACACCGTCGACCTCACGCCATTCGCGCAGAGGTTGCGATTTTCTGGTCGCTCTAGTGCGATCTCTGGGCTTCGCCGCCCGTCGCTGGGCTGATCGCCCCAGGCCAAGGTCTATTCGCCCAGGATGAAGGGCATCCAGCATACCGAAACTCTCGACCACCGCGGCCGCAGTGGTGTATCCGAGCTGAACGGCACCCGACCCCACCCGAATCCGGTTGGTGCCAGCGGCGATCTGCCCAATCAGCACCGCTGGTGACGCACTGGCGACACCGACGAAATGATGTTCAGCGATCCAGAACCGACGATAGCCCCACTGCTCGGCGCACTGGGCCAGCTCAATGGTGTTTCGCAAGGCCGTCGCAGCATCGCTACCTGAGCTGATCGGCGACAGGTCCAGGATCGACAGCGGCACAGTCATTGTCGGACCTCAGTGTCGCGGTTGACTGCCACCGGAAGGCCGAGCCGCTCGCGCAGTGTTTCGGCATCTTGGTACCCGCTACGGAACCGCCCCGCACGCTGTAGCAGCGGCACTACCTCGTCGACGATAAGCCGAAGATCGGTGAAATTTGCAGCCGGCCGCAGCCGCGCACCATCTATGCCAAGGAGCTGCCACTCCAATAGCATGTCCACCAACTCAGCTGGGGTACCTGCGAAGACGACTGCATCGGACCTGAAGTCGCCGTCGCCACCGAACGAAACCACGACGTCGGCGAGGACTTTCAGCTGCGCACCACCTGCCGCTCGAACCTCATCGAGGATACTGCGCAGTGCGGCGGCGTCGGTGGGCGTAACGAACACAAGGTCGGCGCACGCGGCGGCGAATTCATAGATTGGCGCACCGTGCGCCAGCGCGGCCACCACGGGCTGTCCCTGCGGCACAAGGGGTTTGAGAGACGGCCCCTGGACCGAGAAGGACTTTCCGGCAAAGTCGATGTGGTGCGGTTTGTCCCGGTCGGCGTGGTGACCGTCAGCCACGTCGCGGGTCACCGCGTCATCCTCTGGGGTTTCCCACAGCCGACGCACCACCTCGACGTGCTCCACGGCCTCCTCGATCAGTTCGTCGGACTTCAACGAACCGTTCCGGCGCCCGAACAGAGCCGCCTCATGCGCGGTCGCACTAATCCGGGCTTGCCAGCCAGCGCGCCCGTGCGAAATATAGTCAAGGGTGGCAATGGACTTCGAAACATGGAATGGCTCGGCGTGGGTAACCGTGGCCACGGGAATCAGCCCGATGTGACGCGTCGCCGGGGCAATCCGGGCAGCGACCAGGACTGCGTCGGCCCGACCCGCCAGGCGCCGGGGATCGATCCGCTCGCGGCGACCCGGTTGGGGCATCAAAGTATCGTCGATGCTGAGAAAGTCGAGCATCCCGCGCTCCGCGGTGCGCGCAAGGTCACTCCAGTAGCGACCGCTGAGCACCGACCCGATGTCGGGGCTGGACCCCAGCGTGGCCCGCCATGCTTGCGGGTTCCAGCCATAGCCGTCGAGCGCTACCCCCAGATGCAACTGTTTGGTCATGCCGATCCTCGGGCGCAAGTGCGATCTTGTCTGGCTTTATGCCGATCGTTTGACGTGTCCGGCGCGCGGGAAGCGCGCGCGTCGCAGCCGATCTCGCCGCTGTGAACAACACACGTTGCCGCGACATACCCGGAGAAGTGCGCTACATCACGAGCAGTGAGGCGTCGGCTTCTCGTAAGCCCTGCGGCGCGGCGCAACCCGGCAACGTCCCGGTCGACCATGTCCCAGTAGTGAGCCGACGGAGCCAGGGCAACATAGGGGCATTGGCCTAGGTATGTCAGTCCGACCAAACCACCGAACTTCGCCGGAACTGAAACACCGGTGGCTAGCCCCTGCGAACGCCTCGTAGCAGCGTCTTTCCGTACCATCTCGCCGCGCCTGTCAGCCGCCCGAGCGGCCCCGCGCTACCCGCGTCACAACCAACCGCCAACCCAGCAACAGCACTGCAGTGGCCGCTGAAGCCACCACCACGAAACTCGCTGCCACGCCAGCCGAACTGACTTTGCGCAACAACATGCCAATCCCCACAGTGCACAGCCACACAATAGTGCCGGTGGGAACCACCGCGGTAGGACGCCGCCAGCCGCGCGATACGAACCATCCAATGAGTGTCCCGGCAAGAAAAGGCCCTGCCGTCGCCGTGACTCCGCTGATCGTGAGCCCTTCATCGTGGCTGCGGCGGCCAATAGCACAGAACACCAGCACACCGATGACGTCTGTAGCCAGCCAGCCCAACCACGCCAATCCGCGCCGCGCCTGCATCCAGCGAGACTACCGGCCCCGGGTTCGCCGGCTCACCGCCACGTACCAGGATCGCGTCATTAGTGGCGTAACGGCACCGGCCAGGCGCGACTGAAAGCTGTCGTCATCCGGCTAACCGCGGCCGGAGGCCGGCGTTAGCGCCGCTAGCACCGTCTCGATGACAGACCTGCTGGCCAGCACCGAGGTGGACTTCCGCGGAGGCGTCAAGCCATATTCTATGTGTCGACGTTTTTGGTCAAACTGGCCGACGAGAAGAAACTCGGCCTCGATAACAAATTGCCTAAGTGGCGGGCTGAATTTGCTCGCACCGAGTGCATCAACCCAGGGCAGCTCACGCAAACGACGCCAGATTATCGCGACCATACCCCATCCACAGCTGCGGTATTTTTTCCATACGGCACGACCAGGCGAATCGTACATGTCAATCCGCAGAGGTTTGTTGATTTATGACAGCTCCTGGACCTCCCGGAAGAGTTGAACCGGAGGCCGATCGCAACGTCGAGGTCGGTTCCGAATTTCCGCCACTCCTGCCCTTGGACGCGCCCGCTACCGGTGAAATTACAGCCGAGCAATACAAAAAAGAAATAAATGACATCATTGAAGTCACTGAACTGGGCGTTATTGATAAACAGCACGAGGTACAGCGCGGCGGCAGAAGGTTTTAAGCGGGTCGGGGATGGCTACGTTGAGCAGGAGCGGAAGTGGCAGACGTTAGCCGACGCACTTGAGCAACGGATCACGCAGGACGATACGACCGGTGAACAGTTACGAGCTCAGGCCAACGCAGCCGCTCAAAATGTGCGAGAACACGCGCAGCAATTAGAAGAAGCCCTAACGACGGAATCTAATCTGTCGGCTCGTGGTCGATCCTTTCAGTTGTTTAGTACGAATTTCACGACTCCGCCGCCACCGCCCATCGGATCAACACCAACTAGTCCGAGTTTGGTGGTCTATGACCATTCCGGTATTCGCGCCGCGGTTGCTGCCATGCGGCAGATCACCGCCAAAGCACGAGCGAATCTAGTGGAGATTTCTCAGGCCAAGCAGCGGTTGCTGGCCGGAGCCTACGGAGCCTCGGCTGCCGCTACGGAGGAGAGATTAGATCAGCTAGAGGGAGGCACGAGGCGATTGATCATTGCTGCTGAAGCAACGCTGCGTAACCTCGGAGACACCGACCACGCGGTGGAGCAACTCGACCGAAGGTTTGCCAACGAGTTTTCCCATAGCCAGACCCACCGAGACTGACCTGGACTTTCCTAAGCCGTGCGCAGACGCTGGTGTCTTCGCGCAAAAGGCGACCGCCGGCTCCGGCGATGCCGCCACCCACACTGCGTAGCAGGTAGTTGAGTAGCCCCTTGCTGCGTTGACTCGCGTTCAGCTCAGGGCCTGGTCGATATCGGCGATCAGATCGTCGGTGCCTTCCAGCCCAACCGAGATGCGGACCACACCATCACCGAGTCCGATCGCGGCGCGGCCCTCCGGCCCCATCGCCCGGTGAGTCGTGGTCGCCGGGTGGGTGACCAGTGACTTGGCGTCACCGAGGTTGTTGGATATGTCGATCAGCCGCAATTTGTCGAGTACCTCGAACGCCCGTTTTTTTGCCGCGGTTTCCGGCGAATCCAGCGCGAACGTGACCACCGTTCCGCCGCCGGACATCTGGCGCCTTGCCAAGTCGGATTGCGGGTGCGACGCCAGGTACGGGTAACGCACCCAACTCACCGCTGAATGACGTTCGAGAAACTCCGCAATCTGGTGCGCTGAGGAATTGCTGTGCTCAACCCGGATCGATAGTGTCTCAAGCCCTTTCAGCAGCACCCAGGCATTGAAGGCACTCATCGCCGGCCCGGTGTGCCGCATCAGTTTCTGAACCGGCCCCCCGATGTACTCCTGATCGCCGAGGATAGCCTCGCCCAGCACACGACCCTGGCCGTCGATGTGTTTGGTGCCCGAGTACACCACGACATCAACTCCGAGTCGAAACCCCTGTTGCAAAAGCGGGGTGGCAAAGACGTTATCCAGCACCACTTTGGCACCAGCCGCATGGGCCAGCTCGGTCACCGCAGCGATATCGACCAGCGACTGCATAGGGTTAGACGGAGTCTCGAAAAACACCGCAGTGGTAGGCACCGACAAGGCCTGCTCCCATTGCGTGAGGTCATCACCGTCGACGAACACGGTCTCCACGCCCCAACGCGGCAAGATCTCACCGCACACAACGAAACACGATCCGAACAAGCTACGCGCGGCGACCAACCGGTCGCCGGCGCCCAACAGTGCCCCTAGCGAGGTGAAGACTGCGGCCATACCGCTGGACGTCGCGAAAGCTGCTGGTGCTCCCTCAATCAGACGCAGCCGTTCCTCGAACATAGCCACGGTAGGGTTTCCGTAACGGGAATAGACAAAGTGGTCCAGTTCTCCCGTGAACGACTGCTCGGCAACCGCCGCCGACTCATAGACATAGCCGGACGTCATATACATCGCTTCGGCGGTCTCTTCGAATCCGGATCGCAACATGCCGCCGCGGACACCGATAGTGGCCGGACCGACACCGTCGGGCAGCTCCTTCGGCGTGCGGACTGAGGGTTTGCCGGTCACAGCTGCGTCATATCTGTTTCCACGGCAAGCCCACCGCCCGCCAGCCAGTTTCGCCGCGCTGACCATCAGCACCGACGTGCCCCTCGAAGCCGTCCAACACGTTGTAGGCCGCGGCGAAGCCCGCACCAGTGGCAGCCTGGGCTGCGCTGACCGAGCGGTTGCCCGAACGACACAGGAAAACCACCGGCCGCTCTTCCGAACCAGCGGTGGGTGTGACCCTGTCTTTCAGTTCGGACACGAAGTTCTGGTTGTGCTGCCCGTCAGACGTGTTCCACTCGATGTACACCACCTCGCGACCCAAGCTCGACAAGTCTGGAACACCGACCAAGCGCCATTCGGCATCGGTGCGTACGTCGACGAGCACGCTCTGGGGGTTGTCGCTGAGCAGCTTCCATGCCTCAAGCGGCGTGATGTCTCCTGCGTAACTCACCCGCGTGAGTCTTGCATATTCAGCCGATTGGAAACTTCCCGGGCGCGGTCACGCGCAACTTGGACGTCGGGTGCGGTAGCGAGAACGACCCCAAGCCTGCGCGGCGCGCCGGCTGACTCGGATCGCGCAGCCTGACCGAACACCTGAATATCGCTCTCCGGCACACCAAACGCATCGCTCAGCACACCGGCATCCAGAGCAGCCACCCGGCCCGTGTCGCACCGACCGATCACCCGGGCCGCAGCCGGCGAAATCAGCATCGTGTCTACCGGTACGCCCAGAATGACCCGAGCCTGCAGTTCGAAAACCGAAAGCCGCTGGCTACGCAACGTAACCCAGGCGCTCTCCGCTGGGAATGCGTCAACATTGACGAAATACACCTCATCGCCATTGAGCATCAGTTCGACACTGAAAACGCCACGACCGCCTAGCGCCCTGACAATCCGTGCAGCGATCGACCTGGTGGCATCCAGCGCGGCCGCGCTCATCTTCTGCGGCTGCCAGGATTCCAGCTCACCGGACTCCTCATCAAGACATCCGATAGGTGCGCAGAATTCCATTGCGGGCCCCGAGGTGGCCTCGCCACACACGACGAGCACGGTGAAATGAGACTCAACCTCGACCATCGTTTCGGCCAACACCCTGGGCTGCGCTCCCGGTGCATCATGCCCGTCCGCCCCCGCCACCGCATCGCGCCAAGCACGCTCGACGTCATCAGGCCCGGTGACCACCGAGTGCCCATGACCAGCGTTTCCTGCCACTGGCCGAACCAGCAACGGGAATCCGGCATGAGCCGCCACCGCCTCAAGCTCAGCAAGCGATCCAGCAAACCAGAATGGAGCGGTGGGCAGACCGAGCTCGTCGGCGGCCAGCCGGCGTAGGCCCTCCCGGTCCGCGGTCAGCCGGACGCTGCGGGCGCTGGGCACCAATTTGGCCCAACCGGCCTCGGAATCGTCGCCAAGGTCCGCGAGGGAGTCCAGCACATCACACGAGACCGCATCGGTTGCGGTCACGACGAAATCCGGTTGCATCCGTTTGATCAACGGCGCCAACGCGGCCGCGTCGGTCAACGAAGCCACCAGCGCCTGGTCGGCCACCCGGTGCGCAGGTGCATCGGGGTAGCTGTCAACGACGATTACCATCGCGCCTAACCGGTGCAGAGCGATCGCTAGCTCTCGGCTGAATTCACCCGATCCCAGCAACATCACCCGCGGGCCGACTCCAGATTCGGCGCGGGCAGGCTCGCCCGCTAGCGGCTGCATTACCAGTGTTGTCGTCATGTCCTCGGCAGGAGCGGCTGGCTGCCCATGCCTATGGGTGGGCTCGTGCTGTCCTTCGGTCACGCCATCAGTCACCGGCTCACCCTCTCGCTCGGTAGTTGTCCTGTAGCCGGACGCAATCATGCATGCCGCTCAAGGATAGGTGCGCACGGCGATGACGGCGTACAGGCTGATGGCCGACCTGACTCCATCACCAGGGCTATATGTGAAAATCCCGAGCGTCGGCTCATAATTTGCCTATTCGTATAACTCTGCCGACATCTCCCTGTGTACCTTTGCCAGGAGGAGGTGCCGGCAAATGGGTAAGGAGAAATGATCGAGCCATATGATTTTGGTGAACGTTTCGCCATCCCGACACGGCCCTAGCACCCGATTCGGGATGCGCCCTAGCCGCACCATACGCCCGCGCTCGTGCTGTGCTTGGGCGCGGTGTGCAGCGAGCGCACCGGCAATCCACGTGAGCAACAGCGTAGCCCCCTCTACGGACCGGACGGCTTCCTCAAGGAGAGGTCCATGCCTTTCGTGACCACACAGCCAGAGCTGACGGGCACCGCTGCCGTTTCGGGGGGAGCCTAGCCATGGATTTCGGGGCACTACCGCCGGAAATCAATTCCGCCAGAATCTATTCTGGTCCCGGCTCCCAGCCGCTGGTCGCAGCGGCGCGCGCCTGGCAGCGGCTGGCCGCCGAACTCCATTCGACGGCCACTTCCTACACCTCGGTAATTTCCGGGCTCGCCGGCCGGGAGTGGCTGGGGCCCTCGTCGGTGTCGATGACAACCGCGGTCGCCCCCTACGTAGCGTGGATGCAAGCTACCGCTGCTCAGGCCGAGCAGGCCGCCGCCCAGGCCCTTGCCGCAGCCAGCGCCTATGAGTCGGCGTACTCGATGACCGTGCCCCCGACCGCGATTGCGGCCAACCGCAGCACGACGACGACGCTGATCCAAACCAACATTTTCGGGCAGAACACGCCGGCGATCGCAAGCGCCGAAGCCGATTACGGAGAAATGTGGGCTCAGGACATCGTTGCCATGGAGAGCTATGCCGGCACGTCAGCAGCCGCGTCGGAGCTGACGCCGTTCACCGCACCACCGACGACGACAAGTGGATCAACACAAGCGGCCGAAGCCATCGAGGCGCCGACTGCCGCGGCAACAGGTGCAAGCGTTATGCCAACCCTGCAATCCGTCCTACCCGCGCTCTTCAACGCCATACCAAATCCCTTCGAGGATCTTGACATTCTGGTTGCCATTGGCCTCGTCGTAGCCAGCGGCAGCCTGGCCGTCTCCCTGGGGCAGTTGGGTGAAGACGTCCGCAACGACCAGGTCGAAGAACGCGAGCTCGACGAACAACGCCAGCTCGAAGAGAAGCTTGAGGAGTCTCGAGAAGCCGAACAGGCCGTTGCGGCGCCTCGGCTCGCGTCGACGCCGGGGAGTAGCGCAGCGGTCTCTGCGTTTACCGGTCGAGCGACGTCCGTCGGCGCGCTCTCCGCGCCACAAAGCTGGGCACTTCCGCCTGCGGTACGCCAGGTCGCCGCGCTGTTCCCCAGCACCACCCCGCCGATAATCGTGCAGGACAGCTCAAGCACCCCGTACACCGGCATGGCGGGGGCAGCTATGGCCGGAACCGCGATGGCCGGTGTTGCGGCCCGGGGCAGCTCGCCGGCCGCTCCCCCAACGGCTGCGCCGGCCGCGGGCGGTGGGGGTGGCGCGGCTGCCACCCGGCCCGCCGCCAACACACCCGAGCTCCCCGCGGCGGCAGCTGGCGCAAACATCCAGGGCTTGCCGCCCGGGTTGCCCCCGGGTGTGGTGGCCAACCTTGCGGCGACTCTGGCGGCGATCCCCGGCGCCACCATCATCGTGGTACCGCCGTCACCCGACGCCAGCCAGTAGGGCCGAGGGGGCTGCCTACGGCTGGCCTGGCAGCAACCGCACCATCAGGCCGTTGGCTTCGGCCAGCAGTGCCTCCTCGGCGTCGACCAATTCCGCGGACACGTACGCTTTGCGACCTTCAGTCGCGGTGACGCGGCCGCGCGCTACCAGCGGCACATCGATCGGCGTGACTTTGCGGTAATCGACGTGCAGAAAAGCGGTGCGACTGATCGGGCGTCCAGCGGCGTGCGAAATCGTACCGAACATGTGGTCAAACAGCAGCGGCAGAACACCGCCGTGCACCGCCGAGTTACCGCCTACATAAAACCTGCTGAAATGTCCGGTCATTGCGATGCCGTCTGGACCGTACTGCGTCAGTTTCCAGGGCGGCAGTAACAAACTGCCCATTCCGGGCAAATTCGGCGTCCGCCCTGCCGGCGCCACCCCCTCTCCGGCCGCGAACGGGTCCAACAGTTCGAGCAACGCCGCAGCGCGATCCGCCGCGTCGTCCCACACCTCATCGTCTGGGTCGGCGGACACGGCCAGATCCTGCAACCGGCGCATTACGGCCACGAACCGGCCGAAACCCGGGCCGGGGCTAGCCGGCCCGTATTCCGGAAAACCGCCGTGATGCTCGTACTCGGGATCGACTTCTGCCGGGTTCGGGGCAGCGTCGGTCACGAGCGGGCCGCCAGCACATCCCGGCGCACGATGGTCTGATCCCGCCCCGGACCGACGCCGATGCACGAGACCGGCGCTCCGGCAAGCTCTTCCAGCCGGGACACGTAGTCACGCGCTTTGGCTGGCAAGTCGTCGAAATCTCGAGCCGCGGAGATATCTTCCCACCAGCCTGGCAATTCTTCGTACACCGGCTCCGCACGGCAAAGATCGCTCTGCGTCATGGGCATGTCGCGAGTACGCACTCCGTCAATTTGATATCCGACGCAGACCGGCACAGTTTCCAAGCTGGAGAGCACATCGAGTTTCGTCAAGAAGTAGTCGGTGATGCCGTTCACACGAGTCGCGTAACGCGCGATGACGGCGTCAAACCAGCCACAGCGACGCCGCCGTCCGGTGGTCACACCGACCTCGCCGCCGGTCTTGGCCAGGTACTCACCGTGCTCATCCAACAGCTCGGTGGGAAACGGGCCAGAACCCACTCGAGTGGTGTAGGCCTTAAGGATCCCAAGCACCGTGCCGATCCGGGTGGGCCCGATGCCGGAACCGACGGCTGCGCCGCCGGCCGTCGGATTCGACGATGTCACATACGGGTAGGTGCCATGGTCGACATCGAGCAAGGTGCCCTGGGAACCTTCTAGGAGCACTGTTTCGCCATCCTCGAGCGCGGCATTGAGCAGCAGCCGAGTGTCAGCAATGCGGTGCCGAAAACCCTGGGCCAACTCCAGCAGCGAGTCGACGACCTGCGCCGGATCCAGCGCTTTTCGGTTGTAGATCTTGACCAGCACCTGGTTCTTGAACTCGCACGCCGCCTCGACCTTGTGGCCCAGTTCAACTGGGTCTAGGACGTCGGCAACCCGGATTCCCATGCGGGCGATTTTGTCCTGGTAGCAAGGCCCGATTCCACGACCAGTGGTACCGATCTTCTTGCTACCCATATAACGCTCAGTAACCTTGTCGATGGCGACGTGGTATGGCATCAGCAGGTGGGCGTCCGCAGAGATCAGCAGCCCGGAGGTGTCGACACCACGGTCTTGAAGACCTTGCAACTCGCTGAGCAGGACTCCGGGATCCACCACCACGCCGTTGCCGATGACGTTGGTGACGCCAGGCGTCAGCACGCCGGACGGGATGAGATGCAACGCGAAATTCTCCCCGCTGGGCAGCACGACGGTATGCCCGGCGTTGTTGCCACCCTGGTAGCGCACAACCCACTGCACGCGCCCACCGAGTAAATCGGTGGCTTTACCTTTGCCCTCGTCGCCCCACTGGGCGCCGATCAGGACGACTGCCGGCATGAGTTGCTCCCACCTGGTTTCGCGGGTCGTGCCCACTTATTGTGGTCCAGCCGGTGACCTACCCTACTAAGCAACCTGCGAGGAGCCTCGGAAAGGCCATGAAACAGTCCTGGAAACCGACGTGACTGCGGCCGAGGACTCCCCCGACGTGGCGGTTTTGCTATTCGCCGATCAGCCTGTTCCAGGCCCACTAGCCGGCTTTCTCACAGGCCTTGCCGGCTTGCCCACCCACCGAATCCAGAGCCGGACCGATGTGGCTGCCATTGACTCAGCCGTCGCGTCATACCGACGGGTGGTGGTGGTGGGAGCTGACGCCGACCTGGCCGCAGTGTTGACTCGGCTCCTACGCGCGGACCGGCTCGATGTCGAAGTGGGGTACGCACCGCGCCGGCGCACAGCCGCTACCCGGGCATACAACCTACCCTCCGGATACTGGGCGGCTCGGCGTGCACGGCGCGGGTCCGCTCGTCGGGTGACGCTGCTCCGTGACGAGACGGCGACCGCCCTCGTGGGCCGGGCAATGTGGCTTCCAGCCGACAAGCCCAGCAAGGAACAACAGATCCACGGCGAGGCAATTGTCGACGACAGCGTGCTATTCGACGGCGATGTCGCCGAAGTGCGCATCGAGCCAACGCTGGCCCCACCGGGCCTGCGAGCACGGGTGAAAATTGCGAGCAGGTGGCGCCGGTGGATAAGCGGCCGCGCGGCCCAGCTGGGGACCACCGGCGCTGCGGTGATGCGCGACGGTGTCGCGGCACCCCGCCCGGTGCGCCGATCGACTTTCTACCGCCACGTCGAGGGCTGGCTGCTAGTCCGGTAGCTTTCGGGCGGTGAGGTTCGGGTGAAAAGCAGATGAGAGACGTAGGCGTGCACGAGTCGGTGCGCCCTAGCCCCATCTTTCTGGGGCTGGTTGGATTGACGTTTGCCGGAGGGGCGCTGGCCTGGCTGGCCGGAGCCAACGTGCGGCCGCTGGCCTACGCCGGTGTGTTCATCTTCGTGATCGCTGGCTGGTTGGTGTCGCTGTGCCTGCACGAGTTCGGGCATGCGTTCACTGCGTGGCGCTTCGGCGACCACGATGTCGCGGTGCGCGGCTATCTGACACTAGATCCGCGGCGCTACAGCCACCCCATGCTTTCGCTCGGCCTGCCAATGTTGTTCATAGTGCTCGGCGGAATAGGCCTGCCGGGTGGCGCGGTGTATGTGCGGACCTGGTTCATGAGCACCACACGGCGCACCCTGGTCAGTTTGGCGGGACCGGCGACCAACTTGCTGCTAGCCGTGCTGCTTCTGACGACAACTCGGTTGTTCTTCGACACTTCCCACCTGGTGTTATGGGCCGGGATAGCTTTTCTGGGATTTCTTCAGCTCACCGCCGTAGTGCTGAATCTGCTACCAATCCCGGGCTTAGACGGCTATGACGCGCTGGAGCCACACTTGAGTGCCGAGACCCAGCGCGCGTTGGCACCGGCCAAGCAGTTCGGCTTGATCTTTCTGCTATTCCTTTTCCTGGCTCCGGCCCTGAATCAATGGTTTTTCGGAATGGTGTACTGGCTGTTCAACCTGTCCGGCGTGTCGCACTGGCTAGCCGCAGCGGGCAGCACGCTGACCCGTTTCTGGAGTGCCCGAGTCTGACGTACAGCCAGCATCAATAGATCGCCAGGGACCTCCTACAGCCCGAGTTCCGCGCGCGCGGCGGGGTCACAATCGTCGAGCAGATCCAAGCAGCGGCCAAGCTCGTCGGTCTCGCCGATAGCGTCAGCTGCTCGAGCCAGCGCGGCAACGCAACGCAGGAAGCCCCGATTAGGCTCGTGCGCATACGGCACCGGGCCGAAACCCTTCCAGCCGTTGCGTCGCAGCTGATCCAATCCACGGTGATAACCGGTGCGCGCATACGCGTAGGCGGTGATGGCCTTGTCGTCGGCGAGCGCTTCTTCGGCAAGTGCCGCCCAAGCCACCGAAGCCGACGGGTATGCGGCAGCGACGATGCCTGGGTTTTTGTTGGCGCGCAGTTCGGCTTCGGCTTCGCTGTCACCAGGCAGCTGGATCGGATCAGGTCCCAGAAGATCACCCATCAGCGTCATGAGTTCTATTCTGCCTAATCGGACCGGTCGCCTGTAAGCCCTAATCTTGGCGATAAAACCAACGGCACGCAGGGTCGCTAAGCTTCAGCTACTCAGTCGATCGCGGGAGGACTCAAGCACCCATGCCTAATGCATCCGAGCCCGAACGCGGCGAAACGGAGCCCACCGACGAGACAGCCGGCGAGCAGAGCGCAAATCCTGACGATGACGGTGATGAAGATACTGCGGGCAACCCCGCGATACCTAGCGACGCCGCCACCCAGGCGATTGCGATCACCCAACCCGGGCCCGATAGCGATCCCGAAGCCGCAAATCCGGAAGGGCAGCACGAACGCCGTTTCACAGCACCCGGCTTCGACGCACGAGAAACCCAGATCATCGCCGCCACACCGGCCGCTGCCACCGAAGCCTTTCCGACCCAGCCGGCCCTGGCCAGCCCACCGCCTTCAGCCGACATGCCCCCGAGAATCGCTTTTCCACAGGCGATTCCATCTCGCACCGGGGCGAAGCCGCAGACCTTTTCGCACCGCAACTGGGGCTGGGCGCTAGCGGTAGTTGTGATCGTGCTAGCCCTGGCTGCGATCGCGATCGTGGGCACCATGCTGCTTACTCGCAGCAAACCTCCCAGAGTCTCACAAGAAGACCAGGTGCGGCACACAATCCAGCACTTCGACATCGCGATCCAGACCGGCAATCTGACCGCGCTGCGCAGCATCACCTGCGGGACCACTCGCGACGGCTACGTCGAATACGACGAACGCGCGTGGGCAGAAACCTATCGTCAGGTATCTGCAGCGAGACAATATCCGGTGATTGCCAGCATCGACCAGATCGTCGTCAACGGCCGACATGCCGAGGCCAACATCACCACGTTTATGGCCTATGACCCGCAGGTTCGTTCGACACGCAGCCTCGACCTTCAATTCCGCGACGATCAGTGGAAAATCTGTCAATCACCAAGTAACTAGCCGAAATTCGCCGACATTTGGCCTAATCGTCATAACGACTACCGCTCCGCATCACCAGCCCGTCACGATGACACACTAAATACGCTCTGCGACGCAAAATAGATCGACTGGGGCCGGTATGCAGCCAGACCCGGCCTGTGGCAATGTATTGGCGAACTGCCTGTTTCCGCGCAGATATCGGCCCATCGGCTGTTATTTCACCATCGGTTGTCAGGTCCCGTTTGTCTTAGGAGAGGCAGGTGACCCTCACGTGAGCATTCGAAACCCAACCGTCGACCACTCGACAATCGATATCCGGCAGGTCATCGGCATCGGGACGCCAAAAGCCGTCGAGTTGTGGCTCGACGTGGTGGCCGACCCGCAAGACCGCACCCACGAAGTCGCCGGATTATCCAAGCAGGAATTGGAAAAACTCGGACATTTGCTTGACAACACCAGCGGTGTCGAGCTGCTCGAGTCCGTGGACAACAACCTGGCCGCACGGTTACTTCAGGCGATGGCTCCGGCCCTGGCAGCGCCTCTCATTGATGCCCTTGACTCTGACCACGCCGCTGACGTTCTGCGCGAGTTCAAAGAACAGAAGCGCGAAGCACTGCTGACGTTGCTGCCACTGCAACGGGCGATGATTCTGCGCGGACTGTTGAGTTGGCCCGAGGATTCCGCCGCAGCACACATGGTGCCCGAAACCCTGACCGTGCGCCCGGACATGACAGTCTTCGACGCCGTCGCCAGCGTGCGCGGATTCGCGTCGGAACTGCGTAGCGATTCACGAACCACCGCCTACGTCTACGTGACCGACTGTGATTCCCACTTGCTGGGAGTGGTGGCATTTCGCGCCCTGGTGCTGGCCGACCCCAGCCAGCAGGTGTCGGAGTTAACCAATGACGACCTGATCGCCATCTCCCCCCTGACCGACAAAGAGTTGGCCGCCCAGACACTTATGCGGCACAACTTGATGGCCGTTCCCGTCGTCGACGGCGACAACCGTCTGCTGGGCATCCTCGCGGAGGACGAAGCCGTCGGGATTACTCAGGAAGAAGCAACCGAGGACGCCGAACGCCAGGGCGGTTCAGCACCGCTGGAGATGCCCTACCTGCGGGCATCGCCGTGGCTGCTGTGGCGTAAGCGCGTCGTTTGGCTACTTGTACTTTTTGCCGCCGAGGCTTACACCGGAACCGTTTTGCGGGCGTTCGCGCAGGAAATGGAGGCGGTGATAGCGCTTGCCTTCTTCATCCCGCTCCTGATCGGCACTGGCGGCAATACCGGCACCCAGATCGCCACGACGCTCGTCCGTGCGATGGCCACCAGCCAAGTGCGTTTTCGAGATGTGCCTGCCGTGCTGGCAAAGGAGATGTCGACAGGTGCCCTGGTCGGCCTCACAATGGCAGCCGCTGCGGTCGTCCGCGCCTGGACGTTGAATGTGGGCCTACCGGTCACACTGACCGTCGCGGTGACAGTAGCCGCAATCGTGATGTGGTCATCAATGGTCGCCGCGATCCTTCCGCCACTGCTCGAGAAGTTGCGCGTGGACCCCGCGATCGTTTCAGGGCCGATGATCGCCACCATCGTCGACGGAACGGGTCTGATCATCTACTTCATGGTCGCGCACCTGATGCTGGCGCAACTTCAGGGCCTATAACGCTCAGCCGGCCGACGTTGAACCGCCGCCCTCGCTCGCCGGCCAACCAGCTCCGCTCAGCCGGCCGACGTTGAACCGCCGCCTTCGCTCGCCGGCCAACCAGCTCCGCTCAGCCGGCCGACGTTGAACCGCCGCCTTCGCTCGCCGGCCAACCAGCTCCGCTCAGCCGGCCGACGTTGAACCGCCGCCTTCGCTCGCCGGCCAACCAGCTCCGCTCAGCCGGCCGAAACCGACTTTCCGGCGCAGTGCAGGTCGTTGCACGCCTCTATCACCCGGGCGGTCATCCCCGCTTCCGCCTTCTTGAGATAACTACGCGGGTCGTACACCTTCTTGGTGCCCACGTCACCATCCACCTTGAGCACCCCGTCGTAGTTAGTGAACATGTGGCCGGCTACCGGGCGGGTGAACGCGTACTGCGTGTCTGTGTCGACGTTCATCTTCACCACGCCGTAACGCAGCGATTCTTCGATCTCCGATTTCAAGGAACCCGATCCGCCGTGGAACACAAAGTCGAACGGCTTCGCGTCAGCGGGCAGGCCGACCTTGGCCGCCGCAACTTTCTGACCCTCAGCCAGGATGTCGGGGCGCAGCTTGACATTGCCTGGCTTGTAGACACCGTGTACGTTGCCGAAGGTCGCGGCCAGCAGGTACTTGCCGTGCTCGCCGACACCCAGCGCGTCGACGGTCTTCTCGAAATCCGCAGGGCTGGTGTAGAGCTTCTCGTTGATCTCCGCCTCCACGCCGTCCTCTTCGCCCCCCACCACGCCGATCTCAATCTCAAGGATGATCTTGGCCGCCGCCGCCACCTTGAGCAGCTCCTGGGCGATATTGAGGTTCTCGTCGATCGGCACCGCCGAGCCATCCCACATGTGCGACTGGAACAAAGGATTGCCGCCCGTGCCCACCTTCTCCGCTGAAATCGCGAGCAACGGTCGCACATACGTGTCGAGCTTGTCCTTGGGGCAGTGGTCGGTATGCAGCGCGACGTTGATCGGATAATGGGCCGCAACGCTATGGGTAAATTCAGCCAGCGCCACCGCACCGGCCACCATGTTCTTGACCCCTAAGCCGGAGGCGAACTCTGCGCCGCCGGTAGAGAACTGGATAATGCCGTCGCTGCCCGCGTCGGCGAAACCTTTGATCGCAGCGTTGACCGTCTCCGAAGAGGTGCAGTTGATGGCCGGAAAAGCATACGCGTTCTCTTTGGCGCGCCCCAGCATCTCGGCATAGACCTCAGGTGTTGCTATGGGCATCGAACGTCCTCCTTTAGGGGCTGGGTTCACTAAGTATCGCAACACCACAATCACGCTCGGCAGCCAGTCTGGACGTCGTCTTTGCCCCTAGTTCTTTCCTAGCCCGTATCCGACGCCGGTATGTTGGGTCATCGTGAACACCGCCGTACTGGCTTTGCCGGACATCCTCGACCCGATGTACTGGTTGGGTTCCAACGGCGTTTTCGGGTCCGCGGTGCTGCCCGGCATCCTGATTATCGTCTTCATCGAGACCGGCCTGCTGTTTCCACTGTTACCAGGCGAGTCTCTGTTGTTCACCGGCGGTCTGCTAGCCGCTAGCCCAAACCCGCCGGTCACCATTGGAGTCCTGGCCCCGTGTGTCGCAGTGGTGGCTGTCCTCGGCGATCAAACCGCGTACTTCATCGGGCGCCGAATCGGGCCCGCCCTGTTCAAAAAGGAAGATTCCCGGTTCTTCAAGAAGCACTACGTGACCGAATCGCACGCGTTTTTTGAAAAGTACGGGCCGGTGACAATCATCTTGGCCCGCTTCGCTCCGATCCTACGAACCTTCGTTCCGGTAATCGCCGGCGTCTCCTACATGCGGTATCCGGTATTTCTGGGATTCGACATCGTCGGCGGTGTCAGCTGGGGCGCGGGTGTGACGGTGTTGGGCTACTTCCTGGGCAGTGTTTCGTTCGTACACCAGAACCTGCAACTGATCATCCTGGGTATCTTGTTTGTGTCGCTGCTGCCGGCCATGATCTCGGCAGCGCGGGTCTATCGGGTGCGGCGCCGAGCGGCTAAAAGTGATTCAGATCCGATCGTCCTACCCGAGTGACGCTATAGGCGGCCTCCATAAGCATCCAGCCCGACAGTTGCACCGAAAGATCGCGCTCAGCAATTTCGGATCCGGTTACCGCACCCTCAACGGTCTGCGCCACCTGGCCTCCCTTGGTAGGCAACTCCGCGTCGCGGTCCCAGAAGGGCCCGAAAACCGGCAACCCGTCGACTGCTTGCCGGTAGTCCCAGGCAGACTTCGCCGAGGACAGCACCACAGAACGGGCAGTGTCGCGGGCCGCGACGTCTGCGGGCGTGTCACCGGGCAGGGTGGTGGCGACCAGAGCGAGATATCGGGCGGTGATGCCCGAGAACAGGCCGCCGTCCCCGCCGCCGGCGCCCCGCAGCACGCCAGACGGCGCCATGTGCTCATTCACCGCCGCGACCAGACGATGGACCCGTCTCGCGTGTTTGGCCCTCTCCGTTGGGCCGGTGCGCGCCGCGAGTTCCGTTTCCAGACCGAGCACCACACCTTGGCAGTAGGTGTACTGCGCCCGGACCAGCGTACCCGCCTTGATGCCGTCGAACACCAAATGCGTCTCCGGGTCGATCAGCGTTTCGTCGATCCAGTCGGCCATCTGCTCGGCGCGCGGCAGCCAGCCGCCATAGCGGGCCAGAAAGATCGCCGCCGGACCATTCGCCGGAGCGTTGAAGAACTGATCCTGCTTTCGCCACGGTATGCCGCCGCCGTCCTCAGGCACCCACGCCTTAACGAACTGGTCGGCGAGCTTTGGAAGCGCACGCCGGCGCCGGACTCTGGCCACTCTGGCCGCGCGTTCGAGGGCGAGCGCCAACCACGCCATGTCGTCGTAGTAGCTGTTGACCCAAGATAGGTTGTTGCGCAACCGGTGCGAGCGGACTTGCCGGTCGATCTTGATGCGTCTTTCTGGCTGCGGATCCCGCAGTTGGGCGTCTACCAGGCAGTCGAGCAAATGCGCCTGCCACCAGTAGTGCCAGGTTCCAAACAACCGGTCCCGCCGCTCCGACGGCCAGGCCACCACGCCAAGTTGAGTTCCCGGCAACGCCCAGAGTCGGCTGAGGTGCCGCTGCGCGACGGCGATTTCGGAGGTCCCCGCCCGATTCGCCCATACTTGATCCATAGGCCTACATCCTGCTTTACCTCTGCGCCCACTGCCGAAACTCAGGAGATTTCCACGCACGAATGTCTAAATCCTTGTCCGCGAACGCATGCTCTGCCTGCCCACCCATTTTTGCAGCTAACGTGTTTCGGCGGCGCTATCGCCCGGCTATTGGGAACGCGTCTCGGTGCGGTACACGGCAAATCTGGGTGCACCCGCCCAGAGCATCGTGCGACTGATCGCTGAGCCCCGCTAACACGCACACCGCCCTGTCCCGCACACCTAGAAATCTGGGAGTGGTCTGCCTTTTGTTGCAGTCGGCGGGTGAAATCCCCACCTATGAGGCAGTAATGGCCTAGTGCACGTGCGCTATCAGCGTCGGCTGCTGCAATGAGCCGAGTTGCCCGAGGCGGTCGAACTGGTTGCTCGGCAGGTTTAACCATGTCACGCGGATTGACGCGGCCACAACGGTCGGCCCAACGGTCAACGGTGCTATTCGGCTGGCTTTCAAAGATTGCACCACTGTGGCACTGCCAGAAGACTCCGAAAACTGCAGGCGCACAATCAAGCTGTGGCCGGTCTACTTAGCAGAAAGTGGCCCCGACGAACGTGATCTTTCCGGCGAGTCCGCCCTAGCCGACATCCACTCGCGGCGAAGACGGTTGGACTAGCATAGGCGGACCGTTTGCCCTCGTCAGCGGTTTCTTGAACGCCCCGGATCTGCGCGCTGACACCACGAGTGCACCCCAATGAGTCCGCCACACCGCCTGCCCCAGCTACAGCTCAGATCTGGAGACCTCCGGCCACACTGAGAGTGGCCTCGCTACCCGTTCGACGAATTGTGGAGACCAATCGCCGAAAAGGATCACCTGACGCGAGAGACGAAATGTACTGAAACGCTGATTTCCTTGCCCCACTTGCCAATACGCGTTTCGGTGTATTCGCAGCGAGTCTCCCTTGGTCTGCAACGAACGGGTGATAGTGATGTATCCGCCACGTTCATAGCGATACAGATGGGTGGGGCTTGGATGATCGTTGATTCCGTTTCCGTAAGGTGCATACCAGATTTGGGTGCCAGTTCCCCTGGACCCCGACAAGCGGTGCGGTATCTGCAACAAGCGCGGGATGCCATCGCGCGCCTGCCATCCAAACCCTGCCTTGGGGCAACAGCGGCTTCCGAGGACGCCAAATGACCGCGGCGACAGGACATAGCAAGGTCCGTTTCGATGTTCCCACCGCCGCGAACGACCACCGCGCTTTCGTTGACGAAACGCGTTACATAGTTGCTAGCCAACAGTTTCCACCATGGCTGATGACAGAGCCGATCGAGTTTCCACCCCACCATTCGACCTACGGCTGGGCCTGCCGTGTCAAAGGCTGCGAAGCATTGTTGTCGCCGGTCTACACACAACTTCTTTGTTGTGAGCACTCCAAGCAGTACCTCAAAATCGCAGATTTGATCACGATCGACAAGTTCATTCGCGATGCCGAACCGACGGACGCCCAGCGCTTTGGTTGGGCACTGGTGCGCAAACCTCAATGCCGGATCGTGGGATGTTCTGCGGAAACTCGAGTACACGGATACTGCAAAGCGCACTATTCCTTGTGGAATCAAGACCGGAGCAAAGGCGTGTTTGAAAGCGATTGGAAGCGATCGCAGCGACCGCTACCGCATGTTGAGCGCTGCTCGATTCTCGGCTGCGTCCACGACGGCGACCATATCGCGGACATCGAGACGCACCGATACCGCTATTGCGAAGGCCACCGTGAAGCGTGGCGGACATGGCTGAAAACGGTCGGTGCCAAGCCAGACCGGGGCGCTTGGAAATGCTGGCTCAGCAATCCGGCAACCACCGCCTCCGTGACGCCGCCTGCCGTCCGTGGGCAACTGTCCCTGGTGAAGCTTCCCGTTCAACTGCAGCGCGAGATTCGATACGGGCTGCACCGACACGCGAACACCGCCCGACGGGCTCGCTGGCGCCCGACGGCTCTACAGGAAGTGATCGACGCGATGGCACGCGCTGGCGTTGATTCGCTTGCGTCGCCGCGCGTCGCGGAACTCGAAACCGCCAGCCCTGCAGGGTCTATGGAACGGCGGATTCTGCATAACCTTCCGATCGCTGCTGGGCTTGATGCTATCGCCCAAGACCGCAGAACAGCTAGACCAGTACTCGCAAGGCGACACAAACCGCCGCCACCTATGGGACCTGTCCGCGACCTCGCTGCGTCGCCTCGGACGGAACCCGAGCGAACTCCTCGCCGCACCGACTAACTGCCGGCTTTGACCGAAGTCGAGACAACCAGAGACGACCACATCTCGTATCAGCTGATCGGGCCGCTTTCAATCAGCCGCAATACCTGGTCTGGACGGCTACCGGGCCAAAAAGAATGCATAGCCCATGTCGCCCCAGCTGCCTGGAACGCGCCGAGGTCGGTATCGCGGCGAGCTACGACTGCAACATCGAACCCCTCAACGTCACCACGGATCTTTGCGACCGTCTCGAAAATGTGCTCGATGTCTTCGGGGTCGGCATTGAGCGGAAAGAGCCCGTCATACTTCGCGGCTCGGGCAACCGGTGGTCCACTGGGTCGCACACTGCCGAACCAGATCGGTATCCGAGGCTGCTGGACAGGGCCCAACGTCAGGCGTACGCCGTCTGCGACGACATCATCGGTGCTATTCACCGTGACGCCCGACCACAAATCAACCAACACTCTCGTCCCGATATCGAGCACGCGGCCACGCTGGCGGGCATCGGTGATCTCGCCGAACGCAGACAGTTCACGCCCTGCGTCGGTGCCAATACCAAGTCCTAGGGTCAGTCGACCATCGCTGAGGTGATCGAGCGTGACTGTTTCGCGCGCCAATTTGATGACTCTGCGGCGCGGAAGCGGAGTGACCATGGCGCCCAACCTGATACGACTGGTCACCGTGGCTGCTGCTGCCAAGGTAACCCAAGGGTCAGCGATGGCCCATTCGCCGGGCACCGGACTCAACACGTGGTCCCAGATATACAGCCCATCCCATCCGTGGCTTTCAGTCGCCAACGCGATATCAACCAGGGCACGCGGATCAGCAAGATCGCCAAACGGCGGCAGATAAATAGCGTGGCGCACAAAACCAAGGGTAACTGGCTCCGAAAGGTTCGAATCCGCGATTGTTGCGAGCCGCGAGCTAGGCCGAAGACCTGCGCCGCACGGCTGGCTGGGATCACGAACAACCCATCGCAGGAAGGCTGCTGAGCCATCGGCGCCGCCGACCCCTCCGGTCTGAGACAACTGACCGGTGGCTCGCTGCTGCCGCAACCGCTGGTGCAGTTGTCTTCTATCCGATCAGCCCCCCCCCCGGAAACGACAAGCCGGTTCATGAGTCGCTCCAATAACCGGCGCCCAGGCTAGGCGCTTGCTGGTTCCTGAGGATGCCAGTCAGTGCCATCCTGATTCAGGAACCGCTCCGCGATGCCACCGTCTCGGGTCAGGGTGACAGTTGCGAATCCGTTCATCGCCCGCCCGCGATGTTCTGCGACGTCATCGGGGTACGGGGTACAGGCGAATCCGGCAATGGGTTTGCCGGGTCCGGTATGTGACGCGAGCTCGATTGGCGGTGCCATCGGCAAGCTACCGTGGCCGACACAACGAGCGCGGACATCGGGACCACCGGCTGCGGCGGTCGAGTAGACGATGCCGTTGTGGGCATGTCCCCAGTACCAGACATCGGGCGCTCTGCCGAGCGCGTCATCGGCGATCACGTCGTCCCAAATGTTCGTAGTCGCGGTGCCATCGTGCGTATAGGCATTGTTGTGAGTCAGGAGAAAGATCTTCTGGCCCGTGCGCTCGGCCTGCTCTCGGATGGTCTCCCGCAGGAAAGTCTTCTGCGCAGTGTCGTTGATGGCGCCGGCAAGTTGCAGCGGGCTCATGTCGTGGTATGCGGTGTCCAGTCCCACGATCAGCCACTCACCGAAGTCGACGGAAAAGTAGCTCGTACCCTGTTGTGCAGCGAAAGTTGCGTGGCGCATCGCTTGGTCGAAGTAGCCGATCCCCCACCCGTACATGTCGTGATTTGAGTTGATGTTGAAGGATCCGCGCCGACCGGGCTTCCAAGTCAACAAGAAATTGTCATAGAACGGTCGGCTGCCGATCGGGTACACGTCGCCGAGATGGATGGTGTAATCGATCGGCAGCGCGTCGATCTGCTGCATGATGGCCTCAGCCGGGCACAGTTGACCGGGCCCGTCTGCGAACGACCCGCTACCCCAGTCACCGACGATAGCCAAGGACAACATGTCGGTGTCGGCGATCTCGATGCGGGCCGGGTTGGTCGCGAAGGGAGCCTTGATCGACGGGTCAAGGCAGAGCGCAATGTAGTACGGAACAACAAGCGTCCAGGCCGGATCATTGAGCGACCACGGATGATTGCTCAACAGGTTGCCGTTGGCGAGTGGGAGGCCTTCAGCGATGTGAGGCTGCCACTCGGCAAGCAAATCGTTGGTTAGCAGCGAATCCGGCATACCGAGCTCTTTGAAGCAGGCGACCCAGCGGTCCGGGAACAGAGCATGCACCTGCGACAAGATCAGGGCGCCATCGAGGCCGTGGCGAGGCTCAAACGGCGGTCCAGCCGACATCATCCGCACAATTTCTTGTTCGAGTAGGAGCAGAATCTGCCAGGCGAACTGCAGCACCGGCGGCGGCTCGGAATGACGCTTGCCAAACCAGGAATCATCTGAGGTCAGCCACTCCAAGTCGCGCAAAAAGAAGCTGAGCGCCTCCTTGGTAAAGCCATGTGGTTGTTGCAATACCTGACCAAACCTGATCGAGTCCATATCCACGGTGAGCCAGGCTATCGGCTGCTCATAAGTTGCGTCGGTGGCTCGATCACCCACACGCCATCGACGCCGCACAACCCGCCGCTCGTGACATCTGCTCCTGGATCATTCTGAGGCGTGCACCTTCAGCGCACAGAGAATAGCTGCGCCTCATGCCGGTACTGCTATGCCTCGCAAAACGTTGTCGATGCGGGTGGGGTCAATGTCGCCGGATTGATCGAGTCCGGCTAGCTGGCGCCATGAATGGATTGCGTGGCGGGTCAGATCTAGCACACGGGCGACTGGGGCATCTCCTGTTGCCAGGCCGTGGGTCCGCACGGCGCTGCCGGCTAGAGCTTCCAGAGCCGCCGGGTCGGCAGGATCAATGGGCGCCGTCGACTGGCATGCGGTCTGAATGGCGTAGTGCCCAACAGGGGTTGTGGCCCAGTTCATCGCGAGGTCGACGGCACGAGCATTCCGATCTGCAGCAGCCCAAACCGCCCGTGGGGCGTTGTCGCCCGCGGCGGCTTTGCGGTGTAGCTCGGCGATGTCTTGAATCGCTTTGATCGTGGTGAGTTTGGCGTAGCGAATAATTCCCCAGGTCGGGCTGGCCAGCAGTTCAGCCACCCACGCATGGATCACGCTATGGGTGACATCCGCGGTTCCGACCGTCTGCCAACCAAGTTCGAGTGCCAGCAAGCTGGGCTCTGGCGCTAGGTAACCGTCAGGGCCGGCCAGCAGGTCGTTGCAGGACTGAACCAATACAGCTAGCGGGCGCGCCGAGCACGCCGGGAAGTCGGTGATCTGAGCGTCGCCGTTGATGTAGGAAATGACGTTCATGGCGCATCCTTTGCCCGACCCTCGTTGGTGGGAGCCTTTGGCCAGTCTCAGTGGATTAGTGATGCGGTCCAGATCCATGTCGGTCCCCTTTCCTCTGATCGCACTGCATGTATCACGGTGAGCACCGGGGGTGGTGTTCAATGCGTCGGACCGTCGTCCTAACGGCCCTCGCCAATCGATACCGCCGGGTCGACGACTGTTGTGCGAGACTCCTCCACTGTCGTATCGACAAACGATAATTTCCAATAGGATTTTTGATGTGATCGATTCAGATTCTGATTGGTTTGAGGTGCTTGCGCCGCAACTCCGTATCGCGGTGGCGGTCTTGGAGGAACAACACATCACGCGGGCGGCCCACCGGCTGGGAGTTCCGCAGCCCACCGTGACCTCGGTCATGCGCCGTATCGGCGCGTCGATCGGCGCGCCGCTGGTGCAGCGATCGGGCCGCAGGGTGGTGCGGACCGCGGCTGGACGTGCGTTTCTACCCGCCGCCCAGAATGCGTTGCGCAGCTTAGCCGTTGCCCGCCAAGAAGTCGGCGACGTCGTCGACCCCGACCATGGTCGCGTGGCGCTCGGCTTTGTTCACAGCCGCGGGCTGCGTGATGTTCCCATGCTCATCGACGCGTTCTTGGCCGCACACCCCGACATCACGTTCGAACTCCACGAAGGCCCGACGGATGAACTCATCGACCACATGCACAACTGCGCCATTGATGTGGCAATCGTGGCACCCGTTCCAGCCGACCCGCGACTGGAATCGGTCACCCTCGGCGACGAGCGCCTGTACTTGGTTGTCGACATCAGACACCGGCTCGCCGGGCGCCACAGCGTCACGCTACGCGAGGCCGCCGGCGAGTCATTCATCGCGTTGACAGCACCGCACGGCCTACGACACGTGTTCGACCGCCTATGCGACCACGCAGGTTTTCGGCCGACTCTGGCATTCCAGGGACAAGAGATCGCCACCTTGCGTGGCCTCATCCGCGCCGGCCTCGGAGTTGGGCTGCTACCCCGCAGCCTTCATCCCGAGCCCGGAATCGCCGAGATCCCCATCAGCAGCCCGGACGCCCATCGCGAGGTGGGAGCAGTATGGATCAAAGACCGACAGGTACCCCCAGCGACGAAAAGCTTCATCACATTCCTCAAAGACTCAGGCGCACGCGTGCTCGCCGATTCCCATTGATTGTCAACGCTTCACTTCTCGATGGCCTGCCAGAAATGTGTCGGGTGTGCACTGGCCGGCCTTTGACGCCGACGAAGTCATCGAAGGTCCTCAAACCCGCGCGTGATGAACATCTCACCCTGCTAGAGCGAACCCGTACGTCACGGCATGCCGTGGCCGCTCAAGCCACGCTCAACTAAGCTAGCGTCGTTGACGGCAATGGAAGACGTTCCGTAGCAAGCCGATCAACCCCCTGACCACCATGGAGGACATCACCAGCGCGTGAGCAACTAGCACAACCAGCACCGGTGATGCACCGCATAAGCCGCCCGACCCCCCGCGTCGATCAAACAGCGGCAACCCCAGCATGTTTCTGTAGCCGATACCTTGGAGGACACGGCGTTGAGCCTAGGTAAAGTCGCGTTGGTAACTGGCGCATCAGCCGGTATTGGCGCAGCAACCGCATTGCGTTTGGCATCCGACGGATTCACCGTATACGGGGTCGCACGGCGCGCTGACCTCTTGAACGACTTAGCCGGTGTACGTCCGATCCAGGCCGACATCACCAATGATGCACAACGTCGGGATTGCGTGAATCGTGTCCTCGACGAGACCGGCCGCATTGATGTCCTCGTCAACAATGCAGGTTCCGGACTGTACGGCGCCCTAGAAGACATTCCCCTTGAGACGGCGCAAAAGCTGTTTGAAGTCAATCTCTTTGCACACGCCCGGCTAATTCAGCTATTTCTGCCGACGTTTCGAGAGCAAGGCAAGGGCACAATCATGAACGTATCGTCGATTGCCGGCAGGATTTATGCGCCGTTTGGATGTTGGTACCATGCATCGAAATTCGCACTCGAAGGCCTCAGCGACAGCCTACGAATCGAACTAAAACCGTACGGCGTGCGAGTTGTTCTCATCGAACCCGGCGCCATCGATACCGACGGACTACGAGGCGCCGGCGAGTCCTTGCGATCCAACTCAGGATCTACCTACTACTCCACCAGGGCCAACGCAGCAGCACGCTCAATGGGGGAACTAGAAAGCGTTCCCGCCACAGCTGTTGCAAACAAAATCGCTCTGATTGCCAACCGCCGCCGGATTCGGACCCGCTACATCATCGGTAAGGGCGCAAAAGCCGCGGTACTGATGTACCGGATCTTCCCGGACTGGTTGCTCGATCGCCTCATAGAAGTACGCCTTCGCCAGCATATGGAACCTGTTCCAGCTTGCGTCGACGGCGTAGGCATCTAACCGCACCGCATGCAGCCGCTGCCGCACCGCCCAATCGTGCTGAGCACGTTTAGCCCAACGCCATCGAACTGACGCGGGCGCCCCGAACTGCCACACCACCGTGGGCAAGTCGCGATCGCTCCCCGATGCGCCTACGGCAACACGATCACTGATACACGCACAGACGCGCACGCGGTATCCTTTGATGCAACTGTTGTCGGCTTGAACCCGACAACTCGCTGCATCTCCCCCGGATAGGAATTAGGTACTTGTGACATCTCCCGACCTCCCTCCAAACGGCGACAATTCCCCTCCGTCCGGCGCCGCGAGCAGGTGGTCCTAATCGTTTAGTAGGGATTGGTTACCGGTCCGGGTGTTGGTGACCGGGGCCTGTTTCTTGCGGGATCTGCCGTCAGGTGACGTCTGGTGTTCCCGTCGTTCGACGACTTGAGAAAGAGCGGCGCGTCTGGCGGCAGGTCTTGTCGGGTTGGTGGTGAGATTCCGTTGCCCGAGCCCGTCGCAGGGGTGACTTCCTGATGGTTGTTCTCGAGCCTTGAGCTCTTCGACAGAACGAAGTCCTGCGATGTGCTGGAGTCACGGACGGCTAGTGAGATGACGGACCTTGGAGTCCCGCGATTAGGGCGCCGCGTGAGTCCACCGGTAACGGCGCAACCATCCACCGACGAAAAAGTGAGGACGTCTTGGGCTTGTTTTGTGGAATCGACTGGGCTACTGAGCATCACGATGTTGCTGTGGTTGATGACGACGGGAGGGTGGTAGCCCGTGCACGGCTGGGCAATGATGCGGCCGGGTTCGCGCAGCTGTTGACGTTGCTGGCTGAGGCCGGTGACAGTGCCGCTGATCCGATACCAGTGGGGATGGAAACTGATCGTGGCCTGTGGGTGGCGGCGCTGCGAGAAACTGGCCGGGTGATTTATCCGATCAACCCGTTGGCGGCTTCGCGGTATCGGGCACGGTATGCGGTGTCGGGGGCCAAATCCGATGGTGCCGACGCGGTGCTGCTGGCCAATATTGTGCGCACCGACCCCGGCGCGCACCGCCCATTGCCCGCCGACACCGAGTTGGCCCAGGCGATCCGGGTGCTGGCCCGCGCTCAGCAAGACGCGGTATGGGCACGTCAACACATCGGCAACCAGATTCGCGATGTGCTCAAAGATTTCTACCCGGCGGCCATCACCGCGTTCGCCGACCTGCCCGAGGGCGGGCTGGCTCGTCGAGATGCGCGCACCATCTTGGCTGCTGCACCAACCCCCACCCAGGCGACCAAGCTGACCCCGGCCCGACTGCGCCGACTGCTGGCCAAGGCCGGCCGCCGCCGCCATCTCGACCGTGACATCGAACGGTTGCGGGAGGTGTTCACCGACACCTACCTGCACCAACCACCGGTCGTGGAGAACGCGATGGGTATCCAATTGGCAGGGCTGCTGGGTCAGTTCGAGGCTGCCTGCACCACTGCTGCTGATCTCGCCGAGGCGGCAACCGCCCATTTTGAGCAGCACCCGGACTCCACGATCATCACCAGCTTCCCCGGACTGGGGAACCTGGCCGGTGCCCGGGTACTCGCCGAGATCGGTGATGACCGCGCCCGCTTCACCGACGCCCGCGGACTGAAAGCATTCGCCGGAGCCGCGCCGATTGGCTGGTCCCCGATATCGGGTCCACCTGGAATTAGAGCCAGGTTGTTGTTGATCTGGATTTTAGTTGATGTCGCAGGCTATGGGGTGATGGGTGTGGCTGCATTGGGCAGCGTATTCGGCCGGAGTGCGATAACCCAGCGATGAGTGGCGGTGGCGGTGGTTGTGCTCGTGTTTGAAATCGCTGATCACCACCTTGGCTTCGAGCAGGTCAGTCCAGTAGTTGCGGTTCAGACACTCCTTTCGTAAGCGGCTGTTAAAGGATTCAATGTAGGGGTTTTTCCAGGGCTGACCTGGGGGGATATAGGTCAGCCCGACTTTTCCGTCGCAAAACTGCTGCAACGCTTGAGAAATCAGCTCCGGCCCGTTGTCCATGCGCAGCACCGTGGGCGGACCCCCGGCAGTGGTGAACACTCGCTCGAGCTCGTCGACCAGCGCCTCGGCGGTGATGGAGCGTGCGGTCATGTCCAGCAGCGACTCGCGAGTGTGCTCATCGAGCATCGAGGCGATCTTGACCGACCTGCCGTCGATAGTGGAGTCAAACTGAAAATCCAGCGCCCACACCACCTTGGGGGCATCGGCGATGATCGGCGGCACTGAGGGCACACCACCACGTTTGCGTGGGGAGCGGACGGCGACTTGCAGTCCCTCTTGGCGCCACAGCCGGTGGATCTTCTTCTTGTTGACCTGGTGATGCTCGTCGTAGCGCAACGCCGACCACGCACGGCGAAACCCGTGACAGGGGTGTTTGCGGGCGTAGGAACGCAGCCAGGCCCGCAGATCGGCATCCGGGTCCGCCGGGGTCTGGTCGATACGGACACGTCGGTAGGTTGAGCGGGCCAGCCCAACCGCTTGGCACGCCAACCGTTCTGAGATGCCCTTGACTTCTGTGAGCATGTCCACGGCGCGGCGTTTGGCGGCTGGGCTCAAAATTTTCCCTTGGCCACCTCACGTAGGGCGTCTTTGACGAGCTCGGCCTCGGCCAACAGCCGTTTGAGCCGCCCGTTTTGCTCGCGCAGTTCCTTGAGCTCGCGGGCCGCATCGAGATCCATTCCCCCGTAGGCTCGGCGCCAGTTGTACAGGGTGGCCGCCGATACCCCCAGCTCGGCAGCGATCTGCTCACCGGAGCTGCCGCCGGCGGCCAGCTCATCAGCTCGGCGCAGCTTGCGCACAATGTCTTCGGCGGCATACCTCTTACGACCAGCCATTTCCTTGTCCCTTCCAGCCCACGTTTAGGGCCACGAGACTCTAAAACAAGCTGGACTCATTCACGGGGAACACGCCACGATCACCCGCGCCAGCGGCAAGAAAACCCTCGTGTTGCACCGCCATATCAAGAACCGGCGCCTGGCCGCCGTGGGTCCCATCTGGGCTTTGGCATCGCTGCGCGCCTCGCCGGGCGCCCGTCGCCACTACGACACCCGCCGCGCCGCAGGAGACTGGAACCACCAAGCCCAACGACATCTGTTCAACAAATTCCTCGGCCAACTCCACCACTGCCTGCAAACCGGCCAGCACTACACCGAACATCTAGCCTTTCCACCTCCTCCCTCGCTCGTGGCTTGACTTTTAACTTCGTGAGATGTCTTTCTGCGTCGTCTCATTCGCTCAAATCCCGCCCCTCCCGCCACAGTTCCTACCCATCCGTCGTCGCCCGATGAATCCGACATCTACGAAAAGACTCCGGGTAGCCTCCTCGGCGACATACCCGATTCCCAAATCCCCCGGGCTTATGAGCCAGCTCCACCTCTTCCACCACCCAACCCCCCTAAAAGGAGCAGCCTTAATCCGGCACTCGTAACCCTGGACGATGAAGACCGAGAGGGTCCATACATCGCCAAAGACGATCCATGGCTGCAGGATGACCCCAACGCGCATGTATATGACGAGATTTCAACCAAGTTTGGCATCAGTCGCGCTTACGAAAGAACGCCATACGAACACCAATACGATGAAATTCCACCGCGCTCTACTTTCGCAACTCCGGCTAAATCTCCCGATCCCCCGCAATCATCCAAATCGTTAAAGTCGATTGAACCCCCGCAATCGCCGGACTCCCCAAATTCCCCCAGACCTTTTCAGAACGGCCTTCCCGGCGAAGAAGACCCCTACATGGAATTATTACAAGATTCCAGTTCAGGCACCTCCGACCAAGCCCCCAAACTAGACAGCGCTGCCGCGATCGATCCCGAAGGCGAAAATAAGGGGGCACGAAAGTTTACAAATAAGGATTCCGCCATCTCGCTCGGCAGCAACACTGACAGCTATTCGGGCGCGGCGAGTCCACAATCCGACACGTCACGGTCTACTGACGCTACTTTTGCCGCGAATACGATGGCCACATCCCCCTCTGGGGACGCCGTCATGGTGTACGACTATGACGATCTCGCACAGCGGGCGGCCAGTTTGCGACACGTTCTTTCAAAGTCCGAATCAACCTTGACTCAGATCCACAGCTCGCAGACATCTCTTGCAACCAGTTCTCAGGGAAACACCGCAGAAACCGCTCAAGAAGTGTTAACCGGGCTCACGAGCGCTAACCGCAGTATCATCGCCACCACCAGTAGGCTCATAGATGCCCTCGACCTAGCTGTCAGTCAAATGAGATCTACCGAACAGCAATGGGCGCGGCAGTTCAACGTATAAGAAGCCAGGGCCCCCTGAAAAATCGCAGCCGAGCCAACGGCGCAGCCTCAATTCGCTGAGAAATGCGGGCCAGCGTCCCCACTGTATGCGAGTACCGCCACAAGGAGTCGGACGAGGAGTGCGTAACGCGCGCTAGGCCGTGACAAGCCGCGTCCATTAAGCAATGGTCTGGCAACAACAGCGCGCCGACCTGGCGGACGCCTTAGCCTTCGACGCCAATGACGGTCTGGTCACCGCGACCAATAGCTCGCCCAAAGATTATTCACCAGCTAACACACGGGTGAACCCGGATCTGCCGCCCAGCACGAAAACATGTGACTATGAAGAGGACCTGAGAGGAATGCCATGCCCCAGGAAGCCTTCATCTTCGAGGCCATTCGCACGCCCCGCGGCAAGCACCGGAACGGTTCGCTGCACGAGGTCAAGCCGCTGAGCCTGATCGTCGGATTGCTCGACGAGACCCGCCGACGGTTTCCCGACCTCGATGAGAACTTGATCAGCGACGTCATCCTGGGTGTGGTGTCGCCAGTGGATGAGCAAGGCGGCAATATCGCCCGCGCCGCTGTGCTGGTGGCGGGTTTTCCTAACACCACCGGCGGCGTGCAACTCAACCGGTACTGCGCGTCAGGTTTGGAGGCCGTTAACACCGCTGCGCAGAAGATTCGATCTGGATGGGACGACCTGGTGCTAGCCGGCGGTGTCGAATCGATGTCTCGCGTACCGATGGGTTCTGGCGCCGGAGCCTGGTCGCACGACCCTGCAACCAATTACGACACCTCTTTCGTGCCCCAGGGCATCGGCGCCGATCTGATTGCCACCATGGAAGGCTTCTCTCGCGACGACGTCGATGCCTACGCCCTTCGCAGCCAGCGGCGCGCCGCCGCCGCTTGGTCTGGCGGCTACTTCGCCAAGTCAATCGTGCCAGTCCGAGACCCGAACGGCTTGGTGATCCTCGACCACGACGAACACATGCGACCCGACACCACAATGGCTGGATTGGCCAAGCTGAAGCCGGCGTTCGCCACGATCGGTGAGACAGGTGGCTACGATGAGGTCGCTTTGCAGAAGTACCACTGGGTCGAGAAGATCAACCACGTGCACACCGGCGGCAACAGCTCCGGCATTGTCGACGGGGCCGCGTTGGTTCTTGTTGGCAATGAAGCTGCCGGCAGGTCGCAGGGCCTGACACCGCGGGCGCGCATAGTCGCTACCGCTACCAGTGGGTCAGAACCAACGATCATGCTCACCGGCCCGGCACCGGCAACCCGCAAGGTACTCGACCGCGCCGGCCTGACCGTGGCCGACATCGACCTTTTCGAGCTGAACGAGGCGTTCGCGTCGGTGGTGCTGAAGTTCCAGCGGCAACTACGGATTCCTGACGAGAAGCTCAACGTCAACGGCGGCGCGATCGCGATGGGCCACCCGCTGGGCGCCACTGGCGCCATGATCACCGGAACGATGGTCGACGAACTGGAGCGGCGAAACGCCCGCCGGGCGCTCATCACGCTCTGTGTGGGCGGTGGCATGGGCGTGGCCACAATCATCGAGCGCGTCTGACCACAACCGCGCCAGCGGTGGCGCTCGCACTCACGACCGACCGACCGACCGACCGACCGACCAGCATCACCTCGATAGCCGGCCCGCTGGAACACCGCCGCACTGCAATCTCGCCAACTGCGCCAACACAAGCCCTTGCAAACCCAAACGCGATGTCCGCTCGATGCCCAATACGATTGCAGCCAACCCGGTCTGGCGTCAGCAATCGCGCACCCCTAGCGTGCTGGTGGCGGTCACCCGCCAACGCACCTACCAGGCACGCACCACGTCACCATGCTGCGTGATCCATGTGTGCATCGCGATCCCGGCGGCAACACCGGCATTGATGCTGCGGGTCGAGCCGAACTGCGCGATCGACACGGTAATCGCCGCACCCGCGCGGGCCTCCTCGGTGATACCAGGGCCCTCCTGACCGAACACCAGCAGACAATCCAACGGCAGCGTCGTCTGCTCCAGCCTGGCGGCCCCAGGGATGTTGTCCACCGCGACCACCGTCAAACCTGCTCCGACCGCGAAATCCAGCAGCGCGGCAGTGCTGTCATGATGACACAACCGCTGGTAGCGATCAGTGACCATGGCGCCGCGACGGTTCCACCGCCGACGACCGACGATGTGCACGGTGTCGACCGCGAAAGCGTTGGCGGTGCGCACCACCGAGCCGATGTTCGCATCATGGCCGAAGTTTTCGATCGCTACATGCAGCCGCTGACGGCGTGTATCGATGTCGGCGATAATCGCTTCGCGGGTCCAGTACCGGTAGGCGTCGACGACATTGCGCGTATCACCGTCCCGCAACAAGACTGGGTCATATCGGGGATCGCCAGGGAGCTCACCAAGCCAGGGCCCGACGCCACCGGCCGGTAGACCCCACTCGGTCGGACCGGGCTCAGCCTGATCACACTGCGGGTGATTCGCGCCCACGGAGTCAGGCAATCCAGGCTGCGTCATCGGGCAGTCCACACAGCGGCATGCGTGCCAACAAGCGCAACCGTTGCGTACAACAACGCCTGAGTGATATCACCCTGCGTGCACAACGATGCTTTCACGTGGACTGCGTCCAGCGACGCGTCAGGCAAAATCAGCACCGCCGATCCGTACGTCGCACATGCTGGACTCAGTCCCTTGCCAGGCAGAGTCGGCGCGGCCAACAGCATCATCGGGCCACCCCGCGCGGCAGAATCATCACGGTACCGCGCCGAGAGGGCATCGGCTTCCAGCCCCAACAGCATGAAGCCGTTGCCGGTGAACACTGTCGGATCACCGAGCTGCGCCTTAGTCAACGGGGTACCGTCGGCGCGCCAGGCCGACACGCTCGTGGTCCTGACCACCAGACCGGTGTCGTTGGCGTTCGTCGGCAACATTCCCACCGGAAATGCGGCCGCGTAAGCCGCCGCCGTATCCGGAATACGATCGCGCGGGGAGTAGACGTATACGCCGCGCACCGCGCTGCGGTCGGTCAAGGGGCCCAGACAGACCGTTCCGGTCAGCCGTTTGGGGGGCGCAGACAGCGGCGCATTGACATGCGGCCTGTCAGCAAGCGCGTCATCGCAGCTGCCCAGTCCGGCAGCCTCGATCGGGTGCGCCAGCGCACCATAGAGCCCATAGCGAATGTCCTCCGGTTTGGCATGCGGCGCAGGCGGGTCGGTCTGAGACGCCAAACTTGCCGAAACGTCGACCAGCACATAGTCACCGTCCCAGCGCAGATTGGACACACCCATATTCCAACCCAGCACTGCCAGCGACTCGCCCATTCTGGCGCCTTGAGCCCCGTAGGAACGATCGACATGGCTTGAACTCGAACAGCCCACCAGATACGCGGCGGAGGCTAGACAGACGAGCAACGCCATGAAAGTGCGCATCGTGATCCCGCCCAGCACCTAACGCAGCCCTAGCTCGTCAAGGCCCAACACGCTGCGGTACGGCACTCCCGCAGCTTCGATTGCCTCGGCTGCCCCGGTGGCTCGGTCCACAACGGTCGCCACACCGATCACCTGGCCACCCGCGTCTTGGACCGCGCTCACCGCTGTCAGCGCCGATGCGCCAGTCGTGCTGGTGTCCTCAACCACGAGCACCCGCTCACCGGAGACTTCCGAACCCTCGATCAGTCGTTGCATGCCATGGGTCTTCACCGACTTGCGAACCACGAACGCATCGATCGGACGACCCGGCGAGTGCATGATGGCAGTTGCCACCGGATCGGCACCCAGGGTGAGTCCACCGACGACCGAATAGTCCCAATCGTGGGTAAGTTCGCGCATCAGTCGGCCGATCAACGCCGATGCTCGGTGGTGGAGAGTGGCACGGCGCAGGTCAACGTAGTAGTCGGCCTCCTTGCCAGACGACAACGTGACGCGGCCGTACACCACGGACAACCGCCGCACCAGATCTGCTAGCTCGCCGCGCTCACGTTCGATCTGCTCAGGTCCGGCCACGGCCACCGCCAAATCGTCTCGTGGCCGCCCGCATCAGCCTTCTCGGCATCACCCGGCCGGCGCCAACCAGATACGTGTATTGCATACCGGGGACACTAATCACCTTGCCGCGCGCGATATCGGCGAGGCTTCCACGAACCACATCGTCAACCTCGAGCCACAAGAACGACGGCAGGCCGGCCATGTCGATACCTGCCCTACTGTGGAACTCAGTACGCACAAAGCCTGGACACACCGCGTGCACACCGACGCCGGTGCCGGTCAGCCCGTTGGCCAGGCCCTCGGTGAACGAGACCACCCATGACTTCGATGCCGAGTACGTCGAACCTCGCCCGGGCAACAAACCGGCCACACTGGCAACATTGATAACGGTGCCGGTGCCCGCGTCCAGCATGGCCGGCAGCGCTGCTCGGGTCAGCTGCATGACAGCCGTCACGTTGACGTCAAGTTGCTTCTGCAGCAACGCGGGATCAGCCGTCCAGAATTCTCCGGACGTTCCAAAACCGGCGTTGTTCACCAGAACTCGCACCCCCGCGGCCAGCCGGCTGGCGACCTCGTCGCGGGCCGCCGCATCGGCCAGGTCGGCGGGCAGAATTTCGACGTTGACCACCCCAGCCGCCAACTCGCCGGCTAACTGGTTCAGCCGGTCAAGGTCGCGTGCGACCAGAATCAGGTCGTAGCCATCACGCGCGAGGTGTCGCGCGTAGCCGGCTCCTATCCCCGAGGTGGGCCCCGTAATCAGGGCGACAGGACGCGGCATGAGCGACAGTGTAGTAACCGAGAACTATCTGCCGCGTCGCTCCCGGAGCGCTATCAGCGCTGGTAGTTGGTGGCCTGCCGACCGTTGCGCTCCGCCGCCAGCGGGCGCCGAGAACCTGCGGAACGTCCGTCATCACGGCGAAGAGGCTCAGCAGGGCCCCGGCGTGCTGCCTCCGGCAGCGCGGTGGCGGGGTCCGGCTGGACTCGTCGGGGCGGTAATTCCGCACGACCAGCCGGCGCCAGCGGACGACCCTGCGCCGCGCTGCGCAAGCTTGGTTGCGCGCCAACTTCCTGAGGCAGCGGCGGAAGCACCCGCAACAGGTCGTTGAATTGGCGCACCGTACGCAGGCCCTCATCCCACTGAGCGCGAGTGCTGGAAATCGGCATGCTCACCAACGTCCAGTTCTGCTCGTTCCACATGATCTCGGCGCAGTCCGGTGCGGTGTGCGCGAAGGTGACCATGCGCCGGTCGCAGGCGCGCCTGGCTGCATCCAGATTCGTGGAGTACACCATCCGCGGTCCGATCGCGCCCAGCAACCAAATATCGCTCTCCCGCGGCTCTTTGAGCCCTTTGAGCCGCAGGTCAACCGCAACGTTAGTACCGACCTTTCGGTGCAGCGCGATGACCGTTGCGACTTCTTCGAGGTCAAAGATGTACACCGCCTCGCCGCGTATCTGGCCCAGTACGACGTTGTAGGCTGGGACATCGCCAACCGTCGACATCACACCGCGCTTCCAGCGATCAAGTATCTGCGTTGATTCACGCTCGTAGTCGAATCCGTGTGACCGCGCCCAGGACTTTCGGCGTCGACTGCGCCCGCGACGCTTATCGATGTCTATGTACAGAAAAACCACCGCACTGACGAAACACAGCGCGGATAGCGTGAACCAAAGCGGGACCATCCCGAATAGCCTATCTGCTGTTCTCCAGAATGGAGGATGCGACCAGGTCACAACCGAATTAAGGATTGCTGGGCCCCGGGTAGCCCACTCCGCTAGCACTCACCTCTATTGCCTCTATTGCCGGCACCGGCCGGGTATTGGCCTGGTATTGCCTCCTGATGCACCTCGGCAATGCCGGAAGCGAAAACAGCCCCTGCCTGATCCAAGCGCCGACGATCGCGGCGACGGGACCGTGGCCGACCTTAGCCGGCCACGGTCACTTCTGGCTGAACAGCACCGAGCGCTGCCGCAAATAGCTGACAGCCGCGCCAGCACCGCAGCCACCGCCCCACTCAGCCCAGTATCAACGAGTCACCGTCTGGACTCACATTCACAGGCACCGTGTCGCCGTCGTGCACCTCACCAGAAAGCAGCATCTTGGCCAACTGATCGCCGATCGCCTGCTGCACCAGCCGACGCAACGGCCTCGCACCGTACACCGGGTCGAACCCACGCTGCGCCAGCCAGCGTTTCGCTGGAAGCGACACCTCCAACTGCAGACGCCGCTGCTCAAGTCGCTTACCCAGTTGCGCGAGCTGGATGTCGACGATCTGCACCAGTTCCTCAGGGTTAAGACCGTCAAAGACCAGCACGTCATCAAGCCGGTTGATGAACTCCGGCTTAAAAGCAGCACGGACCGCGGCCATCACTTGCTCCTCGGTACCGCCCGAGCCCAGATTCGAAGTCAGAATGAGAATGGTGTTGCGGAAGTCAACGGTGCGCCCCTGACCGTCGGTGAGCCTGCCCTCATCGAGCACCTGCAGCAGCACGTCAAACACATCCGGGTGGGCCTTTTCCACCTCGTCGAACAACACAACCGTGTAAGGACGTCGGCGCACCGCTTCGGTCAGTTGGCCGCCCTGGTCGTAACCGATGTAGCCCGGAGGGGCGCCTACCAGCCGGGCAACCGAGTGCTTTTCACCGTATTCGCTCATGTCGATGCGCACCATGGCCCGTTCGTCGTCGAAGAGAAAGTCGGCCAGCGCTTTGGCCAGTTCAGTCTTCCCTACACCGGTGGGCCCAAGGAACAAGAACGATCCGGTCGGGCGGTTAGGGTCGGCAACACCGGCCCGGGAACGCCGCACCGCATCGGATACGGCCTGGACAGCTTTCTTTTGCCCGACGACACGCTTGCCCAGCTCGTCTTCCATCCGCAACAGCTTGGCGGTCTCGCCTTCCAACAGCCGACCAGCCGGGATCCCCGTCCATGCCGATACCACGTCGGCAATGTCGTCAGGACCTACCTCCTCCTTGAGCATGACGTCTTCCTGCGCCTGGGCGGTGGGCACCGCCGCGTCGAGCTGCTTCTCAACCTCGGGGATGCGCCCGTAGCGAAGTTCAGCAGCTTTGGCCAGGTCCCCGTCGCGTTCAGCCCGCTCGGACTCCCCACGCAACGTCTCAAGCTGTTCTTTGAGTTCGCGGACAACGTCGATTGCGTTCTTCTCGTTCTGCCACTTCGACGTAAGGCTGGCGAGTTGCTCCTTCTTGTCAGCCAGCTCAGCGCGCAACTTGTCCAGCCGTTCCTTGGACGCGTCGTCTTCTTCCTTCGCAAGCGCCATCTCTTCGATCTCCAGCCGGCGCACCAGGCGTTCAACTTCGTCGATCTCCACCGGCCGCGAATCGATTTCCATCCGCAGTCGGCTCGCCGCCTCGTCGACCAGGTCGATGGCCTTGTCAGGCAGGAACCGGGCAGTGATGTAGCGGTCACTCAGTGAGGCCGCAGCCACCAACGCGGAATCAGTGATGCGCACGCCGTGGTGCACCTCGTAGCGGTCTTTGAGTCCACGGAGGATACCGACTGTGTCCTCCACCGACGGCTCGCCGACGAACACCTGCTGGAAGCGCCGCTCCAGGGCGGCGTCCTTTTCTATGTACTTGCGGTACTCATCAAGCGTGGTGGCGCCCACCAAGCGCAGCTCGCCGCGGGCAAGCATCGGCTTGATCATGTTGCCGGCGTCCATCGCCGACTCGCCGGTCGCACCGGCCCCGACGATGGTGTGCAGTTCATCAATGAATGTGATGATCTGTCCGGCCGAGTTCTTGATGTCGTCGAGCACGGCCTTGAGCCGTTCCTCGAACTCGCCGCGGTACTTGGCGCCGGCCACCATAGACCCGAGGTCCAAGGCGACCACGGTCTTGTCACGCAGGCTTTCGGGCACATCACCAGCGACGATTCGCTGGGCCAGACCTTCCACGATCGCGGTCTTGCCCACGCCCGGCTCGCCGATCAACACCGGGTTGTTCTTGGTCCGCCGCGAGAGCACTTGCACAACACGGCGAATCTCGTTGTCGCGCCCGATAACCGGGTCAAGTTTGCCCTCGCGGGACCGAGCGGTTAAGTCCGTGGAGTACTTCTCCAGCGCTTGGTAGGTGGCCTCGGGATCGGGGCTGGTAACCCGTGCGCTGCCGCGCACCTTGACGAACGCGTCCCGCAGCGCCTGCGGTGAGGCACCGTGGCCGGTCAACAACTTGGCGACGTCGGAGTCGCCCGTGGCCAACCCCACCATCAAATGCTCGGTGGAGACATATTCGTCGTCCATCTCGGTGGCTAGCTGCTGGGCGGTGGTGATAGCGGTCAGCGACTCACGAGACAGCTGCGGCTGTGAGCCGGCGCCGCTGGCCTGAGGCAGCCGGTCCAACAGGCGCTGCGTTTCGGCTCGGATGGCGGCAGGCTCGACTCCGACCGCCTCCAACAGCGGTGCTGCGATCCCATCGTTCTGCGTCAGCAGCGCCAAAAGCAGATGAGCGGGCCTGATCTCGGGATTGCCCGCAGCGGCAGCTGCCTGCAAAGCCGACGTCAGGGCCGCCTGCGTCTTAGTCGTCGGGTTGAAAGAGTCCACGACACCTCCGTTCGGTACATCTGGAAATGCTTGTCGCCATGTTCAACGTCGTCAATGTTGAGTCTGTTCCACTCAATTTTAGAGAACCGGCTCACACGACGACCGAACGGGGGCATCGCCTGAATCGCGCAGCCCCGGCACCCCAACCAACATTGCCGAACAGTCGCCGAGGCGATGCTCATCGCCTGGGCCGACTTTCGGCAGCGAGCTTAGAATCGGGGCCCGTGGGCCTCGACGACCAGGACGCGCTGCGTGTGCTACGCGATGCGTTCAAGCAGGAGAACCCAGGCTCCAACAACAAAGCCAACAAAACCGATGAGCTCGTCCGGCGGTTCTACAACCGGTGGTTCCTTCTCGACCCTCCAGTACGCGATCTCTTTCCACCCGAAATGGACGGCCAACGGGCCGCATTCGCCCAAGCGATGCACTGGGTTTACCAGGAACTCGTAAACCAGCGCGCCGAGCCACCGGTAGCCCTGCTCGCTCAACTCGGTCGAGACCACCGAAAATACGGGGTGCTGCCAGCCCACTACGAGACGTTGCGGCGAGCACTGTTTGCGACGCTGCAAAGCCACCTGGGTGACCGCTGGACCGACGCCGTCGCCGATGCCGCCAGCCAGTCGCTCAACCTGGTCACCGGAGTGATGAGCGGCGCGGCAGACGCAGACGAGGGACCGGCATGGTGGGACGGCACCGTCGTGGAGCACATGCGAGTGTCGCGCGATCTTGCTGTCGTTCGACTGATCCTGGACTGCCCCCTGGACTACCACCCCGGCCAGTACGTCAATGTTCTTGTTCCGCAATGCCCCCGCCGTTGGCGGTACCTTAGCCCCGCGATCCCTGCCGATCCGGAAGGCAGAATCGAGTTTCACGTCCGCGTGGTTCCCGGTGGCCTCGTCAGCACCGCCATCGTCTGCGAGACGCGACCCGGTGACCGGTGGCGATTGTCCAGTCCGCACGGCGCCCTACAAGTCGACCGCAACGGCAGTGACGTGTTGATGGTTGCCGGTAGCACCGGCCTAGCACCGCTTCGGTCACTCATCATGGACCTCAGCCGCTTCGGGGAGAATCCTCGGGTGCATTTGTTCTTCGGTGCGCGCTATCGCTGCGAGCTCTACGACCTGCGCACCCTGTGGCAAGTTGCCGCACACAATCCGTGGCTGTCGGTTTCGCCGGTGTCGGAGTACAACCGCGATCCGTCCTGGGGCGCCGACTATCCCGACCTATCGGCGCCGCGCGGTTTGCACGTCCACCAGACCGGCCAACTGCCCGAGGTCGTCACCAAGTACGGCGGCTGGGGCGACCGGCAGATACTGATCTGCGGTGGACCCGCCATGGTCCGCGCGACCAGCACCGCATTGATTGTCAAAGGCGCTCCACCGGAACACATTCAGCACGATCCCCTGTCCCGCTAGCCGGTCAGATTTGCTCAACGCCGATACACACGACACTCCCCCACTGCCAGGTGCACCGTTCGCCGGCCCGGGAATATCTGCCGATCCGAACTATGCTTGCCGTCGTGCATGTCGCAACGCTGCGCGACCCGCCGTGGTCAGTAATCGCACAGTTTGTCCCCGAGGCCGGAATGATTGGCACCTCGCTAACCGACTCGGGAGTGCAACTTCTGGGCCAACGGCACGGCCTCGATTCCTACATCACGGCAGGCAAGACAATGGGCATCCCCATTCTGCACCCCTGGGCAAATCGGCTGAGCGGGAACACCTACACCGCCGAGAACACCACTGTCGCACTGACGCCCGGCAAAAACGGCGTTCGCTGCGACCCCAACGGGCTGCCTATTCATGGCGTCCTGAGCGCGTATCCGGGTTGGCGGGTGAAGGCTGAGTCGGTCAACGAACTCAGCGCCGAACTGGATTTTGCCGCCGACCCATGTTTGCTTGCCAGCTTCCCGTATCCGCATGTGCTCACTATCGCCGTGCGACTAACCGAACGGACGCTGACGGTGCGCACCACGGTGACCGCCACCAGCGCCACCGCGGTGCCGCTCTGTTTCGGCTTCCACCCGTACCTGCGGCTGCCGGACGTCGCGCGCAGCGAATGGATTATCGAAACACCCCGGCTGCGCCAACTCACCCTGGACGAGCTAGGACTGCCTACCGGCGAGGCAACACAGCGACCCGCAGCATCAACGCTATTGGGCACCAAGCTTTTTGACGACGGCTACGATCATGTGGAAGACGGAGCGGTATTTGCGGTCTCCGGCGGCCGCCGGCGCTTGGAGGTTCATTTCGAGCACGGTTATCCAGCCGCGCAGATCTACGCGCCGCACGGCGAAGATGTGGTGTGCTTCGAGCCGATGACCGCGCCCACCGACGCGCTGCGCCGTGGCGGTTACCGATGTGCGCGCCTGGGCGAACCGGCATCAGCCCAGTTCTCGATCCGGGTCTAGGGACGCTCTTACTCCAATACAGCCGCCTACCGGTACACCGGCACCACGCTGGGGCCGCGATCACTACCGGTACGTTGTCGGAAATTTTGACCAATCACGACGATCCCCACATCGAACACCGCAATAGTCATTAGGCTGTCGCATTAACACCTAGGTCGGGACGTGATCGCAGTGGCTCCCATCTCGTTCTCGGCCTGTTCCAGTTAGGAACACCGAATGAACTTTGCTGCGCTGCCTCCAGAGATCAATTCGGCACGAATGTATGTCGGGGCGGGCATCGAGCCTATGCTGACGGCGGCGCAAGCCTGGGACGAACTCGCCGCCGAGCTGGGAGCGGCCGCAGCTTCATTTGGATCGGTCACCGCAGAACTGGCCGGTTCGGATTGGCAGGGCCCGGCGGCCGCGGCGATGACCAGATCCGCGGCACCCTATCTGACGTGGCTAAGTTCGACGGCGACCCAAGCCGAGCAGGCGGCCGCTCAGGCCCGAGTCGCTGCTGCTGCGTTTGAGGCGGCTCTGGTGGCGACAGTGAATCCAGGAGTCGTGGCCGCGAACCGCAATCAATTCGTTTCGCTTGTGCTCTCAAACCTATTGGGTCAGAACGCGCAAGCGATCGCGGCGACCGAAGCCGCCTACGAGCAGATGTGGGCCCAGGATGTGGCCGCGATGCTCGGCTATCACACCGGGGCTTCGACAGCCGCTGCAGCGTTGACCCCCTTTGCCCCGCTGCTGCAGAGTCTTGCCGGCATGAGCAGCCGGGCAGCCGGCGCGGTAACTGCGGCGGGTGCAGCGGTGGCCAGCTTGACCGGCCCAGCCTCAGCCAGCGCCGTGAACGCGGTCAATGCCGTCGGTGCCGCGGCCGCCAGTCTGGGCAGCCCGGCCGCAGCTCTGGCGGCCACGCCGGCGGCCGCTGTCGGAGCATTCCGCAACATTGGCATCGCAAACCTTGGCCTGGGCAATATCGGCAGCGGAAACACCGGAGATTTCAACGTCGGCTCCGGAAACATCGGCAGTGGAAACATCGGCAGTGGAAACATCGGCAACGGAAACTTCGGCTTTGGAAACGCTGCCGGGATCACCGCAGGGCTAAACAACATTGGTTTCGGCAACACCGGCAACAACAACATCGGAATCGGAAACACTGGCGACAACAACATCGGTTTCGGCAACACCGGCAACGGGAACCAAGGTATAGGGCTCACCGGCACCGGACTATCCGGTTTCGGCGGCTTCAACTCGGGCACCGGCAACATCGGCTTGTTCAACTCCGGCACCGGAAACGTCGGTATCGGAAACTCAGGCACCGGAAACTGGGGCATCGGCAACTCCGGCAACAGCTACAACACCGGTATCGGTAACTCCGGCGAAGCCAACACCGGCTTCTTCAACTCAGGTATAGCCAACACGGGAATCGCCAACTCGGGCAACTACAACACCGGCAGTTACAACGCGGGCAGCAGTAACACGGGCGGCTTCAACACGGGCCAGTACAACACCGGCTACTTCAACACCGGCAACTACAACACCGGCTTTGCAAATTCCGGCAACGTCAACACCGGTGCTTTCATCGGCGGCAACTTCAGCAACGGCATCTTATGGAGGGGTGATTTCCAGGGCGGGGGTCCGGGATACTTCAACTCGACCACCATCCCGTCTTCGGGTTTCTTCAACAGCGGCGAAGGTGGTGCATCCGGCTTCTTCAACTCCGGAGCCAACAACTCGGGCTTCTTCAACACTTCCGCAGGGGCCATCGGCAACTCCGGCCTGGGCAACAGTGGAGTACTTCAATCGGGGTTCATCAACTCGGGCAACACCATATCGGGCGTCTTGAACGCTAGCCTGGTCGCGATCGGAGTCCCGGCCCTTATCTCAGGCTTCGTCAACACCGGCAGCAATATGTCAGGCTTCTTCGGCGGCCCGCCCTTGAGCATCAACCTCGGCATCGCAAACGTCGGCGAGGCAAACACCGGAATCGCAAATATCGGCAGCTTGAACTTCCTCGCTAACGGAAACATAGGCGACCGGAACATCTTCAGCAGCGGCAACCACGGCGACTTCAACATCTTCAGCAGCGGGAACATCGGCAACGGAAACTTCCTCGGCGGCGGAAATATTGGCAACCAGAACCTTGGAAGCGCGAACATCGGCGACCTGAACATCGGCAACGCCAATATCGGCACATTTAACATTGGCTCCGGGAATTTCGGCATATTCAACTCCGGCATCGGAAACCTCGGCGACTACAACATCGGCTTCGGCAACGCAGGCAGCTACAACCTTGGCTTTGCCAACACCGGGGAATACAACCAGGGTTTTGCGAATACCGGGAACAACAACATTGGTATTGGGCTCGACGGCAACAACCAGATCGGTATCGGCGCCCTCAACTCAGGCATCGCAAACACGGGCCTCTTCAACTCGGGAACCGGAAATATCGGCCTATTCAACTCGGGGACCGGCAACGTCGGCATCGGGAACTCGGGCACCGACAACATCGGCTTGTTCAACTCTGGCACCGGCAACGTCGGCATCGAGAACCCGGGCACCGGCAACACCGGCATCGGCAACGCGGGCACCGGGAACACGGGCCTCTACAACGCCGGCACCATCAACACCGGCTTCTCCAACGCCGGCAATTACAACACCGGCAGCTACAACGCGGGTGACACCAACACCGGAAGCTACAACGCGGGTGACACCAACACCGGAAGCTACAACGCGGGCAACACCAACACCGGCTACTTCAACCCGGGCGACGTCAACACCGGAGCATTCAACACAGGCAGCTTCAACAACGGCTTCTTCGTGGCAGGCGATAACCAGGGCCAAATCGCCATCGACCTGTCGATCACCACTCCAAATATTCCGATCGATCTGTCGATGGATATACCGGTAAACGAGGTAATGACCCTCGGCGGCAACGTGATTCAGATGACCGAAGCCGGAGAGGTTTACCCAAAGACCTTTTTCCTGGACGGCTTGTTCTTCCTTGGCCCCATCACTATGGGCGAATCCACGATCACCGTTCCAACAGTGACGCTATCCATCGGCGGGCCATCGGTCACCGTACCCATCAGTGCTGTCGGCGAACTCGAGAGCCGTACAATCACATTCCTCAAGATTGATGCTGCCCCTGGCTTTGGCAATTCGACCACAAATCCCTCGTCTGGTTTCTTCAACGCCGGCACTGGTGGTTCATCTGGCTTTCAAAACTTCGGCAGCATCAGTTCCGGCATCTGGAACAGCGGGACGGCGGGCCTAGCGGGCGTAGGGAACTCCGGCTTCCAGAACTTCGGATCCCTGCAGTCGGGCTGGGCGAACCTCGGAAACACCATCTCGGGCGTCTACAACACCAGTACAGCAGGCCTGGCGTCAGCGGCCAACATCTCAGGCTGGGCGAACCTTGGCATCGACCTTTCCGGGGTGTTGCGGGACGCGAACGGGACGATCTTCAATGCGGGCCTGGCCAACTTCGGCCAACTGAACCTGGGCAGCGGCAACACCGGCGACTTCAACCTGGGCAGTGGCAACACCGGCAACTCCAACGTCGGCTTGGGAAACGTCGGCGACGTGAATTTCGGCAGCGGCAACATCGGCAGCGGCAACTTTGGGTTTGGAAACGCCGGTCCCGGGTTGACACCGGCGCTCGCCAATGTGGGCATCGGAAACACCGGCAGCGCCAACTTCGGCTTCGGTAACACCGGTAACGGCAACCTCGGCTTCGGCAACACCGGCGACGGGAACATCGGTATCGGGCTCACCGGCAACAACCAGGTGGGGTTCGGCGCCCTGAACTCGGGCACCGGCAATATCGGCTTGTTCAACTCTGGCACAGGCAACGTCGGCATCGGCAACTCGGGCACCGGCAATTGGGGCATCGGTAACAGCGGCAGCTTCAACACCGGCATCGGCAACACCGGAGGCACCAACACGGGCCTGTTCAACACCGGCAGTTTCAACACCGGCATCGCCAACGCCGGCACCTACAACACCGGCTGGTTCAACCAAGGCAGCACAAACACCGGCATCGCCAATCAAGGCAACTACAACACCGGCTTCTACAACACCGGGAGCTACAGCACAGGCTTTGCCAACGCCGGAGATATTGCCACCGGCGCTTTCATCACCGGCGATAGCGCCAACGGCTTCTTCTGGCGCGGCGACGAGCAGGGACAGTTCAGCGCCGGATACGCCATCCATGTTCCGGAAATTCCCGCCTACATTGACGTCGATATTCCGATCAATATCCCCATCACAGCCTCCATGACCACGATGGTCTTCAGCGGCATGAGCATGCAAGACATCGAATTCGGTACCACCATTGGCATTTTCGGCATCCCCCTGTTCAACGGCGAGATCAACTCCACCACAATCCCGTCAATAACGGTGAACGGTCCGGCGATATCATTCAATGTCGGCGACCCGACAGGCACTACTGCGGTACAGATACCTGCCACGGCCAGCGTGGGTCCGGTGGATATCACGTTCATCAACATCCCCGCGGCCACCGGCTTCTTCAATGCCACTGCCAGCCCCTCTTCGGGTTTCTTCAACAGCGGCACCGGAACGGTATCGGGCTTTGGAAACATCGGCGCCAATATTTCCGGCTTCCAGAACGTGGCGGCCTCGGGAACCTCGGGGTTCTACAACTTTGGATCGCTGCAATCGGGCCTGGCCAACCTCGGCAACACGATCTCGGGCGCACTCAACACCGGGTTCGGATCGCCGGCCAACGTTTCGGGGGCCTTCAACACCGGCAACGACCTGGCTGGCTTCTTCACCGACAACGTCACCGGTATGACGACCTTCAACGTGGGCCTAGCCAACGTCGGCCAATTCAACACAGGCTTCGGAAATTCAGGCGACTACAATATCGGCTTCGGAAACCTCGGCAATGGGAACATCGGCTTTGCCAACACCGGCAGCTTCAATGTGTTCGCAGGTAACCTGGGCATCTTCAATTTCGGTTCGGGAAACCTGGGCGACTACAACATTGGCTCGGCAAACTTGGGCAACTACAACTTCGGAATCGGGAACGCCGGAGATTTCAACCAAGGCTTGGCTAACGCCGGAAATTACAACATCGGCTTCGCCAACACCGGAAACAACAACATCGGCATCGGGCTCAACGGCGACGGTCAGGTCGGTATTGGCGCGCTGAACTCCGGCACCGGCAATACCGGACTATTCAACTCAGGCGCCAACAACATCGGCTTGTTCAACTCTGGAACCGGCAACATCGGCTTGTTCAACTCCGGAACCGGCAACTTCGGCATAGGAAATACCGGCAATACCAACACGGGAATTTTCAACTCCGGCGAAGTCAACACCGGTTTATTCAACTCCGGCCTGGTCAATACCGGTATAGGCAACGCGGGCAACTATAATTCCGGCAACTTCAACACCGGCCACGTTAACACCGGTGATGTCAATCCTGGCTCATACAACACCGGCTACCTAAATACCGGCGACTACAACACCGGATTCGCCAACTCAGGAAACACCAACACCGGCGCGTTCATCTCGGGTAACTTCAACAACGGCATCTTATGGCGAGGCGATTACCAGGGCTTGTTCGGCGCCAGCTACACCTATGTTGTTCCCGACACCGCTATCCCGGTGAACCTCAATGTGCCGATTAACCTATACGTCCCGATCACCGGCTCACTTGGCACCCTGACCATTCTCAGCTTCACTTTCCCCGCTGTCAGCGTCGACTTGAATTTCTTCGGCGTTATTCCCAGCAGGATCGTCGACGTCAGTTCAATCACTTTCCCGAACATGTCGATCGTTCTTCCCGATATCAGCCTCGATATCGGTGATGCCGGCATGCAACCGTTTATCGATATCGTTGGCACCGGCGGACTCCTCCCGATCTCCATCCCGATCATCGACATCCCGGCGGCTCCGGGCTTCGGGAATTCGACAGTCACCCCTTCGTCGGGGTTCTTTAACAGCGGCAGCGGCGCCGGGTCGGGTTTCGGAAACACCGGCGGCAACACGTCGGGCTTTTTCAATCTCGCCTCGGGCACCTCCGGCATCTCGGGCTACAAGAACTTCGGAGAGCTGATCTCGGGCATATCCAACATGGGCAACACCGTCTCGGGGTTCTTCAACATCAGCACGGCGGGCCTAGCCGCACCCGGCGATATCTCTGGCTTTGCGAACATCGGCGCCGGCATCGCAGGTATCGCCAACAACAACCCAGTACTCAACTTGGGGTTTGCCAACCTCGGCGGCTCAAACATCGGCAGCGGAAACACCGGCTTCGGCAACATCGGCTCTGGCAACATGGGCGATGTCAACTTCGGCTCCGGCAACATCGGCAACTTCAATGCGTTCTCCGGGAACCGGGGCATATTCAACTTCGGCCCGGCAAACCTGGGCAACTACAACATCGGCCTGGGCAACTTGGGCAACTACAACGCGGGCCTGGCGAACGTAGGCAACTACAACCTGGGCTTCGCCAACGACGGCAACAACAACATCGGCTTCGCCAACACCGGCAACAACAACATCGGCATCGGACTCACCGGCGACGGCCAGTCCGGGTTCGGCGCCTTGAACTCAGGCACCGGCAACGTCGGCCTATTCAACTCCGGCACGAACAACGTCGGCCTCTTTAACTCCGGTACCGGAAACATCGGCATCGGAAACGCCGGCGTCGCCAACATCGGCATGGGCAACCCCGGAGTCGCCAACATTGGCTTCGCGAACGCTGGCACCGGAAACTGGGGCCTGTTCAACACCGGCACCGGCAACACCGGTATCGCCAACGCGGGCGCCTACAACACCGGTGCCTACAACACCGGCGACACCAACACCGGAATCGCCAACCCGGGCGACTACAACACCGGCAGCTACAACATCGGCCATACCAATACCGGCGACTTCAATGCGGGCGAGTACAACACTGGCTGGTTCAACACTGGCGACTACAACACCGGTTTAGGCAACTCCGGTGATGTCAACACCGGGGCCTTCATTTCGGGAAACTACAGCAACGGATTCTTCTGGACAGCCGACTATCAGGGCCAATCAGGCGCCTACGCCGACATCGGAATTCCCGAGTTCCCGGCGCTGAACTTCGCGATCGACGTCCCCATCAACATCCCGATCTACGTCGACCTCGGCAGCCTATTGCTCAATGGCATGACCATCCCGACGATTACCATCGACGCCCTGCTGATCACCAATTTCAAAATCGGACCGATCGTTATCCCATCCATGAGCGGCACCCTGCCGATCATCGATGTCAACATCGGCAACCCGGACGGTTCCACGTCGATACCGATCACGATCTCGAGTGGCGTCGGCCCGATCAGAATCGTGCTCATTGACATCCCGTCTGGCCCCGGGATCGGAAACACGACCAGCAGCCCGTCGTCGGGCTTCTTCAACTCAGGCACCGGTACCTCATCGGGCATCGCGAACTTTGGCCCCAACAATTCGGGCTTCTGGAACAGCACGTTCGCGACCGTCGGAAATTCTGGCTTCCAGAACTTCGGCACGCTGCAGTCGGGCTTTGCGAACCTAGGTAACACCGTCTCGGGCTTCTACAACACCAGCACGGCAGGCTTTGCGACAGCTGGCAACATCTCAGGCTGGGCGAACGTCGGCACCGATCTGGCCGGCGTGTTCCGCGGCGCCGACGGGACAATCTTCAACGCGGGTCTCGCCGACCTCGGCCGACTGAACATCGGCTTCGGAAACATCGGCGACTTCAACCTCGGTAGCGGCAACATCGGCAGTGCGAACATCGGCTTCGGAAACACCGGCGACCTGAACTTCGGCAGCGGAAACATCGGCAGTGGAAACTTCGGGTTCGGAAACGCAGGTCCCGCAATGACCGCCGCCCTAGGCAACGTCGGCTTCGGGAACACCGGCAACACCAATATTGGCTTTGGCAACACCGGTAACGGAAACATTGGTTTCGGCAACACCGGCGACGGGAACATCGGGTTTGGGCTGACCGGCAACAATCAGGTGGGTTTCGCTCCGCTGAACTCCGGCATCGCGAATATCGGCCTATTCAACCTAGGAGACAACAACTTTGGCCTGGCGAACGCCGGTAACTTCAACCAAGGGATTGCCAACGCCGGCAACAACAATATCGGCTTGTTCAATACCGGCAACAACAACATCGGCATCGGACTCACCGGTGACGGCCAGGCCGGTTTCGGCTCACTGAGTTCAGGCGCCGGCAACACCGGCTTGTTCAACGCAGGCACCGCCAACGTCGGCTTTTTCAACTCGGGTACCGGCAATATCGGCGTGTTCAACTCTGGCACCGGAAATTTCGGCATCGGGAACATGGCCACCGGTGGAGTCGGTATTGGGCTCAGCGGCGACAACCAGTTCGGGATCGGCGGCCTCAACTCCGGCAGCTTCAACATCGGTTTGTTCAACTCAGGAACCGGCAACGTGGGTTTCGGGAACTCCGGCACCGGAAACTGGGGCATCGGCAACACCGGCACCGGCAACACCGGCATCGGGAACACCGGCAGCTACAACACCGGCCTGTTCAACAACGGAACCTTCAACACCGGCATCGCGAACCCGGGCGACTACAACACCGGCTGGTTCAACATCGGCAACTTCAATACCGGCGTCGCCAATCCGGGCGACTACAACACCGGCGCCTACAACATCGGGGACTACAACACCGGCCTGGCGAACACCGGCGACTTTAACACCGGCGCGTTTGTCACCGGCAATATGGCCAACGGCTTCTTCTGGCGCGCGGATGCGCAAGGCCAGCTCTCGGCGGGTTATGCCATCACCGTTGACGAAATCTCCGCTTTCCTGAATGTTGACATCCCCATCAATATTCCAATCACGGCGTCTATCACCGACATTGAAATGCCGGCCGTCACAATTCCCGCAGTCCCCGCCACAGGGACCGTCGACCTCGCCATCATCAGCGGAACGGTCATCGCCCCGATCGGTCCAATTACGATTCACGGCGGCGACAGCTCAGCCCCGACCAGCACACCCATCACGATCAGCTTTGGCACTCAGCCCGCCATCGACATCAACATTGGCAATCCTGACGGCTCGACCGTCATCGAGATCTTCGGCAACGCCGGAGTCGGTCCCGTCACCATCCCGATCATCGACCTTCCCGCGGCCCCAGGCTTTTTCAACACCACCACCGGCCCATCATCGGGGCTGCTCAACTGGGGCACGGGCAGCGCATCGGGATTCCAAAACTTGGGCACCAATTCGGGCTTCTACAACGTCAACACCGGGCTCCTGGGAAATTCAGGCTTCCAAAACTGGGGCGAGCTGCAGTCCGGCCTGGCAAATCTGGGCCACACCATCTCAGGTCTCACCAACACTGGCACCGCATCACCGGCCAATATCTCGGGCTTCCAAAACATCGGCACCGATTTGTCCGGGTTCTTCCAGAATGGCGCGACTGCGACGACCTTCAACTTCGGCCTCGCGAACACCGGCTTCTGGAACCTGGGTAGCGCGAACATCGGCGCCTACAACATCGGCAGCGGCAACATTGGCGGCTCAAACTTCGGCTTCGGGAACATCGGCAGCATCAACTTCGGCAGCGGCAACTTCGGCAGCGGCAACTTCGGCAGCGGCAATATCGGCAGCGGCAACATCGGTTTCGGGAATTCAGGTCCTGGATTGACCGCAGCCATCCAGAACATCGGGTTGGGTAACACCGGTAGCTTCAACATCGGTTTCGGCAACACGGGTGACAACAACATCGGCTTCGCCAACACCGGCGACGGAAACATCGGCATCGGACTTACCGGCGACACGATGACCGGATTCGGCGGCTTCAATTCAGGAACCGGCAACGTCGGCCTGTTCAACTCGGGCACCGGCAACGTCGGTTTCTTCAACTCAGGAACCGGCAACTGGGGCATCGGCAACACCGGCGAGTACAACACCGGCATTGGCAATACCGGCAGCACCAACACAGGCTTCTTCAACAGCGGGCTGGTCAACACCGGAATCGGCAACGCCGGTAACTACAACACCGGCTTCTACAATGCTGGTGACACCAATTCGGGCAGTTTCAACCCAGGCGACTACAACACCGGCAGCTTCAACACGGGCGACTACAACACCGGCTGGTTCAACACGGGCGCTTCCAACACCGGCATCGGGAACGCCGGCAATGTCAACACCGGCGCGTTCAATACCGGTAACTACAACAACGGCTTCCTGTGGCGAGGCGACTACCAGGGCCTCTACGGATTCACCTACTCGACGACCATTCCCGAATTCCCCTGGTTCTACGACGTGACTTCCGACATCGAAATACCTATTTCAGGAACTATCAACGAGATCACCCAGGACGCATTCACGATTGCCGAGTTTGATATACCCATTAGCTTGAGGGTCACAATCTGCATCATCTACATCCCGTTTGTCGGGTGCGTGCTCAGCGGCTCTGTGACGATCCCGATCACCACCGAGCATCTCGGCCCCTTCACTATCGATTCCAATGTGGTCAACCCGGAGACACCGATCGACCTGGTTGTGTCACAACCCATCAACTTCCCCGGCGGCGGTACCCTGGGCCCCTTCGACTTTGGCTTCACCGTGCAGCAGAGCCCAGGATTCTTCAATTCGACCTCCGCTCCCTCGTCGGGCTTCTTAAATTCCGGCTCCGGTGGCGCATCGGGTTTCCTCAACAACGCAGCCGGGGCTGTCTCGGGTATCGGAAACGTCTTCGCCGAAACGTCCGGCCTCTTCAACTCTGGCGGCGTAGGGAATTCAGGCTTGCAAAACGACGGCACATTGCTATCGGGCTGGGCGAACCTGGGCAACACTATCTCGGGCTTCTACAACAGCACCATGCTGAACCTCATGACAGCAGCCCTGATTTCCGGCGGCGGGAACTTCGGCAACCAACTGTCCGGCTTCTTCAACCAGGGCACCGGACCGTAACGGCGCTTCCAGCCGCCACCGACGACTAGGTGCGCGTATTCAGCGCTGCTTGCGCGGCTGCCACAAGACCAGCGCCGTACTCTTAGGCACCAGGGCCACCTCGCGGCGCTGGTTGGCGCGTAGCGCAATCAGCTCTTCGGCCATTTCCTGCACCCGATCCTGCAGCGCTTCAACCTGATTGGTTAACTCAATAATGCGTTTGATGCCGGCGAGGTTGACACCCTCGTCCTGTGAAAGGCGTTGAACCTGCCGTAGCAGGTCGACGTCGTGCTGCGAATAGCGGCGCCCGCCACCGGAAGTGCGTCGTGGGCTGACCAACCCGAGCCGGTCGTAGGTACGCAACGTTTGCGCGTGCATTCCCGACAACTCGGCAGCCACCGAGATCAAAAACGTACGGGACTCGCTTCTCCTAGAGTTCTTCGCCATCAGCGATTACCTACCCAACCAGCCCGCGGGTTGAAACCACTGGACCGCTCGGCTGCAGCGTAGACCTCCAGCGCCTCCTGGGCGGCACCTTCCAGATTCGGTGGGACAGCCACCTTCACAGTAACGAGCAAATCGCCGCTGCCCCCGCTGCGCTTGGGCACACCGCGCCCACGCACCCGAAGAATACGGCCGTCAGCGGTACCCTTAGGCACCCGGACGCCAACAGTGCCATCTAGCGTCGGCACCGAAAGCGTTGATCCTAAAGCCAATTCGGTGAAGCTGACCGGAACGGTTACGGTAAGGTCGTCACCGTCGCGACCAAAAGTCTTGTCCGGCCGCACATGCACTGTCACATACAGATCACCCGACGGCGCTCCGCGCAACCCGGCCTCGCCCTGTCCCGCCAGTCGGATCCGCTGCCCGTCTTCGACACCGGGCGGAATCCGCACATTGATAGTCCGGGTGCGAGTGGTGACCCCAGTGCCAGTGCACTGGTCACAGGGATTCTCGATGACAGAGCCACTACCCCGACAGTCGGTGCATGGCTCGGAGAAGCCGAATGCTCCTTGGTTGCGGTTAATTACGCCCGAGCCGTTGCAACTGGCGCACACTTTCGGGCTGGTCCCAGGCCGCGCACCACTGCCGTGACAGTTGGTACACGGTGCTGGGCTCGTCAACCGTAGCGGCATCGCCACGCCCTTGGCAGCCTCCAAGAAATCCAGCTCGGTCTCGGTCTCCAGGTCGTTGCCGCGTCGCGGCCTGCTGGGGCGGGCGCTGCCACCACGACCGAACAGACCGCCGAACAAGTCACCGATGTTGGTACCGCCAGATTTGCTGGCAGCGTCGAACAAATCGTTGAGGTTGAATTCAGCACCATCGGACCCATAGCCAGCTCCACTGAAGCCACCGAAGCCACCGCTGTCGAACCGCCGACCCCCCAAACCACCGCCAGCAAACAGCCGGCGGGTCTCGTCATACTCTTTGCGCCGGCCCGGGTCCCGCAGCACGTTGTACGCCTCGGAGACCGCCTTGAATCGTTCCTCGGCAGCCGGGTTTACGTCCGGATGCAGTTCCCGAGCCAACTTGTGGTGGGCTTTTCTGATTTCTTCGTCGCTGGCATCGGAGGAGACGCCTAGCTCCTTGTAGAAGTCTTTTTCGACCCATTCACGCTGGGCCATGTCGCGTCACCCCCTCGCACCTTCCCTGTTGATTCTGTGCCTATTCACACGAAGTGTGATCGTTATCGTCGATCTCGGTATTGTCAGTTTCAGCGCCGCTTTCAACTGTGCCGGCATCGTCAACGGAGTCCGTATCCGTGCTGTCGCCGGCGACGGTGTCAACGACACCCACCAGGGCGTGCCTCAAGACATGCTCGTCAAGCTGATAGCCCTGCCGCATAACGTTGCCGATCACCGGCCGAGAGCCCTCTCCGCCGTCACCCTCATGCTGCACAGCTTCATGCAACACCGGGTCGAAATCCTCGCCCTCAGCGCCAAACGCCTTCAGACCGAGCCCGGTCAACGCGCTTATCAACGTGTCAGCAACCGACTTCAGGGGGCCCGACTCCAAATCGCCATGCTTGCGTGCCCGATCGAGATCGTCCAGCACGCCAAGCAATTGGCTAACGACGCCGGCCTTGGCGCGGTCCGCCGCAGCCTGCTGGTCACGCAACGCTCGCTTTCGGTAGTTAGCGAAGTCGGCCTGCACCCGTTGCAGATCTGCGGTCAGTTCAGCCACGTTGCCCGCGGTCGGCGACACATCCTGAGCCGTCGCCCCTTCTGGGGTAGCTTCGGGAGGGGCATGCCGCACTTCGCCCGTCTCCGGATCGATCCGCCGTTTGTCGGTAACGGTAACCTGTTCGTGCGGATTGCTTTCGGTCACTTGGACCCCTGGTCGTCGTCGACCACCTCCGCGTCCACAACATCATCGGCACCAGGTTGGGGGCGCCCAGTCGGATCGCCGCCGGGTTGCGCAGCGCCCGCTTCCCCAGCTCCGGCCTGAGCTGCTTCATAGATCGCCTGCCCCAACGCCTGCGACTCCTGCCCCAGCTTCTCCATCGCAGTCTTGATCGCGGAGATGTCAGTGCCTTCCAGCGCCGTCTTTGCCTCAGCCACAGCGGCGTCAACCTTGTTCAGCGTGTCCTCCGGGACTGTCGAACCGCCGGTCTCAGAAGCATTGCTTCTCTGCTCGGCGATGAATTTCTCCGTCTGGTAGACCAGCGTTTCGGCCTGGTTACGTACATCGGCCTCCTCGCGACGCTTGTGGTCCTCGGCCGCATGCGCTTCAGCATCCTTGATCATCCGGTCGATCTCTTCCTGGGACAGGCCCGAGCCCTCCTGAATCCGGATGGTGTTCTCCTTACCGGTGCCTTTGTCCTTGGCGGTGACGTGCACGATGCCGTTGGCGTCGATGTCGAACGTAACCTCGATCTGCGGAACGCCCCGGGGCGCCGGAGGGATACCGGTCAGCTCGAAGGATCCGAGCAACTTGTTGTGCCCGGCGATCTCCCGCTCTCCCTGGAAAACCTGAATCTGCACCGACGGCTGATTGTCATCGGCGGTAGTGAAGGTCTCGGACCGTTTGGTCGGGATGGTGGTGTTGCGCTCGATGAGCTTCGTCATGACGCCCCCCTTAGTCTCGATCCCCAGGCTCAACGGCGTAACGTCAAGCAGCAGAACGTCTTTCACCTCACCCTTGAGGACACCAGCCTGCAGCGCCGCGCCAACGGCGACAACTTCGTCTGGGTTGACACCCTTGTTGGGCTCCTTGCCACCGGTGAGTTCCTTGACCAGCTCGGTCACCGCCGCATCCGGGTGGAACCACCCACCAAAACAACATGATCGATATCAGAAACCGAAATGCTGGCGTCCTTGATCACCTGCTGGAAGGGCTCTCGAGTCCGGTCGAGCAGATCCTGGGTGATCTTCTGGAACTCGGCGCGGGTTAGCTGCTCGTCAAGGAACAGCGGGTTCTTGTCCGCGTCGACAGTGATGTACGGCAGGTTGATCGAAGTGCTCTGACTCGAACTCAGTTCGATCTTGGCCTTTTCCGCGGCCTCACGAAGCCGCTGCATCGCCATTTTGTCCTTGGTCAAGTCGATGCCGCTGGATGCCTTGAACTTGTCGACCAACCAGTTGACGACGCGCTGGTCCCAATCGTCTCCACCGAGATGGTTGTCACCGGACGTGGCACGAACCTCGACAACACCCTCGCCGATCTCCAGCAAGGAGACGTCGAAGGTGCCGCCGCCCAAGTCGAAGACCAGGATCGTCTGTTCTTTCTCCCCTTTGTCCAGGCCGTAGGCCAGTGCCGCAGCGGTCGGCTCATTGACGATGCGCAAGACGTTGAGGCCGGCGATCTGACCGGCTTCCTTGGTGGCCTGACGCTGCGCGTCGTTGAAGTACGCGGGCGTGGTGATTACCGCATCGGTGATGTCCTCACCCAGATATGCCTCAGCGTCACGTTTCAGCTTCATCAGCACCCGGGCGCTAATCTCCTGGGCGGTGTAGTTCTTGCCGTCGATATCGATGGTCCAGTCGGTACCCATGTGCCGTTTGACCGAACGCACCGTGCGATCGACGTTGGTCACCGCCTGGTTCTTGGCGGGTTGGCCGACCAACACCTCGCCGTTACGTGCGAACGCGACGACCGACGGTGTGGTCCTGGAGCCCTCGGAGTTAGCGACGACCACAGGCTCGCCGCCTTCCAAAATCGAGACAACGGAGTTGGTGGTCCCGAGGTCGATCCCGACCGCACGAGCCATGGTGAATCCTCCTGAGTATGTAGAGCTTGTTCATTCCGCTATGCTGAGCGAACCGCGCTCAAGCCTGCCGCAGGTCCCGGTGGACTGTCAACTCAGCATTGAGTGTGGCTCGCTCAACTTAGTGAACATTCCAACGGTCTAGGATTACCGTTTGTTCCCAGTCGTCTAACAACCGCATGGCTGCGAGTCGTGCGCTAGCCTGATGTCCAGTCCGTTCCTCGGATGTGCCCGCGTCGTGGCGTTCCAGGAAGCCATGACCGCAGGAGTTTCATGCCACCGCCTGAAAACGCCGCCGCGCGACTCACCCGCGAGGACACGGGCTATCACAAAGCCCTGACGAACCGGCAAATCCAGATGATCGCCCTCGGCGGCGCCATTGGGACCGGCCTTTTCCTCGGCGCAGGTGGGCGACTCGCATCGGCGGGCCCGGCACTCTGTGTAGTCTTCGCGATCTGCGGCGTCTTCGTTTTCCTGATCCTGCGCGCGCTCGGCGAACTCGTGCTGCACCGCCCGTCCTCCGGGTCGTTCGTCTCCTACGCCCGCGAATTTTTCGGCGAGAAGATGGCTTTCGTGGCCGGCTGGATGTACTTCCTGAACTGGGCGATGACCACGATCGTGGATACCACCGCGATTGCGCACTATTGCCACTACTGGAATCTCTTCCAGATCATCCCTCAATGGACTCTGGCCTTGATCGCGCTGGACGACGGTGGCGTCTTAGGACTGGTGTAAAAACGCTGGGCGCATGTTCCTGGTGGTCATGTTACGCGGCGGTGGTGTCGGTCGTGGTTGTTGTGGTGGGGGGATGCAGTGGGCGGGGTGGCTCGAGCAGTTGGTGGCGTAGTTCTTGGAGGTGGCGGCTGGTCGCTGATGTTTGGGTGACTCCGCGCCAGCCGCGGCTGGCGCGGTCGAGGACGGCCCATACCAGCGACAGACAGCTGGTTTCGCCGGGTAGGCGGCCGATGACCTTGACCCGGCGACGGGATTCTCCGAAGGTGCGTTCGATGAGGTTGGAATGGCGGATGCGTGTCCAGTGTTGGCGGGGGAAGCGCAAATGCACGCTCAGCGAGGCGAAGTCGTTGGCCAGGCAAGCGACCGCGGCTGGGTAGAGCCCGCGGTATGTGGTGGTGAACTCCTCGGCGCGGCGGGTGGCTTCATCCACGGCCTGCTGGCCGGGTGGCTGGTCAATGTCATCGAAGATCGACCAGAACGCGGCTTTGATCTCGTCCTGGACCGCGACAGGTGTCTTGGCGATGACGTTACGGCAGCGATGGATCAGACACCGCTGACGCAGGCTTGCCGGAAACGTGGTCTCCCATGCGGCGATCAGGCCCGGCGCCCCGTCGGAGATGCCCAGTAGCGGCGGGCGTAGTCCCCGGTTCCTCAGGTCAGCCAAGAAGTCGGCCCACGCATCAGCCGACTCCGCTGCGGCTGGGGCCAGCCCAATAAACAGGGGCTTGCCGTCGGTGCAGATGCCCCAGGCGGCCAGCACCGGCTCGGCCGGGGCGTTGGGATGCATCCGAAAGTTCGAGGCATCCAAGAACAGGTAGTCCAACACCAGCTCATCAAGGCGTCGAGACGACCACGCAGCGAACTCGTCTTTGATGGCCGCACAAATCCGGCTCACCGTCGAGCGCGACAACGCCGCCTGCGAGCCCAGCACCTCGGCCAACGCGGCCTCGATGTCGCGATCCGACAAACCGCGCACCCATCCCGAAATCACCAACGCCTCCAGAGCGTGGGTGCGCGTCACCCCGGCACCGAATAGCCGCGAACAGAACCGCTCGTCGGTGTCGCGTAGTTTCGGGCGGCATAATTCGACCGAGCCCATCGTGGTCTTCACCGTCGCCGGCGGTTGATACCCATTGCGGTACCCGCCCGGGCCGTCCTGAACCCGACGCTGGTGACGGGCTCGGCCCAACACTGCTTCTACCTCGGCCTCCACGGCGACCTGAAACACCAGACGCACCGATAACCGCCCGACCTCCTCCAAAATCTCGGTCAACGGCCGCTCGGTCGCGGCGAACAACTGATCCATCTCAACACGCACACGCTCAATCGGCGATACTCGCTTGGTCACGGGCGTAGCCCCTCCTTCATAGCTTTCGTCGGTTGCGACGGAACCTACGCCCGTGACCATTTACACCAGCGATGAGACGCGACCCTGACGACCGTGCTGTTGACGAACCTCATCTCGGTCAAACTGTTCGGCAAGCTGGAGTTCTGGGCGTCGTTGATCAAGGTATTGGCCCTGGTGGCGTTCCTGATCGTCGGTACGGTCTTTCTGGCCGGGCGTTTCCCAATCGATGGCCATACCACCGGGATTTCTTTATGGCGTAGCCATGGGGGTCTACTGCCGACTGGCCTGCTGCCTGTGGTGCTAGTCACCTCGGGAGTGGTGTTTGCCTACGCCGCAATCGAACTGGTGGGCATCGCAGCCGGGGAAACAGCAGAACCTGAGCGGATCATGCCGCGCGCGATCAACTCGGTGGTATTCCGCATCGCCGTCTTTTATATCGGGTCAACGGTCCTACTGGCGCTGTTACTGCCCTATACCGCCTACCGAGAACATGAGAGCCCGTTCGTGACGTTCTTTTCCAAAGTCGGTTTCGGTGGGGCGGGCAGCGTCATGAACCTTGTGGTGCTCACCGCGGCGTTATCGAGCCTGAATGCTGGACTGTACTCGACGGGCCGGATACTTCGGTCGATGGCGATCAATGGCAGCGGCCCCAAGTTCACCGCGCCAATGTCGAAGAACGGTGTTCCGTACGGTGGAATACTGCTCACCGCCACAATCGGCCTGTTCGGCATCGTGCTCAACGCCATCAAACCCAGCCAGGCCTTCGAAATCGTGCTCCACATCGCGGCCACAGGCGTCATCGTGGCCTGGGGCACAATCGTCGCCTGCCACCTGCGGTTCCGGCGACTGGCGCAAACCGGGACCATCGAGCGGCCAAAGTTTCGGATGCCGCTATCCCCCTACAGCGGCTACGCCACACTAGCTTTCCTAGCAGGTGTGCTGTTGATGATGCTGTTCGACGAAGACTACGGTCTCTGGATGTTCGGCGCAGTGCTGATCGGCGTCCCAGCCCTCATTGGTGGCTGGTACCTGGTTCGCGATCGCGTCGCCGCCGCCCAGGACGTCATTGAGACGTCGTCACCGAGCTGATAGTCTGGGCGCCGCCACCACCCGACTGGTGTTACAGCGAGCGCAGGCGACGAATCCTGTCACCGAGCGCGCGCTGAGACACCTGCGCGTTCGGTGCCATCCACTCGAAGGCGTGCGGGCATCCTTGGTACAGGTGCAACTCGGTCGGTATTCCGGCGTCGACAAGACGACCAGCGAAAGCGATACTCTCGTCACGAAAAATGTCGATGTCGCCGACGTCGATGTATGTATCAGGAAGATTCGCCAGGTCCGCCGCCCTGGCCGGCGCAGCGTACGGTGAGGTTTCGCCCGTCCCGGCCTGTCCACCCAGCAGCGCCTGCCAGCCGGTGACGTTGTCGTCGTAGGTCCAAGTCGCAAACGGCAGCAATTTCGCATCGGGCGTCGCTGTCCGATCATCAAGCATGGGGTAGATCAATAGCTGCTGGGCAACCCGTGGACCACCGCGGTCCCGGGCAAGCAGACTCACGCCCGCGGCAAGTCCCCCGCCAGCACTGTCGCCCATCACCGCCAGTCGTTCTGAATCAACCCCCAACGAAGTCCCGTGCGAAGCCAGCCACACCAGTGCCGCGTAGCAGTCTTCTACGGGGACCGGGTGGGGAAACTCGGGGGCTACGCGGTAGTCGACAACCAGCATCGGCACTCCAGATGCGGCGACGTAACCGCGCACAGCCGCATCGTATAACCCGCCAAGCTCATCCATGCCAAAGATCATCCCGCCACCGTGCGCGTATAGGACCGCGCTGCCCGGGCCGGTGACGTCGGCGCGGTGATACCAACTCAGCGAAATTGTTGCGCCATCGTCAGCGATCGTCGAATATCGGTCCACCTCCACTCCCTCGACGGCCGGTAGCGCCGCCACCAACTGACCAGACAGCTGTCGACTGCGGGCGCGGCGCGTCATGACATCGCCGACAGTCGGCCGGTCCCCCTCGGCCACCAACAGTGCTAGCGCTGCTTGCACCTGCGGGTCGAAACGGAAAGCCATAGCGTCCTCTCGCGATCAGCGATTCAGTGGCCGGTTCAGAAAAACTGCACAGAATTCGCACATCGCCGCTACGTTTCGTCGCTCTCGAAATCGGCAACCAACGAATCGATAGTGACCTCCGAGACAACGTTCATGTCGCCGTCGTAGATCTCGTACAACAATGCGTCCGGCGCGTCCGGGCGTGCGCCGAAAAAGACCACTCCGCCGCTTTCTCCACCACGCTCGAGATGAGGCTTCGGGTCGTTGCCCGTTAGCGCATAGTCACCGGCGCGGCGGAAACGATGCCCAGAAATCGAACCATCTTTCTCCACGTCCCACAGATGTTGCTCGCCCTCCAGCACAATGATGCTGGTGGCGGCGGCATGGCGGTGGATCGGACAATGTCCGCCGTCGCCTTGCCACCGGACGATCATATCCAGGGTTGCCGCCTCGCGGTCATAGCCGAGGATCGTGTAGTCGTGGTGAACCTTGTGTTTCGACCCTGGCCTTCCGGTCACCTCCCGCCACTTGTAGCGCGACGGGTCGAATGTGCTGTTGATCATCGTGTGACCTCCGATCACCGAGTGAATCTTGAAGGCGTACTCGGCTGACCTGCCGGATACGTAAGTAGCTGCGCCGCTCGGCAACGACGGGGGACTCCACAAGCGGGCAAATTCACCATCAGCGCGCGCGTCAGCGTCGACAACGACTCGGCTAGCGGCTTTAGCACGGTTACCCCCGCTCGCGCGCTCAGCGCGCGGGATCTCTTGTTCACCGCCGTACGCGGAACCGCCACGACCGAATACTGAACCAACACCCAAGATTCCGCAAGACCGGGCCCGAAAATGGCGCCACAATATGTCCCACCGGCGGCCTGGCGCTGATGTGGTCAACCAGGCGGTCTCAACTTCTGCCATCTCGCTGATTCTGGCAGCCAAAGCAACGTGAGAGGATCGCAAATTACCTTAACAAGTGAGACGGCACGTAAAACCCTGCCGCGCATTTCGCGAGTAAGCTGGCCGCAGTTGCAATTTCGCGAATCCCCACCAAACTGCGCATACCAGGCGCGTCACTACGGTCACTGACCCCACGTCGTGCGTAGGCTGAGCTCTGTTATGTCTCTGCAAAGAGTGATCCCAGCAATCGCCGGCGGACTGCTGGCGGTCACTGTGCTGGCCAGCGGATGCAGCAATACGATCGACGGCAGGCCGACTTCCTCGTCAGGTTCAGGACCAACCGAACCCTCCTTTCCAAGTCCGAGATCGAAGACCTCACCGCCGACCGCCATCGCGCCGACACCCGCAAATCCGACCACACCGGCCGGCACCATCCCGCTCGAGCCGGACCACAACGGTTACGTCTTCATCGAAACCAAATCCGGCAAGACACGCTGCCAGATCAATAAAAACAGCGTCGGCTGCGAGGCACCCTTCACCAATTCCCCGATGCAGGACGGCGAACATGCCAACGGGGTTAGCATCACTGCTGGCGGCTCGGTGCAATGGGTCCTGGGCAACCTCGGCGCCATCCCTACCGTGACGATCGACTACAAGACCTACGATGCTCAAGGCTGGATCATCGCCGCCACCACGGACGGAACCCGCTTTACCAACAATCGCACCGGCCACGGCATGTACGTCAGCATCGACAAAGTCAACACATTCTGAGCACCCGGCCGGTAGCTACGTACCATCAAAGCCGTGGCACGCACCGGCCCACCGGACGACTGCAAATCCCAGCCGCCCCACGACGCCAGCCTCGGCAAAGAAGGATTTCCGCCGGCAGGTCCGATCCGTCCGTCTTCACCTCCTATTCCGTCCATCGCACCCAGTCAGCCCGTTTCACCAATTTCGCCCGTTGCGCCCTACAGTTTTGACCCCCTCGATCCTGATCACCTACTCGCCGAGTCCACTCCGTGGTACAAAAAACCCGCCTGGCTGATCAGCTGGACCCTCGTTGTATTAGGCCTAACCGCGCTGATCGTCTACGGCATCATCGAGCTGGCGGGTGACACCCAAGACGCCAACCAAACTCCGAGCCCCGAGACACCGATTCCCACCACAACCACAACAGTGCCGCCGACCAGCACCACGCCACCGCCTACCAGCACAACCACTACGGCATCACCACCCACCGCCAGCTCCAAAGTCGAGCCGCCTCCCCCGCAACCGCCGCAACACCGGCCACGGCTGCCGCATGTGCCGGGCCTCCCGCCGCTGCCGACAGTAATTACCATTCCGCGAGTGCCAACGGTGATTACACTGCCGCCCCACTTTCCATAAGACGCCACCGGCGCTATGTCTATGCCCACCGCGACGCCGCTGATTGTCGGGTTCCGAGAAAACATAGGACTCGCTAGCCGCCAGCGGCGCTAGGGTAGACACCGGCCAACCGCGAGCGAAATAAGGACACAGGGTTGTGATATGAGCGAGGCGCTCGGGTTGTCGATCGGGGTCGCCAACCTGGTTGCAGCCCGGGTGAGGGCAGCTCCCGTAGCTCGCAGCTCCGTTTTGACACTGTTCGACCAAAGGGCCGCCGAAGTCAGTGTGCCAGAAGAGAACCCCAACTTGACCGAGCCTGGCATAGTGTTGCGGGGGTTTGTCGATCGGGTCGGGAATCAGACCCCGCTGGTCTCGGCAGATGGGACAAAGTACCTCGGCAACGATCTGACCGCCCGAGCGCTCGACGCGCTCGCACGCACCGTGGGCTCCGGAGCGCCGGTGACCATCGCGGTGCCCGCGTATTGGTCGCAAGGCCAGGTTGCCGCACTGCGCAACGCACTAGCCAGCCATCCGCATATGACATCCAACGGCGCCCCTCCAGCGTTGGTCTCCGACACAACAGCCGCGGTCGCGACCCTGTCCAGCAATCCGAGGTTCCCGACGGACGGCGTCGTGGTCCTTGTTGACCTCGGAGACAGCGGCACCAGCATCACGTTGACCGACGCCAGCTCGAACTATCAGCCAATTCACCCCACCGTCCGTAGCCGCCAATTTTCCGGTGCAGCTATTGATCAGCTCATTCTCAAGCACGTTCTCTCCGCGGCTCCCCGCGTCGACGCCGCCAACCTTTCGGACACCGCGACCGGAATGGGGCCGATGACTCACCTCGTGGGTGGTTGTCGTCGCGCCAAAGAACAACTTTCTGCGGCGACGATCACCACCATCCCGACGGCAGTGACCAGGTCGCCGAGCTCCGACCTGGATCTTCGGCTGTCGCGCAGCGAATTCGACCAACTCATCACGGGACCGCTGGAACAGTTCATCGCCGAAATCGAAGAAGCATTACAGCGCAACAAGATTCAACAAAACCACCTGGCTGCTGTGGCAACCGTCGGCGGCGGCGCCAGTATCCCGTTGATCACCGCACGGTTGTCGGAACGCTTGCGGGTGCCTATCTTCACTACCGCGCAACCCATGCTCAGCGCCGCTATCGGCGCGGCGGTGCTCGGCCAGGAGGGTTGGGCAGCGGCGGCCGCGACAGGTGCGGGACAAGCCGTTGACGAACCGACAAATATCGTCGGTGCCGCCGTTCCTCCGACCGAAGTGTCTCCGTCTGCATGGGCGAATCAGGCTGCCAACGCAGCCGCTGGCGAATCCGGCTCCGAAAACGTCAAGTCGGCAACGTACCGCGCCCTGGCCTGGTCTCAAGAAACCGGAGGCGATGAACCGGTCCCCTACACCGGCGTCGATGGCACGGGCGACTACGGCCGCGACGCGACAACCAAAGGCTACGAGGCGGATGTCGACCCGCGTTACGACACGACCAACGAAGATCAGTCTCCCGAAAAGCCCGAACCGGTTCCGTGGTACAAGCCCTGGGCGGCGGCCGTCGGCCTGGTCGCCGCCGGCACAGGCGTGCTTATAGCCGTGGTCTTGGGCTTGAAGCTGGGTTCCAACGACAACGCCCCCACCGATACCACTTCGTCAACCCAATCGACACCCTCACCAACATCGGAAATCGCTACCGTGACCGAGCCGAGTAACAGTCAAACCCCAACGGTGCTCCCGCCGCCACCCATCACTTCCACCGCACAGCCGCCAGTCACTACGACAACCACCCAACTCCCCACCACGCCGTCGAGCACAACCACCACGACGGCGTCCCCTCCGACATCGACGACGACCCAGCCGACCACGAGCATGCCCACAACGTCCTCGCAGGTTACGACAACACCGCCGACGTCCAGTCCTACCGCGCCCACGACAACGACGGCACCTGTGACGCCCACCACCGCGGCGCCGGGGGCCTGACGGGCTTAGAATCGTGGCGATGCGGACACGGACAGTGCGCACCCGAAGCACAGCAAGCCAATAGCGCGCGAGCTGCGGACTTGACCGACCTCGACCCGGCCGCCCGACAACACCAGTCCGCATCGCCCACACCCGATGTCAATTCGGGGACGCCGCGCAACAGCCCAGGTAGCTCGAACGTATTGTGCTCGAAAGGGCGACCAACCTTGGACTGTTGAATCGGATCGGCTACCGGACATTCCGCGACAACTTAGGACAACCTCTCTCGCGGTTAAAACCGCGCAGATGTCACTATGAGCAGGTCAAGCGGGCGCCAAGGACACATCGCTCGCAACCGACAAGGGTACGGCGTAGCAACGCCGAAGCGACTATGCATTGGAGAGACCTGCCGTGACCACGCAGACGCTCATCAGACTGATACTGGGCCTGGGCATGACCGCGGTGGTGGGAGCATTAGCGCTGCGGCGCGTCCTATGGCTATACCGATTGACGATGTCCGGCCAGCCGGCAAGCGGGCGCACCAACGACATCGGAACCCGGATTTGGACTCAGGTTACCGAGGTATTCGGCCAGCGCCGGCTACTGAGGTGGTCGTTGCCCGGTGTGGCGCATTTCTTCACCATGTGGGGCTTCTTCATTCTGCTCACGGTCTACATTGAGGCCTACGGGGTGTTGTTTCAGCCCAACTTCCATCTGCCAATCATCGGTCGCTGGAATGCGCTGGGCGCCTTGCAGGACTTCTTCGCACTGGCTGTCCTGACCGGCATCGTCACGTTTGCCATCATCCGGCTGCGTAGTGAGCCCAAAGAGCACGGCCGCCAATCCCGCTTCTATGGTTCACACAATGGCGGGGCGTGGATGGTCCTGTTTATGATCTTCAACGTCATTTGGACGTATGCCGTATTCCGCGGTGCGTCGGTGAACGCACTTGGCGATGAATTCCCCTACCGCGGTGGCGCATTCTTCTCCCACGCTATGGGCTCACTACTGCAACCATTGGGCCAAAGCGCCAACGAGATCATCGAGACCGTCGCGCTGGTACTGCATATCGGCGTCATGCTCGCCTTTCTCGTGATCGTATTGCACTCCAAGCACCTGCATATCTTCCTGGCGCCCATCAATGTGACGTTCAAACGGCTGCCCGACGGGTTGGGCCCGCTGCTGCCGATGGAGTCTGGCGGCAGGCCGATCGACTTCGAGAATCCCAGCGACGACGCCATTTTCGGCCGCGGCAAGATCGAAGATTTCACCTGGAAGGGCAATCTCGACTTCGCCACCTGCACCGAGTGCGGACGCTGCCAATCGCAGTGCCCGGCTTGGAATACCGGAAAGCCCCTTTCCCCCAAGCTGGTCATCATGGACCTGCGTGACCACTGGATGGCCAAGGCGCCATACATCCTCGGTGAGAAAAGCCCGGAGCCGCTGGAGGGCCTTGATCTCGAGACCGTTGAGCACGAGGGTCACCACGTCCCAGAGTCGGGATTCGGTCGGGTACCCGGGCACGGACCCGAGCAGGCAGCTCGCCCCCTGGTTGGCACAGCCGAACAGGGCGGTGTGATCGATCCCGACGTGCTGTGGTCGTGCGTCGCTTGCGGCGCATGCGTGGAGCAATGCCCGGTCGATATTGAACACATTGATCACATCGTCGATATGCGGCGCTACCAGGTGATGATGGAGTCGGAGTTCCCGTCCGAGCTGTCGGTGCTGTTCAAAAACCTGGAGAACAAGGGCAACCCGTGGGGGCAGAACGCAGCGGATAGGACCAGCTGGATCGACGAGGTTGATTTCGACGTCCCGGTCTACGGCGCAGACGTCGACAGCTTCGACGGCTACGAGTATCTGTTCTGGGTCGGTTGCGCGGGCGCCTACGACGACAAGGCGAAGAAGACCACCAAAGCCGTCGCTGAGCTTCTCGCCGTCGCGGGAGTGAAGTACCTGGTGCTAGGCACCGGTGAAACCTGCAACGGCGACTCGGCGCGCCGGTCAGGCAACGAGTTCCTGTTCCAGCAGCTAGCCCAGCAAGCTATAGAGACACTGGACGGATTGTTCGAAGGCGTCGAGAGCGTCGACCGAAAGATCGTCGTCTCCTGCCCGCACTGCTTCAACACCATCGGGAAGGAATACCGACAGCTAGGCGCCAACTACACGGTGTTGCACCACACCCAGCTGCTCAATCGGCTCGTCAGAGACAAGAAGCTGGTTCCCGTTACCTCTGTGTCGCGAGAAATCACCTACCACGACCCGTGTTACCTGGGGCGCCACAACAAGGTGTACGAGGCGCCGCGTGAGTTGATCGGTGCAGCCGGCGCCAAGCTCACCGAGATGCCACGCCACGCCGAGCGTAGCTTCTGCTGCGGCGCGGGCGGCGCCCGTATGTGGATGGAAGAACACATTGGCAAGCGGATAAACCATGAGCGGGTCGATGAGGCACTAGCCACCGACGCTTCGGCAATCGCCACTGGCTGCCCGTTCTGCCGAGTGATGGTCACCGACGGTGTCAACGACCGGCAGGAGGAGGCCGGTCGCAGCGGCGTTGAAGTGCTTGACGTCGCACAGGTACTACTCGGGTCACTCGACCGCGATACGACGAAGCTGCCAGCGAAGGGTACGGCCGCGAAAGACGCCGCAGCGCGAGCCGCCAAGACCGCCCCCAAGGCTGCGGCACCGAGCGCCGAGGCGCCGGCTGCCGCACCGTCCGAATCGGCCCCGAAGCCGGCAGCCGACACACCCGCCGCACCCGCCGCGCCGGTGAAGGGCCTGGGTATCGCTGGTGGCGCCAAGCGACCCGGCGCCAAGAAAGCCGCACCCCAAGCCGCGAAGGCCACCGCACCCGAAGCACCCGCCGCACCCGCCGCGCCGGTGAAGGGCCTGGGTATCGCTGGTGGCGCCAAGCGACCCGGCGCCAAGAAAGCCGCACCCCAAGCCGCGAAGGCCACCGCACCCGAAGCACCCGCCGCACCCGCCGCACCAGCTAAAGGCCTGGGCATCGCCGCCGGCGCCAAACGACCCGGCGCCAAGAAGGGACCAGCACAATCCGAGGCCAAGACGGCTACGACTGCCTCACCAACGCCTGCCGATGCTGAAACCCAACCAAAGCCGGAGCCGCAGCCAGCTGACCAAGCCGACCGCGACCAGGCTGCCCCCGCGGCACCAGTAAAAGGGTTGGGCATCACGCGCGGAGCTCGCCCACCCGGCAAACGCTAAGCAAGTTTTGCCACCTGTCAGCAAATTTCATTGGACAGCGATGGCACCATTGGTGACGTGACTACTCACCAGCTGCCCTGGCACACCTCGGGTCATCAGCGTCAGCGCCGGTTCGCACAGTCGTCCAAACTTCAGGACGTCTTGTACGAAATCCGTGGCCCAATACACCAGCACGCCGCACGCTTGGAAGCTGAGGGGCACCGCATCCTCAAGCTCAACATCGGCAATCCGGCGCCTTTCGGCTTCGAAGCTCCCGACGTGATCATGCGCGACATCATTCAGGCGCTGCCCGACGCCCAGGGATACTCCGACTCGCAGGGCATCCTGTCGGCCCGGCGTGCAGTGGTCACCCGCTACGAACTCGTCGACGGATTCCCACGCTTCGACGTCGGCGACGTCTATCTTGGCAACGGTGTCTCGGAGTTGATCACGATGACACTACAAGCCCTGCTCGACAACGGCGACCAGGTGCTGATCCCGGCGCCCGACTACCCCCTGTGGACTGCGTCGACCTCCCTCGCCGGTGGTACTCCCGTGCACTATCTATGCGATGAGACCCAAAACTGGCAGCCCGATATCGCCGACCTGGAATCCAAGATCACCGAGCGCACCAAGGCACTAGTCGTGATCAACCCGAACAACCCAACCGGCTCGGTCTACGGCCGCGAAATCCTTACCCAAATGGTCGATCTGGCACGGAAGCATCAGCTGCTGCTGCTCGCCGACGAGATCTACGACAAAATCCTCTACGACGACGCGCAGCACATAAACGTAGCCTGCCTCGCGCCCGATCTGCTATGCCTGACATTCAACGGCCTATCGAAGGCCTACCGAGTCGCCGGGTACCGCGCCGGCTGGCTGGCAATCACCGGTCCCAAGGATCACGCTGAAAGCTTCATCGAAGGGATCAGCTTGCTGGCGAATATGCGGTTGTGCCCGAATGTTCCGGCGCAGCACGCAATCCAGGTCGCCCTCGGCGGCCACCAGAGCATCGAAGATCTGGTGCTTCCCGGCGGCCGACTGCTTGAGCAGCGCGACGTCGCCTGGACCAAACTCAACGAAATACCCGGGGTGTCGTGCGTCAAACCGGAGGGTGCGCTCTACGCGTTTCCGCGGATGGACCCCGAGGTCTACGACATAGCCGACGACGAGCAGCTCGTCCTCGACCTACTGCTGTCCGAGAAGATTTTGGTCACCCAGGGCACCGGTTTCAATTGGCCGGCGCCGGATCACCTGCGACTCGTCACGCTGCCTTGGTCCCGTGATCTGGCAGCTGCAATCGAGCGACTGGGCAATTTCCTGGCCAGCTACCAGCAGTAAGCTGGCCACAAAACCAGCCGAAATCAGCTGCGCTCCAACATCTCCAACAAGTAGGCGCCGTATCCCGACTTGGACAGCGAGCGGGCGCGCCGGGCCAGCTGCTCGCCGTCAATCCAGCCCATCCGCCACGCTACTTCCTCGGGAATGCTGACTTTCAAACCCTGGCGGCGTTCCAGCGTGCGGACGAAGTCTGCGGCATCCAGCAATGAATCGAACGTTCCCGTGTCCAGCCAGGCTGTTCCACGGGCCAGCACCTCGACCACCAACCGGCCCTGATCCAAGTAGACCTGATTCACCTCAGTGATCTCGTATTCGCCGCGTGCCGATTTACGCAATCCCTTAGCGATCTCGATCACGTCGTTGTCATAGAAATACAGTCCCGGCACCGCGTAGTTTGACTTTGGGGTAGCCGGCTTTTCCTCAAGCGACAGCGCCACACCATCAGCGCCGAACTCGACAACACCGTACGCCGTGGGATTCGCAACCCAGTAGGCGAAAACCGCACCACCACTAATGGATTGGAAGCGCCCCAAACTGGTCCCCAGCCCAGGGCCGTAGAAGATGTTGTCCCCCAAGACCAACGCTACCGAATCGTTCCCGATATGGTTGGCCCCGATGACGAATGCCTGTGCCAGACCATCAGGCTGGTCCTGAGTTGCGTAGCTGATATTCACGCCCAAATGAGATCCGTCGCCCATCAGTCGATGAAAGGCCGGGGCGTCGTGTGGCGTGGTGATCAACTGAATGTCGCGGATGCCGGCCATCATCAGCGTTGTTAGCGGGTAGTAGATCATCGGCTTGTCGTAGACCGGCAGCAGTTGCTTGCTAATGCCCATAGTGATGGGGTACAGCCGAGTGCCCGAGCCGCCGGCCAAGATGATCCCGCGCATGAGTGGCTCCTAACGCCTCAGTCGGCTTCAATCGACCCGGTCGGCCTCGGCCAGATCAGTAGCCGCCAACGCCGACGCCAAATCCTTGTGCCAAAACACCGAGGTGACGTGATCATGGACTACCCGAAATGCTGCCGCGGCGCTTGCGACGGCGCCGGGAGCATCCTGGCCACTGATCTTCTGCTCAACCACCACGACGCCTTCGTGCACGTACATGCGGCCGAGCTCCGCAGTCGTCGCGATCTCGGCTGCCCACTTGCGCAGCGCCTGATGCCCTTGTGCGGCGCCGTGCGCATCACCGATGTCGATGTCGTCGCTGGACAAGGCCACCAAGGTCTCGACGTCGGACGCACTGAGGGCATCGTGCCAAGCCAAAACGGTGGCGATCTCCGATGTGGTCATGGTTTGCAAGTTACCCCGTATGCACCCATCCTGGTCGCAGGATTAGAGAGGCGTCCGTTTTAGCCACGTTTGCCATACCGTCTCGTCGCCGAACATCTCGATCCCGGTGTCGACGATCGGGACTCGCCGTACTATCGCCAGCAGCAGCTCGGTGGCTCCGCCGCGTAGCGCCACGGTGGCCTTGCCGTGTTGGTGTGACCAGGTAATCCGACCACCTGAGGTGCCGATCATCCATTCGCCGGCCACGCCCAACCCGGAGTCGGTGGCGTGCAGATGCATCATCGTGCCGTCCTCGAGTGGCAATGCTGTGCCCTGGGCCCCCGCCTCGATCGCGACACGCTCCAGCCATTCGCTGATTGCATCAGCCGCCACGCCAGGGTCGAGCGCGAAGTCACACCCAAGCGCGATTGCGGCATCTGCTCGATGCATCGCCACCTCGTGCAACCGGCGTCGGATCCACCAGTTCGCCGGTCGCGGCCCGAGGAAAGTCCAAACCGGCGTTTCCGGTCCAGTCAGCTCAACAGCATCGAGGACAAGCTGTGCGCCGCCGCACAACCAGGAGACAGCGCCGTCACGATCAGCCGGCGGCTTGCCGCCTTCGACACTGCGGGGATCGAGGAAGTGATCTAAGCGATCGCGGACGATTTGCGCCGCCCAGCGATCCCCACGCCCGACATGGCGAATCAGTTGGCCGAAGCTCCAGCCCGGGCAAGTCGGCACCGGATTGGACTCCTCAACGCTGCGCATCAACTCAGAAAAAGCGCGGTTCTGCTCGAGAAATAGCGCCGCATAGTCCACGCCGTCAGGCTACCCGGCGCTGCGATGGTCGCTGACGCCTGTTTGAAGACGGGTTGCCGCGTGTCGGGCCCCGGCATGTGGCGGCACGAAGCCGCTGAAATCGCCGCCGAACTTTGCCTACGGTCGGCTTTGCCGCTGATTCGCAAACGTCAGCGTCATACCCAGCGGCTGCGCACCGGTGGTGCTTCGGGCGCGGCCCAGGCCTTTGCGTAGCGGCTGCCGGATGCTTTTTGCAGGTCGCGGCTACGGTAGACCAAGTCTGGGCGCACCAAGTATCCAACCGGCGCGCTGAACATGTGGACCAACCTCGTGTAGGGCCATACCCCAAGCAACACAACAATGATCAACGCATGCAACTGAAACGTCCACGGCGCCTCAGACATCAGCTGCACTTCCGGGCGCAGCGTAAACAGGCTGCGAAACCACGGCGATACAGTGTCGCGATAGTTGTATCGGACGAAAACGTTGGACAGGGTGTTGAGCATCCCAGTGGCTAGCGCGCCCACCAGCAGTAGATACATGAGCTTGTCGCTACGAGTCGTCGCCTTGCGCACCGCCGGCACGGTGATACGCCGGTACAACAAGATTCCGAGACCGGCTACGACTGCGAACCCGGTAAGGGAGCCCATCGATACCGCCATGAAGTGGTAGGCGGGTTCGGATATTCCAACTGCCGCCGTCCACGATTCCGGAATGAGCAGACCGAGCACGTGACCACCGAATACGCCGAGCAGGCCGAAATGAAACAGCGGGCTGCCCAGCCGCAGCAATCGGCTCTCATAAATCTGGGACGACCGCGTGGTCCAGCCGAACTGATCCGCCCGGTAGCGCCAGACATGGCCCAGGACAAACGATGTCAGAGCAACATACGGCGCGATCATCCACAGTAGGAATGTCATCGGCGCCCCTCAGCCATAAGCGGGTCCACGGCAAATGGCTCCAGCCCTACGTCTTCCTCCGGCGGCCCCTGGGCGGCCAGCTCAGCAATCCGACGGCGATCGGCAGTACTGATCGACGGCAATGTCGTGAGCACGGCGGCCACGACGTTGGCGTAGATCGAATCGGAGTCCAGCAGCGATAGCCGCAACAGTTCCAGGACCGGCACATGCTCAACCAGCAAGCGCTCACCCTGTAATTGGTCGATGGTCGCCGCGAATTCGAGCACCAGCGGCAGGTAATCCGGCAATTCGCGATCACCCAGCGCCATCCCGGCATGACGGTAGGCGTGCTTGAACCGCAGCAACGCCATGCCGCGCTTGCGGGTGTCGCCGTAGGCGTAGTACGTCAGGTGCAGACTGGCCCGGCGGCGCATATCGAACGTTTCGACGTACCGCGCGGCGAGCTCCAGCGGATCTCCGTCGCAGAAATCACCCATAACGGCGATCAGCGGCGCACCCACCGCTTCGGGCAGCTCCTTCGCCGCAGTGGTGAGTTGATCGGCCATCGCAAGGGTCTCAGCGCCGGGATAGTCCAGCAGCAAGGCGGCAAGGCGCCACACCAACCGTCGGTCACGCTCAGACAGCGCGACAGCGTCGCCGGCACGTCTGCGACCAAGCGTCAGCATCTTGATACTCATTGCGCACTCACTTTGAGGGCACCAGCCCATCGGGGTTCTTGCCGTCCCAGTTGAGCAGGTTGACCCGGACCGACCCATTTTCGCCAGCAACACCGTTGGTGTTGGTGAGATGGAATTTGTTGGCCACAGCGTCGAACGCCGTCATTCCCGGCCCGCCATCGCCATCTAAGCTGCATCCGGTGGCCAATGCGTCAAGGCGGTGCGCGTCGGAACCGGCACCGTTGGGTATCACGTAGCGGTCGGCGTACTTGGCAATCGCCAACAACCGGTACATCGATTCAATCTCTTCGCCGGTCAGCCGAACCGATGTCGGGATTGTTTCGTCGAAGTCCTCACCCAAGTTCGCGGCGCGCATATACGAGCGCATAGCCGCAAGCCGTTGCAACGCAAGGCGAACGGGCCCGACTTCACCGGCGGTGAACAGCTCTGCCAGGTACTCGATCGGGACTCGGAGCGCGTCGATAGCACCGAACAAGTTATTGGTGTTCTCACCGTCGTGACCGGTCTTGGCGAGAACATCGACCACCGGGGACAGCGGCGGGATGTACCAAACCATCGGCATTGTGCGGTATTCCGGGTGCAGCGGAAGCGCCAGCTGATAGTCGACGATGAGTCGGTACACCGGCGAGTTCTGCGCCGCGTCGATCCATTCACTCGATATCCCCGCGCGCTCTGCCTCCGCGACCACTCGGGGGTCGTGCGGGTTCAGAAACACTCCGAGTTGCGCCGGGTACAAATCCGCTTCGTTGGGCACCGAAGCTGCCGCCGCAACAGCGTCAGCGTCGTACAACAGCACCCCGATGTAGCGCAGCCGGCCAACGCACGTCTCCGAACACACCGTCGGGATACCCACTTCGACCCGCGGATAGCAGAACGTGCACTTCTCGGCTTTGCCGGTCTTGTGGTTGAAGTAAATCTTCTTGTAGGGGCAACCTGTAACGCACTGCCGCCAGCCACGACACCGGTCCTGATCGACCAGCACAATGCCGTCTTCGCTGCGTTTGTAGATCGCGCCGGACGGGCACGACGCTGCGCATGCCGGGTTGAGGCAATGTTCACAGATACGCGGCAGATAGAACATGAACGTTTGCTCGAATTCGAGCTTCACATCCTCAGAAACCTTAGCCAGCAGCGGATCACGACCGACCTGTTCTGGCCCACCACCCAGGTCATCATCCCAGTTCGCGCCCCAAGTCACCTTGGTGTCTTCGCCGGTAATCAATGACTTGGGACGAGCCACCGGCGTGGTGTCCATAGCCGGCGCAGCCAGCAGGCTCTCATAGTCGTAGGTCCACGGGTCGTAGTAATCCGAAACCGTGGGCAAGTCCGGATTGGCGAAGATATTGAGAAGTCTGCGCAGCTTCGACCCGGACTTGAGCGTCAACTTTCCGCGCTTGTTAAGCGTCCAACCGCCGCGCCATTTCTCCTGATCTTCATATCGGCGGGGATACCCTTGTCCAGGGCGGGTTTCCACATTGTTGAACCAGGCGTACTCCATGCCGCCACGATTCGTCCAGGCCTGCTTGCAGGTGACGCTGCAAGTATGGCACCCAATGCATTTGTCTAGGTTCATCACCATCGCGAGCTGAGCCATGACCTTCATAATCAGTACTCCACCTCTTGCGAACGTCGCCTGATCGTGGTGACCTCGTCACGCTGATTTCCGGTGGGCCCGTGGTAGTTCAGCGCGAAGGACTGCTGAGCATAGCCCCCGATCAGATGCGAAGGCTTGATCATGATCCGGGTCAGCGCATTGTGGATACCACCACGTTTCCCGGTCTTCTCGGTGCGCGGCACGTCCACCGCCTTATCTTGGGCGTGGTACATGAAGACCAGACCTTCAGGCATCCGGTGGCTGACGATCGCTCGCGCGTTGACCACACCGTTGCGATTCGTGCATTCGATCCAGTCGTTATCCTTAACGCCAATCTTTGCCGCATCCACGTCTGACATCCAAATTGACTGCCCCCCACGGGAAAGCGTGAGCATGTACAGATTGTCTTGATATGCCGAATGAATGGACCACTTGGAGTGCGGGGTCAAATATCGCACCGTGACCCCTGCGTTGTTGTCTCCGACGGCCGGCTCGTCGAACAACGCTGTCATGTCCAGCGGTGGACGGAAGATCGGCAACTGTTCCCCCAGCTCGCTCATCCAGTCGTGATCGAGGTACAGGTGCTGCCGCCCCGTCAGCGTATGCCACGGCTTGAGTCGTTCCGTGTTGATCGTGAAAGGCGCGTATCGACGCCCCCCGGTCTCCGACCCGGACCATTCTGGCGAGGTGTTCACCGCCACCGGCCGGGACTGCGTATCAGCGAAACTGATCCGCCGTCCTTCGTTCTCCTTGGCAAGGTCGGCGAGCTCAATCCCGGTGCGCCGCTGCAACGCCTCAAAACCCTCGACGGCAAGTCGGCCGTTCGTGGTGCCCGACAACGCAAGGATGGCCTCGGCGGCATGAATGTCCTTGGCTAGCGACGGGCGCCCGACTGCCAGACCACTCACCACCGCGCCGTTGACCCCGCGCAGATATTCGACCTCCGCGTCAGGATGGGTCGTCACACCTTTGGTCGTGAGGCCGACACTCTCCACCATCGGCCCAAGCGCTGCCATCTTTTCGGCGACCGCCGGATAGTCGCGCTCCGCGACAACAATCCGTGGCATCGTCTTTCCGGGAATGGGCTCGCAGTCGCCCGCTTTCCAGTCCAGCACCCGTCCGCCGGGCTGTGCGGTTGCGTCAGCACTGTCGTGCTGCAGCGGCACCGCGATGATGTCTCGACGCTTGCCGAGGTGTTTTTCGGCGAGCCAAGAGAATCCGCGTGCAATCCGGTGGAACGCCTCGAAGTCGGTCTTGGTCTCCCATGGAGGCGAGATAGCCGGCGAGAAGGCGTGTACGAACGGGTGCATGTCAGTACTGGACAGATCATGCTTTTCGTACCAGGTAGCGGCCGGCAGCACAATGTCGGAAAACAGCGTGGTGCTGGTATTCCGGAAGTCCAGCGACAACAGTAGGTCCAGTTTTCCAACCGGCGCCTCGTCACGCCAACGCACCTCCTGCGGGCGTACGGCATCCTCGTCGCGCGCGGCGACGTTGGAGTCGGTGCCTAGCAGGTGCTTGAGGAAGTATTCGTTGCCCTTCGCTGACGAGCCGAGCAGATTCGACCGCCACACCGTCAAGCAGCGCGGAAAATTCTCCGGCGCGTCTGGGTCCTCACAAGCGAACCCAAGATGCCCGGACTTCAATCCGTCCACGACGTGCGCCGAAGCATCCTTGCCGAGCCGCTCGGCCTCATCGGCCAGATCCAACGGATTGCGATTGAACGTTGGGTAACTCGGCATCCAGCCAAGCCGACTGGCCAACGCGATGTCGTCGGCCACCGTTCGGCCCGCAAACCGGCCCTGGGCCAACGGCGACGCCATGACGTCCGAGCTGAACCGGTCATAGCGCCACTGGTCGGTCGCCAGATACCAGAACACGGTGCCTTGCATCTGCCGCGGCGGCCGCTGCCAGTCCAGACCGAAAGCCAGCGTCGACCAGCCTGTGATCGGCCGACACTTCTCCTGGCCGACATAGTGCGCCCAGCCACCCCCGTTCACGCCCTGACACCCAGTCAGCATGAGCAGGGTGAGGAACGAGCGATAGATCTGATCGGAATGGAACCAGTGGTTGGTACCGGCCCCCATCAAAATCATCGACCGACCGCCCGATCGCTCTGCATTATCGGCAAATTCACGTGCGACTCGTGCGGCCGCGGCTGCCGGAACGCCAGTGATCGGCTCCTGCCAAGACGGCGTATACGGCTGTGTCGCGTCGTCATAGCCCGCAGGCCAATCGCCGGGAAGCCCTTCGCGGTACACACCGTATTGCGCAAGCAATAAGTCGAACACCGTCGTGACCCGCTGTCCAGCAACAATTTTGGTTGGCACGCCACGTGTCAGCACCCCGGGACTATCGCTGTCGAACCGGGGCAGCTTCACCGCAGTCACATCACAGTCGGTGCCATACAGCGTGAGCAGCGGGTCCGTGCCCTCCAGGTCTAGATTCCACTTGCCCTCACCGGATGCTGTGAACCGGTGCCCGAGAGACCCGTTGGGCACCACGGCGTTGCCGTCCGAATCGAGGAGCACCGTCTTCGACGAGCTGCCTTCACCGGTGTCGCCAAGATCGGCTGCGGTGATGAATTTTCCGGGCAGCCAGTCACCGTCCCGCTCCACCAGTGTCACCAGAAAAGGCAGGTCGGTAAACCGTTTCACATAGTCTGAGAAGTAGGGCGTGGCCCGCTCGACGAAGAACTCCCTGAGAATGACATGCCCCATGCACATCGCCAGCGCGCCGTCGGTTCCTGGCCGCGCGGGCAGCCATTCGTCAGCGAACTTGGTGTTGTCAGCGTAGTCGGGTGAGACCACGACCACTTTCTGGCCCCGATAGCGCGCCTCAGTCATGTAGTGGGCATCGGGCGTCCGAGTTACCGGCACATTGGAGCCCCACATGATCAAATACCCGGCATCGAACCAGTCGGCGGACTCTGGCACGTCGGTCTGGTCGCCGAACACCTGCGGCGAGGCCACCGGGAGATCGGCATACCAGTCGTAAAACGACAGCATTGACCCGCCGAGCAGAGAAATGAATCGGGCGCCAACAGCATGACTGACCATCGACATCGCTGGTATCGGTGAGAAACCGGCGACCCGATCAGGTCCGTAGCGCATAATTGTGTACACGTGCGCCGCGGCGGCGATCTCAGCAGCCTCCCACCACTCGGCGCGAACAAAACCGCCCTTTCCGCGTGCGGCCTTGTAGCGACGGGACTTCACCGGGTCATCAACGATGTCGGCCCAGGCCAGCACCGGATCGTTGAGTCGCTCTTTGGCGGCGCGGTAGTACTCCAGGAGAACTCCACGAATGTACGGATAACGCACCCGCGCGGGCGAATACGTGTACCACGAGAAGGAAGCACCGCGGGGGCAGCCGCGGGGTTCATACTCCGGTTTGTCGGCGCCGACGGACGGGTAGTCGGTCTGCTGGGACTCCCAGGTGATGACCCCGTCTTTGACGTAGATTTTCCACGAACATGATCCGGTGCAGTTAACGCCGTGCGTCGAGCGGACCACCTTGTCGTGCGCCCAGCGGTCCCGGTAGAAGCCGTCTGCCGACCGGCCACCGATCTTGTGCAGCGCATGGTGATCCGGGGAGAACTCGCCGCGATGAAAATATTTGCTCAATCCAAGGAGGGCGTCGGCAGCGCTTGGGCGATTCTGGTTCAGATCGACCATGGCGGCTCCTCTTGAATAATGGCCATCTCGCGGTAGTTCACCGAAGGGTAAGGGAGTTTTTTGGCTGATCAAAAAATACGCACGAGCCCCCACCGGCGGTTGTGCGCTCGCTTTAACACCATAGTCACATTGGCTGCGCATTCCGCCCGCTGTACGGCATCCATCGCCCCGAAACGCGCTGCTCGCAGGCGCCATTGGCCAGGCGTCGCGACCACGTACCGAACCAGCGTCACAGCCTCGAATTCAGCTTTTTTCTTGCCGTTAACACATGTTTGGCGCGTCGACACAAGCCCGCACTCACGGGCTCGGGAGTGCGGCCGCGCGTTGTTCAACAAGTAACCAACGAACCCGCGCTCAGCTATCGCCGCATGGTGTTGTCGACGATTTGCTAGGGCCGTCGCACGCCGAGCCGGAATACTTGCCACCCGGCCCGCTGCCAGCGCGCGACATCAAGACAGTTGCGCCCGTCGACAATGACGCGGGCCCGCACTCGGTCCGCTAAGCCGTCGGGATCGAGGTCGATGAACTCCTGCCACTCGGTAAGGACCAACACCGCGTCCGCACGCTCGCTGGCCTCGGCTACCGACACCGCGTAGTTCAGGGTTGGGAAAAGCCGATTGGCGTTGTCCAGGGCTTTCGGGTCATAGACGTTTACCGTGGCACCATTGAGCTGCAACTGGCCGGCGACATTCAGCGCAGGGGAATCGCGCACATCGTCGGATTCTGGCTTGAACGCCGCACCGAGCACGGCAATGTTGGCGCCCAATAACGAACCACCGCAAGCCGCGGTGGCCAATTCGACCATCTTGGTGCGTCGGCGCATGTTGATACTGTCCACTTCACGCAGGAACGTCAGAGCTTGATTGGCTCCTAGCTCCCCGGCCCGGGCCATGAAGGCGCGGATGTCTTTCGGCAGACAGCCACCGCCGAAACCCAAGCCTGCATTCAGACATTGACGTCCGATGCGTGGGTCGAATCCAAGCGCGTCGGCCAACAGGCTGACGTCGGCGCCAGCCGCCTCACACACCTCAGAGATTGCGTTTATGAACGAAATCTTGGTCGCCAGAAAGGCGTTCGCCGACACCTTGACCAACTCGGCAGTCTGCAAATCCGTAACCAGGAACGGCACGCCTTTGTCCACCAACGGACCGTAAAGTTCGCGAGTTGCCTGCTCGGCCCGCACTGATCCCTCTTGCACCCCAAGAACAATCCGATCTGGATTCAACGTGTCGTGCACGGCGAATCCCTCACGCAAGAACTCCGGATTCCACGCGATTTCGACGTCGACCCCCGGGGGGGCCAGCGCGGCGGCCCGCTGTCCCAGCTCGGCTGCGGTGCCCACCGGGACCGTGGACTTTCCAACGAGGACAGCCGCCCTTGTGAGCCTCGGCACCAGCGTGTCGATGACAGCATGGACATGGCGCAAATCGGCCCCGTACTCACCCTTCTTTTGCGGCGTGCCCACCCCCAGGAAATGCACGTCAGCGAATTCGGCCGCCATGTCGTAGTCAGTAGTGAAGCGCAGTCGTCCTGCGGCAAGGTTGGCAGTCAACAACTTTCGTAGGCCGGGCTCGTAGAAGGGAATGTCGCCACCGGCGAGCTTGGCGACCTTGCCCGGATCGATGTCGACCCCGATCACTTCGTGTCCCAACTCCGCCATTCCTACGGCGTGGGTGGCTCCCAGGTAACCAGTGCCGAAGACCGTACAACGCATAACACCGTGTGTAGGCTGCCGCGATGAGCGAACTGCATCGAAACACTGAGCAGCAAGCAAACGGCAAGTGACAGCTAACCGGCGAAAACCGTGCAACCACCGGCTGTATCGCACCATCGCCGGCCGCTGCCACCCCTGGCTGGGACGACGCCCCAGCCAACCGACAACAGCGCGAACCCAGCAGCAGCGAAGGACCTAGCGAACCCGCGCGCCTATACTACGTGGACCTCATGAAGTTCCGGTACGAACGCGACGGCGTCGGGCCTCGCTGACCCTGGTATTTCGACCCCACTCCCGAACTCCCGTATGGGTACTGCGACGGGCTGCTCAGTCGCAGGATGCACAGCTGACCTATTTTCATCCCCGGCCACAGCGCGATCGGCAGATTGGCGACATTGGACAGCTCCAGGGTTATGTGGCCGCTAAAACCGGGATCGATGAAACCTGCGGTGGAGTGGGTGAGCAATCCCAGCCGACCCAGAGATGACTTACCTTCCAGCCGTCCCGCAAGGTCGTCAGGCAGACTGAAGAGCTCCAGCGTCGAGCCGAGCGCAAACTCGCCTGGGTGCAACACAAACGGGTCCCCGGCTGCTGGCTCGACCAGGCTGGTTAGTTCATCCTGCTGCTGCGCGGGATCGATGTGCGTGTATCGGGTGTTGTTGAACACCCGGAACAAACCATCAAGACGGACGTCGACACTGGACGGTTGGACCAGGGAGTCGTCGAATGGATCGATGCCCACCCGCCCGGCAGCGATTTCGGCCCTGAGGTCGCGATCGGAGAGCAGCACCCATCGAGCGTATCTGCCGCAGACTGTCGGGCCGTCGGGGCAGCCGCCTTGATAGCCGCGAACGGCATCGGGTTTGTGTCACCGGCTGCGCGACCCGGGTAACTGCCCACTTAGCGCAGGTAGACTTCTCTGCCGGTGGGGTATCCGCCTCCGGTGGTTGTGACGTGGACGTGGTCGTAGTGACCGGCCCCCGATTGCCGAGCACTCGTCGGCGTGTAGTAGGTGCCACGCCAAATTGCATCTTGCATCCCGAATCGAGCCGCGTTCTTCAACACGAATGCGACAACCGCGTCTCCCAGCGCGATGCCGTGCGCAGTACCAGGGTTGGGAATCATCACATCGAGAGCCAAACCGTTGGGATGCCATCTCAGCGGATCGGCCCGAACACCGCCTATCTCGTGAATCTCCGGGAACCTTGCGCTGATGCTGCGAGCGGCCAAGATGGTTCGGACCTGCAATCCCCGCTCTGGTGCGACCCCGGCCGGCAGAAATCGAGATCGAGCGGCTACACGCCACCGCGACGCGGCGGCGAACCGGGCTGCCGAACTCCTAGCCGCGGCGTTCATGGACATGTCCGGGCGGAACGCGATCGGTGATGTCGCCACGAGCTCCACGCAGCAGGGGTCCATGTCACCAATAACGGAATCGGAATCGTCGCGGCCACTGAATGGTTGGATATCGCCACCTGCGGTGAACAATACGGCTGTGGCAGCGACGATGATGACCAGGAGAGGCGACCCTTTTCGACGCTTCCTGGTTAATGTATGCGCACCCACGGCAGGCATATTACGACATGATAACGAAATAATAAATGTGGAGTTCATAATTCGTGGTCATGTAGGTCGAAGTGAATGGATAAACGAGGTTAGGCATCACCCACGGCGACACTTGACCAGGCATACATCGATACCGGGTTCCATGCCGAGGAAACCCAGAGGACCGGCAAGTACGCGGCTTCGCCGCTGGTGAGAGGATGATCAGACGCTGCCGACACAGGGAGGGACACTGGGTTGCCCGTAAATGTCACGCAGTGGCTCGAACAGCGCCAGATCATGATCTATCTCGCCGGGCTGGCCGCCGGCGCAGCGGCAGGACTGGCCTGGCCCGCAGCCGGACCGACCTGGGCCGCCACCATCTACCCCGTGCTGGGCACGTTGCTCTACGCGGCTTTCCTGCAGGTGCCCTTCACCCGACTGACAGCTGTCGCCGGGGATACGAGATTCCTCGCAGCGGTGCTGTTGCTGAACTTCGCCGTTGTCCCCCTGGCGGTGGCAGCACTCACCGCTATGGTGTCGCTGCCACAAGCGGTTTTGCTGGGAGTGCTGCTGACCCTGCTTACCCCTTGCGTCGACTACGTCATTGTGTTCTGCGGCCTGGCCGGCGGCGATCAACAACGCCTGCTTGCCACCGCACCAGTGCTGATGCTGGCCCAGATGCTGGCACTACCCCTGCTGCTGTGGCTGTTCGTCGGATCCGAATTGGCGGATGTCGTGGAAGTGGGCCCGTTCGTGGAGGCATTCCTCGTCCTGATCGTGCTGCCGCTGGCGCTGGCGTGGGCTACCGAATCACTTGCTTCCCGCCGCCGCACCGGCCAGAAGATCGCCGCGGTGATGAACAGCGCGATGGTGCCCCTGATGACCGCCACCCTGTTTGTCGTGGTGGCCAGCGAATTCCCCAAGGTCCGCGAACAAACCGACCAGGTCGTGTGCGTCGTTCCGCTCTATGCGGCATTCCTACTCGTCATGGCGCTGCTGGGCCTCGCCACCGCCAAGCTATTCCGGCTGGACGCAGGCCGCGCCCGGGCGCTCATTTTCAGCGGCGCCACCCGAAACTCTCTGGTTGTGCTGCCTCTTGCGCTGGCTTTGCCCCAAACGTATGACATCACACCGGTTATCGTGGTCACCCAGACCCTCGTCGAGCTCGTCGGCATGGTCGCCTATGTGCACATCGTCCCCCGACTAACCCCCGGATAGCCGGCCGAAGCTCACGCAAAACAGCACAAATATGCGTCCGGCCTCAGCACCGGGGCCATTCGAAGAACCTGCCCACACATTCGTGGCAACCCGGTGACGAACCCAGTTCCGACGACCGTATCTCGGCACGGATGCTAGCCTTTCCGGGCAACCGCGCCGATGTAGTTCAATGGCAGAACATCAGCTTCCCAAGCTGAATACGCGGGTTCGATTCCCGTCATCGGCTCCACATCCGGCAGGGCGAAAATACTGTTCGAAGCATTCGAAAATCGGCCTCAACATCACGTGAGTGTCACAGCCAGTGCCAATCGGGAATATCGTCTTGACCTCGGCCACGGGGGTCGCCCATGCCGAAGGTCTCCCCGCTGGCGCGTTTAGGTGTGGCATCAGGCCCGCCATCGAGACCCGCCTGCGCGCCGTTCGGCGATATCCACCGCTGCAGGACGCTCACATAGTCATAGTCGGTGCCCCCGCCGACACAGGCTCTGCTGTGACTTTCTAATCTATCCAGAGGGCCAATTATGACCGCGCCCCGGTGAGCAAACCCGTAGCAAGCAATGCGGACTGTCCCAGCTCCGATCGTCGCCCTGCGGTTAGCGACGGAGGCATCGTGGATGTAGTAAGCGGCGGCGCTGCGCCTGTTCTCGTAGCGTTGAAGTCCAACCTGATGGCTGCAAAGCCCACCAAATGATGACTCATCCGACGCGGGTATGGGTCGGCGCGATCGGCGTAACCTCGGTCGTGGCAGTGGTCGCCGCATTACTAATCTTGTGGCGTTACAAGACACCCACAGGTCGCGTCTCATCGCTGGTGTAAATGGTCACGGGCGTAGGTTCCGTCGCAACCGACGAAAGCTATGAAGGAGGGGCTACGCCCGTGACCAAGCGAGTATCGCCGATTGAGCGTGTGCGTGTTGAGATGGATCAGTTGTTCGCCGCGACCGAGCGGCCGTTGACCGAGATTTTGGAGGAGGTCGGGCGGTTATCGGTGCGTCTGGTGTTTCAGGTCGCCGTGGAGGCCGAGGTAGAAGCAGTGTTGGGCCGAGCCCGTCACCAGCGTCGGGTTCAGGACGGCCCGGGCGGGTACCGCAATGGGTATCAACCGCCGGCGACGGTGAAGACCACGATGGGCTCGGTCGAATTATGCCGCCCGAAACTACGCGACACCGACGAGCGGTTCTGTTCGCGGCTATTCGGTGCCGGGGTGACGCGCACCCACGCTCTGGAGGCGTTGGTGATTTCGGGATGGGTGCGCGGTTTGTCGGATCGCGACATCGAGGCCGCGTTGGCCGAGGTGCTGGGCTCGCAGGCGGCGTTGTCGCGCTCGACGGTGAGCCGGATTTGTGCGGCCATCAAAGACGAGTTCGCTGCGTGGTCGTCTCGACGCCTTGATGAGCTGGTGTTGGACTACCTGTTCTTGGATGCCTCGAACTTTCGGATGCATCCCAACGCCCCGGCCGAGCCGGTGCTGGCCGCCTGGGGCATCTGCACCGACGGCAAGCCCCTGTTTATTGGGCTGGCCCCAGCCGCAGCGGAGTCGGCTGATGCGTGGGCCGACTTCTTGGCTGACCTGAGGAACCGGGGACTACGCCCGCCGCTACTGGGCATCTCCGACGGGGCGCCGGGCCTGATCGCCGCATGGGAGACCACGTTTCCGGCAAGCCTGCGTCAGCGGTGTCTGATCCATCGCTGCCGTAACGTCATCGCCAAGACACCTGTCGCGGTCCAGGACGAGATCAAAGCCGCGTTCTGGTCGATCTTCGATGACATTGACCAGCCACCCGGCCAGCAGGCCGTGGATGAAGCCACCCGCCGCGCCGAGGAGTTCACCACCACATACCGCGGGCTCTACCCAGCCGCGGTCGCTTGCCTGGCCAACGACTTCGCCTCGCTGAGCGTGCATTTGCGCTTCCCCCGCCAACACTGGACACGCATCCGCCATTCCAACCTCATCGAACGCACCTTCGGAGAATCCCGTCGCCGGGTCAAGGTCATCGGCCGCCTACCCGGCGAAACCAGCTGTCTGTCGCTGGTATGGGCCGTCCTCGACCGCGCCAGCCGCGGCTGGCGCGGAGTCACCCAAACATCAGCGACCAGCCGCCACCTCCAAGAACTACGCCACCAACTGCTCGAGCCACCCCGCCCACTGCATCCCCCCACCACAACAACCACGACCGACACCACCGCCGCGTAACATGACCACCAGGAACATGCGCCCAGCGTTTTTACACCAGTCCTAAGACGCCACCTCGTCGGCCGTCGCGTTGCAGGTACATGCGAGCCGGGACACGAGCAATCAGGTGATAGAACTGCGACCGCGGAACTTCACGCCCCAGCCACCGCAACAAACGCAGCATGTCGGCAGCCGACTTCGGTTCGTCGTCAACTCGATCCAACGCCGCCGCTGTAAATCCTCGGACAATGCTCATGCTCTTGCGACATGAGCACCTCGCCGCGCGCGATATACGGACCCACACCGCAAGCCCTACCCGCACGCGCACCGTCGACAACCACTTCGGGCACGGACCCACGTACGCAGATCCGCCGGAGGTCGATCGCCCGGTCCGCGCCAATGTGCAGGCAACGCTGCTCCCGCAGCGGTGGCCCCGCGCGCTCCCCCTGTCCGCCGACGCGCTGCGACATGCGCCCACCGTGGCCCCTCCGTACGCCGACTCCCCCCAGGCGATCGATGAGCCAAGGGAGATCGAGAAGTTGACGCCTGATCACTCTCGCCCGCGACCAGCACACCACCAACTCATATCCCTACGCCCCGCAGTTCGCGCACGCCTTACGCGCGTTCACGCGATGGCCTCGCGATACTGGCGCGGGGGCGCTCGTCGAGTTGTCAAGTGGAGCGATGCCGCACAATCGTGCGTTGGGCAACTCCGGTGCCAATTCGCGCTGGCCCCCGACACATTAGAAACCATACTGCGGCCCCTGTTGTTGGAACCGGACTTCCATGCGGAGTGGGAGCGGCAAGTTATTCCGGTTGATCCGGTGACGGAGGCCAACGTTGCCTGACTGATGTCCACAACGCAGTGTTGTCGTTGCATGCCCATCGATTGACCACCGGGGAGACCAGAGCCGGATTCGCCGACATCTATAGGGTTTGGAGTATCTAAAGGGGCGAGGGCCAACCGGATCACCGAGCGAGTCATAGGGAGATACACGGTCGGCGCACCCGGCCGCTGGACAGCATCTACGCCGCAGTGTTCATCGACGGTTTGGACGTCAAAATCCGCGACGGCTATGCCGGCCCCGCCGGGCGCATGGTCCTAACGGGGTGGATGTAGCTGGCCATCCTGACGCGCTGGGCACGTAAGCCAGGGAAGGCCACGGAGGATCAGCCAAATACCGATGTGGCGTGCGCGCGGCCATCTCCCGCTGAGCAAACCGCTTGAAACACTTGCGCTTTGGCCACCCAACCACTGGACCTAACCGAGACCGGACAAACGCGGCGGACGATCCGTTGAAAACCAGCACCTAAACGCCTTCACGATCACTTTCGTCGACCACTACCGAGAAGCCGAACCCAACCAATCAAAGAACCCGCTCACACCGGCAATCTGACGGATCACCGGGGAAAAATGCTGGACCTCTACCGAAGCTAGGGAGCACCTTTTACACCGAACCCCTGATAGACCCACAGAGTGCGGACACAAGCTGTATTTTCAACTGTATTTAACGACGGTTATCAATCTTCATCGCCGGCGATTGCCGGGACACGCCAACACTAAGCCGGCGTGCGCGGCCATGCAATTTTTACACACCGTCGCAACTCAACGAATAATCCGATCCGAAATCAACAGTAGTGATATAGGCAATTTGTCCGAAGCATTTATCTTTCGAGCGATTTCTTGCAGGCCATTTCCCGTAAATATCCATAAGAATTCGACGGATTCATAAACGCGGAAATACGCGCAAACCCCCCCCCGGAGCTATATTGAATTCACCAATCTTTCCGTCATTTGCCGTTCCGTAACCGCGAGGCCTTCTGATCCGTTACAGATATTGTCAATCGCAATTTCAAGTACATCTGAAAGGCGCCGACTTCGCGTGATGACGCCTTGCAAACGTTGCGAGAAGGCTGTGTTGGTTTCCCCAGACCCGTCTTCTTGGATCGCGCCTTGGAGGGCTTCAGCCTCCCGCTGACTATCGCGCAGGCTGCCGCTCACGCGGCGCATCTGCTGGGCCGCCTGCACAACCTCGTCAGGGTCGTTGACTATCACCCCCGACCCACCAGCACCTAGATCCCCGCTTGCAGCCGAATGTTCACAATGGACTTCTGCAAAAACTTCTATAGTTTTTGGCTGCGGCGGCACAGACGCGACTGTTGCTAGTTCTTGCTCAAGGTCGAGCACTGTTACGTTCGAGCGAGATTCCTCTTCAACTTCAACAGACAAAGACTCCTCTTCAAGCGGGTTAATTTCTTCGAGCCTGCCCGCTTGGTCACCCGAGCCCAAATCGCGCAGCCGCCGACGGCGCACTCCAGGACGGGACGATCCGGGTCGTTGTTCATCCGGTTTCAAGGTAGGCGATCCGGGTCGTTGTCCATCCGGTTTCGACGCAGATGCAGACTTGCGCTTGTTCGCCCTGGCGCCTAAATAAGATTCGATCCCTTTCCCCAATCCCGAACCAACACCGTAGCCAGCCAGGTCTCCTATCCTCTGAAAATGCTCACTGCCAGTTAAATAGCCAGTTCCCATTTCACCCAATATTTCACCCATATGGCCAAAGGTTCCCAAAACACCACGATATTGTCCCGTCAAGGCGATTGCGGCAATTCCAGCTGCCGTGCCTCCAATCATGGCACCCAACGACTCGCCGGTTTGCGCACCAGATTGCCCGTCGGCTTGATTTCCGATTTCGTAACCGATCAAACCGCCAGCCACGGTTCCCGCGGAGAAACTTACGCCACCCAACAATTCTTTTAAAGCTGAACTTTTAGCGCCCACAATAGAACCTGGCATCTCTTTCTATTCGACGTTGGCTTCGTCAAGCGTGAAGAGCTTCTTCCCCGCGCCTAAACAGAAAATGAATTCTCGATCGAATAGATCAGAAATATGCATGAAATGACCCCTGCTCGATGTGATGCAGTCCCGTTCCGGCCATCCCCTATCAGACATGCCACGCAGATACCTGAGCAGAACTTCACACACGCCACACCATCGAGACCGCTAGCGACCGAAGCCGGCGCCGAGCTCGTCCAGATTGCCGAAGCTTTTGCGAAGACAACAGGTCTGCATGACCGCGACGCCTCCATCGGCTACCACGATTTCGCGGTTCTGAATGAGCCAGGTTCACGCTTGCATCTGCCCCGACTCAGTGCGGCAACTTGGCGTGTCCTCAGCCGTGGCCCTGGCCTCAGCCCTGAACCGCATTGCGCGGGCTGTCCGTCGACCACGATCGAGATCACGATGCACACGACCAGCTATTGGGAAGTCCGCCAAGGGATGTCCGAAGCAACCCATTGCACTCGTGCGCCTCACACCGACGCGGAGAGGCTTCGTGACCTGGTGCAGGAACCCACGGGGGGTGTGGTAGACCCGTTTCGTCACGTGTGGCGAATCGCCCGAACCTGGCACCTGGCACAAGTAACTGTGATCCCCTGATCCGCTCGGCATGCGGGGCGTCCGGCAATAGGCAACACCGCCCTCAAGGACTGCCTTGCGTCTCTTGCACTTGTCAGGCGGTACGCCTCTGCAGCCAATCGTCGAGCGCGTCCGCCATGACCGTCGTCGTAGATGCCGCCCTGCTCTACAGAACATTCTTGGGCATTACCGAAGCCCCCCCCCCGAGATCTCACTGTCGAATCCGGGAACGCTAAGCGCAACGGGCACAACCAATTTCGCCGTTCCGAGCGCGCCGCGGTTCCAGCCACATTGGCGACATCCTCAGTGACGCCATGACCGTCGTCATCGACGCCAGGGACCAGCAGCATATCTCGCGTCTCTACCGCGACGTCCGGACTGGCCAATACATGCTGCCGTTCTCGCCCGCAGCGGGCTTCGAATACCTGGACAAATCCGCCGTCGGGACCCGCCTTCCCCGATGCATCACCAGGACATGACATGCCCCACACAAGACAGCCCGAGATCTCCGGGGACCTCGGTAAAGCCGAAGTTGATCGAGTCCGCCCGTCAGATCTTCGATGCCTACGAAGAACTCCCCCGTGCAGACGGTCGCGTTACAAATTCAGCAGCAGCTCTCGCGACATGCCGGCCTGCATAAGCGCCGCCGCGCTTGTCATGCGCGATGACGACATGATCCCAACACAGCCGATGACACCTGTCTACCAGCGGCTTCCCCGCGTAACAGCCGACCGCAGGAACGCCCCGCCGTGACGCCACCAACGCCGTCATTGCGACAACCCGAGTAGAGACCACAGAGCCCCCGGCGCGCCAAAAATCTCAGTACGCGACTCAGTTTTCGCATTGCGCTACGCACGAGCGGGCTTCAGACCGGGATAAGACCAGCTAGCCGCGTTGATGAGAGGAGATCTCAATGCATGATGAAAATCTATCCGGCGGCCAGATTCTCACGGAGCAGCGTAGCAACATTAGGGGGAAAATCTTGGCGACGCACTATTCCATTCGTATCACAGAAGGATTACAGTCTCCTCTATTGAAACGGCATCTAGTGTTTAACATTTAACTAGTCAGAGGCCGGGCGGGGCTTGACCTCGCGCGTTATACACGTTTGATTCTGAGAATTTCTCAGAAAAGGCGGGACGGGGTTTTGGCCCCATTACATGAGGTTAATGCCTCGCCGCATGTAATGCATGAGCAAAATCTCAAAGGAAGGATTTCTGCGTGCGCAAAATAGCATCTAAATTTCGGTTACTTCAACTTAGACGTTCTGCTTTATTGATGATTCTAGGACAAACCGCCGTTGCGGTCGCGGTTGCCCCTATGGCCCATGCCGACAGCAGAATAACCGCCAGTCAGATCTGCTCTGAAATGCATCCAAGATGGATTCCCATGAAGGCCGCTTTCCGTGACGAAGGTGTCTGCACGGTCTCCGGAACTCTTATCGCCGGATCAAAGATTCTTCAGACAGACCATCCAATTAACCAATGGATGCAGATCAGATACCCGGGTTCATACCAGGCCAATCCCCAGGACCCGCTGTCAGATTGGATCATTCCCCAGAGCACTTCTACCATCAACAAGTTCCCGAGCACAAACACCCCCACTATCACCACCGACACACTCCCCGATGACAATTTTTAGAGATCGCAGGCCCAAAACAAGACCAGCCTTATTCACAAGCCAATCGCATTGATCTGGGGAAGGTGATTCCAGAGTGAAAGACCCTGTCATATCTATCATCAGCGCAACCGCATTAGCCCCGTGCCTTTTCTTCGCGTTGCCGATGGCCAAGGCCAACGCACACGGCTATGTCTCGTCGCCGCCAAGTCGTCAGGCCCAGTGCGCACAACGCATCGTCGACTGCGGCGCCATCAAGTACGAACCGCAGAGTGTGGAGGGCCGTCAGGGCCAGCGCAACTGCAACGGCGGCCTGCCACAGTTCGCCGATCTCAACGACGACAGTAAGCCGTGGCGAGTAACGCCAGTTGGCAATAACGTTTCGTTCACCTGGACTAATACCGCACTGCACAGGACTGCTAATTGGGAATACTACATAGGCAATACGCGGGTTGCTGTCGTCAACGGCAATAACCAAATCCCCAGTTCGACACTCACTCATCAGGTGAATCTGAGCGGATTCAGTGGTCGACAGAAACTCCTGGCCATTTGGAATATCGGCGATACCCCCAATGCGTTCTACTCATGCGTTGACCTGCAGATTGGCGGGGGCACCCCTCCGACCACCACAACAAACCCACCACCCACCACAACAAACCCACCACCCACCACAACAAACCCACCACCCACTACAACAAATCCACCGCCCACCACAACAAATCCACCGCCCACCACAACAAACCCACCGCCCACCACACCCGGCGGGGTAAGGCCGTGGGCTCTCGGCGCAACCTATGCGATCGGCGACCGGGTCACCTACAAAGGCAGGACGTACGAATGCCGGCAGGCCCACACAGTCCACGCTCCGAACTGGACCCCACCCAATACACCCGCACTCTGGAAATTGGTCCGGTCCTGACCGCAGCGAATTGACCTAGCCGCGGCGGGGATGTCATGGGCAAAGCCACATCAATATAGATAGTCGTCGGTGTTGCGACAGGCACCACCGCGAGGGTGCGAAATTGCGTCCGCATTTACAAAAACACCCCAAAGGAGAAAAGATGAAAATGTCAACAATTCGGCGCGCCGTCGGCCCAGCCGCGTTCACATCGCTAACAGCGACCGGGCTGATGCTACTCAGTAATTCGGTTGCCGCCGCTGAGACAACGAGCTACAACAATGCGTGCGTGGCCGGCAGTGTGATCGGCGCCATATACAAACCCGTATCGGCATCGGTCATCGTCACCGGTCCAGCGAGCGTCACCCCGGGACAACAGTTCACCTACCGCATCCAACCCGGACCCGCGAGCTACCCCGACACCGATTCTGGCGCAACCACCGTTCAGGTTTCCCGGCTGAAGTTCGACTTCGAAATCCCCGCTAACACAACCTTTGACGAGGCCACCGTTGTCGCCGGCACCGGAGCGGGACTTTCGGGCGTCGCACCAAACGTCTTGCGGATCAACACCGCCGGCAACGTCGATCCTCAAGGCACCATTCTGCGCCTGTCGGGCAACAATGAAGTGATCGCCAACAGCCCCACATCGTCAAAGAACTCCGACGGTGGAATCGTCGTACCGAAAACCAAAAATGGTGATAACGGCGCCACGACCTTCCAGCTCCCCGCCGTCGATGTCAAGGTGACAGCAGGCGATAGCGGCGTGATCGAGCCACACGTCCGTGTCGCCGGCGACGCCGCCCTGACCGACAACGCCCAGAACTACTACACCTCTTTGGCCAGCGCCAAGTTCTTCGGAATCAAACAATGGGCACCAACGCAGTGCGTCCCGAAGGACGGCACCAGCAAGCCGGCCAATAACGCCCCGCTCAACGCCGGCGGCGGCCCGCTGGCCAGCATCCAGATCAGCGGCTCAACCGCCTGATCGAACCTATCGCTGCGGGGCCCACACGCCATTCCGAGCTGGTGGGTCGCTCGTGGGCCGGGTATTTTGCGCAATCTCGCGCTACCCGGCCCACGACGGCGGCGATAGGGCCGAAATTCGTTGGCTGCTAGGCAACTATCGGACAACAGTGGTAGCGACGTCGCAACGTGGCCGCGCCGCCGATTGGAACTCCAACAACCGTCAGACAAGACCACTTCTTACTCACACAAGTAATTCGGCCAGCAGACGCTAACCAGATCGACCAAGGCCAGCTGGCCAAAACCGATCACCTCCAAGATTCTCCACACCTCACAAATCTTCAAAGGAACTCAAAAATGTCCAGCTGCTACCACTACAAGACCAGGAGCGCCCACAAGATCAGGGGCTCGTCGGCTTGCTTTGCGTCCCAAGGCGCTACCGGCAGCCGCCGACCCTGGCGCCCCTCGGCTTCCGAAACCAAACCCACCACCGAGCCTGCGCGCCGTCGCGATCGGGGTAAGCAACCTCCGCACCGACCATGACGCATTCCGCCACCCATGCTTTCGCCTCAACTCAGGCATACACCGATGTCGGCCGCGAGCATCTGTGGCTATTTGGTGCCGGCGACATAGGGCAACAACCCGTCGATACCCGGCGCGCCGAGGTCACAGCAATGGCTGCTGTGCTCAACACATGGTGGCGGAAAGCCTTTGACTCGCACTTCACTTTGCTTTCCGGTGAACGGCACCAGGATTTAGATTGGTCTTACCACTTGACGTCTGTCCGGAAGATTGACATTCTCAAGCTATGGCCCTGCAACCGGTGAACCGCAGATCAGTACCCGAAGATGTTTTTGACCAGATCCTCTCCGAGGTAATCAGCGGGGACATGCAACCCGGCCAGACACTGCCAAGCGAGCGCCGGCTTGCCGAGGTGCTCGGGGTGTCACGTCCGGCGGTGCGCGAAGCACTCAAGCGGGTTTCGGCCGCCGGTCTTGTCGAAGTTCGCCAGGGTGACGCCACCACCGTGCGCGACTTCCGCCGGCACGCCGGGCTCGATCTGCTCCCTCACCTGCTGCTGCAGGCCGGAGAACTCGACATCGATGTGGCGCGAAGCATCCTCGAAGCACGTCTACACAATGGACCAAAGGTCGCCGAACTGGCTGCGCAGCGACGCGGGCCAGACTTGCCCGCGTTGCTCAGCAAAGCGGTGCAGCTGCTGGAATCCGAACAAGACCCGGTCAAGCGGCAGCTTCACGCGCTGACCTTCTGGGACCATGTCGTCGACGGTGCGGATTCGATCGCATTCCGGCTGATGTACAACACCCTTCGCGCCACCTATGACCCCGCGATCCCCGCACTCGCGGCCGTCATGGCCGCGGAAGTCGGTCGCCCGGAGGCGTACCGAAAGGTCGCGGACGCGATCTCGGCCGGCGACACCCACGGCGCAAAACGGGCCGCGTTGGACCTACTCGAACCCGCGACTGCGGCGCTAAACGCCGCACTCGATTCCTTGGAGGATGCCCAATGAACGGCCCGACGACTCGTACCACGCGAAAGGCCTTTGACCTGTCGGATGCATGGCGTGACTTCTGGAAGTACCCTTCGCCATGGCTGATCGCCGTCACATTCGTCGGCTCAGTAGCCGCGCGAGTCGCGGAGGGCGACTGGCAATACACCGACGCGCTGGTGCCTGTGGCGATGATTGCCGTTTTCCCGTTTTTTGAATGGATGATCCACGTTTTCATCCTGCACTGGCGCCCACGGCACCTCGGGCGGCTAACCATCGACTCGCTCCTGGCTCGAAAGCACCGCGAACACCACATCGCTCCCCGCAGCGTGCCGCAAATATTCATTCCGTGGCAGGCGCTGTTATGGGTGCTGGCGGGAGCCATAGCGGTTGCACTGGTCGGGTTCCCACGGCTCGGTCTCGGTCTCACCTTCCTCGTATTCCTCACCTTCCTCGGCTTGGTCTACGAGTGGAGTCACTACCTCATCCACACCGACTACAAGCCAAAAACCCGCGCTTACCGGGCGATCTACCGCAACCACCGGCTGCACCATTTCAAAAACGAGCACTACTGGTTCACCGTCACCAGCTCCGGAACGGCCGACCGAGCGCTGTGCACGTATCCCGACCCTGCGACCGTGCCTACTTCACCAACCGCGAAACACCTTCACACCGCCCAAGTGTGAACAGCCGACCGACAAAGATCGGGCCGAATTAGATCTGTAGCCGCGACAGCACCGGTTCGCGGGTATCGGAGGGCTGGCTAATGGCAGCTTCGATACCCGCGGTCACCCCGGCGACCGCGGTGTCGACCGACATGCTCGGGGCACCAAGGTTGTGCTCCAACGCCGCCACACTTGGCAGGCATGGCAGATGAATCCAGCCGGCGCGGATGGGCAGGCCTTTCTGGGCGAGGTGGTGCAGTACCCCATACATGAGGTGATTGCACACGAACGTGCCCGCAGCATCCGAGACATCAGCCGGCACACCGGCTTTGCGCATCGCCAGCACCATCGTGTGAACCGGAACCGTTGCGTGGTAGGCAACCGGTCCAACCGGATCCGTTGGCTCACCGACCAATACCTTGCCCGCGGTGTCAGCGAGACCGTAGCGTCCGCAATCGTTAATGTTCTGCGCTATCCGCTCAACGGTAAGCATGCTGCGACCCGGGTATTCCCCCAGCATGATCACCAAATCCGGACAAACCTCGGCAATCGCCTGTCGCGCCGCGGCAATTGACTCGAAGTACGCTCCTGGGACGATTCGTGACACCACCGTTGCGCCGGCTATCGTCGAGCCATCCAACGCCTCAGCAGTGAGCTGCGCCGGGTTGGTGGGTGTCACGCCGTATGGACCGAACCCAGTAACCAGCACGTCAGACATGTCGATCCTCCCAATCTGTGCGCTCGTTCTTTCATCACATCGCGACAGGCCCGCACCACGTTCCGAATTCAGCCGGCCGGAGCTGTATCGGTACTCACCTTCTGGGCCTCAGCCGTGAGCTCGACCAGATTGGTGCCAATCGGCCCGTGAGTTTTCAGCATGTTGGCCATCCACACGGTGCCACTGGCAAGGAAGCGAGCCGTGCGGTTGGTGTACAGGTGTCCCCGACCGGCTTCGATGTAACTGGGCCCTGGTCCAGCATCGCCGACCCAGTAGCAGTCAGCGTTAGGCGGGACGGTACAACCGTAGTGCGTGAAGTTATATAGCGTGTTGGCGCAACAGTTGTGTGCACCATCCTCGTTTCCTGTCACGATCACCCCGACGACCTTGCCGTAGAGCGGGTATTGCCCGGTCTCGGGATCCAGGTCGCGATAGGAACCGTCAAGTCGTTCGCACATCACTTGGCACGGCGAGCTCCGCACCCCCATCCATATCGGCATTGAGGGGACGAGAATGTCAGCATCTTTTATCTTCGAGTAGATCGCCGGCCATTCGTCGCCATCGCCCATGTCGGACTCGATTCCGTATGCGATGTTGTAGTCAACCAGGCGGACCGTCTCGCATTCCACACCCATCGGCTTCATGAGGCCAGCAACTACGTCGATGAGAGCCTGTGTGTTGGAGACAGCGGGTGATTTCTTCAACGTGCAGTTAAGAAAAAGCGCTTTGAGGGACAATCGTTTTTCTCCGCTCAGTTTTTGTACCAAAACCAATCTGGCGCCGGCCGCATCTTTGAAGCATTGCCGCTGGATGCCCGGATTCGAGCGTAGTGTGCGGGCGCGCGTTAGTTAGGCGAAACGATTCGGTTCGCGCGGTCGCTTTCTCATGTCAGCCAACCTTGGCGTCCGCGCCGGTCGACAAGCCGCGCGCAACCGAATGACCACCGTGCCCGCACTGGGTCCGGTACCCGCGAAGCGGGCCACACCGACTCTGGGACGTTCACCCGACAGCGGATTGCACTGCGGCGAAGCCGATCACCCGGGACCCTGCCCAAGTGATGCCAGGCGCATCAGTTCGCGACACCTGTCAATCGATCCGGCCTGGGCGTGGCACGGAGTGCGACAACCACGAGAGCCGACATCAACATTACGGCGCCAACTACCCACATGCCTGCCCTGTCGGCTCCTGTGGCTTGTTCGAGCGCGCCGGTGACGTAGGGAGCGACGAAGCCGCCGAGGTTACCGATCGAGTTGATCAACGCGATAGCTCCCGCTGCCGCGGTGCCGGTGAGGAAGCGTGACGGCAACGCCCAGAAGCTGGGGATCGCACTGAACACAGATACCGCGGTAACTACCACCGGTACCATCACCAGCGCCGGACTGCTGAAGTACAGCGCGGCAGGAATAGCCAACCCGCCAATGAACGTCGGGATCGCCACGTGCCAAACATGCTCACCCGTACGGTCAGCGTGACGCGACCAGAAGTACATCCCCACCGCCGCACAGCTGTAGGGGATCGCGGTGATCAGTCCTACCTGCACGATCGACAGCTCAACCCGGAAAGTCTTGTTGAATCCGGAAATGATCGACGGCAGGAAGAACGTTAGCGCGTAAAGGCCGTAGACGAGCCCAAAGTACACGAGCGCCAGCGCCCAAATCCGTGAGCTGGACAACGCCCGGCGCAGCGGGAAATGGGCACCACCGCGGACCTGGCGCTCCTCTGCTGCCAACACATCGACGAGCCACTGCCGTTGCTCGGGCTGCAGCCATCTAGCCTCGCCTGGCGTATCGCTCAGATAGAACCAGCAGATCACACCGAGCAGCACTGCGGGAGCCCCGACACAGATCATCATGAACTGCCAGCCCGCTAGCCCGCCCACTCCGTCACCAATGTGAATCAACCACGCTGACACGGGCGTGCCGGCCGCTGCCGCGACAGGGCTGGCCATCATAAGCAGCGCGATGACGCGGGCCTGATAGGCACGCGGCAACCAACGGCCGAGGTAGAAGATGACCCCTGGGAACAGGCCTGCCTCGGCCACACCGAGAAGAAACCGCAGTACCAACAACGTCGCCGCGTTCGTCGCAAAACCAACGGCTACGGCCACAATGCCCCACGAAACCGCGATGCGTGCCAGCCAGCGGCGAGCGCCATAGCGGTCCAGAGCAAGATTGGACGGAATCTCGACCAGCACGTAACCAATGAAGAAGATGCCCGACGCCAAACCGAACATCGTCGAGGACAGCTGCAAATGCTCGCTGATGCCGTTCTTGGCGATGCCCAGGTTGGTGCGGTCCAAGTAATTGACAAAATACAACGCCATCAGCAACGGAATGATCCGGGCAATGACCCTGCCGATAGTGCCCTTCTCAAGCGATCGGTCAACGGTGTCCGCCACAGGCAGCGTTCCTGCTGACAGGTAGCGCCGCATCAGGTCCACCCTGCCGCATGAAAAGCTGCGCCGCGATCGGACGTCAACACCCGCCACGTCGCGGCTTTTGACCAGCAGAGCCCGAGTACTTTAGAGCACGTCATCTGAGCGGGACGATCTGATCGAAGCCGGAGGTGCACATCAGCCTCGTGACGACGGCGGCCTCATTGGCCGCCTTCCCTGTTCTCGCCGGGATTATCGGCGGCGCGTTCATCGTCATACGTACGCCATCACCGGCGCTTGTCAGCGGCGTGCAACATTTCGCCGCAGGCGTCGTTATGGCTGCCGTGGCGGGCGAGGTGCTGCCGGAGCTGAGCGGCAGGGGGCCGCTTTGGTTGATTGTCGTCGGATTCTGCGCGGGCGTCGCTCTGCTCGTCGGTCTGCGGCGGCTTGAACACGCTGAAAGTCGCCACCCCGGTGCGATGCCCATCGGGTTCCTCACTGTCGTCGCGATTGACCTCTTCATCGACGGACTGCTTGTCGCGACTGGCGCCGCCATCGCAACCCGCACCGCGGTAATCATCACTATCGCACTCACCGTCGAGGTGTTTTTCCTGGGTCTGGCGGTGGCCCTGGCTACGGTGAGCTCCGGTGTTGGCAAACTCCGGGCCGCGTTGACCACCGGTGCCATAAGCCTGGTCACCGCAGCGGGAGCGGTACTGGGCGCAATTGTCCTCGCTGGGGCGGGAAATACCACTCTCGTTCTGGTACTCGCGTTCGCGGCGGCGGCGCTCCTTTGGCTCGTCGTCGAAGAACTTCTCGTCGAAGCACACGAGATCCCGGAACAACCTTGGATGGCCGTGATGTTCTTTGTGGGCTTTCTGCTGTTGTACTGCTTGCAAGCACTCGAGTAGCCGCACAGCCCAAACAACTTTCGCGACTCGTCTGGGCCGCCTGCCCCACCCCTAGCAGGGCCGGTTGCGGCGGGCGCAGATGTGCGCGTGCCACGTCTGCCCTAGAAGACGCGCACCCAATCGACGAGCATCTCCTGCGGGTAGGAACCGGACGCCGGATCGCCGCCGCCGGAACCACCGACCGCAAGATTTAGGACCGGAAACACCGTGTAGCCAGGACTGTTGAACGGCCACTCGCGAATCGGTGCATTCAAGTCCTCGATACCGGTCGCAGGAACGTTGAAGTAGGGCTGCATGCCGTCCTCGTAGTCAAGCCAGAAGTACATGCCGTCCGGATTCCACGTGACCCGCCAACGGTGCCAGGCGTTGTCCACGCCAATGGGATGAGTCTCGAATGCTGTGCCGTCCGGATTCGCATGGACGGTCGTCCCCGACGGCCAACTGCCGTTGCCATACCACTCGATCAAGTCGATTTCACCACTGCGACCGGGATCATCGTTAGACAACCACCATGCGGGCCACATACCCGGTGCGAGGCAGTTGAACTTAATCCGCGCCTCCCAGGTGGTCCCGACGCCACCCCGCCATAGCCCATGGACCAAGCCGCCGAAGTAGTTGCCGCCCTCCCGGGTAGCCCGCAGAACCAGGTTGGAGTTGCCGTCAACAAACACATTCTTGCGACTGTCGCGGTATTCCCCGAAGAACTGAGGTCGATCGAAACCCACTGGGTTCTTGATTGGCGTCCGGTGCGAAGAAACCTGCCACTTAGACGGGTCGGGGGCCGAGCCGGCCGAACCGTCGAACTCGTCGCTGAACAGGAACCCCCCGGTTGCCGCCACTGGCGCGACGGGCGCCGGTGGCGGGTCCGCCGGCGCGGCTGGCGCGGAGGGGCTGGCGATAGCTTTCGGGGCGGGAATCGCGGCCGCCAATGCGCCGAATCCCGCCATCATCATCATTCGGCGACGATCCATCTGAGGCATAAGCAAGGGACGATAGCAGCCCAAGCATCGCCACGTTGCATTCAACGCCAAAGCGGCCAAAGGTCGCCCGGCTTCGGGCCACAACCGGACGTCGATACCCTCGATTCCACGCGCGTTCCCGATTACCCACCCAAAACCCGCCGAAGTTCGGCGTTATAGGCGGTGCACGCCGGGGTCGCTGATCTTGACCAGCGTCTTGCCGATGTTTACCCCGGTGAACAGCCCGTTGAGGGCCTCGACGCACGAATCGAGGCCCTCGAACACCGTCTGGCGGTGCACCAGCCGCCCCTCGGCCTCCCATCGACGGAGGGCCGCAAAGGCCTCGTCGAAGCGGCCCCATTGGTCCAGCGAGTTGAATCCCTGCATCAACGCGGTTTTTGCCAGCAGGTTCACATAGTTGGCCGGCCCCGGGTGCTCGCCAGTCAGGTAGCTGGAGATGACACCGCAAAGCACTACTCGTGCCCTCGCGGCCAGCCGACCCAGTACCGCGTCCAGAATTGGTCCACCGACATTGTCGAAGTACACGTCAACCCGGCGAGGGCAGTGCTCTTTGAGTGCCGCCGGCAAGTCGGCCGTCTTGTAGTCGATACACGAGTCGAAACCGAATTCCTCGACCACTGCACGGCACTTCGCCGGCCCGCCCGCTATACCTACCACCCGGGCTCCAGCGATCTTGGCGATCTGCCCAGCTATCGATCCGGTGGCGCCTGCCGCCGCCGAGACCACCACGGTTTCCCCGGGTTGCGGCCGGCCGATGTCAGTCATCCCGAAGTAGGCGGTGGCACCTGTCGGGCCGTACACCGACATTATCGCCAGCTGATCGTCCTCACCCGGGATCGGCGTGCTGAACACGTCGTCCCGGATGATCACGTACTCCTGGAATCCGGTCAGGGTGGTGATCACGTCTCCGACGGCGTACGCGTTACAGCGCGACGCGACCACGCGGCCGATCCCGGCCGCCCGGATGACCTCACCCAGTTGCACTGGCGGAAGGTAGCCGGGTTGGTCGTCTAGCCAGGTCCGGGCGGCGGCATCAATGCCGACGTAAGTGGTGCGGACTAGTGCCTCACCCTCGGCCGGCTCCGGCGCCGGGCAGCTGACCAGTTCAGTGTCGCCCGGAGCAAGGAGTCCGGTTGGACGGCGACGCAACACAATCTGGCGGTTCGACACGGCAGTCACGATCCTGAAACTACCCAATCAATTGCCCCACCCGGCCCGATCCTGGTGTGGGAGCATCTGTGCATGAGCCCAGAGGACGACCCAGAAGCCCGGATCCGGGAGCTGGAGCGCCCACTTGCCGAGACGGCGCGCGCATCCGAACTGGACGTGACACAGCGCTCCGGCGCTCACCCCTACTCGACGTTCCAACCCAGCCAGGTGCCGCCACCGTCTTTCGGCTACGACACGTCATTTCCCGGGGCATCTTCAGGAAAATCCTCGGGCAACCGCGGGTGGCTGATCGTGGCCATGCTGTTCACCGTAGGCACACTCGCCATCGTCGGGGGGATCGCAGCCTTCGCTGCCAATAGACTTTCAAACAGCGGCGTTGTTGTCGTGTCACCCAGCCCCCGTACTTCCCCGGTGGCCGAACCGCCCCAAGTTGGTCAACGCAACCTTGCCCCCACCGAGATTCAAAAGCCCGGGGCCGAATCGATGCCGCCTAACCAGACGCCAGGCAACAACCTCAGCGTCGTCGGGATCAACGAGAATAGGACAATCGCCTGCACCGGCGGCACCGTCACCGTCAGCGGGGTGTCAACACGGTCGTGATCACCGGCCACTGCGCCAGCCTCATCGTGTCCGGTTTTGAGAACACGGTCACCGTCCATGCCGCCGATGCCATTGAAGCCTCAGGCCTCAACAACAACGTCACGTATCAATCGGGGTCGCCCAAAATCACTAAATCCGGAGTTTCGAACAGCGTCGAGCCAAGCTGAGCGCGATTGGCCGCAGCCACCCGGACGCTATGTGGTCTCCTCTGCCGGGTCATCCAGGACGCTGACCGCGATGCCATACGGCAGAAAACGAACCTTGCGCTTCGGGTCAATATTATTTCTGTTCGCGCGCAGGGCCTCGAGTTCAGTCGCATACACCTCTTCGACGTGAGCACTGCCACCACCGTCCACCGTGTAGATGGCCCACACCCCGTCGCCTGCCTCGCCGGCGGTCTCCGGATCAGGTCGCGTCCGCCGAGCCAGATCTTCGAGAATCGCCGACCACCCTGGTCGGCCTTCAGGACCGGCGAGGAAACCGCTGACCCGTTCGAACGCGTCTCGGAGCCCTTCGCTTCCCTCCCTGATCCGTCGATCAAATTCATCGGGATCAAAGCCGAACCCACCGTAGTCGCCCACAGTTACCTCCTCGCAGCCCATACCGATACTGCCCAGTGTGCGCGCAGCTACGAAGATCCGCCACGTGCGGTAGCCGGGAAGCGGCTATCATCGCTGGCGCCTACGTCGAGGTAGACGAGGCAAAAGGCGCCGAGGTTCACCTCGCCCGCGCCGCCGACGCCAAATGAGCCGCATTGATATTTTTTTGCCGTGTTGCGGGCGCAGCAAATCCATCAGGATCACTCGACCTCGTTGGACTTTTTGCCAGTTCAGCCTTTAGTCACGCGCGCACCACGACGCCGATGAATTCTGGCCAAACGCGGGTGGGACGGTTGCGCACTCCGCCAATCACCCAGGGCCAGGCCTGCTGAACGGGTTTTGCGAGTCCGAGCCACCCTGATGGTGCGGGGCTTGCTGCGCAGGGGCAGGCGGCTCAGGAGCCTCCTGCTGCGGAACCGGAACCGGAATCGGAATCGGAAGAAACGGGACGTGCAACCATTCGGTTTTGATCCGCACCGTCGTCGTGGGAGCCGTTGTGGTCGGCGGGTTGGTTGCGACCGGTGGGTTGGTTGTCGTCGGTGGCGGCTCAGGTGTCGTTGTCGTTGTTATGGGAGGCGTTGTCGTCGCGGACCACGGGCGTGGCGTCGTGGTAGCCACAGGCGGCGCCTTGGTCGTGGGCGCCACCGGTGCAGGAGGAGGCGGCGCAACACTGGTTGGGGCCGGTGCTGCGCTGGGAGCCGGCACGTCGCTGGGAGCCGGCACGTCGGCGGTGGGCGGCGGGATCGGACTAGGCGCCATAGAACTCGGCGCCGTTGGGCTCGGCGGCGGCACCGGCAAGGGCGCGAGGCTGGGCACCGCAGGCAGCTGACGCCGTTCGACGGCCGTAAGCGTGAACACCACACCACCGATTGCGGTAACTGCCACTAGCGCACACACTCCGATAAGCAGCTGGGATACCCGGAATCGGCGCCACGGAGGTTCTTGAGGCGCCTCGATCGCGTTCAGCTGCATCGACCAACTGGGGCCGTCTTCGTTGTAGGAGTCACCGTCGAACCGCACGGGCACATCGCCGGGGAACTCGGTCTGCGACCAAGCCAACTCGCGTTCTGTCAATGCATCCGGGTCGACCACCATCACGTCGCTGGCTGGCATTTCGAGGACGTCGGTGCTGGCGTGCGCAATCGCTGCGACGGCCAGGGTTGTCCGAGTCCGATAGCTGACTTCCTTGCCACGGGCGGCCAGCAGGAGAGCACCCGCCGCTGCCGCGTACGCAGGCTGTGAGACAGTCCGAACCGGTAGCTGGGTGTGGAACGAAAGACTTTGAGTGACAAGCGGAATACTGGCACCGCCGCCGACCGCGACTATCGCCGAAAGATCGGCCCAGCAAGCATTGTTGCGCGCCAGCATGTCATCAAAAGCACGGATGAAGCCGTTTAGCCGATCCTGTATCAAGTCTTCCACGTCTTGTTGTGTCACCTGGATACGGCAGCTACGACCGCGAAGCTGGCCGACTAATTCCGTTGTGGTGTCGGTGGACAAGCGCTCCTTGGCCGCTCGACATTGGTCCCGGAGCGGTCCGAGCTCACCGGAAGCGGCAGCGTCGTCCGGGTCGATGTCGCTGTAGCCGAGTTCTTCGAGGGCGCAGAGCAACAACGCGTGGTCGATCTGATCACCGGAGAAACCCTCGTAGCGCAGTGTGGGGCTGACCGACTCGAAATCCGACTTGGTGTCCACCAGCGTGACCGACGTGCCAGAACCGCCAAAATCGATTAGCCCCACCACGCCGCCGGCGGGCAGACACAGCTCGGAATTCACCGCAGTCAATGCCGCGATTGCGTCTGGAACCAACCGCGGCGCCATTCCGCTGCGTACGAAGCCGACATGAGTCCGCAGCCCACTGCGGAGTGCTTGCAACGTTTTTAGTTTCCAGTGCGCTGGTACGGCGATCACGATCTCCGACAAGCTCGCATCGGCACCTGCGGTACCCACCATCGCGTCCAACGCCTCGACGAGCAGTAGATCCGGATCGTGCGCTGACCCGTCCGTAGAAGCCAAGGTCACCGAGTCACCGATGCACTCCACGAAACCACTCATCAGAACGCCAGAATCAGTAACGCCCGGATTCTCGTCACGTGCACCGATTTTCGGAGCGCAATGCGGATATAGCGTCAACACGGCCCGACGCGAAATCGGCGAAAGCCCGTGATGCGCCGCGACCAGATTCGTGGTCCCGATCGACAACCCCAGCGGGTCGTACATAGAACAAATACCTTCATTGATAGGGTCAATGGCCAGCGCTAACCATAGCCGCGCACGACACCCACAATTTGTTCTCAACTTCATTGGTATACGGTCGATATGGTGTCGTCACCGAAGCGGTATGACCTCCGCCTTGACAAATTCCGCCGACTTAAACCGCGGTGAGCGGCAACGAACGCCTCGACTCACACTGGAATGTCGACCCGCCACTGACCTTGGTCACCAAAACTTCTGGCAACTCAGCCGCGGCAGTCTCGGTGCGGACCAGTTCAGCGGTCCAGTTGTCGTTCGTCCCGCTCACCCGAACGCTGACATATGGGTCTACAGCGGTGACGATCGCCTGGAGCGGCTGCACCGATTCGGGCGTGCAGAGCGAAATCCAGGAACCATCATCGTGGGCTGGCGAACGACGCACCATCACGCGGTCCCCGGCCGTTACCGCTGCGACATAGCCGGCGGGATTGAGCAGCGGGTGCAACTCGAGCGTCCTTAACACACCGTCAATTCCGCCGGGGAGCCCCAGCGCGCGGTGAATTCGCTCAGCACCAAGCCCGGCTATTCCAATCAGCTGGCGTGTACCCACCGAGACAGCCAGTTCGGGATCAGCAGTTGCTCGTTCGGCCACCGCGATGGTGAACGACAGGTTCAGCAAGTGCATCTGCAAACACACTTCGTCGGCAATCCGCACCAGCGCAGAGTGCGAGAATGCTCCGAAGTCAAGGTCGGCTAGCACTGCCCCCGAATAGTCGAACCGCCCTTCTTCGGACTGGTCGATCTCGTCCAGTTCCCAAGTAGCAGCCTTCTTTTCACGAACTAGGCACAACGCGGGAATACCCTCCACTTCAGGGTAGGACTCGTCGATGGTCACGGCCCAGGCACAGTGTGGATGCCTATCGGACGGAACCCGGGGCGGCCGGTGGATGGGCCGCACCTGTGCACGCGGGTTGGTCGCAATCGCTGTGGCGTCGAATGTCGGATCTTCGATGGTGTGGCACATACCGATGACGTAGTCCTCGCCCATCGGCTCCACATCGAGCAGAGCGCCGCAATGATCGAGATAGAACTCGCCGTGCCAACGATCGTGAAGGATGTAACGAAAATCCATAAACTGCGGCGGAGCACCGATATCGAGCTGTAGACCCTTGAAAATGGTCGGTACGTCGATACCCTCGAAGTTCAGCGCACGCTGCATACGCTTGGCGTAAATCGGGCTAGCCCCCGCCCATTCTTCAATAGCAATCTGTAGCATCGCCTCGCGGCCGAATTCCTGGATGCACCACGCCATGCCCGAACGATCGATCATCTGCCCGATCAGGAGCAGCTCCGGCACCAGAATTGCCAGCTCGCGGCGAGACAAGGCCGCGTAACGACTGCGGTACGGAGTCGTCGTCATAGTCCAAAAGTAGTCATGCGCGCCGCATATAGCAGCATGTGCTGCAATGGCCAGATGAGTCTTGGTGATGATAGACACGTTGCCCCCCACGACCCGACAGCTGATGCCGAAGCGATCAAGCAGGTCAAATACCGGTACCTACGAGCTCTGGACACCAAGCATTGGGACGATTTCGCAAACACACTCACCGAAGATGTCCGCGGCGACTATGGGTCATCCGTCGGTGAGGAGCTGCACTTCACCAACCGCTCGGACTTGGTCGGCTACATGCGCTCTGCGCTTGGCCCGGCCATAATTACTGAGCACCGGGTCGCCCACCCAGAAATCACGGTAAGCGGCGACACAGCAACGGGTACCTGGTATCTGCAAGACCGGGTAATCGTCGCCGAGGCCAATTTCATGCTGATCGGAGCGGCCTTCTACCGCGACCAATACCGGCGTACCCCGGATGGTTGGCGGATCAGCGCCACCGGCTACGACCGCACATACGAGGCGACGATGTCGGTAGCAAACATCGACTTCAAGGTGAAAACCGGCCGCGCTATAACCGATCCTAAAGCTGAATGAGAGACCCGGTTACTTCGCGATCGCGATCACCGCACCTGGCCTCAGCCAACGGATAATCTGCACCAGCGTGGCATCGTCGATTGCGACGCAGCCCGCCGTGGGGCCGCCGTCGGTGGTGTGAAAGAAAAACGCGGAGCCACCACCGGGGATCTTGGCTTTGTTGACACCCATCACGACCGAGTGTTTGTACTGCGGGATTTGCAGATTCTCACTCGCGGACGTATTGAACGGGCACTGCGACTTCTCGCACACCTGCATGGAGTTGAAGGTGGGGCTCTTGTCATCACCGCTCCACCAGTGGTTGGCCCCGACTCGGGTGTAAGGCAACCCGCCGCCAGGATTCGCCGCGGTCCCAAAGGCGGAGTCCAAGGTGTAGACGCCCATCGGGGTGGCCGGATACCCGCTCTTGGCCTTGGGCGCCATACCGGCTGAACCGATATGCGTGGGGATACCAGCTTTGAGCGGCTGCCAGCCTGCGGCAGTGCGCTGGTAGATATCCATCTTGGCGTTCGAGCCACCGGTTCCCACCACCGAGACCACCTGCACAGCATTGCCAACCGACTTCGCGAACCACGGTTTGACCACAGCCAAGCTCGTTGGGGCGAGCGCTATCGCTGCGCAACCTGTACATACCGCAGCACACACCACGGCTACCAATCGGCGCATCGTTTCATCGTCGAATCGACCCAGCCTCAGGGTCAAGTAAATGTTGTGACGCAGTTAGGTCTCTGCGGCGTGACAATGCGAGCACCCAAACGCAGTGGGCCTTCAGCGCATGGCACCCAGATCTGGTTCGGGTTGCTTGGGCGGCTCCATCAAAGCCTGAGCGCCGCGTTGGCCAGCGGAAAATATCAGTGGCGGCCGAAACACCCACAGGGATGCGAGGTAGTACACGTATCCGAGCGCCCAGCCAGCAATGACGTCGGACGGGTGATGAACGTTCAACGCAACCCTGGCCACACCCACTGTGACGATACTCAGCACACTCGCCGCAATCACGACAAGGCGCGTCTGTCAACGGCAAGTGAAAACTGATCAGGTTTCGGCAATCGAAAATTGACCAGCTTGGTTTCATTGGTCCTCGGCTGTGGTGGTGTGGCCGAGGTCTCGGTCTTTGATGCGGTAGCTGTCTCCTTTGAGGGCGATGACTTCGGCGTGATGGACGAGTCGGTCGATCATGGCGGCGGCGACTACGTCGTCGCCGAACACTTCGCCCCACCGCCCGAAGGGCTTATTCGAGGTGACGATGAGACTGGCCCGTTCGTAACGCGACGACACGAGTTGGAAGAACAGATTGGCGGCTTCGGGTTCAAACGGGATGTAGCCGACTTCATCGACAACCAGCAGGGGGTAGCGGGCCAGCCGCGCCAATTCGGCTTGCAGGGTGCTGTTGTGATGGGCGCGAGCAAGACGATCAACCCATTGCGAAGCGGTCGCGAACGCAACGCGGTGACCTGCTTGACAAGCGCGCATCGCAATCCCGATCGCCAGGTGGGTCTTGCCGGTCCCTGGTGGGCCGAGGAACACCACGTTGTCTTTAGCGGTGACGAAGTCCAGGGTGCCCAGATGGGCGATGATGTCGCGTTTGAGACCGCGGGCATGATCGAAGTCGAACTCTTCCAACGATTTACGTGATGGGAAGCGGGCAGCGCGGATGCGCCCTTCGCCGCCGTGAGATTCCCGAGCCGACACCTCACGCTGCAGACACGCCGCGAGGAATTCTTCATAGCTCCACGCTTCGGTTCGGGCGCGCTCAGCGAGACGTTCGATGGCCTCACGCAGCGTCGGGGCTTTCAACACCCGGGTCAGATACGCCAGCTCGGCGGTGACATCACGGCTGCTGGTCGCGGTCTTGGCAGCCATCACGCCACCGGCCCGTCAAGGCCCAACAAGGCGTCGTAATCAGCGAGACGGCGTTGTTCGACCTCCACGTGATGCGGTGGACCAACAACCTCGAGCCGTTTGCGCCGCAGCAGTTTCGCGGCCTGGACATGTTCGGGATCGCTGATCGTTTGATGTTTGGCCCAGATCCGGTCGTGGTCGGCGACCAGCGTGCCGTCACACCAGACCCGCACCCGGTTTAGATCTGCGATGATCTCGATACGGCGGCCGATCGCGGCCGGATGCACCGAGTAATCGTTGCTGTCGAGGCGCACGTAATGATCGCGAGGCAACCGCGTTGAGCGTCGCCATCCGATGCTGGGCCCAACCGGCGGCAATGCCAGCATCGCTGCGGTATCGGCGGCGATGCGATCTGCTGGCCGGCATCCCAGCACCCGATGCTGGCGGTGGTTGGCCCCCACCAGCCAGGCCTGCAACTGGATGTTGAAATCGGCTGGGGAGCCAAACACCCGCCCCGGCAAAAACGCCCGCTCCAAATAGTCATGGAACCGTTCAACCAGACCCTTGGCCTCAGGATCAGCGGGTTTACAGATCCCTACCGTGGTGGCCAAGGTCCCGCGGAAAGCCTGACATGCCGGGGTCAACTCTGGTCGGCGTGCCCGCCACCGCCCGACCGCGCCCTCACCATCCCACACCAACACCCGTGGAACCGCACCCAACGTCGAAAGATGCTGCCACCAACCGGCATACAAGTCTTCGGCAGCGCGTGTCGGAATCAACAGCGCCGAAGCCCACCGTGAATACCCACACACCATGGTCAACACCGGTAACGTCGCCGCCCTACGAACCTGGCCATACCCCACCGGCACCACAACATCGGGAAACCAGAAGTCACACTGCCCGACCTCACCGGCCACATACGTCGTCCGTGACACCGGATCCGGCGCCAAATACAGTGGCCGTAACTCACGCACCCGCCCACTCAGTGTGCGGATCGAATACGACCAACCGATCCGCTCAGCAATCACCGTCGCCGGCATCCGCGGATAGGCCGCCAACAACTCCCGAATCCGCGGCTCGGCCTCATCAGCAACAGAACCCCTCACCGCACGCCGATACTTCGGCGGCCCATCAGAAGCCAACGCCGACTTCACCGTATTCCGCGAAATACCCATCACCCGCGCAATCTCGGCAATCGGCAACTGCTCCGACCGGCGCAACCGGCGAATCTCAGCCCAATCCTCCACGTTCAACACCTGCCTCCTCCTTGACACATAGCCAAGGCACTCTAGGAAGCTGGTCAATTTTCAATTGCCGCCCACTGGTCAGTATTCAGTTGCCGCCGACAGCGTCGACCGGCTGGCCACCATGGGCAGCAAGAAGGTCAGCAGCGCGAACGCACAGGTCACCGCCTCCAGCGCATGTCCGGACGGGAAAGAGGTGGATGGTGCGGCGACCAGCGCGGTGGCCGGCCGCGGGCGGTCAGCCAGACCCTTGGCCACCATCGTCACCAGTCCGATGAGCGGGCCGCACACTAGCAACAGCAGCGCCATCCGCACCTTGCGTTGCACAAGTGCGATCACCGCCACCAGCAAACACAACGGCCGCAATACGAACGGGCCCAGGACAAAGCACACGACACTCCAGAACCACACCCAGGCCGGGTGCTTGATGCCTATGTCATGCGCCGCGTTGAGCAACGACCAGTCAAAGCTGCTCAACCAACGCCAATGCTCGGCCTCGCCCACCCACAAGACGGCATAGCTCCCGATAGCGACTAGCGCGACGAGGATGGCAACGACGGTGCGGGTGCGGATCATGCCTCAACCAATTCCCGTGTTGGGGCAACGACGACCCCGCGGTCGCATACTGGGTTCATGGCCGTGATTGTTCGCAGGTTGTTCGGCATCGGCAAGCTGCCCACCGACCTGCGAACCCAGGTGGAGGCAGAAGGAATCATCTACCTGGTCGAATACGTCCCGGTCACCAGGCGGTTTACCGGTGCGATTCCGGGCCTGCGGGCATCGCACAGTATCGCCAGCTACGGCGGCTCGCTGGCGTTCACCGCACAGCGGGTGCTGGCGACACTGTCGGTGGTGCCCAAGCTGGCCGGCCGCGAAGTCGATGTGCGTTGGCAGGAGGCGACTGCGGGTGCCGCGACCGTCGAGATCTCGTCAACCGGTCTGCGCCTCGAAGTCGACACCGCCGACGTTGACCCGAAGTTCAGCGGCCACCTCGGATTGCACTACAAGGCCGCCATCCCCGGCGACATCCTCGCCCGCTTGCCACGGCGATCGCTGGCCTTCGACGTCCCGCCCGAATACGTCTACCGCGCGGTCGGCGTGACCTACAGCCCTTAATCTAAGTCGACCGCAGCCACCTCTGGACAATTGGTCGAGTATGTCGATAGCCCCCCTCGGAAGGCTGCGTAATTCTGGCGAAGCTGGGGTTCCGGCGGGGCTCCGCACAGCTACCGCTGATGGACATCATTCACGCTAGCCGCAATTTTCTACCATTGCTCTGTGAAGGATCACGCGTTTAGCCCGCAGGAGCGCCAGGCTGTGTATCGCGTGATCTCCGAACGGCGTGACATGCGCCGGTTCACCCCCGGCGGTGTGGTACCCGAGAGCGTGTTGGCGCGCCTGTTGCAAGCAGCGCATGCCGCGCCCAGTGTCGGTCTGATGCAGCCGTGGCGATTCATCCGGATCACCGACGAGCAGCTCCGGCGACGTATCCATGCACTCGTCGACGAGGAGCGCGGGCTCACCGCCCGCGGTCTGGGGCAGCGGGCCGAAGAATTTCTAGCGCTGAAGGTCGAAGGCATACGCGATTGCGCCGAGCTGATGGTGGTGGCACTGCGCGACGACCGCGACGGACACATCTTCGGCCGCCGCACGTTACCGCAAATGGATCTGGCCTCGGTGTCGTGTGCAATTCAGAACCTGTGGCTGGCGGCCAGGTCCGAGGGGCTGGGTATGGGCTGGGTGTCGTTGTTCGATCCACGGCGTTTGGCGGCCTTGCTGACAATGCCCGCCGGTGCCGAGCCGGTGGCCATCCTTTGTCTGGGACCGGTGCCGGAATTTCCGGATCAGCCGGCGCTGGAATTAGACGGCTGGGCATTTGCACGGCCACTGGCGGAGTTTGTCTCGGAGAACCAATGGGATCCACCAACGCCAGATCGGACCGATTTTTCCGACTAGTCCGCTCACGGCGCCCGCTCGGCTGTCGGCTCGGGTATCGTCGCCGCTCGCCGGACGTAATTGGCGAAGTTGGAGAGGTGACGGAAATGGCGGGCGCAGGTGCGGCAGGCGACTCCGAACTCAACAACCAAAAAGACAATGTGCTCATCGTGCACTGGCACGACCTGGGCCGGCATCTAGGCGCTTACGGTCACCAGGATGTTTCCAGTCCGCGACTGGATCAACTCGCCGCCGAGGGCATCCTTTTGACCAGAGCCCATGCCACCGCGCCCCTGTGCTCGCCGTCGCGCGGATCACTATTTACCGGCCGCTACCCGCAGAGCAACGGGCTGGTGGGTCTGGCCCACCACGGCTGGGAATACCGTGCCGGAGTACGGACCCTTCCGCAGTTGTTGGCCGAATCGGGCTGGCATTCGTCTCTTTTCGGCATGCAACACGAGACCTCCTCCCCCAAACGGCTGGGTTTTGATGAGTTCGACGTGTCGAACTCATACTGCGAGTACGTCGTAGCGAGGGTCGAGGATTGGCTTCGGGCCGCAGCCACGACTGCATCTCGAAAACCGTTTTTGTTGACGGCGGGGTTCTTCGAGACGCATCGCCCGTACCCGCGCGAACGCTACGAGCCATCCGATAGCGCAACCGTCGATCCTCCCGACTACCTGCCCGACACCCCCGAGGTACGCCAAGACCTCGCCGAGTTCTATGGGTCTATCGCCACCGCCGACGCGGCCGTCGGCCAGATGTTGGACACACTGGCGGACACGGGATTGGATGAAGACACCTGGGTGGTGTTCCTCACCGATCACGGCGCGGCATTTCCCCGCGCGAAATCCACCCTCTACGAGGCCGGAACCGGCATTGCCATGATTATCCGCCCACCCACCCGGCAGGCGACGGAGGCCCGCGTCTACGAGGAACTATTCAGTGGTGTCGACCTAGTCCCGACCCTGCTTGAGCTGTTAGGGCTCGAGGTCCCCGCTGACATCGAGGGTGTGTCGCACGCGCAAACTCTGCTCACACCGAGCGCGCACCCTGAACCGGTGCGCGACCACGTGTGCACGATGAAGACCTATCACGATTCGTTCGACCCAATTCGGGCTATCCGGACTAAGGAATACAGCTACATCGAGAACTACGCGCCTCGACCACTGTTGGACCTGCCGTGGGACATTGAGGAAAGCCCGTCCGGGTTGGCCGTCGCACCGTTGGTCCAGGATCCTCGCCCCGATCGGGAGCTCTACGATCTGTGCGCCGACCCCACTGAAACCAACAATTTGTTGGCCGGTGACAACCCTGCAGCGGCGGATGCGATCGCAGCTGATCTTGCTGTCCGACTTCATGATTGGCGCCAGCGAACCAACGACGTCATACCTTCTGAGTTCGCCGGTTCCCGCATCGCGCAGCGATACACGGACACGTATCTGAAGATCCATCGCACGGCGCCTACCAGCCGGTCGGGGATCGCTGTCGACCGCGGGATCGAGGAGCAAATCTCACCCGCCGACCCATAGCCTTACTGACCTGCCGCTAAGCTCATCCGGTGCCTCGCCCCGCGACAGCGTATCTAGTACTCGCGACGCAACGAAGCGGCAGCACCCTTCTGGTCGAATCGCTGCGGGCAACCGGATGCGCGGGCGAACCACAAGAGTTCTTCCAGTACCTGCCCACCACCGGCATGGCGCCCCAGCCGCGGGAATGGTTCGCCGAGGTCGACGACGAGACGATCTTGCAGCTGCTCGACCCCGTGCAGCCTGGAACCCCAGACACCGCAACGCCGATTGCCTGGCGAGAACACATCCGAAGTTCGGGCCGCACGCCCAATGGCATTTGGGGCGGCAAACTGATGTGGAACCAGACCGAACTGCTGCAAAAGCGCGCGTCCCAGCTTCCCGACCGCAGCGGTGACGGCCTGCGCGCCGCTCTTCGCGACGTGATTGGCCGCGAACCTGTTTTCGTGCACGTCTATCGGCCAGATGTGGTCTCACAGGCGGTGTCGTTCTGGCGTGCCGCGCAGACACAGGTCTGGCGGGGCCGGCCCCACCCGGAACGCGACCTGCAGGCCGTCTACCACGCCGGCGCCATCGCGCACATCATCAAAAACCTACGTGATCAAGAAGCCGGCTGGCGCGCCTGGTTCAGTGCGGAAGCCATCACGCCGATCGATATTGCCTACCCGGTGCTGTGGCGCAACCTGACCACGATTGTCGCCGGTGTGCTGGAGGCAATCGGGCAGGATCCCAAGCTGGCGCCGCCACCGATGTTGGAACGGCAAGCCAACCAACGCTCCGATGAGTGGGTCGACCGCTATCGAAAAGAAGCGCCGCTTCTGGGGCTACCGAGTTAACCGACTTGCACCGCCCACCTGGGCCACCATGAACAGCCGCCGGAACGGGAAGATCGTCGTCCCATCAGGGCGAGCGGGGTATGCGTCGTTCAACAGCGGGACCAGTTCCTGGCGAAACTGCTCCCACACTTCGTCGCTGAGTCGCTCGCGCACCGGAACAAGCGCCGTGCCGGTAATCCATTCCAGCACCGGGTTCTCACCCGTCAACTGGTGCAAATATGTTGTCTCCCACACATCAACCTTGCACCCGGCGTCCATCAATAGGTCGGCGTAGTGCGCCGGTGAATGAACAACCGCTCCTACGCGAAACGGTATGTCTCGCATGACCTTTGCGTAAGGCTCACGGCGAGCCAACGCCCGCACCACCGCATGCGAGGGTGTTTCGAAATTGCCGGGGATCTGGATTCCGATCCACGTTCCGGCCGCCAACTCGCCAATCCACCGGACCAGCAGCTCAGAATGCTCGGGGACCCAATGCAGGGCCGCGTTGCTGAGCACCACGTCTGTGTCAGGCCTAGGCTTCCAGGTCCGCACATCGCCGACGGTGGCGTCTATCCCGCGCTCACGGGCCGCGGCGACCATCTCTGGTGAGCTGTCCACAGCCTCGACCACAGCGCCGGGCCAGCGCCGGGCAAGGTATCGGGTCAGGTTGCCCGGGCCGCAGCCGAGATCGACCACCCGGCGTGGCCGTTCGGCAGCGACCCGAGACAGCAATTCGTGGAACGGACGCCCACGATGATCAGCAAAAGCCAAATAAACGTTGGGATCCCACATGTCGGTCCTCCTGCTAGAAACCGTCGCTGCTCGAAGCTATACCAACAAACCGTATTACCGGACACCCTAGGAATGCGCGTCGAAGCTGCCGAAAATTGCCAACGCGGCCAAATGAGTCTGCGACCGGCGTGATTGGCGGGATACGATCGGCGGAATGCCCGAGATTTCCGGGGCGCGGAAAAATGTCGACGCCAGCCCGAGCGCCTCACTGGCGGCCATTCCCGACGCACCTGCCACAGCCGCGACGGCTGGTTTGCCCCAACGCTCCGCATTGTCGCTGCGCCAACGTATGACCGTCGACGCATCCTCAATCGCCGATGTCGCATTGCGGACCGCTACTGCCTCAGTGCTCGCCGCAACGGTGGCGCCGGCCGTACTCTTCCGAGCCATACGCGGCGTCAATTCCAGCAGTGAACGCAGCAACCTGGCTTTCTACGCAGACCTCGCGAACGAACGCGACCCGACAAAATCGTTTCCAGCGCCGACCGAGCTCCCCAGGATCTCTTCGCGGAGAGCCAACCCGTTCACCGAGCGGATCGCGCAGGGCAGGGTCAACAACATCACGTTCACCAGTCGATTCCAGGCAATAAACCCCACCATGCGCGCGCAATGGAGCGCATTGACCGCCAACAACATCGTGCGAGCACAGCATTGGTGTCACGAAGACGGACCGCGGCCGACGTTGTGCGTCATCCACGGCTTCATGGGATCGTCCTACTTAATCAACGGGTTGTTTTTCGCCCTGCCCTGGTATTACCGATCCGGCTATGACGTTGTGTTGTATACCTTGCCGTTTCACGGCCAACGGGCCGAAAAGTTATCGCCGTTCAGCGGTTTCGGCTATTTCGCCAGCGGCTTGAGTGGTTTCGCTGAAGCGATGGCCCAGGCAGTCTGCGACTTTCGCTCCATTGTCGACTATCTGCGCTACACCGGTGTTGAGCGCATTGCGCTCACCGGTATTTCGCTGGGCGGCTACACGGCCGCGTTGCTGGCTTCCGTCGAAGACCGCCTCGAGGCCGTAATCCCTAACTGCCCTGTTGTGACGCCAGCGGCGACGTTCAGCGAATGGTTCCCGGCCAACAAAATCTTCCGAATGGGACGGCGGCTCAGCAAAATCAGCGACGAAGAGCTAGCCGCGGGGCTCTCCTACCATGGCCCGATGAACTACCAACCACTGCTTTCCCCTAGCCGTCGGATGATCATCACCGGACTCGGCGACCGGATGGCGCCACCTGATCAGGCCGTCATGCTGTGGGAACATTGGGATCGCTGTACGCTGCACTGGTTCCCCGGCGGCCATGTACTGCACGTAAGTCAGTTGGACTATCTGCAGCGGATGACGCGGTTCCTGCGTGACATCATGTTCGACTAGGGGCCTCGTGGTTCAGGACCTGGTGTGTCCCAGTCCCAGCGGTAGGCCAGTCGATTCCGGCCAGCAGGCCCGGCGCTGCGGTGTGCCCATCGAGCCGCTGAGTGGACGACGGGTCCAATGCCGCAAGCGCCGGCAGCTGATCTCCGCGTTGCGGGGTCAGTCCGGAAACTGGCGCGGCGCTCCCCGGCAATGCCTCCGTCCGGAAGGAACATGCGACCGCCACTGTGTAGTCGCTCGGATGACCCGCGATTTCCAGCGCCACCCAAGTCTCACGCGCCGGATACGACCTGATCGCGGTCAATGTCTCGGGCAAACCCTCATCCACACTGACCCGATATGCCGCAACGTAATCCGAGTCACCTTGACACACACCGCGCCAAACTTCTTTGGCGTCGCGAGCCAGCACCTGCGGAAGGTCGTTGGCAACGACCGTACTTGCTTCCCAACCGATCTCACGAAGGTGGTCAGCAAGCCGGCGAGCCGCAACCTGAGCCGTCTCGTGCACCGGCACCCGCGATGAACGCGCTAGCAACGCATCGAGATTGTCAGCAGCCGACACCGTCAGCCCAATCCATGTCTCGTAGGCGCCGGATGTGCTGCCGCGGCTGGTGATTCGGATGGTATCGGCACGCAGGCCGTAGCAGTCAAGGTACTGGGCTATCCGCAGCAGAGGGAGCGCATCTCCGTCGAAGGCCGGCGAACCGACCCGCAACAGCGCTGTGGTCGTTGTGCCGCAATCGGATACGAACCGCAGTCGACGGCGGAGCAGGATCGCCAACCGACGCCGCAGCAAGGTCGTGAGATGCAGGCCGCGCCACCAGCTGAACAACACAATGACGACGGCCGCGCCGACACCGACTATCCAATAGTCGCGTGCTGACCGCCACGGGTAGGCCATCACGGCGGGCACTATTGCCAGTAGCGCCAACGTGATACGGCCGCTTCCCGGCCAGACGATCGATCGGTGCAGAGTCACCGGGTGGCCTCCTTTCGCCGACGCGCGGCTATAGCGACAGTGGTCGCGGTGGCCGCGACCAACAAGATCAGCACTGCGCTTCCAGCGAGTGCAATGTTCCGCGGCGTGTTGTCTTTTGGCGCTGGCGCCGGCGGAATGGCAACCGGCTTTGTCGCCGCCATATCAGGTGCTTCGCCAAATCGGGAGCCAGACTCATCTCGGGTTCCTACACCAGCGGGCAGTTCCCAGGTCAAAGCGGCCACCGCGTCAAGATCGCCAGCGCCCACGACATTCGAGGGTGCACGGGCGCCGTCACGCGCCGTGGCTGTGATGCGACGCACCACCTCGGTAGCAGTCAACTCGGGGTACCTGCTGCGGATCAACGCTGCAACTCCCGAGACGTAGCCGGCCGCGTAGCTGGTACCACTGAGACCCACAATTTTCCGGTGGTCGCCCGGCAGACCGTTAGCCAGACCACCACCATCGTCGTTGCTGACCGACACAATGTTCTCGCCCGGGGCCGCGATACCCACCCAGGGTCCAGCCATAGTGAAGTTCGACGGTTTCCCGTGCGAAGTGAGCGAGGCAACCGACAGCACATAGGGCTGCCACAACGACGGAACGGAGACAGAAGTGACACCCGCCCAGTTCCGTGGATCGTCCGGACGGCTGAGGTCAGTGAGTGGATTGGACTCGCACGACATACCAGCACCAACTAAGCCGGTCGCGCCGCTGTTGCCTGCGGCGGCCACAATCACAGCGTCCTTTTCGACGGCCGCATACCTTATCGCCGCTCCGAGCTCAGCTTGGTCAACCACCCGATCGACAGGCAGGCAGGTTATCGCGGAGATATTGATAACACGCGCACCAAGGTCCGCCGCACGCACGATAGCCCGGGCCAGCGTCGCGATCTGCAGCGCTGCGCGAGCCATCAGCGGATCCTCACCAGGTCTCTGCGGTGAGAACTTCGCGGACGTCACTCTGATGGATAGCACCCTCGCCGCGGGCGCCACCCCGGAGAAGCCATCCCCACTACGCGGGTCCGGTTGGCCGGCTATGACTCCGGCAACCAGAGTGCCATGCCCGTCACAGTCGGTTAGCCCGTCGGTCGACGCCAGGAAGTCGCCGCCGGGATTGACGTTGGGTAGTCGCCGGCCCGGCCGAACCCCGGTATCGATGACCGCCACAAGCTGACCTTCACCCCGAGAGAACTGCCACGCCGCAGGAAGATTCAGCATCGTTTGACTAGCTGCGGCGACGGCGGGATCGGTACCCGGAATAACACCGGAGACAGTGCACTTGCCCCGCTGCTTCATCGGCTGCAGTGGTTTCGGAGTTCCACTTGGAGGCCGCACGTCGGAGTCAACCACTGGCGGGGTAATCGCCATTGCAGACGAGCAGGTCGCCAGCGCCCCTGTTGATAGAACTGCTAGCGCCGCTGCGAAGCAGGCTGAGCCGGCCCGTTTCATCGATTGAGAACCCAGGTGAACAGACCAACCAGGTATGCCATGACGGGAATCAGCGAAGCATCCAGGCCGACAGTGACAAAACCCAGCAGCCGGCGAACCGGCAGCGCATAGCTGTCCGGCGAGGCGATTTGCGGGTTCAATGCAACAACCACCCAGGCCAACGTGAGGACCGTGAGAATCAGCACCGCACTGAACGCCGCGACGTATTGCCCCGTCGCGGCGTAGAGCACCAGCAGGATTCCGGCCACCAGGTAAGGCTGAGCGAGCAACCAGGTTTTACATGCAGCCGAATCCCACACTCGAGCACGCAACATGGCCGCGGCCGCAGTTGCCGCCACCACGTACCAGCCCAAACCGCTGACCACCTCGGGGCGCAATGCGATTGCCACCGATCCCAGCACGCTGAGCAATACGGCCGCGGCAATAAAACCGTTTTGATGAGCGTCGCCGACCCGTACCCGCCGCGGTAAATCCTGAAGGACCCGAGCTGACGGCGCCGACGGAGTCGGGTCGCCCGGCGCTGGGATGACCGGCAGCGGCAGTCGTGCCCACAATGCCGAGAGCTGAGGCGTTTGTATGGTGAGTAGCAGTGCAGCCACGATCAACCCGCAGCCGACAGTCAGGATCGGCAGCTGCCACAGCAATTCCGCGCCCGCTGCTAGCAAGACCCCGAACCCGACCACCGCGGTCGCGGTGAAGACAGAGACGACACGTTCGCGTTCTACACTGGGAACAATCAAGGTGATCAGCGACCAAGCCGTGACGCCCGCTGCAGCAAGCATCAGCTGGGCCGGCCCGAATCTTCCGGGCACCACCAAAGCCAGCGCAGCGCCGATAGGCAACAGCGCAACCATCGCCAGCAGGATCGCGGTGCGCGCCCAGCGAGACACCAGCAGAAGAGCAGCCAACCCGGTAAAGGCCGCGATCCCGCTGACTGCAAGCAGCGGGGCCAACTCTGCGGTGACCGCCCGGTAGGTAGCCGACAAACCGGTTCCCAACATGACGACAGCGATCACCGCAGCCAGTGCGTAACGTTGGATATGCGCTGTGGCCCAGGGGTTACGCCGGGACGTCGAGAAGATCATGGCCGCGTCCGCTATGTCCTCGACAATGCCGGGTGCGGCCGGACCGACGGGCACCGACTGCAGCGCAAGCAAGTCACCGTCAACGACTCCGACGGTGTCCAAGCTGGCATCCAGGCTGAACGGCGCGCCACCAATGGGTGCCAGACTCTGCAACGCAGCATCGGACGCGGGGTCCGAAGGGGCGCTGTTTTGCTCTGCGGGAACCACCAAACGCTGCACCGCGGGCAGGATTTCACGCAGCGGCAACTCGGCGGGCAAAGCCATCTCCGTTAACCTGCTGTCCGCGAGAACCGCAACGCGGACGATCGGCATAGTGGCGCCGGCCATTACCGGGCCCTCGACCCGTGACTGCAGGACGATTCCTGGGACATCGTGCTCTCTTCTCTGTATTGGTTTCTGCTATGGGGTTTGAGCGGCAAGATCCCGGGCAAGCCGTTGGCCCGGGAACCATTGCCCGTCCGGCAAGCCGGCGGTTAGCTGCTCGATCGCGACCGCGATCGCGAACGTTGTTCCGGGGCGAAAAGTCGAGATCCACTCGCCGTCGAATGCCCGAGACGGACTAACCAGCACCCGTCCGGCGATGGTGTCCACAATGCTGACACCGACCTCCGTGGTGCTGTGTTCACCATCGCGGCGGCACCCGGCGACGATCTCGACGTAGCTGCGCGGACCGGCGAATACCGCCTCCACCACCGGTCGGGCGGATGCCGGGATACCCAAGTAGTCGACGACATCTCGGAGGGCTGCGCCGGACCGCAGCTGCTCGTCCGCTCGAGCGCCGACGCGCATCGGAAGGCTGAACTCGTCGAACCGCGCTGGGGGCCGCTGCGCCAGCCCAGCACCGAGCACGGGAACCAACGCCCGCGGGTCGTCGATATCCATCGCCGTCAAGGTGATCAGCTGCGCGCTGCGCAGCGCGACTACGGTTCTGGCGGCCCCGGGGGCTTTGCCGGTGCCGCCGGCTTGTTGCGCGACAATGCCGCGCAACAATTCGCTGTCGCCGTCGGCACTGGCGGGCCCAACGTAACGCAGGTCAAGCCAACGATCGGGGAAGCACACAGTTTTGATCCAGTCCCCGACCGCCGGGTTGACAACTCCATTTTGAGAACCGTCGTCCGACAACAGGCCCATCCGGTTCAGTTCGTCCCGCTGACTGTCGAAGAACGCGTTCCGTTGGGCGGCATCACTGTATGGCGTGGTGATTGCCAGCACCCACGGAAAACTGCCCGCTCCCACCGTTTCGGCAATGAACCAGGCGTTGTCGACCGTCAGCTCGACGGCGTTGGGTTTTGCGTTCATCAAAATCTAGCTAGCCGGCTGCTAGCCGCCCCATTTGGCGGCTTCGGCCTGGTCGCGAGCCATCATGGACATGGTGTTGGCTTCGTGGGTGCCGGCCATCGACTGATATGCCCGCACCAGGTCCTCCATCGCCTGGTTCCACTGAGCCTGCCAAGCCTGATAGGTCAGACCGGTATCACCCTGCCAGGCATTCGACAAAGCAGCCTGCTCGCTGGCGATGTCGGCACCCAGCGCCTGCATCGTGCCGGCATAGCCGGACATCTCACCGGCGTGACTCAACATCGCCGGGTAGTTGTACATGATCTGCGACATGACAAATCCTTTCGAAGTTGGTGGCTGTTAGGTCAGAAGCCGGTATAGGCCGACGCCGCGGCGGCATCAGCGGCGACATACGTGCCCGCCGCATCACCAAGGTTCACCTGAGCGACATCCAGCAAGGTATTGACCCTGGCAGCCACCTCCAAGAACCGGGCGTGCGAAGCCTGAAACGCCGCCGCCGACTCCCCCATATGAAAGGCCTGCGCCGACAGCGCCGCTTGCTCCGCTTGACCGATGGTGTGGCGCATCAGCCCGGCTTTGGCACCAAACGCCGACTGCGACGCCACCAACTGTGGAATGTGCGCATCTAAAAGACTCATCGCGTATCCTCTCGACCCTCGTGTTTTCGACTTCGGTTACTGAAGATTCGACTGTGAACTGTCTTCCCCCCTTCTGTCTGGATCAGCAGGCACACCCAGGACCGCCGAACTTTCAACGCCCTGCTCCCAGGTACCCGGAACCATCGGCGCCCGCGGACCGCCGCCAAATTGATCACCGGCCAAAATCGCGAGACCGGCCGCCTCCACCTCGGCGCCCAGGTAGGCATCCCGAGTCGCAGTCCCAGCAAAACCGAGCCTGCCCGCTCCCTGATCTGAGGCAGCCGCGTTGCCGTCGCTTGCTTCAGGACTGACGCCGCTATCGGAGTTCATGTCCAAAAACTCGTCGCCGTAGTCGCGCGATACGGCACGCCGACGGCGCCGTGCCCGTGACTGCGCCCGACTAGTCGCTGCAGAACCCGCCGCCGGAATAGTGGCCGCCGGCGCCTTCAGACCACCGCGACCACTGACTGTCGGCCCGAATCCGGCGCCCCAATCGTCGCTGCCGCCAACCACGTAAGGAAAACTCAATGACGCCGGAGCAGGTGAAGCCGCTGCCGCGCCCGCAGTCGCTGTCGGCGCCGGCGCCGCAGAGCCGGCGGGAGGCGCCCCGGTTGAGGAAAAACCGGCCACGGACCATCCAGTCTGCCCAACGGTGGCGGCCACGATGGGTGCCGCACCGGCGACCGGTAGCGCAAGCGGCGCAAGCTGAGCTGGCAGTAGGGTCACTGCGCTAAGACCCAGGCTAAGACCAAGCGGCACCAGGAACGGCGAGCTCAATAGCAGGGCCCAGGTCGGCCAGCCAACCAGGTTGAAGAACACCTGATAGCCGATCACGAACAACAGCGGACCGTAAGTAATCAGTGCCGCAACCGGATTCGTCAGAAACGCCTCGATGATCTGTATCGAGTTGCGGATGGGATGCTGCAGGAAGGTGAGGATCTCTTCATACATCCAGGTGGTGAACTTCACGTACGCCTGGAACAACTGCCAAAGCAGTTGCCATGGATCGAACCCCGTTTGCGCCGGTGCGGCGGTCGTTACGGCATCGGCGACGGCACTGGCACCGGGATTCACTACAGGCGGTGCCGGTGTGGTGCGCGGCGCCGACGCGAGCGCTGTCCCCGAAGCTACCTGATAAACACCCATCGTGGTCGCGGCCTGAACCCACATCCGAGCATAGTCGGCTTCATTGACCGCAATCGGAATTGTATTGAGCCCAAAGAAATTTGTTGCTACTAGCACCCCGTGAACCACATGATTGGTGGCCAACTCCAGCAATGAGGGCATGGCCGACAAGGCGGCAGTATAGGCGGCCGCTGCAGCCTCGTGTTCAGCCGCAACTCCTGCGCTATCGGCACTGGCCTGCATCAACCATGCCAGATAGGGGGCATGCGCGGCCACATACCGTTCAGCACTCGAACCGTGCCATACCCCCGCTTGAACTTGCCCCAGGAGCCCACTGAGTTCTGCTGCCGCCGTAGCATATTCAGCACTAAGCGAGTTCCACGCTCCGGCCGCCGCCAGCAGCGGCCCTGGCCCCGGTCCGCCGCTTAGCAACGCCGAATGAACCTCCGGCGGCGAAGCCATCCAAACCGGTCCCAAGGGCGGAGCTAACACGGAGGTTGTCATTAGCCGCCGGTGATCCCATATGTCGCAGCGGCCGCCGCGTCACCGGCTAGATAGCCAGCACCCGATGCGCCTACACCCACACCGGCACGCCCCAGCTCGATAACGCCTTGGGCCGCCACAACGGCATGTTCTACCCCCTGGGCACTGAACCCGGAGGCGGTCTGCAACGACACCGGATCCACTGCCGGCGGCACCACCGCGGTGATCATCGGGGCCGCACCCGCATGCGCCGCCGCCAGTCTCGCGGTCAACGCCTCTACCGCAGCGCTGGTCGCGGCCAAACCCTCGGGCACTACGCGCAACGCCATGACACACACTCCTTCTGTTGCGATTGATCTACCATCAGTGGGACGTATCCCTTCGAGAAACTTCCCCGACAGCCTCTCCGACCAGCGGGTTGACCAGCTGGACATACGACGGGCTGTCACTGTCACCCAAGAACATCGCCCGTCCCGGCGGCATCCGCATGAATCGTTGGCCTCGAATCTTGCCGCTGTCCTGGGGGTTCCCCGACAACATGAGCGTCGTCGCCTGCAAGTCGTTCAAGCGGCGCAGCAGCGGGCTGGTCATTAACGCATGTCCAGACCCGGTGGCACGGGCCGTCACAATCACCCGTAGCCCCAAATCGCCAGCCTGCGAAAGCAGGCCGATCAAATTGGTCCACGGCCGCTGTCCGATAAACGGACCGGACGTCGCCGGCGAGTCCGGCAGCTGGTCGACGTCGTCGATAATCAGGTAGTGGGTGTGGCCGGCATAGGTCCAGTGCGCCAGTTCCGCCGGCGACAGACCCGCCGGCGGCCGCCGCGCTTCGATGAGGTTGGACAGCCCGAGCATTGCCGGGATGATCCGGTCGATGTTGGGAGTGTATTCGTTGTCCGGGAACAACGGCTCGTCGACGAGGTGTAACCGGCGGTCGAGGACGGTGAACGCCACCTGATCGGCTGTGGAGTGCTCCCGGACGGTACGGATAATGTGCCGTAGCAACGTCGTTTTCCCGGACTTGCCGTCACCGAACACCATCACCAACGGGTTCGCGGCAAGGTCAAGCACCACCGGAGCGAGGTCTTCCTCGCGCTGGCCGATCACCACTTGCCCAGTTCCCGGATAGAGTGCGCCGACCGCTTCGGGTTCAAGGTTGGTAGGCAGCAACCGCACCGGCGGCGCAACGACCCCGGGGTGACGGGCGTTGATCACGTCCACTTGGTCCAGCTCCGGAGCCGCGAACAGGAAGTGCTGTGCGGCCATTGTCAACCCGCGACCCGGTTGGTCGTGTGGAACGGCGTCGGCCGGGCGGCGCAGCGCACCAACCACCCGCACATTGCTGTCGCGCGCGTCGTGCAGCTTCAGCTCCAGCCGCAAACCGAGTCCGTCTCGCATCGCGAGCGGCACTTCCAGCCAACTTCCGGTGCTGATAATCACGTGAATGCCATACGCCAATCCGAGGTTCACGAGCTCAGTTACGTTGTTCAACAACGGATTACGAGTATTGAACTGATCGGTATTGTCGCGTCCGAAAGCATAGAGGTTGTCGATAACCAGGAAAACTTCTCCAAAACCATCGTCTACGTGCGAGCTGCCGTTCGAACCGTTACTCCCCCGATCCCGGAACGCCTCCCGCTGCTGTCGGGACAGCAGCAGCTGCTCCAGCTCACCAAAGGTGCGGCGGATGCGCTCGGGTTCCAAGGCAGATGCCACACTCCCGACGTGCGCCAAGTCCTCGAGCGAGCGCAACTGTCCACCGCCGTAGTCCAGGCAGTAGAACGTGACATCGCGCGGCGAGTGCAGACTCGCGGCTGAGAGGATGAACGTTTGTAGCGCAGTCGACTTGCCGGATTTCGGACCGCCGTGAATCAACAGGTTGCCAGCTGACGAAGTGGCGTCGAACACCAATGGGTCGCGGCGCATCTCGAACGGCTTGTCGATCTCACCGAGCGGCCAACGCCGCTGGCGCTCCGGCACCCCGGCCCGTGCCAGCACCGCACCTAGCGGGATCGGCTCGTCGAGTGGAGGCAGCCACAACTGCGGCGCCTTCGGGCCGCAACGCGATAGCTGCTCGCCGATGGTCGCTATCAGCTTCCGCGGTGGGCCGGTCGGTTCGTCGTCTTGCTCTCCACCGGAGATCACCGTGTCCTGGTCCGGTTCCACCACACCCGCGGCGAACAGTTTGGGTTCTGGAATTGATTGCACCACTAAAGCTTTAGTCGCATGTGGCGGATCATAAATGCCGTCCACATAGGTGCTGCGGAACTTTATCGGCGCCGCGCCAGGCGCAGGCACCAGAAAACCGACGCCCTTGTGCTCTTTGCCTGACTCAACGTGATACGCGTCCTCCACACCGATGATCTGCCGAGAAACACCGGGACTGGCCACTTTCAACCCGATCCGGTAGGAGGTGTTCTTGTCGATATCCTTGATCTTGCCGACATCCAGCGTCTGGGAAGCGAACAGAATATGGATGCGGAACGAGCGACCCTTACGCGCTACATAGTCGAACAGCTCCGCGTACTCTGGGTGGTCCGCCAGCATCAGAGTGAACTCGTCAGCGACCACAAACAACGTTGGAATCGGCGGCAAGTCGTGTCCGGACGCTTGAGCTTGCTCACGAGCGTTTTCGTATTCCAGCACCGAGTTGAAAGCGCTGCCCTGGACTCGACGACCCGCTTCCCGTAGCAGCGTCTCACGACGGGCCACCTCGCCGCGCAGCGTGTCGGCGAAGCGTTCAGCCAGCGACTTCTTTTCGGCCATATTCGAGATCACCGCGACAACCTGCGGGAAGTTCCGGAAGCTGTCGGCGCCGGCCTCACCCTTGAAGTCGGCGTAGATGACGATCAGCCGATCAGCCGAATGAGTGGTCAACAGCGACAACAAAATCGACATCAGAGTCTGCGACTTCCCCGAGCCGGTCATGCCGATCATCAGCCCGTGCGGACCCATCCCGCCCTCGGCTTCATCTTTGAGATCGAACATCAGCGGCTCGCCGGTTCCGGTGACTCCGATCGGGACGCGCAATTCGTCGTCGCGGCGCCGCGGCGCCCACAATGTGGGCACATCCAGACGCGACGCATCGGGGATTCCAAGCAGAGTGGTAAAGGTAGCGCCACGAGTGGCCGCCGAGCGCAGCCCTGTGTGCGTCGGGTTCGAGTCCCACCGCGACAGCTGGCGGGCAAGGTGGGAGGCCTCGTCGACGCTGAGCTGGTCGGCTGTCTCGACATAGGGTTGCCAACCACCGGTCTGCCAGCGCTCGATAGCCCCCTGCACGAAACGCAGGATCGGTCTTTCGGGATCCGAATACTGTTCTCGGTGGGGCGGCGTGGCGGAGACGTAAACAACGGTAACCCCAGCTTTGCCCGCCGCCAGCGCAGAGACGTTCAGGTCGTAGTCCGGGTGGTCGACGACGATCAGCAGGTGCCGCTGCGCGTCTGCCGGTTGACCGACGAACACCGGACGGTCGGCGAGTGTTGGCCCCAACATTTCGGCCAACTCATCGGGGTCGGTGGAAAGGTAGCGAGCCGGACCGACGCCGTCGAGCTGACCGGGAATATCCACATGCGGCAACCACTTCAACCAGGACCAGTCTGGGCCCTCTAGATCGCGGGCGGCTAGCGCCACCCCGAGCACCGTGGGATCGTGCCAGGTCACTGCCTGAGCCAGCCACGCCCGCAACGCAGCGCGCGCGTCCGCTGTCTCCCCCAGCACGGTGATCCGCGAAACCTTGGTCAGGTCGATTCCGGTCGGCACGTCGCGAACAGTGCGCTGAGTCTCGAGCAGACTGTGTAATGCGCTGTGCGACACAGGCTCCAGGTCGATCTCTTCGGCAATGTCGTTGACCCGCACCGCTGTGGCCAAGGGCGCCGAGTGCCGACCGGCTCGGACTATGAGGAAGTCGGGGTCCTGAGGGTCACGCTCCCATTGGCGGCGAGACCCAGAAACGGCAGCCAATGCTGTCGGGTCGGGGTGGGACCACTGAGCGGCCTCACGCTGTTCGGCCGCTTGCGCTCGAATGTTGTCGCGGACCACCGACAAATAGCGCAAGTAGTCGGCCCGTTCGGCGTCGACCTCCACCGTACGCATCTTGTTGCCGCTACCGCGGAACAGCGCGGTACCGGCCAGCAACATCACGAACGGGAAGAACAACATCTGCGGGGAGATCAGCCGCATCCCGGTAGCGACCATTGCGATGATCATGCCCACGATAAGCACCACGATCACCACCGGCAGCGCCCGCTGCAGGAAAGGCGGCGGAGTCACCCGCGGCAGCTCAGGAGGTGCCTCGATAGTGATGGTGCCCTTACGGGTTTTCGGCGGCGCCAATCGGCGGCGCGCCTCGAAAATCAGCCGACTCATTGGGGCTCCTCCCGATCCGAAACCACACGGCCAGGTCGCCTATCGGGCGGCAAACCATCATGCGCCAGCAACGCGTCCGCCCGCGACAGCGTCGGCCCGGGCGCCAACAGCGACAGCATCGACCACGGCATGGCGATCGGCGGAGCTTTCAGGCCAAGGGATTGAACAGTTTTTCCGTTCCCAGCGGTTCCGGATCCGGTATCGCCCGCAGTGTCGATGCCATAGCGCACTCCGGTGTCGGAGATCCAGAACAACGATCCCGAGGCCGGCGCAGCCGAACCACCGCCCGCGCTTCGCACGAAATAACCGGTTCCTGGCGCCAGCGCGACACGAGAGGCCATACGCTGGGAGCCGGCACCGACCAGTTCGACGGTCCGTACCCCATCCGGCACCGGCAGCGCCGAACCGGACAATAGGCTCAGGGTGCTGGTCGCCGCCCCCACCGGCTTGCTCCAGTACGCGCAGGTAACAGGGTCGCGCGTCAGCCCAACAAGGCCAACTGGCTGGTCCGGGTAGCCGGTGGTATCCAGGGTCTGCGACACGGGCAGCTTGGCGATCTCGTCAGCATCCAGCCGCGGTGGCCGCTGCAGACCATAGGAGTCGGTGTTGCGCAGAATTGCGGCTAGCACCGGCGAAATCGGCTGCAAGCCGTCTGGAAGCACGGCGTAGTACGTCACAACGTCGGATCCAGTCTTGTCGATGGAATAGTCCTCGACGACCGCACCGACCGGCGCGGACAACGAGAAGTCCGGCTGGTTGCCAGCGTTCGGAATACGGGGCGCTGCCAACGGTGGCGCTTCGGGTATCGCGTTGAACAAACCCAGCGCAATGGGCCGCGGCGTGGGCAGTTCTGCGCCCAGGCCCAAGGCATTGGTGACAGCGTGATCGGCTAAGTCGATCTTGCTGCGCCGGCCGTTCCAGAGCAGCCAGGTGCCAGCGGCCTCCCCTGCCGGGACGTCAACCAGCACCGCCTGCGTGGGGCCGAGTGCGGCCGCTCGGGCCCCGCGGCTGTCGGGCGGGCCAGCTATCACTGTGACGCCAGGACTACCTTCGGTTTGCGCGGACCCAACTGCGTCGCACACAGTCCAGTCCGCGTCACCAGATGCGTTCTGTACCATTCGCTCCGGCGCACCCGGAATCCCGATGAGGTTGCCACGCGGAAACTGATCCAGCTCGCTGCTTTTCACCATCGCGGGGTTGACCGGGCGACCGGCGATCAGCCGGGCCGACGTCAGGTTGAGCACCGGGTGCAGATCTTCACCAACCCGGACGTACATCGCAGCGGTTGACCGATCGGCAAGCACAGGGTTACTGCCTGCCGACTTGTTCGGCCGGATCAGAGAGAACACAAAACAGCCGGCCAGTCCGGTAACCAGGACAAGCACGCCCATCAGGACCGCACGCGACTGGGTCCGTAGCGGGTCGACAAGCATCCTGGTGTCGTGCAGAGCGATTCCGGAGGCGATCCGTCGCATAACGAACCGCCAGCCGCTCACCTGGTGGCGGGTGACGAAGCCGCGACGGTAGACCACTTTGTCCGGGTGTTCGTTGACTGGCGTGCGCGAGGAGAAAGAGCGCCGGCCGTTGTCGTCGTCCCAATCATGGTCAGGTTCCTGGTTGGTCATGCTGGCACCGAGAGACCAAGACCGCGCAGCAGCGGGGTCGCCGTGTTGCCAACATCGTCGGTGGTAATTGTCATCAGATCCTCATCGGTGAATTCACCCGTTCCGGCCTGCTCAGAATGGTCCAGCCTGAATTCGCGCTCTTCCTCAGACCGCTCCACGATATTTCGAACGAACCGGCCGTTGCCGGCGATGTCGAGGCAGCGCCGGGCAATTCCGTTGGCGTCCGGCGATGACGACTCGGCCAGGTGAGTGAACAAGCTCTGCATGTTGTCGAGCGCGGGCTGTTCGAAAACGCTGTCACGTTGCTCTGCCATCAGTCGCGCAATTTCCACCAACTCCGCTGGCGCATACGACGGGAAGTCGATACTGCGCGTGAACCGGGACCGCAAACCTTCGTTGGTGTCGAGGAACTTGTCCAGATCGGCCCGGTAGCCGGCGATGATGACCACCAGCCGGTCGCGGTCGTTCTCCATCCGGGCCAATAAAGTGTCGATAGCGACCAACCCGAAGTCATTCTTGGCTCCGGTGGCCACTAAGGCGTACGCCTCGTCAAGGAACAGCACCCCGTCTAGTGCACTGTCGATGATCGCATTGGTTTTCGCCTCAGTCTCACCGATGTGCTGACCGATGAGATCAGCGCGGTGTACCTCTCGAATGTTCTCCCGCTTCAAAAGACCAAGGCCACAATAGATTTTCGCGACAACCCTGGCAATCGTGGTCTTACCCGTCCCGGGCGGGCCCGCGAACACGAGATGATGAGTTCGCTGGGCTACGGTCAACCCGCGCTGCTGTCGCAGGAGCGCCATAGATACCGAACTCTTCAGCCGGGCCACCTGATCCTTGACTTCGTCTAGACCGATGAATTCGCCGAGCTGCTGCTCCGCCTCTTCCAGCAGGGCGGCCTTGCGCTCGCGGGCCCCCGGGTCGACAAAATCGGCATCGCTGGGCTCGGTGTCAGCGTCCCAAGGGTCGCTTCGGGCATCGATGCGGCCGGCCGTGGTGGTGACGATCCCAAAGCTTGGGTCCGATAGCGCCTGCTCAATCTGCTCGTTTTCCGGGTTGGCCGCGTACAGTTCGTGCAGAACCTCGCTGGCCGCTTCTTCATCAACATGCGCGCGCAAGGCAAGGGCTTTGGCAAGTGCACCGTCGACCGCTGCGACCGCGATGGGCCCTTCGGGCTCCTCCAGGTAAGACAATGCCGGGGCGAACATGCCCAGGCGGGCTAGCGCGGTACCCAAGGTGATCTTGGCAGCGTGCAAATACGCCTCGTCGAGATCGGAGTCATTAACGATCGGGGTCAGTAGCTTGACGACATCCGACCAGCGCTCGGCTCGATAATTGACAACGACCGAAACCCAACGGGCTTCACGGCAGCTCGGGCGCCGCTCGGTGATGGCGGAAACCATCTGGTCGGCCTTGGCGAATTCGGACGCCCCACCTGTTGATACCAGTGCCGAGGCATAGGCGAGCTGGAAGTCGTCGGAATCAGTGGCACGAAAGCGTAAATACAGCCCGGTGTCGTACACAAAGCCCAACGACCCGGGCGTCAACTCAACCTGCCGTTGCAACACGCCGGCGGTGGCCGCGGTGCGCGAAACCGCTTCCAGCACGCGAGTAGACACGTCCCCAGCCGCGGCCAACCCGACCCAGGCGTCGCATTGGTCATGGGCTACGCGACTCAGCGCGGTGAAACCCGATCGAGCGGCGTCCAAGTCGGCCGGCCGTTTGCGGTCATAGATCGCAATGCCCAACGCTCGACAACAGGTGGCAAATCGGCTAACCACGTCACCGTCTACCCGAGAAGCGGCCAACCGATCCGCAAGCATGCCAGTTTCACCCCGTTCCACGGACGCGTCGTCTCCTACAGCTGATTTCACCTAACTCAACCGCCTGAAGTTAGCATTGCATAAGCTATACTGTCGAGGCGGGCGGCCTTAGCTGGCCCATGCCTGCGCACCCGTCACGTGACCGCTGACCTCGGTACTACGACTGACCTCGGTACTACGACCACCAACCGCGGTGTCTAGACATGACCAATAACACAATGACCGGAACTTCTCCGTCTGCAGCTTCGGCACGTAGCGAGCTTACTGAACATGATTTTCATTAGCAACGCCGGGTCCGACTCAATCTTCCGGCAACGCAGCTCGTCATCGCGGCATGAGCAGCGCAAGCCGTTTTTTGGTAGTCAACGGACAGCTTGATCAGTACCAATGAGGCCACGGGGCACTACGACACCGCCTTGACCGCACTGACCAAGGTGTTGCGAACCAATATCGGCGCGACTTCGGAATTCGGTCCCGACACCGGCCGGCCAACCTCGCGCAGGTACTCGGTCAACGGGGTACCGACCGCCGTCCAACCCCGCTGACCGAACCACTCGGTGGCTGGGGCGCACTGCTCGTTGTAGATCAACTCGAAAAATGCATTCCGGCGACCTTCGCTGACCTCGACCCGCTCCTTTTCGAGTTCGACCACCAGGTCGTCGGGAGGCAGCGGGGAAAAGTCCTCGATCGCAAGATGACTACCGGGGCAAGCCAGCCCGTCGATGCCGGCAAAAAGTTGCTCCTGCGCCGCGGCCGGGAGGTAGACCAACAAGCCTTCGACAATCCATGCCGACGGCGCAGCGGAATCAAATCCATTGGCCTGCAACGCTTGTGACCAATCACCCCGTAGGTCAACCGCGACCTCGGCGCGCTTAACCCGCGGCTCCGCGCCGCAGCCATTGAGTACCTCGCGCTTAAAATCGAGGACCTCAGGGCGGTCCAGCTCAAATAGCGTAGTCCCGTCAGGCCACGGTAGCCGGTAAGCACGGGAGTCCAGGCCCGCGGCCACAATGACGACCTGCCGCACACCCGCGTCCGCAGCACGGCGAAAATACGCGTCGAAATACTTGGTACGGGCGCCCTGGAAGTTGACGAAATCCGTACCGAAGTCATCGGTCTTCAGCTGGTGGTCAGGTCGCTTTCCGTCAAGAACGTCGACCCAGGAACCACCCACAGCCCGGCAGAACACCTCCGCATAGGCGTCGACTACCAGCGGCTCCGGTTTTTGCGCCTCCAACGCCCGAGCAGTCGCCACGAATAACGCGGTCGACCCCACACTCGTCGTGATGTCCCAGCTGTCGTTGTCGCTACGCACCACACAAACACTACGCGGTTCGCCAGGTGCGCATCCTGTTCAGGATCGATCCCAGGTCCTCGGCACCATCGGCACCGTTGGACCACTACCAAACTCATCACTGGCCAGCGCGGTCAAACCTGCCGCCTCGCCAACCGAATCGTTGCGCACCGCGTCGGTAAAACCCTGGATTCCAGCATTCCTTTCCGAGATCCCCGCCACCACCGAATCCTCAGTTCTCGGCGGCCCCCAGTCTGGATCAACATCGATATTCATATCCGCGTACTCGTCACCATATTCACGCAGTCCCGCACGCCGCCGCCGACGCCGACGCGCCTGTTCACGCGAGCTTGCCGCTGCCGCCGAACTGGCCGAATCGGGCTCGGGGGCCTTCTTCTTGGCGCTAGCGCTGGCGATCATGCCGGAGCCAAACCCGATTCCGGGGGGAGCGATGGCATAGGGGAATCCGAATCCGCCGCCGCCGGCGCCCGGTGGAGCTGGACCGACGCTGGCGACGGTGCTTGCCGCGGGCGCCGAAGCGGGCGCCGCCCCCGCCAACGCAGGCACCGCACCCGCTGTCGACACGGTCGGGGTCAACCCGGCGACCGGCAGAACTGGCAGGGCCGCTATGGCTGGTGCGACCACAGCGTCGGCGACGGGCTGGATGCCAGCCAAGCCGGACAGCCCGGCAAAACCGGTCACCACCCCCAAATTGGATATGACAGCCCCCATTGCGACCGCAAGCAACTGCGGCGACTGAGCGAGCGCTTGGCCAAGCTGGGCGACGTGGGTCGGCCAGTCGAAGAGGACAAGTTCGGCAACAAACTCGAAAGCACCCACTGGATTAGTGAACAGTTCTTGGACAAAGGTTTGGAATTGCTGACTAAGCTCCAGGGACCGAGCAAGCCACCAGATCGGTTGGGTCGCATCGGTAATGTCGTGCAGGTGGATACCGTTTAAGGTCTCCTCTGCGGGGTCCCAGATAATTCTTCCTCCGCTGATCAGACGCAACAGCTCTGCGACGACGTAGTCGATAGCGGTGGGATCACCATGGTCGTGGTCATCCTCATCCTCGTGGTCGTGGTCGTGGTCGGCGGCGACTTCGGATGTGACGATTTGCGGAGCGGGAGCCATCTGTGGTGTCGCGGCCACCGCAGCCCCCGAAACCGTTTGGTAGGTCGCCATCGTGGCAGCCGCCTGAACCCACATCCGCACGTAGTCGGCCTCATTGAGGGTGATCGGGATGGTGTTGAGCCCGAAGAAATTCGTCGCTAGCAACACACCATGAACAGTGTGGTTGGCGGCCAGCTCAGCCAGCGTCGGCATCGCCGCCAGGGCCGACAGATAGGCGGTAGCCACGGTCTCATGCTGAGCCGCCGCATCCGCGCTGTTCGCCGCGACCTGAAGCAACCAGGTCAGATACGGCGCGTGAGCGGCGACATACCGCTCAGCGGTTGGCCCCAGCCACGCCCCGGCCTGAACAGCCCCCAACAAGGCGGTGAGTTCGTCCGCCGCAGCGGTGTATTCGGCGCTCAGCGACGACCACGCCGCGGCGGCCGACAGCAGCGGCCCGGGCCCGGGGCCGCTGCTGAGCAAGGCGGAATGTACCTCGGGCGGCAACGCCATCCACACTGGGGCGGTCATCGTTGCCGTCCCGCTCGGGGTACGGGGTACAACCTCATTGAAGCACTCCTCTGCCGGCCATCACCGACTTCGGAGATTACTGATTTTGATAATCATTTTCAATACTGCGACACGGGGCTCTGGGAGCAATCGCGAACCCAGCTCAGACCAGGGGCCGACCAGTCCTGATCCGCCGATCCAGGTCCCAGAGCATCAGATTGAACGGGAACTCCCTAACAATCCTCGGCATCCGGCGATTCACCTCGCGCAATACGGCCATCACTCGGTCGAAGCGCCGTTGCCTGGCAGCGTCCCACGACAACCGCATCTCGTCGCGAAACCGCTGCGGCAGGAACCCAGTGGTTATCAACAATGCCGCGTTCTCGGAGAGCTGCCGCAGCGGGCGCGGCACGGAAAGCCCCCGGATTCTGGCCACGGCGATCGGATACAAGAAATCGCGGACCGGATCGCCAATATGAACGTCGCGGAGTGACTCCTGCCAATACCGGTCGAACGCCGCCCGGTCGGCCGGCCACATTTCCGGCGGCACTTGCAATGTGGTGGCCAGCGTCATGCCTTCGCGGTAATGGCGGTCGGCTTCCTTCTCGCCCATCTCACCGACCAGGATGCGTCGGACATCGACACTTCCCTTATACAGACACGCCGCTACCCAAAGCTGCAGCGCAGGGTCGAACGCGTTGTAGCGCACCGGGCTGTGGGCTGTGGAATACACCTGGGCATGCGCACGGTTCACCGCACGCCGGAAGGCTGCTTTCTGCTCGTCGGTGCCCGCGCTGGCGACCGCCAGATAGGTGAATGTGGTGCGCGCTCGCTTGATCGGATGACGATCAATTCGGCCGCTTTCGACCCGGCTTTCGAGGACCCCGTAACCCACACCAGGTCGCGCCAACTGCATGATGACATTCGCCGGGCCAGCCAGTAGCGCCGCGCCGATCAGGCTGTCGTCATTACCCGCCAGCGGCCGATGCCCCCAGGGAGTGTCCGCGATTGGGCGCTCAACATGGGGAAGCCGCTGATGACCCGATTGTCGAATAGCCATCGCTCGACCCACCGCACCTGTCCGCCATTGTGAAAACGCCCGTTTCCTGACATTGCCGCTTTCTCGGCTCGACTGTCAAGATGTGTCTATGCCGTCAAGGCCTCGCACTTCTCCGGGATCCGAGTCAGCCCCGAACGCACTTGCTCGGCCCTACCGTGGCGTCGAGGCCGTTGAACGTCGAGCCGTGCGACGTCGGCGCCTGCTAGAAGCCGGTTTGGACCTGCTCGGGTCTGATCAACCGGAAATACCCGAGCTAACCGTGCGCAGCGTTTGTCAGCGGGCGGGCCTCACTTCCCGCTACTTCTACGAAAGCTTCACCGACAAGGACGAATTCGTCGGTGGCGTCTTCGATGCGGTGGTGGCCGATATCGCTGCTACCAGCCAGGCCGCAGTGGCCGCCGCGCCGGCACGTGAACAGAACCGCGCCGGGATCGCCAACATCGTCCGGACCATCGCCGGTGATGCCCGCATCGGGCGTCTGCTGTTCAATACGCAGCTGGCCAACTCCGTGATCGTACGCAAACGCGCTGAGTCCAATGGTGTATTCGCGATGCTGTCCAGCCAGCATGCGGCCAACTTTCTGCGGGAGCCACCAGACGATCGCGTCAAAGCGGCGGCACACTTCGCAGTCGGTGGCGTTGGCCAAACCATCAGCGCATGGCTCGCCGGCGATGTGCGGCTCACCCCAGATCAGCTCGTAGACCAGCTCACAGTGCTCATCGACGAGATTGCTGATCCAAACCTCTACCAGTGCCACAACGCGCCTACCAGTGCAAGCAGCGGCACTGCTGGGCAATTCAAGCAGCGGTTCGTTGATGGCCACCTGCCCGCCTCAGACCGTTGAGCCGAGAATGACGCCATCGGAACAGACCCGGCCGGCGGTCGGAATCATCGAGTTGGTCGCCAGCGACTGGTATATCGAAGCGGCTATCAACACGAAAAGGAACGCGAAACGGCCCACGACGAGAGTAGCCAAGCAGTGGCACTGAGAGTCCTCGCCCACTTCACTCCCGGCAGGAAAGTACTTGATTTCCTTGCCGCCGAGACTGATTGGCTCGACATCCGCTGGTGCTCCGATGATGACTCCGCAGAATCGCAGGCCGAGTTCTATCGTGAGTTGGCCGAAGCGGAGGTCATTTGGCACGTTCTTCGCCCGCTCTCGCGCGCTGACCTGCAGCGCGGACCGCGACTGCGGCTGGTACACAAACTTGGCGCGGGCGTGAACACTATCGACATCGAGACGGCGACAGAACGCGGCATAGCAGTCGCCAATATGCCCGGCGCCAACGCGCCATCGGTAGCCGAAGGCACGGTCAGCCTGATGCTGGCGGCGCTGCGGCGGCTACCAGCACTCGACCGCGCCATCCGGCAGGGGCGCGGCTGGCCCGCCGACTCGGAACTAGGCGAGACAGTCCGCGATATCGCCGGTTGCACTGTCGGCCTGGTCGGCAACGGCAACATCGCCAAACGAGTCGGCGGCATCGTCGCCGCGATGGGAGCCACGGTGCTATACACCAGCACCGGCGACGATGGGCGGCCCGGCTGGAGGCAGCTGCCCGACCTGCTGGCCACCAGCGACATCATCTCGCTGCACATACCGTTGACCCCGGACACCCACCATCTGCTCGACCGAGACACCTTGGCCCACATAAAACCGAGCGCAGTGCTGGTCAATACCTCGCGCGGTGCCGTCATCGACGAAACCGCGCTTGTGGATGCGCTGGCTAGCGGCCGAATAGCGGCCGCGGGTTTAGATGTTTTCGCGGTCGAGCCGGTGACTCCCGACAACCCGCTACTCGGCCTGGACAATGTGGTGCTGACCCCCCACGTCAGCTGGTATACGGCCGACACTATGCGGCGCTATCTGACCGAGGCCGTTGCCAACTGCCGTCGATTGCGCGACGGGCAGCCGCTGACCAACCTGGTCAACCAACCGACCGGTTGTTAGGTTGGTTTAGCGCTTGACATGGGCGGCCTGCACTAACAGCCCCAGATAGCAAGGGAAGGCAAGTAATGCCGATCGCGATCACTAGTGAGCATCAAGCCCTGGCCGAATCGGTGCGGTCCCTGGTAGCGCGGGCAGTGCCGTCCGAGGTTCTCCATGCAGCCATGGAAACCCCGATAGAAAACCCGCCCCCGTACTGGCGCGGAGCAGTCGAACAAGGCCTGACGAGTGTGCACCTGGCCGAATCTGTCGGCGGACAAGGTTTCGGCATCCTTGAGCTCGCCGTGGTACTGGCTGAGTTCGGCTACGGGGCAGTGCCCGGGCCATTCGTGCCTTCGGCGATCGCCAGCGCACTGATCTCGGCGCACGACCCCGATGCAAAGATGCTCGCCACGTTGGCAACCGGCGCGACTATTGCCGCCTATGCGCTGGACTCTGGGCTCACCGCCACCCGGCAGGGCGACACGCTGGTGATCCGGGGCGAAGTGCGGGCGGTTCCGGCAGCGGCCCAGGCGTCGGTTCTGGTGCTCCCCGTAGCGATCGACAGTAGCGAGGAGTGGGTCGTACTGCATGTTGAGCAACTTGAGATCGAACCGGTCAAGAGCCTGGATCCGCTCCGGCCTATCGCGCATGTTCGAGCCAATGCTGTCAACGTCGGCGACGAAGCCGTACTAAGCAATCTGAGTAGGACCGCGGCCCACGCGTTGATTGCCACGCTGCTATCCGCTGAGGCCGTGGGGGTGGCGCGCTGGGCAACCGACACCGCGTCGGAATACGCGAAGATCCGAGAACAGTTCGGCAGGCCGATCGGGCAATTTCAGGCGATAAAGCACAAGTGCGCGGAAATGGTGGCCCACACCGAGCGAGCCACAGCTGCCGTCTGGGACGCCGCACGTGCAATTGACGAGGCGCGCCAAAGCGGTGGGAGTGCCACTGCGTCCGAGGCAACTGCGGTGGAGTTCGCCACCGCGGTAGCAGCAACGCTGGCACCCACCGCCGCCCAGCGGTGTACGCAGGACTGTATTCAGGTGCACGGCGGCATCGGGTTTACCTGGGAGCACGATACGAACGTGTATTACCGACGCGCCCTAATGCTGGCTGCGTGTTTCGGCCGCGGCTCGGAATACCCGCAGCGAGTGGTGGACACCGCGACGAGCAGCGGCATGCGGACGGTAGACATTGACTTGGACTCCGACACTGAACAACTGCGGGCCAACATCCGGGCCGAAGTGACCGCCCTGAAAGAAATGGCACGCGACCCACGCAACGTGGCGATCGCCGAAGCCGGTTGGGTGCTGCCGTATCTGCCAAAACCGTGGGGGCGCGCGGCCGGCCCCGCCGAACAGGTGATCATCGCTCAGGAGTTCGCCTCCGGGCGGGTCAAGCGGCCGCAGGTCGGCATCGCAGCGTGGATCATCCCGTCGATCGTCGCCTTCGGAACAGAGGAACAGAAACAACGGTTCCTACCGGCGACGTTCCGCGGGGAAACAATCTGGTGCCAGCTGTTTTCCGAGCCGGGCGCCGGGTCAGATCTGGCTGGGCTAACCACGAAGGCGGTCCGAGTCGACGGCGGCTGGCGCATCACAGGCCAGAAGATTTGGACCACAGCCGCGCAATACTCCCATTGGGGTGCACTATTGGCGCGAACCGATCCAAAAGCCCCAAAACATAACGGCATCACCTACTTCCTCCTCGACATGAAGAGCGCTGGCGTCGAGGTCAAGCCGCTGCGCGAGCTCACCGGCAGCGCGATGTTCAATACGGTCTACATCGACGACGTGTTCGTGCCCGACGAGCTTGTCCTAGGCGAGGTGAACCGCGGCTGGGAGGTCAGCCGCAACACTCTGACTGCCGAGCGGGTGTCGCTCGGCAGTAGCGACACGAATTTCCTGGCGAGCCTGGATCAATTCGTCGAGTTCGTTCGCGACGGGCAATTCGATCAGGTCGCACAACATCGGGCTGGCCAATTGATCGCTGAAGGGCACGCCGCAAAGCTGCTCAACTTGCGTTCCACGCTGTTGACCCTGGCCGGTGGTGACGCCATGCCGTCAGCAGCGATATCCAAGCTGCTATCGATGCGCACCGGCCAGGGCTACGCCGAATTCGCGGTCGCCTCGTTTGGCACTGATGCCGCGATCGGTAGCACCGATCGGCTGCCCGGCAAGTGGGCCGAGTACCTGCTGGCCAGCCGGGCCACCACGATCTACGGCGGTACCTCTGAGGTGCAGCTGAACATCATTGCCGAACGACTGCTCGGCTTGCCGCGCGACCCCTAGCACCACAACCGTGGATCGCGCCGATCGGCATTGGTGCCCGCGGCCCTGGCGGTTTGGCCGCACCGACGCCCCTCGACGTGGACAAACTGGCGATCCTGAGGGTTCCGATCGACGGCAGTTTATTGCCAGACGCTTCCCAGGCGAGAGCCGTAAGGTCGCAGATAGACGTATTCGCGGCATCATTCCTTTTGACGATGTTGGATTTGTGACCGAGGGGAATCGACCATGACATTGCACCCCACCGAGAGCACCGGATTCAACTGGCACAACTTGATCGATCTACCCAATATTAGCGACGACTGGAAAAAGGGACGGCAGGTCCTTAATTTTTTCCCCAAAGACAAAGACTATCGCGATTTACCAGAGGCGCGCGCGATGGTGACGAAGCACTTTGGCAACGCGAAAGCCCTCGACACAGACGCGGCAGTGCTCAAATATGGCTCCGACCACGTTGCGATTGCCGGCGCGTTCCTGGAAATGGGCGTGTGCACAGGAAGAACTATCAATTTCATTGCCGCACTCAATCCAGAGCAACGCATATGGGGTTTCGATTCTTTCGACGGCCTTCCGGAGCGATGGATTCGCCCGGATATCAACGTTCCCCGCGGTAGCTTCGGGATAAAAGTCGACGACTGGATGCCCCCAGTGCTTCACAATGTGAAGCTCATAAAAGGCTTGTTCCATGAAACGTTGCCAAAATTTAAAGAACACATTCTCAAGGCCGGACCAATCGCCTTCCTGCATATCGATTGTGATATCTATTCATCCACCAAGGAAATATTTGACCAGCTAGGCGATAACATTACGACCGGCACGGTCATCGTATTTGACGAACTATACAACTACCCCGCCGCAGAAGAACACGAATTCAAAGCTTTTCAGGAATTCTTAGACCGAACCGGAAAAGGTGTGACCTACCTCGCCTACAATCAATATTTTGAACAGGCAGTTGTCCAGATAACGTAGCGAGACGACCAGCATCTAATTCGTAGAGTTGCTATTCCACCTCGATATTCCGCAACTCCCGCTTGAGGATTTTACCGGTCGGGTTGCGCGGCAACTCTTCGAGAAAGATCACTTCGCGCGGCACTTTGTAGCGAGCTAGGTGCTCGCGCACGTATGTCTTGATGGAGTCTTCGTCGACGCCGGAGCCCTGCTTCTTGACCACGAACGCTCGTAGCCTAGCGCCGAAATCCCTGTCGTCGACACCGATCGCCGTGGCCTCTACAACATCAGGGTGCCCGCTGATCAGGTCCTCGACCTCGGCTGGGAAGACATTCTCACCGCCCGAGACGATCATCTCGTCGTCGCGGCCGCTGACATAAAGAAGGCCGTGCTCATCGAAGTAGCCAACGTCACCTGAAGACAACATCCCATCGATGATCTGCTTGCCACCGCCTCCGGTGTAGCCCTCAAACGGGAAAGCGTTTCCGACGAAGATCCGGCCCACATCACCCGGCGGCACCTCCTCGCCGTTGTCATCCAGGATCTTGACCTTCACCCCCTTGACCACAGGCCCCACTGTGCTCGGGTTGAACTCAAGGTCCCTCGGCCCGGCGATGGTAGCGAACGCGACTTCGGTCGAGCCGTACATGTTATAGGGGACCGGACCCAGGTCCTTGAGCGCGCGATTGGCCAGCTCGGCGCCCAACTGAGATCCGGATATGAACACGATCCTCAAGCTGGAAAGATCGGGCCTCGTGGTCATGTTCTCCAGCGCATCCAGTACCCGCGACAACATGACCGGCACCACCACCATCGAATTCACCTGGTGTTTCTCGATATCATCTAATACTGACAGCGGCTTGAACCGGCGCCGCAGCACCATTGTCGAACCCAAGAACATGGCTAACGTCGCCGCGGCATAGCCCAACGCATGGAACATCGGCGACGGCAACGACATCACTTCACCGGCCTTGAACGGAACATGGGACAGAATGCCGCCGACCGGAGCCAGCGTCGGCGGGGTCGTGCGGTTGGCCCCCTTTGGCGTCCCAGTGGTGCCGCTGGTCAAAATAATGATTGACGCACGTTTGCCCGCCTTTGGGGCTGGCGCCCTGCTACTACGCGCGATCAGTTCCGCAAGCGTTTCATCAATGCTTCCCGACGGCTCGTCTGCATCAGGATTCACGCCGAGCGCCCGCAGCTTGCCCAGTGGCGGCTTGGCCTTGCTGACCGCCTTGGTGTATTCGTCGTCATAGATGATCACTTTGGCGCCTTCGCGCTCCGACACCTCTTTGATTTGCGGGCCAGAAAACTCGCTATTGAGCAAGATCAGGCGGGCGCCGACGCGGGCGGCGCCGTAGTTGGCGATAACAAACCAGCGGTGGTTACGCGCCAGGATCGCGACGCCATCGCCGCCGCGGACCCCTTTCGCAATCAACCCATTTGCTAATGCGTGAGCGGCTTCGTCCAGCTCTTTGTAGGTGAGCTCGCCCTCTTCGTCGATCACCGCGGTGCGGTTGGGGGCGCGTCTGGCATTGTGCGCGGGCAACATGCCGATCTCGCCCCATTTGCGAATATCCACTGCCATCGCCGCGTAGTTCAGCGGCGGCTCCAATCCGATTGCTCCAGATTCGAAGATTTTACGCAGGTAATAGAACTCGGCGGACCCGCGTTCGACGTACTCCTGGATTTTGGCGCCGATTTTTGCTGGGGTCTGCCCGGCCAGATCGCTGAGGTTTGGCATTACCTCACAATATGTGACACAGGTCGCAACGCGGCCAGAAAATATCCGCAGAACTACTATGAACCCCCATGACCGATCCGGTGTCGCTGCAGATCGCTGGACACCACGTCACCATCACCCACCCAGACAAAGTGGTATTCCCCGCAGACCACGAACGCCCCGGTTTGAACCCCCGCACCAAGCTGGACCTGATCAACTATTACCTGTCGGTAGCCGGCGGAGCGCTCCGCGGCGTTGCCGACCGGCCAATGATTCTCAAGCGTTTTGTCAAAGGCATCGCAGCAGAGGCCGTGTTCCAGAAGCGCGCTCCTGCGAACAGACCGGACTGGGTCGACGTTGTCGAGCTGCGCTATGCGTCAGGCAGGTCCGCGGCAGAGGCCGTCATTCACGACGCAGCCGGATTGGCCTGGGCAATCAACCTGGGCTGTGTCGACCTCAATCCGCATCCGGTGCGACGCACAGACATCGATCACCCCGACGAACTGCGAGTCGACCTGGATCCGATGCCTGGGGTTGCGTGGCAGCAGATCGTTGATGTCGCGTTGGTGACTCGCGAGGTGCTCGAAGATCACGGCCTGGTCGCGTGGCCAAAGACGTCGGGATCTCGCGGCTTCCACGTCTACGCCCGTATTGCCCCGCATTGGCCGTTCAACCAGGTACGCATGGCTGCTCAGACGGTTGCTCGTGAAGTCGAACGGCGCATACCCGAAGCGGCAACCAGCCGCTGGTGGAAGGAAGAACGCGAGGGCGTATTCGTCGACTTCAATCAGAACGCTAAAGACCGCACGGTAGCCTCTGCCTACTCGGTTCGAGCCGGCCCAGATGCCCGCGTGTCGACTCCCCTGTACTGGTACGAGGTCGACGACTGCGACCCTGCGGCGTTCACTATGGCAACCGTGCCCGCGCGGTTCGCTGAGATGGGTGATCCCTGGGCAGCAATGGATGCCGCCGTGGGCCGGCTTGACCAGCTCCTGATGTTGGCTGAAGAACTAGGCCCACCGCAACCCGCTCCAACAAGTCGCGCCAGGGCCGGCGAAACGCGCAACCGGCGCCAGTCAACGATGCCACTGATCGAGATTGCCCGCGCCAAAACCCGGGCTGAGGCAATGGCCGCCCTCGACACCTGGCGCGGTCGGTATCCGGCGGCGGCCGACTGCTTGCGGCCAGCCGACGTCCTCGTCGACAGCATGCGCGGGCCGAGTTCGATTTGGTACCGGATCCGGATCAACCTGCGGCATGTGCCGGTCGATCAGCGCCCGCCCCAGGAGGAACTGATCGCCGACTACAGCCCTTGGATCAAACCCGAAAGCCGGTGACTACACCCCAACCTGCGCCATGTGGGTGCTCTTGCGCAGGTAGAAGTACCAAGTCACCACCGACAAGACGATGAAGAACACCACGTAGAAGCGCAACGCCGGCTCGATGCTGCCAAACTGCGCTTTGGACCAAGCGTAGGCCAACGGCACCACAAACCCGCCAAAAGCCCCGAACGCCGAGATGATGCCCAGCGCACCGGCAGCCTGGCGACGCATATAGACCATCGTTTCAGGGTCACCGCCGGCAACTTCGGCCTTAATCCGGAAGATCCTGGAAATCATGCGGTAGCTCGACCCGTTGCCGATACCGGTAGCGACGAACAAGAACATGAAGCTAACGAAGAACATCGGCAGATTGACCGCTTTCACCGACCACAGCGCCGCGGCAGCCCCTGCTGCGAGCATGGCGAAACTTACAACGGTGATCCGTGCCCCGCCGATCCGGTCAGCCAGCTTGCCGCCCATAGGACGGATGACCGAACCGATCGCCGCGCCAATAAAAGCCCAGCCCAGTGCGATGTCGCCCCGGCCGAACACGGTCTTCAGAAGCGTCGGGAAGGCCGCCGAATACCCAATGAACGACCCGAAGGTACCAACGTACAGCAACGACATGATCCACGTGTCTGGGTGCCGCATCGACTGCCACACGGGCCTCACATCGGCCTTGGCCTCCGCCAGGTTATTCATGAACAGAAATGCACACACTGCAGCCGCCACAGCCATCGGCACGAAGAACAATCCGGCGCGCGACAGAGCTACCCCGCCACCGGCGACCACGATCGGCGGAATGACCTTCTGCACGACCGCTACACCGATATTGCCTCCTGCCGCATTCAGCCCCAGCGCCCAGCCCTTGTCCTTCTCCGGAAAGAAAAACGAGATGTTGGCCATGGACGACGCAAAGTTGCCACCACCGAAACCAGCGGTTGCCGCGATCGCTACCAACAACGCAAACGGCAGCCCCGGATGGCTCACCGCCCAGGCCAGCAAAAGGCACGGGATGAGCAGCAAAGCGGCCGAGATGGTTGTCCAGTTGCGGCCGCCGAAGATTGGGACCGCGAAGGTGTACGGCAGCCGCAGGAATGCCCCGACACCGCTGGGGACGGCGACCAAGCACAAAGCCTGACTAGGAGTCAGCGCCCAGCCGGACGCCGCGGGGACACCAGGCGTGCTAGCGGTCATCTGGACAACCACAATGCTCCACAACATCCAGACGGTGAAGCCGACGTGCTCGGCGAAGATGGAGAAAAGCAGGTTCCGGCGCGCGATCGGTTTTCCTGTTGTCTCCCAGAACTCAGGGTCTTCCGGGCGCCAGTCGTCGATCCAATGCCGTCCACGATGGCGCCCGCGCGGCGGTGTGTATTCGATTGCCCGGTCGGTCTCCGGGGCGACGGTGAGCGCCATCTGTGAATCTCCTGTCTCCGGGCTTGCAAATAGCTGGCCGATATCGCGTAATGTATGGACGCCCTGTTACCAGCCCGGATGCGTGCCGTTACGGTGGCGATACGCTTAGATCGCTTGGAGCTGTCCGCGGTTGTGAGAACGAGGCCTCGGCAGCCGGGCGCCAGGCACTAGCAGCTGGACCAGCGGACATGCCGTTCCCTCCGGCGAGTGCCGGCATGTCGCAGGACCAGCCACGGTCTCGCCCGGCACTGGGTGCACTAGTCGACCACGCGCTACCCTCACGCTGTGCAACGCGGATGGAGCCGACGGGGATTCTTGCAGGTCGCCGGGGCTGCCGGGCTGCTGTCGGTGGGGGCCGCGGGGTCCCTGGCCGGGTGCGCGACACCCAGGCCGGAGCCAGACGCAGACAGCGACGGGTCGGTGACCATCACCCACCTGTTCGGCCAGACCGTTATCAAGGAGCCGCCCAAGCGGGTGGTCAGTGCCGGTTACACAGAGCAAGACGACTTGCTTGCAGTGGGCGTAATACCCATCGCGGTAACCAAATGGTTCGGCGACCAGCCGTTTGCGGTGTGGCCGTGGGCCCAGCCCCAACTCGGCACGGCGCGGCCGGTGGTGTTAGACCTCGACAATGGCATTCCGATCGACCAGATCGCCGAACTAAAACCTGACCTCATCGTGGCAATCAATGCCGGCGTCGACCTCGATACATATCGGAAGTTGTCGGCGATCGCCCCCACCGTCCCGCAGTCGAACGGCGACGCGTTCTTCGAGCCATGGAAGACTCAGGCCACCACGATTGGCCAGGCAGTATTCCAAGCCGAGCGGATGAAGTCGCTGATCGACGCTGTCGATGAGAGGTTCGCCGCGGTCGCCCGGAGGAACCCGCAATGGCAGGGCAAGAAAGCGCTCCTGCTGCAGGGCAGGCTGTGGCAGGGCAACGTCACCGCCACAATGGCCGGCTGGCGGACGGATTTCCTGAACGATATGGGACTCGTCATCGCGGACAGCATCAGGGCCTTTGGCGACGACCGACGCGCCATCATTCCGCGCGATCACATTAAAGCTGTGCTGGACTCAGCGGATGTGCTGATCTGGTTGACCGAAAGTCCGGAGGACAAAAAGGCTCTGTTGGCCGACCCGGCGATCGCCGCGTCGCAGGCGACTGCACAGAACCGCAACATCTTCACGTCCAAACTTGAGGCGGGAGCGATCGCTTTCTCGTCGCCGCTTAGCTATCCCGTGGTCGCCGACCGACTGCCCCCGCAGATCAGCCAGATCCTGGGCTAACGACAGCGCAGCGCTGATTCCAATGAGCGTTTGCTAAGGCACTTCTGGCAGTGCTCGAAATTGCTAGCCGAGCGTCCGATTCCAGCGCTAACGTCGAAGAATGAGCGTGACTGATCTCACGATGGACCCGATATTGGCCTGTACCGTTCTCAACTACGGCGACCAAGCCTTGCTGCTGCAATGTGACAGCACCGCGAGCGTCCTGGCATGGACAGCGGCTGTACGTGCCGCGGCGCTGCCCGGCGTGCTCGACGTTGTGCCAGCCTCTCGTACCGTATTGGTGAAGCTCGACGGACCCCGCCGCCAAGGAGTCACCCGTCAGCGGCTGCGCAAGTTGCGGCCCACCGCACACGAGACCGCTCTCACGGATCACCAAACCGATGTGGTGATCGACGTCGTCTACGACGGGCCCGACCTCGCCGAGGTCGCCGACCGTACCGGTCTGACCACCGCGCAGGTGATCAACGCCCATCTAGCCACCAAGTGGCGAGTGGGATTTAGCGGGTTTGCGCCCGGTTTCGCGTACTTGATCGACGGAGACCCACGACTGCGTGTCCCCCGCCGGCCCGAACCACGAACCTCGGTGCCAGCGGGTTCGGTGGCACTCGCCGGCGAATTCAGCGCAATATATCCACGCGAATCGCCCGGCGGTTGGCAAATTATCGGCCACACCGATGCGGTCTTGTGGGATATCGACCGGCCAAATCCCGCACTGCTCACCCAAGGCATGTGGGTACAGTTCCGGGCCGCCTAGGACCCACCCGAAGGAGGAGCCGTGACAACCTTGGAAGTCCTGCGCAGCGGACCACTGGCCGTTGTCCAAGACCTTGGCCGGACCGGCCTAGCGCACCTCGGTGTCGGCCGCTCGGGGGCCGCCGACCGACGCTCACACACACTGGCCAACCGGCTTGTTGCCAACCCTGACGACCGAGCTACTGTCGAAGTGACGTTCGGCGGGTTCTCGGCCCGGGTCCGCGGCGGAGACCTCGACATCGCGGTCACAGGCGCCGATACCGATCCAACGGTAAATGGAATCATGTTCGGTACGAACAGCATTCACCATGTGCGTGACGGCCAGGTGATCTCTCTAGGGACCCCCCATGCGGGACTGCGGACATATCTAGCGGTGCGCGGCGGCATTTGCGTCGATCCAGTGCTGGGATCGCGCAGCTATGACGTGATGTCAGCGATAGGTCCGTCGCCACTGCGCACCGGCGACACGCTACCGGTCGGCGAACGCACCGATGACTACCCCGAACTCGATCAAGCCCCGGTGGCCGCTATCGCCGAGCACATGGTGGACCTGCTGGTCCTGCCGGGGCCGCGCGACGATTGGTTGACCGATCCAGACGCCTTGGTGCACACCATCTGGATGGCCTCCAACCGCAGCGACCGGGTGGGAATGCGACTGGAGGGCCGCCCGCTGCAGCACCGCTGGCCTGATCGGCAACTGCCCAGCGAAGGCGCCACCCGCGGCGCGGTTCAAGTGCCGCCCAACGGGTTACCGGTGATTCTCGGTCCCGACCATCCAATAACTGGCGGCTACCCCGTCGTCGGCGTAGTCACCGATGAAGACATCGACAAGGTTGCCCAGGTACGCCCCGGCCAGTACGTCCGACTGCACTGGGCGCGACCCCGATCTCCGCTCGGAGCCCGAACGTAAGCCCCACCTGGTAGACAAGATGTGTGCATACCCAGGTACACACCGCCCGCCTGGTCCACACAGCCGATCTCGACAGCGACGCCCTCCAACGGGTCTGCCAGATGGTCACCGATGCGTTCGCCGGTGATTTCACCCAGAGCGACTGGGAACATGCTCTGGGTGGCATGCACGCGTTGATCTGGTACCACGGCGCCATCATCGCGCACGCCGCGGTGGTGCAGCGCCGGCTCTTTTACCGCGGCAGCGCGCTGCGTTGCGGTTACCTCGAAGGCGTTGCGGTACGGGAAGACTGGCGCGGCCAAGGACTGGTGAGCGCGCTACTGGACGCCGTCGAGCAAGTGATGCGCGGCGCCTACCGGCTCGGCGCACTCAGCGCCTCTGCACGGGCTCGGCGCCTCTATGCGTCGCGTGGTTGGTTGCCCTGGCAGGGCCCAACATCGGTCCTGGCACCCACCGGGCCGGTCCGCACACCCGAGGACGACGCCACAGTGTTCATCCTGCCCGTCGACGTCAGCCTGGACACTTCCGCGGAGCTGATGTGCGATTGGCGCGAAGGAGACGTTTGGTAGTCGGTGCGGTACCTCGACCGACGACGTAGTTTGACAACCGCGGCCCTCGCCGGATACCAGCAACCTGCAGCGCCGCCGTTGGTCACGCGCCAAGTCGAGATCAAGGTCGCGCCCAAACCTACGCTGGTGTGATCTAACCCCAGCAGCGGGCAATCCGTCAGCAATTGCCTGGTAACGCAGCGGAAACCTCGAGGGCATACACACTTCCTATGAGCCAGCCAGACGCTGCGCCACTGACCGGCTACCGGGTTGCAGTAACGTCGGCGAACCGCGCCGAAGAGTTGTGCGCTCTGCTCCGTCGCCACGGCGCCGAGGTCTGCAGCGCCGCCGCGATCAACATGATCGCGTTACCCGACGACGATGAACTACACAGCAACACAGAAGCGTTGATCGCCGATCCACCCGGCATCTTGGTAGCGCACACCGGTGTCGGCTTTCGCGGCTGGGTCGCAGCGGCCGACGGTTGGGGACTTGCCAACCAGCTGACCGCCGCGTTGTCCACGGCTCGAATCGTGTCCCGTGGGCCGAAAGCGACCGGCGCGCTGCGCGCCGCCGGCCTGCACGAGGAGTGGTCACCGAAATCCGAATCTTCCGACGAAGTGCTCGACTACCTGCTCGCTTCCGGGGTAGCCGGAAGCCGTATCGCCGTCCAACTGCACGGCGCCGCCAACAGCTGGGACCCTTTCCCCGAATTTCTTGGCGGGTTGCGTTCCGCGGGCGCCGACGTGGTGCCGATCCGAGTTTATCGGTGGCGACCGGCACCAGCGGGCGGGGAATTCGACCAGCTGGTCAGCGCGATCGCACGACGCCAGTTCGATGCGGTCAGCTTCACCTCAGCGCCTGCGGCGGCAGCGGTCCTGGAACGTAGCCGCGACTTGGCTATCGAAGATCAACTATTGGAAGCGTTGCGCACCGACGTGCACGCGATGTGCGTCGGCCCAGTGACCGCCCAGCCACTAGTCCGGAAGGGTGTCCCAACATCGTCCCCCGAACGAATGCGGTTGGGCGCCCTAGCGCGTCATATCACTCAAAAATTGCCGTCACTTCGATCCCGCACTCTCAAGGCGGCCGGCCATCTGATCGACATCCGTGGAAACTGTGTCTTGGTCGATGGTTCGGTCAAGTCGCCATCAGGGTCAGGAATGGCAATACTGCGGGCATTGGCTCAGCATCCCGGCGATGTCGTCGCGCGCGACGAACTGCTCCGCGTGCTGCCCGGCAATGGCGACGATACCCACGCAGTAGACACAGCCGTGCTGCGACTGCGAACCACTCTGGGCGACAAAAACATTGTCGCGACAGTGGTCAAACGCGGTTACCGGCTCGCCGTTGATACTCAACACGGTGTCGTATGAGCCTAGTTTTGGTAGCGCACGGCACCCGTAGACCATCCGGGCTCGCAATGGTCGGGGATCTTGCCGAGCACGTGAGCGCACTGGTCGGCCAAGCAGTGCAAGTTGCATTCGTTGATGTCCTAGGGCCCGCACCCAGCGAAGTTCTTGCCAACCTGTCGGCACGCCACCCAGTCTCCGGGGACCACGAGCCTGTAATTGTGCTGCCGGCATTCTTGTCACGCGGATACCATGTGCGCGTTGATCTGCCCGCTCACATAGCGGCCAGCGGACATCCAAATGTCACCGTTATTCCCGCTCTGGGACCCGATGCTGAGGTTGCCCGAATAGTCGGGCACCAGCTGGTGGAATCCGGTTGGCGTCCCGGCGATTCGGTTATTCTCGCTGCGGCAGGCACGTCAGATCACAACGCCCGCACCGACCTGCACACCACGGCGGTGCTGTTATCAGCACTGACCGGATCACGGGTCCGCTTGGGGTTCGCAGCCACTGGCGATCCCGATGTCGGCGAAGCGGTCGCCGACGCACGTCGCCATACCGCACGCCGGGTCGTCGTGGCCTCTTATCTGCTCGCCGACGGCTTGTTTCAAGAGCGTCTGCACACCTGCGGCGCCGATCTAGTAACCCAGCCGCTGAGCACCCACCCCAGGTTGGCGCGGCTCATCGCTCACCGATTCCTTCGGGCTCTGCCGCGTGGATCTGTCAGGCACCGCCCCTACCCGCTGCCGAACTCCGCAGCCCGCAGGGCTTGCCGGCAAGGGACATCCGCCGAGCGGCGCAGGCCGCTGCCGCCCGCGCAGGAACGGGCGAAATGAACTAAGCCACCACCCGCGCGATCTGAATTCGGCCCTCGGGGGTAACGCGCGCCGGGTAGACCGGCACCGATACGCGCGCGTCATCGAGGCAGGAACCGTCGTCAAGCGCGAAAGCCTGCTTGAGTATCGGCGATTGGACCGCGGCGCGACCCCCTCGATCGCCAACGATCCCCCGCGACAGCACTGCCGCACCGGAGAAGGGATCGACGTTGCTGACCGCGTGCACCGACCCGTCGTCCAGCCGGAACAATGCCGCCTGAGTACCGTCATCGAGCAGCACACCCACCCCGCGCCCCGGAATGAGATGATCGTAGTCACAGGCGGTCGTCCATACCTGGATGTCGTTCAGAAGCGTCACATTGACTGCTCCCCCGCATAAATGCGGGGGATTCCGCAGCTCGGGTTGCCTAGCGCAGCTACGCCGCGTCGGGTCTTACACCGTCTACGCCGCCGGGGTTCAGCCCTGCCCGGTTTAAAACCACCTGCGCCGCGTTTCGATCCCTGTCCGCGACTGTGCCGCACGTGGCACAGGTGTAGATGCGTTGCGACAGCGGCAGGCGGTGCGTGGCTCTTGCCCCGCACTGTCCGCAGTCGGTGCTGGTGTACTTCGGGTCCACCATCACAACACAACGGCCATGCTTGCCCGCCATGTTCACAAGTTCTGTTTTCGCGATACGGATACCCGCATCGGCGGCCTTACGCGCCATCGTCGACTTCGCCAAAAACTTTGGCTTGAAGTCCTCGACTGCTACCGCATCGAAATCATTGACCAGGTTTTTCGCCCACATTCGTGCGTCCTGCTGGCGTTGACGCGCAACCTTCTTGTGCGCCTTGGCCGCCAACCTTTTAGCCGCCCGGTAGCGCCGACTACCTGGCTTCCCTTTTCCGGGGCGCCGTCGCGCCATGGCCCGCTGATAGCGGGCCAGCTTGTCGGATCCGGTTTTACCGTGCTGCGGGTGCGCCAAATCATGCTCAGCGCTGGTGGTGGTAGCTATAGCCTTCACACCCCAGTCGATACCAACTACCCGGCCCGTGACTGGTAGCGGCTCGGCTTGGGCTTTCACCACAAACGAGGCATACCAGTGCCCCAGACTGTCGCGGTAGACGCGCACACTCGACGGCGCAGTAGGCAGCTCCCGCGACCACACCGGCCGCACCACAACACCTTTCGCCAAAAACAGCACCCGGTCTACGAGCCGGAAGGCGTTGCGGTTGTAGTTGAGGGTGGGCGCGGCGAGTTGCTTCTTCTTGAATGTGGGGAATCCAGCACGGGCTCGCATCGGCAGCCGGTTCCGGATGTCCTTGAGCGCTTTTGCCCGCGATTTCGCGAAGTCACGCACGGTTTGTTGATGCGGTACCGCCGATCCAGCGGCCAGCCAATCCTGCTGTTGGCGCCAGCCAGTTAGTTGCTTGTCGAGTTCCGCGTATCCGCAGGTCTGGCCTGCCTGATGCGCTTTTTTCGATTCTGCGACACACTGGTTCCACACCCAGCGGCAGCGATCCCACTCGACCAGGAGAGCCTTTTCGGCGACGCCCGACATGCGCAGCCGGTAGGTGTAGCGGGCTTTGCCGCTACCCGCATCCTCACCAGCCCCGGCACTCATACCAGTCACGATAGTGCCGGGCACCGACATTTAGGGTTTGTGTGTGCTCGTGGGCGGCCGAGGCCACCGACTGGAACGCCCTCGGGTGATTTCTGAGTGTTGAGTGGTCGTCTGCGGGCACGGTCTTAAGACCGGCTGGTGTCTCTGTTCGGGAACTTGAAGCCGCTCGATAGCGGACTTCTGCTTAAGGAATGTTTGGGCTATGCCGTCTGTCTTGGACCGGAGTCCCCTGGTATCAGCTGAAAGGACGTGTATGGAACTGGTTTTGGGTGTCGATTTGGCGTGTCGGGCTGCGCACCAGGCATCGCTGGCCCGTCCGGATGGGACGTTTGTGTGGACCGGCAAGAGGTTCTTTACCCGGCCCGGCGAACTCGACAAACTCTGGAAGGAGATCACCCTGGGCGAGCACGACATGGTGCGTGTGGTGATGGAGCCGACCCGTAACGCGTGGGCGCCGGTCGCGTCCTGGTTTCGCCACCATGGAGCCCGTGTCTCGATGGTTCCCACCACCCAGTCCGCGGATTTGCGCGCTTACTATGCCAAACACACCAAAAACGACCACCTAGACTCCAAACTGCTAGCCCGGCTGCCGCTGCTGCACCCCGAAGGGCTCCGCGACCACACCAGCGACGGCCCCGCCGAACCGCTGCGGCGAATCGTCAAGATCCGTTCCTCGATCGTTAAGCGCCGCACCGCGGTCTTTCAGCGCCTTGATGCCCTGCTCGAGTTGTTGGGCCCGGCCTGGTACGACGCTTTGGGTTCCACCTACGGCAAGGCCACACTGGCGCTGTTGGCCCGCTACGGCGACCCACATAGTTTGATCCGTCTCGGACACGGGCGGCTGACCCGGTTTTTGATCCGCCACTCCCGCGGCGCTTGGCGCGACCACCAGGCCAGCTTGCTGTTGACCGCAGCCCGCGAATCGTTGCAGTTGTGGGGATGCGGCGCCGAAGCCCGCATCGATTTCGCCGAGCTGGCCGCTGATATCGCGGTGGAGGCCGAACAAGCCCAAATCCTGACCGAGCAGATCGACGATCTCGACGAGCGCTGCGCCAATCTCTACGCCGAGGCCGACCCCACCGGACTTATCGCCTCGGCCCCCGGTGTCGGGCCGGTCACCAGTGCAGTGATCGCCGGGCGTATCGGGGACCCACACCGCTTCCACTCCCTGGCCGCGATCCGCGCCTACTCCGGGCTGGTCCCCAAGCTCAGCCAGTCCGGACAAACCCATCACCAACACGGGCTGACCAAAGCCGGCGACCCGCTGCTGCGTGAAGCCCTGTTCACCGCTGCTGACCAGGCCCGTAAAACCGACCCCCACCTCGCTGCGAAATACAAACGACTCATGGCCACCGAACGCCACCACGACTCCGCGATCTGCCACATCGCCACTACCTTGCTGACCCGCATCGCCACCTGCTGGCGCACCGGCCAGCACTACACGCTTTGCGACACCAACGGCCAACCCATCACCGCCGAACAAGGACGCCGCATCGTGCGCACCCACCACACCGTCGACAAACACACCCGCATCAAAGCCGCCAACACCCGCCAATCCCAACACCGAAAAAACACAACAGGCCGACAGCAAGAGTCGCCGAGCGCCCCAATCTCAACACCACAAGACCCGATCGGCCGAAAACCGCTAAAATCACAGGTCAAGACACAATCACGGAAGCCCCGCCCGAAAGCGATGGTAGGAGCCTAGGAAGCGTGTGCCGGTGAGGGGCAGAAGGTGACCGCGCCAGATGCTGGGCCTTCTGGGCTCTGGGGTGGCGGCGATGAACACTTCGATGACCCCCCACCGCCATACTCGCCGCCACCGCAAGGATTTTGGGATACTCAACCGTGGCGGCCTGCCGAACCTGGCCCACCGTCCGAACCGGGCCCCCCACCCTATGAACCACCACCGCACGGCCTCGGCCCCGAATATCACGATCTGCAAGCCCAACGCTACAACAACCAAGCCCGTGTTCATGAAGCCATGGCCTGGCAACAGCAGGCCCCAGCGCGCGATCCCCGAGAAGCCCTCGACTCCGCCCAAGAAACCTTCGCAGACAATCCCACCGACATCCCAATCGAACGGCTTTTAACCGATCCGGCCGATAAGGCCGGCATCGAGCGTGACCTCTTCGACCTGGATAGACCCTCACCATTTGATCCACCCGACCGCATCGATTTTGAGCCCCCAAGTCAACGGTTGGGCTCGATTCGCGGCCTAGAACACCAACAACAAACCGCCGATCACCTGCGCCAACAACACTGGGCGCAAGCTCAAGCCCAACAACACCATGACCGCGCCGAAGGGCTCCGGGGCTGGGCCCAAGAACAGCAATTCGAGCATGCCGACCAACTACCACCACCTGCTGAGCGTCCGGTGGCACAACTGTCGCACGATGACGCCGCCCGATCCGCACAAGCACTTCGTGACTACGCCGAATATCACCAGGAACGGGTAGTCCACCACCAATCGGTGGTGGAGAACTCGGAACGGCAGGCGTCCTCTCATCGACAAAGCGCACAAGACAACCAACAACGTGCTCAGCGATTTCGGCAGGCACAACAGCGCCAACATGATTTAGAACAAGAGCACCGGGACGATGCGCTACAGGACCAACAGAGCGTAGAACACTTTGAACGGGCAGTTCACGAGGATGAGGAGCAGGCACAGTACCACCGGCAGCAAACCGAGAGTCACAAAACGCAAGCCCAGGAATTGGAGCAGCAAGCTCAACACAACAGCCAAGAGGCAGAACACCACCGCCTGAAGGCGCAGCGTGCCCACGAACAAGCCCAGGAATTGGAGCAGCAAGCTCAACACAACAGCCAAGAGGCAGAACACCACCGCTTGAAGGCGCAGCGTGCCCACGAACAAGCCCAGGACTTCGAACGGCAAGCCCAGGATGCCGAAGAGGATGTGCAGTGGCGGCATCAGCAGCAAGCCGAGGATGCCGAAGAGGACGCGCAATGGCACCGGCAACAAGCCCAGGATGCCGAGTCGAGTGCGCAATGGCATCGGCAAGAAGCCGAGGATGCCGAAGAGGACGCGCAATGGCACCGGAAACAAGCCCAGGATTTAGAGCGGCAAGTTCACGAGGATGAAGGGCAGGCACAGTACCACCGGCAGCAAACCGAGAGTCACAAAACGCAAGCCCAGGAATTGGAGCAGCAAGCTCAACACAACAGCCAAGAGGCAGAACAACACCGCCTAGACGCGCAGGCGAACGAGGAGCAGGCACGAGAGCACCAACAGCGGGCCGAGACTTTTGCCGGGCATGCACGTAGGCAGGAGTTGTATGCGGCGACAAACCGGCAGGCCGCTGACGAACTCGAGAACCGATCTCGTGGATTTCGCCAGCAAGTGTCGGATTTGCGGGAGCGCGGCCAGCAGTATCGAAGTCTAGCCGATCAGTACGAGGCTGCTGCGCACCCACCCGAGGCGGCCGGTGTAGTGGTCTATGACCATGTTGGTATCGCCGATGGCGTGGGTAGTTTACGGCAGATCGTTTCAAAATCGGAGTCAGCGCTAGATCTCATTGGTCAGGAACAAGATCGGCTAGCGGCGAACGCGGCGGGGCAGACCGCGGCAGCTTCCCAGGAAACGCTGACCCAGCTGAGGAAGATTCATCGCCGCATGATCGACGCAGCCATACGAGCCCTGGACTATCTCGACCTCGCCGATACCCAAATAGGTCACCTCGATGACAACCTCGCACAACGATTCTTCAACACCACACACCCCTAAAAGTCTCCGCACACCCAAAAGTCGTCATCCCAGAACAGCCACGACCCGAATAGGACCGCTCGACGGCAATCCACTGCGCTGTTGGCTGGTCCACGATATCGGGTCCAGCAGGTCTAGACCACCAAACGGGCCCCTCTCACACCCGCCAACACCCCAAACCGGCCAACAACATGCCCAGCCCCCAAGCCTTGACTCCTGTTAGGAACTCAAGCGGCGGCCACGCCGCGACCCCAGGCAGTGGCCACCCCGGAAACAAAATTGATGCGCTCCATCCCCGCACTAAAGATGCGGGGCTTTCCCGCGCTACGAATTTTCGGGTAATTCCCCGTTCTACGAGCGGACTCGCGGGATACCAATAGGCACAGGCACTTTGCGCCCGCCTCGGTGGGTGAATGCCACCGTCGAATCGACGGTTTCGGGGGCGTTGACGAAGGAGACGAACCGCGACATCTTGTCCGGATCCTCCAACACTCCCTTCCATTCGCACGTGTAGTTCTCTACATGCCGCTTCATTGCGGCTTCGAATTCCTCAGCAAGGCCCAGCGAGTCGTCACAGACGACCTCACGCACGTGATCGAGCCCACCCTCCAGCGATTCGACCCACGGGGCAGTACGTTGCAGCCGGTCAGCGGTGCGGATGTAGTACATCAGGAACCGATCGATATAGCGAGTCAACGTCTCGGTATCCAGATCGCTGGCCAGTAGCTGTGCGTGCCGTGGCGTCATACCGCCATTGCCGCCGACGTAGAGGTTCCAGCCTTTCTCGGTCGCGATGACGCCGACGTCCTTGCTGCGGGCCTCCGCGCACTCCCGCGCGCAGCCCGAGACGCCTAGTTTGATCTTGTGCGGTGCACGCAAACCGCGATAGCGCAGCTCCAAGTCGATGGCCAGCTGCACCGAATCCTGCTGGCCATAGCGGCACCAGTCGCTGCCCACACAGCTCTTGACCGTACGCAATGCCTTGCCGTAGGCGTGGCCAGATTCCATACCTCCGTCAATCAGCCGCCGCCAGATCAGGGGCAGCTGGTCCACACGCGCGCCGAATAGGTCGATCCGCTGGCCGCCGGTGATCTTGGTGTAAAGCCCAAAGTCCTGTGCGATCTGACCGATCAGAATCAAATGCTCCGGCTTGATATCGCCTCCCGGCACCCGGGGCACCACCGAGTAACTACCGTTCTTCTGGATATTCGCCAGGAAATGATCGTTGGAATCCTGCAGCGAGGCTTGCTCGCCTTCGAGAATGTGGTCGTAGCCGGTAGACGCCAGGATAGAGGCGACCACGGGCTTGCAAATGTCACAACCCTTTCCGCTGCCGAAGCGTTCCAGCAGCCTAGAGAAGGTCCGAATTTCGGTGGCGGAGATGATTTCAAAAAGCTCGGCCCGAGACTGGCTGAAATGTTCACACAGCGCCTTGGACTGGACTACCCCCTCAGCTTCAAGTAGCTGCTTGAGCAAAGGTACGCATGAGCCGCACGAGGTACCGGCCGCGGTGCGTGCCTTAAGTGCGGGAACGTCGCAGCAACCATCATTAATCGCGCACTTGAGGTCGCCCTTGGTGACGCTGTTGCATGAACAGATCTGGGCTGCGTCCGGCAGAGCCCCGATGCCCAAGGCCCCAGAACCCTCGCCGGATCCAACCGGTGCGATCAGTGCCAGCGGGTCCCCGGGCAGCTCGCTACCGACCATGGGCCGCAACACCCCGTAGGCGGAGGCATCGCCTACCAACACTCCGCCCAGCAGTGTCCTAGCATCGTCGGAGAGGACCAGTTTCGCGTAGGTGCGATTCACGGCGTCGTTGATCGCGACCTCAAGGCAATTTTCGGTCGCCCCCATCGCGTCTCCGAAACTGGCGACATCAACACCAAGCAGCTTGAGCTTGGTCGACAAGTCCGCTTCGGGGAACTCCGCATCACCGTCCAAGAGCCGATCCGCCACCACCTCGGCGCTGGTGTATCCAGGCCCCACCAGTCCGTAGCAGCGCCCCTCGATCGCAGCAACCTCACCGACGGCGTAAATGTCGGGGTCGCTTGTTCTACAGGACACGTCGGTGAGCACACCACCCCGGTCGGCGATCTCCAACCCAGCCGACCTGGCTAACTCGTCACGCGGGCGGATGCCAGCAGCGAAGATCACCACGCCGGCATCAATCACGTCGCCATCACTGAGGCGCACCCGCACCGATGTTGAACCGTCTGAGTGCGCAACGGAATCAATCGATTCGGTACCCGTCCCTACGTGTATCGCTATTCCTAGTTCACTGACCATCCGCGCCAGCAGCGCGCCCCCGGCCTCGTCGATTTGTTGAGCCATCAATCGCGGCATCATCTCAACCACATGCGTCTGCAACCCGAACTGCCGCAGCGCATTGGCGGCTTCAAGCCCCAGCAGGCCGCCGCCTATGACAACACCAGCATTGGTGTGCCCAGCGTCTAGCGTGCGCTGGACACTGGCCCGAATGGCGTCGAGGTCGTCAAGCGTGCGGTAAACGTGACACAGCGGCAGATCGTGACCGGGCACCGGCGGGACAAATGCGTAAGACCCGGTCGCCAGTACCAGGGTGTCGTAGCTGTGACGTTCGCCATCGATGGTGACCACCGACTTTTGCCCACGATCGATCTCGACAACCCGCGTGTTCAGCTGCAACCGGACCCGCTCGGCGTCGGCGTAGTCGCTGCCCGGCAAAGCCAGCAGTTCACGGTCCCAGCTTTCGGTGTACGACGTGAGGCCAACTCGGTCGTAGGCCGCATCTGCCTCCTCAGCCAGAACCGTGATCCGCCACGAACCGCAGGCATCACGGGCGCGGACGGCATCGACCAGTCGGTGCCCCACCATCCCGTGCCCAACCACGACGATGCGCCGTGCTTCGCCGTCTATGCGCGTCGTTTGGGCTGGACACATAGCAAGAGGTTAGAAAGGCGATATTGCCGAAATGTCGCGGCATGTGACACCTCTATGACGTCGTTCTCACACCTGGTGACAACTTGTGTGACAGCGTTCGCTGCCAGCGAACGCCCAGGTGGAACTTAAGTGCATGAGACTCAAGTTCTTCTTAGTAGCCGGCCGGCAAGGAGCCGGACACAGCTAGCCCACGATCAAGCATAAGGAGATATCCATGAGCAACCTCGCACTGTGGTCGCGACCGGCATGGGAGACCGACACCTGGCTCCGCGACTTTTTCGGCCCGGCCGCGACAGCCGACTGGTACCAGCCCGCGAACGGGGACTTCAGTCCGCGCGCGGAGATCGTCAAGGATGGAGACGACGCCCTTGTCCGGCTAGAACTGCCAGGGGTTGATGTCGACAACGACGTCAACGTCGAACTCGAACGTGGCCGGTTGGTGATACACGGCGAAACCCGGGATCAGCACACCGAGAAACGAGACGACCGCACGTTGCGGGAGATCCGCTACGGATCATTCCGCCGCTCATTCCAGCTGCCCCCGCACATCACCAGCGAAGCGATTGCCGCCTCCTACGATGCCGGCGTGCTAACCGTTCGGGTTACCGGCGCCTACTCAGGAACTCAGGCGCAACGTATCGCAGTCACCAAATAGTTCGAGACGCCGGTTGGTCCGGCGGAGTTACTGACTCCGCCGGACCAACCCGACTGCGACGATGCTAAACGCTGCCGGCAAGAAACTTCTGCGTCGAGCGGCCAAGACGCTGCATACATAAATAGCGCGAAACCGATCCGGTCAACACTCGGCGATACGCACCACGCGAGACCAAGCGGGTCCGGAATACTCAGATTCGGAATGCGATCGCGTTGACCGGCAACAGCAATCCACTAGTCCAGCGTCATCGACCTGCGAGCCGCACCAGCCACCACATATGACTTCCGTCACTCCTCGCCTATCCGGCGGTTAGTATTGACTGACGTATCGTGATCCATAGCACCTTCCGTCGAAGGAGATCCGTTGTCCACCGCTCCGGAATTGGCCGAACTGCACGACCTCATGGGCGATTTGCGGCGGACTGTGACGTCACTTAAGGCGAGATTCGGAGATAGCCCAGCGCTGCATCGGATCGTCATCGACGCCGATCGGATCCTCACTGACGTCCAATTACTCGAGACCGACGTCTCGGAATTGGACTTGATACGCGCCCCGGTGCAGCAGCCCGTCGAGATGATCGCCATCCCCGATACCGACTACGACCGCGACTTCTGGCGTGATGTCGACGATGAGGGTGTCGGGGGTCACAGCCGACACTGACAGCCAAGCCCCCCAGAAATGGGGGCTTTCTATCTGTGTACTCTTCGACGAGATAACACGCGAAGAGGATCACATAGATGAGCGCACCTACGGCTAACCGTCCCGCGACCGGCGTTTTCTCACCGACCAGGGCGCAATTGCCACAACGGACACTCCGCACCGACCTCTGGTGGCGGGCACCGCTGTTGACCAATATTGGGCTTCTCGCGTTCATTCTCTACGCGACCACCCGGGCGTTTTGGGGCAGTGCCTACTGGGTAGATAAATACCACTACCTCACGCCGTTCTACTCGCCATGCGTCAGCTCGTCTTGTGCACCCGGCGCCAGCCACCTAGGTGTTTGGCTGGGGCACTTTCCCTGGTGGATCCCGCTGGGAGCGCTGGCATTACCGTTTCTGCTTGGATTCCGGCTGACCTGCTATTACTACCGCAAGGCCTACTACCGGTCGGTGTGGCAGTCACCCACTAGCTGCGCGGTCGCCGAACCACGCGCCCACTACACCGGCGAGACTCGGCTACCGCTGATCATCCAGAACAGTCACCGGTACTTCTTCTATTTCGCGTTGGTCGTCTCTCTAGTAAATACTTACGACACGATAATGGCTTTTCACTCCCCTTCCGGCTTTGGCTTAGGATTGGGGAATGTCATCCTGACAATCAACGTGTTATTACTGTGGTGCTACACCGTTTCGTGCCATTCATGCAGGCATGCTACCGGCGGCAGGCTCAAGCATTTCTCCAAGCACCCAGTGCGATACTGGATCTGGACACAAGTCAGCAGACTGAATACCCGGCACATGCAGTTCGCGTGGACCACATTAGCGACCCTGTCATTCACCGACTTCTACATAATGCTGGTGTCCAGCGGCACAATCACCGACTTTAGATTTATTGGCTGAGAAGCCATTCGGAATTATCGGAAACAGTTATAAGCTGAGCGAGGTTTCATGGTTGAGGTCGAGCGGCACTCCTACGACGTCGTCGTGATCGGTGCCGGCGGCGCAGGTTTGCGCGCCGTCATCGAAGCGCGTGAACGCGGCCTCAAAGTCGCGGTGGTGTGCAAGTCCCTATTCGGTAAAGCCCACACGGTGATGGCCGAGGGTGGCTGCGCGGCCGCGATGGGCAATACCAACTCGAAAGACAACTGGAAGACCCACTTCGGCGACACGATGCGCGGTGGGAAGTTTCTGAACAACTGGCGAATGGCCGAACTGCACGCCAAAGAAGCGCCCGATCGAGTCTGGGAGCTAGAAACCTACGGCGCCTTGTTCGACCGCACCAAGGACGGCCGGATCAGTCAGCGCAACTTTGGTGGCCACACCTATCCGCGGCTGGCTCACGTCGGCGACCGCACCGGGCTGGAATTGATCCGCACAATGCAGCAAAAGATCGTTTCGCTGCAACAGGACGACCACGCTGAACTTGGCGACTACGAGGCCCGGATCAAGGTATTCGCCGAATGCACGATCACTGAGCTGCTCAAGGATCAGGGCGCGATCTCCGGGGCATTCGGGTACTGGCGCGAAAGCGGTCGGTTCGTCGTGTTCGAGGCTCCCGCAGTCGTGCTAGCGACCGGCGGAATCGGCAAGTCATTCAAAGTGACCTCCAACTCCTGGGAATACACCGGCGACGGCCACTCCTTGGCCCTTCGCGCCGGCGCGAAGCTGATCAACATGGAGTTCGTCCAGTTCCATCCGACCGGCATGGTATGGCCGCCTAGCGTGAAAGGAATCCTGGTCACCGAAGGTGTTCGGGGCGACGGCGGCGTGCTGAAGAACTCCGAGGGAACTCGGTTCATGTTCGACTACATCCCGCCGGTGTTCAAAGGTCAGTACGCCGAGACAGAACAAGAAGCCGACCAGTGGCTCAAAGACAATGACTCGGCCCGCCGCACTCCCGACCTGCTCCCCCGAGATGAGGTCGCCCGAGCGATCAACTCGGAAGTCAAAGCCGGCCGCGGAACTCCGCATGGCGGGGTTTACCTCGACATCGCATCGCGCCTGACAGCCGACGACATCAAACGACGTTTGCCGTCGATGTATCACCAGTTCAAGGAACTGGCCGAAGTCGATATCACCGCGCAGGCAATGGAAGTGGGGCCCACTTGTCACTATGTGATGGGTGGTATCGAGGTTGAGGCAGACACCGGCGCGGCCACCGTTTCCGGGCTGTTTGCCGCCGGCGAGTGCGCCGGCGGCATGCACGGCTCCAACCGGCTAGGTGGCAACTCGTTGTCCGATCTGCTGGTCTTCGGCCGACGGGCCGGGCTGGGAGCTGCCGACTATGTCCGTGCGTTGACCAAGCGCCCGGCGGCCCCGCAGGAGGCTATCGACGCCGCCGCTTCGAAGGCGCTGAGCCACTTCGAAGGCCCGAAAGACGGTTCGGCACCAGAGAATCCGTATGCGCTGCACATGGACTTGCAGTACTTGATGAACGATATGGTCGGCATCATCCGCAATGCCGACGAGATCTCTCGGGCGTTGACCCTCTTGGACGAGCTATGGACACGGTACGACCGCGTACAAGTCGAAGGACATCGTCAATACAACCCTGGATGGAACCTGGCGATCGACCTGCGAAACATGCTGTTGGTCAGTGAGTGCGTGGCCAGGGCTGCGCTGGAGCGCACCGAGAGTCGTGGTGGACACACGCGTGATGACTGTCCCGGCATGGACCCCAACTGGCGCAACACCTTGCTGGTGTGCCGCACCACCGAGGCCGCCGGAGGCGGAGCAAGCGGTGACGCCCCCGCTTCTCACATCAGTGTCACGCGCGAGCGACAGGTGCCGATGCGCCCCGACTTGCTGGAGCTCTTCGAGATCTCAGAACTGGAGAAGTACTACACCGAAGAAGAGCTGGCCGACCATCCAGGACGGAGAGGTAAATGACCTACAACGCGAGCATGCGGGTCTGGCGCGGCGACGACAGCAACGGCGAGCTCCAGGACTTCACCGTCGAGGTCAACGAGGGCGAGGTCGTCCTTGACATCATCCTTCGGCTTCAACAGACACAAACACCGGATCTTGCGGTGCGCTGGAACTGCAAAGCAGGCAAATGCGGCTCCTGCTCGGCGGAGATCAACGGTAAGCCGCGGCTGATGTGTATGACCCGGATGTCGACCTTCAAAGAAGACGAAGTCGTCACCGTCACCCCGATGCGCACCTTCCCGGTAATTCGAGATTTGGTCACTGATGTCTCGTTCAATTACCAAAAAGCACGCGAGATACCGTCGTTCGCACCCCCCAAGGACCTGCAACCGGGTGACTACCGGATGGCGCAGGTCGATGTTGCACGCGCACAGGAGTTCCGCAAATGCATCGAATGCTTCCTGTGCCAAAACGTATGCCACGTCGTCCGTGATCACGAGGAAAATAAAGAGGCCTTCGCTGGGCCACGCTTCCTGATGCGGATCGCGGAGCTCGAAATGCATCCGCTTGACACGCGGGACCGGCGCGACGAGGCACAGGAAGAGCACGGCCTGGGCTACTGCAACATCACCAAGTGCTGCACCGAGGTGTGTCCGGAGAACATCACAATCACCGACAACGCACTAATCCCGATGAAAGAGCGGGTCGCCGACCGCAAATACGATCCAGTCGTGTGGCTGGGAAGCAAGTTGTTCCGCCGCTAGCTTGAACGTTGGCAACGCTGTTGTCGCGATTGGTTGACGACCAGCCGATAATACGCGTCGGCGGGCATCCGCAGCTCTGGGCTAGCGGCGGGCGTCTGCAGATTCCCGCTCAGTGCAGTTCATGGATCATTGATATTATCCATGAACTGGCCAAGCCCGCTAGAAACTCCCCCTGGTAACACTCAGTGGTGCCTGAACCTCAAGCCGCATCGGCTTATCCTGGAAGAACTTTACCGAAGCTGGTGTCCCGAGTGACCGAGCTGCAGAAGGCCAAGTGCCGGGTCAAGGCCGTGCGCGCGATCCGCCGCAACACCGAACTAGAAGGTTCCCGCAGCACCAATGCAACGCGCGCTGTTCAGGTCGCCTACGCCCGCGGAATCATCACCGCCGCCGAGCTGCGCGGTCGCGTCCGGCGCCGTTACAGCCTGAAGTAGCCGAGTCTGGAAGTGCCGCATCCCTGGGATACCGGCGAACTCGAACAAAACTGGCAAGGGTATTTCATACCAGCGCAACGCTACCGCTGTAGCCGCCTTCGTTCGTGCTGACCTATTTTGTCGCCTTGACGAACTCGGGCTGGAAGTAACAGGTCAACGCGTGAACCGTGACTGTGCGGTGTTGGCCCGCCGGGTCGTCTGCGAGGATGTGGTCGCCAGTGTGTGAATTCTGGTTCCGTTCAGACTTCGGTCCGTCAGCCGGATAGACGCGTGCGTGTGGGTTGGGTTCGGCTGAGTGCGATGCCGGCGATGACCACGACTGCGCCTAGGGGTTGATTCCAGGTGATGTGTTCAGCGAGCAGAATGATGCCGAGCGTGACGCCGATGACGGGTGTGAGGTAGGTGACCGCTGAGGCGGTGGTTGCGCCCCAGGCGTTGACGACGTTGGTGTTCAAAACGTAGGCCAGCCCGGTTCCCAGTACGCCTAAGAACAGCATGCCGGCGACGACTCTGGTGCTCAGGTGTACCGGCTGGGTGGCGATCAAGGGGGTGAGCACAAGCATGAGTGCTGCTCCGATGCCGACCTGCACAGTAGCGACGGTGAGTGCAGGAAATTGACGGGGCACGATAAATCGGCGGAGATAGACAAACGCGATGCCGTAGCTGGCGGTGGCCATCAGGCATGCGATTTGAGCGATGCCGCTACCACCGGTGACGCCGTGCCACGGGCCTAGGACGACGATCACGCCGATTAGGCCGGTGAGCAGTCCTGCTAGCCGGGTCAGCCCGGGCCTTTCCTCGGGGAGCGCGACAATAGCAACGAGCATGGTCATCAGCGGGGTGGTGGCGTTGTAGATCGCGGCCAGCCCGGATGAGATGTGTTCTTCGGCCCAGGCAAACAGCAGAAACGGCAGCACGCACAACAGGACTGCGACGACACCTAGATGGGCCCAGACGGCGCCGATCGGCGGGATGCGGGTTCGGCTGATGGTGACCATCAGAACCAGCGCTGCGGCGCCGCCGACGAGACGGGCCACGACGACCTGGGCCGGTGAGAGGCCCTCCAAGCCGATCTTGATGCACAAAAAGCTTGATCCCCAGGCGGCGGCGAGCAGCAGGAATTGGACCAGTACACCGGGACGTCGGTTCCTAGACGCAGCACCTGATGATCTAGCAGCGCCCGACCGGATTGCTGGCAGAAATCCGACGTCACAATGTTCTTTCGAAGGCTGCATACGCAGTAACCTTTCTGCTTGGGGTATGGCCGGAATCCGCTGTTCTTCGCCCACACCCCGGATTCAACTCGGATCAGATTTCGACGGCGCGGTCTGTTTTGTCGACGACCTTCGATGAGTTGCGTTTAGCGGCGGCCAGCAACAGGCCTGTCACGATGGGATGCGGTTGTTCGATGGTCGACCGATTCTGCGGCACGAACAACGTCGCCACGTAGAACGGATGGCTTGGCAACTCGAAGATGCGGGCCTCATCGTCATCGTCGGTCCCGGTGACGATCAAGCCGCCTTCTTCGATCTGCTGTCGGTAGACCGGGTTGAGCCCGAAATTGCAGTAGTACTGCTCGGCGGTCCGACTTGCTCCGCAGCACTGGACGGCCAAAGACCCTGGCCGCAGATTCACTGGCATGGTTTGGCCAGCCAGCGAGCACGTCAGCGACGAGATGAACAGCACAGAACTATACGGATCGTATTCGGCGTGCTGTGCGTCATCGAACCCGAGAACGTTGCGGGCGTATTCGAGAATGATGTGTTGACATCCCCCGCATGTGCCCAGTGTCGGCACGGCGTTTTCGCGTCCGAAGCGCAGTGCGGCAAGCGCCCCGAGCAGGCTGCGGTAGGGGCTTCCCGGGGCGCACCACAGCGCGTCAGCAGTTACGATCGAGCCAAGATCGGAGACCAGCGGTTCGGTAGGTAGCCAGTCCACCGAGACCCTGAGTCCGAGCGCCGCCGCGGAATGGGCAATTGCCGCATTGGTAGCCACGTGCGGGGCGTAGGAGTCGTCGAAATCGCCAATGACGGCCACGATTAGCGGATCAGTCAACATGGTGCACACCGTAGCGTAGCGGCGGAACAACCACCAGCCCACTGATTTTTCGGAGGTCTGCGCCCTTCTATGCGCCCGACAAGCCACGGAAGCTGACCACTGGGCGTCGAGAACCAACCAACAGATAGACGCACAAGACCCGACCCGGCCCGATCCAACCACTCACCAGCTACCTACCTGCATTAACTCGGAGCACGCCGCACACGATCGATCCGCAAAGAGAAACCGAACAGACTTGGCACCGCACAGCTGAGTGGCTATGCGATGCGGCCGACCCCCTGTCGGCCGACCAGGAGTCCGACAGATCAGCGGCGATGCCACCCGTATGATTGACTTATATCAAAAAGGTGGGCATGGTCGTGGTGACTAATTGGTTTGATATGCGTGCCGTCCACAGGTGCACCCGACTTTGGGTGCTGGTGTCTACGTTTGTTGGCGTCATGATGGTTGGCGGCGGGTGTGAATCTTCTGGCGGACCTTCGTCAGGCGCATCCCTGGAGGATCCGGAGAGTTCTGGTGACGTTGTCGCTATGGAGGGAGCGCTCAACACCCGTGCTGTCGCGGGTTTCCGGATTGCGGATGGTCGCGCCATCAGCCCCGGAATCCTTTACCGTAGTTCCGCATTGACGTATCTGACGGATACAGATCTCGCTATGTTGGATCGTCTGAACATCCAGACAGTAATCGATTTCCGAGGTCCGCAAGAGCAGGCTAAGCACCCAGATCGCCTACCCGTGGAGGTGAACAGGGTCAGTTCGCCGGTCAACCAGGACGAAATCGACTTCAATAGGATCGACGAACTACTTGATCAGCATCGATTCTCCCCACAGATGTACGACCGTAGGAAGGTCGACAGCTTCGGGCCGTTCTACCGGATGTTCGCATTGGTCAATAGCTACGGCGATCCAGCCTTCATTCCCAAGCTGACGGCATACAAGGCCATGTTCGACCAACTGCTCGACCCAACTCGAACAGGTGCACTGCTGATGCACTGCACCGGTGGGCGCGATCGAACTGGCATCGCTACCGCGATCTTGCTGCGAACACTTGGAGTTTCCGAAAAGACGATCGAAGCGAACTATCTCGCATCAAATATTCTGCTGCAACCTGAACACGACAATCCTAAAAGCACCTTGTTTTACCGATTCTCATTCTCCAGCGTCTTCCTGCAACCCACCAACAACCGGCAGTTCCATAGGGTCGCAGCCGAACTAGGGGAAACTCCGCAACACATATACGATGCGGTCAAACTTAGACCCGAGTACCTAACGGCACTGTGGGCAACGATCGATCAGAAGTTCGGCTCCTTCGATGAGTTCCTAATCGTTTAGTAGGGATTGGTTACCGGTCCGGGTGTTGGTGACCGGGGCCTGTTTCTTGCGGGATCTGCCGTCAGGTGACGTCTGGTGTTCCCGTCGTTCGACGACTTGAGAAAGAGCGGCGCGTCTGGCGGCAGGTCTTGTCGGGTTGGTGGTGAGATTCCGTTGCCCGAGCCCGTCGCAGGGGTGACTTCCTGATGGTTGTTCTCGAGCCTTGAGCTCTTCGACAGAACGAAGTCCTGCGATGTGCTGGAGTCACGGACGGCTAGTGAGATGACGGACCTTGGAGTCCCGCGATTAGGGCGCCGCGTGAGTCCACCGGTAACGGCGCAACCATCCACCGACGAAAAAGTGAGGACGTCTTGGGCTTGTTTTGTGGAATCGACTGGGCTACTGAGCATCACGATGTTGCTGTGGTTGATGACGACGGGAGGGTGGTAGCCCGTGCACGGCTGGGCAATGATGCGGCCGGGTTCGCGCAGCTGTTGACGTTGCTGGCTGAGGCCGGTGACAGTGCCGCTGATCCGATACCAGTGGGGATGGAAACTGATCGTGGCCTGTGGGTGGCGGCGCTGCGAGAAACTGGCCGGGTGATTTATCCGATCAACCCGTTGGCGGCTTCGCGGTATCGGGCACGGTATGCGGTGTCGGGGGCCAAATCCGATGGTGCCGACGCGGTGCTGCTGGCCAATATTGTGCGCACCGACCCCGGCGCGCACCGCCCATTGCCCGCCGACACCGAGTTGGCCCAGGCGATCCGGGTGCTGGCCCGCGCTCAGCAAGACGCGGTATGGGCACGTCAACACATCGGCAACCAGATTCGCGATGTGCTCAAAGATTTCTACCCGGCGGCCATCACCGCGTTCGCCGACCTGCCCGAGGGCGGGCTGGCTCGTCGAGATGCGCGCACCATCTTGGCTGCTGCACCAACCCCCACCCAGGCGACCAAGCTGACCCCGGCCCGACTGCGCCGACTGCTGGCCAAGGCCGGCCGCCGCCGCCATCTCGACCGTGACATCGAACGGTTGCGGGAGGTGTTCACCGACACCTACCTGCACCAACCACCGGTCGTGGAGAACGCGATGGGTATCCAATTGGCAGGGCTGCTGGGTCAGTTCGAGGCTGCCTGCACCACTGCTGCTGATCTCGCCGAGGCGGCAACCGCCCATTTTGAGCAGCACCCGGACTCCACGATCATCACCAGCTTCCCCGGACTGGGGAACCTGGCCGGTGCCCGGGTACTCGCCGAGATCGGTGATGACCGCGCCCGCTTCACCGACGCCCGCGGACTGAAAGCATTCGCCGGAGCCGCGCCGATCACCCGCGCCAGCGGCAAGAAAACCCTCGTGTTGCACCGCCATATCAAGAACCGGCGCCTGGCCGCCGTGGGTCCCATCTGGGCTTTGGCATCGCTGCGCGCCTCGCCGGGCGCCCGTCGCCACTACGACACCCGCCGCGCCGCAGGAGACTGGAACCACCAAGCCCAACGACATCTGTTCAACAAATTCCTCGGCCAACTCCACCACTGCCTGCAAACCGGCCAGCACTACACCGAACATCTAGCCTTTCCACCTCCTCCCTCGCTCGTGGCTTGACTTTTAACTTCGTGAGATGTCTTTCCCTACAACTCGGCATGACGCCCGAACGCGTCACAGCGCTGCGAAACCAAATGACCGCATAGCGCAACCTCACGAACTGTCGCAGCTCTCAAAATGATCACCCAAGACCAAATGCCTTGTCTCGTTGTCGCCGACTAGATACGTATCAGGTGGCCGCGCTCATCGCATTCCGCTCGGACAGCGCCTGCTCTGTGCCAAAACAGGCAAATCACTATCACCGGCGGCCGCCAGCGGTGGCAACCGCGCATCGAGCACGACCACTAGACATTTCCCGCGCGGCATGCCCATCAACGCCACACCTGCCGCAACCGCACGCGGCATCGCTGAAGTGTCGTGCCCACAGCCTGCGCCCATAGACCTGCTTGACCGGATCAGGCAGTATCGGACCAATCAACATCCACCGCGCCGTTGAGCGACCCACCCCAAGCCACACACTCAAAGATAGATTCGGCCCTCCTCCCGCGACTGAAGATCGCAGGATTCCCCTATGCGGCTTGGGCGTTATCGGATCTTCTCGCTTGCGCGAGCACACCCGCAGGTGCGGGTGTTGCCTCCGGCCCAGATGTGAGCGCGGGCCTGGGTTCTGCGGAGGCATTCCGCGCAACCGCCGGGTTGAACAAGGCAGCTGTTCATACCCATGTCACCGTGTTAGGCGACGCGTTGCGTGGTTGCCTAGACATGCCGCCCGCGCACTCGGCGATCATTGCTGCGCGCCGCTACGGCGCCGCCCACTGACGGGGACCCGTTCGGATCTGCCCAATTCGATCTCCCGCCTGGCAATACCTTCGCTCACGCCCTGGGCCAGGGTCTCATTCGTAGAGACATCACATCTAGTCGAATTGTGGTGGCTCGGTGCGCGTCCGTTTAAGCTCAAAGAAGTGCGGATATGCCGCAAGCGTCACCACGGCATCCCAGAGCTTGCCGGCCTCTTCGCCGCGTGGAATTTTCGACAGCACCGGACCGAAGAACGCCACACCGTCAAAGTGTATGGTCGGCGCGCCGGCGTCCGCGCCAACGGCATCCATTCCAGCATGGTGACTCTTGCGGAGGGCGTCGTCGTAAGCCTGGCTAGTCGCGGCTGCTGCCAGCTCCGGCGGCAGGCCAGTCTCGGCCAAGGACTCCTCAACGACCTGGCCTAGGTCCAAGCTAGCCGGGTTGTATATGAGGTTCGCCTGGTTGTGAATGATAGTGCCCATCGCTGTGTAAAGGGGTTTGAGAATGGCGGCCCCGTGGGCCTGCTCAGCAGCGATCGCCACCCGCACGGGCCCCCAGCTTTGCGCCATCAGCTCCTGATATCCATCACAGACGTCGCCGCCTTCAGTGAGCACCGCCAGGCTCATGACGTGAAAGTGGACGTCGATATCTCGCACCTTTTCTACCTCTAGAATCCAGCGCGACGTGATCCAACACCACGGGCACAGCGGATCGAACCAGAAATCAGCGATAGACCGCCTTGGCATAGTGCCGTCCTCTCGTCAAATCCCTGAATACCGTTCAGCATCAAGGCCATGTGACATATATCGAAATCATCAACTGGGTCGATCATGCACACCTTTTCGATATAAGTCAAGATAATGGACAGGATTGCACCGCCGATCTGTCGAACTACGCCGCCAGCGCGTTGAACTCGCCGATTGTCAATCGGCGCACGTCAGAGACGATGCGCGCCGGCAAGTACGCCGGACAGCGCCTCAAGCACGGCGGGCACCAACCGGTAGTAAGCCCACTTTCCGCGCTGCGTCCGCGCAAGCAGGCCAACGTTTACCAGAATCTTGAGGTGGTGCGACACCGTCGGCTGGGATAATCCAATTGGCGCGGTCAGATCACACACGCATGCCTCGGCTCCCTCATGGGCCGCAATCAACGACACCAGCCGCAGCCTGGTCGGTTCACCCAGCGCCTTGAGCACGGCGGCCAGCCGCTCGACGGCCGCGGCATCCAGCACCGCATCCGCAATCAAGCTGCAGCATGCAACGGGGTCGGCTGCAAGCGATGAGCCATCGCGTTTCGTTGACGACACAGTTGCGCCGAGCACAGCAACAGTATGCCACATACATATTGACAGTTATCAATGGTTGGTGCACTATCCATCGTATAGATGATTATCGATATGAGAGGTGCGAGATGACCGACACACACAATGAGCTACGCGATCAAGTCCGGACGCAATACGCCGCGGCCGCCAACGCAGTAGCCGCTGGCGACACCAACAGCGATGTGTTGACGGCGGGAAGTAGCTGTGGAACAGCCGGTTCGAACAAACTGGATGCCTCTTTTGGTGCCGGCCTCTACGGCACCGAGGAGCAATCCGAGATCCCCGCCGAAGCACTAGCGGCCAGCCTGGGCTGCGGCAACCCAATCGCAGTCGCCGAGCTACATCCCGGTGAACGCGTGCTCGATTTGGGCTCGGGTGGCGGAATCGACGTGTTGTTATCGGCGCGACGGGTTGGTCCGACCGGGTTTGCCTACGGCGTAGACATGACCGACGAAATGCTGACCCTCGCCGAGCAGAACAAAGCCAGATCCGGCGCCACCAACGTCGAGTTCCGCAAAGGCACCATTGAGGACATACCGTTGCCCGACAACGCAGTTGACGTGGTGATCTCCAACTGCGTGATCAACCTGTCCGTCGATAAACCGGCCGTGCTCGCCGAGATGTTCCGCGCCCTAGTTCCCGGCGGACGGATCGGGATCACCGACGTCGTTGCCGAAGATTGCCTCAGCGCTCCCGAACGCGCCGAACGCGGCTCCTACGTCGGCTGCATCGCTGGAGCGTTATCCAAGCAGGAATACCTCAACGGGTTGACAGCAGCAGGATTCGCTGATGCATCAATCACGTTCACTCATAAGGTAGCCGAAGCAATGCACGGCGCGATCATCCGCGCGGCCAAGCCAGCCACATAACGGAAACCCCACCTGCGTGGTTCCCGCAACAGGAGGCGGGTCCTCTTCGATGCTGGCGGTCTCTGACCACGCACCAGCTGACCGAAGGGGACCCCCTCACACAGGAGAACGACGTGGACATCCATGCACTACGAAAGCGGGGCTGGTCGATCTCGTCGATCGCCCGGCACGTGGGCCGGGACCGTAAGACGGTTCGGGCCTATCTCAACGGGGACCCCGGCAGGTCGGCCAGCGTGCCCCCGCCGGGCAGGACTCGTTCGCCCGGTTCGTCGACTACTGCACGGCCAGACTGAGCGAGGATCCGCACTTGTGGGCCACCGCCCTGTTCGACGAGGTCGGCAAACTCGGGCACGACCGCTCCTACCCATCGTTCACCCGGGCGTTGCGGCAGCGCGGTCTGCGCCCGGCGTGCGAGCGGTGCCGACCGGCGAAGGGTCCGCCCGGTCGCGGTCATCGACCACCCGCCCAGTGAGGAAACGCAGTGGGACTGGGTCGAGCTGCCCGACCCACCGGCCAGCTGGGACGGCCACGGCAAACGGGCCTACCTGCTGGTCGGGGCACTGGCACATTCGTCTAAGTGGCGCGGCAGGCTGTGCGAATCGATGGACCAGCCGCACCGGGCGCAGTCGCAACATCAGATCGCGATGAAACTCGATGGCCTCACGAAGGATTGGCGGTTCGACCGGATGGCCACCGTTGTCCACCCCGGCACGGGGGCGGTGACCGCCCGTTACGCGGCCATCGCAAAGGCGTGGTCGAAAAAGCCAACCACAGCGCCGCGCAACGCTGGACGCAGCCTGCCCGAGGACATCACCGCAGCCACCGCGCAGGCATCGCTGGACGAGTTCTGCGAGCAGATTACCGACCAACGCCCCCGGATCGCCCCGGACGGGAACCGGTGCACCGTAACCGATCTCGCCGCCGCCGAGCCGTTTCGCCCGGTCCCGCCTCATCTGCCGGTCGCGGTGACCCGCAAAGCATCCGCGCAAGCCCTGTTGTCCTACCGCGGCAACACCTACTCCGTGCCACCGGCCCACGCCACGGGTAAGTACCTCCTGGATTACTGGATGGGGGCAATTCGGGTTGTTCTCACCTACGTTGCCAACCGATTCAAAAGGCCGGCAGACGCGTCTTTTTAGACGCCGAGCCGGCGGAACTCACTGCGATGGAACACGATCGGAGCCACGTCGGAATCAACCGTGACGTGGCTGACTCGCAGCACCACGATCGTATGGTCACCAGCCGGGATCAGTTGCTCGATTGCACTCTCCAGCCACAGGCCGGTGCCCTTGATGAACACCGCACCGGCCCCATTGGACACTGTCTCCAAGCCGGCGAACCTGTCCCCGGTTTTCGCCGCCAGTGTGCGTGCGGCCTCGTCATGCGCCTCGCCGAGCACGCTGATACCAAGCATCGGGACGCCTTTGAGTTTGGGCCATGTCGCCGAGACGTTCTGCACACAAAACGACACCAGCGGCGGATCCAGCGAGACGGGAACGAATGTACTGGCTGCCAGGCCTTCTCGAACTCCGTCGACTTCAGCGGCGATAGCTACGACACCAGACGGGAAGTGACCGAATGCCTCCCGGAGAGAGGACGCTGTCAGCTTATGCGTGGCGTTCACTGAACTTCATTCGCCCCTTGAGTCGAAAAGGATTTCCGGTGTCCGACCCTACTCGCCGAATATCAGTGTGCGATCGCCATATCCCGGTTCGCGAGCGGTGACGAACCGAGAGTACCGTCGCCGGCACTCGCAATGACCTCATACCCGCCACCGGCTCGGTGAAATGTAGCTCACACTGACTTGCGCCGAGCCGTCTGGACGATATATTTTGGCAGTGTTACCGGTGGGTAACTTACTATCGAGTACCCAACCGACAGGTGGCACTCTCAACGAGGAGGAACTCAGTGAGCCACTACAAGAGCAACGTCCGCGACCAGGCATTCAACCTGTTCGAGGTATTGGGCGTGGACAAGGTTTTAGGCGACGGAGAGTTCAGCGATCTGGACACCGATACCGCCCGGGAAATGCTGCAAGAGGTCGCCCGACTGGCCGAGGGGCCGGTCGCCGAATCATTCGTCGAAGGCGACCGCAATCCTCCGGTTTTCGACCCGGAAACCCATTCGGTGACCCTGCCGAAAGAATTCAAGAAGTCGGTCCAAGCAGTTCTGGAAGCCGGCTGGGACAGGGCCGGACTCGAGCACGACCTCGACGGTATCCCAATGCCAAAAGCGTTGATGTGGGCACTGCACGAGCATCTTCTGGGCGCCAACCCGGCTGTGTGGATGTATGCCGGCGGCGCCGGTTTCGCGCAGATCTTCTATCACCTCGGCACCGAGGAGCAAAAGAAGTGGGCGGTGCTGGCCGCCCAGCGCCAGTGGGGATCAACGATGGTGCTCACCGAGCCGGACGCCGGTTCCGATGTGGGCGCTGCCCGCACCAAAGCCATAAAACAGGAGGACGGCTCCTGGCATATCGACGGCGTCAAACGCTTCATCACCTCAGGCGATTCCGGCGACTTGTTTGAGAACCTCTTTCACCTGGTGCTGGCCCGTCCCGAGGGCGCCGGTCCAGGTACTAAAGGGCTTTCGCTGTTCTTTGTCCCCAAATTCCTGTTCGACTTCGAGACCGGCGAGCCGCGTGAACGCAACGGCGTCTTCGTGACCAATGTCGAGCACAAAATGGGCTTGAAGGTCTCCGCGACCTGTGAACTGTCGTTCGGCCAGCACGGCCTACCCGCGCAAGGCTGGCTGGTGGGCGAGGTGCACGATGGTATCGCGCAAATGTTTGAGGTCATTGAACAGGCCCGGATGATGGTCGGTACCAAGGCGATCGCGACGCTGTCGACCGGGTACTTGAATGCGCTGGAATACGCCAAATCCCGGGTACAGGGCGCCGACCTTACCCAGATGACCGACAAGACCGCGCCACGGGTGACCATCACGCATCACCCCGATGTACGTCGCTCGCTGATGACCCAGAAAGCCTATGCGGAGGGTCTGCGCGCGCTGTACCTCTACACCGCAACGTTCCAGGACGCCGCGGTCGCCCAGGCCGTACACGGCGTGGACGCCAAGCTGGCCGTCAAGATCAACGACCTGATGCTGCCGTTGGTCAAGGGCGTGGGCTCCGAACAAGCGTATGCAAAGCTCACCGAGAGCCTACAAACCCTCGGCGGCTCGGGCTTCCTGCAGGACTACCCGATCGAGCAGTACATTCGGGACGCCAAGATCGACTCGCTCTACGAAGGCACCACCGCCATCCAGGCGCAAGACTTCTTCTTCCGCAAGATTGTCCGCGACAAGGGGGTCGCCCTGGCCCACGTGTCGGGCGAGATCCAGAACTATATCGACAACGAATCCGGCAACGGCCGACTGAAGACAGAACGCGAGCTGCTTGCCAAGGCGCTGGCCGATGTTCAGGCGATGGCGGCCTCGCTGACCGGGTATCTCATGGCGGCCCAGCAGGACATCACCAGCCTGTACAAAGTCGGCCTCGGTTCGGTGCGCTTCCTGATGAGCGTCGGCGACCTGGTTATCGGCTGGTTGCTACAGCGTCAGGCAGTAGTGGCGTTGCAGGCGCTCGATTCGGGCGCCAGCGGCACCGAAAGGTCCTTCTACGAGGGCAAAGTCGCGGCTGCATCATTTTTCGCGAAAAACTTCCTGCCGTTGCTGACCAGTACTCGCGAGATCATCGAGACACTGGATAACGACATCATGGAACTAGACGAAGCCGCCTTCTAGAGATAACCGCCGACCATCCAGCCGGGGCGCGACTGCGAAAGTCGGCTGGAAGCACCAATTGCACTGAAACACAAGGTCCCCCTTGATCACCGTGAAACGGAGGACCTTGTGTTTCAGATGTTTGCCAACCTGCTGCCCGAAGGGAATGCCGCCAGCGATTCAGGCCTCGAGAATCGCCGCGACGCCCTGGCCACCGGCAGCACAAATCGAAATCAATCCTCGAACGGGTTTGCTGCCCTTTTGTTCTGCCTTCTTCTGAGCGATTTGTTTAGCGGTCTGCGCGAGAATCCGTCCGCCAGTGGCCGCAAACGGGTGGCCGGCAGCCAAGGATGAACCGTTGACATTGAGCTTCGACCGATCGATCGGCCCAAGGGCGGCATCAAGGCCCAGTCGCTGCTTGCAATACTCCTCAGACTCCCAGGCTTGCAGATGAGCCAGCACCACCGAAGCGAATGCCTCGTGGATTTCGTAGAAGTCGAAATCCTGCAAACTCAGCGCATTTCGCGCCAGCAGGCGAGGCACCGCGTACGTCGGCGCCATCAGCAGGCCGTCGCTCCCGTTCACGTAGTCCACCGCGGCGGTTTCGGCATCCACAAGATAGGCCAGCGGAGCCAGTGAATGTTCGGTCGCCCACTGCTCGGTTGCCAACAACGCGACCGATGCACCGTCGGTCAGCGGAGTCGAATTGCCAGCGGTCATCGTCGCGTCGCCTGCCTTCGCCCCAAAAACCGGGCGCAGCGTGGCCAGTTTCTCCACACTGGAGTTGGGGCGCAGATTGTCGTCTCGGTACAACCCCAAAAATGGGGTGACCAAGTCGTCAAAAAAGCCACGATCGTAGGCGGCCGCCATATTGCGGTGGCTGGCGACAGCCAACTCGTCCTGGTGGACGCGTTTGATCCCCAACTGCTTGGCGGTGACGGCAGCGTGCTCCCCCATCGACAACCCGGTTCGAGGCTCACTATTGGCCGGGATCTCGACTCCAAGACTGGCCGGCAACGAGCCCACCAGCTTCAACCTCTGGACATTGGACTTGGATCGGCGCAACTTCAGCAGGGTCCGCCGCAGATCGTCGCCCAGTCCGATCGGCGGGTCCGAGGTGGTGTCCACACCACCTGCGGCGGCCACCTCATAGCGGCCAGCCGCGATGCCGTCAGCCGCCGCGATCGCCGCCTGCAGACCGGTGCCACACGCTTGCTGCAGGTCATACGCTGGCGTATACGCCGACAGCTCGGAACCCAAAACACATTCGCGCATCAGGTTGAAGTCGCGGCTGTGTTTGAGCACAGCACCGCCGACTACCAGGCCCAGTCGTTCGCCGGCGAGACCGAATCGGTTTACCAGGCCAGTCAGCGCCGCGGTGAACATATCCTGGTTGGACGCATCGGCATACGCGCCGTCCGACCTCGCAAACGGGATGCGACTGCCGCCCAGCACAGCGACGCGTCGCCGCCCGTTTGAACTGCCCTGAGCAGCCTGGTTACTTGTCTTAGAAGTTGCAGGGGCCACCATTTTCTCCGTGGGTCTCCGGGCCAATCAGTTTGGGTGATCGGCCGTCGGGGGCCATACTACTCACTGTTCTTACTCTGAAGTAAGTTCGTTCCCGATACGGTTGCCGTAGTACGGCACGCCCGACACGGAAGGCAGCTCAGTGGCCCCCAAAGTTTCATCAGATCTGTTCTCACAGGTTGTCAGCTCCGGCCCCGGATCATTTGTGGCCAAACAACTTGGCGTCCCGCAACCCGAAACGCTGCGCCGCTATCGACCCGGTGATTCGCCACTGGCCGGATCGTTGCTGATCGGGGGCGACGGCAGGGTGGCCGAACCACTCCGCGTGGCGCTTGGCGATGACTACGACCTGGTGGGCGACAACATGGGCGGCCGCTGGGCCGACTCCTTCGGCGGGCTAGTGTTTGACGCCACTGGCATCACGACGCCGTCGGCGCTTAAAGCGCTACACGACTTCTTCACACCAGTGCTGCGCAACCTCGGTCGCTGCGGTCGCGTCGTGGTGGTTGGCACTACGCCTGAAGCCACCAGCAAGGCCGACGAACAGATCGCGCAGCGCGCCCTGGAGGGCTTTACCCGCTCACTGGCCAAGGAGTTACGCCGCGGCGCAACCGCCACGTTGGTATACCTGTCGCCGAAAGCCAAGCCCGCCGCCACTGGCCTGGAGTCCACCATGCGGTTCGTCTTGTCGGCCAAGTCCGCCTACGTTGACGGCCAGGTTTTTCGCGTCGGAGCCGACGATTCGACGCCGCCGGCCGACTGGGACCGGCCCCTCGACGGCAAGGTTGCCATCGTGACCGGAGCCGCCCGCGGCATCGGAGCAACGATTGCCGAGGTGTTCGCCCGCGACGGAGCCCAAGTCGTCGCGATCGACGTGGAGTCGTCAGAGGAGGCCCTGGCTGCGACCGCAAGCCATGTCGGTGGCACCCCGCTGTGGCTCGACGTCACCGCCGACGAAGCGGTTGAAAAAATCACCGAGCACCTGAACGACCACTACGGCGGGCACGCCAGCATCCTCGTCAACAACGCGGGTATCACTCGAGACAAGCTGATGGCCAACATGGACGACGCCCGGTGGGATTCGGTCTTGGCTGTCAATCTCCTCGCGCCTCAGCGGCTCATCGAAGGGCTGGTCGGCAACGGCAGTATCGGCGAAGGCGGTCGAGTGATCGGGCTGTCGTCGATTGCTGGAATCGCGGGTAACCGCGGACAGACCAACTACGGAACCACGAAGGCCGGGATGATCGGCATCACGGAGGCGCTCGCACCCGGACTTGCCAAAAAAGGCATCACGATCAACGCCGTCGCACCGGGATTTATTGAAACCCAGATGACCGCGGCTATCCCGCTGGCCACCCGCGAAGTGGGCCGCCGCCTGAACTCGCTGTTGCAGGGCGGTCAACCCATTGATGTCGCTGAGACCATCGCATACTTCGCTAGCCCGGCTTCAAACGCAGTGACCGGCAATGTTATTCGCGTCTGCGGTCAAGCCATGCTTGGCGCGTGACTTAGTTCGGCGACGATGAGGTCCACAACGGCCCGAGAAGGAGCCGGACAATTTGGACAGAGTTCAAGGAGAACCCAATGAACCAACCAAGCGGCCTACAGTACCTGCTGCGGGCGGCGGCCGGGGCACTACCCGTGGTGCCGCGGGGAGACCAGCTGCCCAACCGCACGGTCACCATCGAGGAACTACCCATCGACCGCACCAAAGTCGCCGCCTATGCCGCAGTCACCGGTCTGCGTTACGGCACTAATGTGCCGTTGACATACCCGTTCGCGTTGACTTTCCCCGCAGTGATGTCGCTGGTAACCGGGTTCGATTTCCCTTTCGCCGCAATGGGATCGGTACACACCGAGAACCACATCACCCAATACCGGCCCATAGCGGTAACCGACACGGTCGGCGTGCAGGTTCATGCCGAGAACTTGCGCGAACACCGAAAGGGCCTGCTGGTCGACTTGGTGACAGACGTCAACGTGGGCACGGAGACAGCTTGGCACCAGGTGACCACGTTCTTACACCAACAACGCACCAGCTTGTCCGGCGAGCCAAAGCAACCGCCGATGAAGCAGCCGAGGCTGCCTCCGCCCAGCAGTGTGCTGCGGATCAGCCCAAGCCGGATCCGCCGCTATGCCTCTGTCGGCGGCGATCACAACCCGATTCACACGATCCCGATCGTCGCGAAATTGTTCGGTTTCCCCAATGTCATTGCACACGGGATGTTCAGCGCCGCAGCGGTATTAGCGAACATCGAAGCACGATTTCCGGACGCCGTGCGCTACTCGGTGCGATTCGGCAAGCCGGTGGTGTTGCCTGCTACCACTGGCTTGTACGTCGATGAAGCCACAACCGGCTCCGATGGTTGGGATCTCGCGCTGCGCAACATCTCCAAGCGGTACCCGTACTTGACCGGGACGGTCCGGGCGCTGTAACTCTTAACCGCTTCGTTGCTCACCCAACGAAGCCGCTACAACAAATCGCCTCAGGAGCACTCTCAGCCCATACGCGCCGACCGAGGTCACGATAAAGACCGCAAAAAGCCAGATCGGGGGCCGCGCGAGCTCCCAGACGAAGATCGCGGCCCAAATCGGTGAACCTTGCGTGATCGCGAGTACCCCAGCGGCGCTGGCCAGCGAAACCGTCGGCGCGTCCAGGTGAGTCCATGCCGTCGAATTGATCGCCAGCACCACGAGCGATCCCGCCGCGGCCCCGGTGGCCAACGACGGTGTGAGCATACCGCCGGCTCCTCCAGCACGTAGGTACAAGGCGGTCAACATGGGCTTTAACAGCAGAATCACTGCGGCTGCCGACAACGTCATCCCGCTGGCGAGGCTGACCGTCAGGATGCTCTTGCCGTTGCCGGGTAGCTCCGGCCACCAGTGCGAACAGATGCCGGTAAGCAGCCCGGCTGCAGCCAGCGCGGGCAACAGCACCCAAGACTGCATCAGCCTGGCCGGACGAGCTCGCGCCATGAGTCGGTTGAATGCCATTCCCACCACCAGGGCCAGCGGCGCCAACGCCAGTCCGTGCGCGCTCAACAGATACGTCGAATCTGCGCTGGGCCAGTCCAGCTCCGGGCGGTCATGCGTGATCGCCGAACCAATTGCGACGGCCAGGCTCGAGGTGATCAGCGCCGCACCTAACGCACGCGGATGCCAGGTGTTCAACATGATCCGCACAGCGAAAAGCGCACCGGCGAGTGGGACAGCGTATACCGCGCCCAGTCCGGCTCCGGCCGCGCACGCCAGCAAGATCTCGCGATCGCGAGGGGACAACCGTGTCAGCCACCCAGTAGCGAAATCACTCAGAGCTACCGCGAACTGGCGCGGAGCTCCTTCCCTACCCAGCGATGCGCCGGAGCCAACCAGCACCACCTGCAACGCCGCATCGATGCTCCAAGACAACCGCGGTATCCGCTCGTGGCGGCCTATGGTCGTAGCCAGCGGCGGGACGCGGAATCTCCGCCGCAACATCCACCATCCAGCTGCCGCGAGCATGCCGCCAACCATTGGCCCCAGCGCTCGGCGGGCCGGGCTGCTACCGGTGATCCCATCGAGCAGCGGTCCGAAGGTGTAGTGGTACGTAAGGTGTTCGACACAACGCAACAGCACCGTCGTCAACAACCCTGCAAACCCCGCCAACAGTCCGACGATAACCACTGCGCAAAAGAAGTGGAGGGTACTGCGGCCGAACACCGCAGCCCGCCCGCCGACAATGCGGGCCGCGAAACGGTCCGAGGAGGAGTCGGGCAGATCAGCCACTGCGCGAATTTAGCCGGTCAAGAAGTTGGGCTCGATATCGTGATCAGCTGGTGCACCCTTAAGCCCAAGCCAGAACAGATTGATCATCAACTCCGCGGCCTCTTCAACGCCGGTCTGACCGGTGCTGAGCCTTGTGGCCACTGCCTCACCGGCACCCACCAACGCCGCAGCCACCGTTTCGATTTCAGCGTCCGGCCGGGGACTGCGGGTGCCAGCCCGCACTAGCCCGGCCACCAGCTCGATAATCTGCTCGCGACCTTCGCGTATGGTCCGGGCGAAGGCTTGCGAGCTCGTGGCCTGGGTATACATCACGATCCATGATGCTCGGTTAGCGTCGATGTAGCGAAGAAACGAGACGATGGTGTTGCGTAGCATGTCCTTCGCGCTCTGCTCGTAGTCGACATCGGCTCGCAACGCATCGATGAATCGGCTCATTTCGCGGTTCAGACATGCGTCGAACAGCTCTTCTTTGGACCCGTAGTACAGGTAAAGCATCGGTTTGGAGATCTGCGCCTTGGCCGCAATGGTGTCCATTGAGGTCTCGTGGTAGCCGTTCTCCGAAAACATCTGCACGGCGGCGTCGAGCATCTGCTGCTCACGGACAGCACGCGGTAGCCGTTTGGTACCACCTGCCATTGTCGCGCCCCTCTAGCCCAGCTACCTGACTCTAGAGTAAGCACTGTGGCGCGTCAGCACACGCCCTAGCGTCCACACACCCGGTTGTGCCCCTTCATAGCCGCAACCCGAACCACCGCAGTATCGACCGCCGGACCAGACAACTCGCCGGCGGCCACCGCCTTTTCCAACCGATCGAGGACCGCAGGTACTTCGTCGGTGCTGACCCACAACGCTATGTCGGTGCCAGCCTGCAACGTACGTAACACCGCGTCGGCCACGCCGTACCGGTCGGAGATGGCGGCCATGCTGGAAAGATCGTCACTGAACACCGGGCCGTCAAACGGCGGGCCGCCGTATCCGGTGCCGGTACGCAGCAGGTCGACGGCGGCCTTACTCAGACTCGCCGGATCATCGCCAGTCAACCCGGGAACCTGCAAGTGACCGAGCATCACTGCCACCCGATCCGCGGTCAACAACGTTCGGTAGGGCACCAGGTCACTGACCTGCAACTCGGCCAGCGGCGGGGTGATGACTCCGCCCTTGTGGGAATCTCCGGAGGCGTGTCCATGGCCGGGAAAATGCTTGAGTACGGGCAACAACCCGGCCTCGCGCAGACCCTGCGCGTACGCCCCGGCATACGCGGTGACGACATTCGGTTCCGCACCGAACGACCGGTCCCCGATGGCAGTGTCGTCTGGCGCGCCGGTGACGTCGACCACGGGGGCAAGATCGATGGTGATGCCTAGTTCCTTCATCCGGCGGCCCCGCTCCAACGCCACGTCGTGAACCTGCTCAGCGGTTTGGTGCCGAGCCAGCTCCCGAGCCGACGGCGACTTGCCGATCAGCGACTTCAGTCGTGAAACTCGACCGCCCTCCTCGTCGACGCTGACAGCAAGCGGCAACGGGCCAGCGTTGCCAGCGAGATCGGCCAACGCGCCGTCGGTCAACATCGACAAATCGGTGTCGCTGCCGATGATGATTCCGCCGACGTGGTAGCTAGCAACAACCGCCCGGGCATCATCGGCGTCGCGAACCCCGACCATCAACAGCTGAGCCAGCTTGTCGCGGACGGACAACATCGCCGGGACGGCGGCCGGTTCAGCGCACACTGGCGGCGCGGGAACGGCCGCTGGGATGCTGGCACCCGGCGAACCGCTGGCCGCATCGGACGAGGATGCGGGTGGTGCCGCGTCGCGGCCACACGCTGCCACCAGCGCCGATGCTGCGACAACAACAGCCAATGTGCGGGCAAAAGCCATCCGCATATGTTTTCACGCCGACGGCCCGCCACCGGACCCGGGGCGCGCCGAGTGCGGCTACATCACCAAGTTTGGGCTGAACCCCCTGCTACGTTGACGACCGACGCTGTTTGAGGAGCAGGGACCACGCGAATGCCCGGTTTCACACTAGCGGCGGCAGCCAGCATGATTGCCGGTTTGTCGATCGGGGCCGCCGCGACCATCGGTGCGACGGTTGTCGCGCACGACACAAACGTGGTCCCTAGTCACGAAGCGCCGAGCCCGGTGGCGTCCACCGCCGTGCAGTACGGCGACCGGTGCGATCGTGACCTATATCTACCTCGCACCAGCACAGCATCGCGCGGGTATTCCGACGTCGACGACGAGGATCGCTCTTTCCAGCCATGAATACAACTCTGCTAAGTTGTCGATAATCAGTAGTGTCATGCCCGCGGACCCGGAGGAGCCCCCGATGAATCGGATCGTCGCGCCCGCCGCTGCGAGCGTGGTGGTCGGTCTGCTCCTGGGCGCCGCGGCAATTTTCGGCATCACCTTGATGGTGCAGCAAGACACGAAGCCCCAACTCCCTGGCGGCGATCCGTCGTCGTCCGTGCTCAACCGGGTCGAGTACGGCAACCGTAGCTAGCCCGGCGGCAGGCATGACGCAGGCCGCGCCTGCAGAAGCGACCTCAGGCTGGGCAACACCGCGGCTCTCCCGACGGTGGCTACTGCTGGTCGCAGCGGTATCACTGGCTCTGACGTTCGCGCAGTCACCAGGCAAGATTGCGTCTGACACCAAACTCGACCTCACCACCAACCCGCTACGTTTCCTGGCCCGCGCGACCAACCTATGGAACAGCGAGCTGCCGTTTGGTCAGGTGCAGAACCAGGCTTATGGCTATCTTTTTCCACACGGCACCTTCTTCCTGATCGGCCACTTGTTGGGAGTGCCCGGGTGGATCACCCAGCGGTTTTGGTGGGCTTTGCTGCTTGCAGCTGGCTTTTGGGGGCTGCTGAGGGTGGCCGAGGCCTTGGGCATCGGCAGCCCGACCTCACGCGTGATTGGCGCGGCAGCGTTCGCGCTCTCGCCGCGAGTGCTGACCACACTCGGCTCCATCTCATCCGAAACCCTGCCGATGATGCTGGCGCCCTGGGTACTGCTGCCCACCATCGTGGCGTTGCGAGGAACTTTGCCTGGTCAGGAACCAACCCGCTCTGTGCGGGCACTTGCCGCGCAGGCCGGAATGGCAGTGGCGTTGATGGGCGCGGTCAACGCCATCGCCACGCTGGCCGGCTGCCTGCCCGCGGTGTTGTGGTGGGCTTGTCACCGGCCGAATCGCTTGTGGTGGCGCTACACCGGGTGGTCGCTTTTGGCCCTATCGGTGGCGATGCTGTGGTGGGTGGTGGCGCTGGGGCTGCTACGCGCCGTCAGCCCACCGTTCCTGGACTTCATCGAATCATCAGGCGTGACGACGCAATGGTCGTCGCTGGTGGAGATGCTGCGCGGCACCGACAGCTGGACACCGTTCGTAGCACCCACTGCGACCGCAGGCGCCCCGCTGGTCACCAGGTCTGTGGCCGTCCTAGCTACCTGCCTGGTCGCAGCGGCTGGCCTAGCCGGGCTAGCCAGCCGGCGGATGCCGGCGCGAGGTCGGTTGGTCGCAATGCTGCTCGTCGGGGTGGTCTTGCTGGCAGTCGGCTACAGCGGCGGTCTAGGCTCGCCGCTCGCCCATCAGGTGCAGACTTTCCTCGACGCCGGCGGCGCTCCGCTGCGCAACGTACACAAGCTGGAGTCGGTGATCCGAATCCCGCTTGTGCTCGGCTTCGCCCAGATGCTGGGCCGGATACCGCTTCCTGGCAGTCCACCAACATCGGTGTGGTTGAGTTCGTTCGCGCATCCCGAACGTGACAAACGAGTCGCGGCCGGAATTGTGGCCCTGACTGCGCTGATGGTTAGTACCTCGCTGGCCTGGACGGGCCGGCTCGCCCCGCCCGGCGCATTTAGGGCGATACCCGACTACTGGCATGACGCCGCCAACTGGCTCAGCGAACACAACTCTGGGCATCAGGCTGGGCAGCGGATCGCGGAATCGGTTCCCGGGCGGGTGTTGGTAGTTCCGGGCGCTCCGTTCGCTACCCAGGTGTGGGGCACCAGCCACGACGAACCGCTGCAAGTGCTTGGCGATAGCCCGTGGGGGGTGCGCGACTCCATCCCACTGACCCCGCCGCAGACCATCCGAGCGCTGGACTCTGTGCAACGCTTGTTCGCGGCTGGGCGACCATCGGTGGCACTCGCAGACACCTTGGCCAGCCAAGGTATTTCCTACGTCGTGCTGCGCAACGACCTCGATCCCGAGACGTCGCGCTCAGCGCGCCCGATCCTGGTGCACCGAGCCATTTCTGGGTCGCCTCGGCTGGAAAAAGTCGCTGAATTCGGCACAGTGGCGGGTCCGGATGCACTGTCGGGATTCGTCACCGACAGCGACCTGCGCCCGCACTATCCCGCCCTGGAAATATACCGAGTGACCGGCCGCGGAGCTGTTGCGGGAAATCCCGCCGCCCCCTACTTCGCCGACATCGATCAGCTGCCGCGGGTCAGCGGCGGGCCTGAGGTGTTGCTGCGTCTCGACGAGCGGCGGCGCCAGCTGGGCCAGCCAGCGCTCGGCCCGGTCCTGCTGACCGCAGACGCTCAAGCTGCGCACCTCCCGGTACCGTTCGTGACAGTCACCGACACACCATTGGCACGTGAGACTGACTACGGTCGGGTAGACCAACACTCGTCGGCGATTCGCACGGAAGGCGACACCCGGCACACTTACAACCGGATGCCCGACTACCCGGTGCCGGGCGCCGCGACGGTCTTCGGAGAGTGGACCGGAGGACGAATCACGGCGTCGAGTTCCTCATCCGACTCCACCGCGATGCCTGATGTGGCTCCGGCGACATCGCCTGCAGCAGCGATCGATGGCGACCCGGCGACCGCGTGGGTATCCAACGCATTGCAGGCCGCCGTCGGGCAATGGCTGCAGGTGAACTTGGACCACCCGCTGTCCAACGCCGTCATCACCGTGACGCCGAGTCCAACGGCTGTCGGTGCCCAGATCCGCCGCATCCAAATCGAGACCGCCACCGGCAGTACGACACTTCGATTCGACGAGGCTGGAAAGCCGCTCACCGCCGCGCTGCCCTATGGCGAAACTCCGTGGGTGCGGATCACCGCAGCCGCTACCGACGATGGATCAGCAGGGGCGCAGTTCGGGATCACCAATCTGGCGATCACTCAATACGACGCTTCAGGATTCGCCCACCCGGTCAATCTGCGGCACTCCGTACTGGTTCCTGGGCCGCCGGCGGATACGCCGGTCGCACGATGGGACCTGGGGGCAGAGTTGCTCGGCAGACCAGGGTGCGCCCAAGCGCCTGACAGTGTCCGATGCGCCGCATCGATGGCGCTTGCGCCCGAAGAGCCGGTCAATTTCAGCCGGACCCTGACCGTGCCAAGCCCCGTGGCAGTGACTCCGATGCTGTGGGTGCGACCACGGCAGGGCCCCAAGCTGGCCGATCTGATCGCTGAACCGGAGACCACACGAGCCCGGGGTGATTCTGATGTCGTCGATGTCTTGGGCTCGGCGTACGCTGCCACCGACGGCGATCCGACTACGGCGTGGACGGCGCCACAGCAAGTGGCCCAGTACAAAACGGCACCAACGCTCACCCTCACTCTGCCCCGACCAAGCAAGGTGTCCGGGCTAAGCCTGGTCCCCAGCCGGTCAACATTGCCGGCTCACCCGACGATGGTGGCCATCAACCTGGGTGACGGCCCACAGGTCCGCGCGTTGACGTCGAGCGATGGCCAGACAGCCTCGCCGCAAACCTTGTCCTTGCACCCCCAGATCACCGACACCGTCAAACTCAGCCTGCTCGATTGGCCCGACGTGATCGACCGCAACGCACTGGGCTTCGACCAGCTGAAGCCACCCGGCCTGGCTGAAGTAGCGGTGCTGGGTGCCGACGGAAGACCGATCGCGGCCGCCGACGCGACCCGCAACCGAGCGCGGCCTATCATTGTCGACTGCGAGCACGGTCCGGTGATCGCGGTCGCGGGCCGGTTCGTGCACACATCGATTCGGACTACGGCGGGCGCGCTGATCAGGGGCAAGCCAGTTCCGGCGCTACCGTGTGAACACAAACCGATCAAGCTACCGGCCGGGCAGCAGGAGCTGTTGATCAACCCCGGGGTGCGGTTCGTTGTGGACGGCGTCCGGCTGTCGACTCCACTCGCGACCAACTTACCCAGCCCCACAAGAGGTTTGGCCGAGACGGCGGAAGCAGGACAGTGGGGTCCCGGCCACCGGGAGGTGCGCGCCCCGGCGGCGGCTAAGTCCCGGGTGTTGGTCGTGCCCGAAAGCATCAATCCCGGCTGGGTGGCACGCACCAGCACCGGCCTCCGGCTCACGCCGGTGGCCGTCAACGGGTGGCAGCAAGGCTGGGTAGTGCCCGCCGGAGACCCCGGCACCATCACGCTTACATTTGTCTCCAACGTTTGGTATCGAGCAGGCCTGGCGATGGGGCTAGCTTTGTTGCCGTTGCTGGCGTTGCTCGCCCTTTGGCGGACTCGGCGGCGACCTCCAGACGACCCGCCCGCACAGCCGTGGAAACCTGCGGCATGGGGTACGGTCGCGGTGATAGGCGCCGGCGCGCTAATCGCGGGTCTCATCGGGGCAGCCGTGGTCAGCGCCGCTGTTGTTCTCCGCTATGTGCTACGCGGCCGAGAGCTGTTGTGCGACAGCGTCACTGTCGCGCTGAGCGCAGGCGGTTTGATCCTCGCTGGGGCGGCACTATCCCGGCATCCGTGGCGATCGGTCGACGGCTACGCCGGGCATTCGGCAAGTGTGCAGCTGCTGGCACTCGTTTCGGTTGCGGCGGTTGCGGCATCGGCGGTGTCCGGAGGTCTCGTACGCCCAAACCGGGGGAAATGACATCTCGGCAGTGACCGCCTTGAGCGCTCATGCCATTTTCCTGTATCGGATCGTCCATGGCCATCAACGTCACTCACGGCCTCTTACGTCGCGCCTTGGTCGCACAATTGGCGTGGGGCGACTTCCGACGGGAGCGGGCCGCCGCGGCGAGACGTTCGGTGTCCCCGGCATGAATTTGCGGCAAGACAGCACCTACATCACCCCGTATTGCGCCACGACCGCCATCTCGGCTGCCGAAGTCGCTTCGTTGATCACGTACCCCACACTGCTGACAGCGCTTCGGTCAACAACGCGGTAAGTGAAGCCAAGGCCAACAAAAACCGCACTGGCACAACGACTCTGCACGCCAATCGCCAGCAGACAGCAAGGCCCGAATAGCCGCCCACCCAACTCTGCGTTGGGTACGGGCGACGCATGTCGGTCCAGTCTTTTACTTCGTCACATCTGAGACACCGCCAGAATTTGCGGCCGCAGACATGCCGCCTGCTTTGCTCTGGATTTACCGGCTGTTTGACTGGACGCACAGGGGCGAGCACGGGCGCCCGAAGGAGTTGCGACCATGGAGTGGTTTTTAGCACCTGAATATTGGCTGAGCCGGTTGGCTCTCGAACGGGGCACTGCGGCCATCTATCTGATCGCGTTCGTCGCGGCAGCTCGACAATTCCAGGCGCTGATCGGCGAGCAGGGAATTCTTCCGGTACCGAGGTATTTAGCTGGACGATCTTTCTGGAGCGCACCAAGTGTCTTTCATTTGCATTATTCCGATCGGCTGTTTGCCGCCGTCTCCTGGGTCGGTGCGGTGGTGTCGGCGGCGATCATCGCTGGTGCAGCCGATCTCGTGCCCTTGTGGGCAGCAATGCTGATGTGGTTGACACTTTGGGTGCTCTATCTGTCGATCGTCAACGTCGGCCAGGTGTGGTACTCGTTCGGCTGGGAATCGTTGTTGCTCGAGACAGGATTCCTGGTGATCTTCCTCGGAAACGACAGCACGTCGCCGCCGCTGCTAACAATCTGGTTGGCGCGCTGGTTACTGTTTCGGGTCGAGTTCGGCGCAGGTCTGATCAAGATGCGCGGCGACCCGTGCTGGCGCAATCTGACGTGTCTTTACTACCACCACGAAACACAACCGATGCCGGGACCACTCAGCTGGCTTTTTCATCACCTGCCCAAACCGCTGCATCGAATTGAAGCCGCCGGCAACCATTTTGCTCAGCTCATCGTGCCGTTCGGGTTGTTCGCTCCCCAACCGGTTGCCTCCACCGCCGCTGCACTCATCATCATCACCCAGCTGTGGCTGGTGGCGTCGGGTAACTTCGCCTGGCTCAACTGGCTCACGATCCTGCTTGCGTGCAGCGCAATCGACCCGTCGTGGATAACGTGGTGGCCGGCAGCACTACCGCCGATCACCAGGGCGCCGGAACCGTCGGGGCCGCCAACGTGGTTCGCCGGCCTGGTGCTGGCATTCGCGGCCGTGGCGGTGTTCCTGAGTTATTGGCCGGCGCGCAACATGGTGTCCCGGCGACAACGAATGAACGCGTCGTTCAATCCGTTTCACTTCGTCAACAGCTACGGCGCCTTCGGCAGCATCGGCCGCGTCCGCCGGGAAGTGGTGATCGAAGGAACCAACGAGTCAGCGATCTCGGCGCGGACAGTCTGGAAAGAATATGAATTCAAAGGCAAGCCCGGCGCGGCGCGGCGCATGCCGCGACAGTGGGCTCCTTACCATCTTCGCCTGGACTGGCTGATGTGGTTCGCCGCAATTTCTCCGGGCTACGCGCGACCGTGGCTGAGGCCGCTTCTACACCGGCTGCTGTGCAACGATGCGGCGGCGTTGCGGCTGCTGCGTCACAACCCCTTTCCGGATTCACCACCGCGTTATGTCCGCGCGCAGCTCTACCAATACCGCTTTACCACCCCGCACGAGTTGCGACATGAACGCGCTTGGTGGCGCCGCACGCTGATTAGGGGCTATGTCCCACCGATGTCGTACACCGGGTTCACCCCGCCACCCGCCGCTTAGACAGTCAACCAACGGCCACGTCATCACGATGGTCCGGCATCCCCGGATGGACACAATGGTGGCAGGCTGGCCAACGAACGTGTCCCACCGGAAGCATCAACCCAACGAAGGATGTCAACGTGCCCATCGCCACTATCAACCCGACGACTGGCGAGACAGTCAAAACCTTCGCACCGGCAACCAGCGATGAAGTCGAAGCGGCGATCGCCCGCGCATCCGAGCGCTTCGCCGACTACCGCCATACCAGCTTCGCCCAACGCGCCCAGTGGGCCAACGCAACCGCCGATTTGCTCGAGGCCGAGGCAGACCGTACCGCCGCCATGGTAACCCTTGAGATGGGTAAGACGCTGGCCTCAGCCAAAAGTGAAGCACTGAAGTGCGCCAAGGGTTTTCGCTACTATGCGCAGAACGCCGAAGCGTTACTCGCCGACGAGGCGGTTGAAGCGGAAAAGGTAGGCGCATCCAAAGCCTATAGCCGATACCAACCGCTCGGCGTGGTGCTGGCCATCATGCCGTGGAACTTTCCACTTTGGCAGGTCGCTCGGTTCGCCGCGCCGGCTCTGATGGCTGGCAATGTCGGCATTCTCAAGCACGCGTCGAATGTTCCGCAGTGCGCGTTGTACCTGGCCGACGTTATTGCCCGCGGCGGTTTCCCGCAAGGCTGCTTTCAGACCCTGCTCATTCCGGGAAGTGGCGTCGAAACCGTTCTGCGCGATCATCGAGTCGCCGCGGCGACCCTCACGGGAAGCGAATCGGCCGGCCAGTCAGTCGGGGCCATCGCCGGCGACGAGATCAAGCCCACTGTGCTTGAACTCGGGGGCAGCGATCCATTCATCGTGATGCCATCCGCGGATCTGGACGCTGCGGTAAAGACAGCGGTCACTGGCCGGGTACAGAACAACGGCCAGTCCTGCATCGCGGCCAAACGGTTTATCGCCCACGCCGACATCTACGACCAATTCGTCAACAAGTTCGTCGAGCGAATGGCAGCACTGCGGGTCGGAGATCCGACCGACCCCGAGACTGACGTGGGTCCGCTCGCCACCGAACAGGGCCGCGCAGAGGTCGAACAGCAGGTTGACGCCGCGGCCGCAGCGGGTGCGGTAATCCACTGCGGCGGCATGCGTCCCGACCGACCTGGATGGTTCTACCCGCCCACGGTAATCACCGACATCTCAAAGGACATTGCGCTGTACACCGAAGAGGTCTTCGGCCCTGTCGCGTCGGTGTTCCGCGCCGAGAACATCGACGAAGCGATCGAGATCGCTAACGCCACGACATTCGGCCTCGGGTCGAACGCATGGACACAAGACACGATCGAGCAACAACGATTTGTCGATGATGTCGTAGCCGGTCAGGTCTTTATCAATGGGATGACCGTGTCCTATCCCGAACTTCCGTTCGGGGGTGTTAAACGGTCGGGCTACGGCAGAGAGCTAGCCGCTCATGGAATCCGCGAATTCTGCAACGTCAAGACAGTCTGGATCGCCTAAAGCCAAGACGGAGTACCGAGACCACCCCGCCCTAGCCGCTCGGCTACGGGCGCATCTGGTAGGCACCGCTCATCGGCAGAACGTGGCCCTTCCAGATCTGTTCGTAGCGCGCCGGATCATGCACCGGACGGCGGATCATCCGCATCGCCAGACGCGCCTGTTCATCGGTGGTAGCCGGCTTACCGCCCAGCTCAATCGCATAGCTGTTGACGTCCCTGACTAACAACGCGAAAATCTCGTCGAGCAGCGCCTCACCGACACCAGACAACGGAGCCTCCTCCAAGAGGAGCTGGGCATAAGGCACCGTCGCGAACAACTGGCCCACCCCGAAGACAAAGTCGATGTCTTTCTGCTGCCCGGCGTCAGGACTGGCGCTGGCCAGCATCTCGGCCAGCATGTCGATCTGTTCACGCAGCAACGCGACGTTAGGCAAGTGAGCAAAGCTGGCAAAAGACGTATGCCAATCGTGAAAACGAACCCTGCCCAGGCCCCCGGTAGGCCCCTGGTCGAACAAGAACACGTCGTCGGCGGCGTCGTCGCGGCGGGGAATCAACGGCAGCGCGGCATCGGGGGCGAACAGGAAGTTGGGCATGAACTTGCCCAGTAATCCGATGTTGATGTGCACTGTGCCTTCCAAGCGGGGCAGCAGACCGATCTCTCGGGCCACCGTTTCGAAGAACATGTCCTTTTCCACGCCCTTGGCTGCAATGACATCCCATAACGCGGTGACAACTCGCTCCCCTTCGCTGGTGACCTTCGCCTTGGTGAGCGGGCTGTACAGCAGATAGCGACGGTCTTCGGCGGAAGCACTACGCATGTAGTCGGATGCACGGGCTGCGACCATCTTCATTGCGACCAACCGCACATAGGCATCGATGAGCAGCCGCCGCACGTGACTGAAGTCGGTGACCACCGTCCCGTACAGATAGCGGTTGGAGGCGTGCGTGATTGCCTCGTACATCGCGTGCGTGCACATCCCGATCGAGCCCCACCCCAGGTTGTACTTACACACATTGACGGTGTTGAGAGCCGCGTGGAAAGCCTCCGGGCCACGGTGCAGAATATCGGCCTCGACGACCGGATAATCGCGCAGCGCGTAATTGGCGACGTAATTCTGCGAGTTCACCACATTCTTGATCAGGTCGTATCGCTCATGCGCAGAGTCGGCGGCGAAGAAGACGTACTCGTCCGTCCCGGCGATCTTGCCGAAGGTGGATACCATCCGGGCGACGTTGGCGTTGCCGATGTAGTACTTCTCCCCATTGGCGACCCAGGAAGACCCACCACCATCTGTCGGGGTAAGGATCAAGTCGGTCTGATATACGTCGGCGCCGTGAGCCTGCTCCGACAGCCCGAACGCGAACACTTCACCGGCTTCAAGCTGATCGGCAGCTTTGCGCTTGGCGTCCTCATTGCCACTCATCCAGATCGGGCCCAAACCCAGTGCTGTCACCTGGAAGGGGTACCAATAGTTCAGTCCATAGAAACCTACGATCTCGGCGAACTCGCTAATTCGGTAAGTGTCCCAGCGGCAGTCTTCAGTGCCGTATTTGGCGGGTGTCAGTAGGGAAGCAAAAATACGTTCCCGGCCAACATGGTCTAAGAAATCCGAGTACCACGTCCGTTCGTGGTCGTCGTGTTTGAGCCGAGCCTTTCCCCTGGACTCGAAAAAATCGACCGTCGCAGCCATGATCTCCCCGGAGCGACGGTCTGGGTATTGGCGTTCTAAGCGGTTGGGATTTAGCAGCATGACGGGTGGCTCCCGGACGGGTTGGGAACTGACGAGGCTGACGGTACTGCAATCGGGCCGCCAACGGGCCAATAGCTCGCACCGCGAGCACTATTGACCTCCCCCTAGAGCGACCTAGCATCGTTGATGTGTCGGAGTTAGCTACCGCCAGGGGACCCATCGATACTGCTGAACTGGGCGTCACACTCATGCACGAGCACGTGTTCATCATGACCACCGAAATCGCGCAGAACTATCCAGAAGCCTGGGGCGACGAGGAAAAGCGGGTCGCAGACGCCATCGCCCGACTCAACGAACTCAAGGCTCGCGGCGTGGACACCATCGTCGACCTCACCGTGATCGGGCTGGGCCGCTATCTGCCGCGTATCGCACGGGTCGCGGCGGCCACCGAACTCAACATCGTCGTCGCTACCGGTCTGTACACCTACAACGACGTGCCATACTGCTTCCACTACCTAGGTCCGGGCGCCCCACTGGGCGGTCCTGAGCCGATGACCGACATGTTCGTCCGCGATATCGAGCAGGGTATCGCCGACACCGGTATCAAGGCCGGCATCCTCAAATGCGCCACCGACGAGCCCGGTATCACCCCCGGGGTCGAACGGGTACTGCGTGCTGTGGCTCAAGCGCATCGGCGCACCGGAGCGCCGATATCCACGCATACTCACGCCGGACTGCGGCGCGGGCTCGATCAGCAACGCATCTTCGCGCAGGAGGGCGTCGACCTTAGCCGAGTGGTCATCGGCCACTCGGGCGACAGCACCGACGTCGGCTATCTGGAAGAACTTGTCGCCAACGGCTCCTACCTCGGGATGGACCGGTTTGGCGTCGATGTGATCCTGCCTTTCCAGGAGCGAGTGAACATCGTGGCCCGGATGTGCGAGCGCGGGCACGCGGACAAGATGGTGCTGTCGCACGACGCCAACTGCTACTTCGATGCGCTGCCTGAGGCGCTGCTACCGGCAGCTGCCCCCAACTGGCATTACCTGCACATCCACAACGACGTGATTCCAGCACTAAAGGAACGTGGCGTCACCGATGAGCAGTTGCAGACCATGCTCGTGGACAACCCGCGCCGCATTTTCGAACGACAGGGCGCCTACTAGCGGCCCGGTCCGACTCGCGATGCCGAGGTCAGGGCGCGATTGCGTCTGCTTGACGATCACCGGCCAGATTCCGCGGCGGGTTTGATCTCGACTGTGTTCCGCCCCGCTCCCAGCGGCGCAGCGCCTCCCGGCAGGGCGACTCGACAAGCGCGTAGCTGACCGCGGCAATCGCGATTCCGAAGATCAGCGTCAACACCAAAACGGTGGGCATCCGGCCGGTAAAAGCAAACGTGCCGATCACCGGGAACACCATGGCCAGGGCAGCCAAATGCCAGATGAACAGGCCATAAGACCAACGCCCCAGAGTAACCATCGCCGTGCTCCCGAGCATCCGGTGCGCCGTGTCTGGCCGGTCCAGCACTAAAGGCGCCACCAGAGCGAACGCGACGACCGAACCCATTGCCGTCTTCACAGCGAATTGTGCGGCGGTGCCCGGGACCAGTCCTTCCGGACCGGCCAGCGGGGAAGCCGCCACCAGGTAGGCCAACACCGCCACGAAGCCCACGAGCACACGGCGGCGCGCCAACCGGTGCGGCAACCCGATCGGACTGTAGGCCCATTCCGCCAGCAACATTCCCGCAGCGAACCAGGAGAAGAACGCCGGCGGCCAATTCAATTGGTTTACTCCTGAGGGCAGATCCAGCGGCACCCAGCCCCAAGCCCAGCTGAGGACGCCAAGGGCGGCGATCGCCGGCACCCGCGCACGGACTGCAAGGCGACGGGCCAGCAACGCGAGTACGGGTAATACGAGGTAGAAGGTGACTTCGACAGACAGGCTCCACATCTGAGTCAAGCCGCCGGTCAGGGTAAGCGGCACATAGATCTGGGTGAGCGTCAGGTTCGCCAACCAGAGCGTAGGGCTGGCGTGGCCCGCGTCGGGCAGCAGGGAAAGAATAATGACAACCGCAACCACATACGCGGGCATGATCCGGACGACCCGCGATCGCAGGTAGTGGCTAGTCCGCGGGCGCGGCTTCAAATCTCGTGCCGCCGCGGAGTGCCCGCGCCACAACAGGAATCCGGACAACGCGAAGAAAACCGCCACAGCCAGATCGAAGCGGCCGAACAACCGGCCCGCGACACCGCTCGAGTGTCCCGTCTGGAAGGCGACGTGAGTGACGACCACACCAATCGCTGCGCATGCGCGCATTCCCTCGACAGCGGGCAAAAAGCTGCGGGTCCCGCCCACCTGCTGGCCATCGGTCACAATCACAGTCTGCCGGCAACGGGTCATCCGGCGAATCGGGTATGCCGTAGCCACCCAGCTCGATTACCCGCCGGGACCCATCTTCGCGTGAGAATAGGTTTGTCCGCACGGACGACCCCGCATTCTGCTGTTAGGGTCAAACGGGTTTTGACTCGCTGCATGGCCGGGTCGGAGCGGGTCACGACTGACCAGTCAGTGGACCAAGACGAATCCGTGGACCAAGAGGAGGTCACAGCGAGGTGAACCGTGCAGTCATGTTGCGGATCGCCGCATGCGGGACTATTGGCCTCGGTGCCGCCCTGCTGATCGCCGCGTTGCTGCTGTCGACGTACACCAGCAGCAAGATCACCAGGATTCCGCTAGATATCGACGCAACGTTGATAAGCGACGGCACCGGCACCGCAATCGACTCAGCGTCTCTGTCCGCGCAGCGGATGGTGGTCAACAAAGATATCCCGGTGGTGTCCCAACAACAGGTCAGCGTCGAGTCGCCGGCCAACGCCTACGTGGTCACCCTCCAGGTCGGGAACTCACTTCGACGCACCGATAAACAGAAGGACCATGGCCTGCTGCTGGCGATCGTCGATACGGTCACCCTCAACCGAAAGACGGCGATGGCCGTTTCGGACGATACGCATACCGGCGGCGCTGTCCAGAAACCGCGTGGTTTCAAGGACGACAACCCGCCGACCGCGATCCCACTGCGACACGACGGTTTATCGCACCGCTTCCCGTTCCACACCGAGAAGAAGACTTATCCCTACTTTGACCCGATCGCGCAGAAGGCGTTTGACGTCAACTACGAGAGCGAAGACGACGTCAACGGCTTGACGACTTACCGCTTCACCCAGAACATCGGCTACAACACCGACGGGAAGCTGGTGGCGCCCATCAAGTACCCATCGCTGTACGCGGGCAACGAGGACGGCAAGGTCACCGCACCGGCCACGATGTGGGGGGTTCCTGGCGAACCCGACGAGCAGATAACGATGACTCGCTACTACGCCGCGCAGCGGACCTTCTGGGTCGACCCGGTTTCCGGCACTATCGTCAAAGAAACCGAACACGCCAACCACTACTTCGCGCGCGACGCCCTAAAGCCCGAGTTGACGATGGCCGATTACAAGGTCACGTCGACAGAAGAGACTGTCGAATCCCAAGTGAATGCGGCTCGCGACGAGCGTGACCGACTGGCTCTATGGTCGCGGGTGCTACCGATCATGTTTACCGCAGCCGGTTTAGTCGCTCTGGTGGGCGGAAGCCTACTCGCCTCGTTCAGCCTTCGAGCCGAGAGCACGTTGGCCGATCCCGGCCAGGACCGCGACGACCACGACTTCTTCAGCGGCAGCGGGCAGGAAGAACCGGTGCCCGGCGCCGAAGCCGAGACCGAGAAGCTGCCCTCACAGCGCCCCGAACTTGAGCGCGACCCGGGCCCGACCGGCTCGGGTCCGCCGGAGTCCGCCCCGCCGCCCAATCCTCGCACCCGCGACCAGGGCTCGTCCCCGGCGGACCCACCCAGCCCCGGCCCGCCGGAACGGATTTAGCCGGGCAGCGCGCCGCGCGTGCACGCGGTATGCCGCGAGGCTCTGCGCTGGTCCCGGCCGGGCTACGCGTTGGTTCTCGCACTGTTGGTAACTGCCCCGCTGGCCCGGCCCGGCTATCTTTTGCTGCGCGACGCCGTGTCGACTCCGCGGTCGTATCTGACCGACAACGCGCTGGGTTTGGCAACCGCGCCGCGCGCCACTCCGCAAGATTTCGCGGTTGCTCTGGCGTCGCATCTGGTCGACGGCGGGCTGGTGGTGAAGGCGCTGCTGCTCATCGGGTTGTGGCTGGCGGGTTGGGGTGCAGCGCACCTTGTCGCGGCGACACTGCCCGAGGCGGGAACGGGCGGCGAGTTGATCGCGACCACGCTCGCGATCTGGAATCCCTACGTCGCCGAACGGCTCCTGCAAGGGCATTGGAGCCTGCTGGTCGGGTACGGCTGCCTACCGTGGGTTGCCAAGACGATGCTGGCGTTGCGTTCATCCGGCGGAACAGGCCGTCGACAGTGGTTGGATTTCTTCGGGTTGACCTTCTGGATCGCGCTGGCCGGCCTGACCCCAACTGGGCTGCTGCTCGCCACAGTCGTCGCGCTGGCCTGCGTGGCCGCACCTGGTGGAGGTCAGCCGCGTTGGCTGTGCGCCGTTGTCGCATCAACCAGCGCGCTGACAGGCGCCTTGCCCTGGCTGACGGCGTCGGCGCTGGGACCCGCGTTGACCGCCCACACCGCGGCTAACGCGCTAGGAGTTGACGCGTTCGCGCCACGTGCCGAGCCGGGTCTGGGCACCGTCGGTAGCCTCGCCAGTCTCGGTGGGATCTGGAATGGCGAGGCCGTACCCGACTCCCGGACAACGTTTTTCGTGGTGATGGCGGCTGTCGTCATGTTGGCGATAGTGATGGCGGGATTACCCCAGGCGGCGCGTCGCCCCGCAGCGGTGCCGCTGTTGCTGCTGGCTGCGGTGTCAGTGTTGGCGCCCGCTGCCCTGGCAACCGGGCCTGGCCTGCAGGTGTTGCGTGCGGTTGTCGATGCCGCACCGGGATTTGGTGTGCTGCGCGACGGACAGAAGTGGGTGGCGCTGGCGGTTCCTGGGTACGCTCTAGCGGGTGCGGGCACGGTAGTGACGCTGCGTCGCCGGCTGCGGCCCGCCGCAACAGCATCGATCTGCTGCCTGGCCCTGGTTCTGACGCTGCCCGATCTGGCCTGGGGTGCGTGGGGCAAGGTCACACCGGTGCAGTATCCGCCCGGATGGGCCACGGTGGCGGCAACGATCAACGATCAACCCGGGTCCCCGGGGCTGATAGCTGTGTTGCCGGCTGGCACTATGCGGCGCTTTCCCTGGGCTGGGCCGGCGCCGGTCCTGGATCCGCTGCCCCGCTGGGTGCGCGCCGATGTGTTGAGCACCGGTGATCTCGTCATTTCCGGGGTGAAGATCACTGGGGAGGGTGCCCGCGCCCAAGCGGTACAGAAGGTGCTTTTGGCGGGGCCAGATCCGATGGAGTTGGCCGCTGCCGGAGTGGCGTGGCTGGTCGTCGAATCCGACAGCGTCGGCGAAATGGGCGCGGCCGAACACACCCTGGACAAGATGTCACCGACCTACCGGGACCGTGGGATCGCTCTCTATCGGATCGGCGGCAGAACCGACCATGCCTCTGGCACTCGCTTCCGATTGAGTGTGATGGCGCATCTGGTGTGGCTGGCTATGCTGATCGCCGGCGGTATCGGCGCGATGGTCACTCGGCCGAGGCACCGCCGTTACCTACGCCGACGCAGACACCACGGGGACAGCGCACCAATTGGTGAGGCGCGGAAGTAGATCTCGCGGCGCGCGATCAGCCAGAGCTAGACCACACCGCTGATCCGGCGGCCCACGCGTACCGCATCCAAGACCGTGTACACCGCATCCGCACTTTGCTTCCACGAGAATTCCCCGCTGCGGGCCTGTGCCTTGGCGCCGAGTTGGTTACGCAGCACCGAATCGGACAGCAGTTGCTCAAGCCGATCCACCAACTCAGCCCGGTCGCGGACTAATACGCCAGTCACCCCATCAATAATCGAGTCCGACAGGCCACCAGAAGACCGGTACCCGATCGTCGGCACACTGTGCTGGGCCGCCTCGACAACCGCAAGACCCCATCCCTCCTTGCGGGACGGCAGCAAGTGCACCCACGAACGTTGGAGCACCTGGTGTTTGTGCACATCGCCGACGTGGCCATGAAAGGTCACCGCGTCGGAAATGCCAAGTCGGTGCACGTGGTCGACAAGACGTTGTCGCCACCAACCTCCACCGACGATGTCGAGGTGCAACCCGGCTAGCCGCGGTCTCAACTCCGCGACTGCTTCCAACGCGTCCTCGATTTGTTTGTGCGGAACCAGCCGGGACAGCACAACCACTCGAGGCGCGTCCGCGCGCGGGCCACAAAGGGATTGCGTCGGCGCCGCGTCGAGCCCGTTGCGTACTACCGCGATTCGCTCGTTGCCCACACCAAGCGCGACAAGGTCGCGGGCCGACGGAAGCGACACGGTCAGATATTGGTTGTCGCGGTGTAACCGCGGCGACAACCTCGACTCGACATACCAACCAATCCGGCCAATCACTGGACCCGCAACCGGCCATTGCTCGTGGTGGCAGTGGTGCACGAGTATCACTGCCTTTCGGCCATACAACAGCCGGGCGACAAAAGGCAAGCCATTCTGGGTATCGACGACGACATCGGGGCGCACTCGGCGTAGCGGCCCGAACCCCAGTCTGGCTGCCGCCATCGCCAGCAACGCCCAGACGTATACCGAATAACGTCCACCAGCACGGCTTATCTGTACGCCGTCAACCACTTCATGTCGTCGCGCACCCGGGTACCGGGCCGTGCGCAACGTGACAGCAATACCCGATAACGCCAACTGCGCCCCGATACGTTGCAGATAGGTTTCGCTGCCGCCGCCCTGTGGGTGCCCGGTATCGCGCCAACACAACAGCAATACCGACCGCAGGCCACCCGAGCCTGGGGTGCGGCGGCCCGCGACCTCACAACGCGCGGCAGACATCGCGCAACAGCCTAGCCCCACGAACGTGTTGGTCGACGATGCGACCCAAAACGGGCCGCCAACCCGGGTACCCCAACAGCGGCCGGTAGCCGCCAACCGTAGGGTGTGACAGGTGGCGGGCGCCCCCAAGGTCACTGACATCTTCGCGCGACGGGCAACCATGACCCGCTTGCTTCGTTTGCTGCGCGAATTCCGCCACGAACAAGCCGAGCCGGCGCGCTTCTACGGCGCACTGGCCGCCGATACCGCGGCAATGGTCGGCGATCTGTGGCTGGCCACGCACGGCGAGTCTTCAGCTGGCCGCACGCTGATCGACGTTGGCTCCGGACCAGGGTATTTCGCGTCCGCCTTTGCCGACATTGGTGTCAACTATATTGGCGTCGAGCCCGACCCGAGCGAGATGCGAGCAGGTGAAACGGCTTTAACTATCGGACAGGATAGAACGGTCCGGGCATCGGGCACGGCGCTGCCATTCGCCGACGACTCTGCCGACATCTGCCTGTCCTCCAATGTTGCCGAGCACGTGCCACGCCCCTGGCAGCTCGGCGCCGAGATGTTGCGGGTGACTAAGCCTGGCGGCCTTGCTGTGCTTTCCTATACCGTCTGGCTGGGTCCGTTCGGCGGGCACGAAATGGGACTGACCCACTATCTCGGCGGCGCTCGCGCCGCGGCGCTATACGCCCGCAAACACGGCCGCCCGGCAAAAAACAATTTTGGGTCATCGTTGTTCGCGGTGTCGGCTGCTGAGGGTCTGACTTGGGCCTCGAGCACGGGCGCCGCGATCGCCGCATTTCCTCGTTACCACCCCAGGTGGGCATGGTGGCTGACATCGGTGCCGGTGCTGCGCGAGTTCCTGGTAAGCAATCTGGTGCTGGTGCTGCAGCCGTCATAACGCCGCGAAATGGTCCGTCTGCTGCCGGACTGTAACAGGTTCTCGTTCTATCTTCGGCTTGGGTAGGGTGGCGGCCATGAGCGACAACCCCAAGACCGAATACGACAAACTTTTTATCGGCGGCAAGTGGACAGCACCGTCGACCTCCGAAATTATCGAGGTGCGCAGTCCCGCCACCGGAGATTACGTCGGCAAGGTGCCGATGGCAGCTGCAGCCGACGTCGACGCCGCGGTCGCCGCAGCCCGCGCGGCCTTCGACCATGGCCCCTGGCCCGCCGCTTCGCCAAAGGAGCGCGCTGCGGTCATCGCCGCTGCGGTGGCGTTGATGGACGAGCGCAAGGACCTGTTCACCGCCCTGCTGACCGCTGAGACCGGCCAACCTCCAACCATCGTCGAAACGATGCACTGGATGGGCTCTATGGGGGCGATGAACTTCTTTGCCAACGATGCCGCGGAACAGGTCCGATGGACCGAGACACGCAATGGTTCCTACGGGCAGACCATCGTCCACCGCGAGCCGGTCGGAGTTGTCGGTGCGATCGTCGCGTGGAATGTGCCCCTTTTCCTTGCAGTCAACAAGCTCGGCCCGGCCCTGCTGGCCGGATGCACGGTGGTCCTCAAGCCAGCCGCGGAAACACCACTGACCGCAAATGCTTTGGCGGAGGTGTTCGCGGAGGCGGGTCTGCCTGAGGGCGTGCTGTCTGTCGTGCCGGGCGGGATCGAAACCGGACAGGCACTTACATCCAACCCCGATATCGACATGTTTACCTTTACCGGCAGCTCCGCAGTAGGCAAGGAGATCGGCCGGCGGGCGGCCGATCTCCTCAAGCCGTGCACGCTGGAGCTCGGCGGCAAATCAGCCGCCATCCTCCTTGAGGATGTTGATGTGGCCGCCGCAATTCCAATGCTGGTGTTTTCCGGTGTGATGAACACCGGGCAGGGCTGCGTGAATCAGACCCGCATACTGGCTCCACGTTCTAGGTACGACGAAATCGTGGACGCGGTAAGCGCTTTCGTGCAAGCACTCCCGGTGGGCAGTCCGTCGGATCCGGCTGTCCAGGTGGGTCCGTTGATCTCGGAGAAGCAACGGACCCGCGTTGAGGGCTACATCGCCAAGGGCATCGAGGAGGGCGCGCGGCTGGTGTGCGGCGGCGGCCGCCCCGAAGGCCTGGACGAAGGTTTCTTCGTGCAACCTACCGTGTTCGCTGACGTCGACAACAAGATGACGATCGCCCAGGAGGAGATTTTCGGTCCTGTCTTGTCCATCATTGCGTATGACACCGAAGAGGACGCGATAGCGATTGCCAACGATTCGGTATACGGGCTGGCCGGCAGCGTCTGGACCACCGACGTGCCCAAAGGCATCGAGGTCTCAAAGCGGATCCGCACCGGGACCTACGGAATCAACTGGTACGCCTTTGACCCCGGCTGCCCGTTCGGCGGATATAAGAACTCCGGCATCGGCCGCGAGAACGGGCCGGAGGGTGTCGAGCACTTCACCCAGCAAAAGAGCGTACTGCTACCGATGGGTTACACGATCACCAGTTAGCGGCCCACGAATCGAGCCTGTCGGCGCTCGACGAACGATTGCACGCCCTCGGCAGCGTCTTCGCTGCCGAACAGGGCGGTGACGTCCGAGCGTAATCGCTCGATCGCGGCGGCTTGTCCGTGCTCGTGCGCCAGATGCGCCGATTTCAGCGTGGCCCGTACACCCAACGGCGCCGCGCGTTCGGCAATCGTATGTGCGATCTCGCGCGCCCGGGCCAAGGCTGCCTCCCCATCGTCGGCCACCTCTTGAACCAGACCGATTCGGTGCGCCTCGGCCGCGTCAAACTCGTCGCCGGTAAGCAGCCAGCGCATGGCGTTTCCCCACCCCGCGTCTCGCGGTAAACGGATCGTCGCGCCACCGAACGGATAGATCCCGCGCTGCACTTCAAGCTGCGCAAAGCGTGTTCCGACAGCGGCGACACGAATGTCAGCGGCCAGCAGGAGTTCTATGCCCAACGTCATGCACCAACCGTGCACGACAGCGACAACAGGTGTGCTCCACGGACCGTCCAGCCGCCAGGGATCGCGACCGCCGTCAGGAAGGGCTATCTGCCCAGCCGCGATGTTGGGGCCGACGTCCACGAGATCCAGACCGCCGGTGAAGTGGTCGCCATGCGCGAACAACACACCGGCGCGCACCGAGGTATCGGATTCCAACAGCGCATAGGCGCGGGCTAAGTCGACCAGCATCGTCCGGTTGAACGAATTGCGTTTGTGCGGCCGGTTCAGGCCGATCATCAGAACAGCCCCATCACGTTCGATTGACACGGTCTCCAAAACGGGCAGCTCAGTCAGGGCGCTATCGGAAGTGCTAGTCATCCACAAAGTGAACCGCACATATCAGTAATATGCAATAGACCATATAAGGAAGACTGCGGGCGCCGCAGGATTGACCAGGAAGTCCCTTGCCAAGCGGTATTCGCTATCGATACCTTGCCGACGCCCAGTCGAATAAATATGCTTTATTGCCTAAACAGCGGGTCCGCATCTCCGATGCGTCAACGCTGCCCACAGCAGGAGAAAACATGCGGATCATCGAGTTCAGCGTCGCTGGATGCCGCTTCCCTCATCAGATACCCCTCGTTCAGCGCAACCCGTTCAGGTTCAGCCCACGTGATATCCACGGGCCAATACAGCATCGGCGTACCGCATGACCCCTGCTGGTGCCGCAGCGAACAGGCGAGGCGGCACCCGCCACAAGATGCTGGTCAGCGCGGCCACGTTAATGCGTGAACGCGGAGCCGCGGGAGTGACCATCGACGCGGTGCTAGCGCGCAGCGGCGCACCGCGCGGCTCGGTCTACTACCACTTTCCGAACGGGCGCAATCAGATTCTCAGCGAGGCTCTGCGCTACGCCGGCGATTCCATCACCGGCGTCATCGATGGCACCGCCGACCGGGGAGCCAAGGTCCTGCTGCGAGAGTTCGTCACATTCTGGGAACGCCTGCTAGCCGACGGAGACTTCACTGCCGGCTGCCCCGTGGTGGCAGCGGTGGTCGGCTCAGCCGACGACGAACCCGAATTGTCCACCGCGGCAGGCGCCATCTTGGACCGTTGGTGCGCGGCATTGACCAGGGCGTTCGTCGCTGACGGCTTCGATGAGGCTAATTCGGCTTCGCTGGCCACGACCTCGATCGCCGCCCTGGAGGGCGCAATTGTGCTGTGTCGTTCCACTCGCAACGCGGGCCCGTTGCGCGAGGTTGGCGAACAGCTGGAGTTCCTGGTCAATGCACGCGAATTCGTCGCCCGCGGTAAAACGCAACCCGAGTGACGACACGACACAACAGCCGCGAATTCATTTGCCCGACGGCGTTAAGACTCCTCGTTCAATCAAGTCCGAGAACATGTCCTCCATCGACTCCCGCAGAGGCCGGTAGGTGATGCCCAGCTCACGTTGACTCTTCGAGTTGTCAGCACGCCACGCGCGGCCAACGCTGTTGTTGACGAAATCACGGCTAAGCCCTACGAACGGTGCTGCCAGCCAGACGAGGAACTTAGGTAACGCCCATCTCGGTAACGGAAAGCTCCGCCCGAAACGCGGCTGCAGCGCCTGCGCCAACTCCAGCATGTCGGTGTCGTGGCCAGAAACGATGTGCCGCCCGTGAGCGTCCGGTAGGTAGGCAGCCGCGATATGCGCCCGCGCGACCTCGCGAACATCCACCATGCCCATCCCAATCCGAGGCGCGCCCTGTCTCATCGTGCCGTCCGCGATCTGCTTGACGATGGTGAAACTCTCCGATGTCGGATCGGGCCCGGTCGCGGGCCCGGTAACCAGCGAGGGGTTGACGACCACAAGCCGCCAACGATCCTGACTCTCGGCGAGCCGCCAAGCTTCCTGCTCGGCGAGCCGCTTGGAGTAGCTGTACGGCTCATAGTCGAGCGAGGCCGTCGTGTTCCAAATCGCTTCGGTGATCACGCCGCCAGGTGCATTTTCACAATCGCGTCCATCGCTACAGATCGCCACAACCGAACTCGTCAGGACTACGCGCGACACCGAACCCACAAGGTTGGCGCTCGACAAGACGTTGGCCGTTCCTAATACGGCCGGGTCGACCAAATCGCGCTGCGGATCGCCCACCGCGCGCACGAACGGCGAGGCCGTATGGAAAACAATGCGGCAACCCTCCATCGCTTCGGTATACGAACCTTCGGTGAGCAGGTCGGCGCCGAAGAACCGAACCTCACCGGGTGACCTCTCGGCCATGTCAACCAGATGCGCGATCTTCGCCTTGTTCTTGGGGTCCCGGACGGCCGCGTGGACGGTCACGCCCGCATTCAGTAAACCCTTGACGATCCACCCCGCTACATATCCGGTGGCACCGGTTACCAGGACCGGCGCGCTGAGGTCAACGTCGATCCCCGACAAATCTGGCTCGTCCGTCACCGCAAACTCCTTTCAACCGTACGGATCTCCACATTGCCCACGATCTAGCTGTCGCCGGCTAGCCGGAACCCGTCGGGTTTGTTGGTATTTTCTTCCCCTGTGCGTACTACCGCGGTCACCCGGGCCGCATTCATGCGCTAATCGCTAGCCGGTAGCGGCTTGACCTCTTTAAGCTGAAGCTTCGTCGCGCCGATGCTAAGTGTTCCCGTGCCTGGCTTGGTGACCAACACCTCGGCACCGGAGTCGTCGACGTAGCGCTTACCCAGCACGCTGCCATCCGCGAACGCAGGGTCAAGTTCACCCGAACGCTCTGCGCCAATAGCCACCATCGAAGCGCCGCCACACCGCAGATCGTCCAGACTATCTGCGGTTCTGACGACGATGACCTGGGTGTCGCACACCTGGCTGGCGAGACGAGTTCCGTTCTTGATCATGGTTTGGTGCCTCCATCGCTTACCGTCCGGCCGGCGCGCAGTTCTGCCAACCACTCAATGATCTCGCGGCGAAGCACTTTGCCGGTGGCCGTGGTTGGCAGTTCGTCGCGAAACACTACCTGGTCGGGGGTACGCGATCCGCGCAAGCTGGTGCGGACATAATCGCGCAGTTCCTCCGGGTTCGGTTCGACGCCAGGGTATGGCGCCACCACAGCGACGATCGCTTGGCCCCATTGCGAATCGTCGACACCAACCACGGCGACGTCCCGCACCTGGGGGTGCTCGATCAACACCTCTTCCAACTCGGCAGGCGCGATATTCTCACCACCGCGAATGATGGTGTCATCGCTGCGGCCGCTGATAAACAAGTACCCGCCTTCGTCGAGCGAGGCGATGTCTTTGGTGGGAAACCAGCCGTGCTCGTCGAGCACCGAACCGATCCCGGCGTAGCGCCCGGATACCTGCTCGCCCCGCACAAACAGCTCCCCGCAACGACCCGGACCCAAGACAGTTCCTTCGTCGTCGCGAATCTGCAACTCAATGCCCGGCACCGGCCGCCCCACAGAACCCAATCGCTTGGCGACAGCGGCTACTGGCGCGGCCTGCGCCGCGCGGTGATCCTCAGGTGTCAATACCGAGATCGTCGAACTTGTTTCGGTCAGGCCGTAGGCGTTGACGAAGCCGACCTCAGGCAACAGCTCAAGCGCCCGGCGGACAAGTGGCAAACCCACTTTCGAGCCCCCATAAGCTAGGTTGCGCAACGCCGGCAAACGATAGCCGCCCTGCTCAAGTACGGCGACGATACGATCGAGCATGGTGGGAACCACCGTCGCCGTTGTGACCTGCTCGGCGATAGCGAGCCGCACCCACTCCCGGGCATCAAAGTTCAGCAAGTACACCATTGTGCGGCCCGCGTACACGTTCGACAGTGCAGCGCCGACTCCGGCAATGTGGTACGGCGGCACGCATATCAGCGCGGCGTCGCCGGGGCCTGCCGAGTTGAATTCGACCGTCCCGGTGACATAGCTGTTGAGATTGTTGTGCGAGAGTTCGACGGCCTTAGGCGTAGATGTGGTGCCCGAGGTAAACAGCACCACAGCGACCGAGTCGGGATCGGGGAACTCCTGGACAGGCAGGGCATTGCGAGCGGCCATCAGGAATTCGTCGGTGCTCATCAGCCGTGCTGACGTACTGCCGGGGATCTCCCGGTACGCATCGTCGGTGATCACCCAAGGCTTTGGCAACCGCTCGATCAGAGCCTGGATAGCATCAGTCGACAGCCGGTAGTTGATCGGGGTGAACGCCAACCCAGCGCGCGCCGCAGCGAATATGAGCAGAGGCACCATGGCTCCCCCAGTGCCCACATACGCGACGTGCTGAGCGTGCGATCGCGCGATCACCCCCGCGGCGCCGTCGGCAAGGTCGCTGAGCTCCTGAGTCGTCAACCGCAGATCTCCGCAGACAACGGCCGTGCGATCGGGGTTGTCCGACGTGGCCATCTCGAGCAGCAACGAAACGCTCATCCTCGATCCTTGCCGGATGCAGCCCTTGCCAAGTTCAGGCCGAGTGTAATCGATCCGATCGCACGGTCGGCGCTAGCGCCGGTGCACTCGTCCGCTGCGCTTCGGACGCGGATAACGAACCGCACAGCACCACCGAGCCGATTAAGTCCCGGTCCATCGCGGCGGGCGCTTCTCGGCGAACGCGATCGCGCCTTCCTTAGCGTCGTTTGAGCCAAAGATTGGGGCCAGCACTTTCATCTGATCGGCAAACCTGGTAGCCCGGCTCCAGCCGGGAGATTCGGTGATGATCCGCTTGGTGGCGGCCACGGCCAACGGACCGTTCGCAGTAATCCGCTCCGCGAGGGCGATCGCGGCGTCGAGTGCCGCTCCGGGCTCGGTCAAGACATTCACCAGCCCCAGCTCATGAGCTCGTTGCGCGGGCAAACTGTCACCAGTGAGCGCCAGTTCCATAGCGATCGCATAGGGGATTCTCTCTGGCAGACGAAGCAATCCCCCAGCACCGGCAACCAAACCACGCTTGACTTCGGGAATACCGAAAGCCGAGTCATTGGCCGCCACAATCAGATCGGTGGCCAGCGCCAACTCTGTCCCACCGGCCAGCGCGTATCCTTCCACCGCTGCTATGAGCGGCTTGTCGGGTGGACGCTCAGTAAAGCCCAGGCCGCGGCCCGCAACCACGACATTCTCACCCCGGGCAAAGGCCTTCAGGTCCATGCCCGCGCAAAAGGAACCGCCCGCGCCGGTCAAGATCGCAACCGACAAGCCTGCGTCTTCATCCAGGCGATCCATCGCTTGGGCCAACGCTTGGCTGACTGCGGCGTTGATCGCATTCTTGGCTTTCGGACGATTGATCGTGATGATCAGAATCCGCTCGCGTTGATCGACCAGGACTTCAGACTCGTTGTTGCTTGATCCCTCGCTCACAGTGCCGATGGTAGCGGTCGCGGATCACGCCTGCGCCATGGCGGCCTCGATAACCGTCAGATCTTTTGAAAGCCCTGCTGCCCTGCGAATTTCGACGAAGTCAACCAACATGGCCTCAGTGACCTCATGCGGGTCTTTGACTGTAGCGCCATCGGCCAGCACCGAGATATTCAGCTGATCGACATAACTCCATACGGTGATGTTCAAACCACTGCCCGCGGTCAACGGTCCTACCGAGTAGATCTCGGTAACCTGCGCGCCGCCGACCCTGCCGCGCTCGCGGGGGCCGGGAACATTGGAGATATTCAGGTTGAGAACCTTGTTTTGCCCATCCCGGTTCGATGCCCAACGAAAAGCAGCTTCGGTAGCCGCAGGCGGCCAGTACGCCGCCCACCGGCTGATCAGCTCCGGCCCCATCAGGTGGTGGCTCTCCTTCGCAGACAATGCGTTGGCGTGGCAGGCACGCACCCGCTCCAAGGGGTCGTCGGAGTCGGCCGGCAGCGCGACCATCATTCCGCTGAAATGGTTTCCAGAAATGCGTTCGGGTGAGAAATCGTAACTTACCGGTACCGAAGCCAGCAGCGGTTCCGCTTTGCCGTCGTATCGCAGGAGCAGACTGCGCAGGGCTCCGGTCGACATGGACAGCACCATGTCGTTGATCGTTACCCCGAGCTTCTTGCTGGTCTCCCGCACATCGGCGAACGCGAGGGTGGCGGTGGCGAACCTTCGTTCCGCGGTAATCATATGGTTCATGAATGTTGCCGGCGGGGTGAAGGGCCGCGTCAGTTCCGGTGACAGCTTCCGCGAGCTTCGTCGCACCCGTCCCAGACCTTGCGCGGTGTAACGGATCGTCGCGGGGATCCTGCCGAGGTGGCGAATGTGATCCGCGAAAGCCGTAGTCATCAATTGCCGTTTGGTGGGAGCTGGGTCGGTGACGTACGGACCATCTTTCGATTCTGGCAGCAGATCCATGCCGCGAGCCATCAGGTTCGCCGACGCGATCCCGTCGGCAAGCGCATGATGAATCTTGGCGACCACGGCCACCCGGTTGTCCGCAAGGCCCTCAACGAAGTACATCTCCCACAAGGGATGGTCCCGATCCAGCGGAGTGCTGGCGATCTGTCCGATGGCCTGGTCCAGTTCGCGTCGGCCGCCTGGTGCACTCAGCTGCCAGGGCCGGACATGGTATTCGAGATCAACGTCGCAATGTTCACGCCACATCGGGTGATGGAATTTGAACGGGATATCGACGAGCTGGTAACCCAACGGCTCGAGCTTGTGCAACCGGCCACCGATCACCGCGCGAAACGCTTCGACATCGAAGCCGCGGCGGTCCGGATCCAATTCGATCACCGCAACTTTGACGGTGTGCATGTGCACATTCGGAGTCTCGCTGTAGAGCAGGACCGCGTCCCAGCCGCTCAGTCGCTTCATGCCAGCCCCCAACCCATAGGCTGACCCTACAGCCGGCCGGCGGTCAGATGACCTCTTTCGCGAACTGTGTTCGAATGCGGTGCACCTGATTGAGGAACAGCGATACCGCGTGCACCGTCGGGCCAGTACGGGCGCCGTCGAGAAGGTCGAAGCCGTGCCCGGCACCGGGCAGTTCTACGTAGCCGACCAGCGAGCGCGAAACCCCGCGTAGCCGTTCGACAAAGCTTCGCGCCTGCTCGACCGGGATGACACTATCGCGGCTGCCGTGAATCACCAGGAACGGTGGCGCGTTGCCGTGCACTCGGGCAATCGGCGACGCGTCCCGGAATACGTCTGGATTGCGGTCGATCCTCCGTCCCACCACGACTCGCTCCAGAAAGTCGACGAATCGGACGCGCTCGGGGGTGGAGCGATCCTCCCAGTCGTACCGGCCGTAGATGCCGACCACAGCGTCAACCGAGGTGTCCGACCCATCCGGCAGCTCGGCTTGGAATTTGGGATCGTTTGCGGTGAGCCCAGCCAGCGATGACAAGTGTCCACCGGCCGAACACCCGGCCACCGCGACGAAGTTGCGGTCGCCGCCGAACTTGTCGACGTTGGCCCGGGCCCACGCGATGGCCGTCTTGACATCGTGGATATGACGCGGCCAGCGATGGTGCGGCGCGACGCGGTAATCAATCGACAAGCACACCCACCCCAGCTCGGCCAGGCGTGACATCAGGGCATGCCCCTGGATGGTGCGGTTGCCATGTATCCAGGCGCCGCCGGGGACGAAAATAAGCACCGGCGCGGGTTCGGAAGGCAGATCTTTGGGCCGCCAGACGTCGAGCAACTGCGCCGGGTGGTCTCCATAGTGAACGCCGCGGCGGTAAAGGTATCGACGGTGACGCATGGCTCCCAGCACTGGCGCCGCACCCTCCGGGACCGGCCAGTCGGCATCCAGATCGCCGGCTGACACGATGCCACGCAGGGCGGCCAGGGACACCTCACTGGTATTTTCCCGATCTCGGCGACGAACCTCGTTGCTCCCCGGCGTCAGCCAATCCTTCGCCGTCGCGGAGAGGAATCCCGGCGCGTGCCGGGCACCCCAGACTCCCATCGCAGTGACGCTGCCCAGCGGTTCGAGGTGCTTACCAACCATAGGGAGCGAAGCGCCGGCGACGCTTAACGCCATCATGTAATCCCCAGGACGGGCACGTAGCAGCCATCTGAAACACGGTGTCATGCGTGGGGCCCCGTCGCCGTCATGAGGTGAGCCTACTACTTGTCGTCCCACGTTTGCGCCAACCGTATGGCTATTGATCCCAGCGGCGCAGAATCAAAGCCGCGAATAATTCGCAGAAATCTATGTTCTTAATGCTCAAACGCTATTGCTAATTTTGCTCAAAATGCCGCCGACGCGCGCCGACGAGTCGGCCAACGTACAGAATGGCGCTGATGGCGAACATCGCCGCGGTGAGCAGCAGCCACCTACCGAGAAATGGCTGTTGAGTTTGTCCTGTCGCCGCCTCATAGGTCGGTGCGCCCTGCTGAATAATGCCAGGCAGGAATATCAGCAATGTCATTCCGGCCCCCAGCGCAGGAACCCGAATGTAGTTGCGAGCTCGGACTATCGGGGGTTCCGGTGCGGGCCGGCCCGCACGCTGCACCCAACGCCTCGACAGCGCACGGTCAACCGACGCGTAGAGAGGGTAGAGAACGAGGTCATGGCCGATCACAGCTGCGGCGAACCAGACGGCAATCGACTGCCACCAGGTGTCCGGGTTCCACAGCGCGGTAAGCCTGAAGGTGGCGAGGATGTAGCCCAGCAGCGCAAAGCCGGACACCATAGTCAGCAGGTGCAGCGGATGAGCTCCATAGTAACGAGCGAATCGCTCCGGAGACCTCAGGAAGCCAAGAAAACGCGGCATCTCAGCTCGGCTCGAAGTCGATGGATGCGACCCATTTCGTGTTGTGCACACCGGGCAGGGCAGGCACGATTATCCGGGCCGGATAGCCGTGATCGAGTGTGAGGTCTTCGCCATTGACCTGCAGTGCGAGCAGCGCATCAGGGTCACTGACCTGATTGCCTTGAAGGGTCGCCGAGCCGAAGGCACCGCCTCTCTGCAGCGAAACCACTCGAGCCGACCGGGGTACCGGCACACCTGCCATCCGAGCCAACTCGGCCAGCGGCACCCCACTCCACGTCTGAACGGTCGACCATCCTTCGACGCAAGCGATCGGCAGTCGAGCGGTACGTTGCGGCAGGCGGGCCAACGCCGCGCGGTCCAGCGCCACCGCGGCGGGCCCACCGCGCAGGATCAACCGCCAGCTCGCGCCGACAGCCTCAGGTGCGATCCTGGCCGCGGCGGCGGTCTTGTTGACCGGGAAGTCGCGGCCGTCCGATCCAGTCCGGCCCCGCGGCAGCAATAAAGCCAACCTACGCACGGGACCCCCCAGCGTCTGACCGACAGTCAACACGGCGATCAGCAGCACGCCGGAGCCGACCAAGGCCAGCGCGCCTCGTCTACTCATCGTCGGCTCAGCCGGATCGGCAGCTACCAGCCCGGTCGGATCAAGGGCCTCCGGGCGGGTATCAGTCACGTTGGTGCGCAACACTTCCCGCATTGACAACGACCGCAATCCAGTGATCATGTGTGGAATCTTGAGTGCGATGTGCATCAAGAATCCGGCAATGAAAACCCACGCCCCTATGTAGTGCCCGGTGTAGAAGCTGAACCCGAAAATGTAGTCGTACTGGATGTTGAGCACACCGGTTACGATCTCGAACAGCAGCCCGCCGACCAGCATCAACAGTGACACCCGTTCCAGCAGATGGGCGATCGAGCGCACCGGCGGCCACACGAACAGCTTTGGGATCACCGACCACAGCTTCGCCAACACCACCGGGATGATGACCAGACCCAGCCCCACATGGACGCCCTGGTTCAACCGATACAACCACGATGGACGGGTGGGCCAGGTGAAGGCGGGCAACCGTAGCCAGCCAACATCGTCAGGAATAGCCTGGCCGAATTGCGGCGCATAGGCGATATAGGACGTCAATCCGGTGATAACGATGATTGGCAGTGCTACTAACAGCACCAGCCCGAACACCGACGTGAGCCACGGGCCGCGCAACGGGCTACGAAACCGTGACAGCCGTTGCACACCAGGTGGCCGATACCGGTCCAGCGCGCGCCACAAACTCGCGGGATAACCGTAGTCGTCCGAGTGCTCCGGGGGACGTTCTGGCTTTCTAGCCGGATGGTTCACGAAGCCGCCAGACTCGCGATTACCCGACCACCGATCATCTGCAGGCTAGTCAACGTAAGGCCAACGTGGGCGGCTAACGTCGCGGCGCTATCCACGCCGACCGACGCCCAACGAAACCACGGCCCGACATCACAAGCTGACTCCAACCGAACCCAACGAACCCGAATACCGATGGCCGTCGCGTCGAATTCAGCCACGCAACGACCGCCGCCAACCAACAACTCAGCCGCCCGACCCAGAATTCGCCGCGGATCTCCCCCGAGGCCGATATTCCCGTCGACGAGCAAAACCGTTTGCCAACGGCCCATGCCGGGCAACGGCTCGAACACATCACCCAGCAGGGCCGGCGCACCGCTGCGTCCTGCCAGGTCGATCGCCGTCGCTGACCGATCGACGCCTAGTGCCGGTGTCCCCCGCCGAGCCAATCGGGCCACCAAGCGCCCAGGCCCACACCCCGGCTCGATGGTCGGCCCGCTACACATGCGGGTCACGCCCTCATCGAACGCCTCGTCCGCCGAGTCCGGTCCATCTGGGGCCGCACGAGCACCCAACCAGCGGTGAGTTGGCAGCGGACGCACCTGACCGTCTTCATGGCGGATCCAACATCGCTCGCCACCGAGCGCCCGATCATAGAGTTGCCCCAGCATTCAAGCCCCTGGCATAGCGCTCGACCACATCGCCCGCACGGACGCCGACACGCTAACGACAAGCGCCGACACCAGCATCATTCCCTTCGGTACCTGGATCCTCGCATCGACTACTACCAATACCTGTCAATAACAACGTTGGGAAGAGGTAAAACGGTTCGCTTACGCGCCCAGCATGCCATGCCAGGCCGACGCGCCCTTGGGCGCCGACGCCGCTTCGACCAGATTTTGTCGAAAGCGCGGGTGGCACAGAATCTTTCTGCGCGCATGCGCGACTATCTGCGCACAGCACTTCCACCAGCGGCCTGAGCACCCGCCCGCTATGCGACATAGGCGATCTCACCGCCGATGATCGTCGCTGCCACCATGCTGGAATCCAGCTCCGCCAGTACCGTCTTGGGCGGCTCCGATAGTAGGCAGAGGTCCCCGGGCTGTCCGGTCGCGACCGCGCGGGCTCGGCCTGGCTGATCGGGCCATCCCAGAAACATCGTCAAAGCCTCTCGGGCCGCAACACATTCGCCAGAATTGAGGACGGCCCCACCTGGCGTGGTGCGATGTACGGCAGCGCGCATCGCCGCCCACGGGTCACCGCCGCCGAATGGCAGGTCGGTAGACAGCGCCACGGGCACATTCAGCTTCAGCAAGGACGCGACCCGCCACAGTTGGCCATGCTCAGTCACAGATACCTCGGCCAAGTAATGATCACCCCGCTCGGCGACGAAGTTGGGCTGGGTCACCACGGTCAACCCACGGCCGGCCAAAACGGCGAGATCGGTCAGGCAATCGTCGGGCACAACCGCAGCATGCTCAATGCGATCAAGTGGATGGCTACCAGCCGAATGCAAAGCAGCGATAGTGACCACCAATTGCGCCGCGGTCACACAATGCACAGCCACTGGCCGGCCAGCACCGTGCCGTTCGGCGATCCACGCCGCCAGCGCATCCAAGTCCAGATGGTCATCTTGCAGGATCTTCTTTCCCGGCGCCAAGAATTGCAGCTGCGGCCGGAACTCGCCACGACGGTGCGCCACCATCAGCGAAATCATGTCATCGGCGCCCAGGTCAGGCGTGGCGTCTGTGACGCCGGTGACGCCAAGCGCGGTGAACACCCGGCTCAGTCCTGCGAGGTGGGTTTCGCGTCGCTGCAACGCGTCGGACCAGCCATGTTCGGCACTGCGCAGGCGCCCGTCTTGGTGTTCGGCCAGGCCAACCTGGCTCAAAGCTGTGGAGTTGAGCATCCACAGCACACCACTGCGGTGCTGAATTCGCACTGGAATATCGCGCACCATCGCGTCGATAGCGTTCCGGTCCAAGCGCCCGGCAACGGACTCGTGATAGCTGACCGCACGGATCCAACCATCGGCGCCCGGCTTGGCGTTCGACAAAACCTGCTCTAGTTGATCTTTGGTGCGAACTGCGGGAGGTCCGACGATCAACGAATCCAGCGCGGCCGCCGCCGCACGCACGTGCACATGGTGGTCGTGCAATCCGGGTATCAGAGTCCCACCATGAGCCTCGAACACGGTCTCCCCCGGCTTGGCGGCCAAGCCGTCGCCGATGTCCTCGATCCATGCGCCCAACCGGACGTCGGCCATCACTCCGTCTAATAGGGTGGCCCTCCGGATCAGCATGACGATCGGCGTCTTTCGACTACCAAACGGCGCACCGCAACTCCATCTGCGCCGGGTGCGGCAGCTGTTTTCGAGGTGGGTGGGGCCGACGGCGGTGGGGCCGGGCGCGCCGCCACCGATACGTGCGTCGGCAACGCCGCGTAGGTCGCGGCGACCGTCGCCATGGACACGTCGATCAGTTCGCCGCCACCGCGGCCCAGCGATTCGGCCACGGCGCGGCTGGCCTCGAGCCCTGCGAGTGGGTCGGCAATGGCGTCGCCACAAAACACCGGCCCGTCAGCATCCCCACCAACCAGACCCCCGGCTACCGCGGCATCGTCGCCGAATGCCGGGCGCCCAGAATCCGCACCGTGCCCGCTGATGCGCAGCCAAATTCGACCCGCTCGCGGAGCAACGTGCCCCGGACCGAGCCGTCGCCGAGCTAGCGCCGCCGGTCGCGACCCTTCAAGCACGATGTCGGCGACCGCGAGCAACTCGGCTAGCTCGTCCACGTTGCGATCGAAATCCAGGCTGTAGAACAATTTCTCGCCATTGATCCAGTCGAAAAACGCAGGATTGCCGGCCCGGGTGCCATCGGGGCGGCGTGGACTTTCGACCTTGACCACAGTTGCTCCTGCCCGGGCCAGTAGGTGACCGCACAGCGGGCCCGCCCACATCGATGACAAGTCAGCTACCAGCAAACCGCGCACATCACGCCTGAACGCGCGCGCCCCCAAGCGACGTACGCGCGGTGCTGCGGCCGCGGCTTCGCCCAGCGCGGCCGCCGGAATGTCGAGCAGCTCGGCCCGCTCCGTGATCGCAAGCACCGGCCGCGTCGCGGCCCAACGCTCCAGCATCGGCCACGGGTCTTCAGACACTTCGTCCGCTTGCACCAACGCCGGAACTGCGGCGACGTCGTCGGGTCGCGACAGGGTGATAGCACACCAACCATTCCGAGCCGCGAGCAGTCGGGTGGCGCGGCCGGCAGAAACACGACCACCGCGCGACAACCCAAGCAGCCCGGCCCTGCCAGTCAGCAGCGTCGCCGCATCGGTGGCGATCCGCTGGGCATTGCCCAACACATTCGCGCGGGAGAAGTCGGGCGGCCCGTCAGGCAGGCCGGTCAGGTAGGCCAGACCGCTGCTCCCCCAGTTGTCAACACGCCGGGCTGGTGCGCCGCTCACGACCACCATTGTGCTCGTAAGGAGGTTCGCTACTAGAACTGCAGTGCATCAAAGCGCCAATCCAGGACTTGCCGGTCGGGTTCGCCCGCGACATCGCTGACCGCGTAAACCAAAGATCGCAGCCCCAGTATGCCCCCATCCGCGGTCGCCTCGGCGGACTCCACCCGTAGTTCGCTGTAGAGAGTGTCACCCTCGCGCACCGGCCCGGTGTGATCGCAGAACTCCCAGCCAAGGACCGTGACCAGATTGGGTAACAACCGACTCGCCTGTGCCAGCGCGAGGCCGATGGTGTGTCCGCCGTAAACCAAACGCTGCCCACCTACCCGCGAATCGTGATGGGTGGCAGCAATATTTAGCGTGAGCCGGGCCAGCTCGGGCGCACTGCTGACAAGGTCGCCGCTGCTGTGCAGCACCGCACCGACAATGCCGGCTTCGATACCGGCCTGGAAATGCGGGCCCGGGACTCGATTCCGAAAGACCGAGCCATCCCATCGTGCCGTCGGATCGACCGCCGGTCCCGCCGCATCGGCACCAATCGCAGATAAGTCATCGTCGGCTCGGCTAGATCCGTCGTGGTCCGGCCGCCAGTTCGGGCTGGTGGGCAGCATGGCGCACCGGTAGAAGTCGAGCACTAGCCGATCAGCCTGGTCGATCGTGGTCATCCGCAACGCCGCCATGCCGGTTGGCGCCCGGCCCGGCTTGACCGAGTTGGCGCGCAGCCCCACCACCTCGGTGCGGGTGTATATCGTGTCGCCGATCACCGGGAATCGATGAAAGGCAAGCCCGCGGTAGAACAAGTTGGCTTTGACCCGCTGAGTCACCAGCGTCGACTGCCCGATCGCGACATCGCACACCAAGCCCGGATGCGCCAGCGCCGCCGGTGCGCCCGTCACGGCGGCGCACAGTTCAGCATCGAGAGCCAGTCGCAGCCGGTCACCCACAATCGCCTGATGAGCAGCTGCCAATCCGGAAGATAACGTCGCCGCGGGCGCCCAATCGAACACCTGCCCCACCGAAAGCTCGTCAAAGTAAGGCCCGCCCTCGCGGATACCCGCATACCCGATGGTCACAATGCCACATGCTGGCAGGCTATGGAACCACGGGTCAACACGGAGGGCGGTCGCCGGTGCACAGTGAGCTGAACGAAGACGAACAGATGCTGGTTGCGACTGTACGAGCATTCATCGACCGCGACGTCAAACCCACCGTACGCGAGGTCGAGCACGCCAACACCTACCCCGAGGCCTGGATCGAACAAATGAAGCGCATCGGCATCTACGGACTGGCAATCGGCGAGGAATACGGCGGTTCGCCGGTGTCGACACCCTGCTATGTACAGGTCACCGAGGAGTTGGCACGTGGCTGGATGAGCCTGGCCGGCGCGATGGGCGGGCACACCGTCGTCGCCAAGCTGCTGACGTTGTTCGGCACCGAGGCGCAAAAACAGTAATACCTGCCCCCGATGGCCACCGGTGAGCTGCGAGCCACCATGGCTCTCACCGAACCTGGCGGCGGCTCCGACCTGCAAAACATGGCGACCACCGCCCTACCAGCCAACTTTGATGACGCAGCCGGACTGCAAATCAACGGATCCAAGACATGGATCAGCAATGCTCGACGTTCCGGCTTGATCGCGTTGCTGGCCAAGACCGATCCAGACGCCGTACCGCGGCACGGCGGAATGTCGATCCTACTTGTCGAGCACGGTCCGGGACTGACAGTATCGCGCGACCTCCCCAAGCTGGGCTACAAAGGCATCGAATCCTGTGAGCTGTCGTTCGACGACTTCTGGGCGCCTGTGACGGCAATCTTAGGTGGTCAGCCTGGCAAAGGTTTTTCGCAGATGATGAAAGGCCTTGAGACAGGACGCATCCAGGTGGCTGCGCGTGCCCTGGGTGTCGCGTCGGCGGCACTGCAAGACGCACTCACATACGCCCAACAACGCGAGAGTTTCGGTAAACCGATTTGGAAACATCAGGCTGTCGGCAACTATCTGGCCGACATGGCAACCAAACTGACCGCCGCCCGCCAGCTCACTCGCTACGCCGCCGAGCGCTACGACAGCGGGGAGCGCTGTGATTTGGAAGCCGGGATGGCGAAGCTGTTTTCTTCCGAGGTCGCCATGGAGATCGCACTCAATGCCGTGCGGATCCACGGCGGCTACGGCTACTCCACCGAATACGATGTCGAACGCTACTTTCGCGATGCACCGCTGATGATCGTGGGCGAGGGCACCAATGAGGTCCAGCGCAATGTGATAGCAGGACAGTTGGTAGCCCGGGGCCGAATCTAGCGGCGCGAAGCAAAATCCCTCAGCACAAAGTTCGGCTGCTGTATATTTTGCCTGACTTCGACACCGAGCAAACGGCGCAGAAGTATCAGCGTTTGGCCCGAAGGGACGTCAGCTGCCATGAGCAATCCGCCAGGATCGTACGAAAGCTCACCAGAATGGCAGGGCCAGCAACCGAGTTGGCAGGGTCCCCAACCCAGCTGGCCGGGACAACAACCGGGCTGGGGGCAGCAGCCGAGCTATCCGCGTGAGCCGGACAACTACCTGGTGTGGGCGATTCTGTGCACGGTTCTCTGCTGTCTTCCGTTTGGGATTGTGTCAATCGTCTACTCGACCAAAGTCTCCGGGCTATGGGCTCAGGGCCGATATGCTGAAGCACTGACCGCGTCTGCGAACGCCAAAAAGTGGGCCATTATCGGCGCGATCACGGGTGCGGTCGTTGCCGTCATCTTTATGGTGGTCTATGTCGCTCTTATTGCGGTGGCCTTCCACAACACTCCCTCCACTATCACCACCACGTACTCAGACTTCTGAGCGGTCTCCCGTTTTGTGACCGAAAGCTCCTAAGTCTGATCTGATTTGGCGGGCACGGAAGACACCGCGTCGACCAGACCCCAGTCCAGCGCCGTTTCGGCATCAATAGTCCGACCGGACAACACCAGATATGCCGCACGCCAGCGGCCGATGCGGCGCGTAACACTTACCGTGCCGCCGGCACCCGGAATCAGCCCCAAACTCAATTCAGGCAAACCGAATACCGAATCACCGCGTGCGTCAACCCATCCGCAAAAGGCTGCCATCTCCAATCCGCTACCCAACACCTGACCGTGCACTTCGGCGCGGCACCGGCTGCCCAACTTGGCAGTGAGCGCGTCGAGCGCCAGCGCCGGGCTGTAGCGGGTGCGAGCCAGATGAGCACTTGCCGGGTCAGCGAATGTGCCGAACTCCGCAAGGTCTCCACCACTGCAAAATGAAGGGCCCCTACCACTCAAGATCACTTCAGTGACGGACCGGCTGCGTCCAGATGCCGGTGTAAAAGGCAGGGCCAGTTTCGCTCCGCTGTTAGCATACGGGCGTCTGGTTCGGCGGCAGGTCGATTCGCGGGTTGGGGGTTGTACGGGCCGGTCGTGGTTCGTGCGCCGGCGATGTTTGGGCTATGAGGGCGCTGGTGGTTGTTTCTGCGTGGTCGAGGTGGCGACCGCAGGCGATTCGGGACGCTGACCAGTGGCGCGACGCGATGCCGCGGTGATGAGGGTGCGCTGCCAGTCGGGTGGGACCGCAGCGAAGATTCCGCGGTCGATAGTGGCCAGCGCCTGTGCAGCGACCTCGGCGGGGTCGATGCCGTCGGTGGACATGCCTGTCGAGACCAGGGCGGGGCAGATCATGCTCACGCCGATCGGCGTGTCGGCCAGTGCCAGCGCGGTGTGTTCGGCCACGGCCACGACGGCGTGCTTGGAGGGTCCGTAAGCGCCGCCGCTGGGAAAGGTCAGCACCCCAGCCAATGAGCCGGTGATCAGGATGTGCGCGGGCTGGTTCGCGGCCAGCAGTCTGGGTACGAACGCACGCAAGCCGTTGACAACGCCACCGACGTTGACCGCGAACACCCTGTTCCAGTCAGGAGCGGCCACTTCCCACGGAGCACCAAAGCTCCTACCGGTGATTCCGGCGTTCAGGCACACGACCCGGGCGTCGCCGGCGGCTTCAGCGAGCGATTCGACCGCATCCGGCATGGCAACGTCAGTGGGAACCGCTTGTGCCCCCAGTGACTGCGAAACTTCGCTCAATGTGACGGTGTCGATGTCGGCGAGCACGAGGTTGGCTCCACGGTCGGCCAGTGCATGCGCCAACGCGCGCCCGATGCCACTAGCTGCGCCGGTCACCACCGCTGTCATCCCATTCAGATCCACATTGTGCAGGCTATCGACCACGGCCACGCCGCCGTGGCAAACGGTTTCCCTCACCTCCCCTTACTGGGACCGGGTGGGCGTCGTCACGCGTGCGTGCGCCTCGCTACGCCGTGGCGGAGACGGGATCTGCCTGGCCGGTAGGTGCTTGACTTTGAGGCGGTCGCAGTTGGCGGGGTGAGTCGAGCAGGGATCGGCGTAGGTCTTGCAGCAGTCGGGTGCCGACCGGTGTCATGGTGAGGCCGCGCCAACCGGCCGAGGCGCGGTCGAGCACGGCCCACACCAGGCTGATGGCGCTGGTCTCGCCGGGGAATCGGCCAATGACCTTGGTCCGTCGCTTAGTTTCTCCAAAGGAGCGCTCAATGAAATTTGAGTGCCGAACGCGGCCATGGTGTTCAACCGGAAACCGCAGATAGGCGGTCAGCCCTGCTTTGTCGGTGAGCAGGATCCGCATAGCCGCCGGGTAGAGGTCGGAGTATTTAGCGGCGAACGCCTCGATCCGCTTGTCGACGATCTCAACCAGCTGCGGTCCCGGCTCGATACCCAGGCCGGTGGTATCAAAAATCGCCCAGTATCCGTCACGGACCTCGACTTGCATCCCGGTGGGGATCTTCGCAAGCACGTTGCGAAGGCGATGAATAAGACATCTCTGGCGCAACGCTTTTGGGTAGATTTGTTCGATGGCTGCGATCAGTCCCTTGGCGCCGTCAGAGACGATCAGCAGCGGAGTGGCAAGACCGCGTTCGCGCAGGTCGGTCAGGAAGTCGGACCACGCGTCGGTGGACTCTCCGGTCCCGGGTGACAATCCGACGAACACGGGTTTGCCCTCGGTGGTGACGCCCCAGGCGGCGAGCACAGGCTCGGCCGGCGACCCGGGATGCATCCGAAAGAAACTGGCGTCCAAAAACAGGTAGTCCAGAGCGATCTCACCGAGTGGGCGACGAGCCCACGCCTGGTATTCGGCCCGGATCGCCTTACAGACTTCCGAAACCGCGGACTTGGAGATCGCCGCCTGATCGCCGAGCGCTTCAGCGAGGGTGGCCTTGACATCCCGGACGGACAGGCCGCGGATGAACGAGGCGATCACCAGCGTTTCCAGGGCGTTGGTTTTCGTCACATGCTTACCGAACAGCCGAGAGGCGAACGCTTGCATGGTGCCACGCAGTTTCGGCCGCTCCAAGGTGACCGCACCTGTGGTGGTCTTGATGGTCACCGGCCGATATCCGTTGCGCGAACCGCCGTTAGCGTCGGCACAGGCGGCGGTACGTTGGTAGCGTTCACGACCGAGGAACTCGGTGACCTCAGCCTCCAGGGCCGCCTGCATCAGTAGCTGGGCGCCGAGGCGGGCGATTTCTTCAAGGATTTCAGGCAGTTCCCGATCCTCGGCGAACAGGGCGTCGATTTTGGTGCGGATACGGTCGGTCGCTGATACGCGGACAGGCACGGGCGTGACTCCTTCTTCGCAGACTTGCAGGTCGTGAAGCGGAACCTACGCGCGTGCTCCCTATTTACACCGGATCCCGGACACGACCGACGGACCCATCCACAAGCGCAACGGTCAACGCCTCCAGCAGCGCGGCGCGCGCTTGGGTGGAAAAAGCATTGTGGCGGTGCGGCCGGTTGAAGCTGATGCGCAGAGTGGCACCGTTGCGTTCCGACTGCACCGGATCAGCGCTATCCACCACGCTGACTGGGCCGCGCTCGGCAAGCCAGCGCCCGAACTCCGGTCCGGACTGCAACGTCGAGTAACCCAGCGACTCAGTCACCACCGCGGCCAGCGTCGCGGCATCCGGATCCACAGCACCCAACACATCGGCGCACACAGTGCTGGCATGCGGCCAACGCTGACACCTTTCCTGCAACCCAGCCAGGGTCTCTGGTACCGAGTCGACTGTGATCACTCTGCGGTCAGCGCAAGGGGCTTCGGTCAGAGTAAAAGTCGGGGTGTTCAATCTGCATTCGTCTCGCGGAACTCCGACCGCGACAACCACATTCGCCGGCGCCGCGACCCGAATTTCGGGTCCGATGCCCGGCGCGCTCGACGACAGGTCGACTACCCGGAGCATCAGTCAACCGAATACTTCTCGATCAGCTCATTCTTGTAGAGCTTGCCAGTGTCGGTGCGGGGCAACTGCGCCTCAAAAACGATAGCCCGCGGGCACTTGAAATGCGACAGTCGCTCTCGCACCCAGACGAGCAACTCGTCAGCAAACTCGTCACTGGAGTCGGCCGGGTCGACGGTCTGCACAGCCGCCATGACACGTTGCCCCATCTCCTCATCGGCGACCCCGAACACCGCCGCGTCGAGCACTTTCGGGTGGACGACGAGAAGGTTTTCGGCTTCTTGCGGGTAGATGTTCACCCCACCGGAGATGATCATGTGATGGCGCCGGTCGGTCAGGAAGAGGTAGCCCTCATCGTCTAGATAACCGACGTCACCGACGGTGACCCAACCATGCTGATCGCGCGACGCAGCAGTCTTCACTGGGTCGTTGAGGTACTCGAAGGAACGCTCTCCCGCGAAGTAGATCTCACCTGCCTGTCCTGGCGGGAGTTCGCTGCCGTCCTCGCCCAGGATGTGAACCCCACCCTCCATCGGTTTGCCGACGGAACCTGGATGGGCAAGCCAATCCTCGGCGGTGATCAACGTCGCGCCGATCGCCTCTGACGACGCGTAGTACTCATCAATGATCGGCCCCCACCAGTCCATCATCTGCCTTTTGATCTCTACCGGACAAGGAGCGGCCGCGTGCATCACCCGCTTGAGGCTGGACACATCGTAAGAACTGCGGACGGCGTCGGGCAGTTTGAGCATCCTGGTGAACATGGCCGGCACAAACTGGCCGTGAGTTACCCGATGCCGCGCGATGGCTTCGAGCGCTCCTTCTGGATCGAACTTCTGCATGACAACGGTGGTAATACCAGCAGCCTGGGCGCTCATCGACCACACCGACGGAGCCGTGTGATAGAGCGGGGCGGGACTCAAATAGATCGAATCGGTGTCCATCCAGTACCCGATCAGCACCGACATCATCCCCGGCGCGGCCTCGGGGGTGACATGCGGCAGTTCGCGTTTGATCCCTTTGGGCCGGCCGGTCGTTCCCGAAGAGTACTGCAACAGGTCACCCGCGCGTTCGTCGTCAATCGGACAGTCCGGTTGACTAGCAACACATTCCGGGTAGGTCTCCCACCCGGGCAGCTCGCCGGCGGGATCAGGTCCGGCGATCATGAGCAGCTCCGGCAGGCCGCCCGGCAGGTGTTGCGCCAGACTCGCACACGTGTCGCGTAACGCCGCCGATCCGATAATCGCCCTGGCGCTGCTGTTGTCGATGATGTAGGCGACCTCAGCCGGGGTGGTGGCGTCTTAGGACTGGTGTAAAAACGCTGGGCGCATGTTCCTGGTGGTCATGTTACGCGGCGGTGGTGTCGGTCGTGGTTGTTGTGGTGGGGGGATGCAGTGGGCGGGGTGGCTCGAGCAGTTGGTGGCGTAGTTCTTGGAGGTGGCGGCTGGTCGCTGATGTTTGGGTGACTCCGCGCCAGCCGCGGCTGGCGCGGTCGAGGACGGCCCATACCAGCGACAGACAGCTGGTTTCGCCGGGTAGGCGGCCGATGACCTTGACCCGGCGACGGGATTCTCCGAAGGTGCGTTCGATGAGGTTGGAATGGCGGATGCGTGTCCAGTGTTGGCGGGGGAAGCGCAAATGCACGCTCAGCGAGGCGAAGTCGTTGGCCAGGCAAGCGACCGCGGCTGGGTAGAGCCCGCGGTATGTGGTGGTGAACTCCTCGGCGCGGCGGGTGGCTTCATCCACGGCCTGCTGGCCGGGTGGCTGGTCAATGTCATCGAAGATCGACCAGAACGCGGCTTTGATCTCGTCCTGGACCGCGACAGGTGTCTTGGCGATGACGTTACGGCAGCGATGGATCAGACACCGCTGACGCAGGCTTGCCGGAAACGTGGTCTCCCATGCGGCGATCAGGCCCGGCGCCCCGTCGGAGATGCCCAGTAGCGGCGGGCGTAGTCCCCGGTTCCTCAGGTCAGCCAAGAAGTCGGCCCACGCATCAGCCGACTCCGCTGCGGCTGGGGCCAGCCCAATAAACAGGGGCTTGCCGTCGGTGCAGATGCCCCAGGCGGCCAGCACCGGCTCGGCCGGGGCGTTGGGATGCATCCGAAAGTTCGAGGCATCCAAGAACAGGTAGTCCAACACCAGCTCATCAAGGCGTCGAGACGACCACGCAGCGAACTCGTCTTTGATGGCCGCACAAATCCGGCTCACCGTCGAGCGCGACAACGCCGCCTACGAGCCCAGCACCTCGGCCAACGCGGCCTCGATGTCGCGATCCGACAAACCGCGCACCCATCCCGAAATCACCAACGCCTCCAGAGCGTGGGTGCGCGTCACCCCGGCACCGAATAGCCGCGAACAGAACCGCTCGTCGGTGTCGCGTAGTTTCGGGCGGCATAATTCGACCGAGCCCATCGTGGTCTTCACCGTCGCCGGCGGTTGATACCCATTGCGGTACCCGCCCGGGCCGTCCTGAACCCGACGCTGGTGACGGGCTCGGCCCAACACTGCTTCTACCTCGGCCTCCACGGCGACCTGAAACACCAGACGCACCGATAACCGCCCGACCTCCTCCAAAATCTCGGTCAACGGCCGCTCGGTCGCGGCGAACAACTGATCCATCTCAACACGCACACGCTCAATCGGCGATACTCGCTTGGTCACGGGCGTAGCCCCTCCTTCATAGCTTTCGTCGGTTGCGACGGAACCTACGCCCGTGACCATTTACACCAGCGATGAGACGCGACCGCCGGGGTCAGGTGCGTGTTGATCGGCACATAGTAAAGACCGCTGCGACAGGCCGCCCACATGACCGCATGGATATGCTCGTTGTTCTCCATCAGGATCGCAACGGCGTCGCCCTCACAGAGACCAGCCTGGCGGAACCGATGTGCGAGCCGATTGGCGCGAGCTTCCAGATCGTCGAAACTGACTACTGTTCCGGAAGGGTGCAGGATGACGGCGGCTTTGCTGATGCCCTTCTGCATGGAGGTGTGCTGGCGGATCTGCATATGCCGATTCCTACCGCACCGAACAGACAGCCCCAGCTCTGGCTAACGTGTCAGTCGGCCTCGCGTAAGCGCTCCTTTAGCGCAGCGAACTCATCTTTGATCCCGGTAGGCAGCTTTTCGCCGACAAATTCCAGCCATTCCTCAATAAGCGGCAGTTCGTCACGCCACTCGTCGGTATTGACCGACAGCGCCTCGGCAACGTCGGCGCCTGCGACGTCCAATCCGGCCAAGTCGAGATCCTCAGCTGATGGAACGATGCCGATAGGTGTGGACCGACCGCCGGCTTTCTGTTCGATGCGGTCGACGATCCACTTCAGCACCCGACTGTTCTCACCGAAGCCGGGCCACAGGAAACGACCATCGTCGCCGCGCCGGAACCAGTTAACGAAGAACACCTTTGGCAGCTTGGACTCGTCAGCGTTCTTGCCCAGGTCGATCCAGTGTTGAAAATAGTCTCCGACGTTGTAGCCCAAGAACGGAAGCATGGCCATCGGGTCACGTCGCACCGTGCCGACCTTCCCCTCGGCCGCGGCGGTCTGCTCGCTGCCGAGGGTGGCGCCAATGAATACGCCATGGTGCCAATCGCGAGCCTGGGTGATCAATGGAACCGTGCTCTTGCGACGACCACCGAACAGAATCCCGGAAATCGGTACGCCACGGGGGTCATCCCACTCCGGAGCCAAAATGGGGCACTGCGACATCGGCGTGCAGTACCGCGCGTTGGGGTGGGCCGCCTTGGCATCCGTCTTGCCGGAATGCCAGTCATTGCCTTTCCAGTCGGTCAGGTGCTCGGGGTTGCCTTCGAGACCTTCCCACCACACATCACCGTCGTCGGTGAGAGCGACGTTAGTGAAGACGGTATTGCCGGCTGCGATGGTGCGCATGGCGTTGGGGTTGGAGTCCCAGTTGGTGCCGGGCGCAACTCCGAAAAATCCGAATTCTGGGTTGACGGCATACAGCCGGCCGTCCTCGCCGAACCGCATCCAGGCGATGTCGTCGCCGAGCGTCTCAGCACGCCAACCCGGAATGGTCGGCTGGATCATCGCCAAGTTCGTCTTACCGCACGCCGACGGGAATGCCGCAGCGAAGTAATACGCCTTGTTCTCCGGCGAAATCAGCTTAAGAATCAGCATGTGCTCGGCCAGCCAGCCTTCGTCATGGGCCATTGCCGACGCGATTCGAAGTGAGTAGCACTTCTTGCCCAGCAGCGCGTTTCCACCGTAGCCGGAGCCATAACTCCAGATCTCGCGGGTCTCAGGGAAGTGAGTGATGTATTTGGTCTCGTTACACGGCCAGGGCACGTCTTCTTGGCCGGGTTCCAGCGGAGCGCCCACCGAGTGCAGCGCCTTGACGAAGAAGCCACCGTCATCGATCTTCCGCAGAGCGGCAGTCCCCATCCGGGTCATCACCTTCATCGAGACGACGACGTATTCGGAGTCGGTGATCTCCACACCGAGCTTCGGCTGGTCAGCTCCGAGCGGACCCATGCAGAACGGGACCACATACATGGTGCGACCACGCATACAGCCGCGGTACAGGTCCTTCATGATGGGCCGCATTTCGCTCGGGTCCATCCAATTGTTGGTGGGGCCGGCGTCCAACTCCCGCTCGGAGCAGATGTAGGTCCGAGACTCCACCCGCGCCACATCGGACGGATCGGACATCGCAAGGTAGGAGTTCTCGTGCTTCTCAGGGTTGAGCCGAACGAAAGTGCCGGCATCGACCAACTGACTAGCCAGCCGCTGAAACTCTTCATCGGAGCCGTCTGCGAACACCACCCGGTCCGGCTGCGTAAGTTCAGCGACCTCCTCCACCCAGGACAGCAGCCCCTGGTGACTTGTCGGCGCGTTGTCCAGGCCGGGGATGGTCGCTGAGGTCATCAAACTCTCCTGTGTAGTTATCGGCATATCTGGTAGCGGTGAGGTCGCATACGGTCACACAATGCGTTCGCCAGCGCAGCTGTCAACTCGTCGGTGCTTTCCTACAGATTATCGCGCATCACTTGTCGGGGAAGGCTTGGGCGGGTATAAGCCATCTCACAACAACGATTCAGAAAGATCAGAAACGTCGGTCCCGATAACCTTCCGCAGCCGTCCGCAACCGGCGACTTTCACCGTCGATCCGGCCCTGGCCTGCGTGAACCACTAGGTCAACCGGCCCTGGGCACCGCCTAAGCAGCGGGCCGGGGCACAACAGGCTCGGCCAGTTCGGCGCGCACCGCGTCAAGCGCGGCAAGGACGCTTGGCGTCTCCCGGTCTCGCTGCGCCGCGGCCCGCGCCGCAGCCGTTGCGTGTTCGCGCAACTCACTGTCAAGGACGCGCACTCGGTTGGCTACCCGGGCGTTTTCGGCCTCATCAAACGCACTCAACGCCCTGTTCAGCGTCGACTCGGCGATCAGCACCCGGCTTGCAACCAGGTGCTCCGCGACCAACCGCAGCGACGCCGTAACCTCGCCTACCCACCGATCCAGCACAGCACGGTCGTGCAGCAGGCCGCGGCTGTTCACCACCCAACCGGTCACCGCCAGGCCGATCGCAACACACGCCACAACCCCCGGTATGGACAGGCCCGGGGCCAAGACCGCAACCAACCGGCTAAGCGTCAGCGATACACCGAGGCCGAATCCACCCCCCAGCAGCATCATCAGCCGGGTTTCCAGCCGACGTGATTTTAGCGGCGGCGCCCACACGGCTACCTCGGGCCGCCCCTCTGGGGCAGGCATCTCCACCGGCAAACCCAAAGCCCGCGCCGCGTCGGCAAGCTGGCTGGCCGCGCATTCGCTGACCTCAGCGACCACTTCATCGACCCGACCACGGGTAGCTGCCTCGAACCCGACCATGCGCTGTCGGGTCATACCGGTGATATCGGATTGCAGCTCACTACGTGCCGACGCGCAAAGATTGCGCACCGAATACGACAACTGGACCCGCGCCCGCTGGAGCTGACCACGCAGCGCAATGGCGCGATCGGCCCTCGACTGGCGTCGCTGCCGAAGCACAGCACTGCGCTGCTGGCGCAGCGCATCGGTCCGCGCTCGCCAACCAGCTTCATCGCACTCAAACCGTTGCGCGGTCGCCTCGAGCCACGATTCCCACGCCCGCAACCTGTTTCGACGCGCCATCGACGAATCGGCAAGTTGCCCCCGGACCACTGCCACCACCTCGTCCAAACGTGGCTGGCCCAGATCGGGCGCTGCCGCGGCGCGGTCGCGTCTCATCGCTGGTGTAAATGGTCACGGGCGTAGGTTCCGTCGCAACCGACGAAAGCTATGAAGGAGGGGCTACGCCCGTGACCAAGCGAGTATCGCCGATTGAGCGTGTGCGTGTTGAGATGGATCAGTTGTTCGCCGCGACCGAGCGGCCGTTGACCGAGATTTTGGAGGAGGTCGGGCGGTTATCGGTGCGTCTGGTGTTTCAGGTCGCCGTGGAGGCCGAGGTAGAAGCAGTGTTGGGCCGAGCCCGTCACCAGCGTCGGGTTCAGGACGGCCCGGGCGGGTACCGCAATGGGTATCAACCGCCGGCGACGGTGAAGACCACGATGGGCTCGGTCGAATTATGCCGCCCGAAACTACGCGACACCGACGAGCGGTTCTGTTCGCGGCTATTCGGTGCCGGGGTGACGCGCACCCACGCTCTGGAGGCGTTGGTGATTTCGGGATGGGTGCGCGGTTTGTCGGATCGCGACATCGAGGCCGCGTTGGCCGAGGTGCTGGGCTCGTAGGCGGCGTTGTCGCGCTCGACGGTGAGCCGGATTTGTGCGGCCATCAAAGACGAGTTCGCTGCGTGGTCGTCTCGACGCCTTGATGAGCTGGTGTTGGACTACCTGTTCTTGGATGCCTCGAACTTTCGGATGCATCCCAACGCCCCGGCCGAGCCGGTGCTGGCCGCCTGGGGCATCTGCACCGACGGCAAGCCCCTGTTTATTGGGCTGGCCCCAGCCGCAGCGGAGTCGGCTGATGCGTGGGCCGACTTCTTGGCTGACCTGAGGAACCGGGGACTACGCCCGCCGCTACTGGGCATCTCCGACGGGGCGCCGGGCCTGATCGCCGCATGGGAGACCACGTTTCCGGCAAGCCTGCGTCAGCGGTGTCTGATCCATCGCTGCCGTAACGTCATCGCCAAGACACCTGTCGCGGTCCAGGACGAGATCAAAGCCGCGTTCTGGTCGATCTTCGATGACATTGACCAGCCACCCGGCCAGCAGGCCGTGGATGAAGCCACCCGCCGCGCCGAGGAGTTCACCACCACATACCGCGGGCTCTACCCAGCCGCGGTCGCTTGCCTGGCCAACGACTTCGCCTCGCTGAGCGTGCATTTGCGCTTCCCCCGCCAACACTGGACACGCATCCGCCATTCCAACCTCATCGAACGCACCTTCGGAGAATCCCGTCGCCGGGTCAAGGTCATCGGCCGCCTACCCGGCGAAACCAGCTGTCTGTCGCTGGTATGGGCCGTCCTCGACCGCGCCAGCCGCGGCTGGCGCGGAGTCACCCAAACATCAGCGACCAGCCGCCACCTCCAAGAACTACGCCACCAACTGCTCGAGCCACCCCGCCCACTGCATCCCCCCACCACAACAACCACGACCGACACCACCGCCGCGTAACATGACCACCAGGAACATGCGCCCAGCGTTTTTACACCAGTCCTAAGACGCCACCCGCGGCGCCAACCCAGGGCACCCGGCTGTAGCGCGACGCATGACTTACCAATCTCGCCCGGTCGACAGCCGCCACCTCCCGCCAGCTCAGATGCACATCAATCTTGGATACAACCGCGACTACTAGGTCGGTGTGACCGGCAGCCGAGTCCAGCAGGTCGCAGTCGGATTCGGTGAGCAAGGCCGCAGCGGAAACGACAAAAACCACCGCCATAGGCGCATCACCGGATCCTGGCTGCAGCGACTCCACGAAGGTGTACTGCGGCAGCCGTTCGGCAAGTTTGACAACCATGCTGCTTACCCCAGCCAGCCATGGACCTGTCACCAACACCACCTGACGACGGTTGATGGGCGGTGAGCCCAGCCGTGGTTCGATCGCAGCCACTAACCCGTCGGCGTCGGTCACCGGCTCGCCCCGGACACCTCAGAATCAGCACAACCGCGAGTTCCGCGGGCCCGCCCCCAGAGCCGAAGAGAACCCCGCGCGATATCTTCGCAGCACGTGCGGCGAGCATCACTGACCCGGCAGCTACTGGTCAGACTGTTATCTCGGCCGCGGCGTTGCCATCGAACTGCCCGCGCCAAAAGTTCAGCCGAATCGTCGGGCAAGCTGGCTTCCAGCCCGACCGCCTCAGCCACGTCGAGGGCGGCAGCCATCCGGGCGATCACCGTGTCATCGCAGCGTAAGAACTCGCTGATCGGCGCGCTGACTTTTGCGTGCGATACCGCCAGAGCCTCCAAGTCGGCGGCCGCCGCAAGCACGCGGCGGTAGCGCGCCACGGCGCTGCCGGCAGCCACCTCGTCGATGACCGCATCGACCCCGCTGACCCTGCGAAATATGGTCCGCGCCTGCGCCATGGTGCAGCCGCGCCGAAGCGCCGCAACGCCAAGCGCAATGCCAAATAGGTCAAGACTGTTCAGAAGACGCAGCCGCTCGTCCGGCGTGACCGGAAGATCAGCTCCCAGGAACCCATCGAAAGAACCTTCGAGCACGGCAGCGCCGCCAAGGCCAGCAGCCAATGCCCGCAGTGCTGCCCATAGGCGGTCGTCGAAATTGTCGAACCCGGCGACTGCAAGCAGGGCGATCATGGGGACCATCGGCACCCCGACGAGCGCGGAATAGTGCGCGCAGCGCGCCTGCGCCGCCGCGACGGGTCCCTCGTTGGGCAGACGGCCGGTCCGGCCCGACAGCGGGCCCGCCAGATCCACCTTGTTTAGCACCGCCAGTACCGGTCGCCGCGCCGCTTTGAGAGCGGCCACAGCTTCCCGGTCTTCGGGTTTGACCACTTCGACGATGACATACACATTCAGGTCTACGTCCTCGTGGCCGGTGCAGCCGATACGCCCGGTCCGCGCGCTGGCCGGCGGCGGCGCCACCGCGATATCCGACCAAACCCCTGCGCGAGCCAGGGCACGCGCCACCGTGCGCCGGCCCGCCCCGCAACGCCCGTGCACCGCGACGCGCAGCGGTGCCGCAGCCCGCCGCGCGATCGCATGAACTTGCTGGTCAGCCGTCACTGCGGCAAATCGCACAAGTTCGTCGACGAATGCGTGGCCTCCCTGCATCTTTTCCCCCCATCGCGCGCCAGACCCAATTCGAGCTGACCGCCGGTCATTGAGCCGGATCGCTCCGCCACCGCATGGTGGCATCCGCGCTGTCGGCGCGCGAGTCACCACCATCCGGTACCAGCCGAAGGCAACTGTTGGGTATCAATCTGGACGACGAGCGGCTACATCGCCGATTCATAGGCCACCATGTACGAATGCATGCGCAACCCGGGCTGCGGGCAAGCCCCGAAACAGCGGTGGGATCGCCCCGCCAAGGGTTCGCCCGCGAAGCCGAGAAGCACTCCGGACCCTATTTCCCGACCACCAACTTTCGCTCGCGACGTTCCGCCCTGTCGAATGCCCAACGCCAAGCCGGGGAGCGGCTGTGGCCGGAACTGGGAGTCATGGCAGTGCCAGAGTCCCCGCACAGGAGACCGCTGGACACCCGCGCCTGGTTTGGCCGAGACGCGCCACTGGTGCTGGAGATCGGCTGCGGAAGCGGCACCTCGACTCTGGCGATGGCCCAGTCTGAGCCCGATATCGACGTCATCGCGGTGGAAGTGTATCGCCGGGGGCTGGCACAGCTGCTGTGCGCGATTGAGAGTGCGCGCGTGGACTCACAAACAAACAACATCCGGTTGATACGCGGGAATGCGACCGACATCCTGGAAAACCTGATCGCCCCGGCATCGCTATCCGGTGTTCGCGTCTTCTTCCCAGATCCGTGGCCGAAGGCCCGTCACCATAAACGACGACTGCTACAGCCGGCCACCCTCGCCCTGATCGCAGACCGACTGCACCCTGGCGGCGTACTGCACGCCGCAACCGACCATCCCGGCTACGGCGCCCAGATCGCTGCTGACGGTGACGCCGAACCTCGGCTGCGCCGCGTCGATCCCGGCACCCGACTACCGATCTCTGTCGTGCGCCCCACCACGAAGTACGAGACGAAAGCCCTGCATGCGGGCAGGGCTGTCACCGAGTTGCTCTGGACGAGACACGAAAGCACATGAGCCTTATAGAAGAAGTAGCCAGCCAAGTAGCCGCGCCCCTGCCCGAGGTGCTCTCCAGCGCATGTCTGCCTGATTTCGCAGCGCCCACTGGTCGTGTCCTGCTGGTGTGGGACGCCCCGAACCTCGACATGGGCCTCGGATCCATCCTGGGCCGCCGCCCGACGGCGCTGGAACGCCCCCGATTCGACGCACTGGGACGATGGCTACTGGCGCGTACCGCCGACATCGCCGCCAACCGCCCCGACCTCACGATCGAGCCGGAAGCCACCGTCTTCACAAATATCGCGACCGGCAGCGCAGAAGTGGTCCGGCCCTGGGTGGACGCGCTACGCAACGTCGGATTTGCGGTCTTCGCCAAGCCGAAGATCGACGAGGACAGCGACGTTGACAACGATATGCTTGAGCACATCGCTCAGCGGAACAATGAGGGGTTGGCGGCGCTCGTTGTGGCGTCCGCAGACGGTCAAGCATTCCGTCAACCGCTAGAGGATGTCGCACGCTCCGGAATCAGCGTTTACGTGCTTGGATTTCGTGAACACGCCAGTTGGGCGCTAGCGTCGGATACCTTGGAGTTCGTCGACCTGGAGGACATTGCTGGTGTTTTCCGGGAGCCGCTACCGCGAATCGGCCTGGATTCTCTGCCTGAACAGGGGGCTTGGCTGCAGCCGTTTCGGCCGCTGTCGTCGCTGCTGACCTCGCGTGTGTGAGTACCGAGGTGTGTGACAACCGAAAAGCAATGCGCGGGTCGGCAACGATCCAGTAAGGAGATCACGTGTTCGCCTGGTGGGGTCGAGCTGTGTACCGCTACCGGTACATAGTAATCGGGGTCATGGTGGCCCTGAGCCTCGGCGGCGGTGCGTTCGGGCTGAGCCTGGGTTCGCACGTCACGCAGAGCGGTTTCTACGACGACGGCAGTCAGTCCGTCGAGGCATCTGTACTGGGCGACGAAGTCTACGGCCGAGACCGAAGCGGACATATCGTCGCGATCTTCCACGCCCCGGACGGCAAGACCGTCAACGACCCGGCCTGGTCCAAGAAGGTCGTCGACGAGCTGAACCAATTCAAGAACGACCACCCCGACCAGGTCATGGGATGGGCCGGCTACCTACGCGCGCCTAACACGACCAGCGCCGTGGTGAAGGGAATGGCCACCGAAGACAAGAAGTACACCTTCGTGTCCATCCCGCTCAAGGGCGAAGATGATGACACCATTCTCAACAACTACAAGGCCATCGTGCCGGATCTGCAGAAGCTCGACGGTGGCACTGTCCAACTCGCCGGGCTCGAACCGGTGGCCGAAGGTTTGACAGGAACCATCGCCACCGACCAAAAGCGTATGGAGGTGCTGGCGCTCCCGTTGGTCGCGGTCGTGCTGTTCTTCGTGTTCGGTGGCGTGATCGCGGCCGGCCTACCGGTGATGGTCGGCGGCCTGTGTATTGCCGGCGCGCTAGGCATCATGCGGTTGATCGCTGTCTTCGGTCCGGTGCACTACTTCGCCCAGCCAGTTGTGTCGCTGATCGGTCTAGGTATCGCAATCGACTATGGGCTTTTCATCGTTAGCCGGTTCCGAGAAGAGATCGCCGAGGGCTACGACACCGAAACGGCTGTCCGGCGTACGGTGATTACCGCTGGACGCACGGTGACGTTCTCCGCGGTTTTGATCGTCGCGTCGGCGATCGGTCTGCTGCTGTTCCCGCAAGGCTTCCTGAAATCGCTGACCTACGCCACGATCGCGTCAGTGATGCTTTCTGCAATCCTGTCCATCACGGTTTTGCCTGCTTGCCTGGCGATTCTCGGCAGACACGTCGACGCGCTCGGCGTCCAGACCTTGTTCCGGGTGCCCTTCCTACGGAATTGGAAAGTCTCAGCCGCCGTGTTGACGTGGCTGGCCGACCGTCTGCAGCGAACCAAAACCCGCGAGGAGGTCGAGGCCGGTTTCTGGGGCGACCTGGTCAACCGGGTGATGAAGCGGCCAGTGTTGTTCGCCACGCCGATCATTATCGGCATGATCTTGCTGATCATTCCGGTGGGCAAACTCTCATTGGGCGGAATCAGCGAGAAGTACCTACCGCCGACCAACCCGGTGCGCCAGGCGCAGGAGCAATTCGACAAACTCTTCCCGGGTTACCGCACCAACCCGTTCACGCTGGTCATCCAGTCGACCAACGATGAGCCGGTCACCGACCAACAGATCGCAGACATCCGCAGCAAAGCGATGGCGATCAGCGGGTTCATTGTCCCCGACAACAATCGCGACAGCATGTGGCAGGAGCGCACGTACGCGGTAGGCGCTTCGAAGGATCCGTCCGTGCGAGTCCTGCAGAACGGGCTGATCAACCAAGCTGAAGCATCGAAGAAGCTCGCCGAGCTACGCGCAATCACGCCACCTATGGGAATTAAGGTGCTAGTCGGGGGCACTCCGGCGCTAGAACTCGACTCGATCCATGGCTTGTTCGCGAAGATGCCCTTGATGGTGCTCATCTTGCTCACCACCACCATCCTGTTGATGTTCCTCGCGTTCGGCTCTGTTGTGTTGCCCATCAAAGCCACCCTGATGAGTGCTCTGACCCTCGGGTCCACCATGGGCATCTTGACCTGGATATTCGTCGACGGCCATTTCGCAGGGTGGCTTAACTTCACTCCGACACCGCTGACCGCGCCGGTCATCGGGCTAATTATCGCGCTGGTCTTCGGCCTATCCACCGACTATGAGGTATTCCTGGTGTCGCGGATGGTCGAGGCACGCGAGCGCGGGATGTCGACCCAGGAGGCAATCCGGATCGGCACGGCGACGACTGGCCGCATCATCACTGCCGCAGCGTTGATTGTCGCAGTGGTCGCTGGCGCGTTCGTGTTCTCCGACCTGGTGATGATGAAGTATCTGGCCTTCGGGTTGATGGCCGCCCTGCTACTCGACGCGACCGTGGTGCGAATGTTCCTGGTGCCATCGGTGATGAAGATGCTCGGCGACGACTGCTGGTGGGCTCCGCGCTGGATGAGACGCGTCCAGACCCGGATGGGGCTGGGCGAGATTCACCTACCCGACGAGCGCAAGCGCCCCGTCAGCAACGGGAGTTCGCCGCAACCGCCGGGCACATCGCGCCCAGCTGCCCTGACGCCACGTTCACCGCGCGAAACCGCCCGTCCGGCCGCGTCCGAGTCACCTCGGCTGACGCGCTCAAGCCCGGCCAGCCTCCCCAAGGGCAGGTCCAACCCGGATACACCGGCTGCATCGTCTGGCGCAAACACCGCGAGGACTACGAATCGGCCTAGCCCGTCTGCGGAAACACCGACAACCCGCCTCGCCGCGCCGGGCACAGGGCAGTCGGGTAGTTCGGGCAACGCCAAGCGGGTAGGGTCGTCGCCTGCCCCAGCACGCCCGTCGGCACCGTCCAAGACCCCTCTGCCCGCCCCGTCCGACGGTCAAACCCGGGCCATTCCGATTCCAGCGAACCGTTCCAGCGACACTGCGAGCGATCCGGCCGATACGACCAAGGCGCTCCCGATTTCACGGCCGCACGCCTCGCCAGGTTCGGACTCCGACGCGGCCACCGAGCAGATCAATGCACACGGGAACGGCGAAAACGGCACCGATAAGACGCGTCCGCGCCGCCGAGTTGGCGGCGGGCTCAGCGCCCAGGACCTGTTGCGCCGCGAAGGCCGGCTTTAACGCTCCTCAACGTCGTGCGCAACGATATCGTCAGCGCCGCACTCGGGCGGTTCTGAATTCGCGGCCGCAGCGACCGCGAGTTCCTGCTGCTGGGCATCGACGCTTACCGGCTCCTCGGTCAGCAGCACCTGCATCGCGTTGTTGAGGAAGGCGACCGCCGGCACGGCCAGCAAAGCTCCAACGATCCCGGCGAGAACACCTCCGGTGGCGATCGCCAGCACTACCGCCAACGGGTGAAGCGCGACCGCGCGACCCATTACCAACGGTTGCAACAGGTGGGCTTCCAGCTGGTTCACCGCGATGAGCAGACCCAGGGTGATCAACGCGTAGACGATGCCTTTTGCCAGCAGCGCGACCACCACCGCAAGAAACCCCGCGATTACCGCACCCACCAGCGGGATAAATGCACCGAGGAAAACTACCGAGGCCAGCGGCAGCGCCAGCGGCACACCCATGATCGCCAAGCCGGCGCCGACTCCAGCCGCATCAGTCAGGGCTACCAGGAACGTTGCCCGCACATAACCGATCAGCGACTGGTACCCGGCGTGCCCCGCCTCAGCCACCTTGTGCCGTACGCGACTGGGGATGATCTTGGTGACGTATCGCCAGATGCCGCGGCCGCCGTAGAGGAAGAAGATCAAGGTAATAAGCGTCAGAAACGCTGCCGTGACCAGCTCAGTGATGGTAGCGGCGGTGGACAGAGCACCGCTGGTCAACTTCTCTTGATTGTCCCGCAACGCCTGTATTGCGGCGTTACCCGCATTGTCGATCTGTTCACCGCGCAGATGCGCCGGCCCCTCAATAAGCCATTTTCGGCTGGAGTCGATACTGCGGGTCATCTGTTCCACCAGATCGGGCATGCCCACGATGAACTGGCTGACAACGAACGTCAGAATGCCGCCCAGAATCGCAAACCCGCTAAGCAAGACGACAGCCACCGCCACGCTGCGGGGCACGCCCATCCGGTCGATCCAGTCAACTGCCGGCACCAGCAACGCGCTGATCATCAAGGCCAGCAACACTGGAACGACAATTATCTCAAGCTGTTTGAGAACCCACAGAAGCGCGACCACCGCACCTAGGATGACCAGCAGGCGCCACGCCCACGCAGCGGTTCTGCGGACCAAGGGTTCGACTGAAGCGTCATCGAGGCTTGCCGACACTGGGCAAGCGTAACTGGACGTGGCGCTGACTCAAGTCGAACTCAATCCGGTCCAGGATTACCCAGACACCACACCCGTGGCCATATCAGATTCATAGCGGCCAGCACGATCCGGTTACGACCTCAGAACGAGCCTGAAACGTTCGGCGCCGCCCGGCGATTACGGCGCCACCTGCACGGTTACCCTAATCCACGTGTCATATGACGCTACTGCCCGCAACCTCAGCTACCGAGGTGAGGATACTCCGCGCGGCAAATACTGGTGGGTGCGATGGGCGATCCTCGGCGTCGTCGCAATCGTACTCGCCGTCGAAGTGGCCCTCGGTTGGAACCAACTTGCCATGGCCTGGAAAAGCTTGTTCGAGGCGAAATTGTGGTGGCTGCTCGCCGCAGTGCTTGCTGCGGCCGCATCAATGCACAGCTTCGCCCAGATCCAGCGCACTCTGCTGAAATCCGCCGGGGTCCACGTCAAGCAACTCCGATCCGAGGCCGCTTTCTACGCCGCCAATTCGTTGAGCACCACATTGCCGGGTGGGCCGGTGCTGTCGGCGACATTCCTACTTCGCCAACAACGCATCTGGGGCGCTTCGACCGTGGTGGCGTCGTGGCAACTAGTGATGTCAGGTGTGCTGCAGGCGGTCGGGTTGGCGTTGCTCGGGCTGGGTGGCGCGTTTCTCCTCGGCGCTAAGAACAACCCCTTCTCGTTGCTGTTCACGCTGGGTGGTTTCGTCGCGCTGCTGCTGCTGGCCCAGGCGGTGGCGTCGCGACCGGAGCTGATCGACGGGATCGGCAGCCGGGTTCTGGCATGGGTGAACTCGATTCGCGGCAGGCCGGCCGACGCGGGGCTGGATAAGTGGCGCCAGACACTCATGCAACTTGAGTCGGTCAGCCTGAGCCGACGCACCCTGGGCGTGGCGTTCAGTTGGTCACTTTTCAACTGGATCGCCGATGTTGCTTGCCTAGGCTTTGCCGCATACGCAGCTGGCGACCACGCTTCGTTAGCGGGTTTGATGGTCGCCTACGCAGCGGCTCGAACGGTCGGCACGATACCGCTGATGCCGGGCGGACTGTTGGTCGTTGAGGCGGTGCTGGTGCCGGGGCTGGTATCCAGCGGCATGTCACTGTCCAGCGCCATCTCTGCGATGCTGATCTACCGCCTGATCAGCTGGTTGCTCATCGCCGCCATCGGTTGGGTGGTGTTTTTCTTCATGTTCCGCGCCGAAAACACATCCGATTCGGCCTCTTTGGAAGCTGAACCAGTAACTGATCCGGCGATAGACCCGATATCGGATCCGGCCACTGACCCGGCAATTGCCCCGGTGATCGACCTAAATGCCCAAGCGCATGGCAGACGCTACGTGGATATGGCCGCGACTGCCCTCCAGGCGCCGTTGCCACCGTCTGATCGGAATGCACAACGCCAGCACCGGCAAGCCCGGTAAACGCCACGCGCGTTGTTTCTGGCCGCTCCAGCGGCCGTCGCTATGCGATCGAGCCGAGCCTGGCGTCGGCCCGTTCAGGCAAACCAGATCGCGCGCCAGCCGCACACCGGCCACATGTCTGCGGTGAACAGATTCCCCAGACCGCGGGTGTCCGGGGCCACGGCCAGCGCGGCGGGCGCAAAACCGGTAACGCCTGCCCTAATCCGCGGCTGGCAAACGACTGCAATCGGTGGCCAACCAGTCACCGGGCTCCCCGACCCTCTGCGGTTGCCATTACATATCCCGCTACCTCCGACCTCGGCGCCGCGAACTCCAACGCTGCGATATCTCGATTCGACTTGACATTCACGGCCACCCCGGAATCGTCTTCGCAAAATCGGCATCAGCGCAGCTCAGCGACCGATAGGTGGTGTTGGCGCTGATGCGCTGCGGTAGGCTCACGGGCACGCCCGCGCGAGCAGAACGGGGAGTCGGAAATCCAGCAGTTCATGATGCGCCTAAGCCGCAACCTGCGCAGATTTCGCTGGTTGGTCTTCACGGGCTGGCTGCTGGCATTGGTACCGGCCACTTATCTGGCGATAACGCAGTCAGGAAACCTGACCGGCGGAGGTTTCGAAGTAGCCGGCTCGCAGTCGCTGCTGGTTCATGATCAACTCGCCGCCCACTATCCTAACCAGAGCGCGCCTTCTTTAGCCCTGGTAGCAGTCCCCCGCCCGGACGCTACCTACGAGGACATAAACGGCGCTGTCGCCATGCTTAGAGACATTGCCAGCCAGCTGCCGGGCGTAACGGTAGCGCCTAACCCCACCCAACGTCCCCCCCGACCTGACCGGCCCTATGTGGTGTCGCTGCGACTGGATTCCCGTAACTCGGGTACCAGCGACGTGGCCAAGAAACTACGCCAAAAGGTCGGCGTAAGAGGTGACCAGCCCGGAAAAACCTCAAACGACCGAGTACGTCTCCACGTCATCGGCCAGGGCGCCCTCTCCGCTGCCGCCGCATCAAGCACCAAGCACGACATCGCCGACGCCGAACACTGGAACCTGCCAATCATCCTGATCGTCTTGCTGGCGGTATTCGGCTCGCTGGCCGCCGCGACGATCCCCCTTGCCCTCGCTGTCACCACGGTGGCAGTCACCATGGGCCTGGTTTACCTGTTGTCGATGCACACCACCATGTCGGTGTTCGTCACATCGACGGTGTCGATGTTCGGCATCGCGCTCGCCGTCGACTACTCCCTATTCATCCTGATGCGCTTCCGCGAGGAACTGCGCATTGGCCGCCAGCCACGCGAAGCCGTTGATGCCGCGATGGGCACTTCCGGCCTCGCCGTGGTGTTGTCCGGACTGACTGTTATCGCATCGCTCACCGGCATCTACTTGATCAAGACCCCGGCCCTGGAATCGATGGCCACCGGCGCGATACTCGCAGTAGCTATCGCGATGCTGACCGCGACCACACTGACACCCGCCGTGCTGGCAACATTCGCTCGAGCGGCCGCCAAAAGGTCGCCGCTGCTGCACTGGTCGCGTCGGCCGGAAAGCACCCAATCCCGGTTCTGGCTGCGTTGGGTCGGGTGGGTGATGCGCCGACCATGGATATCGACGCTGGCAGCATCGACCGCCCTGATCGCGATAGCTGCACCGGCGGCATCGATGGTGCTGGGCAATAGTTTGCTGCACCAGTTCGATTCATCACACGAGATCCGTGCGGGAGTCGCGGCGGCCGCCCAGGCATTGGGACCCGGGGCCCTCGGTCCAGTGCAGGTGCTGGTCTCATTTCCGCGCGGCGCCGATACCCGAGCATCATCGCCCACCCATACCCGGGCAATTGCCGCGATCCGTCACGAAATGACGCAAGCACCCAATGTCGCGTCGGTGGCGCCTCCAGAAATTTCCGAAGATGGCAGCCGAGTTCTACTCAGCGCCGTGCTTTCGATCGATCCCGAAGACCTGGGCGCCCGCCAGACCGTCAACTGGATGCGGGCGCACCTGCCCCAGGTTCCCGATATAGATTCCGCGGACATCAACGTCGGCGGCTCGACCGCACTGATCAAAGACTTCGACGACCGGGTGTCCAAGACTGAACCACTGGTGTTGCTGTTCGTGGCATCGATCGCGTTTCTGATGCTGCTTCTCTCGGTTCGCTCCGTCGTGCTGGCGCTCAAGGGTGTTCTGATGACCCTGCTGTCCGTGGCCGCCGCCTACGGCAGCCTGGTGATGGTGTTCCAGTGGGGCTGGGCCGAGAACCTCGGCTTTGCGCCGCTGGGTTCGATCGATAGCACTGTGCCGCCGCTGGTGCTAGCGATGACGTTCGGGTTGTCCATGGATTACGAGATTTTCTTGCTCACCCGAATCCGGGAGCGCTTCTTGCGGACCGGCCGCACCCGCGATGCCGTCGCCTACGGAGTAAGCACGAGCGCACGCACGATCACGAGTGCTGCACTGATCATGATCGCGGTATTCTGCGGGTTCGCGTTCGCGGGCATGCCATTGGTCGCCGAGATCGGCGTGGCCTGCGCAGTAGCGATTACCGTTGACGCCACTATCGTGCGGCTGATCTTGGTGCCGGCGCTGATGGCGATGTTCGCCAAGTGGAACTGGTGGCTGCCTCGATGGATGGCCCGGGTGTTGCCGGCGGTTGACTTCGAGAAACCGCTGCCAGCTGTGGACCTCGACAACGTGATGGTCATCCCGGACCACCTGACCAAAGCAATGCCGTCAAGCGCCGACCTGCGGATGGTGATCAAGTCGGCCGCCAAACTCAAGCACCTCGCACCGGACGCGATTTGTGTTGCCGACCCACTTGTCTTCGCTGGATGCGGCGACAACGGCACCCAGTCCGTTCCGAACTCCCGGCAGCGGCATCACCGACAAGAAAAATGTGATACCTCGCCACCTACGCGCGCCTTCCAGGCTGAATCGAAGGCGGCCACCGATGCCCACTCCGCGGCCAGGAAAGTCGTCGACCTCACCTACCGCAATGGCGTAGCCCGCGCGATTCCGCGGGGCGAGCATCCGCTTCATCCGGTCACACTGTGGCGCAGCCGACTTGCGGTCGCCATCGAGGCGCTGGAAGCCAACGCATCGGGGAAAGGAAGCCTTGGATTCTCGGAAACCAGGCGCAGAGAACCCCATTACCGGCGGCGCAGCCCGGTAGAGACCACCACCGTCCAACTTCCCACCGGCGACCGGCTTCTCATCCCCACTGGTGCAGAGACATTGCGTCTCAAGAGCTATCTGCTCATGTGCCGTAACAGCAGCCGCGACTACATCGAATTTGCTGACATGGTGGAGACGATAGAAGCGGGCACCGTCGCCGTGGTGCTAGCCGCGATGGACAGGTATTACTGTGGTCAACCAGCCAGGCGGCAAGGAATGGCCACCCAGTTGGTGCGTCGGCTGGCAGATCCCCATCCGTGCGACCTAACGGACGACTGGGCCGAAGCCAACGCGGGGGCGAGCTGGGAAGAAGTCAGGCAGCGGTGCCTGGCCGTAGCCGTAGCAATGCTGGAGGAGGCGAGGTGACGTTGACGACCGACCGACGGCCCGGACCGCCTCAGCCGCCCGCTTTCGGACGAAGACCCGAATCGAGCGAACTGGGTGTCGATCCTGACCAGCCGGTCGAGTTTTGGCCTACCGCGGCCATCCGCTCAGCCCTGCAGAGCGGCAACATAGCCACCTGGAAACGCATTGCTGTAGCGATTAAGCGTGACCCATACGGTCGGACAGCCCGCCAGGTCGAAGAAGTCCTCGATGGCGCGCGGCCCTATGGCATCTCCAAAGCACTGTCGAAGGTGCTGGACCGCGCCCGCACTCACCTGGAGGCCGACGAGCGCACCGAGGTGGCCCGCCATGTGCAGTTACTTATGGATCGCTCCGGCCTCGGACAGCAAGAATTTGCCTCGCGTCTCGGGGTTGCCGAAGATGACCTGGCCAGCTACCTCAGCGGCAGTACCAGCCCATCTGCGTCACTGATGATCCGAATGCGTCGATTGTCGGACCGGTTCGTCAAGGTCAGATCTACCCGCCCGACGGACACCGACTAGCGGGAATTGAGTGGCGCGACGTCGAGCACCAACCAGTCGCCACCACGCTTGGTCATCGTCACCCGCAAGGCGGGTGCCGCTTGGCTGCTCGGCTGACCCGGAATGTTCTGGGTAACCCGTAAGATCACCGCCACACTGGCCGCCGACGGCCCGATGGCCTCGACGCCGGCCGCCAGCGTGGCGGCGTGCGCGGTGACCTCGCGCTGCGCTAAATCGGCGGTCGACTTGGCGTATTGCTTCTTGAACGCACCCGCGTGTTCCGGCACCATCATCGCCGCGGCACGGTCGACCGCCGCCGACGGGGCCCCCGGGGAGAACGAGGCCGCTGCCTCAGCCATCCCGGTAGCGACCTGCACAACCTCCTGGGAGTTCCTGGTGAAGTCGCGATCCGGCGTCGTCCAGTGGGCATACCCTGTCAGCACCGCCGCCCCTATGGCAGCCGTACATAGCAGAACGACAGCTAGGCGCAGCCCCGGCGCACCATCGTCGGTACCGACGGTCACCGAATCCCGGCGCAGCAGCCAAAAATTGACCACAACGCCTTCGACGACCAGTAACACCAGCACCGAGCACACTGACACCCACCACAACGGCCAGGCGAGTACGACACCGATTGCCAGTAGCGCCGCGATCGAAGCCAGCGGCGCCAGGATGTCGAACACGCCAAGCCGCCACACGTTTCTCATCGGATCGACTCCAATTTGGAGACCATCAGCCGACCGTCCACATCAGATACGTCAAGCCGCAAGTTCCAGTGCACCGTCTGTGGCTTGGCGCCGACATTCTCGCTGACCGAGGTCGCCACCACCATCACTGAGTCGGTGCGGGTTGCGAACGACGGCAATTTCGTTATTACCACCGGCCGGGGAGTGCCCGGGTGAGTGTCCAAGTCAAGGTGCACCGCGTCAATCGCCACTGACTCAATCCGGCCGACGCTTCGCGACTGCAGTTTCTGCACCACCTGCCGATACGGCTGCACAGCGGCGTCGAAGTCCGCATTGAGTTCACCAACCGTTCCGTCGTGCAACCGCTGCAGGCTCTCGTCGATGTTCGCGGGGTTCATATTGATCAAGACACCCGTCCAATCGACAGCGATCTGCATGACTCGCGTCAGGTAGACACGCTCATCAGAATCGCGCCGGTGCGCGTGCCAGATAAGCACGCCGAGAACCAGGGCAGCGACCGACAGCACACCAAGAAGGGCCGAGGCGATCCCGTAGCTGGAAAAAGTTCCATCACCAAAGGCCCCTGGCTCTGGCTGGTCGGGGTGCTCAGGTTCCGAAGGCTCCGACACGACGGTTCTGTCGCCTCTGTCCGGATCACCAGCGTCTTGGGCGACCGGCAGCTCGGTTTCACCGTCAGGCATGGCCTGATCGTTGCACCCTGCGAAGATGAAAAGATAGCGGGGTGACTTCTGCGGCCATTCGCTCGGGGATCGACCTGAGATACATAGACCACAACACTCGACCACAAGACGACCTATTTGGTCACGTCAACGGCCGTTGGCTGGCCGAACACGACATACCTGCTGATCGGGCAACCGACGGCGCGTTCCGCGCCCTGCATGATCAGGCTGAAGAGCAGGTACGCGAACTGATCGCCGAAGTCAGCCAAAGCAGCTCCAAGCAAGCCGCGGCGGGTACTGACGAGCAACGCGTGGGCGATCTCTACTCCTGCTTCCTCGACGAGGAGGCAGTCGAGCGAAAAGGCGTGCAGCCGCTGCTCGACGAGTTGGCGTTGATCGACAACAGCCCGGACTCCCGCGGCCTCGCCGCGGCAGTTGGCGCCCTACAACGCACCGGGATGGGCGGAGGCATCGGGTTCTACGTGGACACCGATTCAAAAAACTCGACCCGCTACCTGGTGCACTTCTCGCAGTCCGGCATTGGGCTGCCTGACGAGTCCTATTTTCGCGACGAGCAGCACGCACACGTGCTGGCTGCCTACCCAGGACATATCGCCCGAATGTTCAGCCTGGTGTTCGGCGGCAACAGCGACGACCACTCCGAGACAGCTTCCCGTATCGTTGCGCTGGAGACTAAACTCGCTGCCGCACACTGGGATGTGGTCAAGCGCCGTGATGCAGACCTAACCTACAACCTGCGCACCTTCGCCGAACTACAGTCGGAAGCACCGGGATTCGAGTGGATCAGCTGGGTGACCGCACTGGGCAGCACGCCAGATGCGATGGCAGAACTGGTTGTGCGCCAGCCTGATTACCTCACCGCCTTCGCCGCATTGTGGGACCGCGAGCCCTTCGACGTGTGGAAGGATTGGGCGCGTTGGAATTTGATCCGTGCCCGCGCCCCGTGGCTGAGCCGCGCGATTGTTGCCGAAAACTTCGAGTTTTATGGTCGCAGGCTGACCGGTACCGAACAGATCCGTGACCGCTGGAAACGAGCCGTGTCACTGGTGGAGAGCCTCATGGGCGATGCCGTCGGAAAACTTTACGTGCAAAGACATTTTCCGCCAGGGGCAAAAGCTCGCATGGATACCCTGGTCGAAAACCTGCAAGTAGCCTACCGGATCAGTATTGACAAGCTTGACTGGATGACGCCGCAGACACGAGAGCGCGCGTTGACGAAGCTGAACAAGTTCACTGCCAAAATCGGCTATCCAGTCAGGTGGCGAGACTATTCGAAACTGGCGATCGACCGCGACGATCTTTACGGCAACTATCAACGCGGCTATGCGGTCAACCACGATCGCGAGCTGGCCAAGCTCGGCGGCCCGGTCGACCGGGACGAGTGGTTTATGACGCCACAGACTGTCAACGCCTACTACAACCCGGGAATGAACGAAATCGTCTTTCCAGCAGCGATTTTGCAACCACCGTTCTTCGATGCCGAGGCTGATGACGCTGCCAATTACGGCGGAATCGGTGCGGTGATCGGACACGAGATCGGGCACGGCTTCGACGACCAAGGCGCAAAGTACGATGGTGACGGCAATCTCGTCGACTGGTGGACAGACGACGATCGCAACGAATTCGGCTCCCGCACCAAAGCTTTGATCGAGCAGTACGACGCTTACACGCCGCGGAGTCTGGACGGCGACCACCCGGTGAACGGTGCATTCACGGTCGGCGAGAATATCGGTGACCTAGGTGGGCTTTCAATCGCGCTGCTCGCCTACCAGTTGTCGCTGGGCGACAGACCCGCGCCCGTCATCGATGGCCTCACCGGAGTGCAGCGGGTGTTCTATGGCTGGGCACAGGTGTGGAGAACCAAATCGCGAGACGCCGAAGCAATCCGGCGGTTGGCCGTAGATCCGCACTCCCCGCCGGAATTCCGGTGTAACGGCGTGATACGCAACATGGACGCCTTCTACACCGCCTTCGATGTCACCAGCGACGACAGTTTGTTCATGGAGCCCAACAGCAGGGTCAGGATCTGGAACTAAGCTTGCTCGGCATCGACAAACGGACACGAACTCGGCCGTTTGACTCGTGCTGGGTGTGCGATTCTACTTTTGCTCAAGAAGTTTCGGCTCTGGGAGACAAACAGCTGTTCCAGCGCGCGCGGGCACAGAGGAGCACACCCTGACAGTAGTGCGCGCTTTCAGAGCGAAAGTTTTCCCCCGCTGGCGCTCAGCGGGGGAAAGGTTCGCCGCGGTGTCCATCTCAAAACAGAACCGTCGCCGGATGCCCTGAGGCAAGCACCGGGACAGACTCACGGATCTGACGGCAGCCTACTTTTGTGGCGACGAGATCATCGGTCACGACCATCGTGAGCCGGGCCCCTTAGGCAATCCAAGCGGCCGCCCAGACGGCCTACGCGTGATCATCGGCGAAACCGAAGCGTGGCCGAGCAGGTGAGCTAGATCTGCCAATCTTGAGCACCGTCGTTATTGTCGTAGGTCCCAACCGAATTCTTCACGACGATAGGGTCACCGCTACCGAAGTTGTCGTAGAACCACTGGGCGTTTGCCGGACTCAGGTTTATGCAGCCGTGACTCACATCGCGCTTGCCCTGGTCACGCACCGACCACGGAGCACTGTGCACGAAGTTTCCGCTGTTGTCGATCCGGACGGCGTTGGACACTTTCACCTTGTAGCCCTGCGCCGAGTCGACCGGAACACCATACGTCGACGAATCCATCACAACCGTGGGGAACTTCTCAAGAACGTAGTAGGTGCCGTTAGGCGTCTGGTGGTTGCCGGCCGCCATACCCATGGACATCGGGAAGGTCTTCTCCACGACCCCATTGCGGGTGATCGTCATCTGATGTGTGGCGTCATCTGCGGTCGCCACCAGTGAGTCGCCGGTCCGGAAGCTCGACTTGGTGCCGGCTGCATCGATGTTAACGGCGGTGTTGGCCGGCCAGAAGTCGATCGGGCGCCACCGCACCTGCGTCGGAGTCATCCAGTAGAACTTGCCCGGCACCGGCGGGATCGACGAAATGTGGATAGCCCGTTCCGCCATTCCCTGGTCGGCGATTGGCACCTCGAAGTTAATGATGATCGGCTTGGCCACACCAACCATCGAACCGTCGATCGGATTGAAGGTCGGGGGTCGGAATGGAGGTATGCCGATGAATGGTGTCGGATCTTGTCCGGCAACTGGACCCGCTGCAGCCGGCATTGCCAACGGCGGCGGCGGTGGCGGTGGCGGTGGCGCCCCAAACGGAACCGGCGGCGGTGGCGGCGGCGCCCCAAACGGAACCGGCGGCGGTGGCGGCGGCGCCCCAAACGGGGCTGGCGGCGGCAACGCTACTGCGGGCGGCGGCGGGCCAGCGGGTGCAGGAAGTATCCCTGGATCGCCGGGCGGCTGATCTGGGTCCGCCAGAGCAGGACCCGCGCTCAGCACCAACACAGCAACAACTCCGGCTGCGTTCAGAGCGGCGAAGAGACTTGCCCTCGACCGGCTCCTCGTCCAGCGCGACATCTCACATCCTTCCAGTCGCCTTCTGCATTCAGTGTGGCATAGCGCCGGCGCCAGCTACCTCTTCAGCGGACCCAGAAGACCTGGTCAACACTGCGTCCGACCACGTTGAACTGCAGTGTTAATTGTCGTGTGAGGTTGCCGCGGCAAACTCGAACATGCCCGGGTAGCCGCCATTCCCAGTGCCGCAACAGCCATCAGTCCCGCGGAAGCGCTGAGCATCATCGCAGCACTGCGCTCGTACAACAGTCCCCCCGCCAGCGATCCACCCATGATGCCGACTTGGAAAGCCATCACATACAGACCCGACGCCCCGTCGGGGTCGTCAGCCCCACTGCGCATCGCCGCGGATTGCAGCATCGGCGATACGGCGGTGGCCATCGCACCCCACACAACGATCGCCACTACCCCGACGAGAGCCATCACTGAGCCGGGTTGTCCACCAAACGCCAGCACGGTGAGCAGGCCGAACGCGGCCGTCAACCCAGCGAGGCAACAGACAACCGCCCCCTTTGGCCATCGGTCTAGCGGACGCGCAACCAGGGGCACAGCCACCAGGCCGGCGGCGCCATAAACGGCCAGCAACCAGGCCAAATTCGGTCCGCGCACACCAACGACATCGCGGATGACGACCACGATATAGGTGTAGGAGACGAAATGGCCGGTGACGGCCACCATCGTGAGCAGGCTTACCGACAGCAGTAGTGGGTTGCGGTGATGACGGGCCCGGGGACCGACATGTTTGAGCTGCTCTGCGGTCAGCACCATCTCCGGCAGCACCAGACGTGCAGCGACCGTGACAAGAGCAGCCGCGACAGTGATGCACGCTGCCGCCAACCGCCAGCCCCACGTCAAGCTCAAAACAGCAGTGAGCGGGCTGCCTACCACCAGCGCCAGGCTGGTTCCGATATAGATCGAAGTCGTGGCGCGCCCCGCGTGACTAGGTGGCACCAGCCGGGTTGCGATCGGGGCGATAACCGACCACAGCAGCCCGTGGGTGACCGCGCAGAGCACCCGCCCAGCCGCTAGCACCGCGAAGTTTGGCGCCAGCGCCGAGATCAGCTGGGAGATCGTCAATGAGACCAGACTGACCAGCAGGACTCGGCGACGCGGCCAATGCGCGGTCCAGCGCACTAGCGGAACGGTCGTCACCGCAGCCACGAACGCGTACCAGGACAACAGCGTCCCCACCATAGCCAGGCTGACGCGCAAATTACGCGCGATCGCCGACAGCGCTCCCACCGGCAGGATTTCCGCGGTGACGTAGATGAACGCCGCAGCAGCCAGCACGGCCAGTTGCGCCGCGATCCGTGGCGTCCACGTTCGTGCGGCGGTGCGGGTTGTCTTTGTTGCAGCAGTCATGGCGTCGGAAGCGGTACCGGCCAGAAATAGGGGTATTCCTGGCACGAGGGCGCAGCTACCCACCGTACCGACGGCATTTACGCCTAGGGGCGTTTCAACACGCCCGTGCGATCAGGAGCGAACAAGACGCGCGATAGCCGCTGAGGCTTCGGCAAGTTTGCCGTCGGCATCGGAGCCGCCCTCGGCGACGGCGCGGGTGACGCAGTGGCTCAGGTGTTCGTCAAGTAAGTTCAGCGCCACCGATCGCAAAGCGTTATTGACAGCGCTGATCTGGGTAAGGACGTCGATACAGTACTTGTCCTCGTCGATCATGCGGGCTATGCCGCGCACTTGTCCCTCGATGCGGCGAAGCCGCTTGGAGTAATTGTCCTTCTGTTGTGAATATCCGTGTGCGGTTGCCATCTCTCCCCAAACCAGCTCTACATTTGCATACAAGCGGACTCGTCCAAACGTATGAAAACTGCAAATCCGCGAACGCGTCCAGGCGGCTCGGCCCTTAACCTCCCAGCCTATACCCTATCGGGGTATGAACCCGGGATTTTGAGGACACCGGCGCCGCGAGGATACTGATGCGATGCCGAAAACCGCCGCCAAAGCCCCCACCGCTGACGTCAAACCCCGCAGTCGTGACGTCACTGACGGTCTAGAGAAGGCAGCCGCCCGGGGCATGCTCAGGGCGGTAGGCATGGACGACGAAGACTTCGCCAAACCGCAGATCGGGGTTGCATCGTCCTGGAACGAAATCACGCCCTGCAATCTTTCGCTGGACCGGCTGGCCAAGGCCGTCAAAGAAGGCGTCTTCTCGGCCGACGGCTATCCACTTGAGTTCGGCACCATCTCAGTTTCCGACGGGATTTCGATGGGCCATGAGGGTATGCACTTTTCGCTGGTCTCGCGGGAAGTGATCGCGGACAGCGTCGAAACCGTGATGCAGGCCGAGCGACTCGACGGTTCGGTTCTGCTGGCCGGATGCGACAAATCTCTGCCAGGGATGCTGATGGCGGCGGCACGGCTCGACTTGGCGGCGGTATTCCTCTACGCCGGGACCATCCTGCCCGGACGCGCGAAACTCTCCGACGGCACCGAGCGTGAGGTCACAGTTATCGACGCCTTTGAGGCGGTGGGCGCTTGCTCGCGCGGATTGATGCCGCGCGCAGACGTCGACGCCATCGAACGGGCCATCTGCCCCGGCGAAGGGGCGTGTGGTGGCATGTACACGGCCAACACCATGGCCAGCGCCGCCGAAGCACTCGGCATGTCGTTGCCGGGCAGCGCGGCGCCGCCGGCCACCGATCGCCGGCGCGACGGGTTCGCCCGCCGCAGCGGACAGGCTGTTGTCGACTTACTGCGGCGCGGTATCACCGCCCGCGACATCCTGACCAAGGAGGCGTTCGAGAACGCGATAGCCGTGGTGATGGCCTTCGGCGGATCGACGAACGCGGTGTTGCATCTGCTGGCGATCGCCCAAGAGGCCAACGTCGCCCTGTCACTCGACGATTTCACTCGAATCGGATCGCGGGTGCCGCATCTTGCCAATGTCAAGCCGTTCGGCCACCACGTGATGATCGACGTCGATCGCATCGGTGGCGTCCCGGTGATAATGAAAACCCTGCTCGACGCCGGCCTCCTGCATGGCGACTGCCTGACAGTGACCGGCCAGACAATGGCCGAGAATCTGGCGGCAATTGCCCCGCCCGACCCGGACGGCCGGGTGCTGCGCGCGTTGAACAACCCGATCCACCCCACGGGCGGAATCACGATCCTGCGCGGATCCCTGGCGCCCGAAGGCGCCGTAGTCAAATCAGCCGGTTTCGACTCCGACGTCTTCGAAGGAACCGCTCGGGTTTTCGACGGAGAGCGGGCCGCGCTGGACGCGCTGGAGGATGGCACCATCACGAAGGGCGACGCCGTAGTGATTCGCTACGAAGGACCCAAGGGTGGGCCAGGAATGCGCGAGATGCTCGCTATCACGGGAGCGATCAAGGGCGCAGGACTCGGTAAAGATGTACTCCTGCTCACCGACGGACGATTCTCCGGCGGAACGACCGGTCTGTGCGTGGGCCATATCGCGCCCGAGGCGGTCGACGGCGGTCCAATAGCATTCCTTCGAGACGGCGATCAGATTCGACTCGATGTCGCCGAACAGTCACTTGACGTACTGGCAGACCCGGACGAATTCGCAAGTCGGCAAAAGGGTTTCACGCCTCCGCCGCCGCGATACAGCACCGGCGTACTAGCCAAGTACGTCAAGCTGGTCAGCTCAGCCGCAACCGGCGCGGTCTGCGGCTGAGCGCATTCTCAAATGTGAATCTGCCTTCTGCGTAACAACCTTCGGACTCACCCACTGACCGCGTCGGCCCGGGTGCGCATGCCGAAGTAGCTGGCACTCACGCCCAGAGCCGTTAACACCGCACCGGCAACGAGATGCGACCACATCATGCCGGCAGTGACCGTGACCCCGGACACAACCCACGGCGAGAAAAAGACCCAGGCGCCGAGCACTGGCAGCGTCCAGGTCATACCGTGCGTGCGGTCCAGGGCGGACGCAAACCCGTACGCCAGGAACGCAACCGCGATCCCCACGATGAGGTCGGCCCACACCAGCTGTCTCGTCGCACTGAAGCCAACAATCCATGGCGCCGCAGCCACATAGAGGCCCAACAGCATGGCGAGCCCGAAGGTGAAGTGCGCCCTAGTCGACTCCGCCGCGCGTTCATAGCTCGCGCGCAGCGCCAGCAAATCGGGGTGGTGATCGATCGATGAATGGACTGTACTCATTATTGGCAACCTTTCTGTGACGCAGCAAGCACCAAGGCTCGCCGCAAACCATCCATCTTCTCTAAGATTACGCTCGCCTACCCAAAGCCAGCAACGAAAATCGTGGTCGGCGCATGGGCTCCGAAACCATGCCACCCGACCCCGTCGACCCACGACGTACGGCCACGAAGACACCGGGCCCGCGCACCCGAACAGGAAGTCGCAGGGCGCTAGCGGCGCTGCGTACGGCCGCGGAATATGGTGCTTGACAAAGACGCGCAGCCATAATGGCTGTGGACCGAATACTCGTTTTCCACTACGCCGCGCGGCAGTCCGCCCAGCGGTGAGCGCGCCGGCTTGACCACGGGCTTCCCGGACACGACCTATACACTTTGTTCGTCGATGGCAGCCTGCCGCCGACATCACCGGCAGCCCCTACCGTTGGCCGCGAGCGTTGCCTGGCTTACGCCACCCGAAAGTCCGACAGTGACACCTGATCGATAGGAACCGCGATTCATGTTTTGCCGACGCCTCTGGGCGCTTCCACTCGCCGCGGCGCTGTCGTTGTGTACGCAGACCTCAGCTACGCCAGCTGCCCCCGACCCGACCCCTGGTGGTCCGAACAATTACGGGTCCAGCGTCGGCGTCCATGTGCATCGGATTGCCGAATCGTCTTACGAGGGACGCGATTACATCACCGCTGAGATCACGATCGAACCTGCCGGAAGCACCGGATGGCATCGGCACGATGGAACTGCGATCGGCGTGGTCAAGCAGGGCACGCTTACCCGCTACTCGTCGGACTGCTCGATAAGCCACGTCGACCAAGCCGGTGATCAGATCACCGAGCCTGCAAACGACGTACATACTGGCCGCAACTTGGGCCCGACCCCAGTACTCCTTGAGCTCATCTACATCAAGCCCGCAGGTATGCCACTGTCCCAACACATGCCTAACCCCGGCTGCCCCTTCGACTGACCGGCACCACGCACGCTCTGTCCTCTCAAAGCCTCGGGCGCAGCGCCACATACGAGAAGGCCGCTACCGCACGCACCAAAACCGCTCGACACTCGACGACGCCTCGCATCCTTGTACCAGATACCCGTAGAGGGTATTATGAGAATGTTGCCCGCGAGCGGGCGCGAGCACAGCCAATCACGAGGACTACGGTCCCGGACACAGTAGAGGGTGAAACAAATGACAAGCGTCGAGGCTGGAACTTTGCTGACTTGCGGCCACGAGGGCTGCGGCTGTCGCGTCCGCATTGAGGTCCCCTGTCACTGCGCCGGCGCCGGCGCCGCGTACCGCTGCACTTGCGGTGACGAATTGGGGCCCGTCAAATAGATTTTGCTATCCGGTCGAGCGTTCGGGCCGCCTCGACCAATACTCGTCGGCGGCCGAACGCACAACCCGCCAACTCAGTCACAACGACCGGGCAGAGCGCTCTTCATCTGCCTTTTGCGTTCGCCACTCGATCGCCCACATCCGTTGCCAGAGGGCATCACCGGACGCCCTGTTGTGTATACACAACCCGCAGCACGTGACCAAGTTCTGGACCCATCACCAACTCGGCCAACATGCACATCGTGGCCACAAACTCCGGGCCATGCGGCGGGGACGCCTGGCAGAGGTGGTGGGCTACTTCATGAAGCACTACCAGTTCACGCATCGCCCAGTGGTCCGAGCTCGGCCCAGGAACAGCGATGACGGCCACGCCGTTCCGATTTTCGTAGTGCGCCGCGCCGGCAGCCCGACGCGCCCGTACTCGCAGCGGCGGCACCGCGGGCCAATGGCGCTGCACAGCGGGCAGCCGGAGCACGTCGTCTACATATCCTTGAACGGACGCAACCGATCCAAACCGGGCTTCGGGTGGAAGTGTCAACTGCGTGCCAAAAAATTCGACCGCGGACGACCCATGCTGGGCGGCGCGGTCAAACAGCGTCCGCACGAATTCCTCAGCCGCGTAAACCCTGGACCGCCGGGAATCGCGAGGCGAGTTGTTGACGGTCACCGGCCCAGGGCGGACCGCACCCCAGGCAATTCTGGGCTGTTCGCCAAGCGCGCTCGCCGTCCGGCCCGGTCACCGGCCCGACGGGCCGCCGATGAATAGCCCGCCGAGGCCCTGGCCGCGCGCCAGGTACCGCGCGCTTTTGATGCGCTGCGATAGTAGTCGCTCAGCTCGACCTCCTTGTCCCGCAAGGCGATAGCAGTACCTGGTGTACGTCTACTATCCTTTGCAGCATCACGTCGGGTCTGATCGCGGGCGTCGGCCAGCCGCTGACCGACTCGACTGCCGAATGCCAATTGAAAGTTGAGCCGTGCGGTTATTGTGGGCGTCGGCCGATGCGCCCCCGAGGCAAGATATGCATCCGATGCCCGCACCATCTGAACAACCAGGCTCGCGTACAAGGCGTGGGTCGCGTCAATATCTTCGGTGAACCCGTAGGCATAGAGGAACGTGGAGTTCGACGCTACGTCACAGCGCACATCGTTTGCCGATGCGATCAACACAAATAACTGTACGTAGGTCCGAAGGCCGCGAGTCCCCGCCACGCCGATCGTGATGGTGCGTTGGATCGGGGTCTGAGCACGCGAGCGCTCAGCCGCGTGGGTTCGAGCTACGGCCAAGTCAATGGACGCGGCCGTCGCCAGGCGTTGCGCGGCGCTCAGAAAAGCGTCGGCCTCATGCGTGTTGTCGGTGCCTTCAGCCTGGCGCAGCAGCGCACCGATGCGAGCCAGGACCTTATCGTCGGCCATGGCGCCAAACTACCGAAGCCACGCGGCATTTCGGATATCTAGCCGGCATGCCATCCCACGACGCCTCATCCCCACTAAAGCCGCTTCGTGATCCAGGAGACCACATCGGCAAGCACCTCGTTGCGCTCCGGCTCGTTGAATACCTCATGGTAGAGCCCCGGATAGACCTTCAGCTCCACATCTGTGGATCCCACGCACTCGATAAGACGCCGGCTTCCGTCGACCGGGATCAATCGGTCGACCGAGCCATGGACAACAAGCAGCGGCGCCGTCAAGGCGGGCGCACGTCGGGGCATTGTCTCACCAACTTGCAGTAGAACACGGCCGATACCGGTTGGCACCCGCCCGTGGTAAACAAGTGGATCCTTGTTGTAGGTCTCCACCACCGCCGGGTCGCGAGATATGGCGTCGGTGTCGAGTTGCTGCACCGGCAGGCCGGGAGCGACGACACCCAAGACTTTGGCGACGAAGGCAACCACCGGTGACACCAAATCCTGCGTTGTCACCGCCGGCGCCGACAAAACCATCAGATCGTAATTGTCTGGCCGTTCGACACCGTAGGCGAACACGATCCCGCCACCCATGCTGTGCCCCAGCACGATGCGCTTCAGGCCGGGGTGCTCTCGGGTGGCGATACCGACCAGAGTGTCAAAGTCTCCGGTGTACTCGGCGATATCTCGCACCCGGACCCGCTTGCCGCCCGAGCGGCCGTGTCCCCGATGGTCGAGTGCGTACATAACCAGCCCAGCCTCGCTCAACCGCTGCGCAACATGGTCATAGCGGCGGGCATGCTCTCCCAGACCGTGCGCCAAGATGACCACCGCCTGCGCGGGGACATCCGACGCCCAAGTGTCGTACACGATGCGCACGCCACCAATGCCGTCAAAATTCCGTTGAGTGCGGGTCGTAGTCATTAGGGTGCAGCGTAATGGCTTTTGGAGCAGGACCGTCAGCGACTCACAGCAGAGTCAAAGACGTTGGAAACCACGCGACCTCCACGTGCGCGCACTGATAGCGTGGGCACGTCTCCATCGACCCATGCGCTGACAGGAAGGCGCGATACCGGGAAGATCAGCAGCAGGAGGCGATGCGGATGGCCGGGATTGACCAGACCATAGGTCAAGGCGACGACGATCTCGAAGGCCGCCTACGCCAGACGATGCGCAGCCAACCGTCTGCCGATGCCGTCGTCGACCGGGTAGCTCTGCATCGCTATCGAAATATCGCGGTAATCACGCTGAGTCATCCGCAGGCACGCAACGCGCTGAATCTCGCGAGCTGGCGCCGGCTGAAACTGTTGTTCGACGAACTCGCATCCGAATCGGACCTGCGCGCAGTCGTGCTTCGCGGCGCCGGCGACGAGGCTTTCGCCGCGGGAGCCGATATCAAAGAATTTCCCGGCACTCGGATGACGGCAGCCGACGCCGCCACCTACAACGAGACTGTCGCCGCCTGTCTGAGGGCATTGACCGGCGTACCGGTTCCGGTGATCGCGGCGATTCACGGGCTCGCCGTCGGAGGAGGTTGCGAGCTCAGCATGGCCTGCGATGTACGCATCGCTACCGACGATGCGCGTTTCGGCATCCCGATCGGCAAGCTGGGAGTCATCCTCGGCTTCACTGAGGCCGAGGCCGCCGCGCGTCTCATCGGCCCGGCAGCCCTGAAGTACCTGTTGTTCAGCGGTGAGCTGATTGACGCGGCGACCGCCGCCCGTTGGGGATTAGTACAAAAGGTGGTCGCGGCAGACAAATTAGCGGATGCGGTAGCCGCACTGGTCGGCTCGATCTGCCGTCAGTCGGCAGTGACAATGCGCGCATCGAAATTGGTCGCTGACATGCATGGCCGAGCGCTAACTGCGGCCGACACCGATGCTTTGACGCGCCTAAGTGTCGAAGCCTATGAGGGTGCCGACTTGCGGGAAGGAGTGGCGGCCTTCAACCAGGGCCGATTACCCAACTTCGATTCCCAGAGATTGATGTGAGATGGCACCGCTTGACGGCGTTCGCGTCCTGGACCTGACGCGCTATTTGTCCGGCCCGACGTTGACCATGCTGTTGGCTGATCTCGGCGCCGACGTCGTCAAGGTGGAGCCGCTTCCGGCCGGAGACCCCGCGCGCCAGTCTGGACCGTTCCACAGAACTGAAAGCGTCGCTTACATCGCGGCGAACAGAAACAAGCGCAGCGTTGCCCTCGATTTGCGCAGCGCAGAAGGCTTGGCGGCGTGCCACGAACTGGTTCGTGGCGCCGATGTCCTTGTGCAGAACTTCAAACCGGGGGTAGCCGACGCGATGGGTTTGGCGCCCAATGCGTTGCGGAAGCAATATCCGCGGCTGGTTTACGTCTCCGTGAGTGGCTTCGGTCAGCGGCCACCGGGGTCGGCCTTGGCCGGCTTCGACCAGACCGCGCAGGCGATGTCAGGCCTCATGAGCATCACCGGAACCCCCGAGACCGGCCCCCTTCGGGTCGGGATCGCCGTCGCCGACTCCGTAACCGGCATGTTGGGCGCCGCTGGCGTCCTCGCCGCTCTCTACGAGCGCGAGCGAACTGGCATGGGCGCGGTGATCGAAGGATCGCTGATGCAGTCGATGCTCACACTGTTGTCCTACCAAGCCCAGAAGTATCTCAGCGTCGGAATCGTTCCCGGACAAGACGGCAACGACCATCCGATCATGTTTCCCCACGGCACTTTCAAGACCGGCGATGGCGCCATGACGCTGGCATGTGGGAACGAAAAGATGTGGCAGCGGTTGTGCGGCGCGCTGGGACTGCAAGGATTGCAGAAAGAAGAACGCTTCGTTGACAATGCCGCGCGCATGCAACATCGCGGTGAGCTGCGCAGGCTGATCGAAAACATGTTGGCGACAAAGACCACTCAAGAGTGGCTGGATATCGTCGGCGCATCCGGCGTGCCATGCGGCCCGGTGCTCAACGTTGACCAAGCCCTCGACCACCCGATTACCGAAGGCCTCAATATGGTCGTTGCCGCAGAGCACAGCTCGCTAGGAACGCTCAGGCTGCTCGGGCAATCGATCAATATCGATGGTGATGACGAAACCTGGCTGCGGTACCCGCCGCCGATGTTGGGCGAGCACACGTGTGAAATCCTTCGTGAAGCAGGTTATGACGAATCGGTCATCAATTCGCTGATCACCGACAACCATGCGATGCAATGGAGGCAGTGACGACCCGTCGGCCAGGAAATATCTTCCCGTTCGGTAAGCGTGAGCGACCCCGCACCCACGATTTCGGCTGCCGGGCGGTTACTCGCACGACAACCCCGGGTGTTGGTCGCTGCTCAGGACTATTTTTCCCATGACCAACGCTCGGCACCGAGAGCCGACTCCACCCCTCGGGGACGAACTCGCGAAATACGAGTTGACCGAACTGGCCGAACTGATTCACACACGGCAACTGACGTCAGAAGAAGTGACCGAAGCAACCCTTCGGCGAATCGAACGGCTCGATCCATACCTGAAAAGCTATGCGTTCGTCGCGGCTGAACCTGCACTGGCGGCTGCGCGAGCCGCCGACATCGACATCGCCAGCGGCCGATACCGGGGCGTTCTACACGGCGTGCCGATCGGTGTGAAAGACCTCTGCTACACAGTCGATGCTCCCACCGCGGCAGGAACCACTATTCTTCGCGGTTTCCGGCCGCAGTTTGACGCCACAGTTGTCGCGAAGCTACGCGCGGCCGGTGCGGTGATCACAGGCAAGTTGGCGATGACCGAAGGCGCGTATGTCGGCTATCACCCCAGCCTGCCCGTGCCGGTCAACCCCTGGGATCCAGGCACCTGGTCAGGCGTGTCCTCAAGCGGTTGCGGCGTAGCCACCGCGGCGGGTTTGTGTTTCGGCTCGATCGGGACGGATACCGGGGGGTCGATTCGATTTCCGACGAGCATGTGCGGCCTGACCGGTATCAAGCCAACCTGGGGGCGGGTGAGTCGGCATGGCATCGTCGAACTGGCAGCGAGTTTCGACCACGTTGGGCCCATCGCCCGCAGCGCTCAAGACGCCGCAGCGCTTCTCACCGTTATCGCGGGATCAGATGCCAATGATCCCACCTCTTCGCTGGAGCCCGTCCCGGACTTCACCGCTGACCTCGCTTTGACCCAGCTACCCCGCGTCGGCGTGGACTGGTCGCCGATCGCCTCGTTCGACGCGGACACAGAAGCGATGATGGTCGACGTCCTCAAGATACTCGATGACGCTGGATGGCCCATCCGCGAAGTGGCATTGCCCCCGCTCGATCCCATTGTGGAGGCATTCGGCAAGCTGCGCGCGGTTGAGACAGCCGTCGCACATGCCGAAACTTATCCGGCGAGGGCAGACCAGTACGGGCCGGTATTGCGCGAGCTCATTGAAACCGGGCGAAGATTCAGTGCTGTGGAGCATCAGTTCCTCGCCAAGCGCCGCCTCGAATTCACCGGCTCGATGCGCCGGGTGTTCGAAACCGTCGATATCGTGCTGATGCCCAGCTCCGGTCTCGCATCCCCCACCCTGGAAACCATGCGGACACTCGGAGTGGACGCAGCGCTGGGCGCGGCGCTGGCAGCGCCGACCGCGCCGTTTAACGTCAGCGGCAATCCCGCGGTATGCATGCCTGCCGGGGCAACGTCACGAGGCACTCCCCTCGGGGTCCAATTCATCGGACGCGAGTTCGCCGAGCAGCTACTCATCCGATCCGCACACGCATTTCAGCAGATCACTGCGTTCCATCGGCAGCGCCCACCACTGTGATCAAACAGTTGCTCCAATAACCTCAGCCGACCAAAGCCAGTTGCGCGTAGTACTTTCGACGCGTTTGCATCGCTGGTCGTACGACTTTCAGCGGCGGATACTCTGAAGCCATGCCTGCGACCATGCAGATTATGCGTGCGGCCGACCGGCCAACCACGACCACATCGTGGTTGAAGTCCAGGCATTCGTTCTCGTTCGGCGATCACTACGATCCGGCCAACACCCACCATGGATTGCTGTTGGTGAACAATGACGACATCGTGGAACCAGCCGCCGGTTTTGATACCCACCCACACCGCGACATGGAGATGGTGGCGTCTTAGGACTGGTGTAAAAACGCTGGGCGCATGTTCCTGGTGGTCATGTTACGCGGCGGTGGTGTCGGTCGTGGTTGTTGTGGTGGGGGATGCAGTGGGCGGGGTGGCTCGAGCAGTTGGTGGCGTAGTTCTTGGAGGTGGCGGCTGGTCGCTGATGTTTGGGTGACTCCGCGCCAGCCGCGGCTGGCGCGGTCGAGGACGGCCCATACCAGCGACAGACAGCTGGTTTCGCCGGGTAGGCGGCCGATGACCTTGACCCGGCGACGGGATTCTCCGAAGGTGCGTTCGATGAGGTTGGAATGGCGGATGCGTGTCCAGTGTTGGCGGGGGAAGCGCAAATGCACGCTCAGCGAGGCGAAGTCGTTGGCCAGGCAAGCGACCGCGGCTGGGTAGAGCCCGCGGTATGTGGTGGTGAACTCCTCGGCGCGGCGGGTGGCTTCATCCACGGCCTGCTGGCCGGGTGGCTGGTCAATGTCATCGAAGATCGACCAGAACGCGGCTTTGATCTCGTCCTGGACCGCGACAGGTGTCTTGGCGATGACGTTACGGCAGCGATGGATCAGACACCGCTGACGCAGGCTTGCCGGAAACGTGGTCTCCCATGCGGCGATCAGGCCCGGCGCCCCGTCGGAGATGCCCAGTAGCGGCGGGCGTAGTCCCCGGTTCCTCAGGTCAGCCAAGAAGTCGGCCCACGCATCAGCCGACTCCGCTGCGGCTGGGGCCAGCCCAATAAACAGGGGCTTGCCGTCGGTGCAGATGCCCCAGGCGGCCAGCACCGGCTCGGCCGGGGCGTTGGGATGCATCCGAAAGTTCGAGGCATCCAAGAACAGGTAGTCCAACACCAGCTCATCAAGGCGTCGAGACGACCACGCAGCGAACTCGTCTTTGATGGCCGCACAAATCCGGCTCACCGTCGAGCGCGACAACGCCGCCTGCGAGCCCAGCACCTCGGCCAACGCGGCCTCGATGTCGCGATCCGACAAACCGCGCACCCATCCCGAAATCACCAACGCCTCCAGAGCGTGGGTGCGCGTCACCCCGGCACCGAATAGCCGCGAACAGAACCGCTCGTCGGTGTCGCGTAGTTTCGGGCGGCATAATTCGACCGAGCCCATCGTGGTCTTCACCGTCGCCGGCGGTTGATACCCATTGCGGTACCCGCCCGGGCCGTCCTGAACCCGACGCTGGTGACGGGCTCGGCCCAACACTGCTTCTACCTCGGCCTCCACGGCGACCTGAAACACCAGACGCACCGATAACCGCCCGACCTCCTCCAAAATCTCGGTCAACGGCCGCTCGGTCGCGGCGAACAACTGATCCATCTCAACACGCACACGCTCAATCGGCGATACTCGCTTGGTCACGGGCGTAGCCCCTCCTTCATAGCTTTCGTCGGTTGCGACGGAACCTACGCCCGTGACCATTTACACCAGCGATGAGACGCGACCATGGAGATCGTGACGTGGGTGATACGGGGCACGTTGACGCACCGGGATTCGGCCGGCAACGCAGGACTGATATACCCCGGGCTGGCTCAACGGATGTCGGCAGGTAGCGGAATCCTGCACTCGGAGAAGAACGATTCTGCGACCGAGCCCGTGAATTTTGTGCAGATGTGGGTGCCCCCGGACGAAACAGCCCTGTCCCCGAGCTATCAGCAACACGAGATCACCAACGAACTGACACGCGGCGACCTGGTAACCATCGCGTCAGGAATACCTGGGCACGATGCTGCGATCACCCTGCACAATCGCGGTGCGGCCCTCCATGGCGCATGGCTGCGGCCGGGCGACACGGTTCGGCTGCCGTCGGCCCGATTTCTGCACGTATTCGTGCCGCGCGGCCGGTTGACTCTGGAAGGTATGACCGGCGCGGACGAACTCTCCGACGGAGACGCCGTCCGCTGCACTGATACCGACGGCCACAGGTTGACAGCCAAGGAGCCCGCCGAACTCCTGATCTGGCAGATGCACGCACAGCTGGGCGACTAGAAAACAAGAAGTGGCCACGACCGACAGGAGCCCTCATGGCGAAATCGCAACAGCGGTCCCCGGCACCCAAGCTCACACGGAGCAGCACAGCCATACGCACTGCGCGGTTCTGGGTTGCACCGATCGCCATCGCCTTGGCCTTGATGTCAACACTGGCCGCGCTATACCTCGGCGGAATCCTGAATCCGAAAACCAACCTGCGCCATTTCCCCATCGCCCTGGTAAACGAGGACGCCGGGCCCGCGGGCAAACAGATCGTTGATGGTTTGGTCACCGGATTGGACAAGAACAGGTTCGATGTGCGAGTGGTCTCCAGCGACGAGGCGCAGCGACTACTCGACACCGCCCAGGTATACGGCTCAGCGGTGATACCGCCAACCTTTTCGTCGGCGCTGCGCGACTTCGCGGTGAGCGCGGTCAAACCCACCAAGGCGGATCGGCCGACAGTCACTATTGCAACGAACCCACGAGCAGGCACCCTGGGGTCGAGCATCGCCGGCCAGACTCTGAGTCAGGCGTTTGCTGTCGCCAATGACAAGATTGGCGAGCGGCTTTCCGCCGAAGTCGCGGCGCAAACCGGTGGCGCACCGCTGGCCGGAGCGGCGGCAGCGGGGCTAGCCAGTCCGATCGAGGTCACGTCGACGGTGCACAGCCCGCTGCCCTCCGGCACCGGCAGCGGGCTGTCGGCGTTCTACTACTCGCTGCTGCTGCTGCTGGCAGGCTTCACCGGCAGCATCGTAGTCAGCATGCTGGTGGATTCGATGCTGGGCTATGTACCGGCCGAGTTCGGTCCGGTGTATCGCTTTGCCGAGCAGATAAACATTTCCCGGTTCCACACTCTGCTGGTCAAGTGGGGGTTGATGGTTGTCCTTGCATTGATCACATCAGCGGTCTACATGGCTATTGCCCATGGACTTGGCATGCCGATACCACGTGGCTGGGAACTATGGCTCTACGGCGTTTTCGCTATCGTCGCTGTCGGCGTCACCTCCAGCTCGCTCATTGCCGTCCTTGGCTCGATGGGCCTGCTGGTCAGCATGTTGATCTTTGTGATCCTGGGGCTGCCGTCAGCGGGCGCCACGGTCCCCCTCGAGGCGGTGCCACCATTGTTCCGCTGGCTGGCCGAATTCGAGCCAATGCATCAGGTATTCCTAGGCGTCCGCTCCCTGCTGTATCTCAACGGCAGCGCTGCTGGCGGCCTGTCTCAGGCATTGACAATGTCATCCATCGGCTTGATCATCGGACTGCTTCTGGGCGGGATTGTCACGCGCTTGTACGACCGCAAGGGCTTCAACCGGATTCCGGGGGCGGTCGCGATGGCGATCGCGGTAGCCCACCAAGAACAACACCAAGCGCGCGAAACGGCACGTGAAAGCTCAAGCGAGCAAACGTAATTCGAGCGCGGCCGAAGCGTCACGCATTTGTTACTAAAGTTGACACTGTGACTAATGTGTCTGATGCTGTGTTAGTTCATCCGGATACCCGCCGAAAGGGCAACTGTGCTGACACTGCTTGCCAGCCTGCGCCGCCTGACGGCTTGGTGCGCAACGATCGCCGTATGCGCAATACTGGCGTCGACCACTGGACAGCCCGTCGCACACGCCGCTGCCGGCCGCGAAATGCTCGCGCGCGCCATCGCGACCACCAAGGGTTCGTATCTCGTCTACAACTTCGGCTCGGGACACCCCGCGCCGGCACTCAACGGTGGCGGCAACTGGTACGAGATGAACCATGGCGGCCATCTGATGATCATCAAAAACGCGTCGCGCCGGCTGGCACCACACCTTCTGGTCGACACCCACCGCGGTGACCAAGCCCGCTGCGAACGAAACCCCGGAGCTCGTACCGCTGAGGGACTGCGGCAAGCATCAGAAATCTACACACCGCTACAAGCGTGGTATCGGATGGGGAAACCAACAATCGCGATCAACGCCAACTTCTTTGATGTGCGCGGGCAAAAGGGCGGCTCGTGGCGGTCGACAGGCTGCAGTTCACCATTGGGCGCCTTTGTCGACAACACCCACGGCCTTGGTCGGGCGAACCAGGCGGTAACCGGCACCGTCGCCTACGCGGGAAAACAAGGCCTTTCCGGAGGGAACGAGGCCTGGACCTCACTGACGACAATGATCCTGCCGGTCGGCGGTGCGCCATATGTGTTGCGACCCAAGAACAGCAAAGACTACGACGTCGCCACTCCGGTAATCCAGAACCTACTCAACAAGAACGCGAAGTTCGTCGCGGTTGCCGGGATCGGACTGCTGTCCCCCGGAAAAACCGGGCAGCTACATGACGGCGGCCCCAGCGCGGCACGTACCGCGCTTGCCTACGCGAAGCAGAAGGACGAGATGTATATCTTTGAGGGCGGCAGTTATACCCCGGATAACATCCAGGACCTGTTCCGCGGCTTGGGCAGTGATACGGCCATCCTGCTCGACGGCGGTGGCTCGTCAGCAATCGTGCTGCGCCGCGACACCGGGGGCATGTGGGCTGGCGCGGGTTCGCCCAAAGGGTCATGCGACACGCGTCAGGTCCTCTGCGACTCGCACGAGCGGGCGCTGCCCAGCTGGCTCGCATTCAACTAGCTGGTCAACTCTCCCGGCGTCTTCCTGTCGGCCGGAACGAAGCCGAAGATCAGCATGCTTGCCGCGACCATGCCCGCCGCCAGCGCAATAACCGGCGCGACCATGATCCGCGACATGGTCGCGCCGATTACCCGAAAATTCGTAGCGCGGGAAAGCCCCGCATCTTTAGTGCGGGGATGGAGCGCATCAATTTTGTTTCCGGGGTGGCCACTGCCTGGGGTCGCGGCGTGGCCGCCGCTTGTCGGTGCCCGGCACTATCGTGACTGGTATGAGTGCCGGGGCTGGTGAGGATGCGGGTAGCGGCAAAGCCCGCTACACCTACCGGCTGCGCATGTCGGGCGTCGCCGAAAAGGCTCTCCTGGTCGAGTGGGATCGCTGCCGCTGGGTGTGGAACCAGTGTGTCGCAGAATCGAAAAAAGCGCATCAGGCAGGCCAGACCTGCGGATACGCGGAACTCGACAAGCAACTAACTGGCTGGCGCCAACAGCAGGATTGGCTGGCCGCTGGATCGGCGGTACCGCATCAACAAACCGTGCGTGACTTCGCGAAATCGCGGGCAAAAGCGCTCAAGGACATCCGGAACCGGCTGCCGATGCGAGCCCGTGCTGGATTCCCCACATTCAAGAAGAAGCAACTCGCCGCGCCCACCCTCAACTACAACCGCAACGCCTTCCGGCTCGTAGACCGGGTGCTGTTTTTGGCGAAAGGTGTTGTGGTGCGGCCGGTGTGGTCGCGGGAGCTGCCTACTGCGCCGTCGAGTGTGCGCGTCTACCGCGACAGTCTGGGGCACTGGTATGCCTCGTTTGTGGTGAAAGCCCAAGCCGAGCCGCTACCAGTCACGGGCCGGGTAGTTGGTATCGACTGGGGTGTGAAGGCTATAGCTACCACCACCAGCGCTGAGCATGATTTGGCGCACCCGCAGCACGGTAAAACCGGATCCGACAAGCTGGCCCGCTATCAGCGGGCCATGGCGCGACGGCGCCCCGGAAAAGGGAAGCCAGGTAGTCGGCGCTACCGGGCGGCTAAAAGGTTGGCGGCCAAGGCGCACAAGAAGGTTGCGCGTCAACGCCAGCAGGACGCACGAATGTGGGCGAAAAACCTGGTCAATGATTTCGATGCGGTAGCAGTCGAGGACTTCAAGCCAAAGTTTTTGGCGAAGTCGACGATGGCGCGTAAGGCCGCCGATGCGGGTATCCGTATCGCGAAAACAGAACTTGTGAACATGGCGGGCAAGCATGGCCGTTGTGTTGTGATGGTGGACCCGAAGTACACCAGCACCGACTGCGGACAGTGCGGGGCAAGAGCCACGCACCGCCTGCCGCTGTCGCAACGCATCTACACCTGTGCCACGTGCGGCACAGTCGCGGACAGGGATCGAAACGCGGCGCAGGTGGTTTTAAACCGGGCAGGGCTGAACCCCGGCGGCGTAGACGGTGTAAGACCCGACGCGGCGTAGCTGCGCTAGGCAACCCGAGCTGCGGAATCCCCCGCATTTATGCGGGGGAGCAGTCAACGCGCCGACGCACATGGTTCCCACGATGCTGTAACGCAGCAACTCGCTTTGACCGCTACCACCGGCAAGCCTGCTCTCGACACCGATGGCCACGATCGTCGCAGTCAACACCGTGGTACTGAGTTCTTGAATGCCGAACTCACGCGCGGTGGCGTTCTGCAGCCCAAAAGTCACCGCGAGTCCACCGATCAGAAAGAGCTTGGTGTTGTCCTGGTAGTCCAGCAAACCGATTCCGGCGAGAATCGACAGCACCACTAGTAACGCAACTTCGATCCCGAGCGCAGTGGTGATCCACCGACGAGGTCGGTGGCCGAGTTTTCGCGTCAGCCGGCCACCGAGGATCGTGCCAGGTACAAATCCAACAAAGGCAATGACGGCGGCCGTCAGATATCGATGGTGGCGTCTTAGGACTGGTGTAAAAACGCTGGGCGCATGTTCCTGGTGGTCATGTTACGCGGCGGTGGTGTCGGTCGTGGTTGTTGTGGTGGGGGATGCAGTGGGCGGGGTGGCTCGAGCAGTTGGTGGCGTAGTTCTTGGAGGTGGCGGCTGGTCGCTGATGTTTGGGTGACTCCGCGCCAGCCGCGGCTGGCGCGGTCGAGGACGGCCCATACCAGCGACAGACAGCTGGTTTCGCCGGGTAGGCGGCCGATGACCTTGACCCGGCGACGGGATTCTCCGAAGGTGCGTTCGATGAGGTTGGAATGGCGGATGCGTGTCCAGTGTTGGCGGGGGAAGCGCAAATGCACGCTCAGCGAGGCGAAGTCGTTGGCCAGGCAAGCGACCGCGGCTGGGTAGAGCCCGCGGTATGTGGTGGTGAACTCCTCGGCGCGGCGGGTGGCTTCATCCACGGCCTGCTGGCCGGGTGGCTGGTCAATGTCATCGAAGATCGACCAGAACGCGGCTTTGATCTCGTCCTGGACCGCGACAGGTGTCTTGGCGATGACGTTACGGCAGCGATGGATCAGACACCGCTGACGCAGGCTTGCCGGAAACGTGGTCTCCCATGCGGCGATCAGGCCCGGCGCCCCGTCGGAGATGCCCAGTAGCGGCGGGCGTAGTCCCCGGTTCCTCAGGTCAGCCAAGAAGTCGGCCCACGCATCAGCCGACTCCGCTGCGGCTGGGGCCAGCCCAATAAACAGGGGCTTGCCGTCGGTGCAGATGCCCCAGGCGGCCAGCACCGGCTCGGCCGGGGCGTTGGGATTGTCGGCGGCAACTGAATACTGACCAGTGGGCGGCAATTGAAAATTGACCAGCTTCCTAGAGTGCCTTGGCTATGTGTCAAGGAGGAGGCAGGTGTTGAACGTGGAGGATTGGGCTGAGATTCGCCGGTTGCGCCGGTCGGAGCAGTTGCCGATTGCCGAGATTGCGCGGGTGATGGGTATTTCGCGGAATACGGTGAAGTCGGCGTTGGCTTCTGATGGGCCGCCGAAGTATCGGCGTGCGGTGAGGGGTTCTGTTGCTGATGAGGCCGAGCCGCGGATTCGGGAGTTGTTGGCGGCCTATCCGCGGATGCCGGCGACGGTGATTGCTGAGCGGATCGGTTGGTCGTATTCGATCCGCACACTGAGTGGGCGGGTGCGTGAGTTACGGCCACTGTATTTGGCGCCGGATCCGGTGTCACGGACGACGTATGTGGCCGGTGAGGTCGGGCAGTGTGACTTCTGGTTTCCCGATGTTGTGGTGCCGGTGGGGTATGGCCAGGTTCGTAGGGCGGCGACGTTACCGGTGTTGACCATGGTGTGTGGGTATTCACGGTGGGCTTCGGCGCTGTTGATTCCGACACGCGCTGCCGAAGACTTGTATGCCGGTTGGTGGCAGCATCTTTCGACGTTGGGTGCGGTTCCACGGGTGTTGGTGTGGGATGGTGAGGGCGCGGTCGGGCGGTGGCGGGCACGCCGACCAGAGTTGACCCCGGCATGTCAGGCTTTCCGCGGGACCTTGGCCACCACGGTAGGGATCTGTAAACCCGCTGATCCTGAGGCCAAGGGTCTGGTTGAACGGTTCCATGACTATTTGGAGCGGGCGTTTTTGCCGGGGCGGGTGTTTGGCTCCCCAGCCGATTTCAACATCCAGTTGCAGGCCTGGCTGGTGGGGGCCAACCACCGCCAGCATCGGGTGCTGGGATGCCGGCCAGCAGATCGCATCGCCGCCGATACCGCAGCGATGCTGGCATTGCCGCCGGTTGGGCCCAGCATCGGATGGCGACGCTCAACGCGGTTGCCTCGCGATCATTACGTGCGCCTCGACAGCAACGATTACTCGGTGCATCCGGCCGCGATCGGCCGCCGTATCGAGATCATCGCAGATCTAAACCGGGTGCGGGTCTGGTGTGACGGCACGCTGGTCGCCGACCACGACCGGATCTGGGCCAAACATCAAACGATCAGCGATCCCGAACATGTCCAGGCCGCGAAACTGCTGCGGCGCAAACGGCTCGAGGTTGTTGGTCCACCGCATCACGTGGAGGTCGAACAACGCCGTCTCGCTGATTACGACGCCTTGTTGGGCCTTGACGGGCCGGTGGCGTGATGGCTGCCAAGACCGCGACCAGCAGCCGTGATGTCACCGCCGAGCTGGCGTATCTGACCCGGGTGTTGAAAGCCCCGACGCTGCGTGAGGCCATCGAACGTCTCGCTGAGCGCGCCCGAACCGAAGCGTGGAGCTATGAAGAATTCCTCGCGGCGTGTCTGCAGCGTGAGGTGTCGGCTCGGGAATCTCACGGCGGCGAAGGGCGCATCCGCGCTGCCCGCTTCCCATCACGTAAATCGTTGGAAGAGTTCGACTTCGATCATGCCCGCGGTCTCAAACGCGACATCATCGCCCATCTGGGCACCCTGGACTTCGTCACCGCTAAAGACAACGTGGTGTTCCTCGGCCCACCAGGGACCGGCAAGACCCACCTGGCGATCGGGATTGCGATGCGCGCTTGTCAAGCAGGTCACCGCGTTGCGTTCGCGACCGCTTCGCAATGGGTTGATCGTCTTGCTCGCGCCCATCACAACAGCACCCTGCAAGCCGAATTGGCGCGGCTGGCCCGCTACCCCCTGCTGGTTGTCGATGAAGTCGGCTACATCCCGTTTGAACCCGAAGCCGCCAATCTGTTCTTCCAACTCGTGTCGTCGCGTTACGAACGGGCCAGTCTCATCGTCACCTCGAATAAGCCCTTCGGGCGGTGGGGCGAAGTGTTCGGCGACGACGTAGTCGCCGCCGCCATGATCGACCGACTCGTCCATCACGCCGAAGTCATCGCCCTCAAAGGAGACAGCTACCGCATCAAAGACCGAGACCTCGGCCACACCACCACAGCCGAGGACCAATGAAACCAAGCTGGTCAATTTTCGATTGCCGAAACCTGATCAGTTTTCACTTGCCGTTGACAGGGATGCATCCGAAAGTTCGAGGCATCCAAGAACAGGTAGTCCAACACCAGCTCATCAAGGCGTCGAGACGACCACGCAGCAAACTCGTCTTTGATGGCCGCACAAATCCGGCTCACCGTCGAGCGCGACAACGCCGCCTGCGAGCCCAGCACCTCGGCCAACGCGGCCTCGATGTCGCGATCCGACAAACCGCGCACCCATCCCGAAATCACCAACGCCTCCAGAGCGTGGGTGCGCGTCACCCCGGCACCGAATAGCCGCGAACAGAACCGCTCGTCGGTGTCGCGTAGTTTCGGGCGGCATAATTCGACCGAGCCCATCGTGGTCTTCACCGTCGCCGGCGGTTGATACCCATTGCGGTACCCGCCCGGGCCGTCCTGAACCCGACGCTGGTGACGGGCTCGGCCCAACACTGCTTCTACCTCGGCCTCCACGGCGACCTGAAACACCAGACGCACCGATAACCGCCCGACCTCCTCCAAAATCTCGGTCAACGGCCGCTCGGTCGCGGCGAACAACTGATCCATCTCAACACGCACACGCTCAATCGGCGATACTCGCTTGGTCACGGGCGTAGCCCCTCCTTCATAGCTTTCGTCGGTTGCGACGGAACCTACGCCCGTGACCATTTACACCAGCGATGAGACGCGACCAGATCGATATCGGTTCGTGGGACGAACCAGAATCCCAGGAAAATCACGTTGCCTGTCATGTTGGCGACGAACACATGCCCAAGTACCAGAACACTAATCGCGTCAGCCAAACCCGTGGCAAAAGTGAGGAGCAACAGGGCCACGATGGTCAACCGGTGGAAGATCGGCGAGCTAACGGCCATCGAGGAAAAGGATCTTTCCGTGCACTACATCTGCGGCGTCAAATCTAGCGACGTGACCGTTGTCATCCTGGTCACCAACCAGCGGGTACCGACCCGCTTCATGATCAGCCGGTACGACAAGTACTTCAGCGCCGGGATGTTCTTGGTCAATGGGCTGGTGGAAGTAGTGTTCGTGTACACGATGGCGACTGCATCGGGATCATTCAACGATTCGACTGCCGCACCAGTGACGACAGTGCTGTTGGTTACTTTGGCCTGCTTGTTTGGGGCCGCGATCGCGTCGACGAATTTGCGGTACTGAGCGCCGAAGTCGCCGGTCAGATACATCGCCGCACGATCGGCGAGGCTGTCCATGTTCTCTGGTGTATACGTCCACAAGGTTGTGATCGCGTTGGCCGCAGTCCGGGCCACTCTGAGCTTGGTTGCGACGGCCGCACGGTCGGCTAGATACGGTTGCACGGTTGCGCCGGCGAAAGCTGCAGCACCGACAAAGATCGCAGCCGCCACTGCGGCAACGATCGCAGTCGGCTTACCGGCCTGACGTCTGATCCGGACACCACCGTCCTCGACAGCCTCGTGTTCGGCCTTCCTTTCGGCCGCAACGCCATTGGCACTTTCGCCGACGTCTGCAGTGTCGACGCTCTTGGAATCGAGGAGCGAAACTTCCGGTTCGGATTGCTCGATGTCGACTTGCTCGACGTCGACTTCGCCACCCTCAGACGCACGGCCCGCGTCGGTCGCATCGGTGTTCAACGCCGGGTCGGTCAAATCACCTGCAGTAGGTTGCTGATCTTCCACTGATTCCCTTCCTGCGTTGCGGTTGCCATCCAACGATTGGTGTTCTCGAACACCTGCTTGCCGTCCGGCGACTTGGAGGTGACTTCGGTAGCTACCACGACGTTGGCACTGCCATCGTCATTCCACCGCTCCACACCGGCATCGAGGACCGTCCCGGTGGCTGGTTCGGATTGAGCGATTCGGATCAGGATCTGATTTTGCTTCTCGTGATACTTGTCTGCGAAGTTTCCAGTGGCTTGGGCCAACACCCGTTCTATGTATTCGTTGGCGTGATAAGGATCGACGGACGTGAAACCCGCCATGAACCATTTGACGTAGCCCACCACCTCTTGATCCTTCTTTTGGGCCCGTTCGCGGGATTCGTGTGAGATCAGAATCAGGGTGGACACTGTGACCGCGGCGACCATGAGCAGCGCGGCGAGAGTGCTAACCAGCGCCAGGCCCCACCCTGGCCGAGGCTGCACCGGTTGCGCGACGAGCAACGATTCTTCGCCAAGCCGAAACTTGCGACGGGGACTCATTTTCCGTTTCCCGACGACCGCGGTTTCGTCAGCACGGTGAGCTTGTCAACGCGCCAGTTTTTGTCCAGTTCCTTGGCAAAACTCACTCGAACGGTGGCGGTGATATACCGTTCATTGGGCGCTTCGCCCCGCCGACCCTGCATAAACAGCAGCATCGTGGCCCGGTCCGGCGTGGCCGTTTGTACCGAACTGTCCGTCACCCAATACTCGTTGATAGCCGGGTGGCCCTTTTTCACAGCCTCCTGCTGAGCTTTCAGCTGGGACCGATACGCGTCGGTAGTCAGCGATTGGGCGTGCGCGAAATCCTCGTCCAAAGTCTTCGGGTCGTACGTCAACATCTGCGCGACGATTTTCGGTCCGCGCGTGGCGATCTCGGCGCGGGTTTGATCGATTGCCCGATCACGTTGGTAAACCACTACATAACTCAGAACAGCACCAGCTACACACAGCCCCGCCATGGTCGAAACTGCCACCGCGGTCCACCGCCGCGGATTGCCATGCCGCTCTTCGGTTTCGACGAGACGCACCTCAGTCCGTAGCAGCATGTCGGCGAAGGTTCGCCGCCGCGAATCCCATAGAGGCCACAGCCAACCAACCGACACCGAGGCTGTGTCAACCAGGTGGGCAATGTCTCTGAACAGCAGCTGCCACGGCCCCGCAGCTGCGCCGCTACGCCCGACCACCGCGATGCCGAAGAGCGCACGGCCCAAGCTCCAACCAGTAAGAGCCGGTAGCAGCGTCCGGTTCACCAACAACAGCAGAGTGACAACACCAGCTACGGAAACGCACACCCACCACCACGGGCTATGCAGCGGTACGGTAAAAGACACCAACGCCATCGTGGCCACCACGGCGACACCCGGCAAGAAATCAATAGCGAACCCGCCAGCGCGAAGATGCCATGGCGCCAAGATATTTTGCGCTGACCCGTGCCCGTACGCGGTGGTATCGGCCTCCTCCGCCACCACCGTCACTTCGTCACCTGGTCGAGTTTGGAAATCTTGTACTGGCCATCCGCAGGTCGCATTGTCACTCGTAGGCGGTAACCCGCTTCCTGACCCTGCTTCTCGACGTTGGATACCTTGACACGGAACGCGACGAGCACGTCGACCGAACCGTCGCTATTGTTGCGCTCGACCGCAGCCCGCATGTCCGAGACCTGGGTATGGACGTTCGCAGCCTTGTAGGCCTGTACAAGCATATTGCTATAAAGCAGAGCCTGGGTGCGGAATTGATCGGTGCCACATTCGATGATCTTCTGTTCACTAGCGGCCATGGTGCTCGTGTCGGGAGCCTGGGTCGCCGCGACACATTCCATCGCCGCCTTCAGCGCCGCGGCGTCACGCCGGTCGGTAGTCTCGCTTTCCTGGTGGGCACGCAGCGCAAGATAGCCACCGGCCAAGACGACGCATGAAACCACGATAAGCACCGCGCTGATACCAACGAGCCAACCGCGGCCCAACCACGAGGGGCCGCGGTCAGCACCTGACTGCGAAGTGTCGGCTCCGGCCTCGGATTCTGACGAATCCTCGACGGCCATCTCGGTGGCGCCTTGCTCGGCTCCGGCCTCGGATTCTGACGAATCCTCGACCGTCACCTCGGTACGCAACGAATCGTCGGTGTCGGTGGGGTTCAGCTGGCTGGCGCCAGCATCTCCTTCCATCCGTCGTCTCCTGTATTGGTCGAGTTTTCGACGGAGTATTTAACTCCGTCAGGCCCTACCAGCTCACCGCTTTGCGGACTATAGACGGCCGTGGGAGGTCCGCTCGGAGTGTAGACACACGGATTGGGCTGCTGCCCGTTGCACTGCACGGTGCCCGATCCTGGCCTTTGCAGGGGATCGCTGGTTGGGGGCGGCGTCCCACCCGGCGGCAGCTTATCGGCGGAAGCCGGATTCATGCCATTGTTCACCGATGGCGCCGGGATCACCAGACCGGGTTTTACTGGCTGATCACAGCGCGCCCCCGGCGCCGGACAGGTGAGAAGCTGGTTCGGATCGCCGTACCAGGGATTGGTACCCAGTGGAACGTACGGTTTCGGGTCGCGGCACTCGCGTGGCGTAGCCGCGCGCTTGCCGGGGACATCAACGCAGGGGATATTGCGCGATCCACGCACACTGTTGGCCGGCGTGTCCTTCGGAATCTTGCAGTAGGTTCCCTTGGGCAGCGGCACCAGACTCGTGTCGGCTGGCGAGCGCCATTCCGACGCCGGAATGAAACCGGTCAAGCACGGCGGCGGCTGGTTGATCGCCAACGCAAGGTCAAGTGCAGCCTGACCGGGGAAAGGCGCCGCTACCGTCTGGGCGATCGAAGCGCCCTGGGGCAAAAACACCAGCACTTGTTCGACGCCCTTGTTGTAACGCTTCAACAGATCCAGCACGACCTCAAGATTCGCCAGCGTCTGGGGTAGTGAATCCTGGACGTCGCTAAATACCGCGGTGACTTGGTCGGCTGTCGGCGCCGCTTGGGAAAGAATGCTTTTTAGGTTCTGGTCAGTTTGAGCGGACTGCGCGGCCAGGGTATTCAAGTTACGCGCCCAACGCTCAATCTCGTCCGCTGAGTCCACCTGACTATCAAGAATGGGACCGGAATGCTCGATGATGTCGTTGATATCGGCGACGTGCGTCTTGAAGTCACCGGCGATCGCCTGCGTCGAGTCGACCAGCCGCTGCAGTGCGGGCCCCAACCCGCCAACCGATTGCGCGGTCTCGTCGAGCAGAAGGCCGATCTTTTCTTTGGGCAACGCGGCGAGCCCCCGGTTGGCGGTGTCTAGCGCCGGCCCGATCTCGCTAGGCACTGTCCCTTTCATGATGGTTTGCCCGGGTGAGAAATACTTACCGGGATTCTCCGTCGACACCAGGTCCAGATATTGCTCGCCGACCGCCGACACCGAATGCACGTTCGCCGAGGCGTCAATCGGGATCTTGTAGCCCGAATCGATGCTCATCGTCGCCAGGGCGCCGTGTTCAGTGGGCTCGACGTCGGTTACTTTGCCGATGGTGATGCCGCGATAGGTCACGTTGGCGGTCGGATATAGACCGCCCGAGGCCGGCAAGTCAGCTTTGAGCGTGTACCGACCGATACCCATCAGGCTTGGGATCTGCAGGTAGTAGACCCCAAGCACAAGCAGCGCGACCGCGGTCATGATTCCGAACAGAATCAGCTGACGTTTGACGAATCGCGTCAGCATTGCCTATCTCCCCTTTCGACCAGCGGTCCACCGGGCGCGTCGTTGGGGTTCGACGTGTAGCGGACATCGGGGATCATTTCCGCGGGATCACGCCCGAATGATTGCTCGAGTGCCCGCAGTGCCCCGGAGAACCCGGTTCCGGTGAGGAAAGCGTTGTCCATGGAGCTAAAGGTCGCGTCGATGTTTAGCGACACGTTCTGGTAGTCGCCGCGAATCATCTTCGGAATCGTATCGATGTCATAGGGCTGCGTAAGGATCAATTTCAGCGCGCCAATCAAATACGGCGAGGCGCGACCAACTTCCTTCAACGGGCATTGCAGCGCTTTGAGGTTGGTATAGAGGTCGCCTCGCGCTTCACCCAGATACTGTCCAGCTGCGTGGCTGAGCCGCCCTACCGAGTCGACCGCATTGATGAGAAGGTCCTGGGTGTCGGCGAAATGCTCGACCAGCGGCGGGATATCGGTTAGAACCCGATCTATCACGTCCGCCCGGCCACCGACATACGACAGCAGCCGGTTGGTGGAGTCGATCGCACGCGTGACGTCATCGCGCTGCTTGTTGAGCTCGTCGGTAAATGTGTCGAGCTTGCCCAAGAAAGCGCGGATCTGGTCGGCTCGCCCGTTCACGATTTGGTAGATCTCGTTCTGAAGTACTTCCAGATTCGGCACACCGCCGGTGCGCAAGATCAGCGAGAGGCTCGCCAGCGTTTGCTCCGTAGTCGGATAGACCGACGACCGCTTCAGTGGAATGGTGCACGGCACCTTCTTGCCGTTCGACACACAGCCGTCGTTGAGGTATTCCTTTGACGGGTTTGGAGGCGCGATCAACTCCACGTGCTGGGAGCCCAGCAGACTTGTCTGCCCAATCTTGGCGAAGGCATTTTTCGGTATCCGGGCAGTACCGTCCACACCCAACGTCAGGGTGGCCACCCAGTTTTTCAGGTCGATCGAGTGAATAGAGCCAACAGTGACGTCTGCGACCATGACCTTGCTGTTGCCGTTGATCGCCAACGTGTCCGGTACCTGCACATAGACGGTGTAGGACCCCGGCCCGCTACCTGGTCCGCCCGGAATCGCCACATTGGAAATTCCCCGCCATCCACACGAACTCAGCATGAGGGCGACCGCCAGTAGTGCCAGACCCTGCCAGAACCGCCAGCCGACCAACCGCGTCACACTCCCAACGCTCCTCACTGGCCGCCTCCTACTTCAGCGGGTAGCGGCGCTACCGGTGCTCCCGGCGCGCCGGCCGGCGCTGGCGTCGGCCCAACAGGTCCTGGGATGACGCCGGGTGCTGGAGGCGGCGGTTGCACCGGAACCGGAGCCTGCAGGCCGATCGGCGGCAGCACTGGGTTCTCGTCGTAGGCATTCGGCGGCCCGGGGGGAGTCTGCAGGTTTGATTGAACCGGCGCGATATCCGGGCCACCCATCAACTCAGCCAGTGAATCGGGAGTCATCAAGCCTGCCGTGATGGGCCCTACCTTGGTGCCTTGCATGCCCGGGGCAACAATCCAGCCGTGTTGAGTGTTGCGGTGCGATAGCGGCGTATCCGGCACCCAGATACCCGGGACAGTGGTGTCTTTGTACCCCGGTGGCGGCCGCAATCGGGGCTCGGAATACGCGATGTGTTTGGGAAGCGTTTCTGCGGTGTTGATCGCGTTGAGGCCGAACGGAAAGAAGTTGAACTTGATCGCATCAAGGACCGGCGCCAGATATTGCGCACAAAGCTCGGCGGAGTCTTGATACCCGAGCCGACTAGCGGCCTGGATTGAACTGCAGATAAACTGCATCGGATTCGCGAAGTTGGTAATCGTGGCAAGAGCCATGATCGAGCCGTGCGCCGGGTGGTAAATCTGGTTGACGTTCGCGGCAGCTGCCGGAAGGACGTGCAGGGCGGTCTCCAACCCATTCAGCGGCTCAGGTTGCAGGATCGTCGTGGTCACGTTTTCCAGGTTGTTGATGTCCTCGGCGAGCGCGTCACGATTTTCGGCAAAGAATGGGCGCGCTGTCGCGAGCAGATCGTCGAACTGTCGGACCGCATCGGCGAGCTGGCTGTCGGAGTGGGTCAATCGGTCGGTGAACTGCGCCAGATTCTGGTTGAGTGCAACAAACTGCTGGTCATCCTGATGTAGCGCGTTGACGAACAGCGCCAGGCTACGCACCACCGCAAAGAAGTCGCCGCGCCCCTCATTCAAGGCGGTCAACGCCCGTGACAGGCTGTCCAGGGTGGTGTTGAACTGCTTGCCTTTTCCGGCCAGTCCGTCCGCGAACGATTCAATGAACTCGCCGAACGGCCCCGATGGCTGTTCTTTTGTCGGGCCGAGCTCACTGATGATGTGGGTGGTGCTGTTGCGCAGTTCGTCCCACTCCACCGGCACCTGAGTACGTTCGATCGGAATCACCGCATTGTCGGCCAGCACCGGGCCACCTTTGTATGGCGGCTCCAGTTGGATCGAGCGCGATGCCACCAAAGTGGGGTTGAGGATCACCGCAGACGCATTGGCGGGAACCTTGTATTTGTTGCGGTAGTGGAACGTCACCTTCATTTTGTCGCCGGCCGGCTCGATCCCGTCGATCTGCCCCACCTGCAGGCCCATGATCTGGACCTTGTCTCCCTCGTAGATCGCGTTCGCGGCAGGAAAGTAGGCGACCACGGTGTTGTTGGTCAGCTTCTGGTAGAGCCGCCAGCCAACGAAGCCAGCGGCCAGAGCCAGCACAATCACCAGCGCACCGACAATCACCGCCGTACGGGTCAGCTTCGGGAGTCGCAATTTTTCGAGAGCAAAGACGGTACTCAATTCTGGCTACCTCCCGCCGCGCCGCTGCCACCGGTTCCTTCGGGGTTGATAAACGGTGCCGGCAGCTGCTCCCCCGGACCGGGTGGCGCCGGTGGACCCGGCGGTAAGCCCGGCGCAAATGTTGACGGTGGCGGTGTCGGACCCGCCGGCCCCAGCGGCTCGCTTCGCGCCCCCGGCGGTGCGTCGGGCGGCAACGGTACCGGTGTGCCGGGAACGTTCGGAACCGGCTCGCCCGGCCGCCCAGCAATCGGGATGCCCGGCGACGGCGGCAAACCGTTCGGATCCGGCGGCAACGGCTGAACATCGAGCGGCGCCGGGAATCCACCCGGTACCGGGCCGAACGGACCTTGGGTCGCGCTCGCGCACGGTAGCGGATTGCCCGGCCTGGGCAGCCCGTCGGCAGCTGGCGTGTAAGAGCAGGGCGATCCGGGGGGTACGGCCGGTCCCGGGTGCTCGGGCGTGCCTTCTAAGACCAACGGCGGCGGAGGAGGAGCACCGTTCGGGAAACGCGTGCCGTTGGGGTCGGGGAACCGGTAGGCGGGCAGCCCGGCGCCACGCCAGAAGTTTTCGGGGTCGAGGCCACGCTTCTTGAACGCGGCATCGACAAACGGCTGAATGATCTGGCCCGGGACCAAGTTGTGCAACACCACTTTGAAGTACGGTCCCGACGCGATGGCCTCGTTCAGCGACGGCAGAAAAGCCCCAACCTCTTCGAGCCCCGTAGCCAGGTCGTCTTTGACGTCGACCAGAATGCGGCTGAGCGTACGCAACTGTTCCAGCACGTGATTGATGTTCGGATTGTCGTTGATCAGTCCGTCAACCTGGGCCGAGAACGCAGAAATGTTCGCCAACAACGCGTCGATCGCACGTCCGCGTTCGTTGAACGCCGCCAGCAAGGTCTTTGTGTTGACCAGCAATCGGTCGACCTGATCGGCGCGGTCGCCAAGGATGGCGGCTACCTGGTTGGCCTGGCCAAGCAGGTGCTTGATCTCCTGGTCGCGTTTGCCGATCGTGTCGGAGAATTTGGCCGCACCATCGAGAGCAGCGCTGAGGTGCGGATACGTCTGGTCAATAGTCTGCGACAAAACATGCAGTGACTTTTTGACCGTGTCAATGTTCCAGCCGGTGGCTGCCTTGGTGGCGTCGAAAAACGCGTCGTAAATCTGATACGGAGTGGTGCTCTGGCCCAGCGGCAACATCCTCCCGGGGCGGAGCGCGTCAGAACCACGCGTCTCGATCTCAAGAACCTTTTTACCCAGGATGGTGTCGGTTTGGACGGCTAGTCGGCTCTCGGTGCCGATGGTGTTGGTACCAATCGAAAACTTGATCACGATATGGTCCCCGTCGATTTTGAGGTCCTCGACCTTGCCGACCTCCATCCCGGCGATGCGCACCTTGTCGCCCTTGATGATTCCCCCGGAGTCGGTGAACTGCCCGTAATAGCTTGGCTGGGCAAACAAAACGGGGACACTGGTGAAGCTCTGACCGACACCGAGGACGAGCAGCACCACGAGGATGCCCATGAGCCCGATGTGCAGCCGATTGGCAGGTTCCAGCGTTCTCATTGCGGAGTGCACCTACCCGTCGGTTGCGTGAAGAGACGGACCGTACGAACAGGACCACCAGGCTGCAGACCATTGATCTTGAGCGTGATATCGCACGCGTAGAAGTTCACGAAGTCCCCATAGGTGCCTATGGAGCGCCCGACCTGGTTCAACGCCGTCGGCAACTTCGTGACGTAATCCACCAGGCCATCACGCTGGTCGATAAGCGGCTGCTGGACCGCGTCCAGATAGTTGAGCGTCTTGTGCAGCAGAGCGCGGTCTTCGGCAAGCAAATCCGCAACGGTCCCGGCACCGTTGCTGATGTGCGCTACCCCGTCCGCCAGCGGGTCTGCATGGTCCTTCAGACCGGTGATCAGCACTTCGAGTTTGTCCACGGTCTGATCGAATTGCTTGCGATGCCGGACCGCGGTGTCCAGGACGACGTTCAAGTTCTTGACGACCTCGCCGATCGCCTGGTCACGCTCACCGATCGTCGCGGTCAGCTGCGCGGTGTGGTCGAGGATGTCGTTGATGGTGCCGCCCTGCCCCTGGAACACGGTGACGAGGGCCGACGTGATCGTGTTGACTTTCTCCGGGTCCAGCGCCCGAAACACCGGCTTGAAACCACCGATCAGCGCGTCGAGGTCCAACGCAGGTGAGGTCCGCGACCGCGGGATGACGCCGCCGGACGGCATGGGCGCGTTAGCGCCTTCACCCTGGCCGCGCTTGAGTTCAAGGTAGCGATTACCGATCAGGTCGAGGTAGCGGATCTGCGCCGTCGTCGATTGATAGAGCGTCACCGAGCGATTGACGTCGAAATCGACGCGCACCCGCTTACCACCATCGATCAGCTGCACGGATTTGACCTTGCCGATCTCGACACCCGACGCACGGACGAACTGACCTGCTCGCAGCCCGCTGACATTGTTGAATTCCGCGGAGTAAGTGTTGGTTCGGTCGAAACGCAGCTGACCGAACACCACGAAGATCATCGCGGTGAACAGCAGCAGCACCAGCGAGAAGATGCTGAGTCGGATAATGGTGCCGGTGATTCTCATGGGTTGATCGTGTTATCCCCTATCTGACGGCCCCAGACGTACTCGAGCGCGTAGGGCGAACCGACCTCTAGGTGGTTGTACGGCGCAACGCTGTTGCCAGCGTCCATCACGAGGTTCGGAGCAGGCCACAGATCGCGGGTGATCTCCTGCCAACAACCGGGCGCACCCCCTGGTCCGCCGCGAGCGTTCACCCGGGGCAGATTTTCTGGATAGATATAGGGATTGGGCGCCCCGTTTAGCGTTCCGACCAGCGATCCGACTTGGGTGAGCAGCAGCGGACCCAACGATGTCGGGTTCAGCAGGAAGCCCGTCCCAGACAGGGGCTCGGCATGGTCGATGAGCGAGTATCCGTTGCCGCCGCCAAGGAATTTCGCGGCCTTCGGTTCGATGTCGTGAAAGTTACGAATGGTGCAGAAAAGCTCCGGGCTATAGGTGTCTAGCAGCTTGGCGCTGGGCACCAGGTCGGCGACTCCTCGCGTCAGATACGGACCGCCCCGCTCGAAGATGTCCGCACCGACGTTGCCGAATCCGGTTGCTGCCAACAACGTTGCGTCCAAGTCCTTTTCTTGCTTGTTGAATGTGCGGGCCGAGATCACCGCGTTGTCGAGGAAATCGAACAAATCTGGCGCCGCGTCAGCGTACGTGTCGCCCAAACCCGCCAATTGCTGAATATCGTGGCGAATCTGCGGCATCCGAGGATTGACATCATCAAGGATCGCGTTGGCGTTGACAATCGACTCACCGAACTTGTCGCCTAATCCGCCTAGCGCCTGCCCAGCTGCGCTCAAAGTCAGGTTGAGCTTGACCGGATCCACCTTCTCCGCGATCGATGTGATGGTCTCGAACAAAGTGTTGATCTCTGTCGTCACCGATCTGGCGTCAATAACATCGTGCCGTGAAAGTTTTTCCTGAGATGGATGTTCCGGAGTCGTCAACGAGACATACTTACCGCCGAAGACGGTGGTCGCTTTGATATCGGCATTCACATTGGCCGGAATCAAGCCGAGATACCTCGGGTACACGTCCAAAATGAATTGAGCGGCCGGTTTGCCGTCACGCTCGATCTCCGAAATACGGTCGACCCGACCGATCTGCACTCCGTTGTATGTGACCTTGGCACCCGGATCCATGACCAAACCAGCCCGCTCAGAAACCATCTTCAACTGGATCTTGGGCGTGAAGTCCCCTCGGAACTCCCCGTATATCCAGGAAAAAACCAAAAAGGCGACAACGAGAAGGGCCAGACCCGCCCATTTGTACGGCGGGTCACCGACTTTGTTCATCTTGCTAGGCGCAATCATTCCGCTACACCGTAAGAGCGAAGTTGGGATTGACGCCGTAGAGCGCCAATGCGGCGGACAAGACAACGACCTGCACCGATACCAGCGAGAAACGCATCGACCGGCCCACTGCCTCGCCAACGCCGACCGGCCCACCGCCGGCGTTGTAGCCGTAGTAGCAGTGGCTGAGCATCACAATCCCGGCAATGATGATTGCCTCGAGAAACGACCAGAACACGTCATCGGGCCGCAGAAAAGTCCGGAAATAATGTTCGTAGGTGCCGTGAGATTGCCCGTACAACATCGTCGTAACGATCTGTGGAGAGAGGAACGACATGATCATGGCCAACGCGTAAAGCGGAATGATCACAACCAACCCGGCAACAATCCGGGTGGATGCCAGATACGAGATCGAGTTTATGCCCATGACCTCAAGAGCGTCGATCTCCTCGCTGATCCGCATAGCTCCCAGCTCGGCGGTAGCTCCTGCGCCGACCGTGGCCGCCATCGCGATGCCGGTCACGACCGGCCCGGCGATGCGAACGTTGATCAGCGCGGAGAAGAACCCGGTGAATGCCTCAACGCCAATATTGCCCAACGAGGCGAAGCCCTGAATAGCGACCAGCGAACTACCGGAGAGCGTCACGAAGCCAACGATCGCCGCGGTACCACCAACGACAGCCATCGCTCCGGTGCCCATCCCGATCTGAGCGATCAACCGCAGCGTCTCCTTGCGATAGTCACGCAGCGCGTGAACGATCTGCCACAGCGCAACCAGCGTGAACCAAGCAAGTCGACCGACTTCGTCTAGCGCCCGACCTGGCACACCCAGGTAGCGATTGACATCGGCAAATGCCCGCGGAAACCGCGAACGCAGTACGGTGACCGTCGACATATCAGTGCCCCGTCCCAAACCGAACACCGATCGTGGTCAGGACAACATTGACCGCATACAACGCGACCACGCACAGGACCACGGTCTCGTTGACCGCAGTGCCCAGTCCTTTGGAGCCGCCACGGACTGTCAGCCCGCGAAAACAGCCAACCAGACCGGCGATCAGCCCAAACGTCGCCGCTTTGACGGTCGCGATGACCACCTCGGGCATGCCGGTAATCGTTGTCAGCGTTGCAAGATAGGCGCCGCCCGACACGTTCTGCAGATAGACCCCGAAAAGGTAGCCGCCCACCAGGCCGACAGTGACCACCAAACCGTTGAGCAGCGTGGCGACGATCGTCGCCGCGATTACTCGCGGCACCACCAGCCGTTGGATGGGATCAATGCCAAGCACCTCCATCGCGTCGATTTCCTCGCGGATGGTGCGGGCGCCCAGGTCTGCGCAGATGGCCGTGGAGCCAGCTCCAGCGACCACCAGCACCGTGGTCAGCGGGCCGAGTTGGGTTACCGCACCGATCGCCGCGCCCGCGCCGGATAGATCGGCCGCGCCGAACTGGGCCAGCAAAACATTGAGAGTGAAGAGGAGCAACACAGTTAGCGGTATCGAAACCATAATGGTCGGCAAGAACGCGACCCTCATGATGAACCAGCACTGCAAGATCAATTCGGCCCACTGGAATGGCCGGCGGAACAGCGCCTTACCGGTGAGCACACACATGCGGAAAAATCCACCGATGAGCGTCAGCGGCGTCTCAAGCTGGTCGCGAAGATACCCGACCACGCTTGGACGCGCCGACGTGGTCACCGGCGCCCCGCTAAGACGGGACCGCACATATCGCAACGCCCTGGCGGATCGTGTCGCACCGCTCCTCCTCGCCCGGACCCTGGCTGTGTGACCATCGGCTTTCTGTCCGCAGTGGGTAACGCAGACCACAGGAATCTACCCGATGGCCATGCACGCATGCACCGCATCTGCACAATCAGCCCTTCGTCAACAGCACCAATACGACGTAGCTTCTGTCAGCTTCCCTCCCTTTCCCCTAAAACCCTTGGTATAGAATGGCTTTCAGAATCCTTAGCGGCTCCGTAGCAAACCCGCAATTCAGTCTTGAGCACCTTCCCGGCAGGATTGCGGGGCAACGCGTCCACGATCTCGAGCGCCTTGGGGTGCTTGTAGCGCGCGAGCCGTTCGGTCAGGTACTCACCTATGTCTTCGATCCGAAGGCAGCTATCCGTTACAGCCGCGACCGCAATTGGTACCTCGCCCCACTTGTCGTCCGCCCGCCCGACGACCGCGACTTCGATAATGTCGGGATGGTCGGCCAATACATTTTCCACCTCGGCACAGTAGATATTCTCTCCGCCGGAAATGATCATGTCCTTCTTGCGGTCCACTACCCAGACGTAGCCGTCGCCGTCAATACGAACGAGATCCCCGGAATGAAACCAACCGCCCGCAAACGCCTCTGCGGTCGCTTCCGGATTATTCCAATAACAGCTCATTAATGTTGGCGCACGGTAAACGATTTCACCGACCTCGCCGACAGGTACATCATTCATGTTCTCGTCAACCACACGCGCCGTGACCGTCGGAATCACTTTGCCGACCGAACCACGCTTGGAGATCGCGTCTTCACCCAGCAGCATGGCGGTGACCGGTGACATCTCAGTCTGGCCGAATGCTGCCAGGATCTGAGTACCTGGGAAGGTTGCCGACATCTGCCGCAGCAAGGCATCCGACGCCGGAGCGGCTCCCCACGACATCACCCGCAACCTCAGATCGCGTGGCCGTGCCTGCTGCTCTGCACATACCGCCTGCCACTGCGAGGGAACCAGAAAGATCCCGGTCACCTTCTCTGCCGCCAACACATCCAGCAACTCTCCAGCATCGAATGCTCGCAGCGGGTAGATCACCGTCGGGCGTCCGAGCAGCATCCCGGTCAGCATGTTGGCGATTCCAGCGATGTGAAAGAACGGAACACCGATAAAGCCAACATCACTGCTGATGTTGGCGCCGCTGGTGAAGAGAGCAGTCATAGTCTGGCCAGTCAGGTTGGCGTGGGTAAGCACAGCGCCCTTCGGACGACCAGTGGTACCCGACGTGTACATGATCAGCGCGGGCGAGTCATTCGGGATGTCGATCGACCCGGTCCCGTCGCGAGGTCCATCAACGACGTCCATCTCACCGATGAGATCCTGGTAGCCGAACACACTGCCGTCAGTGGAGCCGCCTGCTACCACAACTGTTTTCAGCAGCGGTTGGATGTCACGCGCACCGGCGACCACCGCTGCCAGCACTGATTCCGTGATCACCGCACGCGGTGTGCAGTCCTCGATCAGGAAGGCGATTTCGGTAGGAGTGAGCCGGAAGTTCAGCGGGACGGCGATCGCCCCGACCATATTGGCGGCGAGGACCGACTCAACGAACTCGGTGCGGTTAAGCATCAAGATCATGACCCGATCGCCCAAACCCACACCGCGCCGACTCAATGCCCCGGCAAGCGCGGCAACTCGTCGCCATAAATCAGCCCACGTCACGGTGTCGCCTAAGAACCTCAGCGCCGCCGCATCCGGCTGCATCCTGGCGTGCCGCTCGAGCTGGTTGACCCAGTTCTGCCGCCGAGCAAGGTCCGGCTGCTCGTGAGCCATAGACGCGGCCCGGGTCCGGTGGCTAGCTAGGTGGGCGGTCAACGATGCCTTCCTTTCACTTGCGCACCGCTTGCGCCAGGCTGATATTTGATAAAACATGTGTTGTCTGGGTCACATTAGTGTCCTGGGCCGTTCCCTGACAAGGCCCTGTCGAGGCCCGGCACGCTCCTGAAAGTCCTGGCAGGCCACGTGAACGCACCGTCACCCGCGCAGCCGCGAAGCGAGCGCCCCCCGCTCCCGCAGCGCCGGGCGCAGTTGTCAGACGACGTCGCGGGCCACCTTCGGGCAGCGATCATGTCGGGGACCTTGCGTCCGGGAACGTTCGTTCGCCTCGATGAGACCGCAGCCGAACTAGGTGTTAGCGTCACGCCGGTTCGCGAAGCCCTGCTGAAGCTGCGCGGCGAAGGCATGGTGGGGCTGGAGCCGCACCGCGGCCATGTTGTGTTGCCATTGACCCGCCAGGACATCAATGACATCTGCTGGCTGCAAGTCACCATCGCCCGAGAAATCGCTACCACCGCCACCAACGAGATCACCGACGTCGAGATCGAGGAACTCGACCGCATCAACGAGGCACTGGCGCGAGCTGTCGGGGCCAGCGATCCCGAAACAGTCGCAGCCATCGAACTCTCGTTTCATCGTGTCTTCAACCAGGCAAGCCGCCGGATCAAACTGTCCTGGTTCCTGCTCAACGCCGCGCGTTACATGCCGACGCAGATATACGCCGCCGACCCGCAGTGGGGTGCGGGCACCGTCGCCAATCACCGAGAACTGATTGCGGCGTTACGTCGCCGCGATGCCACCGCGGTGGTGGAACACACCGTCTGGCAATTCACCGACGCGGCACGCCGACTCATTGAGGCGCGCCATGGGACGGGAATCTGCAGCTGACCCGAGCCACGCTCGCTATGTGGCCGCCAATTGCTCGGCCCGCTGCTTAAGGTTTTCGGCGAGCAGATCCAGAGTCGTGTTAAGTACCATCTTCACCATCGGCGCGGGCACTGGCAGGGTTGTCTCGACGTCCACGTCCACCGTCAGCAGGCTCGTTGCGCCACTTTCCACCACGCTGAAGAGCTGCTCCTGCTTGGTAAACAGGTCGCCTTGCTGCATGACAGTTTGAATCTGATTCGCACCCGGGTAGTACACGGCCTGAATATATGTGCCCTCAAAGCCCTGAACAGCGGTGTCGACCCGCAATTGACTGGGACGGCCGTCGTTGTAGCGAGCCAACACCCAAGCGCCCTTGACTCCTTCGTTCCACTCAGGATAAGCCTCGAAATCGGCGACAATGGCCATGATCGATGCGGCGTCCGCACTGACCTCGACAGTCTTGCTCAACAATGGCATTGGCGAAGCATACCCGGGTGTCAGACCGGCGCGGTGATGGCAACAAAAACTGCCATTCAGGTGAAAGCTACAGCCCTGACTGCCATCTCAGCCATCGACGCGTGCGGTCGACAACAGCGACCGAACGACCTCGGGAATCGGACAGGGCTTCCGGCTCCCCCGGTCGACGTACACGTGCACCCAGTGCCCGAGCGCGGTGACCGGCTCTTCCAGGGCGAGTTCTGCATGTTCCCCGCCGGCCTTGAACACGCCAAGCCGGTAGGTGACGCTGCTGCGGCCCAGCCGCGTCACCGCCAGACCCACCACGAGGCTGTCCGGGAAACCGAGTTCGGAAAAGTAGCGACAGCCTGACTCTGCGACAATGCCCAGCGAAGGCATAGTGAACGGGTCGATACCGGTTCCCGTGTTGATCCAACCGTTGATTGCCGTATCGAACAGTTGGTAGTAAACGGCGTTGTTGAGATGGCCGAACATATCGTTGTCGGCCCAGCGGGTGAGCACCGGCCACAGCACAGGGAAGTGGCCAGCAGTGAGCGTAGCCGGCGCCGACGGCGGCGGCGGAACCGTGAGGACAGGTCGCTCCGACGCCATGGTTGTATTCCATCATGTTTCACATCCAGGGCGCGGTTCTGGACCGGATCGGTGCACCTCGGCCATATGCGCACTCCCGGCCGATCACTATCACGGAGCTCGATCTAGATCCGCCGGCCAGCGATGAGGTCCTGATCCGGATCGAGGCAGCAAGCGTGTGCCACTCCGACTTGTCCGTGGTAGACGGCAACAGAGTCCGGCCAGTGCCGATGTTGCTGGGACACGAAGCCGCGGGAATCGTCGAGCAGATCGGCACAAGTGTCGATGGCCTCGTCCTCGGTCAGCGCGTGGTGCTGGTGTTCTTACCCCGGTGCGGCCGCTGCACGGCCTGCGCGACCAATGGTGCGGCGCCCTGCGAACCGGGCAGCGCGGCCAACAACGCGGGAACATTGCTCGACGGTGGGATCCGGCTCCGGCGCGGGGGACACCCCGTGTACCACCACCTCGGCATATCCGGCTTCGCGACGCACGCTGTTGTTAATCAGGCGAGTGCCGTTCCCGTGCCACACGACGTGCCGCCCGACGTGGCTGCCCTGCTCGGCTGCGCAGTGCTGACTGGTGGGGGGTCAGTGCTGAACGTCGGCAATCCGAGCTCGGGTGAGTCGGTTGCCATCGTCGGCCTCGGCGGGGTGGGTACAGCGGCGCTGCTCACCGCCCTGACCTTCGACAACGTCCGTGTTATCGGCGTCGACCAAGTGCCCGAAAAGCTAGCGGCCGCTCAAGCCCTTGGCGCGCACGCGACTTACCCTCCACAACAAGCGCTCGACGCTCGAGTCAAGGCCGACGTTGTCATCGAGGCCGTCGGCCATCCCGCTGCCCTGCAGACCGCAATGAATCTCACCGCGCCCGGCGGTCGCACCATCACCGTTGGGCTACCGCCGCCCGAGGCACGGATCAGCCTGTCCCCGTTGAGTTTCGTTGCCGAAGGCCGATCCCTCGTCGGTAGCTATCTAGGCTCGGCCGTTCCTAGTCGCGACATTCCCCGGTTTGTGTCGTTGTGGCGCTCCGGCCGGCTGCCGGTGGAATCGCTGGTGTCGGCCACGATTCAGTTGGATGACATCAACGAGGCGATGGACGAGTTGGCCGACGGCACCGCTGTCCGCCAGCTCATTAGATTCGACGCGTGACGCATTCTGTAGGCATTCATGGAGCGAGTCACCGATCCGCTACCTCGATCGTCTTCAGCTATATCCGCCGGTTGGCTTCAGTGGCGCGTCGGAGCCAGTAACCGCGACACTATTTGTCAGGGTTCTTCAACGACTCCCGTCTGGCGCCGCACGGCAAGTTCGGAGAGTACCTCGTCGGTGTGCTGCCCGAGCTTCGGCGCCACAGCACGGGGCGACCAGGGCGTGCCGTGGAAATCTGCCGGTGTGGCGACCATCGGGACATGAGTCGCGCCGTCCGGCACATCGACGATCCCACCTGCCGCGTAAAACTGTTCGTCGGCCACGACGTCTTCGATCGTGTTGATTGGTGACCAGAAGAAATCTGGTTCGCTCGCGAAGATGTGCGCCCATTCGTCTAGGGATCTCGTCGCGAAAATCTCGTCCAAAGCAACGATGAGTGTCCGTGCATTGTCCGAGCGGACCCGGGTATCGCAGTACCGAGGATCTGTCAGCCACTCAGTCCGGCCTACGAGTCGACACAGCGCGGGCCAATGTCGATCGCTCTCCAGGCCCACGACCCAGAAACGCCGCCCATCGCCGGCGGTGTAGTTGTTCATGCACGGATTGCCCATCGACTCACGCTGGCCGATCGCGATCGGTTGGCCGGTCTGCAGATATGTGTTGAGGTCGAAGCTCACCGTGTAGGCACCCTGCCGATAGAGCGACGTCGTCACCAGTTGGCCGACTCCGGTGCGCTCGCGGGCAAGCAGCGCCGCGCACACCGCGGCGGCCAGCGTCATACCAGCCGAGTGATCACCCATCCCGCCCCGCTGAAACGGAGGCGAATCGCCGGGCCGGGTGAGCAGGTGGGCCACACCGGCGCGCGACCAGAATGCGGCGACGTCGTAGGCAGCGCGGTCGGCGTCTGGTCCGCGGTCACCGTATCCAGTGATCAAGCCGTAGACCAGACGGGCGTTGCGCGACGACACCGAGACAAAGTCAAGCCCCAGGCGCTGCAATGCCCCCAGCCGCACATTGGTCACGAAGACGTCCGCGTCGGAAAGCAGTTCAAGCGCGCTGTCGCGCCCCGAACCCGTGCTGAGGTCCAGGACGACACTCCGTTTGGAACGATTGTCCATTTCAAACGGCGGATTGAGCTCCAGATCGCATCCCAGCATCCGACCAAACATTCGTCCGGGATCGCCAGTTGGCGGCTCAATCTTGATGACGTCAGCGCCCCAGTCCGCCAAGATTCCAGCCGCGGCCGGGCCGGCAATCCAGACGCCGAGTTCCACCACTTTGATGCCGTCCACCGGTCCCGCCATAGCTAACTTCCTACTCCCGTCAGCCCCAGGCGTGCGACCTCCGAATGAATTTTTGCCGGTTTGAAGTCCGCAATGCCGCTAAGCAGTCGACTGTGACCACACCAATCGTTTCTGACGCAACTACAGAGATACGTCCAGGATCCGCTACAGACAGAACGGCCATGGCACCAGATCAGTCGAACAACACGGCGGCATTGAGATAGCCGGTCGGATCCAATGCCGCCTTGACCGCGCGCATTGTTGCCACATCTACCGCCTCGCGTGACAGACCCAGATACGGGCGCTTCACGCTGCCAACACCGTGTTCAGAGCTGACATTTCCGCCATGTTCCGCGATGAGGTCCATCATCGCCGCGTACAGCACCGGCTCTACATCCGATGGGCAGCGCAGCACATTGAAGTGCAGGTTCCCCTCTCCGACGTGGCCGAACAATACCGGCAGCGCCTCGTCGACGAACCGGCTTACCAAAGCCACCGCATCCCGCGCAAAGCCCCCGATCGCCGACAGGGGCAGCGAAACATCGAACTTCAGCGGCGGACCGTGCACGCCCAAAGCTTCGGCCAGAGATTCACGAGTGCGCCACAGACGCTGACGCGATGCGACGTCTAACCCGACCGCGGGTGCCCCACACAACTGCACGCTTTCAAGCAGGTTGGCGAGTCGATGCGCTTGGTCGTGGTCAGCGGCCAACTCCACCAACAGCAGCCAGTCGCCTTCCACCGGGGCACGCACGCCGAGATGCTCGCCGGCCAGCGCGGCGGCCCGACCGTCGATCAACTCCAGTGCAGCGATGCCGTCCGTGTCGCGGAACAGGCGAACGGCGTCGACCAACGCCTCTAGGTCGGTAAACCCACAGACCGCCGTCACCCGGTGCCGCGAAGCGGGATGCAGGCGCAGATCCAGCTCGGTGATGACCCCGAGGGTCCCTTCAGCACCGACGAACAACCGCGGCAAGTCATAACCGGTGTTGTCGCGGCGGACCCGACTGTGCCGGTGCAGCACCGAACCGTCGGGCAGCACCACGTCCAGACCCACGACCTGCTCGCTCATATTCCCGTAGCGGACCGTGCGAAGACCCCCGGCATTCGTCGACGCCATACCGCCTACGGTGGCCGTGTCGCGGGCCGATAGATCTACGCCGAACACCAGGCCCGCGGCGGCAGCCGCGTACTGCACCGCGCCCAGCGTTGCACCAGCACCAACCTCTACACGGCGCTCGACGGTGTCGACTTCTCCTAGGGCCCGGAGTCGTTCGGTCGAAAGCAACACATCGTTGTTCTCGGGAACGGCACCCGCCACCAATGATGTACAACCCCCCTGCACCGTGACGTGCGCACCCGCGTCCCGGCACAACCGCAATACCTCAGCGACCTGCTCAGTCGACGCTGGCCGCACCATAGCGGCAGCCCGACCCCGATAGCGCCCGGTGAAGTCAACGCTGCGGCCAGCCAATACATCTACGTCGGTGATGACGTGGCCTGCTCCCACGACGCTGGCCAAGCTCCGCACAATGTTGGCAGTCATGGCACCCATATATCGCACGTCGGACAAAGGCTCAACTTCATTGATATCGCTCCGGAATTGATGGCAATACCGATTCAGCGGCCCGATCACCATGATCCCCGTTGTCGACTTCGGACCGGCAGCACCCCGACCCTCCACGAGCAAACATATCCGCAGCGTGATAACGATCCGCTAAGACCACTCCCAGGCCATTGGACAGCCCGCGCGTCAATCGGCGGTTCGACGCGACGACCGACTAAATACCGGCCGGATGTCTTCCGGCCGCAACAACTCACCCCGGTACACCGCGGCAGTAATCGCCTCGCGCAGTGCGCGCCGGCGTCGCAATGCGGCCATCGCTCCCGACGGCCACCAGTTGATCCTGCCGACCAGCGCGGAGAGCGCCGGCACCGTAAACGTCCGCACCAGAAACGCATCGAGCAGTAGGCCGACGCCAACGACAAATCCGGTCTGAGCCACCGCGGTCATGCTGCTGAACACGAGGCTAAACATTGAGGCGGCAAAGATCACGCCCGCAGCGGTGATCGCCCCACCCACCGAAGTCGCTGAACGGATCACACCGGAGCGGATCGCGCGCGGCGAATAATCATGGACGCGCGACATCAGCAACAAGTTGTAATTGGCACCAACCGCGATCAGCACCAAAAAGGCAGTCCCTGGCACAGTCCATGAAAGTGGTTGATGCAACAACACCTGGAAGACGGCTACCCCGATCCCGAGCGCCGCCAGGTACCCGACGATCGCCGACCCGACCAGGTAAAGAGGCGCAACAACAGCGCGTAGCAGCAGCATCAAGACGGCCAGCGCCACGAGGATTATCACGATGCTCACATACCTGAAGGCGTTACCAGAATAATCGTGCACATCTCGGTTCACGACCGGAATGCCGGCTAGGGAGATGGTGGCGTCCGACAGGGTGGTGTTCGGCTGCGCGCTGCGGGCCGCATTCTGAATAGCATCCACCTGCTCCATCGCCGCAGTGCTGAATGGGCTCAGCTTCGATTGCACCAAATAGCGAACCATGTGGCCGTCTTCCGACACCGTCGTCGCGGCGACATTCTTGAAATCGGGAGAAGCCAAAGCTTGCTCGGGAATGAAGAAACCCGCCATCGACGGTTGTGAAGCGTCGTTTCTGATCACCGACAGGATCTCTCCTGCCTGGTTGAGGCCTACGCCCATTTTCCTGGTCCGCTCGACGAGAGCTTGAACTCCTTCGGCCAGGTCATGTGAGCCCTGGGCTAGACCCGTAGCAGCGGTTAGCCAGGTATCGATTTGCTTGCGCAACGCGGACGTCCCGTTGATGCCTAGCGATCTCACCGCATTGATAGCGGCGCGCACAAACACGTGCAGTTTGCTGATGACTTCATCGATGTTGCCGTTACCCTGGACCGCCTGCAATTTGCGACTGAAGTCGCTGAGCGTGTCGAACGTGCCGTCATCGCGCGCGTGAACCAAGCGGACTAGGTAGGCTCTCGTGGCCGAACAGGATGCGTTGACGTTGCAGACCGGACTGGCATTGAGACCTTCCACCACCGGTCCCACCACGTTGAAAAAGCCCCGCTGATCGGCCAGGCTCACTCCCATCATGTCGCCTATTAAGTTCAACCTCTTGACAAGCAACAACGCACCGTCGATGAGGTCTAGCGTCTGGGCGCTATCGAATTGTTGGGCTAGGTCGGCGGCCGCATCCACCAGACCCCCAACCATCCCTAGCGATTGGTCGGCCGTGGCACTGATACTTGCGAGCGTATCCGCGAGCATCTTCGAACCGTTGCGCAACGAATTCAGCTCGCCGGCTTCATCGGCGATATGTGATGCCGCACCGGACAGCTGTGAGCCGACCCGGCCAACCTGATAAGACACTTTCGCCCGCTCCAGCGGCTGCCCGCCCGGCCTCGTGAGACCACGAACCACGCTCACATCGGGCACCTGGCTCACCCGGCTAGCCATCAGCTCCAGGTCCGCCAGCGACCTCGACGTCCGCAGGTCATGGGGCGACCGCACCAGAAGATACAGCGGAATTGCGGAGTTATTTGGAAAATGCTTCTCAATTGCGGCGTAACCACGATTGCTCTCGGAGGCGGCCGACAGCATATTGCGGTCGTCATGGTCCACGCGCACAAAAAACGTGCAGGCCGCCAAGGCAATAAGGACGACAACGCTGAGCACCAAATGGGGCACTGGCCGCCGCACGACAGTAACCGCAGAACGGCGCCAAAACTGGGCCGTCAAGTCGGGGCTCGGCGCGATCCAGCCGCGTCTGCCCGCGACGCAGAGCAAAGCCGGCAACAGCGTGACCGCCGCGAGAAAACCGACCGCCACCGTGACCGCAAGCGCCGGGCCAACCGTCGAGAACACACCAAGCCGCGCAAACCTGACTGCCAGGAAGGCAGCGGCGAGGGTCGCTGCCCAGGCCGCGAATACGTTGCCGGTGCTGGCCAGCGACCGCCGCACCGCGTCATCCGACAACGAACCGGACCGCAAAAACTCGTGGTAGCGGCTGATGAGGAACACCGCATAGCCAGTACCCGCGCCCAGCATCGTGACTGTCATGAGCACGATCGTCCGGCTAGACACAGCCAAACCAAGATGAGCAAGGCCCGCCACACTTCGTTGCGCAACCACAGTCGCGATGCCGATCGTGGCCAGCGGCAACAGAACGGTCACCAGGTTGCGGTAGACGATCAGCAAGATAGCTAGAACGATGACCGCGGAAGCGATTCCAATGACGTGCACGTCACGCTCGCTGCGGGTCGCGATTTCGCCAGCCGTCGCCGCGGGACCGGCAAAACTAGCAGTCAGCGAAGTATCGCCGCCGTCAGCTAAGACGGCTTTTACCTCCGACACAACTTGTTTGAAAGTGTTGTCGGCCTGCGGTGTCCCCGGATCGCCCACCAGGCTGACCGGCAATATCCATGCCTTTTTATCAGCACTAGTCATCAAGTCACGGATGTCCGGTGTCGCCACGAAGTCCTGCAAGGCCAACACATGGCGTTTGTCCGCGCCCAGGGTGGCGACGAGGTGCCGATAAGTCGCCTCGTCACCGGGGCTCAGGCCCCGAATGTCGGTCAGCAAAACCAAAAGAAGGTTCTGCGATCCCGACTCTCCGTACGCCTTCACCATCGCCTGGGCGGCCACCCTCGATGGCGCATCGGGCGGCAGCGGCACACTCGGATTCGAGTTGCCGATCTCTTTAAGCGACGGAAGCGTAAGCATCAGCACCGCCGAAGCAACGATCCACAAGCCGATGATCGTCAACGGTCGGCGCACCGCGAGCGCCCCCAGCCAGTCGAAGCTCAGGACAGCGGGCCACCTGAAGCGATAAAAGCGTTGACCGGCCTCGCCGGCGGGGCTCGCTGCCGCCGACGTTGGCACAGCCGGGTCTTCCGCCGAGTCACCACTCTTTATGCGCCGAACTTCGCCGAAAATCCGACTACTGACTAATGTCACGATCGAGATCTCACAGTTTCAGAGTGGCGACGTTGCGGCTACCGCTTGCCAGCCGAATTCTGTGTCGGAAGATTCGGACCGGGGATCGCAATCCTGTGGAGACCTGAAATCGCGAGCATCAACGGTTCAGGAAGAGGAGCCACCGACGAATCTGAGCCGCCTTGGTCGTTTAGCGGTGGGTTTTGTGGTGGTGTCCCGTGCGGGATTCCCAGGATGTTCGGGTTCGGGGAAGCACCTTTGAACAGGTTTTGCAGGATAGCCACAACATCGGGTGCCACCTGCGGCTTACCCGCAGCCAAGATCGCCGGCGGCCCAGCCGAGCCAACACCAGACTGGTCATCAACCGACGGCGCCGGCCCCGACACCCCAGCTGACCCAGCCGGCGAAACATCCGACGAAAGACCATTAAGACTCGGAATAAACAACGGCTGCTCAGCAGCAGCCGCCACACCAGAGGAATCAGACGCACTCGCTGTCAACCGACGCTCACCAGACCCCGACGAGTCCACCGACGACGAACCAGCCACCGACTTATTACTAAAAGCCAACGTCGTCGACACCAGAAAACTCACCACCGCCCCGATCAACACCACCGACAACACATGCGCCGAAGTCACCGCCCGCCGACGCCGATCCGACCCCACCACCGAATCGGCCACCTCCACCGTCGACAACCCATCCAACATCGCCAACCGAGCCGTACGCGGAACAAACAACAACGGCAACGACGACCCATCACCACACACCGACTCAGCACCCAAGCCCCCAACACCGCCCTGCTGACTCAGCTCACCAACACAGCCCCCCGACACCGAACCCGCCGCAGCAATCACCGCACCACGCGCCAGCGCCAATCCCGCCTGCTCAACCGCACACACCGACACCCCAGAAACCTCACCAAGACACCCAACAACCTCGTCGAAATCACCAACCGCCCCCGCCACAAACACCACATCAGGCTGATCCGACAAATGCGCCAACATCGACACCACCAAACTCCGCAGCGCCTCACCCGACCCGAAGCAACCGCGATACACCTGGCTCTCGACATCTGACACCGACCCACCAGCACCAACAACAGTGGCCACCGCCGAATCCGACTCCACCACAAACACCGCCGTCGTAGCCACCCCACCAGACTCAGCAACCCGACACGCAACAGCCTCAGCCGCATCCAACATCGGCACCGCCACCACCGTGTCGATCCCCAAACAGCTCAACGACTCCACAACCAACGACGCCTCAGTACCCACATCCTCAGTCCAGGTAATCGCCACCCTGGCCAACACATGACCACGCGCCGCAGCCACCGCCTGAGTACCCAAAACAACAGAAACCACATGCTCAGAAATACTCGGCGCCGACACCCCCCCAGCCCGACTCACCTCAAACTCATCACACTCCACCAACCCACCACACCCATCCGACCCCTCCACCAGCAGAAACCGGACCCACGTCGACGACATCGCCAAACCCAATGCGAAACCCACAAAGAATCTCCCTTCAAGCTCCAACCCCTGGGCGTGTCTCACCCCCTGCCCCGAAGATACCTACTCTCTCACCTGAGAGACCGGTCCGCAGGGTTTCGGGCGGAGTGGCGCAAACTGTCTTCCGAATCACTCAAGCTGCCCTCCTAATCACCTGTCTTGCGAATGATGCCGGGCCAAGCGGTCGAATGCTGCTGCATTAAGTCGGTTGCAGCCGCGGGACCTGATCACGATTTCGGAGCCACAGCTACTGAACCGGCCATTCACCCAGCAAAATCCCCCGCAGATAGCTGCCGCGCGCCCGGGCGGGCCACAATCGGCACACAATCGGCACACAATCGGCACACAACGGTCCGAGGGTCCGCGACCGTTGGCGAAATCGCCAGACTTCCTGCTGCATACGCTCTACGCTCTGCGAGTAGCTGCGCTAGCCCCGGTCGACCAAGGAGGATTTTCGGCGATGACCTACGTGATCGCAGACGCCGAACGGTTGACAACGGCAGCCAGCGCTGTAGCCCGGGTCGGCTCGACGATGAGCGAGGCCACCGCAGCTGCGGCCGGACCCACCACCACGGCCCTGGCCGCGGCCGCCGACGAGGTGTCAACGGCTACCGCGGCATTATTCAATTCATACGGTCAGGAATGTCAGGCGCTCATCAAACAGGCGGCAGCGTTCCAGAGCGAGTTCACTGCGGCCCTTACCGCCGCCGGCAATGCCTACGCGCAAGCCGAGGCCGCCAACGCGGCCGCGATGTCCAACGTGCTCGACACGATTAACGCACCAATCCAGACGCTGCTGGGGGGTGCGCCAGTCGCCAGCACCGAATCCAGCTTCGTCAGCACGTTGGAATCAATCGTGCCGTCGGCGTCAACGTCGCCGATAACGGCGCTCATCATGGGCGGCACCGGAAACCCGGGACCTATTCCCGAATACGTCGCGGCTGTCAACAACAACTACATCCAGCCCATCTTCCCGGGCGCCACTGGGCAAGGGCTATTCACGCCGCAACAATTCTGGCCGAACAATCCCGAGCTGGGCATGATGACGTTCAACCAGTCGACCAGAGAAGGCGTGGCTCTGCTGCATACCGCGATCATGAACGAGCTGGACTTGGGAAATAGGGTCGATGTTTTCGGCTACTCGTCGAGCGCCACGATCATAAACAATGAAATCCTCGCGCTGATGGGGATGGGCGCCGACGCACCCAACCCTGCCGACCTATCCTTCACCATGGTAGGTAGTCCCAATAATCCCGTCGGCGGACTATTCTCACGCTTCCCTGGCTTTTATATCCCGCTTATGGATGTGCCCTTCAACGGTGCGACCCCAGCGGATAATCCGTATCCGACCTCTATCTACACAATGCAGTACGACGGCGCCGCTCACGCACCGCAATACCCACTCAATCCCTTCGCGACCCTCAACTCTTTACTTGGATTCCAGTACCTGCACGGCCAATATCCATGGCTCACACCCGAGCAGCTCGCCGGCGCCGAACTGCTACCCACGTCGCCCGGCTACACCGGGAACACCAGCTACTACATGCTCCCCACGCAGGACCTCCCGCTGGTCCAGCCGATCCGCGACATCCCCATCATCGGGCCCCCGTTGGCCGAACTGATCCAACCAACTCTGCGGGTACTCGTCGACTTGGGCTACGTCGACTACGGAGCAACCGGCAACTATGCCGATATACCGACGCCGGCCGCGCTCATCCAGATACCTAACCCGATCAGCATCACCTACAACCTGGCCCAGGCAGCGATTCAGGGGCCCACGGCTGCGCTGGTCGAGATCGGATTGCTGCCGGAGTCCTTCCGGCCGGACATATACCCGTACGTTCCGTCCCTGGCTCCCGGGCTCAATATCAGCCTGGGCCAGTCGAGCGTTACCGGGCTTTCTCTACTCGGCGGCGCCCTCGGTCCGATACTGGAATTGATTCCGCCGGCTACCTAGGCCAATACTGGCTCAGGTCAGCCGACCCCAGCTTGTCCAATTTCCGGACGTACCTCTACGAGAGTTCTACTCTCATAGATACCAAATCCTTGTGCCAGCAGTTCGGTCCAGTTCGACCGGAGGTGGCGTCTTAGGACTGGTGTAAAAACGCTGGGCGCATGTTCCTGGTGGTCATGTTACGCGGCGGTGGTGTCGGTCGTGGTTGTTGTGGTGGGGGGATGCAGTGGGCGGGGTGGCTCGAGCAGTTGGTGGCGTAGTTCTTGGAGGTGGCGGCTGGTCGCTGATGTTTGGGTGACTCCGCGCCAGCCGCGGCTGGCGCGGTCGAGGACGGCCCATACCAGCGACAGACAGCTGGTTTCGCCGGGTAGGCGGCCGATGACCTTGACCCGGCGACGGGATTCTCCGAAGGTGCGTTCGATGAGGTTGGAATGGCGGATGCGTGTCCAGTGTTGGCGGGGGAAGCGCAAATGCACGCTCAGCGAGGCGAAGTCGTTGGCCAGGCAAGCGACCGCGGCTGGGTAGAGCCCGCGGTATGTGGTGGTGAACTCCTCGGCGCGGCGGGTGGCTTCATCCACGGCCTGCTGGCCGGGTGGCTGGTCAATGTCATCGAAGATCGACCAGAACGCGGCTTTGATCTCGTCCTGGACCGCGACAGGTGTCTTGGCGATGACGTTACGGCAGCGATGGATCAGACACCGCTGACGCAGGCTTGCCGGAAACGTGGTCTCCCATGCGGCGATCAGGCCCGGCGCCCCGTCGGAGATGCCCAGTAGCGGCGGGCGTAGTCCCCGGTTCCTCAGGTCAGCCAAGAAGCCGGCCCACGCATCAGCCGACTCCGCTGCGGCTGGGGCCAGCCCAATAAACAGGGGCTTGCCGTCGGTGCAGATGCCCCAGGCGGCCAGCACCGGCTCGGCCGGGGCGTTGGGATGCATCCGAAAGTTCGAGGCATCCAAGAACAGGTAGTCCAACACCAGCTCATCAAGGCGTCGAGACGACCACGCAGCGAACTCGTCTTTGATGGCCGCACAAATCCGGCTCACCGTCGAGCGCGACAACGCCGCCTGCGAGCCCAGCACCTCGGCCAACGCGGCCTCGATGTCGCGATCCGACAAACCGCGCACCCATCCCGAAATCACCAACGCCTCCAGAGCGTGGGTGCGCGTCACCCCGGCACCGAATAGCCGCGAACAGAACCGCTCGTCGGTGTCGCGTAGTTTCGGGCGGCATAATTCGACCGAGCCCATCGTGGTCTTCACCGTCGCCGGCGGTTGATACCCATTGCGGTACCCGCCCGGGCCGTCCTGAACCCGACGCTGGTGACGGGCTCGGCCCAACACTGCTTCTACCTCGGCCTCCACGGCGACCTGAAACACCAGACGCACCGATAACCGCCCGACCTCCTCCAAAATCTCGGTCAACGGCCGCTCGGTCGCGGCGAACAACTGATCCATCTCAACACGCACACGCTCAATCGGCGATACTCGCTTGGTCACGGGCGTAGCCCCTCCTTCATAGCTTTCGTCGGTTGCGACGGAACCTACGCCCGTGACCATTTACACCAGCGATGAGACGCGACCCGACCGGAAGGCGCACCGGTTTGGGGAAGGACAGGCAATGTCTTACGTACTCACTACGCCTGAAATTCTGGTGACCGCCGCCACCGAGGTAGACGACATCGCCTCGGCGATTCGCACGGCCAACGCGGCCGCCACGGACCCGATATCCCACGTGCTGGCCGCGGCCGGCGATGAGGTCTCGGCGGCAGCCGCGACGCTGTTCAACACATACGCCCAGGAATATCGCGCGATCGTTGAACAGGCCGCAGGGTTCCACCGGCAGTTCACTGCGGCATTGGCGCACGCGGCCAACGCCTACGCCTACGCCGAGGCGATCAACAGCGCAGCAATCTCAACCGCGCTGAATGCCGTCAACACGCCCATCCAGTTGCTATTGGGGGGTACGCCAACCAGCACCGCCGAGGCCAGCGTGACCAACGCGCCCGTCATGGCTAGCTTGGGGCTGGCGGCGGAGCCGGTGGTCTCGTTGATAATGGGCCACACCGGCAATCCGTTTCCCGATGCTGAGTACTTAGCAAGGATCAACAGCAGCTACATCCAGCCCATCTTCCCGGGTGTGGTCGGGAAAGCCGTCTTCACCCCCGAGCAGTTCTGGCCGGTAACCCCCGAGCTCGGCAACCTGACATACAACCAATCCGTTACCCAGGGCGTACCTCTACTGGATAGCGCGATCAATGCCGAATTGGCCGCTGGAAACAAGGTGGTTGTTTTCGGGTTCTCGCAAAGCGCTGCAATTGCCCACAGTGAAATCACTGCCCTGATGGCGATGGATACCGGCGCACCCAACCCCGACGACTTGTCCTTCGTTCTGGTTGGCCACCCGAACAACCCTAACGGCGGGATCCTCTCCCGTTTCCCCGGCTTTTACCTCCCCTTTCTGGATGTGCCATTCAATGGCGCGACTCCGGCGGACAATCCCTATCCGACGAAGATTTACACGGTTCAGTACGACCCAATCGCCCATCTACCCCAGTACCCGCTACATATCCTTTCCGACATCAATGCCGTTATGGGCTATTTCTATGCCCATAACACTTACCCTGATCTCACCGCCGCCGAGATCGATAACGCTGTGCCGCTGCCGACGTCTCCGGGCTACACGGGCAACACCGAGTACTACATGGTCCTGACCCAGGACCTCCCCTTGGTCCAGCCGATCCGCGATATCCCCTACGCGGGTCCCCCGCTCGCCGCGCTGATTCAGCCGCAACTGCGCGTGCTCGTCGATTTGGGTTACGCCGACTACGGACCCGGCGGTAACTATGCCGACGTTCCCACACCGGCCGCACTGTTCTCGGTGCCCAACCCGTTCGCCGTCAGTTACTACCTGCTCAAGGGATCACTGCAGGCGCCATACGGCGCTGTAGTGGAAATCGGGGTGCAAGCCGGACTCCTTGGGCCAGAGTGGTACCCGGACAGCTACCCCTGGGTTCCATCGACGAATCCGGGACTTCATTTCTACTTCGACCAACGGCAAGTGACGGCGCTCTCGGTACTCAGTGGCGCGATCGGGGACGTGCTGCGACTGATTCCCCCGCCGGTATTTCCGTGATTAACGCTAGGGTCCGAGCGGGGACTTTTGCCGGATGGATTCGTCACGAATCAGCCCGCGCAACAGTGCCCGGCTGAATTCAGCCGCGATTTCCTTAGCCGTACGTCGTCCGCTCGGGCGCAACCAGCGGTAGCTGCCAAGCGTCATCCCGATATAGCCCAGTGCCAGTACGTGCGAGTCGCACTCATAAAACTCGCCGCTGGCAATCCCGCGGTCGATGAGGCCGTGCACATGCTCGTAGACCTGAGCTGCTTTTTCCCGGACCTCGGCAACCTGCTCGGCGGTAAACCACTCGGTGATGTAGGGCTGCTCCTGGAAATACACGGCGGCCCGCTCGGGATTGCCGGCGATCCCGGTGAGCAGGCGGACGGTGTACTGGTAGAGCGCTTCACGGGCCGTCCAGGATGGGTCATCATGCACCGCGGCCAGCGTTCCTTCAGCCGCCTGGCGGTAGATGTCGAACAGGATCAGCGACTTGCTGGCGTAGTAGTGGTACACCGTCGCCTTGTTGAGACCGATCACATCCGCTACGTCGTCCATCCGGGTGCCGTGATAACCGCGAGCCGCAAACAGCTTGGTGGCTACCGCCAGCAGCTCCTCACGGCGCGAAAGGCCACTTTCGGATGACATCTATGCTCGCCTATCGTCGCTGCGACGGCCCCTGATCACAACCCCGGGTCGCCGAATGAGGTGTAAAAATCAATCAACTGGTTGGACAGTTTAGGACGAGGACTGCCTGTCGTATCGACGTGGATGGGACTAGAATTTCTGTCGAACCACGCCGCGCGTCGAGAGGTGACCTGATGAACCCCACTCCGGACTACGACGGCAGTGATGAAATCGAGTGGTTCATCGGGTATCTGACCTGGGGAATCCGGGGTGTTGAGGACGGAAACGGATTCCCGCCACCGGCCTACCCGCCGGTCTAGAAATTCGTCGACCGTTCTGCGCCCGGCTCCTTTCCGGGCTATAACGCCTTGAGTTCCTCGGCGACCTGTGTGACCGATTTCTTCGCGTCACCGAACAACATCGTCGTGGCCTCCGCATAAAACAGCGGGTTATCGATCCCGGCGAACCCGGAATTCATCGACCGCTTAAGCACGATAACCGACCTCGACTTGTCTACATTCAGGATCGGCATCCCGTGAATTGGCGAGGTCGGGTCGTTCCTCGCCGCCGGATTGGTCACGTCGTTAGCGCCGATCACGATGGTGACGTCGGTGCGAGCGAATTCGTCGTTGATGTCGTCCATGTCTTTCATCGCGTCGTAGTCGACCTCGGCCTCGGCCAGCAGCACGTTCATATGCCCGGGCATCCGGCCAGCTACTGGGTGTATCGCGTACTTCACCTCTACGCCGCGGTCTTCCAACAGGTTCGCTAAATCTTTGACGGCGTGTTGGGCCTGCGCAACAGCCAAGCCGTAACCCGGCACCACGATCACCTGATTGGCGTACGCCAGCTGAATAGCGGCGTCCGCAGCCAAGGTGGACTTCACGTGCTTCTCGCCACCGCCGCCACCGCTCGGGGCGATCCCGCCGCCACCGAAGCCGCCGGCGACGATCGCCGGAATGGAGCGATTCATCGCCTTGGCCATGAGGTTGGTCAGGATCGAGCCGGACGCGCCGACGATCATGCCCGCCACGATCATCGCGGTATTGTTCAGCGCCAGACCCGCCGCAGCGGCCGACAACCCTGTCATGGCATTGAGCATCGAGATCACCACCGGCATGTCGGCACCGCCGATCGGCAGTACCACCATGAGACCGAGCACTCCAGCGGCAACCAGCAGCCCGATCATCCACCACAACGGCGCCCCACCGGTCCCGGGATGCGAGTTCAGGCCGATAACGACCGCGGCGGCGACCGCCGCAGCCAGCAGCAGCAGGTTCAAGGGTTGCTGCAGTTTCCCGAAGCCAATCGGCCGGCCCGAAATGATCTCCTGCAACTTGCCGAACGCGACAATCGACCCCCAGAACGAGATCGAACCGATGATCGCAGCGAACAACGATGCCACCACGATGTGCACGGTTGGCGACTCATCGTGCTGAAAAGCGGAAAAGCCAGTGGTCTCGATGAACTCCGCAAGCGCGATCAACGCTACGGTGCCGCCTCCAACGCCGTTGAAGAACGCCACCAGCTGCGGCATCGCGGTCATTTTGGTCAGTCGCGCCGGAGGCACGCCGAGCACAACACCCACGGCAAGGCCGGCAATAATCAACGGCCATTGGCTGGTGTGCCGGATCATGACCAGCGTCGCCGCCACGGCGATGGTCATACCCACCGCTGCGATCAAGTTACCGCGCACTGCGGTCTTGGGGCCGGTCAGGCCCATCAATCCGTAGATCAGCAGCGTAAACGAAATGACGTAGAGCACCGCAACGAAGTAGTTCATCGAGCGACCTCATCAGACGAAGGCTGACCCGACGATGCAGCGGGCTTTTTGGCCTTGAACATTCCCAGCATGCGGTCAGTGACGATAAAGCCACCAATCACGTTCAGCGTGCCGAACACCACCGCGATGAACAGAATGATCTGGATAGCCAGCGACGGATGCTCGACCTCACCAAGCACCACCAGCGCGCCCAGCACGACAACACCATGAATGGCGTTGGTCCCCGACATCAGCGGGGTGTGCAAGGTGTTGGGCACCTTGGAGATCACCGTGAACCCGACGAACCCGGACAGGACCAGGATCGCCAGATTTTCCAAAAGTTCGTCGTACATCCCAAGCATTTCGCTGTCCTCTCAGTCCTCTTCCGCGAGGGCGCTAGCGCCGCTTCTCCTCAGCGCTGCACTCTGCCTAGCCGCCGACGCGAGTCACACAAGACTCCGCGATGACTTCGTCGTCGAAATCCGGGTTCAGCTTGCCGTCCTTGATTAACAAGTCCAGCAGCGCCGTAATGTTCTTGCTGTAAAGCTCGCTGGCGTGCTCGGGCATCGTCGCGGTTAGGTTCAGCGGCGCGGCGATAGTGACGCCGTGCCTGACGACCGTTTGGCCCGGCTCGGTCAATTCGCAATTACCGCCAGTCTCACCAGCCAGATCCACCACCACACTGCCTGGCTTCATGCCCTCGACCGCAGCAGCGGTCACCAGCCGAGGCGCCGGGCGGCCGGGGACAAGGGCGGTAGTAATGACCACGTCGAACCCGGTGATCGCCTCCTCAAGCGCTTTCTGCTGTTGGGCACGTTCCTGTTCGGTGAGCTCGCGGGCGTATCCTCCCTCACCGACCGCCGAGACGCCAACATCGAGCCACTGGGCACCGACCGAACGCACCTGATCGGCTACCTCGGGGCGCACGTCATAGCCGGTAGTGCGGGCACCCAGCCGTTTGGCCGTCGCCAACGCCTGCAGACCGGCGACGCCGACGCCGAGCACCAACACCGTGGCGGGCTTCACCGTGCCCGCCGCGGTCGTCAGCATGGGGAAGAACCGCGTCGCCTCCGACGCCGCGAGCAGCACGGCTTTGTAGCCGGCAACGTTGGCCTGCGACGACAACGCATCCATCACCTGTGCTCGTGAAATTCGCGGTATCGCCTCCAGCGCGAACGCCTGCACGCCCGCATCAGTCAGGGCTCCGATCGTGTTGGTGGCGTTTCGCGGCGCGAGGAAGCCGATCAGGGTCTGCCCGCTTCGCAGTCGGTTGACCTCATCGGTGGTCGGCGGTGCAACCTTAACGACAACGTCTGCGGCCCATGCATCCCCGATGCTGGCACCAGCGTCTCGGTAGAGCTCGTCGGGAAGCAGCGCCCGCCGACCTGCACCGGCGTCAACCACAACCGAGACGCCGCTATTCACTAGGGACGCGACCGCCTTCGGCACCAGAGCAACGCGCCGCTCGTCAGGCCCCGACTCAGCAACCACCCCGACCGTCGTCTGCGGATCTGTCATGGCGCGTGCATCTACTTTCTTTGTCCGTCCCTGATGGATTACCTCGCCAGCTGGTTGCCGACGTGGTGTAAAACCCTACCGGGCTACCAGAGCGGTAGTTCCCAGCCGTGCTCCGATACCGAGCGAGGGCCGAAATATCGCCGATCGGATTCAACGATCGACACATCGTTGATGCTCGCTTCACGACGCGACATCAGCCCCGACGACGTGAACTCCCACAGTTCGTTGCCGTAGCTGCGGTACCACTGACCGGCATGGTCGCGGGATTCGTACTGGAACCGCACCGCAATTCGATTGTCGCAGAACGCCCACAGGCTCTTGCGCAGTGAATAATCCAGCTCGCTCTGCCACTTGCGGGTCAGAAACGCCACGATCTCGTCCCGGCCAACGATGTGCAGCTCGCGGTTCCGCCATTGCGAATCGGGTGTGTAGGCCAGGCTGACCAGTTCGGGGTCGCGGGTATTCCAGGCATCCTCAGCGGCCTGCACCTTCTGGATCGCCGTTTCGGCGGTGAAGGGCGGAAACGGGGGCCGACGCTGCGGGATTTCAGTCACGCTGCCCATCGTGCCCGAACACGAAACTTGAGCACGTGCGGGCCCGAGCGGCATGCCTCTTGTGCAAGCCGGGAATCGCGCGAACGGCGGCTGCTCACGGCCTGCACGTGCGCGCCCGCGTACGTGCCCTATCGTGGCGGAATGGACTTCGCGATGTCGCCTAAGGCCATCGACTACCACAAGCGGTTGTCCGACTTCATGACGGAATACGTCTTTGCAGCTGAGGCTGATTACGACAAATATCGGCGTGACGCTGGCCCACATGACCACACCCTGCCGCCGATCGTCGCGAAACTGAAAGTTAAGGCCAAAGAACAAGGACTGTGGAACCTATTCCTGCCCGCTGAGTCGGGATTGACCAACCTGGAATACGCGCCGCTGGCCGAGTTGACCGGTTGGAGCTTGGAAATCGCTCCGGAGGCGCTGAACTGCGCGGCCCCAGATACCGGCAACATGGAAATCCTGCACATGTTCGGCACCGACCCGCAACGTGCACAGTGGCTGCAGCCGTTGCTGAACGGTGAGATCCGCAGCGCCTTCTCGATGACCGAGCCGGCCGTAGCCAGCAGCGATGCACGCAACATCGAAACCACCATCTCGCGCGCCGGCGACGATTACATCATCAACGGGCGAAAATGGTGGACGTCCGGGGCTGCCGACCCACGCTGCAAGATCCTCATCGTGATGGGCCGCACCAACCCGGAAGCGGCCCCGCACAAGCAGCAGTCGATGATTCTGGTGCCCATAGACACCCCAGGACTAACTATTGTCCGCTCTAATCCAGTGTTCGGCTGGCAAGACCAGCACGGCCATTGCGAAATCGTCTACGACAACGTCACGGTGCCGGCCACCAATTTGCTCGGCGAAGAGGGCACCGGCTTCGCCATCGCCCAAGCGCGGTTGGGGCCCGGCCGAATACACCACTGTATGCGCGCGCTCGGCGGCGCCGAGCGCGCGCTGGCAATGATGGTGAACCGGGCAGCTAAACGAGTCGCCTTCGGTCGCCCGCTGGCCGAGCAAGGCGTCGTACAACAGGCGATCGCCACGTCTCGCAACGAAATCGACCAGGCCAGGCTGCTATGCGAGAAGGCCGCGTGGACGATCGACCAACACGGCAACAAGGAAGCCCGCCACCTGGTGGCAATGATAAAGGCGGTCGCCCCGCGCGTGGCCTGTGACGTCATCGACCGCGCAATCCAGGTGTATGGAGCTGCCGGCGTCAGCGACGACACGCCGCTAGCCCGCCTGTACGGCTGGCACCGCGCCATGCGCATCTTCGACGGCCCCGACGAGGTGCACATGCGATCAATCGCGCGCGCCGAGCTGTCGCGGGAGAAATCCGCGTTCGCGGCGGCGGTGACCTGACATGGCGGTCCAAGAATTAGCGGGCGCGTGGAACTTCCGTGACGTTGCGGACAGCACGGCAGCGCTACAACCGGGGCGCCTGTTTCGTTCCAGCGAGCTCAGCCGCCTCGACGACAATGGCCGTGCAACGCTGAGCCAGCTCGGAATCACCGATGTCGCCGATCTGCGTTCGTCGCGGGAGGTCGCTCGACGCGGCCCGGGACAGCTACCCCAAGGCATAGAAGTCCACCTGCTGCCGTTCCCCGATCTCGCCCAAGAGGACGCTGGAACCGACGACACAGCACCGCACGAAAAGGCTTTTCGGCGCCTTCTGACCGACGGACCAGATGCATCAGACGAGTCTGATGCATCACTCAACGCGGCCGCAGCCCGCTACATGGTCGACGAATACCGACAATTCCCGACGCGCAACGGCGCCCAGCGTGCGGTGCACCGGGTATTCACGCTTCTGGCCAGCGGACGCCAAGTACTCACTCACTGCTTCGCCGGCAAGGACCGCACCGGTTTCATTGTGGCGGCAGTGCTAGAAGCGATCGGCCTGGACCGCGACGTCATTCTCGCCGACTACCTGCGCAGCAATGCCGCGGTACCACAGCTGAGGAACCGAATCTCCGAGATGATCGAACAGCGCTCCGACATCGAACTGACGCCAGAAGTAGTGACGTTTACCAAGGCTAGATTGTCCGACGGAGTCCTTGGCGTCCGCGCGGAGTACCTTGCGGCGGCGTGGCAAACGATCGATGAGGCCTACGGATCGCTAGCGGGCTATCTACGCGAAGCCGGAATCAGTTCGGCCGACGTAGACCATCTGCGCGGGGCGTTACTCGGCTAAACCGGTCACTGCCTTCGGTTGCACAGAACGATCGCGCAGATGGGGAACGGGCCGGCCATCGCGAACTTGTTTGCCGCGGATGACTCCGAACACCACACACCAACTCCGGTCGCTGTTCTCGTTGCTTTCAGCAGACCTCGAAGGCTCTGGGCACCCGAGAAATCAAGGCGCCTCGAGTCCCGCACCCGAGAGCGGCTACGGCTCAAGGACAATTTTGCCAAGAACACCGCCATCTTCCAGGCTCTGTAGCGCCGCCTGGGCTTCCGACAACGGATAGCGCTGCGGCGGCGGCGGCCTCAACCCAAGGAAGACGAGCTGGTTTAGACCCCAGGAGAACAACGCAGCCGAACCGGGAACCTTATTGAGGTATTCACCCCAGGCGACACCGACGACACTGATATTGCGTAGCAACAGGCGGTTGACCTTCAACGTGGGGATGCTGCCGGCGGCGAACCCAATGACCAACAGTTTGCCGTCAATTCCCAGAACGCGAATCGCATCGTCAAAGGTCGGACCACCGACGGGATCGACGACGATGTCCACCCCTTGGCCGTAGGTATGCTCATGCACCCGGTCAGCCCAGTCGTCGGTCAGCGGCAACACGATGTCAGCGCCGAGGGCGGCGACATAGTCGACGGCAACTTCACGGTGCACAACGGCCATCACCTGGCGTGCGCCCATCGCTTTGGCGATCTGGACCGCCGCGGTACCCACCCCACCAGCAGCACCCAGAACCAGCACTCTGTCGCCCGGTCGCATACCGGCACGCCGAGCCAGGGCGAAGTACATCGTGTTGTAGTTCACCAACAGCGACACTGCCTCGGCGTCATCGAGTTCGGCTGGACTGCGAACCACGTTAGTCTGCGGAACCGCAACCCGTTCGGCGAAACAACCGAGCACCCCGAACGCCGAAACGCGTTCACCTACTTGAAAATCCGAATCCGGAGGCGCTGAATACACGATGCCCGCGGTTTCCATGCCAGGCACAAAGGGCGGCGGCAACTTCAGTTGATACTCGCCCTTGGTCAACAATAAGTCTGGAAAGCACACTCCGGCGGCGCGAACGTCGATGACGATGTTGCCACCATCGCCGGAAGCATCGTCGACATCGGTGTATACGATGCCCGCCGGGCCAGAAAGCTCTTGTACAACAGAGGCTTTCATCAATTCCTACAGCTTGAATCCAGCTTTTTCCGCATTGGACAAATCAGTAATCTCGGTCCACTGCGCCGCGACATCCTGAACTGACGGCGGCTCGTCGAAGTTGACGCCGGCATTCTGGAACAGCGCCACTCGTTGCACCTTGCCGCCACCGACGACGAACACCGATGCGTTGTCTGCACATTCCTCGGTGCATAGGTACGACACTACCGGCGCCACGAACTCTGGTGTGAGCTTCTCTAAGACCTCGGGGGGCATAATGTCCAAGGTCATCCTGGTGGCCGCGATCGGAGCGACCGCATTGGCGTGGATGTTGTACTTGGCCCCCTCAAGCGCCAACGTGTTGATCAGGCCGACCAGGCCGAGCTTCGCCGCCCCATAGTTTGTCTGGCCGAAGTTTCCGAAGAGCCCGCTGGTAGACGTAGCAACGACGACCCGGCCAAAACTCTGCTCCCGAAAATGCGGCCAGGCCGCGCGCAACACGTTGTATCCACCGTAAAGGTGCACTTTGAGCACGGCGTCGAAGTTCTCCGACGTCATCTTGTGGAAGGTGCCGTCGCGCAGGATCCCCGCGTTGCTCACTACACCGTGCACAGCGCCGAACTCGTCGAGCGCGGATTTGATGATGCCCGCCGCACCGTCCTCGGTAGCGACGCTGTCATAGTTGGCGACCGCGCGGCCGCCCGCGTCGCGAATCTCGGCGACAACCTCGTCGGCCATTGCCGATCCGGCACCGGTGCCGTCACGAGCTCCACCAAGGTCGTTGACGACGACACTGGCACCCTCCCGGGCCAGGGTGAGGGCGTATTGACGCCCGAGCCCGCCACCGGCTCCGGTGACAACGACGACGCGATCTTGCACTCCGGGCATCAGTTTCCTCTCTACAATGTGCAGTCCAGGCCATTACAGTCGGCGCCGAACGCCGGCGCCCGCCAGGCCAGGTTTAGAACAACTTACGAGTCAGCTTGGCGGCCCGCTCCGAGTACGGCGGATAGATGAAACTCGACAAATCGGGCCGAGTCGGTTTGGTCAATACCGACTTGCGGTGACTGAACTCCTCGAAACCCCAACGACCATGGTATGCGCCCATACCCGATGCACCGACCCCACCAAACGGCAGCTTGGCAGTGGACACCTGAAAAGCGAGATGGTTAACCATCATTCCGCCAGCTGTTACTTCCCTGATCACTCGTTCGCGGACAGCACGCGTCTTTGTGAAGAGGTATGCGGACAACGGCTTTGGACGCGAGTTAACGAAACATATTGCCTCGTCAAGGGATTGGACCGATAGCACCGGAAGGATCGGCCCGAAGATCTCGTTTCTCATCAGCGGCCCCTCCGGATCAGGGTCGACCACCACGGTCGGCTGGATGCGCAGGTTCGACGCATCGCAACTGCCGCCTACGACCACGTCGCCTTTCTCGGCGGCTTTCGCCTCGGAAATGTAGCCGCACAACCGATCGAATTGCCGCTGATTGACAATGCGCATTCCGTGCGGTTCCTTGGACCGGAACTTCGTGATGGCCGCGCTAATCTTGCCCACGAGCTCGTCGCGAATCGTCGCGTCAGCCAACACATAGTCAGGCGCAACACAGGTCTGCCCGGCGTTGAGCAGTTTGATCCAGGCGATCCGTTTGGCCGCGACATCAATGTCAGCGTCAGCGGCCACAATCACCGGGCTCTTGCCGCCGAGTTCCAGCGTGACCGGTGTCAGGTGCGGCGCTGCGCCCTCGTAAACCTTGCGGCCGATCTCGGTGCCTCCGGTAAACAGCACACGGTCCAAACCCTGCGCAATAAGTTCCTGGCTAACCGCCCCACCGCCCTCGACCACGGCGATCGCGTCATTGTCTAGATAGCGAGGCACCAACTCGGCCATCAGCCGCGAAGACACTGGTGAAATTTCTGAAGGCTTGAGCACGACCACATTGCCCGCGGCAATCGCGCCGACCGCCGGACCCAGCGTCAGATAAAACGGATAGTTCCAGGCCCCGATGATCAGCACAGTGCCGTAAGGCTCGCGTTCCACCCAGCCACGACCAGGCAACTGCGGCATCTCAAGAAGGAGGTGCTTGCGGCGAGTCCACCTGCGCACCCGCTTGGCTGCATACTTCGCCTCGGCCGCGGTAGTCGCTATGTCGGCGATATACGCCTCCAGCGGATTGCGGTCCAGGTCCTCGGCAAGCGCGGCCGCAATCGCGGCCTCGTTATCGTCCATCAACCTGCGCAAAGCGAGCAGCTGCTGCTTGCGCCAAACGATGCTGCGGGTGCGCCCAGTGGCGAAGGTCTGGCGGAGCCGGGCCACAGTCGCCGCGGCGTCCGTCGATTGGGCCGCACCAGACTCAGAACCGGTCTTGATGGGAGCCTGGGTCTGCGACTGCTGGGGCACGGGCGCAACCGATTCGGTGGTCATCAGTGTCCTCCCTTCCCGAAGGTGCACACGCCTGTCGCGACGACGCTGACAGGTGACAACCCGAATCCTAGTCACCTGGCTGGTACAGCAATAGCGAAAACTCGCACCATCAGATCGACCACGCCACACCGGTTGCAATCCAAGCACCAGAGCGCGACCATTCAGCGCAGATCAGCGGCACCAGGGCGTGGGCGCCGGCGCACCTCCTCAGCGCTTGACTGCTGTCACAAATCGCGGGAAGGCGTCCTTGTTATCCGCCATCGGCACGCCGTCAACCCAGCGACCCACCCGGCGCATCTCGTCCTCCGCGCCTACAACCGTGGCAAGCCATCCATGCTCGTTGAGCCAAGTGGCGACATCGGCGCGGTCCTCCTGCTGGTAGCTAAGGTCCTGCACGTCGACTGTCGGCTCGAAACCCAGCAGTTCTGCCACTCTCTTGAACCGCTCTCGCATTTCCTCTCGACGCTCATCGGCATGGTCAGTAACGATCTCAGCCGCGACCCGGCTTCCCGCCGCACTCAACTCACCGACGTTGTCGAACAGCCGGTCTTGGGCCGCCGCGGGCAGATACATCAATAGCCCTTCGGCCAGCCAAGCGGTCGGTGCCAGCGGATTGAAACCGGCAGCACACAGCGCGGACGGCCAGTCCTGGCGTAGATCGCTGGGCACCGCACACCGCGTGGCTACCGGCGACACACCACTGTCAGCCAGCGTCGTCGACTTGTACTCAAGCACCTTCGGTTGGTCGATCTCATACACAACGGTGCCAGCTGGCCAATCCAGTCGGTAGGCGCGAGAGTCCAGGCCTGATGCCAAAATCACGGCCTGCCTGATTCCTCCGGCGACGGCCTCGGCGAAATACGAATCGAAGAAATTCGTGCGCACCGCTTGGTAGTTGCGCATGAACTGAACTGTTGCCGCTGCCTCGACGTCAATAGCCCGCACCTTGGCCACTATCGACTCGTCGAGCATGGCTTCCCAGATAGCACCGGCGCCAGACTTAGTAACCAGGAGCCTGGCATACGGATCACGAATCAGCGGGTCAGGTCGCTCGGTTTCGACGGCCCGGGCACTGGCCACCATGACCGCTGTGGTGCCCACACTGGTCTTGATATCCCAAGTGTCGTCGTGGGAACGCAATGTACTCATCGGTTGGTCCTAATCGTTGCGACTACCCTGTCGTGGTCAGTGCGGCGACCGCACCAAACGCGCTCGCAGCAGCGTGCTGGTGACAGTCGCGTCGGGCAAGTCTTCCGGTATTGGGCGGCCCAGCCGAGCCATCTCCTCATGGTTGCCAATGCTAGACACTTGCCAGCCATGGGCTGATAGCCATTCTTCAGCATCTGAGCGGTCCGACTCGTGATAAGTCAGCAATTCCACATTGATATCAAGCCCCAGCCGGTCACGCAATCGATGCCAGCGCTGGGCGTTACCGTCCGGTTTCATGCTGAAAGCCTCGACCGCGAACTGACTTTCCGGGGCGCTGAGCTCGGTGATCATCTCGAAAAGCCGATCGGCCGCGTCACCGGGCAAGTAAGGCAGCAATCCCTCAGCCAGCCATGCGGTCGGCCGGGCACGGTCGAAGCCGGTAGCTATCAATGCGGCCTGCCAGTCGTCGCGCAGATCCACCGGAACCGTGCACCGGCGCGCGGCCGGAACGGCACCATTGGACTCCAGAATGGAGGCTTTGTACTCGAGAACCTTCGGCTGATCGATCTCGTAGACCACCGCGTCCGACGGCCAGCTCAGCCGGTAGGCCCGGGAGTCCAGCCCAGCCGCAAGGATCACCGCCTGCCGAATTCCAGACCCAACTGCGGCGCTGAAGTACTCGTCAAAGAAGTGCGTGCGCACCGCTTGGTAGTCGCAGCCCACTCGATGCTCTCGTTGGCCATGTTGGTCACCGTCGAGCCAGGCGAAACTGGCGTCAGCTAGCCGCTCCCAGGCCGGACCGGCCGAGGCCACAAACTGCGCGGCGAATTCGTCACGGATTAGCGGATCGGCCCCGGCCGTCTCCACGGCACGACAGGCGGCTACCGCCAACGCGGTGGCGCCGACGCTCTCGGTGATAGCCCAGGAATCGCCAGCTGTCCGCATCGATGGTTCGTCCAGATCGGTCATAGAGCCCGATGCTACCTAATAAGATAGGCAATCTATATGGTTTGTGCGCCACGTCACCCGCTCGGATCAACACAACCGGAATCGGTCCGGGGCTAGACAGACCCGGGCCCGTCCGTCAAAGCGTGCTCGCCAACAGCTGCCGCACAGCCTCAGTGACAGCCTCGATCTGTTGGTAGCTACCGATAAAGCCGGCGTAGAACCCCAGGCCGCACAGCACCACCAACAAGGTTTCAACCAGCGAACTCGCATCGACACTAGAAGTAAGTTCGCCGCATTCCATCGCTTCATTGACAGCCCAGGTCAAAAATTCTCGGCTAGCACCTACCGCACCATTGCCGGTGTGGTTCAACTCCGGATGGCGCTGCGACTCCAGCACCGCGGTGGCCAGAAACGCAGCCGTCGACGGATTGTTGGTATCGGCCTCCACGGCGACGGCGATGAACGCCGTGATGCGCCCAATCAGGGTCGTCTCGCCGCGAGCCCGCTCGATACCAGAAGAAACGACGAGCTCGTTGGTCCGCTCCACCACCTCGCGGTAAAGCGCCTGCTTACTGGAAAAGTAGTGATTGATCGCCGGCCGGGTCAGATCGGCGCGGACGGCAACCGCCTGGAATGTCGTGCCGTCGTAACCATGCTGGCTAAACACTTTACGAGCGGCGCGGACAATACGCTTCCGCGTCTCGTCTGCTTTTGCCGCAGGAGGGCGCCCCGGTCCCCGGCTCACAGGATGCGTCACCACTAAAGTGTGCCACCCGCATACCAGATCATCCCGTTGAGCGAGACGTCCCGAGCCTTGAGCTGCCTGAACAGCAGTCCTGGAGTGTGCCATGAACCCGAACACACGCCAGAGCCAACGCCATTCACGTCCGCAAGATCGTTCGCGTCCGCAAGGCCGGTAGGAGACTGCGCCCCGCTGGCGAACCCTGCATAAGATGACATGGATGACGGGGGCACGTGCTGGCTTAAGACGAGAGTCGCGGGCCAGGCCCACGCCGTGACTAGCCCAACGCCGGATGACGCCCAGCGGGCGGTAGCTTCACCAGCCGCCGCCGGCGGGCGTTTCGGCGCGTCGATCAGACAAGCCGGCTACCTACGAAAATGGTTGTTGCTTGGCATCACGATCGGTGCCATCGCAGGTCTCGGAGCAGTATTTTTCTACCTGACGCTGAAATACACCAGCGAACTTCTGCTCGGCAACCTGGCGGGCTATCACATCCCCACGCCCGTCGGCGAGGGCGGCAGCGACGGCTCCGCAGGGTTTGTACGGCCGTGGGCTATCCCGTTGGTTACCACGGGCGGCGCGCTGCTGTCGGCGCTGATCGTAGCCAAGCTGGCCCCGGAAGCCACCGGCCACGGCACCGACGAAGCAATCGAGGCGGTACACACCAACCCACGTGCTATCCGCGGCCGGGTAGTTCTCGTGAAAATGGTGGCCAGTGCGCTGACGATAGGCTCGGGCGGCTCCGGCGGCCGAGAAGGCCCGACCGCCCAAATCTCAGCCGGCTTCTGTTCCTTGCTCACTCGCCGGTTGGGCCTGTCCGACGAGGACGGCCGGATCGCGGTGGCGCTCGGCATTGGAGCGGGCATCGGCGCTATTTTCGCCGCGCCCCTAGGAGGCGCGGTGCTGGCGGCGTCGATCACCTATCGGGACGATTTCGACTACCAGAGCCTTTTGCCCGGGTTCATCACCTCTGGGACGGCATACGCCGTGCTGGGCTCATTCTTGGGCTTCGAACCGCTATTCGGCTATATCGATGCCGAGTATCGGTTTGAGGATGCGTGGCCACTGCTGTGGTTTGTGGTGATCGGTGTGGCCGCGGCGGCAATTGGGTATCTCTACGCCCGAATCTTCCACGCCTCGGCTGCGCTCACTCGGCGGCTTCCCGGCGGACCTGTGCTCAAGCCAGCGATAGGCGGACTGCTGGTTGGTTTGCTAGGCCTGGCAATTCCGCAGATCCTGAGCAGCGGCTATGGGTGGGCGCAGCTGGCCGCCAACCAGGAAGCGCTGTTGGGCATCCCATTGTGGATCGTCATCGTCCTACCAATCGCCAAGATCATCGCCACGTCGCTGTCGATTGGCACCGGCGGATCGGGCGGGTTGTTCGGCCCTGGAATCGTCATCGGCGCCTTCGTCGGGGCTGCGATCTGGCGGCTGGGTGAGCTATCCGGACTATCCGGGGTCCCTGATGCGCCGGGAATCTTCGTCGTGGTCGCGATGATGACCTGTTTCGGCAGTGTCTCGCGGGCACCGCTGGCTGTCATGATCATGGTTGCGGAGATGACGGGCTCGTTCTCGGTGGTACCCGGAGCAATCCTCGCAGTCGGGATCGCCTCGCTACTGATGTCTCTCACCAACGTCACCATCTATGAAGCACAGCGGCTGAATCGGGCGACCGCCGAGGCTGAACGCGCGCAGCTGTTTGCCAAACGGGGCGACTAACACGGTCCACGAGGGCTGATGCCGTGACATCGCAGCATCGAAGAGCGGACTAGAGCCAACGAATTTCCTGCACCGGCAACCGTGGTCCACGTCGAGGTTCGCGCGCCAGACCGCTAGTTTCGAGCAATCGGACCACCCGATGCCGATGCGGTCTCATCGGTTCCAACAGTTCCAGCATGACCGCGTCATCGACCGGACGGCCCAGCAACGTCCAGCCGATCATTTTCGGGATGTGATAGTCGCCCACCGACACCGCGTCGGCATCGCCGAACGCTCGTTGCGCCGTCTCCGCGGCAGTCCACGCCCCGACACCCGGCAACGACATCAGTGCTTGCTGCGCCTCAGCCGCCGGCAGCGACACCAGCCGTTCTAGAGCCAGCGCCCGCTGCGCGCAAACCACGACTGTCCGGGCCCGCCGTGGGTCGACATTGGCCCGGTGGAACTCCCAAGCCGAAACGGCACGCCACACCTGCGGCGACGGCGGCACCCGCATCCACGCGGGCGCAGGTCCCGGCGCCGGCGTCCCGTACCTTGACACCAGCAGCCGCCAAGACCGGAAGGCATCGGCGCCAGGTACGCGTTGCTCGATGACGGCTGGAAGCAGGGCCTCTAGCACCTGACCGGTGCGGCCGAGGCGCAACTGCGGACACCGTCGGTACGCGGCGGCCACCGTCGGCTCCCGCGGCACGAAATCCGAGACATCGTCGTCGGCACCAAGCATCGCAGGCAACATGTCGATGAACTGTTCTGCTCCGCTGCCCCATGCCGTGCATCGGGCCGCGTCTCGTGCCGCAGGGCTGATCAGCGCCGCAACAGGTCCGGCGGGCAGCAGGCTAGTCCGCCAAACAGTGCCGTTCCCGGGGGAATGAAAACATGGATCCCTAAGACCCCGGCGAAGAGGCGCCAGAGTATTGGCGAAGCCACCAGCCCCTGGAAACATCACAGTGCGTTCAATCTTCACCGCACAATCCTCCAACCAAATCCTCAAATCAAATGCCGATGGATCGATAACTCAGCATTTGACCGCAAACTGTCTGACAGGATGGCGAGTGTGACGACGCCTTTCGACGACCCGCAGGCTGAACTGGCATGGATGTTCCTCCAGAGCCTGTGCGAAGGCGGGGACCTCGACGAGGGATTCGCACTCCTCAGTGATGACTTCACCTACTGGAGCATCGTCACACGCACTCCAGTCGACAAGCAGGCGCTGCGTCGAGCCACCGAGCGGCGCAAAGAAGTGTTCGAGATCAACGTCGATCTGCACCGTTGCCTCAACGAAGGCGAAACGGTGGTGGTCGAAGGACAGGCCTACGGCACCACCACCAATGGCACCCAATACGACAGCCCGTTCGTCTGTATCTTTGACACCCACGACGGCACGATCATGTCGTTGCGCGAATACAGCGACACAAAATCGTTGTCGCAGGTGTTTCGCTAAATTCGCCCGAGCGCTGCAACCGCAGAGCTAGCTCGATACCACGCTGATTTCGGCCTTGCCGGGGTAGAAAGCGACATGTCCGGCAATAGCCGCGACGGCGGGATAGGGCTGCTCGTACGTCCAGACCACATCATCGACGGTCTCCCCGGCGGCGGTAGTCACGCTGTAGTAGCCGGCCTCGCCCTTGAAGGGGCAGTAGGTGGTGGTGTCGGTGCGGTTCAAGACGCGCTGAACAACGTCGCTCAGCGGAATATAATGCACCGCTGGATAGGTCGACTCGTTCAACTGCAGCGCCGCACGCGTATCCGCGACGATCTCACCGTTGACGCGGACCTGGACCCGCGCCTTCGACGGCTCAATCGTGATTGGGTGTTGGGCGTTGGGTTCTAGGACAATCCGGTCGCTCATCGTTGACTTCTCCTCACGGCAGGTGTCAAGTGCAACACCAATCGGCAATCAACATTCCCGGCAACGGCCCGAAGTTGAGATCGACAGCAGCCCCGCCGTACCGCGCTCGGGTCTATTCCGAGTGGCCCGCTCCGGAGACTTCGGTGGTGCTCTTCGCGCTCGTACGCATCGCGGCCCAAAATCGGGCAGCCTCTCGGATCGATTCCTCGACCGGACGGGGCTGCCAGCCCAACTCACGAATCGCTTTGCTGTGGTCAACAGCCGCTTCGGCCCGCATCATCTGCACCGACGCGAGGCTCAGCTCGCCGTCCTTGCCGGTCAGCCGCGCCTTGAGACTTCCCAACACACCCAGTCCGTAGAGGACTGGTACCGAAATCGACCGACGCGGCGGCGGCACACCGGCTTCCTCCGCTGCGATCTGCACGACCTCTTTCAACGGCATGAACCGCTCGGAGACTAGATACCGCTCCCCGATGCGCCCGCGCTCCGCGGCCAGGATCAGCGCACTGGCAGCATCTTCCACGCCCACGGCCTCCAGGTGGATGCCGTCCATCATGAACGGCAATTTGCCGAAGACCGTGCCGGCGATAAATGCGCCGTGCGGGGTACGGCCCCAGTCGCGGCCGCCGTAGGTCGTGGACACGCACATCGCGACAGCGGGCAGGCCGGTTTTAGAGACGTACTCCATTACCAAATCCTCGGCCGCAACTCTGGACTGAACGTATGGCGTCAGCCGCCGAGAACCGATTCGGTGTTCTTCTGTCGCGACCTGCCCACGCCGCCGGTCCACCGTCACGTAGGTACTGGTGAAGACAAACCTGCGCAGGCCAGCTAGCGCTGGGCCCGACGTGGCGACATCTAGGACGTTGCGCAAGCCCTCGACGTTAGTGCGAAATAGCGGCGCCGGGTCGCGCAACCAAGCGCGAGTGTCGACAACGCAGTAGTAAACGTCGTCGCAACCGTCCATCGCCTCGCGCACGGCAGCGGTGTCGAACACGTCGCCGTGGAATCGGGTGAGCTGCAAGTCATCGATTCCCTGGGTGTTGGCGGTCGGACGCACCATGGCGCGGACGTGTGCACCGTCTGCAACCAGCTGGCGGGTCACATGGGAACCGAGAAAGCCGTTAGCACCGATGACCAACTTCGGTTTCGCACTCACCGCTTCTGATCCCCCCTACTGTGCTGTTGCATCCAGCGCGCAGCATCGTCGTCAATTGTGCCCAGGGCTTGCGCCTTACGACACCACTTCATCGCAGCCCCGAAGAAACGCAGCGGGTTATAGATGTCTTCTTGGCGACACCAATGGCCATCGCCGGCGTAGGTGATGATAGAGATATTCGTCGCACTGATTACGGTGCCATCACCGGGGTCGATCATCGGATTGTCCAGCTCGCAAATGATACGGCCGGTCGACTCGTCAATAACCGACCACAACGACGGAAACGCCACCATGTGACTGCCGGGGAAAGTCGTCATCGTTTGTTGGATCCAGGCACGCACCTGAGCGCGACCGTGCATTGTTCCGGCCGCGTGCTCGATGTATTCCACGTTCGGCGTGTAATGCTCAACCCAGGCCTCCCAGTCACTGGTCTCGGCGGCTCGGGCGACTGTCTCCTCGAACTTCTCGAACGCCGCCGAAAGCTCACTTCGGGAGAACGCGGGGACGGCGGTCACGCGTAGGCCAGCAATCTGCTGGCCAGGCGAACGCCTTGGCCGGCATCGGGTCTCATCACGCCATTACACCTCCTCGCCGGAGTGTAGCCTGGGGACGTCACCGGTTCCCGAGCAGCGCCGAGCACCGCAATTGGTAGCGGCCGGTTAAGGAGGACAAAATGACCACTCAAAAAGCGATCCTCGCCGGTGGCTGCTTCTGGGGCGTGCAGGACTTGATCCGTAAGCAACCCGGTGTGCTATCTAGCCGAGTCGGCTACAGCGGTGGCGATGTCAAACACGCAACCTATCGCAATCACGGCACACACGCCGAGGCTGTTGAGATCGTCTATGACCCCGCGGTCACCGACTATCGGGCGCTACTGGAGTTCTTCTTCCAGATCCACGATCCGACGACAAAGAATCAGCAAGGCAACGACCGGGGAACCAGCTACCGGTCCGCGATTTTCTACCTCGACGAAGAGCAGAAACGGGTCGCGCTAGACACCATCGCCGATATCGAGGCCTCCGGTCTGTGGCCAGGCAAGGTGGTCACCGAGTTGAGCCCCGCGGGGGAATTCTGGGAGGCCGAGCCAGAACATCAGGATTACCTGCAGCGCTACCCCAATGGGTACACATGCCATTTCATCCGCCCGGGCTGGAAACTGCCGCGACGCGCGACTGCCGTTCCGCCCTTGACCTAAACGCCCAAATTTCTCGGTTTGCCCGTTGCCCGGGAACGCTTCTAACGCCTGTAGCCCGTGAGGTGCGGGTTCAGCGCCGGCGCACGATAATCTGGCCCCCATCCTTCGGAGTGACCGCGACACCACGATTGTGATAGCGCTCCCCCGGAGCCGCGGTCGTTTCGATCGTGAAGTGACGCAACACTGTTCGCAGGACCACGTCCATCTCCATGTTGGCGAATGCGGCCCCAACGCAACGGCGCGTCCCACCACCGAACGGAATCCATGCCAATGCGGACGGCTTAGCTCCGATGTACCGCCGTGGATCGAATCGGTCTGGGTCTTCGAACACGTCGGCATTCCGGTGTATCTGGAAGATGTTGACCAGAATCGAGTACCCATGCGGAATGATCCACTCGCCCAGCTGATAGGCCGGTGAGTTGACGTTGCGAGCCGCGAAGTCGATGACGGTTCTGGTCCGCTGAACTTCCAGGATCGCGGCTTGACGCAGTTCATCACCGTCGTTGTCGGCTTCCTCGACCAAACTGGCCAGCAGATCGGGCTGACGGGCCAGCCTCTCGAACGCCCAGCCCAACGTCGCTGCGGTGGTTTCATGTCCGGCTGCAAGCAAAGTGAGCAGCTCGTCGCCAATGTCCTTGCGCGACATCACCGAACCATCGTCGTATGTGCTGCGCAGCATCAGCGCGAGCACGTCGGTCCGCTCAGCGAACTTCGGGTCCGCCCGCTCTAGCTCGATCAGCCTGTCGATGACGATGTCATACTGGCGACGCCACTCGGCCAGTCGTCCCCAGGGACTGTAGCGACCATAGGTCCGTTTGACCGAGGGCACAGTTGCCATACGCGAGCCCAAAGTGACCCAGCGCGGAAGAAGCAGCCGCAGTTCGTCGAGTTCCACACCGTCGGCACCGAAGACTGCCCGCAAGATGGCATTGAGCGTGATTCGCATCATCGACGGCAATGTGGCAAACAGCTGCCCTTCCGGCCAACTGGCCATCTCGCACCGGGTTTCCTCCTCAATTATTGCCTCGTAATTCTTCATGCTCTTGCCATGGAACGGTGGTGCCAGCAGCCGCCGCCGACGGCGGTGATCGCCGCCATCGAGCCCGAACACCGAACCGGATCCGAACAGGCGGCTCAGGTTGGGTTGGATATTGCCCAGTTCGTCTGGGCTTGTGGTGAAGATTTGCCGCGCTAGCTGCGGGCTGCCAACCACCACGACGCGGCCGTAGATCGGGATGTTGATCGTGAAGACTTCGCCGTAGCGGCGCGCAAGCAACTGCAACATCCGCTGCCGTGACATCGCGAAACCGATACCGCCTACCAGCTTCGGAAGCCTAGCTACCGGGGGCAGCCTGACGGCGAGCGGCGCCGGCGAAATGGCAACTACATCATTCATGACGATGACGCTCCCAACGGTGGCGTCTTAGGACTGGTGTAAAAACGCTGGGCGCATGTTCCTGGTGGTCATGTTACGCGGCGGTGGTGTCGGTCGTGGTTGTTGTGGTGGGGGGATGCAGTGGGCGGGGTGGCTCGAGCAGTTGGTGGCGTAGTTCTTGGAGGTGGCGGCTGGTCGCTGATGTTTGGGTGACTCCGCGCCAGCCGCGGCTGGCGCGGTCGAGGACGGCCCATACCAGCGACAGACAGCTGGTTTCGCCGGGTAGGCGGCCGATGACCTTGACCCGGCGACGGGATTCTCCGAAGGTGCGTTCGATGAGGTTGGAATGGCGGATGCGTGTCCAGTGTTGGCGGGGGAAGCGCAAATGCACGCTCAGCGAGGCGAAGTCGTTGGCCAGGCAAGCGACCGCGGCTGGGTAGAGCCCGCGGTATGTGGTGGTGAACTCCTCGGCGCGGCGGGTGGCTTCATCCACGGCCTGCTGGCCGGGTGGCTGGTCAATGTCATCGAAGATCGACCAGAACGCGGCTTTGATCTCGTCCTGGACCGCGACAGGTGTCTTGGCGATGACGTTACGGCAGCGATGGATCAGACACCGCTGACGCAGGCTTGCCGGAAACGTGGTCTCCCATGCGGCGATCAGGCCCGGCGCCCCGTCGGAGATGCCCAGTAGCGGCGGGCGTAGTCCCCGGTTCCTCAGGTCAGCCAAGAAGTCGGCCCACGCATCAGCCGACTCCGCTGCGGCTGGGGCCAGCCCAATAAACAGGGGCTTGCCGTCGGTGCAGATGCCCCAGGCGGCCAGCACCGGCTCGGCCGGGGCGTTGGGATGCATCCGAAAGTTCGAGGCATCCAAGAACAGGTAGTCCAACACCAGCTCATCAAGGCGTCGAGACGACCACGCAGCGAACTCGTCTTTGATGGCCGCACAAATCCGGCTCACCGTCGAGCGCGACAACGCCGCCTACGAGCCCAGCACCTCGGCCAACGCGGCCTCGATGTCGCGATCCGACAAACCGCGCACCCATCCCGAAATCACCAACGCCTCCAGAGCGTGGGTGCGCGTCACCCCGGCACCGAATAGCCGCGAACAGAACCGCTCGTCGGTGTCGCGTAGTTTCGGGCGGCATAATTCGACCGAGCCCATCGTGGTCTTCACCGTCGCCGGCGGTTGATACCCATTGCGGTACCCGCCCGGGCCGTCCTGAACCCGACGCTGGTGACGGGCTCGGCCCAACACTGCTTCTACCTCGGCCTCCACGGCGACCTGAAACACCAGACGCACCGATAACCGCCCGACCTCCTCCAAAATCTCGGTCAACGGCCGCTCGGTCGCGGCGAACAACTGATCCATCTCAACACGCACACGCTCAATCGGCGATACTCGCTTGGTCACGGGCGTAGCCCCTCCTTCATAGCTTTCGTCGGTTGCGACGGAACCTACGCCCGTGACCATTTACACCAGCGATGAGACGCGACCCTCCCAACGTCTACCCCAGAACGGGGTGGTACCGCGGTGTACCAATGAACTATTAAGGTACGGTACTCTGTGGTACCAAGCCTGACAAGGTTTCATAACCACTCAAGGGGCCGCCGTCGATGACTTCAGTGACAGCAACACCCGCCACCCCCGATATCGACGACGCCGACCCTTTCCGGTTGCGGTTACTCGACGACCTATCCGATTCGATTGATGAGCGTGGCTACCGGGCCACTACTGTCGCCGACATCGTCCGCCACGCCCGCACTTCAAAGCGCACGTTCTACGACCAGTTCGCAAGCAAAGAGGAGTGCTTCATGGAGCTGCTCGTGGCCGACAACGAGAGGCTCGGCGAGACCATCCAAGCTGCGGTCGACCCCGAAGCCGACTGGCACGACCAGATTCGTCAAGCAGTGCAGTCATACGTGCGTCACATCGACTCTAGGCCCGCCCTCACGTTGAGCTGGATTCGTGAGCTCCCGTCCCTCGGCGCTATCGCCCGCCCCGTCCAACGCCGCGGGATGGAGCCGATGGCCAGCTTGCTCATCCAGCTCAGCACCAGCCCCGGGTTCCGAAGGGCCGGGCTGCCGCCGATGAGCGAGCCACTAGCCGTGATCTTGCTGGGAGGGCTGCGTGAACTAACCGCCCTGGCTGTCGAAGATGGAAGACCCGTGCGGGAAATCGTGGAACCAGCAGTGGATGCGTGCATCGCGCTGCTCGGCCCTCGACACTAGGCTCGGTTGCCGAACCGATTGCGACCGGCTACCACACGGAGGACCCAGGATGCGGCTATCTACACGGAACCAGCTCAAGGGAACCATCATCGAACTTGACCTCGGCACCGTGATGGCGATTGTGCGCGTTCGCCTCGACGGCGGCGATCAGGTGATCACATCCTCGGTTACCAAGGACGCCGCGGTTGACCTCGGCCTTGCGGTCGGTCAGCCCGCGACGGTGTTCATCAAGTCCACCGAAGTGACGATCGGCGTCGAGTGAGGCTCCGATGACCTCGACCATGCGGGCCGAGCGCTTCTATGCGGACTCGAAAAGGGTTGCGCTAGAAGATGTCCCGATCCCCGCGCCAGGACCGGGCGAGGTTCTGGTCAAGGTCGCCTTTTGCGGGATCTGTCACTCCGATCTGAGCCTGATCAACGGAACGTTCCCAGCTCAGACAGCAGTAGTGACCCAAGGACACGAAGCATCCGGCACCGTCGCGGCGCTGGGTCCCGAAGTGGCCAACTGGGCCGAGGGTGATCGGGTGGTGATCGCCGCCGGTCGACCCTGCCTGACCTGCCCAAATTGCCGGCGCGGCAACACGACGAACTGCCTACGAACACAGTTGATGGCCTTCGCCTACGACGGCGCGTGGGCCGAATACGCCATCGCCCAGGCCGCAGGACTGACCCGGGTGCCTGACAACGTCCCCCTAGAGCAGGCGGCGATCCTCGCTGATGCGGTGTCGACCCCGTTCGGCGCAGTAGTCCGAACCGGCAAGGTCGCAGTCGGAGAATCGGTCGGGGTATGGGGCGTTGGCGGTGTGGGCACCCACATCACCCAGCTTGCACGACTAGTTGGCGCGGTTCCGGTGATCGCCATCGACATCAACCCGGCAGTTCGCGATCGCGCGCTGGAGCTGGGCGCTGACTATGCGTTCGACTCCCGCGACGACAACTTGCGGGACAATATCGCTGAAATAACCGGCGGCCGGATGCTGGATGTGGCCTTCGACGCTGTCGGTCTGAAAACAACGTTCGAGCAGGCCCTCGACTCCCTTACCCCTGGCGGCCGACTCGTCGCCGTCGGGATGAGCGCGGAGTCGCCCACCGTCGGACCCACCGCCATGTTCGGGTTGACCCACAAGCAGGTGCTCGGCCACCTCGGCTACCAGAATGTCGACATTGAGACCTTGGCGAACCTTGTTTCGCGCGGTCGCCTCGATTTGTCACGGTCGATCAGCGAGATTGTCTCGCTCGAAGATCTGGCGCTGGGTATCGAGAAGCTGGAGCGCCAGGACGGTAACCCCATCCGCATCCTCGTCAAACCGTGACCGAACACCGACTTGCCCCGCGACACTTAAACCGATTCGACGACACGCTGATAAACGTCGCAACAGATTAACTGCGGGCGCCAAGAAAGGCCTGCACCCGGTCAAGCACCAGACCCGGTCGCTGCTCAACAATCCAGTGCCCCACGCCATGGACTAGCTCGATCTGAAAGTCGGTCACCCGGTCGGCATAGCCACCGAGCAAGTCGGGTGTGATCACCGGGTCATCCGTACCGTGCAGCCAGCGGACCGGGACGTCAACGCGAGCGCCCTCGAACTCCCCGCGCATCCAGCTCGCCGCTTCCTGGAGTTGGAAAGATCGGTACCAGCGCGAACCCGCCTCCGCGTGCCCAGGCTCACGCATCCGCTCGACGTACATGCGAAGGTCCTCTTCGGGCACCGTGAAGCCGGCGCCAACCCACGAGGCCAGCAGCCGAAAAAAGCGGGCCTTAGGATCTCCGATGAGCCAGGGACCCACAACCGGGAGCGCAATCGGGATTTGGTACCAGAACCGCCAGAAGTTGCGCACCATCTTGACCTCACGCGTCATCCAGGGCGCCACCGTATTTACTCCGAAGAAGCCGGTCACCTTCTCGGGATTACGCAGCATCATGATGAATGCCACCGGCCCACCCCAATCGTGGGCGACAAGCGCGGTCTTGGCCACACCCAATCGGCCTAGAACGGCGGCCAAATCATCGGCCATCTCTGTCTTGGTGTAGCGCGAGCGAGGCGCCGAACTCCAGCCGGCACCGCGCAGGTCAGGACATAGCACCCGGTAACCGTCTGCGGCCAGCGGGCCGATCAGCTCGTGCCACTCCCACCAGTTCTCCGGAAAGCCATGCACCAGCATTACTGCGGGCCCATCGACCGGACCGGCATCCGCCACGTGGATAGCGATACCATCGCCCACATCAACAAACCTGTGTTCGACGCCTGCTAGCTCGGGCATGGTGGCCATGTGCTCAGAAGATAGTCGATTCATGGGTGATCCTGGTCGACCTGGCCAGCCTCACGGACCAGCTCGATAGCCCGGCCCAGAGTGTCCAGTTTGGCCCCTAACGTGTCCCCCGCGGGATACAGCCGCACAGTGTTCACGCCGGCGTCTCGCCATACGGCAAGGCGCGCACGCACCATCGCCTCCGTCCCAATGAGGGTGGTGGCCAAAACCATCTCGTCGGTGATGAGTCCGGCCGCGCCCTCGCGGTCACCTTGCTGCCATCTCTGCCGAACCGCGGCAGCGACGTCGGCCCAACCTTGCCGGCCATATGCTTGGTTGTAGTAGTTCGTACTGGCCGAGCCCATTCCGCCAAGGCTGAATGCGAGTTCCATTTTGCGCGCCCCAACCATGCTGCTTAGCTCCTCTTCACCGGTTGCGAACGCGACTTCGGCGCCCTGGCAAATGTCGATATCGCCGCGGGTGCGATCGGCTGCGGCCAGGCCGTCGTCGAGGTGTGCGAAGTATGCGTCGGCGGCACCCTCGGGAACAAAGCTGGTGCCCAGCCACCCGTCTGCGATCTGTCCGGTCAACCGCAGCATCGCCGGTGAGAGCGCGGCAAGGTAGATCGGGATGTCGTGGAAAGGCTCGGTCGACAGCCGCATCGCCACCGCCTCCCCGCCAGGGCGAGGTATCTGGAACTCATTGCCCGAATAAGCGACTTTGCCGCCTGCGAATACCCGTCGCACGATATCGACGGTCTCTCGGACGCGGGCCAGCGGCCGGCGGAACGCAACACCGTGCAGACCCTCGATCACCTGTGGACCCGATGCCCCCAGGCCAAGCAGAAAACGGCCGGACGCGAGGTTGGACAAGGTGATCGCGGTTTGTGCGACAACCACCGGTGACCGGGTGCCAACCTGCAACACGCCCGAGCCGAGCTGAATCCGATGCGTTCGAGCCGCGAGGTAACCCAGAGCCGACGGTGCATCCGAACCCCAGGCCTCGGCCACCCAGCAGACATCGAGGCCCAGCTTTTCAGCCTCCACGACGAACTCGACGGTCTCTTGACTCGAGCGACTGCCGGCATCCGAGAGCTCGACAGTGGTTGCAGTACGCATTACCGCACACCGTGCTCGGCGAGCCGCTTTATCGCCGCGAGGGTCTTGTCGATTGCCGTCTCGAACTCCCGCAGTCGCACAAACACGATCTTTTGCTCCTTGTCGGGTATCGCCTCAATGGATGTCGACAATCCCGACCGGCCCGGCCCCATCTGAACGCCATAAGTCAGGGCAGTCCCGCCGTCTCGGGGTCGCAACCGGAACCGCCAGGTCGCCGAGGGAAACTCGGGATCACCTACTGCCCAAGCGAATTCCCGCGGTTCGTCGCAGACGACAATCTGCGACGTGGCACTCCAACGCCCGAAGACGTCGTGAACATTGTTTCCGACGAACCGGGCTCCGGTCCGGGGCCCGTGTGCGCCAGCAACCCACGCCACGGATTGCAACTCGTTGCTGAGGGTTGGCATCAACTCAATATCGGCGACCAGCTCCCAAACCCTCTCCCGAGCCGCATCGATCCACGTCGAGGCTTTCACTGTCGGCTTGTCCGAGTAGCGCGCACCGGTCCATTCCACGAGTCCATTCTCCCCCGCTTAGCCCAATGCGTCTCGCACAGGTTTGGCGCGGCGAGGGCTCAAATCGACAGTTGCGCCGCGGCTCGTCCTCACACCGCAGCCAGCGATGTTTCTCTCAAGCGGGTGGTTATGCCGCGGCTACGCATCGAATCACGGCACACCACAGCACAACTGGTAGTGCATGTCGAATGGCCCGCGACAGGGCCCCGAAGGGCCGTTCGCACGTCATCAGATGACGGCCGACGTTGAGGCAGCCAAGGTCGTTACCGTGGCTGCCGCCACATCGGCCACATCGTCGGGCCGCTGTCCGGAAGGACGATGTCGCGGGTAACTTTGAAGCCGAAACGTTCGTAGTAGGGCACATTTTCAGCTTTGGACGACACAAGATAGGCCGGACAGTATTCGGCGTCGCAGCGGTCCAGGCGTGACCGCAGCAGCGCCTGCCCAAAACCCCGGCCGCGAACCGCCGGGTCACTACCGATTGCGGAAAGATACCAATGCGGCTCTTCTGGGTGCGCCTGCTTCAGCCTCTTTTGCAGCGTCAACGCCGCCCCGGCGCGCAGACCGAACACGCCGAGGAAGGTCGGCATCGTCGCCAGCTCCGCTCGCCACGTTGGCTGCCATCTACTCGGTGGATTCCACAGCGCGGCCGCACCGATACCGGAGCCATCGCTAGCCACTGCCACGCCGCCGTCTGCCAGATGGAAATGATGAGTCAACGTGGTGAACAGCCGGTACAACTGAGCAGACCGCCTGCGGTCGTTAGGAAGCAACCAGGTCATGACGGGATCGTCGTAAAACGCCCTACTCATGATGCGTGACAGCTCAAAGACATCGGTCTTGCCGGCCAGCCGTACCTGCGGGGTCATTCAGGCCAGGCTAGCGGGATCTGCTCGTCGCCATTCGACGAGCTCTTGACTGGCCTACCCCACGGCCCATATCCCCTGGCCATCAACATGCACCGGCAGTCCTCGCTCTGCTCGCTTCTCACCCACCATGCCAGCTCAACGCATCTAAGATGGTAGAGCTCGATCAACGATGCCGGTGCCACGGTACTGGGGAACGGTTGGCAGCAATGTGGGAATTCGAAACAGATCCGGACTACCAGTCCAAACTGGACTGGGTCGAAAGATTCATGGTCGACGAACTGGAACCGTTGGACCTGCTCGCTCTTGATCCCTACGACAAGAAGAACGCCGAGATGATGGCGATCATGCGGCCGCTGCAGCAGCAGGTCAAAGAGCACGGGCTGTGGGCCGCGCATCTGCGACCCGACCTGGGGGGGGGCAGGGCTTCGGCCAAGTCAAGTTGGCCCTGCTCAATGAGATCCTGGGGCGCTCGCGGTGGGCACCATCAGTGTTCGGCTGCCAGGCTCCGGATTCAGGGAACGCTGAGATCCTTGCACTGTTTGGCACCGGGGAACAAAAAGGGCGTTACCTGCAGCCGCTGCTGGACGGCGAGATCACATCCTGCTACTCGATGACTGAACCTCAGGGTGGTTCTGACCCGGGCCAGTTCGTCACCTCCGCCAGCCGCGACGACTCGGGAACTGGGGACTGGATCATCAATGGGGAGAAGTGGTTCTCCTCCAACGCCAAACACGCATCGTTCTTCATCGTTATGGCTGTCACCAATCCCGAGGCCCACACCCATGAAAAGATGTCGCTGTTTATCGTGCCGGCGGAGACACCGGGCATCGAGATCGTGCGCAATGTCGGCGTGGGAACCGAGTCAGGCAAGCACGCCAGCCACGGCTACGTCCGCTATGACAATGTTCGGGTGCCCGCTGATCACGTCCTGGGCGGGGAAGGCCAAGCGTTCATGATCGCACAGACTCGGCTCGGCGGTGGTCGCATCCATCATGCGATGCGCACAATTGCGCTGGCTCGCAAAGCCTTTGACATGATGTGCGAGCGCGCAGTATCGCGACGGACCAGGCACGGGCAACTCGCCGACTTCCAGATGACCCAGGAGAAGATTGCCGACAGCTGGATCCAGATCGAGCAGTTCCGGCTACTGGTGCTGCGTACCGCTTGGCTAATCGACAAGCACGACGACTATCAGAAGGTGCGCCGAGACATCGCCGCGGTAAAGGTTGCCATGCCCCAAGTACTGCACGACGTCGTGCAACGCGCCATGCACCTGCATGGGGCGTTGGGGGTTTCTGATGAAATGCCGTTCGTCAAGATGATGGTAGCCGCCGAGTCGCTGGGAATCGCCGATGGCGCGACCGAGCTGCACAAGATGACGGTTGCTCGTCGGACACTACGTCAATACCAGCCAGTGACAACGCCTTTCCCCTCACAGCACATTCCGACCCGGCGCGCGGAAGCCCAAGCTCGGCTGGCCGAAAAGCTCGAGCACGCGATCGGTGAATTCTGACCAGCGAGGGGCCTCTCCGTCACGAAATGAAGCGAGTGACGCTCTCGGCCACGCACGCGGGCTTACTGGATCCATCGATCTCTACGATTGTCGACATCGTGACCTGCACAGCACCGCTGCCAAGGTCCTCGACACCGGCCAGTGACATCGACGCGCGCACCCTGGAGCCGACCAGGACCGGCGCTGGGAAGCGCACCCTATTCAGGCCGTAGTTGATGGCAAGTTTGATCCCGTCGACGGTGTAGATCTGGTGCTGCAATCGGGGCAGCAGCGCCAGGGTCATGAATCCGTGGGCAATCGTCGCGCCAAACGGTCCTGCGGCCGCACGTTCTGGGTCTACATGGATCCATTGGTGGTCACCCGTCGCATCGGCAAACAGGTTGACATCATCCTGGGTGATCGTCACCCATTCGCTCTGCCCGATGGTCTCGCCCGCAGCCGCAGCGAGGTCGGCGACCGACTCGAAAGTACGCACGCGCTCTCTCCTTCACTCGGGGTGACGGACCTTGCTGCCACCCTGATGCTACGCACGTCTCAAACTGCCTAGCCGGCAAAACCACACCGGATCAGGGGTGCTTACGTCGCGGAATAATGACTCATCCTCCAGAACTACCTGGAGCTACTTGGTAAAACGACCCAAACGGGCAGTTGGTAACAGGAGGTTTTTGTGGTCAACGATGTTCGCAACACCGAAGTCATCGTGGTCGGCGCAGGTCTATCTGGGCTTTGCGCGGCACGCGAGCTGATCCGGGGCGGCAAAGACACCCTGGTGCTGGAAGCCCGGGATCGGGTCGGTGGTCGAATGGTCCGCAGGTCGGTCTTTGGGGGAGGTTGGATCGATCTCGGCGGCCAATGGATCGGCCCCACCCATACCAACATGTGCTCACTCGCCGAGTCGCTGGACGTCCGGATTTTCGACTCCCACGACGCCGGGCGTACCGTCGTCCACTACAACGGTGCCTTGTCTACGATTGATGGGGACTTTCCCCCGATCGACCCGCTTGCGAATGTCTCGGCTGCTGAGGTCGCCGAAGCGCACCGGGTTTGGCAACAATTTCTGGCACTGGCCGCAACAGTGGATGTCGAGCGACCGTGGCTCACCCCGGACGCCGCCGCTCTGGACGCTCAGACGGTAGCCAGCTGGCTTAACAACGCCACCGCATCGCCACTCGCCCGCTTTTACGTTGGCTTATGGACACTCGCAGAAGAGGGCGCTGACCCCGGTGCAGCCTCAATGCTTTCCACGGTTGCGTCCTATGCAGCGGGTCCCGAAGAGGAAGAACCGGAAAAGTGGCTTTTCGAGGGCGGAGCCGGCCAAATTCCGGAGCGCCTGGCCGAGGAACTCGGTGACCGTGTGCACACCGAGGAGCCAGTTTTCCGAATCGAGCAGGACACCGGTGGCGTGACCGTCACAACTGACCAAGCGAAGTATCGGACGAAGTTCGTGATCGTCGCAATACCGCTGCATCTGGCCGGCGCGATTGACTACAACCCGCCGCTGCCGCCCCAACGTATCCAACTCACTCAACGCACCCCGATGGGCTCGGTAATCAAATACGCCGCGGTGTACCCAACGGCGTGGTGGCGCGCGAATGGCCTAAGCGGAACAGCAGTAAGTGATCGGACCGTGGTGGCAGTAGCCGACAGCTCGCCGCCCGGAGGCGTGCCGGGAGTTTTGACAGGATTCGTCAGCGGGCGCGCCGCAGTCGGTCTGCTTGGCGAATCCGACAACGCGCGGGAGCGTATCGTGCTCTCTGATCTGAGCGCCTACTTTGGTAGTCAGGTAATGAATCCTACCGAGTTCATTGAAATGAACTGGCCCGCTGAGAAGTGGACGGGCGGAGCGTACAACGCTGTGCTTGCCCCAAACACACTTACCTCATTCGGGGGCGCTATCACCGAACCCGTCGGACGAGTTCATTGGGCCGGCACCGAAGTGTCGCCCCGGTGGCCCGGATTTTTCGAAGGGGCGGCGCGGGCAGGGTATGCGGCAGCTCATGCTGTGCTGGCCAGCGTCTAGCTGGAAACTCAGGGGAAGCGCGGCGCCCCTTCGTTGACCATCTAGACCGTATCCCGGAACGCCTCGCCAGCCGGCCATCGACGAAACCGCTTTCTGCCGAAAACACACCGCGATCGAACTACAGTCCAGTTGTATCGGACCAGCGAAACACAGTCGCGACAGCACCGCAACGCAGCGGAACCAGGGAGGATAACGACATGGCTGGCAAGAAGAGGCCGGCGGCGGCACGCCAGAACGTCGCCCGAAACGACGCGCTTCGCAAATACCTGACCGAACTCATCGGCATGTTCGTATTCATGTTCGCCGTGCTCGGCATCGTCGCCTCCGGCGCCGACCCGGCCGCAACCGCCATCGGCGTCGGCTCAGTGCTGATGGTGATGGTCTACGCCGGCGGGCACATATCTGGCGGCCACTTCAACCCTGCGGTGTCCATCGCTGCCAGTCTGCGGGGTGCGCTTCCCCCGCGCGACCTCGTCCCCTACATCGTCGCCCAGCTTGTCGGAGCTGTTCTGGCCTATCTCGTGGGCATCGGAGTGTGGCATGACAAATACTCATCGGGAGGCGGCGACCTCAGCGGCCATGTCTGGGCCGCTTTCCTCAGCGAACTCGTCTTCACTTTCGCGCTGTGTTATGTGGTCCTGCACACCGCCACCAGCAAGGATCATGCGGGCAACAGCTTCTACGGCCTCGCCATCGGCTTCACCGTGGCAACCGGTGTGGTCTCGGTTGGCGCCATCTCCGGTGCGTCTTTCAACCCAGCCATCACATTGGGCCTGATGCTCTCGGGCTTCTTCTCGTGGACGTTTATCTGGGTCTACCTGGCGGCGCAGGTCGCCGGGGCGACCGTCGCGGCCTACGCGTACAAGGCGGTGAACCCCGATACGAAGGGCGCCAACAAACGCTAGTCCACCCACCGCTCGCTAACGCACTGTCGTTCGACAGGCGAATCCGCGACCATTTTTCTCCTATCCCCAGCATTGGAAATAACCCAAGGCTCCCCGCTTCTCAATAAACTCAGCAGTGCCAACGATTCATCAATAATTGGTGTTCCACTTTTTGGTGTCGCAGATTTTTTAGCCGGAGCTGAAAAGTTCTGTCGAAAAACGCTATTCAACAAATTCGTGCTCCGCACATCGCGCGGACTGCACTCAATCTGGCAGCTCGAAGACCACGGCCACGACCGGCCTCAGTCGCTAGTCTGGCACCGACTCCGCTCCGATTCTCAATCGTTAGGCAACCGCGACATGTCGCGCCGGCCGCGACAGATGAATGCGTCTTTCTGCTGTGTTTCACTCGCCCAGAACGGATTCGACCGCACCAAGCGGCAGATGAAAGTTGGGATGGGTAAAAGCTATGAAGTTCGTTGAAAAGTTGCGTGGCGCAGCGGCACAGATGCCGCTACGGCTAGCCGTCGCGGGTATGGGGGCGGCCCTCTTGTCCGGACTAGTCGGGGCCGTCGGCGGCTCAGCGACCGCGGGAGCGTTCTCCAGGCCGGGCCTTCCAGTCGAATATCTGCAAGTGCCGTCGGCCTCGATGGGCCGCGATATCAAGGTTCAGTTCCAAGGCGGCGGCCCACACGCGGTGTACCTGCTAGACGGTCTGCGGGCGCAAGACGACTACAACGGTTGGGACATCAATACCCCGGCCTTCGAGGAGTACTACCAGTCCGACCTCTCAGTGGTCATGCCCGTGGGCGGCCAGTCCAGCTTCTACAGCAATTGGTACCAACCGTCACAGGGCAACGGCCAGAACTACACCTACAAATGGGAGACTTTCCTGACCCAGGAGATGCCTACCTGGCTACAGGCCAACAAAGGCGTATCGACGACAGGCAATGCGGCGGTTGGTCTTTCAATGTCCGGTGGCGCCGCCCTCATCCTCGCCGCCTACTACCCGCAGCAGTTCCCGTATGCCGCATCGCTATCCGGCTTCCTCAACCCGTCCGAGGGCTGGTGGCCGACACTCATCGGCCTAGCGATGAACGATTCGGGTGGTTACAACGCCAACAGCATGTGGGGGCCCTCTAGCGACCCCGCTTGGAGGCGAAACGACCCAATGGTCCAGATACCCCGTCTGGTCGCAAACAACACCCGGCTCTGGGTCTACTGCGGCAATGGCACACCGAGTGATCTGGGTGGCGACAACGTGCCGGCGAAGTTCCTGGAAGGCCTCACGTTGCGTACCAACCGGACCTTCCAAGACACCTACACAGCCGCGGGCGGACGCAACGGGGTGTTCGACTTCCCGAGCAATGGGACGCACTCGTGGCCCTATTGGAACCAGCAGCTGGTTGCTATGAAGCCCGACCTGCAGAAGGTGCTGAACGGCAGCAACGACGCCGCCTGAGATACCGAAAAACATCGGCAGCAGCGCTACGGTAGCGCTGCTGCCGATGTTTTTGTTCTGGGTTACTGCTTCAGCAGGGCTCGGCGGTCAGAGTGGAAGTATGTGTAGCCGGTTGTCATCGCGCACACGATCGTGGCGGCGACAAGCATCTGAGCACCATCGAGCACCAGGCTCATACCGCCGCCGACGGCGGCCCCCAGGGAGACGCTGGCATACAACAAAAAGTAGTTGAGCCAGTCCGACGCCTCTCCACCGGCAATGTGACGTTCGATGCCCTGCCCCAGTTTGACCAGCGTGCCGGTCACGTAGCTAAGCGCTACCGACACCTCGCCATCTTTGACAAACGATGTATTCAAAGCGCCGATACCGAAGTCGACAAACAGAATCGGCAAGAGGTCCAGCTGCACGCGTGACGCGCCAGCCATAAGAATGTCAAGCACAGTAGCGGTCAACAGGCTAAGAGTGGTCAGCACGGTCGGGCCGTGCGGATGTGCCACCCAGAAATGCCGCCTGCACACGGACGCAACCACAACGCCGCCGACAAAGCACAAGATCAGCAAAGCCGCGGTGATGGAGAGCCAGGCGTCGTCGCGGAAGACCCCCAGCACCGCCCGCTGGGCGTTGCCGGTCATGAAAGTCACAAAATATCCGGCGGAGTGGGTGAATGCGGTGGCGCCTAACAGCCCGGCCAACCCGGCAAGCACCCACGACAATCGTGCCTCGCTGTCGTAGATCTCTTTTCTCACACAAACATGGTGTCAGACGCTCACGTACTACGCAGCCGGCGACGAATGCGCCGCTCCTAAGCCACGATCAGCCGAGCGATCGCCCGTAGCGGAATCTGCAGCCAGCCGGGCCGATGCCTCGCCTCATAGCCGGTTTCATAGACAGCCTTGTCGAGCTCATAGGCGGCCAGCAGCATCACCGACGCCCGCGGATCCATTCCCGACGTGGCCGCATAGCCGTCGCAGAACGCGGTGCGGTTGCGTTCAACCCATTCGCGAGCGCGCGCAGCAAGTTGTTTGTCGGCGGCTTGATCCACCAGTGGCCCATAGGCAGCGTACTCAAATGAACGCAGCAAACCCGCTACGTCTCGCAGCGGCGAATCCGGCGCCCGGCGCTCCTTCGCGGGCTGGCCGGGCTCACCCTCAAAGTCGATCAGCAGCCAGCTCTCCGGGGTCCGCAACACCTGTCCCAGGTGCAGATCGCCGTGTATCCGCTGAACGGTGATTGCCTCGCCGGCCAGCTTCTCGAACTGCTGCTCGATGGTTGCCGCGTACTGCCCCAGTTCGGGTACCAGCCGTACGACTGAAGACAACCGCGCTCGCAAGCTATCCACCGGGAACGTCGCTTGTGCCGTTCCGAGGTTGTCGGCCAAATCGGCGTGCACAGAGGCAACGGCTTCCCCGAGCCGGTAGGATTCGCCGGCGAAGTCGCCGCCCACCTCGTGGGCATATAGGTCAGCCTCGGCAAACAAGTCACGCACGCTGGCGGTGGCCATCGCCCAACCTTCAGCGGCATTGGACTCGTAGTCGGTTGCCATGCCTAACGGCCACACCGTGTCGCGAGCCGACGGGACACCAGAATCTGATGTGGCCAGCCCGTAGGTGCCGAGCAGCCGAGCGACATGCGGGTTGCCGGCACGAGCCAGCACTCGATTCAGCTCGATATCCGGATTGATTCCGCTGCCGACTCGGCGGTACACCTTGAGGATGACAAGCCGGTCGAAGATCACGCTGGTGTTTGTCTGCTCGGTATCGGATATTCGCGGTGACACATCGACCGGCAGCTCCACATCGGGCTCCTTGGCGAACGCCAATTCTGCGGTGGAGACACCACGGACGGCTGAGGAGCCGATCAACGACAGCAGATATTGCGGAGCGGCGACGTCGTATAGCGCGTCAAAACCAGTGTGCTCATTGGCGGTGCCGATGGTTGCCTTCGCGCTGTACTCGGCGACCATCTCAGAATCCCACCCGACCACTACTTGGTATCGCTCCGTCGCCCCGTCGGCGTAAGAGACGTCGAGCAGCACCAGGTCGAGGCCGTCTCGGAGGGGCACCACTATCCCTGGCTCGGCGGCGGACAGCTCCCGATTACGTCCGGCATACCAACGTTGCTGCGGAAGCCATTCCAACCATGGCAGCTTGGCCGCTAGCGTGGCTGACGGGGTCATCTGCGCCGCTCCTCCCGATCGCTTCGCTGTGCATCGTCGATGCCGCGGTTCATAGCTCCTCCTGCGCTGGGGACAATCGGAACCAATAGAAGCCGTGTCCTGGAAGTGTGAGGAGATAAGGCAGGTGGCCAATACGGGGGAACTCCACCTGGCCAGTCAGCTCAATCGGCGCGTAGTTGCTCCAATGCTGCAGGTTGAGTTCTATGGGCTGCGGGAACCGCGACAGGTTGTTGACGCAGAGCACGGTGTCGTCTTGATCGGCTGTGTCGCGCAGGAAGGCTAGCACCGACGGGTTGGAGCCGCCGAGCTCCTGAAACTCCCCGACCGCGAACGCGGCATGACGGCGACGCACCGCCAGCATGGTGCGGGTGAAGTTCAGCAACGACCTTGAGGTATCGCGTTGAGCTTCGACATTGACCGCCTGATATCCGTAGACAGGATCCTGGCTGGGCGGCAGATAGAGCCGCCCCGGGTTTGCGGTCGAGAAACCGGCGTTGCGATCCGGTGTCCACTGCATGGGGGTCCGCACTCCGTCGCGATCACCCAACCAGATGACGTCGCCCATACCTATCTCGTCGCCGTAATAGAGGACGGGCGATCCGGGGAGCGACAGCAGCAACGCGGTGAACAACTCGATCTGGTTGCGGTCATTGTCCAACAACGGCGCGAGCCGACGACGGATTCCGACGTTAGCCTTCATCCGCGGGTCCTTGGCGTACTCGGCGTACATGTAGTCACGCTCTTCATCGCTGACCATTTCCAGCGTCAGCTCGTCGTGATTTCGCAGAAAGATCCCCCATTGAGCCATGTCGGGGATGGGCGGCGTCTGCGCCATGATCTCCGAAATCGGGAAGCGCGACTCGCGCCGGACTGCCATGAAGATGCGCGGCATCAGAGGGAAGTGAAAAGCCATGTGGCATTCGTCGCCACCGGTGTCGGCATTACCGAAATACTCCACGACATCGCCCGGCCATTGATTGGCCTCGGCCAGCAGTACCCTGCCAGGGAATTCGTCATCCACCACTTTGCGGACGCGTTTGAGGAATGCGTGCGTCTCTGGAAGGTTCTCGCAGTTTGTCCCCTCACGCTCGAAGAGATAGGGCACCGCGTCCAACCGGAATCCGTCGATACCCAGGCCGAGCCAAAAGCGAAGCACATCCAGCATCGCCTCTTGCACCGCCGGATTGTCGTAATTCAAATCCGGTTGGTGGGAGAAGAACCGGTGCCAGTAGAACTGCCGACGAACCGGATCGAACGTCCAGTTCGACTCTTCACTGTCAACGAAGATGATCCGAGCTTCGGTGTATTTCTCGCTGGTGTCGCTCCATACGTAGTAGTCGCCGTACGGCCCGGCCGGGTCGCGGCGGGATTCCTGGAACCAGGGGTGTGACTCTGAGGTGTGATTCATCACCAGGTCGGTGATCACCCGGATGCCGCGCCGGTGGGCCGCGTCCACCAGCGCAACGAAGTCGGCGACAGTGCCGAACTCGGGCAGCACCTTGTAGAAGTCCCGAATGTCGTAGCCGCCGTCGCGCAGCGGTGAATCGTAGAACGGCGGCAGCCAGATGCAGTCGATACCGAGCCACTGCAGGTAGTCCAGGCGGTCGATCAGGCCACGCAGATCACCGGAGCCATCCGCATTCCCGTCCACGAAAGCCCGCACCAACACCTCGTAAAACACGGCGTGTTTGAACCAGGTGGGGTCGGCGGGCAGGGCAGCGGCGCTACCGAAGTCCTCGGCGTTCGGGTGCTCGACTACCCCGCCGTGGACGTGACTGCCCTCTACAGGGTGGTGTTCGACGCCGTCGCGTACGTCGCTCATCAAGTCCACGATCCCATCGGTACCCGAAACGGCACTCGGGTCGTCACCCGGGGTATCACATCCGACACCCCATTGACTTCGGGCCGGGGCCTACCCGGATGGATATCAGGCCGGGGGGCCCTCTGCCAGAGTCACATTCGCGGTGCGACCGCCACCCGCACCGGACCTCCAGCTCACCGAGATAGTGTCGCCGGGATGACGCGGATTCAACGCATCTGACATCGCAGTCGCGGAATTGATCGGGACGCCGTCGACCTGAGTAATCACGTCGCCCTCAACGATCCCGGCAAGCGCGGCCGGGGCACTGCCCACCACGCGCTGGACTTTGGCGCCGTCACCGTTGTTGTCGACAACACCCAAGCCCAGGAAAGCTGTGGGACCGATATGCACGGTCGGTGAACCGACACCGGACCGGATCTGCCCCGCGATCGCCATCGCAGTGCCGATCGGGATGGCGTAACCTTGCCCGCCCTCAGACATCGTGTAATTGTCGGAGGCGGCCGTGTTCATACCGATCACCTGACCCATGCTGTTCACAATGGGCCCGCCCGAGTCACCCGGCCGGATTGGGGCATCGAATTGGATAAGACCGTTCAGCGTCTCTTCGGCGCCGGTGAAGGAGTCCGACGCTTGGACAGTCTGGTTGATCGCTATCACATTGCCCGGAACCGCACTGGGTGTTCCGCCCTGGCCACCGGCATTGCCCATCGCGACAATGGGTTCGCCGACTACAACGGGACCACCGATCGCGGCCGCGGGAAGCCCCCCAGCGCCACGAAGCTGAAGTACTGCAACGTCCTGAGTACGGTCGTAACCGACCACGTCGACGCCATAGGTTCGGCCATTGCCAATGCTGAACGCACTGATGTCAGTCGCACCCGAGATCACGTGGTTGTTGGTCAGCACGACCCCGTTGGGATCGATAACAATCCCGGTCCCAGCTCCCACCGCGTGGTTGTAACCCAGTTTGGTGTTGATGTTGACCACCTGTGGACCTACCCGCGCGACCATGCCTGCCGGGTCGAGCGGCAGCGCCGGATCAAGCGGCAGGACCGGGCTAGACGGCACCGCGTCCGCCGGCACCGGCACTGTGACCAGGCCCAGTCCGAGCACTGCCAACACACTGGCTAACCACATCCATCTTCGTGGGTGGTCTGATTTGCCCATCCCGTAACCTCCTGCGTCGGGGTAAGAATCGAAATTGTCGCAGCCTCAAGATTCGGGCGACACGCTATTTGGTGACATCAGCCTAGTCCACATTCGCCATCTGAGAGGGGTGTTGCGTCACCAAGGACTCAAGGAACCCATCGTCGATTCCGCGCTTGCAGCGACACCCCGAATCCGCGGAACGCGCGGCCTAAGCTTGGCATGGTGGGAGAATTTGACCCGAAAACCGAGTTTACCCGGTCCCCGGTGGCGCGGCTGGCAACAATCACGCCCGACGGCATGCCACACCTGGTGCCGGTGGTATTCGCAGTCGGCAGACAGGACCTCATCTACTCCGCGGTCGATGCAAAACCGAAAACGACTCAACGGTTGCGGCGCCTGGTGAATATCGAAAAGAATCCACAGGCCAGCCTGCTTGTCGATCACTACGACGACGACTGGAGACAGGTGTGGTGGGTCCGAGCAGACGGTGTTGCCACGGTTCACCGCGACGGTACGGCAGTGAGCACCGCCTACCGACTGTTGCGCGCGAAATACCCACAGTATCAATATCAATCGATTCCCTTGACCGGCCCGGTCATCGAGATGCACGTACGCCGCTGGTCCAGCTGGCACGCATAGCGATGGTTTAACAGGACCCGGCGAACACGCCGGTCCGACCGGAATGCGGTACCGGGGGCTGGCGCCACGAAGCTCCATAGCCTTCATTGCAGCTGTGCGACGCCTTCGCATCGCGCGTAGTCACCGGTGCCCCTTTCCCGCACTTCAACAGCAAGCGCTGGTAAATCGACCGGCTCCACCCGACGGCCTTGTGCTGGGCGGCGGTTGCGGGAAAAGTTGCGTACTGCGCGGTGTGGGCTGGGACACACCAGGCGAATTGATCCGCGGAACTGGAGGAAATTCATGGCCGACAGAGGGAACACGCCTTCAGGGGCGAGAACGGCCCCTACTGCGGGCGGTCCGGATACCGTCCGCAACCTGGTTCTGGTTGGGCCGTCGGGGGCCGGCAAGACCACCTTGGTCGAGGCTTTGCTGGTCGCAGCCGGTGTGCTTTCCAGGCCAGGCTCTGTCGTGGACGGCACCACAGTCTGCGATTTCGACGACGCGGAGATCCGGCAACAGCGCTCGGTGGGCGTTGCAGTCGCATCCCTGTCTTACCGCGGCATCAAGATCAACCTCGTTGACACCCCGGGATACGCAGACTTCGTAGGTGAGCTGCGAGCCGGGTTACGAGCCGCGGATTGCGCCCTGTTCGTGATCGCCGCGAACGAAGGTGTGGACGAGCCAACTAAGTCGCTGTGGCAGGAATGCAGCCAGGTCGACATGCCCCGGGCGGTGGTGATCACCAAGCTCGATCATGCTAGGGCGAATTATCCAGAGTCGCTCAAGGCCGCGCAAAATGCATTCGGCGACAAAGTTTTACCGCTCTATTTGACTACCGAAGACGGCTTGATCGGCTTGCTGTCACAGATCCAATACGCGTACTCCGGCGGCAACCGGACCACACGCTCCCCGCAGCCTTCGGACGTCAGTCGAATCGGGGACGCACGCGGCAGCCTGATCGAAGGAATCATTGAAGAGTCCGAGGACGAGACCTTGATGGAGCGCTACCTTGGCGGCGAGACAATAGACGAATCGGTGTTGGTACAGGATCTGGAGAAAGCCGTCGCGCGGGGCTCGTTCTTCCCGGTGCTCCCGGTCTGCAGCAGCACTGGTGTCGGCACACTGGAACTGCTGGAAGTCGTCACCAGAGGCTTTCCCTCTCCGCTGGAACACCCGCTACCGGAGGTCTTCACCCCGCAAGGTGCCGCACACCCGGCATTGACCTGCGACGTGGACGCCTCCCTGCTTGCCGAGGTGGTGAAAACGACGTCAGACCCGTATGTCGGCAGGGTGAGCTTGGTCCGGGTGTTCTCTGGGACCATCAGGCCGGACGCGACCGTGCACGTGTCGGGCCATTTCGCATCTTTTTTCGGCGGAAGTGACGGGCGTGCCGGCGGTGCCGTGGGCGCCCATCCCGACCACGACGAAGACGAACGCATCGGTGCCCTGTCCTTCCCGCTCGGCAAGCAGCAACGCCCTGCGCCGGCGGTGGTAGCGGGAGACATCTGTGCGATCGGCCGGCTCAGCCATGCCGAAACCGGCGACACACTCTCGGACAAGTCCGAACCCCTGGTCCTAAGGCCCTGGACAATGCCGGAGCCGCTGCTGCCGGTCGCTATTGCGGCGCATGCCAAGACCGACGAGGACAAGTTGTCGGTTGGTTTGGGCCGGTTGGCCGCCGAAGATCCAACACTGCGGATTGAGCAGAATCCGGAGACCCACCAAGTTGTGCTGTGGTGTATGGGTGAAGCTCATGCCGGCGTCGTGCTCGACGCCCTAGCCAACCGGTACGGCGTCACAGTGGACACCGTAGAACTGCGCGTACCGCTGCGGGAAACCTTCAACGGGAAAGCTAAAGGCCACGGTCGGCATGTCAAGCAGTCCGGCGGGCATGGACAATTCGGCGTGTGTGACATCGAAGTAGAGCCGCTGCCGGAGGGCTCCGGGTTCGAGTTTGTCGATAAAGTGGTCGGCGGTGCCGTACCGCGCAACTTCATCCCGAGTGTCGAGAAGGGTGTCCGTGGCCAGATGCAAAAGGGGGTACACGCCGGATATCCGCTCGTTGACATCCGGGTCACGTTGCTAGACGGCAAGGCCCACAGCGTCGACTCGTCGGACTTTGCCTTCCAAATGGCCGGTGCGCTTGCCCTGCGAGAAGCTGCGACGGCAACGAAGGTCACCTTGCTCGAACCGATCGACGAGATCACGGTGCTGGTGCCCGATAACTACGTCGGTGCCGTCATGGGCGACCTGTCCGGTCGTCGCGGCCGAGTGCTCGGCACCGATACCGTGGGTCACGAACGTACTGTGGTGAAAGCCGAGGTGCCTCAGGTCGAGCTGACCCGGTATGCAATCGACTTACGATCCCTTGCACACGGAGCTGCGTCATTCACCCGTGCGTTCGCCCGCTACGAAGCCATGCCCGAATCGGCCGCGTCCCGCGTAAACACCACCGCGTAAGCCTGCGCAGAACCCATGTCCACTATTGACGGAGTGCCCGCGCACGTACTGCTTAACCATTTCGCCGTCGTGCTCGGTCCCCTGTCCGCGATCCTGGCGATCAGCTGCGCATTGTGGCCGGCGGCGCGACAGCGCCTGATCTGGCCCGCGCTGACGCTGAACGTGGTCGCCCTCATCGTGACATCGCTGACCGCCAGCGCGGGTGCTTGGCTGGGAGCCCGAGTTGGCAAGTCACGGGCAGTCCTGGTTCACGAAGAACTCGGCACCACCCTCACCTACTTCGTAGCCACCCTGTTGTGCTCAGTGACCTTGCTAGCCGTCGTCCACGTTCGTAAGTCTCGGGGACTGCCCGTGAAATCCACTGCGAACGCGGTGGTCGCGATTCTGGTCGTCGTGGCCGCCGCGGCCACGACGATTCAGACCTATCGAGTCGGCGAATCAGGCGCGCGAGCCGCGTGGGGGAGTTTGACGGCGCCCCCACGGTCAGGCTAGCTCGCCGAGGTATCGGCCCCTGCGGCAAACTGTTCAGCCACGGCGCGGCGGTCGAGCGAGCCCTTCGCAGTATGCGGCAACTCGGCCGCGATCTGGAAACTGGCGGGAATCTCGAAGGCCGCCAACCGCTCCCCGCAGAACTGCCCGATCTCCTCTGCTTTCGGGACGGATTCGCCAGGCACGATCACCGCTGCGACTGCCTCTCCGTAGATCTGGTGCGGGACGCCGAACACTGCTGCCTCAATCACGTTGGGGTGGCTGACCAGGACTCCTTCAACGCGCTCCGGTGAGATCTTCTCGCCGCCGCGGTTGATAAGTTCCTTGATCCGGCCGCGGATGCTCAGGTCGCCAGTGGTCGACAGCGACCCGAGATCGCCGGTGCGCAGCCAGCCGTCGCTGAAATTCGCCGCGGTGATCTTCGGATCGCCGAGATAACCACGCACCACAGTCGAACCGCGCAACCAGACCTCGCCAACAGAGCCCGCCGGTAGGGGCCTCCCGCCAGAATCGACGATACGTATCTCCGCGCCAGACGACCTCCCGACCAGACCCACTGATTCACAGGGGTTTTCGCCGCGTCCGAGACCGTCAACGCCTGTCGTCGTCACCTGGTGAGTGGCCTCGGTCATGCCGAACGCACACAACACCGGCGCAGAAAAGGCGGCTTGCAGCGCTTGGGCCGCTTCCGGAGCCAGTGGCGCGCTGCAGCTACGAATGAAACGCAGTTTCGCGCCGCTGCTCGCGAACGAGGTCATCCCCGCATCGGTTATCATCCGCTCCAGCAAGATCTGATGGATCGTCGGAACCGCTGTGTACCAGGTAGCTCGCACGGTATCGACGTCGTCCCAGAACGTGTGCGCCGAGAATCGCTCGCCGGCCGGCAACAGCACGGTACCGCCGGAGACCAACGTTGCCAGCAACGTCGCGATCAGACCATGACCGTGGTAAAGCGGCATTACGGCGACGGTCGCGTCTGTCGGGCTCAGCCGATAGCTGGCAATGACAGCCTGGACCGAGTTGTACATGTTGGCGCGCGTCCACGGAACCATCTTCGGCGGCCCTGTGGTCCCGCCAGTAAACATGATCATGGCGTCGTCTTGCCGGAGCCCAGCGGGGCTCGACGTCACCGAGTTCGGCTTGCTCGCAGCGTTGAGGCGCACCGACAGCGCGCTTTCAGCAGAGCCATTTCCGCGCGCGACAATCACCTCGATCGGCCACCACCCGCTCATCTGCTCCACGCCGTCACCATGGCTGTTGCCGCCAAGCAGCACCGCTCGCGTAGCCGCCGCGTCCGCCCGGGAACGCTGCTCGCCGATGGGCAGGGCCGGATCTAACGGCACAGCGATCAGATCCGCTCGCGATGCCGCGAGCAAAGCCACCACGAATTCTGCGCTGCTGCCCGCCCGCAGGGCCACTCGGTCGCCAGGCAGCAGGCCGGCCAGGGTCAGCTGCCCAGCGAAACCATCGACCAGATCGATCAGTTCACGATAGGTGATCCGGACGCGATCGGAGGCAATGATCAGCGCCGGCGCTTCTGGCTGCGCAGCAGCGGCAGCCTTGATCAGGTCGGCAACTCGCGGGCTAGGCGCCACGGCGTCGGCGCCGCCGGTATTTGGGGCGGGTACCATCCACTGCTCTCCTTGCAAGTATTCGCGGTGCCGAACACCACCTAGTCAGCACGATGCCGGGATCACGGCTCGCTGTCCACTAAGATTCGCCAACCCTGATCACCCGATTACTGTCTGTTCGGCATCGTGGATTTTTTCGCAGGTGACTCAACACCTGCCGGTGGGCGGACCAAGCCCCATCCGTAGGGGCTGCCCCTTGGACAGGTCCGCGGCGAACTACAAAAGTGGTGGACGAACAACATCGGCAGACGGACAGACCTTCTGGTCCCGCCTTAGACACACAAACGAGGGGTCGCCAGCCATGACCGCAGAATCAGCATCTTCGGACACGCCGCCGGCCGGGTTGACCGCAACCCGGCTGACCGACGGATTCCACCTGGTGGTGGACGCCCTCAGGTCCAATGACATCCGCACCATCTATGGCGTGGTCGGCATCCCCATCACCGACCTCGCCCGAGTCGCGCAAGCGTCGGGAATTCGTTACATCGGTTTCCGCCAAGAAACCTCGGCCGGCCACGCCGCAGCGGCCGCCGGATTCCTCAGCCGGCGACCCGGCGTGTGCCTAACGGTGTCGGCGCCCGGTTTCCTCAACGGCCTTCCCGCCCTGGCCAACGCCACGACAAATTGCTTTCCGATGATCCAGATATCTGGCTCGTCCGATCGCGCGAAGGTGGATTTGCAGCGCGGAGATTACGGGGAGATCGACCAGCTCAACGCTGCCCGCACCTTCGCGAAGGCGGCGTACCGGATCGGCCGCGTCGAAGACATCGGCCTTGGCGTCGCCCGCGCCATTCGCAGCGCCGTATCCGGGCGACCAGGGGGTGTCTACCTAGATATCCCCGGCGATGTGTTGGGACAGGCGATTGACGCCTCTGCCGCGGCCAGCACGGTCTGGCGAATTGTCGACCCCGCACCACGCCAACTGCCGACGCCGGCAGCGGTGGACCGCGCCTTGGACGTGCTCGCCCAGGCTCAGAGACCGCTGATCGTGCTGGGTAAAGGCGCGGCATATGCGCAGGCCGACGGTGTGATTCGGGAGTTTGTAGAGACCACCGGAATACCGTTCTTGCCGATGTCGATGGCCAAGGGACTGTTACCGGATTCGCACCCGCAGTCCACTGCCGCCGCTCGCTCATTAGCACTCGCCCGAGCTGACGTAGTCTTGCTGGTGGGCGCCCGCCTGAATTGGCTACTCGCCCATGGCGAGGCCCCGCGCTGGTCGGCCAACACTAAATTCATCCAGATCGATGTGGCGGCTTCAGAATTCGATAGCAACCGGCCAATCGTCGCACCTCTGACCGGAGACATCGAGTCAGTGATCTCGGCACTTCTCCATGGCTTGTCCACGCATCCGGTCACCAGGCCCACAGCATGGTCGCGCGAGCTCGCCGAGCGGAAAGCACGCAACGACACACGTCTTCGGTTGCGCCTGGCCGAGGATCCGCACCCTATGCAGTTTTACAGCGCGCTTCGCGCCATTCACGCTGTACTGCAACGTAATCCAGAAGCCTACGTGATCAACGAGGGCGCCAACGCGTTGGACCTGGCTCGCAATGTCATCGACATGGAGCTGCCACGACACAGGCTCGACGCTGGTACCTGGGGGGCGATGGGCATCGGCATGGGTTATTCGATTGCCGCGGCTGTCGAGACCAGTCAACCGGTCGTGGCAATAGTCGGCGACAGCGCATTCGGCTTCAGCGGTATGGAAGTCGAAACTATTTGTCGATACCGGCTACCCATCACCGTCGTCATCCTCAACAATGGGGGCGTTTATCGTGGAGATGAGGTACCCACCGGCGCAGCGTCCAGCGGAACCGACCCGGCGCCCACCGTGCTGAACGCGCGAGCTCGCCACGAAATGATTGCAGAGGCATTCGGAGGAAGCGGCTATCACGTGACCACCCCGTCCGAGCTGGAGTCGGCCCTCACCGAGGCGCTCGCCCTGAACGGACCCTCGGTCATCGACTGTGAGATAGACCCCAGCGCGGGCGCGGAAAGCGGACATCTGACTGGCTTGAATCCCGCGAGTGCAGCCGCGCAGACTGCTCCGGTCCGCCCCGCCCGGTAGCCGCTTCGAACGGCAACAGCAAACAGCTTTCCGGCTCGTTTGCCTTAAAGACAGCTGCACCCGGAATTAAGCCGAAATGTTATGTGAAAACCGGCAATGGGCGAATCGTAACTAGAATATCGTTGTGTTGATTGCACCATCCCGAAGGGCGGACGCCATGCATCGCGCGGTTCGTTATCTATTTGTTATGGCAGCGATCACAGTTATCGTCATGACGGGGCCTGGCAACCGCGCTAAAGCCGCCGTCTCGTTGCCGACGCCACCTCCCGAGGTTGCTTCGGTCCTGCCTGCCAACGGCAGCGTGGTGGGAGTTGCGCAGCCGGTGACAGTGACATTCACAGCGCCGGTGACCGATCGCCGCGCCGCCGAAAGGTCGATCCGGATAACCTCGCCCAGGAACGTGGCCGGCGGGTTCACGTGGGTCGATACCAACGTTGTGCAGTGGAGTCCGGACCGGTTCTGGCCTAGCCATACCCACGTTTCGGTGGGAGTTCAGGAACTGACTACCGGCTTCGACACCGGCGACCGAGTGCTCGGGGTTGCCGATATCTCCGAACACACCTTCACCGTCAGCATCAACGGAGCAGTGGTTCGCACGATGCCGGCGTCGATGGGTAAACCCAGCCGCCCCACTCCGGTGGGCGTCTTCACCGCTTTATCCAAGGAACGCACGGTTGTGATGGATTCGAGGACAATCGGCATCCCGCTGAACTCGCCAGACGGATACAAAATCACCGCGCACTACGCGGTTCGCGTGACCTGGAGCGGCGTGTACGTACACTCGGCCCCTTGGTCGGTAGATTCGCAGGGCTACGCCAACGTCAGCCATGGATGCATCAACCTGAGCCCAGATAACGCCGCGTGGTACTTCGATACCGTCAAGCTTGGCGATCCGATCCAGGTAGTAGCCTGACTCTCGCCGAGACCGAACCCGCTCGTCTGTGTATGCAGGCTTGCACGCCCGCTCTGCCCGGCGGCACCAGGTATTCACCGAACGGATCATCGCTGGCGAGCGCTGCGTAGCGCCGGATGCCCGCCCAGCGACGCGGTGATCACCGCGATTGGCATCCGAGACACATACTGGTCTACTCGCTCCTGCCGTGTCTGACTGCGCCGCGCAGACAACCTCTCCGTCATTCTCCGACCCGCACGTAGAATCGACTCGCCGCGCTCCCCTTTTCCGCGGGCAGCGCGATGTACAACAACAAAAGCCATGATGTTCTCCTGCTATAAGCCCAATCGGCATGCGTCATTCGGCGCGCATCTGAGTGCACCCAAGCATGGTCTCCGGCAAGTCAACAGAGCACGGAACTTGCGAGCCAGCGAATTGTCGAGAAACTCAGGCAGCGGCAAAAATGCCGGAACCGGATCGGGAAAAGATGGATTTGGAATACGGACCATCGCCTGGACTCATCTTCCCCTCACCTCCTCACGGCCTGGACACACGCGGGTGCCACCACTGTCACCTGAACGAGAGGACGCAAACGACCGGCCAGCATTCGCCGGACGCACCCCTCTCGTCGGAGCTTTGGCACTGCACGGCGTATCCGGACATCGCCCGGAAGCCACTTGGGCTCAACCCTTAGTCCGGGAAGAGCTGTCCTGACCCGGGGCGTCTCTCGACGTTCGGGGTCAGTGGCCTGTATCCATGCAGACGCCTCACTTACCGAGGTGCTTGCAGTTCCCATGCTGGCATCAGACTCGGCTCCCGTCAAACCCGGACGAAGATTTCGAGGCCCGTGTCGTCAGTGCACAGGCACGTCATCACGCTATTCAAACGCCCGCCGCGAGGCAGGTTGCGCTGACCGGTGATTCAGCGGGCCAATTGTTGACTACCTGATGGACTCCTCGATCCACGGCGTTAGCCACTTCACCCCTTCCGGGGTGAGATGGACACCGTCGCTGCGCACCTTGATGCCGTCAACCTTCGCGGTGTAGACGCCATCCGGACAAAGCTTTTTGTTCAGATCGAGAATACCGACGTTCGGATGCTGGCTAATTGTCTTGCGTAGCATCGTGTTCCACTGGTCGACACGGTCTGGCTGGTCTTCTGGATACAGGCTGCCATCGCGTTTTTCGCCACCGCGGCTATAAGGCACAGTCGCGACAGCCACTCGAATACCAGTAGAGCCAACGATCTTCAGCGCCCTTTGCAGTTCTGCGTTGAGATACGAGTCGAAGGTCGGGTCGCCGATGTGGGTCCACTGCCCCTCATTGACCCGGTCTACTGTCTCCCAGCGACCGATGATCAGCAGAGCAACGTCCGGCTGGTCCTGGTAGATCTGCGCTGACCATCGGATCGGCCAAGTGTCGCACTCTGCTCGCTGTTCCAGAGTTTTGCCCACGTACCGGTATGGTGTGCCGCGCACCAGGCTGCAGCCGATGACAGTGTGATCGACGAACCTGACTCCGGGGGTCGGCGGAAGGTAATGCATCAACGTCCAGCCGATCGAATCACCAAATACAGAAACGGTAAACGGCCGGTTGGGATCTCGGCGCGTTTGGCCCGGCCCGCGCCGACTCTGTTCCGGCGGGGACGGGGACACCGCGGCAACCGCCGATACTCCGGGCGGCAGACCGATCTCACGCAACCCAGGTCCAGTTCCAACCGGTACAACCAGCAGCGTCGCCGCGGCAGCGGTCGCCACTGTGGCCGCAGCCAGAGGCAACAGTCGCACCCGTTCCGGCTGCCAGCGCCGGATGGGCCGCTCGACCAACAACCACGATGCGATCGCCACTGCCAATGTCACAGCACACCGGACACCGAACAAGCCCAGTCCCGACCACCCGGTGCGTTCGCCGTTGAGCGCGAGAAAAATTGGCCAGTGCCAAAGATAAACTCCGTACGATATTGCGCCCAGCCAAACCAGCGGGGGCCATGCAAGGATGCGCGCCACCAAAGAACGCTGCTCGAGCGCCACCGGTGCGACCACGAGCACGGCCGCAACCGCCACAGCGAGCAACAGACCATGACGAAACTCGTCGGCGCCGCCTGTTGCGTAGTGCGTGATCGCGGCTAGTCCGGCCAGTCCAACCAGCGGTACCAGACGAGCGACTCGCCGCCCGAATCGAGTTCGGATCAGACACCAGCCTCGATTGAGCGACTGCCAATCATGCACCAGAAGAGCCGCTGCCGCAGCGCCGATCAATAGCGCCTGGGCTCGGGTGTCGGTACCGAAATATACCCGGTCCCGGGTAGTTTCCGTGGTGAAGACGACGGCGGCGCCCGCGGACCCCGCAGCGCCGACGGTCGCGATGACGAATGCCGCGAGCCGGACCCCGCCAACCGTGGCCCGCCTGAAATAGCGCTTAGCACGCGCCGCCAAGAGCAAGGTCACCGCGATGAGCAGCAGCGGCCAGACAAAGTAATACTGTTCTTCGACCCCCAGCGACCAGGTGTGCTGGAGCGGCGAAGGTGGGGCGCCTTGTGCGAAGTAGTCAGTATCCTCTGCCACAAATCGCCAGTTGGCTACCCACAGAAATGCCGCGATCGCATCGCTCCGCAATCCGGTAAGAGCCTGGTAGGGCAGAAGTTCGCGGGCCGCCCCTACGGTGAGCACCATTAACACCAGGGCCGGCAACAACCGCCGGGCACGGCGAATCCAGAATCCGGTGAGGTCTATCCGGCCACCGCGACCCAGCTCGTCGAGAAGCAGCGCCGTAATCAGAAATCCGCTGAGAACAAAAAAGACGTCGACGCCAATAAATCCGCCGCCCATGCCGGGGATGCCCCCATGGGCGGCAAGAACCAAAGCAACCGCGATCGCCCGGAGGCCGTCTAGCGCGGGAATGCCACTGCGCCGCTCTGGGCGATCCCAAACGGCGAGCCGGCCTACGCGCCGCACCGGGGCCACCCACCGGGTGCGGCGAGCAGAACGCGCCGGCGCGGGGTGATTCCCGCCCGACTCAGTGCTCGCTTTTAGCGCGCCCCGACCGCCCTGTCGCCCGGCGCCGTAGTTGCTGCCAATACGTCGCTGCCCCCTCCTGCTGATCTCGGCAAGCTTAGATACGCTAGCGCCGGATCCCCCGGAGACACGCGAAGACACGCGGTCCGCTTTCGACTATTTCCCTTGACGGCCTTCGGATATGGGGAATTCCTGAAGTTGGCGCCGGCGTCGATTCGCACAATAAGGCTGTTTGACGTCGCCGCGTGCCAGCCGACATGGCGACCTCAGCCACCGCGTCACGATCAGCTCGCATGCGCAGTCACGCTTGATACCTGACACTAATAGCGGATAGAACTACCGGAATTCGATCCGCCGCCCGGTAACTCGGCCAACGTCCGGCGGAACGATCCAACAGCGGTAGCCGAACAACCTAGCTTCATCCCAGATTGAGGTACCCACCGGACATCGTGAGCAAGTCAGCGGTACGCCACCAAATCAGCACGACGAAAACGACCACAACAGCGACCGTTGCCGCACCTTGACTCAGGTTCCGGCGTTGCCGAGGGTACACGTATGCGGCGGCGACCAACGAGCCAGTGACCAGCCCACCAATATGTCCCTGCCAGCTGATCACGTGCGAACTTACCGCCGGCGCGACAAAGGTGAAAGCCAAGTTGATGACAATGAGCGCGACAACCCAACGAACATCGAGATCGAGCCGCTTGGCCACCACGAAGGTGGCGCCAAAAAGACCGAATACCGCCCCGGAAGCCCCCGCGGTTGCCGTATTAAGGGGCGAAACCAGATACACCAGCACCGAGCCGCCCAGCGCACTAAGCGCATACAGCATGCCGAACCGCAGCCGTCCCAACCACATCTCGAGCGGCGGACCCACGACATACAGCGCCCACATATTCAACAGCAGGTGCGTCGTACCGTAGTGCAAGAACGCCGAGGTCACTAACCGGTACAGCTGCCCGTCGGCGACGGCGGGCGGCCACAAGGCGAGTTGCGTCTCCAACCCCCGAGACGTGACCTGCAGCATGAAAGCGAGCACATTCGCCGCGATCAGCGCATAGGTGACTACCGGAGTTGCCGACCGCTGCTGGCCGCCGAATCGCGAGCGTTGCGGACGTATGGAGCTGGCGTTCGCCCGCACGCATTCAACACATTGGTGGCCAACAGGCCCCGAGCGCATACAGTCCCCGCAGATGTAACGCTCACACCGAGTGCAGCGGACGTACGTGGAGCGCCCGCGATGTCGGTAGCAGACCGGCGACGCAGGTGTACTGAGGTCACTCATCGCACCATTGTTGCCTGCGCCGTAGCTCTTGCTCGACTGGGATGCCCTGGCAGTCCCGCGCAGAAGAGGACTGGCGCGGACATCTGCGCTGCGCGAAGTTGTCGTCACCGTGCGGCTTGCCTCAGCAGGTTTCCCGCCTAGGCTCCCGGTGCCACGATTGACCGGTGCCACCAACTCGCCCACAAACCCACAGATCTTTGGTCGTCGTGCAGAATTTCCGTGGCCAAATTCTGACAGCGCCGCTGCGGCACACTCACCACAAATTGTGCGTACATGCCGATGCCGACAGCGTGAATAGCGCGATCTTGCGACAAGCTGCGACAAGCTGGAGGCCATGGCCGGTGGCGCGAAGCGCCGACGACGCGCCCCTACTGGAGGTGTTCCCTGCGCAGCCGAGTTGACTTAATGTGTGTGCGTGGAGTCACACCGAATCCCCGAATTGGTGCCGGTTGAAACATTGCACTCCGGTGACCCAATCACCGATATCAACGGTAGCGGTCAACGGTATATAGTTCTCGAGTCAAAGACTGTCAGCGACAGCTGCGTCGTGCTTGAGTTGGAATCCAGAGTGAATCACCAACTGCAAGTCATCGAGAAATCATTTCCTACCGGCTATCACATGGGCAGAGCCAGTCACCGAATTCTGTAAGCCTAGCCAGCCAGATTCGTCAGACGCGCATCGCCAACGCGCGATGTTTTCCTGGCCAAATAAGATTTCGACAGTGCAGGGGTCTTGGTCGGTACCGTTCAAACTCCCATCATCAACCACTTCTTCGGTTGCACGCCGTTAGGTCCGGTCGCCTGGGGCGGTGTCATCGGCGCAACGGCGACGGCCACTGCCGTCTCGGCGCTGACACCCAATCGGCTGGCCAAGACCATCGACGCCGCAACGGCCGAAACCGATGGAGGGTGCTCAGTCCACGCCTAGGGCGCCAGCTGCCTGCGCAAAACCTTGCCAGCTGAATTGCGGGGAATGCTGGTGACGATGTGGATGTCTCTGGGCTGCTCGAAGCGGGAGACCCGGCCCCGGAGATATTCACGTATCGCCAACTCGCTGATATCGCCGTGCTGCCGAGGGACGATGAACGCCGCCAGCCGGTGCCCGAATTGTTGGTCGGGGACGCCAACTACCGCATTCTCGGCAACGCCGGGATGCTGAGCGAGAGAGTTCTCCAGAGCACGCGGATAGACGTTCTCTCCGCCGGAGACGATCATGTCGTCTTCGCGGCCAACAATGTACAGTCGCCCCGACTCGTCGAGATAGCCCATGTCGCCGGTGCCCGCCATATGGCCTATAGCAGCTTTGCCGCCGCCGCCCGGGTAGCCCTCGGACGTCGGCTCACTTCCGATGAATATGCGACCGGTCACCCGGGGTCCGAGCAGCCTACCGCTCTTGTCGAAGATACGCACGGGGCACCCCGCGACGGGCTTTCCCACCGTCTCCGGGGCGCGTAGCAGCTCGCCCGGCGTCGCCAACGCGCCAACGCCCACCTCGGTCGATCCGTACAAGTTGTAGAGGATGTATCCGTAGCTGGCCATGAAGCGTCGCACCAAGCTGGGATCGAGCCGGTCGCCCCCGCAGATCACCGCCCGAAGACAGGGCACCGGGTTTCGCGCGCGCACCCGCTGGTGCAGATCCAGCATGCGTGCCAGCATGATCGGGACCGCGCTGAGCGCGTCAGCGCGATGCAGTGACACCTGCGCAAGTGTGGCTTCAGCGTCGAATCGCCGCCGGGTCAGCACCGTGCCGCCGAGGCCCAGAGTGAGCATGAGGATGCCGAAACCCAGTCCGTGGAACATCGGCACCGCCAGGACGACTCGCGCTCCGACACGCAGTCCGGTGCGTTCCAGGATCGTCATCGCGGCCCCGACGCCCGAACCAATGTTCGGGGTGCGCGGTACGCCCTTGGGCACACCGGTAGTGCCCGACGTGAGCAGGACAACGCGGCCCGCCGCCGCTGCTTCGGGCCGTAAATCGCTCGCATGCGGCGGGCCTGTCTCCGGATCGACAATACGTAGGGTGTCTCGGGCTTCGCGAATTCGGCCAGCAAACTCGTCATCACAGACCATCGTCTGAATCTGGTGGGCGCTCAGCACGGCCGCCAGCGCATCGCTGTGAAATTCCGTGTTCACCAGCACAACGTCGGCACCGACCAAGCTCGCAGCGAACAGGCCTATCACGAAGCCGCGTCCGTTGCGGCACATTAGTCCCACCGCTTGCCCTGCCGCAACGCCGTTGCGGGAAAGCTTGTGGGCCAGTGAATCGGTCTTGATTCGCAGGTCTCGGTAGCGCAGCGCGCCGTCTTCGTCGATCATCGCGGTGCGATCCGGCCATCGTGCTGCCGCCACGGCCAACGTGGTGTAGGCATTCGCGCCTGTCCGGTGGATCTCCCGAATCAGCCGGAACACCGCGACCGGGCTGGTTGGACGGAACAACCCCGAATACACGACTGCGCGGGCTGCGGTGCTCACCACGCTGGCTGTCGCCATGTCTAGTTTTTCCCCGGACGATGAGACTCGGCAAAGAACCGACGGTGCCACAGCCGTGCCGCGCGGTCGGCGGGTCCCGCGAACAGGACCGAGGCCATTTCGGCCGGCCACATCCAAGGCGGCTCGTTCGTCCGGGGCCGCTCGATGATTGCTTTGGCGATGGCGTCGGCGGCCTGGTCAGGGTACAAGCTTGGAAGTCTGCTCAGGATGGGATTGGACGTGATCATCCGAGTGCGGACCAGCGCGAAATAGACCGATGTGACGTCCACCCCGTCAACATGCAGCTCCGGCGCCACGCTGCGCAGCCATCGATCGAAAGCCCCCTTGGAGGCTTGGTAGGCACCCCATTGCGGACCGGGAACGACGCGCGCCCCGACACTCGAAACGTTCACAATGTGACCTCGGCCGGTCTCGCGCATCGCCGGTAGCAGACCAAGCAGCAGCCAGATCGGTCCCAGATAGTTGATGTCTATGGTGCGCTGAAAATCGTGCGGCCGGTCGTATTGCTTGTGCAGTGATCGACGTAGCGACTTGCCTGCATTACTAACCACGACGTCGAGCGGGCCGTGGTCCTCGGTGATCTGCTTGGTCAGCGCGCTAACGGCAGTCTCGTCGGTGAGGTCGGTCGGATAGGAGACCGCCCGGCCACCGCCGGCGTTGATCGAAGCTGCGAGGTCGTCGAGCATTTCGGCCGATCGCGCCACGATCAACACCGTTGCTCCTGCCGCCGCCAGTTTGCGCGCAGTTGCCGCGCCGATGCCGTAGGACGCGCCAGTGACCAGCACGGCCCTACCGGAAACGGCGCTGCGTAGCCGGTCAGGATCAGATATCCGCGCCGGATTGGCCAGTGCGTCGGTGACCGTGTTCAATGCCTGCGCTGCCAGATTCATTGCACTGCTTACTCCGATTGCATTCGACCCTTCTTGGCCTATCTTGGCCCAACCAGAGGTCGTTCCCAAGCACTCGAGTCAACAACCGTGCGCCCAATTCACCAGCCGATCGTCCCAGCTGGGTGTTCGACGCCGACGAGCTGCCCACCGCAGCGCTTGTACGCTGACGGGTGCGAGGTACGCCGACCCTGAGGAGGACTGTGACGACTCCGCTTGTGGAGGCCGCCGCCTCTGATTCCGCGCAACGCGTCAGGTTGAATGTTTCGGGAATGTCCTGCGCAGCATGCGCGAGTCGAATCGAAGCAAAGCTCAACAAGCTAGCTGGCGTCCGTGCATCGGTGAACTTCGCTACCCGGATTGCGACCATTGAGACCGCTGGCGTGGCCGTCGACGAACTGTGCCAAGCAGTTGAAAAAGCCGGCTACAGCGCCGCACCGCACACGGACGCAGCCGCACACGGTAAGTCCGCAAAGGACCCCGACGCCGACCACGCACGCAATCTCCAGTGGCGGTTCGTCGTCGCGGCAGTTCTATTCGTGCCGCTGGCCGATTTGTCGACAATGTTCGCGATCGTGCCAAGTGCCAGATTCCCTGGCTGGGGATACGTGTTGACCGCGCTTGCGGCGCCGATCGTGACGTGGGCGGCATGGCCTTTCCACCGCGTCGCGCTCCGAAACGCGCGGCACCGCACCACATCGATGGAAACGCTGATTTCCGTGGGCATCATTGCGGCGACCGGCTGGTCGCTGTCTACTGTGTTTGTCGACAACCAGCCCCCGGTGACCCAGGGCATTTGGCATGCGATCCTCAACAGCGATTCGATCTACCTGGAGGTCGCCGCGGGCGTCACGGTCTTCGTGTTGGCGGGTCGGTTCTTCGAAGCCCGCGCCAAATCTAAAGCCGGCAGCGCACTGCGCGCACTGGCGGAGCTCGGAGCCAAGGAAGTCGCAGTACTGCTGCCCGACGGAGCGGAACTGGTAATACCAGCAGAGGAGCTTCGGAAGCAACAGCGCTTTGTGACGCGCCCCGGCGAGACCATTGCCGCAGATGGTCTCGTTGTCGCCGGCAGCGCGGCAATCGACATGAGCGCCATGACCGGCGAAGCCAGACCGGTTCGCGCCAATGTCGACACCTCTGTCGTGGGTGGAACCACCGTGCTGGACGGCCGGCTGGTAATTGAGGCCACTGCGGTGGGAGCCGAGACTCACTTCGCCGCGATGGTCCGACTGGTGGAAGAGGCTCAAACCCAGAAAGCCCGCGCGCAGCGCCTCGCCGACCGCATCTCCTCGGTTTTCGTACCAGCGGTTTTCTCCATCGCTGGGCTCGCGGGCACCGCCTGGTTCGTCGCCGGCGCCGGTGCTGATCGCGCATTCTCAGTCGCGCTGGGGATCTTGGTCATCGCGTGCCCCTGCGCGCTCGGCTTGGCTACCCCGACAGCGATGATGGTGGCTTCCGGCCGAGGCGCACAGTTGGGGATCTTCATCAAGGGGTACCGAGCGCTGGAAGCCATCCACAGCATCGACACCGTGGTGTTCGACAAGACAGGTACGTTGACGGTCGGCCAGCTGACCGTGAGCGCGGTGACGACGATCGACGGGCGGGCATCCGAGGAGATTCTTGCACTTGCCGCCGCTGTCGAAGCGGCTTCTGAACACGCGGTGGCAACGGCTATCGTCGCCGCTTCTCCGAAACCGGCTCCAGTAACCGACTTCGTCGCGGTGGCTGGATGCGGTGTCTCCGGCTTGGTGGATACGCACCGCGTTGAGGTCGGAAAGCCATCCTGGATCACCCGCAGCATGCAGTCTGCCGCGATTCTTGAAACCGCACGGCTTCAAGGTGAATCTCGAGGCGAGACAGTAGTTTTCGTCTCAGTCGATGGTATCGCCCGCGCGGCGGTGTCCATCGCTGACACAATCAAGGATTCCGCTGCTGAAGCTGCCAGCGCCTTGCGCAGTCGCGGGCTGCGGACCATTCTGGTAACCGGTGACAACCAGGCCGCAGCCGAAGCGGTGGCAGCACAAGTTGGAATCGAGACCACGATCGCCAACGTACTGCCCGAAGGAAAAGTCGACGTCATCCAAGAGTTGCGCGGTAAAGGGCACACGGTCGCCATGATCGGCGACGGCATCAACGACGGTCCGGCGTTGGCTTGCGCCGATTTGGGGTTGGCGATCGGGCGGGGTACCGACGTAGCGATTGGGGCTGCCGATATTATCCTCGTCCGCGACAACCTCGATAGCGTTCCACAGGCCCTTGATCTAGCGGGGGCGACCATACGAACGATTCGGGCAAACATGGTCTGGGCTTTCGGCTACAACGTCGCGGCGATACCGATCGCGGCGGCCGGCCTCCTCAACCCGTTGATCGCGGGTGCGGCGATGGCGTTCTCATCTTTCTTCGTGGTCTCCAATAGCTTGCGGCTGCGCAATTTTGGCTCGCGGCAAACGCGTCCGAATTGAGGCTAGCGGTTGCCTTCGCACGACTGAGTCCTGTTGAGTACCGTTGTCAGCCATGCCAATCCACGTTCGGAGCCGCCGGGTAAAGGCAGCAACGATCGAGAAGGGGTTGGACTCACCTGTCATCCTGGACGTGACCTCCAACGGCGAGGAACCCTGGCTGCGGTTCAGCCCGTTTTACCCTCATGGCGGGATTCCGGTTCCGTTCTCGCCCGGCGTGACCGCCATGTCTGTCGAGGGTATCTGGCAGGCGCTCAAAGTCTTCGAAACCGCTGGTATAGATGAATCGAAATTCGGCATAACGACGATGAAAGGACTGAAACGTACGGTTAGAAGATTCGGGCGCGTGCTTGGTCATCAGCGCGGCGTCGCGAGCAACGAACTTATAGATTACGTCGCCGCGCGCAAGTCCATTTACCTGCCGACGTATCGCTGGGTCCTCGACAATCGACTGACTGAACAGGTCAATCAGCTTTTGGAGCTGGCCAATTCGAAGACGATCGTGCTGCTTGACTACGAAACCAACGCAGACATCGCCGACACACGCAAGCCCCTGTCACACGCGAGCGTGGTGAAGAGATACCTGGAAAACGATTGGCCCAGCGACTGAGGTAAGCCACGGCTACTGAATTCGATGCCGCGGATCAGGCCAATGCCCATTGTGCCGATTTACCGTCTCATCCGTGACAACTCACGAAGCATTGCGTTGTACGCATCCAGTTCGTCGTCGGCGTAACCGCTGTCTGCATGTCTGTCTTCGCGGCTGGCGATTCGGCGGTCCTGACGCACCCACTGAGCTACGAGCGCCACGATGACGATAATGACCGGTAGTTCTGTTGCACCCCAGGCGATTCCACCACCAAGGTGTTGGTCGGATTCGATACTGGCCAGCCAGGGCAGGTTGACCGACTGATAGAACATTTCGCCGATTGGCGATGCCATCGTCATCAGCGCGATACCAAAGAACGCGTGAAAAGGCATTACAGCGAACAGCAATCCGATACGACCAGGATACGGGAGTCTCCGGGGTCCAGGGTCAATGCCGATAATTGCCCAGTAGAACAAGTATCCGACCAACAGGAAGTGCACGGCCATGAACTCGTGGCCCCAGTGATAGCGAACCAACGTATCGAACAGCGGTGTGAAGTAGACGACATAGGGCGACGCCACAAAAAGAACGAAAGCGGTAATTGGGTGCGACAGGAACGCTGTTATCGGGGAGTGCAGCAGCCACGTCAACCATTCGCGGGGGCCAGCCGGCTGCCCGGCACCGGCAGCAGGGAGCACTCGCAGCGCCAACGTGATCGGCCCACCGAGAACCAGCAGCACCGGGATGAACATGTTCAAGGTCATGTGTTCAGCCATGTGCACACTGAACATCGCCGAACCGTAAGCGCGTACACCAGAGCTAGTGGTGAACACCAAGGCAACAGAGCCGGTCAGCCAAGCCACCAGCCTGCCGATGGGCCAGGAATCGCCCCTTTTTCGCAACCGGACGAATCCCGCAACATATGCGATCGCTAGAACTACGCCGGCCGCTCCCAATAGAAAGTCGAAACGCCATATCGTGAGTAGTCTGATGACATTTGGCGATCGTGGCAGCTCATAACCGAGGAAGACATCCCAGGCGGTAAACCTGTGCGCGACGAATCTCGGCGCGGTCCGGACAGCCATCGCGGCGACCGCACCCATGGCGGCCATCATGGCCAGCGCGGCAAGGACATTTTTGCCACGAAGACGTAGCCGACCACCGAACAGGTCCCAACAGTCGCGCAGCCACACCAACGCTACAAGAATCCCCGCGAACACACCCAGTCGAGTGAAATCTGAACCAATCGCCCAGTCCGGAGTCAAGAGATAGAGCAAAACCACGCCATAGACCACAGTAAGGGCACCACAAACCACCTGTGTCAGCAGCACAGCACGGCTTGGCATCGCTGCGGTGACCGCTGCGGCCGCTTTTAACCCAGTCAGCGTCGCCAACGCGACCGCAAAGACGATCGCGACGCTGGTCGCGTAATCGTGGTCGGGGCCCTGGCCAGCACTACCGGTGACCGCGGGCGCGACGATGCCAATAGCAGTAGGAATGAGCAGCACAACGTGCCCTAGCCAACGTGTATTCAGGCGCAACGTCACCGCGACCAGCAGCGCACAGATCGCCGCAAGGCCCCACCCCCGCGAAGTCTCCGAAGCGGAGATCGCGTCGAGTAGCGCTCCGCTGCCGAGCAGTTTCGCCACCGCCACGCCGGAGTCGTGGCCAGCCTGAACAGCGACCATCGCTGCCGCGAGCATCAGCCAAGCAATTGAACCGCGTTCTGCCACGAGGTGGACCCGGAATGCCTCGGCATCGAGCAACCCGTCGGGCTCCGGTCGCGATGTCATCATGATCCAGACCAGCGCGCCAAGGCACACTGCTGCCGACAGCGACGCACCGAAGTAACCGACTGGCTCGGCAACGCTAGTAAAAACACCGGGATAGGGATTCCCCGCCGCGTCGTATGGACCGGTTCCCGAGACGAGCCCCAGCGCGGCCAACGCGGCGAAGATGCACAGCAGGCCAAATGCCAGCTGGACTGTTCTTAGCGAGATCGGTCGGGGCGCTCGCGCAACTGATAGCTCCCCGCTGGTTTCCCTCTCGATCTGCACCCTTGCGAGCTTACGACGTGCGTCCGCGTGGATGCAGTGGCCAGAGACCCCTACCCGCCGATCCACCGACGCATAGTAGACCGCATATTCTGCGGAGACCGTCGATGCCTAACCCGAAAGTGACTCCATGACATCCCACCAGCTAGGCAGCCGAGCTTCGCGATGATCGACGACCTTATGCTTCGGTGGGTTGTCACCGCACTGATGGCGCTCAGCAGCGCTGAATGCCTGTTCGCGGTGCTTACCCAACGTCGGCCGTGGACCTCGGTGGTAAACCATGGGTTGTATATCGCGATGGCGACTGCGATGGTTGTGATGGCCTGGCCTTGGGGCGCGCGGTTGCCGACAGCATGGCCCAAGGTGTTCTTCATTGTCGCGGCCATATGGTTCGTGGCGATGGCCGTTATCTCGGCTCGAACAGTCGCCGAGCGGAGGGTGTTCGGCTATCACGCTTTGATGATGGTCTCCATGGTTTGGATGTATAACCTCGCGAATCATCGAGTTCCATCGGGTGGCGACTACCCAGCGCCACTGAGTACGTCGATGCCAGTCATGGACGTTTGTGTGACGATGGCACCGGCGAGCAGCGCAATGCCGAGATCGACGGTTGCAATCAACTGGCTATGGTTCGTCGGTTTCGCGATCGCGGCAGTCGTCTGGATATTCCGGGCGATCAGAAGGCGCCTAGACGACGGGCCGCGAAGTTGGAATAGTTCGCTGGCCGGCATCAGCGAGGCGCTGATGGCCGCCGGAATGGCTATCATGTTCGGCGCCATGGTATTTGGCGCCTAGATTGGCGAATCGAGAAGAGATCTGACGTGCCACCCTGTTCGGCGCTTTCGCCATCTTTTCACCAGCAGGTTTGAGTCACGACAAGTCTTCGGACGCTAACAGCGCTCGGAGTGACTGCGGTTCTGCTACGAGTTCTGCGACCGACTCTACTTCTAGCGCAATAGTCGGGAAATCCGCCAGGTATTCGGCGTAGGTGCGTGCACCCAGTCGCATGCCCAAGGTGACCCAGGCATCTACTACTGACCACCTGCGCGGATTTCGCTTTGCCCAATCACTCTGATCCAGAAGCTGCTTCCACTCCAAAATATCGATTTCGTCGCGTGCGAAGTCGCTGAGCAGCTCCGCGTATGCCACCGCCTCGCCGCGCAGCACCGTAATCCCGCACCCGAGCTCGGCCGAGCCCGCCAACTCTGGCACCATGCCCATGATGGCCTTGGCCGCAGCTTGGCTGGTAGTGACCTCTTCTGTCAGCGTCCCGGCAGGGTAGGCGCGCAATGCCGTGCACGCAGCGACGACCGATGCCAGCACGTCGGCGGAGTTGCGCATCTGATCAGCAGTTCCTAACACCCGGGGTAGACGTACCAGGGTGAAGTCAAGTCCACGGGACGAATCGGAGACCGCAAGCTCGGCCAGCGCCTTAGACGCTGCGTACGGGTACGGCGCAGCACGGGGATCCGTGACGTGAGCAATCGCGACATCCGCATTAACAACGTACGTGGACAAATGCACCAACCGCGCACCATGAGTTGCACATGCCTGCGCCATCGTCGAGACAAACTCCACGTTGGCCAGCCGCAGCTGCCGATAGGGCACGAGCACGTTGGTGTTGCCGATGCAGTTGATGACCGTCCGAGCGCCGGTGCCGCGGATCAGGTCCGCCAGCAGGTCTGGGCCAAAATCGGCAGAGACATACTCGATCCGCACCGCATCGCAGCTTTGGAGGGCAAGCCACGGGTAGGTTTCGGGGAGTTGCGATCTCACGACAAAGACCACCTCGGGGCAACACACTCCGGACTGTCTGAGATCGAGGACCGCCCGAGCGAAACCTGTGCCAACAATCCCCGACGCACCCAGGACGACGATCGGCTGATGTGCGCTCATGTTCGCGGTGCTATTGCGGTTCCGGGCCGCAGCGCAAGGTTGCCGCCACAGCGAGCCAAGATCGTGTTCGACCTCGGTAGCAGTCTCGACATCCATCCACGCGTCGGACTGCAGCGCGTCCGTGCTTAGCGAGGAAGCGAGGTTGGCGGCGGTGTCAGCACTGATCAGATCCAACACCGAGATATGCCGGCCGAGATAACGCCTGCTGTCGGGAAGAATTCTGATGAGATCCAACGAACCGATGCCCTCGCCGAGCAGCGATGAATCCGCCCTGATGGCCCGCCCGAGGTGTCTGCTCCAGACCTCAGCAAGTCCGGCCGCACGCGCATCCGACCCGGTATCTTTGTGCACAGCATCCACAAACTGCGGCATTGAGCGCAAGTTGTCGCTGTCAACCTTTCCGCTCGGCTTCCTTGGGATACGTGGCACGCCGACAACGGAGAACGAAGGCACTCCCAAACTCGTCAGAACGCGTCGGATGCGCACCGCTACTGCGGCATCTTCGGCGCTTTCGCGGGTTCGTTCACTCTCGAACCACACTCCCAGGCCCGTCGCCGGACCGACCTCGTGAAGCTCGACGGCCACATCGGATACAGCCGCGATCTCAGAGAGCCGTCTTGCTACTTCAGCAATATCGACGCGCTTGCCGGAAACCTTGACGATCGCGTCTTTGCGCCCGGCGAAAACCGGAAATCCTTCTTCGTCGTACGTCACACGGTCAGCTGTGGCGAACGCTCGGCGTCGCGAACCGCCGGCCGCAGTCACGGAGCCAAAGTTGCAGGAATCGATACCGAGATAGCTAGAGACCAAATCTCCTACGATGACTATTTCGCCGAAGGCGATGAAGACCGTGTTGGTTACTATCGGCCGGCCCAGTCTTAATCGGTCTGGGCCGGCGATGGTCGTCCCGTCACAGACCAGCGGTAGGTAGGTGGCGACGACCGTTGCCTCTGTCGGACCGTAGCTTGAAACAAGCGAAATTCCTTGTGTTGCTGGATGTTCAATCCATTTGTCGACGACTCCGGGTCGGATTGGTTCACCGCCTACCACGATTTGGCGCAGGGATGAGCTGCCAATTGTTCCCATTGCGTGGTGGTCGTCGCACAACAGATGCCACACCGCGGTTGGCAGGTCGACCACTGTTGCGTTCTTTGCGACGAGATCTCCGGCGAGCGAATGTAGGTCACCGGATCGCATAGCGGTGGATCGAACCAGTTTCGATCCACAAAACGCACCACCAAAGATCTCTTCGACGCTGATGTCCGAAGTCAATGGCGCGCATTGGAGCACGGTGTCCTCCAACCCCCATCCGTAGGCATGTCGCACCGCCAGACAAAAGAGCGCGAGCGACCCGTGCGTGACGCGGACCAGCTTTGGTTGCCCAGTCGACCCCGAAGTGGGCATGATGTAGGCCGTCTTCGCGGCCAGCAGATTATCGTGCGTCACCTCGTAGATGCGATCGTCAACAAGCGCCTGTAACTCGTCGCCCAGCATCGGCGCGAGGCGTGCAGCGTCAACATCGACGATGCGTGCCGAAACCCCATCGTCGTGATCGGCGATCGCGTGCGCTCGCGCGGGAACGTCGTCGGCGCTGTCACACACGCTGTATCCGCAACCCGACAGATGGCAGGCGATCAGCAGGTCGACGGTCTTGTCGGTGTTGTCGTCGGTGAACACGATCACATCACCCGGCACCGCCCCGTCGCACACCAACCAGGCGACCCATTGGTAGACGTAGCGACGCTCTTCCATATTCCGGCGCGTATCTGATATCGGGTCCAAAAACCAGGCGGGAGCATGCGGTGACTCTGCCGGAAGCGCCCAGTCGCCGCGGCGGACGGCCCCGTCCTGGGCTATTCCGAACCACTCGTCGACGATCATGGCGATCGGCTGGTGCCATGCGGCCACCATCGATTCGAGGGCAGACACAATCCGTTCTGCGACTCCTGGGCGCGTCTTGGACGCGGGCAAATCTGCTCTGTCCCAGATGGCGAGGTTCAGTGTGTGCCGGTGTTCGTCGAGAACACACGCCACGGTCATGCCTTCTACCGGACCGATATCCGTGGCGACCGGTGGTTCTGACAAGAATGACCGAAGGCCGGACGCGCATGGCTCCCGTATGAAGTTGAGAGTCAACGCTTCAACGTGAGATGTCCGGTTGATCGCCAAGTACATTCGACGGTAGTGCTCCTCGCGGAACCACCGGCGTCTTGTCGCCTTGACGTAGTCCCGATCTAGAGTCCGAACAACGTCTTGCACTGATGCAAAAGGGATAAGTCGCACCGCATGCGCAACTGAATTGACCAGGCAGGTAGCAACATTGAGATCAGGATCTCCGAAACGATTGTCCACCGGGTGAACCAGTAAGCTCTCACTACTCTGCCGAAGGCTAGCGTCTACCGCTACTGCAGCCGCAGTCACCAAGGCGTTCAACGGAACGCCCTCTTCCTCCGCGAGACCGGCGACCGCATCGTATGCTGCGCCGGAAATGCTCGCTGATTCGTAGAGGATTCCTTTGGCAGCCGTCCCGCGAGCGTCATGCGATCGTTGGCCACGTCCCCCGTCGAGCGTGGCATCGGTGAGCTCGCGGTGAACAGCATCGCGGAAACGTCGTAGCGACTTTTCAACCTGCTCTTGCTCACAACGGTGCGCCGCCGTCAGCTCGATAAGCCCCTGAGTGAGATTTTGGATCTCAACTGCGTCCTCGGCCGCGAGGCGGCGCGCCAGATCGGCTTCGATGATTCCCGTCGCGCCGCCATCAAGCAGGATGTGGTGAGTATGAGCATCCAACCCGGACACCTGGCCGCTCTCGTCGGTCCACACCGTATATCGCGCGAGTGGCTTCGCGAGGATACCGCTAGCCCAAATGCGCGTGAGCGCGTCGGCTCCGCTGCCGTTCTGCCGCTGGCTAGCTGGCCGCACCCAAACGATATCGCTGGCCTGCAGCCGAGGCACAAGATCCGGATACATCTCCTCCGACAAAGGTGCTTGGAGTACACAAAGGTGGACCGGGTTATTGCCGATTGTTGATTCCAAGGCAACCAGGAATGTCGAGAGCTCTAACTGGCGGAACCTATAGCTCTTGCCGATCAGATACAACGCGGGGTTGCTGTCCTGTAGCACTCCGTTGTAGATGTTCTGTTGAGACCTGCTTAGCGGAACTCGATCGACGCAAACTTCTTGGGGATCTGTCACCCCGATTGTCCAGGTTTCTCTAGCTCCCGAACCCAGCCTTCAACCGTCAGGTTCTCGGCTAATCGGGACGGCAGTTCGGATTCTCGGTCCACGCCGAGCTGCTTCATCAACAGCACGAACCGAACAGAGTCAAGCCCGAGGTCGCGGAGATCAGTCGCATCGCCATCGATGAAATCCGATTCCGCGATATACAGCACCGCGCAGATAGCGGAAACCACGCTGTCCCTTAGCGTCTCAGTCACCAACGCCCACTTTAGCTGTCGCTCTATTCATCGCCGCTGCCAGCGACGCACGCATGACCTTGCCGGACTGCGTCCGAGGAATGTCGGTGACGAAACCGATTATCGCCGGCCGCGCGATCGACTCGGCTTGCTGTCGGTAGCAAGCCGCAATTCTTTGCTGGAGTTCGAGGGCCGCTGACTCGTCAAGATCCGCTGACGGAACCACGACCAGACCAACGAGCGCCCCGAATTCCGCGTCGGGAATTTCGTAGCATGCAGCGTCGCGAACACCCGCAACGCTCAACGCAATCCGATCGACCTCGTCAGGCGCGATGTTCACGCCACCAGAGATGATCATCTCCGAGGATCTTCCCTTGATATAGAAGAAGCCGTCGTCGTGGAGCTCCAGCAGGTCGCCGGTGTTCACCCATCCATCAACCAGAGTCTCCCGGGTGCGTTCTGGGTTGTTCCAATACCCCAGCATGTTTGCCGGAGACTTGATCCACAGCGTGCCGGACGAGGCGGAAGCAGCAGCGCCGGGGGAGTTAGGGCCTCCGCCGGCTGCGTCATCAGTATCTGCCAGATAGACCTCCACACCCGGATACGGACGGCCCACAGCACCTGCTTCGATTTTCGCGAGCGAACCATCGTCAGTTGGCAAACACAAAGCTGTGCAACCAGTCTCACTCAAGCCATAGACCTGTGCGGTACGCACACCCATGGCCTCAACAAATCGCACATCTGCCGCGATTGCGCGAGAACCCCCGTATCCAACGAGTCGCAGCGACGGGAGGGTTTCGGTGGTGGACTTCAGTTCGGAAACCAGTTTCGAAAGCAGAGTTGGCACTAAGCATGTCGTCGCAACCGAATTCGTGCTGAGAATCTGCAAAAGCGACGCGGTGTTCTCTCCTCCGGTAACACACAGCCCTCCGCGCATCAAGCAGGTGAGGATCCACCACAGTCCACCGATATGCGTCGCCGGCAACGGCGAGTATGTAGTTTCACCGTCGACCCAGGTGACCCAGTTCAGGCCCTCGTCCCGCAGAATATCCGGGATGGCAAGAAAGGTACGATTGGCCAGCAGAACAGCTTTCGGCTCGCCTGTAGTACCGCTTGTAAAGATCATCGCTAGCGGATCTTCAGCGCTGCGCTTCGGTCCGGTGGCAAGATCGTCAGCTGTGTAGAAGAGAGCCGAATCTTGTTCACCAGAACCGATCTCGACCCACACGGCCGGTATCGACTGGATGTCTTCCGATAGCTGGCGAGATCCCGTTTTGCTTCCGGGGGCGATGAGAATCGCTGAAGGATCTGCAATCTGACAGAAACGATCGATAGTTGCCGGAGGCAGGCTGCCGTCCGCCATTACGGCAATGGCGCCCACCATGGCGCAAGCCAACACCGCCAGGTATGTCTCGGGCCCATTGTCAGAAATGACCAACACCCGCGATCCTCGGGAAACTTGCTGAGCACCAAGAACCGCGGCAAGTCGTTCCGTTTCAACAAGCAGCTCGCCATATCGCAACACGCTTGTGCCGTCGCAACGGCGCAAAGCAGTCGACTCGGGCCGCTTCCGCGCTTGCTCAAAAACCCGTTCCAACACGGTCGGCGGTAACTGAGACATGCTTCATGCGCCTTTCTTCCAGTGGATTACGGGATGTTGAGGGCTGCTAGTTCAACCTCACCAGAGGCAGCTCCACCGTTGTCGTCCCAGAACTCGATCACGCACGGAACCCTGAGATACCGCCATGTGCGTTCGATGACCTGCAGATCTTGACACAGTAGGCGAGCCGAGAACTTTTGCGGGTCCACTGGTCTTCTGAACCGCGATGACGAACTCCGAATGAACATGCTGGAGAGCTGGTGTCGGAAATAGTCTTCGATCGACCAGCCCACGAGCGCAGAAATCTGCTTGTTGAGAATGGCCGGCGCGAATGCACTATAGGCGAGTTGGTTGAAGCATAAGATTAGCTCGACTGCGTTGAAGTGCCCCGTGCTTCGGATGTAGGCAGACTCGCCGATCGTGAAACTGCCGTAAGCAAGGACGGAGTCTTCGATGGCACTGTACTGCGCGTCAACAAGATAGCGACATCCTTTGTAGGAGTAGGGCTCAAGCACTCTGCTGAGCAGATCTTCGGCGATCGGAACCGGGTTCGCAGACGCCACCATGGCCTGAAATGGGGTCGCTTCGGTGTGCGTCATGCCGCATATCCCGGTGTCTTGAGACCGTCGAGCATGGTCAGACGGTGCGTCGTCAGGGTGCCCGTCGCTGTGCCGTGCTTCGCTCGGTGCATCAGAACCCGGTTGTCCCACAAGATGATATCGCCCACTTCGTAGTGCTGGGTATGTATGAACGGCGATGTGAACTCGGGATCGAGCTGCCCGGTCGCGGCCATAAGTTCCTGCAGCAGTTTCGGATCGACCAGATTCCCATCCTTGTCCTCGATCTTGGTGGTGCCCGTCGCGCAGATGTAGAGGATTTCTTGGCCAGTCTTCGGGTGTCTGACGATCGTCGGCCACTTTATTGGAGGCGTGGTGCGGTTGATCTCGTCCCAAACTTCTCCGATTGGCTTGTAGACATCCTTGGGTCGTATTTTGATGTGGCGGCGAGGATCGTGAGTGCTGACCGTTCCGCGGGCCGGTTCCTGCTTAGCAGCAGGAAGTGACTCCCAAATCTTGGTCAGATCGATAAAGTATGTCCCTCGGTCGCATCCGGGCACAGCTAGAGGTAACACCATGGAAAACGCAAACGGTTCCGGCATGAACATATAATCGATGTGCCAGAACGCACCAGTTTTTGGCACCCCCTGCCCCTCTTCGGTGGAGGAAACAAATATCTCCGGATGATCTTCATGGTGATACATTGGCTCATAGTAAGGAACTATCTGTCCGACTATATTTCCAAGTTTTATGAATTGCTCGGGAGTCGGATAGACATCCTTTATGACAACAAGTTTGTTCCGGTAAACTATGTCGCGTATTTCGTCACGGTCGATGCTGTCTAAACTATTGGGATCGATTCCGGTAATCTGCGCACCGAGCCCCTCCCCTTTCACATTAAGCGTCATCGCATCTCCTCTCCTCGTTGAAATTCGTTTGCTGCTTCGATCGGTTTGGCGTGCTCGTCCTGCACCGCGCCTGAGATAGGGCACCTACAGACGTCCGCGGACGTCTCAAGCCGCGTCGTTTCACCGACATCTCCCGACCGGCCTCACGACATCTGGTTCATGCGAGCCGGTCCAGTTATCGGTGCAGACGCATACCGTGGCATTCGTTCCCCTACTCGCGTCCCGGTTTTTCGTCAGCGTTGGGAGCCCAAGTTGCCGGAATCAGCGGGATGGTGTCGCGCTTGCCCGCTGGCGAGATGTGGACTAGCCCAGCTGCCGCGTCGGCGGTTGTCGGTACGGTGCCGGTAAACCCGCGCAGGCTGGCGCCGTGTTCGCTTGCCACCCCGAAGGCCTGCTCGTTGCTCGCGGGGGCACCGATCGACGCATCCGCGGTGGCCGTTGCGTCCAGGAACTCGTCGCGGTAGCCACGTGCCCCACTCCTGATCTTGCGACGCTGTTTCTGGCGAGTTTGAGCAGCGGGTGAGCCGCTTCTCACCACAGCGGCCGCACCCACCGCGTCGCGCGCGGCGGCGGACGATTTTGTGCCAGCTCTCGGGCCAAAATTCACCCCAGGTGGCGTCAATCCAGCGACCACGTAGCCGATACCGGGTGCCGGCTGAGCGACATTGGCCGCCGCCGCGGCGGATGAACTTGGTGCGGAGCCGCTAGCTTGCGCGCCCACGCCCTGGACGGCCGAAGCAACGGGCGCAACCGCTGCATTCGCACCTGATGGGTGCCGCTGGCCAAAACTGGGCGACGTCGCAGCAGGAGACTGCCCTGCCTGATTGTCAAAAACTCGCGCCAGCGCACTCAAGGCGCTCAGCGCGCTGAGCGCAGGTGCAAAAAAAGGAAGCAACAATAAACCGTAGGAGGCATAGTAGGGATAGAAGAGAAAGTCATACAGCTGCAAGAGAACAATCGCAAGGAAACCGGCAACAGGCGGGCTGAAACCAAGCCGTAGTAAAAACTGCAGAAAATGAGCGTAGGGGTCTTCAATGAAATTCAAGATGTCCCTAATCAGTTGCTCAATCCAGTGCGTTGGGTCCGATAGCGCGCTTTGGACTTCGCCACCGGGCGCAACGATGGGTGGCGCTGGTTGGGTGGACGGCACGGCCAGCATCGCCGCCTCCGAGATTGCCTGGTAGGTCGCCATGATGTCGGCGGCTTGCACCCACATACGGACATAGTCGGCTTCATTCAGAGCAATGGGGATGGTGTTGATGCCGAAGAAGTTGGTAGCAAGCAGGAAACCGTGGGTCGCATGATTGGCCGCCAGTTCCACCACCGGGGGCATCGCGGCCACGGCGCCGCTGTAGGCAGCGGCGGCCATTGCGTACTGTTCGGCGGTGATTGCGCTATCGATCGATGCCTGATCGAGCCAGACCAAGTAGGGGCCGTGTGCAGCCACATACTGGGAGGCGCTGGCACCTCGCCAACTGCTGGCCCGCACCTCGGCTAGCAGCTGAGACAATTCAGCAGCAGTACGGGCATAGAGATCGCTGAGCTCTTGCCACTGCGCAGCAGCGGCAAGCAATGCCCCCGGCCCCGGACCCGAACTCAGCAGAGTCGAGTGCACCTCCGGAGGCAGAGCCATCCATATGGGCGCGCTCACAGCGATACCTCCCTGCATAAGGTATTGGGCGCGCGACCGTATGGACTCACAGGACCGTATGGACTCACAGGGCAACGCCCCACTGCAGGAGTAGTCGGGAGAGCCGGCGGAAAGTTCCCTCCGCGCCCGAAATGAATACCACGTGATCCTCGTCTCGGTCGTCCGCGTGCCCGTCGAGGTCCGCCGGTGCACACGATGACCAACGGTGCGACACGTCTCTATTGCATGGCGTCGGCGCAGCTCGGTGGCAGTCCGTCAACGCTGCACCATTAAAGTCGGATCTATGCCAACGGTAGACGCCCGTCATCTCGACGGGATATCCGAAACCGCTCTCCTCACACTGCACCAGCGGGCAAGCGAGGCTGCGCGGTCCGATGGCATCATCGACGACCCCGAAGCGGTCGCCCTGCACGACCGGCTCGACTACGACTACCACCATTTCGGACGAACGCACCAAGCCACCGCGTTGCGCGCCTTGGTGTTCGATAACGCCGCGCGGGAATTCCTCGGCGCGCATCCACGTGCCAGCGTAGTCGCACTGGCCGAGGGACTGCAGACCAGCTTCTGGCGTCTCGATAACGGCACGCTGACCTGGCTAACCGTAGACCTGGCACCAATCACCCAGTTGCGCGAGAAGCTGCTGCCGGCATCAAACCGGCTGACCTGCTGCACTCGGTCTGCCGTCGACTACTCCTGGATGGACCAGGTTGACGACACCAACGGTGTGCTGATCACCGCCGAGGGCCTTTTCCAATACTTGGAGCACAATCTGGTGTTCGACCTGATCGCGGCTTGCGCTCACCGATTTCCCGGTGGCCAGCTAATCTTCGATAGCATCCCGCGGTTGGTCAGCGCCTATTCGCGGCGATGCGGCTTCAAGCTCAGCAAGCATTACACGGCACCTGCGATGCCATTCTGGTTCACCGCCAACCAATACGACGAACTACGCGCTATGCCTGGGATCCGCGCCGTACGCGAGCTGCGGTATCCGCCGGGACGAGGTAGGTTCCTGCGGTGGGCTACTCCGCTGTCCTACCGACTCCCCGGCTTCGATCGGCTGCGAGCCCCTGTCACGCTCATCGAATTCGGTTGATTCGCCGGCACCGGCAACCGAGCGACTCCGCTTTCCCCGCGCGGTGTGCATTAGACTTCGATGCCCGTGGCACATGCAGCTGCCGTCGGCGAGATGGACGTGCACCGCTCGTGCCCAGCGGCGTTTCGTCGCATGCCCGCCAACCGGCGCATACCGTCCGCCGGTAGAAGCGCTTACCGGCGAAAGGGATTGGACATTTTCACGTCGCTGGAGTGGGCCCGGATTCCGATGGCCCACGCCGCGGTTGTCAGCGCAGGATTCGCCGCATCGGCGGTCACCGAGGATGCCACTTCGAACACGCCCCCATTGGCCGCCGAAAACAACCCCGATCGCTCCGAATCGACCGGACCCAAACAAGACAGTTTCATGGTGCTCGTCTCGACCCGAACTGTAGAGGTGGCAAGCTATTTCGACACCGGCATTCGCGTGCAATGTAGCGACGAGGGCACCTACCCTGGTCGCCGCCCTTCGTCAGTGCCGTGGTGTCTGTGATGGGAAGTGCTGTAGCGCAATACGCCAACAATGTCCGCCAGCGCCAGCGACCATGGGCACACGAGATTGAATGGGCCCGATTCCCCGGCCAGCTCAACTTACGACGTTGCCTGCGAGCTCAGTCCACATGAGCGCTCCCCCCGCCGGCGACACGCGCACCGACCGGCCGCCTATCGCACGGATGATCCATGCCTTCGCGGTGCCTATCATCCTGTTCTGGCTGGCAGTCGTGGTCATCCTCAGCGTGTTCGTACCGTCGCTGGAGATCGTCGGACAAGAGCGGTCGGTGTCGCTGAGCCCTAAGGACGCACCGTCGCTCGTGGCGTTGAAACGCATCGGCCACGTCTTTGACGAAGGACAAACCGACAGCGTCGCGATGATCGTGTTGGAGGGCAGCCACCCCCTCGGCGAGGACGCTCACCGGTTCTACGACGTGATGATTCGCAAGCTACGCGGAGACAAGAAGCACGTACTGGGGATCCAAGACTTCTGGGGTGATCCGCTCACAGCGCCCGGCGCGCAGAGCAGCGACGGCAAAGCCGCGACTGTCCAAGTCAATCTCGCCGGCAACCAAGGTGAGCAGTTGGCCAACGAATCTGTCGACGCGGTCCGCAAGATCGTGGACAACACACCAGCGCCGCCCGGGGTCAACGCCTACGTCACGGGATCGTCTGCGCTAGCTGCGGACCTGCAGCACAGTGGGGACAAATCCATGGCCAAAATCACCCTGACCACGGTCGGGGTGATCCTGCTTATGCTGCTCTTTGTCTATCGGTCGCCGATAACGGTATTTCTGCTACTCGTGACGGTTGGTGTCGAGTTGTCGGCGGCGCGCGGGGCCGTTGCGCTGACCGGGCAGCTTGGGCTCATCGGGCTTTCAACGTTCGCGGTCAGCCTAATTACGTCGCTGGCGATCGCGGCAGGCACGGACTACGGAATATTCATTGTCGGTCGCTACCAGGAAGCCCGCCAGGCCGGTGAAGATAGTGAAACGGCCTTCTACACCATGTACCGGGGAACCTCCCACGTCATTCTGGGCTCTGGCTTGACGATCGCCGGTGCGACATTCTGTCTGAGCCTTGCTCGGATGCCCTACTTTCAAACCCTCGGCGTGCCGTGTGCGATAGGGATGCTGGTCGCCGTGGTCGTCGCGCTGACGCTGGGCCCGGCCGTCCTTGCCGTCGGAAGCCGGTTCGGCCTGTTCGATTCGAAACGGCTGCTCAAGGTGCGTGGCTGGCGACGCATCGGTACCGCGGTGGTGCGCTGGCCGCTACCCATATTTGCCGCCACATGTGCCATCGCCTTTGTCGGACTGATCGCCCTTCCCGGATACGAGCCCAGCTATAACGACCGGGCGTACCTACCCAGTTTCATCCCGGCCAATCGGGGCTTTGCAGCTGCCGACCGCCACTTCTCGCAAGCTCGGATGAAGCCGGAGGTACTGATGATCGAATCCGATCACGACCTGCGGAATCCGGCCGACTTCCTGGTCCTGGACAGGCTGGCCAAGGGCATCTTCCACGTTCCGGGGATCTCCCGAGTTCAAGCTATAACCAGACCAGACGGAACAGCGCTCGACCACGCGTCGATCCCATACCAGCTCAGTATGCAAAACGCAGCTCAACTGCAGACCATGGAATTTCAGCGCGATCGGATGGGCGACATGCTCACGCAGGCCGACGACATCACCAAGACAATCTCTGCGATGCAGCGGATGTATGACCTAACGACACAACTCGTCGACACCACGCACCACGTTGTCGGTGATACCGAACAAGTGCAACAGATCGCGGTTGAGTTGCGCGACCATATCGCAGACTTCGACGATTTCTGGCGACCAATCCGGTCGTACTTCTACTGGGAAAAACACTGCTACGACATTCCGGCCTGTTGGTCGTTCCGGTCGGTATTCGACGCGCTGGACGGCTTGGACCAGATCGACGAAAAGCTCGACTCCCTGGTCACCGGAGTCACCGAGCTTGATCAACTCATGCCGCAGATGCTCGCGCTGTTCCCGGCCACGATCGAAACCATGGTGACGCTGCGAACCACTGTGTTAACCATGCACAGCACAATGACCGGGATCTTCGACCAGGCGGAAGAGCTAGGCGGTGACGCGACGGCTATGGGCCGTGCGTTTGACACAGCCAAAAACGATGATTCGTTCTACCTGCCGCCTGAGATTTTCGAAAACGTGGAATTCAAGCGCGCGATGAAGAGCTTTATTTCACCCGACGGACACGCCGCACGCTTCATCATTCTGCATCGGGGTGACCCTGCCTCCGCTGAGGGAATCGCGAGTATCGATCCGATACGCACCGCAGCGGAGGAGTCCCTCAAGGGCACACCGTTGGAGGACGCCAAAATCTACCTGTCCGGCATGGGGGCAGTCTTCAAGGACATCTCTGAGGGCGCCAAATGGGATCTCGTCATCGCAGGAGTTTCCTCGTTCTGCCTCATCTTCATCATCATGCTGATCATTACCCGCGCCTTGGTTGCTGCCGTGGTGATCGTGGGGACGGTTGCGATCTCACTTGGCGCCTCCTTCGGGCTATCCGTGCTGGTCTGGCAACATATTCTCGGTACCCCGTTGCACTGGCTGGTGCTTGCGATGTCGGTCATCGTGCTACTGGCAGTGGGATCGGACTACAACCTGCTGCTGGTCTCTCGGTTCAAGCAGGAAAAACACGCCGGCCTCAATACCGGCATTATTCGATCCATGGGTGGCACGGGCAAAGTTGTGACGAACGCGGGCCTCGTTTTCGCAGTTACCATGGCGTCCATGGTGGTCAGCGACGTTCGGATGATCGGTCAGGTCGGCACGACGATCGGTCTGGGTCTGCTATTCGACACCCTGATTGTGCGCGCGTTCATGACGCCCACCATCGCCGCGCTGCTCGGCCGTTGGTTCTGGTGGCCGATCAGGGTGAATTCGCGACCGACACGTGTCATCGGTGCGCCGACCGCGCAGGCTCGAATGTCTCCCGAGCCAGCGTAGACCCTTTTCGCGGCGGACGAACGGGCAGTTCGGCGAGTCTGTGTGCTGTGAACTGCGCACCACGTCTAGTCGAGGATCGGAAGCAATTGCAGGACGATGCGCGCTGAGCTGCCCGCCACCTCATGCGCAAAACGGTTGAAGTCCAGCCCGGAGTCGGTGCCAGCCAGGTCAGAGAGCGCACGGATAACCAACCAGGGGATGGCAAAGGATTCGCAAATCTGAGCCAGCGCACCGCCCTCCATTTCGACGGCGAGTCCACCGAAGTCGGTGTGTAAACGATTACGTGTCCGTTCGCAGTGCAGATACTGGTCTCCGGTCAGGATGGTGCCATAGTTGATTCGTGGCGGTCGGTCACCACCGCCAGCCGCCGTTGGCAGCGCGGGGAGACTGAACTCCTCGAGGCGGTGTTTGACCCGATCCAGCAACGCGAGATCGACCGGATATCCGAACCTTTCGGTCGGTTTGATGAAAGGAACATGTCCGGGCTGATAGGGCTGCAGCTGCTCGTCGCGCAGCACTCCGAAATCGTGCTGCACAACCCGCTCGGCAATGACGATGTCGCCAATGCATAGTTTGGGATCTAGTCCGCCCGCGACGCCGGTGAAAATGATCGTCCGGCACCGGAATCTGTCGGCAAGCAGCGTTGCGACCAGCCCGGTGTTGACTTTGCCCATACCGGCCTCTGCCAATGCGACTCGGTGCCCATCAAGTTCGCCGGTATCGAAGACAATCTGGGCGACCGTTTCACGTTTGGCCTCGTGCAGGACTCCACGTAGGTATGCCAACTCCTGCGGGATTGCGCAGATGACGCCGATCGTCACCGCGCTACGTCCGGCCGCGACTCAAGCTCACCTCGTCGGCGGTCGTTCGGTCGGCGGCCCGCCATCTCGATCGAACTGATCACCAAGGGGTCGGCTCCTTTGGGCACGTCGAACTCGATCTATATATAAACCTCTTACCACTCACGCAATCCAGGCCGTGTCTCAGCTGTGGCCTTGACCACCGTTGCCACCTCCGGGAAGTCAGCATTGCTCGGGTGTCCAGGCACCATACACCTTCCGTCGGCGTACCCGATTGACAATCCGAAGCGGATCGCTGGCGATTCCGGTTCACCATGGGCTGAATCGATGTCGTTGCACCACAACACTGTCGGGCCAGCGACCAGATGGTTGATATTGAGGCAACCTGTCGACGACAATATATAATCAAACGCTTGATAGTAAATCTGCCCGGCCCTCGTCGGACCCCGTTCCGACGAGGGCCGGGCAGTGGCCACGACCGAGAGGCACCGAATCGATGCGAAGCCGCGCCGCCATCCTCTATGAATACGGCCGTCCGTGGACTGTCGGCGAATTCGAATTGGATCCGCCCCGGCTCGGTGAAGTTCTGATACGTCTGGCAGCCACCGGGCTGTGCCACTCCGACGAACACATTCGGCTGGGTAAGCTGGCCCCGCCACCGGAGACACTGCGATCCCTCGGATTGCCGGCTATGTCGCCGACGATCGGCGGACACGAAGGTTCCGGCGTGGTCGTCGAGGTCGGTGAAGGGGTGACTCGATTTGCCCCCGGCGATCATGTGGTGACGTCCTTCGTTGCGGTCTGCGGGCAGTGCCGATGGTGCGCTTCCGGGATGGAATACCTGTGCGACACCGGTTCTGGGACCCTGGCACCCGGCATGACGACCGACGGCACGTTCCGTCATCACACGGTCGACGGACGCGACCTCGGGCACATATCTAAGATCGGCGCGTTCGCCGAACACACCGTTGTCTCTGCTGACTCTCTGGTCAAAATCGATCAAGACGTCCCGCTGGTGCCCGCGGCACTGCTCGCGTGTGCGGTTCCAACTGGATACGGCTCAGCAGCGCGCCGCGCCAACGTGCGCGGCGGCGACACCGCGGTGGTGATCGGTGCCGGCGGGATCGGCACAGCAGCCATTCAGGGCGCGCGAATCAGCGGCGCCGCCCAAATTGTGGCGGTCGACCCGGTGGAGTTCAAACGAGAGTCCGCGCTGGCTTTCGGAGCCACTCACACTGCGGCGACAGCGCTCGAGGCCACTGAAATGGTGCGTGAACTAACTCGCGGAGTGATGGCTGACGCGGTCATCGTTGCGCCAGCAACGATCTGCGAGGCCGACGTAGGCAGCGCACTGGCGCTTACCCGAAAGGGCGGAACCTGCGTACTCACCGGATTGGCTTCGCCGCAAACGAATTCGATCTCGGCCAAGCTTCAAGAGTTCATTCTAATGAACAAAACCTTGTGCGGAACCGTGTTTGGCTCCTGCAACCCGAAGAGCGACATTGCACTGCTGGCCAGGCTGTACAAGTCCGGCCAGCTACTCCTCGACGAGATGATCACGAAGCGCTACGGGCTCGACGACATCAACGACGCCTACGCCGATCTCGTCGCTGGCGAACTGATCCGGGGCGTCATCGATTTTGGTCTCAGCTAGGCGTCGACTTCTGGCCGAAGCTGCCGCAGTGTTGTGCAGCCAATCTCTGGGTCTCAAGCGCCACGTGCGACGAGCGTAATCGAGTTCTCTGTACGGCCATTGCGTGACAATGCGCCCGGTAGGCGACCGAAAGTAGCTGTCGCATCGAGTCCATATGGAGCGCTCAAGGTCGGCGGAAAGTTGTTCGTTGTAGCGCTTTTCGGCTTCAGGACGCACCGATATCCAACCGCCTCGGCGCGCCACCCGGCGCACCGCACTCGCCACGAGCCGAGCTCCGGCTTCCAGGACATAGACGATCGAACTGCCGCCCTGGTTGGTATTGGGGCCATAGAGCATGAAAAAATTGGGAAACCCGCTGACAGCGACTCCCAAATAGGCGCTGGGGTCATCCCCCCAGCGCTCGTGTAGGTTGCTACCTCCCTCGCCGATGACCTCGATACCCGACAGGTAGCTCGACGTCTCGAACCCAGTGGCCAGCACAATCGCGTCGACATCCACAGGCCTGCCGGTCGTGGTGACAACCGCCGTCTCGGTGATCCGGTCAATCGGTTCGGTGATGAGGTCAACGTGGTCTTGCTGCAGAGCCCGGTAGTAGTCGTCGCCCAAAAGCACCCGCTTACAGCGGAACGGATAGTCGGGCGTCAGGGCGTGTCGAAGCCCCTCATCATCCACTGTGCGTTCGAGGAACGCCGTCGAGATCTGTGAACGAGCGGCCACGACCGGGTCGTCGGCCATGGTCCCGGTGTTGTCATGGAGCAATTTCCAGTTCTGCCAACGCGTGCGGCGAACGGCCAGCGGGTTACGCCTGAACTGAGCCAATTCGGTCGCGCTGTAAAAGCGATCGTCCTTGGGGAACATCCACGGCGGGTTCCGTTGAAACACCGTCAGCCGTTCGGTGATCTTCGCCAGCTCGGGCACAACTTGGACCGCGCTGGCCCCGGTACCGATCACGGCCACTCGCTTGTTGGCCAAATCGACGCAGTGATCCCATTGCGCAGTATGCATGGTCGCGCCGCTGAAGCCGGCCAAACCGGCAATATCTGGACGCTTCAACGCCCCAAACAAACCTACCGCGCTGACTACGACATCGACGCACATCGTTTCAGTATCGCCGGAGCCCTCCACTCGGCAGTCCCATTGACCGGTGTCAGAATTCCAGCGAACCGAGCTGACCCTGGTGTCGAGCACAAGGTGTCGGCGTAGATCGAAATCGTCGACCACCGACTCTAGATAGGCAAGAATTTCAGGTTGCCGAGCGTAGGTGCGACTCCAGGATTTGTTGGGCGCGAACGAAAATGAATACAAGTGACTCACAACATCACAGGCCGCACCGGGATAGGTGTTGCGCCGCCAAGTGCCGCCGACGCCGTCGTCAGCTTCGAAAATGACCAGGTCGTTGATTCCGGCGCGCCGCAGCGCCACTGCCGCGGCTATACCGCCGAATCCCGCACCAATGATCGCGACCTTCGGTGTGCGCCGACGCCGAGTCACTGCCCTCAACCGGCCTCGGAAATAATTCACTGGCCGACCTTCCCACTACGAAGCTCGAAGCCCGCCATGTCGCCTGCCTTCCGCCATTCCTCCAGTATGTCGGCGTACTCGGTAGGCGCACCGAAGAAGAAGCTGCCCTGCCGCGTCTTGGCGTCGGCCATTCCCTCCCGGTTGTAGTAGCCGGGGGTGCACGTGCTGGCCCGCTCAGCTGTGGCCACCGAGCGCTGCACCACCGTGTCCACCCAGGCGGCTTCGGCAGCAGCAGCGGCTTCGATTTCGGTGATGCCGCGGCCGAGGGAAGAGGCGATGATCCATGCTGCGTGGGTGGCTTGGACATCCAGCAAGTACGGGAAGTTCACCGTTAGCCCTGCTTGCGCGATGCTTTCAATAAAACAGTTGGGAAAACCATTCGCGCACAGACCCTGGAAGGTCCGAACACCGTCCCCCCACTTCTCAGTCAACGTCACACCATCACGGCCGATCAGCTCGAAGCCGGTGCGGCGACAGTAGTCAGTGCCCACTTCGAAGCCCGTCGCGAAGATCAGGCAGTCCAGCTCGTAGTTCACCCCGTCGACGACAACCCCTGACTCGGTGATGCGTTCCACCCCGCGACCGCGAGTGTCGACCAACGTGACATTGCGGCGATTGAACGACTGCAGGTAATCGTCGTGAAAGCAGGGCCGCTTGCAGAAGTAGCCGTACCAGGGTTTGAGCGCCTCCGCGGTGGCACGATCAGTCACGAGTTCATCGACTCGCGCCCGGATTTCCTCCATCTTGGCAAAATCTGCGAGTTCGATGTCCCGAGATCGTTGTTCGGGGCTCTGCCCACCAGAAGCGTCATAACGCATCACCGGAAGCTTCTTGGTAATACTCGTCCAGGCATCAGCAACCAAATCTTCCTCAGCCTGACCGCCGGCGGTGAGCAGCTGAAAGTTCTGTATGCGCCGGTTCTGCCAGCCGGCCTGCAACGCCCTGGCCCATTGCGGATCCGTAGGCAAGTTTCCGCGCACATCCACCGTAGAGGGTGTGCGCTGGAACACAAAGAGCTGTTGCGCCGCCGCCGCCAGGTGCGGCACACATTGGACCGCGGTTGCCCCGGTACCGATGATGCCGACCCGCTTGTCGGTCAGGTTTTCCAGATTCTCGCCGGTGTAGCCATAATCCCATCGGCTGGTGTGAAATGTATGACCGCGATACGTACCGATACCGGGGATGCCGGGCAGCTTCGGCTTCGCTTGGTATCCGTTGGCCATGGAAACGAACCTCGCTCGCATTTCATCACCATGGTTGGTGCGGATCACCCAGCGAGAATCTTTCGAGTCCCAGCGGATTTCATGGACGTCAGTGCGCAGGCACGCGTCACGGTACAGGTCGTAGTGTTCGGCTATGCGCCGGCAATGCGCAAAGATCTCCGCTCCCTTGGAATATTTTTCCGTCGGGATGTACCCGAGTTCCTCCAACAACGGGAAGTAGACATAGGACTCCACGTCACAAGCGATCCCGGGATAACGGTTCCAGTACCAAGTACCACCCACGTCGGCCGCTCGATCGATCAACCGCACACTGTCGACACCACGTTCGCGTAGCCGAGCACCGGTCAGTAGCCCGCCGAAGCCCGCTCCGACGATCGCCACATCAACCTCGTCGGCGACTGGCTCGCGTGCGTAGTCGCCATCCACCCAAGGATCGTCGGCGAACCGGGCGAATTCACCCGCGATCTCCACGTACTGAGCTATCCCCTCGGGGCGTAATCGCCGTGCTCTCTCTTCGGCGTATTTCCGACGCAACGCGTCGACGTCGAAAGACAACGCAACAGTCTCGGTCACAGTCTCGACTCCACTCTCGGGTGAGGCGACTCCAATTGGCGGCCGACGCGGCTATATAATCAATCGTTTGATCATATCAAGGGTGTGCCGACCCAGAACCAGCCAATCGCAGCTGGCCACCATCACTCGGCGAACAAGGTGCCCCGGATCAACTGCTTAGAAGCGCCCAGCGCCGCGTGATAGTCGGCGGGCGGCAGTGTTGCCGCCAGCTCGATCAGACCGTAGCTGAGCGCGTAAACGGCAGCTACCGCCCCGCTTGCATCCGATCGGTTGGCCAGTTCGCCTCGCCGCAACGCGCTTTCCACGACATCCTTGATGATTTCGCGGAACGCTTCGAACCCCGCGACACCGGCCAACCGGGAATCAGCAGCCACGGCACTCTCAGCGCGGATCGCCCATTCGAAAGCGGCCAGCGCTGGGTATTCACGCATCAACCGGCCGGATTCATCGAGTACCGCTTCGATCTTGTCAATCACGTCGCCCGGGCGTTCGGCAGCATCGCGCAACCGGGGCAAAGCGGTTTCAGCTCGCGTCGCTATCGTCGCGTTGATCAATTCCGACTTGTCGGGAAAGTAGTTGTAAAGGCTGGCGCTGGTCACATTTGCCATGCGAGCGATCTCGCGGATAGTCGCTCGGGAATAGCCCACCTCGGCAACGCAGCGCATCGTCGCGACAATGATCCGCTGGCGGGTTTCCTCTCCACTGGCACCGACTGGACGGCCCAGCTGTGTCGGCGTCACGGTTCGAATATAATCGACTGATCAATTTTTTGGGCGGTGCACGGAGGTGGGCGGTGGGTGCTCGACCAAACGACGGCAGGCGCCGCTTGCCATGACCGTTACCCCGTCTCAATTGGGCCGGCCCGCAAAAGTCAGCGGGGAGCAGACCCGGCGCCGGATCATTGTCGCGACGATGCGCTGCGTTGCCGAGGTGGGCTACTCGCAGGCGACCATCCGCGAGATTGCCAGTGCCGCCGGCATGACCAGCGGCAGCCTTTATCACTACTTTGCTAATAAGGCCGAGCTACTTGAGGCAACCGTGGGAGAGATCGAGGACATCGCCTTACCTCGGCTGCGAATGGCCGCCGCCGAAGCCCGCGGCCCCGTCGACCGCATTGACGCGTTGTTCGACGAGTCGGACCGGCTCTTACGCGAGTATCCTCATCTCGCCGCGTTCGAACGAGCAATCCGCGCCGAGAGCGGCACCCACCTGCGCAGCGGCGGGCCGAAATACCCTGGCCTCAAAGTGTTGCATGACATCATCGGCGATATCGTCGCGGAGGCGCGAGCAAAGGGCGCACTGTCACGTGACACCGAACCCGCAGCTGCGGTCGACGCAATCTACGCGCTGACACGGGGCCTTATGGAGCAGGCCGCCAGTCTGCCACCTAAGACCTACCGCGCCACGCTGCGCTCGGCCAAGCAATTGATCCGAGGAACACTCTTCGCGCAACCGAAAGGCACGACCGGCGAACAATGAGTTTGATCACCGCATTGCGGCTGAATATGACGAACATCGCCGATCCCGCGGCGCACCACGCAGACCGCTATAAGGCGGCGCTCGACATGGCGGAGTTCGCTGATCAGCATGGATTCACCGCCGTGAGCGGCGAAGAACATCACCTCGCGGCCACCGGCTGGCTTCCGTCGCCGTTGATCCTTGCCGCCGCGATAGCCGGGCGCACTCGCAACGTCCGAATCAGCATCAACGCCCTCATCGTTCCGCTCTATGATCCAATTCGCCTGGCCGAGGATGTCGCCGTACTGGACAATCTTGCCGGCGGCCGCTTCAGCTTTGTCGCCGGGATGGGCTACCGGCCTGAGGAATACCACGCCATGGGCAAAAGCTGGTCACAGCGCGGCGCTCTCATGGACCAGTGCCTGTCGGTCTTGCTCAAAGCATGGAGCGAGCAGTCGTTCGATTACGACGGCAAACTCATCAACGTCACCCCGAAGCCGTATACGCGGCCGCATCCGGTCGTCTTCATCGGCGGCATGACCGTCGCGGCCGCCCGGCGCGCCGCGCGGTTCGGACTGCCGTTCTCGCCGCCGATGGCCATGCCGGATATAGAGGCACTGTACGAACAGGAATTGCGCCGCCAAGGTAAGTCAGGCTTCATCTACCGCCCTGAAAACGGCAGTACTGTCACCTTGTTACACGCCGATCCCGACGAAGCCTGGACCCGCTACGGCGGTTTCATAATGACCGAAGCCACCGAATACAGCGCCTGGAAACGCACGGGTGTACCGCGGCCCAACGAAGTAGCTGCCGCCTCGATCGAGGACTTGCGCCAACTCAACAACGTTGAGATCCTGACCCCCCAACAACTGATTGACCAGATCCGTCATGGCCGAAGGGAAGTCGTGATGAATCCACTCATTGGTGGACTTCCGGTTGCTGACGGCTGGGCCAGCTTGCACCTGCTGGCCGATGCGGTACTCCCCCACGTTACGGATGCGGCCGCGCCGGCTAAGCGACGATGAACGCGCAAATCTTCGCGCAGACGCCATCCACTTCCCCTGGCGCCAGGAGTCATGGTCTATATCAACAACACGACTGACTCGTTCTTACCTGCGGCGCGATAGCAGACTGCCGCCGACCACGGCATATTTCTCCGCTCGACCCTTGAACACAGCCAACACAACTGGCGCACACCCAGATACCTCTATTCAGCACTCTGGGTAGTGGACAATTGGGCCAACCGATCGTCAAGAGTTGCATGGAAGTGGCCCGCCGCGCTTTCATGCCGGCCGAACTCTACGAATTTATTTGCACGGGAATGCAATCCGCGTTGCACACCCGCAGACATCTCATTGTCCTCTGCTACACCGCGCGCGATCAGCCCGTCCGCATCCGCCCCGTCACCGATTCCCCCGATGTCAACCAGCGCTCGGTCGACAGCGTCCGGCCGGGCCATCCAATACATCGTGACCGTGCTGTGGCCGATGTCCAACGGGTCGACGGCGACCATAACGATCAAATTCGGGAATGTCGCCAACATGACGTTGGGGAACAGCTGGTACAGATAGGTTACCCGCGCGTCAGTCGCCCAGGTGCTTTCCGGCCGGTCACGAAGCCGTTCAATGTTGCGGTACGGGAAGGTGATACGAACATTCGGGCCAAACATTTCAACAACATTGAGATCATCGTATTGGAGCGGAAAGAACGTGCCCTTGTGCGTGCAGCGGATATGGTAACCCTCCAAAAACTGCTCGACGAGCACCTTCCAGTTCATGGCTTGCACAACGGAGTCCACCCGCAGCAAACGCTCAGCCGGGAGAAGCTTGTCGCGCCACGGGACCCCATCAGTCAGCCATGCCATCGCATCGTCGCCACCGAACTGCTTCGCGTCGCCCGCCGAGTCAACCCGGCCGACCACGACAAGCCCGTCCACCTCGTGACTGGTGACTTCGACCAGACCGCGCGTCGACATATCTAAATCCGGGAAGGCCTCGGCGTGGGGTACATGCGACAGTAAACCGTCTAAACGATACGTCCAGCCGTGGTAGCGGCACACCAGAGCGCGCGCGCACCCAGCGCCCCCGACAAGGGCGAAGCCGCGGTGCCGGCAGGCGTTACGGAACACCCGCACCCGCTGATCGCGGCCACGCACAGCGAACAACGGCACACCGAAAACGGTTCGTTCGACGTAGTCACCCGGATCCGGAATCGTCGCCGACGGAACGAAGACACTTGGTGTTGCGCGCAGCAACTGGAATTCCGCGGCAAATCGAACCGGATTCAGATAGTTGTCAACCGGCTCCCGCCACGCCGGACCCTCGTCGGTCGTGCCCGCGTCGACATGAGCAAGAATCCGTCTGACGATCTCCACATCATCAGCAACCAACGACTTCGCCGGAAAAGGCATACGGCCAGTATCACATTGCATAGGTCATGCGTCAAAGATTTAGTGATACAGCCCGCGATCGGTGATGATAGACGCGTGCCAACAGCTTCCCAGTCCCGCGTCAGCGAACTGATCGGCAACCGACCGCTCAGCGCACGCTCGGTTCTTGCATCGGCCCTTTTAGGAGCCGACCAGGCCCGGCTGCCGGTGGCGGACCTGGTCGCGGTGGCATCGCTGTTCGGAGTTAGCGACGGCGCTGCTCGCACCTGCCTGTGGCGAATGGTCTCCAACGGAGAACTGTCCGGCGACGGTGGCAGCTACGCCCTAGCCGGGCCGCTGCTGGAACGTCGCCAACGTGTCGACGCGGCTTCCCGAATCGACAGCGCGGCCGCCACCAGCTGGGACGGCACCTGGGAGCTGGCAGTTGTCTCGCTGGAGCGTCGCTCAGCCGCCCATCGCCTGGAACTCAGAAGGGCAGCCGCCGCACTCCACTTGGCCGAGCTCCGGGAGGGCGTATGGATACGGCCGGACAACCTTGACCCACAACGAGTGCCGACGTCGCGAGCGGTCCTGGATGAGCAATGCATCCACTTCCGTGGCGCCGCTACCGACATCACCACCAGCAAGATGAGGTCGCTGTTTGCCCTCGACGACTGGGCCACCGATGCCAGGGCACTGACCGAGGCGATGAACGCGGCGCTCGAGAAAGGCAAGAACGACCATTCGACCGAAAACGCGGCCTACGAGTTCGCGTTGTCAATCGCCGTAGTCCGACACCTCCAGCTCGACCCGCTGCTGCCTCTGGAACTGATCGGCGACAGCTGGCCGGGGCACACCTTGCGTACCACGTGCCGACAGTTCTACGACGTATTCAACCAACGATTGAGCAGAGTTACCCGCTAATCTGCACGACCAGTTTTCGCTGGACGCGCGCGCATCACGGTTATCGGATCGTTACTCCCAAGATCGTCAATCTGCTTGACAATATTGCGCGGCCGCCCGTAACGTCCGGAAAAAGTTGATTCGTCTCCCGTCGGAGAAGTATCCATCACGCATCACGCCATTGCGAAGGAGCGACTGATGACACCCATGAAGACCGCCGCCCCGTCTGTGCGCCGCACCCTCGTCGCCTGTGGAATCGGCGGAGTTACCGCGGCCGCACTGGTGATCCCCTCGGCCGGCGCCGCGCCGAATCCATGCACGGCGCAAGCCCTCTTCGCCACGAGCAGCTCGGTATTCGCAGCCACGGGACAGTACCTTGACTCACATCCAACGCTTAACCAAACTCTGACCGACGTGAATTCGCAGTCCGACGATCAGGCCGAGTCCACGGTTCGGAATTACTTCACCGCGAATCCACAGGAATACCTCGAAATGCGCGATATCGTGCGGCCGCTCGGCGATTTACAGAATCAATGCAACTCCTCGGTCGGGCCCAGTAGAGTAGGCAAACTGATCCAGGGCCTATTGGCCTAGCCCGCTATGCGTCGGATTCCGCAGAATCTGCGTCGAGCAGGATCTGCAAGGTCTTACGCATTTCGTCGAGCCGCTGCTCGCCCAGGATCTGTCGCCATCGATCTTCCACGTCGAGCATGTTGGAGCGCATCACACGCAGTGCCTTGCGGCCGCGCGGCGTCAACTCGATGATACGGGAGCGGGCGTCGGCCGGGTTGGGCACGCGAGTGACATAGCGGTTTCTTTCCAAAGCCGCTATGCCTTGCGCCACCGCCTGACGGCTCACCCCAAGGCGGTCGGCCACTTCCGACGCGTGCAGTCGGCCGGTGGCCAGCGGCACCAACGCCACCGCTTGCGCCGGTCGAATCCCATCGAGCCCGGCCTCGGCGAACGCTGCCCTCAAACTCGGTCCCCTGGCTGCAGCAACAAATTGCACCAGGGCCGGCACCGTGGGCTCCCACCCGACATGAAGACCAAGTCGCATGATCCGAGTCTGCCACTCCAACACGAATGACAAGTTGTTTGGCAAATATGTCACCGGCATGGCGAACGGAGCCATCCCGGCACCGCCACCAACAAGGTGCCCAGCGACAACGGGCCTTAAGCAGGTTCGGCACTGAGCATCCCACCGCCGAGTCTGCGTCCGACCGAGTGCTAGTCGTTCAACATTCCGTCAACGAGCCGCTGCGGCATCTGCGCAATATCACGTTTTACGCGCCTCGAGTCCTCGGCCGTCGCAATGGCCATGGTGGCTGCGTCACGCGCACCGGCCGGGACGTGCGCCAACGGCTACTCGCGAAATTGGAGCCGACGGCGTGGACGCCGTTGCGCCGCAGCCGCCTGGCGATCGCAGCCGGACAAACCCCTGTCAGCGATAGCCATTGGGCCATGCCGCTAGGGTCAGCGGCGATGTTGGTGACCGCTGATCTTGACGACGATCCCATCCGCATCTATTCGACGCTGGAGACGCTCAATTCAGTCTCACCTGTGCAGGACCCCGTTCAAGTCCCGCTCCGATCAGCGGCGCTGAGCCAAGATCGGTTCGGTGGTGAGAGCCGTTGCAGACGGGCCCGGCCCACCTCTCCCGTGGTTTGTCCGAGCACTCACATAGCCAGTGCCAAAACACACCTCATGCATCACGCGCTTCGTCGATCACGAAATGACCCCCGAGCAGGCCCCCGTCCAGTGTGGCGACTACACGCTCGCGAGGAGATTGGATCGACGACATCATTGAGCCCAACAGCGCGCTGACACCAACCAAATTGGGACTGCAGTAGTTCGAGGAGGAAAGTCCGTGAGTGACCAATACGTGTGGCCCGAAGATCCCGAAAGCCGAGGTGGACACCCCACTGCGGCGGAGCCGTCCGGGCCTGCGGCGCCTGAGCCGAACGCGCCGCCGCCAACCCCAGAGGCAGCTGCTGGGCCGTCATCGCATCACACACCCCCACACGGATTCCGCGCACAGCGAGCGACCCCGGATACTCCCGCTCGGAAGTCCCCAATGGGCGCACCACCGCAGCCGACGGTCACCCCCACCGCGGCCGCGCCGCCGCCGGCGACCGCCCCCCCCGCTGTCGATACCGCCGCCGATAGCGGGCAACAACCGGCCGCAGGTCTTCCACGGCCGCCCGCAGGCACGCTCGCAACCAGGAGCAGCCAGCTTCAAAACACAACCCGCGCCGCCTCAAACCCGAAGCGATAGAGCCTCAGTTTCTATGACGGGCATCAACGTTCGCGCTGCAGCCAAGCTGCCGCCGACAAGAGGGTGGCGACGATGGCTCATGACCTTGACTGGGATCAACACAGGTCTGTCCCAAGATGAGATCGACGAGCGGGAGCTGCACGCCAAGATCCGCAAAGTCGTCGACAACCACAACGAACCTGATACCTCCGTGAGCTACCAGGCCGCTGTTATCAGCGTCAAAGGCGGCGTCGGGAAGACCGCTATCACAGTCCTGTTGGGGTCGGTGCTCGCCAAAATCCGCAACGGGATGATATTGGCCATCGACGCTGACCCCGACGCCGGCAATCTGGTCAAGCGCGCCGGTAAACAATGCGAACACACGGTAGCCGAACTCGTGGCCGGCGCCGGCCACCTGACAACCTACAACGCGGTAAGAGCGCATACCTCAATGAACGACGCCAACCTCGAAATCCTGGCCGCTCAGGATTATGTCGATGCCCGGCGGCCGTTCTCCGCCGAAGACTGGACCATGGCGACCAAGGTGACCTCGCCGTTCTATCCGATCATCCTTGCCGACTGCGGCACCGGCCTTTTCCACGATTCAACCCAAGCCATCCTGAACACGGCGTGGGGAGTGGTCATTGTCGCCGGCACCAGCCTCGACGAAGCCCAACAAGCAGCGGTGACCCTCGACTGGATGCGTACGCACGGATACGCCGACCTTCTCGGCCGCACCGTGGTGGTGGTCAACCACACCGACCGTGGGCGAGGCTCGGTCGACACCGAGGCCGTCAAAGCACGGTTCGCACAACACATCGGTGGAGGCAATGTCTTCGAACTTCCTTTTGAACCACACATCAAGGAGGGCAAGGAAATACACCTCGCGTTAGTCAGTCGAAAAGTACGACGACGTATCACCGAAATCGGTGCCGCTCTTTCGGAAAACTTCGATAGGCCGCGCAAAATCACCGCCCACAGATAACCAGCGACGTCGTGATAGCGACCACTCAGCCGCAGAACATCACGCCGACGACCAGGTGCGGGTTCGAGCGGCTAGTAGGCGCTAGGGCGATGGGCTTGAACCAGGCCGGCGCCGCCGTGCCGAACACCCAGCTGGATCCTCCGCGACGAGAAGCTGTATTCGATCAGTTACCAACAGGTTTTGGGCTTGCCGGCTCCAGCCGGCAGACGGCTATCAAAACAAAGCTCAAACGCCAACTATGTCGACGAGGCGTTCTAGGCCGCGGAAATCGTCGACGTTACGTGTGTACAGCGGGAGGTTGGCCGCTAGCGCAGTAGCGGCGATCAGCAGGTCTACCGTACGTGGGCCGTGCGGTTTCCGTCCCGTCGCTGTGATCGCCGCATAGATGCGACCATAGGCGCGTGCCGCGTCGGCGTCGAATGTCAATGCGTCAAAAGTGGTCTCGGCACGTTGCAGACGGTCCTGGCGGCGCGCCCGCTCTGCGCTGTCGGTCGTCGCGTGCGGACCAGCCGATAGTTCTGCCATCGTGAGTGCGCTGATCGCCGCTTCATTTGGTAGCTGCGCGGCGTCGATGTGGTCTAGACCGAGTACGACTGAGGTGTCAATGAGCCCCTGCGGGGACGCTTGTCGCTTAGCCACGAGGGACGACGTCTTGGTTGGTGCCATAGCCCAGGTCGCCACGCAATCGGTCGAGGTCAATCGGTGGCGCGCCGTGGAACGCCGAAACCGCCGCCTGAGCGCTGACAAAGCGGTGGCGGCGCAACGGCGATAGCTCTCCGACCGGGACACCGCTTCGGGTGACGATAAAACACTGACCCTGGTCAAGGCGGCGCATTATTTCGCCACTGTTGTTGCGCAGCTCGCGCTGGGTGATTTCGGTAACCACTGGACTACTGTAGCACGCGTGCTACAGTAGTCCAGTGAATGTAGGCAACGCACAACGCGTCACTGGCCCCCTGCCCGACCCGGGCCACAACGGGTACTCCTGAAAGCGACCGCCGGTGTTACCGTCCGAACCTATGAGCGTTCAAGACAGTCTGCCCCCTGACCTGGCCTGGCGCATGCCTCCGTTACCGCCCGCACGCGAATTTGTGACCTCTGCGGGATTCGCCGGTGCCGGCGCACTAATTGCCGCCGTTATCGTGGCCCTAGCCGTGATGTTCGCGGTGTGGCGTACATCCAAACGTCACGACATACAGCATGAGCAACGAGAACGTCACCACCGGGAGCTTCGCTACGACGAGCGGCATGCCGCGGCGATCGCCCGGTGCTGGCAGCGGTTGGTGTGGGTCGTGGAAACCGCGGGGATCGAGCCAGCAGCCAATGAGGGCGCGACCCTCGGACTGGGGCCAGAATTGGCCTTGGAGATACTGCGCGGGTTGCTCAACGACGCCGAGGAGCTTGAAGAGGATGCCCTCGCCAAAGCGGCCACAGTGCATCTCGAACAGCTCGCGCTGGTACTGCGGCAACAAGCAGGCCCGCTGACCGAGGTAGCCACAACCCCAGCTGCCACGAAGGATGAAAAGCCTTCTGCAACAACGGCAAAGCATTCGTCAACGACCCCGGCGAAACCCGACGAGCAGCCAACAAAAGAGGTTCCTAAGGCCCCGGCATCCCCTGCGACGGACAAGCGCCCCGCCACCGGCCGCAAGGTCTCCATGGGGGGACGGCGGCGACAGCAGTGACCACCACACAGCGCCACATCGAAAACCTCGACGAACACACATGGGCGGCCCTAACAAAACGTGCTGCCCTCGCCGCGGTTAGTGCCGCCCAAGAGCGCGGCACTAAGCCGCCGCCGGCAGCACTGGTCGCAACCGCAGCAATGACCGAAGAAGAACTTGTTGAACACCGCGGTCGCTATGGCCCGGTGCGGCAACGACCATCACCGCTCATGGCACTCGTCGAGGCAGACCATTTGCGGGCACTCGCTGAGGAAAAAGCCCGCCAGGCCCAGCAGGCGACGCAAGACGCCCAGGCGGCGGTTTCCATGGCGCGCGCAGAAACCGAGCAGCTAGCGCGCGATGCTGACCAAGCACAGGAGCGTGCCCGCGCGGTGCAAGCAGAGTCGGCGCGCAAAGACAATGAGCGGGCTACCGAACGAGCCGCCCAGCAACAACTGCTCGAAGAAGCCCTTGGTGATCGCGAACAGACTCGCGCCAATGCCGAGGCCGAAGCCGCCGAAGCGGCCGAAAAGCTCAACGCCGCACAAGCCCGAATCGCAGAACTAACCGCCACCCGAACAGCCGAACGAACCGAAGCACAAAAGACACTCGAAGAAGAACGCGGCAACCGCGAACGAGATTCCGCTACCGCCCAGGCCGAAGCCGCCGAAGCGGCCGAAAAACTCAACGCCGCACAAGCCCGAATCGCAGAACTAACCGCCACCCGAACAGCCGAACGAACCGAAGCACAAAAGACACTCGAAGAAGAACGCGGCAACCGCGAACGAGATTCCGCTACCGCCCAGGCCGAAGCCGCCGAAGCGGCCGAAAAACTCAACGCCGCACAAGCCCGAATCGCAGAACTAACCGCCACCCGAACAGCCGAACGAACCGAAGCACAAAAGACACTCGAAGAAATACGCGGCGAGATCGAACGAACCCGCGCAAATGCCGCAGCCGAGGCAGCCGCGGCGGCCGAAAAGCTCAGCGCCGCGCAAGCCCGAATCGCAGAACTAACCGCCACCCGAACAGCCGAACGAACCGAAGCGCAAAAGACACTCGAAGAAATGCGGGGCGAGATCGAACGAGCCCGGGCCGCCGCCGAGGCCGAGGTCGCCGCGGCGCGCGGCCAGACCGAGGGGCAGATCGCCGCCGCGCGCCAAGCCGCCGACGCCGACATCGCCCGGCTGCGTGGGGAAGCCGACGCCGCCGTAGGCCAAGCCCACGCTGAGCTCAAGCAGGTGCGCGCCGCGGTCTCGGCCCAGGTCGCCGCGATGCGCGAACAAACCGATAGCGAAGTCGCGGCCGCGCGCCAAGCCGCCGACGTCGAAGTCGCCCGGGCGCGCGCAGAAGCCGACGGGGCCCGCCTGAACGACGCCGCGCAGGTCAGCTCAGCGCAGTTGTTGAGCATTCCGATCCCGCCGCCTGGGTTGCGGGCTCACACCAGGGCAATTGAAGATTCGTTGGGTGCGGTACGCACAATTAGCTTCGTGCTCGAAGCCATGGCGGCGGGAGACGCCGGGGCATGGAATCGCGCGGACGTCGACTTGCTGGGCAGATTAATCGCGATGGTGCGAAGCCAAGCCGGGAATCTTTCTCAGGAACTGCGTGACCTGCCCTCGCGATATACCGATCAGGATAAGACGGAAGCTGCGGCCGACTACTCCAAGGCAGCCGCCAAGGCCTATGGCGGTGTTCTGCAGCGGATTACGGCCGTTACCGAAAGGCTCGGCCAGAGCGAGAAACGCGATGGCGCCGCGGTAGTCAGCTTGGTCTCGGCGATGTTGGACGAGCACCCGTGGCGAAGGCGTTGAGAGCCGCCAGGGCTCTCGCCGCACTGCAATCTGGCTGTTCTACCAACAGACGTTCATTTGCTTGATCCCAGCCACAAGGTTTGATCTCAACAGCACAGGCTCACCAACAACGGCGATATCCGGCATTCGTCTCAGGATCTGTTCGAGGATGCAGTGCAGTTGCATCTTGGCCAGACCAGCACCGAGACAGAAATGCTCACCAATGCCGAAGGTGAGGTGTTTTGTTGAATCGCGTGTGATGTCGAAGCGGTGCGCATCGGTCCACACTCGCTCGTCGCGGTTGGCTGACGGATACCACATCACCACCTTGTCGCCCTCAAACAGATTGACCCCACCCAAAGTGGCCGGCTGGGTAAGTGTGCGCCGAAAGTTCATAATCGGTGGGCAATAGCGAAGTACCTCGTCGATGGCACCGGGCAAGTATCGACTGACGTCGCTGAGCAGCAACGCCTTTTGGTCGGGATTCGCGCTCAGCAGCCGGACCGCATGGCTAGTGGCATTGCGCGTTGTCTCGTTTCCGGCGATCGCCAGCAACACGAAAAAGTTGTTGAGCTGCATCTCGGTAGTGACTTGTCCGTCTACCTCGCCGTTGGCGAACTGACTGATGAGCGTCTCGTCGGGCTCCCGCCGCTTCTGTTCGGCGAGTTCATGGGCATACATCCACATCTGCATCGCGATTTGCACTTGCGATGCCTCAGGATCGCTGTACCCGGGGTCGTCGAAACCGACGAGTTGATTCGACCAGTCAAAGATTTTCTCCTGGTCCGCCGCCGGCACTCCCATTAGTTCGCAGATCAAAAGCATCGGCAGGTGCATCGCAATCTCGGTAACGAACTCAGCCGCTCCACGGTCGACGACATTGTCGATGATCGCCGCAGCGGCGTTTTGGATGCGGGGATGCAGAACCTGCACCTGTCGCGGAGTAAAGCCCCTGTTGACCAAACGCCGGTAGTCGACGTGGTCGGGCGGATCCATGGACAACAGCATGGCTCGGACGTGTTGGAGTGCTTCTTCGTCGCGGTCAAGGATCTGGACACCGCCTTTGGCCGACGAGTACACCTCGGGGTTGCGCGACACCTCGACGACGTCGGCGTGCCGGGTCACCGAGTAGAAGCCACGCTGCTCGACAACTTGGTCCGCGCTGACGAACCGCGACTCATTCCACGACACCGAGTCCTGCTGGCGGAGCATGTCGAAATAATCGTGCGGGAATCCATGAGCAAAGAAGCCCGGATCACTGAGGTCGATGTCGCCAGGTTTCACGTGATCGCTTCCTTGATGAGCTTGATCGGATCGCGACCGTCTACGTGACCGAAGAACGTCGGTTCGGCCACGCTGTAGCCGAGCAGCCGCTGAACCGTCTCGGAATATTGCGCCGCACGATCCGGCGGAACGGCAAGAACCATGTTTTCCACCTGCCGCAGCCACGGCTGGAAATAGATGATCGAAACGCCCGTGCGAGCTTGTGCGGAGGTGTTGGCTCCGCCACCGTGATAGACCCCGCCGAGCCAAACCAGGGCCGATCCAGGATCAAACGACAAGCTCACGATCTCATGCTCCTGAGGCTCGCGCCCGTCCGGCCACAAGTGACTACCGGGCACCAGCAACGTCGACCCGTTCTCCGGTGTGTACGGGGACAATGCCCACATCACAGACAGGCTCCAGGGCGGCCGCGGACGCGCAACCCCGGCGAGATCGTCGTCGGCATGCAGCGCTTGGGCAGTCTCACCAGGATGGATTCGCGTCGCCTGGCACGCAGCAAGAATCGCCGACGGGGCCAAGTGGCGTTTCAACAGCTCCAAGATCGCCGGGTGCTCGACGAGCTTTGCCACGATCGGAAACTTGGCCAGCAGGGCATAGAGACGCTCTGTGCGCCTGCCCTCAAATTCGTTGCGGCCCCATTGATCTTGAGCGAAATTCCGCTCCAATACGGCCGTAACTTCGGCCAGCACGTCCGGCGCAAGAAGGTCTTTGAGCAAACAGTAGCCCTGGTTCTGCAGCTGGTCTAGGTCATGCGCGTGCATCGCATAGGTCATGCTTGACATTATTGCTATTTGTCAACTGTACGGCAACCCGCTAACGTCATGCAGGTGGACACCGCGCCACCCGCTAAGTCGATGCACGACGAACAACACCCGCAACCCAGACCATGGCGCGCCCAGCCGGACGCCGCGAACTACGACCGGGCGCGAAACGACATACTGCGTGCGGCGGAGCGTGTGGTGAACCAAGTAGGCATAGCCGACCTACGAATCGGACAAGTTGCCCAGGAAGCAGATTGCACTCGCCAAAATGTGCACCGCTACTTCGCAACCAGACGTGATCTGGTCGAAGCCGTATTAGTGAATCGGAGCACCCGCCTCGCCGAGGCGATCGCAACTCGGCTTGCCGGCCAGGGCCACCCGCTCGATCGGCTCGTCGACGGGATCATTGCCGCTGCCGACATCGCCGCCGGCGACCGTCATCTTCGGTCCTACTACTCGGGAGCGTCCGCCGACCGGATGCTCCATTTCATCACGTCATCACCGAGCCTGCGCGGCCATGTAGCGGCAAACATCGAGCACATGGCCGACGAGATCGGCCTTCGCGACGGAAACACGATCTCGCTAGCAGAACTCACCGACTGGTTTTTCCGGCTCTTCGTCATCGAGTTCGTGTGGGCGTTGACCACCCAGCAAAGCACCGAAGAAAGGCGCAGGAACCTGCGAGTGCTCATGGCCAGCCCGCTCTCCTCCGCCAGCCAATCGACAATCCTCGGCCGCTAGCCCGACGATCGCCAGCCCGCCGACGTCTAGGTCGACGACCGACACTTCGACACCACGGCGAATGGAGTGTGCACCCTCGCCAGACCGAGTATGAACGAATGACATGAGTGACAACGCACGCGAGATCGAGAACTTGATCTACACATACGCAGAACGCCTCGACGCAGGCGACCTGGACGGGGTGGCCCAACTATTCACTCATGGCCGAATCAGCAGCATGGAGGACGGCCCCCCAGAGACCGTCTTCGTTGGCAGCGCCGGTGTCAGACAACTGTATGAGCAAGTGATACGTCGCTACGACGACGGCACGCCCAAGACCAAGCACATCACCACCAATGTGTGCATCAACGTCGACGAACCCAGCGGCACCGCGCAGAGCCGGTCCTACTACTGCGTGACACAGGCGACTTCGAAGCTACCTTTGCAAGTCATCGTGACCGGCCGCTACCGCGACACCTTCCAAAGGATCGACGGCGTGTGGTGGTTCAACACCCGAATCATGTTCGTTGATCAGATCGGCGACATAAGTCAACACCTGAAGTCATAACCAACACGGCTCGCCAAAGCCATGAAAGAAACTGCAGAACCGACGCTCCCACCAACCAAAACAGACCGTGTGCAAACTGACCACACAGCATCGACGTCATCGCGGTCAGGCCTACTCCGAGCAGGACTCCCGTCCATTAAGCTGCTGTGGTGACCTATCCGTGGATGACCCAGCTCACAACCGCCGAATCGCCCCGAGCCTGGTGAGCCGACGATGTCTGCCGAAGGTGATCCCGTGATCGTGTTGTCAGCAAGCGAAAGTTGGCAACTGCTGTCGAGCGTGTCGCTGGGCCGATTGGTCACTAGCGTTGACGGCCGACCGAAGATCTTTCCGGTCAACTTTGCCGTTCAGAATCGCACCGTGTTGTTCCGCACTGCCGAAGGAACCAAGTTAGTCAGCGCAGCTATCAACAATCAGGTTCTTTTCGAGGCGGACGACTACGATGACGCCGGAGGCTGGAGCGTCATTGTGGAGGGCACGACTCGCACGCCCCACTCCGACGAGGAGTTGGAAGAGGCCGAGCGCGCACGCTTGCTGCCATGGGTCGCCACCGAAAAGCCACACTACGTCCGCGTCAAGCCAACCGCCATAAGCGGGCGGCGCTTTCGGTTCGGCAACTAGACCGACCCGAAATCTGAGTTCGCCCCGATTCGGCCAGTCAGCCGGTCGCTGCACCGCGGGTCCGAGACAGTTGGTTGCCTTCAATGGCACCTTGAGTCCCATGTTGGGACGGATTCGTTGACTCGATCGCCCGGGACGAATACCGTGAAATATACGCTACCGCCAGTAGCGTAATAGGGTTTTCTGGGCGCCTGGCCGCCCTGAAACCACGAAGTCGCCCTCGCGTTGCGGCACAGCCCGGCAACCAGCTGAAAGGCCCGGAGGAACCCGTGTTCGACCTGAAGATCATTGGCGGCACTGTCGTCGACGGCACCGGGACAGACCGGTATTACGCAGACATCGGCATCAAGGATGGCCTGATCGTCGACATTGTCCGCCGCGGCGCCGACGCCTCCGATACATCCGGCCTGAAGGCAGCCGAATCCGCCGAAACGCTCGATGCGACAGGGCACGTAGTAGCCCCGGGCTTCGTTGACATCCACACCCATTACGACGGTCAAGTGACGTGGGACAGCTCGCTGGAGCCGTCCAGCGGTCATGGAGTCACCACCGTGGTCACCGGCAACTGTGGAGTCGGATTCGCACCAGTCCGACCGGGCCGGGAGGAATGGCTGATCGAGTTGATGGAGGGCGTTGAAGACATCCCCGGCACCGCCCTCACCGAAGGCATCACATGGGGTTGGGAAAGCTACCCGGAGTACCTCGACGCGATCGGCAACCAGAAGTTCGCGATCGACGTGGGCAGTCAAGTCGCCCACGGCGCTATCCGGGCCTATGCGATGGGAGAACGGGGTGCCCGCAATGAACCGGCCACCCCCGACGACATTGCCGCGATGAGCCGACTAGTCACCGAAGCAATCGAAGCCGGCGCTCTCGGGTTCTCGACTTCGCGCACCTTGGCCCACCGCGCAATGGATGGCGAACCCGTGCCCGGCACGTTCGCCGCCGAAGATGAGTTGTTCGGCCTTGGTCGCGCTATGGCAGCCGGTGGGCAGGCGGTATTTGAGCTGGCGCCACAAGGTGCCGCGGGCGAGGATATTGTCGGCCCGAAACGGGAGCTGGAGTGGATGCGGCGGCTGGGCGGCGAAATCGACTGCCCGGTGTCGTTCGCACTCATTCAGGTTGACGCCGACCCGAATCTGTGGCGCGAGCAGCTGGACTTGTCCGCGGAGGCGCATGCGGCCGGCAGTCGATTGCACCCGCAGATTGCGGCCCGCCCCTTCGGCATGATGATCGGGTTCCCAGGACACCATGGCTTCACCCATCGGCCTACCTACCGAAAGCTGAAGTCCGAGTGCAACCGCGCCGAACTCGCGCAGCGCCTCGCGGACACCACGGTGAAGACCGCGATCCTCGCCGACGAGGACCTGCCCATCGACCCGACAGTTTTGTTCGACGGCATGTTCGCCTTCGTACAGCATTCGCTGGAACGTCTCTACACGCTCGGCGATCCGCCTGACTACGAGCCCACACCCGACCGCACCGTCGCCGCCATCGCCAAAGAGCGAGGCAAGGACCCACTGGCCACTCTCTACGACCTGATGCTCCAATCCAACTCCAGTGCAATGCTTATGCTGCCGCTGTTCAACTACGCAGACGGCAACTGCGATGCGATCCGTGAGATGATGCTGCACCCGGCCGGCGTGCTGGGGCTCTCCGATGGCGGCGCGCACTGCGGAATGATCTGCGACGCTTCCTATCCCACCTTCCTACTGACGCACTGGGCGCGAGACCGCAAGCGAGGCGCGAAGTTGCCGCTGGAATACGTGATCCGCAAACAGTCTCGTGACACGGCCGAACTTTTCGGTCTCACCGATCGCGGCACCATCGAGATCGGCAAGAAGGCCGACATCAATGTGATCGACATGAACGCACTGACCCTGCACCCCGCGACCATGGCCTACGACCTGCCCGCCGGCGGCCGCCGACTGCTACAGCGGGCAAGCGGCTACCCAGCGACCATCGTCAGTGGCACAGTGACCCGTCGCAACGATGTCGACACCGGGGCGCGGCCCGGCCGCCTAGTTCGCGGAGCGCGTTGACTCCCCCTGTCACGAACAGTCGGCCACGCGAGGCCTTGCGCCAGGTCGCCGTTCGGTGGTCGTCCATCTCGGCGATAGTCGTACCTGTCAGCGCCTTGAGCAGCAATTACAGCGCCTGGCTCGCGACTACAGCCTGATCCACGATTTGATCGATGCGCGCGAAGGCAATGCCGCGAGGACTGATAACTCGCCGGCCAACACCTACGCCGTGCTGCTCGAAGCAGCCAATCACGGCAGTGGCCGATAACGCACCAACCGTGCCGTTCGGCACTAAGCGCGCAGGTGATAGCGTCGCGTTAGAACAGCTTTCGCCAGGAATACGTTACACCGAGCCACGCGCTTCAATTTCCTGCCATTTCGCTAGTTGTTTAAAGTTTCGCTCTGCGCGGAGCGCGAATGCGGAACTACTGCGGTCGTTCCTGAAATCGCATGATTGGGGTCAAAGCATGACGACTAACAGCTCAGCTCCGGTTGCCGAATCCGCCGATGTCGTGGTGGTCGGCTTTGGTGCGGCAGGTGTCTGCGCGGCCATCGCCGCCCGCGAACAAGGCGCCGAAGTGGTGGCAATAGATCGGGCCAATGGCGGCGGGGCGACTACGGTGTCAGGCGGGATCATCTATGCCGGCGGCGGCACGACCGTTCAAAAGCAGGCCGGGGTTGACGACAGTTTCGAACAGATGCTGGCTTATCTCCGTCTCGAAGTCGGCGATGTCGTCAGTCAAGAGACCCTGGAATCGTTCGTGCACAGCAGCCCTGAAATGATCAGCTGGCTGAGCAACTACGGAGTGCCGTTCGACTCCACGCTGTGTCCCTACAAGACGTCGTTTCCGAACAATCACTACTACCTGTACCACTCGGGCAGTGAAAACTCTGGGGCTTTCCGCAGTCATACGCCACCCGTCCAGCGCGGGCATCGCGCAAAGGGAAAAGGCCCATCCGGCAAGATGTTGTTTCAGCCGTTATCGAAATCTTCACTCGCCCTGGGTGTTCGGTTTCTTCCCCAGACAAAGGCCACGAAGCTGGTCCAGGATTCCACTGGGCGAGTGGCCGAAGTCGAGGCTGTGACGATGAACGCCGCGCCGCGCCGCGTCCGCCGGACGTACGCGGCGTTGGCAAAAGTGTCCGCGAAACCGGGCATCTACTATCCACCGTTGCGCCGCCTGATGGAACGGCGGCTCCGAAAGCTCGAACGACGCTACGCGCGGCCGATCCGGATTTCGGCAAGACGCGCGGTGGTCATCTGCGCCGGCGGCTTCATCGCGAACACCGAATGGATCAAACAGTTAGCACCGCAATACTCGACCGGACTTCAACTGGGCACAAGTGGAGACGATGGAAGCGGCATCGCGCTCGCGCAGAGTGTCGACGCGGCCACCGACCGGATGGACAACGTCTCTGCGTGGCGCTTCATCATGCCGCCGAGCGTGTTCATCAACGCCATCATCGTCAACGAGAACGGCCAGCGCGTCATCGACGAGAGCCGTTATGGCGCGGCAGTCGGGCAAACCCTGGTACGAGACCACAACGGTACAGGGTGGCTTCTCGCGGACGCCGCGCTGATGAAAGAAGCTCGGCGCCAAACGATCAGGCAGCCGTTATGGTTTCAGCGCGCCCAAATTGTGGCGCTGATGCTCTTCGACAGGGTGAAAGCTTCATCACTACGCGAAGTCGCCCAGGCCGCCGGGATCGACCCCGACGGTCTGGTGGCCACGGTTGAAGCACACAACGCGGCAATCGACAACGGGACGACCGACCCGGTCGGAAAGCCGCCGGAGTTTGTGCGCCGTATTTCTCAAGCCCCTTATACCCTGCTAAACATTTCTATCCGGCCAAGCTTGATGAACCCCACCCCGATGCTCACCCTGGGCGGCGTCCGCGTCGATGAAGGCACCGGCGCGGTGGTCACCGAGTCCGGCGCACCGATTCCAGGCCTGTTCAGCGCAGGACGCACCGCAATCGGAATCTGCTCCAACTCCTACGTCAGCGGGCTGTCGCTGGCTGATTGCGTGTTCTCTGGTCGCCGCGCGGGCAAACACGCAGCCAAACAGCATGTCAGCCATACCTCGCATTGAACATCAGTACCGGTTCCTGTCACCTGATACCGAACCGTAGAGCCAATTAGCCAGACCCCGTCGCGCATGACGGCGTATCTGCCGCGATACTGATGGTAGCCGTTTCACCGCGGAGCCCCCCAAGATCTGACCGACAACGACGCCGGGAGTCCAACCATGAGCGCCGAAAAACCAACCATCATCTACACGCTCACTGACGAAGCGCCGATGTTGGCAACCTACGCCTTTCTACCGATAGTTCGGGTGTTCTGCGAGGCAGCGGGCATCCATGTCAAGACCAGCGACATCTCTCTGGCGACACGCATCCTCGCGGAGTTTCCTGACTATTTGACCGAAGCCCAGCGCGAGCCCGACAACTTGGCAGAGCTGGGTAGGCTGACACAGCTGCCCGAAACCAACATCATCAAGCTGCCCAACGTCAGCGCCTCCGTGCCTCAGCTCTTGGCCGCTGTCAAGGAGCTGCAGGCGAAGGGCTACAACCTGCCGGACTATCCGGAAGATCCGAAGACCGACGTCGAAAACGACATCCGGCAGCGCTACGCCAAGTGTTTGGGCAGTGCTGTCAATCCAGTTCTACGCGAAGGCAACTCGGATCGCCGGGCACCAAAGGCAGTCAAAGAGTACGCGCGCAAGAACCCGCACAGCATGGCCAAGTGGTCGATGGCTTCGCGCACCCACGTGGCGACCATGCGACACGGCGACTTCTATCACGGCGAGAAGTCGATGACCCTGGACCGCGCGCGTGAAGTCAAGATGGAACTGGTGACCAAGAGCGGCGAGACCGTCGTGCTCAAACCCAAGGTGTCACTGCGCGACGGCGACATCATCGACAGCATGTTCATGAGTCAAAAAGCCTTGTGCGAGTTCTACGAAGAGCAGATGCAGGACGCTTACGAAACTGGCGTGATGTTCTCACTCCATGTGAAAGCAACCATGATGAAGGTTTCGCACCCAATCGTCTTCGGTCACGCGGTGAAGATCTTCTACAAGGATGCGTTCGCCAAACACCAGCAGCTCTTCGACGAACTGGGCGTAAACGTGAACAATGGGCTAGCCGATCTCTACAGCAAGATCGAGTCGTTGCCCGCATCACAACGCGATGAGATCATCCATGACCTGCACCGCTGCCACGAGAATCGCCCGGAGCTGGCAATGGTGGACTCGGCTCGGGGAATCTCCAATTTCCATTCGCCAAGCGACGTAATTGTGGACGCTTCGATGCCCGCTATGATTCGCGCGGGCGGCAAGATGTACGGCGCCGACGGACGGACCAAGGACACTAAGGCCGTCAATCCCGAATCTACTTTTTCACGGATCTACCAGGAAATAATCAACTTCTGCAAGACCAATGGCGCCTTCGATCCGGCGACCATGGGCACGGTTCCCAACGTTGGCCTCATGGCGCAAAAGGCGGAGGAGTACGGCTCGCATGACAAGACCTTCGAGATCTCAGCTGACGGTGTCGCCAACATCGTCGACCTAACCACTGGCGAAGTACTGCTGACGCAGAATGTGGAGACCGGCGATATCTGGCGCATGCCCATCGTCAGGGACGAACCGATCCGCGACTGGGTCAAGCTGGCGATCACTCGCGGGCGCAGCTCCGGCATGCCCGTGGTTTTTTGGTTGGACCCGTACCGTCCACACGAGAGCGAATTGATCACAAAAGTCAAGAGGTACCTAAAGGATCACGACACTAGTGGCCTGGATATCCAGATCATGTCGCAGGTGCGGGCAATGCGGTACACGTTGGAGCGCCTGATCCGCGGCCTGGACACCATCGCCGCCACCGGCAACATCCTGCGCGACTATCTCACTGACCTATTCCCGATACTCGAGCTAGGCACCAGCGCCAAGATGCTATCCATCGTGCCGTTGATGGCCGGCGGCGGTATGTATGAAACCGGAGCCGGCGGTTCGGCGCCCAAGCACGTTAAGCAGCTCGTCGAAGAGGATCACCTGCGATGGGACTCTCTCGGCGAGTTCCTCGCATTGGCCGTCAGCCTGGAGGACCTGGGCGTCAAAACGGGCAATCAGCGAGCAAGTATTTTGGCCAAAACGCTGGATGCCGCGACCGGAAAGTTGCTGGACAACAAGAAAAGCCCTTCACGCAAGACCGGTGAGCTGGACAACCGGGGGAGCCAGTTCTACCTGGCCCTGTACTGGGCCCAGGAACTAGCCACGCAGACCGATAGCCAGGAATTGCGCGACCGCTTCTCCCCACTTGCCGATGCCTTGACCCGCGACGAAAACATCATTGTTGCTGAACTAACCGAGGCGCAGGGCAACCCGGTGGACATCGGAGGCTACTACGCGCCGGACAGCGAAATGACCACGGCAGTGATGCGTCCGAGCCGCACATTCAATGCGGCACTGATCGCTGGCCGGTGTTGAAACCGGTTCGCATGCTCGCAGTCAACCAAATCCTGGGCCGCAAAAGCTAATCTTCGCTAATCCCGTCTGCCTGTGCAGTTTGCATACAGGGTGGGGTCGTGCGAGCTCACAATGAGCAGGTCGGGTTCCCGGCAACGGTAGAGTTCGGCGAGCCGTTCGCGGTTGGCCCGCAGCTGCTTACGATTGAATGCGAACAACGCGTCCTGAGCCCGCAGCACAGCTGGCACCCGAGAGCGGCCGTCAATCGTGCCGAAATAGTAGAAGGCGTCACCGCAGTGCAGGATCCAGCGGTTGCCCGCGTCTATCGCAACCGCAGTGTGGCCGCGGGTATGGCCCGGCATGGGCACCAGCACGACACCGGAGTCGATGGCATCAAGAGGTTGGGTGGCGGCGAATCCTCGCCAGGGTTGCCCGTTGGGCCCGTGTTCGACAAGTTTTGGACCGTGCGCCCATTGTCCGCTCCGATATCGCAACTTTTCACGCACCGACCAGGCGTGTACCGCGCCAAATGCTTCAGCGGCGCCGACGTGAATGCGCGCGTGCGGGAAGTCGGCAATTCCGCCAATGTGGTCTAGGTCGAAGTGGGTGACGACGATGTGCCGGACGTCGTCGCGACCAAACCCGAGCGTTTCGATCTGGCGTATCGCGGTCTCGTTGTGCCGTAACGCGGCTCTACGCAACCAACCTGGGTTGGCGGGTTCTGATCGGTGTTGGTTGTTGATTGTGGTGGATGCGGCCGTGGTTGAGAAGTAGGCGGAGCCGGTAGTTGCTGAAGTTGCGGAATCCGCGTGCGGTGCGTTTGGTGTTTTTGATCTTGAGGTTCAGCGCTTCGGTGGGTCCGTTGGTGATGGCGGGGTTGGTGAAGGCGGCTAAGAACTCTGCTCGCCAGGTGTGCAGGGTGCGGCCGAGTTTGGCCACCTCGCTAACCGGACAGTTGCGGGCTTCCTCAATAAGTTCGGCGGCGGCTTCGGCGTTGTTGCTGTGGTAGCACCACATCAGGCGTTGAGCGATGATCCAGGCCACCGTGACCGCCCAGTCTGGGTCCCCCGCCTCCAAACCGCAGTCCAAACGCTTTCTGGCGTGGTCAGGCAACCGGTCGACGCGTGTACGCAGGGTGCGCCGAATCCGGTAGAGCGGGTCGCCGCGTCGTCCACGATGGCCCAACACCTGGTTTTGCACGCGTCGTCGAACCTCATCGAGTGCTGCCAGTGCGAGTTTGACGACGTGAAACGGGTCCAACACGCGTACCGCATCGGGCAGATGAGCAGCCAACGCAGTCGCGTAGCCGCGAAACGCATCCAGTGCCGCATGGGTGATGTGCTGTTTCCAGTTCTGGTCAGCGTTGGCTAGCCACGCCCCCAGGACCGCACCTGATCGCCCTAGCGTCACATCGAGTAGCCGTGCTGGCTGGCCAGCGGTGATATCGGCGATGCCGGTGGCATAGATCGTTGGATGCGTCGCGGTCGCACGCAGAAACGAGGTCTCATCAACCCCAACTGTGCTCACAACATCTACCCGTTGCGGGTCATCGACAAGACGCCGACCTGTGACAACAACGATATTGTTGATCGTGGCCCAGCTGACACCGAGGTCGGTGGCCACAGCAGACACCGCGCGATCATGTGTACCGACCTGCTTGAACGCCCACATACGGGCACGTTCGGTCAGACACACCCGCGCCGGGATCGCCGTGTGCTGCTCAGTCCAGGTGTTTTGCCCACACCGCCGATACGGGCAACACCAGATGCGTTTGTGCCAGCACAACACCACCGGGCGTCCAGCGATCGGCAAGTCACGCACCCAGACTGGGCGGCGATCCTTGGCCCGGGCCACCACACCGCACTGCGGACACGCAACGACTGTGGCCGTCGTCTGGACCATCAGCTCCAACTCACCATCAACCTCGACGGCCCCGATCAGCTCAAACCCGTCCAGCCCGAACAACACACCAACAACCGAACTACTAGCATCGACAACCAACCTGGGACTCCTGTCTGATCAGTGAGTAATTTGCTGAAACACACCGATCATTGAAGTCCCAGGCCCACAACCAACCCGACACAAGGCCCCAGTCCCACCACCCGCACCCAGCTTCGTCACGAAGAGCCCGTAACGCTGGTCGCAACACGTAGCGGGAGGGGCCGATCCGACGAGGGTTTTCACAGTCGAGAAGCCCAAAGCCGGTATCGATGAGCGCAAGGCCGCGGTCGGTTTCCAGTAGCAGCACATGGCACACCATCGGAGCCCCGGGGGTTTTGATGGTGCCGCAGTTTAGGTGATGAACTTTCACTGCCGGCCCCTTGCATCTCGCGACCGCCGCGCGGCTACACCAGTTGTCGCAGAGTCTCGACGAGCTGGATCCGCTCACCCGGCGTCGCTGCGATGGGAGCCACGTTCAACGTAGTCACCCCAGATTCGCGGAACGCGGCCACTCGCTCCTTGACGAACTCGCGGGTCCCAATCAAGGAAATGTCGCGCACGAGCTCGTCGGGCACCGCCTTGGCGGCGGCATCCTTTTCGCCAGCCAAGTAAAGCTCCTGAACGCGGTCGGCCTGCGGACCAAAGCCGTAGCTGGTTGCCAAGGCATGGTAGAAGTTCTTGCCTTTGGCTCCCATACCACCGATGTACAGTGCCAGTTGCGGTTTGACGAATTCGCGCAGCGGCTCAACGTTGTCGCCAATCGCCAGGGCCGGGCCGGCATACACGTCCAGCTCGCCGAGCGCACCGTCTCGCTTCGCTTTTCCGCTGGCCAATGATTCACCCCACACGTCGTGCGCTTTTTCTGGCAGATAGAAGATTGGTTGCCAACCCTCGGCGATCTCGGCAGCCAGCTCAACATTCTTCGGTCCCAGCGCGGCTAACAGGATGGGGATACGTTGCCGAACGGGTCGATTGATGAGCTTCAACGATTTGCCAAGTCCAGTGCCTTGACCAGCGGGAAGCGGGACCGTGTAGTGCTTGCCCTGATACTGCACGTATTCACGGCGCCACACCTGACGGCAGATCTCGACCACCTCGCGAGTTCGACCAATCGGCGCGTTGTACCGAACACCGTGAAATCCTTCGATGACCTGCGGGCCGGACGCACCCAGGCCCAAGGTGAACCGGCCATCCGACACATAGTCGAGCCCGGCCGCGGTCATCGCGGTCAACGTGGGCGTTCGGGTGTAGAGCTGCAGGATTCCCGAAGCCAACTGCACGTGTTCGGTGTTGGCGGCCAGATAGCCCAGCGCGCTCACCGCGTCGAAGGAATACGCCTCGGGGACAAAGACAATGTCCAACCCGGCGCGTTCTAGGTCGGCGACTTCGGCGGCCACTTCTTTGAAGCCGCCGGCATAATTGATAGCTAATCCGATCCGCATGATAAGCACCCTTTCGGACTCAGTAGGTCACATAGGCTCAACGGGCCGGTGTTGAAGTTGCGGCCGAACGTGTTAGACATTGGCGAGTTCGAGGGCTTCCTGCTGGATCCGCTCGAACTGGGCGCCCATCGCCTCAGACAATGCCTTTGCGCCAGATAGCGGCCGTACCATCACCGTGAAATCGTCGATCAGACCATCGTCATCGAAGCGCAGGAAATCGCATCCCGTAATCGTTATGCCCTCCACCCCAGCGATTCTCGTCTCGAACACGAACGCGTGGTCGCGACCATTGCTGTCAGCGAGTTCGCGGACGTAGTGAAAGTCCTCGAATATCCGCAACACGCCACGCAGGATCGCCATGGTGATCGGCTTGCCGACATACGGCTTGAACGCCACCGGACTAGTGAACACGACGGTATCGGACAGCATTGCCAGGATCGCCGCCTCGTCGCGCGCTTCGACCGCCCTGCGGAAGGGATGCATCCGGCACCTCACATTGTCGTTGTGTCACGTGGGCGTGATCAACCGTAGAAGGTGGACGCGTGCATGTCCATAGACGATTAATCAGTTTGTTGACTATTCGCCATATTGTATAATGGCGCGATGTCGCTCCGCGACGCGGTGTTGGCCGCACTCCTCGAGGGCGAGTCCTCCGGATACGACCTGGCGAAAGCCTTCGACGCCTCAGTGGCGAACTTCTGGATGTCCACCCCACAACAGCTGTACCGCGAACTTGAACGCCTGGCCGGCCAGGGGCTCATTAAGGCGCGCACCGTCCAGCAAGAACGCCGACCCACCAAGCGGATGTACTCACTGACTGCGGCCGGCCGCGACGCCATCCAAGATTTCACCGCCATGGCGCCCAGACCATCGGTGATCCGAGATGAGCTGCTGGTCAAAGTGCAGGCTTTCGACGCCGGTAACGCCGACGCCGTCCGCGACTCCATCGTTGAACGAATGCAGTGGGCTGCCGCCAAATTGCAACGCTACGAACGGATACGGAGCCGCCTGCTCAACGGCGGCACCGAAGAAAACTACGTCACCCACGCCGAGCGGGTAGGTCCGTACTTGACACTGCTACGCGGAATATCGTTTGAACAGGAAAACATTCGATGGGCCGAACACGCACTGGCGATTGTCGAGAATCGTTTGTCCGCGATGTCGTCACGGTCTCGAACGTAGCGGAGCGCGTTCAGAATCGATGAGACCTGTCGCGCGGCACAAGATGGGCGTGTCTTGGAAGGTCGAGCGCGCAAGGCCCTGGAAAAGCATCGTCGGCGCTCTGGCCGAGGCTGGTGGCCCCGCATCCGTCACGCGGCATACTGGTGGCATGCCAACACCATTGGTACCTGCGCGGTTGTTGGGCGGGTAGGGGAAACGACGTGCCAAAGCGGCGTGCAAAAGCGGCGTCACAGTCAGTGGTTATCGTCACCGGTGCCGCCCGCGGCATCGGTGCGGCGACAGCTCGACTGTTCGCCGAACACGGGGCCACGGTGTGGATCGGCGATGTCGACCAGTCCGAGAATGAAGCGACCGCCGCTGAGATCCGGGGCGCCCGCGCTGCTCGACTCGACGTCACCAACCCAGTATCATGGCGCAACTTCGTCACAACCGTGCTTGGTGAGTCAGGCCGAGTCGACATCCTGGTCAACAACGCCGGAGTCATGCCATTGGGTTCGTTCCTCGAAGAGACTCAGGAAGTTACCGAGCTGATCCTGGACGTCAACATCCGCGGTGTGCTCAACGGCATGCGCGCGGTGGCCCCGGAAATGGTCGCGCGCGGGAGCGGCCGGATCATCAATGTGGCCTCCATGGCAGCAATGATCCCGATACCGGGAATGGTCACCTACAACGCCAGCAAGTTCGCGGTTCTCGGTGCCTCGCTGGCTGCACGCCGAGAGTTGGCGCCGGCGCGAGTCACCGTATCGGCGATCCTGCCGGCCGCGGTGCGCACCGAACTAACCTCAGGAGCACCGCTGGGTAATGGCCTGCCAACGGTGAACCCGGGCGATGTTGCCGCGGCCATCCTGAAGACGGCTCGCACCGGCGCCGCACGCGTCTCGGTGCCGAAATGGGTTGCGCCGGGCTGGTCAATGGTCGACGCGTTGATACCGGAACGCGTCGAATTGTTGTTCCGCCGATGGCTCAGCGACGACCGGGCGCTGACCTCCATCGACACGGTAAGCCGACGTGCCTATACCGACCGTATCGCGCGTCAGGCAACCACACATGCCGGAGATCCCCAATGACCCCAACGCGCCCGGCGGCCAGAAGCATAGTCTTCCGGGCACCAGCATTTAGCGCGATCGAGGCACTGCGTCAGGAGCTATTCAGCGGCAAAATTGGCACATGAGCAAGCGTGCGGGGGCGCAACCACACATCGTCATCATCGGCGCGGGGCTCGCCGGAATCACCGCTTTACACATCTTCACCCGCCGAGGCTTCTCCAACGTCACCGTGCTCGAGAAAGGCGCCGACGTCGGCGGAGTGTGGCATTGGAATCGATATCCGGGACTTACCTGCGATGTCCCGTCTCAGCTCTACCAGTTCGGATTCGCACCCAAAGCCGACTGGTCGCACATCTGGGCCGACGGCACCGATATCCAGAGGTACCACCGTGACGTGGTGGATTCGCTCGGGCTTGGTGATCACATCCGACTGAACACCGAAGTCGTTGCCGCACGGTGGTGCGAAGACCAGGCCAACTGGACGGTGATCACCGCCAGCGGCACCGAAGTCCGAGCCGACGTCATCGTATGCGCCACCGGCGTGCTGCATCACCCGGCCATTCCCGACATAACGGGAATCGACGACTTCACGGGCCAGATTATCCATACCGCCTGCTGGAACGACGCCATCACAACCGACGGCAAACATGTCGCGGTCATCGGGACCGGATCCACCGGTGTTCAGGTCCTGTCAGCTCTTCAGCCCTGCGCTGCATCAATCGTTCATTACGTGCGCTCGGCACAGTGGGTCTTGTGGGCTCCGATGTCGCTGCGCCAGAGCGCCCTCCTCGGAACAGCACTCAAGCGCTTCCCAGCCGTCCATGAGGTGCTGTACCGAACGTTGCTGTGGGGATCGGGAATTCTCGCCGACATCGTTACCCGTCCATCGTGGCGACGGCAGGCGGTCCAGGCCTACGCCCGCCTGTGTCTGCGCCTGCAAGTGCGCAACCGAACCCTACGTAACCAATTGACCCCGGATTACGAGCCACTCTGCAAACGCCAGGTGATTTCTGGAACCTACTACCGCGCGATCCAATCTGGCAACGCGGAACTAGTGACCGACCAGATCGCCGAAGTGACATCTACTGGGATTCGAACAGCCGACGGTAGGCATCGACAAGCAGACGTCATCGTGTTGGCTACGGGATTCCAAACGCACAACTACATGCGACCAATGGCGATCACCGGCCGCGGTGGCCTCACCATCGACAAGGCATGGGAAAGTGGCCCCCGGGCCTACCGGATGACCGCCATTCCCGGATTTCCCAACCTCTTCACCGTCCTCGGCCCAAACTCCCCGACCGGATCCATCTCATTGCAGTACTCGGCTGAACAGACGGCCAACTACATCTGCCGGTTCCTTGAGATGCTCCGCGACGGTACCGCGACTTCGATCGAGGTGACCGAAGAAGCGACCGAGCAGTTCAACACCGAGGTAGCCGAAGCGATGGCACCGACCGTCTGGAACACCGGCTGCAACTCGTGGTATTTGACCGACAACAAGACCATCGATCTATGGCCATACAACCGCGCCCGACTGACGTCGATGCTGGCGGAACCGGAATACGGACACTTCCGCATTCGGTGAACGTCGGTCTTTCACACCAAATAACGAGATCCGTGCCGCAACAGACTGGCCGCTTCACGCACCACGGTGTGCAAAATATCGGCTGCCGGTTCGATGCTGTCGATCAGATCAAGAGCTTCGCCGGCGACTAAGACTCGGGTAGAAAAATCGTCTGGGTCCGAAGCTTCATAGCGGGCGCGTTGGGCGACCCGATCGCGATGCAATCCATCCGGATCGTCGAGCCATTCCTCAGCGAAGTCGTTGGCGACGACACGGCCGGTGAAATCGAGAGGCCAGTCGATGCCACGGGTGATGTCGAAAACCCGGGACCGGACCGTCTGATCACCTCCGGTAGCGACCAGTCCGGCCTTGGCTACCACGGACCCCTGCGCCTCGTTGCTCGCCCAAAACCGTGTGCCCAGCATGACGCCATCGGCGCCGAGCATGAGCGCAGCCGCCAGACCGCGGCCGTCAGCGATGCCGCCCGCGGCGAGGATGATCTGCTCCGGACCGGACATATCGCGTACCGCAGGAAGCAGGGAGATTAGACCCCGGTCCATTCCGTGACCACCGGCCTCCTGGCCCTGAACCACGACAACATCGACGGCGGCCGCGTGCGCTTGGCGGGCCTGTGACAGGCGTTGAACTTGCCAGATGGTTGGAACACCAGCATCTTTTGCCGCCGCCACGAGCGGTTCCGCATCGCCAAAAGACACCATCAACGCCGCCGGCGTACGCGCGAGAGCCAGATCGACCAGACCCCGCTGATGCAGCACGCTCCAGGTAATAAAGCCCACGCCCACCGGAGTATCGCCAGCGTCGTGCAAGGCCTGTTCAAGCCAAGTGGCGTCACCGTAACCGCCACCGATCACGCCGAGACCGCCGGCGTTCGTCACCGCTGCGGCCAGGCGCCCACCGGAGATCTTGTCCATCGGCGCGAGCAGCACAGGATGTCGGATCATGAATCGTTCCGTGAAGCGGGTCGCAATCATCTGTTCCATGGCCACGCCCCCATTGGGTGTTGTGTATCTGACTGCGTCAACTGTCCCCGAGGCAGACCGGCAGTCCGATTGATGACCACCGGCGCTCAACCCACCAAGGCGACCTGACCTGCGACCTCAGCGTAGCCCTGGTAGCAAATGGCCTGCGGGGAAATACGACCGCGATCCCGGTATGTCGGCGGCAACTGAATACTGACCAGTGGGCGGCAATTGAAAATTGACCAGCTTCCTAGAGTGCCTTGGCTATGTGTCAAGGAGGAGGCAGGTGTTGAACGTGGAGGATTGGGCTGAGATTCGCCGGTTGCGCCGGTCGGAGCAGTTGCCGATTGCCGAGATTGCGCGGGTGATGGGTATTTCGCGGAATACGGTGAAGTCGGCGTTGGCTTCTGATGGGCCGCCGAAGTATCGGCGTGCGGTGAGGGGTTCTGTTGCTGATGAGGCCGAGCCGCGGATTCGGGAGTTGTTGGCGGCCTATCCGCGGATGCCGGCGACGGTGATTGCTGAGCGGATCGGTTGGTCGTATTCGATCCGCACACTGAGTGGGCGGGTGCGTGAGTTACGGCCACTGTATTTGGCGCCGGATCCGGTGTCACGGACGACGTATGTGGCCGGTGAGGTCGGGCAGTGTGACTTCTGGTTTCCCGATGTTGTGGTGCCGGTGGGGTATGGCCAGGTTCGTAGGGCGGCGACGTTACCGGTGTTGACCATGGTGTGTGGGTATTCACGGTGGGCTTCGGCGCTGTTGATTCCGACACGCGCTGCCGAAGACTTGTATGCCGGTTGGTGGCAGCATCTTTCGACGTTGGGTGCGGTTCCACGGGTGTTGGTGTGGGATGGTGAGGGCGCGGTCGGGCGGTGGCGGGCACGCCGACCAGAGTTGACCCCGGCATGTCAGGCTTTCCGCGGGACCTTGGCCACCACGGTAGGGATCTGTAAACCCGCTGATCCTGAGGCCAAGGGTCTGGTTGAACGGTTCCATGACTATTTGGAGCGGGCGTTTTTGCCGGGGCGGGTGTTTGGCTCCCCAGCCGATTTCAACATCCAGTTGCAGGCCTGGCTGGTGGGGGCCAACCACCGCCAGCATCGGGTGCTGGGATGCCGGCCAGCAGATCGCATCGCCGCCGATACCGCAGCGATGCTGGCATTGCCGCCGGTTGGGCCCAGCATCGGATGGCGACGCTCAACGCGGTTGCCTCGCGATCATTACGTGCGCCTCGACAGCAACGATTACTCGGTGCATCCGGCCGCGATCGGCCGCCGTATCGAGATCATCGCAGATCTAAACCGGGTGCGGGTCTGGTGTGACGGCACGCTGGTCGCCGACCACGACCGGATCTGGGCCAAACATCAAACGATCAGCGATCCCGAACATGTCCAGGCCGCGAAACTGCTGCGGCGCAAACGGCTCGAGGTTGTTGGTCCACCGCATCACGTGGAGGTCGAACAACGCCGTCTCGCTGATTACGACGCCTTGTTGGGCCTTGACGGGCCGGTGGCGTGATGGCTGCCAAGACCGCGACCAGCAGCCGTGATGTCACCGCCGAGCTGGCGTATCTGACCCGGGTGTTGAAAGCCCCGACGCTGCGTGAGGCCATCGAACGTCTCGCTGAGCGCGCCCGAACCGAAGCGTGGAGCTATGAAGAATTCCTCGCGGCGTGTCTGCAGCGTGAGGTGTCGGCTCGGGAATCTCACGGCGGCGAAGGGCGCATCCGCGCTGCCCGCTTCCCATCACGTAAATCGTTGGAAGAGTTCGACTTCGATCATGCCCGCGGTCTCAAACGCGACATCATCGCCCATCTGGGCACCCTGGACTTCGTCACCGCTAAAGACAACGTGGTGTTCCTCGGCCCACCAGGGACCGGCAAGACCCACCTGGCGATCGGGATTGCGATGCGCGCTTGTCAAGCAGGTCACCGCGTTGCGTTCGCGACCGCTTCGCAATGGGTTGATCGTCTTGCTCGCGCCCATCACAACAGCACCCTGCAAGCCGAATTGGCGCGGCTGGCCCGCTACCCCCTGCTGGTTGTCGATGAAGTCGGCTACATCCCGTTTGAACCCGAAGCCGCCAATCTGTTCTTCCAACTCGTGTCGTCGCGTTACGAACGGGCCAGTCTCATCGTCACCTCGAATAAGCCCTTCGGGCGGTGGGGCGAAGTGTTCGGCGACGACGTAGTCGCCGCCGCCATGATCGACCGACTCGTCCATCACGCCGAAGTCATCGCCCTCAAAGGAGACAGCTACCGCATCAAAGACCGAGACCTCGGCCACACCACCACAGCCGAGGACCAATGAAACCAAGCTGGTCAATTTTCGATTGCCGAAACCTGATCAGTTTTCACTTGCCGTTGACACCGGTAGGCGGTGGCGTGGCCTAAGGCGCGACGACCGCATAGCGGTGGGCGGCACGGCCAACTTCGGCGAACAGCAGCCCGGCGAAGCCTAGGCGCGCAGCGCGGTCGAATCGGCCGGTTGCATCCCGACCTCGGTCGCCGGGATTTCGGCCTATCTCCCCGACGCGCTGAGTTAGCCTGACATCGTGGCCCAGGCTCCACGGACGCATTACACGCAGTGCGGCGGCATGGACATCGGCTACCAGGTATTCGGCGATGGCCCGATTGATCTGCTGGTGCTGCCGGGCCCATCGATCCCGATCGACTCGGTAGACGCCGAGCCGTCGATGTATCACTTCCACCGACGGCTGGCGTCTTTCAGCCGGGTCATCCGGTTGGACCACCGCGGAATCGGATTGTCGTCACGCGTGCCTTCAACGGACATGCTGGGGCCTACGTTCTGGGCCGAGGACGCGATCGCGGTAATGGACGCGGTCGAATGCGAACGCGCCACCGTCTTCGCGCCGGTTTTTACCGCGATGACCGGCCTGGTCTTGGCCGCCGACTACCCGGATCGGGTGCACAGCCTGGTGATCGTCAACGGTATGGCTCGGATGCTGTGGGCTCCCGACTATCCAGTCGGCGCCCAAATCGGCTCAACCAATCCATTCACTACCGATGCGCTCGAACCGGATGCGTTGGAGCGGGGGTTCGACACGCTCAAGGTGATCGCGCCGAGTGTGGCCTCCGATGACGCGTTTCGCGCCTGGTGGGATCTCGCTGGCAACCGGGCCATGTCGCCGAGCATGGCCCGAGAGGTCAACAAGACCGTGGGGCAGGCCGACGTGCGTGACCGGCTCCCCAGCGTCATCGCACCAACGCTGATCCTGCATCGCGACAACGCGAGGTTCCTGCCGGCGGGACATGGTCGATACCTCTCCGAGCACATCGCTGGGGCTCGTTACCGCGAGCTGCCGGGTTCTGACACGCTGTACTGGGCCGGGGACACCGCTACGCTCCTCGACGAGATCGAGGAATTCATCACCGGGGTACGGGGCGGATTCGACGCCGAGCGCGTGCTGACCACGATCGTGTTCACAGATATCGTCGGTTCCACCGAACGCGCCGCGGAGCTGGGCGATCAGCGGTGGCGTGATCTGCTCGACAACCACGACAGTATCGTCCGACGCGAGTTAGAGCGGTTCCGCGGTCGCGAAGTCAACACCGCCGGTGACGGATTCGTCGCGACATTCGCCAGCCCCAGCGTGGCAATCGATTGTGCGGATGCGATCGTCGACGCGGTTCGCGCGCTTGACATCGAAGTTCGGATAGGTGTTCACGCGGGCGAGGTCGAGCTGCGCGGTTCCGATGTCGCCGGCATGGCGGTACACATCTGCGCGCGCGTCGCGGCTCTGGCAAAGTCGAGTGAAGTGTTGGTGTCTTCGACCGTCCGCGAGATCGTCAGTGGGTCGCGGCGAACATTCGCCGAGACCGGAGAGCACCAACTCAGAGGCGTGCCCGGCCGTTGGCGACTCTACAGGGTCGTGCGGACACCGGCGCCCAGCAAAACATAGCGAGCGCACCCTGACGAGGGGTTACGCCGATGCGGCAGCGACGTCAACACGGTGGATTCAACGGCCTGACGCGCGTTGGGCACGACGCCGTCTAGTCGCCGGTCCAACGTTTGGCTTGGACGGGCGACACGTGCAGACTTATCCACGATGACCAAGAATCCGGCGAAAGATTTTGGCGAGATAGCCAGCGATTACATATTCTTCGAGCAGCACGCAACCGAAGCGCGAGAAGACGCGCGTGCCTACCAGGAACAGATCGCGGCGCTCAAGCCGGCTGGCCAGGTCATAGACATGCTTGACTTCGGCTGTGGTTCAGGAACATTCACCGCACGATTCGTCGAGCAGGCCGGCTGGCCACCCGAACGGTTGCGGCTGGCGCTCGTGGAACCGGCCGAATCCGTGCGGCGGCAAGCCGTCGACCGGCTAGCCCGCTTTGCGGCTTCATCTCCGGCCCAGTGGTCTTCGTTGCCAGTCCACCTAGACAGACGCTTCGATGTCGTGCTGGCGAACCATGTTTTCTACTATGTACCCGACCTCGAAGGCACCATTGGCCGCCTGATTGCCACGTTGGCGCCAAACGGCCGCCTGCTTGCTGCCCTGACCGGGCAGACGAACGCCCTCGTCGAGTTCTGCATAGCCGGCTTTCAGCTGGTGGGCCGCGAGGTGCCCTACAACACGTCGGAAGACCTCGAGATAGCGCTGCAGGCTTTAGACGCCGACTACCAAAAGCACACGGTTCCCTACGAGTTGCTATTTCCCGATTCAGCCGAGAACCGGATGCGGATTATCCGCTTTCTCTTCGCGGATCACCTTGCACAGATGCCTCAAAACCCGCTACTCGAGTGGTTCGATCAATTTTCCCATGACGGCCGAATCGAGATCCGTGCTCACAGTGACCACTTCACGCTGCGCGCGTAGCCATGGTCAGGCAGCGGGCTCCGGGGAATTCCAGCCCATCGAGCCGGCAACCAGTTGTTCTGCGGCTCAGTGCCTCTTGCTAGGGCACCCGGGCAGCGAATCCGGCAATCCCGCTCGCGGCGGTTCTCGCCACCAACTTCTCGACGGATTTCAACGACGTGAGTCGCGACGGTCGGACTCAGCGCGCTCTTTCATGGCCGCGACAACCCGCGCCATGTTGAGCCGGATTTCTGAGACGCGTCGGTGCAGGATTCGCTGCTGCTTGTCAGGCATCGACGTAAGCGCCTGAGTCAGGCCAGAGGGCCCGGGCCCGATTGTCACCGCATGGCGAAGCCGTGTGCCACCAACGATGGGCTCAAGCTCGAAGCGCCATCGTGCCCCTGGCGCGTCGGGGTCGCTAGTGCGCCAGCCGAAAACCCGGTTCACCTCGAAGACGTCAACGAAACAGTCGACCGCCCATTCACCGAGAGCCTCGTGCCAGTTCCGGCCGACGAATCGAGCCCCCAACCGAGGACCCTCTGCCACCGCCCACTCAGCCCCGCGGAACTCGTCAGAGGCGCCCGCGCCGAAGTTGATGTCAGTCACGAGGGGCCACAGCTGTTCCGGCGTTGCCTCGACGTCGATTTCGACCTCGCCACCAGCACCGTCGTCGAATGTGGCCGGTTGGTTCGGACCGTGTTCGAACGTGTGACCATAGGTGTTGTAGTAAGTGATTGCCCGTGCCGGTCGCCGTGGTGCGCGCTTGAAGTCCGTGCCGATTGTGTGGGCAACGGGCAGCATGACGATCTCGGTCACGTTGTCCGGGATGCCAAGCATCTCTTTCAGCTCCCGCTCACGGGCAAAAACCGCGGTAACCCATGCCGATCCCAAACCCCGAGCGCGCAGCGCCAGGCAGAAGCTCCAGGCTGCCTGAATAACTGAGTCGAACAATCCGGCGCGACCGCTGTTGTCATGGCGCCCGATGATGGTGGGAAGCACGATCGCCGGGACCTCCGCCAGGTGCTCGACGAGATAGGCAGCTGACTCCATCACTTTGGCCTGCGGGTGACCAGTGCCGGCGAGCTGGTCACGCGCCCCCAGGATGAAATCGCCGGCCGCCTCCCGATACAGGTCAGCCAGTTGGCGCTTGCGGCGTGGGTCGTCCACGACGATCCAGCGCCGGCTCGCTTGATTGCCGCCACTGGGCGCCTGTTCGGCAACGTCGATGCAGTCGAGAATGACCTGTGGATCGACCGATCGGTTCAGGTCGAGCCGCTTGCGCACCGATCGCGTGGTAGTGAGCACATAATCCACCGCCGCCGGGTCCATAGCACTACCGGAAATCCCCATGGTCGTCTCCTCAATGCCGCTGACCACGTCGTCAGCCCTCCCAACGGCGGCGCCGTGGTCAACCGTACGATGTCGCCAGCATCGTGGTGACGCCGGGCGGTAGGCGTTCGGTCTCTTGTCGATAGCGGGCTGTCTCGTATCTCGGGCAGCACGCGAAGCTAATGTGATTGGATGAAGCTCATGCAGGAAGGCGGATCGAAAATCGTTGGACTGCAAAGCGTTACGCTGAATAGTCCGGACGTCACCGCCACCGAGTGTGCCTATGATCGGTTGTTCGGTGATTGCGCCGGCACCGAATACACCACCGGGGCCGTCAATATCGTCGAAGCCGCGGGAGCTGGGGCGACCGGGATCACGTTCTGTGTAGACGCCTTCTCCTCAGTGGTTGAGCTGCTGCAACGCCGCGGAATCGAACTGACGGTGCAAGGCCACCGAGCCGCGGCCACCATGCATGGCGTCGAGATTGGCATTGTGGCTGCCAATGCCTTTCCTGCTCCCTCGGGCGATATAGCTGGCATTCACCACGTCGTATACATGTCGGCCAACCCCGACCGCGCGGTCGCCACCCTCGGTGCACGTTTGGGCCTAGACCTGCGCCTAGACCGCACTCGAATCAAGGGGCTGCGACAGCTGTTCTTCCGATGCGGGCAGGGATTTGTTGAGCTGGTGATTGCCGGCGACGATCCCACCGCGGACGATCAACTGTGGGGTATCGCGTGGCACAGTACAGATATCGACAGAACCCACGCACGCCTGACCGATGCCGGGACCGAAGTGTCCGAGGTCAGGGCCGGCCGCAAACCGGGCACTCGGGTCTTCACCGTCAAGGACACTAACTTGGTCGTGCCAACGATCATTATCGAATCGTCGCCCAAGCCCTAACCCCTCGCGTAGGTGCAAAACGCCTGGCCCGACAGTGCGCGCCCGGCGCAGGATCTTGTTGTGTCAACGTTTGGTCTACCGCAAAGAACGACAGTGGTCGGTCCGAAGCTCACTGCCGACCACGCGGCTAGTAATTCAGCCCGGAGAACATGACCCGGCCGGGGTCATATTTGCGCCGTACCGCACTCAGCCGGGAGAGATTTTGGCCGAAGTAGCGCGCCGGCGGCTGGCCTACTTCGAGGTAGTTGACATAACCACCGACCGACGAAGCCCGCACCGCTTGGTGGGCGGTGTTAAGCCAACCAACCGCTGTCGACGGAGAACCCGCTGTTTCGACATACCATTGCACCAGCGCGGACTGTCGGCGCCACGGAAAAGCCGAGGCTCCCGGTGCCACGCTGGCCAGAGCTCCGTCCAGCGCATGCATGATGACCAACGCGCGGCCCGCCGCGCGCGGAAATGCCTCGACTGCCGACGCAATCCCCGCAGCAGTGGCCTCGTCGATGGTCGGTAGAACATCGGATCCACCCACATATCCGAGCGGCGCCGGGGTGAGGTTCCCGGCGGCCAGGTAACGCACCAGGTCCAAAGGGTTGAACGTGTGGTTGTCGGTCCCGGTCGGTCGCACTCCAACGGCAGAAGCGATAGCGTCGCCCACGCTGCCGCCCGAACCGACCGGGCAGGTCGCAAGAATGCGGCAGCGCGTACCCAGCGCATCTGCCGAGCTGTCCGCCAGCGCCCAGCTGTTTCGGTCGGCGGTGCGAAGCCAGCTTTGCCAGCCGAGCAGGACCTGCGCAAACGACTCCGGCGGGAAATTGAGGTTCACCACGTCGAGGTCCACGGTAGGGAACGTGGCAAAGGTCAGGGAGGTGGCCACCCCGAAGTTGCCGCCACCGCCGCCTCGCAACGCCCAGAGCAGATCGGGGTGGTTGGCCGCAGAAGCGGTAACCGTCTGGCCGCCGGGCAACACTACCGATGCCGACGTCAACCTGTCGCTAAGCAACCCTGCGTGTCGAGAGTCAGCGCCTAGCCCACCCCCTAAGGCGTGCCCGGCAGTACCAACTGTCGGACACGTTCCTGTCGGTACACCCCGCCCCGCGCCGGCCAGCGCCTCGTGCAGCGCGTACAAACCCGTCGCGGGTGTCACCGTGACGTGCCCAGTGGCTTCGTCGTAACTGATTCCACCAGGTAGCTGACGCAGATCGAGAACCATGGTTCCGTTGGCCGTGGACGCCCCCACGTAGGAATGCCCACCACTTCGCGGAGCAACTTTGAGGTTGTGAGCAGCAGCGAACGCCATCGCTTTTTGGACGTCTGACGGCGATGTCGCGGCAACGACTACCGCCGGCGTCGAACCGTTGTAGTTGGTGTTGAAAACCTGTTTTGCCGTTGCAAATTGCCCACCATCGTCGGGACGCAGCACCCGCCCGCCGATGGCACCGGCCAGAGCATCCCAGCCGACGGCACTCGGATCGGCGGCAGCGCGGACCGCACCGAAGACGGTCCCCGCAGCTAACGCTGCCGCGGTGCCCCGCAGAAATGTCTGGCGCGAAAGCTCACGAACCACCGTCGGGCTCCCGCCCGCTGACGGCCGCCTGAACGGCTCGGCCAGGCGCTGCGGGCCGGCATCATCCCGCGGTTGTGTCATGCCCCGCATTGTTAACCACGCAGCGACAAAAACCGTGGCGCCGCGCTACGTGTCGTGCGACAACCGAATCGCGCGTGAACCTGCTCCGCAACTAGTCGAATGTCTCGCCGGGCAATTTATTCGTCGCAAGGCGGCCGCACCGATGAGCTACCTCTGCGGCCACTGCAGGCTGTTTTCGACGAATTTTCCCCATTGATGCCCAGCAAACAAGAGGCGAATCGCATGGTAGAGCTATGTGCCCGGGCCGACATATCCGTCTGCTCGGTCGGGCGCCTCCTCGGTCTGCATCGCTGAATTGTGCGGTCGGTGTTTGCCTGACGCTTGTCCTCCTGATTAGTGCGGTCGGGTGTTCGAACCGCGGCGACAACCAATCACTTGGTGGTGCCGACGACCCTACCGTCCCGCGTTGTGCGCTAGGTCAATGGCGAACTGGTTCACAAACCGCCCCGCTCCGGGGTCTCCACGATCGCAGCTTCCGTCGGATTCACCGGGACGCTTGATCCACAGGTAGGCGTCGGCGTGGCCACCGGCTGTCGCTGTGGTCGGCGGGGCGCCCAGCGCCCGACCTCTCGGGTTGCACCAGCTAAGCGGCGCGTCCGGCGCTGGTCCGGCGCCGTTGCGCGACGTGTCGACCACATAGTGCGAACCGTTGGTGAGCCCGGAGATCGCCTCGCCGTAGCCGATCTCCTCATCGGTGGTGTAGAAGTTCGCCGTATTGATGCTAAAACCCCGCGCGTGGCCAATACCGGCCTCATTGAGGCGGGCGGCGGCTTCCCCGGCGCTCAACCAGCGCGAGTGACCACCGTCGATGTACACCGCCGCGGCTGGATCGCGGGTCAACGTGTCGACGGCGTAGCGCACCAAGCCGAAGCGTTCTTGGCGCTGGGCCGCCGACAGACAGTCGGCCATGGCGAGCGCGTCGGGCTCGACGATGACCGCCGCTGGCGCGGAACCTAAACCGGAAGCGACGCTGTCAATCCAACTTCTGTAGTCCGCCGCCGTCGCGAACCCGCCCGATGCGAAGCTGCCGCAGTCACGATGAGGGATTCCGTAAAGCGTCAGAATCGGCATGGCACCAGCAGCCTGCGCCGCACTGGTGTATTTCGATACCGTCCCGCCGACCGTAGCGGCAGGAAAAGCCTGATCGATCCAGTACGCCTGCGGCGTGTTGGCGACAACGTTCAGTTCCGGACTTGGCGGATCGGCACTATTCGCCGCGGCCATTGCCAAGGAAATCGGGTCAACATAGAAAGGCTGTCCTGCTAGCGGGTTTGCCGCGTCGGCTAGCCGCACTGTCGGTGCCGCATCAGCCGGCTCGAAATTGGCCGAACAACCGATGGCTGCGACGGCCGCAACCGTCAGGAATGGGGAGATCCAGCGCGCGACCGCGCCAGCAGCTGAGGACATCACCGCAGCAGCATATAGTTCAGCGCGCAACGATCGGATACGGGCCGACGAACAGTTCTACGCAGCCGACGAGCCTACGCGCACCCTCGGCGATCCGGTTCAGCATCGCCATACACTACTGAAATTATGGATGGGCAATTGTGTAGGGTGCGACGATGCGGACCCATCCAATCCGGGCCGCGTTCGACCGACATCTGAACATTTTCCGCTGACGCCTTTAGCTGCAGGAGCGTAATGCCAAACCAGGACAACGGTTTCAACCTTTCCACGGTGTTCGCCACGATCGCGCAGACCATCCCCGAACATCGCGCGGTGATCTGGCGTGACAAAGAGTTGACCTTCAGACAGCTTGACGCCCGCGTCGATGGTGTTGCGCACTACCTGACGTCACTGGGATTGGGCTGCCACACCGAACGCGCTGGCCTACGTAGCCACGAGTCCGGCCAAGATCACGTGGGGCTCTACCTACGTAACGGCAACGAGTACCTAGAGGCGATGATCGGCGGCTACCGCGCGCGGGTGGCGCCGTTCAACGTCAACTACCGCTACGTCGAGGCTGAACTGGTGTACCTCCTGGCCGACGCGGATGCCCGCGCGCTCGTCTACCACGCCGAGTTCGCACCGCAGGTGGCCGCCATCCGCGAGCAACTCCCCCACCTTGAGGTTCTCATTCAGGTCGCTGACCATTCCGACCACGAGCTACTGCCGGGCGCCGTTGATTACGAGTCGGTCGTAGCAACCAAGCCACCGGCCGCGGGAATGCCGACCCCGAGTCCCGACGATGTTTTCCTGCTCTATACCGGCGGTACCACCGGTATGCCCAAGGGAGTGCTCTGGCGCCAGCACGACGTCTTCATATCGTCGATGGGTGGACGACCCTTTGGCTCGGATGAACCGTTCACCTCTTATGACGCACTGGCCAAGCGCGCCGCTGAAGGCGCTGGTGCCATGTCGATTGTGTTGATCCCCCCATTAATCCACGGCGCGGCACAATGGGCGGCCTTCACCATTTTGACCATGGGGGGATGGGTCGCGATTCCCGACGACGTGCGACGAATGCAAGCTGACCAGGTGCTGCGCCTGGTCGAGCGTGAGCGCGTCGTGAGCATGCCCGTCGTCGGCGACGCCATCGCACGACCGCTAATCGACGAGCTTGAATCCGGCGACTACGACCTATCCGGATTGATGTCGCTCAGCAACGGAGGCGCCGCACTGACTCCTACTGTGCGCCAACGCTTGCTGCAAGCTCTACCCCATGTCTTCGTCATCGACTCGGCCGGCGCTTCAGAGTCGGGCATACAGATGACGGCAATGACGTCCAACGTCACCCCAACTGCGGCAGCGACCTTCATGCCGGGCTCCGAGACCTCGGTCATCGCGGCCGACCTGACCCGGGTTTTGTCGCCAGGCGAGCAAGACGGCTGGTTAGCTCGGCGCAAATTCATCCCGCTGGGTTATCTTGGCGACGAAGCCAAAACCGCACGCACCTTTCCCGTCATCGACGGTGTGCGCTGGTCGATACCAGGCGACCGTGCCCGGCTGCTCGACGACGGTCGCATCGAGCTGCTCGGACGAGACGCGGTAACCATCAACTCGGGAGGCGAAAAGGTTTTCGTCGAAGAGGTGGAACGCGCGATAGCCGCCCATCCGCAAGTCTGCGACGTCGTGGTCGTCGGTCGCCCGTCGAAACGATGGGGCAGTGAAGTCACAGCGATCGTCCAACTCCGCGACGGCGCCGACGCCTCTGACAAGGAATTGATGGATGTCTGCGCCAGCCACGTCGCCCGCTACAAGTTGCCGAAGGCAATCATCCGTACCCCCAAGATCGAGCGTTCGCCGGCGGGCAAGGCCGACTACCGGTGGGCCAGCGACGTCGCGATCAATGCCGGTTCCGATCCCAGGTCAGACGCGGGGACGTGGTAACCCACTGCTATTCGGGGCCGGGAGGGGTTGCGCTTTGCCGACCTCGTCGGGAGCGGTTGGATGCGCTCGGCTGCGAACCCGGGTAAAGGAGCCGGTCCGGTAGCCGGGTTGTTGCTGTTAGCTGGCGTAGGCGCGTAGTCGGTTGGCTGGTTGGCTGGTGCGTAGCTTGGCGATGGCGCGTCGTTCGATTTGGCCGATGCGGCCTTTGGAGAGGTCGAGCAGGGTGGCGATTTGTCCGAGGGTGTGTGGTTGTCCGTCGTCGAGGCCGAAGCGTAGTCGGATGACGTGGTGTTCTCGTTCGGTGAGGGTGGCCAGGACGGTGCGGATGTCGGTGTGGAGTAGTTCGGTGATGACGGTGTTTTCGGCGGACATGGTGTGGGTGTCTTCGATGAAGTCGCCCAGTGGGGTGGTGTCGGTGGAGCCGATGGGCATGTCGAGGCTGACGGGTTCGCGGCTGTGGTCGAGCAGGTCGTTGATTTTGTTGATGGGGATGCCGCAGTGGGCGGCGAGTTCGGCGTCGGTGGCTTCGCGGCCGAGGTTTTGGTGGATTTCGCGTTTGGTTCGTGCGATTTTGTTGACTTGTTCGACGAGGCCGACCGGTAGTCGGATGGTGCGGCTTTGGTCGGCCATGCCGCGGGTGATGGCTTGGCGGATCCACCACTGTGCGTAGGTGGAGAATTTGAATCCTTTGGTGTAGTCGAATTTCTCTACCGCGCGGATCAGGCCGAGGTTGCCTTCTTGGATGAGGTCGAGCAGCGGCATTCCTCGGCCGGTGTAGCGTTTGGCCAGCGATACCACCAGGCGCAGGTTTGCTTCCAGGAGGTGGCGGCGCGCGGCGTGTCCGTCGCGGGCTATGGCGGTGAGGTCGCGGGTGTGGTTGCGGGTCAGGTGTGTGCTGGTGTCGAGTAGATGCTGGGCATAGAGTCCGGCTTCGATGCGTTTGGCGAGGTCGACTTCGTCGGCGGCGCTCAGCAGCGCGGTCTTGCCGATGCCGTTGAGGTAGATGCGCACTAGATCGACGACTGGTCTCAGCGCCCGTGCGGTGCCCTCTGCCACAGCGACCTCCTAATCGAATTGCCGTTATTTAACGTTTACGTCATTGCCTACGTAATTGCTGGGTATGGGGTTCACCTCGATCCGCGCCGCAGGTGGCTGGTTGCTGGTTGGTCGTGCCCGGTTGCCCCCGCCGGGGAGCTGGGGCTGGCCCTGCCGACGGTGGTGGTGTCATGGCCGTCGCGGTGTGAGGCGGGGGGCTTGGATTGGCCAGCACGGGTGCTGTGAGCTGGTACAGCGTGGCCTCCTGGAAAGTCCGTGGCCCGGTCGAACCGAGCCCGCCGCGCGGGTGCGGAACCACGCCACATAGTCACATACCCACGGCATCTGAATTCGTTCAGTATTTGTATACCAGCGATATAGATATACCAACAGTATGTGGGGATGCAACCGGTGCGGCCCCTCGTGGGCCATACCGGCGCCGTACCGCCGGCGACACCCCGGATCAGCCACCACCACCGCCACCGAGCCCAGCACCACATCACACCGGGCCCAACACCCGACGAAACGGCCGTTTTCCGGCACAAACACCAATACGAGGGCGCTATGACCAGCCCCGGGACACACCCACACCCCCACCCCACGACCACCCCGGGGCCGGCCCCGACCAGCCCCACCTCAGCCAACCGGCCACCCCACACCAACCCCGCCCGACCACCCCACCCAACCCACCAAGTCCACCAGTATTCGCATACCCGTAGTATGCGAATACTGGTCGGGGTCGTATCATCGATACATGGCCAGGCTGACACGAGTCGAACAACGCGCCGCCACACGCGCGGCCATCTTGACCGCCGCACGCGTTCGGTTCCTCCGCGACGGCTACGCGGCCACCAGCCTCGACCAGATCGCCGATGACGCCGGCTTTTCCAAAGGCGCTGTCTACTCCAACTTCCGCGACAAACCCAACCTATGCCGCGAAGTCCTCCTCGGCATCCACGCCGAAAAACGCGCCCAGGTCTCATCGATCACCACCGCACCCGGCGAAGTAACCGACCTAATCAACACCATCGAGGAATGGCTCGAAAAAACCTTCGGCGACCCCGGCTGGACAATGCTCGAAATGGAATTCGCCGTCGCCGCCCGCGGCAACCCAGAACAAAACCACATGATCACCGCAATACACGAAGGCATCCATACCACCATCACCGACGCCATACGCGCCCTAGCCACCCGAACCGGCACCAACCACTTCGACACAACCACCCTCAACGAAATGACAGACCTCATCGTCGCAACAGCCCTCGGAGTCGGAGTACGACGCGCCGTCAACCCAGCAATAACAATGACACCCGCAATACACGCAATCCGCGAGTCACTCGGGGCACTGGCACATTAAGCGCACCAAACAATCCCGGTCAGTGCCCGCCACCGCATTCGCAGCTGCTTTCGGCGCACAAGCCGGCCAAATCCGGCTTCACCACGGTGCGACACGATATCCTTGCCCGATTCTGCTCACGCAGCGTCAACATCTTGTGACTGCCCGCCAGCGCCGGTTGCCAATCGGCGAAAGTGCACGGGATCATTTTCACTAATTTGGCGCAGCCAGGTCGTTCTCCCCACTGCCAGCAACTGTCGCTTGTCCGCATCTCAGACTGCGATGGCGACAACATTGGGGCAGGCTGGTAACCTCGCGCCCATGGCAGCGCCCAAAGACGGACCCGAACGGTTGATCCACTTTGTCAACCAGCGCTTGGCCGATCTGGGTCTGACCCAAGAGGAACTGGCCGCCCGCGGCGGTCCTGACCGATCTACCCTCGGCAAGTTACGCAGCCGACCCGGGCAAAAAACTCTCACCGTGGCAAAACTTCTCAGCTACGACGACACCCTGGGTTGGGAGCGCGGCTCGGCGGCGGCTGCGCTGCTTGGCGCCACTCCTCAAGAAGCCGCCGGCGGCGCCACCGATTCCATTCTGACCCGCGACGACAAAATCCTGCGTTTGATCCGCCAGGCCGACCGGCGAGCCGAGAACCTCCTCGTGCATCTGCAAGCCGCAGCACGCGAAGGCGAACATCTACATCGTCAGCTCCAAGCACTGCGTGATGCCACCTAAGCAGCAGGCTCGCGCCTAGCCTGACTGGCGAGAAACGGAAAACAACCGTGCGAAGCCCAGCCCCGGCACCCGGTCACTGCTAGCCGCAGCATCGCCCGACCCATACTCGGGCCGTCGCAAGCGTGATGACGCGGCGGGTCAGGCCGAACCAGCTCTGCTCCATCGCGGCGAGGTGCGCCGGGCCTTGATCAGGCGCAAAGCAAGACGATCCGTGGCGGCGGCGCATCACCAGACTCGTCACGTTGTCGCGGCTACCGAGATGGCGTCTGATGTTGGCGCTGCTAGACCAAGGTAGGGACGTTCATCAGGGAAGCTGACCGGGGTGACTACCCATTCCAGCGACGCCGCCCTGATCAGCACCTGGTTGGAGGCGGTCTGACTGAATTCAATGTCTGGGCGAACTCCACTGGGGTAAGAGGAATCGGTGGGCAGTGACACGATGGTGGTCGCACTGGATTGCGGTTGCCCGTCGGCACGGTCCTTGACCACGATGGTGGCCGGCGTCGCTGGTATCGCGGCCGCGGATTCATGGATCTCGATCAGAGGAGCCTCGATGCCAGCCCAGTGCTCAGGTCGGTCGGTGTAGACGCTGATCGAGTGCCCCACCGCGGCCGCGCGCAGCAACACCTGCCGCAGGAACGCGCTGTCTCCGCTAGTGAAACGGATACGGGTGTTGTGGACCGGGTCAGTAAGCGGTAGCAGCACGGGACGTTGTTGATCACAGTCTGTGACCGTTCCGACAAGCACGCCAGCTGGCCCGACCGGAATCTGCAGATCCGCCGTGTTGGTGCACTCCACAGTCGGTAGCCCAGCGAGCCGCGGTGCTCCAGGCACGCAGCTAGCCGCGGCGCGGATCTGTTGGGCCGGAATTGGGTTCAGATAGGCCGCCGGCGACGACGTTGGCGCGGCACCGGTTTCGGCGCGCACCATGGCACCCACCCGAACGGCGCCGCTCGGTGCCGGTGAAATGGTCACCGTGCTTACGGCGCCTTGGATGCGCCATGACCACACCTCGTTGAGGTTGGCGGTGGTGATGTCTTCCGGCGAGTAGTAGTAGCTGGCCCAGTACGACCTGCCAGCGTTATCGAGGAATCCGCGGTAAGCGGTGGTGTCGCCGTGTATTAGTGGGCCCGCCAAATGATTGGCCAAATTGTTGATCGCGGCAGCCGAAAGCGGGTTGGCCCGACAGTTCCGTTGCCGCAGCGCACAAACGATGCGTTCAGCTACCGCGGCCACAGCGTCTTCAGCACTGTCACGCAGCGCCAGCCCATGCATCGACGCGGCCATATCGAGCCGAATAATCGCATAGCTACGTCGTTGCCCGGCGGCTGGCTGCTCGGCAAGGACCGCCGAGTACACCGGGGCATAACCCCGCGCGCCAGACACGCGCGACCCAGCCGAGACAATATCGATCCCAGCCAGGACCAGCGGCCCCGGCTGAGCAAGCTGGTCAGCTAGCACAGATAGCGGCACAGTGTTGTGCGTAACCGACTGACGGCGATCGGTCAAAACCGTGGGTGTGTACGCTGTCCCGCCGAGTTCGATGACGGCTGTGGTGGTAACACGGTCACGTTGGACGCCGATCAACATGTCGCCGCGCCGGATGTCAACTGGTTCTGCAACATGCGCCTTAAGGTCGTAACCACGCCGCTGGGCTACCCACAGCAAAAACCTCGCCGGGATGGTGTGACCGTAGATGCGGATACTCACCAGCGCCGCGGCCGCCACAACGACGACGCCCACCGTGGGCAGACCCGGCGCCAGGCCCACTGTGGTCAACAGCACCAGCGCCGCGAGCACCGCCAGTTCCCCAGCGACCACCGCTCGCGCCGGCACCGCGAACCGCACCACCGGCGCCCTCAACGCTTGCGCCTTCGCCGCAGATTAGCCGCAGTCGTCGTGGCCGCCCCGGCTAAAACCACCAGGCCGGAACAGATCAGTGCCACATTGCGGGGCGTGTGATCAATCGCCCGAGCCGGCGCGGGACGACCGAGACGCTGGCGCCGGTGCGGCACCGGCAGCCTGGGGCCAGCTGCAATGTCTGCTGTCAACGCCAAGACCGGGTCCACGATGCCGAATCCGACCTGGTTGTCGACACCGCCGGCGGGGTTGTGGGCTGTCTCTATGATGCGGCGCATCACTTGGTGCGCGGTCAAACTCGGGAATCGGGCACGCACCAGGGCCGCTACCCCGCTGACGAACGACGCGGCATAGCTTGTACCCCGCAGCGGAATTGTTTCGCTGGGTTTCGGCGGATCTGGTTGGGCATTGACCGCCGCGGCACTGGGTTGATTTGCCAGACCGACGATCGGCGAGCCAGGCGCCGCCACCTGCACCCATGGGCCGGCAATACTGTCCGGCAAAACGCGGCCTTGGGAGTCTGGGCCGGCGTCTACGGCCCCGACAGTGAGCACCAGGTCATCACCGCCATACCAGGCTGGTGTGACGGCGGTTGACACTTGATGCCAATCGCGCGGGTCGTCGGCTCGCAGCGGATCGAAAAGCGGGTTTTGGCCGCAGCCTTCATCATTGACACTGCCGGCACCGGCGACAACTACGGCGTCTTTTTCTACGACCGCATAGTTCAATGCTGCGCCGACCGCCGCATCGTCGATCGTGTCGCTGACATTCATGCAGATCTGCGCGGACACGTTGATGACCCCCGCTCCCAGGTCGGCCATCCGGCGGATTGCACGCGCGAGTGTGCTCAGATCGCTCGCCTTCCGGATCCGGCCATCTGGGTCGCCCATCCCGTCTTGCTGGGCAAATGCTTGCGAGCTTTGCCGCATCGCGATGATCGCCACGTCCGGGGCCACACCCACAAACGCATCACCACTGGGCCGCGCAGGTGGTGGCGGTGGTGCGCCACGCTGAGAAGCCGCTGCCGGAGCAGGCGGTGGCGGTGCCGGTGACGCAGGTGGCGCAGGCGGCGGTGGTGGCGGTGGTGCGCCACGCTGAGAAGCCGCTGCCGGAGCAGGCGGTGGCGGTGCCGGTGACGCAGGTGGCGCAGGCGGCGGTGGTGGCGGTGGTGCGCCACGCTGAGAAGCCGCTGCCGGAGCAGGCGGTGGCGGTGCCGGTGACGCAGGTGGCGATGATGGCGGTGGTGCGCCACGCTGAGAAACCGCTGCCGGCGCGGGCTTCTCGACGCTCCCAGTGACCGGCTTGGGCAATGGAGTTGTCGCATGGCCTTGACCCGGCGGCGGGGGCGGCGGCGGCAACGGTGCTGCGTTGCGCGGGAGCGATGGTGGTTTGCGGGCCGGATCAAACGGCTGACCGCCGATGATGCTGGCCACGATCGTGCCGTGGCCGTCGCAGTCGTCCAGGCCGCCGGTGCCCGCCTGCCCGGTGAGGTAGTCGCCGCCGGCATACAGCCGCGGAAGGCGAGAGTTAGGGGTTACACCAGTATCGATGACACCAACGGTCACTCCGGCCCCGGTCGAGAACCGCCACGCTTGCTCGACGTCGAGCATCTCAAATCCAGGGGCGGACAACTTGACATCCGGCCGGCCTACAGTGATCGGGCTGATGCACTTCGACGTTTGTTTCATTACCTGCTCCGGGCCCGGCGCGCCCGCCGGCGGCAACGCCGCCGGGTCAATCCCCGGCGATTCCACTTCAGCAGTGGCAGAGGTTGTCGCCCCGAGCGTCACGGCAGTGGTCATCGTGGCCGTAACAGTCATTACAGCTGCGAAACGCCGCCTCACCAGTGCAGCCCCTGTGTCCGTAGGAAACCGAAAATGTTCAGCACCCATGCCGCTAGCAACGGTATGAGCACAATCAGCAGATAGCCCAGCCATTCGACGGCCTTACGGGTATTCGGGGAGAACAGATATCGCCAAAGTGCAGTGCCGGTAACAAATGCCAAGACCCCTGGCAACGCCGCCCAACCGCAGTACATCAGAACGCCCGACGCATCCGGGGCCGCAGCCCAGGCATACCTTGCACCAATCAAGACCAGCGCCGCGATAGACGACGCGACCAGTAACACCGCTTGCACGCGGTCGTTGAACCGGCGGGCACGCAGGATCAGTTCAAGCGCTACCGCACCAACGAGCAATACGCCCAATACTGGGCGATGGGTATGTGGTGTGATCGTCAGCCACGCTCCGACAATCTGGATTCCTGCTACGGCGGCGCAGATTCCCACTAGGGCTGAGCGGGCGCGTTGCGCTGCGGCGGCAACTTGGTCGGCAGATAGCACCGATGGGTCGGCGGTGTCGTCGAGCTCCGGCGATAACGTGTCACGAGGTTGACCCGAAGCGTGATCGAACATGTCACGGTTGCGGAGCGAGCGGAACGGCTGGCGCGGAATCCGCGCACACCACAAACCAAGGGCCGGTGCCACGGTAATCAATGCCAGCGCGCTCACCAGCGCGCCGACGCCGATCTGAAGTCCTGACAACGGAGCGAATAGGCTCACCCCGGCGGCAATAGCGACGAGTCCGCCGGTGCAGATCACCGCAGCCGCCAATCCCCAATAGCGTTGACGCAAAACCACCAACACCGTGGCACCCACGCTGAGTGTCACAGCGGCGACAAACAGGTTCGGAGTACCAATCTTGGGCGGCAACGCCGACAAACACGCGGCCGAAAGCACCACACCCGTCGTCGCGGAAGCGTCCTGGGCGAATCTCAATTCCGGCCAGCGTTTGTGCGTCAGATACGTGGCTAGCCAAGCCAACGCGGCCAGCACAGCCAAAGCGGACGCACAAACCAACTCGGACGACCCAGGCATGAACCGGGTCCGCCAAATCAGCAGTGCACAACACACTGCGACGCCAACAGCAGTCGCGACCCCAACGACGTGAGCCGTCGCTGGAGTCACCGGGCGAACAGAGGTCCGCAGATACGCGGCCAGCGCACTCGCCACGTTCTCGTTGCGAGGAACGTAGCGCACGGCGCTGCCGGCAGCCACTAACTGCAGCAGGTCCCCGTCACGCACACCTGCTATCTCCAGGGTGGAATCGGGTTTGTCGGACAAAACCGCGCCGTCAATCCAACCAAACTCATAGACCCCGGTGCTACTCAAAGCGCCAACGCTGAGTCGGTTCTGCACCGCTTTGACAGTCGCCGCGGCAACTTTGGCCAACGGCGCTTGGGCTGGCAGCACCATCGGGATCAGTGTCTGGTTTTCTACAAGCAGATACACCCGCACCGACGCAGGCACAAGCGCAGCCGCCGTTTCCGTCGATTCCGATCTCGGTGCGGTGTCGTGTTGTTCCAGCGTCGCAGTCATCGGAGCTCCGGTTCTAGTGTTGTCGTGGCGAATCCAGCCGCGACGCAGGCGCCCAGCCCTATCGCGGCACGGCGCGTGCGCGACGACACCCCAGATTTCGCGTTCTTCGTGTCGATAACTCCCCCCGCGCTCAGGTGTTCGTCGAAAGGAAACACCACCGTTGCCCCGTCAGTGTGTGCGCTGAATTCGCGTTCGAGGGCAATGCGTTTGGATTTTGAACTGCGACCGCGCGGATCATTGAGAACCACAGCCGTTTTGCCTAGCAGCCGGTGATACCCAGACTCGTTCAACCACGCCAGTGTCTCGCCGGCGGCCTGGCTTGCTGCCGGCTCCATGGCACCAACGATCACTGCCGCATCGAGCGTCGGCAGTACGGCACTCATGACCGGGTGGTCAAGAACCTGGCCGCAGTCGATCACCGCGATCCGCATGTAACGGTCAACAACTTTCAGGGCCCCTGCGATGGTCGGACCGTCGATGATACGGCGGCCATGAGTTCGGTGCTCGCCACGCAACAGCCACAGACCGGTGTTGTTGTTGGCACCCAAATGTGCTTCTACATCAGTCCAACGCGTCAGTCGGCCGGCAGACTCATCGCCGAGTAACTCCCAAAACGTTTGCGTAGTCTCCGGCGCGATACGGTTCGCGAGCTTGCCGAACGACGGATCGGCGTCAACCGCGATCACACGGTCCTTACTGCGAAACTCGGCCAGTATTGAGCCGAGCAAGGTAGCCACAGTCGACTTTCCGGTCCCCCCTTTTGCGACGAAAACGCCGATTTTATAACAGTTTCCGCGCAGCAGGCCCCTGATCGAGGCGATGTCCTCGCGTAGCCTCTCTTCATACTCGGACAAGCCCGGATTGACCACTCCGCCAGTGGCTTTCACTACAACGCGCTGCCATCCGCAGGTTGGTAGCGGTGCTGGCGGCGGGGTTTGCTTCTGTGGGCTGAGTCGGTCGAGGAGATCGGCGGCATCGCGTCGACTTGCCGCCGACGCGCCGTTCGCCCGGGATGGGTACAACGCGGGTGCCGGCGGTGCGGTGAAGGGGGCGTAGCTGTAGGTACGCGTTGGCGTGGGGCTGACACCGGTTTGTGGATCTAGCTCTCCGGTAAGCACACCGTGCAACGGCACGGACTCCGGGTCGGACGCTTGGGCCTTCTCAACGCTGCGGCCTCCATCACCGACAGCACCTCGTCCGCCACATTGGGGCGACCGCGCAGGTAACGAAAAGCCGTACCGGCGTGCGAAATCCGCGTGTTCGATCCCATCGTCGTCGTCACTCACAGTGGCACCCTAACGAACCTTCCTCGCTAATGTCTACATACATCGCCAGCATGTAGACGGGTTTACTGACCGGTGGAAAGTGGAGCAACCACCGACGGCACCCCCACCGTGTCGGCGGTGACTAAGGCTGCCGCCCGACTAAGCTCGGCGCCCCGCGCGTACACGCGCACCAGCGGCCACGGCGCCTGAACCGCCTGCACAGCAGGATCTAGCCCCAAGCCACGCAGTGTTTCGTCGTCGCGGCTAATCCCGTAACGCACCCCCTGCGGCGAAATCCACCACAACGATTCGCGACTGGTCGCTCCGGGTGCCGCACTCGTGACTGCGGCCAGATTCGCCGCATCCGAGGCGATCCACACCCGATCGGCCTCCACGCTGGTTGGGCGGCGATCATTACGAACCAATGCGGAGACCTTTGATTCAGCCGACGGTGACAGCGGCAATCCGCTACCAGATAGAACAGTCGTCACAGATTCACGGTCGCCGCGGGCCTTTGACCACGCGACGCAAAGCACCCGAGACTCTCGGTTATCGACAATATTCAGTCGACGCTGAGGGTAGTAGTCCACTGGTAACGAACTCACGAGCGGTATCGATGCCACCACCTTGGGTGCCACCGGCAACGGTGCGATCTGCCCATCCGCAGACGACGACATGATCAACGCCGCGACAAACGGCGCGACTCGCTGAACACCATCAGGCAACAGCACATACAACTGATCGGGCGCGCCCCCGCGCCCGGCCACGTTTAGCACCGTACCCACCATGACGTCGGCACCGACATCCCATCTAGACGCCGACCCGGCTCGTGGGATTTGGGGTATCTCAAGCGCCTCGGTGGCGGGGATCGCCTCGAACAGCGCGCGCGACAGCCGCACCGGCGCCGACGCAGTCGAATCGATGCCCAATGCCAGTGTCAGTGAACGATTCGACAAGTCGATCCGTGACCGGTGGGCACCCCACACCACATACGTCGCTCCCGCATGCTCGGCCAGCACAGCATTGTTCGGGCCAAGGGGCCGCGCACGATCGCCCAGCGTTAATCGCCCAGCCAACGCGGTGACCGTGGGTTCCCGATCCGACCTGGCCGCCGGCGCGGTGTCGCACAACGCCCACCGCGATGTTGAGCCGCTGTGAACCAGCATCGCCTGGGGAGCGTCGACAATTCCGACCCGAGGTCCACTGGGATATTTCGCCAAGACTGAAGGTCTAACCGTGGCCGGGCGCAACGGCTGGCCGACAATCAGCTGTGCTGATACCAAATTCCATGCCGGACGCAGGGCCCCGTCGACCAGTACATAGACCGCATGGTTGTCGCCGTCGGCGACGATCTTGGACTGATCAACGCGCCCGATCGGGCGGATCTGCGCCAACACCACTGCGGCAACACAGACCACCGTCACTAGGACCGCGGCCAATACCAGAAATCCCGTCTCACGACGCCCGGTCTCAGAGACCATGCCCACGTCGTTTTCGGTGATTGCCGCCGCATTCCTGCGGCGCAAAAAATTGTGTGCCGAAACCTGCGCAGCCGTCACCGGCGCCAGCGGCGAACGCATTTCGGCACGCTGGGCGCCGCGGCGGTCGTCGCCAGACTCCTCAGCCATTTTCTCGTCCTTTCATCCGCACGACCTCGTAGGCGCCGCAATCACCTCGGTCGCCAAAGCCCGTGCCTTGCAGGCACAGCGTGTCGGCCCAATCGACCGGCAGCTCATCAGAATCACTGTCGAAGTTGATTGCGTCAGCCGCCGGGATACGAGTCGACCCCGAGGAGACGCGGGGCAACGGCCGCAACGCCTGCGGCATCCACGCCAGCTTGAGCACGCCATTCGGGGCCCACGCCGCGGCGGGAAACGTCGTCAACGCATCGACTGCCACTGACCGCCTTCCGTGAAATTTGATGCTCGGTGGGTCCGGCCTACCCGCCGAGCGTCAATTCCTGTTGGCTCGACCCGAACACCGAAACCGACTGGGCCACATATATATCCGGCCCCATTGACTATTGGACGCACGGGTTCTCGACAAGCAACTCACAGCGCAGGTATGGCCAAAGACACGCAGCGTGGGCTCATTCCAAGCCACACCGAAGCCGATATCGACTCGACCCCGCCTCATCCGGCCGACCCGGACGACTTAGACGACCAGCAGCCCTGAGCAGTGCCGGCTGGCCGCTCACTCCAACAGCGATCGCCTCGAGCGAACCCCGCGTAAACACACTTTTCGGTCGCCTCGGCCGACCGCAACTGCTGGTCACGCAGAGTCGATAGAGACGGGGGCGCAGCGAAAACCATCGACGCCATGGGTAACAGGATGCCTTATCCAACAATCGATTCCGAGACGGAGTAGCAATTAAGACAAATCTTCTCATCTGATATCCGATTGGATATCTCACAGAAGTTCATCTAAGCAGAGCCCTTCGGACCGCAAGGGTGTCCGATATATCTCAGAAGGAGAAAACCGAGCGGATCCGGCGAGCTCTCCAGGACGACCGAGACGTGCGGTTGCGATTGTTTTAGTCGACCCCGGTTTCGGACGATTCAGGGGTAGGTTCGGCAGAGGCGATGTTGATGGGTCGTTCCGCTCTTCGATTCCGCAACCGGCGGCCTGCTCGGCTTGAGGCATCACATCAATCAACGGACTGCATGCAGGTATCCGGGCCGACACTCTTTGCTCGCGAAACATTCTCTAGCAGTCCTTCCGACTGGTGGTCTTCAACCGTGCCGCAATGCGCACACCAAGTCAGGGTTGCAGCCGGTTCAGGATCCCCGAACACGAGACCTGCCGGCGAATTTCGGTCTGCCTGCGAACAACGGATCCCCGCAAGCAAGCGCGTGGCCATACCCGGGTTCGCTTCCCGAGCCCGGTCAGGATTCGAGAAGCGCCCACCACATTCTTTTGGGGCTATGTATCAGGGTCTATGCGAGTAAGCCCAGAGCCTGGTCGCGCTGGCTTCCAGCGCACCCTCTCGATCCAATCCATACCGTCGGAAATTAGTGGCGCTGACGGCTGGCGGTTTGCGGGCACGTCTGTCCAGCCGACCAAAACAGTGTCCACGTCACCATCGCCCATAACGACCCATAATCCTTTGCCTGGTGGCTGGTGACGCGCCGACACGTTACCAGCCACCGGCCCCAGGTCGCGGTCCCCGCTGAGGATCAACGTCGGAGTGGACATGCCGCTCACATTGCGCCACAGCGGGTTCTCAGCCGAGGCCGTCCGGTAAGCCTTGTTCAGCTGCGCGGTGTAGACAATGTGTAAGCCAAGCTCGGCCCCCTGCAGGGCAAACTCGTACAACGGTTCCGCCCCGGGCAGTACAAGCCCAAACGGGAAACTTGGTGACGTATGGCTGAGCATTTCCGCGTTGTCGACGACCACGAACAATTGCGGACCTACCCAGGAACGCTGCGTCGACGCCTCTATCGAGCTAGTTCCCGACGGATGCTTGCGGCTTTGCAGCTCACCGACCAGATTCCGCATTGCCTCCACCGCGGCCGCAATCGTCACTGAATGTGAGGCCGTGTGCGCCACACTAATCGCCCCCACCAATTGTCGACGCAAATCCACCACATGCAGCTGAGCTTCCTCCGGCGTGAAAGCATCCGTAATCGCACGACACACCGTACGCAGGAACGTTGTGCGCCCCGACCCCCTCGCACCAACGACTACACAATGTGGATTCTGTTGGAAATCCCACGCTTTCGCTTCGAGGTCTTTTTCCCGCAATGCAACAGCCAAGGTGCCCGGTGGCACGTGGTCCTGTAAATCCTCCAAAGCCACCCATTCCGGCAACTGTGCCATCACCGTGGAGCGTTTCGTACCCGTCAGCGCGTCAATCGCGGCGGCCAAGCCAAGTCCGTCCGACACCTGTTCACCGGCTCCATCGGTCAGGCATGGCAGCCCGATCCTGACCAAATTGCCTGCATTGCTCAGACCCCACCCCGACTGATTCTTCGGCAATAGTTCTTGTTCGCGCCGACTCACCCTCGAGCCGTTGGGGTCGGCCAGCCGTAACTCGAATTTGGCCGAAATCTGTTCTTGGATCTCCATACTGAACGCTGTGCCCCATGTGTCACTCGACACCACCAGATGAACCCCGGCGGACAGGCCGTCGGTCGCGATTTTCAGCATCGCCGGAACAAACCACTCCGCCCGCGGATCAGAGAACGCCTCACGCAGACCGACAAAGCTGTCCACGACCACGACCACATGCCCGCCTTCGATCTCCGAATACGCATCCGGGTCGGCCGCACGGGCTGCAAAAAACTTCGCCGCATCAATATCCAACTCGCTGAACTTTGTCGACCGATACGCGATGACGTCAACAACGGCGTCCAGCACACGTGCAACACCATCGGCGTCCGCCTTGTCCGCAATGGCGGCTACATGCGGCAGATGACGTAGACCCAACAACTCCAGGCCACCGCCAGCCACGCAATAAAATTGCACCCGTCGCGGGTCATACATCAATGCGGCGCCCAGCATGCCGGTCATCAAAGCGGTCGCCAACTCCGGCTCCGCACCGCCCACCAGCGCTAAGTGCTGAGCCGCCACATCGATCGCAAGCACCGGCTGGCGACATTCTCTCGGACGATCCTCTTGTCCCAGCGGGAACAACAAACCATCGTTGGCGCCGTAGTCAACATGCCACGGTTTACCCCGCAGCAATCCCACCAGTTCATCCGCTGCCAATCCAGCCGTTAGCGGCGGCAACCAGAAGTCCACCGAAGGCCGCGTCGGCACCTGGGCCAGCGCCTCAAATACCGCGGCACATTCGCTTACCTCGAAATCACCAGCATCGACCGCCTCAGTCGACGGCGACTGTCGCTGCGCCGGCAACACCGTCGCCGGCGCCAACCGGCCATCGACATCATCGGCTACCGCGACAGTGAACTCGCGCGGCTCAAACCAATCCGCGGACTCCATCACATGCCGATCATCGACCGGTGCCGGCACCACATACGGTGCCCCTGCGTTAAAAAACCGCAGCTTCACCAGCGGACCGGCGCCCACCCGCAGATACCCGATTCCTTCATCGCCGCGAGCCCGCAACTGAAACGCGCGGGGATCGTCGATAACCTTCTGCGACTCCTCCCCCGTGCCCGTGCGCAGCGCGATCCTCCACCCGAGCGCCTCATCGATATCACCGGCCAGCGCCGATTCGTATCGTTGCCCCGCTAGCAACAAGGCAATATGGTAGGCGCGCCCCTCGCGGACCAGCCTGTCGAGAAATTCGAAGATCTCTGGATACGCATCCCGCAGCTCGTCGAATTCCTCAACAATCACCAACAACGCCGGCAGCCGCGGCAAATTCTCGCCGCGCGAAATTTTTGCGTTGTAGTCGTTCATATCCGTGCAGCCCGCCGCGATGCATGCCTCTTTACGGCGTTCGAAAAAACCATCCAACGCCAGATGCATGCGCCGCAACAAGTGCTCTTCCTCGCCCAGATTGCGTACCGCCGCAAGCATGTTCGGCGACTTTTCCAGGAACCGCGTGGACGACTGGACTTTCAAGTCAAACAACGCGCACACCACGGCTTCCGGCGAATGCGTCAACACTAACGATTCGACGATCGTCGCGATCGCGACTGATTTTCCGGAGCCTGCATGGCCGATGATTACACCACTACCATTCCAGCCACAATCAGCCGGCTGAGCCAGATTCATATTGACGATATCGCCTTTATCGTCAATACCTACCGGGAAATTCCAAAACTTCTCGCCTGGCGCCCACCGCTCCGCCCATAGCCGCTCCGTATCCAACAACCGCGCATCGCGGACACCAACGGCATCCAGCAGCGTCCGCTTCAACCAGATCGCAGTACCGCCAGCAGTATCGTTCTGCGCGGGGCGATAACGCGCCAAGGCTTGAGCAAAGCGTTCAGCCTCAGCCAGCGTCATCGAATCCGCCGCCGCATAAAACGGCAACTCGTCGGGCTCAACGCTCACTGCCGACCCCCGAACACGTCACATCAGCACGCCACACCACTCCATCGCCCACTCGGTACATCACCTCATCGGTAAAACCCAGACCCGGCGCCGACCGGCGACTCGCTGCCTCATCAAACACATGCACATAGCCGGGTTCCTCGGCCAGCCGCACGAAACACACTCCCGCCACACCCGCTGGCGGAGCCACCACCGCCCACTCACTCGCCGGCCCGCACGCATCGTCGATCACAATCAACAACGGATGCTGCAGCGAACCCGTCGCCGCCACCTCCGGCACCCACTTGCCGCGCGCCAGCCACTCATCGCTATAGAACGCCTCAAACTCCGCAGCCGAACCAAAAACCAGCCGACGCTCACCACAACCATCGCGCGCTGCCGCAGCTTGAGCATGCGGCAGCCACTTCACCCAGTCCCACAACTCCGGAGATCTCGTCACCACAATGACTTTCACATCATCAGGCGAATGCCACAGACACAGTTGGCAAATCAACGCGTAGGCAAGGCCACGAATCCCACTCAAATCCCCCACTAGCGACATCGCCTTCATCGCCGCCAACGACACCACGCGCGGCATTCCGCGCACATAGCTTTGCTCCTGCAAGAGCTTCCGCAACCCATGCCCGCTAGCCGGCTCGATCCACGTCACGTCATCAGGCAGCGGCCCGCACTCCACTCTCGTCGCCTGCCGTACCGTACCCACCCCTAAACGGATCTGCGCAAAATCCTGAGACCCGTCATTAGCCTGCCGAGCGCTTGCAGAACCCACCCTGGGTCGCGTTCGTTCCCACATCCGCGGCGAACCAACCCAACCGACCAAATCCTGTGGCCGCGGATGGGACCACCAGGATCGCTGAAACTGCCGCTCAGCTGCCTTGGCCAGTTCCGCACGCGCCGCGTCAGCCTTGTTCGACCACTCCCGGAGCGCCGCCTCCCCCTTCGCCCACAACTGCTTCTGAGACGACCCGTCGCGCCGGAAAAACATGACCCCGTAGGTGACAAGCATGATCAGCGGGAAGAATATGTACCGCGCCAACCCAGCCGAATAGAGCACTACAGACACACCAGCCATGGCCGCCACCATCACCAGCGGACCAATCAGCTGAAAAGAATTGTGTGGCAACGTATCCGGAAGAGCAATCGGCGTGGGTACCGACACCGCCCCCGTCGATCCCCCCACCTCCGCTCGGTCCCGGCGACCCGGGGGTACAAACTCCACACTCACAGCATCACCGTAGCCGCGCCTTCGAGGTTACGTCTACATTTGACCATGAAATGTAGACACATTCTGCACCGGTTGTATTCACAACGTCGCCGCCGACGCCGATTGCCCACCATGCAACCACACCGCATTGTTCGTCTCAGTCTGTGACGACGCCGACAATCCCCAATCGCCGCTCACCACCCAAGTCATCGTTTCCAGGGGCTTCTCCTGGGGCGTGTCCCGAGTCCTATCCTGGGCCGGCTGACCGTACGAAGCAATCGGCGCCACAACATCAACCGACGCCAGCGACCCGCGACCTGGCCGCAGGGCGCCCTGGTCAGCCCGAGCTGTCTTCATCTCCACCCACAACTGATCCCACCACCGCTCGGGAACGCCCTCGCGGTACCACAACCGACGGAACAAGCCCTCAGCCACATTAAGGATCGCCAAACCGACTCCCCCAACCACGCCGACACGTTCCGCACAGCGGCCGATGTCAGTTCCGCGCGACAGGCCGCAAGCACAGCGCTGTCGAATCGCGGTCATCAGGCCACGAAAGCAGTTCCTGATCAACAAACCCTAAACGATGCATACACCAACGATCCAATACCTGAGGACGAACCGCCGAATCGCTTGCAGGAGGAGACTGCATCTGGACCACCCCGGCAACCTCGGCTGGCACCAACACCGGCTGACGGCATCGCAGAACTAGCCGCCATCGCATCCGACAGCAACGCACCATCCACGCAACTCCGCGGCGGCCACGATGATCGGTCCGGCGTGATCCCACCCAAGCCGGCGGCGCCGAACCCATCAGTGCGGCGATCGGAACAGCCAACAACCGTGCCTGCCACGACAAAGGTTCCCCGGCCGCGACACACCCAGCATCCTCGTTGCTGGTCACTACCAACTCGAACCTCCCCTAATCGAAACGAACCCGCCACCAATCGATCCACGCAAACGCCGCGAAGCAGGTATCGATTCGCGCTCCGAGCAAACCGAGTCAGCAAACCCTGGATCGGCATCGGCTCGCTTACCCGGGCATCAGGCCACCACTGACCGAAACATCTTCGGGCCGCCTTCCAGTGCCTCGACCCCAGCCTCGTCGGTCAGTCTCCGGCCACGACGACCTTCCCATTCCGCTTGGAGTCGTGGACTCGCGGCACAATGGCAGCTGGCGACGAAAAGGGAGGCAGCGGCGTGGATCGGAGACGCTTTCTTGGCGCGACCGCTGGCGGCATGGCGTTATTTACGGTGCCGAGCTGTACGCGGGCGACTGAAACATCGATGATATGCCCACCGAAGGTTGATGTGGCTCCTGGACGAACAATTCGCACCCTCGCTGGACTTCGACCGTTCCGATCGGGGGGTTTTGTCGTCCGCGCCGAGCCACTCGGCGGCCAACGCCTGGTCCATAACTACGGCCACGGGGGCGCTGGCATTACGTTGTCGTGGGGTAGTTCCAGGCTGGCTATCGACCTTGGCTTGCCCGGACATAGTGGATCGGTCGCTGTGATCGGCGCTGGTGTGATCGGTTTAAGCACCGCACGGCTGGTTCAAGAGGCTGGCTTCGAAGTCAGCGTGTACGCAAAGGATCTGCCACCACGTACAACATCGGATGTTGCTGGTGGCCAATGGTATCCCTACCATCTGTACGACGAGAAGCGCGTGACTGCAGCTTGGCGAAAACAGTATGAAAGTGCGGCTACCGACAGTTGGCGGCGTTTCCAGAACTTGGTCGGAGATGATTATGGGGTCCGCTGGCTGCCAACCTATACCGATAGCATTGCCGAACAACCACCGTTTGCCGGCTTCCCACCCAACATGCGGACCCTCTCCGGTGATGAGCACCCGTTCGCAATCGATACCGTGGCCGCCTACGACACCATGTACGTCGAAACCGGCCGATATTTGCAACGGCTAATCCGCGACGTACAAGCTGCTGGCGGACGAATCTATGTCCGAGAGTTCAGAACCGTGGGTGACATTTCCGGGCTAGAAGAACAACTTGTTTTCAATTGCACTGGCCTCGGCGCACGTCAGTTGTTTGGCGATGACGACTTGATCCCTGTTCGCGGTCAACTGGCGGTTTTATTGCCTCAGCCCGAAGTGCGCTACGCCTACTCGTTTAAGGACACCTATATGTTCCCTCGCCCGGATGGCATCGTGCTGGGCGGTACAGCCGAGGAGGGCATCTGGGATGTGAACGTTCAGCCAAAGACCATCGCCAAAATCCTCACCGCGCACCAACGCCTATTTGACGATTACCGTTGCACGCCAGGAAATTCGGATCAGAACGCATAACCTTTGGGGGCAGATTCGTCCTCGGCAGGAACCAAGCTGCCACCAGTAGCTGCCGTTCATGAGTCATGGCTGTTCCGCCTTACAAGGCATCGCGGCTCGTTGTACATGAGTGTGCACCGGCTGGCTACGATAGATGGGTGTAGCGTTGTTCGGCTGCGCCGTTCTGTCGACCACCTAGTCCAGTAGAAGAACTAGCGCGGCCACGAGCGCGCTTTGTTCCTGTAGTTCGCGTTAGGCACGCTGCAGAAGTCGGAGGCGGTGCCGGCCAGCAAGACGAAATAGCTTTGCTCACCGCGGCGAGTATTGGCAAACGGAGGGTAGCTCCAGCCGTTGTTGCACATCGAATTCGGCGCTCCCGCCGTGGCCCGACGCCAACCAGACGTTATGCAGGCAGTGAGAGCATCGACGTCGGGGACAGCGCTCTCCGCGATGACCAGCATCGCGCCGCCCCAGCGTCCGTCGGTCCGACGGTAGGCGCGTGCCCCGAACCCGGCCCCAGCCTTCTGTTGGCATCCCAACGCCCGCTGTAACAACAGAAAGACAGAAGCAAGTTCACGATCTGCGACATCAGCTGCGGCAGCAATGAATTGAGCCGCATCCGACCCGTCGACCTCCTCGACTTCGGGGGTGTCGAAGCTAACCAGCTGCTCCGAGATCCGGCGCTCTAGGGCGCTGTCTCCCCCACCGATGATGGGTCCCGCATCAGTAGACGTCATCGGCGGCAATGTGACCGCGGGTTCGGCATGCCCAGTCGCCGAGACAGCATGGGCAACCACGAAGAGACTCGACGCGGCAATCGTCACAGCGATTCGACGTAAGAAGATTCGCACTGGCTGTCTCCTCGGTGGCATAGCCGCGGCGTCGCTCCGCGCTACCTCGGCGCCGATCTTGCGAAATCATATGCCAGTCCGACAGCCGTAGTTGTCCTCGGCGGTGTCAAGGTGTCGAAGCAGCAACGTTGGTGACGCGAATAGGAATTTTCTTAGTCGACATACTGTGCCCCCTACTGCGGGTATTGGGCGGCTATTTGTTGGTCGAGGGCGGCCATATCGTGGTTGACCGCGCCGAGGTCACGCAGTGTCGCTTTGACGGCCACGACCAGGCGCCGGTTGACCCTCTCGATCATCAATAGCTTGGCCTGGGTCGCGTCTGCGGCCTGCCCTGCCCCGGCGTCTTGGAGCCGCAACCGCGCCTGGCGAGCGGCATCCAGATTGGCCTGAGCCCGAGCAGCGACCTGCTGCATCTCACGCACCCCAGCATCAATAGCGCGGTGATCATAAACCAGACGCCCCCCATCAGCGTCGACCCCGCCGATCGGCGGTGGCGGCGGGACAGCGAAATGCCCACCCAGGAGCCGATAGGCATGCTCACGACGCAGCTCCTCATCTCGCCCCAGCCGTGCCTGACGCCCAGCAGACCACAAATCATGGGCATGCGTGGTGGCCTCACCGGCCATCCCACCCAACCGGGGCGGCTGATCACTACCCAGCTGCAGCGCTTGATCACCACCCAACCGCTGAGCCCGCTTACGAAAATGCTGGGCGTCTCGCCGATGATCCTCCGGCGACTGCTCCCGCAACTCCCGCGCACGCTGCCCAGCCACCCGAGCCCTCTGCTCAGCGTTCTGCGCCGTCTTCCGGGCGTCCCGAGCCGTATCCCGGGCATCCTGCGCCCACTGCTGGTAGTTCTGCTCCTGCTCCCGGGCATTGCGCGCTTCCTGCTGGGCCTCCCGCACCTGCTGCTGAGCCTCGCGCACCTGCTTTTGGTAGTAATCCACCTGCCGCCTGGACTCCCGCACGAGCCGCTGTTGTTCTAGCGCGTCCTCCTGTTCCTCCTCCTCGGCCCACTGCGCCTGCTGCTGCCAATCCTCCTCGTGATCCTCAGCCTCACGGACCTGTCGCTGCAGGACCTCCACGCGCCGTTCAGCCGCCTCGGCCAGCTGCCGCTGTTGCCGCTCATTCTGCTGGTAGTCCTGCGCCCATTGTTCGGCTTCTCGATCCGCCTGGTAGGCATCGCGCGCCTGTTTCTGGTACACCTCGGTGCGCTGTTCGGCCTCCTCGGCGTACTGCTGCCAGTTTTCGTGCAGATCCGCCAGCTGAGCGGCCTGCTCGGCTTGTCGTCGATAATCGAGAGCTTGATCACCAACAATCCGAGCGCGCCTGTCAACATCAGCACTTTCTTGCGCGTACTCACCAGCACGTTGAGCATGCACACCCGCGTACTCGTCAAAACCGGCACGATACTGCCCAACCAGATCATCAGCAGCAGACAGATCATCCAGACGCACCGGAGCAGGAAACACCGGCATGTCCAGATCCGGCGGCGGCGGGACATGACGCGGCAGATCCCCACCAAACGCCTCATCAGCCACTGGCCCGTGGTCAGGAAATCCGTTAGGCAGCGTCAAAATCGAATCTCAGACTGTGCTGTGCCCCGGCTGGGTAGCCGCCAGATTGGGACAACGTCATCTTGTCAACCTACAACGGCCGGTTATATCACCGAATCGAGTTTGCTCGTGACCTGATGTGCCACCACCGCACCCCTACCTTCGGCGAATCGACCGCGATTACCGGGAAAAGGACCTATGGCTTCGGCCGCGGGTTTGCGGCCGCCGATCGTGATGCCACCCACCCCCTGGGGTCGATTCGGTTGCGCACGGTCGGCAGCTCCGCCATAGGCATATCGCGCTGCATGGTCGATTGTGGGCCAGGCGAAATCGCATGCCGAGCAGCTGTCATTTTGGCGACACAAGATGTCGGGGTACGCACTTTCGGACAGAGCGATCCCGTCCTATCGTGCGATTAGGAATCCAATTCAGCTTTGATGGCGAGAGGAGCCACATTCCCGGTCGGCCGTTTTGCTGAACGCCTTTGACGCTGACAATGCCGCCCCAGCTTAGGCCCGTCAGGCGCTTACCACCGCAGCCTGCACCACATAAATTCCACCAGAATTACAACCTAAGGAGCGACCGAGATGGATACATCTGCGCGTGGCCGCGTTATAGTTTTGGGCGCCGGAAACGCCGCTCTCTGCGCAGCAATATCTGCCGCCGAGCACGGCGCCGACGTCACCATTCTCGAAAAAGCCCCTGAAGCCGAAATGGGGGGCAACACTCGACTCACGACTGCCGCCCTTCGCGTAGCCTTCGATGAACCTCAACAAATACGAGAAATTCTTCACGAACAATACGCCGACGACCAATGGTCAGATATTGAAATTGAGCCGTACCCTCTCGACAAGTACATCTACGAGGTTGTTCACAAAACTGGGCGCGGACGGCCCAACGAGGATTTAGTGACTTCTTTTACCGCACACTCCCTGGAAGTGCTTCACTGGCTCAAAGGCCTCGGAGTCAAGTTCGAGCTTGCCGAGTATCTCTCGCAGTATGACGTGACCAAACAGAAAACGAACAAGCGAACCTACCGCGGCGGTGTCGTCGTTCAATCGGTCGACGGTGGGCCTGGTCTGGTTGCACGTGAACTGTCGTACGCGAGATCGCGAGGAGCCCGAATCTACTATGATCTGCCGGCCGTCGACCTGATCACTGATGGAGTGGGCCGAGTCCAAGGCGTCACGGCTCGCCAAGGCGATGGCACTCTCCAGAACTTTTATGGCGCAGTCGTGATCGGATCCGGCGGGTTTGAGGCCTCATCAGCTCATAGAGCCCAGTTCCTCGGGCCACAGTGGTGTGATGTTCGGCAACGTTGCGTCAAATTCAACACTGGCGACATGATCCTTGCCGCTATTGAGAATGGCGCAAAGACAGCCGGCCATTTCTCCGGCGCTCACATCACACCTATCGATCCTGACGCACCATTTATTGGCGGCTTGACGACCGGCGAAAAGACCAATCGACTAGCATTCCCGTGGGGGATTAGCATTAATAGATACGGGCGCCGTTTCATCGACGAGGGCGCGCACTGGAACAACCAGATCTACGTCGATGTAGGCCGAGCGTTGCTTGAGCAGTCGGATCAAATTGGCTACCAGATCTTCGACTCGCGTGGAGCCGAATTTCGCGAGCCGCTGTACGACGACCAAAAGCAGTACTACCAGGGCGACGATCTTGAAGAGCTAGCCAAAGAAGCCGGCATTGCGTCGAGCGCCTGTCTGCAAACTGTTCACCAGTTCAACGACGCAACACGGCACAACCACAGAAACTACGATCCGACAGTACTCGATGGTCAATGCACCCGAGGTCTGGACCTGCCGAAGAGCAACTGGGCTTTGCCCATATGCGAACCGCCATTCTCGATCTATCCAGTCGTGCCGGGCATCACATTCACTTTTGGCGGTCTTGCCTCCGACATCCAGTGCCGCATCCTCGCAAACAATGATCGGCCTTTGCCGGGGCTTTATGGCTGCGGCGAAGCCACCGGCGACTACTTCTACCACGCCTACCCGACCGGATCAGGCCTCATCAAAGGAGCTGTTACCGGCCGCGAGGCGGGTAAGAACGCCGCGCGATATGCGCAATCACTTTCCTGACGCGCAGCTGCCCGTGTCTGCGGAAGGACCGTCAACACGCTCCGCACAATCGGGCACCTCGGCACGAACGCCTGAAACTATTGCCCCGCGGGACACTTACCTGTGTAGTCAACCTGCCAGTGTTTGATCCCGTTGAGCCAGCCCGAGCGCAGCCGTTCCGGCTTGCCCAGGGGCCTGAGGTCGGGCATGTGGTCGGCTAGAGCATTGAAGATCAGATTCACGGTCATCCTGGCCAGATTGGCCCCGATGCAGTAGTGCGCCCCCGTGCCGCCAAAACCAACATGCGGGTTGGGGTCGCGCATGATGTCGAACGCATACGGTTCGTCGAATACATCTTCGTCGAAGTTCGCCGAGCGATAGAACATCGCCAGCCGTTGCCCCTTCTTGATCTGCACCCCGGACAACGTGACGTCCTCTAGCGCCGTTCGCTGGAATGCAGTGACCGGCGTTGCCCAGCGCACGATTTCGTCGGCGGCCGTCTCCGGGCGTTCCTTCTTGTAGAGCGCCCACTGGCCAGGGAAGTCCATGAACGCCATCATTCCCTGGGTAATCGAGTTGCGCGTGGTCTCGTTGCCGGCGAAGGCCAGCATGAGGACGAAAAAACCGAACTCGTCGTCGGAGAGCTTCTCGCCGTCCACGTCTGCCGAGATCAACGTGGTAACGATGTCGGGGCCTGGGTTTTTTGATTTGATCTCAGCCATCTTCATCGCATAACCGATCAGCTCACCGACCGGCGCCATCGGATCGATGTGCTGGTACTCCGGGTCTTCATCGCCGGCCATCTCGTTGGACCACCGGAACAGTTCCATGCGGTCCTCCTGGGGGACACCGAGCAACCCGGCGATCGCCTGCAGTGGTAGCTCGCACGACACCTGCTCAACAAAATCACCCGATCCCTCGGCGACAGCCTTCTTCGCGATATTGTGTGCGCGTTCGTCAAGTTCGCTACGCAATCGCTCGATGGCACGCGGGGTAAACCCACGGGAGATGATTTTGCGCAACCGCGTATGTTGCGGGGCATCCTTGTTGATCATCACGTGACGCTGCACGTCGATGTTTTCACGCGGAATATCGTCTGGGAATCGGGGAATGGTCCCGTTTTGCCAGCTGGAGAAGACCGTGTTGCACCGCGATATCTCCTTGACGTCTTTGTGTTTGGTCACCACCCAGAAACCACCGTCATTGAATCCGCCTTTTCCGATCGGCTGTTCACACCACCAGATCGGCGCGTTGCGGCGCAGCTCCGCTAGTTCGCCAACCGGCAGGCGTTCCTCCCAGATATCGGGGTCAGTGGGATCGAAGCCTTCAGGCAGGTTCGGGCAGGGCATGGCGGAATTCCTTTGCTGCGAGGTTCTTTGTCAGGTTCAGCCGGATCTCGGTACGCAGGTCACAAGCAGCACAACACTATCGCCCGCGCGCCGTCCGCGCTGCGATTGTCAATAACAGTGTGGAACCTATCGAGCACTTGCCAGCACCTCTGCTACCCACGGCTTCGGTGGCTTGGGGGCCAGCAGCACCTAGGTCAGGCTGTGAAACTCGCCGCCAACATCGCCACGACAAGTAGCCCCCACCAAATCAGCCGCCCCCAAGACGCAGTAGGAGTTGCCGGCTCAGCGACCCGATCCCGCAGGAACGACGACGGTCAACTCATTTCCAGTGCGCTCCACGCGCATACCGATTCTGCGAGCAACAACAGCAACCGCGCCCGCATTGTCGGGCTCGGCTCGCGTGGTAGCCAGAGCGCGAGCGAGACGGCCCTTATGCGCCTTATTGAAATGCGTGACCACGTTCCGTCGACCGTCGGGATACTCGGCCAGTACAGCCACGCGGATCGCGCTGGCAGTCTTTCCCAGCGCTACATAGGAACCCGAGCGGAGATCGACGATCAAATGTTGGGTAGCCAACTCGGCGAGCAATGGCTCCAGCAAGGGCCGCCACCGGACGGCCAGGGTGGGCTTAGCGGGCAATTTCGATGTAGCCGAGAGCCGATAAGCCGGCACGTGGTCGTCAGAGCGAAGCAATCCGAACAACGCTGAACCAATGACCAGCCGAGCACGTGCGCGCATTGCCTCAGCGTTGCTAAGCGAATCAATGTCCAAAGCGTCATAAAGAACGCCGGTATAGCGGCGGATCGCCGGCAGCGTCGGCGCACTAAGCAGCGCGGCGTTGCGCTCGATCTCCGCGTGCTGCGAAACAGAGACACCCAACGCTGATCTGCACGCCACCGGATCGGACGCAAGATCGACGAGTTCGCCAACCAGCGCAGACCGCAGCGACCCTAGTTCCGGATTGCCGAGCTGCTCCAGTCGCAGCGGCGGCCCGTCGCCGCCGTCCCGCTTGGTCTCCGAAGGAGGTAGCAACACAATCACGGGTGCAGACGTTAGTACGAATTCGTCTCGGCCGATTACCCGAGCCACGGCCGTCTAGACGCCGTCTGCGGCCGCCGCTTCCACATATCTGCCAACGCTTGGGCGCACTGCCACGCGCGGTATGTGTCCGCGCGGCTGAATACCTCCATTACAGTGACTCGTCGACCGCGCACCATCGATCCGGTAAAGCACGCGGATTAGGCGGCAGCGGAAACTATAGCGATCGTTTGGCAGTACTGGTCGCCGCCTGACACAGGGGAGGTGTCAAGCAAAGAACCGAGCGCAAACTCATCGACGGGTAGCACGAGAAATTCTGGAAGCTGTTTGGCAGGAAGCTTTTTGGAGGTTGTGGCGACTATTGGCTCGCCGTTGAGGACATGCATAGCTGCCTCTTCTGACGGCACCGCGCGGGTTTGCGCCAGCGGTTCCAAATCAATGAATGCGTTGGGTGGGCTCAGTTGCGTGTCGCAGCAGGGATTCTCCTGCTCTTACCACCATTATCGAGGTTCATGATCACGTACAACGCGAACCACGAAGCAGGAAGCGAAACTCGGCCGCGTCAGCAAATGCATGATCCAGCGCCGCACCGGAGAACTCACGGCCGCCGAAGCGTGGAACTACGCAAACCCGACGAAAGCGGCCAGTGGCCAATTTCGGTTGAGACGCTGCGCGGAATCGGGTTCGAGGCGGGCCACGACTGGTGCCCCCTCACCGAGCGTGAGTCCCACGCCGAACAGGCCAAGGTCGCGCTGGAGACCACAGTGGTGCACAACTGGCACCGAGTCACCGAGCGTGAGTCCCACGCCAAGCAGGCCAAGGTCGCGCTGGAGACCAACGCCCAGGTGCACGACTGGCACCGCCTCACCGGGCGCGAGTCCCACGCCAAGCAGGCCAAGGTTGATCTAGAGAGCACCAGACAAGGCAAAGATTGGCGCCGCCAAGCGGAGATCGCCGAGGCCCGGGCCGAGCGGGCCAAGGCTGCGCTGGAGACCAACGCCCAGGTGCACGACTGGCGCCGCCGCGCTGAGATCGCCGAAGCCCGCGCCGCCGAACGAGAGCGGATCATCGAGGCTCAGTCGAAGGCGATCCTCGCTCTCGAGGCGCCGCGCCAGACTACTCCGGCAAAGATGTTCAAAGCCGGCGCCCGCTGGCCCTTTCTCACTGGCCTCCGCCGTACCCAGCGCCCCGCCCAATAAGCCGCATACAAAACGAGTATCGGCTACCCGCAGGCATAGCGAGACACTCCCTTGCCCAGATCGCTGCGGGTATCAGCGGTATTTCACAGCGGTAGGTACGCATCGCCCGTTGCGGAACTGCGCGGAACTCGCCAAATCCGCGCATCGGCAATGAACTGAAGATCACTGCCGGTCGTGTTAGAGGAATGCGCAGGCGACTCAGGGGTGTCGGACGCCAACACGTCACCCGCCCGTGGTTGTCGACTGATGCCGAGTTCAGGAAAGGTGCGTGCGAGGAGGCCACAAAGGAAAACCCTTCGCCCCGACACGCTGGCGGTCTATCGTTCGTCGCCTTTATAGACTGCTTCACAGAGCGCCGGGATCTTTGAGGCTGCGTCCAGATGCCGGTGTAAAAGGCAGGGCCAGTTTCGCTCCGCTGTTAGCATACGGGCGTCTGGTTCGGCGGCAGGTCGATTCGCGGGTTGGGGGTTGTACGGGCCGGTCGTGGTTCGTGCGCCGGCGATGTTTGGGCTATGAGGGCGCTGGTGGTTGTTTCTGCGTGGTCGAGGTGGCGACCGCAGGCGATTCGGGACGCTGACCAGTGGCGCGACGCGATGCCGCGGTGATGAGGGTGCGCTGCCAGTCGGGTGGGACCGCAGCGAAGATTCCGCGGTCGATAGTGGCCAGCGCCTGTGCAGCGACCTCGGCGGGGTCGATGCCGTCGGTGGACATGCCTGTCGAGACCAGGGCGGGGCAGATCATGCTCACGCCGATCGGCGTGTCGGCCAGTGCCAGCGCGGTGTGTTCGGCCACGGCCACGACGGCGTGCTTGGAGGGTCCGTAAGCGCCGCCGCTGGGAAAGGTCAGCACCCCAGCCAATGAGCCGGTGATCAGGATGTGCGCGGGCTGGTTCGCGGCCAGCAGTCTGGGTACGAACGCACGCAAGCCGTTGACAACGCCACCGACGTTGACCGCGAACACCCTGTTCCAGTCAGGAGCGGCCACTTCCCACGGAGCACCAAAGCTCCTACCGGTGATTCCGGCGTTCAGGCACACGACCCGGGCGTCGCCGGCGGCTTCAGCGAGCGATTCGACCGCATCCGGCATGGCAACGTCAGTGGGAACCGCTTGTGCCCCCAGTGACTGCGAAACTTCGCTCAATGTGACGGTGTCGATGTCGGCGAGCACGAGGTTGGCTCCACGGTCGGCCAGTGCATGCGCCAACGCGCGCCCGATGCCACTAGCTGCGCCGGTCACCACCGCTGTCATCCCATTCAGATCCACATTGTGCAGGCTATCGACCACGGCCACGCCGCCGTGGCAAACGGTTTCCCTCACCTCCCCTTACTGGGACCGGGTGGGCGTCGTCACGCGTGCGTGCGCCTCGCTACGCCGTGGCGGAGACGGGATCTGCCTGGCCGGTAGGTGCTTGACTTTGAGGCGGTCGCAGTTGGCGGGGTGAGTCGAGCAGGGATCGGCGTAGGTCTTGCAGCAGTCGGGTGCCGACCGGTGTCATGGTGAGGCCGCGCCAACCGGCCGAGGCGCGGTCGAGCACGGCCCACACCAGGCTGATGGCGCTGGTCTCGCCGGGGAATCGGCCAATGACCTTGGTCCGTCGCTTAGTTTCTCCAAAGGAGCGCTCAATGAAATTTGAGTGCCGAACGCGGCCATGGTGTTCAACCGGAAACCGCAGATAGGCGGTCAGCCCTGCTTTGTCGGTGAGCAGGATCCGCATAGCCGCCGGGTAGAGGTCGGAGTATTTAGCGGCGAACGCCTCGATCCGCTTGTCGACGATCTCAACCAGCTGCGGTCCCGGCTCGATACCCAGGCCGGTGGTATCAAAAATCGCCCAGTATCCGTCACGGACCTCGACTTGCATCCCGGTGGGGATCTTCGCAAGCACGTTGCGAAGGCGATGAATAAGACATCTCTGGCGCAACGCTTTTGGGTAGATTTGTTCGATGGCTGCGATCAGTCCCTTGGCGCCGTCAGAGACGATCAGCAGCGGAGTGGCAAGACCGCGTTCGCGCAGGTCGGTCAGGAAGTCGGACCACGCGTCGGTGGACTCTCCGGTCCCGGGTGACAATCCGACGAACACGGGTTTGCCCTCGGTGGTGACGCCCCAGGCGGCGAGCACAGGCTCGGCCGGCGACCCGGGATGCATCCGAAAGAAACTGGCGTCCAAAAACAGGTAGTCCAGAGCGATCTCACCGAGTGGGCGACGAGCCCACGCCTGGTATTCGGCCCGGATCGCCTTACAGACTTCCGAAACCGCGGACTTGGAGATCGCCGCCTGATCGCCGAGCGCTTCAGCGAGGGTGGCCTTGACATCCCGGACGGACAGGCCGCGGATGAACGAGGCGATCACCAGCGTTTCCAGGGCGTTGGTTTTCGTCACATGCTTACCGAACAGCCGAGAGGCGAACGCTTGCATGGTGCCACGCAGTTTCGGCCGCTCCAAGGTGACCGCACCTGTGGTGGTCTTGATGGTCACCGGCCGATATCCGTTGCGCGAACCGCCGTTAGCGTCGGCACAGGCGGCGGTACGTTGGTAGCGTTCACGACCGAGGAACTCGGTGACCTCAGCCTCCAGGGCCGCCTGCATCAGTAGCTGGGCGCCGAGGCGGGCGATTTCTTCAAGGATTTCAGGCAGTTCCCGATCCTCGGCGAACAGGGCGTCGATTTTGGTGCGGATACGGTCGGTCGCTGATACGCGGACAGGCACGGGCGTGACTCCTTCTTCGCAGACTTGCAGGTCGTGAAGCGGAACCTACGCGCGTGCTCCCTATTTACACCGGATCCCGGACACGACCATCTTTGAACGGTTCCTCTGCTGCATGACTGAGCAATTCCGCGCCACTCGACACCACCATTGCGCATCGGCGATACCGCAGGATCCAGATTCGCCGTTGCGGGACCGATACTTTGCCCCATCCCCGCCGTGGGTTTCGGCCCGCACTGGGAACTACGTAAACAGTCACACTGACATGAGGAGAGACTGATGAGGATTGCCAACATGCCGTCGGTCTGGCCAGGCCTGCTGATCGGGGCGGCAGCGGGCGCCGCGGGCACCACCACGCTCAACGTGATCACCTATCTAGACATGGCAATCCGCGGCCGGCCCGCCAGCTCAACTCCGGAACGAACCGTCGATGCCATGGCGAAGTTGTTCCATCTGACGGTCCCGGGCACCGGTGACGTGCTGGCAAGCCGACTCACCGGCCTCGGCGCGCTTACCGGATACACAGCCGGCATCGGGATGGGCGTGATCCTGGGGCTAGCCTATGCGCTGGGCTGGCGGCCCAGCGTGCTTGTCTGCACACTGTCCGCTTCGCTACTTGCCTTAATCGGCACAAACGGACCGATGATTCTGCTCGGCGTGACAGATCCGCGAACCTGGAGCTTCGTCGGCTGGATCAGCGATGTCATCCCACACCTCGGGTACGGCGTCGTGACCGCCGTCGTCTTGCACTACTTTTTCCTAGCCACCCTGGCACAGTCTCGCAGCAGGGAGCCAGAGCTGCTGTGAATCCGGTGGCGGGCTCATCGGTTCAGTGGACTTCTTTGCGGCGTCCTCCCAGATGTGTCGCACATCTTCTAATGGACGGCCTTTGGTTTCCGGGGCGAGCCGGTAGACGAAACCGAAGGCAGCCACCGCGAGAGCACCGAACACCGCGAACGTTCCCGCGCCACCGAGTGATTTGAGCATCGTCAAGAAGACACTGGCAACGATCGCACTGGCAACCAGGTCCGAGGTAAGCGTCGCGGCAGAACCCATTGACCGCAACCGCGCCGGAAAGCTTTCTCCGGCATACACACTCACCAGGCCGCCGAATCCGAAGCTGAACCCTGCCGTCAGCAACAGCACACCACCGAACCCGAATCCGGTGAAGGCGTCATCGAATGCTGAACCAAGAGCAAAAACACCGATCAACATGGCATTGCCGGCGACCATCATGGCGATGCCGGACAACAACACGGGTCGACGACCTAGCCGGTCCACCAGAAGAAGCGAAAAAACTGCGGCCGCCAAACCCGCTACTTGAACCAGCGCCGGCAACACAAGCCGCGCAAAATTGCCCTGGTAACCCATCGATTCAAACAAGCGTGGGCTGTAATAACCAATCGCGCTAATCCCGGTGATGTGAGCGAAGAAACCCAATCCGATCACAAAGACAGTCGCCCGCAAATACGGTGGGCGCAGCATCTCGGCCACCGTGGTTCCACGCTTCTCGGAGGACTCGCGGGCAATCTCGATGAGTTCTTGATCGGCGTCTGTTTCCGGCTCAAGCTCCAGCAGAGCCTGCCGCGCCTCGCTGATCCGGCCCTTGAGCAGGTACCAACGCGGCGTGTCGGTCGTTGGAAGCAACAGCAGCATAATCAACAAGGCAGGCACCGCGGCCAGACCCAACATCCATCGCCAGCCAAGCGAACCGGCAAGTAGGTAGGCCGTCAGATAACCAACGATGATGCCGACGACCGTTGTCAGCTGGTAGGCGACCAGCAATGATCCGCGCATGTGGGCGGGTGCGCACTCGGCAATGAATACCGGGCTCACCACAACTGAGACACCGATGGCCAAGCCCAGCAGCAGCCGAGCAACCAGCAGCATCGGCACCGACACCGCCAACGCTGCGAGCACCGCGAATCCTGCGTAGCTCGCTGAAGCCAGAATCATTGCTTTCTTCCGACCGATCGCGTTGGCCAACACTCCACCGCTAATCGCCCCGGCAATTTCCCCAATCACCACAACGGCAGTAACCAGCTGCTGCTGGCTCGTCGACAAACCGAACACATCCGTGACAAACAGCAGCGCACCGCCAATGGTGGAAACGTCGTAGCCGCAGAGAAGGCCCATACTCGCTGCGGTCATGCCCGCAAGCAGCCCTAGCCGCGACGTTCGCAACTCATCGACCTGACTCACGCTGTTCGTGCCTCTCGTCCGGGGGTTTGTCGAATTAACGGTGTCAGCGGCATCCTCGGTTCAGCCGAACTCGTGAATTCATGCTCAAGACGCCGTCACGTCGCGCCCCGATGCTCAATGCGTCCCGCGATTCGGGGGTCTAATGCCGGCCATTCGCGATACCGAAGCCACCCCATCGCAGCGGCTGTGTAGGAGAGCAGGCTGCGACGGCTCGTATACGTCCTAAAGCCTTGCTGTTGAGGCGTTTTCAACCTCGCTCATCTTGGCTGCAAGATGTTGGCCTCGAACCTTCACAGGCACTGAATCAGTAGCGTGATCTTGGACACTCGGTGAACTGGACACCTGCTCGACTGCGTGTCAATAGTCAGGAGGTGATGGACACGAGAGCATTGCGCAGGGTTGTGACGCTATGCGCTGCAGTCGACGCGCGGCGCCATGCGGACGTTGACGGCGTCACTCAACGATTGACCCGGGCGTGGTTGTACGGCCCGCAGCGCCCACCGAGCACGTCGCCGGAGACCTTGAGATTGCCAACAGAACTGAGAAGTGACGCTTGCCCTGTGCCGTGCGGGCATTGCGCCTCGCACCGCAGGGATTGGGAGTACACCGTGACAGCGCAGCGGCTCAGACGGGAGACCTTTCGCGTGGGTATTGGTGTCGAACTCTTCAGCGTGACAGGAGATGGGTGAGATGGCGACGCCGCTAAGTGGACTCGGTCCACCCGGCGACAATGGCGCCGGCGACTGGCCGATGGGTGACGATCACCCCTGTGCGATGTGGGATGGCGCCTACGTGCTGGGGTCGTTGTCCGCTGGTGACCGTCGTGAGTTCGAGTCGCACATGGCTGGCTGCCCGGCGTGCCGGGAGGCCGTTGTCCAGCTCTGCGGCCTGCCTGCCCTGCTGTCGCACCTCAGCCGAGAAGACGTTGCCGCGATCGATGAGCCCGGCCCCCAGACGGGGCTGGCGTTGTCTCCGGAGCTGTTGCCGTCGTTGCTGGCAACGGTGCGCTGGCGTCGTCGCCGTACTGGCCTGACCACCTGGGCGGTCTCGGCTGCGGCCGTGATGCTGGGGATCGCTGTGCTGATTGGTGTTTCGGGTCATTCCGCGCCTGGGCAGCAGACCACCGTGTCGGCGCAGCCGATGTCGCAGGTTGGGACGAGCTTGTTGACGTCGACGGTGTCGCTGAGTAGCTACAACTGGGGGACGTTCATCAACCTGAAGTGTGTCTGCCTGGCTCCGCCCGGTGGATTCCATGACACGTTGGCGATGGTTGTGGTGGGTCGCGACGGCAGCCAAACGCGGCTTGCGACCTGGGTGGCCGAACCCGGGCACACCGCGACGCCCGCCGGCAGCATTTCCATACCGGTGAGCCAGATCGCTGCCGTGCGGGTTGTTTCCGCTGACGACCGCGAGATCCTGCTGGAGCGATTACTCTAAATCCGTACCGACTGGGAAGAACTTTGGCTAGTCGCCCACCCGTTCCAGCGACTCGAAGGTTTCGTGATTTAGTTCTCGGCGGAGCCCAGCTCGGGACAAAGGACCATGTAGCCCAGGCTAGGCGGGATCCAGTCAGACCAGTTTTGGTTGCTGATGTTGGAGATCAGTTTCGAGCAGAGTGTCCTGGCGGTCGCATCGGCGGGGGTGGGCCACAGACGCACGGTGTGGTCCGCACTGCCGGAGGCCAGTGTGTGCCCGTCTGGGCTAAACGCCACGCTGGCCACATCGGCGGTATGCCCCCGCAACGGCTGGCCCAACGGAAGCGGATGCACCCGATCGGTCAGATCCCACAACCGTAGCGTGTAGTCCTCGCTGCCGGAGGCCAGGGTGTGCCCGTCTGGGCTAAACGCCACGCTGGTCACATCGGCGGTATGCCCCTGCAACGGCTGACCCAGCGGGCGCGGATGTTCTCGATCGGTTAGATCCCACAACCGCACCGTGCCATCTGCGGTGCCAGAGGCCAGGGTGTGCCCGTCTGGGCTAAACGCCACACCGAGCACTCCCCGGTCGTAGCTGTGCAGCGGTTGGCCCAGCGGGCGCGGATGCACCGGATCGGTCACATCCCACAACCGCACCGTGTGATCGGCACTACCCGAAGCCAACGTATGCCCGTCCGGACTAAACACCACACTGACCACATCAGCGGTATGCCCCAACAACGGCTGACCCAACGGCCGCGAATGCACCGGATCCGTTACATCCCACAACCGCACCGTGTGATCGGCACTACCCGAAGCCAACGTATGCCCGGTCGCGTCTCATCGCTGGTGTAAATGGTCACGGGCGTAGGTTCCGTCGCAACCGACGAAAGCTATGAAGGAGGGGCTACGCCCGTGACCAAGCGAGTATCGCCGATTGAGCGTGTGCGTGTTGAGATGGATCAGTTGTTCGCCGCGACCGAGCGGCCGTTGACCGAGATTTTGGAGGAGGTCGGGCGGTTATCGGTGCGTCTGGTGTTTCAGGTCGCCGTGGAGGCCGAGGTAGAAGCAGTGTTGGGCCGAGCCCGTCACCAGCGTCGGGTTCAGGACGGCCCGGGCGGGTACCGCAATGGGTATCAACCGCCGGCGACGGTGAAGACCACGATGGGCTCGGTCGAATTATGCCGCCCGAAACTACGCGACACCGACGAGCGGTTCTGTTCGCGGCTATTCGGTGCCGGGGTGACGCGCACCCACGCTCTGGAGGCGTTGGTGATTTCGGGATGGGTGCGCGGTTTGTCGGATCGCGACATCGAGGCCGCGTTGGCCGAGGTGCTGGGCTCGTAGGCGGCGTTGTCGCGCTCGACGGTGAGCCGGATTTGTGCGGCCATCAAAGACGAGTTTGCTGCGTGGTCGTCTCGACGCCTTGATGAGCTGGTGTTGGACTACCTGTTCTTGGATGCCTCGAACTTTCGGATGCATCCCAACGCCCCGGCCGAGCCGGTGCTGGCCGCCTGGGGCATCTGCACCGACGGCAAGCCCCTGTTTATTGGGCTGGCCCCAGCCGCAGCGGAGTCGGCTGATGCGTGGGCCGACTTCTTGGCTGACCTGAGGAACCGGGGACTACGCCCGCCGCTACTGGGCATCTCCGACGGGGCGCCGGGCCTGATCGCCGCATGGGAGACCACGTTTCCGGCAAGCCTGCGTCAGCGGTGTCTGATCCATCGCTGCCGTAACGTCATCGCCAAGACACCTGTCGCGGTCCAGGACGAGATCAAAGCCGCGTTCTGGTCGATCTTCGATGACATTGACCAGCCACCCGGCCAGCAGGCCGTGGATGAAGCCACCCGCCGCGCCGAGGAGTTCACCACCACATACCGCGGGCTCTACCCAGCCGCGGTCGCTTGCCTGGCCAACGACTTCGCCTCGCTGAGCGTGCATTTGCGCTTCCCCCGCCAACACTGGACACGCATCCGCCATTCCAACCTCATCGAACGCACCTTCGGAGAATCCCGTCGCCGGGTCAAGGTCATCGGCCGCCTACCCGGCGAAACCAGCTGTCTGTCGCTGGTATGGGCCGTCCTCGACCGCGCCAGCCGCGGCTGGCGCGGAGTCACCCAAACATCAGCGACCAGCCGCCACCTCCAAGAACTACGCCACCAACTGCTCGAGCCACCCCGCCCACTGCATCCCCCCACCACAACAACCACGACCGACACCACCGCCGCGTAACATGACCACCAGGAACATGCGCCCAGCGTTTTTACACCAGTCCTAAGACGCCACCGTATGCCCGCCCGGACTAAACACCACACTGACCACATCAGCGGAATGCCCCAACAACGGCTGACCCAACGGCCGCGAATGCACCGGATCCGTTACATCCCACAACCGCACCGTGTGATCGGCACTACCCGAAGCCAACGTATGCCCGCCCGGACTAAACACCACACTGACCACATCAGCGGAATGCCCCAACAACGGCTGACCCAACGGCCGCGAATGCACCGGATCGGTCACATCCCACAACCGCACCGTGTGATCGGCACTACCCGAAGCCAACGTATGCCCGTCCGGACTAAACACCACACTGACCACATCAGCGGTATGGCCTTGCAGGGGCATTGCAGTGTCCAGATTCCACAACCGCACCGTAGCGTCGTTGCTGCCGGAAGCCAGGGTGCGCCCGTCCGGGCTAAACGCCACACTGGCCACATCGGCGGTATGCCCCAACAACGGCTGACCCAACGGCCGCGGATGTTCTCGATCGGCTAGATCCCACAACCGCACCGAGCCATCTGCAGTGCCCGAGGCCAGGGTGTGCCCGTCTGGACCAAACGCCACACCGAGCACTCCCCGGTCGTAGCTGTCCAACGGTTGACCCAACGGCCGCGGATGTTCTCGATCGGCTAGATCCCACAACCGCACCGTGTGATCGGCACTACCCGAAGCCAACGTATGCCCGTCCGGACTAAACACCACACTGGCCACATCGGTGGCGTCTTAGGACTGGTGTAAAAACGCTGGGCGCATGTTCCTGGTGGTCATGTTACGCGGCGGTGGTGTCGGTCGTGGTTGTTGTGGTGGGGGGATGCAGTGGGCGGGGTGGCTCGAGCAGTTGGTGGCGTAGTTCTTGGAGGTGGCGGCTGGTCGCTGATGTTTGGGTGACTCCGCGCCAGCCGCGGCTGGCGCGGTCGAGGACGGCCCATACCAGCGACAGACAGCTGGTTTCGCCGGGTAGGCGGCCGATGACCTTGACCCGGCGACGGGATTCTCCGAAGGTGCGTTCGATGAGGTTGGAATGGCGGATGCGTGTCCAGTGTTGGCGGGGGAAGCGCAAATGCACGCTCAGCGAGGCGAAGTCGTTGGCCAGGCAAGCGACCGCGGCTGGGTAGAGCCCGCGGTATGTGGTGGTGAACTCCTCGGCGCGGCGGGTGGCTTCATCCACGGCCTGCTGGCCGGGTGGCTGGTCAATGTCATCGAAGATCGACCAGAACGCGGCTTTGATCTCGTCCTGGACCGCGACAGGTGTCTTGGCGATGACGTTACGGCAGCGATGGATCAGACACCGCTGACGCAGGCTTGCCGGAAACGTGGTCTCCCATGCGGCGATCAGGCCCGGCGCCCCGTCGGAGATGCCCAGTAGCGGCGGGCGTAGTCCCCGGTTCCTCAGGTCAGCCAAGAAGCCGGCCCACGCATCAGCCGACTCCGCTGCGGCTGGGGCCAGCCCAATAAACAGGGGCTTGCCGTCGGTGCAGATGCCCCAGGCGGCCAGCACCGGCTCGGCCGGGGCGTTGGAATGCATCCGAAAGTTCGAGGCATCCAAGAACAGGTAGTCCAACACCAGCTCATCAAGGCGTCGAGACGACCACGCAGCAAACTCGTCTTTGATGGCCGCACAAATCCGGCTCACCGTCGAGCGCGACAACGCCGCCTACGAGCCCAGCACCTCGGCCAACGCGGCCTCGATGTCGCGATCCGACAAACCGCGCACCCATCCCGAAATCACCAACGCCTCCAGAGCGTGGGTGCGCGTCACCCCGGCACCGAATAGCCGCGAACAGAACCGCTCGTCGGTGTCGCGTAGTTTCGGGCGGCATAATTCGACCGAGCCCATCGTGGTCTTCACCGTCGCCGGCGGTTGATACCCATTGCGGTACCCGCCCGGGCCGTCCTGAACCCGACGCTGGTGACGGGCTCGGCCCAACACTGCTTCTACCTCGGCCTCCACGGCGACCTGAAACACCAGACGCACCGATAACCGCCCGACCTCCTCCAAAATCTCGGTCAACGGCCGCTCGGTCGCGGCGAACAACTGATCCATCTCAACACGCACACGCTCAATCGGCGATACTCGCTTGGTCACGGGCGTAGCCCCTCCTTCATAGCTTTCGTCGGTTGCGACGGAACCTACGCCCGTGACCATTTACACCAGCGATGAGACGCGACCGCCACATCAGCGGTATGCCCCAACAACGGCTGACCCAACGGCCGCGGATGTTCTCGATCGGCTAGATCCCACAACCGCACCGAGCCATCTGCAGTGCCCGAGGCCAGGGTGTGCCCGTCTGGACCAAACGCCACACCGAGCACTCCCCGGTCGTAGCTGTCCAACGGTTGACCCAACGGCCGCGAATGCGCCGGATCGGTCACATCCCACAACCGCACCGTGTGATCGGCACTACCCGAAGCCAACGTATGCCCATCCGGACTAAACACCACACTGCTGACCGGGGCATGGGCAGGGACGATGAGGCGAGTGGTGTTCAGCGCTGCGGTTGCGGTGTAGAGGGCGCCGCGGCTAGCGGCGGGGTCAGAACGCACGCGTTGCGCGGCCAGCGTAGCCGCGACCGCGCGAATATCACTATCAGCAACGATGTTGGCAAACATTGCCGCAGCCTCGGCGTCGAGTTCAGCCGCCAACGCGTCACGTGCTGCGCGATTGGCGCGCTCGAACATGACGACGGCTGTGGCGGCGCCGGCGACCGCAATGATCGCGACGACCACCGTGCCGACGAGCACGGTACGCAGTATCCGAGAGCGTTTTCGCAGCATCGCGGCACTCTCTTGTGACTGCTGACGAGCTTGAGTTTCGGCGGCGGCGAGTTTCCTCGCAACTTCGAGCTCGGCCTGCTGCCGTTGCCTTTCGAGGTCGGCGCGCTCGTTTTCACGCTGCCGGGACGCAAGCAGATAGTCGCGGGTTGGGTCGAGGCGGTCACGAAATCCAGGTTTTGCAGCAAGGTTTTCGGCATCGGCCAGGCGAGAGCCGTGCAGCAACCAGGCCTCGTCGCAACCCTTCTTGCCCCACTCCGCGGCGCCACGTTCAAGTGCATCTGCGGCTTTGAGGTCTTCGCGCTCCTCGGCCAACCAGGCCGCCAGATCATCCCATTGCCGCAGCAAGCTTTCCAGAGCAACTTCAGCGACCACCACCCCGTCGCGCCGGTCCTTGATAAGCAGCCGGCGGGTGACCAATCGCTCTAGCAGCGGGCGGGCGTCTTCGGGTACGTCTTCCCAATTTGTCAGGCGCCGCATCGGCTGGTCATTGTCGGGATTGATGGTAGCTAGCCAGGGGATGAACGCCGTCCGCAGCAGTTTCAATTGTTTGTCGCGCTCGTCGGGGTGCGAGGATAGCAGTGTGTCGATCTCAGCTTGCACAACGCTGGCGATGCCACCGCGCTCGGTGTAAGGCGTCAACGTGAGCCGGCCCGTTGACCCGTAGTCTCGGTACAGCCAGGCAAGGGTCAGTGACAAGAGCGGAAGTGTGTCTGCGCCGCCGGAGGCATCAGCCAGTAGGCGGCTGACAAGCTGCTCCTCGATATACAGCGGGCGACCTCCATCGGTCGAACGCTGCGCCGGTCCTACGATCACGCTGTTGAATTGAGTTAGGTCCATAGGCCGAAGGTCAAACTGCTCCGTTTGCAGCTCGGCAAGCTGTGGCTCAATCTGCATCAGCTCGTAGCGGTCGGTCCGGATCGTAGCCACCACAATCAGCGGTAGCCGCTGCTGGCCGTCGGCGCCGAGCGCTAGAGCATGTACGAGCGACAAAAAACCCGCGGCCTCCGCGCCCCCGACGGGAAATAGCTCCTCGGCCTGATCCAGCGGCAAAACGATGGTCGGCGATTCATCGTGAGTGTCGCTACCAAACAGCTGTCCAGTCGCGGCGGCGCGACATTCGATTAGCCACGTCCGCAACCTATCGACGTCACCCCGAGTGCACGCGTCCTTGATGTCACCAAGCGGCGGGTGCGAAAAACCAAACCGTTGCCGCGTGGCGCAAATCGCTTGTGCCAGACCGGAAGGACCAGTGAGCGCTTTGAGTTCAGGGCGCACGATATCCAGCACAAGGTAGTTGTGTTCGTCCCTCTGCAGCCGGGGCACGATGCCCGCACGTAGAAAACACGACTTGCCTGCTCCCGAGGCGCCCAGCAGGACGAACAACGTCTTGTCGCTGTGGCGCATCTCGCGCAGCGCATCCATTGCCCGTACCAATTCGGCATCTCGGCCGAAGAAGACCCCTGCATCGATCGGTTGGAATGGCGCCCATCCGCGGTACGGTGGCCGATCTGGCTGCGACGGAGGCGGCCACGGGAACGACGCCGTGCCGATGCGGCGCGGCCGGATGCTTTCTGTGCCGTTGGACGCGGAAACGTTTGTGGACCACTTCGGTTCCATTTGCGGAGTCGGCACGGGCGAGGGTGATTCGATGATCTGCCCGGGCGGCGCGGCCATCTGTTCGCGGTGTTCACTGCCGACGGTGCGCGCGCGCAGCGGTGTTGTCAGGGCGGCTCGTGCGGCAACAGCCAAATCGGTCGCGCTCTGATACCGCTGCTCCAACTTCTTCGCCATGCCGCGGGCAAGGACATCGTCGAATCCGGTCGGCACAGCAGGCTGTCGTAAACTGGGCTGGGGCGGGTCCAGCGTGAGGTGCGCCGTCATTTGTTGTGCCACAAGGTCACCTGGATACGGCCGTTCACCCGTGAGGCATTCGTACAACACACACGCCAACGCATAGACATCTGCTCGAGCGTCGGCAACGCCGGGCGTCATCAAGCATTCGGGGGCCATATAGGCATACGTGCCGAGGATCTGGCCGGCGGTCGTCAACTCGGTCGCCGTCCTGTCGTGTACGAGGCCGAAATCGATCAGATAGACAAAGTCGTCGTCGGTCATGAGTGCGTTCGAGGGTTTGACGTCCCGGTGCACAAGCCCGGCGGCATGGGCCGCATGCAGCGCAGCGGCAATCTGTTCAATCACCCGAACGGCACGCGCTGGAGCCATTGGGCCGTCGCGTTTGAGAGCCGCACTGATGTTGATGCCGTTGATGATCGGCATCACCAGATACAACTGGCCCTCGACCTCGCCGGTGTCGTGAATTGGAATGATGTGCGGCTCGGTCAACCGTGCCGCGGAGAGAGCTTCGCGGTTAAACCGATCCCGCAACCCTCGTTCGTTGGTCAGGTCAGCGGACAAGAACTTGATCGCGACATCGCGCCCCATCACGGTGTCGTGAGCCCTATACACTTTGCTCATTGCGCCTTGGCCGATTAGTTCAAACAGGAGGTATCGGCCAAACTTCATGTTGTCCAATTGAATACGCCCCCGGGTTACCTAACGACGCTGCCTGAATTAGCGCATCACCATCGCCAGCGCCGCCGACCAGTATTCATTACACAGATCGGAAAATGGCGTCCGGGGTGTTCTTTTAAGATTTCCTCGATTTGCCGAAAACTGCCTGATGGGATCGACAACCTCAGATTCGACGGTAGCTAGGTGGAGAGGTTTCAGCCAACTCGCGGCATACCGACGACAGCATCATCGGCGCGTCCCACGAAGACCTGGACAGTGCCCGGCGCCTGGTTCATTCCCATGTCCAAGTCGGACGCCCGCACGACAACTCACGCAACCGGGACGCCCAACCACGGGGCTGGCCTGCACATCAGTAATTCGTCTCACCCTGCTGACGTCGCGGCTGGTCGCGCTGAGCATGACACTTACCGTCGAACAACCGGAGTCATAGTGTTCGACGAAACGGGCTACTCCCCGACCGGGATGATCTGAAGTTCACCAGGAGGCGACAATGGCTAACATGCATGACAGTGGCTTCGATGCGCTGACGGACAGCCAGCTCCGGCATCGCAATACGATCAAGTGGAACCTATTCGGGCCCGACGTGGTGCCGTTATGGGTCGCGGAGATGGACTATCCGACCGCGCCGGCAGTTGTCGACGCGGTGCGCAGATGCGTCGACAATGAGGAGTTCGGCTACCCACCATTCGGCGAAAGCGCTCTGCCTAAGGCGACCGCGGACTGGTGCGAACAACGCTACGGTTGGCGGGTCCGCCCCGAATGGGTCCGTGTCGTTCCTGACGTCCTCAAGGGCATGGAAGTCGCCATCAAGTTCCTCACCCGTCCGGAGAGCCCAGTGGCGTTGCCGGTTCCCGCCTACATGCCGTTCTTCGACATCCTGGCGGTCACCGGCCGCGAACGAGTGGAAATCCCGACGGTGCAGGACGATTCCGGTCGCTACTTGCTTGACCTGGACGCCCTTGAGGCTGCGTTCGTCGGCGGGGCTGGATCGCTGATTCTCTGCAATCCAAACAACCCGCTCGGTACCGCTTTCACCGCAGACGAACTGCGTGCAATCGTGGATATCGCAGCCCGCCACGGAGCCCGAATTATCGCTGACGAGATTTGGGGGCCGATGATCTATGAGCGGCGCCATATTGCCGCCGCCTCGGTGTCGGACGCAGCAGCCGAAACCGTGATCACTTTTGTATCGGCGTCTAAGGGTTGGAACTTGCCCGGCCTGATGTGCGCTCAGGTCATTCTGTCCAACCCCCATGATGGCGAGGACTGGGATCGGATCAACATGCTGCACCGAATGGGCACATCCACGGTTGGTATTCGGGCCAACATTGCCGCGTACGAATCCGGCGCCGCGTGGCTCGACGAGCTGCTGCCCTATCTTCGGGCAAACCGCGACCACCTGTCGCGGGTGCTGCCGGAGTCGGTTCCGGGGCTCAAGGTGAACTCCCCAGAGGGGACCTATCTCGCGTGGGTGGATTTTCGTGAGCTCAATCTTCCGGCTGAGCCAGCGGAATACCTGTTGTCGAAGGCGAAAGTAGCGCTCAGCCCGGGCATCCCGTTCGGCGCCCAGGTGGGGGCTGGGTTCGCGCGGCTGAACTTCGCTACCAGCCGCTCGATCCTCGATCGGGCGATTGAGGCGATCGTCACGGCCTTACAGAATGCGGTCTCGGGCTGATTCGACGCTGAGCACACACGTCAGCAGCGGGGTTACAGCGGCACCTGGACTCCATTGCGCCAAACACTTTTGACGTCGCAGAGTTTGGCTACGTCTTGGTCCAAACCCGCGCCGACGGCCAGTAGATCGGCGTCATAGCCCGGCACGATACGGCCCTTACGGTGCCCCAGTCCGCAACTGGCCGCCGCTGCGGCAGTTGCGCAGGCAAGCACTTCTGTCGCAGTGAACCCTTGTTGGGACAAATACGCCAGATCGAGGGGCAGCACATTGTGCGGCTTTGCAGGATCAACACCGGCATCGGTAGATAGCACAACTTGTGCACCGGAATCGATGAGCTGACGGGTATTTCGCCACACGTCCCGAATCAACGCGGCAATTTCTGCTGGCACCTCAGAGTTGAGCCGGGCAGTCGTGATCCCACACCACACGCCTTGGGCAACGATCGTTTCAATGACCTCCGGGCTAGCGGTCACGCCGCTCTCCGTAATGAATGTGCAGTGTTCGATTCCATCAACTCCGGCGGCGAGGGCTGCGACGATCCCTGCGACGCCATGCGCATGCGCCGTTACTGGTAAACCCAGGCGATGGGCCGCCTCAACCACCACGATCAATTGATCGCTGCTGTATTGGGCTTGTAGCGGGTTGGTTCCGGCGGTGACGAACCCGCCGGTGGCCATCACCTTGACCCAATCGACTCCGCGCATCGCCCGCTGTTTTACCGCGTCGATGAGCTCCTCGGTGGTGTCGGCCTCGCCACCGAGGTACCAACAGTGCCCGCCGCTGCGGGTCAACGGCGGGCCGGAAACAACCAGTTCGGGACCCAGCTCGGTGCCTTGCCGATATTCGTCCCGCAGCGACACCGTGGCGAATTCGCGGTCACCAAGATCGCGAATCGTGGTGATGCCCGAATGCAGCGCCGCCCGAGCATGCAGGCGGGCCCGCTGCACAAGCGCCTCATGCGGAGTGTCGGCCAGATCCTCTGGATTACCGCTCGGGTCCCAACACAAGTGCGCGTGCGCATCTACTAGCCCCGGCAATAAGGTCGACTCACCCAGGTCAATCAGGGCGGTCTTGTGAGGGGAATCGGCGGCGGTGAAGTCGACCGCGCTGATGCGACCGTTTTCGACGACGACGATCACCGGCCCGTCCCGAAACTCATGCCCGTCAAAAATGCGGCCAGCACGAATCCCGATCCGCGCTGTTTGCGTCGCTGTCACAGCGCAGCCCCCGCGAGACTCAGAGCGCGGCGACCAAGCCCAAGGAGATACAAGCTCTTTACGGATCGATGCTGGATCACGCCGCTGTTGGTGAACATAGGTAGCTATTGTGGCTAGTGGTCGCGTCCACTGCCAGTAAAGGCGCTAGCAACTTCCCGTTACCGAGCACACCTGAGTTCTTTGTCGGGTTTCTTTGTTGCTGCAGCGCCGCGGCGGGCGTGTTGTGTATGAAATTACCTGTGGTTCGCCGGCCCCGCAGGGGCTAGGGCGTGAATGCCGATCGAGACGGCACTGCCTGCAAGGCGGGTCAGGGCGTGACGATATTAAAGGTGTAGTCGGGTTCTTCAAGAAACCCGAACAGCTGCACAAGTGCCTCGTGGTCCCCATCGAGCGCGAGCACACCGGAGGCCAACGCATCGGCAATGTCCACGGCGCCAGAGAGGATGTCGACAAGGCTGCGGTGTGTGAGACGTAGGGTCGCGGCGGCATCGGGATCAGCGCCGGGATGGTGATGCAATGCACCGTGCTCGAGCCCCAGAACCCATTGCTCACCGATGTCGGTGAAGTTCCAGTTGATCGTCAATGTTGTGCCATCGGCGCGCGGCCCGTCCAAGCGGACCGCGAGAGAGTCGAAGATCATGTCGATCGGCATGGCCTGCAGCATCCCGAGTGGTGCGCCCTCGGCACCGGTGTTCCGCCCGCTGTTTTCGTCTCGCAGCTCGTAGGCGCCGGTGAGGTAGAAGTTGCGCCACGGACCTGATTCGGCCTGGTAACCCAGCTGTTCGAGAGCGTCGGCCTGCAGCTCCCGAGCCTGCCGATGCTCCGGGTCTGCGAAGATGACATGGTTCACCAGCTGCGCCACCCAACGGTAGTCGCCGGTTTCATATGCTTTGCGGCCGAGGGCGACCACTCGGTCGGCGCCACCCATGGCTTCGACGTAGCGCCGGCTGGCGTACTCGGGCGGGTGAGGTTCCAGATTGGCCGGGTTGCCGTCGAACCAGCCAAGGTACTTTTGGTAAGTCGCCTTGACGTTGTGGCTGACTGTTCCGTAGTAGCCGCGATTATTGAAGTTGTCGGCCAAGCTGGGCGGGAGTTTGAGCCGCTCGGCGATCTCTGTGCTTGTCAGTCCTTGGTTGGCCAAGCGCATCGTCTGATCGTGCAGGAAGCGATAGGTGTCCCGCTGGGCACGAAGGTACGCCGCGATCTGTTCGCGCCCCCAGACCGGCCAGTTGTGCGATGCGAAGCACAGGTCGACCTCGCCGGCCATGGTCAGCAGCGACTCGTGAATGTACTTGCTCCAGGCCAACCCGTCGCGGATGTGGGCTCCCCTCAGCGTGTAGAGGTTGTGCATGACGCAGGTGCAGTTCTCGGCCATGCACAGAGCCCGCAAGTCGGGAAAGAGGAAGTTCATTTCCGCCGGCGCCTCGGTGCCGGGAGTCATCTGGAATACGATGCGCACCCCGTCAATCACCCGTTCCTCGCCCGTGACGGAGATGTCGTCAGTCGGTGCGATGAGCGCCGATTCGCCGTTCCTCGGGAGAGTGCGGCCAAGGCCGCTGCCGACCACACCGCGGGGATCTGCCGGCAGCAGCCCGCCATACATATAGGCGGCTCGGCGCAACATCGCGGGCCCCGCGATCACGTTCTCCTTAACTGCCTCCTCCACAAACCCCTTAGGCGCGATCACCGGCACGCCCGACGCGACGTCATCGTCGTCGATCACGCCATAAGCACCGGCGAAGTGGTCACCATGACTGTGTGTGTAGATGACAGCCATCACAGGGAGTGTCCCGAGGGTACGGTTCACCAGGTCCAGCGAAGCACGAGCGGTTTCGGTGGTGGTGAGCGGATCGATAACAATCCAGCCCGACCCACCCTGGATAAAGGTGATATTTGAGATGTCGTAACCCCGAACCTGATAGACCCGATCGGCGAGCCGGAAGAGTCCGTGGATGTTGTTGAGCTTCTCCTGCCGCCACAGGCTCGGGTTGACGGTGTCAGGTGCATCGCCGTCGATGAAGCGGAACTGGTCCATATCCCAGACGACGCGGCCGGTCTGCTTGTTGGTGAGGACGAGGCTGTCCTCTTGCACGAGATGGCCGCGGGTGTTGCGTTCCTGGTCGGACGGCTCGTCGAGCGGCAGCTGGGCAGCCACCGCGGTATTGGCGTCGCGTGTGTGGCCGGAAGCGGGCTTGCGCATGGTGTTTTCTCCGAAGTTCATGGCGACTCAGACGGTGACGACTCGAGTCGCGATCGGCGCGAGTTCGGCTTCGGGCAGCAAGTACCGTGCCAACAGAATGCTCTCCGAGCGGCCTTTGGTATCCAGCCAGTTGCCGCCCCCCGGATCATCGGGCCCGACCAGCATGGTGATGGTGCCATCCGGGTTGCGCTGCGCCTGAACGTCGTTGATGCAAACAGACTGGCCGTCTCTGAATTCTGGCGACTCCAACCACCAGTTATTGAGGTGCACGCTCCAATAGCGACATGGGGGCGGGTCGAGCCGGAGTTCGAGCGCCTCGCCGGGGGCAAGCTGGACATAGCAGAGCTGGTAGTAGTTGTGCGGCGTACCTGCCATCTCCGACACCAACTCGGCGGCCGCCGCGTCCATCCGGTTGGGGCGCCCGCGCAGCTGCTCGGCCAGCCGAACGGTTGCGGCGTTTCCCCAGAGCAGGCCCGTCGTGATCTGGCTCAGGGATTTAGCCAGGTTGTCGGCGCTCGGTTCCGGCCGGTGCGCCGGTGCCGGCGTAAGCCGCTCCACGTTCCATGACGCATGCTCTCCGCCGGCGCGGTCGTGCCGGTATTCCCGGATGATGACAAAGGCGCCATCGTCACCGAGGTCGAGCCAGTTCGAGTTCCGCGCCGGCCCGCCGACGATGAGTTCCAGCGTGCCATCGGCAGCGATCTCGATCTCGCCGTCGTGAAGATCGGACACGACGCGTTCGGTGACAGCGGCACGGTAGGCGGTGAACGAGATGTAGGCGGCATCGCCTCGGGTTCCGGTCAGCCGGTAGGTGTGGCGGGGTGAACGTTGAACTGGCGGTAGATGGTGTCGGGGCAGTCGGCGAAAACCTTCCGAGTGGGCGACTCTGGATAGAACAGCTCCGGTTGCGCCGCAGCCGGGAACTCGATCTCTTGCTCTTCGCGGTAGGAGAGCTGACGCAGGACGAAGCGCAGCCCGTCGACTTTGTCGGCATCCGTCGGTGCCGACATGATCGCCTGGGCTCCGATACCGCGGAGCTCGTCGATGAACTCGGCCCATGCAGTCGTGAGTTTCTCGCTGGTAGGCGTCGCCGGTTGGATTGCCATGGTCTCTCCTACGGCTGTGTTCCCTCGTCGCGGTAGCCGAACGTATGCCACGGTATCGGCCAACCAGTCTGGCCATTTGGATTTCTGAGGACTTCATCGTTGGCTTATCGGGAGCCGACCGCGATAGCTGTTGAGGCCGGGTGCGCCCAGACCGCCTCGATGACACCGCCCAACACCAGGCGCGGCGTCCGGTCGCCGTGACCAGACCGTGGTTCGTGGATCTCACGCCGCCTGCACGAATGCCGTCTTGTGCAGCCGAAAAAGGTGTAGTCAACGACATCCGTTCCTGCCGCTGGACCCGCAGCGGGTGCACAGCGCAACGACGATCGGGATGTAGATAATAAACATCATTCGTCTATTCATAGCGCGGCCGAAACGTTGCCCGAACAAGCCGGCCCCTGGCCGCGTCCGCGACAGCGAGCGCCACAGCACCACGACGGCGTCCCTGCGTCGCGAACGGCAGAAATGCGTTTTATTAGGCTAAATCGACCCTGGAACGAACCGTGGATTCCACGCTTACCACCCAGAACGCGGACAGCAGCCCAGCATGTGCGAATTGCCTCACCCATCCCAGTCGTGTAGACATACATAATCTATTGTCTACCAGGTACGGCCTGGTGCCGCGACGAAGGGACGCATCATGAGATGGGTGGGCGACAGACCGCTGCGTGTCATCCAGTGGACGACCGGGAACATTGGCCGCAGGTCACTGCACGCAATTATCGAGCGCGACGACATGGAACTTGTCGGCGTGTTCGCGCATAGCGCCGACAAGCTGGATACGGATGCGTCCGAGTTGTGCGGACGTTCCGAACCAACCGGCGTACTGGCCACCAATGACATTTCGGAATTGCTGGCGCTGCGGCCGGACGCCTGCTGCTACAACCCGCTGTGGCCAAATGTGGATGAGTTGGTCCAGCTGCTTGAGGCTGGGGTCAATGTTGTTTCGACGGCTGCGTGGATAACTGGCACCAAACTGCCCCGGGCCGAGCTAGCTCGTATAGAGGAGGCTTGCCGGGCGGGCGGCTCCACCATGTTTGGAAGCGGAGCGCACCCGGGCGTAACCAACGCCGTGGCCCTGGTTCTGAGTTCTGCCTGTGAGACAGTCGACGAGATACGAATCACCGAATCAGTCGATTGTTCGACCTATCGTTCGGCCGGCACCCAAACAGCCATGGGCTTTTCGCAGGATCCCTCCACCCCGGGTCTGGCAGAGTCCGTACGTCGTGAGAGCGAGGTATTCGCCGAGTCAGCGGCGATGATGGCCGATGCGCTCGGTGTCACCATCGACAAGTTCACCTTCGACGTTGACTTCACAGCGGCCACCGACGACACCGACTTGGGCTTCATGACTATCCCGAAGGGCACCGTAGCCAGCGTATTCGGCTATCACCGCGGTTGGGCAGGCGACCGCAATATCGTCAATGTCGGATTCAACTGGACCATGGGCGATCACGTGACCCCACCGAAGCCGCTGGCGAACGGCCACGTCATCCAGGTGTTCGGCATGCCGAATATGCGCACCGTCATCCATTGCTTGCCGCCCAAGAACCACGGCAACCCGGAAACGTGGATGGAGATGGGAATGATCTACACGGCGCTTCCTGTCACCAACGCGGTGCCGATGATTGTCGATGCACCGCCCGGGATTGTGACGCTGGCGCAGTTGCCGCCCGCGACCGGATACGTCAAGCCCTAGCGTGGGAAGCTGTCGCTAACTAGGGCGCTGTGGATCTGGCTGACGTTGACCCAACCCGGGCAGCAGAAACTCGGAAACATACGACCGCAGCTGCTCCCGGTCATCCACGTCGACGACCTCACTGGGCATCGTGCACAGCGAAAGCACCAGGCGAGCGAGCCATTCGGCGGCCCAATCGAGCGGGAGATCTAGCCGCACCTCGCCACGCTCCTGGGCAGCCTCCGCGTAGCGCCGCCAAGTCGCCGACAGCCATGGAATGTAATGCTGCATGCCTATCTCGGTGACAGCGGCGAACGCGTCAGGTTCGGTTTCGCGGAGCTTGTCAATCAGTGGACGATGCTGCATTTTGCGGGCGAGCAGAACTGCTTCGACGACAGTATCGACCAGGGTCAGCGCCGCCCGGACGCGCGCACCTTCAGACTCCCAATAGGTTCGATCCATCCTCACCATGACGACCCCGAACAGTTGAGTCTTGTCCTGGTAGAGGCGATACAGCCACGCTCGCGAAACACCGGCGGCAGCGGCGACCGCGGCCATCGTCGTCCCCCGGATTCCTTTGTCACGAAGACACACTTCGGCGGCGTCGAGGATCCGGGCGCGGTCGCCATGTGACGGCACGAGCGGTTGCGCCGCGCTTGTCGTCATGGGCCACATTGTGCCGGAACAGATGCGCCCCGCGACAATACGAGCCGCCTCTGACTAATGATCTTCCGCATCAATTTCGGCAGTTCGTAGCACGATGCCAGGGCAAACGCGGCGCAGGAACAACAAACAGACGAATTTTGCGGAACCGCAAAATATCAGGTCGGGCCTGGCTACCTTGGGCTCAATGGCCAACGAGGACCGGGGCGGAGAACAACAATGTCTTATGTAATAGCGGTTCCGGAGTTGCTGGCCTCGGCCGCAACGGAGTTGCAGGGAATTAACTCGGCGCTGAGTTCGGCGAATCTCACCGCGGCGATTCCGACGACTGCTGTGCTGGCCGCCGGTGCCGACGAGGTGTCAGCGGCGATTACGGCACTTTTTGTCGAGCACGGGCAGGCCTACCAGGCATTAAGTGCGCAAACGGCGGAGTTTCACGCCCAGTTCGTCCGCACCTTGACTGGCGCCATGGGTGCCTACGCCACTGCCGAAGCGGCTAACGCTCTGCCGTTGCAGGCGGTGCAGCAGCAGGTTCTGGGGGCGATCAATGCGCCTACCCAAGCCTTGTTGGGACGTCCACTGATCGGCAACGGCGCTGACGGGGCGCCGGGGTCTGGGGCAAACGGCGGCGCTGGCGGAATTTTGTTCGGCAACGGCGGCAATGGCGGGTCTGGTGGTGCGAATCAGGTCGGCGGCAACGGCGGAAGTGCCGGGCTGATCGGCTTCGGCGGCGCCGGTGGTGCCGGTGGGACCGGCGCCGACGGCATCCGGGTCGCGCCGGCGGGTGGCCGCGGCGGCAATGGCGGACTGCTGTTCGGGGCTGGCGGCGCCGGCGGGCAAGGCGGGGCCGCATTCGCGACCGGTTTCGCCGGCGGCGCGGGCGGTGCCGGCGGATCGGCCGGGTTGTTCGGTGCCGGTGGTGTCGGTGGCCTCGGCGGCGTCGCGGGTACCGGCGAAAACGGCAACAACCCCGGCGGTGCGGGGGGTAGCGGTGGTGCTGGCGGGGTGCTGTCCGGTGTCGGCGGCGCCGGCGGTGTCGGCGGCGCCGGCGCGGTTGGCGCGGCCACCTCATTCGCCGGCGTCGGTGGTGCTGGCGGGGCGGCGGGGCTGTTCGGTGACGGTGGCGCTGGCGGCATCGGGGGCACCGGCGATCCGGCCGCCGGTGCCATCCTTAGCGGTGACGGTGGTGCCGGCGGTACCGGTGGGTTCTGGTTCGGTGATGGCGGCGCTGGCGGTGCCGGCACCGGGGGGACCGGCGCGACCTTCGGCGGTGACGGGGGTGACGGCGGCGCCGCTCTGGGAATCGGTGCCGGCGGTGCCGGTGGGGCCGGCGGCGACGGCCCCGTCGTTGGCGGTGACGGCGGCAACGGCGGCAACGGCGGACAGTGGTTTGGGATCGGCGGGATCGGCGGTGCCGGCGGTGACAGCAATCCGGCCGGTGGCGACGGCGGGGCCGGCGGCGACGGCGGCTGGATAGGTGCCGGCGGAAACGGCGGAAACGGCGGGGCCGCCGATCTGGTCAGTGGCACAGGCGGTACCGGTGGCATTGGCGGGGATGCCGTGCTGATTGGCGACGGCGGCACCGGTGGAAACGGTGGCGCCGGTTTCACCCCCGCCCCTGGTGCCTCCGGTGGCGCCGGCGGACAATTGTTCGGCGACCCAGGTTCGTCTGGCGCATCCGGCTGACCCGAAAACCGAACTGGATCGCACCGATAGTCGGTGTGACCACCGGGCGCAGCACCCGGAGTACGGCACTTCGAGTCCGAGCGCACGGTGCAGAGTCGCAGACGATGCCGCGGGCCGAAAACCGGTACTCGGGCCGGTGTCATGCCTGCGTGACTTCGCTGGCAAGTCCTGTATATAGCGCATCAGAGCTGCGAAACGTTGCTGATCAGAACGGATTTCAGCTTTGCTACTCTCTTTTCATGCCCCGAAAGTTTAGCGACGAACAAATTGAGGAATACCTCGATAGCCGGCCGAGCTGGGCGATGCTCAGCACCATCGACAACGATGGGTTTCCGCACACCGTTCCCCTGGGATATTTTCGCCTGGGCCGCGACATCATCATGGGTGTACGCGATGGGACCCGCAAAGTTGCCAACGTCGACAACAACCCGAACGTCAGTGTCATGCTCGAAGACGGCTCCACCATGGCGGATATCCGCGGCGTACTGTTTCAAGGCCACGCCCGCATCGTTCGGGAACCAAGCGAAGCACTTCAGCTCTCCAGAGAAGGTGCCCGGGCGCGGGGCGTTCCCGAGGCCGAGTTGCCCACCGCACCCAAGCCAGGCGTTGCCTACATCCGCATGACACCGTTAAAAACTTTGTCCTGGGATTACGCAAGTTAGTCACCGGCCTAGGCCGAGCTGGAAGCTCAGAATCCAGTCTGGGCGCCGTAGCGCAGCTTGAGCAGGCCGCTGGCCATGCAGCCACCATCGCCATAGCCACCAAAGCGCAGTTCTGCCGACGTCGGCTACAGCGCTCTATGCGGGAGCAATGGGGCTGCGGCTGGCTGTTTTCTTTGCGGCGGCAGCACCTGCCGGCAATCCGATGTCTGGAATTTTGGGCGCTACCCATCGCCGAAGGTAGGCACGCAGGTCTTCGCCGAGGCGGGGTGGGCGGCCGGGATCGACGATGAAGGATTGCAGAATCCGCAACATGTGCTCCACCAATTCGTTCATCTCGGCGTCGCCCAAACCCACACTGGGCCAATCGATATCGAACTGTTCGACGATCAGCCGGCCGACGGAGAGAGCCACATCGGAGGTAACCGCGGCAGGCGCCGCACCTGACGGGCCGGGCGAAATCAACAAGCTCAGGTATCGATCATGTGGGAGGCGCTCGAGCGCGTACGCAATTCCTTCGACGACCGCCTCGCCTGGATCGTGGACGCCGGTCAGCTGGATCCGTAGGTCTTCGAGAAAGGGGCCTGTTGCGCCAATCGCCGTGGCGGTCAGCAAGGCCTCGGTGCCCGGAAAGTAGCGGTAGACGGTCTTGCGGGTCACCCCGAGTTCACGGGCTACGTCGGCAATGCTGAAGTCACGTCCGCGGCGGTCAATGGTGCGCTTGGCCGCTGCAACGATCCGTTCGACCGCCTCCTCATCGGACGCCGGCGTCGCGCCTGACCAGCCATGGGTACGCATCAGTCTCCCTAGCATTGCTCGATGTGACGGCACTGCCATCACGTTAGCTTGCCCCCACAACCCATTGACTATCCACTTGGCTTCATGTGTATCCTCAAGTGCGGCAGGTTCGTGGCAAGCGCACATCTCCGCTACCGCACGCCTCGTCGCCAACCGAGATCGAGGAGGCTAGATCCCATGCTCGACAAAGTGATTACCGCCGCGATAGCCACCTACATCGTTCTGGGTGTGGGGTTCGCGGTCCTGCAGGGCGGTACTGCCATGCCGCTTGTGGCGGTGATTGTCGTGGTCGCCGCGATTGTGGTGGGCCTGTTAGGCCATATGGTCAAACACCTGGGCCCGAGATTGGCCGTCGTGTTCTTCGTCACGGCCACGGTGGTGGAGTGGGCGTTCGAAGAATCCAATATCCAATTCGGCGGGTTCATCTGGGGAGACCTGCGCTACGGCGAGATACTTGGGCCGCATCTGGGCAGCGTCCCGGTCGCGGTCCCGTTGGTGATGGCAGCGATCCTGTGGCCTGCCTACGCCTGTGTCAACCTCGTTCTCGATGGTCGCGTGGTCGTCGATCCGCGATCGATGCCGTGGTGGCAAACACTATGGCGCTTCGCTTTGTATGCCATGGTTCACGCCTCATACGCGTTCGCCTTCGACGGGTTATGTCGGCAGTGGGGCATCTATCAGTGGGTTGGCAATACCTTGAGTACGTATTCGTCGGCTGACTTGTTCTTCGGTGACCCCAGGCTGCCGTGGGGTTGGGCGATCTGGGTCGTGATGGTCATGGTGATCTTCTTCGCTCTCACGAAGTTGCGGACGCTGGGACAACACATCGCCGACACCGGCACGCGGCGACTTACTTGGGCAGATGCGGCACCGATCGTGTTCCTAGCCATGGCCTGCGTGCAGGTCTATCTGCAGGCAGTCAACGATGCGGTCGGCAACGTCACGCTGTGGACGCTCGGGTTTTTCGCCGCGCTCGTCGGCTACAAATTCGTGGCCATCCTGCGTAGCCAAATGCCCGCCGACAACACCGCAACGGCCGACCGGCAACTTACGATGACCTGAACACGCATAGTGAATAGCCGCCTGCGGCGAACGATCAGCGACACTCTGGGCGCAGGAAAAACACGTTCGCCTGGTGAGCCGCTGGAACACCTCGCTAACCAGAGAACTCAGTGACCCCCACCCGCGGCAATGAAGCGCCAGAGTCCACGTGCGAACCTACAAAAGTGTAGATTCTCACCTTCAGCTGCATTTGGCCGTGGCCGCGACTTCGGGGTATTCGATTGGTCTCACGCTGGCTTCACCAGCATTCGTCTCAAGAATCGCTTCATTTCCTACAACCACATACAGGATCGGAGGCACGCAGCACGCGCTGTGAGAGAGGAGATGACACGCCGCGACCTGGCAGCCGATCCGATTTCCGGGAATCGCCGATGACGCTAAGAGCCAAGATTCACAGGGGTAGCCCGGCTCAGCTAAGCGGACGTGGTGATCGTCGGCGGTAACCGGTCAAACCAGTCGAGCACCGCGCGTTCGTAGGTCAGCCCGAAGTTCAGGGTTGCCAGTAGATAGGGGTCGAGGTCATCGGCTGTCGCTTGTTCAGCGTTTGCAATTTGTTGTTCGTAGCCGGCTAGGCGCTGTGCGTGCACCTTGCGGTGTGTGGTCAGGAATGCGGTGAGCTTCTCTTTGGGCAGATGCCGGCCGAAGGCAACGGTGAGCAGCAACGGGAACCGGATCGTTTCTGGTCCGGGTTCTCGGTCTAACCATGCTGCGAATGCGATCCGGCCAGCGGGTGTAATTGTGTAGGGCTTGCGATCGCGTCGCCCGGGTTCACCAGCCTCTACCAGGCCGGCTTCGGCCATTGCGGATAATTCTCGATAGACCTGGCTTTGGGTCAGTGACCAAAAGTCCCCGATCACAAGCTGCGCAGCGACAACGAGATCCCAGCCAGTCAACGGTCCGTCGTGTAGGAAGCCGAGCAACGACGCGGAAGTGGCGTTGAGTGGACGGTCGCCGTTCATTACGTCTCCCAATCGTTGTTGAACCGTTGGCGTCTTTTCCGCCGGGATCAGACATTGACATTCCATTGTGTCAGGTTCACGCTAAGAACGAGACAACCTAGCAATGTGTCATGTTACGACCAGCGGCTCCTCCCCTTCGCTAGTTTGCGCCTACACCATCCCATCAGCATGGAAGGGAACCGTATGCCTGAATTGCCTTGGAGTACTGGCCAATACCGTGCCGATACTGAACTGCACGTGCTGACGTCACGTTTGCCGCTGACCAACTACCGCGATATCCCCCGGTTCCTGCGCTGGACTTTCAAGATCCGTAAGCAACTGCGCAACGACCCCGGATGCGCCGGAAATAGCCTAGACGCCAGGCTTCTCACCAAGACGTTCTGGACGCTGTCCGCCTGGGCCGATCGGGAAGCGATGATGCGCTTTGTTCACAGCGGCCAACACGCAGCCATGCTCGCCGACATGGCTGGAAGGGTCGGGAATCCAAGCTTTGTCGACTCGACCGCCCGGCAGGCCGACCTACCGCTTGATTGGAACTCCGCCCGGACTCGCATCGCCGAATACACCTAACGTACGAGGCAGCGCAGCGTTGTCAGCCCTGCACAATCACAGGAGGAGGGGCGCTGGGTATGAATCTGCAAGTTGCAAGTAGTACCTGCTGGAACTGCTCATGCAGGAAGTCGAGAAGTACAACGAGAAAAACCAGATGGTCAAACTCCAACTTCAGAACAGCTGCACGCCTGTGGACGATCTACCACCGTGACCCGATGTATGCCTGCGGCGAACAGCCGCCTACCCCGCGTGCGGAGTCGCACGCGTCCTGGGCGTCAGCCTTGTGATCAAAGCACCGATCAACACCCGGCCCTTCGGCAAACCACTCACCGGTATCGAGCTGCCCGACGACGTACTCGCCAGACCTGTACAGGCCCGGCCGTTCCCGCGCCCATTTCATCGGTCGCCCAACTTCATGTATCAACGATGTGAGCCTGCGAACCGCGTCGCCATTGTCCTCGGCTAAGACCGCAACAGGTGCGGCCACCCCACCATCTTCAGGAACCGCGTAGACGGTGATCAGCCAACCGAGGGCTGCCGGTATTCCGTATGTGTCGCAATCTGTTTCAACCACAATCAATCGGGTGCCAACGCGAACCGCATCCGGCCACTGGTCGCAACCACAGCACCACGGCTCGCCGAGGTTACCGCTGGCCCGGATGGCACAGCGCACGATCTCAGCCGCGCGGGTCATCCGAAAAACTTAGCGGGGAAACCCGCCATCCTTAGCGGCGGGAGGAAACACGTCAAGTTTGTTGCGAAGCCGGCAGCGCGGTCGGCGCGTCTCACGTTCGCTTGACAAGTGCGGTTCAGGTGCAGTCAATCGTGAGAAAGTGCGGTGAAACTTGAGTACCTGCAAATGTAGGTTCTCAAGTTCCGTGCCATATTGCGATGCGCTGAACTGCGGTTATGGAAGTTTTCTCGCGTGATGTCATCGGTCTTTTGTCTCAAACTCGTGTCATTTCTTCACTATCGGGTGTCTTCAGTTCCTCACACCACACGGCCGCACGCTGCAACTTGAGACCATCCGCGGCTAATCTGAAGTGCCGGTGTGGCTCTGGTTTAGATGAAGGTGGTTTCGAGGTGGAGGTGTTCTTTGGCGAATTCGATGTAGTTTCGGTCGTCGAAGACCATGTGGCCGGCCCCCATGTGGATGTCGCGGAAGCAGCGCTGGATTCTGCTCGGGTTTCTCATCCCGTCGCTTCCTGATGCGCCCCATGCGAAGTCGACCGCTTCCACTGCGACTTTGGTGGTGTAATTGGCCGCTACCTTCGTGGCGCGCAGGCAGGAGTTGATTTGTTCGGTGTCGTGGTTGGCTTCGATCGCGGCGGTGGCGAGTTCGTAGGTGTGCAGGGCGTGGGTTCGTGCGGCATCGACCGCGGTGGCATGTTGGCCGTAGTCGCGTTGGAAGGGCTGTTGTTCGATGAGGGGTGTTTGGCCGAGGCGGGCGCGTCCGTTCTTGGCGATGTCGCGGACTTCGGTGAGGGCGCGGCGAGCGACGCCGACGGCCCAAGCGACGGATCCGATGGTGGCCAACGGAATTGGGCCGATCCCGTAGAGGGGTCCGCCTGATTGCCGGCTGGCCGCTCCGGGCTGGAACATGGTCCAGGTGGTGTCGGCCGGGACGTGTTGCTCTGGGATCTCGAAGTCGTAGCTGCCGGTGCCGCGCAGACCCATGACGTCCCAGTTGCCTTTTAGTTTGAAGCCGTCGGGTGGGACGAGGAAGCCGATGATAGGCGGTGTGCCGTCGGCCGCCATCGGAGCCATCTCGCCGTCGCGCATCACGAGTGCGGCGCCACCCATGAATTGGGCGTGTCCTGAACCGCTGCCGAATTTGTAGTTGCCGGAGATCATGTACCCACCGTCGGTTTGGTGGGCGATGCCCAGGGGGGCGAACATGCCGGCGCCCGCGCGAAGGTCCGCGAATCGTTTGGCGGCAACGGGGCTGACGAACGCAAGGTATGAGCCGACGGCCGTGTTCTGTGCGAAGGCCCAGCCGACGGACCCGTCTGCATAGGAAAGTTCTTCGCAGACATCGAAGATCTCGGACGGGGTGGCTTCGTGGCCACCGAGCGATTTCGGTGTCATGAAGTTGAAGAGCCCGGCGCCCTCGAGCGCGTCGACGATACGCGCCGACATGGTGCCGGCGGTTTCGATCGCGTCAGCTTCGGCCTCGATGAGCTCGCGCAGGCCACGGGCGGTCTCGTGCAGGGTCATATTGCGCTCCTAGTTTGCAGTGGGGAACGCAGGTTCCCCGATGGCGGTTTTTCCGAGGTACTCGAAACCTTCGATGGGTGAGAACGGCTGCATGTATTGGCCCGCGCGGACATCGCGGTACAACCGCGAGATGGGGTGCTTGTTCAGGTATCCGGCACCACCGACGACGGTCATGGCGTCATTGACAATGTCGATTGCCGTGGCAGTCACGTAAAGCTTTGCCTTCTGCAGCTCGGCCAGTACTGCGGGAGGCGGCTGTTCGCCGATGAATGCGTGGTGCTCGATCAGGTATTCGTCGACGGCGAGACAGGCTTCTCGCAAGGTGGCGTCTTAGGACTGGTGTAAAAACGCTGGGCGCATGTTCCTGGTGGTCATGTTACGCGGCGGTGGTGTCGGTCGTGGTTGTTGTGGTGGGGGGATGCAGTGGGCGGGGTGGCTCGAGCAGTTGGTGGCGTAGTTCTTGGAGGTGGCGGCTGGTCGCTGATGTTTGGGTGACTCCGCGCCAGCCGCGGCTGGCGCGGTCGAGGACGGCCCATACCAGCGACAGACAGCTGGTTTCGCCGGGTAGGCGGCCGATGACCTTGACCCGGCGACGGGATTCTCCGAAGGTGCGTTCGATGAGGTTGGAATGGCGGATGCGTGTCCAGTGTTGGCGGGGGAAGCGCAAATGCACGCTCAGCGAGGCGAAGTCGTTGGCCAGGCAAGCGACCGCGGCTGGGTAGAGCCCGCGGTATGTGGTGGTGAACTCCTCGGCGCGGCGGGTGGCTTCATCCACGGCCTGCTGGCCGGGTGGCTGGTCAATGTCATCGAAGATCGACCAGAACGCGGCTTTGATCTCGTCCTGGACCGCGACAGGTGTCTTGGCGATGACGTTACGGCAGCGATGGATCAGACACCGCTGACGCAGGCTTGCCGGAAACGTGGTCTCCCATGCGGCGATCAGGCCCGGCGCCCCGTCGGAGATGCCCAGTAGCGGCGGGCGTAGTCCCCGGTTCCTCAGGTCAGCCAAGAAGTCGGCCCACGCATCAGCCGACTCCGCTGCGGCTGGGGCCAGCCCAATAAACAGGGGCTTGCCGTCGGTGCAGATGCCCCAGGCGGCCAGCACCGGCTCGGCCGGGGCGTTGGGATGCATCCGAAAGTTCGAGGCATCCAAGAACAGGTAGTCCAACACCAGCTCATCAAGGCGTCGAGACGACCACGCAGCGAACTCGTCTTTGATGGCCGCACAAATCCGGCTCACCGTCGAGCGCGACAACGCCGCCTGCGAGCCCAGCACCTCGGCCAACGCGGCCTCGATGTCGCGATCCGACAAACCGCGCACCCATCCCGAAATCACCAACGCCTCCAGAGCGTGGGTGCGCGTCACCCCGGCACCGAATAGCCGCGAACAGAACCGCTCGTCGGTGTCGCGTAGTTTCGGGCGGCATAATTCGACCGAGCCCATCGTGGTCTTCACCGTCGCCGGCGGTTGATACCCATTGCGGTACCCGCCCGGGCCGTCCTGAACCCGACGCTGGTGACGGGCTCGGCCCAACACTGCTTCTACCTCGGCCTCCACGGCGACCTGAAACACCAGACGCACCGATAACCGCCCGACCTCCTCCAAAATCTCGGTCAACGGCCGCTCGGTCGCGGCGAACAACTGATCCATCTCAACACGCACACGCTCAATCGGCGATACTCGCTTGGTCACGGGCGTAGCCCCTCCTTCATAGCTTTCGTCGGTTGCGACGGAACCTACGCCCGTGACCATTTACACCAGCGATGAGACGCGACCTCTCGCAAAATGGCTCGACACGCAGCGGTGCGCATGTCGATGTCACCAATGAGCGCGGGGACCGCGGCGCGCTGTGAGCCCAGTGACTGGGTGGGCCCGGTGCGCTTGGACGTCGCGGATTCCACGGCGAGGTCGCGGGCGGCTTCGGCGATCCCCAAAAACGTGCTGGCGAGAAGGGCGGCACCTACGAATACGGTCGTGGCGTACGCGCTGGACCAATGACCCCACGGGCCGTAGCGCTTGACAAGCGCGAGCGGCACCCGGCAGTCCGTGAGGACTGTGTTCCCGCTGCCCGAGGCCCTCATGCCCAGCGCGTCCCACGCATCGAGATTCAGAACGAGGCCGGGCGTTCCTTGCGGGATCGATGCCCAGGCGAACTGGTCGTCGCCGTCATCTGTCACCAGGCGCACTCCGACCGCGATCACGTCGGCCGCCGGTGACATGGTCGAAAAGATCTTCATGCCGTTGATGACAACGTCGTCGCCATCCACAACGGCGCGGGTCAGGGGCGCGCAGATATTCGTACCGGGTTCCGATGAGAGGCCACACGTGACGAATCGGGTGTCTGCGGCAGCTTGCACCATGCCGCGAAGCATCTCCGCGTCGGGGTGGCGCGCGTGGACTGCTTCGGACATCTCCTGGCAGATTGCCCAATATCCGACCATGTGCATCGTGATTGCGATCGTGGTCGACGGACACGCTCGCCCCATCCGGTTCAGGGCAGCAGCCAGATCGACCGCCGAGGACACCCCCAGCCCACCGAATTCAGTTGGGGCAGAGGCCAATGTGAAGCCAGACTCTTTGAGAGAAGCGAAATTGCCATGGGGAACGGACCCTTCGCGGTCGTGCAGATCCGCGGTCTTGGCGAAAGCCTCGGCGTGAGCCTCTGCGATGCGCACCAGCTCTGCTCCGGCTTCGGTCGCGGGCCGTAACGAGGGTGTGGCGTTCATAGTGTGCGTCTCCGGCGACAGATCAACATTCCGACTAATGGCATTTGAGTGCTAGTATGCATAGTAGTGCCATTTTATGCAATCGTGGAGGCGGCTGGATGACGACTACACAAGATCTCCGCTTCCGGGCGGCGGCCCTACGATCGGTGACCGAGCGGGAAGCCGACGCAATCGACCGCGCCTGCACGCTCACGCCGCCGATGATCGACGCGATCACCGATGCCGGGCTCTGGCACATTGCCGTGCCCCATGAGCTCGGCGGCCACGAGGCGGACACGGGCGTCGTCCTCGATGTCTGCGAAGAGTTGTCGTTCCAAGACGGATCTGTGGGTTGGTCATTTATGGCCAACGTCGCGGCCACCGCGTACACGGCATACCTCAATCCCCGCGTAGCCGAGGAAATGGTGGCGGGACGGCCCGCATCGGTTCTGGCTGGCCAACTGGCCCCCAAGACCATCATTCGCCGAAAAGACGACGGATTTATTGTCGGCGGCGACTTCTCGTTTGGGAGCGGCTCAGCCCACGCTTCCTATCTCAGTGGCGGCGGGATGGTCGAAGACCACGACGGCAAACATGTACTCCTGGAGTCGGGGTCGCCCGCATTCCTGGGCTACTTCGTTCCTGCAGCCACCGCCGAGCTCAAAGGCGGATGGGACGTGATGGGTCTACGCGGCACCGGTAGTTTCGACTACACCATCCCGGAACGATTCATCGATGCCGACGCCACGTTCTGGGTCCTCGACCCTGTCGTGCACGCAAGCGCCCCGTTGTATCGCATCGGACCCATCTGCCTGGCAGGTATCGGCCACGCCGGCTGGGGGCTCGGTGTCGCCCGCAGGGCACTCCACGAAATCGAACAGATCGCCGCAGGCGGCCGATACCGCCTGAACGGCCGAGCACTATCTGAGCACCAGTACTTCCAACGCGAGATCGCTAAACAATCGCTAGCCCTCGACTCGGCCCGCCTCCTGGTCCACGATGTGTTCGGAAAAACTGTCGACACCATGTCCCAAGGCCAGCCCATGACACCCGACCGAGTCCAGACAATCATGGCCAGCGTCACCTACATGACAGAGGTATGCGGCCAGATCGTCCAGTTCGCCTACGCCGAATCCGGCAGCCAAGGACTCCGCAACCCCAGCATCCTGCAACGCTGTTTCCGCGATTTCCACACAGGTGCCCAACACATCTTCGTCGACCATAAAAGCTACGAAGCCCTCGGCACACACCGCCTCGACGCCGCCCGTGCCCACATCAGCCAAAGTTCCCCATGAACCGCGATCGAGTCGAACGACGCACCGCAGAGCTCCGCTCTCGCGTACTCGCCGTCGCCGGCACCCTCTTCGATGAACAGGGCATCGAGACCACCACCCTCGACCAAATCGCAGAGGAAGCCGACGTCGCCCGCCGCACCCTCTTCAACCACTTCCCCTCCAAAGCACACATCATCCGCGAGCTCACCCGCATCGGCATAACCGCCATGATCACCAACATCGAACAAGCCAGCGCCGCAGCCAACACCACCGAAGGCAGAATCCGCGCACTCTTCGGATTCATGCGCCACTACGCCGCCGACCACGGCCCTATGCATCGAGAGCTCATCGGTCAGTTCATCCAAGTCGCCCACGACACTCCCGACGACGCCACCACCGAAACACGCATCACCGATGCCATGCTTGCTCTCCTTCAAGCCGACAACACAACCCTCCCTACAGGCGCCCGCCCCGAAACAACCGCCGAAATACTCCTCGGGACGATCTACTTCATCACCTTCGAATGGATCAACCGCCCCGACTATGACATCGATGCCCACCTCGCCCAGGCCGCCGAACAACTCATCCGACTGGTCGCCGTCGCTGACCCCGACACTGACGCTGCGCCACTAGGGCACGAGCGCTAATGGGGCTTACCGGTGCGGTGGCGTGACCCGATAGCTGATCGGGGCTAAGCCGTGGGCGCGACAACCGGGTTGAAGCCGTACGTCGCGAACCGCTGAAGCGACTCGATACGCGCAGCGCTTGTTTAGGGCGGGCGAACGATCCTCGACAGGATCTTCGTGCAAGCAACACTTCGTGCGGTGGCCTTCCAGTGATGCCGCATAAAGTGGAGATCAAAAGGCGTGTGATGGAACAGCACTACGACGCGCTCGGATTCAAGCAACGCCCGCAGCCGGGACAATCGATTTGAGGCTATGTGATTTCCGTCATCAGATGCGCCACCCGCTATGCTTCCGGGGGCCTCCGCGACGTAAAGGCATTTGCGCCACTTCGTAGATTACGTTGATTGCCAATAGTTTCGGACATGGGCCTCTTGACATGACACGTTCCTGAGACAAATGACAACCGCATGACGAACTCGCTGAGAATATGACACGCGGGCTGAGACCCTACAGACCTGGTCCTTATCTCGCCATGTTCGCGAATCGTGACAAGTGCAGTTGATGCGCGACGGTGACGGTTTTGGTTGGACCGTTGCGGTGCTTGGCCAAAATGAAGTCGGCCTCTCCCCCACGTGGATCATCGCGCTCGAAGGCGTCCGGCCGGTGCAGCAGAATCACCACGTCGGCATCTTGTTCCAAGCTTCCACTTTCGCGGAGGTCCGACAGCATCGGCTTCTTGTCGGTGCGCTGCTCGGGACCACGGTTGAGCTGACAGATCGCGACCACCGGAACTTCAAGTTCTTTGGCCAGCAACTTCAAGTGACGAGAGAAGTCGGAAACTTCCACCTGCCGCGACTCGAACTTTTTGCCTGAAGTCATCAGCTGCAGGTAATCGACGACAACCAGATCCAGGTTGGCCTTTTGCCGCAACCGACGCGCCTTGGCGCGAATTTCCATCATCGTGAGGTTGGGCGAGTCATCGATGTACAGCGGAGCCTCGCTGATTTCGCTCATCCGCCGTGCCAGTCGAGTCCAGTCCTCGTCGTTCATCCGGCCTGAGCGCATGTCGGCAAGCTTGATCTTCGCCTCCGCCGAAAGCAGCCGCATCACGATCTCTGACTTACTCATTTCCAGCGAAAAGATGACGCTGGCCTTGCGATTCTTGATCGAACATGACCGCATGAAATCCAGCCCGAGGGTGGAATTGTGCGTCGGCACCATGCCCTCACCGGCCAGATACAGGTGAGCGGCGTTGTCCACCTCGACGCAACGCACTGCCACGCTGGGCACCCGGTGTACCGAAACGACCCTCAGCACAGGGGCCATCAACGCGGTCGTCCCGCGATCGGCGCGGCACCCCGTCGTTCCGGCAGGGGCGACTGTGTCGCGGCCTGGGCGCAACTGAGCCGACGTCCGGATACCGTCACTAGTAGGCCACTGGTGCGCGGCGTCGGCGACGATGGTTGTGCCGTCAGAGAACTCAATCTCAAAACATGGGCGCCCCAACATGACACCGGTCGCGGCCACCACTCGCGTCGGCAACCCGTCGGCGTCCAACAGTTCCTCGCCGACGGCAACGTCACCCATCGTCGTCCAGCCGCCCGGAGTGGGCAGCGGTGTGTTCAACGCAAGCGCCTTGCCCACACCGGGACGCGCGGCGACGATGATCATCTGCCCCGGGTGCAGACCGTTGGTCACCTCGTCGAGTTCGGTGAAGCCGGTCGGTACACCGCGTGAGATTCCGCCATTAGAGGCGATAGCGTCGATCTCGTCCATGGTCGGCTGCAGCAGTTCCTCGAGCGGCACGAAATCCTCGGACAGCCGACGATCCGCAACATCGTAGATTTCAGCCTGGGCGCGGTCGACGACCTCCGCCACATCGGCACCCTCGGCGCCCGCGTATCCGTACTGCACCACCCGAGTGCCAGCCTCCACCAACCGGCGCAGCAGCGCTTTCTCCGCGACGATGCCCGCGTAGTAGCCAGCGTTCGCGGCCGTAGGCACGGTGGAGATCAGCGTATGCAGGTAGGGCGCACCGCCGATCCGGCGAAGCAGCCCGCGACGGTCCAGTTCAGCGGCTACGGTCACGGCATCAGCCGGCTCTCCCCGCCCGTACAGATCCAGAATCGCTTCGTAAACATTTTGGTGCACCGGACGGTAGAAATCAGCGGGCCGGAGCCGCTCCAGCACATCGGCGACAGCGTCCTTGCTCAACAACATTCCGCCCAGCACCGACTGCTCGGCGGCGAGATCCTGCGGTGGTTGACGGCCGAAGTCTTCGCTGGGCGGCGAGGCATCCATACCAGGCGCCAGGTCATCGACGACCGCCATAGGCCCTCATCTCCCCCAAACAAGTATCCGAACGTACATTCGACCGGAGATATTCACAGCGTAGGCCAAGACTCTGACACTCGCCGCTCCGACGCACCCGCATCACCTGGCGTCGGGATGACGGTAAACGTTGCTGGTGGGTCTTCCCAAGAAGCGCTGTTCATAAGGTTGTGTATCGCGTGTGCATAGATGTCCGCACCCGTGTTGAGGGGGGTGTGGAGAACCTGTGGATTACTTCTGGCTATCGCGACATACCCGCAGATAACCGCACCACAGTCCGACACATTTAGTGTGGAAAAAAATCCGTTCGGCGTGTCGTGCCGGGTTACCGTGTCGGGCGTGTTGTCTTTCAGGCAGATATTCGCTGAGTGAAGCCTCGGTTACACGATCCGTCGAAAGAGACCGCCAAAATAGTTCGCCAGCGCGACTCACCGGCAAACTATGCCCCAGCTACGCTCCGGCAATCCCATAGCATGCGAAGACCCGGTGACAGCCTGCCGCGGACGCCACCGGGTCATCGATCTGCTGTGTTCTAGCTAGCTCTCCGCGATCACATCGAGCGAAACCGCAACCTCGATTTCCGGATGCAGATGAACCGACACCGGATAGCTGCCTACGGCCTTGATGTGTGTTTTGGGCAGCCGGACGATTCGCTTGTCGAGGTTTGGCCCGCCAGCCTTCTTGATGGCTGCCACCACATCAGCGGCGGTTACCGAGCCGAAGAGCTTGCCGGAATCGGACCCGGTCTTCGCCGGAAGCGATACCGGGCCGATAGCCTCGATCGCCGCCTTGATCTCGTTGGCGTGCTCGCGGTCACGCACTGTCTTGCTCTCACGAGCCCGGCGGATCTCGTCGGCCTGCTTCTGGGCTCCGCGTGTGGCGACGATCGCCAGCCCGCGCGGAAGCAGGAAATTGCGGCCATAACCATTCTTGACCTCGACAGTGTCACCGACAGAACCGAGGTGGTCGACATCAGCCGTCAGAATCAGCTTCATCGTTTTGGTACTTCCCGTTGATCGTTCGGCGGTTACCGCGCCGATGAGGTAAAGGGCAGCAGCGCGACCTCGCGGGCATTCTTGACTGCGATCGCGATGTCTCGCTGGTGCTGGACACAGTTGCCGGTCACGCGGCGTGCGCGGATCTTGCCGCGCTCGCTGATGTAGGTACGCAGCAGCGTCGTGTCCTTATAGTCGATCGCCTGGTCTTTCTTTGCGCAGAAGACGCATTTGCGCACCTTGACCGGTTTTTCGGGAGCCGGGCGTCGCTTGTTGGACTTGGCCATGTGTGTGTTTCTTTCCGTTTCTTACTCGTCTTGCTGGTCTGCTGTATGTGCGGTCAGAAAGGCGGTTCTTCGCTGCCGCCGCCGAATGAGCCCGACGCGGGTGCGCTGCCCCACGGGTCGTCGCTGGGCCCGCCGCTCGCAGGTGCCTGCGCCGACATCTGGTCCGGGCGGGATCCGCCGCCGAAACCTCCACCGCCGCCGCGGCTAGCCTTGTTGACCTTTGCGGTGGCATACCGAAGCGAAGGACCGATCTCGTCGACGTCGACCTCAACGACAGTGCGCTTTTCGCCTTCGCGAGTCTCGAACGAACGCTGTTTAAGCCGCCCCGTGACGATCACCCGCGCACCTCGAGTGAGGCTTTCGGCCACGTTCTCGGCGGCCTCACGCCAGATGGCGCAGCGTAGGAACAACGCTTCACCGTCTTTCCATTCCCCGCTCTGGCGGTCATAGGTCCGCGGTGTCGATGCCACGGTGAAATTGGCCACCGCAGCACCTGACGGCGTGAACCGCAGTTCGGGGTCAGCGGTCAGGTTCCCGACGACGGTGATGGTGGTTTCACCAGCCACAATTTTCCTCCTGGATCCGCGAACGGTCTCGGTGGGTAGTCATGAGCATCTTTTCGCTGAGCCTACGCAACCGCACTGACGCTGGCAGATGCGCTGATCTGGTTTCGGCAACCGGCTTGCACCAGCACAGGGAGATCCCCGTCTCGCCGAGCTGACATCATCGGGCTAGTGCTTCTCGGTGCGCATCACCTTGGTGCGCAACACCGACTCGTTGAGGCTGAGCTGGCGGTCGAGTTCGGACACCGTTGCCGGGGCAGCCTTCAAGTCGATGACGACGTAGATACCTTCGGCGTGCTTGGCAATCTCGTACGCCAACCGCCGCCGACCCCAGATATCGACTTTGTCCACCGTTCCGCCGTCTTTTCGGACAACGTTCAAGAACGCCTCCAAGGACGGGGCGACGGTCCGTTCATCAAGGGTGGGGTCCAGGATGACCATGATCTCGTATGGACGCATGGAAACCTCATTACCTCCTCTGGTCTGAGCGGCCACGGTCGATCCGTGGCAGGAGTGTTACCCGCATAGGCAACCGCCCCAGGTTACCCGACACCGGGCGGCCCTAAAAATCTGACCGCTCCGGTTAGCGGGTCGCCCCGATCGGGCACACCAGATCTCGATCACACCGAGTCCGGCCAGCGGGAAACTTCGATCGGCATCCAATCGATGTCCGGTTGTTGCCGTCCCTCCACGAGTCGGCGCCACGGTAACGTATGCGCAATATCCGATGGATGAAGTCCGCGGTCGTTGTTGGCGCATTCGAGGTTGCGTTGACGGCGGTCGCGCCGGTGGCCAACGCTGCGCCTCTCGGGCCTCCGCCTCCCCCGCCCTTTCCGCCTTCGCCGACGGCTCCATGCAACGCGATCAGTCCGTTTGCGGTCCCGTGCATCGCCCTCAACAAGGGCGCTAACGCGGTCAGTTTCGAGTGCCGTCGTGTCGGCGTGCCCGACAGGAAGTGTGTGATCCCGCTCGGCTTTCGGGTGACCCAGGCCGCCCGTGATGCCTATCTGCAGTCGTGGGTTCACCAAACAGCGCAATTCCAGTATGCGCTCGCCGACCCCTTGCCGCTGGTCGACGCTCAGTGGCTGGGCACCCACAATTCATTCAACAGCCTCAATGAGGGCTTTACGGTCTCGCATTTCGACTCAAACCAGCAGCTGTCACTGACCCAACTGCTCGACGTCGACATGCGCAGCCTGGAGCTGGATCTGCACTACATCCGACAACTACGGCTGTTTGGCAAACACGCTGTCACGGTGTGTCACGGGCAGGGACCGGAAGTGGGCAACCTGGGCTGCACCACCGAACCGCTCTTCTCCGAGGTGTTGCCCAAGATAGCGACGTGGCTGAACGCACCCGGGCACACCGACGAGGTCGTGATGCTCTACCTGGAAGACAATTTGGATGACACCGCGGCTTACGCGTCGACGATCGCCACTCTGGATCGTGTGTTGCAGCGCCCAGACGGGAGCAGCCTCATCTTTCACCCCGATCCGGTTGGACGCAGCGCCGACGGCTGCGTCCCGCTTCCGCTGCAGCTGTCACGTGACGACGTCCGCGCGTCCGGCGCGCGGGTCGTGCTCGTCGGATCCTGTGCGCGGGGTTGGTCAACCGACGTCTTCGAATGGAGCAGTGTGCACGTAGAAGGAGGCTCAACCTCTGCCTACCAGCCGTACCCGGCCTGCGATGCCACCTACAGCCCCACCGTGTACGCCTCGAAGCTGGTGCGCTACTTCGAGGACAGCACGTTGGTCTCGGTCCTGGCCGAAAACCCAACTCGGCCTCCCGTCGATCCTGAGGCACTTACACCACCGAAAGTTCAGGCAATGACCAACTGTGGCGTGAATCTATTCGGTTTCGATCAGCTTCTCCCCGACGATGGACGTATCCAGGCGTCGCTGTGGAGCTGGGCGCCGGACGAACCCCGCCCCGGTGCGGGCACCTGCACCCTGCAAAGAGCAGACAGCCGTTGGGTCGCTGCGCCTTGCGGAGACTCGTATCATGCGGCATGCCTGAGTTCGGCGGACACGTGGACCGTGACACCGATTCCCACGACCTTCGCCGCGGCTCCCCTGGCATGTTCGGTCATCGGCGCGGAGTTCGCCCTGCCCCGAACGGGCCTGCAGAACGCCCATTTACACGCCGCAGCCGGGCCCGCCGGTGGCGCATGGGTGCGATATGCGGTAGGTGATCCACTAGATAGCGCATATCCTTCGGATCCCCAACCACAATGAATCAGATTCGGTGGGCCGCTGAAGGGCTCGCGCGAACTCCACGATCGACAACCAGGCGACTAGCAGCCCGACAGCGTCCCGTGCGGTGAACCGCGCCAATGGCGAGGCGCGTCAAGGCTCTCCGACGACACTTTCTGGCCGACCGCCGCTGCCGGACGAATGCGCCGGCGGCTCGGACCGCCGTCGCGGCATCGAGCGCAGCCAGTCGGGCAGCCAGCCCGCTGCCGCATCCGGTGCGTGGTCATAGACCCCACCCACCGGATCGTCGACTCGCCCGCGCCACCGCACCAGATCCTCGTCAGGTCGATAGATTTGCCGGACCACCAGAGCGCACAACGCCACAACCGCGATGTCGCGCACGAGCACCGTCGTGGTGAACCACTGCTCCGGTAGTGATCGATTCGGGTTTGCGTACAAGAAGTACATCCGCGGCACCCACACCAGGGCGTCGATCGTCATCCAGGCCAGCAGGATCCGACGGTGCGGCAAGGCCAAGACCGCAAGCGGCACCAGCCACAGCGAGAACTGCGGGCTCCACACCTTGCTGGTCAACAAGAAGGCAGCGACGACCAAGAAGGTCAGCTGGGCTACTCGCGGTCGTTGCGGCGCGGTGAACGCCATATAGGCGATCGCCGCGCAACACACGACGAACAATGTCACCACGACCGCGTTCAGGATCACCGGCGGCTCCCAAAAGCCTAGTGCGGGATCGAAACCCCGCCAGCCGGTGAACGACTTCACCACGTTGTACAGCGAATCCATATCCTCGCCGCGCCGGGTGTTAAGCCGGAAGAATTCCGACCAGCCTCGCGGAAACAGCAACAGTACCGGGAGATTGACCAGCAGCCAGTTGGCCGCAGTGGTAGCCACCGTACGTGCCACAGCACCCAAACGACCGGTACGAATTCCCAATACCAGCAAAGGGCCCAAGAAAAGCAGCGGATACAGCTTGGCTGCGGCGCCCAACCCGATTAGCACACCGGCAACGACCGGTCGCCGACGCGCCCATGCCAGCAGTCCACCCATTGCGAAAGCAGTTGCCAGCGCGTCGAAGTTGGTGAAGATCTGGAAGATTACCAACGGAGACGCCGCGACCAACGCTGCATCCCAGATCCGACGACCGGCCAGACCTGCCGTCGCCCATACTGTTGCTAGCCAGGCCAGCGCCAGGCCGAAGGCCGCGACGTCGAAGAACACCACTACCTCAGCGATCACCGGAGCCGGAACGATCTTGGTCAACGCGGTGTAGGTCTTGGCTACTGCCATCGACGCGTACTGGTAGACCCCGGTCAGTACCGGGTACTCCATGTAGCGCACCGCGGGCTTGCCGTCGTAGCGGATCTGGGGGGCGCCGTCGGCGTCGTTTTCTATCCAACTGGACTTGTATGGAAACTGCCCTTGATTCAACAACTCCGCGCCGTAGAGCGGCACTGTGTCGGAGTAGCACAACTCGTAGTAGGCGCGTTGGTTGTCCCAGTTGGCCACCCGCTCATCAGCCGGACCGGTGCCGTGGGTCTGCAGGCAAGCCGCCTTGGTCGACCATCCCAGCGCCAAAAACACCAACGCAATAACAAACATCACTCGCAGCGGAGTCATCAGCCGGGTGCGACCAACCAGCGCGTGCCGGCCCACCGGCCCACCGACAACATTCGAAAGAGCCGCACCTAAAACATCTGTGCGGCTAGGGAAATCGCGATTGTCGGCGCTGCGTAGGTCGGCGGCCAGCGGCTCCGGCGAGATAGCTGGACGCTGCATCTGTGCCCCGGTCACGGTGGTGGTAGGGGGCCATCGGGCGGCGGCGGCGGTGGCGGCGGCGCCAGGGTAATGGTGGTGGGCGGACCGACCGGGATAGTAATCCCGGGTGCTATTTCGATCGTGGGCTGGATGACCGTCACTGAGGGCGGTGGCGGCGGTGGCGGCGGCGCAACCGGCACGCCGGCGTAGCCGCCCACTTCGGTGGGTTTAGGGAAGGTCTCCTTGGAGGTGCCCTTCAGCGCACCATCCATTGTCGACTTCCAGATGCTCGATGGCAGGCCGGAGCCATATATCGGCCCGCCCGAGGCGGTGACCAGCGGCTCGTCTTCTTTGGCTGTGCCTACCCAGACGGCCGTCGACAGCGACGGCGTGTACCCCACCATCCAGGCGTCCTTGTTCGCGGTGGTATCGCCCAATTGCGTGGTGCCGGTCTTGGCCGCCGAGCGCCGTCCACCAGCCAGGTTATGACCGCGGGAATAGCCTGCGATCGGTTCCATAGCTGCGGTGACGTTGTCAGCTACCGCCGCGGAGATACGCTGGTCACCGCTGGTATCGGTGGTGCTGGCGTCAAAGAGAACCTTGCCGTCCCCGCGCACAACTTTCTGCACAAACCGCGGCGGATGGTAGATGCCGGAAGCGGCCAATGTGGCGTAGGCCGAAGCCATGTCGATCACCCGGGTTTGGTACTGCCCCAGAACAATCCCATTATTCGGCGGCCCGCCCTTACCGTCTTCGGACAACGTGTGCGCGACGCCTGGGAAGCTCATCGCTATGCCCATTTGATGGGCGGCATCCGCAACGGCCTGCGGCCCCCCCTTCAGTTTGAGCATCAGCCGGTAGTAAGAGGTGTTCAGCGACATTTTGAGTGCTTGGGCGATATTGCATTTTCCGCAGGCCTCGTCGGCGACATTCGTGATTTCAATGCCATCCACGGTCAGTGGCGAGCTGTCCACCTCGTAGCCCAGACCGATCCCCTGCTCGAGTGCGGCAGCAAGGGCGAACACCTTGAATGACGATCCGGTCTGCAATCCTGCTTGCGCAAAGTCAAAGCCGCTGGCATTCGCACCCCCGTAATAGGCGCGTACCTCACCGCTGCGCGGATCGATCGCGACCACTGCGGCCCGCAAGTCTGGGTCTTGCCCGTCGAGGTATTTCGTTACCGCCTTCTCCGCGGCCCGCTGAGCCTGGGGATCAATCGTCGTGGTGACCTGTAAACCCTGAGTGTTGAGGGTTTGCTCGTCGATGTTGAACAGCTCAAGCAACTCTTTGGTCACCTGGCGCTCAATCAGCCCGTCGGGTCCTCTGGTCTGATTCTCGGCACGGGCTTGATCGGGCGGGACTGTTCTTGGGAAAACCTGTTTCGCTCGGCCGCTCGGAGACAGCGCCCCGGTTTCCACCATGCCGTCCAGCACCCAGCTCCACCGGTCGCGGGCACCGACCGGGTCGACGGCGGGGTCCAGCGCAGATGGGCGTCGAACCAGCGCGGCCAGCAGGGCCCCCTCAGAAACCGTCAGCCGGTCGACTGGCTTGTCGAAGTAGGCTTTCGCCGCTGCCGAAATCCCGTAGGCACCCCGGCCAAAGTAGATGATGTTCAGATAGGCCTGCAGCACATCGTCTTTAGACCATTCCTCGGACATCTTGGTCGCGATGACCAATTCCTTCGCCTTACGCAGCAAGCCACTCCACCCATGCTGCGCGGAACCGACCAGCGCGTTCTTGACGTACTGCTGGGTGATCGTCGACCCGCCCTGCAGGTCACCGCCGACGAGGTTGTTCTTCACCGCCCGCGCGAATCCACTCAGCGAGAAGCCTGGGTTTGAGTAGAAGTTGCGATCTTCGGCAGCGATTACCGCCTGGCGGACGTGTACCGGCACTTCACTAAGGCTGACATCTACCCGATTGCCTTCGGGTGGAACGATTCTGGCGATCTCCGATCCATCGCTGGCCAAAATCGTCGACACTTGGTTGGTTCGAATGTCACCCGGGTCGGGGACGTCGACGATGAAATAGGCCATCGAGAATGTGACGATTGGCAACAACACCATCACCGCCATCGCGGCATAGGCAAACCGCCTCAGCAGTTTCCAGTTGATCCGCCGAGCCCAGTCCCCAACAACGTTCGGTGCGGGGTGCCCGCCATGAAACAGTCCAAACAAGCTATCTGGACCAGCGGAGCCAGGCGGACCAGGAGGTTCTGGCGGAGGGTGCCGTCGGGCCTCTCCCCTATCGCGCGGCGGGTGTTTCGACGGTGGGCTCAGCGCGGCCTTTACCTGCTCCAGGGGGTCGCGATCCAACCGCGTCGTTGGAGGACCGTCCAAGGCGGCTTTGACCGCTTCGATGGGATCGGACGCGCTCTGCGGTCCGTCGTCGACCGCCGGGATGATCGTTGTCATCCGATCATCGGGTGGAGTCGGATGGTGCTGGCCCAACTTCGGAGGCACACCGGACTCGTCACCGCTGAGATGTTTGGCGGTGAACTCAGTCGCCGGCCGATGCGGGCCGCCGAGCGACCGGTGATGACGCCCGTTGCTATTCACTGGCCATGCGGGCGTTGCGCGCCGTCCGCCTGCCGGAGCCTTTGGGCGGACGCGCCGCCCCGAGGACATATGACTTGACCAGGTGATTCCAGCTGCAGGTTCGGCAAACTTCCACGACATGGACAGCGAATTCGGAGTACCGAGTCGCCAGCAAGACCAGCTCTTCGGCAGTGCGCGCCGAGCCCGACACCGCACCAAGGTGCTCACCGAAAACCCACGACACCAACGTGAGCTGTTCTTTACGACAGATCGGACAGGTCACCTGGCTTGGTTTCCCGTGAAACCGTGCCGCACGCAGCAAGTAGGGATTTGCATCACATACTTCGGACACGCCAGTGCGGCCCGAGTACACCTCAGCCAGCAGGGAGCGCCGCCGAAGCGCATAGTCCACCACCTGTCGCTGCAGTCGCACGCTCACCAGAGTACGTCCCCAACCACACCACCGGTACGCAACCAACCCTGTTGTCGCGCGAGTCACCCCCAACCGCGCTAGCCAACCGCGCTCCGGTCCAAAGGCAGCGAACAACAAACCGCTCGCCGCCATCACAGCGACGCGTCGAACATCAACACCACGTTTTGGCCACCGCGCCATATGCAGCGCCCACCCACCGAGCACAGCCGACGACGAGACGCCGGCCAAACAGGAAAATCGACCTGCTCAGAGCTAGCGACCGCGATGTTTGACACAGCGCAGCGCGGCTGGCTCGCCCGGGACGAATAGTGCACCAACACCCGGTGGTGTTGTGGCGAATATATCGAAACGATACGATGGCGCGACGCGTCGAACCGTCGTAACTAGCCAGACAAAGGGAGGTGATTCGATGCTCGAACTCGCCATCCTCGGGCTCCTGATCGAGTCACCCATGCACGGCTACGAGTTGCGTAAACGGCTGACCGGACTACTTGGCGCGTTCCGGGCATTTTCCTACGGTTCGCTGTATCCGGCGCTGCGGCGCATGCAGACTGACGGACTGATCGCCGAGAATGCCGCCCCAGCGGGTACTCCAGTGCGCCGAGCCCGGCGGGTCTACCAGCTGACCGACCAAGGCCGTCGTCGCTTCGGCGAACTAGTGGCCGACACCGGTCCGCACAACTACACCGATGACGGCTTCGGTGTACACCTGGCGTTCTTCAATCGCACCCCGGCAGAAGCGCGGATGCGCATCCTGGAAGGTCGGCGCCGCCAGGTCGAGGAACGGCGAGAGGGTCTGCGTGACGCGGTCGCCCGAGCCAGCAGTTCGTTTGACCGCTACACCCGCCAATTACACCAGCTTGGGCTCGAATCCAGCGAGCGCGAAGTGAAGTGGCTCAACGAGCTCATCGCAGCGGAACGGGCAGCACCCAACCGCGCCGAACAGACGTAACACCCTGCACCAACCCTGCAGCACCACACGAACACCCAGGAAAACCCAGCGGTTATGAGGTTAGGAGAACGCCCCGATGAGTGAGCACAAGCCGTTACAGGCGGAAGCGCCGGCTGAGGTCCGAGTCGCCATTGTCGGCGTCGGCAACTGCGCAGCCTCGCTGGTCCAGGGCGTCGAGTACTACCAAAACGCCGACGAAGGGTCCACAGTTCCGGGTCTCATGCACGTACGTTTTGGCCCATACCACGTTCGCGGCGTCAAGTTCGTGGCAGCGTTCGATGTGGACGCCAAGAAGGTCGGATTCGACCTGTCGGATGCGATCTTCGCCTCTGAGAACAACACGATCAAGATCGCCGACGTCGCACCCACCAATGTGGTGGTGCAGCGCGGACCCACCCTCGACGGCATCGGCAAGTACTACGCCGACACCATCGCGCTGTCCGACGTCGAACCCGTCGATGTCGTCCAGACACTCCGCGACGCCAAGGTCGACGTGCTGGTCTCCTACCTGCCGGTGGGCTCGGAAGAAGCAGACAAGTTCTACGCGCAGTGCGCCATCGACGCGGGAGTTGCTTTTGTGAACGCGCTGCCGGTGTTCATCGCCTCCGACCCGGTGTGGGCGAAGAAGTTCACTGATGCAGGGGTTCCGATTGTCGGTGACGACATCAAGAGCCAGGTCGGCGCCACGATAACCCACCGGGTGATGGCCAAGCTCTTCGAAGACCGCGGTGTTCAGCTAGACCGCACTATGCAGCTCAACGTGGGCGGCAACATGGACTTCCTCAACATGCTTGAGCGTGAGCGGTTGGAGTCCAAGAAGATCTCCAAGACTCAGGCCGTCACGTCCAACGTGCACCGCGAGTTCAACGCCAAGGATGTCCACATCGGACCGTCTGACCACGTCGGCTGGCTCGATGACCGCAAGTGGGCCTACGTTCGGCTGGAGGGACGCGCCTTTGGCGACGTGCCGTTGAATCTGGAGTACAAACTTGAGGTGTGGGACTCCCCCAACTCTGCGGGCGTCATCATTGACGCGGTGCGGGCGGCCAAGATCGCCAAAGATCGCGGTATCGGCGGTCCGGTCGTGGCGGCTTCGGCATACCTGATGAAGAGCCCACCAGAGCAACTGGCCGACGATGCCGCGCGCACTCAACTCGAAGAATTCATCATCGACGCCAACTAACACGGCAGCTGTCTGTTGCCCGGAGGATACGGCCAGGTCGGGGGTGTCAGCGACCGTGGCTGAGATCCCCGACGATGAACTGGCCGCACTCTCGGAGTTCGCGCTACTCGCCGAGAATGCCTCGCAAGCTGGCGTTTCGGGGCCACTGCCCAGCGTCGAACGAGTCGAAACGGGCACGGGCGACACAAAGATCAGCGCGCTGAGCTGGGGTGGCTCGCCGCCCAGAGTCGTTTTTCTTCATGGCGGCGGGCAGAACGCGCACACCTGGGACACCGTGATCGTCGGTCTTGGTGAGCCGGCCCTAGCGGTGGACTTGCCCGGGCATGGTCATTCCGCCTGGCGTGATGACGGCGACTATTCGCCACAGCGCAATGCCGACGCCGTGGCACGAACGCTGCACGAGCTTGCGCCGACTGCCGAGTTCGTTGTGGGCATGTCGCTGGGCGGGCTAACGTCGATACGGCTCGCCGCGATAGCACCAGAACTGGTGGGTGAGCTGGTTCTCGTCGACGTCACCCCGTCGGCTTTACAGCGCCATGCCGAGCTGACCGCCGAACAGCGCGGCGCGGTGGCGCTAATGCGCGGCGAGCGGGAGTTCCCCAGCTTCCAGGCCATGCTGAACCTGACGATCGCGGCGGCGCCGCATCGCGAGGTGACATCGCTGCGTCGTGGCGTATTCCACAACTCTCGCCGCCTCGATAACGGCAACTGGACCTGGCGCTACGACGCCATCCGAACAGTCGGAGACTTCGCCGGACTATGGCACGATATCGATGCGCTGAGCGCACCCATCACCGTGGTGCGCGGTGGCAATTCTGGGTTCGTCACCGATCAGGACATTGCCGAACTGCAAGAGCGAGCAAGGCACTTCCGGGCGGCGCACGTCGTCGAGGATTCCGGCCACTCGGTGCAAAGTGATCAACCACGCGCCTTAATCGAGATCGTGCGCGGGGTGGTCGACGCCCGCTAGGCGACGCTCGCCGAAGCTTGCCGCGAGGTTAGCGAAGCATACGGTGAACATATGAACTCACCCGTGCTCCCCCATCTTCCCGTTCGCATCGGCGTGCAACTACAGCCTCAGCATGCGCCGCAATACCACACCATGCGCGACGCGGTTCGCCGCTGCGAAGATATCGGCGTCGATGTCGCTTTCACCTGGGATCACTTCTTCCCGCTCTACGGGGACCCTGATGGAGCGCACTTCGAATGCTGGACCGTACTCGGGGCCTGGGCTGAGCAAACGTCACAGATTCAGATTGGCGCGCTCGTCAGCTGCAACTCCTACCGCAACCCAGAGCTGTTGGCCGACATGGCACGAACCGTCGATCACATATCAGCTGGTCGGCTCATCCTTGGAATCGGATCGGGCTGGAAAGAGAAAGACTACCAGGAGTACGGCTACGAGTTCGGCACGGCCGGCAGCCGACTTGACGACCTAGCGGCCGCACTCCCACGAATCAAAGCGCGAATGGCTAAATTGAACCCGCCACCAACCCGTGACATCCCGGTGCTAATAGGTGGCTCAGGCCCACGTAAGACGCTGCGACTGGTAGCCGAATACGGCGACATATGGCATAGCTTCTGCACCGGCGATGACTTCGTCGCCAAATCAGCCATCCTCGACACACACTGCGCCGCGGTCGGCAGAAACCCGGCCACTATTGAACGCTCGGCGGCGGTCGAGAGCGGCCGGGATCTAATATCCGGCGCCGAAGCTCTCGCAAGCCTTGGTGTCACGCTATTGACCGTTGGCAGCAATGGTCCCGATTATGACCTCACCGCGGCCGAAGCTCTGTGTAGGTGGCGCGACAGCCTCTGATCACCGGTTGGTCATCCGGGGGTGCTGCGGCGATCAGGGCCGCTGCCATCACTGCGGTCATTTTGCGGTAATCGCGGAGACTTTAAGCGATTCGTACTTTCCGGCATATCGTCCGAGGCGAACTGTCCAGACCATCAAACCGACTGACGCCAAATAGAAACCGTTTCTCTATCAAACATCCGAACACGTACTGTCCAGACCATCAAACCGACCGACACCAAATCGACACCGTTTCATCTGCCAAACATCCGAACGCAAGCGCACTAGTCGTGAGAAACTGCCAGCGCGGACTACTGAAGCGGGTTTGAAAGAGGCTCGGAGAAACTGGTGCCGAAGAAGTACGGAGTTAAAGAAAAGGACCAGGTTGTTTCGCACATCGTCAACCTGGTTTTGACTGGCAAACTGCGTAGTGGCGATCGCGTCGATCGCAATGAGATCGCGCATGGCCTTGGAGTAAGCCGTGTCCCTATACAGGAGGCGCTGGTTCAACTCGAACACGACGGCATTGTGTCGACCCGCTACCACCGCGGCGCATTCGTCGAGCGGTTTGACGAAGCCACCGTACTGGAGCATCACGAACTCGACGGCCTACTCAACGGCATAGCCTCCGCGCGCGCCGCCACCAACCCCACACCACGGGTCCTGGGGCACCTCGACGAACTCATGCGGTCGCTACGCACCTCGAGGGAATCACGGACCTTCTCTGAAATCACTCGGGAATATCGACAGACCGTCAACGACGAGTACGCGGGGCCACGGCTACACGCCACGATCCGCGCCTCACAAGCCCTCATCCCACGAACCTTCTGGATGACCTACCAGAACGGCCGCGACGATATTCTGCCGTTCTACGAAAATGAGAACTCCGCAATCCACCGAAGTGACCCGGACGCGGCGCGCGCCGCCTGTGTCGGCCGCGCCTCCCTGATGGCCCAGACCATGCTGGCCGAGCTGTTTCGGCGCAGGGTGTTCATCCCACCGCAGAGCGCATACCTTGATGCAGTTCCCCTGCACGCCCCAGCAGATCCACAGCAGTCAGTCACGCTCTGAATGAGCCGAAATTCCCGTCGGCCGATACGGTGGCGGTGATGAGATTCTGGGTGGGCCCGCGCCGCAAGCGCGGTAGCAAACTACTCGGTGTCGCCGCCACCGTAGTGATCGTCTTCAGCCTGGCAGCTGCGGCACCCGCGGCAGCCGACCGGTATCAGTGCGCTCCCGCTGGCGTGGACAGCGGAATCACCTTGCCCAAAGACCTGACTACTCCGGCGGCCGGCGACGCTGAAGACAAGTACACGACGGAAACTACCGAGCCGATAGGCGCGGTGAACACCGCCGCACTGCGACTGATCACACCCGGCATCTTGACGGTCGGCACGCTGTCTGACGGCCCACCCAACACCTGCATCAATTCCACCGGCCGATTCAGTGGTTACGATAACCAGCTGCTGCGTGCTATCGCGGACAAACTCGGCCTCCAGGTTCGCTTCGTCGGCACCGACTTCTCCGGGTTACTTGCGCAGGTCGCAGCGCATCGATTCGACGTGGGCTCGTCATCGATTAAAGCCACCGCCGCGCGGCGACGCACCGTCGACTTCACCAACGGCTACGACTTTGGCTATCACACGCTCGTGGTACCGCCCGGTTCGCCGATCAAGAGCTTCGCCGATCTTGCCCGCGGCCAACGCATCGGCGTCGTGCTGGGTACGGTGGCGGAGTCGTTTGTCGTCGACACTCTGCATCTGCAGCCGGTGAAATTTCCCGACTTCAACACCGTTTATGCAAACTTGAAGACTCACCAGATTGACGCATGGGTGGCCCCGGGCAATCAGGCACTCGCGGTCATGCGTCCTGGCGACCCAGCCGTAGCCGTCGCGCACACGTTCAGCGTCGGCGACTTTATTGCGTATGCCGTCGCCAAAGACAACCGGCCGCTACTCGACGCACTCAACTCTGGATTGGACGCCGTCATCGCCGACGGCACTTGGTCGCAGTTGTACACCGACTGGGTTCCGCGGACCCTCCCGCTCGGCTGGAAGCCCGGATCAAAGTCCGCGCCAACCCCGCATCTGCCGGACTTTGGCGTCATTGCAGCCAAGCATCACCGCACGGCGGAGGGCCCGACCGAGCCCGTCTCAACCCTGGAACACCTGCGCAAATCCTTCTTCAACTGGGACATGTACCGCCAGTCCATCCCGACACTGCTCAGCACCGGGCTACCCAACACGCTGGAGCTGACAATCAGCGCCAGCGTGATTGGGCTGAGCCTCGGCATGGTGCTGGCAATGGCCGGCATGTCTCGGAAACGTTGGCTGCGCTGGCCAGCCCGCGTCTACACCGATATCTTCCGCGGTCTGCCAGAGGTAGTGATCATCCTGATCATCGGGCTAGGTGTTGGGCCGGTGGTAGGTGGGCTGACCGGCAACAACCCGTACCCGCTGGGCATCGCAGCGTTGGGGTTGATGGCCGCCGCCTATGTCGGCGAGATCCTCCGCTCCGGAATCCAGAGCGTCGATCCGGGCCAACTCGAAGCATCGCGTGCGCTTGGCTTCAGCTACCCGGCCGCGATGCGACTGGTAGTGGTGCCCCAGGGCATTCGCCGGGTGCTGCCCGCATTGGTCAATCAGTTCATCGCGCTCCTGAAAGCCTCCGCGCTGGTGTATTTCCTCGGGCTGGTCGCCAGACAGCGGGAGCTGTTTCAGGTGGGTCGTGATCTGAATGCACAAACCGGCAACCTGTCACCGCTGGTAGCCGCAGGGATCTTCTACCTCATATTGACGGTTCCCTTAACACACCTGGTGAACTACATCGACGCCCGACTTCGGCGTGGCCGCGCCACCGCGCCAGAGGAATCCTCGGAGGTGCTCTCCGCAACACTAGGCCAGGAGATGACGTGACGGTCCCCAGCGACAGGCGTGCGCCGGTTTCGTTGGCCGCCCGAGGTGTTCACCAGATCCTAGAGAAGAACGCCGTGCTTCGTGGGGTCGACCTCGACGTGCCCGCCGGCAGCACAGCGGCGATAATCGGTCCATCCGGCTCGGGCAAGTCAACACTACTTCGGACCCTGAACCGGTTGCACGAACCGGACAGCGGCGACATCCTGCTGGACGGCACATCGGTGCTGAACGACGACCCTAACGAACTCCGCCAGCGAATTGGCATGGTATTCCAGCATTTCAACCTGTTCCCGCACCGTAGCGTACTGGCCAACGTCGCGCTGGCGCCGCGCAAGTTGCGTCGGCTCTCCGCCGACGCGGCACGGGAGCTGGCGCTGGTCCAATTGGACCGAGTTGGCCTCAAACATAAGGCCAGCGCCCGCCCTGGCGCGCTGTCTGGCGGCCAACAGCAGCGGGTTGCTATTGCGCGCGCGCTGGCGATGACACCGCAGGTGATGTTCTTCGACGAGGCAACGTCGGCTTTGGATCCGGAGATGGTCAAAGGCATCCTGGAACTGATCTCCGAACTCGGCGCCGACGGAATGACAATGATTGTGGTCACCCATGAAATGGGCTTTGCGCGTTCGGCATCGGATGCCGTCATATTTATGGACCACGGCAAAGTCGTGGAATCCGGTCCTCCCGAGCAGATCTTCGAAGACGCTCAGACCGAACGGCTGCAACGGTTCCTGTCCCAAGTGCTGTGAAGTCCCAACGACGGCATCCGCCATCCGTTCGTGAGCTGCTGGCATGTCACGTTAGACTGCCGACTTATGGCGGACAGCGAATCCACGGCCCCGGAGGTGACGGAGGGTGGCGTCTTAGGACTGGTGTAAAAACGCTGGGCGCATGTTCCTGGTGGTCATGTTACGCGGCGGTGGTGTCGGTCGTGGTTGTTGTGGTGGGGGGATGCAGTGGGCGGGGTGGCTCGAGCAGTTGGTGGCGTAGTTCTTGGAGGTGGCGGCTGGTCGCTGATGTTTGGGTGACTCCGCGCCAGCCGCGGCTGGCGCGGTCGAGGACGGCCCATACCAGCGACAGACAGCTGGTTTCGCCGGGTAGGCGGCCGATGACCTTGACCCGGCGACGGGATTCTCCGAAGGTGCGTTCGATGAGGTTGGAATGGCGGATGCGTGTCCAGTGTTGGCGGGGGAAGCGCAAATGCACGCTCAGCGAGGCGAAGTCGTTGGCCAGGCAAGCGACCGCGGCTGGGTAGAGCCCGCGGTATGTGGTGGTGAACTCCTCGGCGCGGCGGGTGGCTTCATCCACGGCCTGCTGGCCGGGTGGCTGGTCAATGTCATCGAAGATCGACCAGAACGCGGCTTTGATCTCGTCCTGGACCGCGACAGGTGTCTTGGCGATGACGTTACGGCAGCGATGGATCAGACACCGCTGACGCAGGCTTGCCGGAAACGTGGTCTCCCATGCGGCGATCAGGCCCGGCGCCCCGTCGGAGATGCCCAGTAGCGGCGGGCGTAGTCCCCGGTTCCTCAGGTCAGCCAAGAAGTCGGCCCACGCATCAGCCGACTCCGCTGCGGCTGGGGCCAGCCCAATAAACAGGGGCTTGCCGTCGGTGCAGATGCCCCAGGCGGCCAGCACCGGCTCGGCCGGGGCGTTGGGATGCATCCGAAAGTTCGAGGCATCCAAGAACAGGTAGTCCAACACCAGCTCATCAAGGCGTCGAGACGACCACGCAGCGAACTCGTCTTTGATGGCCGCACAAATCCGGCTCACCGTCGAGCGCGACAACGCCGCCTGCGAGCCCAGCACCTCGGCCAACGCGGCCTCGATGTCGCGATCCGACAAACCGCGCACCCATCCCGAAATCACCAACGCCTCCAGAGCGTGGGTGCGCGTCACCCCGGCACCGAATAGCCGCGAACAGAACCGCTCGTCGGTGTCGCGTAGTTTCGGGCGGCATAATTCGACCGAGCCCATCGTGGTCTTCACCGTCGCCGGCGGTTGATACCCATTGCGGTACCCGCCCGGGCCGTCCTGAACCCGACGCTGGTGACGGGCTCGGCCCAACACTGCTTCTACCTCGGCCTCCACGGCGACCTGAAACACCAGACGCACCGATAACCGCCCGACCTCCTCCAAAATCTCGGTCAACGGCCGCTCGGTCGCGGCGAACAACTGATCCATCTCAACACGCACACGCTCAATCGGCGATACTCGCTTGGTCACGGGCGTAGCCCCTCCTTCATAGCTTTCGTCGGTTGCGACGGAACCTACGCCCGTGACCATTTACACCAGCGATGAGACGCGACCTGACGGAGCTGGCGGAGGGGCTGCATCGCGCGTTGTCCAAACTGTTTGCGATCCTGCGCCGCGGCGATCCCAACGGAGTTGTGGCAGGCGAGTTGACCCTGGCACAGCTTTCGATTCTGGTCACCCTGCTCGATCGCGGCCCCATCCGGATGACCGACCTGGCCGCACAGGAGCGGGTGCGGACCCCCACCACTACCGTAGCGATCCGCCGGTTGGAGAAAATCGGGCTGGTAAAGCGCTCACGCGACCCATCTGACCTGCGAGCCGTCCTGGTCGACATCACGCCGCGCGGGCGGGCAGTTCACAGCGAATCACTAGCCAACCGGCACGCCGCCCTGGCCGCACTGCTCGGCCAACTCCCCCGGTCCGACCTGGACACCCTGATGGGGGCTCTGGCCCCGCTGGAACGGTTGGCGTGCGGTGAACCGGCGATTCGCGATGTCGGGGATTCCGCGGCACGCAGGCAGACATGCCCTCAAGGATGAATTAGGCGCTGAGGTTGCCAGACCATCACATCGCCTAAGTTCACACACGAAACCGCGTAGGCCTAGACAACGAGATTAACCAGCCGACCCGAAACCACAATCACCTTGCGCGGAGCAGCACCGGCCAAGAACGCCCGTACCTTGTCATCCGCCAACGCAGCGGCTTCCACCGTGGCAGCGTCCGCGTCGGCGGCCACCACAACCCTCCCCCTCACCTTCCCGTTTACCTGCACTGGATATTCGACGGTGTCGTCGACAAGGTACTCAGGATTCGCCTCCGGGAACGGCCCGTGCGCCAACGAGATGGTGTTGCCAAGTCGCAGCCACAGCTCCTCCGCCAGGTGCGGGGCCAACGGAGCCAGCATCAGCACAAGTGGCTCGACCGCGGCTCGCGGTACCGACTCGCGGTGCTGCTTGGTGAGGTGGTTGGTGTATTCGATCAGTTTGGCCGTCGCGGTGTTATTTCGCAGTGCCGCATAGTCTTCCGATACCCCCGCAATGGTGCGATGCAGTGCCCGCAGCGTGTCTGTGGCCAACTGCTTCTGCCCATCCTCGTGCACCCGTGTCTCGCCTGTCCGCTCATCGACCACCAGCCGCCACACCCGCTGCAGAAAGCGGTAGGCCCCCACGACATCTTTGGTCGCCCACGGGCGGGAGGCCTCCAATGGCCCCATGGACATCTCGTATACCCGCAGCGTATCGGCTCCGTATTCGTCGCAGATCTGGTCCGGTGATACCGAGTTCTTCAGACTCTTGCCGATCTTGCCGAATTCCTGAAAAACCTCGATCTCCCCGTCCGGGCCCGGATAGAAAAAGGAACCGCCCCGCTCAACCACCTGCTCCGCAGGTACATAGGAACCGCGCGCGTCGGTGTAGGCAAACGCCTGAATATAGCCCTGGTTGACCAACCTGCGGTAAGGCTCGCGGGAACTGACGTGACCCAGGTCGTACAGCACCTTGTGCCAAAATCTCGCATATAGAAGGTGCAGCACCGCATGCTCGGCTCCACCGACATAGAGATCTACCCCACCGGGGTCGTCCGGCCCGTGCTCAGCCGGCCGCGGACCCATCCAGTACATTTCGTTTTCCCTGGCGCAGAACCGCTCCGAGTTGTTGGGGTCGGTGTAGCGCAGCTCATACCACGAGCTGCCCGCCCACTGCGGCATCACGTTCGTGTCGCGGCTGTAACGCTTCAGGCCATCGCCGAGATCCAGCTCGACATGCACCCACTCGGTCGCCTTACCTAGTGGTGGTGAGGGCTCACTGTCTGCGTCGTCGGAATCGAACAACACCGGCGAATAGTCCGGCACATCCGGCAACTCGACCGGCAGTGCCGCTTCGTCAAGAGCATGCGGGCGTCCGGCGTCGTCGTAAACTATCGGGAACGGCTCCCCCCAGTACCGCTGCCGCGCAAAAAGCCAGTCACGCAACTTGAATTCGACGCGAGCCCGACCAAGCCCATCTGACTCCAGCCGGGCGGTAATCTTCTGCTTCGCCGCCCCGACACTCATACCGTCTAGATAGCCGGAGTTAACCAATACTCCGTCTCCGACGTATGCGGACTCCGAAATATTGCCGCCAGCAATCACTTCCACAACTGGAAGACCGAGCTCCCGGGCGAATTCCCAGTCACGTTGGTCGTGGCCCGGCACCGCCATAATCGCTCCGGTGCCGTACCCGGCTAGCACATAATCGGCGATGAAGATCGGCACGGTGTCACCATTTGCCGGATTGGTGGCATAGACGCCCAAGAAGGCGCCGGTCTTCTCCCGACTCTCCTGGCGCTCAAGGTCCGACTTGGCCGCGATCGCACGGCGGTAGGCAACGACGGCCTCCCCGGGCGTGGCAGCACCGTAGGTCCACGCCGGGTCTACGTCGGCCGGCCATGCCGTCGCGACCAGCTCATCGACCAAGACGTGTTCGGGGGCCAACACCAAATAGGTAGCACCGAACAAAGTGTCCGGCCGGGTGGTGAACACCTCGATGTTGACTTGTGAGGCAGCTCCGTCGCCATCCCGAACGGGCGCCGAAAACAGCGCCACAGCCCCCGCCGAGCGTCCGATCCAGTTCCGCTGCATGGTCTTGACCTGTTCGGGCCAGTCCAGCACTTCGAGATCGGCTAGCAGCCGTTCGGAGTAGGCGGTGATGCGCATCATCCATTGCCGCAGCCGCTTGCGGAATACGGGGAAATTGCCCCGGTCGCTCCGTCCGTCGGCGGTGACCTCTTCGTTGGCCAATACCGTGCCCAGCCCCGGACACCAATTGACCATAGAGTCCGCTCGATAAACCAGTCGGCGAGCGTCGATCACATCGGCCCGCTCCCCCGCCGACAGCGTGGCCCAGTTCCGGCCGTCCCCGAGACTCTGCGCACCGGAGTCGTATTCAGCGATTAGCTCGGATATCGGACGCGCCTTGTTGGCTGCGGTATCGAACCACGAATTGTAGATCTGCAGGAAGATCCACTGAGTCCACTTGTAAAATTCCACATCGGTAGTCGAGAAACTTCGCCGACTGTCGTGTCCGAGACCAAGCCGGGCCAACTGCCGCCGGAAGTTCACCACGTTAGCCTCAGTCCTGGCACGCGGGTGGGTACCGGTTTGCATCGCATACTGCTCAGCAGGCAGCCCAAAAGAATCGAATCCTAAGGCGTGCAGAACATTACGGCCCGTCATTCGAAAATAGCGGGAGTAGACGTCGGTCGCTATATAGCCCAGCGGGTGGCCGACGTGGAGGCCCTCGCCAGATGGATACGGGAACATGTCTTGCACGAAGAGCTTGTCCCCTGGAATCTCCGAACCGTCCATCGGAGCCAATGAGCCGACCGGGTTGGGCACATTGAACGTGCCGAGTCGAGCCCAGTTATCCTGCCACGTTCTCTCCAGCTCTGCCGCAAGCTCCGCGGTGTATCGGTACCGCAGAGCGTCAACGTCCGCGTCGTCGACACTGGACGGGCGGCCGGTTGCAGCGGCAGGCGGTTCGGTCACGCACAACAGGGTATAAGGGCGGCCCAGGAACCGTCGGGGCCTGTCTGCCGGGCCACAGGTTGGTCTCGGATGCGTTGCACACCGATCAGAGGTTTGTCCCAGCTGTGTTTCACACCTGGTTCCTTAGTTGAGTACTAGATACATTCAGCCTCTATAGCGGGCATTGGCGCCCAGGTTACTCGGAGGGACCGACGAAAATGACTCAAAACCTGCGCACCTGGCGGGTCTTCGCGGGGGGCCTAGCCACTGGCTTCCTCGGCGTCATGGTTGTCGCCGGCGGAAAGGCGTCGGCCGATCCCGTGCTTCCACCTCAGCCGATCCCCACCCCGGGTACCGCGCAAGGAGCGGCCCCGCCCGTACGTCAGGTGACGGTGCTTCCCGGCGGCGTCAACAACAGGTTTACCCCGGCCCCGGCTCCAGCCCCGATCGCGTCTCCGTTTGCACCCACCACGGTGTCCGGTCCCGCGGCCGCGGCGTCAAGGCCGCGAGCTGCGACGCCCGCACTCACCGGAACGATCCGTGATTACCTTCAAGAACACGAGGTCAAACTGGAGGCGCAGCGACCACAAGGTTTCAAGGCCCTTGAGATCGCGTTGCCGATGCCTCCCCGCTGGACCCGGGTACCCGATCCCAACGTGCCCGACGCGTTCGCTGTGATCGCTGATCGGCTCGGTAACAGCATCTACACATCGAATGCTCAGGTGGTGGTGTACAAGCTGGTCGGCGACTTCGATCCCGCCGAAGCCATCACACATGGCTATGTCGACAGCCAGCAACGACTCGCCTGGCAGACCACCAACGCCTCACTGACCGGTTTCCACGGCTTCCCGTCGTCAATCATCGAAGGCACCTACCGCGAAAACGACATGACGCTCAACACTTCTCGGCGTCACGTCATCGCCACCTCGGGAGCCGACAAGTACCTGGTGTCGTTGTCCGTGACCACAGCTTTGTCACAAGCGGTCACCGACGCACCTGCCACCGACGCGATCGTCAACGGATTCCAGGTGGCGACGCCCCGGACTAACGCTCGAACACCTGGTTCCCCGGCCCCCCATTGGGCATCCGCGCCGCTGCGCGGACAGCAGCCCAACCGGATTCCCTCGCCGCAAACCGCACCCAGACCAGCTACTGTGCGGTCACCAGTGATCAATGTGTCGCCTCGCCAACCACAGCTGAGCATCGTGACGCCCGCGCCCTCGCAGTAAGCCATTCCGCTCTAGTTAGCTAGGTCGAGCCCGGGGGAGCCGGGCGCGCGGATTCAGTGTCGGACTCGTATTGTGAGCGCATGTTCATCACGGGCGTGCTGTGTGTGCTCGCGGCGGTGGCGTCCGCGATATTCGGGGTTCGATCACTCAACCAAGCCGATACCGCCAACCCCGCGCAACTGGCGCGGCGCGCGATCGCGCCCACGCAATTGGCGGCGTCGGTGATGCTTATTGTCGGGGGAGGGGTAGCGCTGGTGGCGTCTCAGCCGGGGACGCTCATGGTCGTGCTCGTCTGCATCGCAGGAGCATTCGGAACACTGGCAGCTGGTTCGTTGCAGACCGCGCGGTACGCGGTCCGCCACAACTCCACTAACCTCACATCGGCCGACTGCGCTGGCAACTGCACGGCGTGCACCTTGTCCTGCCGCTGAACGGTGCCAGCCGACTCATGACGACGTCACATAGACCTAGTTGCGGCTGACGTCGATCGGGTGTGTGGCCAACAGCGAAAGCGGCAGTGGCTGCCGCCGCAGAACCTGCCCCCACAAATCAGCTCGGGGCCCCACCAGAACGTCAGATGGTAATGCCGACAACACAATCCAATCGTCACGTTCTATCTCGCCTTCGAGCTGACCGATGGTCCAGCCGGAGTACCCCGCGAAGATCCGCAACCCTTCAAGATGCGGCGCAATCCGCTCAGGTTCAGCGTCCAAATCCACCATCGCCATCCGCCCCGCGACGTGTCTGAGTCCAGGCACGCTGTCCGGTTCGGCGCCGATCCGCAGCACTGCCAGGCAAAGGGCAGCATCGCGTTTCACAGGCCCGCCGATGAACATCGTCTTCGGTTTGGCCGCGAGTTTGGCCCAATGCGGCAACACGTTATAGACCGCAGTCTCGCTGGGCCGGTTGAGTACAACACCCAAAGTGCCGCCGTCGTTGTGTTCAACGATGTAGATCACGCTGCGGCGAAATGTCGGTTCCAGCAAATCGGTGTTAGCCAACAGCAAGGTACCCGCCCGCACCCGTTGCGCGGCAGGTGCTAAATGGTCCTCAGGATCGTCGTGCGGCGCCACTGCACCATCATCGCATCCGCAGCAGCACCACCCCAGACGAACAGGCATGGTCGGCGCATATTTGTAATGTGGTGGGGAGGCGCAGCGTGGACCAAGCCTTGCCTGCGCCGCTCGTGGAAGTGGAAACTGTGATTCACACCCGGAAGCGGGCGCGCGCTCCCGTCGACCTTTGGCGATCTGTGCGTGCTCTGCCCGACTTTTGGCGGCTGGTGCAAGTCCGCATAGCGAGCCAGTTCGGCGATGGTCTATTCCAGGCGGGACTAGCTGGTGCGCTGCTTTTCAATCCCGATCGGGCCGCCGACCCGATGGCAATCGCACGCGCCTTCGCGGTGCTTTTCCTGCCCTACTCTCTACTGGGTCCCTTCGCCGGGGCGCTGGTAGACCGCTGGGATCGACGACTCGTGCTTGTCGGCGCCAACATCGGCCGCATTGCCCTGATCGCCGTGGTCGGCACGATCTTGGCGGCAGGAACTGGTGACCTGCCGTTGCTGTTCGCAGCGCTACTCGCGAACGGCTGGGCCCGGTTCGTCTCCTCTGGTCTATCGGCGGCCCTGCCCCACGTGGTTCCGCGTAAACAAGTGGTAACCATGAACTCGGTTGCTATAGCTTCGGGTGCAGTCGCAGCCTTCCTCGGTGCCAACTTCATGTTGTTGCCCCGCTGGCTCGCCGGCGCCGACGACGAGGGCGCCTCGGCAATCATCTTCATCGCGGTGATTCCGGTTTCGCTGGCGTTGCTGCTGGCGTTGCGGTTTAGGCCCGGCGTGCTGGGCCCAGACGACACCAAACGAGCGATCCACGGCTCAGCCATCTACGCCGTGGTCACCGGTTGGCTGCACGGCGCCCGCACAGTAGTGCAACGTCCGACGGTCGCCGCCGCGCTGTCCGGCCTGGCCGCACACCGGATGGTGATTGGCATCAACTCGTTGTTGATCTTGTTGTTGGTCCACCATGTGACAGCCCCCGGCGTCGGCGGATTGGGAACGGCATTGCTGTTCTTCACAGCGACGGGTCTCGGCGCCTTCTTGTCAAACGTCCTGACGCCGGCGGTCATACGCCGCTGGGGGCGCTACGCCACCGCAAACGGTGCATTGGCGGCCGCAGCGATCATCCAGATCGCCGGTGCCGGTCTGCTGTTGCCGGTGATGGTGGCATGCGGCTTCTTTCTCGGCGTAGCTGGCCAAATGGTCAAGCTGTGCGCCGACGCAGCAATGCAGATAGACGTCGACGACGCGTTACGGGGCCATGTTTTCGCGGTGCAGGATTCGCTGTTCTGGGTTTCGTACATTGCATCGATCACTGTGGCCGCGTCACTGATTCCCCTCGACGGGCATGCGCCGGCTTTTGCGTTGTTCGGGTCGGTGATCTACGGAGCGGGGCTCGTCGCTCACGGCGTCCTCGGCCGGCGCGGTCAAGCCACAGCCGGTGGCTAGGGTAGATCTGTAGTTTCCCTCAACAGCAAGCCCTTCGGGAGGCGATGATGGCGGCTCCAGGGCCGATCGTTGCAGACCTGCGTGCCGAGAGCGACCGCCTAGACGCGCTGGTGGCACCGCTGCCCGTCGAGCGGTGGACAGACCCAACACCCGCGCCGGGCTGGACCATAGCCCACCAGCTCGGACACCTGCTGTGGACCGACCGCGTCTCACTGACCGCAATCACCGATGAGGCCGGCTTCGCTGAGGTACTGGCTGCTGCGGCGACGAATCCGAGCGGTGCCGTCGACGCCGGCGCCGAGGAAATGGCGGCCACGCCCGCAGCCGAATTGCTAACCCGCTGGAGGGTCACCCGCAGAGAGTTGCACGAGCAGTTGCTGGCGGTTCCCGAAGGCCGCAAATTGCCATGGTTCGGGCCGCCCATGAGTGCCGCGTCCATGGCTACTGCGCGACTCATGGAGACGTGGGCGCACGCGCTGGATGTCGCCGATGCCCTCGGCGTCACACTCGCCGCGACCGAGCGACTACGGTCGATCGCCCACCTCGGCGTTCGCGCCCGCGACTACGCCTACGCCGTCAACAACTTGAACCCGCCGACCGTGCCGTTCCTGGTCGAGCTGCGCGGACCCGGCGGCGAGGTCTGGTCCTGGGGACCTGCGGATGCGGCGCAGCGCGTCACCGGATCGGCCGAGGATTTCTGCTTTCTGGTCACCCAGCGGCGCGCACTCAGCGGGCTCGACATCACAGCAGTTGGGGAGGATGCGCAGCGATGGCTGTCAATCGCGCAGGCCTTCGCCGGGCCGCCCGGGCCCGGCCGATGAGCTCTACAACGGCGCTGGCTAAGCACTCGCTGATTGTGCATCGAGCTTTTGGAACCAAGCGAAGTGGTAGTTCGCAGAAATTGGGTCGCCGGTGACGATGCACTCGGTAGCGGCCAACAACAAGCAGTTGAGCAGCAGCGCGGGATCAGCTTCGGGATACTGGACCAGGACTTGACACAGCGCAGTATCAAGATGGACCCGCAGTAGGTCGATTTCATCGTCGGCAACGTCTGTTCCGCCGGCTGCGGCCCTGGCCAAGGCCTGCGCCGTCCGCGGCAGGCCGTTGCGCAAGTTCATCGCTGCGGCGAGGTGCCGTCCCAGGTCATCGACCATCGGCAACTCGCGGGGCTGGCTAGAGGATTTCGTAGCAACAAAATCAGCCGACCAGGTCAGGGAATCGCCGGGAGCGTACTTCGCAGAGCGCGTCGAATTGATTGTCAGCGCAGTGATTCCGCTGCCACGTCGCTCGGGTTCTAGTAACCGCACGCCTTCTGGAAGCGTGATACCCGGTGGTATCCACCCGTAGGCGAGGTCCGTCACCAATAGTGTCGTCCCGTCGACCTGGTCACCGACCGCCCAACTCAGCCGCGGCTCCTGGCGAGTCACGAATGCAAGCAGGCGTCTCAACCGTTCGCCGTCCGATTCTGGTTCGGCCGCGACTTCGGGGGTCCAGGTGAACTGCGCTTCGGTGGTGGCAGGGGAGGGGGCGACGTTCGGAGCTGGTAGACCAACCGTCCACGCTCCGGTCTCCACCGGCGCCTCATCTCGACCGACATCTGGCCCAGGCGCAGCCAGTGACCAGGCATCCAACGCTGGGGTCGCAGGGGAGGGGGCGACAATCGGAGCTGGTAGACCAACCGTCCACGCTCCGGTCTCCACCGGCGCCTCATCTCGACCGACATCTGGCCCAGGCGCAGCCAGTGACCAGGCATCCAACGCTGGGGTCGCAGGGGAGGGGGCGACAATCGGAGCTGGTAGACCAACCGTCCACGCTCCGGTCTCCACCGGCGCCTCATCTCGACCGACATCTGGCCCAGGCGCAGCCGGTGCCCACGCATCTCGCGCATTCCCGCGCACATCACCCATTGTCGACTCGACTCGCCGCTGAGCCAACGCACGAGTCACGTCGATCACCCTGGCCTCTTGTGCCTGTTGAGCCGAAGAAATCATCCCGGATCGCCTGATCGTCATCAGCTCGTTGTTGGCAGAATCAGCGATCCGCTGCAAGTCATCCCTAAGACGCTTGGCTAGTGCGGAGGTTTCACCCGTGGTCGTCGACAACTCAGCGGGCCAAAATTCTCCAATAACCCAATGCGTGCAATCGACCGGAGCGCTGAATGCCGGAATCGTGAGGGATTCCTGGGTCGCTCTCCGGAGCCGGTTACGCGCCGTCATCCGACCGAAGATCGCCACCGGCCCAGCGTACCGGTGGGACAAAATCCCCGCAGGTGGTGAATTGTGCGGCTTCCGGGACGTGGGTAGCGTGAGCCCATGGCCGATTCTGCGCTGCAGCAGCAACTCGAAGAGCTCCGTGCTCTGTTGTTACGCGCGCGAGGGTTGTTCGGCGCCAATCCGATCGAGCCGCCTACCGATATCGCGCCCGACCCGGAATCCGCCAAGACCTGGCTGATCTAGGCGTTCCGGGGGGCCCGGCGACGCAGTTTATGTGCCAGCAGCTTGTGAATGGCCGCATCAAGATCATCCGGCGTAGGAACTTCCGCAGACGGAGTGTGCCCGGTTCCGACGATCTCATCGCGCACTTCGAGCAAAGCCTTGAGGCAGGACACATCGGCAGTCCGCAGAATACCCTCTGCCAAGGTCTCGGCGTCGGTTTCCATCGCGGCCTCACTCAGGGTCACACTGTGCACATACCCGCCCCGGCAAGACCGGACAAGAATGTGCCCGCTGGGGTGAACAGTGTCGAACGCGGGATTGGCGTCTGTCATCGACCGTCGTCAACGATGCTGCCGAACTCGCCTGCCGCGTCTTCCTCGTGCTGCTCCCACATCGTCGCCGACGTCTCTAGGTTATCTGCCATATCGGCGTGATCATCGGCTTGTTGCTGGTAGCACTGTCGTCTTAGTTCGAGCAGTTCACGCCCCGAGGCGCGAAGCTCGCTAAAGATCGGCCCGAGCGAGTCCAAACTCTGTTGGATCGCAGCATGCGAAGCCGGCACGGTACGCAAGTAGTCGGAGGTCTCCTGGTGATGCGTAGCGGCTTTACGCAAGTGCGCCGGCACCACATGGATTCGATCTACCATCCGCGGTCTCCTCTGTGTGCGCCGGCGATGCGGCCGGCGGGACTCAACTGCTGCGACCTAGTTCGTCGGCGTGGCCGCCGGCCGGGTCGGTGTCGGTGGTTCGGTTGTCGCCGGCGTGGTCGCGGTCGCCGGCATCGACGGATGCTGCCAGCCTAGAAACCTTGGTCCGCTCACGGTGGATATGTGTTGAATCTGGCCATCAAGGAGAGCCTTGCTGTTACCCAAGCCGAGCGCGTGCCGGTCGGTGAAGATGCCGATGTCTCCCGGTACGACGCGCGCCGGGTCAATCGGGTGCGCGACCTCCGTCCCCGGCGGGGGCAGGGTGATGCCCTGCTGATGGAACGCCTCCGCGATTGGCGTTCCGCCGGCAGCAGCCTCGATCACCGCAGCGAGTTCGGGGGTGGCAGCGATGACGGTTTCACCCGTGGGCAAGACCACGGACGTGGGTCCCGCTGGCGACGAGTCGAGCTGATCAGACCCCGCATGGCCGTCGTCTTCGCTTTGCTTGTCTTCGCCGCCTGACAATGTGCGGTCGTTCTGATTGCGGTCGTCGGACGGCAGCTGTGTTTCGTCGAGGCCCCGCAAGGCCCGATCGCCTCCCAGGGCGTCAAGCAGAGCGGGAATTCCGAGTCCTCCGGGCACACCCCAACCCGCCATCTCACCTGGTAATCCTCCCGTGCTTGGCATCTCACCGCCACCGATGCTGGGGATACCCGGTATCGCGGGCGCCGTCGGCATCGCCGGCAGGGCAGGACCGGGAACGGGTGCGTCCCCAGTCAGCAAGCCAGGATCACCAAATAACAGCGAGTCGGGGTACGGGGGCCAACCAGCGTCCAGCACGTCCGCAGGGTGTGTGCCAGTATCTCCCGTCAGCTGTGCTGCAGCCGGTGCACGCGGATGGTCTCCGGAGAAAGTCGATGGGTTCTTGGAAGCGTCGTACAGCGCCGTCCACACGGCCATCAGGGCCGCTTTGGACGTATCGTCAAGGCTTACGTTTGCGACCACCGCGCGAATATCCCTGAGCTTGCTGATGAGGAATCGCTGGAAATCACGTGCTCCTGCTGGGGTATCGAGGTCTGATCGCGTCCGTACTGCAGCTTCGGTTTCTTGCTGCAGCTTGCTGAGCGCATCCGCACCTTTGACGGTCTGCAAATGGGCATTAAGAATTGCCGAGACTACATGTAGGTCGAGCTGAGAACTCGCTGAATTCTGGTGTGCCAAGGCAGCCTCTGCGTCGCCGATAGCTTCGGCAGCCTGGCCGCGTTCTGGATCAGACGGTGCCGGCGATTCACTCGAACGCGGGTAGCCCGCCCGCCGGCGATGCCGCGACCCCTCCATGCCGGGCGACAGTACTCAGGGGTGAGACCGCCCACAATTCACTTCAGCTCACTTCAGCGCAACGACTCTGTGTACCGTATCCGCAGGTTGTTCATCGCAGTGCTTTTGGCGCGATCGAGCTCACGCGCGTCGGCCACGATAGCTGCGATCTCTCGCTGCTTAGCAACCAGAAAACGCTGCAGCTCGCGCGCTTGCAAAGGGGTGTCGGCTGCGAGGTCAGCCTGGTTCGGTATTGCTTGGTCGATTTCGGCGGCGATGGCGTCGAGCCGGCGGATACTTTCGCGCATCGCGGTATGTGCGCTGGCCAGTGCCTCGGCCAGCGCACGGTCGGCTGCAGCCGCGGTGCTGTGTTGTCTCGCCAGCACTGCCTGCCGTGCCTGAATGGCAGCTACCGAAGGTCCGGTGTGCTCCGACATGGCTTTAACCTTCTCATCTCACCCAACCGCCCGGGTGATTATCGATTCTCAAACTGGGCGGCGGATCTGCACGTTGTTGCCCAGCGCACTGATCCGCACGGGAGCACCCGCGTGGGGCGCCTCGACGACCAGGTTGTTACCAATGGCGATCTGAACATGTCCTGGGCGCGGAAAAACAAGATCCCCGGGCCGAATCTGGTCGCGCTGCACCGGCACACCGTCATTGATCTGCTGGTAAGTGGTGCGGTGCAGATGCAGGCCTGCTTGCGCATATGACCATTGAACTAGCCCCGAACAGTCGAATCGGTCCGGCCCGGTTGCACCCCAGGCGTATGGGCGACCGAGCCGCGACAACGCGGCGCGCACTGCGATTCCATGCCGGCTGTTCGGCGCAGAGAGCCGCGGTCCACCCGACCCGAAACGGTGTTGGCACGCTGCGAGATAGCGCAGGGCACGCAACGTCGCCAGATGCCGTCGCGCACGCGCACGCGCCCACAGGACATGTGCGCGCTGAGCACGCAGCCGCGCCGCACGCCGGCGCATCGCCTCACGCTGGGCCATGGGCGTAGCCGGAATGACAGCGGCGTCAGCATGGGCCTCGGCGAGGACACCTCCGGTCAGTGCGCGTGCCTGCCCCTGATCGCGGTGGGCGTTGGCGAGAACGCCCGCGGCGGCCGCATCGGTCCGCGCGGCCGCCAGCAGAGTTTCTCTGCTGCGATGGACCGCTCGCTGACACCGATCATTGTGCCCAACGCCGGTCAGTCCAGCGGCAAGCTGCACCAGGCGCCGATTGTGCACATCGCCGAGTTCCGACGCCGGGAACCTGCTGTCGCCGGCGAACATCAGGTGGGCGCTGCGCAGCGCGTCGATCTCGGCCTTGCTCACTCGTCGGCCTCGCTCACGTTCGGCTCCAACCCGCTGCAATCCACCGACTCGCCGGTAGTGGCCATGCCTGCGAAGGCGCGGACACGCGGGAGCGCCCCGGCCGGGATAACACCCCGATTGCGGATATCCCACAGTTCTTCACTGCCCACACCAATCAGCGCGGAAATCACCGTCTCGGGCAACGGCGACTGCGTGCAGGCTTGGTCAAACCGCGCGCTCAAGCTTGTGGGCATCCGCTTCAGCAGGGCACCACGCGTGGCCTCGAGCTCAAGCAGGTAACCCATGAGCCGGTTGGTCGAGTCCGCACCGGCGTTGACAGCCACCCGCCAAGATCCGGCAGCCAACATCTCAGCTTTCGCACACTGACCGATCACAGAGAGAATATACGTCTCATATTCGTTTGATGTGTTCGCCGGTAGTCGATCTATGACCGACTTGATAGCGTCGAGCTGCGCTTCGGCATAGCCCTCAAGCACGTCGGTGTCACTGTGGCGGCCGACCGTGACCGTGCCCGCAGTCCGCGCCGAAACCGGCTCCGGCGGCCGCGCGGCCAGCAATCGGGTGAGCTCGGCGTCGGGATCAGCAGCGACCAGGAGGCGAGAGTAGGTACCCGGCGGCAAGCCGAGTCCATTTTCGACTTTCTGAACAGTGCTTTTGTGCGGCTTACGGGCACCACGCTCAAGATAGCTCAATCCCATGATGCTGACGCCGGTGGCCGCAGCAAGGTCTGCCAACGACCAGTCATGCGATTCGCGTAGTGCACGGATCGCCGCACCGGCCGACTCACGGCTCATCGGACGCTCCGCCCACAGGCCGGATACTACACAGGCACGAACCCAATTTCGATATATCCGTTTTTATCGCGCTTCTCTTGTCATACCGGTCAACTCGTGTATACGCTTTTGCCTACGTTTTGATCGGACGAGGAGGTAGACATGGCACACCCCTGCACAGCCAACCCAGAACTCTGGTTCGGATACCCCGACGACGACGCCGGTGACGGAGCCGCCAAAGCGCGCGCATACGAGCGATCCGCTACCGAAGCGCGGATCCAGTGCTTGCGGCGGTGCCCACTGGCGCAACAGCGGCGGTGTGCCCAACATGCCGTCGAGCATCGCGAGGAGTACGGGGTATGGGCCGGCGTCAAGCTGCCGGGCGGTCAATACCGGAAACGGGAACAACTTGCCCGCTGCCACGCTGTGCTGCGGCAGATCGCCAACGGCGAAATCAACTCCCGCCAGCTACCCGAAAACAGCGCCTTGCTGGCACGAAGCGAAGGAGATGTGCTGCCACTGGCCGCTGTGGTGTTGCACCTGCCAGGCGCCGCACAGCCGGACCCACGCTCAGCAGCCTGATGCATTGCCGCCGAGCTCTGCCGACCCTGCCGTCGATAACCAGATCGCCGGCTTACTCGCGCCGGTGGCACGGCCCTAGGGCTGGGACTATCGAGCGCGGCCACACCACAAACCGGGGTAGTGTCGCAGTATCAGCGCTGGATCACGAGCAGCCTGAACCGGCGCCGAGCCGAAGTCGCCTGCTGGGCCGCACCGATTGCGGATACCTCGCCCCTGGCCGGCGTGCTCCTGTTTCGGTGAGGTGTAGCTAGGTGGACCGGGAGTGGTTGCGACAGCTCGTTTCATGGCGACAGGAAACTTTCAACGGCTTGCCCACGTTCACTCACCCGGCCGGCGATGCCACCTTGCACCAACGCGGCCCCGCAACATATCGCAACTGTGGACGAGATGAGGAACCAATGACTGCAGACAAGACCGGCGCGCAGACCACCGTCAGCGCGCAGAACCACAAGTTCACTATTGCCGTGGAAGGCACCGTTGTCGGCTTTGCCGAGTTCGCGGACCGCGGCGATCAACGCGTTTTCTACCACACCGAGATCGATTCCGACTTCGGCGGACGAGGTTTGGCGACGATCCTTGTCGGTGAGGCGCTCAGTGCCGCCCGAGATGACGGCAAGCGAATCGTGCCAGTGTGCTCGATGGTCGCCAAGGTGATCGACAAGAATCCCGAATTCGCCGTCATCACCGACCCGGTCACCGACGAGATTCAGCACTGGCTAGATAGCCAGCCAGGCAGCTAGGAGCGTGCCGGCCGGGCGGGAAATCGCAATGAAGCCCGATTGTCTTCGTTGCGGCGGTATCACCAGCCGCCGGATTGAGCACGGCCGCAGCGATGCCGGTAGCCGAGAACGGTGGCACCGGCTAATACCCGGGGCGATCCAGCGCATCCGGTTCGACTCAACCACACAGTGGGCGAAGGGGGACTTGAACCCCCACGTCCCGAAGGACACTGGCACCTGAAGCCAGCGCGTCTGCCATTCCGCCACTCGCCCGAAACAACCGGAGGACCATATCACTGTAGTGGTTGTCTGCCCCAAACTGCTCGCCGACGCCGAGCGGTCATCCTGGTGTGGGATTCCGGTACGCATTCAGCACGCAAAGGTCTCCGAACCGTATCGATGTGATTCTCCGGCTCCTGACAGCACCCCAGCATCCCAGAGTCCCGTTACCATGCTGGTTGATACAACCTGCGGGCGAACTATCTGCCTTGCGCACCCATATACCAGGACTTAGTGAGGCGAACGCCGGAAAATGAGTAGCCAGAAAGGGCTAGTTCAGCGGATCGAGCGCAAACTCGAGGCAACCGTCGGTGATGTCTTCGCCCGCATGTTCGGTGGATCAATCGTCCCCCAAGAGCTCGAAGCGCTGTTGTACCGCGAGGCGGCCGACGGTCTGCAACATCTCCAGGGAAATCGCCTTTTGGCGCCCAACGAATACGTCATTACCCTCAGTGTTTACGACTTCGAGAAGTTGGGTGCCGACCCGGATCTTCCGTTGGAACCATTGGCTCAGTACTTGACGGACTACATCCACGAAAAGGGGTGGCAAACGTATGGTGATGTGGTCGTGCGGTTCGAGCAATCGTCGAACCTACACACCGGCCAGTTCCGCGCCCGTGGTGCTGTCAACCCCGACATCGAGCCCCGCCCGCCGGGCACCGATTCAGCCCGGCCACAATCAAATCACGCGTTTGGCGCAGAATCAGGAGTACCACCGATGAGTGACAATTCAAGCTACCGCGGCGGTCAGGGGCAAGGGCGGCCGGGTGACGAGTACTATGACGACCGCTACGGGCATCCTCAAGAGGATCCGCGCGGAGGCCTGGACCCGCAGGGCGGACCGGACCCTCGGGGCGGATATCCGTCGGAATCGGGCGGCTACCCACCGCAGTACTTACCACCCCGCCAATCCGAACCCGCGGGCTATCCCGAACAAACCGGTTATCCCGACCACGGCCAAGGCGGCTACCCCGACCAACGCGGCTACCCCGACCACGGCCAAGGCGGCTACCCCGACCAACGCGGCTACCCCGACCACGGCCAAGGCGGCTACCCCGACCAACGCGGCTACCCCGACCACGGCCAAGGCGGCTACCCCGACCAACGCGGCTACCCCGACCACGGCCAAGGCGGCTACCCCGACCAACGCGGCTACCCCGACCAAGCGCAGGGCGGCTACCCGCCGTCCTATGAGCAACGTCCTCCAGCTCCGGCGGGCTACGGTGGCCCCGGCTATCAGCAGGGCGCCGGGGGCTACGGGCCACCCCCCGGTGGTCAGCCCGGATACGGTGGTTACGGCGATTATCCTCCCGGAGGCCGGGAGCCGACTCGTCACGACGAGGGCGGATACGCGCCCCCGGGCCCTAGCGGTATTCCCGAACAGCGCCAGGCATACCCCGATCAGGGGGCCGGGTACGAACCGGGCTACCAGCAGGGTGGCGCGGGATACGGCCAGCAAGAATATGCGCAAGCCGACTTCACCCGCTACGCCGACAATCCCCCGGGTGGGGCATACGCACCTCCCGGCGGAGGCTACGCCGAAGTTCCCAATCGCGACTATGACTACGGTCAACCTGCTGCTGACCACGGTCAGCTTCCCAGCGACTACGCCCAGCAGCTCGCCGAGTATGGCCAACCTCCTAGCAGCGGCTATGGCGGCTATGAGCAAGGCGGTTATCCATCCGCGGGAACCGCGGTCACGCTGCAGCTCGACGACGGCAGTGGCCGCACGTACCAGCTCCGGGACGGTTCCAACGTTGTGGGTCGTGGTCAGGATGCTCAGTTCCGGCTGCCCGACACAGGCGTGTCGCGCCGCCATCTAGACATCCGCTGGGATGGGCAGGTGGCACTGCTGTCGGACCTCAACTCCACCAATGGAACCACGGTTAACAACGCCCCGATTCAAGAGTGGCAGTTGGCAGACGGTGACGTGATCCGCTTGGGCCACTCCGAGATCATCGTCCGTATTCACTGAGCCTCTGGGTCCAAAACTTCTGGGCCTAGGCCGCGCCACGCCCATCGTCGAAGTATCGTGACTTTGCCGATGTGCTCGGTACCACGGGGGCGGGGCCCGCGGCGCGAGGATGGAAAGGACGCCAGATGCAGGGGTTGGTACTGCAACTGACGCGTGCCGGATTCCTCATGTTGTTGTGGGTATTTATTTGGTCGGTGCTGCGGATCCTGCGCACTGACATCTACGCGCCGACGGGCGCTGTCATGGTGCGCCGCGGCCTGACGCTACGTGGCGGGCTGTTGCCGGCGCTTCAGCGCCGCGCCGCGGCGCGCTACCTGCTGGTGACCGATGGCGCGCTGAAAGGGGCCCGCATTACACTCAGTGGACAACCGGTGCTGATTGGACGCGCCGATGATTCGACTCTGGTACTAACCGATGATTACGCCTCTACGCGGCATGCCCGGCTGTCTCAGCGCGGCTCAGAGTGGTATGTCGAGGATTCCGGCTCAACCAACGGTACTTACCTCGATCGAACCAAGGTGACGACGGCAGTACGCGTTCCGGTGGGAACGCCGATTCGAATCGGCAAGACGACAATAGAGTTACGCCCGTGACCCTGGTCCTGCGATATGCGGCCCGCAGCGATCGGGGCCTGGTACGCGCTAACAACGAAGATTCGGTATACGCCGGCGCCCGACTGCTGGCGCTCGCCGACGGTATGGGGGGACACGCAGCCGGTGAGGTGGCGTCCCAGCTGGTAATCGCCGCTTTGGCCCATCTGGACGACGACGAACCCGGTGGCGATCTGTTAGCCAAACTCGACGCCGCGGTCCGCGCCGGAAACTCGGCCATCGCCGCGCAGGTCGAGATGGAACCCGACCTCGAGGGCATGGGCACCACACTCACCGCGATTTTGTTCGCCGGCAATCGGCTCGGGTTGGTGCACATCGGTGACTCGCGCGGCTACCTGATGCGCGACGGCGAGCTCGCTCAGATCACCAAGGACGACACCTTCGTTCAAACCCTGGTCGATGAAGGTCGAATTACCGCGGAGGAGGCACACAGCCATCCCCAGCGCTCCCTGATCATGCGGGCGTTGACTGGTCACGAGGTAGAGCCAACGCTGACAATGCGCGAAGCACGCGCCGGCGATCGCTACCTACTTTGCTCGGACGGGTTGTCCGATCCGGTAAGCGACGAGACCATTCTCGAGGCTCTGCAGATTCCCGACGTTACAGATAGCGCCAACCGCCTGATCGAACTGGCATTGCGTGGTGGCGGCCCCGATAACGTAACCGTCGTGGTCGCCGACGTTGTCGACTACGACTACGGCCAGACCCAGCCAATTCTGGCTGGGGCGGTGTCCGGTGATGATGATCAACTGGACCCGCCCAACACCGCCGCCGGTCGCGCCTCTGCGATACGCCCACGCGAAGAGGTGGTAAGTCGCGTCCAGCCGCAGGTAGAGACGTATGGTCGGCAGCGTTGGTCACGTCGGCGAATAGCACTGGTCGTGACCGTGGTGATGCTCGTTACACTTGCCAGCTTGGCTGTCGGGCGGACAGTGATCCGCAACAACTACTACGTTGCCGCACACCACAACATGGTCTCCATCGTGCGAGGTATCCAAGGATCTCTGCTGGGCATGTCCCTCCATGAGCCCTACCTCATAGGCTGCCTTAGCCCCCGCAACGAGTTGTCACTGATCAGTTTCAGCCAATCCGAGGGACGACTCGACTGCCATCTGCTCAAGCTGAACGATCTGCGTCCTCCCGAACGAGCACAAGTCAAGGCCGGCCTTCCGGCCGGCACCCTTGATGACGCCATCGGACAACTGCGCGAACTGGCGGCTAATTCCCTGCTGCCGCCGTGCCCGCCGCCTCGCGCCACATCCCCGCCCGCGCCAACGGCTCCATCCACGACCGACCAGACACCCGCACCAAGCGACACATCTTCGCCGGCATCCGCCCCGCCAGCTGCAACTGACGAACCCGAAACCGATACCGCCCCTGCGAATACCACGCCGGAGCCCCCTGCTTCGACTGCAACCTCGCTACCCGCCCCTAGTTCGCCGACTCTCACCACACTGCCACCATCCCCACCGCAGCCGGGCGTCGACTGCCGGGCGGCCGCATGACCACACAACTGCAGCCGCCGGTGGCCGTGACGCCCCCGCTGCCAACTCGGCGCAACGCCGAACTGCTGCTGTTGTGCTTCGCTGCCGCAATCACCGTCGCAGCTCTGTTCATTGTGGAAGCCAACCGGAAACGAGGCTTGCACTGGGATCTCGCCACCGCGGGTTTGGCCTTTCTGGCACTATTCGGATCCGCACATCTGGCCATCAGGCGCTTCGCCCCCTATACCGACCCGCTCCTGCTTCCGATTGTGGCTCTCCTCAACGGACTCGGCCTGGTGATGATCTACCGGCTCGATCTCGTCGGCGAAGACGTCGGCCCACCGAATCAACCCAGCGCGACCCAGCAGATGCTGTGGACCCTGGTGGGAGTGGCCGCATTCGCACTGTTAGTGGCGTTGCTCAAGGACTACCGACAACTGGCACGGTACGGCTACACGTGCGGGCTCGCAGGCCTGGTCCTGCTGGCGATTCCCGCGCTATTGCCAGCATCGCTATCCGAACAAAACGGCGCGAAAATCTGGGTTCGGCTGCCCGGCTTCTCGATTCAGCCAGCCGAGTTCTCCAAGATTTTGCTACTGATCTTCTTCTCTTCGGTGCTGGTGGCGAAACGCAACTTGTTCGCTAGCGTTGGTAGGCACTTCATGGGCATGACCCTCCCACGCCCGCGAGACCTAGCGCCGCTGTTGGCCGCTTGGGTGATATCGGTTGGCGTGATGGTCTTCGAAAAAGACCTCGGCACTTCGCTACTGCTGTATTCGTCGTTTCTGGTGGTTGTTTACCTCGCCACGCAACGCTTCAGTTGGGTCGCCATCGGCTTGATTCTGTTTACCGCCGGAAGCGTTGTAGCTTATTTTATTTTTGACCACGTCCAGGTCCGCGTACGAACCTGGCTTGATCCGTTCGCTGATCCTGACGGCAGCGGCTATCAGCTGGTCCAATCTCTCTTTAGCTTTGCTACCGGCGGGGTCTTCGGCACCGGGCTTGGGAATGGCCAGCCGGACACAGTACCCGCCGCATCGACCGATTTCATCGTCGCAGCGTTTGGCGAAGAACTCGGACTAGTTGGGTTGTCAAGCATCCTGATGCTGTACACGATCGTTATTGTGCGGGGGCTGCGCACGGCGATCGCCACCCGTGACAGCTTTGGCAAACTGCTGGCCGCGGGCCTAGCGTCGGCGCTCGCCATTCAGCTATTCATCGTTGTCGGCGGTGTTACCCGACTCATTCCGCTGACCGGTCTGACCACACCGTGGATGTCCTACGGAGGGTCATCGTTGCTGGCCAATTATGTGCTGCTGGCAATTCTGGCACGTATTTCACACAGCGCGCGCCAGCCATTACGTAACCGCCCACGCAACACCTCTTCGATCGCGGCGGCCGGCACTGAGGTAATCGAGCGCGTATGAACGCCTCGCTGCGCCGGATATCAGTAACCGTGATGGCCCTAATCGTGTTGCTCTTGCTCAACGCCACCATGACGCAGGTATTTACTGCCGACGGGCTGCGAGCCGACCCCCGCAACCAACGTATCTTGCTCAACGAATACTCACGCCAGCGCGGCCAGATCACTGCGGGGGGACAACTGCTGGCCTACTCGGTGGCCACCGAAAACCGCTTCCGTTTCTTGCGGGTGTACCCCGAACCCGCAGTGTATGCACCGGTTACAGGTTTCTACTCGCTGCGCTATTCCAGTGCTGGCCTAGAACGGGCCGAGGATCCGCTGTTGAACGGATCCGACCAGCGCCTCTTCGGTCGCCGCATAGTGGACTTCTTCACCGGCCGCGATCCGCATGGCGGCAATGTCGACACGACGATCAACCCACGCATCCAACAAGCAGCCTGGAATGGGCTGCGGCAGGGCTGCGACGGGCCATGTAAAGGAGCCGTCGTAGCTCTGGAGCCGTCTACCGGCCAAATTTTGGCCATGGTGTCGGCGCCGTCGTATGACCCCAATCTTCTCGCGTCGCACGATCCCGAAGTGCAGGCCGATGCCTGGCATCAGCTCGGCGACGATCCCGCCTCTCCACTGACAAACCGTGCCATCTCCGAGCGTTACCCGCCGGGTTCGACATTCAAGGTGATTACCACCGCAGCCGCGTTAGCTGCCGGAGCGACCGAGACCGAGCAATTAACCGCGGCGGCCAAAATCCCTCTGCCCGGTAGCACAGCCACTTTGGAGAATTACGGTGGTGCGTCGTGCGGCACTAAATCGACCGTGTCGCTGAGTGAAGCATTCGCTAAATCGTGCAATACCGCCTTTGTACAGCTTGGTATTCTCACCGGAGCCGACGCCTTGCGCAGCATGGCGCAGTCGTTCGGTTTCGACACACCTCCAAGCCTTATTCCGCTGCAAGTCGCCAGATCCACGGTGGGGTCTATCTCCGATACCGCCGCCCTCGGGATGTCCAGCATCGGGCAAAAAGATGTCGCGGTGACGCCGCTGGAGAATGCTCTGGTGGCCGCAACGGTCGCGAATGACGGAATCACGATGCGGCCGTACCTCGTCAGCAGCCTCAACGGCCCGGACCTTGCCACCATCAGCACGACAACCCCAACCAAACAGCGCCGCGCGGTGTCGCCGCAGATCGCCGCTAAGCTGACAGAGCTGATGGTCGGCGCCGAGAAAGTCGCACAGCAGAAAGGGGCTATCCCCGGCGTGCAGATCGCATCCAAGACGGGTACCGCAGAACACGGCGCCGACCCTCGCCACACTCCACCGCACGCGTGGTACATCGCCTTCGCTCCCGCTCAGGCACCGAAGGTTGCGGTTGCAGTGTTGGTCGAAAATGGCGCCAATCGCTTGTCCGCGACAGGAGGGGCGCTCGCCGCTCCGATTGGACGGGCTGTGATCAAGGCTGCTCTCAAGGCGGGACCATGAGAGCGCGCAGGCTGGCGTCGGTGGTGACCGCACGGGTGGCGAGGCCACACACAGCGGGTCACCACCCAACGCACCCAGCGGCGATGGGAGCGCGGAACGCGGGAAGGCGGGAGCAAGCGGGAGGCATCGCATGAGCCCGCGCGTTGGTGTGACTTTATCCGGTCGGTACCGCTTGCAGCGCCTCATCGCCACTGGCGGCATGGGTCAAGTCTGGGAAGCCGTGGATAGCCGGCTGGGCCGGCGCGTCGCGGTCAAGGTGCTCAAGAGCGAGTTTTCGTCCGACCCAGAATTCATTGAACGGTTTCGGGCCGAAGCACGCACCACCGCGATGTTGAACCACCCGGGGATCGCCAGCGTGCACGACTACGGCGAGAGCCAGATGGACGCGGAGGGCCGCACTGCCTACCTGGTTATGGAGCTGGTTAACGGTGAGCCGCTGAACTCGGTGCTCAAACGCACCGGCCGGTTGTCGTTGCGACACGCGCTGGACATGCTCGAACAGACTGGCCGTGCGCTTCAGATTGCCCACGCGGCCGGCCTGGTTCACCGTGACGTGAAACCGGGAAACATCTTGATCACGCCAACCGGGCAGGTCAAGATCACCGACTTCGGAATCGCTAAAGCAGTGGATGCGACGCCGGTTACCCAGACTGGCATGGTGATGGGGACCGCCCAATACATTGCTCCCGAACAAGCCCTGGGCCACGACGCAAGCCCATCTAGTGACGTCTACTCACTCGGTGTCGTCGGGTACGAAGTGGTTTCGGGTAAGCGGCCGTTCGTTGGCGACGGTGCTCTCACTGTAGCGATGAAACACATCAAAGAGCCCCCGCCGCCGCTGCCCCCTGAGCTGCCACCGAATGTGCGGGAACTCATCGAGATTACGCTGGTCAAGAACCCCAGTATGCGGTATCGAAGCGGGGGACCGTTCGCTGACGCTGTGGCCGCGGTGCGGGCCGGCCGTCGGCCCCCCAGACCCAGCCAGACACCTCCACCCGGCCGGGCGACTCCAGCCGCTATTCCGTCAGGCACCCAGGCGCGGATCGCGGCCAACCCAACCAGCCGGACGCCTGCGCGACGATCCCGCCCAACGACCGGCGGTCACCGGACACCGCCGGTTCGGCGCACGTTCTCTTCTGGGCAGCGTGCCTTACTATGGGCCGCAGGTGCACTTGGAGCACTCGCGATCATCATCGCAGTACTCATTGTCATCAATGCCCGTGCCGAGAGCGGCCAGCAGCAATCGCCGTCGCCGACCGTCACCGACACGGGAACCCCACCAGCTAAACAGACCCCTGCCGGCTTGGGGATGAGTCAGCGGACATACTTCTACTGGACGGATCGCGGGGAAATAGGTAATTCTGAATTGCGCACCAAGCAGTCGGGGCTTCGGCCGGTCGGCGATGCGGACCGGAGCGGGCGGGGGAGCCGGACGATCGAACATAGCCGGCTTTTCCCACTAATACCGCATCGCAGTGTTTCGCCTGCCCGATACGAGATACAGCAATGACTACCCCTCAGCATCTTTCCGCCCGATATGAGTTGGGGGACATCCTCGGCTTCGGAGGCATGTCCGAAGTTCATCTTGCCCGCGACCTACGCTTGCACCGTGACGTCGCCGTTAAGGTACTGCGGGCGGATCTCGCCCGTGATCCCAGCTTCTACCTGCGGTTCCGGCGGGAGGCGCAAAACGCGGCGGCGCTGAATCACCCGGCGATCGTCGCGGTTTATGACACCGGCGAAGCTGAGACGGACGCCGGACCATTGCCCTACATCGTCATGGAGTACGTCGACGGAGTGACCCTCCGCGATATCGTGCACTCGGATGGGCCGCTACCGCCCAAACGCGCCATTGAGGTTATCGCTGATGCCTGCCAAGCGTTGAACTTCAGCCATCAGAACGGCATCATCCACCGCGACGTCAAGCCGGCGAACATCATGATTAGCACAACCAATGCGGTGAAGGTGATGGACTTCGGCATCGCCCGTGCGCTCGCTGACAGCGGCCACACTGTCACCCAGACCGCCGCGGTGATTGGAACCGCACAATATCTGTCGCCTGAGCAAGCTCGTGGGGAATCCGTCGACGCGCGTTCAGACGTGTATTCGCTGGGCTGTGTTCTCTATGAAATCCTCACCGGTGAGCCCCCATTCACAGGTGATACACCCGTGTCGGTCGCCTACCAACATGTCCGCGAAGATCCAATTCCGCCATCGGAACGACACGAGGGCATCTCCGCTGACCTCGACGCCGTGATCCTCAAAGCGCTCGCCAAGAATCCAGACAACCGTTATCAGACTGCGGCGGAGATGCGTGCCGATTTAGTCCGCGTGCACAACGGTGAACCGCCCGAGGCGCCCAAAGTTCTCACTGATGCCGAGCGCGGCTCGCTGTTATCGTCCACTCCGCCAGGGCAGGTAAGCCCGCGCACCGATCCGCTGCCTCGACACATGTTCGACGCGACGATCCCGCCCAACGACCGGCGGTCACCGGACACCGCCGGTTCGGCGCACGTTCTCTTCTGGGCAGCGTGCCTTACTATGGGCCGCAGGTGCACTTGGAGCACTCGCGATCATCATCGCAGTACTCATTGTCATCAATGCCCGTGCCGAGAGCGGCCAGCAGCAATCGCCGTCGCCGACCGTCACCGACACGGGAACCCCACCAGCTAAACAGACCCCTGCCGGCTTGGGGATGAGTCAGCGGACATACTTCTACTGGACGGATCGCGGGGAAATAGGTAATTCTGAATTGCGCACCAAGCAGTCGGGGCTTCGGCCGGTCGGCGATGCGGACCGGAGCGGGCGGGGGAGCCGGACGATCGAACATAGCCGGCTTTTCCCACTAATACCGCATCGCAGTGTTTCGCCTGCCCGATACGAGATACAGCAATGACTACCCCTCAGCATCTTTCCGCCCGATATGAGTTGGGGGACATCCTCGGCTTCGGAGGCATGTCCGAAGTTCATCTTGCCCGCGACCTACGCTTGCACCGTGACGTCGCCGTTAAGGTACTGCGGGCGGATCTCGCCCGTGATCCCAGCTTCTACCTGCGGTTCCGGCGGGAGGCGCAAAACGCGGCGGCGCTGAATCACCCGGCGATCGTCGCGGTTTATGACACCGGCGAAGCTGAGACGGACGCCGGACCATTGCCCTACATCGTCATGGAGTACGTCGACGGAGTGACCCTCCGCGATATCGTGCACTCGGATGGGCCGCTACCGCCCAAACGCGCCATTGAGGTTATCGCTGATGCCTGCCAAGCGTTGAACTTCAGCCATCAGAACGGCATCATCCACCGCGACGTCAAGCCGGCGAACATCATGATTAGCACAACCAATGCGGTGAAGGTGATGGACTTCGGCATCGCCCGTGCGCTCGCTGACAGCGGCCACACTGTCACCCAGACCGCCGCGGTGATTGGAACCGCACAATATCTGTCGCCTGAGCAAGCTCGTGGGGAATCCGTCGACGCGCGTTCAGACGTGTATTCGCTGGGCTGTGTTCTCTATGAAATCCTCACCGGTGAGCCCCCATTCACAGGTGATACACCCGTGTCGGTCGCCTACCAACATGTCCGCGAAGATCCAATTCCGCCATCGGAACGACACGAGGGCATCTCCGCTGACCTCGACGCCGTGATCCTCAAAGCGCTCGCCAAGAATCCAGACAACCGTTATCAGACTGCGGCGGAGATGCGTGCCGATTTAGTCCGCGTGCACAACGGTGAACCGCCCGAGGCGCCCAAAGTTCTCACTGATGCCGAGCGCGGCTCGCTGTTATCGTCCACTCCGCCAGGGCAGGTAAGCCCGCGCACCGATCCGCTGCCTCGACACATGTTCGACGACCTAGACGTTGACCGCAATGTGAGTTCGGTGAGTCGTTGGGTTGCCGTGGTCGCAGCCTTGGCGGTGCTGACGATTGTCGTCACGATTGCTATCAACACGCTCGGCGGCTTTCGCCGCAATCTTCAAGTTCCCGACGTGCGCGGTCAGACCTCCGCGGACGCGATTGCGACACTGCAAAACCGTGGTTTCAAGACCCGGACGCTGCAGGAACCCGACTCGACAATCCCGCCCGACCATGTCATCGGGACCAATCCGAGCGCCAACGCTTCAGTTAGCGCCGGCGATCAGATCACCGTCAACGTGTCCACCGGACCCGAGCAGCGCGAAGTTCCCGACGTGGCCTCATTAAGTTACGGCGCCGCGGTCAAGAAGCTGACCGCCGCCGGATTCGAGCGCTTCAAGAAGGCGAGATCGCCGTCGACCCCGCAGCTGATGGGCAAAGTCATCGGGACCAACCCGCCCGCCAACCAAACATCGGCGATCACGAACGTAATCACGATTATTGTTGGCTCGGGTCCAGAGACCAAACAGATTCCCGACGTCGCGGGCCAGAAGGTCGACAAAGCGCGGGATACCCTCAAGGTCTACGGCTTCACCAAGTTCAGTGAAGCATTGGTGGACAACCCCCGACCAGCCGGCGACGTCGTCGGTACCGAGCCGCCAGCGGGCTCAACAGTTCAGCAGGACACCATTATCGAAATACAGATATCGAAGGGAAACCAATTCGTCATGCCCGATCTGTCCGGCATGTTCTGGACAGATGCGGAGCCGCGCTTGCGAGCCCTCGGCTGGACCGGCAAATTGGACAAAGGAGCCGATGTCGATGCCGGTGGCTCCCAGCACAACCGGGTCGTCTACCAGAACCCGCCGGCCGGTCTCGGAGTCAACCAGAACGGGATAATCACGCTGAAGTTCGGTCAATAGCTCCGTTGTCCGTAGGGATGTGCGGCCGGACCGCATCGAGGACCTCGTTTTCGAGCCGTCGAACCAAAGTGTCGTCGCGCGCTCGCCCGCAAACCTCAAGCCAATTGGCCAGCATCCGGTGCCCTCCCTCGGTGAGGATCGACTCTGGATGGAACTGAACGCCATGGATCGGCAATTCGGTGTGTCGTACGCCCATGATCACACCATTACCGGTTCTGGCGGTGACTTCGAGCACTGCCGGCAAGGACTCGGGCAAAATCGTCAGCGAATGATATCGCGTCGCTGTGAATGGGTCCGGGAGCCCTTCTAGCACGCCGACATTGGAGTGGAAAACACTGCTGGTCTTGCCGTGCAGTAGCTCGGGCGCGCGGTCGACGATGGCGCCGAACGCCACACCTATCGCCTGGTGCCCCAGGCAAACGCCGAGTAGCGGTGTATGCGCCGCAGCGCACCCGCGGACCAAGCTGACCGACGCGCCCGCACGTTCCGGAGTGCCTGGACCTGGACTGAGCAGGACACCATCGAACTGGGCAGCCACGACCGCCTCGTCAGACAGTCTGGCGTCGTCGTTGCGCCACACTTCTGCCTCGACCCCTAGCTGACCGAGGTATTGCACGAGGTTGAACACGAAGCTGTCGTAATTGTCGACAACCAGGATCCGCATCGTGACAGGCTACCGTCCGGCCAGATCGGGTTGAGTAGGCGTCAGTATCCCAGGGGGCCGGCCGGTTGCGCGAAATGCAGCCGAACAGGCTCCGAATGACCCATGATCTGTAGATCGTCCTTGACTTCTTCGCTATACCCGAGGCCGAAGCGCACGACGTATTGCTTGTACAGGGTCACCAGCGGCGCGGCAGCCAGGGCCTGCTGCATAGCCTCGGCGTTTCCGATCGCAGAAATCGTGTATGGCGGGCTATAGGTACGCCCGTTCAGCAGCAACGTATTCCCAACGCAACGTGCTATCGAAGTCGCGATGATGCGTTGGTCTTGCATTTGGATTGCTTCAGCGCCCGCACTCCACAGCGCGTTGAGAACAGCCTCGATATCTTGCTGATGCACGACCAAGTCATCTGGGGAAGCGTCGCGCGGGAAGCGGCCGTTGGCGTCGCGTTGTGCGTCGCGGAGGCTCACCACCAGTCCCGGCCCATGCACCGGATCCATGTCTGCTTCACCAGCCAACTCGGTGGAGCGTCTCAGCATCGCTGCCAGTGCTTTGTCAGCGGATCGGCCGTGAGCCGCATCGACCCGGCCGCTCAGCGCTTCTCGTTTTGAGTCGAGCCGGTTCACCGACGATTGCGTTTGTCGGACCAGGTCGACCAGGCGAGGCGCATCGCTGCGGCGAATCTCAGCACCGCCAGATACCCCGTGGGTGGCAGCCAGCAGTAGCCCGGCCAGGAGGCACACGACCGGGACGCCGAAGCTCCATGACGAGCGGCGCCGATCAATCACGGTGTCTCCGTTCCAGGTGCCGACCCAGAGTGGGCTAGTCTCGTAGCCAAGGCCCCTGATGGGCTAGGCCGCAGCGGCAACTTTATCGTTGCATCTCGTCCCGCTTGCCGTGTTATTGAGGTCATCCCGAGATATCCCGAGGAACGCAATGCCCAAGTCCAAGGTCCGAAAGAAGAACAATTTTACCGTCAGCACGGTCAGCCGTACTCCGGTGAAAGTCAAGGTCGGACCGTCGAGTGTGTGGTTCATCGCGTTGTTCATCGGTCTGATGTTGATCGGCCTGGTCTGGTTGATGGTGTTTCAGTTGGCCGCGGTGGGTAGTCAGGCTCCGACGGTGCTCAACTGGATGGCCGAGCTTGGCCCTTGGAACTACGCGATCGCGTTCGCTTTCATGATCAGTGGCTTGTTGCTCACGATGCGCTGGCACTGACTCGTATCGCGAACCGAGATGAATTCATGTATGAGACGTCTCGGTGCTGAGCTAGCAACTTTTTTGCGATTCAATCACACGGGTGTGATTCATCCCCACTGTTGATAGCGTCTGTGGATAACTTTATCCACCGTGGTAGGAGGGGTGAACCGGTTGATACAGCAAACAGAGTGGGAACCCCGCACTGTAGGAATCGCTGGTTGCGGGGCCGCTGGTGTGGCAATGGCTATCATGTCTGTGACATTGGTCACAGATCCGCCGGCGCGCGTCATGGCCGGCATTGCCGCACTGGGTCTGATCTTGTTTGCGGGCGTATCTTGGCGCGCACGTCCAAAACTGGCAATCACACCCACCGGCCTGGTCGTCCGGGGTTGGTTCCGAACGCAGTTATTGCGGCGGCCCGACATCAAGATCATCCGGATCACCGAATTCCGTCGGATCGGACGCAAAGTGCGGTTGCTCGAGATCGAAACCAACAACGGGGGACTGCTGATCTTGTCCCGCTGGGACCTCGGAACCGAACCTTTAGACGTACTCGACGCACTCACTGCCGCAGGATATGCCGGCAAAAACAAGAGCGGACAGTAGGTGGCAGCGCCGGTCTAAGAGATCGTGATCGACTCGATGACCACCTGCTCTGTCGGCCGGTCGCTGCCATCGGTGGCTGTCGTCGCGATCGCATCAACAACCTTTTGCGACTCCGGCTCGGTAACTTCGCCGAATATTGTATGGCGTCGATTCAGGTGCGGAGTCTTACCGACGGTAATGAAGAACTGCGAACCGTTAGTTCCTGGGCCGGAATTGGCCATAGCAAGTAGGTAGGGCTTGTCGAACTGGAGCTCGGGATGAAACTCGTCGGCAAACTTGTAGCCGGGACCTCCACGGCCGGTGCCCGTCGGATCACCACCTTGAATCATGAAGCCGTCGATCACCCGGTGGAAAATAGTGCCATCGTAGAAGGGGCCGGACGGGCCGCCAGACGCGTTTTGTGTCGAGTATTCCTTGGTGCCCTGTGCCAAACCAACGAAGTTGGCGACGGTCTTAGGTGCGTGGTTTCCGAACAAGGCAACCTTGATGTCGCCGCGGTTGGTGTGCAACGTGGCGGTGGCGGTCTGTATGGAGCTGTTGGTCACGGGGACACAGTCTGCCATCAAGCGCCGCTCCGGTTGCACCGGGTGCCACCGAGTCGAATGCGATCAGATGCGCACAATCAACACGCATGTGTTTCATAAGGTGGCAAGCTGTGAAGATGCCAAATCGGCTGGGCGTCCAGAACACAGAGAGGTGGCCGATGAGCGAAACGGCAGACAACCCGCTGACGCATCGACAGCGACTGACCCGTGGCCTGGCGTACTCGGCGATTGGGCCGGTGTATGTGGCTCGGGGCATCGTCGGCCTTGGAGTCCGTTCAGCGCAATTGACTGGATCAGAATGCCGCCGCCGCTACCAAGAGGCCCAGCTCGCGCGGAAAATTGCTGCCGCACAACACGCCATGACCGGCGACCTGGCCGTCGCACAAGACTCGGTCATCGGCCTGCCCCAGGTCATAAAGGATGCGAGCCGGTCGGCGGGTTGCAGCAGACGACCCTGGGTGATTGTGGGGATCACCGCGGCTGTGCTGGCCGGTGGCGCGGTCGCATTCCACTTCATCCGCGGTAAGTCGCGCCCGGAGCTGACGACCGAGTCGATGAGTGTGGAGGTTCAACAGAGGCCTTAAGCACGGTTAGGCGCGTTCACCTTGACCGTGGGTTCGTGGAGCCTAGGGGAATCGAACCCCTGACACCTGCCTTGCAAAGGCAGTGCTCTACCAACTGAGCTAAGGCCCCGTGTCGTTGCCGACTGTCGAATCTGAAGATGAATCGGCCGCTACATGCCAAACTTCCACTCGGCGCCGGGATCGTACTATCACCACCACAACCCCAAGCAGCGCCAGGGGCACCGTAAACCTCATACATCTTGACCTACACATAGTCGTGGGCCTAGGAGGACTCGAACCTCCGACCTCTTCGTTATCAGCGAAGCGCTCTAACCGCCTGAGCTATAGGCCCGTACTCTGCGCTGTGTACGGCCGAGCGCCGAGATTACCGTAATCGCTGCCTTACCCACAAAAACGCGTGCGGCGCGAGCAGCGGCAGACTAATCGCGGTCGGCCAGTGTGACTTCTATACCACCGATCAGGTCGGTCGTCAGGTTGTAAACGAAGGCTCCAAGAGTGGCCATCGCAGTCACCAAAACGATATTGACCAGGCCAATCAAGATCGCACCACCGAAAATGGTGGTACTTGAGACCAGTTCGCCGGTGCTACCGCTCGCATTGTTCAACAAGTCCCCGACGTTGCTGTTGAGCTTGGCCCACACTCCCATGCCGCCAAGGACCAAGTAGAGGAAGGCAACCGCGATCATCCATACGAAGAACATCGCGACCGACAACAGCAGCGATACCTTCAGTGTGCTCCACGGATCAATTCGCCGAATCTGCATGCTGGCCCGAACAGGCCCGCGGGTACGTCGAGACACCTGGACGGGGGATTCGCGCGACTCTCGAAATTCAGTGATCGATGAACGGCGTGTGCCCAAGGCAGCCGCCGACCCGCCAGCGACCTCAGGCGCCGCATCGGATGTCGGCTTACGCTGCGCAGACCTTGACGCCGAGCCGGATAGATCTGGCAACTCGCTTGCATACGCCTCAACCGCTAATTCCTCAGCACGTCCGGCCAACGGTTGTGGCTCCGGCGACGCAGGCTTCGACGCTGCAGGCGGTGCGGCAGTCCCGGATATGAAGCGATTCAACCGCGCGTCAGGCCGAGATACTGGGCCCCCCGGTCGCATATCTATCGGGGCTTCCGGTGGTGATTGATGTGCCGTTTGAGACGCTCGGGCAGCACCGCGCTGCCACGGCGGCGAATCTGCAGAATCTGACGTACGGCTTGCTCCGGTATCGGCTCGGTGTCCGCGGCGGTCCATCGATTTGTCGCCCTGCGGTCCCTCGCCCCTATTGACGCCGCCCGGCTCGTTCGGTGAAGTCACACCGACTCCTAACATCTCTACCCAGACCGCCCGGTGGTGGCAATCGCATTATGTCCGGTGAGGCTGAGTCTAATTTGCCTGGGTCCATGTCGGGTGGAAGTAAGACCGCATCGCATGGTCTCGGGCTCGGCACCGGTGCGACATTCTCCTACGCCTCGCCGGTTTCGTTGCCGATTTCTTCGGCATTGCGCGCGATCGCGAGCAGTGTATCCCCGGTACCCAAGTTCATCAGTCGAACACCTTTGGTCTGCCGACCCGCCTTCCGAACCTGACGCGCCGCCGTTCGGATGACCCCGCCGCCGGAAGTGATCGCGTAGACCTCACTGTCGTCGTCGACGATCAACGCCCCGACCAACCTGCCGCGCCGGCGGTCATACATGATCGTCAGAACTCCTTTACCGCCGCGGCCTTGCACCGGATATTCCTGGATTGCGGTGCGTTTCGCATAGCCGCCAGACGTAGCTACCAACAGATAGGTGTTATCGCGAACCACGTTGAGCGACAACAGCAAATCGTCAGCGTTGAAACGCATTCCCTGCACCCCAGAGGTAGCGCGACCCATCGGCCGCAGCGCCTCGTCGGTCGCTGAGAACCTGATGGATTGACCACTCGCGGAGACGAGTAGCAGATCGTCGTCGGCCGAGCACAAGACAGCACCCACCAGCTCGTCATCGCCGCGTAGATTGATCGCTACGATCCCACCGGAGCGGTTCGAGTCGAACTCAGTGAGTTTGGATTTCTTGACTAGACCGGTGCGAGTTGCCAACACAAGGTATGGCGCGTCTTCATAGCTTTGGATTTGGATAACCTGGGCGATCCGCTCTTCGGGCTGGAAAGCCAACAAATTAGCGACATGTTGGCCGCGCGCGGTCCGGTTTGCCTCCGGTAGTTCGTAAGCCTTGGCTCGATACACCCGGCCCTGTGTAGTGAAGAACAGGATCCAATCATGGGTTGAGCAGACGAAGAAGTGCCGCACGATGTCGTCTTGCTTCAACCCGGCCCCCTGCACACCTTTACCCCCGCGCTTCTGGCTGCGGTACAGGTCTGTCTTGGTGCGTTTGGCATAGCCGGTTTCAGTAATCGTGACGACCACGTCTTCGCGAGCGATCAGATCCTCGTCGTTAACTTCACCGTCGGCAGCGATGATTCTGGTACGGCGATCGTCGCCATGTTTTTCTACGATCTCGCCAAGTTCATTACGGACGATGCCCCGCTGACGCTCAGGCTTAGCCAGGATATCTTCAAGATCTGCGATCTCCGCCTCGATCTTGGCCAGATCGTCGATGATGCGCTGGCGCTCTAGGGCTGCCAGACGCCGCAGCTGCATATCAAGGATGGCTTGCGCCTGGATTTCATCGATGTCGAGCAACTCGATCAGCCCAGCCCGGGCGATATCGACCGTGTGCGATGCCCGGATCAGCGCAATGACTTCGTCCAGCGCATCGAGTGCTTTGACCAAGCCACGCAAAATATGGGCTCGTTCGTTCGCCTTTCGCAGCCGATACGTGGTACGCCGCACGATGACGTCGAGTTGGTGGTTGACGTAGTCGCGGATCATCTGGTCGAGACGCAGTGTGCGAGGTACGCCGTCGACAATCGACAGCATGTTCGCTCCAAAGCTGGTCTGCAGCTGAGTGTGCTTGTACAAGTTGTTCAGCACGACTTTCGCTACAGCGTCGCGTTTGAGTTCGACCACGATGCGGATACCGACGCGATCACTACCTTGGTCTTCGACGTTGGCGATGCCCGTCATCCGTCCGTCGCGAACCTGCTCAGCAATAGAGGTAATGAAATTGTCGTGGTTTACCTGGTAGGGCAGTTCGGTGATCACGATCGAGGTGCGGCCACGGGAATCCTCCTCGATGTCAACCACACCACGCATTCTGATGGAGCCGCGTCCGGTGGTATATGCATCGTGAATCCCCTGCGACCCTACGATCAAACCCGCGGTGGGGAAGTCCGGCCCTTTGACTCGTTCCCGAACCGCAGCCAACGTTGCTTCTTCGTCTGCATCGTGGTTGTCGAGACACCAGAAGACGGCTTCGGCGAGCTCACGCAAGTTGTGCGGCGGGATATTGGTGGCCATCCCAACCGCAATGCCGCCCGAACCGTTAGCAAGCAGGTTGGGAAAACGGCTCGGCAGCACCGTCGGCTCCTGCACCCTGCCGTCGTAATTCGGTATGAAATCGACTGTTTCCTCGTCGATTTCACGCAACATCTCCATTGCTAATGGAGTCAGCCGCGCTTCTGTGTACCTCATCGCCGCAGGTGGGTCGTTGCCCGGAGAGCCGAAATTACCCTGCCCGTCCACCAGCGGGTAGCGCAGCGACCATGGTTGTGCCATCCGCACCAAAGTGTCGTAGATCGATGCGTCTCCATGTGGATGGTAGTTCCCCATGGTCTCGGCAACAGATCGTGCGGACTTGGCATGGCTGCGATCGGGACGAAAACCCGAGTCATACATCGCATAAAGCACGCGCCGGTGTACGGGTTTAAGTCCATCGCGCACTTCAGGCAATGCTCGCCCTACGATGACGCTCATCGCGTAATCGATATAGCTACGCTGCATTTCTTGCTGAATGTCAACGGGCTCGATTCGGTCGAGCGAGTCGCCACCCGGAGGCAAAGTTGTATCTGTCATCTATTCCTCGTTTGCAATTGAACGCGGACCGCGGTTGGACGTCGTCAGACATCCAAGAAGCGAACATCCTTGGCGTTTCGGGTGATAAAGCTTCGGCGCGCATCAACGTCTTCACCCATGAGAATCGAGAACAGCTCATCGGCAGATGCAGCGTCGTCGAGAGTGACTTGCCGCAGCACTCTCACCGACGGATCCATCGTGGTCTCCCACAACTCCTTGGCGTCCATTTCACCTAGACCTTTGTAGCGCTGGACGCCGTCTTCTTTATTGATTTTCTTGCCGGCCTTCATCCCAGCTTCTAAGAGACCATCGCGCTCGCGGTCAGAGTAGGCGAACTCGGGATCCGTACGTTGCCATTTGAGTTTGTATAGTGGCGGCTGCGCCAAAAACACGTGCCCGTTCTCGATCAGTGGTCGCATGAACCGGAACAACAATGTCAGCAACAGCGTTGAGATATGTTGGCCGTCAACATCAGCGTCAGCCATAAGTACGATCTTGTGGTAACGCAGTTTACTGATATCAAACTCGTCATGAATGCCAGTACCTAGCGCAGTGATAATTGCCTGCACTTCGGTGTTCTTCAGTACCCTGTCGATTCTGGCTTTTTCGACGTTGATGATTTTTCCGCGCAGCGGAAGGATCGCCTGGAACATCGAATCGCGGCCACTTTTCGCTGAGCCGCCTGCCGAATCACCCTCTACTACATACAGTTCTGATTTGCGTGGATTCGTTGAGCGACAATCCGCAAGCTTACCGGGCAAGCCACCGATGTCGGTGGCGCTCTTACGCCGCACTAGCTCTCGGGCTTTACGTGCAGCGATCCGCGCTTGCGCCGATGAGACTGCCTTATTTACAATAACTTTCGCATCGGCGGGGTTCGCTTCAAACCAATGTGTTAGCTGTTCGTTGCAGACCTTCTGTACAAACGATTTGACCTCTGTGTTTCCCAGCTTTGTTTTGGTCTGACCCTCAAACTGCGGTTCGCTAACCTTCGCCGAGATAACAGCGGCGAGCCCTTCGCGGATATCGTCGCCAGTGAGGTTGGGATCTTTGTCTTTGAGGAGTTTGCGGTCTTTCGCATATTTGTTCACGACAGATGTCAGGGCGCTGCGAAAACCCTCTTCGTGAGTGCCGCCCTCGTGGGTGTTGATTGTATTAGCGAACGTGTGTACTGACTCCGAGTAGCCAGCATTCCACTGCATAGCAATTTCGACTTCATGACCGGTGCCCTTGCCAGAGAAATCGACGACACTGTTGTGGATAGAACTCTTGGTGCGATTGATGTGCTTCACGTAATCCACCAACCCGCCGGGGTAGTGGAACGTACGTTGCTTGACCTTCTGCGGTGCAGTGGATTCAGCTGCTTGCTGACTGGCCGACTTCGGTGCGTCAGCAACATCGCTAACCAGCTCATCGACGACGTCGGCCTGAGTAACCCGCTCGTCGACCAACTTGATGGTCAGCCCTTTGTTTAAGAAAGCCATCTCTTGTAGCCGGCGAGCGACGGTTTCGAAGTCATACTCAGTGGTCTCGAAAACCGTCGGATCTGCCCAGAACCGGACCGTTGAACCGGTTTTTTTGGTCGCCGCGCCTTGTTTGAGAGTGCCTGGCACCGACTGGTCGTAGAACTGCGACCATTCATGCCCGTCTCGCTTGATTTCGACTTCGAGACGAGTAGATAGCGCGTTGACCACCGAAACACCGACACCATGCAGGCCACCTGATATCGCATAAGCGTCGGAGTCGAACTTCCCGCCGGCGTGGAGTTGGGTCATCACCACATCCACAGTCGGCACACCGGAGGCGTGCATAGCAACCGGGATCCCGCGACCGTCGTCGGTAACCTCGACGCCGCCGTCCTGGAGCAGGACAACGTCCACCATGGACGCATGCCCGGCCATCGCCTCGTCTACGGCGTTGTCGACCACCTCCCAAATGAGATGGTGCAGACCCCGCTCGCCGGTGGAGCCGATGTACATACCGGGGCGTTTGCGGACGGCCTCAAGCCCTTCGAGAATGGTGATAGATGAAGCGCCGTATTCGTCTTGTGCCTTCTTCTTCTGGGCAGCCACGATCCGAGTGCTCTCCTTGGGGTTTCATGTGGGCGGTCGACCGCCGCAGTCATCGCGCCGCCCAGTCTACCGTGGTCCGGTGTCGGCACCGATATTCTCGCCGCGTTTCTGCCTATCTAACTGCGCCGTGTGCTCAGTTTTTCTATTCGGTGCTGGTCCCGACGCTTGCGATAAGAGTCCGTTTCGTTCTGGCGGCTCTGAGAGCGCTACCGCTGGTTAGTCTGTGAACCAAGACGTCGTCGTCACCCACGGCCGCGGGAAACCCTAACCATAAGTGTCCCGAGGACCTCTGCCGGCAATATGTCGTGACCCTTTCCGCCACGACGGGGTGGCTGGACCCGTGATCTTCAGCGTAGTCACCACACCGTCGCCCACCGCGGTGGCGATCCTAGCCAGCAGTTGGGCCTGCATGATCCGCAACTGCGTGGCCCACGCTGTCGATTCTGCAGCCACACTTAACACGCCGTCATTCAATGCAGTTGGGTTTGCGTGATCTGCGATCTGGTTGCCAACCACAGAAGCCCATTGGCCAAGCACCATGCTCTCGGCTACCTGTCGAGACCAACCACGCTTCTTTGCCAGATCACGTGCCGCCATACCCAAAGGCTGTGGATCACGATTGTCGGGTCCCGGTCCCGACCACCGACGCCGTTGTCCGGCTACTCGCCGGGGCACCGTCGGGCCCACTCGACCTCGGCCCGCATCTTTTCCCTGCGCCCGAGCGGCAGCTCGAGCGTCTTCAAGAGTTCGCCTAACCAGGTCAACATTTGGCGGATCGCTCGACAACTCGGTCGGGTTCTGTTCCGGCTGGCCCGCAGAATCAGTCATGCCTGCACGACCGATATTGGTCCATCAGCACTGTCAACCAGATTCACATTTACTCGACGCGCATCCCAGCCAGCGGGAATATCTTCAGATACCGCCGCAGTCACTAATACTTGCTGCGCCGAGTCGGCAACGTCTGCGAGCGCCTGTCGGCGGCTAGCATCAAGTTCAGCAAAGACGTCGTCGAGTAGCAACACCGGTTCGCCGCCATCGGTACGCAACAATTCGTATGCCGCCAACCGCAATGCGACCGCGAATGACCATGATTCCCCGTGACTGGCAAAACCTTTAGCTAACTGACTACCCAAACGCAATTCCAGATCATCGCGATGCGGACCGACTAAACACACCCCGCGGTCGAGTTCCGCATCACGCCGCCCTGCCAACGCAGCCAGTAGACCTGCCTCCAGAGATTCTCGATCTTCACCAGGCAGTTCACTGGAGTCCCAACCGTCTATGCTGGATCGGTAGGCAATTGTCGCCGGGCGTGAGTCCGGCGCTAGCAATTGGTAGGCCTTCTCTAATTCGGGCGCCAACCGATCAACCAAATCAATGCGAGCGGTCATCAAATCGGCACCGTGCCCAGCCAAGCGACTGTCCCACACATCAAGAGAATCCAAAGCAGCTCGATCGTCGCGGTAGCGTGCCCCGGCCAAAGACTTCAATAGTGCCGTTCGTTGCCGCAGAACCTTATCGTAATCAGAGCGTACCGCAGCTATCGTCGGCCGACGCAGCGTTGCCAAATCGTCCAAGTATCGCCGCCGCTCTGCCGGATCCCCACGAACCAGTGCCAAATCCTCCGGAGCAAACAACACCGCCTGCAGAACGCCAACCACTTCCCGGGCACTGCCGACCGGTGATCGATTTAGCCGCGCCTTGTTGGCACGCCCGGACGCAATATCGACGTCAACGGCACATTCTCGGCCGTTGTTGACAACAATCGTGGAAACCACTGCGCGGTCACACCCCGTTCGAACCAAGGGCCTGTCAGTGCCGACTCTGTGCGAGTTCAGCACAGTTGAATACCACAATGCCTCGATTAGATTTGTCTTTCCAAAACCATTTGGTCCGACAAATACCGTCCGTCCCGGACTCAAGTCAAGGTCTACGTCAGCCCAAGAACGGAAATCACGTAGAGCCAAATGCCGGACGTACACCTACCGCCACGCCATGGTGATCAACCCGGCAGCCGAACCGGCATCAGCAGATACACATAATCCGTTGCTACGGCGGGGAACGGGCCCGGACCCTGCACTGGCTCATCGCCGGCGGCAACCGGCCGCAACAACGCCGGCTTACCCGGAGTGGTAAAACCGAAGGACACCCGCTCGGAGTGCAACGAAGCAAGTCCGTCGGTCAGATAAGTCGGGTTGAAGGCTATGGTCAACGGTTCGCCCGCGAAATCAACGACAAGATCTTCTTCAGCTCGTCCAACATCATCGGCACCGGCGGAAAGTCGCAACATTCCATCGGAGAATTCCATCCGCACTTGCGCGCCGCGATCCGCCACCAAGGCAACCAACTTAATCGCTTCGATCAATTTGGCCACCTCAATGGTGGCCACCGCGCTGTGTTCAGCCGGCAATAGCTGACGGAACTTCGGGAACTCTGCATCAAGAAGTCGGGTCGTGCTGCGCTTGCCGTTTCCACTGATTCCGAGCAGGCCGTCTTTCCCCACTCCCGTCCCAGAGCCCAAGGACAAACGAACATCAGAATCATCGGACCCAGCTTTCACCGCCTCAGCTAGCGTCTTGGCCGGCACCAGCACCGAAGTCTGAACGTCGGCCGCCAAGGCCGACCAGGTCAGTTCGCGCACTGCCAGACGAAACCTGTCGGTAGCGGCCAAAACCACAGTCTCACCAGAGATCTCGACTCGGATACCAGTCAGCATGGGTAACGTGTCGTCGCGGCCGGCCGCAATCGCAACCTGGCTGATCGCTTCGGCGAATAATCCCGCCGGCAACGATCCAGTGTCTTCCGGCAGCTCCGGCAGCGTCGGATAATCCTCAACCGCAAGCGTCGGCAACGAGAATCTAGCGTTTCCGCAGGTCAAGGCAACACGATTACCATCGACATAGAAGTCGACAGGCTTGTTCGGCAGCGCCTTAGTGATGTCTGATAACAATCTTCCAGAAACGAGAACGCTTCCAGGAGAAGCTATTTCAGCCGCGACCTGGGCTTCGGCTGAAACTTCGTAATCGAACCCCGAGATGGTCAGACCGTCGTCAGAGCCGGTCAACAACACGCCGGACAGCACTGGAACCGCGGGTCTAGTGGGCAGGTTTCGAGCGACCCACGAAACTGCATCGGCGAAGGACTCCCGTACCAGACGAAACTTCAAGTCAGTGAGGCCAGCTCTTGTCGTAGCCGCGTCCATTGCGTCCCTTCACCTCACAGTGGGTTCGAACCTTGTAGCCAACCGCGATCGCAGTAGGCAGTCGAACAACAACCGTAGAGCTTCTGGCGCCAAGTTGAAAGCTAGTCGCTAGACCGGACGGAGCAGGCGAAGCCGACGTCGGCAAGGTCACGTGTCACCGGTTTCCCCAACGCTGTGTTTCAAAGAAGAGAAGAAGAAGACAGAACAATAACAATATTAAGGGATGTGGATGCTGTGGACAGCTTGGTGTTGGCCCAGTTCGGCGATGTACGGGTCTGTGAATGACAGCGATGGTGGTTGTGTAGTTCATGTTGGGTGACTGGGGATGATTCACGAGTGTTCATCAAAGCTCAGGGTATGCACGGCGGCGTGAGTGGTTTATACACAGGACCGCGCACACCGCGCAGGTGTGACTGGTGTGGTCTAGGAGAGAGAAGTTTTTTGTAGAAAACGGCGAGAAATCAGCTGTTGTCAGCGCTTGGAGCGTTGACGGATACGGGTGGTGAGTTCTTTGACGTGATCAAAGACTTCGCGGCGTTCGGCCATCTCCGACAAGATCTTGCGTTGGGCGTACATGACCGTGGTGTGATCACGGCCGAAAGCCTGGCCGATTTTGGGAAGTGAGAGATCGGTGAGCTCACGGCACAGATACATCGCGATCTGTCGGGACTGAGCCAACGCTCGGGTTTTACCCGGGCCGCGGAGTTCTTCGACCGTGGTGTCAAAGTACTCGGCGGTGGCAGCCATGATGGCTGCCGCGCTGATTTGCATAGTGCTGGCATCGGCGATCAGGTCACGAAGAACGATCTCGGCCAGTGCCTTGTCTATCGGGGTCTTGTTCAATGAGGCGAACGCAGTAACCCGGATGAGCGCGCCCTCGAGTTCACGGATGTTGCGTTCGATACTGCTGGCGATCAGCTCTAGGACATCGTCGGGTACCGCCAGACGTTCCATCTGTGCTTTTTTTCGCAGGATGGCGATACGGGTCTCCAGCTCGGGGGGCTGCACGTCGGTGATCAGCCCCCATTCGAATCGGGTTCTGAGCCGATCTTCGAGGGTGGCGAGCTGTTTTGGTGGGCGGTCTGATGATATGACGATCTGCTTGTTGGCGTTGTGCAGTGTGTTGAAGGTATGGAAGAACTCTTCTTGGATGCCTTCTTTGCCTTCAATGAACTGGATGTCATCGACGAGCAGCACGTCGACATCGCGGTAGCTGCGCTTGAAGGCAACCTTGCGATCGTCGCGTAACGAGTTGATGAAGTCGTTGGTGAATTCTTCGGTGGACACGTACTTGACCCGCATACCCGGGAACAGCCGTTGCGTGTAGTTGCCCGCGGCATGGAGCAGGTGTGTTTTGCCCAGTCCGGACTCGCCCCAGATGAACAGGGGATTGTAAGCGCGCGCGGGCGCTTCGGCTATCGCCAAGGTTGCGGCGTGCGCGAACCGATTGGAAGCTCCAATGACGAAGGTGTCGAACGTGTAGCGGCGATTGAGACTGGTTTCAACAGAACCGCTGGAATCGGTGTTAGAGGAACGTTCCGTAAAGTGCGCCGGCCAACTCTGCCCAGCACTATCAGTGGCTGGAAGTTGGTCATCGACGTCGGCGGCGTCGTCGGGTACGTGCGGGCCAGAGTCTTCAGACGATGTGGAGGCATCATCGCCATCGTCGGTCGACGATGGGGCGATGCGCACCCCGAGCTGTATCTGTTGTCCGAGCCGGCGGCTGAGGGCATCGGTGATCGGGGTACGCAGGTGACGTTCAATCTCGTTTTGAACAAAGCTGCTTGGCACGGCCAACAGCGCGAAACCCTCAACGATGGTGAGTGGTTGGACAAGATTTAACCAGGCTCTTTGCTGCGGGGTGAGTGGTGAACCGAGGGCGGCGCCGTTTGTGGATAGGCCATCGGTATTCGACTCGCCGTTGAGCTCGGAGACGACAGCATTCCACACGCTGGTGAAACCCGAGGTGGGGTCATCGGTCAACGACGTATCTCCCTGGTTGCCGCGAATTTTGGGTGAGGTGCAACCTTCGCTGGCGACAAGCAATCCACATAATTATCCACAGGTGTGGACAGGGCGTTCAAGGGCAAGCCGCAACCTACCGGCAACGGCTCGCGATCTCCGCGCTGCAGGCAACAGACTAGTTGTCTCGGCAGCTAGTTGATCCGCCATCCTCGCTTCGTATCTACCGCGTTTTCATGTCTGAAACGGCACTGCCCGAAGCTAACAGTTTTCCGTGCGGCTGCCAAGCCGTTCCTTCGTATTCTGGCGTGGTTGTTTGTGACTGTGCCGGATTTGGTTCGGTTCGTACGTGATGTAGCTACGCGGTAGCGCGATCGAGGCTATCGTTGGTGTGTCGGCTTGCGTGGAACGCGTCGAGGTTTGACCCGTGCAAATCTCGTCAGTACCCTCAAACAGTCGCCCGAAAGTCGGCGATGCGGCTGCGACCTGAAATGTGTTTCGCGGGGACCGCGCCGGCCAGAAGCGAGACCAACCCCGACTGACCCTGCGGACCAACTCCGGTTGCATGCATATCGGCGGGATGACGGTGTCAGAACAAGGAGAACGTGGTGGCCAAGGGGAAACGGACTTTTCAGCCGAACAATCGGCGCCGAGCCCGTGTTCATGGTTTTCGATTGCGGATGCGCACCCGAGCGGGGCGGTCAATTGTGGCTAACCGGCGCCGCAAGGGCCGTCATAACCTGACTGCCTGAACGTAACCCTGGGCATTAGCGGTGCTGTGCGCGCGCAACCGCATGAGGCGGTCAGCGGAGTTCGACGCGACGGTCAGGTATGGGGCACGTACCGTGCAGCCCGACGTTATTGTTCATGTCCGGCGGGGCTGTGCTGGTGGTGTGAGTGATGGGCCCCGGGTCGGGTTGATTATTGCCAAACCGGTGGGTTCGGCGGTGCAGCGGCATCGGATTGCACGCCGGTTGCGTCATGTCGCCCGTCCAATGTTGGCGGATCTTCATCCATTGGATCAAGTCGTGATTCGCGCGCTGCCGGGCAGCCGGGATGTTTCGTCTGCGAGGTTGGGCGAGCAGCTTCGAAATGGTTTGCGGCATGCTTTCGTCCAAGCGGGTGAGTGGTGATTTTCTCGGCCGGATGGTGGACTGCAGGGATACGGTCCGGGGGTAAAGCGGCGGCGCGCGGCTTGATTTTCGTTATCGAGCTTTATCGTCACGTGATTTCGCCGTTACGTCCGGCGTCGTGCCGGTTCGTACCGACGTGCAGCCAGTATGCCGTCGATGCTCTTTCTGAATACGGTTTGGTCCGGGGAATCTGGCTGACTATGACCAGACTTGCCAGATGTGGTCCGTGGCATCAAGGAGGATGGGACCCGATACCGGAGCGTCATAGGTCTGAGACAGATTCAGATGCCAGTAATACAGGGAGTGAATCCGTTGTTTGATTTTTTCAGCCTCGACTTCGTTTATTACCCGGTGTCGTGGATCATGTGGGTTTGGTACAAGTTGTTCGCGTTCGTACTCGGGCCGTCGAACTTTTTCGCCTGGGCATTGTCAGTGATGTTCTTGGTCTTCACTTTGCGCGCGTTGTTGTATAAGCCCTTTGTGCGTCAGATCCGTACCACCAGGCAGATGCAGGAACTGCAGCCGCAGATTAAAGCGCTGCAAAAAAAATATGGCAAAGACCGGCAGCGGATGGCGATGGAGATGCAGAAGCTGCAACGCGAGCACGGCTTCAACCCAATCTTGGGATGCCTACCGATGCTTGCGCAACTGCCGGTCTTCCTCGGGCTGTATCACGTGTTGCGTTCTTTTAATCGGACACAGGGAGGTTTCGGGCAGCCACACATGTCGGTTGCTGCGAATCGGGCTACGGGAAACTATTTTTTTAGTCCGACCGACGTAGGACATTTTCTTGACGCCAACCTGTTTGGAGCGCCGCTTGGCGCCACGATGATTCAGCGAAACGGGTTGGAGGCGTTCAGTGACTTCGGGCAGTTCTATCGGCCCGCGGTGATCGCGGTGGGCGTCCCGTTGATGATCATGGCCGGAATCGCGACCTACTTTAATAGCCGTGCATCGGTTGCTCGTCAAAGTCCGGAGGCCGCGGCAAATCCGCAAACCGCCATGATGAACAAACTCGCGCTCTATGTGTTTCCACTCGGCGTGGTTGTTGGTGGACCGTTCTTACCGTTGGCGATCATTTTGTATTGGTTCTCGAACAACATCTGGACGTTTGGGCAGCAGCACTACGTATTCGGCATGATTGAAAAAGAAGACGAGGCCAAGAAGCAGGAAGCTGTTCAACGGCGAGCCGCTAATGCTCCGGCGCCAGGGGTTAAGCCGAAGCGCTCAGGTAAGGCGGAACCGATAGGTGATGACGGATCAGAAGCGGATGTGCAAGAGGCCGAGGATGGTCCCGACGCCGGTTCAAGCAAGACGAGCTCGAACGGCGGGCATGCTGGAACGAAAAAGGGCAAGCCGCAAGGGAATAGGCCGAATCCTGCTGGACGGAACAAGAGTCCAAGTAACCGCACGCCGCGCTCGGGTGCGCGGCCTAAGAAACGCAAACGTTAGCGATCACGCCGCAGCTTCAGGAGCTTGACGGGGCGATTCGCTCCAGATGATCGGTACTGACAGACGACGGAGAGGGATAGTGATGACTGACGCCGACACCACTGAGTACGAGACAGAAACCGAATCAGCGAGCGCGACAGTCGAGGAGGGGGCTGGGGCTGCAGATGCCGGTGTTGAGGGGTCAGCAGAGTTGGAAGAGAGGTTAGTCGCCGAGGGTGAGATCGCGGGCGACTATCTCGAAGAGTTGTTGGATCTGCTGGATTTCGACGGCGATATCGATTTGGACGTCGAGGGTATTCGCGCAGTGGTAAGCATCGACGGCAGTGACGACTTGAACAAGTTGGTCGGTCGTGGGGGTGAGACGCTCGATGCTTTGCAGGAGTTGACGCGTTTGGCTGTTCATCAGAAGACAGGTGTACGCAGCCGGTTGATGCTCGATATTGCGAGTTGGAGACGCCGGCGTCGTGAGGAGTTGGCGGCACTCGGCGATAAGGTGGCGCGACGTGTGGCTGAGTCTGGCGAGCGTGAGGAGCTTGCGCCGATGACACCGTTTGAGCGCAAGATCGTCCACGACGCAGTGGCGGTGGTTCCTGGTGTACGTAGCGAGAGTCAGGGCGTCGAGCCGTCTCGCCGAGTTGCGGTATTACGTGACTAACTCGAGATCGAGTTGAGACCTAGTGACACCGCGGTAGTTTATTAGACTTAGGCGGTCGAAGTAGGGGAGAGTGTTTCACGTGAAACATGTCGACCCTTGCGGGCGAATGGGACATTCTCGGGCTTCGGTCGAGCCTGTCGTGGCGGAGGCCGTGGCGGCTGTGTTTGGTTCGCGGGTCGGCGTTGTTGAGCGGTATGCCGAAGTGTTGGCGACGACCGGGGTCCAGCGAGGTCTACTCGGGCCTCGGGAAGCCGATCGAGTTTGGGAGCGGCATCTCCTGAACTGTGCGGTGATTGGCGAGCTTCTGAATGATGGAGATCGAGTGATTGATATCGGAAGCGGAGCCGGCTTACCTGGTGTGCCGCTGGCGATAGCAAGGCCTGATCTTGAGATCGTTCTTCTTGAGCCACTCTTGCGACGAAGTGAATTCCTGCGAGAAGTCGTGCTCGAACTAGAGTTGCCGATCGAAGTGGTGCGCGGTCGTGCCGAAGAGCCACAGATACGTGACCAACTGGGCGGCAGTGACGCCGTGGTGTCGCGAGCTGTGGCGCCGCTGAATAAATTGACGAAATGGAGTATGTCGTTGCTACGGCCGGAGGGACAGATGATTGCGATCAAAGGGGGGCGCGCTCCCGATGAAGTCCGTGAACATCGGCGTGTGATGGGCGCATCGGGCGCTGTAGATGTCAGGGTGGTTACATGTGGCGTGAACTATTTGCGGCCGCCCGCAACCGTAGTTCGGGCACGGCGCGCCGAGCAGACGCGGCACAAGCTGCCACGGACGGAGATCCGATGAGTGGGCACGGTGGTCCACGCCATAGTGCGGCGGGGGCGGCGGCGGACCCAAGAGCGGTTTGGGGAGATACGCCGAGTACCGGTCCGCGTTCGCAATTCGGACCGATTTCGACGGCCGGTCTGACGCAGAACCCGGCGTTGAACGTTTCACGTGAAACATCCACAGATTTCGACACCCCGATCGGTGCCGCGGCCGAACGTGCGATGCGGGTACTACACACCACCGAAGAGCCACTACGGAAGCCTCGTCAACGCCGACTCTTCACCGTCGCAAATCAGAAGGGTGGGGTGGGGAAGACCACCACTACAGTCAACCTTGCCGCCGCATTCGCTGTACAAGGTCTCAAGACGCTGGTTATCGATCTCGATCCGCAGGGGAATGCGAGTACAGCGCTGGGTATCACCGACCGTCAGTTGGTTACGCCATCTTCATACGAGGTACTCATTGGTGAAGCCGCGTTGCAGGCGGCCATCCTACCCAGTCCGCATAGTCCGCTGTTGTCATGCGTACCGGCGACGATCGACCTAGCTGGCGCCGAGATTGAATTGGTGAGCATGGTCGCGCGCGAGAACCGGTTGCGAACGGCCTTGATCGAGTTGGACAACCTCGACTTCGACTACATCTTTGTCGACTGTCCGCCGTCGCTGGGACTGCTCACCATCAACGCATTAGTCGCCGCTCCCGAAGTAATGATCCCCATACAGTGTGAGTACTACGCGCTGGAAGGTGTGTCACAGCTGATGCGTAACATCGAGATGGTCAAAGCGCATCTCAATCCCGGCCTTGACGTCAGCACAGTCATCCTGACGATGTATGACGGTCGGACAAAACTTGCCGATCAAGTATCAGACGAAGTCCGCCGCTACTTCGGAAGTAAAGTGCTGCGAACCGTCATTCCCCGCAGCGTCAAGGTTTCCGAAGCGCCTGGCTACAGCATGACAATCATGGATTACGACCCAGGTTCGCGGGGTGCGATGAGTTATCTCGATGCGAGCCGCGAAATTGTGAACCGCGATCCAGGACTACGTACGAAGGGACAATCATGACGCAGCCGTCACGAAAGAAGGGCGGCCTAGGTCGAGGATTGGCATCACTGATCCCGACCGGACCAGTGGAAAGCGACCCAGGGACGTCGACGCTTAGTCCTCAGATGGGGGCCGTAGCCGCTGACCTCGTTATCGGCGGAGCGCATCCCTCTTCTCTAGAGGTCGGTGCCGTCTATCGAGAAATTGCGCCCGATACTATCGAGGCCAATCCTCGCCAGCCACGGCAGGTATTCGACGACGAATCACTGGCCGAGTTGGTGCACTCCATTCGAGAGTTCGGGCTGCTGCAGCCGATTGTGGTGCGTGCAGTAGAACGGACCGAACGGGGTGCGAACTATCAGATCGTGATGGGGGAGAGGCGTTGGCGGGCTGCCCAGGAGGTTGGTCTAGCCACTATTCCAGCGATCGTTCGCGAAACCGGCGATGACAACCTGCTAAGAGACGCGTTGCTGGAGAATATTCACCGCGTTCAGCTCAATCCTCTAGAAGAAGCCGCGGCGTATCAGCAGTTACTCGACGAGTTCGGTGTCACCCACGATGAGCTAGCCGCACGTATTGGCCGCTCACGGCCGCTGATCACCAATATGATCCGGCTACTCAAACTGCCGATCCCTGTCCAGCGTCGGGTTGCTGCCGGTGTTTTGTCCGCGGGGCATGCCCGCGCGCTGCTTTCTCTAGAAGCAGGACCGGAATCACAGGAAGAATTGGCGAGTCGTATCGTCGCCGAGGGGCTGTCGGTGAGAGCCACCGAAGAAGCAGTCACCCTCGCGAATAGTGACGGTGACCGTGCTGACACCAACACCCCGTCACCTTCACGACGCAAGCCGATTCAGATGCCTGGTCTCCAAGATATTGCAGAACGCTTGTCGAATACTTTCGATACTCGAGTGACAGTTAGTCTTGGCAAACGCAAGGGAAAGATCGTTGTGGAGTTCGGCTCGGTCGATGATTTGCAGCGAATTGTGGGTTTGATGCCGGCTGACAAAGTGTGAACATCGATACCCTATAGTTACGTCACTGTGACATTGCACCGTTTTCGAGGTATGCGCAACCAGGTCTTGGGGGTAGCAGTGCCGTGCAGGTTCGGTGCGCGGGAAACTGTTTTGGGGTTCTGATACAGCAAAGGACGCACGGTGGAAGCTGTTCTGTGTAGCGGCTGAACTCGTGCTGTGAATTGTGGCCCGATCACGACATACTCTCCTATTCTGGAAGAGTTGCTGGTGCGCGCTGGCTCGGCATCGTTGAGCCGGCGGCATCGCTCCGTGACGATGCGGGCCGCACCGGGTCCCGCGGAGGAGCGGGGCTGTTGGCTGCAGTACCGCACGGAGGCCAGGAGACTAGTGTCGGCTCGTATCACAGCGCTACGGCTCGAAGCCTTCGAGCATCTCCCCAAGCACGCCCGCCGTTGCGTATTTTGGGAGGTTGATCCCGCGACTCTTGGCAAAGAAGATCATCTCGCCGATCCTGAATTTGAAAAAGAAGCATGGTTGTCGATGGTGATGTTGGAGTGGGGTTCATGCGGTCAAGTAGCGACCGCGGTTCCGGACGACCGCAGCAACGCGGAACCACCTTGTTTGGGATATGTGCTTTACGCGCCACCTAGTGTGGTGCCCCGAGCGCATCGGTTTCCTACGGCACCGGTCTCCGCGGATGCCGTTCTGTTGACATCGATGAGTATCGAACGAGGCCAAGCATCTGACGATCTGCCGCATAGTCTGATCGCCGGGGTGACCGATGAGTTGGTCCGGCGCGGTGTGCGGGCGCTCGAAGCTTTCGGGCGTACAGCCGCTGCTGCGGAGTTACACGGTCACTCCACGGTCGATCCTGACGTTCGACCGGTGCTGGAAGCCCTGGGAGACTGTACGGTCGAACACTGCATTCTGGACGCAGAGTTTTTGATGGATGTGGGTTTCGTTGTAGTGGCGCCGCATCGCTACTTCCCACGATTGCGCCTCGAGCTGGATAAGGGTCTGGGATGGAAGGCCGAAGTTGAGGCGGCTTTGGAACGGCTGCTTGAGAACGCTCAGCTGCAAGAGCCGGTGGCAGTAGGATCTTCGGCCAGAACTGTTTGATGACAATGGAGTTCGCACTCCAGAACAGGATCTAGGAGCCGCTCACCCTGCTAGCACGCTCGACTGATAGCTCGTGGGCAAGCAACTCGGCGAAGGTAAATGTTCCGGTGGGCCGATCGTTCTTTCCCAGCAGATAGAGCCGCTTAACAGCGGCAAGGATACCTTCGGCGATAGCATCGCGCGTCTGCGTCGCCACTAACCTTCCGCGATCATGAGGGTTTGTGACATAGCCGACGTCTACCTGAACGGTCGGCATGCGGGTCAGGCGAAGTAGATCCCATGTCCGGCCATGCGTGCGACAATCCCGTAAACCGGTGCGCGCCACCACTTCACGCTGAATGAAATCAGCCAGATTGCGGCCGATAGTCGAGACCGAACCGTGCGAATTTCCGAAGTGGAACGAAGCGACGCCGTTTGCTGCAGGATTGGCTTGGGTTTCGCAGCGCAGGCTGATCATCAGGTCTGCGCCTACCGCGTTGGCAGTAACGGCACGCTCGGCGTCTGAGAGACTTCGGTTGGTCGGTCGGGACAGAAACGTTTCCATACCGATCGCGGTCATTCGTCCTTCGAGCCGACTAGCCAAGTCCCACAACATGTCAGCTTCGCTGATAGGTCCGGACGGGCCTTGTGTGATCAGCCCGTGGTCGGTTCCGCCGCGCCCTGGGTCGATGATAATCCGCTTGCCAGACAACTTCGGCCCAGATCTGCGGACGACTTCTTCTTCGCGAATTGCGTGCGGTGAGCCACCACTAACTCGCGAACTTAGAAAGTACAAGGAGCGCAACGTCTCTGGACCACATATGCCGTCGGCGGCGAGACCGTACTCACGTTGGTACGACATCAGAGCATTGTGGGTCTGCAGGCCAAAATAGCCATCTACCAAGCCGGTGTAGAAGCCGAGATCCTGTAGTCGGGCTTGCAGTGTAGCGACGTCGTCACCGTAAAACGGGGCGCCGAATTGGTGATATAGGGTTCGCGCGCCGAGCCGATAGGATGCTTCCTTCAAGGCACGGTAGGTGGCTTCGCCGACAGCGCCGTCGACGAGTAGACCACGATGCTGCTGGAACGCGCGTACTGCCTGGTCGAGTTGGGCGTCGAACAACTCAGGTGTGACGAGCTTGCCTGTGGTTAGGTCTTCGTCAGGACTGTCCAGCAGACCCAGCGCGGCCAGTGCAGCGCGGATCTCGGGGACAGCAGCACTGCGGTCGCCACAGCGCAGCACATCGCCGTTTGTGCGGCGCGGACTCGACATACCCAGGGCCTTCCGAAACTAACTGACATCACCGACAAACGAACGGCAGCCACGGGTATTGTCGCAGATCCTTGTGGATTTCGGGAAAACCCCAGGCCAATCGCGGGCCTGATTCGGCGCGCTAATCGAGGGCAGGAATCGCGTCGGAAAGCTCCCTTAGCAACGCTGCCTTACCTTTGGCGCCGACAATCCGCTTCACTGGCTGACCATCTTTGAACAGGATCAGCGTGGGGATCGAGACAACTTGAAAGTCGCGGGCGGTGGCTGGATTAGTGTCCACGTCCAACTTCGCGACGGTGAGTTGGGCCGCGCGCTCGTTCGCGATCTCTTCGAGAACAGGGGCCACCATCTTGCACGGTCCACACCAGGTTGCCCAAAAGTCAACCAGTACAGGCTTGGTGCTGGACAACACATCCGTGCCGAAGGAGGCGTCGGAAACTTCGATCGTGGACCCGGTCGTCTCGGGATTGCTCATTGCTGTGCTCCAATCAACGTGTCGATGCTGTTAGGGAATTCGATGAGCGCCGCTGCGTGCGTTTCTACTCGGTCTGCTCGGCAAGCCAACGCTCGGCATCAATTGCCGCTGCACAGCCACTGCCCGCGGCGGTGACTGCCTGCCGATAGCTTCGATCCACGAGATCACCGGCCGCAAATACACCGTCGATAGACGTGCTCGTGGTGCGTTGCCGCACGAGCACGTACCCATCGGGATCGAGGTCTACAACATCACGAACCAAACCAGACCGCGGTTCATGCCCGATCGCGATGAAAACACCGGTGACCGGCAACTTGGTTTCCGTACCGGAGTCACTCTCGCGCAATCGCAATCCGGTTACCGTCGTTTCCCCTTCCACCCCGACGACAGTGTGATTGGTGAGGAAGGTGATTTTGTCGTTGTTACGGGCGCGTTCAAGCATGATCTTCGACGCCCGGAACTCGTCGCGGCGATGCACCAGTGTCACGCTGCGTGCGAACCGGGTCAGGAAGGTTGCCTCCTCCATCGCCGAATCACCGCCACCGACAACGGCGATGTCCTGATCTTTGAAGAAGAACCCATCACAGGTGGCGCACGAACTCACCCCGCGGCCCAGTAATTCTTGCTCGCCAGGCACCTGCAGATAACGGGCGGCCGCGCCCATCGCCAGGATTACTGCGCGGGCCAGAAATGTCTCCCCGTCGGCGGTGACAACCGACTTGACTGGTCCTTCCAGCGATACCGACTCGACATCTTCCATCCGAAGATCTGAGCCGAATCGCAAGGCTTGTTCCCGCATCTCGTCCATTAACTCTGGGCCGGTGATGCCGTCGCGAAATCCCGGATAGTTCTCCACTTCGGTCGTGGTCATCAGCGCACCACCAAACGATGTGCCTTCGAAGACTAACGGTGCTAACTGGGCGCGGGCGGTGTAGAGAGCGGCGGTGTAGCCAGCGGGTCCGGATCCGATAACGATGACATCACGGACAGGTTCTTGAGCAGAGCGTGCGTCGGTCATTCGAGCCTTTCGGTACAGATGCTGGTCTCCATCGTCTACGAACGCCAGCGTAGGCATTGCTGTTCCCGCAAGCGATGCACAACACTCAAACCGTTCATCCGCGAGGCATTAGATTGCTGACCATTAGCCCGGTATCGGCGGCGTTGCACGTGGGTGCAACAGCAAAAACTGCCAGCTCGTCGGCGTTGTCTCCGGGCAAGATCAGCAGTATCCCGGCGCGGGCGTTGATGGTCACAGGCCGCGCGCCTAGGACTTCGGTCGAAGCTGGGTAGCCAAGGCCGCTCACACATGAGGCCCGTCTCGACGGGTCGGCCAGCGGGCTTCGTGGTGAGCCATAGTCGGGGGCCTGACCGAGCAAAGCGACGATCTGCGTATGCGATAGCGGCAGCGTTGGTGCGGGGGTCGACACGGTGATGTGCCTGGCGGTGACCGATGCGTTCGCTGCAGGTACGGGAGGGGTGGTCCTAACCAACGCGCTGGTACCCAGGCCGATCGCTGCAGCCAATGCGCACAAACCCGCGACGACCGCGGCGACTCGAGCCGGACGTGCGCGAGGCCGGGCTAAGTGACCGGGACCGATTTTCCGGTCAGAACTCGCCGACTGTAGCGCCGTTAAGATTCTGGCGGTGACACCCGGGGGAACGTCTTGTCCCGGAGTGAGGCCGTCTCCCGCCACTGCGACATCCCTACGCACCTGGTTCAGCGCCCGCAGCATCCCCGCTGCCTGCGGGTCAGCGCGGACCTGGCTGCGGACGCGAGACGCAGTCTCATCGTCGAGCAGACCTGCCTGCAGGTCAGCGAGGAGCTCAACGGTCAGCGGCGGGTCCGCGCCCGATTCACTCGGCTCGACCGGTTCATCCTCGGTTGCACTCACCTGACCCAGTGTCCGCTATACGCAGTCGGGCGGCCACGCGCGATCCAGCGCTAAATTTCAGACCGATTGACTCGCCCCGGACGGGAACTGGGCTAAGACTGACCGGTTCCCGATTGAATTGCGGCGCCGGCGCGAGTGTCGAGATAGCCGAGCAGCTGGGTCAGCCGGGCGCGGGCGCGGGCGCATCTGCTCTTGACCGTACCCTCGGCGACGCTCAGTAGTCTGGCCGTGTCGGTAATCGAATAGCCCTGCATGTCTACGGCGACCACCGCGGCCCGCTGCTCGACAGGAAGCCGCATCAATGCGCGTTGGACCATGATTGCCGTCTCCACCTGGTTCGTCTGATCGTCGACTGGATGCACGTCGTGAAGTGGGCTGGTAGGTCGCGAGTGGGCCTGGCGGAGGCGATCCAAGCAGGCGTTGACCACGATTCGATGAAGCCAACTACTGACAGCGGCGTCATATCGAAACGAACCAGCGCTGCGGTGTGCCGACAACATGGCCTCTTGCAGCGCGTCGTCAGCATCCTCCGGGGTCTGGCTGGTCAGCCGCGCCAGCCGGTGCAGGTGTCGGTGATGACGAAGAAACAACTGACCGAACGCGTGCCGATCGCCTGCGACATGGGCTGCCAGCAACTGGGCGTCGCTGCGTTGTTGACGATTGTTTCCCCCGAAACTCATCGGTCGGACAGTAGCCAATCAAGTGTCGCGGAGCACTTCACCCACGGCCGCGGTTGTCAGCGGCGATCTTTCTCATTCCGCTGGTCCCAGAAGCCACGGACCTGTCGTCGTCACCAGCCGTCAAACCCGCACGGTTTCGACGATCAGGATGCGGCTTGAATGGTGATCTCGGAGATATCCGCGCGGCTCTCGCCGTCGATAGTTCCCAGCGTGGATATCCACACCAGAAGATTCGATGTCGGTGCGGTCGCGTTGACCCGAATCGTGTTGGAACCTGGCTTGAGCCTGGTTGCGGGAGTCAGGACTTTGGTGTTCTTCAGCTTCGCTGGCGTCGGCGTGGACGAGGAGCGAATCTCTACCTTCGTCCCGGTGCTGGAAACATGGACAGTGACTTCGCCAACCACGGTGGGTCGGGGTAACCGCAACATCAGCCCGACACCGTTCTTGAAGCCCGGGAATGGGACTGGGTCGCTGTAGGTGTCGGTTTCCCAGGCGGTTGACAAATCACCATCGATCGCCAAACCGGCTTTGTCCGGAGCGTCGGCGCCACCGTCGGGGGAGAAGACCCTGGCCTTTATTGGTTTGACCATGCTGCCGGAGGGCGCCGAATCGGCTTCTGACTCAGCAGAAGTCGGTGAATTAAGTCCGAGTTCGTCCTTGTCAAGACCGCTGACATCGCCGAAGATCCGGGTCAATACCGAGGCCATGACCAACAAGGCCACCAGGAGGATCGCGGCGCCTGCACCGATCCCGATCAAGAGGTTGCGGCGGCGGCGAGTATGGGTCTCGCTGGTCTGCGTGGGTAGGTGCTGAGGAGTTGCTGGCGTGGGGGTCTCGTCGATCAGCCCGAGGACCTCGGTGTGGTCGGCGACCGCGGTCGCTTGGTGCAACAGATTTTGAAGAGTAGATGCGCTGCGTATTCCGCCGTCCTCTTGCACAGACCGGACTGCGACCGCGGATATTTGGAAAGGGATGTCAGGGTCGATGAGGTTAGGTTCAACAGGCTGACCGGAGGAATCTCGCTCGGCCGGTGCCAACCCGCTAGGTGACCCGGATTGGGGCAGCGGCCACCGGTTGACGAGTAGGGCGTACAACACGGCACCGATTCCCCGGATATCGTCTTGCGGGTTCGCGTCGGCCAGTGTTGCGGGGTAGGCCAAGACGACATCGCCTTCGATGCTCACACGCACCCGGCTAGGGTCGTCGATCGACAGAGCGACACCTGAGCGATGGGCGGCGTCTGCGGCTGCGGCGAGCGATTGCATTGCCCGGACAGCGCCGACCGGCGACGGCGCAGTCTCGGCGACTTCTTGCAGTGACCCCCCGCGGATCCACTCTGCGACCACCAGCCCGCCGGTCCTGGTGCGAACGACGTCGAGCACCCGAGCGATGCCGGGTTTGTCGATCCGGGTGAGTCGCAACGTGCGGGAAAGGATTTCCTGCACGACTTCTTCGGGCAGCGAACCATCTGGGTCGACGAAGGTGAGTGACACCTGCCGGTCCAATGCGGTGTCCAGTGCCTGCCAAAACTGCAGGGGTGGGGCACCGCCGTGGGAGAGCAGCAACCGGTAGCGGCCGTCCGCAATACGGGCGCCAGGCACAAGGTGGGCATCTTCAGGGTGCACCGACGGATTTGTTGCCCGAGCACGGTGAGCGTCAAAATGCGCCGGCCCGCCGATCCGATCGGCGGCTGAATCGCCATTCATCTGGCCGGGTGGAAGCGGTCCTGCACCGGGGCCCGAGTCATGTCCGGCCGGAACGTCGGGCAGGAAATCATCGGCAACTGACGGCGGGGGATCGCTGTCAGGCGCCGCGGAATGGGATAAGGCGCCTTCCAGGGGGCGGTCGGTCACCTCCGGTCCTTTCGCTATCCCGGCTCTGGCTGCCGGGGGTGTGCGCTGAATTGGCTCCACGGTCGCGCTGTCCACCGGCGGGGACAAATTTCTGTGAATAGAGTACGGGACGTCGCTATGTTGCGAGGCTTGATCGGGCCCAGAGAAGCTGTGTCGTTTGATTCGGTTCCGGAGAGAATTCAGCGCCGCGCGTGCCTCAGGAACATTCGCACGCAGCAATACCGCTGTCAGCACAGGCAACATGACTGCCGCAAGCAGGAGCAATCTGAGCAGCGAACCGATACCACCGCCGTGGGATGTCAATGTCTCGAGCGACAACAGTCGATCGGCCATGTATGCACACAGCCCGGCTAGCAACGACGCGACAATAGTTACCAGGATGGTTCGGATTTCCCTGGCGCCCACCAGGTGACCGTCGGCGGGCTGAAGGGCGCGCCGCAGCAGGTGGTAGCCGAGGATCGCGCCGGCAAGAAAGCCCAGGCCGTTGGCGAATCCGAGGTAGCCAGCCACCAAGTCTGGGTTGTCGGTCAAATGCGGCGCCAGCAGCGAGCCGATGATCTTGACGGTCGTGATGACGATGATGATCACGATCGGCGTCCACGGCTGTTCGCGCGCATAGAACACCCGTAGCTGCAGCAGCACCATCGCATAGGGGATCAAGGTGAATGCCGACAACGAGATTGCCGCGCCAAGGTATCCGGCGTCGACATGGCCGAAATTGCCGTATGCGAACAGCGCGCTACCGATCGCCGACCCGCCCACGGTCATGAATGCCACGGTCGGAATTAGCGTGACCATGGTAAGGCGGGTGGCCAGCGACAGGTCAGCGAGCACGGCCGGCGAGTCTTCAGCCGCGGCATTGCGGCTCAGCCGTGGCATTACCACCGTCAGCACGGTGACGCCGATCATGCCGAACGGCAGCTGCAGCACCAGCCAGGTGTAGCTGTAAATTGCGGGGCCAGACGCTGCTGCGGTGCTGGCGATCTGGTTGCCTACCACCAGGCCGAGCTGACTGATCAGAACGTAGAAGACCATCGCGACGGCCATGGTGCCGAAGCGTTTCAGCCGCTCATCGATTCCCCAGAGTGGGCGTAGGCTGATGTGCTGGCGCTGGATCGCTACCAGCAGCACCGTGGCCTGGGCGAACACCCCCAAGGTGGTGCCGATCCCCAGCACCAGAAGTTTGGCGTTTCCCATCTCCACCGGGTCGACCGATAGTTGGCCGGGGACGGCCAAGTACACCCCCAGCGTGGCGATCGCTACCGCGTTATTCACAACGGGCGCCCATGCTGGGGGCCCGAACACGTTGCGGGTGTTCAGGATCGCCATAAACACCGACGACAGACCATATACCAGCACCTGCGGTAGCAGCAGATAGGCGAACGCCCTGGTCAACGACTCATTGACTTGAGGGTTCGGACCCAGCATCAATCGCACCAGGACGGGGGCGGCCAGCACCGACAGAGCAGTCGCTCCCAGCAGCAGCGTGGTGGTCAGGGTGACTAGGCGGCGGACGAACGCCGCGCCGCCGTCAGCGTCGTCTTGTTCGGCGCGCGCCAGGACTGGCACGAAGATGGCGGTGAACGTCGCTTCCAGGACCAGCGCGGCGATCAGGTTCGGCAGCTGATTGGCCACCGAGAACGAACTGGCCAGCGCAGCCCCCAGGATCGCGGCCAACAGGACAATCCGGGTAAAGCCGGTGAGCCGGCTGATCAACGTCGCGAACGCCATGGCCCAGGAGTGCGATACCAGCGCGGCGTCGGACAGTTCGCGTCGTTCGGCGCGGCCCTGCAATAGATCAGCGCCGGCAGCGCCCTGGCAGGGCAGGTGGCCCGGTGGTCGCGATTGCGCCGGTGTTCGTGCCTGCGCCCGGTGTCGAGGCGGCGGGCTTGCCTGTCGAGGGGTCCGACGGAGAGTGGGTTTCATACGGATTGCTCTTCGTCGCTCGGCTGGTCCGATGCACGATGCCGCCCGGCATGTTCGGCCTGGGGTGGGGCCGGCCGGTCCAGGTCGGCGCGATCAGGCTGGCCACGGAACCGATGCCAAAGCCGTCTTCCAGCCAGGATCACCAGCACTGCCGCCGCGGCCAGTGTGATCGTGAAAAGGACCTTCCCGTAGGCGTTGGAGTGAACCGACAACCGGACGGGTTCGCCGAGCGCTACGCCGTCTGGCGTGTGCAGGGCCACGTCGATCGCGACCCGCTGGGTGAAGTTGACTTCGATCGGTACTCGCAGCGGCAGGTATCCCGGCGGCAGTTCGATTTCGCCAACGTCGGTGACCGTCATCCCGGGCGGCGTGTTGACTTGCAGCCGGACCCGGATCGGAACGGCCAGGCCATTGTGTAGGGCGAGGGGGAGGGGACTGTGTTCGGTGGCCAGGGTGTAGGAACCACCTGGGTTGACGATCGTCACCGCACCGAATAGATCGTTGATCGTGTTGCCGACAATGTCCAAGCGCTGCTGAGCCAACCCATTGCGAGTATCTGGCGGGACCGATTGGCTCAGAGCGCGGAGCATGTCCTCGCGCAGCGGCGCGGTGTACTGCGGACCGGTGAGCCCGGTTCGGTGATCGCTCGTCAATGCCGAGGTCAAGTTCCACACCCGGTGAACCTGGCCAGCGATTTCGGCGGTGATGTGGTTGTCGAACCGGCCGCGCGTGGACGCATAGACGCCCGGCGGTTCCGGTGGTTCGGCGCGATTCACTGCATCAGAGATCAGCGTGGGGAGCGGTCGTGGCACTGTGACGCCCGACTGCATGGTGGTGGCCATCGCGGTGAAGATCAGTTGGGCGTCCTGCTTGGAGAGGTTCCACGACGCGGGCGGCATCAGGATCTGGGTGCGTGGCGCGGCGTCCGACTCCAAACTGCGCCACAGCATCGCCCCCAAAGCGTCTTGGCGACGTGCCGCCGACGAGTCGTGCGCGATCCGTACCGACAACGCAGCGCCCAAATACGTCGGAACGATCGGATCGTTGCCGGCTGCGGCCAGCGCCGCACCGACGGCCGGGTCGAACGGCGCGGCTACCACCTGCGGAGACAGCCGCCGGGTTGCGGTACTGAATGTTGTCGACGTGCCGCCTACCGGAGGCCGCTGTTTGTTCGAGCCAGAAAGCTCGGCTGCGCCGATCGCCACGGTGCTGTCGTTGGCGCTCAGTAATTGAACCGCCCGGTTAGTCACCGGCCCGTCGGCCAGCAATGTGGCGCCACGGGTGGAAGTGATATCCAAGATGCGGTCGATGATGTCTCCGGCGCTGATGGTTGCGGCCGAGTTGAGTCCGGGATCGTTGACGCGCTGGAGGGCGTCGAGGTCGACTTGGGCAAACGGTAGCGGCGCCACGCATATTCGGTGAGCCAGCTCGCGTAGCCGGTTAAGCCACGTTGTCGCCGCCACCTGGCCAGTGCCCGGGTGCGTCGGGGTGCCCGGTAGCTGACCGGCACCGCCGGGAGAGTCCGACACCACGTAGCCGCTGGTCATGGCGTTGACGGTGACGAGAAGGTCGGGGTCGATGGCGAGGCAGAGCGCTTGGCCAACGGTGCCGTCCGGGTCGGCGTCGGGCCGTGTGTTGAGTTCGGCCGCCGACAGCAGTATGTCCAGCCGGCCCCCATTGGCCAGTGAGTTCGCTAGGTCGTCGTCGACGAGCCGAACCGGAATCGTGCCACCGGGGGCGCCGGGAGCTAGCCGCGGCCGGTCGGCGAGTGGCCACATGAGTGTGGTCCGCACCGGCTTGGCCGTATCGGCGGTTACCGCGGAGTCGAAGTCAGCCTCGGCGTCGGGCGGCACCCCAACCACGGGCAGCAGAAACCGGGCATCGTCGAGTCGGGCGGGCGCTCCGTAATCGGGCGTTCCGTTGACGTTGACCAGCAGCGGGAACACCCCGGGCCTGGCGATGGCCAGCGATGGTTCGGTCAGCGAGCGCAGTGGCGCCGACAGAGTGAAGCTGGCCTGATGTTTGCGCTGTAGCTCATCGGTTACCGGTACGAATTCTTCGGCCGGCTGATACTGATCGGTGCTTCCGGCCAAAGACGTACGTAAGCCAACCGAAGACGCCAATGCCGTCGCATGCTCAAGGCGGACCATCACGTCACGTACCGGGCGGTCTCCGACGTTGATCACCGTGCCGGTGACGGTGACGAGGGGCTCGCTACTGCTGGTGACCACCTCCGGGGTCACATGGTCGATGCGAACCTGGACAAATGGTGTTGCGCTGGGCTCGCCCGCAGCCGCGCGCGGCGCGGCCATGGCTACCGTAAGCAACGGCCCGGCACCGACCACGATGCCGACCACTGCGGCGAGGCGCAATAACCCAGCCGACCGGAGTCGCAGGGTGGTCACGGCCCCGGCCCGCGACCGTTCTTTCGGCCCGTGCTGGGTCCGTCCGCGTGACGGGTACGTGAGTGGGTCTGTGCCTTTCGCCGAGGCGAGCTGGGCGGCAGCGGTGGCAGTGCTGATGGGCCGTCGCTTTGCAACTTGTCGATCAACTCGTCGGCCACTTCGGCCAGTCGGCGTTCGTCGGCGTAGGCGAGCCGGGCCGGTAGGTCCTGGATGGGCACCCAGGCCACCTCGGCGACCTCGAGATCGTCATCGGAGAGCTCCCCGCCGGAAAACCTCATCAAGTAGTGGTGAACGGTCTTGTGCACCCGCCTGCCGTCGGTGACGAACCAGTAATCGATACGCCCGAGCGCCGCCAGCACGCTGCCCTGAATTCCGGTCTCCTCGGCGACTTGGCGAATCGCGGTCTGCTCCGCGGTCTCGCCAAGCTCGATATGCCCCTTGGGCAGTGACCACAGCATCCGTCCGCGCCGGTCGATACGCCCGATCAAAGCCGCAACCTGCGCGTCCCGCGGACCATCGATACCGTCGATGACCAGGCCTCCAGCAGACGTCTCATGGACGGTGCGCAGCCCGTCTCGCCCGCGCCGCGGTGTGCGGGCGCGGCGCGGTTTGGCTGGTGTCGGCGTGGTGGCGGTGTCGCCGGAGGGCTGGCCGGGTGCACCATGGTCGGCCGAGCCCGTGGGTCCACGACCCCGGCGCCGATTGCGGCGCCGGCGTGGTTTGGCTCGTTCGCCGTTGGACACCCAAGCGATATTAGCTGGAACTGGCTGGTCTACCGGACGTACTCGCCGGTTGTCCGGTATCTGAGACGCCGCGGCGGGCTCAATTCTTGGGTCTGTTTGGGCGCAATCGAACGATCGGTGTTTGCCCTTACCGGGCTGAAGCGCTCAGGTCTAGATGTGAGCAAGGCCTCAGCCGCGCACCCGCTAGGCTCATCGAACGTGCCTGAATCCGCCCAGGATCCTGATCTGTTGACCGCGGCTGCGGTCGCATTGAATCGGCATGCCAGCGTGCTTGGCGACCTCGGGTCGGCGTTCGCCGCCGCAGGACACGAGTTGTACCTGGTAGGCGGTTCGGTGCGGGATGCCGTCTTGGCCCGGTTGAGCCCGGACCTTGATTTCGCCACCGACGCGCGCCCCGAGCAGGTGCAGAAAATTGTCCGGCCTTGGGCTGATGCCGTATGGGACACCGGAATTGAATTCGGCACCATCGGGGTTGGCAAGGGTGACTACCGCCTGGAGATCACCACGTTCCGCGCCGATAGCTACGACCAGGTGTCGCGCAATCCGGAGGTTCGTTTCGGCGACCGGATCGATGATGATTTGGTGCGCCGCGATTTCACGGTCAACGCCATGGCTGTGCGGATCACTGCGGGCGGGCTCGGCGAGTTTCTCGATCCGCTCGGCGGTTTGGTGGCACTGCGGGCCGGCATTTTGGATACTCCGGCAGCTCCGTCGGTGTCGTTCGGCGACGATCCGCTGCGAATGCTGCGTGCGGCGCGGTTCGTCTCGCAGCTTGGTTTCACCGTCGCCCCGCGGGTGCGGGCGGCGATCGAAGACATGGCTCCGCAGCTCACGCGCATCAGTGCCGAACGGGTGGCGGCCGAGCTGGATAAGCTGATGCTCGGCCGCGACCCGGTAGGCGGTATCGACCTACTGGTCCAGACCGGCATGGGCGCGGTGGTGCTCCCCGAGATTGGTGGTATGCAGATGGCCATCGACGAACATCACCAGCACAAGGATGTCTACCAGCATTCATTGACGGTGCTGCGGCAGGCGATCAGCCTTGAGGACCCGGAGAGCGGCGCAGATCTGGTGCTGCGCTGGGCGGCGTTGCTGCACGACATTGGTAAGCCGGCAACTCGACGCCATGAACCCAACGGCGGTGTGAGCTTTCACCACCACGAGGTGGTGGGCGCGAAGATGGTGCGAAAGCGGATGCGGGCGCTGAAGTACTCCAAACAGATGGTCGACGATGTCTCCCAGCTGGTGTTTCTGCATCTGCGGTTCCACGGCTACGGCGACGGGAAGTGGACAGATTCTGCGGTGCGCCGTTATGTCACCGACGCTGGACCGTTGCTGCCGCGGCTGCACAAGCTGGTTCGCGCCGACTGCACCACCCGCAACCAGCGTCGGGCGGCGCGGCTGCGAGCCAACTACGATCAGCTGGAGGAGCGGATCGCGGAGCTGGCCGCGCAAGAGGATCTGGCGCGGGTACGTCCAGATCTGGACGGCAACCAGATCATGGCTTTGCTGGATATACCGGCGGGTCCGGAAGTTGGCGAAGCGTGGCGCTATTTGAAGGAGCTGCGTCTGGATCGCGGGCCGATGAGTAACGAGGAAGCTACCGTCGAGTTGTTGGCGTGGTGGCGATCGCGGGGGAACCGTTAGCGGCGGTGCGTCGTCCAAGCAGCTATGGACTACTGCCTGAGCGGGGAACTGAACGGTGGAGAATACGCAGCTTCGATTTTGCATCGTCCCCCCGATCTAGATCTCAATGGTGACGGCCAGCTCGATGCAATCGGCATGGATATCGACGGAGACGGTTTTCGTGACGACGCGCTGACCGACGTCGACGGGGACGGGATAGCTGACCACGCTGTTCTCGATCTTGATGACGACGGCAGTCCGGAAAAGTACTTCACCGATGATGGGTCCGGGACATGGGCGGTCGCTGTCGACCGCGGCGGCCAGTTGCGCTGGTTCGGGCTCGATGGGGTCGAACACACTGGCGGGCCGACGGTGGATTTCGATGGCAACGGCCACCTCGACGACAGGGTTTTCGACTCCGACAACGACGGAATAGCCGACCGAGTGTTGTGTATTAACGAGAACGGTATGACCGGATACATCGACACCGACGGCGATGGCCGCTGGAATGTTCGGCTGACTGATATCAACGGTGACGGTCGCGCCGATGGCGCCACGACACTGAATTGACCGGCAATCAAGCCATCGTTAGCGTGGCCGGCAGTTCGGGCGGGGCTGGATACCACCCCTAACCGTGCGAGCGGGGTCGGTGCCCCCGCAGTTGTGTTAGCGCCGCGGCGGCTCCGAGGAGGTTGCAATGTTCGTAGATGCTGAACTGCTGCACTCAGGGGCAGATGAGTCGCACCGGGCCGGCGAGTATGCCCAGGATGGGGCTGACCGTTTGTCGCGCGGTCCGTTGGTGACGGGAATGTTTGGTGACTTCGCGGCGGCCCAGGTGTTTCACGACGCGGTCATCGAAACACACGCTGCGCATGTGCGAGGTTTGCGTGACCATCGACAAGAGTTGACCGCTCTTGCGGGAAAGGTACATTTCGCGGCGGTGGAGTTTACCGAGATGGATCGGGGCAATGCCGTGGAATTAGGGGTGGTGCGATGCGGTTGCGATACATAAGTGTGTCGCATCTGATCGGTGAGGCTGGCGGTGATCCGTGGGCGATTGACAGCAGTGTTCAGGTTGGTCGGCCGGCGCGGATTTCGGAGTTGGCGCAGGCTTTTCATGATGCGGGCCGGTGTACGTCGGAGTCGGGTGCGGCTTTCGCGCAGGCGCGGCGGCGGTTTGAGGTGGCGTGGAATCGAGAAGATGGTGAGCATCGGCTCAATGATTCGGTTGAAGTGCAGCGTGCCACGGCGTCGCTGGGTGTGCGGGCCGCGCAGCTGCCCAAGATCGCGGTTGATTTGGAAAACATCGCAGCCGATCTGGCTGAGGCCCAACGTAAGTCGGCTGAGTCGATTTCGTCTTTGGAAGCCCAGCTTCAGCAGATCGACACCGAGCTCGGCGAGGCCTTGGAGATTGAGAAAACCATTCGCCTCACCTCGACGGATCAAGCAGCACTCGATGCGCTGATCGATGCCCTGGAACAGCAAGCTACCGTTGACACCAAAACCGTGCTAGGTCACACGCAGTCGATACGCAACGACTACTCCGACAAGCTACAAAAGACATTATCCACACTGCGAACTGACGAGTACGCACCGGCGGGAACCCAGGTGTTAGATGAGCCAGGGGTACCAGCTAAACCCGAAGACGCGATTCAGATTCCGCCATCGGAAACCACCGCTGAGGATGTCGAGAAGTGGTGGGATTCACTGAGCCGGAAACAGCGGCAGCAACTGGTCGCTGAACATCCACCGGAGTTGGGAAATCTCAACGGTATTGCCGCTGTAACTCGGGACTTGGTCAACCAGGCCGTGATGGACGACGACATCAATCGAGTCGAAAGCACCGCAGATTTGCGGGGGGTCCCTACTGCAGAGGTGCTCGATAACCCTGTGGCGTATGGGCTTCCGGCGACAGATGCCGCACGTTACCGAAACGCTGTTCGGACGCGTGACGGTCTTGAGTACGACCGGTGGCGTGGCACCGGCAACGAAAGACCCGTCATGCTATGGGCCTACGACCCGGTTGCGTTCAATGGTCAAGGCAAGGCTGCGATTGCGATCGGCAATCCTGATTTTGCGCGAAACACTGCAGTGATCGTGCCAGGAACGGGCAGCAGTGTGGAACAGGGATGGATGGCTGAGCATGGTGACGCGATCAACCTTTACGATCAATCCTTGGCGGCTGAGCCCGCCCATCACTACACCGCGGTGATCGCCTGGATGGGGTACGACGCACCCGATGGTTTAGCCGACGTTCGCGTCAGCCGGCCCGAGCTGGCGCGTGACGGTGGCGAACTGCTGGCCGCTGATGTCAACGGCTTGTGGGTCACCCACGATCGATTAACTCCCCAGCACGTCACCGTCATTGGACATTCCTACGGTTCGACCACGGTCGCCGACGCATTCGCCAACAGTGGTATGCGCGCCAACGATGCGGTGCTGATCGGCAGTCCAGGAACAGATCTCGCGCGAAACGCTGCCGGCTTTCACCTCGATGGCGGAAACGTTTACGTCGGTGCAGCGTCCACTGACCCGATCAGTTGGATCGGCCAGGCGGACGGGGTCCCAGGCGAGTTACTCAAAGGCACATTGCGGAACTACGGGATCCCGCTTCCCCTGGATTCGGGATTGGGCCGCGACCCGGCTGGCGAGGGTTTCGGATCAACTCGGTTCGAGGCCGAGGTACCTGGCTCCGGATCGCTCGACCGGGACGACCACTCGCACTACTACACCATGGGTAGTGAATCTTTGCGCAGCATCACCAACATCGCCATCGGTCAGCCTGATCGTCTACTCGCAGAGAGTCGCCTGGCAGAGGGGAGGCGTCAACCGCATATTGGTGCGTTCCGAATACCCGGCGTACCTGGTTACATCGATCCTGAAGGTGATCGCTCACGAGAAACGATCCAAGATGACCATCAATATCCCAGTTACGCACCGTCTAGCTGACCGACGGCCCAGGGCGTGGTCCGCAGCACGGGTTGGTGCGGTGACGGTCGTGGTGCTCACGTTAGGGGGATGTTGGTCGGTGGTATCGCGCGGACGCGACATTGCCCATCCGGTGAAGCCAATGTCGGATCGGCAGGCTATGGAGCAGGTTGTCGAACCGGCAAAGCAGATCGTGCGGTTCGCTCACTTACGAGATCCCAGCGGGCATTTCGATTACTCGACTTGCAATGACCAAGGTGACCCGCCCTATCGGGGAGTCGTCTCGATTAGTTTCGAGTGGCCTATGGATGCATCAGGAAGCTAACTCAGAGAGGCCGACCCCGATACAGTCTTCGAGCAGATCGCTGCATCGATGGTCGCGCACGGATGGAACGACGGCCGCCCGCCCGATTGGCACTCCTTCGGCCGCGTCCTCAATAAGGATGGTGTGATCGCGGTTATGACGCAGAGCCCGGCCACCGAGAACGGCGGCCTTCAGATTTACGGCGAATGCCGCAACATGACCGATCATCGTCTCGAGGGCACTTCGACCGGTCCCCGGATCGACGACCAGCTGCGCGGGCAATGAATACTATTCTGGTACCTGCTATCTGGTGATTTTTGCAGATGGACGCGCCTGTCTTTGGCTCGATGCACCGAGGAATGGTCGCCAAGACATCCCGTTAGATTGCGGGTGCTGGCCGGCATTACCTATTGTCTGACACTCGGTTATCGGCTGGTTGCGTGCGCTGAGTGAGTTGTGGCCGGGTGGGGTGCTATTCATGTTTTGGCTGTTTCCGCTGGCCACGATCTACAGGTTGACCTGCTGGCGATGGCGGCCATGTCGCAGACGCTGAGCGGTGCGGCCGAGCATCTTGCGGGCCAGTTCGCTGAGTTCGATGCTCAGATGGGCGCCATGTTGGGTGGTTGGCGCGGCGCTTTTGGCACGGCGTGGGCATTGTGCATCGCGGGGCCGCCGAGTCGGTAGGGGTTTGAGGACGGTGAGCTTGCGCGCTCGGGGTATCGGCCGTGACAGCTGATGACGATCCATTACCCGCGGCGCTGGGCCGCGTCTGTGGCGCTGCGGAGGTCCACCTCAAGGCGGCTCGACGATTGAAGTGACCCGCAATAGGGCGGCGAATAGCCTTGTGATGTGACGACACCATACCCGCATACGTATTCCAGGCTGCCAGCTTTGACTCGGAGACTGGTGCTAGCCCTAGTTGCGGTAGGTTTGATCGCGCTGGCCTCGCTTGTTGTTGGCGTAATCGCTCTTATTGGATCAAGGTCATCGGCGACGCAAGGTCGAACTGCCCCAACGACAGCGACCGCTCCTAGCTTCACGGCTGAGCAAGTTGCCGCAGCAAAGAAAAATCTCTGCGACATCTATCAGGCTGCGTCGCGGTCCGTAGAGGTAGATACAAACGGCCGTGAGGTCGCTCTTGCGCGGATATCGTTAACCAATGGCGCCGGAATGTTGGAGGTAGCAGCGGACAATGCTGCGTTGGGCGGCCGCGAACGAGAAGCTGCTCGCACCCTTGCATCTGCGTACCGCACTGTCGTTGCTGTAGGGAGTGTTTTTGACAAAGAGACGCCTGTTGGTCGGACGTCGTTGGACGACGCAAATCGGGCGGACGCGGCAATGGCGGCGATGTGCCCGTAGAGGGAGCGCGCACCGGTGGCGAGGCAGCTTCCGCAGCAGGTGATGCAGCCGGTGAGGACGCCATCCAGCCGCCAATGAGTGCTATGCAGGGTGCCGGTGGCAGCGGTGCCGAGTCCGGTCTGGATGACGGGCTAGGTGGGTTCGGTGACGCAGAGCCGGTGTACTCCGCCGCAGACGCCCGCTGGGGCACCGTCTACGGGTGCCGCCTGGCGTGATGGGTTCCGGCGGCAAAGACGGCAGTAAGGACAAGCCAGTCGACAAGAGGGTGACGGTCCCCGGGGTGCCTAACGGTCAGCCGGTGAAGGGCCGCTTGACGGCGCCGCCGAACGTTCCGGTCACGAAATCAACGGACGGCAAACCTGTAGCCGCAACCAAGCCCACACGGCGGATTGTGGTGCTGCCTAAAGAAGACGAGACGCAAGAATAGCTTTAGCTGATCATGTGAGGTGCATGTAATGGCATTCGAATGGATGCATGCTGGTGCGCACACAGGTCAGCGTTGCTCCTCGTGATTCACCGTTGGTGAGTGGTCGGGTCGTCTTGGCGGCAGTAATGTCTTCACCGCGCGGCCGTTCGGTCGTGTGGCTGGGTTGATTCAATGGCGCAAGCTCGGCCGCCGATTTCTTCGCGCTGGAAAAAGTCGACGACGACCGCGATGTACGTTGCTGGCTGGAAGGTGTGGGCATAGTGGCTGAGCTCGACACGGGCGCGGTGCACTCGACATCTGCGGATAAGGCGTTGGTCGATCAGGTCCTGGCCGATTTGAAGACGAATTTTGAGAAGTGGGAGGCGGTACTCGACGCGCAACAGTCGGTGACGTTCGCCGCTGACGTGGGCGACATATACGCAGTGTGCAATTCGGACGGTCGACTTACGGAACTAGCGTTGGCTCCGGATGTGATGTCGTCCTACACCCATAGCGAGTTGATGGATCGGTTGAATAGCGTTTTTGATGCTTTGCGCAGTGAGGCGGAGGCGGAGTACCGCCGAAATTACGGTGAGGGAATCGTTGACTGATGCTCTAATGGCCCACGCACTGGTGGCTTTGGCCCGCAGCCACAATCTATTCGCCGGTGACCATCTGGTCGGCGGGGTCTGTGGTGCGCCGGTTCAGTTGCGTGATCGTGCAGACCACGTCTCTCGCATGATGGATGCTGCGGGATTGTCCACCGGGGCGGCACGGCGCTCGGCAAACAGGTTGCATCGGTTAGCCGATGCGGATGAGGCGCTGGCTCAGATCGTCGCGGCAGCGCGAACCGAGCGCGCGCGGGCCCGGAGCGCGACGCGGGCCGTCCTACACGCGGCCCAGGCTGATTTGATGGCTGCTGCCGACACTCCGGTCGGGCGTCGCGAAGCGATAGCCAGAATGGTGGCGAGGTTGCGAATTCAGCATCAGTACGTCCTGCGTACGTTGTTGCGGGCGCGGCTGCTGGCGCTGCGGTTGCGGCAGCTGCGGTATCTGCGGTGCCGGGTAGCTATGGAATCAATTCACCGCGATCGTGCGTTGCCTTTTGGTAGCGGCACGGGTCGCGCGGCCGTCTTGGCTGCGATCCGTAAAGCCCTGGATATTAAGGGCATTCACGATCCTGCGGCACGTTCTCGGTGGGAGCGCGGTATGGACGCGGTGGCTCGTCGCGAGTCAAACTACAATGCCAGCGCGCAAAACAATTGGGACTCGAATGCGGCCAAAGGCACGCCGAGTAAAGGCGCGTGGCAATTCATTGCACCGACTTTCGCGGCTTACCACCAGCCCGGAACCTCGTCGGACGTTCACAACCTCGTGGCGCAGGCCTGCGCGTTCATCAACTACGCGCAGGGACGCTATGGGGTTGCAGCAGATGGGTCGAATTTGGCTGATCGAATTCAGCAGGCCGACCCGCGTCGCGCACCCAGGGGGTACTGAGCAATGCCGTTGAGCCTGTCAAACCGCGATCAGAATTCGGGGCATCTGTTCTACAACAGAAGACTGCGGGCCGCGACGACCCGCTTCTCGTCACGGATGAAGCACGACGACCGCAAGCAAACCGCGGCACTAGCGTTGTCGATGGTACTGGTGGCCATTGGTGTGGGTTGGATGCTCCTCGTGGGACCACCGGGGACAGGAAAGACCACCACGGCTGAGGCGCTGGGAAAGATCTATGCCGGTATGGGGATCGTGCGTCACCCCGAAATTCGCGAGGTGAGGCGCTCGGACTTCTGCGGGCACTACATCGGTGAGTCGGGTCCCAAGACCGAGCAACTGATCGAAAATGCGCTTGGCCGAATAATTTTCATGGATGAGTTCTACTCATTGATTGAACGTCACCAAGACGGTACCCCCGACATGATCGGCATGGAAGCCGTGAATCAACTGCTGGTCAAACTTGAGGCGCACCGGTTCGACTTCTGTTTCATCGGGGCCGGATACGAGGATCTGGTTGACGAATTCCTCACCGTGAACCCAGGTTTGGCCGGCCGATTCAACCGCAAGCTGCGCTTTGAGTCTTACTCGCCGGCCGAGATCGTCGAGATCGGACATCGCTACGCCACGCCGCGCGCGAGCCTGCTGGACGAGTCGGCGCGCGGCGCGTTCTTGGACGCCGCTACAACGATTCGCAACTACACCACTCCGGGCGGTCGCCACGGGATCGACGCCATGCAGAACGGGCGGTTCGCCCGCAATGTCATCGAACGGGCCGAAGGCTTTCGGGATTCACGAGTGGTGGCGCGAAAACGCGCAGGTGAGTTGGTGACCGTTGAAGATCTGCAAGTTGTTGCTGCCGCGGATATCGAGGCGGCGGTTCGTAGCGTGTGCTCGGATAATCGCGACCTGGCCGCTATCGTGTGGTAGCGAACTGCCGATGCGGAGCCTGCGCATCGACGCTTTGTAGCTGGTCTGCTGCGGCTGGGCGCTCAACGCAATTGGGGTGCTGCGTTGGCTTGCGCACCATCGGGGCGTGACGCGAAGTACTGCGTAATTGTCGCCGCGATCCGCAAGAACTTGAGCCGAGTAGCCGGCGCCATCTCGTGGCTCACGTCGATGACACCGCCGGGCCGCAAGTGCGGATCAAAGGGAACCTCGATTACAGGCTGTCCGTGGTCGATGAACTCCTTTGCCAGCAACGACCGGGTGCGTTTGTCTGCGTGCCCGTCTGAGTCGTTGAGCGCGACGATGGTGCGCCGCAGCAACTCCGTCATGTCATGATCTGACAGCCATTCCAGTGTCTTAGCGGCAGCCGAGGCGCCGTCGGCCCACGGCGACGACACGATGATCAGGGCGTCCAGATCTCGCAAGACTTCTTGAGTAACCGCTGCGTCCATCGTCGCGCCGCAGTCGATGACCGACATCGTGAAGTGACGATCCAGACGCAAGGCGGCTTCTCGGTAGATCGCCGGATCGAGGACTTGGCGCCGACCTGATGCCGGCTCGCCCGCCAGGACGTACAGGCCCGCCGAGTTGCTGCCCAGGCGCGAGGTCAGGTCGGTGAATGAATGCAGGTTCTTGTCGGAGGTCAGTTCCCAGAATGAACTCTTTGCGGCGGGATCTATTCTGCTACTTAGCCGGCCAAAAGCGGTGTCGGCGTCTATGGCCACGACGCGGTCCTGCTGGCGTAGTTCTGCGAGGATCGAACCCACACTGGCGGCAACCGAAGTTTTTCCGACGCCGCCCTTGCCTAGCACGCCGACTTTGTGGTTGCCCTGCAGAACGGTTCGGATAACGGCTTCGAACTGGGCGGCCTCGCGTTGCCCACTGGCTGGGCTCAGGTCGGCAAGGCGCCGAGTGACTAGCCGGATAATGCGGCGCCAACCCTGGTCGTCAGAACGTGGCGAGTAACTGTCGCGCGCTTTCGCGTCTCTGCCGATCCATGGTTGGAGGGGACGTGCGGTCTCGGATTGCAGCGCGGGAGCCAGAGCTGCCGGCGGTGGCGGTGATTCCCACGGGGGCTGCGGCGGGACCGCTGGCTGCGGCTGCGCAGCGATGGGCTGGCCTGGCGAAGGTGGCGTCGGCAATGGCGTGCCCATCGGAGCCGCAGCCGGGCTGGGTGGCGCTGGCCGGGCTGCGTGGCGATGGGGAGCCGCCGGGCTGGGCGGTGCTGCGATCTGGTGGGGTCCGGTCCGTGGATCGCGGGGGAGCGCACCGGAGCGACCGGGCTCGGCGGGCCGCACCCGGTCTCGCAGAAACTTGTCAGGCTCGTTCATGGGCTCCTCAGGTGCGAATAGTCGGGCGCCGGCGGCCGATCGCGACAGGCTCCTGGTTGATGAGCCCGCCAGTCCGCCCGTCCAGCGCTGGACACAGACAGTATCGAGCATCGTCTGCTCGACGATTACCGTCGGACGGGTCCAGCCCTGTACACGCGGTTTTAGACTCTTATTAGTATTGTGCAAACAACCGCTCGGTTCCACCGGAGTGACGCCGTGCGACTTCGCCGGCTTGTTCGTGTGCTTACCCGCAGCTTTGACAGCATAACTGCCTTGCTTTATTGACGGTGTTGCCAACGAGGTGATGATTTTACGCTCCAGTTGCGACGCTATTCGCCGACATTTGATCGCAACGCCAGCAAACGTTCCTAAATAATTGGTGTGGCCGCCGCAGCGGCGCGAACCGCAATGGCTTATGCGGCTGCCGGTGGAAAAACAGCATGTGGCGATGCTGTCCTCGGTCGGCAACGCCATTGGTACGGTGCCTGCCCGTCGCGGGTTATTATTGGGAAGTTGGCATGTCAGGCGGTTTTTGTCATATCGTTTTACGACTTGTCGAAACCGGTTACCGGGCCACCGTTCAGCGCTGCACGGACGAATCCCTGACTGGGTCAGCTTCGCTGGCGGAGAGCCCCTCGGCAAGACCGAAGGACGTCGCCCGCAACCTCCGGGGTGCGGCGCCGTCGGAGCCGTTGATGAGGCCGCGTAGACAGTCTGTTGAAGGGTTAGGTGGGTATGACGCCCAAGCGCGTCGGGCTGTACAACCCCGCATTTGAACACGATTCGTGCGGGGTAGCAATGGTCGTCGACATGCACGGCCGGCGTAGCCGCGACATCGTGGACAACGCGATCACCGCGCTACTCAATCTTGAGCATCGCGGTGCGCAAGGCGCCGAACCGCGTAGCGGTGACGGTGCCGGCATCCTGATCCAGGTCCCAGACGAGTTTCTTCGGGAGGTCGTCGACTTCGAGTTGCCTTCCGCGGGCAGCTACGCCACCGGGATCGCGTTCCTGCCCCAGTCGTCCAAAGACGCCGCGGCCGCGTGCGCGGCAGTGGAGAAGATCGCCGAAGCCGAGGGCTTGCAGGTGTTGGGCTGGCGTAACGTGCCCACCGATGATTCGTCGCTGGGTGCGCTGGCGCGCGACGCGATGCCGACCTTTCGACAGGTCTTCATGGCCGGGGCATCCGGGATGGAGCTGGAGCGGCGGACCTACGTCGTTCGCAAACGTGCCGAGCACGAACTTGGTACGAAAGGTCCGGGCCAGGACGGACCAGGCCGGGAAACGGTGTACTTCCCGAGTTTGTCCGGCCAGACCTTCGTATACAAGGGCATGCTGACTACCCCGCAGTTGAAGGCGTTTTACCTTGATCTGCAAGACGACCGGCTGACTAGCGCGCTGGGCATTGTGCACTCGCGGTTTTCCACGAATACGTTCCCGTCCTGGCCGCTGGCGCATCCCTTCCGGCGGATTGCCCACAACGGGGAGATCAACACCGTCACCGGTAACGAGAATTGGATGCGCGCCCGCGAGGCGCTGATCAAGACCGACATCTTCGGGTCGACAGGCGACGTGGAGAAGTTGTTCCCGATCTGCACTCCCGGCGCCTCTGATACCGCGCGCTTCGACGAGGCGCTCGAACTCCTGCACCTGGGGGGCCGCTCGCTGGCCCACTCGGTGCTGATGATGATCCCCGAGGCCTGGGAACGCCACGAGTCGATGGACCCAGCGCGGCGGGCGTTTTATCGGTATCACGCTTGTTTGATGGAGCCGTGGGATGGCCCGGCGTCGATGACGTTCACCGATGGCGTCGTCGTGGGAGCGGTGCTCGACCGCAACGGCCTGCGCCCGTCCCGGATCTGGGTGACCGACGATGGTTTGGTGGTCATGGCGTCCGAGGCTGGGGTGCTGGATCTGGACCCGTCAAAAGTGGTCCGCCGGATGCGGCTGCAGCCGGGCCGAATGTTTCTGGTGGATACCGAACAGGGCCGCATTGTCTCCGATGAGGAAATCAAGGAAGAGCTGGCGGCCGAGCGGCCCTATCAGCAATGGCTCGACCAAGGCTTGATCCCGCTCGAGGATCTACCGCAGGGAAACTACGTTCGGATGCCCCATCATCGGGTTGTTCTGCGGCAGTTGGCTTTCGGCTACACCTACGAAGAACTCAACCTTTTGGTGGCACCGATGGTCCGCTCCGGGGCCGAGCCACTCGGGTCGATGGGCACCGACACTCCCATCGCGGTGCTCTCACAGCGTCCCCGGATGCTGTACGACTATTTCCAGCAGTTGTTCGCGCAGGTGACCAATCCGCCGCTCGACGCCATTCGTGAAGAGGTGGTGACCAGCCTGCAGGGCACGACCGGGGGAGAGCGTGACCTGCTCAACCCGGACGAGGCATCGTGCCAGCAAATCCTGCTGCCGCAGCCGATTCTGCGTAACTTTGAGCTGGCCAAGCTGATCAATCTAGATCCCGACGTGGAGGTCAACGGACGCCGGCATGGCATGCGCTCCAAGGTGATTCGCTGCCTATACCCGGTCGCGGAGTCTGGATCGGGGCTGGCTGCTGCGCTCGACGACGTGCGTCAGCAGGCTTCGGCGGCGATCGCCGACGGCGCGCGAATCATCATCTTGTCCGACCGCGAATCCGACGAGTTGATGGCACCGATACCGTCGCTGCTCGCTGTTGCGGCCGTGCACCACCACCTGGTTCGGGAACGCACCCGCACCCACGTCGGTCTGGTGGTCGAGTCCGGTGACGCTCGCGAAGTGCACCACATGGCGATGCTGCTCGGTTGTGGAGCGGCGGGCATCAACCCGTACATGGTGTTTGAGTCCATAGCGGACAAGCTCGACCGCGGGGTCATCGACGGCATCGACCGTGAGACGGCGCTGACGAACTACGTCAAAGCGGCCGGTAAGGGTGTCTTGAAGGTCATGTCCAAGATGGGTATCTCGACGTTGGCCTCCTATACCGGTGCCCAGCTGTTTCAGGCAGTGGGCATCTCGCAGGAGGTGCTCGACGAATACTTCACCGGCCTGACCTGCCCGACCGGCGGGATCACGCTGGACGACATCGCTGCCGACGTCGCGACGCGTCACTCACTGGCCTACCTGGATCGACCGGGCGAGCGCGCGCACCGTGAGCTCGAAGTAGGCGGGGAATATCAATGGCGTCGAGAGGGCGAATACCACCTCTTCAACCCCGAAACTGTCTTCAAGTTGCAGCACTCCACTCGGACCGGTCAGTACGAGATCTTCAAGGAGTACACGCGTCTCGTCGATGACCAGAGCGAGCGGATCGCGTCGCTACGTGGTCTGCTCAAGTTCCGTCCGGGTCTGCGTCCTCCCGTTCCGCTGGACGAGGTTGAGCCCGCCAGCGAAATCGTAAAACGATTCGCGACCGGCGCAATGAGCTACGGTTCGATCTCCGCCGAAGCCCACGAAACGCTGGCGATTGCTATGAACCGGCTGGGCGGCCGGTCGAACAGCGGTGAAGGCGGAGAACACGAGAACCGGTTCGAACCCGATGCCAACGGTGACTGGCGGCGTAGCGCGATCAAGCAGGTTGCGTCAGCGCGGTTCGGAGTTACTTCGCACTACCTGACCAATTGCACCGACATTCAGATCAAGATGGCCCAAGGGGCAAAACCCGGCGAAGGGGGCCAGCTGCCTGGGCACAAGGTCTACCCGTGGGTTGCCGAGGTTCGACACTCGACCCCCGGCGTCGGGTTGATCTCGCCGCCGCCGCACCACGACATCTACTCGATCGAAGATCTGGCCCAACTGATTCACGACCTGAAGAATGCCAACCCGTCGGCGCGGGTACACGTCAAGTTGGTCTCCGAAAACGGGGTAGGCACGGTCGCGGCCGGTGTCTCCAAGGCGCACGCTGACGTGGTGCTGATCTCGGGGCATGACGGCGGCACCGGGGCTACCCCGCTGACCTCGATGAAGCACGCTGGGGCGCCCTGGGAGTTGGGCTTGGCCGAGACGCAGCAGACGTTGTTGCTCAACGGGCTGCGCGATCGGATCGTGGTCCAAGTCGACGGCCAGCTCAAGACGGGCCGCGACGTCATGATCGCCGCGTTGCTCGGCGGTGAGGAGTTCGGCTTCGCTACCGCCCCGCTGGTAGTTTCTGGCTGCATCATGATGCGGGTTTGCCACTTGGACACCTGCCCGGTTGGCGTAGCCACCCAGAACCCGGTGCTGCGAGAGCGGTTCACCGGGAAGCCTGAGTTCGTGGAGAACTACTTCATGTTCATCGCCGAAGAAGTTCGCGAATATATGGCGCAGTTGGGGTTCCGCACGCTCAATGAAGCTGTCGGCCAGGCGGGTGCGCTGGATACGACGCTGGCGCGCGCGCATTGGAAAGCCCACCGGCTGGACCTGACTCCGGTGCTGCATGAGCCCGAGTCAGCGTTCATGAACCAGGATCTGTACTGCAGCTCAAGCCAGGATCACGGTCTGGAGAAGGCGCTCGATCAACAATTGATCGTGATGTGCAGAGAGGCACTGGATTCCGGTAAGCCAGTCCGTTTTTCGACGGCTATTGGCAACGTCAACCGAACGGTCGGAACGATGCTCGGCCATGAGTTGACGAAAGCCTATGGTGGCCAAGGTCTACCAGACGGAACGATCGACATCACGTTCGAAGGATCTGCCGGCAACAGCTTCGGCGCCTTTGTGCCCAAAGGGATTACATTGCGGATCTACGGTGACGCCAATGACTACGTTGGTAAAGGGCTGTCCGGCGGGCGGATTGTGGTGCGCCCATCGGACAATACGCCACAGGACTACGTAGCCGAGGACAACATCATCGGGGGCAACGTGATTCTGTTCGGCGCTACCAGTGGAGAAGCTTTCTTGCGTGGTGTGGTGGGCGAAAGATTCGCGGTGCGCAATTCCGGGGCCCACGCAGTAGTCGAAGGTGTGGGTGATCACGGTTGTGAGTACATGACCGGCGGCAGGGTGGTGATCTTGGGTTCCACCGGCCGAAACTTCGCCGCCGGCATGTCGGGCGGCTTAGCTTACGTATACGACCCCGCCGGAGAGTTGCCGGCCAATCTCAACGCCGAGATGGTCGACTCCGAGAGTCTTGATGAGGATGATGTGGACTACCTGTACGGCACAATCCAGGCCCACGTCGACGCCACCGATTCCGCTGTTGGTCAGCGGATCCTGGCTAGTTGGCCGGATCAGCAACGGCACTTTGTGAAGGTAATGCCGCGCGACTACAAGCGAGTATTGCAGGCTATTGCCGAAGCCGAGCGTGACGGCACGGACGTCGACGAGGCAGTTATGGCGGCCAGCCGTGGCTGACCCGACGGGCTTCTTGAAGTACACCCACCGCGAGCTGCCACAGCGACGACCAGTGCCGCTGCGGCTGCGCGACTGGAAAGAGGTCTACGAGGAATTCAACGACGAGACCTTACGTCGTCAGGCGACTCGTTGTATGGATTGCGGTATTCCGTTCTGTCACAACGGATGTCCGCTAGGCAATCTGATTCCGGAATGGAACGACTTGGTACGCAATGATCGCTGGCACGATGCGATCGAGCGGCTGCACGCGACCAACAACTTTCCCGATTTTACCGGCCGGCTGTGTCCGGCGCCCTGCGAGCCCGCGTGTGTGCTTGGGATAAACCAGGATCCGGTAACGATCAAACAGATCGAGCTGGAGATCATCGACAAGGCGTTCGATGAGGGCTGGGTAAGGCCGCTGCCTCCTCAGCAGCTGACCGGAAAGACGGTTGCGGTGGTGGGTTCGGGCCCAGCGGGTTTAGCTGCCGCGCAGCAGCTCACCCGAGCCGGTCACAGCGTGACGGTCTTCGAGCGAGACGACCGCATCGGTGGGCTGCTGCGCTACGGGATTCCTGAGTTCAAGATGGAAAAGCGTGTTCTCGACCGGCGGCTGGACCAGATGCGGGCCGAAGGCACCGAATTCCGACCCGGCGTCAACGTCGGAGTCGATATCACGGCCCAACAGTTGCGCGCTGACTTTGATGCGGTTGTCCTGGCGGGCGGCGCCACAGATTGGCGCGAGTTGCCCATTCCCGGGCGCGAGCTGAATGGCATCTACCAGGCGATGGAATACCTGCCGTGGGGTAATCGGGTGGCATCGGGCGAGTTTGGCGATACTGCGTTGAGCGCCAACGAAGAGCCGCCTATCACCGCCAAAGGCAAGAAGGTCGTCATCATCGGTGGCGGCGACACGGGGGCCGACTGTTTAGGCACCGTGCACCGCCAGGGCGCCGTCCGGGTGCACCAGTTCGAGATCATGCCGCGTCCCCCGGACACCCGAGCCGAATCGACCCCGTGGCCGACTTACCCACTGATGTACCGGGTCTCCTCGGCGCATGAGGAAGGCGGGGAGCGGGTGTTCTCGGTCAATACCGAGGAGTTCGTCGGTCAGAACGGTCATGTCAGTGCACTCAAGGTGCACGAAGTGCAGATGCAGGACGGCAAATTCGTCAAGGTCGAGGGTTCCGACTTCGAACTCGAAGCCGATCTGGTTTTGCTGGCGATGGGATTCGTTGGTCCGCAGAAGGCTGGCCTGCTCGCCGATCTCGGGGTGACGTTAACCGACCGCGGAAACGTGGCTCGCGGCGATGACTTTGACTCCTCGGTTCCTGGGGTGTTCGTTGCTGGTGATATGGGTCGTGGCCAGTCACTGATCGTTTGGGCGATTGCTGAAGGACGGGCTGCGGCGGCGAGTGTCGACCGGTATCTGATGGGCTCAAGCGCACTACCGGCCCCTGTGAAGCCCACTGCCGCACCGCTCCGCTAGTCACAATTGTCACTGTGGTCGCACCGCAGTAACATCCTTATGGTTGCTCGGCGCGTCGTCACCCGTTTGCCAGGACCGGGGTGTCTAATAGCTGACTGTGGGATTCATCACATCTGAAGTTTGAGTTGCACAGATCGACTGCAGGAGTGTTCACTGTGTTTATGAACCCAGTACCCCGGTCGCGAGTGGGGCGAATCGCCTGGTCATGGTTCCGTCACCCAGTGAAAAGTCGCGAGTTTCCCGCCCGGCGCGAGCGCCTGGTGACCGCTGAAGAATTGCTACGATTCGGGGTATGGTGCGTCCTGAAAGTTGGATTGGGCTAGCGGGTGGGAGTCCCGTCTCGGTAGGTACCGGAGCGCCGGGTAGCAGGCCCCGGTTCGTTGTGGAGACACGGCGGGCTGAGCGGGGTGTCGAAAGCCTCTTCGGAGGGAGCAAGTGCGCGGGCCGTAGCGTCAAGCGAACTCTGCAGCCTCGTCAGATTCACAACGGGAGAGCCGAGCCGCTCATATCACGGCGAAGGCCATGTCTGGTGAGCCCTGGTCCGGGGTTAGCTCACCGGGTCTTTCCGGGGTATGGGAGGCGGCACGTGCACATAGTCTGGTTCGGAACAGGAGAGACCCGTCTGCTCAGCCTGCGTCGGGCAAAGACCGCGGGTATAAGCCGATGGTGAAATCTCGTGGAGGGCAGCGGGAGTCCGATGGGGTCGTAGTACCGCTGATCGGCGTGCAACATAACGCGCCGGGAGGAAAGGACCCCAACTTTGATCACGCGCGTGACGGAGGTAAGCGTGAGGGCATGACCGAGGTGTCTCGGTCCAACCACCCCGGCAGGCTATGGCCTGTCGTAGCCGACGACGAGCCGTTGCAGGCGTCGCCGGTGAAAGTGCGACAACTGCAACGCGCGCTATGGACTGCGGCCAAGCAGTCTGAGGGTCGGCGTTTCCACGCCCTGTATGACCGTATCTACAGGGGTGACGTCTTGTGGGAGGCGTGGGAGCGGGTGTTGAGGAACAAGGGTGCGGCTGGGGTGGATCGTGTCACCGTGGCTGCGGTGCAGGACTATGGCGTGGACCGCATGTTGCGTGAGTTACGTCAGGACCTGCGCCGGGGTGTGTACCGTCCGGCGTTGACACGCCGGGTGGAGATCGCTAAACCCCGTGGCGGTAAGCGGCCGTTGGGGATTCCCACGGTTCGAGACCGGGTGGCCCAGGCGGCTGCCAAGATCGTGTTGGAGCCTGTTTTCGAGGCGGACTTCTTGTCGTGCTCGTATGGGTTTCGTCCGAGGCGTTCGGCTACTCAGGCGATGGAGCGGTTGCGTACCGGCTTCATCGCGGGTCAGGTGTTTGTGGTCGAGTTTGATATCGCTGATTTCTTCGGCGAGATCGACCATGACCGCCTGCTGGAACAGGTGGCCAGGCGGGTGTCGGATCGTCGGGTGCTCAAACTGCTGCGTCTGTGGCTGCAGGCAGGAGTGTTGGTTGATGGGGTGGCCCAGCGGACGGTCGCTGGCACCCCGCAGGGCGGGGTTATTTCCCCGCTTTTGGCCAACATCTTCTTGCATGTGCTCGATACCGAACTGACCCGCCGCGCGGTGGGTGAGTTGGTGCGCTACGCCGATGATGGTGTGGTGTTGTGCCGCAGTGCGGCACAAGCCGAGCACGCCTTGGTCTTGGTTGGAGAAATCCTGGCTGGGCTGGGATTGCGGCTACATCCGAATAAAACGAAGGTAATCGATCTGCGGGACGGCCGTGAGGGCTTGGATTTCCTGGGCTGTCACTTCCGGGCGCGCATGTCGGGGCGGTTGTGGGAGCAGCGCCGGATCGTGCGTTACTACCTGCACCGTTGGCCGAGCCGCGCAGCGATGAAACGACTACGTGAGAAGGTTCGTGGCCTGACTGGGCGCTCGCGCGCAGGTCTGGACATTCGGACGATAATCGTGTCGTTGAATCCGATCCTGCGGGGCTGGGGTAACTACTTTCGTACTGGCAACGCCGCGGTCAAGTTCGGGCAGATCGACGGGTATGTGTGGTGGCGGTTGTTTCGCCTAATGGTGGCAAAGCGTGGCCGTAACCTGCGTGCTGGTCAAGCCGATCAATGGACCGAACAGTGGTTTAACGAACACGGCCTGCACCGGCTTCGCGGCACCATCCAATACCCGAAGGCCGCGTAACCATGTCCAGAAGATCATCGGTAAGCCGTGTGCGGGAAAACCGCACGCACGGATTGAAAGGGGAATGGGGAAACAGGCCCGCAACGCGGGAACTGCGCCCCTGACTACCAATGACGATCGGACGCTCTGTGCGCTCTGTGGTGTGTAGCGAATTTGCTCAGCTATATCGATTTGTTATCTAAAAGGGCATAGTCCGAGACCGCGAACATGAACTCAGCGTCTCGGCTTGATCTCGGTTCGCTACAAGCTGGCGCCAGCTGGTGTGGCGCCATGCGGCTCTCCAGATGAATCGTGCGGGCAGTACGGTAGGCGCGCGGCTGTTTCCGTAACTACACTTGAGCCAACTATGGGCTGCCTTCTCGGAAGCGATACGAAACTCACTCTGCTAGCGGCTGGCCTGATATTCATGCTGGCACTGATGCTAGGGGTGCTGAAGTACTGGCAGATTGTGGTCAGTGACGAGTCTCGGGCGCACCCGTACATCGATATCGCGCACCGTGCAGCGCTGCTGTACTCGTTTGCGACATTGCTGATCGCGATCTTTGTCGAACTCAGCGCATGGTCGGTGGGGGTGAACCTTGTCGCGGCGATGGTGGTGGTGTTCTTCTTCGTCAGTGCCATCGCCAGCTATATCTTCCACGGCATCCGGCGCGATACTGCCAACCAGTTTGAACATCCAACGCGCGCACTAGAATTGGCGATGGTATTGCTTATCGTTGGTGAAATTGGCGGATTCGCAGTAATTTTCCTTGGATTCGTGGTTGGTCAGCTGTTGTGATCTTTCCGGGGACGCCCAAACCGTGGATCCGATAGCTGCACTGCGTCGTATCGCCTACTACAAGGATCGAAGCCGCCAGGATCCTCGGCGGGTCATGGCCTATCGGCGTGCGGCCGACATTGTTGAGAGTCTTGACGCGGCTACGCGGGAACGCCATGGCCGCGACAACAGTTGGCAGTCGCTGCCGGGCATCGGCCCAAAGACTGCCCGAGTGATCGAGCAAGCCTGGTCCGGGCGCGAGCCGGACATGCTGACTGAATTGCGTTCTGCAGCGGCCGATCTTGGCGGCGGCGAGGTGCGGACCGCCCTCCGCGGCGATCTGCACCTGCATACGAATTGGTCGGATGGGTCGGCGCCAATCGAAGAAATGATGGCAACGGCGGCAGCGCTGGGCCATCAGTACTGCGCACTGACCGATCATTCACCACGGCTGACGATCGCCAACGGCCTTTCTGCAGGCCGGCTGCGCAAACAGCTCGACGTGATAGACGAGTTGCGAGATGCGTTCGCGCCGATGCGAATCCTCACCGGGATCGAGGTCGACATCCTCGGCGACGGGAGTCTTGACCAGGAACCCGCACTGCTCGACCGCCTCGACATCGTGGTGGCTAGCGTGCACTCGAGGCGGTGGCGTCTTAGGACTGGTGTAAAAACGCTGGGCGCATGTTCCTGGTGGTCATGTTACGCGGCGGTGGTGTCGGTCGTGGTTGTTGTGGTGGGGGGATGCAGTGGGCGGGGTGGCTCGAGCAGTTGGTGGCGTAGTTCTTGGAGGTGGCGGCTGGTCGCTGATGTTTGGGTGACTCCGCGCCAGCCGCGGCTGGCGCGGTCGAGGACGGCCCATACCAGCGACAGACAGCTGGTTTCGCCGGGTAGGCGGCCGATGACCTTGACCCGGCGACGGGATTCTCCGAAGGTGCGTTCGATGAGGTTGGAATGGCGGATGCGTGTCCAGTGTTGGCGGGGGAAGCGCAAATGCACGCTCAGCGAGGCGAAGTCGTTGGCCAGGCAAGCGACCGCGGCTGGGTAGAGCCCGCGGTATGTGGTGGTGAACTCCTCGGCGCGGCGGGTGGCTTCATCCACGGCCTGCTGGCCGGGTGGCTGGTCAATGTCATCGAAGATCGACCAGAACGCGGCTTTGATCTCGTCCTGGACCGCGACAGGTGTCTTGGCGATGACGTTACGGCAGCGATGGATCAGACACCGCTGACGCAGGCTTGCCGGAAACGTGGTCTCCCATGCGGCGATCAGGCCCGGCGCCCCGTCGGAGATGCCCAGTAGCGGCGGGCGTAGTCCCCGGTTCCTCAGGTCAGCCAAGAAGCCGGCCCACGCATCAGCCGACTCCGCTGCGGCTGGGGCCAGCCCAATAAACAGGGGCTTGCCGTCGGTGCAGATGCCCCAGGCGGCCAGCACCGGCTCGGCCGGGGCGTTGGGATGCATCCGAAAGTTCGAGGCATCCAAGAACAGGTAGTCCAACACCAGCTCATCAAGGCGTCGAGACGACCACGCAGCGAACTCGTCTTTGATGGCCGCACAAATCCGGCTCACCGTCGAGCGCGACAACGCCGCCTACGAGCCCAGCACCTCGGCCAACGCGGCCTCGATGTCGCGATCCGACAAACCGCGCACCCATCCCGAAATCACCAACGCCTCCAGAGCGTGGGTGCGCGTCACCCCGGCACCGAATAGCCGCGAACAGAACCGCTCGTCGGTGTCGCGTAGTTTCGGGCGGCATAATTCGACCGAGCCCATCGTGGTCTTCACCGTCGCCGGCGGTTGATACCCATTGCGGTACCCGCCCGGGCCGTCCTGAACCCGACGCTGGTGACGGGCTCGGCCCAACACTGCTTCTACCTCGGCCTCCACGGCGACCTGAAACACCAGACGCACCGATAACCGCCCGACCTCCTCCAAAATCTCGGTCAACGGCCGCTCGGTCGCGGCGAACAACTGATCCATCTCAACACGCACACGCTCAATCGGCGATACTCGCTTGGTCACGGGCGTAGCCCCTCCTTCATAGCTTTCGTCGGTTGCGACGGAACCTACGCCCGTGACCATTTACACCAGCGATGAGACGCGACCCTCGAGGCTGTCGATGGATTCTGCGACGATGACCCGCCGAATGCTGCGCGCCGTTACCAGCGGCCGGGCTAACGTACTGGGCCATTGCACGGGCCGGCTGGTGGCCGGCGATCGCGGCATCCGGCCCGAATCCAGATTCGATGCCGAGGCGGTGTTCACCGCCTGTCGCGACCACGACACCGCGGTGGAAATCAACTGTCGTCCGGAAAGACGTGACCCGCCGACCCGATTGCTGAATCTCGCTTTGGATATCGGCTGCGTCTTCAGCATCGACACCGACGCGCATGCGCCCGGGCAGCTGGATTTCCTGGGATATGGCGCACAGCGCGCACTGGACGCGGGAGTGCCCGTGGCCCGGATCGTCAACACTTGGTCTGTCGATGAGCTGCGGTCGTGGGCGGCGTCTACTTAGGCGAGTCCGGCTAGTCCGGCAGGCGGGGCATGTCCGGGCTGGCGGCGCGGCCGATCAAGACCGCACGCGTCAGCGCGGATTTGCCATAGCGACGACGAATCCGGTCGGCTACCGCGTCGATAGCATCAGGGTAGGGCGGTTGCCTGTGCGCCTCGCTGAATGGCAGCACCAGTTGTTCGTGCCCGCTGCGGTCGATGTCGGAGACGGCGAAGCCGATCAGGGTCAATCCGCACCGCTCGATGGCCGGCGCAGCTGATGCCAGCAAGCCACGGGCGGCCGTGAGGATGGTCTGTGTCGAGGATGTCGCGGCAGCAAGAGTGCATGCCCGGGTAGCCCGACTGAAGTCGTCGAACCGCAGCCGTAGCAAAACGGTTCGCCCAGTGCACCCCGTGGCGCGCATTCGGGTGGTGATCTGGTCGATCAACGCGATGATCAACGCATCGATGTCGGCTGGCGACAGTGTGTTGCCGGCCCGGCCTAGTGCTCGTTGCGCACCTATCGAACGGCGACGCACGCCGGTGGTCACGCGGCGACTGTCGCTGTTGCGGGCCAGCCCGTGTACCCGGCGGCCCATGGCCGAGCCCAACATTGATGCCAGCGCCGATTCGCTGAGCTCGGCGACGTCGGCGACGGTCCGGATGCCGTGTCCACGTAGCTTGGTGGCGGTCTTCGCGCCCACGCCCCATAGTCGATGCGTCGGCAACGGCTTCAGGAAATCCAGTTCTTGATCAGGCGGCACCAAAAGCAAACCGTCGGGCTTGGCTTCCTGGCTGGCCACTTTGGCGAGGAATTTGGTCCGGGCGACCCCGACAGTGATCGGAAGTCCGACGTGGTCGCGCACTTCGGTGCGTAGCCGCGCTCCGATTTCCAGCGGAACTCCCGAAACCCGGCGCAGCCCGCCGACATCGAGAAATGCCTCATCCACTGAGACCGGTTCCACCATTGGTGTACAGGCACGAAAAACCTCGAACACAGCCTCGCTGGCTTGTGCGTAGGCAGCCATACGCGGCGGCACCACCACGGCATGCGGGCACAGCCGGCGTGCCTGCGCCCCGGACATCGAGGTGTGCACGCCGCAGGCCTTGGCTTCGTAGCTGGCCGCCAGCACGACCCCGGCGCCGACGATCACCGGGCGCCCACGCAACGCCGGTTCGTCGCGCTGCTCAACGGACGCATAGAAGGCATCCAGGTCGGCGTGCAAGATGGGCGTCGTAGGCCGCACGAACACATGCTCGCATCGGCTACCGACACGCTACTGCGATAAACCCTCTGCGTAGATGCTGCTGACCCAAATGTGGGCCAACGTGTCCAACACGTGGGCTTCCGGGACGCACGGCTGCTCAGCGGTGAACGACGCAAAAAGCGTTCGCTCGTTCATCAGATTGAGCGCGGTGGCCAACTCGTGAGCCGGAAGGGTATGCGGTGCGGCGCCTCTATCGCGTTCAGCATCGATAACTTCGGCGGTGTAGGTGATCCACTTCGCCATGAATGTCGACCACAGTTCCCGGACTTCGACACTCGTAGCCCTGGCGGCCTGACCGGCCCGAGTTACCGCTTTGTGCGACCCAAAGGTTTCGAAGAAAACGTTGATTCCGTTGCGCCACATCGATCTTCCGTCGCTATCGGCTTCGGAGTCGGGGGCTTCGATCAGGGTTTCCAGCGCGGAGTCGGCTTCGTTGACCACGCGGTCCATCAGAGTGAGCAGCACGGCTTCTTTGGAAGGGAAATAGAAATAGAACGTTGGCCGCGAAATGCCGGCGCCTTTTGCGAGATCGTCGACCGAGATGTCGGATAACGCACGGTCTTCCAGCAGGTGCTCTGCCGTGGCGAGGATCGCGAGTTCGCGATCGTCGCCGGATGGTCGTGCGCTGCGCCGACCTCGGTGCAACGAGGTCGAGCCGGCGGCAGAGGGGGTCACGCCGGGAAGCTTACTCCATGTCGAGAGTCCCAACATACCGTTGACTTAATCAACACTGCGTTGATACCTTTGCGGACATGCCTGAACACCTCGATGTCGTGATCGTTGGCGCCGGCATTTCTGGCGTCAGCGCGGCTTGGCACTTGCAAGACCGTTGCCCCACCAAGAGCTACGCGATCCTGGAAAAGCGACAGGCCATGGGCGGCACCTGGGATCTGTTCCGCTACCCGGGCATTCGCTCCGACTCCGATATGCACACGCTGGGTTTCCGCTTCCGGCCATGGACTGAGCGCAAAGCGATTGCCGATGGCGGGCCGATCCTGAAGTACGTCAGGGAAACCGCGGCTATGTACGGCATTGACAAGCGCATTCGATTCAACCAGAAGGTCATCAGCGCTGACTGGTCCAACGCGGAGAATCGATGGACCGTGGTGGTCGAACACGGCGGCGCTCAGAGCACCATTTCTTGTTCGTTCCTCTTTTTGTGTAGCGGTTACTACAACTACGACCAGGGCTATGCGCCGACGTTTCGCAGCTCGGATGACTTCACCGGTCCTATCATCCATCCGCAGCACTGGCCAGAGGACGTCGACTACGCCGGCAAGAACATTGTTGTCATCGGCAGTGGCGCCACCGCGGTCACCCTTGTTCCGGCCTTGGCGAACTCGGGTGCCAAACACGTGACGATGCTGCAACGCTCACCTACCTACATCGTGTCTCAACCAGACCGAGACGCCATCGCCGAGAAGCTCAACCGGTGGTTGCCTGACAAGATCGCATACTCCTTGGTGCGGTGGAAAAATGTCCTGCTGGATATCGCGGTGTACCGAGCCTGCCAAAAGTGGCCGCAGCGGATGCGGAAATTGTTCATGGGTTCCGCCCAGCGCCAACTACCTGATGGCTACGACGTTCAGACGCATTTCGGGCCGCACTACAACCCCTGGGAACAGCGACTATGCCTTGTTCCCAACGGCGACTTGTTCCGCGCGATCCGGCGTGGACGCGTCGAGATGGTCACCGACACGATCGATAGATTCACCGCTAACGGAATCCGGCTGGACTCGGACCGCGAACTACCGGCTGACATCATCATCACCGCAACCGGATTAAACCTGCAGCTCTTTGGCGGCGCGATCGCTAGCGTGGATGGCCAGCCAGTGGATCTGACCAAGACCATGGCCTATAAGGGAATGATGCTTTCCGGGATTCCCAATATGGCCTACACCGTTGGCTATACCAACGCATCGTGGACGCTAAAGGCCGACCTGGTGTCGGAGTTCGTCTGCCGTCTGCTCAATCATATGGATGCCCACGGCTTCGACAGCGTGGTTGTGGAGCATCCGGGTTCAGCCGTCGCCGACCGGCCATTTATGGAGTTCACTCCAGGCTATGTGCTGCGCTCGATCGACAAGTTGCCAAAACAGGGCTCGCGCACGCCGTGGCGCCTCAACCAGAACTACCTGCGCGATATCCGGCTGATCCGGCGCGGCAAGATCGATGACGAGGGCCTCCGGTTCGCCAAAGTGCCCGCTCTGGCCCGGATCTAACGGCAGGAGCGGCCAGCCAGCTTCAGACACTTCCTCAGACGACAACAATCCCGTCGTCGTCGCTGTAGACCGTCTCGCCGGGAGCAAAACTCACCCCGCCTAAAGCAACGACGACGTCGCGTTCCCCGCTTCCGGTTTTGGTGCTCTTGCGCGGATTGGTACCTAGCGCTTTGATGCCGATATTGATGCGACGCAGCGCGGCGGCATCGCGCACTGCGCCATGTACGACAAGCCCGGCCCAGCCGTTAGACCGGGCCAATTCGGCGATAACGTCACCGACCAAGGCGGTGTGCAAGGAGCCGGCGCCATCGATGACCAGCACACCGCCGGCACCCGGCTCGGCAAGAACCGACTTCAGCAGGGCATTGTCTTCAAAGCACCGCACGGTGCTGATGGGCCCGGCGAAATCCGTCCTGCCGCCGAATTGACGGAACTGAAGGTCACAACTACGCACATCGGGCCCGACGGCATCAACGATATCGGCCGTCGGTCTAAACGAGGCGGTCACCAGGGTTCAGCGTCGCCGCAATTGCCTAATCAATAGCATCGCCAACAAACTGAGTGCGACAGCGACCAGCACCGGAACCCGGGAGTGGCTCTCGGATACGACCGGTATGTCTTGTGGCAGCGGATTATTGGCTTCGTCCACCGTCGACTTCGCTTGCGCGGCGGCATCCTTGGCCGCGGCGAGCTGGCCGTTGGATTCGATTCGCTTGCGCACCTCGACAGCGGGGTCAGCCGACGTGGAGGACGTTTCCGCAGTGCTCTTGCTGGGAGCCTTCTTCGCAGCCGCCTTCTTAGCCGGTGCCTTTTTGGCTGCTGCCTTCTTCGCTGGTGCCTTTTTGGCGGGCGCCTTTTTGGCGGGCGCCTTTTTGGCCGCCGTTTTCTTGGCGGGTGCTTTGGCGGCCTGCTGAGCGGGCTGCTGTTCGGCCGGCGGCTGCGATGCAGTGCCGGGTTCGCCGTCGGGTCGATCCTGCGGTTCTGTCATGCGACCGCTCCTTTGCAGCTCTATCGTCGAGTATTAGGTCGCGAAACACTTCGGTCCCATCATGCCAGGGCCGGCTGCTAGACCATCCGGGGTGATCGGGACTACCAGCTAGGGCCGGCGCCGCATCGCCCATAAAGCTCCCGCGCCGACCGCCGCGATCGTCCCGAGCGCGAAAGGCCACGCGGGCATATCATCTTCGGTGTCGTTGGCCGCGACCACCGATCCTGGCTTTCCGATGCCGGGCACCGCAGGCAGCAATGAGCGAGAGCCGGACATTGCGCCGTCATCCGCTGACGTGAAATGCTCGCGTGCCGCGTCGTCTCCGGTTGACGACCCCAGCGGTGGCGCGCCCGTGCTGGCGAGTGCGTGGGATGGCTCAGCCGCAAACCGAATGCTGTTCTTGGCTTCCACGATTGCCGTCACCGCAACCGGCGCTTGCGGCTGTGGTTTGACGGCCGCGTTGATCTGGCCAGGGCAGATTGTCAAGGTAGTGCTGTCAGTGGCCGTCGCGGTCAAGCGCGTGGCTTGGGCGGATGCCGCTTCCGCGCTCCCCGTCGCGGTTAGCGCCAGCGCCGCCAATAGCAGCGTCACCCAGGCCAAAGGTTTGCGGTGCGGCGCTAGCCCCAGGCCGAGCCACCTGCGGTACGACGACATGTCAGGCTCTATTCCACGTCGCATACATCGGGCTTGTCCTTTCATGGTGGCTAGCCCAGTCCGAGCCGTGCCATCAGGTCGGCCTCGATACCGTCGAGCTGCGACGAGATTGCCGAATGAGCGGTCCGGCGCCGCTGGGCAGGCATGTGTTCGGCAGCTGTGATCGCAGCCGACAGGTCGGCGAGACGGTCGGTGAGGGCCGACACGAATTGCTTGGTCTCGGCGTCTTTCGGGTTGTTCTCTCGCACTATCGCAAGCGATTGCTCCGATCCGGCAACTCGGGCCGATAGCCGTGCGCCGTGCGCCGAAAACTGACCGATCTGAGTCAGTGGAATCCCAAGCCGGTCAGCCCGACGCTGGTCGATCAAGCCGCGAACGGCCATAGCTACCCGGTATATGACTGGCACAAGTATTGGTGCGAGCAGCCGAGAAACGGTCAAGGTGCGGCGAATCCGCGTCGGTGATAGCAACGTGCCTTCGCGGGCTGCCTTCAGGCCGGTCTCGGCAACCTTCTGCGCCGTCCGGTTGCTGTCTCGCTGGGCCTTTAGCTGAGCTTTGAGCGCCTTCTCGTCGGAGCGCCGTGCCGCTTTGATGCGGCGAGCTTCGTTCTTGGCCGAAAGCCTGGCCTCTAGTTTGGCGCGAGCCTTGATCGCCCGAGCCTCAGCGCGACGCGTCGCACGGCTTTTTCGTTTGCGGAACAGGCCCATTCCCGGCCGCCTCCCGGTATCTCGTGGACTATCGCGGTGCGTGCACGAACGTTGCGCCAACTTTAATCGGAATGGGCCGTCCGCAGCTCGCCAGGTCAAGCCGAACCGGTTCGATGGCAGGGCGGCCTAGGCGTCGAGCCGCTCCGCGCGGCGCAATTCGTCGATCTGATCCACGATCGCCTGCTGCGCCTGGGTCGACAATCCGTACGCCCGGACCGCGATGCGACGTACTCCGTCCTCACGCATCGTGGCCAGCCAGAGCAACTCCTTGTCGAGCTTCTCGTAGTAGTCGTCGTCGGTGAAGTAAGCCGACTTGATGCGGAAAAAGTTGGCCAGAGCGGTCATGGTCGAAGTCGATGGGTTAGTGCGGTTGCCGGAGCGTAGCTGTGAGAGGTAGGGAGCAGACATCGTCACACCCTCCGCCTTGAGTGCCGCAATCACCTCCGCGGAGGTATGCGGCCCGCGTGCTGGCGGGTATACCGTGTCAAACAAACGGTTTAGACGGGCAGCGAACGTCGTGCTCATCGATATGACCTCCACCGGGTGCTATGAGCGAACGATTATCTGTTGTATTTGCTGATCATGGTAGCGACTGTTGGTGTTCACACCAAGTGCAAACCTGAGCGGATTAAGTACCGTCCTGCGCGGCGGCCCGCCGAGACGCCCTGGATGAGCTTCCAACCGTTTCGCTGAGGTGTCCACAATATGAATGGATTTCACAGGTTATCCGCAGAATGCGACGTAGCGCCGCGTGTGGCAGCCGGTTGCCAGGATAGTTGGCGAAGGACTTAGGCGGGCGGTGTCGGGCGAGGACACACGGCTTTGGGCAACTAACACACAACGAATTCTTGGCCGGAAATTCCTTTGCTGTCGGGCTCTACGCAGTCGGCGGTGAGCGATCGGCAACACGGTCCGCGCGCCGGTGAAGCTGATCGGGACCGCCGGGCGGGCATTGCGGCCACGAGGTGGCCGCAGGAGGGTGCCGCGGCGGCGACGTACGGGGTTTTTCCGGTGCTTGCGTCCCCATGGCGGCACCGTCGAAGAGTTTGCGCCATTGCCACCAAATGGCACCGGCCGCCGCGGCCAGCACCATCGCCGCGGTGACTGCGATGGCAACCGAGCGCCAGCCCAGTGCGCCGTCGAACAGCATCCATACACCGAACAGCAGGAACAGCAGGCAGGCTAGGACGTGCAGCAGCCGCTCGGGAAGTCGTTGATTGAGTAGTAGCCCGACAGCAATCGCAAGGCCGTCGGCCAAAACCATGCCGAGTGTGGTGCCGATCCATACGCCGGCCCAGTTGTGATCGCTCGCTAGTGAAACCGTCGCCAACGTCGTCTTATCGCCCAGTTCGGCCAGGACGAACGACGACACCACCGCGAGCAGCGCGAATCGAGGTTCACGTACAGCCACAACGTCGCTGTCATCGTGGGCGGCACCCTCCCGCCAGGCCCACGCGGCAAAAACCAAGAAGGCGATCGCCGATGCGAAAGCCATCGGGCGTGCTGGCAGCGTCGCGCCGAGAAAGTGACCAACTGCCACCGAAATGCCGTGCACGGTGAACGCGGCTATCGCTACCCCGGCCAGCACTACCCACCAGCGGTAGCGCAGCGCATAGGTCATCGCGATGAGTTGGGACCTGTCGCCAAGTTCGGCGAGGAAAACGACTCCGAGACTCAATAGCGTGGCGGCGAGCATGGTGAACGACCTTTCGACGCACGCGCAGTGATCGGCTGGATCGATTCGGTCACTACACATCGGTCGAAGGTCTCGCCCACCGTCGGTCTCGCACGGTTCGCCGGCCGGGCTGTTCGCCAGTATGTCGACTCGACGATTTGGGGCTACTCCCCTTCGCTAACGTCCCCAGGCTAGCGGGCACATCGTTGTGTCCGCTAGAGCAACGACGAAGTTCGGATAGCCGAAATTAGTGATTCGAGGTCTCAACTAACCATTTTCGTATTGCGTTATGCCGCAAGCAGCATCGCCAATACGGCAGTATCGGGATCGCTAATCGGATCGACGCCTACCCGGCTCACCATAGATGTGACGGTGCCGTCGGCTTCGGCCTCAACCCAGGCCGCCCGATGCTCCAATCCCAGATACGGCAACCCCGGCAACAGCACGCACCCCGACGCTGCCCCGTTGCATTCCGGCAGTGAGGGCGTGGTTTCGGAGGGCGGATGCAACATCAGCAGTGCAGGTGGCTGATGTTCAGCGAAATACCCTGGCTGGATGGCGGATTCGCCGCATACCGTGCCTTCGGCAAGCACTAAGCCAACGGTGCCCGGCTCAGGTTCGTCAGGCAACTCTTCGCGCGCGCCGAACACTGTTGTGGTGGAGAGCAATCCGGGTAGCGATGCGACGCGAACCGCAATCATCAGCAACTGGGCCCACTCTTTGGTGGAGTCGGGCCATCGCCCGGAGATCACAAATCCTTTCAGGGCGCCACGTGCATGGAAAGGGGCTACCCCTATCGGCCCCAGAGGCCGATCCGACCCGGCGTCCATTTCTACCTCCGCAGCGCCTCCGTGGAAAACAACGACACTGGTAGTTCGAACTTATGGTAGCGCGAATAACTAAGCAAGAGCGCGGTTTACGCGCAGTGCAAGCCGAAATGCCCCCCGGCGGCAGCGTTCACAAAGAGGCAACATAACGGCTCGGCAATGACGAGGGCGCCGCGCGGAATCGCGCGGCGCCCTCGGCCGGTACGGGATCTACTCAGCCGAATATCAGCCCTTTGGTCTGCGAGGTCGCGGCCGCATAGCGTGACTGCACATCGGCCCAGTTCACGACGTTCCAGAACGCCTTCGCGAAGTCGACTTTGACGTTCTTGTACTGCAGGTAGAAAGCGTGTTCCCACATGTCGAGAAGCAACAGCGGGACGATGCCGAGCGGGAAATTGGTCTGGTGGTCGTATACCTGAAAAATCAGCAGTTTGTTGCCGAGCGTGTCCCATCCGAGTGCCGCCCACCCGGAGCCTTGTACCGTGGTCGCGGCCGCGTGGAACTGCGCACGGAACTTGTCGAATGATCCGAATGCGTCATCGATGGCTGCGGCGAGTTCGCCGGTCGGCTTATCGCCACCGTTCGGCGACAAGTTCTTCCACCAAATGGTGTGGTTGACGTGACCACTCAGGTTGAACGCCAGGTTCTTCTCGTTCAGCAAGATTGCCGAGTGGTCATCCTTAGCGCGCGCCTCCTCAAGTTTGCCAATGGCGTCGTTGGCGCCTTTGACGTAGGTCGCGTGGTGTTTACTGTGGTGAAGTTCGTTGATCTGACCCGAGATGTGGGGTTCTAGCGCTGCGTAGTCCCAGTCCAAGTCGGGCAGGATGTATTCAGCCACGGTATTCCTTCCTTCGGTGATTGTCTGTGCGTCGTTGGCGCGGCTCCTGCCGCGCGGTGGGCTGGCGGGATCAACTCTATGACTGCGCACGCCGCAAGCACGACCCGAGGGGTTGCAGGCCGTGGGTTGTCCGCCTGGGCGGCGGGAATTCAGAGCAAAACGATGGCGGCGAGAACCGCCAGCAACGTCAGCGCGATCAGGCCGGCGCGCAACGCGGCGAAGCCGTAGGAGTGATTCCAGACCGGTGAGCCCGAGCATGAGTTCGGCGGTGTCGTCGACCCGGGGCCGTATGAATGCGTGGCCATCGAACGCCTTTCGCCTGGCGGTCCACCCCGCGCCAGTAAGCTATGTCACAACGATGTTATGTGTTGGTAATCATAACTCTTCGTGGAGCGCTTCGGCAATTGACGGCGGTGTAGGACCCGGGGTGGCTTCGGACGGCCGGCACGGGACTGCGCATGTGTCCTGTCGTCGGCAAACGCTGCAGCAGGAGACGGCCGGTTGCGCGCGTCCGACAGGACCCCGCCGGTACCCGATGTGCAATGCGGTTGCCAATTCGCTCGAGCACCCACGTAGCTGTTTATCGAGGGTGTGTTGATAGGGCGCATTATCCACAGCTACCACCTCGGCGTACGGCTAGAAGCAGTGCCGACCGTTTCAGAGCCGGGCAGTTACTTGTGGATAAAGATGTGCAAACTGTGGATAGCTAAGGGTAGTTGGTGGTAGCTGCGTGCATCGAGTGCAGGTGGATTCAACAATGATTTGGGATGGACGGGCTCGTATCGCCGCCGGCGCTAGGCTGGTCAAGTGATTCAGGTGTGCTCCCAGTGCGGCACTCGATGGAATGTCCGCGAACGGCAACGCGCGCGGTGCCCGCGGTGTCGTGGGGCGCTGATGGCGCCGTTGGTCGACCCGCCCGTGCCGGACGGGCGTTGGCGTACACCCGCCGGTCCGCCGGTACCGCCGACCCGCGGCCTGCGGCCCGCGCCGCCGCAGCTGCCGCCGGGCTTTCGATGGATCGCGGTGCGCCCCGGTGCGGCCCCGCGATTGCGATCCGTGAGACGGTCGCGCGGGCCTACTCCTCGGTACACGGTGATGCCGCGCTGGGGTTTGGCCGATCGTGTCGAGCAACCCGTCGCTCCGCCGGTGGCGAAACCAGCGAAGGCAGGGCCATCGGCAGCCGCGGTGCGAACCTCGCTACTGGTGAGCCTGCTGGTTCTTTGCGTCGCGGCGCTGGTGTTCGTGGGTCGCTATCTGCTGCTGATCATCAACCGCAACACTTTGCTCAACTCGGTGGTCGCTGGTGTCTCTGTCGGGTTGGGCGTGGTGGCCAGCCTGGTGGCGATCGTGGCGGTGAGCACTACTTTTGTGCTATTGATTCGGTGGTTGGCCGCGCGCCGAGCCGCGGCGTTTACCCAGCAGGGCCTGCCGGAGCAACGTTCCGTTCGGGCCCTATGGATCGGCTGCCTACTCCCGTTGGTCAATCTGCTTTGGGCGCCTGTGTACGTGATCGAGTTGGCTCTCGTCGAGGACCAATATGTTCGGATGCGTCGACCGATCTTGGTGTGGTGGAGTGTGTGGGTGGCCAGCAGCATGGTTTCCGTGTTCGCACTTGCGACCAGCTGGGCCTCCGACGCCCAGGGAATTGCCAATAACACCGTGGCGATGGTGCTTGCGTATCTGTGTGCGGCGGCAGCGGTGGCGGCGCTTGCGCGAGTCTACGAAGGGTTTGAGGGCAAACCGGTTGAGCGGCCCGCGCATCGCTGGGTGGTGGTAAGCGCAGATCGGTCGGATGATCCGGCCAGGCGCGAATCTGGCGACGTAGTTGAGTTGGCCGGTCAGGAACCGGCAGCATAGTAGACATGATGTGGGCGGATGAGGTGCTCGCTGGGCACCCCTTTGTCGTTGCCCACCGCGGCGCGTCAGCCGCCCTGCCCGAACATACGCTGGCCGCCTACGAATTGGCGCTCAAAGAGGGTGCTGACGGCGTGGAATGCGACGTACGGCTGACCCGAGACGGCTACTTGGTATGTGTGCATGACCGCCGCCTGGACCGGACCTCGACCGGAGCGGGTCTGGTCAGCACGATGACGCTGGCTGAGCTTAGCGAGCTTGAGTACGGTGCGTGGCACGACAGCTGGCGACCTGACGGCACTCACGGTGACACCAGTCTGTTGACCCTGGACGCGCTTGTTTCGCTGGTCCTTGATTGGCATCGGCCAGTGAAGATCTTTGTCGAGACCAAGCATCCCGTCCGGTACGGCTCGCTGGTGGAAAGCAAATTGCTGGCTCTGTTGCACCGCTTCGGCATTGCCGCGCCGGCCTCCGCCGATCGATCGCGCGCGGTGGTGATGTCGTTCTCGGCCGCGGCTGTTTGGCGCATTCGGCGGGCCGCGCCACTGCTACCGACGGTGCTGCTCGGCAAGACCGCGCGATACTTGACGAGCAGCGCTGCCACGGCGGTCGGGGCTACCGCGGTGGGCCCGTCGCTGTCGGCCTTGAAAGAGTACCCGCAACTCGTTGATCGATCCGCAGCCCAGGGCCGGGCGGTGTACTGCTGGAACGCCGACGAGTACGAAGACGTTGACTTCTGCCGGGAAGTGGGGGTGGCCTGGATAGCCACCCACCACCCTGGGCGAACCAAGACATGGCTGCAAAACGGGCGTCCCCACGCTGGCAGCAGCTAGGGCCGCGGCAGTGGCCTAGAGCCGGCCACCAGCAGCGTTCGGTGCGCCTGATCCGGCCGGTGCGCGGTCGACCTCGCGGGCTACGAAGTTCTCTAGTTCGAACAAGTTGGTGCCCGCCCGATCGGCGACCTTCACCAGCGTGGTCATCAACGCCATCTCTTCGACCTGTTCCTGAAGGAACCACTGCATAAATTGTTCGCCGAGGAAGTCGCCCTCATCACGGGCCACCGCCGCTAGCCGGCTGACTTGTTCGGTTACTGCGCGCTCCAGGTCGAGTGCGAGCGCCAGAGCATCGCGCGGTTTGCCGAACTGATTGCGTACCGAGTCGGCTCCGGGGATCTCGACGTGAACATCACGGTCGAGCAGATATTGCACGAGCATCATCGCGTGATTTCGTTCCTCAACCGCTTGGCCGTAAAAATGCTTCGCTAATTGCGGGAGATCTTCTGCGTCAAAATATACCGCTATAGCGATGTACTGCTGAGCGCTGGTGAATTCGTTGTGAATTTGTTCTTGCAGCAATGCGTTGAATTTTGTTTTTAGTCCGTCGTAATCACTCATGATGTGAAGGTTACCGCTGGTAGATGGGCCGTGCAACGAAGGTTCGACTTACTCAGGAAAGGTTTTCCTAAGTACATTTTCCGCGTCGCTAAAATAGGTCCAAGGCAGGTCAGGTTTGCCTAAGTAATCCAAGGCTATGTTGAAATGAAAAATGGAATTTGTTTGGTTGAATCGCTCGAGGCCGGTCTAAGGCTGGTCGACGAGCGCGGCGGTGGGTAGCAGTGCGTCGAAGGCCAGCGCGCCGAACAATTCGCGGGCCGCGTCGTGGTCCCAGATCACCACCGAGCCGGCGGCGCTGGTAGTGAATTCACCGATCGGGACGGTCGTGGTGATGGTGCGATCGTGTAATGCCCAGCCGAGCCGAGCCAGGTCCCACACATGAGCACCCCGGTCCACGGTCAGGGCGCCGGCCGCGGCGCGTGGCACCGTGTACCACCGGAACGGATTGAGCCATACCGCCGGGTTCTGGGCGCGATGCAGCAGGGCCGACATGAATTGGCGCTGGTTGACCATCCTGTCCAGATCGGCTCTCGGCGTGGCCCGCGTTCTGACGTAGCCCAGGGCGTTGCGCCCGTTCAGCTGTTGGCACCCGGCCGGCAGATCGATACCGGCCAACGGATCGTTGATCGGATGATCAGGGCACGCGGTGACGCCCCCTAGGGCGTCAACCAGGATCGCGAAACCGCCGAATCCAATCTCGGCGTAGTGATCGAGGCGCAGGCCGGTAGCCTGCTCGACGGTCTTCGTCAGCAGCGGCGGTCCGCCCCACGCGAACGCGGCATTGATCTTGTCCCGGCCTTGACCAGGTATCGGCACGTAGGAGTCGCGCGGAATCGACACCAACGTCGTCGGTGCGCTCGCGCCGAACCGCGGCACGTGGACCAGCAGAATCGTGTCGGTGCGCCCGTCGCCGGTATCACCACCGGTAGCCAGTTCGTGTTGTTGATTGACCGTGAGGTATTGGCGGCTGTCCGACCCGACCAGTAGCCAGTTTGTGCCCCTGCTGGACCCCGGCCGATCGGGATAGTCGGCTAGGACCGGTGCCCGGTGCAGCGACCTGTCGAGCCAGACGGCGGCACTCAGAATGCCGCCAATGCTGATCAGGAACCCGACCAGCACGCTGAACGCTACAACACGGATCCAGCTGCGTTTGCGACGTTTGCGCCGCGTCTTCGGCGCAACAGGACGTGGTGGGGGCGTGGTTCGCCGCCCATCCCGAGCGGGTGTCCGGGGCTGACGCCGGGGCGCAACCGGACTGCGCCGAGGCGGTGCAGCGGGGGCGGGGATTGCCGGTATCGATTGTTGCGGCAGTGGCACGGCGGATTGGGCGGCTGGTTTCGTTGGGCGGGTTACCCGGCGAATCACTTGCGACGGCTCGGATCGTTCCGCAGGTGGTGACGGCGGTGTTCGTGGACGTCTGGGGTCCGCGGGTCGATCGCCGTTCACCTGGACAACGTACGTGAACAGCGCCCTCGGCTGATCGAAATCGCGGGTCGGCGCGGCGGCCCAGGCAGCTATCGAACGCTTTGCCGACGGGCCTGCAAGCCGTTGACGAACGGGCAACCCATCAGCGCCCGGATGGCCTGGTTCAGCCCGTTCATGTCGTCCACTGGCTTGTGAAACGGCAACCGGATGTCGTGGTCGCCGACGTTGGCTTCAACGCGAAATCGCATACCGTATCTGTCGAGGCCGAGTGTGCGGACTGGTCCACGTCGCAGCGGCGCCGGCAGTCTCGACACCAGCCGTGCGACTACGTCGTTGTGCGCGGTGGCTAGATGCCACAGCAATGTGGATTCGATCTCGCAGAACGGGTCTGGCCGGGCCGCGAGCAGTTCCTTCACGCTGACGGCCTCGGCGCCAGCGGCGTCAGTAACCACCACGGACGCGATTTCAAGACGGAAAAGGGTGTACCGCACCTCGGCGCCGCCGACGTGGCCGGACTCCGGGGTCTCGATTTGCAACAGGGCTGGGTTCGGGTCGCTTGTGGCGATCAAGTCGAGCATCGCGGGCAGGGCCGACGGCGGGACGTGACGGAGGTGGCCGCGGACCCAGACCAGCGAACGGACGGGTTCGCGAACGGGTAGGGGCGCGTAATCGGTCAACTCCAGCAAGGCTTGTGATCCGCATGCCGCTTCGCCGTTGGCGTGCGCGTCGGCAGGCACGGCCACTGCGAATGAGCCGTCGCACAACAGATGGTGCAGTGGTGTGGCGACCGGATCGGCGCTTTCCACTGCGAGCAGTGCGCCGCTGGCCCGTGTGCAGGCACTGCGAATACGCTCTGCGGTGGTCGGCGCACTGTCGATGAGGGACGGCATTATTTCCTCCTGCATTAGGTAAGCCTAAGTTAACTTAGGCTGGGGGGGTGTTGCAAGGCTTGGCACCCGGTGGTGCGCCGTTAGGGTTGTCAGCGTGGCCCGCATCGCGTACCTCGGTCCGGAAGGAACCTTTACCGAGTCGGCATTGCTCCAGTTGGTGTCGGCCGGCCTGGTTCCTGAAAACGGACCCGATGACCTGTCGCGGCTGCCGATCGAGAGCACACCCGCTGCGCTGGATGCTGTGCGAGACGGCGTCGCGGACTATGCCTGCGTGCCGATCGAGAACTCTATCGATGGCTCGGTGATGCGGACTTTGGACAGTCTGGCACTCGGTTCGCCCCTGCAGGTTTTCGCCGAGACGACGCTGGACGTGGCATTCAGCATCGCTGTCAAACCCGGCCGCAGCGTCGCTGACGTACGAACCATCGCTGCCTTCCCGGTGGCGGCCGCGCAGGTCCAGCTGTGGCTCGCGTCCCACCTGCCCAGCGCCGAGATCGAGCCGGCGTATTCCAATGCTGACGCCGCGCGGCAAGTCGCCGACGGCAAGGTCGACGCCGCGGTAACCTCGCCGCTTGCCGTCACCCGCTGGGGTTTGACCGCGGCGGCTGACGGTGTTGTGGATGAGCCAAACGCCCGCACCCGGTTCGTCTTGGTAGGCCTTCCGGGGCCAACGCCGGCCCGAACTGGTGTTGACCGCACCTCGGCGGTGCTTCGCATCCACAACGAGCCCAGCGCATTGGTGACTGCGTTGAACGAGTTTGGCATGCGCGGCATCGACCTCACCCGGATCGAATCCCGACCCACTCGCACCGAACTGGGCACCTACCTGTTCTTCGTGGACTGCGTTGGCCATATCGACGACGGCGCCGTCGCCGAGGCACTCAAGGCGCTCCATCGTCGTTGTCTTGAGGTGCGGTATCTGGGTTCTTGGCCAACCGGACAGGCGAGCAGGGAAGAGCCGCCGCCGCCTGACGAGGCAGCGAGCTGGTTGGAGCGGCTGCGGGCCGGCCAACCGGAGAAAGGGCGGCAGCCTTCCGGGCCCGGGGAGGCTGCGCGGTGAGTGGGCGGCTGGTGCTGCTGCGGCATGGGCAGTCCTATGGCAACGTCGAACGTAGATTGGACACCTTGCCTCCCGGAGCCGCGCTGACGTCGTTAGGTCGCGAACAAGCCCGAGCATTCGCCCGTGCCGGTGGCAGGCGGCCAGCCATGCTCGCGCACTCCGTGGCCAAACGAGCCCACCAGACAGCCGAAGTTATTGCCGGCGAACTCGATATCTCGCCGCATGAGGTTGCCGGCATTCACGAGGTCCAGGTTGGGGAGCTGGAAAACCGCAGCGACGACGAGGCCGTCGCCGAATTCAATGCCATCTACAACCGCTGGCATGGCGGTGAGCTGGATGTGCCGTTACCTGGTGGCGAGACCGCCAACGACGTATTAGATCGGTACCTACCGGTGCTCAACGACCTACGTATGCGCTACCTAGACGACGATCATTGGGATTCCGACATTGTGGTCGTCAGCCATGGTGCGGCGATACGTCTGGCCTCCGCGGTGCTGGCCCGAGTGGACGGACAGTTCGTGCTGGACAACCATTTAGGCAATGCCGAGTCGGTGGTGTTGGTCCCGATTACCGACGGCCGGTGGAGTTGCGTGCGCTGGGGAACTCAGATGCCGCCGTTCTGCCCCGAGGCCGACGCCACGGCCGCCGAGGCCTCGCCGTCGCAAACCGGCCCCATGGGCTGATCTGATCAGACCGCTCGAGCGACCGACCCCGCGCATCGGCAGCCGAGGACATCACAGTCCGCGGCGAAGGCGTGCGGCAGTAGCTCGGGGCTAGGGCAGTCTGCCTCGGTGCATTCTGCAGAGCCTTCCAAACGGCCTCCCGCGTGGTGAACGATGGTGCCGTGACAGTGGTCCAAGTCTGCTCGGCAGTCGCGGCAGCCCGTGCTCATACGGCGTTAATAGCATTGGAAGCCGACATCTGGTGAACGACGCGCCCAGCGTGCCGACCAATATGTTCAGTCCCAGCCCAGTTCGCTCAGCCTGTTGTCGTCGATGCCGAAGTGGTGTGCGATTTCATGGATCACCGTGATCGCCACCTGGATGGTGACCTCTTGGGCCGAGTCGCAGGCGTCCAGCAATGAGTCCCGGTAGATCGTGATGGTGTCGGGCAGCGTTCCCGCGTAGTCGGAGTCGCGTTCAGTTAACGAGACCCCTTCATACAGGCCGAGCAGGCCATCGTCTTGGGGGTGACGGTCCGAGACCAGCACGACGACATTGTCCATGACCGCGGCCAACTCGGGTGGGATCAGGTCGAGTGCGTCGGAGACCAGGTCGTCGAACCGCCGCGGGTCCATCCGCGTTGCCACCGCAAGCCGCTAGCCGGCCGGGGCTCCAGGAGCCGTCGCTGGCGGGTGTTGATGGGGAAGATGCTGATTACTCGGCCGTCCGGTTGCCGCTGGGGTGTTGGGCTGGTACGCCGGCACCTGAAGTGGAATAGGCGGTGGATGGAGCCGCTCTTCGGGAATGTCCGGCGGAGGCACCGGCGGTTGACCGTTGATCAGCAGCTTCCCCTTGGCGCCGTTGACCAGTGTGGCCCACCCTCCATTGCCTAGCGTTGCACCGACGCTACACGCGACCGCACGGCTACCGGCTGCCCAGCTGGGCATCGACAGCGTGGGGTAGATCAGGGTCAAGGTGGTTATTCGTAACTTGACCGGTGCGAGGTAGGTATCGGTCATACGGGTGCAGGCGTCCTTGATATAGGCGTCCTGTTCGGGTTCGGCGGGCAGGGATTCAGGGAACTTCTCGGCCAGGTTGACCGTGCCGGTTACTTCCATTGCGTGTGGAGCCGCGCAATCCACCGGGATGTCTATTGGCTGATTGGTAGTCGAGTCGATACCCAGACAGGTGCCTGCCGGCCAGATTTTCGACTGGTCGACGTCGGCCACTTTTCCCTTGACGGTGACCTGGTGGTTGTTCGGGCCGGGCAACTGCAGACCACACAGCATCCTGCGTTCGCCGGCTTGCCGCCATGCCCGGTCGCCGGACCACAGCATGCTTACCGTGAACCGGCTGTTGGGGTCGAATTTCGCGCCGAGGTAACGGCGGACGGCGGTCTGGCACTGTTCTTGACTGATCTGCTGGATGCGAGCGGGCGACGGGGGGCTGGCGTCGCGCCCGTACTCAGTCCCGGGGAACGTTCGCATGTCGATGGACTCAGCGACTTCGAACCGGTGATCATCGGTGCACTCGACGATGGTCGCGGCCTCCGGCCTGCCGTCCGGCCACATGAGGCAGTCGCCACCGTCGGCGTTGTTGAAGGCGGTGTTTCGCTTGGTTCCGGTACTGGGCACCGGGTTGTCGGCGATATAGCTGGCCAGCCGCTGCGGCCCGGTGCTCACCGCGGGAATGGCAGTGACGAGCCCGGCGAACAGCAGGCCCCCTAAAGCAGTGAGCAGCAGTCCCCGCCGGGTGGCCGAGGCCTGCAGAGTGACCGGCCATCGAGAACCTGCCGTCGACTGTTCCGCCTCGCCGGCAGGTTCAGATTCCTTCTCAACCGCGTCCAACATCCGCTCCATTCTGACAGGGACGGCGTGGCAGCGGACCAATGTTGCACATGTCGTCTCCCGGGATTGTCGCCACGGGGTGCCGCGATGCCCTGACTGCCTCGTCAAAAGTAGTCTTGCGCCCGTGATCGACCTGAAGCTGCTCCGGGAAGACCCCGACTTGGTACGCCGTTCCCAACTCAGCCGAGGCGAGGACCCGGCGCTGGTAGATACCCTGCTAGCGGCCGACGCCGCTCGCCGAGCCTCGATTTCAGCGGCCGACTCGCTGCGAGCGGAGCAAAAAGCCGCCAGCAAGAGTGTGGGTGCCGCGACAGCGGAGGAGCGCCCGGCGCTGCTGCGGCGTGCCAAGGAGCTAGCCGAACAGGTCAAACGCGCCGAAGCGAGTCAGTATGAGGCTGAGGTCGCGTTCACCGCGGCACACATGGCGCTGTCGAACGTCATCTTGGACGGTGTGCCTGCCGGAGGCGCGGATGACTTCGCAGTACTGGATGTTGTTGGTGAGCCTGCGGCGATCGAAGATCCCCAGAACCATCTAGAACTCGGCGAAGCGCTGGGCCTGATCGACATGCAGCGCGGCGCCAAGGTCTCCGGGTCGCGCTTCTACTTCCTCACCGGTCGGGGCGCTCTGTTGCAGCTGGGGCTATTGCAGCTGGCATTGCGCATGGCTGTCGAGAACGGTTTCACGCCCATGATTCCGCCGGTTCTGGTGCGGCCGGAGGTGATGGCCAGCACCGGATTCCTGGGGGCCCACGCCGATGAGGTATATCGGTTGGAGGCCGATGACCTCTACCTGGTCGGCACCTCTGAAGTGCCCTTGGCCGGCTACCACGCCGACGAGATCTTGGACCTCTCCGGTGGGCCGTTGCGGTATGCGGGCTGGTCGTCGTGTTTTCGCCGCGAGGCTGGCAGCTACGGCAAGGACACACACGGCATCATCCGGGTACATCAGTTCGACAAAGTCGAGGGTTTTGTCTACTGCGCGCCCGCTGATGCTGAGGCTGAGCATGAACGGCTGCTGAGCTGGCAGCGTGAGATGCTGGCGCGCATTGAGGTGCCGTATCGGGTGGTCGACGTGGCCGCTGGTGACCTCGGCACATCGGCCGCGCGCAAATTCGACTGCGAGGCGTGGGTTCCGTCGCAGGGCACCTACCGCGAGCTGACCTCGACGTCGAACTGCACGACGTTTCAGGCGCGCCGGCTAGCTACTCGCTATCGGGACGCGAACGGCAAGCCGCAGATCGCGGCCACGCTCAATGGCACATTGGGCACCACCCGGTGGTTGGTGTCAATCCTGGAGAACCATCAGCGGCCCGACGGCACTGTGCGTGTGCCTGACGCGCTGGTCCCCTTTGTCGGTACTGAGTTGCTTGAGCCCGTTGGGTAGTGGCGGCCACACGCCGATCCTCGGCGCGAGTCCGGGGTAGACGGCTGGGTTCGGCGCGACCATCAAACGGGAATGCTTTAGCCGCGTTGGCTGAGCAGTTCGTCCAGCAATGCCGTGAAATCGTCTGGGCGGACCGGCGTGAAGGCGGGTTTGAACCGCACCCTGGGTACGTCCAGGGTGATTAACGTCGACCTGAGCGGCCGGTGCACATCCAGCGGCAGCCAGCGTTGGAGGTCGGAGCTGCCCCAAATGCGAAACCGGTGCATGAGCAGACCCAGCGGCTGTGCTTCGTAGCCCCAGATCTGGTCCAGGGCAATGATTTTCGCCGTTCCTGACGGAAAGTGGTAGCGGCGCAGTGTGACCGCGGCGCGATCCAGCTGGACCAGCCCGTCATCGTAAAACTGCTTCATGACCGTGCACTCCGAAGCGGATGGCCCCGTGCGGTGATGCAGCGGCCGTCATCCAGGCGCCATTGCCATCCGTGCAAGTTGCAGGTCAGAGTATTGCCCTCTACGACGCCGAACTTCGAGAGATCAGCTTTGAGATGGGGGCAACGGCGCTGAATCTCCCAGCCGTCGAGGGTGATCGACGCAGAATCGTCATGAGTCTCGGCGAACCAGCCATCGGCGTAGGCGATCCGCTCGTCGGTCAGGCACTTGAAGAATGTGTACAGGTACTCGTTGTAGCCGCCAACACGCCATGCGCGAAAGCGGGTGGACAAAAAGATGGTATTGACCCAGTCGGGTTCGCGATCACGCAGCACCGTGCGTACCAGTTCCGGCGCGATGGCAAATCCGTACCGAACCTTTTCATCGGGAATCCGTTCCCGCACAGCGCGTTTAGGAAAATCCAAAATGATGGTTTCGGGACCGATGACCAGCTCGACGGGGTAGCCGATCCCATCGCAGATCTCGTCGCTTTGCACCATGATCGGCTCGAACAATGCGCGCAGGGGTTCTAGCAGCGGGTCGCCGGTTGCGGGGGCCCAGCTGGCGCGCTCTGCGGCTAGCGCGGCGGCCTTACGCTCTGCGTAGTCGGCGATGTACGCCGCCTTACCGGTCGTGAAAATTGCCTCGACCTGGTCGGTAGGTAGCGGGTGTTGCAAGTAGTTAAGAGTTTGTCCGGTGAAATCCGCGGTTGAGCCAGGAATCATCAGTAATCCACCGGGGTTGCCGTGTTGGCGCATTTGGTCTAAGAAGACCATCTGGTCAGGGAAGATATTGGCCGGATCGTTGCTGTCGTCGTTGAGGTGGCGCAGATCCGGGTCCAAGAAACAGGGTGGTCCGGCGGACGGCACCACCCAGGTCGCGCCGACCTGGGCGATGTACTGGCGAGCCCGGTCCATGCCGCGCTGTCGTTTTTGGGTGCCGAATGCCTCTTTGGCTCGCGCGGGCATGTCATACACCATCGGATACCAGATGGCTCCGGAGTACTGCAGCAAGTGGACGTCGATATGGCCGAATTCCGATGTCAGCGCCGCAAGATCGATCGGCCGCGAATCGTTCATGTTGAGAGTCGTTGTCACGCCGTCCGACACCACCAGTGCCGAGTCTCCAAGCGGGCCGTCGGCCGGCGCCCGCAGCGCGACGATCATGATGTCGAGGTCGCCCCGGGGTCCGGTGAGCCGATGCTTAACCGAGTCGCTGGTTTCGAAGAACTGGTGAAATCCCAGCTTTTCTAGCTCGTGTCGTAGGTCGGGCACCGGGTAGTCGGGCAGCAGCACCACTGCGTCCTTGTTGACGTGTGCGGCCAGGTGCCGAGCATCGAAGTGGTCTTTGTGCAGGTGCGAGATGTAGAGGTAGTCGCAATCGCCCAAGGCGTCCCAGTCCAGCGCGCTGTTGTCGGGGAACGGGAACCAGGACGCGAAGTAGGCCGGATTGACCCACGGATCGCACAGAATGCTGCCTGCTTCGGTCTGGATCAGAAAGCCCGCGTGACCTACGCTCGTAAGCTGCACAAATTCCTTTCGGGGCCCTTGACGCGTGGTGACTTTTCAACGCAAAGCGCCGCTACGATCCTAGCGCGATCCATCATCCTCAGGGTGGCGTCTTAGGACTGGTGTAAAAACGCTGGGCGCATGTTCCTGGTGGTCATGTTACGCGGCGGTGGTGTCGGTCGTGGTTGTTGTGGTGGGGGGATGCAGTGGGCGGGGTGGCTCGAGCAGTTGGTGGCGTAGTTCTTGGAGGTGGCGGCTGGTCGCTGATGTTTGGGTGACTCCGCGCCAGCCGCGGCTGGCGCGGTCGAGGACGGCCCATACCAGCGACAGACAGCTGGTTTCGCCGGGTAGGCGGCCGATGACCTTGACCCGGCGACGGGATTCTCCGAAGGTGCGTTCGATGAGGTTGGAATGGCGGATGCGTGTCCAGTGTTGGCGGGGGAAGCGCAAATGCACGCTCAGCGAGGCGAAGTCGTTGGCCAGGCAAGCGACCGCGGCTGGGTAGAGCCCGCGGTATGTGGTGGTGAACTCCTCGGCGCGGCGGGTGGCTTCATCCACGGCCTGCTGGCCGGGTGGCTGGTCAATGTCATCGAAGATCGACCAGAACGCGGCTTTGATCTCGTCCTGGACCGCGACAGGTGTCTTGGCGATGACGTTACGGCAGCGATGGATCAGACACCGCTGACGCAGGCTTGCCGGAAACGTGGTCTCCCATGCGGCGATCAGGCCCGGCGCCCCGTCGGAGATGCCCAGTAGCGGCGGGCGTAGTCCCCGGTTCCTCAGGTCAGCCAAGAAGTCGGCCCACGCATCAGCCGACTCCGCTGCGGCTGGGGCCAGCCCAATAAACAGGGGCTTGCCGTCGGTGCAGATGCCCCAGGCGGCCAGCACCGGCTCGGCCGGGGCGTTGGGATGCATCCGAAAGTTCGAGGCATCCAAGAACAGGTAGTCCAACACCAGCTCATCAAGGCGTCGAGACGACCACGCAGCGAACTCGTCTTTGATGGCCGCACAAATCCGGCTCACCGTCGAGCGCGACAACGCCGCCTGCGAGCCCAGCACCTCGGCCAACGCGGCCTCGATGTCGCGATCCGACAAACCGCGCACCCATCCCGAAATCACCAACGCCTCCAGAGCGTGGGTGCGCGTCACCCCGGCACCGAATAGCCGCGAACAGAACCGCTCGTCGGTGTCGCGTAGTTTCGGGCGGCATAATTCGACCGAGCCCATCGTGGTCTTCACCGTCGCCGGCGGTTGATACCCATTGCGGTACCCGCCCGGGCCGTCCTGAACCCGACGCTGGTGACGGGCTCGGCCCAACACTGCTTCTACCTCGGCCTCCACGGCGACCTGAAACACCAGACGCACCGATAACCGCCCGACCTCCTCCAAAATCTCGGTCAACGGCCGCTCGGTCGCGGCGAACAACTGATCCATCTCAACACGCACACGCTCAATCGGCGATACTCGCTTGGTCACGGGCGTAGCCCCTCCTTCATAGCTTTCGTCGGTTGCGACGGAACCTACGCCCGTGACCATTTACACCAGCGATGAGACGCGACCCCCGCCACAGCCGCCGGTAATAGTCGATGCGCGGCGGGTCCGGATCGACACCGTAGGCGGCGAGCAGGTTCGCCTCGGAATCGTGGCCGGGATAGTTCCACTGCAACGCGAGAGTTGCCACGGCAAGGTCTGCCCACCGGTCGGCGACTCCGAGGTCCCCGATGTCGACATGTCCGCAACAGTGTCCAGCACTGTCTATCAGCGTGTTGGGCGAACAGGCGTCGCCGTGACACACCACCAACTGATCGATCGCCGGGGGTTGGCCCAACTCTGCTCTTTTCGCCGGTGACAGCGGCGCGATCCGGGTGGTTGCCGACCAGTCGAACGGACACGATCGCACCGGCAGTCTGTCATGGAGCATGCGCAGCCCTGACCCGATGGCCCGGATCGCCGCCTCCGGTTCTGCTAGCCAGCGCGGGTGCACCGCGGAAAGGCCGGGCAGTGCTCTCGTGTGCAGCCAGGCCGTATTCCCCTCGACTCCATGTCCCAGAACCCGCGGCACCGCCACATAGCGGGCTGCCCAACGCAGGCGCCGCACTTCGCCGCCGAAGTTCACGGCGCTGGCCTCGGCAACTTTGATGAACTCAGTCCGTGTGCCCACCCGGAAAGTGACACCGCTGTTGGCGTTGACCCAGATGGCAAGGATGGGTCTACCGCTGGCAAGACGTTTGACCACTGCTGGCACTGGGGGCGGTGATTTCGGGAACGACAACGATCAGCTCTCTTCCCCACCTCGGGCGGCGCGCGGCCGGGAGCACTAGGCTGAAGTGCTGTGGAACCGGTATATGCGACTGTCATTCAGCTTGCCCGGTTGACGTGGCGTATCCAAGGGCTCCGGATCGCGGTAAGCGGGGTAGATCATCTCCCCGACAGCGGTGGGGCCGTCATCGCGATCAACCACACGGGCTACCTCGACTTTACCTTCGCGGGTTTGCCGGCCTACAGGCAGAAGCTTGGGCGCAAGGTGCGGTTCATGGCTAAGCAGGAGGTGTTCGAGCACAAGATCACCGGGCCGATCATGCGCAGCCTGCGGCATATCGCGGTCGACCGCAAAGACGGCGCTGCGTCTTACGACGCAGCGGTGGCAATGCTTAAAGCCGGCGAACTAGTCGGGGTCTACCCCGAAGCGACGATCAGTCGTAGTTTCGAGATCAAGGAATTTAAGGCCGGGGCAGCTCGGATGTCGATCGAAGCCGATGTACCGATCATCCCGACGATCGTGTGGGGCGCACAGCGGATCTGGACCAAGGACCACCCCAAAAAGCTGTTTCGCCCGAAGGTTCCGATAACGGTGTTGGTTGGCGAACCGATCCAACCAACGCTGGCTGCCACCGAGTTGAAGGGCCTGCTGCACTCCCGGATGCAGCATTTGCTTGAACGGGCGCAAGAACACTACGGACCGCATCCAGCAGGCGCGTTCTGGGTGCCACACCGATTGGGCGGCGGCGCTCCGTCCTTGGCTGAGGTGGCTCGCCTGGACGCGCAAGAGGCGGCAGCGAGGGAGGCCCGGCGCGTCGAACGGGCACATCGCGCGGCGCCGGAGCAGTGACCGATGGCCGAGCCCACCTACCGCGCTTGCGAGGTTCTGGCCCGATTGTCGGTGTTGGCCACTGGCACTCGGATCAGCTATATCGGTGTGGAGAACATTCCGGTTACCGGCGGTGCCGTAGTTGCCATCAATCACACTGGCTATGTCGATTGGATCCCGGCCGCGTTGGCCGTGCGGCGTCGGCGTCGGCGGCTGAGATTCATGGTGAAGGCCGAGATGCAAAGGGTGCGGTTGGTCCGCTTTCTGATCAAACACAATCGGGCTATTCCTGTGGACCGGAGCGCCGGGGCTGGCGCATACGCTTTGGCGGTGCAGCGCCTGCGCGAGGGAGAGGTGGTCGCGGTCTACCCGGAGGCCACTATTAGTCGTAGTTTCGAACTGAAAGATTTCAAGACGGGCGCAGCCAGAATGGCAGTCGAGGCGAAGGTGCCCATCATCCCTCTGATCGTCTGGGGTTCCCAGCGGATCTGGACGAAAGGCCACCCAAAACACTTGGGCCGGAACAAGGTTCCGATTACGGTGCAGATAGGTGCTCCGCTGGATGCCGCTCACGATATTGTGGCGACCAACGACGTTCTGCGCGAGTCGATGACGGCCTTGCTGTATCAGGCTCAGCAGGGGTATGCCCACCTGGAAGGCGCGGATTGGGTGCCGCGTCGGTTGGGCGGCGGCGCCCCGACTGTGGCCGAGGCTGCCGCTATGGACGCTGAAGAGGCCCATAATCGTATGCCGCGGCAGTGACCGCAGAGCTGGGGGAGAGGGACATGGCGGAGCCGTTCTTCCGGCTATTGGAAGCCCTCGTTCCGGCGGTCGCCGCGGCAAACGGAAACAAGATCACCTTCCATGGTCTCGAAAACATCCCGAGCATGGCGGCGCTGTGCTCGCGCTCAACCACACCAGCTATGTGGACTTCAGCGTTGCTTCACGAAGTGCAGGAGCAGTACCCGCATCCCAAAAGGGCATAGTGGGTGCCGCGGCGGCTCGGTGGCGGTGCGCCGGGCCTGATTGAATCGAGGACAATCCGAATGTCTGAACTGGCCCAGCGAGCTGACGCAAAGGTACAGCGGCGCCACCACCCGAGTGCCTGGCGAAAGCGGATGGCACTGACGACTTTGTTTCGATGACTTCCATGACGTTGCCCGCGCTGATTGCATGCGACGTCGACGGCACGTTGTTCGATGATCAGGAACGACTGACTGCCTGGACGCGCGACGCGGTTCGCGCCGCTGTCGCCGACGGCGCGCAATTCGTTCTGGCCACCGGCCGCCCGCCGCGCTGGGTGCGGCCGGTCGTTGACGCGCTCGGTTTTGCGCCGATGGCCGTATGCGCCAACGGTGCGGTGATTTATGACCCAGCGGCAGATCGGGTCGTGTCGGCACGCATGCTATCGGTCGACGCGCTGGCCGAGTTGGCGCAGATCGCGGCTCATGTCATCCCGGGCGCCGGGCTTGCGGTCGAGCGGATCGGAGACCGCGCGCACGATACCGCGACTCCCCAATTCGTCAGCTCGCCGGGCTACGAGCACGCGTGGCTCAACCCGGACAACACGGAGGTTTCGATCGAAGATCTGCTCAGCGCACCCGCGATCAAATTGCTGATCCGCAAAACCGGTGCCACGAGCGCAGACATGGTCGCCGAGCTGGCCAAGCATGGGGGGATCGAGGGTGATCTCACCTACTCCACAGGCAATGGGCTGGTCGAGATCATGCCGTCGGGAATCAGCAAGGCCACCGGCGTCGAAGAGATCGCGCGACCGCTCGGGATCGCGGATGCGGGAGTCGTGGCATTCGGTGATATGCCCAATGACGTGCCGATGCTGCTCCGGGCTGGGCATGGCGTAGCGATGCAGAACGCCCATCCTGACGTGCTGGCCGCTGCCGACGAAGTCACCGCGGCCAATACCGACGACGGCGTCGCGCGGGTGTTGGAACGCTGGTGGCCGACTCGGTGATGGCACCGAGCGTGCGGCGGTAAAGGCCGATCTGAGCTGGTCGGTCTAGGCGGGGTGTCTGGGCAGCGAGAAGTGTTCAGGAGGCACTGTCGGGCCTCGCGGTGTATGTGTGGGCAGCGGCACGGTGATTCCGTTGACAACCCTGGTGATGTTGGCCGTGAGCCGTTCGAAGTTCAGCGTCCCATGCTGAAAGTTCTGCGTGATCCGCAGCGGCTCTTGGATCTCGGCGCTGGTCGGTAGACCCAGCGGACCGTGCTCGTAGCTTTGCGAGGCCCAGGCTTCGTAGATCGCACCCGTGACAGGATTGGCCCCGGTCTCGGGTGACCAGTACATCGCGCCCTTTGCGAAAGTCGCGTACCGGGCTGCGCCCTGCGCCTCTTGCTCTGGTGATGTTGGTGCGCCGAGAATGCTGTTCATGCCGCCCATTGCCTGCCATCGCTGGTAGATTGCACCGCCTTGGAGCGCCTTGATCAACTCCTCGGGCGGGTCGTTGAAATGCGATGCGATGTCCCGGATCTCGTCCATCAGGGCGTAGGCATTGTTGCCCGGGCAGTCGGTGTTCCCAACGTCGCGGTGGGTGAAGATGGTGGGCAGCTTCGCGATAGCACCATCGGGAAAGGTGGTGTAGGAGCTACCCGTTGACTCTAGTTCGACCGAGCCTTTCGGGTCGACGTCGTTCATGCCCAGCCGCCAGCCGAGCAGTCGCCCGACGGTACGGATCTGGATAGGGGTCGGCGCCACGTCGTCGAAGTTTCCGATCATTGCGACCCCCCAGGTGTCGCGGTTGAACCCGCCGGTGTGGAAGCCTTCGACCGGGTTAGTGGGACCACCGGCACTGCCTTCGAACACTTGGCCGTACTTGTCGACCAGTGCGTTGTACGCGATGTCGCACCAGCCCAGTGTTTTGCTGTGGTAGGTGTATATGGCTTTGACGATCCCGGCCGACTCCAGCGGTGAATAGTCATTGCTGCCAGCCGTGTGATGGATCACCGCCGCCCGAACCCCGTTGTCGTACTCCGGCATACCGCAGCGCAGCGACTCGTCGGCACCCCACTCCGCACGACTGATGATCTTGGGCGGTTGGCCTGGCATCATGACCCCGGTCGGCGGGGTCCAATGCGTTCCGGCTGGTGCCTGCGGCGGTGAAATGAGGATCGCGGATATGTTCTGGCCCAGCGGCTGTTCATGGGATGCCGGCCGGTATCCGAGGCTGCCCGGCTCGGACGCGTTGCTTGGTGAGTCGGCTGGCATTTGGGTTACCGGCGCGTCGATTGGGCGGGTGACCGCGATTTGCACGGTGGTGGTGGCGCCCACGAACACGGGATTGGTGCTGCGGGTGTCTTCGGCGCTCGCCGGATCGGGCGCTTCGGTTTCGTAGTCGGCTTGGTACCACGACCCCCACGAACCGTCCGAGTGTTTGGCGCGGATACGCGCGGACGTGCCGGTCAGATCGCCGGTGAGGACCACCAACGAGAATTCGGTTTCCTGGCTGATTTCGCGTACCGTCACACCGCCGCCCAGGCCGACCAGCGGCTTTTCGGCGAATTGGGTGTCGTGAGCCTGCGTTGGGTCAGCTGTGTCGCCCGACGGGTTGTCGGGCGGACGGTTCATCATCCACGCGACCAGGACGAGTGTTGCTGCGATTGCGGTGAGCAGCATGGTCGGCGCGCGGCTACGAGACGGCACCAGCCAATGTTACTTGTGTTTCTAGTGTTGCTGATGGGGCGACACGGTCTATTCGGGCGGAACCTGTCGACGACACCGCAGAGGATGGGTGGCTGGTTGGGCTTTGCCAAGGCCCGGGTATCCAGTGTGACTCTGCGGTGTCGTCAGGTGGCAGGCTTCTAGGTCAACGGTGCCGCCACTGGTGGCGCCGCGGCGGGAACAGCCGGTGCGGGAACCGCCGGCGCGGCGGCGCCAGCCGGCGCTGCGCCGCCGCCATTCTGGACGGCCTGCATGATCGATGGCATCAATACGCCCTTGATCAGGTCGATGGCCTGGCCGGCGCCTAGCTGGTTGGCCGCGTCCATCACGTCTTGGACGATGCCACCGCTGCCGCCGGTGCCCGACGCGGTCGCGCCGGTTCCGCCCAGGCTCGGGTCACCCAGGATCGGATAGGTGCCGTCGAGCCCGGGGTCCATTCCGACCGGCGTGGTGATTGGCACTTCGTTGGCGCCCATGCCGGGTGACGTGAGTGTGGGATCCAAGCCAGCCGGGCTGGTCAGGCCCGGTGTCACACCGGCCGGACTGGTTAGCGCGGGGTCGGTGAGGCCGGTACCTGCAGTCGGCGCTGCTCCGGGTGTGGCAGGGGTTAGGCCGGGATCTGTGAGGCCGGGATCTGTGAGGCCGGGATCCGTGAGGCCGGGGCTGGTTAGGCCGGGAGTCGCGAGGTCGGGGCTGGTTAGGCCGGGAGTCGCGAGGTCGGGGCTGGTCAGGCCCGGACTCGTCAACCCAGGGCTCATCAGGTCCGGATTGGTCAGGCCGGTGTCGGCGCCACCGGTCCCAGTCAGGCTCGGAACGGGTGGCAGGTTGATCCCGAACTGTGAAAGCCCTTGCGACAGTGCTGACATCAGCTCGCCGGGCAGGTCGCCGAGCAGTGCTGCTTGAACGAATTCGTGGTGCTCTGGCTGCGGTTCGGTGCCTGCGGTCGACTCGTAGACAAGGAAGTACGCACATGGACTCGCGACTGCCAGGGCGGCGACCGCGCTCATGGCTGTCGAGAGCTTGCGTCGGCGTCGGTTCGGCACTGAAGTCTCCTCAATCTGGACTACTTACTGGACTGCGCATCGTGTCGGTCTTGCGTGCCCCCGGGAATCTCGGGTGCACCCCAGAAGCCCCACACGGTTGATGGTACGAGTGAGGTTGTTGTGACTAGAGTGGTTATATCGAATCGTGAGGCAATCGCGACCTTGTGTGTGCCTTGAGATGCGATCTCCCCAGGTCGCTGATAAGTCATCGTTACCGGCCCGATGTCTACCCAGCGAGTCATCAAATCGGGCTTTGGCAGCCGGGTCAGATACCCTAGGCAACCGATGACCGCTCGTTTTGACCTCTTCGTCGTCGGTTCCGGTTTCTTCGGCCTGACGATTGCCGAGCGCGTGGCTACCCAGCTCAACAAACGGGTGCTCGTCCTCGAGCGCCGCCCGCATATCGGTGGCAACGCGTACTCCGAACCCGAGCCGCGCACCGGCATCGAAGTCCACAAGTACGGCGCGCACCTGTTCCATACCTCCAACAAGAAGGTCTGGGACTACGTTCGGCAATTCACCGACTTCACCGACTATCGTCACCGCGTATTCGCGATGCACAACGGGCAGGCGTACCAGTTTCCGATGGGGTTGGGCCTGGTTTCGCAGTTCTTCGGCAAGTACTTCACTCCCGGGGAAGCTCGCAAGCTGATTGCTGAACAGGCGGCCGAGATCGACACCGCCGACGCGCAGAATCTCGAGGAAAAGGCCATCTCGCTGATTGGCCGTCCGCTCTACGAAGCGTTCGTCAAGGGTTATACCGCCAAGCAGTGGCAAACCGACCCCAAGGAACTGCCGGCCAGCAATATCACTCGGTTGCCAGTGCGTTACACCTTCGACAACCGATACTTCAGCGACACCTATGAGGGCCTGCCCGTCGACGGCTACACGGCATGGCTGACGAACATGGCCGCCGACGACCGCATTGAGGTAAGGCTGAGCACCGACTGGTTTGACGTGCGGGATGTATTGCGGGCCAGCAGCCCGCAGGCTCCGGTTGTCTACACCGGCCCGCTCGATCGGTATTTCGACTATGCCGATGGCCGGCTCGGTTGGCGTACTTTAGATTTCGAGCTTGAGGTTTTGCCGATCGGGGATTTTCAGGGCACCGCAGTGATGAACTACAACGACCTCGACGTGCCCTACACCCGCATCCACGAGTTCCGCCACTTCCACCTAGAGCGCGATTACCCGGCTGACCAGACGGTGATCATGCGCGAGTACTCCCGGTTCGCCGACCACGGCGATGAGCCCTACTATCCGATCAACACCGAGGCCGACCGCGCCCTGTTGGCCGCCTACCGGACCAGGGCGAAGTCCGAGACCGCGTCATCGCAAGTACTGTTCGGCGGGCGCTTGGGCACCTACCAGTATCTGGATATGCATATGGCCATTGCCAGCGCTTTGAACATGTATGACAACGTCTTGATGCCGCACCTCAGTGACGGCGCGCCGCTTCTCGAAGAAGGTGCGCGTGCGTCGGCGCCGGCGACGAAGCAGACCGAAGCGATGAAGAGGAGCGGCGCCTAATGACTGCCGTAAGCCTGCTGTCCCGGATAATCTTGCCGCGCCCGGGTGAACCCCTTGACGTGCGCAAGTTGTATCTGGAGGAATCGCCCACAAATGCGCGGCGCGCGCACGCCGAAACCCGCACCTCGCTGCAGATCGGTGCGGAGTCCGGGGTCTCATTCGCCACGTATTTCAACGCATTTCCAGCCAGCTACTGGCGGCGCTGGACGACCTGCAAGTCGGTGGTATTGCACGTCGAGCTGACCGGATCCGGGCGCGTGGACGTCTACCGAACGAAGGCCACCGGTGCACGTATCTTCGTTGAGGGCCGCGCATTCGCCAGCGAAGCGGACCAGTCTGCGGTCGTCGAAGTCGAGGTGGGGCTGCAGCCCTTCGAGGACGGTGGTTGGATTTGGTTCGACATCACCACCGACACTGCAGTCACGCTGCACAGTGGCGGCTGGTATGCGGCCGATCCTGCTCCAGGAACGGCCAACATCGCCGTTGGCATCCCAACTTTCAACCGCCCCGCGGACTGCGTCAACGCTCTGGCCGAACTCACCGCGGACCCGCTGGTGGACCACGTTGTCGGGGCAGTGATCGTTACTGATCAGGGCGTGCGCAAGATGCGGGAGCACCCAGACTTTCCGGCTGCGGCCGCACGGTTGGGCGATCGGCTGTCCATCCACGATCAGCCCAACCTGGGCGGTTCCGGCGGCTACAGCCGAGTGATGTACGAGGCGCTGAAAAACACCGACTGCCAGCAGATTCTGTTCATGGACGACGACATCCGCATCGAGCCGGACTCAATTCTGCGGGTGCTGGCAATGCACCGCTTCGCCAAGGTGCCGATGCTCGTGGGCGGCCAGATGCTCAACCTGCAGGAACCGTCGCACCTGCACATCATGGGCGAGGTGGTCGATCGGTCGACGTTCATGTGGACGGCCGCGCCGCACGCCGAGTACGACCATGACTTTGCCGAATACCCGTTAAACGACGACAAGTCTCGCGGCAAGAACTCCGACAGCACTAAATCACGCAGCAAGCTGCTGCACCGGCGTATCGACGTCGACTACAACGGTTGGTGGACATGCATGATCCCGCGGCAGGTTGCCGAAGAGCTGGGACAGCCACTACCGCTATTCATCAAGTGGGACGACGCCGACTACGGGCTGCGGGCTGCCGGGCACGGTTATCCAACCGTCACGCTGCCCGGCGCCGCGATCTGGCACATGGCCTGGAGCGACAAAGACGACGCCATCGACTGGCAGGCCTATTTCCATTTGCGTAACCGCTTGGTGGTGGCCGCGATGCACTGGGACGGCGACGTCACCGGCCTGGTCCGCAGCCACCTCAAGGCAACTCTGAAACACCTTGCCTGTTTAGAGTATTCAACTGTCGCCATCCAGAACAAAGCCATCGACGACTTCCTCGCCGGTCCCGAGCACATTTTCTCCATCCTGGAATCGGCGCTGCCGGAAGTACACCGCATGCGCAAGGACTACCCGGACGCGGTGGTGCTGCCGGCCGCAAGCGAGCTGCCGCCGCCGTTGCACAAAAACAAGGTGATGAAGCCGCCGGTGAACCCACTGATCATCGGCTATCGGCTGGTTCGCGGGATCCTGCACAATCTCACCCGAGCCGACCCGAGCCACCACCGCCGCCCGGAGTTCAACGTGCCGACGCAGGACGCGCGCTGGTTCCTTTTGTCTACTGTCGACGGCGCGACCGTCACGACGGCCGACGGGTGCGGTGTGGTTTACCGTCAGCGCGATCGGGCCAAGATGATGTCGCTACTGTGGCAGTCGATACGTCGACAGCGCCAGCTTGCGAAACGGTTCGATGAGATGCGCAGGACATACCGTGACGCGTTACCAGTGTTGTCCAGCAAACAGAAGTGGGAGACGGCGCTGCTGCCAGCCGCAGTGTCGGTGACAAACCAAGAGTCTGAGCATGCCTGAACTGGAGTCACCGCGTGGCGAGGTTGCTGCCATGGCGGCCGTTCAGTTTGCGCTTGCTGATCGCCCGGGTGCGCTGACCACGGCGCGCGGACTTTCTCATTTCGGTGAGCACAGCCTGGGTTGGCTGGCGGTGTCGCTACTCGGTGCATTGCTTGTGCCGGGCCGGCGCCGTGATTGGGTGGCGGTGGGTGCCGGTGCGTTTGCAGCCCATGCGGCCGCGGTCTTGATCAAGCGGGTGGTGCGACGCCGGCGACCGCACCACCCGGCCATCGCGGTAAACGTGGGGACACCCAGCCAGCTGAGTTTCCCGTCTGCGCATGCCACCTCGACGACTGCGGCGGCGATCCTGATGGGCAGGGCAACTGGCCTACCCGCAGCAATGTGCGCCGCGGTGTTGGTCTCGCCGATGGCGTTGTCGCGAGTCCTGCTGGGTGTGCACTACCCCAGCGACGTTGCTGCCGGTGTTGCTATTGGTGCGGCCATCGCGGCGGGTTTGCGTTCAGCGATCTTTTCCGGCAGCCGGATCGTCGGCCGCGCTGCGGGCGTTGCCGTGAGTGCGCGCGCCACGCCCGTCCCGAACACCGGAGGTGCCGCCGGATGAGCGAAGACCTGGTCCCTGTCACCGGAGCTCCGGCTAATCTCGTCGCCGGGGTAATCAAGGCAATCCGCCCGCGCCAGTGGGTGAAAAACGTGTTGGTGTTGGCTGCGCCGCTGGCCGCGGCGGGCCGCGGAATCCAGTACAACTACGTTGACTTGCTCGGCAACGTGGGCGTGGCGTTCGTGGTGTTCAGCCTGGCGGCCTCGTCGGTCTATTTGATCAACGACATCCGTGACGTCGACGCCGACCGCGAGCACCCGACCAAACGGTACCGGCCGATTGCGGCCGGTGTGGTGCCCGAGTGGTTGGCGTACTGCCTGGCAGCTGTGCTGGGTGCGAGCTCGCTGGCGGTCTCCTGGCTGCTCACTCCGAACCTGGCCGTGGTGATGGCCGTCTACTTGGCCATTCAGCTGGGGTATTGCTATGGGCTCAAGCATCAACCGGTGATGGATATCTGCATAGTGTCGTCGGCCTATCTGCTGCGAGCCATCGCTGGTGGCGCGGCGACCGACACGCCGCTGTCGCAATGGTTCTTGTTGTCGGCGGCGTTCGCGTCGCTGTTCATGGTGGCCGGCAAGCGGTATGCCGAGTTGCAACTCGCCGAGCGCACCGGAGCCAAGATCCGCAAGTCGCTGGAGAGCTATACGAGCACCTATCTGCGTTTCGTCTGGACGTTGTCGGCCACTGCGGTGGTGGTCTGTTACGGGCTCTGGGCGTTTGAGCGTGATCAGCACTCGGGGTCCTGGTTTGCCGTGTCGATGGTGCCGTTCACCATCGCCATCTTGCGCTATGCCGTTGACGTCGACGGTGGGCTGGCGGGGGAGCCAGAGGACATCGCGCTGCGGGACCGGGTACTGCAGCTGCTGGCGCTGGCGTGGATCGGAACGGTTGGTGCCGCCGTTGCTTTCGGCTAGTCCCGGCCTCAAGGTCCGCGACGGCGACGTGCTGCCCCGCCGACCAATGGTCCGGGCGCGGAGTTGGCCGGCCTTTCCTTACCCCCCCATGGTCCGAATAAGCCTGTGGATCAGCGTGTCAGTGATCGCGGTGCTTTACGGCTGGGGGAGTTGGCGACGTCGCTGGATCGCCGACGATGGGCTGATTGTGCTGCGCACGGTGCGCAATCTGCTTGCCGGCAACGGGCCGGTGTTCAATCACGGCGAGCGAGTGGAGGCCAACACCTCGACCGCGTGGACCTACCTGTTAGATGCGGGCGGCTGGGTGGGCGGCCCGCTGCGACTGGAGTACGTGGCGCTGACCCTGGCGTTGGCATTTTCGGTGCTGGGTGTGGTGCTGCTCATGTTGGGGACCGGCCGGTTGTACGCGCCTAGCCTGCGGGGCCGTCGCGCGGTCATGCTGCCGGCGGGGGCGTTGGTCTACATTGCGGTGCCGCCGGCGCGCGACTTCGCTACGTCCGGCCTGGAATGCGGGCTGGTACTGGCTTATCTGGGACTGTTGTGGTGGATGATGGTCTGCTGGTCGCAGCCGCTGCGGGTGCGTCCGGAGGGCCGGGTGTTCACCGGCGCGCTGGCCTTTCTCGCCGGATGCAGCGTGCTGGTCCGACCCGAGCTGGCGCTGATCGGCGGAGCGGCGCTGATCATGATGTTGATCGTGGCCCGGACCTGGCAGAACCGGTTGCTGATTGTCGTGGCGGGCGGTTTGCTGCCGGTCGCTTACCAGATCTTCCGGATGGGCTACTACGGATTGCTGGTACCGGGAACTGCTTTAGCTAAAGATGCCGCCGGCGACAAGTGGTCGCAGGGCACGATCTATCTTGCGAATTTCAACCAGCCTTACCTGCTCTGGGTGCCGGCAATGCTGTTAGTGCCGCTGGGATTTCTGTTGATGGCCACCCGGCGGCAGCGGTCCTTCCTACGTCCGGTGGTGGCGCCCAACTACGGTCGGGTGGCCCGTGCGGTGCAAAGCCCGCCGGCAGTGGTGGCCTTTATGGTTGGCAGCGGCTTGCTGCAGGCGCTGTACTGGATTCGTCAAGGCGGCGACTTCATGCACGGCCGGGTGCTACTCGCGCCCATGTTTTGTCTACTTGCTCCGGTAGCGGTGATCCCGGTGGCGCTGCCGGACGGAAAGGAGTTTGCTCGTGAGACTGGCTACTGGGTGGCCGGTGTTGCTAGCTTGCTCTGGTTGGGGGTTGCGGGCTGGTCGCTCTGGGCGGCGAATTCGCCTGGAATGGGTGATGACGCCACCCGGGTCACCTACTCGGGAATCGTTGACGAGCGGCGCTTTTACGCGCAGGCTACCGGGCGAGCGCATCCGCTGACTGCTGCCGACTACCTGGGTTATCCGAGGATGGCAGCGGTTCTGGCGGCACTCAATGAAACACCGGACGGGGCGTTGTTGTTGCCATCGGGCAACTACACCCAGTGGGACGTCGTACCGATGGATCATCCTGTAGCGGCGGCGAGCGCGTCGAGGGGCCGTCGGGCGGTCGAAAAGCCGGAGCACACCGTGTTCTTCACCAACCTCGGAATGCTCGGTATGAACGTCGGTCTGAATGTGCGGGTGATCGATCAAATCGGGTTGGCGAATCCGCTGGCTGCGCACACCGAACGGTTGAAGCACGGGCGCATCGGCCATGACAAGAACCTTTTCCCGGACTGGGTGGTTGCTGACGGACCGTGGGTGAAGAGCTATCCCGGCGTTCCGGGCTACCTCGACCAAGAATGGGTCGCGCAGGCGGAGGCGGCACTGCAGTGCCCTGCCACACAGGCGGTGCTCAACTCGGTGCGTACCCCCATGAGTGTGCATCGGTTCATCTCCAACCTGCGACATGCATACGCATTCACGCAGTACCGGATTAACCGTGTTCCGCGCTATGAGCTGGTCAGATGTGGGCTCGATGTGCCCGATGGTGACGGGCCCGCACCAGCCCCGTGAGGGCGCGCCGGCCACCGCCGACCGACCTCGACTCTCCGACTGGCTCCGGGCGGCTGTGGCCGGCTTTGGATCGATGAATCCGACCGTCGGTGATCGCGGCGGCCGATATTGACAGCCAAATCACACTCGACCCATTCGCGGTTGGCCGCCCAACGCCGCGCACATGCGGAAATGCGATTTCCGGCCACTGTTATGAAACCGAGATCGGGGTGAGCGGCCTCCGGATCTTGAGCGCAGGAACCTGCACGAAGCAGGCGGATGCTCTAAGTTGTGGTTGACTACATAGGCACTGCTGCGTGTTACGCATGCAGTCTGACCTAGTTCAGGATTCGCCCACTCAAACGACGCGCCTACACGATGAGGAAATAATCTATGAATCTTGTTGACAGGCTTCGTGGCACCGTGACCGGTATGCCGCGCCGACTCGCAATCGGAGCTGTGGGGGCGGCCCTGCTTCCGGGTCTGATCGGCGCCGTTGGGGGATCGGCGACCGCCGGGGCGTTTTCCCGGCCAGGTTTGCCGGTGGAGTACCTTCAGGTGCCCTCGGCCGCGATGGGCCGCGATATCAAGATCCAGTTCCAAAGCGGCGGGGACGGCTCACCCGCGGTTTACCTGCTTGATGGCCTGCGCGCTCAGGACGACTTCAACGGCTGGGACATCAATACCCCGGCCTTCGAGTGGTACTACCAGTCGGGTCTGTCGGTCATCATGCCTGTCGGTGGGCAGTCCAGCTTCTACACCGACTGGTATCGGCCCGCGTGTGGGAACGCTGGTTGCCAAACCTACAAATGGGAGACCTTCCTAACCAGCGAGCTTCCGCAGTGGCTGTCGAGCAACAAGAGCGTCAAGCCCGCCGGAAGCGCTGCGGTGGGTCTGTCTATGGCGGGGTCGTCGGCGCTGTCCTTGGCGCTCAACCATCCAGACCAGTTCACCTATGCCGGTGCAATGTCCGGTCTGCTTGACCCGTCTCAGGCGATGGGTCCTCCGCTGATCGGCCTGGCGATGGGTGACGCCGGCGGCTACAAGGCTGCGGACATGTGGGGCCCGCGGGACGACCCGGCGTGGAAGCGCAACGACCCGTTGCTGAACGTCGGGAAACTGATCGCCAACAACACCCGCGTCTGGGTCTACTGTGGTAACGGCAAGCCGTCGGACTTGGGCGGTAACAACCTGCCCGCCAAGTTCCTTGAAGGTTTCGTGCGGACCAGCAACATCAAGTTCCAGGACGCCTACATCGCCGGCGGCGGACACAACGCCGTGTTCAATTTCCCGGAATATGGCACCCACAGCTGGGAGTACTGGGGCGCTGAGCTCAACGCGATGAAGCCCGACCTGCAGCGCACACTGGGAGCGACCCCGAACACGGACACCAGCACCGACATCGAGGGCACCTAAAGCGCGAACGACGCCCCTTGGCGTCATCTACAACCACGTCTAACGGCGGCGACCCGAAGGGGTCGCCGCCGTTAGACATTTTCCTTTATCCGATCGGACGGTCTGTGGTTAGCTACGTGCGGGCCGGGGTTTGCCGCATGGGCGCAACGCGCGCTCGACGCTGGATCTGGAGGCGACGGATGGACAGTGGAGGTTGGACATGAGGCGCTTACCGGATTTGTCGGTCCTACTGCGAGTGCTCTGCGTTGCGGTACTGGCGCTCGGGCTGGGGGGTGTGACGGCATCGGCAGGATTCGTTGGCAAGGCCAAAGCGGCTGGCTACGAGACTTTGATGGTGCCTTCGGCGGCGATGGGTCGGGATATTCCGGTGGCATTCATGGCGGGCGGGCCGCACGCGGTATACCTTCTGGATCCCTTCAACGCCGCTCCGGATGTCGCCAACTGGGTGACTGCGGGCAACGCGATGAACACGCTGGCTGGCAAGGGGATCTCAGTGGTGGCGCCAGCTGGTGGCGCGTACAGCATGTACACCAACTGGGAGCAGGATGGGAGCAAGCAGTGGGAGACCTTCCTATCGGCCGAACTGCCTGATTGGTTGGCCGCGAACAAGGGCCTGGCCCCGGGTGGTCATGGCGCGGTGGGTGCATCTCAAGGCGGCTATGGCGCGATGGCGCTGGCGGCATTTCACCCCGACCGCTTCGGCTTTGCCGGTTCCTTGTCGGGGTTTCTGTACCCATCGAACACCACGACAAACGGCGCGATTCTCGCGGGCTTGCAGCGGTTCGGCGGGGTGGACGGCAACGGAATGTGGGGAGCGCCACAGCTAGGCCGGTGGAAGTGGCATGACCCGTACGTGCACATCAATCTGTTGGCGCAGAACAACACCCGTGTATGGGTCTACAGCCCGACCAACGTGGGGGCCAGTGACCCTGCGGCCATGATCGACGCAGCTGGCCAGGCGATGGCCAACAGCAGGATGTTTTACCAGACCTACCGCTCGTCGGGCGGGCACAACGGCCACTTCGACTTCCCGAGCGGTGGGGACAACGGCTGGGGCGCATGGTCGCAGCAGCTGGGTGCAATGTCGGGTGACATTGTTGGCGCCATCGGCTAGCTAACCACGCTTCGAGCCCTTTCGCTCGCGTGCGCAGAACCTGGCGACGCCACGACAGCCAGCCGCACCGGGTTGCGAGCCGGTACCGTGATAGGGGTGCAGTAGGGGGCGGAGCAGTCGCACCGCGCGGTGCGGGTGATTTCGGGCTGCGAGGGCAGTGTGCGACATCGCGGCCGTCCGCATCTGCACCGGAGCCTATCGATGGACCCAACGACTGTGCTGGCAGGAGAACATGGCCAAGAACGCCCGGCGAAAGCGCCACCGGATCCTGGGCTGGATAGCAGCCGGAGCTATGGCGACGGTCGTCGCTCTGGTGATCGTGGCCGTGGTGATCATGCTGCGCCGCCCGGAATCCTCACCCACGGCCGTGCCGCCGGGCGTATTGCCGCCGGGCGCCACCGCAACTCATCCGAAAAAGCCTCGGCCTGCGTTCCAAGACGCCTCCTGTCCTGATGTGCAGCTGATAGCTGTGCCAGGAACCTGGGAATCCTCGCCTCAGGAAAACCCACTTGCCCCGGTGCAGTTCCCGAGGGCCTTGCTGCTCAAAGTGACGGGTCCGCTCAGCGAGGAGTTTCCCCCCTCTCGGGTGCAAAGCTACACAGTCCCTTACACCGCGCAGTTCCACAATCCGCTCAGTGCTGACAATCAGATGTCATATAACGACAGCCGGGCCGAAGGCACCCGCGTGATGATCCGGGCAATGACAGAGATGAACAACAAGTGCCCGTTGACCAGCTACGTGTTGATCGGTTTCTCGCAGGGCGCGGTAATAGCCGGCGACGTCGCCAGCGATATCGGCAATGGCCGCGGGCCTGTTGACGAGGATCTGGTTCTTGGCGTGACGCTCATCGCCGATGGCCGCCGCCAGCAGGGTGTTGGCAACGAAATCCCGCCCGACCCGCCAGGTGAGGGCGCCGAGATCACCTTGCATGAGGTGCCGGTGCTGTCGGGCCTGGGCTTAACGATGACCGGCGCGCGGCCGGGTGGTTTCGGCGCGCTGGACCGCCGAACCAATGAGATCTGCGCTCCAGGGGACTTGATCTGTGCTGCTCCGCAGGATGCCTTCAGTCCCGCGAACTTGCCAACCACGCTGAATACACTCGCTGGTGGCGCCGCCCAGCCGGTCCACGCGATGTATGCGACCCCGGAATTCTGGAACTCCAACGGCGAGACAGCGACCGAATGGACGTTGCGCTGGGCGCGGAATCTGATCGAGAACGCGCCGCATCCCAAACATGGGTGAGGTCGCTCGGGCGACTTGGGGGTTGTGAACCGGCCTGACGTCTTCAGCGAGGACGCCCTAGCTTGCGAGGGAGAACTGGGGTAGAAAGACACGGCCCTGAGCACAGTATTGTGTCCGCGAACAGCGGTACGTTGTGATTTGGTCTGCGGCGTGCAGCCCCTTAACATTAAGAGAAAAGTAAGAGCATATGTATGGCCCGATCGGGTCGAAACTGGCAACTGCCAGCGTCCGTGCAGGCGGACGCTGTTCGAATGCTGGTTCGCGCGCAGATTTGACCGTCGGCGGAGCCGACCAAGATGTTTGGTGACAGGAGAGGGCGGTATGGCCTACCACAACCCGTTCATCGTGAACGGAAAGATCAGGTTCCCGGATAACACCAACCTGGTTCGGCACGTCGAGCGGTGGGCGAAGGTTCGTGGTGACAAGCTGGCCTACCGGTTCCTGGATTTTTCCACCGAACGTGACGGTGTTGCACGCGACATCTTGTGGTCCGACTTCAGTGCCCGCAACCGCGCCGTGGGAGCCCGTTTACAGCAGGTAACCGAGTTGGGTGACCGCATCGCCATCCTGTGCCCGCAGAACCTGGACTACCTCATCTCTTTCTTCGGCGCGCTGTACTCCGGCCGGATCGCGGTGCCGTTGTTCGATCCGGCCGAGCCGGGGCACGTCGGGCGTTTGCACGCGGTTCTCGACGACTGTGCCCCGTCGACGATCCTGACTACCAGCGGCTCTGCTGAAGGTGTCCGCAAGTTCATCCGCGGGCGTTCGGCCAAGGAACGGCCACGTGTCATCGCGGTCGACGCGGTGCCCACCGAAGTGGCTTCCACCTGGCAGCCGCCCGGGGCCAGCGAGGAAACAACCGCCTACCTGCAGTACACCTCGGGTTCGACGCGCATTCCGACTGGCGTGCAGATCACCCACCTGAACCTGCCCACCAATGTGGTCCAGGTGCTGCATTCCCTGGAGGGCAGTGAAGGTGACCGAGGGGTCAGCTGGCTGCCGTTATTCCACGATATGGGCCTGATCACCGCGCTGTTGGCCCCTGTGTTGGGCCAAAGCTTCACCTTTATGACACCCGCCGCGTTTGTGCGCCGGCCCGGGCGCTGGATCCGCGAGCTCGCACGCAAGCCCGGCGAGGTCGGCGGTACCTTCTCGGCCGCGCCGAACTTCGCATTCGAACACGCCGCGGTGCGTGGTCTACCGCGCGACGACGAACCGCCGCTGGACCTCAGCAACGTCAAGGGGATCTTGAACGGCAGCGAACCGGTGTCGCCAGCGTCGATGCGCAAGTTCTACGAAGCGTTCAAGCCTTACGGCTTGCGGGAGACGGCCATCAAACCGTCCTACGGGCTTGCCGAAGCAACGCTGTTTGTTTCGACGACGCCGAAGGACGAGCCGCCGACGGTCATCCACGTCGACCGCGACGAACTGAACAACCAACGCTTCGTCGAGGTCGCTGCGGACGCGCCGAATGCCGTTGCCCAGGTTTCCGCGGGCAAGGTCGGTGTCGACGAATGGGCAGTCATTGTGGATCCCGAATCGGCCAGCGAGCTGCCCGACGGGCAGATCGGTGAGATCTGGTTGCACGGCAACAACCTGGGGATCGGCTACTGGAACAAGGAAGAAGAGACCACAAAGACGTTCAAGAACATCCTCAAGTCGCGTATCAGCGAGTCACGTGCCGAGCGTGCCCCTGACGATGGGCTGTGGGTTCGGACCGGCGACTACGGCACGTATTTCAACGACCACCTCTATATTGCCGGCCGGATAAAGGACCTTGTCATCATCGACGGTCGAAATCACTACCCGCAGGATCTCGAATACTCAGCGCAGGAATCCAGCAAGGCACTGCGGATCGGCTACGTGGCTGCTTTCTCCGTGCCGGCCAACCAGCTGCCGAAGGCGGTGTTCGACGACCCGCACGCCGGTCTGAAATTCGACCCGGAGGACACTTCCGAGCAGTTGGTGATCGTAGGAGAGCGTGCACCTGGCGCGCACAAACTCGATTACCAGCCCATCGCCGACGACATCCGGGGAGCCATTGCGGTAAGACACGGCGCGACCGTCCGGGACGTGCTGCTTGTGCAGGCCGGAACGATTCCTCGAACCTCTAGCGGCAAGATCGGGCGGCGGGCGTGCCGCACGGCGTACCTCGACGGCAGCCTCCGCAGCGGCGTCGGTTCTCCGACGATCTTCGCTGAAGAGTCGGACTGAGCCGGCGATCATGGCTGACACCGACCAGGAAAACGGCGCTTCCCAGGACTGGCAATCAAGTCGGGACTACCCGAGTGTTGACGAGGCGCACGCCGGAGAACCGCTCCCGAAGACCGACATGACGGTCCCCGAAATGCGGGAGTGGATGCGCAACTGGGTGGCCAGGGCCGTCGGCAAATCGCCGGACTTGATCGACGAGTCGGTGCCTATGGTGGAGCTAGGTTTGGCGTCGCGGGATGCCGTGGCGATGGCCGCAGACATCGAAGACTTGACCGGTGTCACTTTATCGGTGGCTGTGGCGTTCCAGCATCCGACCATTGAATCTCTGGCAACACGGATTGTTGAGGGCGAACCGGAGTCCAACGCCGAATTCGACGACAGCGCCGACTGGACCCGCAATGGCCCGGCGCAGCGCGTCGATATTGCGATCGTGGGACTGTCTACCCGCTTTCCTGGCGATATGAACAGCCCTGAGGAGACTTGGCAGGCGCTGCTGGAAGGTCGTGACGCGATTACCGATCTGCCTGAGGGGCGCTGGTCGGAATTCCTTGAAGAGCCTCGGATCGCCGAGCGGGTTGCGCAGGCCCATACACGCGGCGGCTACTTGAAAGACATCAAGGGCTTCGATTCGGAGTTCTTCGCGGTGGCCAAGACCGAAGCCGACAACATCGACCCGCAGCAGCGGATGGCGCTGGAGCTGACCTGGGAGGCGCTAGAGCACGCCCGCATTCCCGCGTCGAGTCTGCGCGGCGAGTCGGTTGGTGTATATGTCGGTAGTTCAACCAACGATTACAGCTTCCTGGCCGTATCCGATCCGACCGTCGCCCACCCCTACGCGATCACCGGTACCGCCAGTTCGATCATCGCCAACCGGGTTTCGTACTTCTACGACTTCCGGGGCCCTTCGGTCACCATCGACACCGCGTGTTCGAGCTCGCTGGTCGCGGTGCATCAGGGTGTGCAGGCGCTGCGAAATGGGGAAGCCGATGTGGCGGTGGCCGGTGGTGTCAATGCCCTGATCACACCTATGGTGACGATCGGTTTTGACGAGGTTGGGGCGGTGCTGGCACCAGACGGCCGGATCAAGTCATTCTCATCCGACGCCGACGGCTACACCCGTTCCGAGGGCGGCGGCATGTTGGTGCTCAAACGGGTCGATGACGCTCGTCGAGACGGTGACCAAATTCTGGCGGTTATCGCTGGCAGCGCGGTCAACCATGACGGACGTTCGAACGGTCTGATCGCGCCCAGCCAGGACGCGCAAGTTGACGTGCTGCGTCGGGCCTACAAGGACGCCGGCATCGATCCGCGCACCGTGGACTATATCGAGGCGCACGGTACCGGCACCGTTCTCGGTGACCCGATCGAGGCCGAGGCTCTAGGCCGCGTTGTCGGCAGGGGGCGTGCCGCCGATCGGCCGGTGCTACTGGGTGCGGTAAAAACCAACGTCGGCCATCTAGAGTCGGCGGCCGGTGCGGCCAGCATGGCCAAAGTGGTGCTGGCCCTGCAGCACGACAGGCTGCCCGCGTCGATCAATTTCGCCGGGCCTAGCCCGTACATCGATTTTGACGCCATGCGTCTGAAGGTGATCGATACAGCGTCCGACTGGCCCCGCTACGGCGGGTACGCGCTGGCTGGAGTTTCGAGTTTCGGCTTCGGCGGTGCCAACGCGCACTTGGTGGTGCGCGAGGTGTTGCCGCGCGACGTGGTCGAACGTGAACCCGAACCCGAACCCGAACCTGCCGAGTCCGCCGCAGCCGAAGACGGCGAGCGGCGGATCGACGAGTACGGCGCATTCGGAGGTGAGGTCACCGGCTTGTCGGACGACGAGCCAGAGCCCGAGTTGCCAGGCCTGACGGACGAGGCGCTGCGGCTCAAGGAAGTCGCTCTTGGTGAGCTCGCGGCCCAAGAAGCGGCGGAGGATCTTGCCAAACCAGTGGTCCCTTTGGCGGTTTCGGCGTTTTTGACGTCCCGTAAGAAGGCGGCCGCAGCCGAGCTGGCCGACTGGATAGACGGCCCTGACGGGCGGGCCGCGTCGCTAGAGGCGATTGGGCGGTCACTATCGCGACGCAACCATGGCCGTTCTCGGGCTGTGGTGCTGGCTCACGACCACGACGAAGCCGTCAAGGGCCTCCGTGCCGTCGCCGAGGGCAAGCAGCGACCGAATGTGTTCAGCGCCGACGGTCCAGTGACGGCCGGACCGGTATGGGTCCTGGCTGGGTTCGGCGCTCAACACCGCAAGATGGGTAAGAGCCTGTACCTGCGCGATGACGTCTTCAGCGAGTGGATCGAGAAGGTCGACGCGCTGGTGCAGGATGAGCTGGGCTACTCGGTGCTTGAGCTGATCCTGGATGATTCTCAGGACTACGGCATCGAGACCACCCAGGTGACGATCTTTGCGATCCAGATAGCGCTGGGTGAGCTGCTCAAGCACCACGGCGCCAAACCCGCCGCGGTGGTCGGGCAGTCGCTCGGTGAAGCGGCTTCGGCCTACTTCGCCGGTGGCTTGTCGCTGCGCGATGCCACCCGCGCGATCTGCTCGCGCTCGCATTTGATGGGTGAAGGCGAGGCGATGCTATTCGGCGAGTACATCCGGCTGATGGCGCTGGTGGAATACTCCGCTGACGAAATCAAGACCGTGTTCTCCGATTTCCCTGACCTCGAGGTGTGTGTCTACGCCGCTCCCACCCAAACCGTCATCGGTGGTCCGCCCGAGCAGGTGGACGCGATCATCGCTCGCGCGGAGTCCGAAGGCAAGTTCGCCCGCAAGTTCCAGACGAAGGGAGCCAGCCACACCTCGCAGATGGATCCTCTGCTGGGCGAGTTGACTGCGGAATTGCAGGGTATCGTGCCGATGAGCCCGACGGCCGGAATCTTCTCAACGGTGCATGAGGGCAGCTACGTCAAGCCCGGCAGTGCGCCCATCCATGATGTCGACTACTGGAAGAAGGGCTTGCGCCACAGCGTCTACTTCACCCACGGGATCCGCAACGCCGTGGACAGCGGACACACCACCTTCCTGGAGTTGGCACCTAACCCAGTGGCGCTGATGCAGGTGGGGCTAACGACGGCCTCGGCGGGGCTGCATGACGCGCAACTGGTTGCGACCCTGGCCCGTAAGGAAGACGAAGTCGAGTCGATGGTGAAGGCCATGGCACAGCTTTATGTGCATGGACATGACCTGGACATCCGCACGCTTTTCCCACGGCGCCCCGCCGGGCCGCCGGTGCCCGAGGACTACGCAAACATTCCCCCGACCCGTTTCAAGCGCAAAGATCATTGGCTTGATGCGCAATTCTCGGGTGACGGTTCGGTGATGATGCCGGGAACACATGTGGCGCTGCCGGATGGCCGCCACGTTTGGGAATACGCGCCTCGGGAGAACGCCGATCTGGGCGCATTGGTCAAAGCGGCAGCGGTGCAAGTGCTCCCAGATGCACAGCTGACAGCTGCCGAGCAACGTGCGGTGCCTGGAGAAGGGGCCCGGCTGGTGACGACCATGACTCGGCATCCCGGCGGCGCCGCGGTTCAGGTGCATGCACGAATCGACGAGTCTTTCACCCTGGTGTACGACGCTCTGGTCACTCGCGCCGGGCAGGATTCCGTCTTGCCGACCGCGGTTGGTGCCGGCACAGCAGTCGCGGCCGTTGCGGCGCCGACCGGTGTGAGCGTGGAGGTCGCGCCGCAAGCTCCTGCCGAGGAGCCAGTGGCCGATACGTTGTCGGACAGCCTGACCAATCGCTACCTTCCGAGTCATGTCGGTCGATGGTCGCCGGATTCCGGCGAGGCCATCAGCGAGCGGCTGGGCATGATCGTGGCATCGGCTATGGGCTACGAACCCGAGGACCTGCCATGGGAGGTCCCGCTGATCGAGCTTGGCCTGGACTCGCTCATGGCTGTCCGAATCAAGAATCGCGTCGAATATGACTTCGACCTACCGCCCATCCAGCTGCAGGCCGTGCGCGACGCCAACCTCTACAATGTCGAGAAGCTGATTGAGTACGCGATTGAACACCGCGACGAGGTAGAGCAGCTGCACGAATACCAGCAGACCCAGTCTGCTGAGGAGATTGCTAAGGCGCAGGCCGAGGTGCTCGCTGGTGGGCCGGCTACCACCCCTGAAACGTCTGATGGCTCGGCAGCGCCGCAGGCGTCGTCCGCGGTCTCTGATGTTCCGGTTCCGCCGCCGCCAACGGACCCGGCCGGTCCTGGTTCGCACGCGGGCGGTGTGCCCAGCGCTGACGGAGAGCAGCCGAGCCCGGGGGGTCCTCCCCACGCGCTAAGTCAGCAGGCGGTCGCCGAGGCGCTCAATTCTGACGTCCCGCCGCGGGATGCCGCCGAACGCGTCACTTTCGCTACCTGGGCGATCGTTACGGGCAAGTCGCCGGGCGGCATCTTCAACACACTGCCCGGTCTGGATCGCGACTCAGCTGCCAAACTGGCGCAGCGGCTTTCAGAGCGCGCCGAAGGGCCGATCAGTGCTGAAGATGTGCTGACCTCGCCCAACATCGAGGCCCTGGCCGAAAAGGTGCGCGGCTACTTGGAAGCTGGCCAGATCGACGGCTTCGTCCGCACCCTGCGGGCGCGACCCGATGGTCCCGCAGGTGAGGCAAAAGCCCCTGTGTTCGTGTTCCATCCGGCGGGCGGCTCGACGGTCGTCTACGAGCCGCTGCTTAACCGGCTGCCCGCGGATACTCCGATGTACGGTTTCGAGCGGGTCGAGGGTTCGATCGAAGAGCGGGCGGCGGCTTACGTGCCCAAGCTGGTAGAGATGCAGGGCGACGGGCCCTACATCCTGGTGGGCTGGTCGCTGGGCGGTGTGCTGGCTTATGCGTGTGCGATCGGCCTGAAGCAGCTTGGCAAGGACGTTCGCTTCGTGGGCTTGATCGATGCGGTGCGCGCGGGCGAGGAGATCCCCCAGACCAAGGAGGAAATCCGCAAGCGCTGGGACCGCTATGCCAAGTTCGCTGAGAAGACGTTCAACGTCACCGTTCCAGAGATCCCGTACGAACAGCTCGAAGAGCTCGACGACGAGGGCCAGGTTCGTTTTGTGCTAGACGCCGTCAGCGCCAGTGGCGTGCAAATACCCGCCGGGATCATCGAACACCAGCGAACGTCGTATCTGGACAATCGGGCGATCGACACCGCCGAGATTCGACCATATGACGGCCACGTCACCCTCTACATGGCCGATCGCTACCATGACGACGCGATCATGTTCGAGCCGCGATACGCCGTTCGCCAGCCGGATGGTGGCTGGGGCGAGTACGTTTCCGACCTTGAGGTCGTGCCGATCGGTGGCGAGCACATTCAGGCCATCGACGAGCCGATTATCGCCAAGGTTGGCGAACACATGAGCCGCGCGTTGGGCAAGATCTAGAAAGAACGTATCCAGACAAGTGAGGTAGGCAAGTAGTGACCGTCGCCGAGCCAGCTTCCACCCACACCACCGCCGAAAAGCTTGCCGAGCTGCGCGCTCGTCTTGAGCTGGCCAACGAGCCCGGCGGTGAGAAGGCCGTCGCAAAACGGGCGAAGCTGGATATCCCGAGCGCGCGAGCGCGCATCCACGCGCTGGTGGATCCGGGCACCTTCCTGGAGATCGGCGCGCTGTGCAAGACCCCGGGTGACCCGAATGCGCTGTACGGCGACGGGGTGGTAACCGGACATGCCCGGATCAACGGCCGTCCGGTCGCGGTGTTCTCCCACGACCAGACCGTGTTCCAGGGCTCAGTGGGCGAGATGTTCGGCCGCAAGGTGGCCAAGCTGATGGAGTGGTGCGCGATGACCGGCTGCCCGATTGTCGGCATCAATGACTCGGCGGGCGCTCGTATCCAGGACGCGGTCACCTCGTTGGCTTGGTATGCCGAGCTGGCCAGGCGTCACGAGATGTTGCGCGGCGTGGTTCCTGAGATCTCCATCATTCTGGGCAAATGCGCTGGGGGAGCTGTATATTCGCCGATTCAGACCGATATGGTGGTGGCGGTGCGCGACCAGGGCTACATGTTCATCACCGGCCCCGACGTCATCAAGGACGTCACCGGCGAGGACGTCAGCCTCGACGAGTTGGGCGGCGCGGACAACCAGGCTCGGTACGGCAATATCCACCAGGTGGTGGAGTCGGAGGCCGCCGCGTACCAATATGTCCGCGACTACTTGTCGTTCTTGCCGTCCAACTGCTTTGATTCTCCGCCGATCGTGAACCCCGGGCTGGAGCCGGAGATCACCTCGGCCGATCTGGAACTCGACTCGATAGTGCCCGACGCCGATAACGCCGCCTACGACATGCACGAGATTCTGTTGCGCATCTTCGACGACGGCGATGTCTTCGACGTGGCAGCGCAGCGTGGTCTGGCGATGATCACGGCTTTCGCCCGGGTAGACGGACGACCGGTTGGGGTGATCGCCAACCAGCCGATGCACTTGTCGGGGGCGGTCGACACGGAGGCCTCCGACAAAGCGGCTGGGTTCATCCGCTTCTGCGACTCCTACAACCTGCCCTTGGTTTTCGTTGTCGACACCCCAGGTGCTATGCCCGGGGTGCAGGAAGAGAAGAGCGGGATCATCAAGCGCGGCGGGCGTTTCTTCAATGCCCTTGTCGAGGCGGACGTACCGAAGGTGACGATCATCATCCGCAAGGCTTACGGCGGCGGCTATGCGGTGATGGGCTGCAAGCAGCTCGCCGCGGACTTGAACTTCGCGTGGCCTACCGCGCGTATCGCGGTGATCGGCGCCGACGGTGCTGCGCAGCTGCTGATGAAGCGCTTTCCGGATCCGACCACGCCGGAGGCGCAGCAGGTCAAGCGCGACTTCGTCGAGGGCTACAACCTCAACTTGGCGATCCCGTGGACCGCCGCGGAGCGCGGCTACATCGACGGGGTGATTCAGCCGCACGACACCCGGCTGCTGCTGCGCAAGTCGATGCAGCTGTTGCGGGACAAGCAGCAGTGGTGGCGGGTTGGCCGCAAGCACGGCCTGACCCCGATCTAGACCGCGGCTCGGCCGCCGTGCGCCGCGGATGCCTTAGCCGGCATCGCTATTCCGCGATCTCGATTGCGCGGTTGGGGTCGGGGCCCCAGCCGCTTGGCAGCATCGGTTCGGTCGGCCCGCCGTTGAGCGCGTCACCGGCTAACGTGGCCAGTCCTTGTCGGCGGACGAGGCCGGACTTCGGTGCCGCACCGGTAAATCCCGGCGATCCAGGGGAGCAGCCCGCCGCAACCGTTGCTGGCGATGGCGGACTGTCCGGCGTCGCGTTAGGGCCGACGCTGTCGCCAGCGATGAATTCGTAGCGGTAGCCACGGCCCTTCGACCGGGATCGGTGGTGGCTGCGAGCCCGTTTCTTTCCGCGGCTCGGCACTGTGACGGTGGTTAGCGCGGCAACGGAGTCGGAAGCGGATTCTGCGGCGGAGGCGTGCGTCGTACGACGCGACCGCATGCCGGGCCCGAACTCTTCACGTGGATCACCACCGCTGACCGCATAGAAATCGGAATCGCCGGCCAGCTGTGGAGGTGGAGGAGAACCAGGCGCAGCCGAAGAGCTGGGTGTCGGGTGTGTCGGGGCAGGAGTTGTTGTCGCTGCAGCGGGGTTGGTGGCCAATGCGGTGGTGCTGACGGCTGTCGGCCAGGCGTGCGCTGCCGGCCCAATTGACGGGGCGGTCTCAACCGGCGGTTCCGAATCCGCGTTTACCGCTGCGGAAGGAAGGCCCGCTAGCCCGGTCAACCCTACGGCGGCGGTGGGCAGCAGGATGGGACTGAGTAGCGGGGTGAAAGGTCCGAAGTAGATGGCCGGGTCCAAGATCAGGTAGGCCATGAACTGGAATACCGGTCCGGAAATGAAGCTGATGAGCCAGTTCATGGCCCAGACAAGGACGGTTCCTAGCGGACCGCTCAGCATCTGGGCAATGGTGTTCCGCAATGTGGTGAGCAGCCTTTCGAGTTCCTGAATCAGCCAGGCCACGGGATCGGGGAAAGTGCTCGCGGTAGTCGAGGCGCCGGTCTGGGCGGGCTGGGTTAGGGCGTTTCGGATCTTTGGAGCGGGTGGCGTGGTCGGAGTCGAGTAGAGCAGTGTGTCTGTGGCTGCTTGATAGGTGTGCATGGTGACAGCTGCTTGGACCCACATTCGCGTGTAGTTGGCCTCATTGAGTGCAATGGGGATGGCGTTGACGCCGAAGAAATTGGTGGCCATCAACACCGCGTGGGTGGCGTGGTTGGTGGCCAACTCGGCCAAGGTCGGCATGGTTGCTAAACCGGTGCTGTATGCCACAGCCGCAGTTTCGTGCTGCGCGGCCATTTTGGCGCTATCGACGCTGGCTTGTATCAACCACGCAAGGTAGGGAATGTGTCCGGCGATGTACCGCTCGGCGCTTGGGCCCTGCCACACCCCTGCCTGAACCGTTGTCAGCATTGCGTTGAGTTCGTCGGCGGCTGAGGCGTATTCGGTGCTTAGTGTCGACCACGCCGCCGCGGCTGCGACTAAACCGGTTGGACCGGGGCCGCTGGACAACAAGGCCGAATGCACCTCCGGCGGAATCGCAATCCAGATCGGGTAGGCCTTCATCGGCCGGTCCGCCGAGGGCAGGTCGGGATTGTGCTTGTGGGCAGGGGGTGGTCTGCTGGTGGGTTTTCGGCGCGGGTCCGAGCAGCGACGTTCACCACGGCGCGAGCTCCTTGCTAACGTAAATCCAGGTTAGCCTAACCTAATTTAAACCAGGTTAACCTAACCTATTGGCATCGCCAAGGCGCGCTTCCTGCCGGCGCTAGATTCCCGGCTGGCGGCTTCGCGCCTTGCCGCGGCGGCAGTCCGGCGCCGCTCCGCGCATGAAAGACCGGACAGATATAGGCCATCGCCGAGCGGCGTGCTCGAACCGCTAGGCGTTGTTGGTGTCGATCGTTAGGCGTTCCACACCTGTCGTGCGACACGATAAAAGTTGCCGCCGAGTATGGCCGCGATGTGTGTGCCGCTCCATCCCCGCTGGCGGAGGTGTTGGTCGATCGTCAGGAATGTTTCAGGCGGCATCCATTGGATGGGCCCCCACCGGGTATAGCTTTCATCGAACAGGTGCGGGTTGCGCACGAGCTCGGCGGTGAAGTCGGTTTGGTCAAACGAGAAGTCGGTGCTGATGCCGACGTGTTCGATGCCGACCAGTTCAACAGCGTATTCAAGGTGTTGGGTTAGAGCATCGAGGGTGGGTGTATTCGGGCCAAGGAAGATACCAACGCCTGTGATTCCAATTACGCCGCCGGTATCCTTGCATGCTCGGGCCTGATCGTCGGTGATATTTCGGGGATGGTCCCAGACTGCCCGCATACAGGAGTGGCTGTAGATGACTGGCCCGCTTGATGTTTCGCACATGTCTAGCCCGGTGCGACGGCTGCAATGGGATCCGTCGGGAACGATGCCGGCCGCGTTCATCTCTGACACCAGTGAACGGCCCCATCCGGTCAGGCCGGAGTCTTCGCTGTCCAGGCAGCCGCATCCGGCGCGATTTGCGTGATTGTAGGTAGGCAGCAGGGTGCGGACGCCAAGATCGGCCAGTGGATACAGGTTTTCGAGATTGTCATCGAGCGGGCCCGAATCTTCCAGATCGAACACCACCGCGATGCCATCGGCGTCGACGATCGCTGCAACGTCGTCGATCCCGGCCGCCAGCTGCAGCCTCGGATGTGCCGCGACGGCCGAACGGTAGTGCGCCAGCAGCGCCGTCGTGTCATCGAAGGTGTGCGGAGAATATCCCGCGTTGACTGATACGAACGCGCCGCCAGGACGCTGGTAGCGGGTTAGTTGGCCGACATCGGCGTCGAGTTGCAACGGCAGGCAAGTGTGCTGATCCCACAGGAGTGATGCCATGGTTACCGATCCTGGACCATTCCGTCCTGAGTGGATGCTGTTAGGCCTCGATCGTTGGTTGACGCGAAGTGGTTTCGAGGCGCCGGCGACGGATGGACGCGACACTCCCAGCCCAACCGCCCGACACGCCGTTGTGTGGCTGGCATTTGCGAAAAACGCGGCGCGCTGACGTGACTGATGTGATTAATGTGTTCACAGTGATGCCCTATGGAAGTACTCGGACCAACTCCTGAACCCGACACCGCCTGGCAGGATCTCGCGTTGTGCGCGCAGACCGACCCGCACGCGTTTTTTCCCGACAAAGGCGGTTCAGCTCGTGAGGCCAAACGTGTGTGCCGGGAATGCGAAGTCAAGGCGCCGTGCCTGGAGTACGCGTTGAGCAACGACGAGGGTTTTGGCATCTGGGGAGGGCTGTCCGAACGGGAGCGGCGGAACTTGAAGCGAGGCAGCGCATGAACACCGATGCGCCGAATTCTGAACCATGTGAGAATCTCGCATACCCGCGGCACGCCGCGACCTGTGTACGGGTACGGGCTAATGCCTATTCCCGGCGATCAGGGTGCCAGTCGGGGAGGGAGTCTACGCACGGCTTGCGCGGCAAGCTGGGGCACCGAGTTCGCTAGATCTGGCCGGTTCCTGGTCTCGGCGCGGAGCGTGCGATAGAACGACCAGAGATGACGCGGTGTGGGAACTTTTGGTAACCACGCTAGTTCCCAATGGATTCCGTTGATCGGGTCATCGAAGAACACGGCATAGTAGCCCGGCCAGTATTGCGCGTATTCTTGCGGCTCGTCCGTGACGTGGACTTCTCGCACAGTCAGAAACTCGCGACGAAACTGGTCGACCTCTTTCCTGCATCGGGCCCACAAGGCGATGTGGTTGACGCCAACAGCCTGCTCGGTGTGTTGCAGTCGATGCCCGGAGTGGGCCGGCTGAATGCCGATGTAGCTATGTGGCCTCGCCAGGCGAGTCATGTAGTAGGTCGATCGATAGCCGATGTCCAACGTCGAGAAACTCGTGTATCCGAGCCACCCGAACATGTCGTCATAGAACGCAATTGAGTCGTCGTAGTCCAACACCGCGAATTCGACGTGATGAACACCGCGCCACCGCATCATGCCCCCCTCAGGGCTTACTGGTAGGCACTAGAGGTGCCTACCAGGGATGGATGAGGCAATCTTACGCCGCGTGCTGAGGTGTGCGCGCACTTCGGCGCCGAACCCAGCGCGTGCGGGTGGCCTGATGGCTAAATGAAGGTAGTTTCGAGGTGGAGGTGTTCTTTCGCGTATTCGATGTAGTTGCGGTCGTCGAAGACCATGTGGCCGGCTCCCATATGGATATCGCGGAAGCAGCGCTGGATCCTGCTCGGGTTTCGCATCCCGTCGCTTCCGGATGCGCTCCACGCGAAGTCGACCGCTTCCACTGCAACTTTGGTGGTGTAATTGGCCGCTACCTTCGTTGCGCGTAGACGTGAATTAATGTATTCGGCATCGCGGTTGGCTTCGATGGCGGCAATCGCGCGCTCGTAGGAATGCAGGGAATGGGTCCTGGCGGCATCGACTGCTACGGTGTGTTGGCCGTAGTCGCGTTGGAAGACCTGTTGCTCGATGAGGGGTGTTTGGCCGAGCCTGGCGCGTCCGTTCGCCGCGATGTCGCGGATTTCGGCGAGGGCTCGGCGGGCGACGCCCACGGCCCAGGCGACGGATCCGATCGTGGCGAGCGGAATTGGTCCCATCCCGTAGAACGGCCCGCCTGATTCGTGGCTGGCTGCTCCGGGTTGGAACATGGTCCAGGTTGTATCGGCCGGGACATGTTGCTCTGGGATCTCGAAGTCATAGCTGCCGGTGCCGCGTAGACCCATGACATCCCAGTTTCCTTTGAGCGTGAAGCCGTCCTGTGGGACGAGGAAGCCGATCAGCGGCGGGGCGCCGTCGTCTCCGACGGGGGCGACCTCGCCGTCGCGCATGACAAGCGCAGCGCCGCCCATGAACTGGGCGTGTCCTGAGCCGCTGCCGAATTTGTAATTGCCGGAAACTGTATATCCATCGCCGCTCTCGTGGGCGATGCCAAGCGGTGCGAACATGCCGGCACCGGCCCGCAGGCCGGCGAATCGTTGAGCGGCAGCAGGGCTGACGAAGGCCAAGTAAGCGCCCACGGATGCGTTCTGTGTGAACGCCCAACCGACCGATCCATCGGCGTACGACAGCTCTTCGCAGACATCGAAGATCTCGGATGGTGTTGCTTCCTGTCCGCCGAGTGAACGTGGGGTCATGAACGTGAAGAGCCCCGCGCCTTCCAGCGCATTTACGACACGGTCCGACATCGTGCCGGCGGCTTCGGTCGCGTCTCATCGCTGGTGTAAATGGTCACGGGCGTAGGTTCCGTCGCAACCGACGAAAGCTATGAAGGAGGGGCTACGCCCGTGACCAAGCGAGTATCGCCGATTGAGCGTGTGCGTGTTGAGATGGATCAGTTGTTCGCCGCGACCGAGCGGCCGTTGACCGAGATTTTGGAGGAGGTCGGGCGGTTATCGGTGCGTCTGGTGTTTCAGGTCGCCGTGGAGGCCGAGGTAGAAGCAGTGTTGGGCCGAGCCCGTCACCAGCGTCGGGTTCAGGACGGCCCGGGCGGGTACCGCAATGGGTATCAACCGCCGGCGACGGTGAAGACCACGATGGGCTCGGTCGAATTATGCCGCCCGAAACTACGCGACACCGACGAGCGGTTCTGTTCGCGGCTATTCGGTGCCGGGGTGACGCGCACCCACGCTCTGGAGGCGTTGGTGATTTCGGGATGGGTGCGCGGTTTGTCGGATCGCGACATCGAGGCCGCGTTGGCCGAGGTGCTGGGCTCGTAGGCGGCGTTGTCGCGCTCGACGGTGAGCCGGATTTGTGCGGCCATCAAAGACGAGTTTGCTGCGTGGTCGTCTCGACGCCTTGATGAGCTGGTGTTGGACTACCTGTTCTTGGATGCCTCGAACTTTCGGATGCATTCCAACGCCCCGGCCGAGCCGGTGCTGGCCGCCTGGGGCATCTGCACCGACGGCAAGCCCCTGTTTATTGGGCTGGCCCCAGCCGCAGCGGAGTCGGCTGATGCGTGGGCCGGCTTCTTGGCTGACCTGAGGAACCGGGGACTACGCCCGCCGCTACTGGGCATCTCCGACGGGGCGCCGGGCCTGATCGCCGCATGGGAGACCACGTTTCCGGCAAGCCTGCGTCAGCGGTGTCTGATCCATCGCTGCCGTAACGTCATCGCCAAGACACCTGTCGCGGTCCAGGACGAGATCAAAGCCGCGTTCTGGTCGATCTTCGATGACATTGACCAGCCACCCGGCCAGCAGGCCGTGGATGAAGCCACCCGCCGCGCCGAGGAGTTCACCACCACATACCGCGGGCTCTACCCAGCCGCGGTCGCTTGCCTGGCCAACGACTTCGCCTCGCTGAGCGTGCATTTGCGCTTCCCCCGCCAACACTGGACACGCATCCGCCATTCCAACCTCATCGAACGCACCTTCGGAGAATCCCGTCGCCGGGTCAAGGTCATCGGCCGCCTACCCGGCGAAACCAGCTGTCTGTCGCTGGTATGGGCCGTCCTCGACCGCGCCAGCCGCGGCTGGCGCGGAGTCACCCAAACATCAGCGACCAGCCGCCACCTCCAAGAACTACGCCACCAACTGCTCGAGCCACCCCGCCCACTGCATCCCCCCACCACAACAACCACGACCGACACCACCGCCGCGTAACATGACCACCAGGAACATGCGCCCAGCGTTTTTACACCAGTCCTAAGACGCCACCCCGGTTTTGCGGGCAGCGTTTCGGAGCGGCATTGGCGACTTAAGCAACATCATGCCGGTCGCCGGCAATTTCTGCCCGGACAGATTTCTGACTGTTTCGCGCCGAGTCACCTCGAGGACGAGGCGTTGGACCCACGGTTGCTGTTGTTGAGTCCGAGCCAGATGCCAAGCACAGATCGACCTACTGCCCAAAACAACTTATTCCCAAACGAATCCCGCAACGTCTGGATTGGTTTTTCTTGATTGCTGCCTGAACGACTCGACCGCAGCGGCAACTCGTCAGGGGTTCGGCTGGCGAAGAAAGGATAACGATGCTCGACTACGGCACACTGCCGCCGGAAATCAATTCCGAGAGGATGCATTCTGGACCCGGTTCGGGTCCGATGCTGGCCGCCGCCATGGCGTGGGAAGTCTTGGCCACCGGTTTGGATTCCATTTCGCGAAACTTCGCCACGGTGATAGCGACTCTGCAAGGCGAGAATTGGTCTGGCGGTGCATCAGACGCGATGGTGAGCGCGGCTGCACCCTATATGGCGTGGGTGGCGACGGCCGGCGCACAGGCTGAGGAGACCGCCATCCAGGCTCGGGCGGCGGCAAGCGCTTACGAGGCAGCATTCGCGGCGACGGTGCCGCCGGCAGCGGTAGCTGCCAACCGCACCCAACTGGCTGCGCTGATAGCAACCAACACATTTGGGCAGAACACCGTGATGATCGCGGCTGCCGAAGCCCAGTACGAGCAGATGTGGGCCCAAGATGCCGCAGCAATGTACGGATACGCCGCCGCTTCGTCGGCGGCCGCCGGCTTGCGGCAGTTCACCGAGCCGCCGCAAACCACCAAGTCCGACGGCCGGTCCGCTCAGGCTGCCGCGGTGGCCCAAGCTGCGGGTGCTTCAACGGCCGACGACGCTCGAACGAGCCTGTCCCAGCTGATGTCGAGTGCCACGCAGCAGTTGCAGTTGCTTGCGTCAACGAAACCTCCAAGCGGAGGGGGATCTTCGCCAATCCAACTGATAATGAAGATGTTCAGCAGCTTCAATACCCTGAGCGGTCCGGTAGGTCTGGCGTCGAACCTAAGTCGTAGCACCACATCGGCGATGAGCGGCTACACCGGCGTTTATCGGTCCGCTATCCAGGCCGGCCAAGCGGCTGCCAAAGCGGCCGCAGGTGCCGCCAAGGCGGCCAGCGTCGCCGGAGTTCCAGCGGACCTGCCTCACCCCGTGCTTGCCAGTGCGGGTAGCGCGCCAACGATCGGGAAGATGTCCGTGCCGCAGACCTGGGCGGCGAGCAGTCCAGTAGCGGCACCTGTTGAGGAAACGATGTGGTTGTCGGAGGCGGAGCTTGGCGACGGCCCATCCTGGTCCCCGGCATTGCTCTCTGGTGGGCAAGGGGCAGGCATGAGATCAACGAGTGGCCTCCGTCCCACGGTCAGTAATGCATTGCGCTTGGGGCCGCCAAAGTTCAAGATGCCACGTCCATCGTTGGGCGGATAGGCCCCTGATTCGTCTGCCTCGGTCAAACCGGCATGGCCGTTGATCTTCCTATCCAACGCTTCTCGTCAGCCGCTGAGATCTCTTTCGAGAGGAATGCACATGATCGACTTCGGGGCGCTTCCGCCTGAGGTCAACTCGGCAAGAATGTACTGCGGTCCCGGCTCTGGACCGATGATGGCGGCCGCGGCCGCTTGGCGAGCGGTTGCCGCGCAACTCGAGTTCTACGCGTCCGGCTATTCTTCGGTACTGGCACAGTTGCAGGGCCAAAGTTGGTCTGGCGCTGCGTCGATCGCTATGGTCAGCGCGGCCACTCCCTATATCGCTTGGGCGACAACGTCGGCCGAGCGGGCTGACCACGTCGCCAGCCAGGCGCAGGCGGCTGCGGCAGCCTATGAGATAGCTTTTGCCGCAACGGTTCCGCCGGAGGTTGTCGCATCCAACCGCATCCGGTTGGCGATACTGATCGCAACGAATTTCTTCGGGCAGAACGGGCCGGCGATCGGTGCCACCGAGACCGAATATACCGAGATGTGGGCCCAAAATGCCGCCGCTATGTACACCTATGCCGCAGCCTCGTCGGCTGCCACCAAGATGTCGTTGTTTGACAGACCGCCGCAGACCACAAATATGGCAGGTCAATCAACGCACGAGGCCGCGGCAGTCCAATCGGTGAGCAATTCCGTGCAGCACAACCAAGCGCTTGCGTCACAGCTGATGTCGGCCCTGACGCAACAACTTCAAACTCTGGCCAACGCGGGCTTGGCAGGTGGTTCCGCGCCGTCAGGATCCAATTCACCGTGGACGTCAATGCTTCTCGCAATGGTCGCGGGCTTCAACACTCTGACCGGTCCGTTGAACTTTCTCGGGCAGATTAGCCGCACGATGTCGTCGGCGACCAGCGGCGGGTTGGGGGTCTACCGGACTTCGCTCCAAGCCCCCCCGGTGGGGGTACGGCCGGTGGCAACCAAGCCGAACTCGCCAGGCTGGGGAGCCGTTCGCGGTCGAGTTGTCGCCAGTGTTGGCAAGGCGGTACCGGTGGGCAAGCTATTCGTCCCGCAGAGCTGGACTGCGGACTATTCGACAATTGACCAGGCCGACGGGCCACGCCCCATGGCGGGAGCCGACATTCGACTGCTGTCGGCCACCAGGGCCAATCCCTCAGCGCATACGGTGGATGGCTTGCCGGCGACGAGTTCAGGAGGGCAATCGGAGGGCCCGCTCGTGTTGCGCAACGGACGTCGCCGCTTCACGATGCCCCGACCCTGTAGCGGAGGGTGACCGCACCCTACTCGGCCACACGGTCTTGACAACCGGCTGCTCAGAGACGGCCCCAAAAACACCGCCAACCTGGAGTCGCGATGTCGTCAGAGCCACCGCATATTTCGCCACCGCTGCACTGTCCGGACAGCGAGGCGCGGCTTGGGCATCGACTGCGGCCGGCCACCATCGCCTTGATTATGGCTCTGGCTCTGCTGATCGCCGTGGTCCTGACTGTGACGATCGTTTTGACCTCCTAGTTCCCGTGCATGTTTCTGAGTTGCGAGGTTTGCCCGGCCAGCGACCATCGCTGTGCGCACGCAACCGAATGCGCGGCACAGCCGCTATCGGGTTTTCTGCGGTTCTCCGGCTTGGTTCGGGCCCGTGGCGTCGCGATCTCTTTGCCGACCGACCCGCTTGTAGGTTGGACCCAATGGTGAACAAACCCCCGATCTATCCGGTGCGATGGCAACCACCTCCGGTGCAGCCGTTACCGCCACCTGATCTGCAGGCAGCTGTGACAGTTGTGAGGTTGCCCGGCTCCGCGCCGGAAGATGTTGTCGCCGATGCAGACGGCAATATTTGGACCGGCGTCGACGACGGCCGCGTCATCCGCCTAGCTGCGGACGGCACTGGTGCGCAAGTGATGGCCGATACCGGCGGACGCCCACTAGGTCTGGCCGTGTGTGGCGACGGCCGACTTTTGATCTGCGACAGCCATCGCGGGTTACTGCGATGTGATCCCGCAACGGGATCCGTGGAGACATTGGCCGCCGAAGTGGCCGGCCGGAAGTTGATGCTGTGCTCAAACGCCATCCAATCATTAGATGGAACAATCTATTTCACTGAATCTACGGACCGCTTCGGCTACGAAAACTATAAGGGCGCTGTGCTCGAAGCTCGGGGTACCGGCTCGCTATTTCGCCGCGACACAGACGGCACGATCGATGTTCTGGCCTCCGGGTTGAAGTTTCCAAACGGTGTAATGCTCACCGCCGACGAATCAGCGTTGGTGTTCGCGGAGTCGGCCGGTTGTCGCTTGTCGAAGTACTGGCTCACCGGCAGCCGGACCGGCTCAATCACCGAACTTGCCACCGAGCTACCCGGCTACCCCGACAACATCGCGATAGGCAAAGACGGCAGGGTGTGGGTTGCCTTGGTGTCGGAGCGAAACAGGGCCAGCGAGTGGCTTAGTCCGCGCGCCCCGATCCTACGGAGGCTGCTATGGCGGTTGCCGTACCGCTGGATCCCAGACCCGAAATCGACGGTGTGGGCGGTCGCCTTCCACCCCGATGACGGTCGCGTCATTACCCAGCTACACACCACCCACCCAGAATTCGGCCTCGTGACCGGTGTCGCCGAGGCCGCGGGCAGGCTTTGGTTGGGTTGTATCGGCGCGTCTGCGCTTGGCTACGTCGATATTTAGGCCAACAACAGCGGCTCTTCTTCGCATAGCGGCGACGCATATCGATGCGAGCCACCTCAGTTCGGTCGTCCGACCCGGCGATGCTGCTAGCGCGGTGCGGCGAGCGTTCCGATTCTTGGCCGAGATGCCGACCGCGGAGCACCGGGTGGACACCTTCATCGCCCCGTCTGTCGGGAGGCCGATCTCGAGTCCCGCGCGCTGTCGATGCGGGTCCATCAGACCGACGTCCTACACTACTATTCCGATTAGAAATAACGCTCATCGGAATAGTGGCCACATCGGGGACGGACATGGACTTCGAGCTCGACGCCGAGCAGAGTGCGTGGCTGGCGGAGGTGCGCGAGTTCTTGCGCGCGAACGTCACCCCGGCGCTGCGCGCCGAGCTCGCCGCCCACGACCTTGAGTTCGTCGGAGGTGAGGTGGCCCGGTTCCGTCGAGCGATCGGGGAGAAGGGCTGGTTCGGCCTGAACTGGCCCCGCGAATATGGTGGCCTTGGGCTGGGCGCGGTGCACCAGCACCTTTTAATCAGCGAGTTCGAGTATTGGGGTGTGCCCGGACCCGATCTCACCGTCACGTCGGTAGCGCCGATGATCATGCGGCACGGGACCGAGCAGAACAAGGCCGAATTCCTCCCGGCCATTGCACGCGGCGAGCTGATCTGCGCTGTGGGCTACTCGGAGTCCAATGCGGGCACGGACCTGGCGGCACTGCGAACCAGAGCGGACCGCGACGGTGAAGAATGGGTGATTAACGGCGCCAAGATCTGGAACAGCGGGGCGCACCGGGCAACCCACGAATGGCTCTGCGTACGAACCGATCCCGCGGCTGCCCGCCACCGTGGCATCTCGGTGATCATTGTGCCTATCGACTCGCCGGGGATCGAGATCCGCCCGCTGTACGCATGGTCGGGGTACCGCACCAACGAGGTCTTCTTTCAGGATGTGCGAGTCCCGGTGGGCAACCTGATTGGCGAGGTCAACCGGGGTTGGACCTACATCACCGGAGCCCTTGACCTCGAACGCGGAGCGCTCACGAACGCCGGTGACCTCCGCCGAGCCGTTGATGACCTTATCGCCTTGGCCCGGTGCCCGTTGCGCGACGGCACGGTCGCGATCGACGACCCGGTGGTGCGCAGGCGGCTCGCGCTGTTGACGGCCGACATCGACGCCGCGACGTTGATGGGGTACGAGGCGGCATCACTGCTCGACAGTGGCGTAATCCCAACTGTCGAGGTCAGTGTGGAAAAGATTTTCACCAGCGAGCTGCGTCAGCGCATCGCCGATGTTGCTCTCAACCTCCTCGGGCCCGATGGGCTGCTTGCGCATCTCAGCCCTGAGGCGCCGCTTCAAGGCCGGTTCGAACGGCTCTATCGCGAGGCGCCCTTGATGCGCTTCGGCGGTGGAACCAACGAAGTGCTGCGCGATGTCATCGCACAGCGTGGCCGACGCATGCCCTCCTACGGGCGCTGAGATGCCGACCAGCAAGCGCGATACTGAACGGGGGGTGGATCAATGAGGTTGCTTGCGCCGAGCGAACACCGTGAGCTGTCAGCGATGCTGCGGGCGCTATTGGCAGTCGAATGCTCCACCTCGATGGTGCGGACCTACAACGCAGGCGCGATCCTGCCGGTCGGTTTATGGAAGGCCCTGGCGGGTGCTGGCGTCCTGGGTTTGGCTGTCGCCGAAGAGGACGGCGGATCCGGTGGAACGCTCTCCGACGTCGGAGTGTTCGCGCTCGAAGCCGGGCGCGCGCTGTGTCCGTTGGCGGTGCATGGCACGGTGCTCGCAGGCCTGGCGATCACGACCCTCGGCGGAGCGGATATGCGGGCCGCGTGGCTGCCTGCCCTGTGCGCCGGTGAACTGCGGGCAGCTACGGCGCTGTGGAATCCGCGCGACGCCGCCGACACGGCACCCGTTCTCACCGCTTGCGCCGACACGGGTGGCTGGCGGCTTGTCGGCACCGTCGACTTTGTCAGCGAATCCGCTGCCGCGGAGGTGATCGTTGTCTCGGCGCGCGCTGACGACCGGACGCTGATGGCTGTTGTGGATCTCGCCGCACCCGGAGTGCACCGGGATCGGCTCTCCCTGATGGGCGGTCACCGAGCATGCCGCGTTCGCTTCGACGATGTAGCCGTCGCCGATGCCGAATCCGTGATTGATGTCTCTGACGGTCGTGGCACCGAAAACTTGCGCCGTGTCGCCAATACCTCGGTGGCGTTGCAGTCCATGGACCTAGTCGGTATCGGAGAGGCAGTGATCGAGCGAACCGTCGAATACACCCGTAGTCGCGAGCAGTTCGGCCGACCCATCGCGGCATTCCAGGCGGCCCAGCATCTGGTCGCTGACATGGACATCGCAGTGTCCGCGGCGCGTCTGGCCGCCCACGCCGCGGTATTTTGGCTAAACAGGGGCCAGACCGCGACACGTCAGACGGCGGTTGCGCGCATCCACGCCGCGACCGCAGCCACAAAAATCACCCTGGATGCGCACCAATTGCACGGTGGTATGGGTTATGTCACCGAGACGGACCTACACCTATGGTCGGAGCGGGCGCGGGTGCTCTCCACACTCGGAGGTGGCCCAGACACGGCAGCGCGTTGGTTGGAAGGCGAACTCGACCTCGCCGCGGGCGCCCCGGGGACGTTGACCGAAGGGAATGCGCGGTGACAGAAGACAGCCTCATCGACGCTGAGTCGGCTGCCCGGGTCGGCACCGTGGCCGCCGCTGCTCGAGGCGAGGTTTTGAGGCGCGACTGGCAGCGCTGGGCCGCAGCCGTTGGAGACGACAACCCGCTGTGGTTCGATCCCGACTATGCTCGCGCGAACGGCTACACCGATGTCATCTGCCCTCCGCTGTTCCTCCAGTACGCCGTCTTAGGCGTAACGCGGTTGGACGAGTTACGCGCCGACGGGTCGTCTGGCGCGGCGTCGGGTGGCCTTGCGTTTCCTCTCGCGCCCAAGCGTATGGCGGGTGCGGAAAGCACCACCTTCCACGCCCCGGCCTATCACCGCGACGACGTCGACATGGTGCGCACCGTGGAATCCATCACCGAGAAGCAGGGCCGCTCAGGAAGGTTTGTCGTCGTGACTTGGCGCTCGGTGTATCGCAATCAGCGCGGCGAGCTGCTCGCCGAAGCGTCTATGTCGATGATCGCTCGACCGTGAGGAATGCCGTGGCAACCGAACAGTTACATTACGAGGACGTCAACGAAGGCGATACGATTCCCGAGCTCGTCGTCACTGTCGACGAAACCCAGATGTTCTTCTTCAGTGCGGCCACCTACAACGGGCATCGCATCCACTATGACAAGGCATGGGCCCGTGACGTGGAGGGTTACGACGATGTGCTGGTCCACGGCCCATTGCAGGCGGCATTGCTGGCCCGCGCGCTCACCGACTGGATTGGCGGACGCGGACGCCTGCTGGACTACTCGGTGCAGAACAGGGCGGTCGCTCTGCCGGGGCAAGAGCTGAGGTTCGGCGGCCACGTCACCGCCAAACGTCTTGAGCCCGAGTTGCATCCGAGCATGGGCTTGCTCGACCTCGAGATCGCAGGCAAGCGCGACACCACCGTTTTGATGCCGGGTTCGGCTATGGTTGCGCTGCCACTGCGGGCGGCGTTGTGACCGGGCTGCGTGGCGAGGCTGCCATCGTCGGCATCGCCGAGCTGCCCGCACAGCGCAAACCCTCGGCGCCGCCGTTGTTCACTCTCGATCAGTACGCCCGACTGGCCAAACTGGTGATCGAGGACGCCGCGGTAGAACCCGACTGCGTCAATGGCCTTCTCACCCACGGCGTGGCCGAATCAAGCATGTTCGCACCTGCGACACTGTCGGAATATTTAGGCGTGCCATTGGATTTCGGTGAGCGCGTCGATCTGGGTGGGGCCAGTGCGGCGGGCATGGTTTGGCGGGCAGCGGTCGCCGTCGAACTGGGACTGTGCGACGCCGTGCTGGCAGTGGTCCCTGGATCGGCCAATCAACCGCGCTCGATGCGACGACCACCGGCGCAGCAAAGCTGGCTTGGCGCGTCCAGCAACAATTACGGATCGCCGCAAGCAGAGTTTGAGATCCCTTATGGAAACGTCGGCCAGAACGCCCCATACGCGCAAATCGCCAACCGGTACGCCGGCGAATACGGCTACGACGCAACGGCTCTCGCCAAGATTGCGGTCGATCAGCGGACCAACGCCTGCGCACACCCCGGCGCGGTTTTCCACGGCGCGCCGATTACGGTCGATGACGTTCTGGGCAGCCCGATGATCGCCGATCCCATCCACATGCTCGAGACGGTCATGTGGGTGTATGGGGGAGCCGGGGTACTGGTCGCCAACGCCGACGTGGCTCGCCGCGGACGTCATCGGCCCGTCTGGATTACCGGCTTCGGCGAGCGCATCGCGTTCAAGACGCCCACGTACGCCGCGGACCTACTCCAGACGCCGATCGCTAAGGCCGCTGACCGGGCATTTGCGATGTCCGGCCTCGCGCGTTCCGACATTGACGTGGCGTCGATCTACGACTGCTACACCATCACGGTCTTGATGAGTCTGGAAGACTCGGGCTTCTGCGCCAAGGGGCAGGGGATGGCCTGGGTCACCGAGCGTGACCTCACCTATTCCGGAGATTTTCCGCTCAACACTGCCGGAGGGCAACTGTCGTTTGGTCAGGCTGGGATGGCCGGCGGCATGCATCATGTGGTTGACGGTGCGCGCCAGGTCATGGGACGAGCCGGCGACACGCAGGTGCGTGACTGCAACACCGCCTTCGTCACCGGCACCGGCGGCATCATGAGCGAGCAGGTGGCGCTGACGCTGGTCGGCGGCGACAATGGCTGAACCAAATGTCGGCCAGCTGCCGCTTCCGGAAGCCACGCCGGTATCCAAGCCGTTCTGGGATGCGCTTACCCAGCATCGCATCCTGGTGCAGTATTCGCCGTCGTTGCAGCAGTATGTCTTCTACCCGCGGACGCTGGCCCCCGGATCATTCGCCGACGATCTGCAGTGACGCGAAATCGATGGCGCGGCAACGGTGTACACCTATACGGTGGCGCGAAGACCTACTGGGCCGCCGTGGTCGGATAGGGTCCCGCAATTGCTCGCTGTCGTCGAGTGGGACGTGGGGCCGCGATTCAGCACCGAATTGATCGACGTCAAGCCGGAAGACCTGCGCATTGGTATGCGAGTCAGCCCGGTTTTCTGCGACGTTGAAGACGGAATCACCTTGCTGCGTTATCGGCCTGCTTGAGGCTGGCGAGCCGGCAATTCGCCCGAGCGCTGCTCGGCTAGCCGGTCAAGGTCAGCTAGCATTGTGTCGGCGCGGGCGCACTCATCGGCGTAGTACTGCGCCGACCAGTTGAGCACTATCTCGGGGTAGACCCAGTTGGGGTTGGTCTTGGCGCCTTCAACGTGGGCCAAAGCCCGCACCCTCATCTGCTCGGATTGCTCGCGATGTGCTAACAGCGCCTCGCGTAGCTTCTCGGGTTCGGCCATGTGCCCCAACCACATTCGCAGCATGATGCCGTGCTTGAGTACTGCAGGATCGGGGGGAGCGTCGTTGGCCCAGGTGGCGACGGCGTCTTTGCCCGCGGCGGTGATGAGGTATAACCGTTTGCCCCGGACGTCGTTCTTGTCAACGATTCGGGACGAGACCAGGCCGAGTGCTTCCAATTTGTGTAGTTCGCCGTATATCTGGCTGAACGACGGGGCCCAGTAGAAAAAACGCAGGCTCCAGTCGGCCCACTTCTTCAAGTCGTAGCCGGAGAGTTCTTCCCCGAACGACAGCAGGCCCAGCACCGCCCAACTCGTTGCCCGCAGCGGCGCCGAGCCGTCATCCGCCATGACGACACCCTACCGGTAGCAAGGTATTGTTCGGCATATTCCTAATAGGTATAGTCGCGCCGAGGCGTGCCGCAGGTGGGGAGGTGAGTCGGTGACCGATGGTGTAGCCGAAACCTTGAGAGCGCTCGATGCTGGCTTCCCCGCCGTCGAAACCATGACACCCGCCCAGGTTCGCGCCACCATCGCCGACCGCCACGCCGCCCTGCCCGTGGTCGCCCAAGATGTCGGTGACGTGCAGGAGCGCTCGATCGCCGGGCCGAATGGTCTGTTGCGGCTTCGGATTTACTACCCGCCGGCGCTGGGAACCAGGGCCGCAGTCGTGTTCTGCCATGGCGGCGGATTCGTGTTCTGCAGCCTGGACACTCACGACGCGTTCTGTCGAGCCATGTGCGCAAACTCGGCGGTCGTCGTCATCTCGGTCGATTATGCGTTGGCACCCGAAAACCGTGCCCCAGCCGCCGTGCTCGACGCATTCGCCGCGTTCTGCTGGGCGGTCGACTACTCTGCTGAACTCGGTGTGGCCCCTAGCCGGATCCTCGTCGCCGGTGACAGCGCAGGTGCGAATCTGGCCGCAGCGGTGGCAATCCATTGTCGTGAACAGGGTCTGATGCAGCCCGCAGGGCAGCTGCTGTTATACCCAGCACTCGACCCGTCGTGCGACACTGCGAGCTACCGGGCCTACGCAACCGGCTACTACAACACCAGAGCGGCGATGCGATGGTATTGGCATCACTACCTGGGGGCGCAGCCGCTCCCCAAACCCGCCTACCTGGTTGCTCCCGCTCGAGCCGAATCTCACTCTGGTTTGGCTCCGGCGGTCGTGGTCACCGCAGGCCTGGATCCGCTACACAGCGAGGGTGTCGACTACGCTCGGGCGCTCCGGGCGGCCGGTGTCTTGGTGCTGCAGCGTGACTATCCCGGTTTGTTTCACGGTTTCATGACGATGATGTCGCTTCCTGCCGCCGCGGCGGCGCGCGAACTGTTGTGGATGGACCTGCGGCGGTTGGTGGCAACGGCCGAAACTCTCGGGCCACAGCCGTGAGCGCGCCCAAGGTCTACGACGTCATCGTGCTTGGCGCCGGGTTTGCGGGACTCTATGCAGTACACCGCGCCGCGACATCGGGCCTCTCGGTGCTCGGCATCGAGGCAGCACCCGGAGTAGGCGGCACCTGGTACTGGAACCGGTACCCGGGCGCGCGGTGTGACGTCGAAAGTGTGGACTACTCCTACTCTTTCGATGAGGAATTGCAACACAGTTGGACGTGGACTGAGCGCTATGCTTCCCAGCCGGAAATTCTGGCGTATCTTGAACACGTTGCGGTTCGGTTCGACCTGACCCGCCGCTACGACTTCGACACACAGGTCGTCGGGGCAACTTTCACAAGCGAATCCGGCTATTGGTGCGTTGAGACTTCGACCGGGTTGACCCACTATGCCCGATTCCTGTTGTGCGCCACCGGATGTTTATCAGCACCCAACCGGCCGGATCTCCCCGGCCTCGACGGTTTCGGCGGCAGCGTGTACTACACCGCCGCGTGGCCTCATCAGCATCCCGACCTACGCAACAAGCGGGTCGGGATCGTCGGGACGGGATCATCGGGGATCCAGGCCATCCCGATCATCGCCGCGCAGGCATCGTCGCTGGTTGTGTTCCAGCGATCTGCGAACTACAGCGTGCCGATGCCGAATCATCCGTGGTCGAACCGGGATTTGCAACGCATTCGTGCCGAGTACCCAAGCCGCAGAAGCGCTTCAGCTTACGCTCCCGCGGGTACGCCACACGGCACGTACGACAAGAAAGCCGTCGACACCGATCCGGCGGAAAGGCTTGATGCCCTATGGCGGCGGTGGCGCGAGGGTGGTGTGCTGTTCGGCAAGACATTTCCTGACCAGAACACCGACCTGCAGGCGAACGACATCGTCCGCCGTTTTGCAGAGGACAGGATTCGGGAAATCGTTCGTGATCCCGTAGTTGCGGCGCACCTTACCCCCGATGACCATCCGATCGGCACGAAACGGATCTGCACCGACATCGGCTATTACGAGACCTTTAACCGAGATAACGTCCGCCTGGTCAACCTACGTTCGGAACCCATTGTCGCGGTCACCGCCGGGGGCATCCGAACCGCCCAGGGCTCCTATCCTTGCGATGTGCTCATCTTTGCCACCGGGTTCGACGCAATGACCGGGGCGCTAACCCGCATCAACCCGACCGGGCCCGACGGCGATCGGCTAGCCGACCTGTGGGCGGATGGCCCGCTGACCTTCCTCGGAATGATGGTGCCACGGCTGCCGAATCTGTTCACGTTCAGCGGCCCCGGCAGTCCGTCGGTGCTAGCCAATATGGTGCTGCACGCCGAGGTGCAGGTGAACTGGGCGATCGACCTGATTCTTGCGACCCGGCGCAGGGGCGTCACCGAGGTGGAGCCTCTTGACTGCTCCCCCGCATAAATGCGGGGGATTCCGCAGCTCGGGTTGCCTAGCGCAGCTACGCCGCGTCGGGTCTTACACCGTCTACGCCGCCGGGGTTCAGCCCTGCCCGGTTTAAAACCACCTGCGCCGCGTTTCGATCCCTGTCCGCGACTGTGCCGCACGTGGCACAGGTGTAGATGCGTTGCGACAGCGGCAGGCGGTGCGTGGCTCTTGCCCCGCACTGTCCGCAGTCGGTGCTGGTGTACTTCGGGTCCACCATCACAACACAACGGCCATGCTTGCCCGCCATGTTCACAAGTTCTGTTTTCGCGATACGGATACCCGCATCGGCGGCCTTACGCGCCATCGTCGACTTCGCCAAAAACTTTGGCTTGAAGTCCTCGACTGCTACCGCATCGAAATCATTGACCAGGTTTTTCGCCCACATTCGTGCGTCCTGCTGGCGTTGACGCGCAACCTTCTTGTGCGCCTTGGCCGCCAACCTTTTAGCCGCCCGGTAGCGCCGACTACCTGGCTTCCCTTTTCCGGGGCGCCGTCGCGCCATGGCCCGCTGATAGCGGGCCAGCTTGTCGGATCCGGTTTTACCGTGCTGCGGGTGCGCCAAATCATGCTCAGCGCTGGTGGTGGTAGCTATAGCCTTCACACCCCAGTCGATACCAACTACCCGGCCCGTGACTGGTAGCGGCTCGGCTTGGGCTTTCACCACAAACGAGGCATACCAGTGCCCCAGACTGTCGCGGTAGACGCGCACACTCGACGGCGCAGTAGGCAGCTCCCGCGACCACACCGGCCGCACCACAACACCTTTCGCCAAAAACAGCACCCGGTCTACGAGCCGGAAGGCGTTGCGGTTGTAGTTGAGGGTGGGCGCGGCGAGTTGCTTCTTCTTGAATGTGGGGAATCCAGCACGGGCTCGCATCGGCAGCCGGTTCCGGATGTCCTTGAGCGCTTTTGCCCGCGATTTCGCGAAGTCACGCACGGTTTGTTGATGCGGTACCGCCGATCCAGCGGCCAGCCAATCCTGCTGTTGGCGCCAGCCAGTTAGTTGCTTGTCGAGTTCCGCGTATCCGCAGGTCTGGCCTGCCTGATGCGCTTTTTTCGATTCTGCGACACACTGGTTCCACACCCAGCGGCAGCGATCCCACTCGACCAGGAGAGCCTTTTCGGCGACGCCCGACATGCGCAGCCGGTAGGTGTAGCGGGCTTTGCCGCTACCCGCATCCTCACCAGCCCCGGCACTCATACCAGTCACGATAGTGCCGGGCACCGACAAGCGGCGGCCACGCCGCGACCCCAGGCAGTGGCCACCCCGGAAACAAAATTGATGCGCTCCATCCCCGCACTAAAGATGCGGGGCTTTCCCGCGCTACGAATTTTCGGGTAAAGACGCCGCCGCTGGCTGGACCCGCCATGTCACCGATATCGCCGATGGCACTTTGTTCCCCACCGCGCGTTCGTCCTGGTACCTCGGCACCAACATCGAAGGCAAGAAGCGCGTGTTCATGCCCTACGTCGGTGGTCTCGGCACCTACCGCCGCCACTGCGAAGACGTAGCCGATAGCCATTACGCGGGCTTGGTGCTCACGACGCGTTGAGCACTTTAGATCTGAAAAAGCTGACAGCAGAGCCGAGCTGGTTGGTTGATCGCCGGCGGGATACGACGGCCGGTCGAGCTACACATGCCCGGACCAACGGTGGGCGCTCAGGTGTTCGCCGGCTGGAGCCGGGGTTCGCTAAGAGAGCGTCAGCGCGCCATCGGCGAGTTCGTCGAAGCGCTCGATTGCCTCATCGGATTCAGCGTCAATGCCGCGCAGCGGCCCGCGATCGGCCAGATAGCGCTGCGCGTACAAACGCGCGATCAGCGCTTTGCGGTCGGCTCCGCGCGTTTCCCGCTCCCACGCGGCCTGCTCGGTGAGCAACGCGGCAGCGTAGACGTCACCCATCAATTGAGCGAGCGGGAACAGGCGCGCCTCGGCCGTGGTGCGGTCGAGTGTGGCCCAGGCGGCTACTGCCGCATCGAGATCTTCGATGCGGTTGGCGACTAGCCGCGTCGTGTCATCGTCGCCAGAGACCGATACCGCGTCACGCAGCCGGGCTAGCAGTATTTCGTGGGCTCGGGTCTGCTCGATACCGCGGCGTACGTCGAGGCAGAGAATATTGTCCGAACCTTCCCAGATGGTGTTGACCTGCGCGTCGCGCAGCAACCGGGCCACCGGCCACGTTTCGACATAGCCATTGCCGCCGTGGATCTCAGTCGCGTCCGAAGCCGCGGTGATCCCCAACCGGCAGACTTTTAGTTTGGTGACTGGTACCGCGATGCGTTGCCGGATGCTCCTGGGCTGGCGGTGGTTGGCCGCTCCGGTGCCGTCGAACACCATTGCTTGAGCCGCTTCGACGTCAACGATCATCTCGGCGAGCTTGCGGCGCATCAGTGGTTTATCGATGAGCGCACCGCCGAATGCCCGGCGCGAGCGGGCGTAGCACAACGATTCGACCAAGGCACGGCGCGCGTTGCCGAGGGCGAACGATGCTGTGCCTAGCCGCAATCTGTTGGTCAGCTCCATCATGCGACCAAGGCCTTTGCCGTCGGATTCGGCCGCATCAGCGGTCGGTTCGCCGGACAGGAGAAATGCTTCGGCGTCGACGAACTCGATCTCGCCGGAAGCCACCGCTCGGGTGCCCAGCTTGTCCTTGAGCCGGCGGATCCGGACGCCGTTGCGGGAACCGTCGCGGCGCGTCCTGAGCACCAGGAAGGTGGCCACACCTCGGGTGGAGTCGGGTGCCCCCTCCGGCTTGGCCAGTACGACGAACGCCTCGCCGGCGCAATTGGAGGCAAACCATTTGAACCCGTTCAGCAGCCAGGTGTCGTCGCCGCGTGTCGCGGTTGTCTCGAGGGCGCCGAGGTCGGAGCCGCCGGTGCGCTCCGTCATCAGCTGTGCTGCCTCGCCGTCCCACTCGCCGGAGTTGAGTTTGGCGAGAACGGAGTCGCGAACATCGGGTGGTGCGAACTCGGTTACCAGCGATCGGACCATGTTGCCGCCGGTGCCGAGCGCGCAGCCCAGCCCGATATCTGCCTGATTGAGCAGATAGTTAGACGCGAAAAGCGGAAGGGACGGGTTCACGCCTGCGCGTCGCGCCTCGGCGCGCAAGGCCTGCTGGGCGCTGACGACGGCGCGCTTGGACTGGGTAAACGACTCGGGCATCACCACTCGGCTGACGTCATGGCCCCATCGGTCATAGCGTTCGAGGTGCGGTGGGTGACGGTCGGTCTCCTCGGCCCAGCGTGCCACCGGCCCGCCCATTAGCTCACCGATGCGGGCCAAGTGAGGTTCGGCGAACGCCAATTCGTCGGGTTGCAAGTAGTACGCCATAGTGAATTGCAGAGTCGGATCCGTGAGGTACCAGTTGAGCCCTATGGCTCCGCGGTAATTGTCGGTTTGGTAACGCTGCGTCTTTTCCGGCGTTGAGAAGGGCAAGCGGTCCACGGTTTCGAACTCGTAGTCGCGCATGCCGCGATCCTATTGCATAGGATATATATATCTATACCGAAGTGACAGTTCAGTGGTGACGTGGTTTGGGCATCGACCGAACCACGATGCTGCTAACACAGAGCTGGGTTGCTCGGCTGGCAGCAACGAGAGCGCGATTGGGAAGCCGGGGTGTGGCTACGGCTTGATCCGGATTCTTCCCGGCGACGACAATCCGCCGCGGGTCGCGGTACCGAGGTCGAGCTGGGCGGGAGGGGCGTCGACCAGGGTGTCGAACTTGCGTAGCGACCCCCAGTCGCGGGCCCAGTCGCGAGACAGATAGGTAGCCATCACATGGGCGCGCAGCAGCAGGTCGGTGATCCCGAGCAGCCCGCCGTTGGTTCCGTCTTCCCACGTGTCGGTGTCCAGTTTTTTGGCCAGGTAGTCCGGTGTGATCCGGAACTTCGGGATCTCGGTGACGCCATTGACGTGCAGCATCGGCTGCTGGCAGGGGAAGGCTAGCCCAACCGCCCAGTCCAGGAGCACTGGCTGGGTCGAGCCCACATACTCTTGCAGGGACCGCAACTCCGGTACTCGTGGCGGGGTCACCGCGATCCAGTCTTCCGGCGTCAGGGACAGGTCTTCGGCCACCACTCGGACCGCGACCGCGTCCGCGGGCATCTTGGAGCGGGCAAAGCGGAGGTTGCGCCACACCTTCGGCTGCTCCCCGAACAGATCATCAGGCACCATCCGGCCCGCGGAAACCAGTTCGCCGTCCGGGGCGCGCCGGGCGTATTCCAGCGCCACGGTCTGCCCGGGAGTGTAGCCATGCAGCACACTGATTCCGGCGATCTTGCCTGCCGCGGTTACCACCACGAGCGGATGTCCATCGTCTGGCTGGGGCAATTGGTACCACGCCGAAGCGAGCTTGCTCTGCTGTTGTGCACCTTGGGTATAGGTGCCGGCCAGCGGAACCCGGGCGGGATCAAGCTCGTACGGTAGTGGCACCGTTGAACCGTTGATGCCGGGCTTCTTCAGCTTTGTCGGCGCATCCCAGTCGTAGTCGGTGCCGGGCTGGTTGGGCGTCATCCGAATCGCTTCGGCGACAGTGTGTTTTGGTACCCCGTTGGGCGCAAAGCCGACCGGGTCGGACCCGCCTAGTGGCCCCAGCGGGCCGTAGTTGCCCGGCAGTGGCCGCATGAATCCTGCATTGGCATCAGGCTCGACGAGAACGTCGTCGGCCAGGCCGCAGCCTCCGGTGAAAGCGCGCAGGTTGGCCCAGCCGTTGGAGTAAGTCGGGTATTGCCGGACGATGCCGATCGCCATCGACGCGACAAAAACCAGTGCCATGAACCCCGCCACGAACGCTATTGGAGCTGTGGTCAGTGCTCGCGGCAGCCGACCTTCGCCGCTGCCGCGGGGGGCGAAGTGCAGCCACGCCGCGTACAGCGCTGATATCGCAAACAGCATGAAAAAGATTGTGCTGACTGTGATTCCGGCGATCTTCGGCATTGTGCTGTTGAACGGTACGCCGTAGCTGGACACATACCACCAGCCGTTGGTGGTGGCGAAGCACAATGCCAGCATGAAGAACAGCGCCGCCAGGAACGCCATCCGGTTTCTTGACCAGCGCAGCACCATCGGCGAAACCAACACCGTGGTAAGTGCGGCTATTGCCGACCCAACCGCGGCGAACAGACCGAAGTGGTGCACCCACTTAGTGGGGGTGAACATCAGGAAGAACATGGTGCCGAAAAGGACACCCATGAGTCGCCAGGCCGGACCAGCGGCCACGCCGGAAACCCGCTTGCGCCGCAACATGATAAACAGCGCCGTGAAAAGGCAGAGTGCGGTGATGAGAAAGCCGAACCGGCGCGACAATGAACCGTCCACGGTGGGCAGGATGAGGTAGTAGTAGCGCAGATTCTCGGTGTACCACGCCTGGCTGGGCCCGATCGCGGTGCGAATCCTCGTTGCTTCCAATACGGTTGACAGTGTCTGGTCGGCGAATACCACGGTGAGTATGACTGTGCCGGCCGCCAGCATTGGGGCTACCAACGGCCACGTGCCGACCATGCGACGGCGCCTGGCCAGAATTCTGAGGATCGGGCGCCCGCCAGCGACCAGCGCGGCTACCGCGATCAGGCCGGTGGGCTGCACACCCAAGGTGAACGCCGCCGTGACGATCGCCAGCGCGGCCGGTGTCAGCCGACCGTATCGGAGGGACCGCTCGATCAGCACGTAGGTGACCAGTGAACCGAGCGCAATGATGGGTTCCGGGCGAAGACCGTTGTTGAACGGCATCCAGGCGGTAAGCAGGACCATGCCGGCAGCCCACGTGGCAGCCTTACTGGAGCCCACAGCCGGGCCCAGCCGAGGCAATACCTCCCGAGAAAGCAGCAGCCAGCACACCAGCCCGGCAACCAGGTCTGGTAGCCGCATCCACAGGCTTGCGTCGCTGACGTGGGTCATCAGCGCGAGCAAGTTGTAGTACCAGCCGAACGGGTCCTCCGGGCTGCCGAACCACCGGAAGTAATTGGACATGTAGCCCGCGTGGTCGGCGACTCGCGCCATGCCCAGGATGTAGCCGTCGTCGGAGGAGTTCGCGCCGATCACATGCCAGAGCAGGAATCCGAATATCACCGTGGCATCGGCGAGAGTGAAACTCCGCCACCTGGCCGGAATCAGCCGGCGCATCCGGCGGCCGTCCAACTGGTCGAGGCGCCACAGCGCGATCACAGCGATCACGGTGGCCAGGATCGCCCCCACGATGGCGAACAGCTTTGCCGTTGTCGGCGTGGTGGAGAACCGGGTGTCGATGGTCGCCGACAGCTGTAATCCGGGCGGCGCGGGACCGGTCAGGTCGGTGAACACACCGACAATCTGGGGGCGCAGGTTCGGATCGGGATAGCCATCGCGTAGTGGTCTGCCCGATGGGTCGGTCAAGCCGACGAAGGTCGCGAAAGTTCCGGCGTGGGTCGAGGTGACCTCGATGCGTTGGCATCGCGGTGACAACACCTCGTCGCGCGGCACGCTGAGGATCACCACATTGCGGTCGGTGACGTTTACTCGCTGCTTGCTTACAACGACGAACAACGCGTTGAGGTTGGCGTCCTTGCCCTGCTTGGGTGCTGTTCCCAACACGACCCCGCCCGAGGGCGGCAGCTTGCGCACCAGATCGCACGGCACAGACGCCGCCATGTTGACCGGCGTCAGGGTAATCAGCGGCGCTGTAACGCTATTGAGTTGCCCGCCCTGAGGCCAGTTCAGCATCGCGGTGGTCTGCACGACCGGCAGCAGCGGCGTCGCGACGGACAACACGAAGCCGATCAGGCCTGCGATTGTGGCCACCCAGCGTGTCATCTTCACGTCGCGGCGCAACCGGGTATCGGCGCTGGCGGTTGCGGGCCGTTCCCCGCGGCTCAACACTTTCATGGCAGAGCCCTAATCGGTCCCTGCCGGCTCCAGCCCGGCACCGTGACCACGCCTTGTTCTACGACAGCCGCTGGGGCGCGGTCGGCGGGCACCAGGCGGTGGTATTGCTCCACAGATCCCCAGTCCCGGTACCAGTCACTACGCAGGTACGTCGGAATTGTCGAGGTGCGCAGCAGCGCCTGAGTGAACAGGAACGGCCCGCCGGTCGAGGTGGATTGCCACAGGTTGGACGAGGATGCGGTCTGTTTGTGATTGGGCAGGATGCGGTATTGCGGAAGTTCGGCGATACCGAGGTGTTCGGAAAACGGCCGCTGGCAGGGGAAGTTCGCTGCGGTCGCAATATCCATCAACACCGGGGTTTGTGATCCGATCATTTGCTGCAGCGGTTCCAGCGCCGGGACCCGCGGTGGCGTGAATGCGAACCATTGGTCGGAGCTGAGGTTCGGGTCATAGGCGACAATGCGTGCCACGTCGGCCTCCGGGGGTGCCCATGTCAACGGGAAGCGCAGGTTGCGCCACGCGGGCTGCGGGCCGATGTCGATCGGCTGCACCTGGGCAAGTGGCTCGGTACTGCCATCTGGTCGGGTGACGCCCCACTGCAGTTTCAGCGATTGTCCATAAATGAAGTTGCCGTCTTCTTTGTACGACCAGATGGCGCCTGCGGCGGTGACGACTACTAATGGCTGGGCCGGCAGATGTTCCTTCCACTGTGCCGGTAGTTGATACCAGGCTGAGGTGGCCGTGGCAGCCAGGGTGTTTTCGCCGTAGCTGCCCATCACTGGTGTGCGCGCAGGATCCAGCCCGAACGGCAGCGCGGCATGCGACCCGTTCACCCCTATCGGCCCCTTGCCGCCGGCAGTGCCGGCGGAATCACTGATGGCAGCGTTCGGCTTATTGGGCGACGCATCGGAATTAACGAGGCCGGGCTTGGTCACCACCGGGTCAGATTTCAGATCATCGCCGACGCCGTTGGGTTTGAAGCCGACCGGGTTGACGCCGCCGAGCGGGCCACCGGGGCCGAAGGCCTGTCCCGGAACGGGCTGCAGCAGACCTGCGTTGGGGTCGGGCTCGGCCAGCACATCATCGGCCATCGCGCACGCGGGGTTGCCCGGGCCGGCGGCAACGGAAAGTGCGGCGGCCACGTTGGCTTTTGTGGTGGTGTAGAGGGGGTAGCGGAACACGGCGCCCTTGGCCATCGAGCCGACCTCGCCCAACACCATGATCACCGCGACCAACAGCAGTGGAGTAGAGGCAAGGACGCGGTTGCGGCGGTTGTCCTTGACCTCGGTATGCCCGGCGTAGTCCAGGCGAAAGTGCTGCCAGGCCGCCAGCAAGCCAGTGAGGATCGACAAGGTCAGGAACATCGATGTCACTGGGCGCCCGGCGATGACGGGTTTGATATCGAACCACGGCACACCGTAGTTGTTGACGTAGAACCAGCCGTTGATCCCCGAAGTGGCCCACGCCAGCAGGAACAGCAACGCGGTGATGTACAGGGACAGGTTGCGGCGGCTGTGCAGGCCAACCCTGGCGAAGATGAACGCAGTGACCGCGCCCAGCGTGCCTGCCAGGCCGGCGAAAGCGCCGAACTGTACGGCCCACTTTGTCGGGGTAAATGTGAGCAACAGCAGGCCCACCGCAGTGGTGCCGATGAGCCGCCAGGCTGGTCCGCTGGCCAGGCCAGCCACCCGGCCACGGCGCAGCAGCACCACCAGCACGCCAAACAGGCAGAAGAGCAGAACCAGCGCGGCGAACCGTCGCGCCATCGACCCATCCACGGTCTCTACGGTGAGGAAGTAGTAGCGGAGGAATTCTTGATACCAGGCCAGCGTCGGGCCGACTTTGTACTTGATGCGCGCCGACTCGGCCACCGTTGCCAATGTCTGGTCACGGAACACCACCACCGTGATCAGCGACGCGGCTGCTGCGAGTGCGGCCAGTGGTCCCAGCAGGCCGTCGGTGGCTCGCCGCCGCTGGATCGCCTGGGCGACGGCGCGGGCACCGGTCAGCAGCGCGGCCAGCGCGATCAAACCTTGCGGCGCAAGAGTCGCGGTGAGCGTTGCCACCGCAATGGCGACCGCCGCCGGAGCCAGTCGGTGTTGCGCAATCGCGCGTTCCACCAGGATCCAGGTGATCATCACACCCAGAGCAATCAGCGGTTCGGGCCTAAGGCCGTTGTTGAACGGCAGCCAGGCGGCCACATACACCGCGGCGGCGGTATATCTGGCCACTCGGTTGGACGCCAGACCGTACTTTCCCGGCCCCAGCCGCTGCAGCACGCAGCGGCTGATAATCAACCAGCACGCGATTCCGGCCAGCGTCGCCGGCAGCCGCATCCACACGCCGGTGGTGCTTACCGAGGCGAGGTGAGCCAGTACGGCGGGATACCAGTCGAACGGCGCCTCAGTGGTGCCGAAGTACCGGTAGTAGTTGGCCACGTACCCGGCCTTCGGTGCGATCCGGGCGATGGTCAGGTTGTAGCCGTCGTCCGACGAGGTGGCGCCGATGAAATGCCAGAGCAGCAGCGTTGCGATCACCCCAGCGTCGGCGAACCATGTGGCTCCGCTGCTGAACCACGTGGCCCAGCTTTTGCGTGGGCGGTACCGGGCGAGCCAGGCGATCGGCGACCTCCAGTTGCGCAGCGACTCTCTGCCCCGGCTGAGGCGATCCAAGGCCGCCAGCGCGCCGATTGCGACCAGGACCGCGAGCGCACCCAGCGATATCACGATCTGCTTCAGGGCAGTCGGCCTTGCAATGAACCTGGTATCGACGTCTACGCGGGCCGCCAACCCGGGCTGGGGAGAAACTTTCAGATCGGTGAAAATCCCACCGACCTGTGGTTTCTTCTCAGGCGGCAAGGTGCCGGCGGCTCCTGGGAGGCCGACGAAATCGGCTCCTGCACCGCCGACATCTGCCCAGATGCGCAGCACGCTGCAGTCGCCGTTGGCGATCGCCTTCCGGGACGCCGCAGCAGCCACGGAATCCCGGAACGCGACGACAATCGTGCGCTTGTTGGCGCGCACGAACAGGCCGCTCTTGCCGGTGTCCACCCCATCTGTTGGGAGCGTGGAGAGCACCAGCCCGCCCTTGGCCGGCAGGGTCGCCATCGCCGAGCACGGGATCGAGATATCCAGCGCGCGCGGTGCCCCGGAAACCAGGGGAGCGGTGACCTGGGCGATGCTGCCGTCGGCCGTGACGTTCTGCGGCCACAGGATTGTCGCGGTGGTCTCCCGCACTGGAAGCAATGGAACCAGGGCGCATAAAAGCACACCGGTGATTCCCGATACGACGGCTACTAGCCGGGCGATTCGGTGCGATCGCACATTACCGTCGTGGGGCACGAGGGTCGATCGTAGGCGACGCGGATTTGTCCGGTGAGAATGCGGGCCGCGCGGCGCATTGCTGCTGCATGTAACGGGGTGCTACCGCCCTGGTGGTGCATAGATTTTTTGGCCGTCCCAGCCATCCAGCTCGACCGCGGCTACGAAGTCCCTATATGAACACTATTGATCTCAACCAACTGCTGCTGACCACGCCGTTGTCTGCTGTTCCAGCGATCGTGCTGATTGTGTTGACCGCGCTCACCATGGGCTCGGTAATTCGACGCGAACGGGCGATGATCCCGGCGAGCCGACGCCCGTCCGCAGTCCAGGCGGCCTACATGAGTCGGTGGCGGAATCGAGATTGATCCAGACCGGCCGCGCCTGGCGGCGTGGGCGCTTGACTCTTGAACAACACAAAAATTCCCAGAGTGCTCAGTTATTGGTGCTGACAATCGCGTGGCGTGCCGTCCCGTCGCACGATTCCCAACCCGTCACCGCAGAATCTTGGTCATGAAAACGCTGTTGGGATCGAGCCGGTAGTCGCCGAACGGGCCGCAGTAGGTGAATCCGTGCTTGGTGTATAGGGCCCGCGCCGGTCTGAAAAATTCATACGAGCCGGTCTCCAGGCTGAGCCGCGAATAGCCGCGCTGGGTCGCCTGGTCAATCAGGTGGCGCAGCAGAAATGATCCGACGCCGTTTCCCTGCTGGGTAGGCGCGGTGCGCATCGACTTGATCTCACCGTGGCCGGCATCGATTTTTTTGATGCCCCCGCATCCGATCAGTTGCGCGCCGGTGTAGACCGACCACAACGTCACGTCCGGTTTGCGCAGCTCGTCCAGATTGAGTGCGTGTGTGCTTTCCGGTGGGGACACCGAACGCATCTCTTCGATGTGGCTTTGTAGAAAGTCGATGATCACATCGTCGGTCAGGTCGTCGACGACAATGCGTAATTGGCTGGTGTCCATTGCTGCGGCTCCTTTCGTGTGCCGATCAAAGGTCACGGCCCCGTGCTGGACTGAGGCGTCGCTGTTCGCTAGCGGACGCCGCGCATCACGCTCTGCGATGGAGGCGACATCTATGCGGTTTGAGCAGGTCAGCGTTAGGTTTCGGGCCATCGACGAATCGGTGCGGGAAGCCGCCGCAGTCAATCTAGTGTCGAAGCGGTGCCGGGTTCCATAGGCCACTGCGAGTCGCTGTGCCCAACTGCAGATGCGCCGGGGTGGCGGTGGGGTAGTACGGGGTTAACCGCTGCAACGAGCCCCAGTCCCGGAACCAGTCGTCCTTGAGGTAGCTGGCCATGGTCGTGGCGCGTACCAGCAGTTCGGTGATACCGAGCGGGCCGCCGCCGTTGTGGTCCATCACCGGGGAGTTGGCCTCCGCGCCGAATCGGTCCGGCAAGATACGCCATTTCGGCGTTTCATCGACACCGTTTTGATGGCCGAACGGGCGCTGGCACGGGAATGCCAGGCCGACCAGCCAGTCCAAGAACACCGGATCTTCCGAGCCCACCACTTCCTGCAGGGTGCGCAGCCGCGGAAGGCGGGGCGGTGTAACCGCGATCCAGTGTTGCGGTGCCAAGTCGTTGTCGGTAACGAATAGGCGGACCTGCGTGGCGGTGGTCGGGATCCGTGCCAGCGGCGCCCGCAGGTTACGCCAGGCCGGCATCGAACCGACATCAGCGAATTCTAGTGATCCACCGGGTTTTCCAGCGGCCGCCTGCTGGTCGGTGGCCCACTGCAATTTGATCTCGCGGGGGTCGAACCGGCCGGCCGCCGACACGACCATCAGAGGAGTGTCTTTCCGCTGTTCCTTAGGGGGCAAGCGATACCAGTCCGACCGTAGTATCGCGGGCACCTGAACGCCCCGTCGCCAACTGCCAAGCACCGGTGTCCGCGCCGGATCGAGGTTGAAGGGTAGCTGGGCACGGGAGCCGTTGATTCCCGGCGCGGCCGTGGTCCCGCCCTCGGTTCCAGGTTCGCCGGTTGTCGAGTCGTCGTCGGCGACGAAATTGCGGTCTTGCGGACGGTCCATCACCGGGTCAGCAGAGACATTGGCAGGGATGCCGTTGGACGTAAACCCTTCTGACGGTCCAGCGCCCAGCGCGTCGGCTACCGGAGCGGTTGCCGGGGGCAGCATGTCAGAGCTGGGATCCTGTTCCACGAGCACGTCCTGGGCGAGTCCGCAGGTCTTGCCGGTCGTTGGACTGGCAAGGGCTTGCAGGTTAGACCGGCCCACCGACCACGCTGGGTACTGGCCGAGCATCGCCTGAGTCAGCGATATCACCTCGAAAAGAACGAGGGCCCACGCTGCGATGGCCAACGGCGACTGAATGATTTCGGCTAGTCGTGTTCCAAGCCGGGTTCGCGGGGGCCCGTCGTCAGTAGCGACGAAGTGGAACCACGCTGCCAGCCCCAGCGTCAACACGGTGAGTCCGAGCAATATCGTGGCGAAGCCGAATCGCCAGGTGGGGAATGAATTCGACCAGGGCACACCGAAATTAGACACATACCACCAGCCGTTCACGCTGGCGAATGACAGTGCCATCAAGAACAGCACCACAGCGGCGAACACCGTGCGATTGCGCCGCGAACGCATCGCCGCGCCGGTGACAGCCACAGCGGCCAAGGCTCCCAGCGAACCGGCGAGGCCCGCGAACACACCGAAGTGATGCGTCCACTTGGTGGGCGTGAACATCATTGCGAGAAAAGAGATGATGGTGATGCCTATGATGCGCCGGCTGGGGCCGGCGGCAGTGCCGGGGATTCGGCCTTTGCGCAACGACATTGCCACCGACACCGCTAGCGCGAGGATCAACGCCAGCAACGCGAAGCGGCGGGCGATCGATCCGTCCGGGGTGGCCATGAACAACCGCTCGTACCGGGTGTGCTCGTCGAACCACTTCAGACTGGGCCCGACGGCTTGCTTAAGAAAACTGGCCTGGGTCTCGCCGGCCAGGGTCTGGTCGCGGAAAATCAGGATCGCGGTGACGGTTACCGCCGCCAGCAGCGGTAGTGCGCCGAACTGTTTGTAGCGCCGGTGCAGGATGGTTCGCAGCGGTCCGATTGCGACCAGCAATGCGCCGATGGACGCGATGCCGGTGGGCCCGGAGAACAATGTCAGCGCTCCGATAATGCAGGCGATCGCCACTGGCAGCAGCCGGCTGGTGGCTACCGCGCGTTCCACCGAACACCACGTCAGCAAGATGCCCAGGGCAATGATCGGCTCGGGACGCAGGCCGTTGTTGAGTGGCAGCCAGACGGCCAGGAACATTCCGGCGGCCGTCCAAGCCGCGGCGCGGCTAGTTTTTACCGCATGGCCCAGCCGCGGTATGACCTCGCGGCTGATCAGCCACCAACAGATCAGCGCCATCGCCAGGGTCGGCAGTCGCATCCAAATACTGGCGGTGCTGACGTGTGCCCACAGCGCTAGCAAATCGTAGTACCAGCCGAACGGGGCTTCAGGGGTACCGAACCAGCGGTAATAGTTGGCCATATATCCGGCGTGCTCGGATACTCGCGCCATGGTGAGTATGTAGCCGTCATCGGATGTGTTGGCGCCGACGAAATGCCACCACACCAGAACGGTGATGACCAGGGCATCTAGACCGCCGATCGACCACCAACGCGCAGGTAGGAATCGTCGGTGCCGGGTGCCGTCGGCGGTGTCAAGGAGGTGCAACGCGATCAGGGCGGCGCCGGTGAGCAGCAGGCCCAGGACCATCGCGACCATCTTCAGCATGGTGGGAGTGCTGCTGTACCGGGTGTCGACGGTCGCCGAAAAACTCAGGCCCGGTGGGGTCGGCCCGGCCAGATCAGTGAACACGCCGACAATCTGTGGCCGGAAATCGTAACCGCCGCGTCTGCCGCGCAGCGGTTCGCCGGGATGCTCGGCCTTAGGTCCTTGGGTAAGCCCGACGAACTCGGCGGTGACCTCGTCGGCGTGCGCGGTAAAGGTCAAGCGTTTGCACGATGGGCTGAGTACCTGGCTCAACGGGGCGGTGACCACCGGAACATTGCGTACCACGAGTACCAGGTCGCCGTTGGCGCGCAGGATGAGTAGGCCGCGATCGACAGCCTTCGGGGCCTGCTTGGGGACCGTCGACAACAGGACGGTTTTCGCTTTGTTCTCTGGTCCGGCAAGGCCGGCGGCGGCCTGGCAGGGGACGGTGATATTCAGCTCGGTGGCCACGTAGCCGATCAGTGGTGCCTCGACGCTGCTGAATGTGCCATTTTGCGGCCAGTTCAGTTGGGCGGTGGTCTGCTTGACCGGTAGCAGGGGGGTCGCGATCGCCATCAGCGCTCCCAGCAGACCCGCGACGATGGCGACGCGCCGAGCGATCCGGTAATTTGCGGGCGCGTCGCTCACGGACGTAGATGGTAGTTGCTGGTTGCGATGCGATGCGGTCTTGGTAGCCATCAGGGTTTATCTGCCGGTTTGCGGATGGCCAGTATGAACGGACCGATCCGGTCGACGGTGAAGTGCGAGCCGGCGAACAGTGTCTTGCGTAGGTCTACGGTGTAGCGGCGGACATTGGGTTGGTTGGGGTACACGTCTTTTGCCAGCCGCAGTGTATAGGTGGTGGCCAGCCCAGAGCCAGGGCCGCGGCGCATGAGGAAGACTGTCGGCGGCGGCCAGGGGAGCCGGTCGAGCGCGCGGACGAACTCGTCAGACGTTGTGAGCTTCGACCAGCCTTCGATCCGTTCGGCGCGTTTATCGAACTGGGCCAGCGGGTTCGCGTAGTGAGAAGTCAAAACCTGAAAGCCCCAGTAAGGGTAGTAGGACAGAAAGCTGTAGTCGGCGGTCAGCACTACGGTCTGGTCGCGTGGTTTGCCGGTGATGCGCCGGATAGCGGCGTCGATTGCAGAGTAGTACTTTTCCGAGCCAGGTGGTCGCTGGTCACCGCGCTGGCCGTGCCCGTCGGTGTCGGTGTAGGCAATAGTGAGGTCGGGCCGCAACACGTCTGGAATGTCTTGGCTGAAAGCGATCGCTCCGGCTAGTCCGATTGCGGCGGCCACTGGGACGACACCTTGGCCCCAGCCTCGGCTGCGCAGCGCGAGTGCGGCCTCAACGAAGCCGAACACCCCTGCGGTAACGAGCAACACGGTCAGCGTGGGTTGTAGCCGGAACGACAGCAGTGTCGTGCGGGCCAGTGTGGTCAGCATCGACAGCAGGGACCACAGATAGACGGCTAGCACGCCGATGGCCAGGGCACCGGCCCGGACCGACGAGCGAGCTCGCAGCACTAGCCATAGGGTGCCCAGCATGCAAAGCGATCCGAGCAGGGAGAACTGCAGCATTGGGAAAGTCAGTTCTGCGCCGTCGGCGGGCAGATAGTGCTGAGCACTGCCGCTATCGCTGGTCGGGCTGTGGGTTGCGCGTAATAAGTAGGGCAGCCAGGTGGTCGCCGCGATAGCTCCGGCGATCACGGCGATAACGGCCACCCGGAACAGCGGATCGGCGACCGCCTTCATTCCGTAACGATCACGTTTCAGCCAGCGTGACGCGGCCAGCACCAGAGCCATAAGCACCACGGTGAACGCGGTGTAGGCAAGCAACAGCGTGTACCAGGTGGCCGCAAAGCCGAGGAAGACCCCGGCACCGATCACCGCGGCCCAACCGGATCTCGACGGAGCGTCGTGGGTGACGTGCTGTGCAGCGCCGGCGTGGTCCACGCAGGAAGATAGGTTCTCCCACCCGCGGCTACGCAACCCAGACCACGTCAGGATCAGCATCGGTGGCAGCAGCACGGTGAGCATCGCCGCGTAAGGCTCGGGCGAGCTGTAGGCCAGCGTTACCGCCGTGGTCGCGATAGTAAGCAGCAGCGAGTACTCGAAGCGGACCAGCCGCCACCACAGCACCAGCGCTATCGCGGCCGCGACAGCGATCGAGGTAATGGCCCACGGTTTGAAGATTTCCCAGCCAGGTGTGCCGGTCAGTGCGGCAATCCGCCCGCCGATCCAAAACCAGCCTGGCGGGTAGAACGGCGGCAACCCGACGTAGGTCATGTCTTGCAGGGCGGCGCTGTCGGCAAGGCGGGTCAGGTACTCGGTACGGAATTGCTGGTCGACGGAGATGCCGAAGAGGTACAGCTTGGTTGCGCCCAACGGCATGCCCAGCGTCACCACGGTGAACGCGGAAACGGACACCAACCCGCCGAGCCGGGCCAACCGCCGGTAGCCAGAGCGTGAATTTGCTTCCCCGCGCCGCCATATCCAACCAGCGGCCGCCAGTCCGGCCAGGCAGCCGACCTGGCCGACAGTGGTCAGAGCGTGCAGCTGGTTGGAGGAAGGGAAGGCGGGCCAATCGACAGTAGCGATGGCGATCAGCGTTGGCACCGCGACCAGGATGGCAACGCAGGCGGCCAGAGCCATTTGGCCGAAGCTGGCCAGGACGCTACGCATCGTCAGATTGGCAGCTTGCGGAAGATGCTCCGCGGGATGTGGCGCAACACCATCATCACATAGCGGAATGCTGCTGGCGCCCAAACTAGTTCCTTACCCTTTGCGGACGCGGTGACCGCGAGGTTGGCAACGTACTCTTTGTCGACGGTCAGCGGAGCTTCCTTGAGATGCGAGCTCATTCGGGTGCGCACCTGGCCGGGGCGAATCACCAGAACGCGAACTCCGAACTCGCGCAATGCCTCTGATAATCCCAAGTAGAACCCGTCCAAACCAGCTTTGGTGGAGCCGTAGACGAAATTCGTCCGGCGTACCCGCTCACCGGCGGCCGAGCTCATGGCGATGATCTGGCCGAAGCCCTGAGCGCGCATCTTCTCCCCAAGTAGCACTCCGATTGACACCGCTGCGGTGTAGTTGATTTTGGCGATATGAACCGCTTTGCGCTGGTTCTGCCACAGTTCTTCGGGATCACCGAGTAAACCGAACGCGACAATGGCGACGTCGACATCGCCGTTGGAGAAAGCCTGTTCAATCACTTCGGGGTGGCTGTCGGTATCGACCGCGTCGAAATCGATCAGTTCCACCGACGGCGCGCCCGCGGTCTTGAGCTGCGCCACGGCGGCGTCGCGGCCCGGGTCGTTGGGCATGGCGGCCAGAACGATACGTGCGGGGGCATTACTCAGGTAGCGCTCGCAGATTGCCAGCCCTATCTCTGAGGTGCCGCCGAGCAGCAGCACGGTCTGAGGGTTGCCTACAGCGTCGAGCACCATTTACAGCAGCTCCAAGCGTCGGGCCATGTCCGAGGCGAACACCTGCAAGGGATCGGCCTTGCGGCGCACCGCGATCCACTCGTCGATGCGTGGATACATGGCGTGAAAGGTTTCAGCGGTGGTCCGAGAGTCTTTTGCGGTGTAGAGCCGGCCGCCAAATTTGACGACCCGACGATCAAGTTCGCCGACAAATTCGTTGAGCCCGGCTTTGATGGGGAAGTCGACGCAGATGTTCCAGCCGGGGATGGGGAAACTCAGTGGCGCCTGGTTACCGGGGCCGAACAACTTGAAAACGTTGAGAAACGAGTAGTGGCCGCTCGCTTGGATATCGCTGATAATCCGCTTGAACTCGTCGACGGCCTCGGTGGGAACTACGAATTGGTACTGCAGGAAGCCTGCCGGGCCGTAGGCGCGATTCCATTCGCCGAACATGTCCAACGGGTGGTAGAACTGGGTCAGGTTCTGGATCTTGCCTCGGTAGCGCCCGGATTTGCGGTACCAGAGTTCGCCAATTGGTCCGAAGGTGTACTTGTTGGCCAGCCCGTTGGGAAAAATGTCGGGCAGTGTCAGCAGCTGTGGCGCATCGAACTTCAGCGGATCAGAGCGCAGTTTTGCAGGCAACTGTTCGACGGTTGCCAGGCTGCCGCGCGATACCGCTGCACGGCCCAGTTTCGGTGCTGCGCTGATCGCGTCGAACCAGGCGCTGGAGTAGGCGTAGCTGGCTTCGCTACCGTCGCTGTGCAGTGCGATGGTTTCCTCAAGGCTGGCGGTGACGTCGCCGTCGGCGATGAAGTACGCCGTCTCGGTAGGTGTCATCGCGATGGTGGCGCGCAGAATGATGCCGGTTAGGCCGTTGCCGCCGATCGTCGCCCAAAACAATTCGGAGTCTTCACCGGTTGGGGTGAGTTGACGTATCTCGCCGCTGGCGGTCAGTAGGTCCATGCTGCGCACGTGGTTGCCGAAGCTGCCCGCGCTGTGATGGTTCTTGCCGTGGATATCGCAGGCGATGGCGCCACCGATGGTGACTTGTCGTGTCCCTGGCAGCACTGGAACCCACAGCCCGAACGGCAGTGCCGCCTTCATCAATTGATCGAGGTTGACCCCAGCGTCGACGTCAGCGAGTTTGGTGTCGGCGCTGATGGAGTGGATGGTGTTCACCGGGGCCATGTCGATCACCAGCCCACCACCGTTTTGTGCGTTGTCCCCATAGGAGCGTCCGAGCCCGCGGGCGATGATTCCGCGCCCGTTTGGCACGCCGCCGGAATCGGCGACTCGAACGACCGCCTTGACGATCAGCTCGGGGTCTGGGGTGCTGAGCACCTCTGCTACCGACGGCGCGGTGCGGCCCCACCCGGTCAGCCGGGTGCGGGTAGTGGGTAGGTCAGTGCTCGACATCGACAAAGAGGGTACCGCTTGGCTGCAGAATCCAATGTGAGCCGGCCCGGCTCAGCGGATCCGAAAGATCACCGTTCGCTGCACGATGAAGTTGATTACCGTGGCGGTGCCCTGCGCGACGACGAACGCGACCGGGATCGCCCACCCTCGGTAGTCCAGCAGCGCAAGGCATAGATGATTGAGGCCGACCTGCACTGCGAAGGTCACCGCGTATAGAACCATGACCGCAATGAACCGGGTGGTGCTCGGTGACGCCTGAAATGTCCATCGGCGGTTGATCACGTAGGCGGTGATGGTGCCGACGATGAAGCTGATGGCTTTCGAGAGGTCGACTTGTATGCCCACCACTGTGTAAAGCGCGAGGTAGAGGCTGAAGTCGACTATTCCCGCCAGCCCGCCGGTCAGGACAAAACGTGTAACCTGCGTGGTCAGCTGGAGGTGCGGGCGTGGCGGAGCGGCCTCGGATTTTGGGTGGGCCATCGGGCAAAGTCTAGCGGGGCCGGTTGATGTCCCTAACGTCCCGACGCTGGGTGTGGATTCGGCTACATGGGTAGCTTCACCGCGATGAGCTCGACCTGACTTTGTCCCTGCGGTGTGGAGTAGGTGACGGTGTCACCCGGTTCGCGGCCGGCCAGAGCCTGCCCGAGTGGGCTTCGAGCGGTCAAGGTCTCGGCTTCGTGACCGGCTGGAGTTTCCTCCACGATGGAGATTACGTGCATGGTGACCACTTCACCGTCGGGAAACCGCAGCGTCACCTCGGTACCGCCGGGCAGCGTCTCTGGTCCGTTTAGTTGCCCAGAATGTGTGGGCTCGCCTTGCAGCCGTCGGTTGAGTTCATTGATGCGGTCGCCAAGGACGGCAAGTTCGTCGGCACGTTGGATTGCCTCGGCTGCGTCGCCATGATCGCCGACCATGCCGCGGTCGTTTTTGACCTCGGCCTCTAGCCGCTCGCGGCGCTGGTTCAGCCGTGCCAGCTCAGCGGCGAGATTATCGCGCGCCGCTGCTGCCAGCCCATTTGATGAGAGTTCCTCGGTCACGTCCGCCGACCCTTCCGCGGCGCGTCTGCGACTGCGGTGTCGCCGACGCCCCATGTGCTTTGTTGCCGTTATGGGTTGTCGTTTGCCAATCGCCCCATTGGATTGGTAGCGATTCAGTGTTACACCACGAACAGGCAGCCGTCATCGATATTCGAAAAGCGTTTGCGGCCAGTTATCGAAGCGCCTACCCGATCGGTCGGCGAAGCCGCGGTACGTGCGGCCGTTACGGGTCGCGCAATTGGTCAAGACCATCGAGAATCAGTTTCAGGCCGAACGTGAATTCGTCGGCCAGCGGGACTGGCAGTGTGTCGGCGACCGCCGCGGTAGCGGGAAAGGCCGAAGGGTCTACGTCGCGAAAGACGGCGTAGAGCTGCGCGTCGTCAAGTGGGACTTCGGCAGTGTGACTGCGGAGTTGCATCGCAAAGCCCAATACGTAGTGGGCTAGCGTCGCGTAGGCGCGTGCGGCTAGCGCAGGCTGTAGTCCGCTGGCCAGTAGACGGGCGATGACGCGTTCACGGAGAGCCATTGCGTTGGGGCCGATTGGGACCTGTCCAACGAGTAGTGGTGCCGCGTTTTGGTGCCGGCTCAAGGCGTCAAACATCGCCTGGGCGGCTGTCTGGCATGCCTGCCGCCAATCGGTCGCGTTGAGTTCATTGGTGTCCAGGTCGATGACACCGAATATGTGATCGATGATGTGGCTGATCAATGCCGCTCGGTTAGGGAAGTGGCGATACAAGGTGGCGGTACCGGAATCTAGGCGTTGGGCAAGTCGTCGCATCGACAAGGCTGCGACGCCTTCCTCGTCCACGATCTGCAGCGCCGTCGCGACGATTCGATTCAACGGAATTGCCGGACGACCTGGCGTGCGCCGCGCATCGGGCTCATCGCCGCCACGAGAGCGTGCCGGAGTCATTGAGTAAGTATGGCCGTGGTTGACACCAACTATAGATAACGGCAACACTGTATCCAATATAAGTAGGGGTCGCCAGCCGTAAAGGAGACCACGATGTTGCTTCCGCTCGCCTCGGAGCCATTCACCGCTCCCACCGACCGCGACATGCTCCCCTCGGAGCGGCGCGAATTCGTGCGCACTCACCGCACATGCATCTACGGCTACCGCCGACCCCACGACGGACCCGCGATGTCGATCGTCTACTACATACCAACCGACAATGACGAGCTACTGGTGTCGACGATGGCTGGGCGCGGCAAGGCGCGTGTGGTTCAGCGTGACGGGAAAGTCAGCCTGTGCGTCCTCGATGAACGCTGGCCCTTCGCCTATCTGCAGGTGTACGCCGACGCAACTCTCGAAAACGATCGTGAGCTGGTAATCGACGTCATGATGGCCGTCGCCGGTCGCATGTCAGGACAACCGCTACCCGCGGCGGCACGTTCAACTGTCGCAGCCATGGCTGCTGCAGAGGACAGAGTCGTCGTTAGGTGTCGCCCCTACGCCACGTTCGCCCAACCGCCAAGGCACCTCCATCGCAACGATCAGCCACAGCAGATCACTCACTGGGTATCGGGCACAGTGTCGTGGGACGCCAGCGACGCGCCGTGACCTGCTGACGAAGAAGGGAGCGCTAGCCGTCGATTGCTCGGCGATCCGGCGATCCGGCGATCCGGCGAAACGTGTGGCGGTTGGTGTGCCGTCGACTTCGGGAGCAGAATCGGCTCGACTGGACTCCCGAACTGCGTGGTTGGGGCGCCGATCGTTCTACTCGGTCGTTACCTGCAGGTCGGTGAGTCGCAGCGAAACCAGTGTTGGGGCAGGCAATGGGTGGTTGCCGGGGCCCCGTGGCCGGACCTGCCGGCGAGTCGCGAACAGGAGCCCGCCAGCGTGAACGTGGTCGGTGCACAAGTGAGCGGCTCGCGCCCAACGACCGACTACCTCGGCGACGTAGTCGTGGCGGCGCAACCGGCCAACGGCATCGAAGTAGAAGCTCTGGCGGGGCGAGTGCGTGGGGATGCCCGGTGGGAAGCTCACGTCCAAGCGCCGCCATGTCTCGCCGGCATGTTGCCAGCTGGGGCCTTGGAAGATCTCGACGTTTTCGCGAGTCAACAGGTACGGAATCGTAAGGTAGTTCCACATCGCGTACCCGGCGAAGTAGACAGAATACAACGGATCCCAACGCAGGTTGCGGCGCAGGCCCGAGCGGCCGAAGAATGCGGGCCGTGGGTCGGCGCGCGAGCTAAGGACCTCGCCGTCGCGACCTTCGATCCTTGCTGCCCCTGCGTCGAAGACCCCTTGCTCACCGTCTCGCGGGAAAGGATCGAAGACTGCGCGGGCTTCGCGAACCTGCACGGTGAGGTTGTAGTCGGCGAAGCGATTTCCCGGAACCCGGGTTCGGAGTAACAGCCCGTCCGTGCGTACCCGCGCGTGGATGGTCTGCGCTGCCTGCCATCGTTGGAGCCCGCCGTGGGCCTCAAGCACCTCGTCGAGCAGTTCGTTCACAGGACTCACTTTGGTGCGGCCCAACGGGCAGGTCAAGCCTTCGGCGGGCTACACCCAATACGGCACCCGAGCGCGGTACTGGCGCATCGCGAAGGCGGCGAGCGCCCAACCCACGGCGGTCAATGCCAGCACGACCGCCCAGTGTCGGAGCTCCTGATGGGCGCCCAGCAGGGGCGCCCGCACGATATCAAGGTAGTGCAGCAACGGGTTTAGCTCGACGATCTTCGACCATTGGCCGGCGCCCTGCCGTCGCAGGGTGTCGTCGTTCCAGATGATGGGCGTCATGAAGAACAACAACTGAACCACCGCAACGAGCAGCGGACCAATATCGCGATAGCGCGTCGACAGGATGCCGAAACACAGTGACACCCAAACACAATTGAGGAAGATCAGTGTAAGGGCGGGAACAACCGACAGATCGGCCAATGACCACGACTTGGGAAAGATGATCGCGATGACGATATAGATCACGATGTTGTGGGCGAAGATGATGATCTGCCGCCATACCAGGCGGTAAACATGCACGCTCAATGGTGCTGGCAACTGTTTGATCAGGCCTTCATTTGAGACGAAGACCTCTGCTCCGTCCAAGATGGCGGCATTGATCAGATTCCAGACAATCAACCCCAATGTGACGTAGGGGAGATGTTGCGACAGTTCGAGGCGGAACAACTTGGAATACAACCCGCCCATCGCGACAGCGGAGGTTCCCGTCGCGATGGTGATCCAGAACGGCCCGAGCACCGAGCGCCGGTACCGCTGCTTGATGTCCTGCCAGCCCAGGTGCAGCCACAGTTCATGGCGAGCGAAGCCGTCGACTAGGTCGCGCCGGGCGCGGGCAAACGTGCGCGACTGTTCGGCCGCGTCGATAAACGTCATGAGGCCCTTTCCTCATCTGGCATGCCGAACTTCTCGCGACGCCCCATGCGGCGCAACCTGAACCACTCGAGCAAGCCCTTGGGGTCGCGGCGGGTAACCACGAAGAACCAGCCGAACCGCAGCCACTCTTGGACCAGCAGCCTGCGCAGGCCGGGCTGCGACAGCAGATAGCCGCGGTTGCGATAGGTGAAGAACCTTTTGGCGGGGTCTTCGGGATACTGAGTGTGCATGCGGCCGGACAGGATGGGCCGGAATTCGTCGGAGCCGCAGGGATGCAGATAGACCGCGTCGAGACAGGTTCCGAATGGTAGGCCCGACCGAACTAGCCGGCGATGCAACTCGACCTCGTCACCACGAATGAACAACCGTAGGTCGGGGACGCCGACGGCCTGCAACGTCGAAGCCCGGAAAAGCGCGCCGTTGAACAGCGATGCGATCCCGCGGAGCAGGTTCTGCCCTGCCTCGGTGCGCAACTCGCTCGTGTGCCTGCGCCATACCAGGCCGCGCCGCAACGGGAACGCCAATCTCTGCGGGTCGTCGGCGTTGCACACCATTGGTGACACCTCGGCCAGGGCGTACTGCTCAGCGCAGGCCAGTAGCGTTGCCAGCACATCGGCGTCCTGGGGCCGACCGTCGTCGTCGGCCAGCCAAACCCAATCGGCGCCGTGGGACAGAGCGTGCAACATACCGAGCGCGAAACCCCCTGCGCCGCCTAGGTTTCGGCGTGATGCGAGGTAGGTGGTGGGGATCGGTTGGCCGGTAACAAGCTCACCGACTCCGCCATCTGTCGCGCCGTCGTTGTCGACCACTATCAGGTGATCCGGTAGCCGAGTCTGGGTGGTCAGCATCCTTAGCGAAGTGGCCAGCTGGTCCGGGCGTCGGTGGGTGACCACGACAGCGTAGACGGATTCACTCATCCCCGGGAACTCATTGTGCCAGAGGCTTGTTGGCGTTGCGGGCCTCGGCCATTACGTCGCGCACGTGCCGGGCGGCATCCTCGCCTTCGTAGGCACGCACCACGTCTTCGATACCGCCGGTGAGCTTGATGACACCGTGATCGATCCACATCGCAGTCTTGCATAGGCGGGCCAGGAACTCGTTGGAGTGGCTTGCAAAGACCAGGATTCCGGACCGTTCTACCAGGCTCTGTAGCCGCGACTGGGCCTTTTTCATGAATTCGGCGTCCACGGCGCCGATTCCTTCATCGAGCAGGAGGATTTCGGGATCGATGCTGGTGACAACCCCCATCGCCAGCCGAACTCGCATCCCGGTGGAATAGGTGCGCAGCGGCATAGACAGGTAGTCGCCCAACTCGGTGAACTCGGCGATCTCGTCCACTTTGGCCGTCATTTGCTTACGCGTCTGCCCGAGGAACAGACCGCGGATGATGATGTTCTCGTAACCGGAGATTTCGGGATCCATGCCGATGCCCAGATCGAAGACCGGAGCCACCCTGCCGGCGACCTTCGCATAACCACGAGTCGGTTCGTAGATGCCCGAAAGTAGCCGCAGCAGAGTTGATTTGCCGGCGCCATTGTGACCGACGAGGCCGACTCGGTCGCCCAGGCTCAGCGACATGGTGATGTCCCGAAGCGCTTCAATGACGACAACATTTGAATCGTTGCGCCCGATCGTGCCGCCCGCTTTGCCCAGGAAAGCTTTCTTCAGGGAACGTGATTTGGCGTCGAAGATGGGGAACTCCACCCACGCGTCGCGGGTCTCGATATGGGGAGTGTGTGGACTGGTCATAGCCGGCTATAAGTATTGTCCGGTACCGGGACCGTGGTGGCTCGGTTTGCTGATCCCCGGCGGCAGCGCGCCCTGGCGCATCTGCTCCAATTGCGCGCGGGCGGCCATCTGCTGGGCGAACAACGCGGTTTGGATGCCGTGGAACAGCCCCTCCAGCCAGCCGACAAGCTGCGCTTGGGCGATTCGCAACTCGGCATCCGAGGGCGCGGCGTCTTCATTGAACGGCAGGGTCAGCCGGTCGAGCTCTTCGCGCAGTTCCGGTGCCAGACCGTCTTCAAGCTCGCGGATACTGGTCGCGTGGATATCGCGCAGCCGATTGCGGCTGGCTTCGTCGAGCGGTGCGGCGCGGACTTCCTCGAGCAGCTGCTTGATCATGGTGCCGATCCGCATCACCTTGGCCGGCTGTTCGACCAGGTCGGTCAGGGAGTGATCATCTGAGTCGTCCTCGGGTGGCGCCATGAGTCGCGGATCGACACCGCCGATGACCTCGACGCCTTCCATGTCTCGATCGTCGCTGCCGCTAGTCAATCCAGTCACCATCCTCGTCCGCGCGCTCTAGGAGCGTCTCGCTGCACCAGTGCCGCGCCATTCGTAGATCCGGGCCTCGCCATTGTCGTAGATCTTCGCCCATGACGGCGAATTCTCCAGTGAGACTAGCCCGTCGGGAACGGCAAACCCCTGCACCGTCGGGACGCTGGTCAGGATATAGCGGATATTGAGGAGCCGGACAGCCTCGACGACCTGCGGGTCGGCGTCACCTTTGCGGGCGTAGGCCCAAAAGATGAACCGGTGGTAGCCGGGCCCCTGCTGCATCGGGTAGTCGTAGTGGGTCCATAGCGGGCGTAAGCCCGCTATCGCGTACATCCACGCGGTGCCGTCGGTGTTGGCGTTGCCGATCAAGGTGTTGCGCGCGTCGGGCAGGGTCGCCAGATAAGCCATGGCGTCGAGGTCTTTCTGGTCGATCATTACCGAGTCGTATTTGTCGCCGAACAAGACCAGGTGCCGCCACAAGTAGTGCCGTGCAGTTAGCGCGGTGGCAACCACCAGCAACACGGCCGTGGCGGTGACCCAGACAGGCCTGGACAAAGGCTTCAAATGGTTTGTCAGGCGGGCGACCCACGCCACCAGCACCACGGCTGCGGCGAACAACCCGATGCCCGCCATTGGCGCCAGCAGCATCGTAGCCACGGCCGACAACCTGCGGGGATCGTTGTAGAAGAACTGGGTGAACTGTTCGATCGAACGGCCGACCGGCCCGGTAAATGGAGCTTCCGAGTAGACGATAGCCACGATGAGCCAGAGCCAGAGCGCCGGCAGCCACCAGACCTTCTTGTGCAGCAGAATCCCCATCCCGATGGTCGCAAGTGCGACGAGGGCGTACTGAGTCGGAAAGTCGTTGAGGTGGCGGGTGTGCTGAAAGATGGCATCGATGACGTCTTGTTTCGTGCTCTTTAAGCTGGGGAATGCGTGCCCGGCGATAATGTTGGCTTGTCGCAGCACGCCCATGAACTGAGGTGCGAGGATCAGTCCGGCCGGCACGACGACGGCGGCCAGGCTCACGGCGTCGGCTGCCCTGCTGCGCACCGGATGCCGCAGGGCTTCGAGCAGCCACCATGCCAGTAGGAACAAGATCACGACGAGTCCGCCGGTTAGATGCACTGAGAAGACGCCGACGAGCGCCAGCACAGCCAGTGGGATCTGGTAGCGATGACGCAATGTCGTGGTGATCAAGGCCATCGTCGGCACCGAGATCCCGTACGCCACCAGGTTGGGTACCGCTGCGGTGCCGAATTCGACGTACGGCACTGCGGTGAATGACGCGGACAATGCCGCTGCGGTGGCTGCGGCACCGGCTGCCAGCCATTCGCCTGAGGAAACCGACAGGGGGGTTGTAGCGGTCGACGATGCCGAGCCGGCTGGGGAGGCTGAGCTGGCGCGGGTGCGCAGCACCTGCCAAGTGAGAACGGCCGCGCTGGTGGGGAACAGCCAGACCGATGCCGCGACCGCACTGAGGGTGTAGCCGGTTGTGGGGGCCGCGCCGGTCAGTTGGCAGAACACCGCGACGAGGCTGTGGAACACCGACGGGTAGTACAGCGATGCGTGGGTTTCGACGTTGCGAAGCTCACCCATATGGGTCGACGAGGCCTGCCCGGTTTCGAGGATGAATCGCACCGTGTTGGCGTGCCAGACCGAGTCCCAGGTGCTAGGGATGGATTGCCACTGTTGGCCGATGCCCCGGTAGGCCGCCCAGCCGATCAGCAGGGCGCCCAGTACTCCTCCTGCCGCGACGACGGCCCCCGGCCAGCGACCGATCGTCCACGGAGGCTGTGTGGCGCGGCGATCGCGAGCGAGCGATACCTGGAGAACTATCGTCAGCGCACCCACACCGGCCAGGGCGGCAAGCGCCGTCCAGCCGTTCCACGGTATCCCGAGCGCGCCGTAGGGAATGACTGCCAGGGCTGCGACACCGTACGTCAAGGGCGGGCCGACCGCGACGGCGACCGGCCAGCTCGCCTGGGCGATCCGCGCGATAATCGCCCCTGGAGCGATCAGGAACACCAATGCGATCAGCGTTCCAAACAACAGCCCCACTCGGCTAGTATTGCTGGCCGGGTGGCCTGGCCCTCGACCCCCGGCGGGACCCGCGCGTCTGGAACAGTTCGGGGCAGCCGCTGACGTCACAAATTTGGGAATCCGGCGAAAGCTTTAAGGTGGCTGGCATGGTATATGACGTCGCCCGGGTGCGCGGCCTGCATCCGTCGCTGGGTGACGGGTGGGTGCACTTCGACGCGCCCGCCGGGATGCTGATTCCCGATTCCGTCGCGACGACGGTTTCGACGGCTTTCCGCAGGTCCGGCTCCAGCACGGTGGGTGCTCACCCGTCGGCGTTGCGCAGCGCGGCGGTGTTGGACGCGGCTCGTGACGCGGTTGCTGATCTGCTCAATGCCGATCCGCGCTGCGTGGTATTGGGTGCTGATCGTGCGGTCCTGCTGTCAGCGCTCGCCGAAGCATCGTCCTCGCGTGCCGGCCTGGGATACGAGGTCGTTGTCAGCCGCCTTGACGACGCGGCGAATATCTCCCCGTGGCTGCGAGCGGCGCGCCGCAACGGCGCCAGGGTCAAGTGGGCCGAGGTCGACATCGAGACTGGCGAGCTGCCGGCGTGGCAGTGGGAGAGTCTGATCGGGAAGTCAACCCGGTTGGTCGCGGTCACCTCCGCGTCCGGTGCCTTGGGCGCGGTTACCGACCTGCGGTCGATAGTCAAGCTGGTCCACGACGTGGGTGGCCTGGTGGTGGTCGACCATTCCGCAGCGGCGCCTTACCAGTTGTTCGACGTCAGAGAAACTGAGGCGGACGTGGTGGCGGTGAATGCTCACGCGTGGGGTGGTCCGCCGATCGGGGCGCTGGTTTTTCGCGACCCGGCGCTGTTGGACTCTTTCGGCTCGGTGTCGCCGGATCCCCGTGCTAGCGGCCCGACGCGACTGGAGGTTGGCCTGCACCAGTTCGGTCTGCTGGCCGGAGTTGTGGCCAGTATTGAGTACCTCGCAGCGCTCGACGAATCGGCCCGCGGAACCAGACGCGAGCGTTTGTCCTGGTCCATGCAATCTGTTTCTACCTACCTGAACCGAATCTTCGAATATCTGATGCGGTCGTTGCGGGCGCTGCCGTTGATGATGCTGATCGGCCGTCCAGAGGCGCGTATACCGGTGGTCAGCTTCGCGCTCCACACGGTGCCAGCCGAGCGGGTGGTCCAGCGGTTGGCTGACAACGGCATCCTTGCGATTGCCGACACCAATTCACATGTGCTCGATGTCATGGGTGTTAACGACGTCGGTGGCGCCGTTACCGTCGGGCTGGCGCACTACTCGACGATGGCCGAGGTTGACCAACTGTTGCGTGCCCTCGCATCGCTGGGTTGATGTCAGGGCAGATCCCTGAGCAGTATCACGCGTCAGGGAGCGTGAGCAGGATCTTTCCGAACGCCGTGCCTGACAGCATCAGCTGATGTGCTTTCGCCGCCTGCTGAATGGGCAGGCGTGCGCCGATGACCGGTCGGACCCGACCATCACTGATCATCGGCCATACCGATGTCGCCACCGCCTCGACGATGGCGCTCTTGCTGTTGGGGCCGCTCGTTGGGCGCGCGCGCAGCGTTGTGCCGATCACCCGTGCTCGTTTGGTGAGCAGTTTGCCCAGGTTGAGTTCGCCTTTGACCCCGCCCTGCATACCGATAACGATCAGCTGCCCGTCGATGGCCAGCGCGTCGATGTTGCGGTCCAAATAGGCGGCACCCATGATGTCGAGGATCACATCAGCGCCTGAGCCGCCGGTCTCCTTCTTCAGCCGTGCGACAAAATCCTCGTCCCGATAGGAGATAGCGAGCTGCGCGCCCAACGAGCGACACAGATCCAGCTTTTCCGGCGATCCGGCGGTGACTGCAACTCGTGCGCCCAGGGCGCGCGCTACCTGAATCGCGTGGCTTCCTACGCCGCTGGCCCCGCCATGCAGCAGGAGTTGTTGGCCCGCGCTCAAGTTGGCGGTCAGCGCCAGATTGGACCAAACCGTGCAGGCCACTTCGGGTATTCCGGCGGCGTCGACGAGATCGACCGTTGCTGGAATCCGCAGTACCTGGCCGGCCGGAACCGCGACATACTCGGCGTACCCGCCACCGGCTAGTAATGCGCAGACTTCCTGCCCGGCAGACCATCCGGTGACATCGGAGCCGACGTCGCAGATCACTCCGGCCACCTCCATGCCGATGATGTCGCTGGCTCCTGGCGGCGGCGGGTATTTGCCGGCGGCCTGCAGCACGTCTGCGCGGTTGACCCCGGCTGCAGTGACTTTGATGAGGACTTCGCCCGGCCCGGCGCAGACATCAGGCACTTCTTGCCAGGACAGTTGATCGGCTGATTCGGCGACGATGGCGTGCATAGCTGGCACGCTACTATCAGCCGCAAACCAGCGGCTGGGCGACAGCTGCGGCCCCGCTACTCTTATCAGCGGTGGCGTGGCAGAGCGGCCTAATGCACTCGCCTTGAAAGCGAGAGACGGCTAAAACCGTCCGGGGGTTCAAATCCCTCCGCCACCGCGGCGCGCTTAGCGGTGCCATGGCCGTTTCACCCAGCTGGGATTGCGGCGGTGATGGTGTCCATCAGCGCGCTGTGGCGCCGCGCGAAGGGATCTCTGCCGGGCTTGCCGCTGCTGACCAGACCCGCCGACAGGGCGCGCTGTGGATCGGCCCAGACTGCGATGTTGACCAGACCGAGATGGCCGAACGCCGCTGGTGCGTCGCGCCCGAACGGCCCGTACTTGGTGGACCCGAGCATGTAACCGGTGCCCCAGCGAAGCGGAACCAGCCCAGTCGCGAAATCCGGCCGGAGACGGCGGGATTCGCGCACGGCGCCGCTTAGCGTTTCTTGGCTCAGCACTTTTACTCCGTCGAGTTCGCCGCCGCGGCGCAGGAGTTCTGCGAAACGGGACAGCTCGTATGCGGTCGAGACGGTGTTCGACGATGGGACCACGGTGGTGAGGAATAGCGGCTTGTTCGTATAGGGAATGACCTCGTGCACGGTTCCGCTGATCGCCTTGCGGAAAATCGTCGCGACCACCGGCGGCAGCGGCCTTCCGGTGGCGTGACTAGGCGCGACCAAACTAACGTCTTGCTTGGCGACGCCGTAGTTGGTCCATCGGAAGCCCAGCGGGTCGAGGATCTCGGCGGCGAGAATGTCGCGAATGTCCTTGCCGGTGGCCGCGTAGACGATTTCGCGTATCAGCGGACCCCAGGTTAGTGCGTGATAAATGTGCACCAATCCCGGCCGGTAGAGCGGTCTAAGGCCGCCGAGCATTTGTTGCGCGTACGCGTGATCGTCCGCGCGCTTGACGTCCGGCCGGGGTCCGGTGGGAAATGGCACGCCTGCGCTGTGGGTGAGCACATGTCGGATTGTGGTGCGGTGTTTTCCATGGCTGGTATAGCTGGGTATGTACTGGCAGACACGGTCGTCGAGGGCGAAATGCCCTCGCTCGACAAGCATGTGCACGACGGTCGCGCTGATCGCTTTGGCTGCCGAATACACGCAGAAGGGCGTGTTTGTGGTAACCGGGATCTTCTCGGCGTCGGGGTCGTCCGTCGGGGCGTTGCCCCAGCTGTGGCCGATTGCGCGGTTGAGCACGACCCGCCCGCGATGCCGGATGCACAACTGGATCGCCGGGTGCATACCAGCCTGGTACCAGTACCGGGCGGCCCGCCAGATTCGGTCGACAGCCGCGCTATCGATTCCGGAGTGGTCTTCTTCGCCGATCGCGGTTACCGCGTCTAAGTCGGTCGGGACGCGGATTCTGCCGTCTGGTGTCACGTTGTGTCATTCTCCCCGCAGGTGGGTGGTCCCCCCACATCATTGCTCTGCCTATTGTCGCCGGCACGGCTCGTGGTCGCCACATCGGTGACGTTAGGGACCGGCGGGCAACGTCTGCGTCGACACGCTAGTGCTCGCGGTGTCGGAAACGCTGCGTTCGGCTGGCCGAATGCAGGACAATTGGGGGAGTGACGGCTCATCGATCGAGCCGTAACGCCCGAAAGGAGCGTGCATCATGCAACCGGCAGCAACCTCGTCCACGGTCCGGGTTCGTGGTGATCTTGACCCGGCACTGTCGCGCTGGCAGTGGTTGTTCAAGTGGTTCCTTGCGATACCTCACTACATCGTCCTGCTGTTCTTGCATATCGCCTATTTTGTGGTGACGGTGATTGCGTTCTTCGCGATTCTGTTCACCGGCAAGTACCCACGCGCGCTGTTCGACTTCAATGTCGGAGTTATGCGGTGGCGTTGGAGGGTGATGTTCTACGCCCTTTATGCATTGGGGACCGACAAGTATCCACCGTTCAGCTTGCAACCGAACCCTGAGTATCCAGCGGACTTGGAGGTCGACTACCCCGAACATCTGCATCGGGGTCTAGTGCTGGTCAAGTGGTGGCTGTTGGCCATCCCGCACTACCTGGTGCTCATCGTCTTCTATGGCGGGGTAGGACGTGTGGCTCGAAGTGTGCATGAGTCGAGTGCCGCCGACGAACACTGGATGGGAGGTTACGGACCGCCGCCGCTCATCTGTGTCCTGCTGTTGATCGCGGTGGTGGCCCTGCTGTTCACCGCGCACTATCCGAAGGGTTTGTACGACTTCGTGATCGGAATCAACCGCTGGGCTATCCGGGTACGCGTGTACGTCTCGCTGATGCGTGACGACTACCCGCCCTTCCGGCTCGACATGGGGTCGCGTGAAGTCGTCGCCCCGGCTGCTTCCGAATCGTCCTGAAGTGCAGAGCAAACCTCATTTCAACGACTAGCTCGTAGCGTGTGCCATGTCCAAACGTGCCCGCTATGTCGATACGGTCCTGATTGTCTTCGGTGTCTACTCCGTCGCCCTGGCGGTGTTCATGTTGGTGTCGCCGGGCGTCTTCTTTAACACCCTCGGCGAGTTCGGCCCCCGCAACAACCATTACATCTTCGACAACGCATCGTTCGAATTGCCACTTGGTCTGCTGCTGCTGGCCGCGCTGCGGTGGTCGTCGTGGCGAGTGCCGGCGCTGGCTTACGCGACCGCGCACTGGGCGCTCCACACACTTAGCCACATACTCGACACCCGACATGGCGCCGGAGTTGCGGTGGGGCTGCTCGAATTTGCTGGGTTGGCGGCAGCTACGGTGCTGCTCGCGGTCGCGTTGCGGTTCAGCGTCGAAGCGAGCCGCCTCGAGTAGCCGCTACTCGCCGGTGAACTGAGGCGGGCGCTTGGCGAACGTTGCCGAAATGCCTTCGGTCAGGTCTTTGGACGGAAGAAACGCCGCGTTCCAGGCGGCGACGTAGCGCAGGTTCTCTGAGATGGCGGAAGCGCGTTGCTGGTCAAGAACGTCTTTGACGCCGTAGACGGTCAGCGGCGGGTTGGCGGCAATCTCGGCTGCGGTCGCATGGGCGGCTGCCAGCGTTTGTTGAGCGTCGTCGTACGCCTCGTTGACCAGACCGATTTTCTCGGCGCGTGCCGCGTCGATGTCTCGGCCGGTCAACGCCAATTCCCGCAGGTGTCCATCGCTGAGAATCAGCGGAAGGCGGGCCAGGCTGCCCATGTCGGCGACAATCGCCAGTTTGACTTCGCGGATTGAGAACTTGGCGTCGGCGCTGGCGTAGCGAATGTCAACCGCGGAGATCAGGTCGACGCCACCGCCAATGCACCAACCGTGCACCGACGCGATGGTGGGGGTGCGGCAGTCGGCGACGGCGTTGATGGCCTTCTGCATCCTCAGCACTTCGGCATGGAAGTCAGTGCGGGGGCGGGCCAACGCACCGTCGGCCATCAGCGGTGCGAATGTTCCGCCCATCGCCGGCACGTCCAAGCCGTAGCTGAAGTTCTTGCCCGATCCGGTGATCACGATGGCTCTTACATCGCGATCGGCATCCAGCGTTGCGAACACCTCCGGCATCTCTGACCAGAAGGCCGGCCCCATAGCGTTGCCCTTGCCGGGGCCGATCAGCGTCACCTGCGCAACCTGGTCTTTGGTCTCGATGGCGACCGACTCGTATGGTGCGCTCATTCTCAAACCGTAGCGTGGCCGGCATGCTCACCGCGGTGCGCCCCAGACCTCATGCATCCGCCATGTTCGCCCACGCTCGACAAAGTTGGCCGCGCCGAAGATTCGCTCGGTTTGCCGAAGGTAGCCCTCAATACGGTGACCGGCGTTGACAAGCCGAGGCAGGCGCCGGTTAGCGAGAGCGCGGTCGCCTCGGGTGCCGTTTGTCGCTGTTGAGGTGCGGCCTCAGGCGTCCAGTTCGGTGCGGCTGATCCAGTCACGAGCGAACCGCAACAGGGCGTCGTTCTCTTCTGGCGCGCCGACGGTGACCCGGACACCGTCGCTGCCGTAGGGGCGGACAACGATGCGTGCATCGGCGGCTTGCTCCACGAATCTTGGGGTGCCGGCGGCAAGGGGTAGCCAGACGAAGTTGGCTTGCGACGTCGGCACAGCGAACCCGGCAGCGCGCAGCTCCGCACTAACCCGAGTGCGCTCGGCGACCACGGCATCGGTGCGGGCCAGCAGTTCGTCGGCGGCATGCAATGAAGCGACGGCGGCAGCTTGCGCGATGCTCGACACGGTGAACGGCACATAGACCTTGTCGAGGGCGGTGATTATCTCGGGAGGACCGACGGCATAGCCGACACGCAGGCCAGCGAGGCCGTAAGCCTTCGAAAAGGTGCGAAGTACAACGACGTTGCCGCGAGCGCGGACCAGTTCGAGGCTGTTCGGCAGCATGCCGTCGCGGATGTACTCGACGTAGGCCTCGTCGATGGCGATCAGGATATGCGGCGGAACCGCCGAAACGAATCGAGCCAGTGTCTCCGGCGGCACGACGGTGGACGTGGGATTGTTGGGGTTGCACACGAAGATCAGCCGGGTGCGGTCGGTGATCGCGGCGGCCATTGCGTCCAGGTCAAACGCGTGGTTGGTCAGCGGCACTTGGATGGCAGTTGCGCCGGCGATCTCGACCAGGGGCCGATAGAGTTCGAAGCTGCGCCAGCCGAAGATCACTTCGTCGCGTACCGATGCGGTGATCTGGATGAGCTGCTGACACAGGCTGACCGAACCGCAGCCGACCGCGACATGCTCGGCAGTGAATTCGGCTGAGCTGACTGAACTGACGTGCCGGGCCAGCACTGTTTTCAGCTGGACACAGCCGTTATCGGGATATCGGTTGACTGTGTTGGTGGCGTGTTCGATGGCGGCACGAACACTGGGTAGCGGGCCGAATACCGTCTCATTGCTGGCAAGCTTGATGGCTCCTGGCACTGTTTTGCCAGGTATGTAGACGGGGAGCCCGGCCAGCTGGGGCCGCAGGCGGGCGGTCATTTCGACAGCATATGTTGCGGCTGTGTACGCTATGCCTCCGGCGGTTCCGGGATGCCGAAGTGGGGTCGGGTACCCTCGGGAAGTCCATGGAGGCGTGCCAGAGCGGCCGAATGGGACTCACTGCTAATGAGTTGTCCCCCTTACCGGGGACCGGAGGTTCAAATCCTCTCGCCTCCGCCACGGAACACAACTGAACACCAGCGCCCGTAGCTCAACGGATAGAGCATCTGACTACGGATCAGAAGGTTAGGGGTTCGAATCCCTTCGGGCGCGCTTTATACCAGCGGAAACGGATGAGAGGCCGTTTTGCAGCACCCCGCACTTTCCCGTACTTTCAGCCCGGCACTATCGTTGACCTGCGTACCTGTCCAGCACTGCGCGGACGTCCGGGCCGACAGTCTGCGGGTGCAGATAGTGGGCTTCGGTCGTCGCCAGCCTGGCATGAGAGAGCTGCTGCTGCGTCTTCTCCGGGCCAAGCGCGTCGCGGACGATGGAAGCGACGGTTCGCCGGAACGAGTGTGGCGTCACCCACGAAAGTTCCTCGGGCAGCGCCGCCCGCAGTGCCCGCCGCATCGTCGCCAGACTTATCCAGCTGCCGTCACGGTTGGCGAACACTGGACCTTCCATTCCCGACTGGCCCACCAACCCCGTTAGTGCTTCGATTCCGAACCGCGGCAGCGCGATCGTGTGCGGTGGGGCGCCGCCCTTGCGTGTGTCCTGCCGGTGCAGCGGTTTGCCGGGTATGCGGCCGTGGTCGATCAGCGTGTCTGTGATCGTGACAGTCGGCGGGTCTGCCAGCAGGTCGACATCGGGCCACCACCGTACCCGGCCCAATGCGCAACGCCAGGTTGACGCCGAGGCTGACGCGATGCGCCGCCAAGAGGATGCCCTTGCGCGCGTGCTGGCCCGCGCTCAGGAACTGCTAGCCGCGTACGGACTCGACGCGGCAGAGCCGGAGTCGGAATTAGCCAAGCTGGTGCACGACTTCCAGCATGCCTCCAGCGTGGGAGTGGTCGTGTGTCTGCCGTTAGGACAGGCGATCAAAGCTGCCGACGAGGACGCTCGACGGCGCCGACGAGCGGCGGTCGCGGCCGAGTTGGACCGTCGGCGCGCCGCGATCCTTGATCCGCAACGCCCGAAGCGACCCCTTGCAGGATTCTTCGGAGATTAGCGCCCATTTGCAGACAGCGTCGAAAACAAACACGGTCTGGTAATCACCGGTTATCGTCTGTGCCTGTTCGAACAGTGACGCGACTGCAGCCTGAGTTGCAGCGGGATTGCCTCCGGTCGGAAGATCGAGCGGTGGTAGTGAGTTTTCGGCTCGGCGAAGTGCGCCGTAGAAAAGTAGCCTAGTCGCAAAAACGTACGTCGATACGTGCGAGACTCGGTTGACTTCGTCAAGTATTTTCGTCGCGTCGTGAACCCAGTTTTGCTCGTCCATCATCCATCGAATTAGTTCTTCACGAAACGACGTATCGGTAGCTTGGCGCTCGGCGATCGCATCACGCACTGCGGCAAGAGGACGTGCCAACGACCCTTTGAGGGCCTCGACGAAGAACTCATCAGGAGGAACCTGTCGGATGGCATGTTGTCCGGTGAGTACTGGGGCTATCGTCCGGATCAGTTCAACCCATGCAGATCGAATGAGAGCGAATTGGGCTGCAACTTCAAGGCTTTCGCGCGTTGCCGCGGTGGCCAGGGGAGGCACGGGCACAGCCTCGATCGAGGAGAGGGCGGTCGTGTCGAGCTTGGTCTAGCAGACGGAATTGGTCACCGTCAGATGTCGCTGACCAGCGGGCACCCAGCGCGGCCGCTTTGCCCATCGCATTCGTGATGTTGGAAATCGCTGAAGGGGCGGCATCGGGGTGGTCCGGCAAGCGGAGCTCAAGAACCAGCAACGGCTTGTTGGAAGTGTCGCACAATGTGATGTCTGCGCGTTTCCGCTCACCTTCCGCCTGTTTCTCGATGATCACTCGTCCAAGCCCCAGTGACGGGTCATTGTCAATTTCGTTATCCCAACAGGACTTGATTTCGCCTGCGAACCCCCACTCGTTCACACGGGACACCATAAGTTCTCGCGGAGAAAGACATCTCACGAAGTTAAAAGTCAAGCCACGAGCGAGGGAGGAGGTGGAAAGGCTAGATGTTCGGTGTAGTGCTGGCCGGTTTGCAGGCAGTGGTGGAGTTGGCCGAGGAATTTGTTGAACAGATGTCGTTGGGCTTGGTGGTTCCAGTCTCCTGCGGCGCGGCGGGTGTCGTAGTGGCGACGGGCGCCCGGCGAGGCGCGCAGCGATGCCAAAGCCCAGATGGGACCCACGGCGGCCAGGCGCCGGTTCTTGATATGGCGGTGCAACACGAGGGTTTTCTTGCCGCTGGCGCGGGTGATCGGCGCGGCTCCGGCGAATGCTTTCAGTCCGCGGGCGTCGGTGAAGCGGGCGCGGTCATCACCGATCTCGGCGAGTACCCGGGCACCGGCCAGGTTCCCCAGTCCGGGGAAGCTGGTGATGATCGTGGAGTCCGGGTGCTGCTCAAAATGGGCGGTTGCCGCCTCGGCGAGATCAGCAGCAGTGGTGCAGGCAGCCTCGAACTGACCCAGCAGCCCTGCCAATTGGATACCCATCGCGTTCTCCACGACCGGTGGTTGGTGCAGGTAGGTGTCGGTGAACACCTCCCGCAACCGTTCGATGTCACGGTCGAGATGGCGGCGGCGGCCGGCCTTGGCCAGCAGTCGGCGCAGTCGGGCCGGGGTCAGCTTGGTCGCCTGGGTGGGGGTTGGTGCAGCAGCCAAGATGGTGCGCGCATCTCGACGAGCCAGCCCGCCCTCGGGCAGGTCGGCGAACGCGGTGATGGCCGCCGGGTAGAAATCTTTGAGCACATCGCGAATCTGGTTGCCGATGTGTTGACGTGCCCATACCGCGTCTTGCTGAGCGCGGGCCAGCACCCGGATCGCCTGGGCCAACTCGGTGTCGGCGGGCAATGGGCGGTGCGCGCCGGGGTCGGTGCGCACAATATTGGCCAGCAGCACCGCGTCGGCACCATCGGATTTGGCCCCCGACACCGCATACCGTGCCCGATACCGCGAAGCCGCCAACGGGTTGATCGGATAAATCACCCGGCCAGTTTCTCGCAGCGCCGCCACCCACAGGCCACGATCAGTTTCCATCCCCACTGGTATCGGATCAGCGGCACTGTCACCGGCCTCAGCCAGCAACGTCAACAGCTGCGCGAACCCGGCCGCATCATTGCCCAGCCGTGCACGGGCTACCACCCTCCCGTCGTCATCAACCACAGCAACATCGTGATGCTCAGTAGCCCAGTCGATTCCACAAAACAAGCCCAAGACGTCCTCACTTTTTCGTCGGTGGATGGTTGCGCCGTTACCGGTGGACTCACGCGGCGCCCTAATCGCGGGACTCCAAGGTCCGTCATCTCACTAGCCGTCCGTGACTCCAGCACATCGCAGGACTTCGTTCTGTCGAAGAGCTCAAGGCTCGAGAACAACCATCAGGAAGTCACCCCTGCGACGGGCTCGGGCAACGGAATCTCACCACCAACCCGACAAGACCTGCCGCCAGACGCGCCGCTCTTTCTCAAGTCGTCGAACGACGGGAACACCAGACGTCACCTGACGGCAGATCCCGCAAGAAACAGGCCCCGGTCACCAACACCCGGACCGGTAACCAATCCCTACTAAACGATTAGGATCCCGCATATCGAGGTTGACGCTGCATCATGTCGTGCTTGCCGGCGTGGACGAACTCGTCATCGCCCCAACGATCGCGCACAACGCGGACCGCAACCCAAACCAGATCGGAGGTATTCGGCTAAGTTCGCCGCCGTACACAGAGCACCGTTGAACTAGGACGATTGTGAGCGTGTGTTGAACGGCACTCGGTATGGGGATCGCCGCGTCACTGTGGGTGAGGACGTGCAGTCGAGTCGTGTGCGGCGGCATGATGACCACGATCGGGATCGGCCGAGGAACCGGCGCGTTGCTGGTAGGGCGTTGGTGGTCATGGTGACGGTCGCAGTCAGAAGGGATCTGCTGGGGTAGAACCGATTCCGAAGGATCTGACATCAACACCAGTTGGCCTCTTCCTGGCCCAGTACGTGATAGCCATGCTGGTGGTTCATGTGCGCCGGAGCGTCCGATGATCGTCGTCCGTACGGCCCGCGATTGCGTCGAAGTCGGCGGTATGCCTGCAAGGTGCGCGCTGATGGCTTACGGGTGGCCCGATCTGCCAGAAATGAACGAAACCACTCCGGCCGCTGGTCATCCGAGAGCAGAGCGGCGGCCTCACCCTTGGAATCGGCGGCAACCATAGCACATACATAATAGCTGTTATCCATGAGCAATGACGCCATGTGCGGGTTCGCAGACGGCCGCCCCGACGTCGTCAACTTCTTGCTCAACGACCCCTCAGCACCGATGATGGCTTAGCGCTACCGATCGGGCCCGCAGGTCTGCAACGACGCTGAATGTGTGTTCCACCGACTCCAGGCTAAAGACGCGCTCACGGACCTGGCGCCGCGCGACGTGGTTCAGCGAATTGGCACCTACTGGGGCACAACCGATTCCGTGCATTGTCTCCCTGAGGGTAACACTCGCACCGAAGTAGCATTCTTTCATTCGTTGGCGAGAAACGCCGGCTACGATTTCGACGCCGGGCAGCTCCACGCCCGCCGCGCGGAGTTCCTCGCGGCCCGCTTCCATGGCCACGCCACGGGCGGATATCAGCGGCTGACGGCGCTACTGGCATCCAAGGTAGAAGAATGCCAGTCTCACAAGCTGACCAAGCAACATTGGGCGCTGAGCCGCTGGTTTGCCCAGCTTCGTTGGTGATGCGGGCGCGTGCCTTCGGCTTGGTGGTTACCCGTCGATCAACTTCATGTCGTCAACCGACCAAAACGCACGCATCGAAGTGATCTTTCCGTAGTCGTTAAACGCCATGGTGTCGATTGCCTCGATCTGGCTGCGGGTGTCGCCCGCGGTCATAGTGAACCGCCACAAAAATGCCGCTTCATTGCCAGCCACTTTCAGCGACAGCAATTCGGTTCCACGGCCGAGATTTTCGATCGCAGCATAGAACTCCCGGATCGCGGCTTGATCGCGACGCACGTCGGTACCCACCGGGTCCTCGACAGTGGCGTTCTCGGCGTACAACGCGGTCAACTCGTCGGCGTTACCCCTAGCTACCAGATCGAGGTAGCGATTTACGTTGGCTCTGATGGTCTCGGCACTTAGCATAATTGGTGACCATACACTAGACGCCGAGTGGACGCCCGAGTTAGCTGTGTTCTGGCTCGCCAACCAGCACGGGCGCGCGACGAATTATCTAGGAAGGGGTTCAAGTCATGCAGGAAACAGGGGTTGCCTTCAGCGAATCTCCCACAAACGTGGGCGGTGTTGAAAAGCAGACTGACGAGGTCTGCTCAAAAGTCGGGTATGGTCGGTACCTGATCGACGGGCGCGAGATCGCTCTTCCAGTCGTCGTACGCGACGCATCCCTGCTTGCAAGTACCTTCCTTGTTGATGCAGCTGCCGCCCAGGAGATGATTGCGCAGTCCGGCTACCGGGTGGTGAAATTCCTACCCGGCAAAGCCATCGTGATGCTCGTGTGCGTCGACTACAGGGACAACGACCTGGGAGACTACAACGAGGGTGCGATCAACTTCTTCGTGACGACGCCGGGGGAGAAGAGGCCACTGCCTTTTGTCGGGGCGATTGGTGGCCTGTTCAACGGGGCGCTCAAATGTTTCAGCTACCGCATGCCCGTTGACCAAGAGTTCACTACCCATGCCGGGCGCTACATCTGGGGATTCCCGAAGTGGATCACCCAGGTCGACATCGAGTTCGGCACGCGTACGGCCACCGGGACCCTCATCGATGAGGACCAGCTCGTCTACTCGATCACCACCAAGACCGGAGGAACGCGGGTCCAAAAGGACCAGGCAATCACGAGCCTGGCCGTCCGAAATGGCCGAGCCTGGAAGACCACCGGTACCAGCAGAGGCGCAGGGGTCATGTTCTCCCTTGGCGGGCAGGCACCCAAGATCGGTACTACCCACCCGCTGGCCAAAGAGCTGCGCACGCTCGGGCTTCCCAAAAAGCCGTTGATGACGATCTCTATCGCCAAGGCCCACATGCAATTCGGCGTCCCACAGAGCGTCGAAATTGGTTCTGCTTTCCCCTGCTAAGGCCTGCCGAACAATTCTGCGGAGTCTTGAGCATTGCCCTTTTTGGGTGTCGCGCACCGTCGGCGCGGTGTGAACGTGTGTTCCCGTCGGCGCGGCGCGGTACCCGCGCCCGCCAGTGAACCGGTATCCCAAACGTGGAAGCAACAGGAATCAGGTCTACAACGGAATGTCAACGTCGGCGATTGCTGAATTCGTCCAATGCCTGCGCATTCGCGGCAGTACCCACCAGCTCTTCGAAATATGCGATCTCCCTTGCGCTCGCGGCCGCGATGTCCGGGCGGGTCGGTTCGACGATGCTGTTTTTGACCGCCATCAGACTCAAAATCGGCCGGGAAGCAAGGAGTTCAGCGTGCCGCCTGGCATCGATGAGCAGATCGGCCGGCTCACACACTTTCCATACCAACCCCATCTGCAGGGCCTCTGCGGCGCTGACCCATTCCGACGACATCAACATCCATGCGGCGTTCTGCCTGCCGACCAACTGGGGCAGCAGATAGGATGAGGCAGCTTCGGGCGCGACCCCCAAGCTGGTGAAAGGGCACTTCAGCCGCGCTGTCGACGCCATGAACACGAGGTCGGCATAACCGAGGATGGTTGTGCCGAAACCAACGCCAACGCCGTTGACGGCACAGACAAGCGGTTTGGGAAACCGGCTCAGTGCGTCGATAAGACCCGGAAAGCCGTGCTTGCCTGATGTAAAGTGCGGGTCGGTGATGCGGACTTGCATCTCGGCCAGATCGGCGCCCGCGCTGAAAGCCCGGCCGGCGCCGGTGAGCAAGACCACGGCGACGTCTGGATCCTCTGCCGCGCCCAGCAACGCCTCAGCGATAGCGTCGAAGAGGGCCTCGTTAAAGGCATTGAGCGATGCGGGCCGGTCCAGGGTGAGTGTGCGTACTTTGTTTGTGTTATCGATTCGAAGCGTCACCGCTGCAGCGTAATGCGACGCCGATGCGCGTCGTATTCGGAGTGATAGGGAATGTTGATCACACCCGGCTGGGCTTGACTATTGCTGCACGCGCGGTTGGGCTGGACCGATCAGGTAGGGCTCCTTCAACGCACACGAGACCGTATCAGCGCAAGGGGTCCGGTTGCGCCGAAATCCTGAACATCAGACATCGACGTGCCGTCAGCGCGGGTTTGAGCTGTCGCGTCTGCGCTCGTCGCGCTCGTCGTGAAGTCGCATGCGCCGTTCTCGGTGCGGCCAACGGGTTCCGTCCCTGCCGATCTCATAGTCCTTTGTTGAATCGTCACCGCGCTCACATTGTTGTTGGCGAGTTGCCTTGTTTGCGGGCCCGGCATTCGCATCTGCAATCCCAGTACCCGGGATCGCGGGTGCCACCCATTTCCGGAGGTAGGTCCGCAGATCCTCACCCAGGCGCGGTGGCCGACCCGGGTCGACGATGAACGATTGAATAATCCGCAACATATGCTCGACCAATCCGCCCAAACCGGCATCATCGACACCGACATTGGGCCAATCGATGTCAAACCGCTCGAGGAGCAACCGGCCAAAAGACAGCGCCAGCTCGGAGGTCACCGTGGCCGGCGCCGCCGCCGACGGGCCCGGCGAAATCACCAAACTCAAATACGGATCAGCGGGTAGGCGCTCTAGCGCGTAGGCGATTCCCTCGATCACTGCCTCACCCGGATCATGCAGGCCGCTCACGTGGTTGCGCAGATCGTCAAGAAAGGGCCCTGCCGCGCCAATCGCTGTGGCAGTCAGCAACGCCTCGGTGGTCGGGAAGTACCGGTAGACGGTTTGGCGAGTCACTCCGAGATTACGGGCCACTTCGGCGACGCTGAAGTCACGCCCACAGCGGTCAATCACCCGCTTGGCCGCGGCGAGTATCCGCTCGACTGCCTCATCGTCCGAGGTCGGTGGCGACCCTGACCATCCATGGGTTCGCATCACTCACCGGGTTCATTGCTCGATGTGGTTACGGGACCCACCATGGTAACCTCAACCCGTAGATCATCCACTTGCGATCAGGTGTATTGTCGGTAGCGGGTTGGCTAAGGCTGACAGATCGATCTCCTATTGCATGACTCCAATCGCGTGAAGCCCGCCTGGGGCTAGGGAGGCAAGACAGTGCTCGACGAAACGATCACCGCCGCAAGGTTCTTTGTCGCCGATCGTGTTCCTCGCCATGGCCTGTGCGCAGGTCTATCTGCAGACAGCCAACTCGTCGGTCGGCAACGTCTGACTGTGGACTTTCGGATCTTTCGCCGTTCTCGTCAGCTGCAAATTCGCGGCCATTCTGTGCAGGCAACTGCTCGCGATCACCCCACACCGGTGACGACACCACGCGATGACCTCAATGCGCGACGACAAATGCCCAAGACGTCAACGGGCTTAAAGACTCTGGGCGTGAGAACACCGCATTCAAGTGGTACTACACCACCTCGTTAGCGAAAGGAGCTCCGGTATGGGTTGCCCGAACCTGCCCGAAGGCTTTGATCCGACCGACCCCGACATCTACGCGGAGCGCATACCTGTCGACGAATTAGCCGAGCTACGCAAACGCGCACCGATCTGGTGGTGCGATCAGCCGGTCGGAACGGGTGGCTGGAACGACGGCGGCTTCTGGGCGGTGACCAAGCACAAGGATGTCAAGGAGATATCGCGACGTAGCGACGTCTTCTCCAGCTGGCAAAACGGGGTTATCCCCCGGTTCCATGACGAGATCGCCCGCGAGGACATCGAAGTGCAGCGTCACGTCATGCTGAACAAGGACGACCCAGACCACACCCGGTTGCGCAACATCATCTCGCGCGGGTTCACCCCACGGGCGATAGAGCGGTTGCGGGAGGAACTTGATCGGCGGGCTCAGCAGATCGCGAAAGCCGCTGCGGAGAAAGGGTCGGGGGACTTCGTTAAGCAGGTGTCGTGCGAGTTGCCGTTGCAGGCGATCGCTGAGCTGCTCGGTGTTCCCCAGGGAGACCGGATGCAACTGTTCCGTTGGTCCAATGAGATGACCGGTACGGAAGATCCGGAGTTCGCGCATATCGACCCCAAGGCCTCGTCGGCGGAGCTGCTGCTCTATGCCATGAAGATGGCCGAGATCAAGGCTAAGGACCCTGGTCCCGACATCGTGACGAAGTTGATCGAGGCCGACATCGAGGGTGAGAAGCTCTCCGATGACGAGTTTGGGTTCACCGTAATCAACTTCGCTGTTGCTGGTAACGAGACCAGTCGCAACTCGATCACCCAGGGCATGATGGCGTTCATGGACTTTCCCGACCAATGGGAGTTGTTCAAGAGGCAACGCCCCGAAACTGCCGCTGATGAGATCGTGCGCTGGGCAACACCGGTCACCTCATTCCAGCGCACCGCACTGGAGGATGTCGAGCTCTCCGGGGTGCAGATCAAAAAGGGGCAGCGGGTGGCGATGTTCTATCGCTCGGCCAACTTCGACGACGACGTCTTCGGCGACCCCTACACGTTCAACATCATGCGAAACCCCAACCCACACCTCGGTTTCGGCGGAACCGGGGCACACTACTGCGTCGGGGCGAACCTGGCGCGCATGACAATTGACTTGATCTTCAATGCCATCGCCGACCATATGCCTGACCTCCGGTCGCTCGGGAAACCAGATCGTCTGCGCTCAGGCTGGCTCAATGGGATCAAGCACTGGCAGGTGAACTACACCGGCCAATGCCCGGCGGCGAACCACTATTGATCACGATTCTCGCTGGGTCGACAGGCTGTTGGGGGGTGTTGAGAGCCGCCGCCCACTTCGCGTACCGGTTTGGCTGAATCACGCCATGACGACGAAGACAACGAGATTCGCTCCATTTCTGCACCGACCCCCGCTACGACGACGCGTGACTGAGGAGAAGGGATTGCCGAGGTGCATCTGAGTTTGACCGATCGCACAGTCCTGGTGACTGGTGGTGGCAGCGGCATCGGCAAGGGCGTCGCAGCCACGCTGGTAGCCGCCGGGGCGCGGGTGATGATCGTGGGCCGCCACGCCGACAAATTGGCCGCCGCGGTTGACGAGATTACCGCTAACCCGGGCGGCCAGGGTGGGTCGATCCGCTATGAGCCGGCCGACGTGACTCACGAGGACGAGGTGTCCCTCGTGGTCGACGCAGCCGCTGGGCGGGAATCTGCAAACGCCCGCCGCTTCGCGTCTCCGCTGTGCGGGCACACGCGTGCGCCCCGATCAGGGGCGGGTCCCCGTTGCTGCGCTTGCGTTGTTGGCGATGTTTTCCGCCTCGCGGTCACAAGTCCACGTCTGGCATAAGCCCGGCCTAGTGTTGCGCGGGCGTGCGGCATTTGACGCAGAGGCCGGTCATGACCGCGTCTCGATCAGCTCTAGTGCTCGATCGAACAAGTGCAATGTGGCCGTGTGGAGTTGATCACCGACTCCCTTCTCGGCCTTGCCGGCGCAGGCCCTGGCCAGCGTGCCTTCGATCACGATGCCGAGCTTGAAGCAAGCCAGCACGGTGTACCAGGTGATGTGAGATAGGTCGCGAGTGGTGTTTTGGGCGTATCGCTGCACTAGGTCATCGGTGCTGGCGAGACCGTCTAGCCCGCTTAGCGTGTGGCTGAAGACGCTCGATCCGTCGGACTGGCGCCAGGTGGCCAGTAGCCAGCCCAGATCCAGCAGCGGGTCGCCGATCGTGCACATTTCCCAGTCGACGATGGCGACAACGTCTGGTCCAGTGCACGAGAACATGACGTTAGCGAGGTGGTAGTCGCCATGCATGATGCCCGGTGTCCACGTGGTCGGTCGATGGTGGTCTAGCCAACGCGCCACCGGCTCGACTCCGGGGATCTGCGGACCGGGATAGTTCTCGTACTCCCGGTAGGACTCCAGTTCTGCAAGCCAGCGTGGCACCTGACGTTCCAGGAAACCTGCTGGCTTGCCGAAATCGCCGAGACCAACGGCGCGGTGATCCACGGCGCCGAGTTCTGCTAGCGCCCCTGCCATCGATATGCCCATCTGGAATCGCACGTCGGAGTCGTTGGCATGCAGCGCGGGCAGGCCTTCGCCGGCGTTGAATCCGTCGATGGGCTCCATCAGGTAGAAGACGGCATCGCCGAGCACGCGGGTGTCATCACACGTGGCGATCAGCCGCGGATGCGGCACGTCGGTATTCGCCAGCGCCGCGAGTACCCGGGTTTCGCGCAGTATCACCGCGTTGCTGCGCGGACGAAGGTACCGAGGTCCGCGACGCAGCACATAGGAGCTACCGGATGTGTTGAACCGCATCATGATGTTCTGCGTTCCGCCGGTGACCTCGGCGACGCCGGTTAGCGGACCCGCGCCGAGCCCCTGTTTGGACATCCATTCCGCTACCGCTTCGAGGTCCACTGTTGGGCCCGCTTCGTCCACCCGCCTGAACCTACTACGCGGGCATGGGCAACCTGGCGACCGTCTGGGAAAGTCCGTAAGCGTTGCTTGGCCAGCGGCGCACCCCGGGCGGCTAGATATATAGTTTGTATAAGTGATTTTTCAGCGGGGGTGATGGTTATGCCACGTACCGACAACGACTCCTGGGGCATCACGCAGAGCGTGGGCGCCACCGCACTCGGTGTGGCAGCAGCCCGCGCCGCGGAAACGGAAAGCAACGCCCCGCTGATCACCGATCGGTTCGCGCGTGTGTTCCTGGATGCGGCGGGTGACGGCTTATGGAGCTTGTTCGCTGATCCTTCACTGCTGACCGGCGATGTGGACATCGAGCCCGAGGTGCGGGCGCGAATACAGCTGATGATCGATTTCATGGCCACCCGGACAGCCTTCTTTGATGAGTTTTTCCTCAACGCCGCCGCGTCTGGAGTGCGCCAGGTAGTGATTCTTGCGGCCGGGCTGGACTCGCGGGCATGGCGGCTGCCCTGGCCCGACGGCACGGTTGTGTACGAGCTAGACCAGCCTAAGGTGCTGGAATTCAAAGCCGCCACGCTGCGTCAGCACGGCGCGGACCCGACAGCGCAGCTGGTCAGTGTCCCGATCGATCTGCGGCAGGACTGGCCAACGGCGCTGCGACAAGCGGGATTTGATGCAACGCGGCCGTGTGCTTGGTCAGCCGAAGGGCTGGTTCGATACCTGCCAGCTTCGGCCCAAGATCTGTTGTTTGAGCGCATGCATGGGCTCAGTGCCAAGGGCAGTTGGCTGGCTTCAAACGTACCTCCCGGTGGTATCCCAGATCCCGAGCTGGTACGCCGAGAACGAGAGGAGATGCAGCGCGTGCGGGCCGAGGCTGCCCGGCTGGTTAACGCCGAAGTCCTAGACGTTGGGGACCTTTGGTATGCCGAGGAACGCACAGACGTCGCTGACTGGCTTCGGCAACGCGGCTGGGAGGTTTCGGCGGCAACGTTCGCCGAGTTGCTGGCTCGCTACGACCGCTGCACTCCCGAATATGGTGGCGGGACCGTGCCGGCAAACCTATTCGTATCCGCGCAGCTGCTGGCGGGTTGAATCGGCGACGCGCGTAAGCCGCGATGTCCTAATCGCGCTTTGCTGCAACGCTAGTCGCGGGTGCTACGGATTTGGTTCGAGTCGCTTACCGAGTCGTACCGACGTGGTGGGCCGATGTTGTCGTTGTCGGCGGATCCGGGCTTCGCGGCATGGCAGTGGGACTACCTCAAAGTGAGCGAACACGTTGCGCCACGGCAGGAATTACACCATCGCGATGAATCCCGATGGTAGCTACGTTTTGACGTACCGCAACGATCTCTACGATTGGTACAACTTCGCCACGACCACCCCTATGCCGTGGGATGTCGCTCGTAATATCTCCAATGCCGCACACGATCTCCACGCCGCCGGCTACGCCCAAGACTTCCTGATCACCGGATCGGGAAGCACCCAAACGGTTCACGGAACCGTCCCCTGACCGAAATGCCGCGGTAGAGAGAAAAGCCCGGCCGAGGCTCGTGGGAGAAAATCGGCCGGGCTCTGCCGCCCCACCGTTGTGGGAGCACGCTGAGGCCTTTTGACGCTACCGCACCACAGCAGGGTCGCAGTGCACAATTTCGTACAGCGCCGACGACGAAACAGCTTGGTCCGCAGATGAATAGCGTCGATCTTTTTGACCGCGCCCGCTAGTCAGGAGTATCAAACGCGCACTGCCCACGCTGTCAAAGAGGTGTGGTGATAACAATTCGTGGATGCTGTGGTGTATAGCGGCCTTTATCCTGGTCCTATGACAATTGGAGAGGGTGCCGCGAGCACTCCGTACGGGCCAGCCGCCGGTACGGTTCCTGGGGGGCCTCCTGGGCCCCCGGCTGGCCCTCCTGGCTACGGCTGGCAGTACGCTCTGCCGGCTCGGCGCGGAAATAGACTCGTGACAGCGGGCTTGGTGATCACCGCCGTGGTGGCCCTGGCGGCACTCGCAGTGGGGATCATCGCCCTGGTCACCCGGCCGGCGCAAGCCCCGGCCCCGGCTTCGCCCAGCGCGACATCTGCCGGTGATACCCGCGCTGCGGACCGCGCCCTATGCAACGCGATCGCCCCGCTCATGACCAAGGACGACCGAACATCAAATACCTGGCGAAATCGCGGTGACCCTGGCACCCCGGCGAGAGATGCTGCATTGCCAAAGTACCGCTCTGACACAGAGGATTGGGTTGGCCGGATACAGCCGATACTCGACCAGCACCCGGATGCCAACCCACTCTTTAGACGGACGCTGCAGCGGTTCATCGACGACCGGATCTTGTATGTGTGGAATGCGCGACCCGGCCCACCGGAGAAATACGACAAAGAGATATGGGCCGACAGCTTGTCGGCGTACGGTGGTTCTCTGCATATCTGTTATGGGCTCGGCGTCACGTGGTAGCGGTCAGTGCGCCGGTGTCGATGCCCAGCCGGCAATTCTCGGCAACAATTGTTGGCGGCGTGTGGCCCCATACAGATCCGCAGAATTTTCAGACCGCGGCTGAGGCGCAGCACGGTAAAGCTGTCGAGCTTTTGAGCTGCGCCGATACCATCCGTTCAAAAGCCTCCGAGGTCGCCGCCGAGCAGTCCGGCCGTGCGATCGACGGGTTTTGCGATGAATGCCACCGCGAGGCCTCAACATTCACCAGCCAGGCCGACCGCTATTTCGCCATCGCGCGTGTGTCTGAGGAGTGCGCGCGATTGATTTACCGCGTAGCTAGTTGTCGTCCGAACCGTTGAACCATTTCGGTGTCAATCCGGAGTTCGCGCAATGCCGCTTTGTGCAACCTCGTTTCATGTTGCCAACCAACCTTGGATACATCGCCCAAGGGAACTAGTCGCCGTTGATTTCTGCAGTCAGTTCTGTGGCCGGCATGGGTTGTGATGACGTGGGTTTTCGAGCCGCTCTAACTCCGGCTCAAAACGCAGTTGCTGAGCGGCGGGTCGCGCTGCGCGGATTTCACAGTTTGCGCATAGGTAAGGCATAGCGTCGGCCTATTCGGGCGCGGATACTGGAACCCGTGACAGCCCACCGAGCTCCGGTTGAGCGTGTCGTCATGTGTCGTGCTGACGGGGAACCAATCACCGTACTGGTCGTCGACGACGAAGCCGTTCTGGCTGAAATGGTGTCAATGGCGTTGCGGTACGAGGGCTGGAACATCATCACTGCCAGCGATGGATCGTCGGCTATCGCCGCGGCCCGCGCCCAGCGACCCGACGTCGTTGTGCTCGACGTAATGCTGCCCGATATGAGCGGTCTCGATGTGTTGCACACCTTGCGTGAAGACAATCCGCGGCTGCCGGTGCTGCTGTTGACGGCCAAGGACGCGGTGGAAGACCGCATCGCCGGGCTGACCGCTGGCGGCGACGACTACGTCACCAAACCGTTCAGCATCGAAGAGGTGGTGCTGAGGCTGCGGGCGCTGTTGCGCAGGACTGGTGTGACGACTATGGACAGCGGTGCGCAGCTCGTCGTTGGAGACTTGGTTCTCGACGAAGATAGTCACGAGGTAACTCGATCCGGTGCGCCAGTAGTGCTGACCTCCACCGAGTTCGAGCTGTTGCGTTTCATGATGCGCAACTCCAAGCGGGTGCTGAGTAAGGCACAGATTCTCGACCGGGTATGGAGCTACGACTTCGGCGGCCGGTCCAACATCGTCGAGCTGTACATCTCGTACCTGCGCAAGAAGATCGACAACGGTCGCGAACCTATGATCCACACATTGCGTGGGGCAGGGTATGTCCTCAAGCCCGTCCGCTAGCCCTCGGCGCATCTGGTCGCTTCGGCTACGGCTTCTGGTCGGGCAGGTTGTGGTGCTCGCTGTGGTGTGCATCGGGATTACCGCGGCTACTGAAGTAGCGCTCTACCGCCACTTGATGGCGCAGCTAGACGGACAGCTCAGCGGTACCTCCCATCGGTCGGCGTTGATGTACCCCGAACCGATCCGACCTCACCACCATCGCCACCGGATGTATCGGCTACTGAGCCCGGGTCCCGGCCCGCGGTTTCTCGATGTCCCTGGTCAGCCGGCTGGCATGGTGGCGGCGGTCGTCCGCGACGGCGCGACCGCTGATGCGGGCTACTTGACGAGCAGTGGTCTTCGGGCTGCGCTGACCGCCAGTGCTCAGGCTCAGCTGGCCAGGATTTCCGGCAGTCGCACGCCAGTGACCGTCGATCTTGACGGCCTGGGCCGGTACCGAGTTGTCGCCGCCCCTGCCCGGCGCGGTGACGACGTGATCGTGACCGGACTGTCGATGTCCAATGTCGACGCCACCATGATGCAAATGTTGGTCATTTTCGGGATCGTGACCGTGATTGCCCTGGTCGCCGCGACAACCGCAGGTGTTGTCATCATCAGGAGGGCGCTGGCCCCGCTGCGGCGCGTTGCGCAAACCGCGAGCGAGGTTGTCGAACTGCCGTTGGACCACGGTGAGGTCGAGCTGCCGGTACGGGTGGACGCGTCTGACGCAAACCCGCACACCGAGGTAGGACAACTGGGGTCGGCGCTGAACCGAATGCTTGATCACATCGCGACCGCTTTATCGACGCGGCAGGCCAGCGAGACGCGGGTGCGCCAGTTCGTTGCCGACGCCAGCCACGAACTACGTACCCCGCTGGCTGCGATCCGTGGCTACACAGAATTGACCCAACGGATTGGCGATGACCCCGAGGCGGTATCGCATGCGATGAGCCGCGTCGCATCCGAGACTGAGCGGATAACGCATCTGGTCGAGGACCTGCTGCTGCTGGCTCGCCTGGACTCCGGCCGGCCGCTGGAGAGTGAAGCGGTGGACCTGTCCCGGCTCGCGGTTGATGCGGTCAGCGACGCACACGTCGCCGGACCGGAACACCAGTGGGAGCTGGACCTGCCCGCCGAACCGGTGATGGTGCCTGGCGATGCGGCCCGGCTGCACCAAGTATTGGTCAACCTGCTCGCCAACGCACGCATCCACACCGGCGCTGGCACTGTCGTGACGACGCGCCTGACCAGCGAGCCGATGCACGCCGTGCTGCACGTCGTCGACAACGGGCCCGGTATTCCCGCAGCGCTGCAGTCGGAGGTTTTCGAGCGGTTCGCCCGTGGCGACACCTCGCGCTCCCGCAAAGGCGGCAGCACCGGGCTGGGTTTGGCGATCGTGTCCGCGGTGGTCAAGGCGCACAACGGGACGATCACGGTGAACAGTTCACCCGGCCGCACAGAGTTCACGGTTCGGTTGCCACGCCCCGCGGGGCAACCGGCCGCGTGTGGGTTGTAACGCTCTATCGCCCGCTGCGCTCCTGCACCGCTTCGTGGCTGCGGGTGTGCTGCAATAGCGGGTCGTTGAGGCCCGCATCGTCGCCTATTCAGGAACAGGTCACGCTGATTTCGAACGGCTTGGTCACCGGTTGCATCGGGTTTGCCATGTCGACCCCGGTAGCGGTTCCGGTGATCTTGTAGGTGTTGCCGTCTTTTGTCGCGGAAGCATCGCCTTGGTCGGTACCGGACGTGTATCCGAGAGTTACGCCGTTGACGTTGCCGAGCCCGACTGATTTCACCTCGGGAGGGTCGTCGTCAGTCAGAACGGCGGCGATACCGGTGGCTGCGCCACCGATCGCGATATTGACATTGCCGGCCGCGGTGGTGCACACGACCGAGCCGGTCACATTCTGGTCCTGCCCGTCGATGATGACTTTCGTCTCAGAGCCTGCGCCATCTCCGGAACTTTCCGATGTGGCAGCTGCGCTCGAGGTGTCGCTACTGCTTGTAGTCGAGTCGTTGCTAGAACAGCCGGCAAGACCCGCGGCGAGAATCGCCACTCCGGCTACTGCGACCGTCAGTCCACGCTTCACCTGTGCTCCTTTGCAGTCGTAGCGGTCCATCGGCATTGAGGACCGTCTCGCAGTATGCGGGTTTACTGGAACGAATATCTAGGATCCGTGAGAAATTGTTGTAGAGTTCGACGATTTCTCGGTGTGCAACTGATGCGTCGGGGACCTTCCGCGAGCCGTCGTATCAATGGCAAGGTAATGCTGGTGGAACATAAATCTCCCACCGCGATCATCGAGTCGGCCCATGGCAAACACTCGCTACCGTTTGATGAAACAACGGATTTCGAGAATGCCGATCGTGGATTCATTGCAGCCTTGTCTCCATGTGTCATAAAGGCGGCCGATGGTCGCGTGGTTTGGGATAACGACGCGTACTCGTTCCTGGGTGGCCCCGCGCCCACGTCGGTGCATCCCAGCCTGTGGCGGCAGTCGACTTTGACCGCCAAACAGGGTCTCTACGAGGTGGTGCGTGGTATTTACCAGGTACGTGGGTTCGACTTGTCCAACATCAGCTTCGTTGAGGGCGATACCGGAATCATCGTCATCGATCCCTTGGTTTCCACTGAAGTCGCTGCGGCGGCGCTGGATTTGTATCGCACCCACCGGGGCGGTGATCGACCCGTTGTCGCAGTGATCTACACCCACAGTCACGTCGACCATTTCGGCGGTGTTTTGGGTGTCATCAGCCAGGCCGATGTCGATGCCGGCACGGTAGCGGTGTTGGCGCCGGAAGGTTTCACCGAGCACGCTGTCCAGGAGAATGTTTATGCGGGTCCTGCGATGGCGCGGCGCGCGACGTTCATGTATGGCACCTTGCTTGCCCGCGGGCCGCGGGGCCAGGTGGGCTGTGGGCTCGGTCAGACACCCTCGACCGGTGAGGTTGCCATCGTTGACCCGACGGTTGAGATCCGGACGACCGGAGAAAAACACACCATCGACGGCGTGGAAATTGAGTTTCAGATGGCGCCCGGTACCGAAGCCCCGGCGGAGATGCACTTTTACTTCCCACAATTCCGCGCGTTGTGCATGGCCGAGAACGCGACCCACAACCTGCACAATTTGTTGACCTTGCGTGGCGCGCTGGTGCGCGACCCGCACGCCTGGTCGGGTTATCTCACCGAGGCGATCGACTCATTCGCCGACCGCGCCGAGGTGGTGTTCGCTTCGCATCACTGGCCCACCTGGGGACGTGGGCACATCGTCGAATTCCTCTCACTGCAGCGTGATCTTTACGCTTACCTGCACGACCAGACGCTGCGCCTGCTTAACCACGGTTACACAGGCGTCGAGATCGCCGAAATGTTCCAGATGCCGCCGGCGCTCGAGCGAGCTTGGCATACCCGCGGCTACTACGGGTCGGTCAGCCACAATGTGAAAGCGGTCTACCAGCGCTACATGGGTTGGTTCGACGGCAATCCTGCTCGACTGTGGCCGCATCCGCCAGAAGCCCTTGCTCAGCGGTACGTGGCCGCCATCGGTGGGATCGACCGCGTCGTCGAAGTCGCCCAGGCAGCCTTCGATTCCGGTGACTTTCGTTGGGCGGCTACGTTACTCGACCACGCAGTGTTCACTGACGCTAACCACGCTGCCGCCCGCGCTCTCTACGCCGACACGTTAGAGCAGCTAGCCTATGGTGCCGAAAACGCGACCTGGCGAAACTTCTTCATGTGCGGGGCCGCCGAATTGCGTGACGGCACAATGGGTACCGCGGTTCAAACCACCTCTCCAACGTTGCTTGCTCAACTGACGCCGGAGCAGATCTTCGACAGCCTCGCTATTCGCGTGAACGGTCCACGCAGCTGGAGTCTGGATATCGCCCTCGATGTGACTTTCGCTGGCCACGGTGGCGACCCGGATACGAACTACCGACTGGTTTTGCGCAACGGTGTGCTTGTTCATCGCAAAGTTCCTGCTGATCCGGCGACAGCGACGGCGACGGTGAAGTTGGACAGCAAGCTTCGTCTGCTGGTCGCAGCGTTGGGGGACTTCACCTCAGCCGGGCTGGAGGTGTCCGGCGACGAGACGTCGCTGCAGGCGCTGCTAGACGTGCTTGATCAACCGGAACCGAACTTCAACATCGTCACGCCGTAGCGTGTCGTTGTGACACCGCCGAGTTCGGTGTTGCCCCCGGGCTGCCCGGCTGCTCATAGCTAATCGGGTAGTGCCGGAACACGATCGACGAGGTCGCAGTATTTGGCGCGAGCCGCCTCTTGGCGGATAGCCAGCAACTCGCTGGGCCACTCCGGGTCTTCTGCGTCGTAGTTTTTGAGAAGCATCCGGGCCAGGTTGGCCTTGTGCGCCTCGGTGGGGCCGTCGGCGATTCCTAGCGCGACGCCCCCAAGCAGGACGCGAACCAGCGGTAGCTGGTCGGTTGTTCCTAATGCCCCGTGTACCTGGATCGCGCGAAGGCCAATTGATTTGAGCACCTGCGACGCCAGGATCTTGCACGCGCCGATCTCGGCGCGGGCAGCGTGTTCACCGGCCGTGTCGATCAGCCAGGCCGCGTGCAACACCGCCAGCCGAAAAGGCATCAGTTCGGTGTATGAATCCGCGATGAAGCCTTGCACCAGCTGTTTGTCGGCTAACACGCTGCCTTGCGTGAATCGGCTCTTCGCGCGAAGCGACATCATCTCGACTGCGCGCTGTGCCATCCCGATCGAACGCATCGCGTGGTGCAGTCGCCCGCCGGCCAGCCGAGCTTGCAAGATCAGGAACCCCTGACCCGGTTCGCCCAACAGCGCATCCGAAGGCACCCGGACCTGGTCGTAACGGACCAGCGCATGCCCTGGTTCGTGCGGAAGGGCGCCCACCACGTGGTGATTAGCCTCGACACTCAAGCCTTCGGCGCCCGCTTCCACCAGGAACGTGGAGGCGCCGCGGTGTACGGACACATCGGGATCTGTGATCGCCACGACAATAAAGAATGAGGCCACGGATGCATTGGATGAGAAGTACTTTCGCCCAGTAATTACCCAATCGTCGCCATCTCTGACAGTGCGTGTGGTGAAGACCCGCGGATCAGCGCCGCCTTGCGGCTCAGTCATCGAGAAGCAAGAGAAGATCTCTCCGGACAGCAACGCCGCGAGGTAGCGGTCTTTCTGCTGTTGGGAGCCGAAGCGGGCGAGGATTTCCGCGTTCCCGGTATCGGGTGCCTGAGTTCCGAACACGATGGGTGCCCAGGGGCTGCGCCCGAGGATCTCGTTGATCAGGGCGAGCTTGACCGCGCCGAATCCCTGCCCGCCAAGCTCGGGGCCTAAATGCGGTGCCCACAAAGCATTGTCGCGGACCTGTTGTTTAAGCGGATCGACGATCCGGCGCCGCTCTTCGTTCAGCGGGAGGAACTCGCAGCCGGGGAACAGCACTTCAAGCGGTTCCACCTCCTCGCGTACGAACTCGCGGATCCACTCGAGCTTCCTCTCGAACTCTGGTTCGGTGGAGAAGTCCCAAGGCATTCGAATACTCCTATCTTTCAGGGCATCCCGCCGTCAGCCCGCAGAATTGCACCGGTGGTAAAACTGGATGCGTCAGAGGCCAGAAACAATGCTGCGCCGACGATCTCTGTTGGGTCGCCGGCGCGCCGCAAGCAGAGATGCTGGAATGGGTTCGCTGCCGCCCGGTCGAGATTCCACGCCTTGCTGATGTCGGTCAAGAACGGTCCTGCCATCAGTGTGTTGACCCGTACCGTTGGCCCGAATGCCTGGGCCAATCCTTCCGTCATTGCGTTGAGCCCGGCCTTGGCCGCGGCGTAGGGAATGATGTCGGGGGTTGGCCGCCACGAGCCGATGGAACTCACATTGATGATGGAACCGCGGCCAGCGGCGACCATCCGTTCGCCCACTAGCGCAGACAGCCGGAACGGGCCCTTGAGATTGAGGTTGATTACCGCGTCGAACAGCTTTTCGGTCACGTTGGTCAGTTTGTCGTAGATCGGCGACATGCCTGCGTTGTTGACCAGCGCGTCGACCCGGCCGAACCGGTTGTAGGCAGCCTCAACCAAACCATCGATCTGATCCCAGCGCCCCATATGCACTTGATAGGCCATTGCAGAACGCCCGGTTTCCGTTTCGATCTCGTTGGCCGTGGATGCACAGTTGTCCATGTTGCGGCTGGCGATCACCAGGTCCGCACCACAGCGGGCCGCGGCGAACGCCATCTGCCGGCCCAGGCCCCGACTGCCACCGGTGATCAGCACCACGCGGTTGGAGAGGTCGAAAAGCGTTTCCGCATAACCCATCTCAGCGTCCTTTCCTAGTGCTTTGCTGGTCTCTTCCTATTCCTTTCCTATTCCTTTCCGAATCCTTTCCTAGGCGCCGGGGAAGGAAGCGGCAGGTGTACGACAGCGCTCACCGGCGGCTGCCTCCTGAGACTGCACCGTCGACCGTCCGCATCACGCAGTGCGGCGAACTCGCCGCGGCGGGGATCGCTTCGGGCCAGCGCTCGCAGATACCCGTCTTCCCGTAGGGCTTCGCCGGCAGTAGCCATCGCCTGTACGCTCCGATCTCCGCGCAGAAAGTAGCATTCCTGCCGCTCCGGGGAACGGCCCGGAGCCTCCGTGTGATCCTTGGCTGAGTGATTTAGCGACTGGGCACCCAGCAGACCTGCCACATGAAGGGAACGTACATGCAGCTGCTTCTGGTCCGGCATGCACTACCGCTGCGCAGTGAACACGGCCAAGGGGCCGATCCGGACTTGTCGGAAGCCGGCTTGGCTCAGGTCGCGCGCCTTCCTCAGGCGCTATCCAGATTTCCTATTTCGCGGGTGTTGAGCAGCCCGCAGCGCCGCGCTGTTCAGACTGCCGAATCTGTCGCCAGCGCTGGTGAGCTGGCTGTCGAGATCGACGAGAGGTTTGCCGAATACGATCGTGACCTTCCCCGGTATATCCCCATCGAGCATCTTCGCCAGGAAGACCCCCAGCAGTGGGCGCGCATGGCACAGGGCCAGCTGCCTAGCGCGATCGACGAAGACGCTTTTCGCGCGCGTGTTCGGGCGGCGGTGAACGACCTCGTTGCCGCCGCCGACCCCGTGGATACGGTTGCGGTGTTCAGCCACGGCGGGGTCATCAACGTGGTGCTACACGAGATCCTGGGAACCGCACGGCTGCTGTCTTTTCCGCTCGACTATGCGTCGGTGACCAGGCTGTTATTCTCCCGGTCTGGTCAGGCAACGGTCGCGGCTGTGAACTCGACCGAGCACGTATGGGATTTGCTACCTCGCAATCAGCGATGGTGACCGGGTGGCTTCTCGGTTCGGCGAGTCCGACACGGAGCAGGGTGGTCAGCGGTGGTAGACAAGTTCGGTGACATCGGACTACCGACTCGACGGCCTTGACCTAGCCGCGTTGGATGGGTATCTGCGTTCGCTCGGTGTCGGGCGAGACGGCGAGTTGGGCGGCGAGCTGATCTCCGGTGGCCGTTCCAATCTGACGTTCCGGGTCTACGACGACACGTCGAGTTGGTTGGTGCGGCGCCCACCACTGCATGGGCTCACGCCGTCTGCGCACGATATGGCCCGCGAGTACAAGGTTGTCGCCGCATTGCAGGATACGGCGGTTCCCGTGGCACGCGCGATAGCTCTTTGCGAGGACGAAGCGGTGCTGGGTGCGCCCTTCCAGATCATGGAATTCGTCGCGGGCCAGGTCGTGCGTCGTCGCGCCGAACTCGACTCTCTGGGCGGTCGGGCCGTCATCGAGGGTTGCGTTGACGCGCTGATTCGGGTTCTGGTCGATTTGCACCACGTCGACCCCAGCGCTGTGCGGCTGGGAGATTTCGGCAAGCCGGACGGCTACCTAGAGCGCCAGGTGCGACGGTGGGGTTCGCAGTGGGATCTGGTGCGCCTGCCCGACGACCGACGCGACAACGATGTTGCGCGACTTCATGCAGCACTGCAGCAAAGCGTTCCGCAGCAGAGTCGCACGTCGATCGTGCATGGTGACTACCGGATCGACAACACCATCCTGGATGTCGACGATCCGACGCGGGTTTGCGCGGTCGTTGACTGGGAGTTGTCCACGCTTGGGGACCCGCTGAGCGACGCGGCGCTGATGTGCGTGTACCGCGACCCGGCGCTAGACCTGATCGTAAACGAGCAGGCGGCTTGGACCTCTCCACTGCTACCAACGGCTGATGAGTTGGCAGACCGCTATTCGTTGGTTTCCGGGCTTTCGTTGGGGCATTGGGAGTTCTACATGGCGCTGGCCTATTTCAAGCTCGCCATCATTGCGGCCGGAATCGACTTCCGCAGACGTATGGCTGAGCAAGCCGACGGCAAAGACGACATGTCAGCGGGCTTGCCCGATGTTGTCGCGCCGTTGATCGCCCGGGGGCTGGCGGAGATCTCCAAGCCGACTTCGTAGCCTCGAGCGGGTTGTGTTTTGCGGCTCCTCAGCTTTTCTTGGCGGCACGGCGCAGCTGCAGTATTCGCGCCGTGGCTGCGAACACGGTGACCAACCCGCCGCCTACCGCGGCCAGCAAGATCGCCACCCCCAACGGAAGGCTCCAATGCCAGCCGAAGAACGTGAAAGGTGTCGACTCGGTGTTCTGGGCAATGAAAATCAGCAACACCATGAGGATCAGGAAGCCGATGATCACGGCTGACCACAGAGCGCCGGCGCGAGTGAACGTGACCGCCGGGGCTTTGGAGGTCGAACCGGGAACTCGGGCTGGTGGCGGGGTCGCGCCGGAAGGCTGGTGGGTTGAGCCAGTTGGTTTGCTGCTCATACCTTAATTTTTACCCTTTGCCGCTTGAGAAAGTAACTAAACCGTGGCGGAAATTTTGCTGCAGTTTTTGGGCCAGCCCGGCGCTCGGGGCCGGCGCCAGCGACGCTGGTGGGGTGGGGTTGAGCCGCAGCGTGGCTTCGGCGGTGACGGATCCTGGGGCGGGCGCGCGTATCGGATGTGGGCGCCGCAGCGAGCCCGCTGGGCGGCCTGATCCCAGGCCCGGCGCCGCAGTTACCTACAGCTCCGCCATGGTTGATCGAGACGCTTTACGGTAGAGCTGTGAACGAAGCTCCCTCTGGATCGACCCAACGCGAATGGCCGGCGATGTTTACCTGGCGTGCGCAGGATGTATCGCGTATGGAATCCGTGCGAATCCAGTTGTCCGGCAAACGAATAAGGGCTCATGGCCGTATTGTGGCCGCAGCCACCGCAACTAACCCAGCGTTCGGCGCACACTACGACTTGCAGACCGACGAGAGCGGCGCAACGAAGCGGTTAGGGCTGGCGGTTACGCTGGCGCGGCGGGAACGCCAGCTTGCCATTGCGCGGGACGAGGAGAACATGTGGCTGGTGACCGATCACCGGGGCGAGCGGCGTGCGGGATACAACGGCGCGCTCGACATCGACTTGGTGTTTAGCCCGTTCTTTAACGCACTGCCGATCCGGCGCGTTGGTCTCCACGAACGAGCGGACTCGATCACGTTGCCCGTGGTCTATGTGAACGTGCCCGAGATGGCGGTTGACGCGGCCACGGTGAGCTACCAGAGCGTTGGACGGCTGGACGGGATCAAGCTGCGTTCACCGGTTGCCGACACTACCGTGACCGTCGACGCGGACGGGTTCATCGTGGACTATCCAGGGTTGGCAGAGCGGATCTGATCACCCCGCCCGCCCGGCCAGCCGCGGCTAGTTGGTCGCGCCAGTTTTCCAAGCCGATCGTGACCCCGGCTATATCCGAGCGAGGGAAGCTCTCATAGCGTGTGCGCGCCGCGTGGCCCGCGTCGATGAGGTCGGCCAGCGAGTCGTTTGCTTTCAGCGACTCACGGGCACGGCCCAGCAGTTCGATGACTCTGTCAGCGGCGGGCAGCAGCGGGCCGGCGTTGCTTTCGCACATCGCGCGCACCAGGTCTGGGGCCGTTCCTGCTACCCGGGTGGCGTCCCGAAACGAACCTGCGGCCAGCGCGAAGGCCAGCGGGACCTCGGCGGCGGTGACTGCCAGCGCTTCGGCGAGCAGGTGTGGCAGATGCGAGATGGCAGCTGCAGCGGCATCGTGCTCGTCGGATTTGGCCGGAACCACCATCGCCCCGCAGTCCAGCGCCAACGTCATCACCATCGACCACACAGTCGGGTCCACGTGATCGTCCACGCTGACCACCCATGGCGCACGCGTGAACAACCCGCCGTGACCGGCTACCCAACCGGAGTGCGCGGTGCCGGTCATCGGGTGACCACCGACAAAGCGTGCCTGCAGGCCAGCTGAGACGACCTCATCAAGCACCGCGCTTTTGACGCTGGTGACGTCGGTCAGCGGACAGTCCGGGGCCGAATTTCGGATGTGGGCGAGCATGCTCGGCAGGGCCGGCATCGGAACGGCCAGCACGATCAGCGCGTCGGTGTCGGCTGCGCGGGTCAGGGTTTCGGTGAGTTGGGTGCTGGCGTCAAACCCTTCCGACTGGGCGCCTCTCGTTCCCTCGACCGATCGGTTGTAGCCAAACACGTTGTGGCCTGCGGTCGTGGCGGCACGCATTATCGAACCACCGATCAGGCCCAGTCCGAGCACACACACCGGTGTTGTCGAACCAGGACGAGTCGGGGGAGAAGAAGCAGCGGAAACCACAGTGCAAGGTTGGCACAGTTTGCCGGGATGTGGCGCACTCAGGTGTGTTGCTGGCCTCTCTTGTGTGGGCTCCATCTGGCCAGGGTGCCTGGTCAGCGACTAGCCTAGGCGCCCATGGGAGCACAGCGGGCCACCGCGAAAGGCCCGTCCGCAGACTTGCCGGAAGGCTTCGGCGTTGCGGTCGTGCGCGAAGAGGGCCGATGGCGCTGTTCTGCGATGGGCCGCGGAGCGCTGACCAGTCTGTCGGCCGCCGAGACAGAGCTGCGCGAATTGCGCAGCTCGGGTGCGGTCTTTGGCCTGCTCGATGTCGACGACGAGTTCTTTGTCATCGTGCGCCCGGCGCCCTCGGGGACCCGGTTGTTGCTGTCGGACGCGACCGCAGCGCTCGACTATGACATCGCCGCCGAAGCCCTGGACAGTTTGGATGCCGAGATCGATCCCGAAGATCTTGAGGATGCGGAACCGTTTGAGGAAGGTGACCTGGGGTTGTTGTCCGACATCGGACTGCCCGAAGCGGTCTTAGGCGTCATCGTCGATGAGACTGATCTCTACGCTGATGAGCAGCTGGGCCGCATAGCCCGCGAGATGGGCTTCGCCGAGGAATTGTCGGCGGTGATAGACCGCCTCGGGCGTTGACCACTGACGAGGATCTGATCCGCGTCGCACTGGCGGTGGCCGCGACGGCCGGACCCCGCGATGTACCGATCGGTGCCGTGGTTTTTGGCGCCGACGGAACCGAAATAGCGTGCGCGGCTAATGCCCGGGAGGCACGCGGCGACCCCACCGCGCATGCGGAGATCCTGGCGATGCGGGCCGCGGCCGATGTGCTGGGCGATGGGTGGCGGCTGGAGGGGACCACGCTGGCTGTTACCGTTGAGCCCTGCACCATGTGCGCGGGCGCCCTGGTGCTGGCCCGCATTGAGCGGCTTGTTTTCGGCGCCTGGGAACCGAAAACAGGAGCAGTTGGGTCGTTGTGGGATGTGGTCAGGGATCGGCGGCTCAATCATCGCCCGGCCGTACGCGGCGGTGTGCTCGCCGGGGAATGCGCCGCGCCGCTGGAGACGTTCTTCGCCCGACAACGATTGGGGTGAGCGTGCTGCGGTTGGGTAAGCTCCTCGGTGGTGGCGTGTCCGAGCGGCCTAAGGAGCACGCCTCGAAAGCGTGTGACGGCTAAACCCCGTCCGAGGGTTCAAATCCCTCCGCCACCGCCATAGTCCTGACCCTGCAATGCAGGCGAAGGACCATTTTTGTGTCTACCGGTCTGCGGACCGCCCCATCGAGATCGGCATCGAACAGGTCCGTATGCGTGGCCAGGGCCTTCTTCGCAGGCTGGTGCCTGAGCATCCGTTGCGGCGTCACAATGTTCGCCCCGGTAGACATCGCTAGTGACGCGCACGTATGCCAAAGATCGTGCGGGGTAGTGTTCTGTGTTCTGCGCGATCAACCAGCCGCGGAAATACCCACCTGACCGAGGTGTTCGCCGCCGACGACCACCCTGTCGGACAGGTGGGCTTCCGCAATCTCACCGACTACAGTCGGCGCTCACCGCTACACAGCCGAGCCGGCCATGAACTCGTCAATGCGCCGAATCGCCAATTGCCTCGACACCAGTCCTGTGCAGCCACAACCACTGATCACAAACTACAAGTGCAGCAGCAGGTAGGCGGTGCCAGTGGTTCATTCTGAATGTGAATCTTTCGGTCCTTTGTTGGGTCTGTCCTAAGAGGATGTCGGGTCGCCGTAGAAAGCCCGGCTATATCCGACTCTCGGGGTATCGGGGGTGCCGCTGCATGTTGCCGATATCTGTTCGTCGGAGCAGGGCGCGTCCCGATCCAACGCCCACCAGCGCAGACCAGCGAGACCGGCCGACTGTACATAAGAAGCGACTTCTTTGACGTCGTCGACTGTTGTTACCTCTCCGGCGCTTCCGGTTATTCCAATCTTCAATGTTAGCTCGGTTTGATTCGCCGGAATTCCGTAGCTATGCGTGAGGTTCTTCGCGGCCTGTATTGCGGATTTGCCCATGTCGCACTTGTCGCCGGCGAGTACGCATGCAGCGGTGGTGTGCTGGCCGTAGTTGTGGGCCAACAGATTGATAATATAGTCCTTCAGAGACGATGCTTTGAGTTGCGTTACGACTTCGCGGCCAAGGTCATTCAGGCCGCCAAAATTTCCGTCCGATCCGGCCCATGTAGCTAAACTGAACGCCGTACGAAGTCCAGGCCGATGTGAGGTAGCGTATTCGGCACTTTTTATGAGGTCTGCGACCAGTTCGCTGCTTGTTCCAGCTGAAATATTGTAATCGATACCAATGAACCCTGGTGTATCGTATCGCCGCAGGAATTTTTCCATTCCATCGTTTGTTGAGCAAGTAAACCTCGCCTGCTCTGATCCGACGGATATTTTGTACTTCACTCCGGCGTTAGAAAGGGCTTGTAGGTTGGCCTTGGCGAGCTTGTCTGCTGGAGTATCGGCCCATGTCTCTTCGCCGCATTCGCCGGTAGCGAATGCCAGCGTGATGGCGTTGAGCTGTGGTAAAGCAGTTTCTTTCAAGCTTCCCTTTCCGACCAGCGGAATGGGTTTTCCGGTGATGCCGACTCGCATTTGGCCGTTTGAGTCGATATCTATTGGTACGTTTTTGTAAGGACCGATGACCGGGGCCGTAGCTGCATATCCTATGCTATGGCTGGCGACTAAGATTGTCGATGAAAAGGCAAGTACGGCTGCAGCGGAAAGCAGGGATCTCCAAGATAGGGAAAGCATTATCCTCCGTAGGTGATCGCAAGTAATAGATGGGAATGTTCATTAATTAGAAATATGGGATGACACGGTTTCTAAACTATCCACCCCCTTCTTTAGTAGCCACGAGACGGGAGTTGACGGGTATCGGTAATGATCCTCAATCCGGCGAACTGAATAAGGCGCCTTCTTGGTGCCTCGCCTCACGAATTTTGCGCGAGGTCGAGGGCGGGGCGTCGATGTCAGGCGACGCCCGGAGACGGTAAAAATTGTCGTTTTAGCCGAGAATTCGATTGCGTGCGACAAAACACCGTTTGAAGATTCTCTAAAACCTTCGCGCCGGCGCTATTTACTAGGCGCTATTTATTAGATGAAGCCGCGGTCCTGGGGCGTTTGTCCGGCGCGTTTATCCTGTTGGTTGTATGGGTCCCTGATGCTCTCGTTAAATGGCGTCGAAATGGATCATCCTGTTATCAATGGCAAAATTATCGAATTGGGTATGAATAAAAGCCGTCTAATAATGCTGATTAAGCATAGCATCCAATATGCCGGCAGGCTAGAAATAACATATAGGGAATTTATCAGCATTATGAGAAATATTTATGTGCAGTAAATGCTCGATATTTCTCGCGGCGTGAACTCTCAACACTGCTCATTGCGCGCATGTCGTGTTCGCTGTATCTCAGCGTGAAAAACGCAGCGGGAGTGCCCCGGCTTGCCGGACATGCTCGACACCAGGGCTTGGATGGGCCGGGCGGTCTGGAGTGCTAGGTGTTTGTCGTTGGTGACATCTCGCTGACCAGTATCGGAAGCGAAATTGTCCCAGTGTCGGCGCTGACTACCAGCACCCATCGGCCATCGAAGGGCAGGCGTTGCTGGATCTCGAAGAACGCGAATCCAGGAAGTTCGGCAACGGAAGCTTCCGGTACCTCGAACTGCTGGCGAATCGGTGCGTCATCTGTCGGGGGCCGTATTTCGACCTCAACTTGCCGATCCGAACTGCCGGGCTCGGCCTGGGTGAGGACCACCAGAACAAACCGGGTCAAGCGGTCAGGCCCGACGGCGAATCTGGACAGGACGCCGCCCGACACGTTGAGTTTGTTATCCACCGCCGCAGCCGCTTCGGCCAGGAACGCACCATTGAGTATCACGGGCTGAACCTACCGCGCCATGGGCGGCCAGCCGCTCAAGGGGGCGTGGAGTCGGCACCTTGGGCGTGTAAGCCAACGGCTGTCGATGCGGGCCCTGCCGGGCGGGTGGTCTTGGCCAATTGTGTTCAACCAGACACCATTGCTAATGGCAAGTGTTATAGACGTAAATAGTTACGTATCGATACTATCGCCCTAGGCTGTAGTTCGGACCTCGTCTACTGCCCGCTCAGAATCCTTGTCGCCGATCACCACGCCTGCTCCGCGCACGAATGATTTTGTTGGCGTTGGTGCACGGCTCGCGAAAACACAGGAGACGCAACGCAGCCCATGATTCTTGGTTTGGCCGCTGCCTGTCGAAATATTCAACAACGCTTGTTGTGGTTTTCCGGCCGGCGCTCGCAGCTTATCTGGCGACGCTTGAGCCAACGTCGCGACCCGCGATTATTTGCTGAAGGGCGCGATACTGATCGTATGCCCGATCGCCAGCTCGATCGCAATGTTCAGGGCGGTCCGTTGGAACCGTGCGGCACCGACCCAATCACCGGGTTCTATCGCGATGGGTGTTGCTCGACCGGCCCAGAAGACCGGGGGCTGCACACCATATGTTCGGTCATGACGGCCGAATTTCTTGAGCACCAGCGCTCTATCGGCAATGACCTGTCGGCGCCGGTACCGGAATACCGGTTTCCCGGCTTGCTGCCAGGCGACCGTTGGTGCGTCACGGCTGTGAATTGGCTTCGGGCCCATTATGACGGCTGCGCGGCTCCCGTTGTGCTGGCGTCGACCCACGCGCGCACGCTTGAGGTCGTGCCCCTGGAAGTGCTGCAACAGCACGCCGTCGATGTGCCCGACGATCTGGGCGGTTTGTAGAGTTCGCCGGCTAGGGCACTTGCTTCGAGTACAGCCAGGCGTCCCACAATGGGCGCAGCGACTCATCGGAGTAACCGGCAGCCAGATTGATGAAGTCGTCGGTGTCGACGGTGCCATGGCGATAGCGAGTCGTCCATTCTTTAAGCAGGGCAAAGAACTTCTTGTCGCCCAACCCTCGGCGCAGGGTGTGCAGGGTCAACGCGCCGCGTTTGTACACTCGGTCGTCGAACATGTTCCGCGGTCCCGGATCGGTCAGTAGCAGATCTTGCGGTTTTTGACGTAGCTCCGTGTAGTGGTAGCTGGCCAATTCGTCGGTGGACGGCCCGCCGCAGTGTTGCGACCACAACCACTCCGCGTAGCACGCGAATCCCTCGTGTAGCCAGATGTCGGTCCAGCTCCGCGCGGTCACCGAGTTGCCGAACCACTGATGGGCCAGTTCGTGGGCGATCAGCCGTTCGCTGGCTCGGGTGCCGTCGCAGTGATTGGCTCCGAAGATCGAAATCCCCTGTGCTTCAAGTGGTATTTCCAATGGATCATCGGCGACCACCACTGTGTAGCCGTTCGCCAGCGGGTACGGTCCGAACAGCTCGATGAAGAGCTTCATCATCTCGGGCTGGTGGACGAAGTCGCGGTCGAAGTCACGCCGAAGTCGCCTGGGCACCGCCGCTCCCACGGGCACCGGAGTAGTCGCGAGTTGCGCCATCTGGTACCTGCCAATCTGCAGGGTGACAAGGTAGGTAGAGGTCGGCTCGGGTTGTTCGTAGGTCCACACCGTCTGCGCAGCCCGCACTCGCCGCGACACCAACTTGCCGTTGGCGACCACTCGATACAGGCTTTCGGTACTGACCTGGATGCGGTAGGCCGCCTTGGCGCTGGGATGGTCGTTGCAGGGAAACCACGTTGCCGCGCCGTTGGGTTGCCCGGCGACTAGCGCGCCGTCGGTCAGTTCCTCGAAACCGACATCACCCCATAGCGAGTGGATCGGCCGTGGTGAACCGCTGTAACGCACCACGATGGTCAGCGCGGCTCCGCTCGCTAGCTTTGACGAGAGTCGGATGCGCAATTTGCCGCGGCGGTGTGTGAACCGGGCGGCGGGTTTGCCGTTCACCGTCACTTTTCGCACAGTCATCGCGTCGGACAGATCGAGCGTGAATGCTTGCAACTCGGCAAGCGTCACCGCGGTGATCGCCACCGATCCGGAAAGTCGATTGATCGCAACCTTGTATTCCAGATCCAACTCGTAGCGCGATACTCGATAGCCGAAGTTGCCGTCTTGCGGCACGTACGGATCGATGACCGCCCCGGAGTGCGCGAACTGGCAGCTTCTTTCAGAAGATTTCACGCGGCAGTACCCTCGACGCCGCCTTGGGGGCGCTTCTTGCTGCCCGTCTTCTTGCGGCCGGGATTCCAGGGCCTGATCGGGTTGCCTTGCCATCGCGTGGACGGAGGCACCTCATCGCCGCGCACTACCAGCGACGCGGGACCGACCGATGCACCCGCGCCCAGCCGTGCGGCGGGAAGCGCAACGCAATGCGGACCAAGAGTCGAACCCGGTTCCAGAACGACGCTGTCCATTTGCATGATCCGGTCGTGGAACAGATGTGTTTGCACCACACAACCGCGGTTGACGGTGGCACCCACCCCGAGCGTCACCAGGTCGGCCTCTGGCAGCCAGTAGGTTTCGCACCACGTGCCGCGGCCGACTTTGGCGCCCAGACCACGTAGCCACAGGTTCATGATCGGTGTCCCACTGGCCGCGCGCGCAAACCACGGCGCCGCTACGGTTTCGACGAACGTATCGGCGACCTCGTTGCGCCACACGAACGGTGACCACAGCGGAAAATCGCTCGCCTTGATCCGGCCGACCAAGAGCCATTTTGCGGCGATAGTCACGCCGCCAGCGATCACACCGGCAGCCAGCAGCGTCGGTCCGCCGCACAATGCTGCCCACCAGATGCCGAAGCCGGTTGCCAGCGCTTGCATGGTGCCCAGGACGGCCAGTCCCACCGCGACCGTCACGAAGATGGGCAGCAGCCGGAATGTTTCGACGAACGCCCGCATGGCTTTCAACCGCAGTGGCGGGTCATAGGTGGTGTCTGCGGCCGCCTCGGCGGGGCGCCGCCGCAGCCGCATCGGTGGGCTGCCCAGCCAGGACGAGCCGCGTTTAGCCTTGGGCGGTGTCGCCGACAGTACCGCGACCAGTCCGTCGTCGGGGACGCGGCGCCCCGGCTGGGTGATGCCAGAGTTGCCAAGGAATGCGCGTCTGCCAATGGTTGTCTTCGCTGCATAGATCCACCCGCCGCCGAGTTCGTAGGATGCGACCATCGTGTCGTCGGCCAGGAACGCTCCATCTTCGATCACGGTGAATTTGGGGGTAAGCAAGACCGTTGAGATCTCGGTGCCGCGTCCGACCTTGGCGCCGAGCAGCCGCAGCCAGGTCGGTGTTAGCAGGCTGGCGTACAACGGGAAGAGGTAATTGCGCGCCGCGTCCATGAGTCGTTCGGTCGTCCATAGCCGCCAGCCGGCGAGGCTTCGGACGGGGTGGTAGCCCTCACGCAGCCGGATCGACAAGATGCGCACTGCGATCACGGTGAGGAGCGCGTACACCAGAAGCGCGGCCAGCGTTGCCGCCGGTGCCCACGCCAGCGCGGGTAACACCGCCTGGGCCAGGCTACGGGTGCGATGTACAGCCGCTCCGATTAGCGCGAGCCCAGCCGCGACGGCGATCAACGGCAAGCCGGCTAGCAGCACCGACGTTAATCCGTACACGGCGCTCCAGTGAGCTCGGCGCGGCGGCCGTTCGTCTGGCCAGAGGTGGCGGGCTTTGCCCGACTTCACCGCGGGCGAACCTTTCCAGTACTGGCCGTTCTTGATCTTGTCGAGCACGCCTGAACCCGGTGCTACGTCGGCGTTCTTGCCGACGGCCGCGCCGGGCAGCAGTGTGGTTCGGGCGCCGATCGTCGCGTCGTTGCCGATCGTGATCTTGCCGACGTGGAACGCGTCTCCGTCGATCCAGTGCCCGCACATGTCCACCTCGGGCTCGATCGCGCTGCGATGCCCGATCGTCAACAATCCAGTGACCGGCGGGACCGAATGCAGGTCGACGCTCTTGCCGATGTCGGCGCCGAGCGCACGGGCGTAATACACAAGCCACGGAGCACCGGCCAGGTTCTCTGCGCCGCTGGCCTCGGCCAGCCGCTCGGTGAACCAGACTCGCAGGTGTACGGAGCCGCCGCGGCGGTAGGTGCCGGGTTCAACGTTGCGCAGCAAGATACGGGCGAACAGCACCGCGAAGCCCATTCGGCCTACCGGCGTAACGAACAAGACGAACGCGACCGCGATAACCCACCAGTTCACGGTCACAGTCCACGAAACCAAGTCAACAGCACGCGCGACGTTGTTGCCGAGCGCCAACCATGTCACCCACTGCAGTGCCGCCAGCATCGACAGCGGCACCGCCAACAGTGTCTGCAGCGCTTGAGTCAGCCGGGGGGTTGGTTGCACCACACGCTCGGTGGCTTGCGGCGGCGGTTCAAGCTCGTCGAGGAACCCAGACAGCGAACCGAGCCGGGGATGGTCGTACAAGTCGGCAACGGTCACCTGGGGGTACTTGTGCCGTAGCACGGCGACCAGTTGCGCTGCAGCCAGCGAGCCGCCACCCAGCGCGAAGAAGTCGGCCGATGGACTGTCGACGGCGGCCCCGAGCAGGTCCTGCCATAACTCAGCTAGCCAGCTCGCCGTGCCGCTGAGGTTCTCGGTTTCCTCGGATTGTGCGCCGCCGGGTGGTGGCCACGGCAGTGCGTCGCGATCGACTTTGCCGGATGTGCGAGTGGGCAGCTCTTCGACTCGGATGAGGCGTGGCACCAACGCGGCCGGAAGCTGCTGGGCGAGCTGGTCGCGCGCAGCGGCGATGTCGAACGCCGGATCTGTGCTGACGACGTATCCGACCAGCAGCGGCGTACCGGTTGCGGTGTGGCGCACGGCGGCCGCGCCGCCACTGACCCCCGGCGCCTGGACGAGCGCGGAATCAACCTCGCCTAGCTCGATCCGACGGCCGCCGATCTTGACCTGGTCGTCACTACGGCCGCAAAAGATCAAACCGTCGTGTTCTAGGCGTACCAAATCACCGGTGCGGTAGGCGCGACCCCAGCCCAATGTGGGCATCGCGGCGTACTTGACGGCGTCTTTGTCGGTGTCCAGATAGCGGGCCAGCCCGACCCCGCCGATCACCAACTCGCCCACCTCTCCGTAGCCGACCGGCTGGCCGTCCGTATCGACGACAGCGAGGTCCCAACCCGGCAACGGCAGCCCGATGCTGATCGGCCCGACTCCGTCGAGCTGCGCTGCGCACGCGACTACGGTGGCTTCGGTCGGGCCGTAGGTATTCCACACCTCTCGCCCGTCGACGGCGAGCCGCTCGGCCAGCTCCGGGGGACAGGCTTCTCCACCGAAGATCAACAGCCGCACCGCTTCCAATGCCTCAGCCGGCCACAGCGCGGCCAGGGCCGGCACCGTGGAGACTACGGTGACGTCTCGCGCGACTAGCCATGGACCGAGGTCCATCCCGCTGCGCACCAGCGATCGCGGCGCCGGAACGAGGCAAGCGCCGTGTCGCCACGCCAACCACATCTCTTCGCACGAAGCATCGAAAGCAACCGACAGTCCAGCCAGCACTCGGTCGCTGGGCCCGATCGGATTGGCCTTAAGGAACATCTGCGCCTCGGCGTCGACGAACGCCGCCGCGCTGCGGTGAGTGACTGCCACGCCCTTTGGCTTGCCAGTCGATCCCGATGTGAAGATGATCCACGCGTCGTCGCGGGTCAGTGGGGCCCCAGCCTGCCAGCCGCGCGACGAGCCGGGGGCTCGTTGGATGCCCGCTTCTGTGATGACTGCAACCACGTTGGCCTCGCCGAACACCAATTCGGCACGTTCGTCGGGATCGTCGGCGTCGACCGGTACGTAGGCCGCCCCGGTGGCCAGCACTGACAGGACGGCCACGTAGAGGGCGTAGCTGCCGGACGGCATCCGGATGCCGATCCGGTCACCGCGGCCGATGCCTCGGGCCGACAGCCAGCCGACGCTTGCCTCGATGTCACCAATCAACTCGCTGTAGGTGAGCTGCACCGTGCCGTCGTCGATCGCCGCGGCATCCGGATAACGCGCGGCGGTTTCGTAGATGATGTCAATGAGCGTCCGCGGGTCGGGTGCATCGGGGGACAACAGGTAATGCGCGGGCACATGCCTTTGATCCGGAGCAGTCGCCACCCTACGAAAATACTCAAGCCCGCTTCGACTGGTTGCGAACTCCTGGTCGGTGGTGTCGGCGTGGCCGTTCGGCGCTGACGAGGCGCCGTTCGGACCTGGGACTGGAGCCGAACCGTCTTGTGCACGAACGAGTCGATTGTCGGCGGTGGGAAGGCGTCGATTAGCTCCGGTGTCGCGGATCTCAATCCCGAGTAGTTATCGCTCGGGCAGCCGACCAGACGGCCCGAATCACCCGGAAGAGTCGAATGGACGCTGCACAGTTGCCGTTCCCAACGGGCACGGTCCGCCGATGCTCTCACACCTACCAGCGCCTGCGGCGAACCGGTGATTGCCCGACTCGCAGCCTTTCGCCGCCGTCGCGGTCTAATAGTGAGATGGAATGGATGCTGCCCACCGACTCGATGTTCTTGTTCTCCGAATCACGTGAGCATCCCATGCACGTGGGCGGTTTGTCGCTGCTTGAACCGCCCGAGGATGCGGGCCCGGAGTTCGTTCGTGAGTTCTACGACGCGTTGGTTGCCAACGACAAATTCCAGCCCACCTTCCGTAAGCGCCCGGCCAAGATCGGTGGCGGTGTCACGCATGTGGCATGGGCCGACGACGACGACATCGACGTCGACTATCACGTTCGACGTTCGGCGCTGCCGTCGCCGGGACGGGTTCGCGACCTGCTCGAGTTGAGTTCTCGGCTGCATACCAGCCTGCTTGATCGCCACCGCCCGCTGTGGGAACTGCATGTGGTGGAGGGACTCAGAGACGGTCGGTTTGCCATGTACGTGAAAATGCACCATGCCCTGATCGACGGTGTTTCGGCGATGAAGCTGATGCAGCGCACGTTGTCGGCGGACCCCGACGACCAGACGGTGCGGGCTATGTGGAGCCTGCCTCGGCCACCGCGCAAGGAATCCGGTGGTCCGTCGACGTTGGAATCCTTGACCAAGATGGCGGGATTTGTTCTTGGGCTCGCGCCGTCGACGCTAAAACTGGCCCGCGCCGCCTTGCTCGAGCAGCAGCTGACGATGCCATTCGCGGCGCCACACAGTATGTTCAACGTCAAGATCGGGGGAGCTCGCCGGTGCGCAGCCCAGTCTTGGGCACTCGACCGAATCAAGAATGTCAAGCGGGTTGCGGGGGTGACCGTAAACGACGCCGTCTTGGCGATGTGTGCCGGTGCGTTGCGCTACTACCTGGTCGAGCAGAATGCCCTCCCGGATACGCCGCTGATCGCGATGGTTCCAGTGAGCCTGCGCTCAGCGGAGGAAGCAGACGCCGGTGGCAACATGGTCGGCAGCGTCTTGTGTAACCTCGCCACCCACCTCGAAGATCCCGCGAAACGGATCGAAGCGATCAGCGCATCGATGCGCGGCAACAAGAATGTGCTCGCCGACTTGCCGCGGTCGCAGGTGCTGGCGCTATCGGCATTGAACATGGCCCCGCTGATGTTGTCAGGCGTACCGGGTTTCCTTGCGACGGTGCCGCCGCCGTTCAACATCGTCATCTCCAATGTTCCCGGGCCCGCCGAGCCGATGTACTACGGCGGCGCCCGGATCGGAGGCAGTTATCCGTTGTCGAACGTCCCGGATGGACAAGCGTTGAACATCACCGTGGTAAACAACGCGGGACGCCTCGATTTCGGATTAGTGGGGTGCCGACGCAGTGTGCCGTCGCTGCAGCGGCTGCTTGCGCACCTGGAATCGGCGCTGGTGGATCTAGAGCAGGCTGTCGGCGTCTAGCCTGGAGACTGAGATTGTGCCGAAGCTCAGCGCGGGTGTGCTGTTGTACCGGGTGTGCACCGGCGTCGTGGATGTCCTTATCGCACATCCGGGCGGCCCGTTTTGGGCCCGTAAAGACAACGGGTCCTGGACCATCCCGAAAGGGGAGTACAGCGATGGCGAAGATCCCTGGGCGGCCGCCAAGCGCGAGTTCTCCGAGGAAATCGGCCTATCGGTGCCGGACGCGCCTCGCATCGAGCTTGGCCGGCTGAAGCAGCCCAGCGGCAAGGTGGTCACCGTGTTCGCCGTCTCGGGCGTCCTCGACGTTGCCGATGCGCGCAGCAACACTTTCGAACTGGAGTGGCCGAGGGGCTCGGGCACAATGCGGGAGTTCCCCGAGGTCGATCGCATCGGCTGGTTTCCGGTGGCGAAGGCACGCGTGAAGCTGCACCGGGGACAGCGTGGTTTTCTCGATCGGCTGATGTCAGATCCGGGGCTCGCGGGCTTAAGCGAAGGCTGATAAGACGGTAGGTTCGCCCCATGCAGACATTGCGAACGCCCGCCGACAGATTCGACGATCTGCCCGACTTCCCTTATGGTCCAAGGTATTGCGACTTGCCCGATACGGAGGGTGGGGTACTGCGGGTCGCCTGGGTGCAAGACGGCCCCGACAGCGCTGATCCCGTTCTCATGCTGCACGGTGAGCCGTCATGGTCATACCTGTACCGCAAGATGATTCCGCCGTTGGTTGCGGCCGGGCATCGTGTCATTTGCCCGGACTTGGTCGGATTTGGTCGATCGGACAAGCCGACCCGATGCGAAGACCACAGCTACGCGCGTCATGTGGAATGGATGCGCACTCTGGCTTTCGATGTGCTGGATCTGCGCAACGTGACCCTGGTCGGCCAGGATTGGGGCGGGCTGATCGGGTTACGGCTGGCCGCGGAGCATCCGGACCGCTTTGCCCGGCTGGTAGTGGCCAATACTGGCTTACCCGACGGAGATCAGCCGATGGCTGAGGTCTGGTGGCAGTTCCGCGAGGCGATGCAGACCGCACCAACATTGAACATCGGCTGGTTTGTGCAGAGTGGTTGTCGCCAGAAGATGAGCGACGCGGTGCGTGCCGGATACGACGCGCCCTTTCCCGGCGACGAGTACTGCGCTGGACCTCGCGCAATGCCCGGTCTGGTCCCGATCTCCCCGGACGATCCCGCCGCGGCGGCGAACAAGGCGGCCTGGGCGAACCTCAGCGCCAGCCCGACGCCCATGCTGGTGGCGTTTAGTGACAAAGACCCCATCACGGGGCCGATGGGTGAGATCTTCAAACGCGGGATGCGCGGTGCGCAAGGGATAGATCATCCGCTCGTGCGCGGCGCCGGGCACTTCTTGCAGGAGGACGCTGGCGAAGAACTGGCCGGCCATATCGTGGAGTTTCTGCGCCGCTAGTTGTCGTAGCAAAGGTGTGCTGCGAAGCCGTCCACGCCAGCGGCGCTGGCAGAATGTCGCCATGACGTCTGCGCCTACCGGACAGGTCGAATCCCAGGCGTTGTTGCGGCAGTTGTTGAGCCTTGAGAACCGCCATGACCCGTATCCGGTTTTCGCGCAGATTCGTGGCCGCGGGCCTCTCTACGTGCCTGCGGCCAATCTTGCCGTCTTCTCTACCTATCGGCTCTGCGATGAGGTTCTGCGGCATCGGTCGTCGAGTAGCGATCGACTCAAGTCGACAGCCGTTCAGCGGCAGATCGAGGCCGACCCGTCGTTGCGAAGGGAAGAGCCGCCGACATTCTTGTTCCTCGATCCGCCCGATCATATGCGGCTGCGCAAATTAGTTGGCAAGGCATTCGCGCCGAAAGTGGTGAGTGCGCTAGAACCTGAGATTGTCACTCTGGTAGCCGAATTGCTGGATCGGATCTCGGCGCAGGGGCGATTCGATGTGGTCGAGGACTTTGCCTATCCGCTGCCGGTTGCGGTGATATGCAGACTGCTGGGTGTACCGCTGGAGGACGAGCCGCAGTTCAGTCACGCATCGGCGTTGCTGGCGCGGTCGCTGGACCCCTTCCTCACCTTGACGGGCCAACCATCGGAGAGCGCGAACGAGTCGGCGCAGGCTCGAGAGTGGTTGCGTGAATACCTGCACACCTTGATCGAGCGGCGCCGGTCGCAGCTGGGCGATGATCTGATATCAGGTCTGATCGCAGTCGAAGAATCCGGCGACCAGTTAACCCAGGAAGAGATCGTATCCACTTGTGTGCTGCTGCTGGTCGCCGGACACGAGACAACCGTGAACTTGATCGGCAATGCCGCCTTGGCGTTGTTGCGTGACCGTCGGCAATGGGCCGCCTTGGGCGCTGATGCAGCCCGCGCGCCCGTGGTTGTCGAGGAAACTCTGCGCTACGATCCGCCTGCCCAACTGATGTTTCGAGTCGCAGCCGAGGCTATGACAATCGCGGACATCGAGGTATCCCAAGGTGACGTGATAATACTGCTGGTAGCCGCAGCCCATCGCGATCCTGGCGAGTTCAAGCGACCCGATGTTTTCGATCCAGATCGACAATCGCTGCGGCACTTAGGGTTTGGATTTGGAGCGCATTACTGCCTGGGCGCTCCGCTGGCGCGACTGGAGGCTAGAGTGGCACTGTCCGCGATAGCGGCGCGGTTCCCGCAGGCGCGGCTGGACGGTGCGCCGCAGTACAAGCCGAACGTTACGTTGCGCGGGTTGTCGTCGCTGGCGGTCACGGTCGGACGCTAGAGGGTTAGCGCGGGGTCGTTGTTTGCGCTTTGGGACGATCTGGGTCTTAGATGATCGACGATATTGCTTTGGCGCAAATGGGTTCCGGTGCTCGGGTTGGGCTGCGGGCCGCGTTGTTCGGCGATAGCTGTCGGAGGAGATCGGCGGTTCAGCAGCGGAATTCATCGGAGGCGCCGCGCGGCTTGGGTGTTTAGCTCCCGAGGCCGGGCACGATGTCGCTGAGGCTGAAGGTGCGGGGTCGTTCGAGCTGGGCGTAGGTGCAGGAGCGCGGGTCGCGGTCGGGGCGCCACCGATTGAACTGTGCGGTATGGCGGAACCGTGCGCCTTCCATGTGGTCGTAGCGCACCTCGACGACTCGTTCCGGGCGCAACGGGACAAAAGACAGGTCCTTGCCTGCGTTCCACCGCGAGGATTCGCTTCTGCGGGGGTCCTTTTCACCGGTTTGGTGCCCTGCCCAGCTCCACGGGTGCTCGTGGAATTGGGTGACCAGCGGCTGCAGCTCGGTGAAGAGTCGCCGGCGTTCGGCCATGGGGAAGGCGCCGATTACGCCGACTGACGCGAGTTGACCATCGTCTTGATACAGCCCCAGCAGCAGCGAGCCGATTGTGTCGCCGCCCGACTTGTGCACACGATAGCCGGCTACGACGCAGTCGGCGGTCCGTTCGTGTTTGATCTTGAACATGACGCGTTTGTCGGGCTGATAGCTGATGGTTAGGGGCTTGGCGATGATGCCATCAAGTCCGGCTCCCTCGAACTCGTCGAACCATCGCTGGGCAGTGGCTACATCGGTGGTCGCCGGTGTGACGTGGATCGACTGGCCCGCGCTGTCCAGCGCATCGATGAGGGCGGCGCGTCGCTCGCTGAACGGTCGACTGCGGTAGTCATCATCGCCAAGGGCCAACATGTCGAAGGCGACGAAAGCGGCCGGGGTGTGCTCGGCAAGCATTCGCACCCGCGAATCGGCCGGGTGAATGCGTTGTTGTAGCGCTTCGAAATCTAGGCCGTGGTTGGTGGCGATCACAATTTCGCCGTCAATCACACAACGTTGCGGCAACTCGGCTTTGGCTGCCGCGACCAGCTCGGGGAAGTAACGAGTTATCGGCCGCTCGTTGCGGCTTCCCAGCTCCGCCTGATCCCCCGCCCGGAAGCAAATGGACCGGAATCCGTCCCATTTGGGCTCATACGATGCATCTAATGGGATGGATCGAACGGGCTTGGCCAGCATCGGTGCGACCGGTGGCAGGACGGTTGACTGCTCCCCCGCATAAATGCGGGGGATTCCGCAGCTCGGGTTGCCTAGCGCAGCTACGCCGCGTCGGGTCTTACACCGTCTACGCCGCCGGGGTTCAGCCCTGCCCGGTTTAAAACCACCTGCGCCGCGTTTCGATCCCTGTCCGCGACTGTGCCGCACGTGGCACAGGTGTAGATGCGTTGCGACAGCGGCAGGCGGTGCGTGGCTCTTGCCCCGCACTGTCCGCAGTCGGTGCTGGTGTACTTCGGGTCCACCATCACAACACAACGGCCATGCTTGCCCGCCATGTTCACAAGTTCTGTTTTCGCGATACGGATACCCGCATCGGCGGCCTTACGCGCCATCGTCGACTTCGCCAAAAACTTTGGCTTGAAGTCCTCGACTGCTACCGCATCGAAATCATTGACCAGGTTTTTCGCCCACATTCGTGCGTCCTGCTGGCGTTGACGCGCAACCTTCTTGTGCGCCTTGGCCGCCAACCTTTTAGCCGCCCGGTAGCGCCGACTACCTGGCTTCCCTTTTCCGGGGCGCCGTCGCGCCATGGCCCGCTGATAGCGGGCCAGCTTGTCGGATCCGGTTTTACCGTGCTGCGGGTGCGCCAAATCATGCTCAGCGCTGGTGGTGGTAGCTATAGCCTTCACACCCCAGTCGATACCAACTACCCGGCCCGTGACTGGTAGCGGCTCGGCTTGGGCTTTCACCACAAACGAGGCATACCAGTGCCCCAGACTGTCGCGGTAGACGCGCACACTCGACGGCGCAGTAGGCAGCTCCCGCGACCACACCGGCCGCACCACAACACCTTTCGCCAAAAACAGCACCCGGTCTACGAGCCGGAAGGCGTTGCGGTTGTAGTTGAGGGTGGGCGCGGCGAGTTGCTTCTTCTTGAATGTGGGGAATCCAGCACGGGCTCGCATCGGCAGCCGGTTCCGGATGTCCTTGAGCGCTTTTGCCCGCGATTTCGCGAAGTCACGCACGGTTTGTTGATGCGGTACCGCCGATCCAGCGGCCAGCCAATCCTGCTGTTGGCGCCAGCCAGTTAGTTGCTTGTCGAGTTCCGCGTATCCGCAGGTCTGGCCTGCCTGATGCGCTTTTTTCGATTCTGCGACACACTGGTTCCACACCCAGCGGCAGCGATCCCACTCGACCAGGAGAGCCTTTTCGGCGACGCCCGACATGCGCAGCCGGTAGGTGTAGCGGGCTTTGCCGCTACCCGCATCCTCACCAGCCCCGGCACTCATACCAGTCACGATAGTGCCGGGCACCGACATTTAGGGTTTGTGTGTGCTCGTGGGCGGCCGAGGCCACCGACTGGAACGCCCTCGGGTGATTTCTGAGTGTTGAGTGGTCGTCTGCGGGCACGGTCTTAAGACCGGCTGGTGTCTCTGTTCGGGAACTTGAAGCCGCTCGATAGCGGACTTCTGCTTAAGGAATGTTTGGGCTATGCCGTCTGTCTTGGACCGGAGTCCCCTGGTATCAGCTGAAAGGACGTGTATGGAACTGGTTTTGGGTGTCGATTTGGCGTGTCGGGCTGCGCACCAGGCATCGCTGGCCCGTCCGGATGGGACGTTTGTGTGGACCGGCAAGAGGTTCTTTACCCGGCCCGGCGAACTCGACAAACTCTGGAAGGAGATCACCCTGGGCGAGCACGACATGGTGCGTGTGGTGATGGAGCCGACCCGTAACGCGTGGGCGCCGGTCGCGTCCTGGTTTCGCCACCATGGAGCCCGTGTCTCGATGGTTCCCACCACCCAGTCCGCGGATTTGCGCGCTTACTATGCCAAACACACCAAAAACGACCACCTAGACTCCAAACTGCTAGCCCGGCTGCCGCTGCTGCACCCCGAAGGGCTCCGCGACCACACCAGCGACGGCCCCGCCGAACCGCTGCGGCGAATCGTCAAGATCCGTTCCTCGATCGTTAAGCGCCGCACCGCGGTCTTTCAGCGCCTTGATGCCCTGCTCGAGTTGTTGGGCCCGGCCTGGTACGACGCTTTGGGTTCCACCTACGGCAAGGCCACACTGGCGCTGTTGGCCCGCTACGGCGACCCACATAGTTTGATCCGTCTCGGACACGGGCGGCTGACCCGGTTTTTGATCCGCCACTCCCGCGGCGCTTGGCGCGACCACCAGGCCAGCTTGCTGTTGACCGCAGCCCGCGAATCGTTGCAGTTGTGGGGATGCGGCGCCGAAGCCCGCATCGATTTCGCCGAGCTGGCCGCTGATATCGCGGTGGAGGCCGAACAAGCCCAAATCCTGACCGAGCAGATCGACGATCTCGACGAGCGCTGCGCCAATCTCTACGCCGAGGCCGACCCCACCGGACTTATCGCCTCGGCCCCCGGTGTCGGGCCGGTCACCAGTGCAGTGATCGCCGGGCGTATCGGGGACCCACACCGCTTCCACTCCCTGGCCGCGATCCGCGCCTACTCCGGGCTGGTCCCCAAGCTCAGCCAGTCCGGACAAACCCATCACCAACACGGGCTGACCAAAGCCGGCGACCCGCTGCTGCGTGAAGCCCTGTTCACCGCTGCTGACCAGGCCCGTAAAACCGACCCCCACCTCGCTGCGAAATACAAACGACTCATGGCCACCGAACGCCACCACGACTCCGCGATCTGCCACATCGCCACTACCTTGCTGACCCGCATCGCCACCTGCTGGCGCACCGGCCAGCACTACACGCTTTGCGACACCAACGGCCAACCCATCACCGCCGAACAAGGACGCCGCATCGTGCGCACCCACCACACCGTCGACAAACACACCCGCATCAAAGCCGCCAACACCCGCCAATCCCAACACCGAAAAAACACAACAGGCCGACAGCAAGAGTCGCCGAGCGCCCCAATCTCAACACCACAAGACCCGATCGGCCGAAAACCGCTAAAATCACAGGTCAAGACACAATCACGGAAGCCCCGCCCGAAAGCGATGGTAGGAGCCTAGGAAGCGTGTGCCGGTGAGGGGCAGAAGGTGACCGCGCCAGATGCTGGGCCTTCTGGGCTCTGGGGTGGCGGCGATGAACACTTCGATGACCCCCCACCGCCATACTCGCCGCCACCGCAAGGATTTTGGGATACTCAACCGTGGCGGCCTGCCGAACCTGGCCCACCGTCCGAACCGGGCCCCCCACCCTATGAACCACCACCGCACGGCCTCGGCCCCGAATATCACGATCTGCAAGCCCAACGCTACAACAACCAAGCCCGTGTTCATGAAGCCATGGCCTGGCAACAGCAGGCCCCAGCGCGCGATCCCCGAGAAGCCCTCGACTCCGCCCAAGAAACCTTCGCAGACAATCCCACCGACATCCCAATCGAACGGCTTTTAACCGATCCGGCCGATAAGGCCGGCATCGAGCGTGACCTCTTCGACCTGGATAGACCCTCACCATTTGATCCACCCGACCGCATCGATTTTGAGCCCCCAAGTCAACGGTTGGGCTCGATTCGCGGCCTAGAACACCAACAACAAACCGCCGATCACCTGCGCCAACAACACTGGGCGCAAGCTCAAGCCCAACAACACCATGACCGCGCCGAAGGGCTCCGGGGCTGGGCCCAAGAACAGCAATTCGAGCATGCCGACCAACTACCACCACCTGCTGAGCGTCCGGTGGCACAACTGTCGCACGATGACGCCGCCCGATCCGCACAAGCACTTCGTGACTACGCCGAATATCACCAGGAACGGGTAGTCCACCACCAATCGGTGGTGGAGAACTCGGAACGGCAGGCGTCCTCTCATCGACAAAGCGCACAAGACAACCAACAACGTGCTCAGCGATTTCGGCAGGCACAACAGCGCCAACATGATTTAGAACAAGAGCACCGGGACGATGCGCTACAGGACCAACAGAGCGTAGAACACTTTGAACGGGCAGTTCACGAGGATGAGGAGCAGGCACAGTACCACCGGCAGCAAACCGAGAGTCACAAAACGCAAGCCCAGGAATTGGAGCAGCAAGCTCAACACAACAGCCAAGAGGCAGAACACCACCGCCTGAAGGCGCAGCGTGCCCACGAACAAGCCCAGGAATTGGAGCAGCAAGCTCAACACAACAGCCAAGAGGCAGAACACCACCGCTTGAAGGCGCAGCGTGCCCACGAACAAGCCCAGGACTTCGAACGGCAAGCCCAGGATGCCGAAGAGGATGTGCAGTGGCGGCATCAGCAGCAAGCCGAGGATGCCGAAGAGGACGCGCAATGGCACCGGCAACAAGCCCAGGATGCCGAGTCGAGTGCGCAATGGCATCGGCAAGAAGCCGAGGATGCCGAAGAGGACGCGCAATGGCACCGGAAACAAGCCCAGGATTTAGAGCGGCAAGTTCACGAGGATGAAGGGCAGGCACAGTACCACCGGCAGCAAACCGAGAGTCACAAAACGCAAGCCCAGGAATTGGAGCAGCAAGCTCAACACAACAGCCAAGAGGCAGAACAACACCGCCTAGACGCGCAGGCGAACGAGGAGCAGGCACGAGAGCACCAACAGCGGGCCGAGACTTTTGCCGGGCATGCACGTAGGCAGGAGTTGTATGCGGCGACAAACCGGCAGGCCGCTGACGAACTCGAGAACCGATCTCGTGGATTTCGCCAGCAAGTGTCGGATTTGCGGGAGCGCGGCCAGCAGTATCGAAGTCTAGCCGATCAGTACGAGGCTGCTGCGCACCCACCCGAGGCGGCCGGTGTAGTGGTCTATGACCATGTTGGTATCGCCGATGGCGTGGGTAGTTTACGGCAGATCGTTTCAAAATCGGAGTCAGCGCTAGATCTCATTGGTCAGGAACAAGATCGGCTAGCGGCGAACGCGGCGGGGCAGACCGCGGCAGCTTCCCAGGAAACGCTGACCCAGCTGAGGAAGATTCATCGCCGCATGATCGACGCAGCCATACGAGCCCTGGACTATCTCGACCTCGCCGATACCCAAATAGGTCACCTCGATGACAACCTCGCACAACGATTCTTCAACACCACACACCCCTAAAAGTCTCCGCACACCCAAAAGTCGTCATCCCAGAACAGCCACGACCCGAATAGGACCGCTCGACGGCAATCCACTGCGCTGTTGGCTGGTCCACGATATCGGGTCCAGCAGGTCTAGACCACCAAACGGGCCCCTCTCACACCCGCCAACACCCCAAACCGGCCAACAACATGCCCAGCCCCCAAGCCTTGACTCCTGTTAGGAACTCAAGCGGCGGCCACGCCGCGACCCCAGGCAGTGGCCACCCCGGAAACAAAATTGATGCGCTCCATCCCCGCACTAAAGATGCGGGGCTTTCCCGCGCTACGAATTTTCGGGTAACTGCATTCGTTCGTTCATGAAGGAATTGTCGCGTCTGGGTGGGTATACATGCGGCGACATGTTGGAATCCAGGTATGGCTGCTGCAGGCGAAGAACTCGACGTCGACGGCATCGCAGTGCGGTTGACCAACCGGGACAAGGTGTATTTCCCCCGGCTCGGGTCGAACGGCACTAAAGGCCGACTCGTGGAGTACTACCTCGACATGGCGGGCGGTCCGATGCTGGCAGCACTCCGCGACCGGCCTACGCACCTTCAGCGATTTCCAGACGGCATCGACGGCGAGGAGATCTACCAAAAGCGAATTCCGCAGCATCACCCTGACTACCTCGAGACCTGCCGGGTGATGTTTCCGTCCGGGCGAACCGCCTACGCCTTGAAGGTCACGCGACCGGCGTCGATCGTGTGGGCGGCCCAGATGGGCACCGTGACGTTTCACCCGTGGCCGGTGCGCTGCCCCGACACCGAGCGCCCCGACGAGTTGCGCCTTGATCTGGACCCACAGCCAGGCACCGGCTTCGAAGAGGCGCGCGCCGTCGCCGTCGATGTGCTGCAGCCGCTGCTCGACGAGCTCGGTCTGGCTGGCTACCCGAAGACATCGGGAGGTCGTGGGATACATGTATTCCTACGGATCGCCACCGACTGGGACTTCGTCGAAGTCCGCCGAGCCGGCATTGCCTTGGCCCGTGAGATAGAGCGGCGGGTCCCGGATGCGGTGACCACCGCGTGGTGGAAGGAAGAACGGGGCGCGCGGATCTTTGTGGATTTCAACCAGAACGCGCGAGACCGCACTATGGCGGCGGCATATTCGGTGCGGCGCACCCAGATTGCGACTGTGTCGATGCCATTGAGCTGGAAAGAGTTAGCCGGCGCGGAGCCGGACGACTACACCATGGCCACGGTGCCCGACCTGGTCAGGGATAGGGACGATCCGTGGGCCGGCATAGACGAGGTAGCGCAGTCGATTGCCCCGTTGCTGGACATGGCCGAGGCTGACGAAGAATCGGGGCTTGGCGATCTGCCGTATCCCCCGAACTATCCCAAAATGCCCGGCGAACCTAAGCGAGTACAACCGAGCCGAGACGCAGACCTGAAGAACAGGAACAAGCGAGTTTGACCTGGTGAGATCCACCGGCTTCGGTTGCGGGCGGGCACTCCCGTTCTGGCTTAGCCAGTTGTCCGTGCGGCTGCTAGTCACCGCCGGTGTGTCCTCGCACCGTCTCGCCAGCTGAATGAACCGAACCACTAAACCAGTCTTGACGGCCGTGGTCTAGCGGGCCAAATACCGCAATAACGGTCATGCGTGGTCATGCCGAATGTCGCGCTATACGACTTGCTTGGCGGCCCGCGCCGAGTCACCGGGTTGTGTCGGGCAGCGCACGAATCATGCAGCCCCGCACCTATTCCCAGGCTCGGCCAGGCAACGATGCCAGCCGATCGCAACCACGCTTGCCCGCAAACAGCGGATGTAACAAAGCGGTTTCTCCCTGTGAGCCATATTGACGGTTCCTGGCATATAGCTCAATAATTGCTGTGAGTTTGCTTCTGGTTGCCTTGTTGGATGTGCCGGCAGCTATGTCTGGGTGATGGGTTTGGGGTGGTGATGGTGGAGTTTGCGTTTTTGCCGCCGGAGGTCAATTCGGTGCGGATGTTTTCTGGTGCGGGGGTTGCTCCGATGTTGGCTGCAGCGGCTGCATGGGAGGGGTTGGCTGCTGAGTTGGATGCGGCGGCAGCGTCGTTTTCGTCGGTGACCTCGGGTTTGGCCGGTTCGCGATGGGTAGGTCCGTCGGCGGCGGCGATGGGGGCGTCGGCGGCCCCTTATGTGCAGTGGCTTTCTGCAGCGTCGGCGCGCGCGGGGCAGGCGGCGGGACAGGCTGCGGCAGCAGCAGCGGTGTTTGAGACAGCCCAGTCGGCGACAGTGCCTCCGGAGGTGGTTGCGGCTAACCGGGTGCAGATGCAGGAGTTGGTGGCTACCAATGTGTTGGGCCAAAACACGCCGGGGATTGCTGCGACCGAGGCCGCCTATGAAGCGATGTGGGCCGAAGACGTGGAGGCGATGGCGGGTTATCAGGGTGGGTCTGCATCGGTGGCCGCGAGGTTAGTCCCCGCCGAAGCCGTGACTCCGTTGAGTGAGCCGATGGCCGGGCCCGCACCCGTAGTCCCAGCTGGTGGTGGGGCGGGGTCGCAGCTGGTGTCGAGCTTGACCTCGGTAGCGCCGCTTGCGTTGACTCCGGCTGGGTATGCGATTTCGCCGTTGATGTCACTGCTTTCTGGTGGAGCTGGTGGTGGGAGCAGCTCTGCCGGTGTTGCGGCGTTGCCAGCCGCAGCTGCGGCTCCGGTGGCAGGTGCTGGTGCGCGCTTGGGGCCGGTGGCTGCTGGTGTGGGTCAAGCACACGTGGTGCGCGCGTTGTCGGTGCCGCCGAATTGGGGGGTATCGGCGACGGGGAGTCTTACCGGTGGTTCGATTCTGGCTCCGTCCGGGGCTGCGGCTGTATCCGCTGCCGCTGGTGGGGCGGGTGCGCCGGTGGGTTCTGGTGTTGGCGGGGCGGCCCCGATGCCGATGGGGATGCCCCTTGGCGGTGCCGGTGCCGCCGCGACCGGTGCTGGTGGAGCTAGTGCAGCCGGTTCCGGCGGGACGGGTGGCGGGGTTCAGGTGACCTCGTCGCGGCCCAACGTGATGCCACAGATCGTATGAACGGACCGCGGAAAGCCGAGGCATAACGGGCGGGCAACAACGTGGCTTCCGCCGATTCATTGTTTGGAGCTAGCCGGGCCTAGGCCGAGTTGTTACCCAGCCGCACTCATGGGTAACAAATCGCAGGACATACCAAGGGCGAGTTGACAACCGAGTGTGCGTCAGATGTGTAGCGATGTGGTTTGAAAGGTATTGAGTGATATGTCGTTTGTGTCCGTAGTTCCTGATGAGTTGACGGCCGCGGCTGGCGATTTGGCCGGTATCGGAACTTCGATTACGGCAGCCAATGCCATGGCTGTGCCGCCAACCACGCAGATCGCCCCGGCCGCTGCTGATGAGGTATCGGCGGCGATCGCGCAAATATTCAATGCCCACGCCGAAGGTTTTCAGGGGCTCAGCGCGCAGGCGGCGATGGTGCATGAGCAATTTGTGACCAACATGGCCAACAACGCCCAAGCCTTTGCAGACACCGAGTCGCAGAACGTGCTGCAGCAGATACTCCGCGACATTCTCCACGCAATCAACGAACCCTTTTTGGCCCTGTTCGGACGCCCGTTGATCGGCAACGGTGCTGACGCGCTCGCCGGCAGTGGCGCAAACGGCGGAGCAGGCGGCATCTTGTTCGGCAACGGCGGCGCAGGCGGATCCGGTGCGGCCGGTGTTAACGGTGGCGCCGGCGGGGCTGCCGGGCTGTTCGGTAGCGGCGGTGCTGGCGGTGCTGGCGGAATCGGCGCTGCTGGCGGTGCTGGCGGTGCTGGCGGTGTGCTGTTCGGTAGCGGCGGTGCTGGTGGTGTGGGCGGCGCTGTGGGTAGTGGTGCCGCCGCTGGTATCGGTGGCACCGGCGGCAATGGTGCTTTTCTCTTCGGCAATGGTGGTGCTGGTGGTGCGGGCGGTGTCGGCGGCGGGACTGGGGGTAGCGGCGGTAATGCAGGTCTGTTGACCGGTGTCGGGGGCGTGGGCGGCAACGGCGGTGCCGGTGGCATCGGCACTGCGGGTGGTGCTGGCGGTAGCGGAGGCAATCCCGGGTGGTTGTTCGGCTCCAGCGGCGCTGGAGGCGACGGTGGAGCTGGAGGTGCCGGAGCTTCCGGAGGCGACGGCGGTGCTGGAGGCGTCGGGGGCGCCGGCGGGCGCGGCGGCCTGTTCTTTAGGGGCGGCGACGGCGGTATCGGTGGCGCTGGTGGTGCTGGGGCGGCTAACGCGACCGGTGTCGGTGGTTTTGGTGGTGCCGGCGGAGCTGGCGGGACCGGCGGGCAGCCCTCGCTGCTATTCGGCGCTGGTGGTGCGGGCGGCGCGGGCGGTGCTGGTGGTGCTGGTGGCGCGGGCGGCGCTGGTAGCGCTGGTATGGATGCGCCAGCATTCCTTGGTGGCGCCGGTGGTGCGGGTTTTGCTGGCGGTTCCGGTGGTGCTGGTGGAGCCGGTGGTGACGCCAGTCCCGGCGGCATCAACGGTGACGGTGGTGCTGGTGGTGCCGCGGGTAACGGTGGCGCTGGTGGTGCTGGCGGGTCTGGGGGAACCGCCACGTTAACCGGTATTGGTTTTGCCGGTGGTGCCGGTGGTGTCGGTGGTGATGCAGGCGCGGCCGGGGCTGGCGGCGCGGCGGGCACCGGTGGAACCGGCGGCACACCTGGCGTGGCCGGGGCTGGCGGCGCCGGCGGTGCTGGCGGTGCTGGCGGTAACGGAGGTCCTGGGTCGCCCGCGGGCACCGAGATTTCATTCGGTGGTGACGGTGGTGCTGGTGGTGCCGGTGGTAACGGCGGACCCACCGGCTTCGGCGGTAACGGCGGTAACGGCGGTAACAGCGGTAACGGAACTGGGTTTACCGGTCAGCAGGGCGGTGCTGGTGGTGACGGTGGTGACGGTGGTGTCCGCTCGGGTGCCGGTGGCAACGGTGGCAACGGTGGCAGCGCTACCATCAGGGCCGGCGGTGCGGGTGGCGCGGGTGGTGCTGGCGGCGCCACCGGACCCACCGGCATTGTCGGTAACGGGGGTAACGGGGGTAACGGGGGTAACGGGGGTAACGGCATTAGCGGCGGTGACGGTGGCGCAGCCGGTGGGCCTGGAGGTGTTCCGGGCCAGCCAGGAACAGCTATTGCCTCCTGAAGGAAGTGCCATGGTGCCGGCACCGTCGCGTTGGTTGAATGGTGTGCTAGGTGACGGTGCGGTGTCTTATTTGGACGCGCTATTCCCGCGGGTTGTGCTCATGTTGTTCGGTAGGTGTGGGGGCTTGACCCCCTGGGCTTGGACCCGGGGTTTGTGGATAGGCGAGTTTGGGCAGTGCAGTGGGGCGGTGCCGGCGCCGCAGGGGCACTGCTAGGCGCAAACGGGCAATACGGACCGCAGTAACCGAGAACGCTTTGGCCTTCGATCCGATGTCTGCCAACGGCTAGGGGCTTGCGGCGGTGCTCTTGGGGTCGATCAGGATTTTTGCGTGCTCCTCGGGGTTGCCGAGCGTATCGAACGCGTTCTCGACGCCGGGCAGCCCTACTCGTCCGGTAATTAGCGGCGCGGCGTTGATCTTGCCATCGGCGAGCATGTGCAGTGTGTCGCGAAACTCAAGCGGGGTGTAGCCGAGCACGAACCGCAGGTCGATCTCTTTGTTGATCGCCATTGTCGGCCGGATGTGGTCTGAGCCCATGCAGACGCCGACCACGACGACGCGCGAGAACAGCGGCGCGCTCGCGATGATGCCATCGATGATTCCCGGCACGCCAACGCATTCGAAGATGATGGGGCGCTTCGGATTTGCGGCACCGGCTTTCTCTGCGGCGCGCCACAGGTGCCACCAGGGCAGCCGCAGCCGCCGCAGCTTTTCGACTGTGCCCACCGCGAGGTCGAAGCCCTCGACAATGCTTTTCAGGTGACCTCCGCTAGCCGTTGTCGCATACGGCGAGTCGACCGCGGGGTCGACGACGGTGTCGGCGCCGCAGGCTGTCGCCAGCGTGCGGCGTCCAGGTGAAAAGTCGCTTGCGATGACTGTGCGCACTCCGCGCGACTTCAGCATGCAGATCACCGCAAGCCCGATTGGACCGCAGCCGATCACGATGGCGACGTCGCCCTTGCCCACGTCGCCGCGCCGGACGGCGTGCCACCCAACGGCCATCGGTTCGGTTAGGGCGGCCATCTCCGGCGCCAGTCCGTTCGGTACGGGAAACGCCAGCGATTGCTCGACGACGAGCTGCTCGGCGTAGGCGCCTGGTGCCTTCGTCGACAGGCCGATGGCGTGCACTTCTTTGCCGCGGCGCAGCAGTGGCATGGCAACCACGGGTGTGCCAGGTCGAGGTGTCCTGCGGGTGTGCGGGCCATGGTCAAGGACTTCACCGCAGAACTCGTGTCCGAGCACGACCTCCTGATGGGATCGCATGAAGTCGTGGTACCCGGATTCGACCATGACGTCAGCGAGTTCGTCACAGTGCAGGCGCGCGTGCAGGTCCGACCCGCAGATGCCGCACCGGAGGACGTCGATCAGCAGCTGGCCTTTGGCCGGCGTCGGGGTCGGCTGGTCGACTACCCCAAGCTTCGCGTTGACGCAGGTCACTGCCTTCATAGCGCAAGTCCTCTCGTGGAGCTTCGATGCGAAGAATCGTCTCGACCCGGATCGTTCAGCGATACCCGACCTTGAGTAGAACACGAGTGTTCAGAGCGCGACCGGCGGCCGTGGGCAGCTCGAAGCCGAGGCCGTCTGCCACCCGGTTGATTGTGTTGAACAACGCGCAGATTTATATGGCATCGCGGAGACCTGCCCGGCTCACGCCGGTGTCGAGCACCGAGCGAATGTCAGGCGGTCCTACGTCTTTCGGTGTGAGGGTTAATTTCTCCAGGAGGCCGAGGGTTGCACGCACTTGATCGGTGACGTCGGCGGTGCGCCAATTTTTGATGACGGAAGCAGCGATGGGGGGATCCAGGACCGCCGAAGCGACTGCTTCGTGTGTGGTGGCGCAGAATTGGCAGCGGTTTTTCGCCGACACGAATGCCCCGAAAAGTTCCCGCTCGCCAACGGTCCACGCCGACGGGCCTCGTAGCATTGCCTGGCCGAGTTTGAAGAAGGGCCTACCGAAGAACTGCGGACGGTAAAAGCGCACCTTGACGATGTCGGGTACTGCGCGGCGGGTGACCAGGTGCAGTAGCGCGAACACGAGACGGCCCCCGCGTCGGCCCCGGGCGATTTGTTCCAGTCTCATCGCGCAACCTTGTAGAGAGCCGACAACCCCGCGTTGAGTCGATCATTGCCCGCGCCGAGCGCTGCGGCGATGCAGACTTCGAAGATGTGGTCGTCGGAGTAACCGGCGGCACGCAGGTGTTCGATGTCGTCGTCCTGCACCCGGTAGGCGTGTTGGCGGAGCTTATGCACATATTCGCCCAGCGGGCCCGGCACGTCGTCACCGCAGTAGGCGGCCCGTCGCAGCGCTACATCCGTGGTGGCCGGGGTATCGAGAACCGCCTCGCGCAGCTTTTCCTCCAGCCGGGGGTAACGACCCGCTATCGACACCGCACACTCCTTCGATAGAGCTGCGTTGGCTATCGCTAAAGCTGTGCGGGCTGGTCGGTCGGCTCCCGCAGAACCTCGACGCCTTGATCACGACCATACCCATTCGAGGCCATATGCCAAGAAACTTGGCAACCTGGGTAATCAGCGATTCGGTCCCGGATGTGGTGCAATGACCACGGTGTGCGGGCGTGGGGTATGCCACGTCCAGGGCGTGTGACGAGTAGGGCATGTGGGTTGCATCCCTGCCCCCGAGACGAAGGAAAAACGTGGCTCTCAGCTTCCAGGACGTCATCGGGTCTCGGTACTTGCTGCTAACAACATTTACCAAGGACGGCCGGCCGAAGCCGACCGCGATCTGGGGAGTTCCCGACGGTGACCGGCTCTTGGTGATCACTGACGATGAGTCGTGGAAGGTCAAGCGAATCCGCAACACCCCCAGGGTGACGATCGCCAAGTGCGGGGTGTTGGGCAAACCCAAAAGCGAGCCGTTGGAGGCGGTTGCTCGCGTATTGCCCAAGTCAGAGACACGGAAGGTGTACAACGCCGTGCTCAGGCGGTATTGGAATCACGCCTGGTGGTTCTATGCGCATTCCATTGTGCGGGGCGGCATCGACAAGGTTCACGTCGGCCTTGAGATCGCACCGGCCTCCTAGGCGCCCGCTTGCAGGTGGTCAATGGTGTCTCAGCTCTGCCGGCGAGCCGCCCGGCAGTAGCGCGGTGGCGAAATCGCAAAGGTATGGACGCCGGGCGAGCGGGCTAGAAAGCGGAACGGCGGGCGCGAAGACGTGATTTCGTGGAGCGTTTGTCTGAGTCGCTTGGGTCGTTGCAGTTAGTCAAGAGCGAATGTGGAGCTCTTCTTTAGCCGTGAGTACCGACCCGGTGTCGACATCCGCGCCTAGCCGGTGTGGGAAATCAGTTTACATCGCTGAGCTGCCCGGAAAGTCGGTCGTGTCGGTCAGCCGAATCCTGGTTAAGGCCAACGATTGTGACGGTTTTGCCCTTCCGTTGATACTTCATCGTGATGGCGTCGAGAGCAGCTACGGTCGAGGCGTCCCAAATATGGGACTCCGACATGTCGATCACTACGTTTTTCGGGTCTTCGACGTAGTTGAACTGGTAAACCAGGTCGTTGCTGGATGCGAAGAAAAGTTCGCCTCGTACGCGGTAGACGACGGTGTCGGTAGTGTCAGCTTCGCTGATCTTTTCAAGGGTTACAAGATGGGCGACGCGACGCGCGAAAAGCATCATGGCCGTCAGGATGCCGCCGATGACCCCGTAGGCGAGGTTGTTGCTGGCAACGGTGACTACCACGGTGACGAGCATGACCAGTGTCTCGCTTCGTGGCATCCGGCGAAGCGTCGATGGCGCGATGCTGTGCCAATCCATCGTGCCCACCGAGACCATAATCATCACTGCAACGAGCGCGGCCATAGGGATGAGGCCGACGAGACCGCCCAGGCTAACTACGAGGACTAAGAGGAATAGCCCGGCAAGAAAGGTGGATAGCCGTGTTCGGGCGCCACAGACTTTGACATTGATCATGGTCTGGCCAATCATTGCGCAGCCCCCAATGCCGCCGAAGAATCCGGTGATGACATTGGCGACACCTTGTCCCCAGCTTTCGCGGGTCTTGTCGCTGTGCGTGTCGGTGATGTCGTCGACCAGCTTGGCCGTCAGCAGCGATTCAACCAATCCCACTAGTGCCACAGCGAGCGCGTATGGGGCGATGATGGACAACGTGCCGAAAGTGAACGGAATGTTGGGCAGGAAAAGCGTCGGCAGGCTCGTCGGGAGTTTCCCTTCATCGGCAACGTTGGGTATATGCACAGAGAAGATCACCGCCGCAGCCGTCAGCACCGCAATGGCGATCAGCGGCGCGGGAAGAGCGTTCGTCGCTTTCGGCAGGAACACCATGATCAGCAAGCCGACCAACACGAACGGGTACACCAAGGCCGGAACCCCCAGCAGGTGTGGCAATTGGGACATGAAGATCAGGATCGCTAGCGCATTGACGAATCCGACCATCACGCTGCGCGGAATGAAGCGCATCAGCCGGGCGAACCCCAACATACTCAACGCTATCTGGAGGGCACCTGCCAAAACGATGGTCGCAATCAGATAGTCGAGACCATGCTCTCGGGCCAGGGGAGCAATGACGAGGGCGACTGAACCGGTCGCCGCCGAGATCATGGCCGGGCGGCCGCCGACGACAGCGATCGTCACAGCCATGGTGAACGAAGCGAATAGTCCCGCCCTTGGATCCACTCCGGCGATGATGGAGAACGAGATCGCTTCGGGGATCAACGCAAGGGCGACAACCAGCCCCGCGAGCACTTCCGTCTTCAATCGAGGCAGGGATCTCAGGGCGGCTAGCGCCGACGTGCTGGGGTCGCCGGCCTGGCGGGCGTGCGGGGTCGACATAACCTGTTTGTTCGCCAAAGTTATCCATTCAGTCGGGGCGCAGCCGCATACGACAGATTCGCTCGAAACGGAGAAGGTACACGCGTCATTGCGAGGTGCGATCCTGCGAGACCGAATTGGCAAGAACAAGAATCGAAGCCGGCCACGGCCGAGTTTTTACGCTACCGTCGACGCAGACAAGAGTTTGCATTTCGTGACCGAAGTCACCAGCGGTGTCCTACGGGCACAGTTAGCCACGGATATGTGGTCACATTATTCGTATCGAAAAAGTCCGCGCCGATCACATATCGGGAACCGCAAGCCCCGCAAGAAAATCCGCGGGCTACCTCCCCTGCGACGGTTCGCGACAGTGCCGCGGCCGCCCGACTATTTCGCGGCGCCGGTCGACAATGTGTAGGAGCCGACGGTCCGCCGCTACATTGAACACGAGTGGGCGGTGTTGGCGTCACGCGCAGGGCGTATTTCTTAGGCTGGCGGCTAACCGTTCGCCGGCATGTTGCCTTGCGGCAGTGTGTTGTGCCCACCTTGTGGTCTGCACTGCCGCGTTGCGGGGGCGCCGAGGCGCGTGCACGCACGGACAAACCTGCATCTAGCGCGGGGATCAACCGGCACAGCCCACCGAAATGCGGCTGTTGTGACCCGAAGGACGGTAGTCCGATTCGGTATAGCACGAGTCGGAGATCCTCGTATCGAGGCCATGTGTGGCGTTGACGTGTCAGTCTGTCACCCTGGATGACGTGACCACCGTCATTGTGGTGACCCTGGTGCTTCTGGGGATCGGCATCGTGTTCAATGAGCTTCTTCGGCTAAAACGATGGTTGAAACGCCCGCCCCCGAGCGGGGAAGACGCAGAATCGTCGGAAAGCCCTACTTAAGCGGTCGCGGTCTACCCGCGTAGAGCCGCGACGGTGTCCGCCACTGTTTCGCGCGGATCCCGGTAAGTGATACCGAGTTCCTGCTCGCTGGGCGAATCGTCGGATTGCGGCATCTGCGTGTAGTACTGCATCCCCGCTGCGGTGAACGGATTGTTGAACGGCAGATAGGGGCCGATGGCGTCCAGCACAGTTCCGGCGACGCGAAGCATGCTGTCGGGAACCGGCAGTGCCACTATCGAGGTGTCGGCGAGCTGGGCGAGCATATCCGCGAGTTCGCCGACAGGAATCCGATGACCGCCCGCCATGTAGCGTCGTGGCCCACGCCCAGGCTCCAACAGTGCGGCGTGCAGTGCGGCCAAATCACGACCGTCAATGACCAACCATGCCGCGCTCCGCCCAGGCAGCCCGCGAATCTGTAGCGCGGCTTTGACGCCCTCCCCGGCCTCACCGAATTGGTCGCCGACGGGCGGGCCGAGCACCATGCCGGGATAGGTGATATTCACTGGTGCGCCGGCGTCTTGTAAACCGCGAGCATAGATTTCAACCTGGGCCTTGGATGTTCCGTATCCATCCGTTCCACCGACAACCGGTAGGTCCGCCGAAAGCGTGTCCAGGTTCGGGTGAAAAAGCGCGGTGAAACTCGACACGTGCACCACCGGATCGAGTCCGAGCTGGACGGCCTGGCCCAGGACATTGCGGGCGCCGTCCATGTTGGTGGCGAGCATTTGCTCGGTCTGGCGCGGGTCAGTTGCCACCAAGGCGGCACTGTGCACTACGGCGTCGCATCCGGTGAGCGCGTCCCGAACCGACTCGCGGTCCCTGATGTCGCCGACTGCGAAGTCGGACACGTCGACGCCTAGTTTGGCGACCGAGGTTTCCAGCCGGGCGGGATTTCGCACCAGGAAGCGCACCGCATGGCCCGCGTCGACGATAGCTTTGGCCGTCCAGCCGCCGACAAATCCAGTGCCGCCGGTCACGAGAACGCGCATCTTGGCATTCTGCATCGGATCGCCGCCGGCCCCGCCACTGGGGTGGTGCCGTGTTGCGGCTACAGGTGACGTGCAGCGAAATCCGCCCCCTGGCCCACCATGCCGTTCACCGGATAGAGAACGTGTGCGATGGGGTTGTTGCCGGCACCGCAAATGCCGTCGCCTGTCGCGCACAACTTGAGAGTCTTTGCTTGATACCGGGGGCCAATGGCGACCGGCGGCGCACCGTACTGGCCCAAGAATTGATCCGTAGGCGTTCCGAACAGGGTGACTGCGGCAACGTGGTCCGCAATCTGCGGCGCCAGCGGCTCCGGTACCGCCTCAGCAGGAACCCCTACCGGGACGGCAGCTGAGGTGACGTATCCGGCCACCGCCGCGCCTTGGGAGTATCCGGCGAGCACTTCTCGGGTAGCGGGACAGTTTGCCGCCATGGACTGGATATGGGCGCTTGCGTCACGAACCCCGTCGATGATCAGTCGGGGAAAATCAGGGCTGGCAAAGTCGGTGCTCGCGGGATAGTTGACCGCATACACTCCTAGTGACCTTGCGCCGATTTGCGACCGCAGTGCGCCCACAAATGGACCTCCGACACTGCCAAGCCCCGCCGGCTCGCCGCTGCCACGGGCGAACACCACATCGACATCGGGGCACGGCTCGGCAGTCGCGTTCGGGGCGGGCGCGGTCAACAGGGTCGAAGTGGCCAGCACTGTTGCCCCTGCCGCCACCGCGAGCTGGCGAGCCGATCTGACGATGCCCATGTCCGTACCTGAACGTGTCGGGATGTACCCATGCCCGTCTCGATGCTAGTCGGATATGGGGATAGACGGCGCTACGGCACACCCGATTCCCGTTCGCGGCGTGACCGATGCCCTCGATGTCGAACTGTTTCGACAAGCTAACCGAAACCTTCGACGCGTTGCGCCGGCTGGGCGCAGGTGCGTATCTGGCTACCGGTGCTGGACGAGTCTTCTGGGTCGATGCGGATCCGCATGGCGTGCGGCAAGGCGGTGTCGGCTCCATCAACCTTCGGCGCCGCTGACCGACTTTGTGCGGAGTAGATTCGCGTGACTGCGGCTCGCTACTCCTCGACGGTGACGCCGCGCCGAGTGCGTTTGCGCCGATGTGACGTCTTGCCGGTCGGCCGACGGTTGCGTAGTCCGCCGCGGGTTGCATCTTCGGCCTCGGTTTTCTGGGTTTCGGGGGTTTCCGGTGTGGTCTCTTCGGGCTTCGGCTCGGCCTGCGCCGCTTTGTGGCTTCCCTCCGCCGCAGCGCTCACCGTCGCGTCGGCCGCAGTTTCATTGCTTTCGCTGTCGTCGCCGTCTGTTACCACGGCCTCTTCAGCGTCCACGACAGCGTCTTGTGATTCGGTGGATTCGGCCTCGTCAACCCGAGGCTCAGCGTCATCGCCCGCGCTGGCCTTCTTGCCGCGAACACGTCGCTTCTTTGGCTTCTTTGGTTTGAGCGGCTTAGGCGGAGGCGGCGGCAGCTCGGCGATAAAGGACAGGTAGAAGGCGCAGAACGCGAGCACCGCGATCGCGGCGGCCGCCCCGTAGATGCCGAACAGCCACCGTCCGGCGGCATCTAAGCTGAGCCAGATCTCGCTGATCGAGGTGCCGACGATCAGTATTCCGGCCAGCACGTGGGCCACAATCGACCAGGTTCTCAGCGACAAGGCCAGCTGCGGGATGCCGAACTCCGGCTTGCGGGTGCGTAACAGGGTGAACACCACTGGCAGCGCGGCCAAGCCAATCAGCGCACCGGTCACAATCCGAAGCGCCGTTGCCCAAGTATGCGTGACGTCGCCCATCAGCTCAGGCGAGCGAGGCAGAACAAAATAGAAGTAGAGGACGCCGGCGCCAATCGAAAATGACGCGTGCCACGGCACGGCGACTTTGCGCCCCATACCCCTCCTCATGCTGGTGGGTTCGGGCCAGCCTCAAGAGAACCCCGAAGCTGGTCAGCCCACATTGTTTCTGCCCGCAGGGCGGACCTACTGCGGAGGATGCGGGATTTGAACCCGCGAGGGCTATTAACCCAACCCGCGTTCCAGGCGAGCGCCATAGGCCACTAGGCGAATCCTCCGTCGCAATGGTAGCCGTTCGGTCGTTTCATGTGCTTTGTGGCCGCTGCCGCTCGATGTAACCCAGGTATTAGACTCGCTACGGACCCCGCGCGGCGTCTACCCTGTGAACTCCCCCAGGGCCGGAAGGCAGCAAGGGTCAACGGGCTCTGTCGGGTGCGCGGGGTCCCCTCAAACGGTGCGGCGCAATGGTGGCGGAGACGAGGGTCTGATCTGCCTGCGTTGGCCTAACGACCTCACGTATTCAACGGCGAAAGGGCCGCAAGGTGTCGTTCGATTCCCTCAGCCCTGCGGAGCTGGCGACGCTGCACGCACGCCACCAGCAGAGTTATGTGGAACTGCAGGCGATGAAGCTAGCTTTGGATCTCACCCGCGGCAAACCGTCGCCCGAGCAGCTCGACCTGTCTCAGCAGCTGCTGAGCTTGCCCGGTGACGACTACCGGGACCCGGATGGCATCGACACCCGCAACTACGGCGGTCAGCACGGCCTGACCGGGTTGCGCGCCATATTCGGTGAGTTGCTTGGTATCGCGGTACCGAACTTGATCGCGGGGAACAATTCAAGTCTGGAGCTGATGCACGACCTTGTCGCGTTCTCGATGCTTTACGGGGGTGTCGACTCGCGGCGGCCCTGGAAAGACGAGCCGAGCGTCAAGTTCCTGTGCCCCGTACCCGGCTACGACCGGCACTTTGGCATCACCGAGACCATGGGCATCGAGATGATCCCGATCCCAATGCAGGAAGACGGGCCCGACGTCGACCTGATTGAAGAACTGGTCGCCGTGGACCCTGCTATCAAAGGGATGTGGGTGGTTCCGGTGTTTGGCAACCCCACCGGTGTCACCTATTCCTGGGAGACGGTTCGTCGGCTCGTCCAGATGCAGACAGCGGCAAGTGACTTCAGATTGTTCTGGGATAACGCCTACGCGGTGCACACTCTGACAAGGGATTTCATCCGCCAGGTCGACGTAATTGGGTTGGCGGCCAAAGCCGGCAACGCCAACCGTCCCTACGTCTTCGCATCCACATCGAAGATCACCTTCGCTGGTGCTGGAGTTAGCTTTCTGGGGGGATCGCTAGGCAACATCGCTTGGTACCTGCAGTACGCGGGCAAGAAGTCCATCGGTCCGGACAAAATCAACCAGTTGAGGCACCTGCGTTTCTTCGGTGATGCCGATGGCGTCCGACTGCACATGCTCCGCCACCAGCAATTGTTGGCGCCGAAGTTCGCGCTGGCGGCCGAGATTTTGGATCAGCGGCTTAGCGATTCCAAGATTGCCACCTGGTCCGAGCCCAAAGGTGGCTACTTCATCAGCCTGGACGTGTTACCGGGCACTGCGCGGCGCACCGTCGCCCTGGCCAAGGACGCCGGCATCGCGGTCACCGAGGCAGGCGCCTCCTTCCCCTATCGAAAGGACCCGGAAGACAAGAACATCCGGATTGCGCCCACATTCCCGTCGTTGCCCGACCTGCGCCATGCAGTAGACGGGTTGTCGACGTGTGCACTGCTAGCGGGCACCGAGGCGTTATTGGCTCGGCGTTAAGCCTGTTGGCACCAGGGGTGAACATTCGGCGAGAAATCCGGGGTCCGCATCGTCGCCAAGCGGTGTTGGACGGCTCGTCTCCTCAGCGGCCCCTCCGGGGTCCGCATCGTCGCCAAGCGTCGGTAGCCTGCTGACTGTGGCCCTCTACCGCAAGTATCGACCGGCAACCTTCGCCGAGGTGGTGGGGCAGGAGCACGTCACCGAGCCACTCTCGGTAGCGCTGGACGCCGGTCGGATCAACCACGCGTATCTATTTTCCGGGCCGCGTGGCTGCGGAAAGACGTCGTCGGCACGCATCCTGGCGCGGTCGTTGAATTGTGCGCAAGGCCCGACGGCCACGCCGTGCGGAGCCTGCGAGTCTTGTATGGCGTTGGCGCCCAACGCGCCTGGCAGCATTGATGTGGTCGAGCTCGATGCCGCGAGTCATGGCGGTGTAGACGACACACGTGAGTTGCGTGACCGCGCTTTCTACGCGCCGGCCCAGTCGCGGTACCGGGTGTTCATCGTCGATGAAGCGCACATGGTGACCACCGCGGGGTTCAACGCGCTGCTCAAGATCGTGGAGGAGCCGCCTGAGCATCTAATATTCATATTCGCCACCACCGAACCTGAGAAGGTGCTGCCCACAATTCGGTCGCGCACTCACCATTACCCATTCCGGTTGCTGCCGCCGCGAACCATGCGAGCGCTGCTCGGGCGGATCTGCGAGCAGGAGGGTGTTGTCGTCGACGATGCCGTGTACCCGTTGGTGATCCGTGCCGGCGGAGGCTCGCCACGCGATACCCTCTCGGTCCTCGACCAGTTGGTGGCCGGCTCAGACGACGGTCCGAACGGCGCTCGGGTGACGTATCAGCGGGCGTTGGGTCTGCTCGGCGCCACCGATGTCGCGCTGATCGATGATGCGGTCGACGCACTCGCCGCCTCGGACGCCGCAGCGTTGTTCGGTGCGGTCGAGTCAGTGATCGACGCGGGCCACGACCCGCGGCGCTTCGCCATTGATCTGCTGGAGCGATTCCGAGATCTCATCGTGCTGCAAGCAGTACCGGATGCTGTGACCCGCGGTGTGGTGGACGCGCCAGAGGATGTGTTGGACCGGATGCGGGAGCAAGCGGCTCGAATGGGGTCGGCGACTTTGACCCGATACGCCGAGGTGGTGCAGGCTGGTCTCGGTGAAATGCGTGGTGCGACGGCGCCACGGCTGCTGCTGGAAGTGGTGTGTGCGCGATTGCTGCTGCCGTCGGCCAGCGACGCCGAATCAGCATTGCTGCAACGCGTCGAACGGATCGAGACACGCCTGGACATGTCGATACCGATTGCCGGCGCCGCGTTGCCATCCGCACCAGAACGTGCGCCCGAGTCTCCGGCGCCCCAGCCGCAGCCGGCCGCTCAGCCCAGTGCGCCACCTCGAAAGACGGCGCCTCCAGCGGCGAAGCCCACACCAGTGCCCGAACCGGCGCCTACGTCGGCTCCAGGAGCACCCAACGCGGCAGCGCTACGCAACATGTGGCCTGCGGTGCGTGACAAAGTCCGACAGCGCAGCCGTACTACCGAGGTGATGCTGGCGGGCGCCACGGTGCGCGCGGTGGAGGACGGCACACTGGTGCTGACTCATGGATCAGCTCCGCTGGCCAAGCGGCTCTCCGAACAGCGCAACGCCAGCGTCATTGCCGAGGCGCTCAAGGATGCGCTGGGGGTGGACTGGCGGGTGCGCTGCGATACTGGTGAGCCCGAGGCAGCCGAGGCGGGCCCGGTCATTCCTCAGGTGAAGGCGCCCGTCCCTGAAGCCGAGCCCGGCCGAACGGATGAAGAAGAACGCATGCTTGCCGAAGCCGCCGACAGCAACCCGCCGGCGCCTTCCCGCGACCCCGAAGAGGTCGCCTTGGAGCTGCTGCAGAGCGAGTTGGGCGCCCGGCGCATTGACGGCAGCTAGCTGAGGCTAGGGCTGCCACCATGGCCGCAACGGCAGGCTGTCGGCCCCCCAAGTGTCGACGTTGGCGGCCAGCACGTGGTGCAACTGCAGATTATTCTGCTCAAATGCGATCCGGGACGCCGCCATGTACAGGCCCCACACCTTGGCAGTGGGCAGACCGACCTCGGTGACCGCCTCATCCCAGCGTTCGACGAGGTTGCGGCACCAGTCACGCAACGTCATCGCATAGTGATGGCGGAAGTTCTCTTCATGTAGAACCTCCAGGCCGATGTTTTGGATCTCGGTGATGATGCGTCCGGAGCCAGTCAACTCCCCGTCGGGGAAGACGTAGCGGTCAGTGAATCCGCCGGCGGAGAACGTCGAGTTGTTGTCGTGCCGGGTGATGCAGTGATTGAGCAGCAGGCCGCCGGTGCGCAATTTCGACTTGAGAAAGCCGAAGTAAAAAGGGTAGTTCTTGACGCCGATATGCTCAGTTAGCCCAATTGAAGAAACGGCGTCGAACGCCGTCTCTGGCACGTCACGGTAATCGGAGTGGCGCACCTCGGCCAGCTGCGCGAGGCCTTCGTCTTCGATCGCCTTCTGCGCCCACTTCGCCTGCTCGGCGGAGAGCGTGACGCCGATGACCCGGACACCACGGCGGGCGGCATAACGTGCCATGCCGCCCCAGCCGCAGCCGACGTCGAGCAGCCGGTCTCCCGGTTGTAGCCGTAGCTTCTCGAAAACCAGCCGGTATTTGTTCTGCTGGGCCTCTTCTAGCGTTGTGTCGGCGTCCTGATACACGGCGCAGGTGTATGTCATCGACTCGCCCAGCACCCACTCATAGAAGGTGTTGGAGACGTCGTAGTGGTGATGAATAGCCTCCGCCTCGCGGGGCTTGTGGTGCAGCAAGCTGTCCGCGGCGCGGCGCCATCGCGGCGGGGTCTCCTGCGGTGGGGGTGCTATAGGCCGTAGGTGCTCCAGGCCGAGCGAGCGGACGACGCTGGCTAGGACCCGCAACGAGGGCCGTTTGAATTCGACCCGGTCGGTGAGTGTCTTGAGCAGGTCATAGGGATCACCCGGATGTACGCCATGTAGATGCAGATCACCGGAAACATAGGCACGGGCGATACCAAGTTCGCCAGGTGCCGTGGCTAAATAGGTGGCGCCGCGAGGGTTGCGCAAGTCCAGCCCCAGGCTAGCCTCGCGGTGGCCCGCGGAGCTGCCGTCATAAGCGGTGAACTTGACGGGCTGTTCCCCGGTCGCGGTGAAGATTTCCAGGATTTCGGCCATGCTGAGCTTGCCCGCGGTGCGCTCAGGCGTGTTGGCTGCGGTCATTGTCGTTGCACCGCCTTTGCATACAGGTCAAGAAGACGTGAGTCAGGGTCGTAGGTCTTTTTTACAGTGTTGTAGGCCTCATTGCCGTAGAGTTCGCCGAACTCTTCGCGGGTGTAGAAGGATTCGGAGTACAGCGACTTGTGGCCATTGAGGGAACGCACCTTCGCTTCGATCGCCCGGTTTGCCGCACCCTTGGTGGCGCCCGCCGGCACCGAGGACCAGAAACCGATGTTGAGATAGGTGCGATCCGCCCGGATTGGATACAGCGGCCAGGCAGTCGGTTGGCCTGAGTGGTGGCGCAGCCGCAGCGGGCACAACCAGATGGGCGATATAGGCACGGTTTTTAGGAACCACTCCAGGAACTCGCTGCTGCGCTCGAGCGGCACCTCGACGTCCTGCACGACCCGCTCACGCGGTGGCCGACCGTTGTGTGCCTCGATCCGGTCGGCGATACCGAAACGCTGGTCCAGCGCCACCAGTTTCCAGTAGACGCTGCTGCGCCGGTATCGGCGTGGCCACCAGCGCCGCAGGCGCGGGTTTTGCGCACCAAATGCGCGTGAGCACCAGAACCAGTCGGTGTCCCAGCGCCAGAAATAGTCGTGGATGGTCAACCGGTCCGCTTTGACGCCTCCCTCACCAACACAGTTGTGTTGGATTGAGCGGTAGTAGATGTGCTGTCCGGTGTAGTCGCTGACTGGTCCGGGCGTTGTGGTCCGCATGCCAACGCACAGATAACTTTCGTCAACACCGAATACCACCCCGTCGAGGTAGTCCACGGCGAAGCCGTCCAGACCACCGGTGTCGATAATGCGTTCCATCTTCGCCATCATCGCGCTCAAAGAGTGAAACCGGAGGTGCCGCAGCGTCACAAAGGGCGCTACCGGCTCTAGTTGGATCCGAAGCCGGGTGGAATATCCCAACGTCCCGTACGAATTGGGGAAAGCGCGGTACAGGTCAGCATGGTGGTCAGGGGAAACAGTGAGTAATTCGCCCGCACCGGTGAGAATGTCCATCTCCAGCACCGACTCGTGTGGCAGGCCGTTGCGAAACGACGCCGATTCGATGCCCAACCCTGCGACCGCACCGCCCACGGTGATGGTCTTCAACTGGGGAACCACCAGAGGCGACAGGTTGTAGCGCAGTGTCGTTGCGATTAGGTCCTCATAGGTGCACATTCCCCCCACGTCAGCGGTGCGGCGTTCGGGATCGATACTGATGACACCGGTAAGGCCGGATGTATCCAGGCCAGGCGTATCGCGCCTGACACGAGCGCGGAACAAGTTCGAGGTGGTCTTGGCGAGCCGGACAGGCGCCGACGCAGGAATGGATTGGTAACTTCTCAGCAATCGCTCGACGCCCGAGGCGTGGGCTGCCAGCGCGGCTCCTGGAACAGGCACCAGATATACCCTAGTCCTCGACAACAGACCGTGCATTCACGTCGAATCTGATCCCCACCCACGGGTGGGGATCGCGGCTATCACAAGCAGAGGAGTTACGCCCGATGGGACAGGTGAGCGCAGCCAGCACAATCCTGATTGAGGCTGAGCCCGAGGCCGCACTTGCGGCAGTGGCCGATTTTCAGAACGTTCGCCCAAAGATCCTGTCCCCGCATTACAGCGATTACCAGGTGCTTCAGGGGGGTCAGGGGCAGGGCACAGTTGCCAAGTGGCGCTTGCAGGCAACGAAGTCGCGCAGTCGCGATGTGCAGGTCAACGTCGATGTCGCTGGCCACACCGTTATCGAGAAAGACGTGAACTCTTCGATGGTCACGAACTGGACAGTGGCCCCTGCTGGCCCCGGCTCCAGCGTCACCGTCAAGACTGCCTGGACTGGAGCCCAGGGTGTTAAAGGTTTCTTCGAGAAGACCTTTGCCCCCCTCGGGCTGAAGAAGATCCAGTCTGCGGTGTTGGACAACCTGAAGAAGGAACTGGAAGGCTAGCGCGCCTGGGCCTGGGCGGCGAGGAAGCCGGCAACGCCGCGGACCACTGCGTTGGCATATTTCTGTCGGCCCTGTGGGGTCTCCATCAACGCTGAGTCTGCGGGATTTTTCATGTTGCCCAACTCCACCAGGATGGATGGATACTGTGCCAGGTTGAGGCCGGCCAGGTCCGAACGCCCGTACAAGCCGTCTTTCCCGATGTAGTTGGCCGGTGGAATACCTGATGCCTTCAACTGGTCGCGCATGACTCGCGCGAACTGCACTGACGGTCCGGCCTGTGCTGCATTCAGTGGCGGTGCTGAATAGTTGACGTGAAATCCTCGGCCGGATGCTGGGCCGCCGTCGGCGTGCAGGCTGACTATCGCGTTGGGGTGCAACGCATTGGCCATGGCGGCGCGCTGATCAATACACGGCCCCAGCGCGTTGTCGTTGCCGCGTGACAGTGCGGTCCGCACCCGCAGCGCATTGAGCGCAGCGCGCACGCGAAGCGCGGTCTCCCAGTTCAACGTGTGTTCGGGATAGCCACTGTTCGACGACGTTCCGCTGGCCTGGCAGTTCTTCGTGCCGCCGCGGCCGGTCGGGACTTGACGGTTGATGGATGAATCGTTGGTCCCGTTGTGGCCAGGGTCGATGAACACGATCATCCCGGCGATATTGGAGGGGGCTGCGGTCGCGGTCGGTATGGCTGGCGTCGAAGCCGCCACAAGTATCGCCGCGACCACGGCGATCCCGACACGCAGGCTGACTCTGTGGTCCACCGCGCCAAAGTAACGCGCCGCCGTCTACGCTGAGTATTTCGAATCGCCCGACAACCGCAGGCGAAACCAAGTCGAGACCAAGATGCGAGGGGACTGTCATGCAACCCGGAGGCGACATGTCCGCACTGCTTGTCCAGGCGCAGCAGATGCAGCAGAAGTTACTGGAAGCTCAACAACAACTGGCGAACTCTGAGGTGCATGGTCAAGCGGGCGGAGGCTTGGTCAAAGTCGTCGTCAAAGGCAGTGGTGAGTTGGTCGGAGTGGTTATCGATCCCAAGGTTATGGACCCAAACGACATCGAAACCTTGCAGGACTTGATCGTGGGTGCCATGGCTGACGCGTCCAAGCAGGTCACCAAGATGGCGCAGGAGCGGCTGGGGGCGCTGGCCGGGGGTATGCGGCCGCCGGGCGCACCACCTGGTGGGCCTGCCGCACCGCCTGTACCACCTGGTGGGCCTGCGGCGCCGCCGGGCGGGCCGGGTATGCCAGGGATCTAGACCCGAGCCGGCATGTTTGAAGGACCCGTCCAGGATCTGATCGATGAACTTGGCAAGTTGCCGGGCATCGGGCCTAAGAGTGCGCAACGTATCGCTTTTCATTTGTTGTCGGTCGAACCGCCGGACATCGATCGGCTGACCGCCGTGTTGGCAAAGGTCCGCGACGGCGTGCGGTTCTGCGCGGTCTGCGGCAACGTGTCTGGCGACGAGCGGTGCCTAATCTGTGCCGATCCGCGCCGGAATGTCGCGCAGGTGTGCGTCGTCGAGGAGCCCAAGGACGTTCAGGCCGTCGAACGTACCCGCGAATTCCGCGGCCGATACCACGTCTTGGGTGGGGCACTCGATCCGCTGTCCGGGGTAGGCCCTGATCAGCTGCGGATCCGCGAACTGCTCAGCCGTATCGGTGAGCGGGTCGACGACGTCGACATCACCGAGGTGATCATCGCGACCGACCCCAATACCGAAGGCGAGGCGACCGCCACCTACCTGATGCGGATGCTGCGCGATATCCCCGGCTTGACCGTCACGCGGATCGCGTCCGGCCTGCCGATGGGCGGCGACTTGGAGTTCGCCGACGAGTTGACCCTCGGCCGCGCGTTCACCGGTCGCCGGGCGATGGCCTAACGTGCCCGCCTGCGCGAAGCGCAGTGCAATCGGGTATGAGTCATACAGCTGTGGATCACGTGGGTCGCTCTAGCGGGTGGCCAGCCGCTCGCGCCGCAATAGGTCAACTTCAGGCAGTTCGAGCGGCGCTAGTTGACCCACCGCGGTGCTGAGGAGTAGGTCGGCCAGTTCGGGATTACGGGCCAGGCACGGCCCGTGCATGTATGTCGCGATGACGCTACCGTGAACAACCCCATCAAAGCCGTCGCCGGCGCGGTTGCCGGCACCCTTGACTACCGTGCCCAGCGGTGTGGCCGCTGGGCCCAGCACGGTACCGCCGCGGTGGTTTTCGAAACCGGTCAAGGGTTGTGTCAGGCCGGCCGCTAGCGGCTTGCTGACCAGCTCGCCGATGGTGCGCTGATCTTGGGGCGTGGTGGTTGCATCGATCAGGCCCACCCCGTCGACTCGTTCTCCCGACGCCGTCTCGTACCACAGCCCCAGCACCTGTACGGCCGCGCAGATCGCTAACACGGGTGCGCCCCGGTCCGCCGCCCGTTGCAGCCCGGGATGCTTGACGAGATGTCTGGTGGCCAAGCGTTGCGCGTAGTCTTCGGCGCCACCAAGGGTGTAAATGTCCAGCGACTCCGGCACTGGGTCGGCGAGCGTGATCTCGACAATCTCGGCGGCAATGCCCCGCAGCACCAGCCGTTGGCGTAGCACCACGGCGTTGCCGCCGTCGCCGTAGGTCCCCATCACGTCGGGTAACACCAGCCCGATCCGCACCGTCGAATCAGCCACGGCGTGCCAGCGCTCGCTGTAGCTGAAGGAAGGCGGTGTAATTTGCGACGACTTCAATGTGCCCGGGTGGACAGGACGCGATGGCCGCCATGGTGTCGTGTATCAAGGTGTGCTCGACTCCCGCATACCCCAGGCGCACCGCTAAATCTGTGCCGCGTTCGCCGGCGGCTACCACGGGTGTTTCCTCGAAGTGCTCGAACCGCACATCCCACAGCCACGACAAGTCCTCCCCGTCGGGGACCTGGCCGTTGACCGAGATGACCACGCCGGCGGCGTGCTTATCCACCATTGATAGTGCTTCTTGCCAGCCGGCCGGGTTCTTAGCGAGTAGCAGCCGGACGGTGTGCTCGCCGAACTGGATGCTCCGGTAGCGGCCGGCCACTTCGTCTACCTTTGCGACAGCTGCGACGGCCAACAGGGGATCGGCGCCCAGGGCAGCAGCAGCGGCCACGGCTTGGGCGGCGTTGCCGCGGTTCACCGTACCTGGCAGCGCCAAGCGCATGGGCAGGTTCAGCCCACCGGGCCCGTACAGGTTGTCGGCGTCGAACCACCAATCCGGGCTGGGCCGGGCGAAGTCGGCGCCGGTGCTCGCCCATCGGCCGTGCTCGCGCATGATGACCTCGCCGCTGCGTGGGCAGCTGACCGAATCGCCGGACCACGAGCCCCCAGCAGCCACCCACACCACGTTTGGGCTGTCGTAGGCGGCTGATGTCATCAATACGTCGTCACAGTTGGCGATGACGACCGCTGTTGGGTGCCGGGCCAGCCCGGCGCGCAGCGTGCGTTCGATCACGTTGATCTCGCCAACTCGGTCCAGCTGGTCGCGGGACAAGTTGAGTAGAACGAAAGCACTCGGTGCCAGGGCGTCTGCTACGTGCGGCACGTGCATCTCGTCGACTTCCAGTGCGGCAAGCCTGGCGTTGCGGTTTGCGGCCAGGGCGGCAACGAGGCCCGCGTCCATGTTGGCGCCCTCGGTGTTGGTTGCGATTGTGTGATCGCGGTCCAGCGTCGCCAGCGCGGCCGCTGTCATCCGGGTAGTGGTCGATTTACCGTTGGTGCCGGTAATGATGACCGTGTTTCGGTTAGCCCCGAGCTGCCGCAAGATCGAAGGGTCCAGCGTCATTGCGACCAGGCCGCCGATCATCGCCCCAGCGCCGCGGCCGGTGAAGCGTGACGCCCAACGCGCGCTCGCTCCGGCGGCGAGAGCCAGGCGTGCGCGGGTCGTAGTCATCCGGGCAGTTTAAGGCGATCGCAGTCGCGGTGCTCTCGGCCGGGAGTATCGAGTTGCTCTTGTGCAGTTTCAGGGCCGACACGGTGCGCAACGGCCTGGTGCTGGCAGCCGGCCATGTCATCCTTCAGGTGTGGCACAAACCTGGGGTCGGCCCGCCGGTAACCCGGACGGGGGTTGGGCCGTGATCGACGTGGAGACCTCGGGATTCCGGCCGGGTCTGGCCCGGATTATCAGCCTTGCGGTGCTTGGCCTCGACTCCGGAGGTCAGATAGAGCAATCCGTGGTGAGTCTGCTCAATCCTGGGGTGGACCCGGGTCCTACCCACGTACATGGCCTGACGGCCTCCATGCTCGACGATCAGCCGCAATTCGCGGACATCGCCAACGATGTTGTCGAGGTTCTGCGCGGACGCACACTGGTGGCGCATAACGTGGCGTTCGACTATGGGTTTCTTGCCGCGGAGGCCGAGAACGTCAATGTCGAGCTTCCGGTCGACTCCGTCATGTGCACGGTCGAACTGGCTCGGCGGCTGGAGCTTGGCATCGTCAACTTGCGGCTGGAGACGCTGGCCGCGCACTGGGGCGTGACCCAGGAACGGCCGCACGACGCATTCGACGACGCGCTGGTGTTGACACATGTGTTGGCTGCCGCCCTCACCCGGGCCCGTGAACTAGGCGTCTGGTTGCCGTTGCGTCCGGTTACTCGGCGTCGGTGGCCGAACGGTCGGGTGACCCACGATGAGCTGCGGCCATTGAAGACATTGGCATCGCGGATGCCTTGTCCCTATCTCAACCCAGGCCGGTATGTCCGGGGCAGGCCGCTGGTCCAGGGGATGCGGGTAGCGCTGGCGGCCGAGGTGGGTCGGACCCATGAGGAGTTGGTGGAGAGGATCCTGCATGCCGGGTTGGCCTACACCGACACCGTCGACGAAGACACCTCGCTGGTGGTCTGCAATAAGGCCGCTCCGGAGCATGGGAAGGGCTACCACGCCCGGCAGCTGGGGGTGCCGGTGGTTTCCGACGCGCAGTTCCTAGCTTGTGTCGAGACCGTGGTCGGCGGCACCGGCATGGAGGAATTCGCCGACACCGCCTCGGGAGACGCGCAGCTGGCGCTCTTCTGACCGTCGGCGACTTTCAATCGCGTAGTGCCCGATTGACCGCCGACACCACCGCTCGCAACGACGCGACAGTGATCGACGGTGCAATACCCACGCCCCAAACCGTGCGGGCCGAGTTTTCTCCCGGCCCCGTTGCTTCCCCGGATTGCGCCACGTTTGCAACCGAAGCCTCCACGTAAGCCACGGCCTGGGCGTCGTCGCCAGCGCTCATTGCGTGTTCTGAGTAGTCCAGCACGGATGCTTCGAAGCCGACATGCCCCAGCGCGTCGACGAACGCGGCCACCGGCCCATTCCCGGCGCCGTCGATCTCGGTCTCTATCCCGTTGATCTTGACGGTCGCGGTGATCCGCGTCGTGCCACTGTCTTCTTCCGGAGCGTCGACGCGCTGCTTCATGCGCTCGAGCGGCCACACCGGGGCGAGGTACTCCTCGGAGAATGCATCCCACATCTCCTTGGGCGAGACTTCGCCGCCCTCACCGTCGGTGATCTTCTGAACCACTTGAGAAAACTCGATCTGTAACCGCCGAGGTAGCGCCAGGCCGTAGTCGGCTTTCATGATGTAGGCCACTCCGCCCTTGCCGGACTGCGAGTTGACCCGGATCACTGCCTCGTAGGTACGCCCGACGTCCTTGGGGTCGATCGGCAGATAGGGCACTTGCCACAGCATGTCGTCGACGTCGGTATCCGCGGCGTCCGCGTCGAATTTCATCGCGTCCAGGCCCTTGTTGATGGCGTCCTGGTGACTGCCGGAGAAGGCGGTGTAGACGAGGTCTCCGCCGTAGGGGTGACGCTCGTGGACCGGCAGCTGGTTGCAGTACTCCACCGTGCGCCGGATCTCGTCGATGTTTGAGAAGTCGATCTGTGCGTCCACACCGCGGGAAAACAGGTTTAGTCCGAGCGTCACCAGACAGACGTTGCCGGTGCGTTCGCCGTTGCCGAACAGGCACCCCTCGATCCGGTCGGCGCCTGCCTGGTAGCCCAATTCGGCTGCGGCAACAGCGGTTCCCCGGTCGTTGTGCGGATGCAGGCTCAGGATGACGGAGTCGCGGTTGGCGAGGTTGCGGCTCATCCATTCGATTGAGTCGGCGTAGACATTGGGGGTGGCCATCTCCACGGTGGCCGGAAGGTTGAAGATGATCGGGTTGTCCGGCGTCGGTTTAATGACTTCGCCCACGGCGTCGCACACTTGTCTGGCGTAGTCCAGTTCGGTCCCGGTGTAGGACTCCGGAGAGTACTCGAACCGCCACTGCGTGCCGGGGTACTTGGCGGCCTGCTCGACGCACTTGCGGGCGCCCTCGGTAGCGATAGCTTGCACGGCTTCCTGGTCGGCGCGAAAGACCACCTGGCGTTGCAGTATCGACGTCGAGTTATAGAAGTGCACGATGACCCGCGACGCGCCTTCGCACGCCTCGAACGTGCGCTCAATTAGTTCGGGCCGGCATTGAGTCAGCACTTGGATGGTGACGTCGTCGGGAACGGCGCCGTCGGTAATGATCGCCCGGACGAAATCGAAGTCGGTTTGGCTGGCCGACGGGAAGCCGACTTCGATCTCCTTGTAACCCATGCGAACCAGAAGTTCGAACATGCGTCGCTTGCGGGCCGGGCTCATCGGGTCAATCAGCGCCTGGTTGCCGTCACGCAGATCCACCGCGCACCATAGTGGCGCGCGACTGATGACGCGGTCGGGCCAGGTGCGGTCGGCTAACCGGATGGGCTCGACTTCCTCGGCGAACGGCCGGTAGCGGTTGACCGGCATCGACGAACCGCGTTGGGGATTCCATGAAGGTTGGCCAGGGCCTGGTGGGCCCGCTGGTTTGACGATGGATCGGCTCGACCGAAACGCGTCGCGGGAATCGGGGCTAGAAGAGGGAGAAAAGTTGGTCACGATGGCTGCTCCGGGTGATAAGCGGGGTAGTGAGAAGGAAACCTCAGACCGGCACGTCGCCAAGCACCCGCGACGGGTAGCCGGTCTGGATCAGACCCCGTCGCGGCGTCCGAGGAGGAGCACCCGCTGCACAACCCGAACTCTACCGCTATCGGCCCAATGAAGAAAATATCGCCAGCACCGTCTATGGCTGGCGGGTAGCTGGCGGCAGCGCGGCGAACGCGCAATGCGGCGGCACGTATCCTGTTGTGGACTTAAGCCGCAGCAATTGCAGACCGCGACCAAGTGCGGCCACTCCGAGACGGGGAAAGAAATACAGTGGCGCTCGTCGTGCAGAAGTACGGCGGATCCTCGGTGGCTGACGCCGAGCGGATTCGTCTCGTCGCCGAACGGATCGTCGAGACCAAAAAGCAGGGCAATGACGTTGTTGTCGTGGTCTCGGCTATGGGTGACACCACCGACGACTTGCTGGACCTCGCTCAGCAGGTATGCCCGGTCCCACCGCCCCGGGAACTCGACATGCTGCTGACCGCCGGTGAACGCATCTCCAACGCGCTGGTAGCCATGGCCATCGAGTCGCTGGGCGCTCATGCCCGGTCGTTTACTGGGTCGCAGGCCGGGGTGATAACCACCGGAACCCACGGCAACGCGAAGATCATCGACGTCACGCCGGGCCGTCTGCAAGCCGCCCTCGAGGAAGGTCGGATCGTGTTGGTCGCCGGCTTCCAGGGGGTGAGTCAGGACAGCAAGGACGTCACCACGCTGGGGCGGGGCGGCTCGGACACCACGGCGGTCGCCTTAGCCGCCGCGCTGGGCGCCGACGTCTGCGAGATTTACACCGACGTCGATGGCATTTTCAGTGCTGACCCACGAATTGTGCCCAACACCCGCAGGCTGGACACGGTGACCTTCGAAGAGATGCTTGAGATGGCGGCCTGCGGCGCCAAGGTGCTGATTTTGCGTTGCGTGGAATATGCACGTCGGCACAACATTCCCGTACACGTCCGCTCGTCCTATTCGGACAAACCGGGCACCGTCGTCGTCGGATCGATCAAGGACATACCCATGGAAGACCCCATTCTGACCGGTGTCGCACACGACCGCAGCGAGGCCAAGGTGACGGTTGTCGGGCTGCCCGATATCCCGGGGTACGCAGCCAAGGTGTTCCGGGCGATCGCCGACGCCGAAGTCAACATCGACATGGTGCTGCAGAACGTCTCCAAGGTCGAGGACGGCAAGACCGACATCACTTTCACCTGCTCGCGAGACTCTGGGCCCATCGCGGTGGCCAAGCTGGACTCGCTCAAGGAGGACATTGGATTCACCGAGTTGCTCTACGACGACCACATCGGCAAGGTGTCGCTGATCGGGGCCGGCATGCGCAACCATCCTGGGGTCACGGCGACCTTCTGCGAGGCGCTGGCCGCCGTCGGGGTCAATATCGACCTAATCTCCACCTCCGAGATCCGGATCTCGGTGCTGTGTCGGGATGCTGAGCTCGACAAGGCAGTGGTTGCGTTGCATGAGGCATTCGGGCTCGGGGGCGAGGAGGAGGCGACTGTCTACGCGGGGACGGGACGCTAAATTGAGGCGTCCGGGTGTTTCGGTAGGGATCGTCGGTGCCACCGGCCAGGTCGGCCAGGTGATGCGCGCACTGCTAGAGGAGCGTGACTTCCCGGCGACAACGGTGCGTTTCTTCGCTTCGGCTCGCTCGCAGGGCCGCAAGCTTGCTTTCGGCGGCCAAGAGATCGAGGTCGAAGACGCCGAGACCGCTGATCCGCGCGGCTTGGATATCGCCTTGTTCTCCGCCGGTTCGGCGACGTCGAAGGCGCAGGCGCCTCGGTTCGCGGCGGCCGGCGTGACAGTGATCGACAACTCATCGGCGTGGCGCAAGGATCCGGACGTGCCGTTGGTGGTGTCCGAAGTGAACTTCTACCGGGATGTGGGCGACGCTCCCGCTTTGGGCAAGGGCATCATCGCCAATCCGAACTGCACCACCATGGCAGCGATGCCTGTGCTTGCGGTGCTGCACAAGGAAGCTCGGCTGGTGCGGATCGTGGTCTCGACCTATCAGGCAGTTTCGGGCAGCGGTCTAGCCGGGGTGGGTGAACTTTCCGCGCAGCTGCGCGCTGCCGCCGGTGACGCCGAACAGCTGGTGCACGACGGTGCGGCTATCGAGTTCCCGGCGCCCCAGAAATATGTTGCGCCGATCGCGTTCAATATCGTGCCGCTGGCCGGTTCCCCGGTGGAGGACGGCTCCGGCGAGACCGACGAGGACCAGAAACTGCGTCACGAGAGCCGCAAGATCCTCGGCATCCCCGATCTGCTAGTCAGCGGTACGTGTGTCCGGGTTCCTGTGTTCACCGGCCACTCGCTGTCGATTAACGCCGAGTTCGAGCGGCCTCTTGGTCCGGAGCGCGCCCGCGAGCTGCTCGCCGGCGCACCCGGTGTGAAGCTGGTCGACGTGCCGACGCCGCTGGCTGCGGCTGGCATAGACGAATCCCTGGTCGGCCGTGTCCGTCGCGATTCCGGAGTGCCCGATGGGCGTGGTTTGGCCTTGTTCGTTTCCGGCGACAACCTTCGTAAAGGGGCGGCATTGAATACGATCCAGATCGCGGAGCTGTTGGTCGCCAGTAGGTGACCTGTGTTTCGCGGCCCGCGTCGGGTGGTGTTGGTTCGAAGCGGTTGCGGCCGCAGTGAGCTCCGTCAAAAACTCCGAACCGCCGGTGGTTCCGGAAGAGGACATGGCCCGGCTCACAGCTGCTTCATAACCAGCGCATAGCCGCGACCATTGTTTGTGCGGGCATTATTCGATGTATGAGTGAAACATCAGACACACCAGCTGTGCCAACTGCCCCAGCCGCGGCACCGCACCAGACCCCCAAGGTGTTCAAGGCGGCGGCATGGGTCGTTGTCGCTGCGGGCACCGTGTTCATCGTCGCGGTCATCTTCTTCAGTGGCTACACCATTGGCAAGCACGATGGCTATCGAGGCTTTCATCATCTGCGGTACCCCAAGGAGCACGCGATGCTCAACTTGCGTCCGGCGACCCCGCACGGTGGACCCGCGTCTGGGCATCACGGTGGGCCAGGCCACGTTCCGCGATCGGCGGCTCCTACTGCCCCGTAGGCCTGCCTAGAGCGGTCATCTAGCAGAGCTATGACTTGAGCGAGCAGCCCGGTGCTCATACGAGCACCGGGCTGCATCAATCGCGGCAACTTTGTCGGTGTAACTTGCCCCGGCGAACGCAGCCCGGCCCGATGCTCATCTTGGGCGCAGTACTTTCTGCGCACCACCAATGTCTCCACTACGGCCACCAGCGCGGCGGCATCGTCAATCCCGCTTGCGCGGAAGTTGGTTTGGTGTTGTCGCTATGGGCGTCGACCGCTGCTGGGTCCCAGCGGTTCGCTGAAACTATCGCGGCATGCCGCAGGCAGTGCGGCATGCCATTGCGACGCGGGGCCGGAATTTCGCCACCTGCGGCTGGATGACTCGGCTTTTGCGGTGTGAACTGTGCGGACTGGTTTGCTACCTGACAATCTGCGGTAGAGAACGTAGCCTCCGATGTCGAGTGGTTTACCCGGCTGATACGAGGTGGGTCGAGCGATGTGCGACCGTTGCCGGATCTTGTGTGCCGGCTGATCGGCCCATCACACAACGGAAGGGAGCAATGCCCATGTTGTTCATGTCGGGGGCTGCACTGGCGTGACGTGGTGCGAGCCTTTCGCGGTCGCGCTGGTTGGTGCAGCGGGCACCAGCACGGCGCAGATACCGCTCCCCGGTTCATCGTCGGCGAGCCAATGCTTGGCGAAGTGTTATTCCACGTCACCGCGGTGGATGGCGTCGTGGCGGCCGTTTGCTATCCAGCGCCGCGCGGACGCTGTTTCAGTCTGTCGGGAATATATCGGTACGGTCGGGGGATGGAATGTGCGCGGCTATCGTTTCGATAGCCGAACGCAACGAGATATCCGTGACGCGCACCGTTTGGACCGGGAGGGATCGGTGATATGGCGATAGCCGCCGCGTCGCAGCTCGATCAGACGGGCTTGGCTGAGGAGGAACTCGCGGATTCATCGGCGACAGCCCAGTACATAGCAGACGCCTGCCTGTCGGACACACCGATCGGGCGAATCGGTCTTGAGGTGGAGGTGCACTGCTTCGACCCGGGCGATCCGCACCGTAGGCCCGCCTGGAGTGAAATCAGTGGCGTTATTCAGGCACTACCGGCCATGCCCGGTGGCAGCGCGGTCACCGTCGAGCCTGGTGGCGCCGTGGAGCTGTCAGGTCCGCCCGAAGACGGTATCATGCCCGCCATCGACGCGATGACCCGTGACCAGGCGGTACTGCAGTCGGCCTTCACTGACGCCGGACTTGGATTGGTTTCGCTGGGCGCCGACCCCCTGCGCCCGCCGATGCGGATAAACCCAGGGGCACGCTATAAGGCGATGGAGCAGTTCTTCACCGCCAGCGATACCGCGGTAGCCGGCGCAGCGATGATGACATCGACTGCCTCGATCCAAGTCAATCTGGATGCTGGTCCGCAGGCCGGATGGGCGGAGCGGGTTCGGCTAGCGCACGCTTTGGGGCCGACGATGATCGCAATCGCAGCCAATTCTCCGATGCTGAGTGGAGAATTCTCCGGTTGGGTGTCTACTCGGCAACGGGTCTGGGGCCAGATGGATTCCGCGCGCTGTGGGCCCGTCTTGGGAGCCAACGGCGACGATCCCGGCACCGACTGGGCGCATTACGCGTTGAAAGCTCCGGTGATGCTGGTGCATAGTCCGGAAGCCGAGCCGGTCACGCAGTACGTGCCATTCGCCGAATGGGTGGACGGGCGGGTTCTGCTTGGTAATCGCCGGCCGACTATCGCCGACCTGGAATACCACTTGACAACACTGTTTCCGCCGGTGCGGCCCCGGGGGTGGCTGGAAATTCGTTACCTCGACAGCATGCCCGATACTGTCTGGCCGGCCGTGGTGTTCACACTGGTGACGTTGTTGGACGATCCGGCTGCGGCCTGCTTGGCGGCTGAAGCCGTCGAACCGGTGGCGACAGCGTGGGACACGGCAGCTCGGCTGGGTCTCGGCGACCGTCGGCTTTGGGAGGCGGCCAACCGGTGTGTGGCCGTCGCCGCCGAGAAAGCGCCGGTGGGGCTCGTGGAGTCGATGCAGCAGTTGGTTCGCAATGTGGAACGGGGCAGCTGCCCTGGCAGCGAATTTTCCGACCAGGTGACCGAGGGCGGCATCGCGCCGACCGTCGCGCGGCTGGTGCAAGGGGGTCTGTGATTTCCCGGGAGAAGCTTGCCGACGACATGGCGCGGGCGCGGGCGCGGACGTTGCAGCTGGTCGATTTCGACGATGCCGAGCTCTGCCGCCAATACGACTCGTTGATGAGCCCGCTGGTGTGGGACCTGGCGCACATTGGACAACAGGAAGAGTTGTGGTTGCTGCGGGGCGGCGACCCGGAGCGGCCCGGGATTTTGCCGCGTTCCGTTGAGGGCCTTTACGACGCATTCGAGCACTCGCGCGCCAGTCGTGTCGATCTGCCGCTGCTGTCTCCGCAGCGGGCTCGCTCGTACTGCCGGGCAGTGCGGTCAGCGGCCCTGGATGCTCTCGATGACCTGGCCGAAGGTTACGACGGTTTCGTGTTCGGGTTGGTGGTCAGCCACGAAAACCAACACAACGAAACCATGCTGCAGGCATTGAACCTGCGCTCGGGCCCGCCGCTGTTGCGCACGAACTCCGCGCTGCCTGCCGGCTTGCCGGCAGCGGCCGGAACCTCGGTTCTGGTGCCTGGCGGACCGTTCGTCTTGGGGGTGGATGCGGCCGACGAACCGTATTCATTGGACAACGAACGCCCGGCGCACATCATCGATTTGCCGGCTTTTCGGATTGGCCGGGTTCCCGTCACCAACGGTGAATGGCAGCATTTCATCGACGACGGTGGCTACGAGGTATCACAGTGGTGGTCCCAGCGTGGCTGGGAGCATCGGCAGGTGGCGGGCCTGACCGGGCCGCAATTCTGGAGTCCCGACGGTCGAACGCGGACTCGGTTCGGTGTCGTTGAAGATATCCCCGCTGACGAGCCGGTGCAGCATGTCACTTACTTCGAGGCGCAGGCGTACGCAGCGTGGGCTGGCGGCCGGTTGCCCACGGAGGCCGAATGGGAGAAGGCATGTGTCTGGGATCCGCGGACTGAGTCTCGGCTTCGCTATCCGTGGGGCGACATGGAACCCGCTGACAACCTCGCCGCCAAAGCGAACTTGGGTGGCACAGCACTGCGCCCAGCGCCGGTCGGTGCGTATCCGTCCGGCGCGTCGCCTTGCGGCGCCGAGCAGATGTTAGGTGACGTCTGGGAGTGGACCAGCTCGCCGCTGCGCCCTTGGCCCGGGTTTGTCCCGATGATCTACCAGCGTTACTCGCAGCCGTTCTTCGGCGGTGATTACCGCGTGCTGCGCGGCGGGTCATGGGCGGTCGAGTCCGCAATCCTGCGACCCAGTTTCCGCAATTGGGATCACCCGTACCGCCGGCAGATTTTCTCCGGCGTCCGGTTGGCGTGGGACGTTCCCGGCGCGGCGGAGCCCGCCTGATGTGCCGTCACCTCGGCTGGCTCGGCGCCAGCCTGCCGGTATCCTCGTTGGTGCTGGACCCGCCGCAGGGTTTGCGGGTGCAATCGTATGCGCCGCGCCGGCAAAAGAACTGTCTGATGAACGCCGACGGTTGGGGCGTAGGTTTTTTCGACGACACCGTTCCTCGGCGCTGGCGCAGTTCGGCGCCGCTGTGGGGAGACGCGTCGTTCGCCTCGATTGCGCCAGCCCTACGCAGCCACTGCGTGGTGGCTGCGGTGCGCTCGGCGACAGTGGGGATGCCGATCGAAGCCAGCTCGACCGCCCCCCTTCACTGATGGCCACTGGTTGTTGTCGCACAACGGAGTTGTTAATCGGGAGATACTGCCACCGGATTCCTCTGCCGAGTCATCTTGTGACAGTGCGGTTCTCGCGGCTACGCTCTTTGCGCGCGGATTGGACTGCCTGGGCGACACCATCGCCAAGATTGGGGAGGCCGACCCAGGTGCTCGTCTTAATGTGCTGGCTGCCAATGGGTCTCGACTTCTCGCTACCACCTGGAATGAGACGCTATCCATTCTGCGGCGCGCCGATGGGGTAGTGCTGGCCAGCGAACCCTACGACGATGACCCAGCCTGGGACGACGTGCCGGACCGCCATTTGGTGGAAGTCACCAGCGATCGGGTCACATTCACCTCTCTACAACCCTCTGGACCTCCGAAAGGACCTTGATGACACTGTCGTTGTCGAATCATCTGGCCGAAGACTCGGCGTATCAGGCATTGTGCCGTGACGTGCTCGCCGGACTGCAGAAGACACCGAAATCGTTGCCGCCCAAATGGTTTTATGATGCGGTGGGTGGCGAATTGTTCGACGAGATCACCCGGTTGCCCGAGTACTACCCAACTCGAGCGGAAACTGAAATCCTGCGGACCCGATCGGCTGATGTCGCATCGGCCAGCAAGGCTGACACCTTAGTTGAGCTGGGTAGTGGCACGTCGGAAAAAACCAGGTTGTTGCTCGACGCGCTGCGTGATCGAGGATCGTTGCGTAGATTCGTCCCGTTCGATGTTGATGCCAGTATGCTGTCGGCTACGGCGGGCGCTATCCAGCGTGAATACCCAGGCGTCGAGATTCACGCGGTCTGTGGTGATTTCGAGGAACATCTGGGTGAGATTCCGAGTAGCGGACGGCGTTTGTTCGTATTCCTTGGGTCGACTATTGGCAACCTCGCGCCTGGTCCCAGGACAGAGTTCTTGGCGACGTTGGCGGCGGTCATGCGGCCCGGCGACAGCTTGCTGTTGGGCACCGACCTGATCAAGGACACGGCCCGCCTGGTACGCGCCTATGACGACGCCGCCGGCGTGACGGCACGGTTCAATCGCAATGTGCTCGCGGTGATCAACCGGGAACTTGACGGTGACTTCGATATTGAGGCTTACGAACATGTCGCCCGCTGGAACATCGAAGAAGATCGGATCGAAATGTTGCTACGGTCTGACCGTTGTCAGCGAGTCAGTGTCGGCGCGCTCGACTTGACTGTAGATTTCGCCGCTGGCGAGGAGATGCTCACCGAAGTTTCATGCAAGTTCAGGCCGGAGGCGGTCAGTGCTGAACTGGTCGGCGCGGGTCTGCGCCGTATTCGGTGGTGGACCGATGACGCCGGCGACTTCGGGTTGTCGCTCGCGATCAAGTGACCCAGAGCGACACTCTGGCCGACCGATGGCGGACGGCTCGGCCTGCGGCCGCCGGGCTGCACCTGGACAGCGCGGCGTGCTCGCGTCAGAGTTTCGCTGCACTTGAGGCAGCTGCCCAACACGCGCTACGCGAGGCTGAGGTCGGTGGATATGTCGCGGCTGATGCTGCTATACCTGTGCTCGACGAGGGACGGGCCGCGGTTGCCGCCTTAAGTGGCATTCCTGACGCTGAGGTGATTTACACCACCGGCTCGTTGCAGGCGCTGGATCTTCTGCTCGGTAGTTGGCGGGCGGAGAAAAGGACTTTGGCTTGTTTACCCGGAGAATATGGCCCCAACCTGGCAGTGATGGCCGGCCGCGACTTCATGGTGCGGCCACTGCCGACCCTCAGTGATGGGCGAGTAGCCCTCGACGATGCGGCGTTCGTGCTCGCCGCAGATCCGCCAGACCTGATGCACCTGACCGTGGTGGCGAGCCACCGCGGCGTCGTGCAACCGCTTGCGATGATTGCGGAGCTTTGCCGCGAGCTTGGATTGCCGCTGGTTGTGGACGCTGCGCAGGGGCTCGGTCAGGTGGATTGCGCGGTGGGCGCCGATGTCGTCTATTCGTCGTCGCGCAAATGGATCGCCGGGCCACGCGGTGTCGGTGCGTTGGCCGTATGCCCAGCATTGATGCAGCGGCTGTGTCCACGACCGCCAGCGCCGGAGTGGGCGCCACCGCTGTCTGTGGCTCAAAGACTCGGTTTCGGTGAAGCCAATATTGCTGCGCGAGTGGGTTTTTCGACGGCTTTAGGTGAGTATCTGGCGTCCGGACCGGAGGCTTTGCGAGCGCATTTGGCTGAGCTGGGGGCGACCGCTCGAACCGTGCTGGCCGATGTGCGGGGTTGGCAGGTGGTCGAAGAGGTGGAAGAGCCGAGCGCGATTACAACGCTGGCTCCGGTCGACGGGGCCGATCCGGCGGAGGTCCGAGCATGGTTGCTCGCAGAGCGGCAGATCCTGACTACGTGCGCGGGAGTGGAGCGGGCGCCGTTGGAGCTGACGGCTCCGGTGCTGCGGATTTCGCCCCACGCCGACACGACAGCTGATGACCTGGCAACTTTCGCTGAAGCCCTGGCCGCAGCTACCGCAGCGACCGCAGCGTAAGCCGCCTCGCGGTGCTTAGCGTTGACACCGCGGTCGGTTCTCAGCCTGCCTTATGAGCTGTAAGCAGGTAGGCGGGGAACTTCACCCGGTCCTTGTCGTCTCGGCCATGCGGGGGTTCTGGCATATCGGGAGCCGCAGGAACATTGGCGTGGATATGGGCGGGTCGAACCTCGTCAATCTCCCAATACCTGCTCACCGCGGCGCGCAACTCCGCCTCGTCCACTTCGTTTGGCTTGACTTCCAGCTCGGCGGGGAAGGCGCCTTTGGCGAAAACCAGGACGTAATAGCTGGCGCCCGGTGCGGCCGCCCGGTGAACAGCGCTCAAGTAGTTGTCGCGGCGTTCGACCGGCAGCGAATGAAACAGCGTGCTGTCGATCACCGTGGCGAACCGGTTTTCGGATCCAGGTGGGTAGGCTTCGAATGAGGTGATGTCGGCTTGGGCAAAGCTGACAGTAGTCAACCCGCGTTCCTGGGCGGCTTTCGTGGCAGCGGTAATAGCGGTGGGCGTGATATCGATGCCGAGTACCGTGAACCCGTCCGCACCCAACGCCAGGGAAAGCTCAGCGAAGCCGCATCCAGCGTCTAGTACATCGCTTCGGATCATGCCGGCTCGGATCAGCGCTGCTAGTTCCGGCTGCGGCTCACCGATGTTCCACGGCGGGGGACCTTCAAAGACGCCCTGTCCTTGGTAGGCATCATCCCAGTCCATCACTTCTGGTGCCATGTGCCCAAGCTACTCGCGCCCGGTAACGGTGTCATGGGCTGCCATCGTTACCGATGCGGCACTTTCGACTGACACCCAGTCTCAGGGCTCTAGGATCAGTTTGCCGGTCATTCGGCTGGTTTGGCTCAGTCGATGGGCCTTTTCCGCACTCGTGAGCGGTAGCTTCTGAGCGATGGCCACACGCAGCTTGCCCGCGGCGATGGCGGCCACCAATGGTTCCAGCCGCTTGCCCGTGGGCCGGCCCAAAATAGCTTTGGATTTGAACGGGGGCATGAGGGCCTGAATCGCGGCACTGGGCTTGTCACCGGCCACCATGATGTGGCGCCCGCGCGACGATAGCAGAGATCGGCAGCGAGCACCGGAATAGCTGCCCACGCAGTCGATAACGAGGTGAAAAGGCAGATAAGGTTTGGCTTGTGCGAGTGCGTCGCCCTGGTTGTAATCGAGGACAAGGTCGGCTCCTAAGCCCTTAACCAGCTCTACGTTCCTCGTCGAGCAAACGCCGGCCACGAAGGCGCCTTCCAACTTGCCGATCTGGACTGCCAGCTGGCCCACGCCGCCGGAAGCGCCGAGCACCAACACCCGCCGGTCGGCTGGATCCACCTGGCGGATGCGCCCAAGATCCACCAGCGCCATCCAGGCGGTGACACCGCCCACGGGCAAGGCGGCGGCGATGTCGATGTCCACGGCGTCCGGGACGCGGCAGAGCTGGTCCTCACGCACCACGACGGTGTCTGCGTAGGAACCGCGCTGGCCCCGGGCGAAGTTGGTGCCGCCAACCACCCGGTCGCCGGGGGCGACACGTGTCACGCCCGGGCCGACTGACTCGACCACACCGGCGAAGTCCACCCCGACCACCACCGGCGGCTTCGGTCCTAGCAACCGAGCGGCGAGCCTGAGCGGCCCGGAGCTGCGCATCTTCCAGTCGGTCGCGTCTCATCGCTGGTGTAAATGGTCACGGGCGTAGGTTCCGTCGCAACCGACGAAAGCTATGAAGGAGGGGCTACGCCCGTGACCAAGCGAGTATCGCCGATTGAGCGTGTGCGTGTTGAGATGGATCAGTTGTTCGCCGCGACCGAGCGGCCGTTGACCGAGATTTTGGAGGAGGTCGGGCGGTTATCGGTGCGTCTGGTGTTTCAGGTCGCCGTGGAGGCCGAGGTAGAAGCAGTGTTGGGCCGAGCCCGTCACCAGCGTCGGGTTCAGGACGGCCCGGGCGGGTACCGCAATGGGTATCAACCGCCGGCGACGGTGAAGACCACGATGGGCTCGGTCGAATTATGCCGCCCGAAACTACGCGACACCGACGAGCGGTTCTGTTCGCGGCTATTCGGTGCCGGGGTGACGCGCACCCACGCTCTGGAGGCGTTGGTGATTTCGGGATGGGTGCGCGGTTTGTCGGATCGCGACATCGAGGCCGCGTTGGCCGAGGTGCTGGGCTCGCAGGCGGCGTTGTCGCGCTCGACGGTGAGCCGGATTTGTGCGGCCATCAAAGACGAGTTCGCTGCGTGGTCGTCTCGACGCCTTGATGAGCTGGTGTTGGACTACCTGTTCTTGGATGCCTCGAACTTTCGGATGCATCCCAACGCCCCGGCCGAGCCGGTGCTGGCCGCCTGGGGCATCTGCACCGACGGCAAGCCCCTGTTTATTGGGCTGGCCCCAGCCGCAGCGGAGTCGGCTGATGCGTGGGCCGACTTCTTGGCTGACCTGAGGAACCGGGGACTACGCCCGCCGCTACTGGGCATCTCCGACGGGGCGCCGGGCCTGATCGCCGCATGGGAGACCACGTTTCCGGCAAGCCTGCGTCAGCGGTGTCTGATCCATCGCTGCCGTAACGTCATCGCCAAGACACCTGTCGCGGTCCAGGACGAGATCAAAGCCGCGTTCTGGTCGATCTTCGATGACATTGACCAGCCACCCGGCCAGCAGGCCGTGGATGAAGCCACCCGCCGCGCCGAGGAGTTCACCACCACATACCGCGGGCTCTACCCAGCCGCGGTCGCTTGCCTGGCCAACGACTTCGCCTCGCTGAGCGTGCATTTGCGCTTCCCCCGCCAACACTGGACACGCATCCGCCATTCCAACCTCATCGAACGCACCTTCGGAGAATCCCGTCGCCGGGTCAAGGTCATCGGCCGCCTACCCGGCGAAACCAGCTGTCTGTCGCTGGTATGGGCCGTCCTCGACCGCGCCAGCCGCGGCTGGCGCGGAGTCACCCAAACATCAGCGACCAGCCGCCACCTCCAAGAACTACGCCACCAACTGCTCGAGCCACCCCGCCCACTGCATCCCCCCACCACAACAACCACGACCGACACCACCGCCGCGTAACATGACCACCAGGAACATGCGCCCAGCGTTTTTACACCAGTCCTAAGACGCCACCTTCCAGTCAACCGGGTTGACTCCGCTCGCCTGGACATGCACTCGGATTTCTCCTGTGCCAGGTTCGGGGGTGGGTAGCTCTAAGAGCTCAAGCGGCTCTTCGCGACCCCAGGTCCGCTGTGCCATGGCTTTCATGGTCCTGAGGCTAGTGCGCAACGGGCTGGGTAGGGCACGGATCAGATTAGTGTGTGCTCTAGGCCTGAGGCCGATCGCGGGAAGCGGCTCAGGACGGTGGCCGCGGCTCTGCTGGCGGGCTGGGATCAAGACGACCGGGTCACGTCGGCGCTCCAGGTATGTACCGGTGCGTTGGTGTGCATGTTCTCGCAGTACTGTCGCAGCATCTCAGCCAGTGCTGCGGGCCTGGTCAGCCCACTTTTTTCGAGGGTCCGTACGGTGGAGACTTGCCAGCTTGACCCGTTGCAGCCGGTCTTGGCTCGTCCCTCAATGACGCCCAGAAATCGGTCGCGTACCTCGGCGTTGACGCCCCAACGCTGCAGTCCCGTGTGGGCCAGCGGCAACAATGTGTCCAACACCAATTCCTGTGCGGCCACTTCACCTAAACCCGGCCACCGTAGCCGGGCGTTCATGCCATACTGGGCCGCTTCCAAGAAATTTTCCTGTGCCCCAGCGAAACTCATCCGTGCCCACAGCGGTTCGTCCGCTTCGGCCAAGACGCGCAACATGCCGTAGTAGAAGGCCGAATTCGCAAGCATGTCAACGACGGTCGGTCCTGCCGGCAACACCCGGTTTTCCAGCCGCAGATGTGCGCGCCCGTCCACGACGTCGTAAACGGGTCGATTCCACCGGTAAACCGTGCCGTTGTGCAGCCGCAGCTCGGAGAGCTGTGGGCTGCGGCCGGCCGCCAGCGCGGCGGCCGGGTCCTCGTCGGACACCTCGGGCAGCAGCGACGGAAAGTAGTCGATGTTTTCTTTGAACAGGTCGAGGATCGAGGCGATCCACTGTTCGCCGAACCACACCCGGGGGCGAACGCCTTGGGTCTTCAGCTCCTCGGAACGGGAGTCTGTGGATTGTGTGAACAGCTCGATGCGGGTTTCCGACCAGAGTTGGTGGCCGAAGAAGAATGGCGAGTTCGCGCCCAGTGCCAGCTGCGGACCGGCTAGCAGCTGAGCCGCATTCCAGTTGCTCGCGAAGTCCGTTGGTGCTACCTGCAAATGCAATTGCATGCTAGTGCAAGCGGATTCGGGACCGATGGACGCGGCATGCCAGCTCAGCGGCTCAGGCCCGCTGATATTGATCGGGATGTCCTCGTCGCGGTCGGCGCAGATTGACGCGTTGAGGGCCGCGTACCGAGGCGATTTGCTCATCCAGCCGCCGCTGAAATGGCGTGGCATCACAGTGGGAAGAATGCCGATCATCACGATGTGGGCCCCGCCGGAGTTGGCCTTGGTTTCTGCTTCGTTGAGGCTGGCCCGCACTTCCTTTTCCAGCTCAAGGCCAGCGTCTCCGCGCAATGGCCGGGGCGGCACATTGAACTCGATGTTGTAGGCGCCCAGTTCGGCCTGGTAAGCCGGATCCGCAATGGCGGCCAGCACATTCTGGTTGGACATAACGGGCTGGTAGTTGGCATCGACAAGGTCGCACTCGATCTCCATGCCGGTCAGGGGCTGTTCGCAATCGAAACGAGATTGCGCCAACATTGTCTCGAGGGCGTCTAAGCACCCTCGCATCTTGCGCCGGTATTCCCGCCGGTCCTTGGAGTCATACGTGGCGCGTTCGACCTCGTCGCCCATATCGCCGATGGAACAGGTTTACCTACGTGCGCGCAACCTGTCGCTATCGGGAATCCCGGTTAAACCTCGCGAACGCACGAGGGCCCGGCGGTAGCCGTGCGGCAGGGCGACCTCAGATCAAGTCAGCGAGTGCACGCAGGTCAACGCGGGTTAGGAACCGGCGACCGCGACGCAGTAATAGTGGTCGGTGATGCTGGCCTGGCCGTCGGCGCGGCGTAGCACGGGCAAACTGTTGTTGGCCAGCAACTGATCGAGAGACGTGCGTGTCGAACTCCAGCCACAACCTTCAAGGTAGGCGGCAACGTCGTTGCGTTGGCCGGTGTAGGCCAAGTCATCAATGCTGACATCGAGACCGTGTTGATACCACTTTTGGTGTGCTGGTGCCAAAGCCTGCTTGGTTTCGGCCGAACTCCAAAAGCTCTCCGCGATAAGCCGACTGCCGGTGGCACTGAGGGCAGTGATGGTGTCCAGCAGGCGATCCTGGGCATCCGGGGGCAAGTATGCGAGGAGGCCCTCGGCCACCCAAGCAACGGGCTGTTTGGTGTCGAACCCGGCACGACGCAGTGCCGAAGGCCAGTCGTGCCGCAGATCGATAGCGACTGAGCGCAGCTCGGATGTCGGTTCGGCGCCGAGGCCGGCAAGTGTCGTGGTCTTGAATTCGATGACTTGCGGCTGATCAATCTCGAATACTGTCACTGCAGGCGGCCAAGGTAGGCGATATCCGCGTGTGTCAAGGCCGGAGGCCAAAAGGACAACCTGGCAGATACCCGCGCTTGTCGCGTCGGCGAGGAAAGAATCGATGTAGCGAGTACGCGCTACCTGGACGTCAGTCATCTGCCGCATGCCCCAGACGGCATCGGGTATATCGACATCAGCGGATGTGAGCTCGCCGGCCGCCCAAAGAGAGAAAAACTCAATACCGACCGCCCGCACCAGTGGCTCGGCGAAACGGTCTTCGATCAGCCCGTCCTTAGTGGCGCGGGCCCGTCCGGCGGCCACCATGGTCGCGGTGGCCCCTACGCTGGCCGCTAGGTCCCAGCTGTCATCGTCGGTGCGCTCCATCAGTTGGTCCTCCCGGCCGTATCCTCGTCGGTTAGTCACTGTAGTGAGCCAAGAAGACCCGGTAGCAGGTGGGATTGAGCCCGCGAATGCGAAGTCGAGAACACGGCGTCACCGGCGCGAACGTCAGCCGAATTGATCGAAACGTCGCACCCCTGAGATGGATGGCCGCCGCGTGGCAACCTGGCAAAGTCGAGGATGCCGATGGCCACCTAGACCATCATGGATGATATAAGGCAGCGTCCTACGTCCTAGCAAGGAGCGCAGTTGGCCGAGTTTGTCGCCGCTATCGATCAAGGCACTACGAGCACCCGCTGCATGATTTTCGACCACGACGGTGCCGAAGTAGCGCGCCACCAGCTTGAACACGAGCAGATCCTGCCCCGAGCTGGTTGGGTCGAGCACAACCCGGTCGAAATTTGGGAGCGTACCGTCGCTGCGCTCGCATCGGTGCTAAACAGCGCCAAGATGTCAGCAAAAGATATTGCGGCGCTGGGTATTACGAACCAGCGTGAGACGACGTTGGTATGGAATAGACGAACCGGCAGGCCCTACTGCAACGCGATTGTCTGGCAGGACACCCGGACCGACCGCATCGCGTCAGCGCTAGACCGAGATACCCGCGGAGCGGTGATCCGCCATAAGGCCGGTCTGCCGCCGGCGACCTATTTTTCGGGTGGAAAGTTGCAATGGATCCTGGAGAACGTAGACGGGGTGCGGGCTGCGGCGCAGCGTGGCGAAGCCCTATTCGGTACCGCCGACACCTGGGTGCTGTGGAATCTCACCGGAGGTCCACGCGGCGGTGTGCACGTCACCGATGTGACCAACGCCAGCAGGACCATGCTCATGGATCTGGAGACACTGGACTGGGACGACGAGCTGCTGTCCTATTTTTCGGTACCTCGGTCGATGCTGCCCTCGATTGAGCCGTCGTCGCCGCTGCAGCCTTATGGCGTCACGTTAGATGGCGGTCCGATGGGTGGCGAGGTGCCCATTGCTGGGGTTCTCGGCGATCAGCACGCGGCGATGGTCGGCCAGGTGTGTCTTGATCAGGGGGAAGCGAAGAACACCTACGGTACCGGCAACTTCTTGCTGCTAAATACTGGTGAAAGCATCGTGCGGTCCAGCAATGGGCTCCTGACCACTGTGTGCTACCAGTTTGGGAACGCGAAACCCGTTTATGCGCTTGAGGGTTCGATCGCGGTAACTGGTTCGGCAGTGCAGTGGCTACGTGACCAGTTGGGCATCATCAGCGGTGCCGCGCAGAGTGAGTCGTTGGCGCGGCAGGTCGCCGACAACGGCGGAGTGTATTTCGTGCCAGCTTTTTCGGGTTTGTTCGCGCCGTATTGGCGATCCGATGCGCGCGGCGCGATCGTGGGACTCTCGCGTTTCAACACCAACGCGCACGTTGCGCGCGCCACGTTGGAGGCGATCTGCTACCAGAGCCGGGATGTGGTGGATGCCATGGAAGCAGATTCCGGTGTGCGACTTGAGGTGTTGAAGGTTGATGGCGGGATAACTGCCAACGACCTGTGTATGCAGATTCAAGCTGATGTCCTAGGGGTCGATGTGGTGCGGCCGGTAGTCGCCGAGACCACTGCGTTAGGTGCTGCCTACGCTGCCGGATTGGCAGTCGGCTTTTGGGCCAACCCGTCTGAATTGCGGGCTAATTGGCGAGAAGACAAGCGGTGGACGTCGGGATGGACCGATGAGAAGCGCGCGGCGGGATACGCGGGTTGGCGCAAGGCGGTACAGCGCACCCTGGAATGGGTCGACGTTTCTTAACGTGTCCACGTGTGGGTAATCATCGGCGGTACGGTCGACCACCCAATATCGCGATATGACGCAAAACCAGCCAACGGTAACCGCGCGCTGACTTGGGTTTACGTGGATGCCATGCAAATGAGCGCGGCTCGACCAACTAGTCCGGTGGCGAGAATCCGCTGGCGCTGGGGTCGCCTTGTGGCCAGTGACCGGTCTGTGGTGTCGGCGGCTGTGGCCAGGGCGCCGGATCGGTTGGGGACCACGGCGCAGGACTCGCCGTCGGAGTTGCGGGGCGCAGCCGCGCCAATTCGCGCCGATGCCGCTCGGCGAGGACAGCGGCTAAGACTAGCTGCGGTGGCGCACCGGGAGGTGGCGGCGGCGCGATTCGGGCCAACACATCGCCAGCGATTCGGTAGGCCATCTGTTCACGCAGCCCGGCATCGAGCTGCGCTGCCCGCGAGAGGAATTGACGTGCGACCTCGGCGTGGCCGGCGGGCAGGCCGGATAGCTGCAGCGACGACGCCCACCAAGCCAACGACGGGGGCATCGCCGGCGGCGGCTCCAGTCGGGGTCCGCGTTCGCTGACCACAACCGTGCCAGCGAAGATGTCGCCGATACGTTTCGCCTTCGGCGACAACATGCTGCAGATCACGGCGGGGCTTCCGAACAACATCCAGATCTCCACTGTCGATGCCAGCGCGCGAAATAGCGCCTGCCGAAAGCGTTCCGGGCCACCGTCGTCGGAGACCACTCGCAAACCCATGGCGATCTTGCCCAGCGAGCGGCCGCGGGTAGCCGTTTCTAGCGCCAGTGGATAGCCGACAATCACCAGCACCGTGAAGATGATCAGGAACGCGGTGGTCAACGCGTCGTCGAATTCGGCCAGGGTGGCCGCCCACAGGGTCAGCCCAAGGATGTAGCAGACGAACATGACGGTGATGTCGATCAACGCACCCACCGCGCGCACCGGCAACTGCGCGATCTGCACGTCGAGGACCACCGCGTCCCCGGTCACCACCTCTGACATATCTCGGAACGCTACAGGTCCCGGGGGCTGGCAATCCGCTGTGCCCGGCCCGCCGAGCTTGCGATCGCGCTGGGTTTGGTTGTGGTGATCCGCTGTGCCCGGCCCGCCGAGCTTGCGATCGCGCTGGGTTTGGTTGTGGCGATCCGCTGTGCCCGGCCCGCCGAGCTTGCGATCGCCACTAAGCTGCGCAGAGTGGACGTCGACGCATTCTTGCTGACTCACCGTCGTACGTGGGACCGGCTTGATGTGCTGATCAAGAAACGGCGTTCGCTGACTGGCGCCGAAGTCGATGAACTCGTCGAGCTGTACCAACGAGTATCCACGCATTTATCGATGCTGCGGTCGGTGTCTTCGGATTCGGTGGTGACCGGTCGGCTCTCTAGCCTGGTGGCACGCGCGCGCTCAGCGGTCACCGGCGCCCACGCGCCCCTGACCAGCACGTTTGCCCGGTTTTGGACAGTGTCGTTTCCGGTGGTCGCCTACCGTTCTTGGCGATGGTGGCTGGCAACGGCTGCGGCGTTCTTCGCCGTCGTTGTGGTCATCGCAGCTTGGGTGGCCGGGAGTGCCGAGGTGCAATCGGTCATCGGAACGCCGACCGAGATAGACCAGTTAGTGAACCACGATGTCGAGTCCTACTACAGCGAGCACCCGGCCGCGTCGTTCGCCCTGCACGTTTGGGTGAACAACTCTTGGGTAGCTGCCAGGTGCATCGCGTTGGCTGTTCTGCTGGGATTGCCGATACCCTTGCTGCTGTTCGAAAACGCCGCGAATGCGGGTGTGATCGCTGGGTTGATGTTCCACGCGGGTAAGGGGGACCTGCTGCTTGGCCTGCTCATTCCGCACGGGCTACTTGAGCTGACTGCGGTGTTCCTCGCCGGTGCCGTTGGGATGCGGCTGGGATGGTCGGTCATATCGCCGGGTGATCGACCACGCGGACAGGTTCTTGCCGAGCAAGGCCGAGGTGTTGTGTCGATCGCGGTAGGTCTGGTAGCCGTGTTGTTGATTTCCGGCTTAATCGAAGCCATGGTGACGCCATCGCCTTTGCCGACGTTCGCGCGGATCGGTATCGGAGTGCTTGCCGAGGCGGCTTTCCTCACGTATGTCGTTTACTTTGGTCGCCGCGCTGCAAAATCGGGGGAGACCGGGGATATCGATGACGCACCTGACATAGTCCCCACCGGGTAAGAAGCGTTCATGCGGTGGCAATTAGGTTGAGCAACGATGCGCGCTGCGACAGCGTCGCACGGTGTTCGTACTCGTGATATGAGCGTTAAAGCCGCCCGGTCGCTTTCATCGCGAGATACCGGTCGGCAAGCTCGGGTGCGATTTCGGTAGGTGGAGCGTCGACGACTTCCACTCCGTTCCGGCGGAGTCGTGACGCCATGGCCCGTCGTTCGTTGCGGGCACGTTCGGCGGCCGCCGCGTCATACACCGCGGCCGCATCCGAACGCCCACCTGCCAGTTGGTCCACGCGCGGATCGGCGACCGCAGCGAGTAATACCTGATGTTTGGTCGACAGCCGTGGCAGCACCGGTAGCAGGCCCGCGTCAAGAGCCGGTGCATTGAGGTCAGTCAACAGCACGACCAGCGAACGCCGACGGGTTCGTCGTGAGATATTGGCAACTATTGCGCGCCAGTCAGATTCGACGAGTGCCGGTTGCAGCGGGGCCATCGCGTCAACTATTTGTGCAAGCAGTTCGGTGCGCGAGGCGCCAAATACGCCGGCCCGGCTCACCCTGTCGTGGGCAAGGAAGTCGACGTGGTCGCCGGCCCGCGACGCCAGCGCCGCCAGCAGCAGCGCAGCATCCATCGACCAGTCCAGCCGGGGCCACCCGGCGGGATCAGCTGCGGTCGGGTCAACCCCGACTCGTCCTGCGGCCATCCGCCCGGTGTCGAGCACGATCACCACCCGGCGGTCGCGTTCGGGGCGCCAGGTGCGGACCATGACGTCGGCGCGACGAGCTGACGCCCTCCAGTCGATCGAGCGGACGTCATCGCCGACGACATACTCACGCAGTGAATCGAATTCGGTGCCTTGCCCGCGGATTAGTGTGGGCAATAACCCATCGATCTCCTGCAGCCGGGCCAGGCGTGACGGCAGGTGTTTGCGAGACAGGAACGGCGGCAACACCCTGATCTGGCCAGGCACCGATTGCGAGCTCTGCCGTCCCGCCAATCCCAGCGGGCCGATTGATCGGGCCGTGACCATGGCGGCGCGCTGGTCGCCACGCCGGACTGGCCGCAATCCGGTTTCAATGTGCTGACGCTGGCCGGCTCCAACGTCGACGACGTGCACGCGCGGCTCGGCACGTGCGCTCGGCGGCCAGGCGTCGCGAACCCTGCCACGGAACCGGCGGCGACCGTAATTATGGATCAACAAAACCGCAGTCGCTGGTTGACCGAGCCGGACCGAAGTGTCTGGCGAACGGGAAAAACGCAACCTGCGGGTACTCGCTGCCAACGCGACATCGATGGCTAACGAAAGCATCAGCATTAGCAGAAAGATCGCAAAAGCTTTCGCTGGCCAGGGGGACAGTGCGATGGGCGCGACGCAAATCAACGCCACTAACCCAGGGCGCGCAGTGAGGACCACTATCGGGGTACCGGAACCGAGGCCAATATTCCGTCAAGAACACCGTCTGGTGTGGCGCCCTCGAGCTCGGCTTCCGGGCGCAGCAGCACACGGTGCCGCAGCGTTGGGCGGGCCATGGCTTTTACGTCGTCCGGAGTGACGTAATTACGCCCCGAGAGCCAGGCCCACGACCGCGCGGTTCCCAGTAGGGCCGTGGCCCCACGTGGCGACACGCCGAGTTGGAGCGCGGGGGAGGACCTGGTAGCTCCTGCGATATCGACGATGTAGCCCAGCACCTCATCGGCGACTAGCACCTGGCGCACCGCGTCCCGACCGGCCGCCAACTCGGACGGACCGGCTACCGGTTTGATAGAGGACAGGTTGCCGGGATCGAAGCCGTGCGCGTGTCGACCGAGGATGGTGATCTCGGAGTCACGAGACGGCAGAGTCACATTCAACTTCAGCAGAAACCGGTCGAGTTGGGCTTCTGGCAATTGATAGGTGCCCTCGTATTCGATCGGGTTCTGTGTCGCGGCGACGATGAAGGGTTCAGGCAGCGTCTTGGGTTCACCGTCCACGCTGACCTGACGTTCCTCCATAGCCTCAAGCAGGGCCGCCTGGGTTTTGGGTGGGGTCCGGTTGATCTCGTCGGCCAGCAGAAGATTCGTGAACACCGGGCCCGGCCGAAACGCGAACGCGGCGGTGCGCGCGTCGTAGACCAACGATCCGGTGACATCGCCGGGCATTAAGTCGGGGGTGAACTGTACCCGCTTAAACTCCAACTGCAATGCGGCAGCGAGGGCACGAACCATCAGCGTTTTCGCCACTCCGGGAACACCTTCTAGAAGCACATGACCTCGACACAGCAGCGCAATCACCAGGCCGCTGACCACTCCGTCTTGTCCGACGACGGCCTTGGCGATCTCTGAGCGCAACGCCAGCAATGCGTCACGCGCCGATTCTGCGATCGGTGTCTGAGTAGGGGCCGATTGAGTCACGAGTGTGTGACCTGCCTTTCGATGTCGTCGAGTGCGCGGGCAACGTTTAGAAGGTCGGCGTCAGTAGCCGGTGGGGGGCCGAACAGGTGGTAGAGAACGAAGTTTGAGCTGATCCCACTGCGCTCCGCGATGGTGGCCACTATTGTCGATGCCGGCGCGCCTGCACCTAGGCCCAGTCGGGGAAGCAGCCGCTGTAGTGCGGCGGTGCGCAGTGCCTCCGCCGCGCGATCGCGGGCCCGGCGGGATCGGTACAGTCGGCCGCGGCCCTCGACAGTTTCCGATGCCCTGACCACAACGGGTAATTCCTCGGCCACCAGCGGACCGACTCGCCGGCCTTTCCACAGCGCCACCAGTAGCACCACCAGCCACAGCTGCCAGACCGTCCAGGCCACGCTGGTCGGAATCAGATCGGAAAGAGATGCCGCAGAGGGTGATTTGCCCTCGACGAACTTGGGTGCGTACCAGACGACACGTGGGCGGTTGCCCGCGAGGTTCATAGCCAGGGCGGCGTTGCCCGCACGCAGCAGGCCGCCATTTGTCATGAAGTCGGTACTGCCAACCACGGTGACGGTTCGGCCTGCTTCGCGAAGGCGAATCAACGCTCCGTCATAGCAGCGGGTTGCCGGTGGGTCGCCTTTGGCGTGGTAGGAGTCAGTCGGCCCGAATCGCACCGATCCAGCTCTATTCGCTTCCCGCAGAGCGCAATTCGGCTCGCTATAAAATGGGCTGGCAGTCCCGATTCGTAGTCTCGGCGCGAGCGCTTCGCGGACTCGTGCCGTGGGTTCTACGAGTAGGAGGTCGCCGGGGGTTTTCGCCAGCCGTTTCAGCAGTGCGGCGTCGCGCAGGTACTGGGTATTCGCCACCAGCAGAAGTGTCTTCGCGCGTGCCGCATGCTCAACATCGGCAATCGTGTCGGCCACAACAACCTCCACACCGCGGTCACGCAGTAGTGTCACCAGTGCGTGAGCCCCCGAGCGGCCAGTGGAGTCGGGGTCCATCGCGCCGCCAGGTCGTGGTGACGTCAGATAGGCGCTGATTACGGCAACGATGGCGATTGCGCCCAAGGCAACCAGCGCTCCGCGCCAGGACCGGCGCCCAGATGTGGCGCGAGTGGAAGTCATCGGACCGGTACCCAGGTGTCGGACGCGGCCGGCTGCGAAACCGTTGATGCTCCCGCAGGGGAACGGGATCGCAGATGGTCGTCGAGATCGGCGATCAACTGATAGGCGCTTTCGGTTCCGGGTCGCTCTCCGTAAGTGACGTCATTGAAAGCCGTCGCTGCCTGCGTCAGTTTGTCGGCCAGGTGCGGCAATGCTGCGCCTGCGTCAACCGCCAGCTCGCTGGCAGTGCGCCCCGGGGCTGGGTTGAGGACGCCGGCCTCCTCCAGCGCACGGGCGACAGCGCGCAGCCGGTGGCGGATCGCGGCAGCCCAGTTCCCCTCGGCAGCATAGTTTTTCGCGGTCGCGCGATGCTGAGCTGCGGTCAGTTGGCCGGCATCGAACAATCGGTGATCGCCGCCGCGATTGGTACGTATGGTGCGGCGCGCGATGCGGATGGCGACGATCACCGCGAGCCCGAGCAATATGAGCAACACGCTGATGGTGAACCACCCACCCGAGACGGACGAGCCCTTCTCCAGCAGCCGGTAAATGAGTTCGTCGATCCAGTCAGTGAACTGCTGTGACGGGGAGTCTTTGGGATAGACCGCTTTCTCCAGCTCGCGCTGCGCAGCCTCATGTGCGGCATCGCGGCCGATGTCGATGGAGGGCACTGTCAGTCAGTCCTCACGCTGGCTGGGGCAGCCAGAGGGCGTCGGTGGATTCCACAGCGGCGGGGCCTTGGGCGGCGCCGGTCTGCAGGACTAGATCGAAGGCTTCGGCGCGCATTCGACGGTCCGTGTAGAGCAGCACGACGACCCCGGCGCTGAACGGCGCGGTGATGATCTGGCCGATTGCTGCGCCGATTGCCGATAATGCGCTAGCGATCAACAGCATGCTGATAGAGCCTTCGGGCTCGGTGACAACCAACAACACTCGGGAAGCGATGCTGAACGGTGCAGCAATCGCATTTCCGACGAGGGCCACGACGAGGACGGTCAGCAATCGGATGCCGAATACGCGCCAGAAGCTACTACGCACCAGCGCGAAGGATCTGGTAATCGCTTCGACGACCGGCAGCCTCTCAAGGACGATCAGCACGGGTGCGAACACCAGCACGGTGTACAGGTAGGCCACCGACATCAGCACCAGGAGGACCAGCGGAAAACCGATGAGAACCGCAGCCGCTCCGTTGGCAGCAGCGGCGACGGCGGCCAGGATCATCACCACCAGCCCGATCAATGCCACCAACCCTACGGCTTCCAGTAGGGCCAGTCCGATCAGTGCTAGCAAGCGGCCGCGCACCTTGGCCCAGGCTTCTCCGACGGTAATTGGGGATCCGAACACCGCTCGACCGACGATGACGGTGAGCATTCCGCTGAGCAACATGCCGCCCAGCCAGCTGACCAGGGCACCGGCAAACATCGACGCTGCCCACGCGCCTGCGACGCTCCATGTCAGCTCGTCCGGCTGTTCTGTCGTCATCTCGCCGTACGCGGCTAACGGGCCGAGAGCGGTGACTAACGCGATGACTTGCATGGTGATCACGACTGCGGCGGTCAACCCCAGTGTCGCTTTCGGGTTGGCGCGGATGTAGCCAACCGCGCCATTGAAGATGTCACTCAGAGTTAAGGGCCGTAGTGGGATTATCCCGGGATTGACCGATCCAGGCCGCAGTGGTGGGCCAAGGTTGGGTGAGCTGCCGTAGCCGGGTGGGGCGGTGTAGTTCGGTGGGGGGCCGTAGCCGGGTGGGGCGGTGTAGTTCGGTGGGGGGCCGTAGCCGGGTGGGGCGGTGTAGCTGGGTGGGGGGCCGTAGCCGGGCGGGGCGGTGTAGCTGGGTGGGGGACCGTAGCCGGGTGGGGGACCGTAGCCAGGGGGTGGGGCCTCATATCTCAACGGCGGAAGCCCGGCCGGAGCATATTTTGGGGGCCCTGGTGGTGGATCAACCGGATGACCAGGCGGCAGCGTGCTCACCGGACACAACGGCTGTCGTGGCTTTTCATAGCCTCCATCCTGTCGACGGTCGGTCCATTTCTCAATCTTGGGTCCCGTGTTGTGCCGTCGGCGTGCCCGCAGGCGCGTCGCAATAGCCGCTCTGGCGCGACGCGTAGCGTCAGTGACATGGCGGAACTCAAATCACGGCTCCGATCGGACCTGACCCAGGCGATGAAGGCGCAGGACCTGCGAACCGCAACCCTAGGTGGCGTCTTAGGACTGGTGTAAAAACGCTGGGCGCATGTTCCTGGTGGTCATGTTACGCGGCGGTGGTGTCGGTCGTGGTTGTTGTGGTGGGGGGATGCAGTGGGCGGGGTGGCTCGAGCAGTTGGTGGCGTAGTTCTTGGAGGTGGCGGCTGGTCGCTGATGTTTGGGTGACTCCGCGCCAGCCGCGGCTGGCGCGGTCGAGGACGGCCCATACCAGCGACAGACAGCTGGTTTCGCCGGGTAGGCGGCCGATGACCTTGACCCGGCGACGGGATTCTCCGAAGGTGCGTTCGATGAGGTTGGAATGGCGGATGCGTGTCCAGTGTTGGCGGGGGAAGCGCAAATGCACGCTCAGCGAGGCGAAGTCGTTGGCCAGGCAAGCGACCGCGGCTGGGTAGAGCCCGCGGTATGTGGTGGTGAACTCCTCGGCGCGGCGGGTGGCTTCATCCACGGCCTGCTGGCCGGGTGGCTGGTCAATGTCATCGAAGATCGACCAGAACGCGGCTTTGATCTCGTCCTGGACCGCGACAGGTGTCTTGGCGATGACGTTACGGCAGCGATGGATCAGACACCGCTGACGCAGGCTTGCCGGAAACGTGGTCTCCCATGCGGCGATCAGGCCCGGCGCCCCGTCGGAGATGCCCAGTAGCGGCGGGCGTAGTCCCCGGTTCCTCAGGTCAGCCAAGAAGTCGGCCCACGCATCAGCCGACTCCGCTGCGGCTGGGGCCAGCCCAATAAACAGGGGCTTGCCGTCGGTGCAGATGCCCCAGGCGGCCAGCACCGGCTCGGCCGGGGCGTTGGGATGCATCCGAAAGTTCGAGGCATCCAAGAACAGGTAGTCCAACACCAGCTCATCAAGGCGTCGAGACGACCACGCAGCGAACTCGTCTTTGATGGCCGCACAAATCCGGCTCACCGTCGAGCGCGACAACGCCGCCTGCGAGCCCAGCACCTCGGCCAACGCGGCCTCGATGTCGCGATCCGACAAACCGCGCACCCATCCCGAAATCACCAACGCCTCCAGAGCGTGGGTGCGCGTCACCCCGGCACCGAATAGCCGCGAACAGAACCGCTCGTCGGTGTCGCGTAGTTTCGGGCGGCATAATTCGACCGAGCCCATCGTGGTCTTCACCGTCGCCGGCGGTTGATACCCATTGCGGTACCCGCCCGGGCCGTCCTGAACCCGACGCTGGTGACGGGCTCGGCCCAACACTGCTTCTACCTCGGCCTCCACGGCGACCTGAAACACCAGACGCACCGATAACCGCCCGACCTCCTCCAAAATCTCGGTCAACGGCCGCTCGGTCGCGGCGAACAACTGATCCATCTCAACACGCACACGCTCAATCGGCGATACTCGCTTGGTCACGGGCGTAGCCCCTCCTTCATAGCTTTCGTCGGTTGCGACGGAACCTACGCCCGTGACCATTTACACCAGCGATGAGACGCGACCGCAACCCTACGTATGGTGTTGGCGGCGATCCAGGCAGAGGAGGTCTCGGGCAAGCGGGCAAAGGAGCTCTCCGACGACGAAGTCATCAAAGTACTGGCAAGCGAATCTCGGAGACGTGGCGAGTCCGCGGAGATCTACACCCAGAACGGTCGAGGTGAGCTCGCCGCCACCGAGCACGCCGAGGCTCGGATCATCGACGAGTATTTGCCGACGCCACTTACCGAGGCTGAGGTGGCCGACGTTGCCGATACCGCCATCGCCGAAGTGGCCGAGCAGATCGGGCACCGACCCGGAATGAGACAGATGGGGCTAGTAATGAAGCTGGCCAATGATATTGCGGCGGGCAAGGCGGACGGCGCGCGTTTGTCTGCAGCAGTGAAAGAGCGCCTCTAAAACCCAGGCCGGTGCAGATGTCGCAGCGGTGTTTCCTGTTTATCGGGGCGGCGCCTTGACGTTGCCGTGCCCTTCCGTATCGGCGGCTATCCGCGCGGAGCCGTTGGGAAAGCCCTGAGTAAACGTCGGAAAATCACTGCACACGATTCCGGCGTGTCGCGCCTTCGCGGCTTACCCACACCACCATCATCTGAAGGATGAATGGGACATCAAACGAGGCAAGATCTGTGTCAGTTGATATGCACGTACTTGTGTACCCAGGCAGCGCTGAGGAGACTCACGGCATTGTGATCGAGGATTTCGGGGATTTGCCCTTCCAGGCGATCGAAGTCAGCGATACGCAGATCGCACCGGCCGCACGGAGATGGGCCGTCACACTCGACAGTGGCGAGCTGATCTTCGTCAACAGCGATCAACTGGCGGTCGCGTAGAAAGTGCCGCTGCTTTTTGGCGGCTGCTGCACCAGTTCTTGACCGCTGGGGCCGAAGCTACGGGCCGTTTCTGCTCGATGGTTTGGACATGCGGCGGGGTCAGTCCGCAGCACAGGTTCCGCAACGCCCGCGCTGAGCCTGTCATCGGCTGGCCGAATGGGGAAACAGGTCGGCTGCAGATTTGGTCGCCGATGGCATTCGGCGCGCCGTACGATTTCACGGTTCGGGCGAATCAGCAGCCGTAATTGTTCCCTGGCTAGCCGATCAGGCGCGAATTCATGTTGACTGCAAAACTCCCGAACTTCCGGAGCCGGAGTTCAGCGCACCCGAAGCGTCGCGGCCCTGGTTGAGGATCCCCGAAACATAGCTGGCGCTACTTCCCAGGCCCGAGTTAAAGTCGCCCACGTTTCCATACCCCGAGTTCGTATCGCCGAAGTTGTTGACACCTGAGTTCGCGCTGCCGGAGTTTCTGAATCCTGAGTTACCGGTGCCCGTGTTTTCGAAGCCTGAGTTTGGTCCGGGGCCGATGATCGAGCTACCGATGGCGGTGTTGAGCCGGCCGGAATTGTAGGCGCCGGTGTTCGCGCTGCCCGCGTTATACGCTCCTGTGTTGGTGTTGCCCGCGTTGTAGGCGCCGGTGTTGGTGTCGCCGGCGTTCCAGAGGCCGGTGTTGTAGTCGCCCGCGTTGTAGGCGCCGGTGTTGGTGTTGCCGGCGTTCCAGAGGCCGGTGTTGTAGTCGCCCGCGTTGTAGGCGCCGGTGTTGGTGTTGCCGGCGTTCCAGAGGCCGGTGTTGTAGTCGCCCGCGTTGTAGGCGCCGATGTTTGAGATGCCTGAATTTCCGAGTCCCAGGTCTCCGACACCTGAGTTGACGACGCCAATATTTCCGGTGCCCGTGTTTCCCAAGCCGATGTTGCCGCTGCCCGAGTTGAAGAAGCCAATGTTGTTGCTGCCGGAATTTCCAAAACCAATGTTGTTGCTGCCTGAGTTAAGTCCGCCGAATCCCACCTGGTTGTTGCCGGTAAGGCCGATCCCAATGTTGTTGCTGCCGGTGTTTCCGAAGCCTATGTTGTTGCTGCCGGTGTTTCCAAACCCAATGTTGTTGTGTCCGGACGTCGCTCCGGGGCCTGAATTCCCGAATCCGTAATTGCCGTTGCCGATGTTGCCGCTGCCAAAGTTGCCGTTGCCGATATTGCCGTCGCCGAGGTTGAGGTTCCCGGTGTTGCCGCTGCCGGTGTTGCCGCTGCCGATGTTGCCGCTGCCGAAGTTCTGGTCGCCGATGTTCCCACCGCCGATGTTGTAGCTGCCGATGTTGCCGTTGCCCGAGTTGAAACTTCCGATGTTCCCGCTGCCCAGGTTGCTCGCACCCGCGTTAGCGCTGCCGGTGTTGGCGCTGCCAATGTTGCCGCCGCCCAGGTTGAAGTCGCCGATGTTTCCGCTGCCCAGATTTCCCGTGCCGATGTTGCCGCCGCCTATGCCAATGTTGATGGGGAGGCCGCCTAAAGCGGGGTTGGGGACGCCGGTCAGCGTGATGCTCAAGTTGAGGTTTCCAGTGTTGCCGAGACCGAGGTTGAGGAAGCCGTTGTTGCCGGCGCCCACGTTGCCGGCGCCCACGTTGCCGATGCCCACATTGAAAATACCGGTGTTTCCGACCCCCAAGTTTCCGTTCGCTAGCTGGCCCGGCAGGCTTTGTAGCACCTGCTGCCATGGTTGCAGGCTTGCCGCCGCCGCCGACGCTCCGCCGTGATACCCCGTCATTGCGGTGACATCTTGAGCCCACATCATCTCGTACTGACCTTCGACCGCCGCAATTGCCGGTGCGTTGAACCCCAGCAGGTTTGACCGCACCAGCGATACCAGCTCAGTTCGATTGGCGGCCACCAACCCCGGGTGCACAATCGCCGCTCTGGCCGCCTCGTAGACAGCGGCCACCGCTTTGGCCTGGACTGCCGCGCCCACGGCCTGCGCCGCTGCCGCGCTCAGCCACGCCTGATAGGGGGCAGCCGCAGCCGTCATCGCCGCTGCTGCCGGACCCTGCCATGACTGGCCAGTCAACTGCGAAGTCACCGAAGAGAATGACGACGCCGTTGTGCTCAATTCATCGGCCAGCCCCTGCCACGCTTGGGCTGCGGTCAACATCGGCCCGGAGCCAGCGCCGGAAAACATCTGCAGCGAAATGGTCTCCGGCGGCAACGTCACGAAATTGGTCGCGTCTCATCGCTGGTGTAAATGGTCACGGGCGTAGGTTCCGTCGCAACCGACGAAAGCTATGAAGGAGGGGCTACGCCCGTGACCAAGCGAGTATCGCCGATTGAGCGTGTGCGTGTTGAGATGGATCAGTTGTTCGCCGCGACCGAGCGGCCGTTGACCGAGATTTTGGAGGAGGTCGGGCGGTTATCGGTGCGTCTGGTGTTTCAGGTCGCCGTGGAGGCCGAGGTAGAAGCAGTGTTGGGCCGAGCCCGTCACCAGCGTCGGGTTCAGGACGGCCCGGGCGGGTACCGCAATGGGTATCAACCGCCGGCGACGGTGAAGACCACGATGGGCTCGGTCGAATTATGCCGCCCGAAACTACGCGACACCGACGAGCGGTTCTGTTCGCGGCTATTCGGTGCCGGGGTGACGCGCACCCACGCTCTGGAGGCGTTGGTGATTTCGGGATGGGTGCGCGGTTTGTCGGATCGCGACATCGAGGCCGCGTTGGCCGAGGTGCTGGGCTCGCAGGCGGCGTTGTCGCGCTCGACGGTGAGCCGGATTTGTGCGGCCATCAAAGACGAGTTCGCTGCGTGGTCGTCTCGACGCCTTGATGAGCTGGTGTTGGACTACCTGTTCTTGGATGCCTCGAACTTTCGGATGCATCCCAACGCCCCGGCCGAGCCGGTGCTGGCCGCCTGGGGCATCTGCACCGACGGCAAGCCCCTGTTTATTGGGCTGGCCCCAGCCGCAGCGGAGTCGGCTGATGCGTGGGCCGACTTCTTGGCTGACCTGAGGAACCGGGGACTACGCCCGCCGCTACTGGGCATCTCCGACGGGGCGCCGGGCCTGATCGCCGCATGGGAGACCACGTTTCCGGCAAGCCTGCGTCAGCGGTGTCTGATCCATCGCTGCCGTAACGTCATCGCCAAGACACCTGTCGCGGTCCAGGACGAGATCAAAGCCGCGTTCTGGTCGATCTTCGATGACATTGACCAGCCACCCGGCCAGCAGGCCGTGGATGAAGCCACCCGCCGCGCCGAGGAGTTCACCACCACATACCGCGGGCTCTACCCAGCCGCGGTCGCTTGCCTGGCCAACGACTTCGCCTCGCTGAGCGTGCATTTGCGCTTCCCCCGCCAACACTGGACACGCATCCGCCATTCCAACCTCATCGAACGCACCTTCGGAGAATCCCGTCGCCGGGTCAAGGTCATCGGCCGCCTACCCGGCGAAACCAGCTGTCTGTCGCTGGTATGGGCCGTCCTCGACCGCGCCAGCCGCGGCTGGCGCGGAGTCACCCAAACATCAGCGACCAGCCGCCACCTCCAAGAACTACGCCACCAACTGCTCGAGCCACCCCGCCCACTGCATCCCCCCACCACAACAACCACGACCGACACCACCGCCGCGTAACATGACCACCAGGAACATGCGCCCAGCGTTTTTACACCAGTCCTAAGACGCCACCACGAAATTCACCACGAACGTCCTCTCGTTGCTCGGCTTGTCTGCGTCTGGCCGACAGAGCCACGTGCGTCACCTTTGCGGCCAAACCGATTCTGGGCACAGCCGCGAATCGTCCTGCTCTCCGCGCCAACGGCATACTGCATCGGCTATGAGAACGTTGACTTCAGGACAACCTTGTACGCTACGACAATCCTGGTGAGTGCGAAGTGTTTTCGTGAAACCCCATGGTCGTTACCGGCGTCGGCGCATTCTGCGCTCTCTGGTTGCATACCCGCGGCCTCGTAGGAATGGGTGAAGCTCGTGCCTGCAGCGGTGTAGTTCATGGTGGTGGACTCGGCAACGGCAGGTCTTGTGGAAGTCGGCGGCCTGATCACATCGAGTGTGTCGGCAAACCTGTGGCATCGAATGGCCAACTGACAGTTGGCCGTCCAAACCCAATGTCGGTTGCTCCGTTCTCCCTGTCACCTGGCGTCGGATACCGTGCAGTCCAAGAGTGGCTTAGCCATTTTCGTACACCGATCTGTAGTGCGAGCTCAAACAACATGTACGCCTGTCGCTCAGCCGAGCGATGTGGCGTGTGCACCGGCTCGGCGCTGGACCGTGTTTACACCGGGGGCGACGGGTCATATTGGATGTATCGCCGGATTTCGCGCGCGCGGTTGGTGCCAGCGAGTCGGGCGATTAGATGCAACGCCATATCGATGCCCGCTGACACCCCTGCGGCGGTAATGATGTCGCCATCATCGACAAACCGCTCACCGCGGCGCACGTCTATCGTCGGATCGATGTCGCCGAGTCGGTCCAACGCGGCCCAGTGGGTTGTCGCTGAGCGGTTAAAGAGCAGGCCAGCGGCTGCATAGACCAGCGAGCCGGTGCACACGCTGGTCATCAGGGGAACGACGGCGCGTTGTTGGCGAACCCATTCCAAATGGGTGTCGTCATTTAACTGGGGGCGGGTGCCCTGCCCGCCGGGATATAGCAGCACCTCAAATGGCGGCGCGTCGGCGAAGGAGCATTGGGACTGGATTACCAGTCCCTTGGCGCACTGCACTAAGCCACCCGAGTGGGACAAGCATGAGACGGTATAGCCATCTTCGGGAAACTGGCGAGCCCACGTTGATAGCACCTCCCAGGGGCCGATCGCGTCGAGTTCTTCCACTTCGGAGAACAACACGATTCCAATGTGCTTAGCCATCTGGGTAGTCCTTATGTTCGGCAACGCGGTCGGTCCATGTTCTCGACGGGCCATGCCGTCGAAGAATCTGAGGACTTCGTTGACTAGGGGCTCGTCTTGGCTGTGCTAGGTGATGATGATGGTGTCTCGTTCGTTAGACGCCTTCGACGACGAACCGAAGCCCAGGAATTCGCCGTAACGCTTAGGTCGTCGACCGCGCGCTGCCGCTCATTCACGCTCCCATTTTAGGGGCCGTTACATCTTTGCCGAGCTGACCGATTTCGCGTGGACCGGGGTTAATCAGACGGTGTCACGCGTTGGCGTCGAAAAGCGGTGGCGATAATCGTGTGCTACTGCCGATACTGCTGTGGTGGTCTGTGTGCGCGAAGCGGTGGTCGATGACGCGATGGCTGTTGCGCAGGTCCATGTCCGATCCTGGCAGCAGAGCTATCGCGGACTTATCGATCAGGACTATCTGGATGCCCTGCGTCCTGAAGACAGCGCAAGCCGATACGGGTTTGGTGATCCGCACGGCCCGCGCACCATGGTTGCCGTCGATAGCGAAACCGTATGCGGACATGTGACCATTGGCCAGGCGCGGGATGCAGACGTCGCGGATACTGGCGAGGTCTGGTCGTTGTACGTGGATCCGTCGCGTTGGGGGGCGGGGATCGGCCGGATACTGATCGACGCTGGCTGTGGGCATTTGCGTCAAGCTGGTTACCGTCACGCTTCTTTGTGGGTGCTCTCGGAGAACATGCGGGCTCGCCGCTTTTATGAACTGGCCGGATGGTGGCCCGACGGACACGATCGCATCGACATCATCGGTGGCGGTTCCGTCCGTCAAGTCAGATATCGGACCGATTTGTATAGGCAGAGAAGAGACACCCAAACCGAGGCATCCAATTGAGAGGAACGGCTTGCTGCTGAAGTGTTGGCTGGGGTAAGGCCGGGAGCGGTCCTTGCGTAGGGAGGACTGAGTGCGTGGCGATGAACCGCTACGGTCCGCTTCGCCCCGAACCTATGGGTCGCTTGAAGTGTGAGTCGGGGTGGCGGGATTCGAACCCACGGCCTCTTCGTCCCGAACGAAGCGCGCTACCAAGCTGCGCCACACCCCGCTTCAAGCCACGACAGCCTATCGCACCGGCCCGTTGAGTAGCCAAACCGCGGCGTCACCCATCAGGTCCACCGGCAGGAACGTTCGAATTCACCCAGGGCATGGGTGGGGCCGGTCGGATCGAGCCCTTGGGCACTGACCCATTCGTCGCTGAAATACGTGTCGGCATAGCGGTCGCCGCTGTCGGCGAGCAAGGTGACCACCGAACCGCTGCGGCCTGCCGCGACCATCTCTGCGAGCAGACCAAACGCTCCCCACAGGTTGGTGCCTGTCGAAGGCCCTACGCGCCGTCCTAGGACGGCACTCACATGGCGCGCGGCTGCGATCGACGCCGCATCGGGGACAGCAACCATGCGGTCGACCACCCCCGGCAAAAACGACGGCTCAACGCGCGGTCGACCGATGCCCTCGATGCGCGACGACGTCGGCATGACAATGTCGTACCGGCCTTCGGCGTATGCGGGATAAAACGCGGAATTCTCAGGGTCGACCACGCACAATCGCGTCGCGTGCCGCCGGTAGCGGATGTAGCGACCGATGGTCGCGCTGGTTCCGCCGGTACCGGCGCCCACCACGATCCATTCCGGGACCGGGTGCGTCTCGTCACGCATTTGTTCAAAGATCGACTGGGCGATGTTGTTATTGCCGCGCCAGTCGGTTGCGCGCTCCGCGTTGGTGAATTGGTCGAGGTAGTGTCCGGAGGTCTGCTCCGCGATACGCTCGGCCTCGGCGTATACCTGGCTCGACTTGTCCACGAAATGGCAGCTACCGCCTTGTGCTTCAATCAACGCCACTTTCGAGGCGCTGGTAGCCGCTGGCATAACCGCGATGAACGGGAGGCCCAGAAGGGCCGCGAAGTAGGCTTCGGACACCGCAGTTGAGCCGGACGACGCCTCGATTACCGTGGTGCCCTCGCCGATCCATCCGTTGCACAGTGCATAGAGGAACAACGAGCGTGCTAGCCGGTGTTTGAGGCTGCCGGTGATGTGGGTCGTCTCGTCTTTGAGGTACAGCTCTACATTGACTTCTGTGCACCAAGCGGACGGCAGCGGATAGCGAAGTAGGTGGGTATCGGCGCTGCGATGGGAATCTGCCTCGATCAGCCGAATTGCGTTGTCCACCCAGTCTCGGGCTTGGCTGCGGACTGTGATGTGGGTCTGATCGTTCAATGAACCGAAGCCGTTGGCTGTGAACGGCCGAGGTCGCTGCTGGAATCCCGGTCGCCCATCGGGCTGGCGACCAGTGTCAGCAAGGTTGCTTCGGGACGACAGCAGAATCGGACCGGTGCAAACGGTGAGGTACCGATCCCGGCGGAGACGTGTAGCCCCATGTCCGAACCCCACCGCGACGCCCCCTTCGCTCGGGAGCGATCGAGGCCGCAGTTGGTCACCAGGGCTCCGTAGAACGGCAGGCACAGCTGCCCGCCGTGGGTGTGGCCGGCTAGCACTAGTTGATAGCCATCGGCGGCGAAGCGATCCAACACCCGTGGCTCCGGGGAATGGGTCAGGCCCAGCCGCAGGTTCGCGGCGGGGCTGGCCGGACCGGCAACCGTCTCGTACCGGTCCCGATCGATGTGTGGGTCGTCGACGCCCGCGGCCGCGATGTGCAACCCGGCGACCTCAAATTCGCGGCGGGTGTGGGTAAGGTCGAGCCATCCGCGCTCGGTGAACGCCGCCCGCAGATCCTGCCACGGCAAAGGTTCGCCGCGGACACGGTGGCTCGGGTTGGTCAGATAGTTCATCGGGTTCTTCAGACGTGGTCCGAAGTAGTCGTTGCTGCCGAAGACGAACACCCCGGGCCGGGAAAGTAGCTCGCCGAGGCTTTGGACAACCGCGGGCACCGCCTTGGGATGCGCCAGATTGTCGCCGGTGTTGACCACCAAGTCGGGCTCCCAGCTGGCCAGCTCGCGCAGCCACGCCTGCTTGCGGCGCTGGTTGGGCAGCATGTGCACATCACTGAGATGCAGTACTCGCAACGGTGTCGATCCTGGCGTCAAGACGGGCATAGTCACCTCGCGCAGGACGAAGGCGTTGCGCTCGACGAGCGATGCGTAACCGATCCCGGCGAGGGCCGAACCCATGGCGACAGCGCCGGTGCGTAGCAAGACGGGCAAGACATCAGCCATATACGCAGCCTACTGTGGGGGGTCGGCCGGGCGCGCGTCTCGTTCGTCACAGCGCCGTTGCCGGTGCTACGGAGGCGGCGGCGGTAGTGGCGGTGGGGGCAGCAACGGGATAGTGATCGGCGGCAGACCCGGAATCTCGACGACCTGCGATCCGACCGGCGCTGGTGGCGCCCCCTCGGGCGGAGGCGGCGGAGGCGGCGGGATTCCGTTGCTGATTTTGATCGTCACGATCGAACCCGGAATGGTTTGTCCGCTCGGTGACGTGCCGACCACTTGGCCGTACTTTGATGTGCTGTTGACCAGGTTGGGTTTGTTGGCCACCTGGAAACCCGCGTCTTTTAGGCGCTTTCGCGCCGCGTCTACGTCCAGACCGGCCACACTCGGTACCCGGGAACCGGGTGCACCCTCGACATAGCGGGGATTGGTCGGTGGCAACTTCACCGCGCCGAACTTGTCGGCGATCGGTTTCAACGCGGTAAACCAGGTGCGGGCCGGCTCGTTGCCGCCGTACAAGTTGCCGTCGCTGCAATGGCGCAGTGGGGTAGAGCACAGATCAGTAGGAGAGCTGGAGTCGTCGTAGATGTAGCTGGCAGCCGCATAGTGGTTGGTGAAGCCGACGAAGCCGGAGGAGCGGTGGGCCTCGGTGGTGCCGGTTTTTCCGGATACCGGCAGTTTCCAGCCCGCAGCGCTGGCCGAACCCGATGCTGTGCCACCAGCCACGGCATCCTTGCTCATTGCGTTGGCCAAGGTGTTTGCCAGGCCTTTCGGGACCACTTGATCGCAGGTCTCGGTTGTTACGGCGACCTCGTTGCCGTTCCGGTCGATCAGCTTGTCGATAGGGTTCGGCGGGCACCAGACCCCCCCGGACGCGAGGGTCGCCGCGACATTGGACAGTTCCAGAGCGTTCACTTCAATGGGGCCCAGGGTGAACGAACCGATGTTCTGTCGTTTGACGAAGTCGGCGAGGCTCTCGTTGCTGTCGGGGTTGTAGTCGCGGGCGGTACCCGGATTGGCGTACGACCTCAACCCGAGTTTGATGGCCATGTCTACCGTAGGTCCGACGCCGACTTGTGAGATCAGCTTGGCGAAAGCCGTGTTTGGCGAGGTAGCCAGCGCTTTCGTCACGCTCATTGAATCGCCGTACTTACCGGCATTGATCACACACCAGGTCGCTTTGGGGCACCCCTTGGCCCCGCCGCTGCCGAGGCCCTTGGCCTCGAAACGGGGCGGCACATCGAGTTGGGCGTTGATGCCCATCCCCATCTGGAGTGCGGCAGCTGTCGTGAAAATCTTGAAGATCGACCCGGCGCCATCGCCGACCAGGGAAAACGGCTGGGGTCGCATTGTTTCGCCGGCTTCGAGGTCTAGCCCGTAGCGGCGGTTGCTGGCCATTGCTAGCACTTGGTGCGACTTCTTGCCCGGTTTGATCACGCTCATCACGCTGGAGATGCCGTCGAGGTCCGGGCTGGCGAATTCATCGATTCCCGCTTTCACCGGAACCTGCACGTCTGGGTCCAGCGTGGTGCGGATGAGAAAACCGCCCTTGGCGACTTGGTCCTTACTTATTCCAGCGTGAGACAAATACGCCTGAACGTAGTCGCAGAAAAATGCGCGATCTCCCGCAGCGATGCAGCCGCGAGGCAACTCGTTGGGCTGCGGCAGTATCCCCAGTGGTTGGGCCTTGGCGGCGCGCAGCTCGTCGGCATCTTGCGGAAGGTTTTCGATCATGGTGTCCAGTACCACGTTGCGTCGCGCCAACGCGCCGTCTGGATTGGTGTACGGGTTGAGTGAGCTGGTCGACTGAACCATCCCGGCTAGCAGCGCGGCCTGCTGCCAATTCAGGTCGATCGCATTCACGCCGAAGTAAGTCTGCGCCGCGTCCTGTACGCCGAAAGAGTTGTTGCCGAAGGACACCAGGTTTAGGTATCGGGTCAGGATCTCAGGTTTGGTGAAGGTCTTGTCCAAGGTGAGTGCCATACGGATCTCGCGCAGCTTGCGCGCCGGTGTGGTCTCGACGGCGGCGCGCTTCTCCGCATCGGTTTGAGCGGTCACCAGCAGCTGGTAGTTCTTCACATACTGCTGTTCGATGGTCGAACCGCCGCGGGTGTCAAGGTCGCCGGACGCGTAACCGGCCAGCCCGGTCAGGGTGCCTTTCCAGTCCACGCCGTTGTGTTCGGCAAACCGTTTGTCCTCGATGGAAACGATTGCCAGCTTCATGGTGTTGGCGATCTTGTCGCTGGGCACTTCGAATCGGCGTTGCGAATACAGCCAGGCGATTGTGTTGCCCTTTGCATCGACCATGGTCGACACTGCCGGCACGTCCCCTTCGAGAAGCTGAGCCGAACCGTTGGCGACCACCTCGGACGCGCGATTGGACATCAGTCCCAGCCCGCCGGCCAACGGAAACATCAGTGCGGCGGCCACGACGCTGGCGAGAAAGCAGCACCCGGCAAGCTTCAAGAGGGTAAGAACTGCCGGGGGGCGCTCGGACATGCGTACAACAGTAGCGATCGATGATCTGGCTGCCGCGCCCTTCGGCCCAAAAAAACTTCAATCGGCGGTCATTTCTCTCGCGACCGACGGGCGAAGCGATATTTTCGGTCGCGTCACAGGTCAGGGCCCATAAACGGGATCAAGTCGATACGCCGCAAACGGCTCGTGAAGGCGAGACGGCACGCGCGTCCCAAAAATATCGTTATCGGAGTGTTGCGCAATTGGCACCTGACGACCTACCTTATATCTCACAGTGAGATTCAGGTAACACCGATGTGCACAATGTGGCGTAGTTCGCAGCGTAGCGCAGTCCGCAGCATCGGCTGTACCCGAGGAGGGCGGTCGCCGATTGCGACCGAGAGGAAGGGATCAGCTCGTGTCAGGAACACGTCCGTCGGCTAGGCGGACCAACCTAACGATCGCAAACAACGTAGTCAGCAGTGCCGACGCCGAGGAGCGCATCGCCTGGGTATCCAAGGCGCTGTGCCGAACCACTGATCCAGACGAATTATTTGTCCGAGGGGCCGCGCAGCGCAAGGCCGCGGTCATCTGCCGACACTGCCCGGTGATGCAGGAGTGCGGTGCAGATGCCCTGGACAACAAAGTCGAGTTTGGTGTGTGGGGTGGAATGACCGAACGCCAGCGCAGGGCGCTGCTGAAAGAGCATCCCGAGGTAGTCTCCTGGTCGGAGTACTTCGAGAAGCGTAAACGCCGCACCGGCACCGCCGGCTAGTTTGGTCGCTACTGTTTGCATACCGCCTGTGGCCTAGTGCCCAGGTCGGGTATCTCCTGCCGTTTCTTACTGACTGCAGTCACAATCGTGCAGCCCTGAATCTCCTCCCAGCACGTGCCTTCCGGAACCCGAATTTGGCTGGCTCCTCAGCGGGCCGCAACTGGCTCCGCATCGTCGCCCGCCGATGTGATCTGATCCGCCAACGCGCGTAGTGCCTCCAGATCGGAGACATCGAATGGCAGCGACGGTACTCCGATGACTGGTACATGGTGGTTGGCCCCGGTGAACCGGGATAACAGCCGGATCTCGCGCTTGGCGGTCTGTGCCCGCTCAGCATGGATCCGCAATACAGCTTTCGCCAGTGGCGCGGTCGCCGAGTCGGCGGTACTGGCTTCCAACGTTTCGACTGCGTCTATCGCCCGTTCCGCGGGCAACGCACACAGCATCGGGTGGGTGCGGTTCAAGACGAGTCCCGCTAGCGGCATGCTTTCCTGCGAAAGCCGGTCCACAAAGAAGGACGCCTCGCGCAATGCGTCGGGTTCGGCCGCTGACACCACCACAAACTGCGTTCCTCGCCGTTTCAGTAGCGCGTAGGTGCGATCTGCTTTCTCGCGGAAACCGCCGAATGTCGCGTCTAGGGATTGTACGAACGCGGCCGCATCTCCCAGCATCTGCGAACCCAACACCGTTGACAGCGCTTTCATTGCTAATCCCAGTGCGCCGGTTACTAGTCGGCCGATACCCCGGCTGGGTGCGAGTAGCAGCCGCCAAAGTCGGCTGTCCATAAAGCTGCCTAACCGTTTTGGCGCGTCCAAGAAGTCCAACGCATTGCGCGACGGAGGGGTGTCTACCACGATTAGGTCCCAACGGTCTTGCGCCAGCAGCTGTCCGAGCTTCTCCATGGCCATGTATTCTTGTGTACCGGCAAGCGAGGTAGCGACCGTTTGATAGAAATGGTTGTCTAAAATCGATTGTGCTCGTTCGTTTCCCGAATATTGGACCACCATTTCGTCAAATGTCCGGCGCATGTCAAGCATCATGGCGTGGAGCTCGCCGGGGACTTCGGGGGCTAGCGGTACACGCTGTGGTGAGTTGCCTAGATCGTTCACACCTAACGCCTGTGCCAGGCGTTTGGCTGGGTCAATCGTCAAAACGACCACCGTGCGGCCATATTCGGCCGCCCGCAACGCGATCGCGGCCGCCGTCGTGGTTTTCCCCACGCCGCCAGCGCCGCAGCACACCACCACGCGGTTAGAGGTGTCGGCGAGGATTGCCGCCATATCTAGGGTTTTCGGTGCGATACTCATCGAACTCCCTGCTGGGCAAGCGATTCCGACAGCTCGTACAGGCTGCCCAGATCGACTCCGTCGGAGATGGTTGGTAGCTCCAGTCGTGACACGTGCAACGCGTCAAGCTGCTGGGCGATCTCGGCGCGCGCGCTGATTCGAGCGGCATGGTGAATGGTCTCGGTCAGTAGGCCAGCAAAGTCGGCGTCGTCGAGCTCGATCCCAGCTAGAGCCAGTCCAGCTCGAACTGAATCCGCATCGACATCGCCCTCGGCCGCCTTTGTCAGATCGTGAGGTTCCAGATAGGCCGGAATATTGCGGTTTACTATCACACTGCCGATCGGCAGCTCCATGTCGGCGAGTTCCTCGATGGCTTCCAACGTTTCCTGCACCGGAAGCGCTTCCAACAGGGTCACCAGATGGATAGCGGTCTGGTCGGAATGGAGGAGCTTCACCACGCCTTCGCTCTGCGAGTGCACCGGTCCGCCCCGGGCTAGATCGGACACCGCCTTAGTGACGTCGAGAAAACGCGCTATGCGGCCAGTTGGCGGTGCATCGACAACGATCGCGTCGTATACCGGCAGCCGGTTCTTGTCGAGGCGTACCACCGATTCTTTGATTTTGCCGGTGAGTAACACATCGCGCAGGCCCGGCGCGATCGTTGTTGCAAACTCGATGGCGCCGATTCGACGCATCGCCCGCCCCGCGATACCGAGGTTGTAGAACATGTCCAGGTATTCCAGGAACGCGGCCTCGATGTCGATTGCCAGCGCGTTGACTTGGCCGCCGCGCTCGGCGGTCGCGATTTTGAGCTCCTCGTAGGGAAGGGGCGGCACGTCGAAGAGCTGCGCAATACCTTGACGCCCCTCGACCTCAACGAGTAGGACTTTTCGGCCCCCTGCTGCCAGGGACAGCGCCAGAGCCGCCGCAATCGTTGATTTTCCTGTACCGCCTTTTCCCGTTACAAAATGCAAGCGCGCCTTCGATAAGCGCGCGGGCCAGCCGACGGAACTACCGCCGCTAGATGTGTTTGCCACAATCGCATGCTAGCCCGACTGCCACGCGACTTGTGCCAACGGTAGGTCTGATTGCCGCGCGACTATCTGGCGGCGCAACGGGCTGGCGGGAGCCCGCCAAGTCCGACGGATAGGCTCGCGTCATGACCCAACCCACCCTCTGGGAGTATGCAACGGTTCCGCTGCTCACACATGCCACGAAACAGATTCTCGACCAATGGGGTGACGATGGCTGGGAACTGGTATCTGTGCTGCCCGGGCCCACTGGTGAGCAGCACGTCGCCTACCTAAAACGTCCGAAGTAGAAGGTGTGTGTCAATGAATGCTTCATCCTCCTGGAATTCACGGCTCGCGGAACTCGGTATCACGCTGCCGCCGGTGGCGGCGCCGCTAGCGGCCTACGTTCCGGCGGTCCGCACCGGCAACCTGGTTTATACGGCAGGTCAGTTGCCGCTTGACGCGGGGAAATTGGCCGGTACCGGCAAGGTCGGCGCCGAGGTCAGCCCGGAGCGGGGCAAGGCGATGGCTCGGTTGTGCGCGCTTAACGCGCTCGCAGCGGTGGACTCGCTGGTGGGCCTCGATGCAGTGATCCGCGTGGTTAAGGTTGTCGGGTTCGTCGCATCCGCACCGGGTTTCAATGGTCAGCCGGGCGTCATAAACGGAGCCTCCGATCTACTGTATGAGGTGTTTGGCGAAAGCGGAGCCCATGCCCGTTCAGCGGTCGGCGTCTCCGAGCTGCCGCTGGACGCTCCGGTGGAAGTGGAGCTGATCGTGGAGGTCGGCTAACGGCCATGTCCGAGATCGCCGAGCCGCTGAAGCATCCCGCATACGGCCAGCTGCGTGCGGTCACTGACACTGCGTCGGTCATGTTGGCCGACAATCCGGGGCTGTTGACGTTAGAGGGCACCAACACTTGGGTGCTGCGTGGCCCTCGGAGCGACGAGCTGGTCGTTGTCGACCCCGGGCCAGACGACGACGAGCACATTGCCCGGGTTGCTGCACTGGGCCGCGTTGAGCTGGTGTTGATCAGTCATCGGCATGGCGACCACACCGATGGCATCGACAAGCTGGTTGGGCTGACCGGTGCGCCGGTACGCGCCGTGGATCCGAAATTCCTGCGCGGCGATAGCGTGACGGTCGCGTCTCATCGCTGGTGTAAATGGTCACGGGCGTAGGTTCCGTCGCAACCGACGAAAGCTATGAAGGAGGGGCTACGCCCGTGACCAAGCGAGTATCGCCGATTGAGCGTGTGCGTGTTGAGATGGATCAGTTGTTCGCCGCGACCGAGCGGCCGTTGACCGAGATTTTGGAGGAGGTCGGGCGGTTATCGGTGCGTCTGGTGTTTCAGGTCGCCGTGGAGGCCGAGGTAGAAGCAGTGTTGGGCCGAGCCCGTCACCAGCGTCGGGTTCAGGACGGCCCGGGCGGGTACCGCAATGGGTATCAACCGCCGGCGACGGTGAAGACCACGATGGGCTCGGTCGAATTATGCCGCCCGAAACTACGCGACACCGACGAGCGGTTCTGTTCGCGGCTATTCGGTGCCGGGGTGACGCGCACCCACGCTCTGGAGGCGTTGGTGATTTCGGGATGGGTGCGCGGTTTGTCGGATCGCGACATCGAGGCCGCGTTGGCCGAGGTGCTGGGCTCGTAGGCGGCGTTGTCGCGCTCGACGGTGAGCCGGATTTGTGCGGCCATCAAAGACGAGTTCGCTGCGTGGTCGTCTCGACGCCTTGATGAGCTGGTGTTGGACTACCTGTTCTTGGATGCCTCGAACTTTCGGATGCATCCCAACGCCCCGGCCGAGCCGGTGCTGGCCGCCTGGGGCATCTGCACCGACGGCAAGCCCCTGTTTATTGGGCTGGCCCCAGCCGCAGCGGAGTCGGCTGATGCGTGGGCCGACTTCTTGGCTGACCTGAGGAACCGGGGACTACGCCCGCCGCTACTGGGCATCTCCGACGGGGCGCCGGGCCTGATCGCCGCATGGGAGACCACGTTTCCGGCAAGCCTGCGTCAGCGGTGTCTGATCCATCGCTGCCGTAACGTCATCGCCAAGACACCTGTCGCGGTCCAGGACGAGATCAAAGCCGCGTTCTGGTCGATCTTCGATGACATTGACCAGCCACCCGGCCAGCAGGCCGTGGATGAAGCCACCCGCCGCGCCGAGGAGTTCACCACCACATACCGCGGGCTCTACCCAGCCGCGGTCGCTTGCCTGGCCAACGACTTCGCCTCGCTGAGCGTGCATTTGCGCTTCCCCCGCCAACACTGGACACGCATCCGCCATTCCAACCTCATCGAACGCACCTTCGGAGAATCCCGTCGCCGGGTCAAGGTCATCGGCCGCCTACCCGGCGAAACCAGCTGTCTGTCGCTGGTATGGGCCGTCCTCGACCGCGCCAGCCGCGGCTGGCGCGGAGTCACCCAAACATCAGCGACCAGCCGCCACCTCCAAGAACTACGCCACCAACTGCTCGAGCCACCCCGCCCACTGCATCCCCCCACCACAACAACCACGACCGACACCACCGCCGCGTAACATGACCACCAGGAACATGCGCCCAGCGTTTTTACACCAGTCCTAAGACGCCACCAGCGTGACGCTGACCGATGGCGAAGTGATTGACGCGGCCGGATTGAAGATCACGGTGCTGGCGAGTCGTGGGCACACCGCCGACTCGGTGTCGTTCGTCCTCGATGACGCAGTGCTGACCGCGGACACCGTGCTGGGTCGTGGCACCACGGTCCTCGACAAAGACGATGGCAACCTCGCGGAATACTTGGACTCCCTGCATCGACTGCGCGGTCTGGGGCCGCGGATGGTGCTACCTGCGCACGGGCCCGAGTTAGCCGACCTCGAAGCCGTGGCGTCGAGATACCTGGCGCATCGGCACGAGCGATTGGAGCAGGTGCGTTCCGCGCTGCGGGATCTGGGCGACGACGCCACAATCCGCCAAATCGTTGAGCACGTCTACATTGATGTCGACGAGAAGCTTTGGGATGCGGCGGAATGGTCAGTACAGGCGCAGGTGGCTTACCTGCGGGGTTAAGTAGCGCTCGGTACGGAAGTGCTACCTTGCCCGGCGGGCGAGTCGTTCGGAGTCAGAGATCAGAACGCTCTTACCCTCAAGGCGAATCCAGCCGCGATGAGCGAAATCGGCCAGGGCTTTGTTGACGGTTTCCCGCGAAGCGCCCACGAGCTGGGCGATCTCCTCTTGAGTTAGGTCGTGGGTGACCCGCATCGCGCCACCTTCTTGAGTGCCGAACCGCTGGGCGAGCTGCAGCAGCTGTTTGGCCACGCGGCCGGGGACATCGGTGAAGATGAGGTCGGCCAGGTTGTTGTTGGTGCGGCGCAGTCGCCGGGCCAACACCCGCAGTAGCTGCTCGGCGATTTCGGGGCGATCGGCGATCCAAGCCCGCAGCGCATCGCGGTCCATCGACACCGCTCGAACCTCGGTGATCGTGGTCGCGCTGGAGGTTCGTGGCCCTGGGTCGAAGATCGACAATTCGCCGAACATGTCCGACGGGCCCATGATCGTCAGTAGGTTCTCCCGGCCGTCTGGTGAGCGGCGCCCGATCTTGACTTTGCCCGCGACTATGATGTATAGCCGATCACCCGGCTCGCCTTCAGCGAAAACCGTGTGTCCACGGGGAAAATCGACGGGTTGTAGCTGCCTGGTAAGCGCCGTGATAGCGCTGGGCTCAACCCCTTGGAAGATTCCTGCTCTTGCCAGGATCTCGTCCACGTTGCTTCTTCAGCTTTCCAACGAAGTGATATGGGCAGACCAAACCTCTGGCCAGCGTAGAGTCTACAGATAGGCCAATCGGCCCCACGATTCGTGCCCACGCTACGCACGATTCGTGCCCAAACTACACACGATTGGCCCGCCGGGCTGTCGTCAACTGGCGATTTGCCCACGCGGGGTCATATGCCCGGGTTGGCAACTCGGCCGTGTAGTGGTTGGTGAGGTGTGTGGCAAAGAACGGCTCGGTATGAGCCGCGTCTGTGTAGGAAGTGGGCGGCGGTGAATCGACGCGCTGCCGGCCGTGGCGTCGATGTAGGTAGTCCACCGCGTCCGGCATTCCCCCGCGAGCCAGCGTACGCACATCCACTGGCTCGGCCTGTTCGCAATCGTGGGCCGTCTCGGTCGCCGCGACTGTGTCGCCGGTAAGCGCCCTTTCCAACCGTCCTAGCCCAAGGGTCGTCAGCATCAACAACCCCGGAATGCAGCCCACCAGCAACCACGACACAGAAAGAGTAAACATGGCCAAGGTCTCAGCGGGATCACGAAATCAGTACTCTGTCGTAGGTGACTGCAGCGAGGTCGTCGGGGCGTTCTAGGTCAAAGTCAGCGATGCCCGCCGCCGGCCTTGCGAGGCGGTGGTCGGCCGAAACCCGAACGGGCTTGGTGCGACGGGCAAGGCGGATGAATCGCACATTGGCGCGGGCATTCCCACACGTCTACTGCGAGCTGGACTTCAGGTCGCCCCTTGAGCTAGCGGTGGCCACCATTCTTTCGGCGCAAAGCACCGACAAGCGGGTGAATTTGACGACACCGGCCTTGTTCGCGCGGTACCCCACGGCGCGCGACTATGCCCAGGCGGACCGCGTTGAGCTTGAGGAGATGATTCGCTCGACCGGCTTCTACCGCAACAAGGCGACTTCGCTCATCGGTCTGGGCCAGGCGTTGGTTGAGCGGTTCGACGGTGAGGTGCCGGCCACCATGGACGAGCTGGTAACTCTGCCCGGAGTGGGGCGCAAGACTGCCAATGTCATCCTGGGAAACGCATTCGATATTCCCGGAATCACCGTCGACACCCACTTCGGGAGATTGGCGCGGCGGTGGCGTTGGACGGTCGAGGAAGACCCCGTCAAGGTGGAGCACGCGGTTGGTGACCTGATTGAACGCAAGGAGTGGACGCTGCTGAGCCACCGAGTGATCTTCCACGGTCGCAGGGTGTGCCATGCCCGCAAACCGGCGTGTGGTGTGTGCGTGCTGGCCAAAGACTGTCCCTCCTTCGGGTTGGGGCCGACTGAACCGCTGTTGGCCGCGCCGCTGGTTCAGGGCCCGGAGACCGAGCACCTGCTGGCCCTGGCTGGGCTTTAGCACCGGAGTCACACAAACGTGAAGCTGGCCTCACGCGTGAGCCTGGGTGTAAAGCTAACTTTGGGCTCGTTTCACCTCAGGAAACCCGCGTTGGGTCCGCCATGAAGACCATGACCAGAAGCGCCCGCTGGACCATCACGATCCTGGCCTTGGTCGCGGTTTTGGTGGCGGCGTTGGTCGCCGAACTGGGCGCAAACTCGGAGCCGAACGCCACGACCCAGACACCGGCTCAGCGTGAACATCGCGACGCGGACACCCCGGCTGCCCTAGCTGAGCCCCGCGAGCGTGCGGATTTACCGCCGTGTCCCGTCTCGGCTGGCGGTGGTTCCAGCTCGGCGGCCCTACATGGCGTGGTGGTGGAATGCGCGGCCGACGGATCGGCTGTCGATGTGGCCCGCGCCCTGTTTGGGCGTCGGGTGATCATCAATTTATGGGCGTACTGGTGCGAGCCGTGCATCGCCGAATTGCCCGCCATGGCCGAATATCAGCGGCGGGTCGGGCCCAAGGTGATGGTCGTGACGGTACATCAAGACGAAAACGAGACGGCTGCGTTGCTGCGGTTGGCCGATCTTGGCGTTCGGCTGCCGACGCTGCAGGATGGTCGTCGACGGGTGGCGGCGGCGCTGCGGGTTGCGAATGTGATGCCCGCGACGGTGGTGCTACGGCCGGACGGTAGCGTTGCCCAAACCCTGCTGCGGGTTTTCGACTCAGCCGACCAGATCGGGGCTGCGGTGGGAAACGAGGCCGGATGAGAGCCCGCTCGGCGACGATGCGGGCAGCGGGGGCGGCCCCATGAGGAGACGCGCAATATCGAGGCAGGGAGTCGCCGGTGAATGCAGCATTGGCCCTGACGCCTGACGTCGGTCCGTCCTGGCTGCGTCCGCTGGTCGACAATGTTGGTGCGATACCTGATGCGTACCGGCGTCGGCTGCCGGTGGATGTGCTGGCGATGGTCACGGCGGCCACGGCGAAGGCATCGATACGGGGCGACGGCCGCGAGGCGGCCGTATTGGTGCTGTTTTCCGGTCCGGACTCGGCGTCTTCGGAACGCGTCCCGCATGATGCTGACCTGCTGTTGACCGTGCGGGCATCGACATTGCGGCACCATGCCGGTCAGGCGGCGTTCCCTGGGGGCACATCCGATCCCGGCGATGACAGCCCGGTCGCCACTGCGTTACGAGAGGCGCGCGAGGAAACGGGAATCGATGTCGGGAGGTTGCATCCACTGGCCACTCTGGAGCGGACGTTCATTGCCCCGTCCCGGTTCCACGTTGTCCCGGTGTTGGCCTACTCGCCGGACCCGGGCCCGGTAGGCGTCGTCGACGAGGCCGAGACGGCGCTGGTGGCGCGGGTGCCGGTGCGCGCTTTCATCAATCCGGCGAATCGGCTCATGGTGTACCGGCGCACTTTCAGCCGGCGCCTCGCCGGCCCGGCGTTTCTGTTGAACGAGATGCTGGTGTGGGGATTCACTGGCCAGGTGATTTCTGCCGTGCTTGACGTCGCGGGCTGGGCGGAACCCTGGGACACCACCGATGTCCGCGAACTGGACGAGGCGATGGTGCTGGTTGGCGACCAGGGTGGGTCACGATGAATTCGATGACCCCGTCGCAGTGGTTGGACATCGCGGTTTTGGCGGTGGCCTTTATCGCAGCCATTTCCGGCTGGCGGTCAGGGGCTTTGGGCTCGATGCTGTCGTTTGTCGGTGTGCTGTTGGGTGCCGTTGCCGGCGTGCTGCTTGCGCCGCACATTGTCAGCTATATCAATGTTCCGCGAGCCAAACTATTCGCCGCGTTGTTCTTGATCCTGGCGTTGGTCGTCGTCGGTGAGGTTGCCGGGGTGGTGCTTGGGCGGGCAGTTCGTGGTGCAATCCGCAGCCAGCCGATCCGGTTTGTCGACTCGGTCATCGGGGTGGGCGTGCAGCTTCTGGTTGTACTCACCGCAGCCTGGCTATTGGCGACGCCACTGACACAATCGAAAGAGCAGCCAGAGTTGGCTGCTGCGGTGCGCGGTTCACGGGTGCTCGCTCAGGTCAACGAGGTGGCGCCAACATGGCTGAAGACGGTGCCGAAGCGGCTGTCAGCGTTGCTGAACACTTCGGGCTTGCCCACGGTTTTGGAACCGTTCAGTCGCACGCCGGTGATTCCGGTTGCTTCGCCTGACCCAGCTTTGGTCAATAACCCGGTGGTGGTGGCGGCGCAGCCGAGCGTCGTCAAGATCCGCAGCCTGGCGCCTAGCTGCCGGAAAGTGTTGGAGGGCAGCGGGTTCGTCGTTTCGCCTAATCGCGTAATGACAAACGCTCATGTGGTGGCTGGATCCAGCAGCGTCGCGGTTTACGCCAGCGGCAAGCCCCTTGATGCCACCGTGGTGTCCTACGACCCCTTGGTCGACATCGCGATCCTGGCTGTGCCGAACTTGCAGCCAGAGCCTCTCTTGTTCGCCGAAAGCCAGGCGAAGACCGGTGCCAGTGTTGTGGCACTGGGTTATCCCGGTGGCGGCAACTTCACGGCGACACCCGCCAGGATTCGAGAGGCCATCAGACTTAGTGGTCCGGACATCTATCGGGACCCGCAGCCGGTTACCCGCGACGTGTACACCATCAGAGCCAATGTGGAGCAAGGTGATTCGGGCGGGCCGTTGATCGATCTCAACGGTCGTGTGCTCGGCGTGGTGTTCGGTGCAGCCGTCGACGACGTCGACACCGGTTTCGCCCTGACGGCCGCCGAGGTGGCCGGCCAGCTCTCCAAGATTGGCGCCAACACCCCGGTGCCCACTGGATCTTGCGTCAGCTGAGTGGGGAACCGTGTACTTGCTCGAAGAACCGCGTTAAGTGGCGATTGACTTCGTCGGGGGCTTCTTCGTGGCTGAAATGACCTGCGCCGGAAACAGATACGTACCGGCCGTGGGGTGCGTAGCGCTGAGTGCGTTCGACGGGGTCGGCCAGTACGTAGGGGTCGGCGTCTCCGCGTAGGTGCAAGATGGGGATGCCGGGGCGCTGGTTCATCGACTTCATAAAGCGTCGGCCTTCGTCCCGCAGTTGGCTACGAACTGCCCAGCGTTGGTACTCAAGCGCGGAGTGCGCGGCTGCCGGGATCTGGATCGCCTGCCGCAAATAGCTGACAGTTTGCGAGAAGTCTTCGGAAGCAACCCATTTTGCGCAGCCGCGGCTGCGCAGCAGGCGTTCGATCTCAGCCCCGCTATGCCGGGTGAGGAGTCGCTCTGGCCAGATTGGCACCTGGTACCGAAGCAACGTCGGCAGCAGCGCTCGGCCCTGATCGCGCCGCATCAGCGTGGATCGGCGTAACGCGGCCGGGTGGGGCGAGCTGATAAGCGCAATGGCGCGGACCAGACGTGAATGCAGCAGTGCGGTGGTCCAGCAGGCCAGGCCGCCCTCGGCGTGACCGACCAGCGTCGCAGACGAATGGCCGAGCGCGCGGATGAGCCCGGCGGTGTCGCCGGCCAGCGTCCAGCCGTCGTACCCGCGGGGTGGTTTGTCGCTGCCGCCGTAGCCGCGCAGATCAACCGCGACTACCCGTGCCCCGGTAAGGTCGCGTAGTTGATGGCGCCAGGACCACCAGAATGACCCGAAACCGTGCAGCAGGATGATTAGCGGTCGCGCTGTGGCCGGCTCGGCGGAGGGTTTGTTCGGCGCCGCGACAACAGGCTGGTCGGACCGCATCGCCTCGACGACATGAAAACGGATGCCGTTAGCGTGCACGTCCAGATGGCGCCATGGCCCGGCGATACGGGTCACGGACGGATCTGGTGCTGCCATCTACCAACCCGAGGGATCGGTCGGCGTCTTGCAGTCGGACACGATGGTCTGATGTTTGGTGGCGGTGGCCTTGTCGTGGCCCGGCGTAAAGGCGGTGCGTGTCTCCTTGACAGATTCAATAGTCTGGCGCGGTCCTCGGATCCGGCGGACTTTCAGAAATCCCAACAGGGCCAGCAACCCGGTGACCACGACCATGATGGCGAACACGATCAGGAACGCCACCCACCGCCATAGCCAACTGTCCAGCAGTTCGGCGAGGAAGAAGAAGAAAAAGAAGGTGGAGTAGAACAGCACCACAAGCGCGGAGATGAAGAAAATGCTCCCGGTCAGACCCTTCTTGACATCTCGGGTGATCTCGGCTCGGGCTAGTTCGACCTCGGCGCGGACCAGCGTCGAAATCTGCGTTGTCGCGTCTTTGATCAGGTCACCGACCGAGGGTTCGGCCGGTCCGGCGTGCGGATCAGTCAACGGAATCGTCGTCAGCGTGCTGGGCACACCGTTTTTGCGATCAGCAGTGCTCACAGAGGGTCCTCTCGATTCTCCGTCGTCGCGGTTTATGTTGCCATGCGGTGCGGCACCATAGGAGATCAGTCGAACACTATGGGCCAGCAAGCTGAATTTGTCGGGGAAATTGGCATGAGTTATTCGTGTTCGACGCGATTTCGGTAGCAATCGACCCGCTGGGCGATCATCTAGACTGGCGCATCTGTGCCCCGATGTCCGACCACGTGACGGGAGGATCTGCCGTGCAGATGGCGACTCGGTGTTTCGCCGTGGGCGTCGCCGCGCTTCTAGCATTTGTGTTGCTACCCGCAGCGGCCTCGACTGCTGCCGACGCAGTCCCCATGGGTGGCGGTGCGGGCATCGTGGTCAACGAGGACGCACTGTGCACCCTGACCGCTATTGGCCACGACAAGACCGGTGCTTTGATCGGCTTTACCTCAGCGCATTGCGGGGGTCCGGGTGCTCGGGTTGCGGCGGAGGGCGCGGAGGATAAGGGCCCAGTGGGCACCATGGTGGCCGGCAATGAGGGCCTCGATTACGCGGTGATCGAGTTTGATCCGGCCAAGGTAACGCCGGTTGCCAATTTCAACGGCTTCGCGATCAATGGCATTGGCCCGGAACCGGCTTTCGGGCAAATAGCCTGCAAGCAGGGTCGCTCGACAGGCAACTCGTGCGGCGTCACCTGGGGGCGCGGCCAGAATCCGGGCACCATCGTCATGCAGGTCTGTGGGGGTCCTGGTGATTCGGGGGGACCGGTCACCGTGAACAATCTGCTGGTCGGGATGATCCACGGCGCTTTCAGCGACAACCTGCCCAGCTGTGTCATCAAATACATACCGCTGCACACCCCGGCAGTTGTGATGTCGATGGGTGCGATCCTTGCCGATATCGACAGTAAGAACCGCCCGGGAGCCGGATTCGTCCCGCTACCCGCCTGATCGGCGCACCCGGCAGCAGGCGAGCGCGGTGCCAGCGGTTGGCTGCCACTGCCTACCTTGCACCCCGGATGGCGTCGAAAACGGAGGGATCGAGCAGGGTCGAGGTGTCGCCTAATTCCCGGTTCTCGGCGATATCGCGAAGCAGTCTCCGCATGATCTTGCCGCTTCGGGTCTTGGGCAGCTCCGGCACCACATGGACATCCCGAGGTTTTGCGATGGGCGAGATGGTTCGGGCCACTTCGGCGCGCAACTCCTCGCTGGTTCGGTCGTGTGGGACGTAGTTGGCGAGCATGACGACGAACGCGCAGACGGCTTGACTGGTGGTGTCGTCGGCAACCCCGACCACCGCGGCCTCGGCAACCCCGGCGTGGGCGACCAGCGCCGATTCCACCTCGGCAGTGGAGATCCGGTGCCCCGACACATTCATTACGTCGTCGATGCGACCCAGCACCCAGACTGCGCCGTCGGAGTCGATTCGAGCCCCGTCTCCAGCGAAGTAATACCCTTTGTCGGCGAACTTCGACCAGTAGGCGTGGTAGTAGCGGGCCGGGTCGCCCCAGATGCCGCGCAGCATGGACGGCCACGGCTGGTCCAAGACTAGGTACCCGGTGACGTGTTCGACTCCCTTGCTGTCCGACTGCAGAGGATCGCCATGGTCATCGACGATCTTGGCTGAGATTCCCGGCAGCGGCGCCATCGCTGAGCCGGGTTTGGCCGCGGTGACTCCGGGCAGCGGCGAGATCATCGCCGAGCCGGTTTCGGTCTGCCACCAGGTGTCCACTATCGGGGAACGTCCGGCACCGATCACATCGTGGTACCAACGCCAGGCTTCGGGGTTGATGGGCTCGCCGACTGACCCCAGCAGCCGAAGGCTGGACAGATCATGGGTGTCGGGGACCTCACGGCCCCACTTCATAAATGTCCGAATCAGAGTGGGCGCGGTGTAGTAAATCGTAACGCCGTACTTATCGATGATCTGGAAATGTCGGTGCTGATCTGGTGTATCGGGCGTGCCCTCATAGAGAACTTCGGTGATCCCGCTCGATAGCGGCCCGTAGACGCCGTACGTGTGCCCGGTGACCCAGCCGATATCGGCAGTGCACCAAAATATGTCGCTGTCCGGTTTGACGTCGAAAATAGTGTGCATCGTGTACGAGCTCTGGCATAGATACCCGCCGCTGGTATGGACGATGCCCTTGGGCTTGCCGGTAGTGCCCGATGTGTACAACAAGAACAGCGGATGTTCGGCGTCAAACGATTGGGCGGCGTGTTCGGGCGCCGCGGAATCGACCACATCGTGCCACCACAGGTCGCGGTCAGCTCGCCAAGACACATCAATTCCGGTCCGCCGCACCACCAGAACATGCTCGATGGAGCTAGCCGAGCCATCCGCGTTCGGTGCCACCGCCTCGTCAGCGGCGTCTTTGAGTGGTACGGGCTTGCCTCGCCGAAACTGCCCGTCGCTGGTTATCAGCAGTTTGGCCTGCGCGTCTGCGATCCTGGCGCGCAATGCGGTCGCGGTGAAACCGCCGAACACCACGCTGTGCATGATTCCGAGTCGCGCGCAGGCCAGCATTGCGATGACGGCCTCAGGGATGAGCGGCAAGTAGATCGCGACGCGGTCCCCGGCGACCAGACCGAGCTCGGTCAGCGCGTTCGCGGCCTTGCAGACCTGGGTCTGCAGATCCGAATAGGTCAGGGTGCGGTGGTCGTGCGAAGGCTCGCCCTCCCAGTGGATGGCGACTCGATCCCCGTGGCCCGCTTCGACGTGGCGATCCACGCAGTTGTAGGCGACGTTGAGCTTGCCGCCCACGAACCACCGGGCGAAGGGAGCGTCGGACCAGTCCAGCACCTGGGTGAACGGGGTCGCCCAAGACAGCCGCCTGGCTTGCTTGGCCCAAAAGGCCAGCCGGTCCTGCTCTGCTTCGCGGTACAGCTCTATGTTGGCGTTGGCCTGCTCAGCGAACTGCGCCGACGGCGGATACGACGCCGGGCTTTCGGGGTTGGTGGCAGTCACCGTTGTGTCTCCTATGTCAGGGTGTTCGGCGAGACTGGTCGTGCTCGCTGCCTCGTCAACAGCAGAGAGCCTAGTCACCGACCCGGCGCGGCCGTCACCATCTTGGACGCCGACACCAAGCCGGGGAAGCCGGACCCTGTCTGACTGGCGCGGCGGAAGGCCCTATGGTCGCTCTCATGCATCGCATGCGGGCCGTGCTGCCTGCCATAGCAGCGGGATTGTTGGTTCTCGCGTCGGTGTCCGGCTGCGGAGGCGGGGTGCTCAGTCCCGACCTGGTGGTGGTCAACGGTGGCGAGCCACCCAACCCGCTGGTTCCGACCGGCACCAATGACAGTAACGGTGGCCGGATCTTGGATCGGCTGTTCGCTGGTCTGGTGTCCTACGATGCCACTGGTAAACCATCACCAGAGGTCGCCCAGTCGATCGAGACCACTGACCACGTCAACTACCGGATCACTCTCAAACCCGACTGGAAGTTCACCGACGGCTCGCCAGTGACGGCCCATTCGTTTGTCGACGCGTGGAATTACGGAGCGTTGGGTGCCAATGCCCAACTGCAGCAGAGCTTCTTCAGCCCGATCGAGGGCTTCGATGACGTAGCTGGCCCGACCAGCGGACGAGGCGTCACCACGATGTCTGGATTGCACGTGGTCAATGATCTTGAATTCACTGTGCGTCTTAAGGCTCCGACCATCGATTTCACGCTGCGACTGGGCCACAGCTCGTTCTACCCGCTGCCGGTAGTGGCATTCCGGGACATGGCCGCCTTCGGCGACCACCCGATTGGTAACGGCCCCTACAAACTTGACGACGATGAGCGACGTCTCGACGGACCGGCTTGGGAGCACAATGTCAAAATCGATCTGGTGCGCAATCCCGAATATCATGGCAATCGGAAACCCCGCAACAAAGGCCTGCGGTTCGAGTTTTACGCCAATCTGGATACAGCCTATTCGGACCTGCTGTCCGGCAATCTCGATGTCCTAGACACGATTCCGCCGAGCGCATTGCCGGTCTACCAGCGTGACCTAGGCGACGATTCCACCAGCGGGCCCGTGGCAATAAACCAGAGTCTCGACACTCCGCTGCGGTTGCCGCATTTCGGTGGCGAGGAAGGTCGGCTGCGCCGGCTGGCATTGTCGGCTGCGATCAATCGTTCGCAGATCTGCGAACACATCTTTGTCGACACCCGGACTCCCGCTCGCGATTTCACTGCCCGAGCGCTACCGGGATTCGACCCCCACTTGCCAGGCAACGACACATTGGACTTCGACCCCGACCGGGCTCGGCGGCTCTGGGCGCAAGCCAATGGGATCTCAAAGTGGAGTGGGCAATACGCAATCGCCTACAACGCCGACAGCGGTCATCGGGAGTGGGTGGACGCGGTCGCGAATAGTATTAAGAATGTTCTGGGTATCGACGCGGTCGGCGCACCGCAACCTACCTTTGCCGGGTTTCGGACTCAGATTACGAACCGCACTATCGACAGTGCTTTTCGCTCCGGATGGCAGGGTGACTATCCGTCGATGATCGAATTCCTGGCCCCGCTGTACGCGACCGGGGCGGGGTCCAACGATGTCGGATACTCCAGCCCGGAGTTTGATGCGGCGATGTCGGCGGCCGAGGCTGCGCCCAGTTTGTCGGAGGCGAATGTGCTGGCCAACGCCGCCCAGCGAATTTTGTTTCACGACATGCCCGCTATTCCGCTATGGGACAACGTAGCCGTCGTCGGGTGGTCGTCTGAAGTCAGCAACGTCACGGTCACGTGGAATGGGCTGCCCGACTACGAGAATATTGTCAAGGAGTGAGGTGGGCTGGTACGTCGTGCGTCGGGTCGCTGTCATGGTGCCGGTTTTTCTCGGCGCCACGCTGCTGATCTACGGCATGGTATTCCTGCTGCCCGGTGACCCGCTGGCCGCGCTGGCCGGCGACCGGCCGCTGACTCCCGCGGTGGCCGCCCAACTGCGTTCCCGCTACCACCTCGACGACCCGTTCATGGTCCAATATTTGCGCTATCTGGGGGGCATCGTGCGCGGCGATCTGGGCCGCGCCTATTCGGGGCTTCCGGTCAAGGCGGTTCTGGCGCACGCATTCCCGGTAACCCTGCGGCTGGCACTAATCGCGCTGGTAGTGGAAGCGGTGTTGGGAATCGGGTTCGGCGTGATCGCCGGATTGCGGCAGGGAGGGATTTTTGACGCCACGGTGTTGGTCACCGGGCTGATCATTATCGCGATCCCCATCTTCGTGCTCGGTTTCCTGGCGCAGTTCTTGTTCGGGGTTCGGCTGGGAATTGTGCCGGTCACCGTCGGCGGACGGGCGACGTTCGATCGCTTGCTGTTACCTGGGATCGTCCTGGGCGCTGTGTCCTTCGCCTACGTGGTGCGGCTGACTCGTTCTGCGGTGGCCGCAAATGCGCATGCCGACTACGTGCGGACCGCTACGGCCAAAGGGCTGTCACGGCCCAGGGTGGTCACGGTGCATATTCTGCGGAACTCGCTGATCCCAGTGGTGACTTTTTTGGGAGCAGATCTGGGTGCGTTGATGGGCGGCGCCATTGTGACCGAAGGAATTTTCAACATCCACGGCGTCGGCGGGGTTTTGTATCAGGCGGTCACCCGCCAGGAAGCACCGACGGTGGTGTCGATCGTGACGGTGCTGGTGTTGGTCTATTTGATTGCGAATCTCTTGGTGGACCTGCTGTACGCAGCGTTGGATCCGAGGATCCGGTATGGCTGAGTCGAGCGGGTTCTGGCACGTTACCTGGCGCGGGCTGCGGCGCCGTCCAAAGTTTGTTATTGCGGCCTCGTTGATCGCGCTGATTCTTGTCGTCGTGGCGTTTCCGGCGTTGTTCACCGGAGTCGATCCGAAGTACGCCGACCCCAGCCAGAGTCTGCTGAGTCCGTCGGCCGCACATTGGTTCGGCACTGATCTGCAGGGCCACGACATCTATGCGCGCACGGTCTACGGGGCGCGTGCTTCGGTCACTGTCGGGTTGGGAGCCACACTGGCGGTGTTCGTTATCGGTGGGACTTTGGGCGCGCTGGCTGGTTTCTACGGCGGATGGGTCGATGCTGTGATTTCGCGCATCAGCGATGTGTTCTTCGGATTGCCGTTGCTGTTGGCCGCTATCGTGCTTATGCAAGTTATGCACCATCGCACGGTATGGACGGTAATCGCGATTCTATCGCTTTTCGGCTGGCCGCAAGTCACTCGGATCGCTCGCGGTGCGGTGCTGGAGGTTCGCCAAAGCGATTACGTTCTTGCTGCTAAAGCTCTGGGGCTAAGTAGGTTTCAAATTCTGATCCGACATGCGGTGCCTAACGCCGTGGGGCCGGTGATCGCGGTGGCAACGATTGCCCTCGGTGCCTTTGTCGTCGCTGAGGCGACGCTTTCCTACCTGGGGGTCGGGCTTCCGGCATCGGTGGTGTCCTGGGGCGGCGACATTAGCGTTGCGCAGACGCGACTGCGTTCGGGCTCGCCCATATTGTTCTATCCCGCTGGTGCGTTAGCGATTACAGTGCTGGCCTTCATGATGATGGGCGACGCATTGCGCGATGCCCTGGATCCGGCTTCACGGGCACTGCGCGCATGAGTCGTACCGGCGAGATGCAGAGCGAACCGATGAGGGCAGGCTGCGTCTGTGAGTGGTGATGCGGCGCCGCTGCTGTCGGTTGAGGGGCTAAAAGTCTGCTTCGGCGAAGATGTTCACGCGGTTCGCGGGGTAGACCTGACGGTTCGTCGCGGGCAAACCGTTGCGGTTGTCGGCGAATCGGGATCGGGGAAATCTACGGTCGCGGCCGCGGTTCTGGGGCTACTTCCACGCGGTGGACGAATTACCGCTGGGCGCATCATGTTTGATGGACTCAACATTGCATCTGCGGACCGGCGGCTGCTCCGGTCGATCCGAGGTCGTGACATCGGCTACGTGCCCCAAGATCCAATGACAAACCTGAACCCGGTTTGGAAGATTGGCTTTCAAATCCGGGAAGCGCTGCGTGCTAACACTGATGGTCGCGAAGCGCGGCGGCGAGCCGTGGAGTTGCTCGCCGAGGTCGGCATGCCCGATCCGGGTAAGCAGGCGGGGCGGTATCCGCACCAGTTGTCGGGTGGCATGTGTCAGCGCGCGCTTATCGCCATCGGACTGGCGGGTCGGCCGCGTCTGCTGATCGCCGACGAGCCGACGTCTGCGTTGGATGTCACGGTGCAGCGGCAGGTGCTGGACCATTTGCAGCGCCTTACCAAGGAATTGGGCACCGCGTTGCTGCTGATCACCCACGATTTGGCGCTGGCGGCCGAGCGGGCCGAGTCGGTGGCCGTTATCTATCGCGGCATGGTGGTGGAGTCCGGTGCGGCGCAATCGATTCTGAGCAACCCGCAACACGACTACACGCGCGAGCTGGTGGCTGCTGCTCCATCGTCGGCCGCGCGCGACAACAGTTCGGGCCGAATTCGGTTGCAGGTGGCTAGTGGAGCAGCGGAACAGGCGGGCAGGCGCGCACCTGGGCGGGACGACATTCTGGTGGCGTCGGAGCTGACCAAGAGCTACCGGGAGTCGCGCGGCGCACCCTGGCGGCGCGCGGAGTTTCGGGCCGTCGAGGAGGTATCTTTTCGGCTCCGACGTGCCAGCACCCTAGCCATCGTCGGCGAATCGGGTTCTGGGAAGTCGACGGTCGCGAAGATGGTGTTGGGTTTGTTGCAGCCGACCTCGGGCACGGTGGTCTTCGGCGGAGAGAAGGTCCAAGCCGGTACTGCCAAACTAGACCGGGATGCAGCGCTGGCTTTTCGTCGTCGGGTGCAGCCGGTATTCCAGAATCCTTACAGCAGTCTGGATCCCATGTACTCGGTGTTTCGGGCCATTGAGGAACCATTGCGTATCCACCGGGTTGGTGACCGGGGGCAGCGCCGCCGAGCGGTGCATGAGCTCGTCGAGCAGGTAGCGCTGCCGTCGTCGGTGCTGGGCCGGCTGCCTCGGGAGCTATCCGGTGGTCAACGGCAGCGGGTCGCCATCGCTCGGGCCCTGGCGCTGCGGCCGGAGTTGCTGGTGTGCGACGAGGCCGTCTCTGCGCTCGACGTCTTGGTTCAGGCACAGATTCTGGCTCTGTTGGCCGATCTGCAGGCCCAGCTGGGCTTGACCTACTTGTTCATCAGCCATGATTTGGCGGTGATCCGACAGATCGCCGACGACGTGTTGGTGATGAGTGCCGGCCGAGTGGTGGAGTATGCGCCCACCGAGGAGGTGTTCACCAGGCCCAGTCACCCGTACACGCGCGAGTTACTCGAGGCCATTCCTGGGGCGCCGGGTGCTCCCCGATAGGTTGGCAACCTGTGACGATCGACCCGCTGGCACCGCTGATGGACCTTCCTGGTGTCGCCGCCGCTAGCGAACAGGCACGTGACGCGCTGGGCCGGGCGCACCGTCATCGGGCGAACCTGCGGGGCTGGCCCCTGACGGCGGCCGAGGCGGCGCTGCGGGGGGCGCGGGCTTCGTCAGTGCTCGACGGCGGTCCCGTCCGACTGGATGACTTGGCCGAAAGCGTATCGGGAAACCAAGGGGTCAGCGATCCCGTGTTCGGCGGAGCGTTGCGGGTGGCGCAAGCGTTGGAAGGTGGCGCAGGCCCTTTGGTTGGGGTATGGCAGCGAGCGCCGTTGCAGGCGCTGGCTCGGTTGCATATGTTGGCGGCAGCCGAGCAGGTCGATGAAGATCGGCTTGGCAGGCCGCGGCGAGACAGCGAAGTTGGGCCGCGACTGGAGTTGCTCGCCGATGTGGTCGCCTCGCCCACCCAGGCATCAGCTCCGGTGGTTGCCGCGGTCGCCCACGGAGAGCTGCTGACGTTGAAGCCGTTTGGTAGTGCAGACGGTGTGGTGGCTCGCGCAGTGTCGCGATTGGTCAGTATCGCCACCGGGCTCGATCCGCACGGCCTTGGTGTGCCTGAGGTGAGGTGGATGCGTCAGCCCGGGAATTACCGCGACGCGGCGTGCGGCTTCGCCGAGGGCACCCCAGACGGTGTGGCCGGCTGGCTGGTGTTGTGCTGCCGGGCGATGCAGGCCGGAGCGCAAGAGGCGTTGTCAATTGCGGATTCCCTGTCGGGCCGGTAGCTAGCTGCTCAAAACACAACCCGGAAAAGGTGGAGAAATAAACATAAAGCGGGCGGTGATCCGATGTCATCGAATCGCCGCCCGCCAGCACGGTTCACGGTTACCAAGCGTGCATTTATTGGGGTTGCGTGGGTGGCCTCGGCGACTTTGCGACACTTCGGGCTGCGGACCCCACCCAAAGGGCCGCTAACGCCTTCTGAAATTCGCAACTACGCAGGCCCGCAACACTTCTGCCATTATCGCGGCTATGACTCCGCGTGGGTGCCGGGAACCGTGCTGGTTGCTCGGGTCGGGAGATCGAGCCTTCTCTTCCGAATCGATCTAGGCCTCGCCGAGCTTCCGTGATTCCTTTGTACTACTAGACCCTCGGCGCAGCAAGGCCTAATTGTGCGAAAGTTGGCAAGGGTTTGGCAAGAGTATGGCATCACGCCCGTTGCGGGTTTGCTGCGTGGGGCGCTGGCGTCGCTAGGCCCGGCGTGGGCCGAAGGCTAGAACGCGAAACGGCGCAGCAAGGAGTAGGTGACAGCCCCAGCGGCCGCCGCAGTAACTCCCACGGCGGCGGTGGTGGCGATCGCCGCACCCGACGGTGCTGGGATTCGATCGCGCAGGGACACTGGTTTTGAGAACGACAGCACCGGCCAACCGCGTTCGATGGCTTCTCTGCGTAATCCGCGATCAGGGTTGACCACCGAGGGGTGGCCAACCGTCTCGAGCATTGGCAGATCGGTGATCGAGTCGGAATAGGCGTAGCAGTGTTCCAGCGGGTAGCCCTCGCGGGCGGCAAGCTCATGTATCGCTTGCACCTTGCCTTCGCCGTAACAGTAAAACGCGACGTCGCCCGTGTACTTGCCGTCCTTGGTGACCATTCGGGTTGCCATCGCGTGTGTGGCGCCGAGCGCACGCGCGATAGGGCCGACGATCTCCTCGCCCGATGCCGAGACAACCACGACGTCACGGCCGCACAGTTTGTGGCCGGCGATCAGGTCGGCCGCTTCTGCGAACACCAGGGGGGTCACGATATCGTGCAGTGTTTCGTTGACGATTGACCGCACCTGCGCCACATCCCAACCGGTGCACATGTTCGTCACGTGGGTGCGCATCCGGTCCACTTGATCGTGGTCGGCGCCGGAGAGCAAAAAGATGAACTGGGCGTAGCTGGATTTCAGGACGGCACGGCGATTCAGTAGTCCCTGAGCGAAGAAGGGTTTGCTGAAGGCCAGAGTGCTCGACTTGGCGATGATGGTCTTGTCGAGGTCAAAGAAAGCGGCGGTTCGGGCCCGGGAGCCGGCGGCTGCCGTCGTGTCCGGTGACATTTGCTGCTGGGCGGCCGAGTCGAAGACGGTCACCGGCTCAGCATAGGCCGGCGGCGAGACGAGGCCGCGACCCCGCTCCGACAATTGCGTCGATGCTGTCGACTAGTTGAGGTCATTTACGGGGCTCAAGCTGTACTTTCCGTTGTAGGCAGCACTTGCGTGAATCAGCACTGTCATGTGTATAGTATGCATACTCGGCCGTGAGCTGAGGGTGTATCAGCCCGACCCCCCGGGGCTGATACACGACGACCCTCGCCTCCTCCCCCCCTGGCGGGGGTCGTCCCTTTTGTTGGGCAGTTTTTTCTCTCCCGCCGGACGCATTTTTTCGCTTTCCCGGCATTGCCCGATCGTGTTGCCCACGCTCGACTATGCGGGCAGCCAACGCGGTTGTACACAGTTGTCGTCTCATTCACAAATCTGTCTTTTGGCCTGGTGCGACGCAGCCGCGGTCCAGCACGGTAAGCGAGTGACGAACCTCGGTGGCTCTTCCCACACCGGCCCGGCAGGCGCGGGGGTGTTGGCAATACTGGCGGATCCTGAGTTGCGCGACGAGGTGGACCGTGTCGCCGCTGCCGCCGGGGTGCCGGTGTTTCACCACCGCCGCAAACCGGTGTCCAGGAAGACGTGGTCAGCGGCTGCGGCTGTCATGCTTGACGAGGAAAGTGCAGATCGGTGCGGTCAGGCTGGGCTGCCGCGGCGCGCGCATGTGAGCGTGCTGACCGGTACCGAGGCTGAGACAGCCACCTGGGTCGCCGCCATTGCGGTCGGCGCCCAGCGGGTGTTGAGGATTCCCGAGCAAGAGCGCGAACTCATCCGCGAACTCGCCGAAGCCGCGGAGTCGGCACGAGATGACAGGCTGTGCGGCAGGGTGGTTGCGGTCATCGGGGGTCGCGGCGGGGCCGGGGCTTCGTTGTTCGCGGTGGCGTTGGCGCAGGCCGCCACCCACGCGTTGCTTGTCGACCTCGATCCATGGGGTGGTGGCCTCGACTTGCTGGCAGGTAGCGAGACCTCACCCGGCTTGCGCTGGCCCGACCTGGCTATCCGGGGTGGGAGGCTGACTTGGTCCGCGGTGCGCGAAGCCTTGCCAAGACGCGGAGGCGTCAGCTTGCTTTCTGGTACCAGGCGGGCCCACGAGCTAGACGCCGCCGCTGTGGACGCCGTCGTCGATGCCGGCCGCCGAGGGGGTGTGACCGTCGTGTGCGACCTTCCTCGTTCTCTAACGGATGCCTCCCAGGCTGCCTTGGCTTGCGCTGATCTTGTTGTCGTGGTCAGCCCTTGCGACGTGCGCGCATGTGCGGCGACGGCCACGATGGTGCCGTTGCTGGCGGCGAATAATCCCAACCTAGGGTTGGTCGTACGTGGACCATCACCCGGCGGGCTGCGGGCATCCGACATCGCCGATATCGCCGGCGTAGCGCTACTGGCGGCGGTGAAAGCCCAACCGCGGCTTGCTGAGCAGCTAGAGCGCGGCGGCCTGCGATTGCGACGCCGATCCGCATTGATAGTGGCAGCGCACCGGGTTCTTGGCGTACTGCCGGGTGCGGGTACGGCGTCGCATTCAGCGCAGCGTGGTGAGGCCGCGTGAGTAACTCACTCATCGAGCGTGTCCGCGAGCGGCTCGCCACCGAAAACGCGCCACTGCGTCCCAACGTCGTGGCCGCAGCGATCCGCGCTGAGTCTGGTGGGATCCTCGGTGATACTGAGGTTCTCGCCAAACTCAGAGTCTTGCAAACCGAACTGACGGGTGCGGGCATCCTCGAACCGTTGCTGTGCTCCGAAGGCACCACCGACGTTCTTGTCACCGCACCCGATGCGGTCTGGGTCGACGACGGAAACGGCTTGCAACGCAGTGAGATTCGGTTTGCCGATGAGGCGGCGGTGCGACGATTGGCGCAACGGCTGGCATTGGCCGCCGGTCGCCGTCTTGACGATGCCCAGCCATGGGTGGACGGACAGCTGGCCGGGATCGGCGCCGCGGGGTTTGGGGTGCGACTGCACGCCGTCCTACCGCCAGTTGCGGCCGAAGGCACATGCTTGTCGTTGCGGGTATTGCGACCGGCGACCCAGGATCTTGCCGCTCTGGCGGTCGCTGGCGCGATCGCGCCTCAGGCCGCAGAACTCGTCGATTACATCATCGCGGCGCGACAGGCGTTCCTAGTGTGTGGCGGCACGGGCGCTGGGAAGACCACTCTGTTGGCGGCGATGTTGGGCGCGGTTTCGCAGGCTGAGCGAATTGTGTGTGTTGAGGATGCGGCTGAACTGGCACCTCGGCATCCGCACCTGGTCAAGCTGGTTGCACGCTGCGCGAATGTCGAAGGTGCCGGTGAGGTGACGGTGCGCCAACTCGTACGGCAGGCGCTGCGGATGCGGCCCGACCGGATCGTCATCGGCGAGGTGAGGGGCCCTGAAGTGGTGGATCTACTAGCGGCGCTGAATACCGGACATGACGGTGGTGCGGGCACAGTGCACGCCAACAATCCGGCTGAGGTTCCCGCCCGGCTGGAGGCATTGGGCGCGCTCGGCGGCCTGGATCGCGCGGCGCTGCACAGTCAGCTTGCCGCTGCGGTCCAGGTGTTGCTGCATGTTGGGAGGGATCGAGAGGGTCGGCGCCGGCTCGGCGAGATTGCGGTACTACGCCAAACCGATAGCGGGCGAGTTCATGCCGTCACGGCGTGGCACGCAGACCACGGGATGACCAGCCATGGCGGCGAACTGCGCCGTGTGCTGCGTAGCCGGCTAGCAGCATGAACGGCGTTGCGCCCACCGCGATGCTGCTATCGCTTGCAGTCGCGGTATCGCCAGCTTCACCGCGCAGTCGGCTCACTCAACTCCGACGAACCCGCGGACGAATATCCGTGAACGGGGGCAGGTGGGTTGGTTGCGCGTGTGTGTTAGGTGCCGCCAGCGCCGTTGTGCTCTTGCCGTCAACAACTCTGATCGCTGTCGCGATCGTGGGCTTGACGGCAAGCGTCCGCTATCGGCGCAGCCGCCGCAGACGGCGCGGCGCGGACGAGAGCCACGCATTGGAGACCGCTTTGGACGTATTGGTCGGTGAACTGCGCGTAGGCGCTCATCCGGTGCGTGCGTTCAGCGTCGCGGCCGACGAGACCCAGGGCCCGGTCGCTGCATCCCTGCGGGCCGTCGCGGCACGCGCACGATTGGGCGCTGACGTCACGGCTGGTCTGTATGCGGCGGCCCGATCGTCTGCGCGGCCTGGACACTGGGATCGACTTGCCGTGAGCTGGCAGCTCGCCGCCGACCACGGACTGGCCATAGCCACCTTGATGAGTGCGGCTCACAGCGATATTGCGGAGCGGCAAAGGTTCTCGGCGCGGGTGGCATCGGGCATGGCCGGGGCGCGCGCCACGGCGATGGTCCTGGCCGTACTACCGCTACTTGGGGTGCTCATGGGACAACTGATCGGAGCTCGACCGCTGTTTTTCCTGTTCAAGGCGAATGCCGGCGGATGGCTACTAGTGCTCGGGGTGACATTGATCTGCGCCGGCCTGCTGTGGGCGGACCGGATTACCGATGGGTTGGCCGCATGAGCCTCGAAGGCGACCGCTGATGTGCATGGCAGATGTCAACCAGCGAGCTCAGTTGCAGGCCGGTATCTGGTCATGAGCGCAGCAGCGGTGTTGCTGGCAGTGGCATTGTGGGTGAGCGGCGGCCCGTCGGTCGTGCGGGCTCGTGCCGGGAGGCCTGCCCGTCCCTGCTGGCGGTCGCAGACGCTGCCGATAGGCCAGCCGCACGGGAGGGATCCGCTGCGGGTTGCGTCTAGCTTGGACGTGCTGGCGGTGTGCCTTTCGTCGGGCATGGCAGTGTCGACCGCCGCAGCCGCAGCCGCTCCGTCTGCGCCGCCGCAGTTGGCGCGGGTGCTGCGTAGGGGAGCGGATCTGCTCGCATTGGGCGCCGACCCCAACGCCGCTTGGTCGGCCCCACCGGATTTGCCGGCGGGCTTGGTCGATGCGCAGGTCGACGCATTGCTGCGGCTGGCACGGCGTTCGGCGTCCTCGGGTGCGGCGCTCGCTGATGGTGTCGTCGAACTGGCCGTTCAATCTCGCCGGGACGCTGCGCACGCGGCCGCCGCAGCCGCCGAGCGCGCTGGCGTGCTGATCGCTGGTCCGCTCGGACTGTGTTTTCTGCCCGCGTTCATCTCTCTGGGCATTGTTCCGGTGGTGGCCGGGTTGGCCGGCGATGTGCTGCGTTCGGGCCTGCTGTGACCGAAGACCAAAGACCAACACAGAAAGGACGAATCAGTGATCTCAATATTCCGTGTGTTCGTAGCTCGCATGACGTTGCTGTCGGTCGACGAGGCGGGTATGTCCACCGTCGAGTACTCAACTGTGTAACTTTACACCCATGGTCCCGTTAGTCATTTCCGAAAAGCTCAGCACCGCATTCGCGCGTTGGGATGGTCGCGGACCGACCGATGGCGACATGCTAATGCCGGGCGGCGAGATGGGCTTAGCCGTCATGGCCACCCTGACTTGGGACGCGCAGCCGTGACTTCCCCGCAGCGGGCCCTGATCGTAATCCGACTCTCCCGAGTGACCGACGCGACGACCTCGCCCGAGCGTCAGCTACAGACTTGCCGCGAGCTATGCGTTCAGCGCGACTACGAGGTCGTCGGCGTGGCCAAGGATCTGGACGTGTCAGGAGCAGTCAACCCGTTCGACCGCAAAAGCCGACCGGACCTCGCTCGCTGGCTGTCAGGAGAAGAGGAACACTTCGATGCCGTCGTCACCTATCGCGTAGACCGGCTCACTCGGTCCATCCGTTACCTCCAGACGCTGGTTAGTTGGGCAGAGAGCCACGGCAAGCTAGTTATTTCCGCGACAGAGCAGCACTTCGATATGACTTCGCCGTGGTCAGCTGTGCTGATTGCTCTACTCGGCACCGTGGCCGAAATGGAGCTTGAGGCCATTCGGGATCGAAACTCTTCAGCGTTCCGGCATAATTACAAAGCCGGAAAGTATCGAGGAGGGGTGCCGCCGTGGGGGTATCTTCCCGACAACTCGACAGGCGAGTGGCGACTTGTCCAGGACCCGGAACAGGTTCAGATAGTCAACGAAGTAGCGGCCCGTGTGCTGGACGGCGAGCCGCTTAGGGCTATCGCTCATGACCTGACCAGCCGAAGCGTTCCCACGCCGCGGGACCGATTCGCGATGCAACAGGGGCGAGAGGTCAAGGGCTATAAGTGGCACTCAGCGGGGCTGAAACGGTCTCTGACGAGTCAAACCGTTCTCGGGCACGCAGTGACCAGGGAGCCGTTGACAGACGATCAGGGGCGCATACAGCGAGATGCCAAGGGCAAGAAAGTATTCGGTTCCGAGACCGTGGTCCGCAACGATGACGGATCTCCGGTGGTTCGGGCCGACCCGATCCTGACTCGTGAGGTATTCGACAGGGTTGTAGTCGAACTAGCAGACCGGGAAAACCGCAAAGAACCGACGAAACGGTCATGCGGCCTACTTCTCCGGGTGATCTATTGCGAGGTGTGCGGAAAGCCTGCATACAGGCTTAAGGGTGGACCCGGCCGGTCGCCCCGGTACCGATGCGCTTCGGCTCAATACAAAGAGCCTTGCGGCAACGGCTCAGTTCAACTTGCCGATGCCGAGGAGTTCCTGACCGAGAATCTGCTAGACCTGCTCGGAGACTCAGAAGGTCGCGTCTCATCGCTGGTGTAAATGGTCACGGGCGTAGGTTCCGTCGCAACCGACGAAAGCTATGAAGGAGGGGCTACGCCCGTGACCAAGCGAGTATCGCCGATTGAGCGTGTGCGTGTTGAGATGGATCAGTTGTTCGCCGCGACCGAGCGGCCGTTGACCGAGATTTTGGAGGAGGTCGGGCGGTTATCGGTGCGTCTGGTGTTTCAGGTCGCCGTGGAGGCCGAGGTAGAAGCAGTGTTGGGCCGAGCCCGTCACCAGCGTCGGGTTCAGGACGGCCCGGGCGGGTACCGCAATGGGTATCAACCGCCGGCGACGGTGAAGACCACGATGGGCTCGGTCGAATTATGCCGCCCGAAACTACGCGACACCGACGAGCGGTTCTGTTCGCGGCTATTCGGTGCCGGGGTGACGCGCACCCACGCTCTGGAGGCGTTGGTGATTTCGGGATGGGTGCGCGGTTTGTCGGATCGCGACATCGAGGCCGCGTTGGCCGAGGTGCTGGGCTCGTAGGCGGCGTTGTCGCGCTCGACGGTGAGCCGGATTTGTGCGGCCATCAAAGACGAGTTCGCTGCGTGGTCGTCTCGACGCCTTGATGAGCTGGTGTTGGACTACCTGTTCTTGGATGCCTCGAACTTTCGGATGCATCCCAACGCCCCGGCCGAGCCGGTGCTGGCCGCCTGGGGCATCTGCACCGACGGCAAGCCCCTGTTTATTGGGCTGGCCCCAGCCGCAGCGGAGTCGGCTGATGCGTGGGCCGGCTTCTTGGCTGACCTGAGGAACCGGGGACTACGCCCGCCGCTACTGGGCATCTCCGACGGGGCGCCGGGCCTGATCGCCGCATGGGAGACCACGTTTCCGGCAAGCCTGCGTCAGCGGTGTCTGATCCATCGCTGCCGTAACGTCATCGCCAAGACACCTGTCGCGGTCCAGGACGAGATCAAAGCCGCGTTCTGGTCGATCTTCGATGACATTGACCAGCCACCCGGCCAGCAGGCCGTGGATGAAGCCACCCGCCGCGCCGAGGAGTTCACCACCACATACCGCGGGCTCTACCCAGCCGCGGTCGCTTGCCTGGCCAACGACTTCGCCTCGCTGAGCGTGCATTTGCGCTTCCCCCGCCAACACTGGACACGCATCCGCCATTCCAACCTCATCGAACGCACCTTCGGAGAATCCCGTCGCCGGGTCAAGGTCATCGGCCGCCTACCCGGCGAAACCAGCTGTCTGTCGCTGGTATGGGCCGTCCTCGACCGCGCCAGCCGCGGCTGGCGCGGAGTCACCCAAACATCAGCGACCAGCCGCCACCTCCAAGAACTACGCCACCAACTGCTCGAGCCACCCCGCCCACTGCATCCCCCCACCACAACAACCACGACCGACACCACCGCCGCGTAACATGACCACCAGGAACATGCGCCCAGCGTTTTTACACCAGTCCTAAGACGCCACCACTCAGAACGCCTTGCGCGCGTCTGGGATTCGGGCTCGGATCATTCAACCGAACTGGCTGAGGTCAACGCGAGGTTAGTCGACCTCACAAGTCAACTCGGCAGTGGCCCCTACCGTGCCGGCACACCTCAGCGCGCGGCGCTAAACCAACTGATCTCCAATCTTGCTGCTCGACAGTCTGAGCTGTCGGCAGAGACCGTGAAGCCGGCCGGTTGGACTTGGCGACCGACTGGCGAGATGTTCGCCGACTGGTGGAACAGCCAGGGCACCGAGGCGCGCAATATCTGGCTTCGGTCTATGGGTATCCGGCTGACGTTCGAGAACACGCATGGCGCTGTGGCTTGGCATGTGCAATACGGCTACATGGAACTGTTCGAAGAAAACCTGAAGTTGGGTAGATCCGCCGCCGAGGCGGTACGCCAACTCACGGCCGACAAGTAGAGCCTGCTCCTGGCGCGCGAAATTGCGCTTGCCCGTATGCATTGGGCTGAAGACCGAAACAGTCCGAGGCGCTTGACTATATGGCGGATAGTTATGGCGGCGATACCATCGAAGGCTTGTCCAAGAGGATCTGAGGGAGTCATTGGACTAACCTGGAAGTGGATCAAACAGGAATGCAGTGCAATAGTCCGGAGGCGAGGTGGCCATGAGGCTAGCTAGACCGACGACCACCCCGCCTAACCAGGTCGTTGTTCTGAGCGCACTTGGCAGGTGTGCCAGCGCAACTTCCTGACCCGAGAAGCCAGGGTAACCCGCGTGGATCGCGGAGCCCTGGCTCCTCGCCGTGGGTAGTACTTTACCGGCGGTTGTAGCTTCTCCCGTGCAGTAATTCGGCCGGTGGCCAGGACCGGGTTCGCTCGCGAGAACTAGACAACCGTTCAGTGACATAAGCGAAGCCCAAGGCTGTGGGGGCCACGAGCTTTCCGCATATCTGATCAGCAGTTGGGGCAGCCCCGCTTGATCTCAAGTTTCCCCCAGGGAGTCCAGCCACTTGATAACCAGATTGCTGATGTAACTGCGGCCCTGCTCGATTGTCATCGTTTGTTTCGGGGATGCACCACGTGTCCGTGCGTGTCTGGCGGCAGATCCGCTGACGTCAGGACGGTTGGCAGACGCCCGAAACGCCGAATCGGTCTCCCTGTTCGCCCAACGGCGGCTAACGATGTCCTGCGGACGGATTGCGTGACTAACGATCTCGCGAATCTTGTAGAGATCGTGCCAGTCGAGCGGTTCGGGACGCCCCGTGATACGCAATACTTCTGCGACGTCAGGGTTCCATGCGGCAAGTGCCAGGCGCCTCGGCCAGGGTGGTGGCGGATCTGGAGCGACGGCGCCATCCGGTTTTGTGACGGTTAACTCGACCGTAGCGTTTACGCGTATGTTTGCTGGTTTTGGCGTGATCACGATGTATTGCGATTCACCATCCGTGTATTCTCCGCTCAACATCACCGGCCGATAGCTTGCGTTCGACGTCCGGGCAAGTCCGTTGAGCAGCAAGACGAGATTTCCAGCGGTCTCGTGGAACGTCTTACCTGGCGGCGGATTGTCTAGCTCTGCGGCCCTGAGGCAATACTTGCCTTCGCCAGCTCCATGGATCACGCGCACGTCGCCCTCGGTAAACAATTCGGCTAGGTGTCGCAGGTCGTGCTCATCACCGTCTAGCCATGCTTGGATCGTCATCGCAGCTGATTCCCGTTCAATGTCAAGTTCCAGCTCGGTCAAGGTGATCGAGCAGGCCGATTGCCTTCAGCGTCACGGAGCCACCGGCTCGGCCGGGGGATCGCTCCAACAGGCCTTTGCGCGTCGCTTGCCAAAGATGGTTCTTGATCGCGGCAGGCGACTTGCCAGAGAGTTCTCCGAGGAACTCAAGAGGCTTTGGCCTCTTGGATGATGCGCTGTAGGCCACCGACAGCATCGCCAGATACTCATCGCTGATGCCGCTTGCTGACATATCGGCCAACTCGATTCCGATTGTCTCCCAGTTGATTTTCGGAATGCTCTCGGCCACCACCTGGGTCCCTCTAATTGCATCGACGACCTTAGTGAAGTCGATTTCACGCAGCACGGTCTGCGACACACCACCTGCCGGACGCTTGTCGGGATCGGTCGCGCGGACCACTAGCTCGCCTGGGCCATTCCTGTCCCCTTCGTACCAAGTCATATCGGCCGTCCACTCGTCGTGCGGCCCGAAGATCAGCTTCATCGTCGCCCTAGGTTCCATAGCGTCATAATACAACGATCTGACCACCCATTGGGTAAGACACTTGGCAACCAGTTAGGTATCAAGTTATATTAGTCGCACGGGACCAAAGGTTGAACCCTCGGAGGGTTTGATCGAACCCGCCAACACAAACCCGCCAGGAGGCGCGACTATGACCAAAACCGAGCTGCACGTCGATTCGGATGCAAACGAGATTGATTGGGATGAGTCGGACTACGAACTCTTCATCCCGGCGAAGCTTTGCGTCGCACGCCTGCGCGACGGCGCCCAGCTATCCGTTTATCGGAGTGTCACCGTCAGCGAGACCGATGAGATATTCGCCCCCGTGTGGGCGCTGATCGAGGGCTGCGAGCTGATCGGCAAGTACTGGGTGAAGGACAAGCGAATGGCGGGAGGTGCGGGACAGCTGAGGATCTACCAACTTCCAACAGCTTGATCAGGTACTTCGATGCCGGGCTGAGGGAAGCAGCCCTCTGCGGGTTCCCGAGTTGATCCAACGGGCAGAAGCCGCCCTCATCCGAGGGTGAGTCACTAAAAAGAGGAAAAGAAAGAAAGGTTTACATGTATACACCGGCGCAATCCATGCTCTATTCAGGGCGGATCGAGAAAGATCGCCGTGAGGCCTGTCAACGGCAAGTGAAAACTGATCAGGTTTCGGCAATCGAAAATTGACCAGCTTGGTTTCATTGGTCCTCGGCTGTGGTGGTGTGGCCGAGGTCTCGGTCTTTGATGCGGTAGCTGTCTCCTTTGAGGGCGATGACTTCGGCGTGATGGACGAGTCGGTCGATCATGGCGGCGGCGACTACGTCGTCGCCGAACACTTCGCCCCACCGCCCGAAGGGCTTATTCGAGGTGACGATGAGACTGGCCCGTTCGTAACGCGACGACACGAGTTGGAAGAACAGATTGGCGGCTTCGGGTTCAAACGGGATGTAGCCGACTTCATCGACAACCAGCAGGGGGTAGCGGGCCAGCCGCGCCAATTCGGCTTGCAGGGTGCTGTTGTGATGGGCGCGAGCAAGACGATCAACCCATTGCGAAGCGGTCGCGAACGCAACGCGGTGACCTGCTTGACAAGCGCGCATCGCAATCCCGATCGCCAGGTGGGTCTTGCCGGTCCCTGGTGGGCCGAGGAACACCACGTTGTCTTTAGCGGTGACGAAGTCCAGGGTGCCCAGATGGGCGATGATGTCGCGTTTGAGACCGCGGGCATGATCGAAGTCGAACTCTTCCAACGATTTACGTGATGGGAAGCGGGCAGCGCGGATGCGCCCTTCGCCACCGTGAGATTCCCGAGCCGACACCTCACGCTGCAGACACGCCGCGAGGAATTCTTCATAGCTCCACGCTTCGGTTCGGGCGCGCTCAGCGAGACGTTCGATGGCCTCACGCAGCGTCGGGGCTTTCAACACCCGGGTCAGATACGCCAGCTCGGCGGTGACATCACGGCTGCTGGTCGCGGTCTTGGCAGCCATCACGCCACCGGCCCGTCAAGGCCCAACAAGGCGTCGTAATCAGCGAGACGGCGTTGTTCGACCTCCACGTGATGCGGTGGACCAACAACCTCGAGCCGTTTGCGCCGCAGCAGTTTCGCGGCCTGGACATGTTCGGGATCGCTGATCGTTTGATGTTTGGCCCAGATCCGGTCGTGGTCGGCGACCAGCGTGCCGTCACACCAGACCCGCACCCGGTTTAGATCTGCGATGATCTCGATACGGCGGCCGATCGCGGCCGGATGCACCGAGTAATCGTTGCTGTCGAGGCGCACGTAATGATCGCGAGGCAACCGCGTTGAGCGTCGCCATCCGATGCTGGGCCCAACCGGCGGCAATGCCAGCATCGCTGCGGTATCGGCGGCGATGCGATCTGCTGGCCGGCATCCCAGCACCCGATGCTGGCGGTGGTTGGCCCCCACCAGCCAGGCCTGCAACTGGATGTTGAAATCGGCTGGGGAGCCAAACACCCGCCCCGGCAAAAACGCCCGCTCCAAATAGTCATGGAACCGTTCAACCAGACCCTTGGCCTCAGGATCAGCGGGTTTACAGATCCCTACCGTGGTGGCCAAGGTCCCGCGGAAAGCCTGACATGCCGGGGTCAACTCTGGTCGGCGTGCCCGCCACCGCCCGACCGCGCCCTCACCATCCCACACCAACACCCGTGGAACCGCACCCAACGTCGAAAGATGCTGCCACCAACCGGCATACAAGTCTTCGGCAGCGCGTGTCGGAATCAACAGCGCCGAAGCCCACCGTGAATACCCACACACCATGGTCAACACCGGTAACGTCGCCGCCCTACGAACCTGGCCATACCCCACCGGCACCACAACATCGGGAAACCAGAAGTCACACTGCCCGACCTCACCGGCCACATACGTCGTCCGTGACACCGGATCCGGCGCCAAATACAGTGGCCGTAACTCACGCACCCGCCCACTCAGTGTGCGGATCGAATACGACCAACCGATCCGCTCAGCAATCACCGTCGCCGGCATCCGCGGATAGGCCGCCAACAACTCCCGAATCCGCGGCTCGGCCTCATCAGCAACAGAACCCCTCACCGCACGCCGATACTTCGGCGGCCCATCAGAAGCCAACGCCGACTTCACCGTATTCCGCGAAATACCCATCACCCGCGCAATCTCGGCAATCGGCAACTGCTCCGACCGGCGCAACCGGCGAATCTCAGCCCAATCCTCCACGTTCAACACCTGCCTCCTCCTTGACACATAGCCAAGGCACTCTAGGAAGCTGGTCAATTTTCAATTGCCGCCCACTGGTCAGTATTCAGTTGCCGCCGACAAGGCCGCGCCAACCCCGGTCTGGCATCTGGCTAGGTCAGCTGGTGTCGCGGAAAAGACCCTGCTGTACCACCTAGGGAAGTTGGGCATTCCAGTTTTCTGTTGGGGGGCTGACATGGGGCGGCATATCTCCAAGACCGATGCGCGCAAAATCATGGGCTTGGATGACTTGACGGCCGAAAGCAACTGACGTGCAGCCCGCGATTGACCGGACCAAGGTCATAACCGATTACGTCGACCGCGGTTGGGTTCCGTTCGCTTACAAAGCGCCGACCCTGCCTCCGTTCGACTGGCAACACTCGAAAGTCACCGATACAACGGTGCGAGAGTGCGCCAGCACCAATGACCCGATTGGCATTGTGCTAGGCCGGGTCTCGGGGATTGTCGTTGTGGATATCGACGTTCAGTCGGGCGGATCGCTGGATTCGTTCATCGACCGGTACGGGTGTGAGGACACCCGCACGTACATCGTCGCTACGCCTTCGGGCGGGTACCACTTGTACTACGAGCACCCCGCAGATGTGAGTAACCTGCCCAAGCGGATAAACGCCGGTCGATGGATCGATGGGTTGCGCGGCGTAGATCTACTCGCAGACGGCCACCATGTACAAGCGCCGCCAACTGTGCGGCTAGGTCACCCGACCAAGCCAGACGGAGAATATCGCGTGCTAGGCGACTATCCCGTGGCTCCGGTGCCAGCGAAGTTGTTAGCCGATTGGCTTGAGTCGTTGGTGGTTCCCGGAGAAGTCCGCGGTGATCCGGTAATGGCGATCCCCGACCGAGACCACTCATGGGTTTTGGGGTTGCACCGTCGCAAGGTGCGCGAAGCCGCTGAATCGGTTGTCGGTACACGCGACGACACGGTTTATCGGTGTTTGTGCCTGTCGGTGAGAATCGCCTACTACCTACCCGATTCGGTGCTCACCGTCGATGAAGTCGAGGCCGACTACATCGAAGCGTACGAGGCTGCCCAAGGTGAGTCGATTCTCGACATCGACGGGAAGGTCAAGCGTGCCCTCGCGTTGGCCGAGGAGAACCCGTGGGTGGTGTCGGACGATAACAAGGTCGAATTGCCCGCCGGGGTCTCCGAGGACAAGCGAGACGACTTCGTTAAACGGGTTGATGAGATGCTGTTGGCAAAACATGCCCGGGTACGTGCTGACCAGTTGTTCGCCGATGCGATGGTCGCAGATATCGAACTCCCGGGCACGCTAACCGGAGCGCAGCTCGAAACCGACGACGGCGAGACGCAATGGGTCATTGAGGGTCTGCTGGCTCCGGCTCAGTCGGTGTTGTTGTCAGCGCAGAAGAAATCTGGGAAGACGACGCTTTCGCTGAACCTGATTCGATCGCTGACCACCGGCGAGCCGTTTCTAGGCCAGTACAAGCCTGCACGGCCGATGAGGGTTGCCTACTTCGATTTGGAGCTGGGCAAGGGGTGGCGTCTTAGGACTGGTGTAAAAACGCTGGGCGCATGTTCCTGGTGGTCATGTTACGCGGCGGTGGTGTCGGTCGTGGTTGTTGTGGTGGGGGGATGCAGTGGGCGGGGTGGCTCGAGCAGTTGGTGGCGTAGTTCTTGGAGGTGGCGGCTGGTCGCTGATGTTTGGGTGACTCCGCGCCAGCCGCGGCTGGCGCGGTCGAGGACGGCCCATACCAGCGACAGACAGCTGGTTTCGCCGGGTAGGCGGCCGATGACCTTGACCCGGCGACGGGATTCTCCGAAGGTGCGTTCGATGAGGTTGGAATGGCGGATGCGTGTCCAGTGTTGGCGGGGGAAGCGCAAATGCACGCTCAGCGAGGCGAAGTCGTTGGCCAGGCAAGCGACCGCGGCTGGGTAGAGCCCGCGGTATGTGGTGGTGAACTCCTCGGCGCGGCGGGTGGCTTCATCCACGGCCTGCTGGCCGGGTGGCTGGTCAATGTCATCGAAGATCGACCAGAACGCGGCTTTGATCTCGTCCTGGACCGCGACAGGTGTCTTGGCGATGACGTTACGGCAGCGATGGATCAGACACCGCTGACGCAGGCTTGCCGGAAACGTGGTCTCCCATGCGGCGATCAGGCCCGGCGCCCCGTCGGAGATGCCCAGTAGCGGCGGGCGTAGTCCCCGGTTCCTCAGGTCAGCCAAGAAGTCGGCCCACGCATCAGCCGACTCCGCTGCGGCTGGGGCCAGCCCAATAAACAGGGGCTTGCCGTCGGTGCAGATGCCCCAGGCGGCCAGCACCGGCTCGGCCGGGGCGTTGGGATGCATCCGAAAGTTCGAGGCATCCAAGAACAGGTAGTCCAACACCAGCTCATCAAGGCGTCGAGACGACCACGCAGCGAACTCGTCTTTGATGGCCGCACAAATCCGGCTCACCGTCGAGCGCGACAACGCCGCCTGCGAGCCCAGCACCTCGGCCAACGCGGCCTCGATGTCGCGATCCGACAAACCGCGCACCCATCCCGAAATCACCAACGCCTCCAGAGCGTGGGTGCGCGTCACCCCGGCACCGAATAGCCGCGAACAGAACCGCTCGTCGGTGTCGCGTAGTTTCGGGCGGCATAATTCGACCGAGCCCATCGTGGTCTTCACCGTCGCCGGCGGTTGATACCCATTGCGGTACCCGCCCGGGCCGTCCTGAACCCGACGCTGGTGACGGGCTCGGCCCAACACTGCTTCTACCTCGGCCTCCACGGCGACCTGAAACACCAGACGCACCGATAACCGCCCGACCTCCTCCAAAATCTCGGTCAACGGCCGCTCGGTCGCGGCGAACAACTGATCCATCTCAACACGCACACGCTCAATCGGCGATACTCGCTTGGTCACGGGCGTAGCCCCTCCTTCATAGCTTTCGTCGGTTGCGACGGAACCTACGCCCGTGACCATTTACACCAGCGATGAGACGCGACCGGGCAAGGCTATGGCTAAGGCGTACATCCGACAACTCGGGATACCTACCACGCAGTTGCTTTACGTCGACTTGAAGGGTCAGGGGCGACTAGCGGACATGCGAAGCGAAGCGATGCGCCGCAAGTGGGCGTTGAAGCTCCGCGAGCATGCTATCGACGTACTGGTGATCGACCCTGTATCGCCTATCACATCAGCCGCTGGTCTTGACGAGAACGCCGTGATGGGTGTTCGTCAGCTGTTGGATTCGTTTGACGCATTGGCGCTGAGCGCGGGATGCACAGCTGGCCCGATCGTCGTGCATCACTCGGGTTGGATCGAAACGGGCCGTGCTCGTGGAGCGTCGGCGTTCGGCGACTGGCCGGGTCTAGAGTTGAACTTGAAACGGGAGGAACCGACAGAGCCGTTTTCCACTCGGTTGTTCTCGATCCAGTCGAACCGCGCAACCGGCGGTGCTGTGCACGGTCCACGCCAGCTCGGCTACGACCCTGCTACCCGCAAGACGTGGTACGAAGACCGGCCGAAGCCGGTTGATCCGAAGCGAGCCGCGTACGACGAGTTCATCGGATCTGCCCACAGCGATGTCACATCGGCGTCGGTCGTTGAAGCCGTAGGCATCGCTAAGAGCACAGCGATCCAATGGCTCGATAACGATCACCGGCTTCACGTCGTGTCCGAGGCATCGGGACGGCAGCCCAAAGTATGGCGTCGACGCTCGACCCTTTTGACTGACTGCGATAGCCGTACGACTGCGTTTGTGTACGGCCCCGTGCCCCTATAGGGGCACAGGGGGATCGTACGCACCTGACCAGCGGTTTTAGAGATCGTTGTGTTCGAGTCGAATACAAACTACATAACCGCAGGTCAAGCCTGGTCTAGCACTCGCTGAACTGCGCTTTTCCTACCATCAAAGATGAGACAGCCGAAATTGAAAAACCAAGGAACCGTACCGACTCATGGCGACTGTGCGGCACTGCCATATCCGAGGGTCAGCGCCGACGACGCCGCATCCGCAGTTGTGGGCTACACCCCCAAAGAGGCGCGCGAGCTTAACATCGCGCGTCAGACCAAAAAGGTCGCCAGGTGGCGAACAGAGAACCCGTTCGCGTGCACCCGCTGGCTGACAGCGCACGGCGCGGTTACCGGAGTTTTCGGGTGGAAGTTCTACCGAGGCGAATGCGTGGCCTGCGGTGGTTTGATCACGGCATGCCGGAAGTATCCGAGCACCCGCGACCTTCAAACAGGTAAGTGGCCGCAGATGTGTAGCAACGAATGCTCCAACCGCAAGCGCGACGAACACAACGGTCGCGTCTCATCGCTGGTGTAAATGGTCACGGGCGTAGGTTCCGTCGCAACCGACGAAAGCTATGAAGGAGGGGCTACGCCCGTGACCAAGCGAGTATCGCCGATTGAGCGTGTGCGTGTTGAGATGGATCAGTTGTTCGCCGCGACCGAGCGGCCGTTGACCGAGATTTTGGAGGAGGTCGGGCGGTTATCGGTGCGTCTGGTGTTTCAGGTCGCCGTGGAGGCCGAGGTAGAAGCAGTGTTGGGCCGAGCCCGTCACCAGCGTCGGGTTCAGGACGGCCCGGGCGGGTACCGCAATGGGTATCAACCGCCGGCGACGGTGAAGACCACGATGGGCTCGGTCGAATTATGCCGCCCGAAACTACGCGACACCGACGAGCGGTTCTGTTCGCGGCTATTCGGTGCCGGGGTGACGCGCACCCACGCTCTGGAGGCGTTGGTGATTTCGGGATGGGTGCGCGGTTTGTCGGATCGCGACATCGAGGCCGCGTTGGCCGAGGTGCTGGGCTCGCAGGCGGCGTTGTCGCGCTCGACGGTGAGCCGGATTTGTGCGGCCATCAAAGACGAGTTCGCTGCGTGGTCGTCTCGACGCCTTGATGAGCTGGTGTTGGACTACCTGTTCTTGGATGCCTCGAACTTTCGGATGCATCCCAACGCCCCGGCCGAGCCGGTGCTGGCCGCCTGGGGCATCTGCACCGACGGCAAGCCCCTGTTTATTGGGCTGGCCCCAGCCGCAGCGGAGTCGGCTGATGCGTGGGCCGACTTCTTGGCTGACCTGAGGAACCGGGGACTACGCCCGCCGCTACTGGGCATCTCCGACGGGGCGCCGGGCCTGATCGCCGCATGGGAGACCACGTTTCCGGCAAGCCTGCGTCAGCGGTGTCTGATCCATCGCTGCCGTAACGTCATCGCCAAGACACCTGTCGCGGTCCAGGACGAGATCAAAGCCGCGTTCTGGTCGATCTTCGATGACATTGACCAGCCACCCGGCCAGCAGGCCGTGGATGAAGCCACCCGCCGCGCCGAGGAGTTCACCACCACATACCGCGGGCTCTACCCAGCCGCGGTCGCTTGCCTGGCCAACGACTTCGCCTCGCTGAGCGTGCATTTGCGCTTCCCCCGCCAACACTGGACACGCATCCGCCATTCCAACCTCATCGAACGCACCTTCGGAGAATCCCGTCGCCGGGTCAAGGTCATCGGCCGCCTACCCGGCGAAACCAGCTGTCTGTCGCTGGTATGGGCCGTCCTCGACCGCGCCAGCCGCGGCTGGCGCGGAGTCACCCAAACATCAGCGACCAGCCGCCACCTCCAAGAACTACGCCACCAACTGCTCGAGCCACCCCGCCCACTGCATCCCCCCACCACAACAACCACGACCGACACCACCGCCGCGTAACATGACCACCAGGAACATGCGCCCAGCGTTTTTACACCAGTCCTAAGACGCCACCAACACAACGACAATGCCCGGTACCGGATGCAACGGCTACGCCGGAAACGGAACGAAGCGCGCAACGCTTGGCTAGACAGCATCGGCATCGAACCGCCTCGGCAGGGTGTCAAGGCGAAGGCTCGTGTAGCCGGCGGCCATACCTGTTGAAGGCCCACAGATCATCTTGGGCCTTTGTTCCGCAGAGTTTCTAGATAGGTAGAGGGACCGGTTTTTTTGGCGGACTTTCTCGGTTGGCTCAGCCGACAACGCTCGGCACACCCCTATTGGAGCCTAGCTATCTCAATTCGAATTGGTTCTGGTTGGACGGCGCTAAGGTGCTCGGCTAATAAGGTGGCTTCCGACCCGTGCGCTACCCGGTAATGATGTCGCACCTCTGGCAACACGCGGCGCCCAGCACTTAGCTTTCCGGGCAGCGTATTTCTGGTTGCGACTGTGGGCCGGCCAGCAGGACTCGGTGCCGGTTTCACTGATGATCCCGCCCAGCCGAGTGGTCGACGATGGCTGCGGGCAGCTGGGAGTCGGTGAATGTCTTGGTCCACCCAGAGAAGGCTCCCACTCAGCCCAAACCTGAAATAGTAGTTCGGGTGCCGCGTCTGCCAAGTTCCATGCAACCCAGCTCGTCCAACAACAGCATATCGACTTGTCCGTAGGTCGATGGTTTTGTCGTCATCGTCGGCCTCCGAGGTTAGCGGCTATCAATCCTTAAGACGCTGAGCGCCAATCAATACCGGCCACCCTCATCGGGTGGCCTTCGACGGGGCTTGACCCCTTGGGTTGGACACGGGATTTGTGGTTAGGCGGCTTGGGGCAGCGTAGCGGATAGGTGGGTCCTCTCGTAGGTGGCGGGGCTGAGCTGGTTGCAGTAGGAGTGGCGTCGTGTGGTGTTGTAGCGGGCCAGCCAGCGAAAGACCTCGCGTCGGCAGGTGGGGGCGTCGTCCCAGCTGTGTCGGTCTTGGAGGACCTCGCGTTTGAGGGCGGCGTTGACCGATTCAGCCAGGGCGTTGTCGGCGCTCGATCCGATAGCGCCCATGGACTGGGTGACCCCCAACCGGGTACACAGTTTCGCGAAATCCTGTGACGTGTACTGGCGTCCGTGGTCACTGTGGAATACCGCACCACCCAGACTGCCCCGTAGCGCCTCGGCGGCCTTGAGGGCATCTTCGACCAGTTCGGTGCGCATATGCTCTGCGATCGCCCACCCAGTGATCCGCCGAGACCAGCAGTCGATGACGGTGGCCAGATACAGGTTAGCGCCGCTAGCCAGCGGCAAGTACGTGATGTCCCCAACGTATCTCTTGTTGGATTCAGAAGCGGTGAAATCTCGTTTAAGCAGGTCAGGATATTTCTGTGTGGTTTTATCTGGTCTGGTTGTGCGGACACGGCGGCGGCACCGATACCCAGCGATCCCCGCTACGCGCATGACTCGGGCTACTCGCTTGTGGTTGACCCGCTCAGTATCAGCAACACCGTCGTTGAGTTCAGCGGTGATCCGCGGGCACCCATAGGTGTTGTCCTGATCATGTATTGCGCGAATACGCTCGGCCAACACCGCATCAGCAGCGGTTTGAGCTGCCCGCGTGGCTGCTGCCTGACACCAGGTGTAAAACGATGATCGAGCGATCTCGACGACCTGGCATAGCCGCTTCACCTCGAAGGCGTGTCGGTGATCGGCAACGAACTGAAAGCGACTCACCAGTTCGTCTCCCCAGCGAAATACTTGGCCGCCGACCGCAAAATGTCCCGCTCGGTGGCCAGCCGGGTCTTCTCGGCACGCAACGCCTGGTTCTCAGCATGGAGCCGTGCCACCGCTTGTTCGGGGGTCTCGCCACCCGGGGCCCCTACGGCAACCGAACCGGGTTTACGGTGCCGAATCGGCACACCGTGGGCCTTGCACCACGCCGATAACGTTGGGTCGCTCAAGCCAAGCTCAGCAGCGATCATGCTGATCGTCGCACCAGCGGTATCCCGATACAACGCAACCGCATCCCGCTTGAACTCATCAGGGTAACTTTTCCTTGCCATAGGGGTGGATCATCTCGCTTCCCCCAGGAACATCCTGGGATTCAGCGTGTCCAACCCAAGGGGTCAAGCCCCGACGTATAGCGGGCAATACGCGCCCCGAAATTAATACCAGCAAAGGAAACAAACCCATATGTCCGATCTGATCGCGACAGCTCGCACTGTCGCCAACACCTGGCCCGCTCTAATCGGCGCCTTGCCAGAGGAACTCTCAGCGTTGATAGGCGTTTTCGACGAAGCCGGCTACGCCCAAGGCCCCAACGTCGCTATCGACGCCGCCAAGATTACCGCGAAGACCGTCGAACAGACCATCACCGATCTTGCGGCAGCCATCGCCTTGGAGGAGAAGTTCGCAGAGGCACAACGGCGGGTTCGCTCACAGCTTGCGAGAAAGATTATCCATGTCGCCGGCACCGCGGCACCAGAAGTCATCGAGACTCTGAGGCCGAAATTTCATGGGGCCGTTTCGGAGTTCGCAGACGCGATCAACGCGCTACCGAATGACATCAGTTCAGCTGCCTTGGTCGACGCTGGCCCGAGCGCGTTAGGCGCATACCAGAACGCCGTCGCTGCCGCCCAGGTGATCAGCGATATCGATAGCTGGCTGGCCAGCCTACGCGACCTCCCGGCCTTCGCCGGCCATAAGCCAGAGCCTTTGTTGCGGGTGCTGAATCCGACCGACCACGCCGAAATCGAAGTGCTGGCTAAAGCGCACAACGCGTCTAACGTTGACCCGCAACTTAGACGGCTGAACCCTCTGTACATCGCTGCGGTTCGTAGAGGCATCGAATTCGAGATGCACACGCCGACAGAAACAGCGAAAACCCTGCAGCGAATCGAGTCGACGCCGTTAGAACGCAATCCTTTTGGCGGCTTCGCGATGAGCGGCTGACCCAGCTACATGGCGAAACAAATAGCCGAAGCCGACCGGGAGGAGCGGTATCAGGCGTACTTGGAGAGTTCCGTGCCGTACTTCGAAACGGTCCGCGCCAGCGGTGATAAACCCTGGTGGACCGACGAGCAGGAACGTCGTGCGCTCTGGTTCCGCCGTTACCAGCGGCCTGCGCGGTCGCGTCTCATCGCTGGTGTAAATGGTCACGGGCGTAGCCCCTCCTTCATAGCTTTCGTCGGTTGCGACGGAACCTACGCCCGTGACCATTTACACCAGCGATGAGACGCGACCATCAAAGCCGCGTTCTGGTCGATCTTCGATGACATTGACCAGCCACCCGGCCAGCAGGCCGTGGATGAAGCCACCCGCCGCGCCGAGGAGTTCACCACCACATACCGCGGGCTCTACCCAGCCGCGGTCGCTTGCCTGGCCAACGACTTCGCCTCGCTGAGCGTGCATTTGCGCTTCCCCCGCCAACACTGGACACGCATCCGCCATTCCAACCTCATCGAACGCACCTTCGGAGAATCCCGTCGCCGGGTCAAGGTCATCGGCCGCCTACCCGGCGAAACCAGCTGTCTGTCGCTGGTATGGGCCGTCCTCGACCGCGCCAGCCGCGGCTGGCGCGGAGTCACCCAAACATCAGCGACCAGCCGCCACCTCCAAGAACTACGCCACCAACTGCTCGAGCCACCCCGCCCACTGCATCCCCCCACCACAACAACCACGACCGACACCACCGCCGCGTAACATGACCACCAGGAACATGCGCCCAGCGTTTTTACACCAGTCCTAAGACGCCACCGCCTGCGCCGCCTGCGAACATGCCGCGACTGACCCTAAACCAGATCAGGAGAACCAATGAGCAACGCAGCCAGCAAAATCACGAAGTTGCTGAACTCCACTCGGCCGCCTAAGCCTCAGCTACTTGACGGAGCTTTCATGCAAGCCGTAGCCCGGAGGATAGAAGCGCGAGGTATCGCCCGCGTGCCGGGGCTCCCTGCAGATGAGCCGGAACCAACCTGGTTTGATCTTGCTATCGAGCACGACCGAAGGTGCAAGGAACTGTTAGACAGCTACACAGTGCCGCACGAGACCGAGCAAGAAGGCCACCGGACTCCGGCCGCAATCGTTAACGCTTCTATCGCTAGCAGCAGCTCAACAACTATGCCGCTGAACGGTGCAGCTGTGCTTCACGCTGCCTTGTCGGGCGGAGGCGGAACGATCAACGCAGACAGCGTTTCTAGCCGGATGGACTTGCTGCGTTGACGATCGCGGCAAACCCCCTTCTCAGTCGATCAGGGGAATATCTTTCACGGCTTTCTCGATTACACGCAGCACACTTGACCAAGTCGCCTGACTTGGGTCGGTCTCAGATTTGATCTCATAGCTGGGGTCGTACTGTCGCAACCGCGCCGTCAGGGTTCTATTGAACGCAATCTCTTTCTCTTCGTTTAGTAGGGATTGGTTACCGGTCCGGGTGTTGGTGACCGGGGCCTGTTTCTTGCGGGATCTGCCGTCAGGTGACGTCTGGTGTTCCCGTCGTTCGACGACTTGAGAAAGAGCGGCGCGTCTGGCGGCAGGTCTTGTCGGGTTGGTGGTGAGATTCCGTTGCCCGAGCCCGTCGCAGGGGTGACTTCCTGATGGTTGTTCTCGAGCCTTGAGCTCTTCGACAGAACGAAGTCCTGCGAGGTGGCGTCTTAGGACTGGTGTAAAAACGCTGGGCGCATGTTCCTGGTGGTCATGTTACGCGGCGGTGGTGTCGGTCGTGGTTGTTGTGGTGGGGGGATGCAGTGGGCGGGGTGGCTCGAGCAGTTGGTGGCGTAGTTCTTGGAGGTGGCGGCTGGTCGCTGATGTTTGGGTGACTCCGCGCCAGCCGCGGCTGGCGCGGTCGAGGACGGCCCATACCAGCGACAGACAGCTGGTTTCGCCGGGTAGGCGGCCGATGACCTTGACCCGGCGACGGGATTCTCCGAAGGTGCGTTCGATGAGGTTGGAATGGCGGATGCGTGTCCAGTGTTGGCGGGGGAAGCGCAAATGCACGCTCAGCGAGGCGAAGTCGTTGGCCAGGCAAGCGACCGCGGCTGGGTAGAGCCCGCGGTATGTGGTGGTGAACTCCTCGGCGCGGCGGGTGGCTTCATCCACGGCCTGCTGGCCGGGTGGCTGGTCAATGTCATCGAAGATCGACCAGAACGCGGCTTTGATCTCGTCCTGGACCGCGACAGGTGTCTTGGCGATGACGTTACGGCAGCGATGGATCAGACACCGCTGACGCAGGCTTGCCGGAAACGTGGTCTCCCATGCGGCGATCAGGCCCGGCGCCCCGTCGGAGATGCCCAGTAGCGGCGGGCGTAGTCCCCGGTTCCTCAGGTCAGCCAAGAAGTCGGCCCACGCATCAGCCGACTCCGCTGCGGCTGGGGCCAGCCCAATAAACAGGGGCTTGCCGTCGGTGCAGATGCCCCAGGCGGCCAGCACCGGCTCGGCCGGGGCGTTGGGATGCATCCGAAAGTTCGAGGCATCCAAGAACAGGTAGTCCAACACCAGCTCATCAAGGCGTCGAGACGACCACGCAGCGAACTCGTCTTTGATGGCCGCACAAATCCGGCTCACCGTCGAGCGCGACAACGCCGCCTGCGAGCCCAGCACCTCGGCCAACGCGGCCTCGATGTCGCGATCCGACAAACCGCGCACCCATCCCGAAATCACCAACGCCTCCAGAGCGTGGGTGCGCGTCACCCCGGCACCGAATAGCCGCGAACAGAACCGCTCGTCGGTGTCGCGTAGTTTCGGGCGGCATAATTCGACCGAGCCCATCGTGGTCTTCACCGTCGCCGGCGGTTGATACCCATTGCGGTACCCGCCCGGGCCGTCCTGAACCCGACGCTGGTGACGGGCTCGGCCCAACACTGCTTCTACCTCGGCCTCCACGGCGACCTGAAACACCAGACGCACCGATAACCGCCCGACCTCCTCCAAAATCTCGGTCAACGGCCGCTCGGTCGCGGCGAACAACTGATCCATCTCAACACGCACACGCTCAATCGGCGATACTCGCTTGGTCACGGGCGTAGCCCCTCCTTCATAGCTTTCGTCGGTTGCGACGGAACCTACGCCCGTGACCATTTACACCAGCGATGAGACGCGACCTCCTGCGATGTGCTGGAGTCACGGACGGCTAGTGAGATGACGGACCTTGGAGTCCCGCGATTAGGGCGCCGCGTGAGTCCACCGGTAACGGCGCAACCATCCACCGACGAAAAAGTGAGGACGTCTTGGGCTTGTTTTGTGGAATCGACTGGGCTACTGAGCATCACGATGTTGCTGTGGTTGATGACGACGGGAGGGTGGTAGCCCGTGCACGGCTGGGCAATGATGCGGCCGGGTTCGCGCAGCTGTTGACGTTGCTGGCTGAGGCCGGTGACAGTGCCGCTGATCCGATACCAGTGGGGATGGAAACTGATCGTGGCCTGTGGGTGGCGGCGCTGCGAGAAACTGGCCGGGTGATTTATCCGATCAACCCGTTGGCGGCTTCGCGGTATCGGGCACGGTATGCGGTGTCGGGGGCCAAATCCGATGGTGCCGACGCGGTGCTGCTGGCCAATATTGTGCGCACCGACCCCGGCGCGCACCGCCCATTGCCCGCCGACACCGAGTTGGCCCAGGCGATCCGGGTGCTGGCCCGCGCTCAGCAAGACGCGGTATGGGCACGTCAACACATCGGCAACCAGATTCGCGATGTGCTCAAAGATTTCTACCCGGCGGCCATCACCGCGTTCGCCGACCTGCCCGAGGGCGGGCTGGCTCGTCGAGATGCGCGCACCATCTTGGCTGCTGCACCAACCCCCACCCAGGCGACCAAGCTGACCCCGGCCCGACTGCGCCGACTGCTGGCCAAGGCCGGCCGCCGCCGCCATCTCGACCGTGACATCGAACGGTTGCGGGAGGTGTTCACCGACACCTACCTGCACCAACCACCGGTCGTGGAGAACGCGATGGGTATCCAATTGGCAGGGCTGCTGGGTCAGTTCGAGGCTGCCTGCACCACTGCTGCTGATCTCGCCGAGGCGGCAACCGCCCATTTTGAGCAGCACCCGGACTCCACGATCATCACCAGCTTCCCCGGACTGGGGAACCTGGCCGGTGCCCGGGTACTCGCCGAGATCGGTGATGACCGCGCCCGCTTCACCGACGCCCGCGGACTGAAAGCATTCGCCGGAGCCGCGCCGATCACCCGCGCCAGCGGCAAGAAAACCCTCGTGTTGCACCGCCATATCAAGAACCGGCGCCTGGCCGCCGTGGGTCCCATCTGGGCTTTGGCATCGCTGCGCGCCTCGCCGGGCGCCCGTCGCCACTACGACACCCGCCGCGCCGCAGGAGACTGGAACCACCAAGCCCAACGACATCTGTTCAACAAATTCCTCGGCCAACTCCACCACTGCCTGCAAACCGGCCAGCACTACACCGAACATCTAGCCTTTCCACCTCCTCCCTCGCTCGTGGCTTGACTTTTAACTTCGTGAGATGTCTTTCTCTATCGAATCCAGCAGAAGCGCAGCCACATTCGATAGGCCAGCTACGAGGCGGGCCAGGCCGTCCGCATCGGTGGGGCCGCCGAGCCGTTCCACGAGCGCTTGAACCTCTTGGGTTGCATCGGATGCCGCGAACTGCGCGCCGCCTCCCATATGTTCTCGGACGACTGAGATCCCTGCGAGGGTGGTTGTTTGCTGGGTCGCGTCTCATCGCTGGTGTAAATGGTCACGGGCGTAGGTTCCGTCGCAACCGACGAAAGCTATGAAGGAGGGGCTACGCCCGTGACCAAGCGAGTATCGCCGATTGAGCGTGTGCGTGTTGAGATGGATCAGTTGTTCGCCGCGACCGAGCGGCCGTTGACCGAGATTTTGGAGGAGGTCGGGCGGTTATCGGTGCGTCTGGTGTTTCAGGTCGCCGTGGAGGCCGAGGTAGAAGCAGTGTTGGGCCGAGCCCGTCACCAGCGTCGGGTTCAGGACGGCCCGGGCGGGTACCGCAATGGGTATCAACCGCCGGCGACGGTGAAGACCACGATGGGCTCGGTCGAATTATGCCGCCCGAAACTACGCGACACCGACGAGCGGTTCTGTTCGCGGCTATTCGGTGCCGGGGTGACGCGCACCCACGCTCTGGAGGCGTTGGTGATTTCGGGATGGGTGCGCGGTTTGTCGGATCGCGACATCGAGGCCGCGTTGGCCGAGGTGCTGGGCTCGCAGGCGGCGTTGTCGCGCTCGACGGTGAGCCGGATTTGTGCGGCCATCAAAGACGAGTTCGCTGCGTGGTCGTCTCGACGCCTTGATGAGCTGGTGTTGGACTACCTGTTCTTGGATGCCTCGAACTTTCGGATGCATCCCAACGCCCCGGCCGAGCCGGTGCTGGCCGCCTGGGGCATCTGCACCGACGGCAAGCCCCTGTTTATTGGGCTGGCCCCAGCCGCAGCGGAGTCGGCTGATGCGTGGGCCGACTTCTTGGCTGACCTGAGGAACCGGGGACTACGCCCGCCGCTACTGGGCATCTCCGACGGGGCGCCGGGCCTGATCGCCGCATGGGAGACCACGTTTCCGGCAAGCCTGCGTCAGCGGTGTCTGATCCATCGCTGCCGTAACGTCATCGCCAAGACACCTGTCGCGGTCCAGGACGAGATCAAAGCCGCGTTCTGGTCGATCTTCGATGACATTGACCAGCCACCCGGCCAGCAGGCCGTGGATGAAGCCACCCGCCGCGCCGAGGAGTTCACCACCACATACCGCGGGCTCTACCCAGCCGCGGTCGCTTGCCTGGCCAACGACTTCGCCTCGCTGAGCGTGCATTTGCGCTTCCCCCGCCAACACTGGACACGCATCCGCCATTCCAACCTCATCGAACGCACCTTCGGAGAATCCCGTCGCCGGGTCAAGGTCATCGGCCGCCTACCCGGCGAAACCAGCTGTCTGTCGCTGGTATGGGCCGTCCTCGACCGCGCCAGCCGCGGCTGGCGCGGAGTCACCCAAACATCAGCGACCAGCCGCCACCTCCAAGAACTACGCCACCAACTGCTCGAGCCACCCCGCCCACTGCATCCCCCCACCACAACAACCACGACCGACACCACCGCCGCGTAACATGACCACCAGGAACATGCGCCCAGCGTTTTTACACCAGTCCTAAGACGCCACCGTTTGCTGCTCTCTGGTCCACCAGACTTCCTCAGCCATGTTTCCCACCCGTATCTATGAGCGCTGATATCAGCGGCAACGAATCCAAACGCACCTAATCGAGCTTGGACGAGCGAGATAGGAGTACATCAACCTGCCCTACCGCGTCATCGTCGATGTCCACGGCACCTACGAGCAAAGTTACTGTTACGGTATTCAGCGTCGCCCTTCCGGTTCGCTCGTAGCCCATGCGCTGGACGCTGACACCGTCTATAGCGATCGGACCGGGAATGGGAGTGCCGTCGATCATCACAGCATCCTTTGTAACTTGGCACTCATGCGGTTGGTTCTACCCAACCATCTGGATCTGGGTCCGGAATCCGCATGCGCCTGAGGCTATCGGAAGACCCCGACAATGTGGGTCGTTATCTGCTAATGGCCTGCTACCTCTTGAGTAGGACTGCTAAGGGGAAGGTAGGTTGCTGCGCGTAGCGGGAGTCGCAACACGCTCACCGGGGGTAGGGGTAGGTAGGGGGTGCCTGCGCGGGTACACACCCCGCTAGGTAGGGCGTGGGTGTGGGGTGCGTGCTGGGTATGCGTGTTGGTCGTCGGGGTGTGGGTGAGCGTGGGTACCCAGGGGGTATACCTGCGGGGGTACCTGCGGGATCGCCGGGTAATGCGTCTGCCCGATCCTGTACGGGTTTCGGGGTTTTGGGAACCGAACGCATTGTATGCGTCGACGTGATATACCGATTGCTGTGACTTCGGATGGCGCCTATCTTGTCGGCCGCGAGATTGCTACCGAACTTCCTCCTGGCCAATGCGGCACAGACCGACTCTACGCAGCGATACGTGCGGATGAATCAACCTTCAAAAACGTTAAATTCAAGCATTGCACTTTCGCTAATGTAAGCTTCAAGAACTGCGTTTTTAAACAAGCGGAGTTTTCCGATTGCGCGTTCATCGATTGTTATTTTCGTGCTACAAGGCTTGAAAAATGCACCTTCGCGGGATGCAAATTTCTCGGCAGCGACTTGTCGAAGATCGACATACGGTCGTGTGATTTTAGATACTACAATTCATTTGTCAGCTGTTTTATCAAACATGCCCAATTGAAGGAGTCGCTTCCCAGTGAAGGGAACCTTAAGGCTCATCTCTGTGAAAATCTGGCAAAGGAAGCAAAAAAAGCTGGCTTTCGATACGATGAAGAACTATACCGACAAGATGGCGCTAAGGCTCTGGAAGGGCATTTACGCGATGCTGTACGAGGTGCGGCGCCGTGGTTCAAAGAACATTACAAAGGAATTGAACGCGTCGTTGCCGCCCGCAAATGGGGGGCAAGTCGACTGCGAGGTTACGCCTGGGGTTACCGCCGTAGTTGGCTTGTCGTCCTGAGGAACTGGGCAGTTCTAACCCTGCTCGTCTTTCCTGTGCTGTTCCTTTGCGGTCCTGGTTTGAAAAGGGGCGGTAAACCAGCTTCGGCTGGCGACGCTTGGCTTGCGAGTCTTGGGAACATGCTTCCAGGGTCGGGTATATCTGATGTCGAGTTTGTCTCAAGCTACAGTTTTACACTCGCATTCGTGGAAGCGCTTGCAGGGCTACTCTTTGCTGCTCTAGTCGCCGCGCTATTGTTTGCGTCAGTATTTGAGCGTGACAGATGATAAGAGAAGGCGAATCTACATCGCCTTTCGTAGAGGTCCTCTACGGATCGGCTGCACGGGGTGATGATGACGCATTCAGTGATCTTGATCTATTGATCATCGGCGACTGCCCGGGTAGGCCTCCTTCATTGCCCTGCGAAATGACTGTGCGGTATACGTGGGGCGAGTTTATCGAGATGTCGGGTTATGGTTCTCTGTTCCTACGGCACCTACGTATAGAAGGGCGAATTCTCAGCGCAGACCACGAGGGCCGGCGTCTGTATAGTCTATATTTGACAAACCTTCCCCATTATCGCCGCGTGTTATTCGATCTAAAGTCATTTGAGTTGGCCATTGCCGATAGCGAAATTGCGCTAACCCAAGGAGATACTTCAGTAGAATTCGAGTTGGCAAGTTTGGCCACGGTAATGAGGCATTGCTCTATACTTGGTTCATACTTGATGGGCTCTGAAAACTTCAGCCGTACCGGAGCCCTGGATCTGTGTTGTGATCGACTTGGATTGGGCGCAGATGCTAAAGAGGAATTTCGCAGGCTTTACACCTACCGTATTGCCATTGCCCGTGGCATGCCTTTCGGCGACTCGCCAACTGTCGCGGACGGCTTGCGGTCCGTATACATTGCCCGAACTATTTTGAATGGTGTAAGGAACTATGCATCGCGTACAGCAATGCCTTGACCGTATAAGCCAGGTTCGAGAAGCCGCCCACGACTTGAAATCCGCCTACTTGCTCCGTACCCGAACACATCGCATGCTTCTTTCAGTACAGCGTCTAGTCGCCGCTGAGTATGGCATGGAAATTCTGAGGCCCGTTGTGATGGAGTCAAGCAGGAGCGCCGACCCGGCGCTGCGAGATGTTGCTGAGCTAACCAACCAACTGCTGCAGAGTTCTCAGCACTTGTCCCAGCGAAGTGCGGCATTTGACCGTCGGTGGCAACAGGAGTGGCAGGACGTCGAATCCGCGTTGATCGGGTTAGAGGCCTGCCTACGTAGCCTCTTGGCGCGGCCAGGCGGCTGACGAAAACCAGCGCCTCATTGGATGTAAAACTAAAAAACCGAGTACGCGATCGGAACGATAGCGGCGGCGGCGTTCGGCGCGATCCTCTACACGGTCGTCACCGGCGATTCTGTGGTGGCGGCGCTGACCCACCTCATCGGTCGTGCGCTGCGCACCAAGGTTTAGCTTCGAGTTCGGGCGCTGGCACTGTTGAGGCGGCTCTGGCGATCGTCGCTCTGGTGCTGGTCATGGCGTTGTGCTTGTCGGGCATCACTGCGGTGTCCATGCAGGTGCGCTGTGTCGACGCGGCCCGCGAGGCGGCTCGGTTGGCTGCCCGTGGTGACGAGCAGCTGGCTTTGGAGGTTGCTCGCCGCATCGCGCCTCCCGCGGCACTGGTCCGAGTTCGGCGGGATGGTGAGTTCTTTGTTGCCACGGTTGTCGCGCATTCGAACCTGTTGCCGTCGCTGGACATTGGAGCGAGATCGGTCTCTGCCGTCGAGCCGCGGTGACGCCGGCTCGGTCACTGTGGTGGCCGTGGCGGCGGTCGCAGCCCTGCTGTGTTTGACCGGAGTCGGTGCGTATTTGGGCTCAGCCGTGGTGACGCGCCACCGTGCGCAGGCAGCGGCTGATCTTGCTGCGTTGGCTGCTGCTGCGCGCCTGCCATCGGGGGCTTCAGCGGCCTGTGCCAGCGCGGCGGCCGTCGCGCGCGGCATGACGGTCCGCGTCACCGAGTGCCGAGTCTGGGATCTCGACGTCGTAGTCGCCGTCGAATTGGTAGGCGCGTTTGCCGGTACGGCTCGAGCGGTCGCGCGGGCGGGACCGGTCAATACGACGTAGTCGTCGTGTGTTGTCGGTTGGTGCTTTCTGCCGGTCGTTTCGTTGCGGCGGCGAACTGCCTGAATACGGGGTTGCTTCGTGGCTTGGGCGTATAGGCTGTCGGAGTGGTTCGGCAGTGGCGGATGGGTCCGTTGGTGCTGTCGGTACACGGTGTGTTCGTGGCGCTGGGAGTGCTGGCTGCAGCGTTGGTATTTGTTGCCGAAGCACGTCGGCGTGGAGCGATCAACGACCAATCCCTAGTGGCCGTGACGGGGGCTTTGGTGGGTGGGGCAATTGGCATGCGGCTATCCGGTTGGGCCACCCATGTCAATGTGCGGTTGAACCCGACGTTGCTGCAGGCCTGGGAATTCGGGTCTCGCAGCATTCTGGGTGGGTTGGTGGGCGCATATTGTGGCGTGCTGATCGCGAAGCGGGTTGGCGGCTACACCGGTAAAACCGGCGACATGTTCGCCCCGGCGGTCGCGCTCGGAATGGCGGTCGGGCGCATCGGCTGCCATCTCACCGAAGCACCCGGACGCCCAACGAGCCTGCCGTGGGGCATCCATGCGGCCAGCACCACACCGGAATGTCCCGGTTGCCTCAGCGGCGCGGCGATGCATCCGTCGTTTCTCTACGAGATCGGATTTCAGTTGACCGCGTTCGTGGTTCTGCTGTGGTTGCGCAATCGGGTGACACATCCCGGTGAGCTGTTTGTTCTCTACGTGGCGGGTTATGCGTTGTTCCGGTTCTTTGTCGAGTTTGTTCGGGAAAACGAAACGGTATGGCTGGATTTGACCAGGCCGCAGTGGTTTTTGCTGCCTTCCCTCGTTCTCCTTGTTGCCCGGCTAGGCTACGGATTCCGCCGCGGCTACTATCACGCAATCGTGCGACGGCAGCCGGTGCCGACATGACCAACCCACCGCCCGATCTTCCTCCAGGAGGTTGGCCTCCCCCGGGAGGGCCATACGGTGTGAACCAGCCCTACCCTGGTTGGTCTCCGCCGCGGCGTACATCCGGTGGCGAGATTGCCGCAGCGGCTGCCATCGGCGTATTCGTCTACTTCGCAATCAATCTGGTTGCCGCGGTCATGGTGGTATTGGGGCTTGGCTTGGCTGGTTCGTCCAACGTGGTTCTGCTCGCCGGGGCGATCTTGCTGGGGCTGATCGCGTTTGGAGGCGGCGGTGCGCTAGTGGCCCAGCGCAATCCCTGGGCGAGGGGAATAGGTATGGGGCTGATGATTGGTTGGGCTCTGTCATCGATCGTCACTGCTGGCCTCTGTACGGGGGTAAACCCGGTGATGTACGGGTCATTGACATGACAGGAATGGATTTACGGAAAGACCGCATTCACCGCTATGTCAATGCTTTCTGTCCGCACTGTCACAACGAGGAACCTGATAGGCCGTTGAGTCGCGTTGCGCGGCTCAGCGGTTGGCTCGCAGTGCGGGATGGATCTGTCTGGCTGGAGCGCGGTTGTCCTTCGCATGGCCTGGTTCGGACGCTTTACGACGAAGATGCGGAAATCCTTACTTACCTTGAGGAATGGACGGCGCCGACGAAAGCGCACGTCCCGGATATGTCAGCCAACTTCGATCCAATCCCATCGGCATATTTGCGTGGTCTGCCGCAGATGCAGACGCAACATACTTGTATCCTGCTCGAGGACATCGCCGCGACTTGCAATCTGCGTTGCCCGACGTGTTTCGCTGACTCCTCGCCGGACCTGCGCAATGTAGTGGCGCTAAATGACGTGCTCGCCAACGTTGATCAGCGCCTTGAACGCGAGAACGGCCACCTCGATGTGTTGATGCTCAGTGGCGGCGAGCCCACTTTGCATCCACGGCTACCCGAGCTGCTAGCGGAACTAAGTGCTCGGCCGATAACGCGAATATTGTTGAATACTAACGGCTTACGGATTGCGCAAGATGACGATCTGCTCGACTTGCTGGCCGAGAACCGCGGGCGTGCCGAGGTGTATCTGCAGTACGACGGGCTATCGCTAAAAGCCCACCGATATCACCGTGGTGGCGACCTTCGGCGCATCAAACGGGACGCGTTGAGGCGACTTTCCGAGCGAGAAATCTTCACCACTCTGGTGATGACGGCGGCGATAGGCATCAACGACGACGAAATTGGCGCCGTTATTCGCCTTGCGTTGCAGACGCCCTACGTCGGCGGCGTGTGTATTCAGCCCCAGTTCGGTTCAGGACGTTCGGGATTCATCGACCCGAACGAACGGCTCACCCACACCGGTGTGCTCAAACGATTGGCGCCACAGACAAGTGATCTGGTTACGTGGCGGGACCTGACTGCGTTGCCGTGTTCTCATCCGCACTGCTGTTCTGTCGGCTACATGCTGCGCGACGACAGTGGACGGTGGCGATCGTTGGTCTCGTTGGTCGGTCACGATGATCTGAAAGCCAAGTTAGGCCTGGTCGCAAACCGTATTGCCGACAGTGATATTCCCCGCGATCTGCGGTTGGCGGTGCGCGAATCGCTGCTGGGTGTGTTGTCTGAACAATCATCTTTGTCGCACCCGCAGATGTCCGATCTGTGGCGTTTGATCTGCGAGAACTGCGATCTGGGCATGGGCACGCTGCTGACCTTGGCTTCTGCGGCCGCACCTGGCCGACGTCGTCGGATGAGACGACTACTCGGCGAGCGGATCGTCCGCATCACGGTCAAACCGTTCATGGACATCTCGACGATGATCGAAGAGCGCCTCGTGCAATGTTGCGTTCATGTAGGCACCCGCTCGTCGCAGGACCAGTGCGCCCCGTTCTGCGCGGTGCAGGCCTGGCCCGAACTCGGCCGGCAGCGGCTTTCGGTGGCTGCCGAGCGGTTGTTGCCGGTGGTGAACTGAAAGTGACGCGAATATTCGCGTTGTGGCCATAGTCGGGCCTAATTTTCGCGACTAACAACTTCTGCTTCCGATTTGCCCTCAACTATCGAGGTCACCAAAATCGCGGCTACTGCAAATGCTCGGTAGCGTCACCACCACTACGCCGCCTAACGGCCACGAGACCCTCGACCGCGGATATACCGCATCGGGCAAGCAAAAAGGAGTGCCATGAACGCAGTCTGGATTGTCCCTTTCATCATCCTCGGTGGCGCGCTTCAGACCTGTGGAGCTGCCATGAACGGGCAACTCTTCAAACACATGATCAACCCGTGGCTGGCGTCGGCAGTGTCATTTGCGCTGATCACCTTTTTCTTTGTGGCGTTGTTTCTCATCATGCCGCACCCGCTGCCGACCACGAAGGACCTTGCGACCATGCCCTGGTGGGCTGCCGTGGGTGGGCTTGTCGGTGCCGTCCAGGTCTACGCTGGCCTGACTTTGGTCAATAGGGTGGGTGCTGGGTCGTTCATCGGCTTGACGGTCACTGCAGCGTTACTGATGTCTCTGGCAGTCGATCACTTCGGCTGGCTGCGCGTAGACGCCCATCCGATCACCGCGTGGCGAGCGCTCGGCGGTGCGCTGCTGATCGGTGGAGTAGTTCTGATCACCAAGTTTTGATCCGCGGCGCCACGCACAATCACGTCACGGCGTCGTTGGCAGTTGGTAGGCCCGCCTCGGTAAGTTCTTCCTCGGTGGGTAGGCGCAAAGAGGCCAGGCCGACGAATGTGTCAGGTTGGAGTTCGACTCGTTCGAGTGTCACATGAACTGGCACCCAATCGCCGTCATGCGCGGGAAACCGCAAGACTCGACTGGTCGTCCCGCGCTCGAATTCGGTTGCCATGGATACCATTACGCGTTGGTCGTCGGGATGAGCCGTGGACTTGTCGTCATTGATGCTGCGCCAGTCGTAGAACGTGCAGGGTTCGTCGAGCCATTTCAGCAGGTTCCAGGTGTTCAGGTCGACGAGTGCCCGGTGGACTCCCGCCTGGGCCAGCCCGTTCAGGATTCGCTGCGCCAGATCGTCGGCAGGTAGGGCTGTGCCTTTCAACTCGGCGCGCCAGTTCAACGCTCGAACGACCAGATGTTCGCGGCCGTCTGGTTCCGGCTCCATTGCGCTGCGAGCTGCGAAGCCTATACGGATGGGGTTCCCCTCCCAGTCGGTGAGATCCCACGTACTGCACAATTTTCTGTTTGTCTTGGCCTTGACCACCATCGCCAGGACTTTGGTTTCGTTCTGGTTCAGTTTGCGCGGCGGCAGGTCATCGGCGAAGGCCCTGCCGTAGGTGACCTCGATTTCGGGGTTCTTGCCGCTGTTGGCCAGCGATTCAGGGGTATCGGTGGCTGTGCCGCGGGTCAGGTCCCACTTCAGTGGGCCCGGTATCGGCCGCGTGGGCGGTTCGGCGTCGATGGGACCGGTCCACACATGCACGCCGTGTACGCGTCCGTCCGACATCGTCACCGGCTCGGTGCGGATGACGCGATCGTTTTTGGGGGTGATGCTGCTCAAGCTTTGACCGGTGCGCAGCGTTTCTGCGATTGCGGTTCGCACCGCGGACAGGTGTGGACTGCGCCGCAGGAAAGTAGTAATTGGGACGAGGTTCTTTGGCTGTCGCCCTTGAGCTATCACGGCGGGCTCCTCGCCCAGTGTCTCCACGAGGAGCCAGTCCTGGGCCATGCGGGAATAATACTTCCAGCGGAGCGCATATCGCACCTCCGGAAGCGGGCATTCTGACACGTGTCTGACTGCCATCGAACATCTGTCAGCGACATTGACGCAGCTAACAACCAACGCGGGCCCGTTGGCGCCGCCCTTGCCGCTAGAGCGCGGCGTCGCCAGCTCAGCGGGATCCGGCGGCTAGCTCCGCAAGCACCAGCTGTAAAACACCCACCGCGCCCGCTTTGTCCAGTGGATCGTTGCCACTGCCGCACTTGGGCGACTGCACACACGACGGACATCCGTTAGGGCATTCGCATGCCGCAATGGCTGCAGCTGTGGCATCTAACCACGTGTGTGCCGCGCGAAAGCCCCGCTCGGCGAATCCCGCCCCACCAGGATGGCCATCGTAGACAAACACACTGGGCAGCCCCTCGGGGCCACTTGCTGTGGATATGCCACCAATGTCACCGCGGTCGCAGCTGGCCACCAGGGGAAGCAGCCCAATAGCGGCATGCTCAGCCGCGTGTAGCGACCCGGCAATGCGCGGGGCGTCAATACCGCTGCGCAGCAGCGCATCCGTGGCGATGGTGTACATGACCGCATGAGTGCTCAACGCATACTCCGGCATGTCCAGTTCAATAAAGTCGAGTATCTCTCCGCCAATCCGGCGGCGCAGGTAACCCACCACTCGATGGGTGACGCCTACGGGCACCAGCCCCAGCGTGACGGGCCCGAACTGAGCTCGCTCGCCGGTTCCCGTGACCGTGATGTCGGTGACCTCGCGCGCGTAGGTGGCATAACCAGGATCTTCGGCGTGGACAAATGCCAGCCCTTCCTCGAGATCCAGCGAGTCGACGACGTAGCTTTCGCCCTGGTGAAGGTAGACCGCTCCGGGGTGGACGGAGGCCGGAGCCTGACCGGCGCCGACGGAGCCAAGCAGCCGGCCGGTATCAGCCTCCACGATGACGATTTGGTTGCCTACCGAACCCCGGATGTCCACCTCGACGTGCGGCTCGACGCCGGGGGCCGGGTAGTACTTTTCGGAGCGTCGGCGCAGCAGCCCGTCGTCGACCAGGTCTTTGGTCACCTGTTCGGCGCCGAACTTTCGGATCTCGGCGTCGTCCAGCGGTTGCTCGGCGGCCGCGCACAGAAGTTGCGGCCCGAGAATGTAGGGATTGGCAGGGTCGATCACGACGCGCTCGGTCGGCTTGTCCAGCAGCGCGCCCGGGTGGTGGACCAGATAGGTGTCCAAAGGATCGTCGCGGGCGATCAGCACCACGAGAGCGCCTTGGCCGCGTCGGCCTGACCGGCCTGCCTGCTGCCAGAACGATGCGATTGTGCCGGGGAAGCCAGCCAGCACCACGGCGTCTAACCCGGCGATGTCGACGCCCAGCTCCAACGCGTTGGTGGTCGCCAGCCCGCGCAGGTTGCCCTGGACAAGGGCGTGCTCCAAAGTTTTTCGGTCTTCAGCGAGGTAGCCGGCTCGATACGACGCCACCGCCTGGGATAGCTCCGGGGCGGTGTCAGCTAGCCGAGCTCGAGCGCCCAGCGCGGTCAGCTCGGCGGCGCGCCGCGACCGAACGAACGTCAAGGTCTGCGCTCCCTCCACAATCAAATCGGCCATCACGCGCGCCGCCTCCGCGCCCGCTGACCGCCGCACCGGCGCACCGTTCTCGCCGGTCAAGTCGGTGCGCAGGGTGGGCTCCCACAATGCCACCGTGCGCGCTCCATGGGTGAGCCGTCCTCGGTGACCTCAGCGACCGGGCGGCCGATCAGTTCGGTAGCCGTCGCGCCGGGCGACGCGGTTGTCGCGCTGGCGAAGATCACCGTTGGAGCCGCCGAGTAGCGGGCGCAAATTCGCAGCAGACGCCGCAGCACCATCGCTACATTAGAACCGAAAACGCCACGGTAATAATGGCATTCGTCGACGACAAGGTAACGAAGGTTTCGCAACAAGACGGCCCAGCGAGAGTGATTTCGCAATATGGACAGATGAGTCATGTCGGGATTGGAGAACAGCCACCGGGAGCGTTCGCGCGCAAAGCGACGCACTTCGGCGGGACTGTCGCCGTCGTAGGCGGTGGGGGCAACGTCAGTCAGTCGTTGAACGGATGCGGCCAGTGCGTGCGCTGCGCGCAGTTGATCGTGGCCGAGCGCCTTGGTGGGCGACAGGTACAGCACTCGGCTCCGGGGCTCGGTTGCTAGCGCGCTGAGGATGGGGAGTTGATAGGCGAGCGATTTTCCAGACGCCGTGCCGGTGCCCACGACCACGTGACAGCCGGCGTAGGCCAACTCCGCCGCGTCGAGCTGGTGTGACCACGGCGCAGTGATGCCCTGGACGGCGAACGCGTCGATCACGTCTGGCTCTACCCACTGCGGCCAACTGCGCGGTTGGCCATTGCGGGGCGGAAGTTCAGCGACATGGCACATCGGATGCTCTCCAGGACCGGCGCCGGCGAGTGCTGCGGCAAGTAAGTCGCTGCCGAAACTCGCCATGAAAAAAACCCCTCGGAAATCCGTTCTCGCCAACAGGCTGTCGCCGAAGCGATGAACATGATTGACTAATTGCGGTCGCAGCTTCTGTGTTCGTGTCAAACTTTCGCAGGATCGACGTTGCGACCGCGGTTCCTGCGAGGTTATCTGTCGGGTGAAGTTCCGGCGACTCGGCGAGGTATGGCGGTCGCAGCGGGCCCGGGGCGCCGAAAGGCGGTGCCCCGCACCCAGAAGAAAAGGAAAGATCGAGAAATGCCACAGGGAACTGTGAAGTGGTTCAACGCGGAGAAGGGGTTCGGTTTCATCGCCCCCGAGGATGGCTCCGCAGATGTGTTTGTCCACTACACGGAGATCCAGGGTTCGGGCTTCCGCACCCTTGAAGAAAATCAGAAGGTCGAGTTCGAGATCGGACACAGCCCTAAGGGCCCCCAGGCCACCGGAGTCCGCTCCCTTTAATCCGAGCGGATTCTCTACGAATCCCCCCGCGCGGTCCTGCTGAGCAGGACTAGCCGGGGGGATTTCGTTGCCCGTCTGCGGCTGGCGGCTGCTGCGATCCAGCCGTGACGGCGCCGGTCTGCTGCGGCGGCAACGATGTCAGTGGCCGACGTGCGGCTCGCTTCCTGCCGCGGAGCGGCTGCCTGGCTTACTGTCGGTGGCGTGAGCCAGCTTTCCTTTTTCGCCGCGGATTCGATGCCGCCGGCGGCGGCGGACCTTTCCGGGGTGCTGGCGGCCTCTGGCCAGATTGTGCTGGTGGGTGCTGGTGCTCGGCTTTCGGTGGTTGTGGATCAGCTCTGGCGCGCCTCGGCCCTAGCCGAGATGATCCGGGAAGCCGGATTGGAACCCGAGATCGCACGGACGGACGAAGACACCCCTCTGGTGCGGACAGCCGCGGACCCGCTGCTGCGCGAAATCGCCGGCGAGTGGACGAGGGGTGCCGTTAAGACGGTGCCTCCGCGGTGGTTGCCGGGTCCGCGTGAGTTGCGGGCGTGGACTTTGGCTGCGGGAAGCCGCGAAGCCGACCGCTATCTGTTGGGTTTGGATCCGCACGCTCCCGATACCCATTCCACTCTGGCGTCCGCTCTGATGCGGGTTGGGATTGCGCCGACCTTAATTGGCACGCGTGGGGCTCGGCCGGCACTTCGGATCAGTGGCCGACGCAGGCTATCGCGCCTGGTAGAGAACGTAGGAGAAGCTCCGGATAGCGCCGAGGCAATGGCACAATGGCCCACGGTTTAGCAGCCCGGTTGAGCCCTTATTCTTGGTGGCCAGTTTGCGCAGGGCCACCCTAGGGTGCGAAATTGTCAGTTGCCCATTGGCGGAGTGGCGCCGGCGCGGCTGAATGCTACCCGGAATTCAGCAGTCGGGGTCGATATTCTCTGCGATGGCGGTCCTGCTTGGGGCCGGGATGAGAGATGGAGCGTAGGCGCAGGTGGCTGACCCGAAAAAGAGGAGCCGCAGCAGCGGCGGCAATGCGAGCGGTCGGCGACTGGTCATCGTCGAGTCGCCCACCAAAGCGCGCAAACTGGCCGACTACCTAGGCTCCGGCTACATTGTGGAATCTTCACGAGGTCATATCCGAGACCTGCCACGGGCCGCCGCCGATGTACCAGCGAAGTTCAAGTCCGAATCCTGGGCACGGCTTGGAGTCAACGTCGATTCCGACTTCGAGCCCTTGTACATCATTAGCCCCGAGAAGAAAAGCACTGTCAGTGAGCTGAAAGACTTGCTCAAAAGCGTTGACGAGCTTTATCTGGCTACGGATGGTGACCGGGAGGGCGAAGCTATCGCCTGGCACCTGCTGGAGACTCTGAGACCGCGCATACCGGTCAAACGGATGGTTTTCCACGAAATCACCGAGCAGGCGATCCGCGCAGCCGCCGAGCACCCGCGCGACCTCGACACAGATCTAGTCGACGCGCAGGAGACCCGCCGTATCCTGGATCGGCTGTACGGCTACGAGGTCAGCCCGGTGCTCTGGAAGAAGGTCGCGCCAAAGCTGTCGGCTGGGCGGGTGCAGTCGGTGGCCACCAGGATCATCGTCCAGCGTGAACGCGACCGAATGGCGTTCCGTAGCGCGGCCTACTGGGACATCCTTGCCAAGCTGGACGCCAGTGCGTCGGCCCCCGATGCGCAGCCGCCTACCTTCGCCGCGCGGCTGACGAGCGTCGATGGCCTGCGGGTGGCGACTGGCCGCGATTTTGACTCGCTGGGCGCGCTGCGCAAGGCCCAAGAAGTCGTAGTGCTGGACGAAGCGAGCGCGACCGCATTGGCTGCGGGCCTGCGAGGTGCGCAGCTGAGCGTGGCGTCGGCCGAGGAAAAGCCCTATACCCGGCGTCCATATCCGCCGTTCATGACGTCGACGCTGCAGCAAGAGGCCGGGCGCAAGTTGCGTTTCTCCGCGGAGCGGACGATGAGCATCGCTCAGCGGCTGTATGAGAACGGCTACATCACCTATATGCGTACCGACTCGACAACGCTGTCGGAGTCGGCGATCAGCGCCGCCCGTACCCAAGCGCGTCAGCTCTACGGTGAGGAGTATGTCTCGGCGTCGCCGCGCCAATACACCCGCAAGGTGAAAAACGCGCAGGAAGCGCACGAGGCCATCCGGCCGGCCGGCGAGACTTTCGCCACCCCCGACGCGGTGCGCCGCGAACTCGACGGCGACGAATTCCGCATCTACGAGCTCGTATGGCAGCGCACGGTGGCCTCGCAGATGGCCGACGCTCGCGGCACCACGCTGAGCCTGCGGATCGCCGGTGTTGTGCATAACCAGGGGACGGATCAGCAGGTGGTGCTGTCCGCGAGTGGACGTACCCTTACCTTCCCAGGCTTCCTCAAGGCCTACGTCGAGACCGTGGACGAGCTGGTCGGCGGCGAGGCCGACGATGCAGAGCGCCGACTGCCGCACCTGGCCGAGGGGCAACGGCTAGACGCCATTGAGCTGACTCCGGACGGCCACACGACCAACCCACCGGCTCGCTACACCGAGGCGTCATTGGTCAAAGCGCTCGAAGAGCTCGGTATTGGCCGTCCGTCGACCTACTCGTCGATCATCAAGACGATTCAGGACCGTGGCTACGTACACAAGAAGGGCAGCGCGCTGGTCCCTTCCTGGGTAGCGTTTGCCGTCACGGGTCTGTTGGAGCAGCACTTCGGCCGGCTCGTCGACTACGGCTTCACCGCGGCGATGGAGGACGAGCTTGACGCTATCGCCGCTGGCAACGAGCAACGCACCAATTGGCTGCACAACTTCTACTTCGGCGGCGATCACGGTGTGGCCGATTCGGTGGCGCGCTGCGGGGGCCTGAAGAAGCTGGTCGGCGTCAATCTTGAAGGTATCGATGCGCGAGAAGTTAACTCCATCAAGCTGTTTGACGATGCCGAGGGCCGGCCGGTCTATGTTCGTGTGGGTAAGAACGGGCCTTACTTGGAACGATCGGTAACTGGTGATGCCGGAGAGCCCACGCCGCAACGCGCCAACCTGAAAGACTCGCTCACGCCTGACGAGTTGACGCTGGACGTGGCCGAGGAGCTATTTGCCACGCCTCAAGAGGGACGCGTGCTGGGTGTCGATCCTGAGACCGGTCACGAGATCGTGGCCAAGGACGGTCGGTACGGACCGTACGTGACCGAGATCTTGCCTGAGCCGGCAGGTGAAGCCGGCGGCGATGCGGGCCAAGGGGCCAAGAAGGGCAAGAAGTCGGCCGGGCCGAAACCCCGGACCGGCTCGCTGCTACGGACTATGGACTTGCAGACGGTTACTCTGCAGGACGCGCTGAAGCTGTTGTCGCTGCCCCGTGTCGTCGGTGTGGACCCCGCTCTGGGCGAGGAGATCACCGCCCAGAACGGACGCTATGGCCCATATCTGAAGCGTGGCACCGACTCCCGATCGCTGACAACCGAAGACCAGATGTTTACCATTACGCTCGACGAAGCGCTGAAGATTTACGCCGAACCGAAGCGGTCCAGCCGGCAGAGTGCTTCGGCGCCGCCGCTGCGCGAGCTGGGGGCCGATCCGGCGACGGGCAAGCCGATGGTTGTCAAGGACGGCAGATTTGGGCCTTACGTGACCGACGGTGAGACCAATGCCAGTCTGCGTAAGGGTGACGACGTGGCGTCGATCACCGACGAGCGCGCCGCCGAGCTTCTGGCTGACCGGCGAGCCCGGGGGCCGGCGAAGCGGCCCGCTAAGCGGGCCGCCCGTAAGGCCCCGGCGAAGAAGGCCGCCAAGCGCGGCTAACCTGGGTGCGACCAGCCGCGCTCAGCCGTAAGACTCGCTACCCCCGGTTGGAAACCTCTTCGTAGGAGGCCAGGTTTAGCGGGCGGGCCAGCTGGGTAGGCGATGTGCGCCCCCGCAGCTCGACGACTTCGCCAACGTCCCAGCACAGCGCTTCGGCGTCGAGTGCGGAGCTAACCGCTATCGCTGACGCCAGTACGTGGCCCTCTTCTAGCTTGGCCAATTCGGTGAGCCGGGCAGCTTCGTTGACCGGGTCGCCGATGACGGTGTACTCGAAACGTGCCTGGGCGCCGATGTGTCCGGCGATCGCGCGTCCTGCCGATACCCCGATCCCGAACTCCGCAGAGCCCAGCACGGGCAGGAGTTCGTCGTGCAACTCGCGCGCGGCCGACAGCGCTGCACCGGCTCCGTCAGGGTGTTCGATTGGTGCGCCGAAGACTGCGAGCGCGGCATCGCCCTGGAACTTGTTGACGAACCCGCCGTATCGGTTGACGGTTTGCACGACGACCTGGAAGAACTCGTTGAGCAGCTGCACGACCTCGGCGGGTCCTTGTGTCGCAGTCAGCCAGGTCGAGCCGATCAAGTCCACGAACAGTACCGCGACGTCGCGTTCTTGACCGCCCAACTCGGTGCCGCGCTCGATGGCCCGGCGAGCTACGTCTTCACCTACGTAGCGACCGAACAGGTCGCGCAGCCGCTGCCGTTCGGAGAGGTCGCGCACCATGTCGTTGAAGCCGGACTGCAATAAGCCCAGTTCGCTTGCATCGTAGATCTGCATGTGCGCGTTGTAGTTGCCGCGCTGCACCTCACTGAGCGCCCAGCGGAGCTGGCGTACCGGGTCAGCGATGGACATGGCTACCAACAGGGTGCTGACCGATCCGATTCCCAACGCCATGAATGCCAGCAACAGAATGGGATTGACGAACCTCTCCGGTGGGGCGTGCAACAGGGCAAGCTTGTCGGAGACCGCGGCCAGAACGATTGCCAGCACCGGCACTGCTGTGGATAGCACCCAGGCCAGCATTTGCCGCAAGATGACGCCTGGTGCCTTGAGATTCTCCGGTACGCCGCTGCGCAGCGCGGCAACTGCTACCGGTCGTAGAACCCGTTCAGACTGCAGGTAGCCGATGATCGCGGCCGCAGTCGCACCCAGAGCGGTAGCAACCACGACGACAGGCGCTGTGAACCTGGCCACCGACCAGCTGGCAAGGGTGAATATCACGCAACCGATCGCCCAGGACACCGCGCTGATCATGGTGCGGTAGAACGGCATGCGCAGTGCGCGGCTTCGGGCCAGTTCGGTGGCGGCCGGATCGTCATCGAAAAGTAGGTTGTCGCGACGCTGCCATCGGAAAACCGGCATCAGCAGTTTGAGGTTCCACACGAACCCGGCGAGGAACAGGACGACAACCGCCGACACAAAGATCGCCATATTCAGTGGCGGCAGGTCCTGTAGCTGGATGCGGTCGCGAGGCGGCAAGGCATACCGCAGGAACCCGAGCACAAAAAGACCCCCGATAATGTCAGCCTGCAGCATGCTCAGGGAGAACAGCGGCCACGGGGTGCGCAACACCCACCGGACGAATGCCTTGATTCGCCCAGGCAGTGTTGCCGTGGTCGCCATGACGCCACCGTATCGGGCTACGGGGGCTAGCCGGAAACCTACAAGTGCCGGGCAAGTCGCCCGAACGCGGGCAACCGTGTCGAAAAAGCGCCAAAAGATCACGGAATCGTCGCGAAATGGATGCTGATCGGTAGCCGCCAGCGGCGGTTACTACTGTTGCTGACGATGTCCGGAGTGTTTTCGCGGCTGGTAGGTCAAGAAGCGGTGGAGGCTGAGCTGCTCGCCGCAGCCGAGTCTGCTCGTTGTGAACGGGATCACAGTGAGTCGGGCGACGGGATCATGACACACGCATGGCTGATTACCGGTCCGCCAGGTTCGGGAAGGTCGGTTGCTGCGCTATGCTTCGCGGCCGCGCTGCAGTGCACGGGGGATGGGGAGCCCGGGTGCGGGCACTGCCGAGCATGTGCGACGACGATGGCGGGCACTCATGCTGACGTGCGCAGAGTGGTCCCGGAAGGACTCTCCATCGGTGTAAGCGAGATGCGCGGCATCGTTCAGATTGCGTCGCGCCGGCCGACTACCGGGCAATGGCAGATCGTCGTGATTGAGGACGCCGACCGGTTGACCGAGGGGGCGGCGAACGCTCTGCTCAAGGTCGTCGAAGAACCGCCGCCTTCAACGGTGTTTCTGTTGTGCGCGCCGTCGGTGGATCCTGAAGACATCGCGATCACCCTACGATCCCGGTGCCGGCACATCGCGCTGGTGACGCCGTCGACACTGGCCATCGCGCAGGTGCTGGTCGACAACGACGGTCTGGCGGCCGAAACAGCGAATTGGGCGGCCTCGGTCAGCGGCGGCCACGTAGGCCGGGCGCGCCGGCTAGCTACCGACCCAGAGGCCCGGCAACGACGGGAACGGGCGCTCGGCCTCGTCCGCGACGCGGCGACGCCATCGCGAGCATATGCCGCCGCCGAGGAGCTGGTCGCCGCTGCCGAGGCCGAGGCGGTAGCGCTGACGACAGGCCGCGCCGACGCCGAGACAGAGGAGTTGCGCACGGCGCTAGGGGCAGGGGGCACCGGTCGCGGTACCGGCACCGCGTTGCGCGGCGTCACCGGTGCGATCAAGGATCTTGAGCGCCGGCAGAAATCCCGTCAGACCCGGGCGGCCCGCGACGCGCTGGACCGGGTGCTAATCGACTTAGCCACATATTTTCGGGATGCTTTGGTGATCTCGGCGAATGCCGGGGGTGTGCAGCCCAACCACCCGGATATGTCGGATCGTGTCGCGGCCCTAGCGGCTCATGCCACGCCTGAACGCCTGCTGTGCTGTATCGAGGCGGTACTTGACTGTCGCGAAGCTCTGGCAATCAACGTGAAGCCTAAGTTCGCGATCGATGCCATGGTTGCCACTGTCGGCCAGCAGCTGCGCCGCTGACGCCAGCTGGGAGTCCGGAGTTGGGCGGGTCAGTCCGCCTGCCGTAGACTCGTGCCGCCCGGCGCGGGGTATGCCGCCTTAGCTCAGTCGGTAGAGCGATTCACTCGTAATGAATAGGTCAGGAGTTCGATTCTCCTAGGCGGCTCCAATCTTGTTGGCGCCGATTGGTGAAGCCGGTTGTCGCGTTGCGGTTCGGCGCGACGATGCGGCGTCACACTCGGCGCAGCCTGTTGCAGCCTCACAGCGGTGCCAGAAAACCCACTGGCCCAGATGCTATGCACAACGCGAGAGCGGTGGTGTTGGCCCGCACCGTGATCGCGTCTCCGGCCCCCGGCAGCCGTGCGTACACGCGATTGAGCCCAGGATGCACGGGAACCTTTGTCTCGGGGCCGTCGGACAACGACAGGGTCATGGAACCGTCGCTGTTGGCCAGGTAGTTGATTTCGGCAGTCCAGTCTGCCGGCAGCAGCGGTCCGTCGAGGACCAGTCGCGCAGGTCGGTCGGGCTGGGCGAAATAGCCGCATCGTGGCGTGGGGCCAGGGACGACGGTCCGCACCCACGTCACTTTTGCGTCAATGAGCCGTCCCGAGCTGTCTAGCATTCGCAAGCGCGTTGTAGACGTGGCAAATTCTGGCCGGTCGCGGAGCAGCGCGAACATATGACTTGCCAGGTTCTCCGGCCACGCCACACGCTGTAGTACCAGCGGATCGACCTCCTGATCCAGCAGAGGCGCAGCAGAGGCCTCGTGCGCCGCCGCCAAATTGGCACGGGCATTCTGCAGGTAGGGCTGTGCTGGGTTGTCGCGCCACGACGTCAGGAACGTCGCCGTCGAGTACAAGCTGCTAGCGACAAACAAAGCTGCCGCACCGGCTGTCACCATGGTGCGCATCGGCGAGGTGTCGAGCCGCTGGGACAACCGACTAGCTCGGTTGGGTGCTCGAAGCGCGATGGCGGTAAGCAACGCCAGCACAAAAACCAGGTCGGGGAAATATCGGAGGGTCTGGGCGAGTTCAAGTGCGGTAAATCGAGACGATCGCATGAGATAGATCGGCACCTGGCAAGCAATCACGTAGCCGACGGCGACCAGCCACACGAGGCCGATTCGTTTTTTGCGGACCAGCGAGACCGCCAGTACCCCGGCTACTACCAGCCAGCCCAACAACATCACCAGTGGTGAAGGACTCGCCCAGGGAGAAGCCGGGGCCCAGCGTGCCCAGTCCCATGGGCCGCCGGCTAAACCTGGCACGATGCCGTGGGTGATCGAACGGCGCAGCAGACTCCACGTCATCGAGACATCAGAGCTCCAGCGCCGCTGATCCACCAGGATCAGGTAGAGCGCTATCCAGCTGGCGGTTAGGAGCAGCGACGCTGACCACAACCGGGCACCGGCTCGCCAGACCGTTCGCAGTGGGCTCGGGTCGCCGGTTACGTGGGCCAGCAGTGCAGTCAGAGTGAAGGCGACGAACGGGATCACCGCGGCCTTCTCGAAGAACAGCAGGCCGACGAAATACGCCAGCATGCCGGTGGCCGCGTAGCGCTGGTTACCGGTGCGCACCAGCAGGATGGCGTCAGCGCATACCCACGCGAGCGCCACCAGCATCGGCAGCGAGTTCAGCGCGGCCGCCCACCATGCGTATCCCGGCAGGGTGAGTGGCGTGAACAGTGCGAAAGTCAGCGGCACAAGCAGGACCCGACGCCAGCCAAGAATCACGTAGAGCGCGCGCAACAACGCCAGCGTGGCGGCCAGCTGCAGCACGATGAGGCTGATTGCCGGCGCGGCCCAGTTCAGCGGTGCGAGCCGGATGATCGCGCCGGCGATAAGAAACGCGGCCGGCATGACATGGCCGTCGTGGTCATCGAATAGATAGGACGGCGACAATAGGCCCTCAGTGCCGGCCTGTCCCACCAGAATCAGGTCGTCCCAGTAGAAGTAGCCACCGAAGGCCAGCGCCGCGCGAATTGCCAATTGGACCGTGATCAGTGCCGCAGCCGCCAGAGCGACTCGGGGAATGCGGGTAGTGGCAGCGGCGAGCATGCCTATTTCTTACCGGTCGGTATGGTGAGCCGGTGCGCGCACTGGTTACCGGCGCAGCCGGGTTCATTGGATCGACCCTGGTCGACCGGCTGTTGGCAGATGGTCACACAGTGGTCGGACTGGATAACTTTGCGACGGGTCGAGCGACCAACCTTGAGCATTTGGATGGTAATTCGGCGTACAGCTTCGTCGAGGCGGACATCGTGACGGCGGATTTGGACGGCATCCTCAGCGAGCACCGGCCCGAGGTGGTGTTTCACCTGGCCGCTCAGATCGACGTGCGGCATTCGGTAGCGGACCCGCAATTCGACGCCTCGGTCAACGTCATCGGCACGATCCGGCTGGCTGAAGCAGCGCGGCACACCGGTGTCCGCAAGGTCGTTCATACCTCCTCGGGGGGTTCCATTTACGGCACCCCGCCGGGGTACCCGACCAGCGAGTCGGCGCCCACAGCTCCGGCCTCGCCGTATGCGGCAGGCAAAGTTGCCGGCGAGATCTACCTCAATGCCTTTCGACATTTGTACGGCCTGGATTGTTCGCACATTTCGCCAGCCAATGTCTACGGCCCGCGGCAGGACCCGCACGGTGAGGCAGGCGTAGTGGCGATCTTCGCTCAGGCGCTGCTGTCGGGCAAAACCACCAAGGTGTTTGGCGACGGCTCCAACACCCGCGACTACGTGTTCGTCGACGACGTGGTGGATGCGTTCGTTAGGGCTTCCGGCGAAGCTGGTGGCGGGCAGCGATTCAACATTGGCACCGGTCTGGAGACCTCTGATCGGCAACTGCATTCAGCGTTGGCAGCTGCGGTCGGAAGTCCCGACGAACCGGAGTTTCACTCGCCCCGTCTGGGTGACCTGAAGCGTTCTTGTCTCGACATCTCGCTAGCCGAGGCGGTGTTGGGCTGGACTCCGCGAGTCCCGCTGTCTGACGGTGTGCGCAGGACCGTGGAGTATTTCCGGCGCACCGGGACAACCTGAACATTCCGCGTGGTCTCAGCGGGCGGAACGCGCTTTTGCGGCGCCGGTCTGTTCGGTGCGAACCTAGCCGTGTTCAGGTGCTTGCGCGGTCTCAAGGGCTACAGCGCGGGTGAGCCGGGCGTAGCGCACCTCCAGGTCCTTGAAGCGTAGATAGGTGCTCAATGTGGTGAAACTGAACGCCATCACCAGCGCGTACAACATGAGGTCGGTGCCGCGGCGCACACCGAACCATCGCGCGATCACGGTGGTGTCTTCCGGTCGAAGTACGGCGTAGACGCCGGCCAGCACGAACGCGACATAGCCCACCTTGACCCAGGCCCGAGACCTTGCGCTGCGGCGCGATCGCAGCAGATAGACCAGCAGTGCGGCGATCGACGCGATCAATAGCACTTGAATCCAGTTCATCGTGACATCCTTCTCCGCAGGAACCCGTCGAAAATGATGTTGACGCCGTTGAGCAGCGGCTGGCCCTTCGACTTCGAATAGTCGGTGTACAGCACCTCGACTGGTTCTTCGGCTACCCGCCAGTGTTTTTCAGCAATCAACATGATGAATTCGTTGGCGTGGCTCATTCCGCTCATAGTGATGTCCAACCCATCGGCCACCGTTTTGTTGAACACACGCAAGCCATTATTGGTATCGGTCAGACCCAGCCGACGACCGCGCCGGCTCAGCCTGGTAGCGGTTCTCAGCACGACTCGCTTAAGAAAGGGCGGCCGGCTGCCTGCTATTCCGGCGAACCTTGTCCCGATCAGAATGTCGACCTCACCGGTGCTGAGTCGGTCAATCATGGCGGCCACGTCTTTGACCCGATGCTGGCCGTCGCCGTCGAATGTGGCGAAAGCTCGAGCGCCAGGCTGCCTGCGCGCGTATTCGACACCGGTCTGAATGGCGGCGCCCTGGCCCACGTTGACCGGATGGCGCAGCAGGTGAGCACCTGCCCGCAGGGCGATTTCGCCGGTGCCGTCGGTGCTGCCGTCATCCACGCAGACGACATGATCGAAAACCGTCCGGACATCGGCTACGACTTCGGCGATCACCGTAGCTTCGTTGAAGGCGGGAATGACGATCCAGACACCCGGATATCGCATTTCAGTGGCCATTTACGCCCACAAATTACACCTCGTTCGGCGATGAGCCGGTTGCGCGTCCAGCGTGCGCCAGCGCTGCCAGATGCACGCCAATTCCCACCAGCGGGCCACACAACAGCCCCACCACGGTGCGGGTCTCCAGCGCAAGTGGTAGCAGTAGCAGAAATCCCGAAGCCAGCGTCGCGATGACCCAGCCGAGCGCATACGCTCGATGTAATGCGGCAGCAACGGCGGCGGCCCCCGTGAGTGTCAGGATCGCGATCGCTACCGCGGCTGCCGTGAGCCAGGACAGCAACGCGCTGCTGGCTCGGTACTGCGGCCCGAACGCGACGTGCAGCAGCCACGGGCCGATGAGGGCGGCGGCCAGCACTCCGGCGACGCCAATGCCGCTGATGATTGCCGCCGGCGCTACCAGCGCGCGTAGTCGCTTCGTCCGTTCATCGACGAAGTGCGCGATCAGATTGCCCTGCATGGCCGTCAGCGGCACCAGCAGTGGCGCTCGGGTCAGAGTTACCGCCAAGATGATGACTCCCCCCTGAGCCCCCAGCTCATCGGAGGTCAGTTTCAGTAGCACCGGAAATCCCATCACCAGAATCGCGCTGGCGCCCGCCGCAGTGATCGAGTGGGCTGCACCCCTCAGGAACGTCGTGGTGTTCCCGCGCGTCACCAGGCGGGCCGCTGCTCGTGCCGTGGGCGACGTCATCAGCATCAGCAGCCACGCCGCGGCGCCTGCCACCGTTGCCCATAGGAAGCCGGTCAGGCCCCATCCGAACACGAACGCGGCTCCGGCTACGGCCACCCGGATGACCGCGTCGGTCACCATCAGCGCTCCGTAATGAGTCCAGCGGTTGGTGCCGGCCAGCATGCCCAGCAGGGTGGCGTGTAGGCAGAACCCGGCCAGTCCCACGCTCAGGAGCCCCACCGACAACCATCCGGCCTCGACGAACACTCTGCCGCTCCACACGACGGAGCTGCCGGCGATCGTGACTGCTGTGGCAAGTCCGACGATTCCGGCGATCCGCATCGGCTGGGCGCGCTGGTCGTCGTACGGCACTGCTTCGGGGTAGCCCATCGACCGCACCTCGCGAGTGGTTTCTTGCAACAGGCCATTGGCGGCGCCAGTGACCAGCCCGAATGCCCCCCAAAACACCCCGAAAATCGAGAAGCCACCGGGAGCGAGATCGCGGGCGGCCAGGTAGATCACCGCGTAGCCGCACAGGGCGGTCAGCGCTGTCGCGGTGCCGACTCGGGCCATACTGCCGCGGGCTATGGGTCCCCGGGCGCGTGCCGCACCGGCTTCAATCGGGGACGCAGACCCGCCGATTTCGGTCACCGCGACAACGCTTCCAGCCGTCCGACCTGATGAATGGCCACAGATTGAAAATACTGGGTGGGTATTGCCAGCCGGCCCGCGATAGCGGGTACCTGCTGCGGATTCGGAGGGGGCTGTCCGCTTCGCGTCAGTTTTGGCCTGCTGGCAAGTCATAGACATCAAACCGACATTCGGCGGCGACGAGGCAAACCAGGAATCATCGCACTCGTTTTCTCGGGTTGTGCGGCTGCCAATAAGGTGTGACTGCGACGGTTGGTTCCGGCCAGGAAGTCATTGGCCATTGATGAGACTCCCTGGTCAAAGCCGGAAAGGATCCATGGCAACGCTCCGAGTATTCGGTTTTTCGCTGGCAGCGACCGTGTTGGCTTTGGTCCTCGGGTACTTGTACGGCGGGTTCGGCGCCTTGTTCTTGCTGGCGGTGCTGGCGCTACTGGAGGTGTCGTTGTCCTTCGACAACGCCATCATCAACGCAGCGATTCTGCGGAGGATGAGCTGGTTCTGGCAGCGGATGTTCCTCACGATCGGGATTCTCGTCGCGGTCTTCGGGATGCGGCTGGTTTTCCCGTTGGTCATTGTCTGGGCCACCGCTGGGCTCGATCCCGTTCGTGCGCTGGATCTGGCGCTCCGTCCACCGCCGCACGGTGCGTCGCAATTCCCGGACGGTTCGCCCAGTTACGAAAAGCTGATCGCCGTCGCGCACCCACAGATCGCGGCGTTCGGCGGCTTGTTTCTGTTGATGCTGTTCCTGGACTTCATTTTTCACGATCGGGATATCAAGTGGCTGAAGTGGATTGAGGTCCCATTTGCCCGCATTGGCCGGCTCGGGCAGCTGCCGTCGGTGGTTGCCATCGTGGTGTTGCTTCTGGTCGGCACCCAGTTGACAGACGCCGGTGACGAACGTGCGACGGTAATGACGGCTGGGCTGCTGGGCATGCTGACCTACCTCGTGGTCAACGGCCTGAGCCGGGCATTCCGCCCGCCTGGGATGGGCGAGTCGCCGTCGGACGCCGCGGTCGCGCCGGGTCCCGCGGCGGTGGGTAGGACCGCCTTCGTGCTCTTCCTCTACCTGGAGGTGCTCGACGCTGCATTCTCCCTAGACGGTGTCACCGGAGCTTTTGCGATCACCAAGGACCCGATCATCATTGCGCTTGGCCTGGGGTTGGTGGGGGCGATGTTCGTCCGATCGATCACCATCTATCTGGTGCGCCAAGACACATTGGATCGCTACGTGTATCTCGAGCACGGCGCACATTGGGCGATCGGAGCTTTAGCCGCGATCATGCTGTTTTCCGTCGAACCCCGATACCAGGTTCCGGAGTGGGTCACCGCCTCGGTGGGTGCGGTCTTCATCTCGGCGGCGTTGATCTGGAGTGTGCTGCGCAATAAAAGAGCTGCCGAGGCGACTGTCGACTCAGGCCATTGACCGCGTCGTCGCGAGCGGCGATCTCTGCAGTCAACAGCGGCTGTACCGTGAAGTCAGTGCGCGCCGGCCTTGAGGCGCTCCACCGAGCGAAGCACCTCGGCTTCGGCTTCAGCGCGGCCAACCCAATCGGCCGCGTTGACGAACTTGCCTGGCTCCAGGTCTTTGTAGTGCACAAAGAAGTGTTTGATTGCCTCTAGCTCGAAGGCCGGAACATCGCCAATGTCTTGAATGTGGTCCCATCGGTGGTCTCCGGCGGGGACACACAGCACCTTGTCATCGCCGCCGTGCTCGTCGACCATGCGAAACATTCCGACCGGCCGTGCTTCCACGACCACCCCGGGGAACAGCGGTTCTGGTAATAACACCATCGCGTCCAGCGGGTCGCCGTCTTCGCCGAGGGTGTCCTCGATGAAGCCGTAGTCGGTCGGGTAGGCCATCGGTGTGTATAGATAGCGGTCCAGACGCACGCGTCCGGTTTTGTGGTCGACTTCGTACTTGGTTCGCTGGCCCTTCGGGATTTCGATGGTCACGTCGAATTGCACCGCGTCGGCTCCTTACACATGGGCATGGGTTGGCTCGGCTAGCTGCGTAGCGTCGGGGGTCCACCATAGTCGAGCTGTACGGTTGCCCTGAACGGTTGCCGATCGCATGGGTCGGCCGACTAGCTGGTTCGGCAGAATGGGACCGGACAGACAGGAGGATCATGGGTCCCACCCGCTGGCAAAGGTCCACCCACGTTTACGTCGGGGCGGGCGTGCTGGCGCTTGTCGTCGCCATTGTGGCCGCGGCGGCGTTTTTCACCACGGGGCGTCGCACCGTCGGGGCGCGCCCACCGGTACCGCCGCCACGGCCGCCCACGGTAGAACCCGGGGTGATCCCGGTGGCCGACACTGCCGCGACACCCAGCCCCAGCGGCGTGGCGGCAGTGTTGAAGTCGGTCGCAGCCGATCCAAATCTGGGCAGTTTGGGAGCCAGGGTCACCGACGCTTTGACCGGAGAAGAACTATGGCGTCAGCTTGATGACGTGCCGTTGGTGCCAGCGTCGACAAACAAAATCCTGACGGCCGCGGCGGCGTTGTTGACCCTGGACCGCCAGGCCCGGATCAGTACGAGGGTGGTGGCTGCCGGCCGGAACGCTCAGGGCCCGGTAGTGCTGGTGGGTGCCGGAGATCCGACGTTGTCGGCCGCGCCACCGGAGCAGGAAACCTGGTATCGGGGCGCGGCACGCATCAGTGACCTTGTTGAACAGATTCGGCGCAGTGGCGTGACGCCGACGGCGGTTCAGGTCGATATTTCGGCGTTCAGTGGTCCGACGATGGCACCGGGATGGGATCCGGCTGATGTCGACAATGGCGACATTGCGCCGATCCAGGCGGCAATGATCGATGCTGGGCGTATCCAGCCGACGACTGTCAACTCACGAAGGTCGCGCACCCCGGCCCTTGATGCCGGACAGCAGCTGGCCTTGGGCCTTGGCCTCGATCCCAAGAAGGTGACGATAGGCACCGCGCCGGTTGGCGCGCGGCAGTTGGCGGTGGTGCAGTCCGCGCCTTTGATCCAACGGCTGTCCCAGATGATGAACGCGTCAGACAATGTGCTGGCTGAATGCGTCGGAAGGGAGGTGGCGGCCGCCATAAACCGGCCGCAGAGTTTTTCCGGCGCCGTTGACGCTGTGACAAATAGGTTGAGCACCCTGCATATCGATATCGCTGGTGCTGCCTTGGTGGATTCCAGCGGGCTGTCGATGAACGATCGTCTGACGGCCAAGACGCTGAATGACGCGGTGCAGGCCGCGGCAGGACCGGACCAGCCCGCGTTGCGCTCGCTGCTGGATTTGCTACCGATCGCTGGCGGTAGCGGCACACTTGGCGAACGTTTTCTCGACCGGGCCACCTACGAGGGCCCGGCCGGATGGTTGCGGGCTAAGACCGGCTCGCTGAGCCGTATCAACGCATTGGTCGGTGTGGTCACTGACCGTAGCGGTCGGGTGCTCAGCTTCGCGTTCATCTCAAACGACGCCGGGCTGAACGGCCGCAAGGCGCTGGACGCCTTGGCGACCAAGCTGTGGTCTTGCGGGTGTACCACGTGACCGGACCGACGGAGATCACCCTGGGGAATGCGGTGGACTGGCGGTTTGCAGCCAGCATCGGAGCATGGCTGGCTCGCCCGGCTCCGCCGTCCACCGAATACACCCGCAGTCAGGTGATCGACGAGTTGATGGGCGCTGCGGAGAAGGCAGAACCACCGGTGCGCGACGTCACTGGCCTGGTCACTGGCGGACGGGTGCCGCCCGCTCGCGTCGTGGACCGGCCGGCTTGGATTCGGGCGGCAGCCGAATCAATGCGGACGATGACGAACGGCGGTGACAAGCCACGCGGATTTCTCACCGGTCGAATCACGGGCGCGCAGGCGGGTGCTGTGCTCGCGTATGTGGCATCCGGGATTCTGGGTCAGTATGACCCGTTCGGTGAGGCTGAAAATGGTTGCTTGCTGCTGGTGTATCCCAACGTCATCGCTGTTGAGCGCCAGCTTAAGGTCAAGCCGTCCGATTTCCGTTTGTGGGTGTGCCTACACGAGGTGACTCACCGGGTCCAGTTCAGGGCTAATCCATGGTTGGCCGAATACATGTCGCGCGCGTTGGGCCTGCTGGTCCAGGAACCCGGCGACGATCTAGGCCAAGTGATGAGTCGACTCGCGGACTTCGCTCGCTCCAGAGGCAATCGGGCGGCGGCCGCAGACGATTCCAGCATCCATCCAGCTGGGATCCTCGGTCTGGTTCGTGCGGTGCAATCCGAACCGCAACGCATCGCTCTGGATCAGCTCTTGGTGCTCGGCACTTTGCTAGAGGGGCACGCAGAGCACGTGATGGATGCTGTCGGACCGGTAGTGGTGCCGTCGGTGGCCACCATCCGCAGCCGATTCGACGACCGCCGTAACCGCAGGCAACCCCCATTTCAGCGGCTGATGCGCGCGTTGTTGGGTTTTGACGCCAAGCTCAGCCAGTACACCCGCGGAAAAGCGTTCGTCGACGACGTGGTGGACCGGGTCGGTATGCGGCGATTCAACGCGATTTGGTCGGGTCCCGAAACGTTGCCTTTGCCGGCCGAGATCGAAGACCCGCGGCGATGGATCGACAGAGTGCTGTAGCGCAGCTGCGCACGGCTGTCAGCGGGTTCGCCAAGGCGTATCTCGACACCGCCGACCGATGGTGTGTGGGGTGCTCGGGCGGTTCGGACTCATTGGCGCTTACCGCCGTCGCGGCGCACGTGCTGCCCACCACGGCGTTGATCGTGGACCACGGTCTGCAGTCCGGTTCGGCTGCGGTCGCCGAAACAGCGCGAGTGCAAGCTATGTCGTTGGGATGCGTTGATGCACGAGTGCTTTGCGTTCAGGTGGATAGCCGGTCCGGTGGCAAAGCAGGTGGCTTGGAGGCTGCGGCGCGCAAGGCTCGGTACGCGGCATTGGATGCCAGCCGCGAAGGTCCGGTGCTCTTGGCCCACACGCTTGACGATCAAGCCGAGACGGTGTTGCTGGGGCTCAGCCGTGGTTCTGGGGCACGCTCGATCGCCGGAATGCGGCCGAATGATCCGCCCTGGTGTCGACCGTTGTTGGGTGTGCGGCGCAGCGTGACTCACGCTGCCTGCAGAGAGCTGGGGCTGACGGCCTGGCAAGACCCACACAACGCCGATCGCCGTTTCACCCGGACTCGGTTGCGTTTGGAAGTGCTGCCAATGCTGGAGGACGTGCTCGGCGGCGGCGTGGCGGAGGCTTTGGCGCGAACCGCGACGGCGTTGCGTGCGGACAACGAGTTGATTGACACGATCGCCACTCAGGCGCTGCCGGAGGCGCTTGTTCCTGGGGCTGATGGCTACGGGTTGAACACCAAGGTGTTGGCCGCGCTGCCAGACCCGGTGCGTCGCCGTGTGATTCGGGCCTGGCTGCTGGCCGGCGGCGCGACCGGACTCACTGATAAGCAGATTCGCGGCGTGGACATTCTGGTTGTCGGGTGGCGCGGTCAGGGCGGGTTGGCGGTCGGGTCGTCGTTGCGCGGTCAGCGTTTGGTCGCAATGCGGCAGGACGGCGTACTGAGGCTGCGGCCCGAGCCCATTTGACGCCCGCGTTGGTTGTTCGCCCTGTCGCGTGGCACGCTGTGGGCGTGACCCAGCGCTCCTCGGCGATCACCCCCGGGCAGACAACCGAGCTCTATCCTGGGGATATTAAGTCGGTGCTGCTCAGCGCTGAGCAGATTCAGGCCCGAATCGCTGAGCTCGGCGAGCAAATCGGCGGCGACTATCGGGACATTTCTGCCGGCGAGGATCTGCTGTTGATCACGGTGCTGAAAGGTGCGGTGCTGTTCGTCACTGATCTAGCGCGGGCAATTCCATTGCCGACGCAGTTCGAGTTCATGGCCGTGAGTTCCTACGGGTCGTCGACTTCGTCGTCGGGGGTGGTGCGGATCCTCAAGGATCTCGATCGTGACATTCATGATCGAGACGTGTTGATCGTCGAGGACGTGGTTGACTCGGGGTTGACCCTGTCGTGGCTGTTGAGGAACCTCACGACACGGCGTCCGCGATCGCTTCGGGTGTGCACACTGTTGCGCAAACCTGATGCCGTAGGCGCCAACGTCGATATCGCCTACGTAGGCTTCGATATCCCCAACGAGTTCGTCGTGGGCTACGGGCTGGATTACGACGAGCGCTACCGTGACCTTCCCTACATTGGGATGCTTGATCCAAAGGTCTACCAGTAGGTGGCGAAGCCTTCAGTTCAGTTCCCATACTGCGGTCACCGAGAAACTCACCGTCTGTTGGCCAGGTTCGAGGGGCACCGACGACGTGTCGCGCTGTACCGGTGCCGGCCGGGCGCCCGGCGTGGGGCCGGAGACCTCCGAGATGGACAACAATGTTCCTAGACGCAGGCCGGACAGCTGTGCGTATTGTTCGGCACGGTTCTTGGCGTCTTCGAAGGCGCGGGCGCGGGCGTCCTTTACCAGCTGTGAGTCGTCGGCGATTGAGTAGCTGACTGAAGTGATTCGGGTGCCATCCCCGCCGATGTTGACGATCAGCGCGAGTGTTTGCGATGCGGTATCGGCAGGGTGGATTTTGATCTCGAGGGCGTTGTCGGCGCGATATCCGGTGATGGTGTCGCTTCCGGCGGACTCTGAGGTGCTGTACTGCGGTGCGACCGTGACAGCGGTGGTGCGGATGCTCTTGCGGTCTAGTCCGGCGCCGACCAGCGCGTCGATGATCGCTTGTTGGCGGTCATTGGTCTGGTTCATCGCGCTGGTGACATCGGGCTCGGTGAACTCGATACCGATGTCGGCGGTCAAAGTGTCGGGTACACCCTGGACTTGTCCTGATCCGAAGACCGTAACCTGGCGTGGGTCGCGGCCTGCTGTCGCCGAATTGTCCGAATCGCACCCCGACAAGGATGCGATGGCCAGGGCGGCGGTGATCAATGCGACTGACGTGCGGACAAATCTGGGTGCGCTCCATGCGATCGGCATGGTTGGCACCTTAGTGGCCGGAAGGCGCGATCAGCCGTCAGTTGGTGCGCCTGTGCTGGCCTCCACCGGATGCCTCTCGAAACATGTCGCGGAGGTTACGCCGAGTATGCGTAAGTATTGCCTCGTTGCCACTCAACGTTCACTCGCTGGTTAGGTTTTCGCTGGTGGCCGGCCTGGCGGGTCGGTTAGATGGCTACGGCGCATCGGGCTTCCCGGGGAGGGGAAACGGTCTGCATTGTTGTGGCTTCGACGGTGCCGCGACCGGGTGACGCAAGTGCATGACTGTTGCAGCAGATGCATGAAACATGCGTTCGATACCTATTAGAGCTGTTTAACGCACCAATACCACGAAAGATGCATCATCTAAGCAACAAATGAATAAATGATGCGTTAAGAAAACAGTTGCTAACTCTGTTGTGAACAGTTGGAAAGACTGCTGTGCGGCCCGGCGGCGACGCCTACCGTGGCTCCCGGTCGGTTTTCGGTGGAGCGAATGGACCGCTGAAAGCTGTTGCCAACAAACGCTATTGGAGGAGGCAAGCAATATGTCGATCGTGATTGCGCAGCCAGAGATACTGGCCGCAGCCACCGGGGATTTGCACGGCATCACGGCCACGATGAGGGCCGGATCTGCGGCCGCTGCAGGCCCGACGACGGGAGTGGTTCCTGCGGCTGCCGATGTGGTGTCGATGTTGACCGCCACGCAGTTCGCCGCGCACGCACAGCTGTTTCAGTCGGTCAGCGCTCAGGCGGCAGCAGTGCAAGACATGTTGGCGACCACGCTGGGCGTCAGCGCAGGTTCATACGCGGCTACCGAGGCCGCCAACGCGACTGCGTGCGGTTAGGCCGGGGGGATCATGGATTTCGGGATATTGCCGCCGGAGGTCAATTCCGGGTTGATGTACTCGGGGCCTGGCGCGGGGCCGATGATGGCCGCTGCGGCGGGCTGGGAGAATTTGGCCAGTGAGTTGAGTTCCATATCGGCCTCCTACAGCTCGGTCGTGACGGGCCTGACCAGCGGACCATGGCTGGGACCGGCCTCGGCGCACCTGGCGGCAGCGGCCGCGCCGCACCTTGCGTGGCTGAGCAACGCGGCCCTGCAGGCGGAAGAAGCCGGCGCCCAGGCCGCTGCGGCGGCGGGCGCTTATGAGGCGGCGTTTGCCACGACGGTGCCACCGGCGGTGGTGGCGGCGAACCGGGCGTTGTTGATGGAGCTGCTGGCGACAAACGTTTTTGGTCAGAACACCCCGGCGATCGCGGCAACCGAAGCGCAGTATGCCGAGATGTGGGCTCAAGACGCCGCGGCGATGTACGGCTATGCCGGTGCATCGGCGGCGGCGTCAACGTTGACACCGTTTACCGAGCCCGCACCGGCAACCAGCTCAAGCGGGTTGGTCAGCCAGGCGGCCGCGGTCTCTCAAGCGGCCGGTAGCGCCGCTGCTACCAACGTGCAGGGTTTGTCACAGCTGACCACGGGGATGCCAGCCACGCTCAACAGCCTGGCAGCGGCGACGCCGTGGGGATCGCTGCAGGCAATCACTGACGCACTTGGTCTTACCGGGCACACCTTGAACGAAGGCGGCACCGGAATTGTCGTAGGTGGAGTGCTTGGCGACTTAGTGGAGGCTTTCACCGGGTCGTCAACTTTGGATGCCGGCACGCTCAATGATTTGTTTTTGAGATACATCTCGCCCAGCCGACTTTTGATCACTGAGTTCAAGGACATCGTGGGCCTCGCCCATGAGCCGGAGAAGCTGATATCCGCTGCCGCGAAGGCGGCTGAGGGGGCCGCCAAGGCTGTGCCGGCGGCAGCTGTCGAGGCCGTCGAGGGTGCCGGCTTGGCGGGCGGCGGCGGAATTGCAAGCGCTGTGGGTAGGGCCGCCTCGCTCGGAGGGCTCTCGGTTCCGGCGAGCTGGGTGAGTGCGGCCCCGGCGGCAAGCCCGGCCGCAGCGTCTCTGGTCAGCAGCGTGACCCCGGCGGCTGCGGCTGCTGAAGCCGGCACGCATACGATGGGTGGAGTGCCGTTCATGGGTGGGGCCGGGCGCGGGATGAGCTCCTTCGCCGCACCCCGATACGGTGTCAAGCTGACGGTTATGCCGCAGCTGCCTGTGGGTGGCTGACGTAACCGGTGTTGTTGCGCCGCTTTTCGGAGTCGGCGACCAATAGTGCTTGCGATGGCCGGTAAGCCGGCCATCGCAAGCACCGCCGCCAGTGCTCCATTCCTGGCGGCTCCTCCCGTCTGGTTGGCTCAGCATGCGACAGACCAGCCGGATTTCTCACGTTCTGCCGCCTATCGGCCCGAGGGCGTAGTAAACGATTCAATGTGTCGTCTGAAGAAAGCTCTGCGCCACAGCAGTGGTGGCGTTTGCTGTGGTCGGCGCCTAGCGGACAGATTTGTGGGAATATCCTGTGAGTTTGTTTCATGTCCAACGTTTTTAGAAAAATTTGGTGTCTGATTGAGACATCAATTTCGGCCCAGGGAGGTGGATGGCGATGCCCCAGCAAGCACGGCTTAGCGGCGTGGTTGGGCGGGTGTCGCGGCCGTCGTGTGTGCTCGCGAGTCAGCCGAGATTCGATGCGCTTTCGACGATTGTCGGGCGCGGGCGTGCGGACGGATGGGAGTTGCGGTGACAAAAGTTGTTGGCTACCAGTGGCATCTGCGGCTGCGTATGGCCGAGCAGGGCATGTTTGCCACCACAGATCTCGGTCCGCTGCTGGCCGCGCGGGGAGTGGAGCTATCGCGGGAGCAGGTCTATCGGTTGGCAGCGGGAACGCCGCAGCGTTTGTCGCTGCAGACGCTTGCCGCGTTGTGTGACATCTTGAACTGCACTCCATCGGATTTGGTCGAGGCAGTGGTCGAGCCCGAATCGCGTAGCAAGCGCACCGTCAGTTCGAAATCACGCTCAAGGCGGAATATTTCGCGCAACCTGCGGCCTGGAAATGTCCCCGTCGTTGCCGATGTGCGGAAGTCGGGGTGAAACCCCGCCGCTGTCGGGGTTTATCCGGTCGATGAATTTGCAAGCGTCTGGCTAATCATCGGTGGATGTCACGGTTTCTTTGGTGCCGATAGTTGTGACATTCACCTTTTGGATACCACCCGCTGTGTGAATTTGGCTGCCGCCGCTGCGCATTTGGTCGCCTGTTGAGTGCTCAGCGGCATTCGCCTACAGGTTCTTCGGGGTCACGGTGGGAGGCGGAGAGCTGCCAGGATCTCCGGGTAGCTCGAATGTGGCGCGCTGGCCCCGTTCGGGATTCGGGTGGGGACCTCCTCGCGAACCGGCTCTGCGCACATTCGGCAGTTCCGCGGCGCGCATCAGTTGCCGCGGCCCGTGTCATCGTCGACATGTTCGGTGATGGCTTTCACAACCGCCTCGCCGGCGCGGCCGATCAATTTCTCGCGGTTGTCCTTGGCCCAGCTGTGCGACAAGCGTGGTGCGTTAAGTTGTCCTTTGAAATGTGGAATCACCTTGCGCGCGAACAAATCGTAGGAGTGAAACGTCGCTTGCGGGGAGGCCCAGTCATGGCCGAGCAACAGGAGCGTCCCGAATCCGCCTGACCGGGCCAGAAGGTCTTCGATGTGTGTGATCGCGTCGTTGGGTGTGCCGATACAGCAGTTTCCTTTGGCGGCGTATTCTTCGACGAAATCTCGAGGTGCCTTGGTGTCATTCACCGTGTTGGCCAGCGGAACAAATCCGGCCGCACCAAAGTAGTTGGCGAAGTCGTTAAGCCCGTAGGTGCAGTCGTCGACGGCCTGGTCGCGACTATCCGACAGATGCATGATGCTCAGCACGCGCCAGTGAGCGCGGTCGGGCGCTTCCCGGCCGGCTTTGTCGGCTTGTTCGCAGACGATCCCCCAGGCGTTCTCCAGCGCCGCGTAGCCCCCGGGCACTGACATCGACAGTGACAGCAGAGATGTGCCCAGCGCCCCGGCTAGCCGCGGCCCAGCCGGCGAAATCATCGCAGCAGTAGAAATCTCTGGATATGGCCAGGTGTAGGGGCGGATATGCAATTGTGCGTCGCGCAACGTGAACCAGTCGGAGTGACGGTCTGTACGTTCTTCGGGGGTGGCCCGGAAGAGAGCAAGGATCGCCTCGAGTGACTCTTGCATCATTCGCCGCTGCTCGACCGGGTCGATCCCCATCATGTAGGCATCCGAAGGCAGTGCGCCGGGACCGACGCCGAACATGGTTCGGCCGCGGGTCAGATGATCCAGTAACACCCAGCGGTCTGCCACCATCAGCGGGTGATGGTAGGGCAGCGATACCACGCCGGTCCCGAGCCAGATGTGCTTGGTTCGCTCTGCGGCGGCCGCTATGAACACTTCTGGGCAGGCGATCAGCTCATAGCCGCCGGAGTGGTGTTCGCCGAACCACGCTTCGTCGAAACCGAGACGGTCGAGGGCAACCACACGCTCCATGTCGTATTCCAGCGCCACCGTCGGGGATTGACCGGTGGGATGAAACGGTGTGATGAATACGCCGAAACGCATCGGCGCTGCCATGACTATGTCAACCCACCGAGGAACTCCAACAGGGCTGTGTTCACCTCGTCGGGACGTTCCTGCTGTAGCCAGTGTCCGGCGCCGTCGATCATCACGGTGCGATACGGCCCGACGAGGACCTCCGAAGCGCGATCGGCCCGGGTGAATGACAACCCGGGATCGGCTGTCCCGGCAATGAATAGCGACGGTGCAGAGGTCGTGGCGCCAGCGAGTTCAGCCGTGGTCTCCCAGTTGCGGTCAAAATTGCGATACCAGTTCAGGCCGCCGGTGAATCCTGTCCGGGTGAATTCGCGAATGTAGTGGTCGAGTTCGTCCTGGCTGATCCAAGGTGGCAGCTCGGCCGGCTCCGGGAGCCTATCGATCAGGCCTTCAGAGCTGGGGGCCAGCATCCGCAACGCTTCGCTCTCGTTGGCCGGTGGTTTAAGACCGCCGATCATCCGGCGCATTGTGCGAGCCGGGTCACTGTCGAGTTCGGCGTCGGCGACACCCGGCTCCTGGAAGTAAAGGATGTAGAAGAAGTTCTCGCCGAACTTTGCACGGAACGCCCGCGTCGGCGGCACTTGCGCGCGGGGCAGCACCGGAACGCTCAAGGTGGCGATCGCGGCGACCCGTTCGGGGTGGAGCAACGGCGCATTACCCACCACGACGGCGCCCCAGTCGTGCCCAATCCAGACTGCTCGCTCGACGCCGACATCGTCGAGCAGACCGACTAGGTCGGCAGTCAAGTGGTGAATGTCATAGGCCTCGATCGCTTCTGGGCGAGACGAGCCGCCATAGCCGCGCTGATCTGGAGCCAGAACGTGATAGCCGGCCTCGGCCAGCGCCGGGATCTGGTGCCGCCAGGAGAAGGCTAGTTCGGGGAATCCGTGGGCCAGGATCACCACGGGTGCGCCGCGGTCCCCCGCTTCGATCACCCGTAGCTGCACACCATTGGTATCGACTAGCCGTTCGGTCCCGTAAATACGTGAAGGCATCATCTCACCAAATCACAACCGCAACTCACTGAGAAGGGGTTGGCGCACATGGCGATTACGTTGGGCCCGGGCTAGGCGGGGGACGGGCCAACGCGGCTGCGGTTGTTCAGCGTCGTGCCTGTGCGCGTTGGCATTGGGAGCGTGTTCGCCGTCGTTTGCAGGCTCGTCGGGAACTGCCACTCGTTGGTCTAGACAAGTATCAGGTATGGCGGGCGACCCGCTGCGCCCGCCTCGGCCGAGCTGACGATGGCCACTGGCGGTAGCCTGGACTTTTCCAGCTGCGTGTATCGGGAAGGACCTGGCCGGCACGGCCGATGATTGATGAACCAGAAAAACGTGATCCGCACCATTACGGCGATCGCCGTGGTGGTGCTGCTCGGCTGGTCGTTCTTCTACTTCAGCGACGACACCCGTGGCTACAAACCAGTCGACACCTCCGTAGCGCTGGCGCAGATCAACGATGACAACGTCAAGAGCGCGCAGATCGACGATCGCGAGCAGCGGCTGCGGTTGACCTTGAAGAAGAGCAGCGACGCCACGGGCGGATCCGACAAGGTCATTACCAAATACCCCACCGGATACGCCGTCGATCTGTTCAACGCGCTCAGCGCGAAGAAGGCCAAGGTCAGCACCGTCGTCAACCAAGGCAGCATCTTTGGCGAACTGCTGATATACCTGCTACCGCTGCTGCTCCTGGTGGGCTTGTTTGTCATGTTCTCCCGGATGCAGGGCGGCGCCCGGATGGGCTTTGGGTTCGGAAAGTCGCGCGCCAAGCAGCTATCGAAGGACATGCCCAAGACCACTTTCGCCGACGTTGCGGGCGTCGACGAAGCGGTCGAGGAACTCTACGAGATCAAGGACTTCCTGCAGAATCCGTCGCGCTACCAGGCGCTCGGTGCCAAGATCCCCAAAGGGGTGCTGCTCTACGGCCCGCCGGGCACGGGTAAGACGCTGCTGGCCCGCGCAGTAGCGGGGGAGGCCGGCGTTCCCTTCTTCACTATCTCTGGCTCAGATTTCGTCGAGATGTTCGTCGGCGTCGGTGCCTCACGCGTCCGCGACCTGTTTGAGCAGGCCAAGCAGAACAGCCCGTGCATCATCTTCGTCGACGAGATCGACGCCGTTGGGCGTCAGCGCGGCGCGGGCTTGGGCGGTGGTCACGATGAGCGGGAGCAGACCCTCAATCAGCTGCTTGTCGAGATGGACGGTTTCGGCGATCGAGCTGGCGTCATTTTGATCGCCGCGACAAACAGGCCTGACATCTTGGACCCGGCATTGCTGCGGCCGGGCCGCTTTGACCGGCAGATACCGGTTTCCACCCCGGACCTGGCAGGCCGTCGCGCCGTGCTCAAGGTGCATTCGAAGGGCAAGCCGATCGCCCCAGACGCAGATCTTGACGGGCTCGCCAAGCGCACTGTCGGTATGAGCGGCGCAGATTTGGCCAACGTCATTAACGAGTCGGCGCTGTTGACTGCCCGAGAAAACAGCACGGTGATCACCGGTCCTGCCCTGGAGGAGGCGGTGGACCGAGTGATTGGCGGGCCGCGGCGGAAGGGCCGGATAATCAGCGAGCAGGAGAAGAAGATCACCGCCTACCACGAAGGTGGGCACACGCTGGCGGCTTGGGCGATGCCCGACATAGACCCGGTTTACAAGGTGACGATCCTGGCCCGCGGGCGAACTGGTGGGCACGCGGTGGCGGTGCCAGAGGAAGACAAGAGCCTGCGCACCCGCTCGGAGATGATCGCGCAACTGGTGTTTGCGATGGGCGGCCGCGCCGCCGAGGAACTGGTGTTCCGTGAGCCGACTACCGGCGCTGTCTCAGACATCGAGCAAGCCACCAAGGTCGCCCGCTCGATGGTCACCGAATTTGGAATGAGTTCCAAACTCGGCGCGGTCAAGTACGGCACCGAACACGGCGATCCGTTCCTCGGGCGCACCATGGGCACGCAACCGGACTATTCGCACGAGGTTGCCCGCGAAATCGACGAGGAGGTCCGCAAGCTTATCGAGGCGGCGCACACCGAGGCGTGGGAGATCCTCACCGAATACCGCGAGGTGCTCGACGCTCTCGCCGGCGAGCTGCTGGAAAAAGAGACCTTGCACCGGCCGGAACTCGAGGGCATCTTCGCCGGCGTCGAAAAGCGGCCTCGCCTCACTATGTTCGATGACTTCGGTGGCCGGATTCCGTCAGATAAGCCGCCTATCAAGACACCTGGCGAACTGGCGATTGAGCGTGGCGAGCCCTGGCCTCAGCCGACTCCGGAGCCGGCGTTCAAGGCAGCGATCGCAGAGGCCACCCAAGCAGCTCAGGCGGCACAATCGGGGGCGGATCTAGCCGGACAGGGCGGGAACGGTTCCCGCGGGACTGCCGGGGGCCACGAGCCCAGCAATCATCGGTATGGTGCCACTCAGCCCGATTACGGAGCCCCGATCGGTTGGCATGCGCCCGGATGGCCGCCGCCGACGCCCGAGCGTCCGCCCACTCGACCAGAGCCTGCACCAAGCTATCCAAGTCGGGCCGAGCCTTCCGCTCCGGATGCCGAAGAGCCATCGGGCCATGAGGACAAGGACGTGAGCCGTTCCAAACCGCCGGCCCACGGCTGACGAACGGAGGTTCGATGTCGCAGTTGGATTCGCGCCTAGATTCCGGCGGCGTAGCCATCGGACAGCGGGTATTCGATCAACCGCGTGCCGAGGCCGCCATCCGCGAGCTGCTGTACGCGATTGGCGAGGATCCGGACCGGGGTGGATTGGTGGACACTCCGGCCCGCGTCGCCCGTGCTTACCGCGAGATATTCGCCGGGCTCTACACCGATCCCGACGCGGTGCTGGACACCATGTTCGACGAGCAGCACGACGAGATGGTTATCGTCAAAGCGATCCCGCTGTACTCGACCTGTGAACATCATCTGGTGTCGTTCCACGGGGTGGCTCACATCGGCTACATTCCCGGCGACGAGGGCAAGGTAACCGGCCTGTCGAAGATCGCCCGGTTGGTAGATCTCTACGCCAAGCGGCCACAGCTGCAGGAACGGCTTACCAGCCAGATCGCGGACGCTTTGATGGTGAAACTTGATCCGCGCGGGGTGATTGTTGTCGTCGAGGCCGAGCACTTGTGCATGGCAATGCGCGGTGTACGCAAGCCAGGTGCGATCACCACGACGTCGGCAGTACGTGGCCAGTTCAAGACCGACTCTGCTTCTCGTGCCGAAGCGCTCGACCTCATCTTGCGGAAGTGAGTCCAGCGCCCGTGCGGGTTATGGGGATTCTCAATGTCACCGACGACTCGTTCTCGGACGGTGGTAGGTATGTCGATGCGGACGGAGCCGTACAGCACGGACTAACGCTGGCTGCAGAAGGCGCGGGAATTGTCGACGTCGGCGGAGAGTCGACTCGGCCAGGTGCTAGCCGGATCGACTCGAAGGTTGAGAATTTCCGTATCCAGCCTGTCGTTAAAGAGCTTGCAGCGCAAGGTATTACCGTTAGCGTCGACACCATGCATGCGGACGTGGCGCGAGCGGCTCTGCAGAACGGTGCGCAGATCATCAACGACGTGTCTGGTGGCAGGGCTGACCGAGCCATGGCACCGTTGGTGGCCGAAGCCGGGGTGCCGTGGGTATTGATGCACTGGCGCTCAGTATCGGCCGATGCGCCGCATGAGGCCCCGCATTATCGGGATGTGGTGGCCGAGGTGCGCGCAGATTTGCTTGCCAGCATCGACGACGCTGTGGCCGCGGGCGTCGACCCGGAACAGCTGATAATCGATCCAGGGCTTGGATTCGCCAAGACAGCACAAGACAATTGGGCGCTGCTGCACGCCTTGCCGGAGTTAGTGGGCCTGGGTGTCCCGGTACTCTTAGGAGCTTCTCGGAAACGTTTCCTCGGTGCGCTACTTGCCGGTCCGGATGGCGCTGTGCGCCCGCCGGAGGGACGTGAAACGGCAACTGCGGTGATCTCCGCACTGGCTGCGTCGCAAGGGGTTTGGGGCGTGCGAGTGCACGACGTGCGCGCTTCGGTGGATGCCCTCAAGGTGGTCGGGGCGTGGATGCACACTGAACTGGATGGATGTGATGGCTGACCGAATAGAGTTGCGCGGTCTAACGGTCCGTGGCCGGCACGGGGTTTACGACCACGAGCGAGTCAACGGGCAGGATTTTGTTGTCGACATCACCGTGTGGATCGATTTGGCGGCTGCTGCCGCCAGCGATGATCTGGTTGATACCTATGACTACGACACTCTTGCCAACCGGGCGGCCGCCACAATTGCCGGAGTCCCGCGGAACCTGATTGAGACCGTCGGGACCGAGATCGCCGAACAGGTGATGGGCGACGAGCGGGTGCACGCCGTTGAGGTGACTGTGCATAAACCGCAGGCCCAGATTCCGCAGACAGTCAGCGATGTAGCGGTGGTGATCCGGCGTTCGAGGCGCGGCGGTCGCGGGTCAGTAGTCCCAGCGGGCGGTCCGGCATGACGAGGGTAGTGCTATCGATCGGTTCCAACCTGGGGGACCGCTTGGCGCGTCTGCAGTCGGTCGTAGACGGCCTCGGGGATGCGCTGGTGGCCGTGTCTCCGGTGTATGAGACTGCCCCTTGGGGGGGTGTGGAGCAGGGGCCGTTCCTCAACGCCGTGCTGATTGCCGAAGACTCGGCGCGTGACGGGCACTCCTGGCTGCGCCGCGCGCAGGAGTTCGAACAGGCATCCGGCCGGGTCCGCGATGAGCGTTGGGGCCCGCGCACTTTGGATGTTGATCTGATCGCCTGTCACCAGATTTCACCCGAAGGCACGAATGGCCCGGCCGGGCGAATCGAGTTGATCGAGCGTGATAGCAAACTGACACTCCCACACCCGATGGCGCACCTACGGGCGTTCGTGCTGGTCCCGTGGTTGGCTGTGGACCCGGCGGCCGAGCTGACCGTTGCCGGGGTTCCACGACAGGTCGCCGAGCTGCTGGCCGAGTTGGAACAGGCCGACCGGGACAGTGTGCGATTGTTTCGCGCTGCGCTCAATCTGAATGGAATCCGCGACATTGCGCCGCCCGTGCCGAACCGGAAAGCTGATGGGACCGACCCGGAAGCGTGACCTGACCGCCGCGGTACTTGCCGCCGCCGTGGCAGGCCATTTGCTGGTGGTCGTGTTGTACCGGTGGTTTCCGCCCATCACCGTGTGGACCGGGTTGTCGCTGGCCGTGGTCGGTGTCGCTGAGGCGCTGTGGGCTCGCCATGTGCGCGCCAAGATCGGTGCGGGTGAGATCGGAGACGGACCTGGTTGGCTACATCCGCTGGTGGTGGCACGTAGTTTGATCGTGGCCAAAGCCTCGGCTTGGGTGGGTGCGTTGGCGCTGGGGTGGTGGACCGGAACTCTGGTGTACTTTCTGCCGCGGCGGTCATGGCTGCGGGCCGCGGCTGAGGACACCTCCGGCGCGGTGGTGGCCGTCTTCAGCGCCCTGGCATTGGTGGTTGCCGCGTTGTGGCTGCAACATTGCTGTAGGTCTCCGCGGGACCCGGCCGAGCCCGCGGAGCGTCCGGAAGCCTAGCGCGGGTCGCCGGCTGAGGTTGCTCATCGGGAGGCGACCCGGCGATGAGACTGGCGTGGGGCGCTGCCAGAGTAGGTAGCTGGGTGTAATAGGCTCGGCCTGAGAATCGCCGGACTAGCGCGGTACGTGGATTGACCTCGGCCCGGGTACAGTCAGGCCATGACCGTTCTGTCCCGCGGCGCCCGGGTCCGGCGCGGCGGCCGCAGGCCGGGTTGGTGGCTGTCCACGGCGTTGCTGGCCCTGGCGATTGGGGCCAGTTCCGCACTGGTCTTTACCAGTCGCGTCGAGCTTCTGAAGCTCGCCGTGATTCTGGCGCTGTGGGCGGCTATCGCTGGCGCGTTCGTATCGCTGCTGTATCGCCGGCAAAGCGATACAGATCAGGCGCGCGCGCGTGATTTGAAACTTGTTTATGACCTCCAGCTGGATCGCGAAATCTCGGCCCGACGTGAGTATGAGCTGACCGTGGAGTCGCGGCTGCGTCGTGAGTTGGCCTCTGAGCTGCGCACAATCGCCGCGGACGAGGTAGTGGCGCTGCGCGAGGAACTGACCGCGTTGCGAGCCAGCCTGGAAATCTTGTTCGACACCGATCTGGAGCAGCGGCCCGCATTGGCGGCGGATGCGGGCACTGCACGCGCTTTGACTGATCGGACCAAAAACGGTGAGAGTCCACCTGTCGATTGGGTAGCTAGCGATCGGATTACGACGGTACGTCGTAGCGAGGGTCCTAGCCGCGCTGACGAGGCCTCGATCATCGATGTGCCGGAGGAACCGCTGCTGCCACCGACGCGTTCGCCGCAGGTAGGAAGGCGCTCGCGGGAACCCGTCCGGATGCACCATGAGGCCCCGCAACCGAGAGTTGATCCACTCGCGGGGCAGCCTGACTATCATCAGCCAACGGCATCGCCTCCACCACCCGTTTCGCCTCCACCACCTGTGGCGCCTCCACCACCGATGACGTCTGCGCCACCTGTGGCGCCTCCACCACCGATGACGTCTGCGCCACCTGTGGCGCCCCCACCACCCGTGACGCCACCGCCACCTGTGGCGCCCCCACCACCCGTGACGCCACCGCCATCGCCGCCACCGCGGCAGCCACCACTAACGCCGCAGCCGACGCCATCGCACTGGCAGCCAGTTGCCTCAGAAGCCCAGTGGTTGCCCACCCGAGAGCCCAGCGGAAGTTGGGTAGCCGCCGAGCCGGTGAGTATGCCGGCGGCAGAGTCATCAGGCCGGCGCAGGCGCGCCCGGCATTCCAGCTCGGAGGACCAAGCGGAGAGCGTTCCGCGTCACTCCGAGTTTGCGCGACAATACAGCGAGCCCGCCCGCCCGGCGCCATCCCGGCATTCGGCGGAGTACCGCGACTACACCCAAGGCGATTCGGGAAGTGCCGAGGTCGGTGGAATGGGCGGGCCCCCCTATCTGGCGCAGTCCGGCTCACCGCCTTCTCATGCAGCTCCACCGCGACGGGCCGCGGCCGTGACGCCGGAGCCAGCCGCGCGGCATCGCAGCCCGGATTCGGAGCAGGATGACGCCGAAGGTCCCACGAGCTCCGATAGATCGGGCTCGCGGACCGGCGGTCAGTCGGTCGCCGACTTGATGGCGCGTCTGCAGGCGGAGCCGACCGGGGGAGGTCGTCGCCGTCGCCGCGACAGCTGAGCTGGGACCTGCCGGATATATCGACTACAGTCAGGGTGACCGTCCGGTACTCGCCACATGGGACTGGAACGAACCAAGAAATTTGTGAGGTCGTCTGCGATGGTGCAGTTCGACGGTTTGCGCCCGGCCAGGCTTAAAGTGGGAGTCATTTCGGCCGGCCGGGTAGGCACCGCACTAGGGGTTGCGTTGGAGCGCGCCGACCACGTGGTGGTGGCGTGTAGCGCGATTTCCCGTGCGTCGATGCAGCGGGCGCAACGCCGACTGCCCGATACCCCGGTGCTAGCTCCAACGGAGGTCGCTGCAGCGGCTGAACTGCTGCTATTGGCTGTTCCAGACGGTCAACTTGCTGGCCTGGTGTCTGGTTTGGCCGCTACCTCGGCGGTGCGGCCACAAACCATTGTGGCGCATACCTCCGGGGTCAACGGGATAGGTGTCCTCGCGCCTCTGACCCAGCAGGGCTGCATACCGCTGGCGATTCATCCGGCGATGACATTCACTGGGTCCGACGATGACATCGGTCGGCTTCCCGATACGTGTTTCGGGATCACCGCATCCGACGATGTCGGGTACGCGATTGCGCAGTCGTTGGTGCTTGAGATGGGTGGCGAGCCGTTCTGCGTGGTCGAGGATGCGCGTGTTCTCTATCACGCTGCGTTGGCCCATGCGGGCAACCACATTGTGGCCATACTGGCCGATGCTCTTGAAGCCTTGCGCGCGGCTCTGCGCTCCGGCCAGCTGCTTGGCCAGGAGTGTGTCGACGATCAGCCGGGCGGTATCGCCGAACGTGTTGTGGGACCGCTGGCGCGCGCGGCGCTAGAGAACACGCTGCAGCGTGGGCAAGCGGCGCTTACCGGGCCAGTCGCCCGTGGTGACGCAGCCACAGTCGAAGGCCATATGGCAGCGTTGGCCGCGGTAGATCCGCAACTGGCCGAGGCGTACCGGGTGACTGCGCTGCGGACCGCGCAGCGGGCGCATGCTGCTGATGAGGTCGTCGAGGTGCTGGTGCGATGAAGGCGAACCGGCCGGGTGCATTTCAGCGAAGCGAACTCAATGTCTACTCGACGCCGAGCGAGGTCTTTGACGTTGCCCGCGCGCTAAGGCACACCGGTCGTCGGGTGATGCTGGTACCGACGATGGGTGCGCTCCACGAAGGGCACCTTGCCCTGGTACGCGCGGCAAAACGCGTACCCGGCTCGGTGGTCGTGGTGTCGATCTTCGTTAATCCGCTGCAATTCGGTGCCGGAGAAGATCTTGACGCCTACCCTCGCACCGTTGAAGACGACCTGGCGCAGCTGCGCGCAGAAGGCGTTGAAATAGTGTTCACACCGACCCCCGGGGCGATGTACCCCAATGGTTTACGTACTGCTGTGCAACCCGGTCCGATGGCGGCCGAACTTGAGGGTGGCCCTCGGCCAACCCATTTCGCAGGCGTGCTCACCGTGGTGTTGAAGCTGCTGCAGATCGTGCGGCCCGACCGAGTGTTCTTCGGCGAGAAGGACTACCAACAGTTGGTGCTTGTGCGCCAGATGGTCACGGATTTGAATCTCGATGTTGTTGTCGTCGGCGTGCCGACCGTGCGGGAAGACGATGGGCTGGCGATGTCGTCGCGAAACCGATACCTAGACCCGCGGCAGCGTGAGCTGGCTAGGTCGCTCTCGGTGGCCCTGGCGGCGGGAATTCGCGCTGCGGCTGCGGGTGCGCAGGCCGTGCTCGATGAGGCTTGCGCTGTGCTCGATGCCACGCCTGATGTCGAAGTCGACTACCTGCAGCTGCGTGACGTCGAGCTGGGCCCGGCTCCAGATTTCGGGCCGGGTCGGCTGTTGGTAGCAGCAAGATTCGGCGCCACGAGGCTGCTCGATAACGTTGCGATTGAGCTTGGAGCGGCGAATGGCACCGACGGGTTCGCTGTTTTGAGTCCTGCCGAAGTCGCGCCGGATGCCGGCGCGTTTCTTGGTGAATCACATGGGAGGAAATGATGTTGCGGACGATGCTGAAGTCGAAGATCCACCGCGCTACGGTCACCCAGGCTGACTTGCACTACGTCGGTTCGGTGACTATCGACGCCGATTTGATGGACGCTGCGGACCTGCTCGAGGGCGAACAGGTGACCATCGTCGACATCGACAACGGCGCCCGCCTCATCACCTATGCGATTACCGGAGAACGCGGCAGCGGAGTGATCGGAATCAACGGTGCCGCCGCGCATCTTGTTCATCCTGGTGATCTGGTCATTCTGATCGCCTACGGAACGATGGAGGACACCGAGGCCCGGGCTTACCAGCCGCGGATTGTGTTTGTCGATGCGGACAACAAGCAGGTTGACCTGGGCCACGACCCGGCATTCGTACCCGCTGACGCGGGTGAACTGCTCGACCCCCGGATCGGTGTGCGGTAACGGTGCTGTTGGCGATCGATGTCCGCAACACCCACACTGTCGTCGGATTGTTGTCGGGGGCCAAAGAGCACGCGAAGGTCGTGCAGCAGTGGCGGATACGTACCGAGTCCGAAGCGACGGCCGACGAACTGGCGCTGACAATCGACGGGCTGATCGGTGAGGATTCCGAGCGGCTTAGTGGCGCTGCCGCCTTGTCTACGGTCCCGTCGGTACTGCACGAGGTGCGGGTCATGCTCGAGCAGTACTGGCCGGCGGTGCCGCACGTGCTGATCGAGCCCGGAGTCCGCACCGGTATTCCGCTGCTCGTGGACAATCCGAAAGAGGTAGGTGCGGACCGGATAGTGAACTGTCTGGCAGCATTTAACAAGTTCGGTAAGGCCGCTATCGTCATCGACTTCGGTTCGTCGATTTGTGTGGACGTGGTGTCGGCTAAGGGAGAATTTCTCGGCGGTGCTATCGCTCCGGGGGTGCAAGTGTCTTCAGACGCCGCGGCTGCGCGTTCCGCGGCGTTGCGTCGGGTCGAGCTGACCAGGCCCCGTTCGGTCGTTGGCAAGAACACCGTGGAATGCATGCAGGCGGGTGCGGTATTCGGTTTTGCCGGGCTGGTTGACGGCCTGGTCGGCCGTATCCGCGACAATGTGGATGGTTTCTCGGGCGAGCTAGGCGATCAGGTGGCCGTTGTCGCTACCGGCCATACTGCACCGTTGCTGCTAGCCGAGTTGCACACCGTCGACCACTACGACCAGCATCTGACTCTGCATGGCCTGCGGCTCGTCTTCGAACGCAATCGTGACGCCCAACGGAATCGGCTCAAGACGGCCCGCTGATCAGACCGCGTCACCCATGCCACGGTGGCGCGCCGAACGCGTGCAGGTTCGGCGGGCGCGTGGATTTTGGCGTCGAGCACCGGTGATGTCCTTCAGCTGAGAGCTGAAGGACGGGTGCCGCCGCTGCAGGGTGTCCGCGGGAGTTCATTTAAGCTGGCACGTCGTGAACGCCACCGACGCAGCAGACATTCCCGAGCAGTTCCGGATCCGTCGGGACAAGCGTTCTCGCCTGTTGGCACAAGGAGATGAGCCTTACCCGGTTGCCATCGAACGAACCCACAGCCTCGCTGAGATTCGCCAGGCATATCCCGATCTGCCGATCGACTTCGCGACCGACGACGTCGTCGGGGTCGCTGGTCGAGTGGTATTCGCGCGCAACACCGGGAAACTATGTTTTGCGACACTTCAAGACGGCGATGGCACCCAATTGCAGGCGATGATCAGCTTGGACAAGGTCGGTCAGGTCGCTTTGGACGGATGGAAAGCCGACGTCGATATTGGTGACATCGTCTACGTTCGCGGGACTGTGATCAATTCACGCCGTGGTGAGCTGTCCGTCCTTGCTGATTGCTGGCAGATGGCTGCCAAATCGTTGCGTCCGCTACCGGTAGCGCACAAAGAAATGAATGAAGAGTCGCGGGTTCGGCAGCGTTACGTAGACCTGATCGTTCGACCGCAAGCGCGCGCGGTGGCTCGGCAGCGAATCGGTGTCATGAGAGCCTTGCGGGCCGCTCTGGAGCGGCGCGGATTTTTGGAAGTCGAGACACCTATACTGCAGACTTTGGCCGGCGGCGCAGCAGCCCGGCCGTTCATCACACATTCGAATGCCCTCGACATCGATCTTTACCTGCGTATCGCCCCAGAACTGTTCCTCAAACGTTGTATCGTTGGTGGTTTCGACAAGGTCTTCGAAGTTAATCGAGTGTTTCGAAACGAAGGGGTCGATTCTACGCATTCGCCCGAATTCTCAATGCTGGAGACCTACCAGACGTACGCGACCTATGATGATTCGGCAGTAGTCACCCGCGAGCTTATTCAAGAGGTAGCTGACGAGGCGATCGGGACTCGACAACTACCGATGCCCGATGGCAGTTTCTACGACATCGATGGAGAATGGGCGACTATAGATATGTATTCCTCACTGTCTGATGCACTTGGTGAGGAGGTCACGCCACAGACAACGGTCGATCGCTTACGTAACATCGCTGAACAACTTGATGTGGAGATTGTCGATATCCGCGGCATTGGGCATGGCAAACTCGTCGAAGAACTCTGGGAACACACTGTGGGTAGGGCTCTGAACGAGCCCACATTCGTCAGGGATTTCCCTTTGGAGACAACGCCTTTGACACGCCAGCACCGCAGTATCCCGGGAGTGACTGAGAAGTGGGATCTCTATCTGCGCGGAATCGAACTGGCTACTGGCTACTCCGAACTCAACGACCCGGTAGTGCAGCGTGAAAGATTCGCCGACCAGGCCCGTGCCGCAGCCGCGGGAGATGATGAGGCGATGGTGCTCGATGAGGATTTTCTGACTGCGCTGGAGTATGGCATGCCGCCATGTACCGGAACTGGAATGGGTATCGATCGGTTGTTGATGTCTTTGACCGGGCTGTCAATTAAGGAGACCGTTTTGTTCCCCATTGTTCGACCCCACTCCAACTGAACTGTCTTGTTGTGTCTCGGATTGAGGATTCTGCGTTTTTATGGCAGATTGGTGAGTGGGGAATCTGTCCGAACTGAATGGAAAGAAACGCGAGGGTACGCCGATGGCGAAGAAAGTAACCGTCACCTTGGTCGATGATTTTGACGGTGCAGGCGCCGCTGATGAAACGGTCGAATTCGGGCTTGACGGGATGACGTATGAGATTGATCTCTCAACTAAGAATGCCTCAAAACTCCGTGGCGACCTGAAGGAGTGGGTGTCAGCGGGCCGTCGTGTCGGGGGTCGGCGGCGCGGGCGTTCCGGGGCTGGACGGGGTCGCGGCGCTATCGACCGTGAGCAGAGTGCCGCTATCAGGGAATGGGCTCGTCGGAACGGTCACAATGTGTCGACCCGCGGTCGTATTCCGGCCGAGGTTATCGACGCTTTCCACGCAGCGACCTGAGAGGTTTTCACTGACGCCCGGGCTTGATCCCGGGCGTCAGTGCTTTGTGTCGCTTTCGCTAGCGGCGAACTGATTGTCGCTCGGTACTGGAACGCTTCAGGGGCTTTTGTCGTTAATCTGTTGCAACAGGGGGATAAGCCCGGATGTGTCTAGCGGCATCGAACGCCATGGCGCCGTCGGGCACGGCGAGGTTAGGAACCCGAGTGGGCCGACTATTAGAGTGGACGGCAGGTACGCGGTGTCGGTCCCTGTGCCGGCAATGACGAAGTACCGATGGTGAGGGAGAGTAGGTAAACGCCGATGTTCGAGAGATTTACCGACCGTGCCCGCAGGGTCGTCGTCTTGGCGCAAGAAGAAGCCAGGATGCTCAACCACAATTACATCGGTACCGAGCACATCTTGTTAGGGCTCATCCACGAAGGCGAGGGCGTCGCTGCCAAGTCTCTGGAGTCGCTTGGAATCTCCCTGGAAGGTGTGCGAAGCCAGGTTGAGGAGATCATCGGGCAGGGCCAGCAGGCGCCGTCGGGGCACATCCCGTTCACGCCGCGAGCCAAGAAGGTTCTGGAGCTGAGTTTGCGTGAGGCGCTGCAGCTCGGCCACAACTACATCGGTACCGAGCACATCTTGTTGGGTCTTATCCGCGAGGGCGAGGGGGTCGCCGCCCAGGTTCTGGTCAAGCTCGGCGCCGAGCTGACCCGGGTGCGTCAGCAAGTGATCCAGCTGCTGTCCGGCTACCAGGGTAAAGAGGCCGCCGAAGCGGGGACCGGCGGTCGCGGCGGGGAATCGGGTAGCCCCTCTACTTCGCTGGTGCTGGACCAGTTCGGGCGCAACCTCACCGCGGCCGCGATGGAAGGCAAGCTCGACCCGGTCATCGGCCGCGAGAAGGAAATCGAGCGGGTAATGCAGGTGCTTTCTCGACGCACCAAGAACAATCCAGTGCTCATCGGTGAGCCAGGCGTGGGCAAGACGGCCGTCGTTGAAGGCCTGGCGCAAGCCATCGTGCACGGCGAGGTTCCCGAGACGCTGAAGGACAAGCAGCTCTACACACTGGACCTGGGTTCGCTGGTCGCGGGTAGTCGATACCGCGGCGACTTTGAGGAGCGGCTGAAGAAGGTTCTCAAGGAGATCAATACCCGCGGCGACATCATTTTATTCATCGACGAGCTGCATACGTTGGTGGGCGCCGGAGCTGCCGAAGGCGCTATCGACGCCGCATCAATCCTCAAGCCCAAGCTGGCACGCGGTGAGCTGCAGACGATCGGCGCCACCACGCTCGACGAATACCGCAAGTACATCGAGAAGGACGCTGCGCTGGAGCGCCGTTTCCAACCTGTGCAAGTCGGCGAACCGACCGTTGAGCACACCATCGAGATCCTCAAGGGGCTGCGGGACCGCTACGAAGCCCACCACCGAGTGTCGATCAACGACGCGGCAATTGTGGCTGCGGCGACCCTCGCTGACCGCTATATCAATGACCGGTTCCTGCCGGACAAGGCGATCGACTTGATCGACGAGGCGGGCGCCCGCATGCGGATCCGCCGGATGACCGCGCCACCGGACCTGCGTGAGTTCGACGAGAAGATCGCCGATGCTCGTCGCGAAAAGGAGTCCGCGATCGATGCGCAGGACTTCGAAAAGGCCGCGAGCCTCCGCGACCGCGAGAAGCAACTCGTGGCTCAGCGAGCGGAACGCGAAAAGCAATGGCGTTCAGGTGATCTTGACGTTGTCGCGGAAGTCGATGACAACGAGATTGCCGAGGTGCTCGGCAATTGGACCGGTATCCCGGTGTTCAAGCTTACTGAGGCCGAAACGACCCGGCTGCTGCGTATGGAGGAGGAGCTTCATAAGCGGATCATCGGGCAAGAGGACGCTGTCAAGGCCGTTTCCAAAGCGATTCGTCGGACCCGTGCCGGGTTGAAGGACCCCAAGCGCCCCTCTGGGTCATTTATCTTTGCCGGTCCGTCCGGCGTAGGGAAAACCGAGCTTTCCAAGGCGTTGGCCAACTTCTTGTTCGGCGACGACGATGCGCTGATCCAGATCGACATGGGTGAGTTCCACGACCGGTTTACTGCGTCACGGCTGTTTGGAGCCCCGCCGGGATATGTCGGTTACGAGGAGGGCGGCCAGCTCACCGAGAAGGTACGCCGCAAGCCGTTCTCAGTGGTGCTGTTCGACGAGATAGAGAAAGCGCATCAGGAGATCTACAACAGCCTGCTGCAGGTGCTTGAGGACGGTCGCCTCACCGACGGGCAAGGCCGCACAGTGGATTTCAAGAACACCGTGTTGATCTTCACTTCGAACCTTGGAACATCCGATATCTCGAAGCCGGTCGGCCTGGGCTTTACCCAGGGCGGCGGAGACAACGATTACGAGCGGATGAAGCAAAAGGTCAACGATGAGTTGAAGAAGCACTTCCGGCCGGAGTTCCTCAACCGCATTGACGAAGTTATCGTCTTCCACCAGCTGACCCGCAACGAGATCATCAAGATGGTCGACCTGATGATCAGCCGGGTATCCATCCAGCTCAAGAGCAAAGACATGGCACTGGAGTTGACTGACGATGCCAAGTCGTTGCTGGCCAAGCGGGGCTTCGATCCGGTACTGGGCGCGCGTCCGCTGCGGCGCACGATCCAACGTGAGATCGAGGACCAGTTGTCCGAAAAGATCCTCTTCGACGAGGTTGGGCCCGGGCAGGTTGTCACCGTTGGTGTGGATAATTGGGATGGCGAAGGTCCCGGTGAAGACGCGGTGTTCACCTTCACTGGTGCGCGCAAACCGCCGGCTGAGCCGGATTTAGCGAAAGCCGGAGCGCACAGCGCGAGCGGTCAGGGCCCAGCCGAGCAGTAGCTTCGCGGCAATTGGGGCCATAGACCGCTGGCCGTAATGCGGGCGTTTACACTGAGGCGTTGCTGTCGATGGTGTCGACATTGTGGTGTGACTCCATGGCAGCCGCGCCAATGCATTGAGTCAGCCGCGGCTCCCGTTGTCAGCACCCACGCGGTACGTGAGATTTCCTGAAGGAGTGAACTGTGGCGAATTCCGAGACCACCCACACCGGATCGGTTGATCTGGCGGCAGCGAACGCGGCGCTCTGGTTAGCGGCCACCGTCTTCCTGGCGCTGATAGCGCTCTATTTCGTCGGCATCGACCAGGGGGCAGTGTCCTTGTTCGGCAGCGACTCGCACGTGCACGAGTTCTTGCATGATGGGCGGCATCTACTCGGGTTCCCCTGCCACTAATCCGCCAGCGTGGAAAAACGACTGATAGCACGTGGGCTTCTGGCGGGCGTTGTGGGTGCCGTCTTGGCATTTTTCTTCGCTCGCCTGTTCGCCGAACCCGTGATAGCTCGTGCGGTTGCCTACGAAGACGGCCGCACCGAAGCTGCGCACTCCCATGGTGTGCACGAGCATGGTGTCGAGTTGTTCTCCCGAGGCGTGCAGAGCAACGCTGGATTGGGTTTCGGTGTATTGATTTTCGGCATTGCCATGGGGGCATTGTTCGCAGTTCTGTTCTGCGTCACCTATGGGCGGGTGAAGCATCTTGGGCCACGGGCTCTCTCGCTGGTGCTGGCAGCGGGCGCTTTTGCTGCCGTCTATCTGGTGCCGTTCGTCAAATATCCGCCCAACCCGCCGGCTGTCGGCCAAGCGGACACTATCGGAGCGCGAACCTTTTGGTATCTGGTTATGGTGCTGACTTCGGTGGTGCTCGCGATCGGCGCGGTGTGGCTGGCCCGCAGGCTTGCGGCCCGACTCGGCGATTGGAATGCCGCAATGTCTGCGGCAGGTCTCTATGTCGTGGCGGTCGCCGTCGTCCTGTTTGTCCTGCCGACTGTGGACGAGACACCCCAGCCGGTGCGCGACGCTTCGGGTGCGATCCTCTATCCAGGTTTCCCTGCCGACGTTCTCTACGACTTCAGGTTGTTTTCGCTGGTGACGCAGTTGGTGTTGTGGACGGCGATCGGGTTGGTCTTCTCGGTACTCGCAGGTCGGCTGTTGGGGGAGCGGACTGGCACCGGGCGGGCGGCGAGCACGGCGGCGTGACCGCATGATGATCGGTCCGTGACAGACGTCGTCCGGCTGACTCTGGTGTCGCACGCGATGACCCACGCAATGGTCGCTGGTTGTTTCCCCGCGGACGAGCCGCTCAATGACACCGGCCGTCGTCAGATCAAAGCTGCTTGCGAGCGAGAGGCGCTTGCCCTCCGGGGGGCTGATTCTGGCATTCGTCAGCTTGCCGGGCCTGAGCAGCGTGTCCAGCAAACCGCGCAATTGCTGGGTCTGCAGTCCGCAACGGAGCCCCTGCTAGCCGACCTCGACTGCGTGGGTTGGCGCGGGAAAACGCTTACCGACGTCGATCCAGCAGAGTTGCACGTGTGGTTGACCGATCCTGCTCAGTCGCCACACGGTGGTGAGTCGCTCGTCGACCTGATGGGTCGAGTAGGTGAATGGATGAAGACACTTGAGTCGCCGACTGACAGCGTGTCACGCACAGTGGCGGTCACGCATCCAGCAGTCATCCGCGCCGCGATCTTGATTGCTCTTGGCGCGGCCCCGAAGTCGTTCTGGCGCATCGACATCGCACCAGTCAGCTGCACCACCATGAATTTCCGTCGGGGTCTCTGGACGCTTCGATTGTTGTGATTTATCGCGGGGTAATCAGCGCGAAGACCTGCTTGGCTACCTTCAGCATCCAGCCGGTCACATTCGGGCCGTGGTCGCGGGGCCAGTTCAGTTGGAAGCTCACCACCCAGGGCTGATGTGTCTTGTCGACGGCGTACCAGCTAAATGTGAGATCACCAGGCAGGCCGCCGGCCTTCGCGGCGACGTACGGCCATTCGTCACGATGCAGATGTATCCCGGCGACAGCGGACATGATCTGTCTGACGGGTGCCGCCTTGCCAACAGCGTCGGCTTGCAGCGCCGCGTGCACTCGGCAAATGTCGGAAGCGCTTGCGTACCACTCCGCGCCGTAACTAGAGGCTGGTTCATGAGCGCGGGTTGGATCGGGTTGGTAGGGATTGGAATTCGCTTGCGAAAGCAGCTTGGCGCGGACCTGTTGAGACGCCTGCTTCCATTCATCTCGCAGATCTGGCTGACCCCAGCCGATGGCGAACAACTCGTACATCGTTGGGAAGGGCGTCATACTTTCCGGATCATGGTGGCCAGCGGTGGCGAGTGCCTCTTCGATGGCGTGTGTCCCGAGTCTTCCGATCAGCAAGTCGGTGGCCATGTTGTCGCTTTTGGCGATCATCTTCTCGGCGGCTGTGCGCACCGAAAGTGCTGCGCCTATGGCTAACTCGCGTCCAGACGCGCCGACAGCCTTGCCCTTGGCGGTGACGGTGAGCTTGTCGTCCCACGACACCGTTCCGCTATTGATCGCGCGGGCTACCGCGTGCAGCACGTACAACTTGAAAATCGATGCCAACGGCAGGGGTTCGCCGGTGTTGGTGCCTTTCACCGGATCACAATGGCCGTTGTCGACCTTGGCGACCTGATATGAGTAGCGGGCGCCGGTTTTACTTAGCACCGCGTCGACGTCTTGCCACGAGGTGATTGGTGGGGCAAGCGTTTCGACGCCAAACCGGTCGACACGGCCGTCGTCGTCGGTGTGGATCCGGATGTCCTGTCGTGCGCCGTAGGACGAAACCAGGTGCAGGGTGGCGACGCTGGCGCCTATGTCCACGCTCTTGAAGGTGAAGGGGCGATCCCACCAGAGTTCTTCCATGGTGGCTTCCACCGAGTCGACCTCGTCGGGCGCCGCAAGGGTGCGAACGCCGACAGGGCCGATGGGCCAGTCCGAATTGAGCATGTCCATGGTCTGCTTCGCCCGCACACCGGGCGGCGTCCTGGTGTCGATCTGGCTTGCCGGGCTCGATGCGTTCGCATGCGAGGCTGTCGAGGAGGCGCAGCCTGGTGCTAGCGGCACTACCAACGCAGCGGCAGCGCCCAGCATGACGAAGCGGCGCAGCGCCCGGCGCTGGCTAGCCAGTCTCACCGGGCCCGACAACGTCGAGGACAACCTCGAACTCCAGCAGCGCTGCGCCAGTTGCCACCGGCTGGGCTTGGTAGCCGGCGTGGGCTTCGATGGCGGGTCCATTTGCCCACGCCTGAAATGCTTCATCAGACTCCCAGTGTGTCACTACGAAATAGCGATCTTCACCCGCTACCGGCCGTAGCAGCTGAAACCCGAGGAAACCCGGAGACTTCTCGACCGCGTGCGCGCGATGGGCGAAACGCTTCTCCAGCTCAGGGCCAGCGTCAGTGGGCACGTCGATCGCGTTGATCTTCACCACTGACATCCCGCTAGGCTACCGTGCCATTCTGATGGGGTTACCCGGCTCCCGAGTGATAGCGGACGTACTCGCAAAATGGCAGGTATGCCCACTGATCTGTTGACGCACCGGGGTGGACGGGGAGAGCCGCTGGTTCTGGTGCATGGGCTGATGGGTCGTGGTACTACCTGGTTGCGTCAGGTTGCGTGGCTCAGCGGGCTGGGCGCCGTATACACCTACGACGCGCCCTGGCACCGAGGCCGCGACAACGACGATCCGCTCCCGATCAGCACCGAGCGATTCGTCGCCGATCTGGGTGACGCGGTGCGCGCGCTGGGTGAGCCAGCCCGGCTGATCGGCCATTCGATGGGCGCCTTGCACTCGTGGTGTTTGGCCGCTGAGCGTCCCGACCTAGTTTCGGCGCTGGTGATCGAGGACATGGCCCCGGATTTCGTTGGCCGCACCACCGGCCCCTGGGAGCCGTGGCTGCACGCGTTGCCAGTTGAGTTTAGTTCTGCCGAACAAATATTCGCGGAGTTTGGACCGATCGCCGGCCAGTACTTTCAGGAAGCCTTCGACCGGACGGATACGGGCTGGAGGCTGCATGGCCACACCTCGCGCTGGATCGAGATAGCCGCCGAGTGGGGCACCCGCGACTACTGGGCGCAGTGGCGCGCCGTGCGGTCCCCGGCGCTGCTCATTGAGGCCGGCAACTCGGTCACGCCGCCCGGGCAAATGCTTGAGATGGCTGACATAGGCTGCAAAACAACGTATTTACGAGTACCCGAAGCGGGTCACCTGGTTCATGATGAGGCGCCCAATGCGTACCGGGAGGCAGTCGAAGCTTTCCTGACGGCGTTGAAAACGCGCGACTGATGCGGCTACTCCTCACCCGGTAATGCGAACCGGCCGTCCGGGGTTCGTGTTACCAGACCGTCGACAAGCAACGATTCCAATGCCCGGTCGCACTGCTGGGCATCGCTGAGCCACGCCACGTCTAGCTCTGTTCGAGTCACCGGAGATGTTTGGGCGCGTAGCACGTCGAGCAGGCGGCCACGCACCTGACGATCAGTTCCCGCGTAGCGTTGGGCGCGGCGCGCTGGACGGAGCGGGGGCGGATAGCCAGCCTGGCGCCACTCACACGCTTCGATCGGGCACAGCCCGCAGCGAGGCGTCCGCGCGGTGCACACGATGGCGCCCAATTCCATCAGGGCCACCGAAAACTCTGGCGCCGTCTGGTCTTGTGGCAGTAGCGCGTTGACGTCGGCGTGGTCGCGTGCGGCCGACGCCGGGCCCGGGTCGGCGCGGCCGTGCACAGCTCGGGCGACAACGCGGCGCACATTGGTGTCCACCACCGGCACCCACTGGCGGTATGCGAAACATGCCACCGCGCGTGCGGTGTAGCTGCCGACACCGGGAAGTGTTAGTAGGACCTCGATATCGTCGGGCACTACATCGTCGTGGTCTCGCGCAATGGTGATGGCGCACTCGTGCAACCACTTGGCCCGCCTCGGGTAGCCGAGCTTGCCCCAGGCGCGCAGAACGTCGGCGGTGCTTGCCGTCGCGGTGGCCGAAGCGGTCGGCCACCGTTGCACCCAGTCCGGCCAAATTTTCAGCACCCGGGCGACCGGAGTTTGTTGCAGCATGAACTCGCTGACCAGAACCTGCCACGCGCTGACGCCGGCTTCTCGCCAGGGCAGTTCGCGACGCGAGCGGTTATACCAGGCGAGTAGGGCCTCAGCTGGGATGGGTGGGGAGCCGGTCACGGGTGGGTGCGGCAGAATGTGAGACATGCCCAACTCCACCCCAGTCTCCGCATGGAAAGCACTCAAAGAGGGTAACGAGCGATTCGTCGACGGTCGCCCTGAGCATCCCTGTCAAAGTGTCGAACATCGGGCGAGCCTGGCCGCTGGCCAGAAGCCGACCGCGGTGATCTTCGGCTGCGCCGATAGTCGGGTGGCTGCGGAGATCATTTTTGACCAGGGGTTGGGCGACATGTTCGTCGTCCGTACAGCCGGACATGTCATCGATTCGGCGGTGCTGGGCTCGATTGAATACGCGGTCACGGTGTTGAACGTGCCACTTGTGGTCGTTCTCGGCCACGATACGTGCGGCGCGGTCAATGCCGCGCTGTCGGCGGTTGACAGCGGTGCGCTGCCTGGCGGCTACGTGCGCGACGTTGTGGAAAGGGTTGCGCCATCCATCCTGCTGGGCCGACGCGACGGTTTGACCAGCCCGGAAGAATTCGAGCAGCGGCACATCCATGAGACGGTTGCTCAGCTCATGGTTCGCTCGACGGCGGTCGCCGAGCGGGTCGCCGCAGGAAGTTTGGCGATTGTGGGGGCCACCTACCAACTCGCCGCCGGCAAAGTGGTGCTGCGTGATCACCGAGGCGACATCGGCGAACCGCAGTAGCAGATCTTTAGCGGTCATCGGCCGCTCAGCCGCATGGCGACCAATATGCCCGTTCGGTCAGCCAGGGCGGCAGCAAGCTGCTCCACCCCAGTGGTTGCCCGATGTGGCACCCAAGACGATCAGCGTCGCGACACGCCGAGAGAGGTCGAACAACTCGGGGTGACCTGGCCTTACCGTGAAAATGTGCTGGATCTTGAACCGCATGGCCCGTTGCCTACCGAGATTTACTGGCGGCGCCGGGGACTAGCCCTCGGTGTTGCCGTAGTCGTGATCGGCATTGCGGTCGCTGCGGTTATCGCTTTCGTGGGCAAAAGCGCCGGGGCCAAGCCTGTCAAGGACAACAAGCCTGGCTCCGCTGAACAGCACTCAGCCCCAGCGGCGCCGCAAGCCCCTAAGGCACCCCAAAAGCCTGGCCAAAACGAAGGTCACGCTGCCGCCCCGCCGGGGCGGAATCCAGCGGCTCCCACGCCTACCGCCGCGGTGAAACCGCCGCCGGTGCTCAAGGAGGGCGATGACTGCCCTGATTCGACACTTGCTGTCAAAGGTTTGACGAACTCGCCGCAATACTTCGTCGGCGACCAACCGAAGTTCACGATGGTGGTCACCAACATCGGGCTTGTGTCCTGCAAACGCGATGTCGGCGCCGCGGTGCTGGCGGCGTACGTCTATTCGTTGGACCACAAGCGGCTGTGGTCCAACCTGGACTGCGCGCCTTCGAACGAGACCCTGGTCAAGACCTTCGCCCCCGGTGAACAGGTGACTACAGCGGTGACCTGGACCGGGATGGGGTCGGCACCGCGTTGCCCGTTGCCGCGGCCTGCGATAGGGCCGGGTACCTACAACCTGGTTGTTCAGCTGGGAAATCTTCGGTCAAACCCGGTTCCATTCGTCGTGAATCCGCCACCGCCTCCACCTGGGCCGGCGCCGGCGCCAGGGCCACCGGCCGCCCCGCCACCGCCTGAGGCGCCGCGCGCAGCCCCTGGCAGGTAGCCGGCATTCGAGCCCGCCGGATTGCTCACTGGTCGGCGATGGTTGATTCCGCCAGCTGGGAAAGCCCTTCTCGAACGTGCCGAGCCCACACCGTGCCGATGCCCTCCACCGATTGCAGGTCGTTGGCGCTGGCCGCTAGCAGGCCTTGTAGCGTTCCAAATGCTCGGACTAGGAGCTCGACGTGGGCGAACTGCAGTCGAGGTATTCCGGCCATCGCACGGTAGCCGCGTGGACTCAGCGCTAAGTATTGGGTCTCGGTCGTTGTCGGGTATCCGAAAACCTTCGCCAGCACCGAAAGTTCTAGAAGTTCGGTGTCCGACATAGCGTCTAGCTCATCGAGGGTGCTAGAGATCTGCAGCTCGGACAGGGGCCCGGGGTTCGCGTGATAGTCGCGCACGATCAGGTCGCGGGCGGTGTCGTTACCGCCCAGCAACTCCTCCAGTTGCAACCGCAGCTGACGCCCGTCAGTGCCAAGCTCGACAACCTCGTAGTCGATCGCGAGACCGATCCGGTGTACCAACTCGAGCCGCTGCACGACCGTCATAACATCGCGCAGCGTGACGAAGTCTTCGATTTCGGCCCTCGACAATTGGCGGTTCATCTCATCGAGCCGGGTCTTGTGGCGTTCCAAGGTGGCGATCGCCTGATTGGCCCGCGACAGGATGGTTGCCGAATCGGCTAGCATTCGGCGCTCGCCGCCGACGTAGACCGTCACGATATTCATCGAGTGGCTGACCGAGATCACCGGGTAGCCGGTCTGGATCGCGGCGCGTTCGGCCGAGCGGTGGCGGGTTCCGGACTCATCGGTGGATATCGACGGATCGGGAACCAGCTGCACGTTGGCTCGCACGATGCGGGTGCCGTCGGTGGACAACACGACGGCACCGTCCATTTTGGAGAGTTCACGTAGTCGTGTTGGTGCGTAGGGGACATCGAGGGAGAAGCCGCCGTCGCAGATGGCCTCAACACGCTCGTCGTGGCCAAGAACGATCAGCGCGCCGGTGCGGCCGCGCAAGATCCGTTCCAGGCCGTCTCGGAGTCCGGTGCCTGGTGCCAGGCGGGCGACGGCTTCGCGCAGGGTAGGGCGAGTCACAGCGTGCATTCTGCTACGGACGGGCTACCCGATGGGGTGTGACTGGCCGGTCCGCGCGTCACCTGCTGGCGCGTCAGCGGTCGTTGCGCGGTCGTGGCGGTGGCGCCATGGTGGTCGGCGAGGTCGATCACGTGCTCTAGCGCTGAGACGATCGTGGGTGCGCGAAGCGTTCGCAAGCCCGGTGGCGCGATGTCGGCACCTGCGTCGCGGCCGGGGGGGATGAGCGCGAAAGTGAAACCCTGACGAGCGGCTTCAGCCAAACGTTGTTGCATGCCATTAACCTGCCGCAAATCACCTGCCAGCCCGACCTCACCGATCATCACCGCGGTCGTCGGTAGCGGCAGATTTGCGTATGCGGAGGCCAGCGCGATCGCGACTGCGAGATCCGATGACGGATTTGTCAACCGCATCCCGCCGACGGTGGACAGGTAGATGTCGTTGGGTGCGATGGTCAGTTGGGCATGCTTTTCCAGGACGGCGGCGATCATCGCTGCGCGGGCATGGTCTATTCCACTGACCGCTCGTCGCGGTGAGCCGCCGGACGGCGTTGCCAGCAATGCTTGGACTTCGCCAATGAGTGGTCTTCTCCCGTCCAGGGTAACGGTGATCGCGGTGCCGGGGACGGGCGTGAGCCGTTGATCCAGGAAGAGGTTCGATGGGTCTGCGACGGCGTCGATTCCGTTGCCGTGCAGCAGGAAGCAGCCGACCTCGTCAGCGGCGCCAAACCTGTTTTTGACGCCACGGACCATCCGGACTTCGCTGTTGCGGTCACCTTCGAAATGCAGCACAACATCGACGAGGTGTTCGAGCGAGCGTGGTCCGGCGATTGCCCCGTCCTTAGTGACGTGACCAACCAAAATCATTGCCGCCCCACTGGTCTTTGCCACGGCGGTGAGCCCAGCCGTTACGGCACGCACCTGGGTGACTCCGCCGGCGACGCCGTCGGACTCACTGGCGGACATCGTCTGTACCGAGTCGACGATGACCAGATCGGGTCGGACGGTCTCGATGTGGTCTAGCACCGCGTGCAGGTCGGATTCGGCGGCGAGGTAAACGTCGTCGATCTCCTTGCCGTCGCAGCCGGTCCGATCGGCGCGCAGCCGGATCTGACCGGCGGATTCCTCGCCTGAGATGTACAGCGCACGTTGTCCGGACTGTGCGCAGCGGTGAGCGACTTTGAGGAGCAAGGTTGACTTGCCGACACCGGGATCACCGGCGAGCAATGTCACCGAACCAGGCACCACGCCACCGCCGAGCACCCGGTCGAGCTCGTCGATGCCTGTTGAACGGCGCTGGCTCAGGGTCGGCTCGATGGAGCTGATCGGCATAGGTCGTGAGGTCGCACCGGCAACCGGACGGCCTGACCGGCGGCTGCGCCCGACCGCATGGTGCGGTTTCGCCTCGTCGACAGTGCCCCAGCTACCGCACTCTAGGCAGCGTCCAACCCACTTGGCGCTCAGATGGCGACATTCAGAACAGCGGTACTGGAAACGTGCATTGGCCACGCCGTGACCGTAGCTGGCGGGTATGACAGCTACGGGCAGCTAGATCAGGAATTGTCGGCGGGAGTCGAAGCATCTTCTCCGGGCGAAGCGAGCCCGGCCGAAATTGGCACCATCACGCTAGCTTGCCCAGCCTTCTCGAAATTGAAAGTGAAGCTATAGGTGAGGCCGTTTGAGATGGGCTTAGTCAACGTGACCGTCGCTTTGGCCGTCTCATTGGACCGCAACGGGCCCGGTGCGACCTTCTGGCCGTCCGGGCTACCGACCAATAACGTCCCGCCGGCAGGCAGCATTGCGTTGCCGGTCACCGCCACCGGACCGATCTCACTGGTGATGCTCGTCAGTCGGTCCGTCACGTCCGGCGATTGGTTGACGGCTACCAGCACCAGGCTCACGGCTCGGCCGGGCTGGAGGCAATCACTTGTCTGCTCGGCTTGGATACGGATGTCACGCAGCGCCACATTGTTGAGCGTGAGCTTGTTGCCATTGACAGCAGGCTCCTGAGTCGCCGTCTGAGAAATTTGGCCGGCTCCGCAGCCGCTCAGCGCGGCAGCAATCAGGCCGCCCATAGCGACCTGGGCGGCCAGTGAGCGAAGGCGGATCTTGCGGTTCACGCGGTGCCTCCTGCTAGGCCTCGTACTGGAGTCGTCACGTAGCTGTGACGGCATAATCAAGATGGTTCGTCTAAGTAGACTAGTGGTTAGCTTCCTGCTGCGGTAGGCGCCACCTCAATCGGGTCAGATTTGGGTTGTTAGCGGCGCCTACAGCGCCGGTGGTGATGTCCGTCGGCTAGGTGCCCTCAATCGATCGGCGTTCGCGGCCTAGCGGGCCAGAAAGCCCACCGGCGATGGCCCGATGCACCGCGCATTGCACGTCTGAAGCCGCCTGTCAACCCCCAGTATCCATCCGATGTGCCCCTGACCTGCACTGTTGATGTACGTGCGTTGCGGTGGCGTGTTAGGATGAAGCAACGAAAGGGGCTCGAATCAGATGATCTTCAAGGTCGGCGACACCGTTGTCTACCCGCACCACGGTGCTGCGTTAGTCGAGGCGATCGAAAGCCGAACCATCAAAGGAGAGCAAAAAGACTATCTCGTCTTGAAGGTGGCGCAGGGTGACCTGACCGTACGCGTGCCTGCCGATAACGCAGAATATGTTGGTGTTCGCGATGTCGTAGGTCAAGAAGGTCTTGACAAGGTTTTCCAGGTTTTGCGCGCCCCGCACACCGAAGAGCCAACCAACTGGTCGCGTCGCTACAAGGCCAACCTTGAGAAGCTTGCTTCCGGCGACGTGAACAAGGTCGCCGAGGTGGTGCGTGATCTGTGGCGCCGCGACCAAGAGCGTGGCTTGTCCGCCGGCGAGAAGCGAATGCTGGCCAAGGCCCGGCAGATTTTGGTCGGTGAATTGGCGCTTGCCGAGAGCACTGACGACGCCAAGGCGACGACCATCCTCGACGAGGTTCTGGCCGCCGCGTCCTGAATGCCCCGGGAAGCTCGGTGATCGGGGGTCCGGGCAGCGTTGTCGCAATCGTCCCGGCCGCCGGTTCGGGGGAGCGCTTGGCTGCGGGTGTTCCCAAGGCGTTCTATCGAATTGAAGGCCTCAGTTTGGCCGAGCGGGCTGTCGGTGGCCTGCTGGAATCTGGGGCAGTTGACACTGTTGTCGTAGCAGTGCCCCCGGACTGCATCGATGAGGCAAAACGCCTCCTCGGCAGCCAAGTCGTGGTTGTTCCCGGTGGCTCGAACCGTACCGAATCCGTCGGTCTGGCGTTGTCGGCTGTCGCTGCCTGGTCGGGGGCCTCGGAACCGGAGTTTGTGCTGGTGCACGATGTGGCGCGGGCGCTGACGCCGCCGGATTTGATCGTGCGGGTGGTTGCCGCGTTGCGGGCCGGCCAGGTTGCCGTCGTTCCGGCGCTGGCGCTTTCTGACACCATCAAGGCCGTGGATGCCAACGGGGTGGTTCTGGGTACGCCGGCGCGGGCCGGCCTGCGAGCGGTACAGACCCCGCAGGGATTCGCTTTCAGGCTGCTCGAGCGTGCCTACCGGCATCTTCCAGAAGCTGCTTTGACCGACGACGCATCCTTGGTTGAGCAGATCGGTGCCCAGGTCCAGGTAGTGCCGGGAGACGCACTCGCATTCAAGATCACTACCAGGCTGGATGCGTTGCTTGCTCAAGCGATTGTGCGTCGATGAACGAGTTGCCACGTGTCGGACTCGGTACCGACGTGCACGCGATCGAGCCCGGCCGGCCGTGTTGGCTGGTGGGGTTGCTGTTCCCGAGCGCCGACGGTTGCGCTGGACATTCCGACGGCGACGTCGCCGTGCATGCCCTCTGCGATGCCGTGTTGTCGGCTGCTGGGCTGGGCGACATTGGCGATGTCTTCGGCGTCGACGATCCGCGTTGGCAGGGCGTCAGCGGTGCCGATATGTTGGGCAATGTCGTCGAGCTGATCACCCAACATGGTTATCGGGTCGGCAATGCCGCCGTTCAGGTCATTGGCAACAGACCGAAGATCGGTTGGCGTCGGTTCGAGGCGCAGGCGGTGCTGTCGCGTCTGTTGAACGCGCCGGTATCGGTGTCGGCGACGACCACCGACGGGCTTGGCCTTACCGGGCGCGGCGAAGGCTTGGCAGCCATCGCGACCGCTTTGGTGGTTCCGCTCCGATCTTCCTAGCTGCTGCAGCGGCACACCCTGCATCGCGGCGAGAAACCGCCGCTGTTGCGGTATAGGCGAGTCCAGGCCGGCGGGCGTAGCGGGCGGCGATCTGGTCCGCGTGGCGGTTCAAAGAAGAGCTGGGCGAATTCAACCCCAGCAAGGCAGTAAGCTGGCACGTCGTGACCGATCGCGCTGGCCTGCGGCTCCATGATACGGCGGCTGGCGCTGTGCGTGATTTCGCACCGCTGCGGCCCGGGCACGTCTCCATCTATCTGTGTGGAGCCACCGTGCAGAGTCAGCCGCATATTGGGCATGTCCGCAGCGGAGTAGCCTTCGACATCCTGCGCCGATGGTTTGTTGCGCGGGGCTATGACGTCGCATTCATTCGCAATGTGACCGATATCGACGACAAGATTTTGACCAAGGCTGCTGCTGCGGGCCGGCCGTGGTGGGAGTGGGCAGCCACCCACGAACGAGCATTCACCGCCGCATACGACGCCCTCGACGTGTTGCCGCCGTCAGCAGAACCACGCGCTACCGGGCACGTCACACAGATGATCGAGCTGATCGAGCGCCTAGTCGAGGCAGGCCACGCTTACACAGATCTCCGGGAAGGCGGCGGCGACGTCTACTTCGATGTGCTCAGTTATCCCGACTACGGTCAGCTGTCCGGGCACAAGGTCGGCGACGTCCATCAAGGCGAGGGCGTGGCTAATGGCAAGCGCGACCAGCGGGACTTCACCCTGTGGAAGGGGGCCAAGCCCGGTGAGCCCTCTTGGCCGACGCCGTGGGGCCGCGGACGTCCCGGGTGGCATCTCGAATGTTCAGCGATGGCCGGCAGCTACCTGGGCAGCGAATTCGATATCCATTGCGGTGGGATGGATCTGATTTTCCCGCACCACGAGAACGAAATCGCGCAGAGCCGTGCCGCCGGCGACGGGTTCGCTCGCTACTGGCTGCACAACGGCTGGGTGACGATGGGTGGGGAGAAGATGAGCAAGTCGCTGGGCAACGTGTTGTCCATGCCGGCGATGCTGCAGCGGATCCGGCCAGCCGAACTGCGCTACTACCTCGGCAGCGCGCACTATAGGTCGATGCTGGAATTCTCCGAAACCGCCCTGCAAGACGCGGTCAAAGCCTATGTCGGGGTCGAGGACTTCCTACACCGCGTTCGTACCCGGGTGGGAGCGGTAGCTCCGGGCGAGTGGACTCCGCGGTTCGCCCAGGCGCTTGACGACGACTTGTCGGTCCCGATTGCGCTGGCCGAGGTGCACCGTGAGCGTGCGGAGGGCAACCGTGCGCTCGACGTTGGTGACCACGACGGCGCGCTGGTCAGCGCCCGCGCAATACGCGCGATGATGGGCATCTTGGGCTGTGACCCGCTGCACGAGCGCTGGGAAAGCCGCGATGAGACGTCGGCGGCGCTGTCTGCCGTCGATGTCTTGGTACAGGCCGAACTGGAGAATCGACAGCGGGCTCGCGAACAGCGCAACTGGGCGCTCGCCGACGAGATCCGGGATCGGCTTAAGAAGGCCGGTATCGACGTCACCGATACCGCAGACGGGCCGCAGTGGTCGCTATTGGGCGGAGACAGCAAGTAGATGGCCGGCAACTCGCGGCGCCGGGGAGCGGTACGCAAATCCGGCAGCAAGAAGGGCCCTACCGTCGGATCTGGTGGCCAGCGCAGGCGGGGCTTGGAGGGGCGCGGCCCCACGCCGCCGGCCCATATGCGGCCTAATCATCCCGCTGCGCAGCGACCCCGTCCGCAGCCGCGCCGGCACGGCAAACGCACCGACGAAACCGAAACCGTGCTGGGTCGCAACCCAGTGTTGGAATGCCTGCGTGCCAGTATTCCGGCCACTGCTTTGTACGTTGCGCTAGGTACCGAAGCTGACGAGCGATTGACTGAATCGGTTTCCCGGGCGGCCGATTTAGGTATCGACATCTTGGAGGTGCCGCGTACTGACCTGGACCGAATGACTGCCAACCATCTGCATCAGGGCATTGCGCTGCAGGTGCCGCCGTACGCCTACGCCGATCCCGACGATCTGTTGGTGGCTGCTAGGCAAGCACCGCCGGCGCTGTTGGTTGCATTGGACAACATTTCCGACCCGCGCAACCTCGGCGCGATCGTACGGTCGGTGGCAGCCTTCGGTGGCCACGGCGTGCTAATTCCCCAGCGCCGCTCTGCCTCGGTGACTGCAGTCGCTTGGCGCACCAGCGCTGGTGCCGCGGCCCGGGGTCGCGTCTCATCGCTGGTGTAAATGGTCACGGGCGTAGGTTCCGTCGCAACCGACGAAAGCTATGAAGGAGGGGCTACGCCCGTGACCAAGCGAGTATCGCCGATTGAGCGTGTGCGTGTTGAGATGGATCAGTTGTTCGCCGCGACCGAGCGGCCGTTGACCGAGATTTTGGAGGAGGTCGGGCGGTTATCGGTGCGTCTGGTGTTTCAGGTCGCCGTGGAGGCCGAGGTAGAAGCAGTGTTGGGCCGAGCCCGTCACCAGCGTCGGGTTCAGGACGGCCCGGGCGGGTACCGCAATGGGTATCAACCGCCGGCGACGGTGAAGACCACGATGGGCTCGGTCGAATTATGCCGCCCGAAACTACGCGACACCGACGAGCGGTTCTGTTCGCGGCTATTCGGTGCCGGGGTGACGCGCACCCACGCTCTGGAGGCGTTGGTGATTTCGGGATGGGTGCGCGGTTTGTCGGATCGCGACATCGAGGCCGCGTTGGCCGAGGTGCTGGGCTCGCAGGCGGCGTTGTCGCGCTCGACGGTGAGCCGGATTTGTGCGGCCATCAAAGACGAGTTCGCTGCGTGGTCGTCTCGACGCCTTGATGAGCTGGTGTTGGACTACCTGTTCTTGGATGCCTCGAACTTTCGGATGCATCCCAACGCCCCGGCCGAGCCGGTGCTGGCCGCCTGGGGCATCTGCACCGACGGCAAGCCCCTGTTTATTGGGCTGGCCCCAGCCGCAGCGGAGTCGGCTGATGCGTGGGCCGACTTCTTGGCTGACCTGAGGAACCGGGGACTACGCCCGCCGCTACTGGGCATCTCCGACGGGGCGCCGGGCCTGATCGCCGCATGGGAGACCACGTTTCCGGCAAGCCTGCGTCAGCGGTGTCTGATCCATCGCTGCCGTAACGTCATCGCCAAGACACCTGTCGCGGTCCAGGACGAGATCAAAGCCGCGTTCTGGTCGATCTTCGATGACATTGACCAGCCACCCGGCCAGCAGGCCGTGGATGAAGCCACCCGCCGCGCCGAGGAGTTCACCACCACATACCGCGGGCTCTACCCAGCCGCGGTCGCTTGCCTGGCCAACGACTTCGCCTCGCTGAGCGTGCATTTGCGCTTCCCCCGCCAACACTGGACACGCATCCGCCATTCCAACCTCATCGAACGCACCTTCGGAGAATCCCGTCGCCGGGTCAAGGTCATCGGCCGCCTACCCGGCGAAACCAGCTGTCTGTCGCTGGTATGGGCCGTCCTCGACCGCGCCAGCCGCGGCTGGCGCGGAGTCACCCAAACATCAGCGACCAGCCGCCACCTCCAAGAACTACGCCACCAACTGCTCGAGCCACCCCGCCCACTGCATCCCCCCACCACAACAACCACGACCGACACCACCGCCGCGTAACATGACCACCAGGAACATGCGCCCAGCGTTTTTACACCAGTCCTAAGACGCCACCCGGCCCGGATCCCGGTGGCCCGGGCCACCAATCTCACCCGGACCCTGCAGAGTTGGGCTGATCGCGGGCTGCGGGTGATCGGCTTGGACGCGGGCGGGGACACCACCGTCGACCATCTCGACGGTGCCGACCCGCTCGTCATAGTGGTCGGCTCGGAGGGCAAGGGGTTGTCCCGGTTGGTGCGACAGAACTGTGAACAGGTGGTGTCCATCCCGATGGCCGACCAGGTGGAGTCGCTCAACGCCGCGGTGGCTGCTGGTGTGCTTCTCGCCGAAGTCGCCCGGCAGCGCAGAAGCTGACCAGTTGCTGTCCTGCCCAGCGCACGCTCACGCGAATCGCTGCCGCGTTTGTGCGGCCACGCCACGTCGGCGGCCGGCGCTGCGCTCAGTGCGTCAAATGCCCAGCAGCTGCGCGCTTGCCCACAGTGCGACCACCGCCACGACTAGGGCGGCGGGAACGGTACACAACCCGAGCCGGGTGTACTCGGCAACGCTAGCCTCGACGTTGTGTTGACGTAGCACGCGGCGCCAGAGCAGGTTGGACAGCGATCCCACGTAGGTCAGGTTGGGGCCGATATTGACTCCGATCAACACGGCGAGGATGGCCACCGGACCGCTGGTCGCGGCCAAGGGCACCAGCACCAATGTCGCGGGCAGGTTGTTGACCATGTTAGCCAGCACCGCCGCAATCACTGCGGTTCCCAACAGCGCCAGTAACCCTGAACCGGTCGGCAGCAACCCGGACATCCTGGTGGACATACCGTTGACCATGACAGCTTGCACGACAACGCCTAAGGCGAGCACGAACAGCAAGAACGGCACGTTCACCGCATGCAGGATCTCTGCCGGCGACGTGTGTCCGCGGCGGAGGCTGCGCACTGCCAACACCGAAGCACCAGCAAGCGCAACCCATGCCGGCGCCACGCCCAGTGAGTGGCTGACCGCGAACCCGGCAAGTGTCAGCGCCATGACCACCAGGACAAAGATGGGCGGCTGCGGTGGTGGTCCGTGCTTCTGGTCATCCGGTTGCTCGCGCAGGTCCGAGGCGAAAAACCATCGGAAGATGATGTACACGGCTGTCACCGCGGACAGCCACGGCAGCGTCATCAGCAGGGTGAACTTGGTGAATGAGATATCGGCGGCGTTGAAGGCGAGCAAGTTGGTCAGATTCGATACTGGCAGGAGCAGCGAGGCGGCATTGGCCAGATGGGCGGTGGCGTAGGCGTATGGGCGCATCGGGGTCCGCAACCGTCGGACGGTAGCCAAGACCACTGGGGTCAACAACACCACGCTGGCATCCAAACTGAGCACTGCGGTGATGCTGGCAGCTATGACGAACACCTGCTTCAGCAGCCCTCGCGGTCCGTCGCTGGCCCGCGCCATCGCGGCGCCCGCGGCATCGAAGAGACCCTCGTCGTCGCACAGCTTCGCTAGCACCAGCACCGCACCAAGAAATCCGACCACACGTGCCAAGGAGGCCACCTCGGCGGTCGCCTCCTCAGCCGAGATTGCGCCGACCGCGATCAGGATGGTTGCTGCTGGGATCGCGGCCAGCGCCTCCGGCCAACCCCGCGGACGGGCAACCGCGAATCCAAGAACGATGGCAAGCAGGACTAGCGCGAGGGTCAGGGTCAACGGCTAGATCCAGGGGTCCTCACGCTGCCATACCGTCGGCATTTGCAGCGCGACGCCGTCCGCTGTGGCTAGCCCGTCGAGCACACGGATGGAATCGTCCAAGTCGTCGCCCACATAGGGCAAAGCCCGCAATGGCTTGGACAACGGGCGGAAAAAATCATCCCAGTGGATCAGAACGACACGGCGCGCGCCGACCGTGCGTACCGTCTCGGTCCAGTAGTCGACGAGATACGGCTCCGGTTTTAGGCCGAGTTGACCGACACTGAGGTAGACGACATCGGCGCGGTGGCCTGCTAATCCGCCTTTCACGAAACCAGCGCTGCCTTGGATCAACAGCCGTCGGTCGGACGGCCGGTGGTGGATCAGCGTCGACCACGCTTCACCGCACCGATAGGCCGATATTTTTACCGGCGGTATCAGGGGCTCGCTGATGACGCCGGGATACCGGTCGGGCGGGCAGTGGTGCGACGCCAGCAGTGTGACGTCGTAGCCGCCCAATCGAAGTGGTTCACCGGGGACCACGATGGTGAGACGGTTCTCCGGCAGTCCGTAGCCGCGCCCGACATTGGCCGTGGACTCGCCGCCGACCAGCTGTGCGCCGGTCCGATCGGCGACCAGCGCGGAGTCCATCGCATGGTCGACATGGGTGTGCACGGGTATTACCGCGGCAAGCCGCGACACGTTGGCCCGGGCAAGGCAGCCGTCGACGCGCGCCGGTGAAGGTGACACCTTGCGAGCGGCGACGTGGGCCAGGCTGGGGCGAGAGAAATATCCGTCGGTCATCAGCGCCGACGACCCGTCGTCGAGCAGCAGGGTCGCCACGCCTAGCCACATAACCGACAGCGGTGTATCAGCGGTGGCTGTAGGCACACTGAACCGATGTGAGTGCCGGGCTATGTCAGGCCGGCCGAATTTCAGCCGCATCAGCAGAACGCCTTGAGTTCGGTTCCGGCGGCTTTGAGCTGATCGCGCACTGCCGCTGCGATCTCCACGGCCGCTGGCGAATCGCCATGCACGCATACTGATTCGGCCGTGACGGCAAGTTGCGTACCGTCGACAGCCGTGACCTGGCCGGCGGTCACCATGGTAGCCACCCGCCGAGCAATCGCTGCCGGATCGTGCAACACCGCGCCCGGTTCGCGGCGGGAAACCAGCTGGCCGTCAGGCTGATAAGCGCGGTCGGCGAAGGCTTCGGCTACGGTGCGCAGGCCGCGACTGGCTGCCTCGTCGAAAAACACTGAACCGGCCATACCCAGTACCGGCAGTCCCGTGTCCACTGCTCGCACCGCCTCAGCGACGGCCGTGGCCTGCTCGCGGTCGGACACGATCGCACTGTACAGGGCGCCGTGGGGTTTGACGTAGGCTACTTCGGAGCCGGAAGCCTGGGCGAGCGCCTGCAACGCACCGATCTGATAAACGACATCGGCGAGCAGATCTTTGGCAGCAACATCGATGTAGCGCCTGCCGAACCCGGCGAGATCGCGGTAGCCCACCTGAGCTCCGATCCGGACTCCGCGTTGTGCGGCCGATCGACACACTCGCAAGAGGCCGGCGGGGTCACCAGCATGAAAGCCGCACGCGATGTTGGCACTGGTGACAATCCCGAGCATGGCGTCGTCGTCGCCAAGCCGCCAGACGCCGAAACCTTCGCCCAGGTCGGCGTTGAGGTCGATACAGGTCACTTAGCCAGCTTAGAAGCTAGGCCATCATGAGCTTCGGGAGTGAGCGGTGCGTCGGGCAGCTGAGCAAGCCGGTGTCCAACTCACAGCCAAAATCGCGATGGAGTTATTGCGTTGACGTGGTGTCCCGGCGCTAGCGCGCTTAGCGCTGAGTCACCCTGGCCGCGATTTGTTCGGCGATGTCGCGTGCTCCGGAACTGGTCGGGTCGTAATCGCATGTCACGATGTCGATGGAGATATTGTTGCGCACGGTCAGAGCTCGCTGGCAGTTCCATCCGTCGCCATCCTCCTGAACCTGCGAGACACCGAGTGTGCCGTTGTCGTTGGTGACGGCCGCAACGGTCCACACGGTGTCGGACTCGCCTGGGTTCACATCAAAAAACCGACGGTTTGAACAGGCGTTCCAGCTCTGCACAGAGGTGCGGTAGAAGGCGGCGGCCGCACGAGCGGAGGGGAAAGCGACGACGGCTTGAATAGCGTAGTGCTCGCGGTCTTGGGAGTCGTCGATGCTGTCGTCGAGCCGCTGGCCGCGTACCGCGGTCCAGCCGGTGTCGGCATAGACCTCTGCTTGCGCGGGGCCATCGATAGCCAGGCAATTCTTGTCGGCGACGCTATCACTCCAGTCCCACATCTCATCGGTGCCGAACCACAGCTCCATCGAGGTCGCACCCAGCGCTTTGTCGATCTCGTCGACGTCAAGCAGCAGTGTTTCGAGAGCAGAAACGGGTATCGGGTCCTGATTGAGCGGTCCGGCGTTGTTGGGCGCCACGGCGCTCCCGTCGACGGTGACTGTGCAACCGGCGGCGAGCATGCACGCACCGGCCAGAGCGGCTATCGGCAGGCGCATGGTTCCTCCCGGGATCGGCGTCGCGAGACGATGCGCGGGTGCCGCGCGACCGACTCGGCCGGTGCGACCAGCTTAAGCGCACGGCTGCCACCAGCGCCGGGGCAATCAAGAAAGACTAGGGGCTCAAACCGTTCGTGCGGACCGGCCAGCGGCCCGAGTAGTAGCGCCGGCTGGGCGATGTGCAGCGTCGGCGGTAGCCTCACGGAGCGTGAGTCCCACATCGAGTAGTCGGGCGACGCTGGCGTCGGTAGCGGCCGAACTCAATGTGTCGCGCACTACGGTCTCCAATGCTTTCAACCGGCCGGATCAGCTTTCCGCGCAGCTACGTGAGCGGGTTCTCGCCGCAGCCAAGCGGCTGGGGTACGCGGGGCCTGACCCAGTGGCGCGATCGTTGCGAACCCGAAAAGCCGGTGCTGTCGGTTTGGTAATGGCCGAGCCGCTGACCTATTTCTTCAGCGACCCGGCGGCGCGGGATTTCGTTGCCGGAGTTGCGCAATCATGTGAAGAACTGGGCAAGGGGCTACTACTGGTCGCGGTTGGGCCCAGTCGAAGTCTCGCCGACGGCACGGCCGCCGTACTCGCTGCCGGAGTGGACGGATTCGCGGTGTATTCGGTGTGTGACGATGATCCGTACCTACAGGCGGTTCTGCAGCGGCGACTGCCGGTGGTGGTGGTCGATCAGCCTAAAGGCCTGCCCGGTGTATCTCGCATAGGCATTGACGACCGTGCGGCGATGCGCAACCTAGCTGACCATGTGCTGGCGTTGGGGCATCGCGAAATTGGGTTGCTCACTATGCGACTTGGCACGGACTGCCGCCAAGGCCTGGTAGATGTTGAAAGGCTGAAGTCAGCGACCTTTGAGGTGCAGCGGGAACGCGTCATCGGCGTTTGGGAAGCGATGGCAGCTGCCGGCGTCGATCGGGACGCGCTGACCGTAGTGGAAAGCTACGAGCACCTGCCGACATCGGGCGGCAATGCGGCGAAGGTGGCGTTAGAGGCTAATCCACGGATTACGGCGTTGGTCTGCACCGCGGATATTCTGGCCCTGTCAGCCATGGATTACCTTCGGGCACACGGCGTTTACGTCCCCGGTCAAATGACCGTGACCGGGTTCGATGGGGTGCCCGAGGCGCTGAGCCGCGGGCTGACCACTGTCGCGCAGCCGAGCCTGCGGAAGGGCCGCCGGGCAGGTGAACTACTGCTGAATCCGCCGCGATCCGGCTTGCCGGTTGTCGAGTTGCTGGACACCGAGTTGATTCGAGGCCGCACGACGGGACCGCCAGCGTAGCTGGTCCGCAGGTGTTAACCGGCTTCCTGATTACCGATCAACAGGCGCACAGCCAGGTCCAGCCGCTTGCTGACGTCGGTAGCCGAAGCTCGTCGGGTGAGCCACGCAAGCAGGTTCGACAACCACACATCCGAGATCACTCGTGCTGTGTGGTATTGGTCCTCGGTGGGTACGCCGTCGCTCATCGCCCGCGCGAACATGGAGTCGATCAGCTTTTCGACTTGGTCGACTTCACTTGCTGCCGAAGCGTCCGCGAAAACGTAGGCACGCGTCATCGCCTCGGTGAGTAGCGGGTTGCGTTGCATCGCGCGGTTGAGCTTGGCGACCATGAAGCTCAGCCGCTGAAACGGAGTCCCGCCGCTGACTGCGGATCGGTCGGTTTTTGCGTCGATGCGGCTGAATTCACGACCTAACGCCGACACCAGTAGATGCACCTTCGACGGGAAGTATCGATACAGCGTCCCAACGGCGACATCGGCTCGGTCTGCTACGGCGCGCATCTGAACGGCCTCGTACCCGCCTTTCGACGCAATGGCCATGGTGGCATCTAGGATTCGCTTCCGGCGCTCTCGCTGCGCTTCTGAGCCAAGTTCGGACTCGGCCAGTACCGCCATCTTCATGACCTCGCGGGGCGGTGTATCGGGAGTCTGGCCCGGATTGGTGTTCGCTGGCGACATGAAGTGGGCAGCTCTCCTCCCGGGCGGTTCGTGCGCAAACGCTACACGTGCCGTGCGTAGATCTTGTACCTCCCGCAGCGAGTCGGCGGCGTGTACTGGTGTAATAGCTGTCGACTTGACGGTTGGTTGTTTGCACTATTAGAACACGTTATTAGAACACGTTCTAGTGCGTAAGAATGGTTCATTGCCCTGTGAAATTGCTGACGCGGAGGACTGATAGTGGTAGTGACCGTCACCGAGGAACAGATCGCGGCACGCGAGTTGGTGCGCGACTGGGCCCGCACGTCATCTTCCGGCGAGGCGGCGACCGCGGCGATCCGTGATGTCGAGCAAGGCAACCCGGATGCCTGGCGGCCAGTGTTCGCCGGCCTGACAGACCTGGGACTGTTTGGCATTGCCGTCGCCGAAGACCGTGGCGGAGCCGGCGGCAGTATCGAGGATCTCAGCGTCATGGTCCAGGAGGCGGCCGCGGCATTGGTGCCGGGGCCGGTGGCGACCACAGCCTTGGCCACATTGGTTGTCTCTGATCCCGAACTGCAGGGTGCGCTGGTGTCGGGCGAACGATTCGCTGGGTTGGCGTTCGATGGCGATGCGCAGCTAGATGGCGAGGCTTCTCGGGCAACCGGCACGTTCCCCTGGGTGCTGGGCGCTACGGCCGATGCGCTACTGCTGTTGCCGGCCGCTGGGAAATGGCTGCTCGTGGACGCCAGCAGCGACGGCGTGCTCGTCGAGCCGCTTGACGCTACCGACTTCTCTCGGCCGCTGGCGCGAGTGGTGCTGACCTCGGCGCCGGCCGTTGTTCTGGATCAGTCGGGGGAGAAAGTAGCGGACCTGGCCGCGACGCTGCTGGCTGCCGAGGCGGCCGGATTGGCCCGATGGGCGTTGGACACCGCGGTTGCCTACGCCAAAGTGAGGGAACAGTTCGGCCGGCCTATTGGCAGCTTCCAAGCGATCAAGCACCTCTGCGCGGAGATGCTCTGCCGCGCTGAGCAAGCCGATGTGGCGGCAGCCGATGCTGCCCGGGCTGCAGCCGAATCTGATCGCGACCAGCTGCCCATAGCGGCGGCATTGGCCGCGAGCACCGGTATCACAGCTGCGAAGGCCAACGTCAAGGATTGTATCCAGGTGCTCGGCGGCATCGGCTGCACCTGGGAACACGACGCGCATTTGTATCTGCGCCGGGCGTACGGGATTAGCCGGTTCCTGGGCGGCGCCGAGCGCTGGCAACGACGGGTAACGGCGCTGACCAAGGCCGGGGTTCGCCGCCGGCTGAGGTTAGACCTGTCCGACCTGCCTGATGTCGCGGACTTGCGACCGCAGATCGCCGCTGCGGTCGGTGAGGTCGCCGCGCTACCCGAAGAGAAACAACAGGTTGCCCTGGCCGAGGCTGGACTGCTGGCACCGCACTGGCCGGTGCCCTACGGGCGGGCCGCGTCGCCGGCGGAGCAGCTGCTGATCGATCAGGAGCTGGCGAAAGCCGGCGTGGTGCGTCCAGATCTAGTGATCGGTTGGTGGGCGGCGCCTACCATTCTTGAGCACGGCACACCCGAACAGATTCAACGGTTCGTGCCCGCCACTTTGCGCGGTGAATTCATCTGGTGCCAAATGTTTTCCGAGCCCGGCGCCGGATCGGACCTGGCTTCGCTGCGCACCAAGGCGGTGCGCAGCGACGGCGGCTGGCTACTGACCGGGCAGAAGGTGTGGACTTCCAAAGCGCACCTGGCGAAGTGGGGGGTGTGCTTGGCGCGTACCGATCTTGATGCGCCGAAGCATAGAGGCATCACCTACTTCTTGGTGGATATGGCTTCGCCAGGCATCGAGATCCGCCCGCTGCGCGAGATCACCGGCGACGCGCTGTTCAATGAGGTTTTTTTGGACGGTGTGTTTGTCCCTGACGCGATGGTTGTCGGCACGGTGAACGACGGTTGGCGGCTGGCGCGGACCACCTTGGCCAACGAGCGGGTCGCGATGGCGACCGGGACCGCGTTGGGTGACCCGATGGAGGAACTGCTCGCGCTCTTGGACGAGATCGAGCTGGACGCCGCCCAGCAGGACCGGTTGGCCAGATTGATTGTCACCGCAGCGACGGGCGCGCTGCTGGATCAGCGGATCGCTCAGCTGGCCGTGGGCGGCCAGGACCCAGGTGCGCAATCAAGTGTGCGCAAACTCATCGGAGTGCGTTACCGGCAAGCGCTGGCCGAATACATGATGGACGTGACTGAGGGCGGCGGCCTGGTCGAGAATCATGCGGTGTACGACTTCCTGAACACCCGGTGTCTGACGATCGCCGGCGGTACTGAGCAGATTTTGTTGACGGTGGCCGCCGAGCGGTTGTTGGGTTTGCCGCGCTAGGTGTTCCGGGGCGCGGTGGAATACCGAAGAATCCGGGCGGGTCGCCAAGGTTGAGCGGCCGAGTGGCCAGCCGAATCGGCTCAGTTCGTGGGCGTGACGTCAGGTGCACCGCTGGTGCACCGCACAAGCGAACCTGGCGGCTAGCTGTCGCTGGGAAAATATCAGGAAAATGTGGTCTGCGCGCAGGTGCTGGGTGAGGTGAGGTTGACGCCCGGGTAAACCACCTGGATGTGGGCGCAGACGATCACGTTCGCGTCGGTCTTCGGTTGGCCGGTCGACCGATCGGTGGCGTCGATGACGCCAACGGTTTGGTACTTGTCCGGCGGGCCTTCACCGAAGTAGACGGTGGTGACGACATCGGATCCGCCTTGCTTCATGACTCTTTCGAACTGGCCGCTGCCGTGTACGTCCAGGTATGCCAGCCGGTTACTTGACCGGATCTCGGTGGTCTGCCGCGCCCACAGGCCGGGCGGGAAACCGATCGCGCCGGCAGGCGTGCGCAAGTTGGCGCCCGCAGTGAAGTCGCAGCTGGCGCTCGCTGCGTGGCAATCGACCAGGGTATGTGTTTCCAGTTGAGTGACCTCGTCGACCGGGAACAACGTGGTTGCGGTGTTGCTCGCTGCCCTCGACATCGGAGTCATCGGGTTGGGCAAGAAGAGCATTGTCATGGTCACCATCGCAAAGCCCGCCGCAAGCCGCCTCATCGCGCTTCCCTTCCGTCGCACCGACCTCAAGGGTGAACCTAGTTCCGCGACTATTCGTCGTAGGTCACTTCCACGGAATCAGATTCCGGGTGAGATTGACAGGCCAGAATTATCCCGTCGTCAAGATCCTGCTGCTCCAGCACGTCGTTGATCTCCATATTGACGCGACCTTTGCGTAGTGTGCAGGCGCACGCGCCGCAATGGCCTTCCCGGCAGGAGAACGGCGCATCGAGGCCCGCAGCGAGCAGAACATCGAGCAGTTTGGCGCTGCGTGGCCACGCCACGGTGTGGGTCTCACCGTCCAGCTCCACCACTGCGGTTGCCGGCGCTTCATCGCTGGTGTCCTCGATTTTGACCGCGGCAAACGGATCTGAATCCAGTGACTTGAACACCTCGATGTGTATTTGCTCGGCGGGCACCTTCAGCCCTTCCAAGGCATCCCGGGCTGCCTGCATGAACGGGCCGGGCCCACAGATGAACGCCGGTCGGTCGGTGAATGGGCTGGCTAGCTTAGCCAGCGCGGCCGCACTTGGCAGTCCCTGCAGCGACTCCAGCCAGTGCAGCACGGTGAGCCGGTCGGGGTACTTGGCGGCCAGCTCACTCAGGGCACTGCTGAAGATGACCGAGCGGTCGTCGCGGTTGGCGTAGATCAGCGTCAGCTGCCCGTTGCCTTCAGTGAGCGCCGACTTGCAGATCGCCATGATCGGGGTGATCCCGCTGCCCGCGGCCAGCAGAAGGAAATCGTCATCGAGTGTCTTGGGCACGAAATTGCCCGACGGGGCCAGCGCGTGGATGCGCATGCCCGCATGCGCGTTGTCGCACAGCCAGTTGGACGCATAGCCGTCTGCGGTGCGTTTGACGGTGACTGTCAGCGCCTTGTCGGTGAACGGGGAGCTGCACAATGAATAGCAGCGCGCCACCGAGCCGGTCTGGTCACTGGGAACGCGCAGCGTCAAGAACTGGCCGGGCGCGTAACGCAACCGTTCCGCTGGAATGGCTTGGTCGTCGGGCCCGTTCGGCGTGGTGAAGACCAGCGACCGCGCGTCGTCGGTTTCGGCGACGACCTCGGCGATCTGCAGTTCAAGGACGTGGTCGCCGAGCGGCTCGTCGGGAATTGCCTCGGTCAAGACCAACCCTTTCTTCGGTAACAACTAGAACATGTTATAGAAAACTGGTTTAGCATTGCTACCAGCCGCAGGAATACCCTGCTCGACACAAATCGGAACGTGTTCTAGTCTTTCACTAGGTTCCAGTATCCGCCCCGTGTGGGCCATCAGCGGCCGTGGCACCTTTCCGCACTCTCAGGAGGCAAACCTAAGTGACGACCATTCAACAGCGTGATGCGCAGGCGGTGTTGGCTTCCATCGATGATCTGCTTCCGCAGATACGCGAGCGCGCCCAGGCGACGGAGGACCTGCGCCGGCTGCCCGACGAGACCGTCAAAGCACTCGACGAAGTGGGCTTCTTCACCCTGCTGCAGCCCGAGCAGTGGGGTGGGCTGCAGTGCGAACCCGCGTTGTTCTACGAGGCAACGCGGCGGCTGGCGAGCGCGTGCGGCTCCACAGGCTGGGTGAGTTCAATCATCGGCGTGCACAACTGGCATTTGGCGCAGTTTGACCAGGCAGCCCAAGAGGAAGTCTGGGGCGACGACCCGAAAACACGGATTTCGTCGTCGTACGCTCCAATGGGCGCCGGTGTCGTCGTCGACGGCGGCTACCTGGTCAACGGTTCGTGGAACTGGTCTTCTGGCTGTGATCATGCCACCTGGTGCTTCTTGGGGGGGCCAGTTATCAAGGACGGGCGCCCAGTCGACTTTGGCAGCTTCCTGATCCCACGCACTGAGTACACGATCGACGACGTGTGGCATGTGGTCGGCCTGCGCGGTACTGGCAGCAACACCGTCGTCGTCAAGGACGTCTTCGTGCCGCGGCACCGTTTCCTGTCTTACAAGGCGATGAACGATCAAACCGCCGGGGGGCTCGAGACCAACACCGCCGCGGTCTACAAGATGCCCTGGGGCACGATGCACCCCACCACCATTTCGGCGCCGATCGTCGGTATGGCCTACGGCGCCTACGCCGCGCACGTTGAGCACCAGGGAAAACGGGTGCGTGCGGCGTTCGCGGGGGAGAAAGCCAAGGATGACCCGTTCGCTAAGGTTCGTATTGCCGAGGCGGCCAGCGACATCGACGCCGCGTGGCGCCAGTTGATCAGCAACGTTGGCGACGAGTATGCCCTGTTGGCTGCTGGCAAAGAGATTCCTTTTGAACTTAGAGCCCGCGCTCGACGCGATCAGGTGCGTGCGACCGGCCGGTCGATCGCTTCGATTGACCGGTTGTTCGAGGCGTCCGGTGCTACTGCGTTGGCCAATGACGCGCCTATTCAGCGGTTCTGGCGCGACGCGCACGCCGGCCGGGTGCACGCTGCCAACGACCCCGAGCGTGCGTACGTGATCTTTGGGAACAACGAATTCGGCTTGCCGGCCGGCGACACGATGGTTTGATCGGAGAAGCCTGAAGCGATGACTGTTAGCCAGACGGGTGTCGAAGACCAAGTTGCGGAATTGACGTTCGAATCCACCTCGCGGTTCAAGGAGGTGGACGTTGACGGGCCCTTGAAGCTGCACTACCACGAGGCTGGTGTCGGCAACGACCAAACGTTGGTGCTGCTGCACGGCGGTGGGCCAGGTGCGTCGAGCTGGACCAACTTCTCGCGCAATATTGCGGTGCTGGCTCAGCGTTTCCATGTGCTGGCCGTCGACCAGCCTGGATACGGCCATTCCGACAAACGCGCCGAACACCCGCAGTTCAATCACTTCGCCGCCAAAGCGCTTAAAGGGCTCTTTGACGAGCTGGGATTGGGGCGTGTTCCGCTGGTCGGTAACTCGTTGGGCGGTGGCACCGCAGTGCGGTTCGCGCTCGACTACCCGGATCGTGCTGGACGCCTGGTGCTGATGGGCCCGGGCGGACTTAGCATCAACCTGTTCGCCCCGGACCCCACCGAAGGCGTGAAACGGCTATCCAAGTTCTCCTTCGAGCCCACCCGAGAGAATCTCGAGGCGTTCCTGAAGATCATGGTTCACGACAAGAGCCTGATCACCCCCGAGTTGGTGGACCAGCGCTTCGCGTTGGCCAGCACGCCGGAATCGCTGGCGGCAACCCGCGCGATGGGAAAGTCGTTCGCAGGAGCCGACTTCGAACTCGGCATGATGTGGCGCGAAGTGTATCGGCTGCGGCAGCCGGTTTTGTTGATTTGGGGCCGTGAGGATCGGGTCAACCCGCTCGATGGTGCGTTGGTCGCCTTGAAGACTATTCCGCGTGCGCAGCTGCATGTCTTCGGACAGTGCGGGCACTGGGTGCAAGTGGAAAAGTTCGACGAATTCAACACGCTGACCACTGATTTCCTGGGAGGTGCGCGATGAGCATCCGCGCGTTGGGTTATCTGCGGATCGAGGCCACCGATATGGCCGCCTGGCGCGAGTACGGTCTGAAAGTTCTCGGCATGGTGGAGGGCAAGGGCGCCATCGAGGGTGCACTGTATCTGCGGATGGATGATTTTCCAGCTCGCTTGGTAATTCTGCCTGGAGACCAAGACCGGCTGTCGGCGGCCGGTTGGGAATGCGCGAATGCCGAAGGCCTGCAAGAAATCCGTAACCGCCTGGATGTCGAGGGCACACCGTACAAGGAAGCCAGTGCCGCGGAATTGGCTGACCGGCGGGTAGACGAGATGATTCAGTTCTCCGATCCATCCGGCAACTGCCAAGAGGTATTCCACGGCGCCGCTCTGGAACACCGCCGCGTGGTCAGTCCATATGGGCACAAGTTCGTCACTGGCGAGCAGGGCCTGGGACATGTGGTGTTGTCCACCCGAGACGACGCTGAGGCGCTGCACTTCTACCGGGACGTGCTCGGTTTCAAGCTGCGCGACTCGATGCGGCTGCCGCCGCAGATTGCGGGACGGCCTGCCGATGGGCCGCCGGTTTGGCTGCGTTTCTTCGGGTGCAACCCGCGTCACCACAGCCTGGCTTTTCTTCCTATGCCGACCCCCAGCGGCATCGTGCATCTCATGGTTGAGGTCGAGCAGTCCGACGATGTGGGTTTGTGCCTGGACCGGGCGTTGCGACGCAAGGTGCCTATGTCAGCCACGTTGGGGCGCCATGTCAATGACTTGATGTTGTCTTTCTATATGAAGACACCTGGCGGTTTCGATGTTGAGTTCGGTTGCGAAGGGCGAAAAGTCGCGGATGAGGAGTGGATCGCCCGCGAAAGCACCGCGGTGAGCTTGTGGGGTCACGACTTCACCGTCGGCTCCCGCGGCTAGCACACTGATGTCGGAGCAGATCGATCCACGAGTCTTCCGTCAGGTGCTAGGGCAGTTCTGCACCGGGATCACCATCATCACCACCGTGCACGACGACGTACCCATCGGCTTCGCTTGTCAGTCCTTCGCGGCACTGTCCCTGGACCCGCCGCTCGTTTTGTTTTGTCCGACCAAGCAGTCGCGCTCGTGGCAGGCAATCGAGGCCAGCGGCCGGTTCTGTGTCAACGTGCTCACTGAAAAGCAGAAGCATGTGTCAGCGCGATTTGGATCGAAGGAGCCGGACAAGTTCGCCGGCATCGATTGGCGTCCTTCGCGGCTCGGTTCGCCGATTATCGAGGAGTCGTTGGCCTACGTCGACTGCACGGTGGCGTCGGTACACGACGGCGGCGATCACTTCGTGGTGTTCGGCTCGGTGGATTCACTGTCCGAGGTTGCTACGGTCAAGCCGCGGCCTCTGTTGTTCTATCGCGGCGACTACACCGGCATCGAGCCAGACAAGACCACGCCGGCCCATTGGCGCGATGACCTAGAGGCATTCCTGACTACCACCACCCAGGACACCTGGCTTTAGCTTGGCTCGCTAGCGTAGCGCTGCTGCAAAAACCGGCATGAGCAGGCCGCGAAAATCGCCGCGGAATGTGCTTCGAGCACCTCAACTGTGGAAATCGGCGACCGGATTGCCCGAGCATGTCGCTATCACAGCAGCGCCACGCATCCCGGTAGTCGGGTTGGCGGCCACCGTTTCGACGTTCGGGCCACAATGGCATTTATGGCTATGGATCTGGCGGGGTACTTCGAGCGTATCGGCTACCGTGGTGCTGCGGAGCCGGCTCTGGACGTGTTGCAGAATCTGGTGGCTGCCCACACCAGAACTATCCCTTTCGAGAACCTCGATCCCCTGCTCGGGGTTCCGGTGCATGATCTGAGTGCGCAGGGGCTCGCCGACAAGCTGGTACGCCGACGCCGCGGCGGTTACTGCTACGAGCAGAACGGTCTATTGGGTTACGTGTTGGCAGAACTCGGATTCCGGGTGCGTCGCTTCGCCGGCCGCGTCGTTTGGCTGCGCTCACCAGATGAGCCCATTCCGGCGCAGACCCACACGCTTCTAGCGGTCACGTTCCCCGGCTCGCGCGGGACTTATCTCGTCGATGTGGGCTTCGGCGGCCTCACGCCGACCTCGCCTATTCCTTTGGAGACTGGCAGTGTCGCGCAGACACCGCAAGGGCAGTACCGCCTTGACGACCACGACGATCGGTTGGCTCTGCAGGCCATGGTCGGTGGCCAATGGCAGCGGCTCTATGAGTTCACCACCGAGACCCTGCCGTTGATCGATCTGGAATTGGGCAGCTGGTATGCCTCAACCCACCCGTCGTCGATCTTTGTGACCGGCCTGATGGCTGCCCGGGTTGTCGATGGCGAACGGTGGAATCTGCACGGCCAGAACATGACGATCTACCGAGCCAGTGAGACCGAGAAGGTGGTTCTTCAGGACGCGGCAGCCGTGGTGGATGTCCTCAATGACCGGTTCGGCATCAACATCGCCGATGCGGGTGAGCGCAGTCTGCTCGAAACGCGTATCGCCGAGGTATTTCTTTAGGCGCCTTGTTGGTCCGGTAGCCAGCCCTCGATTCGGCGCAGAGCCTCGTCGATGTCGTTCGACGGTCCGGCGAACGACAGACGTACGAATGAACTGCCGCGAGCGGTGTCGAAGTCAATGCCCGGAGCGATCGCAACACCGGTGTCAGCCAGTAACTTTGAGCAAAAACCCAACGAATCGCCGGTGAAGTCCGAGACGTCAGCGTAGACGTAGAACGCACCGTCGGTAGGTGCTAGCCGATCGATACCGATGCGTCGTAGACCATCGAGGAGCCGAGTCCGGTTGCCTGTGTAGTGGCGCAGGTTGCCATCGGCTTCGGCGGTTGCCTCTGGCGTGAACGCCGAAACAGCCGCGACCTGCGACAGTACCGGAGGGCAAATCGTGAAGTTGCCGGTAAGGCAGTCCACCGCGCGCCGCAGCTCGGACGGCACCAGCAACCACCCGAGTCGCCAGCCCGTCATCGCGTAGTACTTGGAAAAGCTGTTGACTACCACTGCGTTTCGGGATGTTTGCCATGCGCAGCTGGTCGGCGGGGCGCCGTCGTACACCAGGCCATGGTAGACCTCATCGCTGATTAGCCGAACGCCGGAAGCGTCCGCCCAAGACGTGATCGCGGCCAGTTCGGCAGGCGGAATGACCGTGCCGGTGGGATTGGCCGGGCTAGCGACGATAACACCGTGCACCGGTGGATCCAGCTCAGCGAGCATCGCTGCGGTGGGCTGGAACCTGGTTTCGGGTCCGCATTGGAGTTCTACAATCTCACATCCGAGTGCTGACAAGATGTTTCGATAGCACGGGTAGCCAGGACTCGCCAGCGCCACCCGGTCGCCTACGTCGAAGCATGCCAGAAAGGTGAGCAGAAAGCCGCCCGAAGACCCCGTGGTGATTACTACCGCATCTGGGTCCACGGCGATGCCGTGCTTGCGTTGATAGTCCGCCGCGATCGCGGCGCGCAGTTCTGGAATCCCCAGCGCCACGCTGTAACCCATCTGATTAAGGTGCAGTGCGGCGGCCGCTGCGGCACGAACCGGCTCAGGTGCGCCCGCACTGGGCTGGCCTGCCGACAGATTCACCAGATCACCGTGGCTGCGTTGGCGCTCTGCGGCCGCCAGCCATACATCCATAACATGGAACGGCGGGATGCCAGAGCGAAGTGCGACTCGACCACTCACGGCTTCTGCGCCGCCTCGGATTCCAGCCGCCTTAGCACCTCACGCGTGGTGTCGAGCAGCTGAGCGCTGCCATGCGCGCGCTTGAAGTACAGGTGCATGTCGTGTTCCCAGGTGATCGCGATGCCGCCGTGCAGCTGAATGCCCTCGGCTGCAGAATTGTTCAGGGCCTCGGTGGCAGCAAGCCGCGCCAGGGCCGCATTCGTCGGCGTGGGCTCGTTACACGCGTCGGTGACGACGGCCTTGGCCGCAGCGATCTCGACATACAGATCGGCCATCCGATGCTTAAGTGCCTGGAAACTTCCGATCGGGCGGCCGAATTGAACCCGGCTCTTCGCGTATTCGACGGTCAATTCCAGACAACGCTCAGCGGCGCCGATCTGCTCGGCGGCAAGCAGGATAGCCGCGGTATCAGCAATACCGGGATCGGCGCCCAACGGTTCGGTTTCCGCTGCCTGTACACGGGCGAGCCGGCGGGTGGGGTCCATAGTGGTGACCGGTTGCGCGCTGAACCGGGTCCACCGGTTCAGTTGACCGTCCGCAGCCGCGACGACGACATCCGCGATATCCCCGTTGACCACGTAGTCGGGGTCAAGGACCAACGCGCCGATTGAGGCCCCTTCGGTCAGGGCTTCCAGCGCCGTGATGTCCGGGTCAGATGCGGCTAGTAGCGCAAGCTCCGTCAATGTGGTGCCTAACAGCGGGGACGGCACCAGGGCCTTGCCGAGCTCCTGCAAAACCGTTGCGGCGTCTGCGAGTTCGCCGCCAGCACCACCAAACTTCTCAGGGACCACCAATGCGGCCGCGCCGACTTGCTCACACAAGAGTTGCCACAGCGCCTCGTCGTAGCCTCGTTCGGACTCCATCGCTGTCCGCACCGCAGCCGGGCTTGCGTGCTTGGTCACCAGGGCCGCGACGGTTTCTGCCAGCAGCTGCCGTTCTTCAGTCATCAGCGCCGCTCCTCCTCATCGCTTCGCTCTGCATCGTCGCCGACGCCGGTCATCAGCGCCGCTGCTGCTCATCGCTTCGCTCTGCATCGTCGCCGACGCCGGTCATCAGCGCCGCTGCTGCTCATCGCTTCGCTCTGCATCGTCGCCGACGCCGGTCATCAGCGCCGCTGCTGCTCATCGCTTCGCTCTGCATCGTCGCCGACGCCGGTCATCAGCGCCGCTGCTGCTCATCGCTTCGCTCTGCATCGTCGCCGACGCCGGTCATAGCGCCGTGAGCAGTCGGCGCCTATGCAGCGTGGGATCGCCCCAAGCCGAGCGTAATGCCTGCACCCTAAGTAACCACAAGGACAGATCGTGTTCCTGGGTGAACCCGATCGCACCGTGAACTTGCAGGGACGAGCGTGCGGACAGCAGGGCGGCTTCGGCCGCCGCAACTTTGGCCGCGCTGACGTCGCGAGAAGCCAAAGTCAGTGCGGCGCCATGGACCAAGGGACGGGCCAGTTCGATTGCGATATGGACGTCGGCGAGCTTGTGTTTGATGGCCTGATACGAGCCGATCGCGCGGCCGAACTGGGTGCGTTGCTTGGCGTATTCGACGGCGGCGTCGAGCAGTGCCTCGGCGGTACCGACCAGCTGCGCCGCGGTGGCCAGTGCGCCGAACTCGTAGGCGCGCTTGACGTCTGCCTGCCAGGATGTTCCGGTTGCCGTCACGTCGTAGAGGTGGCGGCTGGGGTCGACCGACTCATGGCAGCCTGCCAGGCCGCCAACCACCTCAGCCTCGCTGACGTGGTCGGCGCTTTCAGACGGGGCCAGCAGCACCAGCTGGGCGGCGTTGGCTGCGACCGCCCGCGGCACTTGTGGTGGGATTGCGACAGTGACCATGAGCTCACCGGAAGCCAACCCCGCGCTGCGTTCGTCATCGGCGAGTAAAACCGGTGCAACGGCTATAGATTCCACGACTGGACCGGGAACGCACCAACGGCCGAGGCGTTCCAACGCGACTACCAAGTCAATGGGCTCAGCGTCTAAGCCTTCAAACTTCTCGGGCACGTTCAACGCCGTGATACCGAGATCGGCCAGCTGCTCCCACACCTTGCGGCCGGGTGTGAGATCGCCAGCAGACCAGGCGCGGACCGCGGCCGGCAGGTTTGCGGCGGTCAGCGCGGCGTCGATGCTGGCAGCGAAGTCGCACTGCTGTTGGTCTAGCGCAAAGTCCACTATTTGCTGCCTCCAGCCTTCTCCCGCGGCAGGCCCAGCAGCCTTTCCGAAATTATATTTCGCTGAATTTCGTTGGTTCCGGCGTAGATCGGGCCGCCTAGGGCGAACAGCAGAGCTTCGGTCCATGGGCTAGCCAGTTCGCCGTCGGCGCCGAGGATGTCGAGCGCGGTCTGGTGTAGTTCCACGTCGAGGTCGGACCAGAACACCTTCGTAACCGATGATTCCGCGCCGAGTTCTCCACCGGCTGCCAGTCTGCTCACGGTGCCGAACGTCTGCAACCGGTAGGCGTGCGCCTTAATCCATCCATCGGCCACCCGATCGGCGAATTCCGCTGGTGAGCCGCGGTCCTTCCACAGCTGAACCAAGCGCTGCGCCACCGCAAGGAAGCGGGCGGGGCTGCGCAGCGACATACCACGTTCATTGCTGGATGTGCTCATGGCTGCGCGCCAACCGTCGTTTGGTGCGCCAATCACATCTTCGTCGGGGACAAAAACATTGTCGAGGAAGATCTCACCGAATCCGGTGTCACCGCCCAGCTGGACGATTGGCCGTACGGTGATCCCGTCGGCCTTCAGATCGAACATGAAGTACGTCAGACCACGATGACGCTGTGCTTCCGGGTCGGATCGGAACAGGCCGAATCCCATGTCGGCGAAGGGAGCCCGCGAACTCCAAATTTTCTGTCCGTTGAGCAGCCATCCGCCGTCCGTCTTGGCCGCGGTGGAACGCAGCGACGCCAGGTCGCTGCCCGCTTCGGGTTCGGACCATGCCTGCGCCCAGATCTGTTCACCACTAGCCATTTTCGGCAGAATTCGGTCTAACTGTTCGGTAGTGCCGTGCGCGAACAGGGTCGGCGCCAGCATCGAGGTTCCGTTCGCGCTGGCCCGGCCGGGCGCTCCAGCGCCGAAATATTCCTCCTCGAAGACCACCCAGTGCAGCAGGGGGGCGTCGCGGCCGCCATATTTCTTTGGCCAGGTGATCACGGACAGGCCGGCATCAAACAACACGCGGTCCCAGTGGCGATGCTGCAGGAAGCCCTCAGCGTTGTCATAGGACTTAGTGGGGATCGACTCCGCATTGGCGGAGAGGAAATTCCTCACCTCGGCTTGGAACGCTAGCGTATCGTCGTCGAAAGTTAGGTCCATTCAGTTCAACTCTCGCAGTTGTGGTTTGACCACCTTGCCGCCAGCATTGCGCGGCAGCGTGTCGACGAATCGCACCGACCGCGGCGCCTTGAAGTTCGCTAAATGCTCACGTGAGTACGAGATTACCGACTCTTCGCTGACACTAGACCCCGCCCGCGCGACAATAAATGCCCGACCAACTTCGCCGAGCCGTTGATCGGGAACTCCGATCACCGCGGCATCGGCCACGCCGTCCATCCGGGCCAGCACCTGCTCGACCTCGGCGGGATATACGTTGAATCCGCCACAGATGTACATGTCCTTGAGGCGGTCGGTGATTCGTAGGTTTCCGGCTTCGTCAACGGCACCGATGTCGCCGGTGTGCAGCCAACCGTCGCTATCAATAGCGGCGTCGGTTGCTTCCTGGTCGTCTAGGTAGCCGAGCATCACGTTCGGGCCGCGTAAGAGCACTTCGCCCGCCTCTCCGTCCGCCGAATCGATGCGTAACTCGAAGTCGGCGAAGGGACGTCCGCAGGTGGTCGCGACGGTCACCGCGTCGTCCTCGGGGCGGCACATCGTTCCCATTCCGTTGGCTTCGGTCAGTCCGTAGGCGGTCAGGACAATATCGAAATCCAGTTCGGACTGCATGCGTTCCACCAGCACGACTGGCACGGTGGCCGCCCCGGTCACCGCGAACCGCAGCGAGCTCAGGTCGTGGTCCTGCCGCGCCGGGTGGTCGAGCAGCGTCTGGTAAATCGTGGGCGGTCCGGGGAGCACAGTGATGCTGTGTTGCTCGATCGCCTGTAGCGCGCGCAGCGGATCGAAGGTGAGGTGCGGTATCAGGGTCGCACCGGTTTGCAGGCAGGCCAGGATGCCGGCCTTGTAGCCGAAGTTATGGAAGAAAGGATTGATACACAGGTAGCGGTCGTCGCTGGTGATTTGGCCGCGGGCGGCCCACGCCGCCGAGCCGGCCAATGATTGCTGGTGGGCGCACAACACGCCTTTGCTTCGGCCAGTGGTGCCGGAGGTGAACATAATGTCGCTGATGTCATCGGGCATGACGGCGGCAACGCGGACCTTGACGGTGTCGGCGGCTCCGGGCTCATTGCCTCTGGCCATGAACTCGTCCCATGTTCCGTCGTCTTCGTCGATCGGCACCCGCACGATGTGGCGTAGCGCGGGCAGTGCGTCGCGGCTCAGATCGCCAACTCGGTCGGTGTCAAGGAAGCGGCCCATCCCAAACAGCACTGGCGCGGCTGTGCGGGCCAGGATGTCGGCGGCCTCTGGCGCGGTGTAGCGGGTGTTCAGCGGGACGATAGCGGCGCCGGCGTGGTGGATAGCCAGACAGGCCACCACCCAATGCCAGGTGTTCGGTGACCAGATGGCCACTCGGTCTCCGGGCTCGACCCCGAGCGAGATCAGCGCGGCTGTCGCCCGGTGCACCTCGTCGCGCAAGGTGGCGGCGGTAATGCAGCGGTCTTCGGTGATGATGGCGTTGTGGTCGGGGAACTGGTGGGCGAGGCGATCTAGCGCCGCGGGCACGGTGCGGGTTTGGCTGACCATCGATGCTCCTCTGTGCTTGATTGCCCGGCTTCTCCGCACGCCGCCGCGCGGCAAGCATCGCCGCTAGGCTAACAAAGCAAGTGCTTGGTAGGTTAGCCTACAGGGCATGCAAGACGTCGAGGACTTCCGGGCGGAGGTCCGCCAGTGGCTGGCCGACAATCTTGTCGGCGAGTTCGCCGCGCTGCGCGGTCTCGGCGGACCGGGGCGCGAACATGAGGCGTTCGAAGAACGTAGGGCATGGAACCAGCATCTCGCGGCTGCTGGGCTGACGTGTCTGGGTTGGCCGGTCGAGCACGGCGGACGCGGATTTCCGACCGAACATCGAGTCGCGTTCTACGAGGAGTATGCCCGCGCCGATGCGCCGGACAAGGTCAACCACTTCGGAGAAGAGCTGCTAGGTCCCACTCTGATCGCGTTCGGAACGCCAGAGCAGCAACAGCGCTTCCTGCCGCCTATCCGCGATGTCACCGAACTGTGGTGTCAAGGGTATTCGGAGCCTGGCGCCGGCAGCGACTTGGCAAATGTTTCGACCACCGCCGAACTTGACGGCGATCAGTGGGTGATCAACGGCCAGAAGGTATGGACCTCGCTGGCGCATGTGTCGCAGTGGTGTTTTGTAATAGCGCGCACTGAAAAGGGCTCCAAACGTCACGCTGGCCTGTCGTACCTGCTGGTGCCGCTGGACCAGCCAGGTGTGCAAGTCCGGCCTATCGTCCAGATCACCGGGACCTCCGAGTTCAACGAGGTGTTCTTCGACGATGCGCGCACCGACGCTGACATGGTGGTAGGCCAACCCGGCGACGGTTGGCGGGTGGCAATGGGAACCCTGACGTTTGAGCGCGGCGTTTCGACCCTGGGGCAGCAGATCGTCTACGCCCGCGAACTTTCCAACCTGGTTGATCTCGCGCGGCGTACCGGTGCCGCCGAAGACCCCTTCGTCAGGGAACGGTTGACCCGGGCGTGGGTCGGACTGCGAGCTATGCGCAGTTATGCGCTGGCCACCATGGACGTTGAACAGCCCGGCCAGGACAACGTGTCGAAGTTGTTGTGGGCCAACTGGCATCGTGCTCTGGGTGAGCTGGCGATGGATGTGACGGGCAAGCCCGGGATGGCGCTGTCGGATGGCGAGTTCGACGAATGGCAGCGCTTGTATTTATTCACTCGCGCCGACACGATCTATGGCGGTTCGAACGAAATCCAACGCAACATCATTGCCGAGCGAGTGCTCGGTCTACCCCGGGAGGCCAAGGGATGACTTTGTCCGAAGTGCCGAAAGAGGTTGCCGGACATGGCCTTCTTAGCGGCAAAGTGGTCGTGGTTACCGCGGCTGCCGGTACCGGCATCGGTTCGGCCACCGCGCGCCGCGTTCTGGCGGAGGGTGCCGACGTCGTGGTCTCCGATCACCATGAGCGACGGCTGAGCGAGACCGCCGCTGAGTTGTCGGCGCTGGGACGTGGCCGGGTCGAGAGCGTGGTCTGCGATGTGACGTCCACCGCTGCAGTCGACGCCCTGATCGCGACGGCCACCGAGCGGATGGGCCGCATCGATGTGCTGGTCAACAATGCTGGGTTGGGCGGGCAAACGCCAGTGGTCGATATGACCGACGACGAGTGGGACCGAGTACTGGATCTGACGCTGACGTCGGTGTTCCGGGCTACCCGCGCCGCTTTGCGCTACTTCCGCGATGCGCGGCACGGAGGGGTTATCGTCAACAACGCCAGTGTGCTTGGCTGGCGGGCTCAGCACTCGCAGGCGCACTATGCGGCCGCTAAAGCCGGGGTGATGGCGTTGACTCGTTGCAGCGCGATAGAAGCCGTCGAGTACGGGGTACGGATTAACGCGGTGTCGCCCAGCATCGCGCGACACAAGTTCCTGGACAAGACGACGTCGGCGGAGTTGTTGGACCGGCTGTCAGCGAGCGAGGCGTTCGGCCGTGCCGCCGAGCCCTGGGAAATAGCTGCCACTATCGCTTTTCTGGCCAGCGAGTACTCCAGTTACTTAACTGGGGAAGTCATCTCGGTATCAAGCCAGCATCCCTGAGCGAGGCCCGGTCGGTCGATCGCGGATGTGCGGCTGAAACCGCGGGTACCGCAGACCTGTTCATCGGCCGCGTCGACTGAGATTGACGGGCCTGTCATGTCTCCGTGCTGGGCCTGACAGACCTGTACTCGTGCCTTAGGCCCAAACACCAGTCCCGTTGGTCGTACGAACAACGGCTCGAAATCGTGGGCGCAGATCAGCAGGCTTCATGGCCGGACAACACGGTGCGTAGCCATTGCGGTAGCCCCGATGCGGGGTCAGCGGGAGTCAGGTGCCGTGCGCCACTGGATGGCCTTGCTTAGGTTAACAATTCGTCGCCACAGCGGGGCTTGTGCAACACATCCTCAACGGAATACTGCGTTCGCAGTTGTTTCCTTCGTCCCCTGCCCGGGTTCGCGGGAGCCTCGAGCAAGGCGGACGCATTCATTGGGAGACGCCAGTGTTGCTTGGCCCTGTTTGTAATCGTGTTTCGGTTGTTCGGTATCTGCGAAGGCCAACTTAACGTGCAGATGTTCGGCGCGGGTCGTCGTTCTTCAGATTCCGACAGCTTGTTCCAGGTCCTTGAGCGAAGATTCCAGGTGCTCAATCAGCCGCTGCAGAGACGGCACACTGCGCTGGCAGGCGATCAACCCAAAGTCAAGTTTGCCTGAATTGCTCGCCAAGGTGATGTTTAGGGCTTGGTTGTTTTTGACGGACGACATTGGGTAGCCGGCGTCGATCCGAGCCCCCCGGTAGTACGTAGGCTCTGGAAGTCCCGGCATATTCGAGATGACGAGGTTGAACGGTGGCCGCGCTGCGCCTAGGAAACCTGACGGAGCCAGCGGTGCCATTGCGCTCAGTGCAAACAACACCAGTCCCAGCATTCGCGGCTGGCCGGCTAGCACCTCTTTGCTGGCGCGCGTCGATGCATTGATCGTCTCAAGCCGTTTGCCGGCATCCTTAAGGTGTGTAGCAAGATTGCATAAGATGCCACCGACCATGTTGCCGCCGGCATCAGCTCCTTTTTTTGGGCGCAGACTCACTGGAACCATTGCAATCAGCGGTGTATTCGGGAGGGTGGCGTCTTAGGACTGGTGTAAAAACGCTGGGCGCATGTTCCTGGTGGTCATGTTACGCGGCGGTGGTGTCGGTCGTGGTTGTTGTGGTGGGGGGATGCAGTGGGCGGGGTGGCTCGAGCAGTTGGTGGCGTAGTTCTTGGAGGTGGCGGCTGGTCGCTGATGTTTGGGTGACTCCGCGCCAGCCGCGGCTGGCGCGGTCGAGGACGGCCCATACCAGCGACAGACAGCTGGTTTCGCCGGGTAGGCGGCCGATGACCTTGACCCGGCGACGGGATTCTCCGAAGGTGCGTTCGATGAGGTTGGAATGGCGGATGCGTGTCCAGTGTTGGCGGGGGAAGCGCAAATGCACGCTCAGCGAGGCGAAGTCGTTGGCCAGGCAAGCGACCGCGGCTGGGTAGAGCCCGCGGTATGTGGTGGTGAACTCCTCGGCGCGGCGGGTGGCTTCATCCACGGCCTGCTGGCCGGGTGGCTGGTCAATGTCATCGAAGATCGACCAGAACGCGGCTTTGATCTCGTCCTGGACCGCGACAGGTGTCTTGGCGATGACGTTACGGCAGCGATGGATCAGACACCGCTGACGCAGGCTTGCCGGAAACGTGGTCTCCCATGCGGCGATCAGGCCCGGCGCCCCGTCGGAGATGCCCAGTAGCGGCGGGCGTAGTCCCCGGTTCCTCAGGTCAGCCAAGAAGTCGGCCCACGCATCAGCCGACTCCGCTGCGGCTGGGGCCAGCCCAATAAACAGGGGCTTGCCGTCGGTGCAGATGCCCCAGGCGGCCAGCACCGGCTCGGCCGGGGCGTTGGGATGCATCCGAAAGTTCGAGGCATCCAAGAACAGGTAGTCCAACACCAGCTCATCAAGGCGTCGAGACGACCACGCAGCGAACTCGTCTTTGATGGCCGCACAAATCCGGCTCACCGTCGAGCGCGACAACGCCGCCTGCGAGCCCAGCACCTCGGCCAACGCGGCCTCGATGTCGCGATCCGACAAACCGCGCACCCATCCCGAAATCACCAACGCCTCCAGAGCGTGGGTGCGCGTCACCCCGGCACCGAATAGCCGCGAACAGAACCGCTCGTCGGTGTCGCGTAGTTTCGGGCGGCATAATTCGACCGAGCCCATCGTGGTCTTCACCGTCGCCGGCGGTTGATACCCATTGCGGTACCCGCCCGGGCCGTCCTGAACCCGACGCTGGTGACGGGCTCGGCCCAACACTGCTTCTACCTCGGCCTCCACGGCGACCTGAAACACCAGACGCACCGATAACCGCCCGACCTCCTCCAAAATCTCGGTCAACGGCCGCTCGGTCGCGGCGAACAACTGATCCATCTCAACACGCACACGCTCAATCGGCGATACTCGCTTGGTCACGGGCGTAGCCCCTCCTTCATAGCTTTCGTCGGTTGCGACGGAACCTACGCCCGTGACCATTTACACCAGCGATGAGACGCGACCTTCGGGAGTGCGTTCTGTTCGATTAGGTAGTAGCGCAGCGCTCCGGCGCACATCGCCAAGACGGCGTCATTGACGGTCACCCCGGCAGCTTGCTTGACCCGCATGATCCGGTCCAGTGCCCAGGATTGAGCCGCGTATTGACGTGCTTGGCCGATCTTGACATTGAACATGCTGTGTGGCGCTGCGAACGGCATCGTCAGCTGCTGATTCGATATGGCCGCGCGGGCTAGCTTTAGCGCCGACAGCGGAAGTCCAAGAGCGGATCCCGTCATCTTGGCCAAGGATTCCAGCGCCGAAGGAGTGAAGGATTCCTGGTGTGGTGGTCGAGGCAGGCTCCAGATAGCCCGCAGCGTATGGTCGTTGGGGTCGGTCGAAAACGCTCGTTGCATCATCTTCGCGGCCGAAACACCATCGAAGAGAACGTGGTGCAGTTTTACATACATGGCGAACCGGCCATCGGCTAGCCCCTCCACCACATGCACCTGCCACAACGGGCGGTCGCGATCAAGTAGGTCGGTATGCAGCCGAGAACTCAGCTCGAGCAAGTCGCGAACGCGCCCTGGTGGTGGCAACGCAGAGAGTCGCACGTGATGGTCGACGTCGATGTCGTCGTCGTAGGCCCACGCCGTGTGAGCGATTCCGCCACCGATCTTGTTGGGGCGCTTGCGGAATGTGGGCTGGAACTCGTCGTTGGCAACCAACGCTTCGTAGAAGTCGCGAACGAACTCCGGACCCGAGCCTGGCGGCGGCTCCAGCAGCACCAAAGCGCCTACGTTCGAAGGGTTTCCGAGTGATTCGCTGAACAAGAACATCAAGTCGGTGGGCGTCATCCACTCCATGCCCCTATTACACAGTCCCGCACATAGCATGGCCACAGCGCCCCTGCCCTTTGTGCGCGCGTCGCGGATAGGTGAGAGATGTTGCAGTACAGGGCGGTTCGCGGTCAATGTCGGGAACTGTGTCGCGTTTTTGTCGGCGGCGCACCGCATAGTGGCAGCTATCGTCACATCGCCAGCGCGCGCGGTCGTGTTGTTGGCTCGGCGATTTCCCCGCTCGGTGCATCACGCTGTCCGACGTTTTTTGCGTCCTGGACTTGGGCCTGCCTGCCGATCGGCAATTGCAGCGGCGGTAGTGACGAGGCTTAGGCTACGCGCCTAACCGCGGCCCTGTTGTCCGCAGTCAGGCGGTCGTAGGAGTTGAGTCCACGCCTTGCTAAGACGGTTTTAGCCACGGCGTTGTCCGGGCAAAGCCCGACGCGGCCAACCGGGCTGGCCGAGCAAGCGCTTGGTTGCTAGTCTGGTTGGGTGGACCGAGTAAGCGGTCAAGCCAACAGCCGGCGGCGCGAGCTACTAGAGCTAGCCGCGGAGATGTTCGCTGAGCGCGGCCTGCGCGCCACCACCGTGCGCGACATCGCAGACGGGGCGGGCATCCTGTCCGGCAGCCTGTACCACCATTTCGCATCCAAGGAAGAGATGGTCGACGAGCTGCTGCGTGAATTCCTGGACTGGTTGTTCGACCGCTACCAGGAGATTGTGGACACCAATGTCGATCCGCTGCAGCGGCTGAAGGGGCTATTCATGGCCTCTTTCGATGCGATTGAGCATCGGCATGCTCAGGTAGTCATCTATCAAGACGAAGCTCAGCGGTTGTCGTCGCAGCCTCGGTTCTCATACATCGAGGATCTGAACAGGCAGCAGCGCAAGATGTGGGTTGAGGTGCTCAATCAGGGTATCGACCAGGGTTGCTTCCGGCCTGACCTTGATGTCGACCTGGTCTACCGATTCATCCGCGACACGACCTGGGTGTCGGTGCGCTGGTATCAGCCAGGCGGGCCGCTCACCGCTCAGCAAGTGGGACAGCAATACCTGGCTATCGTTCTTGGCGGGATCACGAGAGAAGGAGTCTGAAATGTCCGAAGCGTACGTGGTGGAGGCGGTGCGTACCGCGGTTGGCAAACGCAACGGATCGCTGGCCGGCGTGCATCCGATCGACTTGGGCGCGCGCGTGTTCCAAGGTTTGTTTGAGCGTGTCGATGTCGACCCCAGTGTGGTCGACGACGCGATCGTGGGCTGTGTGGACGCTATTGGCGGGCAGGCCGGCAACATCGGCCGGCTAGCCTGGTTGGCTGCCGGCTATCCGGAGGAAGTGCCGGGTGTCACCGTGGACCGGCAATGTGGGTCCAGCCAGCAGGCGATTTCCTTTGGTGCGCAAGCGATCATGTCTGGAACGGCAGATGTCATCCTGGCCGGTGGCATGCAGAACATGAGTCAGATCCCGATTGCCTCGGCGATGGAAGTCGGCAAGCAATTCGGTTTCACCTCGCCGACGGGGGAGTCGAAAGGGTGGTTGCACCGCTACGGTGACGAAGAGATCTCGCAATTCCGGGGTGCTGAGCTGATAGCGGAGCGATGGGATCTGTCTCGGGAGCAGATGGAGCAGTTCGCGCTGAGTAGCAACGAGCGTGCCTTGGCGGCTATCCGTGCTGGGCATTTCGACAATGAGATCGTGCCGGTTGACGATTTCCGCGTCGACGAGGGGCCTCGCGAGACCACGCTGGAGAAAATGGCCGGACTCAAAACTCTTGTGGAGGGTGGTCGGCTGACCGCCGCACTGGCCAGCCAGATTTCCGACGGCGCCAGCGCTGTGCTGCTGGCCTCCGAGCAGGCTGTCAAAGACCACAAGTTGACGCCACGGGCCCGCATCCACCACATCAGCGCCCGTGGTGCCGACCCGGTATTCATGTTGACCGGGCCAATCCCGGCTACCCGCTACGCGTTGGAGAAGACGGGTCTGTCCATCGACGACATCGCGACAGTCGAAATCAATGAGGCATTTGCACCGGTTGTGCTGGCCTGGCTCAAGGAGATTAAGGCTGATCCGGAGAAGGTGAATCCCAATGGCGGGGCCATCGCGCTGGGTCACCCGTTGGGTGCGACCGGAGCCAAACTGTTCACCACGATGCTCAACGAGCTCGAGCGCACCGGCGGTCGCTATGGCTTGCAAACGATGTGCGAAGGCGGCGGCACGGCTAACGTGACGATTATCGAGCGGCTTTAGCCGCTCCGAGACGCCGAAAGGGAACGTGGTAGTGCGGTAACTACCGCGTCACGAATGGTTTTCGCCCATGGTGGACGACTGTCGTGAAGATCGTGGCGCAACGAACCGGCGCATTGGTGAAGGTAATCGACGCCAACCTGGCGACGCGGTGTTGGTTGCGGCTCAGTGCTGATTCACTCCATGTCGGCGCAGACCTGGTATCGGGATTCCAGCAGAGCTAAGCCAGCAATTCTTGCAATTACGCACCGACCGTGACGGATCCGCTGATACCGTTTCCACTGACCAATTGACGTGACTGCGTGATCACTGGGCGAGTGCGCCTTTTGATCCGACACGTATTGGGAGGCTTCGGATGTCTTACCTGATCGCCGCGCCAGAGGCGGTGTTGGCGGCAGCAGCGAACCTAGCTGATATTGGATCGACAATCAGCGCGGCGAACGCGGCGGCGGCCGCGCCGACTACCGGAGTGCTCGCCGCTGGCGCCGATGAAGTTTCGGCGGCAATAGCGGCGCTGTTTGGCGCCCACGCCCAGGGGTATCAGGCGCTAGGCCAGCAGGTAGCCGCGTTTCATGCTCAGTTCGTGCAGGCGGTGAGTGCCGGTGCCGACACCTATGCCAGCGCTGAGGCGGTCAGTGCGTCGTCTCTGCAAGCCGTGCCGCAGGATGTGCTCGGTGTGATCAACGCGCCCACCCAGGCGCTGCTCGGGCGCCCGCTGATCGGCAACGGTGCCAACGGAGCCCCGGGGACCGGGGCAGACGGCGGAGACGGCGGAATCCTCATCGGTAGCGGCGGGGCCGGTGGGTCCGGCGCGCCTGGTCAAAATGGTGGGGCCGGCGGGAGCGCCGGGTTGTTCGGCAACGGCGGTACCGGAGGGGCCGGTGGTGTCGGCGGCGACGGCTACTTCAACGGGGGCGCAGGCGGGGCCGGCGGGGCCGGCCGGCTGTTCAGTGCTGGCGGGGCAGGCGGCGCCGGTGGTGCGGGCGGCTTCACCGCCGACAGTGGTGTTGGAGGCGTCGGTGGCGCCGGCGCCAGCAGCGGCCTCTTCGCGGTAGCCGACGGTGGGGCCGGCGGCGCAGGGGGCAGCGGCTTCAACGCCGGTGGGGCAGCTGGCAGCGGCGGCAACGCCGGATTATTTGGTACCGGCGGCCACGGCGGAACCGGTGGGTCGGGCGGCACCACCGGCAGCACGACAAGCCAGATCAGTGTTGGCGGGGCCGGCGGTGACGGCGGACGCGGTGGATGGTTGGCCGGAGTCGGCGGTACCGGTGGGTTCGGTGGATTCGGGCAAGGTCCCTCTGGCGGAATTGGAGGTTCGGGCGGAGACGCCGGGCTATTCGGCGTCGGCGGGGGAGGCGGCACCGGAGGTCTCGGTTTTCTAGGCGTCGGCGCTGCGGGCGGAGCTGGCGGCGATGGCGGCCTGATCTACGGCGACGGCGGGGACGGCGCGCGTGGTGGGCAGGGCGGGGCCGGCCGCGGCGGTAACGCCGGTTCGGGTGGTTCCGGTGGGTTCCTTGGCGGTAACGGCGGGAACGGAGGTGTAGGCGGGACCGGTGCCGGCGGGACCGGCGGTGCCGGCGGGAACGGCGGCCGGGCATGGTTGTTCGGCGTAGGTGGTGACGGCGGTGACGGCGGCGACGGCGGTTGGCTGTTGGGCATCGGCGGTGTTGGCGGCGCCGGCGCATTGGGCGCCGGCGGCGATGGCGGTGCCGGCGGTGACGGAGGCGCCGGCAGCATCGGTGGATTGGGCATTGGCGGGGCGGCCGGTAGTGGCGGCGGCAGCGGCCTCGGCGATGGCGGTGCCGGTGGGGCTGGCGGTCCCGGGGGGCTGCTCGGTGGGGATGGCGGTGCCGGCGGTGCCGGCGGTCACGGTGCGATCGGCTTCGAAGCTAATACCGCGGCAGGCGCTGGTGGTGCCGGTGGTGCTGGTGGCGTCGGTGGCGCGCTGTTCGGGGATGGCGGGTCCGGCGGATCTGGTGGTCACGGTGGGGTCTCCATGGCCGACGCCGCCAACACCGGTGGTGCCGGCGGTGTTGGCGGTGCCGGTGGCGCGCTGTTCGGAGAAGGTGGTGCGGGTGGAGCTGGCGGTGTCGCGGGCATTGGCACTACCTCCGGCGGTGCCGGCGGTGCCGGCGGTGGGGCTGCATTGATTGGCAATGCTGGCGGCGGTGGCACCGGTGGTAGCGGTGGCTCCGCAGGGGATGGCGGTGCCGGCGGCGATGGCGGCGACGCCGTGATCGGCATCGGTGGAAATGGGGGTAACGGCGGGAACGGTGCGACGCCGGGTAGCGGAGGCGCCGGTGGCAGCGGGTTAGTGTCCGGTCAGGATGGAATTAGCGGGTCCTAGCGGCGGGGTCTGGCGCGCTGAGATCAAGGGCGTCAGGCGTCGTAATCTACAGCTACGAATGGCGTTGTCGGGTGTGACTGGCAGGTCAGGATATAGCCGCGGTCAAGTTCGTCGGACCCCAGCGCGAAGTTCTGGTCCATCTCGGTGTCGCCGTCGATCAGTTTTGCCCGGCACGTGCCGCACGCACCGCCCATGCAGGCATACGGGGTGTCAGGGCGAACCTGCAGTGCGCCTTCCAGGATCGAATCACCTGGCGCCAGGTCAAATGTCGACTGCTGCCCGGACAGTGTGAGCGTCACGGTCGCGGTCGCATAAGCGCGCTCGGTCGCCGAGACGGTGGGATAACCATGGAACAGCTCGAGGTGAATGTGCTCGGAGCCCACCAGATGCTCGATCAAGGTCTCGCGCACAGCGAAGGCCATCTCCATCGGGCCGCAGATGAACCACTCGTCGACGCTGCCAGGCGGAATGCTGCTGGTCAGCCAACGGTTGAGTTTCTCCTGATCGATCCGGCCGCGGAGTTCGGGAGTATGCAACGACTCGTTGGACAACACGTGCAGGACCTCCAATCGGTCGGCATAACGCGACTCGAGGTGATCGAGTTCGGTGCGAAACATTGTCGACTCCCTGGTGCGGTTGCCGTAAATCAGCGTGAACCGGCTTTCGGTCTCAAGCTCAAGCGTCGTCGCGAGGATGGAGAGCACCGGAGTGATCCCGCTGCCGGCGACAAGACCCACATAGTGCTTTCGGTTGAGCGGATGCAGCGAAGGGCCGAATTGGCCGGTCGGAGTGATCAATTCAAGCACGTCGCCAGCTTTGAGTTCGTCGGCAACAAACGTCGAGAACTTGCCGCCTGGAATGTGTTTGACAGCGATCCGCAACTGGGCCCGTGTTGCGGCCGCGCAGATCGAATAGTTGCGTCGAACACCTTCACCCCCTAGGTCGGTGCACACTGTTACGTGCTGGCCCGGCTCGAATGCGAATGCGTCGCGCAATCCTTCCGGTACCGCAAAAGTGACCAGGGTGCTATTGGCGGTGATGGGATCGACTGAGGCGACTGGGACGCGATGCGATACCGCGTGTGGTGAACTCGACTTCGCCGGCATACGCACCGGTAGCAGTCGAGCGAGCCTGCCGTTCAACGCTTTCCACTCTCGAAACTCGTCCGGATTCAATTGTTGGCCAAAGACGGTGGAGATCGCGGCACTGCGCTCGAGGTAGGCCTCTTCGTTGCGGTGCCATGTTCGGAGGTATCGGTAGAACGGCACCGACGGGTGCAGATGGTGCACTAGGTGATAGTTCTGCGACAGCAGCATCGGGGTGAAAAGCCATTCCATCCCCACCCGGTTGCGGGTTGCGCGGTATCGGTTGCTGCGCTGGGTGTTGTCCAGGCCATGGTGGGGTAGCCAGTCAAACCACCAAGCTAGAACCGTGAGACCAATGCGTTGCGGGATCAGGAAGACAACCGCGAGTGTCGCGAAGTTCCCGGTGACGATCGCAACGGCCAGGCCGGCGAGGCTCAGGCTGAGCATCAACCCGGTTTCGGCGACCTCCGCGACCGGTCGGCTGCGGGCTCGCGGGAGATAGTACGTGAGGTAGTAGTACTCGACCAGTGACCAGCGTAGCGGCAGCAGCCACAGCGGGCCGTGCGACGCGAATGTGTCCGGGTCTTCGGCGTCATCGTTGGCATGTCGATGGTGCTGGATGTGGATGAATCCGAACGACGAGAAGCCAACGACTGGACCGACGAACAGCCACGCCAGCCGGCCGAACAAACCGTTGACCCAGCGGGTAGAGCTGATTGAGTAATGGGATGCGTCGTGCACGACGGTGAACATCACAAAGGTCACCGCCGCGTTGGCCGGGATTGTGCCCCAGGCTGGCACCCAGCCGTTGACGTAGCCCACCGTCGACAGCGCGAATGCGGTCAACGCACCGAGGAAGATCCCAACCGTTGGCAGCGCCAGCTTCGGCACCGATTCGCCTGGGTCCGGCAGCGCGTGGCGTGCCGGGGAAGTTGCCCCTGCCTGGTCTGTCGCGCCGCTGGTCGACATAGCAAAAATAGCCTAGTCGACACGCGTCAACTACTCCACCAGCGCCGAGGCGGCCTGCAGATGGGTGATGGCGTCGCTCACAATCGACTCGATCAGCTCGGCGCAGGACGGCAGGTCGTCGAGGATTCCAGCGACCTGACCCGAGGCAAGCACGCCGGCCTCGGCGTTGCCATCCACCAGCCCAGCTTTCAGCAGCATAGGAGTGTTGGCTGCCATCACCACCTGAGACCAGGTCAATTCCTTACCGCGACGCATGGCGAGGCCGTCGCTGACCATCGACCGCCAGGTCATCTGCGACATCTTCTTGAACTTACTTGCATTGCGCACCGCTGCCGTGAATCCCTTGGCCCGCGAACCGCTTTCCAGCTTGTCGACGAGTCTCGTGCGAAGCACCCGGTGCGGCATGCCATCGACGCGCGTGGTGACAACCGTGCCATCCAGCGCCGCCTCCAAGTAGCGTCGTTTGATCGCATCCGGCACAGTGGACTCCGACGTGAGTAGGAACCGGGTACCCATAGCCACACCGGCGGCACCGTAGGACAGCGCGGCCGCGAGCCCGCGGCCATCGAAGAAACCGCCTGCGGCGATGACCGGGATGCCAGTTCCTTGCACGGCGTCCAGCGCGGACGGCAGCAGTAATGTCGTTGCCACCGGCCCGGTGTGCCCGCCGCCTTCGCCGCCTTGCACGATCATCGCGTCGGCGCCCCACGCCGCGACCTTGCGAGCATGCTTGGCCGCACCGATCGAGGGGATGACTACCGCACCGGCTTCCTTGAGCCGGGCTATCAGCTCCGGTTTGGGGGCTAACGCGAAAGAAGCCACTTTGACGCCCTCGCGCACCATCAACTCAACACGGTCGGCAGCGTCGGCGGCATCGGCGCGGATGTTCACCCCGAACGGCTTGTCGGTGGCCGCTTTGACCTTGCCTATCGCGGTCGCCAATTCGTCGACGGTCATGGTGGCTGACGCCAAAATTCCGAGACCGCCTGCGTTTGCCGTGGCTGATACCAGTCGGGCGCCGGCGACCCAGCCCATCCCGGTTTGCACCACGGGGTGCGTCACACCGACCAGATCAGTCAGCGGTGTGCGCAACTTCACGATCGTATCTCTTTGTCGCGCAGTGCTTTCGGGTCAATGACTTCCCGGATCAGATGCAGTTGGTCATCGGTGGGCAGCTGGGTCGGGTTGGCCTCGTCCAAGCCATCCACTTCGAACGATGTTTTCTCCCGCACGTCTTCAGGGGTCACCCCAGGGTGCAGACTCAATGCCCGCATCGTGGCACCCGGGCCGCCGAAGTCGAAAACTCCAAGGTTGGATACCACCCGGTAGACGCCGGTGAACCGAAATGCTGGATTGCCGGCGTCAACCTTGTCGTATCCGATGCCGGAGATCACGTCGACGGCATCGGTGAACACTCGCTTCGAGTGGTTACCCACCCAGTAACTGGTCGCGTGGTTGATGGAGTTACCGGGCGCGCCGCGGACGCCGAACATCTGCCGGGTCGGATGCTGTAGTGGCCCGAACGCGGATAGGTTCTGATTTCCAAAGCGGTCAATTTGGTTGGCGCCCATGACCACATGCCGCCGTCCCCATGCAAGTGTCTCGAACACGCGGCCAAACGGCATCCAGCCCTCGACCGCGCCGGTCTCGCCCAGCGCGGGGGTGTCCGCCAGCAGCCGGGCCTCGCCATCGGTCAGCAGAATATCGGGGGAAAAGGTTAGCCGTGCTAGCCGCGCGCCGACTGAGGCCATGTTGGCCATCGGGCTGACCATGATTTCGCCTGCGTCTCTAAACAATTCGGCGCATGCGACTGCACATACTTCGGCACGGGTGGACACGACACTGGTCATGATGCGCTCTCCTGCCCAAATGCGCGGACGGCTGCCTGATAGTCGGATTCGTCGCCAGATAGGTAGGTCTGCACGAACTGTTGCCAGCTCTCCTCGGATGCGGCGGCCTGCGCGTAGTGTCGCTGGAACTTCTCGTCGCGACCGTAGTCCGGTGCGGCGGTGGTGAAGTGAGCACCTCCGGGTGCTTCGACGACCGCGTCGACCATCATGCGGTTCGCCAGTAGCGCCTGCGGCGGTACCGTCTTGATCAACTCCTCGGTTGACACGATGCGCTCAACCGAAAGGAAGCGTTTCTCGGCGGCCATCAGGAAGAGATCGTCGAAGTAGGGATCGATGCCGCTGTATGCGGCGTTGCCTTGGCAGTCACCGAGATTCAGGTGTGCGAAAGCGGCGTCCAGGCGCAGCGCCGGCATTGCGATCAGCGTCTCGTGTCCGCCGTTGGGTGCGGGGTACGGGCTCGTTACGGTTCGCAGCTCGCCCTCCCAGAAGTCCGGTACCGAGCTGCCCAGCCCGGCCCGGATGGGCAGGAACGGCAGGCGCTGCGCCGCTGCTTGCAGCCCGCAGCGCAGCATGCCCTCGTCCATTTCCCGGGCCTCGATCGTTCCGTTGGTGCGGGCCTTGGCGAACCACGGGTCGTAGAAGGGCGGCGAGTCCAGTGAGACGAAACCGTAGTACGCCCGTCGGACTTTGCCGGCTGAGCACAGCAACCCCAGGTCGGGTCCCCCGTAGGTGACCACTGTCAAATCGGTGACCTCGGAGCGCAGAATGGCGCGGATGAATGCCATTGGCTTGCGCCGGGAGCCCCAGCCGCCGATGCCGATGGTCATTCCGCTGCGCAATTGGGCTACTGCATCGTCGAGGGTGGTTCGCTTGTCGCTCATGACTTCTTCACAAACGCGTCGCGGTGCTCGTCGGCAACCCCGGCGAGATTGAGCTCGAAGGTAAAGCCCTGTTCCATCCGGTAACTCGAGTTCACTCGTTGTACGTCGATGAAGTTGAGCGCCTCTTTGGCCGCACGAATGACCCGAGTGTCTTTGGCGGCAATGTCGCGGGCAACCCTCAATGCGGCCTCGTCGAGTTGATCGCGGGGAACCACCTCGTGCACGGAGCCGAAATGGTGCAAGGTAGCGGCGTCCACAGTGGCCGCGGTGAAGAACAGTCGCCGCATCATGTGTTGCGGTACCAGGCGAGCCAGGTGTGTGGCCGCGCCAAGCGCGCCGCGCTCCACTTCTGGCAGGCCGAAGGTGGCGTCGTCGGACGCCACGATGACGTCGGAGTTACCGATCAGGCCGATTCCGCCGCCGACGCAGAACCCGTTGACCGCGGCGATCACTGGCACCGCGCATTCATAGACTGCGCGGAAGGCGGCGAAGCAGCCGCGATTGGCGTCGATCAAGGCGGTATGGCCTTGGGTCCGCTGCATCTCTTTGATGTCGACGCCCGCGTTGAAACCGCGTCCCTCGGCTCGCAGGATTACCGCGCGGGTGCCGGGATCGTTGCCGGCAGCCGTCACCGCGTCGGCAAGCTCGAACCAGCCGCGTGACGGGATGGCATTGACAGGTGGGTAGTCGACGGTAACCGCGACTATGCCCGGTTCGGTGGTGCGGCAGTTAATTGTCATGGATTCCTCGGCTACTTCCAGGGGCCGGCTGCCTGAGCAAGCATTTGCTTGGTACGCTAGCATAGTGACCCATCCTGAAGGAGCTGGTGCCATCAATTTCGGCCTGGCTGGGCAGGTCGTGCTGGTTACCGGCGGCGTTCGCGGGGTGGGTGCCGGTATCAGCTCCGTCTTCGCCGAGCAGGGTGCGACGGTCATCACGTGCGCACGTCGAGCTGTCGAAGATCTGCCCTATGAGTTTTATAGCTGCGATATCCGCGACGAAGATTCGGTGGTTCGGCTCATCGGTGAGATTGGCGAGCGACACGGTCGTCTCGATGTGTTGGTAAACAACGCCGGCGGATCACCCTATTCGCTAGCGGCTGAGGCCCGGCCATCATTTCACCGCAAAATCGTCGAACTCAATCTACTTGCGCCGCTGCTGGTTTCGCAGCAGGCTAATGCGCTGATGCAAGAGCAGCCGAACGGCGGCTCGATCGTCAACATCTGCAGCGTCAGTGGCCGACGTCCTTCCCCGGGCACCGCGGCTTACGGCGCGGCTAAGGCTGGCTGCGAAAACCTCACCACCACGCTAGCGATGGAATGGGCGCCCAAGGTTCGGGTCAATGCGTTGGTTGTTGGCATGGTGGAAACCGAACAGGCTGATCTGTTCTACGGTGATGCCGAATCGATTGCTCGCGTCGCTGCCACTGTGCCATTGGGGCGGCTGGCACGACCTACCGATATCGGCTGGTCTGCGGCTTTTTTGGCTTCCGGCCTGGCGTCATACGTCAGCGGTGCCGCGCTAGAGGTGCACGGCGGCGGCGAGTTGCCGCCGTATTTGGCCGCCTCGAGTGCCAACAAGTAACGAGTTAAGGAGCAATGATGGGTTTGGTTGACGGCCGCGTCGTCATCGTTACCGGGGCCGGCGGCGGCATTGGCCGTGCGCACGCGCTGGCCTTTGCCGCCGAAGGTGCGCGCGTTGTGGTCAATGACATCGGAGTTGGTCTCGACGGTACGCCAGCAAGCGGTGGCAGCGCGGCGCAAGATGTCGTCGACGAGATCATTGCTGCTGGTGGTGAAGCTGTCGCGAATGGATCCAACATTGCGAACTGGGAGCAATCGGCCAGTCTGATTGCTGCCGCTGTGGATACCTACGGTGGGTTGGACGTTGTGGTCAACAATGCCGGCATCGTGCGCGACCGGATGATGGCCAACACTAGTGAGGAGGAGTTCGACGCTGTCATCGCCGTGCACCTCAAGGGCCACTTCGCCACAATGCGGCATGCGGCGTCGTATTGGCGTCAGCTTTCCAAAGAAGGAAAGGCTGTCGATGCGCGGATCATCAACACCAGTTCCGGTGCGGGTCTGCAAGGCAGCATCGGGCAAGGGAATTACAGTGCCGCCAAGGCCGGTATTGCCGCGATGACGCTCGTCGCCGCCGCCGAAATGGGCCGCTACGGTGTCACCGTCAACGCGATCGCTCCGTCAGCTCGCACTCGCATGACCGAGACGGTTTTCGCGGAGATGATGGCGAAACCCGATGAAGGCTTCGACTCGATGGCGCCCGAGAACGTCTCGCCGTTGGTCGTGTGGCTGGGCAGCAGCGAATCCCGCGACGTCACCGGCAAAGTATTCGAGGTTGAGGGCGGCAAGATCCGGGTCGCCGAAGGTTGGGCCCACGGACCGCAGATCGACAAAGAGTCAAAATGGGATCCGGCTGAGTTGGGCCACGTCGTCGCCGACCTGCTGAGCAAGGCACGCCCACCGGTCCCGGTCTACGGCGCCTAGGTCGGAGACCAGCGTCAAGCGTGCTGGCTAGGGCGCGGGCTGTCGGCAAGGACGTACGGCGCCGTCGGCTAGGGATCGCAAATGACGATCGGAATCGTTCGATCGGTCCATGACTGGTAGTCGTTGTAGGTCGGATACATCTCAACCAACTGCGCCCAGTACTTGGCGCGCTCCTCCTCGGTGGCGTCGCGTGCGGTGCGGTCGAGCAGCTCTTTTTTGATCTGGACCTGCACTTTGGGGTTGGCCTTGAGGTTGAGGTACCACATCGGATTCTTCGCACTGCCGCCCTTCGACGCCGCGACGACAACCCGCTCGCCGTCGCGAAGGAAGTACAGCGGGCTGACCCGCGCCTGCCCGGTCTTGCGGCCGGTGGTGGTCAGCAGGGCGACCGGAATTTTCTGAAACGTACCGCCCAGCCCTTCGCCGCTGCCGCGCCGGTACATGAAAGTGTTGAGACGAGACATCCATTTAATGATGGAATCGGTGAACGGCGAATTCAGAAATCGCGGTGGTGATTTCGGCATGGCAGCATCCTATCGGCTGGGGCGGCGAGATGTTCGCTGCCGCCGAGTTAACCAGGTCTGTTTCTGTGCTGCAGTGCCGTGGTTATGGGAGTTGAGAGGCGAAAGCCGAACGGATCTCAGCCGGCGTTCTGCTCATCCCGGGTGATCGCGATCCGAGCTTCGGGCGCAGTGATGTGTGTGTGCGGCGGCCAGTGGCGCTGGTATCTTTCGGTGTTTTTCCAGGTTTGAGGCTTCCGCCGAAACGGGCTGACCGCGCCGGTCACTGTGTCGCCGGCGATAGCGGCCAGCGGTTCACCCGACGCGGCTGCAAATCGATTTGCCCAAGTAGCTCGACAATGGTTCGCAGCTGATTTCTCGCGTTGCAGCGGTTACGTGATGGCAAGTAGGGTTAGCCAACATCTCACGGCGCAAGGTGGCGTCTTAGGACTGGTGTAAAAACGCTGGGCGCATGTTCCTGGTGGTCATGTTACGCGGCGGTGGTGTCGGTCGTGGTTGTTGTGGTGGGGGGATGCAGTGGGCGGGGTGGCTCGAGCAGTTGGTGGCGTAGTTCTTGGAGGTGGCGGCTGGTCGCTGATGTTTGGGTGACTCCGCGCCAGCCGCGGCTGGCGCGGTCGAGGACGGCCCATACCAGCGACAGACAGCTGGTTTCGCCGGGTAGGCGGCCGATGACCTTGACCCGGCGACGGGATTCTCCGAAGGTGCGTTCGATGAGGTTGGAATGGCGGATGCGTGTCCAGTGTTGGCGGGGGAAGCGCAAATGCACGCTCAGCGAGGCGAAGTCGTTGGCCAGGCAAGCGACCGCGGCTGGGTAGAGCCCGCGGTATGTGGTGGTGAACTCCTCGGCGCGGCGGGTGGCTTCATCCACGGCCTGCTGGCCGGGTGGCTGGTCAATGTCATCGAAGATCGACCAGAACGCGGCTTTGATCTCGTCCTGGACCGCGACAGGTGTCTTGGCGATGACGTTACGGCAGCGATGGATCAGACACCGCTGACGCAGGCTTGCCGGAAACGTGGTCTCCCATGCGGCGATCAGGCCCGGCGCCCCGTCGGAGATGCCCAGTAGCGGCGGGCGTAGTCCCCGGTTCCTCAGGTCAGCCAAGAAGTCGGCCCACGCATCAGCCGACTCCGCTGCGGCTGGGGCCAGCCCAATAAACAGGGGCTTGCCGTCGGTGCAGATGCCCCAGGCGGCCAGCACCGGCTCGGCCGGGGCGTTGGGATGCATCCGAAAGTTCGAGGCATCCAAGAACAGGTAGTCCAACACCAGCTCATCAAGGCGTCGAGACGACCACGCAGCGAACTCGTCTTTGATGGCCGCACAAATCCGGCTCACCGTCGAGCGCGACAACGCCGCCTGCGAGCCCAGCACCTCGGCCAACGCGGCCTCGATGTCGCGATCCGACAAACCGCGCACCCATCCCGAAATCACCAACGCCTCCAGAGCGTGGGTGCGCGTCACCCCGGCACCGAATAGCCGCGAACAGAACCGCTCGTCGGTGTCGCGTAGTTTCGGGCGGCATAATTCGACCGAGCCCATCGTGGTCTTCACCGTCGCCGGCGGTTGATACCCATTGCGGTACCCGCCCGGGCCGTCCTGAACCCGACGCTGGTGACGGGCTCGGCCCAACACTGCTTCTACCTCGGCCTCCACGGCGACCTGAAACACCAGACGCACCGATAACCGCCCGACCTCCTCCAAAATCTCGGTCAACGGCCGCTCGGTCGCGGCGAACAACTGATCCATCTCAACACGCACACGCTCAATCGGCGATACTCGCTTGGTCACGGGCGTAGCCCCTCCTTCATAGCTTTCGTCGGTTGCGACGGAACCTACGCCCGTGACCATTTACACCAGCGATGAGACGCGACCGAATCATCACCAATCTGGTTGGGTCGGGCTCAAATGAAGAACCTTCTAGCCATGAGGTCGATCCCTTCCTGCAGAATGTTGACCGCTACATACAACGAGGCTGATCACTGCGCCGAAGTTCGATCACAGATGAGGCTCGGGTAATAGCTGCGCAGCCCGATTTTGGGGCGGTGGCCTGACATCGGCTCGACACGCTTCAGTGATCGCGTGGCGCGCTCGCCGAAGACCAGCACTGCTGTATTCACGGCTTCTCCACAGCAGCCAGCTTCGGGACCGGTACTGTCTACCTGGTGCGTCGAATGCGCGGCTGAAATCGAACTCTGATGTGCTCAATCTCGGCTTTCCCGCTTGGATGCTCGGCGGGAATCACGAAGGTTTCATTCACTCGCGAGATGACCCGCCGGCCGGCGAATGCCGCTTTGGTCAGCACGTCGTAGACTGCGTGCACCTCATCGCCGATGATTCGATACTCCGGCGGCGTCGTAGCGGCGATGACTCGCTACTGCGGCCCGCGATTGAGGCTGCGCCGCAGGTGATTTCCGGAGAAGCCGTTCTTGATGCCCTGCTCGATCCGAGTGCATTCGGCCGCAAACGGAACGGCGTCGCCGTCGTGGTTGACCAGGGCGTCGATATAGGTCTGGGCCGCGGCAATACGGCTGTGGTCGGAAACGTTCACCGACGGGTTAAATCCGCTCGATGATGGTGCCGGTGGACAGTGCGCCACCCGCGCACATGGTGACTAGCGCGGTGCTTTGGTCGGTGCGCTCCAGCTCATGCAAAGCGGTGGTAACTAGCCGGCTGCCGGTACAGCCCACCGGATGGCCCAACGCGATCGCGCCGCCGTTGACGTTGACCCGGGCCATGTCGGGCTCGTGAACCTGCGCCCAGGACAGCACCACGGAAGCGAAAGCCTCGTTGATCTCGACGATGTCGATGTCGCCCATCTTCATGCCGGCCTTTTCCAACACCCTCGCCGTCGATTGAACCGGACCGTCTAGGTGGTAATAGGGCTCTGCGCCGATGAGGGCCTGGCTGACGATCCGTGCCCGTGGTCGCAACCCCAGCGCCTTGGCTCGTTCTTCGTCCATCCACAACACAGCCGCCGCGCCGTCGGAGATCTGAGACGACGTGCCGGCGGTGTGGATGCCGCCCTCAAGTACGGGCTTTAGACCGCTCAACCCCTCCAGCGTGGTGTCGCGCAAGCCCTGATCCCGGGAGACCATGTGCCGTTCGCTGGTTGGCTGCTTTTGTTCGTCGAGCACCGGAGCTTCGATCGGGGAGATTTCCCGGTCGAAACGGCCTTCCTCCCAGGCCTGCTTGGCTTTGGCCTGGGAAGCGAGTCCGAAGGCATCGAGATCTCCGCGGGAAATGCCACGCCGCTTGGCGATCCGCTCTGCTGCCTCGAACTGGTTCGGCATGTCGATGTCCCACGACTCCGCCCGAATCAGCGAGCGGTCTGGTCCGGCGTTCGCGCCAAGACCGACCCGGCTCATCGCTTCGATACCGCAGGCGATGCCGACGTCGATGGCGCCGATGGCGATCAACCCGGCAATCAGATGATTGGCCTGTTGGCCACTGCCGCACTGGCAGTCGACGGTGGTGGCACCGACCTGCTCCGGTAAACCGGCAGTAAGCCATGCCACCCGACTGATGTTGTTGGACTGCTCGCCGAACTGGGTCACGCACCCGCCGATGACCTGTTCGACCTCGCCAGGGTCGATCCCGGCCTTGGTGACCAGTGCCTTTTGCACCGCACCCAGTAACTCGGTCGAGTGCAGTCCAGACAGCCATCCATTGCGTTTGCCGATCGGGCTGCGAGTGGCCTCAACGATTACCGGGTTACCCATGTCGCCAGGCTAGAACACGTTTCATTACTCTGACAAGCGAGGGGGCTGCGAGTCCTTTTTTCTACGGTGAAGGCATGTTTTACTGAGACCAGAGCGCCACTAGGAGAACTAGTGTCCTGGAGCCGCTAGGTATGGAATAGCAGTAAAGGAGAAGTAATGTGCCCAGCCCCAATCTCCCGCTCGGGTTTGATTTCACCGATCCCGACATCTACGCCGAGCGGTTGCCAGTCGAAGAATTCGCCGAGGTTAGGGCCACCGAGCCGATCTGGTGGAACGAACAGGCGCCGGGTAACGGTGGGGGTTTCCACGATGGCGGCTACTGGGCGATAACCAAGCTCAAGGACGTCAAAGAGGTGTCGCGCCGCAGCGACATTTTCTCCAGCTGGCAAGAGGGCGTGATACCTCGGTTCCACAACGACATCGAGCGCGAGAATATTGAGGTCCAGCGGTTTGTCATGCTCAACATGGACGCGCCGCACCACACCCGGCTACGCAAGATCATTTCCCGCGGTTTCACCCCGCGGGCTATCGAACGCTTGCGTGGCGAACTCAACGAACGTGCCCAGAACATCGCTAAGGCCGCTGCGGCTGCGGGCTCCGGGGACTTCGTCGAACAGGTGTCGTGCGAGCTCCCGTTGCAGGCGATCGCCGGGCTTATCGGCGTTCCGCAGGAAGACCGCGGCAAGCTGTTCGATTGGTCGAACGAGATGACTGGTACCGAAGATCCTGAGTTTGCCCATATCGATCCGAAGGCATCCTCGGTGGAGTTGATGACATACGCGATGAAGATGGCCGAGATCAAAGCCGCGAATCCAGGTGATGACATCGTGACCGCGCTGATCCAAGCTGACATCGACGGTGAGAAACTCTCCGAGGACGAGTTCAGCTTCTTTGTGGTGATGCTTGCGGTTGCGGGCAATGAGACCAGCCGCAACTCGATTACCCAAGGGATGATGGCGTTTGCCGACAATCCCGACCAGTGGGAGCTGTTCAAGAAAGAGCGTCCGCAGACGACCGCCGATGAGATCGTCCGCTGGGCGACCCCGGTCACCGCGTTCCAGCGCACGGCGTTGGAGGACTACGAGTTGTCCGGCGTGAAAATCAAGAAGGGCCAGCGGGTGGTGATGTTCTATCGGTCGGCCAACTTCGACGAAGATGCCTTCGATGACCCCTGCACGTTCAACATTCTGCGGAACCCGAACCCCCACGTTGGCTTTGGGGGCACCGGTGCGCACTACTGCATTGGTGCTAACTTGGCCAAGATGACGATCGACCTGATTTTCAACGCCGTGGCTGACCACATGCCAGATCTCAAGCCGCTCTCCGCGCCCGAGCGGTTGCGGTCAGGTTGGCTCAACGGCATCAAGCACTGGCAGGTCGACTACACCGGTAAATGCCCGGTTCCGCACTGATGGATTTTCAGCTCACGGCAACACAGCAAGCTGTTGTAGACGTCGTTACGTCGGTCCTCGACCGGGAGTCCAGCTCGGCGACGACATCGCCGGAGGAGGCGGCGGGCACGGTCGAGTCTGCCTGGGCTGCGCTCGTCGACGGCGGCGTGACCGCCCTGCCCGTTCCGGAGCGCCTCGGGGGCGACGGCGTCGGGCTGCCTGAGGTTGCTTCGGTTTTGACCGAATTGGGTCGACACGGAACGGTCACACCCGCGCTTGCGACGCTGGGCCTGGGTACGGTGCCAGTGCTGGACTTGGCGTCGGAGGAGCAACAGGATCGGTACCTGGTCGGCGTGGCCAAGGGCGGGATAATTACCGCGGCTCTCAACGAGCCTCGTGTCGCGTTGCCCGATCGGCCAGTTACCAGCTTTGCCGGTGGCAGATTGTCCGGCACAAAGGTCGGCGTCGCTTACGCGCAGCGAGCGGACTGGATGATAGTGACGGCCGACACTGCTGTCGTGGTGGTGTCACCGCGCGCTGATGGTGTGGAGCTGATCAAGACGCCGACATCGAATGGGTCGGACGAGTACACGGTGACTTTCGCCGATGTCGTGGTTGATGATTCGGACATTTTGGCTGATGCGGCGGCGCCTCGGGTCAATCAGCTTGCACTGGCTGTGATGGGCGCTTACGCCGATGGTTTGATGGCCGGGGCGCTGCGACTCACCGCTGACTACGTGGCTAACCGGAAGCAGTTCGGTAAGCCGCTTTCGACTTTTCAGACCGTGGCAGCGCAGCTCGCCGAGGTGTACATCGCCTCGCGCACTGTCGATTTGGTGGCGAAGTCGGTGGTGTGGCAGCTGGCTGAAGGTCGCGATGTCGAACCTCAAGCGAGCCAAGACCTCGACGTTCTGGGGTACTGGGTAACGTCGCAAGCGCCACCGGCGATGCAAATCTGCCACCATCTGCATGGCGGCATGGGCATGGATATCACCTATCCGATGCCGCGGTACTACTCCACGATCAAAGACCTGACCCGGCTGATGGGCGGGCCTTCTCATCGTCTGGAACTGGTGGGAGAGCAATGTTCATCGATCTGACACCGGAGCAGCGGCAGTTGCAGGCCGATCTGCGCCAGTATTTTTCCAGTTTGATCACGCCGGCCGAAGCGGAGGAGATGGCGAAGGACCGTCACGGCAGCGCGTACCGGGCGGTGATCCGGCGGATGGGTCAAGATGGGAAGCTCGGTGTTGGCTGGCCGACGGAGTTTGGTGGCCTCGGCTTCGGTCCGATCGAGCAGCAGATATTCGTCAACGAGGCGCATCGGGCTGACGTCCCGTTGCCCGCTGTGACGCTGCAGACGGTGGGCCCCACCTTGCAGATGTACGGCACCGAGATGCAGAAGAAGAAATTTTTGCCGGAGATCCTGGCCGGTGAGGTGCATTTCGCGATCGGCTACACCGAGCCTGAGGCCGGTACTGACCTGGCATCGCTGCGCACCACCGCCGTTCGTGACGGTGACTACTACATCGTCAATGGCCAAAAGATCTTCACCACCGGTGCCCATGATGCCGACTACATTTGGTTGGCGTGCCGCACCGATCCGGAAGCTGTTAAGCATAAAGGCATTTCAATCCTGATCGTGGACACGAAGGATCCCGGCTACTCGTGGACGCCGATTATTCTCAGCGACGGCGCGCACCACACCAACGCCACCTACTTCAATGACGTGCGGGTACCGGTCGACATGTTGGTCGGCGAGGAGAACGGCGGATGGCGGTTGATCACGACCCAGCTCAACAACGAGCGGGTGATGCTCGGTCCCGCGGGCCGGTTCGCTAGCATCTACGATCGAGTGCACGCATGGGCGTCCAAGCCGGGGGCCGACGGTGTCACTCCGATCGATCACGACGATGTCAAGCGCGCTCTCGGTGAAATTCGTGCGGTCTGGCGGATCAACGAGCTGCTCAATTGGCAGGTGTCGGCTGCCGGAGAGGACATCAACGTGGCCGATGCGGCTGCGACGAAAGTATTTGGTACCGAACGCGTGCAACGTGTCGGTCGCCTCGCTGAAGAGGTTGTGGGCAAATACGGGAACCCCGCCGAGCCGGACACCGCCGAACTACTCGACTGGCTTGACGCCCAAACTAAGCGGAATCTGGTGATCACCTTCGGGGGCGGTGTCAACGAAGTCATGAGGGAAATGATTGCTGCCTCCGGACTCAAAGTGCCGAGAGTGCCCAGGTGACTGACATCCAGGAAGCTGTCGCCAAGATCAGGGCGGCAGGGAGCAGCAAGCTGCGAATAGCCCGTGATCCAGTAAACCGGCCGATGATCAACAACTGGGTGGAGGCAATCGGCGACCGCAACCCCATCTATGTGGATGAGGCGGCGGCCCGTGCAGCCGGCCATCCGGGAATTGTGGCCCCACCGGCGATGATCCAGGTATGGACGATGTTGGGTCTGGGCGGGGTCCGGGCCGACGACGATCCGCTGCCGCCGATCGTCGAGCTGCTCGACCAGGCCGGCTATATCGGTGTGGTGGCTACTAACTGCGAGCAGATTTATCATCGCTATCTGCAGCCTGGCGAGGAAGTGGGTATCACCGCTGAGCTAGGTGACGTGGTGGGGCCCAAGCAAACTGCGCTTGGTGAAGGCTGGTTCGTCAACCAACACATCGTGTGGCGAGTTGGAGACGAGGATGTAGCCGAAATGAATTGGCGCATACTCAAATTCAAGCCGGCAGGCGCTGAAACTGGATCGGTTCCTGCCGATCTGGACCCTGAAGCCATGATGCGGCCTGCTTCGTCGCGCGACACCGCGTTCTTCTGGGAAGGTGTCGCGGCCCATGAGCTGAGGATCCAGCAGCTTCCTGACGGCAGCCTGCGGCATCCCCCAATCCCAGCGGTGTGGCAGGACAAGTCGGAGCCAATTGACTATCGAGTGTCCGGTGGTAAGGGCACAGTGTTCAGTTTCGTGGTGCACCATGCGCCCAAAGTTCCTGGCCGCTCACTTCCATTCGTAATCGCGTTGGTGGAGCTTGAGGAAGGGGTGCGCATGCTCGGTGAGCTGCGCAACGTCGACCCGGCAGAGGTGGCTATCGGAATGCCGGTGCGCGCAATCTATATCGACTTCCCGGCCGGCGATAGCGGCCCGGAGTGGACTCTCTATGCTTGGGAACCCGACGCATGAGCGCGCCGGTTGTTAAGGTCGGCGCCACCCTGCCCGAACTCAATCTTTATGGAGATCCAACTTTTATCGTCTCAACGGCGCTAGCTACCCGCGATTTCCAGGATGTCCACCATGACCGGGACAAGGCGCTGGCCAAGGGTTCGAAGGACATTTTCGTCAACATCCTCACCGATACCGGGTTGGTGCAGCGCTATGTCACCGACTGGGGTGGGCCGTCGGTGTTGATCAAGTCGATCGCTCTTCGGCTCGGCGTGCCGTGGTATGCCTACGACACGGTGACGCTCTCCGGTGAGGTGGTCGCGGTGGATGAAGGCCTTGTCACGGTAAAGGTGGTGGGTCGTAACAGCCTTGGCGACCACGTGGTCGCAACGGTCAAGTTGACAACAGGAGGCGCCTGATGTTGTCGAATAAGGCGGCTATCGTCGGTATTGGCGCCACCGATTTTTCCAAGAACTCCGGACGAAGCGAGTTGCGACTCGCCGCTGAAGCGGTACGAGCCGCCCTCGACGATGCCGGTTTGACGCCGGCCGACGTCGACGGGTTGACCACCTTCACGTTGGACACCAATACTGAAGTCGCTGTGGCGCGTTCGGTCGGCGCCGGCGAGCTGACCTTCTTCTCCAGGATCCCCTATGGCGGTGGCGCGGCATGCGCGATCGTCCAGCAGGCGGCGATGGCCGTTGCCACGAGGGTGGCCGATGTGGTGGTGGCCTACCGAGCTTTCAATGAGCGTTCTGGCACTAGGTTCGGCCAAGTTCAGACTCGGCTGACAGCGAACGCCGATTCCACGGGCGTGGACAACTCATTCTCGTATCCACACGGGCTTTCGACCCCTGCGGCACAGGTCGCGATGATCGCCAAGCGCTATATGCACAAGTGTGGCGCCACCAGCCGCGACTTCGGTGCCATCTCGGTAGCCGATCGTAAGCACGCCGCCAAGAACCCGAAGGCCTACTTCTACGAAAAGCCGATAACTATTGAGGAACACCAGAATTCGCGGTGGATCGCTGAGCCGTTGCGGTTGTTGGATTGCTGTCAGGAGACCGATGGCGCGGTAGCCGTTGTGGTGACGTCGGTAGACCGAGCGCGCGATCTGCGGCAGCGGGAAGTGGTAATCCGTGCCGCCGCGCAGGGCTCGGGCCCCGACCAGTACACGATGCTGAGCTATTCGCGGCCCGAGCTAGCCGGACTGCCCGAGATGGGCTTGGTTGGCCGTCAACTGTGGCAGCAGTCGGGCCTCGCGCCGGATGACATCCAGACCGCGGTTCTCTACGACCATTTCACTCCGTTTACGCTGATCCAGCTCGAGGAGCTGGGATTTTGCGGCTGGGGTGAGGCCAAGGACTTCATCGCCGATGGCGCGATAGAGGTTGGCGGGCGCCTGCCTATCAATACTCACGGTGGCCAGCTTGGCGAGGCCTACATCCACGGTATGAACGGGATCGCAGAGGGGGTTCGGCAGTTGCGGGGAACCTCGGTGAACCCGGTGCCCGACGTCGAACACGTGCTTGTTACCGCGGGCACCGGGGTGCCCACCTCCGGACTGATCCTCGGCTAGTCGAGGCACGTTCGGAGCTAGGCGGCTGGGACGAGTTCGACTCCGCTGAGCACGGCGGCGTTGTCGCGTCCAGGCGCGACAACGTTGGCCAGCAAGCCCTCGCCATTTTTCCAGACGCAGACCTTGAGTGTCTCGCCTGGGAACACCACGCCGGCAAAGCGTGCGCCGTAGGCGGCTATCGCGTTGGCGTCTCCGTCCAGAAGTGCGTCCGCGATGGCCTTGCAGGTCATGCCAAAGGTGCATAGTCCATGCAGGATTGGCTGCGGAAAGCCTGCGGCCGCTGCGAATGTCGGATCCGAATGCAGTGGGTTGCGGTCACCGCAGAGTCGGTACAGCAGTGCTTGTTGGGGCAGCACAGGCATCGCGATCTCCAGATCAGGTGCTCGGTCTGGCGCCGAATCTGATGATGACGGCCCACGAGAACCGCCGAATCCACCTTCGCCGCGCGCGAATATCGACCGCTTCTGTGTCCATAACGGTGCGCCGTCGGGCGTGGTGACTGTTGTCTCGCTCAGGATTACTGCGGCTTTGCCTTTGTCCCAGATATCGGTAAACCGGGTTACTGCCCGAGCTGAGCCAGACGGCGGCAGCGGTGCAGGAACCTCGACCCGTTCGCTGCCGTGCAGGACCTTGCTCAGTTCAACATCGATGCCCGGGAACTGCACGGCCGGCGGTTCGGTGGCGTGGAACGTCGCCGCCACTGTGGCGAAGGTCGGCAGCACCTGCGGTGAGCCGTCTACCAGGTAGCGCAGTTCGCCGGGGTCCATCGGATCTGCGCCGGCGCCCAGTCCCAGGTGATAGAGCTGCACATCAGAGCTGGTCCAAGAAAATTCGACCGGGTCTAGCACTGCGTTCAGGGCGACTTCGACGTCGATAGGCATAGTAGTGGTTACTTCCCCGCCTGCTCGGCGATGTGTAGGGCCGCAAGGTAGCCGAACGTCATAGCTGGCCCGATGGTGCCACCGGGGCCGGGGTAAGTGTGTCCCATCACCGGACTGCTGACATTGCCTGCGGCGTAAAGGCCGTCGATGACGCTGCCGTCGTCGCGGAGGGCACGACCATTGACGTCGGTGCGGATACCGCCCTTGGTGCCGAGGTCGCCGGGCACCATCTTTGCCGCGTAGTAAGGCGGGTGGCTCACTTCGCCAAGGTTGGGATTGGGCTTGTTCGTCGGGTCACCGTAGTACCTGTCGTAGGCACTCTGACCGCGCTGGAAGTCCTCGTCCACGCCGGATCGCGCAAATCCGTTGAAACGCTCGATGGTGGCTTTCAATTCGTTCGCGGGAAGGCCGGCTTTGTCGGCCAGTTCATCGAGCGAATCGGCCTGCAGGATCACGCCGGACTCCAGCCATCTACGTGGAACACGTTGTCCAGGCTGCAATCCCGCGAAAATATAGCGCTCCCGATATTGTTGGTCGAATACCAGCCACGCGGGAATGTTCTCGCCGGGTCCGGAGCCCTGGCCGTGGTTTCCGCCATACATATGGTGGCACGCTTCGACGTAAGGCATCGACTCGTTCATGAATCGCTTGCCGGACATGTTGACGATGATCGACCCGGGGGAGTTGCGCTCCGACAACGCGAACCACGGTTTGCCCACCAGCGGTACTGTTGGGCCCCACCATGCGTCGTCCATGAAGTCCAGCGCGGCACCAAGCTTCTCACCGGCAACGATCCCATCGCCTGTGTTGGCCTTGGCGCCGACAGTCCATTCGGTGGTGATCGGAGCACGCTGGTACTTCACCCGCATCTGTTCGTTGTGCTCGAAGCCACCGCAGGCGAGGATGACGCCTAGTCGTGCTCGGATCAACTGAGGCTCAGCCGATTCCGATGATTCGGTGGCCTGGGCGTAGACCCCACGCACTACGCCGTCCTCGACATACAGGTCGGTGAGCGCGGTGTTGAGTTGCACCGGAACGTTCGCCTTTTGTAGCCCGATGCGCAGCGGCGCGATCAGCGCTCGCCCCATTCCGACGAGGTTCTTGCCGGTCGCCTTTGCCCACATTGTGCGGGCGCCGACTTTCATGCTCCGCAACACACCTCGGGGGTGTCGCTTCAATTGGTTCAGCCGCACATAGTCCTGTTGCATCACGACCACATTTAGCGGCACCTTGCCGTAAGGGGGCTCTAGCCCGGGCATGTCTGCGCCAAGTTTGCGTGCGTTGAACGGCTTTGGCTCGATCGAACGACCCCCGACGCGCCCGCCCACAGCCTCGGGGTAGTAGTCGGAGTAGTTCGGCACCCAGCACATCTTCAATGGTGTGTGCTTCAACACGAACGACAGCATCTCGGGCCCGCGGTTGAGGTAGGTGTCTATACGGTCCGACTCGACCACGTCGCCGACGATGCCGTGCAAATAGGCGCGGGCGGCCTCTGGCGTGTCCTTTATGCCGGCTCGGTTGAGTACCTGGTTGTTGGGAATCCAGACCCCGCCGCCTGAACGTGCCGTCGAGCCGCCGAAATGCGGAGCCTTTTCGATGACTACTGTTGACAGACCCCGGTGCGCGGCGGCGAGGGCAGCCACCATGCCGGCGCCACCGCTCCCGACCACGACGACGTCGTAGTCCTGTGCTGTCATGTAGAACACGTTATAGAATTGCCCGGGTCGGGCGCTACTGGCCCGGTCACAACAACGAGGGGAATTCGGTCAATGCTCACTGTTGCGACTCGCGATGAGCTGGCCGCCAACTTGGCCCAAGCCGAGCGTAGCCGTGAGCCGATCGCTCCGCTGACCGCTGCCTACCCGGGTATCGACGTCGTCGACGCCTATGAGATCCAGCTGATCAACATTCGGCAGCGGGTGGCCGAGGGCGCTCGGGTGTTGGGTCACAAGGTGGGGCTGTCCTCCTTGGCGATGCAGCAGATGATGGGCGTCGACGAGCCCGACTACGGGCACCTGCTCGACGGGATGCAAGTGTTCGAGCACTCTCCGGTCAAAGCCGGCTGCTACCTGTCGCCGCGGGTGGAGGTCGAAGTCGGTTTCGTCCTGGCCGCGGACCTGCCCGGTGCGGGCTGCACCGAGGGCGACGTGCTGGCGGCAACCGAAGCGCTGGTGCCGTCGATCGAACTCATCGATACCAGGATCACCGACTGGAAGATCGAGCTGTGCGACACCATAGCCGACAACGCCTCGTCGGCAGGTTTCGTGCTCGGGGCGGCGCGGGTGTCGCCGGCCGATATCGATGTGACGAAGATCGACGCGACGCTTACCCGCAACGGGGAGGTGGTGGCTGAAGGTCGCAGCGACGCGGTGTTGGGCAATCCGGTCACCGCGGTGGCCTGGTTAGCTCGCAAGGTGGAAAGTTTCGGGGTGCGGTTACGCAAGGGCGACATCGTGCTCCCCGGATCATGCACGCGGGCGATCGATGCGGGTCCCGGCGACGAATTTGTTGCCGATTTCGCAGGTCTGGGTTCTGTTCGGTTGTCGTTCGAATAGTTGCGAACTAGTTTCGGTATTAAGAGCACCAAAGGAGCAACATGCCGTCGAAGGCAAGTGCGGCCATTGTCGGGTCAGGGAACATCAGCACCGATCTGCTGTACAAGCTGCTGCGTTCGGATTGGCTGGAACCGCGGTGGATGGTGGGGATCGACCCGGAGAGCGAAGGCTTGGCGCGAGCGGCGAAGCTGGGTTTGGAGACCACTCACGAGGGAGTCGACTGGCTGCTTGCCCAACCAGAGAAACCCGACCTGCTTTTCGAGGCGACCAGCGCCTATGTGCACAAGGACGCGGCACCTAAGTATGCGGCCGCCGGCATCCGAGCCATCGACCTGACCCCGGCCGCCGTGGGCCCAGCAGTGATCCCGCCGGCGAACTTGCGCGATCACTTGGACGCGCCGAACGTGAACATGATCACCTGTGGGGGACAGGCGACCATTCCGGTGGTCTACGCGGTGTCACGTGCGGTCGCTGAGCAGGGCGGAGTCCCCTACGCGGAAATCGTCGCCTCGGTGGCTTCAATGTCAGCGGGACCAGGTACAAGAGCCAATATCGATGAATTCACGAAAACAACGTCCCGGGGCGTGGAGACCATCGGTGGTGCAGCCCGGGGCAAGGCGATCATCATCTTGAACCCCGCCGACCCACCCATGATCATGCGCGACACCATCTTCTGCGCCGTACCGGAGGATGCCGACCGCGATGCGATCGCCGCCTCGATTCACGCGGTAGTCGCCGAGGTGCAGGAGTACGTGCCGGGATACCGGTTGCTCAACGAGCCGCAGTTCGATGAGCCATCGCTGAATTCCGGTGGACAGGCTGTGGTTACCACGTTCGTCGAAGTCGAGGGCGCTGGCGACTACCTGCCGCCGTATGCGGGCAACCTTGACATCATGACCGCGGCAGCCACCAAAGTCGGTGAGGAGATCGCCAAAAAGACGCTATCCGGCGACGAGCCTTCGCGCGAAAAGCGCGAGCCGGTAGGAGGAACGCGATGACCGGTATTTGGGACGTCCGTATCACGGACACTTCGCTGCGTGACGGGTCGCACCACAAACGCCACCAGTTCACCAAAGACGAGGTGTGCGCAATCGTGGCTGCTCTCGACTCCGCCGGTGTACCGGTGATCGAGGTAACGCACGGTGATGGTCTAGGAGGGTCGTCGTTCAACTACGGTTTCTCCAAGACGCCCGAGCAGGAACTGATCAAACTCGCCGCAGAGACCGCTCAGGAAGCGGCGATCGCGTTTCTGATGCTGCCCGGGGTGGGCACCAAAGAAGACATCAAGCAAGCGCAGGACAACGGCGGGTCGATTTGCCGGATTGCCACCCATTGCACCGAGGCGGACGTGTCGATTCAGCATTTCGGGCTGGCTCGCGAGCTGGGCTTGGAGACTGTCGGGTTCTTGATGATGGCTCACACCATTTCGCCGGAGAAGCTGGCGGCTCAGGCTCGGATCATGGCTGACGCTGGATGTCAGTGCGTCTACGTGGTGGACTCGGCGGGCGCGCTGGTTCTCGATGGCGTATCTGATCGAGTTTCGGCTCTGGTCACCGAGCTGGGGTCGGATGCGCAAGTGGGATTTCACGGGCACGAAAATCTCGGGTTGGGGGTGGCCAACTCGGTGGAGGCGGTCCGAGCGGGTGCCAAGCAGATCGACGGCAGCGCCCGTCGTTTCGGCGCCGGAGCCGGTAACGCGCCGGTGGAGGCCCTGATCGGAGTATTCGACAAGATCGGCGTGAAGACCGGCATCGACTTTTTCGACATCGCCGATGCCGCGGAGGACGTTGTGCGGCCGGCCATGCCCGCCGAATGTCTACTCGACCGCAACGCTCTGATCATGGGGTATTCCGGGGTCTATTCCAGCTTCCTCAAACACGCTGTCCGTCAGGCGGAGCGCTACGACGTGCCCGCCGCCACGTTGCTGCATCGCGCCGGGCAGCGCCGACTCATCGGCGGCCAGGAAGACCAGCTCATCGATATCGCTCTGGAAGTCAAACGCGAACTAGCTGGTGGCTAGCCAGTGGCCCGATGGCGGTCGTGGGGTCGGAAATGAGTACCCTGGCCGAGCAGACCCGCTGGATGGATGCCGTCGAACAGGCGGCGCTGGTCGAAAAGGGTGAGGTGACCCCAAGCGAGTTGCTTGAGGCCGCCATCGAACGCATTGAGCGACTCAACCCGCTGCTGAATGCGGTGGTGCTCGAGTGGTTCGATGACGCACGGCGCGTTGCTACCGATCCCGCGTTGCCGCACGGTCTCTTGCGCGGCGTGCCTTTCCTGCTCAAAGATCTCTACACGATGTTCGCTGGGCAGACGGTGTCGAATGGCAATCGTGCGCTGAAAGAAGCGGGGGTCGTCGACACCGCGGATACGACGATCGTGTCCCGGTTTAAGAACGCCGGCTTGGTGATCGCCGGACGCACAAACAGCCCGGAGTTCGGCTCGCTGCCAACGACGCAACCACTGGCGTGGGGACCGACCCGGAACCCGTGGGCGCTCGACCGCACGTCCGGTGGATCGAGCGGCGGAGCGGCGGCGGCGGTTGCCGCCGGAATGGTCCCGATGGCGAATGCCTCCGATGGCGGCGGCAGCATCCGCATCCCAGCGGCATGTTGCGGCTTGGTTGGGCTGAAGCCGAGCCAGGGCCGCACTACCGTAGGGCCCTGGCGGGCCGAGGTGGGCCTGGGGGTGGAGCACTGTGTCAGCCGCTCAGTTCGCGACTCAGCCGTGTTGCTCGACGAAGTCTGTGGCCCGGGAATCGGCGACTCGGTGATAGCGCCAGGGCCGGAGCGGCCCTACGCGGAGGAGGTCGGCTCCCCGCCGGGGCGGCTGCGGATCGGCTTCCTCGACGTGCATCCCCGTGCTGAGTTTGTAGACCAGGCCTGCGTCGATGCGGTGCGGTCAGCGGCCAGGATGCTTGAGGGGCTCGGGCACTTCGTCGAGCCGGGGTGGCCGGCTGCGCTCGGTGATCAAACTCTCACGCCGAAATTCATGATCTTGTGGGCCGTACAAATGGCAATGGCCGCGCGGGCGGTCGGCGAGAGGTTGGGGCGCGACGTGACGGCCGAGGACTTCGAACCAGTCAACTGGGCCCAGGTCGAGCAGGCCCGGCGGTTCAGCGCCGTCGATGTGGCTGTGGCGCAGGACGCCATGTACGGGTTCCGTCGGCGCATACAGCAGTGGTGGGCCGACGGGTGGGATCTGCTTCTGACGCCTACCTTGGCCGAGCCGCCGCCGCTGTTGGACGAGTTCGTCGATGACCCCGACGACTCCTTGGCGCCGATGCGTCGTGCACGGAGATTCTGCCCGTTCACGCCGCCGTTCAATATGAGCGGGCAGCCGGCTATCAGCCTGCCGCTGCATCAGGGTGACGGCGGGATCCCTATCGGCGTGCAGCTCGTCGCCGGCTACGGCCGAGAGGATGTTCTGCTGCGAGTCGCTTCACAACTGGAGTCGGCCCACCCCTGGGCAGATCGTCGGCCCCCGGACTGATTCAGCTACCTACGCTCACTAGTCGATCGGGGCGTCAGCCTACCGTGGACTGCAGACGTCGCCGCTGATCTGCGCCGCAATAATCCGGCCGCCGGCGCGGGTGCGATAAAAGCCTATCGACCAGCCTCTGAGCCGTCATACGTTGGGAACGACCAACAGCTGCCCGGGCATCTTGAGGGCGACGGACATCGGGAGTCGTTGGGTGTGAATGTTAGCCATTGACTCAAAATAGGAACACGTTCTAGCGTCAAGGCGTGTTTTCTGATCCGCTCACTAAGGCGATAGCGGAGGCCGAGGAGTTGGTGGCCGCCGCACCGCACATCGAAACCGAGGCCGACCTGCTTGAAGGATTGCAGTACCTGGCCGGCTGCGTTGCCGGGTGTCTGCATCTTGCCTTCGACTATGAACGCGACCATCCCTTCCTGCTGTCCGGTACCGGGCCGTTCACCAAAATGGGCTTGGACAATCCCGACACCGTGTACTTCGGCACCCGGGTGCATCCCAACCACGACTACGTGGTCACCGGCCAGCGTGGCACTACCACGGACCTGAGCTTCCAGGTGCTCGGCGGCGAATACACCGACGACAAGGTGCCGGACAGCCAGGCCGCGTTCGACGATCGGGAACTCGACATCGCTGCTGACGGCAGCTTCCAGTGGCAGCTGCGGCCGACGAGCCCGAGCCAATTGGTGATCCGCGAGGTGTACGGAGACTGGTCACAGCAGCGCGGTACGGTCACCATCTCCAGACTGGACAGTGCTGGCACCCCACCACCGCCGCTGACTCGCGACAAGCTCGAAAAACGTTATGCAACAGCAGGAAATCAGCTGGTGAATCGAGTGAAAACCTGGCTTCAGTTCCCGCAGTGGTTCTATTTGAACATTCCCGGCAACACTATGGTTTCGCCGCGGCTGACACCCGGTGGCTTGGCAACCCAGTACTCGTCGGCCGGGCACTTCGACTTGCAACCCGATCAGGCACTGGTGATTACTGTGCCTGTGACGGATGCTCCGTACTTGGGTTTCCAGTTGGGCAGCATGTGGTACATCTCGCTGGACTACATCAACCACCAGACTTCGCTGAACGCCAGCCAGGCCCAAGCGGATCCGGACGGAAAGATCCGCATCGTCGTGGCGGATCAGAATCCAGGAGTGACCAACTGGGTCGAAACGCTGGGCCATAGGCGTGGTTTTCTTCAGTTCCGCTGGCAGCGGGTGTCTCGTGCGCTCACCGAGGCCGACGGACCCACTGTCGAGCTTATCGACGTCGACGCGATACCGGCCACGTTGCCGTATTTTCAACACAACAAGATCACTGAGGAGGACTGGCGCGCGCGAATTGCTTTGCGCCAAAAACAAATTGCAGTCAGGATGCTGGGCTGAGATGAGACGGCGATGAGCGGGATGCTCAAGGAAAAGGTCGTGGTGATCAGCGGTGTCGGTCCTGCGCTCGGCACCGCGTTGGCGCTGCGGTGCGCGCGCGACGGCGCCGATCTGGTGCTGGCAGCCCGCACCGCCGACCGGCTGGACGAAGTTGCCAAGCAGGTCGACGGAACCGGGCGTCGGGCGGTGGCGGTGCCTACCGACATCACCGACGAAGATCAGGTAGCAGCCCTGGTTGATTCCGCAGTGGCCGCGTACGGCAAGGTCGATGTGCTTATCAACAACGCGTTCCGGGTACCGTCAATGAAACCGTTGGCTGGTACCACATTTCAGCACATCCGCGACGCTATCTAACTAAGTGTGCTGGGTGCGCTGAGGCTCACCCAGGCGTTCGCGCCGACGCTGGCGGAGTCCGCAGGATCGATCGTTAACGTTAACTCGATGGTGATCCGGCACTCTCAGCCGAAGTACGGGGCCTACAAAATGGCCAAGTCGGCCTTGCTGGCTATGTCGCAGTCGCTTGCCGCCGAACTCGGCGAGAAGGGTATCCGCGTTAACTCCGTTGTTCCCGGCTACATCTGGGGCGATACCTTGCGAGGCTACTTCGAGCATCAGGCCGGTAAGTACGGAATTACGGTGGATCAGATCTACGAATCCACGGCAGCGAACTCCGATCTCAAGCGGCTGCCCACCGAAGATGAAGTGGTGTCGGCGATTCTGTTTCTCGCCAGCGACATGGCTAGTGGTATCACGGGGCAGACTCTGGACGTCAATTGCGGGGAGTATCACACCTGATGGCTGAACGAACCGATGTCGGCACTGTAGACGATCTACACGCGTCGGCCACCAAACTGACCGGGCTTGACGACTTTGGCGCCGACGACGACAACTACCGTGAGGCGCTGGGCGTGCTATTGGAGTCCTACCAGCGCGAAGCCGGCTTGACCGTGTTCGGCAGCAAGATTTCCCGGTTTTTCCTGCGGGGTGCGCTGGCGGCAAGGTTGCTGTCCGAGGCCGCCTGGAAGCAGTACCCGGAGTATGCCGACGTCGCTATCGAGCGCCCGATCTTCGTCACAGGCCTGGTACGTACCGGAACAACTGCGCTGCATCGGCTGCTCGGTGCCGATCCGGCGCATCAAGGCTTGCACATGTGGTTGGCCGAGTTTCCGCAGCCTCGCCCGCCTCGCGAAACCTGGGATTCAAACCCGCTGTACCGTCAGCTTGACGCGCAATTCACACAGCACCAGAACGAGAATCCGGGATACACCGGCCTGCATTTTATGGCGGCCTACGAGCTGGAGGAGTGTTGGCAGCTGCTGCGGCAGTCGTTGCATTCGGTGTCTTACGAGTCGTTGGCGCACCTACCTAGTTACGCGCAGTGGCTTTCGCGCCAAGACTGGACGCCGTCGTATCTGCGACATCGCAAGAATCTTCAGCTGATCGGGCTCAATGACGCCGAAAAGCGTTGGGTCTTGAAGAATCCGAGCCATTTGTTCGCCTTGGATGCATTGATGGCGACATATCCCGACGCGCTCGTAGTACAGACGCATCGGCCGGTCGAGACGATCATGGCTTCGATGTGCTCGCTTGCTCAGCACACCTCAGACGGGTGGTCTACGACTTTTGTCGGCGCCCAAATCGGCGCCGACGCGATGGAATCTTGGTCACGTGGCCTGGAGCGATTCAATACCGCGCGTGCCAAATACAATCCGGCGCAGTTCTATGACGTCGAATACCGAGATCTGATCGCCGATCCGATAGGCACGGTGACGAATATCTACCGCCACTTCGATATTCCGCTATCCGAGCAGGCTCGGTTGGCCATGGAGAACATGCACGCCGAGAGTCAGACCGGTGCCCGAGCACCGAAACATACTTACTCGTTGGCCGATTACGGGCTGACTGCCGAGACGGTAAAGGAGCGGTTTGCCGGGCTGTGATTCGCCGAGCTGCGCTCAGTCGGCGTCCAGATATCCCTCCGCCACCGCATGCTCAATGCTGTCAGTCAACCGTGGGCAGGCTTTGGTGCGTGCGGTGTTCCCGCCGCTGGCACGCACCTCGGCGAAGTGCGCGCAGCGTGCTGCCGCCTCGGCGCTCCATTGAACCGCTGTGTGGGTCGGCCCAAGCTTCTTGACAGCCACCGTGACATGGCAGAAGCGGCAATCCACCGGGTGGAGTCCGGACTTTAGGTAGTACTCGCGATCAGCGCGGGTTGCTTCGGCAACTGCCGCAGCACGTTTCGGGTCGTCGGCGAAATCCCTTGACTTCGACGCCAAACCGGAACGAGCACCCTGATAGCTGCCGTCACGCACAGGCGAATCATGGTGATCGTCGTGATCACCATGCAGCAGCAGCATCGACCGTGCCAGCCGATCGACGTCGGGGACCGGCGGCTGATCGCCCAACGAGTTCATGTGGGGTCGGTCAGTGCTGCTCGGCGGGCACATCAGTGGAGGCCGGCGTGGCTGCACCCGACTCCAGGTCTTTTGCCGCTTTGAGGTTCTCCTCGACCTCGGCATTCCAGAACTCGTTGGCGCGGGTGGTATCGATCTCGATCTCGAAGCGTTCCACCATCTCTGGGGTGATGTCGGCTACGTCCACGTAGAACTGCTCATACCAGCGACGCAGCTGATAGACGGCGCCATCCTCCTCGACCAGCAGCGGGTTGTCGATCCTGGTCTTGTTCTTCCAGATCTCGACGTCCTGCAGAAAGCCCTTGCTTACGCCTTCGGTGAACACCCGGGAAAGCTTGTCGGTCATCTCCTCGGCCATTCCCTTGGGCTTTTCGACGATGACACCCCACTGCAGCATGAAGGAATTCTGGGTTACCGGGTAGTGGCAGTTGATCAAGATCGACTCGGCCTTGTAGCCGCTGTAACTGTTGTGCAACCAGTTGATCATGAACGACGGCCCGAAGTAGGAGGCCTCCGAGTCCAGGTGCGTTTCACCGTACTGACGCCCCAAATTATCGATGTCGGGCCGGCCCACGTCGTGCAGATACTGCGAGGCGATGTGGCCCTCGAAGACGTTCTTGAAGTACGTCGGCAAGCCGAAATGGATATAGAAGAAGTGCGCCATATCGGTAATGTTGTCGATGATGTCGCGGCAGTTGGAGCCCTCGATGAGGATGCGGTTCCACCGCCACTCGGTCCATTCGTCGCTGGCCGCTTCGGGTATGTCGGGGATTCTCACGGCCGGGTCCGGTGGATTGCCTTCGTGGTCGTGCCAGACAAACAACAGGCCGCCGCGCACATCGGTCGTCCAGGACCGGGTACGGGCTGTCCTTGGTGTGCGCTTGGCGTACGGCACCAACTTGCAGCGGCCGTCGCCGCCCCAGCGCCAGTCGTGGAACGGGCAGGCGACCGCATCGCCCTTGATGATTCCCTGTGACAGGTCGCCGCCCATGTGCCGGCAATAGCTGTCGAGGACTTTCAGCTCACCCTGTGAATCGGCGAATACCACTAGTTTGGTGCCGAACACTTCCACCGGGTGTGGTTTCCCGTCCAGAAAGTCCTTTGCGACGCCCAGGCAATGCCAGCCGCGGGCGTACCTGGTCGGCAGAGCGCCGGAGTCAATCTCCCGGACGCCGACTGCAGTGGTGTCGGTACTCACCCTGTCACCTCCAGCTCGGTATCTCTAACTAGAACACGTTACAGTTTTTCTGCCGCAACGCGCAACGGCGGTGGGTCTGACCGCGGAAAATCAGTATTGGGCGTATATCTATACGATGCCGCTGTTTGTCTTCGAGGATCGGGCGCCCATCATCGATCCCACCGCCTTCGTGGCCCCGACCGCCACCCTGATCGGCGACGTCACTATCGAGGCAGGCGCGTCAGTCTGGTTCAACACTGTGCTGCGCGGTGACTACGCGCCGATCATCGTACGGGAGGGTGCGAACGTGCTGGATGGAGCTGTATTGCACGCGTCACCCGGCGTCCCCGTCGACATCGGCCCCGGGGCCGATGTCGCGCACATGGCTGTTGTCCGCGGGGTCCACGTGGGTGCTGAGGCTTTGATCGCCGATCACGCTACGGTCCTGGACGGGGTGGTGCTCGGTGCCCGGTGCGTGATCGCGGCGCAATCGTTGGTGGTGGCCGGCACCCACATTCCGGAAGGAATGCTGGCAACCGGGGCGCCAGCTGAGGTCGCGGGCCCGGCCGACACATCGGGCGCCGAAATAGGGGCCAACATCGATCCGCGGTATTACCGCGACCTGGCCCAACGATATAAGGCCGGCCTACGGCCGATCTCCGGTACGCCGAGCTAAATCGGTCGGCTGGTTGCCGCCGCCCTTTCCAATTCCCAGTAGGCGCGCAACGCCACCAATTGGCCATCATCGTTGGCCTTGTAGGTGAAGACGCCTTCTGCGGTGATCTGGTGCCCGCCCATGGTGATGACGATGTCGCCGACGTTGGCTTCCTCATTCCCACATTGGTAGGTGTCACGGAAGTTGAACTCGATTTTGTCGGTGCTGGCGATGGCCTTGTCCCAAAAGGCGGATATCGCGTCGCGTCCCCGGTGTCCCTTGCCCTCGGGATCAAACGGCGACGGCCCGATGGGGTCCTCCACAACGGCGTCATCGGCGAACACCGCCAACCACGCCTCCTTGTCTCGTGACCGGACTGCCGCACGCGAGCGGCGTCCGGCTTCGTGGGCGGGATGTGGGCTTTTGGCCTGCTTCTCGGTCATGTTTGTTCCTGCCAGCCGGAGTGGATGTAGGTGTCGGCGAAGCGTTTCAGCGAATCCTGCTTTTTGTCGAGCGGCGCGTCGAAGCCAAGGCCGTCAAAAATCCAAGGGATGACGATATTGTCAGTAATCCCAATCTCAGCCAGCTCGCGGTGACCGTCTACACCGAACTTGTCGATGCAGACGGCTTGGAACTCGAACTGTTGGTCGGCCCGACCGTATTGGGTGCGTAGGGCGTTGATTCTTCCCACAGCCTCGGCCAGTTGCCTGCCGGTCATCATCGCGCTGGTCCAGCCATCGCCGACGCGCGCTGCCCGGCGCAGCGCAACGTCGGTGTGCCCGCCGACGTAGAACGGAACCGGAGCGCTGGGTGCCGGACTCATTTGTAACCGGTCGAAATCGTAGAACTCGCCGTGGAACTCGACCATTCCGCCGGCTAGTACTAGCTTGATGACTTCGATCATTTCGTCGACTCGTGCGCCGCGGCGTTTGTAGGGTACCCCGCACCACTCGAATTCTTCTGGTGCCCAGCCGATCCCGATTCCGAAGCCAAATCGGTTGCTGGTCAGGTTCGCCACCGAACCGACTTGCCGCGCCAGCAGCAGCGGGTTGCGAGAACCGAGCTTCAACACATTTGTGTAGAACCGCAGTGTCGTGGTGACCGCTCCCATCGCGCCGGCGGCGATCAGCGGGTCCACCCAGGGGGTGTTCTGGTCCCACATGCGCGATCCGTCAGGAGTGTAGGGATATTCGGCAGCGGCCTTCTCCATGTAGAACAGCGAATCGGGCAATGCAATCGCGTCAAACCCGACCTCCTCGGCCGTCTTGGCGATGCTGATTAGCTCGTCGACCGGTCCCATCGCGACGCTGCAGGTGTACTTCATCCGGTTTGTCGCGGCTTCTCGCTTCCGACGACCCACATCGAGTAGTACTGTGAGCCACCCCCGTAGGCATGCCCGAATGCCTTTCGGGCGCCCGGTACCTGATGATCCCCACCCTTGCCCATCACCTGGATTGCCGCCTCGGCGAAGCGAATCAGGCCCGAGGCCCCGATCGGGTTCGAACACAGTACGCCCCCGGAGGGGTTAACTGGCAGCCGCCCGCCGATTGCCGTCTCGCCGGCTTCGGTGAGCTTCCAGCCTTCCCCTTCGGCGGCAAATCCCAGGTTCTCCAGCCACATTGGCTCGAACCAAGAGAACGGTACGTAGATTTCAGCGGCGTCGATTTCGTCGACGGGACTCGTGATGCCGGCCGCTTTCCACAGCGCGGCTGCCGCGTCGCGGCCGGCCCGGGGGTTGACTTGGTCACGTCCGGAGAATGCCAACGGTTCGGTGCGCAGCGCGGTGGCATGGATCCAGGCCACCGGATGTCCGTCGGCTATCCGGACTTCGGCGATCTGCTCATCGCCGATGACGACAGCGCAGGCGCCGTCCGACGATGGACAGGTCTCGTCGAACCGTATGGGATCCCACAACATCTGGGACTCGAGCACTTTCTCCACGGTGATGTCGGGTTGCTGCAGGTGTGCCAATGGGTTACGGCTACCGTTGAGCCTGTCTTTGACCGCGACCATCGCGCCAATGTTGGTCGGCGCCTCGGCGCGGCGGATGTATGCCCGGACGTGCGGGGCAAAGTATCCACCTGCGCCGGCACCAACCGGCTTGGTGAACGGTACCGGGATCGACAGCGCCCACATGGCATTGGATTCCGACTGTTTCTCCCAGGCCATGGCCAACACGCGACGGTACTTTCCGGACTGAACCAGGCTGGCGGCCACCACGCCGGTGGATCCACCGACCGAACCCGCGGTGTGTACCCGGATCAGCGGCTTGCCGGTAGCGCCCATGGCGTCGGCCATGAACAATTCCGGCATCATGACACCCTCAAAGAAGTCAGGCGCCTTGCCGACCACGACGGCGTCGATATCGTCGAAGCTGGACCCGGAATCGGCGAGTGCTCGGTCGATGGCTTCGCGCACCAGACCGTTCATCGAAACGTCTTGGCGCTTGGCGACATACTTGGTCTGTCCAGTGCCGAGCACTGCCGCGGGCTGTCCGGCCATCAGTTCTTTCCTTCCATGACCGCGATCAGATTCTGCTGCAGCGCCGGCCCGCTCGTGGCATGCGCCAGCACCCGTCCGGCTGATTCGTTCCAGATGTGTTGTGCTGCGAAGCCGATACGCTCCAATCCGGCGACGAACATCGGGTTGGCGGCCAGCGCGCCGCCGGAAGGGTTCATCATCGCCGACTCCGGGAGCCCGATCGCCTCGGTGAGGATCAGCTGTTGGTGCGTGAAGGGCGCGTGAAGCTCGGCGACGTCAATCGTGCTGGCGTTGCCGCCAGTGGCTGCGCGGGCTGAGGCCGCGGTGGACGAGGACACAGTAAGGTCGCGCACACCCAACGACGGGGATTCGACGCGGTGCTCGAAACCGGTGATCCAGGCAGGGTGCTCCCGTAAGTCACGGGCACGGTCGTCCGCTGCGAGCACGATCGCGGCGGCGCCGTCGGTGATCGGCGCGATGTCGTGGCGTCGCAGTGGGTCGGCGAAGAACGGGCGGCTGAGTAGCTCGTCGACGCTTTTCGCGGGTGGTTCGGTGTCCACTCGTTGAGCGTTGGCAAACGAATCCAGCGCCACATGCGCCATCTGGTCGAACGTCCACTTACCCGTATCCAGGCCGATGCGGGCCTGCAGGCCGGCCATCGACACAGAATCCGGCCACAGCGGCGCCACGGTATAGGGATCGGTTTGTCGTGACAGAACGCGACGCAGGATCCCGGCGGAGGATTTCCCGAAGCCGTATACCAGCGCTGTGTCCACCTCTCCAGTCAACAGCTTGATGTAAGCCTCGTAGAGTGCCCATGCCGCGTCCATCTCGACGTGCGATTCGTTGATCGGCGGAACGGCGCCGATCGTGTCAATCGCCGAAATGAACGAAAATGCCCTTCCAGCAAGGTAGTCCGAGGAGCCGGAACACCAGAACCCGATATCGGCCTTGGTTATGCCCAGGTCGGAATACAACTGGGCGAAGCACGGCATCAACATCTCGACGCCGTTCGTGGTGCCGTCGGTACGGCGTACGTGCGGGGCGTGGGCGAAGCCGACCACCGCGACGTTACGAGCGCTCATGCAGGTAGCCCTTTACAGATGGTGTTTGTAGGTGTCGTAGTCGGCATCGGGTTCTCCGGAAGGCCGGAAGTACTCGATGTTGTCGATGCCTGGTCCCCATTCCTCTGACGGCTTCCACACTGCCTCGACGCGCATGCCCATCCGGACTTCGTGGGCGTCGATCTCGGAGACCAGGTGCAGGAAAGCGATGTCGGCGCCGTCGAGGAGCACATAGGCGGCCACGTAAGGCGGTTTGATGCGTTGTCCCATGAAGGGAATGTTGATAATCGCGAACGTCGTCACCGTGCCCTTGTCGGGCAGTTCGACGAACTCAGTGGTCGGCAGGCCGGTAGCTGGATCGGCTCCATGCGGAGGGAAGTACACGTTTGTTTTTTCGGGGCCATCGCTGCGGGTGCGCGCGCCGAGCAACTTGCCCTGCGAGAGCGCCCGCAGGTAGGCGCTTTCCTCATGCGAGGCGGTGTGCTGAATTTCCATCCGAACGGGGGTGACGATCATCGTGACTGGATCGCGGTCGCCTGGTTGCTGCTCGGGCACGGCCTCGGCGTCCGCGCCGAGCGCAAAGTAGGCGATGTCGGTGATCGCCCCGACCGGCTCGTCGGCCCAGTGCACATGGACCCGAGCGCCGGTGCTGATCCCCGAAGGGCCCGCGGGTCCGGTGTCCACCGCGTGCATCAACGGTGTGTCGGCGCCGTCCAGCTTGATCAGTGCCCAAGCGAACGGCCGATCCAGCGGCTGGCCCTCGAGTGGTTCTGGTTGCCAGGTCCAGGATACGACGGTACCGACGCTAGACACCGGTACCATCTCGGTCAGCGGCTCGTAGGTAACCGGGTCATATTCCGCGGGCGGCACATGGACCCGGCCATCCGATCCGCGCACTCCCAGAACGCGGCGTTCACGTAGGGCGGTGAAGAACTTGCTCAGCGTGTTCCCGACCGAACGGGTGTAGTCGAAGGCGAACGTCAACGGCGCGGAGAGAGGTGGCTCAGGGTGGTCGATCAGGCCCGGGCCGCTCGAACTGGCTGTCACGCCTTCGAGTAGAACAGGTTCTAAGAACGGATTCAACATAGGTCTGGATGAGCTTCCAGGATCGCCCGGCTGCCGGGCTGGAAATCCCGGGGAAGGATGGAAATCATGAAGCTGGGGTTGCAGCTGGGGTATTGGGGTGCTCAGCCACCGGAAAATGCCGCGGAACTTGTAGCCGCGGCGGAGGATGCCGGGTTCGACGCCGTGTTTTCCGCCGAGGCCTGGGGCTCCGACGCGTACACACCGCTGGCCTGGTGGGGTTCGTCTACTCAGCGAGTGCGGTTAGGCACCTCTGTCATCCAGCTGTCCGCCCGTACCCCGACCGCGTGCGCGATGGCCGCGCTGACCCTTGATCATCTCAGTGGCGGCCGGCACATCCTTGGACTCGGTGTGTCCGGCCCACAGGTGGTCGAGGGTTGGTACGGCCAGGCATTTCCCAAGCCGCTGGCTCGCACCCGCGAATACATCGACATCATTCGTCAGGTGTGGGCTCGGGAAAAGCCAGTCACCAGCGACGGCCCGCACTATCCGCTGCCGCTGACGGGGGAGGGTACGACAGGCCTGGGTAAGGCGCTAAAACCCATCACCCATCCGTTGCGTGCCGATATTCCGATCATGCTGGGCGCCGAGGGGCCGAAGAACGTGGCGCTGGCCGCCGAGATCTGTGACGGCTGGCTGCCCATCTTTTACGCGCCGCGAATGGCCGACATGTACAACGAATGGCTCGACGAGGGATTTGCTCGTCCTGGAGCTCGGCGTAGCCGTTCGGACTTTGAGATCTGCGCGACTGCCCAAATAGTGGTTACCGACGACCGGCCGGCGGCGTTTGCCGGTATCAAGCCTTTCCTGGCCCTCTACATGGGCGGTATGGGCGCTGAAGGAACGAACTTCCATGCCGACGTCTATCGCCGGATGGGTTACGCGGAAGTAGTGGACGAGGTCACCACCCTTTTCCGCTCGGACCGTAAGGACAAGGCCGCGGAAATCATCCCCGACGAACTCGTTGATGACGCCATGATTGTCGGGGATCTGGACTACGTGCGTAAGCAGATCGCAGCCTGGGAGGCCGCCGGTGTGACGATGATGGTGGTCGCTGCGCGTAGCACGGAGCAGGTCCGCGACCTGGCGGCCTTGCTTTGAGGGTTCTTGCCAGGGTGTTAGAACGCGTTCTAGATTGACCGAGTGGAGTTCGGGTCAGATCGTGCGGGCATCGCCGAATGTCATCTCCACGTTGGCCGCCGATTGGCACGCCAGCGCTCGTTTAGGCAGGCCCAGCGATTCAAGTTCTTTGGCGTAGGGATGGCCCCCCAGGCGCAGGCGAGCGCCGCCGAGCCGGGCTCGCATCCCCGATATGCGCATTTCCCAGGGGATTTCTCGAGTGACGCCGTCTTGATGAGAGTATGTCGTCAGCACTTGCGCCCCACGCGTCGGCACCGGCAAGCCCGGACGGACCTCCATCCCAGCGATCAGTTGACCGCCCGCGCTGACCTCGAAGCCGAACGTCCTTCCCTCATGAACAGTGAAATCTGCCATGACCTTCGGGAATCCCCAGATGGTTCGGCCCGCCTCGAGCGTGAATTCCTGGTCTACCGGCAGGTGGTGAATGAACGCGGCGGCTTTGGCCAGCGCCCGGGGCCCGCGAGGCGCAGGAGCTGTCGCGTTGGGCGGGTTCACCATGATCGCGGTGCCGTACTCGTGATACTGTCCCAGATCCCCATCGACGTAGCGCACCAGCATCTGCAGCACGATTGCGCGACCAGGCAGGTATTCGCAGACTTGCAGTCCGCTGTAGTCGACGAGGCGCTGTGTTGCCGCGGCGGGCACGGAGAACATCGCGGAGTGCAAATTCGCGGTGCGGACGTGTACCGGCATGGTGAGCACGGTGCCGGCGATGGTGTGTTGCGAGCCAGACATGACACTCACTGTAATGCGGAGGAATGCGATGACTGAAGTAGTGGTTCCGACGGCATCGGAGACGAGACCCGACGTCGATCTGACCGACGGCAACTTTTATTCCGACAGCGCGAAGGCGCGTGCAGTGTACCGGTGGATGCGTGCCAACCAGCCGGTTTTCCGGGATCGCAACGGTCTGGCGGGCGCGACGAGCTATCAGGCGGTGATCGACGCTGAACGGCGGCCTGAGCTGTTCTCGAACGCCGGTGGAATCCGTCCGGACCAGCCCGCGATGCCCATGATGATCGACATGGATGATCCCGCGCATCTGTTGCGGCGCAAGCTGGTTAATGCCGGGTTCACCCGCAAGCGGGTCAAGGACAAGGAGAAATCGCTCGGTGAGCTGTGCGACACGCTGATCGATGCGGTCTGCGAAAAGGGCGAATGTGACTTCGTGCGGGACCTGGCCGCGCCGTTGCCGATGGCAGTCATTGGCGACATGCTCGGGGTGCGCCCCGACCAGCGCGAGATGTTCCTGCGATGGTCCGACGATCTGGTGACGTTCCTCAGCTCGCATGTATCCGACGATGATTTCCAGATCACCATGGACGCCTTCGCCGCTTACAACGACTTCACTCGGGCGACTATCGCCGCGCGCCGGCAACAGCCGACCGACGACCTGGTCAGCATTCTGGTCAGTTCTGAAGTTGACGGCGAGCGGCTAAGTGACGATGAGCTGGTCATGGAGACGCTGCTGATTCTGATCGGTGGCGACGAGACCACCCGGCACACGCTGAGCGGCGGAACCGAGCAGCTGGTGCGGCACCGTGACCAGTGGGACCTACTGCAGCGCGACGTTGATGCGATGCTGCCCGGTGCGATCGAAGAGATGCTGCGCTGGACGTCGCCGGTAAAGAACATGTGCCGCACGTTGACCGCCGACACTGAGTTCCACGGCACCGAGCTTCGCGAAGGCGAGAAGATCCTGCTGCTTTTCGAGTCGGCGAACTTTGACGAAGCGGTGTTCTCCGAACCAGAGCACTTCGATATCCAGCGAAACCCGAACAGCCATATGGCATTTGGTTTCGGCACGCACTTCTGTTTGGGCAACCAGTTGGCCCGCCTGGAGCTGTCATTGATGACACGGCGGGTTTTGGAGCGGCTCCCCGACCTCCAACTAGCCCCCGACAGCGCGACTCTGCCGCTGCGGCCGGCGAACTTCGTCAGCGGCTTGGAGTCGATGCCAGTGGTGTTCACCCCGAGCGCGCCGCTGCGCGCCTAGGTTGCTAGCGGTTCTGGAACTGGGGTTTGCGCTTCTCCGCGAAGGCCCTCGGGCCTTCTTTGGCGTCGTCGGAGAGAAAGACCTTGATACCGATCTGGGTGTCGATCGTGAACGCGTCGTTTTCGGCCATCCCCTCGGTTTCACGGATCGTTCGCAGGATCGCTTGTACGGCCAGCGGTCCGTTGTTCTCGATGAGTTCGGCGATTTCCAGCGCTTTGGTTAGCGCCTGCCCGTCCGGCACGAGATATCCGATCAGGCCCATCTCCTTGGCCTCGGCGGCCGTGATGTGCCGCCCGGTGAGCAGCAGGTCGCAAGCCACGGTGTAGGGAATCTGCCGCACGAGCCGCACGGCCGAGCCGCCCATTGGGTAGAGACTCCATTTGGCCTCGGAGATGCCGAACTTGGCGCTCTCGCCGGCAATACGAATGTCTGTGCCCTGCAAGATCTCGGTCCCACCGGCGATCGCAGGTCCTTCGACGGCTGCGATCAGCGGTTTGGTGAGCCGACGACCTTTGAGTAGTGCGTCTATCCGCGACGGGTCGTAGCTGCCGTCCTTGAATGAGTCGCCGGGCGGCCGCTTAGTTGCTGTTTTGAGGTCCATGCCGGCGCAGAAATATCCACCCGCCCCCGTTAAGATGCAGCACCGGATGTCGGGATCATTGTCCACCCGGTCCCACGCCTCGACCATGATTTGCATCATTTCGCCGCTGAGTGCATTGCGTGCCGCTGGTCGGTTCAGCGTCACGATGAGCGTGTGACCGCGCTGCTCCACCAGCGCGTCTGGCTCCGATTCGACGTTTGCTGCCGCTGCGGAAATATCTGTGGCCACGGCTACCGCCTCTCCCTCGATGTGGGCACCAGCTTGTCAAGAAATGTAACACGTTCTAGTTTGGTGGCCGTGGCCCTGAATATTGCTGATCTCGCTGAGCACGCTATCGACGCTGTGCCTGACCGTGTAGCCCTTATCTGCGGCGACGAGCAGGTGACCTACGCCCAACTTGAGGAGAAAGCCAACCGCCTCGCGCACTACCTGATGGAGCAGGGAGTGCAGAAGGACGATAAGGTCGGCCTGTACTGCCGCAACGGCATCGAGATCGTCATCGCGATGCTCGGCATCGTCAAGGCGGGCGCCATTCTGGTGAACGTCAACTTCCGCTACGTGGAGGGCGAACTTCGCTACCTCTTCGATAACTCCGACATGGTGGCACTGGTGCACGAAAGGCGGTACTCCGACCGGGTCGCCAACGTGTTGCCGGACACCCCGAACGTCAAGACGATCCTCGTTGTGGAAGACGGCAGTGACACCGACTACCAGCGTTATGGCGGCGTCGAATTTTCCTCTGCAATCGCGACGGCTTCCCCGGAGCGTGATTTCGGTGAGCGCAGCGCCGATGCCATCTACTTGCTCTACACCGGCGGCACGACTGGTTTCCCCAAGGGCGTTATGTGGCGCCATGAGGACATCTATCGTGTTCTGTTCGGTGGGACAGATTTCGCGACTGGCGAATTCGTCAAGGACGAGCACGACCTCGCCAAGGCAGGCGCGGCGAATCCGCCGATGATTCGGTACCCGATTCCGCCGATGATCCACGGCGCCACGCAATCGGCCACCTGGATGTCGCTTTTCTCGGGTCAAACCACGGTCCTCGCACCCGAGTTCAACGCGGACGAAGTGTGGCGCGCGGTTCACACTCACAAGGTCAACCTGCTGTTTTTCACCGGGGATGCCATGGCGCGCCCGCTGCTCGACGCTCTTTCGGCCGACAATGACTATGACCTGTCCTCGTTGTTCTTGCTGGCCAGCACCGCGGCGCTGTTCTCGCCGAGTATTAAGGAAAGGCTGCTTGAGTTGTTGCCCAACCGGGTTATCACCGACTCGATTGGTTCTTCGGAGACTGGTTTTGGCGGCACCAGCATCGTGGCCGCCGGCCAGGCGCATTCGGGGGGGCCGCGGGTAACCATTGACCAGCGCACCGTGGTGCTCGACGACGACGGCAACGAGGTTAAGCCGGGTTCTGGTGTGCGTGGCATTCTCGCCAAGAAGGGCAACATTCCGGTCGGCTACTACAAGGACGAGAAGAAGACCGCCGAGACGTTCAAAACGATCAACGGGGTGCGGTACTCGATTCCCGGTGACTACGCGCAGGTGGAGGAGGACGGGACGGTCACCATGCTGGGGCGTGGCTCAGTCTCGATCAACAGCGGTGGCGAGAAGATCTACCCCGAGGAAGTCGAGGCCGCGCTCAAGGGGCATGCCGATGTCTTCGACGCCCTAGTAGTTGGTGTGCCCGATCCCCACTACGGTCAGCAGGTGGCTGCTGTGGTGCAGGCCCGGGAGGGGCGGCGACCGCCGCTGGCCGAGCTGGACAGTTTCGTGCGGTCGGAGATCGCCGGGTACAAAGTGCCGCGCAGTCTATGGTTTGTTGACGAGGTGAAGCGCTCGCCCGCCGGCAAGCCAGACTACCGCTGGGCCAAGGAGCAGACTGAGTTACGGCCCGCTGATGAGGTGCGTGCCAGCCAGGTGACGACTGGCGCTTAAAGACTGGTGCGGCGCCGGCTGATCCCGGTGTCGCACCATCTTTGTGCGCCGGGCTCTTCCAATGCCTTCGCGGTGCGGTTCTCAATCGTCACACGGCTGATCCGCGACACCGTGGTTCTGCAGAATCGCCGCCATTCGGTGCGGGCGACTACAGTCGAACCGCGATGACGATCGATGTGTGGATGCAGCACCCAACCCAACGGTTTATCGGCAACGATGCGTTCGCGTCACTTCGGCGCTGGACCGGTGGGTCCATCCCGGATACCGAGATCCCGATCGAGGCGACCCTGGCGGTGATGGATGCCGCGGCCGTTGACCGCGGGCTGATCAGCGCGTGGCGCGGTCCCAACGGCCAGGATCTGATCTCCAATGACGAGGTTGCCGAATGGGTCCGAATGCACCCCAGTCGGTTTGCCGGTTTGGCGACCGTTGACCTCGACAGTCCGATGGCAGCGGTCCGCGAGCTGCGGCGCCGGGTGCGTGACGACGGGTTCGTTGGCCTGCGGGTGGTGCCCTGGCTATGGAACGCGCCGCCCACCGATCGCCGTTACTACCCGCTGTTCGCTGAATGCGTGGAGTCTGGGGTGCCGTTCTGCACCCAGGTCGGGCATACCGGGCCGCTGCGGCCATCGGAGACCGGGCGTCCGATTCCCTACATCGACCAGGTAGCCCTCGACTTTCCAGAGTTGATGATCGTGTGCGGGCACGTGGGTTATCCGTGGACCGAGGAGATGGTCGCTGTAGCCCGCAAGCACGCGAATGTTTACATCGACACCTCGGCCTACACCATCAAACGGCTACCGGACGAGCTGGTGCGATTCATGAAAACCGGTACGGGACAGCGCAAAGTTCTCTTCGGCACCAACTACCCGATGATCGCTCACGCGCATGCCTTGGCAGGTCTCGACGACCTCGGGCTCAGCGACGAAGCCCGTCACGACTTTCTTCAGGGCAACGCCCAGCGCGTATTCCGGCTCACCGGGCACGAGGTCCACACATGAACGGCGCCCAGGCGCTGATCAACACCTTGGTCGACGGCGGCGTCGATGTGTGCTTCGCCAACCCAGGCACCTCAGAGATGCACTTTGTGGCCGCACTCGACACGGTCGCGCAGATGCGGGGGGTGCTGACGCTTTTCGAAGGCGTGGCCACCGGCGCAGCCGACGGCTATGCGCGTATCGCCGACCAGCCGGCGGCAGTGCTGCTGCACCTGGGGCCCGGACTTGGCAATGGGCTGGCCAATCTGCACAACGCGCGTCGCGCTCGGGTTCCGATGCTGCTTGTCGTCGGTGACCACGCTACCGATCACAAGCAGTACGACGCCCCACTGGAATCCGACATCGACGCGCTTGCCGGCACTGTCTCGGGATGGGTGCGCCGGACAACGGATAGCCGCCGGGTCGCAGTCGATGCGGCCGAAGCCATCGCCGCGAGCCGGGCCGGCTCGCAGATCTCCACGCTGATCCTGCCCGCGGACGCATCCTGGTCCGCGGATGCCTCCGCCGCCGGTCCCGTTCCGACGCAACCGATGGCGACGCCTGTGGACGTGGCGCCGGTAGGCGCGGTGCTGCGCTCCGGAGAACCCACCATGATTCTGATCGGTGGCGACGCTACCCGGGGGGCCGGCCTGACGGCGGCCGCACGGATCGTCGAAGCAACTGGAGCCCGTTGGCTATGTGAGACTTTCCCGACTCGGCTGGAACGCGGCGCCGGTATTCCTGCGGTCGAACGGTTGGCCTATTTCGCGGAGGCCGCTGCGGCCCAGCTCGACGGTGTGAAGCACCTGGTGCTGGCGGGGGCCAAGTCGCCCGTTTCGTTTTTCGCCTACCCCGGCATGCCGAGTGATCTGGTGCCGCCCGGCTGCGAGGTGCATGTACTGGCCGGGCGCGGCGGTGCGGTTGACGCACTAGTCGCATTGGCTGACGAGGTAGCGCCGGGGCGTTGGGCGCCGGTGGCTCCAGCGTTGCGCCCACAGTTGCCGGAGGGTCCGTTGACCTCGGCCTTGGCCGCCGACGTGATTGGCGCGCTGATGCCGGAGCGAACGATCGTGGTCGACGAGTCGAACACGTCAGGCGTGGCGCTGGCGCACGCTACCGCCGGAGCGCCGGCCCACGACTGGCTCACATTGACCGGTGGTGCGATCGGCTACGGTATCCCAGCCGCGCTGGGTGCCGCGGTCGCAGCCCCGGACCGTCCGGTGCTCTGTCTGGAATCTGACGGGTCTGCCATGTATACGATTTCGGGGTTGTGGACTCAAGCCAGGGAGAACCTCGACGTCACCACAGTGGTCTATGACAACGGCGCCTACGACATTCTGCGAATCGAGCTGCAACGTGTCGGCGCCGGAGCGGCCCCTGGCCCCAAGGCAATGGATCTCCTCGACATATCACGTCCGGCAATAGATTTCGTCAAGATCTCCGAAGGAATGGGTGTCCCCGCGCGGCGCGTCACCACGTGCGAGGAATTAGCCAGCGCGCTGCGGGCTGCCTTCGCCGAGCCTGGTCCGCACCTGATTGACGCCGTCGTGCCGTCAGTATTGGGGTAGCTCAGGCTGATATCCGACGCGCCAGTTCGGCTCTAGCGCCAAGTGCCGAGGCCGCCCGCAACGTGGCGTCAGCTTGAGGCGCCTTGGTTGCCCTGGTTGCCGGTAGCGCCGGCGATTCCGTCGGTGCCGGCGGATGCGCCGGCCCCTCCGGCGAACCCGCCGCTGCCGAGGTCCCCGCCGGCTGAGCCGTCGCCGCCGTCGCCGCCGTTTCCGCCGTCGCCGCCAGTGCCGCCGCTCCCGCCGTCGCCGCCGTCGCCGCCGTTTCCGCCGTCGCCGCCAGTGCCGCCGCTCCCGCCGGCACCGCCATCGCCAGAGGTGCCGATGCCACCGGCGCCCACGGCGCCGCCATTTCCGCCGCGCCCTGCGTCGCCACCCAGCCCGCCGATGGAGCCAACCCCGCCGGTTCCGCCATCGCCGCCGTTACCGCTGGCGCCGGTGCCGGAGTTCGTGCCGCCGGTACCTCCGTTGCCGCCCGCGCCGCCGACCGCGCCGGTTCCGCCGTCGCCGCCGTCGCCAGCAGTGCCGCCGGTTCCGCCGCTGCCGCCGTTGGAGCCACCGGCACCACCTGCGCCGCCGTCGCCGCCAGTTCCGCCATCGCCGGCGTTGAGGGTGCCGTCGTTGCCGTTGCCGCCGGTTCCGCCATTACCAGCTGTGCCGGTAGCGCCGGCGGCAACGTTCCCGCCGTCGCCGCCGTTGCCGGCGGTGCTACCCACGGATCCATCAGTGACGTCGCCGCCATTTCCGCCATCGCCGCCGGCCCCAAAGTCGCCGCCGTCGCCGCCGGCTCCACCGTTGCCGGCGTCTGCTATGCCATTGGTGCCGGTTGCCGACGCGTCGCCCCCAGCTCCGCCCTCGCCGCCAGCTCCGCCGGAAATGCTGCCGGTCCCGCCCGTACCGCCGAGCCCGCCGGTCGCGGTCTCGTCGTCGTTGGTGTTGGTGCCGGTGCCACCGGCACCTCCGTTTCCGCCCTGCTGAACTTGAGTGAACGGGGGGCTGCCGGAAGAGGGGCTACCGTCCGTGCCGGGTCCACCGTTGCCGCCGGTCGGGCTACCTGCGCCGCCGGCTGTGCCAGTCGCGGCCTGAGGCACCGTCGCAGGTATGGCGGTGTTGACACCGTTTGCGCCCATACCGCCGGTCCCGCCGGCACCGCCGGTCCCGCCGTCACCGCCAATACCTGTGCTGCCGATGCTGCCGCCGGTGCCGCCGCCAGCGGCCCCACCCGAGCCAGGCGCGCCACCGTTGGAGCCCATTCCGCCGTCTCCGCCGTTCCCGGCGTTGGGTGTGGCGTCGACAGTGGCCGAGAAGGTCTGCGAGCCGTTGGCGCCGTCCGTGCCGTTCCCGCCGACGTTGCCGTTTCCGCCGGCACCGCCGTTTCCACCGTTTCCACCGCTGACGCCGACCCCGCCGGCACCGCCGTTTCCGCCGGCGCCGGCTAGTCCGGAGGCACCGCCGTCGCCACCATCGCCGGCTGACGAGCTGTCACCGACGCTGGCGCCGCCCGCTGCGCCGGTGCCTCCGTTGCCGCCCGCGCCGGCCATGCCGCCCGCGCCGCCGGTTCCGCCCGCGCCGGCGACGCCGCCGGCCAGGGTGCCGCCCGTTCCGCCGGCGCCGGCCATGCCGCCCGCGCCGCCGGTTCCGCCCGCGCCGGCGACGCCGCCGGCCAGGGTGCCGCCCGTTCCGCCGGCGCCCCCGGTGCCGGCATCGCCCCCGGTACCTCCGGCGCCGCCCGAGCCTGCTGGCGCGCCACCCAAAGCTTCGCTGCCGCCCGCAACGCCGTTGCCGCCGTCTCCTGCGGCACCCGCGTCGCCGCCGGCGCCCCCGGTACCGCCTGCGCCGCCGGCGCCTAGCGCGCCGCCCCCGCCGCCGGTGCCGCCCATGCCGCCTGCCCCGCCCGCGCCGCCGGTACCACCAGCGCCGCCGTCTGGGGCGATAGTGGTTGTGGCGTCTGGTGTGACGCCATCGCCGCCGTCACCGGCGGCACCGCCGTTGCCGCCAGCGCCGGCAGCGCCGCCGTTTCCACCGCTTCCGCCGATGCCGCCAGCGGCGCCGCCGTTTCCGCCGTTACCGCCGGCGCCCCCGGCTCCGCCACTGGCACCGGTGTCTCCAACAGGTGCGGTGCCAGTGTTGGTGGCGCCGTCGCCACCCGCGCCGCCGGTGCCGCCCGCGCCACCGGTGCCGCCCGTGCCGCCGTTGCCACCGGTGCCGCCGTTGGCACCTGCTGCGCCCCCAGCGCCTCCTTCGCCACCGTCGGCGCCGGCGACACCGTCGCCGCCGGCCACCCCGATGTTGCCGCTGTTGTCGGTGCCGGCAGCTCCGCTGCCGCCTTGGCCGCCCGTTCCGCCCTGCCCGCCGATGCCGCCGATGCCGGTGCTCCCGGTCGTGCCGCCGTTGGCGGCTCCGCCAGTGCCGCCCGCGCCACCTGCGCCTCCTGCGCCGCCGTCGCCGCCGATGGCCAGACCGGCGGTGGTGCTGAGGTTGCCGCCGTCGCCGCCGTCGCCGCCTGGTGCGCCGTTTCCGCCGTTTCCGCCGGTGCCGCCGGTTCCGCCGGCGCCGCCGGCCATACCGCCAGCCCCGCCGTCCCCACCGCCGCCGCCTGCGGTGCCGTCGCCGCCCGCGGTGTCGGGAATTGCGCTGTTGTCAGTGCCGTTGGCGCCCATGAAGCCGCTACCGCCAGCGCCGCCGTTCCCGCCGTTTCCACCGGCGCCGGCGCTACCCGCTGTGCCGCCCGTGCCACCCGCGGCGCCACCGCTGCCAGCGGAGCCGCCGGCGCCACCGACACCCCCGTTTCCGCCGCCGCCGTCGCCACCGGGGCCGCCGGCCGCTGAGGTCGCATCGGTGCCGGCACTGCCGGCTCCGCCCAGGCCGCCGGTTCCGCCGGTGCCGCCGTTACCGCCGCCTCCGCCTGCCACTGCGGCCCCTCCGGCCCCTCCGGCCCCGCCGGCTCCGCCCGCAGAGCCGGAGTTGCCGCTGACGCCGTCGCCGGTGACGGTCGCGCCGGCGACACCGGCTCCGCCGGTGCCGCCTTGGCCGCCGGTTCCCCCGGAGCCAACGCCACCGGTCAGCCCGGCATTGGTGAGAAATCCCGCGACGCCGGCGGCACCCCCGGCACCGGCGGAGCCGCCGGTGCCGCCAGCACCACCAGTACCCGCGGTTGTGAACCCGACGGTGGCGGCTGCACCGGCGCCTCCCATGCCGCCGGTGCCGCCTTGGCCGCCGAGTCCGCCGGCCCCGCCGTGGCCAATCAACACCGGGCCGGAGCCTCCGGCGCCGCCGTTGCCGCCGTTGCCGCCAAGACCACCATTTCCGCCGGTGGCACCGGTGCCAGCCGCGGCGTTGTCCCCAGCCGTGCCGTTGCCGCCCTGTCCGCCCGCACCGCCGTCGCCGCCGTTCATAAACAGCCCACCCGCGCCGCCGCTGCCGCCGGTACCACCGGCGCCGGCAGCGCCGCCGGCCCCGGTACCGGCGGAACCGATCCCACCTGCGCCGCCCGCGCCGCCCGCGCCGAACAGCCCCACGCCTGCGCCGCCGCTGCCGCCGGTTCCGCCGATGCCGCCGCCGGTGCCGCCCATGCCGCCGGCCCCGCCGGCCCCGCCGCCGCCGATCAGCCACGCGCCGGCGCCGCCGGTGCCGCCAGCGCCACCTATACCGGCGGCGCTGCCAATGCCGCCCATGCCGCCGGCTCCGCCGGTGCCAAACAGCAGCCCGCCGTTGCCGCCGCTGCCGCCGCTGGCACCGCCGCTACCGCCCAAGCCACCGGCTCCACCATTGCCCCAGAGCCCGGCTGACCCGCCGTTGCCTCCAGCCTGGCCCGGCGCGCCGGCGGCGCCGGCGCCGCCGCTGCCGAACAACCACCCGCCGTCTGCGCCGTTGCCGCCCGGTGTTGTAGCGTTCGCGCCGTTGCCGATGAGTGGGCGCGACAGGAAGGTCTGCAACGGCTCGGCGCTGGCCGCCTCCGCGGAGGCATATGAGTTGGCGCCCGCGTTAAGGGCTTGCACAAACTGGCTATGGAAGGCCGCCGCTTGTCCGGCTAGCGCTTGATAGTTCTGGGCGTGCTCGTTGAACAGCGCAGTAATCGCGGCGGACACCTCGTCGGAAGCCGCGCTCACCAAACCGATCGTTGGCGCGGCGGCGGCAGCATTGGCCTCGGTGATCGTCGAACCAATATTGGCCAGATTCGCCGCTACCGCAGTCATCGTCTCCGGGGCGGTGAGCACGTATGACATCCGGCACCTCGCACGATGTGAGCCCGAACCGATCCTGGCCGACTTTCATCGACCAGTGGTTAGGCGCGAATCGTATCGCGATACGGTCAGCTCAGTGGGTGTTTCTGCGAAGGTCGAAGGGGCCCTTGCCTGAACTGGCGACAGCCCGGCCTACCGGGGAATGGGCCATACGGGATCATCGCAGTTTGTGCCTTCTGCTGATAACTGCCGCTTGAGCACTTTGAAGGTCATGGTGCGGGGCAGTGTCGCGGCAACCCGGACGTACGACGGCCACTGTTTGGGCGCTAGGTCGGGCTGCTCCGCCAGGAAGGAGCGGAACGTGTCGGCGTCGAACCGTGCGCCAGGGGCTAGCGCCAACGCCGCCATCACCTGGTCGCCCACCACCGGATCGGGTATCGGGTACACCACAACCTCGGCGGCATCGGGATAGCGCAGCAGGACTCGTTCGATCGGCGCCGTGCCGAGATTTTCGCCGTCCACCCTCATCCAGTCGCCCAGCCGGCCCGCGAAGTACGCATAGCCGGCTTCGTCTCGGTAGGCCAGGTCGCCACTGCGGTAGATGCCGCCCGCCATCCGCTCGGCTTCGGCGGCACTGTCGTTGTAGTAGCCCTCGAATCGGCCGGGGCCCGCCGTGTTTACCAGCTCGCCGACCGCCCCCGGGGGGCATTGTTCGCCGGTGTCGGGGTCGACGATCTGGATCTCTTCCGGCAGTGGACCCAGTGCACCTGCCGGTGTGTCGGGAGTCCGGGCAATCGCGACGCCGCCTTCGGTCGAACCGAATCCGTCCGTGACGGTGCACCCGAACCTGCGGGCGAAACGCTCGACGTCACCGGGCGCGCCTTCGTTGCCGTACACCGCCCGCAGCGTGTTGTCTGCGTCGTCGTCCTTCTCGGGCGTGGCAAGCACATACGACAATGGCTTGCCCACATAGTTGGCGTAGGTGGCGCCGTAGCGGCGGACGTCGGCGATGAACTGCGACGCAGAGAACTTGCGTCGCAACGCGATTGAACCCTGGCTGGCGATCGCGACTGCCCAGCCGACCATGACCGCGTTGGAATGGAACAGCGGCATCGATACATAGCAGACGTCGTCCCGGTTCAGCTCAAAACGCTGCGCTATCATTGCGCCGGCGACGGCAACCTTGCTGTGGCTACACTTCACGGCCTTCGGATCTCCGCTCGTCCCCGATGTGAAGATCAGCATGAAAAGATCAGCAGGGCAAGCGGATTGAAAAGCTACTTCCGCCCCAGAATGGGCACCGACCTCGTCGGCCCACTCCTCGGAATCGACGTTCAGATGGTCGATGCCGTCGAGTGTTGCAGCCCATCCTGCGTCGGCAAGCACAAGTTGGCAGTCGGCGCGTTGGATATCGCGTACCAGCGCCGCGCCGCGGCGCAACGGGTTGAGCCCGACGGGCACGATCCCAGAAAGTCTGGCCGCTACCAACATCGCTGAGAAGAAGGGAGTGTTCTCTAGCAGCACGCCGACATGCGGGGGGCGTGCCGGGTCGAGGCGCTCGCGCAGCGCCGCTGCGATGGCAGCACCGTGCCGGAGGTGGTCACGCCAGCTGGTGAAGGATTCTTCGAAATAGACGCCCTGGTCCTCGATCTGGGCCAGCGGCAGCAGCAGTTCGGTGACGGTGCTAGCAGTCGGATCTAGGGTCGGGTGCACTAGCGATGTCACTTCCCCCGTTGGGAAGCAGCCCAACCTCGTGGTGCGGCAGGGGCCATCGGGCGCGGGCTAAGCAGGGGTCTGTGCCAGCTCGCGACCGATCTGGCGCAACTGCCTGGTGGCACCGCCCAGTGCGAACTCGGTCTCTTTTGCCGCTAGGAAATAGCGGTGCACCGGATGATCGGTGTCGATGCCGACGCCCCCGTGAACGTGCACGATGGTGTGTGCCACCCGGTGCCCGGCGTCGGAGGCCCAGAATGCGGCGGTGGCCACGTCGATGTCGGCGGGGAGGTCTTCTGCTACCCGCCAGGCCGCTTGGGTAAGCGTCATTCGCAGCCCTTTGACGTCGATATAACCGTCGGCGAGTCGTTGTCCCACCGCCTGGAAGCTGCCGATGGGGCGATCGAACTGCTCGCGGGTGCGCGCATACTCGGCAGTCAGTTGCAGTCCCCGCTCAAGTACTCCGAGTTGAAAAGCACTGTGCCCTAAGGCGGCATGCGTATCTAGCCAAGTGGCGACGTCGCTGCCGCCGACCCGCCGGGTGGACTCGATCTCGGTTCCGTCCAAGGCGAGATGGCCGACGCTGCCCAGGCCCGTGGTGTGCAACGCGGTCAGCGTGACTCCTGGATCTTCGGCAGAAACAAGGAAAACTACTGTGCCAGAATCGGTTTCGGCTGGGACGAGGAAGGCGTGTGCTAGTGGGCCATAGCTGATCTGGGTGCGAGTGCCGGTGAGCCGGTAGCCGTCGCCGGCCTTCGTCGCCTGCACTGGTCCCTCGCCCATCTCGGCGTGCAGCGCGACCGCGAGGATTTTCTCACCCGCTACAGCTGGCTCGCCCCAGCTCTGTTGCAGCTCGTCGGAACCGAACTTCGCCAGCGCGCCAGCAGCCAACACCACCGACTCCAGGTACGGTACGGCAGCCAACTGGTGCCCCAGCGCAACCAGCACTGCTGTCTGCTCAAGCCCCCCGAAACCATCGCCGCCCACCGATGTCGGGACTGCGCTGGACAAAATGCCCGCGTCGATGAGTTTGCGCCACAGCTTGAGGTCGAACCGTTGATCGAGTTTGTCGAGTTCGCGTTGATGCTCGGGGGTGCATACCGCGTCCACGATCGTGTCGACCAGACCGCCGAGATCCTGGGCCGCTTCAGTCGTCGAGAAATCCATGGCTGTTTCGTCCTTACTGGTCAGCGGTTGGCTCGGGGCAGTCCCAGTGCGACCATGCCAATGATGTCGCGCTGGACTTCGTTGGTGCCGCCGCCGAAGGTCAGGATCAAGCATGCCCGGTGCATCCGCTCGACCCGGCCGCGCACCAAGGCGCCTGGCGAGTCCTGACGCAGGGTTGCCGCGGTGCCCAGCACCTCCATGAGCAACCGGTAGGCCTCGGTAGCCAGTTCGGTGCCGAACACCTTGGCGGCTGAGGCATCGGCGGGCGACGGGGCTTCGCTTTGCGCGGAAGCCAGCTCCCAGTTGATCAGCTTGAGAACCTCGGCCTTGGCGTGGACTCGGGCCAGATTCAGTTGGACCCACTCGGAGTCGATGAGCCGGGCGCCGCTGGCATCTTTGGTATTTTGCGCCCATTCGCGAACTTCGCGGAGGCACAAAAAGATCGGCGCAGGCGACACCAGGGCGACCCGTTCGTGGTTGAGCTGGTTGGTGACCAAGCGCCAGCCCGCGTTCTCCTCGCCGACGCGGTTGGTCTGGGGCACTCGAACATCGGTGAAATAGGTCGCGCTGGTGTCTGGACCGGCCATAGTGTGTACCGGCGTCCAGGAGAAGCCGTCCGCTGTAGTCGGCACGATCAACACGGAAATGCCACGGTGTTTTTTGGCCTCGGTGTTGGTGCGCACCGCCAGCCAGATGTAGTCCGCGTACGCGATCAGGCTGGTCCACATCTTCTGGCCGTTGATCACGTAGTCGTCACCGTCGCGGACCGCGGTGGTGCGCAGATTAGCCAGGTCGGTGCCGGCGCCCGGTTCCGAGTAGCCGATTGCGAAGTGCAAATCCCCGGCCGCGATCTTTGGCAGGAAGAACTTCTTCTGCTCCTCGGTTCCGTAGGCCATGATCGTCGGCGCGACGCTGTTGATCGTCAGGAACGGTACCGGTGCGCCGGCGATCGCTGCCTCGTCGGTGAAGATCAGCTGGTCCATCGCCGAGCGGTCCTGGCCGCCGTATTCCTGGGGCCAGCCCAACGCGAGCCAGCCATCCTTGCCCATTTGCGCGACCGTCTCCCGGTACACATTGCCGGTGCCGTATTCGCCCTGGACCGAACTCAGCGCCTCACGGCGCTCCGGTGTCATCAGCTCGGTGAAGTAGGACCGCAGTTCGCGCCGCAACTCCTCCTGTTCAGGGGTGTAACTGATGCGCATTCGAGCCGCCTCCGATCAACCGATCACGTCACGTGCCTGAGCCATTGCAGGCCGGTTTGTTGACGCCATAACCCATGTCAACGGATACCCGTCCGTTACCCCGGTTGTAACACGTTCTAGTCTGGGAATCCAGCGACCGTTTCATCAGCCGTGGCGGAACTCCTTGGGAGCCCGAGGATGGTGTTACATACTGATTTAGGAACAGACGAGAGCTGACCGAGTTGTCTGGCCGGGTTCAAGGAGGTTGCCGTGCGGGTGATAGTGGACCATGACCGTTGCGAAGGCAACGCGGTGTGCTTGGGAATCGCGCCGGATGTCTTCGACCTAGACGACCAGGATTATGCCGTGGTGAAGACCGATCCCGTTCCCGCCGACCAGGAAGATCTGGTCGAGCAAGCCATCGCCGAATGCCCGCGCGCTGCATTGTCGCGTAGCGACTAGGCGCAGGCTGATACCGGGTAACCCGAGACTAGAGGTATTCATAAATTGACCAATAGTGCGAACGCGACCGATCTGTCCGGAAAGGTCGCGATAGTGACTGGCGCTGCCGCCGGATTGGGTCGGGCGGAGGCGGTGGGCTTGGCCCGACTCGGCGCCACCGTCGTTGTCAACGACATTGCAGCCGCTCTGGATGCTTCCGGCGTTCTCGACGAGATCAGCGCCATCGGCTCTAAGGCGGTGGCGGTGACTGGCGATATCAGCCAACGGGCGACCGCCGATGAACTGATCGCTTGTGCCGAGGGTCTGGGCGGGCTCGACATCGTGGTGAACAACGCCGGTATCACCCGGGACCGGATGCTGTTCAACATGACCGATGAGGATTGGGACCTCGTGGTCGCCGTGCATCTGCGCGGTCATTTCCTGCTCACCAGAAACGCTGCCACCTACTGGCGCGCCAAGGCCAAACAGGCCAGCGATAGTGGAGGTGCCATCTTCGGCCGGATCGTCAACACGTCGTCGGAGGCCGGTCTGGTGGGGCCGGTTGGGCAAGCCAATTACGCCGCCGCCAAGGCCGGCATTACCGCGCTCACTCTGTCGGCCGCGCGGGCGCTGGGCCGCTATGGGGTGTGCGCGAACGCGATCTGTCCGCGGGCTCGCACTGCGATGACAGCCGACGTGTTCGGGCCGCCGCCCGATGTCTCCGACGCGGGGGAAGTGCAGATCGATCCCTTGTCGCCGGAGCACGTGGTGACCCTGGTGCAATTTTTGGCCTCTCCCGCGGCAGCGGATGTCAACGGTCAGGTGTTCATCGTCTACGGTCCTGACGTGACGTTGGTGTCGGCGCCGAGCGTGGAACATCGATTCAGCGCGGAGGGCGCTGCCTGGGAGCCTGCCGGGCTTAGTTCGGCTTTGCGGGACTACTTTGCCGACCGGGATCCGGAATTGAACTTTTCGGCTGTGAGTCTCATGGGCCAGTAGAGGCAAGGAGCTTGTTGGGGACGACCCCCGACAGTTGGAATCGCTATCGGATTGACGCCCTGCGGCATTGGTCTTGACCTGGCGAAACTGTGGTAGGCCAGGCGGATCCGGAGTTCGTTGACGGGGCTAAGTTGTTTTGGGTTACTATGATCCGGTTCTCGCCGCGAAATGTGCGCGAAATGTGTACGTGCTGAGCGCGTGCTGGGGACACGCTGACTTCGCCGCGGGCAGCAGACGGGGGGGGACCAGGTTGATTCAAAGGCTTGCGGTTCCGGCCCGGGCCGTTGGCGGCTTCTTTGAAATGTCGATCGACACCGCTCGAGCTTCTGTTCGCCGCCCCTTCCAGCTCCGTGAGTTCCTGGATCAGACCTGGATGATCGCTCGCGTCTCGTTGGTCCCCACGCTGCTGGTCTCCATCCCATTCACCGTCCTTGTGGCATTCACCCTCAACATTTTGCTTCGCGAAATCGGGGCCGCCGACCTCTCGGGTGCGGGAACGGCATTCGGCACGATCACCCAGCTGGGCCCGATCGTGACGGTGCTCGTTGTGGCCGGTGCCGGAGCTACTGCGATCACGGCCGACCTGGGAGCCCGCACGATTCGTGAGGAAATCGATGCGATGCGGGTGCTGGGCATCGACCCGATCCAGCGGCTGGTTGTGCCCAGGGTTATGGCGTCCACTCTGGTTGCTCTGCTCCTCAACGGCTTGGTCTGCGCAATCGGACTTTCCGGCGGGTATGCGTTTTCGGTGTTTCTACAGGGCGTCAACCCGGGTTCCTTCGTCAACGGGCTGACCGTGCTCACCGGGCTGCCGGAGTTGCTGCTTGCTGAAGTTAAAGCGCTGCTGTTCGGGGTGATGGCCGGGTTGGTCGGGTGTTATCGGGGCCTGACCGTTAAGGGTGGACCCAAGGGCGTCGGCAATGCGGTCAATGAAACCGTTGTGTACGCGTTCATTTGTTTGTTCGTCATCAACGTGGTCATGACCGCCATCGGCGTACGAATCTCGGTCAAGTGAGCAATCGATGAGCTACGACGCCACCATCCGGTTTCGCAGGTTCGTGTCGCGGCGGTTGTCTCAACCGGTCGACAGCTTCGGGGAGCAGGCGCTTTTCTACGGCGAAACTATGCGCTACATCCCCAACGCCATCACCAAGTACCGCAAAGAGACCGTTCGCCTGATTGCTGAGATGACGCTGGGTGCCGGGGCGCTTGTCATGATCGGTGGCACAGTCGGAGTCGCGGCCTTCCTGACGTTGGCGTCTGGCGGCGTTATCGCGGTTCAGGGCTACTCGTCGCTGGGGGACATCGGTATCGAAGCGCTGACGGGATTCCTCTCGGCGTTCCTCAACGTTCGGGTTGTTGCGCCGGTGATCGCCGGTATCGCGCTGGCGGCCACCATCGGTGCCGGCGCCACCGCGCAATTGGGCGCGATGCGGGTTTCTGAAGAGATCGATGCCGTGGAATGTATGGCAGTCCACTCAGTGTCGTATCTGGTGTCAACTCGGCTGATCGCCGGCCTCGTCGCGATTATTCCCCTGTACTCGCTGGCGGTGCTGGCCGCGTTCTTTGCTGCTCGTTTCACCACAGTGTTTATTAATGGTCAGTCCGCGGGCCTCTACGACCACTATTTCGACACATTCCTCATCCCATCCGATCTGTTGTGGTCGTTCTTGCAGGCCATTGTGATGGCGATCGCAGTGATGCTCGTACATACCTACTACGGTTACAACGCCACTGGTGGGTCGGTCGGCGTCGGCGTCGCCGTCGGTCAGGCCGTGCGAACCTCGCTGATCGTCGTGGTGGTCATCACCTTGTTTATCTCGTTGGCCGTTTACGGTGCGTCCGGTAACTTCAACCTCTCCGGGTAACGAATCGACTACGGGCTCGGAAAAAGAACATTAGAAAGAAACAGGAAGAAAAGGACTCGGATAAGCACAATGTCAGGTACCGGATCGCGACGCACGAGCGCTCGGGTGGCGGCGGCGCTGTTGGCCGGTCTGCTCGTGGGATCGGCGGTCCTGACATACCTTTCCTACACTGAGGCTTTCACGTCCACCGATACCGTGGTGGTCTCCGCGCCGCGCGCTGGGTTGGTGCTGGAGCAGGGCGCCAAAGTCAAGTACCGCGGCATCCAGGTAGGCAGGGTCGAGGACATCGCCTACCGCGGCGACCAGGCGCGGGTGAAGCTAGCTATCTTCCGCAACGAAATGCACTTCATCCCGTCCAACGCGACGGTCCATATTGCTGGCAACACAATTTTCGGCGCCAAGTCTGTGCAGTTCATTCCGCCTAAGAATCCTGACTCCACGTCGCTGCGCCCGGACGCGCATGTGCAAGCCGTATCGGTGCAGCTGGAAGTCAACACCTTGTTCCAGTCGCTCATGGACCTGCTGCACAAGATTGACCCGGTTGAATTGAACGGGACACTAAGCGCGTTGTCCGAAGGCCTGCGCGGCCACGGCGATGACCTGGGCGCGTTGCTGTCGGGACTCAATACGCTGACGCGGCAGGCGAACCCGAAGTTGCCTGCGCTGCAGGAGGACTTCCGCAAGGCGGCCATCGTCACCGACGTGTTTGCCGATGCCGCGCCTGACCTCAACACGTTGTTCGACAACCTGCCGACGATCAATCGGACGATCGTCGAACAACAAGACAACCTCAATGAAACGCTGTTGGCGGCAATAGGGCTGAGCAACAACGCCTATGACACGCTGGCGCCGGCTGAAGAGGACTTCATTGCCGCCATCAAGCGGTTGCGGGCCCCGGTTAAAGTGGCGTCTGACTACTCGCCGGAATTTGGTTGTCTGTTCCGAGGCATTGTGCGAGGCATCAGAGAGTTCGCCCCGCTGCTCGGTGTACGCAAGGCAGGACTGTTCACGTCGTCGAACTTCATCCTGGGATCGCCGTCCTACACCTATCCGGAGAGTCTGCCGATCGTCAACGCCAGCGGAGGCCCGAACTGCCGGGGTTTGCCTGACATCCCGACCAAACAGACCGGCGGCTCGTTCTTCCGCTCGCCGTTCCTGGTCACTGACAATGCGCTGGTGCCATACGAGCCGTTCACCGAGCTTCACGTCGACGCGCCTTCGACGCTGCAGTTCCTCTTTAACGGCAGCTATGCGGAAAGGAACGACTTCTGATGGCGGGCTCGGGCGTCCCGTCGTTCCGATCGGTGTTGATCAAGGTCAGCATTTTTGCAGTGGCGATGCTGCTTGTGGGGGCCGGCCTCATTGTGGTCTTCGGCGAGTTTCGGTTCGGTCCGGAAGGCACCTACCACGCCACCTTCACCGACGTGTCGCGGCTGAGGGCCGGGCAGAAGGTCCGCATCGCCGGAGTCTCGGTCGGTTCGGTGCAGGGTGTCACGCTCAACCCGGACAACACCATCGACGTAAAATTCGGAGTCGACAAGCGATACACGCTGTACTCGTCTACGCGCGCGTTGGTCCGGTACGAGAACCTGGTGGGCGACCGGTTCTTGGAGATCGCTTCGGGTCCCGGGGAGCTTCGAAAACTGCCCCTAGGCGGGACGATCAACGCCCAGCACACCCAGCCTGCCCTCGACCTCGATGCTCTGCTAGGTGGGCTGCGGCCGGTGCTCAAAGGCTTGGACGGCGACAAGTTGAACAGCATCACCGGTGCTCTCATCCAGTTGCTGCAAGGGCAGGGTGGCGCGCTATCCAAAGTGCTCGCCGACACCAACGCCTTCTCGACGGCGCTGGGCGCACGTGACCAACTCATCGGCGACGTAATCAACCACCTCAATGTGGTGCTGGGCACGGTCGACGAGAAAAGCGCCCAATTCGGGACCAGCGTCGACCAGCTGCAGGAGCTGATCACCGACCTGGCCAACAACCGCGACTCGATTTCGGGCGCCATCCCGCCGCTGGCGTCGACGACAAGCGATCTGACGACGCTGTTGAAGAATTCGCGGCGGCCATTGCAGGGCGTCTTGGAAAACGTGCGGCCCTTAGCCACTGAGCTGGACGACCGCAAGGCCGAGCTCAACAACGATATCGAGCAGCTCGGCGAAGACTACCTGCGGTTGTCCGCGCTGGGCTCCTACGGGGCGTTCTTCAACATCTATTTCTGCACGGTGACGATCAAGATCAATGGACCGGCGGGCAGCGATATTCTGTTGCCGATCGGTGGCCAGCCCGATCCCAGCAAGGGGAGGTGCGCTTTTGCCGAATAGCAAACATGAGCGCGACCCACTACGCACCGGTGTTTTCGGCCTGGTGCTGGTCGTCTGCGTCATGCTCATCGCGTTTGGCTACGCCGGGTTGCCCTTTATGCCGCAGGGCAAGATCTACAACGCTTACTTCGCGGATGCCGCCGGTATCGGCCCGGGTAACTCCGTCTATGTGTCGGGTTTCAAGGTGGGCACCGTGTCGGGTGTCAGCTTGGCCGGTGACAGCGCGAAGGTCACCTTTAGCGTGGACCGCAAGGTGGCGGTCGGCGACCAGTCACTGGCGGCGATTCGGACCGACACTATTTTGGGTGAGCGCTCCATCGCGGTGAGCCCGGCCGGAACCGGCGAGGCGACCACCATCCCGCTGAGCCGGACTACTACGCCGTACACGCTCAACGGGGCGCTGCAGGATCTGGGGCGCAGCGCGACCGACCTGAACAAGCCGCAGCTCGAGAAGGCGCTGTCGGTGCTCACGGAGACTCTGCACGACGCCACCCCGGAGCTGCGGGGTGCCCTAGACGGAATTACGTCGCTATCGCGAACCCTGAACCGCCGCGACGAAGCGCTGCAATCTCTGCTGGAGCACACGAGGTCGGTCACGGGAGTGCTGTCTGAACGCGCCAAGAAGGTTAACAAGCTGGTGCTCGACGGCAACCAGCTATTCGCTGCCCTCGATGAGCGGCGCGCCGCGCTGAGCCAGCTGATATCGGGCATAGATGATGTGTCAGTACAGATTTCCGGCTTTGTCGCTGATAATCGCAAGGAGTTCGGTCCGGCGCTGAGCAAACTCAATCTGGTACTGGAAAACCTCAACGAGCGCCATGACTACATCGTCGAAGCGATCGAACGGGTGCCGACGTATGCGACCACGCTCGGCGAGGTGGTTGGAACCGGGCCAGGTTTCAACGTCAATGTTTTCGGAGCGATACCGGCGCCGCTAGTAGCGACCGTGTTCGACGCCGTATTCCAGCCGGGCAAGCTCCCAGACAGCTTCGCAGACTACCTGCGGGGGCTGATTCAGGAGCGTTGGATCATCAGACCGAAGTCGCCGTGATGCCGGGGTTGTCATGATTAAAGGGATCCTCGGCAGCCGGGGACTCCGTTACGCAACTGTGGTCGCATTGGTCACGGTTCTGGTGGGGGGCGTATACGTGCTCTCATCCTCGGCAAACACACGAACTTTCGTCGGCCACTTCACCTCGGCTGTCGGGCTTTATCCCGGCGATCAGGTTCGCATCCTGGGTGTCGAGGTGGGCAAGATCGACTCGATAGAACCGCGTCCCGGCGACGTCAAGATCACGATGTCGGTGTCGGGGAATGTCAAGGTGCCCAAGGACGCACAAGCCCTGATCATGTCGCCGAACCTGGTTGCGGCGCGATTTATTCAGCTCACCCCCGCATATACCGGGGGGGCGGTGCTGCCGGACGGCGCGACCATCGATCTGGATCGCACCGGGGTTCCGGTGGAATGGGACGAGGTTAAAGAGGCTCTGACTCAGCTTTCTGCTCAGCTCAGCCCCGCGGCGGGATCGATACAAGGTCCGCTCGGCAACGCGATCAACCAGGCTGCCGACTCACTCAACGGCAATGGCGAATCTTTCCACAATGCATTGCGCGAGCTTTCGCAAGTCGCTGGGCGTCTCGGTGATTCACGCAGCGACCTGTTCGGTACGGTCAAGAACCTTCAGGTGCTGGTCGAGGCTTTGTCGAAGAGCAACGAACAAATCGTTCAGTTCGCCGGGCACGTGGCGGCGGTGTCGCAGGTTCTGGCCGACAGCTCGCGTGGTCTGGACAAGACGCTGAGCACGCTCAATCAGGCGCTCTCGGATGTCCGGGGCTTTCTCAGCGAGAACAACGAGACGTTGGTCGGAACTGTCGACAAGCTCAGTGAATTTGCCCAGACCTTGAGCGGCGAGAGCGACAACCTAGAGCAGGTACTGCACGTGGCGGGACCCGGCATCGTCAACTTCTACAACATTTACGATCCCGCGCAGGGCACTTTGAACGGGTTGTTGTCGTTGCCTAACTTCGCCAATCCCGTGCAATTCATTTGCGGCGGCTCCTTCGACACCGCCGCCGGGCCGTCGGCACCCGACTATTACCGGCGGGCCGAGCTCTGTCGTGAACGGTTGGGTCCGGTGCTGCGCCGGCTTACCGCGAACTTCCCGCCGATCATGTTCCACCCGATCAACTCGATCACCGCCTACAAGGGCCAGATCATCTACGACACCCCGGCAACGGAAGCCAAGGCCAAGACACCGGTTCCGGAGTTGACCTGGATACCCGCTCCCGGTTCGGGTACGGAGGATCCGAAGGATCTGCAGAATCTGCTGGTTCCGTCGACTCCCGGGTCAGGATCGCCTGGCGGGGGCGACGCGACAGCACCGGGTCCCGCACCGGACGCACCGCTTCCGGCTGAGCAGGGGACCGGCTGATGAAACGAATCTGGCTACATGCCTGCGTATTGGTGGCCGGCGGTGCGCTGCTGACTGGATGCCAGTTTCAGGGGCTGAACTCGCTTCCCTTGCCCGGCACGGCCGGCCACGGCTCGGGAGCGTACTCGATTACGGTCGAGCTACCAGACGTGGCGACACTGCCGCAGAACTCACCGGTCATGGTCGATGAGGTCACGGTGGGCAGCGTGTCGGGCATAGAAGCTGTCCAGCGGCCGGACGGATCCTTCTACGCCGCGGTGAAGTTGGCGTTAGACAAAAACGTGGTGCTGCCGGCAAACGCCATCGCCACGGTCGCCCAGACTTCGCTGCTGGGTTCGCTGCACGTTGAGCTTGCCCGGCCGAAAGGAAAACCGTCGCCAGATAAGCTGGTCGACGGGTCGACAATCACCGAGGCCAACACGGATCGCTTTCCCACCACCGAAGAGGTGTTCTCGGCGCTCGGCGTGGTGGTCAACAAGGGCAATGTTGGTTCGCTGGAAGAGATCACCGACGAGATTTACCAGGCTGTCGCGGGCCGTCAGAACCAGCTCGTCGACCTGGTCCCCAACCTGGCAAAGTTGACAGCCGGGCTCAACCGGCAGGTCAACGACATCATTGACGCGGTAGAGGGGCTGGACCGATTCTTCGCGGTGCTGTCGCGTGATACAGACAAGCTGGGCCGGACGTTAGACACACTGCCCGAAGCGGTCGGGGTACTCAACAAGAATCGAGGCCGCATCGTTGACGCATTCGCCGCGCTCAAACGGTTGGCGATGGTCACCTCACACGTGCTGGCCAAAACCAAGGTGGATTTCGCCGAAGACGTCAAAGGTCTGTATTCGGTCATCAAGGCCCTCAGCGACAGCCGAGAAGACTTTGTGACTTCGTTGCAGCTGTTGCTGACGTTCCCATTCCCCAACTTCGGGATCAAGAATGCGGTGCGCGGCGACTACCTCAACGTATTCACGACATTCGACCTCACCCTGCGCCGCATTGGCGAAACCTTCTTCACCACCTCGCTCATTGATCCCAACATGGCGCATATGGCCGAGATCCTCAACCCGCCCGACTTCTTGACCGGTGAACTGGCGAACCTGTCCGGACAAGCCGCCGACCCGTTCAACATTCCGCCTGCGGCGGAGGGGGGGTAAGGGGCCAGTCGATGATTGACAAACTCACCAGGATCCAACTCTACGTATTCGCTGTGATCACTGTGCTCACATTGACCGTGATGGCCATCTTCTATCTGCGTTTGCCGGCTACCTTCGGTATCGGAACCTATGGTGTGAGCGCGGATTTCGTCGCGGGCGGCGGACTCTACAAGAACGGCAACGTCACCTATCGCGGCGTCGCAGTAGGACGGGTGAAATCGGTTGAGCTGAACGCTGACGGCGTCACCGCGCAGATGCGGTTGAACAGCGGAACCAAGATTCCCGCGAATGTCGTTGCCACCGTGAAGAGTGTTTCGGCAATCGGTGAGCAGTACGTCGACTTGGTGCCGCCCGATGATCCATCGACTGCCACGCTGCACAACGGATCTGAGATCGAACGGAAGAACACCCGGATTGGTCGCGACGTCGCCGACTTGCTGCACGAGGCAGAGACGCTGGTCAACAGCCTGGGGGACACCAGGTTGCGCGAGGTCTTGCACGAGACGTTCATCGGGCTCAACGGCACTGGTCCAGAAGTGGCCCGGCTGGTCGAATCGGCGCGATTGCTGGTGGACGAGGCCAACGCCAACTATCCGCAGGTCTCTCAGTTGATTGATCAGCTTGGTCCGCTGTTGAAGGCGCAGATTCGCGCCGGCAGTGACATCAAGTCACTGGCAGACGGGCTCGCGGGCTTTACCTCCGAGCTCCGGCAGGCCGACCCTCGGTTGCGCGACGTGTTGGCGACCGCCCCCAGCTCCATCGACCAGGCCAGCACGGCGTTCTCCGGTATCCGCCCATCGTTTCCGGCGCTGGCCGCGAGCTTGGCCAATCTGGGCCGAGTGGGCGTGATATATCACAAGTCACTTGAGCAGCTCTTGGTGGTTCTGCCGGCGCTCTTCGCCGCAATCACCACGTCAGCGGGCGGCGCGCCCCAAGACGAGGGGGCCAAGCTGGACTTCAAGATAGACCTGAATGACCCGCCGCCGTGCGCCACAGGCTTTCTGCCCGCGCCTTTGGTCCGCTCACCGGCCGATGAATCGGTGCGCGAGCTTCCGAAGGATCTGTACTGCAAGACCGCGCACAACGATCCCAGTACCGTGCGCGGGGCCCGCAACTATCCGTGTCAGGAATTCCCGGGCAAGCGGGCACCGACGGTGCAGTTATGTCGCGACCCGAAAGGTTTCGTGCCTATTGGCACCAACCCGTGGCGCGGCCCTCCGATCCCATACGGCACGCCGGTAACGGATGGGCGGAACATTCTGCCGCCCAACAAGTTCCCATACATCCCGCCGGACAGTGACCCTGATCCAGGTATTCCCGTGGTTGGGCCGCCCCCGCCCGGTGAGGTGGCCGGACCCCCGCCGGCGCCGCATCAGCCGGCGAGGGTTCCACCGCCGCCCAATGACAATGGTCCGCCTCCACCGTTCACGTCGTGGATCCCGCCGGGATACCCACCGGAGCCGCCGCAGGTTCCATATCCGGCCAGCATCCCGCCGCCACCGCCGGAGGGCACCGGACCGGCGCCGCAGGCAAGCGGACCCGCTTACACCGTCTACGACCAAAACACCGGACGCTTTGCCGATCCGACCGGTGGTACTGGTATCTTCGCGCCCGGCATCAATGGCGCGTCGAGCGCCGAGAATTGGGTGGACCTAATGCGTGATCCGAGGCCGATGTAGGTGGCGCCGGTAAGCAGCAGATGAGTGAAGGTGCTACGATAGTTCCTCGCCTCCGGCTAGTGATTTGACGCGCAGCGACCTGAACGCGTTGTTGAGAGGAATAAGGTCGGCGCTGACGATCACCCGCTGTTACCTATGCGTCGTCCTTTACCAGCCGATAGATGCGGTATGTGCTCCTGTTTCAAGCGGCTGCACTGTGATGCCGAGCGGTAGGCGGTGCGCCGTGGCGCGGCTGATTGGTCGCAAGCGGGTCGGCGTAGATGCGGGAAATGAATTGCCTGTCCCTTTAATCAGCGCTGCGCTTTATGGCTAGCGCGGATCGAATCACCGACGTATCCGAATGCGAGAAATATTCTAGATGTGGGTGCTGTCTTTTTCGCTGCTGGGGCCAGTCGCGTCGGCGTCGCCGAGGCTGTCTTGGAGTTGGTCGAGGGGGTCTTTGCCTCCGCTGGTTCCGAGGCGGTGCGGTGGCGCTGATCCGCTGCCTGAGGTGGGGATTCGGTCAGGGTCGACGTCATTCATCGTTCCGGGACCGCCGCCGCCTCCGCCGCGCTCGATGACCGGACCATCGTCGCCCGGGGTCGGTGGCGGAGGGGGCGGTGTGGGCGTCGAGGTGGCTCCCGGCGGCGGGGGTGGAGGCAGTTGCGTGGATGTTAGCGACGTGGGTGGTGGTTGGGAGGTGACGGTGGACGGCGGCGGGGCTGGTGGTGCGGGCGGCAGGTGCAGTGCTTTGATCTTGTCGGCCAACCGCGCGGCCGCGTCGTTGCGGACCGTGCGACGATCAGGGTTTGGGTCCGAGTTGTCCTGGAAGCAGTGCGCAGGCGCGCCCGAGATCACTTGCAGGGCAGCGTTGTAGCGTTCTTCGGCGCGGGACTTATCTGTGTTGGACGCCGCGATGTCGCCTTGAGTTTCTCGGACTAGCTCGAGGTTGATCCGTGTTGGGCAGGAGTCTGGTCCGCCGTTGCGGGCCAAGGCGGCGTTGAAGTGATACTCGGCGTCGTTAAGTCTGCCTTCCAGCACGGCCAGATCACCGGCGATGAACGACACCTCGCCCGGCTCAATGATATTGAACGTGTCTAATGTTGAGACGTCGGCACGTAGTGCGTCGATGTCGTGGTCAGCAAAGTCTGACATAGCTGCGTTGCCGATCAGCATGGTCGAGATAATCTTGGCGACACTCGCCAGCAGCAACAGTGCGCCGGGTAGCGAGAAAATAATGAGGCGCCGACGCAGCCGCAATCGTGATGGGCCGCGCCGCCACCACCATGCTGCGTGCTGGCGGGCGCGGCGCGCAGCGATCCTGGGGTCTTGTCGCAGCATCAGAGCCTCGCTTGCCGAAGTATGCGGCTGCGGCGGAATTCCCGCAAGGTCAAGTAGGTTTCGCCGAGCGCTGTCGGCGGCAACTGAATACTGACCAGTGGGCGGCAATTGAAAATTGACCAGCTTCCTAGAGTGCCTTGGCTATGTGTCAAGGAGGAGGCAGGTGTTGAACGTGGAGGATTGGGCTGAGATTCGCCGGTTGCGCCGGTCGGAGCAGTTGCCGATTGCCGAGATTGCGCGGGTGATGGGTATTTCGCGGAATACGGTGAAGTCGGCGTTGGCTTCTGATGGGCCGCCGAAGTATCGGCGTGCGGTGAGGGGTTCTGTTGCTGATGAGGCCGAGCCGCGGATTCGGGAGTTGTTGGCGGCCTATCCGCGGATGCCGGCGACGGTGATTGCTGAGCGGATCGGTTGGTCGTATTCGATCCGCACACTGAGTGGGCGGGTGCGTGAGTTACGGCCACTGTATTTGGCGCCGGATCCGGTGTCACGGACGACGTATGTGGCCGGTGAGGTCGGGCAGTGTGACTTCTGGTTTCCCGATGTTGTGGTGCCGGTGGGGTATGGCCAGGTTCGTAGGGCGGCGACGTTACCGGTGTTGACCATGGTGTGTGGGTATTCACGGTGGGCTTCGGCGCTGTTGATTCCGACACGCGCTGCCGAAGACTTGTATGCCGGTTGGTGGCAGCATCTTTCGACGTTGGGTGCGGTTCCACGGGTGTTGGTGTGGGATGGTGAGGGCGCGGTCGGGCGGTGGCGGGCACGCCGACCAGAGTTGACCCCGGCATGTCAGGCTTTCCGCGGGACCTTGGCCACCACGGTAGGGATCTGTAAACCCGCTGATCCTGAGGCCAAGGGTCTGGTTGAACGGTTCCATGACTATTTGGAGCGGGCGTTTTTGCCGGGGCGGGTGTTTGGCTCCCCAGCCGATTTCAACATCCAGTTGCAGGCCTGGCTGGTGGGGGCCAACCACCGCCAGCATCGGGTGCTGGGATGCCGGCCAGCAGATCGCATCGCCGCCGATACCGCAGCGATGCTGGCATTGCCGCCGGTTGGGCCCAGCATCGGATGGCGACGCTCAACGCGGTTGCCTCGCGATCATTACGTGCGCCTCGACAGCAACGATTACTCGGTGCATCCGGCCGCGATCGGCCGCCGTATCGAGATCATCGCAGATCTAAACCGGGTGCGGGTCTGGTGTGACGGCACGCTGGTCGCCGACCACGACCGGATCTGGGCCAAACATCAAACGATCAGCGATCCCGAACATGTCCAGGCCGCGAAACTGCTGCGGCGCAAACGGCTCGAGGTTGTTGGTCCACCGCATCACGTGGAGGTCGAACAACGCCGTCTCGCTGATTACGACGCCTTGTTGGGCCTTGACGGGCCGGTGGCGTGATGGCTGCCAAGACCGCGACCAGCAGCCGTGATGTCACCGCCGAGCTGGCGTATCTGACCCGGGTGTTGAAAGCCCCGACGCTGCGTGAGGCCATCGAACGTCTCGCTGAGCGCGCCCGAACCGAAGCGTGGAGCTATGAAGAATTCCTCGCGGCGTGTCTGCAGCGTGAGGTGTCGGCTCGGGAATCTCACGGCGGCGAAGGGCGCATCCGCGCTGCCCGCTTCCCATCACGTAAATCGTTGGAAGAGTTCGACTTCGATCATGCCCGCGGTCTCAAACGCGACATCATCGCCCATCTGGGCACCCTGGACTTCGTCACCGCTAAAGACAACGTGGTGTTCCTCGGCCCACCAGGGACCGGCAAGACCCACCTGGCGATCGGGATTGCGATGCGCGCTTGTCAAGCAGGTCACCGCGTTGCGTTCGCGACCGCTTCGCAATGGGTTGATCGTCTTGCTCGCGCCCATCACAACAGCACCCTGCAAGCCGAATTGGCGCGGCTGGCCCGCTACCCCCTGCTGGTTGTCGATGAAGTCGGCTACATCCCGTTTGAACCCGAAGCCGCCAATCTGTTCTTCCAACTCGTGTCGTCGCGTTACGAACGGGCCAGTCTCATCGTCACCTCGAATAAGCCCTTCGGGCGGTGGGGCGAAGTGTTCGGCGACGACGTAGTCGCCGCCGCCATGATCGACCGACTCGTCCATCACGCCGAAGTCATCGCCCTCAAAGGAGACAGCTACCGCATCAAAGACCGAGACCTCGGCCACACCACCACAGCCGAGGACCAATGAAACCAAGCTGGTCAATTTTCGATTGCCGAAACCTGATCAGTTTTCACTTGCCGTTGACAGAGCGCGAGGGCTGCGGCTAAACCGGTAAACACCCAGTAGAGTTCGGTGCGTTCCACGGTGCTGGATGCAATCACTGGCGAGCCACCGGGGTCCGTCAGGTCGACCGCGGGCACTACGGGGGTAATGAGGCCGGTGTCGCGGTGAAAGTACGGTACGCCCAGTTCTACGGCGATCGCCTTGAGCGCGTCTTCGTTGAGGCCAGAGTTCGCCGCCTGGTCAGCTCGCTCATCCCACATGTAGATCAGCTTGCCGTCGACGTAGCCCTGCGGAATCGGTCCACCTGCCTGGGTGCCGTAGCCCAGGACGGCACCGCCGCTGATCGCTCCGCGGGGTATGTCGAAGCCGGCCTGGGCAGCCCGCGAGCCCCCGGCCCCTTCCCCGAAATAGAACACGAGGTTCTTCGAGTCACGATAGTGCTTGGTCGCTTCGTCCAATTTGGTGCGCAGCAGATCATCGGCGGCGCCGACGTTGACCATAAACATCGCATCGGGGCCGACTTCGGTGTAGGTCGACAGTCCCTGTATGAGCGGCTTGAGGTGGCGTCTTAGGACTGGTGTAAAAACGCTGGGCGCATGTTCCTGGTGGTCATGTTACGCGGCGGTGGTGTCGGTCGTGGTTGTTGTGGTGGGGGGATGCAGTGGGCGGGGTGGCTCGAGCAGTTGGTGGCGTAGTTCTTGGAGGTGGCGGCTGGTCGCTGATGTTTGGGTGACTCCGCGCCAGCCGCGGCTGGCGCGGTCGAGGACGGCATCCATACCAGCGACAGACAGCTGTTTCGCCGGGTAGGCGGCCGATGACCTTGACCCGGCGACGGGATTCTCCGAAGGTGCGTTCGATGAGGTTGGAATGGCGGATGCGTGTCCAGTGTTGGCGGGGGAAGCGCAAATGCACGCTCAGCGAGGCGAAGTCGTTGGCCAGGCAAGCGACCGCGGCTGGGTAGAGCCCGCGGTATGTGGTGGTGAACTCCTCGGCGCGGCGGGTGGCTTCAGTATCCACGGCCTGCTGGCCGGGTGGCTGGTCAATGTCATCGAAGATCGACCAGAACGCGGCTTTGATCTCGTCCTGGACCGCGACAGGTGTCTTGGCGATGACGTTACGGCAGCGATGGATCAGACACCGCTGACGCAGGCTTGCCGGAAACGTGGTCTCCCATGCGGCGATCAGGCCCGGCGCCCCGTCGGAGATGCCCAGTAGCGGCGGGCGTAGTCCCCGGTTCCTCAGGTCAGCCAAGAAGTCGGCCCACGCATCAGCCGACTCCGCTGCGGCTGGGGCCAGCCCAATAAACAGGGGCTTGCCGTCGGTGCAGATGCCCCAGGCGGCCAGCACCGGCTCGGCCGGGGCGTTGGGATGCATCCGAAAGTTCGAGGCATCCAAGAACAGGTAGTCCAACACCAGCTCATCAAGGCGTCGAGACGACCACGCAGCGAACTCGTCTTTGATGGCCGCACAAATCCGGCTCACCGTCGAGCGCGACAACGCCGCCTGCGAGCCCAGCACCTCGGCCAACGCGGCCTCGATGTCGCGATCCGACGAACCGCGCACCCATCCCGAAATCACCAACGCCTCCAGAGCGTGGGTGCGCGTCACCCCGGCACCGAATAGCCGCGAACAGAACCGCTCGTCGGTGTCGCGTAGTTTCGGGCGGCATAATTCGACCGAGCCCATCGTGGTCTTCACCGTCGCCGGCGGTTGATACCCATTGCGGTACCCGCCCGGGCCGTCCTGAACCCGACGCTGGTGACGGGCTCGGCCCAACACTGCTTCTACCTCGGCCTCCACGGCGACCTGAAACACCAGACGCACCGATAACCGCCCGACCTCCTCCAAAATCTCGGTCAACGGCCGCTCGGTCGCGGCGAACAACTGATCCATCTCAACACGCACACGCTCAATCGGCGATACTCGCTTGGTCACGGGCGTAGCCCCTCCTTCATAGCTTTCGTCGGTTGCGACGGAACCTACGCCCGTGACCATTTACACCAGCGATGAGACGCGACCCTGCTTGAAACTCCACACATCATCGGACAGTGGCCAATCTAGTGTGGCCTTGGACGCGAAACTGATCAGCGCGAACCGCGCTCGCGGGTATTGGTCGGTCAGCGCAATTATATCGCTGCGAATACCCGACATGCGTGACTTCGCGTCGTCGTAGTCTTCCACCCGTCCGTCCAGCGAGCGGTCGACTACGATGAACACGTTGGCGCCGACTTTGGCTTCGGTGCTTTGCTTGCGGATCATCGTGGGGCAGGCGTTGTCGATGGCGTTGGCCAAGCTGATGACTGCTTCGTTGACGTGTGCGGACTTGGTGTTCCAGCGGTGCTGCAGCGCCTGATCGCGATCAGATCGAGAGCGATGGCGACCAGGACGCTGGCGGGAACGATAGGTTGAAACGTCATCGGCGCAAAACCGCCAAATTCCCTTTGATGGCGTCTTGCTCAGCAATGGCGCGTTCGGGTAGTCCCAGCTCCGCTTTGTGACGACGATGCCTATGGGTAGCACGACATTGGGCGGATTAGCGCGGATCTTGTCGAGTTGAGTTGCCAAACTTGGGTCGGTGCTCGACGGATTCGCACTAATCAGTACATCGGCGGGGTTGTAGACGCTATAGCGTCCACCTGTGGCGCCAGCGATCTCTGCCAGTGCCTGGTTGGATTTGTCGAGTAGGGCATCAGAGCTGGAAAGCAGACGCCACGAACGAGGAACCGTCGGAGTCGGTGCTCGAATATGACAGCCCGCTTTCGCGGATGTTCGCGCTGATCGTGTCCAACTCAGTGATCACCGGCGTTTGCGCCGCTTTGTAGCGGGCGAGGGCACTTTGAACGGCCAGCCCGGTCTGTCCTCGGAGCTGAGACACCATGGCATCGCCGATGCCCTCGATAGCGTGCAAGTTGGTCGCGTCTCATCGCTGGTGTAAATGGTCACGGGCGTAGGTTCCGTCGCAACCGACGAAAGCTATGAAGGAGGGGCTACGCCCGTGACCAAGCGAGTATCGCCGATTGAGCGTGTGCGTGTTGAGATGGATCAGTTGTTCGCCGCGACCGAGCGGCCGTTGACCGAGATTTTGGAGGAGGTCGGGCGGTTATCGGTGCGTCTGGTGTTTCAGGTCGCCGTGGAGGCCGAGGTAGAAGCAGTGTTGGGCCGAGCCCGTCACCAGCGTCGGGTTCAGGACGGCCCGGGCGGGTACCGCAATGGGTATCAACCGCCGGCGACGGTGAAGACCACGATGGGCTCGGTCGAATTATGCCGCCCGAAACTACGCGACACCGACGAGCGGTTCTGTTCGCGGCTATTCGGTGCCGGGGTGACGCGCACCCACGCTCTGGAGGCGTTGGTGATTTCGGGATGGGTGCGCGGTTTGTCGGATCGCGACATCGAGGCCGCGTTGGCCGAGGTGCTGGGCTCGCAGGCGGCGTTGTCGCGCTCGACGGTGAGCCGGATTTGTGCGGCCATCAAAGACGAGTTCGCTGCGTGGTCGTCTCGACGCCTTGATGAGCTGGTGTTGGACTACCTGTTCTTGGATGCCTCGAACTTTCGGATGCATCCCAACGCCCCGGCCGAGCCGGTGCTGGCCGCCTGGGGCATCTGCACCGACGGCAAGCCCCTGTTTATTGGGCTGGCCCCAGCCGCAGCGGAGTCGGCTGATGCGTGGGCCGACTTCTTGGCTGACCTGAGGAACCGGGGACTACGCCCGCCGCTACTGGGCATCTCCGACGGGGCGCCGGGCCTGATCGCCGCATGGGAGACCACGTTTCCGGCAAGCCTGCGTCAGCGGTGTCTGATCCATCGCTGCCGTAACGTCATCGCCAAGACACCTGTCGCGGTCCAGGACGAGATCAAAGCCGCGTTCTGGTCGATCTTCGATGACATTGACCAGCCACCCGGCCAGCAGGCCGTGGATGAAGCCACCCGCCGCGCCGAGGAGTTCACCACCACATACCGCGGGCTCTACCCAGCCGCGGTCGCTTGCCTGGCCAACGACTTCGCCTCGCTGAGCGTGCATTTGCGCTTCCCCCGCCAACACTGGACACGCATCCGCCATTCCAACCTCATCGAACGCACCTTCGGAGAATCCCGTCGCCGGGTCAAGGTCATCGGCCGCCTACCCGGCGAAACCAGCTGTCTGTCGCTGGTATGGGCCGTCCTCGACCGCGCCAGCCGCGGCTGGCGCGGAGTCACCCAAACATCAGCGACCAGCCGCCACCTCCAAGAACTACGCCACCAACTGCTCGAGCCACCCCGCCCACTGCATCCCCCCACCACAACAACCACGACCGACACCACCGCCGCGTAACATGACCACCAGGAACATGCGCCCAGCGTTTTTACACCAGTCCTAAGACGCCACCAGTCAGAGGAACCACGCGCAAGGTAGGTGAAGTCAGGCCAATGCGTTGGGTTTTATAGGAGCTGGCCTTTCGCGCGAAATAGTTCAGGTAGCCCGCAGTAGTGGGATCGGTGACCGGTTGGCCAACGCAGACCATAATGTCCTCGGGGTGCACCGATTCAAAGTTGCGACTAGCTGCTGAGAATCCGACCGGTCGTGCGGTAGTAAGCAGCGCCGCGGCGAAAACGGCCAGGAGCAGCACCAGCGTGATTAGCATTGACCAGAATTGCGTGCGTGCGACGCGGGCATATTCGGGCATACCGGTAAGCCGGCTGACGTGAGCCAGCGGCCGCAACACCTTGGTCATCTTGGCGATCGGCACCAGCATCCCCGCAGTGATCACCGCCGCCAGGGCGATCAGCCCGACGATGAAGACGGCGCTCCACCTCAAGTCCATGTGCGGATCACCGCCATTGTTGCCTGAGCTGCTCGGTCGACGTCGGCGGGTTCGGTTGCGAACTGGGCATCATTGAGCGCCGCGAAAACCGGTGCCGTTGTGGTGAGTTGGGTATCGTTGGTGATGTCGTCGATGTGCATGTACTGCGCTCGGGCGCCGGTCGATATGTTCAGGAAACTACGCAACGTGCGGCTCATAGCCGAAGCGGCCTGGCCCCCGGACAACCGCCCGCTCCGGTAGTTGCCCACGACTGCCGTGATGGTGCGGCTAAAGCGCCGTCGCAGCAGCCGGGTGTGCACACTGCGGACCAGTGGTATGCGGCGCAACTGCGCGGCCGGCAGTGTCCACACCTACACCCCGACGTAGTAGCTGACGATGGTGGCCGCGCACAGCGCCGCGACCACCCACCACCAGCCGGAGAATCCGGTGGGGCCGCCGAGGTAGCGCAGCAGGTCACCCGGCATGCTGGAATGCCTCAGTCATGGCGACGAGCTTGCTGCGGATCTCGGTACTGGCGCCGATCCGAGTGAATTGAACACCGCGGGAGACCAAAAACTGCTCGAGTTGGGCAATGCGGGAGGCTTCGCGGCGGCGGTAGGCGTCGACTATCCGTGGCCCCAAGGTTGCGCCGTTGAGCACGTAGCCGCCGGTGGCCACATCGTACCCATCACGTTCCCCCGCCGCGGATCCGACCGCAGGCATGTCGGAGATCATTGCCCACATAACCTCGTGTCGTCCGAAAAGCCCCTGCAGCGCTGTGGCTAGTCGATCATCGACGTCTGGTTCGTCGGAGACCACGATGATTAGCATTCGGCGCCGGTAACCGGTTGCTACGTAGTCGATTTGGGTGGTGATGTCGCTGGTGGCCGGCTGGCTGAGGGTATGGTTGTAGAAGCGGTGTAGTAGGTGTTCGATATGCGTTTCGCCGCGGCGCGCGCGAATAATGGCGCTACCGCGTGAATCTCCGAAAACCATGCCGAGCTCATCGGATCGACCTAGCGCGATCAGGCCAAGGGCGCCCATCACGTGCAAGGCGATGTCGCGTTTGAATTCTCCGCTGGGCGCCAGCGCAGCCGTGTTCCGGCCCGCGTCAGCAATCAACAGGATCTTGTGGTGCTTTTCGGAGACGTAGCGTTTGATCAGCACCGAGCCCGAGCGCGCGGACGCTTTCCAGTCGATGTCACGGATATCGTCACCGGCGACATAGGGTCGCAGGTCGTCGAATTCGAGGCTGCGGGTATGCAGCAACGTGTAGCGGCCTCCTTCGAGAAGGCCGCGGGTGTCGGTGCCGAAATACATCTTGGCTCGATTGAGGTGTTTGCCCATGATGAGCTACGGCACCCGAACGGCTTGTAGCGCCGCGTCGACGACGACGTGGGGGGTGATTTTCGCGGCGCTGGCCTCAAAGCTCAATATCAGCCGGTGTCCGAGGACCCGGTGGGCCAGATGCTGAATGTCCTCGGGGCGAACGTGGTTGCGGCCTCGCAGCAAAGCTAGGGCACGCGCGCTTTCACAGAATGCGATCGTGGCTCGTGGGGAGGCCCCGTACTCAAGGACCCGGGCCAGCTGCGGCGGCAGCGATTGCGGGGTACGAGTGACAGCCACCAGCTGGCTGGCATACTGCATCAGCAGCGGATCCATGTGAATGCTGCGCACCACCGTTTGCAGGCGGCGCACATCTTCCAAGCCGATCACAGCATCGACGGTGCGTTCTTTGTCGTAGACCCCGGCATCGCGGCGCACCATTACCTCCACTTCCTCTTGGGCGGTGGGGTAGCGCAGGATGTCTTTGAGCATGAATCGATCAGTCTGCGCCTCGGACAATGGATAGGTGCCCTCTTGATCGACCGGGTTTTGAGTGGCGATCACCAAGAACGGCTGTGGGATCGGGTACACGGTTCCCGCGATCGTCGTCTGGCGTTCCTCCATGGCTTCGAGCATCGCGCTCTGGGTCTTCGCGCTCGATCTGTTGATCTCGTCGAGCAACACGATGTTGGCGTGCACGGGGCCCAGTTGAGTAGCAAAAGAATTGGTCGCTGACTCATAGACTTGGGTGCCCAAAATATCGCTGGGCAACAAATCCGGAGTGCATTGGATACGCTGGAACTGACCATGGATCGACTCCGCGACCACGCGTGCCGCGGTGGTTTTCGCAAGCCCAGGGACACTTTCGATCAAGATATGGCCACCGGCCAGGAGCCCGATCAGCAGGGACTCACGTAGATTGTCTTGGCCCACGACCTTGCTGGTAAAGGCCTGCGCCAGCGCTGCCAGGCTGCGCTGGGCGGCATCAATGTCCTGTTGGCTGGGTTGAATTCTTGTAGCAGTAGTCATCGTGGCCTCTCACCAACAAACGAATCGGATAAGGTTCATCGGAATTTCAGTTCTGGCGGACTTTTCGCCATGTCAGCTGTTCCCGAAACGAACTTTGTAGCGTCGCCCTGCTTGGTTGTGCCGCGGGTGGTCTCGACGGTGATCGGTACGGTGATCTCCCCCGCAAAGTTCAACACGAGTCGGTAGGGGTCAAAGCTGTCGAAATTGACTCCGCTGATATTGGCTGGTCCCCACGTGGCCGTCGCTTCGACAAGCCCGTAGGAATCCAGGTGTAGCGGGCAGCCGGGCGGCGCCAGCAGGTTCGACTTTTGGCAATCGGACATTGCGGCTTTCAGCTGGTCTCGTGCTGCGTCGCGCCCCTTATCGGACAGCGTGAATTTCGGTTGTACCCATGTTGCGCTCGCCAATGAAATCTGGTCGAGCAAAAGGGGTTTAGCTGCCACCGTCATGTATGGGTTGGTGCTGCCGATGTCGATCCAACCGGGAAAGACGTACACCGTGGAGTCGCCGGTTGGCTTGCCGAAGAACGTGACTGTCTTCCCGGCCGCATCGCCACCAACGATCGCGCTGGGCGCGATCTTGATCGCTGCCGAGGCCAGTTTCCAGCGCCCGTGGTCCTTTTTTACTGACAGGGTGGTGTCAGAAACTTTTTCGCCGAAGTTGGCGACCACATGCACCTGAGCAAAACCCACCGCCGCGGCTGCACCCGCCGAGTCGTCGCTGAGGACTCTAACGTTGCTGATCGGCCACTGCGTGGTCTGCTTTTTCAAGATCGCGTCGGAAAGAAACTCTTTGCTCGCGGGCTGATCGGCGCCGTAGCTGAGCGCCGCCTCGGCGTTACCGCGAGCCAGCGCCTGCAGGTAGCCTTTGACCGCATCGCCGGCCGAACCGCCACCGCCGGAGCCACCCCGACCAGTCAATGTGATCACTAAAACGATGGCTACGACCACGAGCACTGCGCCGCCGGCCGCCAAAGTGACCCACAACGGTTTGCGGCTCTTGGCCAACCCCGGCGGTGGCCCCTCCGGCGGGTACCCATAGGCTGGCTGGCCCGACGGTGCAGGCGCTGCCGGCCCCGAGTGCCACCCGACCCCGGCGGTAGGCACCGATGGCTGAGGTGCGTTGTGCCCTTGCGGTTGCCAGGCGCCCGCGGCAGGTGGTGGTTGCTGCGGCGGCCCCCACCGGCCTTGAGCAGATCCCGAAGATTGCCAGCGATCCGCTGCCGGATCAGAGCCACCCACCGGGTTCGGGCCCCCGAACCGCGACCCATCAGTCACATCAACCTCCACAGCTAACGAGCACAAATTTTCAGTGCGGCATCTTGTTTGCTATTGCACTCACCACCGCCGCAGGTTGAGTGGCGGTGATTCCTATGCCGCAGACATAAACATCAATCACAACGTTGGAGCGCGATGTGATCGCGCGTGCGCACACATAGCCCTCGGCCCCCTCGGCCGTGTTGACGACTGTGGCGGTGTCGCCTGAAGCTGATGGAAACGGTCGCGTCTCATCGCTGGTGTAAATGGTCACGGGCGTAGGTTCCGTCGCAACCGACGAAAGCTATGAAGGAGGGGCTACGCCCGTGACCAAGCGAGTATCGCCGATTGAGCGTGTGCGTGTTGAGATGGATCAGTTGTTCGCCGCGACCGAGCGGCCGTTGACCGAGATTTTGGAGGAGGTCGGGCGGTTATCGGTGCGTCTGGTGTTTCAGGTCGCCGTGGAGGCCGAGGTAGAAGCAGTGTTGGGCCGAGCCCGTCACCAGCGTCGGGTTCAGGACGGCCCGGGCGGGTACCGCAATGGGTATCAACCGCCGGCGACGGTGAAGACCACGATGGGCTCGGTCGAATTATGCCGCCCGAAACTACGCGACACCGACGAGCGGTTCTGTTCGCGGCTATTCGGTGCCGGGGTGACGCGCACCCACGCTCTGGAGGCGTTGGTGATTTCGGGATGGGTGCGCGGTTTGTCGGATCGCGACATCGAGGCCGCGTTGGCCGAGGTGCTGGGCTCGCAGGCGGCGTTGTCGCGCTCGACGGTGAGCCGGATTTGTGCGGCCATCAAAGACGAGTTCGCTGCGTGGTCGTCTCGACGCCTTGATGAGCTGGTGTTGGACTACCTGTTCTTGGATGCCTCGAACTTTCGGATGCATCCCAACGCCCCGGCCGAGCCGGTGCTGGCCGCCTGGGGCATCTGCACCGACGGCAAGCCCCTGTTTATTGGGCTGGCCCCAGCCGCAGCGGAGTCGGCTGATGCGTGGGCCGGCTTCTTGGCTGACCTGAGGAACCGGGGACTACGCCCGCCGCTACTGGGCATCTCCGACGGGGCGCCGGGCCTGATCGCCGCATGGGAGACCACGTTTCCGGCAAGCCTGCGTCAGCGGTGTCTGATCCATCGCTGCCGTAACGTCATCGCCAAGACACCTGTCGCGGTCCAGGACGAGATCAAAGCCGCGTTCTGGTCGATCTTCGATGACATTGACCAGCCACCCGGCCAGCAGGCCGTGGATGAAGCCACCCGCCGCGCCGAGGAGTTCACCACCACATACCGCGGGCTCTACCCAGCCGCGGTCGCTTGCCTGGCCAACGACTTCGCCTCGCTGAGCGTGCATTTGCGCTTCCCCCGCCAACACTGGACACGCATCCGCCATTCCAACCTCATCGAACGCACCTTCGGAGAATCCCGTCGCCGGGTCAAGGTCATCGGCCGCCTACCCGGCGAAACCAGCTGTCTGTCGCTGGTATGGGCCGTCCTCGACCGCGCCAGCCGCGGCTGGCGCGGAGTCACCCAAACATCAGCGACCAGCCGCCACCTCCAAGAACTACGCCACCAACTGCTCGAGCCACCCCGCCCACTGCATCCCCCCACCACAACAACCACGACCGACACCACCGCCGCGTAACATGACCACCAGGAACATGCGCCCAGCGTTTTTACACCAGTCCTAAGACGCCACCATGGAAACCCTACTGTGTACCAAGAGGTTCTAGAGTCCGGAGGCGGCGATGTGTCGCTAAGATGCGCATCGGCGCAGCGGTCCCAACCCAGCTCAGTCTGCACATCGAACCGCATCGCTGCATCCGCGCTCGGAAACGAAACAACTCCTTGATCGACTTCGTGGGCAGCGTTGTCGCCGGGCTCGTCCAACTTGCGACCTGCAGCCCCTGTGTAGCCACTGCCGTTGTAGGCAGTCCACATGGTGTTAAACAACGTCTGCGCACACGCTGGCTCGGAAAAGCTTTCCCCGGCCGGTGGCGTGATGCCCTCATAGGTATGAAAGGTTTTCAGACCGTCCGCGCCGACAACATCGCTGACCCTCGCATCAAACAACAGCAGGTCGCCCAAGTCGGCGGGCGCCACCAACGGTGCTCCACTATCGCGAGCCGGTTGCACGTGCGCTGTGCCTGACACAGTCGTCGAGCACCCCGAAACAAAGCAGGTGATCACCACCGCCGCAGCCCGCGCTGATATCGGGAACTGTCGCATCTAACTCACCGGCACCTTCCTGGCGAGCGCTGTGGCGACCGTTTGTCCCTGGTCGGCTACATCCTCTCCGCACACATTCACATCGATCACAACGTTGTTGCGAACGGTCAGCGCCCGCTCGCACGCCCATCGGCCGTCGGTATCTTCCTGGGTGCGCGCCATCGTCAGTGTTCCGTCATGCTCGGTGGCCTCGCTGATCTTCCAAAAAAAGTCCGGTGACCTAGCCTCGTCAAGATCGCGCGCTTCAAGATGGCGGTCATTGCACGTGGGCCACGCGGCGACCTGTTTACGGAAAAACGCATTGGCATCCACCGGCAGCGGAAACGACACCACCGACTGAAAAACCTTGATTGTCGCCCTCGAAGAGGCAACCGAATCGTTGAGGTACTTATGGCGTACCGCCACCCACCCGCTGCCGTTGTACGCCGGGCCCCATGCTGTCCAGATGCTGCCGCCGCAATCGTTGGCAGTAGTTTGGCTGTGATACATCACTTTCTTGGAAGTCTGCACTGCCAGTCCGGTCGTTTTCAGCAGCGAATTGAGCTGTTCGGGGGGCAGCAGTAATCCATCCAGCGCAGCCACCGGAACCAGGGCAGGCGAACGCCCCAAATCGGCCGCGGGGACCGCTATCCCACCAACCACCGAAGTACAGGCGGATAGCAGCCCCGCAATCACGATCGGCGCAGCACACCGGCCCGCCCTGACTGGCCAGCGACCGACTCGATTGCTGGACATCTTGCGTGGGTTCGTCAAGATCGGTCGCAGCCGTAGTGCATACATCGATACGACCCACCTCTGCTCGGTCATCCAAACCTCGACGCTGATATCACGGTGCGCCGCTAGTGCCGGTCCTTGAAACGGAATGTCTATCGCGGCGCCCCGTGCGGATGCTTTCGTCAACCCATCTACTACTGCGCCAACTTCGAACCCCGCCCACCGTCGATGCTGTACGGGATTAGCGTGGGCAACACCCTATCGAATTTCGGTCAGTCCGGTATTCAGCAGCGACGATAATTCGACATTCTGCGGCCTCGGCTGCTGTTGAACCGGCGGATAATAGAACGCCGCCATGTCTCGGTAGTCGATGAGGTTTCTGCCCCGTCTACGCACTGCAATACCATTCCGCTTCGATATAGCTCGCAAACCTGTCAGTAGCTTCTTTCCTGGGAACAGATCTACAGCAGTTAACTAGTGTGATCAAGGCCGCCTCGCGAAGGAGCGGCATCCACGCGGCGTCGCAATCACGCGGAATGATTGTGGTTGGGTCACGATCCGCGGGTGCAGGAAAGCTTGGCTGGGTAACATCCTGGGTGGGGTGAACGTCTGGTGAGTGGATACACCGATGATGATGGGGCGGTTTCTGACGGTGGTAACGAATCTTGAACGAAAATATTCTGATGGCTGCGTGCTTGCCCACGAGTCTCCTGTTGAGGCCAACCCCGTTATTTCCCGCCGATCAGTTGCCGGACACCCGCCCAAACGACCGCAGGTTCCATATCCGGCCAGCATCCCGCCGCCGCCACCGCCGGAGGGCACCGGACCGGCGCCGCAGGCAAGCGGACCCGCTTACACCGTCTACGACCAAAACACCGGACGCTTTGCCGATCCGACCGGTGGTACTGGTATCTTCGCGCCCGGCATCAATGGCGCGTCGAGCGCCGAGAATTGGGTGGACCTAATGCGTGATCCGAGGCCGATGTAGTGGCAGACGAGCAGTCGATGCCGCGACGGGTGCGTCGGCGGGCGTCCCGCGCGGCCGGCCCGGCGAAAGGCGAGTCGAGCGAGACAGCTGCCGATAAGGGCGCCAATCAGAGCACCGTGCGGATAGATGCGACCGGCGAGTCGAAGCGGGCGGCTAAGCGCTCCGGGAGAGACAGGCGCGTCAGGGCGGCTGCCGCTTCGGGGGCAGTCAAGCCGCCGCGACGGCCCGCCCACCGCTCCCTGGTCGGCTGGATCTCACTCGCGGTCGGCGTTGTGTTCATCGGTGTGCTGGCCTGGGGCGTGACCACTCTGATCGTCGAGCAACGGAGTGCCGAACTCAAGCAAGCTCGTGAACAGCGCTTTGTTGACACCGCGACGCAAACCGTGGTCAATATGTACAGCTACACACCGGACAATATCGACGAGTCCGTGGACCGGTTCTTCGATGGCACCAGTGGACCGCTGCGAGGCATGCTCAGTGCCAACAACAACGTTGACAACATCAAGGGCTTGTATCGTGCCACCAACGGCACATCGGAGGTCGTAGTCAACGGTGCGGCCTTGGAAGGCATCGACCCGGTCAGTGACAACGCCTCGGTGCTGGTTTCGATACGGGTGACCGTCGCTGACATCGACGGTGTCAACAAGCCTTCCAGGCCGTACCGGCTGCGGATCATCGTGCACGAGGACGAGACCGGGCGAATGACCGGCTATGACCTGAAATATCCGAATGGGGGCAACTGATGCGGCGAAAGCGGTGGGTGATTGCCGCTCTAAGCAGTTTGCTGATCGTCGTCATCATCGGGTTGTCGGGGGTAGGGGGCTGGTTCTACTGGGACCGGGTACAGACTCAGGGCCAGGAGTCGGCGCGGGCGGTGTTGCCCAAGCTTGCTGAAACGGAGATACCCGAGGTCTTCGCCTACGACTACCAAACTGTTGAGCGTAGCCTCAACGAGGCGTATGAGTTTCTGACGCCGCAATATCGTCGCGAGTTCCAGAAGAGCGCCAACACACAGATCATCCCGGAGGCAAAGAAACGCGAAGTGGTCGTTCAGGCCAGCGTCGTCGGCGTGGGAGTCATGGCCGCCAAACGAGATTCGGCGTCGGTGATGGTCTACATGAACCGCACTGTGACCGACAAGGCGCGACAACCGCTCTACGACGGCAGTAGGTTGCGGGTGGACTTCGAGCGGATAGATGGCAAATGGTTGATCGCCTATATCACGCCGATCTAGAGGTGAATCCGGGCAGCTGCAGATCGCGCCGCGGCTGCCAACACTGGTTAGTCTCCGACGGACTCAGTTGCACATAGCAATGGCATTGCATTCCAGCGGGTAGCGGCGCACTGGGCTGGGTGGGGGACCGGTGAGTCGCAGCGAAAATGGTTGTTTGCTCATCGCTGGCTGCAGGCCACACACCGCACCGTGCAGGGTGGTATGAGTGCCAGTGAGTGTCTCGTCGCTGAAAGCGTACGTCTCGGTGGACGGGGCGGTGCCGCCGTTCGGGCACGAGACGCCGTCCGCGTGTTGGACCTGGAACGTCCATAACATGCTGGACATCCGAGCCCGGCCGCTGAAATTCAACAGCTTGTCGGCGCGGGTGATATTCCTGGGGGTCGTACTGGTCACATTCAGAGCACATTGGAACGCCCAAACGATGGGATCTGAATAGTCGTTCATGTTGCGGGTTCCAGATGGCTGCTCGCACAGCGCGCTGATCGTCCATGTCGCTGCGGGGGCGCCTGGTTGGCTGAACGAGTAATTGCCGTCCGCGGGTGGTCCCAGCGCTCTTGCGGGGTTGACCGATTGCAGTCCGATTCCCAGCGCGACTGCTGAAAAAATGCCGGCGCCAGCAGCCAGCCCGCGACGGATGTTCACGCCTTCCTCCCTTACGGTGGCGTACCGGGCATCGGTGTCGGGGTCGTCTCCTCGTTTCCGGAACGCAGCATTGATTATCACAGCGTTTCGGTGCGAACACCATGGCTGTCCACTTGTTAGGGGTGGCTAGCTGTGGTCTGGTCCGTTGCCTGGATGCGCTTCGGCGAGTGCGTCGAGAAATGACCGCGCCCAGCGATCGACGTCATGGGTGAGTACCTGGCGCCGGAGCGGCCGCATCCGGCGGCGGCCTTCTTCGACCGTCTGATTGAGAGCTTCCTCGATTGCATCTTTGATGCCTTCAAGGTCATGCGGGTTGGCCTGGTAGGCGTGCCGAAGTTCGGCAGCGGCCCCGGTGAACTCGCTGAGGACCAGCGCACCACCGAGATCGCTGCGACAGGCGACGTATTCCTTGGCCACCAGGTTCATCCCGTCGCGCAGCGGGGTGACCAGCATGACGTCGCTCGCCACGAAAAAGGCGATGAGTTCCTCGCGCGGGACCGGGCGGTGCAAGTAGTGGACCACCGGATGGCCGACTTCACCGTATTCGCCATTGATGTGACCGACTTGGCGCTCGATGTCGTTTCGCAGGATTTGGTAGCTTTCCACGCGTTCGCGGCTCGGTGTCGCCAGTTGGACCAGCACGGTGTCGTCGCGTTTCGCGCGCCCCTCGGCGAGTAACTCGGAGAACGCTTTCAGTCGGACATCGATGCCCTTGGTGTAGTCCAGCCGGTCGACTCCGAGGAGAATCTTGCGGGGATTGCCCAGCTCACTGCGGATCTCGGCGGCGCGCCTTCTGATGTTGCGGTCGCGGGCGGCGCGATCAAGCGCACCGGAGTCGATGGAGATGGGAAAGGCGCCTACGCGAATTGTGCGGGACCCGAGTTGCACCTCGCCGAACCGCGATCGCACCCCGACCGTTCCGCGAGACGTGTCGGTTCCGACCAGACTCCTGGACAGGTAGAGGAAATTCTGGGCACCGCCGGCCAGATGGAAACCCACCAGGTCGGCGCCGAGCAGGCCCTGGATGATCTCGGTGCGCCAGGGCAGCTGCATGAACAGTTCTACCGGTGGAAACGGGATATGCAGGAAGAAACCGATGGTGAGGTCGGGTCGCAGCTCGCGCAACATTTTTGGTACCAGCTGTAGCTGGTAGTCCTGCACCCACACGGTTCCGCCCTGGGCAACGACGGCCGCGGTCGCTTTGGCGAACCGGAGGTTGACGTCGACGTACCGTTCCCACCACGCCCGGTGGTAGAGCGGTTTGACAATGACATCGTGATACAGCGGCCACAAGGTGGCGTTGGAAAATCCCTCGTAGTATTGTGCGACATCCTCAGCGGACAGGCGCACCGGGTGCAGGCGCAGCTCGTCCTGGGCGATGGGAGCGTCCTGCACGGTAACGTCGGATTCGACGACGCCGGGCCAACCGATCCAGGCACCGCGGCGGCGCCGCAGCAGCGGCTCTAGGGCGGTGACTAAACCACCGGGGCTACGTTTCCAGACTGTGGTGCCGTCAGGGAGTCGCTCTAAATCGACGGGCAGTCGATTGGCGACAACAGCAAAGTCGGAGTCCCGGGAGCCCTCGGGAGCCATTTAGCTCTCGTGCTTCGCCGGTCCAATACCGAGCATCGACAAGAAAATCCGGCACTCATCGGCATCGTTCGCATACGCGGCGACGACGTGTCTGGCCTGGCGCGCAGTGCTGTCGGTCGGCGGTTCGACATCGCCAATGTCGTGATGGTCAGTTTTGGTAGGCATCACACAACTGTAAGCCAAGTCCACCTGACGTGTCGGGGACGCCCGGCGTATTCGCGGCGATCTTCATGCCTCGTCGTCGAGGATTTCTCGGACCAGCTCTCGCAGCGCACGGCGATCCTCGGCCAATGCCGCCTGGCCGGCCGGAGTGGCTCGGTAGACGCGCCGCGCGCGGCCATTGACGACCTGTTGTTGGGATACCAGCAAGCCATCGGCCTCGAGCCGGTGCAGAGTCGGATACAAAGTGCCAGGGCTTACCTTGTATCCGTGGCTGCGCAATTCCTCGGTCAGCCAGGCGCCGTGGACCTCGTCGTCGACCGCGTGATGCAGGATGTGCAGCCGCACCGCGGCACGCTGAAATTCCCGCATAGCCGCTACCTCCGTAGGACTCGGTGACGAAAACCGATATCGGGTTTTGATTCTACGGCGTTGGTCGGCGAGGCACGAAAGTCTTCAGCAAACGTGGCGCCATCGATCCGGCTGCTCCGGCGCAGGTGCTCGTACGGTAACCGAGTACTCTCGCGCCGGTGCCGGTTTCCCACATGATTTTGATCGCGCTGGCCGGAGTCGGTGCCGGTGCGATCAATGCCGTGGTCGGCTCGGGCACCCTTATCACGTTTCCGACCCTGGTTGCGTTGGGGTTTCCGCCGGTATCGGCGACGATGTCCAACGCGGTCGGTTTGGTGGCCGGCGGTGTATCGGGCACGTGGGGGTATCGACAGGAGCTGCCCGGCCAGTGGCGCCGGCTGCGGTGGCAAATCCCGGTGTCGCTGTGCGCTGCCGGTGTAGGGGCTTTCCTGCTGCTGCACTTGCCGGAGAAGGCATTCACCGCGGTGGTGCCGGTGTTGCTGATCGTGGCGCTGATCTTGGTACTGGTCGGGCCGCGGATCCAAACCTGGACGCAAAGTCGGGTCCCGACGTTGGGTGAGTCCGCGGACCATTTGTCGGTGCCGCGCAAGACGGCGTTGGTGTTTGCTACCTTCGCGATTGGGGTTTACGGTGGCTACTTCACCGCGGCGCAGGGCATCCTGATGGTCGGGGTTATGGGCGCCTTGTTGCCGGATTCGCTGCAGCGGATGAACGCGACGAAGAATCTGTTGACATTGCTGGTGAACGTCGTGGCGGCAACGGCGTACACGGTCGTCGCGTTCAAGCGCATCAACTGGGTGGCGGCCGGATTGATCGCTGGCGGTTCGTTGTTCGGCGGATGGGCGGGGGCGCATTACGGCCGACGATTGGCGCCGGGTGTGTTGCGCGCGACGATCGTTGTTGTGGGTGTGATTGGTCTTTTCCGGTTGCTCAGTGTCTAGGTCGGGTGCGGCTATTGAGGCCTCAGCCGCTGCGAAAGTACTCGGCGGGTGTCGTCCCGATCTCACGGCGAAACGCCGCGACGAATGCGCTCGCCGTCGCGTAACCCACCTTTCTGGCGGTGGTCCCGACGGGCACCCCGGCGGCTAGCAGGGGCAGTGCGGCGGCTAGGCGCGCCGTCGTCCGCCACCGCTCGAAGCCCATGCCGGTCTCGGCGAGAAATAGCCGGGCAAGTGTTCGTCCGCTGGCGCCTACGTTGCGGCCCCACGCGTCGAGGGGCCGATCGTTGCTGACGTCGTCGAGCAGCGCGTTGGCCACTGACCGGGCCCGCGTGTCGTTGGGCATCGGCGTGAACAGGGTCGTCACGGGCAGCGGCGTAATCAGATCCCATATCAAGGCTTCGGCCCGCTGTCGTTGCGCTACGGGCAAGTGTGGCTGGGCCAGATACGCGATAAGCTCGCTCAGCAGGCCTGACGCATTGACGACAGTCGGCTCGCCCCATTTGAGCGGGCAATTGGCGGGGTCAAAATAGGTGCTTAGCATCGTGGTCTGCTCCGATGCGGCCACCGAGTGACGGACTCCCGCGGGGATCCACAACGCCCTGGTGTGGGGCAGCACCCACGACCGGTCAACCCCGCTCATGGTCAGCACGCCCCGCGCGGCAAGCGCTAGTTGGTGGCTATCGTGCACGTGGAGCTCGATCCCCTCGTGGCGCGCGAGCTCGATCGTGAGCCCCGGGGGAGGTGTCCGCCCCACAGATTGTCGGTTTGGCGACATAGGTTGTCAGGATACGTGGTTTTAGACAAGCCGATCCCTTTATACGGTTTAGTTGTGAACAAGGGGCACTTGGAAAGGCTGGTCAGCGACGAGTGGCGCCAGGAGCTGCGAGATGTCATCCTGCCGAACGCGCTTGACGGTATCCCGCTTGGTGGCGACGTACTCGAAATCGGTCCCGGACCTGGATTGACGACGGATTTTTTGCGTTTCGACGTCGCGCATCTGACCGCGATCGAACTTGACGTCACGCTTGCCGCGGCGCTCGCTACCCGCTTCACCGGCACGAATGTCGATGTGGTGCACGCAGACGCCACGGCGATGCCATTCGACGACTGTTGTTTCACCGGCGCCGTGTCGTTCTCAATGCTGCATCACGTCCCGACGGCCGAGTTGCAGGACCGCGTATTCGCCGAAGTTGCCCGCGTGCTGTGTCCGGGTGGTGTCCTCGTTGTCGCGGACAGTCTGGCCAGCGACGCGCTCGCTACTTTCCATGAGGATGACATCTACAACCCCGTCGAGCCTGACACCGTCCTCGACCGGCTGGCGGCGGCGGGTTTCGTCGATGCTGACATATCTGTAAACGGCTCCCGCTGGTCGGCTCGTGCGCGAATGCCTGCGTCTTAGGGTCGGCGCGTCCCGGTGGGCTTTGGATTCGTCGGCGGGCCCACCTGGGCTGCTGACATGGTCGACGAACCGGAGCGACCTGCTCGGCGGACATGATCGCATTCCGCTCGGGCAAGACTCGAACAAAGGGAAACTGTGATGGCTTCAATCGATCGCCAGAATTCTCATCTACCGGAATATCGCGAAGAGCGGATCCGTCCTGATTGGGCGCTTTCGTTGTGGGCCGACCGCATCCTGGAGGAAGCGGGCATCGGCGTAACCATCCTGGACCGTGACGGCGTGGTCCTCTATTACAACCGCTGGGCCGCACTGTATCTCGATCGTAAACCCAGCTACATCGCTGACGATGTGCGCAATCGTCACGGTAGGCCGATAACCAACCCGCGGCTGGACGCCATGTTCGCGCTGTTCAAGGAGGGCCGGACGGAGCCAGTCCGCTATGTGGCGCACCCGCCGGGTATGCGCGCGCTTTTGGTTACCGTTTCACCGATTCATCAGGACGATGAACTTGTCGGATATTCGCAGCTGGTTCTTTTCAAGGAAGAAGTGCAGGAGCTGTGTCAAAGGTTTGACGCTGAGGGGCGGACCCCCTTCGAGAAAGACATGCTGCCCGACGGCTGGCAGCGGTAGTCGCCAACGCCTATCGCTGCCGTTGCGCCTACCCCCGCAGGTTCTGGTCTATTGCTCGCCTCGTTTGGCGAGCCAAGCATCCAACGACCAACGGCCCGGGCCGATCCACAGCAGGAAGACAAGTCCGAGAAACATCGACAAGTCGGTGCGTGCGTCGTGGGCCATGCCCCAGAAGCCCTCAACCCCGAGGAACCCGCCCGGCTGTAATTCTCTGAGCTTGGTCAGCGCGAGTGCGCCGGAAATATCGACAAGCAGCGGAACGGCCGCGATGCGGGTCACCAGCCCGAGGAGGACCAGCGTGCCGCACAGGATTTCGACGACCCCGTCGAGATTTGCGAAGAACGTTGCGGCGGGGATTCCGATCCGCTCGAAGCGGCCCGGCCCTAGCTGGTGCGGGTACAGGAACTTCTGGATTCCTTCGCTCAGAAAAACCAGCCCCACGAGCAGCCGTATGCAGACAATGGCGGGTGGCCCATCGGCGCGCAGCAATCGACGCCATGAAGTTCGGTCCCAGTTTCCAGAAGCCATATCATACCCCGATATCGTATTCCGATAACATCTTCTTGAGGCTACAGGATTCTCGGGCCCGGGTGGCTGGGAGGCGTCGGAGTGGACCATGAGTCGGTGTTCGAATTCGTCGATGTTGTCGTAGAGCAAGATCGACGTCGAGTCTTGGACTACTTCACCGCCGCAATTCCCGGCCGGGGAGTAACAGCGGTGTTCGGCCCGTCGGGCGCCGGCAAGTCGACCGTGCTGCGCCTGTGCAATCGACTGTGTGTACCGACGAGCGGTCGAGTGTTTTTCCGCGGCAGCGGCATAGACGAAATTGACCCACTGTGGTTGCGCCGTCAGGTGGGAATGTGCTTCCAGCGGCCAACGCCGTTTCCCGGCACGGTGGCCGACAACCTGCGTGTCGTCGAACCCGAGGCGTCCGACGCGTGGCTGCGCGAAACGCTGGAGCAGGTGGCCCTCACCGGATCGGGAAATGAATCATGGCTCAACCGTGATGTGACCACGCTGTCGGGCGGGGAGGCGCAGCGCCTGTGTCTGGCTCGGACGTTGATGGCACAACCGCGTGTTCTGTTGCTGGATGAACCAACTTCGGCAGTCGATGCTGACACGGTCCGGATTATCGAGAACGCTGTGCACGACCTGGCCGACGAGGGGATTCCCGCCTTGTGGGTCACCCACAACTCCGCGCAGGTCGAAAGAATCGCCGATCGGGTCTTGTTGATCGACCAGGGCCGCTGCACCGGGCTCGATCCAGTTGTATCCAATTCCGATAACGGGCCTGTGAAGCCATGACCAGTCAGGTCGGCTGGATCGGGTTGGCGACATCGCTGACCTTGGTGTTTTTCGCTGCGGCGATTTCGTTGTGGCAGCGGTTGGGTCTGCACCGTCAGGTGGTGTGGGCGGCGGCGCGCGCCCTGATCCAGTTGCTGCTCGTGGGTGCGGCGCTCACCCTCTTGGTCGAGCCGGGCCGTTCGTTGTGGTGGTCGTGGGCTTGGGTTGCCGGCATGGTCGCCTACGCTGGAGATGTCGCCCGCAGACGAGCGCCCGAAGTGCCAGGGCTGGGTCTCCTGGCGGTCGCTGGGTTCGCCGCGGCGACCGCGATCAATCTGGGCGTGATATTCGGGCTGGGAGTGTTTCCGCTGCTTGCTCGTACCCTAGTGCCGATCGCTGGCATGACGATCGGCAATTCGATGACCGCGATGGTGCTGGTGGCTCGACGGCTGGTTGACGAGCTGCGTGACAAACGCGACGAAATCGAAGCCAGGCTTGCCCTCGGCCAGCCATCACAACGGGCCGCCGCCCCTTACTTACGGATAGCGTTACGGTCGGCGATCTCCCCGCAGGTCGAAACCACCAAAGCCGCCGGACTGGTGTTCCTGCCAGGGGCAATGACCGGGCTTATCCTGGCTGGGGTCCCCCCGGTGCAGGCGGTGCTGGTACAGGCGGTCGTGATGTTCCTCGTGCTCGCCTCCGTTACGGCCACAACCGTTATCGTCGCGCTCGGCTTGATTCGGCTCGTGTTCACATCCGACCATCGGCTACTGCCGCTTAATCAGCGACCCGCGACCGCGATCCGGGCTTTCCGCGCCCGTCGAGCCAAGGCATGAACTGGAATGCCGTTGTACTGTCCACCCACCGCGGACCCGGCTACCGAATGGTCGTAGCGTGTAAAGAATCGGATCCGGCTACGGATCGACAACCAAGCCTGACAGCAAGCGAGGTGGGCGGAATGACGATCTCCGACCAGGCCGGCACCGCGGCGGACAGCACTAGCGCTGGTGAGCTCGTGGACTACGAGTTGCTCGACGAGGGGCGCATCGCCCGGATCTGGCTTAACCGGCCCGACGTCCACAACGCGCAGAGTCGCACTCTGCTGGTTCAGCTCGACGAGGCATTCGGCCGCGCCGAGGCCGACGACATCGTGCGGGTGGTGATTCTGGCCGCGCGTGGCAAGAACTTCTCTGCCGGCCACGACCTCGGGTCGGAGGCGGTAATGCTGGAACGGCGACCTGGACCCGCGCAGCATCCGACCTTTCGTTCGCACGGAGCCACTCGTGATCCGATCGCGGAGAGGACATATCTGCAGGAATGGCACTTCTTTTTTCAAAACACTTACCGTTGGCGCGATCTGCGCAAGATCACTATCGCGCAGGTACAGGGGAATGCGATTTCCGCGGCTTTGATGCTGATCTGGGCTTGCGATCTGATTGTTGCCGCCGATGATGCGAGGTTCAGCGACGTGGTCGGTGTGCGACTGGGCATGCCGGGCGTCGAGTACTACGCCCACCCTTGGGAGTTCGGGCCGCGAAAGGCGAAAGAGCTTCTCCTAACCGGTGATTCGCTCGATGCTGAAGAGGCATACCGGCTTGGCATGGTGTCCAAGGTTTTTCCGGCCGGACAGCTGGAAGACAAAACCTTGGAGTTCGCGCGTCGTATCGCCGAGCGGCCCACGATGGCGGCGTTACTGATCAAGGACTCGGTGAACGCTGCCTCAGACGCGATGGGATTCACTGAAGCGCTGCGGCACGCTTTTCATATTCACGAACTGGGCCACGCGCACTGGGCAGCCCACAACGAGAATAGATACCCGCTCGGCATGCCGCCCGACGTCGAGGACTGGCGCACCGCGAAGCCGACCAAGATAGCCCGCCGCGATACGCCCTAGTCGGGTTTGAGGCCAAGTGCCTATGGTTCGATAGCCAGAATCTCTTTTCAGTTTGGCCGTGAGGGGTTCGCGTGCAGCTTTCATTCCAAGATCGGACGTACCTGGTTACCGGCGGTGGCAGCGGAATCGGTAAGGGGGTTGCCGCCGGGCTCGTCGCGGCCGGGGCCGCCGTCATGATCGTCGGGCGCAACCCGGACAAGCTGGCGGCGGCCGTTAACGATATCGGTGAGTGTGGGGCAGCCGCTGGAAACGGCGGCTCGATCCACTACGAGCCTGCTGACGTCACCAAAGAGGATGAAGCTGCGCGTGCCGTGGATGCGGCGGCGGCGTGGCATGACCGGCTGCATGGCGTCGTGCATTGTGCGGGTGGGTCAGAGACCATCGGACCGATTACGCGAATCGACTCGGATGCCTGGCGACGCACGGTCGATCTCAACGTTAATGGCACCATGTACGTGCTCAAGCATGCCGCGCGGGAGTTGGTGCGCGGCGGCGGTGGGTCGTTTGTCGGGATCTCGTCAATCGCGGCTAGCAACACCCACCGCTGGTTCGGTGCCTATGGGGTAACCAAGTCTGCTGTCGACCACATGATGATGCTGGCCGCTGACGAACTGGGCGCCTCGTGGGTGCGCGTCAACAGCATCCGCCCGGGGCTGATTCGCACCGATCTTGTTGCACCGGTGACTGATTCGCCGGAGCTCAGCGCGGACTACCGGATGTGTACGCCGCTGCCGCGGGTGGGTGAGGTGGAGGACGTTGCGAACCTGACAATGTTTCTGCTCAGCGATGCGGCCAGCTTTGTGACCGGATAAGTGATCAACGTCGATGGCGGTCAGATGTTGCGAAGGGGTCCAGACTTCACCGCAATGCTGGAACCGGTGTTCGGACCTGATGGGTTGCGCGGAGTGACCTGAGCTCCTCATCGTCGACGGTCCATCCGCCCGCCGCGCCCGATGTGTTGCGCTAGTTGACGCAGGGGACGCCGCCACCGTCTATGGGGGCCCCTTGATCTGGCGGCGCATATTCGGTGTCGTCGCCGTACAGCGAGTCCGTGCTGGTCTCGGTTGAGGTCGTGGTGGATTCGTCGGACGGGGGCAAGGAGTAATTGGCATCCACGATCACTCGGATGTGTCCGGGCTCGATATCGGAATCCGGTTGGCTGGAGGCGTCGACGCCGAGCAGCGTTGCTACGTTCTGCGCGTCAGTCTCGGCGCCCTTGCCGTAGGCGATCGCGGTGGTCGTCGGTTCATCGGAATTACGGTCGCGGATCTCACCGGCGGTGTAGCCGTGGTTTCCGAGTGCGTTGGAAACCCGGCTGGCCAACCCGTCGATGGTGCCGGCGTTCACCACGTCGACAACAGTCGACGGATCCGGTTTGGGAGGCGTGGACGTTGGCGATGTGTCATCGGTGCCGACCGCCGCGGACACCTCGGCCCGGATCGCGGACCGGTCGATGATGTTGACGTCCTGTCCGTCGATGTTGTCGTAGCGCACCACGGGAAGCGTCCGGAACTCGACGTTGCCGCCGGCAAGGTCGCCCATGCGGCGGAATAGTTTCTCGTCCCAACCGCTCGACAGCACGATGTCCTTGCGCGCCACAGCCATCAGTCTGTTGAGCCTGTCCAAGTTGGTGAAGCTGCCTGAATCCTGGAGTTCCCGCATGACCGACGACAAGAAGGCTTGCTGGCGATGCGTGCGGTCTAGGTCCCCGTTGTCCAGTCCATGGCGTTGGCGCACAAACGCCAGTGCCTCTGAAGCGTTGAGCCGCTGGCGTCCGGCCGGGAAGTTGGCGCCGGAGAACGAGTCGTACACGGCGTGCTTGAGGCAGACTTCCACGCCGCCCAAGGCTTGGGCCAAATCGTAGAAACCGGCCAGATTGACCTCCGCGAAGTAGTCGATGGGAACACCGGTCAGGCTGCGCACGGCGCGTAGCGTCGCGGCCCGTCCGGCTTCTCGGCCGCGGCTCTCGAGTTCTCGTTGGCTACTCACACCCCGATCGACGAGGTTCTGTGCGACGTACTGTTTGGTGAGCCCATAGGCTTCTTTGATTTTGATGTTGGTGTATCCGGGTACGCCGGTGAATGGCACCCAGTCGTCACGGGGAATCGAAAAAGCCACAACTCTGCCGTCGGAGCCGACGTGTACGAGGATCAGGGTGTTTGTGTTGTACCCGCCTTGGTCGGAGTCGCCCGCGTGCAGCTTTTTCAAGATCGACCACGGCAGGTCGTTGCCTTCTTGGTCTTTGCGGGAGTCTAGTCCGATAAGCAGGATGTTCACCGTATCGTCGGTGGACCGCGGGTCTTCGGAGGTCAGGGCTTGGGAGACGGTGATGCCGCTCAGCGTGCCGCGAGCTATCCAATATCCAAACCCGGTCAACAACAGCGCGACCACCGATGCCAGGGCCATAAAGCTTCGGGTCAGCCGCTCAAGAATCCGCGACGGCTGACGCGTAGCGCGATGACGATGCCTGCCGGTGGAGGTCGTCATCGCACCCCGCGAACAGACAGCACGAAACCAGCTGGCGTCAGGCCAGTGGTTTGTGGTGCTGTCGCATGTTGCATGGCGTCCAGTATGGGGCACGGTGCTGTGAAGCCTGATATCAGTTTACCGGGTGTGGTCAGGCTCACGGGACCCCGTAACGGTACTTCCTAGCTCGAATGTTTGCATTGCAACCGTTGGCACTTCGACCTTGCCGACAATCGCTTTCCCGCAACATTGTGCCGCGCCAGGCCCGGTCGAAGCGGTTCACCGCAGAAGCTATCGGACCTTCACGCCTTCCACGCCGGACGTGTAATAGACGGAGATGTTCGAGCCCAGCAGGTGTTCGATGATGACAACGCCAAGCGGTTCAATTTCGTAGTAGTAGCGAAGGTTGCCATCCCGATCCAGAGTGGTGGCGCATTTGCGGGCCGGAGCGCCGCAACTCTGTTTGACCGGCAACGCGAGCACGACGCACACCAGTGCCAGGGCGGCCACGGTGACAAGTGGCGCTCTTTTCACGTGCGAACCTCGTTTCCACAGGATGCTCCGCGGCAGGCAGTGTATGCGACGCAGTCACGTACCGCCGATTGCGTGACGCCCCACCGTGATGGGGTTGTCTGGTCTCCGGTGCGGCGTCGCTGTGTGTTGTCACTAGGCGATTCCCAGTGGGTTCACAATCGCCATGGTGGTGAGGTCGAGGAGCAGACCGCCCGTGGCACCTTGTGATACCGCAATTCGGGACGCCGCCGCCCAAACAATCGGAGCTATTCATCATGCGAAGCGCAAGCGGTGCCCGGTGTAGTAAATGTTCCGGGTAGTCTTCGGGTAGTCAATGTGCGGGGTCAATGCGAAAATTGCCACCTGTGACAGGTAGTTGGGGATCGGTGTTGACCGGGCTGACTCCACTGGCGTTGGTCATCGCGCTTTCACCGCTGTCGATCATCCCGGCGGTATTGGTCTTACATGCACGGCGGCCGCGACCGACTGGCCTCGCCTTCCTCGGTGGCTGGTTGCTGGGCCTGGCCGCGGTGACCGCGGTCTTCGTCGCGGCCTCCGGAGTGCTTGGAGGTGTGCATAAGGGGCCGCCGACCTGGGCTTCTTGGCTGCGCGTGGCCCTTGGCTTGGTGTTGATCCTGGTTGGCGTCATCCGGTGGCTGACTCGGCACGGTAAAACCGAAGCACCGTTTTGGATGCGCTCTTTTTCGAAGTTCACACCGGTACGGGCGGCGGTAACCGGGGTGGTGCTGGTGGTGGTCAGACCCGAGGTGCTGATCATTTGCGCGGCGTCCGGAGTAGCTATCGGCACCAGCGGCCTAGGGCTGGCGAGCTGGTGGATGGCCGTTGCGTTCTTTACAGCCGTCTCCGGCTCAACAGTCGCGATCCCGGTGTTGGCCTATGTGGGTGCCGGCGACCGTCTGGACGGTCCGTTGACGCGGCTCAAAGACTGGATGCAACGCAACAACGCGGCGCTGGTCGCGGTTGTGTTGGTCATCATCGGCTTGTTGGTGCTCTACAAAGGAATTTCCGCGCTCTAGCGCAGTGTGCGGTGCGAGTCGCACCTATTGAGTACCGAGCGTCGTTGGCCACGATCAAACTCACCCACAGGTGTTGGTTGGCGGTCCATGTCCACGTTGGGTGGCTGGGCATCGTGAACTACGGTGAGCGTGGGCCTGTCTTCTCGAACCAGCGCGACCACGCCGGATCTCGATCAGAACTTGGACTTTCAGATCACCTCGCGACGATGCGTCCCCTCTTTTACACGCCAGCGCGCCAAGGCCTATCCACAAGTTCTGATCGGTGGTCCTAGGAATTTTCATGGCACGTGCTGCACACCTTATCGACGATGCGCCGATCACTGCGTTCCACAAGAAGCTCACCCTGTTCTCTTCCGGTGGGCCGTTCATTGATGGCTATGTTTTGTCGATCATCGGCGTCGCCCTGATTACGTTGAAGCCGGCGATGGGTTTGAGCGCGACAGAGGTCGGGCTGATCGGTGCCTCCAGCCTTATTGGCATCTTCGCCGGGGGAGGCCTTTTCGGATACCTCACCGACCGCATTGGACGGCACGTGATGTACATCGTCGACCTCGTCGCACTAGCAGTGTTCTCGATCTTGTCGGCGCTTGTCGACCAGGCATGGCAGATCATCCTGCTGCGCTTCCTGCTGGGTGTCGCGATCGGCGCTGACTACCCGATCGCGACGTCACTGCTCGCCGAGTTCTTGCCGAAGAAGCAACGCGGACGGTTCCTCGGGGCGATGTTCGTGGTTTGGGCCGTCGGCGCCGCCGCAGCCTACGTTGTGGGTTACGCGCTGAGGAACTTCGGGCCCGATACGTGGCGAATCCTGCTCGCGAGCCCAGCGCTATTTGCGATTGTCACGTTGTTGGCTCGACTTGGTACACCGGAATCGCCCAGGTGGCTGCTTAGCAAACGGAGGATAGACGAGGCCGATGCGGCGATCAAGAAGGCTTTCGGGCCGCAGTACAGCGTGGATGATCTCACCGAAGAAAACACCGGTAGTACGTCATTCACTCGCGTCTTCAAGCCGCCCTATCTGAAGCGCACGGTTTTCGTTTCGGTGTTCTGGACGGCCCAGGTGATACTGGCGTGTTCCCCGTGAATGAGTCCAGCTTGTTTTAGAGTCTCGTGGCCCTAAACGTGGGCTGGAAGGGACAAGGAAATGGCTGGTCGTAAGAGGTATGCCGCCGAAGACATTGTGCGCAAGCTGCGCCGAGCTGATGAGCTGGCCGCCGGCGGCAGCTCCGGTGAGCAGATCGCTGCCGAGCTGGGGGTATCGGCGGCCACCCTGTACAACTGGCGCCGAGCCTACGGGGGAATGGATCTCGATGCGGCCCGCGAGCTCAAGGAACTGCGCGAGCAAAACGGGCGGCTCAAACGGCTGTTGGCCGAGGCCGAGCTCGTCAAAGACGCCCTACGTGAGGTGGCCAAGGGAAAATTTTGAGCCCAGCCGCCAAACGCCGCGCCGTGGACATGCTCACAGAAGTCAAGGGCATCTCAGAACGGTTGGCGTGCCAAGCGGTTGGGCTGGCCCGCTCAACCTACCGACGTGTCCGTATCGACCAGACCCCGGCGGACCCGGATGCCGATCTGCGGGCCTGGCTGCGTTCCTACGCCCGCAAATGGCGTGTTCCCCGTGAATGAGTCCAGCTTGTTTTAGAGTCTCGTGGCCCTAAACGTGGGCTGGAAGGGACAAGGAAATGGCTGGTCGTAAGAGGTATGCCGCCGAAGACATTGTGCGCAAGCTGCGCCGAGCTGATGAGCTGGCCGCCGGCGGCAGCTCCGGTGAGCAGATCGCTGCCGAGCTGGGGGTATCGGCGGCCACCCTGTACAACTGGCGCCGAGCCTACGGGGGAATGGATCTCGATGCGGCCCGCGAGCTCAAGGAACTGCGCGAGCAAAACGGGCGGCTCAAACGGCTGTTGGCCGAGGCCGAGCTCGTCAAAGACGCCCTACGTGAGGTGGCCAAGGGAAAATTTTGAGCCCAGCCGCCAAACGCCGCGCCGTGGACATGCTCACAGAAGTCAAGGGCATCTCAGAACGGTTGGCGTGCCAAGCGGTTGGGCTGGCCCGCTCAACCTACCGACGTGTCCGTATCGACCAGACCCCGGCGGACCCGGATGCCGATCTGCGGGCCTGGCTGCGTTCCTACGCCCGCAAACACCCCTGTCACGGGTTTCGCCGTGCGTGGTCGGCGTTGCGCTACGACGAGCATCACCAGGTCAACAAGAAGAAGATCCACCGGCTGTGGCGCCAAGAGGGACTGCAAGTCGCCGTCCGCTCCCCACGCAAACGTGGTGGTGTGCCCTCAGTGCCGCCGATCATCGCCGATGCCCCCAAGGTGGTGTGGGCGCTGGATTTTCAGTTTGACTCCACTATCGACGGCAGGTCGGTCAAGATCGCCTCGATGCTCGATGAGCACACTCGCGAGTCGCTGCTGGACATGACCGCACGCTCCATCACCGCCGAGGCGCTGGTCGACGAGCTCGAGCGAGTGTTCACCACTGCCGGGGGTCCGCCCACGGTGCTGCGCATGGACAACGGGCCGGAGCTGATTTCTCAAGCGTTGCAGCAGTTTTGCGACGGAAAAGTCGGGCTGACCTATATCCCCCCAGGTCAGCCCTGGAAAAACCCCTACATTGAATCCTTTAACAGCCGCTTACGAAAGGAGTGTCTGAACCGCAACTACTGGACTGACCTGCTCGAAGCCAAGGTGGTGATCAGCGATTTCAAACACGAGCACAACCACCGCCACCGCCACTCATCGCTGGGTTATCGCACTCCGGCCGAATACGCTGCCCAATGCAGCCACACCCATCACCCCATAGCCTGCGACATCAACTAAAATCCAGATCAACAACAACCTGGCTCTAATTCCAGGTGGACCCGATATCGGGGACCAGCCACAAACACCCCTGTCACGGGTTTCGCCGTGCGTGGTCGGCGTTGCGCTACGACGAGCATCACCAGGTCAACAAGAAGAAGATCCACCGGCTGTGGCGCCAAGAGGGACTGCAAGTCGCCGTCCGCTCCCCACGCAAACGTGGTGGTGTGCCCTCAGTGCCGCCGATCATCGCCGATGCCCCCAAGGTGGTGTGGGCGCTGGATTTTCAGTTTGACTCCACTATCGACGGCAGGTCGGTCAAGATCGCCTCGATGCTCGATGAGCACACTCGCGAGTCGCTGCTGGACATGACCGCACGCTCCATCACCGCCGAGGCGCTGGTCGACGAGCTCGAGCGAGTGTTCACCACTGCCGGGGGTCCGCCCACGGTGCTGCGCATGGACAACGGGCCGGAGCTGATTTCTCAAGCGTTGCAGCAGTTTTGCGACGGAAAAGTCGGGCTGACCTATATCCCCCCAGGTCAGCCCTGGAAAAACCCCTACATTGAATCCTTTAACAGCCGCTTACGAAAGGAGTGTCTGAACCGCAACTACTGGACTGACCTGCTCGAAGCCAAGGTGGTGATCAGCGATTTCAAACACGAGCACAACCACCGCCACCGCCACTCATCGCTGGGTTATCGCACTCCGGCCGAATACGCTGCCCAATGCAGCCACACCCATCACCCCATAGCCTGCGACATCAACTAAAATCCAGATCAACAACAACCTGGCTCTAATTCCAGGTGGACCCGATATCGGGGACCAGCCAATACCACTTTTCGTCGTTTACACGTTTGCGCCAGATTTGATGGAATCGTTCGGGCTGCATGGTGACTTCAACTTGTACGGCGGCTCTTTGCTGGTGGCGCTGCTATTTGTGGTCGGAGGCGTCCCAGGACTGTGTCTTGTTGACAGAATTGGGAGGCGGGCACTGCTGATCTGCTCGTTCGCGGTTATTTTTGTGGCGCTTGCGGTGCCTGCTTTAGTGCCCAGTACGCCGCCAGCGGTGTTCTTCCTGGCGTTGGCTATCTACGCAGTGACTTCTGGGGCGTCGAGCTTCCTCGAAATCGTCTATCCGAACGAATTGTTCCCGACGGAGGTTCGCGCGACCGCTGTCGGCGTTGGGACCGCGATAAGCCGCCTTGGATCGGCGGGCGGGACGTATCTGATGCCAATCGTGCTAGTGTCGGCCGGGCCCAGCGTGGCGCTCGGCATTGGAGCCCTGGTGGCTGCGGTCGGACTGGTGACGTCAATACGGATGGCGCCCGAAACACGCGGTGTTCCCCTCAACGACAGCGCGGTCTCCAACGAAGGCTCGAGCACGACGGAGCCGGTAATCGCACCGTGAACTGGTCCACGGGCGGCGGCATATTCTGCGGGAGCAACAGATGGTCACAAATCCCCTGGTCGGGGCCGTGCCAGCCACCCAAGTGCCGCGCTACGCTGGCAAAGGTACGTTTGCGCGGATCGCTGACATCAACGAGGTAAGCGACTACGACATAGCGATCGTCGGTGTGCCTTTCGACGGCGGCACGTCGTACCGGCCGGGCGCTCGATTCGGTCCGATGGCCGTTCGGCAGGCCGCCCGAACGCTTCGGCCCGGTTACCATGTCGAACTCGGTGTCGCGCCGCTACAACATGTCCAGGTTGTCGATGCCGGCGATGTGGCCGTAACGCCCTACGACATCGCCGACGCCTGCCGCCAGATTCAGAACCACGCTGCTGAGATCCTGGGCGGCGCGAACCGTCGGATCGTCGCAATCGGCGGCGACCACACCATCGCGCTGCCGAACCTCAGGGCGCTGCACGCCGTGCACGGCCCGGTCGCGTTGGTGCACTTTGACGCGCACCTCGACACGTGGGACACCTACTTCAACGCCCCGGTAACGCACGGCACCATTTTTCGGCGGGCCTTTGAAGAGCACCTGCTACTTGAGGATCATTCGATCCACGTCGGAATCCGCGGACCCATCTACGATCAGATTGACCTTCGCGACGACGCGGACATGGGGTTCAAGATCATCCGCGCAGGGGACTTGGATGTGATCGGCGTTGAGGCCGCGGTCGACACGGTACGTCGTCGTGTCGGTCAAGCGCCGGTCTATCTATCGATCGATATCGACGTGCTCGACCCGGCATTCGCGCCAGGCACCGGCACCCCGGAGGCAGGTGGCCTTACCTCGCGCGAGCTGCTGCGGATGCTTCGGATGCTGGGCGCGCTCAACATCGTTGGTGCCGATGTCGTCGAGGTTGCCCCGGCGTACGACCACGCAGAGATCACGTCGGTGATAGCCGCGACAGTCGTCTTCGATCTGGTGTCGCTGATGGTCACCCGAGCCGATGCATCCCCCGCGCCGCCGGTCCTTGATCACGAGGCGCCGGTGGTGTCACCGCCATAGCGACGGCGGCGCCATCACCATCAACACAAGAACTTTTGGCGCATGGCTGGGTTCAGGGCAGAACCACGTGAAACAGGGCTGACCCGCCACGGACACGTTCGTTGGCTTGCGGCTCGGCCAGCGCCGCGGTCGAGACGACGACCCGGTCCGGGGTGGCCCAGCTGCGGCAGGGCCGCAACGTTGGCTCGGCCACCCCGATGTTTACTCACCGATGGGAGATTCAATGACTGTTCGTTTGGAAAGGGAGAAGCGGATTCGCAACGGGGTCAAAGCCCAGCAGACATTCTCTCCTGAAGAAATGGCTCGACGAATCGCTGGACTCCGACAGGCGATGTTCGACCTGGGGTTCGACGTTGCACTGCTCACCTCTTATCACAACGTCAAATACTTCTCCGATTTCCTCTACACGTCCTTTGGTCGGCCCTACGCCATGATTATTACGCCGGAAGAGGAATTTACCGTTTCGGCCAACATCGATGGCGGTATGCCATGGCGGCGTTCCATCGGCGACAACGTCGTGTACACCGACTGGCACCGCGACAATTACGTCGCGGTCATTGCCGAGCGGCTCAAGGCCATGAATCTTGCCGCGGGACGCATCGGTGTTGAAGACGACACGCTGCCACTGCAAATGCGTGACAAGTTCGCCGCAGCGCTGCCCGACGCCGGGTTGGCCGACATCTCGGCTGCCGCTATGGGTCTGCGGATGATCAAGTCCGCCGAAGAAATTGACCTCATCAAACAAGGAGCCCATATCGCCGATCTAGGCGGCGAAGTGATCCGTGATGCCATCTGCGAGGGAATCACCGAATACGAGGTGGCTCTCGCGGGTACTCAGGCAATGGTGCATGAGATCGCCCGGGTCTTCCCGCACACCGAGATTCGAGACACGTGGGTGTGGTTTCAATCCGGCATCAACACCGACGGCGCCCACAACTGGCCAACGACGCGCGCCTTGCAGCGCGGCGACATTCTCAGCCTCAACTGCTTCCCGATGGTCTCGGGCTACTACACGGCGCTCGAACGCACGCTATTCCTTGGTACACCCGCCGAGCGGGCGCTGGAACTGTGGAACATCAATGTCGAGGTCCACCGTCGGGGTTTGGACCTGATCAGGCCGGGAGTCAGCTGCGGTCAAATCGCGGACGAACTCAACACGATCTACGAAGACGCCGGACTGATGCCCAACCGCACGTTCGGGTACGGACACTCATTCGGCGTCCTTAGCCACTACTACGGCCGCGAGGCCGGCCTGGAGTTGCGCGAAGACATAGAGACCGTGCTGCGTCCCAACATGGTCGTATCGATGGAACCCATGATCATGATTCCCGCTGATCAGCCTGGCGCTGGCGGCTACCGTGAACACGACATCCTGGTCGTCACCGAGACAGGAGCCGAAAACATCACCAAATTCCCGTTCGGCCCGGAGCACAACATCGTCGCGAACTAGTCGGCAGACGTCAGGGTTCGCCGCCGAAACGGGGAGAGCCTCCTGTCAGGATTGAACTGACGACCGCTCGCTTACAAGGCGAGTGCTCTACCACTGAGCTAAGGAGGCCGGGGTTGACCGGGTGCAAGCCTAGTCGGAGTCGTCGCTGTCCACGACGCGTGGCGAACGTGCGCCCCGCGGCGACGATCGGCGCGGGGCGCGGCGGCCGGGCAGCGGGATCCGGTCAGCGATATTACTCAGCGGGTTCACCACCATGGTCAACGAGATGACTGCCTCTTGCAGGGTGGCGATGGCAGGCTCAAGCGCCTCCATGCCGGGCGCCAGCCTGGCCAGGGTGTCGGCGACGTCGGCGAGCTGTTCGAGGGGCCCGTTTCTCGCGGTCAGTTTGTCAAGTAAGCCGCCGTCAGCGAGCAGCCGGTCTGCCAGGCCGTCTTCGGCCAGCACTCGTTCGATCATCCCGTCCGCGGCCAGCAGTTGATCCGCAAGCCCGCCGGGCTGCAGTGCGCGCTGCAGCCCGCCGCCCTCGGCGGTCAATCGGTCGAGCAATCCGCCGGGTGCGGTCAGCAGGTCGACCACGCCCCCAGGTCGCAGCATTCGGTCCAATGGCCCGTTGGCCGCTATTGCACGACCCAGCGGTGTATCCTCGTCCAGCAGCTTGGCCAGCCGGTTTGCCCGCGAAATCGCGTCGTCGAGTCCCAATACGTTGGCCATCGTGTTGGCCCCGCCGGGGTTGCCGGCATCGCCCAGGGCTTGCTTCGCGAAGCCAACCGCTGTGCTGGCGAGGTTCAAGCTGGCGTCGGCAGCGGCAACTCCGATGCGTGCGGGCGTAGTGGCGATGGCCACGATAATGTTGCCGACATTCATTCTGTGAGTGTATTCACGGCGCGGCAGTTTATCCCGCTCGGTCGCAGGCGGCACGATGGTTCCTGGCAGACTGCTAGCAGGCTACTAGCAACCGTCTTTCAGTAACTACACAATGGGTAAGAAGCTAACATACAAAGAATTACAGGGGAACTGAACTTATGACAGCTGGAACCCCAGTCGAAGACTCCACTCCGGAGGCTCGCGTCCTCGTGGTCGACGACGAAGCCAACATCGTCGAATTGCTTTCGGTGAGCCTCAAGTTCCAGGGATTTGAGGTCTTCACGGCGACCAATGGGGCGGCGGCGCTCGACCGTGCCAGGGAAGCCAAGCCTGACGCGGTGATCCTCGACGTGATGATGCCGGGAATGGACGGCTTCGGAGTGCTGCGGCGGCTTCGTGCCGACGGTATCGATGCCCCAGCGTTGTTTTTGACGGCGCGGGACTCGTTGCAGGACAAGATCGCGGGTCTGACCCTGGGCGGCGACGACTACGTGACCAAGCCTTTCAGTTTGGAAGAGGTCGTTGCTCGGCTACGGGTCATTCTGCGCCGAGCGGGCAAGGGCATTGCGGAACCGCGCAATGCGCGCCTGACCTTCGCCGATATCGAACTCGACGAAGAGACCCACGAAGTGTGGAAGGCCGGTGAGCCGGTGTCTCTGTCGCCCACCGAGTTCACTTTGCTGCGCTACTTCGTCATCAACGCAGGAACGGTACTGAGCAAGCCAAAGATCCTCGATCATGTCTGGCGCTATGACTTCGGCGGTGACGTCAATGTCGTCGAGTCTTACGTCTCGTATCTGCGCCGCAAGATCGACACCGGCGATAAACGGCTGCTGCACACGTTGCGCGGGGTGGGCTATGTCTTGCGGGAGCCGCGATGATTGAGCGCCTCGTCTGGCGCGATAGCCGGCGTTAGCGCAGAGTACAGATATGGCCCAAGACTCTCGACGCGGATTGCCACTCAAGGTCAGCCTGGTCGCGGCGACCCTGGTTCTGGTGGCCTTCGGTCTGGGAGTCTCGGGAGTCGCGGTCACAACGATGTTGCAGACCCGCCTGATCGGTCGGGTCGACGAGGATCTACTCGAAGCGTCAAAAACATGGGCACAGGCCCCCTGGAAGCAGGTGCCCGTCAACGTGGATGGCCCACACCCGGGCCGGCCGCCCTCTGCTTTCTACGTACGCGGTATCAGCCCCGCCGGACGTACGTTTGTGGCCATCAACGACATCAATGCCGAACCTGACTTGCCGGCGAACAATGACGTGGGACCCGTGCCGATAACGCTGCCGTCGGTCAGTGGCAGTGATATTCAGTGGCGCGCGGTAACGGTACGGGTGCCGCACGGCGGACTGACCACCGTTGCCATCGATCTGTCCGACGTCAAGCACACGGTCCGTTCGCTGGTCCTGTTGCAGGCCGGGATTGGGGTGGCGGTGCTCGTCGTGCTCGGGATCGCTGGTTTCGCGATGGTGCGTCGTAGCCTGCGACCGCTGGTCGAAGTCGAGCAAACCGCTGCAGCGATTGCCGCGGGCCAGCTGGATCGCCGGGTTCCAGAACGTGACCCTCGTACTGAGGTGGGCCGGCTGTCACTGGCGCTTAACGGAATGCTTGCGCAAATCCAGCGGGCGATGGCGTCGTCGGAGTTTTCGGCTGAACAGGCTCGCAGTTCAGAGAACCGGATGCGGCGGTTCATCACCGATGCCAGCCACGAATTGCGTACCCCGCTGACCACCATTCGCGGTTTCGCCGAGCTATATCGACAAGGTGCGGCTCGCGATGTGGGCGTGCTGATGTCACGGATCGAAAGCGAAGCGGGCAGGATGGGCCTACTTGTCGACGATTTGCTGCTCCTTGCCCGTCTGGATGCGCAACGGCCGCTCGAACGCCATCGAGTGGATCTGCTGGTGTTGGGCAGCGATGCGGTGCACAACGCGCGGGCGATGGATCCTGCGCGCACGATTACCCTGGAGGTCCTCGACGGTCCGGGCACCCCGGAAGTGCTGGGCGACGAGCACCGGCTCCGCCAGGTGCTCAGCAACCTTGTGGCCAACGCTTTGCAACACACACCTGAAAGTGCCGACGTCACGGTGCGCGTCGGTACTGAGGGTGATGACGCCGTGCTTGAGGTTAGTGACAAGGGTCCGGGTATGAGCCAGGAGGATGCGTTGCGGGCATTCGAGCGGTTTTATCGCACCGACTCATCGCGGGCGCGAACCAGTGGCGGTACCGGACTCGGACTGTCGATCGTCGACTCGTTGGTGCAGGCTCACGGAGGGGCGGTCACGGTGACGACAGCGCCGGGAGAAGGGTGTTGCTTCCGCGTCACGCTGCCTCGGGTCAGCGAGATGCCCGCCCCGGCGCTGAGTCATGCGCTTGGCTCTGAGCTGGCCGGTGATGGCGACGTCACCCCAGCTGAGTCAATGCGGCCTTAATCTTGGCCTGCGCCTCATCCAGCGATTTCGGGGATGGGTTGCGGTCGACGTTGGCAAAGCCGAAGTCGCTGAGGCTGCGGGTGGGGAAGACGTGGACGTGTAGGTGGGGCACCTCCAGCCCGGCGATGATCACTCCGGCGCGCTCCGCTTTGAATGCCCGGCACACGGCCTTTCCGACCAGCTGGCTAACCGCCATGACGCGAGCGAAGACCGCGGCATCGACGTTTTGCCACTGATCGATCTCGGCGCGCGGCACCACGAGGGTGTGGCCTTGTGTCATCGGCTCTATCGTCAGGAACGCGACGACCTCGTCGTCCTCGTAGACGAAGCGGCCGGGCAGTTCGCGGTTGATGATCTTGGTGAAGATCGACGCCATGCACTAAGCATATGTTTGGCGAAATCGGTTCCGGGCGGCGCGTGGCCGCGCTCGGTCCATTCCTTGGATTCCGGCCAATTGGTGTACCTGGCCGGCCTTGCCAGGCATGGTCACCTCGTGAAAAGGCCTGGATAGGACGGGGGATCTGCAACGGCCCTGCCGACGCGTGGCGGTTGGGAGCACGCTGTCGCACGGTTTGTATACCCGGCTCTGCACCTGACCTCAGCCGCGCCCAGCTCTTATCTTTGGCCCATATTTCTCTTATTGTTCTTATATTGTGGTCTACGGTGGGTGTTCGTGCGACGAACTGATGGGACGTTGCGCCTGGTGTAGAAGGGGAGGCAAATGCTCGACAAGTCCTATCGAAATACCCGCACTCGGGTCCGCGACCTGGCGTCAACGCTCAGCGTTGAACAGCTTCAGGCGCCCGTGCCTGCCACACCACGATGGACGGTGCGCGAACTGCTGGCGCATCTGGTGGGAGGTGCCGCCGATTCGGTGAGTGGCCGGCTCGACGGAGTGACGAGCGAACCGTGGACTGCCCGCCATGTAGGGGAACGCCAACATCATTCCGTCAGCGAGCTTCTCGCAGAGTGGGCCCGCGTCGGTCCCGCGGCAGAGTCCGCACTGATCAGCGGAGAGATCTTCGGCCCCAACCTAGCCGCCGACGCAATCTGTCACGAAGCGGATCTGCGCGAAGCGCTGGGGCTTGCTCGGATCGAGCGCGAGCACTGGCAACCGTTCTTAGAAGTGATGATGCTTCATTTACAAAGTCAGCTGCAGGAAGCTACAGCTGTTCTGATCCGTGATGAACACGGGCAGCAATGGAAGTGCGGACCCGGTGAGCCGACGTCGGAGGTACGAGCCGACGGCTACGAATTGCTGCGCGCCATGTTCAGCCGCCGTTCCCGACGCCAAATTGCCGGATGGGCTTGGACTCTTACTCCCGATGAACGGGTGATCGAGTGCATCGGGTTTTTCGGCTCACGCGACGACGACCAACCCGTTCCCATTGCGTGAGCCGCGCGGCAGATATCGGCCGTGGCGTCACCGATCTAGATCTACGGGGACCACGCCATCTAGTTCGCAAATCGCTCAGGAAATAAGCGTTTGGGCGCTATCCCCAGGCGAATGAGGTCGGCTGGGGTCTGTTCGCCCCGGATGAGCGCCGCGCCCAGGCGGGCTACTGCCGGCGCGGTCTGGATGCCATAGCCCCCCTGGGCTGCACACCAAAAGAACCCGTCCACATGCGAATCCGGACCGACAACCAGATTCCCGTCCGGGCTGAACGTACGTAAACCCGCCCAAGATGACCGGATTGAACGAGGATCAAGGATGGTGGTTTCGCGGATCCGTTCCAGCGCGCGAGCTATCTCTAGCTCGTCTGGTTTGACGTTTTGCGGCTCGCACGGTGTCCGGTCAGCGGGCGAGCACAGCATTTGCGTGCCTTCGGGCTTGATGTAGAAGGATTCGTCGATGTCGTAGAGCATCGGAAGCTGCTCATAAGCAAGTGCCTTGTCGTCGTCCACGGCGATGGTGAACGCCGTTCGCCGAAGCGGAGTCAGTCCGACTGGAGCGCAGCCAGCGGTCTCGGCGACGCAATCTGCCCAGGCGCCAGCTGCGTTGACGATCAGCGCAGTGACGTAGGTGGCCTCGGCGCAGTGCACTCTCCATCCACCGGGCACCTTCTCGAACCGGTCGGCTCGGCTGCTCCGTTGGATTGCCGCCGCACGCGCACGCAGGCCACGGATGTATCCCTGATGAAGAGCATGGACATCAAGCTCTTGGGCATTGGGCTCTAGCAGTCCGCTTTCCACGGCCTCGGTTCTAGCAATGGGGCAGAGTTCTTTTACTTGATCAGCGTCTAAGAGTTTCAGGTCTCGCCCAGTTGGGTTGAAGCTGAGTTCGTCAAAGAGTTCTTGTACCCGAGCTCCGCGGCCCGGAGCGGCGAACTGCACCATCGCTCGCGGCGTCATCAACGGTGTATCGAAGCAACCCGGTGGCTCTTCGAAGAAGGCCCGGCTCGCCGTCGTCAGGGCTCTTATGTCGGATCCGCCATAGGTTTCCAAGAACATTGCCGCCGACCGCCCGGTCGCGTGATACCCGAGCGAATCTTCCATCTCTATCACCAGTACTTGCCGGTCTACGGCGAGTTCGTAGGCAAGCGAGACGCCTGCAATTCCGCCACCGATGACCACAACATCAACTGCACCATTGTCCGTTGCGGGCCGATCCGCATCGCCTGGCGTCCGCTGTGGATGGTCGCGTCTCATCGCTGGTGTAAATGGTCACGGGCGTAGGTTCCGTCGCAACCGACGAAAGCTATGAAGGAGGGGCTACGCCCGTGACCAAGCGAGTATCGCCGATTGAGCGTGTGCGTGTTGAGATGGATCAGTTGTTCGCCGCGACCGAGCGGCCGTTGACCGAGATTTTGGAGGAGGTCGGGCGGTTATCGGTGCGTCTGGTGTTTCAGGTCGCCGTGGAGGCCGAGGTAGAAGCAGTGTTGGGCCGAGCCCGTCACCAGCGTCGGGTTCAGGACGGCCCGGGCGGGTACCGCAATGGGTATCAACCGCCGGCGACGGTGAAGACCACGATGGGCTCGGTCGAATTATGCCGCCCGAAACTACGCGACACCGACGAGCGGTTCTGTTCGCGGCTATTCGGTGCCGGGGTGACGCGCACCCACGCTCTGGAGGCGTTGGTGATTTCGGGATGGGTGCGCGGTTTGTCGGATCGCGACATCGAGGCCGCGTTGGCCGAGGTGCTGGGCTCGTAGGCGGCGTTGTCGCGCTCGACGGTGAGCCGGATTTGTGCGGCCATCAAAGACGAGTTCGCTGCGTGGTCGTCTCGACGCCTTGATGAGCTGGTGTTGGACTACCTGTTCTTGGATGCCTCGAACTTTCGGATGCATCCCAACGCCCCGGCCGAGCCGGTGCTGGCCGCCTGGGGCATCTGCACCGACGGCAAGCCCCTGTTTATTGGGCTGGCCCCAGCCGCAGCGGAGTCGGCTGATGCGTGGGCCGACTTCTTGGCTGACCTGAGGAACCGGGGACTACGCCCGCCGCTACTGGGCATCTCCGACGGGGCGCCGGGCCTGATCGCCGCATGGGAGACCACGTTTCCGGCAAGCCTGCGTCAGCGGTGTCTGATCCATCGCTGCCGTAACGTCATCGCCAAGACACCTGTCGCGGTCCAGGACGAGATCAAAGCCGCGTTCTGGTCGATCTTCGATGACATTGACCAGCCACCCGGCCAGCAGGCCGTGGATGAAGCCACCCGCCGCGCCGAGGAGTTCACCACCACATACCGCGGGCTCTACCCAGCCGCGGTCGCTTGCCTGGCCAACGACTTCGCCTCGCTGAGCGTGCATTTGCGCTTCCCCCGCCAACACTGGACACGCATCCGCCATTCCAACCTCATCGAACGCACCTTCGGAGAATCCCGTCGCCGGGTCAAGGTCATCGGCCGCCTACCCGGCGAAACCAGCTGTCTGTCGCTGGTATGGGCCGTCCTCGACCGCGCCAGCCGCGGCTGGCGCGGAGTCACCCAAACATCAGCGACCAGCCGCCACCTCCAAGAACTACGCCACCAACTGCTCGAGCCACCCCGCCCACTGCATCCCCCCACCACAACAACCACGACCGACACCACCGCCGCGTAACATGACCACCAGGAACATGCGCCCAGCGTTTTTACACCAGTCCTAAGACGCCACCCTGTGGATAGTTCACCCGCTCAATCACCTTTCTGTCGCCCCTCTTCCCTGTGTACCAACCTTCACGTTCATTTCCGCTGTCGCCGGCGGCACGCTGACACGTCGGTCGAACGCATCGGGTCGACCCGTCTGCAGCCAAGCAATATGACCGTTGGACAGCCTAGAGGTATCGATGTTTGAGTAGATCTCGGTCAAGGGCTCTGACCACGAAAAGAACGGCCCGGGTCGTGTCCGGGATCCGGTGTAAATAGGGAGCACGCGCGTAGGTTCCGCTTCACGACCTGCAAGTCTGCGAAGAAGGAGTCACGCCCGTGCCTGTCCGCGTATCAGCGACCGACCGTATCCGCACCAAAATCGACGCCCTGTTCGCCGAGGATCGGGAACTGCCTGAAATCCTTGAAGAAATCGCCCGCCTCGGCGCCCAGCTACTGATGCAGGCGGCCCTGGAGGCTGAGGTCACCGAGTTCCTCGGTCGTGAACGCTACCAACGTACCGCCGCCTGTGCCGACGCTAACGGCGGTTCGCGCAACGGATATCGGCCGGTGACCATCAAGACCACCACAGGTGCGGTCACCTTGGAGCGGCCGAAACTGCGTGGCACCATGCAAGCGTTCGCCTCTCGGCTGTTCGGTAAGCATGTGACGAAAACCAACGCCCTGGAAACGCTGGTGATCGCCTCGTTCATCCGCGGCCTGTCCGTCCGGGATGTCAAGGCCACCCTCGCTGAAGCGCTCGGCGATCAGGCGGCGATCTCCAAGTCCGCGGTTTCGGAAGTCTGTAAGGCGATCCGGGCCGAATACCAGGCGTGGGCTCGTCGCCCACTCGGTGAGATCGCTCTGGACTACCTGTTTTTGGACGCCAGTTTCTTTCGGATGCATCCCGGGTCGCCGGCCGAGCCTGTGCTCGCCGCCTGGGGCGTCACCACCGAGGGCAAACCCGTGTTCGTCGGATTGTCACCCGGGACCGGAGAGTCCACCGACGCGTGGTCCGACTTCCTGACCGACCTGCGCGAACGCGGTCTTGCCACTCCGCTGCTGATCGTCTCTGACGGCGCCAAGGGACTGATCGCAGCCATCGAACAAATCTACCCAAAAGCGTTGCGCCAGAGATGTCTTATTCATCGCCTTCGCAACGTGCTTGCGAAGATCCCCACCGGGATGCAAGTCGAGGTCCGTGACGGATACTGGGCGATTTTTGATACCACCGGCCTGGGTATCGAGCCGGGACCGCAGCTGGTTGAGATCGTCGACAAGCGGATCGAGGCGTTCGCCGCTAAATACTCCGACCTCTACCCGGCGGCTATGCGGATCCTGCTCACCGACAAAGCAGGGCTGACCGCCTATCTGCGGTGTCCGGTTGAACACCATGGCCGCGTTCGGCACTCAAATTTCATTGAGCGCTCCTTTGGAGAAACTAAGCGACGGACCAAGGTCATTGGCCGATTCCCCGGCGAGACCAGCGCCATCAGCCTGGTGTGGGCCGTGCTCGACCGCGCCTCGGCCGGTTGGCGCGGCCTCACCATGACACCGGTCGGCACCCGACTGCTGCAAGACCTACGCCGATCCCTGCTCGACTCACCCCGCCAACTGCGACCGCCTCAAAGTCAAGCACCTACCGGCCAGGCAGATCCCGTCTCCGCCACGGCGTAGCGAGGCGCACGCACGCGTGACGACGCCCACCCGGTCCCAGTAAGGGGAGGTGAGGGAAACCGTTTGCCACGGCGGCGTGGCCGTGGTCGATAGCCTGCACAATGTGGATCTGAATGGGATGACAGCGGTGGTGACCGGCGCAGCTAGTGGCATCGGGCGCGCGTTGGCGCATGCACTGGCCGACCGTGGAGCCAACCTCGTGCTCGCCGACATCGACACCGTCACATTGAGCGAAGTTTCGCAGTCACTGGGGGCACAAGCGGTTCCCACTGACGTTGCCATGCCGGATGCGGTCGAATCGCTCGCTGAAGCCGCCGGCGACGCCCGGGTCGTGTGCCTGAACGCCGGAATCACCGGTAGGAGCTTTGGTGCTCCGTGGGAAGTGGCCGCTCCTGACTGGAACAGGGTGTTCGCGGTCAACGTCGGTGGCGTTGTCAACGGCTTGCGTGCGTTCGTACCCAGACTGCTGGCCGCGAACCAGCCCGCGCACATCCTGATCACCGGCTCATTGGCTGGGGTGCTGACCTTTCCCAGCGGCGGCGCTTACGGACCCTCCAAGCACGCCGTCGTGGCCGTGGCCGAACACACCGCGCTGGCACTGGCCGACACGCCGATCGGCGTGAGCATGATCTGCCCCGCCCTGGTCTCGACAGGCATGTCCACCGACGGCATCGACCCCGCCGAGGTCGCTGCACAGGCGCTGGCCACTATCGACCGCGGAATCTTCGCTGCGGTCCCACCCGACTGGCAGCGCACCCTCATCACCGCGGCATCGCGTCGCGCCACTGGTCAGCGTCCCGAATCGCCTGCGGTCGCCACCTCGACCACGCAGAAACAACCACCAGCGCCCTCATAGCCCAAACATCGCCGGCGCACGAACCACGACCGGCCCGTACAACCCCCAACCCGCGAATCGACCTGCCGCCGAACCAGACGCCCGTATGCTAACAGCGGAGCGAAACTGGCCCTGCCTTTTACACCGGCATCTGGACGCAGCCACGGCCCGGTGCGCTTCACTCACGGGGCTTGGCTGGGTAGCTCAGCGGGTCTTTTGTCCGACGGCGCCGCCGCCGGAATATGTTGTGGCGTTTACGGGTAGACGCAGACCGTGCACGGATTGCCGCCGTGATATCTTCGGCCGCTTTCTCGGCACCCCAAGCGGAATCAACACGCAGCACCGGCGTTTCCCACGGCTCGTACTCCCGGCTCTGAACCTGGGCCCAGGTTGGAACCGTCAAACCCGTTAGATCCGATCTCCGTGTTTCCACCCTGCTGCGGTGAAGTTCCACGTCGCTGCAAACGACCTCGACGTCGATAGCCACTGCCCTGGCGCTGTTGGCCACATTCGCCCAGGAACTCCGAGTGATCTGCAGCGGGTTGACGCTATCGGCGATAACGACATGTCCGGCACGCAGCAGGTCGGCGGCGAGCCCGTAGGCAACACGGTAGCCCGCGTCCGGAACGCAATCCCATCCACCGGCGGCAGCAACAATTCCCGACTCGACCATGGCAGCTTCGATGGTGTCGATCCGCAGATGAACCCCGCGAACAGCACGACCCAGCTTGCGCGCGATCGTCGTCTTGCCGACGCCAGGAAGCCCAGATAGGACCACGAGCACACCACTGTGCCCAGCCATCGCCATGCCAGCATCCTAGGTTCGGATTTGGTGGCGTCTTAGGACTGGTGTAAAAACGCTGGGCGCATGTTCCTGGTGGTCATGTTACGCGGCGGTGGTGTCGGTCGTGGTTGTTGTGGTGGGGGGATGCAGTGGGCGGGGTGGCTCGAGCAGTTGGTGGCGTAGTTCTTGGAGGTGGCGGCTGGTCGCTGATGTTTGGGTGACTCCGCGCCAGCCGCGGCTGGCGCGGTCGAGGACGGCCCATACCAGCGACAGACAGCTGGTTTCGCCGGGTAGGCGGCCGATGACCTTGACCCGGCGACGGGATTCTCCGAAGGTGCGTTCGATGAGGTTGGAATGGCGGATGCGTGTCCAGTGTTGGCGGGGGAAGCGCAAATGCACGCTCAGCGAGGCGAAGTCGTTGGCCAGGCAAGCGACCGCGGCTGGGTAGAGCCCGCGGTATGTGGTGGTGAACTCCTCGGCGCGGCGGGTGGCTTCATCCACGGCCTGCTGGCCGGGTGGCTGGTCAATGTCATCGAAGATCGACCAGAACGCGGCTTTGATCTCGTCCTGGACCGCGACAGGTGTCTTGGCGATGACGTTACGGCAGCGATGGATCAGACACCGCTGACGCAGGCTTGCCGGAAACGTGGTCTCCCATGCGGCGATCAGGCCCGGCGCCCCGTCGGAGATGCCCAGTAGCGGCGGGCGTAGTCCCCGGTTCCTCAGGTCAGCCAAGAAGTCGGCCCACGCATCAGCCGACTCCGCTGCGGCTGGGGCCAGCCCAATAAACAGGGGCTTGCCGTCGGTGCAGATGCCCCAGGCGGCCAGCACCGGCTCGGCCGGGGCGTTGGGATGCATCCGAAAGTTCGAGGCATCCAAGAACAGGTAGTCCAACACCAGCTCATCAAGGCGTCGAGACGACCACGCAGCGAACTCGTCTTTGATGGCCGCACAAATCCGGCTCACCGTCGAGCGCGACAACGCCGCCTACGAGCCCAGCACCTCGGCCAACGCGGCCTCGATGTCGCGATCCGACAAACCGCGCACCCATCCCGAAATCACCAACGCCTCCAGAGCGTGGGTGCGCGTCACCCCGGCACCGAATAGCCGCGAACAGAACCGCTCGTCGGTGTCGCGTAGTTTCGGGCGGCATAATTCGACCGAGCCCATCGTGGTCTTCACCGTCGCCGGCGGTTGATACCCATTGCGGTACCCGCCCGGGCCGTCCTGAACCCGACGCTGGTGACGGGCTCGGCCCAACACTGCTTCTACCTCGGCCTCCACGGCGACCTGAAACACCAGACGCACCGATAACCGCCCGACCTCCTCCAAAATCTCGGTCAACGGCCGCTCGGTCGCGGCGAACAACTGATCCATCTCAACACGCACACGCTCAATCGGCGATACTCGCTTGGTCACGGGCGTAGCCCCTCCTTCATAGCTTTCGTCGGTTGCGACGGAACCTACGCCCGTGACCATTTACACCAGCGATGAGACGCGACCTCGGATTTAGGTCCCCGCGCCAAGGTAGTGCCAAGGTCGTGGAAACAAGACTGCCGGCGTTGACGCCGGTGTCGCGACGCTTTGCATTCTGCAGCAGAATCGTTAGCGCAACGTTGCTGTGTCGTTCTTTGCGATCGCAATAATCCCACCTGACCCAATTCGCGGGAGGGGGCCGGTGTGCGGTTTCCTGCGACGTTGCTGGCGATTCCGGCAGCATGTTTGACCGCATGTGCGTTGTCTATCGTCCCAGCGTTTCCACCTGCGGTCCCATCGGCGCGGGCCGCTGCGGCTTTTGGGCCGCTGGCACCGCCTAACCCGTTCATGGCGCCAAATGGCCTGGCTTCCATGCACAACGACGCCGGCTCCGCGGACGCGGGAACGCTGCCAGGGCCGGGTGCGCGTTTCAGGCCCATCTTCCCGTACCCACTGCTGGCCGCTTGTCCGTCGATTACACAGGGCACCGACGGCCTGGTACTGGCGCTGTGCACCACGGTTGTGGGTCAGAATCCGACCATCCACTTGATCGACCCCAGTGGCGTTCTCCCGCGCATCATCCCACTGGCCAGTCTGCGGGTAGCCAAAGGTGGCCTACTGGGCGGGGTCTATGCCTATTTGGACGACGCCAATGAGCTGGTGATGATCGACGGAACCAACCACCTGCTGCGCATCGCTCACGCCAGGGATGCGCGCGGCCACTGGCATCTCAGTGTCGCCGAATCCACCGACCTATCCGCGGTAATACCGCCCGGCGACCAATCGGTTGGCGTGGTCCCCGACTACTTGGGCAACGTCTGGTTCGCCACTGACACCGGCGTGGTGGGGGTGGCAAAAACAAGCGGCGATGTGACCAGCCTGCACTTGCCGGCGGGGGAGCGGGTTGCAAATAGCATTTCAGCCGCGCCGAGCAATCGCGTCGCGGTGGCCACCACCTCTGCCCTCTACGAGGTGAACCTCGACGGCGGCGGCAACGCACAGATACTGTGGCGCCAAGCCTATGATCGTGGACCGGCGCGCAAGCCCGGACAGCTGAGTTGGGGTACCGGTTCCACCCCCACGTATTTCGGTCCGACTGGGGCCGATTACCTCACCATCGTCGACAACGCCGAACCCCAGGTCCACGCGTTGATCTACGAATCCGGTACCGGCAACCTGGTGTGTCAGCAACCCGTTCTCACCAAGGGGGGTCCAGGCAGCGAGAACTCGCCGATCGGGGCTGGGAAATCGATGTTCATCGCCAGCACCTACGGCTACCCCTACCCGGCGGTTCCGGCAGGTGCGGGGCCCGCAGTTCCCCCGAAAGCACCCTTCGTGGGCGGGATGACCCGGGTTGACGTCGATAATCCGGGCTGTCACACGGTGTGGGACAGTGACGTTCGCAGCGCGGCGTTGCCGCACCTATCCGTCGCCGATGGCCTGATTTACACCATCACCCGGTGCGGATTCGACAAGACGACACCGCTCGACATCTTCTCCTTTGCCGTCGTCGACCCCAACGACGGGCACGTCATATTGCAGCAACTGAAATCGGCCACCATCCTCACCGATCCGATACAGACTGCCACCATGGTTCTGATGGGCAACAAGATCATGCAGGGCAGTGTCACCGGCTTGGCGCGAATCGGCTGATACTGCCTATTCCTGCTCTCCGAAGGTCATCATCTCGAGGTTCCAGTACCCGCGCATGTTTGTGAGCAGGCCGGCGTCGTTCACATGATAGGTGAACACGCCGCGGACCTTACTGGTGAATCCGCCATCAAACTTGCTGTGCAGCACCAAGATATGGGCGATTTCGTTGGGCGAACTCGATGGGAAGGTTTCCTCGCAGGTGATGGTTAGGTTGTTCGGCGCGATGTTGGTGTCGAAGAAGGCGCTGACGGCCTCCTTGCCGCGGACGCCCTGACCATCGGGATTGGTCACGGACTTGCCGATCGGGTCCTCAATGACAACGTCATCGGCCATCAGCGCCAGCCAGCCGTCCCGGTCGTGCGCTTGCGCGCATCGCCACGACGACTGCGATGCGGTTAACGCTGGGGTTTGGGCGGTTTGGGCGGTTTGGGTCATCGTTGCACTCCTTCAGCGCCGCAATTTCTTACCGGTCGGCGTCTGTGTAGCGGATGATTCCGCGAATATTCTTGCCTTCCAGCATGTCTCGGTAGCCGTCGTTGATCTGCTCGAGCTGATACTGGCAGGTCACCATATCGTCTAGGTTGAGCCTGCCAGCCTTGTACATCGACAATAGTTGGGGGATGTCGTAGTGCGGGTTGCCGCCGCCGAAGATGGTTCCCTGCAGGTTCTTCTGCAACAGGGTGAGCATCGCCAGGTTGAGAGTCACCTGAGTGTCGACCAGGCTGCCGATAGCGGTCAGCACCGTGGTGCCGCCCTTAGCGGTGATGTTCACATAGCTGTCGACGTCGGCTCCTTCGAGTTTGCCGACGGTGACGATCACCTTGTGGGCCATTAGGCCGTAGGTCACCTCGGCGATGCCCAAAAGTGCGGCCTGGATGTCCGGGTAGACGTGGGTGGCGCCGAATTTCAGAGCTTGATCCCGCTTCCACTCCACCGGTTCGATGGCGAAGATGTAGCGTGCGCCGGCGGTCACCGCACCCTGCAGTGCTGCCATGCCGACACCGCCGATGCCGACGATGGCGACGTCTTGTCCAGGTTGGACGCCAGCGGCGCGAGTTGCCGAGCCGTAGCCAGTGGTGACACCACAGCCGACCAGACAGGCGACCTCGAACGGTACCGATGGGTCGATCTTCACCACCGAGCTTTTGTGCACCACCATGTACGGTGCGAATGTCCCCAACAGCGTCATCGGGTAGACGTCCTGGCCACGGGCTTGGATCCGGAATGTGCCGTCGCTTACCGACGTTCCGCCAAGCAGTCCGGCGCCTAGGTCGCACAGATTGCGCAGGCCCGCCTGGCAAGACGGGCACTTGCCGCACGACGGTATGAAGGCCAGCACCACGTGGTCGCCGGGTGCCAGGTCCTCGACGCCTGGACCGACCTCGGTGACGATGCCGGCGCCCTCGTGTCCGCCCAGGACGGGGAACCCGGCCATTGGGATCCCGCCGGTGACCAGGTGGTGATCAGAGTGGCACATGCCCGCTGCTTCCATCTGGATCTTGACCTCGTCTTTGCGGGGGTCGCCGATCTCGATTTCCTCGACTGACCACGGTTGGTCGAATCCCCAGATCAATGCACCCTTAGTCTTCACCGTGAACCTGCTTTCATCGTCGGACTTCGTTTGCGGGCCGTCCCGTTCATCCACCGGGCAGACTGTTTGTATGGGTGTAGGTCAGGGAAGCGGCGGTGTTTGCCACAGCGGTACCGGAGTCTCGCCGATCGGATAATAGCCAGGTACTTTGTCGCCTGCCAGGGCGCGTTTGATCCGCTTGTGCAAGCCCTTGGAGAATTCTGGGAGCTTGTCCGTCTTGAGTAGCTGGGTGTAGAGCGCCGACACATGCCCGAAGTCGAAGAAGTCGCGTTGCCAGTTCCACTTCCCGCTGCCGGCGTAGCGGAACCAGCTGCCGCCGATACCATGAACCTCAAATTCGTGAGTGTCAGTCGCCGGGTCGGCGTGACCTGTGACTTGCTTCCAGAAGCCGACTACTTCGCCCTGTTTGTCGTCGATGACGACCCGCTGGTATGGGTATCTCCAGCCTCGTAGGCCCTCCATTTCCTGGCCCAAAGCGATGTCGCGGATCTCGTCGATCCCGACGCACATCACATCGTCTTTGGGCCCGATGTTCCAGCCATAAGTGGCATCGTCAGTGTAGAAGTCGGCGAGCAGCCGCCAGTCGCCGCTTCGCTCGGCATCTCGGTTGGCCTGCAGCCACCGTGCCACCACATCTTCGAGTTCTGCTCGGGAGAATCCCGCTGCTTGTGTCATCGCGGATCTCCTGTTTCCTGGATGGACAGCGCCTGGGTGGGACATTCCCGCACGGCACGCGCGATTTCGTCGCGGACCTCGTTGGGCGGGTTGGTGTCGAGAATGTGGACCTGGCCGCGTTTGGGCACCCGAAAATAGTCGGGAGCCTCCAGTTCGCACATTGCGTGTCCCTGACACAAGTCAAGGTCAACGAGCACGTGGTAACTCATCGTCGTTGTCCCGTGGTGCCCGTCGCTCTTCTTCGGCGATAACGCACCCGGGCGGGCTGGGCCAGTTGTACCACCATCTTGGAGTGGTCGTTGCGGTAGCTTTCCGGCTCCTGAGCCATCTCAAATTCGTACGTGCGCAGCAACACCGAGAAGATTGCTTTGATCTGCATGGTGGCGAAAGCCGCTCCCACACAGCGATGCCGGCCCGCGCCGAACGGGATCCACGTCCATCGATTGATCAGATCCTCTTGACGCGGCTCTTCGTAGCGTTCGGCTAGGAAAACGTCGGGGTCGGGGAAATCCTCGGGGATTCGGTTGGAGATCGCCGGGGAGGTCGCAACCAGATCGCCCTCGTTGATCGTATGGCCCTGGACCAAGAAGGTGTCCTTGGCCACCCTCATCAGGATGATCAGCGGCGGGTGCAGCCGCAGCGTCTCCTTCAAAACGTTCTCAAGCCGCGGAATCTGACGCAGCGCATGGAAACTGACAGGTTGACCGTCTGCATAGAGGTCGTCGAGTTCTTTGATCGCGGCGTCATAGACGTCGCGATGGCGCATCAACTCGATCAGTGTCCACGATGCCGTACCGGAGCTCGTGTGATGTCCGGCGAACATCATGGAGATAAACATGCCGGTGATCTCGTCGGCGGAGAACCGTGGATTGTCTCTTTCGTCTTTGACGGTGATCAGCACGTCGAGCATGTCCCGGTCGCTTTTGTCGGTCGGCGGGTTGGCCAGTCGGTTGTTCATAATCTCCTGCACCAACCCGACCAGTCCATTGCGGGCGTTGTCGCGACGGCGAAAACTCTCGATGGGGAGATAGGGATTCACATAAGCCAACGGGTCGGTGCCGCGCTCCAGATCGTGATAGAGCCTGGCGAATCGACTATCCAGTTCGGCTCGAAACTTTCTGCCGATCAGGCAAGCCGATGAGGTGTAGATGGTTAACTCGGCGAAGAAGTCCAGCAGATCGATTTCGCCGCTGTCGCCCCAATCGGCAATCATTCGCCGGACCTCGCCCTCAATGGTTACCGCGTGGCCCTTCATCTGTTCGCCGCGTAGCGCGGCGTTGTGCAGCATCTCCTTACGCCGTTCGGGGCTGGCGTCGAACACCACGCCCTCGCCAAAGATCGGCGTCATAAACGGGTAGGCCTCGGCTTGGTCCAGCTCGTCGTCGCCTGCGCGGAAGAAGAACTCGTTGGCTTCGGCTCCGGACAGGAATATGACTTGCTTGCTGGCTAGTCGGAACGTACCGACGTTGCCGCATTCGTCTCGGGTGCGTTGCATCAGTCCGATCGGGTCGGCGCGGAACTCTTCGAGATGGCCGTGTTCGCTTGTTCCGCCGGAAACTTGCTGAACAGCAACGTTACTCATAGTGTTGGCATTCCATCTTCGCCCAATTGCAGTTCTCGACGATGAGCCGGAGCCTCGCTCAGCGGTGCTTCGGGCTGGATTTCCATGTTCATCACTAGTGAGCCGCGCGGTGTTTCGGCGACGAATGCGATGGCCCGAGCCACATCGGCTGGTCGCAGGAAGTAGTTATGCCGAGCCTGACCCCATTTCGCCCAGTCCTCAAGCATTGGGCCGACCTGCTCAGCGGACAGCTGCCAGCCCATGCCGGTCAGCGTCGGGCCAGGATGCACGATCGACGCGCGAACGCCGGTTCCTTCCAGCTCCATTTGCAGATTGGTGACCATGGCAATCAGGCCGGCTTTGGCCGCTCCGTAGGCGCCCATATGCGGCCGTTGCCGCAGCGCGACATCGGACCCCACAAAGATGAGGTCACCACGACGGCGCGCCACCATGTCCGGCAGCACCGCCGTGGCCAGCCGGTTGGCGCCGACGAGATGTACCTGAAGTTGCTCGGTGAAGGTGTCCGTGCTGATCTCGTGCAACCGTCCCGGGTACATATCTCCAGCGCCGGACACCAACAGCTCCACCTCGCCGAGCGCCTCGACCGTCTGTGCCACAAATGTCTTAACCGACTCGTGATCGGTGACGTCTAGAGCGAAGGCCACTGCCTCGCCGCCGTCGGTGCGGATATCGTCGACAAGTTTCGCTAGCTTGTCGGTGCGGCGGGCGCCCAGCGCGACCGGATAGCCGCGGCCGGCAAGCTCGGTTGCGGCGGCCGCGCCGATACCTGAGGATGCGCCGGCTACGATCGCCGGGCGGCGGGCCGGATGTGGCTCGAAGCGAGGCATCTACGTGGCCTTCACGGTCATCGGGAGATGGGCGAATCCACGGACATTGCTCGAATGGACGCGCACAGCGTTGTCTTCGTCCACTTGGAAATCGTGGATCCGTTCGAACAGTTCGCCCAGCGCCACCCGGGCTTCCATGCGAGCCAGATGGGCTCCTAGACAGAAGTGCGCGCCGCTGCCGAAACTAACTAACTTCGAGCCGATTTCACGGCCTATGCGGTATTCGTCGGGAGCGTCGAACACCCTGTCGTCGCGGTTGGCTGACCCGGGTAGCAGCAGCAACACATCGCCTTCGCGCATGGTGGTGTCGTACAGTGTGAGTTCTTGCGCGACAGTCCGAGCCAGAATCTGACTGGAGTTGTCGTAGCGCAGGGTTTCCTCTACCCACAGCGGAATCCGCGAGTGATCGGCAAACACGCCGGCCAGCTGGTCGGGGTTGCGCGCCCCCCAATACGCCGCGTTGGCAAGCAGCTTGGTAGTGGTTTCGTTGCCGGCTATCACCATCAGGAACAGGAACGCCATGATTTCCTCGTCGCTGAGCCGGTCTCCGTCGAGTTCGGCGGCAAGCAGCGCCGAGGTCAGATTCTCGCCAGGATGCTTCCGGAACTCCGCGATCAGGTCGACGTAGTACGCCATTAGATCGAGCGAAGCCTGAACAGCTGACTGCGGGACGTCGGCCACGCCGTCCTCGCGGTGCACCACCCCATCGGCCAGGGCTCGGATGCGAGCCCGGTCTGGTTGGGGGACGCCCATCAGCTCGGAGATGACGTCCATCGGCAGCTTGCCGGCGAATTCGGCAACGAAATCAAAGGTGTCGCTCTGCATGGCCGAATCTAGATGAGCGCGGGCCAATGTGAGCACCTGCGGTTCCAGCTCGCGGATTCGCCGGGGTGTGAAGCCTTTGGATACCAATGCGCGCATCCGCAAGTGTTCGGGATCGTCCATAGCCAGCATCGACATCACGCGGTAGGCCTCGGAGGTGCGCGAGGACGGATCCAGCGACACGCCATACACGTTCGATAGTGCGGTGCTGTTGCGAAAACCCTGCAGAACATCGTGGTGACGCGACACCGCCCAGAACTCTCGTTCCTCGTTGCGGTACAGCGGGGCTTCATCCCGCAGCCGCCGATAGTACGGGTACGGATCTTCGTGGAAGTCGTAGTCGTAAGGATCGAGAACTAGCTCGGGCGCTTCCCAGAAAGTCTGTCGGCCGCTCATCGCTCGTGGCCGCCTGACTGTTCGGGGCCGGCCTGTTCGGATCCGGCCAGGATGAGACTGACGACGTTGGCCAGCCGATCAGCAATCTCGCGATAGGTGAAAACGCCGCTTCCGGCCTGCACCAAGGCGCCAAAGAAGGCCATCTCAAGGGCGGAAACGATGGCCGGGTTGGCGCTCGGGCCGATAGCCGATGTAATGCGGCGGTGAATTTCTGCGCCGATCCTGTCGCGCGCAGCGCTTACTGCTGGGTCGGCGCCGCCGTCCAGCAGGGCGGCCGTCGACGCGGCACCGATCTCAGGTTCGTCGGCGACCACCAACGCCAGATGGCGCAATGCGTTCTGGACTCGCGTGGTCAGCGGGTCGTTGACATCGGTGAAGTAGGGGACCCGCCGGACCAAGTCCAAGTAAACCTCGGCGATCAGATGGTTTTTCGACGAGAAGTAGGTGTAGGCGGTAGCCGGAGCCACTTTGGCTCGGGCGGCCACTGTTCGCACGGTCAGCTCGGCGTAGGACTTCTCCCGCAGGGTGGCCATGCCGGCCGCTAGCACCTTGCGGAACGTTTCCTCCTGCCGGCGGTTGCGTGCCGGTTGCGGGGGCTGCGACTCAGCCTCAGAGGCGGCGGCAACTAATGCATTGCTGGACACGTGTCCAAATTAGCGGATGGCTGCGATTTTAGGCAAGCCGATTCGGCAAACATGCTCTTTATCAGGAATGTTATTCCGCCGTATGGCGGGTATGGGGAGTCCATCCTTGCGTCTTAGGCAACCTGGAAGCTAGGGTTCTACCGAGTTAGATCAGACAGATGTCCAATCAAGTGCCAGTAGTCACTCCTCAACTCGAGACGGGAGCGAGAGATGACCGAAACTGCCCTGCTGGCTAACGGTGTTGGCGCCTTGTTCATCGACGGCAAGTTGTGTGAAGGCGGCGCGGGAACCTTTCCGACGGTCAATCCGGCTACCGAGGAAGTGCTCGGCACTGCCGCCGACGCCGACGCCGACGACATGAGCCGCGCTATCGAGGCCGCGCGGCGGGCTTTCGACGAGACTGACTGGTCGCGCAATACCGAATTGCGGGTGCGGTGTGTTCGGCAGCTGCGCGATGCGCTGCAACAGCACACCGAAGAACTGCGAGAATTGACGATCTCCGAGGTTGGCGCGCCGCGACTGCTCACTGCCAGCGCCCACCTTGAGGGACCTGTGTCAGATTTGGGGTTCTCGGCAGATACCGCAGAGTCTTACGAGTGGACCCAGGACCTCGGCCGGGCATCGCCGATGGGAATCACTACCCAGCGCACTATCGCGCGCGAAGCTGTCGGTGTTGTGGGAGCCATTACGCCCTGGAACTTTCCGCACCAGATCAATCTCGCCAAGTTGGGTCCGGCGCTGGCTGCGGGCAACACCGTCATACTCAAACCGGCGCCCGACACACCGTGGTGCGCTGCCGTGCTCGGGGAGATCATCGCTGGACATACCGACTTCCCGCCCGGCGTGGTCAACATCGTCACCTCGAGTGATCATGGCATCGGCGCGCAGCTTGCGAAAGACCCTCGGGTGGACATGATTTCGTTCACTGGCTCCACGGCTACCGGCCGCGGTGTGATGGCCGATGCTGCCGCCACGATTAAGAAGGTGTTCCTTGAGCTCGGGGGAAAATCAGCGTTCGTCGTACTCGATGACGCCGACTTGGCAGCTGCCAGCGGAGTATCGGCGTACTCGGCGTGCGTACACGCCGGCCAGGGATGCGCGCTCACTACCAGGTTGGTGGTGCCGCGTTCCCGCTACGACGAGGCTGTCGCCGTCGCGGCAGCGACCATGTCGGCGATCAAGCCCGGCGATCCCAATGACCCGGGAACTGTCTGTGGGCCATTGATTTCGGCGCGACAGCAAGATCGCGTTCAGGGTTACCTCGATCTGGCTATCGCCGAGGGCGGCACGTTCGCTTGCGGTGGCGGCCGGCCAGCGGGCAGGGAAGTCGGTTTCTTCATTGAACCCACAGTGATCGCGGGTCTGAGCAACGACGCGCGATCGGCCCGGGAAGAGATTTTCGGACCGGTGCTCACCGTAATCGCCCACGACGGAGACGATGACGCGGTACGCATTGCCAACGATTCGCCATACGGACTGTCGGGCACTGTGTTCGGCGCTGATCAGCAGCGGGCCGCGGGGATCGCCGCGCGGCTGCGCGTGGGCTCGGTCAATGTCAACGGAGGCGTGTGGTATTCCGCGGACGCGCCATTCGGCGGCTATAAGCAATCTGGGAACGGCCGCGAGATGGGGCTGGCTGGCTTCGAAGAGTATTTGGAAACCAAGGTTATCGCTACAGCGGCACATTAGAGGAGCGCGGTGTGGGACAGTTCGGCACGCAATTCGAAAACAAGGTAGCCATCGTTACCGGGGCGGCTCAGGGAATCGGGCAGGCATATGCCCAAGCCCTGGCCCGGGCGGGCGCGTCGGTTGTGGTCGCCGATGTCAACGCCGACGGCGCCGAAGCGGCCGCCAAACAGATTGTCGCTGATGGCGGCGCGGCTATTCATGCGCCCGTTGATGTTTCCGACGAAGATTCCGCCAAGGCGATGGCCAACCGCGCCGTCAGTGAATTTGGTGGTATCGACTTTCTGGTGAACAACGCCGCCATCTACGGCGATATGAAACTCGACTTGCTGTTGACTGTACCGCTGGACTACTACAAAAAATTCATGAGTGTCAATCATGACGGAGTGCTGGTATGCAGCCGGGCGGTCTACAAGCACATGGCCAAGAGGGGCGGTGGCGCGATCGTGAATCAGTCATCGACTGCTGCCTGGCTGTACTCGAACTTCTACGGCTTGGCGAAAGTGGGCGTCAATGGGCTCACCCAGCAGCTTTCCCGTGAGTTGGGCGGGATGAAGATCAGGATCAATGCGATCGCGCCCGGACCGATCGACACCGAAGCCACCAGAACCGTCACCCCCGGTGAGTTGGTCAAGAACATGGTGCAGACCATCCCGCTATCCAGAATGGGCACCCCAGATGACCTGGTGGGAATGTGCCTTTTCCTGCTCTCGGATTCGGCATCATGGATTACCGGCCAGATCTTCAATGTCGATGGTGGGCAGATTATCCGGTCATGATCACCAGTGATGATGCGCAGCGGCGCGATCAGGAGGAGCGGCGTTGTGACCCAGACCCCAGCTGAGCAGCCGGCCCGCCTGGGCTATATCGGCCTCGGCAAGATGGGCGCGCCGATGGCCCAGCGCTTGCTCGACTGGCCGGGCGGGCTGATCGTCTTCGATGTCCGTGCTGAGGCTATGGGCCCGTTCGTGGACGGCGGCGCTACCGCAGCGGCGACGGTCGCCGACGTCGCAGCGGCAGACATCATCAGCATTACCGTGCTCGACGACGCGCAAGTCCGCGAGGTGGTCACCGGGGATGGCGGATTGGCGACCCACGCCAAACCCGGCACCATTATTGCCATTCACTCCACCATCAGTGACACCACTGCCGTCGATCTGGCCCAACAGCTCAAGCCGCGCGGGATACATATCGTTGATGCGCCGATCAGCGGCGGCGGAGTGGGGGCGGCCAAGGGCGAACTGGCGGCCATGGTGGGCGCCGATGATGAGACGTTCGAGCTGATCAAAGAGCCTTTCTCGCGGTGGGCGTCGGTGGTTATCCATGCCGGCCAACCAGGCGCGGGCACCAGGATGAAGCTGGCTCGCAACATGCTCACATTTGTTTCGTACGCAGCCGTCGGCGAGGCACAGAAGCTTGCTGAGGCATGCGGTCTAGATCTGGTTGCGCTCGGCAAGGTGGTGCGGCACACCGACGCCCTGACCGGCGGCCCCGGTGCGATCATGTTCCGCGACACGACGGCCGTGATGAAGGCTGACGACCCGGTGCGGCCACTGCTCGAACACACGCGTGGCCTTGGGGAGAAGGATCTCAGTTTGGCGCTGGCGCTGGGTGAGGCGGTCTCGGTCGAACTACCGCTGGCCCAGCTGGCGCTTCAGCGATTGGCAGCTGGTCTTGGGGTGCCGCATCCCGACGCGGAAGCAAAGACCCCCGAACAGCTCCGATAGAAAGTGGAAGTCATGGACGAATTGCGCCGGGCCGGCCTGGACAAACTGAACGAGGTCTATGCCTGGGAGATGCCTGACATGCCGGGCGACTATTTTGCCCTCACCGTTGATCACCTTTTCGGCAAGATCTGGACTAGGCCCGGACTGTCAATGCGCGATCGACGGATGGCCGTAATCGCCGTCTTGACCGCCCAGGGCCAGGTGGACCTGCTGGAGGTCCAAGTCAACGCCGTCCTGCAAAATGAGGAATTCTCCCTTGATGAGTTACGTGAACTTGCCGTGTTCATCACCCACTATGTTGGGTTCCCGCTCGGTTCGAGGCTGAACAGCGCGATTGAGCGGATCGCGGGCAAGCGCGCCCGGGCTGCGGAGAGCGGCACTCGGCCCGGCCAGAAGGCGGAAAAAGAGGCCAATGTCGCCGAAGTCCTCGCCAGGGAATCCGGTAAATCCAGCTAACCCGGAGCGATCCCCGCTAGTCTGACGTGTCGTGCGCGTCCTGGTGATCGGTTCTGGTGCTCGTGAACACGCCTTGCTGCTGGCGCTCGCCAGAGATCCGCAGGTGACGGGCCTCATCATCGCTCCCGGCAACGCCGGCACTGCCCGGCTGGCCGAGCAGCGGGCCGTGGACATCACTTCCCGCGAGGATGTCGTAGCACTGGCTCGCGAGGTCCGAGCCGACCTTGTCGTCATCGGCCCCGAGGTACCGCTTGTGCTCGGAGTTGCCGACGCCCTACGCGCAGCCGGAGTCGTGTGTTTTGGGCCCAGTAAAGACGCAGCGCGCATCGAAGGTTCCAAGGCGTTCGCCAAAGAGGTCATGGCAGCGGTGGGTGTGCGCACGGCTGCCAGCGAAATCGTCGATAACCCGGCTCATTTGGATAGCGCACTCGACCGGTTCGGGCTCGGTGCCGGTGACCCGGCGTGGGTTGTCAAAGACGATCTACTGGCCGGAGGAAAGGGTGTGGTAGTGACTCCGGATCGCGACGTCGCGCGTGCCCATGCTGCCGGCTTGCTCGATGCCGGGCACCCGGTGCTGCTGGAGTCCTATCTAGACGGGCCCGAGGTATCGTTATTCTGCGTTGTCGATGGCCGAACAGTGGTTCCGCTGCTACCAGCGCAGGACTTCAAGCGTGTCGGTGCGGGCGACACCGGACCGAACACCGGTGGGATGGGCGCGTACGCGCCGGTACCGTGGCTTCCCAGTGACGTGTACCGAGAGATCGTCAGCCGGATCGTCGAACCAGTTGCAGCCGAGATGGTCGGGCGTGGTAGCCCGTTCTGCGGATTGCTATATGTTGGTCTTGCGATTACCGCAAACGGACCGGCTGTGGTCGAATTCAACTGTCGGTTCGGCGATCCGGAGACGCAGGCGGTGTTAGCGCTGCTTGATTCACCGCTTGGGCAGCTGCTTCACGCGGCCGGCGCCGGCAAGTTGGCTAGCGTGGGAGAGTTACGTTGGCGTACTGGCGCCGCAGTTGCGGTGGTGCTCGCCGCCGAAAACTACCCTGGACGTCCCCGCTTGGGTGACGTCATCGTCGGTTCCGAAGCCGAAGGGGTGCTGCACGCCGGCACGTCCCGGAGAGACGATGGCGCGATCGTCTCAGCGGGCGGCCGAGTGCTATCGGTGGTGGGCACCGGCGCCGATCTGTCCACGGCACGTGCGTGTGCGTATGACATTCTCGGATCAATTCGGCTGCCCGGCAGTCATTTCCGTCCGGACATCGGCCTGCGCGCGGCTGAGGGCAAGATCAGTGTCTAGAACGCTGCGGCTTGACCGTCTCGGCGTGGGTCGCTAGCTGCCACGTAGCCATCGTCCAGCCGCCAGATCGCCTGGCAGCTGCCGAACCGGTTGTAGTCCTGCACCACGGCGAGGTCGTGCCCACGCTGGTGCAGGTCGTCCAGGGTCGACTGCGGAAATCCATTTTCGCAGTCGACCTGTAGGCCGTGTACCCACTGGAATCTGGGACCGTCGCAGGCCGCTTGCGGATTTTGGCCGCAATCGGCAATTCGCACCACGATCTGCGTGTGACCCTGCGGCTGCATCATGCCGCCCATGACGCCGAAGCTCATCACCGGTGCGCCCCGCTTGGTCATGAAGCCGGGAATGATTGTGTGGTAAGGACGCTTGCTGGGCCCTACTTTGTTCGGGTGGTCTTTCGCCGCAGTGAACCCGGTACCGCGGTTTTGCAGAGATATTCCGGTTCCTGGAACTACCACACCGGATCCGAAGCCCATATAGTTCGACTGGATCATCGACACCATCCTCCCCGCGGCGTCGGCGGTAGTCAGATACACGGTTCCCCCCTTCGGAGTTCCAGCGGTTGCCGGCTTGGCCTGGTTGCGGTCGATCAGCCCGGCTCTCTGCTTCAGGTAGTCCGGCTCGAGAAGGCGCTGCGGTGACACCGGCATGTGAGCTATATCGGCGACATAGGCTTGGGCATCGGCGAATGCCAGCTTCAGCGCCTCGATCTGCAGGTGCACACTGTCGGCTGAATCCACTGGTAACGAGGACATTTCGAACTGTTCCAGGATTCCCAGAGCGATCAAGGTTACTATTCCCTGGCCGTTCGGGGGCAATTCGTGGATGGTGTATCCGCGATATGTTCCGTTGATGGTGTCGACCCACTCTGGGCGATGGGCGGCGAGGTCCGTGGCCCGGAAGACGGCACCGTTGGCCGCCGCATGTGTTTCGAGTGTCGTCGCCAGCTCCCCGCGGTAGAAAGCCTCGCCGCCGGACGCCGCGATCTTCTCCAGTGTGGCCGCGTGTTCGGGAAAGGTGAACAGCTGACCAGGTTTCGGCGCCCGTCCGCCGGGCATGAACGCCTCTGCAAAACCTGGCTGGGACTTGAGCAGCGGTATTTGGGCTTCCCACTGTGCCGCGACAGTCGGCGACACCAGAAAGCCGTTGTAACCGTAGGAGATAGCAGACTCAAAGAGACGATCGAACGGGAGCTTGCCGAACTTGGTGCGCAGTTCGACCCATGCCGAAACCGCGCCGGGCACTGTTACTGAGTTCCAGCCGTGCGCTGGAACACCGTTGTGGCCGAAGTATTCCGGTGTCCACGCTTCGGGGGAGCGTCCGGACGCGTTCAATCCGTGCAGTTGCTTGCCGTCCCAGACGATGGCGAACGCGTCCGAGCCGATACCGTTGGAGACCGGTTCTACCAGCGTTAGGGTGATTGCGGTGGCAATGGCCGCGTCGACCGCGTTCCCGCCTTCGGCGAGCATCCGAAGACCCGCCTGGGCAGCCAGCGGTTGTGATGTGCAGACGACGTTCGCCGCCAGGACGGGTGTTCGCGGCCAGCCATAGGGCAGGCTCCAGGTGAAGGGCGTGGTCACGGAGGGATCGTTGCACGGCTTTCGGCAAGGCTCAACGGCTCCGTCGAGCGGCCCGATGCTGGGGCCGCCGCTGGTTTGGGGTTCGATCCGCGGCAACCGGCTCAGGCTGTGAGCAGCGGCGCGATCCAGGTCAGCTCTGCCGGTAGTTGCTCGCTCCAGAACGCACCGTTGTGGCCCCCGGGTGAGAACCCGCCCGCGGGCGGGTTGGGCAGCTGAGCAACGAACTGCTTCGTCGCGGCGTAGAACGGATCGCTGTTGCCGCAATCGACTCGGATTGGAATGGAGTCGAGCGCGGGCAGACCGAACACCGAGTTCGCCGACCAGTCGGCGGAACTGTCGAAGGCGCCGGGTGCGGTCGCCCCGCCGGACAGCCACAGCGCTGGGCTCACCGCGCAGATCGCCGCTGTGCGGGCGGGGCCGAGCCGGTCGCCGAGCAACAGCGCGCCGTAGCCGCCCATTGACCAGCCTAAGAAGGCTACCCGCGAGATATCCAGATGCTGTGTTTGCAGCATCGGAATGAGCTCGTTGAGGACCATAGCCCCGCTGTCCTCGCCGGACGCCCGTTTGTGAAAGTAGCTTCTGCCGCCGTCTACAGAAACGACAGCGAATGGTGGCAGCCCGGCGTCGACTGCCTGCGCCAGTCCTTGCTCGACGCCTCCGTCCATCACGCTGGACGCATTGCCGCCCAATCCGTGCAGGGCGATCAACGGTCGCAAGCTACTGGTCTGGCCAGGCGGGCGCGCAATCGCCCAGTTAGTCGTCTTCCCGCCGCGTGCCGCCGACACGAAGGACCCGGTTGCCATCGTTGGCGCTGCCTGAGCAGGCGGGGCGGGATCCAGTGGCGCTGCTGGCGCCAGCGGGACCGTGCTGCCGCTCACCGTCGCGGGCATGGCCTGCGATGTTCGGGACGAAAGCAGTGTGTCGAGCGCGTACGCGCCCACCGCGCCAATAGCCACACCAGCGCCTAGACGGAGCGCCGAGCGCCGACTCACGTCTGCCACGCGGGCCATCATGCCATGGCCGTTTGGCGAAAATAGCAATGCAGTACCGCATTGATGGCAGCATGGCTAGGCGTGACGGCAGCGGTTACTCCAAAAGGAGAACGTCGGCGGTATGCATTGGTCAGCGCTGCCGCCGAACTGCTGGGCGAAGGTGGGTTCGAAGCGGTGCGCCATCGGGCGGTCGCTCGTCGGGCGGGCCTGCCGTTGGCGTCTACCACCTACTACTTTTCGTCGCTGGACGATTTGATCGCCCGCGCCGTCGAACATATGGGCATGGTTGAGGTCGCGCAGCTATGGGCTCGAGTCAAGGCTCTGTCCCGGCGCCGCCGCGGGCCCGACACAACCGCTGATGTGCTTGTTGAGCTGCTCGTGGGGGATCTGTCTGGTTCGGGACTTGCTGAGCAGTTGATATCGCGCTACGAACGCCACATCGCCTGCACCCGGTTGCCCGCATTACGTGAATCCATGCGCCGCAGCTTGCGGCAACGAGCCGAGGCCGTCGCCGAGGCCGTTGAACGATCGGGTCGTTGTATGCACATCGATTTGGTGTGCACTTTGATCTGTGCGGTTGACGGTTCGGTGGTCTCTGCGCTCGTCGAAGGTCGCGATCCGCGTGCTGCCGCTTTGTCTACCGTCGGCGACCTGATCGACGTGCTCGCACCGGTCGATCGAGGAGCGGTGCAGGTTTGACCTCTCAGTCGCGATTTTTTAACGCGGGAGCCAAGTCTGGTGGAAGCGTCGGTGTCACGATGTAGCCGGTCGCCGGGTCCCCGTAGATCGTGATATCGGTGGGGCGGCGCTCGGCATACAATGCCACGTAGGCGCAGACCACGGCGTCAATCGGATCCTCGGCACGGCGCAGCTCGGCCCAGTCCGTCGAGCCGCCTGAACGAGCCCCATGAAGGTGCAGGGGCACCGCAGCGTGTGCGAATCCTTCGACACCGTCCATCAGCCGCAACATCTCCGACTTAAGCCGGTTGACGTCGCGGCCAGGCTTGGCTTTGTACTTCAACGTGCGTGATAGCCGAAACAGTGCCACCGTCGCCGGGTGCGGATACACCTCGATTGCCCGCCGGGCAGCCGATGAGTATGGGTCAATGTCGAGGCGAAGTCGGCGAGCCAGTCGCGCGGCGCGCGGGCCCTCCGCGAACTCTGGTTTCCCGGTGTTGGCGGGGTGAGCGCCGGCCTCAAATCTCCGGAAGTCGCGGTTGAGCGCAGTTTCGGCCGGGCGTTGGCCGGTTGGGTTGTTCACCACCAAGGGCGCGTCGAAGGCGACCAGGCAATCGTCTTGAACGTGGGGACCTAACGTCGCCATCAGCTCGGCGTCGTCGCCGGCGGCGCCAACCCGGACCAGACAACCGTCGGTGTCGATGACCGCGATTCCAGTCGGGTTGCGACCGGCCCAGGCGAGGTCTATCCCAACGAAGTACACCGGCTGAGGGTACGACCAACCAATCAGGACGGCGCGAACCGTAAGCTAAGTCCTTGTGGGTATTCCGAACGTGCTGGCCAGCCGGTACGCCAGTGCGGAGATGGTCGCGATTTGGTCACCCGAGGCCAAGGTGGTCGCGGAGCGGCGACTATGGCTGGCGGTGATGCGGGCACAAGCAGAGCTGGGTGGTGAAGGCGCCGCGCTTCCTCCTTCGGTTCTTGCCGATTACGAACGCGTGCTCGACGAGGTCGACTTGGCCTCGATCGCGTCCCGGGAGCGGGTGCTTCGTCATGACGTCAAGGCCCGCATCGAAGAGTTCAACGCGCTGGCCGGTCATGAGCATGTTCACAAAGGGATGACGAGCCGCGATTTGACTGAGAACGTGGAACAGCTGCAGATCCGGCGGTCGCTGGAAGTTGTTTTCTCTCATGGGGTGGCTGTCGTGGCGCGGCTCGCGGAGCGGGCGAGAACCTATCGTGACGTGGTCATGGCCGGGCGCAGCCACAACGTCGCCGCGCAGGCCACCACTTTGGGCAAGCGATTCGCCTCGGCAGCAGAAGAGATGCTGATCGCACTGACCAGGCTGCGGCAGTTGATCGACCGATACCCATTGCGCGGCATCAAGGGGCCCATGGGAACTGCCCAGGACATGCTTGACTTGCTGGGCGGTGACGCGGCGGCGCTGGCTGAACTCGAGCGACGGGTCGCTGATTTCTTAGGCTTCGCAACCGTTTTCCAAAGCGTTGGGCAGGTGTATCCGCGATCGCTAGACTACGATGTCGCCTCCGCTCTGGTGCAGCTGGGTGCGGCACCCTCTTCGCTGGCGCACAGCATTCGGTTGATGGCCGGGCACGAACTCGTCACCGAGGGATTTGCGTCGGGCCAGGTGGGTTCGTCGGCGATGCCGCACAAGATGAACACGCGTAGTTGCGAACGGATAAACGGGCTGCAGGTGGTATTGCGCGGGTACGCCTCGATGGCCGCGGAGCTGGCCGGGGCCCAGTGGAACGAGGGTGATGTGTTCTGCTCGGTGGTGCGCCGGGTTGCGTTGCCGGACAGTTTCTTTGCGATCGACGGGCAGATTGAGACGTTGCTGACCGTACTCGACGAGTTCGGCGCCTACCCGGCTGTGATCCAGCGCGAGCTGGACCGCTACTTACCATTTCTGGCCACTACGAAGGTGCTGATTGCGGCGGTGCGGGCAGGTATGGGCCGCGAGTCGGCGCACCACGTGATCTCCGAGCACGCGGTGGCTACGGCGCTGGCAATGCGTGAGCATGCAGCAGAGTCTGACTTACTGGACCGGTTGGCCGCCGATCCGCGGCTGCCCTTGGACAGGGCGGGGCTAGACGCGGCGCTGGCCGACAAGACGGCATTCACCGGTGCCGCGGCTGATCAGGTCGACGAGGTGGTCGCGAAGGTGGACTCGTTGGTGGAACGTTTCCCGGACGCGGCGAAATACACGCCAGGCGCGATCCTGTGAGCAGCTGGGCGGCCACGCGAAGAGGGCTGCTGACGTAGGGCAGAAACCGCATGGTCATGGCACCGATCCCAGCGCAGCTTCCCGCGCAGGGATGATCTCGGGTTGACCGATAGGCTAACCCGATGCGTCCTGCGTTGTCCGACTACCGGCACTTGGCCAGCGGCAAAGTCCGTGAACTGTATCGCATCGATGATGACCACCTGTTGGTGGTCGCCACCGATCGGATCTCGGCGTACGACTATGTGCTGGACAGCACTATTCCGGACAAAGGTCGCATCCTGACGGCAATGAGTGTGTTCTTCTTCAATCTTGTCGACGTCCCTAACCATCTGGCGGGTCCGCCGGATGATCCGCGGATCCCCGAAGAGGTTATTGGCCGTGCCTTGGTCGTGCGCCAGCTGGAGATGCTCCCGGTGGAATGTGTCGCGCGCGGCTACCTCACTGGTTCGGGGTTGGTGGACTACCGGGCTTCTGGGAAGGTCTGTGGTGTCGCGCTGCCGCCGGGTTTGGTAGAGGCTAGCAAGTTTGTCGAGCCGCTGTTCACGCCTGCGACGAAAGCCGCGCTGGGAGCGCACGACGAGAATATTTCGTTCGACCGAGTGATCGAGATGGTCGGTGAGGTTCGCGCCGAACAGCTGCGCGAGCGTACCCTGCAGATCTATACGCAGGCCGCCCAACACGCTCTGAATAGGGGAATTATCGTTGCGGACACTAAGTTTGAATTTGGTGCCGATCGTGACGGAAATCTGCTGCTAGCCGACGAGATATTCACGCCGGACTCGTCACGGTACTGGCTGGCAGACGGTTACCGGGTTGGTGTGGCTCAGGCCAGCTTCGACAAGCAGTTCGTCCGCAACTGGTTGACCAGCCCGGAATCCGGCTGGGACCGCGGCGGTGACCGCTCGCCGCCGCCGCTTCCGGATGACATTGTCGCCGCTACCCGCGGCCGCTACATCAATGCCTACGAATGGATTTCAGGCTTTAGATTCGACGACTGGATCGGCCGCGGCGCATGACCGACGTGCCGCCCGTACCCCCTGTCGCCAAGCGAGTGGAGACGCGAAGAGAGTTCCACGGTGACGTATTTGTCGACCCTTACGAATGGTTGCGTGACAAAACCAATCCGGAGGTCGTCGCCTACCTTGAGGCGGAAAGTGACTACGCTGACCGTGCTACCGCCCACCTTGAGCCCTTGCGGCAGAATATTTTTGACGAAATCAAAGCTCGTACCAAGGAGACCGATCTATCGGTTCCGACTCGACGTGGCGATTGGTGGTACTACGGCCGTACTTTCGAGGGCAGTCAATACGGTGTTCATTGTCGTTGTCCAGCAACTAATCCCGACGACTGGAACCCACCGGAGTTTGACGAGCATACTGAGATAGCCGGTGAACAGATTCTGCTCGACGAGAATGTGGAGGCAGACGGCCACGACTTCTTTGCGTTGGGTGCGGCCAGTGTCAGTCTGGACGGCAATCTATTGGCGTATTCCGTCGACTCTGTTGGTGATGAACGCTATACGTTGCGGTTCAAAGACTTACATACCGGCGAGGGCTATCCGGACGAAATCGCTGATATTGCGGCCGGAGTAACCTGGGCAGCCGACAACCGTACCGTGTACTACACAACGGTCGATGCGTCCTGGCGCCCCGACAAGGTGTGGCGATACCGTCTTGGCTCCGGCGAATCGCCGGAGCTTGTCTATCACGAAAGCGATGAACGGTTTTGGCTTGGGGTTGGGCGCACCCGAAGCGATGCTTACATTCTCATCGCGGCAGGTTCGTCCATCACGTCCGAGGTCCGCTATGCGGATTCCGCGCAACCGAGCCCGGAATTCACGGTCGTGCTGCCGCGCCGCGACGGTGTCGAGTACTCGGTGGAGCACGTGGTGGTCGGCGGACAAGACCGGTTCTTGATCCTGCACAATGACGGCGCGGTCAACTTCACCCTGGTGGAGGCGCCGGCGGACGATCCGACACGGCAACACACGCTCATTGCCCACCGTGACGACGTGCGGCTCGATGCAGTGGACGCTTTCGCCGGCCATCTGGTGGTCAGTTATCGACGCGCGGCGCTGCCCCGGCTTCAGGTGTGGCCCATTGCGCCGGAAGGGGGCTACGGAGAACCCGAAGAGATCCCATTCGACTCAGCGTTGATGTCGTCTGGCTTGGCGGCCAATCCGAACTGGAACTCAGCCAAGCTTCGGGTCGGTGCGGGATCTTTCGTCACCCCCGTGCGGATCTACGATATCGATTGGGCTACTGGCGAGAGAACTCTGCTGCGCGAGCAGCCGGTGTTGGGGGGCTATCGGCGCGAGGACTATGTCGAGCTTCGCCACTGGGCTCTCGGAGACGATGGCGTCGAGATCCCCGTCTCCATTGTGCATCGTGCGGATATCGAATTCCCAGCACCCGCACTGCTCTACGGCTATGGCGCCTACGAGATGTCCGAGGATCCTCGGTTTTCCATCGCTAGGCTGTCGCTGCTGGATCGCGGGATGGTGTTCGTCATCGCTCATGTTCGCGGCGGCGGCGAGATGGGTAGATCCTGGTACGAACGGGGAAAGCTGCTGGACAAGAAGAACACTTTCACCGACTTCGTCTCGGTAGCAAAACATCTGGTCGACTCTGGCCTGACACGCCCGCAACAGTTGGTTGCCTTCGGTGGCAGCGCGGGCGGTTTGCTAGTGGGCGCGGTAGCCAATATGGCGCCGGAGCTGTTCGCTGGAGTTCTGGCCCAGGTACCGTTCGTTGATCCGCTGACCACCATCCTGGATCCCTCGTTGCCGCTGACTGTCACGGAGTGGGATGAGTGGGGAAATCCGTTGAGTGACAGCGGTGTCTATGCATATATGAAGTCCTATTCGCCTTACGAGAACGTCGAGGCTAAACGGTACCCGGCGATCCTGGCGATGACGTCATTGAATGACACAAGGGTCTGCTATGTGGAGCCGGCGAAGTGGGTTGCGGCGCTGCGGCACGCTAAGACCGACGGTAATTTGGTGCTGTTGAAGACCCAGATGAACGCTGGCCATGGCGGAATCAGCGGACGCTACGAGCGCTGGAAAGAAGTCGCCTTTCAATATGCCTGGCTGCTTGCTGCAGTTCGCGACGATTCCTCCGAGGCCGGCATTGGTGGCACTGCGCGGTGATGACGTAGCAATTGTGCGGCGTGGCTATCCGCGGGATAGCGCTGGCTGCTTGGTAAGCAGCAGTGCGGCCGGAACGATTGTCAATGCGACGAGTGCGAGCGCGAGCATGAAAACGGCTGTGTAGGCGTGTGAAAGGTCACGTAGCACGTTGTCCGCGAAGTCGGGGGACAACGCCTGCCCTGGCATCGTCGAGGGGGCAACTGGCGCACCAATTTTGTCGGCGTTTTGTTCCAAATCCGCGGTTGTCTGGGCGGTGGAGATGTTGTCACTCTGATTGAGCTGACTGGTTAGGATCATCGACATCAGCGCGGTCCCTATCGATCCACCTACTTGCTGGCTGACGCTGATCAGCGTAGAGCCGCGCGCGATTTCATGTGGAGCAAGCGCTTGTACTGCCGCGCCGGATAGCGGCATCATTGTGCAACCCATGCCCATACCCATGATTGCCAGCCCGACAAGCAAAGTTGGTTGGTAGGGCGCGTGCTCGGCGACACCACCGGTGAACAGGCCTAATCCCGCGGCGACGAGCGCGATGCCTAGCAGCACGATCTTGCCTGATCCGCGTTTGTCCATGAGCACTCCCGCAACTGGCATGGTCAGCATCGCGCCGAGCCCCTGCGGGACGATGAGTAAACCGGATTCCATCGGGGTCTGGCCCAATACCTGTTGGAAGTAGCTGGGGAACAGCAGGCTGGTGCCGAAGAATGAGACGGCGAACACCAGCATCGTCACGTTGGCTCGGGTGACTACCCGGTTGGTAAAAAGTCGCAGGTCGATCAGTGGGTTATCGGCGCGGTACCACGCGTGCAGGACGAACGCTGTGGTGAGCACCAGGCCGGTTATCGCCGGTATCAGTACGTGGCGATCTGCTATCGTCCCGCGACCTGGTATAGAGGACACTCCGAATAGGAACATGGCCAGGCCGGGCGAAAGCAGCAGCGCGCCGATGTAGTCGAATGTTTCCGACAAGACCGGCCGATCCCTCGGGAACACGATTGCGGCCAGGGCCAAAGCGATGAGGCCGACCGGCAGGTTGATCCAGAAAATCCACTGCCAGCTGTACGCGCCGATGAGCCAGCCGCCGAGGATTGGCGCGCCGATCGGGCCGAGCAGCAACGGCACACCCATAACAGCCAATAGCCGGCCGAGCCTCCGCGGGCCCGCGGCGCGGACCAAGATCATGTATCCCAGCGGTAGCAACATGCCGCCACCTGTGCCCTGTAGAACGCGAAATAAAATGAGAGACAGTATATTTGGCGCTAGGGCGCACAGCAGCGACCCTGCCGTGAAGGCTAGAACCGAGCCCATGAAGAGGCGTTTGGTGCCGAATCGATCAGCTGCCCAACCGGCCATGGGGATAACGGCTGTCAGCGCGAGCGTGTAGCCAGTCATGGTCCAAGCGACAATGGCTTGCGTGGAGCCGAACTCAGCGACGAAAGTGCGTTGCGCGACGCTTACGACGGTGGCGTCTAGGGCCGCCATCACCGAGGCCAGGGCGCATACCCCGGCGATGCGGAGGAGCCCGACGTCGAGTTTGTCGGGATAGCTCTCTGTGCCGGGAATCGACTGCCCCCTTGTGGTGGGCAGCGCGGCGCCGGCAGTATTAGTCCGCGCCTCATGCATGGCGTTGCTGAGCATATCGGTACCGATCGACTGCCTGTGTGGATACCGCTGACAACGATTCGAATCGGTTGTTGGTTGGACTGTTAACGCAAGAATTGGACACCAATTTCGCGGTTTTTCGGTGTCGGTTGGTAATCGCGAATTCGGCTTATATTGGTTCGTCCGTGGTGGTCAGGGCACGTGGATATATGTCTGCTGTCTGCGTGTTCTTCACCGTTAGGAAACCTCGGATCGGCAGAATGATTGCGTGTCTGGAAAATTGATCGTCTCGGTCTCGGGTATCGGCGACCGCACCTTGGACGACGTCGACGCGTTTTGCGCCCAGATGGATGCACGCTCGGTGCCGCTTTCGCTGTTAACCGCTCCGCGGTTGCGCGGCGACTACCGGCTCGACCGTGACCCGCACACCGTCGAGTGGTTGGTCGGGCGGCGCGGCGGCGGTGACTCCATCGTATTGCACGGGTACGACGAAGCGGCCACGAAAAGGCGCCGCGGCGAATTCGCCACGTTGCACGCCCATGAGGCCAATCTACGTTTGAAGGCGGCAGATCGGGTGCTCGAGCACCTCGGCCTACGCACCCGCTTGTTCGCCGCACCAGGCTGGACAGTTTCGCCCGGCGTCGTCAAAGCCCTGCCGCAGAACGGCTTTCGCCTGTTGGCTGATCTACACAGGATCGTTGATCTGGTACGTAACGACACAGTGCGGGCCCGCGTGCTCGGCATCGGCGAGGGCTTTTTGGCCGAGCCATGGTGGTGCCGGATGGTTGTGATGTCCGCGGAGCGGATCGCGCGGCGCGGCGGTGTCATCCGGGTCGCGGTCGCGGCTCGTCAGTTGCGCAAGCCCGGCCCGCGGCAAGCGATGCTGGACGCTGTCGACTTAGCTCTGCTGCATGACTGCACACCAATGGTCTACCGGTGGCGGCCGGGTCGGGCAGTTCTTGACGCGGCGTGACGCTGCGGATGGAGTCTGTGGACCGGGCGATTACCCTGTACCGGCATGAGCGATTCTTCGGCAGGCTCGGACGGGTTCACTGCTGACGCGATAATTGTTGGGGCCGGCCTGGCCGGCCTGGTCGCCGCCTGCGAGTTAGTGGATCGCGGCCTGCGGGTGCTGATCGTGGACCAAGAGAACAGCGCCAACGTAGGTGGGCAGGCGTTCTGGTCGTTCGGCGGCCTATTTTTTGTCGACAGTCCCGAACAGCGCCGTTTGGGAATTCGGGACAGTCACGAACTGGCTTTGCAGGATTGGCTGGGAACGGCGGCTTTCGACCGGCCCCAGGACTATTGGCCGGAGCGATGGGCACATGCCTATGTAGATTTCGCCGCAGGTGAGAAGCGTAGCTGGCTTCGTGAGCGGGGTTTGAAGATATTTCCGCTGGTGGGCTGGGCCGAGCGGGGTGGCTACGACGCGCAGGGGCACGGCAATTCGGTGCCGCGTTTCCACGTCTCGTGGGGGACCGGCCCGGCGCTGGTCGAAGTATTTGCCCGTCAGCTGCGAGACCAGTCTGCGGTGCGTTTCGCTCATCGTCATCAGGTCGACAAATTGATCGTCGAGGGCGGCGCGGTGACCGGTGTCCGGGGGACCGTCCTGGAACCTTCGGCACAGCCGCGTGGGGTTCCCTCATCTCGGCAAGCGGCAGGCAAGTTCGAGTTCCGTGCTTCGGCGGTAATCGTGGCTAGCGGGGGGATCGGCGGCAACCACGATCTGGTGCGCAAGAACTGGCCGCGGCGGATGGGCCGCGTTCCCAAAAACCTGTTGTGCGGCGTGCCGGCCCATGTTGACGGCAGGATGATCGGCATTTCACAACGGGCTGGCGCGCGGGTGATCAACCCGGACCGGATGTGGCATTACACCGAGGGGATCACAAACTACGATCCGATCTGGCCGGGTCACGGTATCCGGATCATTCCGGGCCCGTCGTCGCTGTGGCTTGATGCCGATGGCAAGCGGCTGCCGGTTCCGCTTTATCCCGGTTTTGACACTCTCGGAACCCTGGCGCACATCACCAAGTCTGGGTTTGATTACACCTGGTTTGTGTTGAATGCCAGGATTATCGAGCGCGAATTCGCGCTCTCCGGTCAGGAACAGAACCCCGATTTGACCGGCCGGAGCGTGCGTGAGCTGCTGCGCTCTCGGGTGCGGTCCGGTCCACCAGGACCAGTGCAGGCCTTCATCGACCAGGGTGTGGACTTCGTCAGCGCGAACTCGCTGCCGGACCTGGTGTCGGCCATGAATGAGCTGCCTGATGTGGCACCACTGGACTTTGCGACAGTCGAGGCTGCGGTCACCGCGCGTGATCGGGAGGTGGCCAACAAGTTCAGCAAAGATGGTCAGATCACCGCTATCCGGGCTGCGCGTGGCTATCTGGGTGACAGGCTGGGCCGGGTGGCGGCGCCGCATCGCTTGGCTGACCCAAAGGCCGGGCCCTTGATCGCGGTAAAGCTGCATGTCTTGACCCGAAAGACGTTGGGCGGGATTGAGACTGACTTGGATGCTCGGGTCCTCAAGTCCGATGGCACTGCGCTTGCCGGGTTGTACGCGGCGGGTGAAGTGGCGGGGTTCGGCGGGGGCGGCGTACACGGTTACCGGGCCTTGGAGGGCACTTTCCTTGGTGGGTGCATTTTCTCCGGTCGGGCCGCCGGCCGCGGGGCTGCCGAGGACATCACCTAGCCGTGTGGGGTTAGTTAGGGTCGGGTCTGCTCGCGACCTAGAAGGTGACCGCGCTTTCCTCGGGCAGCACGTGGAAGTCGGCGTTGGTCATCTCGCTGAGGCGACCGTAGTAGACACCTCGGGCTTCGGGGGCGACGATCCCTTGGTGTATCGGTACCGCGCGCGCTGGGGCTACGGCGCGCAGATAGTCGACGGCCTCCGATATCTTCATCCACGGGGCTGCGGCCGGTGTTGCCAGTACGTCCACCGGTTGGTCTGGGACGAACAGCGCGTCGCCCGGATGCATCAATCGTGCGCGATGTTCACCATCGTCCACGAGGTATGAAATATTCTCTACCACGGGAATTTCCGGGTGGATCACCGCGTGCCTGCCACCTGCCGCCCGGATGGTGAGTTCGCCGATCGGCAGTTCGTCGCCGACGTGTACCTCTCGACACGGTGTGCCCAGCTGAGCCGCGGTTTGCGGATCGGCGTACAGCGCGGCATCTGGGTTGGCTTCAAGCAACGCGGGCAGTCGTGCGATATCGACGTGGTCGGGATGTTGGTGGGTAATCAGGATCGCCGATAGGCCGGTGATCCCCTCGAAGCCGTGGGCGAAGGTCCCCGGATCAAAAAGCACCTTTGTTGGACCGAACTCGGCGAGTAAGCAGGAATGGCCGAAATGCGTCAGTTGCATGTCTACGATTGTGCCTTTATGGGGTCGGTGCAGATACGGGTGATCTTGGCGGCGACACTGGTTGCTGGCTGGTTAGGAGGCGTTGCTGCGGCGGCGCCTGTACGTGGTGAGCCGGAGACTTGCCCGCCGCTGTGCGATCAGATCCCCAACACGGCGTGGATCCGTCGACAGGCCGTGCCCTTGGATTCGGTGTATGGATGGCCTCCGCTGGCCGGCGCGGCCGTCCGGCTAGCCCGGACGACGCCGCAATTTCGGTTCGAGCAGGTATGCGCCACCCCATCGTTCCCGCAAGACATCCGCAGCTCCGCGGTGGCGAGTCGGGCGGTTGTGGTCCACCCAGATGGGCAATGGCAGTTGCAGGCTCAAGTGCTGCACTGGCGCGGTGATACAGCCCGTGGCGGCGAGATTGCCGCCACGGTGTTTGGTGCCGCGGTTGCCGCTGTGCGCGGTTGTCAGTTGGGGTCGCCGCTGCAGTCGCCGTCGGTCACCGAAGACGAGCCGAACCGGATAGCCGCGGTCATTAGTGGGCCGGTCGTGATGCATGTGTACTTGGTCGCGCACGTTGTCAGCAGTACCATCAGCGAGCTAGCGCTATGGACGTCAGGTCCACCGCAGGTGCCGTGGCCGATGATCGTAGACTCCACGGTTCTGGACTCAATGATCACTCCATTGTGTGAGGCCTATATTGCCTCGTGCCCGTGACTCGGTGCTTAACCTACCGCCGGTAGAGTTGGCGCAAAGCGAGTCAGATTCGAGGAGGAGCGTCAGTGGCCCGGGTGGTCGTGCACGTGATGCCCAAGGCGGAGATTCTCGATCCGCAGGGTCAGGCAATAGTCGGTGCGCTGAACCGGCTTGGACACCCCGAGATCTCAGATGTTCGCCAGGGCAAGAGATTCGAGCTTGAAGTGGACGATGCGATGGACGACTCGGCGCTTGCCGAAATCGCAGAATCCCTGTTAGCGAACACGGTGATCGAGGACTGGACGATAAGCCGGGACGGCCAATGACGCCGCGTATTGGCGTTATCACTTTCCCCGGGACACTCGACGACGTTGACGCGGCGCGCGCGGCTCGGCAGGTGGGAGCCGAGGCGGTTGGTCTGTGGCATGCCGATGCTGACCTCAATGGCGTCGACGCGGTGGTGGTCCCCGGGGGATTTTCCTACGGCGACTACTTGCGGGCCGGTGCGATTGCCAAATTCGCGCCGGTAATGGGGGAAGTTTTGGTGGCTGCGGCCCGCGGCATGCCAGTCTTAGGGATTTGCAACGGATTTCAGGTGCTATGCGAGGCCGGGTTGCTGCCCGGCGCCCTGACCCGCAACGCGGGTTTACACTTTATCTGCCGCGATGTTTGGCTACGGGTGACGTCGACTTCGACCGCGTGGACATCGCGTTTCGAGCCGGGTGCTGATTTGTTGGTGCCGCTGAAGTCCGGGGAAGGCCGCTATGTGGCATCGGACAAGGTACTCGATGAGCTTGAAGGTGACGGCCGCATCGTGTTCCGCTATCACGACGACGTCAACGGATCGCTGCGTGACATCGCCGGCATCAGCTCAGCCAACGGTCGTGTCGTTGGGCTGATGCCGCATCCCGAGCACGCTATCGAAGCACTCACCGGTCCTTCCAGCGACGGCCTAGGGTTGTTCCATTCGGCGATAGACACCGTTTTGGCGGCCTGAGGTTGCCCGCCTAGGCGCGCCCCGCGGCAGCGGCTCAGCCAGCGTCGCGTAGCAACGGCGCAGTAGCTGTGGGTAGTTCGACAACGGCGGGCAACTCGCTTAAGAGGTCGATCGCAGCTGCGATGGTGCGGTCAGCAAAGGCGGCAAAGTCGTCGAAACGGACAGCGCCCTCGAATCGTTGCGATTGAACCGCGGCGACACCGATACGGTGCGGGTCGGATGACTTGTGCACGATCGCGGCGACTTCACTGTGTTGCCGGTTCCACGTATCGGCCAACTGTGCGAGCGCGGCCTGGTCGCTGGTTGGGAAGAAGCAGGCGGGCGTCACCCGGATCGTGAACACGTCGCGTTGCGTGGGGGAGATCTCCAGGTGTACGTGCAATCGTTGCGGACGTGTGTTGGTTACGAAGAAGAATTCGCGGTCGTGCTGGCCGGAGAAGTACCGCCTCCCGCGAGTGCGCAGGTAGCGTTCGACCAGGTTGGTGTGTAGCGGCTCGGTCGCTGGCCTAGTCATATATCCATACTGCGGCCTGCGCCTATGGGGATTCTTTGCGGAAAGGTGGGGGATTTCGCAAAATCTGCTGAGAATTCGCTGAGTGATTTTTTGGTGGGTCGGTGTTACGTGCTCACGGCGCTGGCATTGTTGCTATGGGTGCAAGCGGTCGGTGACCGGCCTAGCTTCCGCTATTGCGCAGGCTGGGGCCTGTCCGGGGTTGCACAATTTGGGCAACGCCGTCGCATTCCGGCCGGCACGGCTTGCCGAAGCTGGGTGGTCAGGTGATCTCGTAGTCGCTGAGGGGAAAGCTCATGGCTTCCTGTACGGCGTTTCGCGTCGATGTGGGTCGAAGCAGTGTCGCTTCCCCGCTGGGGTTGAAGTAGTAGGACCGCGCTGAGGCGCAGTCGCCGCGATTGAACACTGAGCTGTCGAGCAGGTGGGTCATTCGACCAAGGAATCGGTCATTGGCCTCTTCGGTGACTTCGAAGGTGGTTGCGCTCCTGCGGTTGACCTCGGCCAGCAGCCGGTCCATGTGCCGCATCTGGTATTCGATGGTGTTGAAGAAGGACAACCCCGAAAAGGCAAATGGGCTGGCCAAGCTCAAATAGTTGGGAAAGTACGGAACGGATAAGCCCTGGTAGGCTTGAAAGCGATTCTCGCGCCACCATTTTCCTAAGTTTCGACCTTCGCGGCCAATTATCTCGATGGCGGGAAAGTTGGCGTCCCACATGTCAAATCCGGTGGCCAGAACCAGGGTGTCGATGACCGTCTTGCGTCCATCGGCAGTAGCGACACCGTCCTGCTCGATCTGCTGGATCGGGTTCGTCTCTAGGTGCACATGCGGTTTGGCGAAGGCGCGATAGTAATCGTTGGACCAGGTGGGCCGCTTGCAGCCGCAGTCGTAGTCTGGTGTCAACTTGCGGCGCAGTTCCTTGTCTCGGATCGCTACGAATCGATTGATTTTGGCCAGATCGGCCGCGGCGATGTTTCCTCTTCGGAATTGCCGATAGCGCAGCACGCCGATGACCATAATCAGCTCGAAAATGTTGTCGGTCACCCAGCGAATCGCGCGCTGTACCAAGGGCAGTCGAGCGAACAGGCGTTGCATCGCGGGGGGAATCGCGAAATCGATCTTGGGCAGTACGTGGATCGGGGTGCGTTGGTAGACGGTCAGATCGGCGACCTCTTTGGCCAACTCAGGGATGAGTTGCACCGCGGTCGCACCCGTTCCGATGATCCCCACCCGCCGGCCCGCAAAACGGTGGCTGCTATCCCACGCAGTGGTATGGATGATCTTGCCCTCGAAGTTTTCGACTCCCGCTATATCTGGCGTCCGCGGTTGCGAGAGGAAACCGGTTGCGGTGATGAGCACGCGGGTTGTCAGGCTTTCGCCGCCGGCCAGCGCGACTCGCCATACTTGGGTGTCCTCATCCCATTGAGCACCTTCGACGGTGGTGTTGAACCGCATGAAGCGGCGCAGGTCGTACTTTTCGGCGATGTGTTCGGCGTAGCCTTTGAGCTCGGCGCCCGGCGCGAACATCCGTGACCAGTACGGATTGGGCTCGAACCAGTACGAGTAGGTGGTCGATGGGATATCGACGGCCACGCCCGGGTAGCGGTTGACATGCCAAGTCCCGCCCAGGTCGGCCTCGCGCTCCAGGATGGTGATGTTGTTGTAGCCCAGTTTTCTCAGCGAGATCGCGGCGCCGATACCCCCGAGACCGGCCCCCACGATGACCGCGTCGAATAGTTCCATGCTCACAGGCCCCCCTGCGCCCCGACAAACCAATATCCCTTAGTGCGTCTACGATTACCCGTTTCACCGGCATACATGGAACGGTTTTGTGATCAAGATCGCATGTCGCCTACCGGGGTGAGTTTTGGTGGATCGAGAAAATGGCACACCGGCCGTGGTTGCCGGAGAAGCTGTCGTTTGATACCTCAGGTGCTTTTTTGTTGACAACGGCTCTGGTTGGGTTTAGCTGTAACAGCAGATATTTGGGTTGCATTGTCGAGATTGCTGAGGGCTGCGTATGGGGTTTCTGCCTGGCCGGAAGCCGCCGGGCGGTGGTCGTGATGATCTTGCTCCTGGCCAGGGTGGGCAGGCGTTTTTTGCGGGCTTGGGCGCCAACAATGCTGCGTTTCGTGACACGATGGCCCGCTTTCACGCCGATCTTGCTGAACACAGCCAGGCTCAAGTTGGCATAGCCGGCCAGCAGATCAATGAGTTCGGTTATCAGTCCTTGTCCTATTCTCGGGCGGCAGCTGAAGCCGCCGCGGATGCCGCCCAAGCCCGCCAGAAAGCCCAAGAAGCTCGAGTGCGCGCTGAAAGCGCTGAACCGCAACGGCATCGGGTTAAGGCCGAACAGTACCTGCGAGAAGCTGGGCAACACGATGAGCGAGCTGGAGTCCATAGCGCGCTGGCGAATGACTGGGAGCGACGTCGGACACACACGCGATATCTGGGACAAGCTTCCGTGGATGAGGCGCAGTATCAGCGTGGCCTAGCAACGAAGCTCGCCGAATATGCGCAAGATAGTCGAGACCGAGCGCAGCGTGAACTCAATAGAGCTGCACAGGCCGAGGCCGATGCGGCCTCGGCCCGCGTTGAAGCGCACAAGCTTGACGCGCAGGCCGATGAGCTTGATGTGCGCTCGCGGCAGTTGGCTGAGCAGGCTAAACAGGCCCGCTCTCAGGCGCGTGCGTTGCTTCACCAGCAAGCCCGCGCCGTTGATCAACGTGGCCAGTCGCAACAGCGGGCGCAGGACTATCAGGGGCGCGGTGCTGGTCAGGTGGTCTATGACCACGCTGGTATCGAGGCGGCGATCGTTGATTTGCAGCGGGTTCTCGACCGCGCGCAGGCCAATCTTGATGGTTGTCGCCAGGTGAGGTTGTGGCTACAACACGCTGCGACGGGTGCTTCGGCGGCGGCTTCTCGCGACAGGCTCTTACGGCTCGAACAGATCAACCAACAAGTTATCGACGCGGCTCGAAGCGCGTTGGCCGAACTCGGCGTAGCCAATCACGACATGGCCCGAATCGAGCAGCAGAACGCCGCCGGGTACAGCTAACCCCACCGCAAAAACGGCCACCAGCCGATGACAAAGAGGTCCAGCCAGCAAGGCAGTCCACAAGTTTTGGCAGCATCTCGGCCATGGTCAGTTCCGCCGCTGTTGGTCACCCGCAGATGGGTGTTTCTCGTACGTGCCGTGAAGTCTGGACTCCTATTTGATCTGCGCGATGATGTCGCGCCCGACCACGTGGAGATAGTCGGATTCCGCGACATGCGGAATTGTGAAGAGGAAATGATCGACGCCGTGGTTCTGGTAGTCGCGGATGCGCTCCACGCAGCTATCCGGGGAACCGACGATCATCCCTGACTCCGGAATCGAAGCGAACTCGGCTCGAACTCGCGCTTCGTCCTCGCCGGAGTCGGTTGGTGCCAGCAGGAGCGTTACGGAAAGTCGCAGACTGTCTGGGGCGCGCCCGGCCGATTCGCAGGCTCGGCTGAGAAAGCTCCTGCGCTGGCCGACCTGCTGTGGTGACCACCACCGCACATTCAGGCCCTGTGCCGACTTGGCGGCGATTCGTGTGACACGGTCGCCTTCGCCGCCGATCCACAACGGGGGATGCGGTCGCTGTACCGGTGGTGGATCGCAGACTGCTCCGTTCAATGTGTAGAACTGACCGGTGTAGGTGGGGTTCGGTTGGGTCCAGATCGCACGAATAACCTCAAGAGACTCGGCAAGTGCAGAAACTCGGTCGCGTGCCGGCGGAAATGGAATACCGTACGCTTCGAACTCGCGTTGAAACCACCCGGCGCCTAATCCGAGGTCGAGCCGACCCTCGGAAATGACATCCAGCGTGGCTGCCATTTTCGCCAGCACGGAAGGATGGCGGTAAGAATTGCACAGCACGCTGGTGCCGAGGCGTAAACGGGTGGTATCGCGCGCCAGTGCGGTCAGCGTCGTCCACCCCTCGAGTAACGGCAGTGAACTAGTTGGGGCGCAATCGTTTCCCCCGTCAATTTCGGCGTTAATACCGGCGTCTTCCATGTAGGAGACGTACTCGTCGGGATTTACTGTGAGGAAATGATCGCATAACCAAACCGAATCGAATCCGTATTCCTCTGCGGTCCGGGAAACGGTCACCATATCGCTGTATGCGCTTACCGCGAGCCCGTTTAGTGTCAGGGCCAATATTAACCCTACGTGGGTCGATTCTGGGGTGTGGCTAGCGGGAGAGTCTATTTGCATTTCGTCCTCTCGAAAAATCCTGCACTGGGCATGCGCATTGTTCGTTGCAACGTTGCTGGGAAACGGTATCGCTCCGGCCAAAGGCTGAGTGCCGCGACTTCGAAGGTGCGTCTAGGGCATATTGGTGAACCAGCTGGCTTTGGCGCTCGAGCGGGCCAATCGCTGCGCGCGGGGTCGCCCGACTCAATCCGGTGTGGCCCCGTAACTGTGACCGCACTGGGCGGGTCATGGCGATGGTCCAGGCCCCGTTCAACGAGGCCTCTGGCTAGAGCGGATACAGCTCCGGCAGGTTGACCACGATGGCTTCCTGGGTAGTGCGCGCAACGACGACCTCCGCGGGTGTGGTCGGATCGGGGTTCTCTTCCCGGTGTGGCAGGTACGGGGGAACGAAGATGTAGTCGCCGGGTTTGGTAGCGATGCGCACCTCTTGGATTCCGTCGTGAAACACGAACTCCGGGTGCCCGCTTCGTACGTATATCGCTGTCTCCGACTCGCCGTGATGGTGGTTGTGTGACGCTGTCTCGGGGGCGACATGCGCTTCGCCCATCCATAGATTCGCGGCGCCGACTGACTGACCGTTGATGGCGGCGAAGCGTTGCAGTCCCTCGGTTTGCGCGGTGCCCGGGTCGAGGTGTCCCGCTTTGATGTGATGCACACGGTTGCGCTTTGCTTGTCGATCCTGTGCGTTGAAATCGGGATGAAATCCATCCGAAGTTGCCATGAAAACTCCTGTTGTCATTTTCTGCGGCTTCCGATGCCGTCGCATCACATCCGAAATGGCTGCCTAAGCGAAAATGTAGAACGAATTCCGATAGGCATCAAGAAATTTCGGCTATACTTCACTGGCTGGCGGGAAGAAGATTGTTTGCCTTGACCCGACGGCCGGCCTGTTCGGGCTGTTTGGTGGGCAGTTCTACCGTAGCTAGCTAGGGTTCGAAGGAGATGCGTGCCACAGTGCGAAGGCGGCGGTGTCCCGCTTCACATCGCTCTGGCGGTGCGCCACCAACTGGGAAAACGCAATGGCACTATCTGATGAGTTGTCGGAATTCTGGAAAACATGACTAGGCAGGCTTGCCTGGCAGAAGCAGGATGCGCTTGCTCCGGTGATATATTTACGCGCTATCGCTGATGATCTTTGGTGCGAGAAACCGCATGGTTAGATGTGTGCGCTTTGCTTACCCTCCTGCGGCAAAAACCGGCTACAACCACCCATACGGCCGCGTATCCGTGTGCACACCTAGAGTGTGCGGCTACGCGATGACGGCATCATCCCTGGTACTACGGCTGGCCGCAGTGCGCGTCGGCGCTACCTCGCGTATGCACGCCAGACTGCGCTGTCAGCCGCTACACGTGCGTTAGCCATGGACCCGCTTCCGGCCGACAGTTGGTTGACCGACCTTGGTGGCTATTCCCTGCCGTCGCCCGCGCACCGCACCGAACGCGTTATCCAACTGAGCCATTGCGAGACCGAAAGCACATATTCGCTGCCGCGAACACTGGTTGCCGCCGAATCTAACCTCCCGGTGCAGTTCACGACCCTTGTGGGTCGCGATGCGCAGATCCTCGAGGTGGGAGAGCTGCTAGCCAAGAACCGGTTGGTGACTCTGCATGGCGAAGGCGGTGTGGGCAAGACTCGTCTTGCGATCCAGATTGCGGCCACATCGGAATTTCGCGACGATGCCCGTTTCGTCGATCTGGCCTCGATCGCCGATCCCGCTTTGGTATTTGTTACCGCGGCTCACGCTATGGGGATGATCGATCAGCCGAACGGCGCAACACTGGACGCCCTTGGTCGTCTCATCGGAAATCGGCACATTCTCATGTTGTTGGACAACTGTGAGCATCTTCTGGATGCGTGTGCCGAACTCATCGTTGCGCTCTTGGGCACCTGCCCGGGGTTGAAGGTGCTGGCGACAAGCCGTGAGCCGATTGCCCTGGCCGGTGAAGTCACGTGGCGGGTACCCGGGCTGTCACCTGACGATGCGGCGATCGAATTGTTCACTGACCGGGCGCGCCTGGTTAAGCCCGCTTTTGAAATCACCGACAAAAACTCCAAGGCGGTTCGTGAGATCTGCCAACGGCTAGACGGGATACCTCTGGCGATCGAGTTGGCTGCCGCGCGCGTACGGTCGCTGTCGGTAGCCGAGCTAGCCAGCGGTTTGGATGACCGGTTCGGATTGCTGACGAGCAGTGCCCGCGCGGTGGTGCGTCGCCAGCGGACACTGCGGGCATCGCTTGACTGGTCGTATGCGCGTCTCACGCAGCCTGAACAAGTGTTGTTTCGCCGACTGGCGGTGTTCACAGGTGGGTTCGACTTCGCTGCAGTAGTCGAAGTCGTTGCCGCGCGCAGCGACGACCTCGTCGAGCGCTATCAGGTTCTTGATCAACTGACTCTGCTCGTCGACAAATGCCTGGTAGTGGCCGAGGATTGGCGGGGGGCGTACGCGATACCGGTTGCTGGAAACGGTGCGTGAGTATGCGTGCGAGAAGCTCAACAAATCTGAAGATGGCGAACGTGTGCGCCTACGGCACCACGCTCACTACACAACCATCGCAGCGAAACTGAGTGCGCCCGGCGGCACCGGCCATGAACAACGCCTGCAACAGGCTGAAACCGAAATCGACAACCTGCGGGCGGCATTCACCTGGAGCCACGATAACGGCGATATCGCCTCAGCGCTGCAGCTCGCGTGCGCGCTGCATCCGCTGTGGTCCCAGGGACGCGTGCGCGAGGGGCTCACCTGGCTCGACTCCATCCTCGAAGGCAAGGACAGCAGTCACCTCGCCGTCCCAGCGGGCATTTGGGCGCAGGCACTTGCCGAGAAGGCGGTCGCGTCTCATCGCTGGTGTAAATGGTCACGGGCGTAGGTTCCGTCGCAACCGACGAAAGCTATGAAGGAGGGGCTACGCCCGTGACCAAGCGAGTATCGCCGATTGAGCGTGTGCGTGTTGAGATGGATCAGTTGTTCGCCGCGACCGAGCGGCCGTTGACCGAGATTTTGGAGGAGGTCGGGCGGTTATCGGTGCGTCTGGTGTTTCAGGTCGCCGTGGAGGCCGAGGTAGAAGCAGTGTTGGGCCGAGCCCGTCACCAGCGTCGGGTTCAGGACGGCCCGGGCGGGTACCGCAATGGGTATCAACCGCCGGCGACGGTGAAGACCACGATGGGCTCGGTCGAATTATGCCGCCCGAAACTACGCGACACCGACGAGCGGTTCTGTTCGCGGCTATTCGGTGCCGGGGTGACGCGCACCCACGCTCTGGAGGCGTTGGTGATTTCGGGATGGGTGCGCGGTTTGTCGGATCGCGACATCGAGGCCGCGTTGGCCGAGGTGCTGGGCTCGCAGGCGGCGTTGTCGCGCTCGACGGTGAGCCGGATTTGTGCGGCCATCAAAGACGAGTTCGCTGCGTGGTCGTCTCGACGCCTTGATGAGCTGGTGTTGGACTACCTGTTCTTGGATGCCTCGAACTTTCGGATGCATCCCAACGCCCCGGCCGAGCCGGTGCTGGCCGCCTGGGGCATCTGCACCGACGGCAAGCCCCTGTTTATTGGGCTGGCCCCAGCCGCAGCGGAGTCGGCTGATGCGTGGGCCGACTTCTTGGCTGACCTGAGGAACCGGGGACTACGCCCGCCGCTACTGGGCATCTCCGACGGGGCGCCGGGCCTGATCGCCGCATGGGAGACCACGTTTCCGGCAAGCCTGCGTCAGCGGTGTCTGATCCATCGCTGCCGTAACGTCATCGCCAAGACACCTGTCGCGGTCCAGGACGAGATCAAAGCCGCGTTCTGGTCGATCTTCGATGACATTGACCAGCCACCCGGCCAGCAGGCCGTGGATGAAGCCACCCGCCGCGCCGAGGAGTTCACCACCACATACCGCGGGCTCTACCCAGCCGCGGTCGCTTGCCTGGCCAACGACTTCGCCTCGCTGAGCGTGCATTTGCGCTTCCCCCGCCAACACTGGACACGCATCCGCCATTCCAACCTCATCGAACGCACCTTCGGAGAATCCCGTCGCCGGGTCAAGGTCATCGGCCGCCTACCCGGCGAAACCAGCTGTCTGTCGCTGGTATGGGCCGTCCTCGACCGCGCCAGCCGCGGCTGGCGCGGAGTCACCCAAACATCAGCGACCAGCCGCCACCTCCAAGAACTACGCCACCAACTGCTCGAGCCACCCCGCCCACTGCATCCCCCCACCACAACAACCACGACCGACACCACCGCCGCGTAACATGACCACCAGGAACATGCGCCCAGCGTTTTTACACCAGTCCTAAGACGCCACCGAGAAGGCAATTCTGAATACCTGGCTGACCACGAGTTCGGCAGGGTTCTCTGACAGCGCCGCTGCCGTCCAAAAAGCTCTTGCGCTAGCGCACGACGCAAGCGATTCGGCGGTTATGGTTCGAGTCATTGTTGCCCGCGGTTGCAGCAGTGGGTACAGCTTGGAGGCGGCGCAGCCGTACTTCAGCGAGGCTATGGAGCTCGCGCGTGCCATTGACGACAAATGGACCGTCAGTGAAATCCTCTATTGGCAACTAGTTGCTGCTTGCCGGGCGGGGCAGCCAACTGCTGTGCGAACAGCGGCCGCAGAAGCCCAAGACTTCGCCGAAAGCATCGGAAATCTGTTCGTATGTCGTCAATGCCGCATTTTTCGCAGCCTGGCGAAGCTGTGGGAAGGTGATTTGACCGGCGCGCTCGCGGCGTCGAGCGAGGCTATTGCCGCGGCCGAGGTTGATGCGCCTAGCGATACGGTCACGAAAACGACCGGGTTGTTTATCCGATCCCAGATACTGGCTTACAGCGCACCCAGCGCGGCCGGCGCCGCGGCAGACGCTGCCTTGGAAGCCGCCGCCGAACTAGGTGGGGTATACGAAGGCATGGGCCATGCCGCGATGACTCGCGTGGCATTGGCCACGGGCGATACCGCGGCGATCGAGACCAGCGCTGCGAATTGGGATTCTGGGGATCAACGAAACACGGCCAAAGAGCACCTTCAACTCATAGCGCAGTCGGCGCTGGCGCGAGGCGACGTGGTCGATGCGCGAGATCTCGCCGACGCCGCAGTCTTGGGGAGCAAGGGATGGCATCGAATGGCGGCGTTGATCGTGCGAGCGCGAATCGGGATCGCGAAGAATAGGCTGGCAGAAGCACGCGACGACGCGCATGCTGCGCTAGCACACGGCGTCCTCGTGCAGACATACCTTGGCATGCCCGATGCCATTGAGCTCCTCGCCGGTTTGGCCGCTGAGTCCGGCAGCCACCAGGAAGCAACGCGCCTTTACGGTGCGGCGGCAGCGCAGCGACAGCGAACGGGTGAGTTCCGTTTCAAGATCTGGGATGCCGGCCACAAAGCCGCCGTGGTGGCGCTTCGCGACGCGATGGGTAACGATTTCAACGCGGGCTGGGCCGAAGGAACCGCCATGACCCTTGACGAGGCGTTGACCTATGCGCAGCGCGGTCGTGGCGAACGCAAACGGCCAGAACGTGGTTGGGATTCACTGACCCCGACCGAACATAACGTGGTGCAGCTGGTCATCGAAGGACTGCCCAACAAAGACATCGCGACAAGGCTTTTCATCTCGCCGCGCACTGTCCAAACACACCTGACCCATATTTACGCGAAACTTCATCTCACCTCCCGCGTCCAGCTCGTGCAAGAAGCGACGCGGTACAGCTGACGACTCCGATCGGCATGGGGAAAAAAAATCGTGGCAAATCGTGCTGAAAAAATTCGGGAGCTAAACGACGCAATCGATGCGCTCGAGGCGCAGCGGTCCACGTTACCGGCGGTCGCGGTGGAGTCCGGATTGGCGGCGCTACGCGGGCAACTCGCCGACTTGGAGAGTGGCACCGCCGGCGCCGATTCGGGAGAACGGTGTCGCGCGACGATTCTCTTTTCCGATCTCTGCGGGTACACGGCCATGAGCGAGCGCCTAGACCCTGAAGACGTCGAAGAGGTCATGGGCCGCGTCAAGGCAGCGGCGGTTCGTATCGTGGAAAGCCGTGACGGGACTGTTAACCAGTTCGTTGGGGATGAAGTGGTTGCGCTTTTTGGTATCCCACACGCCCATGAAGATGACCCATGCCGCGCGGTCGACGCCGCGATGGAACTCCACGCGTTTGTTCGCGAACTAAGCGCAGAGATGGCAACGAAGGTTGGTCGACCACTGCGAATGCACACCGGGATCAACACCGGGCTCATCGTCACCAACGTGCGCGATCAGCGAGACGGAACGTTTGGCATCACCGGAGACGTTGTCAATACCGGTGCTCGTTTGTTGGCCGCAGCCGACAGCGACGAAATATTGGTCAGCCCGTTAACTCGACAACTGGTTGCGCCTTACTTCGAGTTCGGGGCGGTCGGCTCCATCACGATGAAGGGCAAGTCTCATGCCATGGTGCCGTATCGCGTTGTGAAGAAGACGGCTATTCAGACGCGTATTGAGGCGGCTGAAATCAAAGGATTCACGCCGTATGCGGGTCGCGAAAAAGAACTGGTTTCGCTGCGCGCGGCCTACTCGAAAGCGAAAGCAAGCCAAGGCCAATTTGTGGCCGTTCGCGGCGAGGCGGGTGCGGGCAAGAGTCGCCTGGTCGCCGAGTTTCTGCAACGGGTGAAGCCCGACGTAGTGGTTTTGAGCGGCCGTTGCCAATCGCACGGCCAACACGCCGCCTACCTTCCCTTTACCGGTGTGCTGAGGGCGGCGTTTGGGATCGACGAACTCGATTCCACGACAGCAATGCAGGAAAAAGTGGTCAACGGCGCGTTGGCGCTGGGCTCGGCGTTCAGTCAGCATTTGCCTGCCCTGCTGCGCGTCTTGTCCATTCCCAGCGACCGTTATCCCGTTCCCGATGAGCTTTCTGGTGAAGGGCTGCAATGCAGTATTCATGCCGCGTTGGCGGCCACCGTTTCCGCGGTGGGGCGCCAACAACCCTTGATTGTGTTGCTCGAAGACTGGCAATGGGTAGATGAGGGGTCCGAGGCGGCCTTGAAACACATTGTGGATACCGTGCGCGCTGATTTGACGCTGCTCATCGTGAACTACCGATCAGAGTATGACCCGGCGTGGACTGGCAGCGTCGATCTGGGCATCGAACTCGGGCCGCTGGACGCAACGAACGGACGGTCGATGATCCAGGCGATCTACGGCGCCGACGAACTCCCCGAGACGCTGGTGGTTGGCATCCTCGAGCGCGCGGGTGGCAATCCGTTCTTTGTCGAAGAATTGTGTGGTTTCTTGTGGGACCAAGGCATCGTTCGTGTCGCGGGCGGGCGAGTGACGCTCCAAGAACGTCTCGACGATGGTTGCCTCCCCGAAACTGTCCATGCCGTCATTCGTGCCAAGGTGGATAGATTGGATCCCCGCTCCAAGTCACTCTTGCGTCCGGCGTCGGTGATTGGTCGCGAGTTTCTCGTACCAGTACTTGATCGGGTGCTGAAAGACAGCGCGAAGTTAGAGCCTCTTCTGCAGAATCTCACGAGTGAAGATCTGATCCGGTTGTTTCGAAGCAGCCCGGAATTGTCGTACCAGTTCAAGCATGTGATTACGCAGGAGGTTACCTACGAGACGATTCTGCGCCGGCAGCGCGCTGCGCTTCACCTGCTTGTCGCTGAAGCTATTGAAGAACTCTATTCAGCGCGTCTCGAAGAACATCTTGAAGTGCTTGCGTTTCACTACGATCGAAGCGATGAATCTGAACGGGCAATTCGGTATCTTGAGCTAGCCGGAGACAAGGCGACCAAACGCTTTGCGCTGGTGGATGCGCGAGACTACTACCAGCGCGCACTACGACGCATCGATTCGGCCGAAGACGCTGAGGAGGAAAGGCGCAAGCGGGTCGGGCTCACGTTGAAGTGGGGTGAGATCAGCGTCTATTCCACACCTCCGCAAGTCATCATTCCGTTGCTGGAAACCGCAATCGGGGATGCTGAGAGCATCGGTCTCAACGTTGAGGTTGCGCAGTTGTCGCGCCTGCTAGGATTCCTGGCTCTACGCAACCAACCTGGGTTGGCGGGTTCTGATCGGTGTTGGTTGTTGATTGTGGTGGATGCGGCCGTGGTTGAGAAGTAGGCGGAGCCGGTAGTTGCTGAAGTTGCGGAATCCGCGTGCGGTGCGTTTGGTGTTTTTGATCTTGAGGTTCAGCGCTTCGGTGGGTCCGTTGGTGATGGCGGGGTTGGTGAAGGCGGCTAAGAACTCTGCTCGCCAGGTGTGCAGGGTGCGGCCGAGTTTGGCCACCTCGCTAACCGGACAGTTGCGGGCTTCCTCAATAAGTTCGGCGGCGGCTTCGGCGTTGTTGCTGTGGTAGCACCACATCAGGCGTTGAGCGATGATCCAGGCCACCGTGACCGCCCAGTCTGGGTCCCCCGCCTCCAAACCGCAGTCCAAACGCTTTCTGGCGTGGTCAGGCAACCGGTCGACGCGTGTACGCAGGGTGCGCCGAATCCGGTAGAGCGGGTCGCCGCGTCGTCCACGATGGCCCAACACCTGGTTTTGCACGCGTCGTCGAACCTCATCGAGTGCTGCCAGTGCGAGTTTGACGACGTGAAACGGGTCCAACACGCGTACCGCATCGGGCAGATGAGCAGCCAACGCAGTCGCGTAGCCGCGAAACGCATCCAGTGCCGCATGGGTGATGTGCTGTTTCCAGTTCTGGTCAGCGTTGGCTAGCCACGCCCCCAGGACCGCACCTGATCGCCCTAGCGTCACATCGAGTAGCCGTGCTGGCTGGCCAGCGGTGATATCGGCGATGCCGGTGGCATAGATCGTTGGATGCGTCGCGGTCGCACGCAGAAACGAGGTCTCATCAACCCCAACTGTGCTCACAACATCTACCCGTTGCGGGTCATCGACAAGACGCCGACCTGTGACAACAACGATATTGTTGATCGTGGCCCAGCTGACACCGAGGTCGGTGGCCACAGCAGACACCGCGCGATCATGTGTACCGACCTGCTTGAACGCCCACATACGGGCACGTTCGGTCAGACACACCCGCGCCGGGATCGCCGTGTGCTGCTCAGTCCAGGTGTTTTGCCCACACCGCCGATACGGGCAACACCAGATGCGTTTGTGCCAGCACAACACCACCGGGCGTCCAGCGATCGGCAAGTCACGCACCCAGACTGGGCGGCGATCCTTGGCCCGGGCCACCACACCGCACTGCGGACACGCAACGACTGTGGCCGTCGTCTGGACCATCAGCTCCAACTCACCATCAACCTCGACGGCCCCGATCAGCTCAAACCCGTCCAGCCCGAACAACACACCAACAACCGAACTACTAGCATCGACAACCAACCTGGGACTCCTGTCTGATCAGTGAGTAATTTGCTGAAACACACCGATCATTGAAGTCCCAGGCCCACAACCAACCCGACACAAGGCCCCAGTCCCACCACCCGCACCCAGCTTCGTCACGAAGAGCCGGATTCCTGAACATTTTCGCCGGGAACTTGCCCGATGCCAGGCGCCTCTACGCCCGGTGTCGGGCAATAGGACAGCACGTCAACTCAAAGGCGCTCGAAGCCCACGGCGTCACAGGTCTTGGGTTCGTTGCAAATCATGCGGGAGAATTTCAGGATTCGGTGAAATTCCTTGAGGCTGGATATGTTTTGCACGGAGAAGTAGGTGAACTGCTGGGCCGTGCCCACGCAGCGGATCTTTTGAACAATAGCTACGCGCACCTCGGGGAATTCAAAAAGGCTCATGAAGCGACGGAACGAGCCTTGGAGTCTGCGCGCGCGTGTCACGGACTGACTCGACAATGGATTGCGCACTATTGGTCCGGATTGACGTTTTTTCTGCAGGGCAAATGGCATTCGGCTGTTCAGGCAGCCGCCGGAGCCCTTGCTTACGCACGCAGCGTCGACAATATGTTTGTCGTCAGCGTAGCGGGTGCGGTGCTGGCTCAGGCCCAGTTCATGCTGGGGGAGCAGCGCAAGGCCATCGCCGCTTTGGAGGAGATGGCCGAGATCGCTCAACAAGGAGCCGTCTACGAGCTGTATTCGCGGGCGTTCGGCCCGCTGGCGCTCTGCTACGCCGAAATGGAACAGAACGAGGAGTCTTTGCAGGCCGCGCAGTCGTGCTTGCTGGGCAACGCGCGTGCCTGCGCGGGATACGAACATTGGGCGTACTGGGCGCAAGCGCTCGTTGCATCGAACACAGGGGCCCCGCCTGAGGTCGTTGACCAGCACATCCAGCGAAGCATCGACCTTGCTACGGCTAGAGGGCAGCAACCGTTTTTGGCGCAAGCGCACTTCTATCATTCGAGGATACTTGTGCGGCGTGGCGACACGGCGGCGGCTGGCGCCGCGCTGCACCGGGCCACGGATCTGTTCGAGCGGATAGGTATGCCCGGGTGGTTGGCTCAAGCGCGTCGCCTGACGTTGGCGGTGTGAACCGCGCCTGCCCCCAACTAAATCCGTAACGTCAACTGCGCCAAGCGAGTTCGTCGTGTGCGGCCGGTCCTCGGGATGGGCGGCTCCGGGCAGCGGGAACGCGGAATTGGTTTACCGCACCTCCGCGTCCTCCCGCTTCGGTCGATATACGACCCACAAGTAGGCAGTTTCCGCATTTTGGCTGAGGTCTTTTTCTCGCAGAATCGGCAGGCTAAACAGGTCTGGAATAGCGGCGTCAGCCAATTTGACTGATGCCTAAGCGTTCGCGGAGTGAGTCGCTCTGTTTTGGATGACGCTGCGGCGATGCTCCGGGAGGAAAAATGACGGCCTATCCGACCCTGGGCGGACATAACGGGCGGCTCGGAGAGCGTGCTGCATTTGTGCCGGGCTTGCGTGCGCGGGCACTACGCGGAATAGGGGAGCGTTGGGTTAGCGCTCCCACGGAAGGCATTTGTCAGTGAATCGACTCACGGCGCTAGATGTCGGGTTTCTTAAAGCCGAGGATGCTGATCGGCATGTGAGCCTGGCGATGGGTGGGCTGGCCACAATTCAGGGGCCGTTGCCCGATAGCGACACCCTGATGTCGACATTGACGCGGCGGATACTTGCGCTCCCGCCGCTTGGCCAGCGGCTGCGGTTGAGCCCTTTCGATCTGGGTGCTCCCGAATGGGTGAGTGATCCGGAGTTCGACGTCGCCCGGCATCTGTTTCGGGTGGCCGTGCCGCAGCCCGGTGACGACCAAGAGTTGTTTCGTCTGGTTGCTGATGTCATGTCGCGGCGCTTGGACCGGGACCGGCCGTTGTGGGAGATCTGGATTATTGAAGGACTCTGCGATGACCGATGGGCGATGCTGGCGAAAGTTCACCACTGTATGGCTGATGGGATCGCAGCCACGCACCTGCTGGCAGGTCTGTTCGACGATGGCATCGGCGAGAGTTCTAGACCGGGTATGCGTGCTGTCAAGGGCGGTCACCGGGTGGGGCCACGTGATGGGGTAGCGGCGAGTAGTCCGCTGGGCTGGTTGGGCCGGCTCTGGAACGCTTCGACCACGATCGCGACGGCCGCTACTCGCACTGCTGTGGGGGCTGCCGATATCACCGCCAGTCTGGTTCGCTCGTCGAGCTCGCCGCTTAACGGGCCGATTGGCACTCGGCGTCGCTATTGCGCGGCGCGCGTATCGCTCCGTGATGTTGAACGAGTTTGTAAGAAGTTTGGCGTCACCATCAACGATGTAGGTCTGGCCGCGATTACGGAAAGTTACCGCAACGTCTTGATCCGCCGCGGCGAGCAGCCGACCGCCGATTCGCTGCGCACGTTGGTACCAGTTTCGGTGCGTTCTGCCGACTTTTTCGACAGAACCGACAACCGGCTCTTGGCAATGTTGCCCTGCTTGCCTGTCGAGGAGGAAAATCCCGTCCAGCGGCTCCGGTTGGTCCACGCCAGGATGGGTCGGGCAAAGTCCAATGGACAGCGTCAAGCCGGAAGCATTCTCGTATCGCTGGCCGACAACATTCCGTTCCCGCTTACCGCCTTCGGGGTTGGCCTGTTCACGCGGTTGCCGCAGCGCGGAGTGGTCACCCTGGCGACGAATGTGTGTGGACCACCCGAGCCACTGCAGATGATGAATTGCACAGTGCTCAGTCTGTTGCCGGTGCCTCCCATTGCGATGCAACTGCGAACCGGCGTGGCGATGCTGAGCTATGCTCAGGACCTTTTCTTTGGAGTCTTGGCCGACTACGACGCCGTCGCTGACGTCATCGAATTGGCCAAGGGAATCGAAGTGGCCATCGCCCGGTTGGTCGCTATCAGTAGCAGGCGGGCGTCACCGCGACGCAACCACTCCGTCTTTGCGATACCAACGTCAACGGGCCGCAGATGAGGGTGCGGCTGTCGACTCGATGGCCCCGCGTTCATCGCCGGTCAGCCAACGAGCTGCGGCAGCGCTTCAATCGTTGAGCGGGCCGCGATCCGGCCGGCATCGACGGCCGCATCGATCTGGTTGAAGTTCAGCGGACCGATGGCCGAGACGTCCGGCTCGATGATCGCGGCGACGCGAGGGAGCTCGCGGAGGTTCATCGTGGAGGCCGCTAGGTCAAAGGCGCGCAGCAGTGTTTCCTGCAGTGGTGGTAGCGGGACGTCGGTGCCGGTGACGAGCTGCCGTACGAACCCAGGAAGTGGCACGATCGGTGGCAGTAAACCAAATCCTTTTGATGGAACGTACTTTCGACGCAGATCAACACATATCACCTCGCCGTCTGGGTCGGCGCACATCACGTCGGCGGGGAGGTTGTTCAGCAGCAGACCGTCAACGAGGACTTGTTCACCACGCTGGACCGGCGGAAGGAGGCCGGGGATCGAGATCGACGCGCGCACGGCCACCGTGAGAGGTCCACTTCGGTGGACGATCTCATCGCCGGTAATCATGTCTGCGGAGACGCAGAAGAATCCTTTTGGCAGATGCTCGATCAAGGTCTCACCGAAGAATTTCTCTGCCAAACGATCGAGGCGTCCACCTCGAGTTAGTGCTACCGCCGGGATCGTGTAGTCGCCGAGTGGGTTGTCTTGTGCGATGAACTCTCGTGCGGCAGTCGTCGCATCCTGGCTGTTCATTCCGAGTGCGAACGCGGCGGCGGCGATAGCGCCGGCACTCGTTCCCCCAAACCGATCGATGACAACGCCTGCTTGGGTCAGCTCTTCGTAAACACCGAAGTGCGCAAGTCCCCGAGCGCCGCCTCCGGCCATCACCAGGCCGAGGGATCGGCCAGCGATTCTGCGGGCCAAGGCCCCAATGCCGTCGTCGTCGGCGGGGTGGTGCGACACCGGTTGCAGCAGATCCCACCAACGCGGATCGGGATTTGGCACGCGCATGATCAGATGCACTGGTCCGCGGTTTGCAAAAGGACCGAATGTTTCGGAGGGATGCGGTTCATCCACCGTGACCACGAGCCGGTCGCTTTGTGCGGCAATGTAACGGCGCCACAGATCGCCTGAGTCGCGTTCGGCCACCAGCAGGACCCAATCATTGCTTCGCTCTGCCCGCTCAAGGGTTTCGGTGAATTCCTCAACGAGCTCGCCGCGGTCCTGAGTCGCTTTGGTGGAATCGACGGGTGACGTGATCACCGCGGTCTGGCCATAAGCCCCTAGTCGGGTCGCAATGGCGTCGGCGATCGGGACGACGTTGGCGCCCTCACCGGCCGACAAGATACCCACAACTCGAGGGCGCCGAGAAATGTTGGTAGAACGTGACTCGCGCAGCATCGTCGCCATGGCCCGCAGCATCACCGACTGCAGTCGCGGAGTCGTCTCCAAGACCTCGCTGAACGTGTCAGCGTCGATCCGCCAGACGACGCCATCCCTAAGAGCACGTACTCCCGCTGAGCGAGCGGCACCGGCGATCACGCCCAGCTCGCCGATTGAGTCACCGGAGGTCATCTCCCGAATGACCAGTCCAGCGCCACTGACAGCCGCGAACCGGCCCGAATCAACGATATAGATCGCGTCCGAGGGGTCGCCCGCGCGAAAGAGCCATTCATTGGCCGGGATGCGATGGCGCTCTACGGTGTTCGCGAGCACATCGAGTTGTTCGTCGGCAATATCGGCAAGTAGTGAAATGTTGCGCAGTGCGGCTCGCTGGTCAGCATCACTCTGCGTTGGCTGCCGCTGGTTGGGATTCACGCGTCTCTGCTCAGTGCGCGGTGCTCGATCAGATCGCGCAGGCCGCCCGCACCGAGCTGCTCTCGCATCGCCTGAGCGGTGTAGCCGACGACTGTCGCGTTGGTGCGCGCGCGCACAGTCGCCGAGCGCGGCATATGAAACAGCACACCTATTTCACCGAAGTAGTCCCCTTGCCCGGCTACCTTGACCAATTCCTGGCCACCGTCGGCCATTTCGCGAACAATCTCGAACTCCCCATTGGACACGACGTAGATCAGTTCGCCCATGGTGCTCTGCTCGAACAGCACGTCACCGGCCGCCAGCTGCACAGTCTCGGGTGGCCGATTCGTCTCCACGGACGCGGGGGTGAGTTCTACGACGCGATCGGCCATCGGCAGCATGCGGCTGTCGTGAGTCGCGACCACCACTACCCGCTCACCGTCGGCGAGTTCGCGGATCAGCCGCAGCACCTCTTCGACCTGGATGAAATCAAGGTGGGCGGTCGGCTCGTCGGCGAGGATCAACGGTGGGTCCAGTGCGATCGCGCGCGCGACTGCGACGCGTTGCTGTTGTCCACCGCTCAAGTCGCCGGGGCGGTGTTTCATGCGGTCACCAAGGTTGACTCGTGTCAGCAACTCCTCCGCGCGCTTGCGGGCGACCGAGCGTGATATACCGGCCGCGCGCATCGGAATCATCACGTTCTCGATGGCGTTGAGGCTTGGCACGAGGTTAAACGCTTGGAAGACAATGCCAACCTTGTGGCGCCGATACATCGCCAGCTCACTGCGTTCCACGGCGGTGACATCAATGCCGTCGAAGCTGATCGCACCCGATTTCGGTCGCAGAATACCGCCGAGGCACGAGAGCAGCGTGGTTTTGCCGCAGCCACTAGGCCCGAGCAGGATCACCAACGATCCGGCTGCCACGTCCAGGTTCAGGCCGTTGATCGGCCGCAGGGCGTAGCCGCCGCTGGAGTACTCGACGACGAGGTTCCGAATGCTGAGATCGCCCACCGTTTAAGGACCTCCGAAAGCGACTGCTGGATCAACCGATACTGCGCGCCGCAATCCGGCAACGCTGGCTAGCAGACCGATCAGAATCGCTGCTATCGGTAACGCCAAATAAGCGCCGGCAGGTACGACGACGTTCATCGGGAACAATCTGGCCAATACCAGCGATAGGACAACGCCAAGCGCGGCGGCGAGCAGCGCAACGATGACCGCCTGGAGCGCCAGCCCCGCCATGATCGAGCGAGTCGGTGTGCCAATCGCTTTGAACACCGCGAAATCACGAAGACGCTCAAGGGCAGACAAATACACCACTGATCCCACGATCAGGGCGGCCACAATCCAGAGCAGGACAGCCACGATCGAGATCGAGTTCACCGCGACTTTCAGCGGGCGTAGCAGGTCGTTGACACCAGCGGCTTTGTCGAGGGTCTGATATCCCTCCGGGAGCTGTCGGGGTGTGCCGGTTATCCCGATCGACGTGATCATCGGCTGTCCGTTGTAGACCAGCCGCTGCAGGCCTTCGGTGGTAAAGAAGATATTGGGGACCTTGGGTAGCGCGGTCGAATCGGGCACAATCCCGACAATCCGCAACGTACGTGAGCCAACCCGCAGTTCGTCGCCCAATTGACGCCCGAGCATACTTGAAACGGCGACCTCTTCTGTTGTCGACGGCGCCCGGCCGTGCGTGACTCGCGGCATACCAGGTCCGTGCGTCGGGGCTCCGAAGGCCGTGGCGTTGCGGGTTGACGAGCCTTCGCTGATCGTCGTCGGCGCACAGGCCAGCGGGGCCGCCTCCAACACGCCGCGCGCGGCGGCGACTCGGCGCACATCACTTTGCAGAAATGGTGTTGCGCCGAGGAATGGTCCAGCTGCGCCGGCCTTGACCACGAACACATCAACGCGCAGAGAATCGACGGTTTGTTGAGCTTCGACTCGGAATCCGTGCGCAAGTCCGGTGAGAACTAGTGTCATGGCGAAGATCAATCCGGTGCTGACGACTGCGATAACTAGGCGCCGTACCCGCCATTGCATGTCACGTAAAGCTGCAAGCAGCATGCTTGACGACGCTACGGCGTCTAAGCGTCGCGCACTATACGCGTCTAAGCGTATCTTTCCGAGCATGCGCTTCGACGGTCTAATCCGCTATTGGCAGGACCACGCATATTTTTCTTGCACGATCTGCTTAGAGATCTGTCAGCCCCGCGCGGAATCGGTGTGCTATTCCTGCGATTACTTTCCGCGGCGGCCCTTGGGGTAAGGACGGGAAAGCATTTTGGACGGAAGCGACCTCGTAGGTGGTTGGTAATGATCTACCATTATGCTCAGGTTTTAAAGCCATTGCGTTGGTTGATATCGGCCGCCGAAATTCGGCATGGCCGGGGTCGCTTGCGGTTGCCGTCACCGACGGTTCATGTTGGCCGTTTCAATGCCCAACCGCGACCCAGGCGGAGAGCGCACTGGTGTATTGGTGCAGTATCTGCATTGTGTCGCTGGTGTTGCGCATGATGACCCGATCGGCTCCGTCAAGCATTTGTCGTACTAGATCAAGTTGCGCGCACCACCGAACCTTCAGCGGCTCCGGAAAGCGTGGCGGATCAGCGGCTTGCGCTGTCCCCCCGGGGGAATTCGTCTGACTTTGCAGTAGCGTTAGGCAGTTGTTGTCGTCGTCGACGTGTAGATTATCTGCGTATTGAGCCGTCTCGATTCGGCAGACTTCATACACGATCTGATTGCTGATCCACCGCGCGAACGCCGCCCCGGCGATCAGTTGTGCTCGATCAGCGCGGGCTGCTGTGGCCCGGACGCGCTCATTATTGATGCGGATGCGTTCGTGACGCGCTTGCTGCAGGTTTATCGTCCGACGTTGCATCCGGGCCAATTTCTCGGCCTTTTTCATATCGCCATCGAGTTTGTCGGCGATCTGCAATAGCATCTCGCGGCAATCTAACAACAAATCCGCCGCGAATCGTCCATACCACAATGAATAAATCGCGCGTTCGGTTGCCTCTTCGTTTTTGCTGGAGATTTGCCGGTTGTAGTGATGCCCGGCATTGATCACTGCTTTGATGTGTGAGCTGTATCGAGTTTCGCTGCACGTGGCTGCCGAGTTACTTGCGGGTGCGCTACCAGGGTTTTCCGGTTGGTAGATGACGTCTTCGATCCCGCAGTTTCGACTGCTCGGGAAGGTCGTCATGTGTCCTCCTACATATCGATGCCGGCGCCCCGGACTGTCCGGCCTGGCTGGCCAAGTGACTGCCGCGCCTGGCGCAACTGCCGGAAATGGCCGCGAACGGACAGCACGTTGTGATTAATCCTGCGTTAATGCGGGGCAAAGAACATCGATCAAGATGCGTAAGCTAGACGCGTAAGTTTCGTAGGTACCGCCTAAGCGGACCAAATTATTTTGCGCGGCAAGATTTTGTGTAGACGAGTGATCACGCAATGGCGGAGTAGGCCTAGGCCGTGTTTCGAGCGTCGGCAAAGTGGCGTATTCTTTGCCGTTTCCTCGCGGGCCGGTTTGCGACATGCTTGCAGTCGTGGGGTTGAACTCTGGGAAACCAGGTGCTCGGTTGCTCGCACTGCGCCGAAATGTCCTCTGCTCAGCCGTCTAGCCAAGCCTCGTATGAGACATTTCGGCGCAGTGCGTGAACAACATGTGGTTAGCTGGCTTGCCGTCCAGTGTTTTGCGGTGCGCCAGCAGCTCCGGAAAACAAGCCTTGTGTGCTACGACCTCCGATCAATCGGGTCGTACAGGCCGCGCACGCTTGACTATGCAGAATCCGGTTGGGCGTACTTTCCTGCTCGGGCAATTGCGTAGGACCGCCAGAGTTGTCGCTCCATTGAGTCGAACACATGGTTGGTGATGCTTTTCGCCACTGCTAGTTGATCGGCCGTCAGCGGCGCGGGCGGTGTACCGTCGCCCCCGGTGTCTTGCGCGGTTGCCGGCGGATCGTGGCGGCCGGCGAGATAATCCAATCGTGCTCCGGTTTCGGCTTCGGCAGCCAGCGCGAGCGGCCGCGTTTGGGTGAAAAATTCTTCGCCGGTGGATTCGAGTGCGACCATCATCCACCAGCGCAGCGCCGGATCGTCATGGCGTAGAGCGATCTTGGCGAACTCGATCATGTTTTCTCGATGTAGATCCATGTCTGGGTCGAGGAATAGCCATTCCAGCGCATCACTGGCGGTGTGGTCGAGCATGTGATCGAGCCCTAGTGCCTGCCAATCGGACAGGAACAGTCTGCTGTGTCGAGACAACCGTGACGCCCACGCGTTGACTGCGGTTTCAGCGACACCGACAGGCGCGTCGTAGGTCAAGGCGTACTTGGTCAGATCCCGGTAGCCGAGGATGTCCATCACCCACATTGGTATGAACCTTCGGAGCCGGTCGGTTGGGTGCTGCTGGTCTTGACGCAGCCACTCGTAGAAAGGATGTGCGCGCAGACGTTTCTTGTGCTCATCGATGTGGCGGATCATCTCGGTGTCGTGGGAGTCGCACGGGATGATCTCAAGTGGAGGTGCCACCCAGTGATCGCCGGCATTTGGGGGGGCTTGCGGGGGCTGCGGGGTGGTGCCGGTGTCGACATAGGTGGTCGCATAATGCAGAAAACCGTCGAAGACGTCGTCGAAGATATCGAACATGCGTTGACACAACTGGCTGGTGTGTTCCCGGCGTTGAGCATCAAGGACGACAGTCTCAAAGACGCCTTCGGTGTTCGCGACGTGACCAGATTCCAGATCCAAGTGGTAAGGGCCGAAATAGCTGTATTCGAGTCCGGTTTCGTTCGACAGTTCCGTTGCCACTCGCGCGGTGTTGGACAGCATGACATGGCCGGTGGCCTCGCCCGCCTCAGAGTGGCCGAATCGGATAAGGGCATCGTCGCCGTCTTCGACGGCCAGCCTCATGAACTCGATTCCGTTGCGCCGGTAGCGTTCCTGGTCCGGTGACAAGAACAGCCACCACAGGATGTCGCTAGTGCGCCACCCGAGCCTGGTGTCCAGGCCGAGCTTGCGCCAGTCCTTAAGGAACATCCTAGAGTGCTTCTCGTCTTCGAGAGTGCCGAGATTGATCACCCATTCGTACTCGGTGCGAGGTTCAGAAAACCTTAGGACCCAACGGTTCATGTCTCGGAACTGCATGATGAACAACGCTCCGGCCGGGCACATGGCCAGCCGGTCCTGAGCGGGGATCCGTTCGGTAGAAAGCCAGTCAAAAAATGGGTGTCGGGCCGCCTTGTCCTGGCATGCGTCGCGCAGCTTCATCACTTGTTCCATGCGAAAGATGATTCCCTTCGTGTCGTGATTTCACCGGTAGGTAGCCGCCAAGACGTGCATTACGCGCTTTCCCTATAGGGAGACAGCAAAATGAGACACGGCGACAGCTTTGTTGGTCGACGTGTCCTAAACGCGTAGTTGGTGCTGGGTCGTCGGTTAGTCGTAGGTTCTGGATCGTTCCTCAAGGTTTTTTCGAGGAAGTCTGTAGGCGGCTGCGGACGACAGTAGCGGTCGTTCGGTTCCCGGCTGCGGTCCCGCGCGACGTTTTACGCGACGCGACGCACAAAGTTACGCGTAATCGCTGAGATTATTCTCTGGGTCAATTGCCACACTGTTCGGTGTAGCGTTGTGAGTTGGGGGGGGGTCGCGTCTCATCGCTGGTGTAAATGGTCACGGGCGTAGGTTCCGTCGCAACCGACGAAAGCTATGAAGGAGGGGCTACGCCCGTGACCAAGCGAGTATCGCCGATTGAGCGTGTGCGTGTTGAGATGGATCAGTTGTTCGCCGCGACCGAGCGGCCGTTGACCGAGATTTTGGAGGAGGTCGGGCGGTTATCGGTGCGTCTGGTGTTTCAGGTCGCCGTGGAGGCCGAGGTAGAAGCAGTGTTGGGCCGAGCCCGTCACCAGCGTCGGGTTCAGGACGGCCCGGGCGGGTACCGCAATGGGTATCAACCGCCGGCGACGGTGAAGACCACGATGGGCTCGGTCGAATTATGCCGCCCGAAACTACGCGACACCGACGAGCGGTTCTGTTCGCGGCTATTCGGTGCCGGGGTGACGCGCACCCACGCTCTGGAGGCGTTGGTGATTTCGGGATGGGTGCGCGGTTTGTCGGATCGCGACATCGAGGCCGCGTTGGCCGAGGTGCTGGGCTCGCAGGCGGCGTTGTCGCGCTCGACGGTGAGCCGGATTTGTGCGGCCATCAAAGACGAGTTCGCTGCGTGGTCGTCTCGACGCCTTGATGAGCTGGTGTTGGACTACCTGTTCTTGGATGCCTCGAACTTTCGGATGCATCCCAACGCCCCGGCCGAGCCGGTGCTGGCCGCCTGGGGCATCTGCACCGACGGCAAGCCCCTGTTTATTGGGCTGGCCCCAGCCGCAGCGGAGTCGGCTGATGCGTGGGCCGACTTCTTGGCTGACCTGAGGAACCGGGGACTACGCCCGCCGCTACTGGGCATCTCCGACGGGGCGCCGGGCCTGATCGCCGCATGGGAGACCACGTTTCCGGCAAGCCTGCGTCAGCGGTGTCTGATCCATCGCTGCCGTAACGTCATCGCCAAGACACCTGTCGCGGTCCAGGACGAGATCAAAGCCGCGTTCTGGTCGATCTTCGATGACATTGACCAGCCACCCGGCCAGCAGGCCGTGGATGAAGCCACCCGCCGCGCCGAGGAGTTCACCACCACATACCGCGGGCTCTACCCAGCCGCGGTCGCTTGCCTGGCCAACGACTTCGCCTCGCTGAGCGTGCATTTGCGCTTCCCCCGCCAACACTGGACACGCATCCGCCATTCCAACCTCATCGAACGCACCTTCGGAGAATCCCGTCGCCGGGTCAAGGTCATCGGCCGCCTACCCGGCGAAACCAGCTGTCTGTCGCTGGTATGGGCCGTCCTCGACCGCGCCAGCCGCGGCTGGCGCGGAGTCACCCAAACATCAGCGACCAGCCGCCACCTCCAAGAACTACGCCACCAACTGCTCGAGCCACCCCGCCCACTGCATCCCCCCACCACAACAACCACGACCGACACCACCGCCGCGTAACATGACCACCAGGAACATGCGCCCAGCGTTTTTACACCAGTCCTAAGACGCCACCGTTGGGGGGGTCGCGCCCTTGTGAGGGGAGGAACTACCGAGCGTGGTGTTGGTAACGGGGTTACAAGGCCGCGATGACTTGAGCAGCGCGCTCACGCACGCATTGCGATTCGGTGGTGTGGAGCACCCAGAGTCAATCGTCGAGCGGCTCGCGACTGCGCTGCAGCGGGCGTGCGTTCAAGATGAGCTGGAGGGCCAGGAGGGTCCGGATCTGGCGCTCGGCCTTGCCGAGATGGCAGAGGAGATCGGAGCGGCGTTGGCTGCGCTGGACGCTGATCTTGATCCTGCCTGCGTGCTGGGTCGGGTGGTGGGCGCCGTCCAGGACTACTACGGGACTCATGGGTCGGCGGCGGCATTGGGGGCGCTATTACAGCGTCTCTGCGTCGGTTACGTCGGCGCGTTGCGGGGTAGCTTGAGGGACAGGCAGAGCGCGCCGCCCGATGAAGACACAATCGAACACGTTCTGGCTGGTGGGGCCGGTGGTCGTGACGCGCGGCTGCTGCGGGCAGTGTTCGCCCAGTCCGGTATCGGGGTCGGCATATCCGACATAACCGGTCAAATCCTCGTGGTGAATTCCGCTTTTGCGGCAATGTTCGGCTACAGCGTCAGTGAATTCGTCCAGTTCAATATCACTGACCTGCTCGTCCATCCCGATGACACACCGGAAGTGTGGAGTCAGTACGCAGCATTGATGCGAGGCTCGATCGAGAGAGTGAGCCTAGAGAAGCCGCATTTGCATCGCGATGGCCACACAATTTGGCATAGCATCAACGTCTCGCTCATTCGCGACCAAAAAGGTGCGCCTGTTTACACGCTGGCACTGTTTGAGGAAGTCACCGACCGGCGCCACCTTGAAGAACGGATGCGTTATCAGGCGCTGCACGATCCGCTTACTGGGCTGGCGAATCGTTCCCAGTTCTTCGATAGCCTTGCCAAGGCATTCGAAAACCCGGATTCGCGAGTCGGTGTCTGCTATATCGATATGGACGGTTTTGAAACCGTTAACGACACGCTCGGTCACGATGTTGGTGATCGGCTTCTTGTCGAGGTCGCCGACCGGTTGGGGTTGTGTTTGCGGCGGCCGAACCAGCTCGCCGCGCGTATGGGCGGCGACGAATTCATCATCCTCATACCGCAATCGCATGGCTCAGGCGAGGTGACTCAACTAGCCGACGCACTGCTGCACACCGTGACTTCGCCTGTCGATATCGATGGGCGCTCGGTGACGGTGTCGGCCAGCGTCGGCGTCATGGAAGACCGCGCCGGCGACACCTCCCCGATCGACCTGATGAAAAACGCCGACACCGCGCTAGTGCGGGCCAAACAAGCCGGCCGAAACCAGTGGGCGATCTATGACCGTGATGACGAGAATCTCAACCCGCCCGCGTTCTCGCCGATGCGCGAGGCGCTTGAGCGCAGCGAGTTTTACCTGGTTTATCAGCCGGTGGTGCGGCTCAGCGACAACTGCATCATCGGCGCTGAGGCCCTGCTGCGGTGGGCGCACCCGACACTGGGCACGCTGCTGCCGGGCCGGTTCATCGCTTTCGCCGAATCCAGTGGCTTGATCGCGTCGCTTACCGCTTTCGTGCTTGAGGAGGCGTGTCGCCACGTCCAGATTTGGCGCCAAAACAGCACCGACCCGCAACCGTTTGTCAGTGTCAACATCTCTGCAAGTTGCGCGCGCGATGCCGACTTTTGTTCGTTGGTCGAACGGGTGCTTGCCGACGCCGATCTGCCTCCTCAGGCGCTGCAGCTCGAAATCACCGAGAACGCGAACCTCAGCAAAGACGAGACGACACTAAGTGGGCTGCGCCGTCTGTCTACGCTGGGTGTCAGCATCGCCATTGATGACTTCGGCACTGGATTCTCCAGCCTGGCCTACCTACGCACCCTCCCCGCGAACGTTGTCAAACTCGCTGGCGAGTTCGTTGCGAACCTAGATCTTGATACCCACGATCGGTTTGCCGACGAGAAGATCGCCCGAGCAATCATCGACCTCGCTCACGCACTGGGGTTGACCGTCACCGCCGAGCGAGTTGAAAGCCCCAGCCAAGCCGCACAGCTGCGTGCCCTTGACTGCGACACCGCACAGGGCTGGCATTTCGCGAAACCACTACCGGCGAACTTTTTCAGTGAGTAGGCCACAGTGGTGGGCGCCCACCAGGACGTACAGCCAGTGGCCCTGCCCCTTCCGGTTGGCAGGAACAGCTGACTGCTGCGGCAAGGGTGTTCTGCACGCGGAGCAAGCCTGACGCGTGCTGGCAGTTCTACGGGGCGCTCCGGCGCCACTCTTTCTCGGGCATCATCGGTAAGGCGTGGGTTCGTTGTGAATGGAGGTTCGGGTGCTTTTCACCGGCAACGTGCGTGTTGCCCGTATGAAAGGATTGATCCGAGCTTGAGCGCATCGCTGCCGGTCGGCACGATGACGGTGCTGCTGGCTGTCATCGAGAGATACACGGGGTTACCTCAGCTAAGCCAAGCCACGACAATGGCGGCCGCGATCGCGCACTTACATAGCACTATGGCCGACATTGCTGCGACCCATGGCGGGGTACGACTGATTGGGCGCTACGACAGCAGAAGCTTCGTTGCGGTTTTTTCGCGTCTCGGCGATGCTGCCGCATGCGCGTTGGATCTGCGGCAGGGCCCGCTGCAGTCGCTGCAGCTGCGCATAAGTCTTCACACCGATGAGATCAGCTCAGCGCGCGAAACCAACCTCTATGAGCCAGCGGTTGTCCAGAGCGTGCGTCCGTATAAGCTCGCCCGCGACCGCAAGACCGTCTCGTCGATCAGGGCAACCGATCTCGCCGCTGAACGGCTGCCGGTCGACGGCTGGCTACGCGATGTCGGCGTCCGTACCTTGTGCGATACCGGTGGCGCTGCACGGATTACGGAATTGCGCCCCGGTTCCCCTTCCGGCGAGGAGCCTACGGCCTTAGCGAGCGCCATTGGCCCAGATCACCGTTGGTTGCCGCTGACGAGATTTATCGGTCGCGATACGGAGATTCATCGGGTACGCGAACTGTTGACCGAGAACCGGATGGTGACCCTGACTGGCCTGGCTGGTATCGGCAAGACGCGTTTGGCAGTTGAAGTCGCGACCGCAGCCGAATTCCGTGACGGTTGGTGCGTTGTCGATCTGGCGCCGATCACCGAGTCGGCAAGCGTGCCGGCCAGCCTGGCGCGGGCCATGGCTCTGCCGCAGCAGACCGATCACTCAATAAACGAGAGCCTTCGGACGTTTATCGGAAACCGCCGCATGCTCATCGTGCTGGACAGCTGCGAGCGTCACGCAACTGCGTGCGCCGCCTTAGTGACTGAATTACTAGCCGCCTGCCCGCAGTTGACTTTTCTCGCGACGAGCCTCCAGCCGATAGGGGTGGCAGGTGAACGGACGTGCAGAGTACCTCCGATGGTGCCGGTGTGCGAGGCAGCTGAACTATTCCTAGACCGTGCCCGCCTGACCCAGCCTGATTTGCGGATCAACGTCGACAGCGCGGCGCATGGCGTTGTGACCGAGATTTGCCAGCGATTGGACGGCATACCCTTGGCGATCGAGTTGGCGGCAGCACGAGTGTCCTCGTTGTCGCTACGCGAGATCGCCGATTGTCTTGCAGACCGGTTCGGGCTGCTGACCCGCGGTACCCGTACCGCCGCGCCGCGTCAGCAGACGTTGCGCGCATCCATGGATTGGTCCTACGCCCTGCTGGCTGGCGAGGAGCGGGTCCTGTTTTGCCGACTGTCGGTGTTCGTCGGCGGATTCGATCTCGCAGCGGCGCAGGCTGTAACTGGTCACGATGATCCCGACGAGCCTCATCGTATTGTGGATCAACTGTCGCTACTGGTGGACAAATCGCTGGTGGAGGCCGAGAACAGCCAGGGCCGTATGCGTTACCGGATGTTGGAAACGGTGCGTCAATACGCTCTCGAAAAGCTCAGTGAGGTTGACGCCCCCGAGCTCCGCGCCCGACATCGAGCTCACTACGCGGATTTGGTTGCCTTGCTGGACTCTCCCGCACACGAGGACCGGCAATGGTTGGTAGAACAGGCCAAAGCCGAGATCGACAACGTGAGAGCCGCAATTGCATGGAGCCGCGAGCGCGGAGATGTCGCTGAGGCCCTGCAACTAGTCTGCTCGCTGCGCCCCGTTTGGTTCGGATACGCGCCGCAGGAGGGGATGGGCTGGCTCGACTCGATTCTCGACGCCGAGAATGTGGATCGTCTCGCTGTGCCAGAACACGTTTGGGCGCGCGCAGTCGTTGACCAGAAAATGCTCAAACTACTGCTGGCCATCGACCCCGTGGGTACTTCCGCTACCGAAGCGCAAGGCCAACAGGCCTTGGCGCTAGCCCGTGCCGCGGGTGATCCCGTGGCAGTGGTTCGTGCGCTCATTGTCTGTGGATGCGGCATGGGCTGCAAATCCGAGGCCGCGCAACCCTACTTCGCCGAGGCGGCCGACCTCGCGAATGCGATCGACGATCCCCAGATAAGGTGCGACCTTCTCCTTTGGCACGGGGTCCGAACCGTTTTCTCCGGTGAGCCTGGTGCGCTAACAACAGCCGCCAAGGAATGCCGGGAACTTGCTGAAGCTATCAACCACGCGTTTGTTGTGCGTCAGTGCGACTGGTGGCTGGGCTTGGCGCAGTTGTGGCAGGGCAATTTGGCCGACGCGGTCACCCGATTCCGCCAGGTCGCCGCCGAGGCCGAGGCAGCCAACGATGCTGTCACACTGGTTCTTGCTCTTTATAGCGAAGCGCAGGTACTGGTCTATCGCGGTGCCAGCCAAGCGGGCGTCCCCGCGGCCGCCGCGCTTGAGGCTGCAGCTCCGTTGGGCCCGCTTTATTCAAGTATTGCCTACACCGCGCTCACGTACGTGGCGCTGGCCAACGGTGATGTCAAGGCAGCTGTCCAGGCTAGCAATTCGACTAAGCAGAGCCGCGGTCCCCAGCAAGAGGTCGCGACGGTCCATCACGGTCTCGCAGCCGAGCTGGCGCTGGCGCAAGGTGATGTGATAAGTGCGCAGCGCCACGCCGACAACGCCGTTGTCGGAGCCAACGGCTGGCACCTGACGGTGGCCTTAACAACACGCGCCCGGGTGGCAAAAGCTCGCAACAAGACACAGCAGGCCCGTAAGGATGCCTATGCGGCGCTGGCCGCTAGTGCCGAAGCCAGCATCTACTGTGGCATGCCGGATACCCTGGAAATACTGGCGGAGCTGGCCGGAACCGACCGCGCCGCGGCCTGCTTGTTTGGGGCCGCCGACGCGCTGCGACAGCGCACCGGACAGTTGCGCGCCAAGTTGTGGGAAGCCGACTACAACGCTTCGGTAGCTGCGTTTCGCAAAAGCATGGGTGGCGGGGAGTTTGATTCTGCGTGGGCAGTCGGTGCCGACTGGTCCACCGATGAGGCGATTAGCTACGCCCAGCGCGGTCGTGGGATGCGGAAACGGCCCACCACCGGGTGGTCATCGCTCACTCCAACGGAGCAACATATCGTGGAGCTCGTTTGCGAAGGGTTGACCAACAAAGACATCGCGTCGCGACTTTTCGTCTCGCCGCGCACCGTGCAAGCTCACCTAACCAACATCTACGCAAAACTCGGTCTGAGCTCTCGGGTCCAACTCGTGCAAGAAGCCGCGCACCACGCTTGACCGAAGAACGCCAGGAGCTCGGCTGCCCGGGAAACATCGGTGGCCCTTCGCAGGGCAGTACTTTCGCGTCCAAAAAACGTTGCTGTGCGCAAAGTTTCGACCACCGTGCAATCACGTTGCTGGCGAGGCGTTTTAGGGCGAGATCGTGGTGGTCGTCGAAAAAGACACTCAGGCACGACCCCCATGTGTTCGCGGTCATGGTGATGCTAGACATGGCTATATGGCGGCTACGGCAACCGGTCTTTGTGACTTCATCGACGCGTCCCCATCCCCGTTCCACGTCTGCCAGACGGTGGCTCGTCGGCTGCTTGATGCTGGATATACCGAGCTGAGCGAGGCCAGCCAATGGCCAGACCGGCCGGGCCGCTTCTTCACCGTTCGGGCCGGCTCGCTGGTGGCTTGGAACACTGGGCATGGCAGCCGAACTGCCAACGCCCAAAACGGGTTCCGAATCGTCGGAGCCCACACCGACAGTCCCAACCTGCGGGTCAAGCAGCACCCAGACCGACTAGTGGCCGGATGGCACGTAGTGGCGCTGGAACCGTACGGGGGAGCCTGGCTGAACTCCTGGTTGGATCGTGATCTGGGCATCAGTGGGCGCCTGTCGGTGCGGTCGGAGCGTGCGAACACCGGGGTCGCTCATCGGCTGGTCCGGATAGATGATCCGATCCTGCGTGTGCCGCAACTGGCCATCCACCTAGCTGAGAATCGCAATTCCGTCACGCTGGATCCGCAGCGCCACGTCAACGCGGTATGGGGCGCCGGAAGTTCATCGGATGGCGCGGACGCCTTCGTCGACTATGTGGCGCGGCACGTAGGTGTAGCAGAGGTCGATGTGCTGGCCGCCGATCTCATGACGCATGATCTCACCCCGGCGGCGGTGATCGGTGCCGATGCGAGCCTGCTCAGCGCGCCCCGATTGGACAACCAGGCTAGTTGCTACGCCGGGATGGAAGCATTACTGGCTAGCGAGCCGGGAGGCTTCGTGCCCGTGCTGGTGCTTTTCGATCATGAGGAAGTTGGCTCAAACTCAGACCACGGCGCCCAGTCGAACCTGTTGAGCACCGTTCTGGAACGCATTGTCTTGGCTGCTGGAGGCACCCGTGAAGACTTTCTGCGGCGGTTGCCCGGCTCGATGTTGGCTTCGGCCGACATGGCGCACGCCACCCACCCCAACTATCCCGACCGCCACGAGCCGAGCCATCTGATCGAAGTCAACGCGGGACCGGTGTTAAAAGTGCACCCCAATCTGCGGTATGCCACCGATGGACGAACCGCCGCGGCGTTCGCCCTGGCCTGTCAGCAGGCCGGGGTCGAGTTGCAGCGTTACGAGCACCGGGCCGATCTGCCGTGTGGCTCGACGATCGGACCATTGGTGTCTGCCGGGACCGGAATTCCGACGGTTGATGTCGGTGCGGCTCAGCTCGCGATGCACTCGGCCCGCGAACTGATGGGCAGTCACGACGTTGCGGCTTTCTCCGCGGCCTTGCACGCTTTTCTTGCCGCGGAGCCGGTGAAGTAGGTCGTTCTGCGTAACGTCACCAGTCGCGGCCAAGCGGAGGTGGCCTGGGACTCTACACTGGGTCCGTGACGTCCGGGCTCACCCATGTGATTGACACCGTCGAACATGCCGCCAACACCGGTGACCAACCCCAACCGTACGGTGAACTGGGCCTTAAGGAAGACGAGTACCAGCGGATTCGCGAGATTCTCGGTCGTAGGCCCACAGACACCGAGTTGGCGATGTACTCGGTGATGTGGAGCGAACACTGCTCATATAAGTCCTCCAAGGTTCATCTGCGCTACTTCGGTGAAACCACCACCGACGAAATGCGCGCCGGGATTCTCGCCGGTATCGGCGAAAATGCGGGTGTTGTCGATATCGGCGATGGCTGGGCCGTCACGTTCAAGGTCGAGTCGCACAACCATCCGTCCTATGTCGAGCCGTACCAGGGTGCGGCTACTGGCGTCGGCGGCATTGTTCGCGACATCATGGCGATGGGCGCGCGGCCGGTCGCAGTGATGGATCAGCTTCGGTTCGGCGCCGCCGACGCCCCCGATACCCGCCGCGTGCTTGACGGGGTGGTGCGCGGTATCGGTGGATACGGCAACTCGCTCGGCTTGCCCAACATCGGCGGTGAGACCGTCTTCGACCCGTGCTACTCGGGCAACCCGTTGGTCAACGCGTTGTGCGTCGGCGTATTACGCCAGGAAGATCTACATTTGGCCTTCGCCTCCGGCGCTGGCAATAAGATCATTCTGTTCGGAGCGCGCACCGGGCTGGACGGCATCGGTGGAGTGTCGGTGCTGGCCTCCGACACTTTTGACGGCGACGTCGCGGGGCCTGGATCGGCGAAACCATCCCGCAAAAAGCTTCCCTCAGTTCAGGTGGGCGATCCCTTCATGGAGAAGGTGCTCATCGAATGCTGTCTCGAGCTCTACGCGCAGGGCCTGGTGATCGGTATCCAGGATCTTGGCGGGGCCGGATTGTCTTGTGCTACCTCGGAGCTCGCATCGGCTGGAGACGGCGGGATGGCGATCCAGCTTGACACCGTGCCGTTGCGCACCCCAGAGATGACACCCACGGAAGTGCTCTGTAGCGAGTCGCAGGAACGCATGTGCGCGGTGGTTGCGCCCGAAAACGTGGATGCGTTTATGTCGGTGTGCCGCAAGTGGGAGGTGCTGGCCACGGTGATCGGGGAGGTCACTGACGGCGACCGGCTGCGAATAACCTGGCACGGCGAGACGGTGGTGGATGTGCCACCACGCACGGTGGCCCACGAAGGCCCGGTCTACGAGCGTCCAGTATCTCGCCCCGAATCGCAGCAGTCCTTGAACGCTGACCGCTCGGTCGGGCTGCCCCGGCCGGTCACCGGTGATGAACTGCGCGCGACCCTGCTTGCGTTGCTGGGCAGCCCACATCTGTGCAGCCGTGCGTTCGTCACGGAGCAGTACGACCGCTATGTGCGCGGCAACACCGTGCTGGCTGAGCATGCAGACGGTGGCGTATTGCGCATCGACGAGTCCACCGGCCGCGGAATCGCGTTGTCAACTGATGCCTCGGGACGTTACACCCTGCTCGATCCCTATGCCGGTGCTCAGCTCGCCCTGGCCGAGGCGTTTCGCAACGTCGCTGTCACCGGCGCCACTCCGGTCGCGGTAACCAACTGTCTCAACTTCGGTTCGCCCGAAGACCCCGGGGTTATGTGGCAGTTTTCGCAGGCGGTGCGTGGCCTGGCTGATGGCTGTGTGGCCCTAGGGATTCCGGTCACTGGCGGCAATGTGAGTTTCTACAACCAAACGGGTTCGTCGGCTATTCACCCCACACCGGTGGTGGGGGTACTTGGAGTGCTCGACGACGTGACCCGGCGCATTCCGACCGCGTTGGGTCGAGAACCGGGCGAAACCCTGCTTCTCCTAGGGGAAACGCGTGACGAGTTCGACGGCTCTATCTGGGCCGAAGTGACTGCCAACCACCTGGGTGGATTGCCACCGGTCGTCGACTTCGCTCGCGAGAAGCTCATCGCCGATGTGTTGAGCTCGGCATCACGGGACGGGTTGCTGTCTGCGGCGCACGACCTATCCGAAGGGGGTCTGGCTCAGGCTTTGGTCGAGGCAGCGCTGGCAGGACAAACAGGTTGCCGCATCGTGCTCCCAGAGGAATTTCAGTCAGGCACAGGGCCATTCACGTTCCTCTTTTCGGAGTCGGCGGGCCGGGTTCTGGTCGCCGCACCTCGTAGCGAGGAAAGTCGTTTTCGTTCCATGTGCGAGGCACGGGGATTGCCGGTCGTTCGCATCGGTGCTGTTGATCAGGGGTCCGACGCACTAGAGTTCCAAGGCCTTTTCACCGTGTCCCTGGCGACGTTACGCGCGACGTCGAAGGACGTGTTGCCGCGACTATTCGGCTGACTAGCCGCACTGATTGCCAATCCTGATGCGCAATAGAACTTTTCGTCAGATCACAGCTCTCGGGCTAGGCGCCGCGCTGGTTGGCTGGAGCGTTGTCGGTCCGCGACTGTCGCCGGTACGGCGAGTACCGGTGCAGGCGGGTATGGGCGGACTGCTGGTTTTGCTGACCCGCGCGCCGTTGGGATTGGTTCCGCCGCGCCTGTTCAGAGGCCTGCGGTTGGGGTCAATGGCCGGTGCCGCGGCCACCGCCGCGATTGCAGCGACGACTCCGGTTCCCGCGGTGCGGTTGTCGATGTCCACCCGCGAGCTGCCGGCGTCGGTGTCGAGCTGGCTGGCTTTGCGGATACCGCTGGGCACAGTGTGGGCTGAGGAGACCGCTTTTCGAGCGGCGCTGGCAACGGTGGGCACGGCGGCTTTCGGTCATACCGGTGGGCGGTTGCTGCAGGCCGGTGCTTTTGGCTTGTCTCATATCGCGGATGCCCGCGCGGCAGGCGAACCGGCGGCGGCCACCGTGCTGGCTACGGGTGTCGCCGGCTGGCTCTTCGGTTGGCTCGCCGACCGGTCTGGCAGCCTGGCGGCGCCACTCATAGCGCACCTCGCCATCAACGAAGCCGGGGCAGTCGCCGCGGTGATTGTGCAACGTCGGTGCGGCTATCAGGGCGGGTAGTTTTCCCGGCTCGGCTATAATTGACGAGGATCTACGTCCAATCGATCACTCGACCGAGGGGGTTGGCACCGCAGGTGCACAGACTCAGGGCCGCGGAACATCCGCGGCCGGATTACGTTCTTTTGCATATCAGTGACACACATCTCATCGGCGGGGAAGACCCACTGTACGGTGCGGTAGACGCCGATGGCAGATTGTGCGAGCTGCTCGACCAGTTGAAAAGCTCTGAGATGCGGCCGGATGCGATCGTATTCACCGGTGACCTCGCCGATGCCGGCGAGGCTGATGCCTACCGTAAGTTGCGCAGCCTGGTTGAGCCTTTTGCCGCCGAACTTGGTGCCGAACTGATTTGGGTGATGGGCAATCACGACAATCGGGCCGCTATGCGTAGATTCTTGCTGGATGAGGCGCCTTCGATGGCACCGCTAGACCGTGTATGCACAATCGACGGGCTTCGCATCATCACCTTGGATACCTCGGTGCCGGGACATCACTACGGGGAAATCACCAGGTCGCAATTGGAGTGGCTTGCCGCGGAGTTAAAGAACTCAGCGCCGCACGGCACTATTTTGGCGCTACATCATCCGCCAATTCCTAGTGTTTTAGACCTGGCCGTCACGGTAGAACTGCGCGACCAGGCTTCGCTCGGCGAGGTGCTTAGAGATAGCGATGTCCGCGCAATTTTGGCTGGGCACCTCCATTACTCGACGAGTGCGACGTTCGTTGGAATTCCGGTGTCGGTGGCATCAGCAACCTGCTACACGCAAGATCTCACCGTTGCCGCCGGAGGAACCCGCGGCAGAGACGAAGCCCAGGGTTGCAACCTGGTACATGTCTACGAAGACACCGTTGTGCATTCGGTGATTCCGCGGGGAACCGGAAAAACCGTCGGCACCTTTGTCTCGCCTGGACAGGCGAAACGAGAAATTATCGAAAGCGGCATGTTCATCGAGCCTTCTCTGCGGGATTCATTGTTTGCGCATCCGCCGTTGGTTCTGACCCCGACAGCACCGAAAAATCAGGCCGACTGACGTCTGCGGCAACCTTCTCCCAAGGTGCCGGTATGGGGAAGTAACGCTCCAGGAAACTGGTGACCTGATCGGATCGTTGCTGAGCCGAGACTTCGGGAAAACTGCCGTCGTTGAGGCAGAAGAAGTCGTATCCGCGTTGTCTCCGCAGCTCGGGAAGTAACCTGAGGCCCGCATGGCTGGTGGTGTCCACGTAGAGGACTTTGGCTTTCTCTTGCTGCACGGCACGGCCGGTCATCAGCGCGTAGTAGTGATACAACGAGTTCGTCACAGAAATGTCAGTTCCAGAGCGAAACGCACTGGCCTGGGTGCGGGCGAATTCCTCCGGAAACTCCTGCTCCATCTCGATCAGCACGCTTTTTCGTAGCGGCACGGCGGCGTGCTCGAGATGGCGCGTGATGACCTGGCCGAACCGGTCGAACAGTAGTTGCCGGTTCACTCGCGCGGCATTCTCAAAGCCGCTGCGCGTCGGATCGTTGGTTCCAAGACCGATCCGGGTTTTGGCCTCGATGAATCTGGTGACGCCGCCCGGAGAGAAGAACATGCTGGCGTCGAGCGGCCGGCCAAAGAACATGTCGTCGTTGGAATAAAGGAAATGCTCACTTAGCCCTGGAATATGGTGAAGCTGACTCTCAACGGCATGCGAATTGTAGGTCGGCAATGCGGCCTTGTTCGAAAAGTGCTGTTCGGCGGGGACGATTGTGATCTTGGGATGCTCGGCCAGCCACTGCGGTGGTGCGGAATCGGTCGCGATGAAGATACGGCGTATCCACGGAGCGAACATGTTTACTGATCTCAGTGCGTATTTTAATTCGTTGATCTGCCGAATCCGTGCTTCGGCGTCGTCGCCTTCACCCACCACGTGCTGCGCCATTCGCGCCGCGCGCCGGGCCCGAAACTCGGGATCGCTGCCGTCGACCCAAGAGAACACTAGATCGATATCAAAAGTGACGTCGCTTGAGTGCGGAGTAAACATGCCATCGAAGGTTTGCCATTTATAGCCATAGAGGTTGACAGTCTCCGGTGTAACTTCGTCAAGCAGCAGGGTTTTGCGGGTAAGAGAGTTTTCCACTGGGCAGCGGATCACGGCTTCCTCGAATACCCAGAATTGGAGTTCCACGCCGAATTCCGGCCCGTAACGAAATCCTCCGGGCGCGATCCGACGGCGGTAAAGTCGCAGAATACGCGGATCGACCAGCTTCGACAGGTGTCCGTTGGCGACCAAAACGGGACTAATTCCACGCTCATCAATCGTTTTGGCGTACATCGGTTCTGCGACGCACGCAGCCGCAAGAGCACGTTCGACTGCTGGACGTAGTTCGATATTGATGCCAAGCACGGGCCGGCTCTTGTGGTTGCGGATCAGCAGAAAAGGAATGTCAGCTTTGTCGAGTACCTTCCGCAGAAAGATCAGATCCTCGATCTGCGCCTCGTGTGGGGTCAGGCTTGATTCCAGACGCGCAATCTTGCCGCTTCGGGTAGCGATGATGGGCTGCACAGGTCGTTGGGCGGGCCGAACGCCGCCGCGCGAAGAGAATTTGGGCATCGAAACACCGCCTTAGTAAATGTGGGTATTGCGATCGAGAATGTCACAACTGGGACGTTGGCGCAGGGCGGAGACGGTCGGCGACAAGGATTCACATGAAGTTGTGCGGTAGGTCGACAACTGGTTGCGCGACAAAATATTTGACGGCGACTAACCCGGTGGCGCAAACCTGTTCTCGCGACGCTGGCCAAATTCTGTCGCCGTGCCGCTTGCGGCCAACCAGTTCACCTGGGTGTCGATCGCCAACCGGCGAGCAGCTGAGCTGTCCATGCCTTGGCGGGTGTGCAGCGTCCGATGGGTATATCTAGCGAACACAGTTGCGCTAGATAGAGTTTCGCTGCCGGTGTAGACCGAGGCTAGCGCGTCGGCGCATATGGCATCGGTGCCGGTGGGTAGCGGTCGGCTAGGGCCGCGGCCGCCGAAGCCGCCCCACCCCAACAGAATCCAAATATCTTATGGGTTGATGGTGTAGTCGCCGATTTGGCGGCCCCACACGTAGTCGACGAACAGCGGTGAAGCGATTTCGACGTGGTTGTATGGCGCCATGCTGGCGCCGACGTCCATGACGAGAAACGGCGCGGGCCATAAGTTGCGAGTGATCGGTTGCCAGCAGCCTGGTCGGCCGCCGGGTCCCCCAGTAGCGTTGACCCGCGGGAGATTCTCCGGATAGATATACGGGTTGGGTGCACCGGTGATGCTGCCGCCACCATGTACCCCCAGCGAGTAGCCACTGTCACCGCCGAGCGCAGCGTGGATGCGCGGCCCGACATCGTGGAAGTTTCGGATAGTGCAGAAGATCTCGGGACTGTATTTATCGAGTAGCTGGCTGCTGGGCACCAGGTCGGCGGCCCCCCGCGCCAAGTACGGTCCGCTCCGCCCGAGCACGGCAGCCCCGGTGTTGCCCAAGCCGGCTGCCGCCAGCAACGTCGCATCCAATTCGCCGCGCTGCCGGTTTATGGTGCGTGCCGTGGTCGCCGCGCGGTCAAGAGCGTCCCACAGGTCTGGCGAGGCGTCGGTGTAGGTGTCGGCCAAGTCCGCCACGTGCTCAATGTCGCGGCGGAGCTGCGGCATCTGGGGGTTCACATCGTCGAGGATCGTGGTGCCATTGATCAACGCGATACCGAACTTGTCGCCCAGGCCGGTCAATGCCCTGGTGGCTGCACTGAGCGTCAGATTGAGCTTGACCGGATCGACCTTGTCGGCGATCGCGGTCAGCGTTTCAAACAGAGTGTTGAATTCGGTGGTGACCGAAGTTGCATCGATAGGTGTAGCCGGCGTGACGCGTTGGGTGGTCGGATTACCCGGCGACGCCAACGACACGTACTTGTTGCCGAACACCGTCGTCGCCTTGATCGTTGCTGCCACATTAGCTGGAAGCGTCGCCACGTACTTAGGATCGACGTCCAGCAGTAGTTTGGCCGCGGGTACGCCGTCATGGGTGACTTCCGAAATGCTCGACACCCGGCCGATCTGTACGCCGTTGTAGGTGACCTTGGCGCCTGGATCTGTCACCAGACCGGCCCGGGGAGCGATCATCGTCAACGTGGTCTTGGGGATGAAATCGCCGCGGAACTGCGAGTACACCAAAAAACCGACCAGCCCGATGACCATCAGCGCCCCCAGGCCGATGGTCCTGTACGGTGGCCGCCCCCGCGGATCCATGATTCTGACACTCTAGGGTATGGCCGTACGCGACAGCGCCGATCCGGCAAGGCTTCGCCACATTGTGCTGGCCATTGCGGACTGGCTACGAGATGAGACATGCCCGGCGCCGGACCGGGCGACGCTGGGGACAGCGGTTCGACTCACAGCACGCGCCCTCGCGGGGCGAGCTCCGGGCGCCAGCGTGGAGGTTCGCGTTCCCCCGTTTGTGGCAGTGCAGTGTGTGTCGGGGCCCCGGCACACACGGGGTGCGCCACCCAACGTCGTGGAGACCGATCCGCGCACCTGGCTGCTGCTCGCGACCGGGCTGTTGGCCTTGGCGGACGCGAACGCCAGCGGGGTCCTCGACCTGCACGGCGCGCGTGCCGGTGAGATTGAACTCTGGCTGCCGCTGATCGGGCTCAGCTGACTGCGGCGGACCGATCTGCGTGTATGCGAGTAAGCGGGCGCTTCTGGCCAGTCAACACGCCAGGTTGATTCGGCGGCGGGGCTGCCGTGGTCGTAGACTGCGTAGGCGTCACCAAAACTGCGCCCCAGGGAGCCGTCGAATCGTGACCGTTGAGCAACCCGAGCAGGATCTGAGTTCCCCCCGTGAAGAGTGCGGTGTATTCGGGGTGTGGGCTCCCGGTGAGCAAGTCGCCAAGCTCACCTACTACGGCTTGTACGCACTGCAGCACCGCGGCCAGGAAGCCGCGGGGATCGCGGTGGCAGATGGCTCCCAGGTACTGGTCTTCAAAGACCTCGGCCTGGTCAGCCAGGTGTTTGACGAGCAGACCCTGGCCGCGATGGAGGGCCATGTCGCCATTGGGCACTGTCGTTACTCCACCACCGGCGACACCACGTGGGAAAACGCGCAGCCGGTGTTTCGCAACACCGCGGCAGGTACGGGGGTTGCTTTGGGGCATAACGGGAATCTTGTCAATGCGGCGGCCCTTGCCGCGCGTGCCCGCGACGCCGGGCTGATCGGCACGCGCTGCCCGGCCCCCGCCACAACCGACTCCGACATCCTGGGTGCGCTGCTGGCCCACGGTGCGGCGGACTCCACCTTGGAACAGGCGGCGTTGGAACTACTACCGACCGTGCGCGGAGCGTTCTGCCTGACTTTCATGGATGAAAACACGCTCTACGCGTGCCGCGACCCGTATGGGGTTCGGCCGCTGTCGCTTGGACGGCTGGACCGTGGCTGGGTGGTTGCATCCGAAACGGCCGCGCTCGACATTGTCGGCGCCTCATTCGTCCGCGACATCGAACCGGGCGAACTGTTGGCGATCGACGCCGACGGTGTGCGGTCTACCCGCTTCGCCAACCCCACGCTCAAGGGATGCGTTTTCGAATACGTCTATTTGGCGCGGCCTGACAGCACGCTCGCCGGGAGGTCGGTGCACGCCGCCCGGCTGGAGATCGGTCGCCGGTTGGCTCGCGAATGCCCAGTTGATGCCGACCTGGTGATCGGGGTGCCGGAATCGGGTACCCCTGCGGCGGTGGGATACGCGCAAGAGGCCGGGATCCCGTATGGCCAGGGACTGATGAAGAACGCTTACGTCGGGCGCACATTCATCCAGCCCTCTCAAACCATTCGCCAGCTCGGCATCCGGCTGAAGCTGAACCCGCTCAAAGAGGTGATCCGCGGCAAGCGACTTATCGTCGTAGACGATTCGATTGTGCGAGGGAACACGCAGCGCGCGTTGCTACGCATGTTGCGCGAGGCCGGTGCCATCGAAGTGCACGTGCGTATCGCCTCACCGCCGGTGAAGTGGCCCTGTTTCTACGGCATCGACTTCCCATCGCCGGCTGAGCTGATCGCCAACGCAGTCGAAGATCAGGGGGAGATGCTCGAGGCCGTACGGCACGGTATCGGCGCCGACACGTTGGGCTACATCTCGCTGCGCGGTATGGTCGCGGCCTCCGATCAGCCAGCCTCACGGTTGTGCACCGCCTGCTTCAACGGCGTGTATCCCATCGAGCTGCCCGGCGAGACGGCCCTAGGCAAGAATGTCATCGAGCAGATGCTCACCAAGGCGGCGCGCGGAGCCGCGCTTGGTGACCTCAGTGCTGATCCAATGGCTGCCGAGGGCAGCGTTACGCTGCCACAGCCATAATCGGGGCACTTCGCGGCGTGAGCCAATACCGCTGGTGAATGCCGCCCGGTAGCCTTTATCGCGATGACCGATCCCGGAGCAAGGCCCCGATCACACGTTGGCAGCCGCGGCATCACCTACGCGTCGGCGGGGGTGGACATTGAAGCCGGTGACCGTGCTGTTGAACTATTCAAGCCACTGGCCTCGAAGGCCACCAGACCTGAGGTCCGTAGCAAGCTAGGCGGGTTTGCCGGACTGTTCGAGCTTCGTGGTGATTACCGTGAACCGTTGTTGGCGGCATCCAGCGACGGGGTGGGCACCAAGCTGGCTGTTGCCCAGGCGATGGACAAGCACGACACGGTCGGACTTGACTTGGTTGCGATGGTCGTTGACGACCTGGTCGTGTGTGGCGCGGAGCCGCTGTTCCTACTGGACTACATCGCGTTGGGCCGCATCGTCCCAGAGCGGCTCAGCGCGATCGTCGCCGGGATAGCCGAGGGGTGCAAGATTGCGGGTTGTGCGTTGCTGGGCGGTGAGACAGCCGAACACCCAGGTCTGATCGAACCGGATCACTATGACATTTCTGCCACCGGTGTGGGAGTGGTCGAGGCTGACGATGTGCTGGGGCCAGATCGGGTCAAACCCGGCGATGTCATCATCGCGTTGGGCTCGTCCGGGCTGCACTCGAATGGGTATTCGCTGGCGCGCGCGGTGCTGCTGGACATCGATCGGATGAACCTGGCTGGTTATGTGGAGGAGTTTGGCCGCACGTTGGGCGAAGAACTGCTGGAGCCCACTCGCATTTACGCCAAAGATTGCCTGGCACTAGCTGCTGAAACTCGCGTACGTACGTTCTGCCACGTCACCGGTGGGGGGCTGGCAGGAAACCTGCAACGTGTGATCCCGCATGGCTTGGTAGCGGAGGTCGACCGCAGTACCTGGACGCCGGCACCGGTGTTCGCCATGATTGCGCAGCGCGGCCGTGTCGCACGTGCCGAGATGGAAAAGACGTTCAATATGGGTGTGGGCATGATCGCCATCGTTGCTCCCGAAGACACCGACCGTGCCTTGGCGATACTGACCGCGCGACACTTGACCTGCTGGGTCTTGGGAACGGTGGGTAAGGGCGGCAAGCAGCGCCCGAGGGCCAAACTGGTCGGGCAACATCCCAGGTTCTAAAACAGAGGTAACGCTCTTCCCTGAAGACCTGGGCTACCCGCCCAGTGCGCATACACTGCGAAAAATTGTCCGCATATTCGCAGTGAGTTCACCCGAGACGAGGTGCCCGCTCAGCGGCGCCAGTCGTCTGCGTCATTCCAAGAGTCACCGGCCAACGGTCGGTCGTCGCCGTCCAGTTGGTCGGATTCATTTTTCCCCGTACCCGACAGCTCGCGCTGAAGCCGCTGGAAGTCGGTCTCCGGGGAGCTGTATTTCAGTTCTCGAGCAACCTTGGTCTGCTTAGCTTTAGCCCGGCCCCGGCCCATGGGGGAACCCCCTCGCGCAATAACGGAGCGGCCCAACAAGTAGGCGGCTCCGATCTCTTGGTGTCATTGTCCTGTTGATAGTTTACCGTGCCGCATGGCTTACTGCCGGCGCGCCCTGCCCGCCGTGGTGGACAGCATCATGGGTTTGTCAGTCGTCTTCGGGCGGCCGGGCTCGTAACCGTTCTACCGCTAGCCGCCCAGCGCCCACCTCGTCGGCGGGCGGCAAAGACTCCGCATCGATCGTTGCCGCGACCTCGGCTTGTGGGCCTGTTGCAAGGTCGGTGTCGGCCGGTACCCCCCGCTTGACCAAGGCCAGCGCCACCGTCCCAAGATCGACGTGCTCGATCACTGTTCCGAGTCGTCCCACAGCACGACTGCCGGCCAGCACCGCGTCGCCTGGGGATGGCCGCTGCACCGAGCTGTCGAGGTGCAGCAGCACCATTGCTCGGGGTGGCCTGCCCAGGTTGTGCACCCGCGCGACGGTTTCTTGGCCCCGGTAGCAGCCTTTATCCAGGTGCACCGCACCTGCGCCGGGACCACCGATCCAACCCACTTCGTGGGGAATGGTGCGTTCGTCGGTGTCGACGCCGAGCCGTGGTCGCAGAGCCGCCACCCGGTGGGCTTCGTAGGCCCACACACCAGCTGGCCGAACCCCCGCTTCGGTGAGACGGTGGTGCCACTGGGCCGAATCGCGACGAGGTATCACCATGTCGACTTCGACCTGGCCGGCGGCAGCGCCGGGCATCCGACGCACAAAGCCACCGCCGTCGAGCGGCACTGCGGTCAGCTCGGCCGGCAAGGTATCCAGGCGCAGCGCATCGAGAACCGGCTGGTCGGCTAGCCGCGGCCCCAGCAGCGAGAACACCGCCATGTCGGCGGTGTCGGGTACCACATCCGACCAGAACACCATCTTGCGCAGATACGCCAGGAGCGGCTCGCCGCGCCAGGGCTCGGTATCGAGGCAGGTGGTACCGCGGAGCTCGGTTTGTATCCAGTGATCTTCGACACGGCCCTGCCCGTCGAGGCTGAGATTCTGCGTGCTGGCGCCGTCGGGTAGTTCACTGACGTGCTGCGTCGAGATGCTGTGTAGCCAGGTCTGCCGGTCGCCGCCGGTTAGCGTGAGTACGGCCCGGTGCGAACGGTCCACCATGACGGCGTCGGTTTCTGCCGCCCGCTGCTCACCCAAGGGATCACCGTAATGCCAGACTGCGCCCTTGTCGGGTCCGGCATCTGGGGCGGGGACAGCAGACACAGATCAACTCTACGGACCGCGCGACCCGCTGCGCCGGGCGCAGCCCCGCTTGCGTTCACAACTAGGCTCCTGGGGCATGGCTGATCCGACAGGTGTAGTTGTCACCCTGGACGGTCAGATCCTCGAGCCGGGGGCACCCCTGCTATCCGCCGATGATCTGGCCGCAGTCCGCGGCGACGGGGTCTTTGAGACGCTTCTCCTGCGCGACGGCAGGGCGTGTCTCGTCGAGCCGCACCTGCAGCGGCTAACCCAGTCGGCCAAGTTGATGGATCTGCCCGAGCCGGATCTGAGCAGCTGGCGGAACGCGATTGAGCTGGCGGCGCAGCGTTGGGCGAAGGGTACTGGAGCCGACGGCGCGCTGCGATTGATCTATAGCCGAGGTCGGGAGAACGGTTCGGCGCCGACGGCCTATGCGATGGTCAACCCCGTCCCCGATCGGGTCGCTGAGGTTCGTCGTAAAGGCGTATCGGCCATCACACTGGATCGCGGGCTACCAGCGAACGGCGCCGACTCAATGCCCTGGCTGCTGGCCGGTGCCAAGACACTGTCGTACGCGGTCAACATGGCCGTCTTGCGTCACGCGGCTCGGCAGGGCGCCGGCGATGTGATCTTCGTCAGCTCGGACGGCTACGTCCTCGAAGGCCCGCGGTCGACGGTCGTCATAGCCCGCGGCACCGAGGGCGAAGACGCCGGCAACGTGTGCCTGCTGACGCCACCGCCGTGGTATCCAATCCTGCGCGGCACCACCCAGCAGGCGCTCTTCGAAATCGCACGGGCAAAGGGCTACGACTGTGACTACCGATCGTTGCGAGTCGCCGATCTCGTTGAGGCACAAGGCGTCTGGCTAGTATCGAGCATGACTTTGGCTGCCCGCGTACACACTTTGGACGGTCAGCACCTACCGGGTTCGCCGATCGCCGCTGCCTTCGCCGAGCTTGTTGACGCCGCTATCGTCAGCGACCGGTAAGCCCGCTAATTCTGTTGTGGCAAAGCCTGAGCGGGGGTACGGTCAGCCGTACACAGGAGAGGAGGTGGTCCGCGAAATTGATAGCTTCATGGACATGTGAGGTGGCTGCGCGCTAGCTGCTGTGGCCCGGAAGAGCTAGCGGCCAACACGCGCTGGCTAATTCCCCGCAGTCACCCGGCCCTCGAGCTTCCGGTCTGTCCAACCGGGAAGCCGCTCGGGGGCCGCTCCATGTCGGGGGGCTGCGGGTAGATCCGCCGCTATCCGGCGAACCGCGACAGTCGCGCTGATAGATGTGGCACCAGCCCGCCGTCAGCATCCACCCGCTCCTCGACGTAGGCGAGATCGCCGCCCTCGACGATTCCGTAGAGGCGTTTGGCCCCGCCGACGAGTACCCCCGACTTGCTCCGGGCTAGCGCGTCGGTGACTAATTCCCACGAGGACGCGTTGCGCGGCTGCCCATAAAACAATTCGACATAGCCGGCCGAATGCGCCAGTAACAACTCGATCGCCTGGGATTCGGTAGGGTCGTCCGGATCGCTGATGAAACGCCAGAAGCCTGTCTCGCGCAGGCTTGGCTCCTGATAGCTGCCGTCGTCGTTGAGCCGCCAGGACCTCGCTTCCCAATTGAGATAGTCGCCGCCGTTGTGTGAAACCACAATCTGCTGGCCGAACCGGTAGTCGCTATCGGGTCCGCGGCCTTCGCCTTCGCCGCGCCACACACCCACCAGGGGCAGCAACGCCAGCAGGGTGTCGTTCAGGTTGGCGCCTTCGCGCAGGTTGGCGGTGTCGGCGGGCAGCGGTAGGTCGTCGAAGGCGGGGATGTTGCGGGCCGAGGTCGCTTTGGCGCGCTGCGCAGCGGCCGCGACCGCGCGGTCACCGGAGCTTGCCGGGTCGTCAGATCTCTGGTCTGGGGTCACGATTCGTCGGTGATGAGCCGGTACAGCGCGTACAGCGTGAACCAGGAGATGACCACGACCGCCACAACCAGCATGATCTCGAAGAACAGCACCACGTGGACGAGTGTATGCGCCTTTACTCGTCAGTGGCGGCTACAGAGACAGCTTGTCGGGGGCTGTCAGCTGATCTTGACGTCGACCTCGTGGATGCCCGCGCCCGACGGAGACACCACGGCGTCGCCGTTGCCGGCTCTTGATAACGCACGCAGCGTCCAGGAGCCCGGCGCGGCGAAGAACCGGAAGTCGCCGGTGGCCGACGCGACGACTTCTGCGGTGAACTCGTCAGACGAGTCCAACAAACGCACGAACGCCCCGCCCACAACGTGCCCGTCGGCGTCGACCACACGACCGGTGATCACCGTTTCCTTTTCTAAGTCGACGCTGGCAGGCAACGTCAGGCCTTGCTTCGGTGCTGTGCACATATCAGCTTCCCAACTCGATCGGGGCGCCCACCAGGGAGCCGTATTCGGTCCAACTGCCGTCGTAGTTTTTAACGTTTTGATGTCCGAGCAATTCGCGAAGCACGAACCAGGTGTGTGAAGACCGTTCCCCGATTCGGCAGTACGCAATCGTCTCCTTGGCGCCGTCTAGACCCGCGTCGGCATACAGCTTGGCCAACTCCTCATCGGACTTGAAGGTGCCGTCTTCATTGGCGGCCTTGCTCCAAGGAACGTTGATCGCACTCGGGATATGCCCGGGTCGCTGGCTCTGCTCCTGCGGTAGGTGCGCCGGTGCCAAGATTTTGCCGGAGAATTCATCCGGTGAGCGCACATCGACCAAGTTCGCGACGTTGATAGCGGCGACAACCTCGTCGCGGAACGCCCGGATCGTGTTGTCTGGTGGCGCCGCGCTGTATGAGGTCGCTGGCCTGCTTACCGTGTCGCTGGACAGCGAGCGGCCGTCGAGTTCCCACTTCTTACGGCCGCCGTCGAGCAGCTTGACCTGGTCGTGGCCGTACAGCTTGAAGTACCAGTACGCATAAGCGGCGAACCAGTTGTTGTTTCCGCCGTAGAGGATCACGGTGTCTTCGTTGGAGATGCCGCGGTCGCTCAGCAGTTTGGAGAATTGCTGAGCGTCGACGAAGTCGCGCTTGATCGGATCCTGCAGATCGGTGCGCCAGTCCAGTTTCACCGCGCCGGGGATGTGATCATCGTCATATGCGCTGGTGTCTTCGTCCACTTCGACGAAGACGATGTTGTCGGCGGTGAGATTGCGCTCAGCCCAGTCGGCCGAGACTAGGACGTCGGAGCGTGCCATAGTGAGGATCCTTTCGATGTCGTCTGACGAATGTGGTGTGCAACAAGAAGAAGCCAACCAACTGGGCGAACTTCGGCAGCGCTGCCGGTTCCTGCTCTTGGACCTGTCCCAGCTTGGGCGCCACGAACGTCGCGAACACCAAGTCGCAAGGATGCCTGCGCGGTCCACTGAGGGCTTCTATTATCGCGAATATCGCGAAGACGAGGGCTTGCGAGCCCAGAATAGCGGCGGCTGGCGGATTTCAGGCGGCAACGCCCGCCGAAATCCGCGCCATCGCGTGCTGCGGGGGAGTTACTGCGTGACACCATTACTCCTAGGTAAGCCTGTTGCGCGGACACACGGCGAGACACACCACGGCAGAGCTCCGAAGCTGTTTCGAGCACTTCGCGGAATTACGCGGCTGCTCAGCAGCTACAGCAACAGCTACAACCCGCGGTACGGCACAGATCAACTGCGCGGCGCTTAGTGAGCATGGGCTCGATGCGGGCTGCCACGCCGGATAGCTTACCGAATGGGGCGGTGATCAAGCCAACAGCGGCTTCAGCGCGGACCGCAGCTCGACCGGACGGGGAATCCTAGAGCTTCGGTAACGTTGCCGCCCCTGCCTATCGAAGATCAACGTCGTTGGCAGCGACAGCACCGAAAATCGGCGCGCGGCCTGCGGATTGGCGTCCAGGTCGATCTCCACGTGGGCCACGTTGCCCAGGTCGCCGCACACCTGATGGACCACGTGACGCACTCGGTCGCAGGGGCGGCACCAGGGTGCGCTGAAATGGACGACAGTCGGTCCGCTTCCGGAAAGGCCCAGGTCCACGAGGTCGAGATGGTCAGGGTGGGTACTTGGCGCTGGCTGCGACCCACTGCTGTGGACACGATTTGAACGGCGGATGAGCAACCAACCGGCAATAGTTGCCACGGCGCCCGCGGCTAGCATCGCGACGAGCGCTGTCGTCATGACTGTTTGAAGCCGTCCAGAGAGATCGTCACCTCGTTGGTAATGCCCTCGATGATGACATCCGAACCGCGTGCTCCCAGGCTGGTCGGCAACACTCCGAACGGAAGTACTTGGTCATGGAGTACGCCGCTGAAGGCATGCAGCACCGCTTCGCGCTTTTCTTCGGGCACATGTTGGTTCGCGGTGTTGGGTCCAGTCAAAATGCCGGTTGGGGTGACCACCATTGTGGCTGGGTCGTTGTCGGCGATGGACAAGTCCACTGAGACGCTGACCCGGCGAGTGAAGCCAGTCGATTCCGGTGTGCCGCTGAAGACGAGCCCGTGGTAGCCGGATATGCCTGATTCGGTGGTGCCGCCGGTGGCGTCGTTGGTTTCCGCAGGCGGGGCGTCAACCATCAGGTCGCTGATCCCCAGGTAGCGGCCAAGGTGCATCGAGTCGATGATGATGCGGCTCTCCAATTTGCCAACCGGGAGTTTCGCGTGGGGCCTGATCAGCCAGGACGCGTAGGTCAGGTCGATGGAATGCATGGTTGCTTCGAGGGTGGCCTTGCTCACAACCGCGTGATCGACGGCGTGGGCCTTGATTTCCAACTCGGCGTAGTGGTCGCGGAGCGCTTGCGGGATGAACGGAAATCCCAGGATCGCGACGAAGGGATCCGACCCCAGATTCGCCGCCTTCCGGACGTTGGCGGAGAGGCGGTATTCGGCGTAGATGCTGGTACCGAAGTCGACGCCGATGGTACCGACGGCGATGACGGCGACAGTGAGCGCGACCGCGGCCGAACCGATCAGCACCTTGCGCATCCGCATATTGTGACTGAGGCGGCATCGGGCCGAGTTGCAGCCACCGCATTGCATGCTGTCCGGACCGCGACCAAACCATGCCTGAACCTGAACGCGCGCTAAAGATCAGGCGGCAAGTTATCGTTATGTGTGCTGGCCGCTATTGTCTCATAACGCGATGAACTTGGGATATGCCTTGCCCTACGACGCTGGAGGGGCTCGTTGGAGCTACTACTGCTGACCACGGAGCTGTACCCGGATCCGGTCCTGCCGTCGCTGTCGCTGCTGCCCCACACTGTACGCACGGCGCCGCCGGAGGCGTCCTCATTGCTTGAGGCGGGATCCGCGGACGCTGTTCTCGTCGACGCGCGGCACGACCTGTCGTCCGCGCGTGGTCTTTGTCGGCTGTTGACGACAGCTGGCCGTTCGGCGCCGGTCGTGGCGGTGGTCACTGAAGGCGGTCTGGTTGCGGTCAGCGCGGACTGGGGGCTAGACGAGATCCTGTTGCCCGATACCGGGCCCGCCGAGATCGACGCCCGGCTGCGCTTGGTGGTTGGGCGGCGGGGCGGGCTGGCTGACCAAGAGAGCTTGGGGAAGGTGAGTCTGGGCGAGTTGGTGATCGACGAGGGGACGTACACCGCTCGGCTGCGGGGGCGCCCACTTGACCTCACCTACAAAGAGTTCGAACTGCTCAAGTACCTGGCCCAGCATGCTGGCCGGGTATTCACCCGCGCGCAGCTGCTGCACGAAGTGTGGGGGTACGACTTTTTCGGGGGCACCCGGACAGTCGATGTGCACGTACGGCGACTGCGAGCCAAGCTCGGCGCTGAGCATGAAGCGTTGATTGGCACGGTGCGCAATGTCGGTTACAAGGCGGTTCGACCGGCGCGTGGTCGAACCTCGGCCGCTGAAGCCGAGCGGGAAGCCTCCGAGCCCGATCCCGAAGGCCTCCAAGACCCACTACCTGACCCGTTGCACAGTCAGTGACCTGGGCTGACTGGCGGTCGGTGCTGACCGGTGACGAACAACAGGGCGTACATGAACTCGTAACGGCGGCAACCAGATTCGATGGAGTCGCTCCCGTAGGCGAACAGGTGCTGCGGGAGCTTGGTCACGAACGTACCGAGCACCTCCTGGTCACTGGTTCGGTGCCGGGCACGGCGATCGTTGGATATCTCAATCTCAGCCTCCCGCGCGATGGAGAGGCGGCGATGGCCGAACTAGTGGTGCATCCGGAGGCCCGGCGACGCGGTGTTGGCGCCGCGCTGGCCAGCGCAGCGTTGTCCAAGACTGCCGGCAGTAACCAGTTCTGGGCGCATGGCACGCTGGAATCGGCGCGCGCGACAGCGTCCGCGCTGGGCCTGGTACCGGTTCGAGAACTGGTCCAGATGCACCGATCGCTGCGCGGTATCGGCGAGCCGGAGATCCCTGACGGGGTGCGAATCCGTACCTATGCTGGCGCATCCGATGATGCCGAACTGCTGCGGGTCAACAATGCCGCGTTCGCCGAACATCCCGAACAAGGCGGCTGGACGCCGGCCCAGTTGGTCGAGCGGCGCAGTGAACCGTGGTTCGACCCGGCGGGCCTTTTCCTTGCTTTCGATGATTCGGCAGGTGGGCAGAGCGACCGGCTGCTGGGTTTTCACTGGACGAAAGTGCATCCAGACCATGCCGCCTTGGGCGAGGTTTACGTCGTAGGCGTCGACCCGTCGGCGCAGGGGCGAGGTCTGGGGCAGCTGTTGACCGCAGTGGGTGTCGCTTCGCTGGCGCGGCGGCTCGCCGGCTCAGGGAAACCCGACAGCCTCAATTGTGCAGACGCGGCTGAACCCACCGTGATGCTGTACGTGGAGGCGGAGAATGTCGCGGCGGTTCGCACATACCAGCGGCAGGGCTTCACCAGCTTCAGCGTGGACACCGCCTACGCACGCCCTAGCGCCAGCTGACCGACCCGGGCTCGCGCGAGTCAAAATCAGCAAGCAACCCACCGCTAGTCATATGTGATTGCTGTCACTTCCTTGGGGTTGCGCCAACGGCAGCGCCGCGCCGCGGCTTGGCCGCCGCCGCATGACTTGTGCCACTCGCTAGCCAACAAACACGAGTCGCAGCCGAGCGCGGCTACTTGTCTTGACTATCGTCTACCGCAGTGACAAGCGCCGTTGGACTGGCGTTTTCCGTTCGCGGCGCATAATTTCCTTGTGACGTCGCAATCGCCCTGCGGGAGACCGCGCGCAGCGCCGGCAACCGTCGACAAAGCGTTCGGAAAGAGAGATTCGGTGAGGCTCGACAGGGTGGGTAGGTTAACCGCGATTGCGGCGACAGCGGCGATATGCGTTGGGGTTGCCACAGCCTGCGGCAGTGGTGGCATCAAGGGTGGCTCCTCTACGGCGATCGCTGGCGCGGCCGCTGGCCAGGCGGCATGTGCGGGCCGCAATGAGCTGAAAGCCGAGGGCTCGACCGCTCAAGAGGAAGCCGTCGCATTGTTCAACAAGGCATGGGCAACGCTGTGTCCGGGCAAGAAGGTGTCATACAGCGCGACCGGGTCGGGTGCTGGTCGCGAACAGTTCATCGCCGGTGATGTCGACTTCGCCGGATCGGACTCGCCGCTTGTCGCCGCTCAGATCAGCCCAGCGGCCAAACGCTGCGACGGAAACGCCGCCTGGGACCTGCCGATGGTGTTCGGGCCGATCGCATTGGTGTACAACCTGACCGACGTTGGTTCGCTGGTTGTTAATGCCGACACGCTGGCCAAGATTTTCAGCGGCGCGATCCAGACGTGGGACGACCCTATTCTGCGCAGTCTCAATCCTGATGTGTCCTTACCTGACACCAGGATTACGCCCATCCATCGCACAGATTCGTCGGGAACCAATGACAACTTTCAGCGGTACCTGACCGCCGCCGCGCCGCAGAGCTGGACCAAAGGCGTGGGTGGTGAGTTCCACGGCAACGTCGGCGATGGCGCTCCATTGTCGACGGGCGTGATCGAGGCGGTGCAGTCCACACCCGGTGCCATCGGCTATGTCGCGAAAGGCTTCGCTGATCGCGCCGGTGTTCCCTACTCGCGGATCAATACCGGCGCTGGTGTGGTTGCGCTTACCGAGGAAACGGCCCGCAACGCCGTTGAGGACGCTACGTTTGCGGCGAACGGCAATGACCTTGTGTTGGAGCTGGACCGAGTGTATGGCATCCATGAACCGGACGTTTACCCCTTGGTGCTGGCCAGCTATGAGATCGTGTGCTCGAAGGGATACGACCGGGACACCGCAGCGGCGATCAAGGCCTTCCTCATCACCGCGGCCAACGAAGGTCAAAACGGTCTTTCGGCGGCCGGCTACGTTCCGGTGCCGGATAAAGTCAAAGAGCGCCTGGTCACCGCTATCGACGCGATGGAGTAACAGAATGACCACCGATGTGACGGGATCGACGGGATCGCAGAGTCCTAGGCGGGAGCGTTAAGTGGCCAAGCGGTTGGACCTCAAGGACGTCAATATCTACTACGGGACGTTTCACGCGGTCGCCGAGGTGTCGCTGTCAGTGCTGCCGCGCAGCGTCACGGCGTTCATCGGCGCTTCGGGCTGCGGCAAGACGACGGTGTTGCGCACGCTGAACCGGATGCATGAAGTGATACCCGGCGCCCGCGTCGAAGGCACCGTGCTGCTCGACGACGAAAACATCTACAGCCCGGGCGTCGACCCGGTAGGTGTGCGCCGGGCAATCGGGATGGTGTTCCAGCGTCCGAACCCGTTTCCCGCGATGTCGATTCGCAACAACGTGGTTGCCGGCCTCAAGCTTCAGGGTGTGCGCAACCGCAAGGTGCTCGATGACACCGCCGAACATTCATTGCGTGGCGCCAACCTCTGGGATGAAGTCAAAGACCGGCTAGACAAGCCTGGCGGCGGATTGTCGGGGGGACAGCAGCAACGGTTGTGCATCGCACGGGCCATCGCCGTGCAGCCCGATGTTCTGCTCATGGACGAGCCATGCTCAGCGCTGGACCCCATCTCGACGATGGCGATCGAAGATCTGATCAGCGAGCTAAAGCAGCAGTACACCATCGTCATCGTCACCCACAACATGCAGCAGGCTGCTCGGGTAAGTGATCAGACGGCGTTCTTCAACCTAGAAGCTGCTGGTAAGCCGGGGCGCCTGGTAGAGATCGACGACACCGAAAAAGTCTTCTCCAACCCCACCGAGAAGGCCACCGAGGACTACATCTCCGGCCGCTTCGGCTAGGTCGGTGTTTCGTCGTCGGGGAATCTACCGGTTGCTTGGAAGATGACGCGGCGCGCCACTTCAACCGCGTGATCGGCGAAGCGTTCGTAGAATCGGCCCAGCAAGGTCACGTCGACTGCGGCTGCCACGCCGTGTTTCCATTCACGATCCATCAGCACACTGAACAAGTGCCGATGCAAATCGTCCATCGCGTCGTCTTCTTCGTGAATCTTGGCCGCTTTCTCCGGGTCGCGCGATAGCACCACTTCTTGCGCGCTAGTGCCCAACTCGACTGCGACCCTGCCCATCTCGGAAAAATAGCCGTTGACTTCTTCGGGCAACGCGTGCTGCGGATGCCGACGACGGGCAATCTTGGCGACGTGCAGGGCCAGTGCGCCCATCCGGTCGATATCGGCCACCATCTGGATGGCGCTCACGATGGCCCTGAGGTCACCGGCGACTGGCGCCTGCAAGGCCAGCAGCACAAAAGCGCTTTCCTCGGCGTTGGCGCTGCGCGTCGCTATCTTTTCGTGGTCGGAGATCACCTGTTCGGCGAGGACCAGATCAGCTTGCAGTAAAGCCTGGGTTGCCCGCTCCATGGCGATTCCGGCCAGCCCGCACATCTCGCCGAGTCGCTCGGACAATTCCGTGAGCTGCTCATGGTAGGCCGTACGCATGTGATCAAGCCTACGTTCTTGCTAGCGGAAAGGCCCGATACACGCTGCAGGGTCGCTCATTTACAGGTGGTATCGGCGGCGTTGGTGAGCGTCAGGTCCTCTGGCAGTTTGACTGGTGTGCCGTCTGAGTCGCGGGTTATCTGCAGGTTGACCGAGGAGCCGCTGGGCGGGGGAGCGTTTACCGAGCCAAAGTCGAAGTCTGGGCCGAGCACCACCTGAACCACGTGGCCAATTCCGGTGATTCGGGCGACTTTTGACGTGGCGAACGACGACGCGACCGTGGCGGCAGCGTGTTCGTTGCCGGGTGAAAAGAACACCGTCGTGGCCTGCAGCGAACTCGGATAGTCGTCGGGCGTTTTCACGTTGAAACCGTTTAGCTCTAGTTGCTCAGCGGCCGAGGCGGCCAGACCGGTGGTACCGGTCCCATTCGAGACCTGCACGGTGACGTCTTGGGGTGAGGTTGTGGTTACCTGACGGGTTTGATTCTCGGTGGTGAGGTCGGCCTGAGGCGTCTTGGCGGTGGTGGTGGCTGTGATGGTCGGTGTCTTGCCGAGCCGCTGGGCGTTTGCATCGTTTTCCAGCGGCAGCGGATCATCGTTGATGATCGCCGAAAACAGTGCCTTCATGTCGGCCTTGCGCGGGGGTTCGTCGCCGTTCTCGTCGGTCACGCCTGTTGGCACGGTGACAAAAGTGATGTGTCCAGCGGCAATGCCCTGCAGCGATCGCCCCAGTTTGATCAGGTCCTTGGTTCTGATGTTGTCGACATAGCTGTCGCCGATGAACATGTTGACCACATTGTTCAGCTTGTTGGGGCTAAGCAATGTGTTCTCGGAGATCAGCGAGCGCAACAGTGACGACAAGAACAACTGCTGGCGTTTGATGCGCCCGTAGTCGCCGTTGACCTCGGTGGTGACCTGGCGAGCCCGGACGTAGTCCAATGCTGTTGCGCCGTTGATGACCTGCCGTCCCGCGCGTGCGAGCACTGTGCCCAGTTCGTAGTCCCGCAGCGGGGTGGTGCTGCACACCTCGACGCCGCCGAGGGCCTCGACCATCTTTGCGAATCCGACGAAATCCACCGCGATGAACCGGTTGATGCTCAAGCCGGACAGCTTCTGAATTTCCTTCACCAGACATTTCGGGCCGCCGAAGGCGAACGACGAGTTCAGCTTGGTTTCGGTATAAACCATTCTGGGGCTGTAGGTTCCCGTCTGCTCGTCGTAGAGGGAGCCGTACTCGCCGGTATCGGGGTTCCAGGCTTCGCATTTGATTGGGGTGGTTGCCAGGTCTCTGGGGAACGACACCACGACAACGCGTTTGCGGTTGGCCGGAATGTTGACCAGCATCACGCTGTCCGAACGGGCCCCGCCGGCGTCACTCGCGTCGCCGGCGCCGATGTTGGCGTTCGCGCCGGCACGCGAGTCCATGCCGACGATCAAGAAGTTCTCATCGCCGTACTGCCCGCCGGGGTCGACAATGTCGTCTGAATGTGGATCTAGCGCGCTCACGGTGTTCAACCGGTTGTTTTTCGATGTGCTCCATTGCCATGCTCCGCCGGTCACGGCCAACGCCAGCGCCGCGACCAGGGCTGCCAGCAAACGCCCGGCCAGCAATATTGAGCGTCGCGACTTTGGCTTGCGTTCGGCTGTCGAGGGCGCGGGAACCGCCGTGGCGCGGATCCGCGCCGGCGCCACCCGTGCTGCCGAGCGCCGCAGCTTGCTGGCGGGCGTGGTCTCAGAGTGGTCTTCGTCGCTATCCGGGTCGCCGGGGCGGTGCGCGGTGCCCAGGTCGGGTAGCTCAGCGAGGAATTCGAGTGCGTGGGTTGGGATCTTGATCGAATCGGTGTCTTGTTCGTCGGTGTCGTCCGAGACGTGCCGGTTCATGTCAGGCTCGTCTTCCGGCGCGCCATGACGAGAAGCGGGCTGGGTAGACGTGGGGGTGCCCAGTTTGCTGATCAGGTCGGCGACGCTGACGGTGCCGCTGATGTGTAAGCCCACAGTTTCTGCATCGTCGGTTTCTGAATCGCCGGCTTCAGGAGCACTGGGGGACCGGGGTGCCTCGCCTTCAATATCTTCAGTGTCTTCAATATCTTCAATGGGTGGTTGCACTGGCCATTGCCGGGTGTCTTCTTCGTTCGGCTTTTCGGAGAACCATTCCCACGGCACGGCGGCTGACTGCGGCGGATTTGGGGTACCGCGTTGGTCGTCGGGCCCACCGCCGCGTGTGCTGCGGCGGTCAGGAGTGGCGTCATCCCCGCCGTCACTCATGTTCTACTGGCCTCCGAAAGTCTGGCGCGGACCTCAGCGGCGTCCGTGCGCGCAGGTCAGCGCCGCGCCGCGGGTTTGCTGGGTGAAACCCGGCAAGGCTTCATATCGTACTGACTTATTGGCGACGGCGCGATTTCGAGAATGTCTCGTTTTCGCCGCCATCGCTCGATTTGTCCACTGCCGTCGTTCGGATCTATCCGCCAGAGTGCATGACGTCTGCTCCGTGCGGCACCTGGCAGTCGTCGCGGTCGTCGAGCCAACCCTCGGGAAGTGCCACCCGGGCAGGTGAACCTTGCCGACCCCGTGGGCCGGTCGCGGCTTTCGGGAACGGAACTGAGCGGTCCAACTGGTCGAGCAGGCAGTCCAGCTCGTCGAAAGTCTTCACCAGAGCCAGTGCGCGCCGCAGTTCAGATCCGGCCGGGAAGCCATGTAGGTACCAGGCGATGTGTTTGCGGATATCGCGCATGCCCTTATCGCCGCCGAAGTGTGCGATGAGCAGCTGGCCATGCCGACGAATGATGTCGGCGACCTCGCCGAGCGTCGGCGCGGTCGGTGCCGCGCAGTTGGTGAACGCGGCCGACAACTCGGCGAAAAGCCATGGCCGGCCTAGGCATCCGCGACCGACCACAACGCCGTCGCATCCGGTGGTGGCCATCATCGTCAGTGCATCGCTGGCATCGTAGATGTCCCCGTTGCCGAGTACCGGGATGGTCGTCACGTGCTGCTTGAGCTGGGCTATCTGCTCCCAGTCGGCGGTGCCGGAGTAGCGCTGTGCCGCGGTGCGCGCGTGCAACGCGACCGCGGCCGCGCCTTCGGCCTCAGCAATGCGGCCAGCGTCGAGGTGCGTGTGGTGATCGTCGTCGATGCCGACGCGGAACTTAACGGTCACCGGAATGTCGGTGCCTTCGGTGGCGCGCACCGCCGCGGCGACGATGCGGCCGAACAGCCGCCGTTTGAACGGCAACGCCGCGCCGCCGCCGCGCCTGGTCACCTTGGGCACCGGGCAGCCGAAATTCATGTCGATGTGATCGGCGATGCCTTCGTGAGCGACCATCCGGGCAGCAGCGTATGTGGTGTCAGGGTCGACGGTGTAGAGCTGCAACGAACGAGGCGACTCGTCTGGCGAGAAGGTCGTCATATGCATGGTGACCGGATGCCGCTCGACGAGCGCCCGCGCGGTCACCATCTCGCAGACGTACAGTCCGCTGATCGTGCCGACCTTCGCCTGCTCGATTTCACGACATAGCGTGCGGAACGCGACGTTGGTCACGCCGGCCATCGGAGCCAAGACAACCGGGCTGGCGAGCTCGATCGGGCCGATGCGCACCGCTTGCTACCGGCCGCTCATTTTCAGCGTCCCTTTGGTGGTGAGCACTTTGCGGGCGGTGTTCTTACTGTTCTCGGACCGCTTGGCTTCACGCTCAAGATAGCGTTGCTTGGAGACCTCGAACTTGTCGCAGGCAGCCTCGAGTTCCTCGATGTGCGCACCGATGTCGTCGCGCATCCGGGCGGCCTCGCCAGTGAAGTCTTCGCGCTCGAGAATTCGCCATTTCTTCAACACCGGCATGACAACGTCATCGAGGTGGATGCGGATGTCGTAGACGCCGCCAACAGCGATCATCACCGCTTTGCGCCGGAACTCGGGCACCAGGAAACCGGGCATCTGGAAATTCAGCAGGATCTTGTGCAGCGATTTCATTGCCGTGTTGGGCGCCAGTTCGATACCGGCTTCGCTGACGTCCCGGTAGAAGATCATGTGCAGGTTTTCGTCGGCCGATATCTTAGACATCAGCTGTTCGGCGATCGTGTCGTTGCAGGCTTTGCCGGTGTTGCGGTGCGAGACCCGGGTGGCTAGCTCTTGAAACGAGACGTAGAGGATCGAGTCGAACAAGCTCTCGGCGAAGAGCCCGCCCTGATGATTCTGGCCCGGGCTGAAGCCCCGGTTGACCACCTCGATGCGAAGCTTCTCCAATTCGACTGGGTCGACAGCGCGGGTCACCACGAGGTAGTCGCGCAGCGCGATTCCATGCCGGTTTTCCTCGGCGGTCCAGCGGTTGACCCACTGCCCCCAGGCGCCGTCCATTCCCATGTTCATCGCGATCTCGCGGTGGTAGGACGGCAGATTGTCTTCGGTGACCAGGTTTTGGACCATCGCCACCTGGGCGACGTCGGAGAGCTGGCTTTGCTCGGGCTCCCAATCTTGCCCGCCGAGAGCGTAGTAGTTTTTACCGTCTGACCACGGGATGTAGTCGTGCGGATTCCAGTTCTTGTGCATGTTCAGGTGGCGGTTCATGTACTTCTCGACTACCGGTTCAAGCTCATGCAGCAGCTGCAGATCGGTCGGCTCAGCTGGCATGGATCCTCCGGATATCTGTGTCGATGGGTTGCATTCAATATATCTGTGTACTGAGGTATCAACAAGCTGGTGCCCGGCGTGGTGCGCTGGACGCGCCGACGGCCTGGAAGGTTTATTTTGCCTGGTTATCGCGGAGATTCTTGGGGCTTTGCTGTGCGGGCTCAGATTGGGTGCAATGAGTCCGCGGTGGGCACGTTCAATCGCGTGGCCCGGACGGCATCCGGCTTGCGGCTGTGCTGAACAGCAGGTCGACGCAGTAGTCGATGAGCTGCTGGCGGGTAGTTCCGAGTTGCCCGTTCAGGTAGCCGGTAAACAGGGCGGTAAGAGCACCGATCAAGCTGGTGGCTACCAGCTTTTGCATAATCGGATCGTCGATGCGCGACAGCTTGCACTGCAACAATTCAATGAAGCCACTCATCCATTCCGAACCGGACTGGGTCAGTACCGGCTCTACCTCGGGGGACAGCAAGAGCACACGTCCGCGCACCGGGTCGTCGACCATCAACGCGACGAATCGCTCGACGGCTTCGCGTGGCGTTTGCGCGGCGGTCAGGGTTGTCATTGCCTGCGCGCAGACGTCGTCGTAGACCGCGCGGACAAACTGGTCGCGGTCGGCGAAGCTCTCGTAGAAGTAGCGTTCGGTCAGCTCGGCTTGCCGGCAGACTGCCCGAACCGTCAGCGACGGCCCGTCTTCGCTGCCGAGCAGCCGCACGCCTGCGGCTATCAGATTCTCGCGGCGTACGGCGAGGCGACTCTCCAGGGGGACACCAGACCAGCGGCCCCGTCTTTGACCGGTGGGCACATCGCTCCTAAACTCCATAGTGACAGCGTGTGTAGTCAGAATTTCAAAGCCAAGGAATATCCTGTGACTCAAGACACATCCGCTCCTCATCCTCTTACCAGTTCCGCGGCGGGTTTGGGGTCGTTTTCGGCGGCCGCCGAAGAGATTTCGGATGCCGGTCGGTCTGATGGTGTGTCGGCGGGCTGTCCGGTGTCGCCGTTGGGCTATGCGGCGCCGCCGCTGCCGTTGGGCCCGCACTCATTGACATGGCGGTATTTCGGCGACTGGCGGGGCATGCTGCAGGGTCCGTGGGCGGGATCGATGCAGAACATGCACCCCCAGCTGGGCGCGGCGGTCGAGGACTACTCGACGTTCTTCAGGGAGCGCTGGCCCCGGCTGCTGCGGTCGTTGTACCCGATCGGCGGCGTTGTGTTCGATGGCGACCGTGCCCCGACCACCGCCGCTGAAGTGCGCGACTATCACGTCGATATCAAGGGTGTCGACGCTGTTGGCCGGCGTTACCATGCGTTGAACCCCGACGTCTTCTACTGGGCGCATGCCACCTTCTTCGTTGGTGCACTTCACGTAGCCGAGCGGTTCTGCGGCGGCGTGACCGAGGCGCAGAAGCGTCAGATGTTTGATGAACACGTTCAGTGGTACCGCATGTATGGGATGAGTATGCGCCCGGTGCCGGCGTCGTGGGAGGAATTCCAGGCCTACTGGGATCACATGTGTTGCAACGTGCTGGAGAGCAACACGGCGGCGCGTGCGGTGCTTGATCTGAGCGAACTACCGAAACCGCCATTTGCCCAATGGATTCCGGATTGGTTGTGGGCGGCGCAACGCAGACTGCTGGGCCCATTCTTTGTATGGCTGACCGTTGGTCTCTACGATCCACCGGTGCGGACTCTGATGGGCTATCAGTGGTCGAGGCGCGACGAATGGCTGCATCGACGGTTCGGCGACATTGTCCGCGTCGTTTTCGCGTTTGTTCCGCGCCGAATGCAGAAGCATCCGCGGGCTCGTGCCGGCTGGGATCGTGCAACCGGGCGCATACCTGCTGATGCCCCGTTAGTGCAGACCCCGGCACGCAACCTGCCTCCGCTCGATGAGCGGGACAACCCGATGCACTACTGCCCCGAGGTATAGCCCGAAGCCGTTGTGTCGCTGGGGGCCGCGGGTGCTGCCTTACGCGTGGGCGTGACTGTGCATGTGTTCAAGGCCGACCTGATGGAGGTGTCGGTGGCTGTGCTCGGTGCCGTCGGCGTGCACGTGCTGGTGTTCATGCGTGACGTGGTCGTGTTCGTGGGTTGTGTGCGCGTGCGTATGAGCTGATCCGCCATGTGGATGCTCGTGGGTGTGCGGTGCGTCGTGGCTGTGCTCGGTTGTCATGGCGGTTATCTCCTTGTGTGAATTATGTTGTGCTCCGCGTGGATTGGTTTAGCCGGCCCGTGATGGGTCAGCTACTGCCTGCGGCTTGTCGCCGCGGTGGTGACGCGGGATTCCGGGCCCGGCGTGCTCGGCGTTGTAGACGGCATCGACGACGAGCTGGCGCACGTGTTCGTTTTCCAGGCTGTAGAAGATCGTGGTTCCGTCGCGGCGGGTGCTTACCAGCCGCGCCATTCGAAGTTTCGCCAGATGTTGCGACACCGAAGGCGCGGGTTTGCCCACATGCTCGGCGAGTTCGTTGACCGACATTTCTTGGTTCGTCAGCGACCACAGAACCTGCACGCGGGTGGCGTCGGCGAGCATCCGGAAAACTTCGACCACGAGACCGACCTGGTCCTCAGGTAGCCGCAATGGCCCATTATCTGCGTGCATACGCAAATAATAGCTGGAGCGCGCCGCGGCGGGGTCAAGACCGGAGGTGCTTAGTCTGGTGGAACCACCGTCGCATTGCGCTGGCCGCCGTTGTATTCCTGCCAGAACCGGTAGACGTCGACAGCGGCTTCTCGCGGCTGGTAGCGCATCGGCAGGCGGCGCTGTTCCCAGGATTTAGTGAATTCGCCGTAGAACGTTGAGAGCTCGAAGTATTTGCGGTCGTCGAGGTAGTGCGGCTCGTAGGCGTCACGCGAGGTCAAAAAGACGACCTCGTCGGGTGAGCAGTAGTAGAGCGATCCCAGGCACATCGGGCACGGATGGGCCAGCGTGTAGATGATGGTGCCGACCAGATGTTCGGTGCCCAGCTTGATGCATGCCGCACGTATGGCGAGGATCTCGGCATGCGCGGTGGGGTCGTTGGTTTGGGCAACTTTGTTGGCGCTCTCGGCGAGAACTTCGCCCGCCTTGACGATGACGGCCGCGAAGGGGCGACCACCCTCGGTGACGTTTTGGCGGGCGAGGTTAATTGTTCGCTGCGCGAAGTCGGTCATCGGTTTGGTTCCTCCGGTCCGCTGGCGCCGGCAGCTTCAGATGGCGCTAGTCCAGATGATGTGAAGGGTAATCCGGGGTGCGCAAAATTGCCCGTTCGACCGCGGGGATTTTGCGACCAGGGGTGGGTGGCGCAGCTATGCGCGCCCGGTAGCGGCCACCAGCGGGCGACGCGGACTTGTGGTGGCTCGATGCAGGCTTCGCGACACTGCCGGGCTATTGGCGAAGAAGGTCCTCTTTGAGGCGATCGGTAAGCGTTTCCTGAAACACCGTCTGGGCCGGGCCGTACAGATTCTGAAATGTTGACACCAGCGCATCGCGGTTGTATTCGGGAATGGATCCGGTTGGAGTCCAAAAGCTGTCGATGTCCATCAGAAAGAATGGTCCATTTTGGGCAGGCGTTGATCGGCGCAGATGGTAATTCGGATCGAGCGCCTGGCCGACTCCGGGGCCGTAGCGCACGATGAGCGATTTGCCTGGCTGGGCCTCTCGGTAGACGGCGGCGCCCTGCCATTCGGTGAGGAGCAGCCCGCCAGGAGTGAGGCGATGGGGCCCGAGGAGCTGCTCGTCGATCCAATTGCTCCACTCGATGCGGCCGTCGACTCCCGCTGGGACGCGAACCTCAAGAACATATCGCAAGCCGATGCGTTCGACTCCGACGATGGATGAGACTCGGGTGCGGGCATCCGCGACCCGCATTACCACTTCACAGAAAGCGTCGAAACTGCTGTAGGCGGTAGTTTCGACGACGATCGCCTGGTCTTTCAGGGAGGCGGCAAGGGTGTTGTCGCGGTTGACGTAGCGGACGAATCGATTTGTGACCGGGCTCGGCGCCGCTCCAGGGGCCGTTACCCCCCAATTGGTGTCCTGCGCCTGGCGTTCGATCGGCAGGTCGTCGGCGAGCAGCTGTTTGAGTTCTCGGCTTGCTGTCTCGCTGAGCGCATCCGCGGTCGGGTGGCGGACTTCCATTGTCACCAGGGCGACGGGCGCGTTGGGCTGGGCGTCATCCTGATTAGTTTCGGGAAGCATGTTCGGAAGCATAGCGAAGCTGTCGCGAAAGCATGGCTAACTGGCGCTATGAATTAGCGGTCGTATCTTGTGCTCGCAGCGTGTCGAAATTCGACGGTAACCTGCCCGATCATCGGGTGCGTCCGGTAGTGGGGCGTTAGCAGGCTGGCGGTGGGCGTTGGTGTGCCCCAGCAGGACTCGGCCCGGCGACTGCGGGCGTATTGCCCGCGGTAAAGCTGACGTCATGTGTTGTGTTTCGCCGTGTGAACCGTATCAAGGCGGGTGCATAGGGATCATGGATTGGCCACATCGGCCATCGTTTGGACACCGGTTGGACACAAATCCGGGTGACGTAAAACGCAAACGCCGCACCACGGGGTCGGTGGACTGTTGTGCTGTACCAACGGCGCATGTGCCGATCAAGACTGCAAAGCCTCGAAGCAGGTTCCCGGCGACGCCGAAGTCATTGCCTTGCAAGACGAAGCTGTGTCACTGGCCGTTGCCGTTACCATCGCGGGGGACGGCTAGCGGCTTGGGCTCAGGGCGTCGACCAGCGCGCGGATGTGTTCGATCGCAATGTCGTAGCCCGGAAAATACACACAAACACGCTGCGCGACCGCGCCAAAGCGGCGCCGAATCTCGTCGGCGCACTGCTCGGGTGTGCCGCAGATCGCGAGTGTGGTCAACACGTCATCGTCGATGAGCTTGGTCATTTCGTCGATCTGCACCTTTTTGGACAACGCGTTGAGGCGCGGCTGCAGCTCGCCGCGTCCCTCGACGTCAAGCACGGGGCGGTAGGCCGGTGTTGACCCGTAGAACGCCAGCAGCATGCGCACTCCGGCCGCCGCGGCGGCCTGTTCCTGCTCGGTGCGGCCCATGGCGAGGATCGCTTGGGGCACAATCTCGAAATCGGCTTCGTCGCGCTGCGCCCGAGCCAAACCCGCCCGCACCGCCGGCAAGGTGCGATCGTGGAAGTGGCGAGCGGAATTGAACGGCATCACCAACAGGCCGTCGGCCACCTCGGCGGCCGTTCGCGTCATGACCGGCCCCAGCGCCCCCAGGTAGATCGGGGGCATCCCGTACGGGTTTGGTCCCGGGTTGAACATCGGCGGCATCAGGGTGTGCTTGGTGAACTCGCCCCGGAAGTCGAGTCGCTCGTTGTGCTGCCAGGCGGCAAAGATCGCCCGTATCGCCAGAACGGTCTCGCGCATCCGCGCGGCAGGCCGATTCCAGGTAGCGCCGTAGCGGTTCTCGATATGGGGGCGGATTTGCGGGCCCAGTCCGAGCCGGAACCGTCCACGGGAAAGCAGCTGCAGATCGTAGGCGATGTGAGCCAGGTGCATCGGGCTGCGGGGCAGGGCGATCGCGACGTTCGTCATGAGTTCGACGTTGGTTGTGGCGGCGGCCGCTAAAGGAAGACATCTCACGAAGTTAAAAGTCAAGCCACGAGCGAGGGAGGAGGTGGAAAGGCTAGATGTTCGGTGTAGTGCTGGCCGGTTTGCAGGCAGTGGTGGAGTTGGCCGAGGAATTTGTTGAACAGATGTCGTTGGGCTTGGTGGTTCCAGTCTCCTGCGGCGCGGCGGGTGTCGTAGTGGCGACGGGCGCCCGGCGAGGCGCGCAGCGATGCCAAAGCCCAGATGGGACCCACGGCGGCCAGGCGCCGGTTCTTGATATGGCGGTGCAACACGAGGGTTTTCTTGCCGCTGGCGCGGGTGATCGGCGCGGCTCCGGCGAATGCTTTCAGTCCGCGGGCGTCGGTGAAGCGGGCGCGGTCATCACCGATCTCGGCGAGTACCCGGGCACCGGCCAGGTTCCCCAGTCCGGGGAAGCTGGTGATGATCGTGGAGTCCGGGTGCTGCTCAAAATGGGCGGTTGCCGCCTCGGCGAGATCAGCAGCAGTGGTGCAGGCAGCCTCGAACTGACCCAGCAGCCCTGCCAATTGGATACCCATCGCGTTCTCCACGACCGGTGGTTGGTGCAGGTAGGTGTCGGTGAACACCTCCCGCAACCGTTCGATGTCACGGTCGAGATGGCGGCGGCGGCCGGCCTTGGCCAGCAGTCGGCGCAGTCGGGCCGGGGTCAGCTTGGTCGCCTGGGTGGGGGTTGGTGCAGCAGCCAAGATGGTGCGCGCATCTCGACGAGCCAGCCCGCCCTCGGGCAGGTCGGCGAACGCGGTGATGGCCGCCGGGTAGAAATCTTTGAGCACATCGCGAATCTGGTTGCCGATGTGTTGACGTGCCCATACCGCGTCTTGCTGAGCGCGGGCCAGCACCCGGATCGCCTGGGCCAACTCGGTGTCGGCGGGCAATGGGCGGTGCGCGCCGGGGTCGGTGCGCACAATATTGGCCAGCAGCACCGCGTCGGCACCATCGGATTTGGCCCCCGACACCGCATACCGTGCCCGATACCGCGAAGCCGCCAACGGGTTGATCGGATAAATCACCCGGCCAGTTTCTCGCAGCGCCGCCACCCACAGGCCACGATCAGTTTCCATCCCCACTGGTATCGGATCAGCGGCACTGTCACCGGCCTCAGCCAGCAACGTCAACAGCTGCGCGAACCCGGCCGCATCATTGCCCAGCCGTGCACGGGCTACCACCCTCCCGTCGTCATCAACCACAGCAACATCGTGATGCTCAGTAGCCCAGTCGATTCCACAAAACAAGCCCAAGACGTCCTCACTTTTTCGTCGGTGGATGGTTGCGCCGTTACCGGTGGACTCACGCGGCGCCCTAATCGCGGGACTCCAAGGTCCGTCATCTCACTAGCCGTCCGTGACTCCAGCACATCGCAGGACTTCGTTCTGTCGAAGAGCTCAAGGCTCGAGAACAACCATCAGGAAGTCACCCCTGCGACGGGCTCGGGCAACGGAATCTCACCACCAACCCGACAAGACCTGCCGCCAGACGCGCCGCTCTTTCTCAAGTCGTCGAACGACGGGAACACCAGACGTCACCTGACGGCAGATCCCGCAAGAAACAGGCCCCGGTCACCAACACCCGGACCGGTAACCAATCCCTACTAAACGATTAGGAACACATCGTGTGGGCCCTCAAACGTGAACAGGCCGCGGATGCCCGCACCGGCCAGTTCGTGTGCGCGTTCGACGGCATGATCGGGTCGCCCGTCGAGCTGTACGTGCACAAACAACGTCCGAGAACCCCCTATGCCGTGCCCAGCGGCTCAGCGCGATTGATCCTCCACCTCAACGAGACACGTTAGCCCATGTGTGTGGCCGAAGCCGGCCCGCTGGGTGGGCTGTGGGGTGATCCGGCCCGGTGGGTGGCTTCGCGGTGCGGCGACCACGCGATCGCGCTGCGGTGCAGCCGCGGGAGTGGCATGCTTCGCGGCAATGCGCCAACATCCCCGCTGCCGCGGGGGTAATGAGTACTCTGCGTTGTTATTTGGCTGCATCACAGAGCAGTGGGCCGTATTGCGGAAAATTCATGGCGCCGTTTCGGATTGGACCGGAGGACCGCGAATGGCCAACTCTAGAGTTTATGATGCAATCGTTGTCGGGGTGGGAGCGATGGGCAGTGCTGCGCTCTACCAGCTGGCGAAAAGGGGTAAACGCGTTCTCGGTATTGAGCGATTCGATTCGCCGAATAACATGAGTTCGCATTTTGGGTATACCCGCCTGATTCGACGCACTCACTCAGAAGATCCCGCGATGGCTCCGTTGTCGACCCGTGCCTATGAGCTGTGGCGTGACCTCGAACTCGAGTCCGAGAAGGTGAACCAGCTCCTGCATTGCAATGGTGTCGTTGATTGGGGACTACCCGACAATTCACTGGTGGTCGGTAGTCAGACGGCCTGCCGGGTGAATAATTTCGACTTCGAAGTGCTCGATGGGCAGAGCCTGTCGCGGCGATTTCCTGGCTTTGGCCTGCACCCGGAAATGATTGGGGTATATCAGCCCGAGGGAGGGTTTCTGCTTCCAGAGAAGTGCATCGAGGCATTCGGATTCCAAGCGCAACGGTACGGCGCGGAGCTGCATACCCACGAGTGCGTGCTGGACTGGGACACCACACCTGATGGAGGGGTGCGGGTAAGGACCGACACGTCGGCATACGAGGCGGGCTCGTTAGTGATCACGGCGGGACCGTGGGTGAGCACGCTTCTTCCGTCGCTCAAAGGCCAGTGCCTGCCCCAGCGGCAGGTGCTTTCCTGGTTTCAAACCGAACGGCCGGCCATCTACACTCCGCAGCGATTCCCCGTCTTCAACCTCGCGATTGACTCAGGTCCGCTGCAAGGCCATTACTACGGATTTCCCGAGGTTGGTGTTCCCGGCTTCAAGATCGGCCGCATGAACCATTTAGGTGGAAGTGTTGACCCGGATAGCGTCAACCGAGAAACGGACAGCCGGGACGTAGAGCTGCTGAGGGAGACCACGGCCAAATACTTTCCCAAGGCGGCGGGTAAGACGTTGTCCACCTATGTCTGCCTATGGACCAACACGCCACCGGCCATGAGCCCGGACTTTGAAACATCGTGGCGAGCATTGTTCATTATCGATACCCTGCCCGAAGCTCCCCAGGTGTCCTTCTTCGCCGGAGACGTTGGCAAAGGATTCAAGTTCTCCAGCGTGGTCGGTGAGATTCTTGCTGACCTAAGCAGCGAAGGTGAAACCTCCCATGAGATCGCGATTTTCAGATCACTCAGTAAGGCAACGGGATGAGCTTTCCCGCGGCGTCGTCCGGTGAAGGTGCTGGTGGTATCTCACTTTTCGATCACCATGGCCGCAGCCCCGCGAAAGGCGCCGATGAGTGAGCGTGTGTCCGCGATCCGCCGTGCGGTGGCCATCTTGGGCTGCTGCGTTGCGATGTCCGCTTGCGGCGCGACACGTACTGAGCCAGTGTCGAGTGGCAGCATCGACTCGTTGACCGTCAGCGTCGATGACGTGCGTCGCATCGCCGGCTTTGACGGCCTCTGGTCGAAGCCGGGGTCAGAGCAGCGTTCGCCGCGTCATTTTGATTCGGATGCTCCGGCCCCATGCCGGGCAGTGTTCGGGCGAGCCGTCGCGTTTGGCAGCGACTGGGCGCAGTTTCGGTCGGTGACGTATGACGGAACAACCAACACCGGCCCTGGCCAATTGCACCTGATGGCTGTGGTCGGCCAGGCTGTCGGAATCTATCCCAGCGAGCACGCGGCGCGTAACGCGTTTGATCGGCTCATACCGCCGCTTACGGCATGTTCAAAGCTGAACGTCAAGCACTACGATTTCACCATCAACAACCTGGATTCCTCCACCGTGGCGCTCAACTCCGATCTGTGGAATGTCATGTATCGCGTGCAGTCTTCGGTGTTGATTGACGTCTCGGTGTTGGGTATTCAAAACTCAGAGCAGACTGCTCATAACGTGCTGGGGGCGATCAGCGATCGCCTTGGATAGTTTCGCGACTCGGCCCCCGCGGGATGGCCACATGAACGCAAGTTTTCGTGCTGACGGTATGGGTGTCGCCGTGCGGTTGGGAATCTATGGTCGTCGAGGCTGCGACGATGATCAGGCACGAAGGCTTCGAGCACTGTGGCGATCGCCACTTCGACCAGAATCAGTGTTGTGGCGTTGCCCCAGGCCTTAAGCGCCGTCTTGGATGCGTCGTTCCTGTGGCCACGCCAGCTCGGCGGCCTTGGCGAGGGTCGCATTCGTTGTTGCAGCCGTCTCGGTCGCGTCTCATCGCTGGTGTAAATGGTCACGGGCGTAGGTTCCGTCGCAACCGACGAAAGCTATGAAGGAGGGGCTACGCCCGTGACCAAGCGAGTATCGCCGATTGAGCGTGTGCGTGTTGAGATGGATCAGTTGTTCGCCGCGACCGAGCGGCCGTTGACCGAGATTTTGGAGGAGGTCGGGCGGTTATCGGTGCGTCTGGTGTTTCAGGTCGCCGTGGAGGCCGAGGTAGAAGCAGTGTTGGGCCGAGCCCGTCACCAGCGTCGGGTTCAGGACGGCCCGGGCGGGTACCGCAATGGGTATCAACCGCCGGCGACGGTGAAGACCACGATGGGCTCGGTCGAATTATGCCGCCCGAAACTACGCGACACCGACGAGCGGTTCTGTTCGCGGCTATTCGGTGCCGGGGTGACGCGCACCCACGCTCTGGAGGCGTTGGTGATTTCGGGATGGGTGCGCGGTTTGTCGGATCGCGACATCGAGGCCGCGTTGGCCGAGGTGCTGGGCTCGCAGGCGGCGTTGTCGCGCTCGACGGTGAGCCGGATTTGTGCGGCCATCAAAGACGAGTTCGCTGCGTGGTCGTCTCGACGCCTTGATGAGCTGGTGTTGGACTACCTGTTCTTGGATGCCTCGAACTTTCGGATGCATCCCAACGCCCCGGCCGAGCCGGTGCTGGCCGCCTGGGGCATCTGCACCGACGGCAAGCCCCTGTTTATTGGGCTGGCCCCAGCCGCAGCGGAGTCGGCTGATGCGTGGGCCGACTTCTTGGCTGACCTGAGGAACCGGGGACTACGCCCGCCGCTACTGGGCATCTCCGACGGGGCGCCGGGCCTGATCGCCGCATGGGAGACCACGTTTCCGGCAAGCCTGCGTCAGCGGTGTCTGATCCATCGCTGCCGTAACGTCATCGCCAAGACACCTGTCGCGGTCCAGGACGAGATCAAAGCCGCGTTCTGGTCGATCTTCGATGACATTGACCAGCCACCCGGCCAGCAGGCCGTGGATGAAGCCACCCGCCGCGCCGAGGAGTTCACCACCACATACCGCGGGCTCTACCCAGCCGCGGTCGCTTGCCTGGCCAACGACTTCGCCTCGCTGAGCGTGCATTTGCGCTTCCCCCGCCAACACTGGACACGCATCCGCCATTCCAACCTCATCGAACGCACCTTCGGAGAATCCCGTCGCCGGGTCAAGGTCATCGGCCGCCTACCCGGCGAAACCAGCTGTCTGTCGCTGGTATGGGCCGTCCTCGACCGCGCCAGCCGCGGCTGGCGCGGAGTCACCCAAACATCAGCGACCAGCCGCCACCTCCAAGAACTACGCCACCAACTGCTCGAGCCACCCCGCCCACTGCATCCCCCCACCACAACAACCACGACCGACACCACCGCCGCGTAACATGACCACCAGGAACATGCGCCCAGCGTTTTTACACCAGTCCTAAGACGCCACCGCCGTCTCGGCGTTGAACTGCTGTTGGGCTGCTGTGTCGTCCGGGTCACCGTCATCGACGCTTGTGGGTTAGAGACCGATATCGGCGGGGCCGGGCTTGTTAGAAGATGCCACGCAAGGCGCGAACAGCGTAAAGCTGGGTTGGGCCGGCTGATCGGGCCGCTAGCGGTGTGCCTTGGTTAGCCTGCATTTATGCTCGCCGACTGAGCCGCATAGAACCATGATCTGTGCCCCCACCAGGACTCGAACCTGGGACCTGCGGATTAAAAGTCCGTAGCTCTACCAACTGAGCTATAGGGGCGCGGTGATACAGGATACTGCGTTGGAAACCGAGGCTCGTTTGAGGATTGGACACCCGATAACCTAAGCTGACGTGGCTCACAACGCTAACCACGTTGCGAGTACCCCGGAGAGATTCGGTTCTGGCCCCCTTCGTCTAGCGGCCTAGGACGCCGCCCTTTCAAGGCGGTAGCGCGGGTTCGAATCCCGTAGGGGGTACCTGCGACCTGGCGTCGCGGAGTAAGCAACACAGCAAGGCCCTGTGGCGCAGTTGGTTAGCGCGCCGCCCTGTCACGGCGGAGGTCGCGGGTTCGAGTCCCGTCAGGGTCGCCAACGCAGCGAGGTACACGCTGCCTTCCGGCCAGGTAGCTCAGTCGGTACGAGCGTCCGCCTGAAAAGCGGAAGGTCGGCGGTTCGATCCCGCCCCTGGCCACACTGTTTGACCTGCACGGACATGGTGACGGCACTCTATGGATGGTTGGTTATGTCCGGTTCCTGTCCGCTGACTTTGTTGGTTGCGGAGTCGTGGAGCCGGTCGAGGTTTGTGGCTACGTGATCGAGTTCATCGGCGTAGAGATCAGTGCCATGTGGCGGCGCCAATTGTTTGATCTAAGGAAACCGCCGTTCGGTCCGGTAATCGCTTGCTCTCCGGGGGCGCGTCCGGCAGTTCGTGTCTTGAGTGCGTCGACGACGAGTTGGGGGACTGGGACGGTTCGCACTGCTGCCCGCGTTTTCGGCGGACCGACGATGATTCGGCCTTCCACGTCTGGCGCGGCCTGGCGGACGTAGAGCCGGCCCTCAAGGTCGACATCGCCGACGCGCAGCCCGACAAGTTCCGACCAGCGCAGGCCGGTAAAGGCCAGGATCGTGACGACGTCGCCCTGGTCGCCACATGCTGCTGCCAGGGCCACGATCGCGACTAAGCTCGTCCCAGCCGATACACGACGTTGGCGGGTAGGCGGCAGACCACCGTCGTCACGCGCAACAGCGCAACCTGGGGTTGGCGGCATCAGAGCTTTGTGAATATTCCTGTAATAGCATTTGGGCCGCCGAGCTGGTGAGAATGTAGGCATGGAGGTCAACGACACCGCGAGAGCCGAAGCGGAGATGGCGGTAGCAAAGCTCTCCATCACACGGGAAACGTTGAGCGCAGCGAAAAACGCCATTCCGAATCCCGGGTTGTTCCGTCGACGAGCCCGCATACGGGCACACCAGGCTCTCGACGGCGCACAACGTGAGTTCCGGCACGCGCTCGAGGGAGTCACGAGGGCCCGCGTCGGTGCGCTCCCAATGTGTTGGGGATTGCTCAGCGATGACATCGAGGAGACCCTTGAGCGCTACGTCGACTTCGCCCCAGAGAGCGCCATCGGGCCAGAGCTTCGCGCGCTGGTCGAGCACATCCGCTCCGAGCTTTTCGCCGCTAGGATTTGCGCACATAACGGTGACCGTGCCCTCGAACAGAAACTCACCCGCGAGCTCGTGCAATGCGTGAATTTGGAACCCCGCGCTGAGCACGCACGGCGACTCCTACACCATCTGCCCGGATCGCAGCGACCAATCCCGGGAGTCGACTTAGGTGCTGTGCGGCGGGCCCTCCAATCCGGACGAGATGTCCCCTTCGCCGACCGTTACTTCCACTACTTGGATACGCCGGGTCTTCTGCGAACACACTTCCTGCGCACTTTCACGGTGTCGTTCAAGAACTCTGACACGCTGGAACTGCACGACATCATCGTCGGGAGCAGCTATGAGAAGCAACACCAGCCGCCGCGCGGCAGAGGACTCGGAACAGCCGCGTTACAACATTTGTGCCGTAGTGCCGACCACTACGGGCTCAACATCGTTGGAAAAATCATGCCCGGAGACCGTACGGAACACTCCGCCGCCCGATTGGCAAAGTGGTACACGAGCAGCGGATTCACCGTTACGCAGCAGACTACGGGCGAGTTCCTGTGGGCCACACTGCATCGGAAGCCGAGAACTGGCGAACAGTGGAATTCGGTCCAGATCTAAGCCGCGCTGCACGGCTTAGCGTTCCAGTCCGAGAGTGGGCAGCATCAGCTGCGTGCTAGTAGGCGGGTGAGTGCGTCCTCGTTGATAATGGGGATACCGTATTCGCGCGCCTTATTGGCCTTGCTGCTGATCGAGTCGGGATCGGCTGCGATCAGGACTCGCGTTCTACGGGTGAGCGACCCGACCAAGATGCCGCGCTGGCCGAGTTCTGCCTCCCATTCGGACCGGGGCCGGCGCATTGCTCCGGTGAGGCACAAAACGTCACCTGCATTGAAAGCGAACTCGGCGTTCGCTTGACGCGCGGGCACAATGGCCAGCGCGGCGTCAACGTGGTCGGGAGTCAATCCGATAAGTTCGGCGACCTGAAGTAGTTCGGCGCGCTCATCATCAGTGACAACCCCATCGGCAAGTGCAACTCTCGCCATCGATCGCAGATATTCCCGATGGATCTCGTCGAGCACCTGGCGTGCCAGGCTGAGCTCCTCAGCTATTTCCACGAGTGCTTCCTCTTCGTGTCGCGATAGGTAGTGATCGAGAAGAGCTGACTCGAGAACCTCGAGATAGGACTCGATCTGGATATCGTCGTGTAGAGGCATGCGCGCGACGATGCGATCAAGCCATGCCGCAGGGCGGCGCTGGGGCTGAGTCCCGCGGACTACCAGTCGCACCTCCGAACCGGTGACGTCCGGCCACTGGAACTCATCGGCGCCGGAGATGTCCCGCGCCCAGGGCGGTGGGGTTCCGCCGATTTTCAGCAGGTGTCTCAGCAGATCTGCTGCGGCGCGGGCATCTGCGAGCGCGGAGTGGGCGTCGGCAAGGACGACGCCGGCGGCATCGCAGCAATCTTGTAGTTTTCGGGACGCGGCCGGAAGCAGGCGCCCAGCCCACTTCATCGTGCAGAACCCTGTGCACCACGGGTTGTCGAGCGCGATGCCGGCACGCCGCAACTCTGCGCCCAGGAAGCGTAGGTCGAACGCGAGGTTGTGGCTGGTCAAAATCCGCCCGCGGAGGTCTCTTAACAACTTTGGAACGACCGAAGCGAAGGTGGGTGCGCCAAGTACGTCGCCCGCACTGATCCCGTGGATGTCAGTACGGCCGACGTCACGGCCGGGATTTAGCAAACTTGACCACTCGTCTTCGATCTCGCCGCCCGACGAAAGCAACACGACACCCACTTCAACCACACGATCGTGGTGGTTGGCAGCGAATCCGGTGGTCTCGAAATCGAGGACTGCGAAGCCGGCCACGTCCACTCCTTTGCTCGCGGCGATCTGTCTTCCGCACAGTAAACGGGAACTTCACAGAAAGCTGGCTGTCCGGCGATCTTGTCTTGGCTGCACCAGCTTCTCGCTTTTGCTCATACCCCCACGCTGAGGGAGGTCGTTGATCCTCCAGCACTGGCGACCTGAGTATTCGGTTTTGAGCTGAGTGCAGGACGCATGCGACTTCATGACGGCAATCGTCGCAGTGGGTGGCTTGTCGCTAGTCGTCGTCGTGCTGGTAGCGATACCACTTGCTTTCGTCGGGATCCCAATAAGCCTGTTCGGTGCCCGGCTCAAAATGATGTCGATATCGGCCGACAGGAGCACGAAGGCCCTCAGTCGGATGCGTTGGAGGCTGACCCCATCGTCCGTCCCACCACGGGATCCAATGAAAGTCCCAAATGTCGTCGTCGGATGGTTGCATCTCCCTAAACATTGCGCCGAGGTTGAAGATGATGTGCAGCATCTTGCGTGCCTCATCGACATCACGGAGTGCTCTAACTAGATCCTCTTCTCGAATCTGTTCGTTGTACCTGTGCTGTAGCCATTTGCCATCTTCGTACTTTTCGAAGCCCTTGCTGCGGACGATGGTCATCACCCGGTGTGGCTGTTCTCCCTCAATCGACTGCACCTCGATCATGTGTGCGAGCTTGTCGCGGACCGCCTTGGCTTCCTTGTAGATCTCGGAGAAGACCTCTGGGAATGCAACTCCCCAGACGCGACGGACAATCTTCTTGTACTCCTTGAGGATGTAGTCGTCGGCATACTTGCCCCTATTCGCGTACGCCACCGCATCCTCACCTTCGAGCGCCAACAACGTGTAGTCCTTCATCAGCGATTGAAGGTCTGTCCACCTGGCGAACATCTTGAGGGCCATCCGTTCCATGCGTGTCATCGTGGCACTGACTGTGGCTAACACATCTGAACGTGTCGCTGAGGGCGTGGCGTCGTATGTACGTGATCGACTGGCGCGCGATGCGCGCGATCAAGATTGACGACAGCCCGCTGCCCAGCGAATTTTTCAACTACACAGGACCTCGGGCCGAAATCTCGCGGGTATACCCGACTCGCACGGCGTTTCGCGCGATCCGAGTTGCGTGTCGGTGCGATCATCCGCAGCATGGAGGCAAACCCGGGTACGGGATCCACGGCTGGGAGCGACCAGCCTGCGGGGTGGCGTCGTGCGATTGGCTGGTGTCGTCGCAATTTGAGGCTATGGAGTGTGCGGTGGTGGACCGAAGTGTTGGCCGGAGAGTTCTTCCTCAGGGTGTGGCCCAACGGCGGGACGGCGATCTTCGTTCGCACACTGTGGATCGCATCGCTCATGTACACCGGTGCGTTGTTGCTTCGCGCGGTGGGATACACCGACTGGTCGTGGGGCATCGACCGGCACAAGCTGCGGGAAGAAATCGCAGCCACCACGACTTGGTTGGGTGCCATCGCCGGTGCTGTGTATACCGCGCTGTATGCCCGCTTCTCCTCCCAGTGGACCTACCTGGCGAATGTTTACAACCAGATAAAGAATGCGATCGTCTCCGCTCCTGGCGAACTCGGCGAGGAGCGAAGGCATGAAATCAGCTATTGGAAGGCCGCTTTCGTCGAGGACGCCCAGGACCTACATTTGGTGCGAAAGAAGATGTTCGCGATGGCGGCGTGGGCATGGCTGCAAGAAGCTCCCGTGGCCGAAAAGTTTGACTCGTACACGGTCGGTGGCACGGCGCGCAGGATCAGACTTCAGAAGCTGCTGAGACACGAATTGCAAAAACAGGATCCGAACTTCCCGCATGTAAGCGCTGATGCACCAGCGCCACCCGGCGATGCATCAATGTCTCCACCTGCAGCAACAGGCCCCCACACGGAGGCCGCGCAGGATCGCCCGCAACAACCCGGAGGCCAGCAAAGTCGGTGACTCCAACCAAGCGCTAGAGGCCGCGTGCAATTGAGCCAACGGGGTCGGCGAACGTTCTCAAAAGGACCGCAACCGATCGAGCGGGGGAGGTCTGCTGACCGGCCGCTAGGCGGCCTTTGCAGTACGGAGCGGCATCGCACGCCAGCCTAAAGCGCCCGCAAGTTGGGATGCGAACGCTGGTCCGTCATTCACGAGCGCGTAGCCACCGGAGAGTCCGCCTTGGCTGCACAGGCTTCGTCGTCGCCGGACCCTTCGTTGCCGCACTTTTCCGGTCGCGACCTCGACGCGCTGGACCGCGCGGTGGGCCGTCCGTGGCGCGACCGCGGTTGGGAAGCGACTGGTGCAATCGCCATATACGGCCTGCGAGCGCGACCAGCGGCGAATGATCCGACGCGCTGCCGAGTACGCGTCTTGCACGATCTCCACGATTACGGTTGCTCGTTGCAACCCGTGAACCCCCCAAAAGCGGCCGGGTCCGTGGCCCGGCTGACGCCAGGCGTGGGGGACGATGTGCTGGTACTCCTTGTTGCCCAACTGGTTCGGTGATGAATGCTTGGTGAAGTAAATCGCCAATCGTTTGGGGTCGCAGGCGCGCAGTCCGTTGCGGATGTCGACGGCGGTGCCGGCGAGTGAGTGGCGTGCGCGTTGATCGGGGTCTGGATGGGCGACGATGTCCGCCCATTCTTGTGACGGCCAGTCCCTGAACTTGCGGCCTGATCGACCGACGGCATGTGGTGGAGCCATCCACAGGTGGATGTGTGGGGCGCCACGGCGTTGAAACTCCAGCTTCCAGATGTAGCGTGCAGGCTCGCCCCACTCGCGATGGAACCGTTTGCGCCACAGCACCATGTGCCGTTTCACGCTGGCCCCGTCTGGCGCTACACATTCCCAGTCGCCGGGGTAGGTCAGTGTCACCATCGCGGGTACACGGCCGCTCTCCACCAGCGGCGTGTAGTCGAGCTCGGCGAAGGTGCGGCACATCGCGGCACGCGACTTACGGGACCATTCGGTGATTTCCCGGTCTGGCGGTTCTGGCCCATCACGACCGGCCTTAATGCGGTCTACCTCGTTCGCCACGTCGAGGCGGCGCCGTTTGATTGCCCGCTTGGACGAGTTTTCCGCGCGAACGGGTCTGGTCCAGCCGAGGCGGACCACGCCGGGGCCGATCGTAATGCGGAACCGGCCAGACTCAGGTTCCGCAGCTAGCCGGTCTCGCCCGTGAACCCATGGCTGCGCCCGTTCAAACAGGGCTGCCGCGGAGGCCACCTTGTCGGGACTAGGGAACCGGAGCCCGAGGGCATCCGTGACCGACAGTTCCGCACCAAGGCCACCCTTGGAGGTGTCGCGGACACTTTTGGCACATATAACAAGCCCGCAATTCCCAGTCGAAGCGCGGCCTCCACCGCGGCCGCCGTCCGACCGACCGCTATCGCTCTCGCGCCCTGCGGCCTTGGCGGCCTCGGGAGCTCGCGGTCTCCCGGCGTCCGCGGCTCCGGCCGCGCTTCTACTGGCCGTACGGGTTGGGTCCAGCCGTGAAGTGGGTCGCTCCGCAGTGGTGGCGTTGGCGCGTACGGTCGACCCTGCGATGCTGGGCATCGGGTACCTACTCCCCGGGAGCCCTCCGCGCGCACCACCAAGTGATGGGCGATCAAAGGTTCCCTGTCGGGAGTGCTGTCACCGTGTCCGGTTTGTGTCCGACCGTCTGAAGGGCGGTCTGCGTCAGGGGTGCTCAGCGCGCCGCATTGGACGCACAAACCACCAAGAACCGCAGGTCAACGACCCTTCCGTCTGTCGGCGGCAACTGAATACTGACCAGTGGGCGGCAATTGAAAATTGACCAGCTTCCTAGAGTGCCTTGGCTATGTGTCAAGGAGGAGGCAGGTGTTGAACGTGGAGGATTGGGCTGAGATTCGCCGGTTGCGCCGGTCGGAGCAGTTGCCGATTGCCGAGATTGCGCGGGTGATGGGTATTTCGCGGAATACGGTGAAGTCGGCGTTGGCTTCTGATGGGCCGCCGAAGTATCGGCGTGCGGTGAGGGGTTCTGTTGCTGATGAGGCCGAGCCGCGGATTCGGGAGTTGTTGGCGGCCTATCCGCGGATGCCGGCGACGGTGATTGCTGAGCGGATCGGTTGGTCGTATTCGATCCGCACACTGAGTGGGCGGGTGCGTGAGTTACGGCCACTGTATTTGGCGCCGGATCCGGTGTCACGGACGACGTATGTGGCCGGTGAGGTCGGGCAGTGTGACTTCTGGTTTCCCGATGTTGTGGTGCCGGTGGGGTATGGCCAGGTTCGTAGGGCGGCGACGTTACCGGTGTTGACCATGGTGTGTGGGTATTCACGGTGGGCTTCGGCGCTGTTGATTCCGACACGCGCTGCCGAAGACTTGTATGCCGGTTGGTGGCAGCATCTTTCGACGTTGGGTGCGGTTCCACGGGTGTTGGTGTGGGATGGTGAGGGCGCGGTCGGGCGGTGGCGGGCACGCCGACCAGAGTTGACCCCGGCATGTCAGGCTTTCCGCGGGACCTTGGCCACCACGGTAGGGATCTGTAAACCCGCTGATCCTGAGGCCAAGGGTCTGGTTGAACGGTTCCATGACTATTTGGAGCGGGCGTTTTTGCCGGGGCGGGTGTTTGGCTCCCCAGCCGATTTCAACATCCAGTTGCAGGCCTGGCTGGTGGGGGCCAACCACCGCCAGCATCGGGTGCTGGGATGCCGGCCAGCAGATCGCATCGCCGCCGATACCGCAGCGATGCTGGCATTGCCGCCGGTTGGGCCCAGCATCGGATGGCGACGCTCAACGCGGTTGCCTCGCGATCATTACGTGCGCCTCGACAGCAACGATTACTCGGTGCATCCGGCCGCGATCGGCCGCCGTATCGAGATCATCGCAGATCTAAACCGGGTGCGGGTCTGGTGTGACGGCACGCTGGTCGCCGACCACGACCGGATCTGGGCCAAACATCAAACGATCAGCGATCCCGAACATGTCCAGGCCGCGAAACTGCTGCGGCGCAAACGGCTCGAGGTTGTTGGTCCACCGCATCACGTGGAGGTCGAACAACGCCGTCTCGCTGATTACGACGCCTTGTTGGGCCTTGACGGGCCGGTGGCGTGATGGCTGCCAAGACCGCGACCAGCAGCCGTGATGTCACCGCCGAGCTGGCGTATCTGACCCGGGTGTTGAAAGCCCCGACGCTGCGTGAGGCCATCGAACGTCTCGCTGAGCGCGCCCGAACCGAAGCGTGGAGCTATGAAGAATTCCTCGCGGCGTGTCTGCAGCGTGAGGTGTCGGCTCGGGAATCTCACGGCGGCGAAGGGCGCATCCGCGCTGCCCGCTTCCCATCACGTAAATCGTTGGAAGAGTTCGACTTCGATCATGCCCGCGGTCTCAAACGCGACATCATCGCCCATCTGGGCACCCTGGACTTCGTCACCGCTAAAGACAACGTGGTGTTCCTCGGCCCACCAGGGACCGGCAAGACCCACCTGGCGATCGGGATTGCGATGCGCGCTTGTCAAGCAGGTCACCGCGTTGCGTTCGCGACCGCTTCGCAATGGGTTGATCGTCTTGCTCGCGCCCATCACAACAGCACCCTGCAAGCCGAATTGGCGCGGCTGGCCCGCTACCCCCTGCTGGTTGTCGATGAAGTCGGCTACATCCCGTTTGAACCCGAAGCCGCCAATCTGTTCTTCCAACTCGTGTCGTCGCGTTACGAACGGGCCAGTCTCATCGTCACCTCGAATAAGCCCTTCGGGCGGTGGGGCGAAGTGTTCGGCGACGACGTAGTCGCCGCCGCCATGATCGACCGACTCGTCCATCACGCCGAAGTCATCGCCCTCAAAGGAGACAGCTACCGCATCAAAGACCGAGACCTCGGCCACACCACCACAGCCGAGGACCAATGAAACCAAGCTGGTCAATTTTCGATTGCCGAAACCTGATCAGTTTTCACTTGCCGTTGACACCGTCCAACTGAAAAGCGGAAGGTCGGCGGTTCGATCCCGGCCTTGCTATCTGCGAAGTCACTCGCTCCCGGGGTGGGGCTTTTCGCCTCGTCTACTTGGTGCTTCAACGATCCACAGTATCCGGCTCACACGCGTATCCGTGGTTTGCAAGGCGATGAATTTGCGGCTTCGGCGGGCGTAGTTGCCGCCGATTCGGGTAAGGAAGGTGGGAGCGCGCTAGGCCGAGCGGCCTTTTGGGGAGGCCAAGCGACGGGCTAAGGGCATAGGCCGATTCCCTGGCGAGATCAGCGCCATCAGCCTTGTATGGGCCGTACTCGACCGGGCCTCGGCCGGCTGGCGTGCTCTCACCATGACACCGGCTGGCGACCAACTGTTGCAAGACCTACGGCGATCACTCCTCGACTCACCCCGTGAACTGTGCCCGCCGTCCTCCACCACGAGTAGCGACACCGACCGCGCCGGTCCCATCTCGGCCGCCGGGTGGCGGCCTCTGGTCGCGACGCCTGGTCGTCTTAGGAAGAGATTGTTCAACGAGACGCGGTGGGGTGCATTGCTAGTTGGTGCTAATTGTTGACGAGGCCGGTGATGAAGATGGTGAGTGCTTGGTGGAGTTGATCAAGCAGGGCGTTGTCGGGTTGGAAGGTCAATGCTGTGCCGCTGCTGCGGAATTGGTTGGCGACGTCACAGGAGATGCGCAGCCATCCATCGGTGTCGGCGGTGGGGCGGGTCAAGCTGGCGTGCACGCTGCCGCACCAGGTCGTCACCGTGGCCGTGCAGTCTTCGAACAGCTTGGCTGCAGCATCGGCGATGAGAGTGTCTAGCCAGCTTGGCGTGCGCAACTGGATCGGATCCTCGGGGCGAGCCGGCAAGGCTTCCAAGCGCGGATCGGCCAGCACCGCCTCGATCAACGGCGCTGGGCCACCGAGATAGGTCCACGGCAGATCGATCTCACTGGCCACGCACCAGCCGTGATGCTGCGGCCACCACAGGTTTGGGGTTTGGCCCGGGTCCTCAATGAAGGTCAGAGCGGCATGGACCGTACCGGTGTAGAGAAAATACTCTCGTTGCGGCAGCCGTACCCGCGGGCCGGAACGCACCCATTCTGGTATCGGGTCGGGCAGCAGCGTCGGTCCCGGCGGCGGAGCGGGGCCGGTTGTGGCACTCACGGAAACGACGCGGTCCCAGCCGTAGCCGTCCCAAACACAAAACCAGCATTGCTGCAGATCAGGGGTGTGTGCGGCCAGCAGTTCGACCAGCACGGCCGCGTCGTCGGCGGGCAAGCTGCCTTCGCCCGGCCCCTGACTGTCCCACGGCGCGGTCTCGGCCGGGGCCTGCCGAGGCAAGGCGATGTCGGGGAACTGCGTGGTTCGTTGCAGCGCGGTCCCGCTCCAGGCGGCCACTTCCCGCCACCGCACCAGGTGCTCGTTCTGGTTCGGCGTACAGCGCCAAACAGGATGCAACAAGCGCGCGTAGGCCGCGAAACCACCCGGGATCACCGAATCAACACGATCGGCGCCAAACGGTGATAACCGCGGCTTGACCCACGACGCCTCTTCGGTCGCTGCGCTCCACCGCACGTCGGGGCCAGTCACGCACCTATCTCACCACGCGGCTGCTGCTGGTCGTTCACTGAGCCGAACGCCCAGCAGCAGCTGGTAACTGGTACACCCGAGTTAGACGACAGCAGCGTTGCAACGGGTTATCTCTTGGAGCGGCAGTGTCTGTCGGAGGGGTGAAGTCTCAGATGCCTGGTCCGAATTGGTTCTCGCTCAGCCCCGCTAGGTTTGACACCCGCAGGCGCAACTGTGAAGGAGACCGGCCGCACCGAGCCCGGCCGCTCGTATGCTAGCAGCGAAGCTGCCGACTTTGGCCCGGCTATTACGCCAGGGGCTGGGCGCAACTGGCGAGGGGCTTTGTGTCGGCGCCAGGCTGCATAGTCGGCGCATGAACATGTTAAGCGAAGTGCCTTACACGGTGATCAGCACGCTTGTTGGAGTAGTGATTCGCTCTTTTGTCGCGCTATTTTTTAACTATACGAGAAAGCGAATGACGACAAAGGCTGATCGTCAGAAGCTCAAAGAAGAGCTGGAACTAGCTAAGGGACTTCCCGAAGCAAGTAGTGCCCGGGAACACCTTCAAGCCTCGATCGAGGAACGTGTAATCCGGCTGTCTTACGAGAAGATTTTCAACGGTTTAATCAATAGCCTTGTGGCCTATATTTTGCTGACCGTCTTGTGTGGTGGCGCTTTCACTACGGCCTTTGCCGTTGCGAGTAAACCGGAGGCGAGAGGTGCGGTTATAGCAACTTCTACTACGATGTGGCTCGTTGCGTTAATTATAATTGAATTTATTCTGGTAGTAGGGGCTTTGATGGACATGAAGATAATGAATCGGCAACGCGAAGAATATTTCTAAACGGGGAGATATCCCAATCCTTTTGAGACTGGATTTTCCAAATTCTTTCGACGGAGTAAAGTTGCGCGACTCGGTGCGTTATTAATCGAAAAGATTAAAGAAACTGTACGAACGTCGAAGACGGCCGTCGAACCTCTTTGAACTGTACGACACAGCGTTGCGTAGCGACCGTGCATGCAACCGGAATCTGAAACCACGGCCAGTTAGCGTCGACGTGAGTCGTCCGCATATCTAGAGGGTTCGCACGTTGGGGAATGGCTAGGCCATGATGGTTGCCGTCATCGCGCGTCTCCCAAGATCGTGTAGTGCCAAACAAGGCGACTTCGGGTTCAGACTTGAGGCCCAGTGCATCCGCGGCACCCCGCAGATTGTCGCTTTGGCGACACAGGTTGTCCGGGTACGTGGTTTTGGAAGTGGTCGTCCGTCCATAGCGTGTGATCATGAACCGCGATCACTCGGCACTGCTCGCCGGTGATGAGCGGATCCGTAGTTGCAAGTGGTGATTGTTGCCAACACGCGGCACCGTCGCCGTGCAGCGTCACCGACGAGCCGCCCGGCTATCGGTATCCCGTCGTGAGGTAGTGGGGCAAAGACCATAAGCCGCCGTGCGTGCTGGCGGCACCGAGAAAGAAACCGCGCACCCCGCCGGCCACCAATTCGATACACGTGAGGTTGTAGATGCGCCACACCGACAACGACACATGGGATTTGGCGACAAGCGTCGGGGCAACCGCGACGATGGTCGCCGCGGCCCGGGCTGTGGCCACCAGGGCGCAAAACCGGATCATTGTCGATCCCTTTGCCGAACCGTTGGTTCGTGCGGTGGGAATCGACTTCTTCACTCGCTGGGCCAGCGGGGAACTCGACTCGGCCGATGTAGATATCCCCGGCGCGCCATGGGGATTGCAGCGAATGTCTGATGCCAACGCCGCCCGAACCCGCTATTTCGACACGCTATTGCTCGATGCTGTCGCCGCGGGAATTCGGCAGGTGGTCATCCTGGCTTCTGGCCTCGACGCACGCGCCTACCGGTTGCAGTGGCCTACGGACGTCAGGCTGTTCGAGATCGACCAGCCGCAGGTGGTCGAGTTCAAGATGGCCACCATCGCCCAGCTGGGCGCCGAGCCGACGGCCGAGCTCAACGTGGTGCCAATCGATCTCAGACATGACTGGCCGGCGGCGTTGCTCAACACCGGCTTCGACCCGAACAAACCCGCCGTTTGGATAGCAGAGGGTCTGCTGGGGTTCTTGCCGCCGCGGGCTCAAGATCTGCTGTTGGGCAACATCACTGCCCTCAGTGCTGCTGGCAGTCGACTAGGTGTCGAGGTCTTTCTTAACGTGCACGACAATGCGGCCGGGCAGTCCGAAGCCATCTTGTCGTCTACCAGCCAGCGGTGGCGCGAATTCGGGTTCGACATCGAATTTGCCCAGCTCGGCTTCGAAGGCGAGCGCAACGATGTCGCGACGTACCTCGACGAGCGAGGCTGGCGGTCGACCCGCACGACGCTAGGGGCGTTGTTGGCAGACAACAGGTTACCGCCGATCCCGCTCACCGACGGCCCGACGTTTGGAAACAACTATTACTGCACGTCCACCCGCTAGTGCCGAGGAGATCGAACGAAACCCGAGCGAAAACCCAAACGATGCTCAATGTCTTGCACCATTGAGGCAGGACATTGAGAAGAAAACCGAACAACCGCTGGAGGAGCTGATGACTTTCGCTGCGCCTGGATCTGGTGTGTCGGCGCTCGACGAGCTGCCTGACGTGGAGCCCGAGCTGCTCGATGATCCAGAACCCGACAAACACGTACAGCGCACGGTCGAGGAGGAACGCCAACACCGCAAAATCCAGCTCGCGACGGCTTTTCGCATCTTCGCGCGCCACGGCTTTGACGAGGGCCTGGCCGGACACATCACCGCGCGCGACCCGGTGTGGACCGACCATCTTTGGGTCAACCCGTTCGGCATGCACTTCTCCCGCATCAAGGCCAGCGACCTTCTGCTGCTCGACAACACCGGCAAGGTGGTAGCCGGCGGTTCGCGCCGCACCAACAAGACCGCTTTCGCGATCCATTCCGCCATTCACGAAGCCCGCACGGACGTAGTCGCCGTGGCCCACGCGCACACAATCCACGGTCGAGCCTGGGCGTCGCTGAGTCGACCGCTGGATCCGATCATTCAGGAGTCCTGCGCGTTCTGGAACGATCACGTTGTCTTCGAGGACTACCGCGGCCTGGTGCTCGACACAGCCGAGGGGGCGGCGATCGCCCACACCATGGGTGGTGCCCGTGCGGCCATTTTGCGCCATCACGGACTGTTGACCGTGGGCCGCTCGGTGGAAGAGGCCGCGTGGTGGTTCATCACCATGGACCGCGCGTGCCAGATGCAGCTGCTGGCCGAGGCGGCCGGTACCCCGCGGGTAATGACCGACGAGGAAGCCAAGCTGGCGCACCGCCAGTTCGGCAACGCCAACCAGGCCCGCCTGAGCTTTAATCTGCTCGCTGACATTGTCCGTGCAGAAGAGCCCGAGGTAGTCACCTAGCCGGATCGGCCGAACGGGCCGGCGCACTCATCAGATGCCGGCTGGGGAAGTCTCGCTCACACCAGCTCAACTTTTTGCATCATCCCCTTGTCCTCGTGCTTGAGGCGGTGGCAGTGCACGACGAAGACGCCGGGGAAATCTTCAAACCGTGCCTCGCAGACGATTTCGCCGCCGGCGGGGATCATCGCGGTGTCGCGCCACAGCGGGCGAACCAGGGGAGCGCCGTTGACCGAGATGACCCGAAACGGGCTTTGGTGGATGTGGAAGTTGTGGCTGCCGTTGTTCGCGGTGAGGATCCAGCGTTCGCTGACATCGAGGTGGAATACCTCGTCGGTGCGAGTGACGTCGAATAGTTTTCCGTTGATCTTGTACCGTTCGCCGGCCTTGTCGAAATGGAAGCGGCGATCGGTGGAAATCGGGGAGGCCTCGATGGCGGGGAGACCGGTTGGTTGCGGAAGCGACGACGGCAGCGCCATCGTGCGTTGCTCATCGACGACCTCCACGGTGGCCAACAGAATTCCGTCCCGGATTTCTGCTGATTGCTTGTCCGCCAAGGGCGGGGGATCGCCGGCGAACTCGAATTCGTCGCGTAAGTCGTAGGCGGCGGTGCGCAGCTCATAGCGGCCGGGGCGGTCGTTTGCTTGCACAAGCACATCCGCGCGGCCCCCCGGGGATATCGCGAGCACCTCAAGCGGGCGCATCGCGGGCATGGTGATCCCGTCGGCCGCGATCTGGTGCAGCGCGTGCTCTTGCAACCGGATGCCCATGGCCAGCTCGAAGTGCGCCTGAATGATGCGCCAGCGCTGAACTTCTCCTCGGCGCATCTGAATCGTCGGGGCGTGTTTACCGTTCACGGTGATCACGCGGTCGTCGTGGGCGGCAAGTTGGTGCTCAAAGTCTTCGACAACGCCGATCCCCTCGTTGAGGGCGAACGGGATCTCTTGAAGAACCAAAATGCGCTCTTCGGCGCTGCGCAGCTCGTCGGGGACCTGGGTGTCGTCTGGTTCTTCGATGATCAGCGCGCCCGCCATGCCGCTGGCCACCTGCAGCGCGGTCGCGCCGTGTCGATGCGGGTGGTACCAGAAGGTCCCGCTGGGGTGGTCGTCGGGAAGCTGCAGCATGTAGTCGAACCGGCCCAGGTAGGCGTCGGGATCGCCTGCGGGCAAGGCAGTCCCATCCGGCAGGACACCCAGGAGCACGTAGTCGGCCGGCTTGCGCGGAGACACGTGAAGCCCATGGGTGTGCAGATTGGTCGTATTGAAGTTATGCGGGACATTCATGTCCGCTGGCATGTGATCGGGGTTGAGCGGCAGGTTATTCACCAGCGCGATATGCAGGGTGTCGCCCGGCTTGGCCCGCAGGGTGGGGCCCACTACCGCGCCGTTGAAGCTACGCAGCCGCATCGGGTGGCCCTGCAGCGTGACTTTGGCCGGGTCGGTGTATTGCACCCGCAGCTCCGTTTCCAGCACGCCATTTCGCGAATACTGCGCCACGGGCTCGTGCCAGCCGGCCGACGACGGTGATGGGGCACGCCGCAGGCCCGAACAGCCGACGGGGCCAAGGAACATCGAGGCCGCGGCCCCAGCACCCGCGGCCAGCAGAGTGCGACGGCGGATCACCGGAAAACCTCGCCGAGGACGTCGTTCATCAACCGCCGAGACTATCCAAGATTTGCCAGATCATCGACGGTACGGCCAGATTGCTCATGTTGCGCTTATCCGGTCCACAGCAGAAACGGGCCCGCTCACTGCGACACCGATCGCGCGGTCGCGCCGCGCAGCACCGCGAGCAGGCCCGCACCAGACACCAGGGCCCAGACGCCTTCGAGCAACAGGAATCCCCATTGCGTTTCGACGGCAGCGTCGACCGCCAACACCGATGATCCGCCGAGGTTCAACACCAGATAAATCTTGGTTCTGGGCTGCAACCAGCCTCGCTGTGCGGCCGAAAAAGCGGCCAAAACCAGCAGCGAACCGATAATCTGCACCGCTTGTCCCATGACGACCCAGCTCCTTAGTGAAGCGTCGTCTTGGCGGTCCGGGTACGGCGCACATCTCGTCCGGAACCGCGCGTTGGGCGCGGTGTAGCTCAATGGTCTCACACCTGTGCCGAAACCCCAGGGCTGATCGACTGCGGCCCCGCGGTCGCATCACCTGGCGCCCAACCGCGGGATAATGCCCAGATGGGTCGTAGCACACGTTTTCTGTTCATCGCGTTGGCTGCCGGGTTGCTGGCTGGCTGCCATGCTTCTGACCAGTGGCCGGCATCTACGGGTGCTTCCCGTGATTCCAAGACCGCCACACCGTTGCCGGTGCAGCCGGTCAACACCACAGCCCCGGCTGGTCCTGAGATTCCGCCGGTGAGCGCGGCCGCACGCGAAGCTGGACTGGTCGACGTGCGAACCGTGGTCTCGGATGCGATTGTCGACCTGCGTTATGCGACCGCCAACAATTTCACCGGCGTGCAGCTCTATCCCGCCGACGCCCGCTGCTTGGTGCACCAATCGATGGCCCAAGGTTTGGCCGCGGCCGCTGCGGCGTTACGCACGCAGGGCCAGGTGCTGGTGTTTTGGGATTGTTACCGGCCGCACGAGGCTCAGGTCAAGATGTTCGACGTGGTTCCGAACCCGGCCTGGGTGGCCCGTCCCGGCCAATACGCGCGTAGCCATGTGGCCGGGCGCTCGGTTGACCTGACGTTCGCCAGCGCGGCGCAGCAGTGTCCGCCGAACCGGCAGCAAGGCCGGCTTTGCCTGGCCGACATGGGCACTGGTTTCGACGACTTCACCTCAAGAGCAAAAGCTTTCGCAACTGAAGGGGTCAGCGCTGAGGCGCAGGCGAACCGTGCGCAGCTGCGGGCTGCAATGAATGCCGGTGGTTTGAGCGTGTACTCCGGTGAGTGGTGGCATTTCGATGGCGCCGGCGCCGGTGTCGACCGCCCGTTTCTCAACGCTCCGGTCAACTAACGCCGTTGTTTCACATAGTGAGATTCTAGTTTCATTATCTGTACATCGTGTCGTATTCTCTGAGCCGGAACCATGCGTTGAAGCTCAGGAGGACACGGTGAACCGCGAGCGTCAAGCCATCTACCCGCACGGCCACCACGAATCGGTGCTGCGTTCGCACCGTTGGCGCACCGCGGAGAACTCGGCGAGCTACCTGCTGCCGCAGCTGCGTCCGGGGATGTCGGTCCTGGACGTGGGGTGCGGACCCGGAACGATCACCGCTGACATCGCCGCACGAGTCGCACCCGGTGAGGTCACCGCCGTCGAGCCCACCGCTGGCGCCCTTGATCTGGCGCGTGCTGAGGTTCAGGCGCACGGCCTGTCGAACGTCTCCTTTGTGACGTCGGATGTGAGCGCACTGGACTTCCCCGACGACACCTTCGACGTTGTCCACGCCCACCAGGTGCTGCAATACATCATTGATCCAGCGCAGGCGCTGCGCGAGATGCGGCGGGTGTGTGCGCCCGGTGGGCTCGTCGCGGCCCGAGACGCCGACTACGCGGGGTTCACCTGGTTTCCGCAACTACCAGCGTTGGATCGATGGCTAGACCTCTACCAACAGGCCGCGCGCGCCAACGGCGGTGAACCAGACGCCGGTCGGCGCCTGCTGGGCTGGGCCCGCGCGGCGGGATTCGACACCATCACGCCCACCGGCAGCATGTGGTGCTACGCGACACCCGAAGCCCGTGACTGGTGGGGCGGCATGTGGGCGGACCGTATTCTGCACTCCGATCTGGCGCGTCAAATAGTGGACTCCAAGCTGGCCTCAGCCGACGAACTGCACGAGATCTCGGCGGCTTGGCGATCCTGGGCGGCCGACCCCGACGGCTGGCTGGGGATCCCGCACGGGGAAATCCTCTGCCGAAAGTAGCGCGTCCGCTCAACGGGATTCGTTGTGCCGCAGGAAGTCGCGCATCACCTGATCGAATCGCTCTGGCTCTTCGATAAACGGTAGGTGGGCGGTTGATTCGAACAACTCAAACCGGGAGCCGTTAATTCGCTGGTGCATGTCATGCATGTGCTCCGGTGAGCATTCGTCGTACCTGCCCGCCACAACCAGAGTCGGCACGGTGATTTCGGGCAGCCGGTCGACCACATCCCAGCTGCGAATGTTTCCGACAACGTGAAAATCGCTTGGCCCAAACATCGTCTCGAAGATCTCCATTCCCGCGTTCTCGCACGCGTCGAACAGTTCCCGGGGCCAGGGGCGAGTGCGGCACAGATACGTCTCGTTCCAGATCGTGATCGCCGCCTGGTACTCGGCCGACTGGGTCGTGCCGGCAGCTTCATGACGGTTCATCGCCGACAGAGTCGCCGGGTCCAATGCTGACTTCAACCGGGCCACGTTTGCGGAGAACGCCGGCATCGATGCCGTGCTATTCGAGATGGTGAGGCTGGCGACCCCCGAACTGGCGTCGAGGACGTATTGCTGTGCCAGCATCCCGCCCCACGAGTTGCCGAAAATGTGGAAGCGTTTTACGTCCAACGCCCGCACGACAGCATCCATTTCGGCCACCGAGCGATCCATGGTCCACAGCTCCGTGTTGGACGGGCGCTCAGAGTTGCCGCAACCGAGCTGGTCCCAGAAAATGACCTCTCGCTCGTCGGCCAGCCGTTTCAGCGATGTCAGGTAGTTGTGTGGCAGCCCCGGCCCACCATGGACGACCAGCAGCGGAAGACCAGCTCCCTGGTCAGCTCGGCCGTCGCGCGTGAACCACACATTTCCGCCCGGTACCGCAATTGTCCCGTCCATGATCGGCATGGCCTCCTGTCGCGGGTGACTCTGGGAGAGACGCTCCGCCGCCGCGAACGGCAAGCAGGCGCAGAATCACATGATTCGACTCGGTTATATGCGATTCTGCGTCGGCCCGCGAGCCCACGGCGGCATTTCTCGACTCGCGGTCTTGCCACCTGCGCGCCCGGTGCTGTTCGCCGGCGCACCGTGGCGCGGTCACAGTGCGTAGTTCAGCTGGGTTCGCATCCCGGCGGCCAGGTGGTAGTCGTTATGGCAGTGCAGCGCCCACACTCCGGGGTTGTCGGCGATGAGCAGGGTACTGATTTTCTGCCCCGGGAGCACGGCGAGGGTGTCTTTGCGCGCTCCTGGGCTGCCGTCGGGTTTGATCACCTGGAACGTGTGGCCATGCAGGTGCATCGGGTGCCACATCATGGTGGCGTTGTCATACGTCAGCACGGCTCGCTGGCCCTGCCGAACCTGCAGCGGCTTGGTGCTGCGGTAGGGCTCGCCGTTGATCGTCCAGTCGTAGCGCATCATGTCGCCGCCCAGCACGGCCGAGAGGTTGACATCTTGTTCGGGCGGACCCAAATCGACGTCCGGTGTCGCGGTAAACATCTCGACCGTGCCAACCCGTCCGGTGAGCTCGGTAGGTCGAAATTTCGGATCGGGCGCAGTGCCCGCTCCGGTGGACAGCAGCGCACGCGCCAGGTCATTCTTGCCTTCGGCCGCTGCCACCAACGGGTAGACGCCATCGGCGGCGGTCACAATAACGTCGTAGCGTTCTGCCATACCTATCAGCAGCGCGTCGACTTCGACCGGTTTCACCGGGTAGCCATCGGTATGGGTGACCGTCATCGAATGGCCGGTGAGAGCAATACGGAAGGCGGTGTCGGCGGCGCTGTTGATGAACCGGATTCGGATCCGCTGGCCTGGCTTGGCGCTGAAAACACTTGCAGCCGCCGGAATTCGACCGTTGATCAGATAGTAGGGGTAGGCGATATCCCCGGCATCGCCACCGAGCAGGTTGCTGTCGTCGGCTGTGCCGGTCGGCCGGTCGGGCATGTTCTGCGTGTTGTGCGGGCTGGTCAGGGCGCCGAAAAGCTGTCGTGGTGACTTGCCGACGCCAACGGTCCAGTCGTCGAGCACGACAATCCATTCGGCGTCGTAGTCGCCCGGCTCGGTCGGGTCGTCGACGATGACCGGCAAATACAGTCCGAAGTCGGCCTCCAGTCCGACGTGCGGATGCGCCCAATACGTGCCCGGATTCGGGACGGAGAACCGGTAGGTGAAGTCATGCCCGGCATCGATATTCGGGGTCGCGGGCGCAACGCCGTCCATGTCGTTGCGCAGCGCGATGCCATGCCAATGCACCGACGTTGGACGATCGATCCGATTGGCCACCGAGACCGAAAGCTCGTCGCCGACGCTGGCCCGGATCAGCGGTCCCGGGACCGTGTTGCCAAACGCCAACGCGCGAACGGTGGGTCCGCCCAGGTCGATCGTTGTCAGCTGGGGGGTCAGGGTAGCGGTCACGGTGCGGCCGCTATGTGGACGGGCCGCCTCGGCTGCGTCGATCGCGGCCGTCAGCCGGGCCGCACCATCAAGGTGGTGGGTCTTGGGCTGGCCGCACCCGGCCAGCGCGAAACCACTGGCGATGGTCGCCGCAACAAAGGCGCGTCGGGTAAGCCGCGGCCCCGCGAACGGGATTCCGCTCGCGGGAAGTACGGGCATTGACCGCTCCTCGTCTGCATCGTGTGCCATCGGCGCCCTCGACCCTGATCGAGGACGAGGCGTTTCGCAACCAAGATGGCCTGGTACGAGCTTTCTCCGGCCGCTTGGCTTCGGGCCCCGCTGTTCACCACGTCACACTTTACACCATACCCGTAGGGGGTATACAGTGGGCGGCGTGACGAACCGACGCACGGTATGGATGCGATCCGCGGGTGCCGCGGTCGCTCTGGTGTGGGTCATCGCCGTGCTCACCGCCCAATGCTGGGTGCCGCAATTCGATTCCCAACCCGCGCATCCGAACCACCCGTTGGTCACCGCACTGGGCAGCGAGTTCTCGATCAACGTCGACCACGGGCATCTGGCCGACAACTCCCATCCGCTGTGTTCCGAGCATGCGGCCACCGTGGCGCTTCCCGAACAAGGTGTCGCGTCGTTCAACGCTGCCTCGATGGCAGCGGCAGACACCAGCGCAAGTGCGCATACCCATCCCGTTGTGTCTGTCGGACGCGGTCCGCCGGGGCGCGAGCCCCCTCACACCGGTCAAGACCTTCTGACCAGGTTCTGCCTGTCTCGTCGCTGAGTTGTCAGCACCAGGCCGTCGTGGCTTGCGCCCCGGCCGGTGACCGCTGACCCCACATCAACGTGCCGCGTGAGTTCGCGGCCAGACGCAGAAGCGACGATCACATGAATAACAACGTGCCCACCACCGGCATCAACTCCAACAACCCACGGATAGTCATTCCGAACAGGTCGCACCCCACCTCAGTACGGTCGCCACAGACCCGGGACGGCCGCCGCCTCGGCGCTGAGCGGTATCGTCCGGCTCCGGGACGAAACCGCCAGCCGGGCAGCATGGTTGGCAATACCCCAGTGTTATGGATCCCCGAGATGTCTCATCTGCCCGTCACGGGCGACCGCGGCTTCTGGGCCAAGCTTGAAAGCTTCAACCCCGGCGGTATGAAAGATCGCCCCGCCCTGCACATGGTCGAACGAGCCCGTGCCCGCGGCGACCTCAAACCTGGCGGAACGATAATCGAATCGACAAGCGGGACGCTGGGGCTGGGGCTAGCGCTGGCCGGCAACGTCTACGGGCATCCGGTCACCCTGGTCACTGACCCCGGTCTGGAACCCATACTTGCGCGCATGCTCTCCGCCTACGGGGCCCGCGTCGAGGTGGTCGCCGAGCCGCACCCGGTCGGCGGCTGGCAGCAGGCTCGCAAAGACCGGGTCGCGCAGCTGCTGGCTGCCGACTCTGGTGCCTGGAATCCCAACCAGTACGGCAACCCCGACAACGTCGAGGCCTACCGGTCGCTGGCGCTGGAGCTGATCGCCCAGCTGGGAAACGTCGATGTGCTGGTCTGCTCGGTTGGCACCGGCGGGCATTCGGCAGGCGTTGCCAAGGTGCTGCGCGAGTTCAACCCGGACATGCGGCTGATCGGTGTAGACACAATCGGCTCAACAATATTCGGGCAGCCCGCGTCGAGCAGGCTGATGCGCGGGCTCGGCTCGAGCATCTACCCCGGCAACGTCGACTACGGCGCGTTCAACGAAGTGCACTGGGTTGCACCCGCCGAAGCCGTGTGGGCTGCCCGCGGCTTGGCCGCGACGCACTACGTCAGCGGCGGGTGGAGTGTCGGGGCGGTTGGCCTGGTCGCCGGATGGGCCGCGCGCAACGCGGCGCCGGATACCACCATCGCCGCGGTGTTCCCCGACGGGCCGCAGCGCTACTTCGACACCATCTACAACGACGAGTACTGCAACCGGCACGGGCTGCTCGGCGGCGAAGCTCCCCGCCAGCCCCGTGAGATTGCCTCGTCTTCAGAGGGTGTCGTCACCCGATGGACGCGCACCACCACCGTGGTCAACCCGACTCTGATGGTGGCGTGATGAAATTCGTCGCTGGATTCCGCAGTTTCAACCGACCCAGCCGCGTGCTGATGATCAACCAGTTCGGTATCAATCTCGGCTTCTACATGCTGATGCCGTACCTGGCTGACTATCTTGCCGGGCCCCTCGGCTTGGCCGCGTGGGCGGTGGGCCTGGTGCTGGGCGTGCGCAACTTTTCTCAGCAAGGCATGTTCTTCGTGGGCGGCACCCTCGCTGATCGGTTCGGCTACAAGCCACTGATCGTGGCCGGATGTCTGCTGCGCACCGGCGGATTCGCGCTACTGGCCGTTGCGCACTCCCTGCCCAGCATTCTGATCGCCTCGGCGGCAACAGGTTTCGCTGGCGCCTTGTTCAACCCCGCGGTTCGCGCCTACCTCGCCGTCGAGGCTGGCGATCGAAAGATCGAAGCGTTCGCCATGTTCAATATCTTTTACCAGGCCGGGATATTGCTCGGTCCGCTCGTCGGATTGCTGCTGTTGGCCACCGACTTCCAGATGATCGTCCTGGGTGCTTCGGCAGTCTTCGCTGTGCTGACCGTCGCACAGCTGCTCGCCTTGCCGCAGCGCCAAGCCGATCTAGAGCGAGATGAGGGTGCGACGACCTCAATACTCCACGACTGGAGGACGATCGTCGGCGCGCGGCCGTTCCTGCGGTTCGCCGCCGCCATGACCGGATGCTACGTATTGTCGTTCCAGATCTATCTCGCGCTGCCCATGCAGGCGTCGATTCTTGCCCCGAACAACAAATCTGCGTTGATCGCGGGAATTTTTGCGCTGTCGGGTCTGATCGCGATCGCCGGGCAACTACGCATTACCCAGTGGTTCTCGGCGCGCTGGGGATCCGAGCGCAGTCTGGTGGTCGGGGCGATGATTCTGGCGGCGGCTTTCGTGCCCATCATGGTCGCCCCGAACGGTGGACGATTCGGAACAGGAGCCGCGATCGCGGCGCTATTGCTGTCGGCGATTTTGCTCGCCGTCGCTTCCGCCGCATTGTTTCCGTTCGAGATGCGTACTGTTGTCGCACTGTCTGGCAACCGGCGGGTAGCGACGCACTACGGGTTCTACAGCACCATCGTGGGGGTGGGAATCCTCGTCGGCAATCTTGGCGTCGGGTCGTTGCTGAGCATTGCACGACGCTTGAATGCAGATGAGATTGTTTGGGGCGGTTTGACTCTCGTGGGCGTCGTCGCGATAGTCGGGTTGCACCGCCTGAACAGCCGCACCGCGGATTGCCAGCAGCAAACCCCATGTTGGGAGCCGCGAGCGCAGCTGTGTCGTCAGGCCGCGTGACGACGAACGGTGGGCGTTCTCAACGCCGCGATCTCGATGACGCTGCTGACCCCGCTAGCCGAGCTTGTCGGTTGGCTGCCGCGCGCAAAACCCCGGTCCTGGCTCGGGAGTGACGTTGCGCGCGGTGATCTCGGTGCCGCAGTGCGCGCAGGTCAGGTGCGGGTCGGCGATCTTGCCGCAGGTGTCGTGGCGAAGCTCGATCGGGACACCGTCGGGGTGCGGCAAATGTTCGTCGCCCCAGCGCATCAACACCACAATCGCCCCGAACAACTGCAGGCCGGCCTCGGTGAGCCGGTACTCGTGCCGGTCGGGATCGCGAGAATACGGGACTCGATCGAGCAGACCGACCTCGACGAGCATCCGAAGCCGTGCCGAAAGCGTGGGCCGGGGAATGCTCAGGTTGCGCGCTAGTTGCCCGAAGCGGCGCACCCCGAAGAACGCCTCGCGCAAGATGAGCAGCGTCCACCGCTCGCCGACCAGTTCGAGAGCGCGACCAACAGACTCGCCCTCGAAGCGGTGCGAAAGATCAGTAGAAGCCGGCATGGTTCAATAATCATACCGGTTCACTGACTGAACCATCACTGGTAACGTTCTTGAACGACGTCACGTCAAACCTGAATGTCGAGGCCCCGATGAGCGAGACGGACACAACGATCACCGCGCCGAATCACGTCGAAAGCGACATCACGGCGGTTGCCCAGCACATCGCGGAGGTGGCCCGGCCCCTGTGGGGCGAGATCGACAGCGGCCGGTGCCTTCCCGGCGAGTTGCTCACGGCACTCGGGGAATCCGGCCTGCTGCGCGCGGGTGCTCCGGCCGAAGTCAACGGTTTGGAACTGGCGCCCGGTAGCGCGCTGCGGGCGGCCGAAGAGATCGCACGCGGGGACGCCTCGACCGGGTGGTGCGTGTCGATCGCGATCACCAGCAGCCTGCTGGTCGCCTACCTGCCCGCCACCGCCCGCGCGGAGCTATTTGGCGACGGGCGAGCCGTCGCGGCGGGCGTGTGGGCGCCACGCGGCACAGCGCGGTCGGTCGACGGGGGCATGGTGGTGTCGGGGCGGTGGGCATTTTGCAGCGGAATCGGCCACGCCGACACGATGTTCGCTGGATGCATGCTTGATGATCGCAAGGTGCCATCGGTGGTCGCGCTGGCCAAAGACGACCTCACCGTCATCGACACCTGGCGCACACTCGGCCTACGCGGAACAGGCAGCCACGACACCGTGGCCGACGAGGTCTTTGTTCCGGCCGATCGGGTGTTCTCGCTGTTCGATGGGCCCACCATAGACCGGCCGTTGTATCGCTTCCCGGTGTTCGGGTTCTTCGCGCTGTCCATCGCGGCCGCGGCCCTGGGCAACGCGCGGGCAGCCATCGACGACCTGATCGAGCTGGCCGGCGAAAAGAAGGAGCTCGGATCTCGGCGGACACTGGCCGAACGCTCGGCCACACAGGCCGCCGTTGCCGCCGCCGAGTCGGAGATCGGCGCAGCGCGGGCGCTGTTCTATGAGTCGATCGACGCTGCCTGGCAGGTCAGCCGACGCGGCGACGTAGTGTCTGTCGACATGCGAAACCGGTTGCGCCTGGCCGCCACCCACGGTGCGCGGACGTCAGCCGACGTGGTGCGCTCGATGTACGACCTGGCGGGCGGCACCGCCATTTACGACGATGCGCCCCTGCAGCGGCGATTTCGCGACGCGTTCACCGCCACCGCGCACTTCCAGGTCAACGAAGCGTCGCGAGAGCTACCCGGCCGCATTCTGCTCGGCCAGCAGGCCGACATATCGATGCTCTGACCGCAACGGACCGGCCATGTTCACGCATGACCGGACTACCAACTAAGGAGTGGGATCGTGACGCGAGTCAACACTCAATGCCGGCTCGCCGCGCGACCAGTAGGCCTGCCCAAGTCTTCGGATTGGGACGTGGTCGATGAGCCAGTTCCCGAGCCCGCCGAAGGGCAGTTCCTCGTCGAGGTCGAATACCTATCCATCGACCCGGCGATGCGCGCCTGGATGAACGCGGGCCGCACCTACATATCCGCCGTCGAAATCGGCGAGGTCATGCGCGCGCTTGGCACCGCACGCGTCATCGAGTCGCGTCACCCCGACATCACCGTCGGCGACCAGGTATCCGGACTTTTCGGTGTTCAGCGCTACGCGCTATCGGATGGACGCGACGTCACCCGGTTGGACACGGCCCTCGCGCCGGCCCCGGTGCACCTCGGCGTTCTCGGGATCAGCGGCCTGACCGCCTACTTCGGCCTGCTCGACGTTGGGCGACCCGAACCTGGCCAGACCGTGTTGGTCTCAGGCGCGGCCGGCTCGGTGGGCAGCGTCGCCGGGCAGATCGCGCGGATCAAGGGCTGCCGGACGATCGGTATCGCCGGCGGCGAGCGGAAGTGTCGCTGGCTCACCGACGAACTCGGGTTCGACGCCGCGATCGATCACACATTGGGCGACTTACGCCGCCAGCTCAAAGAGCATGCCCCCAACGGCGTGGACGTCTTTTTTGACAACGTCGGCGGCGAAGCGCTCGAGGCGGCACTGGCGCGCCTGGCGCGCGGCGCCCGCATCGTGCTGTCCGGGGCGATTTCGCAGTACAACACCTCCGATCTGAACCGCGGGCCCGTCAACTACATGCAGCTGCTGGTGGCGCGCGCATCGATGACCGGTTTCGTGATCTTCGACTACGAGGACCGCTACGCCGAAGGCGTCGAACAACTCGCCGCGTGGTTGCGCAGCGGAGAGTTGGTGTCTCGAGAGCACGTGATCCACGGCGACGTCGCGGACTTTCCTGAAGCACTGCTGCGGCTTTTCCGAGGTGAGAACACCGGCAAACTGATCCTCGCGCTGCCCAGCAGCCGGTGACTCGAAACGCCGCCGCGGCAGGCAGATTCATCGCACGTTTTATCCTCGGCTGCTTCCTCGTATTCGCCGGGGTCGGTCATGTGAGTTTCGCTCGAACGTCTTTCTACGCACAGGTGCCGCCGTGGCTGCCGTTGAACGCCGACCTGGTTGTGGTCGCCTCGGGTGTGGTGGAAATCGCGCTCGGAGCCAGCCTGGTGTTGGTGACCCGGCGGAAAGTACTGTTGGGCTGGGTGGCGGCGGGCTTCTTTGTGCTGATATTTCCCGGCAACATCTCCCAATTTGTCACGCACACCGACGCTTTCGGGCTCAACTCTGACCTGGCCCGCGGCGTCCGGTTGCTATTTCAGCCGCTGCTGGTGATCTGGGCGCTGTGGTGCACGGGTGCATGGGCGGCTCTGCGGGATCACAGATCCCGCACTGCGAACTAGCGTCTGGGTGTGGTCCACCAGCGGATCGACGTGCCGGCCGAGCTAGTGATGCCAGCCGTCGGCGGCTTGCTCGTCGAAGGTGCGATCGATGCGCTCGAACCTGCGGCGGATCGAATCGCGGGCGGCCGCGTGGGGGAGTATGTAGAGCCGGTTGGCCAGAATCGCGTCGGCCGTCAGGCGAGCGATGTCGTCGATGCTCATGCTGTCGTCCTGCTGGGCGATGGCCGCCGGCGTCTGGGCGGCGTCGGGCGTCGACGATTCTTCGCTGTCCCCGCTGCGGATTCGCCGAGAGTTTGTGGCGAGGTTGGTTTCGATGACCATCGGGCACAGGACCGACACTCCGATCCCATCGGTTTTGACCTCGCGGGCCAAGGTCTCGGCGAGGCCGACGACGCCGTACTTGGCCACCCCGTATGTGCCGAGGCCCGCATTGGGTACCAGCCCGGCGAAAGACGCGGTAAAGATGATGTGGCCGCCGGTGCCTTGCTCGAGCAACCTCGGTAGGAACGCTTCGACGGCATGAATCGAACCCCACAGGTCGATGTCGATGACCCAACGCCAGTCGTCATGGGTCATCTGCGCCATCGGACCCGCGACGACAATGCCGGCGTTGCTGAACACGACGTCGACGCGGCCCAGTCGTCGGAAAGCTTCGTCTGCGAGATGAACGACGTGACTCAGATCCCGCACGTCGCAGGTGACTCCATGCGCGTCGTATCCCTCAGCGCGAAGCCGCGCCACGGCTTTGTCCAGCGCGGACGCATCGATGTCGCCCAGCACCACCCGGGCGCCGCGACGGGCGAACTCAACGGCGGTAGCCAACCCGATGCCGCTGGCGCCGCCGGTGATGACCGCTCCGCGTCCTTGGAATCCGTCCACGAACCGAACCCTATTTCAGCGCGTCCGGTCTCAACCGGCAGGGTGACGCCGGCGCGGCAGCGACGGGTTGTGCCGGCATTGCCGCTAAAGGACAAAGCCGGGGAAGGTGTTGTGCGACACTAATAGCGTGACCACCGTGCGCGAAGGACTCGTCGGTAACAAGGACTGAGACGCACTCGTGCCCGGCGATGGAATGAATTTCGAGCTGACCGACGACCAACAGCTGATTCGCCGGTCGGTCGCGGAGCTGACGCGACAGTTCGACGATCACTACTGGATGGAAAAAGATCGCGCGCACGAGTTTCCGACCGAGTTCTACCGGGCGATAGCCGACGGAGGATGGCTGGGAATGACCATTCCGCCGGCCTACGGCGGTCACGGCCTCGGCATCACCGAAGCCACCCTGCTCCTCGAAGAAGTCGCCAGATCCGGCGGCGCCATGAACGCTGCCAGCTCGATCCACCTGTCGATATTCGGGATGCAGCCGGTGGTTGTGCACGGCTCCGAGGAACTCAAGCGCCGCACGCTGCCCCGCGTCGCGACCGGCGATATGCACGTGTGCTTCGGGGTGACCGAACCTGGTGCAGGGCTCGACACGTCACGCATCACAACCTTTGCCCAACGCCAAGGCGATCACTATGTGGTCAACGGTCGGAAAGTATGGATATCCAAAGCGGTGGAGTCCGACAAGATCCTGCTGCTCACCCGCACTCGGCAGTACCAAGTCAGCCAGGAACAGTCCAAGAAAACCGACGGGATGACGTTGTTCCTCACCGACCTCGACCGCAACCGGGTCGAGATCCGGCCGATCCGCAAGATGGGCCGCAACGCGGTTGGTTCCAACGAGTTGTTCATCGACAACCTGGAAGTTCCCGTTGAAGATCGAGTCGGCGAGGAAGGAAAGGGTTTTCAGTACATCCTCGACGGCCTGAACCCGGAACGGATGCTGATCGCGGCTGAAGCGCTCGGGATCGGCAGGGTGGCGCTGGACAAGGCGGTGACGTACGCCAACGAGCGCGAGGTGTTCGATCGGCCGATCGGAATGAATCAAGCGATCCAGTTCCCGCTCGCGGACTCCCTGGCGCGGCTAGACGCCGCGGAACTGATGTTGCGCAAAGCCACCTGGCTCTATGATCACGGCAGACCCTGTGGGCGCGAAGCCAATACCGCCAAATATCTGTGCGCCGATGCCGGCTTTGCTGCCGCGGATCGGGCCTTGCAAACCCACGGCGGTATGGGCTACTCGGAGGAGTATCACGTCGCGCGCTACTTCCGTGAGGCCCGACTGCTGAAGATCGCCCCGATCAGCCAGGAGATGATCTTGAATTTCCTCGGCGCGCATACCTTGAAGTTGCCGAGAAGCTACTGAAACACCGATGCATCTCTGCCGACAGCCCCAGGCCTGCCGACCTTTCCGCGGTGGTCGGTGACTTCCTTGTCGCATTAGCGGCCGGTGCGGTCCATTTGACGATGTCGGTGAAAGGCATCTAGTCGGGGAAACGTTGCCGTTGTTCGATGACTTCGGCGTTGGTCATGAGCCCAGAGTTGGCGAGCTTGGCCAGGAGCGACTGCGCACGTTCGGCGAGCTCACGCAACTCGGTTGCTATTTCAGTCGGCTCCTCGGGTCTTTGCCGTTGTAGCGGCCTCAGCCTGCCCTGGCCGGCTGCCCTGAAGCGCTCGTCGCTGCCCATGGTGTATCCGGCCGCACCGGCAAGCGCCATGCCAGGGAACAGGCTCCCACTGGTGGCTGTAACTGCTGGGGGAGAAACCGCTGGCCCGGTGCTCGGCAGTGCATAAGCGACGGAGCGTAATGCCGGCGCCGCCACAGTCCAGGCCGACGGCACCGACAGCTTGCCCACGGCGTTTCCTTGGCCCATGCCGGCGCTCACCGGTGGCGCGGTCGACGGTCCGCCGAAGAGCCACTGCGGCAGCAGGTGTCCACCTGGCCCGTGGCCGGTGAACGGTCCGTCGCCTTTTGCGAAGTCACGGTCGGCGTTGATCTCTAAGCCTCGCACCGTCGTTCCTGCCGATGTCAGTGATGCCGTCGCACTAGTCGCCGACGCGGTGGCGCTGGTAGCCGCTATGGGCAGGTCGATCGCTGTAAGGGGAATAATGATCAGCGACAAGATTGTCGACAATCCGGCCAACCCGGAGCCACTCACCAAGGGCGACAAAGACGATAGTGGCAATGCCGATGCTGCGGGTGTTGCCAGCGCCTGCAGTGCCTGGGCTAGCGCGCTGATCACCTGCGGGCCATCGGCGATGATGGATTGCTCCACTGCAGCCGCCTGGCCAGCAGCCCCGGTGAGGTTGGTGGTCAACGGAACCGGGCTGAACGGCGTCAACGCCGACGCTGCCGCCGATTGGCCAGCGTAGCCGTACATCGCGGCGGCATCCTGGGCCCACATCTGTTCGTATTGGGTTTCGTTGGCTGCGATTGCCGGTGTGTTCTGCCCCAGAATATTGGTCGCAACCAGCGTCATCAGCAAACTGCGGTTGGCCGCAATCACCGGCGGCGGTATCGTCATCGCGAACGCCGCCTCATAGGCGGCTACCGCCGCTTTGGCTTGGGCTGCGGCTTGCGTGGCGCGCGCGGCACTTGCGTTGAGCCACTCGATATATGGTGCGGCGGCTGCCTCCATCGAGGCCGACGCGGGACCCAGCCAAGGACCGGCCGCCAACCCGGACACTGTCGCGTCATAGGAAGCCGCCGTTGAATCGAGTTCGGCAGCCAGCTCCTCCCAGGCCGTCGCCGCCAGCAGCATCGGCCCCGAGCCGGGGCCGGTATACATTCTGCCGGAGTTGATTTCCGGCGGTAACATCGCGAAATCCATAGCCGTGTTCCCTCCCTACCTGTGTGACCTCGCGTTGGCGGCTTCGGTGGGCCTGGCCTTAGAACTTCACCCACGCCTGGCGGGCATCGACGCTGACTAGCAGCGAGGGCCATGCTGGGGACATCACGATGTCGGCTACGAGCGGTGGCGTGTCAGCTCGGTTCCGCCGTGGCTGTTCGGAGCCCCTACGTGCAGAGTGGCTAGATCGAAATAGGGCAGCACATGTTGCGCCCAACGCTTCTTGGCCCGGCTCGCTGCACCGACCGACGCGCATACGAGCCACTACATTCGTGGCGTTTGTGCTGTCGGGGCCGCGCGCGGTCGCAGTGGCCGGGTGGGTGCAGCAACAGGACGGCGTCGCCGCGCCAATAAACGTGGCCCATCGCGATTCGACCGACGACTCGTTGGCAGTATTGGCCGTTGAACGCCAACGCAATTCAAAGGTAGCTCCACAAAGACACATGTCACCTGCGACTCCTTAGTTCGCAGGCGCCATCAGCCTTAAGGCGGTTTGGAAGGTGTTTGGCGACATCACCTTCCGGGCGGACACCATCACCCAGTTACAAACTTGCTATCAGTTAACTAACCAGTTAAGCAACGCTATGCGAGTTGGTCAAGCCGACCACGTGTCTAACCTGGTTTGGGTGCGTTTCAGCTGCTGCCCTAGCGCGAGGGTTTTCGGATCGATTCGAGTCGATTTCGCGCGAAACACGCTCTCTGTCACCAGGTTTAGCAGGCTTTGAACGCCCACTATGCGCCAGCGGCGTATTGCTCGCGGAGTATGCGTTTGAGCGCCTTGCCAGTCGGGTTACGCGGGATCGTATCGATCCACTCGACCCGAACCGGCTGTTTGAATCGGGCGAGGCTGTGTTGGCAAGCGCCCAGGATCGCGTCTTCGGTGACGGTCTCGTCGGCACGTACAACGATGGCGAGTGGGCTTTCACCCCATTTTTCTGAGGGGATCCCGATCACCGCCGTGTCCTGCACGCCGTCTACGCCGAGAATGACGTTCTCGATCTCCGCGGGGTAGATGTTCTCGCCGCCCGAGATGATCATGTCCTTCACGCGGTCGCGGATGTAGATGAACCCTTCCGCGTCGCGTGCTGCGATGTCGCCGGTCTTGAGCCACCCGTCGACAACCGTGTCGGCGGTGGCTTCTGGACGGTTCCAGTAACCGACCATGATGTTCGGGCCTTTGACCAGGACTTCACCGGGGACGTCCACTGGCGCTTCGAGGCCGTTGTCGCCTACCACCATGACCTCGGTATGGAAGAACGCTTTGCCGGTGGAACCGGCTCTCGCTATGGCGTCGTCGGGGTCGATAAGGCACGCTGGACCGCCCACCTCGGTCAGGCCGTAGACCTGATGGACCTCGATCCCCATCGAGGCGTAGGTCTCGATCAGGTTCACCGGAACTGGCGAGGCACCACTCATCACCCAACGCAACGACGAGTAGTCATGGGTTTCTTTGTCAAGCGTTTGGAGCATGGCTTGCAACATTGCAGGTACGGCCAGGGTGCCCGTGGCCTGTTCGGTGCTGAACAACTCCCAAATCTGCTGAGCGTCAAACTGATTCATGATCAAGCAGGTGCCGCCCAAATAGATCATGCTCATGAGTGGGGTGAGGGCACCGACGTGGAACAAGGGTAGGCAGATGACGAAGCGGTCGCGCTTGCGGAAATCGGCGGTTGCCGAGGTCGTGATCAAGGCCCACAGCATGCTGCTGTGGCTGTGCATCACACCCTTTGGTAGCCCGGTTGTGCCCGACGTGTACATGATGAAAAGTAGGTCGTCGTCCGCGGCGGCAATCTCTGGTTCGGCGTGACTGGCGCCGGCCAGAGCCGTCTCATAGTGTTCGGCCCATTCGGGCGTGTCGGCAGGCGCACCGACGTGGAGCCAACGTGTGATAGCCGTTCCGCCAGTGCCTCGAGCGTGCAGCTCGGCGCAGATCGCGGTGAACGGGGTGGCAAAGATCATCGTTTCTGCGCCACTGTCTTTGAGGATGAACGAGAGTTCGTCTGCAACCAAACGCCAGTTGAGCGTGACAATGACCCCGCCGACTTTCGCCACACCGTAGAAGGTCTCGACGAATTGGTAGCCATTCATGAGCAACGTGGCAACACGGTCGCCAGGGCGAAGCCCTGCCCCGGTAAGAGCATTGGCGACTTGGTTGCAGCGGGCGTTCGCCTCGGCGTAGCTGAACCTGGCACCGGTGTTGACGTCGACGACCGCCTCACGGTCGGGGTTGAGCAGTGCACGCTTTTTCAGGTGTAGGCCGAGGTTGTTCTTCACGGTGACTCCTTTGGCGGGTGCTGGTTGTCGCTCGACGCTAGCCCGGCCCGATTTCTGAGAACACACGATGGGTGTTACTGCACACCGGCGGCTAATCGACGAAGCCACTAGCAGTGCTTATTAGCAAAGTCCGAGGGTTGCCGCGATGAGCCGCCAGAGTCGTTCGGCGGCTTGGTCGATCTCCGGACGGGGTGTGAGGCGTAGTTGCTGCGCGATGCCCTGACGGAGGCCGCCGATGGTGTAGTGGCCGGCGCTGTCTGCATCGACCGCCGCGGCAATGTCCCCCGAACGCTGGCCGCGGCGAATGTTGGTCGCCGCCAGGTCTCCGAGGTTCCGGATGTAGACAGCCTCGATCTCGGTCAGCGCGGGGTCAGGGGCGACGCGATTGACCAGCAGCGGTGCCAACGGCTGGGTGAAGTGATAGGCGACGAAATGTCGGGTGCGCTCTTGCTCGCGGCTGGCCCAGTCGGTGTCGGGGAGCCGATCATCGGCGATTGCCTGGCTGAGCCCTTCGTAGAATGCATCCCAAATTGCCACTAGCAAACCGGCTTTGGAGCCGAAGTGGTGATAGACGGCGCCGGTGCTCAGGCCAGCGCGACGGGTCACGCTGGCAAGCTCTAGTACCCCGTTGCTGTCGACCAGTTCGTGGCGGGCGGAATCGAGGAGTTGTTGACGCCCGATCGGTGCCCGTGCCACACTCGAATAATAACAGAATTAGATTATGTTTTAATCCGGAAGGGCGCTCCCGTGGGTGCAGAAGTATCTTCAGTAAACGATCTGGGTGAAGACTTGGCGACCACCTATAAGTGGACACCAAGCAGCGGCGAAAGCGTCGATCCCGCGGTCGCCGACGCAGACCTGGAAGCGGTGCTACGCGACGGTTACCTCGTTCTGCACGACATGCTGACCCCGGAAGAGCTCATCGAAATCCGGCGCAGCGTCGCGCCGCTGCTCGATCGGTTCGGCCGCAACAACTTCGAAGGCCACCGCACCCGCAGGGTCTACAGCGTGCTGAACAAGACCCGCGCCTGTGATCGGATCGCCGATCATCCCCGGGTGTTGGCATTGCTGGATCGATTGTTGCTGCCAAACTATCTGCTTTCGATGCTACAAGTCATCGATATTTTGCCGGGCGAGCAAGCGCAGCTGCTGCACACAGATGAAAGCTTCTACCCGCTACCGCGTCCGCGCAAAGCGTTGGGCGCAGCCACAATTTGGGCGATCGACGATTTCACTGCCGACAACGGCGCCACAGATATCATCCCGGGCAGCCATCGCTGGGGCGACCGCCTGCCCGCAGATGCCGATCGCGAACCGGTGATCATGCCCGCCGGGTCCTGCGTCTTCTTTCTCGGGACACTGTGGCACGGTGGCGGGGCCAATCGGTCTAGCGATTCCCGCCTAGCGCTCACGGCCCAGTATTGCGAACCGTGGTTGCGCACCCAGGAGGCATTCGGGCTATCGATGACCCGAGACACCGTGCGCGCCGTCTCCGAAGACATCCGGCGGATGCTTGGTTACAGCATTCATCCGCCCTTCATTGGCCAGGTGGACGGAATGCATCCCAAACGTCTGCTCGAACCGGGCGTGGCACCGGTATGAGAGCTGTCGGCTAGTCGACGGCGGCGCGCCCGGTTGGCAAGCCGGCCGTGTTCGACCTACTTGACCGACGCCCCTCGACGCGGCCCTCGTCGTGGGATTGGTTGGTGCGGCAGTTTTCCCGGGCAACAGCTCTGACGTGATCTGCATCACCGTGCTTGTTCTGTTGGCGATTACGCCACACTGGCGTGCAATTGGCCGAATTTGCCTGCACCATGGAACTGCAAGATCTGTTACAGATGTGATCATCGTGACTCTTGCCTGACTCTGCGGGGCCAACCGTCCCCGCCCTTCCTGGCTCGTCGCAGCGCCAACCATTGCCAGCAATCTGGTGCCAGCCAGCAGAACAAGACCTGTACATAGCCGCCAACAAAACCGCACGCGCTGGGCTACCGGCGTATCCCGGGACGCCGGCGGCAGCGTTACTCAGGAGGACCACGACATGACCGCCTATCAAACCCTTGTGGTGGGGACAGACGGCTCGGAGACTTCGATGCGTGCGGTCGACCACGCCGCCGCGATAGCCACCAAGTCGAACGCCAAGCTGATCATCGCGATCGGACACCTGTCCGACGCGGCGGATCTACGTGCGGCGGACATCCTCAAGAGCGAGGGTTACAAAACGCTGGGCAATGCGCCCATCTACGAGACGTTACGCGAAGCCAGGGAGCGGGCCAGGGCCGCGGGGGCCAAGAACATCGATATCCGGCCAGTTCACGGCACTCCGGTGAAAGCACTGGTCAACGTCGCTGAAGAGTCCAACGCCGATCTGCTGGTGGTGGGCAATGTGGGACTCGACAAGACCCTTGGGCGATGGTTCTCCCTACCCGCCAATATCTCGCGGAAGTCCAAGACTGAAGTCTTGGTCGTGAACACCACGGGATAGCGCAGCAACTCCAATTAGCCCGTATCGGCCTGGCGTGCGGCGTCTGTAGCTAGCCGTTTTCCGGTCACAGCTTGGTTCACTGGCGAGTACGGTCCGTAGCCGAGCGTTGCCTGTCGTTGCACTGCGGCCCGCGGGTGCGGGGGGCGACATCGGTTGGCGAGTAGAGTGTTATCCGGCTATACCTCGACGATCCAGCTGCTACTCGGAGGCGATCGATGAGGAGGGGTGGTTATCCGCCACCGGTCTGGAGCGCCCGCCGATCGGCTGTGGATCGACGCGGCGCAAGGCGGCCATGCCCATCGTGGGCGGCATCAACACGTCTGGTGTTCCGGGCGGGCTGCCCTGTCGTTTCGCCGGAAATCTGTCGAAGGACACAAGCGCGTTGACAGCCACCGACATTCATTCGCTGCTGATCGCTTGGGACTACCGCGTTCCGGATCCGAGCGCGGTATGGGAATTGCTGGAACAGAACAAGGCGGCTCTGGCCGACATCGGCGCCTACCACGTGCTGGTCTACACCTCCACGCACGACTATGGCCGCCTGTTGGTGATGATCGGCGTGCACAGTCGTGAGCCGATCGTGGAATTGCTGCGGTCGCGAGTCTTCTTCGACTGGTTCGACGCGTTCGGGGCCGACGACATTCCGGCCGTGTTTGCCGGAGAGCTTTTCGAGAGATTCGCTGCGACGCCTTCGCCGGTCAGCGGCCCACCCGGAGTCGTGATGGCCGCGTTCGCGTCGGTCGACGACGTGTCGGCTCTGACCGCGGAGATCAGGATGGCATTGGACAAGTTCACGACCGCCGGTGTCCGAAAGATGTGGATCTACCACGCTTTTGACAATGCGGACGAAGTTCTGGTCCTGCAGGAGTTCCCCGGCGAAGACAGCGCCCGGCAGTGGATCGACCATCCGGACGCCGCCGCCCAGTGGATGAGCCGAGTGGGGGTAGGCGCCTACCCGCCGTTATTTGTCGGCAGGTTCTTCGACTCGATGCGGATCGAGGCGCCGCGGTGAGTGGGCCGCTCGCTGCCGATGGGCAAAGGGCTTGGCTGCACGGCTGATTCAGCGGTTTGGGTCGCCTTCCGGCGACAAGTCTCCGACGAGTTGGCCCAGCAGGTTCGGGATTTCGAGCCGCGGCAAGACGGCCTCCATGGCTGGTCCCCGATATCGGGTCCACCTGGAATTAGAGCCAGGTTGTTGTTGATCTGGATTTTAGTTGATGTCGCAGGCTATGGGGTGATGGGTGTGGCTGCATTGGGCAGCGTATTCGGCCGGAGTGCGATAACCCAGCGATGAGTGGCGGTGGCGGTGGTTGTGCTCGTGTTTGAAATCGCTGATCACCACCTTGGCTTCGAGCAGGTCAGTCCAGTAGTTGCGGTTCAGACACTCCTTTCGTAAGCGGCTGTTAAAGGATTCAATGTAGGGGTTTTTCCAGGGCTGACCTGGGGGGATATAGGTCAGCCCGACTTTTCCGTCGCAAAACTGCTGCAACGCTTGAGAAATCAGCTCCGGCCCGTTGTCCATGCGCAGCACCGTGGGCGGACCCCCGGCAGTGGTGAACACTCGCTCGAGCTCGTCGACCAGCGCCTCGGCGGTGATGGAGCGTGCGGTCATGTCCAGCAGCGACTCGCGAGTGTGCTCATCGAGCATCGAGGCGATCTTGACCGACCTGCCGTCGATAGTGGAGTCAAACTGAAAATCCAGCGCCCACACCACCTTGGGGGCATCGGCGATGATCGGCGGCACTGAGGGCACACCACCACGTTTGCGTGGGGAGCGGACGGCGACTTGCAGTCCCTCTTGGCGCCACAGCCGGTGGATCTTCTTCTTGTTGACCTGGTGATGCTCGTCGTAGCGCAACGCCGACCACGCACGGCGAAACCCGTGACAGGGGTGTTTGCGGGCGTAGGAACGCAGCCAGGCCCGCAGATCGGCATCCGGGTCCGCCGGGGTCTGGTCGATACGGACACGTCGGTAGGTTGAGCGGGCCAGCCCAACCGCTTGGCACGCCAACCGTTCTGAGATGCCCTTGACTTCTGTGAGCATGTCCACGGCGCGGCGTTTGGCGGCTGGGCTCAAAATTTTCCCTTGGCCACCTCACGTAGGGCGTCTTTGACGAGCTCGGCCTCGGCCAACAGCCGTTTGAGCCGCCCGTTTTGCTCGCGCAGTTCCTTGAGCTCGCGGGCCGCATCGAGATCCATTCCCCCGTAGGCTCGGCGCCAGTTGTACAGGGTGGCCGCCGATACCCCCAGCTCGGCAGCGATCTGCTCACCGGAGCTGCCGCCGGCGGCCAGCTCATCAGCTCGGCGCAGCTTGCGCACAATGTCTTCGGCGGCATACCTCTTACGACCAGCCATTTCCTTGTCCCTTCCAGCCCACGTTTAGGGCCACGAGACTCTAAAACAAGCTGGACTCATTCACGGGGAACACGCCATCCACGAGCACCATCCGGTCCTGGTTTTCGGCGGCGGCGGTGAGTGCTTCGTCGAGCTCGCCGTAAGTCTGCACCCGAAAGGCTAGATGATCGGTGATTCCCAGTGCCTCGGGAAGCTGGGTCCACTTCCAGCTGACAATGTCGTTGTACGGGGCCGTCTTTCCGTGAATCGCCCGTTCGACGGTATACCCGTCGTTGTTGACCACTATGATGACCGGCGACAGTCCCTCGCGGGCAAACGTGCCAAGTTCCTGCACAGTCAGCTGCGCGGCCCCATCGCCGATCAGCAAAACCGTCCGGCGGTCCGGATGCGCCACTCCGGCTCCGAGGGCCGCAGGTAGCGTGTAACCAATTGAGCCCCACAGTGGTTGGCCGATGAAGGTGACTCCATATGGCAGCCGGTGATCTGCCATGCCGTAGAACGACGTCCCTTGATCGGCGAGTACCACGTTTCCCGGGGTGAGCGCTGCGCACAACCGGTCCCACAGCGCGCGCTGGGTAATTGCTTGGTTTTTCTTTGGTGCTTCGATGGCCCGGTTATCGGGCAGCGGCGCCACCGGCGGCGAACTTATGCCGCGCCGGACCAGGATCCCCGACAACGCTTCGAGTGCGGCGCCCATTTCCAGCGGAGCGAAGACCTGACCGGCCACGCTGCTCTGGTACTGGGCGACGTCGATGGTCTTGGTGGGGTCGATCCGCTGGCTGAAGAAACCGCTGACCATATCGGTAAACACCACCCCCGCGGTCACCAGCACCGGCGCCTGCTCGATGGCAGTGCGTACTGGTTCGGCGCTGGCCGAGCCGGCATAGATGCCCAAAAAGTTCGGTGAGCTTTCGTCGAGCAGACTCTTGCCCCACATCAAGGTGGCGTGCGGCACCACGTCGGCCGCGAGCAACGCCTCGAGCTCCTTGACCGCTTGCAGGCGGTGGACCAGTAGGTCGGCGAGCACTGTTAACTGGTGGTCGGCGATGAGTTCAGTGGCGGCGTCGATGAACATCGACAACGCTCGTGGGCTGGTGCCGCCGGTGTAGCGGGCCAGCGGCGTGCCGGGCGGTTCGGTGGGGAAGCGTGCCACGTCGCTCGACAACAGCAGGTATCCGGGCCGCTTCTGCTCGCGTACCTCGCTGAGCACCCGGTCAATCTCTCTGCAGGCTGTCGCTGTCATGAGATTGGCTTGCGCGCAAGTGATTTCGCGACTAATGCGGAAGAAGTGCTCGAAGTCGCCGTCGCCGAGCGAATGGTGCAGTGCTCGATGGGTCCCCTGAGCGTCTTTGGTGGGACCGCCGACAATGTGCACCACTGGCACGTGTTCGGCATAGTTGCCAGCGACCGCGTTGACCGCCGATAGCTCGCCAACTCCGAATGTCGTTACCACAGCTGCCATTCCGCGCAGACGCCCGTATCCGTCGGCGGAATAGCCGGCGTTCAGTTCATTGGCGCTGCCCACCCACCGAATATCGGGATGAGCGACGATGTGGTCGAGGAATTGCAGGTTGTAGTCGCCCGGAACCCCGAATATCTCCGAGACGCCGAGTTCGGCCAAGCGGTCGAGCAAGTAGTCGCCCACGGTGTAACCGGAATTATCGGGGGCGTACGAGGCCGTGGCCGCGTCATTCGTCGTCGCACTAGTCACGGAGACGACGGTACGCGTTTGTCTTGGTTGCCCCGCAGTCGAAACCCTTCTGGGAGACAACGCGCTGCGCTATCGTCCCAGCTATGGCAGTCAACGAGTCACGCGGAGTAGTCATCGAAGCAAGCCCGGAAGAGATCCTCGCTGTCATCGTGGACGTCGAGACAATGCCGGACTGGTCGTCGATCCACGAGAGCGCTACAGTGCTCGATCGAGACGAGCACGGTCGACCCCTCCGCGCTCGGATGAAGGTGAAGATCGCCGGTGTTAGCGACGAGATCGTGCTCGCGTACACATGGCACGACGACGGCGTCAGCTGGATTCAGGAGAGTTCGAAAGCGTCTCGTTCCCAGGAGGGCCGCTACACGCTGACCCCGCAGGGCGACAAGACGCACGCGAAGTTCGACCTGAAGGTGGACCCCATCGTGCCAATGCCTGGTTTTGTGATGAAGCGCGCCGTCAAAGGGGTCATGGAGCTGAATACGGACGGGCTGCGCAAGCGGGTGCTCAAAGTCCGGGGCGGCTGAGCGCGCCGCTACTGTGCAGAGCGTGACGGAAACAGGATCCCTGGCCGGGGTGAAGGTCATTGAGCTCGGCGGTATCGGCCCTGGCCCGCACGCGGGAATGGTGCTCGCTGATCTTGGCGCCGACGTCGTGCGGGTTCGTCGCCCCGGAGGCCTGACCATGCCGTCCGAGGATCGCGACCTCATGCATCGCGGCAAGCGGATCGTGGATTTGGACGTCAAGACGCAGCCCGAGGCGCTGCGCGAGTTGGCCGCGAAGGCAGATGTGCTGCTGGACTGTTTCCGGCCTGGAACTTGCGAGCGACTCGGCATCGGGCCCGATGACTGTTTGGCGGTCAACCCCCGTTTGATCTTCGCGCGTATCACCGGCTGGGGCCAGGACGGGCCGATGGCCCCCACCGCGGGCCACGACATCAACTACCTCTCACAGACCGGGGCGCTGTCGGCGCTCGGCTACGCCGATCGGCCGCCGATGCCTCCGCTGAACCTGGTGGCCGATTTCGGCGGCGGATCGATGCTGGTGCTGTTGGGCATCGCGGTCGCGCTCTACGAGCGGGAACGGTCAGGCAAGGGCCAGGTTATCGATGCCGCGATGGTCGATGGGGTCAGCCTGCTGGCCCAGATGATGTGGACCATGAAGGCCACTGGCAGTCTGCGTGACAAGCGCGAGTCCTTCCTGCTTGATGGCGGCGCCCCGTTCTACGGTTGCTATGAGACCTCCGACGGCAAGTACATGGCGGTAGGTGCTATCGAGCCACAATTCTTCGCGGCCATGCTGGCCGGGCTCGGCCTGTCGGCGGACGATGTGCCCAATCAACTCGATTTTGCCGGTTACCCGCAGCTGCGTGCTGTGCTCGCCGAACGGTTTGCTAGCCGCACGCGTGACGAATGGACGCAGGTTTTTGCTGGCACCGATGCGTGTGTGACGCCAGTGCTGACATGGAGCGAAGCCGCGGGCGGCGGACACCTGACCGCACGAGCGACGATGACCACCGTGCATGGCGTCGATCAGGCAGCACCGGCGCCGCGCTTCTCTCGCACCCCGGCGGGACCGGTCCAGCGACCTCCGGCCGCGACCACACCTCTCGCCGATATCGGGTGGTAGCGGGTTGTTCTGCGCCCAACGCCGCGCGGGAACACAGCAGCATTGCTAGCTTGAAAGCAGTGGCCGTAAAAGCATCGCGGGAATTTGTCATTGACGCGCCCCCGGAGGTGGTGATGGAGGCGCTGGCCGATGTTGGTGTCTTGGCCGACTGGTCGCCGCTGCACAAGCATGTCGAAGTGATCGACTACTACCCGGATGGGCGACCGCACCACGTGAAGGCCACCGTCAAGATTCTGGGGCTCGTGGACAAAGAAATCCTGGAGTACCACTGGGGCAAGGACTGGGTGGTTTGGGACGCCGACCGGACCTTCCAGCAGCGCGGCCAGCATATCGAATACACCGTTAAGCCCGAAGGTATCGACAAGACGCGGGTGCGTTTCGATATCACCGTCGAGCCAGCGGGACCAATTCCGGGCTTCATCGTCAAGCGGGCAAGCGAACATGTCTTGGACGCCGCGGCGAAGGGATTGGCCAAGCTGATCGCCGGTGGCGGCACATCTGGCTCGGGTGGTACGGCGAAGTCTTGACACCGCCGCGAGCGCCGTGCTGTTGCTAACTTGGTAACGATGGCCGTGCAAGCATCGCGCGAAGTCGTGATCAACGCGCCCCCTGACGCGATCATGGAGGCGCTGGCCGACATGGACTCAGTGCCATCCTGGTCTTCGGTGCATAAACGAGTCGACGTCATCGACACTCATCCCGACGGGCGCCCACACCACGTTAAGGTCACCGTGAAGGTGACCGGCATCGTCGACACTCAGTTGCTTGAATACCACTGGGGACCGGACTGGATGGTGTGGGACGCTCACAAGACCGCCCAACAACACGGCCAGCACGGTGAATACAACCTGCGCCGCGAGGTTGACGGCGCAACGCGAGTGCGCTTTTCCATTACGGTTGAACCCTCGGCGCCGCTGCCTGAATTTTGGATCAACCGAGCCCGAGAAAAGATCCTCCACGCCGCTTTGGAGGGGCTACGAACGCGGGTGATCGGGGCCGAGGAGCAAGGCCCGGCTACCTAGCCGGTTGATCGCGCAGCGCGGCCAGCCGCTGTATCGCCTCGTCGAGGGTGTCGTCGTTCTTGCAGAACGTGAAGCGCACCAAGTGGTTCCACACCGAATCTTGGCTTGCCGCGGGCTTCGGCTCGGTGCCGCAGAACGCGGACATCGGGATAGCCGCCACTCCGACTTTCTCGGGCAGCGAAGCGCAAAATGCGGTGCTGTCGTGGTACCCCAGCGGACGCGGGTCGGCGCACAGAAAATAGGTGCCATAGCTGTCGTGCACGCCGAACCCGATCTCGGTCAAGGCGGACGCGAGTCGGTCTCGTCTGGCCTGCAACGAACGTCGAAGAGCGGCCACCCAGCTGTCTTCGGTATCGAGCGCCAAGGCCACCGCGGGCTGGAACGGAGCACCCGCGACGTAGCTCAGATACTGTTTCGCCGCGCGCACTCCGGCGACGAGTTCGGCTGGGCCGCACGCCCAACCGATCTTCCAACCGGTGCAGTTAAACATTTTGGCGGCGCTTGAGATGGTGATCGTGCGCTCGGCCATGCCATCGAAGCCGGCCAACGGCAGGTGTCGGGGGACCTCGGTGTGGTGCTGGCCAGCAGGTGCGGGAAACACCAGATGCTCGTAGACCTCATCGGTGATTACCAGCAGGTCCGCGGCCACCGCGATCTCTGCGATGGCCGACAGCTCGGTGGCGTTGAGCACCGCCCCGGTTGGGTTGTGTGGCGAGTTGACGATCAGCGCGCGGGTCCGTGGTGTGACCGCGCGCCGCAGCGCGTCGGTGTCCAGCGCGAAGCCGCGCCCATCCGGGGTTAGCGGTACGGTAACTCGCCGCGCGCCGGCCATAGCCACCACTGGTGAGTAGGAGTCATAGAACGGCTCGATCAGCAGCACCTCTGAGCCGGGTTCCACCAGGCCGAGCACGGCCGCGGCAACAGCTTCGGTGGCCCCGACGGTCACCAACACTTCGCTGTCGGGGTCGTACTCGATACCGAAGTGCCGCCGACGCTGGGCAGCGATAGCGTGCCGCAAAGCCGGGATACCGATTCCCGGTGGGTACTGGTTGACGCCGTCGGCGATGGCCTGCTGAGCAGCCTGCAGCATCGCCAATGGCCCGGGCTCGTCGGGAAAGCCCTGTCCGAGGTTCACTGCGCCGATGCGGGTGGCAAGCGCTGACATTTCGGCAAAAACCGTGGTTGTAAAAGGCCGTAGTCGCGACACCGTCATGGGGGACGAGCCTATGACGGCGGCCATGCGGCCGGAACCGCCGGGGACTGCTCGAAACTCCACTCTTGGCCGCGGTGGCAAAGCGCCGACCAACCAACAGGTTGGCCGAGAACCCTGCTACTGTGGCCCCTACTGGACCACATCGTGAATACGGATCCGTATCCCTTCTTTCCGAATAGGAAGTCGACATGTCCGAAGAAGCTTTCATCTATGAGGCCATCCGCACCCCGCGTGGCAAGCAAAAGAACGGATCGCTGACCGAGGTCAAGCCATTGAGCCTGGTCGTCGGCTTGATCGACGAGCTACGTAGACGCAATCCGGACCTCGACGAGGATCTGATCAGCGACGTCATCCTCGGCGTGGTTTCTCCGGTCGGGGACCAGGGCGGTGACATTGCCCGTGCCGCGGTGTTGGCCGCCGGCTTGCCCGATACCGCCGGTGGAGTGCAACTTAACCGGTTCTGTGCATCGGGTCTTGAGGCCGTCAACACGGCTGCACAGAAGGTGCGCTCGGGCTGGGATGACTTGGTGCTGGCCGGCGGCGTGGAGTCGATGAGCCGGGTACCAATGGGATCCGATGGCGGCGCCATGGGGCTAGACCCAGCAACCAACTACGACGTGATGTTCGTGCCGCAGGGAATCGGCGCAGACCTTATCGCCACTATCGAGGGCTTCTCCCGCGAAGACGTCGACAACTACGCATTGCGCAGCCAGGAGAAGGCCGCCCAGGCGTGGTCGGGCGGTTACTTCGCGAAGTCGGTGGTGCCGGTTCGCGACCAGAACGGCCTGCTGATTCTCGACCACGACGAGCACATGCGCCCCGACACCACCAAAGAGGGTCTAGGCAAGCTGAAGCCGGCCTTCGAGGGCCTTGCCGCGCTGGGCGGCTTCGACGATGTGGCTCTGCAGAAGTACCACTGGGTGGAGAAGATCAACCACGTGCACACCGGTGGCAACAGCTCCGGCATCGTAGACGGCGCGGCGCTGGTCATGGTCGGGACCGAGGCCGCCGGGAAATCGCAGGGGCTAACTCCGCGGGCTCGCATCGTCGCCACCGCCACCAGCGGGTCCGACCCGGTGATCATGCTGACCGGGCCGACACCGGCCACCCGCAAGGTTCTGGACCGCGCCGGACTGACCGTCGACGACATCGACCTGTTTGAGCTCAACGAGGCTTTCGCTTCAGTGGTGCTCAAGTTCCAGAAAGACCTGAACATCCCCGACGAGAAGCTCAACGTCAACGGCGGCGCCATCGCGATGGGCCACCCGCTGGGCGCCACCGGCGCGATGATTCTGGGCACCATGGTCGACGAACTGGAGCGGCGCGACGCCCGGCGTGCGCTCGTCACGCTGTGCATCGGTGGCGGCATGGGCGTAGCAACCATCATCGAGCGCGTCTGACGATCGCTTGACTACTGCCGGGAAGGAAAGCTGAGAAAACAAATGGCGGACAACACAATCCAGTGGGACAAGGATGCCGAAGGCATAGTCACGCTGACGTTGGATGACCCCTCAGGGTCAGCCAACGTGATGAACGAGGCGTACATCGAATCGATGGGCAAAACCGTAGACCGCCTCGTTTCCGAAAAGGATTCGATCACCGGCGTGGTTATTACCAGCGCGAAAAAGACATTCTTTGCTGGCGGAGACCTCACCGCGATGATTAATGCCGGGCCCGAAGATGCCGGCGACTCCTTCGACACTGTCGAGACGGTCAAGAAGCAGCTGCGCACGTTGGAGACGCTGGGCAAGCCGGTTGTCGCCGCGATCAACGGAGCCGCACTCGGTGGCGGCCTGGAGATCGCGCTGGCCTGTCATCACCGCATTGCCGCCGACGTCAAGGGCAGCCAGCTAGGCCTGCCCGAGGTGACGTTGGGGCTGTTGCCGGGCGGCGGCGGGGTAACCCGCACCGTGCGGATGCTTGGTATTCAGAATGCCTTCGTGTCGGTGTTGGCGCAGGGCACCCGGTTCAAGCCGGCCAAGGCAAAGGACGTCGGGTTGGTCGACGAGATCTTGCCGACGGTCGCGGAGCTGGTGCCTGCCGCCAAGGCATGGATCACGGCCAATCCCGCAGCCTGCGAGCAGCCCTGGGACAAGAAGGGCTACAAGATGCCTGGCGGCACTCCGTCGTCGCCGGCGCTGGCAGCCATCCTGCCGTCGTTCCCGTCGAACCTGCGCAAGCAGCTCAAAGGTGCCCCGATGCCCGCGCCGCGGGCGATCCTGGCAGCCGCGGTCGAGGGAGCACAGGTCGACTTCGACACGGCTAGCCGGATCGAAAGCCGCTACTTTGCCCAACTGGTCACCGGGCAAGTGGCCAAGAACATGATTCAGGCCTTCTTCTTCGACCTGCAGGCCATCAATTCCGGCGCGTCGCGGCCGGATGGCATCGGCAAGACGCAAATCAAGAAGATCGGTGTGCTCGGTGCCGGCATGATGGGCGCCGGCATCGCCTTTGTTTCGGCCAAGGCCGGTTACGACGTTGTCCTCAAAGACGTCACTCTAGAAGCCGCGCAGAAGGGCAAGGGCTACTCGGAGAAGCTGCAAGCCAAAGCGCTGGAGCGGGGCCGCACCACCGCGGAGAAGTCCAAGGAGCTGCTGGATCGGATCACCCCGACAGCCGACGCCTCCGATTTTGCCGGCGTCGACTTCGTCATTGAGGCGGTGTTCGAGAATCAGGACCTCAAACATAAAGTTTTCCAGGAGATCGAAGACGTCGTCGAGCCCAACGCGCTGCTTGGGTCGAACACGTCGACGCTGCCGATCACCGGCCTGGCGACCGGGGTCAAGCGGCAGGAAGATTTCATCGGGATTCACTTCTTCTCGCCGGTGGACAAGATGCCGCTGGTCGAAATCATCAAGGGCGAGAAGACTTCTGACGAGGCGCTCGCTCGGGTGTTCGACTACACCCTGGCGATCGGCAAGACACCGATCGTTGTCAACGACAGCCGTGGTTTCTTCACCTCACGCGTCATCGGCACCTTCGTCAACGAGGCGCTGGCGATGCTTGGTGAGGGGATTGCGCCGGCCAGCATTGAGCAGGCCGGCTCGCAGGCCGGCTACCCGGCGCCGCCGCTGCAGCTGTCCGATGAGCTCAACCTCGAATTGATGCACAAGATCGCCGTCGCGACTCGCAAGGGTGTGGAGGATGCTGGTGGCAGCTACGTGCCGCACCCGGCTGAGGCGGTTGTCGAGAAGATGATCGAACTCAAACGGTCGGGGCGTCTCAACGGTGCCGGTTTCTACGACTACACCGACGGAAAGCGCACCGGTCTTTGGTCCGGGCTGGGCGAAACGTTCAAGTCCGGCAGTTCGCGCCCACCGTTGCAAGACATGATCGACCGGATGTTGTTCGCCGAGGCGCTGGAAACGCAGAAATGCCTCGACGAGAACGTGCTGACGAGTGTCGCCGACGCCAATATCGGGTCGATCATGGGTATTGGCTTCCCACCCTGGACGGGCGGCAGCGCTCAGTACATCGTTGGCTACCAAGGTTCGGCCGGAACGGGTAAGGAGGCCTTCGTGGCCCGAGCCCGCGAGTTGGCAGCCACCTACGGTGACCGTTTCCTGCCGCCGGAGTCCCTGTTGAGCTAGCCGCTGTGGGAGAAAACGCATTAAGCCCCCAAACATGTTGGGGGCTTAATGCATGCCTACGGTAGGCAACCAGCGCGGGCTTGGGCAGTGTTGGTCGTCGTGGGAATCTTCGGCGGGCCAACATGTTCGCCGGCATCTGTCAGTTTCGATGCCACGGCCAGTTCAGCGCCTCGGGGCAAGCGACGTAGCTCGTTGCTCAGAAGGGATATGCTGACCTCATGCTGGGCGGGACGGCGGTCAGCGCCCGGCCGTGCCAGTATCGCATCAAAGGCGTTGTTCCACTGGGTTTTCTGGAGTACCAGCACGGTGCTGCGTCTGATCGGCATTGCCAGGCGAGGAGGTCATGGTGTCGAGCGTTGACGTTGCGGTCGTTGTCGGTGCGGTCTTGGCCATCGCCGGCTTGGCGTGGTACTTCTTTGCCCCCCGCAGCGCTCATGCCGCGGCGCTAAGCGGCGGGGTTCAGCGGGTTCAGGTAACCGTTCGCGGCGGGTACAGTCCCAACGTCGTACAAGTGCGCCAAGGCATTCCGGTTGAGATCGAGTTCGACCGGCAGGAAACCGGGGACTGCAGCTCCCGGGTGGTCTTTCCCGATCTTCACCTTTCAGCGGCGCTGCCCGCGCATCAGCGCACCACGGTCCGGTTCACCCCACATCAGGCGGGGTCATTCGGGTTTGTGTGCAGCATGAACATGATCAGCGGCACCCTGGTGGTCATCCCCGACGCCGAGCACACCGGGTCCGTCGAACCCGCTGGGGCCGATAGCGTTCTCGACGGCACGCCGGCGGCCGGTATCGAGGAGCCGGTCGCCGCCGACGTTGAAGCCGCACAAGCCGCAGAACGGCAAGCCGAAATCGCCGACCTGATTCGCAGGGTGCTGATCGGCGCGGTACTTACCGCGCCGGTGCTGTATGCGGTGATGGCGCGCCCATTAGGCAGTCATTGGGTGCCGGCGGTATTGCTGAACAATTGGGTTCAGCTGGCACTGATCACCCCGGTGATGTGCTACGTGGGCTGGCCAATCCATCGCACCGGCTGGCTGGCGCTGGCGCATCGCAGCGCCGACATGAACAGCCTGATCACGCTGGGTACGCTCGCAGCCTACGGATATAGTGTGCTCGTCACGGTGGCTTCCACCGCCCTGCCGGCCGAAGTGCGCGATGTGTACTTCGAGGCCGTCGGCGTCATTCTCACCCTCATCATGCTGGGGCGACTCTTGGAAGCCCGAGCCAAGGCCGGCACTGGAGAAGCGATCCGCGCCTTACTTGGCCTGCAGGCGCGTACCGCGCGGGTGCTGCGCGACGGCGCCGAAACGGAGATACCCATCGAAGATGTCGTCGTCGACGACGAGATTCTGATCCGGCCCGGTGAGAAAATCCCGGTCGACGCCACGGTGTTGTCCGGACAGTCCGCCGTCGACGAGGCCATGGTCACGGGAGAATCGATGCCGGTCACCAAACACGCCGGCGACGCCGTCATTGGTGCCACCGTCAACACCACCGGATCGTTGCGGGTACGTGCGGCCAAAGTTGGCGCCGACACCATGCTGGCCCAAATCATCCGGATGGTGCAGCAAGCGCAGACATCCCGAGCCCCGATCCAGCGGCTCGCGGATGCGATCTCGGCGTACTTCGTTCCGGTCGTCATGGCGATCGCCATCGCCACCTTTGCGATCTGGTTTGTCGTTGGTCCGGCACCGGCACCGGCATTGACGCAGGCGCTGGTGTCGGCGGTGGCGGTGCTGATCATCGCCTGCCCCTGCGCGCTGGGTCTGGCCACCCCGCTGTCGATTATGGTCGGCACCGGAAAAGGGGCCGGCGCGGGAATTTTGATCCGCTCGGCCGAAGCGCTGGAGACCGCGCATCGGCTCGACACCATCGTGCTTGACAAGACCGGCACCGTCACCGCTGGCAGACCGACCCTGACCGATATCGACGGTGCTGGAACGTTTGCGGAGAACGACCTGCTGGCCCTGGTTGCGGCCACGGAAGCCGAAAGCGAACACCCAGTTGCCGGTGCTGTGGTGCAGGGCGCCCGGGATCGCGGCATCGACGTGTCCACTGCCAAAGACTTCGTTTCGATCACCGGAAAAGGGGTTCGGGCCACCGTCGGAGACAGCGAAGTGCTCGTCGGGACCGCCAGCCTGTTGGCTGAAAACGGCATCGAGACCGCCGAACTCGAGCGTAAAGGCGCCAATCTCGCCGCCGCAGGAAAAACACCGATCCTGGCCGCTGTCGACGGCCGGCCGGCCGGAGCGCTTGCCGTCGCCGACACGGTCAAAGACGATTCCGTCGCGGCGATCGCGGCGTTGCAGAAGCTGGGACTACAGGTGGTGATGATTACCGGGGACAATGCCCGCACCGCCGCGGCGATCGCGCGCCAGGTGGGCGTGTCACGGGTGCTCGCCGAAGTCCTACCCGAACATAAAGCCGGCGAGATCCGTCGGCTGCAAACCGAGGGACGCCGGGTCGGGATGGTCGGTGACGGCATAAACGATGCACCAGCCCTAGCTCAAGCCGATGTCGGGCTGGCCATCGGCACCGGTACCGACGTGGCTATCGAAGCAGCTGACATCACCTTGATCTCCGGGTCGCTGGCCGGGGTGGTCACCGCCATCCGGCTGTCGCGCCTCACCATGCGAAACATTCGACAGAACCTGTTTTTCGCCATGGTCTACAACGCGGTCGGCATCCCGCTCGCCGCCGGCGTCCTATACCCGCTGCTCGGGCTGCGGTTCTCGCCCATGATCGCCGCCGCTGCCATGGCTTTGTCCTCACTGTCGGTGGTGGGCAACGCCAACCGGCTTCGCCGGCACAGTGTTGAACCGCTGTCTCCGGCCCAGGCGACCACGATTGAACGTGTTGAACCTGAGGTGCAAGTCGGGGCTTCCCAACGCGAACCCTCCGCCGGTTCGGCGTGCGGCTGACGTTGCCGCTGGCGCACACCTCTGCGATCTGAGCCCACTCGTCCAAGCTGTCGACGAGGCGCCTAGAGTCGCACGTTATGCGCTTTGGTCTGTTCATTCCGCAAGGCTGGCGAATGGATCTCGTCGGCATCGAACCTGAGAAACACTGGACAGTGATGCGCGACCTCGCCCGCTACGCGGACGAAGGCGCCTGGGACTCACTGTGGGTCTACGACCACTTTCATACTGTTCCAATGCCGACCGGCGAAGCCACGCACGAGGCATGGTCGCTGATGGCGGCCTACGCGGCGAGCACATCGCGGATCAAGCTCGGCCAGATGTGCACAGCTATGAGTTATCGCAATCCCGTCTACCTGGCGAAGGTGGCAGCCACCACCGATCTCATCGCTGGTGGCCGAATTCAAATGGGTATCGGCGGTGGCTGGTACGAACACGAGTGGCGAGCTTACGGTTACGGTTTCCCGTCGGCGCGTGTGCGGTTGGCGCGGCTGGATGAAGGTGTGCAGATCATGCGTGCGGCGTGGCGCGACGGCACCGTCAGCTTCGACGGCGAACACTACCAGGTCGACGGTGCGATCGTGGCCCCGAAGCCATTGCAGGACAGTGGTATTCCCCTGTGGATCGCGGGTGGGGGTGAAAAGGTGACCTTGCGGATCGCGGCACAATATGCCCAGTACACCAACTTCGCGCCAGAGCCCACCGCATTCGCCCACAAGTCGCAGGTGCTGGCCCAGCACTGCAGCAAAGTGGGCACCGACTTCGACGCGATCGTGCGCTCGGCCAACTTCACGGCCGTAGTCGGCGCATCGGAAGCTGACGTGCAGGACCGAGTGCGGCGGGTACGCGACCGCATCGTCGACTACGTGCCCGAATCCGTGGCGGATGCAATGATCGCGGGCGTCGCCGGCCCGGATTCGGCGACGGGCACAGTCCAACAGGTGATCGACCGGATCGCGAAGATCCGCGATCTCGGCTGCGAATACGCGATTTGCTACTTTCCGGAGGCCGCGTATGACCGCTCTGGCCTCGAGTTGTTTGAACGTGAAGTGATTCCCGCACTGAGCTAGTGCCCGCGTGGGTCGCTCCGCCTAAATCGCCGGCCCCAACAAATCGTCGGCGTCTCGAATGATGTAGCCGTAGCCTTGCTCTGCCAAGAATCGCTGCCGATGCGCGGCGTAGTCGGCATCAAGGCTGTCGCGGGCCACCACTGAGTAGAAGATAGCGCCGCCGCCGTCGGACTTGGGTCGCAACAGCCGGCCCAGCCGCTGCGCCTCCTCTTGGCGTGAGCCGAACGTGCCAGAGACTTGCACCGCTACAGCTGCTTCGGGCAAGTCGATCGAGAAGTTAGCGACTTTGGACACGACCAGTGTGGACAACTCGCCGCGGCGAAAGGCGTCGAACAGAGCTTCGCGTTCTCGCGTCTTTGTCGACCCTTGGATCACCGGAGCGTCCAGCTCGGTGCCAAGCTCCTCGAGTTGATCCAAATAGGCGCCGATCACCAGCGTCTGGTCGCCGGGGTGTTTTTCGAGAATCGACTTGACCACAGCAACCTTGGTGTGCACCGTCGAACACAGCCGGTAGCGTTCTTCTGGCTCGGCTGTGGCATACATCATCCGCTCACTGTCGGTCATGGTGACCCGGACTTCGACGCACTCGGCCGGCGCGATCCAGCCCTGCGCCTCGATATCCTTCCACGGCGCGTCATAGCGCTTCGGGCCGATGAGGGAAAACACGTCACCTTCGCGACCGTCCTCGCGGATCAAGGTCGCGGTCAAGCCGAGCCGCCGCCTGGACTGCAGGTCGGCTGTCATTCGGAACACCGGCGCCGGCAGCAGATGCACCTCGTCGTAGATGATCAGCCCCCAGTCGCGGCTGTCAAAGAGCTCGAGATGCCGGTACTCGCCTTTGCTTCGGCGAGTCACCATCTGATAGGTCGAGATGGTGACCGGCCGGATTTCTTTGCGTTCTCCGGAGTATTCGCCAATCTCGTCCTCGGTCAAAGAGGTACGTGCGACCAGCTCCCGTTTCCATTGCCGGGCGGCCACGATGTTGGTGACCAGGATCAGCGTTGTGGCAGCAGCTTTGGCCATTGCGGCCGCGCCCACCAAGGTCTTGCCGGCGCCGCAGGGCAGGACCACCACCCCGGAGCCGCCGGACCAGAACGAATCGGTGGCCAGCTGCTGGTAGTCGCGCAGTTTCCAGCCGTCCTCGCTAAGGCTGATCGGGTGCGCCTCGCCGTCCACATAGCCGGCGAGATCCTCTGCAGGCCAGCTGATTTTCAGTAGCAGCTGCTTGACCCGGCCTCGCTCGCTGGGATGGACGATGACGGTGTCGTCGTCGATCCGTGCGCCCAGCATCGGTGCGATCTTTTTGTTGCGCAGCACTTCCTCCAGCACGGCGCGGTCCAGGCTGACCAGGGTCAGCCCGTGTGCTGGGTGCTTAACTAGCTGTAGTCGCCCGTAGCGCGCCATGGTGTCGACGATGTCGACCAGCAGCGGCTGCGGGACCGCGTAGCGGGAGTAGCAGACCAGCGCATCGACCACCTGTTCGGCGTCGTGTCCGGCCGCGCGGGCATTCCACAGCGCCAGCGGGGTAATTCGGTAGGTGTGCACATGTTCGGGTGCGCGTTCCAGCTCGGCGAACGGTGCGATGGCGGCACGCGCCGCCCCGGCCAGCTGATGGTCGACTTCGAGCAGCACGGTCTTGTCCGACTGCACGATCAGCGGGCCGTCAGTCACAGCGCCGCTCCTTCTCATCGCTTCGCTCTGCATGGTCGCTAGCGCGGGTCATGGCGTCCATTATTGTTCGTCGGCGGGCAGCACTGACGTGATGCGGTGGATGGCGAAGTCACGCAACTTTTCGGCGCCAGAATCGAAGGCGACGAGGTGCCCGCCCCGCACGCTGATCGGCGATATCACCCGCTGGGTGGCCACCCCGGCGGCGTCGAGGTAGCCGATCACCAAAGTGGTCTGATCTGCCGCTGCGCGCTGTAGCAGCGACATCGTCTCCGCCGGGTCGACGCGGGTATTGCCGAACGGCGCGGAGGTCACCTTGCGGAGTACCGCGACGACGGCATTGAGGGTCTGCCCGCTCGGGCGTGGCGACGGCCGGTACGGCCGGCGTTGCTGCGGTGTGGGCACCCGGGCGCCGCGCTTCCGGATGTCGACAACCGCGCCGGTGGAGTCTTCGGCGGCCGGGGCGAATCCGGCAGTCCGCAAAGCAACGAGCACTTCGGCGATCGGTGCCAGGGACACCGCGACCGTCGGGGCCAGCGCCCGTAGCCCTAGTTCCTCGGAGGCCGCCGCTGTGGCTTGGGCCAACAGCGCCGGATCTTCGCACCGCACGAACGACGCGGCCATACCTATCCGGAGCTGGCCGTGCCGGCGCGCGACGTCATCGATCAGATATGTCAGCCCTTGCGGCACCGGAGTTTTAGAGTGCCTAGTGAAAAAATCCTGCATCCAGTCACGGGATTTCCCGATATCGAGCGCGTGGCGGATCGAAGACTCGCTGATGCGGTACACCATCGCCGTGCCGGCCGATTCGACAGTGGCCACAGTGGCCAACTCCTCGGCAAGCTCGCGCTGCAACGGCCCGGGAACCACAACGGTCAGGTCGGCCTGTACCAGGAAATGGTCGATTGGTTCGGGTAGCGCGCGCGTCATCGCGGCAACCACGACTGCCGGGTCGGCGTCTTTTGGCAGCAATGCTCGCCCGGGGGCGCTCAGTGCTCCGCGGCCGACCAGGCCCAACGCTTGTGCTTCGGCCAGCAGATCCGCGACGGGTCCCGGCTGCAGCCGCCGGGCCCAACGCGGGCGCCGCCATATTAGGGCGGCGGATGCTTCGGCGGCGTTGACTCCCGCCCCGGCGGGCAGTTCGGCGAGCATGCCCAGCAACAGTCGGCGATCCAGGGGGGCTGCCGTTGAGAACAGTGAATTCGACAGGGCGCCATAGGGCTTGGAATCGGGACCGCGGCTGCCGATCAGTGCCGGCCGCCCGGGCAGGTCAAGCCAGGTGCCTGCCAGCAGGTGCCAACGCGCTGCCGCGGCCATCCCGATGAACCGGTCGGCCGCCGCTGTCGGCGCCCAATACGGGCTCTCGGTATGTTGGGCCTGCGGTGGTTGGGGATCAGGCGTGCCGCTGGCGATCAGTCCGGCTGCAGCCGATACCTCGAGGATTAGGCCCAGGCGCTGTTCGTCGATCCCTGTCGACTTGGCTAGCCGTTTGACCTCGCGAACCCCCAGACCACCGCTGCGTAGCTCGACAACTGGTGTGACACCCAGTGTTTCGAGCAGCACGTCAAGCTCGCGGAGCAGATCGATGACGGCCCCGGCCGCCGCCGCGTCGGCGTCGGCGGGCGTGGTGGTAGAAACCACCGGGTCGGGCGCCGTCAGCTGCAACGGACCGGGCTGCTCGTCGCGCAGCACCTGTCCGACGTGGCGGGGCAAGATCACCGTCTCGGCATCGATGCGTCGCAACAGGCCCATCGCCAGCAGCTGCGGTACCGGCCGGTTTGGTGGCGCACCGGGGGCGGCGTCTCGGGTGCGGCCCATCGGGGACCCCTCAAGCAACTTGTCCAGCACATCCCGCTGTGCTGGTTCGAGCTGGTCGATCAGAGCCGTGATCTGATCGACAGTGCCGAGGCTGTCTTCGAGTGTGACCTGTCCTGGATGCCACGGCAGTGCCATGCCGGCGTCGGCCGCCACCCGTACCGCGGCCTGGCCCCAGGCCAGGGCACGCTCTTTGAGGTCGGCCAGTGCCTGGTCTACCTCGGTTTGGCTGGCGCGGTCGCCGATCAGCGACAGCAGCTTCGATACCGGCACCGGCGTGGTGTCGGCATGCAGCACCAGCAACGCATCGAGCACCGCCAGCGCCAAAAAATTGAGCTCGTCGGTGGCAGCCTTGACCGACTGACGGGCCTGCGCGCGAGCAGCCAGCGCGGCGATATTGCCGGGCGGCGGTTGCGCAAGGTCTGGCCGCAGCTCCAGGAGCCGGATCAGCCGCTCGTCGGGCAAGTCGGCAAGCCAGGACCCCAGCGGGATATCCGGGGTGTGTTCGGTCATCGCTGATCAGCGTAGGCCGCACCTACAGCCTTGCGCCGCGGGCACGTGCTCGACCTGTCAGAATGAACCACGTGGCTGACATTGCTGAAGGTAAAACGCGCAAGAACCGGTACGTCGATAACGGCTGGCCGACCACGGACCCGGATGACCACGCGGTAAGCGAACTCGCATCCGACCGCACGGGTGCCCTGTCGCCCTTCGGTGAAGTGGTTTTTCCGGTGCCCTCCGGCGATCTGCCTTATGTCCACCCGGTGACGGTCGTCAACTGGTAGGCAGCCGCGATGGCCGAGGTTCCCCAGGCATCCAACGCCCCGGTGGCGGGTGACTCGGGCGATCACTGCGGCGGTGTGCTTTCGCACCTCGATGAGCGAGGGGCGGCTCAGATGGTCGACGTGACCGAGAAAAAAGCAACCAAACGCACCGCTGTTGCCGCGGGTGTCTTGCGTACCGTTCCGGAGGTGGTAGCGCTCATTACGGCCGGCGGCCTGCCCAAGGGCGACGCGTTGGCTACTGCTCGGATAGCGGGAATTTCAGCGGCCAAACGCACCAGCGATTTGATCCCACTGTGTCATCAGCTGGCGCTCACCGGCGTCGACATCGATTTCGCCGTGGGCGAGTCGGATATCGAGATCACTGCAACGGTGCGAAGCACCGACCGAACAGGCGTGGAGATGGAGGCGTTGACCGGCGTTAGCGTGGCCGCCCTGACGCTCTACGACATGATTAAGGCTGTTGACCACGCAGCACGTATTGATGACGTGCGAGTGCTCCGTAAAGAAGGTGGCCGTAGTGGGACCTGGACGCGACGATGAGCGCGCGATCCGCACGAGTCATCATTGCCTCTACCCGATCGGCTGCCGGTGCGTATGCCGACCGTTGTGGGCCGATTATCGCTGAATGGCTCGCAGAGCGCGGGTTTTCGCTCGCACAGCCGAAGATCGTCGCCGACGGCAACCCAGTTGGCGAGGCCTTGCAACACGCGCTTGCCGAGGGAGTGGACGTGGTTGTCACCTCCGGTGGTACCGGCATCTCACCCACTGACAGCACCCCAGAGCAGACCGTTGCGGTCCTCGATTACACAATTCCGGGGTTGGCCGACGCGATCCGCCGCGCAGGGCTACCGAAGGTGCCGACGTCGGTGCTCTCACGCGGGGTGTGCGGTGTGGCCGGTCGGACCCTGATCATCAATCTTCCGGGTTCACCCGGCGGTGTACGGGACGGCCTGGGGGTGCTCGCCGACGTGTTGGACCATGCGCTCGATCAGCTCGCTGGCCAAGATCACCAACGATGACATCGATTCTGCGCACCGCGGTGACTGAGCAGCCGATTTATCTGGCTGAACACCAGGAGCTGGTCAGCCACCAATCGGCCGGTGCCGTCGTCGGGTTCGTCGGCATGATCCGTGACCACGACGGCGGACGTGCCGTGTTACGGCTCGAGTATTCTGCGCATCCGTCGGCTGCCAAGGTTCTTGCGGATGTAGTGGCTGAGGTTGCTGCCGAGTCCAGCGGGGTGCGGGCGGTGGCCGCCAGCCACCGCGTCGGTGTGCTGCAGATCGGAGAGGCAGCCCTGGTTGCGGCTGTCGCGGCTGACCATCGACAGGCAGCTTTCCAGGCTTGCGCGCACCTGGTGGACACCATCAAAGAGCGGCTGCCGGTGTGGAAGCACCAGTTCTTCGAAGACGGCACCGAAGAATGGGTGGGTTCGGCCTAGCGGGCGGAACGCCGAGTGGGCCGCGTGATCAGCAGGCTCACGTCAGTCGCGGCGACGCGAGCACTTGGTGAGGCCGCCGGGGCGGCCTCGGCGCGACCACGTGTGTATCAGCCGAAGGTTGGCGGCTGGGCGAGCGCGTCCAGCGCGTTATTGCCGTTCACGTCCTCTGCCTGGATCGCCGCCCACAGTTTCTTGGTGTATGCGACATCGGAGGCCCGATGAACTTCTCCGGGGGGTACCGCGTTGTCGCCGGGAACTGGCGGCGGTTGCAGGCCCGGGTCGCCGATTGGCGGGGCGTCTGGGCCAAGTGGACCGCCGGGCGGGGGTGCGAAGTTCGGTGGTGGGGCTGGTGGCAGGCCGGCTGGGGGTGGTGGGGGTGCCGGGGGTGCGAAGTTCGGTGGTGGGGGTGGTGCTGGGGCGCCGAATGGTACGGGTGCGCCGTTGCCGGAAAGGTCGATTGGGAGAGGTAGGGGAGCTGGCGGTGGTGGTGGCGGTGGAGGTGGTGGAGGTGCTGGCCAGCCGAAGGGGGCAGGCGGCCCCAGCGGTGCCGGTGCGGTATTGCCGGCGAGTTCTACCGGGGGAGCTGGGGGCGGTGGGGGTGCGAAGTTCGGTGGTGGGGCTGGTGGCAGGCCGGCTGGGGGTGGTGGGGGTGCCGGGGGTGCGAAGTTTGGTGGTGGGGCTGGTGGCAGGCCGGCTGGGGGTGGTGGGGGTGCCGGGGGTGCGAAGTTCGGTGGTGGGGGTGGTGCTGGGGCGCCGAATGGTACGGGTGCGCCGTTGCCGGAAAGGTCGATTGGGGGAGGTAGGGGAGCTGGCGGTGGTGGTGGCGGTGGAGGCGGTGGAGGTGCTGGCCAGCCGAAGGGCGGAGGCGGCCCCAGCGGCGCGTCCATTGGGGCAGGAGGGGGCAAGACTTCGCGGGGTGTTGCGCCCGACAGTCCGTGGCCACACACCGGCCAGGCGCCCCGACCTTGGGTCGCCAGAACTCGCTCGGCAACGGTGATCTGCTGGTCTCTAGTGGCGAGCTGCGCAGATGGCGCGAATTCGCCACCTCCATGGGCTGCCCAGGTGCTCGGGGAGAACTGCAGGCCACCTTGGTACCCGTTGCCGGTGTTGATCGACCAGTTGCCGCCGGATTCGCAGCGGGCTACCTGATCCCACTCGCCGTCAGTGGCGGCGGCCGCATTGGCGGCCAGAGCCATGCTGCCGCTACCAAGCACAGCGCCGGTAAAAGCGATCTTGGCGACACTGACGCTGGAGGTGGTCGGTTTGCGGTGACGTCCGCTCATCTGCGATTCATTTCCTCTCGGTACACGCCTACGAGGTCAGCTGTCGGGTTCGGGCGGAGGGGCTGCCCGGCCGACATCGTCACGTGGTGAGAGGTCGGCTTCACCCCAAGGAGCCGCAAGCGGCCCCGGTCCGATTTCGGTGGACTTGGTGGGTCCCCCGTCTCCATCCGTGTGTCGGTATTCCCCGCCTATTGGATGGAGCTCGGCGCGTAATAGGTTGGGAGGCCCACCACGCCGGTCAGCTTGGCGAGCTGCCGGAGACGGTAGCCGCTGTAGATGATCGGGTCACGTAGGAATGAATCCGGCGATTCCGTCACAGAGGATGCACGAAAAGTCAGGAAATAAGACTATTTCTGCAGGTCAAAACCTATGAGCCCCAAGCGTATCCGGGTCGCTACCATTCCGCTACGTGAGGAAACTCACAGTTGTTTAGCCACCCGAAAAGGGCGGCAGTATGTCAACGGTGGCGCCTGTGGGTAGGGCCGTGGTGCGGTCGCGAACCGCGACTCCATCGCATAGAAATGAGCATCGGTTCAGCACCGTCGCGAGGGAAACGCCCCGCGACGCTAGGCTGTCTACCAACTCGGCCACTGTGGCCCCGGCGGGCAAAGTCACATTTTCTGACTCTGCCCCGGCAGCTGCCCGGGCCGCCGCGAAGTAGCGGACAGCCACCTGAATTGCGTCCGATTCGTTGGTCGCTTGAGGCATCGCTCAGCCGCCGATCGCGCTCATCGGCCGATCTGGCTGAATGAAATCAGGTTCGTTGATGCCGTGGCCGGCAGGTTTGCGCCACATCGCCAGGCGCCATGCCGCCTCGATGGCAGCGTCGTCGACACCGGTGTGCAGCAGGCCGCGAAGGTCGGTCTCCCGGGTGGAGAATAGGCAGCTGCGAAGTTGGCCGTCGGCGGTGAGCCGGGTGCGGTCGCAGGCCGCGCAGAACGCGTGCGACACCGAGGCGATAACTCCAAACTTGCCAGTCGGTGTGTTCGGGCCGGTATCGACTAGCCAGAGCTCGGCCGGGGCGGAGCCCCGTGGTGCCGGGTCCGGTCGTAGCCGGAAGTGCGGCCGCAGTGCCGTCAACACGTCATCGGCGCACGGCGCGGCATCCCGGCGCCACTCGTGTCCCGCGTCTAGCGGCATCTGCTCGATGACCCGCAGCTGATACCCGTGCGCCAGGCAAAAACGCAGGAGCGTGACGACGTCCTCACGGCCGGTGGTGGGGTCGAGGACGGCGTTCACCTTGACCGGCGTCAGACCGGCCTTTTCGGCTGCGGCCAGGCCAGCCACCACATCGGCCAGCCGGTCTCTACGTGTGATCGACGCGAACCGGGCTGGGTCGACGGTGTCCAGCGACACGTTGATCCGGTCTAGGCCCGCTTCGGCGAGCGCGGCGGCTCGTCTGGCCAGCCCCACGCCATTGGTGGTCAGCGAGATCTCTGGCCGGGGCTGCAAGCCGGCTGCCTTCGCGACAGCCTCCTCCAGGTTGGGAGACAGCAGCGGCTCACCGCCAGTGAACCGCACGCTGGTGATGCCTAGCCGGTTGACCGCGATTTTCATCAGCCTGGCCAGCTCGTCGATCCTGAGCAGTTGCTGGTCAGGAAGCCAATCGAGGCCTGCTGCCGGCATGCAGTAGCGGCACCGCAGATTGCAGCGGTCGGTCAGCGATATTCGGAGATCGGTGGCAACCCTGCCAAATGTGTCCAGAAGCGGGCCGTCGATTGGTGCGTCCCGAGTTGCCTCCGGGTCGTTTTCGCGGCCCGCGACCTGGCCGCGTACCGTCGGTACGCCCAGCGCGGTTAGTGTCATGCCTCCACCTAGTCGGATCGGGCTAGTGAGTCGGTGGGAACAATGTCCTTGCCCAGCGGCACCAGAGATACGGGGATCAGCTTGAGGTTAGCCAAGGCGAGCGGAATGCCGATGATCGTGATCGCCATCGCGGCCGCGCTCACCAGGTGTCCGATGGCCAGCCATATCCCGAAGAGCAGCACCCAGATGACGTTGCCAATCAGGGCGCCAGTTCCCGCGTTGGGCTTCTCGACGATCGTCCGGCCGAACGGCCACAGCGCGTACGACGCGATGCGAAGTGCCGCGAAACCGAAGGGGATGGTGATGATGAGCACGAAGCTGACAAGCGCTGCGATCAGGTATCCGAGTGCCAGCCAGAGGCCGCCGAAAACCAGCCAGATAACGTTCAGGATTAGGCGCACATCTCCTCCAGCTGTTGGGTCAGCTTACTTGGTAACCGGTAAACGGGGGTGCTTGGTGGGCAATCATCCGAGTAGGATCTGAGATCGTCATCGCGTCCTGCGCCGGCGGGACGCGTCTTCTGTTGCCAATCCTAATGACTCGTCAGACAAGCAGGTGAGAGCAGTGCCGACCGGCAAGGTGAAGTGGTATGACTCCGACAAGGGGTTCGGCTTCCTGTCGCAGGAGGACGGCGAGGACGTCTACGTCCGCTCCTCAGCGTTGCCTGCGGGCGTTGAGGGGCTCAAAGCGGGGCAGCGTGTGGAGTTCGGCGTTGCTTCTGGCCGTCGGGGACCGCAGGCATTGAGCCTTAAGGTGCTGGATCCGCCGCCGAGCTTGTCCCGGACGCGCCGTGAGGCACCCGTTGAGCACAAGCACAGCCCAGACGAGCTGCACGGCATGGTCGAAGACATGATCACGTTGCTGGAGGGCGCGGTGCAGCCGGAACTGCGCAAGGGGCGCTACCCGGACCGCAAGACGGCTCGTCGGGTCTCCGAGGTGGTCAAAGCAGTGGCCCGGGAACTCGACGCCTAGCTTGGCGACGATTCGCGCCGCGGGGCGGCGTGGGGAGGAGCCGAGCAGTCGAACCTAGCTTGGCGACGATTCGCGCCGCGGGGCGGCGTGGGGAGGAGCCGAGCAGTCGAACCTAGCTTGGCGACGATTCGCGCCGCGGGGCGGCGTGGGGAGCAGCCGAGTAGTCCAACCCTCTTGGCGGCCTGAACGCGCGTTGCGAACGGGTGTAACGAAGCTGCCGAACCGGCCATTTCCCCGAGGCTTGGGCCGTAGTATTTGGGCAGGCAGCGGGTATTCAGGCCGCGTTGTGATTCGTGGCGAGGAGGCGGCGATGGCGCAGCAAGCTCAGGTTACCGAGGAGCAAGCGAGGGCCCTGGCCGAGGAATCCCGGGAAAGCGGATGGGACAAGCCGTCGTTTGCCAAAGAGTTATTTCTCGGTCGATTTCCGTTGGAACTCATATACCCCTTTCCCAGGCCCTCGGACGAAGATGAGCAGCGGATCAACGCGTTTCTCGGAAAGCTTCGGGACCTGCTCGGGACCATCGATGGCAGTGTCATCGAACGAGACGCCCTGATTCCCGACGAATACATCAAGGGCTTAGCTGAGCTGGGTTGCTTCGGTATGAAAATCCCGTTCGAGTACGGCGGCTTAAACATGTCGCAGGTGGCATACAACCGAGCCCTGATGATGGTGTCGACGGTCCATCCCAGTCTTGGTGCACTGCTGTCGGCGCATCAGTCGATCGGGGTACCCGAGCCGCTCAAGTTGGCTGGTACTCCTGAACAAAAGCAGAAGTTCTTGCCGCGTTGCGCCGCCGGCGCTTTGTCGGCGTTTCTGCTGACCGAGCCGGATGTGGGCTCTGATCCGGCGCGATTGGCCTCTAGTGCGACGCCAGTCGATGATGGGCAGGCCTACGAGCTGGACGGCGTGAAGTTGTGGACCACCAACGGCGTGGTCGCCGAGTTGCTGGTGGTTATGGCTCGGGTGCCGCGCAGTGACGGACACCGAGGAGGAATCAGCGCCTTTGTGGTGGAGGCTGATTCGCCAGGGGTCACCGTAGAGCGGCGCAACACCTTCATGGGCCTACGCGGGATCGAGAACGGCGTGACCAGGCTGCACCGGGTGCGGGTTCCTGCTGAGAACCTGATTGGCCGTGAAGGCGACGGTCTGAAGATCGCGCTGACCACGCTTAACGCCGGACGGCTTTCATTGCCGGCAATGGTGACTGGGTCTGCTAAATGGTCGCTGAAGATTGCGCGGGAATGGTCCGGTGAGCGGGTGCAATGGGGCAAGCCAGTCGGCAAACATGAGGCGGTGGCCAGCAAACTCGCTTTCATGGCTGCCACCAACTACGCACTTGATGCGGTGCTGGAGCTGTCCGGTCAGATGGCTGACGAGGGGCGAAATGACATCCGGATCGAGGCCGCGTTGGCCAAATTGTGGTCCAGCGAGATGGCCGATCTGATCGGCGACGAGCTACTGCAGATTCGTGGCGGCCGCGGATACGAGACCGCGCAGTCTCTCGCCGCGCGCGGTGAGCGGGCAGTTCCGGCAGAGCAGGTGGTTCGGGATCTGCGGATAAACCGCATATTTGAAGGGTCCAGCGAAATCATGCGGTTGCTCATCGCGCGTGAAGCTGTAGACGCGCATCTGACCGCTGCCGGTGATCTCGCGAATCCCAAAGCCGATTTGCGGCAGAAAGCCGCGGCGGCGGCAGGCGCGAGCGGATTCTATGCAAAATGGTTGCCGAAATTGGTTTTTGGTGAGGGGCAGCGGCCCAGAGCGTTCAATCAGTTCGGCTCGCTGGCGTCCCATGTGAGGTTCGTCGAGCGCTCTAGTCGCAAGCTTGCCCGCAATACCTTCTATGGGATGGCGCGCTGGCAGGCCAGTTTGGAGCAACGGCAAGGCTTTCTGGGGCGCATCGTCGACATTGGCGCCGAGTTGTTTGCCATGTCGGCGTCGTGTGTTCGGGCCGAGGCTCAGCGGGCCGCAGATCCGGTAGTCGGACAGCAAGCATACGAATTGGCCGAAACCTTCTGTCAACAAGCGACGTTGCGGGTTGAAGCGCTGTTCGAGGCCTTGTGGAGCAACACCGACAGCAGCGATGTCCGCCTGGCCGACGCTCTGTTAGAGGGCCGATACGGCTGGCTGGAGGCCGGCATTATCGATCAGTCTGAAGGCACCGGACCGTGGATTGCGCACTGGGAGCGGGGTCCTTCCACCGAAGACAATCTGGCCCGGCAGATCTAGGCGCCGTTCGCTTTCGGCTGGGCGCAACACGGGGGCTGCGCGGACGATCGGTGTGCAGGCTCAGCGGGATGCTTGCCTTGCCGGCCTACGCGAGCGGCATGTTCTAGACGTCAGGTTCCGGCGACGCGTTGACGACTCTGTTGCTGCCGGATAGGGATATGAGCCCGGTCGGCGTCACAAATCGTCGCGCACGGTCCGCGCCGCGGCCACCGACATCTGAGCCACTTCGTCGATGAGATCTTCGCGGGACACGGTGAGCTTTCCGTCGAGCCAGCTCGTGACGGCCTGCGCGGTGCCCGCCACGATTACCAGGGCGGCCAGCTGCAGCCGATCACGCTGGCTTTGCGTGCTTTCGGTCCCCGCCAGCAGCAGCTCGGTGAGCAGCTGGGCGAGGGTGTGTTCGGCACCGCCGACGGTGTCTTTGAGCAGCTCGCTGCCGATCACGTCGGTGAAGAACCGGGCCTTGCGCGGATCGTCGGTCAATGTCGTGATCACTCGGCCGATTCCCTTGCGTGCGCGATCCACTAGACCCGGGGCCGAGTCGGATATCGAATCCACGATGTGATCGGAGATTTCGGCGAGCAAACTCTCTGCCAGCGCGACGAAGAGTTCGTCGCGGCTGCGGAAACTTTCGTAGAAATATCGTTTAGACAGGCCGGCCTGCCGGCTGACTGCTTCGATTGTCGTCGCGGCGGTTCCGCTGGCGCCGACACTTTCCAGGCATGCCTCGAGCAGTTGGTTGCGGCGATGGTCGCGCCGTTCGTCTGCGCTGATTCCTCGGAACGGTCGGACGACATGAGGCATGGGTATATCTTGACACGCCGTCGTGCCACTTTTATATTGTTGGAACGGACTAGTTCCTACTTCGTTGACCAAGGGACCCAATGTCGAGTCTTCTTAGCGTGCCGAGGTTTTTGGCGCAACGGACCGCCCACTTCAATCGGGCCAAGCCGTATCCGGCTACTGTGCCGCGGCCCGACGGACCGTCCAAGCGCTGGGGTCGGTCCTTGGCTGTGCTGGCGCGGAGGCGTGTCCGGGTTGTCGACGTTGCTCGTGAAACTGACGACGTGGTGACCCTGCATCTTGAGGCGACTGATGGGCAGCCAATCCAGTTTCTCAGTGGTCAGTATCTGACGCACTGCTTCGAAATCGGAGGAGTCACGGTCAAGCGCGCTTATTCGATTTGCGCCGCCGAAGGGGATCGGCTGGCGTGCGCCGTGAAAGCGATCGACGGTGGGGTCGTATCAGGCTTCATGCATCGGAGCGTGGCGGTCGGGTACGAATACACCGTCCTGGGGGCTTCGGGGGATTTCGTCCTTCCGCGGGACGACTCTGTGCCGCTGGCATTCTTGGCGGCGGGCAGCGGCATTACGCCAGTGATCGCCATGATCGAGACGGCGCTGCGGCGCTCGCCCACGCGCGTCATCTCGCTGGTCTACGCTTCGCGCCGACAAAACCAGATCATCTTCGCTGATCGGCTGTCCGCGTTGGTCAAAAAGCATCCGCAGCTGCAGGTCGTGCATGTGCTGTCGCAGCCAAGGGCAGGATGGTCGGGCGAGACCGGGCGACTCACCGGTGAACGTGCCGCGGCTCTGCTGGCCGCAGCGCCCGGTGCTCAGGTGTTCCTCTGCGGTCCAACGGAGTTGATGGATGCCACCGAGACGGCGTTGGCAGTCCTAGGCATTGGCGCAGACCTCATCCACCGAGAACGGTTCTACGCGGCGCCGCAACACACCCGAGCCTTACCGACGGAACCGTACTCGGTGGAATTTCGCGCCTCCGGCCGCACCGTCAGCCAGCGGCCAGGTGAGACGATTCTTGACGCCGGTCTAGGCGGCGGGTTGAAGCTCGATTTCAGCTGCACCGTCGGCGGTTGCGGAGCGTGCAAGCTCAGAGTGCTTAAAGGAGCCGTCACGGTCGACGAACCGAATTGCCTCACCGATCAAGAACGATCCGACGGCTACATCCTCGGCTGTTCTGCCTACGCCCACGAAAGCGTCGTCCTCGACGCATGATTGCCCAAGGAGGCGCACGATGCGCAATTCGGTGAAAGCTTCGGTGGACACAATGCTGCGCGGACTACCGTTGAAGGCGCAGAACAAAATTCACGCAACGCTTGACAACGTGGGCATGATGCTGTCGGTGGAGAACCCGAAAGTTGCTGCTGCCATGGCGCCCTCGGCGATTCGTGGCTTGGTGATGGGCAACGGCAAGCGTGGCGATCACGTCGACATGCCTGCTCACCACGATGCGCATTTCACGTTGACCTACCAGGGTGACTTCAACGAAATGTACGAGTTGTATCGCCGCGCGGTGTCCAAACAATGGGACGGCGACAGGGACCTGCCGTGGGAGTTGGATGTCACCCCGGACAATCCGAACGCGCAGATTTTGCCGCGCAGCTTCGTGCCGTTCGACGCGGTTGAGGGATTCGGCGTCAAGCTCAACGCGGCAGAAGAAAGCCAGCTGACGTGGGACGTGGCGGCGTGGATGCTGAGTCAGTTCATGCACGGCGAGCAAGGCGCGCTGTACGCGGCAGCGCAAGTAACCGAGTCGGTGCAATGGACTGATGGAAAGCTATACGGTGCAACACAAGTTATGGATGAGGGCCGTCACCTCGAAGTGTTCTTGCGTTACCTCGAAACGAAGCTGGAAAAGATCTACACCGTCAATGACAACTTGTTCGTCATCATCGACGACCTGATGACCGATGGCAGGTGGGATTTCAAATTCCTTGGCATGCAGATCATGGTGGAGGGGCTCGCTCTCGGTGCGTTCACCACCATGTTCCAGCAGACGCGCGAGCCGTTGCTGAAACAGTTACTCAGGATGGTCATTCAGGACGAAGCCCGCCACGTCCACTATGGCGTACTGGCCTTGCGTGAACACATCACTAAGAACATCTCGGCCAAAGAGCGCCGCGAGCGCGAGGACTGGGCCTACGAGGTGGCGTTGCTTATGCGCAACCGCTTCAAGATGCGCGAAGTCTACGAAGAATGGTTCTCGCACAAGGTGTCGCTGAAAGCTTGGGACGAACAAATGCTGCACGCGCCGAGCATGCTCAAGTTCCGCAGCATTATGTTCGAGCGGCTCGTCCCCAATCTCGACTACATCGGACTGATGAGCGACAGGATCAAAGGCCACTACGAAAAGTCAGGCCTCACCCAGTATCTAGGTGGAAAAAACGCCACGCAGCTCACAGAGGACGATCTGACGGTCGAAGCGGCTGCCGAACACGACGAAGAAACGATGCCCGAGGAGCTAAAGGAGTTGGCCGCTCAGGCGTAGCGTCCTGGCGGGTAATCGGGCGTTCACAGACGCCTCCAACGGGGCCGTAGTCGTTTCAGCGCCTGAGGGCTGACGTGGCTCGACAACTCGATTTCGGCATGGCCGGCTTCAGAAATCCAGGCGAACGGACCATTCCGCGTGCGGTGCGTCGCGCAGTTCACCGGAGCTGTCGACGACGAGCGTGAGCAACTGCACAACCAGCCCGGTCAGGCGCCCGCGCTGCGGGTCGACCGTGGGGATAGTGACCGCGAGTCGAGTACCCGGCCGGAACAAGGCGGCAGTGGTGTTGGCCGGGTCCTCGTACACCTGGAGTAGTCGCCAGGGTGCCCTGGAAATCGGCCCGGGAACGGAGAGCTGGACCGGAAATTGTTCGGTCACCGGCAGTTGTCCCTGGGTGTGCGGTGTCTCACAGTCGTTGAGATCGAGCACGTTGCAGTACATGTACGGTCCTACCCGGGTCAGGTGGCCATGCGAGTATGCGCTGATCGCGGGCCGATGTGGCCCATGGCCTCGCGCCAGCAGCCATGCGCCGACCCCGGCCCCGGCGGAGAGCAGCGCGACCCCAATAACGAGCAGCGCGACTAATACGCGTTTCATGGCGGCTCCGCTCACGTCGCTGAAGCACCCTGGCGCCGGTCCTCCTGCTCGACCATGACGGGGCGATTACCGCCAAGGCCGGGGATCAACGAATGACCCCGGAAGCTAACAACAGTCTGTGCTAGCCCCAGGATTAGCAGCGCGCTGATGGCGGTGAAACCGACCCACAATTCCGTGTAGACCAATACGCCGACCGCGCCGCCGAGCACCCATGCCAGCTGCAGCGTCGACTCCGAACGTCCGAAACCCGACGCCCGCGACTCTTCGGGCAGATCATGCTGCAACGATGCGTCCAACGAGGCCTTTGCGATTGCGCTGGAGCCTGAGGTGAAAAGCGCTGCGAGCGCCGCTGCGAGGAGGCTGCCGGCCACCGCGGCCATCAGGGCGAACATACTTACCACTACGGTGCAGCGCACCACCACCACCGCCGGTCTGCCCAGTTGCAGGCGTGCGCTGGCGAAATTGCCGGCGAAATTGCCGACCGCGGCAGCTGCGCCGATTAGCCCGAGTATGCCCAGTTGGACCCAGCCGTCGGCATCATGGGCTTTGGCGACGAACGCCGGATACAAGGTCAGAAAGCCGACCATCACCTTGATGGTGCAGTTGCCCCACAACGAGGTAATGATGTTGCGGCCCAGCGGTTGTCGAAGCGTTCCGCTGAGGTTTTTGACTTCCTCCGGCCAGCTTCGCCGCTGCTTGCCAGTGTCCTGGTGATAGCTGAGCGTGGCCGGAACCTCGCCGGTGGTGACTTCGACCCAGCGCGGAATCCGCATCGAGAGGGTGGCGCCGGCGATCGTGACTGCGACGACAACGAACAAAGCACCCGGCAGCTCGAACAAGCGGGTACAGGCGAACTCGACGGCGGCTGCAACGGCGCCGCCTGCGATGGTGCCACCGAGCAGGCCGAACACTGTCAGTCGGGAGTTGACTCGCACCAAATCGATCGTTGGCGGCATCACCCTCGGCGTCACCGCGCTCCGCAGCACGCTGAATGACTTCGAGAGCACCATCATGCCCAGCGCGCACGGGTACAACACCCAGGACGGGAATCCGCCGGTGGCGCCGTCGTAGTTCATGATCAGCAGCACGGCCAGCGCGGTACGAAGCCCAAACGACAGCGCGAGCGCGACGCGACGCCCGTGCTGCAGGCGGTCGAGTGCTGGACCGATAAGCGGCGCGATGACGGCGAACGGCGCGATGGTGATGAGCAGATACAGGGCCACTTTCGACTTGCTCTCCCCGCTGGCGGCCGCGAAGAACAAGGTATTGGCTAATGCGACGGCCATCGCCGAGTCGACCGCGAAGTTGGCCATTGCCGGCCAGGTCAGCGCTGTGAGTCCAGACTTGTCCGCACCGTCGGCAGTGGCCGCCCGCTGGACGAGCCCGTACATCCGGGAACCCATTTCACGGCTTCGCATCGCCGCGGCGCGGGTGACGGTGATCCGCTCGCCGGGGTACACAGTCCGCGGCGGCATGTTCTTGTGTTCGGGTTCTGGTTGCTCGCCCAGCGGGGGCAGATAGCGGTTGGAGCTGGGCATCGGCGGAGGACGGCGCGACCGCCGATAACTGGGCTCGTCGGCCGGGTAATTGGCCATACCCGGATGCTCGTTGACCGTTTCGTTTCGGGTTCCGCCGCCCGGGGGTGGGGGCATGCGGCCCGGATGTTCACGCTGCCGTCCAGACACGATTCAATTCTGTCCTATGCCGACTCCCAGCGTAGTCAACCGGGTGTGGCTCGGCAGCCGTGTCTTACGGCAATATTGACTATGCATTGCAGAGAGGGAGCAGCATGACCGGACCTGACGAGGAATCCGCGGTGGCGACTGTGGCCGAGTGGCCCGAAGTGTCGGCAACGCTACTGACAGCTGCTGTCGACCAGGCCAGGATGGCGGTCGAGGAGTTCAGCGGCCCGGAGACGGTCGGAGACTACCTGGGCGTCAGCTATGAAGATGCCAACGCCGGCACGCACCGGTTCCTGGCGCATCTTCCTGGCTACCAGGGATGGCAGTGGGCCGTCGTGGTCGCCGCCTACGGGGGCGCCGAGCACGCCACCGTCAGCGAGCTGGTGCTGGTTCCAGGGCCGACTGCGCTGCTCGCGCCCGAGTGGGTGCCCTGGGAACAGCGGGTGCGTCCGGGGGATTTGAGCCCCGGCGATCTGCTGGCGCCGGCAAAGGATGACCCGCGGCTGGTTGCGGGGTACTGCGCCAGTGGTGACCCGCAGATCGACGAGACCTCCGCCGAAATCGGGCTGGGTCGGCGTTGGGTGATGAGTCCGTGGGGCCGCTCCGCAGCGGCCGAGCGATGGCACGACGGCGACTACGGCCCCGGATCGACGATGGCGCGTTCCACCAAACGAATGTGCCGCGATTGCGGTTTCTTCCTGCCGTTGGCCGGATCGCTGGGCGCAATGTTCGGGGTGTGCGGCAACGAACTCTCCGCCGACGGGCATGTTGTGGACAAGCAGTACGGTTGTGGAGCTCACACCGACACCCCGGCTCCGCCGGGGAGCGGGTCACCGATGTACGAGCCATATGACGACGGAGTGCTCGACATTATGGATAAGCCAGCAGCGAAGCCGGACGATCCTCCCGCGGAGCCGCCCGCCTAGTCCCTTTCTGCGGCGGCTTTGATGTTCTCTAGCGAGGCGTTCATGCCCTCAACCAGTTCACGTTCAAAGTTTGAGTTCCCGCCCAAAAAAGCGTTTACCGAGAGGCTCGAGAACGCGCTGACGCCGTTTTCGGCATGGCGGCTTTCGATCACCCGGGTGGTCTCGCCATTCTGTTCAAGCTCGTAGCTCCAGATGGTGCGGTTGGAGTTCACTCGGAACGCCAGCTTCTTCTCCGGGATGACTTCGATAACCGTGCTCGTGGTAGGCCAGAAGATACGGTTGCGTCGGTTGAGATTGAACGTGCGGGTGCCGCGGCGCAGCGGGCCAAATGCCTTCATCCAGCGGCATTGTGGGCTCCACTGCGGCATTCGCCGAAAATCGGATATTAGCGCCCATATTTTTGAAGCCGGGGCGTTGATGTCAATCTGCGCTTGTAAGAGTGGGGTTGCCATTCGTCCTCCCGGGTGTACACGTGTGGTTCCAGTCCGTCAAAACTCACTTAGGGTCGAGATGGGTTTCCAGTCCGGCTTGCGCGCCTCGCGCACCGCGGCGGGCGGCAGCGAGTTGCCACACGAACAGGCCCGTGCCGAGTAGCCCCACGCCCAGCCCGGCCACCGTGACTGGACGCCAACTTTCGAGTTCGGGCACCAGGAACGCGGCCGCTGCGGCGACCAGCCAGGCCAACGCGCCGACCGCGATGAACGGCCACACCTCCAGCAGCGCGCCCGGTAGTGGCGGCGCCTCGGGGGTCTGGCCAGGTTCGGCAGTCATCGCACTTCAACATAGCTCGGATTACGTAGTAGGTGACACCGCGGTTCACCTGTCGCCGTTTCAGGTGCCCTGTTCTCGAGTTCCGTTGTAACCTCGCGCTGTGCCTGACAGTGATGCGCGACTGGCCAGCGACTTGTCGTTGGGCGTTCTACGGCTAGCGCGGCAACTACGGTTTCGGAACCCGTCATCGCCGGTGTCGCTGTCGCAGTTGTCGGCATTGACGACCTTGGCCAACGAGGGCGCGATGACGCCCGGTGCGCTAGCGGTTCGCGAACGAGTCCGACCGCCGTCGATGACCCGGGTGATCGCTTCCCTGGCCGACATGGGGTTCGTCGATCGCACCCCACACCCCGTCGATGGTCGCCAGGTGCTGGTGTCGGTGTCCGACTCTGGGGCCGAATTGGTCAAGGCCGCCCGGCGCGCCAGCCAGGAATGGCTGGCAGAACGGCTCGCAACGCTGGACAGTGATAAGCGTGACACCCTGCGCGGCGCAGCCGATCTGATCCTGGCACTAGTAGACGAAAGCCCGTGAGTGCGCAGAATTTCGCTGCACGCATCGACGTTCGGGACGTCAGCGATCCCGACGACCCGCGGCTCGACGATTTCCGTGATCTGAACAGCGTCGACCGCCGGCCCGATCTACCCACCGGCAAGGGGCTGGTCATCGCCGAGGGCGTGCTGGTCGTGCAGCGCATGCTGGCGTCCCGCTTCATCCCGTTGGCCTTCCTGGGCACCGACCGCAGGCTGGCCGAGCTCGAGGATGATCTTGTTGCCGCCAGCGGCGCCAGCGGCGCCGGGGGCGCCATTGCCCCCTACTACCGCGTTTCCGCCGATGTCATGGCCCAGGTGGTTGGCTTTCACCTCAACCGGGGTGTGCTGGCGGCTGCGCGCCGAGCACCGGAGCCGGCTGCTGCACAGCTGATCAGCGGCGCTCGTACCCTGGCGTTGCTCGAAGGGGTAAATGATCATGAGAACCTGGGCGCGATCTTCCGCAACGCGGCCGGGCTGGGCGTAGACGCGGTGCTGTTCGGCACTGGCTGCGCCGACCCGCTTTACCGTCGCGCGGTGCGGGTCTCTATGGGGCACGCCCTGCTGGTCCCGTATGCCCGGGCAGCCGACTGGCCCGCCGAACTGATGATGCTGAAGCAACACGGTTTTCGGCTGCTGGCGTTGACTCCGCGCAGCGATGCGTACTCACTGCCGGAAGCGATGGCCGCGGTGGTCGACGAACCAGTTGCGTTGCTGGTCGGTGCTGAAGGCCCGGGATTGAGCGCGACCGCATTGCGGATCAGCGATATGCGCGTCCGCATCCCGATGTCGCGGGGTACCGACTCGCTGAACGTCGCAACTGCGGCCGCACTGGCCTTTTACGAGCGAGCTAGGCTCGCCCCGTGAACGACGACTTCATCGAATGCGATGAGTCCGGGCTCTGGATAACAGGTTTGGTGGTGGCGGGCTTCGTTGCAGTTATGACCGGAGTCGCCGTTGTTGTGCTCGGCCTCGGACTGATCCGGGTGCACCCGTTGTTGGCCGTCGGACTCAACCTGGTGGCGGCTGGAGGCCTGGCGCCCACTTTGTGGGGGTGGCGGCGCACTCCGGTACTGCGCTGGTTCGTACTTGGTGCCGGAGTAGGTGTATGCGTTGCGTGGCTGGCTCTACTTGCGTTGGCGATGTTGGGCGGTGGCTAGCCTCGGCCGCTCGTACGTACCCCAAGTAACACATCTTCCCAGGCCGGAATCGCTGGCTTGCCTCGTCGGCTGCTGGCTGGTTTGTCGCGTGGTGGTGTGACGGGTGCCGGTTTTATCGGCTCTTCGAAGTCCAGGTGTGCAATCGGCGCCAACGGCCGCAAGGGGCGGTTGAAGTCGGGGTCGATCAACTCGTTGGCGGCGTCGTCGATAGCAGTGGCTATGCCGCCGTGCGCGCCGGGAGTAAAGCGGAAATGCGCGACATTATCGGAGCGGCCAACTTTCCAGGCAAGCTGGACCGTCCATCGGCCATCCTTGTTGCGCCAGGCGTCCCAGGCGAGATTTTGGGTGCAGAGGCCACGTGTTGCTAGGGCGTCAGTGACCGTGTCGAGCAGGGTCAGTTCTGCTGGGCCGTCCGTGAGTACTGGATGGGCGGCAGTTGCCAGCTCGGCGGCGCGCTCTCGTTCCAGTAGTACGGGATGGGCGAACCGGCGAATTCGCCCGATATCAGTCTCCGACGACTTCGCGAGCTGCTCCACCGACGCGCCGGCGCGGATTCGGGCCTGAATTTCTTTCGGGCTGATCATGCTGGAGACGTCGATGTCGAGCTGCGTCTGCTGGACTGACACGTCGGTGCAGGTCTGGGGCGACGTCTCTTTCGAGCTGGTCGTGGTGGTGTCGTCGTCGAGCGGCGATTGTTCCTGTAGTTCCTGAAGCGCATCGCCACCGCGTAGCGCCGCACGTAGGTGATCGTCGGCCGGCAGAGTGAATCTTTCGGGTGGGGTGCCTCCCTCGCAGATAATGTTTGCGCCCTCGGCGTCGAGGCCGACTACTTTGAGTTCCCTCATGACGTCTCCTGGCAGGCTCCGTGCTGCTCAGCAGCGGACCTGTTACGTGCGCACTCTAGTGCGATCAATGCCGTGAACCTGGTTGACACGCTGGCGGGTCGCCCGAAGAAATGGCGGGACACGTCCTAGAAGTGTGTGGTCTGACGACGGCCCAGGGGGGTCATTGCTAGCTAGAGGCGCTCCACAACCCAGTCGACGCACTCCGTAAGCGCACTGACGTCGTCGGGTTCGACTGCGGGGAACATCGCGACTCTGAGCTGGTTGCGGCCAAGTTTGCGATACGGCTCGGTGTCGACGATGCCGTTGGCCCGCAGGGCGGCGGCCACGGCCGCGGCGTCGACGTCATCGGCGAAATCGATCGTGCCGACCACCTGAGAACGCAACGCCGGGTCGGAGACAAATGGCGTGGTGTAAGGCCGTTCCTCGGCCCATGAGTACAACCGCTGCGACGAGTCGGCGGTGCGTTTGACCGCCCAGTCCAGGCCGCCGTTACCCAACAGCCAGTCGATCTGTTCGGCTAGCAGCGCCAATGTGGCGATCGCTGGGGTGTTGTATGTCTGGTTTTTGAGGCTGTTCTCAACCGCGATCGGTAGCGACAGGAAGTCGGGAACCCAGCGACCCGACCCTGCGATGGCCTCGACTCGGGCCAGCGCTGCTGGGCTCATGATGGCCAGCCACAGCCCGCCGTCGCTGGCGAAGTTCTTCTGCGGCGCGAAATAGTAGGCGTCGGTCTCGGCGATGTCGACCGGCAGGCCGCCGGCGCCGGAGGTGGCGTCGATGGCCACCAGGGCAGGGCCCGCGGGGCGACGGATCGGGACGGCCACTCCGGTCGATGTCTCATTGTGTGCCCAGGCGACTACATCGACCGACGGGTCGGTCTGCGGCTCCGGGGCGCTGCCTGGATCCGATGTGATGATGATCGGATCGTCGACAAACGGGTTCTTGCTGACGGCGGAGGCGAACTTCGCGCTGAACTCACCGTAGGTCAGGTGCAGCGAGCGCTTGTCGATGAGTCCGAAGGCCGCGGCGTCCCAGAACGCTGTCGCGCCGCCGTTGCCGAGAATGACCTGATAACCGTCCGGCACAGAGAAGAGGTCGGCCAGCCCCGAACGTACGCGGCCCACCAGATTCTTGACCGGCGCCTGGCGGTGCGATGTGCCGAACAACGTCGACGCCGTGGTGGTCAGCGCTTGCAGTTGCTCGGGCCGGACCTTGGACGGGCCGGACCCGAAGCGCCCGTCGCGGGGCTTGAGGTCGGCGGGAATCTGAAGAGAGGTCGTGAGCTGGTCAGCCATGGCCATCAGGGTAGTGAGCAATCCTAGCCAGCGACTGTACGGCCTGGCTGGGTCGAACGCGTCGCTGACGTATAACCCCAGGCTAAGCTGCCGAGTCGAGACAACGGCTGTGATTGAGCACACATGTTGACTGGTTATTCGGGCTGGATCACAGTGCCGCGCGGCTATGGATAATTACCGGTACCAGCGGTACCGTGTGCAAAACACGTCTGAATGTAAACCTCATTAGGAGGTCTGCTCATGGCTCCAATGGCTGGGACGCGCATGGTTCGGCGGTGGCGTCGCAATATGGAGGTGTCGGAGGACACCGAGTACGTGAATATGCTCGCCACGCTGTCCGAGGGGTCTGTGCGGCGAAACTTCAACCCGTATGTCGATATCGATTGGGATTCGCCGGAGTTCGCCGTCACCGACAACGATCCCCGGTGGATCTTGCCGGCGGCCGACCCATTGGGTCGCCATCCCTGGTACCTGGCGCAGTCGGAAGAACGCAAGATCAAAATCGGGATGTGGCGCCAGGCCAACGTGGCCAAGGTTGGGCTGCATTTCGAGTCAGTTCTCATCCGCGGCCTGATGAACTACACGTTCTGGGTTCCGAACGGGTCACCAGAATACCGGTACTGCCTGCACGAATCCGTTGAAGAGTGCAACCACACCATGATGTTCCAGGAGATGATCAATCGTATCGGCGCTGATGTACCGGGGATGCCGCGGCTGCTGCGTTGGCTCTCGCCGTTTGTGCCGCTGATGGCTGGCCCGCTGCCGGTCGAGTTTTTCATCGGTGTGCTCGCCGGCGAAGAGCCCATTGATCACACCCAAAAAAATGTTCTGCGCGAAGGCAAGTCGCTGCATCCGATCATGGAACGGGTGATGGCCATTCACGTGGCCGAGGAAGCGCGCCACATCTCCTTCGCTCATGAGTACCTACGCAAGCGGATACCGCACCTGACCCGGTTGCAGCGGTTGTGGATCTCGCTGTATCTCCCGCTGACGATGCGGTTGCTGTGCCAAGCGATCCTCGTACCTCCCAGGCCTTTCTGGAACGAGTTCGATATTCCGCGTGCGATAAGAAGAGAGTTGTTCTTCCGGTCGCCGGACTCGCGAAAAGGGTTGCGCGACATGTTCGCCGACGTCCGAATGCTGGCCTACGACACCGGTCTGATGAATCCGGTCGCCAGGGTCACGTGGCGGATCTGCAAGATCGATGGCAAGCCTTCCCGCTACCGCAGCGAGCCACAACGCGAACAACTGTCCGCGGCGCCGGCCGCGTAATACGACGCGATTTGTAGCCCACATGCCGCACGTCATCACTCAGTCGTGCTGCAACGATGGGTCCTGCGTCTTCGCGTGCCCGGTGAATTGCATCCATCCGACACCGGACGAACCCGGCTTCGCGACCTCGGAAATGCTCTATATCGACCCGGCGGCCTGCGTGGACTGCGGCGCGTGTGTGGGAGCCTGCCCTGTTGGGGCCATCGCGCCAAACGCTCGGCTCGAGCCCAAACAACTACCTTTTGTTGAGATCAACGCATCGTTTTATCCGGACCAGCCCGCTCACGCGACGTTGCCACCGACGTCGAAGCTGGCACCGGTGATTCCAGCGACCGCTGTGCGTGCGAGCCACCAGCCGTTGACCGTCGCGATCGTCGGATCTGGGCCTGCGGCGATGTACGCCGCAGATGAACTGCTGACCCAGCGCGGCGTCCAGGTCAGGGTGTTCGAGAAGCTGCCCACGCCCTACGGGCTGGTGCGTGCCGGGGTTGCTCCAGATCACCCGAATACCAAAAGGATCACCGATCTGTTCGACCGGGTGGCCGACAATCGCCGCTTCCGGTTCTATCTCAACGTCGAGATAGGCAGGCATCTGAGTCATGCCGAGCTGATGGCCCACCATCACGCTGTGCTGTACGCAGTCGGTGCGCCCGATGACCGTCGGCTGCAGATCGACGGGATGGGTCTCCCCGGTACTGGCACCGCTACCGAGTTGGTGGCATGGATCAACGGTCATCCCGATTTCGCTTATCCGCCAGTTGATCTCAGCAACGAACGAGCCGTGATCATCGGCAACGGCAATGTCGCCCTGGACGTGGCGCGCGTGCTCAGCGCCGACCCGAACGACCTCGTCCACACCGACATCTCCGACGATGCGCTGCAGGCGCTGCGCCTTTCAGCGATCCGCGAGGTGGTTGTTGCCGCCCGTCGCGGACCCGCTCACTCGGCGTTCACCCTGCCCGAGCTGATCGGGCTCACGGCCGCATCCGATGTTGTGCTCGACACAGTCGACCACCAGCGGGTGCTCGATGATCTGGCAACCGTTTCGGACCCACTGACCGTGAACAAGCTGAGGATTTTGGCGACATTGGGCGACGGCTCCGGCCCGGCGACGCGTCCTCGAGTTCGGTTGGCCTACCAACTCACGCCGCGGCGCGTCCTCGGTCAGCAGCGGGCCGGCGGCGTCGAGTTCGTCAGCACCGGCACCGACGAGGTACGTCGGCTTGACGCGGGCGTGGTGCTGACGTCGATCGGGTACCGCGGCAAACTGATTCGCGATTTGCCGTTTGACGATGCCAAGGCTGTGGTCCCCAATGACGGCGGCCGCGTCGTGGACCCCACCACTGACGCGACGGTACCCGGCGTTTACGTCGCGGGCTGGATCAAGCGTGGGCCGACCGGGTTCATCGGTACCAACAAATCCTGCTCGCTGCAGACCGTTCAGGCCGTGGTGGACGACTTCAACGCTGGCAAGCTGGCCGACCCGGCAGCCAAATCGACGGAACTGGCCAAGCTGGTGCACGCTCGCCAGCCCGACGCTGTCGACGCTGCGGGATGGCGCGCCATCGACGCCGCCGAGATCGCTCGCGGCAGCCGTTGCGGTCGACCGCGCAGCAAGTTCACCCACGTCGCAGACATGCTTGCCGTGGCTGCCGCGGGGAATGCGGTACCACTGCGGCATCGGCTGCTGGCGCGGCTGCGTGACCTGCCCTAGCTGATCGCGACATTCTCACTGCCCGGTCGGTGGCAGGCATCGGCCGGGTTGCTAGGCGGTAGTGAGAACCCGGTCCCAGCCCTCGACCGATTCCACGCTACGCGGCCCCGGTCCCACGTAGATGGCTGACGGGCGGACCAATTTCCCGAGCCGCTTTTGCTCGAGAATGTGGGCGCACCACCCCGCGGTGCGCCCACAGGTGAACATCGCAGGCATCATGCCTGCCGGCACCCCGGCGAAATCCAGAATGACCGCGGCCCAGAACTCGACATTGGTCTCGATTGCCCGGTCGGGTCGGCGCTCTCGTAGCTCCGCCAAGGCGGCCTGTTCCAGCGCGACGGCAACCTCGTAGCGTGGTGCGCTCAGCCGCTCGGCGGTCGCCCGCAGCACCCGTGCCCTGGGGTCTTCCGCCTGGTAGACGCGGTGCCCGAAGCCCATGAGCTTTTCGCCGTGATCCAGAATGCCCCGAACCAGGCCGCGGGCGTCGCCGGTGTGCTCCACCTCTTCGAGCATCGGAAGGACCCGGGCAGGCGCGCCGCCGTGCAGCGGCCCGCTCATCGCCCCGATTGCCCCCGACAGCGACGCGGCAACATCGGCACCGGTCGAGGCAATCACGCGTGCGGTGAACGTCGATGCGTTCATGCCGTGCTCGGCGGCGGTCACCCAGTAGGCGTCAATTGCCTCGATATGCCTCGGATCCGGCTCGCCCTGCCAGCGCGTCATGAAACGCGCTGTAACGGTTGAGCATTCATCGATTACCCGTTGGGGTACCGCCGGCTGATAGATACCACGCGCCGACTGCGCGACGTAAGACAGCGCCATTACCGATGACCGGGCTAATTGTTGGCGCGCGGTTGCGTCATCAACGTCGAGTAAGGGCGCGTACCCCCAGATTGGGGCGAGCATTGCTAGTCCCGCTTGCACGTCGACCCGTACATCGCCGGTGTGAATCGGTAGTGGGAACGGCTCGGCCGGGGGCAGGCCGCTACCGAATGCGCCGTCGACCAGCAACGCCCAGGTGTCACCGAACGTGACCCGCTGACTCACCAGATCTTCGATGTCGACGCCGCGGTAGCGCAGCGCGCCGCCGTCTTTATCCGGCTCGGCAATCTCGGTGGTGAAGGCCACCACGCCGTTGAGGCCGGGGATAAAATTCTCTGGGACCGCCGTCATAGGAAAATTCTCGCACCCCGAGTCCGGACTGCCGCTATCGGCTGCTAACACCCCCGGTAGCGTTGGTGCTGTGGAAGGACCAGAGGATCCGCAGCTGGCCGGAATGCGGGTGGAGTACGGCTCTGGCGAAAAGGACGGCAGCTCGGACCTGGACACAGACTGGCTCGCTGACGGTTGGCTTGCGCTGTTCCGCAGGTGGCTCGGCGACGCCGAGCGCGCTGGCATCGCCGAGCCCAACGCGATGGTGCTGGCCACCGTCGCGGCGGGCAGGCCGGTGAGCCGATCGGTCTTGTGTAAGAGCGCGGATGAAACCGGGATCACATTTTTTACCAACTATGCTTCGGCTAAGGGCGAGGAGCTGGCGGCGACTCCCTACGCGTCGGCGACATTCCCCTGGTACGGACTCGGACGGCAGGTGCACATCCGTGGCCCGGTCAGTCGGGTTGAGCGCGAGGTCACACAGGACTACTGGTCCATGCGGCCGCGCGGTTCGCAGTTGGGTGCATGGGCGTCGGACCAGTCTCGCCCCATCGCGTCGCGGCTGGCGTTGCTTGAACAGCTTGCAGCGGTGACCGCGCGCTTTGCCGACTCAGAACCCGTTCCGGTGCCGCCGGACTGGGGCGGGTATCTCATCGCGCCTGATGTGGTGGAATTCTGGCAGGGACGAGAAAATCGGGTGCATAACCGGATTCGGGTTATCGGCTCTCGAATAGAACGCCTCCAGCCGTGAGTGTGCCTTGCTGATCGCCGCGATTGCCGCGCCGGCGTTCGTCACCTGCGTCGCGCCAGGAGGCGGCGTATAGAAACACAGGCGAGGGCCTACCTGGCCGATGGCTGCCGGATCGGTGGACCTGACCCCGGGCAGGCGCGCCGTCGCGATAACGACTACCTTCACCTATACGCACCTAGTGCGGGCAGCCATATCAGCCAGAGCGCAAAGGGGTTCTCGTGGCCGACACCGACGACACCGCTAGCCTTCGGTATCCCGGGGGCGAGACCGACCTTCAGGTGATCCACGCCACCGAAGGAAATGACGGCATTAACCTGGGCCCGCTGCTGGCCAAAACCGGTTACACCACCTTCGATGTCGGCTTTGGCAATACTGCGCCTACCAAGAGCGCCATCACCTACATCGACGGTGACGCCGGCATCCTGCGTTATCGCGGTTACCCGATTGAGCAGCTCGCGGAGAAGTCCACGTTCATTGAGGTCAGCTACCTGTTGATTTACGGCGAGCTGCCGAACACCGAGCAACTGGCCGAATTCACCCACCGGATTCAGCGGCACACGATGCTGCACGAGGACCTCAAACGGTTCTTCGACGGCTTCCCGCGCAACGCGCATCCCATGCCGGTGTTGTCCAGCGTTGTCAACGCACTGTCGGCGTACTATCAGGATGCGCTGGATCCGATGGACAACGGCCAGGTCGAGCTTTCCACGATCCGCCTCCTGGCCAAGCTGCCCACGATCGCTGCCTATGCATACAAGAAGTCGGTTGGCCAGCCGTTCCTCTACCCGGACAACTCCCTGACGTTGGTCGAGAACTTCCTGCGGATGACCTTCGGTTTCCCGGCCGAGCCTTACCAGCCCGATCCAGAGGTGGTGCGGGCTCTGGACATGCTGTTCATTCTGCATGCTGACCATGAGCAGAACTGTTCGACGTCGACGGTGCGCTTGGTGGGCTCGTCGCGAGCCAACCTGTTCACCTCGATCTCCGGCGGTATCAACGCACTGTGGGGCCCGTTGCACGGTGGTGCTAACCAAGCGGTGCTTGAGATGCTCGAGAACATCCGCGAGAGCGGCGACGATGTCGGTGAATTCGTCCGCAAGGTGAAGAACCGCGAAGCCGGTGTGAAATTGATGGGCTTTGGCCACCGCGTCTACAAGAACTACGATCCCCGAGCGCGGATCGTCAAGGAGCAGGCTGACAAGATCTTGGCCAAGCTCGGCGGTGACGACGACTTATTGGGCATCGCCAAAGGGCTCGAAGAAGCGGCATTGACCGACGACTACTTCATCGAGCGCAAGCTCTACCCGAACGTTGACTTCTACACCGGCCTGATCTACCGGGCCCTAGGGTTCCCAACTCGGATGTTCACCGTGCTGTTCGCGCTAGGCCGGTTGCCGGGCTGGATCGCGCACTGGCGTGAGATGCACGATGAGGGTGACAGTAAGATCGGCCGTCCACGCCAGATCTACACCGGCTACACCGAACGCAACTACGTTGCCATGGACGGACGCTAGTCAGCGTTACGCTGCTTTCACAGCGAGGACAACACGGCCATCGCGGCATTATGACCGCCGATACCTGACACCGCGCCACCACGACGGGCGCCGGAACCGCATAGCATGATCTGGTCGAGGTTGGTGGCCACTCCCCACCGTCGCGCCGGCGTATCGAGCGGGTCGTCGTCATCAGCGAACGGCCAGGACAGTGCGCCGTGGAAGATGTTGCCTTCGGGCATCTTCAGCGCGCGCTGCAGGTCCGATGTGGTTGTGGTTTCAATACACGGCTGGCCGTGCGCATCGGTCATCAGCAGGTCCTGAATCGGCTCGGCTAAGACGGAGTTCAGCGAGCTCAACACCGACTCGGTCTGCCGGTCGCGCAGGACGTTGGGATCTGCCTCGAACTTCGCGGAGCCGAAGACCGAGTGGGGCGTGTGCAGCCCGAACACCGTCAATGTCTGAGCGCCCATGTCGTGCAAATCGGCTGACAAGATGGTTGGGTCGGTCAGCGAATGGCAGTACGCTTCGCACGGCAGCGGAGCGGGGAGTTCTCCGCCGACCGCCTGCGTATACGCGGAATCCAGTTGCGTCCATGTCTGGTTGGCATGGAAGGTTCCGGTGAACGCCTGCTCGGGTGTGACGGTGCTGTCCCGCAGCCGAGGCAGCCGTCGCAGCACCATATTCACCTTGACCTGCGCGCCGGGGGCCGTCGGCGGTACTTTGTCGCAAACGGGCGATGCCCCTGCGTCGCCGAGTAGTTCGCCCAGCACCGCTGGCGCGACAGCAGACAACACGAACCGGCCACGGATGCGGTGCTCGGCGGCTCTGTTTCGGTAGCTCACCTCACCGCTCGGTTCGATTGCGAAAACATCGGCACCGGTGGTTATTTCGGCGCCATGACGCGCAGCTGCCGCGCCCAGGGACGACGTCACCGAGCCCATTCCGCCGACCGGTACGTTCCAGTCGCCGGTGCCACCGCCGAGCACGTGATACAGGAAACAGATGTTCTGCAGCAGCGATTGGTCATCCATGCGAGCGAACGTGCCGATCAGCGCGTCGGTGGCGATCACACCCCGCACCAGGTCGTTGGCCACTGCGGCGGCGATAGCCCGGCCGATTGGCTCATCGACCATGGCTTGCCACGCGGCCGCTGCCTCGGGAGCGTTGCCTTCGACGACATCTCGGCGGGCCTGTTCGCGGGTACGGAGTGGTTCGAGCAGCGTTGGCCACACTCGTTCGGTCACAAGCCGGCAGTGTCGGTAGAAGTTGGCGAACCCGTGCGCGTCGCTGGCAGCGCCGACCGCTGCCAGCTGGTCATGAACACGTCCGCCGTACGGCCCGAGGAGTAGGCCGGAGCTGCCGGCGGTTGCCGGATCCGGGGTATACGATGCGAACTTCCGCCGGGACAGCGGCACCGAAATGCCCAGGTCACTAATGATGCGCGACGGCAGCAAGCTGACCAGGTACGAATAGCGGGACACCCGGACCTCGACACCATCGAAGGCCTGCACGGACACGGCGGCGCCGCCGATGTGTTCCAGGCGCTCAAGCAACCGTACCCGGAGGCCAGCCCGGGCCAGATACGCGGCCGCTACCAGACCATTGTGGCCGCCGCCGACGACGACTACGTCGTAACTCTGCATGGTCCCTGCAGCTGTGTCGGGTGTGTGCTGGTCGGTGTCGCCCGCGACACATTCTCGCAACCCATTGCACCAGTGTGCCCGACTTGAGCCGTTGCGCCGCCGCCGACTCGGTAGGCTGCATATCGCCTGGAACGCGAAAAAGCATTCTCCGACGATCCAGGGAGGAGGAGTTACGGTGGGTTCAAAAACCGGTTTAGATAAATCGCCGGCGCCCGCCGCTGCGCAGGCAACTTCGAAATTCCAGCGTGGCTCACCAGGTATTCCCTGGCTTATTGGCCTTGTGGTTATTCCGTTGCTGCTGGCCGCAATCGGTTATGGTGCATTCGACCGTCCCCAGCCCCAGCCTGTTACTGGGCCGACCGGAGCTTTGCCGACGCTTACAACTGGTAGTGGGGCATCGCACCACCTAGGTCCGTCGTTCGCGCTGCTTTCAATTAGCCGTAGTGGCAACAACGTGACTCTTATCGGCGAATTTCCTGACGCTGGTGCTAAAGCGGCGCTAATGAAGGCGCTCGCGGGCTTGCGGACTCCGGGCCTCAATGTTATTGACCAGACCAAAATCGATCCGCTTGTCAATTCGCTTGATTTTTCAGGAGCGGAAGTAGTTTTCAATGCCAGCCGCTCCATTCCCGATTTCAATCTCAACGTCGAGACGGACACTGTCATACTGACGGGAACCGCCGTATCGCCCGAGCAAAGGAACGCGGTTGAGCGCGCGGCCGCGAACACCTGGTTGGAATTGAATATCGAGAACAACATTGTGGTTGCCGGAGCTCCGGGTTCGGCGCCGCCCGGCGGTGAGCGTGTTGGGCCGTGTGTCGACTTGCAAGCCGCTATCAATGCCGTAACAGGCGGGCAGATTTCTTTCGGGGACGGCGGCCTGAGGCTGACGCCGGCGGCCAAACAGACTCTGACTCGGGTAGCGAACAAGCTCAAGGAGTGTCCGGATGCGCGTGTGACAATCAACGGCTATACAGACAACAGTGACAGCGAGGGCATCAATATTCCGTTCAGTGCTCAACGGGCTGCCACCGTCGCGGACTTTCTCGTCGCCCAAGGTGTTGCCGGTGATCGCGTTTCCAGCGCTGGTCTCGGTTCGGCAAATCCGATCGCCAGCAATGACACACCCGAGGGTCGCGTCAAGAATCGCCGCGCCGAAATCGCGGTCAGCTAAGGAGAACCCGGCATGGATTTCGTGATCCAGTGGTTGTGCTACGTGGTTGCCTTCGTCGCGGGTTCAGCGGTTGCCTGGGTGATCGCCACGGTGTCGATCAGGCGTAGGCACGAACAAGACACGGTGGATGCGCCCCAGCCGGACGGGGCGGGGGCGGCGCAGTGACAGATCAGGTGCACTGGTGGTTGGTTGGTGTCGCGTTTGGGCTCGGCATGGTTCTGACGTTTGCGCTGGCGGTCCGCCCCGTGAAATATCAGCTGCCGGTGGGTGCGCCGGCGCGCGGCGCGGTCCGAGCGGAGGCGAAACCCAAACGGTCCCCGGTGAAGAAAACCGCCGCTGCGAAGAAGACTCCAGCTGCGAAAAAGCCGGTCGGGAAGAAGAAAGTCGTTACGAAAGAGCCTGTGGCCAAACAGATCACCGAGGTGAAGGAGTCTCCGGAGGAGCATCTGCCGCATCCGGCGGAGCCACTCACGGCGCAACTTCCCAAGGTGCCGTTTGCGCCGTACGGACCGGGTTCCGCCCGCGCCGGAGCTGATGGCAGCGGGCCGGCGGGATGGCTGGTGAAGGGGCGCTCGGATACCAGGCTCTACTACACTCCCGAGGATTCGAGCTACGACCCGACTGTCGCCCAAGTCTGGTTCGAGGATGAGGCGTCCGCTGCGCGGGCTTTTTTCAGCCCGTGGCGCAAGAGCACCAGAAGGAAGTGAAGGTGCTGTGTCCGTCGCTTGGCTAGCTCGGGCCGGGCAGGTGCAATAGCAGCCTCGCGCCGCCGAGATGGCTATCTTCCAACGACGCGGTCCCGCGGTGCAATTCGGCCTGCTGGGCCACCAACGCCAGCCCCAGACCGGAGCCAGATTGCGAGGCCGTTGACCCGCGCGCGAAGCGTTCGAACACCACTTCGCGCTCCGGTTCGGGAACCCCGGCGCCGTTGTCGTCAACGGCAATATCCACGCCAGCCCGTGAGCTGACAGCGGACAGTTGAACCCGGGTGGCGCCGCCGTGTTTGATCGCGTTGGCAATCGCATTGTCGACGGCCAGACGCAGCCCAGCCGGCATGCCGACGATGATGCATGTCGGCGACGGCACCAGCGAAACATCGACATGGGGGTAGACGCGAGTCGCGTCGTGCGCGGCACGGTCGAGTAGATCAGTGATGTCTACGGTCACGTGATCGTCGGATGTGGATAGTTCGCCCTGCGCCAACCGCTCCAGTGCGCTCAGGGTTGCCTCAATCCGGGACTGAGTGCGGATCACGTCGTTGATCACTTCTTTGCGCTGGTCGTCGGGCAGATCCAAGGTGGATAACACCTCAAGATTGGTGCGCATCGCGGTCAGCGGAGTACGCAGCTCATGCGAGGAAACCGCCGCGAAGTCCCGAGCTGAGGCCAGTGCCGCCTGGGTTCGGGTCTGCTCATTCCAGATGCGTTGGAGCATGCCTCTCATCGCCTCGGCGATTTCAATGGCTTCGGTGGCGCCGTGCACTTCGACCCGCGGTGCCTCGTCGCCTGCGTTGATCGACCGGGTCTGCTTGGCAAGCTGTTTGAACGGGCGCACCGCGAACGCGGCCAGCAGCCACGCGAAAACCGCGGCAGCGCCGACGGCTAAAGTGCAGATCAGGATTACCTGGCGGTGGTAGTTGTTGGTTTGAGCGATGGTGTCGTCGTAGGTCGCCCCGACAGCTACCGATGTGGGTTGCGGCGCGGGGATCTCCACCGTACGCACTCGGTATCGCACCCCGTCGACTTCGGTGTCGGCGTAGTCCTCCCGCAACTTCGGCAGCGTGATGTCGGAGTTTGATTTGACCTGATCGCCGCGTCGGATTGTGATGACGGTGTCGCGGGCGTTCGGCGAGCGTGGGATCTCGTCGAGGCCGCGCGGCACGAACGGGATCGCGAAGCCGGCGGCCTCGTCCAGCCGTCTGTCCAGCCGTTCCTTGCGATCTTGGGTGATTCCGACCCAGACGATGGTGCCCACGATAAGAACCGGAATCGCCGCGCCGATAGCCGTCGCGACTACCACCCGGGTTCGCAGCGATGGGGTACGGGCGAAGATCCGCGAGAGAATATTCATAAGCTTCGTGAGTTTCATTGGTAGCAGCTGGGCCTTACTGCATCCGTAGTACGAACCCGACTCCCCGGACGGTGTGCAGCAGCCTGGGGCCGCCGCTGGCCTCCAGCTTGCGCCGCAGGTATCCGATGAATACGTCGACGACATTCGTGTCGGCGGCAAAATCGTAGCCCCATACCAGTTCTAACAGTTGGGCGCGGGACAGCACGGCTGTCTTGTGCTCTGCCAACACTGCGAGCAGGTCGAACTCTCGTTTTGTCAAGTCGACGTCGAGACCGTTGACCCGTGCTCGCCGACCCGGAATGTCTACTTCCAGCGGTCCTACGGTGATGGTTTCCGACGAGGACGTAGCTGCTGCGCCGCGGCGGCGCAGCAGCGCCCGCACTCGTGCGACCAGTTCGGCCAGCACGAAGGGTTTGACTAGATAGTCGTCAGCACCGGCTTCCAGGCCGGCTACTCGGTCGTCGACAGAGCTGCGTGCGCTGAGTACGCAGACTGGGACATCGTTGTCCATCGCGCGTAGGGCGGTCACGACGCTGACGCCGTCCAGAACGGGCATGTTGATGTCGAGCACGATGGCGTCTGGCCGGGATTCGGTGGCGCTGCGTAAGGCTTCGGCGCCGTCCACCGCAGTCGCTACCTCGAATCCGGATAGCCGCAATCCGCGTTCCAGCGAAGCAAGCACATCGGAATCGTCGTCGACGACCAAGACCCGAGGTGCGGTCACACCAGTGTCCATTTCTCCCATTTTGCCCGATTGTTGCTCGCTATCGTCGGAAGGTGCCCTGTCGGGTCGTGGGGGAGCGGGCGTCGGCACGAGAGCGGGGGTGGTTTATTGGCCCGCGCATCAGTGAGTAACGGACTCAGCGAATGCTCTCGATGGCTGACCGTGTTGCTGAATTACGTTCCCAGCCTCGCGCTAGGTGGCGCTTTCGTTGTTAGCGGGGTTTGCCGCCGCAAAGAGCAGTCGCCTGAGTTCGTGCTGGTCGGAGGGGGGTAGGTGGGCCAGAATGCGTTGGTCGGCCTTGTGTGCGGCGGCGGTCGCCGCCTTGAGCAGGGTTTTGCCGTGTTTGGTGAGTTGTGCCGGCATCCGCTGGTTCGGTGGCGTCGTTGCCGGGCGGGTCACGGCGCCGAGAGCTTGCAGCGAAAGTAGCACCCGGTTCATCGCCTGGGCCGAGACGTTCTTGCCGCGGGCAAGTTCAGCGCTGGTCAGCCCGGGAGTTTCGGCGAGCATGCGCATGCAGGCGACCTGCGGCAAGCTCAGACCGAGCGGTTGCAGTTCGGCGCCAACTTCGGGTTTGAGTCGTGACGCGACGCTGTATAGCAGGAAGCCCAACGGCTTGTCGTCGGATTCGGTCATGCCCCCCATGCTGTCACGTAACGTTTGGCCGGCTCGGAGTTAAGCAGAGCCCGATCCGGTGCCCGATGTAATCCTCAGTTGCGACGACCTGAGCTGGCGTTGCCGGCTGCGCCGCCGACGCGACGGTCGACCGACGTGATCCTGGGCAATCGCGGTCGCGACTGGCAGATCAATCCCTCTCTCTTAGCGGTAATTGTTTTCTCGCCAACGGATATGGCGCACTTATCGTGGCCTTCTATCAACTTTGTTGACAGGTCTTGCATGCTGCTGTATCAACGATGTTGATAGCAATTTTGGCGACTGGCGGATGCCAGGCGTCATAGCGAGAAGGAGCGCAATTGTGTTTGGTGGCAAATTCTTTGGTGGACCGGGATCGGGCGGACCTGGGTTTGGCGGACCTGGTTTCGGGGGCCCTCCCGGTTTGGGGCATGAGTTCGGCGGCGGATTCGGTGTTCATCAGGGCTGGGGCCCGGGTCTTGGAAGTCCGGGTTTCGGCGGCGCCGGTTTCGGGCACGGCTTCGGCCCTGGGTCGGGCATGCCGCTCAAGCGGGCAGCTATCGGTACAGCCGCGATGTTGCTCGATGGACCGGCCGATGCCAGCCAGGTAGTTCAGCGAGTTTCTGACAAGACAGACGGCGCCCTAACTCCCCCTCAGGAGATGGCAGAACTGGCGATTGGAGTGCTAGCCGGGCGCGGCATAGTGACCGTCGATGACGGTGTGGCTACCCTGACCGAACTCGGCGAGAATTTATTGGCCTGGCGGGGTATCAGCAGCGAGACTGCGCGGGCCTTCCTGGCGCGCGCTGCCCAGTTCAGCGACGGCTTCAAGATCCGCAAAGAGCTGTTCCACATCGCGGGACTGGCCCGAACGATCGTATGGACAGGCACCGACGAGCAGAAGCAAAAACTCGCCGACGCTAGCGCCAAGGTCCTTGAAGCAGTCACTGCCGCTCAAAAATCGCTGCACGCTGCGCTGGCCGAAAGCTAGGGCAAACCAGCCGTCGACGTGGTGCGTGCGGTCGGGCGACCGCGGTGGCGTTTCCGCTCAACACGATCGCAGCCGGAGTCCCGAGCAAGCTATCGGTCTGCGCGGTTGAGTCGGACCCGCCTCGCGGCAGCCCTATTTCATCTAAGGGTGGCCCTCGGGAGGAGCGGGGCGGGGCTGCAACCGATCGTCGAAATCTAAACCACCGCGACCCGGCTCGGCGTGTCTTCGCAGCCAGTTAGGTGTCGCGGTATCCGCGGCGGCGCAGAGCGTTCCGAACCCGGCGCACCACGTCGTCGGGGTGATCTTCAGCAACGACCCTGACGACAATCCAGCCGCAGTTGTCCAAACCTTCGAGCCGGCGCACGTCGCGCACATACTGTCGCCGGCTGCTGCGGTGTTGATCACCGTCGTATTCGGCGGCGACTCTGAACCGCTCCCAGCCCATATCCAGCAGGGCCACGGTTTGATACCGAGCAACGACCGGTATCTGTGTTTCCGGGGCTGGCAGTCCCGCGTCGATCAGGTGTAGTCGCAGCCAGGTCTCCTTCGGAGACGCCGCACCGGGATCCACCCGCGGGAGTACCGCCCTAAGCCGCCGTAGACCGCGGGCGCCCGAATGCTGCTTCGCAAGTGCCAGCACATCCTTGCTGGCGAACGGTTTAGCCCGGGCCAGGGCATCGAGTCGCGCCACCGCTTCCCCAGCGGGTAGGTGCCGTGCCAGGTCGAACGCCGTTCGTTCAGGTGTTGTTACAGGAAGGCTCGCCACGTGAGCGATCTCGCCGTCCGCTATGTGTTGGTTGCGGGTAATCACGCCGGCCGGGGGATGCGAGTTTCGCCAAATCAACTCGACAGGGGCGTCGTCGTCGATCCAATCCGAGCCGTGTAGCGCTGCTGCGGCAAACCCGGCCAGGATGCCGCGTCGACCAGACCAGAGCCACGCCGCTGCTGAACGTGTTCGTAGCGTGGGTACGGCCCAATTGGTCAGGTAGACATCGGGATAGATTGCACGGAAGCGGGTTCGCAGCCGATACGGGCTCACGTCGCCTCGCCGCAACGCTTCGCTCCCCACAAAAACGTCGTCCATGTACGAAAGCTGCCATGTTGGACTGACACTTCGTCGAGAACGAAACTGCTGCGCCCCGTCCTGGCGTGTCTTCTCAGCCAGTTATGTGTCGCGGGGCTAGCCGTCGGCCGCGGGCAGTCCGATGCTCCGGTAGCGCCGAAGGCGGGCGGAGGCGCGTTCGGCAGCAGGCATCTCGCGCAGCCCATGCACCGCGGTGGCTATTGCGTGGGATAGGCGTTGGCAGAATTCAATCGGCTCGTCAGCGGCGTCGGGATGCTCGGGCACGATGACGTCGACAATTCCGGAACTCAGCAGGTCTGCGGACCGGATACCCTGGTCCGCCGCGAGTTCGGCGGAATGCGTGGTGTCTCGGAACACAATTGCGCTTGCTCCCTCCGGTGGCAGCGGCGCCAGCCATCCGTGTAGTGCGGCCAGTACCCGGTCGGCCGGTGCCATCGCCAGCGCAGGACCGCCGCTGCCCTGGCCCAGCAGCACCGACACGGTCGGAGTATCCAACGTGACGAGCTCGGCCAGGCACTGGGCAATCTGACCGGCCAGCCCGCCCTGCTCGGCCTGCGCCGACAGCGCGGGTCCGGCGGTGTCGATCACCAGCACCAGCGGTAGGCGCAGCTGTGCGGCCAGCGCCATCCCGCGCCTGGCCGCGCGCAGTGCAGCCGGCCCCACAGTGGTCCCGGCGCCGCCCGGCGCCCTCTTCTGGCCTAGAACCACCGCGGGCTGGCCGGCGAATCGGGCCAAGGCCAACAGCGTCGTGGCAGCCTCTTCGTGACCGGTACCCGACAACAGCACCCTGTCGGTGGTGCCGTGCCGCAGTAGCTGCCCCACGTCCGGCCGGTCGGGCCGGCGCGACGCCAGCACGGAGTCCCATGCCAATACGTCCGGTATTGGTTCGCGCGGCAACGGCGCTGGTAACGGGGCCGCGCTGTCGGTGATCACCGTCAAGGCCCGATCCAGCGCATGCCGTAGTTCCCCGATGGCGACCACTCCATCGATAACCCCGTGTCGCTGCAGATTCTCGGCAGTTTGGATACCGGTTGGGAAAGGTTCGTCGTAGAGCAGCTCGTACACCCGAGGGCCCAGGAATCCGATTAAAGCGCCGGGCTGGGCGACGGTGACGTGGCCCAGCGAACCCCAAGATGCGAAAACCCCGCCGGTGGTCGGATTGCGCAAATACACCAGGTAGGGCAGGTGCGCCTGTTTGTGGAGTGTGACGGCCGCGGCGATCTTCACCATTTGCAGAAACGCGACCGTACCCTCTTGCATGCGGGTGCCGCCGGAGCTTGGCGACGCCAGCAGCGGCAGTCGCTCGTCGGTGGCCCGCCGGACGGCCGCGACGATCCGCTCTGCAGCGGCCACGCCTATCGAGCCTCCCAGGAAATCGAACTCGCAAGCCAGCACTGCGACGCGGCGACCGAATACGCGACCCTCGCCGGTCCGCACCGATTCGTCGAGGCCAGTGGCGGCTCGGGCGGTGGCCAGTTCGCGGGCATAGGAGTCCGACGCCTGTGTTGTCAAAGGTGCGGCATCCCAGCTCAGGAAAGAGTCTTGGTCGAGTACCGCGTCGCGTAGTTGGTCAGTCGTGATATGAGTCACGCGAAGAGGCTATATAGGCTGGGACCATGATCGGTATCACTCAGGCTGAAGCCGTCATGATCATCGAGCTGCAGTGCCCCGAACGGCGCAACGCCTTGAACTCCCAGCTCGTCGAGGAACTGCGGGAGGCTATGCAGAATGCCGACGCCGGCTCGACCCGAGTAATCGTGTTGACCGGCCAGGGCACCGCGTTCTGCGCCGGCGCGGACCTCAGCGGAGACGCGTTCGCGGCAGACTATCCTGATCGGCTCGTTGAACTGCACCGGGTCATGGATGCGGTTCCGATGCCCGTGATCGGCGCGATCAACGGGCCCGCGATCGGCGCGGGCTTGCAGCTGGCTATGCAGTGTGACCTGCGGGTTGTCGCGCCGGAAGCGTTTTTTCAGTTTCCGACGTCGAAGTACGGTCTTGCCCTGGATAACTGGAGTATCCGCCGGTTGTCATCGCTGATCGGTCATGGACGGGCTCGGGCCATGCTGCTGACTGCGGAGAAGCTGACTGCGGAGATGGCCCTGCACGCTGGAATGGCCAATCGGATCGGGAGCCTGGCTGATGCCCAGCAGTGGGCCGCTGAGATCGCCGGCCTGGCGCCATTGGCGATACAGCACGCCAAGCGGGTGCTCAACGATGACGGGTCCATTGAGGAGCCCTGGCCGGTTCATAAGGAACTCTTCGACAAAGCCTGGGGCAGCAAGGATGTAATTGAGGCGCAGGTGGCCCGGGTGGAGAAGAGGCCGCCGAAGTTTCAGGGAGCCTAGATCGCCATGCTGCGCCGAGCGCTACGGCTGGCGGCCGGCACCGCTTCGCTTGCTGCCGGCGGGTGGTTGTTGCGCGCGCTGCACGGTGCGCCGGCCGCGCTGGGGGCCGACCCAGCATCGATCCAGGCCGTGTCGGAACATTCCGCCAACTACCGCGATGGCAAGTTTGTCAACCTCGACGCTGCGTCGATGCTCAGCATGGACAGCGAACAACTGCTGCTCATCGCTTGGGAACTATTAGGTCGTCACAGCCCAAGCCGGCCGACGGCGCCGATCCCGCTGGCCGCGCCGGAAATCACCGGGGGTGACGCCAGCCGGCTCGCAGTCAGTTGGTTCGGCCATTCGACAGCGTTGCTGGAGATCGATGGTTACCGCGTGCTCACCGATCCGGTGTGGAGCGACCGATGCTCGCCGTCGGACATTGTCGGCCCGCAGCGGCTACATCCGCCGCCGATGCATCTGGACAGGCTGCCCGCTGTCGATGCGGTGGTGATCAGCCATGACCACTACGACCATCTCGATATCGACACCGTTCTCGCGTTGGCCCGCACACAGCGGGCCCCGTTCTTCGTGCCGCTAGGAGTTGGTGCGCACCTTCGGGCGTGGGGTATCCCAGAGCATCGAATTGTCGAACTCGACTGGGATCAGAGTGCTCAGGTCGAAGAACTCACTGTGATCTGTATGCCGGCACGGCACTTTTCGGGGCGTTTTCTGAGCCGAAACGCCACACTGTGGGCGTCGTGGGCGTTCGTCGGTCCGAGTCACCGAGCCTACTTCGGGGGCGACACCGGCTACACGAAGAGCTTCGCCAAGATCGGTGCGGACCACGGCCCGTTCGACCTGACGCTCATGCCCATCGGCGCCTACAACACGGCGTGGCCGGATATTCACATGAACCCGGAGGAAGCGGTCCGGGGGCACCTGGATGTCACTGACTCGGGATCGGGACTGCTGGTCCCTATCCACTGGGGCACTTTCCGGCTGGCGCCACACCCGTGGGCCGAGCCGGTGGAGCGGTTGCTCGCCGCGGCTGAACCTGCTCATGTGCAGGTGGCAGTGCCCACCCCCGGTGCGCGTGTTGATCCGGCCGCACCGGCGATATTCAACCCGTGGTGGCGCCTTTGATCGGCTAGCGGCCCGCGTTCTTTCTCCAGCCAGATCCGGTCCACTTGCCGCTGGTGCCGGCTAAAGTGAGCGGCCATGACCAAACGTGCGGCAACGGTCGCGGTCGTGGTGGTACTGCTGGCGCTTGCCGGATGTGGACCTGCGCAGCGGGCGGCCAATCCGGATGTCGGCTTGTCCGATATCCCGCCCAACGAAGTGTCGGGTATCGAGATTCCCGACGGCCGCGTAGCCGAAGCTATCTCGAAAGTCGACGGCTTGGTCAACGAGCTGATGAGGGCCTCCGGCATCCCCGGCGTGGCCGTGGCCATTGTCCATGGCGGCAAGACGGTCGGTGGCGTCTTAGGACTGGTGTAAAAACGCTGGGCGCATGTTCCTGGTGGTCATGTTACGCGGCGGTGGTGTCGGTCGTGGTTGTTGTGGTGGGGGGATGCAGTGGGCGGGGTGGCTCGAGCAGTTGGTGGCGTAGTTCTTGGAGGTGGCGGCTGGTCGCTGATGTTTGGGTGACTCCGCGCCAGCCGCGGCTGGCGCGGTCGAGGACGGCCCATACCAGCGACAGACAGCTGGTTTCGCCGGGTAGGCGGCCGATGACCTTGACCCGGCGACGGGATTCTCCGAAGGTGCGTTCGATGAGGTTGGAATGGCGGATGCGTGTCCAGTGTTGGCGGGGGAAGCGCAAATGCACGCTCAGCGAGGCGAAGTCGTTGGCCAGGCAAGCGACCGCGGCTGGGTAGAGCCCGCGGTATGTGGTGGTGAACTCCTCGGCGCGGCGGGTGGCTTCATCCACGGCCTGCTGGCCGGGTGGCTGGTCAATGTCATCGAAGATCGACCAGAACGCGGCTTTGATCTCGTCCTGGACCGCGACAGGTGTCTTGGCGATGACGTTACGGCAGCGATGGATCAGACACCGCTGACGCAGGCTTGCCGGAAACGTGGTCTCCCATGCGGCGATCAGGCCCGGCGCCCCGTCGGAGATGCCCAGTAGCGGCGGGCGTAGTCCCCGGTTCCTCAGGTCAGCCAAGAAGTCGGCCCACGCATCAGCCGACTCCGCTGCGGCTGGGGCCAGCCCAATAAACAGGGGCTTGCCGTCGGTGCAGATGCCCCAGGCGGCCAGCACCGGCTCGGCCGGGGCGTTGGGATGCATCCGAAAGTTCGAGGCATCCAAGAACAGGTAGTCCAACACCAGCTCATCAAGGCGTCGAGACGACCACGCAGCGAACTCGTCTTTGATGGCCGCACAAATCCGGCTCACCGTCGAGCGCGACAACGCCGCCTGCGAGCCCAGCACCTCGGCCAACGCGGCCTCGATGTCGCGATCCGACAAACCGCGCACCCATCCCGAAATCACCAACGCCTCCAGAGCGTGGGTGCGCGTCACCCCGGCACCGAATAGCCGCGAACAGAACCGCTCGTCGGTGTCGCGTAGTTTCGGGCGGCATAATTCGACCGAGCCCATCGTGGTCTTCACCGTCGCCGGCGGTTGATACCCATTGCGGTACCCGCCCGGGCCGTCCTGAACCCGACGCTGGTGACGGGCTCGGCCCAACACTGCTTCTACCTCGGCCTCCACGGCGACCTGAAACACCAGACGCACCGATAACCGCCCGACCTCCTCCAAAATCTCGGTCAACGGCCGCTCGGTCGCGGCGAACAACTGATCCATCTCAACACGCACACGCTCAATCGGCGATACTCGCTTGGTCACGGGCGTAGCCCCTCCTTCATAGCTTTCGTCGGTTGCGACGGAACCTACGCCCGTGACCATTTACACCAGCGATGAGACGCGACCAGACGGTCTACGCGAAGGGATTTGGTGTCAAGGACGCAGATAATGGCGACGGCGAAGACAACCGGGTCGACGCTGACACCGTTTTTCAGCTGGCGTCGGTGTCGAAGTCGATCGGCGCTACCGTGGTTGCCCATGAGGTGACCGACAACGTGATCGCCTGGGATACGCCTGTGGTGTCCAAGATGCCGTGGTTCGCTCTCGACGATCCCTATGTCACCGGCCATGTGACTATCGCAGATTTGTACTCGCATCGTTCCGGGTTGCCTGACCATGCCGGCGATAAACTCGAGGACTTGGGCTACGACCGGCGGCAGGTGCTGGACCGGTTGAAACACCTGCCGCTGGCGCCGTTTCGAAATAGCTACGCCTACACAAATTTCGGGGTTACCGCCGCTGCCAACGCGGTAGCTGCTGCGGCCGGAAAATCCTGGGAGGATTTGTCCGACGAGGTGCTCTACCAGCCGTTGGGTATGTCGTCGACGAGTTCGCGGTTCGCTGATTTCGTGGCGCGGCCGAATCGCGCGGTCAACCACGCGAAGGTCGGGGGCACCTGGCAGCCAAAGTTTCAGCGGAATCCCGATGCTCAGACTCCCGCGGCCGGGGTGAGCTCGTCGGTCAACGACATGGCGCGATGGCTAGCCATGCTGCTGGCCGACGGCAGCTACCACGGGGGTCAGATCACTTCGCCGGAGGCGCTACTGCCCGCCACAACGCCGCAGGTTGTCTCGGTGGCCGCGAAATCGCCGAAAGCGCGGGCAAGTTTCTACGGTCACGGTTTCAATGCGTCGGTAACGTCGTCGGGGCGTACCCAGTACAGCCATTCCGGCGGTTTCTCGATGGGGGCGTCGACGAACTTCGCGGTGCTGCCGTCCGAAGACCTCGGTTTCGTCGTGCTGACCAACGCCTCACCGATCGGCGTGCCGGAGGCGCTGACCGCGGAATTCATGGACCTGGTGCAATACGGTGAGGTGCGTGAGGACTGGGCGGCCCTGTACAGGAAGAGGATCGCTCCAATGAACAATCCATTGGGCTTGCTGGTCGGCAAGAAGCCGCCGGCAAATCCGGCGCCAAGCAAACCTCTCGATGATCTTGTGGGGGTGTACACCAACGAGTATTGGGGTCCAGCCACGGTGACCCAACACGACGGCCAATTGCAGCTGTCGCTGGGGCCGAAGAACCAAAAAGTCAGCTTGTCGCACTGGGACGGCGACACATTCACGTTCGGGATTTCCACCGAAAATGGCCCACCGGGAACGATTTCGATGGCTGTCTTCTCCGAGGTTCCACACACCAAGCTAAATCTGGAGTACTACGACTCCAACGGGCTGGGAACGTTCGCCCGGTGACACCAGCGGTAGCCACCGGCCTGACCGATGCAGAAGTGGCACAACGGGTTGCCCAAGGCAAGGGCAACGATGTTCCGGAACGCGCCACCCGCAGTGTGGCCCAGATCGTCCGTGCAAATGTTTTCACCCGGATCAATGCAATTCTGGGGGTGCTGCTGATCATCGTCTTGGTAACGGGCTCGGTGATCAATGGCATGTTTGGCTTGCTTATCATCGCCAACAGCGTCATCGGGATGGTCCAAGAAATCCGGGCCAAACAGACGTTGGACAAGCTGGCGATAGTCGGCCAGGCGAAACCGTCGGTGCGCAGACGATCTGGCACTCGACCAATGTCGCCGAGTGCGGTGGTGCTCGACGACATCATCGAACTGGGCGCAGGGGACCAGGTCGTCGTAGATGGTGAGATCATCGAGGAGCAGAACCTTGAAGTCGATGAATCGCTTCTTACCGGAGAGGCTGATTCGGTCGCCAAAGTCGCGGGTGACGCCGTGCTGTCAGGGAGTTTTGTCGTTGCTGGCGCGGGGGCATACCGCGCCACCAAAGTGGGTCGCGAAGCGTATGCCGCCAAGTTGGCCGCCGAGGCCAGCAAATTCACTTTGGTGAAATCTGAGTTGCGCAGCGGTATCAACAGAATCCTGCAATTCATCACCTACTTGTTGGTTCCGGCGGGGCTATTGACGATCTACACCCAGCTGTTCACCACGCACGCGGATTGGCGCGAGTCGGTGCTACGGACGGTGGGCGCCCTGGTGCCGATGGTTCCCGAAGGACTAGTGCTCATGACGTCGATCGCATTTGCCGTCGGCGTCGTCAGGCTTGGCCGTCGACGTTGCCTGGTGCAGGAGTTACCTGCTATCGAGGGATTGGCCCGGGTCGACGTCGTCTGCGCCGACAAGACCGGAACCTTGACCGAGAGTGGGATGCGTCTCGCGGATCTTCAAGAAATTGCCGTGGTGGGTCAGCGTGAGACCGTTGCCGATGTGCTGGCATCGCTCGCGGCCGCCGACGCTCGACCGAATGCCAGCATGCAGGCGATAGCCGAGGCTTATCCGTCGGCGCCGGCCTGGACCGCCACAGCGATAGCCCCTTTCAAGTCGGCCACAAAGTGGAGCGGCGTGTCCTACCGCGATCACGGCAATTGGGTGATCGGCGCGCCTGATGTTTTGCTGCACCCGGATTCGGCGGCTGCCGAACAAGCCGAGCGGATCGGCGAAAAGGGGTTGCGGGTGCTACTCCTGGGGGCGGGCAGCGTGGCTGTTGATCATCCAGACGCGCCGGGTCACGTTACTCCGGTCGCGCTCCTGGTGCTCGAGCAGAAGGTACGTCCTGATGCCAGAGAAACCTTGGATTACTTTGCTGCTCAAGATGTTTCGGTCAAGGTTATTTCCGGAGACAATGCGGTGTCGGTCGGCGCGGTCGCCGGCAACCTCGGGCTTCGCGGAGAGGCGCTGGATGCGCGTCGCCTTCCGGCGGATCCCCCGGAACTGGCTGACGCGCTGGAATCGTCGACCACTTTCGGTCGAGTCCGGCCCGATCAGAAGCGGGCAATCGTGCGCGCTCTGCAATCCCACCAGCACACTGTGGCGATGACGGGCGACGGAGTCAACGATGTGCTGGCGCTCAAGGATGCTGATATCGGCGTAGCGATGGGCGCGGGCAGCCCGGCATCGCGCGCTGTTGCCCAGATTGTGCTGTTGGACAACCGGTTCGCAACGCTTCCCTATGTCGTTGCCGAGGGCCGCAGGGTGATCGGAAACATCGAGCGGGTTGCGAATCTGTTCTTGACCAAGACGGTGTACTCGGTGTTGCTGGCGTTGCTGGTGGGTATCGGGTGTTTGATTGCCAAACCGCTGGGGCGTGATCCCTTGCTCTACCCGTTCCAGCCGATTCATGTGACCATTGCGGCCTGGTTCACGATCGGAATCCCAGCGTTCATTTTATCGTTGGCACCCAACAACGAGCGCGCCCATCCAGGGTTCGTCCGGCGAGTGTTGACGTCTGCGCTGCCGTCTGGATTAGTTGTCGGTGTCGCGACCTTTGTCTCGTATCTCGCGGCGTATCGGGGTCGCCATGTTTCCTGGCAGGAACAAGACCAGGCGTCGACCGCGGCGCTGATCACGCTGCTGGTGACCGCGCTCTGGGTACTTGCGGTGGTGGCGCGGCCATATCAGTGGTGGCGAGTGGCGCTGGTAGTCGCCTCCGGCCTTGCATATGTCGCGATTTTCAGTCTTCCGCTGGCCCGCGAGAAATTCCTGCTTGACCCGTCGAATCTGGTGACGACGTCCATGGCGTTGGGGATTGGGCTGCTCGGTGCCGCGGCGATCGAGGCGACGTGGTGGATCCGGTCCCTTGCTCTCGGCGAGAAACCGCGGATTTGGCGGTAGCTCACGGCGCCGTTGTGCGGCGGGGTATTCACGAGGCTTCCATTGAAAATGACCTCAATGGGGGACAGTGACACGGCTTATTGGCGCGCTGGTCGCAGGTGCGCGAACAGTTTGTTTCTTTTCGGCTAAAGGCGGCCACGGCGTTCAGCGGCGCGGGATGATTAGGGCGAATTGGCTGTGTAGGGCGCCGACAAGTAAGGTTTCACCCGCAAAATGGGTTTCCTCCGAGCAATGCTGGGGACGCAATGGGGAAGGGACGTGCGTATGGGACTCCTGGACAAAGCAAAGGACCTGCTCTCGCAGAACGCGGACAAGGCCGACACGGTGATCAATAAAGCCGGTGACTTTGTCGATGAGAAGACCCAGGGAAAGTACTCCGACACCATCCACCGGGTGCAGGAGGAAGCTAGGAAAGTCGTCGACGCCGGCGACCAAAAGAACTAACCGCATGGCGAAACTCTCTGGATCCATTGATGTACCGCTGCGGCCGGAGGATGCCTGGACGCATGCCGCTGATCTGTCTCGCTACCGGGAGTGGCTGACAATCCACAAAGTCTGGCGCAGCACGTTGCCCGAGGACCTGCAGAAGGGCGCGGTGGTCGAATCGATCGTCGAGGTCAAGGGCATGCCCAACCGGGTCAAATGGACCATTGTGCGTTACCACCCACCGGAGGGCATGACGCTCAACGGCGCTGGTGTCGGCGGTGTCAAGGTCAAGCTGATCGCTAAAGTCGCACCCAAAGGCGACGGCTCGGTAGTCAGCTTCGACGTGCGCCTGGGCGGGCCGGCGCTTTTTGGGCCAATCGGCATGGTCGTTGCCGCCGCGTTGAGAAGTGACATCAACGAATCGCTGCGCAATTTTGTCACGGTTTTCGCGGGACCAGAACAAGGTCGGAACCTGGCCTGAGCTGTTGTACGGGTGTGCGTCTGACAGCGATGTACGGTTCGACTGGCCGAGAGTCACCCCTGTCACGGCGGGTTGAACGGCTCTAGGCTTCTGAGCTGCTGTGAGGTGCGGTCCTTGCCAGCGTGCCGAACGCCGGACCGGCCTGAGACCCGATTAATGTCGAAATATGACTCACAGCCTGCGCCCTGGTTGGGTGGTGGCGCTTTTCGCCGCGATCATGTCGGCGAGTACCTGGGTGCCGTGGTTGACCACCACCGTCAACGGCGGAGGATGGGCCAATGCCATCGGAGGTAGCCAAGGCAACCTGGAACTCCCGGCGGGTTTCGGTGCAGGTCAGCTCATTGTCTTGCTGTCCTCGACTCTGTGGGTGGCCGGGGCGATGGTAGGACGCGGCCTATCGGTAAAGGCGGCTTCGATAGCCGCGCTGATTATTTCGCTGCTGATTGTGGCGCTTACGGTGTGGTATTACCACTTGAACGTCAACCCGCCGGTGTCGGCTGGCTACGGCTTTTACCTCGGTGCGGCGAGTGCTGGATGTGCAGTAGCGTGCTCGCTCTGGGCGGTGGGTGCAGCCATGAGGGCCGACCGGTCCGAGCGCTGAGGCTCAGGGCGACGGCAACTCGTGCATTTCTGAGGCAGCGCTGCCGCCGGGTTCGTTGACTCCGTACACAAAGGGAGCGAACACGACTTCGCGGCCGTCCGGGTCGTGATAGGTGACGGCTCCCATGGCCTCCCAATAGGGTTGCTGCTCAACTGGTGTCAGCGCAGCTTGGTGTAGTCGCGCAGCTGCTACTTGCTGTGTCTGCTTGTCTGGGAAGTACAGGCATAGTTGCTCGCGGCGGTCTACCGCGACATCGTCAGTGGCTTCCACGATTTCGAGCGTCAGGTTCGAGTTGGGTAGGCCGAATATGGCTCCCGTGCTGCCGTAGCTGGCTTCGAATGTCTCGTAGAGAGGAAGTTGCACCAGTTCGCGGTAAAAGCGCACCGTTTCAGCAAAATTCGACGTGCGTCGAGCAAAACGGATGGCGCCGATCGACGCTAGTTCCTCGGGCCATTGCGCTGTTGTTCGAGGTATCTTGTTGCTGCCGAATGCTTTTCCGGTACTAGGAGTGGGGCACACGTCAGAGCCCAACAGCGCTTGCCGGCGATTCTGCAACACGCCAGCGCCGCAACTGCCAGCCGGGGGCCCACGTTGAATGCGTACCGCTGGAAACTCGTTCCGGCAATTGGATTTTGCATACCGGGCCGTCAGTGACACCGGCGGCATCAAAGACGAGACAGTACGAGGCGTCTTCGTTCATATCTGTGGTGAGGGTGACCAGATAGCCGTCGTCCTCGCTGGTGCCGTCTTTGCGCGGAGCCATCGCGATTTCACTTCCGTACACGCCGTCGCCCAGCGTGTAGCCTTCCTGATTTCCGGTCAGGAGGTCGTGCTTCACCAGCCCGTCGAAGAGGAACCAACCCGGTTTGCCAGTCGCGGCGTACGCGTAGCGGTAGCTGCTGGTCGCATAGTCGGCGTTGATTGTCCCGAACTCTGTGATGGACTCGGACAGCGGCTCTTCTTTGACCGCGCCAGTGACCAGGTTGAGCCGCCAGCGGTGCAGCCTGGTCTGCAGCCGATCCAGCGCCAAGAAGCGAAACAGTCGATCCCACTTGCCGGCGGCACCGTCATCTGTAGGCTGCGGATCGCCTTCGAAGAAGCCGTCGAGCACGATCTCGTCGCCATCTTCGTAGGCGTTGGTGAAATGCAACACGAACGTCGGATCCGCCTCGAACCATCGGATGTCGGCAGATCCGCCGCGGCGCGGGATCACCGCGAAGCGAGACGGAATGTCGGGATAAAAGCGTGGCAGATGCACGTTTTGCTCAAGCAGTTTCGGATCCCAGAACAGCGGGAAATCGTTGAGGATGGCGTAGTTTTCGGTGAAGGCCATGTCATGCGGCAGCCGCGGCCCGGGCAGCGGGATATCGACGTAGTGTGCTAGCACGTTGGTCTCGTCGACGACGCCGTAGCGCATATATGGGGCTTGCTTGCTGTAGCTGAAGAACAGCAGTTCTCCCGTCTTGTTGTCTACCTTCGGATGCGCCGACACCCCCCAGTCCACCGGGAAATGTCCGTTCCAGGTCTCTTTCCCGAGCGTGGCCGCGGAATACGGGTCAACCCGGTAGAGATCTCCGCACTGGTAGAAGCTGGTCAGCGCAACACCCCGGTGGACGGTGACGTCGGTGCTGGACGCATCCTTCATAGCCTGGCGAGCGCCCCAGCCCTGCGGCCGTTTAGCCAACTGGACTGGCTCGACCAGGCCCGGCCACAGCGGCTCGCCCGCGTCGTTCTCCGCCAGAAATCCATCCGTGCGGATAAAACGGTTGCGGTAGAAGGCTTTTCCGTCGCGAAAGCCCACAATATGCAGCATGCCGTCACCGTCGAACGGGTGATAGATCTTGAACGCCGGGTGCAACGGGTTTTCGGTGTTGCGCAGGTAGATGCCATCCAAGTCGTGGGGAATCTGGCCTTCGACCGCGGTCAGGTCGCTCGCGTCCCACTCGGTGGTCTGTGGCCGCCACGGGCCGGTCCGATAGGGGTGGTCGTCGTCCGCGGGCAGGGTCGACAAGAACTTGCTAACAATCTCAACATCCATGTCATGTGCCTTCTGCAGTGCTGACAACGAAACTAACGGTGGTGGCGGTGCTGCCGCCGAAGTTCAATGTGCCGAACTTTTTCGCGTCTTCCACTTGATAGTCGCCGGCCGCACCGCTAACTTGCTTGGCTGCGTCGACGAGCATTCGCACTCCGGAGGCCCCGACTGGGTGGCCACCGCCGATCAGCCCGCCGCTGGGGTTGATCGGAAGCCGCCCGCCGATGTCGATCTCACCGTTTTCAATCGCTTTCCACGATTCGCCGGGGCCGGTCAGCCCGATGTGGTCGATAGCCAGGTACTCGCTGGGGGTGAAGCAGTCGTGCACTTCGTATCCGTCGAGTTCGTCGATGCTGGTCCGTGCTCGGCGCAGAGCATCGAGCGCCGCGGACCGCACGTGCGGCAGGACGTGCGGATCGTCGGACGAACGCTCCAATTTCTGTCGAAGCCCCAGACCGACAGTGCGATGGCCCCAGCCGTCGATACGCCCGATCGGGCACGCGTCGGGATGATCCCGAAGATAGGCATCGCTGACCAGGACGAGTCCCGCCCCTCCATCGGTCATCTGGCTGCAGTCGAAGCGCCGTAATCGGCCTTCGACGGTCGGGTTGGTCGTGTCGTCTGTCCGGCTTAGCTCGGGAACGGTCCAGCCACGAGTCTGCGCGTTGGGGTTGCGGCGTGCGTTGGCGAAGTTTAACTCGGCGATGGCGCGCAGGTGGGTGTCGTCCAAACCGAAGCGGCGGTCGTACTCGTCGGCTACTTGCGCGAACATCGAAGGCCACAGGTAACGGGCCTCTGCTCCTTCGTGCCCGGTCCAGGCGGCCGCGCCGAGGTGTTGGGCCGCGATGTCGCCCGGAACGGTCTTCTCCAGCTCAATACCCACCACGAGCGCGGTGTCGTACGCGCCCGACCGCAGGTCGGCGATCGCCGCAAGCGTGGCCACGCTGCCGGATGCGCACGCGGCTTCGTGCCGCGAAGCTGGGGCGCCCCACAGGTCGTCGCGCACGGTGGCCGGCATCGCCCCTAAGTGGCTTTGACTGGCGAACATCTCGCCGAAGGCATTCGCGACGTGGACGACCCCGGTGGCAGCTACGTCGGCGGCGTCCACTTTGGCGGCGACCAGCGTGGCGTCTACGACCTCTTTGGTGAGGTCGGCGAAATCCAGTTTCTCTCTGCTCAGGTTGCGAGCGAAATCGCTTTGATAGCCGCCGAGAATCCACACGCGGTCCTCCATAGCCGCACGCTACTACAAACGGAAAGACGGACCTGCTGAATGACATTGTTGGGCCAGTCATTCGGAAGAAGCATGTTTCGACCGGCGACAACTGTCGAACTCCGAGCCGAGATAGCCACTGCCGGGACCGCATCAAGGAGCCCGCGCCCGACGGTCAAGAGCTTGTTGAGGTCACCGTGGCGGCACCTCTTCGGTGGGCGGCGGCTTGTGTATCACCACAACGGTGGGCTTGCGTTCCGGTTGTCCCTGCTGGTCGCGGGAAACGGCATCCCGGGTGTCGGTACCGCCGATGCCGCGTCCGGCCAAGCTCGCCAGCGCCATTCCGCTCAACAGACCTGCCGACGCGCCGCCCAGGCCGGTTGGTGTGGCACTGGTGCTGGTGCTGGGCAGGGTCTCGACGGCCAGCTTGATTTCGGGGGCGGCAGTGGTCCAGCTGTGCGGTACCGACAAGGAACCGAGCAATGCCGCGTGGCCAACGCCCGCTGACGTAGCGGCGCCCCATACGGCGGGGTTCGGGGCTGACACCAGCACATCTTTTCCCGAGCGGATTGCCTGGCCTTGAGTCGGCCCCAAAGCGCCAGCATTGAATTGATGGGCATTCCACGGGCGGAAACTGTTGGTCAACGACAGGGCGAAGCTGCCCGTTGCGATGGCCGCGATATACAGCGCTATCGCATCCAATTCACCAATCGGGGTCGGGATTTGAATAGGTGCGGCTGGTAATGGTCCGGTGGGGCTCGATGCGAGTCCCGAGAGCCCTGAGGTGAGCGAGTTGGCCGGCGCGGAAAGCGCCAGTAGCTGCGCCAACGCCGCCTGGGCCGTTGCCGCCGGATCGGCGCTGACAGCTTCTGCGACCGCAGCCGCTTGGGCAGCCGGACCCGCCGGATCGGCGGTCTGCGTCGGTGCGCTGAACGGTGCCAGGGTCGACGCGGCCTCCGACGCCCCCGCATAGCTGTACATAGCGGCGGCGTCCTGGGCCCACATCTCGGCGTACTCGGCCTGGATGGCCTCGATTGCTGGGCTGTTCTGGCCCAGGGTGTTTTGCGCGACCAGCGACACTAGCTGGCTGCGATTGGCCATGATCTACGCCGGCGGCACGGTCGCAGCGAAGGCTTCCTCAAAGGCGGTGGCTGCCGACCTGGCCTGGGCGGCGGTCTGTTGTGCTTGAGTCGCGGCGGCACTGAGCCACCCGGTGTACGGTGCGGCCGCGGCCGCCATCGACGCCGCCGCAGGACCCAGCCACGATTCGAACTTCAATCCCGCAACCACCGAACCATACGAAGCGGCCGCCGAACGCATTGCCGCAGCCAGCCCATCCCAGGAAGCGGCGGCCGTCAGCATCGACCCCGCCCCGGGGCCGGTATACATTAGGCCCGAATTGACCTCAGGCGGTAACTCCCCGAAGTCCATGGCCCGCTCTTTCCCTTACCCAGTCGCAATCGCGTTGGCGGCTTCGGTGGCTTCATATGACCCGGCACTGGCCGCCAAGTTGGCCACGAACGCGTCGTGGACTGCTGCTGCTTGGGCGTTCATCGCGTGAAACATCCGGGCGTGCTCGATAAACCGCGCTGCCGTCAGCGCCGACACCGCGTCGGCAGCCGCTGGAACCACCCCGGTCGTGGGAGCAACCGCGGCTGTGCTCTGCGCGCCGACCGCCGAACCTATCTCCTTCAAGTGCCCGGCCGCGGCTGCCAGAGTTTCCGGCTGGGTGACCACGAACGACATCTGATCCCCTAACTCCGATCGAGGTGAACTGACCGGCGACATCACATGCAGAATTCCGAAGCGCCTGTCCAATAAAGGAGTTAGACACCGAGAATGTCTGGAGAACCTAGATGGAACGCACTCCTTAGCTGCAGCGTACTTCGTCCTCAGTTGAATCGGCTCGGTTTGGCCACGATCGGTACTTACGGGGTGAAGAATTTGCCGTATTTGATGCTCGGATTTGCCGATGCGACACGTTTCGCGGCGCGGTGTTGACGAGTCCGGCAATTGTGGCGTCGCCGCTGCGGGGCTGTACCGGCCGGCTGGAACTCTCCTGCCGTCGATTCCCGGGGTAGCGGAACTAGCTGCACAAGTGAACCGGCTCCGAGGCATCAGATGTTCACCCGCGAGCAGTCGTAGGCGAGGTCATCGAACGACCGGACATCGCGTTCGTCCAGGTAGCGGGCGGGGATCTGGTCGCGGTCGCGTGCGGAACGGTACTGGACTGGACTTTGCCCGCCGTTCTAAGGTGGGCGCTGTGGCCCGGATTGCCGATCGCGCTGCAGAGTCCACGTCGTGGTCCCCCGGAGAGGCTCAGTTGCCCGCCGCGACGGTGCGGTTACCGCAGGAAAGCGGGTATGACCGCGTGCCGGTCGACGCAGTCGCGGCCGCCTGGCTTTTCGGCAAGGTGACGGTCTGTCGAAGCTGGCCCGCCAAAGCCTGCCTGGTGTTGGCCGCGGCGATCGAGAGTGACGGCGAGGCCCTGTTCGCTGTGGACAGCGAGAGGCTACGTGGTGATTTGCTGCGACGGCGCGGTGGGTATGCCAGCCGCCGGTCGGCGGCAGTGAGATCAGTAGTGGCGCGATCACCGGGCTGGTGTGCTGCACGTTGTCGAAAGGCTAACGGGTGAACAAGGTTCCGATTGTCGCTCTAATCAAGCGTAGCTGGATGTTGCTGGTCGCCGTGGTGGTGGTCGCCGTCGCAGGGTTCACCGTCTATCGGCTGCACGGCATATTCGGCTCCAACCAAAATGGTCCGGGCGCCGATGTCATCTCCAACGAGATCATTCCGTTCAATCCCAAGAACGTTGTTCTCGAGATATTCGGGCCTCCTGGCGCGGTAGCGACGATCAACTACTTGGACGCCAATGCGCAGCCACAGCGCGTCGATGATGCGACTTTGCCGTGGACATACACGATCACGACGACCGACCCTTCGGTGTTCGCCAATGTCGTTGCGCAAGGCACGTCGAATTCCATCGGCTGCCGTATCACAGTCGACGGTGTCGTCACGGACGAAAGGTCGGTCAACAACGTGAACGCCTACACCTTCTGCCTGGACAAGTCCTCGTGAACGGCCCCCAGGTTCGCCCGGGATCGTCGCTGTCGCGCATCCTTCGTCGGTTTTCGGCGCCGATCATCTTGGTGTGGATTGCGATCGCTGCCATTACCAATGCTGCGGTACCGCAACTGGAGGTGGTGGGCAAGCAGCAGAATGTTTCGCTGAGCCCTACCGAAGCACCGTCGCTGCAGGCGATGAAACGAATCGGCCAGGTGTTCCACGAATTCGATTCCGACAGTGCCGCAATGGTCGTCCTAGAAGGCGACAAGCCGTTGGGCGACGACGCGCATCGCTATTACGACAAGCTGATCCAGCGGCTCTCCCAGGATACAAAGCACGTAGAGCACATTCAAAATTTCTGGGGGGGATCCGCTGACCGCTGCGGGCTCGCAAAGTCCGGACGGCAAAGCGGCCTACGCGCAGATCTATCTGCGCGGCAATCAGGGCGAAGCGCGGTCGCTTGAATCTGTCGATGCCGTCCGTGAAACCCTGGCTGACACACCGGCGCCAGAAGGGCTGAAGGCATACGTCACCGGTGCGGCGACGGTGGTTGCCGATCAGTTCGAGGTTGGCAGCGAGAGCACCGACAAAGTCACTGCCATCACTTTTCTGGTGATCGCGTTGATGTTGTTCCTGGTTTTCCGCTCGGCGGTTACGACGTTGCTGGCCCTGGGCGTCGTTCTGATCGAAGTGGCCGCGGCGCGCGGAGTCGTCGCCACGCTCGCGCATCTTGGAATTATCGGGTTGTCGACGTACTCGACCAATCTGCTCACCTTGCTCGTCATCGCTGCCGGCACTGACTACGCGATATTCTTCCTCGGTCGATACCATGAGGCGAGGCAGGCGGGGCAGGAGCGGGAAGCGTCCTACCACACGATGTTCGCTGGTACAGCCCACGTCGTGTTGGGTTCGGGGCTGACCGTCGCCGGCGCGGTCTTCTGCCTGAGTTTCACCCGGCTGCCGTATTTCCAAACCCTGGGCGTGCCAGCCTCGCTCGGTATTGTGGTCGCGCTGGCGGCATCGCTGACTCTGGGCCCGGCGGTGATCACGGCGGCCAGCGTTTTCGGTCTCTTCGACCCCAAACGCAGGATCAGCACACGGGGATGGCGACGGATCGGCACAGCTATCGTGCGCTGGCCCGGGCCCGTTCTGGTGGTCGCGTCCGCGGTCGTCATGGTGGGTCTGCTTGCCTTGCCCGGCTACCGGACGAACTATGACATGCGTCCCTACTTGCCGGCCAACGCCCCGGCAAATGTCGGCTATTCTGCAGCAGAACGCCACTTTTCTCCGGCTCGGCTTAACCCCGAGTTGCTCATGATCGAGACCGATCGCGATCTGCGTAATCCGGCCGATTTCCTGATCTTGGAAAAAGTAGCGAAGAGTATCCTGCATGTCCCGGGTATCGCCCAGGTGCAGTCTATTACCCGACCATTGGGAACGCCGATCAAGCACAGTTCGATCCCGTTTCAGATCAGCATGCAAAGCGCCAGCCAGATCATGAACCTGCAATACCAGAAGGACAATGCGGCGAACCTGCTGAAGCAAGCAGGGGAGATTGACAAGACAATCGCGATTTTGCGGAAGCAATTTGTGTTGCAACAGCAGGCCGCGGACGCCACGCGCGAGCAGGCTGAGGCGTTTCACGAAACCGTCGCCACGGTAAAAGACCTGCGTAACAAGATCGCCAATTTCGATGATTTCTTCCGGCCGTTGCGCAGTTACTTCTACTGGGAGCGCCATTGCTACGATATTCCGGTCTGCTGGGCGCTGCGATCCATTTTCGACGCGGTCGACGGAATCGACGCGCTCACCGAACAATTCGGAAATGTCACGGCAAGTTTAGACAAACTGGATGCCCTCCAGCCGCAGTTGTTGGCGCTCATTCCTCCCCAGATCGCCAGCCAGAAGACCAATCGGGAACTGACGTTATCGAGCTATGCCACCCAGTCCGGGATCTTGGACCAGACAGCGGCTGCGATCGAAAATGCGACGGCTATGGGCGAAGCATTCGACTCCGCGAAGAACGATGATTCCTTCTACCTGCCTCCGGAAGCCTTCGACAATCCCGATTTCAAACGTGGACTTAAACTTTTCCTCTCCCCGGACGGCAAAGCTGCCCGCATGATCATCACGCATGAGGGCGAACCTGCGACTCCGGAGGGCATCGCGCGTGTTGATGCGATCAAAGAGGCGGCGAAGGAGGCCGTGAAAGCAACCCCATTGGCCAATGCGAAGTTTTTTCTCGCGGGTACCGCGGCGACCTACAAAGATATTCAGGACGGCGCCAGATACGACCTGCTGATCGCCGCCATCGCCGCGCTGAGCCTCATCTTGCTGGTCATCATGATGATCACCCGAAGCTTGGTTGCCGCGCTTGTCATCGTCGGCACCGTAGCGGTGTCGTTGGGCACCTCTTTCGGTGTTTCTGTGTTGCTGTGGCAATACATTTTGGGCATCCAACTGTATTGGGTAGTGCTTGCCCTAGCGATTATCGTGCTCCTGGGGGTGGGGTCGGACTACAACCTGCTGCTGATCTCGCGCTTCAAGGAAGAACGCGACGCTGGTTTGCACACCGGCATTATCCGCGCCATGGGCAGTACGGGTGGTGTCGTCACCGCCGCTGGTTTGGTGTTCGCCGCCACCATGGCCACGTTCACTTTCAGTGACTTGACGGTGCTCGCTCAGGTGGGAACAACGATCGCACTTGGGCTGCTGTTCGACACACTGGTGGTTCGTGCGTTCCTGACGCCTTCTATCGCGGCCCTTCTTGGGCGGTGGTTCTGGTGGCCTCAACGCGTACGCTCCCGCCCCGCGAGCCCGATGCTTCGGCCCTATGGATCACGTCCTCTGGTTCGTGCACTCTTGCAGGGCATTCCGAGGGAAACGAAAGACGCGACGTCCTCTTCCCAATAGCCCAGACGTCGTTTTTGCACCGGGCATCTGTGACACCGTCGCCAGCGCAACAACCACGACAACGAGCAGGACAAGTGTGCAGGCGGCTGCCAGCAGGGTGTCGCCATGCTCGGCCAACCCGTAGATCTTTGCCGGCAGAGTGCGCCACGTCGGCGGATACACCATGGCTGTGGCTCCGAGTTCACCCATCGACAGTGCCAACGACAAACCTGCCGCACCGCCGATAGCTGAGGCCAGCAACGGGAGCGTGACCGTGAATAGGATTCGCATCGGTGATGCACCAAGCGATTCGGCCACGCGGTACAACCCCGGATCGATGTGTCGCGCCGCGGCGGCTACAGAGCTGTAGGCGAACGCGAGCACCAGCACGGTATGGGCAACTACCACGATTCCCGCACGCCCACCCAGAATGAGTGGTGGCTCGTTGAAGGCGATAAGTATTCCCAGACCGATCGCGACCGACGGTACTGCCACCGGGATGTGGAAGACGCCGGCGGCAAGTGTTGCAAGCCATGTCGGCGCACCGCGGGCCAAGATCGCTGTTGTTACTCCGAGCACCACCGAGATCACGCTGGCAATGACGGCGGTCTGGACGCTGACGGACAAACTCGCAAGGTTCTCGCCGGAAAGAGCTTCCCGCAGATGGCCCGCCGTCCACCCCGAAGGCACCAGCCCGGTCCAACTGTCAGAAAAGGCCGCGATGGCGATTGCCATCATCGGTAAGGCGAACACGATTATGCCGATGACAACAAACAGCCCACGTGCGATGTGGCGTGAGGTCGAACTCCACCACAACATCAGCGCCGCCCTCCCAGCCGACGGGTAAGCAATCTGAAACCCCCGAACAGCGCGAGTGACAAGACGATCTGCGTGCATGCGTACACGGCCGCGGCGGGTACGTCTGCGGTGACAATGCCAGTGGTGTAGATCTGCGTCGGGATAGTCCGTACCCCCTTGGCGCCGGTGAACGCGACGATGCCGAATTCGTTGAGCGTCAACAAAACTGCAATTCCGCCACTGGCGGACAATGCGGGAACAATCTCAGGGAAAAGCACCTGGGTGAATACCCGCAGTGGCGACGCGCCAAGGCTTGCTGCGACGTTCAGCTGGGCCGGTGGCAGCTGGCTGTAAGCGGCGAGCAGCGGCTGTATGACAAACGGGGTGAAGAAGGTAACTTCGGCGAACACGATGCCTGTCGAGGAGGAGAGAAAGGTCGAGAAGTCGACCGAGTCGCCGATGATCGCGTGTGCTGCTCCCGATTTGCCGTAGAGAAAGACGAATGCCAGCACAACCAGGAACGACGGCATCGCAACAATGACATCGATGAGCTTGGAGGCTATGCCGGAACCCCGAAACGGGGCGAATGCGATCAATGTTGCGACCAGGATTCCGAGTAGCAGGCACCCGAGAGTGGCCGCGACGCTAATGGTGACGGTATTGCGCACCGCCTCGTGGAATGAACGTGAGGTGAGCGTAGCGGCGATCGTCTCGGTTCCCCAGCCGCCGGCGGAAGTCCTCGTCGCTTGAGCGAGAACTCGGAACAGCGGATATCCGGCGAAAAACAGGACAATCGCCAGGGGGATCGTGACGAGGTACCGAGAGACGTCGAACTTCCTCGGCGGCGCCACCGCGGGAACTGCGCCGTGTTCGACCGTGGCCGTCATGGTGTCCCGTCGACGGCGATCGCGACGCCGGAAGGTGTTTCGAAGCGGACGCCGACGGTACGGTCAGCCGCCCATTCGCAGCGTCCGAGAAGGTCGATGTCGAGCAGCGAGTCCGGGACGTCGCGCAGCGCCACGGTGACCCGTGTCGATGTTCCACGCCACATCGCTGTGGTGACTCTGGCGGCGTGGGTGTCGGCGGTACCCACACTGTGGATCGCGGCTGCGTGCGGCCGCACAGCGAGGTCCACCACTGAACCGATTTTGACCGCGGGAGTTGCGACGGCCTGCAGCGTCAGGGACTGGGACAGTTCAACGTCGGCGATACCTGATGCGAGGTTTTTGACCCGGCCACGCAACAAGTTGGCACCACCGAGGAATTGAGCGGTGAACTGTGTTTCCGGCCTGGTCCACAGCTGCTCCGGCGTACCGACGGCATGCAACTGAGCGTCGCGGAGCAGCGCGATTCGGTCGGCCAGCGCCAGCGCCTCGGTTTGATCGTGGGTGACGTAGACCATTGTGGTGTCGGGCAGACGGTGCTTGAGAGCGGAGAGTTCGACGAGCATCGTGGCGCGAAGTTTCGCATCGAGGGCTGACAGTGGCTCGTCGAGCAACAAGATCTTTGGTGCGATGGCAAGGGCGCGCGCAATGGCGGCACGTTGTTGTTGACCGCCGGACAGCTCCCGTGGCAGCCGGTCGGCGTAGGCGCTCATCCCCACTAGCTCAAGGCATTCCGCGACACGGTCGACGATCTGGGACCGCGACGAGCGCCTAGCCCGCAGCCCGAATGCAACGTTGTCTGCGACCTTCATGTGCGGAAACAGCGCATACGACTGGGGGACGACGCCGATCCCGCGGCGGGCCGGCGGCAGGTTCGTGACGTCTCGTTCAAAAAGTTGAATCCTGCCCGATGAAGGCCGGACGAACCCTGCGAGTACAGATAGCGCGGTCGACTTTCCCGAGCCGGATGGCCCGAGCATGGCCATTGTCTCACCTGGCTCGACGCGAAGGCTGAAGTCCCGCAATGCGGTTGTCTTGCCGTAGGTTACCGAGACGCGCGAGAAGCAAATCGCTGGCTCGATGGCTACCGGAAAATCCGGACCGGTGGGTGTCTTGCTTTGTGACGTCATCGTGTTCTTCTGCGCCTTAACAGGATTGGTCACCGGTGCACCGCCTGATCGTAGGCTGCCATATCCGCCCGGAATTTCGTGGCGACCAAGGGCCAGTCGACCGGCACGACGTCGATGCCCGCCATGACACGGCGCTGCTTGTCGTCAACGGAGTCCCGGGCGGCCGGTAGCGCGGGGTACCCAACTGCGACCGGTCCAATGGTTCGCTGCGACTCGAGCGAAAGGAGGAAGTCCAGGAGTTTGCGCGCCCGTTCGGGATGCCGGGCTCCTTTGACCATCCCGGCTACATAGGGGATGGCCACCGTACGACGTTGGCCGTCTGCATCCGCAGGCATGAACAGCGAGAAGTTTCCTTGCCCGCTGCGCAAGGTGCGAAGGTTCATCTGAACATCGCCGTTGGCCACAACGATATCGCCGCGCGACGTTTTTTCCTGGAGCGAGCCGGTCGACTTGCTCGGGCCGACGTTGTTGGACTGCAACTTTTGTAGGTAGTCCAATGCGCGGTCTCGACCCCACATTGTGTTGAGCAGGACTAGGACTGCGGTGCCGTCACCGGCTTGGCCCGGAGTGGAGTATTGCAGCTTGCCTTTGAACCGGGGCGCGAGCAGATCTGACCAGGTGTGTGGCTTCACGGCGACCTCGTTGTTGACGATGAAGGTCAGGTAGTTGTCCACGATGGTGACGTAGCGCCCCTGCGAATCGCGGGCATTTTGTGGAATGTCGGCGACGTCGGCTCCATGGGCCACCAGCAAGCCGTGCATGGCGATCTCCTGGATGAACGGGGGAAGGGTGATAACCACATCGGCTTGTGTGTTGTGCCGCTCATTGGTAATCCGCGCCACTGTCTCTGAGGAACCGGTTTCGACCAGGTTGACAGGGATGCCGGTTCGGCGAGTAAAGGCCGGGAAACGGTCTTTGTACCAGGCCGCCAAGCCGTCGGCGGAATAGACGGTGACGGTGCCGGCCTCGGTGTGTCCGGTGCCGCCGCACCCGCTGACCATAAGAACGGCCACGGTGAGCGTCGACGCAATAGTTGTACCTGCCCTGAACGGCAATTCGCGGTGCCTCCCTTCACGGTCCGTCGCGGGTCCCCGACATGAGAGTCCACGTGATTGCCGTCAGAATGGCGACCGTCGATGCTGTTTGTTCACGCAGAATAAAGGCGGCATTCATCAAGCAGGGCTGGGGAAATAGCGCTGTGCTAGGCCGAATGCGATGGTCATGCCGACTCCGGCGGTGACCACTCGTACCGACACGCGGTCGCTGAGTTCGGCGACAAGATAGTCGTTGTGTGGGCTGGACGCGTACACGCCTTGCCAGCGTTGATGGAACGTCAGACTATCGACACCGAGTATCTCGCACATAGCGCGACGCAATGTGTCGCTGGTGCGCTCACTCAAGAAGGCGTCCGCGGTGGGCTCGGTGTGATGTGAGTCGCCAATGATCAGCGTGCCATCGGGGCGCTGGGTCATCATGATGTTGGCATCGATGTCGAGCAGATCGGGACGCGTGGCGGCTAGACGGTGCCGCAGTGCTTGCGAGGCGTGGGTTCCGGCAAATGCCGAATACCGCAGCAGCGATGTCGCGGTCAAGACGGCGGGGTCGATGACGACGCCCGCGGGAGCCTCGACAAGTGCCATTTGTAGCGCGCAGCGCGCGACATCATGCGCCTCGGCCAACTCCGGGTAGAGGTAGTCCAGGTCGTGACCAACGCAGACGATCACCCGTTGGCAGCGCGCGCTACCTCGTGACGTGTGTACGGTATGGCCGTCGAATCCCAGGTAGTTGGTGCAGAAGAGGACGTCTACGGCTGACTGCTCGGCCAGCCATCTGGCCAGCCGAGGCGCGGCGACGCGTGGGTCCACTCGCAAGTCCGACCGGAGTTCGGCGCCGCCGACAATATCGTCGGCTCCGCATTCGCCTAGCTTTCTGCGCACTTCGGCCGCGTTGAGCAAGCCAAGTCCTTCGTGGCCGCGACTGGAGAGCTCCTCGACGACGGCCAGTTCGTCGGGATGACGAGCAACCACCACGCCACCGGTTTCGCGCACCTCCAGGCTGGCGCGCCGACCGAGTTCAAGCCAGCGCTCGCGGGCGATCCCGGCAAGTTCGCGTAACTCGCCGGACTGGCCGGTGACACAGATGTGCCCGAAGTTTCGCACCGAGGCTCCGACCGCGCGATGGTCGCGCTCGAGGAGCAGAACACGCAGGCCAGCGTCGAAGGCCCAAGCTGCGTGGGCAAGCCCGACTATCCCGGCCCCCACAACCACGACATCGTAGGACTCATCTGAAGAAATTCGGGTCAAAGTCACGCAACAAGACTGAGCGGCAACGTGGTCGAGTTCAAGTGCACCACACGGTAACCTGCACCCCATGATCGCTCTCGTAGCCCTCGACATGGCCGGCACGACCATCGACGATGGCGGCGCTGTCTACCGGATGCTGCAACGGTCGGTGGAAGAAGCCGGCGCCACCGTCGCCGCTGATGACCTTCAAAAATGGATGGGCACCGACAAGGTCGAGGCGATCACCAATCTGTTGCGGCTGGGCGGAGTGGAGCCGGCCGGCGATCTGGTCGCGAGCACCTTTGATGCGTTCCGGGCTCACCTGCACCAGGCGTATCTCGACGAGCCGCCGGTTGCCCTGCCCGGTGTGGTGGACACGATTGCCGAACTACGTTCCCGGGGCATCAAAGTGGCTCTGACGACTGGTTTTTCCGACGATGTTGTCGCACCGCTGCTGGACTCGCTGGGCTGGACTGCCGGCGATGGGCCCGATCACACGGTCGATGCGGTCATCACCACATCAGCGGTGCCCGCCGGCCGCCCGGCGCCGTACATGATCTTCCGCGCGATGGAGGCCTGCGACGCGCATGACGTGCGTTCGGTACTAGTAGCTGGCGATACCGCTGTCGATGTTCGGTCAGGCCGCAACGCCGGCGCCGTCGCGGTCGGTGTGCTCACGGGAGAGGTCGACCGCGCCGCTTTGGCGGCTGAAGATCACGACTACATCCTTGATAGCGTTGCTGACATCCCGAGTGTGCTCGGGCAATGCTGAACGGCTCAATCCCCCTGATCAGCTGATCGGTGTTCTCAAACGCATTGGTGCTTTCGTGCGACGAAGTTGGCAACGCCAGCGCACTTCGGCTTGAGTGACCTACTCCCGGTAGTGCACAGGTTTGGCGCAAGGGTTTACCGCCCGTAGGTACCGCAGAACCGTGCTCGACGAATCCGCATAAGTCGGTAGCTGCGCGATCGAATTTCGCGGGAGCGGGGCCACACCTGGCCCTGGACCAGGGCAGCAATGAAATGTGTTGCGACAAGCTAGCACTGATCAGCGGTTCATTGCGTGCTGACATATACGACTGTTTGTAGTAGTTTGAATTCGGGCTTCGATCCAGGAGTGACGCCATGCGCGAAGTGCGGTTGTCTGGTGGCTTGATTCACTATGCAGAACACGGTCAAGGCCCGACGGTGGTTCTGCTGCACGGCCTGTTGATGGATCACACCGTGTGGGACGCGGTCCTTCCCGGTCTCCCGGACGGGTTTCGCTATATCCGCCCGGTCCTTCCGCTGGGGGCGCACCCAGTGCCGATGAACGATGATGCAGACCTGAGTATGCGCGGAATGGTGCAGCTTCTTGCGGAGTTCATGGCAGCCTTGGATTTGCGGGACGTGGCGCTGGTGCACACTGACTGGGGCGGCGGACTGTTTCTGAGCGCCTACGGACTGGATGAGCGTGTCGCGCGGCTGATAATTCTGTCCTGCGAGGCTTTCGACAACTTTCCGCCCGGGCTTCCCGGACGGGTCGCCGTGCTGGCTGCCCGAGTACCCGATGGCATGTGGTTGGCGATGCGCCAGTTGCGCATCGGCTGGATTCGCCGATTACCGGTGGCGATGGGTCTGATGAGCCGCAATGGCATCCCCGCAGCGCAGATCCGGGCGTGGACGGCACCGGGCCTAGCGAATTCGAAGATCCGTCGCGATGTGCGCAAATACGCGACAGCGGCCCTTGACCGGTCCGAGCTAGTCCGCAATACCGAAGCGTTGCAGCACTTTACCGGCGATGCGCTGGTGTTGTGGTCTACGGCGAGTGCGGTCATGCCTCGCGAGCATGGCCGCAGGCTCGCGCGAATTCTGCCTAAGGCGCAACTCGCCGAGATCGACGCCTACGTACTGTCGATGATCGACCAACCCGAGCAGGTTGCCTTGTCGATAGCAGATTTTCTTCAGAGCACGCCCATGGGTGGTTCGAACCGCCCCTGAGCGGAAACGGGCAGCCAGTCCCAGCTCTCTGACGGCAAACTCTAGGCGCAACCCCGCAAGGGCAAGCAAAGCAATTGTCGGTCACCCAGGCTTTGTTGGCACCTGATCTAGCGTTGACGGCCTCAGCGGTAGGCCGTTCCGGTTGTACCCGAAGGTTTCTCATCGCCGATTCGGTGAAGCGGTTCGTCCCGGGAAGCAGGTGGATCTATGTGTGAGTTGCGATAACCGTAGAGCGCGTAGATCAACAACCCCAATACCAGCCAGCACACGAACCGCAGCCAGGTGAGTTCGGTTAGGTAGGTGGTGAGCCAGATGGAGGCGCCGACCCCAACCAGCGGGACGAGCGGCATGCCGGGCAGGCGGAATGACCGTTCTATGTCAGGAGATCGATAGCGCAGCACGATAACTGAGCCGCATACGATCGCGAAGGCGAGCAGAATCCCGACATTGGTCAGTTGTGCGGCTTCGGCGATCGGAGTGAACCCAGCCATCAGGGCGGAGCCGACGCCAACGATCCAGGTAACCCGTTCCGGCACATGGTTTTTAGTGTTGACCGCGGCGAACCATCGGGGTAGCAGGCCGTCGCGGGCCATGGCGAACCAGACACGCGTCACCGCGAACATGAAGGTGAACATCACTGTCATGATGCTGATGATGGCGCCGACCGAGATGAGGGTCGCGATTCCGGGCAGGCCAACGGCGTCGAAGGCGTGGGCGAACGCTGACGTTGGGCTAAGTTCGGTGTATTTGATCATCCCGGTCAATACCAGGCAGGCCAGCACGTAGAGCGTCATCGAGATGGCAAGCGAGATCACGATGGCTTTGGGGAGCATCTTGCGGGCCTGGGTGGATTCTTCCGCGGCTGTGCTCATGGCGTCGTAGCCGAAGACGGCAAAAAACACGATGGAGGCGCCGAAGAACACTCCGTGCCAGCCGAATGGCAGGTATGGAGTGTAGTTCTCGGTTTTCACGTAGAACCCGCCGACGACAATGATGAGCACCACGAGGCCGACTTTGACCCAGACCAACACACTTTCGGCGCGGGCGGCGTTGCGTACACCGCGGGTGAGCACGAACGCGATGAGCAGGCACAGCAGCATCGCGAACACGTCGACCACATGCCCTGGGCCGGTGCCTGGCGCCCCGAGCATCCACCTAGGTAAGTTGACTCCGACCTGTTGGACGAGGAAACCGAAATAGCCGGAAATGCCAATGGCGACAACGGCGACAATAGCGGTGTACTCCAGCAACAGATCCCAGCCAATGATCCAGCCGACGCTTTCGCCAAGAACGGCGTAGCTATAGGTATAGGCCGACCCGGCCTTGGAGATCATGCCGGCAAATTCTGCATACGACAATGCTGCGCATGCGCTGGCGACGCCTGCGACGAGAAATGACACCATCACCGCGGGTCCGGCTGCCTCCTTGGCCACCGCTCCAGCCAGCGAGAAGACACCGGCTCCGACAATGCCGCCGACCCCCAAGGCGACAAGCTGCCACATGCCGAGAGCCCGCAAAAGCCCCCCGCTGTGCTGCGGGTCTTCGCTGACAATGGCATCAATCGGTTTGCGGCGGAAGATACCGGTCGCAGAGGAGTTCAGGATGTTCATACAGTGGCGCCTTTCTCTGCAAACCGCTCACTCGTGCTCCACATACCCACGCTGTTGGCGGCCAGTCCCCGAGGTTCTGCAGGCCTACGTGTGAGCCCGTCTCGTCACGTCCCGGCTGGGTGCCGGCCATGCCGGTGTCCGGTGACTCACAATCAGCATTGCCTCCGCCAAGCCAACAGTTCGTTGACGGTACCTATGCCGAGTTCGGGCCACGGCATTGGCTGAGGTCTGGCTGTCGCGCGAGATGGGTCGGTCGACCTGTGGGGGTCTCATCGTCTGCACCGGCGCTTTGCGCGAAACGTCGATACACGGTCGGCCGGAAAGCCCAGCGGATCGGAATTTTCGCTAACGGGTGTCAAGCATTGAGGTGATTGGTGGCGTCGACGATGTGAGGTTGATCTGCTCAATCTGGACGTCTGCCGGTTGGGCGAGCACGTGACCGATGGCTTTGGCGACGGCGTGCAGGTCGACACCGAACTGCTCGACGCGGGCTCTCGACTCGGCGGCGTCCGGCTCGGCGTCGAACAGCTCGGTATCCCGAACGTAACTGGGTGAGATCACCGTGACGCGGATTCGATGCTCGCGGAGTTCGAGTCGCAGCCCGCTGCTGATTGCCCGCACCGCGTGTTTAGTCGCGCCGTAGACCGCAGACTGTGGGCTCAGAATCCGTTGGTCACTCATAGAGCTGACGTTGACGATGTGCCCGCAATCACTGTTGCGCAACGACGGGATAGCCGCCTGTGTCACGGCCAGCAACCCGATGACATTGACATCGAACATGTGCTGCCAGTCGGCCGCGGATCCTGTTGCGATCAACCCCGACCGCATCACGCCCGCAGCGTTGACCACCGCGTCGAGCCCGTCCAATGCCGCGGCGGCTTGGGCCACCGCAGCAGGCACCGCCCCCACGTCTGTCACGTCGGCGGGAATCGCCTCAATGCCGTGTGGCGCGAGTTCGATCAGCCTGCGGGCGCGCCGAGCAAGCGCAGCAACCCGCGCGCCGTTCTCGGCCAACAACTGTGCAGCCGCACGCCCAATCCCCCCGGAAGCTCCGGTCACGAGCACCTTCTTGCCGCGCAGCGCGTCGCCCATCAGGCTTGTCGGGCCGGCTTGCTCATCGCTCATGCCGTCGCTCGGTTCGACATCGCAGTAGAGCGCCCCCGTTTGTGGACGGACATCAACCGGAAATAGCGTGCGCGAGTTTCACCGGGCGACACTAGCATCGACCCACTCGATGCGAGCGCCTCCGGGCGGCCGTTCCTGAGCCACTGCGTCACCGTGGCGACAGGTTGGGTTGGTGGATATTCCGGGTTCGACTGAACAGCTGATGCCGGTGGTCTATCTCGGTGCACCCCGCGCGCTGCGGTAGCGCGACATGGTGAGCAGCCGGCTGCGGTGACGTGCACTGGCAGGTTTCCGATATTCAGCGACTGCAATTCGAAACGCGCGCCGCATAGCGTGAATTGTGCAAGCATGCCGTGAGCTACAAAGTCGAGGGGCCTATGACACGCAGTTTCGAAGTCCAGCCCAGCATGAAACCCAGTCAACACCGCACCCATAACCCCGTCCACAACGATGCGCAGGCGCGGAAACTGGGTTTTAAGGCGGGGCTGATCACCGGGACGACGACATATGCGTATCTCGCTAGATGTCCAATACAACATTTTGGGCGCACATGGTTTTCCGCATCGGTAAACGTCCTCAAACTTCGCGCGCCGCTATTCGAGGGTGATCGTGCTGAAGTTATATTGGAAACCGCAACAGACGAGGCTGCGACTGCTAGCCTCATTGATTCCGGCGGCGCAATACGCGCGACGTTGTCAACCGGACTCATCGATGCTAGCGATCCGCCCACGCCGCCCGATATTCCCCGTGGCATTATTCCGGCGCTGCCCCCGCTTATCCGCGCCGACATCTTGCAACCGGGGGCGCTGCTTGGCTCGTTGTGGGATCCGCTGGACGCCGCGGAGTGCCGCGAGTATGCCAACCTCCTCAACGATTCGTACAAAGGCTATGCCGACGGCGATCTGGTGCATCCCGGGCAGCTATTGCACTTGGCCAATGAGGTAATGATGGCTAACTACACAATGGGGCCCTGGTTTCACACCAAGACCACAGTGACGAATCTGGCTGAAGTTGCTCCTCAGACTCCGGTAGAAGTCCGATCCCGAGTTGCCGGGCAATTCGAGAAAAATGGCAACGAACTGGCCGTGCTGGAGTACAACTGGATTCTGCCCAACGATGTCATTGCGATGTCCGCTGTGCATACGCTGATGTATAAGCGCGGTGACAAATGAAAGCCGCACCGCGGGTCAACTTCGCAGCCGATGCGGCGTCTCCGTTGGCGGGATTACGCGTGCTCGACTTTACCCAAGCACTGGCAGGTCCGTTCTGCACCATGATTCTCGGTGACATGGGCGCCGACGTGATCAAGGTTGAGGAGCCGAGTCGCGGCGACGACAGTCGATCCTGGGGGCCGCCGTTCATGCAGGGCACTGGAACCTATTATTTGTCGGCGAACCGCAACAAACGAAGCATTGCGTTGAATCTGAAATCAGAGCACGGACGTGCGACCGCTTGTGCGTTGGCGGCGCAGTCAGACATTGTTGTGGAGAACTGGAGACCAGGGACAGCCACCAGGCTCGGGGTGGGACCGGAGTTACGCGAACGCTACCCTTCGCTTATCTATTGCTCAATTTCAGCTTTCGGCGCCGATGGCGATGCCCGTCCAGGCTATGACCAAGTTATCCAGGGAATGTCAGGGTGGATGAGCTTGACTGGGCCCCAAGACGGCCCACCCTATAAGGTCGGATTGCCGGTAGCCGACATAGCCAGCGGAATGTTCGCTGCACTAGCTATCGCTGCAGTCGCGCGGGAACGCGAAATAACCGGACAAGGCCGCTTTGTGGATATTGCTATGTTGGATTCTTTGGCGTCAATGCTCTCGTATCAGGCGTGTGTCTACTTTGCCACTGGTCGCCAGCCCGTCCGCAGCGGAAATATGCATGCGACGATAGTCCCTTTCGGGGCGTGCGAGACTGCCGATGGCATAGTGAATGTGACATGCGGCAATGACAAACAATGGCAGAATCTCTGCGCGGCGCTCGGCGCGAAGCAGCTAGCTACAGACGAACGCTTTCGCGCCAACGGGGATCGGGTTGAAAACAGTGATGCTCTTTACCGCCAACTGTTTGCTTACACCCGTGACTGGACAAGCGAAAAACTGATAGCTGCCTTGGATGACGCGGGAGTTCCCGCGGGCCCGGTGTGGGACCTTCCTGAGTTGTTTGAAAGCGACGAGGCCCGCCGCAGGGGATTGCGGCAAGAAGTTCCGCATCCCAAATATGGCACGATCGCCACGGTGGGTCAGCCCTGGCGCATCGACGGAGTCGCAGCTCAGACGGCGAAACTGCCGCCGGAGCACGGCGAACACACCACCGAGATCCTCGCTTCGCTAGCCGCCGAATCCTACACTCTGGAGCTTGCTATGAACGAGTTTCGTGCGTTGGTCGCCCGCCGAGACGGCGATGAGATCACCGTCTCGGCAGAAGCGCTGAGCCTTGCGGATCTGCCGCCCGGCGATGTGACGATTCGAGTGTTGTATTCCAGTGCAAATTTCAAAGATGCGCTGGCAGTGACACCGAACAGCGGTGTGGCACGCCACTATCCCTTGGTGCCGGGCATCGACCTGAGCGGAGAGGTAGTCGAATCGCGGTCGCCAGATTTCGCTGTTGGCGACATGGTGTTGGCGCACGGATACCAGATCGGCACTGGCCACCACGGCGGCTACGCTGAGTACGCGCGCCTTCCCGCCGATCAGGTGGTGGCGCTGGGCGGGCTGACGCCGCGCGAGGGTGCGGCGATCGGGACCGCTGGTTTCACCGCGGCGATGAGCGTACAAGCGTTGATCTCCTGGGGCGTCAAACCGGACGCCGGATCAATTGTGGTGACCGGTGCCTCCGGTGGTGTCGGCTCGGTGAGCGTAGATTTACTCGCGGCCGCGGGCTATCGTGTGGTGGCCTCGACTGGTAAGAAAAATGCCGCCCAACTTCTCAAAGAACTTGGTGCTACTGAGATTATCGGCCGACTGCCCGCTGACCTTGACGCCGAACCGCGACCGTTGGCCAAGGCGCGCTGGGCTGCCGCGGTGGACTGTGTGGGTGGAGCGACCCTCGCCGACGTACTCAGCGCTGTCGAATACGGCGGGGCCGTGGCCGCGAGCGGACTGACTGGGGGTTCGGTGTTGAACACCACGGTGATGCCCTTCATTCTGCGCGGCGTCGCACTGTTGGGAATGGACTCGGTATTGATGCCGATCGGTCCGCGCCGGGAACTCTGGGCACGTCTGGCCAGCACCCTGCGGCCGCGCCATCTCGACAAGCTGGCCACATGCGTGGACGTCAAAGATGTCGTTGGTGTGCTTGACGAGGTGCGTGCCGGAAAGTATTTAGGCCGAGCGGTGGTGCGTGTAGCCGGCGGATTTTGAGTCGGACGCTGCGTGGCGTCACGTTGTTCGGCGGTCTCCGTGCCGGTTGCTCGAAACAACGTCAATCTGAGCCAGACTCGCCGCGAGGAATGCCTCGATCGGCGTCGGAGAAACTGAGAGCGTACGCGCCGGGCGAGTAGCCTAATGAGCGCCGAAAAACATCGATGAAGGAACTCGAACTCCCGAATCCGCAACGGCGCGCGACGGTTTTGACCGGGTGACCTTCAGCGAGCAGACACAAGGCGTGGTAGATGCGAAGTTGGGTTCTCCACTGAGGAAACGTCATCGCCATGTCATTGCGGAACAACCGCGCCAAGGTGCGGCTACTCGCACCCACCCGGCGACCCAGTGCGTCCAAATTGCGGTTGTCAGACGGGTCGGCCTCCAACATTGCGCAGAGTTTCTGCAGGCGAGGATCGCTCGGCACGGGAACCTGAACCGGATGTTCAGCGGTAAGGCGGAGTTCATCGAGCAAAAGAGCCAACAGCTGTCGGCCCCGTCGATTCATGGTGTCGTCTCCCAGATCCGCGTATGCAACCATGAGTTCACGCACGAGCGGTGAAACGGCGAATACCGTGGGCTGGCCGAGACCAATGGGGTCGGAGGAAGTTGGTAGCCCTACAAGATGCAACGTGGTGGCGCCGTACATGCGGTGAGCATGCACAATCCCACCGGGAATCCATATGGCGCGATTGGCCGGGATAATCCATCGCGATGTGTCCGTATGAACGGCGAGTACTCCCTTACTCGCGTAGACAATCTGGTTCCCGTCATGCCAGTGAGCTCCAATCTCGCTCTCCGCGCCCAACTCCCGACTTGAATTGGGGGCCTGTGGGAGATGCCGCGCAGGTGGCATGGCTTTAGAGGCTTTAGTTGTCACACCGTGGCCCCTGTCTTAGTAAACCGGTCTGAGGTTGACGCCAGCTTCGCTCTTGCGGCTTCACCGGTTGGTACGCCTTGCTTAAACATATTAGTCGTGGGTAGCGCCGCCGCATCTTGATCCATCTGTCAGAATGTGCGCTATTTCGGTTCACATTTGTATGGAGTTCGACGGTCGCTATCTAATGCGGACGCACTATTGGTGACAGGCCCGTCGGCGTTCTAAGTCGTTTTTGGCGACCCGTGAAATCGGCAAGACAGGAGCAATCGCCGGTATTAGGGCTTCGGAACCTTCGCGCGGCTACCCGATCTGGGCGTGGACGGAATCAGCCTACGTACGCGCCGGTGTTGATGGTAGAGCCGGTGTTTCGTGGTGGCAGGTTTCGGCGTATGCAACGCGGAGGGATTCGTTGCGTTCGCAACCCTCGATAGCCAGCAGCGACGGGCGATGATCGACTCGATTGCCGCGAAATTGGCTTTGTCGACATACGAGCTAACAGCCAAGTCAATTCGGATGAGTGTTTGTGGTTAGCCAATGATCGCGTGCCACCGTCTTGATAGGTTTGGTCGTTCAAGTCGGCTGCGAGGGAGATGCCCTGTGGGTCTTGTGATCGAGGAATTCTCCGACCTTGGGGTTTGGAGAATTTCCCGCTGGTGTTTCAACTGCTACGTGGTCTCCGGAGACGACGGGGGGCTGGTCGTGGTCGATGCCGGAATGCCGACGACTGCTGACGACATCAGGCCCGTATTGGCGCACATGCCCGGTGCGGTGAGAATGGTGACCGCCACCCATGGGCATCCCGACCATGTAGGAGGCGCACGATCGGTGGCCCTGCGGCACAATGCGCCGATCTACCTGCCGGTGACGACGATTTCATATTTCGACGGCGTGGAGCCTCGTACGCCATCTGCGGTAAAGCTGGCCCGAACATGGAAATTGTTGTTGGGGCAACCATTTGATATCAGGGCAGCGGCAGGATTCGTCCACGTGGCGGCTACAGTCGGCTTCGGAACCTCGCGGGGCATGCTATGGCGCGATCCGCATCCGTTCGGCGGTCTCGATGATGGGATGCCGCTGCCAGGGGCTGCAGAGTGGAGAGTGCTGAGTACCCCTGGGCACACTGACGACAGCATCGCGCTATGGAACGAAGGCTCGCGGACGCTGTTGTCCGGGGACGCCGTGATCACAATCGGTGGACGGGCGCGCTTCGCGCCGGACACTGTGGATGACGCTGCTGCCGCTCGAACGTCGGCGCGGCTGCGCGCCCTGCCGGTCGAGCATCTCCTGCCTGGTCACGGGTTACCGATCCATGCAGGTTCGGTCTGGGACCGAGCAGTGCAGCGCGGTCGGTAGGAGGCAAGCAACACTGGGCACGCCAGCAGCTCGTCGAGTCCTGGACCCGCAGACGGGGGTTGCGGTGAGCGTGGCGCGCGGTGGTGCGCGTCAATAGTGAATTCTTCGAGGGCCGCCAAAATCTGCGGCGGCCTAGCGGACAGTGCCCCTTCCTCATGCGCTCGGCCCGGCAATGGCCGGCTACTTCGCGGCGTTCGGTGGCGCAGGCCGGAGAACTGGCCCAACAACTCTGGACGTGATTTCGTCTCGGCTATTTGGGTGTCCCTTGGCGCCCTTTGCTATACCCGATGTTTGCTCTCATATCGGGCCTATTGCATGTGCAATTATAAAGACAGAGGCAAACGCAACCAGTGCCGCTGGAACCGAGAGCAGGCCAATCAGCATTCCGCGGCCGATCTGAGCCAGGTTGCCGGCTCGCGTTGCAAATGCAATGGAGAGACCCAGGTCGGCCAACACGAATAAATAAATCTGATACAGAATTATCGTGTACGGGGCGCAGATCCACATGGATAAATTGACCACGAAAATATTCAGCATTGCCGACACGAAGGTGACCGGCCCATAGCGGGGCTTCGGCGTGTGGACCTCAAATGGTGTCGTCACAGATAACCTCATCACCGCAGAATCCAGAATGCATAAATAACTATTCCGGAAAAGACAACCACGGATGCGCCCATGATACTCACGGCTACGCCGCGAATACGCGATGATCGCGACGCCAGGCACGCGAAGCCCGTCGGCAGCGAGACCAGCGCGGTAGCTATCGCCGCAGTCAGGAACCAGCACCGCTCATGCGAATCGTTGAAGTACGTCGCCTTCCCCAAGGACCAGAAAATGATCCCAGCCACTCCCAATACGAGCTGGGTAGTGAACGGTATCGTCCAGGTTGCGGTGGACCATGAGCGCGAGTCGAGATCGCGCATTCGGGCGACTGATGGCATTTGCATTTTGGTTTTGCTCTCGGATTAGAACTGACCTGTACCAGGTGATAACCGGCTTGGGGGGAGGGCGGGAGGATTGGCCACGGGGCCGAACTCTGTGGACGGCAACGGAACGCGCACATCGTATTTGGGGTTCCACCCACCCGTGTCAAACGGTTCGAACGCGTCTCCGCCTATTCCAACATCGTGGTGGAAGGGAAGGTTCGCCATAGGCCCCCAAGAACGCCCGGACTCTGCCGGGTCAATAAGCACTGTATTTGTCGTGCCATTCGGCAGATCTTGATAAACCTCCATGGAGGGGTAGTTTGTGCGTGTGCCGTCGACCTGGATGCCGTCCGTGGTAGGGGTGAACACCAGGTCTCCATTGACCGTCCATGGATTGTTCTCCAGCGGCCGCGGGGGATTTTGCGCGGGTTCAGGTGCGAATGGGTTCGCAGCATCGTATTTGATGCGAACGGCGCCGTCGCTGGTCTGCTGTATCACGGCTTCCGGGACGCCGACCTTCACTTGTCCGGGACCGCCTTCGTTGGTGAGTTCGACGGACGGATTTTGCCGCATAACGACAAGGCCGTTCTCGTAGTCTATGTAGGTCGTGACCTTGGTCTGCCCCGGGGCGAAATTCGGATCAGCCGCCCTGTTATTCCCGAAATCTCGCTTGCCATCCAGACTGCTCGTTACATCGCGTTGTTCGATCCATTGCGACACTCGGACGACTCCTTGGCCTGGCACGGGCTCAATCTTTGCCACGCGGATCTCTGGGGCGACACCTTGGCTATTCGGGTCGTAGCTATTGGGGTTTAGCGCCTCGGCTGTAGCCCAGTCGGTTGGGCTACTCGGCGGCCGGCCGAAGACCTGTTCAAATGCTGCCGCGGACGCTCGCCGACGTTCTGGATCATTGCGAGGTATTTCAGGCTGGCCGCGAACTGTTGGCGGCGTCCTCACCGCCGGCGCGCACCACCACGGTGCTCACCAACGAGATGATCAACACCATCAACGCCGACGTGCACGCCGCCCAAAACGCCCTGGACGCCGCCCTATCGGCCCACCAGCAGATCGCGGCTCGACTGCCGCTATCCCAGGTCAACCCCGGCCAAAAGGTCCTCGACACCGAAACCAAGCTGATCCACCATGCTATCCGCATCGCGGCTTTCAACGCCTCTCAAGCCTTGGCGCGGGCCATCATCACCCACACCGGCTACACCCGCGCTCACGATGAGGCCCACAGCCTGATTCGCACCGCGCTGGCCGCATCCGGCGACATCATCCCCAACCCCGACACCCACACCCTGCACATCCGGCTCGACCCGCTACCCGCCCCGACACACCGCCGCCATCGACGAGCTCTGCCACATCCTCAACGAAACCAAAACCGTCTACCCCGGCACCAACCTCACGATGCGCTACAGCATCAAATCCCACCAATCACCACACACCAATTCTTGAACTATGTCTGGAGTCCTGGTGGCGCAGCGCGGTGTGGCGCTGTGGAACGAACCAACGCCGGTGCGACGTCGGTCACACCGCTACGGTGCGATGGCCGGATTCGCTCAGTCCTCGGGCTCGGCAGCGGCCTCGGGCTCGTCGGCGGGTTCCGCAGCGTTCGCGGATTCCGTTTCGCCCGACGGTGCCTCCGCATCGGGTAGCTGCGCCACCAGGTGCTTGGCGAGTTCGCCGAGCGTCGGGTAGTCGAAGACGGCAGTCGGGCTGATATCGAACTTGCCCCCGAACTGCCCGAACAACCGATTGCGCAGTTCGACTGCCATCAGTGAGTCCGTGCCGAGGTCCAGGAATCTGCTCGTCGCGGCCGGCGGCTGGGCCAGCCGCAGGAAGCCCTGCACCTCGCGCTGGAGGAACTCGGTGACGAAACCGCCGCGCGCTGCCACAGGGAGCTCGAGTAGCTGCCGGAGCAGTTCGCTGTCCCCGGTGACCGTCCCGTCGCCACTGGGCAGCACCTGATCGAGCATCGGTGGCCGGATACCGCCGAGCATCTTGGCCGTCCGCTGCCAGTTCGCCTTGAGCACGGTGGCCTGCGCCGTGCCGTGCCGGACGGCCTCGCCGAGGGCGGCCAGCGCCGCCGACGGCTCCAGCGGCATCATGCCCTGGGCGCTGAGGTTGGCGACGGCAGCCGCGGAACTGGCCATACCGCCGTGACCCCACGGGCCGAAGTTGACGGCGGTCGCGGGTAGGCCGTGGGCTCTGCGGTGCGCGACCAGGCCGTCGAGCAACGCGTTCGCCCCCGCGTAGTTGGCCTGCGCGGGCGAACCGAGCACCGCGGACGCCGACGAGTACACGATAAAGAAGTCGAGGTTGTCGTTCTTGGTCAGCCGGTGCAGATGGTGTGCCCCGTAGGCCTTGGGCCGCAATGTCGTTCGGAAGCGGTCCAGGCTCTGTTCGGGCAGCAACGCGTCGTCGAGCACGCCCGCCAGGTGTGCCACTCCCGCCAGCGGCGGCAACTCGGCGCGAATCTTGCCCAGCAGCGCGGCCACGTCGGATTCGTCGCCGACATCGGCGCAGAACACGTGGATCCGGCAGTGGAACCGCTCGGTGAGCGCGTCGATCGCCTGTTGGGTGTCCGCATCGGGAGCCCGGCGGCCGGTGAGAACGATGTCGCTGGCGCCGAGCTGGGCCAGGTACGCGGCCGTGTGCAAACCGAGCGCCCCGAGACCACCGGTGATTAAATAGTTGCGATCACCTTGTGGCTGGAGCGGTTTCGGCATCTGCACCACGATCTTGCCGATGTGCCGGGCCTGCTGCATGCGCCGGAACGCGGTCCTGGCCTCCGTCAGCGGGTAAACCTCGGCAGGCACCGGAGTCCACTCGCCGTTGGCCAATCCCTCCGACACCTCGGCCATCAGCCGCTGGATGTGCGCGGGGTGGTTCATCATCGTCACGTCCAGCGCAACGATCTCGTAGTCGATGCTGGGGCGGATCGCGGCCATCTGCTCGGCCGTCCAGATATCGCGCTTGGCGATCTCGGCGAATCGGCCGCCTGGGGCGGTCGCCCGCACCGTCGCCTCGATGAATCCTTCGTTGGTCAGGCTGTTGAGCACCACATCGACACCCTCACCGCCGGTATCGGCGAGGATCTGATCCGCGAAATCCGTTGTACGCGAGTCGTAGACGTATTCCACGCCCATTTCGCGCAACGTGGCTCGTTTGTAGGTGCTGGCGGTGGCGAAGACTGTCGCGCCGCGCTGTCGGGCCATCTGGACGGCGGCCAACCCCACACCGCCGCTGGCGGCGTGGATGAGCACGCGGTCGCCGGGCTTGAGCTGTGCCCAATCGAAGGCGAGCCGCACGGTGAGCGCGGCGGCGGGGATGGTCGCCGCGTCGACGGCGCTGATACCGTCCGGTACCGCGGCGAGCAGCTGTGCCGGAACATTGAGTCGGCTGGCGAAGGCGCCCTGCATGGAGCCGAAGACCCGCTGGCCGACCTCGAATCCGGTGACCTCGGAACCCACTTCGGTGACGATGCCGCACAGGTCGCCGCCGATCGGGCCGGGATCGCCGGGGTAGAGGCCCAGCACATTGAGCACGTCGCGGAAGTTGAGGCCGGCGGCCTCGATGCGCACCTGAACCTCGTTCGTGTCAGGCGGAGTGACCTCGGCCTCGGACAGCCGGAGATTATCGATCGCGCCGCGCTCGGTCGGCGCCAGGACGTAGTCGTCGCTGCGAGGCACCGGGAGCTGCCCGCTCCGGGCCCAGTGCAGCAGCCGGGACACCAGGAAGCGTCCTTGCCGCACGGCCATCTCGGGCTCCACCACCGGTGTGCCGAGCGCGCCCGCCAGCCAGCCCAGCGACTCCGTGCCGGAATCTGCGTCCACCAGACGAACCCGCAGCGTCGGCTGCTCGGCGATCAAAGTGCGCCCGAATCCCCACAGTGCGGCCTGGGCGGGATCGACCGGTTTACCCGGTTCGGTGGCAACGGCCCGCTGGGTGAGGATCCACAGACCACCGGCCAGATTGCCTGTCGGCCCGGCCAACGCGGTCTGTGCAGCAGCGAGCAGGGCCGCGATCTCGGCCTCCAGTCGCGCGGCGAGGTCAGCCGTGGATTCGTCGGCGTTTGTTGTTCCGCTACTGCGCCAGACGATCCCGGTGACGGGGGTGCCACGCTCGGCGGCGTCGGCGAAGGCCCGCTGCCAGGACTGTGCATCAGCCGCGTCGGTGACCGTCGCGGCCCCGGGAACCTGGGTCGCCAGCTCGTCGAATCCGGCGATCAGCCAGGTCCCGGTCGCGGTGTCGGTGGCGCCGTCCGCGCCGGCCTCCGCCGCGGGTGCCGCCGTCTCCTGCCAGCCCAGGGTGTACAGCAACCGGGTCGAGTCCCCACCCAGCCCGCGCAGCAGCGCTTCGCGCGGGGCCCGTTTGACCGTGAATTCGCTGATCCCGCCCAGCACCCGTCCGTCCGCGCTCACGAAATCGATATCGAAGACCTGAGTTTCGTTGGTCAGTGCGTTCCCGTGCCAGCGGGCACGGCAGTAGAACCGTCGCGGCATCTTCTCCCGCACGTGAACCTGTCCGTACCGTAGCGGCAGGAACAGATCGGACATTCCCTGCTCGGCGGCCAGTGCCGCCGGGAAGGCCGGGAAGGCCACGCCGGTGCACAGATCGAGCAGCACCGGATGGACCGGTTCGCTGCTCAGATGCTCGGCGAGTTCCTCACCGACGGCGATATCACCGATCGCCTCACCCGCTCCGACCCACAACGACTTCAGCGAGGTGGACCAGGTCGGCCCCCAGGCCAACTCCATGTCGTGGAAGATGTCGAACAACTCCTGCGGGCGGGTGCGATTCATCTGCTCGATCGCCTCGTCCGGAGCCATCGCGCCGTCCTGAGAATCCACCTCGGAGTCGGTGCTCGCCAGCAGAGTGCCGTCGGAGTTCAGTGACCACTCTGCGTCGCGTGCACCGTAGGTCCGGCTGTGCACCTGGAACTTCCAGCCGTCGTCGACCGGATGCAAGGTGAGCTGCACCTCACGAGAAGCCTTGTCCGGCAGGATAATCGGCTCGTAGAAGAAGACTTCCTTCACCCGTGCCGGCGCTCCTGCCGAGGCCAGCGCCATCGCCGCGTACGTCGCACCGGGAACGACAACGGTGCCGTAGATGACGTGGTGCGCCAACCACGGCTGGGTCTTGACGGACAGCACGTTGGTGTAGACCGTGTCGCCGGACGCCAGATCCTTCGCGCTGCCCAGGATCCCGGATGCCGCAGTACCGTCCACCCGGATGCCGGACGTTTTGGGCCAGTAGCGGCGACGCTGGAACGGATAGGTGGGCAGTTCGAGCCGACGACCCGGTGCGTGGTATCTCGCGGCGAAGTCCGGACGGTGCCCGCAGATGTAGGTCGTGGCAAGGGCTTCGGTGATCTGGCGCTGCGCGTTGGTGCCTTTTCGAAGGGACACTATCGCGCGCGGCGTGGCCGAGGACTCGGGCCAGATCTGCAGCGCGGCGGCGGTCAGGATCGGCTGCGGGCCGATCTCCATGAGTACCGAACAGCCCAGTGCCGTCACGGTGCGCACACTCTCGGTGAACTGGACGGGCTGGCGGGAATGCCGGCGCCAATACTGCGCATTCAGCGGTGTGTCGCTTGTGAGTACGGCGCCGGTCTGGTTGCAGACCAGCGGCCGAGACGGCACCGCGTAGTCGAATTGTGTCGCGAACGACTCGAATTCGTCGAGTACCGGCTCCAGCAATTCCGAGTGGAACGCGTGGCTGGTCTCCAGCCAGGTGCAGCGCGTTCCGTCCTCGCTGCAGGCGGCGACGATCTCGTCGAGGTCCTCGCCCGGACCTGACAGCACCGTGTTGCGGCCGTTGTAGGCCCCGACCGACACCCGCGGGAAGGTCGCCGCGGCACGTTCCACATATTCCGAATCGGCGAATACGGCCACCATCCGGCCGCCCGCCGGCAGGCTGCCGAAAAGCCGGCCGCGTTCGGCGATCAACCGGGCCTCGTCCTCGAGGGTGAGCACACCGGCCACGCACGCCGCCGCGTACTGCCCCACGCTGTGGCCCAGCACCACATCGGGCTCGATACCCCACGACTGCCACAGCCGGGCCAGGCCCATCTCGACGGCGAAGATCGCTGGCTGGGCAAATGACGTGTGCTGCAGCGTTTCTGCCGCTTCACGGTCACTGGAGAACAACACATCCAGCAGTGGGCGTGGCAGCATAGGATCCACGGCCTGTGCGCAGCGGCGCACGGTGTCGGCGAATACCGGCTCCGCGGAGAACAATTCGCGGGCCATGCCCGGATACTGGCTGCCCTGTCCGGGGAAGAACCACGCGGTCGTCGGCGGGCCGGTGCATTCGCCGCGCAGCACGCCCGGACGCAGCCGGTTGGCTATCAGATCGTCCAGCAGCATCCTGGCCTCCTGAGCGGAAGTGGCCACCACGGCGGCCCGGTGCTCGAAATGCGAACGACCCGCCCCGGCGGTGAAACAGACATCGGCGAGCGACGCTTCGGGATGGGTGTCCAGCCAGGTCGAGTAGCGCTGCGCCAGCGCGACCAGGCCCGGCCCGGACCGCGCGGACAGCGGCAACAGGCTCAACGGATTGCGGCCGGCGTCGGGTGCGGTCGCGCCTTCGACGGGCTCGTCGGCAATGTCGTCGGCGACGTCTGTCCCGAGTGGCTGCGGCGCCTCTTCGATCAGGATGTGCGCGTTGGTGCCGGTGAATCCGAAGGAGCTGACGCCGGCCCGCCGCGGCCTACCGTAGGCATACCACGGTGTCGCCTTATCGACGACCCGCACAGGCAGCGAGTCCCACGGGATGTGCGGTGAGGGCTTCTGGAAATGGAGGTTCTGCGGGAGAAGGTCGTGCTGCAACGCCAACACGACCTTGACCAACCCGGCAACGCCCGCGGCCGACTCCAGGTGGCCGATGTTGGTCTTGGCCGTTCCTATCAGCAACGGTCGGTCCGGGTCGCGTCCGGCGCCGTAGACCGCTGCGGCCGCCTGTACCTCGATCGGGTCACCCAGGGGAGTGCCGGTGCCGTGTGCTTCGAGGTAGTCGACGTCACCACCGGTGAGGCCGGCTCGCGTCAGTGCCGCAGCGATGAGTCGCTGTTGCGCACCACCATTGGGCACCGTCAAACCGCTGGAGGCGCCGTCCTGGTTGACCGCGCTGCTCCGGATGACCGCGGCGATCCGGTCACCGTCACGCTGGGCATCGCTGAGGCGTTTGAGCACCAGTACGCCACAGCCCTCACCACGCACGTAGCCGTCGGCGGCCGCGTCGAAGGTCTTGCATCGGCCGTCGGGGGCCAGCATCCGGGCGCGCGACGCCGCCACGATCGACGCCGCGCTCAGCAGCACGTTGACGCCACCAGCCAGAGCCAGGTCGCAGTCGCCGGAGTGCAGGGCCTGGCTGGCCTGGTGGACGGCCACCAGCGACGAGCTGCACGCGGTGTCCACCGCCATGGCCGGTCCTTCCAGGCCGAGGGTGAAGGCCACCCGGCCCGCGATGGCGTTGAGCGCATTGCCGGTGATGAAATGCGCTTCGAGATTCTCGACGGATTCACCCGACAACAGGTGTGAGTATTCGTTGGCGCCCACCCCGACGAAGATGCCGGTTCGGCTGCCGCGCAACGAAGTCGGGGAGTAGCCGGCGCGCTCTAGCCCCTCCCACGCGATCTCGAGCATCAGCCGCTGCTGCGGATCGATCCAGACGGCCTCCCGCGGGGAGATGCCGAAGAACTCCGGATCGAAGCCGTCGACGCTGTCGAGATACCCACCGCTGCGGGTGTAGATCTTGCCCGGGGTCTGCTGATCCGGGTCGTAGAACTCATCGACGTCGAAGCGGTCTTCGGGGATCTCCCGGATCGCATCGACGCCGCCGGACAGTACGTCCCAGTAGGCATCGGCATCGGGGGCGCCGGGGAAGCGGCATGCCACCGCGATGATGGCGATCGGTTCATCGGTCGCCGAGGTCGCCAGCGACGTCGGCGACGCGGCGATGTGGCCGCCGGCGCGTTCGTTGAGGTTGAGTACGTCGGACAGCAGGTGGTCCGCTACGTCGGACAGCCGCGGGAAGTCCATTGCCAGAGTCGCCGGCAGCTCCTTGCCCACGGCCTGCTCCAGCCGGCGCCGCAACTCGACCGCCATCAGCGAATCCATACCGAGATCGAAGAATCCGGCCTCTTCGCGAACCTCCGACGCGTCGATCCGGGTCACCTCGGCCACGGTGTTGCGCAGGTACTCCAGAACGAGTTTCTTGCGCTGCTGCACCGGAGCCGCGGTGAGCTGTTCGACCAGTCGGGTACTACCCGACGCCGGGGACGTGGCGGCCACCGATTCGTGCACCTCGCGGGCCACCTCGGCCAACAGCGCCCGACGGCCGGCCTGCAGGTAGATCGGCAGGAAGCGAGCCCAGTCGATCCGAGCCACCACGGCTTGTGCCGGCCCCGACGAGCCGGCGGCCGCCATGACGTCGGCCATCCCGGCCAGCGCATCTGACGGCGACAACGTGCGGATGCCGCGCCGGTCCAGTTGTGCGCGGGCGTCCTGGTCGGCCATGCCGGACTTCCACGGGCCGAAGGCGACGCTGAAGCTGTGAACACCCTGTTCCCGCAGCCGCCAGGTCAGCCCGTCGAGGTAGGCGTTCGCCGCGCTGTAGGCGCTCTGGCCGAAGCCGCCCCAGACCGACGAGATCGAAGAGGTCGACAGGAAGAAATCTAGCTCTAGATCCGCACTGGCTTCGCTCAAATGCCAAGCGCCCCAGACCTTGCCGGAGAACACCCGATCCACTTCTGCGCTGTGGAGCGAACTCAGCGGGGTGGTGTTGTTCTCACCGGCGGCGTGGATGATACCGGCCAACGGGGGAAGCTCGGCCCGCACCGTGGCAAGCAGGCGGGCGACGTCGTGCGGATGGGCGACATCGGCCGCAATGATTGCGACGTTGCAGCCGTGTTGCTCACGCACCGCATCGATGAGGTTTTTCGCGGCCTCGCCGGGTGCTCGCCGACTGGTCAGCACCAGCTGGCGAGCACCGTGCCCGGCCAGATATCCCGCGATCTCCAGTCCGACCGAACCGAGACCGCCTGTCACCAGATACGTTGCATCGGAGCGCAATTCCAGCGGTGTCGAGTTGGGTTGGCCGCTTCGGCGGACCAGCCGGGGGACCTGTACGGTGTCCGCGCGCAGTGCTATCTGGTCCTCGCCCGGCGATGCCGTGACGACCTGCTTGAGCAACCGAGACCATTCGTCGGTGTCGCGGCCGGACAGGTCGGCGAGCCCGCCCCACACCTGCGGATACTCCAGCGCGGCGGCGCGGCAGAATCCCCACAGGCTGCTCTGCTCGGGTGCCACCGTGTCGCCGTCGGTAACCCGTTGCGCACCAAGGGTCACCACCCAGATCGGAGTGCGGAGCTCGGCGTCGGCCGCCGCGCGGAACAGCCGCTGGGTGCCGCCGAGAACACGGTGCTGCATGCGCAGCAGCGAACGCATTGAGGAGGAGCCGTCCGACTCCAAGGCAGCCACATGCAGGATGCGCAGCGCCGGCTCGTCGTGCACCGCCGCCCGCAATTCCTCGACCAGGCGTTCCTCGTCCGCGTCTGACGCCGGCAACCCGAGTACCCGGTGTCGGTGGCCATGCATACTCAACACGTCGACCAATGGTCCCATCACATCCGCGTCATCGCCGATCAGCAGCCATGCGGCTCCCTCGCCGACCTCGCCGGAAGAAGAGCCGGCAGCCTTTTCCCAGCGGATCTCATAGCGAATATCTGTGATGGATTGCGCGCTTCGCTGTTGGTTATGTTGTGCGGCAAGTCTGTTCAGCACATCAGCGGTCGACTTGTTGTCGCCCCCGAGATCGAGTAGCGCGGCGAGTTCCTCGATCCGGCCATCCTCGAGCAGACGGACAGCTTCGGTGCGTGCGGGGTCGGCCGTCGTCGGTTGAACCTGCGTGCTGAACCAATACTGACGGTGCTGGAAAGGGTAGGTCGGCAGATCGAGCTTGCGCGCGGGGTGTTGGGCAAGCACCGCGAAGTTGGGCAGATGCCCCGCGACGTAGGTGTTGGCCAAAGCTTCGGTGATCTGGCGGTGGTCGGCGCCGTTGCGGCGCAGCGAGGCGACCGCCTTGGATGCGGTTGCCGGGTCCGGCCAGGCGCGCAGGGCTGCGGCGGTGAGCACCGGCTGCGGGCCGACCTCGAGAAGCAGGGCGCAGCCGAGCTCGGCCAGCGTCGCGACCCCCTTGGCGAACTGGACCGGCTGGCGCGCATGGCGCCGCCAGTAGGCGCCGTCCAGCCTGGCGTTTCGCCCGAGGGCGGCACCTGTCCGATTGCAGATCAAAATCCTTTGCGGCGAACCGAATTCGAACCGATCCGCATACGATTCGAACGCGTCGAGCGCCGGATCCAACAGCGCCGAATGGAATGCGTGGCTGGTGTCGAGCCAGTCGCAGCGGGCGCCGTCGTCCGTCAATTCGGCGACCGCCCGTTCCAGATCGGCGGCGGGTCCGGATAGCACGGTGTTGGCCCCGTTGTAGGCGGCCACCGACAGGCTCGGGAATTCGTCGGTGAGGCGCTCGACCCGGTCCGGGTCGGCGAAGATCGCGCACATCCGACCACCCGCGGGCAGGTCACCGAAGAGGCGGCCCCGCTCGGCGAGTAGCCGCGCCCCGTCCTCGAGGGCGAACACACCCGCCACACACGCGGCCGAGTACTGGCCGACGCTGTGCCCGAGCACCACATCCGGTTCGAATCCCCACGACTGCCAGAGTTTCGCCAGGCCCATCTCAACCGCGAAAATCGCGGGCTGGGCGTGGCGAGTCTGCTTCAGGGTCTCTGCGCCGTCGGCGTCAAAGACGATGTTCAGCAAGGATTCTTCGAGCACCTCGGCAACGGCCTCGGCGCACCGGGTCATCGTCTCGGCGAAAACGGGCTCGGTTTCGAACAGCTCCTTGGCCATGCCGGCGTACTGGCTGCCCTGGCCCGGGAACAACCACGCCGTCTTCGGCGGGTCAACGCTGTCGCCGCGCACCAGGCCGGAGGCCGGCAGGTCATCGACGAGCGCTCCGAGTAGTTCGCGTGCGGATTCGAGGGAATTGACCACCAACGCGGCCCGGTGCTCGAAGTGGGCGCGCCCGGCGCCGGCGGTGAGGCAGACGTCGGCCAGCGTCGCCTCGGGATGCTCGCCGAGCCAGCTGCGGTAGTGCTCCGCGGTCTGCACCAGGGCGGCCGGGGTGCGGGCGGACAGCGGAAGCACCATGAACCGCCGGTCGTCGGCGGCGTCGAGAGGTACTGCCGTGGGCAGCGGCGCTTCCGGGGCCTCTTCGAGGATGACGTGCGCATTCGTGCCGGAAAACCCGAACGAGCTGACTCCCGCGACGCGTGGTCGGTCCGAGCGCTTCCAGGCAAGCGCCTCATCGACGACCCGGACCGGGATGCGATCCCACGGAATGTGGGGTGAGGGAGTGCCGAAGTTCAGGTGTTTGGGCAGTTCGTCGTGTTCGAGAGACAACACCACCTTGAGGACCCCGGCGACGCCCGCGGCGGCTTCCAGATGGCCGATGTTCGTCTTCGCCGATCCGATCAGCAGGGGCTGGTCGGTATCGCGCCCCTTGCCGAGCGCCGCCGCCGCGGCCTGCACCTCGATGGGATCGCCCAGCGACGTTCCGGTGCCGTGCGCCTCCAGGTAGCCGATATCGCTGGGAGACAGTCCGGCACGTTCCAGCGCCTCGCCGATGACCCGTTGCTGGGCGACGCCGTTGGGCACCGTCAGGCCACCTGAGGCACCGTCCTGGTTGACCGCGCTGCCGCGGATCACGGCCCGGATCCGGTCACCGTCTTCGATCGCGTCCTCGAGACGCTTGATGGCGATGACACCGCAGCCCTCACCGCGCACATAGCCGTCGGCCGCCGCGTCGAACGTCTTGCAGCGACCGTCGGGTGCCAACATTCGAGAATGCGAAAAGGTGATCATGGTGGCCGGGCTGAGTATGACGTTCACGCCGCCGGCCAGCGCAAGGTCGCATTCGCCCAGGCGCAGCGCCTGGCACGCCTGATGGATCGCGACCAGCGACGAGCTGCATGCGGTGTCGACGGTGACCGCGGGGCCCTGCAGGCCCAGCCGGTAGCTGATCCGGCCCGCCGCGGCAGCGCTGGACGTGCCGACCGCCAGATACGCTTCGATCTCGGGGTAAGTCAGTGCGTCGGACGCCATACCCAGAAAGTCATGTGTGGCCAGGCCGACAAACACGCCCGTCCGGGTGCTGGCCAAAGTCGTTGGCGCGGTGCCGGAATGCTCCACCGCCCGCCATGCCGTCTCCAACAGCAATCGATGCTGCGGGTCCATCAATTTGGCTTCGCGCGCCGATACCCCGAAGAACGGTGCGTCGAACCCGGCCACATCATCGACGAAGCCAGCCCGCCGGCTGACAACCTTCCCGGGAGCGTCCGGGTCCGGGTCGAAGAACTCCTCGACATCCCACCGGTCCTGGGGCACCTCGGTGACCGCGTCCCGACCGTTGTGCAGCAGATCCCAGTACTGGTCCGTGTCCGCGGCGCCGGGAAAACGGGCCGCGTACCCGACGATCGCGAAGCGGGGTGCCTGCTCGGTCGGATGTTCGGTTGGTGCCATCAGGTTGTGCTCTCCGCGTCGGGCCGGTGAAACGTCGCCAGTGCGGGAGACCACGTCCGGGCCAGGATCAACGTCCGAACGGCCACGGCTCGAGAATCTCCCGAGAGCGACGGCGGGCTCGTCTCCCGAGGGTCAGTATTGCATGTGCGTTGCTGAATGACGCGGTTTCGGGTCTGTCGTCGGGGTGCCAGCGGACGCGCGTGCTCCAAGCGCGGCCCCCGGCTCCGCCACCGCCCTTGAGCAGGTCGATCAGATTTACCGGCGACCGTCTCAGCTATAGGGGCTATGTTGGTCTGGCCACCGGCGTCACCGGTCGCTGGCTGTCGCCATTTCGACCCGGGAGGGAAATATTGCATATCGGGAAGATTTCGATCGGCACAATCGATGATTGGTCGCCGAGCCCCGGTGTGGTGATCTCCTGGCGCCCGACAAATGCCGCTATGGAGAAGGCTCGGCAAGCGCCGGTCAGTTCGGTGCCTGTCAGCTATATGCAGGGCCAACATATTCGTGGCGTCTATGAACAGGACGCCGCGGGACTCGGCTATTCGCGGCAGATCATCGCTACCTGCGAAGTTCCTGGCCAGTGCGATATTTCCGCCATGAATCACGCACTCAACGCGTACCTGCGCCGCCATGACACCTATCGGAGCTGGTTTGAGTACGCCGGTTCCGGGGATATTGTCAGGCGAACGATCGCCGATGCAGCCGATATTGAATTCGAGCCCATTGATCACGGTGAAATGGCTGCCGAAGACGCCCGCAAACATATTGTCGACATACCCACGCCGCTGGAATGGGGCTGTTTTTCTTTCGGAATTGTCCAGAGCGCTGATCACTTCGATTTCTATGCCAGCATCGACCACGTCCACGGGGATGCGGCGCTGATCGGGATCACCATGCTCGAGGCTCACGGCATGTACACGTCGTTGACGATGACCGGGCAACCGATAGCGCTGCCCGAGGCCGGCAGCTTCGACGAATTCTGTCTCCATGAGCGGGAGTCCACGGCGGATCTGACCGTCGATTCGCCGGAAGTCCGCGCCTGGATCGAGTTTGCCGAGGACAACAACGGAACCCTGCCCGAGTTCCCGCTCCCGCTGGGCAACCCGCTGGAACCGACGGTGGCCGACATGACCGGCGACATGCTGATGGACGCCGAGCAGACCGTGAGATTCGAGGCGGCCTGCACCGCGGCAGGCGTCCGCTTCGTCGGCGGCCTGTTCGCGTGCACCGCCATGGTGGAACACGAGTTCACAGGTGCGGCAACCTATTACGGGCTGACTCCGAGGGACACTCGCCGGACTTCGGACAATTTCACGACCCAGGGCTGGTTCACCGGCCTGGTCCCCATCACCGTGCCGATCGCCGCGGCGTCATTCGGCGAGGCCGCCTGGGCGTCACAGACGTCCTTTGACTCGGGCCTGAGCCTGGCCAGGGTTCCCTACTATCGCGTTCTCGAATTGGCACCCTGGTTGGACAAGTCCCGGCCGAACTTCCCGGTCTTGAACTTCCTGCACGGGGGCGCCGCGCCGCTCAACGCCGTCCTCGCGGCCGCTGACATGGGCTATTCGAACAACATCGGCATCTATTCCGATGGACGATTCTCTTACCAGCTGACGATCTATATATTCCGGTATGAGGCCGGTACCGCGATGGCGGTGATGTTTCCGGACAACCCGATCGCCCAGAAATCGGTCGCCCGATACATTGCGGCGATGAAGTCGATGTGCGGGCGGGTAGCCGACAGGGGGCAGTGGTGACACGTTGCGGGTAGCGAGACCTCACGGAACACGGGTGAGGACAGCTAGGTGAAGACAAAGTGCGACGGCTAGCCGATTTTGTGGTGCGATGGCCCTGGGCGGTGATCGGGCTCTGGGTTACGTTGGCGGTGGCGCTCCCCCTGACGTTCCCGAGTCTGAACGACATGGCCCAGAAGCATCCGCTCGCCATGCTGCCCGGCGACGCCCCGTCCAGTGTCGCCGCCTGGCAGATGACCGAAGCATTCTCCGAGCCCGGCGGCGACGACCTGCTGCTGGTGGTGCTCACCGATGAGCGCGGTCTGAGTTCTGCCCACGAAGCGACGTACCGCAAGCTGGTCGGCGCGCTGCGGGAAGACCAGCACGACGTCGTGATGCTGCAAGATTTCGTCCAAACCCCGGCGCTGCGTTCATTTTTGACGAGCAAGGACAACAAGTCCTGGGTGGTTCCGGTGGGGCTTGCGGGCGCGTTGGGCACCCCGCAGTCCTATGCCGCCTACAACCGGGTGGCCAATATCGTCAAACAGAACACCGCGGGCAGTCCACTGGACGTGCATCTGACCGGGCCGGCGGCCACCGTGGCCGATCTGACCGTCGCCGGCCAACGTGACCGGTTACCGATCGAGATCGCGATCGCCGTTCTGGTTCTCGTCGTCCTTCTCGTGGTGTACCGCAACCCGATCACCATGCTGTTGCCGCTGATCGGGATCGGGATATCCCTGGTGATCGCGCAGTCGGTGGTGGCCGGGCTGTCCCAGCTGACCGGCTTGGGGGTATCGAACCAGGCCATCATCCTCCTGAGCGCGATGATCGCTGGCGCGGGAACGGATTACGCGGTATTCCTGATCAGCCGCTACCACGACTATGTACGGCGCGGTGAAAGCTCCGACGAGGCGGTACGGCAGGCGTTGACCTCGGTGGGCAAGGTGATCACCGCGTCTGCCGCTACGATCGGAATCACCTTCCTCGGGATCAGCTTCGCGAAGATGGGAGTCTTCTCGACCGTCGGCGTGTCTTCGGCCGTCGGGGTCGGGGTGGCATTCCTCGCCGCGCTCACGCTGCTGCCGGCCATCATCGTCCTCGCCGGGCCGCGCGGCTGGATCACACCGGGGCGCGAGCTGACCGCCCGATGGTGGCGGCGGTCCGGAATCCGCATCGTGCGACGGCCGCGGGTCCATCTGGTGGCGAGCGTGTTGATCCTGATCCTGCTCGCCAGTTGTGCGGGGTTGGCGCGATACAACTACGACGACCGCAAGGCGGTGTCACCGGGTGACCCGAGCTCAGTCGGGTATGCGGCGCTGGAACGCCATTTCGACCTCAACCAGTCCATCCCCTCCTATGTCCTGGTCCGCTCGCCCCACGACCTGCGCAACCCGCAGTCACTAGCGGATCTGGAGCAGATGGCCGAACGCATCAGCCAACTGCCGAACATCGCGATGGTCAGCGGTATCACCCGACCGATGGGCGAGGTGCCCAAAGAGTTCAGGGCCACCTATCAGGCGGGTCTGGTCGGTGATCGGTTGAGCGACGGCTCGGTGGTGATCGCCGACAACATGGACGACCTCAATCGGCTCGCCGGCGGCGCTGACACGCTGGCCAACAACCTGAGTGATGTGCGCGGCCAGGTCACCCAGATCGCCACCAGCGTCCAGGGGATGGTTGACGCATTCACCGCGATCCGCGGCCAATACGGCGGCGACAAGCTGGTCAAGAATGTCGAAACCGCGGCCAAGCTCGTCAATGCGATCAACCGGCTCGGCAACTCCATGGGCATCAACATCCAGGCGGTCAAGGATCTGTTCGCCTGGGTGGGGCCGGTGTTGGTGGCGTTGCACGGCAATGCGGTTTGCGATCTCGACCCGTCCTGTGCCGAGACTCGGGGCCACTTCCAGCAACTTGTCGACGCGCGTAACGACGGGACCCTCGACGAGATCGACGATTTGGCCGGGCAACTGCAGTCGATTCAGGACAAGCAATCGCTCAACGACGCTCTGAACCAGCTGAGCACCGCTTTCGGCAGGCTCACGAAGGTGATGCACATGATGGGGCTGGATTCACCCGGCGGCGCCAGGGCGAGTACCATCAAATTGCGCCAAGGTGCCGACCGCGTGGCCAGCGGGAGCCGGGAAGTGGCCAACGGTGTCGGCGAGGTGGTCGACCAGATCAAGCTGATGCAAACCGGGCTCGATCAGGCCGCAGCATTCCTGCTGTCGCTCAAGCAGGACACCGCGATTCCCTCGATGGCCGGGTTCAACATTCCGCCCGAGGTGCTGCAACTGCCCGACTTCAAGATGGCCGCCAAGATGTTCATCTCGCCCGACGGGCACTCGGTGCGGTATCTAGTGCTCACCAAGCTCGACCCGTTCAGCCCCGCGGCGATGGATCAGGTCAATGCCGTCAGCGCCACTGCCCGGGGGGCGCAGCCGAACACCACCCTGTCGGACGCCACCATCTCCATGGGCGGGTATCCCGCCGCGCTTCGAGACACCCGCGACTACTACCAGAAGGACATCCGATTCATCATCGCGGTCACCATGATCGTGGTGCTGCTGACGTTGATGCTTCTCCTACGTGCCGTCATCGCACCGCTGTATCTGGTTGGTTCCGTGGTGCTTTCGTATTTCGCGGCGCTCGGCATCGGTGTCTTGACCTTCCAGTACATCTTCCACCAGCAGCTGCACTGGACCGTGCCGCCGTTGGCCTTTGTCGTCCTGGTCGCGGTGGGAGCCGACTACAACCTGTTGTTCGCTTCGCGTCTGCGCGACGAGTCACCGGGCGGTATCCGCTACGGGGTCATCCGGACGCTGTCGTCGACCGGGGGAGTCATCACCGCGGCGGGCGTGATTTTCGCCGCCTCAATGTGGGGGCTGCTGTTCTCCAGTATTGGTACCGTGGTGCAGGGCGGGTTCGTCATTAGTGTGGGGATCCTGCTGGACACCTTCCTGGTCCGGACGGTCACCGTGCCCGCGATGGCTACGCTGGTCGGAAAGGCGAACTGGTGGCCGTCACGGGTGACATCACAGGGGAGCGGTAAGGCATGAAGAAGCTAGTCGCTGCAGTGACCACACTGCTGACTGTGTGTGCGACCGCGGGCGTCGCCACCGCCGACCAGCCGTCGCCCGGCGGGTCGCAGGGCGACGGTCCCACGCCTACCCCGCTGGGAACGCCTGGCCGGGGATATGCCCTCGGCGGCGCTCACGTTCTGGGCATCCCCTACGATGAGTACATCCGGCGCACCGGCGCGGACTGGTTCCCCGGCCTGGACCGGCAGATCGTCGACTATCCCGCCGGCCAGGTGCAGGGCCACACGCTGGAGCGGCTGTTCCCAGGCATCGGCAGGCTCGATGACAACTTCCCCGGCCTCGGCCTGGACGGTCCGAGCATCGGCGAGTCGGTCGACGAGGGGGAGGGCAACGTCCTGGCGGCGATCCGCGCGGGCGGTCCCGGGACCGCGATCGGACTGTCCGAAGGTGCGATGGTGCTCAACGCCGTGCAGAACCGGCTGGCCACCGATCCCAACGCCCCGCCGCCGGATCAGTTGTCCTTCGCCACCTATGGCGATCCGATCGCCCCGCACGCCTTCGGCGCGAGCTTCCTGGCCCAGAACTTCCCGGTCGGCAGCGTCGTTCCGGCACTCGACTACAAGATCCCACCCCGTGTGGAGAGCCAGTACGACTCCTACCGGTTCGTCTCCGCATATGACAGCATCGCCGACTGGCCGGACCGGCAGGACAACTGGATGGCGGTCGCCAACGCGGTCGTGGGCCTGGCGACCGGGCATACGGCCGTCGCGTTCACCAACCCGAGCATGGTGCCGCCGCAGAACATCCGGACGGCCGTCAACTCCAGGGGAGCCAAGACGACGACGTACCTGATCCCCGAACAACACCTGCCGCTGGTCTTGCCGTTCAAATATCTCGGCGTGGACGAGGCCACCCTGAACAAGCTGGACGCGGTGCTGAAACCCATGGTGGATTCCGGATATTCGCGCAACGACGACCCGCTGACCGCGCCGATCGAGGTGGATCCGGTGAACGGCTACGACCCCGCGGCCATCACCGCGCCGGCCACCCAGGCCGCCTTCGGCGGTGGCGCCGATCCGCTGTCGCAGCTCCTCGCCGGCGCGCAGTACGTGTTGAATCACGGCCCGAGCGCGCACTGAGGCAGCGGGCGGTTCACACGCCGAGCAGGCCCGCGGTCAGCAACACGACACCCACCACAGCCAGTAGCACAGCGACCTCACGACGTCGCCGCGCACGGATCCAGCCGTGCAACGCGGTCATCGCCGCAAGGGTGCGCTGCGGCGCCACCAGATAGGCCAGCAGCGGGACCTCCACGAGGGCGGAGGCCATCACGTTGAACATCACCAGCGCGCCGAGGCGGGCGCCGGACGTGGCCGCGCCCACCGCGATGACGGCCAGGTAGTCGACCGAGGGCAGCGCGATGCCCAGGCCGGCGATACCGGCGATCCACAGTGACTGACCGTCGAGCAGACGGGTCAGCCACGCCGGTGGGGTACGGTCGCGACCCCGTGTGACCCCCAGGAACGCCGCGGCCAGCAGGGCCAGCACCCCGATGACGATCTGCACTCTGGGCAGGGTGAAGTGAGCCGACGCGGGGATCCGGGATTCCAGCGCGAACAACACCAGCGCACCCACGGTCAGGCCCATCAGGAACCCGCCGCACAAGAAGGCCGAAAGCTGTAGATGGGGCCGGGGCCGATTCAGCATCAGTACCGACATCCCGATGCGAAACGGCTCCAGACTGACTGCGGCAGCCATCACCAGCAGGGTGAACCACATCAGCTGATCGGCTACGCGTCCAACCGCACGAACTGATCCTGGCGGTACTGCTCGACGCAAGCCGCCCGGCGGACCTTGCCGCTGGTGGTGGTCGGGATCGTGCCCGGCTCCACCAGCACGATGTCGGCCACCTGCAAACCATGTGCCCGCGAAATCGCGGCGATCACATCGTTTTTCACCGCGGTGTACGCGTCGGCGTCGTCGCGCTTCTTGAGCTCGACGACGGTCACCAGGGTCTCGGTCTGCTCGTCGGACACCGCGATGGCGGCCACCCGGCCGCGGGTGATCTTCTGCACCGTCGCTTCGATGTCCTCGGAGTAGTGGTTACGCCCCCGCACGATCAGCATGTCCTTGATGCGGCCCAAGATGAACAGCTCGTTCTCGGAGATGAAGCCCTGATCGCCGGTGCGAAGCCAGCCGTGCTCCAGGATGGCGGGGTCATCCCCGGGTGGGTCGATCAGCGTCGCGCCGAATGCCGACCCCGTCTGTTCGGGTTTGCGCCAGTAGCCGGCCGAGACATTCTCGCCGTGCGTCCAGATCTCGCCGACGGTGCCGTCCGGACACAGGCGGCAGGTTTCGGCGTCGACGATTCGCACCAGCGGTGAGGCCGGCAGCTGGTAGCGCAGCAACGGTGTGCCACCAGTTTTGCGAACGGCCATGCCCTGGGACAGTTCGTCGGCGTCGAAGTCGACGACTTCGGGGACTCGGTTCGCGCCGCCGCTGGCGAGGTAGACCGTCGCCTCGGCCAGACCGTAGGACGGCGCCATCATCTCGGGGCGGAACCCGACGGGGCCGAGGCGTTCGTTGAACTTGACCAGGGTTTCCGGATGGATGCGTTCGGCTCCGTTGATGATGCCGATCACCCGGCTCAGATCAAGGCCGTCCAGTTCGTCGTCGGTGGTGCGCCGTGCGGTGAGGTCGAACGCGAAGTTGGGCGCGCCCGACCAGGCTTTGTCCTGCCGGGCCATGGCCTGCAACCAACGCACCGGGCGGGTCAGGAACGCGATCGGGCTCATCAAGTCGGCCGGGTGCCCGGACAGGATGGGTGCAGCGATCCCCAGCATCAGTCCCATGTCGTGGTAGAACGGCAGCCACGAGACCAGGCTGGTCCCTGGGGGAAACGCCCCGCCGTAGTGCGCCAGGTATTCGGCCATCAGTTGTTCGAAATTCGCGTGCAGGTTGCGGTGCGAGATCATCACCCCGGCCGGCAGCCGCGTCGACCCCGAGGTGTACTGCAGGTAGGCGATGTCCGGGCCGTCGGGAATCTCGTCGTCGCCGGCCACGGCCGCGTCGAGATCCAGCATGTCCACCGCGATCGTGGCGATCACCGCGGCACCGTCGTCCACATACTGCGCGGCGACTTCGAACACCGCGGACGTGGTCAGCACGACCGTCGGCGACGTGTCGGTCACGATTGCGCCGACCCGCTCGTCATGCGATCCCGGCACGGGCACCGACAGCGGGACGGCGATGAACCCGGCCTGCATGGCCCCCAGGAACGCGACGATGTAGGCCAATCCCTGCGGTGCGATGATCAAGGCACGATCGCTGGGATCCCCGTGCCGGCTCATCTCCCGTGCGACGTTCAGGGTCCGGCGGTAAAGCTGTGACCAGGTCAGACTCTCGGCGATACCGTTCCAATCCCGCTCATGGTCGGTGAACGTGAACGCGACGTCGTCTGGTGTCAGACCAGCGCGTTCGCGCAGCACGGACAGGATTGAGACGTTCGGCACTTCGCCAGGCTACTCAACGGTCATATGAACCGTGCCGGGCCCTGGTGCGAGGTGCCTCACGTAAAAGTGAGCGCGAAGCGGTGGTTGGTGCCTCACGCAGGGTGAGCGCGTGGGGGCTTGCGCTCCTTCTTTGTGGCCAATCGGTTGATTGACGGTTGTAATGCTTGCAGGTCGATGTGGCGTGCTGCAGGTGGGCGCAGAACGCACACGCTCCCACGCACTCCCGATACGATTGCAATGGCACACAGGTGGCACGGAAAATAAAAAGGTAGCCTAGATACAGCATTTGAACTGCAGACTATCTGGTGCCCCCGGCAGGATTCGAACCTGCGACACCGGCTTTAGGAGAGCCGTGCTCTATCCCCTGAGCTACGAGGGCGGACGGGCCGAGCTTACCGGGACGCAGGTTGGCGTCGGCGCCAGCAGCGGCCGGCGGGTGCATCTCGCGGTCCGCCGCCGGATGCGGCCGATGCGGCGTGTTGCACGGTTCAACGATTCGCTTGCAGCTGCCAGGAATGAGCCGCGTTGACCAGGCAACGGACCAACTCGGCGGTGATAGGTGTCAGGCCGTCCGCATCGGGCAGCGGGCTGCCGGGGGTGAGGCCCCGAACGCGAACTGATAGTTCCAGCTGTGTACCGCCTTCGCGTACCCGGTTGACCGGGTTGTCCGGATGCAGTCCCCGCAGCTCCTGCGGGATGTCGTCCAGATCGGTCACGACCTGATAGCCGGGCAGTGTTATGTGTCGGGCCAGATGGTTCGCGAGCATCCGGTTGCGACCGCCGGCCAGCAGCTGCGTACTGCGCCCAATGCGCCCGTAGCCGTGCAGCGAGACCGCGAAGTCGACGTGGTTGAGGAATTCGGCCAACCGCGCCGGTCGCGTCTCATCGCTGGTGTAAATGGTCACGGGCGTAGGTTCCGTCGCAACCGACGAAAGCTATGAAGGAGGGGCTACGCCCGTGACCAAGCGAGTATCGCCGATTGAGCGTGTGCGTGTTGAGATGGATCAGTTGTTCGCCGCGACCGAGCGGCCGTTGACCGAGATTTTGGAGGAGGTCGGGCGGTTATCGGTGCGTCTGGTGTTTCAGGTCGCCGTGGAGGCCGAGGTAGAAGCAGTGTTGGGCCGAGCCCGTCACCAGCGTCGGGTTCAGGACGGCCCGGGCGGGTACCGCAATGGGTATCAACCGCCGGCGACGGTGAAGACCACGATGGGCTCGGTCGAATTATGCCGCCCGAAACTACGCGACACCGACGAGCGGTTCTGTTCGCGGCTATTCGGTGCCGGGGTGACGCGCACCCACGCTCTGGAGGCGTTGGTGATTTCGGGATGGGTGCGCGGTTTGTCGGATCGCGACATCGAGGCCGCGTTGGCCGAGGTGCTGGGCTCGCAGGCGGCGTTGTCGCGCTCGACGGTGAGCCGGATTTGTGCGGCCATCAAAGACGAGTTCGCTGCGTGGTCGTCTCGACGCCTTGATGAGCTGGTGTTGGACTACCTGTTCTTGGATGCCTCGAACTTTCGGATGCATCCCAACGCCCCGGCCGAGCCGGTGCTGGCCGCCTGGGGCATCTGCACCGACGGCAAGCCCCTGTTTATTGGGCTGGCCCCAGCCGCAGCGGAGTCGGCTGATGCGTGGGCCGACTTCTTGGCTGACCTGAGGAACCGGGGACTACGCCCGCCGCTACTGGGCATCTCCGACGGGGCGCCGGGCCTGATCGCCGCATGGGAGACCACGTTTCCGGCAAGCCTGCGTCAGCGGTGTCTGATCCATCGCTGCCGTAACGTCATCGCCAAGACACCTGTCGCGGTCCAGGACGAGATCAAAGCCGCGTTCTGGTCGATCTTCGATGACATTGACCAGCCACCCGGCCAGCAGGCCGTGGATGAAGCCACCCGCCGCGCCGAGGAGTTCACCACCACATACCGCGGGCTCTACCCAGCCGCGGTCGCTTGCCTGGCCAACGACTTCGCCTCGCTGAGCGTGCATTTGCGCTTCCCCCGCCAACACTGGACACGCATCCGCCATTCCAACCTCATCGAACGCACCTTCGGAGAATCCCGTCGCCGGGTCAAGGTCATCGGCCGCCTACCCGGCGAAACCAGCTGTCTGTCGCTGGTATGGGCCGTCCTCGACCGCGCCAGCCGCGGCTGGCGCGGAGTCACCCAAACATCAGCGACCAGCCGCCACCTCCAAGAACTACGCCACCAACTGCTCGAGCCACCCCGCCCACTGCATCCCCCCACCACAACAACCACGACCGACACCACCGCCGCGTAACATGACCACCAGGAACATGCGCCCAGCGTTTTTACACCAGTCCTAAGACGCCACCACCGCGCCGACTCGGCCGGGTCGAAGCGGACCGACGGCAGGTGATGCTGGTAACGGTCTGGATGCCGCAACACGTATACCGATGCCGCTGCGGCCGTGGCGGCATGTTGGGCGATGACGTCGGTCATCTGTTCCAGGCCACCGCCATGGATCGCGAGAAAGCCGAAACGCGAACGTATTTGGCTGATCTCGATCACTCCGGGTTCGCCCAATAGCGCTGAGAGTGACTGTGGCGAATGCTTGGACGGTGTCGAAGGCGGTGTAAGGGGAGGCCACTGCGCAGGATCCCAGCGGTGTAGAAAGTCGATCCAGTGTTGCGGCAGCCCGTGCTGGATGGCGCCGTCGATGATCCGAGGCAGATACTCCGACCTGGGCGGACCTGGGGTCACCCGGCGGTCGATGTAAACCCATGCCGGTAGCGTCTCGCCGTCGGTGCGCACGTTCAGACGGTCCCGTCGGTAGCGCACCGGGACCCCCTCGGCACTGTCCAGGACGGTGAGGTCGTGGTCGGAGATCCGCCAGAGCACCCCGTGCACCTGGCTGCCGGCGAACGGCTCGACGGTGGCTACCCCGCGCTGATTGATCAGCCAGTCGTGATCGCTGAGTACCGCGGGCCGCGGATCACTGGCGTCCGGACAGCGAGCCGCCATTTGCCGGGGACACAGATTTGACCCGTATGCGAAATAGGCATGCCGGCGGACCGGCATTCACTCGGCAACTGTCAGACAAATGAGGGCCATGTTTAGCAGGGTAATCATCACCGCGACCACCCAGCCAATAACAGTTGTAATGCGATCGTTGGTATCGTTCCCCATCACTTCGGGGTCGCTGGTGAGTCGGACCAGCGGGAGGATTGCGAATGGTATGCCGAAGGACAGCACCACCTGAGATAGCACCAGTGTGCGCGTGGGGTCGAGGTCCATCGCCAGCACTGCCACCGCGGGGCACAGTGTGATCAGGCGTCTTACTGCCATGGGGACGGACCAGTGCAGTAACCCCTGCATGATCATTGCGCCGGCGTAGGCGCCCACCGACGTGGACGCTAACCCCGACGCCAGCAATCCGATCGCGAATAGCACTGCGATCGTCGCTCCCAGGGTGTCGTGGACAGCGGCGTAGGCGCCTTCGATCGACGCGGTGCCTCCGTGTCCGCGCATATTGAGCGCGGCAACCAGCAGCATCGCGGCGTTTACGCCTCCGGCCACCACCATCGCCAGTCCGACGTCCCAGCGGGTGACCCGCAGCAGCCGGCGCCGAACCGGTCCCGCTTCTACCTGCCCATGCCGGTCGCGGGCGAGACCAGAATGCAGATACACGGCGTGCGGCATGACGGTGGCGCCCAGGATCGCGGCCGCCAGCAGGACGCTTTCGGTTCCGTGAAAGCGAGGCACCAGGCCGGTGAGGACGGCATCCGGCGGTGGCGTCGCGACGAAAAAGCTTGCCGTGAAGCCAATGGCGATCACCAGCAGCAAGCCAGTGATGACCCGTTCGAACAGGCGCTGGCCGCGACGATCCTGGATAGTCAGCAGCAGCAGCGAGATTACCCCGGTGATGATTCCACCGATCGGCAGGGGCAAGTCGAACATGATGCGTAACGCGATGGCTCCGCCGATTACTTCGGCCACATCGGTTGCCATCGCCACGATTTCGGCCTGGGCCCAGAAGGCCAGCCGGGCCGGGCGACCCATTCGTTTCCCGATCGCTTCGGGCAATGAGCGGCCGGTCACCAGTCCGAGCTTCGCCGATAGGTATTGCACCAGCCCGGCCATCACGTTGGCCGAGACGATTACCCATAGCAGTAGGTAACCGAACTGCGCACCGGAGCTGATGTTAGCCGCTACGTTGCCGGGGTCGACATACGCGATTGCGGCAACGAACGCAGGCCCGAGCAGATACCAGCTGGTTTTGCGCGACGTGTGGGTGTCCTGCGCCAACTCACCGACTTTCAATTCATTGCACCGAATAAAATACGGTGACGCTAGCTGACCGTCATCGGGGGCGGCCACGGTTTGCCCCGCTCCCGGGCAGCACCCTAACCGGATGGGTCATCCGCGAGGTCTTCGGGAACGTACAACCCCCGACCGGTGACCAGGGGCAACTCAAGGGTCGTGCGGATTCCTGGCTCGGCTGCCACCACCGCCGGGATGGCATTGACGATCCGCATCGCGGTGGCCACCAGGCCAGCGTGGTTGTGGTCGCCGCGGCGGCTGCTCAAACAGATATCCATCGCGTAGCTGGGTTCGCCGGTGACCTCAACGCGGTACGAACCTCCAGGTGCGGCAGGCTGCGGCCAATCGGGGCACAGATCCTCGCGTAGCCGAGTGACATGCTCCAAGACGACTGCGGGCCGGCCGTCGACCATTCCCAGCACCTCGAAGCGCAGCGCCGCGGCGCTGCCCTTGGGGATGTGCCCCGCGGAAATGTCGAAGGCCTCCGGTGCTGGTATACGGACGTGGTTCTGGGTGACTTCATCGAGCGAAATGCCTAGGCCCGCAGCCAGTTGTCGGACTACCGAACCCCACGCCAGGCTCAGTACGCCAGGCTGCAACAGCATGGGGACCTCGTCTATAGGCTTGCCGAAACCCATGACGTCGAACATGACGACAGCACTGTCATAGGTGGCGTAGTCGACGATCTCCATGCAGCGCAGCTGCTGGATGCTTTGGCAGGTGCCCGCCAATGCCAGCGGCAGCAGATCATTGGCGAAACCCGGGTCGATGCCGCTCACGTACAGGCTCGAATTGCCTTCGCGTGCTGCGTCTTCCAGCGGTTTGACGAGTTCCTCGGGGATCACCTGCCAGGGGTATTGCAGGAAGACCGGGCCGCTGCCGACCATATTCACGCCGGCAGCGAGGACTTTTCGATAGTCCGCTAGGGCCTCGGGAAGCCGGTTGTCGGCCATCGCGTTGTAAACCGCGCATTTCGGCCCGGTGGCCAGCACGGCGTCCAGGTCGGTGCTGGCTCGCACTCCGGTTGATTCGGTAAGTCCGGCGAGTTCCGCGGCGTCCTTGCCGGCTTTCGCCTCCGATGAAACCCATACGCCGGTGAGTTGTAACTCCGGGTTGGTGATGAGCGCTCGCAGGGAGTGAATGCCCACGTTGCCGGTGCCGAGCTGGACGACAGGTATCGCCATGGTTGGGTCCTCAATCGTTAGTTGTTCACAGATCCGGGATGGGTAGGTCGAGGTTCGGGAAGGTGAGGCCGCCGTCGACCTCAAGAGTTTTGCCGGTCAGGAAGCTGCCGGCCGGCGATGCCAAATACAGTGCGGCTGCCGCGATGTCGACGGGGTCTCCGAGGCGACGCATCGGGGTCGCCTTCTCCATCGGCGCGCGTAGCTCGTCGTTGGAGGCCACCACATCCAGGGCGGAGGTGAGAATCGAACCCGGTGCTATCGCATTGACCCGAATGCGCGGGCACAGGTCCAGTGCGGCCAGCCGAGTGTAGTGCGCCAACGCGGCCTTGGCGGTTCCGTAGGCGGCGAAGCCGCGCGCGGCCAGCCTGCCCATGGTGGAGCTGACGTTGATAACCGCGCCGCCACCGGCGTGCTCGAGCATCAATGGCGCTGCCGCAACGGTCAACGCGTGGGCGGTGCCGACATTGAAGGTAAACGCTTCCTGGAGGTCTTTGGTTGAGGTGGTCAACAGTGTGTTGGGCATGGTGCCACCGACGTTGTTGACGACGATGTCTAGTTTGCCCATGGCCTCAACCGCTTGGGACGCCAGCTGGGCCGACGTTTCCGGGTCGGCCAAGTCGGCGGCGACGGTGTGGGCTCGACGACCGATGGCGCCGACCTGTTCGGCCACCGCGTCGAGTTCGGTTTGTGTCCGCGACGCGATGACCACATCGGCGCCAGCCTCGGCGAACGCCAGGGCAATGGCTGCGCCTAGGCCGCGGCCGCCGCCGGTGATGACAGCGACTTTGTCGTCGAGACGGAACTTATCGAGGATCATTGCGGCCTCGCTTCCGTGTTGGCCGAAGCGGCAAAAATCCTCGCCGTCTCGGGTGGCGGGCTTTCTGTAACAGGTTCTACTTTAGGCACAACGGTATGACGGGCGGAACGCCCGTCGGGTTCATCGCGACCTCCGAAAGAGCAGTCGGAGTTGAAGATCTACCCCGAATACTGGCGCGATGCGAGTGGGTCGATGTCGTCGCACCGGGGCGGTCAAGGCGCCGTTGCTGGGACGTGTTGTTAATGTAGCCTCATTGATGCGAGCAACATGACTGGTTGGCCCGCCGCGGCAAATATCTGCGGCGGTTGTGTTTCATCCCTACCGTCAAAGGAACCGAATTGAAGCTCAACCGATTTGGCGCTTGGCTCAGTGTGCTGGCAACCGGTGCCCTGGTGCTGTCGGCGTGTGGTAGTGACCAGAATGTGAACGGCGAAGATACCGCGACAGGCGCGTCCTCGGGGGATGTGAGTTGCGGTGGCAAAAAGACGCTCAAGGCGAGTGGCTCGACTGCGCAGGCCAACGCGATGACCCGATTCATCAACGCGTTCGAGCAAGCATGTCCTGGTCAGACCCTGAATTACACAGCCAACGGTTCCGGTGCCGGGATTAGCGAATTCAACGGTAAGCAAACCGATTTTGGTGGCTCAGACTCGCCGCTGAGCAACGACGAGTACGAGGCTGCGCAGAATCGCTGCGGCTCCCCGGCGTGGAACCTGCCGGTGGTCTTCGGCCCGATCGCCGTCACCTTCAACATCAACGGAGTGAATTCGCTGAGTCTCGACGGTCCCACGCTGGCCAAGATCTTCAATGGCGCTATTACCAGCTGGAATGATCCTGCGATCCAGGCGCTGAACTCCGGCGAAACGTTGCCCGCGGAGCCGATTCACGTCGTGTTCCGCAGCGACGAGTCCGGAACGACAGACAACTTCCAAAAATACCTCGATGCGGCTTCCGACGGCGCTTGGGGCAAAGGCGCTGGAAAGTCGTTCGCCGGTGGTGTCGGCGAGGGCGCCAAGGGCAACGACGGCACGTCGGCGGCCATCAGCAGCACTGAAGGGTCTGTCACCTACAACGAGTGGTCGTTTGCCCAGGCGCACAACCTGAACATGGCCAAGATCATCACCACCGCCGGTCCGGAGGCGGTTGAGATCAGTCCGGAATCGGTCGGTAAGACGATCGCGGGGGCCACCATTGCGGGGCAGGGCAACGACCTCGTGCTCGACACGGTCTCGTTCTACCGGCCCACCAAGCCTGGCTCGTACCCGATCGTGCTCGCGACGTACGAAATTGTCTGCTCGAAGTATCCTGACTCCCAGGTCGGCACTGCGGTGAAGGCATTTCTGCAGAGCACTATCGGTGCTGGACAGAATGGCCTGGGGGCGAACGGATATGTCCCCATCCCGAAGGAATTCAAGTCGAGGTTGTCGACTGCGGTCAACGACATCGCGTGATTTGACGTCGTGATGGCCCGAGAACCGCTTGTCCGGCGGCCGGACCCCAGCGGGATCAGCTCCGGGCTTGTTGCCAGCGATGCGCGTGCTGCGCGGCGCGGTGACCGGTTGTTCAAGTTGGTCGCGGCCGGCTCCGGTACAACGATTGTGCTCGCGATCCTGTTGATCGCCGTATTTCTGCTCGTTCGAGCAATCCCGTCTCTGTTGGCGAACCAGGCGAACTTTTTTACCAGCGCCGAATTCAATACGGCCGACGATGAGCAGCTGGCGTTCGGTATTCGCGACCTTTTCATGGTCACGGTGTTGAGTTCGATGTGCGCGCTGGTGTTGGCCGTACCGGTCGCGATCGGTATCGCGGTGTTTCTCACCCAATACGCGCCGAAAAGGTTGTCGCGTCCGTTTGGCGGAATGGTCGATCTGCTGGCTGCAGTGCCCTCGATCATTTTCGGGTTGTGGGGGATCTTCGTGCTGGCCCCGAAGCTCGAGCCGGTCGCCACGTTCCTCAACAGCAGTCTGGGCTGGCTGTTTTTGTTCAAGCGAGGCAACGTGTCGTTGGCGGGCGGCGGCACCATTTTCACCGCGGGCATCGTGCTGTCGGTGATGATCCTGCCGATCGTCACGTCGGTATCGCGAGAGGTTTTCCGGCAGACGCCGCCTATGCAGATCGAGGCAGCCCAGGCACTTGGCGCCACCAAGTGGGAAGTGGTGCGGATGACGGTGCTGCCGTTCGGTCGTAGTGGTGTCATCGCGGCGTCAATGCTGGGTTTGGGTCGTGCTCTGGGGGAGACCGTGGCGGTGCTGATCATTTTGCGCTCTGCTGCCCGGCCAGGTAGCTGGTCGCTGTTCGACGGCGGTTACACATTTGCTTCCAAGATCGCGTCGGCCGCTTCTGAATTCAGTGAGCCGTTGCCCACGGGCGCCTACATATCCGCGGGTTTCGCGCTGTTTGTCCTCACTTTTTTGGTCAACGCGGCCGCTCGCGCGATAGCCGGCGGGAAGGTCAACGGGTGAGCTGCCGGTGGTGCCGCCCATGAGCATTGATGCCCTCGATAAGCCGGTCAAGCCGGAGGTGTTTCGTCCGCTGGGGCTCTGGCGGCGAATCAAAAACAACGTCGCGACGACTCTCTTCTTCACCTCGTTCGCGGTCGCCCTGGTCCCGTTGATTTGGCTGCTCGGGGTTGTGATCGCCCGGGGTTGGTATGCAGTCACCCGGCCGGACTGGTGGAGTCATTCGTTGCGAGGCGTGTTGCCGGAGGAATTTGCCGGCGGGGTCTACCACGCGCTATACGGAACGCTGGCGCAAGCCGGTGTGGCTGCCCTGCTGGCTGTGCCCCTCGGCTTGATGACCGCGGTGTATCTGGTGGAATACGGCGCTGGGCGCATGGCGCGCGTGACCACCTTCATGGTCGATGTGCTGGCCGGAGTCCCCTCGATCGTGGCGGCTCTGTTCATTTTCAGCTTGTGGATCGCCACGCTGGGATTTCAGCAGAGCGCTTTCGCGGTGGCGTTGGCGTTGGTGCTGCTGATGCTGCCGGTGGTGGTGCGGTCCACCGAGGAGATGCTCAGGTTGGTGCCCGACGAACTACGGGAAGCCAGCTATGCGTTGGGTGTTGCGAAGTGGAAGACAGTCGTGCGGATCGTCGCGCCCATCGCGATGCCGGGCATCGTATCGGGCATTTTGTTGTCGATCGCACGCGTCATCGGTGAGACCGCACCGGTGCTGGTGCTCGTTGGGTACAGCCGCTCCATCAATTTCGACGTCTTTGAGGGCAATATGGCCTCGCTGCCGCTGCTGATCTACACCGAATTGACCAATCCTGAGCGCGCGGGATTCCTGCGCGTGTGGGGTGCGGCGCTGACCTTGATCATCATTGTGGCCACAATCAACCTGACCGCCGCGGCGATTCGATTCGTGGCAACCCGGCGCCGCTGATTGGCGCCGGTCGCTCGTTCAGTCCTGCGCCAGCTTCAACACCCTGCCATTGCCTCGGTCGGCGACGTACACGTTCCCATCCTTGTCCACCGCTACTGAAAGCGGCGTGTTGAGTCCGGTGAACGGCAGCTTGGTCGAGGCGGTCGCCCCCGACTCCAACTTCATCACAACATTGTTGTCGTGCCCGGTGACATAGATGGTGCCGGAGGTGTCCACGGTGATTCCCCACGGGGCAGTGAGACCGGCGAACGGTAGCACCGTCTGGTTGTGTGTCCCAGCGTCTAGTTTGAGCACTCTGCTGTTGTCGGTGTCAGTGACGTACACATTGCCGTCGTCGTCTACGGCTACCCCGTCGGGGTGCTTGAGGCCATTGAATCCCAGTACCGTCTGTTTGGTCGCCCCGGGCGCGAGCTTCACCACCCGGTTGTTGCCGCGGTCTGCGACATACACGCTGCCTTGCGCGTCCACCGCCAGACCCTCGGGGTAGTCGAGCCCGGTGAACGGCAGCTCAACCTGATTGTTCGAACCGGGAGCCAACGCCACCACTCGGTTGTTGAAATCGGTGACGTAGATCTTGCCGGAAGAGTCCACGGCCACGCCTTGCGGCTCATAGAGCCCGTTGAAGGGCTTCACCGTGGGATTACGGGACCCGGCCGGCAATGTCACCACCCGGCCGTACATGCCCTGGTTGGTCACGAACACGGTGCCTGTGCGGTCGACCGCAACCCCACCCGGTGAGAGCCGGAAGTTGAGCCCGGTGAATGGCAGCACAACTTCACCTGCCGCTTCCGATGAACCCGAGTGGTGTATCACCAGATGCGTCACCAGGTAACCGGTGACACTGATGGCCGCGATGAGAAGGAACACCGCGGCGCCGGCAAGTAACTGAATCTTTCGCTTGTCACGGGGCTGGGTAGACGGTTCAGGCCCCGCTGATTCTCGGACCGCTGCCGGCGCGCCGGAATTGACCTCCTGGCCGACTGGCGACGCGATCCCAGATTGGCTGAGCCAGTTGCTTGCGGTGGGGATGGGGGCCGCTTGAGTCCACTGGTCGGCCGGGTCTAAGTCCGCTGGTTGGCTGCCAGTCGTTGCCGGCACCGGCTGCGCTACGGTCTCGTCGTGGGTGAAATAGTGCGGTGGCCCCACGGCTTGCGCAGTCGACGGTTCGGCGCTCAAGCCTGTGTAGGTGGTCCAGCCCACCGAACCGGTGTCAGCGGCGTTGGCCATCAAACTGGCATTGTCACCGTGTCGTAGGATCGTGGCTTCTTGACGCTGCTCAGGGGCAGTCAGTGCGCTGTGGGCGGCGATGGCAAGATCTCCGGCGCTGACGTAGCGCTCCTCGGGGTTTTTGGCCATGCCCTTGGCGATCACCTGGTCGAGAGCCGCCGGAATCCTGCCGGGGCGAATCTCGCTGGGTCGCGGTGCCGGATCCATGAGGTGCGCGGCGATCAGTCGCTCGACGCTGTCGGCTCGATAGGGCGGCGCCCCCGTCAAACACTCGCCCAGCACACAGGCAAGAGCGTAGATGTCGGCGCGATAGGTCACCTCGTCGCCGGTGAAGCGCTCCGGGGCCATGTAGTTGTAGGTCCCGACGGCCATACCGCTTTGGGTCAGACCAGGGTCGGAGGCGGCGCGGGCGATACCGAAATCCACCAGATAGGCGAAGTCGTTGCTGGCTACCAGGATGTTTTCTGGCTTGACGTCGCGGTGGGTCACGCTGCTCCCGTGCGCCGCATCGAGTGCGGCGGCGATTTGACGCACGATGGCAACTGCCCGTGCGGGGATCAGCGGACCGTATTGGGTAAGCATCGCGCGCAGCGAGATTCCGTCGATCAAGCGCATCTCGACATAGAACTGGCCGTCGATGTCGCCATAGTCATGCAGCGGCACGATGTGTGGTTCGGTCAGCCGTCCGGCGGTGTCGGCCTCGCGTTGCATTCGCGCTAGAAACACCTGGTTATCGGAGAATTGCGTGGAGATCAGCTTCAGTGCCACCACCCGGTGCTTGCGGGTGTCCTCGGCCTCGTAGACCTCGCCCATACCGCCGCGGCCGATCATTCGCAGCAGCTGGTATGGCCCAAAGCGCGACCCCACCCGCGAACCCGGTTCGGTGTCGCTCACCGTCGACGCTCCCTTCGTCTGGCCACTCGATCTCGCCGGCCGCAGACGGCCACCGGAGTGCCTCCGTTCTCGGCGCTGACCATTGGGCCCCGCCGAGATTGGGGGTTAACACACGGTAAATCCTCCGAGGAGCAGGCCACAACCAACTCATACACTTTTCAGTGAATTTTGAATCACGAGCGAGTAACGCAGCTTGCAAACCTCACCGCGCTATTCTGCTGCCGCGTGGGCGCAAGCCAGCAAACCAGGGGCACTCTGAAGTCGCTCGCTCCCTTCGGGATTCGTGGAGCCATTGCCGCAGCGCATGTTGGGTCGTGCCGTTGGTTGACCCGCCCGGGGCGCAACGAGTCTCGTGGCGTTGATGGGTGCCCGCGGCGGCGTGAAATCAGGCGATCGAGTTCACCACCGGGACCAACTTCGATTGGAAAGATTTTGGTAGCGGAATGTATCCGTATTCGTCCAAACCGATTTGGCCGTCACCGATTGTCGCCTGCATAAACGCTCTTACCGCAGTGCCAGTCGGGGCATCGGGGTACTTCGAGCAGACAATTTCATAGGTAACAAGCACGATCGGGTAGGCGCCGGGCTGAGTCGGCCGGTAGAAAGAAGATGTGTCCACTACCAGGTCATTGCCCTGACCACTGAATTTTGCTCCTGCGATCGTCTTACCGACCGATGCGGCAGTGATTGAAACTGGTTCGGGGCCCGCCGATGTGATGATCTGGGCCATGTTCAACTGACGGCCTACCGCGAACGACCATTCGTTGTAGGTGATCGAACCGTCGGTCTTCTTCAATGCCTGTGACGTGCCGTCGTTGCCTCGGGCTCCTTCGCCGACGCCGCCGTGGAAAGTCTGACCGGTGCCCTTGCCCCACGCCCAGTTTGATGCGGCATCGAGGTATTTCTGGAAATTGTCGGTGGTCCCGGATTGGTCGCTGCGGAAGACGACGTGAATAGGCGTAGAAGGCAGGTCGGTTCCCTTGTTGATTGCCTTGAGCGCCGGATCGTCCCACGTTGTGATGGTGCCGTTAAAGATGCTGGCCGCTGTGCGTCCGTCCAGGTGCAGCGTGCTCACGCCCTGGATGTTGAAAGTAATCGCGATCGGGCCGAACACGACTGGCAAGTCCCACGCGGGTGACCCGCAGCGCTCCGCGGCCCGGTCCGGTTCACCTTTCGATGGATTCATCGGAGAATCGGAGCCGGCTAGGTCAATCCGGTTTTCCAGGAATGCCTTCATTCCGGCGCCGGAGCCATTTGCGTTGTAGTCCAGTGTGTGGCCTGGGCACGCATGGATGTAGGCGTAGACGAATTGTTCTATAGCGTGTTTTTGCGCAGTTGAGCCGGCCGCCAAGATCTTCTTCTTGCCCCCGCAGTCCACCGGCACAATGGGGGCGGGAGATCCCGTCGACGGCGTGCTGTCGGAATTGCCGCCGCATGCTGAAAAAACCAGCATGGCGGTAGCGAGCACGCTCAAGGCAGCGACAGATCGAGTGAATCTCACAGGGCTCCTCCGAAGAATCGGGTTCGGCAGCCTGAGCTTACGTCACTTTTCGAATGAGGTGGGTGTCGAATCAGGATGGACACCGGCTGCTTCTTCGGTGGTCAGCACCGGTAGCTGGCCCGGCCCGGCGCGTGCCGGGCGCCGGATACGGCGCGCGGAGAGCGACTGGGTAGGCAATTCGGCTCAATAACGTGCTTGTCGGTCACGTGTTGCCGCGCGAATGGCCCCCGGCGCGGCCGGAACGGGCCTTCACGCTGGCCTCCAGCTTAGCGAGCAGATCGGAAACATCTTCGGTCTCGTCCAGCTCGGCTGGCTGGTTTTCGGCGGTAAACGCTTCTCCACCTTTGAGCTTCGCATCGATCAACTCCTGCAGCTGATCCTGGTAGGTGTCTCGATAACGGTCCGGATTGAACTCATCAGCCATTGATTCCACCACCTGGCCGGCCATTTTGAGCTCGGCTGGTTTGATCTCTACCTGCTTGTCTAGCACGGGAAAGTCCGCGTCGCGGATCTCGTCCGGCCATAGCAAGGTGTGCAGTACCAGCACCTCTCGTTTGCCGATTTCCTTGACGAGCAAGGCGGCTAGCCGGGTCTTGTTGCGGAGCGTGAAATGCGCAATCGCCAACCGATCCGTCTTGGCGAGCGTTGTGGCCAGCAGCACATACGATTTAGATGATTTCGCATCCGGCTCCAAAAAGTAGCTGCGATTGAACATCATCGAGTCGATTTGGTCGGCCGGTACGAATTCTAGTACCTCGATCTCGCGGCTTCGTTCCTCGGGCAAGGCCGCGATGTCGTCGTCGTTGACTACCACCAGCTGGCCTGCGTCGGATTCGTAAGCGCGAGCGAGGTCACCGTATTCGACGACCTCGCCACATGCTTCGCATACGCGCTTGTATCGGATGCGGCCGTTGTCCTTGGCGTGTACCTGATGGAACTTGATGTCGTGGTCCGCGGTGGCGCTATATACCTTGACCGGCACGTTTACCAGCCCGAAGGCGATTGAGCCTTTCCAGATGGAGCGCATGGAGTCAGTATGCCCACAACCGGGGTGGGTTGATAGCGATACGCGTCCTGTGCTTAGCCAGAAGTGGGTTTTGGCTCCGAGATGCGCAGGATGAAGGCCACTAGTGTTGTTGTGTCCGATTGGCTACGCGGCATCCATAGGGTCGTCGGGGACCGGTGGGGTCGCTCGAGTGAGCAGGTCTGGGCCGGTGTAGGCGGCTGTCGACCGGTGTTGCTTCCCGGAACAAGTTCTACGCCAAACTCTTTGCCATAGCCGCAGACCTTGCGCACCCGGCTACCAGCCCGCGTTCCATATCGACAGGTACGTTGACAGAGTGGGTGTGGCGCAGGTCTGGCCTCCGGGCGAGGTCGACGGTCCGCGGGTGAAGCTGACCAGGGCCGACAAAGTGCTGTATCCGGCGACTGGGACCACCAAAGCCGACGTCTTCGACTATTACACCCGCATCGCCGAGGTGATGGTCCCGCACGTTGCGGGTCGTCCGGCTACACGCAAGCGCTGGCCCAACGGCGTCGACCAAGCGTCATTCTTCGAAAAGCAGCTGGCTTCGTCAGCGCCGGCCTGGCTGCCGCGGGCAGGTCTTGAGCACCGGTCCGGCCGGATTGTCTATCCGATCATCGACAGCGCGACCGCACTGGCCTGGATCGCGCAACAGGCAGCACTGGAAGTGCATGTGCCGCAGTGGCGTTTGGTCGCTGACCCCCAAACCGGTGTTCTAAGAACGGGGCAGGCTACGCGGTTGGTGTTCGACTTGGACCCAGGTGACGGCGTGACGATGGTCCAGCTGGTCGAGGTAGCGCGCGCTGTGCGGGATCTGATCGTCGACATCGGGTTGACCGTTTATCCGGTGACCAGTGGTAGCAAGGGGCTGCATCTCTATTCACCGCTGGAGGAACCAGTGAGTCCGGAGGGCGCCGCACTGCTGGCTCGACGCGTCGCACAGCAACTGGAAAAGACGATGCCCGCGTTGGTCACGTCGACTATGGCCAAGAGGCTACGGGCTGGGAAGGTGTTATTGGACTGGAGCCAGAACACCAGATCGAAGACCACCGTTGCGCCATATTCGCTGCGGGGACGCGAGCATCCGACGGTCGCAGCGCCACGTACCTGGGAGGAGCTCGACGACCCTACGCTCGACCAGCTCAGCTACGGCGAGGTGCTGGCCCGAGTCGCCCGCGATGGCGATCTGCTCGCGCCGCTCGATGCCGTGGACGCCGGTGTGCCGGACCGGCTGACCAAGTATCGCAGCATGCGCGACAGGTCCAAGACGCCCGAGCCGGTACCTTCGGCTAGACCAGCAACACCAGCTGGTGGCCATGACGCTACGTTTGTCATTCAAGAGCACCATGCGCGCCGGCTGCATTACGACTTCCGGCTAGAACGCGACGGTGTGCTTGTTTCGTGGGCGGTGCCGAAGAACTTGCCGGGCACCGCATCGGTGAACCATCTGGCGGTACGCACCGAGGACCATCCACTGGAATACGCCACTTTCGAGGGCGAGATCCCCCGCGGGGAATACGGTGCCGGCACCGTGACGGTTTGGGACTCCGGAACCTACGACACCGAGAAGTTCCGCGACGACGAAATCATCGTCTACCTGCGCGGCACCCGCGTTTCCGGGCGCTATGCGTTGATTCGAACCAACCACGATCAGTGGCTGGTGCACCGCATGAAGGACCAAAAGGTCTTCGAGTTCGACACGCTGGCCCCCATGCTCGCGACACATGGTTCGGTGGCGGTTCTGAAAGCGGACAAATGGGCGTTCGAGGGCAAGTGGGACGGCTTTCGGCTGCTGGTCGAAGCAAACCGAGGGACTATGAGGCTCCGGTCGCGCAGCGGACGCGATGTCAGCGATGAATATCCGTGGCTGCAATCGCTAGCGGCTGATCTCGTTGATCATCATGTCGTGCTCGACGGCGAGGCCGTTGCGCTCGACCAGTCCGGCGTGCCTAATTTCAGCGAGATGCAGAACCGCGGTCCCAACGCCCGCCTGGATTTCTGGGCGTTCGACCTACTCTATTTGGATGGCCGTTCGCTGCTCCGGGCGAGCTACCGAGACCGCCGCGCTTTGTTGGAAACTCTCAGTCGCGCAAGCGAACTCGTCGTTCCTGGGTTGCTGGCCGGCGACGGAGAACAAGCGCTTGAGTGCTCGCGCGAACGCGGATGGGAGGGTGTGGTCGCCAAAAGACGCGACTCAACTTATCAGCCGGGTCGGCGCTCTGCGTCGTGGGTCAAAGACAAACACTGGCACACCCAGGAAGTCGTCATTGGCGGCTGGCGAGCCGGTGCGGGTAGGCGAAGCGGCGGTATCGGCGCGCTGTTGTTGGGCATCCCCGGCCCCGGCGGGTTACGTTTCGTCGGTCGGGTCGGCACTGGATTCACCGAACATGACCGAGCCAGCCTCGCGACGACACTGAACCTGTTGCGTTCCGACGAATCCCCGTTCGTTAGCTCGCTTTCCGGTCGCGACGCGGAGGGTGTGACGTTCGTGAGTCCGACGTTGGTGGGCGAAGTGCGCTACAGCGAATGGACCCCGGACAATCGACTGCGCCAACCGAGTTGGCGCGGACTGCGATCGGATAAGCAAGCTAGTGAGGTGGAGTGCGAATGAAGTGGGTGACGTATCGAAGTGTCGATTCTGGCCCGAATCAGAGCTCAGCGGGCGAACGGGTCGGAGTGCTCTCCGGTGACGTGATCCATGCGATGCCGCCGGGCGTGGTCCTCCTCGACTTGATCAATCGCGGTGCTGACGGTCTGCGCGAAGCCGGAGCGAAGGCACTGCGGTCGCCGGCCGCCGTGGTTGACCTCGAAGAGGTGTCGCTGGCGCCGCCTATCCCGCGTCCTCCATCGATCCGTGACTCATCGTGTTTTCTCGACCACATGCGCAACTGCCAGGAAGCGACGGGGGGAGGTCGGGTGCTGGTCGACACCTGGTACCGCGTCCCGGCGTTCTATTTCGCGTGTCCATCAACTGTGTTGGGCCCCTACGACGTTGCGCCAATGGCACCCGGAAGTGCTTGGCAAGATTTTGAATTGGAGGTCGCGGCCGTGATAGGTGCCGGCGACCGGGAGCTCAAGGACCTGTCGGTGGAGCAGGCTGAACAGGCGATCATCGGCTACACGATATTCAACGATTGGTCTGCCCGTGACCTGCAGCGGCTTGATGGCCAGTTGCGCATCGGCCAAGCCAAGGGCAAAGACAGTGGAGTCACGTTGGGGCCGTATCTAGTTACACCTGACGAGCTGGAGTCGTGCCGTCGTGACGGCAAGCTGTGTCTGCAGGTGACGGCGTTGGTCAACGACACCGTGATCGGTTCGGGCTCGACCGGATCGATGGATTGGAGTTTCGGCGAGGTCATCTCCTATGCATCGCGGGGAGTGACGTTGTACCCCGGCGATGTTTTCGGTTCCGGGACGGTGCCTACCTGCACCCTCATTGAGCACCTGAGGGAACCGAGTTCCTTCCCGGGGTGGTTGCAAGACGGCGACGTGGTCACCCTCAAGGTAGAGGTCCTAGGGCAGACGCGTCAGACGGTACGCGCGACCCCGCCGCCATATCCCTTAGCTCCTCGGGCTAATCCGGACGCCGCGCCTGGGGCGGCCCGGGTCAACCCGGCGCCGGCGCAGGTGCCTTACACCCGCGGACTCCACGACATCGCAGACCGGGTGTGGGCGTGGACATTGCCGGACGGTGGATACGGCTGGAGCAATGCAGGGCTGGTCGCGGGAGATGGCGCGTCGCTCCTGGTCGACACCCTGTTCGACTTAGCGCTGACCCGTGAGATGCTGGCCGCGATGCGGCCGATCACCGATCGGGCACCCATTACTGACGCGCTCATCACGCACTCCAATGGTGACCACATGTACGGCAACCAATTGCTGGATCGTTCGGTGCGGGTGATCGCGGCCCAGGGCACCGCCGATGAGATCGCCGGCGAGACTGCAGCCGACCGGCTGCGGATGATCCAGACCGTCGACCTCGGGCCAATCGCCACAAAGTTCGTCCGAGACCGTTTCGGGCACTTCGACTTCAGCGGTATCAAGCTGCGCAACGCGGATCAGGCATTTGATCGCGAACTCACCATCGATGTCGGCGGTAGGCGAGTTGATCTATTGAACCTCGGACCAGCTCACACCGCCGCTGATTCGATTGTCCATGTTCCAGACGCCGGGGTGCTATTCGCCGGGGATCTGTTGTTTATCGGTTGCACACCGATTGTCTGGGCGGGCCCGATCGCTAACTGGATCGCGGCGTGCGACACGATGATCGCATTGGATGCGCCCACAGTGGTTCCCGGTCATGGTCCGGTCACCGATCCAGATGGAATCCGTTCTGTGCGAGGCTACTTCGTTCACGTCGCCGAGCAAGCCGAGGCCGCATACCGCAAAGGTCTGTCCTTTGTGGAGGCTGCCGAGACTATCGATCTCGGTGAATACGCCACCTGGCTAGACGCCGAACGAATCGTCGTCAATGTTTATCAGCGTTATCGCGAACTCGACCCGGACATGCCGCGACCGGAGCCTATGGCGCTGTTAGTCATGCAAGCCGAATGGTTGGCGCGTCGGCAGTCTTGAAAAGAGGGCCCTCGAAGGGGCGCGCCTTGTGCAGGACTCAGACTTTCGCGATCACCTTGTTGGCGAACTTCTCGAGGTGACGAATCTTGGTGTGCAGTGGCTCAGGGTCGGATCCCATGATGTAGGGGTTTCGGAAACCTACGATCACGTCTGTAACGCCCTTTTCCTCGAGTCGCTTGATGCCATCGACGGTGTAGCTGTCCAGCGAGATCACGTGAATCTCGAATGGCTCACTTTTACCCTCTTCCTGGCGAAACTGCTGCACCCGGGTGATCAGCCGGTCAAGCTCCGCCGGGTCGCCGCCGCCGTGCATCCAGCCGTCCGCGCGCGCAGCGCGGCGCAGTGCGGCGTCGGCGTGACCACCGACCAGGATCGGAATGGGCTTAGTGGGTGCCGGGGTCATCTTCGTCTTGGCAATGTCGTAGAACTTGCCGTGGAACTCGAAGTAGTCGCCGGTTGTAAGGCCCTTCACGATCTCTATGCATTCGTCGATTCGCTTGCCGCGCTTAGCGAATGGGACACCCATTAGGTCGTAGTCCTCTGGCCATGGGCTGGTTCCCACGCCCAGGCCAACCCGGTTGCCGATCAGCGCCGCGAGTGACCCCGCCTGCTTGGCTACCAGGGCAGGCGGCCGCACGGGCAGCTTAAGGACGAAGAAGTTGAACCGCAGCGTCGTTGTCACGGCGCCCAGCGCTGCCGCCAAAATGAAAGTCTCGATGATTTCCTTATCTTCCAGGAATTCGCGGTTGCCGTCGGGTGTGTATGGGTACTTCGCGTCGGACTCGAACGGATAAGCGAGGCTGTCGGCAATTGTCATGCTGCTGTAGCCAGCCGCTTCAGCAGCCTTAGCCAGCGGGATGTAGAACGCTGGGTCGGTCATGGCCTCCGCATAGCTGAACCGCACGCTATCCCTACTTTCTTCGAAGGGGTCTTCCTTCGACACTAGAACGTGTTCTATCGGTACCGGGGACAGGGGCCCGGTGGGGCAGTGGGCGGCTTCGATGGCTCATTCCGGATGGCCGCCGCTTTAGAGCTGGTTTTCGGGCCCGATGATCGCCCAGACCGTCTTGCCGGATGAGGTGGGCGTGCTGCCCCACGCGCGCGACAACGCGGCGACGATGGCAAGTCCTGACACGTCGATCCCGTTCGGTGGGGCCGCTTCCCGCACGGCGGGGGCATTGCTGGTGTCTGACACCGAGATGGCTGCGGTCGTTCCGTCGCTCTCGATCCGCACCACCGGGTCGCTGCTCGTGTGTTTGAGAACGTTTTCCACCAGCACATTGACGATTACCAGTGCGACCGGGACAAGCCGGGGTCGTGACCAGGTGGTGAGCCACTCGCGGGTGAGTTTGCGTGCTTCACGCAGGCTGTTCAGGTTAGCGGGCAGCTGCGCGCAGGCCCGGTGGATATTGCGACGTGTGAGCCGAGCGATGGCTTTGGTCGCGCGTTTCTCACTGGCATACACCGGCATGAACCGCGTCACCCCCGCGCGGGTGATCGCAGCTCGGCTGGCCCGATTGGCGCAGATGAGCGCGATTGGAACGTTCGGCTGGATATCGGCCTGCCAGTATGCGGCTATGAAGACCGACCACGTAGCTTCCGTTGGGACCTGAAGCGCGGTGACGTCGACGACGACGGCGTACGGCTCGCCGAGTGTTGCCTTGGTGATGCTGTCACGAAATTCTGCGGAATTGCCGGTGTTGAGCACACCGTCAGCGGCCAGCACGACCGTCGAGCGTTCGACTCGGGTGGTAATCGCTAGGCTGCTTGGCGATTTCGCTAGCGCGCTCACCGGAATCAGTCCGTTCCGTCGGCGATGGATGCCCCGGCGTCGCGTTGGCGAGCACGTCCCGGCCGAAGCGCCGCCACTGCCCGCGCGGTCGCATGACGAGGCGACCGCGTGCACCGGCCGTCCAGTTCCATACCATCACCCGGTTTCATGGCCTGCTCCTCGAACTCCGGCTCGGTCAGTTGCTCGCGGATGCCGCCCGCATTGGCGGCAAATACTCCTATCGCCCGCTGGTGCTCCAGTTATGTGTACATCCCGTGGTATCTGGTATGGCCAGCAGGTGTGTGGCAACTGTTCGACCGGTCGCCGTTTCAGATGGTCGTCGCGTCAGGGGCCTAACGTTGGTGCGCATTTCGGCAGTGCTCTCGCCGGCCGCCGGACTGTGCTGTCGACGCAGCACCGAGTTGCGCCCGAAGACGTTAGCGCTCAGTACGCCGGTGATACGGTGGGGCGCCCACGCCGGCGACCGACCGTGCGCCCAACGGCGTTCGTTCGAGGATGCGAATCGGTGCGCTGCGCTCGCCGACTGTCAGTGTCGCTGTGTGTTCCCGCCGCAGCGCGTCTTCGGGTAGATGATCGAAAACGGTCCCTTGCCAGTGGTAGTTGCCGTCAATGGGGTCCAGGTGTCCGGCCAGTCGTACCCGAACACGGCGGCGGCTTCCGGCCCATATCAGCGTCGCAACGCCGTCGTAGATGTCGTCGTTGACGGTATCGGACGACAGGTCGAATGCCTCAGATACTCGAGCGACCGGATCAAACAACACCGGTTGGAGTTGGGTGCGTTCGTTGAACACGTGCTGGCTGCTGCGGCGTACCTCGATCCGGGTGGCGGCGGTGTGCTTGATCAGGTCTAAGAACTCGACGACGTATCGCGCCTGCGATCCGCTATTGGGTCCAGCGACGAAGAAGTAGTTGGGAAAGCCGTGCACGGCGAGGCCAAGGAAGGGTTCCATGCCGTTGTGCCAGGCCTGACGGATGGTCAGGCCACGGGTGCCGACGAGTGCACGGTCAGGGAGGTGATCGGGGATCGTGAAACCCGTCCCGTAGATGATGGCGTCCGCGCGGTGATTGACACCGTCGCGGGTACGGATCCCCGACGAGGTAACCGCCTCGATCGCCGACCGCACCAGCGCTGGTCGTGGTCGCTCTCGCCGAGTGCGGCGGCGCAGCCAGCGTTTGGCGCGGGTGGTTGGCAGGGGTAGCTCGGTCACCAGCCGGCGCGGCGGGTGGGCGAAGACGGCGACTGATGTCGCCTCTTCGGCCAGTCCGGCCAGCTGGTGGGCGGACGTGGCATCGCCGCCGACCACCGCGACGCGTTTGCCGGCTGGATCGAAATTGGGGTTCCAGGCCGCTGCGTGAAATGATTCTCCGCGGAAGTCGGCGCGACCGGCGACATCGGGTATCCAAGGGATGTGCGCAGGTTGGTGGGTTGCTACGACGACGTGGCTGCGGACGGTCTGTCCGTCGGTCGTGCCTAGCGCCCAGGTATCCGTGTCGTCGTCGAACACAGCGCTGACGACTTCGCAGCCCAAGCGTAGGAACCCCCCAAACTGGGGTGGGGGTGTTTTACGCGTCTTCTCCAAGATCAGCAGGTCGGTCATGTCGGCGGCCAGCAGCCTGGTCCCGGTTTCGATGCCGGCGGCACCCAGGCCGATGATGACGGCGCGGTGCCGGGCGTGCGCCCGGCCGGACGGTTTGGTCACAAAAATCTGCTGCGTTTCCAGCCGCGGCGCGCCAGCGGGCCCATGAGGCCGATTTCGGTTAGGAACGCCGCCAGTGGCGCGAATCCGGTCAGCTGCATTTCGTGTCGGTGCGTACTGGTGCGCGCGGTCTTGCGGGCCTGCTTTACGTCCAGACCCGTGCGCGCGTACGGGATCGAGTGGCTGAAAAGGTAGCGGAAGAAGTATCCACCGAGCCCATTGATGTTCGCGATGAACCATCGGTTGAAACGCGGCATCTCCGTGACTCGTTTCCGCAGGCCGTCGCGTGCGAACTGAATGTGGCGTGCCTCCTCGGTGACATGGATGCGCATGAGACGCCGGATTATCGGTTGCAATTGAGGGTCATCCATCATCTGCCGTTGCAGCGAATCGAAGATTTCCTCGCCGACCAATGCGGCCACCCATAGCATCGAACCTCGTTGGAACACCAGCGGCAGAGCATTGATGAGCATCCGCTGATACAGCTGGGGGCGGACCGGCTTGGCGCCGATACGCTCGATAGCTTTTCCGAACATGACCATGTGGCGCGTCTCATCGCCCATTTCGGTCAATGCGTAGTGGGTCGCCCGGGTTGTTGGATTGGCGTGCATCAGCGTGCGCAATAGCGATTGGTTGAGCAGGTTCTCGAACCAGATGCCCGCCGAGAGTGTGTTGACCAATTCTTGCCGGGACAGCTCGATTTGTTGCTCGCGGGTCATCGCATCCCACATTGGGCTGCCATATAACGACACCAGTTTGGGTGGCAGATAGAATTTGTCTGGGTCCAGTGGAGCATCCCAGTCGATGTCGACAATGGGCTCGTATGATTTCTTGACCGAGCCCCGCAGCAAACGCTCAGAGAACTCTTCGCGACCTGGCCCATCTGGTTTCACCGCAGTAGTCATCGTTGGTGTCCCTTCATCAGGCGCTTCGGCGGGCAGGGAGGCCGCGGGCGATATGCAATACCCATGGTATCGGGTACCTGTGGTCCTGGAGGAAATTTGAGACGTCAAATTTGGCGGTCGCGCTTGACCCTGCTTGATGTTGCGGTCGACGTGTCCGCTCGGGAGGAAGTGCGGTGAGTCGTCATATTCACGTCATCGGTATCGGTGCTGGAGATCCCGATTACCTGACTGTCCAGGCGATTGACGCACTCAATGACACCCAGGTCTTCTTCGCAATGGACAAAGGGGAGGCGAAGAGTGACTTGGTGGCGTTGCGGCGGAAGATCTGCGCTCGGTTTATCCGTGGGCGTGGCTATCGATTCGTCGAGCTGTCCGATCCGCGACGGTCGACCGACGTTGGCTGTCGGGAGGCCTACAAAGAATCGGTGTCGGAGTGGCATGCCGCACGCGCTCAGGTTTGGGCGGCGGCCATTGCCGCCGAACTCGGGCCTGATGGCGTGGGCGCCTTCCTGGCTTGGGGTGATCCGTCGTTGTATGACAGTACGCTGCGCATTCTCGATGCCGTAGCGGCTCAGGTCGATATCAGCTATGACGTTATTCCGGGTGTCACCGCGGTGCAGGCGCTGACGGCGCGGCACCGCATCCCGCTCAACGATGTGGGCGCACCTGTTCTCATCACCACGGGCAGACAGCTGCGGACGCATGGGCTAACGGGCTCGGCGGTGGTCATGCTTGACGCTGATTGCTCGTTTCTGGCCTGCCCGCCTGACACCCGGATCTGGTGGGGTGCATATCTCGGTACCGAGGATGAGCTACTGATGGCGGGCACTGTCGCTGAGGTCGGGGAGCGTATCGCGGCGTTGCGTGGCGAAGCGCGGGCACGGCACGGCTGGATTATGGATACATATCTCCTGCGCCGGTGTCATGAATAGGGCGGTGATGTGATGCGACTAAGGATTTGGTTAATAAGCCAAATTGGCTGCTAAGCCGCGATAACATTGGTAACTAGTCAATTTGTGTCGAAGCTCAACGGGTGGGTCGGGGCCGTCGCGAATTGGCCGGAGGTTCCATATGTCGTGGGTGAACGCGGCGCCCGATAATGTGGCGGCTGCGGCCAACGATTTGGCGGGTATTGGTTCGGCGATTGGTGAGGCGAACGCGGCTGCGGCGGCTCCGACGATGGGTGTGTTGCCCGCGGGTGCGGATGGGGTGTCGGCGGCGGTGGCGGCGTTGTTTGATACCCATGCTCAGGCGTATCAGGCGTTGAGTGCTCAGGCGGCATTGTTTCATCAGCAGTTTGTGCAGCTGATGAATGCGGGTGCGGGTGCTTATTCGGGCGCGGAGGCCGCGAACGCGGTGCCGATGCAACAGGTTGACGGTTTTAGCGGTGGTTCTGCGCAGGCTTTTGGTGGGGGTTCGTTGTTTGGTGGCGGCACCGGTGCGGCTGCTGGCGCTGGGGTGGGCGGTGGTGATGGTGGTTCGGGGACGGGCCTTGTTGCCGCCGATGGGTCGGCGGGGCTGTGGGGTAGCGGTGCTGTCGGTGGTGTGACTGGTGCTGCTGGCGCGGTGGGTACTGCTGGTGCGGTTGGTACTGCTGGCGCGGTTGGTGCTGTCGGTGGTGTCGGCGGTCTCGGTGGTGCCGGTGGGTTGTTGTATGGGCTCGGTGGGTTCGGCGGGCATAGCGGCAACGGCGGCAATGGTGGGGTGGCCGGCGCCAACGGCGGTGCTGGTGGTGTTGGTGGTATGGGTGGAGCCACCGGCCTGCTTTTTGGTGTCGGTGGGGTTGGTGGCCAGAGCGGTAACGGTGGTGATGCGACCGGGTCGGCTGCGGCGGGCAGTGGTCTTGGTGGGGTTGTGGGCTCTGTCGGCGGTGGTGGCCTTGGCGGCCATAGTGGGTGGTTGTATAGCAACGGGGGGGAAGCCGGTAGCGGTGGCACGTTGCTAAGCGGCGCCGGAACCGCCGCTCAAGGCGGCGACTTTGCTGCTTTGGCCGGCAATGGGGGTGAATTGGGCCTGTTCGGCAACGGCGGAACAGGACTTAACGACAATCTTGGGGCAGGCCAGCAGGGCAGCAGGACACCGGGAAGCTGACGTTTGCTGGTGTTGCGCGCGACGGTGTCGGCGGCTTCCGTAGGAACTTCGCTCGGTCTCCTGGCGCTATGGGGCCGGCATAGTACGGCGGTGCGGCATTTTCTCTCGGGTGTTCTTTAGCGGGTTGGTCTTCTCGGACGGATCTGCACGAAAGTGCCAGAAGGTACGTCGAGTCCGCGTACGCTCCGTTCATGCTCGTTGTATCGAGTAGCGGTTACCGAAGAATTTCTCCATGTCGTGGGTGAACGCGGCGCCCGATAATGTGGCGGCTGCGGCCAACGATTTGGCGGGTATTGGTTCGGCGATTGGTGAGGCGAACGCGGCTGCGGCGGCTCCGACGATGGGTGTGTTGCCCGCGGGTGCAGATGGGGTGTCGGCGGCGGTGGCGGCGTTGTTTGATACCCATGCTCAGGCGTATCAGGCGTTGAGTGCTCAGGCGGCATTGTTTCATCAGCAGTTTGTGCAGCTGATGAATGCGGGTGCGGGTGCTTATTCGGGCGCGGAGGCCGCGAACGCGGTGCCGATGCAACAGGTTGACGGTTTTAGCGGTGGTTCTGCGCAGGCTTTTGGTGGGGGTTCGTTGTTTGGTGGCGGCACCGGTGCGGCTGCTGGCGCTGGGGTGGGCGGTGGTGATGGTGGTTCGGGGACGGGCCTTGTTGCCGCCGATGGGTCGGCGGGGCTGTGGGGTAGCGGTGCTGTCGGTGGTGTGACTGGTGCTGCTGGCGCGGTGGGTACTGCTGGTGCGGTTGGTACTGCTGGCGCGGTTGGTGCTGTCGGTGGTGTCGGCGGTCTCGGTGGTGCCGGTGGGTTGTTGTATGGGCTCGGTGGGTTCGGCGGGCATAGCGGCAACGGCGGCAATGGTGGGGTGGCCGGCGCCAACGGCGGTGCTGGTGGTGTTGGTGGTATGGGTGGAGCCACCGGCCTGCTTTTTGGTGTCGGTGGGGTTGGTGGCCAGAGCGGTAACGGTGGTGATGCGACCGGGTCGGCTGCGGCGGGCAGTGGTCTTGGTGGGGTTGTGGGCTCTGTCGGCGGTGGTGGCCTTGGCGGCCATAGTGGGTGGTTGTATAGCAACGGGGGGGAAGCCGGTAGCGGTGGCACTTTGCTAAGCGGCGCCGGAACCGCCGCCGGCGCCGTCCAGGGCGAAACGGGCAGCTTCGGCGGAACCCGGCTCGACCGGGTCGGTACCGCCGGACAGGCATAGCGCGCCCTCGGCCGCAACAGGGACACTGAACGGGTGCCCGAACTCCCCGAGGTTGAAGCGCTGGTTGACCACTTGCGCCGCCACGCCGTCGGTACGACCATCGGTCGCGTCGATATCGTGGCCCTGTCGGTGCTGAAAACCTTCGACCCGCCGATCGACGCTCTGCACAGCCAGGTGGTAACGGCGGTCGAGCGGTGGGGAAAGTACCTGGGGCTGCGTGTTGGCAAACTAGTGCTGGTCGCACACCTGTCACGTGCGGGCTGGTTGCGGTGGTCTGACAGGCTGGCGGCGGCTCCATTGCGACCAGGCAAGGGCCCGATTGCGTTGCGCATTCACCTGGGCACACCGGGCAGCTCCCCGGGCTTCGACCTGACCGAAGCCGGAACCCAGAAGCGGCTGGCAGTGTGGCTGGTTGACGACCCTAAGCAAGTACCGGGAATTGGGGCGCTCGGTCCAGACGCACTCGACGTCGACGCTGAAGACCTAGCCGGGCTCCTGTCCGGCAACACTGGCCGGATCAAGACCGCGATCACTGACCAGAAGGTGATCGCTGGTATCGGCAACGCCTACAGCGATGAGATCCTGCATGCCGCCAGAATTTCGCCGTTCGCCACAGCCGGCAAGTTGTCGGACGAACAACTCACCGCTCTGCACGAGTCGATGATGTCGGTGCTGTCCGACGCGGTTAGTCGCTCGGTCGGCCAGCGGGCGGCCACGCTCAAGGGGGAGAAGCGCGCCGGATTGCGGGTGCACGCACGTACCGGGTTGCCGTGCCCGGTGTGCGCGGACATCGTGCGTGAAGTGTCGTTCGCGGACAAGTCGTTTCAATACTGCGCGACATGCCAGACCGGCGGCAAGGTGTTGGCCGACCGGCGCATGTCGCGTTTGCTCAAGTAGTCGCGCCTGGGTGTTCGATCTCCGACTCGCTGGTCGTGAAGCTGGCAGCTACGCCCAAACAACTAAACGTTGGTGGCCTGGTCGATATGCTGCCCGGGTGACTCGCCAGAAAATCCTCATCACCGGTGCCAGCTCGGGCTTGGGTGCCGGAATGGCCCGGGCTTTCGCCGCCAAGGGGCGTGACCTGGCGTTGTGCGCTCGCCGCACCGATCGGCTGAATGAACTGAAAGCCGAACTTTCGCAACAGTATCCAGCAATCGCGGTCGCGGTCGCGGCGCTTGATGTCAATGACCATGAGCAGGTCCCGAAAGTTTTCGCCGAGTTGAGTGACCAGTTGGGCGGAATCGATCGTATTGTTGTCAACGCCGGCATCGGCAAGGGCGCCCGGCTGGGCTCAGGCAAGCTATGGGCGAACAAAGCGACGATCCAGACCAACTTGGTGGCCGCACTTGTACAGATCGAGACGGCGCTGGAGATGTTCACCAATGCTGGCTCGGGTCACCTGGTGCTTATCTCCTCGGTGCTTAGCGCAAGAGGGGTACCGGGGCTCAAAGCCGCATACGCCGCGAGCAAAGCCGGATTGAGCTCGCTGGGCGAATCGCTGCGTGCTGAATACGGGAAAGGTCCCATCAAGATCTCGGTGATGGAACCGGGCTACATCGAGTCGGAGATGACTGCCAAAGCACAGAGCACGATGTTGATGGTGGACACTGATTCTGGCGTCAAGGCACTCGTGGCTGCCATTGAGCGCGAGCCCGGTCGGGCTGCGGTGCCGTGGTGGCCGTGGGCGCCGGTGGTGCAGTTAATGCGGATGCTGCCGCAGGTGGCAAAACGGTTCGCGTAGGGCTCTCACGCTGTCGGTGTACACCGTCAGCACACACGCCCCCGCTCGGTGCGGTAGCGACGTACCAGGACATCTGTCGAGCTGTCCGACTGAGACGCCGGCGAGGTGGCGCCGGTGATCACTGGAAGCAGCGCCTTAGCCTGAGTCTTGCCCAGTTCCACACCCCATTGGTCGAACGAGTCGATACCCCAGATCACGCCCTCGGTGAACACCTGGTGTTCGTAAAGGGCGATCAGTTGACCCAGCACCGAAGGTGTGAGTCGGTTTGCCAGAATTGACGTGGATGGACGATTGCCGGGCATCACTTTGTGCGGAATTACGGCGGCTGGGGTGCCCTCGGCAGCAATCTCCTCTGCTGTCTTGCCGAAGGCGAGTACCTGGGTTTGGGCAAAGAAGTTGCTCATCAATAGATCGTGCATGCTGCCGGTGCCCTCAGCGGTCGGCAGGTCGTCGAGGGGTTGGCTGAACCCGATGAAATCGGCCGGCACCAACCGGGTGCCTTGATGCAGGAGTTGATAGAACGCATGTTGGCCGTTGGTTCCCGGTTCACCCCAATAAACTTCACCGGTTTCGGTGTTAACCGCTGTGCCGTCAGCACGCACCGATTTGCCGTTGGATTCCATGGCTAGCTGCTGCAGATAGGCGGCAAAACGAGCCAGGTCGTTGGAGTACGGCAACACGGCGCGCGATTGCGCACCTAAGAAGTTGGAGTACCACACTCCGATCAGGCCGAGCACTACCGGCGCGTTTGATTCCAGCGGAGCGGTCTTGAAATGTTGATCAACGATGTGGAACCCGGCCAGGAAGTCGGCGAAGGCCTCGCGGCCGACGACGGCCATTATCGACAGCCCAATGGCTGAATCGACCGAATAGCGCCCACCGACCCAATCCCAGAAACCGAACATGTTGTCGGTGTTGATTCCGAAGTCGTCGACGAGGCGGCGATTGGTGGAGACCGCGACGAAGTGCCTAGACACGGCGGCATCGCCGAGTTGGTCGGTGAGCCAGCGCCGGGCGGCTGTGGCATTGGTCAAGGTCTCCAGCGTGGAGAACGTCTTCGACGCAACGATGAAAAGCGTTGTCGCAGGATCTAAGTCGGCCAAGGTCGCGGTAAGGTCGGCGGGGTCGACGTTGGAGACGAAGCGTGCCGAAATCCCTGCGTCGGCGTAGTGGCGCAGTGCCTGGCACGCCATCACCGGACCGAGATCTGAACCGCCGATACCGATGTTGACAACGGTACTGATCCGCTTGCCGGTGGCACCGGTCCATTCGCCGCTGCGGAGCCGGTCGGTGAAGTCGCCCATCGCGTCGAGCACGCCGTGCACTTCGGCGACAACATTGCGTCCGTCGACGATCAGTTCGACGTCGCGTGGCAGCCGCAGCGCGGTGTGCAGCACCGCGCGATCCTCCGAGGTATTGATGTGTTCGCCGGCCAACATCTGGTCGCGGCGTTGTTCAAGGTTGGCCGCCTGCGCCAGATCGATGAGCAGTCGCAGCGTTTCGCGAGTGATGCGGTGCTTGCTGTAGTCGATATAGAGGTCGCCGACCGTGACAGCGAGCTCGCCGCCGCGATCTGGGTCGTCGGCGAAGAACTGCCGTAGATGGGTTTCCCCGACCTTCTCGTGGTGGCTGCGCAGGGCGGCCCACGCCGACGTGGCGGTGATATCGGGAATGGAGTGCACGGAGGTCATGGTTCGACCCTAATCCGGCCTAGTGGACCCCGTCTGGCAGAGCGGGCTGGGCCAGCTAGACCGCACCGAGCAGGCGGAGAGATCGGGCATTATGGAGTGCGACTGCGCGCCCAATATTCCCAGGTGCGGGTGCAATGTAGCGCCGCCGCGGCGACCGCCAGCCGGTGCCGAGAGAAACCCGTTGCTTTCACATTGCCCGCCTGGGCCTTGCGGTGACTATTCGGGCGGAATTGACCGCGGCATTGCGGGAATCTGTGGTAGGCGGTGGCGGTCTTGGGCGATTAGTGACCGAGCCGGCCCCGTCCTAGTCGCAGCAGCAGCATCGCCAGATCCTTGCCGTCGGGGCCCAGCTCGCTGTAGCGCTCGATCACCTTCATCTCGCGGTTGTGCACCAGCCGAGTGCCGCCCGATGCCATTCGGACTTTGCCGATCGCCTGGGATACTTCGGTGCGGCGTTTTACCGCGGCGAGAATTTCTTTGTCTAGTCGGTCGATTTCTTTGCGCAGCTCGTCAATGTTGGTGAGCGATTGGCCATCGATCATTTCGGTCTTCATCTCTTGTGACTCCGCGTTCTCGTGATGTGGGGATTCTGGTCTCATCCGGTATCGGGCCTCACACAAGAGACGAGCCCCGAATCCAGAAGCGGACCACGGGGCTCTGCGAAAGTCGCTAGACCACGGGCACCGCTGTCGGGTACCCGTAGAAAAATCGGCTCTGCGCTTTAAGCACAAACTGAGTGTGCCACCTCGGGCCACGTCTATGCAAAGTCTGGCGCATCGTGCGAGGGGGGCGGAGAGTGGCCCGAACCGGCGCGGGCTCCCGTGCTCAACGGTTGACGCGGCGACGGTTGTGGGTACCGGCCTAGACGGTCTGGGGTCATCGCAGGCGGCGCCGACTTGGGCGATGGTGCCACCAGGCGAGTTCGCAGCCGCGCAAAGTGCCGTAGTAGCAGGCAACGGCGAATACGGTGACACAGCCGGTGGGGTCGTCGCCGAGCGGCGGTAGGTTTGGACGGAAATGAGTGTGCACACGACCGACGCAAAGCCCGAAGCCGATCGACTGCTGGATGGGCTTAACCCGCAACAGCGCCGTGCGGTGGTTCACGAGGGCTCGCCGCTGCTGATCGTCGCGGGCGCGGGCTCGGGTAAGACGGCGGTGTTGACGCGGCGGATCGCGCATCTGATTGCCGGCCGTGGGGCCGGCGTTGGTCAGATCTTGGCGATCACCTTCACCAACAAGGCCGCTGCTGAAATGCGTGAGCGGGTGGTGCGGCTGGTCGGGACTCGCGCTCGCCACATGTGGGTGTCGACGTTTCACTCCAGCTGCGTGCGCATCCTGCGGAACCAGGCAACGTTGATCGATGGGCTCAACTCCAACTTCTCAATCTACGACGCCGACGATTCGCGACGTCTGTTGCAGATGATCGGTCGGGACATGGGTCTGGATATCAAACGGTATTCGCCCCGGTTGCTGGCCAACGCGATCTCCAACCTCAAGAACGAGTTGATTGACCCGCAACGCGCATTGGCTGACCTTTCCGATGATGCAGACGACCTGGCGCGCACCGTTGCATCGGTTTATGGCGAATATCAGCGGCGGTTGCGTGCCGCAAATGCGCTGGACTTCGATGATCTCATCGGGGAGACCGTGGCGGTGTTGCAGGCATTCCCGGAGATCGCCCAATACTATCGGCGGCGGTTCCGGCACGTCCTGGTCGATGAATACCAAGACACCAATCACGCCCAGTACGTACTGGTGCGGGAACTGGTCGGCCGTGGCGCGCGAGATTCGCAAGCTTCGCCAGACGACGTGCAGCCGGCAGACCTGTGCGTGGTCGGCGATGCCGACCAGTCGATCTACGCTTTCCGCGGCGCCACCATTCGCAATATCGAAGACTTCGAACGCGATTATCCGGACGCCACAACAATTTTGCTGGAACAGAACTACCGCTCGACCCAGAACATTCTGTCGGCTGCGAATTCTGTAATCGCGCGCAATTCCGGACGCCGCGAGAAGCGCTTATGGACCGACGCAGGTGAGGGTGAGCGGATTGTCGGCTACGTCGCCGACAACGAGCACGACGAGGCTCGGTTCGTAGCCGAAGAGATCGATGCACTCGCGGTGCGCGGCGACATCAGCTACAACGATGTGGCGGTCTTCTACCGCACCAACAACTCGTCGCGGTCGCTGGAAGAAGTGTTCATACGCGCCGGCATTCCGTACAAGGTTGTTGGGGGAGTCCGTTTCTACGAGCGCAAAGAGATCCGCGACATCGTCGCCTACTTGCGGGTGTTGGACAATCCAGGCGACGCGGTCAGCATGCGGCGCATTCTCAACACCCCACGTCGTGGCATCGGTGACCGGGCTGAGGCCACCGTGTCGGTGTATGCGGAGAATACTGGCGCCAGCTTCGCCGATGCGCTTGCGGCCGCGGCGGCAGGCAAAGTGCCGACGCTGAACAGCCGCGCGCAAAACGCTATCGCGGGCTTCGTCGAGTTGCTTGATCAGCTGCGTAGTTGCCGCGACGGCGACCTCGGTGAGCTGATTGAGGCGGTGCTGGAGCGCAGCAGATACCGCAGCGAGCTGGAGTCGTCCACCGATCCGCAGGAACTGGCTCGACTGGATAATCTCAACGAACTGGTCAGTGTTGCACACGAATTCAGTATCGATCGCGATAATGCCGTCGCCGAAGCGCTGGACAGTCAGGGTATTCCGGAGGATGAGGACGCGCCGGATACCAGCACGCTGGCCGCATTCCTGGAACGGGTCTCTCTAGTCGCTGATGCCGACGAGATCCCCGAGGACGGTTCCGGCTTGGTCACAATGATGACGTTGCACACCGCCAAGGGTTTGGAATTCCCAGTGGTATTCGTGACCGGTTGGGAGGACGGCATGTTCCCGCATATGCGAGCGCTGGACGATCCTACCGAGCTTTCCGAGGAGCGGCGGCTGGCTTACGTGGGTATCACCCGGGCCCGGCAACGGCTCTACGTGAGCAGGGCCATCGTTCGGTCTTCTTGGGGCCAGCCGATGCTCAATCCGGAATCCCGTTTTCTGCGGGAAATTCCCCAGGAGCTCATCGACTGGCGGCGCACAGCGCCCGCGCCGTCATTCAGCGCGCCGGTGAGTGCCGGCCGCTTTGGTACGTCGCGCCCATCGCCGACGAGATCGGGAGCGGGCAAGCGTCCGCCGTTGGTGTTGCAGGCCGGAGACCGGGTGACACACGACAAGTACGGCCTGGGGCGTGTTGAAGAAGTCTCCGGAGTCGGAGAATCGGCGATGTCGCTGATCGACTTCGGTAGTTCTGGGCGAGTGAAGCTGATGCACAACCACGCTCCGATCGCGAAGCTGTAGCACGTTGAGCGCGAGCAGGGCGGCTACGGCACCGACCACGCGGTAGCGCGGAGTGGGCCTACCGAGATGCGGGTGGTCGCAGAATAGACGTCGCGGGTTACGGGCGTCGTTCTGTGTTGGCCGTTCGTCAACCGCAGTAGTCGCCGACTTCCAAGCCTCGTTTGGCGAGCCACGGCACCGGGTCGATCCTCTTTGTGCCGCCCAACAGCACCTCAAAATGCAGATGAGGGCCAGTAGAGAAGCCGCGGTTACCCATGGTGGCTATCTGGTCACCGGCCATCACCCGTTCCCCGACGTCGACCAAAGCGGAGTTGATGTGGCCGTAGAGAGTTACGGTGCCGTCGGCGTGGCGCAGCTTGACCCACATGCCGTAGCCGGCGGTCGGGCCCGCGGCTATTACCAAGCCATCGGACACCGCACGAATAGGAGTTCCCATCGAGTTGGCGATGTCGATGCCCGCGTGCAGTGCACCCCAGCGATACCCGAAGTTGGAGGTGAAGATCCCTTTGGTCGGCATGACATAGAGCGGTTGCTGCAGCCGGGCCTCGCGTTGTGCACGCTCCTCGGCGAACGCCATTCCGCGGGCGAACTCGGCGTTGTGGACTGCGACGTTTGCTGCCGGCTGGGCGGCGATGACCTGGGCGCCCCGGGGCGTGTGGGTGCTCGACTCTCCGATTAGCGTCGACGACTGAGCCGTTAAAACGGTGTCGATGCCGTGGGTATCGGTCCCACTGGTGGCGGCATGTGCAGCCGCTGCTGCCGCGCCGGCGGCCATTGCCGAAACCAGCACCCGTCCACGCACCGCACTGGTCGGCTGCTTGCGATGTTGCCCTCCGCGCCGATGCGCTGCGCGGGACTCGGTGGTCGCCGAACCTATGACTTCGGTGGCGTCGTCACGCCATCTGGGTGCACCGCTGGCGGATTTGGCGCGGGCCCGGAGTTCGGCAGGCGACGGCAGCCGCGCTTCGTCGTCGAAGTTCAGGCCTTCGCCGAAGTCTGAGTAATCAAGGTCGTCGAAGTTGTCGAAGTCGTCCAACGGCAAGATTTCGGTAACTTCGTTTTCCTCGCGGCGGGCTTGCGGCCAACCATCGAGGGTTGGGCGAGCCGCCGCTGAGGAAGAACTGCGGGCAAAACGATGCTGGGGCAAGTTGAACTGTCCTCGTATCGTGACCGTAACGTTATCCGGACCTTGAGACCGTATCTACAAAGGGATGGACTGGCAACTGTGTCACACCGTGTCAGATTGTGACCTGTCTCACGAATCGAATCGACCTCCGTTGGGTGACCTGAACCACATGGGTAGATGCGCGCGTGAACCGCATTTTGCGTGTCGATACAGTTCGTCCGGACGTGTTGCCGAATGCGGCACCGCCACCCTGCAGGCCTAGTAACAAGCCAAGCGAAGACAGTGAGCCCATGGACCTTTTCGAGTATCAAGCGAAAGAACTGTTCGCCAAACACAATGTGCCCAGCACGGTAGGACGAGTTACCGACAGCGCCGAAGGCGCTCGGGCCATCGCAGCGGAGATCGGTCTCCCGGTGATGGTCAAAGCTCAGGTCAAAGCCGGTGGCCGTGGCAAGGCGGGCGGAGTGAAGTACGCGGCCGACGCCAACGAGGCCTACGAACACGCCAAGAACATTCTGGGCCTCGATATCAAGGGTCACATCGTCAAGAAGTTGTTGGTTGCCGAAGCAAGCGAGATCGCCGAGGAGTACTACTGCTCCTTCCTGCTGGACCGGGCCAACCGGACCTACCTGGCGATGTGTTCGGTCGAAGGCGGGATGGAGATCGAAGAGGTAGCGGCTACCAAGCCCGACAGGCTCGCCAAGATCGCAGTAGATGCGGTTAAGGGAGTTGACTTGGCATTCGCGCGCTCGATCGCGGAACAAGGCCATCTGCCGGTCGAAGTGCTCGACGCCGCTGCCGTCACTATCGCCAAGTTGTGGGAGCTCTTCGTCTCCGAGGACGCCACCCTGGTCGAGGTCAATCCGCTGGTGCGTACGCCGTCCAGCGGGGCGGGCGACCCGGGCAAGATCCTGGCGCTAGACGGCAAGGTGACCCTCGACGCCAACGCCGACTTCCGTCAGCCCGGCCACGCTGAGTTCGAGGATCGCGCGGCCACAGACCCGCTTGAGTTGAAGGCAAAAGAGCATGACCTCAACTACGTGAAACTGAGCGGCCAGGTGGGCATTATCGGCAATGGCGCCGGCCTGGTGATGTCTACGCTCGACGTCGTCGCGTACGCCGGCGAGAAGCACAACGGAGTGAAGCCAGCCAATTTTCTGGATATCGGCGGCGGCGCTTCAGCGGAGGTCATGGCTGCCGGCCTGGACGTGGTGTTGGGCGACGACGAGGTCAAGAGCGTCTTTGTCAATGTGTTCGGTGGCATCACCGCCTGCGACGCCGTAGCGACCGGGATCGTCAAAGCATTGGAAATCCTGGGCGACGAGGCCAACAAGCCACTGGTGGTCCGGTTGGACGGCAACAACGTCGACGAGGGCCGGCGCATCCTGGCCGAAGCCAACCACCCGCTGGTCACGTTGGTGCCGACGATGGACGAGGCCGCAGACAAAGCGGCTCAGCTGGCGAGCGCCTGAGAGGACTTCGATATGTCGATCTTTCTGAATAAGAACAACAAGGTCATCGTCCAGGGCATCACCGGTAGCGAGGCCACAGTTCACACCGCGCGCATGCTCAAAGCGGGTACCCAGATCGTTGGCGGTGTGAACGCGCGCAAGGCGGGCACCACCGTCACCCATGAGGACAAGGGCGGCAGACTGATCAAGCTGCCGGTGTTTGGCAGCGTCGCCGAAGCGATGGAAAAAACCGGTGCCGATGTCTCGATCATCTTCGTGCCGCCGAAGTTCGCCAAGGACGCGATGATCGAGGCCATTGATGCTGGAATACCGCTACTTGTCGTCATCACCGAGGGCATCCCGGTGCAGGACAGCGCATATGCGTGGGCCTACAACCAAGAAAAGGGCGGCAGCACCGGCCCCGCTACCCGCATGATCGGGCCCAATTGCCCGGGCATCATCACCCCGGGCGAGGCGTTGGTGGGTATCACTCCGGCCAATATCACGGGAACCGGCCCGGTCGGCTTGGTGTCCAAGTCGGGCACGCTGACCTATCAGATGATGTTCGAGCTGCGCGATTTTGGGTTCTCCACCTCAATTGGTATCGGTGGTGACCCGGTGATCGGCACCACTCACATCGATGCCATTGAAGCCTTCGAGAAGGATCCCGATACCAAGCTCATCGTGATGATCGGTGAGATCGGGGGTGACGCGGAGGAGCGCGCGGCCGACTTTATCAAGGCCAATGTGTCCAAGCCGGTTGTTGGCTATGTCGCCGGGTTTACCGCTCCGGAAGGCAAGACGATGGGCCACGCTGGCGCGATTGTGTCCGGCTCGTCGGGCACCGCGGCCGCCAAGAAGGAGGCTCTTGAGGCGGCCGGGGTCAAGGTTGGCAAGACGCCGTCGGAAACGGCTGCGCTGGCCCGGGAGATCCTGCAAAGCCTGTAAGACTGCAGGACGGCCGATACCGACCACGTCCGTGCGGAGCCCCGCTAGATGTTCCGCGACACCTCGACGACGCACACGACACGCCGTGCGCGGTCGCAGCCTGTGAGGTTTCACAACCGCTAAAGCAGCATGCGCGGGTGGTTCACGCCAAATTGGCGAGTTTGCCGGCCAGCCGTTCGACGTAGGCGCCAATTTCGCTCTCGGATCGGTCGGGCAGGCCGAAGAGCACCTCGGTCACGCCGAGTTCAGCCCATCGTGCCAGCTTCTCGGGCACGGGTTTGAAGTCCAGTGCCACGATTTGAGGTGCCCCCGCGCGGTCGGCGGCCGCCCAGGTGTCTTGTAGCAACTTGACTGGCTCATCGATGTCGAAGTCGCGCGGAGTAGTGATCCAGCCGTCGGCGCTGCGGGCGATCCACTTGAAGTTCTTTTCGGTGCCGGCCGCGCCCACCAATACCGGAACGTGTGACTGAACGGGCTTGGGCCATGCCCAGCTGGGTCCGAAGTTGACGAATTCGCCGCTGTACGAGGCTTCCTCCTGGGTCCACAAGGCGCGCATCGCCTCCAGGTATTCGCGCAACATGGTCCGACGCCGCCCGGGCGGTACGCCATGGTTGGTGAGCTCGTCGGTGTTCCAGCCGAAGCCAACACCCAGGCTGACCCGCCCACCGGACAAATGGTCCAGGGTGGCAATGCTTTTCGCCAACGTGATCGGGTCATGCTCCACCGGCAACGCTACCGCCGTGGACAACCGCACTCGCGACGTGACCGCGCAGGCCGCACCCAGACTCACCCAGGGGTCCAGGGTGCGCATGTAGCGATCGTCGGGTAGCGATGTGTCGCCCGTCGTCGGGTGGGCCGCCTCACGTTTGATCGGGATGTGGGTATGTTCGGGGACGTAGAAGGTGTGAAAACCGTGGTTGTCGGCGAGCTTGGCGGCTGCCGCCGGGGAGATGCCGCGGTCGCTGGTGAAAAGCACGAGCCCGTAGTCCATGCCCAGAATTAGAACGTGTTACACCTATGCCGAGCAAGCTGCCATGGTGGCGCGATAGCGGCGAAATCAGTGGCACCCTGACCGACGTCGGTGGCGCTGCAAAGCAGTCGCGCCGGCAAGGCGCCGGGTCCGTGCGCTAGCGTGGTTGGTCGGATCGCATCGCAACGTCGGCGCCGCCAGGGTGCCACTGGGTACGGCGCGGTGCGCCAGGTAGCGCAACGTCGCACTGCAACCGTGGCGCCGCGACGGTTTGGAAGCAACAGGAGGAGCAATGACCTACTCTCCCGGCAGCCCCGGATATCCCCCCGCTCAGCCGGGCAGCTCCCCAGGGGGACCCACACCGTCGTTCGCCAAGGACGACAACGCGTCAAGCAAGCTCGTCTTGTACTTGGCCGTTGCGGTGACCGCATTCGGCGTCGCGGCGTACCTGGCGAGTTTTGGTCCGATGTTCACCCTGAGCTCCGAACTCGGCGGGGGCGCTGGTGAACACATCGGTGACAGCGGAATAGCCGTCGCCCTCACCCTCCTGGCGGGTCTGCTTGCCGGTCTGAGTTTGTTGCCCAAGGCGAAGAATCATGTGGCGGTGGTGGCAGCGATTGCGGTGCTGGGTTCCCTGCTTGTGATCGCTGAGACGATCAACGTGCCCAGCGGTTTCTCGATCGCCTGGGGATTGTGGTTCCTGTTGGTCTTCAGTGTGTTCCAGGCAGTTGCTGCCGTCGTCGCGGTCTTGTTGGACGCGGGCGTTATCGCTGCGCCGGCAGCACGCCCCAAATTCGACCCGTACGGCCAGTACGGCCAGTACGGCCCGTACGGCCAGTACGGGACCGCGCCAAGCGGCTACTACGGCCAGCCGGCTGCACAGCAGCCCGCGAGCCACCAGTCACACAGCGCGCAGCACGCGTCGCAGCCTGCTGGGTACGGGTCGCAGTACGGCGGCTATTCGTCGAGCCCGAGCGCCGGTCCGTCGGCCGGTGGATTCGGTGGTCAGCCCGCCCCGCCATCGGCGCCCCAGCAAATGCAGCAGGGGCCCTCGACCCCGCCCACCGGATTCCCAAGCTTCAGCCCACCACCGCCGGTCAACGCCGGGTCAGGATCTGAAGCTGGTTCAGCGCCGGTCAGCTTCGCAGACCCGGGCGCAGGCCAGCACACCCATGGTCACGGTCAGCAGTCGCCGTCATCGGGACCGGCGCCGGCCTAATCGGGCGATCTCCGCCTCGTTGGGCGCCTGCGCGAAGAAGTGATGCGAGTGGAGGAGAATCGGGCCGCAGGGGCGCGTCAGGCGCGTGACCTCGTAAGGGTCGCGTTTGGCCCCGCAGGGATGGCGTTGGTCATAATCGCCGCCGTCATATTGCTTCAGTTGCTGATCGCCAATAGCGACATGACCGGCGCTTTAGGTGCAATCGCCAGCATGTGGCTCGGCGTGCACCGAGTTCCCATCTCTATTGGGGGCCGCGAACTAGGCGTGATGCCGCTGTTGCCCATCCTTTTGATGGTGTGGGGGACCGCGCGCAGCACCGCACGTGCCACAGCCCCACACTCATCATGGCTGGTGGTTCGCTGGGTCGTCGCGTCGGCGGTGGGTGGGCCGTTATTGATGGCGGCGATTGCGCTGGCCGTCATCCACGACGCCTCCTCGGTGATCACCGAGCTGCAAACCCCCAGTGCGCTGCGCGCGTTCACCAGCGTGCTCATGGTGCATGCCGCTGGGGCCGCGTTTGGAGTGGGTTCCCGAGTGGGGCGACGGGCGCTGGCCGCCTCGTCGGTGCCCGACTGGGTGGAAGATTCGGTGCGGGCGGCGGCCGCCGGCGTGTTGGCGTTGCTCGGGCTTTCCGGCCTGGTGACTGCGGCGTCGTTGGTTGTGCATTGGGCGACGATGCAAGAGCTGTATGGGATCACCGGTTCGATATTCGGTCAGTTCAGTCTCACCGTGCTGTCGGTGCTCTATGTGCCCAATGTCATTGTCGGCACCGCCGCCATCGCGGTCGGTTCCAGCGCGCACATTGGTTTTGCGACGTTTAGTTCGTTCACGGTTTTCGGTGGCGATATCCCGGCACTGCCGGTCCTTGCCGCGGCTCCGACGCCGCCGCTGGGGCCGGTGTGGGTTGCGTTGCTGATCGTCGGTGCTTCGTCCGGTGTGGCAGTGGGGCAGCAGTGCGCTCGGCGCGCACTGCCGTTTCTTCCCGCGATGGCCAAACTGCTGGTTGCGGCGGTTGTCGGGGCAATAATGATGGTGCTGCTCGGATACGGCGCCGGCGGCAGCCTGGGTAACTTCGGCGACGTCGGTGTCGACAAGAGCGCCTTGGCCGGTGGCGTCTTCTTCTGGTTTATTGCTGTCGGTTGGGTCACGGTGATGATGGCCGGCGGTATCAACCGGCGTCCGAAACGGCCCAAGCCCGCGTCGACCGGGCCAGTCGATGTGGACGCCGATCAGCCCACTGTGCCGGTGGAGTCTGATGCCGGGGCCGGTGGCGAGCTGTCTGACGATAGTTCCGCAGCCGATGACGTCCCGCGTGGCGGAGAAGAGGTCGGTGTCGGCAGCGAGGCCTGTGACGACACCGACGACGACCCGCAGCCCCAAGGGGCGGTCGAAGAAGAAACTGCCGACGAAACCTCGGAAGAAATTTCGGGAGAGTCCGTGGGAAACGAGCCGCCGGGCCAGACGTGACTCGGTGTTGTTAGCTGCCCACCACCGCCCACTCATCTGTCCGGTGTCGCCGCCCGACTAGGCTCGCGATGTGCAGGAACGGCTCTATGTACCCCCAAGTGCGCCGGCGCGACTGGTAGTGCTGGCGTCGGGCACAGGTTCGCTGCTCAGCACGCTGATCGATGCAGCCACAGGCGACTACCCGGCGCGGGTTGTCGCGGTCGGCGTCGATCGCCAATGCCGTGCTGCCGAGATCGCCGAGTCGGCAGCGGTGCCGGCCTTTACTGTCCGGCCAGCCGATCACTCGAGTCGCGATGCTTGGGACGCCGCGATTGCTAGCGCCACCGCCGCCTATTCACCCGATCTAATTATTTCTGCGGGTTTCATGAGAATCCTCGGGCAACAGTTTCTTTCACGATTCGACGGACGAATTTTGAATACTCATCCGGCGCTGTTGCCGGCCTTCCCGGGCGCGCATGGAGTGGCGGATGCGCTTGCCTACGGTGTGAAGGTCGCCGGCTGTACGGTGCATTTGGTGGATGCCGGCACCGACACCGGGCCGATATTGGCGCAGCGCGCCGTTGCCGTACGCGACGGCGACGACGAAGAGACGTTGCACGAACGCATCAAGGTAGCCGAGAGGCAGCTGTTGGTGGAAGTGGTGCGCGCCGTTGCGACCGGCGGGGTGACCTTGGTCGGGCGAAAGACGACGATCGGACGAGAGGCAGCCATAGGATGACCACCGATGACTCAAGAAGGCCGATCCGCCGGGCGTTGATCAGCGTCTACGACAAGACCGGACTGATCGACCTCGCCCAGGGCTTAAGCGCTGCCGGGATCGAGATCGTGTCGACCGGATCAACAGCGAAGACTATTGCCGGCGAAGGGATTCCGGTAACACCAGTGGAGGAGTTGACCGGATTTCCCGAGGTGCTTGATGGCCGGGTCAAGACACTGCACCCGAGGGTGCACGCGGGATTGCTGGCTGACATGCGCAATCCGGGCCATGTCGAGTCTCTTGGTCAGCTCGGGATAGCCGCGTTCGAACTTGTCGTGGTCAACTTGTACCCGTTCAGTGAGACCGTCGAGTCCGGCGCCGGAGTCGACGAGTGCGTCGAACAGATCGATATCGGCGGGCCTTCTATGGTCCGGGCTGCTGCCAAGAACCATCCCAGCGTTGCGGTGGTCACCGACCCGCTTGGATATGACGGAGTGCAAGCTGCGGTGCGCACTGGTGGATTCACCCTTGCAGAGCGGAAAAGGCTTGCTTCGTTAGCATTTCAGCACACCGCGGAGTACGACATCGCTGTGGCCACCTGGATGCAGGAAACACTGGCGCCTGAGCAGCCGAAGGCGGCCTTTCCGCAGTGGTTTGGCAGCAACTGGCGGCGCTCGACAACCCTGCGCTACGGCGAGAACCCGCATCAAAGCGCGGCGCTCTACTGCGACTCTGGCGCCTGGCCGGGGCTGGCGCAGGCCGAACAGCTGCATGGAAAAGCAATGTCCTACAACAACTTCACAGATGCCGATGCGGCGTGGCGGGCCGCGTTCGACCACGAACAGACGTGTGTGGCGATCATCAAGCACGCCAATCCGTGCGGTATCGCAATTTCGTCGGTTTCGGTCGCCGACGCGCACCGTAAGGCCCACGAGTGCGATTCGTTGAGTGCCTACGGCGGAGTGATCGCTGCCAACACTGAGGTCAGCACTGAGATGGCCGAGTGTGTAAGCACGATCTTCACCGAAGTGATCGTGGCCCCCGCCTACGCTCCGGGCGCCCTTGATCTGCTCATGCGAAAGAAAAATATCCGAGTGCTGGTTGCCTCCGAACCGCCCCGCGGTGGCGCCGAACTGCGTCCCATCAGTGGCGGACTCTTGATGCAGCAGCGGGACCAGCTCGACGCTCCCGGTGACAACCCGGCGAACTGGACTTTGGCCGCCGGAGCGTCCGCCGACCCCGCGACATTGACCGATCTGGTTTTCGCGTGGCGCACCTGCCGCGCGGTCAAGTCGAATGCCATCGTTATTGTCGCCGACGGCGCCACCGTGGGTGTCGGCATGGGGCAAGTCAATCGGGTTGACGCCGCGCGGCTAGCTGTCGAGCGCGGCGGTGATCGGGTTCGTGGTGCGGTGGCGGTCTCCGATGCATTTTTCCCGTTTCCCGATGGCCTGGAAACGCTCACCGCTGCCGGAGTCAAGGCGGTCGTTCATCCCGGAGGCTCGGTACGCGACGACGAGGTGACTGCGGCAGCGGCCAGAGCGGGCATCACCTTGTACCTCACCGGAGCGCGTCACTTCGCCCACTAGCCGCCGGTGCTGCCGCAGCGGCGGGCGCACTAGGGACAGGGGTGCGGAGATCGGACTTTCGCTGACGACATGACGACTGCAGGCAGCGCGTCGTAGCTTGGAGTGGTGACGTCACACAACAACCTGCCTCGAACTGTCGGTGAACTGCGTGCATCGGGTCATCGTGAACGCGGAGTTAAGCAGGAGATACGCGAAAATCTGCTGACTGCCTTGGCCGACGGCGACGATGTCTGGCCGGGCATCCTGGGCTTCGACGACACCGTGGTCCCGCAGCTGGAGCGTGCGTTGATCGCAGGTCACGACTTCGTCCTGCTCGGCGAGCGCGGTCAGGGTAAAACTCGGCTGCTCCGGGCGCTGGCCGGATTGCTCGACGAATGGACGCCGGTAATCTGCGGGGCCGAACTTGGTGAGCATCCCTATACGCCGATCACGCCAGAGTCGATGCGTCGGGCCGAGCAGCTCGGCGACGATCTGCCAGTGGCGTGGAAGCACCGCAGCGACCGCTACACCGAGAAGCTGGCCACCCCCGATACCAGCGTCGCGGACCTGGTAGGCGACATTGACCCGATCAAGGTCGCGGAAGGCCGCAGCCTCGGGGACCCGGAGACCATTGCTTACGGGCTTATCCCGCGGGCACACCGCGGCGTTGTTGCGGTCAACGAATTGCCCGACCTTGCCGAGCGCATCCAGGTGTCGATGCTCAACGTGATGGAGGAGCGTGACATCCAGGTACGCGGCCACACGCTGCGGCTGCCACTGGACGTATTGGTGGTTGCCAGCGCCAACCCGGAGGATTACACCAACCGCGGTCGCATCATTACTCCGCTGAAAGATCGATTCGGCGCGGAGATCCGCACCCACTATCCGCTGGAGCTAGAAGCTGAGATGGGTGTCATCGGACAAGAAGCGAACCTGAGCGCGCAGCTGCCGGAATATCTAATGCAGGTTTTGGCGCGATTCGCCCGCTACCTGCGGGAATCCCAATCGATCGATCAGCGCTCCGGTGTGTCGGCCCGGTTCGCGATCGCAGCTGCGGAAACAGTCGCGGCCTCGGCCAGGCATCGAGGTGCGGTCCTGGGCGAGACTGATCCCGTGGCCCGGGTCGTTGATCTGGGCACGGTGGTCGACGTTCTGCGTGGCAAGCTGGAGTTCGAGTCCGGCGAAGAAGGTCGCGAACAGGCTGTGCTTGAGCACCTGTTGCGCCGAGCGACCGCCGATACCGCGGCAAAGGTCCTGGGGGGCGTCGACGTGGGCTCGTTGGTGGCTGCGGTCGAAGGTGGTTCCGCGGTCACGACGGGCGAGCGAGTGTCGGCCAAGGATGTGCTGGCCGCAGTCCCCGGGTTGCCGGTGGTCGAAACTATCGCCGACAAGCTCGGCGCCGAATCAGAAGGGGAGCGCGCCGCGGCATTGGAACTTGCCCTGGAAGCGTTGTACTTGGCGAAGCGGGTGGACAAAGTGTCGGGGGAGGGCCAAACCGTTTATGGCTAAATCGCCCAGGGGGCACTCGCAGCGCTACTCGGCCTACACCGGTGGAGCAGACCCGCTGGCTCCGCCGGTTGATCTGCGCGAGGCGCTTGAACAGATAGGGCAAGACGTCATGGCGGGCACCTCGCCACGGCGGGCACTGTCCGAGCTGTTGCGGCGAGGCACCGCCAATATGCCTGGGGCAGACAGCTTGGCGGCTCAGGTTAACCAGCGCCGGCGGGAGTTGTTGCGCCGCAACAACCTCGACGGCACCTTGCAGGAGATCAAGAGGCTGCTCGACGAGGCGGTGCTGGCCGAGCGCAAGGAACTGGCCCGGGCACTCGACGACGACGCCCGGTTCGGTGAGTTGCGATTAGATGCGCTTCCGCAGTCGCCGGCCAAAGCCGTCCAAGAGTTATCTGAATACGACTGGCGCAGCGGTGAGGCTCGCGAATCCTATGAGCAGATCAAGGATCTACTCGGCCGCGAGATGCTCGACCAACGGTTCGCCGGTATGAAGCAGGCTCTTCAAGGTGCCACTGACGAGGATCGTCAACGCGTCAACGAAATGTTGGACGACCTCAACGAGCTGTTGGACAAACACGCGCGGGGCCAGGATTCCCCGCGGGATTTTCGCGACTTCATGAACAAGCACGGCGATTTTTTCCCGGAGAATCCACGCAATGTAGAAGAGCTGCTGGACTCACTTGCGAAGCGGGCGGCCGCCGCGCAACGTTTCCGAAACAGCCTGAGCGACGAGCAGCGCGACGAACTGGATGCCCTGGCGCAGCAAGCGTTTGGTTCGCCAGCACTCATGCAAGCGTTGGATCGGCTCGATGCGCATCTTCAGGTCGCGCGCCCTGGCGAGGATTGGGCCGGCTCCGAGCAGTTCTCCGGTGAGAATCCGTTGGGTATGGGGGAGGGCGCACAAGCGCTGGCCGATATCGGTGAGCTGGAGCAGCTGGCCGACCAGCTGTCGCAGAGTTACCCCGGCGCCACCATGGACGATGTCGATCTCGACGCGTTGGCACGCCAGCTTGGTGACCAGGCGGCCATTGATACCCGAACACTCACCGAATTGGAACGCGCTCTTGTCAACCAGGGTTTCCTCGACCGTGGCTCGGACGGCCAGTGGCGACTCTCGCCGCAGGCTATGCGCAGGCTAGGTGAGACGGCATTGCGCGATGTGGTGCAACAGCTTTCCGGTCGTCGCGGCGAGCGTGATCACCGCCGGGCTGGGGCCGCGGGCGAGCTGACCGGTGCGACGCGACCCTGGCAGTTCGGCGACACCGAGCCGTGGCACATTGGTCGTACGATGACCAACGCCGTACTAAGACAGGCGGGAACATCGGTCGCGAACGCTTCGGCAGTCCGGGCTGTTCCGATTCACATAACCATCGACGATGTCGAGGTGTCGGAGACTGAAACTCGCAGCCAGGCTGCGGTTGCGCTGTTGGTTGACACGTCCTTTTCGATGGTGATGGAGAATCGTTGGCTGCCGATGAAGCGAACGGCGCTGGCTCTTAACCACCTGGTGCGCACGCGTTTTCGGTCGGATGCGTTGCAAATCATCGCGTTTGGCCGATATGCCCGCACAATGACAGCCGCTGAGTTGACGGGATTGGAGGGCGTCTACGAGCAAGGCACGAACCTGCACCACGCCCTCGCGCTGGCGGCGCGTCACCTACGTCGGCATCCGAGCGCGCAGCCGGTGGTGCTCGTGGTGACCGATGGCGAGCCGACTGCTCACCTCGAGGACATCAATGGCGAAGGCTCGGCTGTCTTCTTCGACTACCCGCCGCACCCACGCACCATTGCACATACTGTGCGCGGGCTCGACGATGTGGCGCGGCTGGGTGCGCAAATAACGATTTTCCGGCTGGGCAGTGACCCCGGGCTGGCTCGATTCATCGACCAGGTTGCGCGACGCGTGGAAGGCCGTGTCGTGGTGCCTGACCTCGACGGGCTGGGTGCGGCCGTGGTAGGCGACTATCTGCGGTCGCGGCGGCGCCGCTAACGCATCACTGGGCGTCACTCGCATGGTGCGATTGTCCGTGCTGAAGACGATTGATTGCGCTGGCAGCGGGCCGGCTAGCCGTCAACTCGACTTTGGGTTGCTCGGATTGCGATTGAACACCGGTGTGCGCTTCTCTAGGAACGCGAGGATGCCCTCTTGTGCGTCATCGGAACCCAATGTTGCGTGGACGGCTCGCCGCTCCGCGGCGAGCAGCTCGGGCAGGGGGCGATGCTGGCAATCGTGCAGAGCGTTGAGTACGCCTCGTACGGCGAGTGCGGGTTGTCTTGCCAGCTCCAGAGCGAGATCGGTTGCCCGGTCCTTTAGCTCGTTGAGGGGCCAGACCTCGTCGACGAGACCGATTGCGTGAGCTTCGGGTCCGCTTAGCGTCTTGGCGCGCAGAATCATGTCGAGCGCGTGCTGTCGCCCGACGGTCTTGGCCAACCGCGCTGACCCGCCCCAGGCGGGGGTGGCACCGAGGTGCATTTCGGGCAGACCGATCGATGCGCCCTCGGCGGCGGCGAGCCGGAAGGTGCAGCCCAGCGGAAGCTCGAGGCCGCCGCCGAGGCTGTGGCCGAAGAGGGTAGCCACCGATGGCTTAGCCATCGTCTCGATGCGCTGGATGAGTTCGAGGCGTCGGTCGAAGAACTTGTCGACGCTGCCTGCCGCCTGGATGCCTGCAGGCAGCTCTTTGAGGTTCATGCCGACCGAAAAGTTCTCCAGTCCTTCGGCCGTGATGACAAAGGCCCGAATCGTTGGGTCGCCGGCGATGTCCTCGACGACCTCGCTGAGGCGTTCGATGTAGGCGAGACTCATCCGGTTCAGCGGCGCATCCAAGTTGGTGACGATCGCGACACCGCCGTCGAGCTTCTCGTACCGAAGTGATTCATCCATGGCCGCCGCCGAGTGTACGCGCATCCGAGCGCGCCTGGCAGGTGTCTTGGCGGCGGCTGGTGAATACGTCTGACCTGGGACTAAGTCAGTTACTTGCGGGACTTGCGCGGCTTGCGTTTGATGCCCACGCCGCCCCACAACGAGAAGCCGTGAATCTTCACCCGCGGTGCGCCTCGGGCGCCCTCGCCGCCGATCTCACGGTCGAAGCCACCCATCACACCGTGGCCGTCAATCTCGACGTTGACTTCCGGTGGCAACACGATCGTTTGCATGCCCATTATCGAGTACGCGTGGATTTCGACTTCGGGAGAAGTGAAATCGGCATAGCGCAGATCCACCACGCCGCTACCCCAGAAGGCCAAGGTGGTCAGCTTTTTTGGCACGTTCCATCGGCCGCGCCGCTCGAACCCACTCATCAGGGCGAGTAGCAGCGTAGACGGTGCCGGATTGCATTTGCCGCCGCGGCGCGGGCTCACCGCCGAACCCGGTAGGTCAGCCCGAAGCTGGTCGAGCTCCTTGTAGGTGGTTGCCGCGTAGGCCTTGGCAAGTCGGTCTTCGTACTCGTTTAGCGGCAGGCGACCTTCTTCAGCCGCGTAAGCCAGCAACTGCGCGATCTGGATGCGGTCGGTGTCCGCCGCGCGTGACGGTTCGTCGCCCGCACCCTTGGCGTCACGTTGCGCTGTGTTGCTCATCACCCTTGAGCCTACGACGTCTGGGTTTTGCTGCAAGGGGTGTTGGCTAAACTGCAATCATTCTCCAACCGTTGAGCGGTCGCTGTCTCACCCGCTGACCCAGCTGGGTGGGCGTTTCTGCAGGAAAGCGAGCATTCCTTCGCGCGCCTCGTCGGAGGCGAACAGCCGGGCGGATTCGGCGGCAAGTCGTTCGGCGTCGCGGTCGAAACCGTCGAGCACGGCTGTTGTGGTCAGTGCCTTCGACGCCGCAAGGCCCTGCGGTGAACCGCGGCCCACATCGGTGACCAAAGCGTCGACCGCGCCGTCCACGTCGTCGGCCGCTAATGTCACCAAGCCGATCTGCGCGGCTTCGTTGGCACCAAACTTCTCGCCGGTCAGGTAGTAGCGGGCGGCAGCGCGAGCCGACAGCTTCGGCAGCAGCGTCAGCGAGATGATCGCCGGGGCGACCCCGATCCGGGCCTCGGTCAGCGCAAAAGTGCTGCGCGGCCCAGCGACGACGATGTCGCACGCACCGATCAGGCCCAATCCGCCGGCCCGGACGTGCCCATTGACGGCGCCGATCACCGGCAGCGGCGATTCGACGATGGTCCGAAGCAACGCGGTCATTTCCCTCGCTCGCGTCACCGCGGGGTCTTGCGGGTTGGCGTCGTCGGCCGCAGACGACTCGGAGAGATCGGCCCCGGCGCAGAAGGTGCCCCCGGTGTGTCCGAGCACCACTACTCGCACCGCAGGATCCGCCGTGGCATCGCGCAGTCCCTGGCGAAGCTGGCTGACGAGGGCGCTGGAGAGCGCATTGCGGTTACGCGGAGAATTCAGTGTCAGCCGGGCGAGCGGGCCTCCGCAGGCGGCCGGCCCGGCGTAGTCGACGACCGTTTCCATCAGTACGACCGGGGCAGGCCCAGCGATGTTTGGGCCACAAAGTTCAGCACCATCTCGCGACTGATCGGCGCGATCCGCGCCAGGCGAGACGAGGTCATCAAAGCGGCGACGCCATACTCCTTGGTGAGTCCGTTGCCGCCCATCGATTGCACAGCTTGGTCGACGGCGCGTGTCGCTGCTTCGGCCGCAGCGTATTTGGCCATGTTGGCTGCCTCGGCAGCACCCATGTCGTCGCCGTGGTCATAAAGTGTTGCGGCTTTCTGCATCATCAATTTGGCAAGTTCGACCTCGATGTGGCACTGCGCGAGAGGATGGGCCAGGCCCTGGTGTGCGCCGATCGGGGTGGACCAGACTTTGCGGGTTTTTACGTAGTCGACGGCCTGGCCCAGCGCAAACCTTCCCATGCCCACCGCGCTGGCCGCACCCATAATGCGTTCTGGGTTAAGCCCCGCGAATAGCTGCGCGATCGCTGCGTCCTCGGCGCCGACCAGTGCATCGGAGGGCAACCTCACGTCGTCAAGGAACACCTGAAACTGGCGCTCGGGGCTAACCAGCTCCATCTCGATCGGGGTGTAGGTGAAACCGGGAGCGTCGGTGGGCACCACGAACAATGCCGGACGCAGCTTGCCGGTCTTGGTTTCCTCTGTGCGCGCCACTACCAGCACCGCTTGCGCCTGATCGACGCCGGAGATGTAGACCTTCTGACCATTGATGATCCAGTCGCTGCCGTCGCGACGGCCGGTCGTGGTGATGTTGTGCGAATTGGAACCGGCGTCGGGCTCGGTGATCGCGAACGCCATCGTCAACGAACCGTTGGCGAGACCCGGCAGCCAGCGCTGCTTCTGTTCTTCGGTGCCGAACTTGCTGATTATGGTGCCGTTGATAGCCGGCGAGACCACCATCAGCAATAGCGAGCAACCTGCGGCTGCCATCTCCTCCATGATCAGTGCCAGCTCATACATTCCCGCACCGCCGCCGCCGTACTCTTCGGGGAGGTTCACGCCGAGAAAGCCCAGTTTGCCTGCTTCGGACCACAACTCGTGGGTGTGTTCGTGGGCCCGCGCCTTGGTTGTGTAGTACTCGTTGCCGTAGTTGGACACCAGGGCTGCTACTGCTTTGCGTAGTGCCTGGCGTTCCTCGTTCTCGATGAAGCTGGTATCCGAGCCGGTTTGGGTCATTTTGTTTCTCCTTGGGCACCTGGGGATTCGGGTGCTTCTACTCTTGCCAAGACGGCTCCTACTTCGACTTGCTCGCCGGCCCGCACGTTGAGGTGTGTGAGCACGCCGTCAGTTGGAGCGGTGACGGTGTGCTCCATCTTCATTGCCTCCAACCAGATCAGCGGTTGGCCCGCAGCGACGGTGTCGCCGATCTGTGCGCCCAGCCGCAGGACATTGCCCGGCATGGGCGCCACTAGCGACCCCTGCTCGATAGCTGAGCCTGCATCGGGGAAACGGGGCAGCGCGATCAGATGAACGGGACCGAGTGTCGAATCGACATAGATATCGTGCCCGTGGCGTGCAACCGCAAAGCTGCGGTCCACGCCGTCGGCCTTACCGCCGTACGTCAGCACCACCTCGTCTGCGGTGGCTGAGACAAGTAGCACGGATGTGTCCGCCGGAAGCTCCAATAGGCCTCTGGTGAAGCGGTATTCGATACGGTGCTCGTTGTCGAAGTCGTCGCGGTAAGTCTTGACTTGATAGGCGGACGCCAGGTTGCGCCAGCCGCTGGGAATGGAGCCGAACACCGGCGCGACAGCCCGGTTGTGCGCGGCGTCGGCCAGCGCGGCGGCGATGGCCGACAACCGGATGGCTACCGGGCTGGCCAGCGGTGCCGAAAGTTCCACCAGGCCGTGCGTGTCGAAAAATGCGGTGTCGGTGGCGCCGTCGAGGAATGCGTGATGGCGCAGCACGTTCACCAACAGCTCGCGGTTGGTGCGGATGCCGTGCAGGCGCGCGCGGGCTAGCGCGCTCGCAAGCACCCGTGCTGATTGCTGGCGTGTCGGAGCGTAGGAGATCAGCTTGGCAAGCATCGGGTCGTAGTGGATCGACACCATCGATCCGTCGACAATCCCGGAATCCAGCCGAACCCCGGTCTGTTGCTGCAGCGAGCGGAATTGCGCGTTAACCGCGGGGACGTCGACGGTGTGCATTCGGCCGGCCTGCGGCTGCCAGTCGTGCGCCGGATCTTCCGCGTAAAGTCGGGCCTCGATCGAATGTCCCCGCGTTGCGGGCGGCTCGCTGTCGATCCGACTACCTTCGGCAACCGCCAGCTGCAGTTCGACGAGATCCAGCCCGGTCGTCTCCTCGGTGACCGGGTGTTCAACCTGCAGTCGGGTGTTCATCTCCAGAAAGTAGAACTCTCCGTCGTCATCGGCGAGGAACTCCACGGTGCCGGCCCCGTGGTAGCCGATCGCGCCAGCAGCCAGCCGGGCGGCGTCGAAAAGCTTGGCGCGCATCCCCGGGGTGCGTTCCACCAAGGGCGACGGGGCCTCTTCGATGATCTTTTGGTGCCGGCGTTGAATCGAGCATTCTCGTTCTCCGACCGCCCAGATGGTGCCGTGCGTGTCGGCGAGGATTTGAACCTCAACATGGTGGCCGGTGGGTAGGTAGCGCTCACAGAACACGGTCGGGTCGCCGAACGCCGACTGCGCTTCCCGTCGGGCTGCGGCGACCTCGCTGGCAAGGGCGGATAACTCGCGGACAACCCGCATTCCGCGACCGCCGCCACCCGCGGAAGCTTTGACCAGCACTGGCAGCTGCGCAGCGGTGACCGTGTCCGGGTCGAGTTCTTCGAGTACCGGTACCCCGGCGGCGGCCATGAGTTTCTTGGACTCGATCTTCGATCCCATCGCACGTACTGCGGCTACCGGTGGACCGACCCAGGTGAGCCCTGCTTCCAGGATTGCGGCTGCGAACTCTGCGTTCTCCGAAAGGAAGCCGTAGCCGGGGTGCACCGCGTCGGCATTTGCCGAGCGCGCGGCCGCGATGATGGCCTCGGAGTTCAGATAGTCGTTGACGCGCCGCAGCTGTACTCGAGCGTCGGCTTCGCAGACGTGTGGTGCCTCGGCATCGGGTTCGGTATATACGGCAACTGTGTCCAACCCCAGGCGCCGGCACGTGGCGAACACTCGTCGAGCGATCTCACCTCGGTTGGCAACGAGGACTCGCGTGATAGGCATTGGCATCACATCCGGAAGACGCCGAAGTTCGACGTCCCTTTGATAGGGCCATTAGCAATGGCGGACAGGCACATTCCCAGCACAGTTCGAGTGTCGCGTGGGTCGATCACCCCGTCGTCATAAAGTCGCCCGGACAGGAACATCGGCAGCGACTCCGCTTCGATCTGCGCTTCGATGGCGGCCCTCAGTGATGCGTCGGCGGCTTCGTCGACTTCTTGGCCGCGGGCTTGGGCGGCAGCCCTGCTGACGATGGATATCACGCCTGCCAGCTGGGTGCCTCCCATCACCGCGGCTTTCGCTGAGGGCCAGGCGAACAAGAATCTGGGGTCGTAGGCTCGGCCGCACATGCCGTAGTGCCCGGCGCCGTACGAAGCGCCGATGAGCAGTGAAATGTGGGGGACAGTGGAGTTGGACACGGCGTTGATCATCATCGACCCGTGCTTGATCATGCCCCCTTCCTCGTAGTCCTTGCCGACCATGTAGCCGGTGGTGTTGTGCAAGAACAGCAGGGGCGTGTCGACACGGTTGGCCAGCTGGATGAATTGGGTGGCTTTCTGGGACTCTTCACTGAACAGGACACCGCGGGCGTTGGCAAGGACACCCACTGGATAGCCGTGCACACGGGCCCAGCCGGTAACCAGCGAGGAGCCGTACATCGGCTTGAATTCGTCGAATTCGGACCCGTCGACGGTGCGGGCGATCACTTCCCTCGGGTCGAAGGGGACACGCAGATCTGAGGGCACGATGCCGATCAGTTCCTCGGGATCGTAGAGCGGTTCGGTCACCGGCCCGGGTGCCGGTCCCTGTTTGACCCAGTTCAGCCGCGCGACGATGCGCCGGCCGATCCGTGTCGCGTCGAGTTCGTCGACGGCGAAGTAGTCGGCCAAACCCGATATTCGGGCATGCATTTCAGCGCCGCCTAGGGACTCGTCGTCGGACTCCTCGCCGGTCGCCATCTTGACCAGTGGCGGGCCGGCCAGAAAGACTTTCGAGCGTTCTTTGATCATCACCACGTGATCGGACATCCCCGGGACATAGGCACCGCCGGCGGTCGAGTTGCCGAATACTAGTGCGATAGTCGGGATTCCGGCCGCGGAAAGCCGGGTGAGGTCTCTGAACATTCTGCCGCCGGGGATGAAGACTTCCTTCTGGGTGGGCAGGTCTGCCCCTCCGGATTCCACCAACGAAACGACCGGCAACCGGTTCTCTAGGGCGATCTGGTTGGCCCGCAATATTTTTCGCAGCGTCCAGGGATTGCTGGTGCCGCCTTTGACGGTTGGGTCGTTGGCGACGATCATGCACTCCACGCCTGAGACGGCACCGATGCCGGTAACGAGGCTGGCGCCGACCTGGAATTCGCTGCCCCAGGCCGCCAACGGGCACAGCTCGAGGAACGGCGAGTCGGGATCGACGAGCAACTCAATGCGTTCCCGAGGGGTCAGCTTGCCCCGGGAGTGGTGGCGGTCGACGTACTTGGGACCGCCACCGGCGAGCGCGTGAGCCAGTTCGTTGTCGATCTCGTTGAGCTTTGTGGTTGTTGCCGACACCGCGTCGGCGTAGGCCGGAGCGTTCGGGTCCAGCGTGGACTTCAATACGGTCATGACGACCGCCGATGGCGCAGAGCAAAGCGATGAAGAGTTGGTGCGATCATGATCGATACCCCAGCGTCTTGGCGGCTAGCGCGGTCAGGATTTCCGTGGTGCCCCCGCCGATTCCCAGGATGCGCATATCCCGGTATTGGCGTTCGACTTCGGACTCGGCCATGTAGCCCATACCGCCGAACAGCTGGACGGCTTGGTGGGCAACCCACTCCCCGGCCTCTACTGCGGTGTTCTTGGCGAAACACACTTCGGTGATGAGGTTGGTTTCGCCGGCGAGCTGACGCTCAACAACATTGCGGGAATACACACGGGCGACGTCGATGCGGCGCGCCATCTCGGTGAGGGTGTTCTGCACCGTCTGTCGCGAGATCAGTGGGCGGCCGAACGTCTCCCGGTCGCGGCACCACTGCACTGAAATGTCCAGACATCGCTGCGCACTGGAATAGGCCTGTACGGCCATGCTGATGCGTTCGGCGACAAAGGCCTGCGCGATCTGGGCGAATCCAGTGTTCTCGTCGCCGACCAGGTTGGCCGCCGGCACTCGCACGTCGGTGTAGGACAACTCGGCGGTGTCCGAGGATCGCCACCCCATTTTTTCCAGCTTACGGTTGACTTCGAAGCCGGGTGTGCCCTTCTCGACCACCATCAGCGAAACCCCGGCTGCGCCGGGCCCTCCGGTGCGCACCGCGGTGACGACATAATCGGCGCGAACTCCAGAAGTGATGTAGGTCTTTGCGCCGTTTATGACGTAGTCGTCGCCGTCTCGCACAGCGGCGGTTCGCAAGTGTCCGACGTCTGATCCGCCGCCGGGTTCGGTGATGGCCAGTGCGCCGATTTGGTCGCCGGCCAAGGTGGGCCGTACAAACGTGTCGATGAGCCGCGCGTCTCCCGACGCGATCATGTGCGGTACTGAGATACCGCAAGTGAACAGCGATGCGAAGACCCCGCCCGGGGTGCCGGCCTGGTGGATCTCCTCGCAGATGATCGCCGCGTCCGCGCCGTCTCCTCCGCCGCCGCCAACCGCTTCGGGTAGGCCGGCGCCCAGCAGGCCAGCGGCCCCAGCGCGCCGGTGCAGGTCGCGTGGTAGCTCGCCGATTCGCTCCCACTCGTCGATGTGCGGCAGGATTTCCCGTTCGGCGAAAGCGCGCACGGTTGTTCGCAGCTGTTCACGCTCCGGTGTGGTCCAGATGGTCACAGCACCCTTTCCGGGATGTCGACATATCGGCTACGCAGCCATTCGCCGAGCCCCTTGGCTTGCGGATCGAAACGTGCCTGGTAGGCCACGCCTTGACCGAGGATGCCCTCGATGACGAAGTTCACCGCCCGCAGGTTGGGCAGGACGTGGCGGACGACTTCGAGGCCGGCCGTCTCGGGAAGCAGCTCCTTGAGCAGCTCGACGGTCAGTGTGTTGGCAAGCCAGCGCCATTGCTCGTCGGTGCGGACCCACACGCCGACGTTGGCCGATCCGCCTTTGTCGCCGCTGCGCGCGCCGGCGATCAGTCCCAGCGGCGCGCGCCGGGTTGGGCCGGCTGGCAGCGGGTCCGGTAGCGGCGGAGGGGCGGCTGGTGCAAGTTCGCCGGTGTCGGTGGCGCAGGGGATCTCGGTGCGGGTGCCGTCGGAATGTACGGCGATGTGTGGCACCTGGTTGGCGTCGACGTAGCCGGCTGTGAAGACGCCGTACACCTGTCCCTCGCCGGGGGGAGCCGTGACGGTGAAGCCTGGATAGCTGGCGAGCGCTAGTTCGACCGCTGCCGAGGAGAACTTGCGCCCTACCTTGGCTGGGTCGGGATCTCGCACGACACAACGAAGTACCGCGCTGGCTGTCTCTTCGGTGTCGGCGTCACGATGGTCGGTGCGGGCCAGATTCCACTGAAGTTCTGCGGGTTTGACAGGCAGTGCGGCCTCGAGCTGGTGTCGGACCAAGTCGGCTTTCGCTTCGATGTCCAGCCCGGTGAGCACGAACGTGATGGTGTTGCGGAAGCCACCGATGCTGTTCAGCGACACCTTGTAGGTGGGTGGAGGTGGCTCGCCGGTCACGCCGCTGATGCGCACCCGGTCGGGGCCGTCGGTAGACAGTTCGATGCTGTCCATCCGTGCCGTCACGTCTGGGTTGGCGTATCGGGCGCCGCTGATCTCATAGAGCAGCTGGGCGGTAACGGTGTCCACGTTGACCAGGCCCCCGGTGCCGGGGTGTTTGGTGATCACGGCGGTCCCATCTGCGTTGACCTCGGCCAGCGGGAAGCCGGGGTGGAGCAGGTTTGGGATTGCTGGGACCTCGGTGAAAAACGCGAAATTGCCGCCGGTGGCCTGAACCCCGCATTCGATGACGTGGCCGGCGACCACGGCACCGGCAAGTCGGTTGTAGTCGGTAGCGCCCCAGCCGAAATGCGCGGCAGCGGCCCCGACGATTACCGAAGCGTCGGTGACCCGTCCGGTGACGACGACATCGGCGCCGGAATTGAGGCAGTCGACGATTCCCCAAGCGCCCAGGTAGGCGTTCGCAGTCAACGGCGTTCCGAGGCCGAGCTCTGCCGCCCGGGGTGCCAGGTCGTCGCCTTCGACGTGAGCGATCCGGGCGGGGATTCCCAGGCGTTCGGCTAGCGTGCGGATTGCGGCGGCTAGTCCAGCGGGATTCAGACCGCCGGCGTTGGCCACGATGCGAATCCCCCGGTCACGAGCCAGTCCCAGGCAGTCCTCGAGTTGGGTGAGGAAGGTCTTGGCGTAGCCCCGGTCGGGGTTCTTCATCTTGTCGCGGCCGAGGATCAGCATGGTCAGTTCGGCCAGATAGTCGCCGGTAACGAAGTCCACCGGGTTGTCCGGGGCGCCATCGGTGAGCATTTCGCGCATAGCGCTCAACCGGTCGCCGTAGAAGCCCGAGCAGTTCGCGATACGCACGGCGCCAGGGTGTGGAGCCAAGCGCGTCCTCCCTTCAGTGGTGCGAGCGGCGCAGACAGCCAACCAACCGGTAGGTTAGCGGGTGTTGCTGGTGTCACGTCAAGAATGCCTAGTGCGAGTCGATTGCGGGGGTCTCTTGTCGGCGCATTTCGCGAGTCGTGTGAGTGGGCGCCGTGATATGCGTCAGCCAGTCGGCGAATTTTGGCTAGGGGCAGGTCAGCGGCTATCGTTGAGATCAAATGTCGCCGCCCGGCCGATCAACCAGGCTGCGTGGCGCACCCGCCCGGATACCCCAATCGAGGAGTAAGGCCCGATCATGGCCACACCCAAGCGCCGGATGTCGCGCGCGAATACCCATAGCCGGCGCTCGCAGTGGAAGGCCGCTCGGACCGAGCTGGTCAGTGTGACGGTGGCAGGACAGCCGCACAAGGTGCCCCGTAGGCTGCTCAAGGCGGCTCGCCTGGGGCTCATCGATTTGGATCGACGCAAGTAACAGCGGCGCGCTTCTCAGGCCGCTCTCAGGCGCTAGTACGAAACTGGTATCTGTGCGGATACTTGTCGTTGATGACGATCGCGCTGTGCGCGAGTCGCTGCGCAGGTCGCTTTCCTTTAACGGCTACACAGTCGAGCTTGCTCACGACGGAGTTGAGGCCCTTGAACTGATTGCCGGTGACCGGCCCGACGCACTTGTTCTCGATGTCATGATGCCGCGTCTGGACGGTCTGGAGGTGTGTCGTCAGCTCCGTAGCACCGGCGATGACCTGCCGATCCTGGTTTTGACGGCACGCGATTCCGTTTCTGAGCGAGTCGCCGGTCTAGACGCCGGAGCCGACGACTATTTGCCGAAACCGTTCGCCCTCGAAGAGCTGTTGGCCCGCATGCGCGCATTGCTGCGCCGAACCAAGCCCGACGACGAGGCCGAGTCGGTGGCTATGACGTTTTCGGATCTGGCTTTGGACCCGGTAACCCGCGAGGTCGCGCGCGGAGAACGCCGGATCAGCCTGACCCGAACCGAATTCGCCTTGCTGGAGATGTTGATCGCCAATCCGCGGCGGGTATTGACCCGCAGTCGCATCCTTGAGGAGGTGTGGGGATTCGACTTTCCTACCTCCGGTAACGCGCTGGAAGTCTATGTTGGGTATTTGCGCCGTAAAACAGAGGCCGATGGTGAGCCGCGGCTGATCCACACCGTACGGGGAGTGGGTTACGTGCTTCGCGAAACGCCGCCCTGATGCTCGGGTTCCGCCGGTCCGTGCGAGTGGGCCGCGCACCGCTACGAGCTCCCAGCTCGTTGTCGTTGCGTTGGCGGGTAATGCTGCTGGCAATGTCAATGGTGGCCATGGTGGTCGTGCTGATGGCATTCGCCGTCTATGCGGTGATCTCGGCAGCGCTCTACAGTGACATTGATAACCAGCTGCAGAGCCGAGCCCAGCTGCTCATCGCCAGTGGTTCGTTGGCCGCCGATCCAGGCAAGGCTATCGAGGGCACCGCCTACTCGGACGTCAACGCGATGTTGGTGAACCCCGGCCGGTCGATCTACACCGCTAACCAGCCTGGTCAGGTGCTGCCGGTTGGAACGCCGGAGAAGGCAGTCATCCGCGGCGAGTTGTTCATGTCGCGGCGTACCGCCGCGGATCAACGGATACTGGCCATCCACCTTCGCAATGGCAGTTCGTTGCTGATTTCCAAGAGCCTGGTCCCGACCGAAGCAGTCATGACCAAACTCCGCCTGGTGCTGCTGATCGTCGGCGGCGTTGGTGTGGCGGTGGCTGCGGTGGCTGGGGGGATGGTTACTCGTGCCGGGCTGCGGCCGGTAGCTCGGCTCACCGAAGCGGCTGAGCGCGTTGCGCGTACTGATGATCTTCGGCCCATCCCCGTGTTCGGCAGTGACGAGTTGGCAAGGCTGACCGAGGCATTCAACCTGATGTTGCGGGCCTTGGCTGAGTCTCGTGAACGGCAGGCGCGGCTGGTCACCGACGCTGGACATGAGTTGCGCACCCCACTGACGTCGCTGCGCACCAATGTCGAGCTGCTCATGGCCTCACTGGCTCCGGGAGCGCCGAGGCTGCCCGAGCAAGAGATGGTGGATTTGCGCGCCGACGTCGTGGCGCAGATCGAGGAACTTTCAACCTTGGTAGGCGATTTGGTGGACTTGACTCGAGGTGATAAGGGCGAAGTGGTCCACGAGCCGGTCGACATGGCCGAAGTTGTTGACCGCAGTCTGGAGCGAGTTAGGCGGCGGCGCAACGATATTCACTTCAACGTCGAGGTGATTCCCTGGCAGGTCTACGGTGATTTTGCCGGGCTGTCGCGGGCGGTGCTCAATCTGATGGACAACGCGGCCAAATGGAGCCCGCAAGGCGGCAATGTCGGGGTATGGCTCAGGCAGCTCGACCCGTCACACGCCGAGCTGGTGGTTTCTGACCACGGTCCCGGTATTTCCGCGCACGAGCGCGGTTTGGTGTTTGAACGGTTCTACCGGTCGACTTCGGCGCGTGCATTGCCCGGTTCGGGTCTGGGGTTGGCAATCGTCAAACAAGTCGTGCTCAACCATGGTGGATCGCTGCGGGTTGGCGATACCCATCCCGGCGGTCAGCCCCCGGGGACATCAATCTTCGTGCTGCTGCCCGGTCGCCCGATGCCCACTTCGGAGTACCCGGGTTCTGCGGTTGGCGCCGGTGCGGCTCCCGGGGCCAAATCTGCGGGAGGACGCGCTGGAGATAACGAGAACTTTCCGGGTTCGTCGAACGTTGTCTCAGTGGAATCTCAGTCCGCACAGGCAAGGTAGTGGTGCAGCTAGTGTTGGGGGGCCAGTTAAACCAAAGTCAAGCCCGGCACGGCCAAGTAGGTTTTCGAGTAAGCCCAAGCAAAGGAAGAGCGACTTAGCGACATGACGAATCACCCGAGGTATTCGCCACCGCCGCAGCAGCCGGGTTATGGTGCCGGGCTCAATCAGCCGGTGCCGCCCGCCTATGCCCAGGGGCAGCAGCAAACATACGACCGGCAGTTCGACTGGCGCTATCAGCAGGGGCGATCGTCTCAGCCGCAGTACCGTCAGCCCTATGAATCGGTCGGTAGTGGTGGGCCCGTTGCTGGGTCGGGTGTGGTACCCGGGATGCTTCCGCCGATGCCTGCTCCTCCTGGGGTAGTGCGTGAAAGACGCCCTCGCGCAGGCATGTTGGCTATCGGCGCGTTGGCCATCGCAGTGGTATCTGCCGGCATCGGCGGCGCGGCGGCATCGGTCATTGAGCTTGGTCGGCAACCGGCAACCGGCAGTGACACGGTTGCGGCGGGATCGGCTCCCAGTATTCCAGCGGCAAACATGCCGGTAGGCTCGGTGGAGCAGGTAGCCGCCAAGGTGGTGCCCAGTGTCGTCATGCTGGAGACCGATTTAGGTCGCCAGTCGGAGGAGGGCTCTGGCATAGTCCTGTCGGCCGATGGGCTGATCATGACCAACAACCATGTCGTCGCGGCTGCCGCCAAACCTGCCGGTCGCAAGGGGCCACAGCCTAAAACGACGGTGACTTTCTCGGACGGCCGTACCGCTTCGTTCACTGTGGTGGGGGCCGATCCCACCAGCGATATCGCTGTTGTCCGTGTTCGAGGTGTGTCAGGGCTTACCCCCATTTCGATCGGTTCCTCGTCGGACCTGCGGGTCGGCCAGCCGGTCTTGGCGATCGGATCGCCGTTGGGTTTGGAGGGCACCGTTACCACGGGGATCGTCAGTGCACTCAACCGGCCGGTATCGACGACCGGCGAAGCCGGCAACCAGAACACGGTGTTGGACGCGATTCAGACCGACGCAGCGATTAACCCCGGTAATTCGGGTGGGGCGCTGGTGAATATGAACGCTCAGCTTGTCGGCGTCAACTCCGCTATTGCCACCTTGGGTGTGGAATCAGGGGACGCCCAGAGCGGCTCAATCGGGCTTGGTTTTGCGATTCCGGTCGACCAGGCCAAACGCATCGCGGATGAGTTGATCAGCACCGGTACGGCGTCTCATGCGTCATTGGGTGTACAGGTCACCAATGACAAGGACGTCCCGGGCGCAAAGGTTGTGGAAGTAGTTGCGGGCGGTGCCGCCGCAGATGCTGGCGTACCCAAGGGCGTCGTGGTCACCAAGGTCGATGACCGGCCGATCAACAGCGCTGACGCCTTAGTGGCGGCCGTGCGGTCCAAGGCGCCGGGCGACAAGGTGGTTTTGACCTTTGAGGATCCGTCCGGCGGTAGCCGCACGCTTCAAGTCACCCTGGGGAAGGCGGATCAGTGATGGTCGATGCGCAGTGGTCAGACGGCAGATATACGGTTGCAACCATGGAACAAGGTGCGGAGATGGTAGTCGGCCGGGCACTCGTCGTCGTCGTCGACGATCGCACTGCGCATGGCGATGAAGACCACAGCGGGCCGCTCGTCACAGAATTGCTCACCGAGGCCGGGTTCGTCGTTGACGGTGTGGTCGCGGTCGCGGCCGACGAGGTCGAGATCAGAAACGCGTTGAACACAGCTGTGATCGGCGGTGTGGACTTGGTGGTGTCTGTCGGTGGCACCGGGGTGACGCCCCGCGATGTCACGCCAGAGGCCACCCGCGACATTCTGGACCGAGAAATTCTCGGTATCGCCGAAGCCGTCCGGGCCTCCGCGTTGTCCGCGGGCATCATTGACGCCGGATTGTCCCGCGGCTTGGCGGGTGTTTCCGGAAGTACGCTGGTCGTCAACCTCGCCGGCTCTCGCTATGCGGTGCGCGACGGGATGGCGACGTTGAATCCGCTGGCCACGCAGATCATCGGCCAATTGTCGAGTTTAGAGATCTGAATCTTTGATCTGGTTCGGGTCGCGCGACGGCGAGGTCCCGATCAGTGCAGGGTGAGGGTCACCGTTTGACCAAGCGTTGAACCTGCCACGGTGTTGGCCACCCCAGCCGGCAGCGCGACCAACACGACGCGGTCGCTTTCCGTGCCTTGAGCCGTGCGCCTGGCTGAGACAAGGACCACGACGGCGTCAGTGGCGACAACCTTGGTGGTGGCTTGGTTTGCCGCCTGCGAGTCGAGTGCTGGTGCCGCCAACACGTCGACCACATCTCCGACTCGAACAAGGTCGATGAGAGCCGAGTCGGCTAGATGCAGCGGCACGACGCGGGCTCCGGGGCCGGCCGTCGATTCGGCCAGCCTGCTGCCCAGCAGTCGGACGTTTGTGAGCACTTCGCCGCGCCTCGTTGGGCTGGCCAGCGTCGAACCGACCACTTCGCCGAGTTGGGCTTGTGCCCCGTCGGGAAGGGTTGCAGCCGAACGCTTTTCCATCCGGATATCGTCGCGGGTCAATGCCGTGCCGGGGCGCAGGTCGTGGGTGGCCACAACCACTTCGGCTAGATCAGCATCCGGATTCGACCGGATTGCCGCAACGCCGGCCAGCACCGCGAGTGCGCCGGCCGCGATGCGGCGGGCCAACACCGTTCGGGACCAATCCGGGCGCAGCAGCGTCGATAACCGGCTAAACAATCCGGGATTGAGCGAAGATTCCGGCACGCTGCAACGGTAGGCGCAGGACAGCGCCAGGAACTGTCAGGCTGAATCTCTTTGTGGATAACCGCTTAGCTCGACGTGGTCGCCGTAGATGTCGTGGAGCTGGTTGATTTCTCGGCTGAACCCGACGTTTTGCTCTCGGTCGACCCCGAACTCGTGGTTGAGTCGCTGGTGGAGGACGACCCGCTACTCGAATCGTTCGACTTCTTGCCCGACTCGCGGCTGTCGGTGCGGTAGAAGCCGCTGCCCTTGAACACGACGCCGACGGCGTTGAACAGCTTGCGCAGTCGACCGGAGCATTGTTTGCATGAGGTCAACGAATCCTCGGTGAAGGACTGCACAGCATCGAAGCGGTCGCCGCATTCGGTGCATTCGTAGCTATAGGTCGGCACAAAAACCTCCGGGTATATCAGTCCGATTTAGCACTCTATCGCTTCAAGTGCTAGAACCGCTACGTGAGTCTCGTCATTCCCGGCAGGGCAGTGCGAGTAGCCCGCGCTCCGGTGTGAGCGCGTGAGTCATCCGGATGTCGTGTGGTTCGGACGGTAACTCATCGACCAATTCCGCGTCCCGCACGACAGCGACCAGTTGGGCTTGGGGATCTCGGTACGTCAGCGAGCGATCGTAGAAGCCGCCGCCGCGGCCAAGTCGGATTCCGCTGCGGTCGACAGCCAGTGCCGGGACGAACACCAGGCCCGCTTCGGCGAGCACCGACTCGGGCAGCCAGGGCCCGGGCGGTTCGAGTAGTCCCCAGCGCCCGCGGGAAAGTTCGCCGGGTGTGTACTCGCCCCATTGCAGCGGCGAAGCAATACCGTTGGGAGTGGACCGTACGACCGGTAGCAGCACCCGTGCAGCCCGGTCCCGTAACGCATCGAGCATCTCGATCGATCCTGGTTCGGCGCCAACCGGGACGTATGCGCAGATTGTGGATGCGCCACTCGCGATGGTCGTCATCTGGGTGCGCAGCATGCAGGCTTCGGCAGCCCGAACGTCAGCGGCGACACGAGTTCGGGCTGCAAGCAGCTGTTCCCGCCACGCGGTCTTGCTTACGGTTGCCATACCTCTAACCATGACAGCGTGAGCTTTCCGCGGCCACGACGCCTCGGCAACGCCGATTCGTGACATGGGCGATATCGTGTGAACGATGTCTAGCCGCGAAGTGCAGGTTCCTTTCACCGCAATCGTCCCTGCGGCCGGGCTGGGCACGCGTTTTCTACCGGCGACAAAAACGGTGCCCAAGGAGCTGTTGCCGGTTGTTGACACCCCGGGCATCGAGCTGGTCGCTGCTGAGGCTGCCGGGGCCGGCGCCAAACGCTTGGTGATCGTCACCTCTGCGGGTAAAGACGGAGTCGTTGCGCATTTCGTCGAAGACCTCGTTTTGGAGGGCACGCTCGAGGCTCGTGGCAAGCAGGCCATGCTGGCCAAAGTGCGTCGGGCTCCCGCTCTGATCGAGGTTGAGTCCGTCGTGCAGTACGAGCCGCTCGGGCTGGGCCATGCTATTGGCTGCGTGGAGCCGACGCTCTCGGCTGCCGAGGACGCGGTCGCGGTGCTATTGCCCGATGACTTGGTGCTGCCGACCGGTGTTCTCGAGACCATGTCGAAAGTGCGGGCCCGCCGCGGCGGCACGGTGTTGTGCGCTATTGAGGTCGCACCGGACGAGATCAGCGCATACGGGGTTTTTGACGTCGAGACAGTGCCTGACGCCGCTAATCCCAATGTGCTGAAGGTCAAGGGCATGGTCGAGAAGCCCAAAGCCGAAGAAGCCCCGTCGATGTATGCGGCGGCCGGTCGTTATGTGTTGGATCGCGCCATATTCGATGCGCTGCGCCGCATCGACCGCGGCGCAGGTGGTGAAGTGCAGCTCACCGACGCCATTGCTTTGCTGATTGCCGAGGGGCATCCGGTACATGTTGTCGTGCACCGCGGATCCCGACACGACTTGGGAAATCCCGGCGGGTACCTCAAGGCTGCGGTTGACTTTGCATTGGATCGTGATGACTATGGGCCGGATCTGCGGCGATGGTTGGTGGCGCGATTGGGTCTGACCGAGGAGTAGCTGGGCGATAAGACTCGGGCCTGGCGACGATACGGCTGCGGACGATCCGCCTGATTCGACGGCAGAAAGGCGCGCTGTGCGTTCAGTGGAGGAGCAGCAGGCCCGGATCTCGGCCGCCGCGGTAGCCCCAAGACCAATACGTGTCGCCATTGCTGAGGCGCAGGGATTGATGTGTGCCGAAGAAGTGGTCACCGAGCGCCCGCTGCCGGGCTTCGATCAGGCCGCGATCGATGGTTACGCGGTACGCAGTGTCGACGTACTCGGCGTCGGCGAGTCCGCTCCCAGACATGACGAAGCCGATGATTTCGTTGACGAGGACGGGCGTGACGTGCTGACCCTGCCGGTGATGGGATCCATCGATGCCGGCTCTCGCACACCCAGCAGGCTGCAGCCCCGTCAGGCTGCCCGGGTGCAGACCGGGGCTCCGCTACCGACGCTGGCCGACGCGGTTCTGCCGTTGCGGTGGACCGACGGAGGCACGTCGCGCGTGCGAGTGCTGCGCGGTGCGCCGGCGGGTGCTTATGTACGGCGTACCGGCGATGACGTGCAGCCCGGTGATGTCGCCGTGCGGGCCGGGGCGATCATCGGCGCTGCCCAGGTCGGTTTGTTGGCGGCAGTCGGCCGGGAACGGGTGCTGGTGCACCCCCGCCCGCGTCTGTCGATCCTGGCAGTCGGGGGTGAGTTGGTCGATATTTCGCGAACCCCCGGTAACGGGCAGGTTTACGACGTCAATTCCTATGCGTTGGCTGCCGCCGGCCGGGATGCCGGTGCCGAGGTGAACCGGGTGGGCATCGTCAGCAACGACCCGAAGGAACTCGGTGAGGTTGTGCGGGGCCAGATCAACCGGTCTGAGGTCGTGGTAATCGCAGGTGGGGTCGGCGGCGCGGCGGCCGAGGCGGTGCGGTCGGTGCTGTCCGCGCTCGGCGAGATGGAGGTTGTCCGCGTTGCTATGCATCCGGGATCTGTCCAGGGCTTCGGTCAGCTCGGTCCGGAAGGTGTTCCGACATTTCTGCTGCCGGCCAATCCGGTAAGCGCCTTGGTGGTTTTCGAGGTGATGGTCCGGCCGCTGATCCGGCTGTCGCTGGGCAAGCGCCACTCGTTGCGGCGGATCGTCCAGGCTCGCGCGCTGTCGCCAGTTACGTCGGTCGCTGGGCGCAAGGGATACCTGCGCGGTCAGCTGATGCGCGATCAAGACACCGGCGAATATCTGGTCCAGGCTCTGGGCGGTGCTCCCGGGGCGTCGTCGCACTTGCTGGCGACGCTTGCGGAAGCAAACTGTCTGGTTGTCGTTCCCAGCGGTGCGGAGCAAATTCGCACCGGGGAGATCGTCGACGTCGCCTTCTTGGCTCAGCACGGCTAGCGGCAGCACGGCAAATTCTTGTGAATCTGTGGGGCTCCAACGCACGGCATCCGGGTTGGCCGATGGCCGTCGGGCCACTGCGGGTTGATGCCGGGCAGATCCGATTGCGGCCGATCCGGATGCGGGACGGAGCGCATTGGAGCCGGATCCGGTTGGCCGACCGCGCCTACCTTGAGCCGTGGGAGCCCAGCCCGGAAGGGGATTGGACTGTCCGGCACTCGGTTGCTGCGTGGCCGCCAGTGTGTTCGGGTTTGCGTTCGGAGGCCCGCAAAGGTCGCATGCTGCCGTATGTGATCGAGCTGGACGGACAGTTTTGCGGTCAGCTGACCATCGGGAACGTCACGCATGGAGCACTACGGTCCGCCTGGATCGGCTACTGGGTACCGAGTTTTGCGACCGGTGGCGGGGTGGCCACCGGAGCGTTGGCGTTGGGCCTGGACCACTGCTTCGGACCAGTCACGTTGCACCGTGTCGAGGCAACGGTGCGTCCGGAGAACGCCGCTAGCCGGGCTGTATTGGCCAAGGTCGGCTTTCGGGAAGAAGGACTGTTGCGCCGCTACCTCGATGTCGACGCAGCGTGGCGAGACCATCTGTTAATGGCCCTCACTATTGAAGAGGTGGATGGGTCGGTGGCGTCGACTCTGGTACGTGCCGGGCACGCTAGCTGGACCTGAGGGGGTAGGTGGGCGGGCCGAGCAACAGGCGTGAGCTGTCCGGACTGGGTGACCCGTCTCAATGCTTGGTAGCTGTTGCGCGCGGAATTCCCCAAGAATCCTGTTACTAACGTGACACGTGGTGCGTGTGGTGCTTGTAAGACACGAATTACAGGTGTGTAATTGCGGTGGGCGCTTTTGGCCCGGCCGCGCAGGCCACTGACGTGCCTCGCGGGAAAGGAGCAGGTAAGTCATGCCAAGCATCCCGCAATCGTTGTTGTGGATTTCGCTTGTGGTGCTCTGGCTGTTCGTGCTGGTGCCGATGCTGATCAGCAAACGTGACGCCGTCCGGCGCACCAGCGACGTGGCCTTAGCGACCCGGGTACTGACCGGCGGTGCAGGTGCTCGTCTGCTGCGGCGTACGGGTCCGGCCGCGGGGCATCGCAGTGATCCCCACTGGCGGCCCGGGGAAGACTGGGAGCACGAGGCTTTCGACGGCGAACTCACCGACGTCGAGCAGGATCAAGATGCCGACGATGGGCGTGGTCGGGAAGCGGTCGTCGTGCCGGTTGCAGATACCGGTGACGATCAAGACGCGGAGGCCGACGAGCCCGACTATCTGGACGTTGACGTTGTCGACGAAGATTCCGCGGCGCCTCCGGCGGGAGGTGGCACACAGGTAACCGAGCCGGCGCTGCTCGCGGTCGACTGCTCGGCCGACACCGAAGAATTCGATACCGAAGAATTTGAAACCGTTGCAGGATATGTCGTCCAGGACGCCGGCCACGACGGACAGCCCGCTGATCAAGAGCAAATCGGCGAGTACGAATTTGTCGAGGACTCATCCGGGTTGGAGGCTGAGCAGACCGAGGGCGACGACGATGAACCCCCGGTGACCGTCACGGCGGGCTCGTCGCGCTGGCGCCGGTACGACACAAAGACCGCGGCCGCGGTGAGCGCGCGCAAATACGTGTTCCGCAAACGCGTGCTGATGACGATGGCGGTGGTTCTAGTCGGCTCAGCCACTGCCGCGTTTGAGGTAACGCCGTTGGCGTGGTGGGTATGCGGCAGCGCAACCGCGGTGACGGTGCTCTACCTGGCATATCTGAGGCGACAGACTCGGATCGAGGAGAAGGTACGTCGGCGCCGGCTGCAGCGGGTGGCACGGGCGCGAGTTGGCGTGGAGAACGATCATGACCGTGACTATGACGTCGTGCCGTCTCGTCTGCGCCGCCCCGGTGCGGTCGTTCTTGAGATCGACGACGGCGACCCGATCTTCGAGCACTTGGACGATCCGGAGTCGATGCGTGGCTTCGGGTGGCCCAGAGACCTGCCACGTGCCGTCGGTCAGTAGGGCTTGCAATGTTCGGCCCAAAGGGTCGCGACTGGTAGCCTGCTAGCGATCAGGGGCTATGGCGCAGTTGGTAGCGCGACTCGTTCGCATCGAGTAGGTCAGGGGTTCGATTCCCCTTAGCTCCACTTATTTATTGTGAGCTGCGTGAATTCGGCTGTTTGACCCGTGTCAGGACTTTCCGCAGCGAGCACGGGTTCCTATCCGGGGCGCGGGGCCGCCACGTGGTCGGCCTCGCAAGCGATATCGTCCTAACTGGACTCGAGGGTGAGTTTGGTTGTGGTCATCGGCGATCGTCGGCGGTCATCGGAGGGTTGATCGCGTTGCGGAGCAACGGCATAGGGTCGGTCTTGACCGCCGGGTTGTATTCACCGGGCATATAAGAAACGTGTAGGTGCGGGGCGGTGCCGCCGTTGGTAGCTGAATCGGGATTGATCCGCGCAACCCGCTGCCCGGCCCGCACAACGTCGCCGACAGCTACCTCACTGATGATGTGTCCGAGTTCCCAAACCCCGTGATCGGACGCAATGACGAGCCAGCCAGCCGGGTCAGGTCCGCCGTAACCCCGTGCCGCTCCAGTGAAGAGAACACGGCCGCCCTCGGGTGCGTACACGGCACGGTTCCCGCTGCCGCCTGGGAATCCGAAATCAACTCCGTAGTGAAAACCACCACGGCGCGGCCCGTACGGCGAGGTGAGGATACGACCAGATTCCAGCGGCCAGTACGTCACGGCTGACATTTGCTGCAGCTGCGATAGAGGCGGTGGGTCGTGTGTCATTTGTCCGTAGCGGAAAAGTAGTTTCCGACGGATGCCGGGGACGCGACAGTGAACCCGGACCACGTTAGTGGGCTGATCTCCCACAGGGATGTGTTCATTCTTCCCTCCGCAATGGATGGAGTTGTCCGACGATCCATACCGGCAGCATGTGTGGCGACAGGATCGCGACGCATACCAAACGGGAACACGGTCGGCCGCAGGTGGCCCGCACCACACGCAGCGCGCTTCGGGTGCCGCAGTTACCGTGCGGGCCAAGGCAACCTGCCGCGGATGCTGGCCTCGACGCGAGCCAGGAGAGCTGGGTGGTGATCGTTGTCGTCGAGGTTGCCCGAGACGCAGTCTGTGACATCCATGAAGGCAAGACGGCAACGGCCAGAGTTCTTTGACCGGTAGCGTTTGCGCGCCTGCTCGGTGTGGCCCGGCCGCACCTAAGTGGAGTTGGGTGTCCAGCACGCGCGTGATTGGGCGGGCAAGTTGGCTCCTTCCGGCGCCTAACCTGGGATCTCGTGGAGCTGTGTGGTGGAGATGCTGAGACCGCCCGGTTTTAGGTACCCCGCGCCGGCAGGACTGGTGGATGGCCGGCGCGGGGCCCTTCCGTCGCAACATGCGAGAAGCAGGAATCTCGGCGCAACGGAAGACTCTTTGAGCACCGCCGGGCTGCGATGTCTCCGAGGATTACAGCTTGTGCCTTCAGCGGGCAAAGAACATCAGCCAAGATGCGTAAACGGGTGCGATCACCGTCTGCGCTAGTTGGCAGCGCTACACCGAGCCGGATCTTCTTCCGAACGGTTTGTGCGCGTGTGAACTGGCTTTCTGGCGTAGCGGAGGGTGTCGTACTGGGCTGCGCTGATACCGCGGTTCTCGTGGGTAGACGCGGCTGGGGCGTCGAAGCTATGTCAGACGCAATCAACAATTGACGGCCCATTCCGTGGCTTCCTAGGTGACGAAGGGGTTAAATACTGGCGGGATGATTTGGTTGCCGGTCACGCCGGTGAGCCTGACCCAGATCTGTGCGGGGATATTCACTGCCTGGTAGATGCCGGCGCCGATCCAGGAGACCGGTTCCTGTAAGAAGGCGGGCACCGCATCGACGATGTCACTTACCCCCTCGTAGACGAAGAAGGGGATCGTTGCCGCGATCGTGCGCGACGCCAGATTGAGTTGGGTGCCGACATCGGGATAACCCTGAGCGGCGAATGAGGCGCTGAGCACACTGAACAGGTTGGCTCCCGGATCAACAAAGGTGCCACCGAAGCTGGGATCCGTCAGGGGCGCTCCCTGCATATATGGCAGCGGCGCAATGCCGAATTGGTCCATGATGGTTGGCGTTGTACTGACGATTTGCCATGCGTTGTTGATATACCCGTCTGTCGCATCGGTGTAGGCCTCATCAAAGATGAGGAATGTCGCTGTCTCACGGGGTGATTGGAACCCGTGGCCCAAGCCGAACGGGTCGCCCGCTGTGTGACCGTGATCGGTGACGACGAGCGTGGTGAATTCCTCGCCGTTGTTGAGGGGATTGGCCTCCCATTCAGCTACTGCCCCCAACAACCCACCGCCACCTACGGTTTGGGAACCAAGATTTTCATCCATGTTCCGGATAGCCAGCTCGTACTGCGGCGAATCGCCGCCGTACAGATGGCCGACTTCATCAACACCGACGAAGTAAGAGAAGATGAGGTTGCCCTTATCTGGATCGGCGGCCAGGATTGCGGCCTGAGACTTCGTGCCGACGAGGTCCTGGGTAGCAGTCCAATTCGTGTCGCCCGCGATTTGCGGGACGAATTCGATGGTGTCGGCGGGGTGCGAGCCTGCGCCAGCGATTTGAGTTATGATCTCCCAATTGCCGATGACCGTGGTGTTGACCTCGTCGCCATAGGTCATCTCGAGTTGGTTGTAGACGGTTGACCATGTGTCGTATGTCCACGGGGTGAAGACGTTGTTGGTGACGCCAGCGGTCTCGCTCCACACGCCGGTCTGGATGGTGGTCCACGAAGGGTTGGAGACGGTGGTGTGTCCGACGATCGTCGACGCAGAGGTGACGCTCTGTTCCATCAGTGCGTGAAAGTTCGGGGTGCCAAGCGGGTCGGCAAGGATTTTGCTCAAGTTCGTACCATCGGTGCCGACCAACAGGAAATTCGCGTCTGGTGTGGCCATGAGCAGAGCGAGAGCCTCTTGTTGAGACGCCGCTAACAGCACGTTTTCTTGCCCGGCCGAGCCGGCGGCGCCCGCGGCGCCAAACAATGACAATGCTCTGCCGCCGAACCCGCCGGCTCCCGCGGTGATGGCTCCTGCTCCAACGCCGCCAACACCGCCGGCCCCGCCGTTGCCCAGCAACCAGCCGCCGGTGCCGCCGGTGCCGCCGGTGCCGCCTCCGATACCACCGGCGCCGCCGACGCCGCCGTTGCCGATCAATCCGGCACTACCGCCGGGGCCGCCCATCTGGCCCGGTGCCCCGGAGCCGCCCGTGCCGCCATTGCCCCACAGAATTCCGCCAGCCCCACCGGGTTGCCCGGTGCCGGGCGCGCCGTTGGCCCCGTTGCCGATCAGCGGACGCCCCAACAGCATGTTCGTCGGCGCGTTGATCACACTCAGGATGTCGTTGATGGGGGCCTGAAGCGTATGGGCATTGGCCGCCTCCGCGGCCGCATACGCCCCGCTGGCGGCGCCCAATGCCTGCGTAAATTGGTCGTGAAACGTCGCCGCCCGCGCACTGATCGCTTGGTATTCCTGGGCGTGGCCGGAAAACAGCGACGCGATCGCCGCCGACACTTCGTCGCCAGCAGCAGCGATCAGCGTGCTGGTCGGGGCCAGCGCTGCCAGGTTCGCAGCCCTGACCGAGGAGCCGATCGCGGCCGCATCCGTCGCTGCCGTCGTCAACAGGTCCGGTGCGGCGATCAGATACGACATCGTGGCCTCTCCTGAGAATCGGAGAACAATGTGATACGGCCCACAATTACACGATTCCGATAGTTTCGTGAGTGATCCGGAAATGTAGTACGTGGGCGGCATGCAAGACGGCCAGCTGTGTGGGGACTCCAGTTGGGCCGATCGCGGTGATCTATGGCGCACGCGGGCATTCCTGCCTTGTGTGCCAGCTTCGACACCTGGTGATCAACGCATCCGGATCTTCCCGAGACACATCGCGCGCTAGCCGGGCGTGGATCGGTAATGCGCTGTGGCTGCCTCGATCTGGTGGAGGCTAATGGGGATCCAATAATTAGCTGAACATTCGCTAAGACGGGCGTGCCCGCAGCGTATTCCGTCTCTGATCGGTCGTAGTGTCGGGGCCATGAGCACCAAGTATTACTTGCAGAAGGTACCTGTCGAATCGGTTGTTCCCGGCCATTCCCTTGCCGTTCGTCGTGATGGTGACCACCGGCTGTTCCAGGTTGACTGCACCCAAATGTCGCAGCGTAGTGGTAAACCGGTGATGGTCAAGCTCATGACGGAGCCGGCCAATGGTGGCGATCCGTGGGTCGTGGAGTATGAAGCGGGTACGCCCGTGGTCCGGCTCCTCGGCGTGTGCGCGGCTGTTTCGTAGCGCGTGGCACGGCCGGGTTGGCTATCCGGGCTTGCTGGCGGTGACGAACTGTAGCGCACGTTGCGTCTGCTGCTCCACGTCGACCAGGCCCGCTGACCAGAGCAAGTCTACGAATGCGTTTCGGTCGAACATTGTTACACCGATCGCATTGGCGGCGCTGGTCAACGCGTACCGGATGGGAGCCTGTTGGCCGGAATAACTGGTCAGGATTGCGATCCGGCCGCCCGGCTGTAGCGCCCGGATCATCTCGCGGGTAACCCGGAACGGCTCGGGCATCAAGTACAACGCGCCGAAACAGCAGACAGCGTCGAATGTTCCAGCGGCGAACGGCAGCGTGCGAGCGTCACCGCGGACATAGCATGTGCCCGGCCCGCTGTTGTCCAATACCGCACGAGTCAGCATCGGCGCGGAAATGTCGAAGCCGACCGCAAGACCTCGCGACGGCAGCTGTTTTGCCAGGGGCGCAGTGAAATTTCCCGGTCCGCAAGCGACGTCGAGCAATCTGCTGGCGTTTGACAGGCGCAGCGCTGCCGCTGCGCGACGCTGTTCGGCCCCAGTGGTAACACCACTGGCAAGGTAGAAGGACGTCGGACGCCACAGTCTTTCGTACACGTTCGCCACGAACGGGCTGTTCATTGCCCGTTGGGCGAACGTCGGAGCCGGAGAACTCGCGGTTTCGCCCAAGACGTCCAGGAAACCCTGTCTTAACGCCGCTGGCTGGTTGAGCAGATCACGGGTCAGCTCGATTGGATCCTGGCTGCGGCTCATCTAGGCAGAGTATTGTGACGGCTTGCCGCAGTAGTAGCCGGCGCCCTAGCCTGGGGCGCATCGAGACGTGAGCTTGAGGCGTTGGGCAGTCACCGATAGTACGGAGCGGGGGCGGCGGGTCATGGGAATGTGGGCACCGCGGACTTCATTCCGCGGACTCCCGCTTGCTATCGCCGCGATGTTGCTGAGTACGAGTTGACCGAAGCCCGGATCGAAGAACTCGCTGGCATGGATATCTTTGCCGGATGCCCGCCCGATGATTTGATGGCGTTTGCCGCGTGCGTTGCCCCGCTGCGGGCCGGCGCGGGCGAGGTGCTGCTGCGGCAAGGTGAGCAGGCGGTCTCCTTCCTGCTCATCTCGGCGGGTAGAGCCGAGGTCAAACACGTTGGTCGTGACGGTGTGGCAGTTGTCGAGCAAGTGTTGCCGGGAATGATCGTGGGGGAAATCGCTCTGTTGCGCGACATTCCGCGCACGGCGACAGTTGCCACGGTGGAGCCGCTTACCGGCTGGATTGGCGACAGCCAAGCGTTTGCTCGAATGCTGCGCATGCCGGGGGTTTTGCAGCGATTGTTGCGCACGGTCCGTCAGCGGCTCGCTGCTTTCATAACTCCGATCCCGCTGCGGCTGCGCGAGGCAGGTGAACTGATGTTGCGCCCGGTTCTCCCCGGCGACAGGGAGCGAACGGTGCTCGGGCACGTGCAATTCTCCCGTGAGACCCTGTACCGGCGATTTATGTCGCCGGGTGTTCCCGGGGATGCGCTAATGCACTACCTGGCCGAAGTCAACTACGTTGACCACTTCGTCTGGGTGGTAACTGACAGAGGCGATCCCGTGGCCGATGCGCGCTTTGTCCGCGACAAGCTCGATCCGACGGTCGCTGAAATCGCGTTCACCGTCGCCGATGCGTATCAGGGCAAGGGGATTGGTAGCTTTCTGATCGACGCGTTGTTTATCGCTGCACGGGTTGTTGGAATCCAGAAGTTTTTTGCCCGGGTGCTTTCCGGCAATGCGCCAATGCGTGCGATCTTGGACCGCCACGGCGCGATCTGGCAGCGTGAAGACGTCGGCATTGTCACCACCGTTGTCGATGTACCGTGCGTGGGCGACCTGGCCCTCGGGGGCGAGATGGCCGGTCAAGTCAACCGCGTCGCTCAGCATGTGATTGAAGCGGTTGGCTGAGGCTTGGCAGTGGGCTCCCAATGCCAGCTGGTGGGGGAGGGGCTTAAGCGGGACGTGGTTTTCCTGATAGCTCAGGTCCGGCCGCATCCGGCTCCCCGACGCTCACCTGCCGTGATATGAACGGGCGTGCGGCGGTTTTGGACTGGTTTGGTGACAGCCATGTTGGTGTCCGCGTGCGCGCAGTCGCCGGCGCCATCGCTTTCACCGGCACCATCGGGCCGGTCAGCGCGTGGCACCATCAATCCCGCTAATATCAGGAGGGTCATTCGGGAGCTGCCGCCGGGCTATGAGGTGACCAGCAGCGTCCCCAATGCGACTTCACCTGTAGTGATCTGGGGTTTGGGCGCAGATCCAGCGGAAGTACGCGCGCAGCCGCCGCCGTGCAAGAGGCTCGCAGATCCGGGCAATGGACGCAACCAGTACGCGCAAGGTGTGTCCGGCTCAGGTGTGGGCGGAATCATCAACGCAGTGGTAGTGGCTTTCACGTCGGGCTCGGCGACACTGGACCACAACGTGGTCGCGGCTTGCCGGCGGTGGACGTTGAGCACTCGGCGTGCAACGGCCAGGGTCAAGCTCACCGAGGCTCCACGCATTGATGGTGTCGAAACCGTCGGCCTCGTAGCCGACATCCGGATGTCTGTTGAGGCTGGAATCGAAATCGTTTCGCGGGCGCACACGTTCATCGCATACCTAGGCGACTACTACGCGTTTACGACACTGATCACTGACCCCGGTTCGGCGTTTCCGCCGCTGAAGCCGCGTTTCGCCGCTGATCTACTGGTCGAAACGGTGCCGACGTTGCGCAGCTGAACAGCAGCGTTGGGTAAATTGGCCACGATGTTGAGGTTGGTACTCGCGATCGGATCTGTGTGCGGGCTCGTAGGCTGCTCATCTGGCGCCAACTCCGCGCAGTCCACGCATGCTGACATCGCCAAAATCATTGAGGTGAAGGAGAGCTTCGGGCCGGAGTTCAAAGTCACCACCGTCGCTCTGCGCGCCATTGATCCCAAGTTCTTTTCCTCGCAGAAGTTGCCGCCCGGGCTCAGGTTCGATCCGTCGGCCTGCTCGAAAATGGCGGCCGGACCGGAGATGCCGCAGGGACTGCAAGGAAATATGGCCGCGGTGTCCGCCGAAGGTAAAGGCAACCGATTCGTCGTGATCGCGGTGGAGACCTCCCGGCCGCTGCCGTTCAAGGATCCGGGAAAAGAGTGCGAAAAGGTGGCCTTTTTCGGAAGCCGAATACGCGGGGGTGTTGAGGCGGTCGAGGCGCCGCACATTGACGGCGCGCAGACGCTGGGTGTGCACCGTGTGCTGCAAGCGATGGTAGGCGGAGCGGCAAGAACCGGCGAGCTCTACGACTACTCCGCACAGTTCGGTGACTATCAGGTAAGCGTGATCAGCAATCCGCTCGTGGTTCCGGGGCAGCCGGTTGCGCCGGTCGACACAGAACGTGCACGCGACTTGCTGGTCAAAGCGGTTGCAGCGGTCCGCAGTTAAGGCATCCCTAGCGGACGTCGCGCGCCCGGAACTGGATACTGACGCGCGGGCCGGCTGGCGCTGACGTTTTGGGAACCGCATGCTCCCAGGTGCGTTGGCACGATCCGCCCATCACCAGCAGATCGCCGTGTGTCAGCGGCATGCGCAACGACGGGCCGCCGGCGCGCGGTCGCATCGCGAAAACGCGGGTTGCGCCGAGGCTGACGATGGCCACCATGGTGTCGGCGTAGCCGCCGCGACCGGCGGTATCGCCATGCCAGGCCACGCTGTCGGAGCCGTTGCGGTAGCAACACAGTCCAACGGTGGTGAAGGGCTCGCCGAGTTCGCCGGCGTAGATGTCGTTGAGCCGCCGCCGCAGCCGGATCAGCTGTGGGTGCGGCGGATCGTCGATCGTGAGGTCGTAGAAACTCACCAACCGGGGAACGTCGACTACTCGGTCATACATCGCGCGGCGTTCTGCCCGCCACGGCACGGTCGACAACAACGCGTCGAGCAGATCTCCGCCTCCGGCCAGCCAACCGGAACGTATGTCGATAAAGGCGCCGTTGCCGAGTTGTCTACGCTCGTTGTGCTCGAATAGCGAGCCCTGCACCGCAATTGCCACGACCCCTAGGTTATCGCACATTCGTTCGATAGGGCGCGGGCTATCGGCCTGGTGTCGTGGGTCCACAATGCGACTCCAGCGATCGGCGCGGCTACGGTTCTAGCTGTGGCTGTTGTCGAGTTGGGTTCCAATTCCGAGGTTGGCCCGCTGCGGGTCGCGATCCTGCATCGTCCGGGCGCCGAGCTGCGCCGGCTTACCCCTCGCAACAGCGACCAGCTGCTCTTCGACGGGTTGCCGTGGGTGTCGCGCGCGCAGGAAGAACACGACCAGTTCGTTGAGCTGTTGCGGAATCGCGGGGTGGAGGTATTGCTGCTCTCCGAACTGCTGACTGAAGCCCTGAACCACAGCGGAGCAGCCCGAATGCACGGGGTGGCCGCCGCGGTGGATGAGCGCCGGCTCGGGGTGCCTCTGGCACAAGAGCTTTCAGCGTATCTGCGTGGCCTCGACGCGGGCCGGTTGGCGCACATCCTGACCGCTGGAATGACGTTCAACGAACTCCCGCCGGATACTCGGACCGACGTTTCGTTGGTGCTGCGGATGCGACACGGAGCCGACTACGTCATAGAGCCGCTGCCGAACCTGGTGTTCACCAGGGACTCGTCGATCTGGGTGGGGCCGCGGGTGGTGATTCCGTCGCTAGCGCTTCGGGCGCGGGCGCGAGAGGCATCGTTGACCGACCTGATCTATGCACACCATCCGCGTTTCACCGGCGTGCGACGTGCGAACGAATCGCGGACCGCCCCAGTCGAGGGCGGCGACGTCCTCTTGCTCGCGCCGGGTGTCCTGGCTGTCGGCGTAGGCGAGCGGACCAGTCCGGCTGGCGCGGAAGCGTTGGCGCGTAGCCTTTTTGACGACAACCTAGCGACCACTGTGCTCGCTGTGCCGATTGAACAAAAGCGTGCGCAAATGCATCTGGACACGGTATGCACAATGGTCGACACCGACACGGTGGTGATGTATGCCAATGTCGTAGACACCTTGTCGGCGTTCACAATTCAGCGCACAGCCGGTGGCGTATCCATAAGCGAAGCGGCTCCCTAATCGTTTAGTAGGGATTGGTTACCGGTCCGGGTGTTGGTGACCGGGGCCTGTTTCTTGCGGGATCTGCCGTCAGGTGACGTCTGGTGTTCCCGTCGTTCGACGACTTGAGAAAGAGCGGCGCGTCTGGCGGCAGGTCTTGTCGGGTTGGTGGTGAGATTCCGTTGCCCGAGCCCGTCGCAGGGGTGACTTCCTGATGGTTGTTCTCGAGCCTTGAGCTCTTCGACAGAACGAAGTCCTGCGATGTGCTGGAGTCACGGACGGCTAGTGAGATGACGGACCTTGGAGTCCCGCGATTAGGGCGCCGCGTGAGTCCACCGGTAACGGCGCAACCATCCACCGACGAAAAAGTGAGGACGTCTTGGGCTTGTTTTGTGGAATCGACTGGGCTACTGAGCATCACGATGTTGCTGTGGTTGATGACGACGGGAGGGTGGTAGCCCGTGCACGGCTGGGCAATGATGCGGCCGGGTTCGCGCAGCTGTTGACGTTGCTGGCTGAGGCCGGTGACAGTGCCGCTGATCCGATACCAGTGGGGATGGAAACTGATCGTGGCCTGTGGGTGGCGGCGCTGCGAGAAACTGGCCGGGTGATTTATCCGATCAACCCGTTGGCGGCTTCGCGGTATCGGGCACGGTATGCGGTGTCGGGGGCCAAATCCGATGGTGCCGACGCGGTGCTGCTGGCCAATATTGTGCGCACCGACCCCGGCGCGCACCGCCCATTGCCCGCCGACACCGAGTTGGCCCAGGCGATCCGGGTGCTGGCCCGCGCTCAGCAAGACGCGGTATGGGCACGTCAACACATCGGCAACCAGATTCGCGATGTGCTCAAAGATTTCTACCCGGCGGCCATCACCGCGTTCGCCGACCTGCCCGAGGGCGGGCTGGCTCGTCGAGATGCGCGCACCATCTTGGCTGCTGCACCAACCCCCACCCAGGCGACCAAGCTGACCCCGGCCCGACTGCGCCGACTGCTGGCCAAGGCCGGCCGCCGCCGCCATCTCGACCGTGACATCGAACGGTTGCGGGAGGTGTTCACCGACACCTACCTGCACCAACCACCGGTCGTGGAGAACGCGATGGGTATCCAATTGGCAGGGCTGCTGGGTCAGTTCGAGGCTGCCTGCACCACTGCTGCTGATCTCGCCGAGGCGGCAACCGCCCATTTTGAGCAGCACCCGGACTCCACGATCATCACCAGCTTCCCCGGACTGGGGAACCTGGCCGGTGCCCGGGTACTCGCCGAGATCGGTGATGACCGCGCCCGCTTCACCGACGCCCGCGGACTGAAAGCATTCGCCGGAGCCGCGCCGATCACCCGCGCCAGCGGCAAGAAAACCCTCGTGTTGCACCGCCATATCAAGAACCGGCGCCTGGCCGCCGTGGGTCCCATCTGGGCTTTGGCATCGCTGCGCGCCTCGCCGGGCGCCCGTCGCCACTACGACACCCGCCGCGCCGCAGGAGACTGGAACCACCAAGCCCAACGACATCTGTTCAACAAATTCCTCGGCCAACTCCACCACTGCCTGCAAACCGGCCAGCACTACACCGAACATCTAGCCTTTCCACCTCCTCCCTCGCTCGTGGCTTGACTTTTAACTTCGTGAGATGTCTTTCTCGATGCCGCGGCCACGGCGATCGGGGTCGAGAAGCTGCGTGTTATCGACACCGGGCTCGATCCTGTGGTCGCTGAACGCGAACAGTGGGACGACGGCAACAACACATTGGCGCTGGCTCCCGGTGTCGTTGTCGGTTATGAACGCAATGTGCAGACCAATTCCCGATTGGAAGACGCGGGCATTGAGGTGCTCACCATTGCCGGCTCCGAATTGGGCACGGGCCGCGGCGGGCCCCGCTGCATGTCCTGCCCGGCTGCCCGCGATGCTCTTTGACCAGGGTTGGCATCGTGGCGATGGGCGTGAGCGCTCGCCCACGGCCTTCTCGGAGGTTTCGCTGCGGTGCCCGCCTCAGCGCCAGCTGGGCAGCCAGATCTCCATGTTCCATGTTTGTTGTGAGATCGGTAATCCGGTGAGCACCGGAAACAGCCAGGCGAAGTTCGTTACCACCAGAGCTACATAGCACGACACAACAATCAGCCCCAGAGTCTGCCGCTCGGCGCTCACGCCGCGATCATGACCAGGCTGGTAAAGGATATCGCCGAGGATCAACGCGATGGCCATCACGAGGAACGGGCCCATTGTCGCCGCGTAGAAGAAGTACATCTGCCGGTCGATGTCGGCGAACCACGGCAACCAACCGGCGCAATAACCGACCAACACCACGGCGTATCGCCAGTCGCGGCGCACGAACATGCGCCAGGCGGCATAGATCACCACTGGAACCGCCAGCCACCAGATGGCAGGCGTGCCCACCAGCATCTGCGCCTTAACGCACGACTGCGCGCCGCAGCCGGGAATGTCTTGCTGCTCAATGGCGTAGAGGACTGGCCGCAATGACATTGGCCAGCTCCAGGGTTTGGATTCCCACGGGTGGTAGTTGCCCGCGGAATTCGTGAGGCCCGCGTGGAAGTGAAAAGCCCTGGCCGTGTAATACCAGAGTGAGCGGAGGGCGTCGGGCAGCGGTATGACTCCGTGGCGGCCGATCGACTGGCCTGCTTCGTGCCGATCGATTGCGGTCTCGGATGCGAACCAGGGTGCGTAGGTGGCTAGATAGACCACGAGTGGAATGATCGCCAGCGCATAGGCGGTTGGGGCGGTGTCGCGTCGCAGGGTACCCAGCCACGGTCTGGGAACTTGGTACTGACGCCGGGCCGCCACGTCACACGCTAGCGACATCACGCCGAAGAACAACACGAAGTACAGGCCGGACCACTTTGTCGCGCACGCCAAGCCCAGCAGCACGCCCGCGCCGAACCGCCACCAGCGCACGCCCAGTCGTGGGCCCCAGACTGTAGCGGCGTTGCGATTCTGCACCAGCGCGGCGTGCATGCGTTCGCGGACCTGATCACGATCGACGATCAGTGCGCCGAACGCCGCGACCACGAAAAACGTGAGGAAGCCGTCCAGGAGTGCGGTGCGGGCGGTGACGAAGCTAACGCCGTCACAGATAAGAAGCAACCCCGCGGTGGCTCCGACCAAGGTGGACCGGCTGATCCGCCGCACGATCCGCATCACCAGCGCGACCAGGACCACGCCTAGGAACGCGCCGGTGAATCGCCAGCCAAACCCGTTGTATCCGAAGATGGCCTCGCCGATCGCGATCAGTTGTTTGCCCACCGGGGGGTGAACGACCAGGCCGAATCCGGGGTTGTCTTCCACCCCGTGGTTGTTCAGCACCTGCCAGGCCTGCGGCGCGTAGTGCTTCTCATCGAAGATCGGGGTGCCCGCATCGGTAGGTGAGCCCAGATGCAGGAAGCGAATCACCGTTGCCAGCAGGGTGATCACCGCGGTGGCAATCCAGCCGCGCAATCGGTCTACCGGCCCGAAATCGGCGATTGGCACGATCGGCCCGGGGCTGGCGATTGGGACCGCGCGCTCCTCGGCAACGACGGAGGCTTCTGTAAGCGGGGCGGTCATTACGTCGATCGTAGGCTGTCGGTCATGATTCCTGGTCGCCTGTTGCTGGGTGCGACCCCGCTGGGTCAGCCGTCGGACGCGTCGTCACGGCTGATCGACGCGCTCGCGAGGGCCGATGTGGTGGCGGCTGAGGACACCCGGCGAGTGCGGAATCTTGCCAAGGCGCTGGGGGTCCGGATCAGCGGCCGGGTAGTCAGCCTGTTCGACCGGGTTGAGCCTGCGCGAGTGGCCGCCCTGACTGACACGATCGATGCCGGGGGGACGGTGTTGGTCGTCTCCGACGCCGGAATGCCCTTGGTCAGCGATCCCGGCTATCGGCTGGTTGCGGCATGCGTGGACGCCGGCCTCCCCGTGCACTGCTTGCCCGGGCCCTCCGCGGTGACGACCGCGCTGGTGGTATCGGGCCTGCCGCTGGAGAAGTTCTGCTTTGAGGGGTTCGCGCCGCGCAAGGCCTCGGCGCGCCGCGCATGGTTGGCCTCGCTGGCCCAGGAGCGGCGAACCTGCGTGTTTTTTGAGTCACCGCGCCGGTTGGCTTCGTGTCTTAGCGATGCGGTCGAGCAGCTCGGCGGTGCGCGTCCGGCAGTGATCTGTCGGGAGTTAACCAAGGTGCACGAGGAAGTTGTGCGGGGATCGCTTGAGGAGCTGGCTACTTGGGCGGCCGATGGCGTACTGGGTGAGATCACTGTGGTGTTGGCTGGCGCGACTCCGCGGGCCGACTTGCCGGCGCTGGTGGCGCAGGTAGAAGACCTGGTAGCTCGGGGCGCTCGTGTGAAGGACGCGTGCGGTCGTGTCGCGGCAACCCATCCGGAGGCGCGCTCGCGCCAGCTCTATGATGCGGTCCTGCTGTCACGTCGCCAGGCGGATGAGGCGACCGGGTCGGAACTTTAGGCCCGGTTCACCAAGGGGTGCAGACCCCGATGGGCCCGAAGCCGGGAGTGCAGGCGTGCGTAGGAGCCGGCAGCGGCGGCGGTGCGGGCAAAACAGGGGCTGGGGGCAGCGGTGGCAGGCCCGCTGGCAGCGCGGCTGCTGCAGGCAACGCCGGCAGTCCGGCCGCTGCTGCCGGGAGTCCGGCCGCTAGTGCCGGCAGAGCTGCGGCCAGCACAGTGGGATCCACCCCGGGCAGGCCGGCCGGTAGGCCGGCTGCCAGCAGCAGCGGCAACCCGCCTGCCGCCAGGGCGGTCAGGTCGGCCGGCAACATCGCCTGCAGGGCCGGCAAGCTCGTCGGCAGGCCCACCGCGGCCGCCATTGAGGCGATATCCGCCGTAGAAATTCCGGGCAAGGACGCCAAGCCTGGCACGGCACCTGCCGCCGCCAGTGTCAGCAATTGCTCGGGCGACACGCCCGGCAGGCCGGGCAGTCCTAGAGCTGGCAGACCCCCGCCGGGTAGCGCTGGAGGTAGCAACATGGAGGACAAACCGCCGATTGCCTGAGTCGGGAGCAGCCCGCGGGCCTGCAGGGCATCTACTGCGAGCAGGACGGAACTGACGGCCAGAGCGCTTGAACTCACAATGCCCACCGCGGTGCTCCCGGCGCCCAGGAGCCAGTTCACGGTCCCATAGGCCGCGCTGGTTGCGTCGGGTATGCCGAGCAGCGGGGTTGGATCGGGAAGGCCGGGGATAGCGAGGCCCGGGGCGGACGCGGCGCCGGGAACCGCCGCGTTTGGTAGTGGAGGCACCAGCGGTGCAGCCGGCACGCCCGCGGTGCCAGGCACACCGGGAATTCTCGGGGTCAATATTCCGGGCACTGCCCGGACTGCGCGCGGAGCTAACGCTGGGGCTACCGCCTCTTCGATCGGCTCGAAGGGCGCAGGCACTGGGCGCGCCTCGGCGACTGGTCCGGACACATCCGATACAGTGGCCGTCTCGGGCATGAGGACCGACGCGAGTCGATCGCATTGCTGGCCGGCGCTGCACGTCTCGCGCGGCATACTCGACGGCGTAGACAGCGTCAGTGGTGTTACCGCTAGCGCCCCACCCAGCGCGGCTGCGGCTGCGACGCCGGCGACAGCGACTCTCATGACAGACCCCTCCCAGCGTTCCACGCGATTGACACGGGTCAATTGCTAGAGCTTAAGCCCACCGTCTGCGTGATGTGGCCGTTCGGTGAAATTCCCCGCGCTACGTCGATACAAGTTAGCTGGTCACCCGACCTGAGTTGCACTCGCGGCGGCCCGCATCCCGACGATAGGAGCAGCCTTGTGCAGGCACTCTTCCCATTCGGCGTCGGGATCGGAATCTGCGGTAATCCCACCGCCCACACCGAGTACGGCGTTGCCGGCGGTGTCGAACTCGACGGTGCGGATCGCGACGTTGAGTTCGGACCCGGCGATCGGAGAGGCTAAACCAACCGCACCGCAATATATGCCGCGGCGATGCGGTTCCCATTGCGAAATCAGTTGACGAGCTCTGAGTTTGGGTGTTCCGGTGACTGAAGCCGGTGGGAAAGCGGCTTCGAGTAGCGCCGATGTCGGCAGCTCGACCGGAATCTGCGCTGATACCGTTGAGACCAGGTGCCATACGCCTGGTGCGCGTCGAACCACCAGCAGTTCCGGCACCGTGACCGTGCCGGTGATGGCCACCCGGCCGAGGTCATTGCGAACCAGGTCCACGATCATGATGTTCTCGGCCACTTCTTTGGGCGACGCCCGCAATGCAGACGGCCAAGCGTCTAGCGGGAGGGTGCCCTTGATCGGGCTGGAGGCTACCGCCGTGCCGCGGCGCTGCAGGAAAAGCTCAGGGGACAGCGAGGCGATTGCGCCGTGTTGACCAGCGACAAAGGCTGCCCGGGCCGGAGACGTGCGGGCGATGCCATCGACAAAAAAATCCAACGGTGCCCCCGAGACGCTCCCGGTGAATTGCGTGCACACGCACGCTTGGTAGACCTCACCGGCGGCAATTGCTTCGAGGCAGGACAAGACCCCGCTGCGGTGCGCCGAACGATCTGCCGGTTCCCAATCAACGCGGCACGTTGATGCCGGTACGGTCGCTGGCGCCGGTGTGGCTGCCAGCGCACTGATGAGCCACTCGGGCATCGGTGCGCCGGAGAGGCTCTCGTACCACCATTGCCCGTCGCGGTCGCGGCGCAACACGCAGTCAGTCCAAGCTCCGGCGGCCTCGGGGATTCGGCTCGGCCGACCGTCCGCGCCGCCGTCTGGGTAGGACAGGTAGCCAATCCAGCCGCCGCCCACTACGCCGGAATCAGATCGTTCGCACCGGGCGGGCCCCGCTGGTTCCACGAACGTGTCATCGACGTGCACCGGCTGCACTGAGACACTCGGTGCGATCACAGCTAGCGCCCCGAACCATTCACCGGTCAGCGCGGCCGGCGGTGGCAAATCGAGACGGCTGGTAGCGCAGCCCACGGCGCGCAGCACCTGGGGCGCGCCGCCAAGATCGCCAAGTCGGTCGATTCGCACCGTCATAGCTTGACAGAACGTTGGATTTTCGCACCTTAGGCGTGCTCGGAGCGCTGAGGCCCGCGCTAACTGAACGGCCGGGACGACAGTCCAGAGTGCAGGTGACTGCCGGTCACGCCTCGCAGTGGTTCGTTGCCGTGAGTAGGGTCGACGACGGCCACTTCCGGTGATTTCGCCGTCCGTTTCGAGCCCAACCGAACCGCGCCTGCGTGATACGACTTGCCGGTCAATACAGATGCATGACCTGCCCGAATCCGAGTACACTCAGCAGCCGACGAGGCCAGCCAAGGGTGCCTTTCGACACGCCTGGTGTGTGTGCGAAAGGAGTGGTCGTGAAATGCGTCGCCAGGTGGCATCGTTGCGCAGACGGGACACATTCACACATCGGAGAATTCTGTTGCCGCGTGCCTCAGTGCGGATGGGGGCCGCGACCCCCATGGAGGTGTCGCCACCTGGTGGCGGTATGCCGCTGCCGGCTGCCCGCGAGCCGCTGACGTTCGGTGCTACCTGAATCGCGCAAAGAATGGTTCGAACAATTAGGAAAGACATTCTGGCCGTCGTTGCGTGCGCGGCGTTGGCGCTCAGCGGGTGCGGCAGCAATGAAGACCACAGCAGTCCGATGAGCGCGATGGTGGCTCCGGCAATACCGTCGACAGCGCAGGAGATACCCAACCCGCTGCGGGGCCAGTACGAAGACCTTTTGGAACCGCTGTTCCCGCAGGGCGAACCTGCGCAACAACGTTATCCGGCGTGGCCGGCATCATATGACGCCAGTTTGCGCGTTTCGTGGCGGCAGCTGCAGCCCACGGATCCGGCCACGCTGAGCCCCGACACTCCGGACGATCGCAAGTACGACTTCAGCATGATCGACGATGCGCTCTCCAAACTGGCCGATCGGGGTATGCGGTTGACGCTCCGGGTGTATGCCTATAACTCCTGTTGCAACGATTCTTATGCAGACAACACCAACATCGCGATTCCAGACTGGGTGCGTGCTGTTCCGAATACCAGCACCAGCTTTCCGGGGCCAGCGAGCGGACCAGGGCGCGGGGTGACCCAGGTGGTGCCGAACTTCAATGACCCCACCTATCTGAACGCGTTCGCTGAACTGCTTTCAGCGCTCGGCCGCCGCTACGACGGCGACGAGCGGCTCAGCGTTTTCGAATTCTCCGGATACGGTGACTTCAGCCGAAACCAGATCGCCTATCTGCGCGACACGCTCGGAGCGCCGGGCCCGAAGCCCGAAGATAGCGTTGCGGCCCTGGGGTATTACAGCCAGTTCCGTGATCAGAGCATCACTACCACGTCGATCCGGCGCCTGGTTGCAGCCAACGTCGGCGCATTCCCGCACACCCAGCTGGTGACCAGCCCGGCGAACCCGGAAATTGTTCGGGAATTGTTGGCCGATGATGTGACGAGGGGTCTGTCGGCGCCGGTGGGGATCCGGTCGGATTGTCTGGGGGTTCTCGCGCCCTTGCCGACATGGGCAGAGTCCAGCGGTTCGCACTACGTGCGGACCAAAGACCCGGTCGTCACCGACCTGCGGGAGCGGCTCGCGACCGCGCCGGTGATCACCGAGTGGTGCACTCTGCCAGACGGAACGACGCCGCAGGCGTACTACGAGAAGGGCCTGCACGACGTCATCAAACACCACGTCTCGATGACATCGAGCGTTAATTTCCCCGACCGGTATAAGTCCTCACCGATGGACCCCAAGCTGTACCGGTTGTGGGCGCAAGCGAACGCGACAGCGGGCTACCGCTATTCGGTTGAGGCGCGGCCCGGGTCACAAGCACTGAACGGCACCGTGGCATCGATTTCGGTCACATGGACCAACTACGGCTCAGCAGCAGCTACCGAGAAGTGGGTGCCGGGTTTCCGGTTGGTGGATTTCACCGGGGCGATGGTTCGGACCTTGCCCGCCACCGTGGATCTCCGAGCCCTGGTCTCCGATACCTCAGGAGATCGCAACAGTGACCAGCCGCGGCCCGCCTCGGCCACCGAGACAGTGGACGTTGATCTGGCCGGGTTGCCGGCCGGGCACTACACGTTGCGGGCGTCGATCGATTGGCACCAGCACAAGCCGAACGGTTCGCACGTGGTGAACTATCCGCCCATGCAGTTGGCTCGCGATGGTCGCGACGATTCAGGTTTCTACCCGGTTGCCACGCTTGATATACCGCGCGACGCGCAGACCTCGGCCGTCGCAAAATGAGCAGGTGGCTGAACGTGGTCGAGGTGCGCGGCAACGACGATTCAGTCGGCGTCGGCTTGTGGCTGGTAGCGCGGAAACACCCCGGTGGGCGCGGGCAGCGCAGTGCCGGGAGCCAGCCGTAGGCGTAGTGCGGTGAAGTGCCGCTGATCTTCGGTTTGGCCGAGTAGGTCCAGCAGCTTGGCCGCCGACTCCGGCATCACAGGCGCAACCAGCAGTGCTGCGATGCGGACCGCCTCGCAGGTGATGTAGAGCGTGGTGCGGAACCTAGCCTGATCGGCCTCCGATTGGCTCTTGCGCAGCACCCACGGCTGTTGAGCTGAGAAGTACCTATTCGCCTCGCCGAGCATCAGCCAGATCGCTTCGAGGGCCAAATGCATCGCCTGTGCGTCGAAATGAGTCCGGACCCGTTCCAACAAGCCGTCAGCCGTTGCCAGCAGCTCGGTGTCGGCATTGGTGAACTCGCCGGGTTCTGGCACTAACCCGCCTAGGTTTTTGGCCACCATCGACAACGAACGTTGGGCTAGGTTGCCGAGTTCGTTGGCAAGGTCGGTGTTGATCCGCGTAATGATCGCTTCGTCGCTGTAGCTGCCGTCCTGGCCGAACGGGATCTCCCGCAGCAGGAAGTAGCGGACTTGGTCAACGCCGAACGTTTCAACGAGTGCCATCGGGTCGACGGTGTTACCCACCGACTTGCTCATTTTCTGGCCGCGATTGTGTACGAAACCGTGCGCGAACACCCTTCGCGGCAGCTCGATTCCGGCTGACATCAAAAAGGCTGGCCAGTAGACGGCATGAAACCTGATGATGTCCTTGCCGATCATGTGCAAGTCGGCGGGCCAGTAGCGGGCAAACAATTCCGAGCCGATGTCGGGGTACCCGGCCCCGGTCAGGTAATTGGTCAGTGCATCGACCCAGACATACATGACATGGTCGCGATGCTCGGGTACCTGCACCCCCCAGTCGAATGATGTGCGGGAGACGGACAGATCGTGCAGTCCACCCGCCACGAAACTCATCACTTCATTGCGCCGAACTTCGGGCGCGATGAAATCGGGGTTCGCGCGGTAGTGGGCCAGCAGCTTGTCTGCGTATGCCGAGAGCCGGAAGAAGAAGGTCTGCTCCTCTGTCCAGCTGACCGGAGTGCCGGTCTCGACGGCCACGCGGGATCCGTCGTCGAGGAGCTGGGTTTCTGATTCCACGAAGAACCGCTCGTCGCGTACTGAGTACCACCCGGCGTAGGTGTCTAGGTAGATGTCGCCGGCTGCAACCATCCGCCGCCAAATTTCCTTGGATGCCTCGTGGTGGTCTGCGTCGGTGGTTCGGATGAACCGGTCGAACGAGATATTCAGTGTTTCCTGCATTCGTTGGAATACGTCCGAATTGCTTCGGGCCAAGGCGGCGGTCGGGACACCCGCCGCCGCGGCGGCCTGCGCGACTTTGAGGCCGTGTTCGTCGGTTCCGGTGAGAAACCGGACATCGAAGCCGTCGAGTCGCTTGAACCGGGCAATCGCGTCGGTGGCGATGTATTCGTACGCATGACCCACGTGCGGTGCCGCGTTGGGATAGGCGATCGCGGTGGTGACGTAGTAGGACTTCATCGGGAGTCAACCCTATTGTGTGCGCGTGAGCTCCAACCGCGCGGCCAAACGCGAAGCGCCTCCCGCTCCCGAGCCTCTGGCGCCCTTGATCGATGCCCATACTCATCTCGACGCGTGTGGTGCGACCGACCCCGACGGGGTGCGGGCAATCGCTGACCGTGCTGCGGCGGTGGGTGTGGGTGCAGTGGTGACCGTCGCTGACGATATGGATGCTGCGCGCTGGGTGACGAGGGCGGCCGAGTGGGATCCGCGGGTTTACGGTGCGGTGGCGTTGGACCCTACGCGCGCAGACGCGTTCACCGAGGCCGCGCGGGCTGAGATCGAGCGGCTGGCTGTTCATCCACGAGTCGTGGCCGTCGGCGAGACCGGAATGGACATGTACTGGCCAGGTCGGCTTGCTGGCTGCGCGCAACCGGAGGTGCAGCGGGAGGCGTTTGCGTGGCATATCGACCTGGCCAAGCGGATTCAGAAGCCGCTGATGATCCACAACCGCCAGGCCGACCGTGAAGTGCTCGACGTCCTTCGGGCTGAAGGCGCACCTGAGACTGTGATCTTTCACTGTTTCTCGTCGGGTCGTGAGATGGCTCGCCTTTGTGTGGACGCTGGATGGTCGCTCAGCTTGTCTGGGACGGTGAGTTTCCGCAACGCGCGTGACCTTCGGGACGCTGTTCCGGTGATACCTTCGGAGCTGCTTTTGGTGGAAACTGATGCGCCTTTTTTGACCCCGCACCCCTACCGCGGTGCAGCGAACGAGCCGTACTGCCTTCCCTACACCGTGCGGGCCTTGGCTGAGCTGGTTGATCGCTCTGCTGACGAACTGGCCCGAGCGACCACCAGCAATGCTCGTCGAATCTACCGACTTGGCGAACACCCGAACCGTTGACTTTGACATGCCGCCGACACCACCGCGATGGAGTTGCTCAACATTGGTGGGTTCGTTACCGTCTTGTGACCGGACGAATGGCCGCAGGTTTCGTTCGGCGCCACTGACCGTACCGGCTGCCAATGTCGTTTCAGTTGCTGCAGAGATCGGGGTAGACCCACATTGAATCTGTTGACGAAACTTCATCAGACTCCATCGCCGATGTTGCGTGTCGTCGTCGGCGCGTTACTGCTGGTGCTGACGTTTGCCGGCGGCTACGCGGTCTCTACCTGCAAGACTGTGACGTTGACGATCGACGGAACCTCGATGCGGGTGACCACGATGAAGTCTCGGGTCATCGACATTCTGCAGGAGAACGGTTTTGCCGCAGACGAGCGCGATGACTTGTACCCGGCAGGTGACGTGCTGGTGGGCGACGCTGACACCATCGTGCTACGGCGCAGCCGGCCGCTGGCGATCTCGGTAGACGGTCACGCCCCCAAGAAGGTTTGGACGACGGCGGCCACCGTGGATGAAGCCTTGGCCCAGCTTGCGATGACCGACAAGGCCCCAGCGGTGGCTTCGCGCGGCAGCCGGGTTCCACTTGCGGGGATGGCACTGCCAGTCGTGAGCGCGAAGTCGGTACAGCTAAACGACGGTGGTGTGGTGCGCACGGTGCACCTGCCGGCGCCGAATGTCGCGGGGCTGCTTGCGGCTGCAGGCGTGCCACTATTGCAGAGCGACCAGGTGGTGCCTAAGGCTTCGACGCCGTTGATAGACGGTATGCAGATTCAGGTCACGCGGAACCGGGTGGAGAAGATTACCGAGCGCGTGGCGCTGCCGCCGCCTGCTCGGCGTATCGAAGACCCGGACATGAACATGAGCCGGGAATTCGTTGAAGACCCGGGTGTTCCGGGCACCCAGGACGTCACGTTCGCGGTGGCTAAGGTCAATGGCGTTGAGACCGGCCGGTTGCCTATCGCCAATGTGGTGGTGACTCCAGCGCGCGAAGCGGTGGTGCGAGTGGGTACCAAGCCCGGCACGGAAGCGCCTCGGATAGCTGACGGATCAATTTGGGATGCCCTCGCCGGTTGTGAGGCCGGCGGGAACTGGGCGACTAATACCGGCAACGGTTTCTACGGAGGTGTGCAGTTCGACGAGGGAACCTGGGCGGCCAACGGCGGGCTGCGCTACGCACCCCGCGCTGATCTCGCCAGTCGTGAAGAACAGATCGCCGTCGCTCAGGTGACGCAGCAACGCCAGGGGTGGGGCGCCTGGCCGGTATGCAGTGGACGGGTGGGGGCGCGCTGACTATCAAACTGCTCGGGCGCACCGAGATCAGGCGGCTGGCCAGAGAACTTGAACTCCGGCCGCGGAAGTCGCTCGGGCAGAATTTCGTTCATGACGCCAACACGGTTCGCCGGGTGGTTTCAGCGTCCGGGGTCGGCCGGTCCGATCGGGTCCTTGAGGTGGGACCGGGCCTCGGGTCTCTCACATTGGCGCTGCTCGATCGCGGCGCTGCGGTCACTGCCGTCGAAATCGACCCACTGCTCGCCGGCCGGATGCCGCAGACCGTAGCTGAGCATTCGCACAGCGAGGTCCAGCGGCTGACGGTGCTGAATCGCGACATCATGACGCTTCGCCAGGCAGATCTGTCTGACGAGCCGACGGCGGTGGTTGCCAATCTGCCGTATAACGTCGCGGTTCCCGCACTGCTGCATCTGTTTGCCGAATTTCCGTCGATTCGCGTCATGACGGTGATGGTGCAGATGGAAGTCGCCGAGCGGCTCGCTGCGCAGCCGGGCAACAAGGACTATGGCGTACCCAGCGTCAAGCTGCGCTTCTTCGGCGGAGTCCGGCGCTGCGGCACTGTTTCACCGACAGTTTTCTGGCCGATTCCGCGGGTGTACTCCGGGCTGGTGCGCATCGATCGGTATGCGACGCCGCGCTGGCCGACTGACGAAGCCTTCCGCCAGCAGGTGTTCAACCTCGTCGATATCGCCTTCGCGCAACGGCGCAAGACGTCGCGTAACGCTTTTGTGGAGTGGGCGGGCTCTGGCAATGAGTCGGCGAACCGCCTGCTTGCTGCCAGCATCGATCCCGCCCGCCGCGGTGAGACACTGTCTATCGACGATTTCGTGCGGCTGCTGCAACGCTCCGCTGGCCCCGCCGGGACAACCCAGGCCCGTAGGGGCACAACGCTGGGCCAGGTTTCAGGGCGTGCTTCTGCCAGCTGAGGGCCGCTGGCAATGGTTGTCACCTGGGCTATCGGGGCGTCACTGTGTGCTGGGGTAGTTGTAGCAGATAGTCTGCTGCGGTGTCCGCGTCTGACGGCAGTACCGCAGCGCAGTGGGTGCCCACCGGGTCGGCCACCGTTCGAGTGCCGGGGAAGGTCAATCTCTACCTCGCGGTCGGCGATCGCCGCGAGGATGGCTATCACGAACTGACCACGATATTTCAGGCCGTCTCGCTCGTTGACGAGGTCACGGTGCGTAACGCTGATGTGTTGTCACTCGAGCTGGTCGGTGAGGGCGCTGACCAACTGCCGACCGACGAACGCAACCTCGCCTGGCGGGCGGCCGTGCTGATGGCCGACCACGTTGGCCGGGCGCCAGACGTTTCGATCATGATTGACAAGTCCATTCCTGTTGCCGGTGGGATGGCGGGCGGTAGCGCGGACGCCGCGGCGGTTTTGGTGGCGATGAACGCGTTATGGGAACTGAATTTGCCTCGTCGAGACCTGCGTATGCTCGCAGCCCAGCTGGGCAGCGATGTGCCGTTTGCGCTACACGGCGGTACCGCTCTGGGGACCGGTCGCGGCGAGGAGCTGGCGACGGTGTTGTCCCGAAACACTTTCCATTGGGTCCTGGCATTCGCTGACGGTGGGTTGCTCACCCCGGCGGTCTTCACCGAGCTCGACCGACTCCGGGACACGGGGAGGCCGCCGCAGCTTGACGAGCCCGGGCCGGTGCTAGCAGCTTTGGCTGCGGGTGATCCGGAGCAGCTGGCGCCGCTCCTGGGCAACGAAATGCAAGCGGCCGCGGTCAGCCTGGATCCGGCTTTGCGACGGGCTCTGCGCGCCGGTGTCGAGGCGGGCGCGTTGGCCGGCATTGTGTCTGGATCTGGTCCGACGTGTGCATTCTTGTGTGCCACTGCGCCCGAGGCGATCGATGTCGGTTCCCAGCTCTCGGGGGCGGGTGTGTGCCGCACGGTCCGAGTCGCCAGCGGGCCGGTGCCAGGTGCCCGCGTGGTACCGACACCCACAATCGAAGTGTGATATCTGACTCAAAGCGCGCGGGATCTTGGCAGATACTTAAGAAATGTTTAAGATAATCGGCGGTGACGGCCAGCGATGACCAAGCGCGGATGATTCTCAGATCCGCCGGGAACCCCGGCGGACGATCGAGGTATCTGCACCGAACCAGTATCGTGGGGCCGGGCTATTGCAGGTCGTATGGCCGGGCGGGGGCGGCTGATTATGACTATTTCGAGATGCAACTGCTCCCCAACTGTGCACGCGCGCCTGTCGCAAAGTGGCGACGAACAGGCGGAACATGAAAGCCCGGGCCTTGGTTAGGGCGCCTGAGCCGAGGAGGTTCTTGTGAGCAGGTTTACCGAGACGTTGTTCCGCAACGCGCGGGAGAGCAGCAAGGGCATGGTGACCGGTGAGCCTCATACCCCGGTTCGCCACACCTGGGCCGAGGTACATGAGCGGGCGCGTCAAATAGCCGGAGGGTTGGCTGCTGCCGGTGTCGGCCACGGCGACGCGGTCGGTGTGCTCGCTGGGGCGCCGGTAGAGATCGCCCCGACCGCTCAGGGTCTGTGGATACGAGGCGCCAGCCTGACCATGCTGCATCAGCCCACGCCGCGAACTGACTTGGCGTTGTGGGCCGAGGACACCACGACCGTGATCGACATGATCGAGGCCAAAGCGGTCATCATTTCCGATCCCTTTATGCCGGCGGCTCCGGTGCTCGAGGAGCGCGGCATCAAAGTGTTGACCATTGAGAAGCTGCTGGAATTCGATCCGATTGACCCCGTCGAGACCGGCGAGGACGACCTAGCGTTGATGCAATTGACGTCTGGCTCGACCGGGTCTCCCAAAGCTGTTCAGATAACCCACCGCAACGTGTACTCGAATGCTGAGGCGATGTTCGTCGGCGCGGAGTACGACGTCGAGAAAGACGTGATGGTCAGCTGGTTGCCGTGTTTCCACGACATGGGCATGATCGGCTTCTTGACGGTGCCCATGTATTTCGGCGCCGAATTGGTCAAGGTCACCCCGATGGACTTCCTGCGCGACACGTTGCTGTGGGCGAAGTTGATCGACAAGTACAAGGGGACGATGACCGCCGCCCCTAACTTCGCGTACTCGTTGTTCGCCAAACGGCTGCGTAAACAGGCGACGCCGGGCCAGTTCGACCTGTCCACTCTGCGCTTCGCGTTGTCGGGTGCGGAGCCGGTGGATCCTGCAGATGTCGAAGATCTGATCGACGCGGGCAAGCCGTTCGGGCTGAGCTCAAAAGCGATTCTTCCCGCCTACGGCATGGCTGAGACGACGCTGGCGGTGTCATTCTCCGAGTGCGGCGCGGGTTTGGTGGTCGACGAGGTCGATGCCGACCTGCTGGCCGCACTGGGCCGCGCAGTTCCGGCTACTCGGGGCAACACCCGTCGGCTGCCTTCGTTGGGACCGCTACTGGAAGGTCTGGAGATGCGCGTCGTCGGAGAAGACGGCACCGTGCTGCCTTCGCGCGGCGTCGGGGTCATCGAGCTGCGTGGTGAACCGTTGACTCCCGGTTACATCACGATGGGTGGGTTCATGCCGGCTCAGAATGAGCACGGTTGGTATGACACCGGCGACCTGGGTTATCAGATGGAGAACGGCCACGTCGTGGTGTGTGGCAGGGTCAAGGACGTCATCATCATGGCGGGCCGGAATGTCTACCCGACCGACATCGAGCGGGCCGCGGGCCGAGTCGAAGGGGTACGCGCGGGTTGTGCCGTGGCTGTGCGACTCGACGCTGGACACTCTCGCGAGACCTTCGCTGTGGCTGTGGAGTCGAATGCCTTCGAGGATCTCGCTGAAGTCCGCCGCATCGAGCATCAGGTGGCTCACGAGGTGCTTGCCGAGGTTGACGTGCGGCCACGCAACGTTGTGGTTCTCGGTCCGGGCACCATTCCGAAGACGCCGTCTGGCAAGCTGCGGCGCGCAAACTCGATCACTCTCGTCACCTAGACGGTTGGTGCGCACACCGAGGCCACGACTACAGCACGGACGCATTGGGCAAGATGCTTGAGCCGGCTCTCACCACGCGTGGACGCGGTTTTGCGCGGGCTCTAGTCCTAGCTCGATGAGCGACTCGGTGGCGTCGGCCGCCTGTTCGCAGATCGCCGGAACCGTGGTTCGCTCGGCCGTGGTGAAGTTCTCTAGCACAAACGCCGCGGGATCTTTGCGGCCCGGTGGTCGGCCGATTCCGATGCGCACTCGCTGAAAGTCTTTGGTGCCCAGTGCGGCCGCCACCGAACGCAGCCCGTTATGGCCGCCCTCGCCGCCGGCTAGCTTCAGCCGGATACGGCCGAAGTCGAGGTCGAGTTCGTCGTGTATGACGATGATGTCGGCTGGCGATATGGAGTGGAACTTCGCCAGCGGCCCTACCTGTCGGCCAGATTCATTCATGTAGCAGCGCGGCTTGGCCACCAGCACAGCGTGTCCGGCTAGTCGTCCGGTCGCGACTTCGGCCCCGGAACGCTTGTGCACCTTGAATCTTGAACCCAGTCGGGCAGCGAGCAGATCGGCCACCATGAACCCGAGGTTGTGTCGGGTTTTGGCGTAGCTCGTTCCTGGGTTGCCCAGGCCGACCACCAACAGCGGCTCGGCCACGTTGCGAGCCGCCTACTCGGATTCGTCGGTGGCCTCGCCGCCGCCGGACGCTTCTTCGCCTTCTTTGGCGGCCTCCCCGGTTTGGGCTTCCTCGCCCTCGGCCGCGAGCTCTTCGCCCGTTGGCGCGTTCACAACGTTGACCACCAGCAGTTCCGGGTCGGAGACGAGGTTGACGCCACGCGGCAACGGGATTTGTCCGGCGGTGAACTGAGTGCCGGGCTCGGCGCCTTCGATAGACACGCTCAACTGCTCCGGGATCGACAGGGCCTCGGCTTCGATCTCGATGGAGTTGGTGTCCTGAGTTACCAGGGTGTCTGGTCCAGCCTCACCCTCGATGACGACCGCGACATCGACGACGACCTTCTCTCCGCGGCGCACGATCACCAGGTCGGCATGCTGAATGTTGCGGCGAATCGGGTGGATGTCTACCGCCTTCGTCAGCGCCATCTGCTGCTTGCCGGCAATGTTGAGGGTCAGCACTGCATTGGTGCCGGAGTTTCGCAGCACGGCCGCGTAATCATGCGCAGGCAACTCCAAATGCTGCGGCTCGGCGCCGTGACCGTACAGAACCGCGGGAATATTGCCGGCACGCCGGGCTCGCCGAGATGCGCCTTTGCCGGTCTGGGTGCGCACCGTCACGCTCAGCTGGTTGTTGGCCGTGTCAGATTTAGCCATATGTCGCTCCTGTGTGCTCGGTGCCAAGGTGTGTGGCGGGCACGGCTAGGTTCGCGACAAATTGTCGGCCTCCGTCGATAACGGTGCTCTGGAATTCTGTGGGAATCCGCTGGCTACCCTCGCCGTGACGCCTGGCCAGGCTAGCGCATCAGCACCTCAGAGCGGAAATTCGGTGCCGGTGAGCTGCTCGGATAGTTCCCAGAGGGCGGTGGCGGTAGTTTCGTTTCGCGCCCGCCGACTGCGGCCGACCGGCTGAGTGCGGCCCAAGATCCCGAATCGGGGGCCGATGTAGGTGTTGCCAGGCAGATCCTGCGACGCCGCATACAGCGTTTGGCGGGCGCCGAAATCGGAATCGGTGGCCATCCGGGCGCTGGCCGACATGAATGCATCGCCGAGCTTGCGGCCAGTGTGGCCCTGCAGGTTGGTGCGCGAATAGCCGGGATGAGCGGCCAGTGCACGCAGCGGTGAACTCACCGCGTCGAGGCGCCGCTGCAGCTCGCTGGTGAACAGGAGGTTGGCGAGCTTCGATTGGCCGTAGGCTCCCCACCCGGAGTAACGCCGGGATTTCCAGTTCAGGTCTTCGAGGTTGATGCGGCCTATACGGTGCATTATCGAGGACACCGTTACCACTCGGTTGGCAAGTTTGGGAAGCAACAAGTTGGTCAGTGCGAAATGCCCCAGATGATTGGTACCGATCTGGCTTTCCAAGCCGTCGACAGTCAGCGTGTACGGGGTGGCCATGATGCCGGCGTTGTTGATCAGGACGTCGACGTCGACGATCCCATCGGCGAATTCGCGGATCGATGACAGATTTTGCAGGTCGAGTTGACGCACCTCGACATCGCCGCTCATCTCCAGCGCTGCGGCTGCGCCCTTATCAGTGCTCCGGACCGCGAGGATGACCTTGGCGCCGCTGCGGGACAACTCGCGGGCTGTCACTGCGCCCAATCCGCTGTTGGCGCCGGTAATGATCGCGGTGCGTCCGGTGAATGACGGGAGCTCTGCGGCGGTCCAACCGGTCATACAGATCTACCCTAGGGCCGACTTCGCCGCGCGACCAGCAGCTGTCGGCGCGGCCAGGATGGCCGAGCGCACCTCGGCGGCAGTCGGATTGCTATCGGCAGCAACCAGGGTCCACTGGTCGCGCCGGTCCGCACCGCGACCAGTTTGGGGTGGCAGCTGGATCGGCGTGATTGACGTTGGGCACTAAGAAGGCGATAGCCTCGCCAACTCGCCCTTCAACAGCTGCCGCACCGACTCGGCTGCAGTGTCAATCTGTTCGTGGCTTCCGATATAGCCGGCGTAAAAGGTCAAGCCGCATGCCACGACCATCAATGTCTCGATCAACGCCGCGGTATCGATATCGCCGGTGAGTTCGCCGCGTTCTATCGCATCGTTAACAGCCCAGATCAGAAATTCTCTGGCGGCGCGCACAGTATCGTTGCCGTTTGGGCTCAGTTCCGGATGCCGCTGCGATTCCAGCACGTCGGTGGCCAGAAGCGCAGCCGCCGACGGATTGCGGGAATTGGCTTCCACAGCGACGTCGATGATCGTGCTGATCCGCGCAGCCAGGCTTGTCTCGCGAAGAGCCCGTTCGATGCCTGCCTCGACGACGAGTTCGTTGGTTCGGTCCACCACCTCCTGGTACAGGACCCGTTTGTTGGCAAAGTAGTGATTGATGGCTGGCCGGGTCAGGTCGGCGCAGCTGGCGATTTCCTTGAACGTGGCTCCGTCGTAGCCGCGTTGGCTGAAAACGTAACGCGCGGCGCGCACAATGCTTTTGCGCGTTTCGTCTGCGGCGGCCCCGAAGGGGCGACCGGGCCCTCGTTTACCAGAAGTCCTCACAATTGGAGTGTGCCATTACTGGCTGGCGCATCGGCAGTTGTGATGATTATCACGTTCGGTGGTTGCTTGTCGGGTGCTATCTGGCTGACACAACGAATCCACCGATGATCTGCTCGATGTCGGACGCATGCTCCACCGCCTCGTCGGCCAGACTGGTTATGGTGAGTTGAACGAGGTAGCGCTGGTTGGCGGGCGGCGGGCCGGTAGGGATGACGACCCGGTTCCATGTATGCAGTCGGGTTCCCTCAACGTCGTAGCTGCCCTGGATCATTGATGATGGAAACCCGTTGAAGTCTGCTGTCGAGGAATCCAACTCGGCAAAGTTCCGGGTCAGCTGGGCGTCGGCGTTGCCATGCTTGATCGCTTCGGCAACATCGAAGTCTCCGCGTAGCGTAAACGCCATCAGCATGGCCGTCGGGTACGTGCCGCCCTTCGAGATCATCTCCGTTTCCGGGGTGATGTTCGGATTGTCGTGCGGCCCCCAGCCGGAGGGCGTGGGGATCGACACAGTCAAGTCGGTGAGGGTGTTCGGTGCCACCTGTTGTCCGGCGACCCCGACGCTTTCCAGGTATTTCCATAACGGTACTGGTGTTGTTGTCGTCGTCGGAGCGGCGCCGGTTGTCGAACTTGTGGTCCACACAGACTGATAGTCGGGGGCCTTCGGCGCGCACGCGACCACCGACAGCGTCAGCGTGCCGACCACCGCGGCTGCCGCAGACCAGTTAGCGGTCCGGCGACTCGCCCCGTTGCGGCTCGTCGTCACAGAATCTCGCGGACCACGTCGACCGGCCGAGCCAGCCGGGTGCCCTTCGGTGTGACGACAAACGGCCGCTCGATGAGGATCGGGTGCTCGGTCATTGCGTCGAGCAGTTGCTGATCGGTGGCGGCTTCGAGGTTGAGTTCGGCATACAACGGTTCCCGCCGACGCACGGCGGTGCGTACGTCAATGCCGGCAGCGCGGATCATGTCGGCCAATTCGTCACGGGATGGTGGTGATTTCAGGTACTGGATGATCGTTGGCTCGAAACCGTTGTTTCGCAACAAATCCAGTGTCTTACGAGACGTACTGCATTTGGGGTTGTGGTAGATGACTGCATTACGCGGCGCGCTGCTTTGATCCGCTGCCATCTATGCGTCTCCGTCGAATAATCCTGTGACTGAACCGTTTTCGAATACCGCCCGGATAGTGCTGGCCAGCAGCGGTGCGATGGACAAAACCGTGAGCTGGGGAAACCGTTTTTCTTCGGCGATGGGAAGCGTATTGGTGACTATCACTTCGCGGGCACCGCATGCGGCCAGGCGCTGTGCTGCCGGGTCGGACAGCACACCGTGAGTGGCGGCAATCACTACGTCGCGTGCGCCGTCATCGTGCAATAGCTGCACGGCGCCGGCAATGGTGCCGCCGGTATCGATCATGTCGTCGATCAAGACGCACGTGCGTCCCGCCACGTCACCGACAACGCGGTTGGATACCACTTGGTTAGGCACTCGCGGGTCACGCGTCTTGTGAATGAAGGCAAGCGGTACGCCGCCTAATGCATCGGCCCATTTCTCGGCGATTCGCACCCGGCCGGAATCGGGGGAGACCACAACCATGTCGCCGCACGGATAGTTGTCCCCGATGTAGCCGGTGAGCAGGTTCTGGGCGCGCATGTGGTCGACGGGGCCGTCGAAGAAACCTTGTATTTGATCGGTGTGCAGGTCGACGGTGACGATCCGGTCAGCGCCCGCGGTTTTGAACAGGTCGGCGATGAGTCGCGCGGAGATCGGTTCGCGGCCGCGGTGCTTTTTATCCTGGCGACCGTAGGGATAGAACGGCACTACGGCGGTGATCCTTTTGGCGCTGCCGCGTTTGAGCGCGTCAATCATGATCATCTGTTCAACCAGCCAGGTGTTCACCGGCGCCGGATGCGATTGCAGGACGAATGCGTCACATCCGCGCACCGATTCGTGGAAGCGCACGAAGATCTCGCCGTTAGCGAATTCCCGCGCCGTCTGCGCGGTCACGTGAACGTCGAGTTCTTTGGCTACTTGTTCGGCCAGCTCCGGATGTGCGCGGCCGGCGAAAAGCATCAGGTTTTTGCGATTATCGGTCCAGTCGTGGCTCAACGTGCCGCCCTCGCCGTTTCGGGATCGGAATAGGGAATGAAAACCCATCGTACGTAAGCGCTGAGTCCACAATTGTCGCCGGGTTGGTGGGCAGCGAGTTCATTGCGTCTGGTCGGGCTGGGGCGGCTCTGGTGCGGTCGTGGACGTCTTTTCGGCGGCTTTCTTGCCGACCTGATCGGCTGCCTGAGCGGATGCGCTGTCGGGCCGGTTGCGCTGGACCCAGTTTTCGATGTTGCGTTGGGCACCGGCCGACACCGCCAGCGCTCCGGGCGGGACATCGTCGCGGACCACCGTGCCGGCGCCGGTATAGGCGCCGTCGCCGACAGTAACCGGTGCCACGAACATAGTGTCCGACCCGGTGCGGACGTGCGAGCCCACCGTTGTACGGCGTTTTGTCATGCCGTCGTAGTTCACGAACACACTCGATGCACCGATATTGCTGTGTTCGCCGATGTCGGCGTCGCCCACGTAAGTCAGGTGCGGCACCTTCGTTCCGGAACCGATGTTGGAGTTTTTGGTTTCGACGAACGCGCCGAGTTTGCCGTCGGCTCCCAGCAGGGTGCCCGGCCGCACGTAGGTGAAGGGGCCGACAGCGGCGCCGGCTCCGATCGATGAAGACGTACCGTGGGTGCGGACCACTGAGGCATCCTGGCCAACTGTGACGTCGGTGAGGGTCGTGTCTGGGCCGATCACACAGCGACCGCCGATCTGGGTGCGGCCGTGTAGCTGGGTGCCGGGGTGTATGACGGTGTCGCGGCCGATCGTGACGTCAACGTCGATCCACGTGGTAGCGGGATCGACTACGGTGACCCCGGCCATCTGGTGAGTGGCCACAATCCGGCGGTTGAGTTCTGCACCCAGGTCGGCGAGTTGGACGCGGTTATTGACGCCCGCCACCAAAGCGCTGTCCTCGACGTGCCGGGAATGCACGGTTTGACCGTCCCGGCGCAGGATGGCGATGACGTCGGTCAGATAGAGCTCTTGTTGTGCGTTGTTGGAGCTCAGCTGGCCCAGGGCCGACCGCAGCGCGGCGATGTCGAAGGCGTAGACGCCGGCGTTGACTTCGCAGATAGCTCGCTGCGAGGGTGTCGCGTCGGTCTGTTCGACGATCGCCATCACTTCGTTGTCCTGAGTGCGCAAAATACGGCCATAGCCGTGCGGATCGTCCAGGGTCGTGGTCAGCACGGTCACGGCGGCTGAGGTCGCATTGTGGGCATCGACCAGGTCGGCAAGGGTGTCAGCGTCAAGCAGCGGGGTGTCGCCCGCTGCGACGACGACTACGCCGGCGTAATCCTCGGGCAGCTCGGACAGCCCGCAGCGCACCGCGTCTCCGGTTCCGCGGGGTTGATCTTGCAGCGCGACGTCGATCGTGCGTGCGAGGTTCTCGGCTAGCCCGGCGACCAGCGGAGCGATGCGCTGGTGATCGTGGCCCAGCACTACTACCAGATGGCGCGGTGCGAGCTTGGTCATGGTGTGCAGGGAATGCGACAGCATGCTGCGCCCACCAAGGGTGTGCAACACCTTCGGGATGTCTGACCGCATCCGAGTGCCGGGCCCGGCCGCCAAGACCAGGACCGCAGTGTCGCCACGCAACGTCATCGACTCTCCTTAAGTTGGCTTTCACTTACCCAAACGTCAGGGTGGCGTGCTGACACGTCGTCCAGGGTGTCATTTCACGGCCAACCCAGGCAAAGCCACACTCGTGAGCAGGGCGCTGAAGCTCCGTCGCCAGGACTCGAACCTGAACTTTCTGAACCAAAATCAGAGGTGCTGCCGATTACACCACGACGGATCGCACACCAAGGGCGAGCATTCCCAGCGCCACCATGTGACTTTAGTCTGACGACGATGCGGGTCGTGTGCGACCCGAGGAGGAGTTGGACAATTGGGTCTGTTCTGACGACGATGCGGGTCGTGTGCGACCCGAGGAGGAGTTGGACAATTGGGTCTGTTCTGACGACGATGCGGGTCGTGTGCGACCCGAGGAGGAGTTGGACAATTGGGTCTGTTCTGACGACGATGCGGGTCGTGTGCGCCCCGAGGAGGACCCCGCTGGCCTGCAGTTGCGGCAGCTCGCTCCGGGAAAACCGATACCCTGGCTGACGTGGCAGTGCCGGACAAAGAGTCTGACAAAGAGACGCGGGCTCCCCGCGCCAGGATGACCGGTAGCGAGCGCCGACACCAGCTGATCGGCATCGCTCGATCGCTGTTTGCCGAACGCGGATACGAGGGGACATCCATTGAGGAGATCGCTCAGCGTGCCAACGTGTCCAAGCCGGTCGTCTATGAGCATTTCGGCGGGAAGGAAGGCCTGTACGCGGTGGTGGTCGACCGGGAGATGTCGGCGCTGCTGGACGGCATCAGCTCGTCGCTGACCAACAACCGGTCGCGGGTGCGTGTCGAGCTGGTTGCGTTGGCGTTGCTGACCTACGTCGAAGAACGCACCGACGGTTTTCGCATCATGATCCGCGACTCGCCGGCCTCGATCAGCTCGGGCACCTATTCCAGCCTACTCAACGACGCCGTCAGTCAGGTCAGCTCCATTCTGGCCGGCGACTTCGCGCGTCGCGGCCTGGATCCAGATCTGGCCCCGCTTTACGCTCAGGCCCTGGTGGGCTCGGTGTCGATGACGGCGCAGTGGTGGCTCGACACTCGGGTACCGAAGAAAGAAGTCGTCGCGGCACATCTGGTGAACCTGATGTGGAATGGTTTGACGCACCTAGAAGCAGATCCCCGGCTGCAGGACGAGTAACGCTGCGTCGCAACGCAATCGCGTGGCAGCAGCCCAGCTAGCCCAGGATGGCGCCTTGCCCGAAAGCGACGAACATCGGCGCCCTAGAATGGCGGCATCATGACCGCACCGGGGCCTGGTAGCCCAGATCACCCTATCGCGGGGCTCGTCGATTTGGCGCTGACGGCGCCAACCTTCCAGCAGCTCATTGAGCGCACTGCGGATCGACCCGCAGAGCTGGCTGTCGTCGGTCCCGCGAGTGCGCGGCTGTTTGTCGCCAGTGCGTTGGCGCGTCAGGGCCCGGTTCTGGTAGTAACCGCCACCGGCCGTGAAGCTGAGGACCTCGCCGGTGAACTACGAGGTGTATTCGGCGACGCAGCGGCGGTGTTCCCGTCCTGGGAGACCCTTCCGCATGAACGGCTGTCGCCAGGTGTGGATACTGTCGGCACTCGGCTGATGGTGCTGCGTCGCCTGGCCCACCCCGACGATCACCGCCTGGGCCCGCCACTGCGGGTCGTGGTGACCGCGGTGCGATCACTATTGCAGCCCATGACGCCGCAGCTGGGGTCGCTGGAACCGCTGACGCTCACCACCGGCGACGACACCAGCGCCGACGGTGGATTCGAGGGCGCCATCGCCCGGCTGGGCGAACTGGCTTACGCCCGAGTGGACATGGTTGGCCGGCGCGGCGAATTCGCGGTCCGTGGGGGGATTCTCGATGTGTTTCCCCCGACTGCCGAGCACCCGGTGCGCATCGAGTTCTGGGGCGACGAAATTACCGAAATGCGGATGTTCTCGGTAGCCGACCAACGCTCCATCCCGGAGATCGATGTGCAGGAAGTGGTTGCGTTCGCTTGTCGCGAGCTGCTGCTGGATGGCGAGGTGCGGGCGCGGGCCGCGGAATTGGCCGCTAAACACCCCTCGGGCTCGGGTTCGATCACCGGCAGCGTCGCTGACATGCTGGCCAAGCTGGCTGAGGGTATCGGCGTCGATGGCATGGAGGCGCTGATTCCGGTGCTTCGTCCCGACGACCACGCGTTGCTGACCGATCAACTGGCTGCGGGGACTCCGCTGCTGTTGTGCGATCCGGAAAAGGTCCGTAGCCGTGCGGCCGACCTGATCAAGACCGGCCGCGAATTCCTGGAGGCGTCTTGGTCGGTCGCGGCGCTGGATTCCGGTCCGGATGGCCAAGCGCCGGTCGACATCGAGCAGCTGGGGGGTTCGGGGTTCGCTGAACTCGGCGAAGTGCGGGCCGCGGCAACCCGGTCCGGACATCCCTGGTGGACGCTGAGTCAGCTCAGCGACGGGAAGGCAATAGAGCTTGATATTCGCGCGGCACCCGCGGCGCGTGGGCATCAGCAGGACATCGACGGCATCTTTTCGATGCTGCGTGCGCATGTCACCACCGGCGGGTTCGGGGCGATGGTCGCGGCCGGCGCCGGAACCGCGCACCGGGTGGTGGAGCGACTGGCCGAATTCGACGTCCCCGCCGCCATGGTGGAACCGGGAGCGGCGGCTCAAACTGGCCTCAGACCAGGCGTCGTCGGGGTGCTCAAGGGCCCGTTGCAGCAGGGTGTGGTGCTCCCGGGCGCCAACCTGGTCGTCATCACTGAAACCGATCTGACCGGCAGCCGCGCCACGTCCGTCGAGGGCAAGCGACTGGCTGCCAAACGGCGTAACACCGTTGATCCATTAGCGCTTACGCCGGGCGACCTGGTGGTGCACGACCAGCATGGCATTGGGCGGTTCGTGGAGATGGTAGAGCGTACTGTCGGCGGCGCCCGGCGCGAGTACTTGGTGCTCGAGTACGCGTCGAGCAAGCGCAGTCAACAGGCCGACAAACTCTTTGTCCCGATGGATTCTCTGGACCAGCTGTCGCGCTATGTGGGCGGGCAGGCACCGGCGCTGAGTCGACTGGGCGGCAGCGACTGGGCCAATACGAAGACGAAGGCGCGGCGGGCGGTGCGGGAGATCGCCGGAGAGTTGGTGGCGCTATACGCCAAGCGGCAGGCCAGCGCCGGACACGCGTTCGGGCCGGACACTCCGTGGCAGGCTGAGATGGAGGACGCGTTTGGTTTCACCGAGACGGTAGACCAGCTCACCGCGATCACCGAGGTCAAGGCCGACATGGAGAAGCCGGTGCCGATGGACCGGGTCATCTGTGGGGATGTCGGCTATGGCAAGACCGAGATCGCGGTGCGGGCGGCGTTCAAGGCAGTCCAGGATGGCAAACAGGTTGCGGTGCTGGTGCCCACCACACTGCTAGCTGATCAGCATCTGCAGACATTCGGTGAGCGGATGGCTGGGTTCCCGGTGGTGGTGAAGGGTCTGTCCCGGTTCACCGACACCGCAGAGTCCCGCGCAGTGATCGAGGGCTTGGCCGATGGCTCGGTGGACGTCGTGATCGGCACACATCGGCTTCTGCAGACCGGGGTGCGCTGGAAGAATCTGGGCTTGGTGGTTGTCGACGAAGAACAGCGGTTCGGCGTCGAACACAAAGAGCACATCAAATCGCTGCGCACCCACGTCGACGTTCTGACCATGAGCGCCACCCCGATACCGCGGACCCTGGAGATGAGCTTGGCCGGGATTCGCGAGATGTCGACGATTCTGACGCCGCCGGAAGAACGCTACCCAGTTCTCACCTATGTCGGCCCGCACGACGACAAGCAGGTCGGTGCTGCGCTGCGTCGGGAGCTGATGCGCGACGGGCAGGTCTTCTACGTGCACAACCGGGTCGGCTCCATCGATCAGGCGGCTGCCCGGGTTCGTGGCCTGGTGCCCGAGGCGCGAGTTGTGGTCGCACACGGTCAGATGCCCGAGGATTTGTTGGAAAGCACCGTGCAGGGGTTCTGGAACCGCGAGTACGACATCCTGGTGTGCACCACAATCGTGGAGACCGGTTTGGATATCTCCAACGCCAACACCCTCATCGTCGAGCGCGCAGACACCTTCGGGCTGTCCCAATTGCACCAGCTGCGCGGGCGGGTCGGTCGCAGTCGCGAACGCGGCTACGCCTACTTTCTCTACCCGTCACAGGCGCCGTTGACCGAGACGGCACATGACCGATTGGCGACTATTGCGCAAAACAATGAGCTGGGTGCGGGCATGGCGGTGGCGCTGAAGGATCTCGAGATCCGCGGCGCCGGCAACGTGCTCGGCGTCGAACAATCGGGGCACGTCGCAGGCGTCGGCTTCGATCTATACGTGCGGTTGGTGGGCGAGGCTGTGGAGGCCTACCGCGCGGCCGCTGACGGAAAAACCGTGGTCACCGGCGATGAACCCAAGGATGTTCGGATCGACCTGCCTGTCGACGCGCACCTTCCTCCGGACTATATCGCCAGCGACCGGCTTCGGTTGGAGGGTTACCGGCGGCTGGCGGCCGCAACTTCTGATAGTGATATCGCCGCTGTTGTGGATGAGCTGACCGACCGTTATGGGGTGTTGCCCGAGCCCGTCCGGCGGCTGTTGGCGATGGCGCGGCTGCGGTTGCTGTGCCGCGACGCGGGCATCGCCGAAGTGACGGCACCTTCTGCGGCGACCGTGCGGTTGTCGCCGATCACACTGCCGGACTCCGCCCAGGTGCGGCTCAAGCGGATGTATCCGGGAGCGAGTTACCGCGCCACGACCTGCGCCGTGCAGGTTCCGATCCCGCGGGCCGGTGGAGTCGGTGCGCCTCGTCTTCGCGACGTTGAACTGGTCCAGATGGTGGCCGACCTGGTGACGGCGATGCTAGGCAAGCCGCAGCAACAAATTGGTGAGCCGACGTTGACCGAGACGTCGGGTCAGCGGTGACAACCGCCATGATTGTTGTTCTGGTCGACCCTCGTCGTCCGTCGCTGCTGCCTGTTGAAGCCGTCGAGTTTCTTGGCGGTGATCTGCAATACACCGAAGAGATGCCTGTTGCGGTGCCCTGGTCGTTGCCTTCAGCACGTCCAGCGGACTACGGCGACGACGCGCCGGTGTTGTTGTCGTCAGACCCCGACCATCCCTGCGTCACTACTCGTTTGGCTGCCGGAGCTCGGCTTATCTGCGCACCGGTCGCTGAGCGAGGCGAACGGTTGATCGATGCCGTCGCGATGATGGACAAACTGCGCAGCAATGGACCGTGGGAACAGGAGCAAACCCACCACTCGTTGTGCAAGTACCTGTTGGAGGAGACCTACGAGCTGTTGGACGCGGTGCGCAGTGGCGACGTTGACCAGCTGCGCGACGAACTCGGAGATGTGCTGCTGCAGGTGCTATTCCACGCGCGTATTGCCGAGGACGCCTCGCAACTTCCTTTCACGATCGACGACGTTGCCGACGCGCTGATCCGAAAGCTGGGTAATAGGGCACCCGGAGTCCTTGCCGGCGAAACGACTTCGCTTGAAGACCAGCTGACTCAGTGGGAGGAGCGCAAGGCCGCCGAGAAGTCCCGCAGCTCGGTATTGGATGACGTTCACACGGGTCAGCCGGCACTGGCGTTGGCGCAGAAGGTCATTCGGCGTGTTGAGAAAGCCGGGTTGCCTGCCGACTTGATTCCCGACGAGATCACTTTGATTTCGGTGTTGGCCGATGGCGATGTGGAAAACAGCCTCCGCACAGCTGTTTTGGACTTCATTGAGACGGTACGCAGGGCGGAGGGCGCCATCGTTGCTGCGCGCCGCGGTAGCGACGTCGGTCAGCGGCGCGATGGGTCTGAACCTGGAACAACCACAGCAGAGGAGTGGCTGGCCTGTTGGCCAGACGATGTGGCAACTGTTGATGACGATGTGGCCACGGTTGACGACGATGCGGCGACTGTTGATGACGATGCGGCCACGGGAACGCCGGCCGAAACTGTCGCCGAAGTTGAGGACCTGCCCGCGGAAACCGCGGACGAATAGCCGCTTGACGCGCGCTCAGGTGATGGGTGGGTGCGGCGAAGCCGAACGGCCGTTGACAATGCGGGAATTGGTGCCGCGGTTACTGCTAATGCCGTAGGTACTGGCACGCCCGTGTCGCCGTTCCCAGCGGCTATTTGTGGCTGCGCGGGTCGTTGTATAAAGCTAAGAAGACTGGAGTTGCTGATTGTGTGTTTTGCTGCTTATCAGGGGACAATTAGATAGCCGTCTCCGGAAACAGCTAATTCCTTGTTGGCTGGCGAAGGCCATATCGGTATGAGTTGACTGGCGAATGCGATGGGGTCGCCCGTAGCGCCATGGGACGATTGTGGTGACTGAAGCCGGTTTAAGGGAAAGCTGTGTCGCCGAGACGATGGTTGCGTGCGGTCGCCGTGATAGGGGCGACCGCGATGCTGTTGGCGTCGAGCTGTACCTGGCAGCTGAGCCTTTTTATCCCGGACGGTGTGCCGCCGCCGCCAGGTGATCCCGTGCCACCGGTGGATACCTACGCAAGCGGTCGGCCCGCGGATCAGTTGCGTGAATGGGCGGAGGAGCGTGCTGGCGCATTGGAAATTCCTGTGATCGCGCTAGAAGCCTACGCATACGCCGCTCGAGTTGCTGAAGTCGAAAACCCGAAGTGTCACATCGCTTGGACCACGTTGGCAGGCATTGGGCAGGTGGAAAGCCACCACGGGACCTACCGCGGCGCGACCATTGCGCCCAATGGAGATGTGACCCCTCCGATCAGGGGTGTTCGCCTCGACGGCACCGGTGGCACTCTTCGCATCGTGGACAGTGGCGAAGGATTTATCGACAGCGCTTCGGATGAAGAATCCGGCTTTGCCCGGGCGATGGGACCGATGCAGTTCATCCCAGAGACATGGCGGTTGTACGGGGTCGACGCGAATAACGATGGCATCGTCAGCCCGGACAACATCGACGACGCCGCGCTCTCGGCCGCGGGCTATCTGTGTTGGCGCGGAAAGGACCTCTCGACCCCGCGAGGCTGGATTTCCGCGCTGCGTGCCTACAACAACTCTGGGATCTATGCGCGCGCCGTCCGGGACTGGGCGACTGCCTACGCGGAGGGACACCCCAGGTAGCAGCGAGACGTATCCAGACGGTTGAAACGTACTGGCCCGCCACCGCGTGCTGCGTGTCCGGGCGCCGTATGTGTTTGGCCGCGATCCTGGTGGAATAATTCGCTGCGTTCTACAAAACACCGCGGGTGGCGACCAGGCGATGGCCGCCGACGTCTTGGCAGCCTCCGCCCGAGGAGCGATGCCGGGCCGATCAGCGTCGGTGGCGGTGACGGGTTGCTTCGATTACTTCTTCTTTGGTGATGTCAGGGTCGCGGGGACCGGTATCGGGGTGCAGCACCCTTTCTTCGCGCATGATTTCCCGTTGGACCTCTTTGTCACCGGAATGGGTGGGTGCATCGGTCGCAGGTCGATCGTCGGGATAATCGGCGTCAAAGTCGAGGCTTCCGTCGGCTGTGGCCGCGGATTCGCCATCGTGTTGTCGGCGCGCGCGCAGCGTGTCGGCGATCAGCAGCGTTCCCCCGATGATGCCCAACCCGATACATACCCAGCCGATGACCCCGTCGCCGGTGACCAGGGCAGTCACCAGGGCAGCCAGGCCGATGATGGCCATTCCCAGTGCAATGGACTGCATCGATACTTCTCCGAAGGTCAAGGAGGCGCTATTATTTTTATGCCGGGCTGGCCGTTGACGACGCGTTATTCAACCAGCTCAGACGCGGGAATCACGCTCAAGAATAGCCCTAGCCATCCGTGTTGTGTGAAGGCCAGTAGTCGCTGTGCTTACTCGCGTGCGTAGCGGTTGCGAAGTTTGCGCAGCGTGGCTTCGATCCCCGCGGCGTTGCTCTTAACAAAACCCGTACGTTCGTAGTAGCGCAGCCGATCTTTGATCGACCCAGTGTTGCGGTAGTCGAAAGTCTCGGTAACGCGCGTCAGTGTGGGGGATAGCGCCTTAAACTCCCACCGCCAGCGGTGACCAAACGGGTGCCGCCATTCGACCACCTCATCAGGTTTGAGCGCGGTGACGGTGCTGGTGATTCGGTAAGGGATACCGAACATCCGCATCTTGGTCGAGAACCGGGATCCGACGAACAGTTTCGGCGGTACCACGATGTTGTCGCCCACCGTTCCAGAGCCGTCCAGCTCATGATGACGGCGTGGGTCGGCGACGATTGCGAACAATTCGGCGGCTGGCGCGGTCACCTCGACGGATCGGCTCGCCTGACCTGTTCCGACGTCGACGACGGTAACCATGGCGATGTCTTCTTCTCGAGGCATGCTGACTGTCCCTTCTTGGCAGCAGGTGTCAACTTCCCCACAGGGGAACCATCCTCACGAAGACGACCCTAACTCGTCTCGTCGCGGCCCCAGCCAACGTAGGTCAAATACAGTCCGACAATGCCGAAAACAACGCAGTATGAAACCCACAGCGCTGGTGCGTTCACCATGTTGTCGGCAATTGAGACGAAGACTGCGGGGAAGGCCACAAGGAACGTCCCCTTCAACACGGCGACCCAACCCAGCGCCGAGACAACGATTGGCGCAGGTCCGCTCCAGTACTGGTGCGCTGCGACGACGATGAGGCCGAACAGCAGGGCTATGACCCCGCTGATCCATGTCAACAGTGCACTTCCCTTAAGTTCGGCAACCAGCGCCTGCATATCGGAGGTTTGCGCCACCGCAGCTGCGCAGGCAATCACGATGTAGGGGCCGATCACGCGCGAGAATATGCGCGTCCTGGTCTGCGACTGCTGTGAAACGTTCATCATCGTTCCTCCGTCTGCCACGCCCAAAATGAGGGCATTCTGCTGACTATCGGATCATGTCCAACGGCGCCGTGGTAGAGGCTTAGGTCCCGTGTGCCAGGGCCTTCGGCCAATTTGGTGCGCTCGCGCAGGTTCCTGTCGGTGTGGCGTGATCGCGGGTAGCGATGTCTGCGTCGGCTCGAAGCGGCATCGCGTTTCAGCAAGTAATCGTGAGGACAGTGCAGCATCGCCGGCCCCTATCGTCCCGTGCCGGTGAAGCTGCCGATCGCCTCGGGGTGCACTGATGGATCGTCGACTCAGGCTCTACGCTGAAGGACGGCCCGGAGGCAGGCGAACGCAAAGGAGAACCCAGTGCCGATTATCGAGCAGGTCGGGGCACGCGAGATCCTCGATTCCCGTGGCAACCCGACGGTCGAGGTCGAGGTGGCCCTGATCGACGGAACATTCGCCCGCGCCGCGGTGCCGTCCGGCGCGTCGACTGGGGAGCACGAGGCTGTCGAGCTACGCGACGGCGGCGATCGCTACGGCGGCAAGGGCGTGAAAAAGGCGGTCGAGTCAGTGCTCGACGAGATCGGCCCGGCCGTCATCGGACTCAATGCGGACGATCAGCGATTGGTCGACCAGGCGCTGGTTGACCTCGACGGCACCCCCGACAAGTCCCGGCTGGGCGGCAACGCGATTCTGGGTGTCTCGCTGGCCGTAGGCAAGGCGGCCGCGGATTCGGCTGAGCTGCCGCTCTTCCGCTATCTCGGCGGCCCTAACGCGCACATCTTGCCGGTACCGATGATGAATATCCTTAACGGCGGCGCCCACGCTGACACTGCCGTCGACGTTCAAGAGTTCATGGTGGCGCCGATCGGCGCGCCCAGTTTCGGCGAGGCGTTGCGCTGGGGTGCTGAGGTCTACCATGCGCTCAAGGCAGTCCTGAAGAAGCAAGGACTATCCACCGGCCTCGGCGACGAGGGCGGTTTCGCTCCGGATGTGCCCGGTACAACCGCGGCGCTGGATCTGATCAGCCAGGCTATCGAGTCAGCCGGGTTGACGCCGGGTGCCGATGTTGCATTGGCGCTCGATGCGGCGGCTACCGAGTTCTACGTGGACGGTACTGGCTACAACTTTGAGGGCGCGACCCGCACAGCCGAGCAGATGGCAGAGTTCTACGCCGAGCTAGTTGGCGCCTACCCGCTCGTCTCCGTTGAAGACCCCCTATCCGAAGACGATTGGGACGGCTGGGCGGCCCTGACGACGTCGATCGGCGATCGGCTGCAGATCGTCGGCGACGACATCTTCGTCACTAATCCCGAGCGGCTCGAGGAGGGCATCGAACGGGGTGTGGCGAACGCGCTGCTCGTCAAGGTCAACCAGATAGGGACGCTGACTGAGACACTTGATGCTGTCGCTCTGGCTCACCACAGCGGATACCGCACGATGATCAGCCATCGCAGCGGCGAGACCGAAGACACCTTCATTGCCGACTTGGCGGTGGCCCTTGGCAGCGGGCAGATCAAGACGGGCGCGCCGGCACGCAGCGAGCGCGTCGCCAAATACAATCAATTGTTGCGGATCGAGGAGGCACTTGGCGATGCCGCTCGCTACGCCGGCGATTTAGCATTTCCTCGATATGGTCTGGACCCAAAAATTGGTTGATATAGGTTGAAATAGTTTGGTAATCAACAGGAAACGCGGCTGAATCGGTATGCCCGAAGCGAAACGGCCCGATCCGAGGCGCCGCTCCCCGGCATCGCGGCCGGGGAAAGCCGGTGACTCGGCTCGGGGTCGTCGCTCCACCAAATCTCCTTCGCGGCCCGCAAAGCCGTCCCAACCCACACCGACCTCCTCCCAAACGAGCCGCAGCACGGCGCGGGCACCGCGTGAGGACGTCACTGAACCCATCAAACAGTCGTTCGCCAAATCGATCGAGCAGCGGTCCGACCAGCGACTGGGCTTCACCGCGCGGCGGGCTGCTGTGCTGGCCGCGGTTGTATGCGTGCTGACCCTGACGATTGCCGGGCCGGTACGGACGTTTTTCGCCCAGCGCACCGAGATGGCTCAGCTCGCCGCCACCGAAGCCGCATTACGCCGACAAATCGACGACCTCGAGCAGCAGAAAACCAAGTTGTCTGACCCGGCCTATATCGCGGCGCAGGCCCGCGAGCGCCTCGGTTTTGTGATGCCCGGAGAAATTCCGTTCCAGGTCCAGCTTCCTCCGACGGCGGCGGTGCCCAGTAAGCCCGGGACCGATGCGACCGCGCCGTCTAATAACGAGCCCTGGTACACCGCGCTGTGGCATACCGTTGCCGACGACCCGCATCTGCCGCCAACCGCTGGCCCGCCGCCGGAGCCCGGACCGCCTGGACCTGTGCCTCCCGCCTCATCGAATGCCCCCGCGCCCGGTGGCTGATCGTGCGGACCTGGAAACCGTGGCGCGGCAGATTGGTCGTCAGCCGCGCGGTGTCCTCGAGATCGCCTACCGTTGCCCTAACGGAGAACCAGGGGTAGTGAAGACCGCGCCCAGGCTTCCTGATGGAACACCGTTTCCGACGTTGTACTACCTGACGCACCCGTTGCTCACCTCAGCGGCCAGCAGGCTGGAGACCACCGGAATTATGCGCGAGATGACCGAGCGGCTAAAGCTCGATCCTGACCTGGCTGGCGCATATCGGCGGGCACACGAGTCATATCTGGCCGAACGCGACGCAATCGAGCCGCTGCATACGGCAACGTCGGCTGGCGGAATGCCTGATCGTGTCAAATGTCTGCACGTGGTGATCGCGCATTCGCTGGCTAAGGGCCCTGGCCTCAACCCGTTCGGAGACGAGGCATTGGCACGATTGGTCGTCGAGCCGGGACTAGACCTGGAGGAATCCGGGACATTGGTGACGGGGCAGTGGCGTGGCGGCGTCTAAGAACCGGGTGGCTGCCATCGACTGCGGCACCAACTCGATGCGGTTGTTGATTGCCGACGTGGTCGGTGAGCAGCTGCGCGATGTGCATCGGGAAACGCGAATTGTCCGACTGGGGCAAGGAGTCGACGCAACAGGCCAGTTCGCGCCCGAGGCTATGGCGCGGGCGCGGGCGGCACTGGTCGACTATGCCGATCTGCTGAGGGTTCATCGCGTCGAGCGGGTGCGGATGGTTGCAACCTCGGCGGCCCGCGACGTTGACAATCGGGGCGTCTTCTTTGCGATGACGGCCAGTGTGCTTGGCTCGGTAATTCCCGGCGCGATCGCAGAAGTGATCACCGGCGTCGAGGAGGCAGAGCTGTCTTACCGTGGCGCAGTTGGTGAATTAGATTGCGACCGAGCACCGTTCGTTGTTGTCGACTTAGGAGGTGGCTCCACCGAAATCGTGCTCGGTGACGCGACAGCGCAAAGGGTGGCGGCGAGCTACTCGGCCGATATCGGCTGTGTCCGGCTGACCGAACGTTGGCTGCACTCTGACCCACCCACACCGGAAGAAATAGCCGCAGCCCGCGAGGTTGTTCGTGAGCGGCTCGAAGCCGCACTGCGGGTAGTGCCTGTTGGAGCGGCCCGGACCTGGGTCGGGTTGGCCGGAACAATGACCACGATGTCCGCGTTGGCCCACAATATGACGGCGTATGACGCTGCGGCCATTCACCTTTCGCGGATATCCAGCGGTGAGCTGATTGCCTTGTGCGATCGGCTGATCGGCATGACGCGACAAGAGCGGCTCGCGCTGGGACCGATGCACCAGGGTCGGGCCGACGTGATCGGTGGGGGCGCGATCGTGGTCGCGGAGTTGGCGCGGGAGTTGGACACCCGCGCCGGTATCCGCGAGCTGACCGTCAGCGAGCACGACATCCTGGATGGCATTGTGTTGTCGATCGCGGACGTGGTCTAGCTGTACTCCGGGCGCAGCACCGGAACGAGTGCGCTGAGGGGGATGTGCGCTTCGACCGCGCCGCCATCCATCGACCACTTCATGATCAGCGGATCGTAGTTGATCGGATTGTCATAGGCGACCGGGCGGTCCGGCATGTAAAGGATAAGCTCACCAGGAGCCAGTGCCCATGCTTTGTAGCCGCCTGAGTAGGGATCTGCCGGCCCCCATCTGTCGATTGTGAACGGATAGGTTCGGGGTTGGTGTGCTGGCTCTGCCCGGTCGAGAGCCTCTTCAACGAACGGTTGGGCCAACGGTGCGATGGCTGTGTGGGGATCGAGCCCGGGCTTTGTCAGATCGGACAGCTGTAGTCGAGCGCCGCGAGCCATGTCGAAGGTGAACGTGTGGTAGGCGTTATTGGGCTGTGGGCCATCGGCATGGTAGTCCTCGTGGAACACCGCGGTGAGAGTATTTCCGTGTCGAAAAACCTGGTAATTCTCTTCACCAAAGCTGTCCTGGACCATGTTTTGGCCCTTGGTTCTCCACGCATTGAATAGTGTGCGGAGGTAGTCCTGGACCACCGCGCCGGTTGTCGGGTTGTCGATCAGGTCATTTGGCACCGCGACCTTGATATCGCGAACCGCATCGCGCGGGGACCGCACCGTGGTCCGGCAGTACTGGCCATCCCAACTGCCGCTCAAATTGGCGCAGAACGACTGAGCTGACGCGGCTGCGTTCGGCGCAGTGAGCAGCACCGAGACGAGACCCGCGGCACCAAACGCTATCCGGGTCGCCCACATGGCTGTCCTCCTAACGCAATTCGACTTTGCTTGCGCGCCAGTGATCATCAACTTTGTTCATGGTGATCTTCATTCGGCTGCGGTCCACATGCGGATCCGGGCGCACGTCGGCAGCGGTGACTGTCTGGTTGATCATCAGCAGGACGATGACCTCGTTTCTGGACTGCGATTCGATTGCTGAGTCCACCACTGTGCCGCGGGTGTCGGCGTTGTTGTCGATCAGTAGCTGGCGCAGCCGCACACTGGCCCGGGTGTACTTGTCTCTGAACTCCCCAGCGGCACCGTCGAGGACTTCGGCGAACTTCTGGTCGACATTGTCAGAGTCGACGCTAGTCAGCGTTTGCGCGTACTGGACGGCTGTCGCCCGCGCTTCCTGGCCCGCTCTGGCAACCTCACGCTGCTGCCAGAGCCGCCAGCCGCAGAAACTGGAAACACCCAGTGCAGAAACAAATATCGTCAATGCCAGTACGTAGGCCGCGCAGCGGGTCCATGGGTGTTTTCTTGGTGTGTCGTCGGGCGCGCGGCGCAGACCGGGGCCCCGGCCTTCTTCGGTGCGCGCGACCACGGGTTATCTCCTTGTGCTGAGGTTTGGTGTCGGTTAGCTGGGTGGCTCGATGGGCAAGGTCGGGCCACCGTACGGGGTGGGGATGCTGAACTGTCCTTGCGGCGTTGGATCGGTCCGCTGGCCAAGGTTGGCGCCGGGAGGTGGGCCGGCGGTGTCGTCGCCGGCCGGACGTGGAGCGTTCTTGGCGCCTCGGATGAGGACGGCGGGGTCATCGTCGCGGCAGTATGTGTACAAGAACGGTTCGGGGTAGTCGGCCGACGACGGTGGCAGCCGGGGGGTGCCGTAGTCGCAGGTGTAACGAGGGTAGATGTCGGCGGTCGCCCACAATCCGTGATCATGCAAAGTGCTGCCGATAGCTTCGATCATCGAGCCGCGGTAGTCGGGGAAGAGAGCGTTCAAGGCCGGGACCCGCACATAGGACAGGCGCGCAACGGTGGCTAGATTCCCGAGCAGCTGCACCATCGTGTCCGAGTTGTCGGCGAAGAGATTGTCGGCGGCTACCAGAGTGCCAGGGGCGGTGTCGAGCAGCTTTCGATAACCGTTGTCCATTGCGGCAATGCCGGTCATGACATGGTTGAGGTTGCGCGACGTCGCGGCCAACCCGGCGTTCTTGTCGGCGGCGAGTGTCAACACAGTACGGCTGGTCTTGATCATGCTGATCGTTTCGGGCAGCACCGAGTCCAGGGCGGAGAGCAGGAAGATGCCGCCGTCGACGATGTCGGCAAGTTTCTGGGGCCCGTGTTTGCTTATGCCCAGTTCTTTCTTGATGAGTGCGAGCTTTCTTGGATCCATCTGTGCCGACACCCCGTCCACATCGCCGAGAAGCCGTGCCAGTGGGACGGGAGTTTTAGCCCGTCCCCGCGCGATAACGCTGCCGTCCGACAAGTAGGGACCGGAATCGGCGTTCGACGCGAAATCGACGTACTGTTCACCGGCCGGTGAAAGTGCGGACACCCGCACCGCACTCGATGCCGGGATCTTGATCGTCGATTTGATCCGGACGATGGCGTCGACGCCGTCGGGAGTTATGTCGAGCGATTCGACCCTACCGACCGGAACCCCGCGCACCGCCACATCCTGATCAGGCAGCAGCCCACCGGATTCGGGCAGCTGGATTTTGACGCGGTAGGTCGACGCCAGCGGATTCACGCGCAAGGCACCGGTGAGCAGATAAGTAGTTGCCGCGACAAGGGTGAAGATCAAGGCGAGCCCTGACAACCAAGCTCGCCGTCGGCGCGCGGCGCGCACGACTCCCACCACGTTCCTGGCGATTGACTCGATCACCGGCCGGGCCCCCGACCGACAACGCGTTCCTGCAAGCGCCATAGCGTGTATTTCAGGGAGCCGACGAGTTTGTGCCAGTCGTAGCGTTTGGGTCCGTGCAGCCCTGGATCGCCCTTGAATCCGATATCGGGAATTGAGCCCAAGACTAGCTTGTCCACCGAAACTCTTACCGATATCGACGAACTCGGTGTGGCCTTGATGACCGGCGGGAGGAGTCTGTTGAGCGCGGCCAGATTGGTATCGGGGTTTGTCGCAACGTCGTTGAAGGAACGAGCGATGGTGTTGGCGTCCATGATGATGCTGCGACCGCTGGTGTCTGTTCCCGCGACAGACGGGAACCTAGCCAGCTGCCGGGTGGTGTCACCAACTTGGCCTACCAGGTCGGCGATTTGGCTGGTTTGGGCAGCAAGAGTGTCGGTGGCGGGGGCAGCGGCAGCCATCACTTCAGAGATGGTCTGGTTCTTGGCGTCGAGTTGATCGGCCAGCCGCGACATTTCAGACAGTGCTGATTGGATCTGATCGGAGCGTGCGTTGAGCGTGCCCAGCAGACGGTTCGACTCGTGCACGAGGTCGCCAAACGCTTTGCCTTGGTTGCCGGTTGCCTTGCCGAACCCGTTGATGATGTTGGTGAGGTTTCGTACGGCGCCGCCGTTGATCAGGATCGCTGCCGAACTGAGCACCGACTCGACTGTTGCGGCAGCCGCGGTCGAGTCCAGGCCGATGGTGTCGCCATCCTTGAGCAGGGGGGCGCCTGGATTTTGCAGGTTGGGCGGTTTTACGGCGACGAAAACATCGCCAAGTGGTGTCGCCGATCGCAGCTCGGCAGTGGTCCCCACCGGCAATCGGACGCCATCTTTGATCCGCAGCGTGGTGACCGCGGTGTAGTTGCGGGCGCTCATTGAGTCGACTTGCCCGACGTCGGCACCGGCGAGCTTTACCTTGGCATCGGCAGGAAGGTTAAGCGCATTCGAGAACACCGCCGTTAGCTTGTATCCGCCCGAACCCACTCCGGGAGCAGGAAGAGGCAGGTCGGCAAGCCCACTCGTGGAGCAACCGGCAGCAATGACCGCAGTCGCGGCGAGCCCTAGCGCTGTGAGTGCCCGTGTCGCCATCGCTATTGCCCCACCGCGGAGAGGCTGTCTAGCACGTACGTCAGGCCGAAATCGGGGCCGTAGTCCTGGAGAGTCCCTGTGCTGCAGCCCAGTTGCCGCAGACCCAGAATGTTGCAAACCTCTTTGGTGAATTGGCTGTCGAACACCGCCTTGTCGGTGAGGAAGTGTGCGCGGACCGCGCCGTTGTTCCGATCGACAATGTTGTAGATATTGTCCAGCATGAGTGGCAGGACATCGAAGAGTTCGCTGAGTTCGCGCTTGCTGTCGTCGACGGACTGAAGGCTGACGTTTCCGTTCAGGATGGCTTGCTTGATGGTGTCCCGGTTGGCTTCTAAGAGCGAACCCGCTTGTGTGATCACCTCGCTGAGCTTCTTGCCTGTTGTTCCAGAACCGAAATCCTCATCGGCGAGAACTTGGCTGAGTTGGCGGATTGTCGAGCTGAACTGGCGCAAGGCGGTGTCGTTGCGGGCGGCAGCGTCGAGCAGCGAGCTGGTGTTGGTGACGATGGTGGTGAGCTGTTCTCGTGTTTGCCCACCGCCGTCGGCGCTGAGTCTCAATGTCTTTGAGAGTTCATCGAGAGCTGTCTTTATCTTGTTGCCATTGCCGTCGGCGATTTCAGCGCCCGCATTTACGAGATCGGCGATCGGGCCGTTGCCACTCCCGTCGCCGCGCAGCGACAACGACAACTCGTCCAGCACACCGAGTACCCGGTCGAACTCGACGGGGGTTTTGGTCCGGGTCAGGCCGATTGTGCTGTGGTTACCCAAGACCGGCCCGTCTCGGTACGGCGGGCTCAGTTCAATGTGCCGTTCGGTGAGGATTGATGTCGAGACCGTGACTGCCTGCGCGTCAGCAGGAATCCGCACGTTCTTGTCGACTGTGAACTCGACCTCGACGTAGCCGCCTTTAGGGGTGACCTTGGTGACTGTCCCGACCGGGATTCCAAGAACCGCCACCGCGTTGCCTTCGTAAAGGCCTGCGGCGCTGTCGAATTGGGCCGTGACTTCAATGGGTTTGGTGTTTTTGCCGACCAACTTCCACGTTCCGCCCAGCGCAATCGTCAGGAACAGCAGTGCCAGTACCGCGGTGATCAGCTTTCCGGTCCGTCTCATTTGCAGTCCTTGAAGTACTGGATCATGTTGAATTGCTTGGCTCGCCCACTGATCGCGCACATCCACGAGTCGATGACTGCACCGGCAGGTATGTTGAACTCGACGGCGTTGCCGGATCCCGTCGCGTTGGTCAGCCCTCGAATGGTTACCGGAGCGACCTGTAGCAGGTTGCGGAATAGATCGTCGTGCTGCGCGAGCAGTTTGGTGAGATCTTCGAGATTCGCAAGCAAACCGTCGAGACTCGACCGATCGTGGACGACGATCTTGCTCAGGGTGCCTACCAGGTGGGTAACTGCGGCCATCATGGCGTGGAAAGTGGCGCGGCGGACGACGAACTCGCCCATGAGCTGCTGTCCCTGGTTGATGAGATTGCCGATGCCTGCTTGCTGCCGGCGCAGCGTGTTGGTGACCGTCGCAGTGCTCTTCAGCAGGGTGCCGAGCTGATCGCGCCGGGTCGCGATGATCGACGACAGTGCCTGAATGTTCTCCATCGCCTGCGGAACCACCGCGGGCAGTCCGTCGAGTTGGTTGCTCAGGATCGTCAGCGACTGGGCCACATCGTCGAAGTCAACTTGTTCGAACGTGGTGGTCGCGTCGCCGAGGGCGGCTTGAAGATCGTAGGGGACTTCGGTGTGCGCCAGGTCGATCGTCCGGTTAGGCACAGTTCCGTCACCGTCGGGGCGCAGGTCCAGGTAACGGGAACCGAGAATGGTCGTTATCTTGATGCTGGCCTTGGTGTTTTTGCCTAAGACGACGTTGTTGCGGACGCGCAAACCGGCCTCGACGTGATCGCCGGCGAGCTTGGTACTGGTCACGGTTCCTACCGGGATGCCGGCAACAGTGATCGGGTTGCCTGGCCGTAGCGACGCCGCTTGAAGGAACTCCGCGGTGTAGTGCGTGTACCCGATGCCGAGCAATTTGACAAACAGCAATGCGGTGATGAGGACGGCGACCACCGCTATGGCGATGAACCCAAGCCACGTCTTGCTATAGGACTCCAGCCGACGACGTCGGATTCGCTTCCACCGCGATGCGTCAGCCATGAGCAACATTCCTGCATCTGGGTGTGTGCCAGGCGGTTCCGCCGGGGGTCGCGGCGTCGACGATGATCGGTACGACATCGTTGAGGCCAGGGAAGAACCCGGTGGGATTTAGATCGCACAGGTAGGCGTCGCCGTAGGCGCCCTCATTGGTCATGCGCGCGAGACCCTTGAGCGCCAGCGGAAGGTTCGCGCCGAGGAAGGCAAGCTGCGGTTGGATCTCCACCATGTGCTTGGTCCAACCAGGTTGACGGGTGACGAGTTCACTGAACGACGGGTACACATCGTTGGTGATCTCTGAGAGGCGGCGCACTACGGAAGCAATCGACCCCACCGAGGACACCAACGCGGGGCGGCGGCTGTCGAAGTCCGAAACCACCTGGCGCGTTTGTGCAATCACGTCGCCAAGATTGTCGTTCTGCTCCGACAGGTTTCCCACAACCCCGTTGAGATTTGTAATCACGTCCCCGAGCGATTTGTCACGACCAGCGAATGTCTTTGTAAGATTTGATGTTTGGACGATCAAGGAGGTTATTGACGCGTTGTCGCCCTGCAGCGATGCGATTACACCTTTGGTGAGATTGTTTGCCTGCTCCGGGTCGAGCAGGCTGAACAGCGGTTCGTAACCATTGAGTAGCACTCCGACGTCAAAAGATGGGTCGGTCTGTTCCACCGGAATGACGCTTCCGGCGGGGAGCGGCTTCGGGTTGCCGAACTTGCCAAGCGACAGACCGAGGTAGCGCTGACCTACGACGTTTTGGTAGGTGACGGAGGCGACGGTGTTGCCGAAAATCTGTTGGTCGCGTTGCACCACGAAAGAGACCTTCGCCAGTTTTCCTTCGAGTGCCACCTTTTCGACTCGTCCGACGCGCACGCCGGCCATCCGCACGTCGTCCCCATCGTGCAGGCCGAACACATCGGTGAACATCGCCGCGTATGGCGTCGTCGGCCCCGCCACGTCCCGCCGCAATGTCACGTACACCAGCCAGGTCAATACGGTGGCGGTCACCATGAAAAGGGAGAGCCCGAGCAGCGGGCCGCGGAATCTCAACGAGGGCCCCCTTGGGAATCCGATTTTGTCAGAGTGACGTTTGTGCCGCGGGCAACCGGGCCCAAGAGCAGCTGTGTCGCTACGGTGGCGGGCCGGCCGGCGATAAGGCTCAATTGGTCGCGTTCTCGTTTGCTGCCCACCGGCCCGATGTTTCCGCCGAACGAGGCTGGCGCTGTGGGTGCGGGTGGTGAGTCACCGGGGTTGGCGGTGCCTGGTACGGGGGGTGAAGGATTAAGCCACGGTGCCAAAGGCGGATTGGGGTCGGCCAGGTTGGGGTTGGGGTTGATTAGCGGCGGTCCGACGGCCACCAGGTTGCCGTCAGGACCGACGACCGTGCCTGGCGGCGGTGCCAGATCCTTCGGTGGCTGGTAGTTCTGGGGCAGCAGCACCTCAGGCAGGTCTGGTCGCACTGGTATTTCGGGCGCGGTGAAGCAGCTCGGCCCCTTCAGCTGGCCGTACCGGGGACAATCGGCGCGGGTGTAAGAGTATGAGGGCGTCAACGAAAGGTTGACACGCATGTTCGGGGTGTCTAGTTCGGGTATCCAGGTTTCCTGGAAGAACTTGTTCGAAAGCGCGTTAAGCCGAGTGAAGATCGGGACGAAATGGTGGGAGTTGATGGCCAAGACGCCCAGGACCGGCGTCAGATCCGTGGTGATCTGGATCAGCTGGTCGGTGTGATTGTCGAAGGCCTCGCGGGTGGTGCCGACGGTGTTCAATCCGCTGGAGAGCAGGCTGCTGAGTTCTTGTCGCCGTTCGGCCAGAGTCAGCATGGGTTGCACTGCCTGATGCAGGGCGTCCAGAAGATCGGGTGCGGTGGACGAAAGTCCCTGTGCCGCTTCGATAAACGCAGAGATAGTCGATGGTCCGGTGTCGGTGCTGACAACGGAATTGAGTTGGTCGATCAGGCGGCTGAGCTGGGCGCCGCTGGTTAGCAGCTTCACCCGGCGCCTGTCGGTAGCGGCTCCGAGGGCCGCCAGGACTCCGACGGTGTCATCCTCGCGTCCGCGTCCGCTCGCTGCGAGCAGGTCACGGACCCTGCTGATCGTCGTCTGGAACAGCACTGTCGGTAGCTCGGTGTCTTCAGGGATGTTCGCCCCGTCGCGGATCGGGCTACCGGCGCCGCGGTCGACGAGCTGCACTGACGACACCGCGAAGACATTGCTGGGAACAACACGGGCGGTCACTGTATCGGGGATCGATGGGGCGTATGTGGTTTTGAGGTTGATGTGCACGTAGTTGGGCTTGCCATACGATGCGGGGACTACGCCGTCTACCGCGCCAACCAAGACGCCGTGGTATTTGACGTCAGATTTCTGCGGCAGGCCGTCACCGATGTTCGTCAGGTCAGCAACGACTCGAACATAGGCGTTGAGTCGTCCGGTCGACTTAGCCAAGAGTGTGGCCGCTACCAGCGTAGCTACCAACAATACCGCGACACCGCACCCGAATAGCTGCCTGTCTGAAACGCCACGTCCGTCCGGCTCAAAGGAATTCGGCATGCTACCCACCGAACCTTGCGCCAGCGTCGACACCCCAGAACGCCATGGTGAGCAGCATGTTGACCATGATTACCGCGGTGATGGCACCGCGCATCGCATGCCCGGCAGCAACTCCCACGCCTTCTGGGCCGCCGGCGGCGTAGAAGCCGTAGTAGCACTGCACGGTGGAAGAGATCCAGACGAAAACGACGGTCTTGATCACCGAGTAGACGATGTCTTTGCCGGCCAGCATGAGCGTGAAGTAGTGCAGATAGGAGCCCACCGATCCACCGCCGACCAGACCTACCACCAGCTGCGAGGAAAGGTAGCTGATCGCCAGGCATCCAACGTAGAGCGGGATGACGGCGGTCACCGAGGCCATCAGCCGGGTGGTGACGAGGAAGGGGATGGGACGGATGGCAAGGGAGTCCATGGCGTCGATTTCTTCGGCGATCCGCATCGAACCGAGTTGGGCGGTGAACCGGCAGCCGGCCTGCGTCGCGAACGCCAACGAGGCCATGAGCGGGGCCAACTCGCGAGTATTGACCAGAGAGGAGATGAAGCCGGTGGCTGGGCCGAGCCCGAGCAGGTTGAGGAAGTTGTAGCCTTCGATGGCCACGATTGCGCCGGCGCTAAGGCCCAGCACCAAGACCACTCCGGCGGTCCCGCCGCCAACCACGAGCGAGCCGTTGCCCCATGCGATATCCGACAGCAGCCGCACAAACTCCTTGCGGTAGTAGCGCAACACGACAGGCACCGATGCGAGTGCTCGCACGAAGAACACCAGCATGTGACCGATTCGGGTGATTGGCCTCGAAGCCCTACCGTATACACGGACAAACGGCCGGAAAACGGTCGCGGTGTAGGGCGCCGGGATCACGTCACAGCCCCGTCCTGGGGAACAGCATCGTATCCAGTTGGCTGATCACGACGTTGACGACCATCAGCACCAAGATCGATTCGACGACTGCGGCGTTGACGGAGTTCGCGACGCCGATGGGTCCGCCCTTGGTAGACAAGCCTTTTTGGCACGCCACGACAGCCACGATGACGCCGAATATCACCGCCTTGAACAGCGCGACAATGAGGTCCGCCGGGGTGGCGAACGAGGAGAAGGTCGAGATGAAGCTGCCGGGTGCGCCGTCCTGGAAGTACACGTTGAACAAGTAGCTGGCTAGGAAGCCGACGAAACAGGTCACGCCGGTGAGCGCTACCCCGATCATGATCGATGCCGCGAAACGTGGGACCACGAGACGCCGGATCACCGAGACGCCCATGACCTCCATGGCGTCGGTTTCTTCGCGCATAGTGCGGGAGCCGAGGTCAGCGGTGATGGCGGAGCCAACGACCGAAGCCATTAGTATGGCGGCAACTAGCGACGCGGCCTGCCGGACGACGGCCAGGCCACTTCCCGCTCCAGCCAGGGAGGCGGCTCCCACTTGCCCGGCCAGCAGCGCGAACTGGATCGACAGCGTCACCCCGATCGGCAATGCCACCAGGACCGTTGGTAGCACGGCGGTGCTGGCCATAAAGGAACCTTGTCGCACGAACTCAGCCCATTGGAAGCGGCCAGTGAACAAGTCGAGGAAGAAGAACTCGATGGTGCGTATGGCCAGGACAAACTGCTCGCCCACGGTGGCGAGCGACGCCGCTGGATGGCGCCGTATATAGCCGGCTGTCCACTCCTGAATGGCCTCAATGCCATCTGGCGGATGATCCGTGGACGTGTGTTGGTCCTGTGTCGTCATCGGGCCTTGTTCACCAGCAACTGTTCACGCGCTATCTCGCGAAAACACGGCGTTGCCGTCACGGTAGATCTACCTTGGCGGCCAGCCACTTCCCGTTGACGTTTTCCATCGTCATGACAATTCGGCTGCGGTCCAACCGCGGCTCTGGATTGGCCGCATTGGTGACCGATTGATCGACGAAGAGCAGAACCTCGACCCTGTTTTTGGTTTGCGACTTGACGCCCGAGTCGATCACCACGCCGTTTGCAGCGGCTTTGTTGTCGATCAGCAGCTGGCGCAGGTGTGCGGAGGATTTGAGGTACATATCGCGGAACTCCCCGGTTGCACCGTCGATCACAGCGGCGAAATTCTGGTCGATTTTGCCGGGGTCAATGCTGGTTAACGTGACCGCGTAGCTTCGCGCCACGTCAAGCGCGGCTTGTCCCGATGCGTTGACAGCGCGCTGGCGCTGGTACTGCCACCCGAAGAAAACAGCCGCACCCACCGACGCCAGGACCACCACTAGTGCGGCCGCAACACTTACCGAACGCACCCAACGTCTTCGGCGGGCAGGGGATTCGGGCGTGTTGAGTCGGTCGGCTTCGTCGGCGGTGTCTTCGGCGCAAGACTCGTCGAGGTTGGCCTCGGGTTCGTGGTGTCCTTCGTCGGCGCCCGGCTCAGGATCTGGATCCGGTTCGGCGATCCGAGGGGGGTCCGCCTCGGCGCTTGCCGCCTCCGTGTCGCATGACGTCTGCGGAGCTGCGGCCGCGGTTGCGACGTTGACAGATGTAGGCTCATCGGCCCGGGTAGACAGGTGGTTGCTGTCAGTCACGTGTCCGTCCCCCCCTCGTTTCGCCACCGACGCTCTCCGGATCTCCCGGGCTGCATCGGTGTGACGCCTCACTGCCGGCGCCGCGGAATGAGGAAGTGCACATCATCGGAGCAGGTGCCGATTGTCGCCGGCGCATTACGTACTGTAGTTACACGGCGATCAACATGTAAGGGGTTCATAGAAGTCCTGATTGACCATTCCGGGGGTCGCGGACTCTTCCAGCGCAAACGGTTTGGCGACATCATCTTCGGCGCTTCTGTCCGGCGAATTGGGGCCCGGCAAACATGCTCCCCGGTGTCGGGCAGTATTCCGAGCCCACGTCTTTTCCTGTTTAGGCGGGCGGGTTGAGATTCACGAACACCGCCTCGGGCGGGGGCCTAACGGTGCCCGTCTGCCTCAGGCATCAGCTGGTGAGCGTTCGATCATCGGCAGTCGCACCCGAAATGTGGTGCGCCCGTGCGCAGACTCTGCAGCGACCGAGCCGTTGTGCGCCTTGACGATCGAGTTCACTATGGCCAAGCCCAATCCGTGGCCGGGGCTATCAGATTGGACTTTGTGGGCACGGACGAACCGTTCGAACAGGCGGGGCAGGATGTCTTCGTCAATTTCGGGTCCGTCGTTGGCAACCGTCAGCTCGACATATCCACCGCTGTGCTCGCTGGGGTGGCAGGTGATGCCCGTGGTGACCGTGACGTCGGGCGGAGTATGCACCCAGGCGTTGGTGAGCAGGTTGCTGACGAGTTGATGCAGCCGAGCGTGGTCACCATTGACCCACACCGGTCCCTCGGGCAGATCTTTGACCCAGTGATGGGTTGGTGCTGCGACTGCCGCGTCGTTTACCGCGTTGATTACCAAGTCGGTGAGATCCAGATCTTCGGATTGCAGATCCTGGCCTTCGCCGAGGCGTGAGAGCAGCAGCAACTCGTCGACCAACGACGCCATTCGCTGTGCTTCGGACTCGATGCGGGCCAACGCGTATTCGGTGGTCGGCGGCAGGTCTGAGCTGTCCTGACGAGTGAGCTCGGCGTAGCCTTGGATGGCCGCGAGAGGGGTACGCAGTTCGTGGCTGGCGTCGGTGATGAATTGGCGCATCCGCAGATCGGACTCGACGCGATACGCCAGTGCGCTGTCGACGTTGTCCAGCAGGCGGTTCAGTGTGTGCCCGACAATGCCGACTTCGTTGTCAGGGTCGGTATCCTCCGGTCGCACACGTGCGCTGATCTGGTGCTCATCGCCTGCCAGTGACATTGCGGCGACCTCGGCGGCGGTTGCGGCGACCCGCCGGAGCGGGCGAAGGGCGTAGCCAACTACCCACACCGTCAGTGCCGCGGTGACCATCAGAGCGGCTGCGACAAGTGACGTGGTGGTGACGTTCTTGCGGGCGATAATCTGGTTGGCCAGACTTAGCGACACTCCGACGATCAGACGGTCGGATCCGTTCGTTTGGCTGTCAACTCGATACGGTCCCAGGCTGCCGAGGGTTTCGGCCCGTGGCGGACTGTCGTTCCACTCCTGCGCTTCGATAGCGCGGATAACGTCGGGCGGAGCGGGTCGAGGCTCGTCTTCGGAAAAGACGGCTGAGCCGATCACCGTGCCGTCGCGAAGTACGGCGATGAGGTTTCCGGGTGTTTGTCCGGTGAATTCCAGCAGCGCTTGGGAAACCGGCTTGGTCATCGGGTGCCGTAAGTCCTGCGTCGCGTTGCGGTATTTGGTGTACGAGTGGTCCAACGCACGCAGTGATTCAGCCAGCTCCGCGTCGTTCATCGCGGCGACGTAGCCCCGCAGGCTGAGCACGGAGACGGTACCGACGGTCACCAGGACGACGGTCACGACACCGAGAACGCCCAATAGCAACTGTTGGCGCAACGACCGGGGTCGCCACCACGGAATTCGTCTAGCCAGGGTGCTTCGCTCTCTGGTCATCCCGGCGGTCGCAGCATGTATCCAATCCCGCGCACGGTGTGGATCATCGGCTCTCTGTCGGAGTCGATCTTTTTCCTCAGGTAGGAGATGTACAGGTCGACGATGCTGGTACGTCCGGCGAAGTCATAGTTCCAGACTCGGTCGAGGATCTCGGTGCGGCTCAATGCTCGGCGCGGATTGCGCATCAGGAAGCGAAGCAGTTCGAATTCAGTCGAAGAGAGTGAGATAGGTGTACCGTCTCGGACGACTTCCCGGCTGGCGGCATCGAGTTTGAGATCCCCGACTTTTAGAGCCTCATCGGCGGGTGGCGCCAGATGGCTCGAGCGGCGCAGCAACCCGCGCAGCCGGGCGACCAGCTCCTCAAGGCTGAACGGCTTTGTCATGTAGTCGTCGGCGCCAGCCGTGAGACCGGTGACTCGATCCATTACTGAATCGCGGGCGGTGAGGAACAGCGTGGGGGTGTAGGTATCTGATTCGCGAACCCGCTGCAGAATCTGTAGACCGTCGACGTCGGGAAGCATGATGTCGAGGACGAGCACGTCTGGGCCGACCGTGTCGAACTTTGATATGGCTTCTCGCCCGTTATGGGCGATTTCGACGTCCCAGCCCTCGTAGTGCAACGCCATCTTGACCAGATTGGTCAGCGCTGGTTCGTCGTCGACCAACAGCACCCGGATCGGTGAACCGTCGTTGCGGTTTATCCGGGGCAGCTGCCCAAGGATGGCTTGCCGCGGACGCTGGCTGCGCACGTATCCCGACATTGCTGTCATGGTCCTACCATTCTTTCGGCCACACATGCGGTTGTCATGAACCTCATAGAATTCTCAAATCTGATTGAGATTCGCAGCCGTCCTTTAGGCCACCTGCTAGTACTGTGGTAGACAGCCGTTGACCTGCGAGAGCTGGGCCGATCCGAGGGGTAGTTCTCTAGGTCACCGGCTCACCAACTCGCAAGGCTTGGCGCCTGCTCGAAGACAACGTGGCCGCACACCAATTGGTGTGCGGCCACGTTGCGTGAAGCTGTCGCGTTAGGCCCAGCTGGAGCCGACGGCGCTGTCGGTGCTGGCCATGTTGTTACCAGCGGACTGCACTTTGGCGCCGTGGGCGTTGGCCTGCTGGTAGATCATCTGGAAGTTGCGACCCAACTGCGTGATGAACTCCTGGCACGCCACCGAACCGGCCCCACCCCAGAAGTCCCCAGCAGCCAGCACATCACGAACAATGGCCTGGTGCTCGGCCTCCAGGGAGGCGGCCTGCGCACGGATCAAGGCGCCGTGGGCATCCACGTCGCCGAACTGGTAATTAATGGTCATCGAATCTGTTCTCCTTCACTCATCAAAGCGGTATACGGCTACGGTCTTCGCCGCGCCGAAAATTAGCTGCTAAGGATTTGCTGCGAAGACTGCTCTTGCTGCTCGTAGTGATTGGCGTCACGGTGCATACCGTCGCGCACCCCGTGCAGCATGTTGACGATGTTGCGGAATGCCGTGTTCATCTCGCCCATGGTGTCCAGCGAGGTCGCCGAGGCCATACCGCTCCAGCCCGCACCAGCGATGTTCTGCGACGATGCCCACATCTTGCGAGCCTCGTCTTCGACCACCTGAGCGTGCATCTCAAACCGGCCTGCCATATCCCGCATGGCGTGCGGGTCGGTCATGAAGCGTGCTGGCATGTTGCCTATCTCCTTATGTCGAGTTTTGCTGTCGTAAAAGTTCTAGCAGTTCTAGCAGTTCTATCAGGCCGGCGCTGGCGGAATAGCGGACAGATTGCGACCTGTGGGTTAATTGCTGGCGTCAAGCGAGTGACATGTCCTATTTTGCTTTTTTGGAGTCAGATAACCACCTGCTTCGGCATGACAATGGGCTTGAACCCGTACCGCGGCCCGGCATACGCGCCGGCGCCCTTGGCGGCCGCGGCCATCCCCGGCATGCCGGCTACCCCGGTCATTGGCGCGGCTTCTTCGGCAGCCGCGGTCCATCCGCTGCCTTCTGCCACCGAGGTGCCCGTAAGGACAGCCGGGCTGGCTGTCGACCAGCTCGCGGGCACCGACAGGTTGCCCACCAAGGCTGCCTCGCCCAGCGTCGCGCCGACGCCAACCGGAGCGACCGCGTCTGCCAGCCCGGCGGCCGCGGCGGCCGCCCCCTCGGCCGCCGCGATACCGCCCTCGGCGGCCGCGATCGGCGCGCCGCTACCGAGAGCGTCCGCGAGGAATATCGCGGTGGGGATAGTGGCTGTTGTGTACCACGCCGCGGTATTGACCGCGCCGTTGACGATGTTGGCCACGAACGGAATCCCGAGGAAGTCTTCGATGGCCTGCAGGATTGCGGGCAGTCCCGTCGCTTCGACAGCCGAGGTGATCGGGGAGGCGAGTGCGGCGATCGAGTTGGGTAGGCCGGTGATCAGGTTGCCCAGTCCCACCTGCTGCACGCTGCTGGACGCGGCGGCTTGGCTGACCGCGGCCGCCTGGCCAGCGATGCCGGCCGGGTTGGTGGTCTGCGTTGGCGGGGTCAACGGGTTTAGCGTCCCTGCGGCGCCGGCAGCGGCGGCGTAGCCATACATGGCCATCGCGTCCTGGCCCCACATTTCGATGTAGTCCGCCTCGGTGGCCATGATCGCCGGCGTATTTTGACCCAGGACGTTGGTCGCCACCAGCGCTGCGAGCAGAGCCCGGTTGGCTGCGACGACCGGCGGCGGCACCGTCATGGCAAACGCCGCCTCGAAGGCGGCTGCAGATGCCAGCGCCTGGGCGCCGGCGTGCTCTGCGGCCCCGGCTGTATAGGTCAGCCAGGCCAAATAGGGTTGTGCGGCGGCGACCATCGACATCGACGCCGGGCCCATCCACGACTCGGTGGTTAGGCGGGTGATCACTGACTCGTAGGAGGCCGCTGTGGTGCTCAGCTCGACGGCCAGGCTGCTCCACGCGGTAGCGGCGGCCATCATCGGTGCCGCACCTGCGCCGCCGTACATACGCGCGGAGTTGATCTCAGGGGGTATAGCTCCGAAGTCCATTTCTTTGTATCCCGTTCCTTGTGACTGAATGCGGCTCGAAGTTCGCTGGGCCGTTACGACTTGGCTGGTCGAGTAGTTTTCTGATCGTGGGCGACCACGCTGGCTGCAGGTTCTTAAACGCTTACTGCTTTAGGCATGACAATGGGTTTCACGCCGTAGCGCGGCGCACCGAACCCAGCGCTGTTGCGGGCGGCCGAGCCCATCCCCGGCACACCCATGAACCCGCCGGGTGCGGCTTGTGGCGCAGCGGCGGTCCAGCCGGCGCCTGGCAGTGTGCTGGTGCTCGACACCAGGGTGGCAGGTGCGGCCCACGACGGCGGTACCGACAATGCGCCGATCGAGGTTGCCCGCGCCAAGCCGGCAGCGACTGGGGCCGCGCCAAGGGCGGCTTCGGTTGCCCCCAAGGCTCCCAATTCAGCCAGACCGGCCTCCGCCCCGATATTGGCTGCGCCCTCAGCGGCTTCTTCGGCCGGAAGGAGACCGCCGCCTGCAAGACCGAGCAGGGTCGACGTGGCGGAGGCCCAGTTCCCAGCTCCGATGTTGATGAGGTTGCCGATATTGCCCGAAAACGGGTCCGGAATCGCGTCGCCCGCGCCTCCGATGAGGTTCGCCAGGCCGGACGTGAGTTCAGAGAACGGCGAAGCCGCTGCGGCCGAGTTGAGCGACTCGGTTGCGCCGTAGGAGCCGGCGCTGATCCCCAGCGTGCTCACCATCATTTCGTGCATAGCCTGAGCTTCGGCGCTGACCTGCTGGTAGAGCGTGCCGTACGCGGTGAATAGAGACGCCTGAAGTGCCGATACCTCGTCCAGGGCCGCTGGGGCCAAGGCTGTCGTCGGAGCCGCGGCAGCAGCGTTCTGAGCCGTCAGCGAAGACCCGATCGTCTCGAGTTGTGTAGCCGCGGCTGTCAGCTCTTCGGGCACTGCGTTCAGGAAGGACATCCATCGCTCCTCGTGTGTGAAACTTGCCGATGCTCCAACGGCAGATCAAATCCTGTGTGTTGGCGTACGGCCGCCTGTGTGTTGGCGTAAATCTAGCCATCGGCCGATGCAGAGTCCCTATCGAAAAGCGTCAGCTGCCTGTCGTTTACTGCTTCTTAACACTGGCGCCGGTCGCGTTAACAATTCGTTGCCGTCAGACATGGAGGTGTGATCTCGCTCCGGCGGCAGCTCTGCTTCGCGGTCGCCTGGCGCGCGGATGCTACGCGTTGTCAGGCGGCCGCGCACGCTACCGTCGTGGGGGGACGCGACGTCCCGGTGCCGGCACCCGCGCGCTACATTCGCCGCCGGGCCCCCATAGCCCAATTGGCAGAGGCAGCGGACTTAAAATCCGTCAAGTGTCGGTTCGAGTCCGACTGGGGGCACGGCATAATCGCTGTTCAGAGCGTTTTCTTTGGGGCGGTGCGGGTGCCGATCCGCAGGAATCACACCAACCGCGGCCGGTCTACCCCGGCGGGCCAGCTGAGCTACGCCGCGGTCAACAGCGCCGCTGCGCCAACCGCTTCCACGGCGAAGTAAAGCCAATTGGGGTAGAACGGCGTGCGGCCGTCGATGAGCGCGGAGATCGCACGGCCGAAGGCCATCCCGCTCAGCGCTACGCCCACGGTGATCATGACTCCGGTCCGATGAAACTCTGGCTTGATGGCGGTGAGCACCAGAATCCCCGCTATCGCCAAGCCGAATCCCCCGTAAACCGCGCGGACTTCCGACCTCGATTGCGATTCGTGCAGCGTGATACCGAACGGCCGCAGCATCGCTGCCGGCGCGGCGAGTGCGTACACCCCCATTCCGAAAAAGAACACCGCGACCACCGCCGCGACCGTCACATCCATGGTGACCTCCCGTTGTAAGGGTGCGATGCTTGATGTCTAGCGTGTCTGTGAACTCCGCGTGTGGGTTTCATCGATTGCTCAGCGCTGGATTGCATGCTTTCGAGGCCTAGCGCCAGGCGACGATGGCGCAGACGGATCGCATAGTCCAGCGGCAGCGTCCCCACGAATCGACTCACACCGGCGGCTGCCGGGGTGCGACCTCACTCGGCGATGGGTGTCAGGCGGAAGACGCGGATCTCGCGAGGTGCGCAGTTGCTGCGATAGCGTTCATAGCCGATGTAGTAGTCGGCGGCCGTGGTCCACGCTGCAGCGCGTGCGTCGCCGGTGAGTAGCTCGGCACGGTGACGTGCGGGCGGACCCCGGAACTCGACGGTGCATATGGGGTGTTCCTTCAGATTGGCGCTCCAGGCGGGATGGTTCTTGCGTCCGTAATTGGAAGCGATAGCCAGCAAGCCGTCGCCATCGTCGATGAGTGCCAGTGGTTGGGTGCGCTGTGCTCCGGACTTGGCCCCGGTGGTTGTGACCAGCCCGACTTTGTCGAATCCGGCCGAACTCAGCCGGCCCTTTGTCCGGGGAATCAGGGCTTTGTCAATTCGCGGTGCCACGTGCAGGAGGAACTGGTAGCCCACCGGGGTCACCAACAGGCGCTCCAAGAGCGCCTCGTCGAGGCGCAGTCGGCGCCCCCGAACCTGACTTTCACGCCGAAACGACACGGGCCAGACCATACTCGATTGCTGGCGGTTGAATGACCTGTTTGCCCGGCGGCGGCTCATCGTTGGGATACCTTGGTTGGGTCTGGGTGGGAATCGACTCCTCGCGGGTGCTCCAGCAAACGAGGACTTTGCGGATTTTTCTCACGTTGGCGCGCGGCCGAATACAAGCGGCGCCATGGATAACGCGACCGGCCCGGCCGTAACGGAGCGGAGGCGACACATGACCATCAATCGGGACTACCCGGTAATGGCCGCTGCCCGGGGAAGGGTTGAGCCTGCCCCTCGCCGGGTCCGCGGCTATCTTGGCCACGCGCTCGTCTTCGATACGATTGCGGCGCGCTACGTGTGGGAGGTGCCCTACTACCCGCAGTACTACATCCCGCTGGCCGATGTCCGCACGGGATTCCTGCGCGACGAGAATCATCCCCAGACAGTGCAGTTGGGTCCGTCGAGGCTGCACTCGCTGGTCGGGGTTGGCCAGGACCACCGGTCGGCAGCCCGGGTGTTTGACGACGGCGACGGCCCGGTTGCGGGCACTGTGCGATTCGAATGGGATCGGCTGAGGTGGTTCGAGGAGGACGAGCCCGTCTACGGGCACCCGCGCAATCCGTATTCGCGGGTTGATGCGTTGCGCGCACATCGACACGTTCGGGTAGAACTCGACGGCGCCGTGCTCGCCGACACTCGATCTCCGGTGTTGCTTTTTGAAACGGGCTTGCCGACAAGGTATTACATCGATCCAACGGATGTGGCCTTCGAGTACTTGAAGCCGACGTCGACGCGGACGTTGTGTCCGTACAAAGGTGTGACGTCGGGTTACTGGTCTGTGCAGGTGGGTCCGGATCACCCTGTTCATGCCGACCTGGCGTGGACCTACCACTACCCGCTGCCTGCCGTCGCCTCGATTGCCGGTCTGGTGGCGTTCTACAACGAGAAGCTCGATATCACCGTCGACGGCGCCGCCCTGTCCCGGCCGCACACCCACTTCGCCGGTAGCGGCTGAAGTGCTGCGACATACCTCCGGTGCTGACCCACGGCGGCGACGGGAGATGTGAAATGGCGCCCGATGGCTAGCCGCATGGACGACGTCGTCGTTTGCGGGGCGGGGCCCAACGGCCTCATGATCGCGTGCGAGCTCGCATTGTGCGGTGTGCGACCCATTGTGCTGGATTCGCAGATCGGGCCCACCGATGAGCGAAAAGCAAACGGTCTTGTCGGTCAGGTGGTCCGGATGATCGACATGCGCGGGCTGTACCACGAGTTCGGTGGCGCCTCGGTGCGCCACGGCCGGTTCTTGGTGGTTTGTTTGCCGGGATGTCGCTGGACTACCGCGAGTTACCGGACAATCCGATGTACTTTCTGCCGATCCAACAGCCGCGGATGGTGCGTCTGCTGGAGAGACGGGCGCAGAGTTTAGGCGCCGGCATTCGTTGGGGCCACGCGCTGACTGATCTGGTCCAGCACGAGCGCGGCGTCACTGCGACAGTGACCGGACCCGACGGGGCCTACGAGCTGAACACCAGATATTTGATCGGGGCAGACGGGGGACGGAGTTCGGTCCGCAAGCGGGCTGGAATCGACTTTCCTGGAAGTACGACAAGGGTGGTTGTTCGCATCGGTGATGTGCATATTCCAGACGACCTGCGTGCCCACGACGGGGGTGACCCGGATGTCGGCGTCTTCGGGTTCGGCGCGATCGATATTCCCGGGTTCGGCCGATTGTCGTCTGGGCACCACCGCTTCGACAACGGAGTATTGATTCTGCTCGTCGATGCCGAACCTGGCCGGACGCTGGTCGGGACTATGGAATTTGGCAGCGACTCGGAAGTTGACCAGGCCTCGCTCACCGTGCCCGAATTCCGGGAGAGCCTACGCCGGGTTCTCGGTGTCGATCTGCCATTCGAGCCGCTGCCGCTGCCGAATCCGCTGCGCCGGATCAACGGCCTCAACAGCAGACAGGCCAACCGCTACCGCGCGGGCAATGTGTTCTTAGTCGGCGATGCCGCGCACGTGCACTCTCCGCTGGGTGGTCCGGGCCTCAACCTGGGATTGCAGGACGCTGTCAACCTTGGCTGGAAGCTAGCCGCCGCGATACATGGCTGGGCTCCGGGAGATTTGCTGGACACCTACCATAACGAACGGTATCCGGTTGGTCACCGGGTGATGATGCAGTCGACTGCGCAGCTCGCTCTGATGGCGCCGGGGCCCGAGGTGACTGGTCTGCGCAGCCTCATGGGCGAATTGTCGGCTAGGTCGGGCGCTCCGGCGTATTTCGCGCACCTATTGGCCGGATCAGACGTTCGTTACCAGGTCAGCGACGTCCATCGGCTGTCGGGGCGTTTCGTTCCAGACCTGACGCTGTGCGACGGACGACGCGTGGCCGAGCTCATGCGCCCGGCGCGTCCGGTGCTGCTCGACCTGACCGGTGGCGCGTTCGCGGAAACCGCGCAGGTCTGGCGAGATCGGGTCGACGTCGTGATCGCGCGAAGTCGGGACGCACCTGCTGCGGCGTTGCTAATCCGCCCGGATGGTTACGTCGCATGGGCTACTGACCGGCTTGAGCCCGCCGCATCCGATCGATTGCGTGGCGCGATCACCCACTGGTTCGGACCGGCTTTGACGAATTGAGTCCAGAGTGCCACGCCGAGGCGCGCGGAATGTGATATATAACTCTTTCCGTGCGGGGGTGATGAGGGTTTCCTAACGCGACTTCGGCCTCGTCGGGGTGGCGCTGATGTTAGCTCAATTCGCTTCAGGCGCAGTTCGGGCATTCGGGTTGCTTTGCCGACGAGTGCCTGTGGAAATTCTCGAAAATTGGATCCTGTGAATATCCTGAGCTGATCGCGTGACGTCGGTTACAACACCCGAAATGAACAGTCTCTGGCGGGAATTCAACGGCTAGACTCGCGTTGGATCAATCGTAACAGCACCTTATCGGTACTGATATCTGTTTGATATGGACCGTAGCGGCACCTGTCGTCCGCGCGGGTTGTGGCGATTACAGCAAAGGCGGTGCCAACGTGAGCGGTGTGAACGGCCGGAAGGCCGGCGGGGATGTCCGGGGCAGATCGGACGTCCAGGTTTTCGGGATCGGTGCCGCGCCGGAGGTCGTCGAGATCCCGGTGGGCAACGGTCCGATCGGCAGCATCGGTGTCAGCGCGGACGGCAGCAGGGTGTTGGTGAGCAACTACGGCCGGCACACCGTCTCGGTTATCGACACCGACACCTTCCGGGTGATGGAGACTATCGGCGACATCGAAGAGCCGTTCGCGATCGCGATCGGCGGTGCGCACGCGGACCGTGCGTACGTCAGCACTGTGTCAGCGGCATATGACTCGATCGGAGTCATCGACATGTCGACCAATGCGCTGATCGCGACGTATCCGCTGGCGCTCAGCGTGAGCGACGTGACCGTGAGCCCCGATGGAAAATACGTCTACGCCAGCCGCAATGGCGCACGAGGTGCCGATGTCGCGGTTCTCGACACCGAGAGCAACCGGGTGGAGGTCATCGACATCGCCACGGCGGCGGGCACTACCACCGAATGCGTGCGCGTGAGTCCCGACGGGACTCGCCTCTACGTCGGCACCAATGGCCCTTCCGGTGGACAGCTCGTCGTGATCGCCACCGGCGCGCGGACCGCCGCCGGTCCGGCCCGTGGCGGCGACCACTCGAGCCGGCACAAGAAGAGCGCCGACCGGGCCAAGGCCAAGGATGGACAGAACAGACTCCGCGTGGTCGGCGTCATTGAGACGGGATCGGCTATCCGGGATGTGGCGCTCAGCCCCAGCGGCGCGATCGGTTATGTCGCTGGTCTCAGTTCCGAATTCGGTGCAGTGATCGACGTCATCGACACCCGCACACACGAGATCACCAGCACCCGAAAGATCGCGGAGATCGGCAGCCTCGTTACTCAGCTGCAGATCAGTGGCGACGGCGACCACGCTTACCTGGTAAGCGAAGACCGGGTGACCGTTTTGTGCACGCTCACCCACGATGTCGTCGGCACCGTCGCAGTGCGACAGCCGTCATGCGTGGTCGAAAGCCCGGATGGGAACTACCTGTACATCGCTGATCAACGCGGTGTCGTCACCGCGGCATCGGTTGCGTCCACCACGGCCTCCGATATTGACTACGCGGTGCACGAGACCGGTGCGACGTCTGATTGGGATGTGCCTGAGCTGCTGCAATACGAGGCGGCGCTGGCCTAAGCCAGCCGAGTCGAACTCAATGGTCGGGTTGGCTCGACCCAGCGAGTTGAACAGGCGTCTTGGGGCGGCTTGTATCGCATCTCCTCACGTGGCGATAGCATTCGCCCCGACCAACCATGAGGCGGTGCTGCGCCGCGACCCGTAAGGCGGTACATCGATGCTCGGCACGATGCAGGCATTTCCGCTGACGATTACCGCGATCATGCGGCACGGTTGTGGTGTGCACGGTTCGCGGACTGTCGCTACCGCGACTGGTGACGGTTATCGGAGCAGCAGTTATCGCGACCTGGGACAACAGGCCGCCCAGCTGGCAAACGCGTTGCGCCGCCTTGGCATTACTGGCGACCAACGCGTTGCTACGTTCATGTGGAACAACGCCGAGCACCTAGCGACTTATCTCGCGGTTCCGGCAATGGGCGCGGTCCTGCACACCCTCAATATCCGGCTGTTCCCCGGACAGATCGCCTATGTCGCCAACGAGGCCGAGGACCAAGTTGTTCTGGTCGACCTATCTCTGGCTCAAGTGCTCGCGCCGGTGCTGGCCGATCTCACCACCGTGCATACCGTGATCGCGGTCGGGGAGGGCGATACGGCGCCGCTGCAGGAGTCCGGGAAGACGTTGCTGCGGTTCTCCGAGCTGATTGACGGTGAGCCGACCGAATTCGACTGGCCGTCGATCGACGAGAACTCCGCGGCTGCGATGTGCTACACGAGCGGCACCACAGGAAACCCCAAAGGTGTTGTCTACAGCCACCGTTCGAGCTTTCTGCACACGATGGCGGCGTGCACTGCCAATGGCATTGGAGTGGGATCCAGTGATCGGGTGCTGCCGATTGTGCCAATGTTTCACGCTAACGCGTGGGGGCTGCCATATGCGGCGTTGATGGCCGGTGCCGACTTGCTGCTGCCCGACCGGTATCTGGACGCCCGCTCGCTTGTGCACATGATCGAGACGCTGCGGCCCACCGTGGCGGGCGCGGTCCCGACCATCTGGAACGACGTCATGCATCAGCTGGACAAGGACCCAGACCACGACGTGTCGTCGTTGCGTCTGGTCGCTTGCGGCGGCTCCGCGGTGCCCGAATCGTTGATGCGCACCTTCGAAGACAAGCACGGTGTGCAGATCAGGCAGCTGTGGGGCATGACGGAGACGTCGCCGCTGGCCACCATGGCCTGGCCGCCGCCGGAAACCGGGGAGGACCGGCACTGGGAATTTCGCGTCACACAAGGTCAGCCGGTGTGCGGAGTGGAAACCCGGATTGTCGATGACGACGGCCGGGTGCTGCCCGCCGGCGGCGACGCCGTCGGCGAGATTGAAGTTCGCGGGCCGTGGATCACCGGCTCGTACTACCGCGGACATGACAACTCCAAGTTCGACTCGGGCTGGTTGCGCACCGGCGACGTTGGCCGTATCGATGAACAGGGATTTATCACCCTGACCGACCGCGCCAAGGACGTCATCAAGTCTGGGGGGGAATGGATCTCCTCGGTCGAGCTGGAGAATCATCTGATCGCGCACCCGGACGTGCTCGAGGCCGCGGTCGTCGGTGTTCCCGATGAGCGTTGGCAGGAACGGCCGCTAGCCGTGGTGGTCCTCGGGGATACTGCGACGGTTGGAGCGGGTGAGCTGCGAACGTTTTTGGCGGAAAAGGTTGTTCGATGGTGGTTGCCCGAACGATGGGTGTTTGCCGACGAGATTCCCCGCACCAGCGTGGGCAAATACGACAAGAAGACTATTCGATCCCGGCACGCCGAGGACCTCTACCAAGTCATTGAGGTGCGTGACTGAGCACAACCGCGGGTGTGTGCAGACGCGGAAGCCTACAGTTTCGAGCCCAAACGTGCGATTCTGTGTCTGCTCGCGAGGAAGGTGTAAGCGCATGAGTCTGCGGGTTGTTCAATGGGCAACCGGATCGGTCGGGGTGGCCGCGATCAAAGGCGTGTTGGAGCACCCCGAACTCGAACTCGCAGGGTGCTGGGTGCACTCCGAGCTCAAGCGTGGCAAAGATGTTGGCGACATCATCGGCACGCCGCCATTGGGAGTGATCGCGACCAACAGTATCGATGAAGTACTCGCGCTCGATGCTGATGCCGTGATCTACGCGCCGCTAATGCCAAGTGTCGACGAGGTTGCTGCACTGCTGCGGTCCGGTAAGAACGTGGTCACCCCACTCGGCTGGTTCTACCCGAGCGAGAAGGAAGCGGCTCCGCTGGAGGTCGCCGCTCAGGCCGGCAATGCGACGCTGCACGGCGCCGGCATCGGTCCTGGTGCCGCGACCGAGCTGTTTCCTCTGCTGCTGTCGGTGATGTCGACAGGAGTGACTTTTGTTCGTGCCGAAGAGTTTTCGGACCTCCGCACGTACGGGGCGCCCGACGTGCTGCGTTACGTGATGGGTTTCGGGGGCACGCCGGACAGTGCGTTGACTGGGCCCATGCAAAAGTTGCTGGACGGAGGTTTTGCCCAGTCGGTACGGCTGTGTGTCGACCAGCTAGGTTTCGCCGCCGAGCCCGAGATCAACACATCGCAAGAAGTAGCCGTGGCGACCGCCCCCATCGAATCGCCAATAGGGCTGATCGAGCCTGGACAGGTCGCCGGGCGCCGCTTCCGCTGGGAAGCCCTGGTCGGCGAGACGGTGGTCGTCCAGATCAGTGTGAACTGGTTGATGGGCTCGGAAAACCTTAACCCGCCATGGTCTTTCGGGCCGGAAGGGGAGCGCTACGAGGTCGAAGTGCGCGGCAACCCGGACACCTTCGTCACCGTCAAGGGATGGCAGCCGGAAAGTGTAGCGGCGGGACTGCAGAGCAATCCCGGTATCGTTGCCACCGCCGCGCACTGCGTCAATGCCGTGCCGGCGACCTGCGCCGCGGCCGCCGGCATCCAGAGCTTCTTCGATTTGCCGCTCATTACCGGGCGCGCCGCTCCCGGCTTGGCGCGCTGACGCCAATTCAACTGCTGCCGGTCTTGGCGGCGTGGCCGCGCCGTGTTGGGTTGGTGGGAGCTGATTCGCTACCCTCCACGTCATGTGTCGGCTCTTCGGTTTGCATGCCGGGACAAACCGGATTCCTGCGACGTTTTGGCTGCTGGACGCCCCAGACAGTTTGTCTGAGCAAAGTAAGAAGAATCCCGACGGGGCGGGAATCGGTCTCTTCGATGAGCGCGGTCAGCCCGAGTTGCACAAGGAGCCGATAGCCGCTTGGCAGGATGCTGCGTTCGCGACGGAAGCACACGAGTTGACCGGAACCACATTTGTGGCCCATGTTCGCTACGCGACGACCGGCTCGCTCGATATGTGCAACACCCACCCGTTCGTGCAGGATGGTCGGATCTTCGCGCACAACGGTGTGCTCGAGGGGCTCGATGTCATCGATGAACATCTGCGCGAGGTCGGCGTCGACGATTTGGTCTTGGGCCAGACTGATTCCGAGCGTGTGTTCGCATTGATCACCGCCTCGATCCGCGCTCATGGTGGCGACGAAAAAGCTGGTCTGGTCAGCGCGGTACGGTGGCTGGCCGCGAACGTGCCTGTATATGCGGTCAACGTGCTGTTGAGCACGGCCACCGACATGTGGGCAGTGCGTTACCCGGAAACCCACGAGCTGTACCTACTGGACCGACGCTCGGACGGTCATGCTGAGGCGCGCGGACCGGATGCTGATTTCGATTTACGCACCAAGCGAATCCGAGCACGCTCGCAAAGTTTGCACATACGACCGTCGGTGGTGTTCGCGACGGAACCCATGGACGACGACTCTCGCTGGTGTTTGCTCCGGGCCGGGGAGCTGATCCACGTCGACGCAGAACTACGGCTTAGCCGTGAGCTGGTCCTGCCCGACCCGCCTCGGCGGCTGCTGCGCCGGCAGGATCTCAGCGCGCCGGTGCAGGATGGTCAGCACGCTCTGCCGGACACGCGGCGGCTATCTTGACCCGGGCTGGCAGAGTAGGTGGACGTGGCAACCAGACGCGCCCTTGTTTTGGCCGGCGGAGGGCTGGCAGGAATCGCCTGGGAGACAGGTGTTCTGCGTGGCATCGCCGACGAGTCGCCAACGGCGGCACGACTGTTGCTCGACTCCGATGTGTTGGTGGGGACGTCGGCTGGCGCTGCGGTTGCGGCGCAGATCAGCAGCGGGTGCACGCTGGACGCGCTGTTCGAGGCGCAACGCGCCGAAACTTCGGCGGAGATCAATCCTGGTGTCGATATCGACGAGATCTCCGAGCTGTTTCTGGCTGCCCTGCAGCAGCCACAGACCGCGGGGCCGGAAATGGAGCCGGCCAACCCAACCGAACAGTTGCGTCGGATCGCTGCGGTGGCGTTGGCCACCGACACCGTTCCCGAGCCCGTCCGACGTCAGGTGATAGCCCAGCGCCTGCCTTCGCGCGAGTGGCCGAGCCAGGTGCTGCGGCTCACGGCGATTGACACCGAAACGGGTGAGCTGGTCGTTTTCGATCGACAATCAGGTGTCGAGCTGACCGATGCGGTGGCGGCTAGCTGCGCCGTGCCGGGCGTATGGCCCCCGGTTACCATTGCCGACCGCCGTTACATGGACGGTGGGGTGGCCAGCTCAGTCAACCTCGGCGTTGCAGCCGATTGCGATGCGGCCGTGATCTTGGTGCCGGCCGGCGCTGACACGCCATCGCCGTTCGGGGTGGGGCCAGCTGTCGAGATTGCGGCGTTCGCCGGCGCGACATGCGTCGTGTTTGCCGACGATGCCTCGTTGGCGGCATTCGGTGCCAACCCCCTGGATCCGCGCTGCCGCGCCGGCTCCGCGACTGCCGGACGTGACCAGGGGCGGCGCGAAGCGGACGCCATTGCACGATTCCTTGACGCCTAGGCGATCAATTATCTGCTGCGCCGTTCTGATCAGCCTTCGACGGCAGGAGGCACAGGCTTTTCAGCGGCGGCTTCGAGGGCGTTCAAGGCGCGCATGGTGAGTTCGCGACCGGCGGCGATGACGTCGCCCGCTCGGTGGAATTCCAGGCTTCGGCAGGTTGAGCGCGGAACCTCGATCAAGAGATCGGCCGGGTAAGCCGCCAGCGTATGTCGCGCTAGCGCCGACTGGGAGATGTCGATCGTCCGGTTCATCACCTCAAAACTGCCCATTTTGGGTACTTCGGGTCCGTCGGATGTATCGCTGAGGGCATCACGGCTAGCTGCGCTCCGTTCGACGGGTGCGCTATCGGACCAGAAATCCGATTCCGGGGTCCCCGCGCCGAACCGGCTCAGCAACGCGCGTGCGGTCGGCCGGTCGAGCAGCGACCGCGCCGTGGCGGCATCGAACAAGGCAGAAGTGCTGCGCACCATACGGTTCAACCACTCGGCGGTTACGCCGGGTTCCGCATCGCGGGTGCCGCCTGTTTCGCTGCCGTTGAGGCTCACCGCGATGGTCAGGTCGGCGTTGACCGCGGCGACGGGCGCCATCGGCAGTGGGTCCAAGATGCCGCCGTCGGCGAGCAGGCGTCCGTCGATTTCGTGTGGAGCGATCACCCCCGGTATCGCGATGGATGCCCGGATAGCCTCGTCGAGCGGGCCCCGTTGGAACCACACCGACTTGCCTGCCAGCAGGTCGGTGGCCACTGCGGTGTATGGGATAGGCAGCTGTTCGATAGCGACTGGACCGAGTATGTCGCGCACCGCGTCCAGGATCTTCTCGGCCCGCAGCACTCCGGCAGCGGTGATCGATGGGTCCAGCAGTCGCAGTATGGTGCGCTGCGTCAGCGATGTGGCCCATTCGGCGAGCTCGTCAAGTCGCCCGGCCGCTTGCACGCCGCCGACGACCGCTCCCATGGATGAGCCGGCGATCCCGACGATTTCGTAGCCACGTTCTCGCAGTTCCTGGATCACTCCGATGTGGGCGTACCCGCGCGCGCCGCCGCTGCCGAGCGCCAACGCAACGCGAGTCGAAGCCACCCCTTGGGTGGTGACGGCTGCTGGTCCGGGCATTCCTTCATTCTGCGCAGCGCACCGTGCCTTAACACAACCGGCTGACAGTTTTGCGCATCCCGATCTGAATTGGAGACCGCGCTAGTCGCATTCGTCCTTGGCGGCTGCGATTGTCGCGATGATCACCGCCGCCTGCCGCGGCGGGGGCAGGTCGGTCCAGCGGGTATTCCAGCTGCCGGCAACGCCGGACGGCGATGCCTGAACCATCGCCAAATATGGCTCGATCAGTGGCTCGCCGGTCCCGGGCTGGGTCGCCATCCACAGTCTTGCGGCGTGGCAGGCCTGGTAATACTCCTCCTCGGTGGAATCTGCCGGAGCGTCGACCCTGGTCGTCACACCAGCGCCAGAGATGCCTGTTGTACCGTGCCGCAGCGAACTTGCTGGTTGTGAGTGCGTCGGCGGGGAAGGGGCTTGGTCGTTGGTGTCGCTGGGCGAGCAGCCCGCGGCAGCCGACAATATCGCCGCGGCAAGCACGGTCTTGTAGATCGCGTCCCGCTGCTGGGGGCGATGAGGGAACCAACGCACGATCTCAATCTATGCAACACTGGCTCGCGTGACGGAGCGCATCGGATTTCGGGAGTGTTGTCGGCCTTAACGTGCCGCCTCTTGCCCAATCCGTTTCACGCTTTGGAGTTGCCCCATGGCTACACCGGTTTTCGAGCCGCTTTTCACCCCCGACATCACGCCTTCAGCCCTCAGTTCGGCATCGCCGCGGGCGCTGACCCCATCGTTCCCATGCTCGGGGCCGACGCGGCTACGAGTGCCCGACCTGTTGCGCGTCACTGATCAAGCCGCCGACGAGGTGCTCAGCGGACGTTGCGATCATCTGCTTCCCGAGGGCGGTGTACCAGACACTCAGCGTTGGTTCACCCGCATCCATGGCGACGAGGAACTGGATATCTGGTTGATCAGCTGGGTCCCTGGGCATGCGACAGAGTTGCATGATCACGGTGGGTCGCTCGGAGCTTTGACAGTGTTGTCCGGGGCGCTCAATGAATTCCGATGGGACGGTACGCGATTGCGGCGTCGCAGGCTCGATGGCGGCGATCAAGCCGGGTTTCCGTTGGGTTGGGTGCACGACGTGGTTTGGGCGCCCAGGCCTATCAAGGGGCCCCTCGTGGTGCCGGCGTCGACGATTAGGGACGCCAGTTCGACGCCCAGGTCTTTGCAGCCGACCCTGAGCGTGCACGCCTATTCGCCGCCGCTGACCGCGATGTCGTACTACCGGGTCACCGAGCGCAATACCTTGCGGCGCCAGCGTACCGAATTGACCGACGAACCCGAGGGGCCGCAATGAGCCGGATCGAGCGGGTGTTGATCGACGCACGCAGCCGGTATCGGCGCCTTCCCGCCGGTCGCGTGCTAGGTGCGGTCAAGCGCGGTGCGGTGCTGGTCGACATTCGGCCGCAGGCCCAGCGTGCGCGTGAAGGCGATGTGCCGGGTGCGCTGATAGTCGAACGCAACGTCTTGGAATGGCGGTGTGACCCGACCAGCGACGCCCGGTTACCGCAGGCCGTCGGCGACGACGTCGAGTGGGTCATTGTGTGTTCGGAGGGTTATACGTCGAGTCTGGCGGCTGCAGCGCTGCTGGATATTGGCCTGCATCGGTCCACTGATGTCGTGGGTGGCTACCACGCGCTGGCGGCTGGTGGAGTGTTGGCCGAGCTGGACCGCTGGTTAGCCGCTTGAGTTGTTGTCGCCTGGCGAAGCCAGTGGTTTCGCATCGGCGTGCAACAGTTGTCGCAGTTTCGCCGTCTTCTCTGGCGTCCAGCCGGGCGGTGACAGCACCGCGGCCCAACCGTCGGCGGCGGCGGCGACATAGTGGTGGCCATGCCCGTCTGGCACCTGCACCGCCACCGCCATGTCTGCCGAGACTTGAAGGAACGTCACTACCGGGATCCACAGTGTTTGGGGTAGGACGTCGTAGCCTCGTTTTTCCCGCAGCCAATCAGGTTTGCTGAACAGCAGGTCGGGGGTCCACCAAGCGATCGGGTCGGAGGCATGCTGCAAATACACCACCCTCGGCTTGCCCCATGGGGCCTTCGGGCGCCGCAGGTCCTCGGGGCGAGCGACGAAGCGGACGTTCTGGCCGTCTTCGTAGATGGGAAGCCACTCCGGTGACCCACGGTCGCGGCCGGCAGTCAGGTCAGTCCAGATGGTGTTGTTGAACGTCGGCCCGCTGAACAATGCCCCGTCGGTGCGGGCGAGGACGTTGTTGAGGCTCATAAACGGCGCTTCGCCGCCGAACGAACCCAGACTCTCGCCGAACACCACGAGCTTCGGGCGTTGCGATTCCGGCATCTGTCGGATCAGCTCATCGACGGCTTCGAAAAGTGCCTGGCCGGCATGCCGAGCGTTCTCTTTGTCCACGAGGAACGACAACCAGCTGGGCAGAAATGAATACTGCATGCTGACGATCGCGGTGTTGCCGTTGTACATGTATTCCAGCGCAGCGGCTTCTGCTTCGTTGATCCAGCCGGTTCCGGTGGTCGTGGCCACCGCGACGACCGCGCGTTGCAGGCCGCCGGTGCGCTGCAACTCGTGCGCTGCGAGCTGCGCGGTGGCGACGATGCCATCCGCGGAGTTCAATCCGGCATAGGCCCGGATTGGCTGAGCGGCCTGCGTTCCGTTGAATGCGGTGAGTTGGGCGACGGTGGGACCGGCCTTGACGAAGATCCGGCCCTGATGGCCCAATGATTCCCAGGACACCAATGAACCAGGACCACCTGAACGCAGTGGGGTTTTCGGTGGCGCGGAATCGGGACTCATCTCGTTGTTGACTGCGGCGAAGGTGCCGTTCAAGGAATTCATCACGAATTTGAGCACCACGCCGTTAAGCAGGGTGATCGTCAGCACCGTCAGAAGCGTCACGACAATGGCTGCTGAGACGCGAAACGGCGCGATCCGATCGACCTGTCGCACCAGAAAACTAACGACCCACCGGATGAACTGGCCGATTTCGACCAGTGTGAACAAGACGATCAGCGACAACGCCCCCGCAAGCGGGTAGTCGTACCATTGCAGGTGCTCGACGCCCATCAGATCGCGTACGTCGTCCTGCCAGACATGGAATCGGATTGCCATGATGACCATGCCAGCCGCACCGGCCACGATCAGGGGTGGCCATGCCCAGCGCGGCGCCGCCGGGCTGGAGTTCTTCGAGCGCATGTAGCGGACTAGCCAGACGCCAAAGACGCCCAGGCCATAGCCGATAGCACCGGAACAGCCGCTGACCAATCCTTGGAACAACGGGCCGCGTGGCAGTAGTGACGGTGTCATCGAAAACCACACGAAAATCAGGCCGACCGCGGTGCCGGTGAATGTGTAGTGACGACTCCACCACGCGTTGCGGATCGTGAGTCGCTGTTTGGTTTGGGGTCCCGGGGTTGCTGAGGCGGCAGCGGCGTTACCGGATTCCTCGCTGCCGACGCCGGGCTTGTCGCCGGCGTCGGCTGTCGTTGCAGGACCCGCTTCGCTCATCGGTGGGTGAAGCGGGGCGGGCGCTTTTCGATGAAGGCGGTCATTCCTTCGGACTGATCTTCAGTGGCAAAGGCCGAGTGGAAAAGCCGGCGTTCGTACAGAAGACCTTCGGACAGGGGGGATTCGAAAGCCCGGTTCACCGCCTCTTTGGCCATTCGGGTTGCCGACAGCGACATCTGCGAAATCGTGGTTGCAACGGCCTTGGCCTCGGTCAGTAAGTCCTCGGCCGGCACCAACCGCGACACCAGTCCGCTTCGTTCCGCCTCGGCGGCGTCGATGGTGCGTCCGGTCAGGATGAGGTCCATCGCCTTGGCCTTTCCGATGGCCCGCGTCAGGCGCTGCGAGCCACCCATGCCGGGCAGCACACCCAGCTTGATCTCTGGCTGACCGAACTTCGCAGTTTCGGCTGCAATCAGCATGTCGCACATCATCGCAAGTTCGCAGCCGCCGCCTAGCGCGTGTCCGGCTACTGCGGCGATCGTTGGAGTGCGGATTGCCGCGAGTTTGCCCCAGGTGGCGAAGAAGTCGGTGCCGAATGCATCGGCGAACGCCAGACCGGCCATTTCCTTGATGTCGGCACCGGCGGCAAACGCCTTGGCCGAACCGGTGATGATGATTGCCCCGATGCCTGGGTCGTCGTCCAGTGTGGTTGCGGCGTTGGTGACTTCGTGCATCAGCGTGGTATTGAGCGCGTTCAGTGCGGCGGGGCGGTTCAGCGTGATGATGCCGACTCGTTGATCGCGTTCGACCAGGATGGTTTCGTAGGTTGCTTCTTCTGCTTTGGATGCCACCACACTCGCCTTTCTAAAAACTCACGTCGTCGTCGACCGGCGCGAAATACGCGTCGATGTCGGTCGCGGTGACTTCGGCCAGTGTCGCCGGCGACCATTTGGGGTTGCGGTCTTTGTCGACCAGCTGTGCACGGATACCTTCCACCAGATCGTGTGACCGCAGCGAGGCGGACGACACCCGGTAGTCCTGGGTCAGGACATGCTCAAGCGTTTCAAGTTTTGCGGCCCGGCGTACCGCTGCCAAAGTCACCGACAGTGCAATGGGGGAGCGGCCGCCGATCATGCGAGCGGCATCCTGGGCAAGTGTTGCGTCGGCTCGGGCACCGTATTCATCCAATGCCGCGAGTATCTCGGCGACACTGTCACCCGCGTAGCACTCGTCGATCCAGCCACGTTGCGCGGCCAGCGTGCTCGGTGGGGGCTCGATGGCGTGGCTGGCGAGTGCGGCCGTTACGCCGTCGCTGACGATAGCTGCGGTGAAAGCGCCCAGCTCGGTCTGCGGTACGAAGTGGTCGGCGAATCCGAGTGCGATGGCGTCGGCGCCGGAAAACGGCGCTCCGGTGAGTGCGGCGTGCAGTCCCAGTGCTCCGGGCGCCCGGGACAGCAAGTACACACCGCCAACGTCGGGGATGAACCCGATGCCGACCTCGGGCATCGCAACCTTGGAGGTATCGGTCACCACCCGGGTGTTCGCATGCGCACTGACGCCGACACCACCGCCCATCACGATGCCGTCCATTATGGACACGTACGGTTTGGCGAATCGGGCGATTCGTCGATTGAGTAGGTATTCGGTGCGCCAGAAGTGCCGCGCTTCCGCCCCGTCCTTGCGAGCACTGTGGTACACCGCCACGACATCGCCGCCGGCGCACAGCCCGCGTTCGCCGGCGCCCGAGAGCACCACTGCACGAACTGTGTCGTCGTGTTCCCAGCCGGCGAGCACCGAGGTCAGGGTGTTCACCATCGATTGGTTCAGCGAGTTGATGGCTTTGGGGCGGTTCAGTGTCGCAAAGCCGACACCATCATCGACTCGGATCAAAACGTCATCGGATCCCGCGGTCACGCTCTCGCCTCTCCTCGCCGGCATCGGTCCCTGAATTCTTGCTGGAGAATGTCGCCCAGAGTGTTTCCCAAGAGTTTGATCAGCAATCTAGATCGTGACTCGCTGCGCCTTGTTCGCGGGGCTAGGGTTTATCGTGATTCAGACGGCAAGTTATGCGTATGGACGGACCGGAAAACAGCAGCTCCGCTGGGAACCCGGACCAGCCATTAATCGTTGAAGATGTGTTCGCACGTCTCGAGGCCACAGTCACAAGAGAGGATCCGACGGTGCGGGAATCAAGCAACCCGGTTTTTCGTTCGCTGCCTAAGCAGAGGGGCGGATATGCGCAATTCGGCACTGGTGCGGCGCAGACGCAGCAGGGGTACCAAACCGATCCCTACCTGGCTTCGTACCAGGAACCGCGAGAGGTTCGGGCCGCACGGCCACTGACGATCGACGATGTCGTCACCAAGACCGGTTTGACGCTGGCCATGTTGTCGGCCACCGCAGTCGTCTCGTACTTCCTGGTCGCCTCCAATCTCGCGCTGGCGATGCCGTTGACCTTGGTTGGCGCGCTGGGCGGTTTGGGTTTGGTGCTGGTTGCCACCATCGGTCGCAAGCAGGACAACCCCGCGATCGTGCTCAGCTACGCCGCGCTTGAGGGCCTGTTCCTGGGCGCTATCTCCTTCATCTTGGCGAATTTCACGGTGGCGTCGGCCAATGCCGGTGTCCTCATCGGTGAGGCGATCCTGGGCACCATGGGCGTGTTCTTCGGCATGCTTGTGGTCTACAAGACCGGAGCGATCCGGGTCACGCCCAAGTTCACTCGCATGGTGGTTGCCTCCATGTTCGGTGTCCTGGTCCTAATGATCGGCAACCTTGTGCTGGGAATGTTTGGTGTCGGCGGCGGTGAGGGCCTGGGCCTGCGCAGTGGCGGGCCACTGGCGATTATCTTCTCGCTCGTGTGCATCGGCATCGCAGCGTTTAGCTTCCTGATTGACTTCGACGCCGCGGACCAGATGATCCGCGCCGGAGCACCGGAGAAGGCTGCATGGGGTATAGCGCTGGGCCTGACCGTGACGCTGGTTTGGTTGTACATCGAGATCTTGCGTCTGCTCAGTTATCTGCAGAACGACTAGGTTGCTGAAAACCGCTGGGGTACTTCTCTGGGGGTGCTGTCAGCTAGGCGAAAAAGCCGGCACGTACGCGTGCCGGCTTTTTGCGTGCGGACCGGTTGTCGTTTGCAGCGACTAGTCGGCCCTGAACACACACAGGGAAGCCGCTGTTCGCCGAGAACGCTTTAGCTGAGCCGCTCGACCACCATTGCCATACCCTGGCCGCCGCCAACGCACATGGTTTCGAGCCCGAACGTCTTGTCGTAAGTGGTGAGGTTGTTGAGCAGCGTGGTAGCGATACGCGCACCGGTCATGCCGAATGGATGACCCAGTGCGATAGCCCCGCCCGAGACATTCAGCTTGTCCTCATCGATACCCAATTCGCGGGCTGAGCCCAGAACTTGGACCGCGAAGGCCTCGTTGATCTCGAACAAGTCGATGTCGCCGATCGACATGCGAGCTCGTTGGAGCGCCTGCTTGGACGCCTCGATCGGGCCCAGGCCCATGATTTCGGGGGACAGACCGCTGACACCAGTGGACACGATCCGTGCCAGCGGCTTCAGGCCGAGTTCCTTGGCCTTGGTGTCGCTGGTAATCACCAGGGCGGCGGCGCCGTCGTTGAGCGGGCAGGCATTCCCGGCTGTCACGGTGCCGTTGGGTCGGAACACCGGCTTGAGCTCGCTGACCTTCTCGTAGGTGGTTCCCGGTCGTGGGCCGTCATCAGTGCTGATGGTGGTGCCGTCGGGCAGGGTTACCGGGGCGATCTCCCGTTGGAAGAATCCGCTCTTGATCGCTTCCTCTGCGCGGTTCTGACTGCGCACTCCCCAGTGGTCCTGGTCTGCGCGGCTGACACCGGTAATGATGGAGACGTTCTCCGCGGTCTGGCCCATGGCGATGTAGACATCGGGCAGGTTTCCGTCGGTCCGGGGATCGTGCCATCCGTCAGCGCCTGCCGCCGCGGCTGCCGTGCGTTCCTGCGCTTCGTCGTACAGCGGGTTCTTGGTGTCAGGCCAAGAGTCAGAGTTGCCCTTCCCGAACCGGGACACGGTTTCGACACCGGCGGAGATGAACGCGTCGCCTTCCCCGGCCTTGATCGCATGAAAAGCCATCCGCGTGGTCTGCAGCGACGACGAGCAATACCGGTTCACCGTGGTGCCCGGCAGGAAGTCGTAGCCAAGTCCAACCGCGACGACTCGGGCCATGTTGAATCCGGACTCACCGCCGGGCAGGCCACACCCCAGGATCAGGTCGTCGATTTGATCTGGGTTCAGCGCGGGCACCTTGTCGAGTGCGGCGCGCACCATCTGAACGGCGAGGTCGTCGGGCCGCATGCTGACCAGCGACCCTTTCATCGCGCGGCCGATCGGTGAGCGGGCAGCGGAGACGATGACGGCTTCTGGCATGGCGGTTCCCTCCGTTTTGGTATTGCGCGTTCGAATCTAGCCCGGCGACAATGCGGGCCGGGCGGCGGCCCGGTGAGGAGCCGGGCAATTGGGCTAGCCCGGCGACAATGCGGGCCGGGCGGCGGCCCGGTGAGGAGCCGGGCAATTGGGCTAGCCCGGCGACAATGCGGGCCGGGCGGCGGCCCGGTGAGGAGCCGGGCAATTGGGCTAGCCCGGCGGTGCGACCGTTGCCGGCAAGGGTGTGCGGTCGGTCGGTAGCGGCCGCCGACGTAGCCGAGACATGATGGCTTGCCTTGGGCGGCCACTGCCGAGTGTGGAAGTGGCGGACCGCGATGGCGATGGATGTGTGGGGGCGGTGTCTATGCCCAATGCGTTGCGCAGCGCGAGCTGTAGTTGAGCGGCGGCGAGCGCATATGCCGACGCCGAAGGGTGGTAGCGGTCGGAGGAGAGCATCAGCTCGGGTACCGCACGGAATTGGGGAGCCAGCAGATCCGCGAGCGGCACGGGCACGCCCCCTGCGGCCTTGACGGCGACGGCTTGGGCTCGGGCAAGTCGCACGCCGCACGTGTGCGCCAGAGAGCGCAATGGCTGCGGGATAGCGGTAATCACCCCTAGGTCGGGGCAGGTACCAACCACTACGACCACGTCGCGAGCCCGCAACCTTCGCACAGCTGAAGCGAGCCGTTGCGCGGACGGGCCGACACCTTTGAGGGCGGTGACGTCGTTGGCTCCGATCATGATCACTGCTGCGTCCGGCGGCGGTCCCGCTACGAACATCGCGTCGACTTGACTGCAGACGCCTGTCGAGGTGGCCCCGACAATGGCTTTGGTGCTCAGTCGGACACATTTTCCGGACTGCTCGGCGAGTTTGCGCGCGATCAGTACGCCCGGTACTTCCTCCGGACTTACGCAGCCGTACCCAGTTGCTGTTGAGTCGCCGAACATCATCAGGTGCAACTCGGCAGGCATCCCGCGTCGCCAGCGTTGCACGGGCCCGTCGCAGCCGTTGTACACGCCATCGGCGCGGGGCGGGGCGTCGAAGGATTTGGGGATAACGTGCGCGCTTGGATAGCCTGGCCAACCAGAAGGTTGCGCGCGCTCAGATAGGCGCTGCCCGTCGAAGCGAGTGCACCCGCGGTAGCCAAGGCGATCTTCGAACGCCGCGGTACCCGTATGTCCACACAAGTAGTTTAGATCGGCTTCCGTCTTTGCGCGGGCTCCTGAATAAGAAACCGATTACGGTGTGGATCAATTGTGGTATCGAATCAGACTCATTGTGCGCTTCGCCTGGATTATGCTGTAAAGCTAAGTTTACGGAGTTGGCTGGACGCCTTGGATGGCAGTTCAACCGGGCGCTCGGCTTCTCCGGCACATGCTGTTTCGGACTACAAAGACGTAGGAAGTATTGAGCATGACTGCACCTAGTAAGGTATCCGGCTCACCTCGGTATGCCATTCGTCCACGGGACGTCCTGAAGGCACGTAGACTTGAGGCACGCAGGTTCGCAATCAGCGATGGCGCCCCGGTGGAGGTTGTCGAGTCTGGTCCAAGTATTGCTGCGCGATTAGCTACGTTGACATCTCGGCTGACGATCAGGCCGGCTGTGGCTGTCGGTAGCTACGTTCCGCACCTGCCATGGCCGTGGGGTCTCATCGACCTGGCGTCGCGTGTTGTCGCGCCGGTCACGACTACGACACGGGACGCTGTGAGCTTGCCAAATGCCAGTGCTCGCCTTGTGCGGGCGGCTGGTGTGCTACCCGCGGATGGCAAGCGTCGGGCGGTGCTCTACTTGCACGGCGGCGCGTTTCTGACCTGTGGAGCTAACTCGCACTGCAGGCTTGTGGAAATGTTGTCGGAATTTGCTGATTCGCCTGTGCTGGTGGTCAACTATCGGCTGTTGCCCAAGCATTCGGTCGGGATGGCGCTCGACGACTGCAACGATGGCTATCAGTGGCTGAGATCGCGCGGGTACGAGCCCGAGCAGATTGTGCTAGCCGGCGACTCGGCCGGCGGGTACCTGGCTCTTGCTCTTGCTCAGCGTTTGCAGCAGCACGATGGGGAGGAGCCCGCGGCCCTCGTTGCGATCTCGCCACTGCTGCAGCTAGCAAAGGAGTTCAAGCAAGCGCATCCGAACATCAAAACGGATGCGATGTTTCCGGCAAGAGCATTCGACGCGCTTGTCGCTTTGGTTGCTGGAGCGGCCGCCAGGAACGTTGTTGACGGCAAGGCTGAGGAGATTTATGAGCCGCTGGAGCACATCGAACCGGGTTTGCCACGGACGCTGATTCATGTGTCCGGGTCCGAGGTGCTGTTGCACGACGCGCAGTTGGCGGCAGCCAGGCTGGCTGCGGCTGGTGTGCCGGCTGAGGTAAGAGTCTGGCCGGGTCAGGTTCACGATTTTCAGCTTGCGGCACCCGTGGTGCCGGAGGCGGTCCGCTCATTGCGGCAGATAGGGCAGTACATTCGCGAGGCCACCGGCTGAACCTCGGCGAGTGCTTCGGCCGGCGCGGGGGTATGCCAAGAGAGCGGATGCACGGGACCCGCAACCACCTGACACCATGAACGCATGCGAATCGCGCAGCACCTCAGTGACCTGATTGGCGGCACACCACTGGTTCGCCTGAACTCCGTCGTACCCAGCGGGGCGGGCAGCGTGGTCGCAAAGGTCGAGTATCTCAATCCCGGTGGCAGCTCAAAGGATCGGATTGCGGCGAAGATGATCGACGCCGCCGAAGCCAGTGGGCAGCTGAAGCCCGGCGGCACCATCGTTGAGCCCACATCAGGCAACACCGGCGTTGGTCTTGCTCTGGTCGCGCAGCGCCGCGGCTACCACTGCGTGTTCGTTTGCCCCGACAAAGTCAGCGAGGACAAGCGCAATGTGCTGATCGCCTACGGGGCCGAGGTGGTCGTATGCCCGACGGCGGTGCCACCAGAAGATCCGGACAGCTACTACAGCGTTTCCGACCGGTTGGTCCGCGAAATTGACGGTGCGTGGAAACCCGATCAGTACGCCAACCCGGAAGGGCCAGCGAGCCACTACGTGACCACCGGTCCGGAGATATGGGCCGACACGGACGGCAAGATCACCCACTTCGTTGCCGGCATCGGTACCGGCGGCACGATTAGTGGGGTGGGGCGCTACCTCAAAGAGGTGTCGCGCGGAAGACCGGAGGGGAGCGTGCGCATCATTGGTGCCGACCCCGAGGGGTCGGTGTATTCGGGTGGTAGTGGGCGCCCCTACCTGGTGGAGGGGGTGGGCGAGGACTTTTGGCCGGCAGCCTACGATCCGTCGATACCCGACGAGATTATTTCGGTCTCCGACTCCGACTCGTTCGACATGACCCGGCGGCTGGCTCGCGAAGAAGCGATGCTGGTCGGGGGATCGTGCGGAATGGCCGTCGTAGCCGCGCTTAGAGTCGCAGAGCAAGCCGGCCCCGACGCGTTGATCGTGGTTCTGCTGCCAGATGGCGGCCGGGGCTACATGTCGAAGATTTTCAATGATGCATGGATGTCGTCGTATGGGTTTCTGCGCAGCAGACTCGACGGATCCACCGAGCAGCCCTCGGTCGGTGATGTGCTGCGTCGCAAATCGGGTGCGCTGCCCGCCCTCGTGCACACCCATCCATCCGAGACCGTGCGGGATGCGATTGGGATTCTTCGCGAATACGGGGTTTCCCAGATGCCAGTCGTTGGCGCCGAGCCGCCGGTGATGGCGGGGGAGGTCGCTGGCAGCGTTTCTGAACGCGAACTATTGTCGGCTGTCTTCGAGGGTCGCGCTCACTTGGCCGACGCCGTCTCAACGCACATGAGCCGGCCACTGCGGATGATCGGCGCCGGCGAGTTGGTCAGCGTAGCCGGCGAGGTGTTGCGTGACTCGGACGCGCTGATGGTGGTGGAGGAAGGCAAACCGGTAGGGGTGATTACCCGCTACGACCTGCTGGGCTTTTTGTCGGAGGGGTCGCGTCGGCGTTAGCTGGCCACATCGGTTGGGCTACCTAAATAGCGTCGCTGCCAGCCTCGCGTGGGGGCTCGACGAGCTATCGCCATTTCACTCTGCGGGTCTAGACCTCAGGTACTGTAATTTCGACTGGTTCAGCTCGTCCTCAGTGGAAGGTTGCCCATGACCGATCAGCCGCCGCCCGGCGAGGCAGTCCCCCCGCCTCCTTCGTCGTCAGGTGGGTATGAACCTCCACCCGGTGGGAACCAGCCGCCTCCGCCGCCTCCGCCCCCGCCGCCACCCGGCGGCGGCTATCCTCCGCCGCCTCCTGCGGCCGGGGGCTATGCTCCGCCTCCGCCCGGGCGGGCGATCCGTGACATGCCAGCGGAGGCCTACACGCCGTGGATAAGCCGCGTGCTGGCGGCACTGATCGACTGGGCTCCCTACGTTGCCGTGGTCGGTATTGGTTGGGTGATCATGCTGGCCACGCAGACGTCGTCATGTATCACTGATATCAGTCAGTACGACATCAGCCAGTTCTGTGCCTCGCAACCCTCGATGATCGGCCAATTGGCGCTGTGGTTGTTCTCGCTTGTCGGATTGGCCTACTTGATCTGGAACTACGGCTACCGCCAGGGCACCACGGGATCGAGCGTGGGCAAGTCGATGCTCAGGTTCAAAGTGGTTAGCGAAGCCACTGGGCAGCCGCTGGGCTTCGGAATGTCCATTGTGCGTCAGCTCGCGCATATCGTCGACGCGTTCATCTGCTTCATCGGTTTCCTGTTTCCGTTGTGGGATGCCAAGCGGCAGACTCTGGCCGACAAGATCATGACGACGGTCTGCCTGCCTCTCTAGCGCGGCAGCACCGTTCACTACGCGAGGACAGTGATAGTGATGCGCCGCCTTGGCCATGAATCTGCGGCCAGGGCGGTGCCCGTCAAAAGGCTGATTACCAATGAGCGAAATCCAACAGGGACATCACGGAATCGCCGGACAGGCAACGAGAGCCATCCACTCCGGTTACCGCCCGGACTCAGCGACTGGCGCTGTTAACGCGCCGATCTATGCCAGCAGCACGTTCGCCCAGGATGGTGTCGGCGCACTGCGCGGCGGATTCGAGTATGCACGGACCGGCAACCCCACCCGGGCGGCATTGGAGACCGCGCTCGCCTCGGTGGAAGACGGTACTTTTGGGCGCGCGTTCAGTTCCGGGATGGCCGCCACCGACTGTGCCCTACGGGCATTGTTGCGGCCCGGGGATCACATCGTGATACCCGACGACGCGTATGGCGGTACATTCCGCCTGATAGACAAGGTTTTTGGCGGCTGGGGTGTCGAGTACACCCCCGTGTCGCTTGCTGATCTCGGCGCTGTTCGCGCAGCGATCACGCCACGCACTCGACTCATTTGGGTGGAAACACCGACAAATCCGTTGCTGTCGATCGCCGACATCGCAGGCATCGCCCAGCTCGCGGCTGGCCAAGATTCCAAAAAGCCGGTAAAGGTCTTGGTGGACAACACCTTTGCGTCGCCCGCATTGCAGCAGCCGTTGGCGCTCGGCGCCGATGTCGTGCTGCACTCGACCACCAAGTACATCGGTGGACATTCCGACACGGTCGGTGGCGCGTTGATCACCAACGACGAAGACCTAGACAGCTCTTTCGCGTTTCTGCAGAACGGCGCGGGCGCGGTGCCCGGACCGTTTGACGCCTATCTGGCGATGCGTGGCCTGAAGACCCTCGTACTGCGGATGCAGCGGCACTGCGAAAACGCCGCTGCTGTAGCGGAATTCCTCAGTGGGCATCCGGCTGTGCACGCGGTGCTGTATCCGGGACTGCCGGATCATCCCGGGCATGAGATCGCCGCGCGGCAGATGTCTGGTTTCGGCGGTATGGTTTCGGTACGCATGCGTGGCGGGCGTCGAGCCGCGCAGGCCCTGTGCGCCAGCACCCGGGTATTCATCCTTGCCGAATCGCTGGGTGGGGTGGAGTCGTTGATCGAGCATCCCAGCGCCATGACGCACGCCTCGACAACCGGTTCGCAGTTGGAGGTTCCCGACGACCTCGTACGGCTTTCGGTCGGGATTGAGGATGTCGCCGACCTGCTCGCTGATCTTGAGCGGGCACTCGCCGGATAGCGGCGATTCTGAGCTACGAGTGGTACGGCTCCGCGCTGACCAATGTGACCTTTACGGTGTTTCCGTTGGGCACTGTGTAGGTGCGCGTCTCGCCGACCTTGGCGTCGATCAAGGCGCCGCCCAGTGGTGAGTTTGGCGAATACACTTCGAGCTTGCCGTCGCTAACGCCCTCCTGGCGGGTAGCAATGAGGAAGGTCTCGCTGTCTGACTTGTCGCCGTCGTAATAGACCTTCACCACCGACCCGGGCAACGCAACGCCGGACTGCTTGGGCGCCTCGCCAACCTTCGCGTTGTTGAGCAGATCCTGCAGCTGGCGGATGCGGGCCTCTTGCTGGCCTTGCTCGTCCCGGGCGGCGTGGTATCCGCCGTTTTCGCGCAGGTCGCCTTCTTCACGGCGGTCGTTGATTTCCGCGGCGATAACCGGACGATTCGCAATCAAATGGTCGAGTTCGGCTTTGAGTCGGTCATGTGACTCCTGGGTCAACCAGGTCACCTGAGTATCCGTCATCTCGTCGCGCTCCTCGTCATGTCGTTCCGCGTCTTCGCGTACGCTGCTGATCTCGCTGTTGCGAGTATTACGGGTCCCCACCCCGGGTGCTGCCATTGCATTCCGCTCACGGCCGCAAATGCAGCAATACACGGTCACCGCAGGACCGTGCATCAATCTATGTTAACACCGCACATACGGCTGGTGTCTTACATATTCGCAGTTCGACATTTGTTGCGCAGTCACGACGAGCGCAGGTAGCTCGGCACGTTCGTGCCGCAACCGTATACGTCTGCCAGCACCGGCGGCTGGCTGGACTTCAGCGTGGTGGTCGCCTGGACCGTGGCGGCCTCCGAGGGCGGAATCAACACTTCGCGCCTGCCGGTCTCGCTGCCGTCTTTGGATCGAACCCGCACGATGCAGACCACCGGCTGGGTGGGGTCGGAACGTGTCACGCTGATCGTCACCGAGGCTGTCTCATCATCTATCAACCGATAGCCGGCGAGTGCACCTGCGACGTCGCTGGTGCCGAGCCGCAGGTAGCCGACGATGGCGAGAACGGTGCCGCCCGCAACAACCAGGGCGGCCAAACCAATGGCGACCCGGCGCCGTGTCACGCGGGACAGCCGCGACCGGCCGTAGCGGGCTTCGGGACGCAGACTGGTATCGGAGGTCACGTGTGGGTCCATGTTTGGGTGACTTGTCGAGCGTCGGAGTTCGACCGACGGAGTGGAACGATCGAGAACTCAATTATAGGGTCCCCTATAGGCTCAGGGGGTGACCAGCCGGATGGACAAGGGGGCACGTGAGCGAACTGCGGTTGATGGCGGTGCACGCCCACCCCGATGACGAGTCCAGTAAAGGTGCTGCCGCGCTGGCTCGCTATGCCGACGAAGGCCATCGCGTGCTGGTGGTTACGTTGACGGGGGGCGAACGCGGCGAAATTCTCAACCCGGCGATGGATCTGCCAGATGTGCGTGGACATATCGCCGAAATCCGCCGGGACGAGATGGCGAAAGCGGCTGAGATCCTCGGCGTAGAGCACACCTGGCTAGGCTTTGTCGACTCCGGTTTGCCCAAGGGCGACCCATTGCCACCGTTGCCGGAGGGCTGCTTCGCGTTGGTTCCCATGGAGGTGTCTACCGAAGCGCTGGTGCGTGTGGTCCGTGAGTTCCGGCCGCATGTGATGACCACCTACGACGAGACCGGCGGATACCCGCATCCCGACCATATTCGCTGCCACGAGATCTCGGTCGCCGCCTACGAGGCCGCCTGCGACCATCGGCGCTTCCCCGATGCCGGCGAGCCGTGGATGGTGTCCAAGCTGTACTACAACCACGGCTTTTTGCGACAGCGAATGCAGTTGCTGCAGGACGAGTTCATCAAGCACGGCCAAGACGGCCCATTCGAGCGGTGGCTCGCGCACTGGGATTCCGAGCATGACCCGTTCGCCGACCGGGTTACGACGCGCGTCGAGTGCTCGGCATATTTCAGCCAGCGCGATGATGCATTGAGGTCGCACGCAACCCAGATCGACCCGAAGGCCGAATTCTTCGCCGCCCCGATCTCGTGGCAGCAGCGATTGTGGCCGACTGAGGAGTTCGAGTTGGCTCGTTCGCGCGTCCGGGCTCTCTTGCCGGAGACCGAATTGTTCGCCGGGATTGAGCTAGACCGGTGAGCCACCTTTTACTCACCGTGATTGCTGACGGTGCGCCACGCAATACCGGGCCCGATTTCGGTAAGGCCAGTCCACTGGGACTGCTGGTCGTCGTATTGCTGCTGATCGCTACATTGCTGTTGCTGCGGTCGATGAACCGCCATCTCAAGAAGGTCCCCGAATCCTTCGATCGGCAGAATCCCGAACTGGATCAGGCCGCTGACGAAGGTACGGATGCGGCCGGCCGGTATGGCGAGCCGATCTCCGAAACGGATCGGCCCGAGCGCACCGAACACAAAGGTTCTACCCGGCCGCCGGGGCGCGCCGATGAGCCGGGCTGATTACTCCGCGGCGAATACGCTGGCAAGCGCCACCAGTCCGTATTTGCGACAGCACGCCGACAACCCGGTGCACTGGCAGCAGTGGGTTCCGCAGGCGCTGGCAGAGGCGGCTGCGCGTGACGTACCGATCCTGCTGTCCATCGGCTACGCCGCATGTCACTGGTGTCACGTTATGGCCCACGAATCGTTCGAGGACGACGAGGTTGCTGCCGCGATGAATGCGGGCTTTGTCTGCATCAAAGTCGACCGCGAGGAGCGGCCGGACATCGATGCCGTGTATATGAACGCGACGGTCGCACTCACCGGTCAAGGCGGCTGGCCGATGACATGTTTCCTCACTCCTGACGGCCGGCCGTTCTTCTGCGGCACGTACTACCCGAAAACTGTTTTTCTGGAACTACTGTCGGCTATCTCTGGGGCGTGGCGCGAACGCCGCGGGGAGGTGGAAGAGTCGTCTGATCAGATCGCAGGCGAGTTGCGCTCGATAGCGTCCGGATTCTCGGGGCTGTCCGGCGGCAGTCCAGACGTGGCGTCGGAGCTGTGTGACCACGCCGTTGCGGCTGTGCTGCGCGACGAAGACACCGCGCGCGGTGGCTTTGGTGCTGAGACCGCTTCCGGGCCCAAGTTCCCGCCTTCGGCATTGCTGGAGGCGTTGCTGCGCAGTTACGAACGTACGGGGTCATCGGCAGCTCTAGCTGCGGTTAGACGCACCGGCGCTGCGATGGCCCGCGGTGGCATCTATGATCAACTCGCCGGTGGTTTCGCTCGCTACAGCGTCGACAACGCTTGGGTGGTACCGCATTTCGAGAAGATGCTGTATGACAACGCGTTGTTGTTGCGCGCCTACGCGCACTGGGCGAGGCGGACTGGGGATCGGTTGGCACGTCGTGTTGCCGCACAGACCGCGCAGTTTCTGCTCGACGGAATGACCGACGGAGAGATGTTCATTTCGTCGCTGGATGCCGATGCCGACGGTCGTGAGGGGTCAAGCTACGTCTGGACGCCCGCGCAGTTGACCGAGGTGCTTGGTGCCGACGACGGCCTATGGGCGGCAGAGGTTTTCCGGGTAACCCAGCTCGGCACATTCGAGCACGGGGCGTCGGTGCTGCAGCTTCCTGCCGATCCCGACGACGCTGTGCGTCTGGACCGTATCCGTGCATCCTTGCTGGAGGCCCGGCTTACCCGCATCCAACCCGGACGCGATGACAAGATCGTCACGGCCTGGAACGGACTGGCAATCACTGCGCTGGCAGAAGCCAGCGTGGCGTTGCAGAACCCCGAGTTGGCGTTGGCGTCGCGACGTTGCGCGGCAGCGCTTTTGGGTGTGCACGTCGTTGATGGTCGGCTGCGGCGGGCCAGCCTTGGTGGGGTCGCGGGGGAGAGCGCCGCCGTCCTCGAGGATCATGCAATGCTGGCTACCGGGCTGTTGGCGCTGTACCAATTGACCGCCGATGAGGCCTGGCTGACGGCGGCCACCGGTTTGCTGGACGCCGCGCTGGAGCATTTCGCCGATCCGCAGCGCCCCGGCCGTTGGTTTGATACCGCCGACGACGCCGAGCCGCTCGTGCTCCGGCCTGCCGAGCCGCTGGACGGCGCGACTCCATCGGGGGCGGCGTCGATCACCGAAGCGCTGCTCACCGCTGGTCACTTGGCCGACGCTGATCGTGCCGCACGGTATTTGCAGGCAGCACGCAACTCGCTGAGCGCGCACTCGGTGCTGCTAGCTCGCGCGCCGCGATCGGCCGGCCACTGGCTGGCCGTCGCCGAATCCGCGGTTCGCGGTCCGCTGCAGATCGCGGTCGCATGTGCCGGGGCGGCGTCGCCGCTGCTATCCGCCGCGCGCCGGCTGGCGCCCGGCGGCGCGATCGTTGTCGGTGGTGTCCCGAACTCGTCGTCGCTGCTAGAAGGCCGGGATCGGGTGTCCGATGCCGATGCTGCCTATGTGTGCCGTGGCCAGGTCTGTGACCTGCCGGTAACCAGCGCAGTCGAACTCGCCGCCGCGCTCGGCACGACCGAGTAGTACCGTTGTCTGCCATGTCGAATGACACCGATAAGGCCGCAGTGATCACCGACTCGGTTAACCGCTACATTGCGCTGCTCGCCGGCGGGGGTTTGGACGAATTGGTCGGTATCTTTGCCGACGACGCCACTGTGGAAGACCCGGTGGGCGGCGAGGTGCACATCGGGAGTCAAGCCATCCGCGGCTTTTATTCTGCGATCACCCCCTTGCAGCGTGAGGCCGAGCTGGTGTCGCTTCGGGTCGCCGGCAACGAGGCGGCCTTCCAGTTCCGCTTCACTATGACAGCCGGCGGCAACAAGATGCGGGTGGAGCCCATTGATGTCATGGTCTTCGACGACAATGGCAAGGTCACAGCTATGAAGGCATATTGGTCGGCGGCCAACGTGACCCAGCTATAACAGTTCGCTCGGGCCGACTAGGCGCGCGCATAGGCGCTAGGCCAGGGTATCGGCAGGCCGAATCAGAACACGACGAACCACATCGCAATGTAGTGGCAGATTGCCGCCACCGCAGTGCAGGCGTGAAAGAACTCGTGGAAGCCGAACGTTGCCGGCCACGGGTCGGGCCAGCGCAGCCCGTAGAGCACGCCGCCGATGCTGTACAGAGCACCTCCGACAATCAATAACACGGTCGCTGCGACTCCGGCGTTGTGCAAGATCGGACCGACGAACCCGACTGCTACCCACCCCAAAAGCAGATAGAGCGGCACCCCCACCCAGCGTGGCGCCGACGGCCAGCACATTTTCAGCATGATCCCGGCGAGTGCGCCGCCCCACACGATGTACAACACCAGCTTTCCGATGTGCTGCGGCAAGGCCAGCAACGCGAACGGCGTATAGCTGCCGGCTATGAAAACGAAAATCATCGAATGATCTAGCCGCTTCATCCACTTCCGGGCGGTCGCGGATGTCCAATGGACGCGGTGGTAGGTAGCGCTTACGGTGAACATCGCGACTGTCGCCGCGGTGTATCCCAGCGTCGCAAGCCCGGCTTTGGCGGAGGTCAATGCCCAGGACACCGCGACCAGCGATGCACCCGCGAAAACGGCGGCGCCGGCGGTGTAAACGTGGATCCAGCCCCGAAAACGAGGCTTGGTCAGGACTCGGGTAACGCCGTCAACGATCTGGTGGGCCGGCGACAGCTCCTGCGGTTCGGGCTCTGCGTTAGCGGTGGTGCCGGCTTGAGCGCCCATTTCTCCTGCTGCCTCGACTCGTGATTGCCGGTGGTTTCCACCGAACACAGTAGTCCGTTTGAGCATCAGACGAGCCTCGGGTTCGCGGGTGGGATCACCGGAATCACAGGCATGAGTTTGGTGGCTGTCACAGTAGTGTGGATTTTCGTGGAGATCATCCCGCCGCGGCTCAAGGAGCCGTTGTATCGGCTCTACGAGCTGCGGTTGCGTCAGGGGCTGGCTGCAACGAAGTCTGAACTGCCTCGTCACATCGCAGTGCTGTGTGACGGCAATCGGCGGTGGGCGCGCAACGCCGGGTACGAGGATGTCAGCTTCGGGTACCGGATGGGCGCGGCCAGGATTGCCGAAATGCTGCGGTGGTGTCAGGAAGCGGGTGTTGAACTGGCTACCGTCTACCTACTCTCCACCGAAAATCTGCAGCGTGACCCGGACGAGCTCGCCGCTCTGATCGAGATCATCACCGATGTTGTCGAGGAGATCTGCGCGCCGGCCAACCGCTGGAGTGTGCGTACCGTCGGTGATTTGGAGTTGCTTGGCGAGGAGCCGGCCCGCCGGCTGCGCGGTGCGGTGGAATCTACGCCGGACGTGGCCTCGTTGCACGTCAATGTTGCTGTGGGTTATGGGGGCCGCCGCGAGATCGTCGATGCGGTGCGTGCGTTGTTGGGCAAGCAACTGGCCAACGGTGCGACAGCTGAGGAGCTTGTTGACGCCGTGACCGCTGAGGGTATTTCGGAAAACCTCTACACGTCAGGACAACCTGACCCGGACTTGGTGATCCGCACTTCGGGGGAGCAACGCCTGTCAGGGTTTCTGTTGTGGCAGAGCGCGTACTCGGAAATGTGGTTCACCGAAGCGCACTGGCCGGCATTCCGCCGGGTCGACTTCTTGCGTGCGCTGCGCGACTACAGCATGCGACATCGCCGGCATGGCAAGTGACCTGGGTAATCTTGCCGTTTTTGCTGCAGAAGGGCGGTTATCCGGGTTAGCGGCGTGACACACTGGACGGATGGCTGCGCTGTCAGCGGTGGTGTTCACGCTGAGCGGGTGGCTCGGTTTGTACTTGCTGGCCCGTGACCCGCGTAAACCGGTGCTTGTGTTGGCGGCGATCGGACTTTGTGGCTTTGCGCTAGTGGTGGCTCTGGACGCGGTGCGGACAACCACCATCGTGCACGGAAAGCTGCTCAGCCAGCTGGAGATCTATTTGGTGGGTGTTCCCGGCGTGGCGTGGTTTGGGGTGCTCGTCGAGCTATCCCGGCCGCGAGACAGCTGGCGGGGGCGCACCGGTGAGATGATGCTCATCGCTGGTGTTGGCGTCCTGACGCTATTCGGCGCCATGATGGCCGGCAATGTCGACGGTCCACTGCGCTGGGGCCACATCCTGATGTTCGCGGTGGTGTCGACAACCACGCTCGGCGCGATGGCAGCGGTGTTGCTGCGGCCAGCCCCGCCGATGCGTGTCGCCGGCGTTGTCATTGTCGCAACGCTTTTCTTTGCTCTGGGGAATGCCATCCTGATCATTCCGCTGGGCCTGCTGCCCAGCTGGCTGGCCTTGGCTTCGACGGGTTTCGACTTGCTGTTGCTCGGAGTGGCAGTGGCTGGATGGGACGCCTTCGATGAGGGGCAGGCGCTGCGCGCAGATATGCTGCGTTCGTTCACCGGTTCGCTCGTCGTGGCAACAGTGTTCGGTGGTCAGGTGCTGGTTGGGTTGTCGGCTACTCGTCCTGTGCCCGCGGCTCAGTCCGCGCTGACGGTGCTGCTGTTCACCAGTTTGGCGGTCGCGATCACGGTGCAGGTGCTGGCCGATCCACTGGCCGGGATATTGGACCGGTTGGCGTTCGCTGGCTCGCCCGCTCTGCAGGCTGACCGGGCTGCGCTGCGGGACACCGGTGCGGCATTGCCGCTGCGGTCGGCAGATCTTCTGGTCGACGTCGACGACGAGTCCTTCGTTCGGCTCACGCGCCGCGCACTGGGGCACTACGGGGACCTGACTAAGCTGGTCGCGAGCCCGCTAACTACGTTGCCGCTGATTGACGAGCGATTGACCGCTCGGGGAGTACCCGACCGCCCGTTGGAGCGGGCCAACGAACTCAAGGCTGTTCTTGCCGATGGAATTGAGCGGCTTAAGCCACGCGACGGTACCGATTTCGGCACCACCGAGCAATGGCGTCACTACAACTCACTGTATTTTCCGTACGTCGTTGGTGTACGCGCGTATGCACAGAACGCCACCGCCTCGGGTTTGGACCCCACTGCCCGCCGGGCCTGGCAGTGGTTGGTGACTGAGGTTCCACAGCGCTCGCTGCACAACTGGCAGAACGCGGCGGCCCGGCTCATCGCCGCCGATTTGCGCGGGCGGGTCAGCGTCCCCAGCGAATGAGTCAGGCGGGAATCGCGCAAAGAAATACCAGGTCATTCGCCCGGTAGGCAGTATTTGGCAGTGCCGTGAGTCGATCTGGCAGTGCATTGGCGGCACGCTCAAGCATGTTCAATCAACCACTGTCTCTTATGGGTCCCAAGGAGCAATGACATGACCGCCATCGCTGATTCAACAACCCGGCCGCGGCCCGTCTCGGCGGATTCGTTGCTGCGTCTAGCAATGCGGGCCGACGCAGCTTTGACCGCACTGATGGGTCTAGTCGCGGCTTTCGCCGCGGGTCCGATCTCGTCGATTACCGGCCTGACGTCTGCCCAGGAATACAGTATTGGCGCCTTCTTCGTGCTCTACGGTGCGGTGGTGTTCGGCCTGGCCGCATTGCCGAAGGTGCCGCATGTACGTCGCGCGGGAATCGCGGTGATCGCGGGAAACACCCTCTATACCGTGGCCGCCATTGTCGCCGTTGAGCTGGTATCGATGACCGCAGTGGGGGTTGCCGTGACGCTCGCCACCGGTGTCTACACCGCGTTGTTCGCGGTCCTGCAATACCTGGGAGTGCGCCGAATTTGCGGGTAACTCCCCTTCCCGCCGAGCGGGGCGCGTCCGTTACCCACGTTGCGGTACGCCCCGCATCGGCCCGCCTGGTCGGCCACGGTCTTGCATTAAAGTTTGCGTAGGCGTAACCGGTTGATGGAATGATCGGCGTCTTTGCGTAGTACCAGTGTTGCGCGGGGGCGGGTGGGCAGAATGTTCTCGACCAGATTGGGCCGGTTGATCGACCGCCAGATCTCCCGCGCGGCGATGATAGCTTGCGGGTCGGTCAGTGCCGAGTATTGGTGGAAGTGTGACTCCGGGTTCGCGAACGCGGTGGTGCGCATGGCCAGGAAGCGTGATATGTACCACTGCTCGATATCTTCGATCCGAGCATCTACATACAGGGAAAAATCGAACAAGTCCGAAACCATCAGGGTTGGGCCAGTCTGCAACACGTTGAGCCCCTCCAGGATCAAGATGTCGGGATGGCGAACGACCTGTTTGGCTTGCGGGATGATGTCGTAGTGCAGATGTGAGTACACCGGTGCGTATGCGCAGTCTGAACCAGATTTCACCGAGGTGACAAACCGCAGCAGTGAGCGGCGGTTGTAGCTCTCGGGAAATCCTTTCCGGTGCATAAGGTTTCGCCGATCTAGTTCGGCATTGGGGTAAAGGAAGCCATCGGTGGTCACCAGGTCTACCCGGGGGTGGTGATCCCAGCGTGCCAACAGCGCTTGAAGCACACGGGCAGTGGTTGACTTGCCAACTGCCACGCTGCCGGCCACGCCGATGATGAATGGCACCGGCCGATCCGGGTTCTGTTGTGGTTCGCCCAGGAATTCCGCGGTGGCCGCGAACAACCGCTGGCGAGCCGCTACCTGAAGGTGCAGCAGCCGCGCCAAGGGTAGATAAACTTCTTCGACCTCCAACAGGTCGATCTGCTCGCCGAGGCCGCGCAGGCCAATCAGTTCGTCTTCGGTGAGGGCCAATGGTGTCGACATGCGCAGCGCACGCCACTGTTTTCGGTCGAATTCGACGTACGGGCTCGGCTCGCTAAGCCGCGGCATACCGCCAGTCTTACAGGGGCCGGTGCGACGCTGACGGTTGGGCTGGCAAAAAGCTGCCTGCGTCGTGTTAGTGCGCTAGGTATGCCCAGTCTCTCCTAGGACAGCTGGATACACTGGCTGCTGTGACTGCCACTTCTGATGCCCACACTGCTGTCTCCGACACGGCCGCCGTAATGTCTGCCCCGCTCTCCGAGATCGACCCGGATATTGCCGAATTACTCGGCAAGGAGCTGGGCCGACAACGGGACACGTTGGAGATGATCGCCTCGGAGAACTTCGTTCCGCGCGCGGTACTGCAGGCTCAAGGAAGTGTGCTCACCAACAAATACGCTGAGGGACTGCCCGGACGGCGCTACTACGGCGGTTGTGAGCACGTCGACGTCGTGGAAAACATCGCCCGTGACCGGGCCAAAGCTCTGTTCGGGGCCGACTTCACCAACGTCCAGCCGCATTCGGGCGCCCAGGCCAACGCTGCTGTGCTGCACGCGCTGATGTCGCCGGGCGAGCGGCTGCTGGGCTTGGACCTTGCCAATGGTGGTCATCTGACCCACGGCATGCGGTTGAACTTCTCTGGCAAGTTGTATGAGGCCGGCTTCTACAGCGTTGACCCGACAACGCATCTGATCGATATGGGCGAGGTTCGCGCCAAGGCGCTCGAATTCCGCCCGAAGGTCCTTATTGCGGGCTGGTCTGCCTACCCGCGGATCCTTGATTTCGAGGCGTTCCGATCGGTCGCTGACGAAGTCGGCGCCAAGCTATGGGTCGACATGGCGCATTTCGCAGGTTTGGTCGCCGCGGGGTTACACCCGTCGCCGGTGCCGCATGCCGATGTGGTGACCACAACCGTGCACAAGACTCTCGGCGGCAGCCGTTCCGGCCTGATTCTGGGCAAGCAGGAATACGCCAAGGCCATCAACTCAGCGGTGTTCCCCGGTCAGCAGGGGGGGCCGCTGATGCACGTCATCGCGGGCAAGGCGGTCGCTTTGAAAATAGCCGCTACACCTGAATTCGCCGGCCGGCAACAACGCACCGTTGCCGGTGCTCGAATCATCGCCGATCGGTTGCAGGCGCCCGATGTGGCTAAGGCGGGCGTATCGGTGGTCAGCGGTGGCACTGACGTCCACCTGGTCTTGGTTGACCTGCGTAATTCCCCGCTCGATGGTCAGGCTGCCGAGGATCTGCTGCACGACGTCGGCATTACCGTTAACCGTAACGCCGTGCCCAACGACCCGCGGCCGCCGATGGTGACTTCGGGCCTGCGGGTGGGTACGCCCGCCTTGGCGACTCGGGGTTTCGGTGACGCCGAATTCACCGAAGTGGCCGATATCATCGCTACTGCGTTGGCGACAGGCAGTGGGGTTGGTCCCGGGGTCGACGTGCCCGCCCTGCGGCAGCGAGTAACTCGGTTGGCTAGGGATTTCCCGTTGTACGAGGGGCTTGAGGGCTGGAGCCTGGTGGGTCGCTAGCGCTAGGTGACAACGCGGGGGCTCCGGAGCGTGAAGTGACGCTTGGCAATCACTGTCCGGGTCGTATTTTCGGTGCGGTGCTGCTTCATAGGTTCCCCTCATTTTCCTCCCAGCGCGTGAACCTGTATGGGTGTAGAGCGGCGGCTTCACGTCACCTCAGCTGCTCGGAGGCGGGGGAGCGGTCTGTGTGGCATCTGGTCCGGTAGTAATACCAGGCGTGTTGGGCTTTGCCGCGTGACGGCTGAATCGTCGCTGTGCGAGATCGCTTCTGCGTCTCGTGTTGTAGCTGGCGGACCCAGTGATTGGCCCGCGGTCGTGATGTGATCGGCAACCCTTGGCCGGGCGCTTTTCTCGACCGAACTCGCCTGATCGTCGTCGAAGGACGTCCGTGGGTGGAATCGTTCGCTGAACGGATCCACGTATGAAGCGCGGCTAGCGTACCCAAGGCCGCGCACCCTCTGTGTGAATGCGCAAGTCCGAACCTGCGTGCTCATGCCCAAACAGCGCGCCAGCAAGGCCGAACACGTGTTTCAGCAAACAATCGCTCGGAAACTTCGTCCGACGCGTCCTAGCTCTGGGGATGGCGAGCACCGAGCCCAGCCGCAAGCGGACCTGCACTATTGTTTGCGCAAGAAAGTTCATTTTGTTGCGAAAAAAGTTCGCCAGAAATGCGTGTGGATCGAACTCGGGAAAATTAATAGCCGGGCCGGTAAATCGTCAAAGAAACTGGTGCAAATATGGGCGAATTCGGCAAGAAATGAAAATTGATGATTAATGCTTAGCGATTTGCGGCCTTGGGTAGAAGCCCGTGCGGCGGCCGCAAAGACACTCATCGACGTGCCTCCGACAATTACACGCTCACCTGTGACGACGCTCAGAAGGGATTGGCTCAAACTCGAAGTCAACACACCCTTCGCGTCAAACCGGCGGCCCTCGTCGAGGTTCTTTCGTGTGTTTGGGGCGCCGGCAAACTACCCTGGCGGCGCACTTCTCCGAACTCGGTACCCGACCGGGCGACGGTCCCAACACCACCTGACCCCCAACGGATTCCCGTCGATTCCACCCTGCTAGCTTGGTGGCGCCGCACCCAATGCGAAGGCCTTACTAAGCCGCTATCGTCGCCTGAATTCGTGCCGGGGAACGCTGTCCCAACACCGTGCACCTCGACCATCGACCGCCCCGACCACTATCACCTAAGGCCTGCCCGACGAGTCCGCAACGGGCACCTCAACGGCCCCCGACTGTACCCCGGCAGTACTCGCCAGTTTTGGTGCATACTCCGGCCGCGTGAGATCACCACACCACTGAGAAAGCAGGACGCCCCAATGTTGATGACGCCGCAGCTTCCCAACTCGCCACAATCCACCGGGGTCAGCGCCGGAGAATCTGATGCGTATATCAATTACGCCGAAGATCTGGCGTGGTGGAAATGCCATCACTGTGGCCACTTATACGAAGCCACGCTTACCCAACAACTCACCACCACTAGCGCCACCCTCTGCCCGCAACACCAGCACTCCAGCGCCACCGTTGCTTAGCAAACAAAAACCATGATGACTGCCACCCTGGGACGTGACAGATGACTGACTCGACACCGCTCGCCGGGCTGCGCGGGCCACGGCGACTGCCAGAATCGAGCCCCACTATCGAAGATCGATTCGATCTGGCTCACCTGGACTGGCGCAAAGACGCAGTGTGTGCTCAAACAGACCCCGATGTGTTCTATCCCGACAATGGCCAACCCAGCCGCCACGCCAAGCGCTTCTGCGCCACCTGTCCGGTCAAAGCCCCATGCCTGGACTACGCGCTACGCCACGACGAACGCTTCGGCGTCTGGGGTGGACTTTCCGAACGCCAACGTCGCGATTACAAACCCGCCTGACTCCCAGCCGGGGGTAGGCGCTCGAGCGCACTTCGATATTGGTTCGGCCCGGTTTCGTCGCGAAGCTGCACGATCGGCCAGCCGCTATGAGCCAAAATGCTTGTGTAACAATAATTAACATGGTCTTGATCAAGCCGGTGTGGCTTGATGGAGGCGCGTTTCGCCAGGTGAATGCTCGCTCTCGCGGCGCATCAGGCGAAGGCTTTATCGAACGGCTGTGGGGTTTGGAGCGTGGCGAGTCGGGGGCGATGAAGCGTTGATATCTGGCCGCATGCGGCTTCTGCCGTGACGTGAAGCCGACCGGGCAAACAACGCGCCCTGTCGTACCTGCCCGCCCGTGGTGGGCAGGTACGCGGGCGAGGAGCCCGGACGCGTCGCAGTGTAGATCCCGGGAGTGTTGGTGCTTGCCAATAATTGGGTCAACCAATAAATGGACTGAATCGCAATTTGCGGGAAACAAACGGCAAGTCTCTACAGCATTCTGGCGTGGACATCCCATGTTTCAGTTGGTGCTTCGCGGACGGCATCCATCCGGCGGAACCCGACAGCGTGGCTGCTAAAGAAGTTCGCGACCTTGAGCCAGATCCCGTCTTGGTGGGTGCTGACTAACTTGTAGTACTCCTCTATGTGGACGCGGCGCCCATGTGTTTGCCGCCGTAGCGGATTCGTTGACCACATATGCCCGTGGCGTGCGATCTCAGGGTCGGGTGCTGTCGGGGCGAAAGTTCATGGAGGCGAACAGGTCCCGCAAGATACCTGATGCCTCAGGGAACTGTTTGGATGTGACCTCGATACCGTTGGCGATCGTGCGCCAGCAGAAATACTGGATAATCGCTGAAGCGGAGATGGGTCCCAAGATCGACCATGATCGCAGCGGCTGCGGCCGTAGCCCCAACAGTTGGTGTGACGCCAAGGCCCAGCACGGGTAGCTCGGCGCGGCGACGCAGCCTCGATACCGGTGGCAAGGCGACCGCGGTGTCGGTTGCGGCAGATCTGATTTTTCCTGGAGACCAGCACGGCACTTTTCGGATGACAGCATCGGTTCAGATTCCCTTCAAGATTCGGCCTGCTTGCATGAGTAGCTGCCTAGCGGACGGGGCGTCAGCCAGCAGGGGTCGCAGAGCCAGGAGCGGCGAATGAGCATGGTAGATAGCACATTTGAGGATGTTCGGCCGGATCGCAGCGAAACCCCGCGCGGCCAATATGCGGAATCCGACGAGTTATTGAAGGTGTTGGTGCCACCGGGTGCAATGCGCCACAGACAACACGTTCAGCGGTGATCGGGCGCTGTCGACTTTGGGGCCGGATTTTCGATGAGATGGGCCAGGATGACGCAAGCGATGCCCACCAGCTCTGGTCTCGATGGGACCTGCCTGAGCCCGAGGAAGCCGACCAGCACGGCGGAGACCGGCAGCAAGGCCAGCAGCAGCGCGAAGCTCGCCCGGCCAACCATCCGCAACACCAGTTGGTCTAGCGCGTATGGGATGACACTAGAGAACACAGCTAACACGAGCACCATCAGCGCCAGGCGGCCGGTGTTTTCGGGTGGCTTCCAGCGCCAAATGATCACGATCAACAGCGGCGAGGTCACCAGCGCCGAGATAGTCCATCCAACCGCGAGCGAGTCCAGTGAGTTAGCCCGGACCGCAACGGCTTTGCCCAGCACCACGTAGCCTGCCCAAAGGATGCCAGCCATCAATGCCAACGCTATCCCTAGCGTTTGTGCGACGAGTTGCACGTCGGCGATTAGCCCGATGCCCAATACTGCGGCGAGCAACGAGATCAATGCACGCGCCGAGCGGCACTCGTACGCCACAACTGCTATCGGGCCGATGAATTCGATCGCGACGACCGTGCCGAGCGATAGCCGTGCGATCGCCTCATAGAAGCAGAGGTTCATCAACGTGGTAACAACGCCGAAAATGCCGGCTAGCAGCATAGCCCGCCCGGTCCATGCGCTGCGGCGCGGTCGAACGAGCGCGGCCAGGATCAGTGCACTCACCGCGACTCGCAGCCATGCAACACCGGCGGGGTCGATGGAATTGAAAAGCAGGACACCGAAAGTCGCGCCTAGATACATCGAGCAGCCGCTCAACAGCATCAGTGCGGGGGCGGTGAACTGATGCTCTCCCCGTCGGATGTGGGCAAGGGCGCCGCCAACCGATATCACTGCGGAACCTGCGACCAAGCGGCAATAACCCCCACTGAACGGTGAGAAGTATGTCCGCCTGTCAAAACGGGGTAACCGGATTCTGTGCGGGGGTCCATGGTGGGTGCGGGTCGGTTTGTTGGTGTGGGACGGATGGCAGCGTAGCGGGTCAATGGTAGGGCGCAGAACACCATCCAATCTCAGCCAGCCAGCGCCAGGCCAGCGCATCTCCACTGGAAGGGAGCGCGATGACACCACGCATACGTACCGGGAGGCTTCAACATAGGCCCCTGGCGCGGTGTTGTCTGACCCGAACATGGTCGCTGGTGGAGCGGACCATATCGATGGTGTCGAGCAACGCCACGCCGGTCGTGCACCCTACTTAGCTCGGGGGCGTCGGCGAAATCGATAAGGCGTTGTGTCGTTTGGGGCATCAATGCGGAAGCATGTGGCCGAACCGTTTGCGCCAACTGCTGAGACGCCGCTTCGCCGTTAGGGCCCGGTCAATGATGGCTAGCCAGCCATCTAGTATTCCGTAGCGGCTGGTCGCAGATGGCCCAAGCAGACCACTGGCGATATGGGAGTGCCCGGAGAAGAGGTCAGTTGATGCCGATCGGTGCTTTTCGGAGGGCGGCGGCCGTATGCGGGGTTGTCGCGGTCTTGCCGTTCGCGGCGTGTAGCAGTGACATTGCTGCCACCAACGGTGACATCTTGGCCCGCAGCGCCCGTGGCGACCTTTCTGTCCATGGCGGGGCGCGCCGGGTGGACGGTGACCAGTCGCGGGCGATCGGCGACGCGATCAACGACTCCGGCGCGCGTAACGTCATCTTGTTGATCGGTGACGGCATGGGTGACTCGGAACTCACCATGGCACGCAACTACGTCCACGGCGCCGGCGGCAGCTTCCCCGGCATCGATGCACTCCCGCTGATGGGTCAGTACACGCACTACGCGTTCAACAAAGACGGATCGCCGAATTACGTCACCGATTCGGCGGCCAGCGCTAGCGCCTGGGCTACCGGGACCAAAACCTACAACGGTGCGTTGAGCGTCGATATCCACGATCAGCCACAGCGGACCCTCCTTGAGGTGGCCAAGGCCAACGGCTTGGCCACCGGCAATGTCACGACGACCGATATCGGCGACGCGACACCAGCCGCGCAGGTGGCGCACATAACTAACCGCCGCTGTTATGGACCGGTGCAGACGCTGCGGGATTGTCGGGCAAACGCGCTGGAAAGTGGTGGTGCCGGCTCCATCATCGAGCAGCTGCTCAATGCACGTGCCGATGTCACTTTGGGCGGGGGCGCCGAAACATTCGCCCAAACCGCCGGGGCCGGCGAATACCAAGGAAAGACCTTGCGGGTGCAGGCGAAAGAGCGCGGATACAACATCGTCACTACTGCGGAGGGGTTGGCGGGGGTCAGCGCGGCAGACCAGAACGCCCCGTTGCTCGGGCTGTTCTCAGATTCACACATGCCAACGAGTTGGACGGGTCCGAAAGCGGTGCGCAATGGCTATCTGCAGGCGGCGGTGAAATGCGCTCCCAACCCCGGGCGCGCCAACACGGTGCCCACGCTGGTGGGCATGACGCAAAAGGCCATTGACCTGCTCAGGGGAGACCGCAGCGGATTCTTCCTGCAAGTCGAAAGCGGGTCAATCGACAAGCAATCGCACGCGGGCAACCCCTGCGGGCAAATCGGCGAGACCGAAGCCTTCGACCAGGCGGTCCAAAAAGCCCTCGACTTCGCAAAACAAGATGGCAGCACCCTGGTCATCGTCACGGCAGACCATGCGCACACCGGCCAGATCGTCGGGAATGTCACCGAGCAGAACCTGCAAGCGATCGCCGACCGCGACCATTTGCCGTTCGAGGCAGTCCGCGACACCGTCTACCCCGGGCTGACTCGGAAGCTCCGCACGGCCGACAACGCGGATATGACAGTCAGTTACGGCACGTCGACCGACTCCCAGCTGCGACCTCAAAGCCATACCGGAACTCAGCTTCGGATAGCGGCCTTCGGTCCGCGCGCGGCAAACGTGGTCGGACTAACGGATCAAACCGACCTGTTTTTCACGATGGCCGAGGCGCTCGGGCTGAATCGCGACACCACCACCGGCAACTGATCACAATGTTCCCGTGGGGTCTCCGCAGGGCGAGCCAGTGCGGCAACACCCACGATCGGGGCGACCTCACGTAGGCGCTGTCGGGCTACGATGCTCGAATAAGCCTGAAGGCTAAGCCAGTTCGGCGACGCACAAACTGAAATTGGTACCGCCGCACCGCGGAGCCACAAATGTCGAAGCTTAACCGTGCTGTTCGAATGGGCCGACTCTGCGGCCGTAGTGGCCAAGGGCGTATTCCCCGTGTCGGAGACCGCCGCCCCGGCGGGTGGCCCCGATGGCATTAACGTGGCGGCTAGGTCTCACAATGCTTGCTGTGACGACCGTCGAAGCGAGGGACTGGACGCAACGCCTGTGGCGGGCTGTGCGCAAAGAAGATTCGCCCAGCCCGCTAGCACCACCGGGCACCTACTCGAATGACGAGACCGCCGCGATGCTGCGCAGTCTCGGGATGGCGATGCTGGAGGTGGGGCAACCCACCAACATGGTGGAGTCGAAATTGTTGACGATCGCGTCGCGATACACCACGAGCACGGTGCGGCTAGCGGTGTTGCCTACGGTGATCATCGTCAAGATCGAGAACACTCCGGTCACCGAAGTGGATGTGTCGACCCGAGCGACGGCGCGGCTGGATCAGGCCAGCGAGATTGCTGGCATCGCAAACATGGCGGAGGCCGGTGCGATTGCTCCCCAGGCAGCGGTTGCTGCGGTGAATGCCGCGCGACAACTGCCGCACCGGTTCGGCGCTGCGACGACAGTTTTCGGCCATGTGTTGGCGACTATCGGATTCGGGATGGTGCTTAATCCAACGTGGACGGCGTTGCTGGCCTATGCGCTGCTTGGCGGGGTGGTCGGTCTGGTGCTCGTTGCTGGTCGGCGGCTCCCGGCTTTGGCGCCTATTCAGGCGGCGGTATCGGCGTTTCTGGTCACGGTTCTGGCAATCGGTTTCTTGGTCGATGTTGGCCACGACGGGCTGCTGCGTATCATCGCGCCTCCTCTGATCACAATGCTTCCCGGTTTCACGCTCACGAACGGAGCTATCGAGCTGGCCAGCGGCCAGATGATGGCGGGCGCCTCCCGGGTCGTATCTGGCGTGGCGCAGTTGGTGTTGTTGGGAGCCGGTGTAACGCTCGGCGTTCGCCTTGTCGGACTGCCAGACCCGCACCAACCGTGGGCCTTGATGGGGGGCTGGTTGTTGTATCCCGCTGTGGTGGTGATGGCCGTCGGGATGTACCTGTACTTATCCGCACCGAGCGGTTCGCTGATCTGGTTGATTATGGGGCTCGGCGTAGCTTTGATCACACAAGATCTCAGCGCTATGCGCTTAAACCAGGCGATGGCTGGCGCGATAGGTGCCTTTGTCTCAGTACTGTTTGCGATGTTCACGTCGGGATTCAGGGGAGCGCCACCGCGAATGGTCATGCTGATCACCGTGTTCTGGGGCTTGGTTCCTGGGGCATTGAGCTTCATCCGGTTCACCCAGAGAGCGGCCAGCGACATCATTACGTTCAAGACGTTGGAAGACACCGACGTGGCTGTGCTGGCCATTGCGCTGGGCACGCTAATCGGATGGAGTGTGTTCCGGCTGTTTGAGCCGTCCTCGCCGGCGCCGGGTGCCGTCTAGCTATCTTTCTATGCCCGGGGCAGTCGGGTATGGCAACGCCGGTGTGAGCTGCTGGCGCCAGCCGTGGAATCCACTTGTCAACAGGCGGTCCTGCCGTTGGTGGAGTCTGTCTTCGATGACACGTCTGCTGCTAGGTGTGTCACCGGAACCCGGTACGACCGCGTCAGTGAGTGGATTTGCAAAACAGCGGCGCCGATTTGCATAAAATATGTGTATGGTGCGTCCTGAAAGTTGGATTGGGCTAGCGGGTGGGAGTCCCGTCTCGGTAGGTACCGGAGCGCCGGGTAGCAGGCCCCGGTTCGTTGTGGAGACACGGCGGGCTGAGCGGGGTGTCGAAAGCCTCTTCGGAGGGAGCAAGTGCGCGGGCCGTAGCGTCAAGCGAACTCTGCAGCCTCGTCAGATTCACAACGGGAGAGCCGAGCCGCTCATATCACGGCGAAGGCCATGTCTGGTGAGCCCTGGTCCGGGGTTAGCTCACCGGGTCTTTCCGGGGTATGGGAGGCGGCACGTGCACATAGTCTGGTTCGGAACAGGAGAGACCCGTCTGCTCAGCCTGCGTCGGGCAAAGACCGCGGGTATAAGCCGATGGTGAAATCTCGTGGAGGGCAGCGGGAGTCCGATGGGGTCGTAGTACCGCTGATCGGCGTGCAACATAACGCGCCGGGAGGAAAGGACCCCAACTTTGATCACGCGCGTGACGGAGGTAAGCGTGAGGGCATGACCGAGGTGTCTCGGTCCAACCACCCCGGCAGGCTATGGCCTGTCGTAGCCGACGACGAGCCGTTGCAGGCGTCGCCGGTGAAAGTGCGACAACTGCAACGCGCGCTATGGACTGCGGCCAAGCAGTCTGAGGGTCGGCGTTTCCACGCCCTGTATGACCGTATCTACAGGGGTGACGTCTTGTGGGAGGCGTGGGAGCGGGTGTTGAGGAACAAGGGTGCGGCTGGGGTGGATCGTGTCACCGTGGCTGCGGTGCAGGACTATGGCGTGGACCGCATGTTGCGTGAGTTACGTCAGGACCTGCGCCGGGGTGTGTACCGTCCGGCGTTGACACGCCGGGTGGAGATCGCTAAACCCCGTGGCGGTAAGCGGCCGTTGGGGATTCCCACGGTTCGAGACCGGGTGGCCCAGGCGGCTGCCAAGATCGTGTTGGAGCCTGTTTTCGAGGCGGACTTCTTGTCGTGCTCGTATGGGTTTCGTCCGAGGCGTTCGGCTACTCAGGCGATGGAGCGGTTGCGTACCGGCTTCATCGCGGGTCAGGTGTTTGTGGTCGAGTTTGATATCGCTGATTTCTTCGGCGAGATCGACCATGACCGCCTGCTGGAACAGGTGGCCAGGCGGGTGTCGGATCGTCGGGTGCTCAAACTGCTGCGTCTGTGGCTGCAGGCAGGAGTGTTGGTTGATGGGGTGGCCCAGCGGACGGTCGCTGGCACCCCGCAGGGCGGGGTTATTTCCCCGCTTTTGGCCAACATCTTCTTGCATGTGCTCGATACCGAACTGACCCGCCGCGCGGTGGGTGAGTTGGTGCGCTACGCCGATGATGGTGTGGTGTTGTGCCGCAGTGCGGCACAAGCCGAGCACGCCTTGGTCTTGGTTGGAGAAATCCTGGCTGGGCTGGGATTGCGGCTACATCCGAATAAAACGAAGGTAATCGATCTGCGGGACGGCCGTGAGGGCTTGGATTTCCTGGGCTGTCACTTCCGGGCGCGCATGTCGGGGCGGTTGTGGGAGCAGCGCCGGATCGTGCGTTACTACCTGCACCGTTGGCCGAGCCGCGCAGCGATGAAACGACTACGTGAGAAGGTTCGTGGCCTGACTGGGCGCTCGCGCGCAGGTCTGGACATTCGGACGATAATCGTGTCGTTGAATCCGATCCTGCGGGGCTGGGGTAACTACTTTCGTACTGGCAACGCCGCGGTCAAGTTCGGGCAGATCGACGGGTATGTGTGGTGGCGGTTGTTTCGCCTAATGGTGGCAAAGCGTGGCCGTAACCTGCGTGCTGGTCAAGCCGATCAATGGACCGAACAGTGGTTTAACGAACACGGCCTGCACCGGCTTCGCGGCACCATCCAATACCCGAAGGCCGCGTAACCATGTCCAGAAGATCATCGGTAAGCCGTGTGCGGGAAAACCGCACGCACGGATTGAAAGGGGAATGGGGAAACAGGCCCGCAACGCGGGAACTGCGCCCCTGACTACCAATGAGGGTTACAGTTACTGTATGGCACAGAAACCTACAGCCGATGCGCTGATCCTCGAACTCGAACCGGTAGTGAGCGAGAACATGGCTCGTCACCTCGAAACTGAGGATATCTGGTTTGCCCATGACTACGTACCGTTCGACCGCGGCGAGAACTTCGCCCTCCTTGGGGGACGTGACTGGGATCCGTCTCAGGTCACGCTGCCTAAGACCATCACCGATGCCTGCGACATTCTGCTGATCCTCAAGGACAACCTGGCTGGTCATCACCGCGAGTTAGTCGATCACTTCATTCTGGAGGAGAAGTGGGGTCGCTGGCTGGGCAGGTGGACCGCGGAAGAACACTTGCACGCCATTGCATTGCGGGAATACCTGGTTGTGTGCCGCGAGGTTGACCCGGTCGCCAACGAAGAAGTCCGAATCCAGCACGTGGTCAAGGGCTACCGCGCCGACAAGTACTCACAGGTTGAAACGCTGGTGTACATGGCGTTGTCCGAGCGCTCGTATGCCGTCTTCTGCCGCAACTTGGCCGCACAGATTGAGGAGCCGGTTCTGGCCGGACTCATCCTTAAGATCGCCTCGGATGAAGAGCGTCATGAGGAGTTCTTTGCCAACCTTGTCGCGCGCTGCCTGGAATACACCCGTGACGAGACGATCGCAGCGATTGCGGCCCGCGCGGCCGACCTCGAAGTTGTCGGCGCCGACATCGAAGCCTACCGGGACAAGCTACAGACCGTGGCAGATGCCGGTATTTTCAGCGCTGCTCAGCTGCGCCAGGTGATCTCCGACCGCGTCACCGCGTGGGGGCTGGCTGATGAGCCCCAATTGAGGCAGTTCGTCAGCGGCTAGCCGGATTTCCGGGTCGAATTAGTGCTTCTGGATGTCGGTACCGCACTTCGGCGCGCCTGCTCTGCGGGGCTGCGGCCACTGGAGTACCGTCGCACTCGATGGCCAGCGACATGATCTGCTGCCAGGGCGGCGCCTCCCGGTACGACAAGGGAAGGACCGGCCCCGGTCCTGGCGTCGCGGCCCCCATCGAGATGCCTGTGTGGGTCCGCGCGGGCTCAGCCCGACGACGATGCCGCCCGCTTGCAACGGGCCGACGAGGAGTCGGGCAGTCAAACCAAGCCCGGCGAAGATGCTGCTCTCAACGAGCAGCTGAGGACTCGGGTCCCTAGTTCAAGGAGCGCTCTGTGACCGATACCCGGACGTACGTGCTCGACACCTCCGTGCTGCTGTCCGATCCCTGGGCGTGCAGTCGGTTCGCCGAACACGATGTGGTGATTCCGCTGGTAGTGATTAGCGAGCTGGAAGCCAAGCGTCACCACCACGAGCTGGGTTGGTTCGCCCGACAGGCGTTGCGGCTGTTTGACGATTTGCGCTTGGAGTATGGGCGGTTGGATCAGCCGATTCCGGTTGGCGTGCAAGGAGGTTCGCTCCACGTCGAACTCAACCACACTGATCCTGCGGTTTTGCCCGCTGGCTTTCGTACCGACAGTAACGACTCGCGAATTTTGAGTTGCGCTGCCAATCTAGCCGCCGAGGGTAAACGGGTTACGTTAGTTAGCAAGGATATTCCGCTTCGAGTTAAGGCAGCCGCGGTGGGGCTGGCGGCCGACGAGTATCACGCGCAGGACGTCGTCGCCTCCGGATGGTCGGGCATGTGTGAGATCGAGACAGCCGCCCAAGACATCGACGCGCTTTTCGCCGATGGCGAGATTGATCTGACCGAAGCCAGGGACCTGCCCTGTCACACAGGGATTCGGCTGTTGGGTGGCAGTTCGCACGCACTTGGTCGGGTCACAGCGCATAAGCGCGTTCAACTGGTCCGTGGCGACCGGGAGGTGTTCGGCGTACGGGGTCGGTCCGCCGAGCAACGGGTGGCACTGGAGCTGTTGCTCGACGAATCGGTGGGCATCGTGTCGCTCGGCGGCAAGGCGGGCACTGGCAAGTCGGCGTTGGCTTTGTGTGCTGGTCTGGAAGCTGTGCTGGAGCGTCGGACCCACCGCAAGGTTGTGGTCTTCCGTCCGCTATACGCGGTCGGCGGCCAAGAGCTCGGCTACCTGCCGGGCAGTGAGAGCGACAAGATGGGTCCGTGGGCGCAGGCGGTCTTCGACACTCTTGAAGGTCTGGCCAGTGCGGCCGTGCTCGAGGAAGTCCTTTCTCGAGGCATGCTTGAAGTGCTGCCGCTGACCCATATTCGGGGTCGATCGCTGCACGATTCGTTCGTCATCGTTGACGAAGCGCAGTCGCTCGAGCGCAACGTGTTGCTGACCGTGCTGTCCCGGCTGGGGACGGGTTCGCGGGTGGTGTTGACCCACGACATCGCGCAGCGCGACAATCTGCGGGTTGGCCGTCACGATGGGGTTGCGGCGGTTATCGAAAAACTCAAAGGCCATCCGCTGTTTGCGCACATCACGTTGTTGCGCAGTGAGCGTTCGCCGGTTGCCGCGTTGGTCACCGAAATGTTGGAGGAGATCGCTGGGCCGCACTGACCAGACTGGGGTACCTGGCTGGCGGGGAAGCAGGTAGTTGCGTTGTGTTCTGGCCAAGGGCCTGCGGCAAACGCGCTGGTTACCCACCGGCGCCAGGTACGCTGCCAGGGTGCTGAAACGACCCGATGACCAGGCCTGGCGCTACTGGCGCACAGTCTCCGGTGTCGTGGTTGCCGGCGCGGTGTTGGTGATCGGGGGCTTGACCGGCCACGTAACGCGTGCTGACAGCCTGGACTGTTCGATGGTCAAGTGCGTCGCCTTGACCTTCGATGACGGGCCGGGACCGTATACCCCAAGACTGCTGCGGATTCTGCAGGAAAACGCCGCTAAAGCGACCTTCTTTTTGATCGGTAACAAAGTCGCGGCAAACCCGGCGGGTGCCAAACGCATCGCAGACGCCGGCATGGAGATCGGCAGCCACACGTGGGAACACCCCAATATGGTGACGATCCCGCCTGAGCGCATCGACAGCCAGTTTTCCATGGCAAACGACGCGATCACCACCGCGACCGGCCGCACGCCGACGCTGTTCCGCCCAGCCGGCGGGCTATCCAATGACGCGGTGCTTCGAGCAGCCAGCCGGTTCGGGCAAGCGCAAATCCTATGGGATGTCATTCCTTTCGATTGGGCCAACGACTCCGATACCGCGGCCACGCGATATCTGTTGATGAGCCAGATCAAGCCAGGTTCGGTGGTGTTGCTCCACGACACGTACTCGAGCACCGTCGACCTTGTTTACCAGTTCATGCCGGTTCTCAAGGCGAACGGATACCGCATGGTGACGGTCAGCGAGCTGTTGGGGCCGCGAGCTCCCGGGAGTAGCTACGGCAGTCGGGAGAACGGTCCACCGGCCAACGAACTTCATGACATCTTTGTCGGCCAGATCCCGCGTTTGCCGAACACTCCATCACCCAAGCCGATGCCCAACTTTCCGATCACCGATATTCCGGGGCAGAACTCCGGCGGACCGAACAATGGTGCCTAAGGCGGGCCTGATGTTGGCGCCGCTACTTTGCAAGCATCAACTACTCGGATAGCCGTCTCAGGACTCCGCCGATTCAACCTTGGCCATTGCCAAGACATCGAGGCGCCGATCCAACTCTTCGACAGACAGCTTGTCGTTGATGAGTCCGCGATCGATAACGGTCTGCCGGATCGTCTTGCGCTCCTTGAGGGCTTGCTTGGCCACGGCAGCTGCCTCTTCGTAACCGATCGCCGAATTCAAAGGTGTCACGATCGACGGTGAGGACTCCGCTAGTTGTCGCAGGTGTTCGACGTTTGCCGATAGTCCGGTGATGCAGCGCTTTGCGAACAGTTGTGACACGTTGGTCAGCAGCGTGAACGACTCAAGGATGTTGCGGGCCATCATCGGGATGTAGACGTTGAGTTCAAACGCGCCGTTGGCGCCGCCCCAGGCGACCGCGGTGTCGTTGCCGATCACCTGCGCCGCGACCTGGGTCACCGCCTCCGGCAGCACCGGATTCACCTTGCCGGGCATGATCGAGCTACCGGGTTGCAGGTCGGGCAGCTGAATCTCTGCCAAGCCGGTCAGCGGGCCGGAGCCCATCCAGCGGACATCGTTGGCGATTTTGGTTAGCGATACCGCGATAGTGCGCAGTTCGCCGGACGCCTCGACCAGCCCGTCGCGGGCCGCCTGTGCTTCGAAAGAATTTGCGGCCGTGCGCAATTCGGATAACCCAGTCGCCGCGACCAACACCGCAACCACCTTGACGCCGAAGTCCTCGGGCGCGTTGAGGCCGGTGCCCACCGCTGTTCCGCCGATCGCAAGTTCGCCTAACCGGGGCAAGCACCCACGCACTCTTTCTATGCCTGCCTCGATCTGCCGCGCATACCCGCTGAATTCCTGGCCCAGAGTCACCGGAACGGCGTCCATCAGGTGAGTACGGCCTGACTTCACCACCGTGTGCCACTCCAGTCCTTTGGCCGCCAGCGCGTCGTGCAACACGGTAAGGGCCGGGATGAGATGGTGAACCGCAGCCTCGGTGGCTGCGATATGGGTAGCGGTCGGGAAGGTGTCGTTGGAAGACTGCGACATGTTGACGTCGTCATTGGGGTGCACGGGAGTGCCGGCTGCGGCCGCAATGGACGCGATGACCTCGTTGGTGTTCATGTTGGAGCTGGTACCCGAGCCCGTCTGGAACACGTCGATAGGGAATTGGTCATCGTGGAGGCCCTCGGCGATCTCCGCCGCCGCGGCAATGATGGCGTCGGCTTTTTCTGGCGCCAGTAATCCGAGGTCTTTGTTCACCTGGGCGCAGGCACCTTTCAGCAGCCCCAAGGCGCGGATTTGAGCGCGCTCCAGGCCCCGGCCAGAGATCGGAAAGTTCTCTACGGCGCGCTGAGTCTGAGCGCGCCACAAAGCTTCGGCGGGCACTCGGACCTCGCCCATGGTGTCGTGCTCAATGCGGTATCCGGTGGCGTCAAGGGCCATAGATGTGGGTTCCTTATTCCTTTGAGTGCTTGTTTACCAAGGGTTATGGCAGAGGGTAGGCAGCCTTGCTGTCGCCGGTGAAGTCCACGGCGGAGTATTCGTTGAGCTTCGAGAGTCGGTGGTAGGCATCGATCATTCGGACAGTGCCGGACTTGGAGCGCATGACGATCGACTGGGTGGTGCAGCCGCCCGCGTAATAGCGAACGCCCTTGAGTAGGTCGCCGTCGGTCACTCCGGTGGCGCAGAAGAAAACGTTGTCGCCGGAAACCAGGTCTTCGGTGGTCAAAACCTGGTCCAGGTCGTAGCCGGCGTCGATGGCCTTGCGGCGTTCAGCCTCGTCACGCGGCGCGAGCTGGGCCTGGATCGCCCCGCCCATACACCGGATTGCCGCGGCAGTAATGATGCCTTCCGGGGTGCCGCCGATACCGGCCAGCAGATCGGTGCCCGAGTCGTGCCGACACGCCGAGATCGCGCCCGCCACGTCGCCGTCGGTGATCAGCCGGATCCGAGCGCCGGTTGCGCGAACCTCCTCGATGAGTTGGGCGTGTCGTGGCCGGTCCAGAATGCAGACGGTCATGTCGCGTTCCGTCAGTGCTTTGACCTTGGCGACCGCCCGGACGTTGTCGGCGATCGGCGCGGTGATGTCAAGAACGTGTGCGGCGTCGGGCCCAACGGCAATCTTGTTCATGTAGTACACGGCCGACGGGTCGAACATTGCGCCGCGCTCAGCCACGGCCAGCACCGATATGGCGTTGGGCATGCCCTTGCTCATCAGCGTGGTGCCATCGATCGGGTCGACGGCGAAGTCGCAGTCCGGGCCGTCGCCGTTGCCGACTTCCTCGCCGTTGTACAGCATCGGTGCGTCGTCTTTCTCGCCTTCGCCGATAACCACCACTCCGCGCATCGACACCGAGTTCACAAGCTCGCGTATTGCGTCGACGGCTGCCCCGTCGCCGCCCTCCTTGTCGCCGCGACCTACCCAGCGACCTGCCGCCATAGCCCCGGCTTCGGTGACCCGGACAAGTTCCATCGCCAGGTTGCGATCTGGCGCTTCGCCGCGATGCCGCGCTTTGGACGGGTCGTAGCCCGCAACCCCGGTCGGTGGCGAACCGGGCGCCTGAGCAGTCATGGTTGGCAATTGTCCCAGAGGTAGATCGGTGGGCTGGAGCTGGGCTCGGGGCACTGACAAGCCGCCGGACGGGCTCGATAGTGGTTTGGGCACCCGGTTGGAATAATAGTTGGGTGACCGTCGAGCCGCAGCCGACCCCCAAGCCGGCCAAACCGCGTTTACTTCAGGACGGCCGTGACATGTTCTGGTCGCTGGCGCCGCTGGTCATTGGGTGCATCGTGTTGGCAGGCATGGTCGGGATGTGTTCGATTGCGCCGGGCAGAACGAATCGCGGAACCGTTCCGTCCTACGATGCCGCTTCGGCCCTGCGGGCCGATGCCCAGACCCTGGATTTCCCGATTCGTTTGCCTCATCTGCCGGCCGGCTGGCAGCCCAACTCGGGTGGTCGCGGCGGGATAGAAGGTGGGCGAACAGATCTATCAACCGGTAAGCGAGCTAACGCGGCCACCTCGATCGTGGGATACATCAGCCCGAAGGGCATGTACCTGAGCTTGACCCAGAGCGACGCTGACGAGGGGCGGCTGGTCGGTGCCGTCTATCCGGCTCACGCGACGGTTTATCCGACGGGAACCGTCGATGTGGCCGGTACCAGCTGGATTGTCTATCACAGCGACGACCAGGGCGGTTCGGCCGCCGAGCCGGTTTGGACAACCAGGCTCGCAAGCCCGGCCGGTCCTACGCAGATTGCGATAACCGGTGCCGGGAGCACCGATGAGTTCCGTACGCTGGCGTCTGCAACGCAGTCTCAGTCGCCGTTGCCGGCCAGCTGAAACCGGGACATCAAACGAAAGACAGAGAAAGGCGCAGCGTGACCGCACCTGAAGCAGACCTAGTCGGATGGACGGTGGCGCCGTTCACCGGTGGCGGCCTTACCTACGACGTTTATCGCAGAGGTTCGGGCCCCGGAGTGGTACTAATTCCGGAGCTGCCGGGCATTCACCCCGGAGTTCTGGCTCTGGGCAATCACCTGGTGGACAACGCGTTCACGGTGGCTATCCCGTCAGTGTTCGGTGAGCCAGGACGGCCGGTTACAGCTGGCTACGTCGCTGGCCAGTTCACGCGGGGCTGTGTGGCGAAAGAGTTCGCAGCGTTTGCGACCAACAAACAGCGGCCGCTGTCGCTGTTTCTGCGGGCGCTGGCTCGTGACCTCAACGCCGCGACACCAGGCCGCGGCGTAGGCGTGATCGGCCAATGCTTCACCGGCGGCTTCGCGCTGGCCGCTGCCGTCGACGACAGTGTGCTTGCGCCGGTGCTGAGTCAACCTTCGCTACCGCTGCCACTCACACCAGCACGCCGCCGCGATCCCGGGCTCAGCGAATCCGAGCTCCAGGTTGTCGCCGATCGCTGTGCCAACGACGACCTGTGCGCGATGGCCCTACGGTTCACCGGCGACAAGCTGGTGCCGGGGGAACGCTTCGCCGCTCTCAAGGACCGACTGGGCGAGGCTTTCGAAGTGATCGAAATTGACTCCAGCCCCGGCAACGACCACGGCTTCGGGCGGATGGCGCACTCGGTGTTAACCCATGAGGTCCGTGAGGTTGATGGACAGCCCGCCTACGAAGCGCGCAAGCGGGTGGTCGAGTTTCTTACTCGGCGTCTGACCTAGCTGCTGTCCGATCGGCGCCGACCGCTGGCGCTTTCACGTTTCTTCGCCACCGGAGCCATTTTCGACGCGCAGGCTCCGCGCCGGACTCCAGCTCCACACCCTGGTAAACCGCCAGGTATACGTCGATAGTCGTGACGATGATGATCATCAGTACCGGTCCGATGACAATTCCCCATGGGCCGAACATTCCGATACCGGCGAACACCGAAAGTAACATGAGCGCCGAATTCAGTCGGGCGTCGCGCGGAACGAGGACGGGTCGCAAGACGTTGTCGATATTGGTGACGACCAACAGGTGCCAGAGGATCACGAATACGCCGCCGCCAATATTGCCGTAAAAGATCATTCCGATGCCAAACGGAATGGTCACGATTCCACCGCCTAGCGGGATGATCGACAAGCCGGTCAGCAGGATGGCGAAAATGAAAAAGCCGTGATGAAACCCCGCGATGTAAATGGATGCGGCACCGGTGACACCTTGGCAGAACGCAATGACGAATTGGCCGTTCACCGTGCCGCGGACCATGGAGCCCATCTTCTTCAAGTACAAATCCGTGACTTCGTCGCCGAGCGGGTTGAGTTGGCTGATCCGTGTTCGCAACTTGTCCCGATTCACCAGCAGCGCGACGAACGCGTACACAAAGATTATCGCTGACGTGATCGCGCCGGCGAGGCTTCCAGCGGCGTTCTGAAGGACCTGCAGCAGCCATTCCCCAATGTTTTGAGCTGTCGAAATCATTGCTGCGCGCAGGGTCTCAGCGGTCACCGTGAGGTGTAGGAACGGCACTCTGGCCAGCACGTCGTTGACCAGTTGCAGCACCTTGTCGCCGATGCTGCTCAGATCGGTGGTCTTGGCCCACTCGCCGACAGAGTCGACCATGCGGGCGATCTGGACGATGGCGAGTCCCACCAGAAGGCCGATCGGCACGATGACGATGCCCAGCGCAGACAATAGGGTGCAGCCCGCGGACAGACCGGTGTTCAGACGCCGGTTGAACCAATTGAACAGGGGCGTGAATAGATAGGCTCCGACGGCGGCCACCACGATAAGGACGAAATAGTCGCGCAAGAAGTATGCGCCGAATAGCACCGCGATCAGCGTGACGACGGCCAGGGTGCGTTTCTGAGCGGGTGTGAATTCGGTGTCCAGGGCTATCCTCCTGGGGTCTCGGGGAAGTCGGGGTGCCTACCTGTTCTGTGGTGGTTTGACGATGCGCAGAGGGTACCGGGCCCGGTGGCGCGGTGGTGCGGCAACGTGGTCGTGACTACTCAATCGCGGCAGGCTGATCGTGGTGTGGCATGGGGGCATGATTGCCGGTGCCGATTGCTTACCGGCCAGACGGCTCACCCGAACGCCGAGCCACGAAAAAACGCCAAACCGCCCAGATCTGGTTCTCGTTGCAACCCGGCAACGTTAACCGAGGGGCTTTCCAGCGACCAGTTATCTGGCCCAAGTCGGCATGTGCGCCGTGCTGACAATAGAAGTATCTATCCTTTGGCCGCCGCGGCCTTTTTCTTCATCTCTTCGTACAGGCCCACGTAGTAAGGCAGACATTCGGCCATCGCCTGCTCGGTGGTGAACAGGGGTTCGTAGCCCAGGTCGCGGCGCGCTTTGGCGATCGAGAAGTGGTTGTCCAGGTACAGTCGCTCGATCGCCAGAGGCTCAAGCAGGGGCTCGGGGAACCCGAACCGGAAGTGCAGCCGCTGCCACACCGTCATTATCCAGTGCACCAGGCGACCGGGCACTCGTATCCGTGGCCACCGTCGTCCGCACGCTTCCACGACCGGCCGAGCGAACTCGAACATGTTGATCGGCTCGGCGTCGTTGATGAAGTAGGCCTGACCAGGCGCGCTGCCGCCCGGCACCAGGTGTTGGCCGGCCAGGATGAAACCGTGAATCAGGTTGTGCACGTAAGAGTTATCCAGCCGGGCGGACTTGCGCCCGACGAGCACCTTGACGTGGCCGGCGAGCACGCTCTCGAACAGCCTGCGGAACATCGTCTGATCGCCGTCTCCCCAGATGCCGCTGGGCCGGATCGCACACGTCAGGATGCCGTCAACACCGTTTTGTGCCAACACGAACTGCTCGGCGGCCACCTTGGTTTCGGTGTAGAGGTCGTTGAAGCGGGTGGTATAGGGCAGCGTCTCGTCGCCTCCGGCGATATTTTGGCCGCCCATGACCACACTGTTGGAGGCGGTGTAGACGAATCGCTGCACGCCGGCTTTCTGCCCGGCGCGCAGCAGGTTCTCGGTGCCACCGAGGTTGACTGAGAAGCTGCGCTGCCGGTATTCCTCGGTGACCGAAGCGCCGCCCATCAGGTCGATGATCGCAGCCGTGTGGATGATCGTGTCAATGCCGTCGACCGCTGCTGCGCAGACGTCCTCGTCGCAGATGTCGCCCTGAAGCACCTCCAGCTTCGGGTGCTCAGGCAGCGGCGAAGGTGCTCGGTCGAAGGAACGCACCTGGTGCCCGCGGTCAAGCAAGGTGGTAACCAGGTTGGCGCCGACGAAGCCGGAGCCGCCAGTGACCAGAACGCGGCCGAGTTCAGTCGTCAGTGATGGATCGCCCATGCGGCGAAGCATAACTGAAACGTGTTGCAGTTTGGAATTGTCGTTGGTGTGCGGAGATGCCCGTGGAAGGCTTCCATCAGCTGTCGCCGGGGTCGCCGCCGGCCAATGCATCGGTGACTCGCTGCCGCGCGCCAGCTAAGTGCTCCTCGCACCTCTTGGCAAGTTGTTCGCCTCTTTCCCACAGTCGCAGCGACGCATCCAGATCCAGTCCACCCTGCTCTAGGAGGCGCACGACTTCGATCAGCTCGTCTCGGCAATCTTCGTACCCAAGTTGACTAATGGGTGTCGTCGAGCGGGCTTCACCGATCTCTTCGTCAGGAACCATTGATACTTCCTTCACTTACCGCCGCTATCGCGCCGTCGGCAACCCGCACGCGCAACCTGGTGCCTGCGGGTGCGTCGTCAACTGATCGCACCAACCTGAGTGGCGGATTGTCTGACTGCGAGTCGAGCCCAGCCGGCGCGGTCGGTTGTGCCCCGGCTTGCACGATGGCGTAGCCGCGGGCAAGGGTGGCTGCTGGGCCCAACGTGGCCAGCCGCGCGGCCAGGTGGTCAATGCGTTCGGTCTCGACGGTGACCAGCCGGCTGATGTCACGACGCAGCGCCGACCGGGCGCGTTGAATGTCCTCTGCACGTGTCGTCAGCGATTTCAGCGGATCAGCCAAAACTGGGCGGCTGCGTAACTGGGCCAGGGCCCGCTGTTCCCGAGAGACCCAGTTGCGCAGTGCCGCGGCGCTGCGCTGGCGCAGGTCATCGATCAGACGTTGCTCGGCGGCGGCATCTGGAACCAGTCTCTTGGCGGCGTCTGTGGGGGTGGCGGCACGTAGATCGGCGACTAGGTCGCACAGCGGATTGTCGGGTTCGTGCCCCACTGCGCTGATCACCGGCGTGCGACAGGCTGAGATTGCGCGGCACAGGGTCTCGTCGGAAAAGGGCAGGAGATCTTCGATGCTGCCGCCGCCACGGGCCAGCACAACAACGTCGACACCGGAATGGTGATCTAGTTCACGGAGTGCCTCAAGAATCTGCGGCACGGCGTTGGGCCCTTGCACGGCGACGTTGCGAACGGCGAATCGCACCGCTGGCCAGCGGGCGGCGGCCACCGTTGTGACGTCGCGCTCGGCGGCACTGGCCCGTCCGGTGATCAGCCCAATCATGTTGGGCAGGAAGGGGATCAGTCGCTTGAGTCGTGGGTCGAAGAGACCTTCGGCGTCCAACAGCCGGCGCAGCCTATCGATACGTGCCAGCAGCTCGCCGACACCGACAGCGCGAATCTCGCTGAGCCGCAGAGAGAATGTGCCACGTCCGGTATAGAAAGAGGGCTTGCCGCAGACGACGACCTGAACGCCTTCGGCCAGTTTCACCGGCGCGGCCCGTATCAGGTCAGGTGAACAGGTGACGGTTAGTGACATGTCGGCCACCGGGTCGCGAAGCACCATGAATACTGTCTTGGCGTTTGGTCGCATCGCGATCTGGGTCAGTTGGCCCTCAACCCAGACTGTGCCCAGCTTGTCGATCCAACCCGCGACTCGGACGGCTACGGCGCGGACGGGAAACGGATTCTCAGCGGAATTCGGTTCCGCACCCACCGAGGTACTCGGCACTGCTCGCGTCACTTCGCGGTCGCGCGGGTGATCCTGTTCGCGAGCAGTGTCTCAAAGGGAGCGCGTGCCTTGGTGGCCTGCTCGTAGGCCAGCAACGCCTCGAGCTCGTCGATATTGAGTGAGTGCAGCCGGGCGCGTAGCTGGGCCAGTGTGAGCGCCGGATAGTCAAGTTCGGCCGCCACCGCCGGCACTGACTGGTCGGATTTGGGCTTCTTCGGTTGCTTGGCCGGTACCGGTCTGGCCGGCGGATCGAGAGCCGCAGATTCCTCAGAGGTATCGGATACCGAGTACAAGGCGAACCGTCCCTCGGCCCGCGCATCGCCGTCGACGTTGTCGGCACCGGTAGAGCTGGGCAGTGCAGCCGAACTCTCCTCGACGAGGTCGAGATCCTCGTCGAAGGTTGCCCATTCGGGCTGTTCGTCCTTCGGCGGAAACATCGACTCCAGGGTGCCGTCGCCTTTGATCACGAGCTCGGCGAGGTTCTGCTGAAAACGCATCACCATGTTCGCGGCCTGGCTGGCCAGCGTCATCGGGTACATCAGGAGGGATCGCGGCAGCTTTATTGTCTCCTCGACGGCGACCGTCGCCGCGCCGACCAGTAGCCGAACCCCATACGGTGCAGTAGCCATGGTTCCAAGACTGCCTCAACCAGCGGCCAGTTCCAAGCTGGCGGGGCTGCTGGGCGAAAAGTACCCTGGTTGCCATGCCGCCGACGATCGACATGGGGATTCCCGGTGCATCGAGTTCAGTGGCTGACCGGCCGATCCGCAAGCGAGTCCTGCTGGCTGAGCCCCGCGGTTACTGCGCAGGCGTGGACAGGGCAGTCGAGACGGTCGAACGTGCGCTCGAAAAGCACGGCCCGCCCGTTTACGTGCGGCACGAGATCGTGCACAACCGGCACGTGGTCGAAACTCTGGCCAACGCTGGCGCGGTTTTCGTGGACGAGACCGACCAGGTTCCGCAGGGAGCTGTCGTGGTGTTCTCGGCGCACGGCGTGGCGCCAACGGTGTATGTGGCCGCCGCGGAGCGCAAGTTGCACACCATCGACGCGACATGCCCGCTGGTCACCAAGGTGCACAACGAAGCCAGGCGATTCGCCCGTGACGACTACGACATCCTGCTCATCGGACATGATGGCCATGAGGAAGTCATCGGCACCGCCGGCGAAGCGCCTGAACATGTGCAGCTGGTAGATGGTCTAGATGCGGTGTCGAAGGTGACGATCCGCGACGAGAACAAAGTTGTCTGGTTGTCGCAAACCACGTTGTCGGTCGACGAGACCATGGAGATCGTTCAGCGGCTGCGTGAGCGTTTCCCGAAGCTGCAAGATCCGCCCAGCGACGATATTTGCTACGCGACCCAGAACCGGCAGGTGGCGGTCAAGGCGATGGCTCCCGAGTGCGAGCTGGTGATCGTCGTCGGCTCTCGCAATTCGTCGAACTCAGTTCGGCTGGTCGAGGTGGCCTTGGGTGCCGGGTCGCAGACGGCCCACCTGGTTGATTGGGCTGACGACATAGACCCGGCGTGGCTGTCGGGTGTCACCACTGTTGGTGTCACGTCCGGTGCCTCGGTACCCGAGGTGCTGGTGCGCGGTGTTCTCGAGCGACTGGCTGACTATGGCTATGCCGTGGTGCAGCCGGTGACGACCGCCAACGAGACGCTGGTGTTTGCCCTGCCTCGGGAGATCCGGTCACAATCCTGAAGAGGCCCTCGCGACCGGCCTGTTCCGCCGCTGCGGAGTCAGATGTCGTATTCCCAGGATTCGGCCTGGGGCCGGCGCGGTGGCCGCGGTCGGTCGTAGCGGTCTGGACGAGGCCCATCTTTAGCGCCTGATCCGCGGTAGCGCACCTGTGAGATTGGATGGTGGGTCGAGTTGGCCTTGCCTGGCCCAGCTGGTGCGGTGCGGCGGCGCTGCTCGTGGGGGTCGTATGGCTCAGTCGCTCTAGCCGGCGCCCCAGAGGGGCCGTATGCGTCGTGAGGATCGAAGCGACTGCTTCGCGGTGTCGGCCGCTCGTGGGGACTGCGGCGCGTGCGCGGATCTCGGTCCATCTCCCTTTCTCGCGGTGACGGTCGTCTTAGCTCGGGATCGCGTTGCGGCCGGGCGCGTCGTGTTCGGTGTGGCTGGTCGGCGGGGTCGAAGTCGGAGGTTGGTGCCGGGCGCCGGCGCCGCGGCCGGTCGGCGGTCGGGTGCTGTGCCTCGGCCGATCGAGGATGTCGGGAGCGTGTGGGGAGGGGTTGCTTCGCAGTTCGTCCGGTCCGGGCTGCTCGGCCGTTTTTCGCCGGATGGCCGTTTGCCTGGGCAAGCCGAGCGTTGGTGCTGCGGGCTTTGCCGGCCGGCGCACTCTCGTGATCGGAATCGCGAGCAAGGAGCGCGTTCAGTTTCGCGGCGATGCCGCTGATAACCGACATTCGCTCGGTGGCGGTCGCGGGGCCGTCGCTGGTTTTCACGGCTGCACCAGTCCGGTGCGTCATCCCGAAATACCATCTGACGAGGCCGATCAGTAGCACACCTCCAGCAGTGCCCAGCATCAGCGGGAAACGTTCGATGAGTGGATAGCCGCAGTTGATCAGCAGGTCTTTGAGGCTGCCGACCGTGCCTCCATGAAACAGCCAGTATGCACCGGGAACCGTGCAGAAAAGTATCAGCGGCGGCTGGACGACGGCGGTGAACACCGCGGACTGCCGCACAGCGAGGACGGCGGCCATGCAGCCGGCAATATAGAAGCTGGCAAAGATGCCCGTCAGCTCCTTGCTCCCGGACCCGGCATCGAGTGCGTAGCCGATGGCTGCCCCGGTGACGGCTATCAGCACGGCAACCCACCACGACGCACCCTGGATGTTGGGGTGAATCGAGCGGTGGCTTGCCTCCACCGCTGACCTAGCCCGCTGTGCTGACACAAGTCGACCGTACCGGCATCGGGCCGAAAGGCTCGTAAATGCGTGGCCAGCAGTTGGTGGTGTGCCACGCCCAGCCAGGCTCCGGAGCCAGCCCGCAGGTGGTTGTCCGGCCGGCAGTGCCGTCGAACTGTGGGGCCCTAGACTTGGCTCCCTGTGAGCCTCAGCCTGGGAATCGTGGGTCTGCCCAATGTCGGCAAGTCCACTCTGTTCAACGCGCTGACCCGAAACAGCGTGGTGGCGGCCAACTACCCGTTCGCAACGATCGAACCGAACGAGGGGGTCGTTTCGCTGCCCGATCCGCGCCTGGACAAGCTGGCAGAGCTTTTCGGCTCCGAGCGAATCATTGCGGCACCGGTGACGTTCGTGGATATTGCTGGACTGGTCAAAGGCGCGTCGGAGGGGGCCGGGCTCGGCAACAAGTTTCTTGCCCATATCCGCGAATGCCATGCCATCTGCCAGGTGGTGCGGGTTTTCGCTGACGACGACGTGACACACGTCAGCGGACGAGTAGATCCGAAGTCCGACATCGAAGTTATCGAAACCGAGTTGATTCTGGCTGATCTGCAGACTCTTGAGCGTGCGCTGCCGCGGCTGGAAAAAGACGCCCGCAACAACAAAGAGCGCAAACCTGTCTACGACGCGGCAATGCGCGCTCAGGAGCCGCTCAACGGCGGACAGACGTTGTTCGCAGCCGGGGTGGATAGCGCTGCGCTGCGGGAGCTAAATCTGCTAACGACAAAACCGTTTCTGTATGCCTTCAACGCCGACGAGGCGGTGCTGACCGATGCTGTGCGGGTCGCTGAATTACGCGAGCTTGTCGCCCCCGCCGATGCGGTTTTCTTGGATGCGGCGATCGAGTCCGAACTGGCCGAACTTGACGCCGAGTCGGCAGCCGAGTTGTTGGAATCGATTGGGCAGACCGAGCGTGGGCTGGACGCGCTGGCCCGCGCGGGTTTCCACACGCTGTCGCTACAGACTTTCCTGACCGCGGGGCCCAAGGAGGCGCGGGCGTGGACAATCCGGCAGGGCGAGACGGCGCCGAAGGCGGCCGGGGTGATCCACACGGACTTTGAGAAGGGCTTTATCAAAGCGCAGATCGTTTCCTACGACGATCTGATCGCCGCCGGGTCTATGGCAGCAGCCAAAGCAGCTGGCAAGGTCAGGATGGAAGGCAAGGACTATGTCATGGCCGACGGTGATGTTGTGGAGTTTCGCTTCAACGTGTAGGGCCATACGGTGGCAGATGGTCGCGAATGTGTTTGCTTGCCGAAATCCGCGCCGGCCCCATCTTTAGCTGTTTGCGCATATCAATTGCTATTTTATGAGCGGTATACATAGTATGGAATAGGTTGCTGTCCGTAACAGAATCTGCTTTGTTGCACCATATTGTCAATTCCTTAATATTCGTGCTGTAGGCGCGAATATCGCCATTATTGAATTTGAGCGTGATGCGCGACACAAATTTTGATTTACCGGAGATGGCATTGCTAGCGTCCGTCGCATGATTGCTCTTGCGGCACTGTTAACATTGATTAATCAGGTTTCTGGAACTCCGTATATTCCGGGCGGGGATTCTCCGGCTGGAACCGACTGTTCGGGATTGGTTTCGTGGGTATCGAATATGGCGACCGACAGGCCGGTTTTTGGTGACAGGTTTGATACCGGGAATGAGGAAGCGGCGTTGTTATCGCGTGGCTTTCACTACGGAACCGCGCCCAATGCTTTGGTGGTGGGATGGAATGGTGGGCACACGGCGGTGACCTTGCCGGACGGTACGCCGGTATCCAGCGGTGAGCGCGGTGGGGTCAGCATCGGCGGTGGGGGTGCCTACCAGCCTCAATTCACCCACCACATGTTTCTGCCGGTCGCGTCTCATCGCTGGTGTAAATGGTCACGGGCGTAGGTTCCGTCGCAACCGACGAAAGCTATGAAGGAGGGGCTACGCCCGTGACCAAGCGAGTATCGCCGATTGAGCGTGTGCGTGTTGAGATGGATCAGTTGTTCGCCGCGACCGAGCGGCCGTTGACCGAGATTTTGGAGGAGGTCGGGCGGTTATCGGTGCGTCTGGTGTTTCAGGTCGCCGTGGAGGCCGAGGTAGAAGCAGTGTTGGGCCGAGCCCGTCACCAGCGTCGGGTTCAGGACGGCCCGGGCGGGTACCGCAATGGGTATCAACCGCCGGCGACGGTGAAGACCACGATGGGCTCGGTCGAATTATGCCGCCCGAAACTACGCGACACCGACGAGCGGTTCTGTTCGCGGCTATTCGGTGCCGGGGTGACGCGCACCCACGCTCTGGAGGCGTTGGTGATTTCGGGATGGGTGCGCGGTTTGTCGGATCGCGACATCGAGGCCGCGTTGGCCGAGGTGCTGGGCTCGTAGGCGGCGTTGTCGCGCTCGACGGTGAGCCGGATTTGTGCGGCCATCAAAGACGAGTTCGCTGCGTGGTCGTCTCGACGCCTTGATGAGCTGGTGTTGGACTACCTGTTCTTGGATGCCTCGAACTTTCGGATGCATCCCAACGCCCCGGCCGAGCCGGTGCTGGCCGCCTGGGGCATCTGCACCGACGGCAAGCCCCTGTTTATTGGGCTGGCCCCAGCCGCAGCGGAGTCGGCTGATGCGTGGGCCGGCTTCTTGGCTGACCTGAGGAACCGGGGACTACGCCCGCCGCTACTGGGCATCTCCGACGGGGCGCCGGGCCTGATCGCCGCATGGGAGACCACGTTTCCGGCAAGCCTGCGTCAGCGGTGTCTGATCCATCGCTGCCGTAACGTCATCGCCAAGACACCTGTCGCGGTCCAGGACGAGATCAAAGCCGCGTTCTGGTCGATCTTCGATGACATTGACCAGCCACCCGGCCAGCAGGCCGTGGATGAAGCCACCCGCCGCGCCGAGGAGTTCACCACCACATACCGCGGGCTCTACCCAGCCGCGGTCGCTTGCCTGGCCAACGACTTCGCCTCGCTGAGCGTGCATTTGCGCTTCCCCCGCCAACACTGGACACGCATCCGCCATTCCAACCTCATCGAACGCACCTTCGGAGAATCCCGTCGCCGGGTCAAGGTCATCGGCCGCCTACCCGGCGAAACCAGCTGTCTGTCGCTGGTATGGGCCGTCCTCGACCGCGCCAGCCGCGGCTGGCGCGGAGTCACCCAAACATCAGCGACCAGCCGCCACCTCCAAGAACTACGCCACCAACTGCTCGAGCCACCCCGCCCACTGCATCCCCCCACCACAACAACCACGACCGACACCACCGCCGCGTAACATGACCACCAGGAACATGCGCCCAGCGTTTTTACACCAGTCCTAAGACGCCACCTTTCTGCCGATGGATCCCGGACAGCCAGTTGGCGGTGCGCTGCCGCCGGATGGTCCGCCGCCGCTGAATCCGCCGCCGCCTGATGCGGCTCCGGTTGTGGTCGGTGCAATGAATCCGGAAATGCCGGCTCCGGGGCTCGAACGGCCTGCCATCGCCGATTCCGGAATCGCGAATGCATAACCCTCGGTGCCCTCGATAGGGTGATCTGCCTAACAAAGCGCGGCGTGCCGCATGGATTGCATTAATTGGTCTGGGATGACCGGAGTCGCACTCGCTCTCCAAATATGTGAGGTAAATCACGATAGCTTCGGGCGTGGCCGTAGGTCGCTTTGCGGCAGATTGGCGCGCGGCCGGTGCACTACGAATGCAGACACAGTAATTTTGGTGGTATCTGGGTGCGGATCACCTGACGACGTATCCTGACCTCCGGTTGCAGCGATCAATACGGCCAGTAAGGGAGCGGGTACGGGCAATGATTTTCATCGTCGTCAAGTTCGTAATAAGACCAGAGTGGGTTGAGCGCTGGCCGGATCTGGTTGCGCCGTTCACTGCGGCTACGCGGGCCGAGGAAGGCAATCTGTGGTTTGAGTGGTCTCGGAGCCTGGACAATCCGGCAGAGTACGTTCTGGTTGAAGGCTTCCGCGACGATGAGGCGGGCAGCGTCCACGTCAACAGTGATCACTTCAAGCAGGCGATCAATGAGTTGCCGAAGGCTCTGGCGGCAACGCCCAGGATCATCAGCCAAAAGATCGACGCAACGGGGTGGTCGGCGATGGCGGAAATGTCGGTCGGTTAGCCGACGGAGATCGACTAACCGAGGACGACCGCGATTTCCGTGCCCAGCCGATAACCGGGTGTAAGCGGAAGTGTGTCGCCACTCCAGAACGAGCCCGGATCGAACCAGTTCGAGCCCTTGTCGGTAACCAGCAGTCCCATCTCCTGATAGGTGATCGCCACCGTCTCGGCGCAGTATGCGGTCTCCAAGCCTGTCTTGCGTCGCCGTGCTCTGAGTCGATCCGTTTGCGCACGGATTTTTCTGTCAACCAACGGGATTCCCCGTGTCCAGTCGTTGATTGTGGGGATCCGTCCGCGCAGCCACCGACCGGTCAGCCGAACTGTCGTCGGGAACGGGGTTCCGCTTAGCCGCGCAATGACCCGCAGCAGCTTATCTTCCTGCTGACGGTTGGCGTGTGGGGTTAGCTGACGCAGCCAGCACCGCTGACGGTAGCGGTCCGTCCACTGCTGAACGGCTTGTCGGGCATCGTTGAGCTGTACCCCACGGTGATTGGTACCGGTCCACATGTCGATGAGCTTTTCGCCCAGCTCGGCATGCCAGATCAGTGGTGGCAAATCGTCTATGGCCACCGTCATGCCGACGTGGTTGACCGGGCTGTTCGTCAAGGTCTGGATCGCGCGGTCGGGTCGCGACGCACCGCGAAACAGCCACAGGTCGCCAGTCCGGGTTTCGTGCAGTGCTTGGTCCAGAGTCAGAGTGCTCGAGTCCACCCCAGCACCATAGGCAGAACGACACCAGGGCCGCGCTGCGGATAGCCTGTGCTGGTGCGCACCGTCTGGAAGTGGCTGGGGTTGGCCGGTGTCGTCGGTGTCGCCGCCGGTGGTGCGCTGGTAGTGCGCGATCAACGGAAACGCCGCGCCTACACGGCTGACCAAGTCCGCGCCCGGCTGCACCAGAGGTTGGCTGAATCCGAGGCGGAAGGCGATCAGTAGTGATCGCCGTTGGCGGTCGTCTCGACCGCGAACAGGCGATAGTTGCCGGCGAGTCCTCTCAACGCGACGTCGCGGCCCTCGTCGAAGCGGATATCGTCGCAGTTGCTGACGGCGTCTCGCACCGGTTCGCTAACCAAGATCTGGCCGCCGCCGGCTTGTCCGGCCACTCGGGCCGCCATCGCGACGTTGCGGCCGAACAGATCGTCGCCGCGGCGCACCGAGCGGCCCATGTGGATGCCGATGCGTACTCGAATTCCTCTATAACGTTTGCGATTTGTGTCCAGACGCAGTGCGCGCTGGATGTCGATACCACACCGTACCGCCTGCTCTGCGCGAGCGAAGGCGATCATGAATCCGTCACCTTGACTCTTCACCACATGGCCCGCCCGCCGTTGCACGAGACCATGAACCAGCTTGTCGTGCGCGCCGATCAGCTTGACCCATGCGCGGTCGCCGATTCGCTCGTTGAGAGCGGTGGACTCCTCGATATCGGAAAACAGGATTACCACCCGGCCATCCGGGGTGACCCGGGCCAAGTCCGGCTGCTCGACCTCGGCCCAATCGGCGAGGTCCTCGATCGAACTGCGTACCGCCGCGCCGAAGCCCTCCTTGCGCATGAGGTTCGCGGTCTGCCACACGGTCTTGACGGCCTCACGTCCGCCGGATAGCAGCCAGTTGCGCGTATCGGCTCGGTGGCGGAGGTCGTCGAGCTCGCGGCGACTGCGGCAAAGCAATCGCCATAGCACCGCGATCACGCAGGTTTCGACCACGGCGATGGCGGCCAGGATGTAGCCCACGATGTGCAGCGCAGGGCCCACGTCAGGCATCCTGCCCATACTTTCAGGGCTGCTGCGGATCCCATCTGTCGGGCCCATCCGCGATGTCTAGCGTCCCGCCCCGCTACGGCGCGCTCGCCAAACGGATCGGTTCGCAGCAAAATTGGCAGTAGCCGTGGCTGGTACCGAACACGCGAACAGGCCAGTAAGGAGACCCAAGAGGATGCAGCTGGGAATGATCGGCCTGGGCCGGATGGGCGCAAACATTGTCCGACGTCTGGTCGCGGGCGGGCACGAGTGCGTGGTCTACGACCACAACCCCGAGGCGGTCACGGCGATGGGGGGTGAGGAAAACACCACCGGAGTGTCTTCGTTGCGAGAACTGCGCGAGAATCTGGCCACACCGCGAGTTGTTTGGGTGATGGTGCCGGCGGGTGCGATCACCACCACGGTGATCCAGGAACTTGCGAACACCCTGGATTCCGGTGACATCGTCATTGACGGCGGAAATTCCTACTACCGCGATGACATCCGACACGAAAAGCTGCTATCCGAAAAAGGAATTCATCTACTCGACTGCGGTACAAGCGGCGGGGTGTGGGGTCGGGACAGAGGCTATTGTCTGATGATCGGCGGCGAACGGGACGCATTCGCGCGCGCTGAACCGATCTTCGCCACCGTCGCACCGGGAGCGGGTGCAGCCGAGCGAACCCTGGGCCGGCAGGGAGAGGTCGCGCAATCGGAGAAAGGCTATCTGCACTGCGGGCCCTCGGGAGCGGGACACTTCGTGAAGATGGTGCACAACGGCATCGAATACGGCATGATGGCTTCGCTTGCCGAGGGGTTGAACATCTTGCGCAATGCCGATATCGGAACCCGCGTCCAGGGAGGCGACGCGGAGACCGCGCCGCTTGCCGAACCCGAGTTCTACCAGTATCAATTAGACATCCCGGAGATCGCCGAGGTGTGGCGACGTGGCAGCGTGATCGGTTCCTGGTTGCTGGATCTGACCGCGATAGCGCTACATGATTCACCACATTTGACCGAATTTGCCGGGCGGGTCTCTGACTCGGGGGAGGGCCGCTGGACCTCGATCGCGGCAATTGATGAGGGCGTTCCCGCGCCGGTGCTGACCTCGGCACTGTACTCCCGCTTCGCCTCGCGCAAGCTTGACGAATTCGCCGACAAGGCGTTGTCAGCGATGCGCAAGCAGTTCGGTGGACATGATGAGAAGCCAGGTCAATAGGTAACGGGGAATACGGTTAGTACGTTGATGCTGTTCTCTTGACGAAGTCCACCACGACGTCGCTGAACGCATCGTTGTCGTCGCCTGCTGCGGTATGTCCAGCGTCGGCGAGTTCGACGAATTCCGCGCTGGGTAGGCTGGTGAGGAAGTCCTGGGCGCCTTCGCTGCTGACCACGTCCGATAGCTTTCCGCGAATCAACAGGATCGGGATTGTCAGGTTCATGGCTGCTCGCTCGAACTGTTCTATGTGGAGGTCCAGTTCGTCCTCAGGCACGTCTATGAACGCCGGGTCCCAATGCCAGTGGCGTGTTCCCCGTGAATGAGTCCAGCTTGTTTTAGAGTCTCGTGGCCCTAAACGTGGGCTGGAAGGGACAAGGAAATGGCTGGTCGTAAGAGGTATGCCGCCGAAGACATTGTGCGCAAGCTGCGCCGAGCTGATGAGCTGGCCGCCGGCGGCAGCTCCGGTGAGCAGATCGCTGCCGAGCTGGGGGTATCGGCGGCCACCCTGTACAACTGGCGCCGAGCCTACGGGGGAATGGATCTCGATGCGGCCCGCGAGCTCAAGGAACTGCGCGAGCAAAACGGGCGGCTCAAACGGCTGTTGGCCGAGGCCGAGCTCGTCAAAGACGCCCTACGTGAGGTGGCCAAGGGAAAATTTTGAGCCCAGCCGCCAAACGCCGCGCCGTGGACATGCTCACAGAAGTCAAGGGCATCTCAGAACGGTTGGCGTGCCAAGCGGTTGGGCTGGCCCGCTCAACCTACCGACGTGTCCGTATCGACCAGACCCCGGCGGACCCGGATGCCGATCTGCGGGCCTGGCTGCGTTCCTACGCCCGCAAACACCCCTGTCACGGGTTTCGCCGTGCGTGGTCGGCGTTGCGCTACGACGAGCATCACCAGGTCAACAAGAAGAAGATCCACCGGCTGTGGCGCCAAGAGGGACTGCAAGTCGCCGTCCGCTCCCCACGCAAACGTGGTGGTGTGCCCTCAGTGCCGCCGATCATCGCCGATGCCCCCAAGGTGGTGTGGGCGCTGGATTTTCAGTTTGACTCCACTATCGACGGCAGGTCGGTCAAGATCGCCTCGATGCTCGATGAGCACACTCGCGAGTCGCTGCTGGACATGACCGCACGCTCCATCACCGCCGAGGCGCTGGTCGACGAGCTCGAGCGAGTGTTCACCACTGCCGGGGGTCCGCCCACGGTGCTGCGCATGGACAACGGGCCGGAGCTGATTTCTCAAGCGTTGCAGCAGTTTTGCGACGGAAAAGTCGGGCTGACCTATATCCCCCCAGGTCAGCCCTGGAAAAACCCCTACATTGAATCCTTTAACAGCCGCTTACGAAAGGAGTGTCTGAACCGCAACTACTGGACTGACCTGCTCGAAGCCAAGGTGGTGATCAGCGATTTCAAACACGAGCACAACCACCGCCACCGCCACTCATCGCTGGGTTATCGCACTCCGGCCGAATACGCTGCCCAATGCAGCCACACCCATCACCCCATAGCCTGCGACATCAACTAAAATCCAGATCAACAACAACCTGGCTCTAATTCCAGGTGGACCCGATATCGGGGACCAGCCACCAGTACCAGCGCCCATTGCGAAGCCGCAGGTTCTTCTTCAGCCCTTCTGGACTGCGAGGCTTGCTCCGGTGCGGGAGGTAGGCGGCAACCGCGTCGGCGGCATGTTCTAGTGAGTCGAAGCCGTCGACATTGCTGAGCATAAAATCGCGAATACGAGCACCGCCATCCTTTTCGAACCGAGGTACTACGTCGACGAGCACCAGTCCAGCCACGGTATCCGGTCCGGCCTGGTGGGCGGCAAGAATACCGGTCAACCCGCCCATACTTGCTCCAACGAGAACTACCGGCCGCTCGATCGCCTCAAGGACACGGATAACGTCGGCGGTCATCGTCTCGACGGCGTAGTCGGCGTCAGGTGCGCGGTCGCTGTCACCGTGTCCGCGCGCGTCAATCGCGACGACGTGCAACCCGTGGTCGGCAAGGATCTGGCCGGTTTTTTTCCAAGACAACCGATTCTGTCCGCCCCCGTGCAACATCAGAACCGCGGGACGATCGGCCGCGGTCGATTCGCGATTCCACTCCTCGGCGATCAGCGTGATGTCGCCAACGCCGGAAAACTCGACCGTCTGTGGGCTGCTTCTCGTGGTGCTCACGGGCATCCTCTCGCTGGCTCATGCTTCGACGCTATTTAGTCGATTTAAACACTCGCGCCCATGGTCATTACCCGGGGTCAGGAACCGGCACCGGTATCAAATGGTAGATCCTCCTGGCTTGCCGCCGGCGAAACCCGGCTCAACGCCCGCGATAACCCAAACCGAGCGCGACACGTCGCCCGGGTAAGCGGCGCTACTGGTGCGATACCGCCGGATGCACGCGAGACTGAGTCTGACCCAGGACGCCTACCTAACGGAGTGCAGATATGGTCATTCAGCCCCCGGTCGGGCCGGTTGGCTCGACGGGCCCCGTTCATGCCTGTGATGCTGATCCGTGGTCGTTGAGGTGGCCACGGTGAGCGCGGCCACCGGAGTGTCCCTCTTTTATCCGGTGCCCGATCAGGCAGGCTTCGATCGGTGGGTTGCCAGGCTGCGTGCCTGTGCGCAGCGCGCCAACGGATTTCAAGCCTGGCGGGTTTCGGTGCGCAGTGACCCGCAGCTGGATTGGGGAGTAGCAGTCACCTTCGGGACCGAAGCTCAGTTGCATGACTGGCTGGACAGTCCCGAGCGAGTCGGCGTCGTTGAGCACGGTCGTTCGTCTGGATACGCGTCGAATGCCTCCGATGTCGTCATTGTCGACAATGAAGGACCTCCGCCGGCGGTCGGGGTGTTTCGGCAGCGTGTATCCGCGAGTGAAGAAGCAGACTTCGTCGTTGCTCAGGCGGCCATTGTGGCCAAGTGTGCGGCATTTTCCGGATTCGAGGGCACCGCCTTGTTCCCCGCGGACGCATCGGGACTATGGATGACGGTGGTGCGCTTCCGCAGGCCCCACCAGCTGGTGGCCTGGCTGCGGTCGCCCGAACGAGCCGAAGTTGTTCCCGGCGTGCGGGCTCTGAGTGCGGACTATTCCGAAGTCGTTAGCGCGACGGGGTTCGGGTCCATGGTGCGTAGCAAAGACGGGGACACCGCCATTACGCCGTACTGGAAAACCGCCATGTTGGTGCTATTGGTGCTCTATCCCACCGTGATGCTGCTTTCCAGATACCTCTCGCCGATCCTGACGCACCGCGGGGCGCCACCGTGGCTGACCTTGTGGCTCGGTCAGGTGGTCAGCGTCGCGGTGTTGCAGTGGCTGCTGATGCCGCTGGCATCCCGGAGCTTTCGTCGATGGCTGGACCCCGTTGACGGGGCCGGGTGGCGGATCAGTCTGTTGGGGGCAGCAGTGATCATGTCGATCTACGTCGCGAACCTGGCGGTGTTCGCGACTGTTCGGCAACTGCAATATTGGCACTATTTGTGATACGTCGGCGCGACTGTCCACGACATTTCTGCTCGCGGCCAGGTTTCATGGCGGGCCGCGGCGCCGGTTGCGGGGTTCTGAGCAGGTAGCTGGTCGGCGCGCGTTAGTTTGGAGAATGGTTTGGTCGGGGCCCACCGACCTGTTCATCCGAAGCTGCCGAACAGGAGCAAAGATGCCAGAAAATACTGCCAGCGCGGTGCTGTTCGGCTTTACTGCGCCACGGGATTCGATCTAAATGTCCGCCGTGGTGGAACCGCGCTGGATCGACGTCAAGGGCCCCAATGGGGACCTGAAAGCCCTCACCTGGGGGCCGGTGGGCGCCCCGATGGCGTTGTGTCTGCACGGCTTTCCCGATACCGCCTATGGGTGGCGAAAGTTCGCGCCCAGGATGGTCGAATCCGGTTGGCGAGTCGTCGCGCCGTTCATGCGCGGTTATGCGCCGTCATCGATTCCGGTGGATGGCAGTTTTCATGTTGGTGCGCTGATGGGGGACGCCTTGAGGTTACGCGCCGCCGCAGGCGGTACCGACAAAGACGTCGTCATCGGTCATGATTGGGGCGCGCTCGCGGCGACCGGCCTGGCTGCCATGCCCGAGAGCCCGTTCGCCAAGGCGGTGATCATGTCAGTTCCGCCGGCGGCGGCATTCCGCCGGCTGCATCGGCTATCCGACCTGGGCGCGCTGGCCCGCGAGCTACCGCGACAGCTGCTACGTAGCTGGTACATCGTCTATTTTCAACTGCCCTGGTTGCCGGAGAGGTCCGCTTCCTGGGTTCTGCCGATGCTCTGGCGGCGGTGGTCGCCCCAGTATCACGCGGACGAGGATCTGCGCCATGTCGACGCGGCGATCGGGACACCGGAGAGCTGGCGTGCGGCGCTCGGGCCGTACCGTGCAACGGTGCGCAACACCCAGCCGCCGGGTGACTATGTCGAACTGAACCGGCAGTGGATCGCGGCTCCCCGAATGCCGAGCCTCTACCTCCACGGGCAGGACGATGGATGCATCACACCAGCTTTCGCTCGTTGGGCGGAAAAGGTGCTACCCGCTGGCAGCGAGGTGGCCATCGTTGCTGACGCCGGGCATTTCTTGCAGCTCGAACAACCCGAGAAGGTTGCGGAGTTGATACGTGCGTTCATTGGCTCGCCCGGCTGAGGTCGTGACAGCACAGCGGATGGCGGCCGTCGACGCGCAGTTTTACTGGGCATCGGCCAAAATGCCCAACGACCAGTTCCTGCTCTATGCATTCGACGGTGAGACCGCGAACCTTGAGCGCGTCTTCGAACAGATCCGCCTTCGGGCACGTGCTTGCCCTGATCTCGCGATACGGGTTGCCGATGGGTGCAGCCTGACCTACCCGCGGTGGGCGCCGATGGCAGTTGGTCCCGAGCTGTTCGTCCACCATGATCTCGCGGAACCTAGCTGGCAGGTGTGTCTTGACGCTGTTGTCGACCTGGCTGCTGAACAGCTCGACATTCGCCGGACGCCTTGGCGGATGCACGTATTCACCCCGGTAATCGGCATCCCCGGTGTCGGAGGCCCAGGCTCAGTGGTCGTCATGCAGGTTGCCCACGCGCTGGGTGATGGAGCTCGCGCTTCGGCCATGGCGGCGTGGTTGTTTGGTAGGGCTGCCCCGGTAGCCGAGGTAGCCAGGACGTTTGCGGGTTTTCTGCCTTGGCGTGCGGGCCATGCCTCCCGCACCCACCGGCAGCTGGTCCGCGACACCAGCGCAGGACGTCTCGCGCCGAGGGCTGGATCGCGGCCGCTGCTAGCCACGAATGCTCGTCCCGGAAGCGTCCGTGCGATACGCACGCTGGTGCGCAAGCGTGCGGAATTGCCCGGCCCGACGGTTACTGTTGGGGTCCTTGCCGCGGTGTCTACGGCGCTATCGGGCCTGTTAGGCGAATCCGCCGATCTGCTGGGTGCAGAGGTGCCGATGGCAAAACCGGGAGTACCGCTCGCGCATAACCACTTTGCCAACGTGGTCGTAGGTTTGTATCCACGGCTTGGCAACGACGACCGGGTGCAGCGGATTGCTGCTGACCTTGCCAACGGACGCCGGCGCCTCGAGCATCCGGCGGCAAGGTCCGCCGATCGGGCATTCGCCTCGGTGCCAGCCCCGCTAGTGCGATGGGGTGTATCCCAGTTCAACGCTGATGTTCGACCTGTGCAGGTGGCCGGCAATACCGTGGTCTCTAGCGTTCATCGTGGTGCTGCCGATTTGCGGTTCGGGGAAGCAAAGGTGGTGTTGACCGCCGGCTACCCGGCGCTGTCACCAGTGATGGGCCTGACCCATGGCGTCCATGGCATCGGTGACACCGTCGCAATCAGCGTCCACTCCGCCGCGACCGCCTTGCCCGACATCGACTGCTATTTGCGGTATCTTGATGCGGCCCTGTAGTGAAAATTACTGGGCATCACCTGATCTGGCTGCCTCTTCGCGCGTGAGGCCAGCGGCACGTATTAGTTCCTCGTGCAGCTCGAACCACACGGTGTGGTACGAGTCGATGAGTGGACGAGTCAGCCACCGGTGTTCGCCTAACTCGATTTTGTCCAGCGCCGCACGTAGCTTCACCGGGTAGGCCTTCAACCGCGGGAGCTGCGCGGCGGCGGCCGCGATGATCGGGGTCATCCGCCGGTGTATGCCGTCGAGGCGCGCCAGGATCGCGGTGTCGTACTCGGCGTCTTGGTGGGCGTTGGGCTGGCCGTCTTTGAGCTGCCAGTCCGTGACCACGGCTTTAAAGTCGGCATTCACGGAACGGAACTGATCGTAGGCGCTGGCCAACGCGGCTGGGTCGGCACTCGTGAGCTCCTCGGTGAGCAGCGCGTCCAGCCTGGCGCGTCCGCTGGGGCTGATCCGCAATAGCGCGCTGTCGACTAGTTGGCCGGAAGCGGTCAATTGTTGGACGGTGGCGGAGATGTTAGCGGGGCTTTCGCCCAACGGTTCCAAAGTGCCAACCAGGTCGGCGTGACTCACCCTGCCCTTCAATCGGACGGCCTGCAGTACCGCCAAGTCATTCATCGGTGGGCTTTCCCCGCCAGCCGCACCGCCGTCAGCATTGTGATCAGCGGGCTGGGCGATACTACGTCGCGGTATCCGGTGGTCATGGCTACCCGCACACCAGCTTCGGAATCGTCATCCAACCGGGGGTAGTCGCCGGTAGCGTGTGCACGCAGAGGGCTGATTCGCAGCGCGATCTCGGCTAGCTCGCGTAGTTCCGGCGAATCGTCTTCTGACCAAGCGGACAAGGGCAGAATGCCGTCGCGCACTTCGCCTTCGCCGCCGTCGACGGTGATGTGTCTTCCGGCTAGCGACGCAGCGACTCCGTGGCCACAGCCCACCACCGCGGCCCGGCCAAGTTCGCGGCTGACTACTGCCGCATGGCTGGCGGCGCCGCCGATCTCGGTCACAATTCCCTGTGCGGCCAGCATGCCCTGGACGTCTTCGGGCCGGGTTTGGTTGCGCACTAAGATGACCATTTCACCTCGGTCGGCGGCGGCTAGAGCCTCTTCGACGTCGGTGTAAGCTTTCCCGCTTGCCGCACCGGGGCAGGCAGGCAGGCCTTTGGCTAAAAGCTGTGCACCTAGGCGTGCTTCCGGCTGCAACGCAGGGCGAAGCACCGTATGGACAGGTCCGGGCGTCACCTGGCGCAGTGCTTCGGCGTCGTCGATGAGGCCCTCCCGGCGCAGCTGCAGCGCCAGTCGTACTGCGGCTTGCGCCGACCGCTTTGCTGCTCGTGTCTGTAACAGCCACAGCTTGCCGTCCTCCACGGTGAACTCGATCTCCTGGACTTCGCCGGTCAGCCGCTCCAGGTTGTGTGCGTTGTGTAGCAGCTGGTGGTAAACAGCGGGTTGCTCGTCGCGCAGGGCTGTAATCGGTTGGACGTCGACTCGGCCGGACACCACATCGTCGCCCTGGCCGCCTTGCATCCATTCGCCGAATGGCTGGCTGCCTCCCGTGATCGGGTTGCGCGACGACAACACCCCGGCGCCGGAGCGCGCCGACTGGTTCCCGAACACCATCGCTTGGACCACTACGGCGCTACCGGTTTGCTGCCCGGCGTGCTTGTCGAGCCCTGAGTGGTTGCGGTAGGCGATGGCGCGAGGCGAATCCCACGAGCCGAACACCGCCTCGATTCCTGTGCGTAGCTGTATGTACGGGTCCTCGGGGACCGCTGTCGTACCCGCGACGATCCGCCGATACATGTGGGTGAACCGTCGTCGAGTGTCATGCGCAAAATCAACGCCGTACAGCTCGGCCAGAGCGTGTTCGACGCTATCGTTGATGCCCAGATTCAGGATCGTGTCCATCATTCCGGGCATCGACTGGGGCGCGCCCGAGCGCACGCTGACGAGCAGCGGGCACGAGCCCCTGCCGAAGGTGCGTGAGGTCTCGGCTTCCAGCCGGCTCATTGCGGTCAGGACGTCGTTCCAGATCGCGTCGATCGTTTGCTCGGCCTGGGCCAGATACCGTGCGCCCACCTCGGTGGTGATGCAGAACGCGGGTGGTATGGCCAGATTATGCCGGCGCATCGTGGCGATGCCGTATCCCTTATTGCCCAGCATCTCGCGGGGTTGGTTCGCGGTGCCGTCCAGCCAGATCACGGTGTTGCCGGCGGGCACGGCACCAGGGCCGTTCGACGCGCGTTCAGGGGCGTCGTCATGGCGACCATTGCATCCTTGGGTGCGAGTCGTGATGCACCCCCTTGCGGACCTGACAGACCCGGTTGAACTTTCCGGCACGTACCGGGCACGCCTGCTGTGTGCCTACAAGTATCACCGGAGTCAGCTGTTCGCTGCCACTGTCAGGCGTTTGAATAGATCATCTAGTTTTAGTCGCATGACTCCCATCGACATCGGGTTGCTTATTCTGCGGCTAGTGCTGGGTCTGACGCTCGCCGCGCACGGCTTGAACAAGTTTTTTGGCGGGGGACGCATACCGGGCACGGCTCGCTGGTTCGCGAGCATAGGGATGACCCCCGGAAAATTTCACGCCGTAGTAGCCGCGAGCACCGAGACGGCCGCTGGTCTGGGTTTTGCGGCAGGCCTGCTCACGCCGATCCCCGCGGCAGGTTTCGTCTCTCTAATGCTGGTCGCGGGATGGACCGTACACCGAGCCAACGGCTTCTTCATCGTCAGAGACGGTTGGGAGTACAACCTGGTGCTGGCGGTCTCCGCCGTCGCTGTTGCGACCGCGGGCGCTGGAAAATTCAGCTTGGATTGGCTCATCTTTGGTAGGAACTGGTTGGGCGGATGGGCGGGTCTGCTGCTTTCGGTAGGGCTAGGTCTTGCCGGGGCTGTCGGGCTGTTGGCGATCTTTTACCGTCCGCCGCTGCGACAACCGGGTGAGCAGCGCTGAGGGGGCGGTGGGCTGGGCCGTCTGCGGTCTGTGCGCGATTACTGTGGCTGTTCAGCGGAGGAATAGGGCAAACTGCTGCCAGTGTCTTCATCTACCACCACGCGCCCGCCGAGGTAGGGAAACGCGCGCTGGGCGCATGAGGTTCGATTGCAGATCTTGCAGCCGGCTCCGATCGGGACTGGGGTGCTGGGGTCGTTGAGCACCACTCCGGTGGAGTAGACCAGTTTGTCGGCGTGGGCAAGGTCGCAACCCAACCCGATGGCAAAGCTCTTGTGCTGAGCCAAATAGCCGCGTTCCTCGGCGGCGGTGGTCTTGGCCACCCAAAAATACGATCGCCCGTCCGGCATTTTCGCGACTTGGACCACGATCCGCCCCGGTTGGGCGAATGCATCATGTACCACCCACAGTGGGCAGCTGCCGCCCACGCGGCTGAAATGAAATGCCGTAGCCGACTGCCTTTTCGAGATGTTTCCGGCTTTGTCGGTGCGCACAAAAATGAACGGAACTCCGTGCTGCTCCGGGCGCTGCAGCGTGGAAAGACGGTGGCATACGGTCTCGAAGCCCACCTCGAATCGGCGGCCCAGCAGATCGATGTCATACCTCAAGTCCGCTGCCGCCCGATGGAACTCGCGGTAGGGAAGCAGGAACGCGCCGGCGAAATAGTTGGCCAGGCCGATCCTCGCGACGCCGCGGGCCTCGGCGCTGAGCTGGTCGTCGGTGGCCAGGATGGACGAGATGAGCTCTGACTGGCTTATCAGGGCGAGCTGCGTGGCGATCTGAAAGGCGCGCTGACCGGGCCTTAGCCAGTGGGCGACCCGGAGCACTTTGGCATTTGCGTGGTAGCGCCTCTTGTTGGTCTCGGGCAGGGTGTTGTCGATCACCACGCTGATTCCCAACCGTTCTCGCATCAGCTCAGACAGTTGAATATCCAACCCGCCCAAACGCATGCCGCAGTCGGCGAACATCTGTTCCGCCGCCACGTCGAGATCTCCGATGTAGTTGTTGCGGTCGTAGAAGAAATCGCGCACCTCTTCGAAGGGCATCGGTGGTTCTGGTGGCAGTGCCGTATCGGCGGTTGCCCGCGATCGATAGCCGTCCAGTTCCTCGTTCGCATGGCGCAAACGTCGGTGCATGCTGACCAGGCTGTGACCGACCTCAGGCATTCGGGCCACAAATTCTTCTATCTGGGTGCGGCTAATGGCGTGGTCAGTAGCGGTTTCGGTGAAGACATCGCTGAGATCGGCTACCAGCCGGGCTTCGGAGTCAGAAGAAAAGTACTGCGCTGGCAGATCGAAGCGCTCGGTGAGTGCCAGCAGCACCGGCACGGTAATAGGTCGCTGATCGTTCTCCAGTTGGTTTACGTAGCTGGTGGACAAGTCCAGTGCCTGAGCAAGCGCCGACTGAGTGAGTCCGCGCTCTTGGCGCAGCCGGCGGAGACGGGCGCCGGAGAACCTCTTGGCCACCGCTGACATATTACTCCAGCCCGTGTTCGCAATATTCGCAAAATGCGCCATGTCAGGACACAAAATTACGCTTTTACAGGGACTTTCCATCTTCGCGGGTGTTGCATAGCGTGTGGATTATGGTGATGCACACGGTTCGTTCCCGTCGCAGCGCGGATGATTTCCCCCGCGCTGAGCACCTCGCTTACAAAATCGCTGAAGTCGCGGCAGATCCTGTCGCGGTTGAGCCGGAGACCGCGCAGATGGTGCTCAATCGGATTGTCGACAACGCAGCGGTCAGTGCCGCCTCAGTACTGCGCCGGCCAGTAACGGTGGCCCGCCAACAGGCACTGGCGCACCGTGCACGGCACGGGGCGCGGGTGTTCGGCGTCGCGGGAACCTACTCGGCGGAATGGGCGGCCTGGGCCAACGGCGTCGCCGTCCGGGAACTCGATTTTCACGACACGTTTCTGGCCGCGGATTACTCGCATCCTGGTGACAACATCCCACCGCTGATTGCGGTGGCGCAGCAGCTTGGTGTCCGAGGCGCTGATCTGATTCGGGGTCTGGCGACTGCCTATGAGGTCCAGATCAGCCTCGTCCGCGGAGTGTGTCTGCACGAACACAAGATCGATCACGTCGCCCACCTTGGCCCTTCGGTGGCTGCCGGTATTGGCACAATGCTGCGGCTAGACGCCGAAACCATTTACCAGGCGATCGGGCAGGCGCTGCACCTGACCACAAGCACCCGCCAGTCCCGCAAGGGGGCAATCTCTAGCTGGAAAGCGTTCGCGCCAGCGCACGCCGGCAAAGTCGCCGTCGAGGCGGTCGACCGGGCGATGCGTGGTGAGGGATCGCCGGCGCCAATCTGGGAGGGCGAGGACGGAATAATCGGTTGGTTGCTTGGTGGACCGGAGCGTACCTACCAGGTGCCGCTGCCGGCTCCCGGTGAGCCAAAGCGCGCCATCCTGGATAGCTACACCAAGCAGCACTCCGCGGAGTATCAGAGCCAGGCGCCGATCGACTTGGCCCGTCGGCTGCGTACCCGCATCGTCGACCTCGATCAGATCGCCACGATCGTGTTGCACACCAGTCATCACACCCACGTCGTGATCGGAACCGGTTCTGGAGACCCGCAGAAGTTTGATCCAGACGCGTCACGCGAAACGCTGGATCACTCGCTGCCCTATATCTTCGCCGTTGCTCTGCAAGACGGTAGTTGGCACCACGAGCGCTCGTATGCTCCGGAACGGGCGCACAGACCCGACACCGTCGAGCTGTGGCACAAGATCGCCACCGTTGAGGATCCTGACTGGACCCGGCGCTATCACTCAAGCGATCCCGCCGAAAAAGCGTTCGGCGCGCGGGCCGTCGTGACCTTGAAAAACGGCGAAGTGATCGTCGATGAACTGGCGGTAGCCGATGCTCATCCGCTGGGCGCCCGGCCGTTCGAACGTGAGCAATACGTAGAGAAGTTCACCGAGTTGGCCGCTGATGTTGTGGAACCCGCTGAGCAGCAAAGATTCCTGGCTGTTGTTGATTGTTTGTGCGACCTCAAACCCGGTGCTCTCGGCGGGCTAAACGTGTTGGTCGAACCACGGGTACTGGACAAAGCGCCGGTGATTCCATCGGGGATCTTTCGATGAACAGCGCGTTCGGTCCTGGGATCGGTAGTGCTCTCAGTGCTAGCGAGAAGCGCGTGGCGCTGCGGGCCGGCCTGGATTCCGGCCGGCTGCAACGACTTCCGGGTGCGTTCTCGCCGCTGGTGGCTAAGGCGATTGCTGAGAGCGGTTTCGAGGGAGTTTACGTTTCCGGCGCCGCGCTGTCGGCCGACTTGGGGCTCCCGGACATCGGGCTCACGACGTTGTCCGAAGTCACCGCTCGTGGAGCCCAGATCGCCGCGGCGACTGATTTGCCCACACTGATCGACGCCGACACCGGATTCGGTGCGCCGGCCAATGCCGCGCGCACGGTGACCGTTCTGGAGGACGCCGGACTGGCTGGGTGCCATCTTGAGGATCAAGTCAGTCCTAAGCGGTGCGGCCATTTGGACGGCAAAGCCGTCGTGTCAACCGTCGACATGGTAAAGCTGCTGCGTGCGGCGGTTTCTGCACGTCGCGACCCGAAATTCCTCATCTGCGCTCGCACCGACGCGGCCGCTGTCGAGAGTTTGCCGGCCGCCATGGACCGGGCTCGTGCATACGCCGACGCTGGCGCCGACATGATTTTCACCGAGGCGCTGGCCGGTCGTGCTGACTTCGAGCGATTCCGCGCCGCAGTCGATGTTCCGCTGTTAGCCAACATGACGGAGTTCGGCAAGTCGCCGTTGCTGACCGCGCAGCAACTAACCGACATCGGCTACAACGCCGTTATCTACCCGGTCACCACGCTGCGGTTGGCGATGTTTGCGATCGAGGCGGGGTTGCGTGAAATCGACTCGGCAGGAACCCAGTCAGGGCTTTTGGCGCGAATGCAGCAGCGGACACGCCTCTACGAGTTGCTGCGTTACGCCGAGTTCACCGAATTCGACACCGATATCTACCACTTTGAACTTGAGGAGGCCAACGATGACCGCGCCCACTGTTGACGCTGAAACCGACATCAAGAAGGGTCTTGCCGGTGTCGTGGTGGACACCACCGCGATCTCGAAAGTGGTACCCGAGACCAATTCGCTTACCTACCGCGGTTATCCGGTTCAGGATTTGGCGGCGAATTGCAGCTTCGAACAGGTCGCCTTCCTGCTCTGGCACGGCGAGCTGCCGTCCAATGCGGAGCTGGCACTGTTCTGCCAACGGGAGCGCGCCAACAGGCGGGTAGATCGATCGATGCTGTCGTTGTTAGCAAAGCTGCCGGACAATTGTCACCCGATGGACGTGGTGCGCACGGCGATCAGCTATCTGGGTGCTGAAGACCCTGACGAGGACAACGATTCGGCGAATCACGCCAAGGCGTTGCGTCTCATGGCCGTGTTGCCCACTATCGTCGCCGTTGATATGCGACGCCGGCGCGGCTTGGCGCCGATTGCACCGCATAGCGCGTTGGGGTATGCCGAGAACTTTCTGCGGATGTGCTTTGGCGAGGTGCCCGAACCCACTGTGGTTTCGGCATTCGAGCAGTCGATGATCCTTTACGCCGAACATGGGTTCAACGCGTCAACCTTCGCTGCGCGAGTGGTGACCTCGACCCAGTCGGACATCTACAGCGCAGTCACCGGAGCCATCGGCGCGCTTAAGGGTCGGCTGCACGGCGGTGCCAACGAGGCCGTCATGCACGACATGATCGAGATAGGGGACCCGCGCAACGCCCGGGACTGGCTGAGCCGCAAGCTTGACCGCAACGAGAAAATCATGGGTTTCGGTCACCGGGTGTACAAGCACGGTGACTCCCGAGTTCCGACAATGAAAGAGGCGCTAGCCGGCGTTGCAGCGATTCGTGACGGACAGCGCTGGTTGGAAATCTACGATGTTCTGGAGGCTGAGATGTCGGCAGCGACCGGCATCAAACCCAATCTCGACTTTCCGACCGGTCCCGCATACCACCTGATGGGATTCGACATTGCCAGCTTCACGCCGATCTTTGTGATGAGTAGAGTCACCGGGTGGACCGCGCACATCATTGAACAGGCGGCGGCCAACGCATTGATCCGGCCACTAAGCGCCTACTCGGGACATCAGCAGCGGCCACTGCCTGGCACGTAAGTCTGGGCCCACTCAGAGTACCTAGAAGCCAGGCCGTTTCGGGTCGGCTGCATATTCGATTGCATGACCCCCAACGAATGCGCCTAGAACGCGTTCTAGTCTTGGAGACCATGAGATTCCTCAAGCCCAAACTGCCGGAGATCGACATTGCCGAATGGAGTAAGGGCACCCGCAGCGAAAAGATTCGGCCGATGGCCAGACATTGGGCGGAGGTGGGTTTTGGAACGCCGATTGCTCTGCATCTGTTCTACGTCGTCAAAATCTGTCTGTACATCCTTTTCGCCTGGTTAATCGTGCTCAGCACGAGAGGCATCGACGGGTTCACTGACTTCAAGTCTTGGTATGCGGAGCCGATCGTGTTCCAGAAGGTCGTGCTCTACACCATGCTGTTCGAAGTTATCGGACTGGGCTGTGGCTTCGGGCCGTTAAACAATCGGTTCTTCCCGCCGATGGGGTCGATCCTGTATTGGATGCGGTTCGGCACCATTCGGCTGCCACCATGGCCGGATCGGGTCCCGTTGACGAAAGGGACCAAACGAAAGCCAGTGGACGTCATGCTGTACGCGCTCCTGCTGGTGGCGTCTTAGGACTGGTGTAAAAACGCTGGGCGCATGTTCCTGGTGGTCATGTTACGCGGCGGTGGTGTCGGTCGTGGTTGTTGTGGTGGGGGGATGCAGTGGGCGGGGTGGCTCGAGCAGTTGGTGGCGTAGTTCTTGGAGGTGGCGGCTGGTCGCTGATGTTTGGGTGACTCCGCGCCAGCCGCGGCTGGCGCGGTCGAGGACGGCCCATACCAGCGACAGACAGCTGGTTTCGCCGGGTAGGCGGCCGATGACCTTGACCCGGCGACGGGATTCTCCGAAGGTGCGTTCGATGAGGTTGGAATGGCGGATGCGTGTCCAGTGTTGGCGGGGGAAGCGCAAATGCACGCTCAGCGAGGCGAAGTCGTTGGCCAGGCAAGCGACCGCGGCTGGGTAGAGCCCGCGGTATGTGGTGGTGAACTCCTCGGCGCGGCGGGTGGCTTCATCCACGGCCTGCTGGCCGGGTGGCTGGTCAATGTCATCGAAGATCGACCAGAACGCGGCTTTGATCTCGTCCTGGACCGCGACAGGTGTCTTGGCGATGACGTTACGGCAGCGATGGATCAGACACCGCTGACGCAGGCTTGCCGGAAACGTGGTCTCCCATGCGGCGATCAGGCCCGGCGCCCCGTCGGAGATGCCCAGTAGCGGCGGGCGTAGTCCCCGGTTCCTCAGGTCAGCCAAGAAGTCGGCCCACGCATCAGCCGACTCCGCTGCGGCTGGGGCCAGCCCAATAAACAGGGGCTTGCCGTCGGTGCAGATGCCCCAGGCGGCCAGCACCGGCTCGGCCGGGGCGTTGGGATGCATCCGAAAGTTCGAGGCATCCAAGAACAGGTAGTCCAACACCAGCTCATCAAGGCGTCGAGACGACCACGCAGCGAACTCGTCTTTGATGGCCGCACAAATCCGGCTCACCGTCGAGCGCGACAACGCCGCCTGCGAGCCCAGCACCTCGGCCAACGCGGCCTCGATGTCGCGATCCGACAAACCGCGCACCCATCCCGAAATCACCAACGCCTCCAGAGCGTGGGTGCGCGTCACCCCGGCACCGAATAGCCGCGAACAGAACCGCTCGTCGGTGTCGCGTAGTTTCGGGCGGCATAATTCGACCGAGCCCATCGTGGTCTTCACCGTCGCCGGCGGTTGATACCCATTGCGGTACCCGCCCGGGCCGTCCTGAACCCGACGCTGGTGACGGGCTCGGCCCAACACTGCTTCTACCTCGGCCTCCACGGCGACCTGAAACACCAGACGCACCGATAACCGCCCGACCTCCTCCAAAATCTCGGTCAACGGCCGCTCGGTCGCGGCGAACAACTGATCCATCTCAACACGCACACGCTCAATCGGCGATACTCGCTTGGTCACGGGCGTAGCCCCTCCTTCATAGCTTTCGTCGGTTGCGACGGAACCTACGCCCGTGACCATTTACACCAGCGATGAGACGCGACCCTCCTGCTGCTGGTGGTTTTGTTGTCGGCCCTGTTCACAGACGGCACCGGCCCCGTACCCGAGCTTGGCACTACAGTTGGTCTGCTGCCGATGTGGGAAATAGTGGTGATCTTGCTGCTCTTGGCCGTACTGGGGCTGCGCGACAAGGTTATTTTTCTGGCTGCCCGTGGCGAGGTTTACGCCACACTGGTGGTAACTTTCCTGTTCGGCGGTGTCGACATGATCGTCGCGTCGAAACTGGTTTTCCTAGTGATTTGGATGGGCGCCGCGACGTCGAAGCTCAACAAACATTTCCCGTTCGTAATCTCAACCATGATGTCTAACAACCCGCTGTTGAGGCCGCGGTTCATCAAGCGGATGTTCTTCAAAAAGTTCCCGGACGACCTGCGGCCTGGGCTGTTGTCCAAGACGGTCGCTCACCTCGGCACACTTGTCGAGATGGCTGTGCCCGTCGTGCTACTGCTTGCGCACGGAGGCCGGCCGACCATGGTGGCCGCGGTAATCATGGTGGTTTTCCACCTGGCCATCCTGACGGCTATCCCGATGGGGGTGCCACTGGAGTGGAACGTGTTCATGATCTTCGGCGTGCTGTCGCTATTCGTCGGCCATGCCCAGCTCGGTCTGACTGACGTGAAAAATCCTGTGCCGGTAGCGGTTCTGTTTGCGCTGGTAGCGGGAATCGTGATCGCGGGCAACTTGTTCCCGCGAAAGATCTCGTTCCTGCCCGGCATGCGCTATTACGCCGGCAACTGGGACACCACGTTGTGGTGTATCAAACCGTCGGCCTCGGAGAAGATCAACCGAGGCATCGTTGCGATTGCCAGTATGCCGCAATCGCAGCTGGTGCGGTTCTACGGCAGTCCAGAGGCGGCCCAGATCCCGCTCTACATGGGATATGCGTTTCGCAGTTTCAACACCCACGGCAGGGCGTTGTTCACCCTTGTGCACCGGGCCATGGCGGGTGAGAACGAGGACGACTACGTCATCACCGATGGGGAGCGGATCTGCAGCACCGCGATTGGATGGAATTTCGGCGACGGGCACATGCACAACGAGCAGCTGATCGACGCCCTGCAGCAACGGTGCCGGTTCGCGCCCGGCGAGGTGCGGGTGGTGCTGCTCGATGCGCAGCCTATTCACAAGCAGACCCAGACGTACCGCCTGGTAGACGCGGCGACCGGCCAGTTCGAGTGTGGAGTGGTCAAAGTCGCCGACATGGTGAACCGCCAGCCCTGGGAAGACGACGTGCCGGTTGAGGTGCTGTCGCACTGACGTCTGGCTGACGTCGGCCTAGCGCTGGCGGCGAACAACTGCCCGGCTTGTCTCTTTTCGCCGAGCAGAACGCCACTGCGAGATCTTCGCAGTGGCGTTCTGCTCTTGCGTTCTAGGCTTTCGCCGGAGCCGCGCGCACCTCCTGGGCCGCTGCGACCATATTTTCGAGCGACGCATTCACCTCGTCGCCAGCACGGGTCTTGAGTCCGCAGTCGGGGTTGACCCACAGTCGTTGTGCCGGTACGGCTTTCAGCGCGTCACGTAGTGATTCGGCCATCTCGGCGATGCCCGGCACCCGCGGTGAGTGGATGTCGTAGACGCCTGGGCCGACACTGTTGGAGAAACCAATCGCGTTCAGGTCGTCGAGCACCTCCATGTGCGAGCGGGCTGCCTCGATCGAAGTGACATCAGCGTCCAGGTCGGCGATTGCGCCAATCACCTCACCGAACTCGGAGTAGCACAGATGTGTGTGAATCTGCGTTGAGTCGGCGACGCCGGACGTTGCCAAACGGAAAGATCCGACCGCCCATCGCAAATAATCCTCCTGCTCAGTCCGGCGCAGTGGCAGTAGCTCGCGCAGCGCCGGCTCGTCGACCTGAATTACCGCTATACCGGCGGATTCCAGATCCACCGTCTCGTCGCGGATAGCCAGCGCGACCTGGTTGGCGGTCTCGGCGAGTGGCTGGTCGTCGCGGACGAACGACCACGCCAATATCGTGACAGGCCCGGTCAACATGCCCTTCACCGGTTTCTCGGTGAGGGACTGCGCGTAGGTGATCCAATCCACTGTCATCGGCTGCGTCCGGGAGACATCACCGAAGAGGATCGGTGGGCGAACGCACCGACTGCCGTAGGACTGCACCCATCCGTTGTGAGTGGCAAAGAAGCCATCCAGCTGCTCGGCGAAGTATTGCACCATGTCATTGCGTTCTGGCTCACCATGAACCAGCACGTCCAGGCCGAGACGCTCCTGCAGGGCAATAACCTCGGCAACCTCGGTCTTCATCAAGCCGACGTACTCGGTCTCGTCGATCTCCCCGGCGCGCAGGGCCTCTCGAGCAACACGGATCGCGGATGTCTGCGGGTAGGAGCCGATCGTGGTGGTCGGCAGCAGCGGCAGGTGCAGGCGTGCGTCCTGGCTAGCGCGGCGGTTCGCTGCGTCGCCTCGCTGCGCGCCCGAAGCGACGATCGAATCAATACGCGCCCGAACTTTCTTGTTGTGCAGACGCGGATCGCGCTCGCGGGACGCGACCGCGGCGTTGGATGCTGCGATCTCGTCGCCGACCGCCTCACGCCCGTCGCGCAGCGCACGCGCGAGCACAACTACTTCGTGCACCTTCTCGGCGCCGAACGCGAGCCAGCTGCGCAAATTGTCGTCCAGGCCAGTCTCTGGGGCCAGTGAGTACGGTACGTGCATCGTGGAGCACGAGGTCGATACCGCAACTGTTGCCGCCGATCCCAGCAGCGTCGCGAGCCGGCCTAGTGCTGACTGCAGGTCGGTACGCCAGATGTTGCGCCCGTCGACGATTCCGGCCACCAGCGTTTTGGAATTGAGTTCTGGAACAGCAGCCACCGCGGTGCGCGCGCCGGCGGCCAGGTCGACGCCGATCGCTTCAACCGGTGTGCGGGCCAGCGCCCCTAGCGCGGCTCCAGGGTCACCGAAATACGTGGCGACATAGATAGCCGGGCGGTTGGCCAGCGCCCCCAGCGCGGTGTACATCCGCTCGGCCAGCGCGGGTGCATCGGGCGAGATGTCACTTACCAGCGCCGGTTCGTCGAGCTGCACCCATTGCGCCCCATTTTCCTTGAGCAGAGACAGCAGTTCGGAGTAGATCGGAACTAGCTCCTCAAGCCGTTCGATTGGCGCCGACGCGCCATCCACCGCTTTGCTCAGCAAGAGGAAGGTAACCGGTCCGATGATCACCGGACGTGCCGGGATGCTTTGCTGAAGTGCCTCTTTGAGCTCCGACAGCACTTTGTCAGGGTTGAGCGTGAATTTGGTGGTCGGCGCGATCTCTGGAACGAGGTAGTGGTAGTTGGTGTCGAACCACTTCGTCATTTCGAGCGGCGCGACATTGTCGTTGCCCCGCGCGGCGGCGAAGTACCGATCTAACTCGTCGGGGATTGCCGCTACCCGGCCGGGGAGGGCGCCCAACAGAACCGCCGTGTCGAGCATCTGGTCGTAGTAGGAGAACGTGTTCACTGGTACCGAGTCCAGTCCGGCCTGAGCAAGATCCGCCCAGGTGTCACGTCGCAGGGTGGCGGCCACGGACTCCAGTTCGGATCGGCTGGTGCGTCCGGCCCAGTAGCCCTCGGTCGCGCGTTTGAGTTCGCGTCGCGGCCCGATGCGGGGGGAGCCGGTAATGGTTGCGGTAAATGGTTGAACGGTCACAAGCGTCCTTCGATTTGACGGGGTGTTCACCGCCCGCGGACGCACAACCGATTCGGCTGCGGGTGCGCACTGCTGTATGCAGCCAGTCCAGCCCAGCAACCGGTACGGCCAAACGCCCATTCCACGAGGCGGTGAGCCGCCGGACGCGGCGCGTCCGGCACAGTTGGCAGGTCTTCGGACTTGCAGGCGCGCACCGCGTTGGTGCTCCTACTGGCCATCGCTTCCCGGTCTATGGGACCAGTGCTATTGACGGCTGTCGTTCCTGTATACCGCTGCGGGACAGTCCCGGAGTCTCACCGGGTTCCCTCTCGCGAAGCTTCTTTGCTGCGCTCGATGCTGCCGCCTCGTGTTTTGGCGACAGCAGACCAGCTGCGTAGTCCACGTTACTCCGCCGCTCGGTTCACGCGCCAAAGTGATGCCAGTGTCACACTCAATCCGGCCAATCTGGCTTGGTGGGATAGGGCGTGGCACCGGGGCGGCCCTGGGAGATTCGGTGCTTGTGTTCGCGCCCGCCGTTGGATTGCTGCATTGCTGAGTCGTCAATAGCCGGATCATGTCTTGCCGGTATGCGCCCCACCAGGGTGCTATGCGGCGCGAGAGCGCCAGCTCACTAGTCGTGGATTCGGCAGAGGACCTGCGTTGGGTCATGCCCAGCGCCCCGGCGCGCTAACGCCGTTCGCTCTGGTCGACAATCGACTCAGCAGCACCGCGATCAAATACCGGAACGCGCCAAAGGAGGAATACCCATGGCTGAAGCTGTCATCGTCGAAGCAGTGCGCTCACCGATTGGGAAACGAAACGGGGGATTGTCGGGGGTGCACCCGGCTGATCTGTCGGCGCAAGTCCTCAATGGTCTGGTGAACAAAGCTGGCGTCGACCCCGCGATAGTCGACGACGTCATCTGGGGCTGTGTCATGCAGGCCGGGGAGCAGGCCCTCGACGTAGCTCGCACCTCGTTGCTGGCTGCCGGTTGGCCCGAGACCGTGCCCGGAGTTACCGTCGATCGTCAATGTGGGTCGAGCCAGCAGTCGGTGCATTTCGCCGCGGCCGGCGTGGTGGCCGGTCATTACGATGTGGTGGTTGCTGGCGGCGTCGAGTCGATGTCGCGGGTACCGATGGGGTCCTCACTCGCGGCAGCTGGCAGTCCGCTACCGCAAGCATTTAAACAGCGCTACGACGGTGCGAGACCCAACCAGGGCATCGGTGCGGAGATGGTCGCCGAGCAGTGGCAATTCGATCGCGCCGCACTCGACGGATTTTCGCTGGAATCGCACGAAAAGGCAGCGGCTGCACAGGACTCCGGTGCTTTTGATAGTCAGATCGTCGGTATCAAGGACCAAGATGGCAACACCGTGCTGACCGACGAAGGAATTCGCCGCGGGACGCCGATGGAAAAAATGGCTGCGCTCAAGCCAGCGTTTAAAGAAGACGGTGTGATCCACGCCGGTAACTCCTCACAGATCTCCGACGGAGCGGCGGCGCTGCTGTTCATGTCGGCGGAAAAGGCGGCGTCACTGGGCTGCAGGCCGATCGCCAAGGTGCACACCGCGACGCTGGCCGGTGCGAACCCGGTGATCATGCTGACCGCGCCCATCCCGGCGACCCAAAAAGCGCTGAAGCGCTCTGGGCTGAGTATCGACGACATCGGGGCATACGAGGTTAACGAGGCGTTCGCTCCGGTTCCGTTGGCCTGGCTGCGCGATATCGGCGCCGATTGCCAGAAGCTCAACCCCAACGGCGGTGCGATCGCCCTTGGCCACCCGCTCGGCGGGTCCGGAGCGCGGTTGATGACGACATTGATTTATCACATGCGGGACAAGGGAATTCACTATGGTCTACAGACAATGTGCGAGGGAGGCGGTCAGGCTAACGCAACGATCCTCGAGTTGCTGTGACCGACAGCGGTAGCGGCCGACCCGCAATGCGGTTGACAGCACGGTCGGGGGCGCCGGAAGAAGCGCACAGCGACCGCGATGTGCGGGGGATTCTCCAGGACGTTGCCGGTTGCGTGCGTCGTGTCATCGACCAACCGACCATCGCCGCAGTCAGCGCAACATCATTGGGCGGTGGCACTTAGCTGGCGCCGGCTGGCGATCTGGTGGTGGCGGTACTACCCGTGAGTTTGCCGGTCTGTCGAAGTCAGTGCGCGGCAAAGAAGGCCGCGTGCATTCGCCGGGAAACGCCAACCTGTGCGGAAGGCATGCGAAAGCGCCTCAACGCGCCAGAATGTTCACCGCCTGCTGGAAGGCAGGCGGCAGTAACGAGCACGCCGGAACGATGGCACCCCGAGTCGCGCGAGGCGCGCTGGCCAGCACCAGACCGCGGGTAAGGAATCGGTAGTCGCGAGTGACCCGACGCCAGGTGCGCTCATAGGACGACGGTTTGTCGTCGATGATGGCACGGACCGCCGCGGCGGCCTGCTTGACCGCTAGGCTGATGCCTTCGCCGGTCAGCGCGTCCTCGTATCCGGCCGCATCGCCAACCAACAGCACCCGTCCCGCGACTCGGCGGGAGACTAGCTGCCGCAATGGGCCGCAGCCGCGTGCCGGGCCGCAGCTGGTGCCTTGCAGATGACGCGCAAGACTCGGGAAGCGGGCGAGCTCGGGTCGCTGACTTGACAGGATCGCCACGCCGACCAGATCCGGCTCCACCGGTGTTACGTACGCCTCACCCCAACGGGACCAATGCACTTCGACGAACTCCGACCACGCCGGCACCCGGTAATGCCAGCGCACGCCGTAGCGCCGTGGCGTGCCCGCGTGCGCTTCGATTCCCACTGCACGCCGGACCGCGGAGTGCAGTCCATCGGCTGCTACCAGCCATTGCGTGCGGATACCGGCGGCCGAGACGCCGTGCGTATCTTGCTCGACGCCGGTCACCCGCGTCCGGATCAAGTCAACGTCGTGCTCTTTAGCCCGTGTGGCCAGCGCCGCGTGCAAGGTCGTGCGCCGCACACCCCGACCCGGACCGGAGCGAAACCGTGCCTCGGCTCGATGGTGTTGGCTCACGTAGGCGATTCCATGAAATGGTATGCCGGCCGGGTCGACATCGAGCGAGCTGAGCTCAGCCAGGCCGCCGGGCATCCAACCTTCACCACATGCTTTGTCGACAGGATCGTCTCGCGGCTCGGCCACAATCACTGAAAGGCCCTGCTTGCGCGCGTATAACGCGGTGGCGAGGCCTGCCGGCCCGCCACCGACGATCAACAGGTCGGCGTCGTAGGTCGTCATGTGTAGCCCAGTGCCGAGTTCTCCACACGGAGGCGCACAGTCAGCAAAATCGCGTTGGCCACGGTGAAACTCAGAGCGGTCAACCAGGCCGTGTGGACCAGGGGGAGCGCGAACCCTTCCACGACCACCGCGACGTAGTTCGGGTGGTTCAGCCACCGGTATGGGCCCCGTCGCACCAAAGGCTGGTTCGGCAATATGATCACCCGCGTATTCCAGCGCGGGCCCAGCGACGTGACACACCACCAGCGCAACCCCTGGCTCAGAAACAGCACGGCCACCATCGGCCAGCCGAGCCAAGGTATGAAGGGCCTATGCAGCGCCGCCGGTTCGATGATGCAGCCGACCAGCAGCGTCGAGTGCAGGATGACCATCACGGCGTAGTGGGGGCGGCCAAATTCCTTGCCGCCGTGGGCAAAAGACCAACGTGCATTGCGTCGGGCCACCACCAGCTCGGCCAGCCGTTCGACGGCGACCGCCAAGATCAGCAGGTAGTACCAGCGTTCTACCACTTGAGCAGGACCAACTCCGAACAGAAGGCCGGGCCCATCGCGATCATCAGCCCGATTGAACCGGGACGCGGCGGATTAGCCATGTTGGCTCGCAGAACGTCTAGAACTGACACCGATGAGAGGTTTCCATTGTTGCGCAATGAGTTTCGTGTGTGGTCTAGCGCATCCGCGGGCAAGTCCAGGACGTTTTCGACGGTCTCGATCACCCGGGGCCCACCTGGGTGGCACACCCACGTCGTCACGTCTTGCGGGGCCAGCCCGTGATCGGCGAGGAACTTGCGGACGTCCTCGCCCAGGTACTTCTCGGTAACGGTTGCGACATCGACCGACAACACGATCCGAAATCCTTCGCTGCCGATTTTCCAGCCCATGACTTCTTCGGTGTCGGGGTAGATCCGGCTGCGGGTTGCCAGCACCTGCGGACCCCGATGTCCGATGGTTTCCGCGGACCTCTCGGCGGCTCGCAGTGCTCCCTTGGTGATGACGGCGGCGGCACCGTCCCCGAAGAGGCTGGTAGCAACCAGATTGGCGACTGAATTATCCTGGCGCTGAATGGTAAGCGAACACAGTTCGACTGCCAGCAGTGCAGCAACCTGGTCGGGAAACGCCCGCAGATAGTCATGCATACGCGCTACTCCCGCGGCGCCGGCCACGCAGCCCAAACCGAACAGCGGAACACGTTTGACGTCTTGGCGCAGTCCCACGCGATTCGCCAGTCGCGCTTCTAGCGTCGGCACAGCGAGTCCGGTAACCGTAGTGGAGAAGACGACGTCGACTTCGGACGGCCTGATTTTGGCGTCATCGAGCGCCGTCAGCAACGCCTGCTCGCCCAAGTCGAGAGCAACGTCGACGAAGGCGCTGTTTGCCTCAGTGAAGCCGCTCAGCTCGCCGTAGCGTGACAGTGGTAGCGCGGTGTGCCGGGCCTCAACTCCGCTGCTTAGGGCGAATCGCCGAAACTCTGGGCCGGCGATGTCGGTTATTCCGCCGATCGCCTCTTCCTGGCTGTAGCGGTGTTGAGGGAACTTCACGGCTACCGCGGCGACAGCCGGGTCTGCGATGGCCGGTTTGTGCTCGCCGGGGATCATCGGAGGCATCCTGTGATCGTATCCATATTCGGACTTACGTTCCCGCCGTTGAATCGGTTCAAACGCTCGGTGGTAGGCGCGTTGACCTGCAGACATTGACGCCGATAGTGCAGCCGGAGCCATGCAGGTAACCGGCGATCGCCTGGGGACAACCATCGGTTCTGACCTTTTCCACTAGCGTCGTAGTCGATACGCGTGGAGTTGGCCTTATTCTCGGTGGCGCATCAGCGCTGACCAACAGCACCTTCGACGAGTGAGCAAGCGAGGCCAAACATGAATGCCTACGACGTTGTCGTCAACGAATCCCACGATGACGCGCTTCGGCTGACCGCGAGGGTGCGCGTACGGCGGGGCAATGCCGATCGGGATATCCGAAAGGGATATTCGGGGGCCGTTTTCTGGTTGTGGGTTTAGCCATGAGTCTGCTCACGCTCGATCAGATCAACGCGGCCGCGGATCGGCTGGGTCCGGTTATGCGGCTCACCCCTGTCATCGCGTCGCAGATCCTATCCGACCGCACCGGCAAGCAGGTGTGGCTGAAATGCGAGAGCTTGCAGCGCACGGGGTCTTTCAAGCCGCGTGGGGCGTACAACCGGATTGCCAATCTGAGCGTGGGGGATCGGGCCCGTGGTGTGGTCGCGGCCAGCGCAGGCAATCATGCTCAAGGCGTGGCGTGGGCTGCAACGGAGCTAGGGATCTCCTCGACGGTGTTCATGCCGGTCAATGCGGCGCTGCCGAAGCTGGTCGCAACCAAAGCCTATGGTGCGGAGGTCCAGCTAATCGGCGAAACGATTGACGACGCCCTGGTGGCGGCGCGCGAATATTCCGAACAGCACGGCGCGGTACTCATCCACCCTTTTGATCACGCGGACATCGTCGCCGGCCAGGCCACGGTGGCTTTAGAGATCCTGAAGCAGGTTCCCGATGTCGCAACCATCGTGGTGCCGACCGGCGGCGGCGGGTTGGTCTCCGGAATCGCTGCGGCTGTTCATTTCCTGGCGCCGCACGTCCAGGTGATAGGAGTACAGGCCGCTGGTGCGGCCGCCTGGCCGGGTTCGTTGAGCGCCGGTCGGCCTGTGCGCGCCGCGTCGATGTCGACCATGGCCGACGGCATCGCCGTCGCGTTGCCTGGCGCAATCCCATTTGCGCATGTACAGGCGTACGTTCATGCAATTCGCACAGTCAGTGAAGACCAGCTGTCGCGCGCCCTACTGCTGTGCATGGAGCGCGCAAAACTCATTGTTGAGCCGGCCGGGGCGGCCGCGGTAGCGGCGTTGATGGCTTCGGCGGACGAATTCGAGCTGCGCGGCCCGGTCTGCGCGGTTCTGTCGGGCGGCAACATCGACCCGTTGGTGTTGACCGGGGTAATCACCCACGGTCTGCGCGCAGCCGGCCGCTATCTGGCGATGAAGGTGACCATTGGTGATCGCCCTGGCGGGCTCAGCAGTTTGTTGGGCGTGGTCAGCTTGACCGGGGCCAGCGTGCTCGACGTGGTCCACTCCCGCACCGCACCCAAACTGGCGATCGAGGAAGTCGAGGTCATGTTGACCGTTGCAACTCGCGGTTCGGCGCATCGGGAGGAGGTACTGGCTGCCCTGGCCGGAGCCGGGTTCGTCGTCACCGTCGACGACTAGCCTGCTGGGTCTGCGGTGGCCTCCGGCAACGGTTTCTGTCATCCGGGACCGGAACACGCTCGCTCCCGCTAGATTGTGCAGCGCGAGGACTTTGTCCCCTAAAACGGGCGCCCATATCGTCTAGGTTGGAGCCATGCGGATGCTTGTGACCGGCGCCACCGGTTACGTGGGTTCCCGCCTTGTTACTGCGTTGCTGGCGGCCGGCCACCGAGTATTCGCGGCCGCCCGACGTCCTTCTCGTCTGCGGCGTTTTGGCTGGTGCGACGATATCGAGCCGATCACACTCGACGCCTCCGACAAGGCATCAGTTCACACGGCGTTTGCCAGCTGTTGGGACCGGGTGGGCCCGGTCGACGTCGTGTATTACCTGGTGCACAGCATCGGCAGGGCTGGTTTTCGGGAAGCCGACTCGGCGGCGGCGGCGAATGTGGCGGCCGCGGCCAGGGATGCAGGCGTGCAACGCATCGTCTACCTTGGCGGCTTCGTGCCCGACGTCGAGGCGTTGTCCGAACATTTGGCTAGCCGGGCCGAGGTTGCCCAGGCGCTAGCCGTGGAGGACGGTCCAGACCTGGTATGGCTGGGCTCGGCAATGATCATCGGTGCCGGGTCGACATCGTTCGAGATGCTGCGCTACGTCGGCGACCGTTTCCCGGTCATACCCATGCCGGGCTGGATGGACAACCCGATCGACCCGATCTCCATCCGTGATGTACTGCACTACCTGGTCGCCGCCGCCGAATTCGCACGTGTTCCTGCCGGGGCTTACGACATTTGCGGTCCCGACACCAGCTCTTACCGCATGTTGCTCGAAACATACGCGCGCATTTCTGGCAGGTGCCAGGTGGCCTGGCGAGTGCCGGGAATCGGTACCTCGGTTGCATCGACTGTTACCGGGGCGGCGCTGCCGGTGCCGCAGCGGTTGGTTCGCGATCTGGTGGCTTCGCTAGACCATCCAATGCGGGCGTCCCGCAGCGACCTGCGTGACCGAGTTCCTGACCCGACGGGAGGTTTGCTCAGTATCGAGACTGCGCTGGCGCTCGCGTTGGCGGAGACGCCCAACTACCCGACCCGGCCCGTCAGTGCCCTGGCAGATCCCCATCACCTCGCCGACAGCGACCCGGATTGGGCCGGCGGAGACGCGTTGCGCATCCGGCGACTCGCCGGTGCGGTAACCCCATCCATTGCTCGGCCCGTCTTGGGGCTGGTGAGCATCATCCCCGGCCCGTTCGCCGGCGCAATGCGAACTAGCCTCGACATCCTGACCAACCTGCTCCCGAAAGTGCATGCCGCATGAGTCAGACCACCCCTCCCTACCACACCAGCGCGCTCGACGAGCTACGCCGTGCAATCACGAATGTTGCTGTGCCGCATCACGAACCGCCCGCCGTGGTGCGGCGTCGGCGCATCGTTGTTGCAGTCACTTTGGTGATTGGCGCGGTGGTCTTGGGGCTATCGATGAGTCGCCGCCCCGGCGAGCCGACCTTCTACTGGCTGACGTTGACTTTGGCGGCCGTGTGGGCGCTCGGAGCGCTGGCTTCCGGGCCATTGCATCTGGGCGGAATCCACTGGCGCGGTCGCAACCAGCGGCCGGTCATCACCGGGACGACCACTGGTCTCCTGCTCGGCGGCATTTTTGTTCTGGGTGGGCTGGTCGTCAGGGAGCTTCCGGCTGTCTCGACTCTCGTCGAACGCGTGTTGCTATTTGCCAGCCACGGGTCTTTGTTGCTTGTTGTGGTGATCGGGTTGATCAACAACATCGCCGAAGAGATGTTCTTCCGTGGCGCGCTCTACAGTGCGCTCGGCCGTTTCTACCCCGTGCCCGTCTCGACCATTGCGTACGTGGGGGTGATTATGGCCGGCGCCAACCTCATGCTGGGATTTGCCGCAGTCGTCCTGGGTACGGTGTGCGCGTGGGAGCGACGTTCGACTGGCGGTGTGCTGGCGCCGATCCTGACCCACCTGGTGTGGGGCCTGATCATGGTGCTTGCGCTCCCATCGTTGTTCGGGGTTTGACTCGGTGGATTGCACGGAAGGCTGCCCGCTGCTGTTAGCGGCCAGTTTGTCGCGGTGAGCATTGCGCGTTCTTTCATTCAGCCGCGGCAATGATGTCGCGCTTCAGCGCGCGCAACGCTGCGGTGTGAACGGGTCGAAGCAGGACGTGGCACAACCGGCTCGGGATGCCACGCGGGAAGAAGATCGCCCGTTGGACGTACGTGGCATGGCCCTCGTCGTGGGTGTTGATCGTGATTTCTAGCCACGCCGGCCCGTAGGAGGGTGTGTTAGCGCGTAGCCGGAGCACGGCTGGCCCGCGTTCGGCCACGTTCCAGCGGTGCGTGGAGCGGCGTAGCCGCGGCGCGAGCGCAAACGAATACCACTGGCCGTTGTTGACTGCGTCTTCGGCCGCTTTAAAGACCTTTTCCGGCTTAGCCATTGTCGTGGCAGTGCGCACGTCGGTGTAGACGACTTCGCCGGCCCAGGCCGGGTCGCTAGGCAATGGTTCGGCCGGCTCCGAATGCAAAGATGCCCACGTCGCGTCGGGGAGTCCGCGCGCTGCCCGGTTAAGCGCCAACACCACGGCGCGTCGGTAGCCGATTAGACCGCCTGGGGGTGCATCGATAATGGTGTCAATGTCGGAGTCACGCATGACCGCATCGCATTCCAGCGATTCGATCAGCGGCCGTGCTAAGCCCGGAGGTATCGGTGTGACGGTGCCAATCCAGAGGCTGGCGATAGTTGGCGTCAGAAAAGGCAGCACGATCAAATAGCGGCGGCGCAGACCCGCGACCTCAGCGTAGACCTGCATCATGTCGCCGTACTCCAACAGGTCGGGGCCGCCAATGTCCCATGCTCTCGACGACGGCACGTCAGCCGTGGCCGCGGCCGCCAGGTAGTACAGGGCGTCACGCACTGCGATGGGTTGAATCCGGTTGTGCACCCACTTGGGCGTGGTCATCACCGGCAACCGGTCGGTGAGGTGCCTGACCATTTCGAACGACGCCGACCCCGACCCGACGACCACTCCAGCCTGCAGCACGATTGTCTCGATACCGGAGCCGATCAGGACGTCGCCTACGGCTTTGCGGGACTCAAGGTGTGGCGAGAGCTTGCTGCCCGCCGGATGCAGGCCGCTGAGGTACACCAGCCGCCGCACTCCGGCGCGCTGCGCGGCCAACACGACATTGCGTGCCGCGCGGATTTCCTCGGCGGCGAAATCCTTCGACGTTCCCATCGAGTGGACCAGGTAGTAGACAACGTCTATACCGTCAAATGCCGCGACCAGCGAATCGACGTCACTTAGGTCCCCCTGCGCCAGCTCGGCGTGTTCTCGCCACGGCACGTCTGCCAGCTTCATCGGGTTTCGAGCCAGTGCGCGAACCCGATGGCCCTTGTCGAGCAGGAGCGGGACAAGGCGACCGCCAATGTAGCCCGTTGCTCCCGATACAAGACAGCTCGCCTGTCCAGCCGACATGGGGTCTCCATTCTGCCCCTCCACTGTTAAATATTCGCACCAGACGCTCGGCGGGATTGCCGATTCAACACATGCGTTGAGGCGTCGGTTGTAAACCCGCAACTCGGATACCTAGAAATTCGCCATGCGCATCGCTGTGGGTGACCAGGGTGCAGCGCGGCCACTAGCGGCTGCGAAGATGCCACCAACGGGCTTTCGGCGTGGCGCATGTCGATGGTTTTTGGGCGGATGAAAGGTCGGGTGATCATGGCGGCACCGAATAGCGGGCCACTGAGCGGGTTGCGTGTTCTCGAACTGGCCGGCATCGGCCCGGGCCCGCACGCCGCGATGATCCTGGGGGACCTCGGCGCCGACGTGGTCCGCATCGATCGACCTCCGAGGGGATCTGGCGGCGCCGGGGGCGTCGCGAAAGATGCCATGCTGCGCAACCGGCGCATTGTTAACGCGGATCTGAAGTCCGACCAGGGGCGCGAACTTGTCCTGAGCCTCGTCAAATCGGCTGATGTGCTGATCGAGGGCTATCGTCCCGGTGTCACCGAGCGTCTCGGCCTGGGGCCGGAAGACTGCGCCAAAGTCAATGAACGACTGATCTACGCGCGGATGACCGGTTGGGGCCAAACCGGCCCGCGCAGCCAGCAGGCGGGTCACGACATCAACTACATTTCGCTCAACGGAATTCTGCACGCCATCGGCAGGGCCAACGAGCGGCCGGTACCGCCGCTGAACTTGACCGGCGACTTTGGCGGCGGCTCGATGTTCTTGCTGGTTGGTATCTTGGCCGCCCTATGGGAGCGGCAGCATTCTGGCAAGGGTCAGGTTGTCGACGCCGCGATGGTAGACGGGTCCAGCGTGCTGGTGCAGATGATGTGGTCAATGCGGGCTGCGGGGATGTGGTCCGATGTGCGCGGCACCAACATGCTCGACGGTGGAGCGCCCTACTACGACACCTACGAATGTGCCGACGGACGTTATGTGGCGGTCGGTGCCATTGAGCCGCAGTTCTATGCGGCCATGCTCGCCGGGTTGGGGCTGGACGCCGCAGACATGCCGCCGCAGAACGACTTTGCCCGATGGCCCGAACTGCGGGCGCTGCTTACCAAGGCATTCGCCAGGCACGACCGCGATCACTGGACCAAGGTCTTCGCCGATTCGGATGCCTGTGTGACCCCGGTGCTCGCATTCGGCGAGGTGCATACCGAGCCGCATATCGTCGAGCGGAAAACTTTCTATGACGTCGGTGGTGAGCAAAGTGGTCTACAGCCGATGCCGGCGCCGCGGTTCTCGCGCACGGTGCCGAGTGAGCCACGACCGCCCGCAGCACCTGTGACAGACATCGAAGCACTGCTGCGCGACTGGGCGTGACCGACATTCACCGGCTGGCTGGTCATAGGCCATACAACGCAGGAAAGGATTGGCGTGGAGATCAGAGATGCCGTAGCCGTGGTTACCGGGGGCGCTTCGGGCCTGGGTTTGGCCACGGTTAAGCGGCTGCTGGCTGGCGGCGCCCAGGTTGTGGTGGCCGACCTTAAGGGCGACGAAGTGGTTGGCGAACTGGGTGATCGGGCACGGTTCGCGCGTGCCGACGTCACTGACGAGGCCGCCATAGCCCGCGCTTTGGACTTAGGCGAATCGTTGGGTCCGCTGCGCATCGTCGTCAACTGCGCAGGCATCGGCAACAGCATTCGGGTGCTGAGTCGCGACGGTGTCTTTCCATTGGATGCGTTCCGCAAGATTGTGGACGTCAACTTGGTGGGCACTTTCAACGTGCTTCGACTTGGCGCCGAGCGAATCGCCAAGACCGAACCTGTCGGCCCGGAGGGTGAGGAACGTGGCGTCATTATCAACACGGCGTCGGTGGCAGCGTTCGACGGTCAAATTGGCCAGGCCGCCTACTCAGCGTCCAAGGGTGGTGTGGTGGGGCTGACCCTGCCGGTCGCCCGAGACCTGGCCAGCCACCGAATCCGGGTGGTGACTATCGCGCCCGGCCTGTTCGATACGCCACTATTGGCATCGATGCCGGAGGAGGCAAAGGCGTCGCTGCGTATGCAGGTGCCCCACCCCGCACGTCTAGGCGACCCCGACGAGTACGGAGCGCTTGCGGTGCACATTGTCGAAAATGTGATGCTCAACGGTGAGGTCATCCGTCTTGACGGTGCTATCCGCATGGCACCGCGCTAGGGCGCCACAATGAGCCCGGAAACGAGAAAGCCCCCCGCAACAGCGGAGGGCGCGAAGCACTCGAGGGAAATCAGTTACCGACGAAACCATCGGCTGACATTGGGTTCGGCCATGAGTAGCCGTGCAAGCATGCCCATGTTGTCGCTCAGCTTGCCGTAGGCAGCGGATGCCAGTCGTCGAGCTGTTCTGAGGTCTCCCCTTCCACGAGCATGTCGCCGTGGTAAAGGGCCTCGAAGTCAGTCTTGATGGCGTTGGCGCTAGAGTCGTCAATCCACATGCCCCTGAGCTTATGAGCTTCTATTAAGGAATCTTTGTGTCACGATTCGGAAAATCGTGGCAATATTACCCTTGGGTAGGTTCCCGTCGGTGGTACGTGACCTGCGGCTCTGTCGGCTGCGGCCGTGTTGTTTGGGTGCCATTAGTCTCGCCATGCGGCAGTGCGGGCCGCCAACGGCGGCAGTGTCTGTGGCAAAAGCGGCAAAAACCGGCGCCGATGGTGAACCATTCGGTTGTGAGCATTCGTGCCTAGGGCAAAGTGTCGGGAAACAACGCCAACTTAGCAGTGCTAAGTTAGCCCGGTTTGATCTGGTGAAGCGCGACCGGCACCGGCCGGTGGAAGGACCAGAAATATGCTGCAGCGGATCGCTCAACTCGCCATAGCAGCCCCGCGACGCATTATTGGGGTGGCCGTCCTGCTTTTCACGGTGGCCGCGGTTTTCGGAATTCCGGTCGCCGAGCGTCTGTCTCCGGGTGGTTTCCAAGATCCGAGTTCTGAGTCGGCGCAGGCCATCGACGTGTTGACAGACAAGTTCGGGCAAAGCGGTCAAAAGATGCTGATCGCCGTGACGGCACCGGCGGGAGTAGATAGTGACCAGGCCCGCGAGGTCGGGGTCGACATCGTTAACCAGCTGCGGAGGTCGCAGCTGGTGTATAGCGTCGCCTCGCCGTGGACTGGAACCGCCGTTCGGCAGCCAACCGCGGGCGCTGACCTGGTGAGTGCGGATGGCAAGTCAGGGCTGATCGTGGTCAACCTCAAAGGCGGCGAGAACGACGCGCAGAAAAACGCCCAAACCTTGTCTAGCGACATTGTCCACGATCGTGATGGCGTCACCGTGCGCGCCGGTGGCTCGGCGATAGAGTATGCTCAGATCAACAGCCAGAACCAGCGGGATCTGTTGACGATGGAGATGATCGCGATTCCGCTGAGTTTTCTGGTATTGGTTTGGGTGTTCGGTGGGCTACTCGCAGCTGCACTGCCGATGGCTCTTGGTGGTCTGGCGGTGGTTGGCTCGATGTCGGTGTTGCGCCTGGTCACCTACGTCACCGACGTATCAATATTCGCGCTCAACCTCAGCACCGCGTTGGGGTTGGCGCTGGCCATCGATTACACGCTCCTAATCATCAGCCGCTATCGCGACGAACTCGCCGATGGCAACGACCCAGATCGGGCCCTGATACGGACGATGGTCACTGCGGGGCGCACAGTGCTGTTCTCGGCGACGACCGTGGCGTTGTCGATGTCAGCGACTGCGCTGTTCCCGATGTACTTTCTGCGGTCGTTTGCCTACGCGGGGATAGCGACGGTGGCTTTCGTTGCGACCTCGGCCATTCTGGTAACTCCGGCTGCGATTGTGCTGCTGGGCTCCCGCCTGGACGCGTTGGACGTCCGATATCTGGTGCGTCGGGTACTGCCGCGGAAGGTGCGGGGCTCGGATACAGTGCGCAAACCCGTTGACGAGCTGTTCTGGTATAGGTCGACCAAGTTTGTGATGCGCCGTTGGCTGCCGATCGGACTGGCCGTGACCGCTTTGCTGGTGTTGCTGGGGCTTCCGTTTTTCTCGGTGAAATGGGGTTTTCCAGACGACCGGGTACTGCCGCCGTCGGCGTCTGCGCATCAGGTTGGCGACATATTGCGCAACGACTTTGCGCAAGACCCCGCAACGGCGGTGTCAGTCCTTGTCCCTGACGTACGCGGCCTCACCCCGGCCGATCTTTCTCGCTACGCAGCGGACTTGTCGAGGGTGCCCGACGTGTCAGCGGTGACGGCCCCGACGGGAACGTATGTGGGTGGAAACCGGACGGGACCCCCTGCTGCGGCAACCGGGTGGTCCGACGGCAGCGCATTTTTGACGGTGAGCACTACGGCGCCATTGTTTTCGGAGGCCTCCGACACCCAGCTCAACCGGTTGCACCAAGTACGCGGGCCCGCTGGGCGATCTGTCCAGATGGCCGGTGTGGCCCAGGTCAATCGGGACAGCGTTGACGCGGTAATGGAACGCCTTCCGTGGGTGCTGGGTGTGATGGCTGCCATCACATTTGTGCTGCTATTCTTGCTCACTGGCAGCGTGGTGTTGCCTGCCAAGGCCCTGGTCTGCAACCTGCTCTCGTTGACGGCCGCGTTCGGCGCACTCGTTTGGGTCTTCCAGGAGGGCAATCTGGGTGCGCTGGGAACAACGCCTAGCGGCACGCTTGTGGCGAACATGCCGGTGCTGTTGTTCTGCATCGCATTCGGGCTGTCCATGGATTACGAAGTATTTCTGGTCTCTCGGATCCGTGAGTACTGGCTGTCATCCGGAGCCGCCCGGCCGGCGCGGCCTAGCGCAGACCAGGCACACGCCGCCAACGATGAGAGTGTTGCACTGGGGGTGGCCCGCACCGGCCGGGTGATCACCGCCGCTGCGTTGGTTATGTCGATATCGTTTGCGGCGCTGATTGCCGCGCACGTGTCGTTCATGCGGATGTTTGGTCTTGGTCTGACTCTCGCTGTCATCGCGGATGCCACCTTGGTGCGGATGGTTCTGGTTCCGGCGTTCATGCATGTGATGGGCGGATGGAATTGGTGGGCCCCCAAGGCGCTGGTGCGGCTGCATGATCGGTTCGGCATCAGCGAGGCGGTAGACGACGCGGTGATCGATTCTTCTGCAGTCGCTGGGACGACCCCGGGCCAACATTGCCGGGCCGAGACCGAAACAGATGAGCCCGCGGTTCGGAGCGATCCGATCGCGGCCTCGGCGACGCCTTGCGGTTGACATGTCGCATCGCGACAGTGTTAGGCGGTGTTCGACCCAACTGCATTGTTAGGACAAAGACGCACTTCTGGAGGCGGTGTGCGCCCGCTGACTAGCGAGACTTAGCCAGGCAATGGCGTGGGCGGCAGTTTTCGTGACTGTTGATCCGCACGTGCTGTTCGGTGATGTTGACACACTTGCCGACCGGGTGTTGAGCGTTGTGCGCCGCAGCCATATGGTGACTGGGTTGGTTGGTGCCAACGTCACACTTGAGCAGCTGCTGGCCTGGGCGATGGTACGCGGTCCAGGCGATAAGTGGGCTTGGGTGAACAAGCTACCGAGCCCGACGGAGGAGTCGCGGATATGACAGCGGGCGCAGTTTCCACGATCGACAATCCGTTCTTCGCGCGGATATGGCCTTTCGTCGCCACCCACGAAGCCGAGCTGGTACGAGTCCTGCGCCGGGAAAATCTGGCCGGCCTGTCGGGGCGGGTGCTCGAAGTGGGTGCTGGTATCGGGACGAACTTCGACTACTACCCCGAATCCGTGCAAGAGGTCGTGGCGATAGAGCCGGAGTCGCGGCTGGCGACCCTGGCTCGCGCCGCCGCCGCCAGTGCATCCATCCCCATAGTCGTGACGGGGCAGACGGTAGAGGAGTTCAGCGACACCAAGCCGTTTGACGCGGTGGTCTGCTCGCTGGTGCTGTGCTCGGTGAACGACCCCACAGGGGTTCTGGGGCGCCTACATGCGTTGCTCAGGCCGGGCGGGCAGCTGCGGTATCTCGAGCATGTCGCCAGCCCGGGTGCTAGAGGTCGCTTGCAGAGGTTCGCCGACGCGACGTTCTGGCCGAGGCTGTGCGGCAATTGCCACACCCATCGTGACACTGAGCGTTCAATCGTCGGTGCCGGATTCGAGGTGGACACTTCTCGGAGAGAGGGCACGTTGCCGTCATGGGTGCCGCTTCCGGTGTCTGAGTTGGCCCTGGGCCGTGCGCTGCGGCACTAGGGGGGATGCGCTGTCCGTTGGCGTCGCCGGCTGACCTGGGCGCGGCTAGCTCAGCAGAGCGGGCAGCTGGTCCAGCAAGCCAGGCAGCGCCTTGCTGGCAGACTCGCGTATACAGATTGTTGCGCTCTTGGAAAGCGGTGTGGGTTCGGGGTTGACCTCGATCACGACCCCACCGCGCGACAGCGCCAACTCAGGCAGCCCGGCCGCCGGGTAGACAATGGCTGAGGTCCCAACAACCACCATCACGTCAGCGGATTCGGTTGCTTCGACCGCTTGCTGCCACGGCCCTTCGGGCAACGCCTCGCCGAACCACACGATGTCCGGCCGGATCAGACCTCCGCAGCGACAGGTCGGCGGCTCCACTTCCAACGCCGGCTCTGACATCTGCGGAAGTGCCTCAGTGTAGGGAATATTGCAACGTGCACAACGGAATTCGAAGAGGCTGCCGTGTAGGTGATACACCGGAGTGCTACCCGCGCGCTCATGCAGGTCGTCGACATTCTGGGTGACGACGCTGACCTCGACGTGGTCCTGCCAGGCGGCGATCGCACGGTGCCCGTCGTTGGGTTCGACTTCGGCCACCAGGTAGTGTCGCCACAGGTACCATCCCCAGACCCGCTCCGGATTGCTCAGCCACCCTTGGGTGCTGGACAGCTCGTAAGGGTCGAAACGGGCCCACAATCCGTTTTTGTCATCGCGGAACGTCGGTACGCCGCTCTCCGCGGAAATCCCGGCGCCGCTGAGCACCGTCACTCGCATCCCACAAACATAGCCGGGCTTGGTGGCCAGTGGTGGTTTGGAGTTCCGGGATCTATTCGAGGCCGACGTGCGGCCGCTGGGATCTGGCTCCCTGGGGCTATGGGGCGTACGTGATACGTACTGTCGCCGGACAGTCGGGCGACTCCAACAAGACATTGCTGCTGGCCAAGACGGTTCGCACGCTGGCGAATCCGGCTTCGGTAAACGCAGCCGCCGCCCCGGTCATTGGCAGGTCGACACCCCCAACATTGACGCCGCGTAGCAATAGCGCGTATCGGGTCATCACCCGATTCCATCAGTGCGAGTAGGAACTACGTGATTGGGGACCGGTGTGCGGCGTAAGCAACGTAGTCTTTCGGCATGGGACGCCAAGTCTTCGACGACAAGCTTTTGGCCGTGATCAGTGGCAACTCCATCGGAGTGTTGGCGACGATCAAGCAGGACGGGCGGCCACAGCTGTCGAACGTGCAATATCATTTTGACCCGCGCCACGTGGTGCTGCGGGTGTCGATTACTGAGCCGCGAGCCAAGACCCGCAATCTGCGCCGCGATCCGCGAGCTTCGATCCTGGTGGATGCCGACGACGGATGGTCGTATGCGGTGGCCGAGGGCACCGTGGAACTGACGCCGCCTGCGGCGGCGCCCGACGACGCGACGGTGGAGGCGCTGATTGCTTTGTATCGCAGCATTGCTGGCGAACATCCAGACTGGGACGAATATCGCCAGGCGATGGTCACCGACCGACGGGTATTGCTGACGCTGCCGGTCTCGCACGTTTACGGTCTGCCGCCAGGCAAGCGCTAGGACGCAGGTTAGGCTGCCGGTATGGCTGAATCGCACTCGGGTAAAGATGCAAAGTCGTCACGGGCCGAGGGATCCGAGGGGTCAGAGGACGAGAACAAGCGTAAGTTCCGCGAGGCACTGGAACGCAAGATGGCGAAGTCGGCGGGTGGAGCCGAGCACAAAGACGGCGGCGGCAAGCAGTCCCGGGTGCACGGTCGAGCCGAGACTCGTCGGGAGTTCCGTCGCAAGAGCGGTTAAGCCACGACCCGGCATCGTTGCGCAGCCAAAGGATGTCTCCCGTTGCGACGCGTTTTAGACAGAGCGCGAATTATCTTGATTCTCATGGGTTTTGAGGTTTAGAGAGCTGATTTCGGCGTGTTGCTCAACGTAGGGGATGGTGGCTTATCGGTTGGTGCCCAAGCAGCGGTGCCGATCAGGTTCGTGTCGAAAGCCGCTCGACTATCCGAGACGTATCCGATTACAGCCGCACCCATTTTCCCCAAACGCTGTCCTGCTTCTTGAATGCTGCTGGCCCAAATGATCAAGTAACTCCAGTGCAAACGATCGAATGATGTCGATCGATGGAATTGGGATCGAATCCGCGGAAAATCAATCACCGATCCCGGGCTGGCTGGCGGTGTAGGCTACGCCGGGCACTAAGCACCAGCGGCCGGGCCTAGACTGGGTCTGTGCCGAACTTGCGTCTCGCCACCGACCCCGAAGCCAATGCCCTGCTCGATGAGAACCCGTTTGCGCTTTTCGTAGGTTTGCTGCTCGACCAGCAGGTGCCGATGGAAACGGCTTTTGCCGGACCCAAGAAGATCGCAGATCGCATGGGCAGCTTCGATGCCGGTGAGATCGCGGACTGTGACCCGGACAAATTTGCCGCGTTGTGCTCGGAAAGACCTGCCGTCCACCGCTTTCCAGGATCGATGGCTAAGCGCATCCAGGCGCTTGCGCAGATCGTCGTCGACCGATACGACGGGAATGCGGCCGCCGTGTGGATAGCTGGCGAACCCGACGGCAGGGAGTTGTTGCGGCGACTCAAAGAACTTCCCGGTTTTGGCGAGCAGAAAGCCCGAATATTTCTTGCGTTGCTGGGTAAGCAATACGGGGTGACGCCGCAGGGCTGGCGTGCCGCCGCGGGGGAATTCGGTGAGCCGGGCACATACGTATCTGTTGCCGACATCGTCGATGCGCGTTCGCTCGCGCAAGTGCGATCGCATAAGAAGCAGATGAAGGCTGCTAAGGCGGCAAATTAATTAGGTATCGGAGTGCAAGCGAAAGGTGGCAGCGTGAAGACGCACCTGACGTGTCCGTGCGGCGAAGCCCTCGTCGGCAAAGATGAGGATGACCTGGTCGAACAGACCCAGGCACACCTCGCCAGCGTTCATCCAGGCATGGAATACGACCGCGACGCAATCTTGTTTATGGCGTACTAGCGCTCGCTGCCCGGTGGGTCAAGATTGGCCGCCCCAGCTCGTGTTAGGGCACGACTGTGGAGCCGATTGTGGGCATGAACTGGCACTGCTTTTCCTTGGTGGTGACCTGGCCGAAGATCGTCGAAATGATGCTGCCCGAACCGGTGTCGGCGATCGCGGTCAACGTTGTCGGTCCATCCGCGTTGATGTCTGAGCGTGGCTTGAGCGTGACGCTCCCAGACTTCCCGGTGGTCAGGTTTACCCACGTGACGTTCAACGGCAGCTTTTGCAGTTCGGCGGGTCCGGGGGTGCCGACAGCGGTGAATACATAAGCGGTCTGGCTGGGGGCGGGACCAGGAGTCGGGATCGTGGCCGGTCCTGCTACTGACAGTGCCGTCGCGATGGAGCTGCTGCCGTCGGCTAGGCAATTGGTGCCAATTGAGGGATACATGAAGTCCTGCGTCGGTGGGGTGTCTGGGCCGAAATCCGGAGCAGCGGCCGGCGCGGGCGCAGGATCGGGTGCGGCCGGCGCGGGAGCTGGTGCCGCCGCTGGCGCGGGAGCTGGTGCCGGTGCTTCGGGTGCTGCGCCGGGTACCACCGCAGCGGACGGTGGTGCGGCAGCAGGTGGTGCGGCAGCAGGTGGTGCGGCGGCAGGCGGCGGGGCCGCGGCGGCGACCGGGCCCGCTGCGTGGGCCGGATCGACACCTAGTGGCAAGTGTGCCTGCACGCCGGGCTCTACGTCTGGTGCTGGCACGTGCTGCACTGGGAAGGTCTCCGGAGCGGTGAGTTCATCCGCACCTGGAGCGGCGACTGCTGGTGCGGCCGACGCAGGAGACTCGATATCAGGGTGGTTCGGCACCTGTATGAACTGGTTCACCGACGACGCGACGTTCTTGGATTCGGTGGGCGCCGCCGGATTGTGAGTGAACGCTGATGCCGCGGCCATGAGCAGCTGCGTCGCCTGCTCGGGGTTGCTGGCCGCTTGTTGGATTATCGGACTCAACTGAGCTAGCGCCGGCAGGCCCGGTAGCTGTTGGTTGGGGTTGGGCTCAGGTGCGGCCGGATCGGCTGTCGCGCTCGGACAAAGCGCGAGCGCGACAGCCGAGGTGGCGGCGACGGCGGCCAAACCTCTGGACAGACTCCACGTGCGTGCCACAGTGTTCTCCCGATTTCTGATGTGGTCAGCCGTCTGGTTGATGGCTCAGGGGAGCGCGCCGAGCAGGGTTGTTGGTGCGCTTGGGGCTGCGGGCGCTTGTGCGGCTGGGGAGCCAGGTTGAGGTGCAACCGGTGCCCCCGGGAATGCGCTCGAAGCGAGCGCGGGCAGGTCGCCCGGTAGCGAAAGTTGTTGTGGCATGTGCACCGGGAGGTACGGCATAGCCGGCAGGTCTACCTTCGCCGATGGCACCAGACCCGGAGCGGCTGCCTGCACGGCCGCCGGCGCGGCCGGGCCGACGCCTGGGATCGATGCGGCACCCCCGGGCAGCGACGTTGCGGTGGCGGGCGTCGGTGCGGTCAGTCCGGGGATCGGAGCGTTCACCCCAGGAATGGAGGGAGTGGTCGCCTGGGCGACAGGTGCCGTCGGGTTCAATCCCGGAGTGACAGTGCTCAGTCCGGGAACGCCGGAAACCCCGGGAACCCCGGGAACCCCGGGAATTGTGCCGGGTACCGGTTGTGACGGTCCTAGGGCGCCAGTGGGCGCCTGCGTGTTGCCGCTCAGTGCTGAGACGAAGTTCTGCAGGATTTGCGGCGCGTTGGCCGCCGAACTGATCAGCTGTTGCGAAATGTCGGGCGCTGGTGCTGGTGCCGGTGCCGGTGCCGGCGGCGGAGCCGGGTCCGCGTGCGCGATGCCGCCGGTAAGGAGCGCGGCGGATGAACCGACTAAGACAGCAGCGACGCGTACGTAGGTCCAGATGGTTGGCATGACTCTCCCTGGTGTTGACGACAAGTCCCAGGCCAGAAGGTATCGCGGTACAGAAGTGACTCAAGTGACACGTGTGGCATTTATGGGATCGTTACGCATACGAGCAGTAGCGGTTATCGATGGCCCGGACGGCATCTTGTCGCCATGGTTGCCAAGCCCGAGCTGGCAGCCCAATAGCACCCGAGGGCGGCGTGATGGGTTCTGCGGTGGCTAAAGTCAGTCAGATAGACACCACTACAGCCGTCCCGGCGGCAAGCTCCACCCGGCGAAATATGAACTGGCTGGCCACTGCCGCGGTGCTGCTCATGGTCCTTAGCGCCGGGGCGCGATTCGCCTGGACTTACCTGGTGCCCAACGGCGCGAACTTCGTTGACCTACACGTCTACTTGGGCGGCGCGGCCGCTATTGACCACGGCTTGTACAGCTACGTGTACGCCGACCAAACACCGGATTTCCCGTTGCCGTTCACGTATCCACCGTTCGCCGCAGTTGTGTTCTACCCCCTGCAGCTGCTGCCTTTTGGTCTGGTTGCGTTTCTGTGGCAGGCCGCGACGATCTTCGCCCTGTACGGCGCGATTCGGATCAGCCAGCGCTTGATCGGCGCCGCTGGCGGTGCCACTGGCACCACCCCGGCCGCCGCGATGGTGTGGACGGCGATCGCTATCTGGATGGAGCCATTGCGCAGCATCTTTGACTATGGACAGATCAACGTGCTGTTGATGCTTGCGGCGCTGTGGGCGGCTTATTCTTCGCGTTGGTGGTTATCCGGCTTGCTCATCGGTGTGGCGTCCGGAATCAAGCTGACACCAGCAATTGCCGCCGTATACCTCGTCGGTGTTCGGCGGGTGGGTGCTGCCGTGTTTTCGGCATTCGTGTTCCTTGCCACCGTGGCCGTGTCAGCTCTGGTCGTTAGCGATCAGGTCCGCTACTACTTCACCGATTTGCTGGGCGACGCGCGTCGGGTCGGGCCCATCGCCACCTCATTCAATCAATCCTGGCGCGGCGCGCTGTCTCGCATCCTCGGCCACGACGCCAGGTTCGGTCCGCTGGTTATAGCCGCGGTCGCGGTCACGGCAGTATTGGCGGTTCTGGCATTCCGCGCTCTGAAAGGCTCCGATCGCCTGGGCAAGCTGCTGGTGGTCGAGCTGTTCGGCCTGTTGTTCTCACCGATTTCGTGGACTCATCATTGGGTGTGGCTGGTGCCGCTGATTATGTGGCTCATCCACGGGCCACTGCGTGAACACCCCGGTGCCCGGCTTCTGGGTTGGAGCTGGTTGATTCTGACAATCATTGGCGTTCCGTGGTTGCTGAGCTTCGCCCAACCGACCATCTGGGAGATCAGTCGACCCTGGTATCTGGCGTGGGCGGGTACGGTTTACGTGGCGGCGACTCTGGTGACTCTGGCATGGATTGCCACCACCAGGAACAGCGCTAGCCCGCGTGGGTCGGTACGGCCTCCGAACGTAGCGGCGGCGCGTCAGCTGGGCGACTAGGCACGTTGCCGATTAGCCCCCGAGGATCCCGTCTATATCGCGTGCCATCGAGATGTCGCGCTCGGTGATGCCACCCGCGGAATGGGTGACTAGCGCGAATATAACCGTCCGCCAGCGGATATCGATGTCTGGATGATGATCTTTGGCCTCGGCGCGTTCGGCCACCCGACGCACCATGTCGATGCCGGCGAGAAATGTCGGAAACGTGATCGATCGGCGCAGGGTACCGTCGATCCGCTCCCAACCGTTGAGCTCGGGCAGTGCGGCGTCTACTTGTTCATCCGTTAACACAGCCATACACCGACGGTATACCGTCACTGCTCATGGCGAACCAGATCGTCGTTGCCGGAGCGGTCATCTGTGGTTCGACCGTTTTGGTGGCGCAACGGGTTCGGCCGCCAGCGCTAGTGGGGCTGTGGGAACTCCCTGGCGGCAAGGTGGCAGCGGGCGAAACCGATCGCGGCGCGCTGGCCCGTGAGCTGGCCGAGGAACTCGGACTTGACGTCGAAGATGTCGCAGTGGGAGACCGACTCGGCGACGATATTCCGTTGAACGAGACTACGACGCTTAGGGCGTATCAGGTGCGTTTGATTCGCGGCGAACCGAAAGCTGAGCATCACCGGGCGGTGCGCTGGGTAACCGCCGCTGAACTAGCCGACATCGACTGGGTGCCAGCCGATCGCGGCTGGCTGGCAGACCTGACCGGAACTCTTCAACAGTCATAAGATCGGCCAATGCACGTAGACGAGTACCTGGTGTTGGATGCGACCGCATTGGCCGACCTAATAGAGCGCAAAGAGATCACCGCCGCCGAACTTCTTGCCGTGGCGCGCCAGCGCGCCGACGCGGTCAATCCGCGGTTGAACGCGATCATTTGTCGGCTCGACGACGTCGCCGACAAGCAAGCAGCCGATCCGCAGGGTCGCGTCTCATCGCTGGTGTAAATGGTCACGGGCGTAGGTTCCGTCGCAACCGACGAAAGCTATGAAGGAGGGGCTACGCCCGTGACCAAGCGAGTATCGCCGATTGAGCGTGTGCGTGTTGAGATGGATCAGTTGTTCGCCGCGACCGAGCGGCCGTTGACCGAGATTTTGGAGGAGGTCGGGCGGTTATCGGTGCGTCTGGTGTTTCAGGTCGCCGTGGAGGCCGAGGTAGAAGCAGTGTTGGGCCGAGCCCGTCACCAGCGTCGGGTTCAGGACGGCCCGGGCGGGTACCGCAATGGGTATCAACCGCCGGCGACGGTGAAGACCACGATGGGCTCGGTCGAATTATGCCGCCCGAAACTACGCGACACCGACGAGCGGTTCTGTTCGCGGCTATTCGGTGCCGGGGTGACGCGCACCCACGCTCTGGAGGCGTTGGTGATTTCGGGATGGGTGCGCGGTTTGTCGGATCGCGACATCGAGGCCGCGTTGGCCGAGGTGCTGGGCTCGCAGGCGGCGTTGTCGCGCTCGACGGTGAGCCGGATTTGTGCGGCCATCAAAGACGAGTTCGCTGCGTGGTCGTCTCGACGCCTTGATGAGCTGGTGTTGGACTACCTGTTCTTGGATGCCTCGAACTTTCGGATGCATCCCAACGCCCCGGCCGAGCCGGTGCTGGCCGCCTGGGGCATCTGCACCGACGGCAAGCCCCTGTTTATTGGGCTGGCCCCAGCCGCAGCGGAGTCGGCTGATGCGTGGGCCGACTTCTTGGCTGACCTGAGGAACCGGGGACTACGCCCGCCGCTACTGGGCATCTCCGACGGGGCGCCGGGCCTGATCGCCGCATGGGAGACCACGTTTCCGGCAAGCCTGCGTCAGCGGTGTCTGATCCATCGCTGCCGTAACGTCATCGCCAAGACACCTGTCGCGGTCCAGGACGAGATCAAAGCCGCGTTCTGGTCGATCTTCGATGACATTGACCAGCCACCCGGCCAGCAGGCCGTGGATGAAGCCACCCGCCGCGCCGAGGAGTTCACCACCACATACCGCGGGCTCTACCCAGCCGCGGTCGCTTGCCTGGCCAACGACTTCGCCTCGCTGAGCGTGCATTTGCGCTTCCCCCGCCAACACTGGACACGCATCCGCCATTCCAACCTCATCGAACGCACCTTCGGAGAATCCCGTCGCCGGGTCAAGGTCATCGGCCGCCTACCCGGCGAAACCAGCTGTCTGTCGCTGGTATGGGCCGTCCTCGACCGCGCCAGCCGCGGCTGGCGCGGAGTCACCCAAACATCAGCGACCAGCCGCCACCTCCAAGAACTACGCCACCAACTGCTCGAGCCACCCCGCCCACTGCATCCCCCCACCACAACAACCACGACCGACACCACCGCCGCGTAACATGACCACCAGGAACATGCGCCCAGCGTTTTTACACCAGTCCTAAGACGCCACCATCCGCAGCTAAGCGGAGCGTTTGCCGGCGTGCCGTTTCTGATAAAAGACCTTGGGCAGGAGTACCGGGGCTTTCCCACCTCATCCGGATCTCGCTCGCTGATCGATTATGTAGCTGAGCAGCATGCATTGGTCACACAGCGGTTCCTGGACGCGGGGCTGGTGATCTTTGGCAAAACCAACACCCCGGAGTTCGGGGCCAAGGGCGTGACAGAACCCGATTACTGGGGTCCGGCTCGAAACCCTTGGGATACGGCGCGGACGCCCGGCGGCTCATCGGGCGGGTCGGGGGCGGCGGTTGCAGCGGGCATTGTCCCGGCGGCAGGAGCGAACGACGGCGGCGGATCGATCCGAATTCCCGCGGCCTGCAACGGCCTTGTCGGCCTCAAGACCAGTAGAGGGTTGTCACCGTACGGCCCGCAAACAGGTGAGTCGATGTTCGGTATGGGAACTGAGGGGGTCGTGTCGCGCACCGTACGGGACAGCGCCGCCCTCTATGACGCGATCATCGGCGCCAACGCGCGTGCCGACTACCAGGTTGCGCTTCCCGCCGGTCCGTTCGTCGAACACATCAAGAACCGTCCGGGCGCCCTGAAAATCGGGTATTCGACGTCGTCGGCGATCAATAGTCATCCCAGCCGCGAAGCAGTCGCCGCAGTCGAGGCAGCCGCGACAGCGCTGCGCGGCCTGGGCCACCAGGTCGACGAAGTGGTGCCGCCCTACGACGATGCCGCACTGGCGCGCGACTTCCTCACCATTTGGTTCGCGCAGCTCTACCAACAAGTCGTCGAGATCCGAGAGCGACTCGGAGCCCGTGACAGTGACTTCGAGGCCGACACGTTAGCGATGTGCGAACTTGGCCGATCCACCGGCCTTCAGGCGTTGATGCTTGCGCTGGAGAACAGAAACAACCACATCCAGTCCCTGGCGAGTTTCCACGAAAGCTACGACTACTTGTTAACTCCCACCTTGGCCACCTCGCCTCTGCCTATCGGTGCCACGACGACGTCCCCTCGCTTACAACTCGCGGCCCGAACCCTGAGTAAATTGCACGCCGGAAAGGTGATGGCACTCAGCGGAATAATGGACGAACTCATTCAGGAAAGCCTGGGCTGGGTGCCCTATACGCAGCTCGCCAACATCACCGGCCGGCCCGCGATCAGCGTGCCTCTGCACTGGACCGAGGCGGGGCTTCCGCTGGGCGTGCAGTTCGTCGGTCGACTGGGCGCCGACGGTGATCTCTTACAGCTGGCGGCGCAACTCGAAGAAGCCGTTCCATGGGCGCACCGGCATCCTGCGCCTGTCATGGCGGCGACCTAGTCTGGGCCGGCGGTCAGGTTCGACGGATTCGGTTCGGTCGGCGAGGCGACCCTCGACTGCGCATTTCGCTATCCGGGGCCCTCGCTGCCACAATCACCAACGTGCCATTCCGCAATGTCGCCATCGTCGCGCACGTCGACCACGGCAAGACCACTTTGGTAGATGCGATGTTGCGGCAGTCCGGCGCGTTGCGAGAACACGGTGAAGTTCAGGAACGCGTGATGGACACCGGTGACCTGGAACGCGAAAAAGGCATCACCATCTTGGCGAAGAACACTGCTGTGCACCGCCATCACGGTGACGGAACCGTCACCGTGATCAACGTGATTGACACTCCTGGTCACGCCGACTTTGGCGGTGAGGTGGAGCGCGGGCTGTCCATGGTGGACGCGGTCTTGCTGTTGGTTGACGCGGCCGAGGGGCCGTTGCCGCAAACGCGGTTCGTGCTGCGCAAGGCGCTGGCCGCGCATCTTCCGGTGATTCTGGTGGTCAACAAGACAGATCGACCCGATGCTCGGATCAGTGAGGTTGTGGAGGCCAGCCACGACCTGTTGCTCGATGTCGCCTCCGACCTCGACGACGAAGCCGCCGCCGCTGCCGAGCATGCGCTGGGCCTGCCGACGTTGTATGCGTCGGGGCGTGCCGGCGTGGCGGGCACAACGCAACCCCAGGACGGCCAGGTTCCCGACGGCAACAACCTCGACCCGCTGTTTGCGGTCCTTTTGGAGCATGTGCCGCCGCCCAGGGGCAACGTCGATGCCTCGCTGCAGGCGCTGGTCACTAACTTGGACGCGTCGAGCTTTCTGGGCCGTTTAGCACTGATTCGGATCGACAGCGGACGCATTCGCAAGGGGCAGCAGGTCGCATGGATACGCGAAGTAGACGGCCGAGAAACCACAACGACTGCCAAGATCACCGAATTGCTAGCGACTCAAGGTGTGGAACGCGCGCCGACCGACGAGGCGATCGCGGGCGATATCGTGGCCGTTGCGGGCTTGCCGGAAATCATGATCGGCGACACGCTGGCCGATCCGATGAATCCCGTCGCGCTGCCACGAATCACCGTGGACGAACCGGCGATCTCGGTGACTGTTGGCACCAACACCTCGCCGCTGGCCGGCAAGGTGTCCGGCCACAAACTCACCGCGCGAATGGTGCGCAACAGGCTCGATGCCGAACTGGTGGGCAACGTATCGATCCGCGTCGTCGACATCGGCCGGCCGGACGCCTGGGAGGTGCAGGGCCGCGGTGAATTGGCGCTGGCAGTGCTGGTCGAGCAGATGCGCCGCGAAGGCTTCGAACTGACTGTGGGCAAGCCGCAGGTGGTGACCAAGACCATCGCTGGCAAGCTGCACGAACCGGTCGAGGCCATGACGGTTGACTGCCCGGAGGAGTACGTCGGCACGGTCACCCAGCTGATGGCCGCGCGTAGAGGCCGCATGGTGGAAATGGCAAACCACACCACCGGCTGGGTCCGTATGGAGTTCGTTGTTCCCAGCCGCGGCCTGATCGGATGGCGAACCGACTTCCTCACCGAGACTCGCGGCACTGGTGTCGGGCACGCGGTGTTCAGCGGTTATCAGCCATGGGCGGGTGAGATCCGGTCCAGACACACCGGGTCACTTGTCTCGGACCGGTCCGGCACCATCACGCCTTTTGCGTTGCTCCAACTCGCAGACCGGGGCCAGTTTGTCGTCGAGCCAGGCCAAGATACCTATGCGGGCATGGTGGTCGGAATCAATCCTCGTCCGGAGGATCTCGATATCAATGTCACTCGCGAGAAGAAGCTGACCAACATGCGGTCGTCGACCGCCGATGTTTTCGAGACGTTGGCTAAGCCGCTACAGCTGGACCTTGAGCGGGCGATGGAGTTCTGTTCGTCGGACGAATGCGTTGAGGTGACGCCGGAGATCGTGCGGGTGCGCAAGGTCGAGCTGGATGCTACCGCGCGTGCCCGTAGCAGGGCTCGGGCCAAGGCCCGCGGGTAGATGGTCGGTTGGCGTACGCGACCCCGGTTGCGGTGGACCACAGCTCGGGTCCGATCGTTGCTCGATACCCTGATGGGCGTGCCGAGCCCAGTTCGCCGCGTTTGTATGACGGTCGCCGCGCTGGTTGCGCTGCTGGGTTTGTCGATGTCGGCCTGTAGCGTCAGCCCGCCGCCAGCACCGCAAAGCACCGATACACCGCGCAACCGACCGCCGGCACCACGGCGTCCGACCCAGATCATCATGGGCATCGATTCCATCGGGCCCGGGTTCAACCCGCATCTGATGTCGGATTTGTCGCCGGTGAACGCGGCGGTCAGCGCTTTGGTACTACCGAGCGCGTTTCGGCCAGTGCCCGACCCGAACTCGCCGACCGGTTCGCGTTGGGAGATGGACCCCACCCTGCTGGTATCAGCCGATGTGATCAGCGACAACCCGTTTACGGTGAGCTACAAAATCCGGCCAGAGGCGCAGTGGACCGACAACGCTCCGATCGCTGCAGACGACTTCTGGTACCTGTGGCAGCAGATGGTCAGCCAGCCGGGGGTTGTTGACCCGGCCGGCTATGACCTGATCACCGGAGTGCAGTCGCTCGATGGCGGAAAGCAGGCGGTCGTCACCTTCGCGCAGCGATATCCCGCTTGGCGAGAATTGTTCAACGACATCCTGCCAGCGCACATAGTCAAGGATGTGCCGGGCGGCTTCGCCGCGGGACTGGCCCGGGCGCTCCCGGTCACCGGCGGGCAGTTCCGAGTGGAGAACATCGACCCGCAGCGCGACGAAATTCTGATCGCTCGCAATGACCGCTACTGGGGACCACCCGCCAAACCCGGCCTGATCCTGTTCCGGCGGGCCGGAGCACCGGCTGCACTGGCCGACTCGGTGCGTAACGGCGATACGCAGGTGGCGCAGGTGCATGGCGGCTCGACCGCTTTCGCGCAGCTGTCGGCGATCCCTGACGTGCGCACCGCCCGAATCGTGACCCCGCGGGTCATGGAGCTGACGCTGCGCGCAAACGAGCCGAAGCTGGCCGAACGGCAGGTCCGAAAAGGGATTCTGGGGCTTCTTGACGTCGACCTGCTTGCCGCCGTAGGTGCTGGCACCGACAACACCGTCACCTTGGACCAGGCGCAAATTCGTTCGCCCAGCGATCCGGGCTACGTGCCGACCGCGCCGCCCGCGATGACGAGGACGGCAGCGTTGAGCCTGCTGGCGGAGGCGGGGTTCCGCATCGAACCCAATACCTCGGCGTCGCTTGTTCCGCCGGACCCCGACGCGGCGACCACGCCAGTGAGCACCGGGCCGCCAAAAGTCATCCGCGGCAAAATCAGCAAGGAAGGCAAACAGTTATCGCTGGTCATCGGGGTCGCGGCCAATGACTCGACCTCGGTAGCCGTTGCCAACACTGCCGCCGACCAATTACGCAGCGTCGGCATCGCGGCCACGGTATTGGCGTTGGATCCTGCCAAGCTCTACCGCGACGCGTTGAGTAAACATCGAGTAGACGCCATTGTGGGCTGGCGGGCGGCCGGCGGAAGCTTGGGGACGTTGCTGGCCTCTCGCTACGGCTGTCCCGCGTTACAGATGGAGGCGGTGTCACCCACCGCTACATCGTCGCCGGAACCGGCGCAGGCTCCGGGCGGTACGCCCACGACATTGGCTGAAGCGCCAACGCCACTGAGCCGCCCACCTGAACCAGGTGCGCTGGTAAGGGCGCCCTCGAACCTCACCGGAATCTGCGATCCCAGCATCCAATCCAACATTGATGCCGCCCTTAGCGGTACCAAGAACCTCAACGAGGTAATCACCGCGGTCGAACCTCGATTGTGGAATATGGCCACGGTATTGCCGATCTTGCAGGACACCACGATCGTCGCGGCCGGCCCGAGCGTGCAGAACGTGAGCCTGTCCGGGGCGGTACCGGTTGGCATCGTCGGCGACGCTGGCCAGTGGGTAAAGACTAGATAGCTCGGTCATGGGCTGACCGCGGTGTGCTCGACGTCAAAACCGCGACAGCCCGGCGAGTTTTAGGAATTCACCGCCGCGTCATTCGCGCTTACCGGCTGCGCTCTGGGCATGATCACGGCGTCGACGATGCGCCCGAGCTGGTCTCGATCGGGCGGTGAGCCGGTGAACAGCACATGTTGGTGGATCAGGGCGAGTCCGATTCGTGCGGTCAGCGGGGTCAAGATGGCAGGGTCGATTTCACCGGCGCGTGCGCCCTTCTGCAGGATTGATTCGACTATCAGCAGTCGCGGGGCCCACACGGAGTTGACGAAGATTTCGCGCAACTCGGGTTCGTGCATGAGCTGTCCGGCGATTTCTATGCCGGGAAATGGGGTTTTACCCGCCAGGATTTCGCAATTGCTGCTAAACAGCGCAACGAGGTTCTCTCTTGCCGATCGGTCGGCGCGCGGCACGGGTACCGGGGGGAGCGCGAATTGCAGCGCGGCTAATACGAGTTCATGTTTGCTGGCCCAGCGCCGGTACAACGCGGCTTTGCCAGTGCGGGCGCGCGCGGAGATCCCTTGCATGGAAAGCTTGCCGTACCCGACAGACTTTAGTTCGGCGAGGGTCGCCTCGTACAGGGCGCGCTCAAGTACCTCGCCTCGCCGTCGGTATCGGGGGGTTTTCGACGGTGCGCTCGATGCCATCGTTCCGATAGTAGCCAACGCGGATGTGGTCATGACACCGATGTGCGGACTAATCAACATCGGCTTGTGTGGCCGCAGCCCGTCGGTGATGGTGGCCGGACAGGCCGATCGCAACGATTGCCAAGCGGCGTCCGCGCCGATCTTGATCCCACCGCTGCGGCGCGTTCGACAACTGCTTTAGTATTCGATCGATAGTCAATGTGGAACTCACTTTTGCTGTAGAACAACATGTTTCAGTTGTTCGCGGTTCCCGAATGTGGTCCAGGCGCGAACGTGAGTGAGCTTTGGCCACGGCGATTGCGCAGTGGTGGCAGGCGTGCACCGCAGAGAGGAAAGTGCGGCTTCTGGCTAGCCGGCTGCGGGCGAGCAGGGTATGACGGTGGCTCGGCGTCTAGATCCAACGGCGCCCACAGCGGCCCCGGCGATGCCCGCAAACGCCAGCTGGATCCAAGGGGTTCCCGACGTCGTTGACGGACCGCCCGCCGCGGCTGTTGGAGTGGGTGAGGCGCTCGGTGCGGCCGCGATCCAGCTTGGGGGAACCGACAACCTTCCGATAGAGCTTGCGTTTGCTAGAGACGCCGACACGATAGGGTTCAGGGTTCTGCTTAGGGCAGCGCGTGTCAGTAGCGTGCCGAGCTTGCCTAAGGCGAAGCGCTGCAGCATCCCGCCCATGTTGGTGCCCTCGATCATGGAAAGCATGTATGTGAAGGGTGTCGATCCGACTCGCGCACCCATGAACTCGACACGAATCGTTTTAGACAAAACATGGATCAGCTCATGCAGCCTCGGGAATGGTCGTGCCGCGTCCAAGGCAACGGATCTGCCAACCGCTTGGGCCAACGCCGCCAGTTGCGCGGCGGGTCCGCTCGGGTTGGTGGTCGGTGTTGGCGGGCTGAATGGTGTGGGTGTTGAGGCGCCCGCCAGCGTGGCCGCGTAGTTGTACATCGCTTGGGCGTCCTGCACCCACATCTCGGCGTAGTGGGTCTCGGTCACCGCTATCGCCGGAGTGTTCTGGCCGAAGAAGTTGGTGGTGATCAGTTCTAATAGCAGGGCGCGGTTGGCCGCGATCACCGCTGGCGGGACGGTCTGCGCGAACGCTTCTTCATAAGCGCCCGCCACCATTTTCGCCTTAGCTGCGACGAACTCGGCTTGCGCAGCGGTCGCGGTCATCCAGGCCAGATATGGGGCGACGGCCGAGGTCATCGACTCTGATGACGACCCCCGCCATCCAGCTGCTAGTCCGGTAACTTCAGACTCGTAGGAACTGGCGGTGGAATACAGGCTGGCCCCGAGTTCATCCCAGGCCGCCGCGGCAGTCAGCATTGGCTCGGCGCCCGGTCCGGCATACATGCGCGCGGAATTGATTTCCGGCGGGAACATCGCGAAATCCATTGTCATTCAGTGTATTTAGGTGGTGACAATGGCGTTGTTGGTGCTCTCGGTGAGCGCATACAATTTACCGCTGGTCTCCAACGTGGTGACAAACGATTCGTGAATCCGATGGGCTTGGGCGCTGATCGCTTGATACAGCTCGCCATGCGCGGCGAACAGCGTCGCCGCCATCGCGGACAGCTCATCCGCGGCGGCTGGGGTCACCTCGATAGTCGGTGCCGCCGCGGCCGCATCGTTGGCGCTCATCATCGCGCCGATCTGGCGCAGCCTGCTGGCCGCCGCCGTCAGAATCTCGGGCTGTGTGGTCAAAAACGACACGCGCTTCTATCCTCTCCAAGAGTTTTGGGCAGGTAGGGCTTGCGGTATTTCGCTCGCGTCTGGGCGAGCGGAAAACGCTGGGTTCCGCACGGCGTTGTAGACGGCACCGTTCACTACTGTGGTCTTCACCATAGCTGCTACGGTTACGGAACGGTAGCGTTTCTTGTGGGAAATTTTCTCGACCGTCGCCCGCTTCCAGGAGCCGCGACGATCAGTGTTTTGCATCGGCGTTCGTCCGCGTCGATAGGGTGCGTTCATGGTTGAGACGCCGCGGCTGTTGTTCGTGCACGCACATCCCGATGACGAGAGCCTCAGCAACGGTGCCACAATCGCGCACTACACCGCTCGGGGCGCGCACGTGTGCGTGGTTACGTGCACGCTCGGTGAGGAGGGTGAAGTCATTGGTAATCGCTGGGCCCAGCTCGGGGTTGACCATGCCGATCAACTCGGTGGCTATCGCATCGGTGAACTCGCTACGGCATTGCGGGCGTTGGGGGTCAGCGGTCCCGTCTACCTGGGGGGCGCCGGTCGCTGGCGCGATTCCGGCATGGCCGGCACAGAACGGCGCAGTCGGGGAAGATTCATTGATGCCGACGAACGCGAGGCAGTCGGAGCGCTGGTTGAGATCATTCGTGAGCTTCGGCCGCATGTCGTGGTTACCTATGACCCCAATGGCGGCTACGGCCATCCCGACCACATACACACCCACATCGTCACCACTGCCGCGGTGGCGGCGGCCGGCACCGAGGCCAGGGCCGACTACCCGGGTGCCCCGTGGACGGTGCCGAAGTTCTACTGGACGGTTATCGCTGCGGACGCGTTCGGTTCTGCAGCGCGTTCGCTGGGTCGCGACGATCTGCGACCCGAGTGGGAACTGCCTCCGGAAGAGATTCCCTTCGGATACTCCGATGAGAAGATCGACGCCGTGGTTGAGGCAGACGCGGACGCGCGCGCTGCCAAGGTCGCCGCGCTCGCGGCTCATGCCACCCAAGTTGTTGTCGGCCCGACGGGCCGAAGCTGTGCCCTCTCGAATAACCTGGCATTGCCCATCCTCGGGAAGGAACACTATGTGCTCGTTGCAGGGGCAGCGGGGGAGCGTGACGAGCGTGGCTGGGAAACAGATTTGCTCGCTGGGCTGGGTATCACCGGCCCTAACAGGCGGTAGGCTGCCAACCAGGTAGCCGCGGAAGGAATTTCTATGGACCCCGACCTGGATCCGAACCAGCAACATTGGCAGGACCGACTCGATAGCCTGCAGTGGGTCATCGGCTCGATTCTCTCGCAGATCGACAGCGTTCCGACCTGACTACAGCAGCGTCACGCGCCGAGCCGGCCGAAGACGGGGGCGCGGCCCAGTCGGCTATCCGTTTGGTCGTCCTCACGTTATTAGCTGTCGACGGCATTCTGTCCGCTGTCGCAGGTGCGCTCTTGCTGCCCTCGTATGTCGGCTCGTTTCCTTTTCCCATTAGCGGTTTGGTCAGCGGATTGGTCAATGCCGCACTGGTGTGGGCCGCGAGGGGATGGACTAAGTCCTCAAGGGTGGCAGCTCTGCCGTTGTGGATGTGGCTGTTGACCGTTGCTGTGATGAGCCTCGGGATTCCCCATGACGACGTCATCCTCGGTGGCCAGGGGGTGATGGCCTACGGTGCCCTGGTGCTCATAGTTTTGGGCGTCACACCGCCGGCATTGGTGCTCTGGTGGCGCGGTGCCAAGAGCTGACCGACCGAGACTATGCGGCCGCCGGGAGTGGCGGCAACGGCGGGAAGAAGCTGCGGATCCAGTTGATCTCGGTGTTGATGAACTGGTTGATAGACGCCGTGGTCGTATCCCAGAAGTTGCTTAACCCTTGGCCGAATGTGATCGTCCCGTTGAGGACGTCGATGGTGTTGAACAGGCCGCTCTGAACGAGAGGTTCGATGAGGTCGTAGAAGAACATGATCTGTGGAGCCAAGAGGCCGATCCAGGGCAGCCAACCTACCGCCCAGGTGGCGAGCTGGAAGCCATACCGCACCCACGGTTCCACGGTGTTGTAAAAGTTCTTGATCGCGTCGCCGATCGATCCGGCGGCAAACGCGGCTGGTGCTGCCGCCGCGTTGGTTACGGGTTGCAGAAGAGCGCTGGCCGCGGATAGACCGCTGGCAACCCCGCCGGTGGGCGTTAGCGACAGCGCGTTGGCAGCGGCCGCCGCGCGACCGCCGATAGTACTTGCGGCTGCGTCACCGAATATGCTCTGCGCCCGGCCCAGGGCGTTGGTTAGGGTTCCGCTGTTGCCGATCAACGGGTGCCCGAGCAGTGTCTCAGCGGGCTTGCTCAATGCGTTCGCTAAAGTCCGTGCGGCGTTCGTCTCGGCTGCCGCATACGCGGATGCGTTGCTGTTCAGTGCCAGGACAAACTGTTCGTGAAATCCCGCGGCCTGGGCGCTGAGCTGCTGATATCCGCGAGCATGGGAAGAAAATAGGGCCGCTATCTTGGCCGAAACCTCATCGGCGCCGGCTGCCACGATGCTGGCGGTTGGCAGCACTGCGGCCGCGTTGGCCGTGTTGAGGTTCGAGCCGATGCCAGCAAGGTCGGACGCCGCTGTCATCAGAGCTTCGGGCGCTGCGAGTACGAAGGCCATCCAATACACCCCCTGCTTCGCAACGGTATGGCTACCGGCTGTCCTTTTCTTTTGATAGCCCCACAACGGATGGTATCGCGATCGGTGGTCAATGGGTCCCGACTCCATCAAATTGGCGCAGGAACCTCGATCGAGTGGTGGCCTTCGACTGGCGCTACTGTTGCGTTTATGGCACCAAGGTTGCCCGGACCCTCAGATACCGGGCCGCGCGGATGAACTCAGATCGTGAGGAAGTTACACTACTGTGCTGCTGACTCCGGGCCAGGAGCCCACCGCTCTGCCTAGCCCCGTCGTCCCACCCAAGCCCAGTGCGTCGGCGCTGCGTCGCGTATTGCGGCGGGCGCGCGACGGTGTCGGGCTCAATATCGACGAGGCAGCCGTCGCGATGAGCGCACGCGGCGATGATCTAGCCGATTTGTGTGCGAGCGCTGCGCGGGTGCGCGACGCGGGTTTGGAATCGGCCGGACGTTGTGGCTCAACTGGTCGGTTGCCGATCAGCTATTCGCGCAAGGTCTTCATCCCGGTTACTCATCTGTGCCGGGACAATTGCCACTACTGCACCTTCGTCACCGTTCCGGGCAAACTGCGCGCTCGTGGGGCCGGCATGTACCTAGAACCCGACGAGATTCTTGACGTGGCGCGCCGCGGGGGTGAGCTCGGTTGCAAAGAAGCGTTGTTTACTCTTGGCGACCGTCCCGAGGAGCGCTGGCCAGAGGCCCTCGAATGGCTCGAAGAACGTGGCTACGACTCCACGCTGTCCTACGTACGGGCGATGGCCATCCGGGTGCTAGAGGAAACTGGGCTGTTGCCGCACCTAAATCCGGGCGTGATGAGCTGGTCAGAGATGTCACGGCTGAAACCGGTGGCGCCTTCGATGGGCATGATGCTGGAGACGACATCGCGGCGGCTGTTCGAAACGAAAGGACTCGCACACTACGGCAGCCCGGATAAGGACCCCGCCGTCCGGCTGCGCGCACTAACTGACGCAGGCCGGCTGTCTATCCCCTTCACTACCGGTCTGCTGGTCGGTATCGGCGAGACGCTTCCCGAACGCGCCGACACCTTGCACGCCATTCGCGCGTCGCACAAAGCTTTCGGGCATGTCCAAGAAGTGATCGTGCAGAATTTCCGGGCCAAGCAAAACACCGCGATGGCCACTGTCCCGGATGCTTCGCTGGCGGACTACCTGGCCACGGTGGCGGTTGCGCGGCTGGTACTCGGTCCGGGGATGCGCATTCAGGCCCCGCCGAACCTCGTATCCCGCGACGAATGTCTGTCATTGGTTGGCGCCGGTGTCGATGACTGGGGCGGCGTCTCACCGCTCACGCCCGACCACGTCAACCCGGAACGGCCCTGGCCAGCTTTGGAGGAGCTAGCCGCTGTCACCGCTGCTGCTGGTTACGACCTGGTACAGCGCCTGACTGCCCAACCCAAATACGTTCAAGCGGGGGCCGCGTGGATCGACCCGCGAGTGCGAGGGCATGTTATGGCGCTGGCGGACCCAGCGACCGGCTTGGCGCGTGACGTCAATCCAGTGGGTATGCCATGGCAGGAACCCGATGAGGTCGAGTCCTCGGGCCGGGTGGACCTAAACGCGGCGATCGATACCGAGGGGCGTGCAAACGAGGTTCGCAGCGACCTCGATAGTGCTTTCGGAGACTGGGAATCGATTCGTTCGCAGGTGCACGAGCTGACAGCTCGCGCACCCGCGCGCATCGATACCGACGTGCTGGCTGCCCTGCGGTCGGCGGAACGTGCCCCAGCCGGGTGCAGCGACGACGAATACCTGGCGCTGGCCGGCGCTGACGGCGCTGCGCTGGAAGCGGTTGCCGCACTGGCTGACTCGTTGCGGCGCGATGCGGTAGGCGACGATGTGACCTTTGTCGTCAATCGCAACATCAATTTCACCAACATCTGCTACACGGGTTGTCGATTCTGTGCGTTCGCGCAACGCAGGGGAGACGCGGATGCGTATTCGCTGTCGGCGGCCGAAGTCGCCGACCGCGCGTGGGAGGCGCATGTCGCCGGTGCTACCGAGGTCTGCATGCAGGGGGGCATCGACCCGGAGCTCCCGATTACCGGCTACGCGGATTTGGTGCGCGCAGTCAAAGCCCGAGTTCCGTCGATGCATGTGCACGCGTTTTCCCCGATGGAGATCGCCAACGGTGTCACCAAGAGCGGCTTGAGTATTCGGGAGTGGCTGATCAGCCTGCGCGAAGCCGGGCTGGGCACTATCCCTGGAACTGCCGCTGAGATTTTGGACGACGAGGTGCGTTGGGTCCTCACCAAGGGCAAGTTGCCGACCTCGCTGTGGGTTGAGATTGTGACCACCGCACACGAAGTGGGCTTACGGTCCTCGTCCACCATGATGTACGGACATGTTGACAATCCGCGGCACTGGGTCGCTCATCTCAATGTGCTGCGCGGCATCCAAGACCGTACCGGTGGCTTCACTGAGTTCGTACCGTTGCCGTTCGTGCACCAGAATTCGCCGCTATATCTGGCCGGTGCGGCCCGGCCGGGGCCCACTCATCGTGACAACCGAGCCGTGCATGCCCTGGCGCGGATCATGTTGCACGACCGTATCTCCCATATCCAGACCAGCTGGGTCAAGCTCGGGGTCGCGTGCACCCAGGTGATGCTCAAGGGCGGCGCCAACGATTTGGGCGGCACCCTCATGGAGGAGACCATTTCGCGGATGGCCGGTTCAGAGCACGGATCGGCTAAGACTGCGGCCGAGCTGGCCGCGATCGCCGAGGGCATTGATCGTCCCGCGCGCCAGCGCACCACCACGTATGCTTCGCTGGCAGCTTAGAAAGCGAAAGCGGCGTGATATCGCGATTGCGCGCAGGAAATCGCGATATCACGCCGCTTTGGCGAGTCAGGCTCAGTAGTTGTTGCAGGACCCAGCAACCTGGGCGACCAGCCCAATGTACTGTGCGGCCCCGGGAATGGCCTGCAGTTGCGCGGCCATCTGAGCGCGCTGCGGTGGCGGCGCGGCCAGAAAATTACGCAGATAGCTCTGGGCCACCGGGGAGGCGTTGAATCGTGCGGCAGCTCCCGGGTCCTGAGCGTTAAGCGCGGCGATCACCTGCCCGTAGTTACAGGTTGTATTGACGACCTGATCCAACGGGGCCGCAGATGCGATCCCGGCCCCAGCGGTCAACGACAGTGCCAGCCCGCCGACCGCGGCAGCCATTCTAGTCAACGACAGCCTCACCATTTTGTGGACACCTTCCCCGATTGTTCCACCGTCGAATAGACGGCGAGGACATTTGCCCAGCGGTTGCCGTCTTGCTACAGGCTACCAGCACCGTGGGCATGGTCATATCATGATGACTATCGGACCGCGCCCGGCAGCCATAACTATCTGCAGGTCAGCGGTTTATGTGACGGTCGCCCCTGGCTCGACGGCCCAGCTCGGAGACAGTCCGAATGCGGCGTGATCCGCGACTAGAGTCGGGCCGCAAGCTCGGTTCCTTGCCTGATGGCGCGTTTGGCGTCTAGTTCTGCGGCGAATGCCGCGCCGCCGATGATGTGCGGGTTGACACCGATGTGTCGAAGTTCTGCCTCCAGCTCCCGTGCCGGCTCTTGGCCGGCGCAGACCACGACATTTTCCACTGCAAGTAGTTGTGGTCGGCTCCGGTGCGGGCCGAAGCTGATATGCACCCCGTCGTCGTCGATTCGTTCGTAGTTCACCCCGGATAGCTGGTGAACACCTCTGGCCTGCAGAGAAGCCCGGTGCACCCAGCCGCTTGTTTTGCCGAGCCGCTTGCCCTGCTTGCCCTTGGTGCGTTGCAGCAAGTAGACCTCACGGGCAGGCGGAGCGGGGCGGGGAGTGGTCAGTGCGCCACGGCTCTGTTGAGGATCAGTGGCGCCCCACTCCGCTTTCCATTCTTTGAGGTTCAAGGTCGGTGAAGATTCGGTGACCAGCAGTTCGGCGACGTCGAACCCGATGCCCCCGGCGCCAATGACCGCAACAGTTAGCCCGACTGGTTTGACCCTGGTGATGGCCTCGGCATAGGTCAACACCTTCGGGTGCTCAATGCCAGGGATCGCCGGAATGCGCGGCGTCACACCGGTGGCTAAGACAACTTCGTCGTATCCGGCGAGGTCGAAACTGGTCAGCTGGTCGGTCGACACCCGCGTGCCCAGCCGCACGGTGATGCCGTGCCTGCCTAGCATCGTCGAGAAATACCGAATGGTTTCGTTGAATTCCTCTTTGCCGGGAACGCGGCGGGCGAGATCGAACTGGCCGCCGATGTAGTGGTTGGCCTCGAACAGTGTCACTTGATGACCGCGCTGGGCGGCGGTGACGGCCGCGGCGAGTCCGGCTGGGCCGGCCCCGACCACGGCCACTGCGCGGGCGCGTCGCGGTGGTGACAGCACCAGCTTCGTCTCGTGCCCGGCCCGGGGGTTGAGCAGACACGACACCGTTTTCTTCACGAATGCATGGTCCAGGCAAGCCTGATTGCAGGCGATGCAGGTATTTATCTCGTCGTCGCGGCCCGCCTCCGCCTTGTGTACCCACTCCGGATCGCTCAGTAACGGTCGGGCCATCGATATCAGCTGCACTCGGGTATCGGTCAGGATCTGTTCGGCTGCTTGCGGCATATTTATCCGGTTGGATGCGATCACGGGGATGCTGACATGTTCTGCGACAGCGTCACTGATGTCGACAAAGGCGCTGTTGGGCACTGAGGTGACAATGGTTGGCACACGTGCCTCATGCCATCCGAAGCCGGAGTTGATCATGGTTGCGCCGGCAGCTTCAACTTCAGTTGCCAGCGCAACGATCTCGTCCCAGCTCTGACCTTCGGCGACGTAATCGGCCATCGACATCCGATAGCAGATGATGAAGTCGGATCCCACGGCGGCGCGAGTGTTGCGCACGATCTCGACTGGAAATCGTCGGCGGTTGGCGGCTGTGCCGCCCCACGCGTCGGTGCGTTTGTTGGTGCGGGGTGCCAGAAATTGGTTGAGCAGATACCCCTCACTGCCCATGATTTCGACTCCGTCATAGCCGGCGGCGCGGGCCAGCTGCGCACAGCGCGCGTAATCAGCGATGGTCGCCTCGACCGCGCGGGCCGACAATGCCCGTGGTCGGAACGGGTTGATCGGTGCCTTGATCGATGACGCGCTAACCGACAGTGGGTGGTATGCATAGCGTCCGGCATGAAGGATCTGCAGGAGAATCTTGGCGCCCGAGTCATGGACCGCGTTGGTGACGCGGCGGTGCCGTCGAGCTTGGCCAGACGAAACCAACTCGGAGGCGAAGGGCAGTAGCCATCCGGTGCGGTTGGGTGCATAGCCACCGGTAATGATCAGCCCGACACCGCCCCGCGCACGTTCGGCAAAGTATGCGGCGAGCCGATCTATGTCACCGGCTCGATCCTCCAAACCGGTGTGCATCGAGCCCATCACCACCCGGTTGCGCAACGTGGTGAATCCGAGGTCCAACGAAGATAACAGGTGCGGATATCGACTCGTCATGGTACTTCCTGCGGTGGGTTGTGGCGGGTTTCAGCTTGCCCGCCGAGCCAATTCATTGCCTGAGCCGGCCTGTTCGCGCAGCGACAGCACGATCACTTGGGGTAGTGCCACCCGGGCAGGCTAGATGGCGCCAAAGGCCCTATGCAACTAGGTGCATACCCGACGCGCACCGACCGGTGTGCCAAGTGATTCGCGTGTATGTGCAACGTCTAGTCTCAGTAACCGAACGCTTCGCCGACAGGATGCAGGGAAGAAGCCCGGCGAGGCGGGCAGCAGCCCACGTTGAGTAGTGCATGAGGACAGTTTGAGGAGACGTCCGTGACGTACACGATTGCCGAACCTTGCGTCGACATAAAAGACAAGTCGTGCATTGAGGAATGCCCAGTCGACTGTATCTACGAGGGTGTCCGGATGCTCTACATCCATCCTGACGAGTGTGTCGACTGTGGGGCCTGTGAACCGGTCTGTCCCGTCGAAGCGATTTACTACGAAGACGACGTACCCGACCAATGGGGTCAATACACCCAGATCAACGCCGACTTCTTCGCCGAACTTGGATCGCCGGGTGGTGCGGCAAAGGTCGGCGTCACCGAAAACGACCCGCAAGCGGTCAAGGATCTGCCACCGCAGGGTGAAGGCGACTGAACAACCTGGTACGCCACACCTACCCGATGCGCCAGCCGATGGTCTCCGCGGCACTCCCAGAGTTCCCGTGGGACACCCTGACTGCCGCAAAGGAGCTGGCCGGGTCACATCCGGACGGCATGGTCGACCTCTCCGTTGGCACGCCGGTCGATCCGGTCGCCCCGTTGATCCAAGAGGCTCTGGCGACCGCCGGCTCCGCGCCGGGGTATCCCGCGACCGCGGGCACCACGCAGCTGCGGGAGTCTGCGGTGGCCGCGTTGACCCGTCGCTACGGCATCACCGGGCTGGCCGAGGACGCGATCTTGCCGGTGATTGGCACCAAGGAACTCATCGCCTGGTTGCCGACCCTGCTTGGGTTGGGCGCCACGGATCTGGTTGTCGTGCCCGAACTTGCGTATCCGACCTACAGCGTTGGTGCCCGCCTCGCCGGAGCTCAGGTGCTACGTGCCGATTCGTTGACTCAGCTGGGCCCGCGGTCGCCGGCGCTGGTCTATGTGAACTCCCCGAGCAACCCGACCGGACGGGTGCTAGGTATCGACCACTTGCGCAAGGTCGTCGATTGGGCGCGCGGCCGAGGTCTCGTGGTGGCTTCCGACGAGTGCTACCTAGGTCTGGGCTGGGACGACCAGCCGGTGTCGGTGCTGCACCCGGCGGTATGCGACGCCGACCACACCGGGTTGTTGGCCGTGCACTCGCTGTCCAAGAGTTCGTCGCTAGCTGGCTACCGCGCGGGTTTTGTGGCGGGGGATCAGGCGTTGGTAACCGAGCTGCTGACGGTGCGAAAACACGCTGGGATGATGGTTCCGACGCCGGTGCAGGCCGCCATGGTGGCAGCCCTTGATGACGACGACCACGAAAGGCTGCAGCGGGATCGCTACGCGAGACGGCGCGCAACTTTGCTGCCGGCGCTGCGCGCTGCGGGATTCACCGTGGACTATTCCGACGCCGGGCTGTATCTCTGGGCGACGAGGGGTCGGGAGTGCCGTGACACGGTTGCGTGGTTAGCCGGCCGCGGCATCCTGGTAGCGCCCGGTGACTTTTACGGCCCGGCAGGCGCCCAGCATGTACGGGTGGCGCTGACTGCAACCGATGAGCGCATCGCCGCAGCGGCGCGCCGGCTCGGCTAGCGCCGCCGCGATCGTCGTACCGGGCTCGCGACTTCTCCCAAGCCTCGCCCCGCGGGTTAGCGCCAAGTGGTGCGCAGTTGGGTCGAGACCGAAAGCGGATTTTCGCCGCGGAACAGTTCGAGGATGGCGTGGCCTGCCGGCGAATCTGCGCGCAATTGCCGAGCTGGACCGATGTGTTCTTGCCAGGCCTGGCGCAGGCATTGCCGGCGGTCCTTGCGCCTTGTGAACCAGCGAGGCATGGTGTGCCACGCGACAGCGCCGGGCAAGGGCAGACCGACAACTGCGCGGGCTGCGAACAGCGGTCGGGCAAGACGCCCGTTCGGCGGCGTCAGTATCTTGCGCCCAAGCAGATAGCGCGGCTCGGCCAGCGGCGCGATGAGTTCGTCGAGGGCTGTGGTGAACCGGAGCGACTGATCGGTGGGTACGCCGCTGAGTTCGCATCGAATCCAGCCGTCCGGGTCCGGAGTGATTCGCAGTGCCTCCGAGCCCCGTTCCGTACCGCCAGCGGCTTTCAACGCATCCGCGATTGCGGCGGCAAGCTGCTCAAGTGCGTTGGGTGCGTGGCTCAGCCGCCGGCTTTCGGCCAAGGCGGCGGTTGCCACCAGGCTGGCGCTTGCGGCGACGATTCCTGCGGCTGTGGCGGGACCTGCGAGCGGGCCGAGGCTGAGAGCAGCGACTACGGTTCCCGCCGCGCCGCCGGCGGCGGACAGGCCGGCTATGGTGCCCCGTGCCAGGCGCGCTGCCGCTAGTCCTCCCGGCACCGGAGGGGTCAATGCTGAAGTCGGGATGCCGGGCGCGGCGACTCCCAACGACTGGCGGGACTGGATGCGGATGGTCGCTACATCTATTCCTTCGTATGGCGCACCGATCCGCCACCAGATCCGCGCTTGGTCACGTTGCGCGGCGCGCCGTAGTGCCCGCGCAGTGATGGCGTGGGAATCGGCACCTGGTGGACCGTAGGGCGACAGCGACGTATCGCAATGCGTCACACTCGATTCGATACACGCTTGGGGGCTTGCCGCGTAGTATCCGTCGTGTTTGCACGCTAGGCGGAGGTAGTCGGCGTCGCCACGCGGGTGGTCTGGGCTCACGCAGCAGACTGACCAGTTGTCGGCCACCTTTTGCTGGTCGGTGGGATCCTTGCGGATGGCGCGGCCGCGCATCTGTGTTATCGCTGCCGTTGTTGTTGCGCTCGTCAAGTCGATGCTGACGTTGACTGCTGCGCAATCCCATCCTTCACCCAGGAGTGCGCGGGTGCCGACCATAACCTGAGAATGCCCCTGCTGGAAGTACGCCGTTGCCAGCGCGACCCAGGTTCGGGGTGTGAAGGTGCCGCTGCTGCCGCGCACCGTCAGCAAGCCAGGCTGGGCGGCCATAGGCTCGGTTGCGACGGGGGTTCCTCGTTCCGCGCAGAAGGCGATCAGGTCATTCTCGATCGCTGCCGGGCAGGCAAAGACTTGACCGGTCACGAGAAGAGCGTTCAATCGATCGCGTCGCCGAGCATCGGACGCGGCTAGCATGGCAGCGACAAGCTGCGCCGACCCGGATTGGTTGGTGACGGGGGCTGCGCTAAGTGATGTCGGCAGGGCGCCGCTCATCGACTCGAAGTCGCACAGCACTAGTGCTCGCATCCGTGATCCAAGGACGGCCTGCTCGGCGTCGAGGATGTGCGTTGTCGCGGCAACTTTTGCCTCAGATAGTGCGCACACTCTGTCTACTGGCGAGGTAGCTGTGCGTACGCCGCGGCTGGTCAGCCGGTAGCCCAAGCCGGGCAGAATCCGTTTGATCGCGGTCAGCGCTCGAACATCACGGGGATCCTCGCTCTGCTTTAGGTGCCCAAGACAGAAGTCGGTCAAGATGTTGACCCAATCCTGTGCGTCCGGTGCCACGCGGTGCTGCTCGCGGAAGCGTGCGCCGTCTGGCAGCGGAATCAGTCCGTCATGGGCGAAGCGCAGGCCGCTGCACGCGAGGTCGGGTTCGGTGCGTTCGAATGTCGACCACGAGATCTGGCTTCCGCTCCGGGTCGATCGATCCACGATTCGTCTGTGTAGCCAGACAGCCAGCGACATGCTGCCCACCTGTTGTTCGATCAACGACAACATGAGGTCGGCGAAGCGGGCACGCTCGGTGACAACCCAAGCCTGCTCTTCGGGTGTGGGTTCGGTTAGGTAGACCAACTCTTGATAGGGCGCCAGGTCGCCCTCTTTCACCAGCGCTGGTGTTGAGACCTCGAAGTCGGCTGTACCGAAAAGTTCGTCGTGCAGGGTGTGCTGCCAGGCAGTTAGCTCGGTTGCTGGTGTTGCGGTCAGGCCGATCAGCGCCGTCTGCGAGCCAAGGGTCGACGCCAATGCGCTGACTAGCGCACCCCACGTCGCCAGTAGATGGTGACATTCGTCGAGCACCAGAGTCCACGGGCCTAGCCCCTTCGCCCGTTCGATCAACTCCCTGCCGTTGGGGTGCAGCAGCTTCAATAAGGCCTGCTGGTCACGGCTGCGCAGGACTTCCCGGCGGACCGCCGCATCCGTTTCGGCATCGATGACTGCGAGAGACTGATATGTCAGCACATTCGTCGTCGGCGCCAGGTCGCGCTCAGTACCGCATTTCGGTGCCGACGGGTCCGCGGACGGAAAGCTCTTATCCCATGTAGCTGCCCATTGCTGCTGTACGGCAGTGTTGGGCGCCAACACCAGTGTTCGGCGTCCCAATCGGCGTGCCGCTTCCCATCCAATCAACGTCTTGCCTGCGCCTGGCGGTAGCACCAGATAAGACCGATTGTCGCCGGAAGCGACATCAGCATCGAACGCGTCCAACGCCTGCAGTTGATATGTTCGCCACTTGCCGGTGAAGGCCCGCAACTCAAGATCTCGCCCAGGCTCCACGAGAGCTCACCCTAAAGTGTGTCGAGCGCCTCCGATGCCCATTTGCCGGCGCCCAAATAGATGCCGGCTGGGTCACTGGGACTGGACGTCCCGAGTTCGGCTTGTGACTATCGCAGGGTTAGATTCACCAACCAGAAGGCGGCCGGGCAGCACCGGTGGTTCGGCGGGAAGGGCAGCTGTGAAGCGACTAGTGGCCGTGTTCGGATCCCTGCTGGGCTTGTTGTTTACCGTCAACGGTTACCGGCCGCTCACCAAGCACAGTTACGGCTCGCTGTACGCGTTCAGCTACGGTGTGTGCGCCTCAGAACTTCCTCTGCAGTCGCTGGCTGCCCAGTTCACGGTGCTGGCTGCATTGTCCCGCGGGATGCCGCGTCGCGCGCGCTGGTTCAGCTGGCTGGTTTCGGTGCTGTCCTGGCTGGGGCTGCTGGGGCTGCGTCGAATCGGGCAGGTCGCCAACGAACCGCTTGCCACAGCGTTGGACGTCGGTCTGGGAGCTGATCGCCGCACCGATTCGAGCGATTTGTGGAAACAAACCGCCGGCACTGGCGTCACTACCAAGAAACCCGGCGCGGCGCGCATGTTGCGGATCTACCGGGAGTACGCCCTCGATTCTGACATCAGCTACGGCGATTGCGGATCCAAGAACTATCTGGACATCTGGCGCCGTCCTGAACTGGTTCGCGGGGGACGAGCTCCAGTGCTACTGCAAGTTCCCGGGCGCCTGGGTGGCGTCTTAGGACTGGTGTAAAAACGCTGGGCGCATGTTCCTGGTGGTCATGTTACGCGGCGGTGGTGTCGGTCGTGGTTGTTGTGGTGGGGGGATGCAGTGGGCGGGGTGGCTCGAGCAGTTGGTGGCGTAGTTCTTGGAGGTGGCGGCTGGTCGCTGATGTTTGGGTGACTCCGCGCCAGCCGCGGCTGGCGCGGTCGAGGACGGCCCATACCAGCGACAGACAGCTGGTTTCGCCGGGTAGGCGGCCGATGACCTTGACCCGGCGACGGGATTCTCCGAAGGTGCGTTCGATGAGGTTGGAATGGCGGATGCGTGTCCAGTGTTGGCGGGGGAAGCGCAAATGCACGCTCAGCGAGGCGAAGTCGTTGGCCAGGCAAGCGACCGCGGCTGGGTAGAGCCCGCGGTATGTGGTGGTGAACTCCTCGGCGCGGCGGGTGGCTTCATCCACGGCCTGCTGGCCGGGTGGCTGGTCAATGTCATCGAAGATCGACCAGAACGCGGCTTTGATCTCGTCCTGGACCGCGACAGGTGTCTTGGCGATGACGTTACGGCAGCGATGGATCAGACACCGCTGACGCAGGCTTGCCGGAAACGTGGTCTCCCATGCGGCGATCAGGCCCGGCGCCCCGTCGGAGATGCCCAGTAGCGGCGGGCGTAGTCCCCGGTTCCTCAGGTCAGCCAAGAAGTCGGCCCACGCATCAGCCGACTCCGCTGCGGCTGGGGCCAGCCCAATAAACAGGGGCTTGCCGTCGGTGCAGATGCCCCAGGCGGCCAGCACCGGCTCGGCCGGGGCGTTGGGATGCATCCGAAAGTTCGAGGCATCCAAGAACAGGTAGTCCAACACCAGCTCATCAAGGCGTCGAGACGACCACGCAGCGAACTCGTCTTTGATGGCCGCACAAATCCGGCTCACCGTCGAGCGCGACAACGCCGCCTGCGAGCCCAGCACCTCGGCCAACGCGGCCTCGATGTCGCGATCCGACAAACCGCGCACCCATCCCGAAATCACCAACGCCTCCAGAGCGTGGGTGCGCGTCACCCCGGCACCGAATAGCCGCGAACAGAACCGCTCGTCGGTGTCGCGTAGTTTCGGGCGGCATAATTCGACCGAGCCCATCGTGGTCTTCACCGTCGCCGGCGGTTGATACCCATTGCGGTACCCGCCCGGGCCGTCCTGAACCCGACGCTGGTGACGGGCTCGGCCCAACACTGCTTCTACCTCGGCCTCCACGGCGACCTGAAACACCAGACGCACCGATAACCGCCCGACCTCCTCCAAAATCTCGGTCAACGGCCGCTCGGTCGCGGCGAACAACTGATCCATCTCAACACGCACACGCTCAATCGGCGATACTCGCTTGGTCACGGGCGTAGCCCCTCCTTCATAGCTTTCGTCGGTTGCGACGGAACCTACGCCCGTGACCATTTACACCAGCGATGAGACGCGACCGGCGCCTGGATGGTGGGCAGTAAACGCGGACAGGCGCATCCGTTGATGAGTCACTTGGCTGAACTGGGTTGGGTGTGTGTGTCGATCAACTACCGGCTCAGCCCGCGTTCGACCTGGCCGGACCAGATCATCGACGTCAAGCGCGCGATCGCATGGATCAAGGAGCACATTGCCGAGTATGGCGGTGACCCGGAGTGGATCGCGATCACCGGGGGCTCGGCCGGCGGACATTTGTCGTCGCTTGCCGCTCTCACCCCTAACGATCCGCGATTCCAGCCTGTCAACGGCAAGTGAAAACTGATCAGGTTTCGGCAATCGAAAATTGACCAGCTTGGTTTCATTGGTCCTCGGCTGTGGTGGTGTGGCCGAGGTCTCGGTCTTTGATGCGGTAGCTGTCTCCTTTGAGGGCGATGACTTCGGCGTGATGGACGAGTCGGTCGATCATGGCGGCGGCGACTACGTCGTCGCCGAACACTTCGCCCCACCGCCCGAAGGGCTTATTCGAGGTGACGATGAGACTGGCCCGTTCGTAACGCGACGACACGAGTTGGAAGAACAGATTGGCGGCTTCGGGTTCAAACGGGATGTAGCCGACTTCATCGACAACCAGCAGGGGGTAGCGGGCCAGCCGCGCCAATTCGGCTTGCAGGGTGCTGTTGTGATGGGCGCGAGCAAGACGATCAACCCATTGCGAAGCGGTCGCGAACGCAACGCGGTGACCTGCTTGACAAGCGCGCATCGCAATCCCGATCGCCAGGTGGGTCTTGCCGGTCCCTGGTGGGCCGAGGAACACCACGTTGTCTTTAGCGGTGACGAAGTCCAGGGTGCCCAGATGGGCGATGATGTCGCGTTTGAGACCGCGGGCATGATCGAAGTCGAACTCTTCCAACGATTTACGTGATGGGAAGCGGGCAGCGCGGATGCGCCCTTCGCCGCCGTGAGATTCCCGAGCCGACACCTCACGCTGCAGACACGCCGCGAGGAATTCTTCATAGCTCCACGCTTCGGTTCGGGCGCGCTCAGCGAGACGTTCGATGGCCTCACGCAGCGTCGGGGCTTTCAACACCCGGGTCAGATACGCCAGCTCGGCGGTGACATCACGGCTGCTGGTCGCGGTCTTGGCAGCCATCACGCCACCGGCCCGTCAAGGCCCAACAAGGCGTCGTAATCAGCGAGACGGCGTTGTTCGACCTCCACGTGATGCGGTGGACCAACAACCTCGAGCCGTTTGCGCCGCAGCAGTTTCGCGGCCTGGACATGTTCGGGATCGCTGATCGTTTGATGTTTGGCCCAGATCCGGTCGTGGTCGGCGACCAGCGTGCCGTCACACCAGACCCGCACCCGGTTTAGATCTGCGATGATCTCGATACGGCGGCCGATCGCGGCCGGATGCACCGAGTAATCGTTGCTGTCGAGGCGCACGTAATGATCGCGAGGCAACCGCGTTGAGCGTCGCCATCCGATGCTGGGCCCAACCGGCGGCAATGCCAGCATCGCTGCGGTATCGGCGGCGATGCGATCTGCTGGCCGGCATCCCAGCACCCGATGCTGGCGGTGGTTGGCCCCCACCAGCCAGGCCTGCAACTGGATGTTGAAATCGGCTGGGGAGCCAAACACCCGCCCCGGCAAAAACGCCCGCTCCAAATAGTCATGGAACCGTTCAACCAGACCCTTGGCCTCAGGATCAGCGGGTTTACAGATCCCTACCGTGGTGGCCAAGGTCCCGCGGAAAGCCTGACATGCCGGGGTCAACTCTGGTCGGCGTGCCCGCCACCGCCCGACCGCGCCCTCACCATCCCACACCAACACCCGTGGAACCGCACCCAACGTCGAAAGATGCTGCCACCAACCGGCATACAAGTCTTCGGCAGCGCGTGTCGGAATCAACAGCGCCGAAGCCCACCGTGAATACCCACACACCATGGTCAACACCGGTAACGTCGCCGCCCTACGAACCTGGCCATACCCCACCGGCACCACAACATCGGGAAACCAGAAGTCACACTGCCCGACCTCACCGGCCACATACGTCGTCCGTGACACCGGATCCGGCGCCAAATACAGTGGCCGTAACTCACGCACCCGCCCACTCAGTGTGCGGATCGAATACGACCAACCGATCCGCTCAGCAATCACCGTCGCCGGCATCCGCGGATAGGCCGCCAACAACTCCCGAATCCGCGGCTCGGCCTCATCAGCAACAGAACCCCTCACCGCACGCCGATACTTCGGCGGCCCATCAGAAGCCAACGCCGACTTCACCGTATTCCGCGAAATACCCATCACCCGCGCAATCTCGGCAATCGGCAACTGCTCCGACCGGCGCAACCGGCGAATCTCAGCCCAATCCTCCACGTTCAACACCTGCCTCCTCCTTGACACATAGCCAAGGCACTCTAGGAAGCTGGTCAATTTTCAATTGCCGCCCACTGGTCAGTATTCAGTTGCCGCCGACACAGCCAGGGTTTGAGGAGGCCGATACGCGGGTGCAAGCCGCGGTCCCGTTCTACGGTGTCTACGACTTCACCCGCTCGGACAATTCGATGCATCCGATGCTTGTACCTGTCCTGCAGAAACTCGTTTTCAAGCGTAAGCGCCGAGACCATCCCGACCTCTTTCGGATTGCATCGTCGATCACCCACGTCTCCGAGGACGCTCCACCGTTTTTTGTTTTACACGGCAGCAACGATTCATTGGTTCCAGTTGAGCAAGCGCGCCGTTTTGTAGCGCGCCTTCAAGAGGTCAGTCCCCAGCCGGTGGTCTATGCCGAGTTGCCGTGCGCGCAGCATGCTTTCGATATCTTTGGGTCGGCCCGCGCGGCGCACACCGCGGTGGCTGTCGAGCAATTCCTCGCCGAGGTGTACGCGGTCGGGTGTACGGCGAACAGCGTGCGGAACGGCGACGATCTAGCTGCGCGCCGATCGTGATGGATTTATGACTTTGCCGGCTGGGGTGAGACGGCTGGGCGTGAGGCGCCTGGTTGACACCAAACCAGTTGATGCCGCTGGCCACTGATCGCGAGACAGCTCGCTCGATCGATTGGCCGCGGCGACTGCCAGGATGGTCTGCGTGGGGCACTGGTTCGAGGGACCAGCCATAATCGCGGTCGGCGCGATTATGGTGGTCTTGGCTCGACGTAATTCCCGACGAGTTATTGCCCGTCGGGGCCGTGCGGGTGCGACGGCATGGCCCCGGTAACTTCTAGCGCTGTCCGACGATCGGCCACTGTCGCCAGCGCAGCGTTCTTGACACGGGCCATCTGTCGATCGGCTACCGCCGCCAGAGCGGCTTTCCTGATGCCGATCACTCGCGAATGATGGATGTTGTGGCTCGCCGCGATCCGGCGTGCTGATTCAGTACTGTTGTTCAGCCGGGTCAGGATGTCGGCCACGATGTTGGGCGCCAGCGTGGTACTACCGCGCGCCACCAGTTCATCTGCCATTTCGCTGTAGTCAACGGCGCCGAGAGCCGCCGAATCTTCATCGTTCGCCTCTTCTTCAATGGCATCGGGGTGCGACGCGTCGAAATCATGGTCATCGGGGGGATCATCGCGTTGGCTTCGCAGGCGCGACAAGACAGCCAGCCCGTGGGTGGATACGACGAGCATTACTGGGGCTACGGCGGCGATGGATACCGGAAGCCATTGTGTTGTGGATTGGCACAGCGTATGTTCGGACGCTCCGTGCAGCACGTTTCCAGCGATGCTGATGCTCGCCGACCCGGCCAATGTGAACCAGAAGAACAGTCGGTCCCTGAACTGCGCGCCCCCACCGGACAAGGCAACGACAGCCACGGTAGACAGCACGATGGCGCCGTCGACGGCCAGCGGGAACAGCCAGGTCAGATTCTTGGCGATACCGCATCGGCCGGCGAGGTCGGTCAATGTCGCAAAGGACAATATGAAGCTCACAACGATCAACATCGTTGTGATCGCCAACGCTGTCACCAGCGCAACTCTCAGTAGTCCGGTCAAGTACCTCGACACTGCGACGACCCCCCATGGATTGCGGCTAAAGCTGTTGTGGTGGCGGTACCGTATCGCCGACGACGCTGGCAGGCCAAACGATGCAGCTCGGTGATTGGGTGCTCGCCGGTGACACGACTGTCCGCGAGGCTGCCGAGGCGCTCGCAGGTGTGCTTGTCAGTGCTCGACACTATCTTGATCCGTAGCCCATGCACAGAGCAGGTCGTCAAAAACATTGGGAAGGTTGATAAATCATGATGGCATGTCACAGCGGGCCATGCGGGACTGCTCCTTAACCTCGGTTGGGCCCTAAAAGCTTTAGCAAGCCAACCTGTGATGTTGCTGGGTATTGGCTGCTGATTAGCGGGGAGCATAACACCCCGCGTCTTGGGGCATCTTCTGGGCTTGGCGCGAGACCCGAGCGTGCGCGCGGCTATCTAAGACGCACACCGGCGCGCCGAGCTGTCTTGCTGGTTGCCCAAGAGCGACGCGACCTGAAAAGCAGGTCTGGATATTCGAGGGCGAGGCATCGGGGGAGGCCAGCAGTCTGACGGTCACTCATCGGTGAGCCGAGCGCTCGATGGCGCGTAGGCCCAGCGAAAAGAGTAGCCGCGCATTGGGATCGACCAGCGAGGTTGACAACAGCTTCTCGATCCGCCGCACTCGGTAGCGAACGGTATTGGGATGTACTTGCAGTGATTGTGCGGCGTTGTTGATGTCGCCAAAGCTGTCCAGGTAGGTGCGCAAGGTCTCGGCTAGCACGGGTTCCTGGTTGCGTAGATCCCGAACACGCGGGTCGATGAGTCGTGGGTCAGAGCTGACCAGGGTCACGATTTCATCGACCAGCACGGTGGTGCGTACCTCGGCCAGCGATGTCACCTGCCCGATCGAGGTGGGGTGGCGCTCAGCGCTGTCGAGCACACGGTCCACCTCGGAGCGTGCCGCAGCCACACCTATTAGACCGGAGATCGGCTCGGCGACGGTGGCTCTCAGGTTTGCGCCGAGTTCGGTTCGCAATGCGCTGATCGTGCCGCGCACCCACGAGGGAACCGACCGGCTTGCCGCGGTGTGCGGCAGCAACACATAGATCCGCGATCCACTTGAGGCGACCTGGGCGTCGTGACGAAAAGCGCTTGCGCTCAGTGCTAAGACGTCGGTCAGCCGAGCAGGGCGGATTCCAGTGTCGTTGGTCTCGGTGGTGTCGAAGCCGATCAGCGCGGCGTTTCCGTCGGGCGCGATGCGTAGTTCCCGGGCGATGACCTCGATGTCGCCTGGCTCGACTTCGGCCAGTCCAAGAAGCTGCTGCGCGCGTCGCGCGTGGGTGGAAGGCCGGGTGGCCAGTCGGGCCATGATTCGCGCGGCAAGCACCGCGGCACCCCGCAAAATCTCCTCGGCGTCGTCGGCCAGCGGCAGTGAGCCTTGCTGCACCCAGATGGTGCCCGAGAACACCGGTGGTCGTCGCGGGCCGGTCGCCGGCTGGTGAATGCCGATCGCCAATCTCGGACGCAGGTGCAGCTCTGGACGCTCGGCAACGCGTACCACGTCGCTGTCGGTCCGCAGTGCGTCGAAGATGCCCCACTGGCCGATCCAGGTGAGATGTTCGGGCGGGCCGGCGCGGCCCAGAATGGACAGTCGACGCAGTTCGTCGGCCTCGTTGTTGGAAGCCGAATACGCCAGGACATGTGACTGGGCGTCTTCGATGCTGACCATGCCATGGATCCGATCGGCCAGAGACTGTGCCAGACCGAATAGATCTGCGTCCGAGTCATCCGTCGCGCGGTCCCCGTGATGCTCGAACACATGATTGACCAGCTTGTAGAGGCGTTCCCAGCGGGCTCGCGGATCGACGGCCACCACAGCAGCCCCGGTGCGCACCGCCTTGGTCACCACGGCGTCTGTCGGTTCCTTGATGAAGATCGCTACGGGTGCCTGCCCGTCGATCCATCGCAGCGCCTCGGATTCGCTGACGCCTAGCAGGAAGAAGACGTCAGCCGAGCCGGCTGCGTTGGCCAGGCCCAACCGCACATCGTCGGAATCGATCAGCGCTGCCGAGGCCACCCGAAGGTCTAGGCCGCGCGGCGCGTCGATCAGGCTGACCAGGGTTGCGTCCAGCGCGAGAAGCAACTGGCCTAGGCCGACGCCGGTAATCTGCACGTTGTCCTATTTTACTAGTAAAACTCTATACCTTTGTAAGATCGACCAATCAATCGTGGTGCTGATCGAGGGATCCTGTACGAATGGACGCCATTACTCAGGTGCCGATGCCGGCTAACGAACCGGTTCACGACTACGCTCCGAATTCCCCCGAACGCTCACGGCTATGTGCGGAGTTGGCGCTGTTGGCCGACGGCCAGATGACTTTCCCGCACGTGATCGGTGGCCAGCACCGAATGGGTGACGGCGAGCGGATCGACGTCGTGCAGCCGCACCGGCATTCGGCCACGTTGGGAACAATGACCAACGCCACGCATGCCGACGCGAAGGCCGCAATCGACGCCTCCGTCGCCGCAAAGAACGATTGGGCAACCATGCCGTTCGACGAGCGAGCCGCGATATTCCTACGCGCCGCTGACCTTCTCGCCGGTCCGTGGCGGGAAAGGATGGCAGCGGCGACAATGCTCGGTCAATCCAAGTCTGCCTATCAGGCTGAGATCGACGCGCCCTGCGAGTTAGTCGACTTTTGGCGATTCAATGTCGCTTTCGCCCGTCAGATTCTTTCGCAGCAGCCGATCAGCACCCGCGGGGAGTGGAACCGGACCGACTACCGCCCACTTGAGGGTTTTGTTTACGCGATCACCCCGTTCAACTTTTCGGCGATCGCCGGCAACTTGCCGGCAGCGCCAGCGTTGATGGGCAATACAGTGGTGTGGAAGCCATCGATCACCCAGACCCTGGCTGCCTATCTGACGATGCAACTGCTGGAGGTGGCAGGTTTGCCGGCCGGGGTGATCAATCTGGTGACCGGTGACGGATTTGCGGTTTCCGATGTGGCGCTGAACGATTCGCGGCTGGCTGGCATTCATTTCACAGGATCGACGGCCACGTTCCAGCAACTGTGGCAGCGGGTGGGCGCCAATATCGGCAACTATCACAGCTACCCGCGGCTGGTGGGCGAGACTGGCGGCAAGGACTTCGTGGTTGCACACACGTCGGCGCGCCCTGATGTGCTGCGAACGGCCCTGATTCGGGGTGCGTTCGACTACCAAGGGCAAAAGTGTTCGGCCGCGTCGCGCGCGTTTGTGGCGCGTTCGGTGTGGCGGCGGATGGGGGACGATTTCCTCGGCGCCGCCTCCGAGTTGCGTTACGGCGACATCACCGATCTGTCCAACTACGGCGGCGCGTTGATTGACCGGCGTGCGTTCATCAAGAATGTCGACGCCATCGAGCGGGCGAAAGGTGCGGCCGGGGTGACTGTCGCAGTCGGGGGAGACTACGACGAAACCGAAGGCTTTTTCGTGCGCCCCACGGTGCTGCTCTCCGATGACCCAACCGACGAGGCCTTCACGACCGAGTATTTCGGACCGCTGCTGTCGGTCTATATCTACCCGGACGAGCAATACGAGTCCATCCTCGACGCCATCGACACCGGTTCCCGATACGCACTGACCGGGTCAGTTATTGCTGGCGATCGCCAGGCCGTGCTGACAGCGCAGAATCGGCTGCGGTTCGCGGCCGGGAACTTCTATGTCAACGATAAGCCGTCGGGGGCGGTGGTGGGGCGTCAGCCGTTTGGCGGTTCCCGCGGTTCGGGGACCAACGACAAGGCCGGGTCGGTGCTCAATCTCTCACGCTGGACCTCGGCGCGCACTATCAAGGAAACGTTCGTCGCAGCGACCGATCACGCGTACCCGCACATGGCGGCCGGTTGATGGCCCGCTTGTTCGCCCACACCGTGCGGCCGGTGATGCTTGCGGCCAGCAAGGCTGACCGGTTGCGGCGCACTCTTGAGCGCTCGCCGATCACCCGCAACGTGGTGCGCCGATTCGTGCCCGGTGAAAATCTGGATGATGTCCTAAATGTTGTTGCCGTGCTGCGGGAGTCGGGCCGCGATGTAAGCGTCGACTACCTAGGCGAAAATGTTGCCGACGCCGACGACGCGGCGGCCACCGTGCGGGTGTACCTGGATCTGCTCGATAGGCTGGGCCGGCGGGCTGCCCCGGCAGGCAATGGTGTGCAGCCGCTAGAAGTATCCCTCAAACTTTCGGCGCTTGGGCAAGCGCTGGATTGCGACGGTCAGAAGATCGCGTTGGACAATGCGCGCACTATCTGCGAGCGCGCTCAGGAGGTGGGCGTCTGGGTCACGGTGGACGCCGAACAATACGCCAGCACCGACTCAACATTGTCAATCTCTGGTGATTTGCGGGTCGATTTTCCATGGCTGGGTACGGTCGTACAGGCTTACCTTCGACGCGCGCTCGATGACTGCCGGGAGCTGGCGGCCGCTGGCGCTCGGGTGCGGTTGTGCAAGGGAGCCTACGACGAACCCGTGTCGGTGGCCTATCGGGATGGACGTGAGGTCATCGATTCGTATCTGCGGTGTCTTCGGGTACTGATGGCGGGCCGCGGCTATCCGATGGTGGCCTCACACGACCCGATGATCATCCAGGCGGTCTCTGGCATGGCGGGCGAAGCGGGTCGTGTGGCCGGTGATTTCGAGTACCAGATGTTGTATGGCATCCGCGACGATGAGCAGCGGCGGCTGGCTGAGGCTGGCAACCAGGTGCGGGTGTACGTACCTTTTGGAGCCCAGTGGTATGGCTACTTCATGCGCCGCCTTGCCGAGCGGCCAGCCAACCTAGGGTTTTTTGTCCGTGCCTTGGGCGAGCGTCGCCGCTGAGGTGTATTTGCGACCCGGGTCGGGGCCTAGGTGAAGGTCGGCAACGTCATCGGAGTTCAGCTGCGCGGCGCGTCTTTGGGCGTTCGCCACCGAAACCGTGCGTCACATGCGCACGTACGAAATCAGCGGCGACATTCGGATCGTCCATATCTCGGATCGACGAAGGTGTGCTGAAAAGCGAGAACAATATTCGCGCGAACCATTCGCCCGCAGCTGCGACGTCTAGGTCTTTGCGTACCTCGCCGGTGAGTTTGGCAGCAGCAAGATACGGCGCGAAGAAGTCGACGCACTCGCGCAGCAGCACAGCGCCGTCTTTGGTCAGCAGCAAGCTGATCGCGTCTTCGTCGAAGTACCGCTCGGAGGCGATCGCCCGCCGCGCCTGCGTCACGAAAACCGCCGCACGACTTAACTTCTCTTCAAGGGAGTTGCCTCGATTCATTGCCTTGGACATCTCGCGGTAGAACTCCTCGGAGGCGTGTTCGGCGCAAGCTTCCAAAATGGCGGCCTTGTCGCGGAAGTAGTCGTAGACGGTGCTCCGGGACAAGTTGGCCATCTTGGCGATGTCGACAATCGTCGTTTTCCGCAGTCCGTGCTTACGGAAGCAGGCGTTCGCGGACTCGACGATGAGTTCGCGGGTGTCGGTTGCGGTCGCTTGGGTCATTGTGGGAGCACAGCGACCTTGGGCACTGACCTGCTAGCTGTGCCGCCGGCGCCCCCGCTCGCCCGCGGCTTGAGCACGTCGGGTGTGGCGATTCGGTCTGGTCGATTCCTGCGATGGCCGCCGGTCAGCGGGCGAGTCACGGTTCGTTACCGGTGAGCAGGCTGAGGATCGCCGAACCGCTAACGTGATTGCCGAGGCTATTGGCGCCTTGGAAGGTTACTTCGATCAATCCTTCGTGGTCCGGTCGGCCGGGCGCAGGTTTTTTTCCGGTCACGTTGCCGGTGAAGTGCAGCGGATCGTCCGGGAAACACGGCACCCCAAGCCGAATCGACAGATTCTTAACCATTGCTTCGGGTCCTGCCCAGTTGTTGAGGAAACGCACGCACAGTCCGTTGGTGGTCAAGATGTTCATGAAAACGTTGGGCGAACCCTGCTTGTTTGCGTAGTCGCGGTCATGGTGCACCGGCATGAAGTCGCGCGTTGCGATCGCGCCGGCAACGATTGTCGTAGTCGTGATCGGTATCTTGAGCGGCGTTACCTCGTCACCGACATCGATGTCGTCCCATTTCAATGTCGTGGTGCGGGTTTTGGGGGTCGTCATCGGGGTCCCTTTGGGTCTCGGGGGTATGTGCTGCTCAAGGGCGGCGTGCGAAGTGCGCCGAAGCGAGTGCGACGATCCGCGACGCGTTGTCTAGTTGCTACACCGAAATTGCTACGGCACCGGGTCTCGATCAGACCTGGCGAAGCTTTGGCAGCAGAATTCGAGCGCCGTCGCGACCTCGCTGCCAAACGGATCGCCATCAGCGAGCCGGCCGGAATCTGAACACGCGGAATCGTTGCCGCCCCAACACCTCGCCGTTCTGGTCGACATAGGTTGTCAGCCAGGTGAGGAAGTAGCCGGTCCCCAGGTTGGTTTGTTTCTCGTCGGAGACATCCTCGTACACCGCCGTCGCGCTGATGACGTCACCCAGCCGTGGGTAGCGCTCGATCTCGAACTCTGAGTTCGTGGCCACTGTGCTGGTGAACCCGGCTTCATCAAGGAATGCCGTTGGGTTGACTTGGAGTTCAATGGGGAACCCGCCGCGTTCTCCGATACCTTCGATTTTCGGTGCCGGCATAATCCAGGTCTGCAGCATCACCGGCGGCGACACGATTCCGCCGAACCTCGATGTGGCCGCGAAATCCGGATCCAAATAGACGGGGTTCATGTCATCGAGCGCATGCGCCCAATGTCTAATCATCGGCTGATTAACCGGGTCCGGCGCCAGCGAGAGGGTCCCTGAACCAGTGGGCTTCCCGACCAGCGCTCGCAGCTTCTCGCGGAACTCCGATTTTGAGTCGGCTTCTGGATCGGTCACTTGAGGTTGCCCTTCGGTGCGTGTTCTACGGGGTCGGTGGGCATCGGGTGTTCGCTGCAATGCCGGCCGGACCGCCAATGTTGCGTCGCTACGGCCGCGCGCAGCGAGAACTCGGTACCCACGGCAACCTCCCTGCGGCCGGACAGATTAGTGCAATATGTCCTGCGAACTCGTGTCTACTCCCGCGCCGCCTTCTCTGTCAATGTGTGATCTTGCTGTTGAAATAGGCGGGAATTCAAAGTATCGGCGATTGACGTCGAACACCTGTGGGTGTACACCAGGTGGCAATATGACTGGCGCTCAGGTGAGGAAACTAGATGGCTGAGTTACAACCGGCGGGGCTTGTTGATACCTACCAGCTCTACATCGGCGGGCATTGGGTAGAGCCGCAGGATGGTCGCTACGAAGATCTCTGTCCGGCCACCGAAGAGGTCATCGCTACCGCGCCGGATGCGAGCGTTACTCAGGTCGGTGATGCAATCGCGGCCGCACGCCAGGCCTTCGACGCCGGGCCGTGGGCAGATATGAGCCGCGACGGTCGAGCAGCCTGCCTCAATCAGCTTGGCGAGGCGCTGCGGGAATGTGTCGACGACTTCTACGCGCTGTCGCAGGTGGAATGGGGCTGCATTGCCAACGAGCGGATGATGCAAATCGACAGCGTCCCGGACAGGCCGCAACACGCGGCATTGCTCGCCTTGACGTTAACCGAGGAGCCGGTTACCGGCATCGGAACCGGAACGACGTTGCTGCGTCATGAGCCCCTTGGCGTCGTTTCGATTCTGACTCCTTGGAACTTTCCGCACTGTCTCAACGTCATGAAGGTGTCCAACGCGCTAGCCGCAGGTAACACCGTGGTGCTCAAGCCCTCGCCCTTAACTCCGCTCGCGGGGCTTGCGCTTGCTCGGATCATCGACGAGTGCACCGATATCCCGCCTGGGGTGGTCAATGTCGTCACGCCGTCGGGCGTCGAAGCTGCCAAACTGCTGACCACCGATCCGCGAATCGACATGGTCAGCTTTACCGGCAGTTCGGAGATCGGGTGCCAGGTGATGTCCGGTGCGGGCCACACTATGAAGCGGATTTTGCTCGAGTGCGGTGGCAAGTCGGCCGCCGTGATCCTCGACGACACTGAGGTCACCGACGAAATGCTGGAGCAGCTGTTGTTCTCTTGCTGCTCATTGCATGCTGGACAGGCCTGCATCTTGCACAGTCGGTTGCTCCTCCCGGATTCGATGCACGACGAAGTCGTTGATCGGCTCGCGGTGCTCGCCCGCAACCTCAAGGTCGGCGACCCGGTCGATTCGGGCGTGCAGATGGGGCCGCTGATCAGCCGGGAACAGCGGAATCGCGTCGCCGACCATGTCGCGCGGGCACTGAACGACGGAGCGAAGCTGGTAGCTGGCGGTAGTCGTCCGATCGGCCTGAATACTGGCTTCTACTTCGAGCCAACGATTCTCACCGACGTGGCTCCGGATTCGGCTATCGCGCAGGAAGAGGTCTTCGGGCCGGTGCTTGCCGTGCTGCGTTACCGCGACGACAACGATGCGGTGGCGATCGCCAACAACTCCCGATACGGGCTCTCTGGCGCTGTGTGGGGTGCCGATGTGGACCGAGCGGTAGCTGTTGCACGCCGAATGCGGACCGGTCAGATCGCGGTCAACGGTTGTGGTCCCGGTGATGCGCCGTTCGGCGGCTTCAAATTGAGTGGTTTCGGTCGCGAGGGCGGCGGCCTGCACCAGTACATGGAAGTGAAGGCTATTGGGAAGCCCGGGTGACGCGACTGCGCAGAGCGACTGGCCTGTATCGGGTCTCTGCGTGAACCGAGAAGTCCCGTTCGCCGCACCAAAATTGCACAACGCGGCGTCTCACGTGACAAGCTCTCGGTCATGGTCGTTGCTATTGCCCGCCCGAAGCTCGAAGGAAACATCGCAGTTGGCGGAGACCGACAGATCGGCTTCGCGGAATTCGGTGCTCCGCAGGGACGTGCGGTTTTCTGGCTGCATGGGACGCCGGGGGCGCGTCGGCAGATTCCGACGGAGGCCCGGGTCTATGCCGAGCACAACAACATCCGCCTGATCGGTGTCGACCGGCCGGGCATCGGCTCGTCGACACCGCATCAGTACGAGACGATCTCATCGTTCGCCGACGACCTGCGGACCATTGCAGACACGCTCGGAGTTCAGAAGATGGCCGTGGTTGGTCTTTCCGGGGGTGGGCCCTACACCCTTGCGTGTGCCGCGGGGTTGCCGGACCGGGTGGTAGTGGCCGGCGTGCTCGGTGGCGTCGCTCCAACTCGTGGTCCGGATGCGGTAAGCGGCGGTTTGATGAATCTTGGCCTGCGTCTTGCGCCGCTACTCAGGGCGGGTGGAAGTCCGCTGCGGCTCAGTGCCAGCCTGATGATCCGGGTGGCTCGCCCGGTAGCCTCTTCCGCGCTCGATGTCTATGGCCTGCTGTCGCCCCGAGCTGACCGACATCTGCTGGCGCGGCCGGAGTTCAAAGCCATGTTCCTTGATGATTTGCTCAACGGCAGTCGCAAGCAGCTGTCCGCGCCGTTCGCCGACGTTATCGCCTTTGCGCGCGACTGGGGGTTCCGCCTTCATGAGGTGAAAGTCCCCGTCCGCTGGTGGCACGGGGATCACGACCACATTATTCCGTTCTCGCACGGGGAGCATGTCGTTTCTCGGCTACCCGATGCCGAGCTGTTCCACTTGCCCGATGAAAGTCACCTCGGCGGGCTGGGCCGCGGTGAGGAGATTCTCGCCACGTTGATGAAGATCTGGGACGAGCAGGGGGTTTGACCATGCAGGTCGACCACGGTCGGGCAGCAGCGCGGCCCGAGCCGGGTAACCAGGCGCTTCGCCTGAGGCTGCTGCAGTTGCCCGCCGTCGCCGGGTAGCCTCGCTCGCGTGCTGCTGGAATCGCTTAATCCGACTGTCGCCAACGCGGCCGATATTGCTGACGCGGTGTCCATTGACGGTGTTGTGCTGAGTCGCAGCGATCTGGTCGGTGCGGCGACCTCAGTGGCCGAACGGGTCGCCGGGGCGTACCGGGTTGCGGTATTGGCTGCGCCGACGGCGTCGACCGTGCTGGCGATCACTGGCTGTCTGATCGCGGGAGTGCCGGTGGTGCCGGTGCCGGCTGACGTCGGGGTGGTGGAACGCCGACACATTCTGGCCGACTCCGGGGCGCAGGCTTGGCTCGGGCCAGCCCCCAGTGAGGACTCGGAAGGTGATGGGCTGCCGCGGATCCCTGTTCGTGTGCATGCCCGTTCGTGGCATCGATATCCGGAGCCGCCGCCCGAAGCCGCCGCGATGGTGCTGTACACGTCGGGTACCACGGGGCTGCCCAAGGGCGTCCAACTGAGCCGACGGGCGATTAGTGCCGATCTTGACGCGCTGGCGGACGCCTGGCAGTGGACTGCCAACGATGTTCTGGTCCATGGCTTGCCGCTGTACCACGTCCACGGACTGGTGCTGGGCTTACTGGGATCGTTGAGATTCGGAAATCGTTTTGTGCACACCGGAAAACCGACGCCGGCAGGTTACGCGCAGGCTGCCGCTGAACGTGGGGGAACACTGTTTTTCGGGGTTCCTACGGTGTGGTCGCGGCTTGCGGCCGACCAGCCGGCCGCCGAGGCGCTCAGACCGGCTCGGCTGTTGGTCTCGGGAAGTGCTGCACTGCCAGTCCCGGTGTTTGACCGGTTGGTGCAACGTTGTGGGCATCGGCCGGTCGAACGCTATGGCTCTACCGAATCGCTGATCACCTTGTCTACCAGGGCTCATGGAGAACGTCGTGCCGGCTGGGTCGGTATGCCGCTGGCGGGTGTGCAGACTCGGCTGATCGACGACGCTGGCGGTTTGGTTCCTACTGATGGGGAAACTGTTGGAAAGCTCCAGGTTCGAGGCCCGATGCTGTTCGATGGCTACCTGAATCTGCCGGAGGCGACCGCCCAGGCGGTTGACGCTGATGGCTGGTATCACACCGGCGATGTCGCGGTGGTCGACGCCGCTGGCATGCACCGCATCGTCGGACGTGAGTCGGTCGACCTGATCAAGTCCGGCGGATATCGTATCGGCGCGGGCGAAATTGAGACGGTTCTGCTCGGGCATCAGGATGTGACCGAAGCCGCAGTTGTCGGGTTGCCCGATGCGGACTTGGGTCAGCGGATTGTCGCCTACGTTGTTAGCTCATCAGCTGTTGGCGCAGACGACCTGATCGAGTTTGTCGCCCAACAGCTTTCGGTGCACAAGCGCCCGCGCGAGGTGCGACTCGTGGACGCATTGCCGCGCAATGCGATGGGCAAGATCCTCAAGAAGCAGTTGATTTCCGAGGGCTGAGGGCGGTCTGAGCCGATTGGGGTCGGGCATAGGCCGTCATGCGAGAAGTGAGTGCCCGGTGGAGTGTCGGGTGGCACTCCACCGGCTGCCCCCTGGCGGGGGCAGCCGGTGGTCCCCAGCAACAGGAATCACTACGGGATGTGTGCCCATGCGGGGTGTGCCGCTGACCGGACCGGGAAAGTGAGGTCAGCGGAGTCGCGGCACGCCGGGTGCATCGTCGGCGAGACCGCGCGCTGGGGAGGTGCGATCGGGTTGCCCGGGGTTGCGGTGGCTATCACAGGTCCCGCAATTGTTCCCGCGAGCGATAACCCGACTGCGCAGAGAGCACCTACCGACAGCAAGCGAGTTTTCGGCATTTCAGACTCCTTTCCGCTGGGCGGCCTTGCCCTGAACAAAGCCAGGCCCTCAACAAGGCCAGTAGTCCGGATATCCGGTTGCTTCGGTGCCGTGCCGAGATGCTCCAATTGTCATATTAGGTTGACAATTGAAGACGCTACGTGAGGTCTCCTATGATGTCAACCATGGTTGTCGAGTCTGGTTTCCGGTCGCCCCAGACGCAACTTGGGCTGACATTGCGAGTGGCCTGGTGGAGTTATGTCCGTCGGCTCGATATCGACATGGAAGCGGCGGGTTACCCGGAACGGCGCTTTGCGATGAACTACGTCTTCGCGCTGTATGCCCAACCGGAGCCGATCACGATTTCGGAGATGGGTCGACAGTTCGACGTCAGTCGACAGGCGGCGAGCAAGATTGTCGCGGAGCTGCGGCAGCGCGGCTATGTCGAAGTCACTGCGTCGACTAGCGACCAGCGCGAAAAAATAGTCGAGCTCACCCCGAAGGCGATCGAACACGTGACGGCCCGCCTGCGTGCGGCGGCTGCGCTCGATTCTGAGATTCGCGAGCGGGTCGGCGACGCCGGCCTCGGCGATCTATACCGCGCGCTTGAGGCAGTCGGCGAAGTTGCCAGGGGAAAAGCGGATTTCGATCCCGCGAACCGGTTCCGTGCACCCAGTATCTGGTAACCCGTCGTAGCGGCGGTCAGTTGGCGTGCAAATCCTCGTTGAGTTCGATACCGCGCAGCTCGCGGGTCACCACCTCGACGGCGCCGGTCAATGAATTGCGGCGGAATAGCAAATTGTTGGTGCCGGAGAGGTCACGTGCTTTGACCGGGGTGCCGTCCGGGGTGGCGACCTTGGTGCCGGCGGTGACGTAGAGCCCGGCTTCCACCACACAGTCGTCGCCCAGTGAGATGCCCAGCCCAGAGTTCGCGCCGAGTAGGCAGCGCTTACCGATCGAAATGACTTGCGTGCCGCCGCCGGACAGTGTGCCCATGATCGAGGCGCCGCCGCCGATGTCCGATCCATCGTCCACGACCACACCCGCTGAGATGCGGCCTTCTACCATTGAGGCTCCCAGGGTGCCGGCGTTGTAGTTAACAAAGCCCTCGTGCATCACGGTGGTGCCTGGCGCCAGGTGGGCGCCGAGCCGTACCCGGTCGGCATCAGCGATGCGCACCCCGGAAGGCATGACGTAGTCGACCATCCGGGGGAACTTGTCGACTCCGTACACCGTCACCGGCCCGCGGCGGCGCAGCCGCGCCCGAACCGCCTCGAACCCCCCGACCGCGCATGGGCCGTGATTGGTCCACACCACGTTCGTCAATACCCCGAACAGGCCGCCGGCGTTAAGCCCGTGTGGCCTGACCAGGCGGTGCGAGAGCAGATGTAACCGCAGGTAGGCGTCGTAGGTGTCGGCTGCTGCATCGTCGAGCGACTCGATGACGGTACGGATCGCGACGGTCTCGGTGCCGCGATCTTCATCGGGGCCGACCAGTGCGGCCAGCTCGGCGGGCACCTCAGGAGACGTCAGGTGCGACGTACCGCCGGCGGCCGATTCGGCTAGTTCCGGCGCGGGATACCAGGTGTCGAGGACAGATCCGTCGGACGCGAGGGTCGCCAGGCCGATGCCCGCAGCTCCAGTCACGGTCGACACGGTACTTCCCCGGCTGAACGGACCCGCAGGCGCCTGCGAGGAACGCCCACTACGCTGAGATTGTGCTGGACTTGCGCGGGGATCCGATTGAGCTGACCGCGGCCCTGGTCGACATTCCAAGCGAATCGAGAAACGAAGCGCGTATCGCCGACGAGGTTGAGGCCGCGCTGCGCGGACAAACTTCCGGTTTCGAGATCATTCGCAACGGCAACGCGGTGCTGGCTCGTAGCCGGCTGGGCCGGCCGACGCGAGTGCTGTTGGCCGGACATCTGGACACCGTGCCGGCGGCCGGAAATGTGCCGAGCCGCCGGGAACAGGACATGCTGCACGGGTGCGGAACCGCAGATATGAAATCCGGTGACGCGGTCTTTCTTCATCTGGCGGCCACCGTAACTGAACCGGCGCACGACCTAACGCTGGTGTTCTACGACTGCGAGGAAATCGATTCGGCAGCAAATGGTTTGGGTCGGATCGAACGAGAGTTGCCCGACTGGTTGAATGCAGACTTGGCTATCCTTGGCGAGCCAACAGCCGGCCTCGTTGAGGCCGGCTGCCAGGGAACGCTGCGCGTCGTGGTCAGTGCGGCTGGAACTCGCGCGCACTCGGCGCGCTCTTGGCTAGGCGACAATGCAATCCACAAATTGGGCGCGGTGCTGGATCGGTTGGCCGGTTATTCGGCACGCAGCGTGGACATCGATGGGTGTACGTACCGTGAGGGCTTGTCGGCGGTGCGGGTCGACGGTGGTGTGGCCGGAAATGTGATTCCCGACAGGGCCGCGCTAACGGTGAACTATCGTTTTGCGCCCGACCGGTCTTTGGCGGCCGCGCTGCAACACGTGCGCGAGGTGTTCGACGGCCTCGATGTAGAGATCGAACAGACTGATGCAGCTGCGGGCGCCTTGCCGGGCTTGTCCGAGCCCGCAGCTAAGGCGCTGGTCGAGGCGGCGGGCGGCAAAGTCCGCGCGAAATACGGTTGGACCGATGTATCCCGCTTCGCGGCGCTGGGGATACCGGCGGTTAACTACGGTCCCGGCGATCCCAACCTGGCGCACCGGCGTGACGAACGGGTGCCCGTCGGTCAGATCGCTGAAGCTGTAGACATGCTGGGTCGGTATCTGAGCGGTTAATGCCCGCCAGAATCGGCCGTGTGGGCTAGATCGCCCAGGCGTCGCCTGGCTCCTACTGCGCGGCCGCGCGAGCTGCAAGCTGATGGGCCCAATGAGCGTGACGCCGGTGCGGTTGGTTTACCTTTCCGTGTATGTCCTCGACACCTGATGCGGCCAGCCAGTGGGCGGTGGCTGTCTATTGCGCCGCCGGACCGACTCACCCAGAGTTGCTGAGGTTGGCAGCTGACCTTGGCGCGGCTATCGCTAGGCGGGGCTGGACTTTGGTATGGGGCGGTGGACACGTTTCGGCGATGGGTGCGGTCGCGTCGGCGGCGCGGGCCCGCGGCGGCTGGACCGTCGGCGTGATTCCCAAATTGATGGAGCGCCGTGAGCTGGCCGACCGTGATGCCAGTGAGCTGATCGTCACTGACACATTGCGTGAGCGCAAGCACGTCATGGAAGAGCGGGCCAAAGCGTTCATTGCGCTGCCCGGTGGTGTTGGAACGTTGGACGAAATACTCGACGCGTGGACTACCGGCTATCTCGGTATGCATGACAAACCGGTGGTCATTCTCGATCCGGACGGGCATTACGACGGATTGTGGACCTGGCTGCGTGGGTTGGTGAACTCCGGTTATGTATCGCCGATGGCTATGCAGCGCCTGATCGTGGTGCACGAGGTAGCTGCGGCGCTCGACGCGTGTGCACCTGCAGCCGCTTGATGTCGGCCGACACGGGTAGGGCCACCGTGTCCAGTGGCGCCGTGCCAAGAGCGCGTCGCCTACTTCTGCAACCCGGGATGGTCCAGCGTCATCGCTAGGTTCAAGTTAGTACTGTCACCACAGAGAGACGCGATGGCTCTTCGTCTTCGGATCGACATGCCGCCGCCACAGGGTATGTACTGCACAGTTGCAATGCGAATCGAGGGATCAATTGTCTGACAAGGTCGGCGGAGCGCGCACCGCTGTCAAGTTCACCCATGTCGCAGCACGAGTCCCAGGTGTGCTGGCAGATACGCCGTCAATTTTGCGTGGGGCGATGACGGGGTTGCTGCCTCGTCCGAACTCCAAGGCGTCGATCGGCAAGGTGTTCGCCGACCGGGCCGCGCGTTACGCCGACCGTATTTTCTTGAGGTTCGGTGATCAGCAGCTCAGCTATCGCGAAGCCAACGCCATCGCAAACCAGTACGCCGGGGTGTTGGCGGCTCGGGGTGTCGGCCCCGGTGATGTCGTGGGCATCATGCTGCGGAATTCGCCCAACACGGTGTTGGCGATGTTGGCCGTGGTCAAGTGCGGCGCTATTGCCGGCATGCTCAACTACCACCAGCGCGGCGACGTGCTGAAGCATAGTCTTGGCCTGCTGGACGCCAAGGTGCTGATCGCGGAGTCGGACTTGGTTAGCGCCGTCAGCGAGTGTGGCGCCTCGGCCGGCGCGGTACTGACCATCGAGGATCTGGAGCGAAGCGCCGTGACAGCGCCCGCCAACAACCCGGCCTCAGCATCGGCGGTGCACGCCAAAGACACCGCGTTCTACATCTTCACCTCGGGAACAACCGGATACCCCAAGGCCAGCGTGATGACGCATCAACGGTGGCTACGGGCGTTGGCTGTGTTCGGCGGACTGGGGCTACGACTGAAGGGCTCTGACACGCTTTACAGTTGTTTGCCGCTCTACCACAACAACGCACTGACGGTCGCGTTGTCGTCGGTGATCAATTCCGGGGCGACGTTGGCGCTGGGCAAGTCGTTTTCGGCGTCGCGATTCTGGGACGAGGTGATCGCCAGCCGGGCCACTGCGTTCATCTATATCGGCGAGATCTGTCGATATCTGCTCAACCAGCCGCCAAAACCGACCGACCGCGCGCATAGAGTTCGAGTGATCTGCGGCAATGGGCTGCGTCCGGAAATCTGGACCGATTTCACCACGCGGTTCGGAATCGACCGGGTGTGCGAGTTCTACGCATCCAGCGAAGGCACTTCTGCGTATATCAACATCTTCAATATGCCTGGAACTACTGGTATCTCGCCCATGCCACTGGCCTACGTGAAGTACGACCCGGACACGGGTGCACCGCGACGCGATGGCAGCGGGCGGGTGCGCCGGGTGCCCGCGGGCCAGCCCGGCTTGTTGCTTAGCCCGGTCAATAGACTGCAGCCGTTCGACGGCTACACTGACTCGGCGGCTAGCGAAAAAAAGTTGGTGCGCAACGCTTTTCGTGACGGTGACTGTTGGTTCAACACTGGCGATGTGATGAGCCCGCAGGGCATGGGCCACGCCGCGTTCATCGACCGGTTGGGCGACACCTTCCGCTGGAAGGGCGAAAACGTTGCTACCACGCAGGTGGAAGCGGCGCTGGCCACAGAGCCGGCTGTTGAAGAGTGCACGGTCTACGGCGTGGAGATTCCGCGGACCGGCGGGCGCGCTGGGATGGCTGCAGTCAAGCTGCGTGAGGGCGCCGATTTTGATGGCCTGGCGCTGGCCCGCGCGGTATATGGTCAACTGCCCGGTTACGCATTGCCGCTCTTTGTGCGTTTGGTGACGGCGCTTGAGCACACCACGACGTTCAAGAGCCGCAAGGTGGAACTGCGCGAGCAAGGCTATGGCCCGTATGACCCCGGCGTGGCGGACCCGCTCTATGTGTTGGCCGGTCGCGCCGAAGGCTACGTGCCGTACTACGCGGAGTACCCAGATGAAGTAGCGGCCGGTCAGCGGCCACGGGGATAGCCGGCGGCTATGTGCTATCCCGGCTAAATCTGCATCCCGAGGTCAGATGTTTCTCGGCGAATAGGCACTATGGGTGTGTGCAGTCAACGCTGTGCGGCCGTCCGGTCGCTGGGGATCGTCCGCTGATCATGGCGATCGTGAACCGCACCCCGGATTCGTTTTACGACAAGGGCGCGACCTTTGGCGACGAGGCTGCCAGGGCCGCCGTTCACCGGGCAGTCGCCGACGGTGCCGATGTCATCGACGTTGGCGGCGTCAAAGCGGGGCCGGGCAGCAACGTCGACCCGGACACCGAAATCGCGCGGCTCGTTCCGTTTATCGAATGGGTTCGGAGCGCCTACCCAGACCAGTTGATCAGCGTCGATACCTGGCGTTCTGAGGTGGCCAGGCTCAGTTGCGCGGCGGGCGCTGACCTGATCAACGACTCGTGGGGCGGCGTCGACCAAGCCATGCCCGAGGTGGCTGCAGAGTTCGGTGTGGGCCTGGTGTGTGCGCATACCGGTGGCGCATTGCCTCGCACGCGTCCCTTCCGGGTGAGCTACGGTACGACTACCCGCGGCGTGGTCGACGATGTGATTCGCCAGGTCACAGGTGCGGCCGAGCGGGCGGTGGCGGCCGGAGTGGCCCGCGACCGAGTGCTGATCGACCCGACCCACGATTTCGGCAAGAACACCTTCCACGGGCTGCTTCTGCTGCGACACGTGGCCGATCTTGTTATCACCGGGTGGCCTGTGCTCATGTCTTTGAGTAACAAGGACTTCGTCGGGGAGACTCTGGGGGTGGACTTGACCGAGCGGCTCGAGGGAACGCTGGCGGCTACCGCCCTGGCGGCGGCCGCCGGAGCACGCATATTTCGGGTGCACCAGGTTGCGGCTACGCGGCGGGTGCTCGAGATGGTGGCGTCGATCCAGGGGACGCGTCCTCCGACGCGCACGGTGAGAGGACTCGCATGACGGCATCGGAGCTGGTCGCCGGCGACCTGACCAGCGATGGAGTTCTCGCGGCATTGCCAGGGGACATCTGGCTGCCGGATCGCAGCGAAAGTCGTCCCCGTTGGACGATCGACGAGTTGGTAGCGGCGAAGTCTGGGCGGACGGTATCGGTGGTGCTTCCGGCGCTCAACGAGGAACAAACTATCGAGACGGTGATCGACAGTATCTCGCCGCTGGTCCAGGATGGCGCGGGCCTGGTCGATGAACTGATCGTGCTGGACTCAGGCTCCACCGATGACACCGAGATTCGGGCCATCGCTGCCGGGGCCCGCGTCGTGAGCCGTGAGCAGGCATTGCCGGAGGTTCCGACGCGTCCCGGCAAAGGTGAGGCGTTGTGGCGTTCGCTGGCGGCCACGAGCGGCGACATCGTGGTGTTTGTCGACTCTGATCTGATTAACCCACACCCGATGTTCGTGCCCTGGCTGGTCGGTCCGCTGCTTACCGGCGAGGGCCTGCACTTGGTGAAGAGTTTTTACCGACGGCCACTCAATGTCGGCGATGTGGGCGGCAGTGCGGGCCAGACTGGCGGCGGTCGTGTCACTGAGCTGGTGGCGCGGCCGCTCTTGGCGGCGTTGCGCCCGGAGCTGGGGTGCGTGCTGCAGCCGCTGGGCGGCGAATACGCGGCCACCCGAGAACTTCTCACCGCATTGCCGTTCGCCCCAGGCTACGGCGTAGAGATCGGACTGCTTGTTGACACCTTCGACCGGCTGGGCCTCGATGCGATCGCGCAGGTCAACCTTGGCGTGCGGGCACACCGCAACCGCCCGCTGGCCGAGCTGGGGGCAATGAGCCGGCAGGTTATCGCGACCCTGTTGTCTCGGTGTGGGATCCCCGACTCCGGGGTTGGCTTGACTCAGTTCTTTGCCGCTGGCGCAGACGGTGTTGGCTACACCCAGCACACCTGGCCGGTGTCGCTGGCTGACCGGCCGCCGATGAAGGTGCTCAGGCCACATTGAGGTGGGCTGATCGCCGAGCCGTGAGCACCGTGGTGATTGGTTAGGGCAATATCGATCCCATGGCTTTGGTGTTGTTGTATCTGGTCGTGCTCGTCTTGGCGGCGATTGTGTTGTTTAGTATCGCAAGCCTGCTGTTCGGGCGCGGCGAGCGGCTGCCGCCGCTGCCGCGGGCCACGACGGCGACGGCGCTGCCCACCTCCGGGGTTACCGGCGCCGACGTCGACGCGGTCAAGTTCACCCAGGTGGTGCGCGGATACAAGACCAGCGAGGTCGACTGGGTCCTAGATCGGCTTGGTCGCGAGCTTGAGGTGCTACGCGGGCGGCTGGAGGCTATCCAGGCCCCGTCGGTTGTGGGCATCCAGACCAAGGTGGACAGCCTCGAAGTTGCGAACCATCCGGATGCAACGGTGGGCGCCGATGTTGAGGCCCTTCGGGAATCGCAGTGAGCGGCTTGAGCGATCCGAGCTTGGTTCGCTGTGGTTGGTCGGTAATTCGCCCGGGACCAGATGCCGAGCTATATCGCTCGTATCATGACCACGAGTGGGGTCGCCCGTTGCGGGGGCGAGTCGCTTTGTTTGAGCGGTTGAGTCTAGAAGCGTTCCAGAGCGGCTTGTCGTGGTTGATCATCCTGCGCAAGCGCGACAATTTCCGCCGTGCTTTCGCTGGATTCGATATCGAGCAGGTTGCCGGCTTTACTGACGCCGACGTGCGGCGGCTTATGGCTGACGAGGGGATTGTTCGTAACCGGGCCAAGATAGAAGCCACAATCGTCAATGCGCGTGCCGCCGCTGACCTCGGATCGCCCGCAGACCTGTCGGAGCTACTGTGGTCGTTCGCGCCGACGCCGCGGCCCAGGCCGGCCACCGATTCCGAAATTGCTTCGGTCAGCCCGGAATCTAAGGCAATGGCTGGTGAATTGAAGCGGCGCGGATTCCGTTTCGTCGGACCAACCACCGCGTACGCCTTGATGCAGGCAACCGGAATGGTCGATGACCACATCCGTGACTGCTGGGTGCCTTGCGCCAGGTGACGAAGCGGGCCGTGAGCGGGCTGGCGCGGCGCGGCGAGGGCTAGGAAGCGGGTCTTGTGCACCTTTAGACGCCGATAGGGAACAATAGAGGGGTGAATCGGCAGTTCAATGTCGGGTATGGCTGTGGAATCCACAGGCGGGGCATGCTCGGCGCCGGCCAAGTCCGCGACGGCGGGCCAGCTCGAATCTGGAGGGAGCACTCGATGGCGGCGATGAAGCCCCGGACCGGTGACGGTCCGTTGGAAGCGACAAAGGAGGGGCGCGGCATCGTGATGCGGGTACCACTGGAGGGCGGCGGTCGACTGGTGGTCGAGCTGACGCCTGACGAAGCTGCTGCGCTTGGGGACGAACTCAAGGCTGTGACTAGCTGACAACAGCTGGAATCAGTGACGCCGGCCCAGCGGGTAATGGTCGGGGTTATCCACATACCTCCTGGTAGATGTCGAGCGTCTGTTCGGCGACGTTGGCCCAGGAGAATTCCTCAATGCAGCGCTGGCGTCCTGCTTGCCCGAAGCGTTCCGCTTTGCCGGGATCGGACACCAGCTCATTGACTGCTTCTGCCAATCCGGCCTGGTATCCGGCAGGATCGTTGTCGTCGTAGTGCACAAGTAAGCCGGTAACGCCATCGGCGATTACTTCGGGTATCCCGCCGACGTCGGAGGCCACCACTGCCGTGGCGCAGGCCATCGCCTCAAGATTTACGATGCCGAGCGGCTCGTACAACGACGGGCACACGAAAACATTTGCTGCCGACATTATTTCACGCAATGTTCCGATGGGAAGCGTATCCCGGATCCAGAACACGCCAGTGCGATTGCGGGCCAAATCGACTACCGCATTCTGCGCTTCTTCGGCGATTTCGCGGGTATCGGGGGCGCCAGCGCACAGCACCAACTGCACGTCCGGGTTGAATTGGTGCGCGGCTGCTAGCAGGTGGGCGACACCTTTTTGGCGGGTGAGCCGGCCGACAAACGCCACGATGGGCCGGTTTGGAGCGACTCCGAGTTCGCCGAGCTGGGACTTCGGCCGAACTGGCCCGGTCGGATACCACACATTGGCGTCGATCCCATTGCGGACGACGTGAATTCGGTTTGGGTTCACGGTGGGGTAGATGCGCAACATGTCGTCGCGCATGCTGGAGCTGACTGCGATGATGGCGTTTGCGGCCAGCACGGCAGTGTGCTCGACCCACGTCGACACCTGGTAGCCGCGGCCGAGTTGCTCGGCTTTCCACGGCCGTAGTGGCTCGAGTGAATGTGCTGTCAACACATGCGGGATGCCGTAGAGCAGCGCTGCTAGATGTCCTGCCAAGCTTGTATACCAAGTGTGCGAATGAACGACGTCGGCCGCCTTAGCCGCATTAGCCATCACCAAGTCCGACGACAATGTGGCTAATGCCGGGTTGGCGCGACGCAACCGAGGGTCCGGCTGATAGGCGAAAGCATCACTACGGGGTGCGCCCATGCAGTGCACGTCGACTGCGCACCGGTGACGCAACTGAGATACCAGTTCGGTGACGTGTACTCCGGCGCCGCCGTAGACCTCTGGTGGATACTCCCGCGTCATCATCGCCACCCGCATTCTCCGCACCGTAGTTCGGCGACGATTCGGGCTGTGCGTTGGCCCGGGGAGGAGCCGGACAATTGGGCCGAATACCGTGCTGGACGGTTCCTCAGAGCGACGGCCGCTTCGGGGGCGAACGGGGGGTTCCCTCTGGCAGCGTTTTGCGGTGGTCGATAGGTTTGACCCATGAGGGAATTGCCGCACGTGCTAGGCATAGTCTTGGCGGGCGGTGAGGGTAAGCGGCTGTACCCGCTGACTGCGGACCGAGCCAAACCAGCAGTCCCGTTTGGTGGCGCCTATCGGCTGATTGATTTCGTGCTTTCCAATCTGGTCAACGCCCGATACCTAAAAATCTGCGTTCTCACTCAGTACAAGTCGCATTCACTGGATCGCCACATTTCGCAGAACTGGCGCTTGTCCGGGCTGGCCGGCGAGTACATCACTCCAGTCCCGGCGCAGCAGCGTCTCGGCCCACGCTGGTACACGGGCTCTGCCGACGCGATCTATCAATCGTTGAATTTGATCTATGACGAAGATCCGGACTACATAGTGGTTTTCGGTGCGGACCACGTCTACCGCATGGATCCCGAACAGATGGTCCGATTCCACATCGACAGTGGTGCCGGTGCGACGGTGGCAGGCATCCGGGTTCCACGCGCGGAAGCGGGCGCATTCGGTTGTATTGACGCAGACGAATCCGGCCGGATACGCAGTTTTGTCGAGAAGCCGTTGGAGCCCCCGGGTACCCCTGATGACCCCGACGCGACGTATGTCTCGATGGGGAACTACATCTTTACGACAAAGGTGCTTATCGACACGATTCGTGCCGATGCTGATGATGACCACTCTGATCACGACATGGGCGGCGATATCATTCCACAGCTGGTGGCCGACGGCATGGCAGCCGTTTATGACTTTTCCGACAACGAAGTTCCCGGTGCCACCGACCGCGACCGCGCCTACTGGCGAGACGTCGGGACCCTGGATGCCTTTTATGATGCACACATGGACCTGGTTTCAGTCCATCCGGTGTTCAATCTGTACAACAAGCGCTGGCCGATCCGTGGCGAGTCGGAGAATTTGGCGCCGGCGAAGTTCGTCAACGGTGGCTCGGCTCAGGAGTCAATAGTCGGTGCCGGCAGCATCATTTCGGCGGCGTCGGTGCGCAACTCGGTGCTGTCCTCGAACGTGGTGGTCGACGACGGCGCGATCGTGGAGGGCAGTGTGATCATGCCGGGCGCCCGGGTTGGTCGCGGAGCGGTGGTACGTCACGCGATCCTCGACAAGAACGTCGTCGTTGGGCCGGGCGAAATGGTAGGTGTGGATATGGACAAGGATCGAGAGCGGTTTGCGATCAGTGCCGGGGGAGTGGTGGCAGTGGGCAAGGGCGTCTGGGTCTAGCTCGTCAGGCAGGCGCCGGGATTGCGCCCCGCGCGATGGTCTCCGTTGCGGAACGCTCGAACTCGTGGAGGTCCGAAAGGCGGTGTCTGATAACGGTGCTCGGTAGCACATATCGGATGGTCAAGTCGGTCCGTCGTGGGCCACAGCGCCAACGAGGACGTGTTACTAGCACCGCACATCTCGGTGTCGGGAACCGAGGGTGCTCGCGATAATTGGTCCTGCCTTGATGCCTAGCAGCCACAGCAGCGGCCCAATGCCGAAGTTGCGGAGGCGGGGAATGCGCGCGAACGGTTCGAGATTGAGTAGCTCCGCTCGACGTTTTCCGGTCGATCCAACGCCGCAAGCGGGCCAGCAAATCGATGGTTTCGCCGCCGGTCAGTGACGGCCAAAAGGTGACATCGTCTGGCACGTAGGCGATCTGACGATGTAGTTTGACAGCGTCCGACCACGGGTCGCCGCCTAATAACCGAGCGTTTCCGCTGTCGACCTTCGCCAACCCCAACAGAATGCGCAGAGGGTGTGGACTTGCCGGCCCCGTTCGGCCCAAGGAAGCCGTGCACTTCGCCTTTGCACACGGTTAGATCGAGGCCGTCCAGCGCTCGCACCGGACCGAAGTTTTTGATGAGATTCCGGATTTCGATGGGTGCCTGGCAGCTGTCAGCTGGCAGGGAAATCTCCTTGCCTCTCTTTGTCCCGGATATCCGAGAAGGCGCGGTACACGGCGTGATCGGTGAGAAGGCCTTCGGTGCAGAGCTCAGGGCGCGCACGTCCGCGGCGTCGGTGATGCCGGGCAACCCGACTCCGAGGCTTTGTTGACCGAACCGCCCGATGGCCGCATCGGTGATCTGGGTCGTCGCGGTCAAGTCGACCGAACGCATGCTCGGTGCGCTAAAACGCAGCTTCGCTGCGTGGTCACGTGGCGTTGTCTAGCCGATAGTCATCGTCCAACGGGGTGTTCGTCTAGGATTTCGCGGTAGCCAATCGCGAGCTAGTCTCTGACGGCTGTGAGCAGACCGTCACCCAACGGGACCAGCGCGGGAGTGAGGCGTTCGTCCTCGGCTATCAACCGTGCCGCCTCGCGCACGGCAGCCACTTCGGCATCGCGCGCTGCCGGATCGCCGGCCCGCCCGTTCAGTGCGGCCCGGTGCACCACGATGACCCCGCCGGATCGGAGCAGCCGCATGCCCTCGACCACGTAGTCCGGTTGATCGATCGGGTCGGCGTCAATGAACACCAGGTCGTAAGACTCGTCGGCGAGCCGCGTCAACACGTCCTGGGCGCGGCCGCTGATCAACCTGGTGCGTGACGGCCCGATGCCGGCTTCCGAGAACGCGTCTCTGGCGAACCGCAGATACTCGGGCTCGATATCAATCGTGGTCAAGACGCCGTCGTCGGTCATGCCGGACAACAGCCACAGCCCGCTGACGCCGGCTCCCGTACCGACCTCGGCCACTGCCTTGCCTCCGCTGAGCTTGGCCAGCACGCTCAGGAGCGCGCCGACTGCGGGTGTTATTGCTCCGACGCCGATATCCGCGGCTCGTTCGCGGGCGCTCGCAAGGATCGCGTCTTCGGAAATCGATCGTTCCGCATGTGCGGAGAGCGAATCGGCCCGGCTGCTGGCGGGTTGGCCGGGGGAGTTCTCGGTGCTGGCCATGCCCGCAGCGTATTCCAATTCGCAGTACGTTATGGCAGGCGCGCCCGATCCTGGTTGCCGAGACTGGCGGGTGGGCCCTGCGCGACACGCCCGGGACGGGTGGTGTCGGGGCCATCTTTCGGCGGCCGATAGGCGCTGGACACGGCCGATTCGCAGACGGTTTCTCAGCTAAAGCTCAGTTTGCTCATATACCGCCCATACGCAGGTAAGCGACGGTATGTCTATGGAACGCGGTGAATGTTGGGCGGGGAATAAACAACGGCAAGTTCGCGTTGCCGGCGGTGAAGACCTGCCAACACTTGATGGCAGGGCGAAACCGGAGGATTTGATTATTAGCACACTGAGTCCGACCACGATGTCTCATCCCCAAGAGTGCCGCGACGGCGAGTGGACCGAAGCGTCCGACGCGTTGCAAGGCACCGCGGTGTTTGACGCGACCGGTGACAAGGCAACGATGCCGTCGTGGGATGAGTTGGTTCGTCAGCACGCCGACCGGGTGTACCGGCTGGCCTATCGGCTCGCCGGCAACCAGCACGACGCCGAGGACCTCACCCAGGAGACTTTCATCAGGGTTTTCCGGTCGGTGCAGAACTACCAGCCCGGTACTTTCGAGGGTTGGTTGCACCGCATTACGACAAACTTGTTCCTCGACATGGTTCGCCGGCGGGCCCGCATTCGGATGGAAGCTTTGCCCGAGGACTACGATCGAGTACCCGCCGACGAGCCCACGCCCGAGCAGATTTACCACGACTCACGGCTTGGCCCCAACCTGCAGGCTGCCCTGGATTCGTTGCCGCCTGAGTTCCGTGCCGCGGTTGTGTTGTGTGATATCGAAGGTTTGTCCTACGAGGAGATCGGCGCCACGTTGGGCGTGAAGTTGGGCACCGTGCGAAGCCGGATCCACCGCGGTCGCCAGGCGCTACGAGACCACCTGGCCGCGCACCCAGAACCCAGCAACAGTCCTGAAATGCTGCACCCTCAAGCGGCCAGCTGAGTATCCACCGCGGGTCTGCGAGACTGAACCACCGGATTGGTCACGGGGTGGTTGCGAATTACTCCTAAGTCCAGGGGTGTTATCGGCTGGTGATGGTTATCGGGTGGCGAACCGCGCTACATTCGAGATATCGGTGATGTCGACGCTGGAGGAGAGGAGCTGATGATGGCCGACCGCGGACGTGTGTTCCGCCGGGCGTTCTCCTGGCTGCCTGCTCAGTTCGCTTCCCAGAGTGATGCGCCGGTGGGGGCGCCGCGGCGATTCGGCTCTACTGAGCATCTGTCCATTGAGGCCATAGCTGCGTTCGTCGACGGAGAGCTGCGGATGAATGCCCACTTGCGCGCCGCGCATCACCTTGCGCTTTGTAGTCAATGCGCGGCCGAAGTGGAGGACCAGAGCCGTGCACGTACCGCGCTCCGCGACTCGCACCCGATCAGAATTCCTAGTGATTTGCTGGGCTTGCTGTCTGACATTCCGCACTGCCCGCCCGACGACCAGGCGGCGTCAATATCGGACAGCTTTCTTGGCGGCGACAACGTTCGTGACCAGCGGAAGCGCCGCTAGTTTGAGAGCTGCCCATTCGCAGTGCGGCCCATTGTGGCGGTGGCGTGCGGCTCATGCCGACTGACCGAGATCCGTGGATACTAGGGTGGATATAGACAACGCCGTGAACGCGCGTCGTCGCACGGCTTACTGCCCTGTCTCGAGCGCCCAGAGGATTCGGAAGAGGATGAGGTGACCTCCGACCAAGGCAGTGACAATGGGCAAGATGGCGGCGCGAACGGTGCAGATCGCCTGGCGCCGCGCCCCATCTCCCGACCACCAGTCGACTCGGCGGCGCGCATTGCGTTCGGGCGTCCTTCCGGGGTCCAGGGATCCTTTGTGGCCGACCGGGTACGCCCGCAGAAGTATCGGGAACAGTCGGAGTTTAGACCCCACGACCAGCCGGCCGATCCAGTACTAGAGGAGGCATTCGGCCGTCCCTTCGATGGCGCCGATTCACTTCAGCGACACCCGATAGATTCCGGTGCGTTGGCTGCTGAGCAAGCTAATGGCCAGCCGGACGGACTGGACGACCCGTGGCGGGATCCCGGGGCTGCGGCCGCCTTGGGTAAGCCGGGGGTCGCCGGACCGGTGCCGCACAGCGTGCTCGGCCACAGCGGCAAGCTGGGCGTACGCGACGTGCTGTTTGGCGACAAGGTGTCCTATGTGGCTCTGGCCACCTTGGCCATCGTTGCGCTGATGATCGGCCTGGTTGGTGGTGTGATCGGGCGCAAAACCGCCGAAGTCGTCGAGGCCTTCACCACATCGAAGGTTACTTTGTCGACCAGTGGCAATGCCCAAGAGCCGGCCGGCCGATTCACCAAGGTCGCCGCAGCCGTGGCTGACTCGGTGGTGACTATCGAGTCGGTCAGTGATCAGGAGGGTATGCAGGGTTCCGGTGTCATCGTCGATGGCCGCGGCTACATAGTCACCAACAACCACGTGATTTCGGAGGCGGCGAACAACCCCAGCCAGTTCAAGACGACGGTGGTGTTCAATGATGGCAAGGAAGTGCCCGCTAATCTCGTAGGGCGCGACCCCAAGACCGACTTGGCCGTGCTCAAGGTGGACAACGTCGATAATCTCACCGTGGCCAGGTTCGGAGATTCCGACAAGGTGCGTGTTGGCGATGAGGTCCTGGCCGTCGGTGCGCCGCTGGGACTGCGCAGCACGGTAACCCAAGGGATCGTGAGCGCGTTGCACCGTCCTGTCCCGCTGTCGGGAGAGGGCTCCGATACCGACACCGTCATCGACGCTATCCAAACCGATGCCTCGATCAACCATGGCAATTCCGGTGGTGCGTTGATCGATATGGACTCCCAGGTGATCGGCATCAATACTGCCGGCAAGTCACTATCGGAGAGCGCAAGCGGGCTGGGCTTCGCTATCCCGGTCAATGAGGTGAAGATGGTTGCCCAAACACTGATCAAAGACGGAAAGATCGTGCACCCCACTATTGGCATCAGTACCCGCTCGGTCAGCAACGCGATCGCGTCGGGTGCGCAGGTGGCCAATGTCAAAGCCGGCAGCCCCGCGCAGAAGGCGGGAATCCTGGAAAACGATGTGATCGTCAAGGTCGGCGACCGCACAGTCGCCGACTCCGACGAGTTCGTCGTCGCCGTGCGGCAGCTGCCCATCGGCCAGGACGCCCCAATAGAGGTGGTCCGCGATGGCCGGCATGTGACGTTGACCGTGAATCCCGAACCCGATTCCAGCTAGGTGTTCGCCAACATCGGCTGGGGGGAAATGCTCGTACTTGTCGTAGTCGGGCTGGTGATCCTCGGCCCTGAGCGGCTTCCTGGCGCGATCCGTTGGGCGGCCAACGCATTGCGGCAGGCACGCGACTATCTCAGCGGCGTGACCAGCCAGTTGCGCGAGGATATCGGCCCCGAATTCGATGATCTGCGTGCTCCGCTGGGGGAGCTGCAGAAGCTGCGGGGTATGACCCCGCGCGCGGCACTCACCAAACATCTACTCGACGGTGACGACTCGCTCTTTACCGGGAACTTCGACCGACCTACCAACGGTGCTCCCTCGAAGCCGGCGGAGCCGCCTGGCGCGCACAGCCCGGCTGAACAGCGTGCCCCCGATGACGCTGCGCGCACTCCGTTCGACACTGACGCCACCTGAGCTGGCCAGGCCAGCCCGGGCCGGTCAGTCTCGTTTCGTGTCGAGTCCCAGCGACATTCCTGCCAGGCCGCGCCGCCGGGACGACATGGTGTCGGCGATGCTGAGCAATGCCTTACCTACCGCGGAATCGGGGGCGCTCAGCACAATGGGCTTGCCGGAATCACCGGCGGTCACGAGCGCGGGATCCAGCGGGATCTGTCCTAGCAGCGGCACGTCGGCGCCGACCGCGCGGGACAGCCTTTCGGCGACCTGTTGACCGCCGCCCTCGCCGAATAGCTGCAGCTTTGTACCGTCGGGCAGCGTGAGCCCGGACATATTTTCTACCACGCCGACAACGCGCTGCCGGGTCTGCAGCGCGATGCTGCCCGCACGCTCGGCCACTTCGGCAGCGGCCAGCTGTGGTGTGGTCACGACCAGGATTTCGGCGTTGGGGATAAGTTGCGCCACCGAGATTGCGATGTCACCCGTGCCAGGAGGCAGGTCTAGCAAGAGCACGTCCAAGTCGCCCCAGTAGACATCGGCCAGGAATTGTTGCAATGCCCGATGTAGCATCGGGCCACGCCACACCACCGGGGTGTTTTCCTGAGTGAACTGAGCGATCGAGATGACTTTCACCTCATGGGCGATAGGTGGCAGGATCATCGATTCAAGCTGGGTGGGTCGGTCGGCGGTGCCCATCATCCGCGGGATGGAGTGGCCGTGGATGTCGGCGTCCAGTACTCCCACTGCCAGGCCACGTGCCGCCAACGCCGCGGCCAGGTTGACTGTGACAGTGGACTTGCCGACCCCGCCCTTGCCGGAGGCGACAGCGTACACCCTGGTAAGCGAACTGGGCTGGGCGAACGGAATGACAGGTTCACGTTCGTCTCCGCGCAATTGCTTGCGTAGCTGGGTGCGCTGCTCGTCGCTCATCACGTCCAGGCTGACCCTTACCGTCCCCGTGCCTGGGACATCGGTAACGGCCTGGGTAACGCGCTCGCTGATTTCGGACTTTTTCGGACAGCTGGCGATGGTCAGGAAGATCTCGACGTGCACGCTGCGGTCGGGGCCGATTTCGACGCTTTTGACCATTCCCAGTTCGGTAATGGGGCGCCGGAGTTCCGGGTCGATTACTTTGGCCAGCGCGCTGCGGATCGCTGCGGCAAGGTCGTTCTGGTTGTCGTCATTGGTTCCGGACATCACCGCCGAGTGTAGGCGTTTGCCGTTTACTGCTGTTCAGCCGATCGGAGTGGGCGCCGGTGGGTTGGGTGGTGGCGCGTCGGGCACTCCGGGGATTGGGCCGCCGGGTGGAGGCGCAAGGGGATTCGGTGGTGGAGGGGCAAGGGGATTCGGTGGTGGAGGGGCAAGGGGATTCGGCAGCGGTGCAGGCGGCGGCAAGCCAGCCGACGGTGCCGGCGCGAGCGGGTCCACCGGGGGCGGGCCGATCCCCGGTGGCGGTGCCGGGGGCGGGTTCTGCGACGCAATACAGATCAAAGTGCAGCCAGGTGGCAGTGCCTCCGGGGGCGGGGGCGGCGGCAGCCAAGGCCATAGCGGTGGCGGTGGAGCGGCCTGACGCGGACTCAGGTCGATGATGGGCACCTGTGCATACGGGTCGCCGAATCGGAGACCGTGGACGTTGACCGGTAGGTCGGGACCCAGGCCCTTCGGATGCTCGAGGTGCGCGTCGCCCAGCGGTGGCGGCGGCCCCGTGATCGGTGGTAGGTCGACAGGAACCACGCCGGTGGCGTATGCAGCGGCCCAGCCCAGCACGTTCTGGGCGTATGACATCGAGTTGTTGTAACGCAGGATTGCTGCCATGACCTGTGTCGGGTTCCGCAGATTTAGGCCGCCGCTGCACAGGTACCGGGCGGCGGCCAGCGTGGAATCGAACAAGTTCTGCGGGTCGGGGACACCGTCGCTGTCGCCGTCGGACGCATAGCGCGCCCAGGTGCCGGGCAAGAACTGCATCGGTCCCATCGCGCGGGCGTAGGTCACGCGATTGCCGACCCTGCTCTGGATGATGACCTCGTTGCCGGGCAATGTGCCATCCAGGGCCGGGCCGTAGATCGGCGAGATCGCGGTACCGTGTTCGTCGGTGGCGCCACCGTTAGCGTGCATTGACTCGATGCGCCCGATTCCGGCCAATAGGTTCCAGCTGACGCCGCAGTTGGGGGCGGCTACGGTCATCTTTTGTTCGGCATTCCGATATGCGGTCAGCGCCATGATCGGAATACCTAGCGCACCAGGCGAATTCACGGCAATTGGTGGCGGTGGGGCCGACAGGTTGGCGGTGGCGAAGTGGAAGCTGGTTGGCGGACGCTTTATCGAGATGATGATCGGACCGGAGGGGTCATCGGTCGAGGGATTTACTGCGGCGACCGGAGTGATTGCGCTGCGTCGGGGTGGAATCTTCCCGGGGAACGCGGGAGCCGTACCTCCGACCGCTCCGGCGAAGACTAGGGGGGTGACTACGGCCATGCCGAATAGCGGTGTCCGTGCTATGCGAAGTGCGTGTTTTCGCACCGCCGCTACGGCTGGGCGGATACCCCAGCGTCCCCCTATGCGCACCTCGACCGTCCTCAGAATGTGAGCCGCCGGGACAATATTTTTTTTCGTGAACTAGATCACCATACATAACCCGTGTTACGGGAGTGGCGCAATGGTCAGGTTGGCTAGAATCCAGATTTTTTGGCGCGCCGGTCGGGAGCCTCAGCGGCCCGCGCCGGGTTGGCGCCTGGTTTGCCCAGCTGGGGATCGGTCAGCAGCGTGCGCAGGTTTTCCAGCTCGTGGCGCAGGTAGTCACGGCTGGGGACTTCACCGATGGCTAGGCGCAGCGCGGCTAGCTCGCGAGCCAAGTATTCGGTGTCCGCCTTGGTCTGTGCGGCGCGCCGACGATCTTCGTCCAAACCGATCCGGTCCCGGTTTTCCTGGCGGTTCTGGGCAAGCAGAATCAGCGGCGCCGCGTACGCGGCCTGCGTAGAGAAGGCCAAGTTGAGCAGGATAAACGGATACGGGTCCCAGCGCAGACCCACCGCGAACAGGTTCAGTGCGATCCATACCGCCACCACCACGGTCTGCAGCAATAAGTAACGGCCGGTGCCGAAAAAACGTGCGATGGATTCAGTGAGCTGCCCGACGGCTTCCGGGTCCAATCGCGGTGCGGGTATGCGCGATGTTCGCGGCGTGTGCAGCCGTGGTGTGGAGTACTTGCTCACAGGGGTCCTCCAGCGGTGTCGAGATCCTGCGCGTCGAGCCGCCAGTCGTGCGGCAACATGTGGTCTAGCAAGTCGTCTACTGTCACCGCTCCCAACAGGTGGTTTTGGTCGTCGACCACCGGCCCACACACGAGGTTGTAGGCGGCGAAATACCGGGTCACCGCCGCTAGTGGGGTTTCCGGCGCCAAGTGTTGCAGGTCGGTGTCGACGATTCCGCCAACCAGCTCGGCTGGAGGCTCGCGGAGTAGTCGTTGCAGGTGTACGCACCCGAGATAGCGGCCGGTGGGGGTGGCCGTTGGTGGGCGCGTCACGAACACCATGGACGACAGAGCCGGAGTAAGGTCAGGATCTCGGACCCGAGCCAGGGCCTCGGCGACCGATGTGTCCGGTGCCAACACCACCGGATTGGACGTCATCAGGCCGCCGGCGGTGTCGGGGGAGTGCGTCAACAACCGGCGCACCGGGTCGGAGTCTCCCGGATCCATCTCGGTCAGCAGTGTCTCCGCGTCGGTCGGATTCAGTACGCCGAGTAGGTCGGCGGCATCATCCGGATCCATCTCCTCGAGCACATCGGCGGCGCGTTCGGTACCGAGTTGAGATAACACCTCAGCCTGATCCAACTCGGGCAACTCTTGCAGAATGTCGGCAAGTCGTTCGTCGCCGAGCGCCTTGAACACCTCGTAGCGTCGCTTGGGCGGTAGCCCGCGGATCGCATCAGCGACATCCACTGCCCTCCGTCCCTCGAACTGGTGCAGCAACTGGGCTACGCCCTGCCCCGGCATGGCCAATGCCGAAGGTGTCAGCCCGTGCACGTTGTCCCAGTCAACGACGTGCACCGGGCCCCGTCGTCCCAGCCGACGGTGACTGCGGACAGCGACTCTGGCAACCATCCAGTCGCGTGTTCGTGTTTGCTCCATGGAAAGGTCTGTGACCACGAGATCAAGGCCGGCCAGTTCCGGCAGCTCGGGATCGCTGACCATAACCGGCGTGTCGAGCACTTGGCCCAGCGCCAGCGCTTCGCCCGGCCGCTGCTCGAAACGGCGTAGTGACACGTTGCCGCTTCTCAGTGTTACCGCGTTTGGCTCGATCGCGGCAACCCGCAGGATTGGTATGAAAATGCTGCGGCGGGTAGCCAAATCCACGACCAGGCCCAGCACGCGCGGTTGTTGGCGAATAAGGCTGATACTGATCACGACGTCGTGGACACGTCCGAAGGATTCGCCGAGTGGCCCCAGCACCATCATTCGCGACAGCCGCGCGACATACACCCTGTTGACTGATCCCATGGTTGAAAGCGTAGGCAGCCGTTTGCGTGGTGGTAGCTGCCGAGGGTCGTAATCGCGCTAGTGCGAAGGCATGCTGAAGATCGCGATGATCAAGTAGACGAGCAATGTGGCCACGCCGATCACGATGCCGGCCACCGCCAAGCCGTAACCTTCTTGGTGAGTTCGCTTGATCTGGTTGAGCGCGATCGCGCCTACCACGATGGCCACGATTGAGCCGATGCAGCAGGGCAGCCCGACGAATGCTGAGATCAGCGAGATGACAGCCAGCGTGTTCATCCCGGGCTGCGGGGTTCCGTAGCCGCTCAGGTAGTCCGGAACCGGTTGGTAGGCGCCCAGTTGAGGTTGGGGTGCATAGCCGACTGAGTCGCCCTGAGATGTGCCGTAAGGCGGCGGCATCGGAGGGTAGGGCGGCGCGGCGCCGTAGCCCCCTGTTGGGGGGACGTGCGGCGGGTATGCGGACGGCGGATAGCCAGTCGGCGGGATTGGCGGTGCGGCTCCGCCCGGATAGCCAGGCGCATATGGGGGTGGGTAACTGGGCGGCGCATACGCCGGGGGCGGCCATTCGGCTTCAGGTGGGAGTGCCGGCGATATCGGCGAAGCACACGGAGGTTCCTGAACCGGATGCCCAGTAGGCCCCCCATCGGTCGGGGGGAGCGAAGCCGCGTCGTCCTGCGCATCCTCGCCGGAAGAACCGCCCGGAGCTGTCATGATGTTCAACTTAGCCTATGCGGCAATAGCGGCTACGACCGAAAAATTGAAAGCTGCAGCCGATGATTCACCCACCGATAAACACAAAGAATGGGTGGCGTCTTAGGACTGGTGTAAAAACGCTGGGCGCATGTTCCTGGTGGTCATGTTACGCGGCGGTGGTGTCGGTCGTGGTTGTTGTGGTGGGGGGATGCAGTGGGCGGGGTGGCTCGAGCAGTTGGTGGCGTAGTTCTTGGAGGTGGCGGCTGGTCGCTGATGTTTGGGTGACTCCGCGCCAGCCGCGGCTGGCGCGGTCGAGGACGGCCCATACCAGCGACAGACAGCTGGTTTCGCCGGGTAGGCGGCCGATGACCTTGACCCGGCGACGGGATTCTCCGAAGGTGCGTTCGATGAGGTTGGAATGGCGGATGCGTGTCCAGTGTTGGCGGGGGAAGCGCAAATGCACGCTCAGCGAGGCGAAGTCGTTGGCCAGGCAAGCGACCGCGGCTGGGTAGAGCCCGCGGTATGTGGTGGTGAACTCCTCGGCGCGGCGGGTGGCTTCATCCACGGCCTGCTGGCCGGGTGGCTGGTCAATGTCATCGAAGATCGACCAGAACGCGGCTTTGATCTCGTCCTGGACCGCGACAGGTGTCTTGGCGATGACGTTACGGCAGCGATGGATCAGACACCGCTGACGCAGGCTTGCCGGAAACGTGGTCTCCCATGCGGCGATCAGGCCCGGCGCCCCGTCGGAGATGCCCAGTAGCGGCGGGCGTAGTCCCCGGTTCCTCAGGTCAGCCAAGAAGTCGGCCCACGCATCAGCCGACTCCGCTGCGGCTGGGGCCAGCCCAATAAACAGGGGCTTGCCGTCGGTGCAGATGCCCCAGGCGGCCAGCACCGGCTCGGCCGGGGCGTTGGGATGCATCCGAAAGTTCGAGGCATCCAAGAACAGGTAGTCCAACACCAGCTCATCAAGGCGTCGAGACGACCACGCAGCGAACTCGTCTTTGATGGCCGCACAAATCCGGCTCACCGTCGAGCGCGACAACGCCGCCTGCGAGCCCAGCACCTCGGCCAACGCGGCCTCGATGTCGCGATCCGACAAACCGCGCACCCATCCCGAAATCACCAACGCCTCCAGAGCGTGGGTGCGCGTCACCCCGGCACCGAATAGCCGCGAACAGAACCGCTCGTCGGTGTCGCGTAGTTTCGGGCGGCATAATTCGACCGAGCCCATCGTGGTCTTCACCGTCGCCGGCGGTTGATACCCATTGCGGTACCCGCCCGGGCCGTCCTGAACCCGACGCTGGTGACGGGCTCGGCCCAACACTGCTTCTACCTCGGCCTCCACGGCGACCTGAAACACCAGACGCACCGATAACCGCCCGACCTCCTCCAAAATCTCGGTCAACGGCCGCTCGGTCGCGGCGAACAACTGATCCATCTCAACACGCACACGCTCAATCGGCGATACTCGCTTGGTCACGGGCGTAGCCCCTCCTTCATAGCTTTCGTCGGTTGCGACGGAACCTACGCCCGTGACCATTTACACCAGCGATGAGACGCGACCCAAAGAATGCGTCTGGGGTTGCACTGTGGGGGAGGGTCTGTGCGCCGCGTTCCGGTATGCGGTGGGTTGTTTCGAGGCTCTTGGCGGTGTGCGGGCGTGCTCGACCTGACCGGACATGAAACGATAATCGAGGCAGAGGAGAATGAAGATCGATGACTAGCCAATTCCAGCCCCGACAGGTTCCCGGCGCGACTCCCACCGGCGCGGCTGCAGGTCGTCATGGTGTGCCAGGATTGCCCACCCCTCCCAAAGGTTGGCCGGTCGGTTCCTATCCCACGTACGCCGAAGCGCAGCGCGCGGTTGACTATCTCTCCGACCAGCAATTCCCGGTCCAACAGGTGACTATCGTTGGTGTGGACCTCATGCAGGTCGAACGCGTCACGGGACGTTTGACCTGGGCAAAGGTGCTTGGTGGTGGTGTGCTCAGCGGCGCCTGGCTCGGCCTGTTCATCGGCTTGGTGCTCGGCTTTTTCAGCCCGAACCCGTGGGCCGCGCTGGCTACCGGCTTGATTGCCGGGGTGTTTTTCGGCCTGATCACGTCGGCGGTTCCCTACGCTATGGCTCGCGGAACAAGAGATTTCAGCTCGACCATGCAATTGGTGGCCGGCCGCTACGACGTCCTCTGCGATCCGCAGAACGCGGAAAAAGCGCGGGATCTGCTGGCGCGCTTGGCGATCTGAACGCGATGCGATTGAGGCAAGGACTTTGGTGAGTTACCGCGGGCGAGGCCGGCGCCTGGGTGTGGTTGTTTTGGCGACGCTGATCGTTGCGGCGGTGCTATTGGCCTGCGGGTCCCGCAGCTGGGATAGATCAAGGCTCGTGATCAGTCTTTACACACCAGCAAGTGACCGGGCGACATTTGCTTCCATTGCCCAGCGCTGCACCGAGAAACTTGACGGCCGGTTTGCTGTCCGGCTCGTCAGCTTGCCCAGGTCGCCCGACGAGCAGCGGCTGCAGCTAGCCCGCCGACTGGCTGGCAACGACCGCACCCTGGATGTTATGGCCATGGACGTGGTGTGGACCGCGGAGTTCGCTGAAGCGGGGTGGATTGTGCCGCTGTCTGACGATCCGTCGGGTCAGGCCGAGGCCGATGCCATTGTTGACACACTCCCCGGCCCACTGGAAACGGCTACCTGGAAGCACCGGCTCTACGCAGCGCCTATCACCACTAATACCCAATTACTCTGGTATCGAGCAGATCTGATGGACAATGCGCCAGCAAGCTGGAGCGGCATGCTGACCGAAGCCGCTCGGCTGCACGCGGCCGGTGAGCCCAGCTGGATCGCGGTACAAGCGAATCAGGGTGAGGGCCTGGTCGTCTGGTTCAATACGTTGCTGGTGAGTGCTGGCGGCCGAGTGCTCGCTCCGGACGGCAAACAGGTGACCCTTACCGACACCTCCGCGCACCGAGCCGCCACAGTCGCAGCGCTGAAGATCCTGAAATCGGTGGCCACCGCGCCAGGCGCGGATCCCTCGATCACCCGGACGGACGAGGGCACTGCGCGACTGGCCGTCGAGAACGGCAAGGCGGCATTGGAGGTCAACTGGCCGTTTGTGTTGCCGTCGATGCTGGAGAACGCGGTCAAGGGTGGTGTTCCCTTCTTGCCGCTCAATAGGAATCCCGAGTTGGCGGGCAGCATCAGCGACGTTGGGACGTTCGTGCCCACCGATGAACAGTTTCGCATCGCTTACGCGGCCAGTCGGAGGGTGTTCGGATTCGCGCCCTACCCCGGTGTGTCGCCGGGCGTACCGGCAAAGGTGACGATTGGGGGACTGAATCTGGCGGTGGCCAGCACAACTCGCCATCGGGCGGAGGCGTTCGAAGCGGTTCGGTGCTTGCGTAGTCTGCAGAACCAGAAATACTTGTCGATCGAGGGCGGTTTACCGGCAGTGCGGAACTCGCTCTACTCCGACCCGCAATTCCAGAGTAAGTATCCGATGTACAGCGTCATCCGCCAGCAGCTCACCGACGCCGCAGTGCGCCCGGCCACACCGGTCTATCAGGCGTTGTCCATCCGTCTTGCCGCGGCGTTGAGTCCAATTACTCAGATTGACCCGGAACGGACGGCCGACGTGCTCACAAAACAGGCGCAGAAGGCGATCGACGGTAAGGGTCTGCTGCCGTGACCTCCATTGAACAAGAGCGGGTCACTGGAGCCGCGTCGCGTTCTCGCACGGGGGATTGCCGAGCCGAACTGCGTCTGGCGGTCATGCTGGTGGCACCCGCTACGGCGTTGATGTTGGTCGTGACGGTCTACCCGATCGGCTATGCGATGTGGCTCAGCTTGCAGCGCAACAACCTGGCTGCGCCGAATGACACGATGTTTGTTGGTCTGGGTAATTACCAAACGGTCCTGACCGACCGCTACTGGTGGAATGCACTTGCGGTGACGCTGGCGATCACGGTGGTTTCCGTGGCTATCGAATTCGTGCTTGGTCTCGCTTTGGCGCTAGTTATGCACCGCACTCTCCTCGGCAAAGGTTTGGTACGTACGGCGGTGCTCGTTCCCTACGGCATCGTCACGGTGGTCGCGTCGTACAGCTGGTACTACGCGTGGACGCCCGGAACCGGGTACCTAGCCAACCTGCTTCCAGACATCTCGCCCCTTACCGAGGCGCCATTGACCCAACAGATCCCGTCGCTGGGCGTGGTAGTCATCGCCGAGGTTTGGAAGACAACTCCCTTCATGTCGTTACTGCTGCTAGCCGGGCTAGCGCTGGTGCCAGAGGATCTGCTGAAGGCCGCGCAGGTTGACGGTGCCGACGCCTGGCGTCGGCTGACGAAGATCATCTTGCCGATCATCAAGCCCGCAATTGTTGTCGCGCTGCTTTTCCGGACTTTGGACGCCTTCCGCATCTTCGACAACATCTACGTTTTGACTGGGGGCGACAACGATACTGCCTCGGTGTCCATCCTCGGCTACGACAACCTGTTCAAGGGCTTCAATGTGGGTCTCGGTTCGGCGATTAGCGTACTGATATTCGGCTGCGTGGCCATCATCGCGTTTATCTTCATCAAGTTGTTCGGCGCCGCGGCGCCCGGTAGCGGCGCTGATGGGTCGTAACGAGATGAACGGAAATCCGTGGGGCACGCGGCGCACAACGTTGTGGGTCGTCATTAACACCTTGGTTGTGGCGTATGCGTTGCTTCCGGTGTTATGGATTTTTAGTCTCTCGCTCAAACCAACGTCAACCGTCAAGGACGGCAAGCTCATCCCAGCATCAGTGACCTTGGACAACTATCGTGGCATCTTCCGGGGTGACTTTTTCAGCTCGGCACTGATCAATTCGATCGGAATCGGGTTGATCACTACCGCGATTGCGGTGGTGCTTGGGGCAATGGCGGCATACGCCATTGCCCGTCTAACTTTCCCGGGCAAGCGCCTGCTGATCGGCGGTGCCTTGATGGTCACTATGTTCCCGGCGATCTCACTGGTCACACCGTTGTTCAACATTGAACGTGCCGTAGGGCTATTTGATACCTGGCCGGGCTTGATTCTCCCGTATATCACCTTTGCTTTACCACTTGCTATCTACACGTTATCGGCGTTCTTCCGCGAGATCCCGTGGGATCTTGAGAAAGCGGCCAAGATGGACGGCGCAACGTCCGGGCAGGCGTTCCGCAAGGTGATCGCTCCGTTGGCTGCGCCGGGATTGGTGACGGCCGCAATCCTGGTGTTCATCTTCGCCTGGAACGACCTGCTACTCGCGCTGTCGCTAACCGCTACGAAAGCGGCGATCACTGCGCCTGTGGCCATTGCTAACTTCACCGGCAGTTCGCAATTCGAGGAGCCAACCGGATCGATCGCGGCTGGTGCGATCGTCATCACGGTCCCGATCATCGCCTTTGTTCTAGTCTTCCAAAGACGGATTGTCGCCGGGTTGACCTCTGGTGCTGTGAAGGGATAGCGCGATGGCCGAGATTGTGTTGGCAAACGTCAACAAGAGTTATGCGGATGGTGCGACGGCGGTGCGCGACCTCAGCATCACCATCGCCGACGGAGAATTTCTGATCCTGGTCGGGCCGTCCGGGTGCGGAAAGACCACGACGCTGAATATGATTGCTGGACTTGAAGATATCTCGTCGGGTGAGCTTCGTATTGGCGGCGAGCGGGTGAATGAGAAGGCGCCGAAAGACCGCGATATCGCAATGGTGTTTCAATCGTACGCGCTGTACCCGCACATGACCGTGCGGCAAAATATTGCTTTTCCGCTGACTCTGGCGAAGATGCAAAAGGCGGATATTGCGCAGAAGGTCGAGGAAACAGCCAGAGTTCTCGACTTGACGAAATTTCTGGATCGTAAGCCTTCGCAGTTGTCGGGTGGGCAACGGCAGCGAGTCGCGATGGGTAGAGCAATCGTGCGCCATCCGAAGGCGTTCTTGATGGATGAGCCACTCTCTAATCTCGACGCGAAATTGCGGGTGCAAATGCGTGGCGAGATCGCGCGACTGCAACGGAAGCTGGGCACTACCACCGTTTACGTCACTCACGATCAGACCGAGGCCATGACGCTGGGCGATCGCGTGGTGGTGATGCACGGTGGTGTGGCGCAGCAGATCGACACACCCACCGAGCTGTACGAACGCCCGGCCAATTTGTTCGTCGCTGGCTTCATCGGCTCGCCGGCGATGAATTTTTTCCCCGCCAAGTTGACATCGACGGGCTTGGAGCTGCCCTTCGGTGAGGTGACGCTGGCGCCGCAGGTTCAGGAAGTGATCGCGCAGCACCGGAAACCAGAAAACGTCATCGTGGGGGTGCGCCCGGAGCACCTGGCCGACGCCGCGGTGATTGACGCCTACCAGCGCATCAAGGCGTTGACCTTCGAAGTCAAGGCCGACCTGGTTGAGTCACTCGGCGCTGACAAGTATGTGTATTTCACGACCGCGGGTTGTGGCGTGCACTCGGCTCAGTTGGACGAATTGGCCGCAGAGTCTGAGATACAGGAAAACCAATTCGTGGCGAGGGTTCCGGCTGAATCCCAGGCCGCCACTGGCCAGCCGGTAGAACTAGCCGTCGATACGACGAAGCTTGCCGTTTTCGATGCCGACACTGGAGTGAACTTGACTATTCCCGTGCCGCCCGACCAACAGTGACATCGCCCCTGAATCGCGTACGCGCGCACCTGCGTCGCCACTTCGCGGAAGCGGGGCTTTGTGGGATTGGGGCCGAGCCCGAATCTGCAACCGTGACGTTTTTGGGTGCCGAATCCATAGAGGTGCTTCGATTCGGTTCGGAAGTTGGCGGATTGCTGCATTTTGTGTCATTGGGCTGCTCACGTCGCCCGATGCTCGATCCGACGCAGATTGTCCCTGACCAGCTATCTGGACCGCGTGCTGAAGTCGTGCTGTCTTTGCGCAATCCGGGGCCGGTCACCGGTTTGGCTCGCAGCCTGGCGATAGTGGCGTCGACTCCGGCGGTTGAAGGTGTGGTGTTGGCCGCGGATGCTTTGATTGACTTGGGTTCCCCACTGTGGACGCGACCTTCGGGGCCGGTGCCGTTCACCGCCGTGTTGTTGGGCCCCAGCGATATTGTCGATTTACCGCTGGACCCGCAATGCGATCCGGTTCGCTTTTTGTCCGCTACTCCGATCACCGAGACCGAGGCGGCTTGGGTGCGACTCAACGGGACTCAGGGTGCGCGGGCCCTGCGCCAGATATGGCAGAACGACGGCATCGACGTGGTTGATCCGAATCGCCGGGCCGGGCAACCGGGTTGATCAGCGAGCTGGTAGCTACGGGCCAGCTCGTCGGCAGAGTCGAACAGCCTGGCATAGCGCCCAAGCAGCTCAACAATAGGTTTCTAAGCAAGAACAACCTTTACCGGACGCGGGTGGCGTCTTAGGACTGGTGTAAAAACGCTGGGCGCATGTTCCTGGTGGTCATGTTACGCGGCGGTGGTGTCGGTCGTGGTTGTTGTGGTGGGGGGATGCAGTGGGCGGGGTGGCTCGAGCAGTTGGTGGCGTAGTTCTTGGAGGTGGCGGCTGGTCGCTGATGTTTGGGTGACTCCGCGCCAGCCGCGGCTGGCGCGGTCGAGGACGGCCCATACCAGCGACAGACAGCTGGTTTCGCCGGGTAGGCGGCCGATGACCTTGACCCGGCGACGGGATTCTCCGAAGGTGCGTTCGATGAGGTTGGAATGGCGGATGCGTGTCCAGTGTTGGCGGGGGAAGCGCAAATGCACGCTCAGCGAGGCGAAGTCGTTGGCCAGGCAAGCGACCGCGGCTGGGTAGAGCCCGCGGTATGTGGTGGTGAACTCCTCGGCGCGGCGGGTGGCTTCATCCACGGCCTGCTGGCCGGGTGGCTGGTCAATGTCATCGAAGATCGACCAGAACGCGGCTTTGATCTCGTCCTGGACCGCGACAGGTGTCTTGGCGATGACGTTACGGCAGCGATGGATCAGACACCGCTGACGCAGGCTTGCCGGAAACGTGGTCTCCCATGCGGCGATCAGGCCCGGCGCCCCGTCGGAGATGCCCAGTAGCGGCGGGCGTAGTCCCCGGTTCCTCAGGTCAGCCAAGAAGTCGGCCCACGCATCAGCCGACTCCGCTGCGGCTGGGGCCAGCCCAATAAACAGGGGCTTGCCGTCGGTGCAGATGCCCCAGGCGGCCAGCACCGGCTCGGCCGGGGCGTTGGGATGCATCCGAAAGTTCGAGGCATCCAAGAACAGGTAGTCCAACACCAGCTCATCAAGGCGTCGAGACGACCACGCAGCGAACTCGTCTTTGATGGCCGCACAAATCCGGCTCACCGTCGAGCGCGACAACGCCGCCTGCGAGCCCAGCACCTCGGCCAACGCGGCCTCGATGTCGCGATCCGACAAACCGCGCACCCATCCCGAAATCACCAACGCCTCCAGAGCGTGGGTGCGCGTCACCCCGGCACCGAATAGCCGCGAACAGAACCGCTCGTCGGTGTCGCGTAGTTTCGGGCGGCATAATTCGACCGAGCCCATCGTGGTCTTCACCGTCGCCGGCGGTTGATACCCATTGCGGTACCCGCCCGGGCCGTCCTGAACCCGACGCTGGTGACGGGCTCGGCCCAACACTGCTTCTACCTCGGCCTCCACGGCGACCTGAAACACCAGACGCACCGATAACCGCCCGACCTCCTCCAAAATCTCGGTCAACGGCCGCTCGGTCGCGGCGAACAACTGATCCATCTCAACACGCACACGCTCAATCGGCGATACTCGCTTGGTCACGGGCGTAGCCCCTCCTTCATAGCTTTCGTCGGTTGCGACGGAACCTACGCCCGTGACCATTTACACCAGCGATGAGACGCGACCCGGACGCGGCCTTGCTGGTCGAATCGAACTCCTATCTGCGGCGGAGCTAGCTTGCAGGCGTTTGGCTTCGAGGCGGCCGTACGGAATACGGCCAGGCTCGCGGTGACTGGGACTCAACGGCGTAGTCGCGGCAGCGCTCAATCATGCTCGATCGCAGCCGCCGTGGTGAACCGCAGCGGTAGCGACTTGAGCATGAATGACTTTGATGGAAAGGCGATTTCGGGATTGTAGTCGTCGGCTAGCTCAAAATCGGGGATCTGTTTGAGCCATTCCGCGACGATCACGGTCAGTTCTATCCGCGCCAGATGAGAACCCAGGCAGCGGTGAGCTCCGCCGCCGAAGCCCCAGTGCCGATGCACCTTTCCATCCATGACCAAATCGTCGGTGGACGTCGCGTCGCTGCCGTCGCGGTTGATGGCGGCAATGCACAAACGCACGTGTGAGCCTGGCGGAAGTGTCATTCCGCCAACATTGACGAAATCGGTGGTGACTCGTGGTGCCACCGGAGCTGACGGCTCCAGGCGGACGATCTCTTCGATGAAGACCCGTATTTGCTTCGGATTGTCACGGAGCTCGGGGCGTAGCTGCGGCCGTCGCGCCAATTCGAAAAGAGCAAATCCGATTGCCGCTGTCACCGTGTCGAGACCCGCCAGGATCAACAGATGACTCATACCTAGCAGCTCAAGGTCGCTGAAATCGCCCGGGCCGGTCATGATCCGCGACAACATGTCCGAACCAGGATTTTGCCGACGCATTCGGATCGCGTTGACGAGGTACTCAAGCAATTCGTGCTGCCCCTGCTCGGCCTCCTGCCTGGTGAGAAAGGGCTTATCGCCGATGATGGTGTCTTTCCAGGCGATCACCCGGTCACGATCCTCTAACGGCAGCCCATAGAGGTCGAGGAACACCTGAAAGGGGTACAGCGTTGCGAAATCCGTCATCGCGTCGCACCCGCCCCGGCTAGCCAGTTCAGCGATCATGTCAGCGGCATGTCGTTCGAGCACCGGCCGTGACTTGCTCAGCGCGTTTGGGCTGAAGTAGGGCTGCAGGATTTTGCGATAGCGAGTGTGCTCAGGCGGATCGAACGCCAGCGGCACCACGGGTAGTGGATTACCTGGGGGCTGCAGCACGCTAGAGGAGAAGACCGCGGGATTGCGCAGAGCCGTAAGTACGTCCTCGCGTCGGGTCAGGTAGTAGTAGCCATTCATGAACACCACGGGCCCGGCATCTCGCAGTGTCTTCCACCCGACACCTCGGTCGGCGGCTAACGGCAACGTCGAATATTCAAGCCGGGGCAGGTGGAACGCGCCGGCCTCGCCTTCGCCGGGTGGGCTCATTCGCTCAAGTCTTCCGTCTGTCCGTTCTCATCGCGGGTCTCCAGCGCAGCCAAGCTCTACCGCCACAGCCCAATATCGCACGGGCGGCGATCCTGCGCCCATTCGGTGCTCAGCACATCCGACACTGCCGGGCGCTCCCGGTCGGCGAGGGTCTTTTCAGGCGCTGCCGACGAGCTAATCTAGCTATCGATCTGTCCGGTCCACCCTGGCGCGCGCCAGGGTGGTTGAGGGAGGATGCCCGGTGAAGATTCGTCTTGAAAGCTCGAAGTGTGTCGGTCATGCCCAGTGTTATGCCGTCGATCCGGAACTCTTCCCGATTGACGACTCCGGCTATTCGACGCTCGAAGAGCGTCAGGTGCGTTCGGAGGATGCGCAGTTGGCTCGGGATGGCGTCGCGGCCTGCCCCGAAATGGCGCTCATCCTTGAGGAAGCCTGACGAAACGGGTGGCCCGGCGGCTCCGATCGCTGCGGGTGCGTCCGGCTGGCCGTGCAGGGTAAGCGCGACGACTATTTTGTGACGGCTGCCAACCTGACGACGGCAGTCAAAGCCAGCGGTTACGCCGGAAGGTGCGGTACAAGGTGAAGCAAGCCACGGTCATCACCGCGAGGACCACCGGATAGCCCCATATCGCGTGCAGTGTTGGCATCCAGTCGAAGTTCATCCCGTAGATGCCAGCAATCATCGTAGGGACCGCCACGATCGCTGCCCAGGCCGACATCTTGCGCATATCGGTGTTCTGCTGCATCCCGACACGGGTCTGCGCGGCCTGCAGCAGCGAGTTGAGCATGTCGTCGTGATTGCCGACCTGATCCGCAGCCTCGGTCTGGTGGTCGGCAACGTCGCGCAGGTAGCGTCGCACTTCCTTCGAGATCAGATCGCGTCCCTAAGGTCGTGGGTGTCTGGGGTTGATGCTCTGGATGCCCAGGGCGGTGGGGTGTAGCTGAGATCTTGTTGCTGAGTGTGTGGCTTCGTGAGGCTGGCTGCCCCACCGTGCTGGACGCTCCGGCCGCTGATTGAGAGCTGATGCGGATCGTCGCTGGTTAGGGACATGTCGGCGGAGCTGTCCATGGGCTTGACCTGCGAACACAGGAGAACAACCGTGACGGGACGGCCACTGGTGTGGGTCGGAATCGATGTTGGTAAGGCCAGCCATCACGCGTGCGCGGTGGATGAGACCGGCACGGTGGTGTGGACTCAAAAATTGGCCAACGAGCAGCGGGCGATCGAGGCGCTGATCGACCGCGCGCAAAAGACTGCCGAGCAGGTGCGATGGGCCGTCGATCTGACCAGCCCGCTGGCGCTGATGCTAATCACGGTGCTGCTGGCTGCCGATGAATCGGTGGTCTATGTGCCCGGCCGAGTGGTCAACACCATGACCGGTGCGTTTCGGGGCGAGGGTAAGACCGACGCCAAAGACGCTCGGGTTATCGCCGAAACTGCCCGCATGCGAAGCGATCTCGCCACAGTGACGATACCCGACGACCTGGTCATGGAGTTGACCCAGCTGACCGGCTATCGCACTGATTTGATGGCCGACTGGGTTCGCGGTATCAACCGGTTGCGGTCGCTGCTGGGGTCGATCTTCCCGGCCCTGGAAGCAGCGTTCGACTACTCCACCCGCACACCGCTGATTCTGGTCGCCGGGCTATGCACCCCCGCGGAGATCCGGGCGGCCGGCACCGACGGCGTCACGGCCCATCTGGCCAACAACCAGGCCTGGCGTCCCGGGATCGCCACGACCGCGGCCACCGCCGTAGCGCTGGCCAATGAGCAGCAGATAGCGCTGCCCGGCCAGGACGGTACCACCGCTTTGGTCAAACGGACGGCGGCCAAGCTGCTCGGGCTCGACCGCGAGATCAAAGACATCGACAAGATGATCGCCGAGCGCTTCCGCGATCATCCCTACGCGCGGATCATCGAGTCGCTGCCCGGCTTCGGGCCGAACCTGGGCGCTGAGTTCCTGGTCGTCACCCGCGGTGACCTGGCATCGTTTGCCACGCCCGGGCGCCTGGCGTCTTACGCCGGATTGGTTCCTGTGCCACAGGACTCCGGTCGCGTGAGCGGCAATCTACGCCGGCCGAAACGCTACAACCGCAGACTGCGCCGCGTGTTCTATCTGGCCGCGCTGTCCAGCCTGCGCACCAACGGGCCGTCACGGCAGTTCTACGACCGCAAACGCGGTGAACGCCTCATCCACAGCCAGGCCCTGCTCGCCCTGGCCCGCCGCCTCGTCGACGTCCTGTGGGCACTGCTACGCGACGGCCGCGAGTTCACTCTCGGCAAACCGATAGCCACCGCCGCAGCTTGACACCATCATTGAGAGTCTCCAGCTGCATTCGCTGAAACGCTACGGACAGCGGGCTCACGCACCGACGCAATTCCAGGACTTCTCGTTTGAGCATGTAAATCGGTTCGACATCAATCTTGCGGCCAGGAGCAAACGCCACCTCCTCGATGTCATCGATATCGGATTCCATCAACGTGGTCACCTCGAGGTAGTGATCAACCACGTCGTCGGAGATCGCGTGCATCACCGCATGCGGACCCAGCCGCAGGTGCGCGGGGTCGGTATCCATCCGTTTGCGCACATTTGACAGCCCGCCGTGTTCGCCGTGGCGGACCGTTACCACGAAGTTCTTGCCGACGAAGATCATGATTTCGCCGGTTTCGACGATTTCGCGAGCTAGAACTACCGTTTCGTGCGGCACGTAGTTGACGGTCTTCAGCACCAGGAACAGCGTGTCATCGTAACGCTCCAGCTTGGGCCGCTGATGGGCGTGGACGGCGTCCTCGACCGCCAGTGGGTGCAGCCCATACACGTCCGCGACATCTTGCATCTGGCTGTGGCTGGGCTCGTGCAACCCGATCCAGACGAATGCTGCTTGCCCGGCTTGTTCCATTTCGTGGACCTTGGTCATCGCGGTGCTGTAGCTGAATTTGCCCGGCAACCGCTTGCCGTCTACGTAGACCCCGCAGTCGACCAACGCTTCGGCTGGTGGGTCAGGAATGGGATGTACGTATGGCTGGCGGTCCGGGGACTTCGCGATTGGTCTCAGCGATTCAGGCAGCGCGTCAAATCCTGGGAACACATCAAACCTCCGATCGCTGCGCAGGTCGGATCGGGTGGTGCTCAATCGTACGCGTCCTCCCGAAACAGTGGGCGACAACGCGCGACCGTGGCCAGCCGACTGGCTCAATCGTCGCAAGCAGCCCACTGTGCAGAGCTCGAAAAAACCGGCTTGGTATCGGACCGGCGATTTGGGGATGGCCCGGGTGCGCTAGTTTCGACCCCGAAACCAAGCCTGCTTCCCGACCTTCTCCAGAAGGAGCAAACCGACGTGAGCGCAAGTCCCCTCAAGGTGGCCGTTACCGGTGCCGCCGGTCAGATCGGCTACAGCCTGTTGTTCCGCTTGGCGAGTGGCTCGCTGCTGGGTCCCGATCGCCCGATCGAGTTGCGACTGCTTGAGATCGAGCCGGCGTTGAAGGCGCTCGAAGGCGTGGTGATGGAGCTCGACGATTGCGCGTTCCCGCTGCTGGATAGCGTTCACATCGGTGCGGATCCGAACAAGATCTTCGATGGCGTCAACCTGGCCTTGCTGGTGGGCGCCCGTCCCCGTGGCCCGGGCATGGAGCGTGGCGACCTGCTTGAGGCCAACGGCGCGATCTTCACTGCGCAGGGCAAAGCCCTCAACTCGGTCGCGGCAGACGATGTGCGCGTCGGCGTGACGGGTAACCCGGCCAACACCAATGCGCTGATTGCCATGACCAACGCTCCCGACATCCCCCGTGAACGGTTCTCCGCGCTCACCCGCTTGGACCACAACCGAGCGATCTCACAGTTGGCCACCAAAACTGGCGCCGCGGTCACCGACATCAAGAAGATGACGATTTGGGGCAACCACTCGGCCACCCAGTACCCAGACTTGTTCCATGCTGAAGTCTGCGGCAACAACGCGGCTGAGGTCGTCAACGACCAGGCTTGGGTCGAGGATTACTTTATTCCCACGGTTGCCAAACGTGGCGCAGCGATCATCGACGCTCGGGGAGCATCCTCGGCCGCTTCGGCAGCCTCGGCGACGGTCGACGCTGCCCGTGACTGGTTGCTGGGCACGTCAGCAGGAAACTGGGCTTCGATGGCGGTCGTTTCCGACGGTTCATACGGAGTTCCGGAGGGATTGATTTCTTCGTTCCCGGTAACGACCAAGGATGGCAACTGGACGATTGTTAGCGGCCTCGACATCGATGACTTCTCCCGCGGCCGCATTGACAAGTCGACCGCCGAGTTGGCCGACGAGCGTGACGCGGTCACGAGTCTCGGTCTGATCTGAATGTGAAGGCAACCGTCAAAGACACGTGAGGTGATTATCGGGAGGCTGGAAGCGCTGCTAGTCGCCGCCGTGCTGGCTTTGGCTGGTGGCGCTGGGTGCGCGGCCGACACCGATGGTCAGCATCCCACACCGGGGCTGGTGGTCGGTTCCACCGCGGGCTCGAACTCGGAACTGTTGGCCGGCGTCTACGTCGCGGCGCTGCGGTCATATGGTTTTGTTGCCCGAGCCGAAACCGCTGGCGATCCGATGGCAAAACTGGACTCGGGAGCATTCACCGTAGTCCCGGCGTACACCGGCCAGGTTTTGCAGGCGTTGCAACCCGGCGCAACAGCATTGTCCAACGCCAAGGTCTATCGCCTGATGATCTCCGCACTGCCCGAGGGCATCGCTGCAGGTGATTACACCACCGCGGCCGAAGACAAACCAGCGCTGGTGGTCACCCAAGCCACCGCCAGGGCCTGGGGCGGGAGCGACCTACGCGTGTTGCTGCGCCACTGCACAGGGCTGGTGGTCGGAGGCGTGGCTCACAGTCGTCAGCCCACGAAGGTGGGGTCGTGTCGGTTGCCTGTAGCGCGGGAATTTCCCGATGCTCCGGCGATGCTGGCCGCGTTGCGGGCGGGGCGGCTGACGGTGGCCTGGACCAGCAGCGCCGATGCCGACATTCCCGCGGATCTGGTTGTGCTTTCCGACGGAAAGCCGGCGCTGATCCGGGCTGAGAACGTGGTGCCGCTCTATCGACGCAACGCGTTGTCCGATCGGCAATTGTTGGCGATCAACGAAGTAGCCGGTGTGCTGGACACAGCAGCTTTGGCTGCGATGCGCCGTGATGTAGCTGGTGGTGCCGACCCGCAGGTGGTGGCTGACCGGTGGCTGGCTGAGCATCCTCTCGGCCGCTAGTCGCCGTCCAGCATGGCCGTGGGCCTACCGATTGGGCATTATCCAGCGCCACACCGGCACGAACAGCCGTGGATATCCAGAACCTGTCAACCGAACGAGCGCGTCCATCAATTTGGCGTCCGGGCCGACCAGCACCCGGGCTTTGTCTTTGTCCACCGCCGCCAGGATGATGCGGGCTGCTCGTGGCGGGCTGGTGCGCGCAATCCGAGCGAAAACGCGTGCCAGCTCATCTGTGTCGAGACCTTCGGCGGCGGTGGCGTTGCGTGCGATCGCGGTCTTGATGCCACCGGGGTGCACTGTGGTCACTTTCACCGGGTGCCCGGCTAGCGCCATCTCCTGTCGCAGCGCCTCAGTGAACCCGCGGACGGCGAATTTCGCCGAGTTGTACGCCGCCTGCCCGGGCACCGAGAACAACCCGAACACGCTGGAAACGTTGACCACGTGGCCGTCGCCGGATGCGATCAGATGGGGCAGGAACGCCTTGGTGCCGTTGACTACGCCCCAGAAGTCGACGTCCATAATTCGCTCGATGTCTTTGAATTGACTGACCTCGATGTCACCGGTAAAGGCGATGCCCGCGTTGTTGTAGATCTGGTTCACTTTGCCGAAGTGCTCGTTGACAGCGTCGGCATAGGCCAGAAAGGCTTCGCGTTCGGCGACGTCGAGTCGGTCTGCCTTGACCGACGCGCCCATCGACACCAGTTCTTGCTCAGTTTGTGCCAGCCCTTCCAGATCAACATCGCTGATCGCGACCCTGGCACCGCGGCGAGCCAGCTCTATCGCGAGCGCTTGCCCGATACCAGAAGCGGCGCCGGTAACCACGGCGACTTTCCCGGTGAACCCCATGAGATACCTCCTGGTAGGCGACTAGTGGCAGATCGGGCGCGGGCTTGTGTCCCGGTCCAATACGTCGACGCGGTGCGATGGATCAGGTGAACGCTGCGTCGATGATCTCTTGCTGTTCGACCGCGTGCACCTTTGACAAACCTGACGACGGGGCCGACATGGCCCGCCGCGAAATGCGCTTGATTCGTCCGAGCCGTTCGGGAAGAGTCTCGGGAAGCGCCAACCCCAGCGATGGCCAAGCGCCCTGATTGGCTGGCTCTTCCTGCACCCAGAAGAACTCCTTGACGTTTGCGTAGCGGTTGAGTGTTTCGGCGAGTCGGCGTCTGGGCAGCGGCGCAAGTTGTTCAAGGCGCACGATCGCGACGTCGTCGCGCTTGTCCTTCGCTTTGCGCGCGACCAGCTCATAGTAGAGCTTGCCGCTGGTCAACAGGATGCGGCTGACTTTGCTGCGATCGCCGATGCCGTCCTCGTAGGTGGCTTCCTCGAGTACCGAGCGAAACTTGAGCTCGGTGAACTCCTTGACGTCGCTGACCGCAGCCTTGTTGCGCAACATGGACTTTGGCGTGAACACGACCAGCGGGCGCTGAATCCCGTCGAGTGCGTGCCGGCGCAACAGGTGGAAGTAGTTGGCTGGAGTCGACGGCATCGCGATAGTCATCGACCCCTCCGCCCACAACTGCAGGAAACGTTCGATCCGGCCGGATGTGTGGTCGGGGCCTTGCCCTTCATGCCCGTGCGGCAGCAGCAGCACCAGGTTGGACAGCTGACCCCACTTAGCCTCTCCGGAGCTAATGAATTCGTCGATGATCGACTGTGCTCCGTTGACGAAGTCGCCGAACTGGGCCTCCCACAGCACAACGGCATCTGGGTTACCCACGGTGTAGCCGTACTCGAATCCGACGGTCGCGTACTCCGATAGCGGTGAGTCGTAGACCAAGAACTTTCCGCCGCCCGGGGTGCCGTCACGGTTGGTCGTCAACAACTTTAGCGGGGTGAACTCGTCGCCGGTGTCGCGATCGATGATCACCGAATGTCGTTGAGAAAAGGTGCCGCGGCGGCTGTCTTGACCCGATAGGCGCACCAGCTTGCCGTCAGCGACCAGCGACCCTAAAGCGAGCATCTCAGCAAAGGCCCAGTCGATCTTTCCGTCGTAGGCCATCTCCCGGCGTCTGTCCAGAACCGGCTGGACCCGCGGATGCACAGTGAAGCCAGCTGGGATGGCAAGGAAGGCATCGCCGATCCGTGCCAGTAGAGACTTGTCTACCGCGGTGGCGAGACCCCGGGGCACCTGCTGTTCGGACTCGACTGACTCACTGGGCTGCACCGGATGCTTCTCGAGGTCGCGAACCTCGTTGAACACTCGCTCGAGTTGGCCTTGATAGTCGCGCAGGGCGTCCTCGGCCTCCTTCATCGAGATGTCGCCGCGGCCGATCAAGGCTTCGGTGTAGCTCTTGCGGACCCCACGCTTGTGATCGACAACGTCGTACATCGCGGGGTTCGTCATCGACGGGTCGTCGCCCTCGTTGTGCCCGCGCCGCCGGTAGCACAGCATGTCGATGACGACGTCCTTCTTGAACTTCTGCCGGAAGTCCACGGCCAGCCGCGCGACCCATACGCATGCCTCCGGATCGTCGCCGTTCACGTGGAAGATCGGCGCCCCGATCATCTTCGCGACGTCCGTGCAGTATTCGCTGGACCGTGAGCACTCCGGCGAAGTAGTGAATCCGATCTGGTTGTTGACGATCAGATGGATGGTGCCGCCGACACGGTATCCAGGCAGCAGCGCCAGATTTAGGGTCTCAGCGACCACTCCCTGTCCAGCGAAGGCGGCGTCGCCGTGCAGCATGAGCGGCATGACCGAGAATGCCCGCTGATTTTCGCTGTCGATGACACCGTGGTCGAGCAGATCCTGTTTGGCCCGGACCAGACCCTCCAGTACCGGGTCTACGGCCTCTAGATGGGACGGGTTGGCAGTCAGCGATACCTTGATGTCGTTGTCGCCGAACATCTGGATGTAGTCGCCGGTCGCGCCCAGATGGTATTTCACGTCACCGGAGCCGTGGGCTTCTGAGGGGTTCAGATTGCCCTCGAACTCAGTGAAGATCTGCGAGTACGGTTTGCCGACGATGTTGGCCAGCACGTTGAGCCGACCGCGGTGCGGCATGCCGATGACAACTTCGTCGAGGCCGTGTTCGGCGCATTGGTCTATCGCCGCGTCCATGAGCGGGATGGTGCTTTCGGCGCCTTCCAGCGAGAACCGCTTTTGCCCCACGTACTTGGTCGCCAAGAACGTCTCAAACGCCTCGGCCGCGTTGAGCTTGCTCAGAATGTACTTCTGTTGGGCTACAGTCGGTTTGACGTGTTTGGTCTCGATCCGCTCTTCCAGCCACTGCTGTTGTTCGGAGTCGAGGATATGGGTGTACTCGACGCCGATATGGCGGCAGTAGGCGTCGCGCAGCAAACCCAGGATATTGCGCAGCTTCTTGTATTGTGCCCCGGCGAAGCCGTTGACCTTGAATACCCGATCGAGATCCCAAAGGGTCAGACCGTGGGTTAGCACGTCGAGATCGGGGTGGCTGCGAAACCGGGTCTTGTCCAAACGCAACGGATCGGTGTCGGCCATCAGGTGGCCGCGGTTGCGATACGCCGCAATCAATTCGATGACGCGGGCAGTCTTGTCGACGATCGAGTCCGGGTTGTCAGTGCTCCAGCGAACCGGCACGTACGGGATGCTCAGTTCAAGGAATATCTCGTCCCAGAAGCCGTCCGAGAGCAACATCTCGTGGATGGTCCTCAAGAAATCGCCGGATTCCGCACCCTGGATGATGCGGTGGTCGTAGGTCGACGTCAGCGTTATCAGCTTGCCGATACCTAGTTCAGCGATGCGCTCCGGGCTCGCGCCCTGGAATTCGGCCGGATACTCCATCGCGCCGACTCCGATAATCGCGCCTTGGCCAGCCATCAGCCGCGGCACCGAGTGTACGGTGCCGATTGTGCCGGGATTGGTCAACGAGATCGTCACGCCGGCAAAGTCTTCGGCGGTCAGCTTGCCGTCGCGGGCCCGTCGCACGATATCTTCGTAGGCGGTGACGAATTGCGCGAACCGCATGTCCTGGCAGCCTTTGATGCCGGCCACCACCAGGGACCGCTTGCCGTCCTTGCCGGCGAGGTCGATCGCTAAGCCGAGATTGGTGTGCGCCGGCGTCACCGCGGTTGGCTTGCCGTCGACTTCGGCGAAATGGCGGTTCATGTTGGGGAACTTCTTGATGGACTGCACTAATGCGTAGCCCAACAGATGGGTGAAAGAGATCTTGCCGCCGCGGGTGCGCTTGAGCTGGTTATTGATAACAGTACGGTTGTCGATCAAAAGTTTGGCGGGTACGGCTCGAACGCTGGTTGCCGTGGGCACGCTCAGTGACGCCGACATGTTTTTCACGACTGCCGCGGCGGCACCCCGCAGCGGCCTAACCTCATCGGTTTCGGCCGGCGCAGGAGTCGACGTTTTGACAGGCGGTGCGGTGACCGCGCCGTTGCCCACCGCGGCAGTGCCGGCGGCGGGCCTGGCGGGTGCCGGCGCCGCAGCGGGCGGGGCCTCCGGAACCGCTGAAGCAGGCTGGCGTTCCTTGGTCGCCGACGTGGGCGGGGCCGTTGGAATCGACGGCTCGGGGTTGTAGTCAACCAAGAACTCGTGCCAGCTTTGATCGACCGAAGAGGGGTCTTCGCGGAACTTGCGGTACATCTCCTCGACCAGCCACTCGTTTTGCCCGAATGGTGAGCTAATGTTGGCCACGGCCAGTGTTCGCCTCGATTCCTCTGCCCTGCAGGCGCATTACCCAACGCCTGCTACTTTCTCCCGCCCTGGTCGGCGGGGCACTGCACGCTGTTAACGGTCCCAAATGTTTCCGCTCTATAGAGGCTAACGCTTTGCCAGTAATTCGCCAGCGAGGGCGGGCAACGCCGTCTAGCCGGCATCCCGAACGGTTGGCAGCAGGCGCAGCGTGACCGGCCAGCGCGCTGGTGGGGCACCGAACGCCGACTGCGCATTGCGGACAAGCTTCTTACCCACCAACCGGTTGCCAATGGCACCGACAATCGCGCCGATGCCGACGGGCAGCAGCTTGCCAAACATGAGCACACCGCGTTTCAGTGCGAATCGTCTGACGAAGTACTTAACCATCCGCGAGTTCAACTTCGATATCGCCGGCAGCGGCAGCGAGGCTATGCTCTCTGACACCCAGCTGCCGTTGGTGCGGCTCGATCCGATCAGTTCAGCCAGGGCGTTACTACCGTTGTCGCCCACCAGCACCGCTAACACTAAGGCACGCCTTCGTTCGCGGTGGTTGAGGGGGATGTCATAGACCGCAGCCAGGGCCAGCACGAAGAGCGCAGTGGCCTCAAGAAACACCGCGGTTTCTCCGGCGGCAGCTGACAAAGCGGCCAAGGTGCCGATTCCGGGGAAGGTCGCGGTCGCACCGATCGCCGCCCCGCTGGCTGTTATGACGGATAAGAAATGTTTCTCGATTTTTGCGACAATTTCTGCCGGGTTAGCACCCGGGTGGGAGTGACGCAGGCGGGCCACATAGGCCTCGGCCGCCGGGCCTTGTATACGCGAGGTATGTTCGATCACCTGGGCTAACGCGCGTGCAGACGCTTTCGGTCGGCCACCTGTCTTGGTGGTTGGCTGGTCTGGTTCAGGCCCAGACCGAGACGTGCGTTGAGATATTCTTCCGATTTTTTTTCCAAGGCCGTTTTCGTTGAGCGCACATAGTGTCTTCTCCTGCGAAGGGCGTCTCGCTAGGCTAACGCCCCGCAGGGATCCGCGGAACGCGCAGAGTCGGGGAGGATTCGGCCGGACCGCCTTGGTGCACGCCAAGGTAGTCGCCCCGCGGACTCCGACACGCAATCGTCGGGAGCCGAAAGAGGTATATGAGCATGGGTTCTGCGATGTCCCCGATGCCAGGGGCGGCTAGACACTCGCGGCCGAGTAGTGGCCCCGGCAACCCGTGGCATGTGCTCGCGGCGATGATGGTCGGCTTTTTCATGATCATGCTCGACTCGACCATTGTGGCTGTCGCCAACCCGACCATCATGGCTAACCTACATGTCGGCTACGCCACCGTGGTGTGGGTGACCAGTTCGTACCTGCTGGGTTACGCAGTCGTGTTGCTGCTGGCCGGCTGGCTCGGTGACCGCTTCGGACCGAAGAATATTTACGTGACCGGCTTGGCGGTGTTCACCGTCGCCTCGGTGTGGTGTGGTTTGTCGGGCACTGCGGCGGCGCTGATTGTCTTCCGAGTGGTGCAGGGTGTTGGTGCCGGGTTGCTTTCCCCGCAGACCTTGGCGGTGATCACCCGGATCTTTCCTGGGGATCGCCGTGGTGCCGCGATGAGTGTTTGGGGAGCTACCGCGGGGGTCGCCAGTCTGTTCGGCCCGTTGATCGGTGGGGCACTGGTCGGCAAACTCGGCTGGCAGTGGATCTTTCTTGTCAATGTGCCCGTCGGGATTCTGGCGCTGGCGCTGGCAGTCTGGCTGTTCCCAGTGCTGCCGGTTCACGTTGAGCGGGTCGACGTGATTGGTGTTGGGCTTTCCAGCCTGGGCGTGTTTCTCATTGTCTTTGGCCTGCAGGAAGGTCAGTCCGCGGGTTGGGAGCCGTGGATCTGGGCGGTGCTCGTTGCAGGTGTGGGATTCCTGTCGGCGTTTGTGCACTGGCAGTCGATCAACAACGGTGTGCCGCTTGTCCCGCTGAGCATCTTTGCTGACCGCTACTTCAGCCTGTGCAGCGTGGGGGTGGCCACGATCGCGTTCGTGACGACGGCGATGATGTTGCCGCTGATGTTCTACGCGCAGGCGGCGTGCGGGTTGTCGCCGACCCGCTCGGCACTTCTGATCGCGCCGCTGGCGATCACTAGCGGGGTACTGGCCCCGTTCGTCGGTACGATCGTTGACCGGGCACATCCAGTGCCGGTGCTCGGCTTCGGCTTCTCGGTGCTGGCGATCTCTTTGACCTGGCTTTCGATCGAGATGGCTTCGAGCACGCCGATCTGGCAACTGGTCTTGCCGTTGAGTGCAATGGGTGTCGGGACGGCGTTCATATGGTCGCCGCTGGCCGCCACGGCGACTCGCAACTTGCCGCCCAGTCTGGCCGGTGCGGGTTCGGGGATCTACAACGTCACCCGGCAGTTAGGGGCGGTGCTCGGGAGTGCGGCCATGGCTGCGTTCATGACGTCGCGGGTCGGTGCCGAGATGCCGCCGATGTCCAACGACGGTCACGCGGTTGTGGGCGCGGCTGGCGAGGGCGGCAGCGCCGTGCAACTACCCGAGTTCCTGCGCGAGCCATTCGCTGCCGCGATGTCGGAGTCGATGCTGCTGCCGGCGTTCATCGCTTTGTTCGGGATCATCGCGGCGTTGTTGCTTGCTGGCATCGCTAGTTCGCTGATTTCTTTTCGGATCTTATCCAAAGGTGGCGAACCCGCGGGCCGGGTGCCGGTCGGCAGGCGTGGTCTGGATAAGCCCTCCGAAGTTGTGCACGAGCACGAGCCGGACGTCCGTCCCGTCGTGGCTCGCGCCCGGCGAAAGTCCACGGCATCTGACCCGGTGCGGCGGCGTGAGCTCGTTGAACCGTCGCGTAGCTGGCTCTCCGGCTTTGTTCCGCGATCCGAATCGATTGGATCGGCTCGCAAGGCCCCCAACGGCGTTGGTCTCGGTGACGAGGAATGCGTCGCATCGGACGCTGATGCGCCCTACCGCCCGGATCCAGCGGATCCCTTCCCGTTCGGGCGGCCTCCTTCGGGAAGAAGGGATTACTAGGCGGCCTTCAGTCGACCTGAGTCAGCGCGAGGAAAGCGCCGAGGCTTACCAGGCCCGCCGGCGTCGCGGGCAGATGCTGTGTTAGCAGCTCCGAATGCACAATCACAGCGGCGTACTGAGCTCGGCTGACGGCGACGTTGAGTCGGTTCCTGTTGAGCAGAAAAGAGATTCCGCGTGGTACTTCGTTGACAGACGAAGCCGTCATCGAGATGAAAACGACTGGAGCCTGGCTTCCCTGGAACTTGTCGACCGTGCCAACGCGGACCCCGGTCGGCCCGCCGAGTCCGGCGGCCTCCAACCGCTGACGAACCAGCACAACCTGGGTGTTGTAGGGCGCCAGCACCAGCACGTCGGAAGCTGTCAAGGGGCGGGTGCCGTGTTCATCGGTCCACGTCGTACCCAGCAGCTGCTGGATCTCGGTGAGTATCGCCTCGGCTTCCTGCGGGCTTTCGGTCGAATTGCCATGGTGGCAAACAGGAAGCACGTGCACGCCGGGTCGACAACCGCTGAGGCGGCGTGCGGTGGTGCGCTCGGTGTGAGAATTCAGTCTGCCCGCGTAGGACAGCTTCGAGACGGCGGCGCACACCTCCGGATGCAGCCGGTAAGAGCGGTCGAGGAAGTAGCCGCGTTCATTCGGCAGTGTGCGCTGATCGTCGAGAAGCCAATCCAGCGCGGAGGTGTCGACCGGCTCAGGATGAGTTCCCTGGCTGACCTGCGGCAGCTGTTGTGGGTCTCCGAGCAGCAACAGGTTCGCTGCCGCCTGCGCCACGGCGATGGTGTTGGCCAGGCAGAACTGGCCCGCCTCGTCTATCACTAGCAGATCGAGGCTGGCTGGGGGCACGCGGTTGCTGTTGGCGAAATCCCATGCTGTCCCGCCGATCACACAACCGGCGGTGTCGGCGATGAATGCTGGGTAGTTGTTGCCTTCGATCTCCTGCCAGCGCGGGGCCTGGTGGGTATAGGGCTTCTTGGCGGCGCGACTCGGGTCTAGTCCGGCATCGATCACACAGTCCAGCAGGTTCTCGACAGTGGCGTGCGATTGGGCGACAACACCGATGCGCCACGAGTGCTCGGTGACCAATCGCATGATCACTTGTGCGGCGGTGTGTGTTTTACCAGTACCTGGCGGTCCATGCACCGCCAGATACGACGAGTCCAAATCGAGCAACGCCATCGTGATGTCGGCAACGGTATCGGTACCGCGTGGTAGCGGAGTACCGCTGCGGATGCGCGGGGAGTGCCGCAGCAACACGTCGAACAGCGCGGTGCGGGGGAGCTGTGGCAATTCGGCTGCCACCGCAACAGCCGTCGATTCGATCGCGTCCCGCAGTGCTGTTGTTGGCACAGGTGGGCCGGGGGTGAGCGCGAACGGAGTCTGGTGAAATGTTGCGCCATCGGAGCTGGTGCGCTCAACGATGACGACTTCGGTGGGCAGGCACGGGTCGTCGACTTCGACGACCTGGGCGTGCCCTGCTGCCCGACGGTCGGCGTCGTCGGTCATGGTGACTGGCGCCGGCGGCTCGTAGAGCGCGAATACGTTTGTTTTGAGGTCGCCGCGTGTCAGCTCTCCGGTTAGCCGCACCCGACGCTGGGGCTTGCGTGCGCGCGGAGGCGTACGCCATTCAACGTCGACTGAGGTGTCGCTGACAACAAAAACATCGGTGTCGTCCGACCATTCGTCAACCGGATAGTTCAGCCGGTTGAAATGCGCCCACCAGAATGGCTTGTCCTCTCGTTGGTGGTAGCCGCGGGCTGCGGACACCAAGGCGACCGCCGTCTGGCCGGGTGTGCGATCGGTGGCAGCGACATCGGTGATGAAAGCGGACAGAGCAGATGCCACCTTGTCGTTATCGTCGAGCGTGTTGCCGTGGGGAACCGATTGGACACCGATCGGTGTGACGCCGGACTCCCAGGCGCGCAGCATCAGCCAATCGCGGAGTGCGCGAGTGGACTGGCAGTCGTAGTGGTTGTAGTCCGCGATTTCCTTGAGCAGGTTGTCGGCTTCATCTGCGCGCCCGCCGGCGCGCAGCTCGCAGTACCGCGCGTAGCATGTGATCGAGTCCGCGGCGGTGGTAACGTCGCCGGAACGCAGCTGTTTCCCCATGTACAGCGGTTCGAGGGCCTTCAAGCTGAACGATTCGGTACCGACGCGAATGCTCTTGCGCACCAACGGATACAAGTCGATCAGCACTCCGTCGCGGAGCAGGTTGTCGACGTCGTCTTCGCCAACGCCGTACCGGCCGGTGAGGCGCAACAGCGCGGTCTTCTCGTAGGGTGCGTAATGGTAGATGTGCATGTGGGGGTAGCGTCGGCGCCGCCTGGCTACCATCGCGAGAAAATCAGTGAGCGCCTTTCGTTCGTCGGCTCGGTTGTGCGCCCACAGTGGGCGGAAGGTTCCCGCGGGTCCGGCTTCTAGGACCCCGAACAGGTATTCCAAGCCCCACTGTTTGCCGTCCGCCGTCCACAGCGGGTCACCCTCGAAATCAAAGAACAGGTCGCCGGGGTCCGGATCAGGCAACAATGTCAATGATTGTGGGTCCGCGATCTCGAATTGGGGTTTACCGGTACTGCGTTGAAGTACTTGGAGTTTGGCTTGGGCGGTTAGTTTGCTCAGCGCGTTGGTTGCCATGCCGGGAACGGTCCTGGTGTGTTCGGCCAATTCGGTGACGGTGCTGATGCCAGCCCCAACCAACTTGTCCCGCTGCGTTGCTCGAATACCGGCGGTCAGCATCAGATCGTCGGTTGCGCGCAGCTGTTCGATGCAGACTGAGCACTGGAAGCATGCTTGGACTGCCTGGTCATCCCAACGCGCAGCGAGGCCCGCGGCGAAGTGGTTGTCCAGCAGCCGCTGCAGGCGTTCACGTTGGGCCCGGTAGACCGGGATCAGCTCGCCGACGCGGTAGCGCAGCACGGTGCCGTCGCCGAGTTCTAGCTCGGCCTCCGTCGCGACCGGCACACCGGAGCGGGTCAGCGTGTCGGCGTAGGCGGCCAGCTGCAACAGCGCGGTGACCTTTGGCGAGCGGGCTAGCTTCGTATCGGCGACCCGATAGTGCTCACCGTCTCGGATCAGAAAATCAGCGAACCCGACGAAGCGGTTGTCGAACATCGCGGCCTGATATATCGCAGGAGCGCGGTTGGAGATGGCGCGCCGCGTCGCGTCGGCGGCCGCGGTAAACCCGGCGACCGTGTATGCCGGGCGACCGATGACAACAACCGCATTGCCGAATTCGGCGCGCAGTTGTTCGAGCCGCTGACATTCATGTTTGGTGCCCAGAACAGCTGTTCGCGCAAGCAGCTCGTCGTCGTTGGCGGCGATGACGGGGCCCCTGCCTAATTTCGCGTCGAAGTCCCGGAGCAGTGCGTATTCGCAGCTGGCCGCGGCCGCGATATCCGACGCGCTGTAGATGAAACTGCCGTCGGTGACTAACACAGCAGCAACTGTAGGTGAGTGGTCGGACGCGGCGGCCCAGTTCGACTAGCTGCGTGGTCAGCCCCCGGCGGTGTTGCTGATCAGCTCCACGCCGCTGCCGTTCCACCGGAACTTCACTACGCTGTTCAACCCACTGATTCCGGCGGGGTAGGTCAAAGCGACCGTGTCGCCCGTGCACTGCGATGTGTCGATGCCAGTGAATCCGTAGGTGTCGGGCACACCCCGCGGAATGTATTTTCCGAGGTGGAACATCACCGCCCGAGTGGTCGGATTGTCCGCGTTTGTGTTGGCCGCTATGACCACCGCCGACAGCCGGGCGCACTCGTTGTAGTTGCCTGCGAGCGGTTCCGGATTCCAGGGCTGCTGGCTGCGCGGATCGCGAGGCAGTTCGGACACCACACGGGCGATTGCGGGCGAGGTGAGATTCACGGCACACGGGTCCGATGCTGCGTCGTCGGTAGTGGCTGGCGCTGCTTCGGAGGGCTGCTCCGGAGCACTGCTTGGTGCACTTGGGCTAGTAGTTGGGGACGAGGTCGGAGCCTGGGGCGTTTTTGCCACGGTGGAATCACCGGAACCACAGCCGGTCGACGCCGGTGCGATAAGTGCGGCGACGGCCAGACAGGTCAAGAGTCGGGCACGGCAGGGTTGCGACCACACATCGCGCACCGTACCGGCATCGAGCTCGGCGCTGTGGCAGGCGCGGCCGCATCATGGATAACCGCCGGGCTAACCTCGGCGCGCGCCGACCACTAAACTTCCCATCCGATGGCTACTCCGGAGAGTTCGCCTGCGGCGTCCCCTACCTCTTTTGCTGACCTGCAGATTCACCCCCGCGTCCTGCAGGCAATAGCTGACGTCGGTTACGAGTCGCCCACAGCCATCCAGGCCGCGACCATTCCGGCGCTGATGGCAGATTCCGATGTGGTGGGCCTGGCGCAGACGGGAACAGGCAAAACGGCAGCCTTCGCGATCCCAATTCTGTCCAAAATCGACATAACCAGCACAGCAACCCAGGCGTTAGTGCTGGCGCCTACCCGCGAGCTGGCTCTGCAAGTGGCGGAGGCGTTCAGCCGCTATGCAGCACGTCTGCCCCAAATTAGTGTGCTGCCGATCTATGGCGGGTCGTCGTACAGCGTGCAACTAGCCGGGCTCAGGCGCGGTGCGCAGGTGGTGGTAGGCACTCCGGGGCGCGTCATCGACCACCTCGAACGCGGCACTCTCGACTTGTCGCGGGTGGATTACCTGGTGCTCGATGAGGCAGACGAGATGCTTGCCATGGGTTTCTCCGAAGAGGTCGAACGGATTCTGGCCGACACCCCGGAATACAAGCAGGTTGCCTTGTTCTCGGCAACCATGCCGTCGGCGATCCGCAAGATCACCACCAAATATCTGCATGATCCGTTCGAAGTCGCCTCTGAAGCAAAGACTGCTACAGCCGAGAATATTTCGCAGCGCTATATACAAGTGGCCGGGCCGCGCAAAATGGACGCGCTCACCCGTTTCCTTGAGGTTGAACCGTTCGAAGCGATGATTGTTTTTGTTCGCACCAAGCAGGCGACCGAGGAGGTCGCCGAAAAGCTACGTGCTCGGGGGTTTTCGGCGGCGGCTATCAATGGCGATATTGCCCAGGCCCAACGGGAGCGGACCATAGCGGCGTTGCGAGAAGGCGGAACTGGGGGTGTCGATATTCTGGTCGCAACCGACGTGGCGGCCCGGGGGTTGGACGTCGAGCGGATATCGCACGTTCTCAACTACGACATTCCGCACGACACCGAATCCTATGTCCACCGGATCGGTCGGACCGGTAGGGCGGGGCGCCGGGGGTCCGCGCTGCTGTTTGTCTCTCCGCGGGAGCGCCATCTGCTCAAGGCAATAGAAAAGGCGACGCGTCAAACGCTCACTGAGACCGAATTGCCGACCGTTGACGACGTCAATGCACAGCGAGTAGCGAAGTTCTCTGATTCAATCACCGACGCCCTGGGAGGCCGGGGGATCGAGCTGTTCCGCAGGCTGGTTGAGGACTACCAGCGCGAGCACGATGTCCCGATGGCTGACATCGCTGCGGCGCTGGCGTTGCAGTCACGCGATGGTGAGGCGTTCCTGCTGGCGCCGGATCCTCCGCGTGAGCCAAGGAAGGCGCATGGTCGCGAAGAACGTCGGGAGCGTCTGGAAAAGCCGAGGCGCGGAAAGGCTTTCACCACATATCGGATATCCGTGGGCAAGCGCCACAAGATCGGTCCAGGTGCGGTGGTGGGAGCTATAGCCAACGAGGGAGGTCTGCGGCGCAGCGACTTCGGCCACATCACCATCGGGCGAGATTTCTCGCTGGTGGAATTGCCCGCCAAATTGTCTAGCGCAACGCTGAAAAAGCTTGAGCGCACCCGCATCTCTGGGGTGCTGATCAACCTTCGGCCAGACCGACCACCCGATAAGGGCCGCCGCCGCGACGCCAGCAAACCGCGCCGGAAACGCACCGGATGACGGTGCCCAGGACCACCTGCCCGGAGGGCGGAGTCGAGCAGATTTCCGGCGCCGATCGGGTTGCTTCGTTAACCGGTATCCGCGCGGTCGCCGCGATACTGGTTGTCGCCACCCACGCGGCCTACACGACTGGCAAATACACGCACGGCTATTGGGGCCTGGTATCTGCCCGGTTGGAGATCGGTGTCCCGATCTTTTTCGTGCTGTCCGGCTTCCTGTTGTTTCGCCCGTGGGTGAGGTGGGCTGTGGCCGGCGGGCCGCCGCCTTCACTGAGTCGTTATGCCCGGCATCGGGTTCGGCGCATCATGCCTGCCTACGTCATTACTGTCCTGATCGCCTACGTGCTCTATCATTTCCGCGCCGCAGGGCCCAACCCCGGGCATAGCTGGGTTGGGTTGGTGCGCAACCTCACGTTGACGCAGATCTACACCGACGGCTACCTAGGCTCGTACTTGCACCAGGGTCTCACTCAAATGTGGAGCCTGGCGGTGGAGGCGTCCTTCTATGTGTCCCTACCCGCGCTGTCGTATGTCCTGCTGGTGCTGCTCTGTCGACGGCGCTGGCAGCCGAAGCTGATATTGGGCGCCCTGGCGGGGATGACTGTGATCACTCCGGCGTGGTTCGTGCTGGTGCACGCGGTTGACTCGATTCCCGATGGTGCTCGGTTGTGGTTGCCTGCCTATTTGTCCTGGTTCATCGGCGGCATGATGCTGACCGTGCTACAGGCGGTGGGTGCGCGCTGCTACGCGTTCGCCGCTCTGACGCTGGCGCTCGTTAGCTACTTCATCGTCGCGACACCCATTGCGGGCGCGCCTACGACCTCGCCCGCGGCCGTGGTGGAGGCATTGGTCAAGTCGTCTTTCTACGCGGTGATCGCAACGTTGGCGGTGGCGCCGCTGGCCTTGGGCGACCAGGGGTGGTACGCGCAGCTGCTGGCGACGCGGCCGATGGTTTGGCTAGGTGAGATTTCCTACGAGATCTTCCTGATCCATCTGGTGACCATGGAGTTCGCGATGGTCTATGTGGTTCGGGACCACGTTTACACGGGTTCGATGGCTAAGCTTTTTGTCTCAACGATGGTGATCACGATTCCCTTGGCCTGGCTGCTGCATCGTTTCACCCGGGTCAGGAAAGGCTAGGTCGGGGCAGACCCGCCGAGATTCCAGAAGTGCGCTCTTGTCACCGGTTCGTGGTGTTTCTGCTGCACGTCGCTCGGTGTTTTTAGGGCTAGTCCGAAGCTAGCCTGGCGCAAGTGCGCGAACATGTTGGCTGATCTGCGAAGTGACGGTGTCGTGGTGGGTGGCCGCTTGACTGCTTGGCATCATGGAACGGGCGCGGTCCTGGACGCTTAGGCCGCTGGCCACTCGATTGTCGCCGGTCGTTGGGTGGGCTACCTTCTATCCGAAGGAAGAGAATCTTTTTTGGATCGGACCAATGGTTGACTTCATCCCGCGACGCGATATTCGGTCGCGTCTCATCGCTGGTGTAAATGGTCACGGGCGTAGGTTCCGTCGCAACCGACGAAAGCTATGAAGGAGGGGCTACGCCCGTGACCAAGCGAGTATCGCCGATTGAGCGTGTGCGTGTTGAGATGGATCAGTTGTTCGCCGCGACCGAGCGGCCGTTGACCGAGATTTTGGAGGAGGTCGGGCGGTTATCGGTGCGTCTGGTGTTTCAGGTCGCCGTGGAGGCCGAGGTAGAAGCAGTGTTGGGCCGAGCCCGTCACCAGCGTCGGGTTCAGGACGGCCCGGGCGGGTACCGCAATGGGTATCAACCGCCGGCGACGGTGAAGACCACGATGGGCTCGGTCGAATTATGCCGCCCGAAACTACGCGACACCGACGAGCGGTTCTGTTCGCGGCTATTCGGTGCCGGGGTGACGCGCACCCACGCTCTGGAGGCGTTGGTGATTTCGGGATGGGTGCGCGGTTTGTCGGATCGCGACATCGAGGCCGCGTTGGCCGAGGTGCTGGGCTCGCAGGCGGCGTTGTCGCGCTCGACGGTGAGCCGGATTTGTGCGGCCATCAAAGACGAGTTCGCTGCGTGGTCGTCTCGACGCCTTGATGAGCTGGTGTTGGACTACCTGTTCTTGGATGCCTCGAACTTTCGGATGCATCCCAACGCCCCGGCCGAGCCGGTGCTGGCCGCCTGGGGCATCTGCACCGACGGCAAGCCCCTGTTTATTGGGCTGGCCCCAGCCGCAGCGGAGTCGGCTGATGCGTGGGCCGACTTCTTGGCTGACCTGAGGAACCGGGGACTACGCCCGCCGCTACTGGGCATCTCCGACGGGGCGCCGGGCCTGATCGCCGCATGGGAGACCACGTTTCCGGCAAGCCTGCGTCAGCGGTGTCTGATCCATCGCTGCCGTAACGTCATCGCCAAGACACCTGTCGCGGTCCAGGACGAGATCAAAGCCGCGTTCTGGTCGATCTTCGATGACATTGACCAGCCACCCGGCCAGCAGGCCGTGGATGAAGCCACCCGCCGCGCCGAGGAGTTCACCACCACATACCGCGGGCTCTACCCAGCCGCGGTCGCTTGCCTGGCCAACGACTTCGCCTCGCTGAGCGTGCATTTGCGCTTCCCCCGCCAACACTGGACACGCATCCGCCATTCCAACCTCATCGAACGCACCTTCGGAGAATCCCGTCGCCGGGTCAAGGTCATCGGCCGCCTACCCGGCGAAACCAGCTGTCTGTCGCTGGTATGGGCCGTCCTCGACCGCGCCAGCCGCGGCTGGCGCGGAGTCACCCAAACATCAGCGACCAGCCGCCACCTCCAAGAACTACGCCACCAACTGCTCGAGCCACCCCGCCCACTGCATCCCCCCACCACAACAACCACGACCGACACCACCGCCGCGTAACATGACCACCAGGAACATGCGCCCAGCGTTTTTACACCAGTCCTAAGACGCCACCCGATATTCAAGCCATCTCCCACATCAACGTGGTCGTCGACGACATCGGGGTCGCCACCGAGTTCTATCGCACTGTGCTTGGTTTTGAGCAGGCAACCAACGCCGATGGGCCGATGGATTACCGAGGCCTGGATCTAGCCTCATTCGCCCGAAACGCCGGATTCGGTGACGGCCGAGTCAGTCTGGATGTTCGCTTTTTGAAGCATGCAGAGGTAGGCCTCTATTTGGAGCTGTTCACCTATCACCACCCCAGCGGGGACCAGACTATCCATCGCAGGCAGACGAACGATTTGGGCGGCATTCGCCACGTGGCGCTCGAAGTGGGGGACGCGGTGGCAGCCCACGCGTTCATCCTGTCTCAGCAGGAGGTCTATCGGAAACAAGGTCTACACATCGAGATTCTGGGCCAGGACCACATTCCTGAGGAAATAGCCCCGTTTCCCTACAAGTTCTTCTACTGGATCGATCCCTGGGGTGTGCAGTGGGAGATGGAGCAAGGTCGCCCTGTCGAGCGGGTGATGAAAGGCATTGTGGGCTGATCCCGGATTAGATCGTGGCTCGACGAGCCGGAACCGGCGTCACGATCGGGACGACGAACTCCTCAATCATCGCCCGTTCGTCGGCGTCGTCAATGCCGGGAAACATCAGCAGTGATGTGATTATCCGAACCACCCACCGCGCCCGGCGTTCGATGATCGAAGGTTTGTCGGGGTCTAGGGAGTGTAGGAATGCCGCTGCCAGAGCGTTGATCAGTTCTGATTGTCCGGCCATCTCGCCGCCGATCGGTGTATGGGTGGTGGCGAACCATGACGCCAGCGCCGGGCTGTCGCGAACCATACGCAGGGTCATGGTGATACTTGCGGTGAGTCGTTGGCTGGGGTCCTCGACGTCGTCGATCCGTTGCATGACTTCACGACCGAGGCGGTGGGTTTCACGGTGCACATAGGCGTTTCGCAGCGCTTCGCGGCTCTCGAAGTATCGGTACAGCGTTGCCCGGGAACAGCCAGCAGCCTTTGCGATCTCGTTCATGCCGACGCCAGCTGGGTCTTGTTGCGTGTAGAGCTGTTCGGCAGCGTCGAGTATGCGATCAGCGGCTACTTCGGTGCGGCGGGCTGCTAGCCAGTCATTTCCTGCTCGGCCCTCGTTTGTGGCGGCCATCAGGACCGCACGTGAAATGGCACCGAAAGCGGGCGCCTGACGTAGCTGCCGCCGGACCACACGATGCCGGAGTCGTCGACGGTGAAATCCGGGCATCGAGCAAGCAGTTCGGTCAACGCGACCCGCGCTTGCATCCGGGCCGCCGCAGCGCCAAGGCAGTGGTGCGCGCCGTGGCTGAAGGTCAGGATATTGCGCGGGCACCGGGTTACGTCGAGCTCGCCGGCGTCCGGCCCGTATTGACGCTCATCACGGTTGGCCGATCCGTATAGCAGAAGTGCCTTTCGGCCAGCCGGGATGGTGGTGTCGCCAATGCTCACGTCGCATGTGGTTGTGCGAGCCAGTCCCTGGACCGGAGCGGTCAGTCGTAGCAATTCGTCGACAGCGTCCGAGATCAGATCGGGATTGTCGACCAGTAGCTGACGTTGGTCGGGGCGGTGCTTCAGTAGCGGCATCGAGCCGCCGAGGAGTCCGGTCGTGGTGTCGTTTCCGCCGGTGACCATCGTGAATGTGAACGCTAGTACCGACAGTGTGCCCGCGATATCACCGTCGGCGCCCACTCCCGCGGCCACCAAGTGCGAGATTGTGTCGTCCTCGGGTTCGGTTCGACGCCGCTCGATCAGTTCAGCGAAGTAGGCCATCATCGACGTAACCGCATCGCTGACAGATCCGAGCGCGCTGGCTAGGCCGTCTTCAGTCGTATTGGCCGCGACGATGGCCTCCGTCCATCGGTCGAATTGCGCCCGATCCTCTTCGGGCACGCCGAGATAGTGGGCAACGACCATGGACGGGAGTGGCTTGAACAACTCGGTGACAATATCGCCACCGCCGCTGGCCCGCAGCCTCTCAATGCGCTCAATGACGAATTCGCGGACCTTCGGCTCGACTGACTCGACCTGGCGCGGTGTAAAACCGCGCGACACCAGCTTGCGAAACTCGGTGTGCACCGGGGGGTCCTGCATGACCATGGGGGGGTTGTCTTGCAGTCCAATCATTTCCAGCTCGCCGTAGTTGACGGTCAGGCCTGCGGCGGAAGAGAACGTTTGGTGGTCCCGGGCTGCTGCCCAGACGTCGGCGTGCCGCGACAGCACGTAGTAGTCGTGGTCGGGATGCTCGGGCGGAATGACGTGGTGAACCGGGTCGTGGTCGCGCAGGGCTTGATACATCGGCCAGGGATTCGACCAGCTGTCCGCGGTGCCGAGATGAAACTTCGGCACTGGCTGAGACAATTTCGTATACATGTCTCATGTTTAAGACATGTTGGGCGCGGTGTCAACCGCGAGGTTGGGGGAATGCGCGTGTCGCTGATGGGACCTACCCGTGGTTCTTCAGATGCCCGCGCCGGGATTGAGGATGCCCTGCGGGTCCAATGCCTGTTTGATGCGCCGGTTTAGGTCCATGACGTCGGGGCCGAGATAGCCGGCCAGCCACGGCCGCTTCAAGCGACCAACCCCGTGCTCCCCAGTGATCGTGCCACCCAGCCCGACGGCCAGATCCATGATTTCGCCATACGCGAGGTGGGCGCGCTCTGCCATCTCGGTGTCAGCGGGATCAAACACAAGCAACGGGTGGGTATTGCCGTCACCGGCGTGCGCGATCACCGATATCATCAGCTCTCGCTCTTCGGCGATGTCTGCGATGCCGGTGACCAGTCGGCCCAGTGCCGGTAGCGGCACCCCGACGTCTTCGAGCAAAAGTGTTCCCTTGCTCTCCACCGCTGGGATGCAATAGCGGCGGGCGGCGACGAATGCCTCGCCCTCGTCCGGATCGTCGGTGGAAAAGACCTCGGTCGCGCCATGCTCGGCAAACACAGCGGCCATCACTTCGGCGTCGTCGGTTCCCGCGCGCCCACGTTCGTCGGAGCCGGCGACCAGCATGGCGGCCGCCCCCCGATCCAAATCCATACGCAATGTGTCCTCGACTGCGTTAATCGCAACCGAATCCATGAACTCCAGCATGGCGGGGCGTAGCCGGGCGGTGACCCCCAATACCGCATCGACCGCAGCGGCAACCGAGGAGAAGCTGGCTACCACGACGTTGGAGGTGTTCTGCGCCGGCAGCAGCCGCAAGGTCACTTCGGTGATCACCCCCAGTGTGCCTTCGCTGCCGACGAACAGCTTCGTCAGGCTTAAGCCAGCGACATCTTTGAGCCGCGGGCCACCCAATCGCACCGCGGAGCCGTCAGCCAGCACCACCTCCATGCCCAGCACATAATCAGTGGTCACGCCATATTTCACGCAACAAAGCCCGCCAGCGTTAGTGGCGATATTGCCGCCGATGCTGCAGATCTCGAAAGACGACGGATCGGGCGGGTACCAGAGCCCATGTTCGGCGGCGGCCTTCTTCACCTCAGCGTTGAACAAACCTGGCTGACATACCGCGGTACGAGTGACCGGATCGATGGTGAGGTCACGCATCTTTTCTGTGGACAGGACGATGCCGTTGTCAAGCGCGGTCGCCCCCCCAGATAGGCCGCTGCCGGCTCCTCTGGTCACAACCGGCACCCCATGAGCCGCTGCCCATCGTAAGACGGTCTGTACCTCCTCGGTGTGCCGTGGCCGGACTACGGCCAGCGGTCGGCCGGCCGACGGGTCAAGAGCGCGGTCTTGCCGATAACCCTCGGTCACCGCGGGGTCGGTTGCCACCTGCCCATCGGGCAGGTTGGCACGCAGATCTTCCACCGCATGTGCGTTCACTGCGCCGATCCTACGTTCGAAGAATCGAGAGCGGATTCAGGCGCACGATTCAGTTCGTACAGCGATGGCAGTCTCAGGCAAGCCAGACCGGTGAGCAGGATCGGTAGCGCCAACGCCATAAATGTTGCCCTCAAACCGACGGAATCGGTCAACGGGCCGGCCATCAGCAAACCCAACGGACCGGCGGCGTAGGCCAGCGATGTCATCACTCCGACTACACGGCCCCGCAGGTGATGGGGCGCACGGGTCTGCATCACATACAGGTAGATCGGCTGGATTGGCCCGAACACCAGGCCAACCAGGGTGGCGAGAACCAGGATGACCGGCAACGGGGGTAGCAACGAGAAGAACACCGTTGCGACACCAAGGGTGAGCATCGCGACCAACAACGTAGTACGGCGGGGAACGTGTTTGGTCAGCGTGGCATAGCCAAGCGCACCCACCAGGCCCCCGCTGGCCAGCGCCATCAACACCCACCCCAACTCCTCAGGTTGGTGGAGGTCGGCGAAGTACTTCGGAAACAGCACGCTTTCCATCGGCAGATACAGCGCTGTCACAACTAGATCAACCAACGCAAGTGTGCGCAACACCGGCAGATTCCACACGAATCGCAGCCCTTCGGTGATTCCGGAAACCAGTCCCGCGGGTCTGGACGCCTGGTGGGGCTTACCGGCGCCCTCCAAGGACAAGGTGGTGATTGACAGAATGGAGAGCAAGAACGCGCTGGCAGTGATCCACATTGTCGCGATGCCGCCGACGGTCCCAATCATCAGACCACCAATGCCTGGGCCGAGGATAAAGGCCAGGTTGAGGATAGCTTCGTAGGTGCCATTGGCCCGATCCAGTGACCAGCCAGCTCGTTCGGCAGCCTCGGGCAGCATCGACTGCCGAGCGGTAATCCCCGCCGGATCGAACGCGGCAGCCAATGCCGCCAGTACCGCCAGCACGGCCACGTTGACAGCGGCGGTGCCGAACAGCCATGCGACCAGCGGCACGCCCGCCACGGCGGTCCCGGACAGGGCATCGGCAACTATGGACATCCGTCGCCGCCCGAGGTAGTCGACCGCGATGCCGGCGACGAGCGTGGAAAACAGAAGCGGCAGCATAGTTGCACTGGCCACCACCGACGCCTGGCCTGCGCTGCCCTCGCGCTCCAAAACCAACCAGGGGAACGCGACGATCGAGACACCATCGCCTGTCGTCGCCATCAACGTGGCGAACAAGATCCGGAGAGCTGGGCCTCGACTACGGTTTCTCATGGATATCGGGGCTGAACCTAGCGGCAAACCAGCATCGGATGCCACTGAATATTGGCCTGCTTTCGTAGGCATTTCGTGTCCTCGGGTAGCTGAATGCAGGATGTCTATGTGCTCATCCATCCCGGCAGCGGTCAGTCGTTTGGTTCTCCGGTTGCGCCCGGCAGCGGCTGGCCGGGTGATCTGGCGACGGTACGGACCCCGGTGGCTGCCGATCCGGCTGCAGTCTCGGTGCTTGCGAACGAGGCCGGTTCGATACCGGAACTCGACGCTGCGGTCAGCGTTTGCCGAGCTTGCCCTCGCCTAGTCAGCTGGCGGGAGGACGTCGCCGTAGCGAAACGCCGGGCTTTCGCCGCACAGCCGTATTGGGGACGGCCGGTGCCGGGCTGGGGATCTGAGCGCCCCGCCCTGTTGATTGTCGGGCTGGCGCCCGCCGCGCACGGCGCCAACCGGACTGGCCGGATGTTCACCGGAGACCGATCAGGAGATCAGTTGTATGCGGCATTGCACCGGGCCGGTTTGGTGAACTCGCCGATCAGCGTCCATGCGGCCGACGGGTTAGCGGCTCATCGTATTCGTATCGTCGCACCTGTAAGGTGCGCGCCGCCCGGCAACGCCCCGACGCCGGCCGAGCGGCTGGCCTGTTCGCCGTGGCTGGATGCTGAATGGCGACTGATTGCTGATTACGTTCGCACGATCGTTGCCCTGGGAGGTTTTGCTTGGCAGGTCGCGCTGCGGTTGCCGATCGCCTCGGGGATGCGTAAGCCAAAGTTTGGCCACGGTGTCGCCGCTGAGCTGCGATCCGGCGTGCGATTACTTGGTTGCTACCACCCGAGTCAGCAGAACATGTTCACCGGTAGGTTGACCCCGGAAATGCTCGACGACGTTTTCAGCGACGCCAAGGTGCTGGCAGGATTGGGATGACAGTGAAGACGGTTCTGGTTTCCGGTGCCAGTATCGCTGGTACGACTGTCGCGTATTGGCTAGGGCGACAGGGTTATTCGGTCACCGTGGTGGAGCGCCACCCGGGGCTGCGGCTGGGCGGTCAGGCGATCGACGTACGTGGCCCAGCGCTGATGGTGCTGGAGCGTATGGGGCTGCTGGCCGCCGCGGAAAGCATGAAGACGCGAATCCGGGGCGCTTCCGTTGTCGATCATGACGGCAACGAGCTGTCTCGGGATACCGAATCAACGCCGACCGGCGGGCGGATCGATAGTCCCGACATTGAGCTACTGCGCGACGACCTGGTCGAATTGCTCTACAAAGCAAGCGAATCGACAACGGAATACCTTTTTGACGACAGTATCGTGACGATGCGGGATCATGGCACCTCGGTCGAAGTGACCTTTGAGCGTGCCGCCGCGCGCAGTTTCGACCTCGTTGTCGGTGCTGACGGATTGCATTCCAATGTGCGCCGTCTGGTTTTCGGGCACGAGGAGCACTTCATCAAGAGATTGGGAACCTACGCGGCGATATTCACCGTGCCCAACTTCCTGGAGTTGGACTACTGGCAGAAGTGGCACTACGGCGAGTCCACCATGGCCGGGGTTTACAGTGCTCGCGACAACACCGAGGCCCGGGCCGCGTTGGCGTTCATGGACCCCGATCTGCAGATCGATTACCGCGACACCGCATCCCAGGTTGCCGAGGTGGAGCGGCGTATGGCCGAGGATGGCTGGGTGCGCGCGCAACTGCTGCACTACATGCGGACCGCGCAGGACTTTTACTTCGACGAGATGTCTCAGATCGTGATGGATCGCTGGTCGCAGGGTCGAGTGGTTTTGGTCGGTGACGCCGGGTACTGCTGTTCGCCCTTGTCGGGCCAAGGCACCAGTGTCGCTTTGTTGGGCGCCTACATCCTGGCGGGCGAGCTCGCGGCCGCAGGCACTGATTATGAACGCGCCTTCGCCAACTACTTTGCCGAGTTCCGTGGCTATATCGAGCGCAATCAGTGGCTGGTCAGCGACAACATCCCTGGGGGCGAGCCCATACCGCAGGAAGAGTTCGAGCGGATCGTCGGATCGATCACCCTTGAGGACTACTGAGCCGCTTGGCTGCTTTGGTGAGAAAAGCCGGCTGGGAACGTTCCAGAGGCCGAATGCGTTGACGTCATCGTGCGTATTTCCGTCCTCGATCTCGTTCCAGTACGCACTGACCAGTCGACCAGGGATGCGTTGGCCGCCACGGTGACGTTGGCGCAAGCCGCGGACCGCTTGGGTTTCACTCGCTACTGGGTTGCCGAGCACCACAACATGCCGTCTGTAGGTGCCACCAGTCCGCCGGTGCTGATCGCTTACCTGGCTGCCCAAACTTCGCGGCTCCGGCTCGGGTCAGGTGGTGTGATGTTGCCCAATCATGCACCGCTGTCGGTGGCCGAGCAGTTCGCGCTGCTTGAAGCGGCCGCGCCCGGCCGGATCGATCTCGGTGTCGGCCGAGCTCCAGGTTCGGACCCGGTTGCGGCGCATGCGCTGCGCGGAGGTCGCCCACCCGCTCAGCAGGATCGAGACATCGAGAACTTTCCCAACTACCTCGACGACATCGTCGAGTTAATGAGCGCTCGCGGCGTGCGGGTACCCCTTCGTTCCGGGCACTACACGCTCAAAGCAACCCCCGCCGCGGCCAGTGAGCCGCGGCTATGGCTGTTGGGTTCCTCGATGTATTCGGCTCGCCTGGCCGCCGCGAAGGGGCTGCCGTATGTGTTCGCTCATCACTTCTCCGGGAAAGGGACCGAAGAGGCTCTTGAGCTGTACCGCTCCCAGTTCGTGCCCAGTGAACTGGCTGCCGAGCCGGTCACGTTTTTGACGGTGAACGCCGCAGTGGCGCAAACACGTGCCGAGGCGGCGGCATTGATGTTGCCCAACTTGCAGATGATGGCCCGGTTGCGGACCGGGCAGCCGCTCGGCCCGGTGCCGCTGGTCGAAGAAGCGTTAGCGGCTCACGTAGGTTCGCAGCAGCAGCGCATCGTGGAGGCCGGATTGAAGCGGGCCGTCGTCGGCTCACCAGCCGAGGCCGCCGACCAGCTGCGGAGAGTTGCCGCTCAATTCGGGGTCGACGAGGTGATGGTGCACCCAGTCGCATCGGCTCGGCGCGGCACCGAATCCGCGGCCGCACCGGACCGAGTGGCAACTCTCGAAATGCTGGCGAAAGAGCTGTTTTAGCGGCGGGTCAGCGCCACGACCGGAATCGGCCGTGACGTCCTGGTTTGGTATGCCTCATAGCGGTTGGCGTTGTTCTTGTTGACGATCTGCCACAGCCGAGGGTAATCCGGGTCGCCGGGCAGCGCCGGCTTTGCTGTCACTACGAATCGCTTTGTGCCGACATTGATTTCGATATCTGGATTGGCCTTCAGATTGTGGTACCAGCCTGGTGACCGGGGATCACCACCCTTGGAGGCGACGACGAGGTATGCATCGCCGTCCAGGGCGTAGGTCAGCGTGGTCGTGCGTGCCTTACCCGTTTTGGCCCCGGTCGTATGCAGCAGCAGGCTCGGGGGCACGCCTGGGACCCGGTGGCCGACCCGACCGCCAGTGCCCCGGTAGATAGCATCGTGCAGCTGCAGCACCCGCACGCCAACATGCCGCTCAATCCATCGTGATATGTCCATGGATTCAGTCTTGCGGAGGGGCGCCCAGTTGCGCCAGCGCGTCTCGCAAGATCCGACCAGTGCCTTCCCGGTCCGGATCCCGGCGCAGTACGAGTCCCTTGGCGACGGATAGCTTGTCGCCGCTGCGCCGCGGCAGTACGTGAAGGTGGATGTGGAACACCGTCTGGAAGGCGGCGCGGCCGTCATTGATCCCGATGTTGGTTGCATCCGCCAATTCGGTCGCGTCTCATCGCTGGTGTAAATGGTCACGGGCGTAGGTTCCGTCGCAACCGACGAAAGCTATGAAGGAGGGGCTACGCCCGTGACCAAGCGAGTATCGCCGATTGAGCGTGTGCGTGTTGAGATGGATCAGTTGTTCGCCGCGACCGAGCGGCCGTTGACCGAGATTTTGGAGGAGGTCGGGCGGTTATCGGTGCGTCTGGTGTTTCAGGTCGCCGTGGAGGCCGAGGTAGAAGCAGTGTTGGGCCGAGCCCGTCACCAGCGTCGGGTTCAGGACGGCCCGGGCGGGTACCGCAATGGGTATCAACCGCCGGCGACGGTGAAGACCACGATGGGCTCGGTCGAATTATGCCGCCCGAAACTACGCGACACCGACGAGCGGTTCTGTTCGCGGCTATTCGGTGCCGGGGTGACGCGCACCCACGCTCTGGAGGCGTTGGTGATTTCGGGATGGGTGCGCGGTTTGTCGGATCGCGACATCGAGGCCGCGTTGGCCGAGGTGCTGGGCTCGCAGGCGGCGTTGTCGCGCTCGACGGTGAGCCGGATTTGTGCGGCCATCAAAGACGAGTTCGCTGCGTGGTCGTCTCGACGCCTTGATGAGCTGGTGTTGGACTACCTGTTCTTGGATGCCTCGAACTTTCGGATGCATCCCAACGCCCCGGCCGAGCCGGTGCTGGCCGCCTGGGGCATCTGCACCGACGGCAAGCCCCTGTTTATTGGGCTGGCCCCAGCCGCAGCGGAGTCGGCTGATGCGTGGGCCGACTTCTTGGCTGACCTGAGGAACCGGGGACTACGCCCGCCGCTACTGGGCATCTCCGACGGGGCGCCGGGCCTGATCGCCGCATGGGAGACCACGTTTCCGGCAAGCCTGCGTCAGCGGTGTCTGATCCATCGCTGCCGTAACGTCATCGCCAAGACACCTGTCGCGGTCCAGGACGAGATCAAAGCCGCGTTCTGGTCGATCTTCGATGACATTGACCAGCCACCCGGCCAGCAGGCCGTGGATGAAGCCACCCGCCGCGCCGAGGAGTTCACCACCACATACCGCGGGCTCTACCCAGCCGCGGTCGCTTGCCTGGCCAACGACTTCGCCTCGCTGAGCGTGCATTTGCGCTTCCCCCGCCAACACTGGACACGCATCCGCCATTCCAACCTCATCGAACGCACCTTCGGAGAATCCCGTCGCCGGGTCAAGGTCATCGGCCGCCTACCCGGCGAAACCAGCTGTCTGTCGCTGGTATGGGCCGTCCTCGACCGCGCCAGCCGCGGCTGGCGCGGAGTCACCCAAACATCAGCGACCAGCCGCCACCTCCAAGAACTACGCCACCAACTGCTCGAGCCACCCCGCCCACTGCATCCCCCCACCACAACAACCACGACCGACACCACCGCCGCGTAACATGACCACCAGGAACATGCGCCCAGCGTTTTTACACCAGTCCTAAGACGCCACCGCCAATTCCGTCGAGCGCGCTGCCTGAGCGATCCGTTGGCCGATCGCCGCCATATCGGCCAAGGTCTCTGGCGGGGTGTCGGTGAGATCTACCGTGTGACGCTTGGGCAGCACCAAGGTGTGTCCGCGGGTGAAAGGGCGAATGTCGAGGATAGCCAGATATTCGTCGTCTTCGTAGATCCGGATTGCGGGAGCCTCCCCAGCGACGATCGCGCAGAACACACAGGACATATCGCTACGGTACTGGCCAGCCCACTCGTGGTGGGCGGGGACGTCGGGGTTTTGCCTGGCGGGTGGTTAGACGTCGCGGAGGTCAGCCAGCAGGGTGAGAAACTCTGTTGTGTTGGCATTGATTTCGTCGAGTCCACCGACACTGCCGGTCGCGTTAGCCACGATGATGTGTTGGAGACCGTTGTCGGCGTAGCCGCGGACTCGATCAGCGATTTCGGTGGCGTTGCCGATGAAAGTGAATTCTTCGACCAGGTCAACAGGGATTGTTGGAGCGAGCTGGCGAAGGTCGTCAGGATCGAAATCGTGGTAGATCAGGTCCACCAAACCGCGGCATCGCGGCCCGGCAGGATGAGCCAATCCGTGTTTGGCCCACACCTCAGCAGAACACGCGAGTGCGGAGAGCTTAGCCAGCGGCTCACGGTCCATGAGTTCGGCCACATACTCACGAGATTCACCCATAACCACACCAATATGCAGGGCGCATTCGGGCATCGGCCGCCCGGCTCGCTGGGCGAACTCGGCGATCATGCGGCGCTTGTCGCCGTAGCTCGATGCGCTCATCGGCCAGGCCGGAATCCAACCATCGCCATATTCCCCGGTCAGACGCAGCATCCGTGGACCGTGACCGGCCACCCACACCTTCGGCCGACCAAGATCATCACGCTGCAACGGCAGGCCGACACGCCCAGGCGAAGCCCCCGCGGGCATGACACCATGATCAAGCAACGCGCGCAGCTCGATCAAAAACGTCTCCAAGTCCGCAACCGGGGTCGAGAAGTCATAGCCGAACGGTTCAAGGTTTTCGGCTTCCCCAGCACCAACCCCAAGGCAGAATCCACCGCGGCACAGCTGGTGCAGGGTCAGCGTGGTCCGAACCACATCCGGTGCTCGGCGCCGGATCCCGTCGGTGACACAGACCCCCATCGGCAGCTGCGAATCACCGCCGATCGCAGCGATATAGGCAAACGGGTCATACCAGGCGTCAGAATCCGGCGACAGCGACGCCAACGCCATCTCAGCCCACAGATCCGGATGCGCTACCCCCAGCAAATGATCCGGCACCCAGAAAGAATCCACACCAGCCTCTTCGGCAACAGCCAACATCGCACGAGACGACTCAAATGGATGCATCGGCACCACCAGCAACCCGACTTTCATCAATTCGCTCCCTATAGCTTCCGGGTTGCTCTGCAACGTGGTGAACCTGCTGGCTGCCGACCGAGATGTCGTTGCAGGCCCGGCCATAGCGTTGGCCTCATTCTGGCTCAGATTAGCCTGCTGCTGAGGTCAGTATCCGTTGTGTAGATACCTGATTGGCAGGATTGGTGCTGTGGTGCGGTGGGCGTCGGCCTGTTGGAAGGTGTCGAGTTGGATGGTTCGCTCGGCCGGGACTTCGTGTCCGCTGTCGGGGCCGGGCACAACAACCTTTCTCAATATCGCGCGACATTTTCAGATAATTGACGCAGGCCTGTTCGTGGAGTTCAAATTTTCTACATTGGGACAACGGGGTGTCGTGGGGAGGGCGAAATATTGATGGTGATTTCTCACTGGGGCGATGGATAAACTTACCCGGCAACAGTTCTCATCCGGTCAGGGCTCAAGTGCGGATTGAGTACGGCGATGGGCCGAGTCAGCTAACGCATAGCGGGAAAATCGGCGGGCGCCCGATTGGCTAAGTTGAGTTGGCCCCGGTTGAATGTGGGGATGGACTGGATGACGCCCACCGACTTGATGTTCTTGTTCAGCGAATCACGTGGACATCCTGCGAACATGGGCCTCTTGTTCTTGTTGGACCCTCCTGTGGGTGCGGGCCCAGAATTCGTTCGGGAGTTCTACGACGCGCTGGTGGCCAACGACGAATTCCAGCCCACCTTTCGTAAACATCCCGCCACGATCGGTGGTGGTATTGCCCAGTTGGCATGGGCTTATGACGAGCACATTGACGTGGACCACCACGTGCGACTGTCTGCGTTGCCGGCCCCGGCGCGGGTTCGCGACTTGTTTGAGCTGACTTCTCGGCTACACGCTAGTTCGTTTGATCGCGACCGCCCGTTGTGGGAATTGCACGTGCTGGAGGGGCTTGCCGATGGCCGGTTCGCCATGTACGTCAAACTGCACCACATCCTGTTCGACGGTGTCGCGCTGCTGAACCTTGTGCGACGAACGTATTCGGTTGACCCGAGTGACCTCGGAATGCGGGCTATGTGGAGTTTGCCGTGGGTATCCGATCAACAGTCCGACCTCCCATCTCGGCCGGCTTCCCTGGGTAAGAGGGTGGGATCCATTGCAGGACTTGCTTTATCGACGGTCAAGCTGGCCCGGGCCGCGCTGATCGAGCAGCAGCTGACTATGCCGTTCGCGGCGCCACCCAGCATGTTCAATGTCAAGATCGGCCAAGCACGTCAATACGCGGCTCAATCCTGGGCACTGGAACGGATCATGCGGGTCAAGCAAGCCGCCGGGGTGACCGTCAATGACGCGGTCTTGGCGATGTGCGCCGGAGCGTTACGTTACTACTTGATCGAGCAGGAGGCTCTTCCGGATGCGCCGCTGATTGCGCTGGTTCCGGTGAGTCTGCGCCCAAAAGAAGGAGCTGATGCCGGCGGTAACATGGTCGGCAGCATCTTGTGCAATCTTGCTACACATCTTGAGGATCCCGGTAGACGGCTTGAGACTATCGGTGCGTCGATGCGTGCGAGTAAAAATGTGCTGGCCGACCAGCAACGGGTGCAGGGGCTGGCGTTATTTGCCATGACCACGGTGGCGCCGTTGGCTCGGTCGGGTTTCCTGGGCGCAGTGCGGCCGCCGTTCAACCTTGTCATCTCGAATGTGCCGGGCCTTCCAGAGCCGATGTACTACCGGGGGGCTCGGGTCGACGCCGGCTATCCGCTGTCGTCCGTCATGGACGGGCAAGCCCTAAACATCACCATGGTGAGCAATTCGGGCAATCTCGATTTCGGCTTGATCGCCTGTCGGCGCGGTGTGCCGTCTCTGCAGCGGCTGCTTGGGCACCTGGAATCTTCGCTCAAGGACCTAGAGCAGGCGGTCGGGGTCTGAAGGACTATCCCCAGGCCGACACCGGCGCGTTGAGCATGTCGGCCCCGGTTCAGAGCGCACTGATCTGTTGGGCGGGGTTGCCGCGGAGCCGGGGTGGCCATGTGCGCAGCCAGTTATATTGTTGAATCCCAGAGCGTTTCCCGCAGAGCTTCCAGGGGGCGTCACGCGGTTTCGACCGCCAGTGGGCGCCGACTAGGCGAGTGGTTGCCGATCGCGCTCCTTGTTTCATCGCAGCGGACAACGGGTCAGATCATGTGACGGCCAGTCTGACGATGGCATGAACCAGGCGGCTCGCCGCCTCGTTATTAGATTCGACGGCGCGCGTCGGCCACCAACCAAACCAAGACCGGTGTTAGCGCTGGCGAAAGTGAGATGAACGAGGTGCTTTCGGAGCTGGATTTCGCCGTACGCTGCAAATGCGCGAAGAAGTTCAACGACGGTGTGACGTGTGCCGCAAACGCGACGTGGTTTGTCGAGATCCACCCTGTCGACTGGTGCGACCGTGTCGAGCTAAACGAAAACGGCAACGTTGCCGGATTTCTCTGCTACGAACATCTGAAACTCTATGAACACAGGGCAATCGACAAGGCCAGTAGCGTCAATCCTACCGGCTACTCCCGGCTTTGGCGCCCCAGCAGGCCCTACTGCCAGACTTGCCGCCAGTCAATACGGACCGGGACCGACATCCTCCAGGTCGCACTAGCCCTTAAGGCGCCAACCGCCCCTAGCCGCTGAGTCAGAGTCAGTTGTGCGCGGCTCGCGCAGTTTTGGTCGTTGAGGGCCGGCGAGTTTCGCCGCGCCGCGATAACAGGTGCGGCTTATCCGCATGTTTATGGGTTCAGAAGGGGCGGATACCGAGCCGCCGCATTCGGCGGGATGCGATTTTGCAGGCTTCCGATAGCTTTTCCGCGCGCCACGCCCGCCGGGTCGGAGCGGGCCAGTCCGATGGTCGGTCGGTGGTGCGGGTCCGTCTGGTGGGCGGCAGATTCGAGGCGGTTAGCTCAGCAACGAGTGTGTGGGACATGTCATGTACACCGCCGCGGGTTTCTGGTGGTATTCCTATTTTTGGGACGGTACCGGAGTTGCGGCGGTGGTTCCGATTAAAAATTGCGTTGAGCCGAAATAGATTTCGGCCGTCCTCGTGAATCGGTGATTAAGTTCACAGATCGCAGGGCAACGCTCGTGCTGGCTGTGTGCCATACTTCCATGGCGGCTCTGTGGCGCCCCTGAAGTCGAAAAATGCAGTGCAACAACCTCGTAAGGATTTTGCTCCAATATGGGTGCTATGAGTTCAGCTATTAAAGAAATGGCGGGCGGGATAAGTTTCGCTGCAGGTTCTATGGCTGGCGGTCTGATCGGGTACGAAATCGGGGACAAGGCCGATGGGAAATCCGGTGCCCAAACCGGTGAGACGCTTGGTGCCGTCATCGGCGGTGCGCTAGCGGGAATTCCTGCGATCGCGTTGACGGGCCAGTACCGTGCGGTTTTGGGAACCGTCGGCCATTTAGGTGAATTGGTAGGTGAAGTCGGGACTGGTCTGATACCCGGCGGCGCGCGTTTTGAGACGATAGGAAACCTGGTCGGCTACGGTGTCGGATCGGGCGCAGGAAAAGCGGCTGAAACCGTTCTAGGGGCCAGGGGCGGTAGGCAGAAGTCTAAGCGGAAGTCCGGGCCGCCCAAAGGGAAGAAGCGGAATCCCGCGTCCTCGGACCAGCCGACTGAGGAACAAGATCAGTCTTCCGGCCGACGCTCGCGCCGAGCGCCACTGCTCGAAGAAGAATCTCTGCAGGATGACTCCGACGTGAATGTCGATGTTCAACCTCGACCGACGGCAATCACCAGTGCGGCAGCGCCACCGCAGCCTGGACGCCCCAGCACGGTTGTTGCAGAAATACACCCGGAGCCCACGGCGAACTCCGAGACGAACCGCTTGGTGTATGACCGTGAGGGCATCGCCGATGGTATAGACCGATGCCGCCGGGTGATATCACGCTCGCAGTCGGCGCTGGATCAGCTTCGCGAGCTCGAGGCCTCACTGGATGCCAGCGCAGAGGGGCAGACGGCGCAAGCCGCCCATGAACGCCTGACACCACTGGTGCGGATGAACCAAAAAGCCATCGCCGATGCGTTGCGTACCCTGGATTATCTTGACCTCGCCACAACAAACATGGATAACCTCGACCGAGGTCTAGCGCAGTCGCTAACCACGATCGCCTAGGTGGGCGGGTTCGCGCTTATTGGGCGCGATCGGCGTCCACGGCCGGGGCCGGGGCGCCTCGCCGGGCGTTTGGCTGCTGGGACGACCGGTCATTGGGCATGGTGCTCGAACCGACGCTAGCCAAGGCATTGATCGCCGGTTTGGTCAAGGCTAGGGCGCTGGCCGGGCCTGGCGCGTACTAAATCTACGACCCATAGTTGTTAGATCTACGCGATTTTCCTGATGTACCTGAGCGCGGCGGAAACAACGATCGGGAGATGGCGGCGCCCCAATCTCTGTCGGTTGGTGTGCGCGCGCGTGTGTACTGTCCTGCGGCCCAGGGGATCCGCGGCATTCTGATCGAGGATCTCGGGAAGCGTCTTCCGGAGATGTCTACGCCGACAACGCCTATTGTGCGTCGGCAGTGTGGAAGTGGGTTGTCCGCCTTGCCGACTAGCCGCCGGGTGCGTAGTGGACGACATCGCCATGTGTCCGATTTCACGACAGCAAACAAGCGCCGTCGGTTGTTCGGACGCGAGACGAGTGCTGTGTGTAGGCACGCGGGCACTCATGCAACTAGTCGAGACCGGTTCGGTATCGGCCCGCCGTCGAGCAAATCAACACATGCAACCCAACCAGGTCTGCCCGACTAGTCGACACAGCAGAAAAGGCAGTCATAACACAGTTAGGACTTTGTTGCGCTATGAGTGCTACTCCGTCTGCAGCCAAAGAGTTACTGGGCGGTATAAGTTTCGCCGTAGGTGCCACGGCTGGGGGTTTGATCGGCTATGAAATCGGCGATAAAGCCGATGGAGACTCTGGCGCTCAAACCGGTGAGACGATTGGGTCCGTTGTCGGGGGTGCCTTGGCGGGTATTTCGGTAATTGCATTGACAGGGGAGAACCGTTCGATATTGGGAACCGTCGGCCATCTAGGTGAGATGGTGGGTGAAGTCGGGACTGGTCTGATACCCGGCGGCGCACGTTTTGAGACAATAGGAAAACAGGTCGGCTACGGCATCGGCTCAGGGGCGGGGAAAGCGGCCGAAGTCGTTCTAAGATCCAGGGGAAATAAAAAGAAACCGACATCCTCGCCTCGGTCCGGCGAACAACAACGCGAGTCTTCCCGTCGACGTGCGCGGCAACCGCTCTTGCTCGAAGAAGAACCACACTCTGTTGACGTTGAAGAGGAGCCACGTTCGACCGCGATCACTCGAGCGTCGGGCGCGGAACAGGAGACGAGCGCCGAAACGGGATCGCAGTCTGGGCGAACGATCACCGTTGTTGCAGAAATACACCCGGAGCCCACGGCGAACTCCGAGACGAACCGCTTGGTGTATGACCGTGAGGGCATCGCCGATGGTATAGACCGATGCCGCCGGGTGATATCACGCTCGCAGTCGGCGCTGGATCAGCTTCGCGAGATCGAGGCCTCACTGGATGCCAGCGCAGAGGGGCAGACGGCGCAAGCCGCCCATGAACGCCTGACACCACTGGTGCGGATGAACCAAAAAGCCATCGCCGATGCGTTGCGCACCCTGGATTATCTTGACCTCGCCACAACAAACATGGATAACCTCGACCGAGGTCTAGCGCAGTCGCTAACCACGATCGTCTAGGTGGGCGGGTTCGCGCTTATTGGGCGCGATCGGCGTCCACGGCCGGGGCATCTCGCTGGGTGGTGTTCGGCCGTCACCATCGCTGGTCCGGCTACACGCCGAGGCTAGCAAATCAGGGTGGTCGTACCCGGTTTTTTTCGTTCAATTATTTGGGGTGGGCAACAATAAGCTGAGCCCAACAGGCAGAACTGCCAGTGCGCACAGCGCTGTCAATGCGGAGGTAACACCGTGGGTGTCAGCGAGTGCTCCAAGAATCGGCATGAACACGCCCCCCGCGCTGACCGCTAGTCCAAGTGTCACGCCGGCGGCCGTGCCCAGCCGGTTGGGTAGGTAGTCCTGACCGAGTTTGATCATCACCGCGAATGGGATGTTGATAGCTGCGCCCGCCGCAAATGTCAGCGCGAGCGCGACGATCGGACGCGTGCTGAGGTGCAGAGCGATGAGGAAGGGGATTATCAGGGCACCCCCGATCTGCACCGTACGAACGGTCCCGCACTGGTCGGCGATAATTCCTCCCACCATGGTGCCCATGATTCCGCCAGCGAGGAACAGGGACAACGCGACACCGCCAGTCGTCGCGGTGGCGCCAAAGTGCTTGATGAAGTACAGCGCGATGAAGGTGTTGATCCCGAACGAGACGGTCGAGCGGGTGATCTCTACACCGGTCAGGGTCAGAAAAGGCGCCCAACGGTCGCGGCCTATCACGGTCTTGGAGGCAATCTGCGCCGAACGGTTTGTACGGACCTGGTAGCGGAGCAGTAGTGCTCCCATGACCAGTGCTGGTATGGCCAACGGCAACAGGGAACGCAGGCCCAGATGTGCAGCAAGTGGCGTCACCACAACCGGTGCGAGGAAAAATCCGATCTTGCCGCCAGAGGCGAAGTAGCTCATCGCGGTGGTGCTGGCTCCCGCGTCGCGGCGAGCATCACGCCCGGCGGCCGGATGGAAAGCCGCCACTCCCAGACCTGAAGCCAAGAAAAGCGTCCATACCGCGGCGTAGTGTGGCGCGGTCACGGCCAGGCATGCTGCTACCCCTGCGGTGCTCAGGCCGAGCGGAGCGATCCACGATATCGATCGACGATCGGCTACCAGCCCGAAGATGGGCTGCGGTAACGCGCTGCCCAAGGTGGCGGCCATGGCCAACGAAGCGATGGCGGTGTAGCTGTAGCCGCGTTCGATGGCGAAGAACGGCAGGGCCGCAGGCACCAACCCTTGGTAGAAATCGTCCACGGCGTGGCCGGCTACCCAATACCGCATCCGCGCCAGTGCCCGACCGGCGCCCGGCGGCAGTTTCGTTTTTCCGTCATCCGCGGGTGTGCGTCGACGTCCACCCCAACGGTCTGGTGGCTCATTCGGCCCTCCGAAGTTCTGTGTCTTGTCACTTCACGTTATGTGGATGCCGGAGTGCCCGGCTTCCGATAAAGTGCCAAATAATGTCGAAAACTAGCCAAGATCTGATGGCGACGTCGTCACAACGACGCGTTGCCGGCGCCGAGATAGGAAGTCACCATCACCGGCTGCATCAAATCGTCTATCCCTCACGCGGGGCAGTCGCGGTCACTACTTCGATGGGCACGTGGATCAGTGCGGCCAACCGCGCCATCTGGATCCCTGCAGGCGCCACTCATCAGCACCGTTTCCACGGCGACACGCAATTCCATTGTGTCGCGTTCGATCCCGGAAAATACGCCGCCGTCTCACACGTTCCTGCCGTATTGCTCGTCGATGCACTGGCGCGTGAACTGATAGTGGCCTGTTCGCAGGCCGAAGATATCGGCGATGCAGCCAATGCGCGCAGACTTGACGTCCTTTACGACCAGTTGTGCATGAGCGCTCCGCAACCACTGTGGATACCGTCGCCCAAAGACCACCGACTGCGCCAAGCGTGCCGAATCACCGCCGAAAACCTGGCTACGCCGCTAGCCCTAAACCACATTGGGCGAATGATCGGCGTTAGCCCGCGTACCCTGAGCCGCCTCTTCGCCGCGGATGTGGCGATGAGCTATCGGCAGTGGCGCACCCAGCTGCGCGTTCATCACGCGCTTCGGTTGCTTGCTGAACAGCACACCGTCACAGAAATAGCTCACGCATGCGGCTGGGCCACTCCAAGCGCGTTCATTGAAACGTTCAAGCGCACCCTCGGATACACCCCAGGGCAACACCAAAACGCGGATAGCCGGTCCGAACAACGGGGTAACTCGCGACAAGCACGGGGCTCTATCGCCGATCAAAGAATGGACGGACGCCAACGCGGCAGATAGGCATGGGATCGCTCGCCAGGCCTTCAACTGATCAGCATTGAGCGTCAGAGGTGTTGACCCGCTGCCAATTCGGGCAACGGTTAGGCAGCAAAGGTGAAACCTCGCCTCTGGCTTCGCGACACCCGTCTCATGAAAAGCCTGTCTAGTCAGGTTGTCACCGGTAATCGGTGGGATGGCCGGCGGTGTTTCGGAGGTCGGTAGCACCGCGCTTGAAGCGCATGACCCCAGTCGGCCGCTGTTCGGTGCGCGGGTTAGTGTGGCTGGTCCCCGATATCGGGTCCACCTGGAATTAGAGCCAGGTTGTTGTTGATCTGGATTTTAGTTGATGTCGCAGGCTATGGGGTGATGGGTGTGGCTGCATTGGGCAGCGTATTCGGCCGGAGTGCGATAACCCAGCGATGAGTGGCGGTGGCGGTGGTTGTGCTCGTGTTTGAAATCGCTGATCACCACCTTGGCTTCGAGCAGGTCAGTCCAGTAGTTGCGGTTCAGACACTCCTTTCGTAAGCGGCTGTTAAAGGATTCAATGTAGGGGTTTTTCCAGGGCTGACCTGGGGGGATATAGGTCAGCCCGACTTTTCCGTCGCAAAACTGCTGCAACGCTTGAGAAATCAGCTCCGGCCCGTTGTCCATGCGCAGCACCGTGGGCGGACCCCCGGCAGTGGTGAACACTCGCTCGAGCTCGTCGACCAGCGCCTCGGCGGTGATGGAGCGTGCGGTCATGTCCAGCAGCGACTCGCGAGTGTGCTCATCGAGCATCGAGGCGATCTTGACCGACCTGCCGTCGATAGTGGAGTCAAACTGAAAATCCAGCGCCCACACCACCTTGGGGGCATCGGCGATGATCGGCGGCACTGAGGGCACACCACCACGTTTGCGTGGGGAGCGGACGGCGACTTGCAGTCCCTCTTGGCGCCACAGCCGGTGGATCTTCTTCTTGTTGACCTGGTGATGCTCGTCGTAGCGCAACGCCGACCACGCACGGCGAAACCCGTGACAGGGGTGTTTGCGGGCGTAGGAACGCAGCCAGGCCCGCAGATCGGCATCCGGGTCCGCCGGGGTCTGGTCGATACGGACACGTCGGTAGGTTGAGCGGGCCAGCCCAACCGCTTGGCACGCCAACCGTTCTGAGATGCCCTTGACTTCTGTGAGCATGTCCACGGCGCGGCGTTTGGCGGCTGGGCTCAAAATTTTCCCTTGGCCACCTCACGTAGGGCGTCTTTGACGAGCTCGGCCTCGGCCAACAGCCGTTTGAGCCGCCCGTTTTGCTCGCGCAGTTCCTTGAGCTCGCGGGCCGCATCGAGATCCATTCCCCCGTAGGCTCGGCGCCAGTTGTACAGGGTGGCCGCCGATACCCCCAGCTCGGCAGCGATCTGCTCACCGGAGCTGCCGCCGGCGGCCAGCTCATCAGCTCGGCGCAGCTTGCGCACAATGTCTTCGGCGGCATACCTCTTACGACCAGCCATTTCCTTGTCCCTTCCAGCCCACGTTTAGGGCCACGAGACTCTAAAACAAGCTGGACTCATTCACGGGGAACACGCCAAGTGTTTCGGACCGAGCGGCGCATTCGTCGTTGCAGAATCCCACAGCGCTGTGGTTTTTTCGCAATAGGTTTCGGCCGTGCAGCCGAAGATCAACGGGGGAGTGAATTGATGAAGGTCGGGTTGCTGGTGGTGCCGATGCATCCATTTGAGTCGTCTCGTGCGATGTTGGCTGTTGCCGAAGAGGCTGGTGTGGATTCTTTCTGGGTGCCGGATCATTTGCTGGGGGTAGCGCATCCGGATCTGTGGGCTGAGATGGCGTTGGCGTCGCTGTCGCCGGATTCTGACGCCTGGTATGACCCGTTTGCCTATATCGCTGCGATCGGCGGTGATTCGCAGCTGCCGATGGGGGTCTGTGTCACCGACGGGATCCGGCGCCGAGCACCGGATGTGGTTCGGACCACGCTGACCCTGCACCAGCTGTGCCGCGGTGGATTCTGCCTTGGGGTTGGTGCTGGGGAAGCCGAAAACCTTGAACCGTTCGGCTATGACTTCTCGACCCCGGTTGCGGACTTGGAGACGTTTTTGATCGAGCTGCGCGCGTTGCTTGATCATGGTGTCATGCCCGCGGGGGCTTCGCCTGGGCGTGTCGGCCTGCCGTTGCAGCGTGATGATCTTGGTCGGCCGAAGGTGTGGGTGGCCGGTCACGGTCCACGGATGCTGCGTCTGACCGGGGAATATGGCGATGGTTGGATTCCGGCCTGGCCGATGAGCGCATCGAGCTACGGCGACAAGCGCCGCATGATCGCCGAGTTCGCCCAGCGAGCCGGGCGGCCGATGCCCGAATGCGCCCTGCATATTGGTGTGGTTATGGGTGAATCTCGTGAGTATGTGGCCGAACTCATGGACCGTGAGCCGCTGGCTAAGCTCTCCGCACTCATGTGTTCTGCTGAGGTGTGGGCCAAACACGGATTGGCTCATCCTGCCGGGCCGCGATGCCGCGGTTTGGTGGACCTGATCTACCACGATTTCGATCCTGACGACCTTCGCCAGCTCGCTCCAACAATCCCTGTTGACCTGGTCGAAGAATTCACTTTCATCGGCAACGCCACCGAAATCGCTGATCGAGTCCGCGGCTACGCCGACAACGGTCTCCAACACATCATCGTGGCTAACGCGACCGGCAGTGTCGGTGGACTCGACGAAATCAATGCCAACGCAAAGGAGTTTCTCACCCTGCTGGCTGACCTCCGCGACGTCTAGCCACCCGCCCGGCAAAACCCCGACGCTTCGGCCGCGACAGCGCCAGCGCCCGACGAACTCGGCTCGGGTGGGAAAGTCCACGCCGCCAGGCGACTTCGAGACCGGAAATGCTATGTCATCTAGTTGTCCGAAATCGAGACCGCGTATCAGATGGGTACGAAGTGAAGTGCCCAGGTATGGCAGCGCGCAATTTATAGACTCTCGAAAAATCGTCGTCCGAGTTCGTCGTCGAATCCTCTGAATTCGGTGTTGGCTAAGTCGAGATAGTTCAACGCCCGTGTGGTCACGTCGACCATGCTGCGTTGAACTTCTGAAAGCTGGGCCAGCCGCTCCCCAGAGGCTGCTGTCGTCCGCCCTTCGGAATTTGCTGCCAGCGATGCCTGAGTGCGGCCGAGCTGATCCAACGTTGACTCCGATTTTGACAGCACTTGTCGCAAACCGCCGATCCCAGCAGAAATTCCCTCATAGTCACGGACGATCAGACTGCCAGCCCCCGAACCACTGTCAAACAACTCTGACGACGAGCCTAGGCCAGCGCCAGGGCCAGGACCCGCACCCTGATATGGCACCCCATACGCCTCTTCATAGGGGATGAGGTCGTACCGGTCGGGAGGTTCGACGCCGGCGCCACCGGGATTTGTCCCTCCAGCTCCCGAGTCAGAATAGGGCGGAGTAAGGTTCTCTCCCGATTCAGAATAGGGCGGAGGAAGGTTCTCGTACTGCTGCGCTAAGTTCTGATACCCGCGCGCGCTGCTCTGATCGCTCGGCATCCTCCACGTTCCGCGCGGCCGCCTGCTGATTCCGCGCTTCTTCTTGCTCGAAGCGCTCCATCTCTTCCCGGTATTCCTCCGCCCGACGCTCGTGCGGTTCTATCTCTTGCCGTTCTTCCTCGGCCAGCTGCCGGTAGGTCCTTGCTTGCTTCTCGTGCGCCTCGACATTTTGCTGGTGTGCTTCGATATTGCGTTGATATCGGTCTAGCTGCTGCTCGTGATCTTCGGCAGCTGACCGAAACATTTCTTCTTCTTCTTCGAAGTCGGAGGCGTCTTCGGGATACTCCGCTGCTAGGTCCCGCCGCTCCTGCTCCAAGTGCCGGTACTTGTCCACCAACTGCTGCTGCTTAGCCAGTTCTCTTTGTTGTTGTTTCAAGAACCCTTGCTGCCGGCGCGCTTCCCCCTCGTGGTGTTCGGCCAGCCGCTCGTATTCCGCCACAGCCCGTTTGTTAGCTTCGGCTTCACGCAGCTCCTGCTGCATCAAACCTAAGTTTTGTTGCGCTGCCGTCTGATGCTCTTGTGCTGCTCGCGCCAGATACTGGTGTTCGTTGGCGTCAAGTCGGCTCTCTCGCGCCGCGACCTCGTCAGCGCGCGCCCGCGACCGGATGTACTCAGCAAAGCCTGTTGGATCGTAGGACGCTTCGGGAGTCACTCCGGCGCCGAGTTCGACTTTTTCTTCGGACTGGCCCACGGAATGAAAACCGCCGGATGGTGCGTCCCATGGGGATCCGTTTTCTGTGGAGGCGAAGGCGTAAGGAGGGGGCGGGCCCAGCGTTATCCGACGCGCTTCTTCTGCCTCAAGGAATCTGTCACGCCCCTCCGGAGGGGGACTGTAGGGCGGCGGATTCTCGCCGTCGTTGGGGTTAGGAGTTGGTGAAGTCACTGCGTATGCCTGTCAATACTGTTTACCGAAGGCCATCTCGTGTCAAATAGTGCCAGACGGCTAGAGATTTTACTCAGGTGAAGGCGGCACGCGCATGAGCGTAGCGATGTATCGGCTCAGCAAGGGCGCTTTCAAATGGTTCGGCAAGATTGTTTACCGAGGCAGAACAAGTGGCCTGGGCGACACGCTCGGAGGCATTGCCGGCGAGGGGTCTGGCCGACGCGCGTCTTAGATGGGCCGTGACGCCCAGGAAGGTGGCCGCGATACCAGCGGGCGCGATTCCCGCACGGCTGAGGCGCCCCTGTAACAAATCGCACACTATGGCGTCCCGAATCACAGCATCGCGGTTTGTCGGCTCTCTTGTATGAGCCGGCCCTGACCCCGTCAGGTGCATGCCACGCCACGTCGGTGGGTTGGACACTCCCAGGGCAATACCCGAGACTGTCCCCGGCCTGTGCGAAGGTGACCGCATGCGCCGGCCCGCGAGCACTACCGCAGACGTACTCGCACGAGCGCAGGCGTTCCCCCGGCTGCGCTACATGGGCTCGAAGTACCAGCTGCTGCCACATTTGGAGCGGCTGTTTGCGGTGCTTGGCGGTCAGACCGCCATAGACGCGTTCTCCGGCTCCGGAGTAGTTTCCTATCTGCTCAAAGCGCAGGGCTTCTCGGTCACCAGCAACGATTTCCTCGCGTTCCCCGGCATGATCACCCGCGCCGCTGTGGCCAACTCCTCAGTGAAGCTCACCAACGCCGACGTCGACCGGATCTGCGGGCCCAGCGCGGACGACCGCGACTTCATTCAGACCAAGTTCGATGGGCTCTACTTCAACGCGGAAGACCGTGAGTTTCTCGACTCGGCATGGTCACACATCGACCTGCTTATCGGTTTCAAGCGGGATATCGCAATCTCCGCGCTGGTGCTTTCCGCCGTACGTCGCCAGCCGCGCGGTGTGTTCACCTTCACCGACTCCACCCGCTACGCCGACGGACGCCGGGATCTTCAGACGTCGCTGCGTGATCACTTTCGTCGCGCCGTTGCCGAGTACAACGCTGTGGTGTTCGGAAATGGGGGAAAGAGCCGCTCGGTGACTGGCGACGTTTTTGACCTTGATACCGAGGCGGCCGATTTGGTGTACCTCGATCCTCCTTACGCGCCACCGCGCGACGACGCGGACTACATCAAGCGATATCACTTCCTCGAAGGCCTCAGCGTTTACTGGCGCGATGTGACAATCATGGAAGAGACGAAGACAAAGAAGCTGGAGAAGCGATTCACCCCATTCGCTTACAAGCGCACTATCGATGATGCGTTGCTGCGCACATTCGAGCATTTCGAGCAGTCGGGTGCGATCGTGCTGTCTTATTCCTCGAATGCCCTGCCCGGCGCCGACCGAATCGTGGACTTGCTGGGCAAGGTAAAGCCGAACGTGCGGAAGATCGCGGTGGACTACAAGTACAGTTTCGGTACACACGCAGCGGCAACTCGCCGCGACGTTGCGGAGTATCTCTTTGTCGGGACGAACGATTGAGCGCTGCGAGCCTGTTCGCTGACTACCTTGGCACCCTAGGCCCGATCAGTGCGCACATAGACCCGCTGGCGCCGACGCAAGAGGCCGAGGCCATCCGCACCGCCACCGTGTCGTTGGCAGCCCTTCCGGTGATCAGCCAGGAGTCCTTGTCGACGTGGACCGCCGCCCACCCGCACGACGTGCCGGTGCTGGCGCTGATCGTTGGCCTCGGCCAGGAGAAGCTCAAGAACGCCCTCAAGCACGAGTTCGGCACCGCCGGATGGGTGCTGCTGGGCCGCAATCGTGCCGGCGAGCTGATCGCCTGGCTGGACGACGCGTACGGCCTGGTCGCGCAAGTCAACGCTCAGCTGCACCAGCAATATGGAATTGCCGACGTTCTCATTGCTCGCGCAGGTACCCGGACCGTTGCGACGGCCGCCGGTCAGCAAGGACGCAAGGTCGAGGACGAGATTGAAGCCGTGGCGAAGGGGCTCAGTTTGCCCTATGAGACACGTACTCGTTTCGCTGGGCGCAATGGGCGCACCGCGCCTTGCGATCTGGTGATTCCGAGCGGGAGTAGCGCCGAGATCGTGGTGGCGGCCAAGGGCTTTGATTCAACGGGAAGCAAGCTTACCGATGCTGTCCGTGAGATCGAGGAGATGGCTGACGTGCGAATGGCGCGGCAGTTCGTCATTGCGGTCATCGACGGTATCGGTTGGAAGAACCGCATCTCGGATCTGCGGAAGATCCACCAGTTGTGGATGGACCGACAGATCGACGGCATGTACACCCTCGCCACGCTCAGCCAGTTCCGTGACGGCATAGAGGACGCGGCGCGGCTGCGGAAGCTGCTTTAGGCAGCCGCCTGACGATCACACGACGCGCACGGGCTGTTGTCTGGTCTAGAGGGTTTCGTTGGTTAGATCGGCTACGTCGCGCGGGGAACCTAATTCACTAGAGCCGGCACATGCGCTCGGCGTAGCTTTCCTGACGGAGTTTTCGGAATCATCCCGGGTTCGAGTACCACCACATTGCGTGGTCGGACGTCGACTTCGGCGACGACCTCGTGTGCGACTTGCCGCTCGATGCGACGCGCCTCGGCAGGGTCCTGTGATTCTTTGGACTCGACTACGACGGCGAAGGTCTCTCGTGAGAGCCCGGCGTCCAAGCGAACTGCCGCCGTACAGCCGGCGCGTACGCCAGGAACCCGGGCGGCGGCCCGCTCGATGTCGGTGGGGTAGATGTTGCGTCCGGCCATGATGATGAGGTCCTTGAGCCTGCCGCAGACCACGATGTTGCCGGTCTCGGTGAGATAGCCCAAATCGCCGGTGTCGTACCATCCTTGCTGGTCTTGTGCTGGGATGAAACCGGCGATGGTGGTGTAGCCCCGCGTCACCGATTTGCCGCGCACCTGAATAACGCCGACACCGCGGGTAGGCAGCAGAGTGCCTGCATCGTCGACGATGCGCGCCTCCAGGCCTGGCAGGGGCTTTCCGAGAGACGCTAGTCGCCGAGTGTTGGCCCGGGTGGATGGAACTGCGCGGTGCAGGCAGGACAATAGGTTGGCATCCACTTCATCGACGATCATGCCGGCGCCTGCCTTTGTGAACGACACGGCAACCGTCGTTTCCGCCATCCCGTAGGCCGGCAGGATGGCCTCGGGGCGCAATCCGAATGGCGCCCCGGCCTCGATTAGCTCTTCGACGTCGTCGGGGTCAACCGGCTCGGAGCCCGACAGTGCCCATCGCAGCGACGACAGATCGAATTGGCCTGGCTTGGCCTGCCTGCGCAGCCGCTTCGCGAAGAGGCTGTAGGCGAAGTTCGGCGCGGCGGTCATTGTGCCCTTGTACTTGTCAATTAGCTTGGCCCACAACAGCGTGTTGTTCAGAAAATCCATAGGCGTCACCTTGACTAACTCCACGCCGTAGTACATGGGCACGGTGAGGAACCCCGTCATGCCCATGTCGTGGAAGCAGGGCAGCCAGCAGACAACCACGTCGGTCTCGCGGTCGACTTGCGCGCCGGCGAACATTGCCTCAGCGTTGGCGACGAAGTTTGCGTGGGTGATCTGAACTGCCTTGGGCGGACCCGTCGATCCCGAGGTCAACTGCAAGAACGCCAGGTCGTCCTCGGCGGTGCTAACTGGTTCAACGGGGCCGGCGTCGAGCAACTGACTGATGGTGAGCACGCGTATCCCACGCTGTTCAAGCAGCGGCGTTGCTGGTGTGAAAGGGTCAGAAATCGCAACAACCTTGGCGTCGATCATTTTGATGACGTCGGCCGTCTCCTCGGCCCAGCGCTGCAAATCGGTGCGGGGTGTGGGCTGATGAAGCATGGTCAGGCTGGCGCCGCGCATCCAGATGCCCTGCGCCGTAGGCGCGATCTCGACCGGCGCGCCGGCTAGCACGGCGACGGCATCACCGCGCTCGACGCCTGCCCCTGCTAGGCCTCCGGCTACCTGTCGGGCACGCTGATGCACTTCCCCCCAGGTGTGTCGGACCGGGGCGTCCGGTTCCCCGGTGACTATTCCGTTGCGGCTAGACAGCGCGTTGGCGAACATTGTGTCGGTAAATTTGCTCACGAGACCCCTTGGGCTCCGGCGCCGTAGCGCCCCGGGTGGATACTTCCGCCACTGAAGCCGGTGAGCGCGGTGACCTCGATCGTGCCGCCTCATCGTGGTTTCGTGGATGAACCAACATGGCATCTTCTTAGAAGATGACAACAGCAATACAGCTGTGAGATGGCTGCGTCCTGTGCTGAGTTCTTCTGCTTCCCGATAACCTCGACACGACGGGATCTCGGTGGTCAACCGGGAACGGATCGCTTCTGCCATCGTTGATCCCGCGGTTGCTCAATGGTCCGGGCTCGAGACCGCTCCTGCCCGAGCGCTAGCCATCAAGCGCCGCCGGGTGGCTCGGCGCCGCGCCGTAGGAACGTGTGACTCGGGGTTCGGGTGCGGCCGTTGCGTGGTATGCCCCGACCGGGCCACCGTCATGCTCTGCGGTCAGGTGTCTTTGTCCTGCAGTATTTCTCGGATGTAGAACAGCAACCCGAGCCATCCGATCCATACGGTGATGGCGATAGCGACAACGGGTGCTCCGTAGAAGACTATATCTGTGATCATCGGGCAGCTCCGGCCATGGCTGGTGTCGGGGTCTGATGGCTGCGGGGGTACCGCTTGTTCGTGGCTGCCGCAACCACGACGAACACACACAAGTTTGCCGCGACCCCGGGAATGATCGCGTCGATCCCGTACGGCAGATGTAGAACCCACTGCCACACGGCGGTCACTATCGCGCCTGCGCTGATCGCAGATAGCGCTGCGGGCATCGAGCGCACACCGAATAGCAACGCTCCGCACAACGGGATGATCATGGTCGGTGCCCACAGGGTGTATGCGTAGAGCAGTGCGTCGACGATCGAGGGCACACTTAACGCGAAAATGGTTGCGGCCGCACCAACCACAACGCTCGTGGTGCGCTCGATCATCAAACGGCGTGAGGAAGAAACCGTTTGAGCTCGCAGCGGCATGTAGAGGTCTGCGGTCAGCACCACCGCCGTGGCGTTGAGAAAACTACTCGCTGATGACATCACGATGGCAAGCAATGCGGCTATCACCAACCCCTGGGTGCCGACCGGCATCAGGTTTCTCAATACCGTGGGCAAGGCGTCGTCACTGGTTGTACCGGGGTAGAGCACCAAGGCAATCAAGCCCAACGTGGCCGAGATGAAAAAGAAGAGAAATGAGAATGCGCCAGCTGTCGCGTACCCGTTGCGCGCCTGACGCGAATCACGGGTGGCCAAAGCCCGCTGCACATACGGAGGTGCGAGCATTTCGCCGAGAAACAATGCCAAGAACAGTCCCACGAAATGCACCGGGGTGAAATCGCCGAAAACCGTGAGATGCGTGGCGGGGAGCTTAGCGAAAAGTCCTGTCGGTCCACCGACGTGCTGCAACCCGATCAGCATGGCTACCGGCAACAGGGTGCCCAAAAAAACGAACTGGAGCATGTCGGTTTGAATCACCGCCCACACTCCGCCGAAAGACGAGTACAAGATCACCACGCCCATACCGAAAACCACCGATACCAATATTGGGGTGTCGAGGGTGGCGTGCAAGATGGTTCCGATTGCCAACGCTTGAGCACCCAATACCCCTGCGCAAAGGCCAACCGACAACGCGCCGGTTACCAGTCGAGCCGTTCGCCCGTAGTGGGCCTGCATGATGTCACCCAAGGTGTGAGCGCCGGCATAGTTCTTCATTCGCGGCGCAATAAACGCGCCGGTGAGAACGACTTGCAGGCCGTAACCGAAAAACACGAACATATACACGTAGCCGTCGCGCATCGAGGCACCCGCAACACCAAGAGAGTTGCCTCCCCCAAGGAATGCGGCCGCGAGGCTACCCAACAAAACCGGCCAGATGATGCGGTTGCCGGCTACGGCGAAGTCATCGGGCGTCTTGACCTTGCGCATCGTTTGTACGCCAATCACGATCAACACTACGAAATACAAACCCAACACAACCCAGTCAAGATCCCGCACATAACCTCCTCGGTACCGAGCACGCCGATCGAATCCTAGAAGACCCTGCCATGTGTAGCCTGGCTAAGCTACATGGGCCCCCGGCAACTGACTTTTCTCGTCTAAAGACAACGGAGATGACTCGTTTCGGTCGCGTCTCATCGCTGGTGTAAATGGTCACGGGCGTAGGTTCCGTCGCAACCGACGAAAGCTATGAAGGAGGGGCTACGCCCGTGACCAAGCGAGTATCGCCGATTGAGCGTGTGCGTGTTGAGATGGATCAGTTGTTCGCCGCGACCGAGCGGCCGTTGACCGAGATTTTGGAGGAGGTCGGGCGGTTATCGGTGCGTCTGGTGTTTCAGGTCGCCGTGGAGGCCGAGGTAGAAGCAGTGTTGGGCCGAGCCCGTCACCAGCGTCGGGTTCAGGACGGCCCGGGCGGGTACCGCAATGGGTATCAACCGCCGGCGACGGTGAAGACCACGATGGGCTCGGTCGAATTATGCCGCCCGAAACTACGCGACACCGACGAGCGGTTCTGTTCGCGGCTATTCGGTGCCGGGGTGACGCGCACCCACGCTCTGGAGGCGTTGGTGATTTCGGGATGGGTGCGCGGTTTGTCGGATCGCGACATCGAGGCCGCGTTGGCCGAGGTGCTGGGCTCGCAGGCGGCGTTGTCGCGCTCGACGGTGAGCCGGATTTGTGCGGCCATCAAAGACGAGTTCGCTGCGTGGTCGTCTCGACGCCTTGATGAGCTGGTGTTGGACTACCTGTTCTTGGATGCCTCGAACTTTCGGATGCATCCCAACGCCCCGGCCGAGCCGGTGCTGGCCGCCTGGGGCATCTGCACCGACGGCAAGCCCCTGTTTATTGGGCTGGCCCCAGCCGCAGCGGAGTCGGCTGATGCGTGGGCCGACTTCTTGGCTGACCTGAGGAACCGGGGACTACGCCCGCCGCTACTGGGCATCTCCGACGGGGCGCCGGGCCTGATCGCCGCATGGGAGACCACGTTTCCGGCAAGCCTGCGTCAGCGGTGTCTGATCCATCGCTGCCGTAACGTCATCGCCAAGACACCTGTCGCGGTCCAGGACGAGATCAAAGCCGCGTTCTGGTCGATCTTCGATGACATTGACCAGCCACCCGGCCAGCAGGCCGTGGATGAAGCCACCCGCCGCGCCGAGGAGTTCACCACCACATACCGCGGGCTCTACCCAGCCGCGGTCGCTTGCCTGGCCAACGACTTCGCCTCGCTGAGCGTGCATTTGCGCTTCCCCCGCCAACACTGGACACGCATCCGCCATTCCAACCTCATCGAACGCACCTTCGGAGAATCCCGTCGCCGGGTCAAGGTCATCGGCCGCCTACCCGGCGAAACCAGCTGTCTGTCGCTGGTATGGGCCGTCCTCGACCGCGCCAGCCGCGGCTGGCGCGGAGTCACCCAAACATCAGCGACCAGCCGCCACCTCCAAGAACTACGCCACCAACTGCTCGAGCCACCCCGCCCACTGCATCCCCCCACCACAACAACCACGACCGACACCACCGCCGCGTAACATGACCACCAGGAACATGCGCCCAGCGTTTTTACACCAGTCCTAAGACGCCACCCTCGTTTCCGCGGGCGCCCGCAGTGGACGCTATGGCGCGTTGGCGGTCAGCACCTTCCGGTGCGCGATAAGCATCACCGAGAGCGGGAGGTGTCGCCCAGCGACTACCAATCCACTCGTCTCGACGATCGCACTTAAACGACGGTGAGGCGTGCGAGGGTCGTCATGGTGGGGTAGTAGAGGTCTCGGCTCCAGCCTACGCAGGGAAACAACACCCCTTGGGTCACGCTCGGGACGGCAGCCCGTGCTCGTTCCTCACCCGACTCGATGTCGATAACTACCACGTTATCGGTGGAACGACGTGCCGCCGCAGCGCGCACCCGCGGACTGGAGACGAGCTTGCCGCCGCGCATCGCAAGCCTGCGCAGGCGGTGCGAACGCAACGCGGGAAAACCATCGTGAAAGTCGTTGATCACGACTTCGCCGGTATCGGGATAGCGGATCATGTGAGTTGCGGTGGAGTATTCCCGCTGCCATAGGCGCTCCAGGGAACCCTGCGTTAGGCGCCAGGCGGTCAGCACGCCATTGGCTGAGTCGTATCCCAACGCGATCTTGCGTTGCGGGTCATACAGCGGCGGGTTGGTCACGCTGCCATGTGATTGTCCGCAAACATCGACCGCATCGTGGTCAGCGGCGTCGTTCAATGACGCCCGAAGTATCTGTACAGCACTTGGGGCAACCCCAGCATGGAGCATCGATGTTGTGTAAGTGTGGTCGCCGTTGTCAAGAAACCACATCTGTTCGCCTTCGATCACGGCGTCCCATCCGTAGCTCCGGTCGAGCCTGGGACCGTATCGAAATGACCAGTTTTCGTCGGGTCGTAGCTGCTCTGCATCTGGATCCCAGATGTATCGGTACGCCGTCGACACGCCAAGCACATAGACCGCGTTGCCGTCGCTGGACAGGCGAGCGACCGAACGCTCGGGCAGCTGTACCTCTGCGCAACGCGGTTCGAGTCGCTCGGGGTCCAACAGGGTCAGCCGCGCCCCCTCCGATGCGGCGCTGCGGTCGCAGTCCTTGGTGACGATGGTGCCGTCTGCGAGGATGACGAACGAGTTATACGGGCTCGGCTGCGGCAACTCGCGTCGGGCGATCACCGAGCAATCTGGTGCTAGTCGGTGACACCACCGGCCGAACACCGTATACAGCGAGCCATTAGCATGCGCGGCCAACCCGCCCGGCCAAAACGGCCCCGCCGCCAGGTCAGGGGAGCGCTCTAGCACTTCGAGCGTTTGCGGGTGGATGCGCTCAACCCAGCCGACGACGGGGTCCTTGAGCATGTTGGACCCCAGTGTGTGGCGCAGCACATACACTTGGCCCGGTTCGCGCAGCACGACCATAGTGACCGCGCAAGCATCGCGGCTGGTGACTTCTAGCCGCTCGCCATCGGCGATCCGTAGACCTGCGGTGCCATGTGGGGCCTGAGATCGGCGCGGCCCAGCGTCCTCCGCGGGCCACGGACTATCCCAGTAGCCGGCCATCGGCAGATCCGAGGTGCGTGACGCATTCTTCTCGCCAGCTGTAGCCAAGAGCCCTAAAACCTCCCCGCTGTGTTTCGCGCCGGTGAACCGGCCCCCGCGGATACTACGTTCGGGCCGTTCTGAACCCGCGTTGTAGGTCGACGATAGTGCGAGTCGGGGCGGGCGCTTCAGCTGCGCAGCAGGTACCCCCCAAGCTGGCGGGCTTGCCGATCGGTTGCTGTGGCTAGCTTCGTCGGGGGTCGTCTGAATTGCGTTGGCGCGGTAGTCAGATGCCAAGTGGATCCATGATCGGGTTGACGGCGTAGACAAGCCGAGCGAACTGGCCGTAAGCGCGGGCGGAGACAAGGCGGAGCCGATCGGCTGCTACGTTTCGTGGGAGCAGTGGAGCTCCACCGGTCAGCGCGACGGGCGCAACCGATAATCTGATCTGATCCAGTGCTCCGGCGTCGAGAAATTGGCCGGCGAGGTCTCCGCCACCGACAACCCAGACGTCTCCGCCATCGGCCGACTTTCGGATCATCGGCAGGTGATCGATCACGGAGCCGGATACGAAGCGTACGTCGGCCCCGGCGGGGACGGGCAACTCATGTGTGGTGAAGACGAAGGTTGGCTTGTCGCCGTAGAGTTGCTGCCATTTTTCGGGGTGGTCGAGGATGCCCTCGGCTTCAACGACCCATTGGTAGGTTGTCGCTCCTTCGACGATGACTGTTGCTTCAGCGGGGAACAGCCCGTTTTCCGGCAGCCCACCTTGGTCGACCGCAAACAGCCATGCCAGCGAATTACCTTCGTCAGCGATCCAGCCGTTAAGGGTGGTCGCAGTGTCGAACACAATTTTGCTCACAGCCGAAACCGTACGGTTGGGCACCGACACCCGCTGTTTCATGCGAAGTCGGTCCGATCAGGAGCTTCTTCTCGGCAGGGCCGGCAGTTGAAAGCGGTATTCACGATCGTGGATGTGGGGCGAGGAAAGCGAGGGCGTGTTCGATATCGGCCAGCAGGTCGTCGGAGTCCTCAATGCCTAGCGCGATACGGGCGAAGCCGTCGGATACGGGATCGCCCCAGCGTGATCGCTGATCCACTGAGGTGTGGATGCCGCCGAAGCTGGTGGACGCGATGAGCAGCTCGCTGCGTTGTACCAGTGTGTGCACGGCGGCGGCGTCGACAAGTTCAGCCGACACCAAGGCGCCGAATCGGCTCATCTGCGCGGCGGCCACCGGGTAGGCCGGATCGTTGGGCAGTCCCGGGTAGCGCACCGTGCGCACTGCCGGATGTCTGCTCAGCATTGTTGCCAGTGCTTGGGCGTTTCGGCATTGGCGCTCGAAGCGCAGTCCGGCGCTGCCGAGACCGCGCAGCACCAGCCACGCCTCGAATGCTCCGAGGATCGCTCCGGTGAGCAGTCGTTCGCGTTCCACAGCAGCGAGCAACTCCGGCTGGTTGCCGGCAACATAGCCGGCGAGCAGGTCACTGTGGCCTGACAATGCCTTGGTGGCGCTGGCGACGACGAGGTCAGCGCCCAGGGCTAGCGGTTGCTGGCCCATAGGTGTGGCGGTCGTGTTGTCGACTACCAGGCGCGCGCCACGTTCGCGGCAGACCGACGCCAACTGGCGCAGATCAACCGCGTCCAGTCTCGGATTGGTCGGGGTTTCAACCAGGACGACGTCGGCGCCACCGGCGACGTCGCCCATTTCGGTGTTGTCGGCCTCGATGACTTTCACTCCATGGGGTGCAAGACACTCTGCGGCGTAGCGGCGGACTTGGTAGTAGCCGTCGGCCGGTAGCACCAGCACCGAGTCAGGCTCGGTCAGCACCCGCAGCGCGGCGCTGATTGCCGCCATACCTGAGCCAAACACCAGCGCTCCGGCGGCGCCTTCCAACTGGGCTAACGCCGATTCCAGCTGCCGCCAGGTTGGGTTGGAGCCGCGACCGTAGGTGTCGAGGTCTACGGTTTCGTCGCTGGACAGGTGATAGGTAGAGGCCATTACCAAGCCTGGAGCCACCGGCTGGCCCGGGACAGCCTTGGAAGTTACCGCTTTCACGGTACGAGTGGAATCGCCGTACCGGTTGTCGGGACAAGAAGATTCTCCGGTCATGTCAATGATTGTGGGACCTGGTCGTGTTTTCGCGCTTCGGGGGCGTGGCGATGTCGAGGTGAGACTGTGCAGACGGCGACGGTGACGGGTCGCGGGCGACTCGCGATGCCTTGATGCGGTTCGGCGCGCCTGGTCTGGTTTGGCGCTGGTAGAAATGGTGTATGGAAGGCACGTTGTACTTCGATGGAAAGTGCGGCATGTGCACTCGCAGCTGCGATCTGATCATAAAGCTGGACAGGTGCGGACGCGTTGCGACTACCCCATTTCAGCACCCTGGTTCGGCGGAGAAGCTCGGTGTGTCAGCGGATCGGTTGGGGGACTCGGCATGGTGGTTGGATTCCTCGGGCGAGGTGTACGGCGGCGCTGAAGCGGTAAACGCTGCCTTGTCGGCTGCGCTGGGTACCAGGCTGCCGCTGCTGATCTACCGGAGAGTCCCGGGTATGGGTTGGCTGCAGGAGGACATCTACAAGTGGGTGGCCGCCAACCGATACCGTTTTCCTGGCACCCAGCCGCGGTGCGAAGCCCACCCCGAGGCCTGCTGATAAAACTGGCTTCTGCGTCAAGTCGTCCGTGGTTCCAGTCATTCAGAAGTCAATGTTGCAAAAGAACTTCGCGTCGGGTGTCAGCAGCCCAGTTGATCGGCTAAGTCCAGGAAATCGCTGGCGTTGATATCGAAGGCGCCGTCATAGCCGGTGTCGGCGGTTCCGGCGGTTCCGAACTCCATTGGGCGGGCGACGAATGCTGTTTGAAATCCCAGGCTTCCGGCGGCGCGTATGTCGTATTTGTGGCTGGCCACCATCATTATCTTGGTGGGTGAGAGACCGAGGTAGCGTGCGGCGAGGCGGTAGACCGACGGGTCGGGTTTGAAGACTCCGGCCATCTCCGCGGCGAATACAGCGTCCCAGCGCAGGTTCGCGCGTTTGGAGATGTTGACCACGGCGGCGACGTCCGCGTTCGACAGTGTCGCCAGCGTGAACTGTTTTCTCAGGCGGGCTAGTGCCGGGACCACGTCAGGCCACGGATCTAGCCGTTGCCAGGACAGGGTGAGTTCTTCTCGCTCGGCGGCGGTGACGTCGGTGATGCCGTATTGGTCTAGCAACGAGTCCAGCAGGTCGCGGTACACAGAATGCACGGTGATCCAGTTGTTGCGGTCCGGTGTTGTCGATTCCAGGGCCGCAAAGTATCCGGTTCGCCATCGTTGGACGAAGTGCGCCCATTCGATGTGCGGGTAGCGGTCGCCGCATATCCGGCGTGCCGCGCTGCATACCGTGTTGTGGAAGTCAGTGGCTGTACCTTGCACGTCGAAAAGCAATGCTTGTGGCGCGTTCTGACCCTCGGCAGTCACCAGGCGATCCAACCATCCGCGCGGCCGACTCTGCTGCAGGAGCTAGCTCTGTCCGGCCGGTGAGCTGCTGCCGGGAACGGCTAGGAAAGGGATACGCTGCCGCGGTGGAACCTAGCGATCTTGCCTTCGCCGGGGCGCACCAGCAGGCGCGGATGCTGGTTGACGGTGAAGTCACCGCGCCAATGCTGCTCGAGGTCTACCTGGAGCGGATAGAGCGCCTAGACAGCCGGCTGCGTGCCTACCGAGTGGTGCCGTACGACCGGGCGCGTGCGGAAGCCGAAGCCGCCCAGCGACGCCTCGATGCGGGTGAGCGGTTGCCGCTGCTCGGCGTACCGATCGCGGTCAAGGACGATGTTGACGTCGCCGGCGAGGTGACGACCTATGGCGCTGGTGGGCACGGTCCGGCTGCGTCGATGGATGCGGAGGTCGTTCGCCGATTGCGTGCGGCGGGTGCCGTCATCATCGGCAAGACCGCTGTGCCTGAGCTGATGATCATGCCGTTCACCGAGTCGCTGACGTTCGGGGCGACTCGTAACCCGTGGAATCCCGATCGCACGCCGGGCGGCAGCAGCGGCGGCAGCGCCTCAGCGGTAGCCGCGGGGCTAGCCGCGGTCGCGTTGGGCTCCGACGGGGGAGGATCGATCCGTATCCCATGTTCCTGGTGTGGCCTGTTCGGGTTGAAACCGCAACGCGATCGGATCTCTTTGGAGCCGCACGATGGGGCTTGGCATGGCTTGAGCGTCAATGGGCCGATAGCACGGACGGTGATGGACGCCGCTCTGCTGCTCGATGCGACGACAACGCTGCCCGGTCCAGAAGGTGAGTTCGTTGCTGCGGCCGCGCGTGAACCTGGCCGGCTGCGAATCGCTCTGAGTAGCAAGGTCCCAAACCCAGCGCCCATCAGGTGCGGAAGGGATCAGTTGGCAGCCCTCGACCAAGCCGGTGCGTTGCTTCGAGACTTGGGCCACGAGGTCGTCGCCTGCGATCCGGAATATCCGGCTTTGGCGATCTATGCGAACTACCTGCCCCGCTTTCTCCGCGGCATCAGCGACGACGCGGACGCACAGGCCCACCCAGGTCGGCTCGAGGCACGTACCCGAGTGATCGCGCGCCTCGGGTCGTTCTTCTCCGACCATCGGATGGCAGTGCTGCGGGCCGCGGAGGTTGGGCTAAACACTCGAATCCAGGCGATTTTCCGCGAATTCGATGTCGTGGTGACGCCAGCAACCGCCGCGGGTCCGTCCCGTATCGGTGCGTACCAGCGTCGGGGTGCGGTGTCGACACTGGTGGATGCGGCACGACGGGTCCCGTACTCGCAAATCTGGAACTTGACTGGCCAGCCCGCTGCTGTGTTGCCGTGGGGCTTCGACAGTGACGGCTTGCCGCTGGCGGTGCAACTCATCAGCCCGCCCTACGGCGAAACGGTCCTGCTGTCGCTCGCCGCGCAGATCGAAACTTCAAGACCGTGGGCGCATCGGCGGCCACCGATGTCATGACAGCAGGATTGACTGTCCGGCGGCCAGCTTCATCCTCAGGCTTCATCACGTTGACGGCGTTAGGTGAGCAGGATCGCCATTCGGGCATCGTCTCCCGTGGTGTCGCATCGGCGCTAGCGTTGACCCGTGGGAGATCAAGGCGACTTCGAGGCAGCCGGCCAACACATCGACGGTCTGCTTAACGGACTGGACGGCACCGCTCGCGCGGAGCGCGCCGAACTCGTCGAGTGGCTGCTGGAACAGGGGGTCAGCGCCGACGAGATTCAGGCGAGTAACCCGCCGCTGCTCCTGGCGGCGCGGCACGTGATCGGAGATGACGGCACGTATGTATCCGCCCGGGAGATCAGTCAACGGTACGGCGTTGACCTAGAGCTATTGCAGCGAGTGCAGCGCGCCATCGGCCTGGCCAGCGTTGACGACCCGGACGCCGCCGTCCATATGCGGGCCGACGGGGAAGCTGCCGCAGCTGCGCAGCGGTTCGTCGAGCTGGGGCTGAATCCTGATCAAATCGTGTTGGTCGTGCGGGTTCTCGCTGAGGGCTTGGCGCGCGCGGCCGAGGCCATGCGCTACGCGTCCCTGGCGGCGATCATGCGTCCGGGCGCCTCCGAGCTGCAGATCGCCCAGGCGGCGACGCGACTGGTTAGCCAAGCCGCGCCGATGCTCGGCCCAATGATTCAGGACATGCTGTTCATGCAGCTGCGGCACATGGTGGAGACCGAGGCGGTCAATGCCGGTGAGCGAGCGGCCGGGAAACCGTTGCCGGGCGCGCGCTATGTCACCGTTGCGTTTGCTGATCTGGTTGGCTTCACTCGGCTGGGCGAGGTGGTGTCGGCCGAGGAGTTGGGGCAGCTGGCCAGCCGGTTGGCCGATCTGGCTCGCGACATGACGGCACCGCCGGTGCGGCTTGTCAAGACGATCGGCGACGCGGTGATGTTCGTCTGCCCGGACGCGGCGCCATTGCTCGATACCGTTCTTAGGCTGGTCGAGGTTGTTGACACCGATGACACCTTTCCCCGCCTACGGGCCGGAGTTGCGTCTGGGATGGCGGTAAGTCGGGCCGGTGACTGGTTCGGGAGTCCGGTGAACGCGGCAAGTCGAGTCACCGGGGTGGCGCGGCCGGGGACTGTGCTGGCCGCCGGTTCGGCGCGAGAAGCTATCGGTGATGCCGGTGGATTCCGGTGGTCTTCAGCTGGGGCCCGTCGTCTCAAGGGCATCAGGAATGAAACCAGGCTCTTTCGAGCAAGGCGCGCCACGATCCCCGAAGGCGATGACGGGGCACACCCATCGCTGTAGGCGGCGTTGATTCCGGTTGTCCCCGGTGAACGGCAATAGCTGAGCACATAGGCAAGCCCGGAGCGACTCTTGGGGGCGTCTGACATTCATCTACGCGGCCGGCTCTCACCCAGTTTCCGGCACTTCGAATAGGTCACTTCCGGGCCTGCTTCACCTCCAAAAATACAACTTCTAGCTGTTGATGGCAACGGTTTTTGGTGGGCCAGCGAGGGCATCTGCCAGTGTGGTACGTGGTCTCGGGCAAAGCCACAAGGTGTCGAACCTTGCTAACTCGGCCCAGGATCTATGTTCGCGGGAGGCGAATAGAACGCCAACTCAGGGCTAACGGTGTAATCATGTAATCATGAAGACACACCATCACTCACACGGGCACTCGCGTGGGCGCCGGTACGGGCGTCCCGGGGGCTGGCAGCAGGCGCAGCAACCCGACGCCAGCGGTGCGGCCGAATGGTTCGCCGGACGCCTGCCGGAAGATTGGTTCGATGGCGATCCCGCGGTCGTCGTAGACCGCGAAGAGATCACAGTCATCGGTAGGCTGGCTGGACAGCAGGGCTCGGGGGCCGAGGAAAGTGAAGAGCGCTCCGAAGGTCGGGTCGCGCGATTTCGTGAAGAAACCAGGCCGGAGCGGATGAGCATCGCCGATGAAGCCCAGGCTCGTTACGGACGTAAGGTTTCCTGGGGCGTTGAAATCGGCTCTGATGCCGGGCTGGAACGCGTTCTGTTCACCCATATCGCGGTTCCGGTGATGACGCGTTTGAAGCAACCGGAGCGTCAAGTGCTCGATACGCTGGTCGATGCCGGGGTCGCGCGGTCGCGGGCCGACGCGCTTGCGTGGTCGGTCAAGCTGGTCGGTGAGCACACCGAGCAGTGGCTGGCAAAATTGCGCGCGGCCATGTCCGCGGTTGATGATGTGCGTGCGCAGGGGCCGGATCTTCCGGAGTAGGCACGGCTGCGGGGACGTTCTGCCGCCCGGGCTAAGGCGCACCCGGCGAGCTGTGGTCCGCGTTGCCGGGGGAATCAGCCGAACTTCGCCCACCAGTCGTACAGATCATCCATGCTAACGGGGTCGCCGAACACATCATTGTGGCGTGTTCCCCGTGAATGAGTCCAGCTTGTTTTAGAGTCTCGTGGCCCTAAACGTGGGCTGGAAGGGACAAGGAAATGGCTGGTCGTAAGAGGTATGCCGCCGAAGACATTGTGCGCAAGCTGCGCCGAGCTGATGAGCTGGCCGCCGGCGGCAGCTCCGGTGAGCAGATCGCTGCCGAGCTGGGGGTATCGGCGGCCACCCTGTACAACTGGCGCCGAGCCTACGGGGGAATGGATCTCGATGCGGCCCGCGAGCTCAAGGAACTGCGCGAGCAAAACGGGCGGCTCAAACGGCTGTTGGCCGAGGCCGAGCTCGTCAAAGACGCCCTACGTGAGGTGGCCAAGGGAAAATTTTGAGCCCAGCCGCCAAACGCCGCGCCGTGGACATGCTCACAGAAGTCAAGGGCATCTCAGAACGGTTGGCGTGCCAAGCGGTTGGGCTGGCCCGCTCAACCTACCGACGTGTCCGTATCGACCAGACCCCGGCGGACCCGGATGCCGATCTGCGGGCCTGGCTGCGTTCCTACGCCCGCAAACACCCCTGTCACGGGTTTCGCCGTGCGTGGTCGGCGTTGCGCTACGACGAGCATCACCAGGTCAACAAGAAGAAGATCCACCGGCTGTGGCGCCAAGAGGGACTGCAAGTCGCCGTCCGCTCCCCACGCAAACGTGGTGGTGTGCCCTCAGTGCCGCCGATCATCGCCGATGCCCCCAAGGTGGTGTGGGCGCTGGATTTTCAGTTTGACTCCACTATCGACGGCAGGTCGGTCAAGATCGCCTCGATGCTCGATGAGCACACTCGCGAGTCGCTGCTGGACATGACCGCACGCTCCATCACCGCCGAGGCGCTGGTCGACGAGCTCGAGCGAGTGTTCACCACTGCCGGGGGTCCGCCCACGGTGCTGCGCATGGACAACGGGCCGGAGCTGATTTCTCAAGCGTTGCAGCAGTTTTGCGACGGAAAAGTCGGGCTGACCTATATCCCCCCAGGTCAGCCCTGGAAAAACCCCTACATTGAATCCTTTAACAGCCGCTTACGAAAGGAGTGTCTGAACCGCAACTACTGGACTGACCTGCTCGAAGCCAAGGTGGTGATCAGCGATTTCAAACACGAGCACAACCACCGCCACCGCCACTCATCGCTGGGTTATCGCACTCCGGCCGAATACGCTGCCCAATGCAGCCACACCCATCACCCCATAGCCTGCGACATCAACTAAAATCCAGATCAACAACAACCTGGCTCTAATTCCAGGTGGACCCGATATCGGGGACCAGCCAATTGAGCATCAGGTCGCTCTCGTTGGTCCAGATCACATTCGGCCTGTCCTTATAGGTGCCGCAGGCGATCATGCCGGCTGTCACCGTCGGCGTCCTGTCGTAGTGCCACTGATCTGGTGACGGTCCTTCTCCCGGGCAGTTCGTCAGCGTTACCGTTGCGATGTCGTCATCGAATGCCTGCTTCAGCGCGCTGGTACTGGGGAACAATCCATACACCGCGTGCGCCGGGCCCCCCGGGTTGGTGTTTTGCGCGCAGTCAACCATTGCCAGTGCGCCCACCCAGATGCTGTTCGGTTTTGGGGTGGTCGGTCTGCATACACCGGACGGGTAGCCCGAAGGCAACATGTTGAGCAGCTTGCCTTGAGCGGCATCGCCGGCAGCGGTGGTCGGCGTTGCGGGGTCCGTTCTCGTTGTCGTCTGCTTGCCGGGTCTCGTCGTGGTTGAAGAGGCCGTCCCTGCCTGCTGTTGGGTGTTGTCACGTCGGGTGACAGCCCATATGCCAAGGGCGCCGAGGACGAGGAAGAGCACGAGGGCCACTGCACCGGCCACAATGGGCCAAGGATTGCTTTTGCGTGGCGGTGATGGCTGGTTCCAGCTTGGGGGCCCGCCGGGTTGCGGTGGTGGGGGCGGTGTCGCGTTCCAGCTAGTGGATTGGAAGTACTGCGGGGCTGGAGCGGGTGGGTTCGCGGGAACCCACCCGGGTTGGCCGGCTGGAGTCGGTTGTTGCTGCGGCTCCGAACTGTACGGGTCGGCATACGCCGGTGTTGGCGGCGTTAACGACGGCGCGATGGGTGCTGCCGGGGGCGGGGTGGTGACGCGCGCGGTGGGTGGCGGTTGGTCCACGCCGGGGCCGGGCAAGGTGGATTCCTGACTGCGGCGCAAGATGTCGACGGCGTGGTCTTGATCAGGGTGGCTGAGTGCGTCATGGGCGGCCAGGGCCAGATCACCGGCGCTGGCGTAGCGGTCTTCGGGCTGCTTAGCCATGCCGCGCGCGATCACCGCGTCGAATGCCTTGGGGATACTTGAGCGCGCGGTGCTCGGTTGGGGTATGGGTTCCATCAAATGGGCGGTGACCGCGGTGGGGGCGCTGTCGGCGCGATACGGCGGAGAACCTGTCAAACACTCGTAAAGCACGCATGTGAGCGCGTAAATATCGGCCCGATAGGTCACATCGGTGTTGGAGAACCGTTCGGGGGCCATATATTTCCAAGTACCGACCGCGGTACCCAACTGGGTGAGTTTTTCGTCGGTGGTGGCGCTGGCAATTCCGAAATCGACCAGATAGGCGAAGTCGTCGCGGGTAATCAAGATGTTGGGTGGTTTGACGTCGCGATGCATCACCCCGTCGGCGTGGGCGGCGTCAAGGGCCGAAGCGATCTGGCTGATGATGGCCACCGCGCGTGGCGGAGTCAGTGGCCCGAATCGTTTGAGCACGCTGTCCAGGTCGGTGCCCTCGACTAGGCGCATCTCCAAGAACAGTTGGCCGTCGACTTCGCCGTAGTCGTGGATGGGAACGACGTGGGGTTCCTGTAGACGCCCCGCGATGCGCGCTTCGCGCTTCATTCGCTCACGAAAAACCGCGTCTTTGCTGAACTCTTGGGCCATGACCTTGACCGCGACCGTCCACTCCTTGACGGTGTGTTCAGCTTCGTAGACGTCGCCCATTCCGCCGCGACCCAGCAGTCGTGTGAGGCGGTAGGGCCCAAACATCGATCCCACCCGCGAGTCCGGGGCCTCGCTCATCGCTGATCCTCCTCAACAACCCCCGATCTCGCTGAGACTATCAACAACCCCCAGGCAAACACGCCAGAATGGCAACCGCGGTAGGTGTTAACCAAGAGGCCAAATCGCCGCAAACCTCGATGCGCAAAGCTCGGCAGCGTGCGATGCGTTGACCATTGGCGCCCGGCGCTTTGCTGCCACGCTCCACGCTGGCTATTGCCACGATGCCGTTGGTAGGCCATCAAACCCGCGGTAGCGCCGCCCGCCGCGCTTCCGCGGGCGGCGGGCGGCGGCCCACCGCGGCGGGTCGATGTGTCGGTTTCGGGGCTCGGTGTTCATGGCCGCCATGCCGTGGTTGTTAGCCCACGCCGGTATGAAGCGGGTTAAGGGGATTTGCTCGTCCCGGTCCGCGCCGGCAGCGCCGATGTTGAGTGGAGCCGAGACGGGTGCGGTGGCAACAACGGTGTGTGGCGCAAGCTTCGCCAGCTAGGCTTGAGTCATCGCGTAGTAGGCACCGCGACGGGCAACCAGCTCGGCGTGGTTGCCATGCTCGACGATCTTGCCCGCTTTCACCACCACGATTTGGTCGGCACCGCGAATTGTTGAAAGGCGATGGGCAACAATAAAACTTGTTCGTTCCCGGCGTAGTTCACGCATTGCCCGGGCAATAAGCACCTCAGTACGGGTATCGACGGAGCTTGTTGCTTCGTCTAGGACCAACAGCTGCGGGCGGGCAAGAAAAGCTCGGGCGATGGTGATGAGTTGCTTCTCGCCGGCGCTGACATTGCTGCCGTCGCCGCTGATCCGCGTGTGGTAGCCGTCGGGCAGGCTGTGCACAAAACGATCAACATAGGCCGCCTTGGCGGCTTCCACTATCTCGTCGGCTCCGGCGTCGGGCCGCCCGTACCCGATGTTGTCCGCGATTGTCCCGTCGAATAACCAGGTGTCTTGGAGCACCATGCCGATTCGGGATCGGAGCAGTTGTCTGTTCATCGAGGCGATATCGACTCCATCAATCAGGATCCGACCGGAGTCGACCTCGTAGAACCGCTCGAGCAGGTTTACCAGAGTGGTTTTGCCAGCTCCGGTCGGTCCTACGATCGCCACGGTGCTGCCCGGCTCGGCCACCAACGACAAGTCCTGGATCACCGGGATGCCTGGGTGGTAGGCAAAGTGCACGTGCTGGAACTCGACCCGTCCAGCTAGCCTGGCGTCTTGGTTCTTGGGCGGCTGCGGTTCGTCCTCGGAGTCTGGTGCTTCCTCCGGTTCGTCAAGCAGATCGAATACTCGTTCTGCACTGGCTATCCCGGATTGCAGCATGTTGTACATCCCGGCCACCTGGGTCAGTGGGTTGTTGAACTGCCGGACATATTGAATGAATGCCTGGATGCCACCGAGAGTGATGTGGCCCGTGGCTACTTGCACCCCACCCATCACGGCCACTGCGACGTAGCCGAGGTTGCCAATGAACGTCGTGGCCGGCGCGACCAGGCCTGAGAAGAATTGTGCGCCCATGCTGGCCTGGTGGACGTCGTCGTTAAGCGTGTGGAACTGTTCCTGCGCCGCGGCTTGGTGGCCGAACGTCTTGACCACGGTAAAACCGCTGAAGGTCTCTTCGATGTGTGCGTTGAGTCGTCCCGTGCTGGTTCGCTGGGCTACAAACAGCCGCCGCGAACGTCTCGTGATCGCCCGCGTTGTGAGCAGCGATATCGGTACGGTCAACACGGCGATCAGCGCCAATAGCGGCGAGATGGACACCATCATGGCCAGCACCGCCACTACGGTCAAAACCGATGTCACCAGCTGGCTGATCGTCAGGGACAGCGATGATTGGACGTTGTCGATGTCATTGGTCACCCGGCTCAGAAGCTCGCCGCGCTGTTGCCCGTCGAAGTAGGACAAGGGCAACCGGTGCACCTTGTCCTCGACATCGGAGCGCAACGTTGCGATGGTCTTCTGCACAGTGATGTTGAGCAGCCGGGCCTGAGCCCAAATCATCAGCGAGGCAATCAGGTACAGCATCAGCGCCAGTGCCAGCGTCCGTCCCACAGCATCGAAGTTCACACCGTGGCCCGGCACCACCGTGCTCCCCGACACCAGGTCGGCCAAAGCGTTGTCACCGTCAGCGCGGGCTGCGGCGATGGCCTGATCTCTGGTTATTCCCGCCGGCAGCTTTCGCCCGATCACACCGTTGAACAGCAGATCGGTGGCATGGCCGAGAACCCGTGGAACGACTACTCCGATTGCGGTGCCCATGATGCCAAGCGTGATCACCGCGAGACTTAGCTGGCGTTGCGGCGCGAGTCGTGTCACTAGTCGGGCCGCTGAACCCCAGAAGTCGCGTGACCGTAATGGGGAGGCCGGCTTTGCGCCGCGTGAGCGCTGGTTGATTGCGGTGGCAGTCACTCGATGCCCCCGACTCCGGCAATTACAGACTGCGAGGCGGCGAATTCCGCATAGGTGGCGCAGTCGGTGAGCATCGATTCGTGGGTGCCCGCGCCGACGATCTTCCCGTCGTCGACGACGATCACCTGATCGGCTCGTGATGCAGTCGAAATACGTTGTGTGACAACGATAACTGTTGCTTCCTCGGCTGTCTCCTGCAGTGCTGCGCGCACCCGCGAGTCGGTGTGCACGTCGAGCGCAGACAAAGCGTCGTCGAACAGATAGATGGACGGGCGACGCACGACCGCACGGGCTATCGCCAGCCGTTGGCGCTGCCCACCGGAAAGGTTGATGCCGGCCTGTGCGATCTGCAGCCCAAGTCCGTCGCCGGCCGAGCTGGGTGCTCGCACGAATTCATCAGCAGCGGCTATCCGAAGCGCCTCCCACATCTGTTCGTCGGTGACTACTTGTCCGGGGACCGCGCCGTAGCGGAGGTTGTCCGCGACGGTGCCGGAGAAGAGGTAGCCGCGTTGGGGCACGAGGCCGATCGCCGACCAGAGTTGGTCGGTTCGGTAGTCACGGACGTCGACGCCGTCGACGAGTACGGCACCGTCGGTGACGTCGTACAGCCGGCAGATCAGGGACACGAGTGTCGACTTGCCGGAGCCGGTACTGCCGACGATTGCGGTGGTGGTGCCGGGCAGCGCGGTAAACGAGACATCTTGGAGCACTGGGCAGTCGGCGCCCGGATAGGTGAAGGTCACATTGCGCAGGCGTACCACGCCCTTGATTCCGTGCGGCGGGAATTTGGGGTTGGGTGGGTTGGTCACGCGCGCGGGAGTAGACAGTACTTCGGTGATACGTTCGGCGCATACCGACGCTCGTGGGAGCACCACCAGTGTCATAGTCGCCATCAACACCGCCATCATGATCTGAGCGAAATACGAGAGGAAGGCGATCAGCGAGCCGACCTGCATCTGACCTTGGTCAATGAGCAGCCCACCGAACCAGATCAACGCGACGCTGGACACGTTGATGGTCAGTGTGGTCACCGGCAACGTCAACGCCTGCCAGTAACCCGCGCGCAGCGCAGTCTTCGACAATGCGGAATTGGCCCGGTCGAATCTTTGCCGCTCAAAGTCTTCGCGTGTGAACGCGCGGACCACCCGCACGCCGGATAGCTGGTCGCGCATCACCCGATTGATGCCGTCGATCAGGCTCTGCATGCTGCGGAACAGCGGCAACATGTGCGACATGATCCAGTAGTTGATCACGGCCAGGACCGGCACGCTGATCATCAGCAACCACGTCAAGGCTGGCTCTTGGTGGACTGCCATGATGATTCCGCCGACACACATGATCGGTGCGGTGACTAATACGGTGCCTGATATTTGAACCAGGAACTGAATCTGGCGGACGTCGTTGGTGCTGCGGGTCAGCAGCGTTGCGGCGCCGAACTGGGCCCGCTCGCGTTCGGAGAAGGTGATGATGTGTTCGAACATTGCCGCGCGCAGGTCGCGGCCGAAACCCGTTCCCGTCCTCGACCCGAAGTAGATCGCCGCGACTGAACATAGGGCCTGCAGTCCAGTGACCCCAAGCATCGCCATGCCGAGCTGGACGATGGCGGTGGTGTCGCCTTTGGCGACGCCGTCGTCGATGATGGCAGCATTGAGTGTTGGAAGGTACAGGGAAGCCAGGGTGCTGATCATCTGCAACAACATCAGTGCCGCGACCAGCCGGCGGTACGGCCGGATGTACCGGCGCAGCACTGCCAAGAGCATGTGGCTACTGTCGCATACTGCCAGCGCACCGGGCGCCACCACCAACGGTTGGCTTGGCACCCGTAACGGGCCGCTACGCAGGTCTGAAATGCCTGATCAAGTGGCGTGCCGGTGGTTGAGCGGTAAAGCTGACGCTACAGTGCATGCTGTGACCAGCAGTAGGAGAGGTAGCGGTGCGGCCTGACGCGACGAAGCTAGCCCTGGCGGCTCGCGTGGTGATCGCCTTGGTGGCGTTGATCCCAGCGGTTGCGGGGTGCTCTGATTCCGGTGGTGACGACGACGCGGGCGCGACAGCATCGTCCACGCCGGGAAACGTGGGCCAGCACGGCCCCTTTTTCCCGCAATGCGGCGGCATTAGCGATCAAACGGTGGCCGAGCTGACCCGCATGACGGGCTTGGTCAACACGGCCAAGAATTCGGTGGGCTGCCAGTGGCTCGCGGGGGGCGGAATCCTTGGCCCGCATTTCTCCTTCTCCTGGTACCGCGGAAGTCCGATCGGGCGGGAACGCAAGACCGAGGAGCTGTCACGGTCGAGCGTCGAGGACATCAACATCGACGGTCACAGCGGTTTCATTGCACTCGGTGACGATCCCAGCTTGGGTGACTCGTTGTGTGAAGTCGGCATCCAGTTTCACGACGACTTCATCGAATGGTCGGTGAGCTTCAACCAGAAGCCGTTCCCCGATCCGTGCGACGTAGCTAAGGAACTGACCCGGCAATCGATTGCGAACTCGAAATGATCGGGCGGATGCGGCCTAGATCCCGGCATGGCAAAGCCGTCCCTGTTGGAGTTGCCACCGTGGTGGCACTAATTCTGCTTGTCGCTGTGACCGGTTGCTCGAAGTCGATCGGCGGCACTGCGGTCAAAGCGGGCGGTGCCGGTGTTCCGCGCAATAACAATTCCGAACAGCAGTACCCCAACCTGCTCAAGGAATGTGAGATCCTGACCGCAGATATCCTGGCCAAGACTGTGGGCGCCGATCCGCTTGACATCCAGAGCACGTTCGTCGGCGCGATCTGTCGGTGGCAGGCGGCCAATCCGGCCGGTCTGATCGACATCACTCGATTCTGGTTCGAACAAGGCAGTCTCACCAATGAGCGGCAGGTCGCAAAGGGATTGAACTATCAGATCGAGCCCCGGTCGATCCAGGGCGTCAACTCGATTGTGATGCGGCCAAACGATCCCAATGGCGCGTGCGGCGTTGCCAGCGACGCGGCTGGAGTGGTGGGTTGGTGGGTTAATCCGCAAGCGCCTGGCATCGACGCGTGTGGGCAAGCTATCAAGCTGATGGAGCTAACGCTGGCGACCAACTCATAACCATCGTTGCCGCCGAATGTCGTATCGGCAGGCCATTGCGGACTGCTAGCGAGGTATGTGGAAGTCGACTAGCGTGGCGCCGCCCGGTCCGAGGTCTTTCCAGCGTCCGGGGACGTGTAGCAGGGCGAGCCCCGATGTCGGGAACTTCTCCGAGATGCGTTGCACCGCGGCAGTGTTGGTGCCGCCGGCGAGGATGATTGCCACGCTGGATGTCGTCGGTTCGTGCCCGACGACCAGTAGCGTCCGGACGTTGTCAGCGACAGCGTTGACCTCGTTGATAACGGTGCCGGGCGCGGCTTCGTAGAGCCGCTCGGCGTAGCGCACGGGAGCTTCGATGCCGGTGCATGCGAGGGTCCGACGGGCGCGGACGGCCGACGAACACAGCACCGCGTCCACGGTGTCCAGGTTCGCTCGTAGCCAGTCGCCGGCCAACCCGGCTTCTCGGGTGCCGCGCGGTGCCAGAGGCCGGTCGTGGTCGGCGACGCCGGCCGGGTACGCCGACTTCGCATGCCGCATCAACACGAGATTGAGGTGCTGCTCATTCATCGAACTCACGGTAGCGAGTCGATGGGGATCCGTATTCAACCAGCCCGCTTAGCTCGGCTTGAATCTCGAACGCATGTTTGGGTGGCCGCCGACGTTGGTGTCGGCTAGTGGGTATCTGAAACCAAAATTATGCAGGTAACTTCAGTGACCACTGCCATTGCTCCTCGCTGGCCTCCGGCAGCTACCCGTGGCTTCGAGCCTAACCTGCCGAGCGAGGTCCCGGGACTTGTCGGTGTCCAGCCCTAAACTCGCGTTGCCTTGATAGTCACGTACTCGGGAGACACGGGATGAAATTCCTGCATACCGCCGATTGGCAGCTGGGCATGACGCGCCATTTTCTCGCCGGGGACGCCCAGCCGAGGTATTCGGCAGCACGTCGCGACGTGGTTTCCGGATTGGGGCGCGTGGCCGCTGAGACCGGTGCTGAGTTTGTTGTAGTGGCCGGCGACGTATTCGAACACAACCAGCTCACTCCTCGGGTGATCAGCCAGTCTTTGGAGGCCATGCGCGTCATCGGAGTTCCGGTGTATCTGCTTCCGGGAAATCACGATCCGCTGGACGCGTCGTCGGTCTATACCAGTGCGCTGTTCACCGCCGAATGTCCGGACAACGTCGTCGTGCTCGACAGTGCTGGCGTCTATGAGGTTAGGCCGGGTGTGGAGATTGTTGCCGCGCCATGGCGATCCAAGTCACCTACCACCGATCTGGTCGCCGAGGTCTTAGCCGAGCTCCCGGACGTGCCGCGGCGGCCGGTTACCCGGATTCTGGTCGCTCACGGCGGTGTCGACGTTCTGGACCCCGATCGCAGCAAATCGTCGCTGATCCGGCTTGGCGTGCTTGACGACGCGCTTGACCGCGGTGTGGTCCAGTATGTGGCGCTGGGTGACAAGCATTCGGTCACGCAGGTGGGTAACAGTTCTCGGGTGTGGTACTCGGGATCGCCGGAAGTCACCAACTTCGACGACGTCGAACCCGACCCCGGCCATGTGTTGATCGTTGACATTGGCGAAAGTGACACGCAGCGTCCCGTCACGGTCGACACGGTACGCGTCGGCCGCTGGCGGTTTGCCACCTTGCATTGTCAAGTCGATACCAGCAGGGACATCGCCGATCTAGATCTCAACCTGGATCTGATATCCGAGAAGGAGCGAACCGTGGTGCGGCTAGCACTGACCGGGTCTTTGACGGTCACCGACCGCGCCGCACTCGACGCCTGTCTGGACAAATATTCGCGATTATTCGCTTGGCTCGGCTTGTGGGAACGTCGCACCGATCTGGCGGTGATACCGGCTGACGGTGAGTTCACTGACCTGGGAATCGGGGGTTTTGCCGCCGCGGCCGTCGACGAGCTGGTGGCTACCGCGCGTGCCGGCGCAGCTGAGTCCGCTGTTGACGCCCAGGCGGCGCTGGCATTGCTGTTGCGGCTTGCGGATCAGGGTGCGGCATGAAATTGCACCGGCTGATCCTGGCCAACTACCGCGGTATCACGCACCGTGAGATCGAGTTCCCGGATCACGGCGTGGTGGTGGTGTGTGGCGCCAACGAGATTGGCAAGTCGTCCATGATCGAAGCGGTCGACTTGCTGTTGGAGTGCAAGGACCGGTCGACGAAGAAAGAAGTTAAGCGGGTCAAGCCGACGAACGCTGATGTCGGCTCCGAGGTCACCGCTGAGATCAGCAGCGGTCCTTATCATTTCGTGTACCGAAAGCGATTTCACAGGAAATGCGAGACCGAGTTGACGGTGCTCGCGCCACGCCGCGAACAGCTGACCGGCGATGAAGCCCACGAGCGGGTGCAAGCGATGCTGGCCGAGACAGTAGACACCGAGCTTTGGCATGCGCAGCGCGTGCTGCAGGCTGGGTCGACTGCTGCGGTGGATCTGTCCGGCTGTGACGCGCTGTCGCGCGCGCTCGATGTTGCGGCCGCGAACTCTGCCGGCGATGCGGCGCTGTCCGGAACCGAGCCGTTGCTCATCGAGCGGATCGAAACGGAGTATGCGCGCTACTTCACCCGGACCGGACGCCCCGCCGGCGAGTGGTCGGCCGCGATCTCCCGGCTGGCTGCGGCAGAGGCTGCGGTGACGGAGTGCGCTGAAGCCATCGCCCAGGTCGATGACCGAGTGCGCCGCCACGCCGATTTGACCGAACAGGTCGCCGAGCTGGCGCAGCAAAAGGTTGTCGAGGGCTCGCGACTGACTGCCGCGCAGACCGCTGCCGATCAGATCGCGGCACTCACGGCCGACGCGCGCGAAGCAAAGCTAGTCGCTGCCGCGGCGACCGCGACCAGTACCGCGTCGGCTGCCGCACGCACCGCGCGCATTTCGCTGATCGCTGAAATCGATACTCGCGCTCAAAGTGTCGCCGCGGTAGAGGTCCAGGCGCACGAAGCACTGGACGGCCAGGCGGCTGCGCGTGCGGATGCCGAAGCCGGTGATTTGGCGGCGGCGGACGCGGCCGGCATCCGGACTGCGGCTCAACGTCGTTTCGAGGCTGCCCGACGCATCCTTGACCAGCTCGCAGACCGTGAGGAGACAACCCGGTTAGCGACACGGCTGGCCAGGATCGAAGCAGTTGAGAATGACCGCAGCCAGGTTTGTGCAGAATTGTCCACGATCGTTGTCACTGAAGATGTTCTGCGGCGAATCGAGAATGCCGAAGTGGCGGTCGATCGAATCCGCGGGCAGCTAGCGTTGATTTCGGCAGCGGTGGAATTCACCGCAGCGGCCGACATCGAGCTTGCCACAAGTCGTGAACACGTGTTTTTGGCGGCGGGCCAAAGCTGGTCGATGACGGTCACCGATCCCACGGTTGTCGAGGTTCCCGGCGTGCTCACCACGCGTGTCACGCCGGGCGCGACTGCGCTAGACCTTCAGGCCAAGCATGTCGCCGCGCAGCAAGAACTAGCGGCTGCGCTCAAAGCTGGTGCGGTCGCTGACCTATCGACCGCACGGCGCGCGGACCGGCGGCGTCGCGAACTGGAGAGGAGCCGCGACCAGTTGACCGCGACCTTGGCTGGCCTGTGCGGTGATGAACAAGAGGACGAGCTGCGCTCACGGCTGACCCAGTTGCGCGCCGAGCGCGTGGGCCAGCCCGCTCTCTTCACGAACAGCAAAGCCGACGCGCGCGAAGAGCTGGAGGTCGCCGAGGCGGCTCTAAGGGTCGCGGAGCAAAAGTACGAGGCGCAGGTTCAATCCGCGGCGACCGCCGGACGCGGGCTCGCTGAGGCATCTACCCGCGCTACGGTTTTACAGAACGATGTATCAACTCAACGCGCGGAGTTCGACGCTGCCAAGACCCGTCTAGCCCGAGAGCGCGCGTTGGTCAGTGACGAAGACCTTGCGTGCTCAGCAGACGCCGATCTCTTGGCGGCGCAGTCCGCTGAGTGTCGAGTAGCTGAACTGGCTGAAGCGCTGGCCGGTGCGGCGCCCGCGGCGGTGGCCGCTGAGCTGGCCGCGGCTATCGAAGCAGCCGAGGCCGTGCGCGACCGCCATGATGCCGCGATCTGCGCTCTGCGTGAGGTCAGCGCTGAACTGTCGGTTTTAGGCAGTGAAGGGCGCAAAAGCAAGCTTGATATTGCCGAAACCGAGTGTGAGCACGCCGCTAGTCAGCACGGCCGGGTCGGCCAGCGAGCCCGCGCCGCACAGTTGCTGCGGTCGGTGATGGTGCGCCACCGTGATGCCACCCGACTGCGCTACGTTGAGCCCTACCGTGCGGAAGTGCAACGGCTTGGCCGCCCGGTGTTCGGACCCACATTCGAGGTCGACATTGATAGCGGCCTCCGTATCCGCAGCCGCACCCTCAACGACATCACCGTCGCTTACGAGTCCTTGTCGGGCGGCGCCAAAGAGCAACTCGGAATCCTGGCTCGGCTGGCCGGCGCGGCGCTGGTCGCCAAGGAAGACACCGTTCCGGTAGTTGTCGACGATGCGCTCGGGTTCACCGATCCAGGCCGACTCGCCAAGATGGGGGAGGTGTTCGACACAGTCGGGGCCCACGGGCAGGTGATCGTATTGACGTGTAACCCCGCCCGTTATGATGCGGTTAAGGACGCATACCGCATTGATCTGGCTGTTTAGCCCGCGGGAATTGTCTGGGGCGTCATACACTCAGCCCGGATGAGCAATGGATAATCACTGCGACTACGTGATAGTCGGAACCGGCTCTGCGGGAGCGGTCGTGGCCAATCGGCTCAGCGCTGATTCGGCTACTGAGGTGGTGGCGCTGGAAGCCGGGCCCGGTGACACAAACCGGTTCATCAGTATCCCGGCGGCCTTCCCCAAGCTGTACCGCAGCGAAGTCGACTGGGACTATCTGACCGAGCCGCAGCCAGAACTAGACGGTCGACAGATCTATTGGCCCCGAGGCAAAGTGCTTGGCGGCTCATCATCGATGAACGCGATGATGTGGGTACGCGGATTCGCAGCAGATTACGACCAGTGGGCGAAGCAAGCAGGCCCGCAGTGGTCCGCCGCTGAGGCGCTGGCGTGCTTTCGTCGCATCGAGAATGTTAGCGCCGCATGGCACTTTGTCAGCGGCGACGACAGCGGGGTGACCGGCCCGTTGCACATTTCCCGTCAGCGCAGTCCCCAGGATTTGACGGGAGCCTGGCTGACAGCGGCACGCGAGTGTGGATTTCCGGCCGCGCAACCGAACTCCGCCGCCCCAGAGGGTTTCTGCGAGGCCGTAGTCACCCAGCGCCGGGGTGCCCGGTGCAGCACCGCCGACGCCTATTTGAAACCGGCGATGAGTCGAAAGAACCTGGCTCTGCTCACCGAGGCAACCGCGACCCGGATCGTGTTCGACCGTGGCCGGGCGGTCGGTGTGGAATACCAGCGTTCAGGTCGGTCGTCGGTGGCCTACGCCCGGCGCGAGGTGGTGCTCTGCGGCGGTGCCATCAACAGCCCGCAACTGTTGATGCTCTCTGGCATCGGCGATCGCGAACACCTGGCCGAGCATGGCATTGATACCGTCTATCACGCGCCCGAAGTGGGACAGAACCTCGTCGATCACCTTGTCGCAATACTCGGCTTCGACGTCGCTGACGGCAGCTTGTTCGCAGCCGAAAAGCCGAAACAGCTAATCAACTATTTGCTGCGGCGTCGCGGCATGCTCACCTCCAATGTTGGTGAGGCATACGGATTTGTTCGTAGCCGGCCGGAGTTGGAGCTCCCCGACCTCGAGCTGATCTTTGCTCCCGCTCCGTTTTACGACGAGGCGCTTGCTGTGCCGGCGGGGCACGGCGTGGTGTTCGGACCGATCTTGGTTGCCCCGGAAAGTCGTGGACAAATCACGCTGCGGTCCGCAGACCCGCACGCGAAGCCAATCATCGAGCCGCGGTACCTGTCCGATTCCGGAGGCATAGACCGCGCCGCAATGATGGCGGGTCTTCGGATGTGCGCACAGATTGCCCAAGCTCCCGCGCTATGCGGCCGACTCGGGTCCATCGCTCGACCGCGCAACAGCACCGTGTTGAATGAGGCCACCCTAGAGCTAGCGCTCAACACCTGCTCGCAAACCCTGTATCACCCACTTGGCAGTTGCCGGATGGGCACTGACGAGCCGAGCGTGGTGGATCCGCAGCTTCGGGTGCGTGGCGTCGACGGGCTCCGTGTCGCGGATGCCTCGATAATGCCAGGCACGGTGCGTGGGCACACCCATGCCCCTTCGGTCCTGATCGGGGAGAAGGCCGCGGACATGATCCACGGCTGACCGCGGTCCAAAACGCTTGGTTTCGACGACAAGCATCGCCAACATGCTTCGCCGCTGACTCGTTTGTCGACGTTCGAGACGATCCACTTCCTGCCTCGAAAGCGTTGTTGCCTAGCGTGGGCTCCTGGTTGGGATTGAGCTCGTCATCCAGAACCGCGCCGCCTCACGGATTGACTCCTGGATCGGTCGTGGCTGCCAATTGAGGTCGCGGATGGCCTTGCGATTGTCGAGGTGCGCTTCAGCTTGCAGGAGGCGCACTGACGCGAGACTGTGTTCGTCGTCTTGGCCGGTCAGCCGCGCCCACAGGCTGCGCAGTGCGCCTATCAGGTAAAGCGTCGATACCGGCAGTGACCACCGGGGCGGCGGCACACCGGCTTCATCGGCCGCGACCAGGACGACCTCCCTCAACGGAATCATCCGTTCGGAGATGATGTAACGCTGCCCGTTTTGTCCGTGATCGGCAGCCAAAATCAATGCTTCAGCGGCATCAGCGATGCCAACGACTTCTTGCTGAATGTCGTCGATCATCACAGGAAGCTCGCCTCGGACGGCTTTGGCGATGATCGCGCCGTGCGGGGTAGCTCCCCAATCGCCGTCGCCGTAAGTTGTAGCGACGCACATAGCTACGGCCGGTAAACCTGTTTGCTCGACGTACCGCAACACCATGTCTTCGGCCTGGACTCTGGATTCGACGTAGGGGTTGAGCCGACGGCGGTCGATCAGGTGGGCTTCGGTGGCCACGCGGCCCCGCCGCCGGCCCACAGTCGCGTAGCTGCTGGTGAACACGAACCGGCGCAGGCTCGCTCCCGCAGCGACGTCAAGGACATTGCGCAGTCCCTCAACGTTGGTGCGGAACAGTGGAGCCGGGTCGCGCAGCCACGCGCGAGCATCGACCACGCAGTAATACACGTCATCGCAACCACTCATCGCTTCGCGGAGGGTCTCGGTATCGAAGATGTCGCCGTGGAATCGAGTGACATCTAGATCGTCAATGCTGCGGGTGTCAGCGGTCGGTCGGACCATGGCCCGCACTTCGGCACCCGCAGCGACGAGTTGACGTGTGACATGTGAACCTAAAAAGCCGTTGGCGCCGACAACCAATTTAGGTGTGCTCATTCTGATCTTGAATACTTTCGTGTCTGTACGTTGTCAAATCGCGAGTGGCGCGGGCCGGCGCCGGCAGTTGGGTTGATGGCGAACAAGATCAGACCGCGGCTTGTCTCCTCATGCGCGAAGTTACCCGGCACGGGGTGGCGCGGTGTCGGTTGGCCAGTTGGGCCCTGGTGACGCCGACGAGGGTGCGGTGCCTGCGATGCCCAGCCGCCCGGCTTTCTTAGCCGATAGATGGTCCGCTTCGACCAGCCAACGGATCGTGTCGCTGAAGGTCTCTTCGCTGGATCGGAAGCGTAGACCGGACTTCGTTAAGATTCGGCTCGAATCCGCGTGGGGCCATTGGGTGGTAATGGCCATGGATTCGGCGGAGATCTGCGTTTCAAACGGTACCAGCCGTTTGACGAGATCAACGGCTATACCGATCGCGCGCAATAGCTTCGGTGAGAGACGCAAGCCACGTATACGCCGCCCCAGCAGAGCTTCAAGGTGTCGAGGCAGCTCCGCCCACGGATAATAGTTTCCTCCGACGACGTAGCGCCCGTTCTCGAAATCGCCTACCAGCGGATGCTGCAGCAGCCAGCGGTGTATCTGTGCGAGATCGCGCACGTCAACACACTGGAAACCCGTCGTAGTGCGCAGCACCATCTGGCGGCCGACCCAGCTGAGAAGCACCTGATTGACAACGCTGAGTTTGGGATCGTCTGGCCCGATGACACCTGCCGGGTAGGTGATCTGCACCGGCACGCCCTGCTTCTGTAGCTCGCGCACGTACTCGTCGCTGTCGCGTTTTGAGCGCGAGTACGCATCGGTTACCTGTGTCAACGGCGTCGTTTCGTCGATGCGCGCTGCGCCCGGATGGAACAGCGCGGTAACGCTGGAGACATACAGTAGGTTCCGGATGCCCAGCGCGCGTGCGGAGCCGAGCACCGCCTTGGTCGCGCCGACATTGTTGAGGTAGATTTCGCCGGCTCTACGCGGGTCGAGAGACACTGCCGCTGCGGCGTGGAACACGGCATCACAGCCAGCCATCGCGTGCTTGACCGCGGCCTGGTCGCAGATGTCGACGGTGACGAAACGTTCGATACGGTGCCCGCGAGCCGCAAACCACCGCTGCGCCGCCTTTTCATCGCGCACGAGCAACCGAAGCTCGTGCCCCGCGTCGAGGAGCGCCAGCGCGGTGTGCGCACCAACAAAACCGGTCGCCCCGGTGACGAAAACCTTCATACGTACGAGTCCCCTAAAGAGTTTTGTCTATCGAACCGAACAATTGAGCGGTACCAGTGCGCGACGAGCTGCGGACATCAGCGAAAGCGTCGGTCCCGCAAGGTGTTACCCGAAAATTCGTAGCGCGGGAAAGCCCCGCATCTTTAGTGCGGGGATGGAGCGCATCAATTTTGTTTCCGGGGTGGCCACTGCCTGGGGTCGCGGCGTGGCCGCCGCTTGTCGGTGCCCGGCACTATCGTGACTGGTATGAGTGCCGGGGCTGGTGAGGATGCGGGTAGCGGCAAAGCCCGCTACACCTACCGGCTGCGCATGTCGGGCGTCGCCGAAAAGGCTCTCCTGGTCGAGTGGGATCGCTGCCGCTGGGTGTGGAACCAGTGTGTCGCAGAATCGAAAAAAGCGCATCAGGCAGGCCAGACCTGCGGATACGCGGAACTCGACAAGCAACTAACTGGCTGGCGCCAACAGCAGGATTGGCTGGCCGCTGGATCGGCGGTACCGCATCAACAAACCGTGCGTGACTTCGCGAAATCGCGGGCAAAAGCGCTCAAGGACATCCGGAACCGGCTGCCGATGCGAGCCCGTGCTGGATTCCCCACATTCAAGAAGAAGCAACTCGCCGCGCCCACCCTCAACTACAACCGCAACGCCTTCCGGCTCGTAGACCGGGTGCTGTTTTTGGCGAAAGGTGTTGTGGTGCGGCCGGTGTGGTCGCGGGAGCTGCCTACTGCGCCGTCGAGTGTGCGCGTCTACCGCGACAGTCTGGGGCACTGGTATGCCTCGTTTGTGGTGAAAGCCCAAGCCGAGCCGCTACCAGTCACGGGCCGGGTAGTTGGTATCGACTGGGGTGTGAAGGCTATAGCTACCACCACCAGCGCTGAGCATGATTTGGCGCACCCGCAGCACGGTAAAACCGGATCCGACAAGCTGGCCCGCTATCAGCGGGCCATGGCGCGACGGCGCCCCGGAAAAGGGAAGCCAGGTAGTCGGCGCTACCGGGCGGCTAAAAGGTTGGCGGCCAAGGCGCACAAGAAGGTTGCGCGTCAACGCCAGCAGGACGCACGAATGTGGGCGAAAAACCTGGTCAATGATTTCGATGCGGTAGCAGTCGAGGACTTCAAGCCAAAGTTTTTGGCGAAGTCGACGATGGCGCGTAAGGCCGCCGATGCGGGTATCCGTATCGCGAAAACAGAACTTGTGAACATGGCGGGCAAGCATGGCCGTTGTGTTGTGATGGTGGACCCGAAGTACACCAGCACCGACTGCGGACAGTGCGGGGCAAGAGCCACGCACCGCCTGCCGCTGTCGCAACGCATCTACACCTGTGCCACGTGCGGCACAGTCGCGGACAGGGATCGAAACGCGGCGCAGGTGGTTTTAAACCGGGCAGGGCTGAACCCCGGCGGCGTAGACGGTGTAAGACCCGACGCGGCGTAGCTGCGCTAGGCAACCCGAGCTGCGGAATCCCCCGCATTTATGCGGGGGAGCAGTCAACTCGCTGCGGGCTCGTTCAACAGCGAACGTCGCGCTACGCTGGGCGGCGTAGCGCTGTCTGGTCACCTTCGGCTTGTGCGGCAGTTAAGCTGAGTCGGAACAGGGGAATCCGGCGACCAAGATGCGCCGTCTTGGCCCGATAGTCGGCATAGCCGGTGTAAACCTTTTCAGCTAGTCCGTATAGACGTTCGTACTCGTTGGGGTCCGTAACTTCTACCGCTACAAAGCTATCTCCGCCGAATACGCATTCCGGGTTTGCTACCAGGTTGTAGGTCCACTGGGGATGTGTCGCCCCGCCAAAATTAGAACCGATCAAGATCGGATCGTTTTGGTCGTGGAAGTAGGCGAGTTGAACTTTTCGTTGCTTCCGCGTCTTCGCTCCCGTGGTTACCAGGGTGGCAGTAGCGATGATCTGAAGCCGCGCCAGGTAGCCTCGGCTGTCGAAGCGGTACAGGTATGGCTCGATACGAGCAGCGATGAGACGCGCATATAGCTGCCCGAGGCGGGAACGGCCGAATCGGACCATCGCACGGTACATCCAGCCATGCTTCCTGTGCGGATCGACGTGTTGCAGCGGCATCTATGCTCCTTCATCTCAACGAGTCTGGGTCGCGGACCGCTCTGCAGTGTCGCAGACGAGGCCGGCTGCCCCGGTGGGGGCTCGGTCGCAACTCAAGACGTCTTTTGCAACGTTCTTACGGATTGCCCTGATGGAAGGTTCACCGTTGGCCGCCTTCGCCTCCGACCCGCTCAGGCAGAGCAAACCGGTTGACGACCTCGATGGCTAGCAGAAGCTAGGCGTCGACGACGGTGCCGGCTACCTCTTCAATACGGCCGAATGGGGCGGGTTTTCGTGACCTTCGCGGTATGGTCCTCAACCGGTCGTGGGCTCAATCCTCCGGGTTGTAGCCGAGGTTGGGGCCCAGCCACCGCTCGGCTTCCTGCATCGTCCAGCCCTTTCGACTCGCATAGTCGGCGACCTGGTCTTGGGCCAGCCGGCCGACGACGAAATACTGCGACTGTGGGTGCGAGAAGTACCAACCGCTGACGGCAGCGCCGGGCCACATTGCCATCGACTCAGTCAGCTCGATACCTGTCCGCTCCTGGACGTCCATCAATTCCCAGAGCGTTGCCTTCTCGGTGTGCTCTGGGCAGGCCGGGTAGCCGGGGGCAGGGCGGATTCCCACGTACTTCTCGCGGATAAGCGCGTCGTTGTCCAACTGTTCGTCTTGTTGGAATCCCCAGAACTCCTTGCGGACCCGTTGGTGCATCCGTTCGGCGAACGCTTCTGCCAGCCGGTCGGCGAGCGACTCCAGCAGGATTGCACTGTAGTCGTCGAGGGCTTCCTTGAACTCCGCTATTTTGTCTTGGCTGCCGAGGCCCGCGGTGACGGCGAAGGCGCCGACGTAGTCAGCCAGGCCGGTGTCCTTGGGCGCGATGTAGTCGCTCAGCGACCGGTTCGGGATGCCGTCTCGGTGCTCGCCTTGCTGGCGCAGGTGGTGCAACGTGGTCATCACCTTGCCACGGGTCTCGTCGGTGTAGACCTCGATGTCGTCACCAACCGCGTTCGCCGGGAAGAATCCGATCACTCCGTTGGCCGTCAGCCACTTCTCACTGATCATGGCGTCGAGCATCTTCTGGGCATCGTCATACAGCTTGCGGGCGGTTTCGCCTGAGGCCGGGTTGTTCAGGATGTCGGGAAACTTGCCCTTCATCTCCCAGGCGTTGAAGAACGGCTGCCAGTCGATGTACTCACGCAGCTCGGCGAGGTCGTAGTTCTCGAACTCCCGTACCCCGATGCCGTTGGCGGGCACCGGCGGCGTGTAGCCCTCCCACTCGATTGGTGTCCGGTTCGCGCGGGCTTTCTCCAGCGTGAGCATCGGCCGCTCACGTTTCTGCGCATGTCGCTCGCGAAGGGCCGCGTAGTCGGTCTCGGTGGCTTCCAACAGCGCTGGCCGCTGCCTGTCATCCAATAGCGCTGCAGCGACAGGCACCGAGCGAGAAGCGTCTTTGACCCATACCACCGGGCCGGTGCGGCGCGGCGCCACCTTGACGGCCGTATGGGCGCGCGAGGTGGTCGCGCCACCGATGAGCAACGGGATCTCTAGTCCTTCCCGTTCCATCTCTACGGCGAAGTTGACCATCTCGTCCAGAGACGGGGTGATCAGGCCGGACAGCCCGATGATGTCGGCTTTGTGCTCTTTCGCCGCGTCCAGGATCTTCTGGGCGGGCACCATTACACCGAGGTCGATCACGGAGTAGTTGTTGCACTGCAAGACGACCCCAACAATGTTCTTGCCGATGTCGTGGACGTCGCCCTTCACAGTCGCCATCACGATCGTGCCGTTGCTGTCCTCACCTGCGGAATCGCCGGACTTTTCCTTCTCGGCCTCGATGTAGGGCAACAGGTACGCAACGGCCTTCTTCATCACCCGGGCCGACTTCACGACCTGGGGCAGGAACATCTTGCCCGCGCCGAACAGGTCACCAACGACGTTCATGCCGTCCATCAGTGGGCCCTCGATCACCTCGATCGGGCGACCGCCGGCGGCGGCGATTTCGGCGCGCAATTCCTCGGTGTCGGCATCGACGTGCGCGTCGATGCCCTTGACCAGGGCGTGTGTGATCCGCTCGCGAACCGGCAGGCCGCGCCACTCGGCTGCGACCGGATCCTCGGATTTCTCCGAGCTGTTGAACCGCTCAGCGATCTCCAGGAGCCGCTCGGCCGCATCCTCGCGGCGGTTCAAGACGACGTCTTCGATGCGGTCCCGCAGCTCCGGGTCGATCGAGTCGTAGGGCACCAGCGCACCGGCGTTGACGATGCCCATGTCCAGGCCGGCCTTGATAGCGTGAAACAGGAACACCGCGTGGATTGCCTCGCGGACCGGGTTGTTGCCCCGGAATGAGAACGACACGTTCGAGATACCGCCGGAGATGTGCACCCCGGGAAGGTTCTCCTTGATCCAGGCGCAGCCCTCGATGAAGTCGATGCCGTAGGTTGCGTGCTCCTCGATACCGGTGGCCAGCGCGAAGCAGTTGGGGTCGAAGATGATGTCTTCGGGCGGAAAGCTGACCTCTTCGGTCAGGACTCGGTAGGCGCGCCCGCAGATCTCCTTGCGGCGCTCTAGGTTGTCGGCCTGGCCCTTCTCGTCGAATGCCATCACGACGACGGCGGCACCGTACTTGCGGCACAACCGTGCCTCGCGGACGAACTTCTCCTCGCCCTCCTTCATGGAGATCGAGTTGACGATCGGCTTGCCCTGGACGTTCTTCAGGCCTGCCTCGATGACCTCCCACTTGGAGGAGTCGATCATCACCGGGACGCGGCTGATGTCCGGTTCGGCAGCGATCAGTTTGGTGAACCGGTCCATGGCGGCGATGCCGTCGATCATGCCCTCGTCCATGTTGATGTCGATGACCTGCGCACCAACCTCGACCTGCTGCAGGGCGACCGACAGGGCGGTGTCGTAGTCCTCGGCCTTGATCAGGTTGCGGAACCGGGCTGAGCCAGTGATGTTGGTGCGCTCACCGATGTTGACGAACAGGGAGCCGTCGGTGATGTTGAGCGGCTCTAGGCCCGAGAGCCGGGTGGCTAACTCGATCTCCGGAAGTTGGCGATGTGGCTTGCCCTCGACGACCTTGGCGATCTCGGCGATGTGTGCCGGCGTCGTTCCGCAGCAACCACCGACCAGGTTGACCAGGCTGGCCTCGGCGAATTCGGCGATGTAGCTGGCCTGGCGCTCTGGGGATTCGTCGTACTCGCCGAAGGCATTGGGCAGGCCGGCGTTCGGATAGCAAGAGACGAAGGTATCGGCGATCCGCGCCATTTCGGCGATATAGGGCCGCATCTCCGGCGCGCCCAGGGCGCAGTTGAGGCCGACCGCGATCGGCTTCGCGTGCCTGATCGAGTTCCAGAATGCTTCGGTTACCTGGCCCGACAACGTCCGTCCGGAAGCGTCGGTGATGGTTCCCGAGATGATCACCGGCCAGCGGCGTCCGCGGTCCTCGAACAACGTCTCCACGGCGAACACCGCCGCCTTGGCGTTCAGCGAGTCGAAGATCGTCTCGATGAGGATGATGTCGGAACCACCGTCGACCAGGCCGTTGGCGGCTTCGAGGTAGGCGGCAACGAGCTGGTCGTAGGAGATGTTGCGGGCTCCGGGGTCGTTGACGTCTGGCGAGATAGAGGCGGTCCGCGTCGTCGGCCCGAGCGTGCCGGCGACGTAGCGGGGCTTTTCCGGGGTGCTGAACTCGTCACAGGCTTTGCGGGCTAGGGCAGCGCCGGTGTAGTTCAGCTCGTAGCTCAGCTCCTCCATGTCGTAGTCGGAGAGTGAGACCGCGTTCGCGTTGAACGTATTTGTCTCCAGGATGTCGGCGCCCGCTTTGAGGTACTCGCGGTGGATGCCCTCGATAATGTGGGGCTGGGTCAGGGAGAGCAGGTCGTTATTCCCCACGAGATCGCTCGGCCAGTCCTTGAATCGCTCGCCACGGTAGCCGGCCTCGTCCGGCCGGTCCCGCTGGATCGCCGTTCCCATCGCGCCGTCGATCACCATAATCCGCTGGCCGAGCGTAGCTGTGAGCTCGGCGGCGCAGTCGGGGCGGATGTTCGGATCCCAAGCGTTCACGTACATTCCTTCCGTCGCGGAAGGCGTCCTTGGTTCTGCCGAGCGTGGCGGATACCGGGGGACCGGGACCCGTTGCAACGCCTCTCGACCAGGCAAGTCTACGTCGTCACCCGATCGACGGCTGGGACGCCCAACTCGTCGCCGCGATCTACACCGACCCGCCCGGCGACCGCGGAGCCCTTGAGCGACAGCTCGCGGATCATGTCGGCAATGACGTAGTCACTCAGGTCGGAGATATTGTACCCGAACGTATTTGGTTGTGACCGCTTCGGCGACTCAGGCGTCAAATGCCGCATGTTTTAGTGGCGCCACGAAAACCGCTGCAAACATCGGTTGCCGCGCTGGTCTATGACGGTCTGTGGGTTCGCGTATTCTGCCCCGACTCGGCCTGGGCCATATTGTCCGGGTTAGGAATTCATCGTGTGGGTTTTGTTTCCAGTGGCGATCGATTACCCGGGTTCGAGGTATTGGTCGCAGCTGTCTTTGCTGCGGCATTGACGTGGTTGTTGACCTACCTCGCGACATCCGCCACATTCAAGACCCACCGCTTTTGGTCTCGAAGGCTCGTTGATGTTTCCCGCTCAGGCCGACTGAGGCGCGCTAACGCTCCTCGCAGTGTGGGGTAGCGCGATCCGCGCTGGCAGCGGGCCTGCTAGCTGGGCGTCAGCGGATGCCGAGCTTTCGCATGAAACGCAGGCCCTGGATGGTTTGCGGGACCTTCTTACTCCAGTCGGTGTCCTCGGGGTTGGAGAGTACTTGTTTCTTCAGGACAGCAACGTTTTGCACATCGGTGTACTTGAGCAGGCCGGCCGCTCCGTGCCGACTACCGACACCCGAGGTCTTGAAACCGCCCGAGGTGCTTTTCTTGCTCGCGTATGACGCTGCCAGACCGTCGTTGATATTGATGTTGCCGGCCTCAATTCGGCGACCGACTGCCTCGGCCACGCCGAGGTCCTTGCCCCAGACGCTGGCATTGAGCCCGTAGTCGGTGTCATTGGCACGCGCGATTGCGTCTTCGAGGTCGGTGTAGCCGTAGATCGTGGCTACCGGCCCGAAGGTCTCCACGGTGGCGTGCGTCATATCGGGCGTGACACCGGTGAGCACGGTCGGCTCGAAGAACGCCGGTCCTAGGTCTGGGCGTGCCTTGCCCCCGGTGAGCAGGGTGGCGCCTTTGGCGATTGCGTCATTGACGTGGGCCTCGACACGGTCTTTGTGCGCAACCGAACCCAGCGAACCCATCAGTGGCCCGAAGTCATAGGTCGCGCCGACGTCGATGTCCTGCACCGCCTGGACGAACTTCGTGGTGAACTCCTCGCGCCGCGACTCTGGCACGTAGATCCGCTCGATGTGCATGCACGCCTGGCCGGCGTTGAGGAAAGTCGCAAAGAGCGCGCCGTTGATTGTTTCCTGCATGTCCGCGTCTTCGAGCACGATCAGTGGGTTCTTGCCGCCGAGCTCCAGTGTGCAGCCGATCAGGTTCTGACCCGCGCGGGCGCCGATCAACCGGCCGGTGGCGGTCGAACCGGTGAACATCACAAAGTCGGCGTTGTCCACGATTGAGGGCCCGATATCCGGGCCCTCGCCACACACCAGCTGAACCAAGCCGTCGGGGAGACCGGCTTCGTAAAGCAAATGGATGCCATAGCCGACATTGAGGGTGGACTTGTTGTCCGTCTTGAGCACGATCCCGTTGCCTGCGATCAGCGCCGGCATCGCATCGGACAGACTCGTGGCAAACGGAAAGTTCCACGGTGAAATCAATCCGACGATGCCTTTGGGCACCCGGACTTCGGTCGAGGTAGAAACGACCGGCACCACACCGCCGTGCTTTTTGTCCTTGAGCAGTCCCGGAGCTGCCTTGATGTAGTGGCTGGCGGTCATGACGGTGTCGCAGGTTTCCTCGAATGCCATCCGCCGGGCCTTGCCGGTCTCGGCCTGCATCAAGTCGACCACAGTCAGGTTCTTCTGCAGCAGCAACTCGTGGAAGCGCTTGATCACGCCGAGACGGCGCTTTAGTGGCCACGCTGCCCAGATGGTCTGTGCTTTGCGGGCGTTTGCGTAGCTCTGTTCGACATCCTCGGGACTTGACTGCGGCAAGTCGGCAAATTTGCGGCCTGTGTAGACCTCGATCACGGGGACTGTCTTGCCAGTGGTCGAGACCACCATTGCGGTGAGCTGGGCAAGTAGCTCCGGCGTGATTGATTGAGGCAGGTCCATGGCCGAGACTGTAACGCGTGGCTGCACGTCGGGACCGGGCAGGTCGCGCTGCCGTCACCGATTTGCCTCTATCTGTGGCCCGTGCGGCGACGCTGCGGCCGATGCCGGTGGAGCCGCTGCTGACCAATGGATTCGATCATGCAAGATCGGCGGTCAGCGGGCACAGTTCTAGTCGCTGTTACTGGACCGATAGATGGCGTCGTATCGGCGTCGCTCATCTGTTGTGGCCTTGCTCTGAGCCTCAGCCATCACCTGTGTGAAAGTGCCATCTGGGAACCCATGTTTACCCAGGCGGTACTGGGCGTATTGATCGATGTAGGACAGTGAGTAGATCACCGCCAGCAGGTACCCGCCGAGTGCGGCAGTCCACACAATCCAGGTATTGCCAGCCAGCACCAGGCCGACCAGCGCGAACGGAGCCAGCACCGCGCTGGTCCGTAGCACCTGTCGCACCCACCGGCTCGGTGCGGTGAGGTCGCGCAGTACCCACGGGCGGTAGTGCTCGGGCAGTGTGCGGCCGTAGGCATACCAGAACCAACGGATCGGGTCGGGCCGGTTCAGTTTTTTGCTGATGGGAGTCCTCCGTTCCTGATCGGCGCGAATATCACATGCGAATACGACACTAGTCGTCAGTACCTCGTGGATGTCCCGGAACGGTCCGCCGATGCTGGGTTTGCGCGGTGATCGCGAGATCTTGCGGGTCGACCTGTCGATCACCTTCAACATCTGCGGTGCGGTCATCGACGGTCGTGGAACGTTGATAGAACGCTTGTCGGGACGAAGCCTTGCCGGAACCAAAAATGATGTCTATCAAATGAACTGAGGTCAGTTCCGCATGAATCCGATTGCGGTGTAGTCCAGGTCGGCCAGCCCGGTGGCGCCGAAGTTGGCCAGGGTAGCGCGAACCGCGACGTCACCGGGGGATTGGGTCAGCGGCAGGCTGAATCCTTCGGCCCAGATGAGTTTGTCTACCTCGTTGGCCAAGGCTCGCGCTTTGCTCGGATCGAGTTCTTCGAGTGTTCGCTCGATGGCGGCGTCGATTTCGGGGCTGCCGATCTTGCCGAAGTTGCTCTCTCCATCGGATGCGTAGATCTGAGTCAGCGACGACAGCGGGAACGCATCGCCTGCCCAGCCGAACTGGGCGATGTCGAAAGCCCCGACGTTGATGTAATTGCTAAAGAAGCCACTACCGGACTTGGCTTGCAGCTCGAGTTTGACCCCGATCTGGGCGAGGGCGTTTTGTGCGATCTGAGCGAACTGCCGGGTGCTCCGCGCATCGTAGAACAAGTCGCGAATCACTAGCCGACGACCGTTCTTCTCTCGGAACTGGCCGTTGAGTTTCCAGCCCAGGGCGTCGAGTTCCCGTTTGGCCTGCTCCGGATCGTAAGCGACGCTGTTGTCCTGGTAGCCCTGTTGGCCGGCAACGAAGATATGGTTGTTTAGCGGGGCCGGGTCGTCGGCGAGGCCGTATAGCGTGACCTTGGCGATGGTCTCCCGGTCGATGCCCTTGGCAACGGCAAGGCGCAGCGCCTTATCGGCCAGAATCGACCCGGCGGCGCCGTTAAAGGTGAAGTGATACCAGCTCGGGCTGGGAGCGCGCCGAATGGAAATGCCCTTGGTGCGTTGTGCGATGGTCAGCTGGTCTAGCGTGCCTACTCCGGTCGCATCGATGGTGTTGTTCTGCAGCGCTGGTATCCGAGCCGCATCGTCGAGCACCAGGTAGGTGATGGTGTCCAGGCGCGGCGGGGTCCCCCACCATTTCGGATTTCGCGTCAAAATAATGCGTTGCGTGGTCCGGTCGAGCGACGAGACGATGAATGGACCAGCCGACGGACCGGGCCCGTTCAGTTGGCCTTTGTTGAACGCCTCGGGCGTCGCGGTCATCCTGGCGGGCATCAGCATGCCGTTGCCAGCGAACATTCCGCGCCACTCCGCGTAGGGCTTGGCGAAGGTCACGACGGCCTGCCGGTCGTCAACACCTCTGGTCACCGATGCGACGCGTTCGGCTCCACTGGTCGCCGCGATCTCGAACATCTTGTCCGAACCGCTGATTGCGTGGATCTGGCTGGCGATATCACGCCAGGTGATCGGTGTGCCGTCGGACCACACTGCCTTGGGATTGATGGTGTAGGTCACCACTTGCGGAGAAGTTGAGGTCAGCGTGACGCTGGTGAAGTAGTTGGTGTCGACCCTCGTTGAGCCATCCGGACCGATGATGAACGCCCGGGGCAAGGTGGCCTTCATCAGTGCTCCGACCTCGGCGGTGTTGCCGTCGATGTGCAGGATGTTGAAGTTGGGTGGAAAGTCGGTGAGCGATAGTCGAAGATTGCCGCCTTCTTGCAGCGTGGCAGGGTCTTGCGGGTTGATGTCGCTGGTGGTGCCAATCTCGGCGTGAGCGCCGGTGGCCGGCGCCTGGTGCGTGGTTGGCGCGCATCCGGCGAACAGCAGAGTGCCTGCCAACACCGCGGCCAGGGCGCGAAACCGGATCCACAACCAAGACCCGACAACCCGGGCACCGGTAGGAGCCGCGCGGCGCTTTGTTGCGGACCGATCCGCGGGACGGGTTCGGCTAGTCACCATTGCCATGCTTTACTTTGGGCCGCTGCCTGGTCTGTGCCGTCGGTCGGCTACGGGTGCCTGGGTCCGGTTGCGGCACCGCCCCCAGCAGGCGTCGGGTGTACTCATGTTTCGGGCGGCTGAAGACTTCCTGGCTATCGCCCTGCTCGACAATGGTACCGGCGAACATGACGGCGACTCGGTGAGCGAGGTGCTTGACCACCGAGAGGTCGTGGGACACGAATAGGTACGAAAGCCCGAACTTTTCCTGCAACTCAAGTAAGAGGTTGATGATCCCGGCCTGAATGGATACGTCAAGCGCCGATACCGGTTCGTCGAGTGCCAGAATCGTGGGTCGTAGTGCCAGCGCCCGCGCGATACCGATGCGCTGTTTTTGACCGCCCGAGAATTCGGCAGGGTAACGACTGGCATCGGCGCGGTGCAGTCCCACGGTGTCGAGTAGCTCGGCAACGCGAGCATGAGTGTCGTCCTTGCTGAACCCGTTGGCTTGCAACGGCTCAGCGAGCAAGTCAAACACGGGCAGCCGGGGGTCCAACGACGCTACCGGGTCTTGAAAGACGACCTGAATGTCGCGCCGCAACGATCGGCGGCCGGACCGGGAGAGGGTTGCGACATCGGCGCCCAGCACTTCAATCGATCCCGATTGGGGTGCGGCGAGTTCCAAGATCTGGTGCACGGTCGTCGATTTTCCCGATCCGGATTCGCCGACGATGCCGAGCGTGTGGCCTTGCCGCAAGTCGAAACTGACGCCGTCGACCGCCCGGACTTCGCCGATGGCCCGCCGCAGTACAACGCCCTTGGTCAGTCGGTAGGTCTTGACCAGGTCGCGCACCCGCAGGACGACCGACGCGTCGTGGGGTTCTGCCGCAACGCTTTCGGTGTTGACCCCGTAGATATCCGCGGCGCTGCGCCCGGTGATCTGGTCGGTTCGAATGCAGGCTGCCTGGTGATCGGCCGCGACTGCGATCAATTCTGGTTCCTCAGAGCGGCATTCGTCGATGGCCAGCGGGCATCGGGGTGCGAACGGGCACCCGGGCTCAAGGGCGGCCAGAGCCGGCGGTGCGCCCGGGATGGGCACCAATCGTGCACCCCGCGGGGCGTCCAATCGGGGCACTGATCCCAAGAGCCCAGCGGTGTAGGGCATCCGGCGATCGTGATAGAGCGAATTCACCCCGGCCGACTCCACAACTCGGCCCGCGTACATCACCAGAGCCCGGTCAGCGAACTCGGCGACGACACCAAGGTCGTGGGTGATGATCAAGACGCCGGCTCCGGTGACGTCGCGTGCTGTCCGGAGTACCTGAAGGATCTGTGCCTGCACGGTCACGTCGAGCGCAGTCGTGGGCTCGTCGCAGATCAACAAGTCAGGATCGTTGGCGATCGCGATCGCGATCACCACGCGTTGCCGTTCTCCGCCGGAGAGTTCGTGTGGGAAGGCGCGGGCTCGTCGGCTGGGTTGCGAGATGCCAACCAGCTCAAGCAGTTCGACCGCGTGTTGCCGGGCAGCCTTCTTTCCGACACTGGGTTGGTGCACCGTGACCGCCTCGGCGATCTGGTCGCCGACGGTGTAAACCGGGGTCAGCGCTGACATTGGGTCCTGGAAGACCGTGCCGATCGTCTTGCCGCGGATTCGCGACATCGCGTCGTCGGCGAGTCCGAGCAGCTCAGTGCCGTGCAGCCGTACTGAGCCGCGCACCTGTGCATACTCGGGCAACAGTCCGACCACCGCCATCGCCGCTGCGGTCTTACCCGAACCCGATTCGCCGACCATCGCCACCACTTCGCCCGGATCCACGTGGTACTGGATGCCGCGCACCGCATCGACTCGATCGCGGTCGCTGGGGAATGCGACGGCTAGATCGGTCACCTGGAGCAGCGGGTTCATCGGCCTGCGCCCCGCGTGGTGCCACTTCCGGGGTCGAGTGCGTCGCGCAGTCCATCGCCGGTCAGGTTCGCGCACACAAGAATCAGCACCAGAACCCCGGCCGGGAACAAGAACACCCAAGGGAATGTGGTCGCCGACGCGGTGCCGTCGGCGATCAGGGTTCCCAGGGAGACATCCGGCGGTTGAATCCCGAACCCGAGGAAGCTCAATCCAGTTTCGGCCAAAATGGCGGCGGCGACATTCAGCGCCGCGTCGATGATTAGGATGGATGCCACATTGGGTACCACGTGACCGATGATGATGCGACGGCTGGACACACCCATATACCTTGCTGCCCGGATGAATTCGCGGTCCCGCAGGCTCAGGGTCATGCCACGCACCATCCGGGAGCTGATCATCCAGCCGAAGCCCGCCAGCAGCAGAACCAGAAACATGATGTTGGCCGAGTTTTTGGTTCGCGGGGTGACGATCGCGATCAGGATGAAGCTGGGCACGACAAGAAGCAGGTCGACTAGCCACATCAGTGCTCTGTCCCGCCAGCCTCCGAAGTAGCCAGAGATCGTCCCGACAGCGGCGGCGATTGCGGTGGAGATAATGGCGACGCAGACCCCGATCAGCATCGATTTCTGCATCCCCCGCAATGTTTGTGCTAACAGGTCTTGGCCTAGCGCGTTGGTGCCCAGCCAGTGGTCGGTACTAGGCGGCTGCAGCAGCGCATCGAAGTCAAGGTCTTCGTAGGAATAGGGCAGCAGCGAAGGTAGTGCATAGCATCCGACGAACAGCAGGACCAGCAGTGCGAGCGACGCCACCGCGGAACGATGGCGCAGGAACCGTCTTATTACCAGCGTGCGGCGCGAGGCGAAATTTGCTGTTGCGGGGCCAGCGTCGGTCATGTCATGCCACCCGAACCCGGGGATCGAGAGCCGCGTAGATGATGTCGGAGAGCAGGCCCGCCAGCAGCACGACAGTTCCGGAGAACACGGTGATCGCCGCAACGATATTGGTGTCTTGAGTCGCGATGCCTCGGATCATCCATTCCCCCATGCCATGCCAGCCGAAGATTTTCTCGACGAAGACGGCGCCGGTTACCAGTCCGGCGACCCCGTAAGCGAACAGCGTGGCCATTGGTATCAGTGCGGTCCGCAGCCCGTGTTTGAACAGCGCTCGCCGCCGGGTCAGGCCTTTAGCGCGTGCGGTGCGAATGAAATCCTGGCCCAGGACGTCGAGCATCGCGTTGCGCTGATAGCGGCTGAAACCGGCGGCTGCACCCAGTGCAAGGGTGAGCGACGGCAGGACCAGATGCTGCAACCTGTCGAAGAGGTTCACCCATAACCCACCGGCGACACCTGGCGAGGTCTCGCCCGTGTAGTCGAATAGTTGTACTCCGAGCGCCCAGTTGATCCGCAGGGCGCTCAGAATCAATAGATTGGATACCACGAACGTTGGGGTGCTCAGCACCAGCAACGCCACCATGGTGACGAACCGATCGCTGAACCGGTACTGACGGATGGCGCCCCACGCCCCCAACACGACGCCTAGCACCGTGCCGGCCAGGGATCCAACGACCAGCAGGCGCAGACTGACGCCGATGCGGCGCCACAGCTCGCGAGAGACAGGCTGACCGGTGATGGTGGCTCCGAAGTCGCCGCGAACGGCGTGTGAAACCCAGTTGGCATAGCGAATCGGTATGGGTTTGTTCAAACCCAGCTCGGCGGCCTTGGTGTCGATAACTGCCTGCGGTGGGGGTGGGCTTCGCTGCATCAGGCTTTCCAACGGATTGAAAGCAAGCGAGGTCAGGCAGTAGGTCAGGAACGACGCTAGCGCCAGCAATACTAGGTAGTTGAGCAACCGGCGCGCCAAGAAGCGTGTCATTCCCGGTCGCCCCGCCCCTGTCGCATTGGGACAGGGTAGCGATCAGGCGAACGAAGTCGCGCCAACACGTCGAGTCGGTGGCTGCGGTGATCGGTAGTGACCGCTACCAGTGATGTGCACGTCGGCAACATTTCGATCGGGCCGATTTTCATTGGTGAAATCCACGGTCCTGATTGTTAGGCTCGCAGCGCGGTACCGATCTTTGTAGCAAATGCCAAAGGTGATACTCGAGGAGGCTTGCGTGACGGTGACCGAGGAAATTCTTGCCCACAATGCGCAGTACGCCAGCGCCTTCAAGGGCCCGCTGCCGATGCCGCCGAGCAAACACCTAGCGATTGTCGCTTGCATGGATGCGCGGCTTGACGTCTATCGCATGCTTGGCATCAACGAGGGTGAGGCCCATGTCATCCGTAACGCCGGCGGTGTGGTGACCGACGATGCGATCCGCTCGCTGGCTATCAGTCAGCGGTTGTTGGGGACGCGAGAGGTGATCCTCATTCACCACACCGACTGCGGGATGCTCACTTTTACCGACGACGACTTCAAGCGCTCAATCCAGGATGCTGTGGGAATCAAACCGCAATGGGCTGTCGAGGCCTTTCCCGATTCCGTCGCGGACGTGCGACAGTCGCTGCGCCGCATCGAAAACAGTCCTTTCGTCACCCAGCACGTTTCGCTGCGCGGGTTCGTCTTCGACGTCGCCACTGGCAAGCTCAACGAGGTCACGCTGTAGTGTCTGGCGGCTGCACGCTGGGTGTCCTTGACCGGGCTTGTAAAACGTAAGTGTCGTGGCGGTCGTATGGCCGTCCGGATAGACGATCTCTGCTTCGCCGTTGACTGGTGAACGCCCCACCCCGGTTGCCGGTCCGCCGGGGTCAGGTCGGTGGTGCCAGCCGGACATTGTGAATTCCGGCGCCATTGCCCCCGGTCACCCGCTGCAGCGGCGAAGAAGTGGTCGCGCCACCAGGCCGCTGCGTCGCTGCGACGTGCCGCACCGCGGTGGGATCGGTGCGGTGTGGCGATGGCCCGGCTAGCGCCATGTCTTCGACGGCAGCTTTCGATGGACCTCACGGATCGGATGTGATTCCCGGCTAGCCGGCGAACTGCGACTCAGGGCGGAAGCGGCTGATCGCATCGCAGCTGCTTAGAGCCCTGCAATGCATCGCATTGACAGGAGTGTCAATGCCTGGTTTCATAGCGGGTAATGATCATAAGTATGGTCAAATCGACCAACTTAATTGAGAAATATCAGGGTGTTATGACCAGCAATGTGAAAGCCGGCCCAGCGGTCGGGCAGTACGAACTGAGCCATCTGCGCTCGTTGGAAGCCGAGGCGATCCACATCATCCGAGAGGTGGTTGCCGAGTTCGAGCGGCCGGTGCTGTTGTTCTCGGGCGGCAAGGACTCCATCGTCATGCTGCACTTGGCGGTAAAGGCATTCCGTCCCGGGCGGTTGCCGTTCCCGGTGATGCACGTCGACACCGGCCACAATTTCGACGAGGTCATCACTACCCGCGACGAGCTGGTGGCCGATGCGGGTATCAGGTTGGTGGTGGCTTCGGTCCAGGAAGACATCGACGCTGGCCGCGTTGTCGAAACCATTCCGTCTCGAAATCCGATTCAGACGGTGACGCTGCTACGTGCCATTCGCGAGAACAAGTTCGACGCGGCGTTCGGCGGGGCGCGACGTGACGAGGAGAAGGCTCGCGCCAAGGAACGAGTGTTCAGCTTCCGCGACGAGTTCGGTCAGTGGGATCCGAAGGTCCAACGGCCGGAGCTATGGAACCTCTACAACGGTCGGCACCACAAGGGCGAACACATTCGTGTATTCCCACTGTCTAACTGGACCGAGTTCGACATCTGGTCGTATGTCGGTGCTGAGAAGCTAAGGCTGCCGTCGATCTATTTCGCGCACCGGCGAAAAGTATTCAGCCGCGACGGAATGCTACTGGCCGTGCACCGGCACATGCAGCCACGCGCCAGCGAGCCGGTGTTCGAAGCTATGGTCCGATTCCGCACCGTCGGAGACGTGACGTGCACCGGGTGCGTTGAGTCGTCGGCATCGACTGTTGCCGAGGTTATTGCCGAGACCGCGGTGTCCCGGTTGACCGAACGAGGGGCTACTCGCGCTGACGACCGAATATCGGAGGCTGGTATGGAAGACCGCAAGCGGCAGGGGTACTTCTGATGGTCGCATCAACAACGCTGCTGCGCGTCGCAACTGCTGGTTCGGTCGACGACGGCAAATCCACGCTGATCGGCCGCTTACTCTACGACTCGAAAGCCGTCATGGAAGACCAGTGGGCTTCGGTGGAGCGGACGTCGAAGGAGCGCGGCCATGAGTACACCGACCTAGCGCTTGTTACCGACGGACTGCGCGCCGAACGTGAGCAGGGTATCACCATCGATGTCGCCTACCGTTATTTCGCCACTCCCAAGCGGAAATTCATCATTGCTGATACCCCGGGCCACATCCAATACACCCGAAACATGGTGACTGGAACGTCCACCGCCCAGCTGGTGGTTGTGCTGGTGGACGCGCGGGCAGGCTTGCAGGAGCAATCCCGTCGGCATGCCTTCCTGGCGTCGTTGTTGGGCATCCGCCATCTTGTGCTGGCGGTGAACAAAATGGACCTGATCGACTGGGAAAGAAAAGCATTCGAGTCCATTCGTGACGAGTTTCACGCCTTTGCTGCGCGGCTCGATGTGCAGGACGTAACTTCCATTCCGATTTCTGCGCTGCATGGCGACAACGTAGTGACCAAATCCGACCAGACGCCTTGGTATGACGGGCCAGCGTTGTTGTCCCACCTCGAAGAGGTCTACATCGCCGGCGACCGCAACCTGGTGGACGTACGTTTCCCGGTCCAGTACGTCATTCGTCCGCATACTGTCGAACATCAAGACCACCGCAGCTACGCAGGGTCCGTGGCTAGTGGTGTGATGCGCCCGGGTGACGAAGTTGTCGTGCTGCCTATCGGCAAGACTACCCGGATCACCGCGATCAACGGAACGAACGGGCCTGTGGCGGAAGCGTTTCCGCCGATGGCGGTGGCGGTGGAGCTCGCCGATGAGATCGATATTTCGCGAGGCGACATGATCGCTCGCACCAACAACCAGCCCAGGATCACCCAGCAGTTCGACGCTACGGTGTGCTGGATGGCGGACTCTGGGGTGCTTGAGCCGGGCCGCGACTACGTTATCAAGCACACCACCCGAACAACGCGCGCGCGGATCACCGATCTGGACTATCGCCTCGACGTCAACACGCTGCATCGTGACAAGACAGCAACAGCATTGAAGCTCAACGAACTTGGTCGAATTTCGCTGCGCACTCAGGTGCCTCTGCTGCTCGACGAATATACGCGCAATGCCGCTACGGGATCGTTTATCCTCATCGACCCCAACACCAATGGAACGGTGGCGGCGGGCATGGTGTTGCGCGACGTTTCGGCTCAGACGCCGAGCCCAAACACGGTGCGGCACAAGTCACTGGTCACCGGCAAGGACCGGTTGTCGCGCGGGCGGACGGTGTGGTTCACGGGTTTGTCAGGGTCGGGTAAGTCATCAGTGGCCATGTTGGTCGAGCAGAAACTACTCGAAAACGGCATTCCTGCTTATGTTCTCGATGGCGACAATCTGCGTCATGGCCTCAATGCGGATCTGGGCTTCAGCATGGCCGACCGTGCGGAGAACCTGCGTCGGCTGGCGCATGTGGCGACCCTGCTCGCCGAAAGCGGCCATGTTGTGCTGGTACCGGCGATCAGCCCGCTTGCCGAGCACCGGGCGTTGGCCCGTAGGGTGCATATCGACGCTGGAATCGACTTCTTCGAGGTGTTCTGCGACACTCCGCTCGAGGACTGCGAGCGGCGTGATCCCAAAGGGTTGTACGCCAAGGCACGTGCCGGCGAGATTACCCATTTTACCGGGATTGACAGCCCCTACCAGCGGCCAAAGGATCCTGATTTACGGCTGACTCCTGAGCATGCCCTCGACGAGCTGGCGCAGCGGGTTATTGACCTGCTGCAGTCGAGGTTCTAGTCGCGAATCCATCGGGGGCTCGGTGCCGCGGCTTCGCCGCAGCGGCGCTCGGCGTCGTCGTCAGCGCGGGTGGCACAATTCTCGATATGCGCATGTCAGCCAAGGCGGAGTACGCAGTGCGGGCGATGGTTCAGCTCGCCACCGTCGGTAGCGGGACGTTGGTAAAGACCGACGACTTGGCCCAGGCACAGGGCATACCGCCGCAGTTTCTCGTCGACATTCTCACCAACCTGCGCACCGACCGGTTGGTGCGCAGTCACCGAGGTCGTGAGGGCGGCTATGAATTGGCACGCCCCGGAACCGAAATAAGCATTGCCGACGTACTGCGCTGTATCGATGGGCCGTTGGCTAGTGTCCGCGACATGGGTCTTGGCGACTTGCCCTACTGCGGCCCGACGGCGGCGTTGACTGATGTCTGGCGAGCGTTGCGCGCCAGCATGCGTGCGGTGCTAGAGGCGACAACCTTGGCCGATGTCGCGGTTGGCGCCCTACCTGAGAGCGTCATACAACTCGCCAATGACTATCGGGATCAGGAAAAGACGCGGCACGGCTTGCCGAATGGCGGCGACTAAGAGCCACCCCCGATGCTTCGAGTCTGCTCAACCGTTCGAGCCATAGGGGTGAGTGAGGATCTCGAGGAAGTGCCCGGAGGGGTCCAGGAAGTACACCCCGCGGCCGCCGTCTCGGTGGTTGATCTCGCCAGGTCGTGTCGAGCCCGGGTCCGCCCAGTGCGGTAGCTCGCGCGCTTGGATCCTGGCGTAGATCGCATCGAAATCCTTGTCGGAAACCAGAAACGCGTAGTGCTGCGGCGGGATTTCCACGCCTGCGGGGACGTCGGCGTAGTCCAGATTGGCGCCGTGTTCTAGGGCGACAACCATGAAGCGCCCAAACGGTTCAGGACTTGGCAGTCCGAACAGGTCGGTGAGAAATTCCGCGGACTTTTTCTTGTCGTGTGACGCGACAATGGTGTGGTTGAAGCTGATCGTCATTGTCTTTCCCAGTCAACCACCACTGGCACAAATTTGCGAACCGTTCTCTGGGCTACCTGAGCCGGCGGCCGTAGGCGTGCCAGAATCGCGTTTGTGCAGATAGCGATGACCATGCCGGTGATGGAGCCCGACCTCGATAGGACTGTGCTCGCGAACTGGGCGCGCGCGATCGACGAGGGGCCCTTCTCGTCGTTGTGCTGGGGTGAGCGTATCGCGTTCGGCAATCCCGACAGCCTGACATTGCTCGGGGCACTGGCGGCTTGGACCGATCGGGTACGCCTTGTGACAACGGTCATTGTTCCGCAGCTGCACGATCCTGTGATGCTGGCGAAGGCGTTAGCGACTGGGGATGTGCTCAGCGGCGGTCGGCTGACTGTGGGAATCGGCGTAGGGGGAAGAGCCGAGGACTATCACGCGGTGGGTGCCGATCCGGCGACACAGACCATACGCGGCATGGCCGAACGCATAGCGGTGATGAAAAGGGTATGGGCTGGCGACAAGGTCACCGACTCGGTGCAGCCAGTAGGTCCAGCTCCGGTCCAACCTGCCGGCCCGCCGTTGCTCGTTGGCACCATCGGACCCAAGACTCTGCGCAGCGCCGCGGGTTGGGCTGACGGATTGACTGGTATCACTCTGGATCTTGACCTAGACAAGCAGAACGAGCTTTTTGACGTTGCGCGGGTGGCATGGGCGCGGGCCGGCAAGCCGAGGCCTCGGTTGGCAACATCGTTCTGGTTCGCGTTCGGGCCTAAAGATGAGGCTCGCATCCAGGTTCATCGTCATCTGCGGCGCTATATGAACTGGATTCCAACCGAGTACGTCGACGCGATAGCGCCGACAACTGGCTGGGCGGGGACGGAATCTGAGCTGTTGGTGGTGCTGCGGAAGTTCGCTGACATTGGAACCGACGAAATTCACCTCATTCCGACGTGTTCGGACATCGAGCAGCTTCGTCGGGCCGCCGATGTCGTTGCCGAGTTATGAGCACAGCGGTCGCGGGCTCGGGTGTCCCAAAGTTCTAGCCTGGTTGCCCGTGCGGTGAAGTCCGATGGTCGCGTCTCATCGCTGGTGTAAATGGTCACGGGCGTAGGTTCCGTCGCAACCGACGAAAGCTATGAAGGAGGGGCTACGCCCGTGACCAAGCGAGTATCGCCGATTGAGCGTGTGCGTGTTGAGATGGATCAGTTGTTCGCCGCGACCGAGCGGCCGTTGACCGAGATTTTGGAGGAGGTCGGGCGGTTATCGGTGCGTCTGGTGTTTCAGGTCGCCGTGGAGGCCGAGGTAGAAGCAGTGTTGGGCCGAGCCCGTCACCAGCGTCGGGTTCAGGACGGCCCGGGCGGGTACCGCAATGGGTATCAACCGCCGGCGACGGTGAAGACCACGATGGGCTCGGTCGAATTATGCCGCCCGAAACTACGCGACACCGACGAGCGGTTCTGTTCGCGGCTATTCGGTGCCGGGGTGACGCGCACCCACGCTCTGGAGGCGTTGGTGATTTCGGGATGGGTGCGCGGTTTGTCGGATCGCGACATCGAGGCCGCGTTGGCCGAGGTGCTGGGCTCGCAGGCGGCGTTGTCGCGCTCGACGGTGAGCCGGATTTGTGCGGCCATCAAAGACGAGTTCGCTGCGTGGTCGTCTCGACGCCTTGATGAGCTGGTGTTGGACTACCTGTTCTTGGATGCCTCGAACTTTCGGATGCATCCCAACGCCCCGGCCGAGCCGGTGCTGGCCGCCTGGGGCATCTGCACCGACGGCAAGCCCCTGTTTATTGGGCTGGCCCCAGCCGCAGCGGAGTCGGCTGATGCGTGGGCCGACTTCTTGGCTGACCTGAGGAACCGGGGACTACGCCCGCCGCTACTGGGCATCTCCGACGGGGCGCCGGGCCTGATCGCCGCATGGGAGACCACGTTTCCGGCAAGCCTGCGTCAGCGGTGTCTGATCCATCGCTGCCGTAACGTCATCGCCAAGACACCTGTCGCGGTCCAGGACGAGATCAAAGCCGCGTTCTGGTCGATCTTCGATGACATTGACCAGCCACCCGGCCAGCAGGCCGTGGATGAAGCCACCCGCCGCGCCGAGGAGTTCACCACCACATACCGCGGGCTCTACCCAGCCGCGGTCGCTTGCCTGGCCAACGACTTCGCCTCGCTGAGCGTGCATTTGCGCTTCCCCCGCCAACACTGGACACGCATCCGCCATTCCAACCTCATCGAACGCACCTTCGGAGAATCCCGTCGCCGGGTCAAGGTCATCGGCCGCCTACCCGGCGAAACCAGCTGTCTGTCGCTGGTATGGGCCGTCCTCGACCGCGCCAGCCGCGGCTGGCGCGGAGTCACCCAAACATCAGCGACCAGCCGCCACCTCCAAGAACTACGCCACCAACTGCTCGAGCCACCCCGCCCACTGCATCCCCCCACCACAACAACCACGACCGACACCACCGCCGCGTAACATGACCACCAGGAACATGCGCCCAGCGTTTTTACACCAGTCCTAAGACGCCACCAGTCCGATAGGGCGTGATCGTGTCCGTGCTGAGATCCGCCCGCGTCATTGACCCCACATTATGGGGCGGTGTACCTGCGATCGATTTTGCGCATTCTCCTGGTCGCGGTGCTTGGTGATATCGCAATCGCGCCATGCTTGGCCTCCGCTGTTCCGGCGCAGGCGGCGACTCCGGCGTGGAATGGGAAATATTCGCTTGTGCGATACGCCGTGGACAAGTCAGGCACTAGCGTGGCCGCCAGCCAATCCGAACCTACCTTCAGCGCCGACTACGTCTTTACGACTGTGTGTTCGGCAACGAGGTGCGTTGCTACCACCTCTGATGGACCTGTTCCTAAGAACCCGACCCTGCCCCAGCCCTCTCATTACACCTGGGACGGAGCCAAGTGGGTTGAGGTCTTCGAGTTTCAATGGGATTGCTACATGGGTGAAGGGGTACCGAAGGTGTGGGCACCTGCGAAATCGTGGGCGTACTACGCGCCGCAGCGGGACGGGTCGTTGCGCGGTACCTGGCACACCGACATCTATGGCGGGCCTTGCCGCGGGACCGTCGCCATGCCGGTGGCGGCGTTTCGCTCAGATGCCCCATAGACGACAGCCGCCAGAAAGTCGCGGGTAGCCCCGCACGGAGTGAGACCGTGCCCTAGGTGACTCACGTACAACGCTTCGGCGGTGGCACGACTGGCCTATAACCTCGTACGTATGGCTGTGGGCGAATCAGTCAGGCAGGCGCTGGAGCAGTGGGATCGGAAGGTGTGGGACGTAGCGATGCTCCACGCGTGTAACGCGCTCGACGGCACGAGCCGGAAGCGATATCCGACGCTCGGTGTCGGCACACGTTTCCGCACCGCAATTCGCGATGCCCTCGACATCTTCGGTGTGATGGCAATGCCCGGCGTCAATCTCGAACAAACTCGCTTTCCGGTCGCGGTCAGGTCTGATCTACTCCCGGAAAGACGGCCCGACATCGCAGATGTCCTCTTCGGCATGCACCGGTGGTTGCACGGCCATAGTGATCAATCGTCTGTGCAGTTCGAGATCAGCCCCTACGTGAGTGCCAATGCAGCACTTCGTATTGCGAATAACGGCACTGTCCAGCTACCTACCTCGGCGGTGTTGGGTCTGCTCGCCGTTGCCGTGTTCGCCCCGGAGAACAAGGGGCAGGTCATTCCCCCCACCTATCAGCTCACCTGGTAAGACCATGTTTTCTTCATCAACGTCTGGTGGGGCTGGCAGGACCACTTCCGCGAAATGGTCGGCTTGGACAAGGCGCGGCTCGTCACGCTCGATTTTGGCGACGCATGGAACAGGTGGACGCCGACCGGATGACCATGATGACAGCGCGGGACAGGCGGACTGTTGGTCGCTGCTGCGGTGCATGCTTTGCCGTCCTGGCCAAAAGGCTCTAGCCAGCGCTAGCGAATTCAGCAGCCATAGCGCAGCGACGGCCGCGGTGTGTCCGTTGTTGCCGGCGACCTCAACCAACCTGTTGACCAGCTTGATCCATGTCATGTTGGACCAGGCACCACGCTGCGGCGCCCCGCAGTGACGCGGGGTGGAATATCAGCTGAGACCATGGATCGGTGAAGCGTCGTTTTGTGTCTGCGACTGTGCTCGATCAGATCGGTGACCTCCTCGCCGGCACAGACGCCCAGCTTGACCGTGAATATCGCGGCGATCGACACGAGGGCCAGCCGCTGCACACCGTCTACGTTGCTGCCTCAGATGCCGGTCCGGACACCGTTGAGCGGTGGGCCGCGGAGTCGATTGGGCTGGCGGATCGCGCTGCTGACGTGCTGGAAGATCTGGACCTCGATCGCGTTATGCCCGACGTGCTCCGCCAGCTCGAAATTTCGCCGGTGCAAGACCTGCGGATCGATTTCGAGGATGGGTACGGCTGGCGCGATGACGCCGTCGAGGACAGCGATGCTCGGCGGGCCGGTACGACGCTGGGCGCGCTCAGCGGGCGTCTGTTGGCGTGTGGTATTCGGATTAAGGGGCTGACCACGGCGGATGCTGTACGCGCGATACGCACGTTGGAACTCACGTTGGACGCTGCGGGCGATGTGCCCCAGAGATTCGTATTTACCGTGCCCAAGCTCCGCCTGGCTGAGCAGGCGAGCGCGGCTGTCAAGGTGTGTGAAGAGATCGAGCGTGCTCACGGTTTGCTGGCCGGCTCCCTGCGCTTTGAACTTCAGATCGAGAGTCCTCAGGCAGTTATTGCCGCCGACGGAACAGTGACAGTTGCCCGGGCTATTCAGCTGTCGCAGGGCCGATGTTCTGGTCTGCACTACGGTACCTACGACTACAGCGCCGCCTGCGGGATTGCCGCACCATTTCAGTCGCTAGATCACCCAGTTGCCGACTACGCGAAGGCTGTCATGCAGGTCGCGGCCGCCCAGACTGGCGTGTGGGTGTGCGACGGATCGACTCAGGTAGTGCCGACAGGTAGTGCCGCATCGGTTGCGTCGGCGCTGCGTCGCCATCACGAGTTGGTGCGCAGGTCACTGTGTCGTGGCTACTACCAGGGCTGGGACATGCACCCGGGCCACCTCGTCACTCGATGGCTAGCCAACTTCGGGTTTTTCCGATCAGCGCTGTCGGTGGCAGCTCCGCGGCTACAGGCATACCTGGACCGCAGCGGGGGATCAGTCATCGAGGAGCCGGCAACCGCTGAGGCGCTGGCAGCGGTGGTGGTTCGCGGACTGTGCGTTGGTGTCTTCGATGAGCGTGCGGTTATCGAGCTGGCCCCATCTGTGAACCGCGACGTGCTCGACGCTCTCCTGCATCGATGCCTCGGTCGCGTCGAACAGGGCGACCATGACGGCGAACGAGAGGATTAGCGTGGTTGCAGATGATTTTCTAGCTCTCCCCGACCTGGCGCTTCGACCGCTAGGCGGGGCAGTGGTGTGGGCGACCGATGACCTGTTCGCGGAGAAAGAGAATCTAATCCGGCCGGGACCGGCCACGTACCAGCCGGCGACCTTCGGACACAAAGGTCAGGTATACGACGGCTGGGAGACCCGACGCCAACGCGGACAGCGATCGTCTGACGATGCCATCATCAGGCTCGGGGTTCCGGGTATTGTCCGCGGTGTCGTCGTGGATACCTCCTGGTTCAAGGGTAATTACCCGAAAATTCGTAGCGCGGGAAAGCCCCGCATCTTTAGTGCGGGGATGGAGCGCATCAATTTTGTTTCCGGGGTGGCCACTGCCTGGGGTCGCGGCGTGGCCGCCGCTTGTCGGTGCCCGGCACTATCGTGACTGGTATGAGTGCCGGGGCTGGTGAGGATGCGGGTAGCGGCAAAGCCCGCTACACCTACCGGCTGCGCATGTCGGGCGTCGCCGAAAAGGCTCTCCTGGTCGAGTGGGATCGCTGCCGCTGGGTGTGGAACCAGTGTGTCGCAGAATCGAAAAAAGCGCATCAGGCAGGCCAGACCTGCGGATACGCGGAACTCGACAAGCAACTAACTGGCTGGCGCCAACAGCAGGATTGGCTGGCCGCTGGATCGGCGGTACCGCATCAACAAACCGTGCGTGACTTCGCGAAATCGCGGGCAAAAGCGCTCAAGGACATCCGGAACCGGCTGCCGATGCGAGCCCGTGCTGGATTCCCCACATTCAAGAAGAAGCAACTCGCCGCGCCCACCCTCAACTACAACCGCAACGCCTTCCGGCTCGTAGACCGGGTGCTGTTTTTGGCGAAAGGTGTTGTGGTGCGGCCGGTGTGGTCGCGGGAGCTGCCTACTGCGCCGTCGAGTGTGCGCGTCTACCGCGACAGTCTGGGGCACTGGTATGCCTCGTTTGTGGTGAAAGCCCAAGCCGAGCCGCTACCAGTCACGGGCCGGGTAGTTGGTATCGACTGGGGTGTGAAGGCTATAGCTACCACCACCAGCGCTGAGCATGATTTGGCGCACCCGCAGCACGGTAAAACCGGATCCGACAAGCTGGCCCGCTATCAGCGGGCCATGGCGCGACGGCGCCCCGGAAAAGGGAAGCCAGGTAGTCGGCGCTACCGGGCGGCTAAAAGGTTGGCGGCCAAGGCGCACAAGAAGGTTGCGCGTCAACGCCAGCAGGACGCACGAATGTGGGCGAAAAACCTGGTCAATGATTTCGATGCGGTAGCAGTCGAGGACTTCAAGCCAAAGTTTTTGGCGAAGTCGACGATGGCGCGTAAGGCCGCCGATGCGGGTATCCGTATCGCGAAAACAGAACTTGTGAACATGGCGGGCAAGCATGGCCGTTGTGTTGTGATGGTGGACCCGAAGTACACCAGCACCGACTGCGGACAGTGCGGGGCAAGAGCCACGCACCGCCTGCCGCTGTCGCAACGCATCTACACCTGTGCCACGTGCGGCACAGTCGCGGACAGGGATCGAAACGCGGCGCAGGTGGTTTTAAACCGGGCAGGGCTGAACCCCGGCGGCGTAGACGGTGTAAGACCCGACGCGGCGTAGCTGCGCTAGGCAACCCGAGCTGCGGAATCCCCCGCATTTATGCGGGGGAGCAGTCAACCGCCAGAGATTTCCGTGCAGGCGATAGTGGTGGAGGGTTACCCCAAGCCGGAGGTGATGGTCGCCAGGCAAGACTGGGAAACCATTGTCGAACGGCGGCCTGTGTTAGGAGACAGCTGCAACTCGTTTGAGGTCGTCTCACCGAAGCGTTGGACCCACATCAAGCTCACGATGTATCCCGACGGCGGGGTCGCTCGCTTGCGTGTTCACGGTGAGGGTGTGCCAGACCCTCGTTTTCTCGGCTTGGGACCGATGGACCTAGTGGCTATCGAAAACGGCGGACTGGTAACGGCGTGCTCAAACATGTTCTATAGCTCACCCCAGAACCTTCTGTTTCCTGGAATGGCACGGGCGATGGGAGACGGATGGGAGACCGCTCGCCGGCGCGACGACGCCAATGACTGGGTGCAGGTGCGGATGGCAGGTGAAGGGATCATCCGGCTAGCCGAGATCGACACCTCATGGTTCGTCGGCAACGCACCGGGCGAGGTGGCGCTACGCGGTCGTGTCAGTGGTGCTCAGTGGGTGCAGCTTCTGCCCCAAACACCGTTATTGGTCGATACCCGGCACCGTTTTCTGATCGAGGATGCTCCGCCGGTGACCGACGTGCGTGTCGACATTTTCCCGGACGGCGGGTTTAGCCGGCTGCGATTGTTCGGCGATTTGACCGAACGCGGTCGTAGCATCGTCGAGCATCGTTGGTGGGAAGGAGCGGGTCGGTGAGCCAGCCGATCAGCGAATTCAGCTGCGGACGCGACTACCCGAGGGATCTCATCGGTTACGGACGCAAGGTCCCGAATCCGCAGTGGCCGGGGGACTCCCGGATCGCCCTGCAGTTCGTGTTGAACTACGAAGAAGGCGCAGAAAACAACGTCTTGGACGGTGACGGCTATTCGGAGGTCTTTCTCTCTGAGATGACACCGGCCGAGCCGTTCCCCAATCGGCACATGAGTATGGAGAGCCTTTACGAATATGGCTCCCGTGCGGGCGTGTGGCGAATCCTGCGGGTGTTCGAACGGCGTCGACTACCACTCACCGTTTTCGGGGTGGCGTTGGCTCTGCAACGCAACCCGGATGCAGCTGCAGCCTTCATCGAGCAGGGGCACGAGATCGCCTGCCACGGATTACGTTGGCGCTCATACCAACTGATTGATCCGGACGTCGAGCGTGAAGATATGGCACAGGCCGTGCAGATCCTCGCCGAGTTGAGCGGATCGGCCCCACAGGGCTGGTACACCGGGCGGGACTCCCCGCAGACACGGAAGTTGGTCGTCGAGCATGGTGGCTTCCTCTACGACTCGGACTCCTATGCCGACGATCTGCCCTATTGGGTGCGGGTTCCCAAAGGTGAGTCCGAGGTCGACCACCTCATCATCCCGTACACATTGGACACCAACGATATGCGATTCTCCTCACCCGCAGGGTTTCCCAGCGGCGAGCAGTTCTTCGCGCATTTGCGCGACGCATTCGACACTCTTTATGCCGAGGGTGTCGCCGGTTCCCCCAAGATGATGTCGGTCGGACTGCATTGCCGCATCATCGGGCGGCCAGCGCGTATCGCTTCGCTGGAACGGTTCTTGGACCACGTTCAATCCCATGAGGCCGTATGGATTACCCGGCGTATCGACATCGCTAAGCACTGGCACGCAACGTATCCGCCGCCCGCGTAATTGCCGGTCGGCCGCTTCGGCGGTTTGGACGTTGAGTTTGCCCAGCCGCTAGGTTCGGGATTGTCGACTGAGCCTGGGTGACCGCTACCAGAGGTCCCGGTCGGGAGATTTGCCGCTGCAAGGTGCCATTCCAAAACGACAGCCGGGAAGCACTTACTGGTTGCGGAGCCGGGTTATCGTATCGACGCGAGGTTGCGGTAGACAGTGGTCTCGAAATCGAGGTAGGCGTCGAACGATACCGTGTCGCAGAACGGAAGAACCTGTGTTGCCCACAATCCCGCAATGCCGTTCTGTCGGTCAATCCAGTAGTAGAGATTGGGCAGGCCCCCCCAGCCAAGTGCGCCCGCGGGTCGCCCGGTTGGTGCCTGCTCGTCGTTGACCATAAATGTGTATGCCCACGACTTCGGTTGTCCTGGAAAGAACTCCACGTCGTTCGATAGCGCAGGGTCGATTCCCGTGAGTGTCGTTACGCGCTGCTTCTCCAGGCCGTTGCGGGTCGCCCACCGCACAGTCTCCGGCTTTAGCACCCGACCGTGGTCACCTGCGCCGTCATTTAGCCACATACGCAGAAGCTTCATATAGTCTCTGACCGTCCCGAACAGGCCATGGCCGCCTAGGTCGATTTCGGGCTGCTGGGGTGCTGCGAAATTGATCGCAACCAATGCTCCGTCACGCTGCCGTTGGTGCATCGTGGCGAGTCGCTGACTCATGGTGGGACTCAGCGCAAACGCGGTGTCCGACATCCCCAACGGTGCAAAGACGCGATTGTCCATCACATGCCCCAAGCGCTGGCCTCGGATTGATTCGACAACAAAACCTGCCCAATCAAGGCTGAAGCCGTACATCCACCGCTCACCCGGATCAAAGAGCAGCGGCAACATTAGTGACTCCTTGACGGCGGAGGCCGAACTCGATTGGCTGAGCTGCAGGCCCAGGCGGCGGTAGGTGGCGTCGTATGTCGGGTAACCGAATCCAGCGGTGTGCAGCAAGAGCATCCGAGTCGTGATGTCACGTTTTGGAGCCCGCAGAATTGGTGCGCCGTCAGCTCCGGACCCCTCGATGACCCGCAATTGACTGATCTCTGGCACCCAAGTTGCCGCGGGCGCGTCGAGATCGAGGAGGCCTTCCTCGGCACATTGCAGGACAGCGGTGCCGGTGATCGGCTTGGTCATCGAGTGAAGCACGAACACCGCGTCGAGGGTCATTGGCTGTGCGGTTGCCAGGCATCGGAGCCCAACGGCTTTCTCGTATATGGTGCCGTTCGCGTCGGTAACCGCAGCTACCACTCCCGGTACCGAGTCACCTGTATGGCCGTCACGCGTCACGCGTTCGATCACCGCATCTAGCTGTGCCTCAAGCGTTGTCATCGACAGTTCCTTCGGTCGAAGCGGAAAGTCTGGACACCAGAATCTATACGGTCGATGTACTGGGAAGGTTCGAAGCGTTTTGCGAGATGTCAACCGTGGCTCATAACCGCGGGAACAGACCGGGACTCAGCCGCGGTGAAGACTGCACGTCGATCTGCAACCCAACGACCTCAATGGCGTACAAACACTGCGGCTACACTGCGACGGTGGTAAATGACCAGCTCGTATCGCTCGGATCGTGGCCCACGCCGCTTGAAGGAGCCCCACGGCTGTCGGCGGCGATTGGATTGGCTCCCGAAGATCTATGGGTTAAGCGCGATGACTTGACGGGTCTTGGCGGTGGCGGCAACAAGGTCCGCAAGCTTGAGTGGTTGTGCGCGCAGGCACTGCGGGACGGTGCGACGATCCTGGTGACCAGTGGGGGCGCCCAATCCAACCACGCTCGCCTCACCGCCGCCGCGGGTGCTCGGTTGGGGCTGCCGGTCGTGTTGGTGCTCAAGGGGTCCGGCCAAACGCCGTCGCGTGGCAACGTTGTTCTCGACGGTCTTTTCGGAGCCACGATCGTATGGGCTGATGCCGACAGCCTAGGTGACCTTGCTACCCATGTGGAGAGTGTCGTCGAAGGCCTGCGCCGAGATGGGCAGCGCCCTGCCGTTATTGCGTTGGGAGGATCGACGGACCTGTCGGTCAACGCATACGAAGCGGCCGCCGAGGAAGTCCTTGCCCAGGGGCCGGCGCCCCATCACGTTGTTGTTGCCCTGGGAACCGGGGCGACGATGGCAGGGCTGGTCCGTCGGCTCGGTGCGACGTGTGTACTGGGCGTGGATTGCGGAGCCATTGATGAGCCCGGCCGCAGGGTCGCAGAACTGACGAATCAAGCGTTGGCCGAGGCGCTAAGGCCACAACTTCGTATCCGCCATGACCAAATCGGCCGTGGCTATGCGTACCTGAATCCAACTGTCATGGATGCGATGAAAGTAGCGGCACGTACCGAGGGCATTGTTTTGGATCCGGTCTATACGGGTCGCGCGCTAGCCGGTCTCATTGCTGCGGTTCGCGACGGCCATATTCGTCCCGGTGAACGAACTGTCCTGATGCACACGGGCGGGTTGCCGGGAATCTTCGGCCACGAGGAACTTCTGGCCGAGCTGGCTTCCGGCTTTGCGACTTAGCTTGGAGTCGCAACGGTTTTGGGGGCCAGAAGCAATTGATGGGAAGCTGCGTGCCGCGGAAATGTAAGGCACCCGCTGCGGGGGCTTAGGCGCGGCGGACTATCCGCGAGGTCAAAGAACCGGTGTCAGGGCTGACTTTGGGGAGGCGTCACGGTGGCTAGCTGACGGTGAGCACGAGCAGGGGTTGCGACATGGCACGGGCGCTCACCGCCCGGCCCACTCGTCGATTTCGGCGGCGGCTTCAAGCAGTGCGGACGCCAATTCACGGGCCTGGTCACTGTTGAGTGGATTCAGATCCCCGAGCTCGAAAACATAGACGCTGGGGGAGCCAATTCGGCCGTCGTCGATGCTGCCATCAGCCCACTGCACGGCGCTGGGGGAAACTCTGACGGGGTGGTCGGTGACGCGTCGGTCAGTGCCGACGACGGCCCGGTAGGGCACGGGGTAGTGGGGTTGCCAGTCATCGAATTCCCGGACGCCAGGTAGTTGGATGCCGGGGAGGGGTAGGGTGCTCATTCGAGCCGCTTCCTTTCCTTTGCGGGGTGGTGGTTGGTTCGGGCGGCCTCCGCCCGGCGCTGCAACGCCGGGGTCGACGGGGGCCGCCTTCTGTTTGCGGTTGTGTGGTGAGACTAGGGCTCGCCGCGGGCTGTGTACATAAAAATTTTGGAAAGAAATTTGCTGGCGGATGCGGAAGCGGCGGGTCCGGCGGCCGCACTCACGGACTGCAGCAAAGACTGGTGAGCCCCACGGCGGCGGGGTTGTTGTCAATGGGCGGTTTGGTGTGGCGGTGCTGGTGTGGTGACCCATGGCGCGCTTCCTGCGCCGATACCGTGAGGGGCAGCTGTATTGGGCACGTTAGCTAAACCAGGTGCAGCAAATGAGGCTACGCAACGTGTTCGGCGGGCCGTACACATCGCCGGATCGGCGTGTCGGAGCTCTAGCGTGTCGTGACGACGGCTCGACTGCGCAGCTGTTGCATCGTCATCGCCTCCTGCCCGGCAGCTTTGTGACTGGCAGGAGCAATTCGGTTCGGTCGATGGCCGATCTGGTGGGCTACGTCGCGCCCACACTGTCTTATGTGCCCGGGCTTCTTTGCGGCCGGCGTTACTCGTGCCGCCCTCACCACGTTGAAACCCAATATGTTTGGGGTTGCGCATTAGCGCGCCAGCGCAGAAAACGCAGCGAAAAATCTGTATGCGAAACGGCCTCTTGGTAAAGGCGTTGCCGTTAGCGGCAAGTAAGCGTGCTAGGGCGACCGCGCCCCAGCCGAAAATGCCGACGCCGTCGCCTGTCATCTCGGCTCAGGTAACAGCATTGGCGAGCTGCACGCAGCAAATCGCGACACCTGGTTGGTAGGCCAGTAAGATATTGAGCCTCAACACGATGCGGTGGGTGACATCGCCCGGGCAAGCCCCGCGGAGGTTACTCGTCGGTGAGGAGATGGGTTGACCGCACCACACGATCACCGGCGCGGCGAACCTGAGGTCGACGGTGTTGAGCCAATTGATCAGCCGCCACCACCGTATAGTGACCCACCGTTAGGTTTTTGGGACAGCCAGCCTTGGCGGGGAGCGCCCCCACAGCCTCCCGCTGGCTCAGGGCCTCCGCCTTATGAGCTACCACCGCAGGGGTTAGGCCCAGAATTCCACGATCTGCAGGCCCAACGTTACGACAACCACGCGCGTGTCCACGAAGCCATGGCCTGGCAGCATCAACACGCGGGCACAGACACCGCCGAAGCCCTCGACCCCACCGACCGTCTGGTCAATCCAGCAGACAAGGCCCAGATCGAGCGGGACCTTGCCGACCTCGATATGCCCCCGCACGTCAACGACGTATTTGATGTCGGACGAAGCAATCAACCTCAGCAACGGATGCTGTATGTCCCCCCAGAAGAAAGGATGGCCGCAAACCCTCCGGCTCTGCAAGAACACCTGTACCACCAGCAGCAGACCGCATGGCACCAAGACCAGCAGCGTCAGTGGGAAGCGCAAGCCCAATACCATCGTGACCAAGCCGCACAAATCAGAGATCACCCGGAATGGGGGGAGTGGCAAGATTTTGAGCGTACCTATCAGCCGCAACCAATCAGCGATCCCGACGCACTAGACGACCGGGTGCGGACCCGGCGTTGGCCGTGGAGCAGACGCGTTGATCCCGTTGATACCCAAGAGCGGCCACAGAACCCGGTTGTTCGGCTGCCGCATGATGACGCCGACCGGTCGGCTCAGGCGCTTCGCGCCTATGCCGACCACCAAATCACCCGAGTAAACGACTATGAAACGTTTGCCCAGGCATCCCGCGACCAAGCCATCGCCGGCGAGCAGTTCGCTCAGGGGGACCAACAACTAGCCGAAGATGAGCGCCGCGAAGCTCAGCAGATCCGCGACGAGGTGTTGCAGCACCTCCCCGAGCAGTATCGGGAGCAGGCGCGGAACACAACGTTTGCTGCTGAAAGACAGCACCTGCAATCCGCTGAGATGTATGAGGATCTGGCCCGCGAAAGCCGACAAAGAGTCGGTGAGTTGCGCGACCAGGCGCGGTGGGCTGATGGACAGGTCCTGGGGTTGCGGGGGCGTGCCCAGCAGGACCGAATAATAGCCGATCAGTACCAACGCGCTGCGCGCCCGCGATCTGGCCAGCAGCCGGCTGGGGCTGAGTCCTCGGGCGCGACCAACATTGTGGAGTATGACCATGGAGGTATCGCCGATGGCGTGGGTCGTTTGCGGCGGGTTGTGTCACGGTCGCAATCTGCGTTAGATCGCATCGGCCAAACGCAAGCTTCACTGGCGGAAGGCTCGGCCGGGCAGACCGTAGGGGCATCGCAAGAGGCATTAAACCGGCTTGCCCACATGCATCGCCGTACAATCGACACGGCCAGACGCGCTCTGGACTATCTCGACCTAGCCGATGGGCAAATGCAGCGCCTCGATCGCGAACTGGCGCGAAGGTTTCACACCTAACCTGCTTCGAGGTGGTCCTGCCCGCGGGAAGTTCGGTCGATGTCGACCCAGCGAGGCGCTTATCATACCTCCGGATCGTCGTCGGTGTTTGGTGTGATTGGTGACGAATGTGGCTCTCTCACCCGACTACACCCGCACTTGCCAAGAGGGGCAAATCGGCCAAACCGGGGAATCGCTGGCCGCTCGTTCACGCAGGCTGACCAGAGAGGTCTCCCAACAGAGGCTGAATCAGCACGAAAACAATGGCTGCCACACGATCGGAGCGGTCTCACGCCCGATAGACGTTCTCGGTCTAGCCAACACCGAGCTGCCGTACCTCGACTGCAACACGGCACGATGATTCAGGTCCTAAAAAACCAATGTCATCCCGCGGTCGCTGTCCGAAAATTTTGCGAACATGTCCCTTCGCGCAATTCGTGGCGGTATATGTTTCGCGTTCGATACGTGTTTTTCGCGAAAATTCTCAAAAAAGATTCTTGCCGACGTTCGAAGCAAACAGCATGAGTTTGCTTTCGTTGATATCCGGCGTCGTGGCTGGCGTGTTGAGAAGTGAGCTATCGTCGGGGTCGGTGAATGTTATTGTGCCGAAAACAATTTGGGCCTTCTCGGCGGGATGACTATGCAGGGGTACGTCGGGGCTGCTTGCTAGTTGAAACCAGCGGCGAACCGCGAGTCAGTAATGGCCATATTGTAGTTGGCCTCCCGCAGTGACTGTAGTGCTCCAGCGACGGCGGCCAGGACGCGCCGGTTGGTTTGCTCGATGGCCAACAGACGGTTTTGCGAAGCCTCCGCCGCTTGGCCAGACGCGCTAGCTTGTAGGGACTGGCGGGCCGTAAGCGCCTTTTCGAGGCTTGTTCGGGCTTTTGCGGCGATCTGCTGCAACGCGGTAACGCCGGCATCTATCTGGGCGTAGTCGTACACCAGCAGACGCGGGTCGGCACCGCCGATCGGCGGTGGTGGCGGAACCCTGAAATTGTTGACCAGCTCTCGGTACGCTCGGGCGAGCGGTGGAGCCGAGACGACACCAGGATGAGTCGTTTCTAGCCACGTCTGTTGCCTGAGGGCTTCTAGCTCAACACGGCGATACATGTCACGGTAGAAAACTTCATCTTTGGCGTCTTCACGGAGCTGTTGCGCCTGCTGGACTTTCTGTTTGTCCGCCGATTGCGGCAATGTGCGCGCCTGCTGCCGCAGCTGGTCGGCCTCCCGGAGCTTCTTTTCGGCCTTCTGCTGGTACGGCTCTGCCTGCTGCCGCAGCTGGTCGGCGAACTGCTGCTTCTGCCGAGCCTTATAACGCAGCTGCTCGGCCTCCCGATACTTTTGTTCGCCTTCCTGCCGCATCTCGTTGGCCTCATCGATCGTCGCTTTGAACTCCCGAAGCTTCTCGCTGGCCTCATGTTTGAGGGTATGAGCCGCATGCTTGACGGCATCGGCTTCATCGCGGAGAACCTGGACATAATGCTGGGAGTCCTGGTCAAGCTTGACTGCCTGCAGAGAGTGTTCATGCCACTGTGTTTCGTGGTGTTGAGCATCGCGGGCGTCTGACTGAGCGTTGCGAAAATTCTTCTGTGCGGCTTGCCGATGGTGCCAATTGGCCTGCTGGCGGTGTTCTTCGGCGCGCTGATGATGCTCTTGGGATTGCAATTGGACCGGATCTGGCCGGTGTCGGTGCTGTTTTGCCGTCTGCTTCAACCGGGCGGCCTCGCGAAACTTGTCGCTGGCCTCCTGGCCTTGTCGTATGCTCGCCTGCCTAATCCGATCGCCCTCATCGAACTTCGAGGTGTGTTCGGCTATCTTTTGTGCGCCCGCACGCTCTCGCTGTTCAGCTTGTTGCCTTAGTTCGACGGCCTCCTGTTGGTGCGGTTCGGCCTCCCGCCGAAGCTGGTCGGCGACCTGCTGATTTTGTTCGGCCTCCTGCTGTTTCAGAGCGGCTTCTTGCTTGAGTTGCTTGGCTTGATTTCGGTGTGGTTCGAGCTGTTCGGCTTGATGCCGGGCATGCCTTGCTTGCCGGTTGTGTTGTTCAGCTTGTTCACGAGCGTCTTGTGCCTGGCGGGCTGCGGCGGTGTGAGCATCGATGACAGCTGGGTTTTTGTCGGCGAGCAGCTGGTGGTGTTGTTGCTGATCGGCGAAAAACCTGGCCACGGCGTCTGGATCGCCGGTGTCGTAGATCGATAACGGCTCGTCGTCGACTGGCGTGTTCTGGCCGGGCTGGGCCGGTGTGGGTGACGGTGAGGTCATGCAGAGCCCTCCGTCGTGCTCATCAGCGACTGCGTTCCATAGTTGATGCCATCGGCACGGCAGCGGTGACGGCGCTGGTGGGTATGCGGGCATACCGCAAACCCACTGAGCTCCGTGAGCGCTTGGACCTTGCCGCCGTGGCGGTGGTTTTTATTGGAGTACCACATGTTGTAGATGCCATTGTATGAGTAGTGGCTCTAGTTAACATTGGCAAAAGCGCTTAGGAATTGATTTTTGAGCCCATTGACATATTGACCGCTTAGCGCGTTCCGCTCGGCGGGGTGTGTATATCAGGGAGCTGGCCAACGACTTTGGGTGCGATCTCACTTCGGCCATCTTTGGTGTTCTTTGTCACATTTTTCTGAAGCCAGCTTTAGCTCTCGTCGCGGGCCTATTGTGTGCGCAATCACAAAGGCGGATTCAAGCGCAACCAGTGCTGCTGGAGCTAGGAACAGGCCAATCGGCGTTCCGCGGCCGATCTGAGCCAGGTTGCAGGATCGTGTTGCAAACGCAATGGACAAACTCAAATCGGTTAGTATTGATCGGTAAATCTGGTGCGGGAATATTGTGTATCGGTGAGACTCAACACGGTGACATCAACGGCGAAGACAGTCGCCACTACTGGCGCAAAGGCGACTGCCCATAATGGGTTTTCGGGGTTCTAGCGTTAAACGGAATCGGCACGGCTGGCCTCGCCTCCGCAAAACCTTGAAGGCTAATAAAGCTAGTCCGGTAACCACAATCACGGATGCGTCTGTGATATTGACGGTTACACCCCGGGCGCGCGAAGACCGTGCTGCCGCAGGAAAACCGTTGACCGTCTTGCGTGAGGTAGTCCGCGTGAGGGGTAGAGGCGGACTGGCGCGGGGGTCGCATGCGCTCTGCGGCACGGATTATTTGTGTTGATGAAGGTGGGTGCCCCCGGCAGGATTCGAACCTGCGGCCTTCTGCTCCGGAGGCAGACGCTCTATCCCCTGAGCTACGGGGGCGCACCGACAAACATGCTGCGCCATAGGGCTTGAACAAGCAGGAACAGATTAGCGCATGGCGGCCGCCGCCCGGCCACCGCGATGGATTCGAGGTGCGCGCCTGCTAGACCATAGGATGGACGCTCGTGACCCCCGCCGAACTCGCTGAGCTGCTCAAAGCCACCGCCGCTGCGGTGCTGGCCGAGCGCGGCCTCGACGCTTCGGTCTTGCCGCAGAACGTCGTTGTGGAGCGGCCACGCAATCCCGAGCATGGCGACTATGCGAGCAACCTGGCACTGCAGGTGGGTAAGAAAGTCGGTGTAAACCAGCGTGAGCTGGCTGGATGGCTCGCTGAAGCGTTGGCGCAAACCGCCGGTGTCGCTTCGGCCGAGGTTGCCGGCCCGGGCTTTGTCAACATACGCCTCGAGACGTCAGCGCAGGCCAAAATCGTCGTTGACGTTATCGATGCCGGAGCGCGCTTTGGTCACTGCGACGCTTTGGCGGGGCGCAGCATCAACCTGGAATTCGTCTCAGCCAATCCGACCGGGCCGATCCACATCGGTGGTACTCGATGGGCCGCCGTGGGCGACGCGCTGGGTCGACTGCTGTCGACGCAGGGCGCCGATGTGGTGCGCGAATACTATTTCAACGACCATGGCGCCCAGATCGACCGATTCGCCAACTCGCTGATCGCCTCGGCTAGAGGCGAACCGACGCCGGAAGATGGCTACGCGGGTAGCTACATCACCGACATCGCGGCGCATGTGCTGCGAAAAGCCCCCGACGTGCTGAGCCTGCCCGAGGCGGAGCTGCACGAGGCATTTCGCGAAATTGGTGTCGACTTGATGTTCTCCCACATCAAGGAGTCGCTACACCAGTTCGGCACCGACTTCGACGTCTATACCCACGAAGACTCGATGCACACGAGCGGCCGTGTCGATCAAGCTATCGCCCGGCTCCGCGAAACCGGCAACATCTATGAGAAGGATGGCGCAGTCTGGCTGCGTAGCAGCAGCTTCGGCGACGACAAAGACCGTGTTGTGGTCAAAAGCGACGGCAAGCCGGCCTATATTGCCGGTGATCTCGCCTACTTCCTCGACAAACGTCAACGTGGCTTTGACCTGTGTATCTACATGCTCGGGGCGGACCATCACGGATACATCGCCCGGCTCAAAGCTGCCGCGGCGGCGTTCGGCGACGACCCTGCGACCGTCGAGGTGCTCACAGGACAGATGGTCAACCTTGTCCGAGATGGCCAGCCGGTCCGGATGAGTAAACGCGCGGGTACCGTGCTCACGCTCGATGACCTGGTCGAGGCGATCGGCGTCGATGCTGCGCGCTACAGTCTGATCCGGTCGTCTGTGGATACCGCGATCGATATCGACCTCGCATTGTGGTCGTCGGCGTCGAATGAAAACCCGGTCTACTATGTGCAATACGCGCACGCCCGGTTGTCAGCGCTGGCTCGCAACGCTGTTGAACTCGGCTTGGCCCCCGACTCCGCGCAGCTTGAGTTATTGAGTCACGACAAGGAGGGCGCACTGCTGCGCACCATCGGTGAGTTCCCGCGCGTGCTCACAACGGCGGCTTCGCTGCGGGAACCGCACCGAGTGTGCCGCTACCTCGAAGACCTCGCCGGCGACTACCATCGGTTCTACGACGCGTGCCGGGTGTTGCCGCAGGGCGACGAGGAGCCCACCGATCTGAATGCCGCGCGGCTGGCCTTGTGTCAGGCAACCCGGCAGGTCATTGCCAACGGGCTGGCAATACTGCGAGTCAGCGCCCCGGAGCGAATGTGAACGTCCATCCTGCCGGAGCCCGGCATGCCGAAGAGACTCGATCCGTGACCAGTCCGCCGCAGCCGCAGTGCCCTGAGGAGCTGCTGGGCCTAGCGTCAAATGTGTGGCCGCGCAATACAACGCGCGACCAAGCGGGTGTGGTATCGGTGGCGGGAGTTTCACTTCCAGACCTGGCACACAAGTACGGAACTCCGCTGTTCGTGATCGACGAGGACGATTTTCGGTCTCGCTGTCGAGAGATCGCCACGGCGTTCGGTGGCGGGGCCAATGTGCACTACGCCGCCAAGGCGTTCTTGTGCAGCGAAATAGCGCGGTGGATTGACGAGGAAGGGTTGTCGCTGGATGTATGTACCGGCGGCGAGCTGGCCGTTGCTCTCTACGCCGCCTTCCCGCCGAATCGAATTACCCTGCACGGCAACAATAAATCGCTCTCTGAGCTCACCGCCGCCGTCAAAGCCGGTGTCGGGCATGTCGTCTTGGACTCGTTGGCCGAAATTCAGCGCCTCGACGCCATCGCTGGCGAAGCCGGAATCATCCAGGATGTCCTTGTGCGCCTCACCGTCGGTGTCGAGGCGCATACCCATGAGTTCATATCCACTGCGCACGAAGACCAGAAATTTGGTTTGTCGGTGGCCGGTGGCGCGGCGCTGACGGCGATCCGCCGAGTATTCGCTGCCGATCACCTGCGACTGGTCGGCCTGCACAGCCACATCGGTTCGCAGATCTTCGATGTGGCCGGCTTTGAAGTCGCCGCTCACCGCGTCATCGGCCTGCTGCGCGAGGTTGTCGGCGAGTTCGGCGCCGAGCGGACCGCGCAGCTATCCACCGTCGACCTCGGCGGTGGTTTGGGTATCTCCTACCTGGCGGCCGACGACCCACCACCCATCGCAGAGCTGGCGGCCAAATTAGGTGCCATCGTAAGAAGTGAGTCCGCGGCGGTTGGGCTGCCTGCCCCCAGGTTGGTGGTTGAGCCTGGACGTGCCATTGCCGGCCCCGGAACCGTCACACTCTATGAGGTGGGAACCGTCAAGGACGTCGACGTGAGTGCTGTGGCGCGCCGGCGGTACGTCAGCGTCGACGGTGGAATGAGTGACAACATCCGCACCGCGCTCTATGACGCGCAATATGACGTCCGGCTGGTATCCAGGACCACCGGCGCGCCGGCGACGCTGGCCCGTGTTGTCGGAAAACACTGCGAAAGCGGAGACATTGTGGTGCGAGACGCCTGGGTTCCAGATGATATGCAGCCCGGCGACCTGGTCGCGGTGGCTGCCACGGGCGCCTACTGCTATTCGCTGTCGAGTCGTTACAACATGATCGGCCGGCCGGCCGTGGCAGCGGTTCGCGCCGGTCAAGCGCGCCTGCTCCTGCGCCGGGAGACCGTAGACGATCTGCTGAGTTTGGAAGTGAGGTGAACTGTGGCCAATGACGAAACGCCGGTTGGCGTGGCAGTGCTCGGGTTGGGCAATGTCGGCAGTGAAGTTGTACGCATCATCGACAACAGCGCCGAAGATCTCGCGGCTCGCGTGGGCGCTCCGTTGGTGCTGCGCGGCATTGGAGTGCGCCGTGTCGCCCCTGACCGCGGTGTGCCGATCGAACTACTCACAGACGATATCGAAGAACTTGTCTCCCGCGAGGACGTCGACATTGTCGTTGAGTTGATGGGGCCGGTTGAGCCGGCGCGCAAGGCTATCCTCGCTGCGCTGGAGCGCGGCAAGTCAGTTGTCACGGCGAACAAAGCGCTGCTGTCCACGTCCACCGGTGAATTAGCCCAAGCCGCTGAAAGCGCGAACGTCGATCTCTACTTCGAGGCGGCTGTCGCAGGCGCTATCCCAGTGATCCGACCGCTGACCCAGTCGTTGGCTGGCGATACCGTCTTGCGCGTTGCCGGAATCGTGAACGGCACCACCAACTACATTCTGTCTGCAATGGACAGCACCGGAGCCGACTACGACGGGGCTTTGGCCGACGCGAGTTCGCTTGGCTACGCTGAGGCCGATCCAACCGCGGACGTCGAAGGTTACGACGCCGCGGCGAAAGCGGCCATTCTCGCCTCCATCGCGTTTCACACCCGGGTGACTGCCGAGGACGTTCATCGTGAAGGCATCACCAATATCACCCCGGCGGACTTCATTTCTGCCCGGGCGCTGGGCTGCACCATCAAACTACTGTCCATTTGCGAGCGGATTACGACTGATGAAGAACAGCAACGTGTTTCCGCGCGTGTCTACCCCGCGCTGGTGCCGCTTACGCATCCACTTGCCTCGGTGAACGGCGCGTTCAACGCCGTAGTGGTCGAGGCTGAAGCCGCGGGGCGGCTAATGTTCTACGGGCAGGGGGCTGGCGGCGCACCGACGGCTTCGGCGGTGACCGGCGACCTGGTGATGGCCGCGCGCAACCGAGTACTGGGCAGTCGCGGGCCGCGTGAGTCCAAGTACGCTCAACTGCCTGTGGCGCCAATGGGTTTCATCTCCACACGCTACTACGTCAGCATGAATGTCGCGGACAAGCCGGGCGTGTTGTCGGCAGTGGCAGCAGAGTTCGCCAAGCGTGAGGTGAGCATTGCCGAGGTGCGTCAGGAAGGTGTGGTGGACGAGGACGGTCGGCGAGTGGGTGCACGAATCGTGGTGGTCACCCATCTGGCTACCGACGCGGCGCTCTCTGAAACTGTTGATGCCCTGTCAGATCTGGGTGTGGTGCAGAGCGTAGCTAGTGTCCTGCGATTGGAGGGAACCGGCGCATGAGCGCCGTGCGGACGGAGGCCGTCCACCCCTGGCCGGGCGTGATCGCGGCGTACCGTAGCCGGTTGCCGGTGGGCGAGAACTGGGTACCAGTCACGCTGCTTGAAGGTGGCACGCCACTGATTGCGGCACCCAGGCTCTCCAAGCGGACCGGGTGCACGATTCACCTCAAAGTCGAAGGTCTCAATCCCACTGGCTCCTTCAAAGACCGGGGCATGACAATGGCGGTCACCGATGCCCTGGCCCGCGGGCAGCAGGCCGTCTTGTGTGCGTCGACTGGAAACACCTCGGCGTCGGCGGCGGCATATGCCGCCCGTGCCGGTATCACCTGCGCGGTGTTGATCCCTCAGGGCAAGATTGCGATGGGCAAGCTGGCGCAGGCCGTCATGCACGGCGCGAAGATTATTCAGATTGATGGCAACTTCGACGACTGCCTGGAACTGGCCCGCAAGATGGCAGCTGATTTCCCGACCATCTCGCTGGTAAATTCGGTCAACCCGGTTCGCATTGAGGGTCAGAAGACAGCGGCGTTCGAAATTGTCGACGTACTCGGTGCCGCGCCAGATGTACATGCGCTTCCAGTGGGCAATGCCGGCAATATCACTGCGTACTGGAAGGGGTACACCGAGTACCACCATGAGGGCGTGATCAACAAGCTGCCGCGCATGCTCGGTGCGCAGGCATCCGGTGCTGCGCCCCTGGTGTTCGGCGAACCGGTGAGCCACCCAGAGACCATCGCTACTGCGATCCGCATCGGTTCGCCGGCGTCGTGGACAGCTGCTGTAGAGGCGCAGCAGCAATCAAGAGGGCGCTTTTTGGCTGTCACCGACGAGGAGATCCTGGCCGCTTACCACCTTGTCGCCAGCGCCGAAGGGGTCTTTGTTGAACCTGCGTCCGCCGCCAGCATTGCGGGCCTGCTCAAAGCCATCGACGACGGCTGGGTGGTTCGCGGGTCGACTGTAGTGTGTACGGTGACCGGCAACGGGCTCAAGGATCCCGATACGGCTCTGAAGGACATGCCGAGCGTGTCCCCGCTGCCCGTGGACCCTGTCGCCGTGGTTGAGAAATTGGGGCTGGTCTAGTGGTGATCGCAAGCGCGCCGGATTCGGGCGCAGCGGGCTGCCGCGTGTCTGTCCGCACAAGTCAGGCCTAGTGAAAGTTTATTGATGACTCAGGTGCTGCCTCCTCGGCTAGCAGCGAGCGCAGTGGTGTCGGCGTCCAGCGCTAATCTCGGCCCGGGCTTCGACAGCGTTGGTCTGGCGCTGGGTCTGTTGGATGAGATAAATGTCGAGACAACAGATTCCGGATTGGTGGTCTTAGTAGAGGGCGAGAGCGCCGATCAGGTTCCGTTGGGTCCCGACCATCTGGTCGTTCGCGCCGTTCGCCGCGGACTGCAGGCCGCCGGACTGAGCGCGGCCGGTCTGGTGGTGCGTTGCCGCAACGTGATCCCTCATTCGCGTGGTCTCGGTTCTTCCGCTGCGGCCGTGGTAGGCGGCCTAGCGGCCATTAATGGTCTTATTGCGCAAACGAATTCGAAGCCATTGGATGAGGCGCAGTTGATCCAGCTGTCCGCGGAGTTCGAGGGCCATCCCGACAACGCCGCGGCCGCCGTGTTGGGTGGTGCGGTGGTCTCGTGGACCGACCGTGTCGGCGGTAGCCCCAAATACTCGGCTGTGCGCCTGCGGCTCCATCCTGATATTCACCTGTTCTCTGCGATTCCCCAGGAGTGCTCGTCTACCGCGGAGACCCGAGCGTTGTTATCTGCCCAGGTCAGTCACGACGATGCACGCTTCAACGTGAGTCGTGCCGCGTTGCTGGTAGTAGCGCTGACCGACCGGCCGGATCTGCTGATGTCGGCGACCGAAGACGTACTTCACCAGCCGCAACGCGGTCATGCGATGCCGGCGTCGGGCGAGTACCTTCAGTTGTTGCGGCGGCACAATGTTGCAGCGGCCTTTTCGGGAGCTGGCCCGTCGCTGATCGCACTGACCACGGAACCGCAGTTGCCTGCCGAAGCGGTGCAGTACGGCGCCGCAAACGGGTTTTCTGTGGCTCCGATGACCGCGGGCGAGGGAGTTCGCTGGAGCCCGGAAGTTGCGGTCGCACGTTGATCCACACCGTCGTGGGCGGGTTTGCTTGCTTCCGACAAAGAAGGGGGCTATCCTCGGAGCCGTCCAGCAATTGCAGCATCTTTCATACTGCCTTGCCGCTAGGACAACACTTACCAATTCTTCTCGTGGACGAGGTTCGCCGTTTCCGTCGCCGATCCAGGTGATCACCGTTGCAGAGTCGATGATTGGGCGCACTCGGCAATTTGGCTGAATGCGACGAACCCCCACGTGACGTGATCAGTGGGGAAGAAAGGAAATCCGTGACTGATACGGACCTCATCACGGCTGGCGACAGCGCTGAGAGCAGCAAGCTGTCGGACCCCGTGGCCATAGAAACTCCGAGCGTCGAAACCCCTGCACCGGCCAGTTCACTGTCCACCATGGTGCTGCCCGAACTGCGTGCCCTCGCTAGTCAAGCCGGCGTTAAAGGGACGTCGGGTATGCGGAAGAGCGAACTGATCGCCGCGATTCAGGAAAGCCGGGGTTCGGACAACGGCACCCCAGCTAGTCGCCAGTTGTCTCAAGAGCCAGCCGAAGCGCCGGCAGCCCCGGGGGGTGAGCCGACCAATACATCTGGTGACGATTCGTCAGGCGAGCCGCCGCGCCGAGAACGACGTACCGCCTCGCGTGCCGCGGGATCATCGTCGCGTGCGAGCGAACAGTCGGATCGCGAAACCTCACCGGAGGATAAACCCGACGAGAGGGCCAACGACAAAGCAGACAACCGCCAAAAGGGCCAGCAGGAAACCAAGACGGACGAGCGCCGGGCGGATGCTGCTGGCGAGCAAGCCGGTGACCAGCAAAGTTCTGGTGGCCAGCAATCCCGCGGCGACGACGAAGGTGACGGACGTCAGGGGCGGCGGGGACGCCGCTTCCGCGATCGCAAGCGTCGTGGTGAACGCGGGGGAGACGGTGCTGAAGCTGAACTGCGGGAGGACGATGTCGTCCAGCCGGTAGCCGGAATCCTGGACGTCCTCGACAACTACGCGTTCGTGCGCACGTCCGGTTATTTGGCCGGTCCCCATGATGTGTATGTCTCAATGAATATGGTGCGCAAGAACGGTTTGCGCCGCGGTGATGCGGTGACCGGCGCAGTTCGAGTGCCTAGAGAAGGTGAGCAGCCCAACCAGCGGCAGAAGTTCAACCCGTTGGTGCGACTGGACACCATCAATGGTGGTTCGGTGGACGAGGCCAGGAAGCGGCCCGAATTCGGCAAGCTCACGCCGTTGTACCCGAACCAGCGGCTTCGTCTGGAAACCACTACCGAACGGCTCACCACGCGGGTCATCGACCTCATCATGCCGATCGGCAAGGGCCAGCGCGCGCTCATTGTGTCACCGCCCAAGGCCGGTAAGACGACAATCCTGCAAGACATCGCCAATGCCATCACGAAAAACAATCCGGAATGCCACCTCATGGTCGTGCTCGTCGATGAGCGGCCTGAAGAGGTCACTGACATGCAGCGTTCGGTCAACGGCGAGGTCATCGCCTCGACGTTTGACCGGCCGCCATCGGATCACACCTCGGTGGCGGAGCTTGCGATCGAGCGTGCCAAGCGACTCGTTGAGCAAGGCAAGGACGTCGTGGTTTTGCTCGACTCGATCACCCGGCTTGGGCGCGCTTACAACAATGCGTCGCCGGCATCGGGTCGGATCCTGTCTGGTGGTGTTGACTCCACCGCCTTGTATCCGCCCAAACGTTTCCTGGGCGCGGCCCGCAATATCGAAGGCGGTGGGTCGTTGACCATCATTGCGACCGCCATGGTCGAGACGGGTTCCACTGGCGACACGGTCATCTTTGAGGAGTTCAAGGGGACCGGCAATGCCGAGCTCAAGCTGGATCGTAAGATCTCCGAGCGGCGCGTATTCCCCGCTGTCGACGTGAACCCCTCTGGCACCCGCAAAGACGAGTTGTTGCTTTCTTCCGACGAGTTCGCTGTCGTGCACAAGCTGCGTCGGGTGCTGTCCGGTCTGGATTCCCATCAGGCCATCGACCTATTGATGTCGCAGCTGCGTAAGACGAAGAACAACTACGAATTCCTCGTGCAGGTCTCCAAGACGACACCTGGGTCAATGGACAACGAATAACCGCGTCCAGACTGTGATCGAAACGCTCCAGCAGCTGCTCCGCGAGCGTTCGTACCAGGACACGCCGGCAGTCAAATATGGCGATCAGGTATGGAGCTGGCGCGAACATCTTTCCGATGCCTGCGCTGCGGCAGCCGCGTTGATCCGCGACGCCGACCAGCACCGGCCGTTGCACGTAGGGGCATTGCTGGGCAACACCCCTGAGATGCTGACCGCCATGGCGTCGGCTGCGCTCGGCGGATACGTGCTGTGCGGTATTAACCACACTCGGCGTGGTGATGCACTGGCCAGGGATATTCTGCGGGCTGATTGCCAGATCTTGCTTACTGACAGTGCGCATCGCGACTTACTCACCGGACTTGAGTTGCCGGGTGTACGGGTGATTGATGTCTCGGGCGAATCCTGGTCAACCATGCTCGAAAATGCCGGATCGCTGGCCCCACATCGTGAGGTTGAGCCGACTGACACCTTCATGATGATCTTTACGTCCGGGACCAGCGGTGAGCCGAAGGCGGTGCAGGTCACTCATCTGACCGTAATGTTTGCTGGTGCTTCGCTGATCGGGCGGGGTGAGGTCCAGTCTTGTGACGTCTGCTATCTGTCTATGCCGCTTTTTCATTCCAATGCGTTGCTTGCGGGGTGGAGCGTGGCGGTGGGTGCTGGAGCCGCGATGGTCCCCGCCGCTTTTTCGGCCTCGGGGCTGCTCGCTGATCTGCGCCGGTACGGAGTCACTTACATGAACTACGTCGGCAAACCGCTGGCGTACGTGCTGGCTACCCCGGAGTTACCTGATGATCATGACAACCCGCTACGTGTCGCTTTCGGTAATGAGGCAAGCGATCGTGACATTGCCGAATTCAGTCGCCGTTTCGACTGCACGGTGTGGGATGGCTTCGGCTCTACCGAGGGCGCGATCATCATCACCCGCGAGGAGGGGTGCCCGCCGGGGTCGCTCGGTCGCGGCTTTCCGGGCGTTGAAATCTACAACCCGGACACGCTGACCGAATGTCCGCCGGCCGTCTTGGCCGACGACGGCACGTTGGCCAATGCTGAGGAGGCCATCGGCGAGTTGGTCAACGCAACGGGCGCCGGGTTATTTGCTGGCTACTACAACGACCCGGAAGCCAATGAAACGCGGCTTCGGCACGGCATGTTCTGGTCTGGTGACCTCGCGTACCGCGATGCAGACGGGTGGATCTACTTCGCCGGACGCAGCGGAGACTGGTTGCGCGTCGACGGGGAGAATATGACTACGGCGCCCATTGAGCGGATCTTGCAGCGGTTGAAGCAAGTCAATCACGTTGCGGTGTACGCCGTACCCGATGAGCATGTTGGCGATCAGGTAATGGCAGCCATCGTATTGGGGGACAAGGCCGAGTTGACGCCGGAGGAGTTCGGCCTGTTTTTGGCCGCTCAGCCCGACCTGTCTCCCAAGGCCTGGCCGCGGCATGTTTGGCTCACCGATCAACTGCCGTCTACGGCGACGAACAAGATCCTGAAGCGGGACCTGTCTGCGCGCGGCGCCAAACCCGATGGCGGTGTGCTCTGGACGCGCAGTGAACGAAGCACGTCCTATGCCCGCGTAGTTCCCGATGCTGGGGCCGATGTCAGCCAACCAGGCCGAGGTGGACCGCCGCCGAGCCCTTGATGCCGCCCAGCCGGAGGCTATTGAGCCTGTTGGGAATGTGCGCGGGGATTTCGCTGTTTGGGTGGGTGGCAGTTGACCTGGCATAATTGACGGACAACTACCCCAGAAGCACCCCGGGATTCTCCAGTTCAGGCCCGACCGCCACGTCGAACGTCGCGGGGGACCGGGCGGCAACGATTGAAGAGGACAGCATGAAAACCGACATTCATCCCGCATACGAGGAGACCAATGTGGTGTGCGGATGCGGCAATACCTTCCAGACGCGCAGCACCAAGCCGGGCGGGCGCATTGTGGTCGAGGTTTGTTCGCAGTGCCACCCGTTTTACACAGGTAAGCAGAAGATCCTCGACAGCGGTGGCCGGGTGGCTCGCTTCGAAAGGCGCTACGGCAAGCGCGCGGCTGGGGCTGGCGCCGCCAAGACGGGACAAACCGACAAATAGCTGGCTTACCGACGCCCGAACTGTGCTGCGAACTGCACAGGCCGGGCGTCGGTTCGCGTTTGGGGCGAAGAGCTTGCTGAATTTCGTTGGAGGTGTGGCATGACGCAGCCGGTGCAGACGATTGACGTTCTGCTCGCCGAACATGCCGAGCTTGAGCGTGCTCTGGCAGATCCTGAATTGCACGGCAATCCGACCGAGGCACGCAAAGCCGGACGGCGGTTTGCCCGACTGGTCCCGATCGTCACCACCCACCGCAAGTTGGTGTCCGCGCGTGAGGATCTGGACACTGCACGCGAGCTCGCCGAGTCCGACCATTCGTTCGCCGAGGAGGTGGCCGAATTAGAGGCTCGGGTAGCCGAACTGGACACCCAGCTGACCGACATGCTGGCACCTCGCGACCCGCATGACGGCGACGACATTGTGCTCGAAGTCAAGTCCGGTGAGGGGGGTGAAGAATCGGCGTTATTCGCCGCCGACTTGGCCAGGATGTACGTCCGATACGCCGAGCGACACGGCTGGACGGTGACAATCCTGGACGAAACGACGTCGGATCTGGGGGGCTACAAGGAAGCGACACTTGCCATTGCCGCCAGCAACTCCTCGCCCGACGGGGTTTGGGCACGAATGAAGTTCGAAGGCGGGGTGCACCGGGTACAGCGGGTCCCTGTGACGGAATCTCAAGGCCGGGTGCATACGTCGGCTGCGGGAGTGCTGGTGTATCCCGAACCAGAGGAAGTCGCCGAGGTGCAAATCGACGAGTCGGACCTGCGCATCGACGTATATCGGTCTTCGGGGAAAGGCGGCCAGGGTGTCAATACCACCGACTCGGCGGTGCGGATCACCCACCTGCCCACCGGCATCGTCGTTACTTGCCAGAACGAGCGTTCGCAGCTGCAGAATAAGACCCGCGCATTACAAGTGCTGGCCGCTCGCCTGCAGGCGATAGCTGAGGAGCAGGCATTGGCGGACGCCTCGGCAGATCGGGCCAGCCAGATTCGCACTGTCGACCGCAGCGAACGCATCCGTACCTACAATTTCCCAGAGAACCGCGTCGCAGACCACCGAATCGGCTACAAAGCGCACAATCTGGATCAGGTACTAGAAGGTGATCTGGATGCTCTATTCGATGCGCTGGCCGACGCCGACAAGCAGTCTCGGCTACAACAGTCATGACCGTCTTGCAGCGCGCGATGCGATCCGCTGCGGCGCTGCTCGCCGAAGCGGGAATCGACTCGGCACGCTGCGATGCCGAGCTGTTGGCCGCACACCTGGCCGGAACCGAACGCGGCCGGCTGGCGCTGCTTGAGCAACCCGACGACGAGTTCTTCGAGCGCTACCACCACCTGGTTGCCGCGCGCTCTCGCCGGGTGCCGTTACAGCACCTCACCGGGACGGCGTGGTTCGGTCCGGTGAGGTTGCACGTCGGCCCTGGTGTGTTCATACCGCGCCCGGAGACCGAGGCCATGTTGGCATGGGCCGCCGCGCAGCCGCTGCCCGCACGACCCGTGATTGTCGACGTGTTTACCGGATCAGGTGCTTTAGCGGTCGCGATGGCACGGCACCTTCCCGCGGCCCGGATCTTTGCCATAGACGATTCCGAGGCGGCTCTCGGATATGCCCGCCGCAACGTCGAAGGTACGGATGTGGAGTTGGTCCGTGCCGACGTCACCGTATCGGGCTTGCTCCCCGAACTGGACGGGCAGGCTGACCTCCTAGTCGCCAATCCACCCTACGTTCCCGATGATGCTGCTCTAGAACCTGAAGTAGCACAACATGATCCAAAACATGCGGTGTTCGGTGGGGCAGATGGGATGGGGCTGGTGGCGGTTGTCGTCGCTCTGGCTGCGCGCTGGCTGCGTCCCGGTGGTCAGTTCGCGGTCGAGCACGACGACAGCACATCGACGTTGACTGCCGATTTGGTCGGCAGCACAGGATTTTTCGACGAAGTTCGCGCCCACAAGGATCTGGCCGGACGACCGAGGTTTGTGACGGCCCGCAAGCGCGGATATCACCCGCGCGCGGGGGAGGGAGAACCGTGATACGCACCGCAACGATCCAGGCCGTGGCGATGATGAGGAGCGGCGGCTATGTCTGAGGTTTTCGCCTGCGCTGACGCTGAACAGCGTTCGCGCGGAGTCGCCCGTGCAGCGGGCGCACTCAAGGAAGGCAGACTCGTCGTCTTACCGACGGACACTGTGTACGGCGTGGGCGCCGACGCCTTCGACAGCGCTGCGGTGGCCGCGCTGCTGTCGGCGAAGGGGCGGGGGAGAGACATGCCCGTAGGTGTGCTGGTCGGCTCCTGGTACACGATCGAGGGTCTGGTCTACGCGGTGCCCGATGGGGCTCGGGAGCTGATCCAAGCATTCTGGCCTGGTGCGCTCAGTCTGGTCGTGATGCAGGCGCCCTCCTTGCAGTGGGATCTTGGCGATGCCCGCGGAACCGTGATGCTGCGAATGCCGTTGCACCCGGTGGCCATCGAGCTGCTGCGTGAGGTAGGGCCGATGGCGGTGTCCAGCGCCAACATTTCTGGCCATCCGCCGGCTGGAGATGCGGACGAGGCGCGTCGCCAGCTCGGCGATCTCGTCGACGTCTACCTCGATGCGGGTCCGTCGACGCAGCAGGCCGCGTCGACGATCGTCGATCTGACCGGAGGCACTCCGCGTATCCTGCGGTCCGGACCGGTGAGCGTTGAGCAGATTGCCTCGGTGCTCGGGGTGGACCCGGCGAGCTTGATCGCCTAAGCGCCGGATGTGAACGGCATGTCGGCATCGCGACCGGCGTGGCTGTTGAGGTCTCAGCTTGGTGCAGTAGGGTCTCGTGGTGTCCAGCGATGCGGTCAGCTTGGCCGGCGGTTTGCTCGCCCTGTCTGGTCGCGGCGCCGGTGTCCCGTTGCGAGAACTTGTCTTGGTCGGATTGACCGCGGCGATTATCACCTACTTCGCCACTTCTCCGGTACAGGTTTTGGCTACCCGGCTGGGCGCGGTCGCCTATCCGCGCGAACGGGATGTGCATGTGACGCCAACCCCGCGAATGGGCGGGATGGCGATGTTTTTCGGGGTTGTCGCCGCAGTCTTTCTCGCCTCCCAGCTGCCGGCCCTAACGCGCGGGTTCGTATATTCCTCAGGCATGCCCGCGGTGCTGGTAGCGGGCGCGGTGATCATGGGTATCGGCCTGATCGATGATCGATGGGGCTTGGACGCACTGACGAAGTTCGCCGGACAGATAACCGCGGCCAGCGTGTTGGTCACCATGGGTGTGGCTTGGAGCGTGCTCTACATTCCCTTCGGCGGTGTGGGCACGATTGTGCTGGATCAGGCTTCTTCGATCCTGCTCACGCTGGCATTGACCGTGTCGATCGTGAACGCGATGAACTTCGTCGACGGTTTGGACGGACTGGCCGCCGGGCTCGGCCTCATCACGGCGCTGGCAATCTGTATGTTCTCGGTGGGCCTGCTTCGCGATCATGGTGGGGATGTGCTCTACTACCCGCCGGCGGTGATCTCGGTAGTTCTTGCTGGGGCCTGTTTGGGTTTTCTGCCGCATAATTTCCACCGAGCCAAGATCTTCATGGGCGATTCGGGATCGATGCTGATTGGTCTGATGCTCGCTGCGGCTTCCACGACTGCGGCGGGCCCCATTTCGCAGAACGCATACGGTGCTCGTGATGTGTTTGCTCTGTTGTCACCGTTTCTTTTGGTGGTGGCAGTCGTATTTGTCCCGATGCTCGATCTGCTGCTGGCAATCGTGCGCCGCACGCGCGCGGGCCGTAGTGCATTCAGCCCGGACAAGATGCACTTACACCACCGCCTGCTGCAGATCGGTCATTCGCATCGCCGAGTGGTCCTATTGATCTATCTCTGGGTTGGCATCGTCGCTTTCGGCGCTGCGAGTTCGGTCTTCTTCGACCCGCGCGACACCGCGATGGTGATGCTGGTCGCGATTGTCGTCGTGGGCGTGGCAACTGTGATCCCGTTGCTACGTCGGCGCGAAGACTTCTACGACGAAGAGTAGTAGCGGCATCTTCGGTGTGGTAGCCTGCAGCTAGAACCCCGAAATGAAATATCGCGGGTTGCCGGCCCCCCGGCCCATCGGACGAGTTTCCGATTGCGCCGATGCACGACCGACACAGGGAGCTACCCCTTGGGTGATTCCAGCCCGACGACTGCGATACGCTCGGCGGACCACCGCGCAGTCGGTTGGATGATTCCTGCTTCATCGACCCGGATTGAGGTGCTGCAGTGACGACACCAGCGCAAGACATGCCGTTGGTGTTTCCTGCTGTTGCCTTTCGGCCGGTTCGCCTCTTTGCCATCAGTGTTGCATTGACCGCGGTGGCAATCTTGCTCGCCGGTTTGTCTGGTCATCTGATGGTCGGGGTGTTCCTCGGCGTGGGGCTGTCGCTGGGTTTGCTCAATGCCCTGTTGGTGCGGCGATCGGTCGAGTCGATCACCGCTCGTGACCATCCGCTAAAGAGCTCGATGGCCATAAACTCAGCGTCGCGACTGGCCGTTATCACGATCTTAGGGCTAATCGTCGCCTACGTTTTCCGGCCGGCTGGATTGGGAGTTTTGTTCGGGTTGGCGCTGTTCCAGGTGCTGCTGGTGGTATCGACTGCGCTGCCGGTTTGGAAGAAGTTGCGCACCGGTGAGCCAGCGGACGGCGCCGTGCTTGCGGCGTCGGAAGGGATGGAGAACCCGCGATGAACCCGACGATCCTGGCTGAGAGCCAAATCGAGGTTGGTGAGCACCACACGGCCACGTGGCTAGGTATGACTGTCAATACCGACACGGTGCTATCCACCGCAATCGCGGCGGCGATCGTGATCTCACTGGCTTTCTTCCTGCGGGCTAAGGTCACCTCGACGGACGTGCCAGGCGGGGTTCAGCTGTTCTTCGAGGCGATCACGGTACAGATGCGTAACCAGATCGAGGGGGCGATCGGTATGCGGATCGCACCGTTTGTGCTGCCGCTGGCGGTCACGATCTTCGTGTTTATCCTCATCTCCAACTGGCTATCGGTGCTGCCAGTGCAGTACACAGATGGCACAGGTCACACCACCGAATTGCTGAAGCCGGCTGCGGCCGACATCAATTACGTGTTGGCGCTAGCTCTTTTTGTCTTCGTTTGCTACCACGTGGCAGGTATTTGGCGCCGCGGCATTATCGGACACCCGGTCAAGCTGCTTAAGGGGCATGTATCGCTCTTGGCGCCCATTAACCTGGTGGAAGAAATCGCGAAACCGATTTCGTTGTCACTCCGACTTTTCGGTAATATCTTCGCCGGTGGAATTTTGGTTGCGCTGATCGCGCTCTTTCCGCCATACATCATGTGGGCGCCTAACGCGATCTGGAAGGCCTTTGACTTGTTCGTTGGCGCCATCCAGGCGTTCATCTTCGCGCTGCTGACAATCTTGTACTTCAGTCAAGCAATGGAGTTGGAAGAGGAACACCACTAGAACTTTCACCGACATGCCTGCTACATGCCGCAACTCAACCTGGTAAACCGTTACCAGCGTTATCAAGGAGGATAGAGGAAAATGGACCCCACAATCGCTGCCGGCGCCCTCATCGGTGGTGGACTTATCATGGCCGGTGGCGCCATCGGCGCCGGTGTCGGTGATGGTATCGCCGGCAACGCGCTTATCTCCGGTATCGCGCGTCAACCCGAGGCGCAAGGACGGCTTTTCACGCCGTTTTTCATCACCGTTGGTCTTGTTGAGGCGGCGTACTTCATCAACCTGGCGTTCATGGCGTTGTTCGTCTTCGCGACCCCCGTCAAGTAATTCGCCGTGATTGGTCGCAAAGGGGTGAAGTGAGCTCTCTCGTCGTAGCCGCCGGCCAGGCCGCCGAGGAAGGTAAGACCAGCAACTTCCTGGTCCCCAACGGCACTTTTTTCTTCGTGCTGGCCATCTTCTTGGTAGTGCTCGGAGTTATCGGCGCTTTTGTCGTGCCGCCGATTCTGAAGGTATTGCGCGAGCGCGAGAACGTCGTCGCCAAAACCATCGCGGACAACAAGAATTCGGCTGAGCAGTTTGCCGCTGCTGAGGCCGACTACGAAGAGGCGATGTCTGCTGCGCGGACCGAGGCGTCGGCAGTCCGTGACGAGGCTCGTGCGGAGGGGCGCCGGATTCTCGAGGACATGCGGGCGCGTGCCAGCGGGGAGGTGACGTCACTCACGGACAGCGCCGCTGAGCAACTGAAGCAGGAGGGCGAAACCGTGGCTGCGGATCTGCGCGCCACGGTTGAGATCCTTTCGGCAACGCTGGCCGGGCGGATACTGGGTGTCGACGTCAGCAGCCCGACCGCCGCGACCCCAGCCGCCGCGACATTGGGCGCAGGAACTTCGGGGCGGTAGCGAAGGATGTCGACATTCATCGGTCAGCTCGTTGGGTTCACTGTCATCGTTTGGGGTGTGTGGCGCTTTGTGGTCCCCCCGGTGCGCAGGTTGATGGCTGCCCAACAGCAGGCGGTACGTGACCAGCTAGACGAGTCCGTTGCTGCCGCAGGTCGGTTGGCGAAAGCCGCGGCCGCCCACGCCAAGGCTCGCAACGATGCGCAAGTTGAGGCGCGCCGTGTGACCGAGGAGGCCCACGCCGACGCCGTACGGATAACCGAACAACTGGTTGCAGCGGCCGATGCCGAGGTTGAACGCATCAAAGTGCAAGGTGCCCAGCAAGTCAAATTGCTGCGTGCACAAATGATTCGCCGGCTTCGGCAGGACCTCGGCCACGAATCAGTCCGCCGCGCAGCAGAATTGGTACGGGAGCACGTTGCTGACTCAGCTCGCCAGTCTGCGACCGTCGACCGTTTCATCGACGAGCTGGACGCGATGGCGCCGTCAGAAGCCGACGTGAAGTACCCGGTGCTTGCCAAGATGCGCTCGGCCAGCCGACAGGCGACGAGCTCCATGATCAGCCGATTTGATGTGGTTGCCCGGGATCTCGACGATGCGGGACTATTCACCCTCGTCGGCGACTTGACGTCGGTAGTCAAGCTGTTGGACCGCGAAGTGGTCGTGGCCCGGTATCTGACCGTTCCGGCCGAGGACGCGACGCCTCGAATTCGGCTGATCGAGCGACTGGTGTCCGGGAAAGTTGGAGACCCTGCGCTCGAACTGCTGAAGGCCGCGGTGTCGATGCGGTGGTCAGCCAACTCCGATCTGGCCGATGCCGTCGAGCACTTGGCGCGCCAAGCGTTGCTGTTGCTTGCCGAACGCACAGGTGATATCGACGAGGTCGAAGATCAGCTATTCCGTGTTTCTCGTATCTTGGAGGCGCAACCGCGGCTGGACACGCTGTTGAGTGACACCGCGGCACCGGCGGCAGGGCGCGTCCGGTTGCTGCGTTCTGTCTTAGAGAGCGCGGCAAGTGGTGCGAGCCAGATCGCGGTTTCGCTGTTGTGTCAGACGATTGAGTTGCTGCGTGGCCAATCAGCCCACGAAGCTGTGGCGGTTCTGGCCGAAGTTGCGGTAGCTCGCCGCGGCGAAGTTGTAGCACGCGTTAGTGCCGCAGCTGAGCTCAGTGCTGCGCAGCGGACCCGTCTCGCCCAGGTGCTGAGTCGTATCTACGGTCATCCGGTGACTGTGCAGATGCAGATCAACCCGGCACTGTTGGGAGGGCTGTCGATCTGTGTCGGCGACGAGGTGATCGATGGGACGCTCTCGTCTCGTCTGGCTGCGGCCCAAGCTCAGCTACCCGACTGAACACCAAACACTCCAACATAATCCACACTGAAGGTAGGAAGACGAAAAGCGATGGCAGAGTTGACAATCTCCGCGGATGACATCCAGGGGGCGATCGATGAGTACGTGAGCTCCTTCTCCTCCGACACTGCCCGCGAGGAGATTGGCACTGTGATCGATGCCGGCGACGGCATCGCCCACGTTGAAGGGTTGCCATCGGTGATGACCCAGGAGCTGCTCGAATTTCCCGGCGGTGTTCTGGGGGTGGCGCTGAACCTCGATGAGCACAATGTCGGCACGGTGATCTTGGGCGACTTTGAGCAGATCGAGGAGGGCCAGCAAGTCAAGCGCACCGGCGAGGTGCTGTCGGTCCCGGTCGGCGACGGGTTCCTCGGCCGGGTGGTCAACCCGCTCGGCCAGCCGATCGATGCCCGCGGCGACATTGATGCCGAGACTCGCCGAGCGCTGGAAATCCAGGCGCCTTCAGTGGTGCAGCGTCAAGGCGTCAAGGAGCCATTGCAGACCGGCATCAAGGCTATTGACGCGATGACGCCGATTGGCCGTGGTCAGCGGCAGCTCATTATCGGCGACCGCAAGACCGGCAAGACCGCTGTCTGCGTTGACACGATCCTCAACCAGCGGAAGAACTGGGAGTCCGGTGACCCCGCGTCGCAAGTGCGATGTGTGTATGTTGCTATCGGGCAAAAGGGCACCACGATCGCTAGTGTGCGCCGCGCGCTGGAGGAGGGGGGCGCGATGGATTACACGACGATCGTCGCTGCTCCCGCGTCGGACTCCGCTGGGTTCAAATGGCTTGCGCCGTATACGGGATCGGCGATCGCCCAGCACTGGATGTATAACGGCAAGCACGTGTTGATCGTCTTCGACGACCTGACCAAACAAGCCGAGGCCTACCGTGCGATCTCACTGCTGCTGCGGCGGCCGCCGGGGCGCGAAGCGTACCCGGGAGACGTGTTCTACCTGCATTCGCGACTGCTGGAACGGTGCGCCAAACTCTCCGACGAACTCGGTGGCGGCTCGATGACCGGTCTACCGATCATCGAGACAAAGGCCAACGATATTTCCGCCTACATTCCGACCAACGTCATCTCGATTACCGACGGACAGTGCTTCTTGGAGACCGACCTGTTCAACCAGGGCGTTCGACCGGCGATTAACGTCGGAGTGTCGGTGTCGCGGGTGGGCGGCGCAGCTCAAATCAAGGCGATGAAGGAAGTGGCAGGATCACTGCGCCTGGATCTGTCGCAGTATCGAGAATTGGAAGCTTTCGCCGCTTTTGCCTCTGACCTGGACGCCACATCGAAGGCACAGCTCGAGCGCGGTGCGCGGCTAGTCGAGTTGCTCAAACAGCCGCAGTACAGCCCGATGCCAGTTGAGGAGCAAGTGGTTTCGATGTTCTTGGGCACCGGTGGGCACCTGGACTCGGTGCCGGTCGAAGACGTTGGCCGCTTTGAAACCGAACTGCTGGACCACATTCGGGCTTCTGAGGGCGAAATCCTGTCCGACATTCGTGAGTCCAAAAAGCTCAGCGACGAGACGACGGAAAAGCTCACCGAGGTGATCAAGCAGTTCAAGAAGGGTTTCGCGGCGACGGGTGGCGCCTCGGTAGTACCCGATGAGCATGTCGAAGCGCTCGATGAGGAGAAACTGGGCAAAGAAGCGGTCCAAGTCCACAAGCCTGCCCCGAAGAAGAAGTAGTCAGCGATGGCCGCCACACTTCGCGAACTGCGCGGACGGATCCGCTCCGCTGGGTCGATCAAAAAGATCACCAAAGCCCAGGAGCTGATCGCGACTTCGCGTATCGGCCGAGCGCAAGCTCGACTAGCCGCGGCCCGGCCCTATGCCGATGAAATCACCCGCATGCTCACCACCTTGGCGGCTGAGGCCGCTCTAGACCATCCGCTGCTTGTCGAGCGTCCCGCGCCTAGGCGCGCCGGTGTCCTCGTCGTGTCGTCGGATCGAGGTCTCTGCGGTGCCTACAACTCGAGCATATTTCGTCGCGCCGAGGAACTTTTTTCCCTTCTGCGGGAGGAAGGCAAGACGCCAGTACTGTACGTGGTAGGCCGTAAGGCGTTGAGCTACTATACATTTCGAAGCTGGCAGATCACTGAGTCGTGGAGTGGGTTCTCCGAGCAGCCCAGCTACGAGAACGCTTCGACGATTGCCTCGACGCTTGTCGAGGCATTCCTGACCGACGTCGAGGACGACGATTCAGCTTCTGGTGGCGTCGTTGGCGTCGACGAGCTGCATATCGTGGCCACCGAGTTCAAGTCGATGTTGTCGCAGTCGGCGGAGGCGCGCCGGATAGCGCCGATGGTGTTGGAGTACGTGGGGGAGGATGTCGGACCGCGCACCCTGTACTCTTTCGAGCCGGACGCGACGACGTTGTTTGAGGCGCTCCTGCCGCGCTATCTGACTACTCGCGTTTACGCCGCGTTGCTTGAAGCCGCGGCTTCAGAGTTGGCGTCGCGGCAGCGCGCAATGAAGTCGGCGACCGACAATGCCGACGACCTCATCAAGGCCCTCACGCTGGAGGCTAACCGCGAGCGGCAGGCCCAAATCACCCAAGAAATCAGCGAAATCGTCGGTGGCGCGAACGCGCTCGCCGATGCCGCTAGATAAGCCCCACCAGGAAGCGATGAAGAAATGACTGCTATGGCCGAAAAGTCCACCGGGACCGCAAGCGTAAGGGACAAGGACAGCAATGGACGCGTGGTGCGCGTCACCGGACCGGTGGTCGACGTCGAGTTCCCACGCGGCGCGGTGCCCGAGCTGTTCAATGCTCTGCATGCCGAAATCACGTTTGAGTCGCTCGCCAAGACGCTGACGCTGGAGGTTGCCCAGCATCTCGGTGACAACCTGGTACGCACAATCTCGATGCAACCCACCGATGGATTGGTGCGCGGCGTTGAGGTGACAGACACCGGCCGATCGATCTCCGTGCCGGTCGGCGATGCCGTCAAGGGGCACGTGTTCAACGCCCTTGGCGTCTGCCTTGACGAGCAGGGCTACGGCGCAGACCTGGAACGATGGTCAATCCACCGCAAGCCGCCAGCTTTCGACGAGCTGGAACCGCGCACTGAGATGCTCGAGACCGGTCTGAAGGTCGTCGACTTGTTGACGCCCTATGTGCGGGGCGGAAAGATCGCGTTGTTCGGCGGCGCCGGAGTGGGTAAGACGGTGCTTATCCAGGAGATGATCAACCGTATCGCTCGAAACTTCGGCGGCACCTCGGTGTTCGCCGGTGTGGGGGAGCGCACTCGCGAGGGCAATGACCTGTGGGTCGAGCTGGCGGACGCCAACGTGCTCAAGGACACCGCACTCGTATTCGGCCAGATGGACGAGCCGCCCGGCACTCGTATGCGAGTGGCGCTGTCCGGATTGACGATGGCGGAGTACTTCCGAGACGAGCAGGGCCAGGATGTGCTGTTGTTTATCGACAACATCTTCCGGTTCACCCAGGCTGGATCGGAAGTGTCGACGTTGCTCGGCCGGATGCCGTCAGCGGTGGGCTACCAGCCCACGCTTGCTGACGAAATGGGAGAGTTGCAGGAGCGCATTACCTCGACGCGAGGGCGATCCATCACCTCGATGCAGGCAGTTTACGTGCCGGCCGACGACTATACCGACCCTGCGCCGGCAACGACGTTCGCACACTTGGATGCCACTACAGAGCTGTCCCGTGCGGTGTTCTCCAAGGGGATCTTTCCAGCCGTGGACCCCTTGGCTTCGAGTTCGACAATCCTGGACCCGGGCGTGGTCGGTGACGAGCACTACCGTGTGGCTCAGGAAGTCATCCGGATTTTGCAGCGCTACAAGGACCTTCAAGACATCATTGCGATCCTTGGTATCGACGAGCTCTCGGAAGAGGACAAGCAACTGGTCGGCCGGGCCCGACGCATCGAGCGCTTCCTGTCTCAGAACATGATGGCGGCCGAGCAGTTTACCGGCCAGCCGGGCTCGACAGTCCCGCTGAAGGAAACTATCGAAGCGTTCGACCGCGTGTGCACCGGAGAGTTCGACCACGTGCCGGAGCAAGCGTTCTTTCTGATCGGGGGCCTCGACGACTTGGCCAAGAAGGCCGAGAGCCTCGGCACGAAGTTGTGATCCGGTCTTGCCAGCAGCGAAAGGTGGTGTGGTGTGGCCGAATTGAACGTTGAGATCGTCGCCGTCGACCGAAAGATCTGGTCGGGCAAGGCAACGTTTCTCTTCACTCGCACCACCGTCGGTGAAATTGGGGTTTTGCCGCATCACATCCCGGTAGTAGCCCAGTTGGTTGATGATGCCATGGTGCGCGTTGAACGGGAGGGCGAAAAGGATCTGCGGGTCGCCGTGGATGGCGGCTTTTTGTCGGTAACCGAAGAAGGGGTCAGCATCCTCGCCGAATCCGCCGAGTTCGAGTCGGAGGTAGACGAGAGCGCCGCCAAGCAGGATTCCGAGTCCGACGATCCTCGTATCGCCGCCAGGGGGCGCGCCAGATTGCGCGCTGTCGGCGCGATCAACTAGAGCTCCGATGAGCGCGCCCATGGCCGCCATGGTCGTGCTCGTCGTCTTGTTGGGTGTAGCTGTTGTGGCTCTCAGCTACAGGTTGTGGAAACTGCGCCAGGGTGGAACAGCAGGGATCATGCGGGATATGCCCGCTTTCGGAGGCCAAGGCTGGCGCCACGGTGTGATCCGCTACCGCGGCGGCGAAGCCGCTTTCTATCGCCTTTCCAGTCTGCGGTTGTGGCCGGATCGCCGGCTCAGCAGACGCGGCGTGGAAATCATTGCTCGGCGATCTCCACGGGGCGACGAGTTTGACATCATGACCGACAAGATTGTCGTCGTGGAGTTGCGTGATACCACCCAGGACCGCCGATCGGGCTACGAGATTGCCCTCGATCAAGGCGCGCTGACCGGCTTCTTGTCCTGGCTGGAGTCCCGTCCTTCGCCGCGTGCGCGTCGGCGCAGTGTCTGATCGACCTGAATCTGGGCCCAAAAGGTGAAGCACGTAAACGAATTCGAACGGCGACGAGCCAAGATTCCGATGGGCGGCCACAACGTGGTCGACTGTCCCCGAGTAGTTCGTTCTGACGTGAACCAGCGGTTCGCCAAGGAGTCCTAGGTTGTCGGTCGCGGGCAGTTCGTCGATTGTCTGGTGAGGTCGGGGGCTTACCGGCGCGGCGAAATCGGCGGCATGACTTTGTCGTTGGGTGGCTATCTGGCTAGCAACGAGTCGGATGCGCCTAATCGGCAGTGCTCGCGTCGCCGCCCGGTCGCCACAGCACGTCGCCGCCCGCGTTGGCCAGCCGCGACAGAATGAAGAGCAAATCCGACAGCCGGTTGAGGTACTTTGCCGGCAGAACGCTAACCTGCTCGGGGTTTGAATCGACCGCGGTCCATGCCGAGCGTTCAGCGCGGCGTACCACGGTACGAGCGACGTGCAGCAACGCTGACAATGGTGAACCACCAGGCAGCACAAACGATTTCAGCGGCGGCAAAGACGCGTTATATGTGTCGCACCAGCTTTCGAGCCGGTCGATATATGGCTGGGTGATGCGCAGCGAAGGACGCTCAAGCTCGTCTGCGGGATTTTTCAGCGGGGTTGACAGATCGGCGCCGGCGTCGAACAAGTCGTTTTGAATCTGTCGCAGTACGGCGGTGAGCTTTTCATCAGGGTTCCCCAGCGCCACGGCGGCACCGACCGCGGAGTTGGCCTCGTCGCAATCCGCGTAAGCCACTACGCGCGCGTCGGTTTTCGAGACCCTGGAGAAGTCGCTCAACCCCGTAGTCCCGTCGTCGCCGGTTCGGGTGTAGATGCGGGTGAGGTGGATTGCCATGAGAAAACGGTACCGCGAGCGATGAAAAATCGGGGAATGCTTGAGGGGCAGCAGCCTGACAAGCCGATAGCGCTTCACTAGACTAACCCGCGTGTCAGAGCGTTTCGTGGTGACCGGTGGCAATCGGTTGTCCGGGGCAGTCGCTGTCGGAGGGGCCAAGAACAGCGTGCTCAAGCTCATGGCCGCGACATTGTTGGCTGAAGGCACCAGCACCATCACCAACTGCCCCGACATCCTCGATGTGCCGCTGATGGCGGAGGTGTTGCGGGGGCTGGGGGCCAACGTGGAACTCGATGGTGATGTTGCTCGCATCACCTCGCCCGATGAGCCGAAGTACGATGCTGACTTCGCTGCGGTGCGTCAGTTCCGGGCCTCAGTCTGTGTGTTGGGGCCGCTGGTCGGCCGGTGCAAGCGCGCCAAGGTCGCCCTCCCGGGCGGTGATGCGATCGGGTCCCGCCCACTGGATATGCACCAGGCGGGTCTGCGGCTATTGGGTGCTGATTGCAACATCGAACATGGGTGCGTTGTAGCCCAGGCAGACACCCTGCGCGGTGCGGAGATTCAGTTGGAGTTTCCGTCAGTGGGGGCAACCGAGAATATCTTGATGGCAGCCGTCGTGGCCGAGGGCGTCACCACGATTCATAACGCGGCGCGTGAGCCTGACGTCGTCGACTTGTGCACGATGTTGAATCAGATGGGCGCGCAGGTCGAGGGTGCAGGTTCGCCGACGATGACGATCACCGGCGTGCCGCGGCTGTATCCAACCGAACACCGGGTGATCGGCGACCGCATCGTTGCCGCCACGTGGGGAATCGCTGCGGTGATGACGCGCGGGGACATATCGGTGACCGGTGTCGATCCAGCGCATCTTCAACTCGTCCTGCACAAGTTGCATGATGCCGGTGCGACCGTCACCCAAACCGACACCAGTTTCCGGATCGCTCAGTACGAGCGGCCCAAGGCCGTCAACGTTGCAACATTGCCGTTCCCTGGGTTTCCTACCGATCTACAGCCGATGGCGATTGCGTTGGCGTCTATCGCCGACGGCACGTCAATGATTACCGAGAACGTGTTCGAGGCACGGTTTCGATTCGTCGAAGAGATGATTCGGCTCGGTGCAGATGCCCGCACCGATGGGCATCACGCTGTGCTCCGGGGTCTGCCGCAGCTATCGAGCGCGCCCGTCTGGTGTTCGGATATCCGGGCTGGTGCGGGCTTGGTGCTGGCGGGCTTGGTTGCTGACGGAGATACCGAGGTCCACGACGTTTTCCACATCGATCGCGGCTACCCGTTGTTCGTTGAGAACCTGGCCGGTCTTGGCGCCGAAATCGAGAGGGTAGAATAGCTTTCAGGTTGACCACTCCACAGCGGTCGCGAAGACCGCCAAACATGGGGGTTGACGGGACCCGCGCCGCGGAGTACAGTGGTGGGGTTGCCTTTTCACGGGGTGTTGCTTGAGAACTCAATAGTGTGTTTGGTGTTTTGACATTTTGTTGTTGTTGTTTTTTTGGCCAAGGTCTTGACGCCCCGTTGTCGGGAACTTGGTCGTTTGTTTTGTCAGGATATTTCTGAATTCCTTTTTCCGCGCAATGGCGCGGTGAGGTTTTGTTTGGAGAGTTTGATCCTGGCTCAGGACGAACGCTGGCGGCGTGCTTAACACATGCAAGTCGAACGGAAAGGTCTCTTCGGAGATACTCGAGTGGCGAACGGGTGAGTAACACGTGGGTGATCTACCCTGCACTTCGGGATAAGCCTGGGAAACTGGGTCTAATACCGGATAGGACCACGGGATGCATGTCCTGTGGTGGAAAGCGTTTAGCGGTGTGGGATGGGCCCGCGGCCTATCAGCTTGTTGGTGGGGTGATGGCCTACCAAGGCGACGACGGGTAGCCGGCCTGAGAGGGTGTCCGGCCACACTGGGACTGAGATACGGCCCAGACTCCTACGGGAGGCAGCAGTGGGGAATATTGCACAATGGGCGCAAGCCTGATGCAGCGACGCCGCGTGGGGGATGACGGCCTTCGGGTTGTAAACCTCTTTCACCATCGACGAAGGTTCGGGTTTTCTCGGATTGACGGTAGGTGGAGAAGAAGCACCGGCCAACTACGTGCCAGCAGCCGCGGTAATACGTAGGGTGCGAGCGTTGTCCGGAATTACTGGGCGTAAAGAGCTCGTAGGTGGTTTGTCGCGTTGTTCGTGAAAACTCACGGCTTAACTGTGAGCGTGCGGGCGATACGGGCAGACTAGAGTACTGCAGGGGAGACTGGAATTCCTGGTGTAGCGGTGGAATGCGCAGATATCAGGAGGAACACCGGTGGCGAAGGCGGGTCTCTGGGCAGTAACTGACGCTGAGGAGCGAAAGCGTGGGGAGCGAACAGGATTAGATACCCTGGTAGTCCACGCCGTAAACGGTGGGTACTAGGTGTGGGTTTCCTTCCTTGGGATCCGTGCCGTAGCTAACGCATTAAGTACCCCGCCTGGGGAGTACGGCCGCAAGGCTAAAACTCAAAGGAATTGACGGGGGCCCGCACAAGCGGCGGAGCATGTGGATTAATTCGATGCAACGCGAAGAACCTTACCTGGGTTTGACATGCACAGGACGCGCCTAGAGATAGGCGTTCCCTTGTGGCCTGTGTGCAGGTGGTGCATGGCTGTCGTCAGCTCGTGTCGTGAGATGTTGGGTTAAGTCCCGCAACGAGCGCAACCCTTGTCTCATGTTGCCAGCACGTAATGGTGGGGACTCGTGAGAGACTGCCGGGGTCAACTCGGAGGAAGGTGGGGATGACGTCAAGTCATCATGCCCCTTATGTCCAGGGCTTCACACATGCTACAATGGCCGGTACAAAGGGCTGCGATGCCGCGAGGTGGAGCGAATCCTTTTAAAGCCGGTCTCAGTTCGGATCGGGGTCTGCAACTCGACCCCGTGAAGTCGGAGTCGCTAGTAATCGCAGATCAGCAACGCTGCGGTGAATACGTTCCCGGGCCTTGTACACACCGCCCGTCACGTCATGAAAGTCGGTAACACCCGAAGCCAGTGGCCCAACCCTTGGGAGGGAGCTGTCTAAGGTGGGATCGGCGATTGGGACGAAGTCGTAACAAGGTAGCCGTACCGGAAGGTGCGGCTGGATCACCTCCTTTCTAAGGAGCACCACGAAAAGTATCTCAATTCCTGAGGTACAGGCCGTGTGGAGTTCGCGTCTGTAGTGGACGAGAACTGGGTGCGCAACAGCAAACAAAACTACTGGACACACTATTGGGCCCTGAGGCAACAGCCGGTCTATTTGAGGCTGTTGTCCCCTCCATCTTGGTGGTGGGGTGTGGTGTTTGAGAATTGGATAGTGGTTGCGAGCATCGAATGGATGCGCTGCCCGCGTGGTAGCGGATTCATTTTGTGTAATTTTGTTCTTTGGTTTTATTGTGTTTGTAAGTGTCTAAGGGCGCATGGTGGATGCCTTGGCATCGAGAGCCGATGAAGGACGTGGGAGGCTGCGATATGCCTCGGGGAGCTGTCAACCGAGCGTGGATCCGAGGATTTCCGAATGGGGAAACCCAGCACGAGTGATGTCGTGTTACCCGTATCTGAATATATAGGGTGCGGGAGGGAACGCGGGGAAGTGAAACATCTCAGTACCCGTAGGAGAAGAAAACAATTGTGATTCCGCAAGTAGTGGCGAGCGAACGTGGAAAATGGCTAAACCGCATGCATGTGTAACCGGGTAGGGGTTGTGTGTGCGGGGTTGTGGGAGTGATACGTCTTAGCTCTACCTGGCTGAGAGGCAGTCATAAAGTGTCGTGGTTAGCGGAAGTGGCCTGGGATGGTCTGCCGCAGACGGTGAGAGCCCGGTACGCGAAAACCTGGCACCTGCCTAGTATCAATTCCCGAGTAGCAGCGGGCCCGTGGAATCTGCTGTGAATCTGCCGGGACCACCCGGTAAGCCTAAATACTTCTCGATGACCGATAGCGGATTAGTACCGTGAGGGAATGGTGAAAAGTACCCCGGGAGGGGAGTGAAAGAGTACCTGAAACCGTGTGCCTACAATCCGTCAGAGCCCCCTCGTGGGGTGATGGCGTGCCTTTTGAAGAATGAGCCTGCGAGTCAGGGACATGTCGCGAGGTTAACCCGTGTGGGGTAGCCGCAGCGAAAGCGAGTCTGAATAGGGCGTATCACGTGTGAGCGTGTGTAGTGGCATGTTCTGGACCCGAAGCGGAGTGATCTACCCATGGCCAGGGTGAAGCGCGGGTAAGACCGCGTGGAGGCCCGAACCCACTTAGGTTGAAGACTGAGGGGATGAGCTGTGGGTAGGGGTGAAAGGCCAATCAAACTCCGTGATAGCTGGTTCTCCCCGAAATGCATTTAGGTGCAGCGTTGCGTGGTTCACCACGGAGGTAGAGCTACTGGATGGCCGATGGGCCCTACTAGGTTACTGACGTCAGCCAAACTCCGAATGCCGTGGTGTAGAGCGTGGCAGTGAGACGGCGGGGGATAAGCTCCGTACGTCGAAAGGGAAACAGCCCAGATCGCCGGCTAAGGCCCCAAAGCGTGTGCTAAGTGGGAAAGGATGTGCAGTCGCAGAGACAACCAGGAGGTTGGCTTAGAAGCAGCCACCCTTGAAAGAGTGCGTAATAGCTCACTGGTCAAGTGATTGTGCGCCGATAATGTAGCGGGGCTCAAGCACACCGCCGAAGCCGCGACATATTCACTTTCGGGTGAGTATGGGTAGGGGAGCGTCCCTCATTCAGCGAAGCCACCGGGTGACCGGCGGTGGAGGGTGGGGGAGTGAGAATGCAGGCATGAGTAGCGATAAGGCAAGTGAGAACCTTGCCCGCCGAAAGACCAAGGGTTCCTGGGCCAGGCCAGTCCGCCCAGGGTGAGTCGGGACCTAAGGCGAGGCCGACAGGCGTAGTCGATGGACAACGGGTTGATATTCCCGTACCCGTGTGTGGGCGCCCGTGATGAATCAGCGGTACTAACCACCCAAAACCGGATCGATCATTCCCCTTCGGGGGCATGGAGTTTCGGAGCTGCGTGGGAACTTCGCTGGTAGTAGTCAAGCAAAGGGGTGACGCAGGAAGGTAGCCGTACCAGTCAGTGGTAATACTGGGGCAAACCTGTAGGGAGAGCGATAGGCAAATCCGTCGCTCATTAATCCTGAGGGGTGATGCATAGCCGATTGAGGCGAATTCGGTGATCCTCTGCTGCCAAGAAAAGCCTCTAGCGAGCACACACACGGCCCGTACCCCAAACCAACACAGGTGGTCAGGTAGAGCATACCAAGGCGTACGAGATAACTATGGTTAAGGAACTCGGCAAAATGCCCCCGTAACTTCGGGAGAAGGGGGACCGGAATACCGTGAACACCCTGCGGTGGGAGCGGGATCCGGTCGCAGAAACCAGTGAGAAGCGACTGTTTACTAAAAACACAGGTCCGTGCGAAGTCGCAAGACGATGTATACGGACTGACGCCTGCCCGGTGCTGGAAGGTTAAGAGGACCCGTTAACTCGTAAGGGTGAAGCGGAGAATTTAAGCCCCAGTAAACGGCGGTGGTAACTATAACCATCCTAAGGTAGCGAAATTCCTTGTCGGGTAAGTTCCGACCTGCACGAATGGCGTAACGACTCCTCAACTGTCTCAACCATAGACTCGGCGAAATTGCACTACGAGTAAAGATGCTCGTTACGCGCGGCAGGACGAAAAGACCCCGGGACCTTCACTACAACTTGGTATTGATGTTCGGTACGGTTTGTGTAGGATAGGTGGGAGACTTTGAAGCTTCAACGCCAGTTGAAGTGGAGTCGTTGTTGAAATACCACTCTGACCCTATTGGACATCTAACTTCGAACCCTGAATCGGGTTCAGGAACAGTGCCTGGTGGGTAGTTTAACTGGGGCGGTTGCCTCCTAAAAAGTAACGGAGGCGCCCAAAGGTTCCCTCAACCTGGACGGCAATCAGGTGGCGAGTGTAAGTGCACAAGGGAGCTTGACTGCGAGACTTACAAGTCAAGCAGGGACGAAAGTCGGGACTAGTGATCCGGCACCCCCGAGTGGAAGGGGTGTCGCTCAACGGATAAAAGGTACCCCGGGGATAACAGGCTGATCTTCCCCAAGAGTCCATATCGACGGGATGGTTTGGCACCTCGATGTCGGCTCGTCGCATCCTGGGGCTGGAGCAGGTCCCAAGGGTTGGGCTGTTCGCCCATTAAAGCGGCACGCGAGCTGGGTTTAGAACGTCGTGAGACAGTTCGGTCTCTATCCGCCGCGCGCGTCAGAAACTTGAGGAATTCTGTCCCTAGTACGAGAGGACCGGGACGGACGAACCTCTGGTCTACCAGTTGTCCCGCCAGGGGCACTGCTGGATAGCTACGTTCGGACAGGATAACCGCTGAAAGCATCTAAGCGGGAAACCTTTTCCAAGATCAGGCTTCTCACCCACTTGGTGGGATAAGGCCCCCCGCAGAACACGGGTTCGATAGGTCAGACCTAGAAGCTCAGTAATGAGTGCAGGGAACTGGCACTAACCGGCCGAAAACTTACCAACACAAATCGCAACCACTAATCCAATCCCGGGATAGAATTGTCACGGGACACCACACCCCACACCAGAGCAAATTTCATAGAGTTACGGCGGCCATAGCGACAGGGAAACGCCCGGTCCCATTCCGAACCCGGAAGCTAAGCCTGTCAGCGCCGATGATACTGCCCAGTCCGGGTGGAAAAGTAGGACACCGCCGAACATACACAAAAACACCCCCGCAATGGGGGTGTTTTTGCATTTGTAGACTTTTGGATAAGTTAGCCGAACAACGTCATATCTGGCGATAGCTGATTTCTTTCTAGTTTGAGCAAGATTTGTTTTCGATCAAGGCCGCCGCCATAGCCGGTTAGACCACCGCTGGCGCCAATAACGCGGTGGCAAGGAACGATTATCGCGATCGGATTCCGTCCGTTAGCCAAGCCCACTGCCCGGGCGGCGTTGGGAGATCCGATTTGTTCGGCAATTTCTCCGTATGTACGCGTTTCGCCATATGGAATTGTAAGCAGTGCTTTCCAGACGCGCTGTTGGAATTCGGTGCCCCGCAATTTTAGTTCGATATCGAATTCGGTTCGCTCACCGGCGAAATAGGCACCGAGCTGGTTAGCGGCGTCCGGGAACGCGGTGGGATCCGGTGACCAGTTGGCGCGGCTCGGCTCGTAGGTCTGGTCGACCATACGTAGGTTGGTCACTACTCCGTCACGCCCGGCCAGGGTCAATTGGCCGATCGGGCTGTCGATAGTGCGATAGTGAATCATGCGATCTCCTTTGGTGGCCAGTGGTTGATCGGGTGCTCGAGGGTGGTCCACAAATGCTGGGTGGCATAGGAGCGCCAGGGGCGCCAGCTGGCGCCATACTCGATCAGGGGCAGTTCTCGCGTCGGCAGGCCCAGCTGGTTGGCAGCCAGTCGCACGCCTAGGTCGGTTGCGGGAAACGCGTCCGGGTCTCCCAGCCCCCGCATGGCGATGATCTCGGCGGTCCAAGGGCCGATGCCGGGCAGCGCAAGTAGCTGTGTACGCGCGCGTAACCAGTCGCATCCGGCGTCTAGTGCGACTTCTCCCTCGGCAAGGGCTGTGACAAGCGCTTTCAGGGTCCGCTGACGTGTCTTGGGGATGGCGAGATGGATGGGAGCGATGTCGGTGAGGCGCTCGACGCCCGGGAAGGTATGGGTCAATGAGCCGTCGGCATCGTTCACCGGCTGCCCGTAGGCGGCGACGAGTCTGCTGAGGTGGGTCTGTGCGGCTTTCGTTGACACCTGTTGGCCGAGCACCGCGCGGATCGCGAGTTCGGCTTCGTCAACGGTGCGCGGTATGCGTTGTCCGGGTGCGTTGGCGACTACCGGAGCGAGGTGAGGATCGCGGCTCAGCGCTTCGACCACTGCCTCGGGGTCCGCGTCGAGGTCAAGGAGACGTCGGCATCGCGCGGTGGCGGTGGTGAGGTCGCGGAGGTCATCGAGGACTAACGTGCAGCGGACATGATCGGCCGCTGGCGTCAAGGCGACAAGACCATGGCCCAACGGCAGTCGTAGCGTGCGGCGGTAGGTACCACCGCGCACTTCTTCGCATCCAGGGACCGCACCGGCCGCCAGATGGCCGAAGAGGCCTTCGTAGGCGAAGGGTGCACGCACCGGTAGTCGAAGTGACACCGTTCCCGGGGAGGCCGCTGTGTTGTGCGGCGCGCTGAATCGGCTCGCCGCACGGTTGCGCAGCGCCGTCGGAGTGCTGTCGCACAGCAGCCGGACGGTGTCATTGAATTGGCGGATGCTGGAAAAGCCGGCGGCAAATGCAACATCACCGAACGGAAGATCGGTGGTTTCGATCAGCACCCGTGCGGTCTGCATCCGTTGAGCGCGAGCAAGCGCCAGCGGAGCGGCTCCTACTTCCGCCTGCAGTAGCCGCTCAAGCTGACGAACGGTGTAACCGAGTTGCGCGGCAAGGCCGGTGACTCCGTCGCGGTCCACCGTGCCATCGGCGATTAGTCGCATTGCCCGAGCGACGACATCGCTGCGGACATTCCATTCAGGAGAACCTGCCGACGCGTCCGGCCGGCATCGTTTGCAGGCCCGGAAGCCCTCACGTTGAGCCGCCGCAGCGGTCGGCAGGAACACCACGTTCGAGGCAAACGGTGGCCGTACAGGGCAACTGGGTCGGCAATAGATTCGGGTGGTCAGTACAGCTGTGACGAACCAGCCGTCGAAACGGGCGTCCTTGGATTGGACCGCTCGGTAGCAGCGTTCGAAATCTTCATGCACACCTCGACAATGGCACGCGCCCAGCGGCATGCCTAGCGGAAAAACGACATCAAAGTGAGTTGGGTGCTACGAGCGGCTTGGCCTGGCTGGTTCGACCGGTTTGGCCAGCCGCGTAGGTTGGTCGTGGCCACGAAGCTTCACGTGCCTTCCCAAAGACCAATGGGATCGCTCGTTTGCAGTCGCTCCGTCCAATGCCTGCGAGGAAGCCAGGAGTTTTCCGGGTCGGGATTTTGCTAGTTCGCACAGGCGTGCTGCTTCATTGACCGGCTCTCCGATGACGGTGTACTCGAAGCGTTCTTTGGCACCGACATTGCCGGCAATGACCTGCCCCGCAGCCACGCCGATGCCAGCCCGGCACTCGGGCATCTCGTTGGCTAGCCGGTCAGCGACGGCGCGCGCGGCGGCCAGCGCCGCGTCTTCGGGACAGTCGAGATCATTGGGGGCGCCGAATATTGCCAGCGAAGCATCGCCCTCGAACTTGTTGACCAGTCCGCCGTGGCGATCGACTTCGTCGACGACTATCCCGAAGAACCGGTTGAGAAATGCCACGACATCGGCGGCAGGCTGGCTGGTCACAAGCTGTGTCGAACCGACGATGTCGACGAAAACCACCGCGACGTGGCGCTCCTCCCCGCCTAGCTTGGGTCGCGCGCGTTCGGCGGCGGCGGCGACTTCACGTCCGACGTGCCGTCCGAATAGATCGCGAACGCGTTCTCGTTCGCGCAGCCCGTCAACCATCGCATTGAAACCGCGCTGCAGCTGACCCAACTCAGTGCCATCGAACACCGCTAGGTCGCCGCGCAGATCGCCGTCCTCGACGCGCTTGAGTGCCGCGCACACCACCCATACGGGCGTCGCTGTCAGCCAGGACAGTATCCACATCAGGATGCACCCGAAGATCAACGTCGCCGCAGAGACGATCAGCACTCCTAAAGCGAATTGGGTGTTCGTAAGATTGCCCGCCCACATCTCAAAGATCGCCATCAAGACGATACCGACGACAGGAACGCCCGAGCACAGCGTCCAAACCATCATGGTGCGGCCCATAATGCCCAGCGCGACCCTCCGGGGCAGCGCGCCGGCCGCGAGCGCCTGGGCGGCCACCGGACGCAGTGCGAACTCGGTCACCATGTAGGCGCCGGTCGAGACCAGGACGCCGCAAAAAGTCACTCCTATCAGGAACCGGGGGATGAACAAGTCGTTGGCCAGGCCGTAGAGGGTCGTGAAGAGCGCGGCCCCGACTCCCCAGAGGGCCAGATCGACGATCGCGACTCGCCACGGGGCAAGGAAGGTACTGCGTTCGTCGTCGGTTGTCGGCGCGCGCCCCTCGATCGCCCAGCGCAACGCAAGGACGGTTCGTCGGGTAATCCAGTAGGCGCCGACCACCAGGGCAAGCAGGATGTAGGCCGGCGCGACTGCCGTTGTGATCCACATCGGCGCATCGTGCAGCACGCTTGGCGCGGGAATGGCGACCGTGGTCAGCAGAATCGCGAAGCCGATCCCGATCACGTTCGCAGTAGCGATCAACACGGTCAGGATGACTTGGATACGGATCCGTCGGCGGCGCTGGCTTTCCTGTGCTCTTCCCAGCAGCCACGAGCCGTATGCGGGGGTTTCCGGTAACCGGCCGCTCTGCCGGGTTAGCGTCTCGAGAACCCGGCCTAGACGTTGCTCCATGGTCTTGTTGGCCGACATGGTGGCCTCAGCCTATTTCGCCCATACGCCCTAAGGTGAGTCGGGTGCGTCTAGTCATTGCTCAGTGCACTGTCGATTACGTTGGCAGGCTTACCGCGCATCTGCCCTCCGCGCGCAGGTTGTTGCTGTTCAAAGCCGACGGGTCGGTCAGCGTGCACGCCGACGATCGTGCCTACAAACCGCTGAACTGGATGAGTCCACCGTGTTGGTTGACCGAGCAACACACCGGAGAGCCCCCGGTGTGGGTGGTCGAGAACAAGTCCGGCGAACAGTTGCGTATCACCGTCGAGGCGATCGAGCACGATTCCAGTCACAATCTGGGCGTTGACCCCGGACTGGTGAAGGACGGTGTGGAAGCCCATCTGCAGGCACTGCTGGCGGAGCATGTACAGCTGCTCGGTGAGGGGTACACCCTGGTCCGCCGTGAGTACATGACCGCCATCGGGCCTGTTGACCTGCTCTGCCGCGACGAACAGGGTGGCTCGGTCGCCGTGGAGATCAAGCGGCGCGGCGAGATTGACGGCGTGGAGCAGCTGACCCGCTACCTCGAATTGCTGAACCGAGACAGTGTTCTGGCTCCGGTGCGGGGGGTGTTTGCCGCTCAACAAATCAAGCCGCAGGCTCGCACCCTGGCTACTGATCGCGGCATCCGTTGCGTGACACTGGACTACGACCAGATGCGCGGGATTGACAGTGATGAGTACCGGCTGTTTTGAGGTGCGTGACTAGGCTAGTTGCATGGGTCGGCGTCGCAGACCGCAGCGCGCAGAGCAGCCGGTCTCACCACTGGCGAGCCTGCGGCGGGTGGAAACAGGGCCCGATGGGCTCCAGTACGAGGTGCGCCCGGTTGCCGCGGCGCGTGCCGTCAAGACCTATAGGTGTCCTGGATGCGATCACGAAATTCGTTCCGGCACTGCACATGTAGTCGCGTGGCCAGCGGATTCGCCGCTGGCTGGACCCGAAGGCATCGAAGATCGGCGACACTGGCACACCCCGTGCTGGGCGAACCGCGCGACTCGCGGGCCCACCCGCAGATGGAGTTAGCTTGTTTCGAGGCTGCCGAGCCGCTAGGAGGCCGGCTCGACCAACTCCATCAGAACCCCGCCAGCATCTTTCGGGTGAATGAAGTTGATTTTTGAGTTTGCGGTGCCGCGCCGGGGAGCGTCGTAGACCAGCCGAACACCCTGAGCGCGCAACTGACGGCAAAGGGCGTCGAGGTCGTCGACTCGAAACGCAAGCTGTTGGATACCCGGTCCGCGTTTGTCCAGAAATTTAGCTATTGCCGACGATTCGTCGATGGGGGCCATCAGCTGGATCTGGCCCGTGCCCGACCCCCCTGGCGCCGCAAGCATCGCCTCGCGGATTCCCTGGTCCTCGTTGACTTCTTCGTGCACCAGGATCATGCCGAGGTGGTCGTTGTACCACTCGATGGCTGCGTCCAAGTCGGCGACCGCGATGCCCACGTGATCGAGCCCGGTCACGAGGGAGGTGGCCAGCATGCGACGGGCATCAACTTGATCGGTCGTCATAACACAACGGTAACCTGATGGGAAAGAATCTGCTTCTCCGGGTCGCCGGATCGGCTGTTCCCATGCGTTGAGGAGGTAGTCATGACGGCGTCGGTGATCGTTGCTGGGGCAAGGACGCCAATCGGCAGGTTGATGGGTTCGCTGAAGGATTTCAGCGCCAGCGATCTGGGGGCGATTGCGATCTCCGGTGCCCTGGAAAAGGCCAAGGTGCCGGCCTCTTTGGTCGAGTACGTAATCATGGGTCAGGTGCTGACCGCGGGGGCGGGTCAGATGCCCGCGCGACAGGCGGCGATCGCCGCGGGCATTGGCTGGGACGTGCCGGCGCTGACGATCAACAAGATGTGTTTGTCCGGGATCGACTCGATCGCACTTGCTGACCAGCTCATTCGCGCTGGCGAGTTCGACGTGGTGGTGGCTGGCGGTCAGGAATCTATGTCGAAAGCGCCTCATTTGTTGACCGATAGCCGTACCGGCTACAAGTACGGCGACGTCACGGTTTTGGACCACATGGCCTATGACGGCCTGCACGACGTGTTCACCGACCAGCCGATGGGCGCTCTCACCGAGCAGCGCAACGATATCGACAAATTCACCCGCCGCGAGCAGGACGAATATGCGGCCGCGTCGCATCGAAAAGCAGCTGCGGCCTGGAAAGATGGTGTCTTCGCCGACGAAGTGATCCCGGTGAACATTCCGCAACGCAAGGGCGATCCGCTTCAGTTCAACGAAGATGAAGGAATTCGCGCCAACACCACCGCCGACTCCCTAGCCGGTCTCAAACCTGCGTTCCGCAAGGAAGGCACAATCACCGCTGGATCGGCGTCGCAGATCTCGGATGGTGCGGCCGCGGTTGTGGTGATGAACAAAGAAAAGGCCCGGGAGCTGGGGCTGACATGGCTGGCCGAGATCGGTGCTCACGGTGTGGTCGCTGGACCGGATTCCACTCTGCAGTCGCAGCCGGCCAATGCGATCAAGAAAGCACTTGACCGCGAGGGCATCTCTGCCGAGCGGCTTGATGTTGTGGAAATCAACGAGGCATTCGCCGCAGTGGCCCTGGCCTCGACCAGGGAACTCGGGGTGAACGCTGAGCTCGTGAACGTCAACGGAGGTGCGATCGCCGTGGGGCATCCCATCGGTATGTCGGGCGCGCGAATCACACTGCACGTGGCGCTTGAGCTTGCGCGCCGCGGGTCGGGCTACGGGGTTGCTGCGTTGTGCGGTGCCGGCGGTCAGGGCGATGCACTGATCCTGCGAGCTGGTTAGCCGCTATGGCTGCCGACCGGGTATAGACGTTGCTAGACGCTGCGCGATGATGCCTCGCAAATGCGGGTGTGATATCGATCATAGACGCTGATCGGGGCCGTCGAAGCGGGATTTCGGGCTGGTCGTGCGGTCGCCGTTAGGGTGTGTGCCACCGGGTGGATTGGCGTCGGTGGCGACGTGTAAGACTTGATGATGTGACGCGTCGGCGACCCCCGATCGGACCGGCTATGGCAGGTGCGGTCGATCTGTCCAGCTTGAAGCAGCGCTCTCAGCAGAACGCCGCGGCAAGTAGCGGCCCGAGCCGCGCGTCATCGTCGCAGCCGGGTGCGATCGAGGTCACCGAGGCTAATTTCGAAGAGCAGGTGATCGTTCGGTCCGAACAAATTCCGGTTGTGGTGTTGCTCTGGTCGCCGCGGAGCGACGTGTGCGTCGAGCTGCTTGACGCGCTAGCTGGGCTGGCCGCCGAAGATAACGGCAAATGGTCGCTGGCGTCGGTCAATGTCGACGCCACCCCCAGAGTGGCCCAGATCTTCGGTGTCCAGGCTGTCCCCACGGTAGTGGCTTTGGCTGCGGGGCAGCCGATCTCTAACTTTCAGGGTCCGCAACCAGCCGACCAGCTGCGACGTTGGTTGGACTCATTGCTGTCGGCGACGGCCGGCAAACTCAGTGGCGCCCCCAGCGATGAGGAATCCGCTGAAGGCGACCCAGCTTTGGAACAGGCTCGCCAGCAACTTGAAGCCGGTGATTTTGCTGCCGCGCAGAGTTCTTTTCAGGCGATCTTGGATACCGACCCAGACAGTGTCGAAGCCAAGGCGGCGCTGCGGCAGGTTGAATTCCTCACACGCGCAACGGCGCACCGCCAGGATGCCGTCCCGGCAGCGGACGCCGCCCCAGGGGACATCGAGGCCGCATTTGCGGCCGCCGACGTCCAGATTCTTAGTCAGGATGTCGTCGCGGCGTTTGAGCGTCTGATTGCTTTGGTGCGGAATACATCTGGAGATGAGCGCGCCTCGGTCCGCACTCGGCTGATCGAGCTTTTTGAGCTGTTTGACCCGGCTGATCCGGACGTGATCGCAGCTCGACGTGGTCTTGCCAACGCTCTTTACTGACGCAACGTCGAACGGTGCGCGTCCGCGAAGCCGTTGAGTCAGTTGTGCTGCGGTAGAGGTAACTCGGTTTGCCGCTGGTAGCACGGCTAGGCAGGCTCCAGCCACAACGCTGAAGAGGGCGGAAGCACCAGCACCGCCGACGCGGGACGGCCGTGCCAGGGGGTGCCGGTAGCGTCTACGCCACCGAGGTTGCCGATTCCTGAGCCGCAGTAAGCTGTCGCGTCGGTGTTGAGCACCTCACGCCAGCGGCCGATGCTCGGCAGGCCGAGTCTGTAGTTGTCGTGCGTCGAACCTGCAAAGTTGAACACGCAGGCCATGACCTGGCCGTCACTGCCGTGCCGAAGGAAGCTCAAGACGTTGTTGGCTGAGTCGTTGGCATCGATCCAGGAATAGCCTTCAGGGGTGGTGTCTTGACTCCACAGCGCCGGGTGGCTGCAGTAAACGTCGTTGATGTCACGGACGAGGCGCAAAATCCCGCGAGAAAAACCGTTCTCCTCGAGCTGGAACCAGTCCAAACCACGGTGTTCGGACCACTCGGCGCGTTGGCCGAATTCCTGGCCCATAAACAGCAGCTGCTTTCCTGGATGTGCCCACTGGTAGGCGAGCAGGCTGCGCAGCCCGGCTGCTTTGGCGTGATCATTTCCCGGCATTCGACTCCACAGCGTGCCCTTGCCGTGTACTACCTCGTCGTGGCTGAGGGGCAAGACGTAGTTCTCGCTGAACGCGTAAAGCATCGAGAATGTCATCTCGTGGTGGTGGTAGCTCCGATAAATTGGATCACGACTGAGGTAGTCGAGAGTGTCGTGCATCCAACCCATGGACCACTTCATCGAAAAACCAAGCCCGCCAATGCTGGTCGGTCGGGTTACCCCCGGCCATGACGTCGACTCCTCGGCGATGGTGACGATGCCTGGGGCCGCTTTGTGGGCGGTGGCGTTCATCTCTTGCAAAAACTCTACGGCTTCCAGGTTCTCGCGTCCGCCGTAGATGTTCGGGGTCCAGCCGCCCTCGGGGCGCGAATAGTCCAGGTAGAGCATGGACGCAACCGCATCTACGCGCAGGCCGTCGATGTGGAATTCTTCGATCCAGTACAACACGTTAGCTACCAGAAAGTTACGCACCTCTGGCCGGCCAAAATCGAAAACATACGTGCCCCAGTCGAGTTGCTCGCCACGCTTGGGATCAGAGTGCTCGTACAGCGGGGTACCGTCAAACCGACCCAGCGCCCAGGCATCCTTGGGAAAGTGCGCTGGAACCCAATCCACGATGACACCGATCCCGGCTTGGTGCAGGGCGTCGACGAGTGCCCGGAAGTCGTCGGGCGTGCCGAACCGAGACGTGGGCGCGTAGTAAGAGGTGACCTGATATCCCCAGGAACCGGCGAACGGATGCTCAGCGACAGGAAGCAGTTCTACGTGGGTAAATCGTTGTTCTACAAGATAATCAGCTAGATCGCGAGCAAGCTGGCGATAGCTCAGTCCGGGGCGCCAGGAGCCGAGGTGCACTTCGCAGGTACTCATCGGTTCGGTCACCGGATTGCGTTGCGCACGCCGAGCAAGCCAGTCGCCGTCACGCCACTCATAGCTACTCGACGTCACTCGTGACGCGCGCCGTGGTGGAATTTCGGTGCCGAAGGCGAACGGGTCGGCCCGATCGGTGACCAAGTCGTCGGCGCCGTGCACCCGGAACTTGTACAGGCCGTCGGGGGGGAAGCCCGGCCAGAACAATTCCCATACGCCCGATGAGCCCAGCACCCGCATGGGGGCGTCGTTGCCGTTCCAGCCGTTGAATTCGCCGATCAGTGCGACACCCTTGGCGTTGGGCGCCCACACCGCGAACGACACCCCAGCTACTACGCCGTCGGCGGTGGTGAACGAGCGCGGGTGTGCGCCCAGTACCTCCCAGAGGCGTTCGTGGCGGCCCTCGGCGAACAGGTGAAGGTCGAACTCGGTCACGGTGGGTAAGAAGCGGTAGGCGTCGGCCACGGTGTGCACGTCGAGCGTCTCAGTAGTGCCCTGGTAGCAGACCTGCAGCCGGTAGTCGATCAGGCCGGCAAATGGCAGCGCGACAGCGAACAAGCCCGGGTCAAGCTGCTGTAGCGGAAATCGGTCATCGCCAACGAGCGCGATGACAGCGGATGCGTGTGGACGGAATGCCCGGATAACAGTGTGATCGCCGTACTCGTGCGCGCCCAGGATTCCGTGCGGGTTGTGGTGTGTCCCGGCGCTGAGGCGCGTGAGCTCGGCGGATGCGGGCCTTAGGTGTGTCCGGGCATTCTGGCCGGAAACGTTATTGGGTCGGCTCACCTCCGTAGGCCCCTGCGGAGCAGCATGATCCGCGATTCCGGCGGAACGATTGGCATATTGACGATGTGAGCAACTGCCTGGCCAGGGTCGATACGAATGTAATTGGATTGCCCCCATTGGTAGTCCTGGCCGGATATTTCGTCGCGCACCCAAAATCGTTCGTAGGACTCCATACCCAATGCCGGCATGTCTAGCCACAGAGTCGCTTCTTCAGGCGTGAAAGCGTTGAGCGTTACCACGACCAACACGCAGTCGCCGGTGGCTGGGTCGAACTTGCTGTAGGCCAGCAGCGCGTCGTTGTCCACATGGTGAAAATGAATGGTGCGCAACTGCTGCAGGGCGGGATGAATTCGGCGAATTGCGTTGAGGCGAGCAATGAACGGCTCCAGCGATCGTCCCGAATCCAGCGCGCTGGCGAAGTCGCGAGGCCGTAGCTCGTACTTTTCAGAATCCTGGTACTCCTCGCTACCACTGCGTAGCGCTTGGTGTTCGAAAAGCTCATAGCCGGAGTAGACACCCCAGGCGGGACTCATCGTTGCCGCGAGCACCGCGCGGATGGCGAACATACCCGGGCCGTTGTGCTGGAGGACGGCATGCAGGATATCCGGGGTATTGACGAACAAGTTGGGCCTGCGATAGTCGGCGAGTTCAGCTATGCCGTTGCCGAATTCGGTGAGTTCTGTCTTGGCGGTGCGCCAGGTGAAGTAGGTGTAGGACTGGGTGAAGCCGAGTTTGGCCAGCCCATACTGTCGTGCTGGAGGGGTGAAAGCTTCGGATAGGAACAGAACGTCGGGGTCGATGGTCTTGACCTGGCCGATCAGCCAGACCCAGAAGTCGGGTGGCTTGGTATGCGGATTGTCGACCCGGAAGAACTTGACACCATGGTCGATCCAATGCCGCACCACGCGTAGAACCTCGTGGTAGAGGCCCGCGGGATCGTTGTCAAAGTTGAGCGGATAGATGTCCTGATACTTCTTCGGTGGGTTCTCGGCGTAAGCAATGGTGCCGTCCGGCAATTCGGTGAACCACTGTCGGTTATTGGTGGCCCATGGATGGTCTGGTGCGCATTGCAGAGCCAGGTCCAAAGCCACTTCCATGCCCAGGTCGCGCGCCGTGGCCACGAACTCATCGAAGTCGGTGAGGTTCCCCAAGTCCGGATGAACAGCATCGTGGCCACCGTCGTCGCTCCCGATCGCCCAGGGAGATCCCACGTCGCCGGTTGCGGCGGTGGGGGTGTTATTGCGGCCTTTGCGATGTACTTTGCCGATGGGATGTATCGGGGGCAGGTACACCACGTCAAAACCCATCTCGGCTATACGCGGAAGCGCCGCCGAGGCGGTCGCGAAGGTGCCGTGTATCGGTATGCCGTTCTCGTCCCGCCCGCCGGTCGAGCGCGGAAACATTTCGTACCATGCGCCGAAGCGCGCCAACGGGCGGTCTACCCAAACGTCGAACCGCTTGCCCCGCGTAACCAGATCCCGCAGCGGATAGACAGTCAGGAGTTCGTCGATTTCCGACGTCAGGGCCAGCGCGGTACGAGTCACCGGATCGCCGGGTTCACGCAAAGCCGCTGCAACCGACAGTAGCCGAGCGCGGTGCGCGCGTGGCACACCCGTCGCCGCGCGCTCAAACAGCGCGGCGCCTATCAGCAGATCGTTGAACAGTTCCTCCTCGCCTTGACCAGCGTCCAGCTTGGCGATTAGCCCATGACGCCACGTGCGGATCGGATCGCCCCAGCCGTCGATTCTGAAGGTCCACAAGCCCACGCTGTCCGGGGCGAATTGGGCGTGGAATCTAAAGGGTTCTTGGCCCATTGTCATGGGAATCGGAATAGGTTTGACGCGAGGCGGCTGAGCGGCCGGGAGATGTTGCGCGACAGCCGGCTCTGATGCCGGGGCTCGCACCGCATGTGCCCGCCGGCCGTCGGTGGGGTGCGGGTAACGCGGCCCGAGATAGCGCACCACCAGTGTCGCCGCGACTGCCTCGTGGCCTTCTCGCCATACCGTCGCGCTGACCGGGACTATCTCACCGACCACTGCTTTGGCCGGGTACGCGCCGCACGATACAACGGGCGCGACGTCATCGATCTCGACGCGACCGGGCACCCACCACTCCGTTCCGATTGCCCGGCTTCTTCTCGGCCCGCTGCGCGGTTCGCGTCGTAACCGGGGTGTACTCCGCGTGTTGTTGTCCTTTTGCTCGTCTCGTTGCGCCTACAACCACCCTAGTGTCCGATCGTGGTCACCGGGGCGAAGCCGTCACGAGGTAGCCTGCAGGCAGCCGAATGCGCAGTAAGGTAAAGACGTGTGAAAGCCCTACGCCGGTTTACCGTCAGCGCCCATCTTCCGGACCGTCTGACCGCCCTTGACCAGCTGTCGACCAACCTGCGGTGGTCATGGGAGCAGCCGGTACAAGATCTCTTCGCGACCATAGACCCGGCCTTGTGGGTGGATTGTGGCAATGATCCGCTGGCGCTGTTGGGTTCGGTTAGTCCCGCGAGACTTGACGAATTGGCGCTCGATAGAGAGTTTCTGAGCCGCCTCGATCAGTTGGCGGCTGATTTGGACGACTACCGCAGTCGTGCGTTGTGGTATCAGCAGCAGGAAGAAGAGATCGGAGTTTCAGGGCCAACTTTGCCGACCGGTATCGCGTACTTCTCGATGGAGTTCGGTGTCGCCGAGGTGTTGCCCAACTACTCCGGTGGCCTCGGCATCCTCGCCGGTGACCACCTGAAAGCCGCCTCTGATCTAGGGGTGCCGTTGATCGCGGTTGGCCTGTACTACCGGTCTGGCTATTTCCGCCAGTCGCTCACCACAGATGGCTGGCAGCACGAAACATATCCCTTGCTGGACCCGCAGGGGTTGCCGTTGCGTCTGCTCACCGATGTCAACGGTGATCCGGTGCTGGTGGAACTGGCCCTGCCGGACTCGGCGCGGCTGCGAGCCCGGATCTGGGTCGCGCAGGTGGGGCGTGTTCCGCTGCTCCTGCTGGACTCCGATGTCCCGGAGAACGAGCACGATCTACGCGGCGTTACGGATCGCCTCTACGGTGGTGATCAGGAACATCGGATTCGGCAAGAAATCCTGGCCGGGGTCGGTGGAGTGCGGGCGGTGCGCGCGTTCACCACGATTGCGGGATTGCCGGCGCCCGAGGTGTTCCACATGAACGAGGGGCATGCCGGATTCCTGGGCGTGGAACGAATTCGCGAACTGATCACCGATTCCGGGCTGGACTTCGACACCGCGTTGACGGTCGTGCGGTCCAGCACGGTGTTCACCACTCACACGCCGGTGCCGGCCGGCATCGACCGGTTCCCGGTGGACATGGTGCGCCGCTACCTTGGGGACGACGTCGCTGGTGACGGGGTGTCCACACTACTGCCTGGAGTGCCGACCGAGCGGGTCATGGCGCTCGGCGCCGAAGGCGATCCGGTCACGTTCAACATGGCTCACATGGGTCTGCGCTTGGCTCAACGGGCCAACGGTGTGTCGTTGCTGCATGGTCGGGTGAGTCGGGACATGTTCAATGATCTGTGGCCGGGTTTCGACTCCGGAGAGGTCCCGATCGGGTCGATCACCAACGGCGTACACGCACGTACCTGGGCGGCGCCGCAGTGGTTGCAGCTGGGCAGCGAGCTGGCCGGACCTGGTTCGTTCAGTGAGCCTGGTGAATGGCCGCGGTTGCGGCAAGTCGATCCTGGCCATCTGTGGTGGATTCGCTCGCAGCTGCGCTCGCAACTAATCGCAGATGTCCGGGCGCGCCTGCGGCGTTCGTGGCTGGAGCGTGGCGCTTCGGACGCCGAATTAGGTTGGATTGCTGAGGCTTTCGATCCGGATGTGCTTACCGTTGGTTTTGCCAGGCGGGTCCCGACGTACAAGCGGCTGACACTGATGCTGCGAGATCCGGATCGGCTTGAGCGCCTGTTGTTGGACCAGCACCGACCGATCCAGCTGATTGTCGCCGGGAAATCACATCCGGCTGACGAAGCCGGCAAGGCGCTGATTCAGCAGGTGGTTCAGTTCGCCGATCGGCCCCAGCTGCGCCACCGCATCGCTTTCCTGCCCAACTACGACATGTCAATGGCCCGGTTGTTGTACTGGGGCTGCGATGTATGGCTCAACAACCCGCTTCGGCCGCTGGAGGCCTGCGGTACCTCAGGAATGAAGAGCGCGCTCAATGGCGGGTTGAATCTGTCCATCCGCGACGGTTGGTGGGACGAGTGCTACGACGGTGAAAACGGTTGGGAGATACCGTCTGCGGACGGTGTGGCCGACGAGGACCGTCGCGATGACCTGGAGTCCAGCGCTCTGTATGACCTGCTAGAGCAGTCGGTCACGCCCAAGTTCTACGAGCGGAACGAACACGGGGTGCCGCCGCGGTGGATCGAAATGGTGCGCCATACCCTGCAGACACTTGGTCCGAAAGTTTCGGCTTCTCGGATGGTGCGCGACTATGTTGAGCGCTACTACACGCCGGCGGCGCATTCGCTGCGGCAGATCGCGGGGCAACCAGAAGGCAGCGAAAACACTTGGTGCGGTGCCCACTTTGATTCAGCGCGGGAGTTGGCCGCCTATCGCCGACGTGTCGAGGAAGCGTGGCCGCGGATCGACATCACCGATGTCGACAGCACCGGGCTGCCGGATACTCCGCTTCTCGGGTCGAAGTTGACCCTGACCGCCAGCGTATGTCTAGCGGGTTTGGAGCACGGCGAAGTGACGGTGCAGGCAGTGCTGGGCAGGGTCGACGCAGGCGACGTGTTGCTGGATCCAGTCACTGTCGAAATGTCGCACACAGGCACCGCTGAGGGCGGAAAGCAGATCTTCTCCACGACAACGCCGTTGCCGTTGGCGGGGGCGGTCGGCTACACGGTGCGAGTGTTGCCTCGCCATCCGATGCTCGCTTCCGGTAACGAACTCGGGCTGGTGGCGCTGGCTTGAGGGCTGTCGCCGGGTCAGGCCGGTGTGCTGTCGGCTTGCGCGGACAAACGGGCAAGCGCCGCGCGGACTTGTGCGGCGTCGGTGGTTTGCCAAAATGGCGGCAACGAGGCGCGCAGGTAACCGGCGTACCTGGCGGTGACCATCCGCGAGTCCAGCACTGCAATAACACCGCGGTCTGTGACGCGGCGCAACAGCCGGCCCGATCCCTGCGCCAGCAACAGCGCGGCGTGGCTCGCGGCGACGGCCATGAACCCGTTGCCGCCGGTGGCCGCCACCGCTCGCTGTCGTGCGCTGAGCAGCGGGTCGTCAGGCCGGGGAAACGGGATGCGATCGATGAGTACCAATGACAGAGATGGCCCCGGAACGTCGACGCCCTGCCACAGCGATAGCGTACCGAACAGGGAAGTCGCGGCGTCTTCGGCGAACTGTTCAACGAGGGTGGACGTGCTGTCGTCGCCCTGGCACAACACCGGTGTGGACAGCCGGTTGCGCATGGCCTCGGCGGTGGCCCGGGCGGCGCGCATCGAGGAGAACAGGCCCAGGGTGCGTCCTCCGGCCGCAGCGATGAGTTCTGCTACCTCGGTCAGCTGTTCGGCCGATCCGGCGCTGTCGCGGCCAGGTGGAGGGAGATGGGCGGCCACGTAGAGTATGCCCGACGTGGCGTGGTGGAACGGCGATCCGACATCAAGCCCGCGCCAGGCGGTGTCCTGGCTGGTTTCTCTCCCGGTGAGGCCCCAGGCCGCGGCCATCGGCTCAAATGACCCGCCGATTGTCAGCGTCGCCGACGTCAACGTGGTCGTCGACCGGGCGAACACCTCAGTTGCCAGCAGTCCGGCCACCGAAAGCGGGGCCACCCGCAGCACGGCGCGCGGTGCACCGCGGTTGTCCTCATGGTCGACCCAAACGACATCGGTGCGATCGGGGATTGCGCGAGTAAATGACGTCAGGATCCGTGCCGCGGTGTCGCAGATCTCGGTCATCAGCGCGGCTGCTTCGGCGCGTGCTGCTGCGGCCTTCGCGTCGTTGGTGCTGTCGATCGCCGAGCGCGCAGCGTGGGCTGCGTCGCGCAGCGCGGCCAGGTATGTGGTCGTTTCCTCGTCGAGATGATCCATGCGGCCCGGTGTCGCATCGTGGATCGCTGCGGCGAGGGTTGCAGACGTCGCCTCCAGTCGCTGGGTCAATTCCGGACTCACCAATCGCGTGACGCGCCGGGCGGCGACACCGAGGTTCGCCGACGTCAGTTCAGCGGTGGCCACCGAGGTGACCCGATCGACCAACTCGTGTGCTTCGTCGACGACCAGCAGCGTATGTTCGGGCAGCACCGCCGACTCGGCTACGGCATCAATGGCCAGTAGCGCGTGATTGGTGACGACGATGTCGGCCGCGCCAGCTCGGCCACGCGCTCGTTCAGAGAAGCACTCCGAGCCAAACGGACAGCGAGCCACACCGATGCATTCCCGCGCGGTAACGCTGACTTGGGACCAGGACCGATCCGACACGCCAGGCTTGAGGTCGTCGCGGTCGCCGGACTCTGTCGTCGACGCCCAGGCCGTAAGTCGCTGCACGTCGCGGCCCAAGGTCGTGACCGCCATCGAGTCGAAAAGTTCCTCCTGCGGGCGGTCCTGAGCGCCGGTGGAGTCCGGCTCCGTTGAACCACTAGAAGTGCTGCCGTGGATCTTGTTCAGACACAGGTAGTTTCGACGGCCTTTGAGCAACGCGAATGTCGGCCGTCGGGGAAGGTAGCCAGCAAGCGAATCAGCCAGCCGAGGAAGATCGCGGTCGACAAGTTGGCGCTGCAAGGCGATAGTCGCTGTCGAAACCACAACCGGTGCGTCGCCGCGGACGGAATGGACAATCGCTGGAACCAGGTACGCCAGCGACTTGCCGGTGCCGGTGCCGGCTTGGACGACCAGGTGCTCGCCGGTTTCGAAGGCATGGGCCACCGCGGTGGCCATTTCTATCTGGCCGCGGCGTTCGGTGCCGCCGAGCGCGGCCACCGCCATGGCCAGCAACCTGGGCACGGACACAGACACGTCGGGCGTGGGCTGCTCCCTTGCCTATCGGGGTCTGGGGTCGTCGGACCCGTAATGTTCGGGGCCCGGTATGCAGACGGTATCTGATTGCTTCGCTTTGCCCTTCGGGCGGGCGTTTGCGCGGTGGCGCCGCGTGATCAGGTGCTGAACAGAAGCGTTGGGATCGCCGGATCTCCGTCTGCCAGCTTCAGCCCCTCCCAGGGCAGGCTTCCCAGTCCGGATGCCATCAGCTTGCGCGCCGCGGCCAGGTCACATCCGGCCACTGGACGTCCATCGCGGACGAGCGGTGTGGTCAGTGTCCGGCACGGCACGGTGCTGGCGGGTGGGCGTCCCGCTGGATGCACGACTTCCTCGGTGATGATGCCCGTCGAGCGGGAGCGTCGCAGGGCCTCCTTGCGGCCGCCGCGTGATTCCTTGTGACTGGAGCGCTTCTGCACCGCAATCCCATCCACCTCGACCAACTTGTAGACCATGTTCGCGGTCGGCGCACCCGAGCCAGTAACAAGCGACGTACCCACGCCGTAGCTGTCCACCGGCTCCCCGCGTAGCGCCGCGATGGCGAACTCGTCGAGATCACCGGAGACCATGATGCGAGTTTGCGTGGCCCCCAAGCGGTCGAGCTGTTCGCGCACTCGGCGAGTTAGCACGGCAAGTTCGCCGGAGTCGATGCGCACCGCGCCGAGTGTCGGACCGGCGGCTGTCACGGCATTCGCCACGCCCGTTGTCACGTCATAGGTGTCCACCAACAGCGTCGTGTCCGAGCCCAGCGCGTCAACCTGGGCGCGAAACGCCGCCAGTTCGGATTCTTGCGGGCGGTCGTCGGCGCGGGCATGCAGCATGGTGAATGCGTGCGCGGCGGTTCCCTTCGCCGGTACTCCGTATCGCCGCTGAGCTTGCAGGTTGGATGAGGCAGCGAAGCCGCCGATATAGGCCGCCCGGGCGGCGGCAACCGCCGCGCGCTCGTGTGTCCGTCGAGAGCCCATCTCGACCAGCGGGCGTTCTGCGGCGGCACTGACCATGCGTGCCGCGGCCGACGCGATCGCGCTGTCGTGGTTGAGGATCGACAGCACCAGCGTTTCGATCACCACGCACTCGGCGAAGCTGCCATGTACCGACAAGATGGGGGATCCCGGGAAGTACAGCTCGCCCTCGGCGTAGCCGTCGATATCGCCATTGAACCGGAAGCTGCTCAGGTAGCTGACTGTCTCGGTGTTGAGGAACTGTGCCAGGAAGTCACACGCTTCGTCGTCGAACGTGAACTGCGGCAAGGCTTCCAGCAGACGGCCAGTTCCAGCGACCACCCCGTAACGGCGGCCCGCTGGGAGTCGACGGGCGAACACCTCAAACGTGGTCCGGCGGTTGGCGGTGCCATCGCGTAGCGCCGCCGCCAGCATCGTCAACTCGTACTTGTCGGTAAACAGCCCAGCTGCCACCGAGTCGCTCACACCGCAACGGTACCGGCAGTAGCGAACCTCCTTCTCGGTATCCTGGTTCCCATGGTTGTTGCGTCAGCACCCGTTAAGCCGGGGTCCACCGGCCAACACGAGTCCGCGGGGGTCGATGCCGCAGCCAGTCCATGGGTCACCATCGTCTGGGACGACCCGGTTAATCTGATGACCTACGTGACGTATGTTTTCCAGAAATTGTTTGGCTATAGCGAGCCGCATGCCACCAAGCTGATGTTGCAGGTGCACAACGAAGGCAGGGCGGTGGTATCGGCGGGAAGCCGTGAGTCGATGGAAGTCGACGTGTCCAAGCTGCATGCCGCCGGGTTGTGGGCCACGCTGCAGCAGGACAAGTGACCGTTTCCGTGCTTGCAGGGTTCCGTCGTGCGTAGGTGGAAACGCGTGGAGACACCCGGCGGGCTGCGATTTCGGTCTTCGCTGGCTGCTCATGAAGCGGCCCTGCTGAAGAACCTGGTCAGTGCCATGGTCGGGTTGTTAGACCAACGTGAATCCTCCTCGCCGTCGGACGAACTGGAAGAAATTACCGGAATAAAGACCGGGCATGCGCAGCCGCCGGGCGACCCGACGCTGGGCCGGCTACTGCCGGCTTTCTACAGGTCTGTTGAACCCGATGATGTTGATCCGTTGGGCGCCGAGGCCGTCGACAGCCTTAACGCTGCCCTGCGCAGCCTGCACGAACCGGAGATCATCGGTGCCAAACGTGCTGCCGCTCAGCAGGTCTTGGCTACGGTTCCGCATAACGGTGGTCGTCTCGAGCTGACCGAAGAGGACGCCAACGCATGGGTCGCGGCCGTCAACGATCTTCGGCTGACCTTGGGAACGATGCTCGAAATCGGCCCACAAGGGCCGGATCGCCTGCCGGCCGAACATCCGCTCGCTGCGCACTTCGCTGTCTACCAATGGCTGACGGTTTTGCAGGAATACCTGGTCTTGGTGCTGATGGGAAAGCCGGCCCGATGAGCTCGATCAGCGACGTCGACGGCATCCGCGTGGGGCACTTCCAGCGGCTGGACCCCGACGCATCGCTTGGCAGCGGTTGGGCATGTGGCGCCACGGTGGTGTTGCCGCCGCCCGGGACCGTCGGCGCGGTTGATTGCCGGGGCGGTGCGCCTGGCACCCGGGAGACCGATCTGCTGGACCCGGCCAATAGCGTGCGTTTCGTCGATGCCGTACTGCTGGCTGGTGGTAGCGCATTCGGTCTCGCCGCAGCCGACGGCGTCATGCGCTGGCTGGAAGAACACCAACGCGGCGTAGCGATGGGCGCTGGTGTTGTGCCGATCGTGCCTGGAGCGGTGATTTTCGATCTGCCTGTCGGCGGTTGGGATTGCCGGCCGACCGCTGAATTCGGCTACGCGGCTGCTGCCGCCGCCGCGGGGTCGGCGCGCGATGATGCTGTTGCCGTCGGGACGGTCGGCGCGGGTGTAGGGGCGCGTGCGGGCGTGTTCAAGGGGGGTGTTGGGACCGCGTCCACGCATCTGACGACGGTGAATCCCAGCGTGACTGTCGGCGCCGTGGTTGTGGTGAACTCCGTGGGTAACGTCGTCGATCCGGCAACCGGTCTGCCCTGGATGGCGGACTTGATACAGGCGTTCGCGTTGACAACCCCACCGAGCGAGCAGATTGATGCTCTTGCCACGTTGCCGTCCGTTGCGAGTTCCCTGAACACCACGATCGCGGTGGTAGCCACCGATGCTGCGCTCAGCCCCACGGGATGCCGGCGTGTCGCGATCGCCGCCCACGACGGGCTGGCTCGCACTATCCGGCCCGCGCACACCCCGCTAGACGGCGATACCGTGTTCGCCCTGGCTACCGGGAAGGTCGAAGCAACTTGGGCAGCCGGACCGGTGCCGGACGCGTTGTCTCCGGAAACGGGTTTGGTCGCGGCGGTGGGTGCGGCCGCTGCCGATTGCCTGGCTCGCGCGGTGCTGAGTGCAGTCCTAGCGGCCCAGCCGGTAGCTGGAATACCTACCTACCGCGGCACGTTGCCCGGAGCATTCGAGGCTTGAACTTTCCGGACTGTCGCGACCCGACCAGCAGAGGCCAGCCGCTGACGTGCTGGTGATTCGTGCCGACATTGTCGATGCGAGGGGCACCCGTGCGCTCTGTGGCCAATGTGGCGAAGCCTATTGCCTTCGTGGTCGTCGATGCCGGTTGGATGTGTCTGTCAACAGGCGTAGACGCAGGTAGCCTTGATGACGCCGAAAACGCTCTGGAAGGGCAGGTGTGGGCATGACCGGGTCGGCTGGGCGCCGCGCAACACCAGCTGTGCCGCCGAAGAAGCGGCCGGAGTGGCTGGTGGGTGGGGCCACGGTCCTCACCTTCGTCGCGCTGCTGTACCTGATCGAACTGATCGACCAGCTCTCGCGGCATTCGTTGGATGTCAACGGCATCAGGCCGCTTGAAAGTGACGGTTTGTGGGGGATCATCTTCGCGCCGCTGCTGCACGCTAACTGGCCCCATTTGCTAGCCAACACCATCCCGTTGCTGGTGCTGGGATTTCTGATGACTCTGGCGGGGCTGTCCCGGTTCGTGTGGGCGACCGCGATCGTATGGATCGTGGGAGGTTTCGGGACTTGGTTGATCGGCAACCTCGGCAGCAGTTGCGGCCCGACCGACCACATTGGGGCTTCGGGCCTGATCTTTGGTTGGCTGGCGTTTCTACTGGTCTTCGGGCTGTTTGTGCGGCGGGTGCGCGATGTCGCGATCGGGCTGGTGGTCTTGTTCGCCTACGGCGGTTATCTGCTCGGGGCGATGCCGGTGCTCGGCCAGTGCGGTGGTGTGTCATGGCAGGGACATTTGTGCGGCGCGGTGGCTGGTGTCCTGGCCGCCTATGTGTTGTCTGGTCCGGAACGCAGGGCGCGTGCGCTGAGAAAGTCCGTTCAGCACCCGTGACTACATGAGTTCGCCGCTGACGCCCGTCGGGGTCTTCGACTCCGGCGTTGGGGGACTGACCGTAGCGCGGGCGATCATCGATCAACTGCCGGACGAGGACATCGTCTATGTCGGTGACACCGGCAACGGTCCGTACGGTCCGCTGACCATCCCGGAGATCCGTGCGCATGCGCTGGCCATCGGTGACGATCTGGTGGAGCGTGGCGTCAAGGCATTGGTGATCGCTTGCAACTCGGCGTCAGCGGCTTGCCTGCGGGACGCGCGAGAGCGCTACGACGTTCCGGTCGTGGAAGTGATCTTGCCGGCGGTGCGCCGCGCGGTCGCCGCCACTCGCAGTGGGCGTATCGGGGTAATCGGCACGCGAGCTACCATCACCTCGCTCGCCTATCAGGACGCGTTTGCCGCGGCCCGCGACACTGAGATCACCGCGGTAGCTTGCCCGCGCTTCGTGGACTTCGTCGAGCGCGGTGTTACCACTGGCCGTCAGGTTCTCGGTTTGGCCGAAGGCTATCTGGAGCCGCTGCAGCGCGCCGAAGTGGACACACTAGTGCTGGGTTGTACGCACTATCCGTTGCTTTCCGGTCTGATTCAGCTCGCCATGGGAGACAACGTCACGCTGGTTTCGAGCGCGGAGGAGACGGCCAAAGAAGTGGTGCGGGTGCTCACCGAGATGGATCTGTTGCGTCCGCACGATGCTCCGCCGGCGAACCGGGTGTTCGAAGCAACGGGCGACCCCGCGGCGTTCACCAAATTGGCGGCGCGATTTCTTGGTCCGGCAGTGACCGGTGTGCAATCTGTTCACCACTTCGGCTTCCGCTAGGCGCGCGCACGGGTTCTGCTGAACGAATGCGGCGATGTTTTCGTCATTGCGCTATCCGACGTGGCACAGTAGGTTCCGTGCGAATAACCGTGCTGGGGTGCTCCGGCAGCGTTGGGGGACCGGATTCGCCCGCTTCGGGCTATTTGCTGCGGGCTCCGGACACGCCTCCGATTGTCATCGACTTCGGCGGGGGAGTGCTGGGCGCCTTGCAGCGTCACGCGGACCCGGCCGATGTGCATGTGCTGTTGTCCCATCTGCATGCTGATCACTGTTTGGACATGCCGGGACTTTTCGTGTGGCGTCGCTACCATCCGTCGCGTCCGTCGGGCAAGGCGGTGTTGTACGGCCCGAGTGACACCTGGTCGCGGCTGGGGGCGGCGTCTTCGCCCTACGGCGGAGAGATAGACGATTGCTCGGACATCTTCGATGTTCGCCGCTGGGTCGACGGCGAGCCGGTCGCCTTAGGTTCGCTTACGGTGGTGCCGCGCACGGTCGCGCATCCGACGGAGTCTTACGGTCTGCGGATCACTGATGCCGAAGGTGCGTCGTTGGCCTACAGCGGTGACACCGGCAGCTGCGACCAGCTCGTGGAGCTGGCTCGTGGCGCCGACGTCTTCCTGTGCGAGGCGTCCTGGACCCATTCGCCACGGCGTCCGCCTGATCTGCATCTGTCCGGCACCGAGGCGGGCCGAGCGGCCGCCCAGGCCGGTGTTCGTGAGCTGCTGCTCACTCATATCCCACCGTGGACATCCCGTGAGGATGTGATCAGCGAGGCTAAGGCGGAGTTTGACGGTCCCGTACACGCGGTCGTGTGCGATGAGACGTTTGAAGTCCGGCGTGCGCTGACTGGCCAGATTTAGACCCCAACCCACACCGTTCCGGCGGGTTGGGGCAGGGTCGGGTTAGGGTTGGCGCCGTGTCAAAACGAGAAGATGGTCGGCTGGACGACGAGCTTCGTCCGGTTGTGATGACCCGGGGTTTTACCAATAACCCGGCAGGTTCGGTGCTCGTCGAATTCGGCCAGACAAAGGTCATGTGCACCGCGAGCGTCACTGAGGGAGTGCCGCGTTGGCGGAAGGGATCAGGTCTGGGCTGGCTCACTGCGGAGTACGCAATGCTGCCGTCGGCGACGCACAGCCGTTCGGACCGGGAATCGGTGAAGGGCCGGCCCAGCGGGCGGACCCAAGAGATCAGTCGCCTGGTCGGTCGATCGCTGCGGGCCTGCATCGACCTCGGTGCGCTGGGAGAGAACACCATCGCCGTCGACTGTGATGTATTGCAGGCCGACGGCGGTACTCGTACCGCTGCGATCACCGGTGCTTACGTGGCGCTAGCAGACGCGGTGACCTACCTGGCGGCGTTTGGCAGGCTGTCGGATCCCAGGCCCTTGTCGTGTGCGATCGCTGCGGTGAGTGTCGGCGTGGTCGACGGCAGAATTCGAGTGGACTTGCCCTACGAGGAAGATTCTCGGGCAGAGGTCGACATGAACGTGGTCGCTACCGACACCGGGACTCTGGTGGAGGTACAGGGCACCGGGGAGGGCGCGACCTTTCCGCGCTCGACGCTCGACAAGTTGCTCGACGTAGCGCTGGGCGCCTGCGATGCCTTGTTTGCCGCCCAGCGTGAGGCGTTGGCGCTGCCTTATCCAGGTGTGTTGCCCGAGGGGCCACCGTCACCCAAGGCGTTCGGAAGCTGACCTGCCTTATTGCCCGGGATTTTGGGAAGCCTGATCAGCAACCGTCAATCCGGTGCGTGGCCCAAGATGGGCAGCGACGAATCCCCAAGCAGGGGAGGCGACAGCCCTGGGTAGCGCAATGACGGTGCATTTCGCATGGCGTAGTCGTGCTCCGCAACGCCTTGTCCGGTGGAGAGCAACGATCAAGGCCGACAGCGTTTCTGGCCCTATGGATATGCTGCCGAGAGGTCGACAGGTATTGCCAGACAGTCATGTAGTTGGGGCTATTCGCCGAATGGCTCGTCGGACCAGCGGAACCAGGCGTCACCGTTTTGAATGTGAAGTAGGAACTCCGCGACTGGCATGCCCTCGGCGTCGATCAAGGTGAGTTCGTTGTTGATCAGTTCGTAGGTCTTCTCCCAGGAATCCATAGCATCTTCGGCGCCCGGGTTGTCGGACGCCATCAGTTCGAGTTCGCGGTCGAAAAACGGCTTGAAATGGGCGAATCCGGGTGAAGCGACGAAGGTGCCGCAGAGCCAGGGAAAGTCGCTGCCGGTGATATGAATCTCCCCGATCAACTCATCGGCGTGTTTGAGCTTCCAGATGTTTTCTGTCACGGGAATCTCCTCTGCCAGCATGAAGGGCAACACTCATCGCACGACCTCTTCGATCGTCCGCAACGGTGCTCCGCACGCTAGGTTCGGTCAGCTCGATCGCGCAAGGTCGCCGCCGAGCGGCTGCCGGCAGCGCTGAGATACCCCAAAATCGAGCTGAGATCCATGCTGAGCAGTTTTCAGCCGTAGGTGTTGGAACGGTATCGGATATTGCGCTGAGGGCTCCCGACGGTCTTCTCTTGTCTGGCGATCACGCCTAGCGACTAGTGGCCAGGCTCGGTGATCGCGTTGCGGACAACATTGGCTGCCACGTCCGCTTACTTTCAAGCAGTTTTGGTGCGGCTTCGCGGAAAACCTAGCGGTGGTGGGCAAGATGGACCAGCGTGTTGGGGGTGGCGGCTAGGTGGACGTATCTACGCTGGTGCATGATTCGAGCACGGCCCCACGTCAATTGGGCGTCAGAAGTTGTGTCCCGGTGTGGAGGGACTGAGAGTCTGGAGTGAATTCTGACCCGTCTGCTTGTTGCTAGCCGCAATCGTAAGAAGCTGGCTGAATTGCGTCGGGTGTTGGACCTCGCCGGGCTATCCACATTGACGCTGGTGTCCCTCGACGAGTTGGCGCCGTTCGATGAAGCGCCGGAAACCGGCGCGACATTCGAGGAAAACGCCCTGGCGAAGGCGCGCGACGCATTTGTCGCCACGGGTCTTGCCAGTCTCGCTGATGACTCCGGCTTGGAGGTGGCTGCGCTGCGGGGCATGCCGGGTGTGCTCTCAGCCCGGTGGTCTGGCCGACACGGAGACGACGCAGCCAATACGGAGCTGCTGCTCGCCCAGTTGTGTGATGTGCCCGATGAGCGGCGCGGTGCGGTGTTTGTTTCCGCTTGCGCGTTGGTGTCTGGGGCTGGCGAAGTTGTGGTGCGCGGCGAGTGGCCGGGTGCGATTTGCCGGGAGCCGCGTGGTCGTGGCGGGTTCGGATACGACCCGGTGTTCGTTCCGGACGGCCCTGACACTGCAGACCGGACTGCGGCGCAGCTGAGCGCGGAAGAGAAGGACGCGGCGTCGCACCGGGGTCGTGCACTGGCGCTGCTCTTGCCGGCGTTACGTACGCTTGCCCAGTAGAGAATTCGCCCTGCTGCGGTAGATGCCGGTTAAAAGGTCGGGCTTACACGCCAAAGCGCGCCTTGACGTCTTTGGTCTGGAAGTGCTCCACGAGTATTCCGAGCAACGGAATGGTGCCGGCTAGCAGCACACCGCCCGTCCTGGCGATCGGCCAGCGGACTTTTACGGCCAAATTCGCGGTGAACAACAAGTAGGTGAAATACACCCAGCCGTGGACGACGCCGATCCAGGTTGGCGGATTGTCGACCTTGACGATGTAGCGGACCACAATCTCGTAGCACAGCGCCATGAGCCAAATACCCGTTGTCCACGCCATGACGCGGTAGCCGAGCAATGCAGTGCGGATCTTGTCGGCAGGAATGCTGTTCTCGCTCTGCTGCGCTTCGGGGGTCTCTGGTGTGGTCATGCGGTGGTCCTGTTCGGTTTATCGGAGTCGTTGCTCGCGAGTGCCGCGAGGTAGGCGTTGTACTGCTGAAGTGCCGGGTCATCTGCTGGCTGCTGGGCTGGCTTGGGTCGCTCGGGAAGTAGTTCGGCGGGTACTTCGGTCATAGTCGTGCTGCTGCGCGGATTCGGTGCGGCCTCCTCGTAGCGAACGAAGTTGCGGTACGCGTAGACGCAGAACCAGGCAAATAGCGGCCACTGCAGCGCGTAGCCGAGATTCTGGAAGGTGCCGGACTCCGCTTGAAATCTTGTCCACTGCCACCATCCCAGCGCTAGGCAGCCGCACGCCGCAATGATCACCAGAATGATCAGCGCCGGCCGTCGACGACGCATGGTTGGCACCCCCAAAGCATATTACCTGCGCGGTACCTGTGATCAGGCGATCTGCCGCGAAGCGGTGTCGTGCATGGGGCCTTCCGCGGAATCCGGTGGATACGGTTTGCAAATGGGGGAGATCGAGATGCGCTCGCGACGGGGCTGTTTCGACGGATGCGCTCAGTGGGGCCGGTTGATCCGTTCAGTGACCGTGTCGGCGTCCGCTGGCCCGGCAGGCACGACGCACACGTCTGCGGCGCTGAGCGGTTATGGGGCGGCTCATCGCGGGCTAACGTAGCGTAATGCCAGCTAACAAGGTTGCGTACTCCATATGCAGGTGCGTGGCAGGTAGCTCGACGATCGAGCGGTAAAGTCCAAGGCCCGCGGGCGTGATGAAATTGGCAAACATGCCGGCTTTAGGTGCCGGTGCTCGTAAGAGCTTGAGGGTTCGAGTCCCTCCGCCCGCACCGATGCAGTCGGGCCGTGCCGTTAGGCAGACAGTTTCCGGTGGACCCAGGCTGGTGCGCGTTGTCCCGACGACACTTCGCTGGCTGTTGAGCTGGCTGTTGAGAGACCGTCGCGGCCGGGCCGCCCTGGGCGAATTGCTCTGCACCTCAGCAGTGATCGGTGGAGGTGTCTTCGGTTGGGTTCCGATCCTTGTGGCTCAAATAGGATTTGTGTGTCATTATTAATGGGATAATGGTCCCAACAACAGGGGTGCTGTGGCTGACAACCAGGAGAACGCCGCGGCAGAACGTCACGGGCTGCCGGCATCGATGATTCGAACGGGGGGACGCACCGAGCGCAACCGCCATGCGGTCGCGGCCGGGGTCTTGGAGTTACTCAAGGCGGGTGACACTGATCTCACCCAAGACAAGGTCGCTGAGGTCTCCGGTGTCAGCCGAAGCACGGTCTACCGACGCTGGCCGTCGCGGGTTGCACTGCTTCGCGAAGGGCTTTCTGCGCACGCCCGCAGCCTCAAGATCTCGAGTACTGGTGGATTTGATACCGACGTTTATGCACTAGCGCGTGCGCTCGCGCGCTTCCTTGCCAGTCCGACAGAGATCGCCATGAGCGTTGCGATGGTGGCCGATGACGACAGCGAGTTCAACGAATCGCAAATCGAGTTTTGGGCCGAGCACGCCGAGTCGCTTCTGGTCCCGTTCACCGCGGCTATCAAAAGAGGGGAGCTCTCCGAAGACACTGATTCGGCTGCTCTTCTCGAGATGCTGATGAGTCCGATGATCGTGCGTACGGTTGTGATGAAGCAGCGCCTTGAGGGCGGAATTGTTGACCGACTGGCGCGGCAGGTCATCCACGCGGCGCGGTCGAGCATCCGAGATTGAGGGCGTATTGAAGATCAAGTTGCGAGGACAAGGAGAACGTCAATGAGTGAGACAATCAGCGTCCTGGGTAGTGCTGCCCCCGTCGAGACGATCACTGGGCCGTTGCGTGAGCACGGCGTGGTCATCATCGAAGACTTCCTTGACGCCGATCTGCTGTGCCGATTCAACGCCGAGATAGATGACGTCCTTGCGACGGTTGCCGACGGAAGAGAGCTTTCGAACCCGCTTCATCGGGCATTTTTCGGCGAACAGACCAAACACCTCTCTGGTGTTGCCGGCTATTCGCGCATTTTCGCCACGGAGGTTCTGTGTCACCCGCTCTACAAAGACATCGCAGACGACATACTGCTTCCTTCTTGCGTCAACTATCGTCTCAATGTCGCTCACGTCCTAGACCGCGGTCCTGGTTCTGAGCAGCAATACCCGCATCGGGACGAGGATGTCTGGTATCACTTGCCGCAACCGCATCCTGAAATTCAGCTGGCCTCAGTAATCGCGCTGAATGACTTCACCGCCGAGAATGGAGCCACCCGTGTGGTTCCCGGCAGCCACCGCTGGGACCGGGAACGGATCGCCCGTCCGGACGACCTTCTGCCAGCCGAGATGAGCGCGGGATCTGCGGTCGTCTACCTCGGGTCAACGATTCACGGGGGTGGCCCAAACACGACCAGCAACCAACGACGCAGGGGTATGCACCTGAGCTTCAACGTAGGGTGGCTAAGGACCGAGGAGAACAACTACTTGGTGAATCCGGTCGAGACCGTGCGCGATCTCCCTGAACGCGCACAAGAGCTACTCGGGTATCGGGTTCATGACGCCATCTTGAATGGAGGGGGCGCGGTGGGGCTGTATCTGTCGAACGACCCCATCGAGATGATGCAGACGGGAAGGCTCTAAGTCTGGCGAGCATGTGGCGCTTCGGCTTCGCTCTTTGTCTTCTGCGGGCGGCGGTCCACTCGTAGATAGCTGATTCGGTGTTATCGTCCGGATGGCCAAGCGGCGATGTGGGAACTTTCCGCGATGAGTTGGTTGATCGCACGCGGTTTCTCGGTAGCTGTGACCGCCGAGATGTGGCAGGAGGTCAGGCGTGAGCGAGATAGGGCGGGGCGGTGCGGACAGTCCCCGATTGCGCCGCATGTCTGGACGCGACCCACACGAGCGGCATCGCGTGGCGACGCCGCTGGAGTTGCTTTTCGACTTGACGTTTGTTGTCGCGGCAGCGATCGCCGCAAATGAGTTCGCGCTCGCGCTCGCCGAGAACCGCGCTGGCTCTGGGTTATTCGGCTTCGTCTTCGCCGTCCTCACCATCGCGTGGGCGTGGATCACCTTCACCTGGTTCGCGTCGGCTTACGACACCGACGACTGGGCGTATCGACTTGCCACGATGCTTCAGATGGTTGGCGCGATCATCCTGGCGTTCGGCCTGTTGCCGATGTTCGCTTCCCTTGAAAAAGGCGGTCATGTCGACGATGCCGTCATGATGGCCGGGTACGTTCTTATGCGGCTCACGATGGCAGCTCAATGGTTGCGCGCAGCCAAGCAGGACCCCGGCCGCCGCGGGGCGTGCCTGACCTATGCCATCACCATCACAGCTGCCCAGGTCGGATGGATCGCGGTGGCGTTGGTGCGCACTTCGGTTGCGGTGACGCTCACGTTGTCTGCCGCCCTGCTCTTCGTCGAAGTCGCTGGGCCGTGGATCGCTGAGAGACGCAAAGGGGGAACGCCCTGGCACGCGCACCACATTGCCGAGCGGTATACGCAATTCATCATCATCGCGCTCGGTGAGGGGATGATCGGAACAGTCGCGTCGCTGTCGGCCGTGGTCGAAGATCAGGGTTTCACGATAGACGCGGTTCTGGTGGCACTCGCTGGCACCGGACTGACGTTTGGAATGTGGTGGATGTACAACTCAACGCCAATCGCGAATCTGCTTCACGCGTACCGAGAGCAGTCTTTTACTCTCGGTTATCTCACTATCGCCGTGTTTGGCGCCATCGTGGCCGCTGGTGCTGGTCTGCACGTTGCCGCCTCCTACATCGAACATCACGCCAAGATCTCACCGGCCAGCACCGTGTTGTCCATCGCGGTGCCGGTAGCCATCTTTGTCGTAGCTATGTATCTGATTTACACGCTGTTGGTTCGTACCTGGGAAGGGCTGTATGCGCTGATCGTCGCGCTAGCCGCCACCGTGCTGGTCGCATCGGTGTTGCTCGCGGCCGCCGGTATGCCGATACGTTTTTGTTTGTTGGTGGTGATGCTCGTTTGTTTGTTGGTGGTGATGCTCGCGCCGGTGGTCAGTGTGGTCGGGTCCGAAGTTACCGGTCATCGCCAAGCGGTCGCGACGGTAGCTCGCACGCTGCGGTAGCCAGGACACGCACGGTCGGTGCTCCTCGCAGCCGCCAACGGGGCGGCGTTGCGTGGGTGTTGGTTGGACGGCTTTCGTCCGAGCAGCGAACCGTGTCACCCACGCAGTTCGCCGCCGCGCGGGTGCCGATCTGGTGAGGCCGCCAACGATGCGAGAAATGGTTATGGCACAGCTGCTTTCGCGCCGATCGTATTCGGCTGTCGACGTTCTCGGCCGATGCCATACTTCTTATAGAACATGCTGGCCAGGAGATATCTACGCGGCTTCCTGGACAATTTGGATCAAGTTGCCGCAAGTATCTTCAAAGACTGCTGTGATTACTGGGCCCATATTTGCGGGTTCCTGGGTGAAGTGCACCCCGAGTTCGTGCAGCCGCAGGTACTCAGCTTGCGCGTCGTCCACGGCGAACGAGGTACACGGTATGCCGTCGGCGACCAGTGCGGTCTTGTACGACTTGGCCGCTGGGTGGTCGTCGGGTTCGAGTAGGAGTTCGGTGCCATCGGGATCCTCGGGCGACACCACGGTCATCCACCGGAACTTACCTAATGGAACGTTGGTCTTCTCCTGAAAGTTGAGGACCGCGGTATAAAACCGTAGTGCTTTGTCCTGATCGTCAACGAGCACGCTGGTTAGGTTGATTCTCATGGGGGTCTTTTCTGTCAATGTTGGCGCCGGTGCCGGGGCGGTTATCGGCGCTGTTGGCTGTGTTTTTGCCAAGCCACCGATCGACGATCGGTTCAAGCGGTGTGGTGTTGATGTAGTGAAGCTTGTGCCTGCCTTTGCGGGTGGACTCGACTAGGCCGGCAGTTTCGAGGAGGTCGAGGTGCTGTGAAATCGCCTGCCGCGTCAGGTTGATGCGGTGCTTGGTCGTCAGACGCGAGCAAATTTCAAAAAGTGTTTGACCATTACGGTCGGTCAACTCGTCGAGGATCGTGCGGCGCGTAGAGTCCGCCAGTGCCTTGAAGACGCTCTCCACTCCCGCAAACAATAGGCAAGCGGTTGCTTGCCTGTCAACCCAGGGTCGTCCTCGCTGACCGGCGCCGTAGATCGATTCTGGTATGTCTCATAGCTAGAGATTCGAGAGTGATCAGTTCGTGTCTCACATCGGGGTGGGGTGGCGTTCCGTTCCGGCGCCCCAGGCGGTCTGCATCACGCACCGCCTGCCGACGCAGACTGCTTCAGGGCCATCGAGGTGTTCTTCTCGGCGGTGATTCTTGGTCGCTTCAACGCGGCGACTCTCGCGATGGCCCCTTTTCCGCAGGAGACCGATACGCAGCCGCCCCCTGCACCTCGACGGGGGCGCACCCCGGGCGGGTTCCGCATTCGTTCGGCAAAGCCGGCAAAGAAACGCGCACACAATTTGAGTGCCGACCACGAGATTGTGGCGTTAGCTGTCGCGTTGTTCGCTTTCATGTTCGCCGTTGTGGCACTCAGGGTCGGCGTCTTGCTCCCAGCTGGTTGGGATCAGCGGCATCCGTGGGCCTTTGCCGGGTTGGTCGGTCGGCGTTATGGCCAGGCCCACCGCTTTGGCAACCGAATTTTTGGATGCTGTTCCAGCAAAACCAAGGTTACTGGCGCCCGAATCCGAGGCGGCAGTTGCGGCATTCGGTGCCATGGCCCAGTCGGGATCGGCATCGACGTTCATAGCCATGAACTCGTCGGTGTGTCCGCGCTGTTGGTTGCGTCGACGTCGGCGCGCCCGTGATTGCTCCCGCGCGGCAGCGGCTGCAGCTGCTGCCGCAGCATCGGGTTCCTGGGCTTTCCGTTGCGCGCTACGACGGGCACTGGCGCTAGCCGGTGAGCCAAGCCCTGTTCCCGGAGGCGCGACGACATAAGGGGGGCCAAAGCCAGGCCCAGGTGGCGGCGGCGGAGCCGCCGAAGCGGCACTGGCGCCGGTCGTTATCGCGGTGGGCGGTGACGACACAGATACGGAAACTGACGCCGTCGGCGGTGCGGCCTGAGATAGTTCGACCGCCGGTAACGCGGCGGGTGCAGCCGCATCAGGCGCGGGCAGTACCGGGGAATGCGGCGGACTGGTGAGTCCAGCCAATCCCGTGAAACCACTAGCAGCCCCCAGCGGTGCGATGCCGGTAAGGATCGCCGGTGCTAGCAATTGCGGCTGGGTGGCCAAGTAGCTGGCTATCTCCGCGATATGGGTTGGCCAGTCGAACAACGCGAGGTTGAGCAAGTACCTAAACGCCAGTAGCGGATTGCGCACCAGGTAGTGACCGAACTGTTGAAAATCTTCGAAAAGCTCAAGGGCTCGAACAAGCCAGAAGATCGGCTGCCCTGGATTGGTAAAAGAGTCGTAGGGTAGACCGTTCACGGTGCCTTTGGCGGGATTCCAGTCGATACCGAAGTGCTTGAGGATGTGCGCGATTAGTTCGTCTATCGGGTTGTCAATCGTCGGGTCGGGGAAAGGGTCATCCGAATCTGATTGGCTGCCAGATGATTTTAAGATCGGTGGTGCCGGCTGGGTTTCCGGTGTCGATGACAGCGCCGCGGCGGACGCTCCTTGATACGCCGCCATCGTGGTGGCGGCCTGAACCCACATGCGCGCGTAGTCTGCCTCGTTGAGCGTGATCGGAATCGTGTTGATGCCGAAAAAGTTGGTCGCCGTCAATACCCCGTGAACGATGTGGTTCGTCGCTATTTCAGCCAATGTGGGCATTGCTGCCAGCGCTGTGGTGTAAGCAGCTGCCGCCATCTCATGTTGAGCGGCCGTGGTTGCTGCGTTGGTGCTCAGCTGTGTTAGCCAGGACAGGTACGGCTGATGAGCTGTCATATACGACTCGGCGCTCGGTCCCTCCCATGAGCTGGCCCGCGCCTCCTCTAGTAGTAAGTCGAGTTCTTCAGCGACCGCGGCGTATTCGATGCTTAGGCCAGACCAGGCTGTTGCTTCCCGCAGCAACGGCGCTGGACCCGGTCCGCTACTGATCAAGGCCGAATGAACTTCCGGGGGCGACGCCATCCAGATCGGTGCTGTCATGAGTATTTCCTTGTTTTTGCGTGCTTGAACAGGCAAGAGACAGTTTAATGGTAACGATTATCGTTTGCGACTTGGCGGTGCGGATCGGTCATCACGAGCGCCTGACGTGGCCCGCGTGCTCGAAGAGGGGCTGCGAGCTGCTGGGGGCTGAGGACTGTTGCGTCTCGTATCTCAAGGAATGCGACAGTCCGACTGTGCCGTTGTATCCAGGCGTTTCCCCAGGTCGCGGCGTGCCGGGTCTTGTCTCGCGTGGCTGGCTGTTTGGGCCCCGGACCGCCGGCTGTGGCCACACTGTGGTGTAGCTGGGAATGCTCTGGCCTCAAGCCCTTGCGCCTGCATCGTGTGGCAAATCGGCTGGTAGCGAAACCGCAGTTGGCTTTTGGTAAGGTAACCCTTAGTTTGTGATGGTAGCTTTCCCCGTTGAAGTAGGTAGCCAGATAAAGGTTGTTTCGTCGCATCGATAGGGGCGACCCGCGCCTGTCGCGGTCAGGGACCTCGCGCGGTTGGATCGTCAGTTGGGGTTGCAACACCGGATCCGCGACGCGCGGTCGGGACACGGCTCGGGGTGTCGGCCCCGCTTCGCATCGGCTGGCACAGCGCGGGCGGGAGTTAAGTACCGAAGGAGGGGTTCACTGATGGCACGTGGCTTACAGGGCGTGATGCTGCGGAGTTTCGGCGCGCGCGACCACACCGCAGTGGTGATCGAGACTCTCCGGATTGCCCCACACATGGTACGGGTACGCATGGAGTCGCCAACGTTGTTCGAAGACGCGGTGGTTGAACCCACTGCGTGGCTGCGGTTCTGGTTCCCCGACCCGGAAGGGTCCAGCACTGAGTTTCAGCGGGCGTACACGATCTCCGAAGCTGACGTCGCTGCGGGCCGTTTTGCGGTGGACGTCGTGTTGCACAATCCGGTTGGGCCGGCGTCACTGTGGGCGCGCACCGTTGAACCTGGCGTGACAATCTCGGTGATGTCGTTGATGGGCTCGTCGTCGCGCTTCGTTGTACCCGATGAGCAACCTGCCGGCTACCTGCTGATTGGTGACTCGGCGTCGATCCCGGGATTGAACGGCATCATCGGAACCGTGCCCGACGAAGTGCCAATTGAGCTGTACCTCGAGCAACACGAAGACGATGACATGCTGATTCCTATCGCGCGACATCCCCGACTGCAGGTTCATTGGGTTGCTCGTCATGACCAGAAATCGCTGGCCGCGGCAATCGAGAGCCGCGACTGGTCGGACTGGTATGCATGGGCAACGCCGGAGGCCGCCACGCTGAAGAACGTTCGGGTGCGGCTGCGCGACGAGTTTGGTTTTCCCAAGTCAGAGATCCATGCCCAGGCCTACTGGAACGCCGGACGCGCCATGGGCACTCACCGCGCTGTCGGATCCGACGCCAACGTTGGCGCTGCACCGACGACCAACGGCTATCGGCCGGAAGGCTCTGTAGTGCAGCAGGAGTCGTCGGTATCCGGGTCAAGCGGGGCGCTCTCACCCTCTTCCCGCGGGAGTTGGCGCGCTCAAGCCGCCGGTCGGTTGCTTGCGCCGTTGCGGTCGGCGCTGGTGCTGGCCGGTGTGCTGCAGGCTGTTGCAACACTGGTGCAGCTGGTGCCGTTTTTGTTACTGGTCGAATTGGCTCGGTTGCTGGTGTCGGGAGCGGGGGCGCCTCGATTATGGGCGCTTGGAATTGCGGCAATTGCGCTGATGGGGGTAGGCACTCTGCTGGGTGCAGCGCTAACGCTGTGGCTGCACATAGTTGACGCCCGGTTCGCAAGCGCCCTGCGATCGCGGCTGTTGGGTAAACTCGCGCGGTTGCCGCTGGGCTGGTTCACCGTGCGCGGCTCAGGCGCGATAAAGCAGTTGGTGCAGGACGACACGCTGTCACTGCACTACTTGGTCACCCACGCCATTCCAGACGCAGTCGCCGCGGTCGTCGCACCGGTTGCAGTACTGGCCTATCTGTTTATCGTCGACTGGCGGGTGGCGCTCGTACTATTCCTACCGATCCTCGTCTACCTGGTGACGACCTGGCTGCTGACGATTCAGTCCGGTCCGCGGATCGGTCAATCGCAGCAGTGGTCCGAAAAAATGAGCGGCGAGGCCGGCGCCTACCTTGAGGGGCAGCCGGTGGTTCGCGTCTTCGGCGGTGCCGCTGCGTCGAGTTTCCGCCGCCGCTTGGACGAATACATTGGGTTCCTGGTCGCGTGGCAGCGCCCGCTTGCCGGCAAGAAGACCCTGATGGATCTGGCCACCCGTCCGACGACCTTCCTGTGGCTCATTACGGCCACGGGCACATTGCTGGTGGTCAGCGGCCGGATGGATCCAGTAAACCTTTTGCCGGCTTTGCTGTTGGGCACCACATTCGGCACCCGCCTGCTAGGCATCGCCTACGGGCTCGGCGGCATCCGCGCCGGCATGCTGGCGGCTCGGCGCTTGCAGATCGCGCTGGACGAGGTGGAGCTCGTGGTGGCTGAACCACCGCGCAAAGTTCTTGGTGACTTGCCGGCGACTGTGGTGTTCGACCACGTCAGCTTCGGATACCGGCCCGGAGTTCCGGTGATCCAAGACGTGTCGTTGACCCTGCAGCCAGGCACGGTAACCGCGCTTGTCGGTCCGTCAGGATCTGGAAAGTCCACGCTGGCTGCCTTGCTGGCTCGATTTCACGATGTCGAACAAGGCGCGATATGCGTTGGGGAACAGGACATTCGGTCGATGACGGCCGATGAACTTTATGCGAGAGTCGGCTTCGTCTTGCAGGAGACCCAGCTCGTGCATGGCACCGTCGGCGAGAACATCGCGCTGGCCGTCCCCGATGCTACCGCCGCAGAAGTCACCGCTGCGGCCCGCGCGGCGCAGATCCACGACCGTGTGCTACGCCTGCCGGATGGCTACGACACGGTGCTGGGCGCCGGTTCAGGGTTGTCGGGCGGGGAGCGGCAACGGCTCACCATTGCTCGCGCCATCCTGGCGGATACCCCGGTCCTGATCCTCGACGAGGCTATGGCGTTTGCCGATCCCGAATCGGAATATCTTGTGCAGCAAGCGCTCAACCGGTTGACCAAGGATCGCACCGTGCTGATAATCGCTCATCGACTGCACACCATCACTCAGGCCGACCAGATCGCCGTGCTCGATCATGGCCGGATCACCGAGTACGGCACTCACGATGAGCTGCTGGCCGCAGATGGACGCTACCGACAACTGTGGAATACCGGTCAGCGCAACCCTGTAGCAGCCAGCGCCCTTCAGGAGCAGGCGCGATGATCCGCACCTGGTTAGGGCTTGTTCCCGAGGGCCACCGAATCAAACTGGTCGCTTACGCGTTGCTTACGTTCGGCTCTGTCGTGATGCGGGCCCTAGCCATAGTATTGCTCGTTCCCCTGGTAGGGGCTTTGTTCGGCGACGCACCGCAGGACGCGCTGGCGTGGCTGGGCTGGTTGACTGGCGCAACGGTTGCCGGGTGGACCATCGACACCGTCAATGCGCGGATTGGGTTCAACCTGGGCTTCGCTGTGCTCGATCACGCCCAGCACGACCTCGCGGATCGGCTTCCAGATGTTCGGCTGGACTGGTTCACCGCTGAGAACACCGCGACGGCGCGGCAGGCGATTGCGTCTACAGGGCCGGAACTCGTTGGTCTGGTGGTTTACCTGTTGACGCCGCTGATCGCCGCGATCCTCTCGCCGCCGGTCATCGCTCTGGCCCTATTGCTGGTGTCCTGGCAGCTCGGAGCAGCCGCGCTGGCTGGTGTACCGCTGTTGCTGGGAGCCTTGTGGGCCTCGGTGCGCTTGGCGCGCCGGGCAGACGCCGCGGCAGGCAAGGCGAACACCGCTCTCACCGAGCGGATCATCGAGTTCGCCCGAACCCAGCAGGCATTGCGTGCCGCGCGGCGTGTCGAGCCGGCCCGCAGTCTGGTTGGCTCAGCGTTGACAGCACAGCGCGGCGCGACAATGCGATTGTTGGGCATGCAGATCCCGGGGCAGCTGCTGTTCAGCCTTGCCAGCCAGTTGGCTCTCATCCTGCTGGCGGGCGCGACAACAGCGCTCACCGTGACCGGCACGCTGACAGTGGCCGAGGCCGTCGCCCTGATTGTCGTGATTGCCCGCTATCTGGAACCATTCACCACCGTTAGCGAGCTCGCGCCGGCTCTCGAAAGCACCCGAGCGACGCTTGATCGTATCCGGTCGGTGCTCACCGCGCCGGTCATCCCGGCCGGAACCGGTGCGCTGCGCAACGGCGCTGCGGCCCCGCGGATCGATTTCGATGACGTCGCTTTCTGCTATGAGGGTGTGGGTGCGCCAGTGCTCGATGGCGTCAGCTTCTCACTAAGCGCGGGAAGCACGACAGCGATCGTCGGACCGTCTGGATCGGGCAAGACCACCATCCTGGGACTAATCTCGGGCCTGCACCAGCCAACTCGCGGTCGCGTCCTCATCGACGGTGTCGACGTCGCGACACTGGACGCCGAGGCTCGCCGCAACGCATGCAGCGTCGTGTTCCAGCATCCGTATCTGTTCCATGGGCCGATCCGGGACAACGTGTCTGCTGGCGACCCCGGCGCCGATGCCGACCGATTCGCACGGGCTGTACGGCTGGCGCGCGTAGACGAGTTGACCAGCAGGCTGCCCGACGGTGCCGACACGATCGTCGGCGAGGCGGGCACTGCGCTTTCCGGTGGTGAACGCCAACGGGTCAGCATCGCGCGAGCTCTGCTCAAATCCGCGCCGATACTGCTGGTTGACGAGGCCACTAGTGCGCTGGACAACGAGAACGAGGCCGCGGTGGTCGACGCTCTCACCGTAGATCCGCAGTCACGAACCCGGGTGATTGTCGCTCACCGGCTAGCGAGTATTCGCCATGCTGACCGCGTTCTTTTTCTCCAGGATGGCCGAGTGGTCGAAGATGGTTCGGTCGACGAATTGCTCACCGCTGGCGGGCGTTTCGACGAATTTTGGCGACAGCAACGCGAGGCCGCGGAGTGGCAAATCCTCGCCGATTAGCCCATAGCGGGTGATTGCGCAACTGCTGTATGTCGTTCGGTCACAACGTTGCTGGTCATTGGTGCGCTGCGTTGACCAAGTTCGCCCCAATGATTAGACGCTGAATTTCGCTGGTGCCTTCGTATAGCCGCAGCAAACGAACGTCACGGTAGATCCGCTCGACCGGCACTCCGCGCATATAGCCACTGCCGCCGTGAATTTGGACCGCGAGATCGGCCACTTTGCCCGCCATCTCGGTACAAAAGAGTTTCGCCGCCGACGGTGCGATTCTGCGATCCTGATTGCTGAGCCACAGCCGAGCCGCGTCGCGGACAAGGGCACGGCCGGCCAACACGCCGGTCTGCTGATCGGCGAGCATCGCTTGCACCAACTGGAAGTTCCCAATGGGAACACCGCCTTGGGTTGCCGTAGCGGCGTGCGCAACAGATTCGTCAAGTGCGCGTGCGGCGGTGCCCACCGCTACCGCGGCGATGTGGACGCGGCCGCGTGCCAAGGAAGTCAACGCTGCTCGATAACCGATGTCTTCGGTACCGCCGATCAAGGCTCCGGCATCGATTCGGACGTCGGTGAGATTAACGTCGGAGGTCCATGCACCTTCCTGGCCCATCTTCGCGTCTTTTGCGCCCACTTCTACCCCGGCGGTGTCGGCCGGAACGAGGAATACAGCGATACCGGGGGCTTGCTCGTCGGCGGGCCGGGTGCGGGCGAACACCACAAACAGGTCGGCGACGGGCGCGTTGGTGATGAAGCACTTCTGTCCCGAGATCACCCAATGGTCGTTGTCGCGGACAGCCTTGGTCCGCAGGCCAGCCGGATTCGATCCTGCGCCGGGCTCAGTCAGGGCGAAGGACGCGACGACCTCACCAGATGCCATCGGCTCTAACCAGCGGGCCTTCTGGGCATCGGTGCCGAAACCGACGAGGAGCTGCCCGGCGATGCCATTGTTGGTACCGAACATCGACCGCAGCGCCAATGAGGTGTAACCCAGTTCCATCGCCAACTCGACATCCTGCACCACGTTCAGGCCGAGCCCACCCCACTGTTGTGGAAGCGCGTAGCCGAATAGCCCCATCTTCTTGGCTTGGTCGCGCACGTCATCGGGTACTCGATCCGCAGCAAGGATCTCTTGCTCGCGCGGCAGCACGGCGTTGCGGACGAAGTGTCGGGTCTGGGCCAGGATCGCCTGAAAATCCTCGTCTTCGACTTCGGGCCGGTTGGCTGTTGTCATGGCAGACGCTCCTTGTTGGGCAGGTGGCAGCCACGTTCGGCCCTACCCAGGCATCTCCAATAGGCGGGCACCCCCGGTGCTGCAAAAATCCTATAGGAAATATGATATTTGCAGTGCGGCCCGTGCGGAGCCTGGAAGTTGGGGATGGGTGATGTTGCTGAACGGTCAGGCAGCGGTAGTCACCGGCGGTGCGCAGGGTTTGGGGCTCGCCATCGCAGAGCGATTCGTCAAGGAGGGCGCGCGGGTCGTTCTCGGTGATGTGAACGTCGATGCGACCCGTTACGCGGCCAGGCAGCTAGGCGGCAACGACATTGCCTTGGCGGTGGGCTGTGACGTGACCAAAGCGGCCGACGTCGATGTCCTGGTGCGGACCGCTGTTGAGCGTTTCGGTGGTTTGGACATCATGGTCAACAACGCTGGGATTACCCGGGACGCAACAATGCGCAAGATGACCGAGGAGCAGTTCGATCAGGTCATCGCGGTGCATCTGAAAGGAACGTGGAACGGCACCCGTCTGGCCGCGGCGATCATGCGGCAAAACGGACGTGGCGCGATTGTCAACATGTCATCGGTTTCCGGCAAAGTCGGAATGGTGGGGCAGACCAACTATTCCGCGGCCAAGGCGGGAATAGTCGGGATGACCAAAGCGGCGGCGAAAGAGCTTGCTCACCTGGGTATTCGAGTCAACGGTATTGCCCCTGGTTTGATCCGATCGGCGATGACAGAGGCTATGCCGCAGCGCGTTTGGGACCAGAAACTGGCTGAGGTGCCAATGGGGAGAGCCGGTGAGCCAAGTGAAGTCGCCAGCGTCGCACTATTTTTGGCCTCGGATTTGTCCTCGTACATGACCGGCACGGTGCTGGATGTCACCGGTGGGCGGTTTCTCTGAGATGACTGCTCATGCGTGATGCCGTTATCTGTGAACCTGTGCGGACACCGATCGGCCGCTACGGCGGAATGTTCATGTCGCACACCGCGGTCGATCTCGGCGTGGCTGCGCTGCGTGGTCTGCTCGAACGGACCGGGATCGCGCCCAGTGCGGTGCAGGACGTGGTTCTGGGGCACTGCTACCCGAGCAGCGAGGCGCCGGCGATCGGGCGTGTGGTGGCGTTGGATGCCGGCTTGCCGGTGACAGTTCCCGGTATGCAGGTCGACCGCCGCTGCGGGTCAGGTCTGCAGGCGGTAATACAAGCGTGTCTCCAAGTGCGCTCCGGCGACAACGATCTCGTCATCGCGGGTGGCTGCGAAAGCATGAGCAACGTCGCCTTCTATTCCACCGACATGCGTTGGGGCGGTGCACGTGGTGGTGTCCGGGTGCACGATGGGTTAGCCCGCGGCCGCACTACCGCCGGGGGGCGTCATTACCCGGTGCCCGGTGGAATGCTTGAGACCGCCGAGAATCTGCGCCGCCAGTACGGTATTTCGCGCCGGGAGCAGGACGAGCTCGCTGTGATGTCGCATCAGCGTGCCGTTGCCGCGCAGGAAAATGGGATCCTGGCTGAGGAGATCATTGCGGTGGCGCGGCCAACCGGTGGCGGCGAGGAGCTGCTCGACACAGACGAGCATCCCCGCTCTGATGCCTCGGTAGAATCGCTAGCCAGGCTCAAACCCGTTCTGCTGAACGATGACCCAGAGGCAACCGTGACGGCCGGCAATGCCAGCGGCCAGAATGACGCGGCGGCCATGTGTGTGGTGACCACCGCGGAAAAGGCGGACCATTATGGTCTGACGCCATTGGTGCGTTTGGTGTCGTGGGGGCAAGCAGGAGTGGCGCCCGACGTCATGGGTATCGGTCCGGTGCCGGCCACCGAACTCGCGCTTGCCAAGGCGGGTCTCCTGCTTGGTGACATCGACCTCATCGAACTCAACGAAGCTTTTGCTGCCCAAGTGATTGCGGTTATGCGTGAATGGAAGTTCGGCGCGGCAGACCGCGACCGAACCAACGTCCACGGCTCTGGGATCTCGCTGGGCCATCCGGTCGGCGCGACCGGTGGGCGGATGCTGGCAACTCTGGCGCGCGCGCTCGATCGGCGTCAGGCGCGATACGGTTTGGCGACGATGTGCATCGGTGGGGGCCAGGGGCTTGCCGCGATCTTCGAGCGGATCGCGGCAACATGAACAGTAGTGAGTTTGAAAAAGCACTGCCGTTGGACGGACTCAGTGTCGTCGAAGTGTCCAGTTTTGTCGCCGCGCCGCTATGCGGCATGACCCTGAGCCAACTCGGCGCGCAGGTAGTCCGCATCGATCCCATTGGGGGTGGTTCAGATATCCGGCGATGGCCGCTCACCTCGACCGGAACGTCGATCTACTGGACCGGTCTGAACAAGGGGAAGCGTTCGGTCACAATCGATCTGCGCTCACCGGCAGGTCAACAACTGGTCCAGCGCCTAATCGTGGAAGGCGATGGCATAGTCGTCACCAATTCCACAGGCATGTCCTGGCTGAATCATGATCTGCTGGCGGCCAAGCGCAGCGACGTCATCCATGTTCAGCTAATGGGCCGCGGCGACGGCTCGACTGGGGTGGATTACACAGTGAATGCGGCAAGTGGGTTCCCGCTCGTCACCGGTCCAGCCGACCATACCGGGCCGGTGAATCACGTCCTCCCGGCCTGGGACGTGTGCTGCGGATTATATGCCGCCCTTGCTGTTGTCGCGGCCGTCCGGCGCCGCGACCAAACCGGGGTTGGCGCGCGTATCAGCCTGGCTCTGGAGGACGTCGCGTTGGCCACAGCGGGAAATCTGGGACTCTTAACCGAACCGCAAGTCAACGGCACGCAACGCCGGCGGCTGGGCAACGCCGTCTACGGTCAGTACGGTCAGGATTTCACCAGCCGTGATGGTGTCGCTTTTATGGTCGTCGCGCTGACGGCACGGCACTTCCGCGATCTGGTCGACGTAACCGGCACCGGCCCCGCAGTGTCGGCGCTGGCTGGCGCGCTCGGCGTTGACTTTGCGGCCGAAGGTGATCGCTACCGGTACCGTGATGTTCTTTCCGGCCTGTTCAGCACTTGGTTCGCCGATCGTACGGCAGCGGAAATCGACATTGCCCTGTCCGGCACTACGGTGTTGTTCGAGCGGTACCGTACTTTCGCGCAAGTTGCCGAAGATAGCCGGGTCACGGCCAATCCGTTGTTTTCCTGGCTGCGGCAACCCGGTGTTGGCGATTACCTGGCCCCGGCTATCCCGACCGCCTTCGATGGTGTCCACCCCGCTAGCGCACCCGCCCCAGTACTGGGGCAGGACACCGTTGAAGTCCTCACCCGGTATCTGGGGTTGACGCCCGCCGACGTCGCCCGTTTGACGAGCGAAAAAACAATCGCCTGCTGAGTCAGCCGGACCAGAAGCGAGGGGAGACACACCGCATGACCCGACTTGCCCAGACACTTGGTTTGACCGAGTTTCAGACCGAAATTTTATCGACAGTAAGACAATTCGTCGAAAGGGAAGTTATTCCCTCTGCTGGCGAACTCGACCGCGGCGACATCTACCCGCAACATATCGTCGACCAGATGCGCGACATGGGGTTGTTCGGCCTGATGATTCCGCGAGAGCACGGTGGGCTGGGCGAATCGTTGCTGACGTACGCGCTATGCGTTGAGGAGCTGGCGCGGGGCTGGATGAGCGTCTCCGGTGTGTTGAACACTCACTTCATCGTGGCCTACATGGTGCGCCAGCACGGAACCGACACGCAGAAGCGACGGTTGCTGCCTCGAATGGCGACCGGCGAGTGCCGTGGCGCGTTCTCGATGTCGGAGCCGGAGTTGGGTTCAGACGTGGCAGCGATCCGCACACGGGCTAAGCGCAACCCAGATGGCACCTATGCGATCGATGGCCAAAAAATGTGGCTGACCAACGGTGGTAGTTCGACGCTGATCGCCGTGCTGGTGCGTACCAGCGAAGGCGCTGACAGGCCGCATGGTAACTTGACCGCTTTCCTCGTTGAGAAGCCAACAGGTTTCGGCGAGGTGGTGCCGGGCCTGGTGATACCCGGCAAGATCGACAAATTGGGTTACAAAGGGATCGACACGACCGAACTCATTTTCGACGGCTATCACGCTGCGGCCGAAGACATTCTGGGTGGGAGGCCGGGTAAGGGCTTCGCCCAGATGATGGACGGGATCGAGGTCGGTCGGGTTAACGTGTCGGCGAGAGCGTGCGGGGTCGGGATCCGCGCCTTTGAGTTGGCGGTTCGCTATGCCCAGCAACGTCATACGTTCGGCAAGCCGATCGCCGAGCACCAGGCCATCGCATTCCAGCTGGCCGAGATGGCGACCAAGGTTGAAGCCGCGCATCTAATGATGGTCAACGCGGCACGGTTGAAAGACTCGGGGGATCGCAACGACGTCGTTGCTGGAATGGCCAAATATCTTGCCAGCGAATATTGCACTGAGGTGACCCAGCAGAGCTTTCGGATTCATGGTGGCTATGGGTATTCCACTGGGTACGAGATTGAGCGGCTGATGCGCGATGCGCCATTCCTGCTGATTGGCGAGGGAACCAGCGAAATCCAGAAGTCCATTATCAGCAAACGCCTCCTTGCCGAGTATCGGGTCTGACCGGTGGACGTTCCGGATTTTTCGGCCCGGCCTCAGCTTTCCGAAGATGTCGCGCGGTATGTCCGCCGGCAGATCTTCGACGGCAACTATCGGCCAGGGGAGTACGTGCGCCTGGATCAGCTGGCTGCTGAACTGGGAATCAGTGTGACACCGGTTCGTGAGGCGCTACTGATGTTGCGGGCCGAAGGCCTGATTGCCCAACAACCCCGACGGGGTTTTGTGGTGTTGGAGGTGACCCGACGCGACGTCACTGACGTCGCGAACGTTCAGGCGCATGTCGGGGGCGAGCTTGCCGCGCGGGCCGCGCTCAACATCACCGACGGCCAGCTGCGCGAGCTCAAGGACATTCAGGTCCAGTTGGAGGATGCCTACGCTGGCGATGATCCTGAGTTGACGGTTCGACTCAACCATGAATTTCACCGAGCCATCAATGTCGCTGCTGATTCGCCCAAGCTGGCTCAGCTGATGTCACAGATCACCCGCTTTGCTGCCGAAGCGATGTTCCCCAGCATCGGAGGCTGGCCGGCCCAGTCGGTAAGAGACCATCGGCGGGTGCTGGAGGCACTTGAGAAGCGCGACGGCAAGCTTGCCCGCGCCGCCATGTCGGATCATCTTGCCGCAGGGGCAGGTCCATTGATCGACCACCTCGTGGCGCGTGGTGTTGTTACCGAGGCCGGCCGCCCGATATCCGAGCAGCGGGGTGCTTCAGTCATTTGACAGATTTGGTCGGACAAGCGGCCACGTACCGACCGCACGCATGGGCCGGCGAATCCTCTGACTTTGGCGTTTGGTCAGGCATCCCGGCTGTCGGGATTGTTCGACGTCTAGACGCTCTTACGGCATGATCAGCGTTCGGCCTACCGGTTCCGCGGCGACCTGACGGCCGGAGATACCTCGTTGGAGCGAGGCGAGCAGAGCGTCACGCGTCTCCCGGGGGTCGATAAGTTCGTCGAAGCCCATTCGCTCAGCCGAGCGAAACGACGCTTCCAGCTCGGCATCGTGCAGCTTGGCGGAGAGGTCTTCGCCGGCGTTCGAGGCACGGCTTAGCGCCGCTGCGCCCATCGCGCCCATCGTCGCGCCCGGATAGGCGAACGTTGCTACCTGGTCGTCGAAGCTGATCAGCGACATGACCATGGAACCGAAGCCGTATGCCTTGCGCAGCGTCAGGTGCAGCTTGAGCGTTGTCGCAGCTGTTTGTGCGGCGAACATCCGGGCGCCGCTGCGCAGCACGCCCGCGCGCTCGGATCTACTGCCGGGCAGCATGCCCGGATTGTCGGCGAGGAAGACGATCGGAAGGTGAAATGAATCAGCTACCGTGATGAAGTGGGCTGCCTTGTCGGCGGCGTCAGCGTTGATGGACCCGGCCAGCACCTGGGGTTGATTGGCAACGACTGCCACCGGATGTCCGCCGAGGTGAGCCAGAGCGCAGATGATCGCCCCGCCGAAATGCGGTTGAACTTCGAACCAGTCGGGCTGGTCGAACACCACATCAAGCACTGCGCGCATGTCGTAGACGCGGCGGTTGTCGCGGGAGACGATATCGAGGAGCTCTGGTGTGGGCCGCGGTTTCGTTTGTTCTGAGGCCGGCAGCGAAGGCGGGTATGACCAGGCGCTCGAGGGAAAATACGACAGGTAGGCGCGGATCGCATCGAGCGCAGCGGCGTCGTCGTCGGCGACGTTGTGGATTACGCCGCTGGTCACGGCAATATCCGGACCGCCCAGATCTTCTTTCGAAATATCCTCTCCCGTAGATTCTTTCACTACTGGGGGGCCGGCGGTGAAGATCGCGCCCTGGCGGCTCATGATGGTGAAGTCGCTGACCGGGGCGACGAGCGCGCCGTGCCCTGCCGAGGGGCCTAGCACCGCACTGACCAGTGGGATCCGGCCTGAGCACCGTGCCTGGGCGAGCAAGTCAGTCGGAGTTCGTCCGTAGTGTTCACTGGTGGGCCGAAACCCGGCACCTTCGAGCAGCATTACCAGCGGTATCTTGTCGCGCACCGCGAGCTCAGCGATCCGGTAACGCTTGGCGTTGCTGCCGGGTGCAATAGTTCCGGCCAGTGTCGTAAAATCCTCGGCGCCCACCATGACCGGTAGTTCGCCTATTTGGCCGAAGCCGGTAACTATTCCATCGGCGGCGATTTCACCGCCGGTGAGCGTGCCCAGTTCTCGAAAGCTACCGGGGTCAAGAAGCCGTTCGATGCGCGCACGGGCGTCGAACTTTCCGCTGCGGTGGTGTTTGTCGAGCCGCTCTGGTCCACCCATGCCCCGCGAATGTTGACGGCGACGTTCAAGGTCTTCGAGCGTCTCATCCCAACCGCCGGATATCGCCATGCGTCCGTCCTACATACCGGATTGGCTACTGTAAAGTTGCCCGCATGGGTAGCGGCCCACGCCTCAAAATCGACGGGGGCATACCTAATCAACTTGCTCGGGCGGCGGGAGCAGCCAGCTTCCTGGAAAACGACGGCTACGACGGCGGCTGGATACCTGAGACCAGCCATGATCCGTTTCTACCGCTGTTGTTGGCTGCCGAGCATACGTCGCGTCTTGAAATCGGCACGAACATCGCGGTGGCGTTCGCTCGCAATCCGATGAACGTGGCCAACATCGGATGGGACTTGCAGACGTACTCGCGTGGCCGGTTCATCCTTGGTTTGGGCACCCAGATTCAGGCGCATATCGAGAAGCGATTCAGCATGCCGTGGAGCCATCCCGCACGCCGCATGCGTGAATTCGTTGCCGCGCTGCACGCGATCTGGTCGGCCTGGAAGGACGGCACCAAGCTCGGTTTCGAAGGCGAGTTCTATACCCACAAGATCATGACCCCGATGTTCACCCCCGAGCCGCAACCGTATCCGGTGCCCAAAGTGTTTCTCGCTGCAGTGGGCGACGCGATGACTGAGATGTGCGGCGAAGTCGCCGACGGGCACCTAGGTCATCCGTGCGTTTCGAAACGCTATCTCGACGAGGTGACGATGCCCGCCTTGTTGCGCGGATTAGCGCGCTCCGGCCGTGAGCGCAGCGACTTCGAGGTGTCGTGCGAGGTGATGGTGGCCACTGGTGAAAACGATGCCGAGCTGGCAACAGCTGTTGCCGCCGTGCGCAAGCAGATCGCGTTCTACGGATCTACGCCGGCCTACCGAAAAGTTCTCGAGCTGCACGGCTGGGGAGAGTTGCAGGCCGAATTGCGGCGCCTCTCGTTGCAGGCCGAATGGGACACCATGGGCTCGCTCATCGACGATGAAATGCTGGGAGCTTTCGCCGTGGTCGGCCCGGTTGACCAAGTGGCTGCTGCTCTCCGAAGCCGTTGTGAGGGCGTGGTAGATCGCGTGCTGCCGATTTTCTTTGCCGCTACCCAGGACTGCGTTTCCGCAGCTCTGAAGGAGTTGCGCCAGGGTGTCTAGCCATGATGCGGAACTTTTTTCGCGTGCCAACAGATTCCTCGGTATGGACTGGCTAGGGCGCGCTTGCACTCGATACTGGCCTACCTGAGCGGCGGCGCGGTATTTCTTGGTCGCACGTCCAAGAAGCTAGATCGGGATGAATTTGCTGATCATCCACGTGCCGTCGATTCGCGACATGGTCACCAGCACGCTGCTGGCTGCCACCGACGGTTCGGGGTGGTCTTTATTCATGGTCCTCTGGTTGACGAAGACAAGTACGACGGCCGAATCGGGCTTAAGTTCCGACACCGCAGCGCGCACTACTTCGGCGCTGGTTCTTAGCGCCTTCTCCTTCGCCGCCGGCGCCACGTACTGCTCGGTGAACTGGTTGTAGTAGGCCAGAAAATCTCCGGCCAGATGCGACCTGGCGGTGGCGAAGTCCTCGTCGAGAGTGTCGGGCGCGTACGACAACAGTGCGACGGTTCCTTCAGAGGCCGCGCGCAGAACCGCGTTCTCGACGCTGGGGTTGGTCTGCTGATCGGGCTGGTATTGCTTGACGTAGAGCCACGCTGTTGTACCCGCGGTGATCAATACGAGCAGGATCAGGATTACCGGAATCGGTTTCAGCGTGACCTGTACGCGCCACAGGTCGCGGCGCAGCCGCCGAGTCGGGGCAGGGGAGTCGGACTCTGCGCTTTCTTCCAGGAATTCGTTCGCCGAGTCGTCAGATTCGCTTGTTGCTGAATCGATCTCGGCGGTTTCGATGTCGCGAGCATCATCGTTCACGATACGAACTCAACCTTGGACATCTTGTACTGTCCGTCGACCTCGGTCACGCTCACCTTGAGCCGCCACTGTTGAGGTTTGTCTTTACCGTCTTCTGCGTTGGCAACGCGTGATGTTGCCGCGACGAGTACCAAAGCGGTATGCCCGTCAATGGACGCTACTGCCGTGGCATTCACCGTTCCTTCGGCGACTACTTTGGATTGCTCAACCACTTTGGTGAAATCGGCTGCCCGACGCTGGAAATCGTCCTTAAAGTCGCCGGTAGAGCTGTCGATAACCCGTTGCACGTCTTTCTTGGCGTTTTTGAAGTCGAGCGAGGTGATGGCGACTACGCCTTCTCGAGCCCCAGCTGCGAACGCGGCGACCCGCTCTTGTCGTTCGGTGGCCTCATGATGGGTCCATAAGATGTAGCCGCTGAGGCCGGCAAAGCAACAGATGATGACGATCGCGGCTGTTTGGGCGATCGTGGATAGCCGAGGGAGCCGGAGCCAGCGTCGCCGGGACGGTGAGTTTTCGACTTCCGGTTCTGCGGTTTCGTCGTCTTCGTACTCGGCGTCGTTTGTGGTTTCCCAGTCGGCGTCGTCGGGGTCGCCCTCTTCATCTGGGTCCGTGGTTTCTCCGATGGCTATTGCCTCACGCCGCATCCGGGCGGCTTGAGCGCGAGCGCGCGCCGCCGCAGCAAGCGCTTCGGCCTCGGCTGCTTCAGCTTCGGCTTCCTCCGCCAACGCCATCGCGTCGGCTTTCGATCGAGCAGAATCTGCCACCGGTTCGTTGGTGTCATCCATGGCGGTGACAGCTCGTCAACATCATTATCGGCTGAACTCCGTTATCTCCTGCATTGTTTCCCTTTGCTATGTGCTCTGCGCCAGTGGTCTCTGACGAGCCATCATGACCGCTGTCGACTCTCTCGAAAGATACTCTTTACCTCGGCCGTCGCAGCGCTTCTGCGCAAAGAAATGTCGCTGCGCGTCATTTCTGGGCTATGCGAGCTGTGGTTTGGTTCGCTGTCCAAGCCTCTTCGGCAGCGCGTTGCCATTGCTGCAGCACGACCCTTGGAACCCGCGATACGGTGTCCGATCGAACCTAGGCTTGGTGGCGTAGCCGCCATGACACGCGGGCGTTTTGCGGCCGGCTGTCGGCGTTTGGGCCGGACTCGTCGGCCGCGGGTCCGATTCCGTGCGCCAAACTAGCGGACAGATCTCGCAAAGCTGGTCAGTAGACGTGAATCCGCTAGCTATCCAAGTGGTGGTGGTATAAACGGCCGGGTGAGTCACGGGTCCTCCGATCGGCCGACGCCAATTGAGAAATTGCTGGTCGTTGAGATCAGTGATCGGGTAGCCGGTAGCTACTGCGGAAAGCTGTTGGTCGACGCGGGCGCACAGGTTCTCAAAATCGAATCACCGCAAGGGGATCCGTTGCGGAGGTTCACGGCTACCGGATCGACGGTGCCAGCTGGCGTGGACTCGCCGTTGTTCAACTACCTCAACGCGGGCAAGAGCATCGTCAGCATGTCCCCGGATTCGGAACGTTACCGAGCCCAACTCAGCGCTGCCGACGTAGTGCTTGTGACCGCCAGCCAGGCGCAGGCGGAAAGCCTGGGTATCGATCCGCAGCGGTTGCTGGCCGACTCCGCGCGTTTGATCGTCGTGACGATCTCCGACTTCGGCTGGACCGGCCCCTATGCCAACCGCGCGGCCAGCGAGTTCACCTTGCAGGCGTGGGCAGGTTCGCCTGGTTTTCGCGGCGATCCCGCCGGACCCCCCGTCGCTATCGGCTGTGACCTGGGGGAATACATGGGTGGTGTGTTTGCTGCGTTCGGCGCGTTGGCCGTACGGCGCCGGGTTGAGCGCGGCGGGCTGGGCGAGCATCTTGATCTGTCGATGCTTGAGGCGATGACGCTGATGCAGAGCGGCGAATGGCTGCATTCGCAGCTGCTGCGGGTTCCGCCGGTCACTCGCACGGTCGAAGTGCCCTCGATCGAGCGGGCGCGCGACGGCTACGTGGGGATCACGTTGGTCACCGGCCAGCAATGGCTCGATTTCGCGGCCATGGTGCAGTGCCCGCAGCTTGAAGAGATCCCTCAGCTGCGTTTTCAAATCGGCCGCTGGGAATACCGGGACCTGATTCGTGAGCTGATTGGTCCCTGGTTTGCTGAGCACACCGTCGAGGAGATCGTCGAGCTGGGGCAACTGTTCCGGCTGCCGATCGCGGCTTTGGGTAACGGCGCCACAATCCGAGACACCGACCACGCCACCGAACGCGGGATCTTTGTTCGCAACCCTGCCGGTTTTCACCAGCCCCGCCCGCCGTGGTTGATGTCACGGTGTGCGCCCGCGCCGTTGCGCGCCGGTGCCGCGCTCGATACGGCTGACGGCACCTGGTCTTCGCGCAACACTGAATCCGACGATTCGTCCGCCGGTCATGGGCTGCCGCTTCAGGGCATCCGTGTCATCGATTTGACCGCATTCTGGGCCGGGCCGGCCGCCACGCACCTAATGGCTGCGTTCGGCGCTGACGTTGTCAAGGTGGAGTCGATCCAGCGACCGGACGGCATTCGGTACTCGGGTGGTATGCGCACCGATGTCGAAGACTGGTGGGAATACGGTTGGGTGTTTCACGCGATGAACACCAACAAGCGGGCTGTGACACTGGATTTGGGCTCCAGCGAAGGACGCCGGTTGTTTCTCGCGTTGGCCGCCGACGCCGACGTGGTGATCGAGAACTTCTCTCCGCGAGTGATGGATCACTTCGGGCTCACAGCCGATGTCTTGCTGCAGGCAAACCCCAGGCTTGTTGTCGCCCGGATGCCGGCATTCGGGTTGGCTGGCCCGTGGCGTGAGCGCGTCGGGTTCGCCGCCACGATGGAACAGATCGGCGGCCTGGCGTGGGTAACGGGATTTCCGGACGAGTCACCGTTGACGCCACGCGGGGTCTGCGACCCGCTGGCCGGCGTGCACGCCGCTTTCTCGGTTATGGCCGCACTGCATCATGCCGAACGCACCGGATCAGGACAGCAGGTCGAGCTGCCGATGGTCGAAACGGTGTTGAATGCGACCGCGATACAGCCGATCGAATTCGAAGTCTTCGGGACGATGCCGAATCGGCGGGGCAATCGCGGTCAGGATGGGACTATCCAAAACATCTACCGTTGCGCTGGTCTGAACGACGATTGGATTGCCCTCTCTGTGTGCGACGACACTCAATGGCGGGCGCTGGTAGGACTCATGGATCAGCCCTGGTGGTCCGACGATGACCTGTCAACTGTTGCTGGACGTCAAGAGCGGGCTGATGAGATCGACCATCGGTTGCGGGACTGGTTTGCCGCGCAGCACCTTGAACCGATCGTGAAGCGTCTGGCTGGTGTCGGAGTTCCGGCCGCGCCTGTCGTATCGCCGTCCCTGGTGACTGATAATCCCCAACTGCGTGAGCGGGGATTCTTCGAGGAGCTGGAACATCCACGGACTGGCCGCGGACTTTATCCCACGCCACCGTTCGCTCCACTGACTGGGCAGCGCAAATGGCTGATGCGCCCGCCGCCGACGCTCGGAGAACACAATCATGAGGTACTGCGCGACCGATGCGGTCTGACCGAGGAAGATCTTGCACACCTTGCCTCCAGCGGGGTGATTGGCAGCCGACCGGTGGGCACCTGAGGGTCCCGGAGCGGCAAACCGGTCACTCCACCGCGCACGTCCTACGCGCGCGATCGCTTGTGACGTCAGGATCGTGCTGCGCAGCGATACGCCAATGTGATGCAGATGTGACCACTGAGGTCAATGTAGCAAATGGTGTGTTTGTCGTATCCTGTGACATATGTCGGTTTCTCGGCGTGATGTTCTAAAGTACGCTACGGCGGCTCCCGGTCTGCTCGGGCTCGCGGCCGCCGCGTCGTCGTTGTGCGCCGCACCGGCGTCGGCGGATTCTCTGGGTACCTTGTTGGACTACGCGGCAGGGGTCATCCCCGCCAACGCGATTAGGGCGGCCGGCGCGGCGGGCGCGATCCGCTATGTGTCGGACCGACGTCCGGGCGGTTCCTGGATGCTGGGCAAGCCGATTCAGCTCGCGGAAGCCCGGGACCTGTATCGCAACGGGCTCAAAATTGTGTCGTGCTACCAATACGGAAAGGGCAGCACGTCTGACTGGCTCGGCGGTTCAGCCGCCGGCGTGCGCCACGCCAAGCGTGGAATCCAGCTGCACGCGGCAGCCGGCGGTCCCGCGAGAGCCCCGATCTACGCCTCGATCGACGACAACCCGTCATATGAGCAGTACAAGAACCAGATCGTTCCGTATCTGCGCGCCTGGGAGTCGGTGATCGGGCATCAGCGGACTGGTGTGTACGCCAATTCAAAAACGATCGACTGGGCGCTGCAGGACGGTTTGGGCTCCTACTATTGGCAACACAACTGGGGCTCGCCCAAGGGCTATACCCATCCGGCCGCGAATTTGCACCAAGTCGAGATCGACAAGCGCAGTGTCGGCGGGGTCGGGGTGGACATCAATACAATCCTCAAGCCTCAGTTTGGGCAGTGGGTCTGACATTCCGTTTGGGCCAGCCTTGGTTCCCTGCTCTCCAGCAAACATCTATCCGAGCCTGGCGTGGCGTTGTCAACCCGGTTGATTGCGCGATCCGATGGCCGACGCGGCTTCGCGCGCCCACCATAATACCCATTTGTAACATAACGATTATGTAACAATACTGCCTTGATCTGCGCTGTTGTGGCTACTCGACCGTAACCAGTGCCATGCAGGACGTTTGTTCTGGGCACCGGCGCTCGCGCATGAAACCGGTGTTACCCACAACACGGTTACCCGTGCGTAGAACTCGTCAGTAACCGATCGGCGGTAAAGAATCGGACGGATCCTTATGACACTCTTAGTGCAGCCGACGCAGTCAAACGCGGTGCTCGTCCCACGGGTCGGCCCGCCGACAACACACCAGTCAGTCGAGTTTTGACTGCGATTCGACGGGGTAGCGAACGGGACTTGTCCAGGTTCTGACGTGGGTGTCCGGACTGGCCGATCCAACCGATACGTAAAGACGCACTACAGGGAGATGCAGACGTGACAATCCACGAGCACGGCCGGGTGTCCGCTGACCGCGCCGGGAATGGCGACCGGAACCGGGGGCACCAGCCGCTCGTGGGGGACACCCACGCTCTGGTCGATCGTCTGACGGCCGGTGAGCCCTACGCGGTCGCCTTCGGCGGACAGGGCAGCGCGTGGTTGGAGACCCTCGAAGAGTTGGTGTCGGCTGCCGCGATCGAAGCGGAGCTGGCGACGCTTGTAGGCGAGGTGGAGCTGCTGCTCGAGCCGGTTGCCAAAGAGCTGGTCGTCGTGCGTCCTATTGGGTTCGAGCCGCTGCAGTGGGTTCGTGCGCTGGCGGCTGAAGACCCGACTCCGTCTGACAAGCACCTGACCTCCGCGGCGGTTTCTGTGCCTGGTGTGCTGCTTACCCAGATCGCGGCCATGCGCGCGTTGGCTCGTCAGGGCATGGACCCGATTGCGGCTCCGCCAGTGGCGCTGGCGGGACACTCGCAGGGTGTGCTGGGTGTCGAGTCGATCAAAGCCGGGGGGACACGCGACGTAGAGCTGTTGGCCCTGGCACAGCTGATCGGTGCGGCGGGAACGCTGGTGGCCCGCCGACGTGGAATCTCAGTACTTGGAGATCGGCCGCCGATGGTGTCGGTGTCGAACGCTGATCCTGAGCGCATCCAACGTTTGCTTGACGACTTCGCCCAGGACGTCCGCACTGTGCTGCCACCGGTGCTGTCTATTCGCAACGGGCGGCGTTCGGTCGTCATCACAGGTACGCCCGAACAGCTTTCGCGCTTCGAACTCTATTGCCAGCAGATTTCCGACCGAGAAGAAGCCGACCGCAAGAACAAAGTGCGAGGCGGTGATGTTTTCGCGCCTGTTTTCGAGCCAGTGCAGGTGGAGGTGGGCTTCCATACCCCGCGGCTGGCCGACGGGATCGACATCATCGGCGGCTGGGCTCAGCAGGTCGGTCTCGATGTCGCATTGGCTCGGGAGCTGGCCGAGGCCATCTTGGTCAGGCAGGTGGACTGGGTCGACGAGATTTCCCGCGTCCACGAAGCCGGCGCGCGTTGGATCCTCGACTTAGGCCCCGGAGACATTTTGACTCGGCTGACCGCGCCGGTGATCCGTGGCCTCGGGATTGGAATCATCCCCGCTGCAACGCGCGGTGGTCAGCGCAACCTTTTCACCGTGGGAGCTATCCCCGAAGTGGCCCAAGCGTGGTCGAGCTACGCGCCGACGGTGGTTCGCCTCCCCGACAGCAGAGTCAAGTTGTCTACGAAATTCACCCGGCTGACCGGCCGGTCACCCATCCTGTTGGCGGGAATGACCCCGACCACTGTCGATGCCAAGATCATCGCCGCCGCTGCCAACGCGGGGCATTGGGCGGAACTGGCCGGCGGCGGGCAGGTCACCGAAGAGATCTTCCACCGCCGAGTCCAGGAGCTGTCCGGGCTGTTAGAGCCCGGTCGGACCTTCGAATTCAACGCCTTGTTTCTTGATCCCTACCTGTGGAAACTGCAGCTCGGTGGCAAGCGGTTGGTGCAAAAGGCCCGTCAGTCCGGAGCGGCTATCGACGGAGTCGTGATCAGTGCCGGCATCCCAGACCTTGAGGAAGCTGTAGACCTGATTGGCGAACTCAACGACATCGGCATCAGCCACGTCGTGTTCAAGCCGGGGACGATTGAGCAGATTCGATCGGTGATCCGCATTGCGACCGAGGTGCCCACCAAACCGGTGATCATGCACATCGAGGGCGGTCGTGCCGGTGGCCACCACTCCTGGGAAGACCTCGACGACCTATTGTTGGCGACCTACTCCGAGTTGCGTTCGCGCGCCAACGTCACGGTGTGTGTCGGTGGCGGCATCGGTACTCCCGAACGTGCGGCCGAGTACTTGTCCGGGCGGTGGGCCCATGCCTACGGCTTCCCGTTGATGCCGATCGACGGGATCTTGGTTGGCACCGCGGCGATGGCGACCAAGGAGTCCACCACGTCGCCCGCGGTCAAACAGATGCTGGTTGATACCCAAGGCACCGATCAGTGGATTAGTGCCGGAAAAGCCCAGGGTGGCATGGCTTCCAGCCGGAGCCAGCTCGGTGCAGACATCCACGAGATCGACAACGCGGCATCCCGTTGTGGCCGGTTGCTCGATGAGGTCGCCGGCGACGCCGAAGCGGTCGCCGAGCGTCGCGACGAGATCATCGCAGCGATGGCCAAAACCGCCAAGCCATACTTCGGCGACGTTGGCGAGATGACCTACCTGCAGTGGATTCAGCGTTATGTAGAGCTGACTATCGGCGATGGCGACTCAACCGCCGATACCGCAGCACCGGACAGCAAGTGGCTGGCAGACACCTGGCGCGACCGCTTCGCGCAGATCCTGCAGCGAACTGAGGCGCGGCTGCACGCCCAAGACCACGGGCCTATCGGGACCCTTTTTGACAGCTCAGATGAGCATGGTGCACAGCTCCTGGAGAATCCAGACGTTGCCATCGCAACCCTGCTTGCGCGCTACCCGGACGCCCAAACTGTTCAACTGCATCCCGCTGATGTGCCTTTCTTTGTGACGTTGTGCAAAACCTTGGGCAAGCCGGTCAACTTCGTGCCGGTCATCGATAAGGACGTGCGGCGCTGGTGGCGCAGTGACTCCCTGTGGCAGGCACACGATGCCCGCTACGACGCCGAGCAGGTGTGCATCATTCCGGGAACCGCGGCGGTAGCCGGCATCACCAGACTTGATGAACCAGTCGGTGAGTTGCTCGACCGCTTCGAGCAAGCCGCCATCGACGAGGTGCTCGGTGCTGGGACAGAACCACAGGATGTGACATCGCGGCGGCTGGGTCGCCCCGATGCCACCGGAACGCTGGCCGCTGTGCTCGATGCACCCGACGTGCTGTGGGCGGGCCGCACTGCCACCAATCCGGTCCATCGAATCGCCGATCCCAGCGACTGGCTGGTACACGATGGGCCAGAAAGCCTGCGTGCCACAAACTCATCCACTGGCGCTCAGCTGCAGGTGCGGACCGGCGACGAACGAGTTGTGCTCAGCGTGCCAGTTTCGGGAACGTGGGTCGACATCCCGTTCGCCTTGCCCGCCAACACTGTTGACGGCGGCATTCCGGTGGTTTCGACCGAGGACGCTGCCGCTGCTATGCGTGCGGTGCTGGCCATCGCCGCCGGTGTCGGCAAACCGGAATTATTGCCCGCGGTGAAAGACGGGACGGCGACTCAGACCGTGAACTGGGATCCCGAGCGGGTAGCTGACCATACGGGGGTCACGGCGACTTTCGGTGAGCCGTTGGCGCCCAGCCTCACAACTGTGCCGGACGCGCTTGTCGGTCTGTGCTGGCCGGCGCTGTTCGCGGCGATCGGTTCGGCCGTCACCGATGCCGGCGTGCCCGTGGTGGAGGGCCTGCTGAGTCTGGTGCACTTGGACCACGCCGCGCACGTGGTCGGTCAGATACCTACCGTCCCAGGCCAATTAGTCGTTACGGCAACGGTTTCGACGGCAACCGATACAGACATGGGGCGTGTCGTCCCGGCCTCGGTCACCGTTGCCGGAGTCGATGGCTCGATCATCGCAACTCTCAGCGAACGGTTCGCGATCTTGGGGCGTACCGGTACGGCCGAACTCGCCGACCCGGTCCGGGCCGGGGGTGCGGTGTCAGAAAATACCACCGACACGCCCCGCCGCCGCCGCCGCGACGTCACGCTTACCGCGCCGGTCGACATGCGCCCGTTCGCGGTGGTTTCGGGCGACCACAACCCCATTCACACCGATCGGGCCGCTGCGTTGCTAGCAGGTCTGGAGTCGCCGATCGTGCACGGGATGTGGTTGTCGGCCGCGGCGCAGCACGCAGTGACCGCAACCGATGGGCAAGCCCGCCCACCGGCGCGGTTGGTGGGCTGGACCGCACGTTTCTTGGGCATGGTCCGGCCGGGTGACGAGGTGGACTTCCGCGTCGAACGTGTCGGAATCGACCAAGGCGCAGAGGTTATCGAAGTAGCCGCCCGCGTTGGCTCGGACCTGGTGATGGCGGCGACCGCGCGGTTACGCGCCCCGAAGACGGCCTACGCGTTTCCGGGCCAGGGCATTCAGCACAAGGGAATGGGTATGGAAGTCCGTGCCCGCTCCAAGGCGGCCCGCAAGGTGTGGGACTCCGCGGACCAGTTCACCCGCGAAACGTTGGGCTTCTCGGTACTGCATGTGGTGCGCGATAACCCGACAAGCATCATCGGCTGCGGTGTCCACTACCAGCACCCCGACGGCGTGCTGTATCTGACGCAGTTCACTCAGGTGGCCATGGCAACCGTGGCGGCGGCGCAGGTCGCGGAGATGCGTGAGCAGGGCGCCTTCGCCGAAGATGCCATTGCCTGTGGCCATTCGGTGGGCGAATACACCGCACTGGCCTGCGTAACCGGCATCTATGAGCTAGAAGCACTGCTGGAGATGGTGTTCCATCGCGGTTCGAAAATGCACGACATCGTGCCGCGTGACGAGCTGGGCCGCTCAAACTACCGGCTGGCGGCGATCCGGCCGTCCCAGATCGACCTCGCTGATGCTGATGTTCCGGCATTCGTCGCCGAGATCTCGGCGAGCACTGGGGAGTTTCTCGAGATCGTGAACTTCAACCTGCGTGGTTCCCAGTACGCGATTGCCGGAACGGTACGCGGTCTGGAGGCATTGGAAGCCGAGGTGCAGCGCCGCCGCGAGCTCACCGGCGGGCGGCGATCGTTCATCTTGGTGCCTGGTATCGATGTGCCGTTCCACTCTCGGGTACTCCGTGTGGGTGTGGCAGATTTCCGTCGCTCCCTAGACCGGGTTATGCCGCGCGACAAGGATCCTGATGTGATCATCGGTCGCTACATTCCTAACCTGGTGCCGCGGCCGTTCAGCCTGGATCGCGACTTCATCCAGGAAATCCGGGATCTGGTTCCGGCTGAACCACTTGACGAGATCCTGGCCGACTACGACACCTGGCGCAGCGAGCGGCCACGTGAGTTGGCGCGCACGGTGCTCATCGAACTGTTGGCGTGGCAATTCGCCAGCCCGGTGCGCTGGATCGAGACGCAGGATCTGCTGTTCATCGAAGAAGCTGCCGGTGGCCTGGGCGTAGAGCGATTCGTCGAGATCGGTGTTAAGTCTTCGCCCACAGTGACAGGGTTGGCAACCAACACCCTCAAGTTGCCCGAATATGCCCACAGCACAGTGGAAGTACTCAACGCGGAGCGCGACGCGGCGGTACTGTTTGCCACCGACACCGATCCAGAGCCCGAGCCTATCGATGAGGGCCCCGCCGAGGCCGAGGCAGCCGCCGGTGCCGAGCCCGAGGCGGTAACCAGCCCCGATGTCGCCGCTGCGGTTCCTCCCGTGGCCGCGGCTCCGTCCGGGGCCGCACGTCCCGACGACATCGTGTTCGATGCCGCCGACGCTACGTTGGCGTTGATAGCGCTGTCTGCCAAAATGCGCATTGACCAGATCGAGGAGTTGGACTCCATCGAGTCGATCACCGACGGTGCGTCGTCACGGCGCAATCAGTTGTTGGTGGACTTGGGTTCCGAGCTCAATTTGGGCGCTATCGACGGTGCCGCTGAGGCGGACCTGGCCGGGCTACGGTCGCAGGTAACCAAGTTAGCCCGTACCTACAAACCCTACGGGCCAGTGCTTTCCGACGCGATCAACGATCAACTGCGGACCGTTCTCGGGCCGTCGGGGAAGCGACCCGGCGGTATCGCCGAGCGGGTGAAGAAGACCTGGGAGCTCGGTGACGGCTGGGCGAGTCATGTCACGGTCGAAGTTGCGCTCGGCACCCGCGAGGGGACCAGCGTGCGTGGGGATGCATTGGGGCACTTGCATGAGGGGGCATTGGCCGATGCCGCTTCGGTGGACAAGGTTATCGATGCCGCCGTCGCTTCGGTCGCCGCGCGCCGGGGGACTGCGGTGGCCTTGCCTTCTGCCGGCGGCGGTGGTGGTGCGACTGTCGACGCGGCCGCGCTGAGTGAGTTCACCGATCAGATCACCGGTCGCGACGGTGTGCTAGCCTCGGCCGCCCGGCTCGTGCTGGGGCAACTCGGGCTCGAAGACCCTGTTACCGCTCCGCCCGCTGCCACTGATGCCGAGCTCATCGACTTGGTCACCGGCGAATTGGGTTCGGAATGGCCACGTTTGGTTGCGCCAGTCTTCGACGCAAAGAAGGCTGTTGTGTTTGACGACCGCTGGGCCAGCGCCCGCGAGGACTTGGTCAAGCTCTGGTTGACCGACGAAGGTGAGATCGATGCCGACTGGGAGCGACGCTCCGAACGGTTCGAGGGTGCCGGACATGTCGTGGCGACCCAAGCGACCTGGTGGCAGGGCAAGTCGCTAGCAGCAGGGCGCCACATACATGCGTCTTTGTACGGCCGGATCGCCGCCGGGGCCGAGAACCCGGACCCGGGTCCCTACAGCAGCGAAGTCGCCGTGATCACGGGTGCTTCAAAGGGCTCGATCGCGGCGTCTGTGGCGGCACAGCTGCTCGACGGTGGAGCTACCGTCGTTGCGACTACCTCGAAACTTGACGAAGAGCGGCTGGCGTTCTATCGCTCCCTCTACCGGGACCACGCTCGTTACGGTGCGGTGCTTTGGGTGGTCGCGGCCAACATGGCGTCCTACACCGACATCGACGCGGTGGTGGATTGGGTCGGGAATGAACAGAGCGAAAGCCTTGGCCCGCAGTCGATTCATATCAAGGATGCGCAAAACCCGACGTTGCTGTTCCCGTTTGCGGCACCGCGCGTTGTCGGCGATCTGTCGGAGGTCGGTTCGCGCGCCGAGATGGAGATGAAGGTGCTGCTATGGGCAGTCCAGCGGTTGATCGCCGGTCTGTCCACAATTGGCGCGGAGCGCGACATCGCGTCGCGGTTGCACGTGGTGCTGCCCGGTTCGCCTAACCGCGGCTTGTTCGGCGGTGACGGCGCCTACGGTGAAGCCAAGTCGGCGCTGGATGCCGTGGTGAGCCGCTGGCACGCCGAGTCGTCTTGGGCGGCCCGGGTCAGCCTGGCGCATGCGTTGATCGGCTGGACCCGCGGAACCGGACTGATGGGTCACAATGACGCGATCGTCGACGCAGTCGAAGAGGCTGGCGTCACGACGTACTCGACCGACCAGATGGCGGCTATGCTGCTGGGCCTGTGTGACGTGGAGTCCAAGGTGGCAGCTGCCAGCGCGCCGATCAAGGCGGACTTCACCGGCGGATTGGCCAAAGTCGACCTTGATATGGCTGAACTCGCGGCCAATGCGCGGGAGCGGGCCACTTCCGAGGAGGAGTCGCAAAATTCCGAGGCCGAGGGTGCCGTCGCTGCGCTGCCTTCCCCGCCGCGCGGATATTCTCTGGCTCCCGCTCCGCAATGGGATGACCTCAATGTCGATCCAGCGGACCTGGTGGTCATTGTGGGCGGCGCCGAAATCGGCCCGTACGGTTCGTCTCGCACCCGGTTCGAGATGGAGGTTGACAACGAGCTGTCGGCAGCCGGCGTCTTGGAGCTGGCCTGGACCACCGGGCTGATTCGATGGGAAGACGACCCTCAGCCGGGTTGGTACGACGTCGAATCCGGGGATTTGGTAGACGAAACTGAGTTGGTTGAGCGGTATCACGACACTGTCGTGGAGCGTGTCGGCATCCGCGAGTTTGTGGACGACGGCGCAATCGACCCGGATCACGCTTCCCCGCTGCTGGTATCGGTGTTCCTGGACAAGGACTTTAGTTTTGTGGTGCCGTCGGAGGCCGACGCCCGCGCTTTCGTCGAGTTCGACCCCGAGCACACCATCATTCGGCCGGTGCCTGACTCGGGGGATTGGCAAGTTATTCGCAAAGCGGGCACCGAGATTCGGGTACCGCGGAAAACCAAGCTGTCGCGAACTGTCGGGGCGCAGATCCCGACCGGGTTCGACCCGACGGTTTGGGGTGTCAGCGCGGACATGGCCAGCTCCATCGACCGGGTGGCGCTGTGGAATATCGTGGCGACTGTCGACGCGTTCCTGTCCGCCGGCTTCAGCCCAACTGAAGTGATGCGTTACGTGCACCCGAGTTTGGTGGCCAGTACCCAGGGCACTGGTATGGGCGGCATGACCTCGATGCAGACCATGTACCACGGCAACCTGCTGGGGCGAAACAAACCGAACGACATCTTGCAGGAGGTACTGCCGAATGTTGTTGCCGCGCACGTGGTTCAGTCCTATGTAGGTAGCTACGGCGCGATGATCCACCCAGTTGCCGCGTGCGCTACTGCCGCGGTTTCGGTCGAGGAGGGCGTGGACAAAATCCGGCTGGGTAAGGCCGAGTTGGTGGTGGCCGGCGGTTTCGACGACCTGACGTTGGAGGCGATCATCGGTTTCGGCGACATGGCCGCTACCGCAGACACATCAATGATGCGCGGCAGAGGGATCAACGACTCCAAGTTCTCTCGGCCTAACGACCGGCGGCGGCTGGGCTTTGTCGAGGCTCAGGGTGGCGGCACTATCCTGCTGGCCCGTGGTGACTTGGCGGTCAAGATGGGACTGCCTGTGCTCGCGGTCGTGGCTTATGCACAGTCGTTCGGTGACGGCGTGCACACCTCGATCCCGGCCCCTGGCCTGGGCGCCTTAAGCGCGGGCCGCGGTGGTAAGGACTCGCCCTTGGCACGCGCATTGGGCAAGCTTGGGGTGGCTGCTGATGATGTTGCGGTGATCTCCAAGCACGACACTTCAACGCTTGCCAACGACCCCAACGAGACCGAGCTGCATGAACGGCTCGCGGACTCGTTGGGACGCTCTGAAGGCGCTCCGCTGTTCATCGTGTCGCAGAAGAGTCTGACCGGTCACGCCAAGGGCGGCGCGGCGGTATTCCAGACGTTGGGGTTGTGCCAGATGCTTCGGGATGGAGTAATTCCGCCCAACCGCAGTCTGGATTGCGTCGACGACGAACTGGCCGGCTCCGCGCACTTCGTCTGGGTGCGGGACACCTTGCGACTCGGCGCGAAGTTCCCGCTCAAGGCGGCGATGTTGTCCAGTCTCGGGTTCGGCCACGTGTCTGGCCTGGTCGCGCTGGTACACCCGCAGGCGTTCATCGCGGCGATGGACCCCGGACAGCGCGCTGAGTACCAGCGGCGGGCCGATGCACGTCTGGTGGCTGGTCAGCGCCGCCTAGCTTCGGCGATCGCCGGCGGCGAGCCGATGTACCAGCGGCCAAGCGATCGGCGTTTCGACCACGAGACGCCGGAAAAGCCGCAGGAGGCGGCGATGCTGCTCGATCCGGCCGCTCGGCTGGGCGAGGGTGAGGCGTATGCCCGATGACTTCGACAATCGGTTAGCGTGACTGCTCGTGGGCATTGTCGGAGTAGGAATCGATCTCGTTTCCATTCCTGATTTCGCCGAGCAGGTTGACCAACCGGGAACCGTGTTCGCCGAGACTTTTACACCAGGAGAGCGGCGTGATGCTTCGGACAAGAGTTCGTCGGCGGCGCGTCACTTGGCGGCCCGCTGGGCCGCCAAGGAGGCGGTGATCAAGGCCTGGTCTGGGTCGCGTTTCGCGCAGCGGCCGATGCTGCCGGAGGATATCCACCGTGACATTGAGGTTGTAACCGACATGTGGGGACGACCGCGAGTGCGGCTGACCGGCGACATTGCGAAGCACCTAGCGGACGTGACGATCCATGTGTCGCTAACCCATGAATCTGACACCGCAGCGGCGGTGGCGATCCTCGAAACATCGTGAGCCGCTGGATAGCTAGTCTCAGGCCATGACTGATCTGGTTGAGCGGGTGCGCGATGTGTTGCCGTCGGTGCGGCGCGACCTCGAGGACCTGGTCCGCATCGAATCGGTGTGGGCAGACCCCAATCGGCACGACGAGGTTCACCGCAGCGCCCAGGCGGTGGCCAACTTGCTATCACAAGCTGGTTTTGACGACGTTCGGATCGTCAGCGAGGGTGGCGCGCCTGCCGTCATTGGGCACTGTCCGGCGCCGCCGGGAGCGCCCAATGTGCTGTTGTACGCTCACCACGACGTGCAGCCTGAAGGTGACCCCGGGAGTTGGGTATCGCCACCTTTTGCGCCGACTGAGCGCGACGGGCGACTCTACGGTCGTGGCAGCGCCGATGATAAGGCCGGAATAGCAACGCATTTGGCCGCGTTCCGGGCACATGGCGGCCGGCCGCCAGTGGGCGTGACGGTCTTCGTTGAGGGGGAGGAGGAGTCCGGATCGCCGTCGCTGGGCAGGTTGCTCGCCGCTCACCGCGACAGGCTGGCAGCTGACGTCATAGTGATTGCAGACTCGGAGAATTGGAGTATCGACGTGCCGGCGCTGACTGTGTCGCTGCGCGGATTGGCCGACTGTGTGGTCGAGGTCGCCACTCTCGATCACGGGCTACATTCCGGTTTGTGGGGCGGCGTGGTTCCTGATGCATTGAGTGTGCTGGTAAGGCTGCTGGCCAGCCTGCACGACGATGACGGCAATGTGGCGGTACCTGGTCTGCACGAGACGTATACCGAGGGTCTGCACTATCCCGTTTATCCTGACGAGCGGGTGCGCTCCGATTCTGGTCTGCTCGACGGGGTGTCGACGATCGGCGTAGGCTCAGTGCCGCAGCGGCTTTGGGCTAAGCCCGCGATCTCTGTGATCGGTATCGATACCACATCTGTTGCGACAGCTTCGAATACGCTGATACCCCGGGCGCGAGCCAAGGTCAGCATGCGAGTTCCACCTGGCGGCGACGCGACAGCGCACCTGGATGCCTTGGCCACCCATCTGCGGGAGCGCGCTCCATGGGGGGCGCAGGTCACCGTGACCCGCGGTGAGGTCGCTCAGCCGTATGCCATCGATGCATCCGGCCCCGTCTATGACGCGGCGCGGGCCGCCTTCCGTGCGGCCTGGGGTGCCGATCCGATCGACATGGGTATGGGTGGATCGATTCCGTTCATCGCAGAGTTCGCCGCAGCGTTCCCGCAAGCGAAGATCCTTGTCACCGGCGTTGAGGATCCGGGAACGCAGGCGCACAGTATTAACGAGAGTTTGCACTTAGGTGTGTTGGAACGTGCCGCGGTTGCCGAGGCGCTGTTGTTGACCAATCTGGCCACGTTGCTGGCGTCCGCCTAGATCGATCAGCCGCGTCGCTCGTCTAGATAGTCACGCCAGGGCCTCACCCCGGTAGGACCTGGCGTACATCAACACGGCGTATCGAGAATTGGGAGGAGACCCGACACCAACCATCGTCTCGCCGGGATTCTCGGATCGAGCGGGCCGGCTGTGGGTCTTTCGGCCCGCGTGATGTCATGTCTCAGCCAGCTTGTCGAGAACTTTGTGTGCCTTGTCAGTAGCTTCGCCGCCTTCGGTGCCAGCTCGGGCCTTGGTGAGAAAGCCGCTGTTTCGTGCGCGCATGATGTGGCCTTTCACGGTAGGTACCGGTTTGCCCAGTGCGCCTGCCAGCGCGGTTGATACGTCGCGTCGTTGCGGCGCTAATTCCTCGTAGGCCACTGCGAGCAACGCCAAGTATTCGTCGGTGACCTTGCCACCCCCGTCCCCATACGCTGAAACCATCGCCTGGGCAGCTTCGCGCCCGGTGCCAGTCGTCGGTGTTGCACGGTACTGGCGTCGTGCGAAGTCTTGAATCTGCCGCGCGGCATAGAGAAGTTCCTCGGAGCCCAGCTGGCGGTCCTTATTATTGGTCGTTGGCCGAATCGTGATTTGAATGAGTCGGCCGTTCTCGTAGCCCATCGAGATGTCGGCGGCGGCCATCTTCCGTATTTCCATGCGTATGACTGTACCGCACTGCGTTTTTCGTCAACCCTCCAAAAACGGTTGTACCGTATGAGACTTTCAAGTCATATCATCCGGTTATGCACCAATGAGATCGAAGTCCTCTTGACTGCCGCCCATACAGGTCAACCCGGGGTGGCGGGAACCGCTTGCCGACTCTCTTTAATTTCCAGCAAGATTTGTTGCTGAACCGTTCAGAAAGACATCTCACGAAGTTAAAAGTCAAGCCACGAGCGAGGGAGGAGGTGGAAAGGCTAGATGTTCGGTGTAGTGCTGGCCGGTTTGCAGGCAGTGGTGGAGTTGGCCGAGGAATTTGTTGAACAGATGTCGTTGGGCTTGGTGGTTCCAGTCTCCTGCGGCGCGGCGGGTGTCGTAGTGGCGACGGGCGCCCGGCGAGGCGCGCAGCGATGCCAAAGCCCAGATGGGACCCACGGCGGCCAGGCGCCGGTTCTTGATATGGCGGTGCAACACGAGGGTTTTCTTGCCGCTGGCGCGGGTGATCGGCGCGGCTCCGGCGAATGCTTTCAGTCCGCGGGCGTCGGTGAAGCGGGCGCGGTCATCACCGATCTCGGCGAGTACCCGGGCACCGGCCAGGTTCCCCAGTCCGGGGAAGCTGGTGATGATCGTGGAGTCCGGGTGCTGCTCAAAATGGGCGGTTGCCGCCTCGGCGAGATCAGCAGCAGTGGTGCAGGCAGCCTCGAACTGACCCAGCAGCCCTGCCAATTGGATACCCATCGCGTTCTCCACGACCGGTGGTTGGTGCAGGTAGGTGTCGGTGAACACCTCCCGCAACCGTTCGATGTCACGGTCGAGATGGCGGCGGCGGCCGGCCTTGGCCAGCAGTCGGCGCAGTCGGGCCGGGGTCAGCTTGGTCGCCTGGGTGGGGGTTGGTGCAGCAGCCAAGATGGTGCGCGCATCTCGACGAGCCAGCCCGCCCTCGGGCAGGTCGGCGAACGCGGTGATGGCCGCCGGGTAGAAATCTTTGAGCACATCGCGAATCTGGTTGCCGATGTGTTGACGTGCCCATACCGCGTCTTGCTGAGCGCGGGCCAGCACCCGGATCGCCTGGGCCAACTCGGTGTCGGCGGGCAATGGGCGGTGCGCGCCGGGGTCGGTGCGCACAATATTGGCCAGCAGCACCGCGTCGGCACCATCGGATTTGGCCCCCGACACCGCACACCGTGCCCGATACCGCGAAGCCGCCAACGGGTTGATCGGATAAATCACCCGGCCAGTTTCTCGCAGCGCCGCCACCCACAGGCCACGATCAGTTTCCATCCCCACTGGTATCGGATCAGCGGCACTGTCACCGGCCTCAGCCAGCAACGTCAACAGCTGCGCGAACCCGGCCGCATCATTGCCCAGCCGTGCACGGGCTACCACCCTCCCGTCGTCATCAACCACAGCAACATCGTGATGCTCAGTAGCCCAGTCGATTCCACAAAACAAGCCCAAGACGTCCTCACTTTTTCGTCGGTGGATGGTTGCGCCGTTACCGGTGGACTCACGCGGCGCCCTAATCGCGGGACTCCAAGGTCCGTCATCTCACTAGCCGTCCGTGACTCCAGCACATCGCAGGACTTCGTTCTGTCGAAGAGCTCAAGGCTCGAGAACAACCATCAGGAAGTCACCCCTGCGACGGGCTCGGGCAACGGAATCTCACCACCAACCCGACAAGACCTGCCGCCAGACGCGCCGCTCTTTCTCAAGTCGTCGAACGACGGGAACACCAGACGTCACCTGACGGCAGATCCCGCAAGAAACAGGCCCCGGTCACCAACACCCGGACCGGTAACCAATCCCTACTAAACGATTAGGAGCCTGAAATCGCTACGAATAGAGCAAAAGATCGCCCGGAAAACCTTCAATGTCAAGGCATACGCTGAAGCGTTTGCTATCGACATGTCCGATTCTTTTAGGTCGGCTGAATGCTTTTCTGGGCTTGCCCTGAACCCGTCTGCGAATTTAGCGGATTCGGGTGGAAGCGACGCACACGTGCTGCGAAAAGACGTCGCTACTGGGCAAGGGGGGATGCCTGCCGATGACTGGGAATTTCATTGTGCTCGACGTCGTGACACCGCGTCGCAGGTTGCCGGGCTGATCAAGTCGAAGCCGTCGCCTGCTTGATGATCTTCTGTATCAATGTGGAGGCGTGCGCAGCCTTGACGTTGTATTGCGCCAGCACAATTTTTCCGTCTTCGCCGACGACGAACGTGGATCGGATCACGCCGTGGACGGTCTTGCCGTACAGCTGCTTTTCTCCGTAGGCGCCCCAGGCCCCCAACACCTCGCGTTCGGGGTCGGACAACAGCGGGAACGTCAGGCCCTCAGCGTCACGGAACTTGGCCAGTTTTGCTGGTGGATCGGGCGAGATGCCAACCACATCGAGGCCGGCGTCATTGAGATCGCGTAGGTTGTCGCGAAAGCTACAGGCTTGTTTGGTGCATCCCGGTGTCGAGGCCGCCGGGTAGAAGTACACGACAACCTGCCGTCCGCGGTAGGCGGCCAATGACACGTCTTTTCCGTCCGCGTCGGGCAAGGTGAAGGTAGGTGCAGTGTCGCCGGGCGCCAGCCGCGTGGTCTGGGTCAACTCGTTGCCTCTCTGCGTCATTTCGGTTCACCGGAGCTGAGGGATCAGCACCGGCTGATCTAGGGTAGTGCGTCAGGTGAACCAGCCATACGTGCAGGCAGAAAAAGGCGGACTTGGAGGACAGACGTGGCGGATCGCGATCCCGACACCATCAAGCAGGAGATCGACCTCGCCCGCGAACAACTGGCGTCCACGGTCGACTCATTGGCCGAGCGAACCAGTCCGCGCCGTGTCGCTGACAATCTCAAGTTGCGGCTGGTTGAGTTCGCCAAGCAGCCTGTTGTGGCAGTTTCGCTGGCCAGCATCGGTGCTCTGGCCGTTGTCATCGTGGTTCGCCGAGTCAAGAATCGTTGACGCGGTACTCGCCTGGCCATCGCGCGATGATGGCACTGGTGCGCCGTCAGGGTTTCGAACCCCGGACCCGCTGATTAAGAGTCAGCTGCTCTACCAACTGAGCTAACGGCGCCTAGACTCACCTAGCCAGGGCACATTAACAGGCTCTGCATTAATGCGTGAAATCACGCGGAAGGTTCACAGTCCTGCGGCCTGTCTGGCCCTAGAATACAACGAAGTGTACAGCTTCGGCGCGGCGTGATCTGGTGGGGGAGGTAGGTAGCGAATGCCAACGGTGGGAGGTGTGACCCGTTGGCGTCGGCTCAGGGCTTGGAGGGCCTGGTCAGCCGCGTTGGTGTTGGCTCCGGTGGTGGTCGGTGCTGTCGCGTGCGGCAGTAATAGCAGCGGGCCTGAACCGCTCAAGGTCATCGTGGGCAAGGGCACGCCATTTACCGATTTGCTGGTTCCGAAACTCGCCTCGTCGGTGACTGATGGCGCGGTCGGCGTCACCGTGGATGTGCCGGTGTCGGTGTCGGTTGCCAACGGTGTGCTTGCTGCGGTCACGATGGTCAACGGCAGCGGCACCTCGGTGAGTGGCAAACTCAGCTCGGATGGACTGCACTGGTCGACCACTGAGCCGCTGGGATACAACAAGCGCTATACGCTCAACGTAAAGGCCCGCGGGCTTGCTGGTACGGCGAGTCGCCAGATGACCTTTCAAACCAGTTCGCCCGCGCACCTGACGATGCCCTACGTCACGCCGGGTGTTGGCGAGGTTGTCGGTGTGGGCGCACCGGTGGCGATCCGGTTCGACGAGAACATCTCCGACCGCGCCGCCGCCGAGAAAGCCGTCAAAATCACTACCGATCCACCAGTGGAAGGCGCTTTCTACTGGCTGAACAATCGTGAAGTGCGTTGGCGCCCGCAGCATTTCTGGAAGCCGGGTACGGCTGTCGACGTCGCGGTTAACACCTACGGTGTCGACTTGGGCGAGGGGATGTTTGGTGAGGACAACGCGAAGACGCACTTCCTCGTTGGCGATGAGGTGATAGCCACCGCCGACGACAAAACCAAGATGCTGACCGTACGGGTCAACGGTGAAATCGTCAGGACGATCCCAACGTCGATGGGCAAACACAGCACACCGACCGACAACGGCTTTTATATCGTCGGGTCGCGTTTCAAACACATCATCATGGATTCGTCTACCTACGGCGTACCCGTCAACTCGCCCCACGGATATCGCACCGACGTCAACTGGGCCACCCAGATTTCTTACAGTGGTGTGTTCGTGCACTCCGCGCCATGGTCGGTTGGCGCTCAGGGACACACCAACACCAGCCACGGTTGTCTGAACGTGAGTCCGAGCAACGCCCAGTGGTTCTACCACCACGTCAAGCGTGGCGACATTGTCAAGGTCGTCAACACGGTGGGAGGCACACTGCCAGGGACCGAAGGTCTTGGCGACTGGAACGTTCCGTGGGATCAGTGGCAGGCCGGCAACGCCGACGCATGATGCCCGCTGCGTGTTCGGGGTGAGTGACGGGGCTCGAACCCGCGACTTCCAGGATCACAACCTGGTGCTCTACCAACTGAACTACACTCACCATCGCCCGGCGCCGGCCCCGCGGGGGCCAAGCAGAGGCGACGTCGATACTAGCCGTTCGGTTGGTCGCCAGCCGAATCGGATGTTGCCGTCGTCCCGTTTTCGCGGTCAAGATCGGCCACCACTGCCGCGATGTCGCTGGTGGAGGGCCCGGGTGGGGATGCGAATACGGTGCGCCGATAGAACTGCAGTTCACGGATTGACTCACGGATATCGGCCAGCGCTCGATGGGCTAGCCCCTTGGCGGGCTGTCCGAAATAGACGCGCGGGTACCAGCGTCGGCAGAGTTCCTTGATCGAGCTGACATCGATCATCCGGTAGTGCAGGAACGAGTCCAACGTGGGCATGTCGCGCGCAATGAACGAACGATCGGTGGCGATTGAGTTGCCGGCCAAGGGCGCGGTCTTGGGTTGTTTGACGTGTTCACCGATGTATTCGAGGACCATCGTCTCGGCGGTCGCCAGGTCTACCGTAGATACCTTCACCTCGTCGACCAGCCCCGAGCGCGAGTGCATCTCGGCAACCACGTCGATCATCGATGACAGCGCCGCGGCGTCAGCATGGATCACAACGTCGACTCCGTCGCCGAGAATGTTCAGATCGGCATCGGTGACGAGGGCTGCGATCTCGATCAATTTGTCTGATCCCAGATTGAGCCCGGTCATCTCGCAATCGATCCATATCAATTCGTCACGCACAGCGCTCAGCGTAGGCCCCTACTTAGCCCCCGCCAGCTCGCACCCGTACTTCTCCCTCGTATGTGATGCTTTCCGCATGAATGCTGACTTACGGGAGAAGAGGGACCTGGCACGATGAGCACGGACATGGCGGCCGATGGGTCGGACAGGCCCGCGAAGCGGGTTTCTGCCGGCTATGCCGTCGAAGGCGAGGTCTTGGAGCTGGGCACGGTCGTCGTCGACGGCGACGTCGACCCAACCGCTCGAATCCGCGTTCCCCTAGCCACCGTCAATAGACACGGCCTGGTGGCCGGCGCGACTGGGACCGGCAAGACCAAGACGCTGCAGCTGATTGCCGAGCAGCTCAGCGCTGCGGGTGTAGCCGTGCTGATGGCCGATGTGAAGGGCGATTTGTCCGGCTTGGCGCGCACCGGCGTGGCCGGCGACAAGATCGCTGAGCGCGCGAAGCAGACCGGGGACGACTGGACGCCTGCGAAGTTCCCGGTGGAGTTCCTGTCGTTGGGCACTGGCGGAGTTGGGGTACCGGTGCGTGCGGCTATCTCTAGCTTTGGGCCCGTCCTACTTTCAAAGGTGTTAGAACTCAACGCTACTCAGGAATCGACACTGGGCCTGATCTTCTATTGGGCCGACCGGCGGGGTCTTCCGCTGCTGGACCTGAAAGATTTGCGCGCGGTCATCAGATACCTGATCAGTGATGAGGGCAAGTCTGAACTGAAAAGCCTTGGAGCCGTATCCACTCGAACGGCCGGTGTCATTCTTCGGGCATTGGTCACCCTCGAGGCGGAGGGTGCAGACACCTTCTTCGGCGAGCCGGAGCTAAACTCTGAAGACCTGGTGCGCATTGACGATCAGGGCCGTGGCGTCATCTCGTTACTTGAGTTCAGCGGCAATTCGTTGCGCCCGGTGCTGTTCTCCACCTTTCTCATGTGGGTGCTAGCTGACCTGTTCGTGCTCCTTCCCGAGATCGGTGATCTAGCCAAGCCCAAGCTGGTGATCGTCTTCGACGAGGCACATCTGTTGTTCGCCGGCGCCTCGAAGGCGTTTCTGCAACAAGTCGAGCAGACCGTCAAGCTGATTCGTTCCAGGGGCGTAGGAGTGTTCTTCTGCACTCAGTCGCCCACGGATGTGCCCAAGGAAGTGCTTTCTCAGTTGGGCGCTCGCGTCCAGCACGCGTTGCGGGCGTTTACCGCCGACGACCAGAAGGCGCTGCGGAAGACCGTCCGAACCTACCCGCAAACCGACGTCTACGACCTTGAATCAGCGCTGACCTCGTTGGGCATCGGTGAGGCGGTGGTCACCGTGCTTTCTGAGACGGGCGCGCCGACACCTGTCGCTTGGACGCGCATGCGCGCCCCCCGTTCGTTGATGGGCGCGATTGGCGCCGAAGCGATCGATGCTGCGGCCGGGGCAAGTTCGCTGCAAGCCGAATACGGCCAGACCATTGACCGGGAGTCCGCTCACGAATTGCTCAGCGCAAAGCTTGCGCCTGCGCAACGGACTCTGCCAGAACGCGTCCCAACCCCGCTGGGGGAGCAGGGCCCGCTGCCCTGGCCGAACGGCGTTGAAGTACCGCCGATGCCGGCGCCAGTTGAGCCCCAAGGCCCGGCCATGTGGGAAGAGATATTGAATAATCCGACGGTGAAGAGCGTGCTCAACACAACTGCGCGTGAAATCACTCGCAGCATCTTTGGTACTGGCCGCCGTCGTCGGCGGAAGTAGCAGCTACCCGCCGCCCAGCTTCTTATAGAAGCTGCCGACGATTGGCGCTACGATTGCTCGTGGAGCGTACTGGCTCGCAACCGACATCGCTTTCGATGTAACGCCCGGTACAACGCGCATCTTGTTGCGGGCCAAAGCATCCAGCGAGATCCGCGCGGTGTGCTCCACCGAGATCCAAAGAAAATCCGGTACCAGCCTGTCGACCAGCGACGCGTTGGCCGGATCTGGCATTTCCGCGCGCACCGGACCGGGCGCGAGCAGCGTCACGTGCACTCCGGAGCTGTGCAGCTCACCGCGCAGCGATTCGCTGAAGGTGTTCGCGAAGGCTTTGGTGGCCGCATAGGTCGCGTTGTTGGGAATAGGCGAATTTCCAGCTGCGGAGCCAGAAATCAATATTCCGCCGGCTTTGCGTTCGACCATCGCCGGCAGGACCGCCAACGTAAGGTCGTGTACCCCTAAGGCATTGAGCTGGACTTGGGCCTTTTCTTCGGCCGGGTCCAGCGACGCTACGGGACCGAAAGTCGCGGTACCGGCATTGGCGCACAGGATCGAGATAGGGCGGCCAGCGAGTTCGTCGGCTAGCTTCGTTCGTTCGGATGGGTCGGCGAGATCAGTAGCTCGCACTTCGACCACGACCCGGTACTTGTCGGCCAGCCGGGCGGCGAGGTCGGTGAGCACTCCTTCGCGTCGCGCAGTGACTATCAGACTGTGGCCGCGTGCGGCCAGTTCGGTGGCCAGCGCTTCACCGATGCCTTGCGAGGCTCCGGTGACGACGGCACGCGCGTCGGGGCTGGGCGCGGGTATCGGCATGCGCCAATGGTAGACACGTAGCGATCGCAAGGCCGGCGTAGCCGGGTGCAGCGGGTCGCTGCGCGTATGGTTCCGTAGCGATCGCCAGGCCGGCGTAGCCGGGTGCAGCGGAGGGTCTATATCGAGCACTAGAGTGCTGATCATGGACACCACGGACGCGGCGACCGGCGTGTTTCCGCGATTCCGGGTAGTGGCGTGGGCGTTGTGGGATTGCGGTTCCACCGGGCTGAACGCGATTGTGGCTACGTTCGTGTTCTCGGTCTACCTGACCGGCAGTGTGGGCCAGGGCACGCCGGGTAGTACCTCACCGGCGAGTTGGCTGGGACGTGCGCTGGCACTCTCAGGGTTGACTATTGCCGTGCTCGCGCCGGCAATCGGCGTATGGGTGGAGTCGCTGCATCGCCGGCGGGTCGCGTTGGGATTGTTGACCGGGCTTGCGGTGACATTCACCAGCGCGATGAGCCTGATTCGTGATCAGCCCAGCTATCTGTTGCCTGGCCTAGTGCTGCTGGCGGCCACGGCGGCATGTGGTGACTTGTCCAGCGTCCCCTATAACGCGATGCTGCGTCAGTTCAGCACGCCTCAGACGGTCGGCCGGATTTCCGGGTTCGGCTGGGCATCGGGCTACGTCGGCAGCGTCGTGTTGCTACTGGTGATCTACCTGGGCTTCATGTCGGGCAGCGGCTCGGAGCGTGGGTTGCTGCGTCTGCCGATTCACGATGGATTCAACGTACGCGCAGCGATGCTCCTGGCAGCCGCGTGGCTGGCGTTGTTCGCTCTTCCGCTCCTGGTCATAGCTCACCGGCTGCCCGACGTTGGTCCTGGGACAGGTAGGGTCACTGGCCCGAAGACGGGCATCTTCGGTGGTTATCGCAAGTTGTGGGCGGACATCAGCGCGGAATGGCGCGGCGACCGCAACCTGGTCTACTTTCTGGTGGCAAGCGCGCTCTTCCGCGACGGGTTGGCGGCCATATTTACCTTCGGCGCAGTTTTGGGTGTCAACGTGTACGGACTGTCGCAAGCTGACGTGTTGATCTTCGGCGTTGCCGCGAGCGTGGTGGCTGCGCTCGGAGCCGTGGCGGGCGGGCTCATCGACCACCGGATCGGGTCCAAGCTGGTGATTATCACGTCGCTGATAGCCATCATCGCCATGGCACTGGCATTGATCGCCTTGTCGGGCCCGCTGGCATTCTGGTTGTGCGGGTTGTTGCTGTGCGTGTTCATTGGGCCGTCGCAGTCGGCGTCTCGCGCGTTGCTGTTGCGCATGGCGGCCCACGGCAAAGAGGGCGTGGCCTTCGGCTTGTACACGATGACCGGTCGCGCGGTGTCGTTTATGGCACCGTGGCTGTTTTCTATCTTCGTTGACGTGTTCGGCGCCGTGCGCGCCGGTCTGGGCGGAGTTTGTGTGGTGCTGATTGCCGGACTCTTGGTAATGCTGCGGGTCCGGCCGCCCGGACACGAGCGCGTTGTTACCGCTGAATCGCCTTAGCCCGGCGAGTTGCAAATAGTTAAGCCGACCCCGGTGCGTTGACGTACCTGTACCCCGGCCACCGTGAGTGAACAGGTGATGTCGTGGCCGATGTTGACGATGGTGACGCTCGCCGGATTTACGGCTGACGTCGATAGGCTGACTTCCTTGTGCCACGGCAACGCGACGTTGAACTCGGTTTGTATGACGTTGCCGGTATCGAGGTAGGTGACGCTAATCGCGCGGCCTTCGCCGGTGATGTCGTAGACGACGGTCTGCATCGCGGCCGGGTCGGTTGTTTCGGTTCGCGTACCCGGGCTGCTGTTCGTCGGCGGCGCTGCGGAGGGTGAGCGCGGCCGCTTTGTCGTCGGGGTCTGGTTCGTCGAGCTTGGTCCGGACATTGCGGGTAACGGTGGCACGGCGGTTTGCCTTTGAGCAGAGCCGTTTGCAATGACCAGCGCTATGAGAAGTCCAACGACCAGCAGCACTGCTGCCCCGGCAGCGAACCATAGCCAGCGCGGTGATTTCGGGCCCTCTGGCGGCGTGGTTGGTCCATTTTGTGGTGGTCCGCCCGGAGGGGGAGCACCTTCTTGCCAGTACTGCGGCATCTCGTAGGTTGTGTCGGGCTCGTACTGTCCCTGTGCCCATTGCGGAGGATAGCCGCCGTAGGGGGGCGCATACGGCGCGTACGGTTCTTGGCCGGCGTAGGCTGGGTCGGCGGGCGGCGGGTTTCGGGGTCCCCGCGGATCGGTCTGTCCAGACCCTGTTAGAGGGGGACCAAACCGCTCGGTGCGACGTGGATCGTTCATGTCCACCTCATGGATTGCAGGGTACCTGGGTGGGACCTAGAAATGCTGACGTACCCGATGACCTTGCGGTTCGGCTACCGCTCTGGACGCTGTCCCGACACGTTGCGACCAGGTATTTCGTTGCAGACGCGCCGTGGCGCCACGCGGCGTCGGTGCCTTCCTGGTGGCGGCCGGTCTCCGGTTCGGCGCCAGCGCCGGGCGCATTCTTCGAGATCACGCGGCGGTTGTCGAAGTACGCGGGTCGCGACAATCGAAGCGGTGGCCTTCGACAGATCCGCTGGCTGATCGACTCAGTCAAGTTCGGCTATTGCGGGCCGATCGGCAGCCGCCACTTGCGTCTTTGCGATCAGGAATCGGTGGCGGCAGACGTTATGGACTGGTGGCCATCAGCGCGGCGACTGTCATCGCTCGCATGACTGCGCGGGAACGCGTTTTGCGTCCTGGTTTAGTATCGGCTGATTTCATGCTGTGCGGCGTTGAGTTCAACAGTCCGAATACAGCGTGTGCCATCAGCCGGGCGTCGGCTTCGGCCAGATCCGGGTGCAGCTCACGTAAGACGCTCACCCAGACCTCCACGTACTGCCGCTGGGCTTTCCGTACGTGCCGCTCAGCCGTTGACGGTAGGTGTGATAGGTCGCGGTCCTGGATCCGGATGAGGCTTGGCTCGTCTAGGACAAAGTCGAGGTGAAAATCGATAAGGTCGTCCAGCGCCGCGGTCGCGTCGGAGCTGCGGGAGGTCACATCGATGGCTCCGGCGAGTAGCCGCGCGCTTATGCCGACCAGCAACTCGACGAGCAGAGACTCCTTGTTCGGGAAGTGCCGGTAGATTGCCGGACCGCTGACGCCGGCGGCGGCACCGATGTCCTCTAGGCGCACGGCAAGGAAACCGCTTTCAGCAAACAGCCGTTCGGCGGCCGACAGCAATTGCGAACGGCGGTCGGACTTCAACTGGCTGCGACGACTCAGGGCCTCAGGCGGGTCTGCTTGGCCGTTCCGGGAGCGCGCTGGCATGGCGGTCTCCGTAGCCAACTAGTCTTTGAATACTTCGGTTAATCGTCACTAACATAGCACGCGTTGCTCGCAATTGGCTCGAGTTGTCGCACGGTAGGCATCAGACTGGGGAGCTGTGTCGGCTGACCTTTCCTATGAGTGCGGTGCAACCGAACCTGGGCTGCTCGCCATGACTATCGGTGCCAACCTCGCCGCCACCACAGCCAGCTGCGGGCATCGGGAGGCGCTTGTCGATATCCCCGCGGACCGGCGCTGGACCTACCGCGAATTGCTCGCCGATGTGCGCCGGCTGGCGACTGGGTTGTTGCGGGCGGGGATTGGCGCGGGCGATCGGGTAGGCATATGGGCGCCCAACCGGTATGAGTGGGTGCTTGTCCAGTACGCGACTGCTGAAATCGGCGCGATTCTGGTGACCGTAAACCCTGCCTACCAGGCTCGGGAATTGGGTTATGTGCTAAGGCAATCCGGTGTCGCCATGTTGATTGCTGCTTCCGGTTTCAAAGCTGTGGACTATCGGGCGATCCTGGCCGAGGTCGCGCCGAGCTGCCCCGGCCTGAACGAGGTGGTGTTCATCGGCGGCGATCGATGGGAGACGTTGTCCCGGGCAGAGCCCGAGCTGGGTGTGCTGCAGCAGATCGCGCCAACGCTGGATAGCAACGATCCGATCAATATCCAATACACATCTGGCACAACGGGATACCCGAAGGGCGTCACGTTGAGTCATCGCAATATCCTCAACAACGGCTATCTGGTGGGCGAGCTACTCGGGTATACCGCAGACGACCGAGTCTGCATTCCGGTGCCCTTCTATCACTGCTTCGGCATGGTGCTAGGCAATTTGGCGGCCACCAGCCACGGGGCTTGCATGGTGATACCAGCGCAGAGCTTCGATCCCGCCGCTACGTTGCGGGCGGTTGAAGCCCAACGATGCACCAGCCTGTACGGAGTGCCGACGATGTTCATCGCCGCTCTCGGCCTACCTGAATTCGAAGGCTACGAACTGGGCAGCCTGCGTACCGGAATCATGGCCGGTGCGCCATGCCCGATTGAGTTGATGCGCAAGGTGATCGAGCAGATGCACATGTCTGCGATCTCAATTTGCTACGGCATGACTGAAACGTCCCCCGTGGCAACTCAGACGCGCAGCGACGACTCCCTGCAGCGGCGGGTCGCTACGGTTGGCCGGGTGGGGCCCCATTTGGAGGTCAAGGTGGCGGACCCAGGCACCGGCGAGACGTTGCCTCGTGGTGTGGCCGGTGAATTCTGCACACGGGGTTACGCGGTGATGGCCGGCTACTGGAACGATCCGGAGCGGACTGCGGAGGTGATCGACGCTGACGGGTGGATGCACACCGGAGATCTCGCCGAGATGGATTCGCACGGGTATGTCCAAATCGTCGGCCGGATTAAAGACATGGTCGTGCGAGGGGGTGAGAACGTCTCGCCACGGGAGATCGAAGAGTTCCTCTACACCCACGCCGATATCGTCGACGGTCACGTCATCGGGGTGCCCGATGATAAGTACGGCGAGGAGCTTATGGCGGTGGTCAAGCTGCGCGACGGCGCACCGGTGCTGACCATCGAGCGATTGCGCGAATTCTGCGACGGCCAAATTTCCAGGTTCAAGATCCCGCGGTATCTGTGGATCGTCGACGAATTCCCCATGACGGTTACCGGAAAAGTCCGCAAAGTGGAGCTGCGTGAGCGGGCGATCCAGTACTTGCGCAGCCAGGGCTGAACGCTGGTGTGGGCCGTTATGCCTGGACGCGGTGCGTAGCCGGTGGTAGGGTATTTTCCCAGTTAATGAACATTAACTGAAGCCGGAGGGTTCCGCGGTCTATGGACAAGGTAGTAGCGACCGCTGCGGAAGCGATATCAGACATCGGCAATGGGGCTTCCCTGGCGGTCGGAGGATTCGGGCTGTGCGGTATTCCCGAAGCCTTGATCGCCGCACTGGCCGACAGTCAGGTCGCCGACTTGGAAACGGTGTCGAACAACTGCGGAGTTGACGGTGTCGGGCTAGGCCTGTTGCTGCAGCACAAGCGAATTCGTCGGACGGTCTCGTCGTACGTCGGCGAAAATAAGGAATTCGCGCGGCAGTTCTTGTCCGGCGAACTTGAGGTGGAGCTCACCCCACAAGGCACGCTGGCTGAACGGTTACGCGCCGGCGGGATGGGCATACCGGCCTTCTACACACCGGCCGGTGTCGGTACCGAGATTGCCAATGGCGGGCTGCCGTGGCGCTACGACGAATCAGGTGCGGTCGCGGTGGTGTCGCCGGCGAAGGAGACGCGCGAATTCGATGGTGTCACATACGTTCTCGAGCGATCGATCCGCACCGACTTCGCGCTGGTGCACGCCTGGATGGGGGACCGGCACGGCAATCTTGTCTATCGCCAGGCCGCCGCCAACTTCAACCCGGACTGCGCCACAGCCGGGAAGATCACCATCGCCGAGGTCGAACACCTTGTCGAGCCGGGAGAAATCGACCCTGCGGCAGTGCACACCCCCGGTGTCTACGTCCAACGGGTGCTGCATGTTCCCCATCCGCCCAAGCGCATCGAGCGGGAGACGGTACGGCCATGACAGCGCACACGGCGATGCGGTGGGGCACCTCCCGGTTGCGGCGGTCAAGGCGATGAGGAGGTGCGGCGCGCAATGACGTGGAGTAGAGACGACATGGCCGCGCGAGTCGCTGCAGAATTTGCCGACGGGCAGTACGTCAACCTCGGCATCGGAATGCCGACGCTTATCCCCAACCATATTCCAGCTGGGAAAACCGTCGTCTTGCACTCCGAAAACGGGATCCTTGGCGTTGGCCCGTATCCGCGGCGCGCGGACCTTGATGCGGATCTGATCAACGCGGGAAAAGAGACGGTCACGACGTTGCCGGGCGCCGCGTTCTTTGGTTCCGCGTCATCATTCGGCATCATCCGTGGTGGACACCTCGATGTCGCGGTGCTCGGCGCTATGCAAGTTTCAGCCACCGGTGACCTAGCCAACTGGATGATCCCCGGCAAGATGGTCAAAGGCATGGGCGGCGCGATGGACTTGGTGCACGGTGCTCGTCGGGTGATTGTGATGATGGAGCACGCCGCCAAGGACGGCAGCCCAAAAATCGTTGAACGGTGCACATTGCCGTTGACCGGTGTGGGTTGTGTGAACCGCATTGTCACCGAGCTCGGGGTCATCGATGTTCGCGCTGACGGCCTCTACCTCATCGAGATCGCCCCAGAGGTGTCGGTCGATGAGGTCGTAGCCAAGACTGAGCCGCCCCTTGCGCTTCGGGATTTGGGCTAACAATGAATACCCCGGGATGACACGGTGACAACAAAGACCCCCGCACCATCGTTCGCCGACGAGCACCGCCGGCTGGTGGCGGAGCTGAACGCCAAGATTGCCGACGCCGCTCTGGGCGGTAGCGAACGCGCGCGCGAACGCCACGTCGGCCGCGGCAAGCTACTACCCCGAGAACGGGTGGATCGCCTGGTTGATCCGGGCAGCCCCTTCCTCGAACTGGCTCCACTGGCCGCGGGCGGCCTGTACGAAAACGAGTCCCCGGGTGCCGGCATCATCACCGGAATCGGCCGGGTATCTGGGCGAGAGTGCGTGATCGTCGCCAATGACGCGACGGTCAAGGGCGGCACCTACTATCCGATGACGGTCAAAAAGCACCTGCGTGCACAGGAAGTCGCGGTACAGAATCGGCTGCCGTGCATCTATCTCGTCGACTCCGGCGGCGCTTTCCTGCCGCGGCAGGATGAGGTGTTTCCGGACCGCGAGCACTTCGGACGGATCTTCTTCAACCAGGCGACGATGAGTGCCGAGGGCATCCCACAGGTGGCGGCGGTGCTGGGCTCGTGCACGGCCGGCGGCGCCTATGTGCCCGCAATGAGCGACGAGGCCGTCACCGTCCGTGAGCAGGGCACGATCTTCCTTGGCGGTCCGCCTCTGGTCAAAGCGGCGACCGGCGAGATCGTATCGGCAGAGGAGCTGGGCGGCGGTGACTTGCACTCCCGAGTATCCGGGGTCACCGATCATCTCGCGCACGACGACGAGGACGCGTTGCGGATTGTTCGGTCGATAGCGGCCACTTTCGGGCCGCGCGAACCAGCTCAATGGGACGTGGGCCCGGCGGTCGAGCCGAAGTATCCCCAACGCGAGCTCTACGACGTGGTCCCGCCGGATCCGCGGGTGCCCTACGACGTCCACGAGGTCATCGTGCGGCTGGTTGACGGCGGCGAATTCAACGAGTTCAAAGCGAAATACGGCAAGACGTTGGTGACCGCCTTCGCCCGCATCCACGGCCACCCGGTCGGAATCGTCGCCAACAATGGCGTGCTGTTCAGCGAATCCGCAGTCAAAGGAGCCCATTTCATCGAGCTGTGCGACAAGCGCAAGATTCCGCTGCTGTTCCTGCAGAACATCGCCGGCTTCATGGTAGGCCGCGACTACGAGGCTGGCGGCATCGCCAAACATGGCGCCAAGATGGTCACCGCCGTTGCGTGCGCCCGGGTGCCGAAGCTAACCGTTGTGATCGGCGGATCGTATGGAGCAGGCAACTACTCGATGTGTGGCCGAGCGTATTCGCCCCGCTTTTTGTGGATGTGGCCGAATGCGCGTATTTCGGTGATGGGCGGCGAGCAGGCGGCCTCCGTGCTGGCCACCGTGCGTGCTGAGCAGCTCAGCGCGTCCGGCCGATCTTGGACGGACCATGAGGAAGAAGCGTTCAAGTCGCCGATCCGCGCGCAGTATGAGGATCAAGGCAACCCGTACTATTCGACAGCCCGCCTGTGGGACGACGGAATTATCGACCCCGCCGAGACGAGAACGTTTGTGGGGCTGGCTTTGTCGGTCTGTGTGCATGCGCCGCTGAAACCGGTCTCCTACGGCGTCTTCCGGATGTGACTGTCGATGGGCATTGAGTTGTTCGATACCGTGCTGGTGGCAAATCGCGGTGAGATCGCGGTGCGAGTGATGACGACGCTGCGCAAGCTCGGCATCCGGTCGGTCGCGGTCTACAGCGATCCCGACGCCGATGCTCGGCACGTCGTAGAGGCCGATATGGCGGTGCGGCTCGGACCGGCAGCGGCGCGTGACAGCTACCTCGATATCGACAAGGTGCTGGGCGCTGCCGAACGGTCCGGCGCCCAGGCGATCCATCCGGGATACGGGTTCCTTTCCGAGAACGCCGATTTCGCCGCGGCGTGTGAAAGCGCGGGGGTGGTGTTTCTCGGGCCGTCAGCACGCGCGATCACGGTGATGGGTGACAAGATCACCGCCAAGAACGCTGTCGGCGCCGCCGGGGTGCCGGTTGTGCCAGGAGTGGCCCGGCCGGGATTGAGTGACGACGAGCTGTTCGCGGCGGCCGGAGAAGTCGGCTATCCGGTGCTGATCAAGCCATCCGCGGGAGGCGGTGGCAAGGGTATGCGTCTGGTGGAAACCTCGGCAGGGCTGGGTAAGGCCCTGCAGGGGGCCAGACGGGAGGCGGCTTCCTCGTTCGGTGACGACACGTTGTTCCTGGAGCGATTCATATCGCAGCCCAGGCATATCGAAGTGCAGGTCCTGGCCGACAGCCACGGCAACGTGGTTCATCTCGGTGAGCGTGAGTGTAGCTTGCAGCGACGCCACCAGAAGGTCATCGAGGAGGCGCCGTCGGTGCTCCTCGACGAGTCGACACGGGCGCGGATCGGGGCCGCGGCCGTCGATACCGCCCGCAGTGTCGATTATGTCGGTGTCGGCACGGTGGAGTTCATCGTCTCGGCCGACCGTCCGGACGAGTTTTTCTTCATGGAGATGAACACCCGGCTGCAAGTGGAACATCCGGTCACCGAAGCGATCACCGGCATGGACCTCGTGGAGTGGCAGCTGCGGGTTGCCGCCGGGGAGAAGCTGATGTTCGCCCAGGACGATATCAAGCTGAGCGGCCATGCGATCGAGGCACGCGTCTATGCGGAGGACCCCGCGCGCGGGTTTTTGCCTACCGGCGGTCCGGTGCTGGCAGTGCGGGAGCCATCCGGCCCTGGTGTGCGGGTGGACTCGTCGTTGCGGCCGGGCACATTGGTTGGCAGCGAATACGATCCGATGCTGAGCAAGGTAATCGCGCACGGGAGCAACCGCGAACAGGCGCTTGCGCGACTTGACCAGGCGTTGGCGCAAACGGCTGTCTTAGGGGTGCAGACCAATGTGGAGTTCCTCCGGTTTCTGCTGGCGGATCGGCGGGTACGCGCCGGAGACTTAGATACGGCTTTGCTGGACGAGCGCCTCGCTGATTTCGCGCCGCTGTCTGCGCCCGACGATGTGCTGGCCGCAGGAGGCCTCTATAGGCAGTGCATTTTGGCGCGCAGTGCTGCCGGCTATTTGTGGGCGGTGCCGACCGGTTGGCGCGCCGGTGGCGACGTGACGCCGGTCCGCACCGCGATGGGCACCGCACAGCGGTCTGAGACGGTGTCGGTGTGGGGTTTGCCCGAAGACGCTCGGGTGCAAGTCGGTGATGGTGAGATTTGTTCTGCGCATGGGCAGCTCGATCGGGGAATGTTGAGCGTCACGCTGGACGGGCTGCATCGGGTCTACCGATGTGCGGAGGCTGATCGGCACCTATGGATCGCCGACGAACGCGGCACGTGGCATCTGCGCGAAGCGCAGGAAACCAAGATTCAACGTTCGCTGGGGCAGCGCCAGGCCGAGGTGGTCAGCCCGATGCCCGGCAGCGTCATTGCTGTCCCGGTTGACTCGGGCGCCCAGCTTTCGGAGGGCGACGTGGTGGTGGTGATCGAAGCGATGAAGATGGAGCACTCGCTCACGGCTCCAATTCCGGGGCAGGTAGAGGTCCTGGTGTCCGTCGGCGATCAAGTGACCGTCGATCAGGTGCTGGCCCGGCTGATTCCAGCGTCCAAACAGACCACAGCACAAGCCACAGAGATCGAGGATTAGAGGGTCATGGCCACAACCATTACGGCTGGAACATTGCCTAAGGAATACCAGGATCTTCGCGACACGGTGGCCGACTTCGCCCGCACTGTCGTTGCGCCTGTGTCGGCCAAACACGACGAGGAGCACAGCTTCCCGTACGAGGTGGTCGCCAAGATGGGCGAAATGGGTTTGTTCGGTTTGCCGTTCCCCGAAGAGTACGGCGGGATGGGCGGCGACTACTTCGCGCTGTCGCTGGCCCTAGAGGAACTGGGGAAAGTCGATCAGTCGGTGGCGATCACCCTGGAGGCCGCGGCGAGTCTGGGTGCGATGCCGATCTACCGGTTCGGTAGTGAGGAGCAGAAAAATAGGTGGTTACCGGACCTGCTTGCCGGTCGAGCGCTCGCCGGTTTTGGGCTGACCGAAACGGGGGCCGGCTCGGACGCCGGCGGCACGCGTACTACTGCCCGGCTCGAAGATGGCGAATGGGTAATCACCGGCAGTAAGCAATTCATCACCAATTCGGGTACCGATATCACGTCGCTTGTCACTGTCACCGCAGTCACCGGCACCGTCGCCGATGGCAAGAAAGAGATCTCGACGATCATCGTGCCCAATGGCACACCAGGTTTCGTAGTGGAGCCGGTCTACAACAAAGTCGGTTGGAATGCGTCGGACACCCACCCTCTGACCTTCGATGAGGCGCGGGTACCGGAGGAGAATCTGCTCGGTGCGCGTGGGACGGGCTATGCAAACTTCCTGTCTATCTTGGACGAGGGGCGTATCGCGATCGCAGCACTGGCCACCGGAGCGGCGCAGGGGTGCGTCGACGAGAGCGTCAAGTACGCCAAGGAGCGTCAGTCGTTCGGCCAGCCGATCGGCTCCTATCAGGCAATTAGCTTCAAGATCGCGCGGATGGAAGCGCGTGCTCATGTCGCCCGCACTGCCTACTATGAAGCGGCGGCAAAGGTGCTGGCTGGCAAGCCGTTCAAGAAGGAGGCGGCCATTGCGAAGATGACTGCCTCCGAGGCTGCGATGGACAACGCTCGTGATGCCACCCAGATCCACGGCGGATACGGCTTCATGAACGAGTATCCGGTGGCGCGTCACTATCGCGACAGCAAGATCCTCGAGGTAGGAGAGGGCACCACCGAGGTCCAGCTGATGCTCATTGCCCGATCGCTGGGGCTGTGATGGCTGGGCAGAGCGAGGAAACGACGGTCGTCCAGCGCGGCTTGTGGTTCGAGGAGTTCGAGATCGGCACGACCTACCTGCACCGGCCCGGCCGCACGGTTACCGAGGCCGACAACGTGTTGTTCACGACGCTGACGATGAACACCCAGTCGCTGCACCTCGATGCGGCCTGGGCGGCCGAGCAGCCGGGTTTTCGGGGTGAACGGTTGGTCAACTCGATGTTTACCCTCTCGACACTGGTCGGGCTGTCGGTTGCGCAACTCACGCTGGGCACCATCGTGGCCAACCTCGGCTTCTCCGAGGTGGCATTCCCTAAGCCGGTCTTTCATGGTGACACCCTGTACGCCGAGACGGTGTGCACCGAAAAGCGTGGCTCGAAAAGCCGACCCGCAGAAGGAATCGTCACCTTAGAGCACATCGCTCGTAACCAGCATGGTGACGTGGTTGCGCGCGCGGTACGGGCCACGCTGGTCCGGAAACGGCCAGCCAAGGAGCTGCGATGAATCTGTGTTCCGGCCCGGCTTGGCTATTCTGCCCCGCCGACCGCCCCGAACGTTTCGCCAAGGCGGCGGCCGTTGCCGACGTGGTGATCCTGGACCTGGAAGATGGCGTGGCCGAGGCGGCGAAGTCCGACGCACGCAGAGCGCTGCGGAACACTCCGCTGGATCCCGACCGCACAGTTGTGCGGATCAACGCGGCGGGAACCGGCGAACACGCCCGCGACCTGGAGGAGCTGGCCGACACCGCCTACACAACGGTGATGCTGCCCAAAGCCGAGTCGGCGGCGCAGGTGGCAGCGCTTGGGCCGCGACATGTCATTGCCTTGGTGGAAACCGCGCGCGGTGCCCTGTTGGCCGCCGAGATCGCCGCGGCAGAAGCCACGGTGGGGATGATGTGGGGCGCCGAGGATCTCATCGCCACCCTTGGCGGCAGCTCCAGCCGGCGGGCAGACGGCAGCTACCGGGATGTGGCCTGCCAGGTGCGCTCGACCGTCTTGCTGGCCGCGTCGGCGTTTGGCAGGCTCGCGCTCGACGCGGTGCATCTGGACATCGGCGATGGAGAGGGTTTGGGAGTCGAAGCGTTTGACGCGGCGACGGTGGGTTTCGATGCGACCGTGTGCATTCACCCGAGCCAGATACCGGTGGTGCGCGCCGCCTATCGCCCCAGCGACGAGAAGCTCGCCTGGGCGCGACGGGTGTTGGCCGCGTCAAAAACCGAGCGCGGAGTGTTCGCGTTCGAAGGACAGATGGTCGATGCCCCGGTGCTCAAACATGCGGAGATGATGCTGCGGCGGGCTGGCGAACACGCCGGGTAGCGGCCCGGGTCGCTGGTGTGAGTTGTTTGCGGAAATCGTCATCGGGTGGTGTCGCGAGCGGCTGCTAAACCGTACCCCGAGCGGCCGGTGCGACACGTTTCGGCGGTTCTCGCGATCTGCCTGCTGTCTTAGTATGCGAGGGCATAATGGGGGGTGCGCCAGTGTTGCGGCGAGCGGGGTCTATCGCGGAGCTGGTGGTTGACTTCGACTCGCAGCAGCTCCCGGTCGGGATTTTGCTGCGGCCGCCGTACCTGTGCCGACGCGAAGTACGGAATGCAGTTGGTTGGTGATCGGCGACCGAAAGGACGATATCTTCTTGCGGCGCGACCCTGCTGTGGCTCGGAGTTGAGGAGGCAGAATGGCGGCAAGGCCTCAGATCCCGATGGCTATCGGCCTCGACCCGGTGCAACTTGTCGGCGCTGATGGGACTGCGACGGCCGAACGCCGTTACAGCCGCGAACTTCCCGACGAAACGCTGTCTTGGCTTTACGAGATGATGATGGTCACCCGTGAGCTGGACATCGAGTTCATTAACTTGAAGCGTCAGGGGCAGCTGGCTCTTTTTGCGTCGTGCCGCGGACAAGAGGCCGCGCAGGTCGGCGCGACGGCCTGCTTGCGCAAGACCGACTGGCTGTTTCCGCAGTATCGCGAGTTGGGTGCCTATCTGGTGCGCGGCATCCCGCCCGGGCATGTGGGAGCGGCATGGCGTGGAACCTGGCATGGTGGGCTGGAATTCACCAAGAAATGCTGCGCCCCCATGTCGATCCCGATCGGTACCCAGACGTTGCACGCTGTTGGCGCAGCCATGGCCGCGCAACGCCTCGGAGAGAACTCGGTGACAGTGGCTTTCCTCGGTGACGGCGCCACCAGCGAGGGCGACGTGCACGAGGCGCTGAACTTCGCGGGGATATATCAGACGCCGTGCGTGTTCTATGTGCAGAACAACCATTGGGCGATCTCGGTGCCAGTATCCAAGCAGACAGCCGCCCCCTCCATCGCGCACAAAGCGATTGGCTACGGGATGCCCGGCATCCGGGTAGACGGCAATGACGTCTTGGCGTGCTACGCCGTAATGGCCGAAGCCGTCGCCCGGGCCCGGGCCGGAGACGGCCCGACTCTGATCGAGGCGGTCACCTACCGGCTCGGCGCACACACCACCGCCGACGATCCGACCCGGTACCGGACGCAGGAGGACGTCGACCACTGGCTCGCCCTGGACCCGATTCCGCGCTATCGCAGCTACCTGCGAGGCCGGGGAGTGTGGTCGGAACGGCTCGAAGACCGCGTCGCCGCCCGTTCGAAGCGAATGCGGACCGAACTGCGCGGCGCGGTGTTTGATGCGCCCGATTTCGATATCGATGACGTGTTCACGACGGTGTACGCCGAAATCACGCCTGGGCTGCAGGCGCAGCGCCAACAGCTGAGGGCCGAACTGGCCCGAACCGATTGAGGAGGCGGGGATGACTCAGCTTGTCGATCCTCCGGCTCGCCCGGACGACACGCTGACAGCTACGTCGGGCGATGCGGCTGTTGGTGCGCGACCGCTGACAATGGTGCAGGCGCTTAACAACGCGCTGCACGACGCGATGGCTGCTGATGACCGGGTCCTGGTGTTCGGTGAGGATGTCGCGGTCTCGGGCGGGGTGTTCCGGGTCACTGAAGGCTTGGCCGAAACATTCGGTGAGAAACGGTGCTTTGACACGCCACTGGCAGAGTCGGCGCTGATTGGGATCGCCGTAGGGCTAGCGTTACGTGGCTTTGTTCCGGTGCCTGAGATCCAGTTCGACGGCTTCTCCTACCCGGCTTTCGATCAGGTGGTCAGTCACCTGGCGAAGTACCGGACTCGTACCCGAGGCGAGGTGGATATGCCGGTGACCGTCCGGATACCGTCATTCGGCGGTATCGGCGCGGCCGAACATCACTCGGAGTCCACCGAGTCCTACTGGGCGCACACCGCTGGATTGAAGGTGGTCGTTCCGTCCACTCCCGCCGACGCGTACTGGCTGTTGCGGCACGCAATCGACTGTCCGGACCCGGTGATGTACCTCGAGCCGAAGCGTCGCTACCAGGGGAGGGGGCTGGTCGACACACGTAGGGCGGAGCCTCCGATCGGACAGGCGATGGTCCGTCGCGAGGGCGCTGATGTGACCGTGGTAACTTACGGCAACCTCGTAGGCACCGCCTTGAGCGCCGCGGAATCCGCTGAGCAGCAAAGAGGTTGGAACCTCGAGGTCATTGATCTGCGGACGCTGGTCCCGCTCGACTTCGAAACCGTCGCGGCGTCGGTTCATCGGACCGGGCGTTGCGTGGTAATGCACGAGGGCCCGCGAAGCCTGGGCTATGGGGCAGGTTTGGCTGCGCGCATCCAGGAGGAGCTGTTCTACGAGTTGGAAGCTCCTGTATTGCGGGCCTGCGGTTTTGACACCCCATATCCGCCGCCGCGGCTGGAGAGATATTGGCTGCCAGGGCCCGACCGTCTGCTTGACTGCGTGCAGCGCGCGATGGACCAGCCATGAGCGCCGACCCCGCCCAGGATCCCGTTAAGTCCTTCTTAGTCCCCGATCTCGGTGAGGGCCTGCAAGAGGTGACGGTGACATCCTGGGACGTCGCCGTCGGCGACGACGTCGAACTTAACCAGACGTTGTGCTCGGTGGAGACAGCTAAAGCCGAGGTCGAAATTCCCAGCCCGTACGCCGGTCGTATCCTCGAAAAAGGCGGCGCCGAAGGCGATGTCATCAAAGTGGGCGCGATGCTTGTCAAGATCGATACCACAGCCGCGACCGGCGGATTGCTGCCGTCCAACGGCGAGGCGCTGCCTACGCTGGTCGGCTACGGCGCTGACGGGAGCATCGACCAGAGCAGACGCCAGAGCCGCCCGCTGGCCGCACCGCCAGTCCGCAAACTGGCGAAGGAACTCATGATTGATCTGACGTCGTTACGGCCTGGTTCCGGCCCCGGCGGGGTGATTACTCGCGCGGATGTGGTGGCGGCTGCTGAATCTGCTGGCTGCGGGTCTGACGTGCGCCAGATTCGCGGAGTGCAGGCCCGGATGGCCGAAAAGATGACGCTGGCTCACCAAGAAATCCCGGACGCGATGGCCAGCGTTGAGGTCGATTGCACCGAATTGCTGCGGCTGCGCGACCACTTCCGTTCGGTAGTAGCCGAACATGGTCATGAGATCACGGCATTTGTTCTGACGTTGCGGCTACTGGTTATTGCGTTGACCCGCAATGAGATTCTCAACTCCACCTGGACTGATACTGCCGATGGTCCGCAAGTACGCGTTCATCGGAGTGTGCACTTAGGCTTCGGTGTGGCTACCAAGCGTGGATTGCTTGTCCCGGTGATTACCGACTCGCAGACCAAGACCACCCGGGAACTTGCTCGACGTGTGGCTGAGTTGATTGCCGGCGCCCGCACCGGTGCCCTGGCGCCGGAGGAGCTTCGAGGCTCGACGTTTACGGTGTCGAATTTCGGGGCGCTGGGAGTCGACGACGGCATGCCGGTGATCAACCATCCCGAAGCAGCGATCCTGGGTATGGGGGCAATCAAGCCGCGCCCGGTTGTCCTCAACGCGGAGGTGGTCGCTCGGCCGACCATGAGATTGACGTGCGTGTTCGACCATCGCGTCGCCGACGGCGCCCAGGTTTCCCGGTTTATGGGTGAACTGCGTGGTCTCATCGAATCACCCGCGACCGCGCTATTGGAGCTTTAGCGCGCCACGGCGGTGGGTTCAAGCGGCTTTTGGAGCGTTTCAGGTTGTCCCGGCCGTTGCTATTTGCGCCGTGCTGCTGCCAATCGAGCAACGAAATCCGGTGACCGTATCGATATCGCTTGTGGTCGAAGTTCGAGATCTTTGGCGTGTTCGTGTTGGTCGCTGTCGAGCGAGCCCAAGCTGGCCGTGGTGCGCATGGTTGCCTTAGTAGCCAGCACCATCTCGCGTGGTGCGGTTGCGGGCCCGGCAGCTAGTTCGAGGGCCGCGACGACAGGATCTTCGGCAACAGATAGTGCCAGTCCGTGCCGCACGGCGGACTCGGCGTCGAAGCGCATGCCGAACAACAAGGCTGCCCGCGCGACTTGTGGGCCCACTGCCCGGTGCAGCATCCAGGTGGCGCCCCCGCCAGGATGTATGCCCAGCTTCTGGAAGCGGGCGTCGAATACCGCGGCCGGCCCGGCGATGCGTACATCCGCGGCCAGGGCAAGATTCAGTCCAGCGCCGACAGCGGGACCGTTGACTGCGGCAATGGTCGGCAGGCTGCAACTGCCGACGGCCATGAAACCGTCGTAGAGCCGCAGCAGTCCTGGCTCGGTCTCGCCGCCGACCCCAGCGCTCAGAGCACTCAGGTCGGCGCCGGCGCAAAATGCCGTGCCTGCCCCCGTGACAACGAGGGCGTGCACATTCGGGTCGGCCTCGGCGCGTTCGACGCCAGCGCGCAGCTGAGCGGAGATCTGATCAGTGACGGCGTTACGCCGATCGGGGTCGTTGATGGTGATGAGTGCGACTCGATCGCAGACGCTGAACAGAACGAGGTCGGCGTGAGCCATGGGCACCTCCGCAGTTCGGTTTCGCTATCGCTGGCGAATTGATGTCGGACGCCTCGCTGGACGGCAGCTTGCTCTCGCGGGCTGCGACACCATTAGATGTCGTCAGAGTACGTCGCCTGGTTGGGCCGCGATGTCGAGGCATCCAGCAGCGCCCACCGTGTCCCTTGTGCCACGCCACACAAGTCTCATCGAGCGAGTTCGGCGTGACTCGAACAAGAGACCCATTGCTCGTGAGGTCGTATGGGGTGTGGCGGACGCCGTTGCGGTGTCAGATTGTTAGCGGATGAATAGGCACCTGGCGAGACTCTGCCGGAATCAGTTCGCCACACGAGGTGGCGTCTTAGGACTGGTGTAAAAACGCTGGGCGCATGTTCCTGGTGGTCATGTTACGCGGCGGTGGTGTCGGTCGTGGTTGTTGTGGTGGGGGGATGCAGTGGGCGGGGTGGCTCGAGCAGTTGGTGGCGTAGTTCTTGGAGGTGGCGGCTGGTCGCTGATGTTTGGGTGACTCCGCGCCAGCCGCGGCTGGCGCGGTCGAGGACGGCCCATACCAGCGACAGACAGCTGGTTTCGCCGGGTAGGCGGCCGATGACCTTGACCCGGCGACGGGATTCTCCGAAGGTGCGTTCGATGAGGTTGGAATGGCGGATGCGTGTCCAGTGTTGGCGGGGGAAGCGCAAATGCACGCTCAGCGAGGCGAAGTCGTTGGCCAGGCAAGCGACCGCGGCTGGGTAGAGCCCGCGGTATGTGGTGGTGAACTCCTCGGCGCGGCGGGTGGCTTCATCCACGGCCTGCTGGCCGGGTGGCTGGTCAATGTCATCGAAGATCGACCAGAACGCGGCTTTGATCTCGTCCTGGACCGCGACAGGTGTCTTGGCGATGACGTTACGGCAGCGATGGATCAGACACCGCTGACGCAGGCTTGCCGGAAACGTGGTCTCCCATGCGGCGATCAGGCCCGGCGCCCCGTCGGAGATGCCCAGTAGCGGCGGGCGTAGTCCCCGGTTCCTCAGGTCAGCCAAGAAGTCGGCCCACGCATCAGCCGACTCCGCTGCGGCTGGGGCCAGCCCAATAAACAGGGGCTTGCCGTCGGTGCAGATGCCCCAGGCGGCCAGCACCGGCTCGGCCGGGGCGTTGGGATGCATCCGAAAGTTCGAGGCATCCAAGAACAGGTAGTCCAACACCAGCTCATCAAGGCGTCGAGACGACCACGCAGCGAACTCGTCTTTGATGGCCGCACAAATCCGGCTCACCGTCGAGCGCGACAACGCCGCCTGCGAGCCCAGCACCTCGGCCAACGCGGCCTCGATGTCGCGATCCGACAAACCGCGCACCCATCCCGAAATCACCAACGCCTCCAGAGCGTGGGTGCGCGTCACCCCGGCACCGAATAGCCGCGAACAGAACCGCTCGTCGGTGTCGCGTAGTTTCGGGCGGCATAATTCGACCGAGCCCATCGTGGTCTTCACCGTCGCCGGCGGTTGATACCCATTGCGGTACCCGCCCGGGCCGTCCTGAACCCGACGCTGGTGACGGGCTCGGCCCAACACTGCTTCTACCTCGGCCTCCACGGCGACCTGAAACACCAGACGCACCGATAACCGCCCGACCTCCTCCAAAATCTCGGTCAACGGCCGCTCGGTCGCGGCGAACAACTGATCCATCTCAACACGCACACGCTCAATCGGCGATACTCGCTTGGTCACGGGCGTAGCCCCTCCTTCATAGCTTTCGTCGGTTGCGACGGAACCTACGCCCGTGACCATTTACACCAGCGATGAGACGCGACCCCACGATGTCACGTTGCGCAGCACCGGTGTTAGACCGACAAGCGCAATTGTTCAGGCGACGCAGCCGATCACACAGCGTGGTGCGGCTGCAAAGTGGAGCAACGTTGACGGAGTGGTTGTGACCGGGCACGTGCTCAACCCATTGGTTACACCAGAATTGAAAAATTTGCCCGATGGTGTTGCGAGGGTGGTGGTGGCTGCGGATGAAACCGACAGGCCCATTAAACGGTGGGCGCTTGGCTCTCCGGTAACGGTTCGTCTTGACGGCGCTATTTACAACCTCGGCGTAATAGTCGGCGTGGATGAGGCAAGGCACTGGGTTGTGGTCGACCTCATAAATCCTTTTCTCGCCCAACAAAAGGCTCGTTTGATCACAATGGCGTAAAGGCCGAATGCATCCGCCTGCCGACGGCTATTTTTCGAAGCGACCCTTACCCGACGGATTCCAAGGCAATACAAAACCGCAGTCGTTTGCCCTCTGTGGCGGACCGTTATCACGACAAAGTGCTGCCGTGTGGTCCGTGGATCAGGATGAGTCGGGATCCTGCGGGGAAAGCGGGGGCTACACCGTCATTGTGGAGGGTGCGGGCTACGCCGGCGGAATCGCCCCGTCGCAGCCTCCGGGTGGTGGTGGTCCCGGGAGAGGTTCGTCGCCCCCGACGCAGTCGTAGTAAAACTGAGGACCAGTAGCCCAGGTCCGCATCCACTGATGCCAAAAAGACCCGTCAGGGTATTTCACCCCGTCGCACACGCCCAAACTACCCCAGCCCCAACGGCCACCTGGACAGTAGCCCTTTGTGATGTCCGGCTTGTGCGGGTCAGGTGAATCCGCGCTAGCAGGTGTGCCCGGGTTGTTTGGGTCCGGTGGATCAGCGCTAGCGACCGCAGTAGAGAACATAAGGGCAGCAGCACAACCGAATGTCGCAGCACCAAGACGAGCGAGTCTGAACTTCATTTCGACTCCCTTATACCTTTGAATCAACATAGCCGATTCCAAGCGATGATCAGAACTAGTTAATGCGCCGCGGCGATGAGGTGTCATTAGACGAACCGTCCCGAGGGGAATCTAGAGTCCGGTTCGTTCTGATCAAGAGCCGGCATTGACCCGCTGGTTCGGGAAGGTACAACCGTCTTTTCGATATTCTACGTGACGCCGCGTGGCAGAACCTATGCCAAATGTCACAGCCAGTTTGGCTAGCGGGAGCTTGTCGGTGAAAGTGGCATGCGCGACGCGGGCGATTGAAAGTGCGCGATATTGGATTTCGACCAGAGTCGCGGCGAGAGGGCATAACTGCGCTAGATTCGGCGCTCGCGCCTCACTTGAGTTTCGGCGCAAACGTTGGGCTGCTGCTGGAGTTAGAGCGCACGAACACGCCACAACGGTTGGCTCGTGACTAGCACGAACGGCGGCCCCGGGCGGTGTAGGCCACTCCTCAGACGCAATCCCGCCAAGCCCGCATCTGGTGTGTCCGGCTGCTTAGGCCAAATTTCGGATGCGCCGGCCTAGTCTCAGCGTCCCAGCTATGGAGCTAGCCAAAAATCCGAACTAGGCATGCGTATGGGCTGGAGGCAAGGGCAACGCCCGCCTCGTGGGACTGCCGATCATATGGGCAATGGACGCGCATCGACGATGTTTTTCATGATCAGGCTAGAGCCGAGTCGTCCGATGCCGGGCAGCGTAGCAATGTGCTCGTCGTAGAGCTGTTGGTAGGCAGTTTGGTCGCGGGCCACAACGCGCAGCAGGAAGTCGGGGTCGCCGAAAAGCCTCTGGGCGGAGAGCACGTAAGGGATCTGTGCGACGGCTTCTTCGAAGGCAGCAACGGTGTCGCGGTCTTCGTAGCGCATGGTGACAAAGACGAGGGCTTCGAAGGTCAGTCCGAGAGCGGCGGCGTTGAGTTGCGGGTCGCGTCTCATCGCTGGTGTAAATGGTCACGGGCGTAGGTTCCGTCGCAACCGACGAAAGCTATGAAGGAGGGGCTACGCCCGTGACCAAGCGAGTATCGCCGATTGAGCGTGTGCGTGTTGAGATGGATCAGTTGTTCGCCGCGACCGAGCGGCCGTTGACCGAGATTTTGGAGGAGGTCGGGCGGTTATCGGTGCGTCTGGTGTTTCAGGTCGCCGTGGAGGCCGAGGTAGAAGCAGTGTTGGGCCGAGCCCGTCACCAGCGTCGGGTTCAGGACGGCCCGGGCGGGTACCGCAATGGGTATCAACCGCCGGCGACGGTGAAGACCACGATGGGCTCGGTCGAATTATGCCGCCCGAAACTACGCGACACCGACGAGCGGTTCTGTTCGCGGCTATTCGGTGCCGGGGTGACGCGCACCCACGCTCTGGAGGCGTTGGTGATTTCGGGATGGGTGCGCGGTTTGTCGGATCGCGACATCGAGGCCGCGTTGGCCGAGGTGCTGGGCTCGTAGGCGGCGTTGTCGCGCTCGACGGTGAGCCGGATTTGTGCGGCCATCAAAGACGAGTTCGCTGCGTGGTCGTCTCGACGCCTTGATGAGCTGGTGTTGGACTACCTGTTCTTGGATGCCTCGAACTTTCGGATGCATCCCAACGCCCCGGCCGAGCCGGTGCTGGCCGCCTGGGGCATCTGCACCGACGGCAAGCCCCTGTTTATTGGGCTGGCCCCAGCCGCAGCGGAGTCGGCTGATGCGTGGGCCGGCTTCTTGGCTGACCTGAGGAACCGGGGACTACGCCCGCCGCTACTGGGCATCTCCGACGGGGCGCCGGGCCTGATCGCCGCATGGGAGACCACGTTTCCGGCAAGCCTGCGTCAGCGGTGTCTGATCCATCGCTGCCGTAACGTCATCGCCAAGACACCTGTCGCGGTCCAGGACGAGATCAAAGCCGCGTTCTGGTCGATCTTCGATGACATTGACCAGCCACCCGGCCAGCAGGCCGTGGATGAAGCCACCCGCCGCGCCGAGGAGTTCACCACCACATACCGCGGGCTCTACCCAGCCGCGGTCGCTTGCCTGGCCAACGACTTCGCCTCGCTGAGCGTGCATTTGCGCTTCCCCCGCCAACACTGGACACGCATCCGCCATTCCAACCTCATCGAACGCACCTTCGGAGAATCCCGTCGCCGGGTCAAGGTCATCGGCCGCCTACCCGGCGAAACCAGCTGTCTGTCGCTGGTATGGGCCGTCCTCGACCGCGCCAGCCGCGGCTGGCGCGGAGTCACCCAAACATCAGCGACCAGCCGCCACCTCCAAGAACTACGCCACCAACTGCTCGAGCCACCCCGCCCACTGCATCCCCCCACCACAACAACCACGACCGACACCACCGCCGCGTAACATGACCACCAGGAACATGCGCCCAGCGTTTTTACACCAGTCCTAAGACGCCACCGTTGCGCGTGATACCCGGTGATCGCACCGGAGTGTTCCAGCGCGTGAAGGCGGCGGTGACACGGCGAATTGCTCAGTCGCACTCTGCGGGCTAGCTCGGTGAGTGTCTGACGGCCGTCCTTCTGAAGCTCTGAAAGGATCTTCCGATCAATGTCGTCCATGAGGAAGATCATTCCACGGATAGCGGCTAATCAGCGAAATTATGGAAACACTTGCTCGCTAATGGTGCCTAACATTTCCCGGTACGAGGCTTGAAGTCTGGGACGTAGACCGAACGAGCGGAATGGGCAACTAGAGCGGGGTAGGTAGGTCATGGCGTTCAGCAGTATCGCTGCGTTCTGGCTGGTTTCGATGGCGCTGACGTTGGTACCAGGTGCGGATTGGGCTTACGTGATCGCGGCGAGCATGGCCGGCGGCGCGATACTGCCTTCGACCTGTGGCTTGCTGGTTGGCCATATGGCCTTGACCGGGTTGGTCGCAGCCGGGTTGGCGACCGCGGTGGCCAGTTCGCCAACCGTGCTGTCGGTTCTGACTTTGGTCGGATCGTTGTACCTGTTGTGGCTGGGAATCTCGACAGTTCGGCATCCGCCAACGCCGCGGGCGGACGCCGGTCAGGCGGGCGTGTCGTGGTTGCGGCGCGCGGCCAAGGGCGCAGGTATCAGCGGCCTGAATCCCAAGGTGTTGTTGCTGTTGGTGGTTCTGCTGCCGCAGTTCATCGTCAGCAAGGCGGTGTGGCCTTTCGCCGTGCAAATCGCCATATTGGGCTTGGTGCACATTGTTAACTTGTGTGGGGTCTATGCCGGTGTGGGTGCCACCGCGCGGCGTATCCTACGGACTCGACCGGAGGCGGCCCGGGCGGTCAGCCGGGCTTCGGGCGTGACGATGATCCTCATGGGCGTCGCGCTATCCGTAGAACATTTCGTGCGGTGATGAGCTGCCGACACGCTGCGCTACTGCAGGCGCGTTCTCGTGGCTACGGCCACTGCCGCAGTTGGGCAGACCTCCGCTGTGGAACCTCTGGCGGCTTTGTCGCGCCAGCGGAGTTCTTGGGGGTAGGCATGGCTGAGCTGAGTTGGCTCAAGAATTAGCTGGCGGTCCCGCTCAGTCGGTGCAACGGCCGGCGTGTTGATGACGCAGTGTCGACAGAAAACGTGCCGAGCTTGGCTGCGGCGAACTCATCCGCGCATATATTTATATGTGTTGAACTGCATAAAGCGTTGGTGCCCCCGGCACGACTCGAACGTGCGACCTAGGGATTAGAAGGCCCTTGCTCTATCCACCTGAGCTACGGAGGCAATGCGCAGGTCAGTCTATCTAATGGCGTCCTCGAACGGTTCCGGTGCCAAATCGCATGCGAAATGTCTTTCCTGGCGTCGACGATCGGTTAAGGTGTGATCCTCGACACACGTACAAACCGGCTCGTAATGAGCCGTTAACCGCAACGATGCGTGTGGCTGACGTCGAGGGGTGGGCTTTGGTATGGGCTTAGCCAGTTTGACTTCGCAGTGTTCGCGAGTCGGCGCTGAGGCATTCCACCAGGGAGTGCAGCTGGGTGCGGACGCCAGAGACACCTACCGATCAGCCAAACTGTTGTTGCGTGGCTCGCCGTTCGCTGTCGGTTGGCTAGCCGGCTGGCTGGCCTCAGAGTTTCCACCCCATGTGCTGACCGGGCATGCCTTGTCGCGGGTAACGCCGTCGGCAATTGGTCGGGTTGCGACGACGTGGGCGGCGCAGCGGTCAGATCAGATCCTTGGCTCGGCGCTTGAGGATGCGTTGGGCCGGGGCTTTCGCGACCTGGTGTGTCATCCGACGTGTGAGGACTCCGATTGTGGCAAGCCCGGTGGGCTATTGCAGATGCCTGGTCCCCATCGCCGGTATGCGGCACAGACCTCAGACATCTCCTACGGCCCGGGAGGGCGCGACAACTTGCTCGACGTGTGGCGACGGCATGATCTGGCGCCCGGTTCCCGCGCGCCGGTCTTGGTGCAGGTTCCCGGTGGGGCCTGGTCCGTCAACGGCAAACGCCCTCAGGGATACACCTTGATGAGCCGGATGGTCGAACTCGGTTGGATCTGCGTCTCGATCAACTACAGCAAGAGTCCGCGTAGCGCCTGGCCGGCGCACATTGTCGACGTGAAAAGGGCGATCGCGTGGGTTCGTGAGAACATCGCCGATTACGGCGGAGACTCGGACTTCATTGCGATCACCGGCGGGTCTGCGGGCGCACACCTAGCTTCGCTCGCCGCCCTCACCGCCAACGACCCGGCGCTTCAGCCGGGTTTCGAAAAAGCTGACACGACCGTCCAGGCGGCGGCGCCGTACTACGGTGTCTACGACCTGACAAACGTCGAAAACATGCATGAACTAATGCTGCCGTTCCTGGAACATTTCGTGATGCGCAGCCGCTACGCCGAGACCCCTGAGCTGTTCGAGGCGGCCTCACCTATTTCGCACGCACACAGCGCGGCTCCGCCGTTCTTCATACTGCACGGTGAAAAGGACCCAATGGTGCCCAGCACGCAAGCGCAAGCCTTTTGCGCCGCGCTTCGTCAGGCCGGAGCCTCGATTGTGTCGTATGCCGAGTTGCCCAACGCCCACCATGCCTTCGATATAGCCGCCACCGTCCGATCACGCATAGTTGCCGATGCCGTCTCGGACTTTCTCGGTGTGGTCTATGGGCAACGTGCTGACTCGCGAATGGACTCGGTGCCACTGTCCGCATCATCGCCGGCTAGCTGAGCTCGGCGCGCCGCGAGCCCACGTAGCGCGACGCAATTTCGAGACGTGTCTACCTCGGGCGCTCGGCACGATGTGTGAGCTTGCGGCCGGCGCGTCGGATGAGTAGATCCCCAGCGGCAAGCGGCTTTCACCGCCGGGTCAACACGACTAGCGTTGTAATGGCAGTTGGGTTTGCGAGTCCGGAGCAGGAGGCTTGATCGGCGGTGACAGGATTGGCGCATCGAGTTGCCCGGCGCCGGCGGGGGCGTGGCCATGGCTGAGTTTGTCGAGGCCGACGGGCTATCCGACGAACTAGGTCCCGTCGACTATCTCATGCATCGTGGCGAAGCGAATCCGCGGACCCGGTCGGGGATCATGGCGTTGGAAATCCTTGACACCGCCCCGGACTGGGACCGCTTTCGGACCAGGTTCGAAAATGCCTCCCGCCGGGTGCTGCGGTTACGGCAGAAAGTCGTCGTGCCAACCCTGCCGACGGCTGCGCCGCGCTGGGTGGTGGATCCGGATTTCAACGTGGACTTTCATGTGCGCCGGGTCCGTGTCGCCGAACCCGGCACGCTGCGTGAAGTTATCGATCTCGCAGAGGTGAACCTGCAGTCACCTCTGGACATCTCCCGGCCGCTGTGGACAGCCACCTTGGTTGAGGGTCTGGCTGACGGCAAGGCTGCCACGCTCCTGCACGTCAGCCACGCGGTAACCGATGGCGTAGGCGGTGTCGAGATGTTCGCAGAGATCTACGATCTCGACCGGGATCCGCCAGTCAGGTCGACACCGCCGCAACCCATTCCGCAGGATCTTTCCCCAAACGACCTGATGAGGCAGGGCATCGGCCAGCTGCCCTTCGCCATCGCCGGTGGCGTCTTGGGCGCGGTGTCGGGGGCAGTGTCAGCAGCTGGGCGTGCGATTCTGGATCCGGGGTCGACTGTGTCGGGCATCGTAGGCTACGCGCTGTCGGGCGTGCGGGTGATGAACCGCGCAGCCGAGCCGTCCCCGTTGCTGCGTCGGCGCAGCCTGACCACCCGTACCGAGGCGATCGACATTCGACTCTCCGACTTACACAAGGCCGCGAAGGCCGGGGGCGGGTCAATTAACGACGCCTACCTCGCGGGGCTGAGCGGCGCCCTGCGCCGTTACCACGACGCCCTTGGCGTGCCGATCAGCACGTTGCCAATGGCGGTGCCGGTAAACCTGAGAGCCGAAGCTGACGGGGCCGGTGGCAACCGGTTCACCGGTGTCAATCTGGCAGCGCCGGTAGGCACTGTCGACCCGGTGTCCCGGATGAGGAAGATTCGCGCGCAGATGACGCAGCGTCGCGACGAGCCAGCGATGAACATCATCGGGTCTGTCGCGCCGGTGTTGAGCGTCTTGCCGACAGCAGTGCTGGAGGGAATCACCAGCTCGGTGATCGGCTCCGATGTGCAGGCGAGCAATGTTCCGGTCTACCCGGGCGACACCTACATCTGCGGTGCAAAAATACTGCGGCAGTACGGCATTGGCCCGCTGCCGGGCGTAGCGATGATGGTGGTGTTGATATCTCGGGGCGGATTCTGCACGATCACGGTTCGCTACGACCGGGCGTCAGTGCGAAATGACGAGCTTTTCGCCCAATGTCTCCTAGAAGGTTTTGACGAAATTCTCGCGCTGGCCGGTGATCCGGCGCCACATGCGGAGCCGGCATCGTTTGTTGCCCGCCCGACTGGTCGGCCGTCTCGATCGGCGTCGGGCTCATGAGCGCCGCCGACGACAAGAAGAAGGAGCCGCCGGCGCGAAAGCCGCTGCCCGACTTGCGATTGCCTGGCTCGGTCGCAGAGATTCTCGCGAGCCCTGCCGGCCCGAAAGTTGGTGCGTTTTTCGACCTGGACGGCACGTTGGTAGCCGGCTTCACGGCCGTCATTCTGACCCAGGAACGTTTGCGACGCCGCGACATGGGCGTGGGGGAGCTGCTTAGCATGGTTCAGGCGGGACTGAACCATAAGCTCGGGCGTATCGAGTTTGAAGACCTCATCGGAAAGGCTTCTTCGGCGCTGGCGGGGCGGCTTCTGACCGATTTGGAGGAGGTCGGCGAACGACTGTTCGCCCAGCGGATCGAGTCGCGGATCTACCCGGAAATGCGTGAGCTGGTTCGCGCCCATGCGGCACGCGGCCACACCGTGGTGCTCAGCTCTTCTGCGCTAACTATCCAGGTTGGCCCGGTGGCCCGCTTCCTTGGGATCGCCAACATGCTGACCAACAAGTTCGAGACCAACGAGGACGGGCTACTTACCGGCGGCGTCTTGAAGCCGATCCTGTGGGGACCGGGAAAAGCCTCCGCGGTCCAGCGGTTTGCGGCCGAGCGCGACATCGACCTCAAAGACAGTTACTTCTACGCTGACGGTGACGAAGACGTCGCGCTGATGTACCTCGTGGGAAACCCTCGGCCCACCAACCCCGAAGGCAAGATGGCTGCCGTCGCTAAGCGCCGTGGCTGGCCGATATTGAAGTTCGACAGCCGCGGTGGAGTGGGTATTCGGCGCCAGTTACGCACAATTGCCGGTTTGAGTTCGATGTTTCCGGTCGCGGCCGGCGCCTTAGGGATCGGTGTCTTGACCGGTAGTCGGCGGCGCGGCGTGAACTTCTTCACGTCGACCTTCTCCCAGCTGTTGCTAGCGACCAGCGGGGTGCGTCTCAATGTGATCGGAAAAGAGAATCTGACCGCGCAACGCCCAGCGGTCTTTCTCTTCAACCACCGCAATCAGGTTGACCCGGTCATCGCTGGCGCGTTGGTGCGCGACAACTGGGTCGCCGTCGGCAAGAAAGAACTGGCCAGTGACCCGATCATGGGCACGCTGGGTAAGCTGCTCGATGGCGTTTTTATTGACCGCGACGATCCGATATCCGCGGTCGAGACCTTGCACACCGTCGAAGAACGCGCCAGAAACGGGCTGTCCATCGTTATCGCCCCCGAAGGCACCCGGCTGGACACCACCGAAGTCGGGCCCTTCAAGAAGGGGCCTTTCCGAATCGCGATGGCGGCGAAGATCCCGATTGTCCCGATTGTGATCCGCAATGCCGAGATTGTCGCCTCTCGAAACTCGACGACGATCAATCCAGGCACCGTCGAGGTCGCGGTCTTCCCGCCGATCCCAGTCGACGACTGGAATCTTGACACGCTGCCCGATCGCATCGCCGAGGTGCGCCAGCTGTACCTGGACACGCTGGCCGGATGGCCGGTCGATGAGTTGCCCGACGTCAGCGGCTACATCGCGGTCGACAAGGCGGCGCCGAAGAAAGGCCGGCAGGCCCGCGCCGCCAAGGCCGCGGCTAAACGCGGTAAACCGAAGCCGCCGGCGAAAGATGCCGCAAAGAAGGCCGCGGTGCCGGCCGCGAATAAGGCCAGCGCGAAGAAGACGCAGCCCAAGACCACTGCAAAAAAGGCTCTGGCGCCTTCCTCAGGCAGCGACGCTGCGAAGAAGGCACAATCAAAGGCCAGCCCGAAGAAGCCGGCAAAAGCGACTCCGAGAGTGTCCAAGCCGGCTGACAAAGCCGATTCCCAACCTCGGGCCTCGAAACAGGCCGACACCGATTCAGCCGAATCGCCGAGATCTCGTCCCAAAGGACGCCCGTGACCAAAACGGCCGCTGATGCCAGTGCAGTCCTCACCGATGAAGACTCGCTGGTGCTGGCTTCAATGGCATCGCCGGTCGAGATGGAGCTGGTCATGGATTGGTTGGCGCAGCAGCGTGCCCGCAATCCGGAGACGACGTTCGACATATTGAAGCTGCCGCCCCTCAATACACCGCCGGAAGCGCTGACAGCGCTTGTCGAGCAGCTTGAATCGGGTGCTAGAACCGAGTTGGAGGTTGAGACCGACGCGGCTGGTGAATCCAGCCGAGATCGGTCTGTTGTGCCGGTGCGAGTGTTCTGGATGCCGCCCGCGGACCGCGGAAAAGTGGCCAAAGTGGCCGCGCTGCTTCCGGGCCGCGATCCATACCGTCCCAGCCAGCGCCAGCAGCGCCGCATCCTGCGCACCGCCCCGTGGCGTGCCCGGGTGGTCGCCGGCGAGTCGGCCAAGGTGTCCCAGCTACGCGACCAATGGCGCGCCACCACAGTCGGCGAGGACACACGAGATTTCGCCCGATTTGTCAGCCGCCGGGCCCTGCTCGCGCTGGCACGTGCCGAATACCGGATTCTGGGACCGCAATACAAGTCTCCTCGGCTGGTGAAGCCGGAAATACTGGCATCGTCGCGATTTCGTGCCGGCTTGAAACAGATTCCGGGCGCCACGCTGGAGCAGGCGGGAAAAATGCTCGACGAACTCGCGACCGGCTGGAGTCAGGTATCTGTCGATCTGATTTCCGTACTCGGCAGGTTAATCAGCCGCGGATTCGACCCCGAATATGACTACGACGAGTATGAAGTCGCGGCCATGCGTGCCGAGCTGGAAGCACATCCGGCGGTGCTGCTGTTCTCGCATCGTTCCTATATCGATGGCGCAGTGGTGCCGGTGGCGATGCAGGAGAATCGGTTGCCGCCAGTACACATGTTCGGCGGCATCAACTTGTCGTTCGGAGTTATGGGTCCATTGATGCGGCGATCCGGAATGATTTTCATCCGGCGAAATATCGGTGACGATCCGTTGTATAGGTACGTGCTCAAGGAGTACGTGGGCTACGTCGTCGAGAAGCGGTTCAACCTGAGTTGGTCTATTGAGGGCACCCGGTCACGGACCGGAAAGATGTTGCCGCCCAAGCTTGGCCTGATGAGCTATGTGGCCGATGCGTACCTTGACGGTCGCAGCGACGACATCTTGTTGCAGGGTGTTTCAATCTGCTTCGACCAGCTGCATGAGATCGCTGAGTACGCAGCCTATGCGCGCGGTGCCGAGAAGACACCCGAGGGGTTCAGCTCGCTCTATAACTTCATCAAGGCGCAAGGCGAACGAAACTACGGCAAAATCTACGTCCGTTTCCCCGAGGCGGTCTCGATGCGCCAGTATCTCGGTCCGCCGCGCGGTTCGCTGACCCATGATCAGGACGCGAAACGTCTTGCTCTGCAGAAGATGTCGTTTGAAGTTGCGTGGCGGATTCTTCGATCTACACCCATAACGGCAACGGGCCTGGTCTCTGGGCTGTTGCTGACAACTCGCGGAGTCGCGCTGACGCTCGATCAGCTGCATCACACGTTGCAGGACTCGTTGGATTACCTCGACCGCAAGAAAACCCCAGTCTCGACGAGCGCATTGCGGCTGCGTTCGCGCGAAGGTGTACGGGCTGCGGTGGACGCATTGTCTAACGGACACCCGATAACTCGCGTCGACAGCGGCCGGGAGCCGGTGTGGTACATCGCTCCCGATGACGAACTCGCTGCGGCGTTTTACCGGAACTCGGTCATCCATGCTTTCTTGGAGACGTCGATCGTCGAACTCGCGCTGGTGCACGCGAGGAATAGTCTGGGTGACCGAATGGCGGCCTTCTGGGCACAGGCGATGCGGCTGCGCGATCTGTTGAAGTTCGATTTCTATTTCGCCGACTCGGCGGCATTCCGGGCCAACATTGCCGAAGAGATGGCATGGCACGACGATTGGGAAGCGCAGGTGGCCGCGGGCGGCGACGAGATCGACGCGATGCTCTACGCGAAGCGGCCGTTGATGTCGGACGCGATGCTGCGGGTGTTCTTCGAGGCCTATGAGATTGTCGCCGACGTGTTGCGCGACGCGCCGGCCGACATCGGCTCGAAGGAACTGACGAATTTGGCGCTCGGGGTGGGGCGTCAATACGTGGCCCAGGCCCGCGTCCGCACCAGTGAACCGGTATCGACGCTGCTGTTTGCTACCGCCCGCCAAGTCGCCGTTGATCAAGACCTGATAGCCCCGGCAGCAGATCTCACCCAACGGCGGATCGCGTTCCGGCGGGAATTGCAGGGAATCCTCCGCGATTTCGACTACGTGGAGCAGGTCGCCCGCAACCAATTCGTTGCCCGCGAATTCAAGGCGCGCGAAGCCCGTTCGGATAACCAGGTTCAGTAGCTAAGGACTCGGTCATACGCTGGGCGAATGACGGTTGAGCAGCCTGCCGTGCGTGCTGGCGGGAAGGTTGCCGAGGTGTGTCGGACGCTGCATACCTGACTCGGGTCAGGCTGTGCCGTCGGGGCGGCGCAGCGGCGGGGGTGCTTGTCCACAGTCGTGGCTTTTTCCACCGACGCATCTGTCGGTAGCCGAGGCCGGTGTGCTTTGTCGGTGATGTCGCGCTGAATGTGCACAAGCACGAGCAACACTTCGGCTAGCGACGAAAGGAAACGTGAATCCATGTTTGAGACGCAGTTGACCGTGGTCGGCCGCATCGTCAACGACTTACAGCGCCGAAAGGTCGGTGATCAAGAAGTCATCAAGTTTCGAGTTGCCAGCAATTCGCGCCGGCGAACCAGCGACGGGGTGTGGGAACCGGGGGATTCGCTGTTCCTTAACGTCAATTGCTGGGGCCGGCTGGTTACCGGGGTGGGCGCGGCGTTGGGTAAGGGCGCCCCGGTCATTGTAGTAGGCCACGTCTATACCAGCGAATACGAGGATCGCGCCGGCAACCGGCGTTCGGGGCTGGAAATGCGAGCCACGTCGGTGGGCCCGGATCTGTCACGCGCGATCGTGCGTATCGAGAAGCCGAGCTATACCGGTCCGAGTACCGCGGACATCCGAACGGGAACAGACGTGGCTGGGGCTGCCGGTACTGCCGCAGACTCGGTCGATAGGGGCGAACAGAATCCCGATTCGTCTGCCGGTGACGTAGCCGCTGATCATGATGTGCTGCCACTACCGGCTTAGCTCCAACGAGCGGTGCCTAGGATGGTCCGCGAGATAGTTCCAGTAGACCAGAAAGGCAATACCGCGGCATGGCTGAGTTCATCTACACGATGAAAAAGGTCCGCAAGGCGCACGGCGACAAGGTCATCCTCGACGACGTCACCTTGAGCTTCTTCCCCGGAGCCAAGATCGGTGTCGTCGGCCCAAATGGCGCGGGGAAATCGAGCGTCTTGCGGATCATGGCCGGTCTGGACAAGGCCAACAACGGGGAGGCGTTTCTGGCCACCGGGGCGTCAGTCGGCATCCTGCAACAAGAGCCGCCGCTCAACGAGGAGAAGACCGTACGCGGCAACGTCGAAGAGGGCTTGGGCGACATCAAGATCAAGCTGGACCGATTCAACGAGGTCGCCGAGTTAATGGCCACCGACTACTCCGATGAGCTTATGGAAGAGATGGGCCAGCTGCAGGAGGAGCTTGACCACGCCGACGCGTGGGACCTCGATTCCCAGCTAGAACAGGCCATGGACGCGCTCCGTTGCCCATCGCCCGAAGAGCCGGTGACAAACTTGTCTGGCGGTGAACGTCGCCGCGTCGCGCTATGCAAGCTGCTGCTGTCCAAGCCCGACCTGCTGTTGCTCGACGAGCCGACCAACCACTTGGACGCAGAAAGTGTGCAGTGGCTCGAGCAGCATCTTGCCGTCTATCCGGGTGCAATATTGGCGGTCACTCACGACCGCTACTTTCTCGACAACGTCGCTGAATGGATTCTCGAGCTAGATCGTGGCCGCGCATACCCGTACGAAGGTAACTACTCGACCTACCTGGAAAAGAAGGCCGAGCGGCTGGCGGTGCAGGGCCGCAAAGACGCCAAGCTGCAGAAACGATTGACCGAGGAACTGGCCTGGGTCCGCTCTGGTGCTAAAGCCCGGCAGGCCAAGAACAAGGCGCGCCTGCAGCGCTACGAGGAGATGGCGGCCGAGGCTGAGAAGACCCGCAAGCTGGACTTTGAGGAGATCCAGATCCCGGTCGGGCCGCGGCTGGGGGCCGTGGTGGTCGAGGTAGATCACCTCGATAAGGGCTACGAAGGACGCGTCCTAATTAAGGACCTGTCCTTCACATTGCCACGCAACGGCATCGTCGGCGTTATCGGGCCGAACGGCGTCGGAAAGACCACGCTGTTCAAAACCATCGTCGGGCTCGAAAATCCGGATAGCGGTAGCGTCAAGGTCGGCGAGACCGTCAAGCTGAGTTACGTCGATCAGTCGCGTGCAGGCATCGATCCGAAGAAAACCGTGTGGCAGACGGTGTCGGATGGGCTAGACCATATCGAGGTCGGTCAGACCGAGGTGCCGTCTCGGGCTTACGTGTCGGCGTTCGGGTTCAAGGGGCCCGACCAGCAAAAGCCGGCGGGCGTGTTGTCCGGCGGCGAACGCAACAGGCTGAACCTGGCGTTGACCCTTAAACAAGGCGGCAACCTGATCCTGCTAGACGAGCCGACCAATGACCTGGATGTCGAGACGCTGGGCTCGTTGGAGAACGCTCTGGTGAATTTCCCCGGATGTGCGGTAGTCATCTCGCACGATCGATGGTTCCTCGACAGGACTTGCACCCACATCCTGGCGTGGGAAGGCGATGACGATGACGAGGCCAAGTGGTTCTGGTTCGAGGGTAACTTCGGTGCATACGAGGAGAACAAGGTGGAACGTCTCGGCGCTGAAGCGGCCCGTCCCCACCGAGTGACCCACCGAAAACTGACACGCGACTAGTGTCAACTCTGCCAGCGCTGGTATCCGCGGTGAGTTGGGAGCAGTCGACATGACGATCGGTCCCGGAGCTCAGCGGGACACCCAGCCGTGGACCGCGTTCGCGCAGAGTTCGGAGATTCCGGACTGGATTTCGCAGGCATACACCGGCACCTATCGGGGCCCCGATCAGGCCACCGACTCTGGGGCGCCGGCGTCGTTGGTCACCCCGGCCATGTTGGGCGCGCACTATCTGCTCGGTCAGCACCGCCCCGCTGGTGAAAGTTGTGTCGCGGTCTACCCGCCCGACGATCCCGCCGGTTTCGGCCCAGCGCTGCAGGTCGTCACCGCCCACGGCAGCATGCTTATGGACTCCGTCATGGTGCTGTTGCACCGGCTCGGGTTGTTCTATACGGCCATCATGAACCCAGTGTTCGAGGTGCGCCGCAGCGCCACCGGAGAACTCTTGCGCGTCGAGCCGAACACGACCCCCGCCTCGCGCGACGCCGGCGAAGCCTGGATACATGTGCAACTTGTCGCTTCGGTCGACCGCAAAGCGCTCGCTGAGGTCGAACTGCTACTGCCCAAGGTTCTGGCCGACGTTCAGCGGGTTGCTGTTGATGCGGCGGCCATGATCGCCGCCTTGAACGATTTGGCCACCGACGTCGACAACGACTCCGGGGGACGTTTTTCCGCGCCGGACCGCGTCGACGTCGCGGCGTTGCTGCGTTGGCTGGGCACAGGGAATTTTCTATTGCTCGGCTACCAACGTTGCGAGGTGCTTGGCAGTCTGGTTTCCGGTGACGGCGAGAGCGGGCTCGGTGTGCTGCGCAACCGAAGTGGGACTCGCCCCAGGCTGACCGACGACGACAAGCTCCTGGTCCTGGCTCAGGCGCGGGTGGGAAGCTACCTGCGCTACGGCGCATACCCGTATGCGATCGCGGTTCGCGAATACGTCGACGGACTAGTCGACAATAGCGGCAGCATCATCGAGCATCGTTTCGTTGGGCTTTTCACGGTTGCGGCCATGAACGCTGACGTTCTAGAAATCCCGACGATATCCAGCCGGGTTCGCCAGGCACTGACGATGGCCGAGAGCGACCCCAGCCATCCCGGTCAGCTACTGCTCGACGTCATCCAAACCGTACCGCGCTCAGAGCTTTTCACGCTAAGCGCCCAAAGGCTGCTCACGATGGCGAAAGCCGTGGTGGATCTGGGGTCCCAACGCCGCGCATTGTTATTCCTGCGTGCCGATCGGCTCCAGTACTTTGTCTCGTGCCTGGTCTATCTTCCTCGTGATCGCTACACCACGGCGGTCCGTTTGCAGATCGAGGACATCCTGGCTCGCGAGTTCGGCGGTACACGACTGGAGTTTACTGCGCGCGTTAGTGAATCCCCTTGGGCTCTTATGCATTTCATGGTTCGGTTGCCCGAAGAAGGCACAGCTGACGCCGCTTCGCCACCGGTCGATATCTCCGACGCGAACCGGAACCGGATCCAGGGCCTACTGAGCGAAGCCGCGCGAACATGGGCAGACCGACTGATCGCCGCCGCGGCCACCGGCACCGTTGGACAGACAGAGGCCGAGCACTACGCCACCGCGTTCTCCGAAGCCTACAAGCAAGCTGTTGCTCCGGACGATGCCATCAATGACATCGCCATCGTCAACGAGCTGGTCGACAACTCGGCGAAATTGGTGTTGTCTGAACTCGACGACGGTAGAGATGCAAAGCTGACCTGGTATTTGGGTGGGCGCTCTGCCTCGCTGAGCCAGTTGCTCCCAATGCTGCAGAGCATGGGCGTGGTGGTTCTTGAAGAGCGGCCTTTTACTGTCACCCGGCCTGACGGTCTGCCGGTGTGGATCTATCAGTTCAGAATCTCGCCGAATCCCACCGTCCCGCTTGCGCCGCCAGGTCCCGAACGAGACGCGACCGCACAGCGTTTCGCTGACGCTGTCACCGCGATCTGGCAGGGCCGGGTCGAAATCGACCGGTTCAACGAGCTGGTGATGCGTGCGGCGCTCACCTGGCAACAGGTTGTGCTGCTGCGCGCCTACGCGAAGTACTTGCGACAAGCCGGTTTCCCTTACAGTCAGTCTTACATCGAATCGGTGCTTAACGAGCACCCCACTACCGCGCGGTCGCTGGTGGCGCTTTTCGAAGCCCTTTTCGACCCTCGGCCAGAAGATTCACTGGTAAGCCGCGACGCTCAGGCGGCCGCTGCGGCGGTGGCCGCCGACATTGACGCGCTGGTGGGTTTGGACACCGATCGGATCCTGCGGGCGTTCGCGTCGCTGGTTCAGGCCACGTTGCGCACCAACTACTTTGTGACTCGCAGTCACTCGGCACGCAGCCAGGACGTGCTCGCGCTGAAACTGGATGCTCAGCTGATCGATGAACTGCCGCTGCCGCGCCCCAAGTTCGAGATTTTCGTCTATTCGCCGCGCGTCGCGGGCGTGCACCTACGTTTCGGTAGGGTCGCGCGGGGCGGACTGCGTTGGTCGGATCGTCGTGACGATTTCCGCACCGAGATCCTCGGTCTGGTAAAGGCGCAAGCGGTGAAGAACGCCGTGATCGTTCCGGTCGGTGCCAAAGGCGGTTTCGTCGTGAGGCAGCCACCGTTACCCACTGGGGATCCTGCTGGCGACCGCGATGCCGCTCGCGCCGAAGGTGTCGTCTGCTACCAGCTTTTCATCTCTGGGTTGCTCGATGTCACCGACAACGTCGACCACACGACCGGAAAGATCGACGCGCCGCCCCAGGTGGTCCGGCGTGACGGCGATGACGCATACCTGGTGGTGGCGGCGGACAAGGGCACCGCCACCTTCTCCGACATCGCCAACGAAGTCGCCAAGTCCTATGGCTTTTGGCTGGGCGATGCATTCGCGTCCGGTGGATCGGTGGGCTATGACCACAAAGCCATGGCCATCACTGCCAGAGGCGCCTGGGAAGCCGTCAAGAGACATTTCCGCGAAATCGGGGTCGATACTCAGACCGAGGATTTCACGGTCGTGGGCATCGGCGACATGAGCGGCGACGTTTTTGGTAATGGCATGCTGCTGAGCAGGCACATCAAGCTGATTGCCGCTTTCGACCACCGGCATATCTTCCTTGACCCAGATCCTGATGCGGCAATTTCGTGGGCGGAACGGCGACGTGTGTTTGACCTGCCCCGGTCCAGCTGGGATGACTACGACAAGTCTCTGATCAGCGATGGCGGTGGAGTGTACAGCCGCGAGCAGAAGGCCGTCGCGGTGAGCGCGCAGGTCCGTGCTGCGCTTGGCATCGACGGCGACATCGAAGAGATGTCCCCGCCCAATTTGATTCGGGCGATTCTGCAGGCACCGGTTGACTTGCTTTTCAACGGCGGAATCGGAACATACATCAAGGCCGAGTCAGAGTCCGACGCCGATGTCGGCGATCGTGCCAATGATCCAGTGCGAGTCAACGCGAATCAGTTGCGCGTCAAGGTGATCGGCGAAGGTGGCAATCTTGGAGTCACGGCGTTAGGCCGTATTGAATTCGATCTGTCCGGCGGCCGGATCAACACCGATGCCCTGGACAACTCTGCCGGTGTGGACTGCTCCGACCACGAGGTGAACATCAAGATACTCATCGATGCGTTGGTCAGCGCCGGCAAGGTCAGAGTCAACGAACGTAAACAGCTGTTGGAATCGATGACCGATGAGGTCGCGCAGCTAGTGCTCACCAATAACGAGAACCAGAACGACCTGATGGGCACTAGCCGTACCAACGCGGCCAGTCTGCTGCCGGTACATGCGTTGCAGATCAGATACCTTGTCGCCGCACATGGAATCAGCCGTGAACTGGAGGCGCTGCCGTCGGAGAAAGAGATTCGGCGGCGGTCGGATATGGGCATCGGGCTCACCTCACCTGAGCTCGCAACGCTGATGGCGCACGTCAAGTTGGCGCTCAAAGAGCAGGTCTTGGCTACCGAGTTGCCGGATCAAGACGTCTTTGCGTCCCGGCTGCCCCAATACTTTCCGACGCCGCTGCGCGATCACTTCACCCCCGAGATTCGCACTCACCAGCTACGTCGCGAGATCGTCACCACCATGTTGATCAACGACGTGGTGGATACCGCCGGCATCAGCTATGCCTTCCGGCTCGGCGAAGATGTTGGGGGCACGCCGATCGACGCGGTTCGCACCTACGTCGCTACCGATGCCATCTTCGGTGTGGGGCACATATGGCGGCGGATCCGTACCGCCGACCTCCCGGTCGCGCTTTCGGACCGCTTGACGCTGGATACCCGTCGGCTGATTGACCGTGCCGGGCGCTGGTTGCTCAACTATCGCCCGCAGCCGCTGGCGGTGGGCGCTGAGATCAACCGATTTGCCGCGAAGGTCAAGGCATTGACGCCGCGCATGTCAGAGTGGTTGGGCGGCGACGACAAGGCCATTGTCGAACAGGGAGCTGCGAATTTCGTTTCACAAGGTGCACCTGAGGATCTGGCTTACCGGGTCGCAGCCGGTCTGTACCGCTATAGCCTGCTCGACATCATCGACATCGCCGACATTACCGAAACTGACACTGCGGAAGTCGCCGACACCTATTTCGCCCTGATGGACCGGCTGGGTACCGACGCCCTACTGACCGCCGTATCCGAACTGCCCCGAAAGGATCGCTGGCATTCGTTGGCGCGATTGGCGATTCGTGACGATATCTACTCCTCGCTGCGGTCGCTGTGTTTCGATGTGCTGGCAGTGGGGGAGCCTGACGAGAGTGGTGAAGAGAAGATCGCCGAGTGGGAGCACATGAGCGCCTCCGGGGTAGAGCGGGCGCGCCGGACGCTGGATGAGATCCGCGAAAGTGGTGGCACTGATCTCGCGACGCTGTCGGTAGCGGCACGTCAAATCCGCCGAATGACGCGCACCAGCGGCCGAGGTTCGCCGGGATGAGCGCGGGATTCGTTGCGCCGGTTCCAGTGCGCTGGTCCGACATCGACATGTACCAGCATGTCAACCATGCCACTATGGTCACGATTCTCGAAGAGGCGCGGGTCCCGTTCCTCAAAGATGCATTCGCCGCCGACATCACATCCACGGGCCTGTTGATCGCCGACATTCGTGTCACTTACAAAGGTCAGCTGCGACTGGCCGATTCGCCATTGCAGGTGACGATATGGGTGAAGCGGCTACGGGCCGTGGACTTCACGCTCGGGTACGAAGTGCGGTCGGTCAACGCCGACCCCGACTCCGCACCTGCTGTCATCGCCGAATCGCAGCTGGCCGCTTTCCACATCGACGAGCAGCGACTAGTGCGATTGTCGCCACACCACAGGGAGTATTTGCAACGGTGGTTACGTTAGTTGAGCGCGGGCTGTGGCTGGGCCCGGAATCCGCGGCTGCCCATCGCACGGATCTGGCCACATTCGTCGATCGCGCGATACGGCTCAACGATGCCGCGGTGATCCGGATCCGCTCGCGGTCGGCCGAACTCCTCACAGCATGGGTGGCAACGGGTTTCGACGTGCTGGCCAGTAGGGTAGTGGCGGGCACGGCCCGGCCCTCGGATTTATCGGTCGGCGCAGGAGAATTGGCGCGCGGGCTGTCCGCGATGGATGCTTCGGGCTACGTCGATCCTGGCTACTCTATGGACTCGGCGTGGTGCGGCGCGTTGCCCCCTGAATCGGGCTTCACTCACCTTGACGATGTGCCGGCGCGGGTGATGCTGGATCTGGCGCAGCGCGGTGTACGACTCGCCAAGGAGCACAGCAGTTCCCACGGTCCGCCGGTCTCGCTGCTCGACCAAGAGGTCATTCGAGTCAGCTCCGACGATGCCAGCGTCGGGCTGCCGATGCGCTGTGTTTTCGCCTTAACCGCAATGGGTTTTTTGTCTCAGACACCCGAGGAAGCGGGCGACGACGAAATGGTCCGGGTTCGGATCTTACCGGCGTGGTTACGTGTCGACGCCCGGTACGGCTCGGTGTACCGGCGTCGCGGCGGTGGCGTCTTAGGACTGGTGTAAAAACGCTGGGCGCATGTTCCTGGTGGTCATGTTACGCGGCGGTGGTGTCGGTCGTGGTTGTTGTGGTGGGGGGATGCAGTGGGCGGGGTGGCTCGAGCAGTTGGTGGCGTAGTTCTTGGAGGTGGCGGCTGGTCGCTGATGTTTGGGTGACTCCGCGCCAGCCGCGGCTGGCGCGGTCGAGGACGGCCCATACCAGCGACAGACAGCTGGTTTCGCCGGGTAGGCGGCCGATGACCTTGACCCGGCGACGGGATTCTCCGAAGGTGCGTTCGATGAGGTTGGAATGGCGGATGCGTGTCCAGTGTTGGCGGGGGAAGCGCAAATGCACGCTCAGCGAGGCGAAGTCGTTGGCCAGGCAAGCGACCGCGGCTGGGTAGAGCCCGCGGTATGTGGTGGTGAACTCCTCGGCGCGGCGGGTGGCTTCATCCACGGCCTGCTGGCCGGGTGGCTGGTCAATGTCATCGAAGATCGACCAGAACGCGGCTTTGATCTCGTCCTGGACCGCGACAGGTGTCTTGGCGATGACGTTACGGCAGCGATGGATCAGACACCGCTGACGCAGGCTTGCCGGAAACGTGGTCTCCCATGCGGCGATCAGGCCCGGCGCCCCGTCGGAGATGCCCAGTAGCGGCGGGCGTAGTCCCCGGTTCCTCAGGTCAGCCAAGAAGTCGGCCCACGCATCAGCCGACTCCGCTGCGGCTGGGGCCAGCCCAATAAACAGGGGCTTGCCGTCGGTGCAGATGCCCCAGGCGGCCAGCACCGGCTCGGCCGGGGCGTTGGGATGCATCCGAAAGTTCGAGGCATCCAAGAACAGGTAGTCCAACACCAGCTCATCAAGGCGTCGAGACGACCACGCAGCGAACTCGTCTTTGATGGCCGCACAAATCCGGCTCACCGTCGAGCGCGACAACGCCGCCTGCGAGCCCAGCACCTCGGCCAACGCGGCCTCGATGTCGCGATCCGACAAACCGCGCACCCATCCCGAAATCACCAACGCCTCCAGAGCGTGGGTGCGCGTCACCCCGGCACCGAATAGCCGCGAACAGAACCGCTCGTCGGTGTCGCGTAGTTTCGGGCGGCATAATTCGACCGAGCCCATCGTGGTCTTCACCGTCGCCGGCGGTTGATACCCATTGCGGTACCCGCCCGGGCCGTCCTGAACCCGACGCTGGTGACGGGCTCGGCCCAACACTGCTTCTACCTCGGCCTCCACGGCGACCTGAAACACCAGACGCACCGATAACCGCCCGACCTCCTCCAAAATCTCGGTCAACGGCCGCTCGGTCGCGGCGAACAACTGATCCATCTCAACACGCACACGCTCAATCGGCGATACTCGCTTGGTCACGGGCGTAGCCCCTCCTTCATAGCTTTCGTCGGTTGCGACGGAACCTACGCCCGTGACCATTTACACCAGCGATGAGACGCGACCGTCGCGGCAACCCGGCGACATTGTTGTGCTGAGCGCCTGAACCATGTCGAGCTGACACCGGGTCGAAGATCAATGCGACGACTAGCCATTCGCCAGTAGCCGCGCACTTCGGTGTCCTGATCTTCTGCGGAGTCGGCGCTTCGGGCTGCGCTACCCGATCCAGGCGGCGGCGTTGGGTGGCAGCCCGGCATCGGTCACAGCGGCGCTGGCCAGCAACAATTCTCCGGGTGGCAGCGCCAGCGGGTGAGCTCCGGCGTTGAGGGCGCAGACCAGCTTGCCGCGGCCGCGTCGAAAAATCAGTGCATTGCTGGGCGCGGTAAGCCATTCGATTGTCGTTCCGCTGAACTCGGCACGCTCCCGGCGCAATGTGAGTGCTTTCCGGAAAAACGACAATGTAGAGCCAGCATCGGTGAGCTGTTTTTCGACGGTCAATGCTGCCCACGCTTCTGGCATTGGCAACCACGTCTGCGTGGATGTAGAGAACCCGAATGGGGGAGCGTCGCTCGACCAGGGGAGCGGAACCCGGCAGCTGTCGCGGCCACGTTCGGTGTGCCCGGAGCGCTCCCACGTGGGATCTTGGAGTGCTTGGTCGGGAAGCTCTACGTCGGGCAGCCCAAGCTCTTGGCCGTTGTAGAGGAACACGGCGCCCGGTAGGGCGAGCATTACCATGGCCATGGCGCGTGCCCGGGCCAGCCCGATCTCACCGCCGCCGTAGCGGCTGACTTCTCGGCCCACATCATGGTTGGCTAGCGTCCACGTTGGTGTGGCGTGTTCTAGCGCTGTTGCGTCGAGCGAGTTCTGCACTGCGTCGCGGATTTCGGCCGCGTCGAAATTGGCTCGTGTCAGCCGGAAGTTGAAGCCTAGATGCAGCTCGTCTGGACGCAGATACTCCGCCCAGCGGGCATTGTCATGGACCCACACTTCGCCGACGGTCACCGCCGTCGGGTAGTCGTCGACGACGGCTCGGATATTGCGGTGAATCGCGTGGACGTTCGGGTGGTTGAAGCGGGGATCGTCGTCGGTATGACACAGCACCTCGGTTTCATAGCGGCTGTCGGGCAGGCCCGGCGGCTTCGCCATCCCGTGCGCCACGTCAATACGGAAGCCGTCAACGCCGCGTTCCAGCCAGAAGCGCAACGTCTTCGCAAAGTCGTCGAACACGTCTGGGTTGTCCCAGTTTAGGTCTGGCTGCTCGGTATCGAACAGGTGCAAGTACCACTGACCGGGGTTTCCGTCAGCTTCGAGTACCCGGGTCCAGGCCGGTCCGCCGAACACCGACTCCCAATTGTTCGGCGGCTGATCACCGTCGGGGCCGGTGCCGTCGCGAAACAAGTAGCGATCCCGCGCTGGGCTGCCCGGGGCGGAAGCTAACGCGGCCTGGAACCACGGGTGAGACGAACTGGTGTGGTTGGGAACGACGTCCATGGTGATCTTGATGCCGCGTTCGTGCGCGGCAGCGATCAGTCGGTCGAACGCGGCCATACCGCCGAACAAGGGGTCGATATCGCGGGGATCTGCGACGTCGTAGCCGTGGTCTGCCATCGGGGACACAGTGACCGGGTTGATCCAGAGGGCGTCGATGCCGAGCAGATCCAGGTGCTCAAGCCGGGCTGCCAACCCCTCCAGGTCGCCGATACCGTCGCCGTTGCCGTCGGCGAACGACCGCGGATAAACCTGGTAGAACACCGCGCTCGACCACCACGGGCCGTCAGTTGGCCCGGATTCTTCACCAGACATCAAAACGGCGAGTTGACGAGGGAGTGGGCAGCCATTTCAAGATAGTCGAGCAACTCGCGGCGGTGCTGGTCGTCGAGAGTTTGTGAGTCGATGGAGGCCACCGCCGTGTGCATGCAACGCAACCATGCATCACGCTCGATGGGAGTGATCCGGAAGGGGGCATGCCGCATCCGCAGCCGGGGGTGGCCACGCCGCTCCGAGTAGGTGCGTGGACCACCCCAGTATTGCTCAAGGAACATGCGCAGTCGGTCTTCAGCGCCTGATAGGTCATCTTCGGGATACAGCTGCCGCAAAACCTCGTCCTCGCGAACCTGCGCATAGAAGCGCGACACGATCGCATCGAAGGTCTCGGCGCCGCCGATAGCGTCATAGAACGACTTTGGCATCTCATCCATCTCTTCCATTGTGGTCCACCAGCGATTCCGATGCGGTGCGAGGGCCGGTCGGGTGTCGTCGGGCTGGTTGGCAAAGGGGGATCTGCCGCTGTTCACCCAATAGACACCGCATTGGGCACAGCAATTGGCGTGCGGTCGGCGGCGAATCATGGTGGACTGTTCCGCGGAGGATCTATGGCGCATGGCAAGAAACGCCGCAGCCACCGCAGTCCGGTCGCAGCGGCCGGCGGAACCGGGCCCGCGGTCGCGTCATGCCTGCATAGCGTCGATACGTGTGCGTCCAATCGACACGAGAGCGTGTCTATCTGGAATCGCCGAAGGGTGCTGCTGCTGAATTCCACCTACGAGCCGCTGACCGCTCTGCCGATGCGACGGGCGATCATCATGTTGATTTGTGGTAAGGCCGACGTTGTGCACGATGATCCAGGGGGGCCGGTTGTCCACTCGGTGACCAGGTCTATCGCGGTGCCGTCGGTGATCCGGCTGCGGTCTTATGTTCGGGTTCCCTACCGGGCCCGCGTCCCGATGACACGCGCCGCACTGATGCACCGCGACCGCTTCTGTTGCGTCTATTGCGGGGCGAAAGCAGACACCGTTGACCATGTGGTGCCGCGCAGCCGTGGCGGCGAGCATTCTTGGGAGAACTGCGTTGCCTGCTGTTCGACATGCAACCACCGCAAGGGCGACAAGCTGCTCGGTGAACTCGGATGGGCATTGCGTCGGGTGCCGCTGCCCCCAACAGGACGGCACTGGCGGTTGCTGTCCACAGTCAAAGAGCTTGACCCGTCGTGGGTTCGATACCTCGGTGAAGGCGCCGCCTAGGTGGGATTGGGCTGGATGTAACAGGCCCTCGATACGGGCGTTGGGCGGCCTGCTCGACCTGCCGAGTCGCGGCAGACCCTTTCTTGGGTCCTAGGTGCGCGCCGTAATCCATGGTTGGGATACGGTTTGCGTTGTGAGCGTTGTCGAGATTCACCTCTTCTTTGTTGGAATCCCGCTGTTGCTGGTGATCCTTTTGGCGATGATGATCTGGTCTCGCAAAGGACCTCACCCGGCAACCTACAAGTTATCGGAGCAGTGGACTCATCCGCCTATCCTGTGGGCCGCCACCGACGAGGTTGTTGGTAGCGCCCACGGCGGGCATGGGGCGCACGATGCATCCGAGTTCACAGTTGGAGGTGGCGCAAGTGGCGTCTGGTGATGTTGCGACGATTGAGCCCACTGAATTGCCGATGGGCTCGGTGCTCACCAGCAGTGGACGGGTGTCTGCGGTTACTGAGCCAGGCGAGCTGTCGGTGCACTACCCGTTTCCTATCAGTGATCTCGTGGCTCTAGATGACGCGCTGAAATACTGCTCGCGGGCGTCGAAGGCGCGGTTCGCCGTCTACCTAGGTGACTTGGGAAGCGATACCGCAGCTCGGGCTCGCGAGATCTTGGCCAAGGTGCCGACGCCGAACGAGGCGGTGCTGATCGCAGTTTCGCCCAACCAGAGCGTCATCGAGGTGGTCTACGGCGCGCAGGTGCGTGGTCGCGGTGCCGAGTCGGCGGCGCCGTTGGGCGTTGCGGCCGCTTCTTCGTTGTTCGAACAGGGTGAGCTGATCGACGGGCTTATCAGCGCGATCCGGGTGCTTAGCGCGGGGATCTCGCCGGCCTGAGTTCTGCTGCCCGGCGAAAAGGCTGCGTTCAGTCAATTCGGTCGAAGGTGCGGGCTTTGAGCGCACGTTTAACGGCGGCTTGGCCCTCCAGGACGAGCCGGCGCAGCGGCGGGGGTACTTCGGACTCGGGCGCGGTCAGGAACGTGTCGGCGGCGGCAATCGCCTCCTCGCTGATGTCCGAGTAGGGGTACAGGCCGATCACGACCGATTGCGCGACTTCGCTGGACCGTCGCGCCCAGACTCTCGGGATCGCTTCGAAATATCGTTTGGTGAGGGGGGCAAGCAGCTCGCCCTGCCCGGGCGCGGCGATGCCCGCGATCATCGCTCGGCCGGTCGCGTTGGCAAGCGTGTCGTCTTCGACCACAGTGGTGAATGCTTGTTCCTTGCAGTCGAACTGTGGGCGCGCTGCGCGGGCCTGGGCGCTGTGCCGCTTGCCGGCGGCTGTCGGGTCGCGTTGTGCTTCGACGTCAATCCTGGGTGACTGCGGCCCGTCGGCGTCGATTGCTCCCGCGGTTGCCAGCGCAATAATGATTCGCCAGCGCAGATCGGTATCGACTTCCAAGCCTGCCAATCCCAGCTCGGCGGGGTCGGCGGCTGAGGCGGGATCGGCGGTCTGGGCGCCGAGCAGCCCGGTCAGCGTCTGCACATGGCGAGGCGACAACACCGATGAGCACAGCGCGTTGATGAAGGCGAGTTGATGGTCCGATCCCGGCTCGGCGCCCCGTGCTAGTTCCAGCAGTCGATCGGCGTACTGCGGCCAGCCGTGCTCGCGGGCCCAGCCAGGATCGGCATAGGACCCTAGTGCCGTTTGCGCCTGCAGGAGCAGACGCTGCGCGACCCCGACCTCTGTTTCGGCGTGCACACCGCCCGACACCAGTGCCACGAAGTCGCGGGCGCGCAATTCGGCCTCGCGGGTCATCTCCCACGCCGCCGACCACACTAGCGTGCGGGGTAGTGGCTCGGTGATGTCGGCGATGCGGTGCAGCGCGGTGCGCAGCGATTCGGTGTCGAGTCGCAATGCGCAGTACGTGAGGTCGTCGTCGTTGACCAGAATGAGTTTGCCGCGCGAAACGCCAACCAGTGCAGGGATTTCAGTGGTTGAACCGGCGACATCGACTTCCTCCCGGTGGACCCGCACCAGCTTGCCGGACTCGCCCGAATCGTGGTCGTCGTAGATGCCGACCGCCAGCCGGTGCACTCGGGTCTCACCGGCGCCGGGCGCCGCGCCGCTCTGCGTCACGGCAAACCGGGTGAACTTTCCGTCTGCGTCGACGTCGAAGTCCGGGCGCAAGGTGTTAAGCCCAGTGGTTTTCAGCCACTGCTGACCCCAGTTCGATAGATCGCGGCCCGAGGCGTTCTCCAGCGCGGTGAGCAGATCGTCGAAAGTGGCGTTGCCAAACGCGTGCGCGCGGAAGTATTCGCGCAGACCGGCCAGGAAGTGTTCCAGCCCGACGTAGGCAACGAGCTGCTTGAGCACCGAGGCGCCTTTGGCGTAGGTGATGCCATCAAAGTTCACCTCCACGGCTGCAAGGTCCGGGATTTCGGCGGCGATCGGGTGCGTCGACGGCAACTGGTCTTGTCGGTATGCCCACGACTTTTCGACAGTCGCGAACGTTGTCCAAGCCTCAGTGAATTCAGTTGCTTCGCTTTGGCACAGCACTGACGCGAAGGTGGCAAAAGACTCGTTCAGCCACAGGTCATCCCACCAGGCCATAGTGACCAGGTCGCCGAACCACATGTGCGCCATCTCGTGCAGCACCGTCTCAGCGCGCCGTTCGTAGGATGCCCGGGTGACTTTGCTGCGGAATACGTAGTCCTCTAGGAATGTCACCGCACCGGCGTTTTCCATTGCCCCAGCATTGAACTCGGGGACAAACAGCTGGTCGTACTTGCCGAACGCGTATGGCAGGCCAAAGTGTTCGTGGTAGAAGCCGAATCCCTGCTTCGTTTGGGTGAACAACCGCTCGTGGTCCATGTACGGCGCCAGAGAAGCACGGCAGTAGAGGCCCAAGGGAATCTCACCGTGCTCGTCTCGGTAGACGTCGCTCCACGTGGCGTACGGACCCGCGATCAGCGCCACCAGATATGTGCTCATCCTTGGGGTTGTGGCGAAAGTATGAACGCCGTTGCCGACACTGGTGCTGGCGCCGTTGGAGATCACCTTCCAGTGCTCGGGCGCGGTCACCTGGATGTCGAACGTGGCTTTGAGGTCGGGTTGGTCGAAACACGCGAACATCCGCTTGGCGTCGGCGGTTTCGAATTGCGAGTAGAGGTAGGTTTCGTCGTCGACGGGATCGACGAAGCGATGCAGGCCCTCGCCCGTATTGGAGTAGCGACAGTCCGCGTCGATGATCACAACGTTCCTGTTGGCCAGCCCGCGAAGTGGGATCCCGATTGATTCGTCATAGCCCGAGACGTCGAGCTCACGACCGTTGAGTCGGGCGCTGCGGATGGTGTCGGCGGCGATGTCGATGACCGTGTCGGCGCCCGCCAGTGCGTTGAACACCACTGTTGTGGTGGACCGGAAGGTGTACTCATTGGCAGCGCTGCTGCGGTTTGAGCCGTCGGTCACATCCAGGTTGATCTCGTAGCTGGTAACGGTGATCAGCGCGGCGCGTTCGACAGCCTGATCCCGGGTGAGGTTAGGAAGGGCCACGCGTCCAACTTAAACGTGTCCGCGGTGACGGCGCGGGCCAGGATGTCTCCGCGGGAACAGTTTGGCCGCGGCTACGGTTGTGCGAGGCGGTGTTCTGACTGTCTTTAACTCAAGGAGAGGACTTCGCTATGCCTGACAAGGCCCCCGTGAAATCTCAGGCCGATTTCTGGTTCGATCCCGTGTGCCCATGGTGCTGGATCACGTCGCGCTGGATCCTGGAGGTGGAAAAAGTCCGTGACATCGAGGTGAATTTCCATGTGATGAGCTTGGCGGTGCTCAACGAAGGCCGGGACCTGCCCGAGGAATACCGCGAGGCAATGACCAAGGCATGGGGACCGGTGCGGGTGGCGATCGCCGCCGAGCAGGCACATGGCGCCGGCGTGTTGAGTCCTCTGTACACCGCGATGGGTACCCGGATTCACAACGAGGGCAACCGAGATGTCGACGAGGTCATCAAGGGCTCACTGGCCGACGCCGGGCTGCCGGCCGAACTGGCCGCCGCCGCCACCAGCGACGCATACGATGACGCCCTCCGCAAGAGTCACCACGCTGGGATGGACCCGGTTGGTGAGGATGTCGGTACGCCGACCATCCATGTCAACGGAGTAGCGTTCTTCGGGCCGGTGCTTTCGAAGATTCCGCGCGGCGAGGAGGCCGGCAAGCTCTGGGATGCCTCGGTAACCTTCGCAGCTTATCCGCACTTTTTTGAGCTCAAGCGGACGCGCACTGAGCCGCCCCAATACGACTAACGGTCGACTGGGAACCCTGTGAAGCGACACGCCCGGGTTTGCGTCACAGAGTTAACGTTCGGTAAGGATGTCGAGCATGCGCGTCTACCTGGGTTCTGACCACGCGGGATACGAGCTCAAGCTGCAAATCATCGAGCACTTGAAAAAATCTGGGCACCAGCCCGTCGACTGCGGCGCGTTTCACTACGACGCCGACGACGATTACCCGGCGTTTTGTATCGCCGCGGCGACACGGACTGTGGCGGATCCGGGCAGCCTGGGTATCGTGCTGGGAGGTTCAGGTAACGGCGAACAGATTGCCGCCAACAAGGTCACGGGTGCTCGTTGTGCGCTGGCGTGGAGCGTTGAGACCGCGTCGCTGGCCCGCGAACACAACAACGCGCAGCTGATCGGCATCGGTGGCCGCATGCACACCGTTGCTGAGGCGCTGGCCATCGTTGATGCTTTTGTGACGACACCATGGTCACAAGCCGATCGGCATCAGCGCCGCATCGACATGCTCAGCGAATACGAACGTACCCACGAGGCGCCGCCTGTGCCAGGCGCCTCGGCCTGATACCGAGACAGCGAGCAGCCCGTGCCCGAAGGGCATACCCTGCACCGGCTAGCCCGGCTGCACCAGCGCCGTTTCGCGGGTGCGCCGGTCGCCGTGTCGAGCCCCCAAGGCCGGTTCGACCGGGGGGCCGGCGCGGTTGACGGCCGTCTTTTGCTGCACGCCGGCGCGTGGGGCAAGCATCTGTTCCACCACTACGCCGATGGTCCGGTCGTGCATGTGCACCTCGGGCTCTACGGCACTTTCACTGAATGGGAACAGCCAGCTGGCGCGCTTGTTCCGGAACCGGTCGGGCAGGTGCGGATGCGGATGGTCGGCGCCGCGTACGGAACCGATTTGCGCGGCCCGACGGTGTGTGAGTTGCTCGACGAGGCTCAGGTTGGCGAAGTGGTGGCCAGGCTGGGACCGGACCCGCTGCGTCGCGACGCTGACCCGTCGCGGGCGTGGGCCCGGATCGTGAAGTCCCGCAGGTCTATTGGCGCGCTACTGATGGATCAGACTGTGATCGCGGGGGTAGGCAATGTCTATCGCAGCGAGCTGCTATTTCGCCACGGTGTCGACCCGTACCGGGCTGGTCGGAGTATCGATCAGGCGGAGTTTGACACGGCATGGGCTGATCTGGTGGCGCTCATGACGGTCGGCTTGCGCCGCGGCAAGATCGTGGTCGTGCGACCTGAACACGACCACGGTCTGCCCTCGTATGGTCCCGGACGGCCTCGTACATACGTGTATCGCAGAGCTGGCGAGCCATGCCGGGTATGCGCAGCAACAGTTCGCACGGCGGTGCTGGAGGGCCGCAACGTGTTCTGGTGCCCTACGTGCCAAACATGACGTTGATCGGTAACGGGGCCGGTGACGGTGACTGGTGGTGCACCTGCAGCCTCGCTAACTCGGTTTGACTCCGAGTGTTGCGTAGACCGCGTTGCTGAGGGCAGTACTGCGCGGATCGGCGTTGGCTTTACTGGGGTCGAAGCGGTTGGTCACATATGCATAACCGATCCGGTGTTCGAGGTCGACAAATCCGAATGAGCCACCGAGGCCGCCATGGCCGAAGATCTTCGGGTTTGGTCCGTTGGTACCGCGCTGGTTGAGCATGTAGCCCAAGCCCCAGCCATGGTCGGCGACTCGGCGGCCGAGCACCAAGTCGGTGTCGAATCCGCCCTGAGACACCCGGACCAGGTCCATGTGTTGACGACTAAGCAGCTGTTCCTGAGCGAGCGCGTTGTAAAAGGTTGCCAACCCCAGTGCAGACACCTGCCCGTTGGTGCCTGGGAACTCGATCTGGCGCCACAGCCTCAGGTTGTTGGAGCCGAGTTCGTCGTCGGGGGTGAATCCCATCGCTACCGAGAGGGCGGCTTTCGGGTGTTCGTCCACGGTGGTGGGGTAGTCGGGGGCTTGGACATCGCCCAGCATCTGGCGGATGTGCGGCTTGTTTACCCGATCTGCGCAGAATTGTTGCTGTGCTGGCGGCACTCCGATGTGGATCGCCGCGCCAAGCGGCTCGGCGATCTCGGTGCGCAGGTACTGACCAACGGTGCGGCCGGTGACGCGGCGAAAGACCTCGCCAAGAATGAAACCGAAGGTTGTCATGTGGTACCCCTGCGCGGTGCCTGGCTCCCACCACGGTTCCGCGGCTGCCAGCTGCTCGCAGACAAAGTTCCAGTCGGCGACGTCCTCCCAGCTCAGCCTCTTGTTCGGTCCAATCACGCCGGATCGGTGGCTCATCACCATGGCAACCGTGACGTTTTCCTTGCCCGCCTGGCCGAACTCGGGCCAGTAGCGGGCAACCGGTGCCTGAAGGTCGAGTTCGCCGCGATCGGCGAGTTGGTGAACGCAGGTGGCTGTGAGTGCCTTGGTTCCAGACAGCACGGTGGCCAGTGTGTCTTGTTGCCAGGGGCGCTTGCCCCCCGCGTCGGCCGAGCCGCCCCAGAGGTTGACGACGAGCTTCCCGTCCACCCACACTGCGACAGCTGCGCCTACCTCGTTTTGCAGCGCAAAGTTGCGCTCGAACGCGTCGCGCACGCTGGCGAAACTCGACGCGCAGGAGCCGTGGAATTCGGCCTCGCCCATGGCGCCTTTCTCTAGAGCGGTTTCTTTGCCGGAGCGGGCGACGGGAATCGAACCCGCGTCGCTAGTTTGGAAGACTAGGGCTCTACCATTGAGCTACGCCCGCCTGTAATAGTTGTGCGCGACTGTACGTGGCGAAAGACGTCAAATCTAATCGAAGCCGTTATGAGACCTCTCCGTTAGGTCTGCGAGGTCTCTGCGAGGTCGGTGTGGGACTGGCGCCGTCGGGCCGTAGGATCGCGAGGTCAGCGCGGGGTGTAGCGCAGCTTGGTAGCGCATCCGCTTTGGGAGCGGAAGGCCGCAGGTTCAAATCCTGTCACCCCGACTAGGAGCAGCATGCCGCACGCACGGCTTCCAACCGCAGAACGCCCGGACCGAGATCAAGGAGTACACCCGTGAAGAGCACCGTCGAGCAGTTGAGCCCAACCCGGGTTCGCATCAATGTGGAGGTGCCTTTCGCCGAGCTTGAGCCGGATTTCCAGCGGGCCTACAAAGAGTTGGCCAAACAGGTGCGGTTGCCCGGATTCCGGCCTGGGAAGGCGCCGGCCAGGTTGCTTGAGGCGCGGTTCGGCCGGGAGGCGATGCTCGATCAAATTGTCAACGATGCGCTGCCCAGCCGGTACGGGCAGGCGGTGGCCGAATCGGAGGTCCGGCCACTTGGCCGACCAGATATTGAGGTGACCAAAAAGGAGTACGGCCAAGACCTGGCTTTCACTGCCGAGGTCGACATCCGCCCTCAGATCGCCCTGCCTGACCTCAGCACATTGGCGGTCTCGGTAGAACCGATAGCGGTCAGCGATGACGACGTCGATGCCGAGTTGCAGTCGTTGCGCGCCCGGTTCGGCACTCTTACCGGGGTGGACCGGCCAGCGGCTAACGGTGACTTCGTATCGATCGACTTGTCGGCCACCGTCGACGGTGAGGATGTGCCCAATGCCGCCGCTGAGGGCCTGTCTCACGAGGTGGGTTCCGGCCGGCTTATCGCCGGTCTTGACGACGCGTTGCTCGGTTTGTCCGCGGCCGAGTCGAAGGTCTTCACAGCCAAGCTCGCTACCGGCGAATATGCGGGCCGCGAGGCGCAAGTGACCGTCACTGTCGGGTCGATCAAAGAGCGTGAGCTGCCCGAGCCAGACGATGAATTTGCACAATTAGCCAGCGAGTTCGACACCATCGACGAGCTGCGGGCCAATCTTGCCGATCAGGTACGCGAGGCGAAGCGCGCCCAACAGGCAGAGCAGATTCGCAACGCTACGACGGATGTTTTACTCGAGCAGGTCGACGTGCCGTTGCCGGAGTCCTTCGTGCAGGCTCAGTACGACAGCGTCATACATAGCGCGACCAGTTCCCTCAACCACGACGAAGCCAGGTTCAACGAGGCGCTCGTCGAGCAAGGTTCGTCGCGCGAGGAGTTTGAAGCCGAGGCGCGCAGCGCCTCGGAAAAAGATGTCAAGCGGCAGTTGGTGCTAGATGCGTTGGCTGATGATCTGAAGGTTCAGGTGGGCCAGAATGACCTGACTGAACGATTGTTGACCACGTCTCGGCAATACGGGGTTGAGCCGCAGCAGCTGTTTTCCTATCTTCAGGAAAACAACCAGCTGCAGTCGATGTTCGCTGACGTGCGGCGCGAAATGGCCGTCAGAGCGGTGGCCGAGGCGGCTACGGTGACCGATACCGACGGTAACGCCATTGATACCAGTGAGCTTTTTGGCAAGGGCGCGGCGGCCGGCGAGGCTGATCAAGCTGGCGAGGTTGATGAGGACGCCGAAGAATCAGAATGACGCTGTGAGCGAACGCGCCGACGAAACGGGGCGTGTGGCCGTCAAACAGCAAGCGCCGTTGGTTACTGTCGGTGCTACAGAACTCGAGAAAGCAGGTACCCCAGTCGTGGCTGACATGCGTTCGAACTCGCAGGGTCTCAACCTCACGGACTCGGTCTATGAGCGCTTGCTCTCCGAGCGCATCATTTTCCTGGGTTCGGAGGTGAACGACGATATCGCCAACCGGTTGTGTGCGCAGATTCTGCTGCTCGCAGCCGAAGACGCTGGTAAGGACATCTCCCTGTACATCAATTCCCCGGGCGGATCGATCAGCGCTGGCATGGCGATTTACGACACCATGGTTCTGGCTCCGTGTGACATCGCCACCTATGCCATGGGCATGGCAGCCTCAATGGGAGAGTTCCTCTTGGCGGCGGGAACCAAGGGAAAGCGCTATGCGCTCCCGCATGCGCGCATCCTGATGCATCAGCCGCTGGGTGGTGTGACTGGCAGCGCGGCGGACATCGCCATCCAGGCCGAGCAGTTCACCGTCATCAAGAAGGAGATGTTCCGGCTCAACGCCGAATTTACTGGCCAGCCGATCGAACGCATCGAGGCGGATTCGGATCGGGACCGCTGGTTCACCGCGCAGGAAGCCCTCGACTACGGTTTCGTCGACCACATCATTACCCGCGCCCACGTCAACGGAGAAGTGCAGTGAGTACTCAAAATCCTCAGATCCAGCCTCAGGCGCGGTACATCCTGCCGTCGTTCATCGAGCACTCCAGCTTCGGCGTCAAGGAGTCCAACCCCTACAACAAACTGTTCGAGGAACGCATCATCTTTCTCGGGGTACAGGTCGACGACGCATCTGCGAACGACATCATGGCGCAGTTGCTGGTTTTGGAATCGCTCGATCCCGATCGCGATATCACCATGTACATCAACTCGCCGGGCGGCGGCTTCACCTCGCTGATGGCCATTTACGACACCATGCAGTATGTGCGCGCTGACATTCAGACGGTGTGCTTGGGTCAAGCGGCATCGGCGGCCGCGGTGTTGCTGGCCGCTGGGACGCCGGGCAAGCGGATGGCCTTACCCAATGCCCGTGTGCTGATCCACCAGCCGTCGTTGTCGGGTGTGATCCAGGGACAGTTCTCAGATCTGGAGATTCAGGCCGCCGAGATCGAGCGGATGCGCACGCTGATGGAAACGACGCTGGCCCGCCACACCGGCAAGGACGCCGAGGTTATCCGCAAGGACACCGACCGCGACAAGATTCTGACCGCTGAAGAGGCCAAGGACTACGGGATCATCGACACGGTGCTGGAGTACCGGAAACTTTCGACGCAATCCGCCTGAACCCCAACGCCAATCTTTATCGGTGGAGCCGGCCGGCGAGTCCGTGGCTGTTGCGTGGAAACTCCATCTGCGCGATCACGATTGTGTTTTTACGACGTTGTTGCGCGGGTGGTTGCCCGAGCAACGCGGCGTCGGTCAAGATTCTCGGTTCGCGCATGGTCGGCGCCGAACAGATCGTCGATCGTGAGTGCGTCGATCGATAGATCGATACGGGTGCCGGGTATGCGCTCAGGTCCGTGCGGGGCCATGGCTCTGTGGGGCCCAAGTAGCGCCCGCGTCCGGCACCTCGTGCGCCGGCCCCAAGGCGCGACCGACCATTGCGCATGTCCGCGCCGACGAAGTACGGTACAAACTGCGGCCAGAACATCTGGCATGGTCGCCTCGCAGCCCGATTTTTCATCCGCCCAAACCCACATCCGAGACTGGCACCTTAATTTCGCATGACGTTTCCCGACACACGCGTTGAGACGAGTACGGAAATCTTTGTGCGGCCTACGCGGCTGCGATATCCAGACAAGGTGCCTGGCGGCCAGCTCGATCTGGATAAGCCTCCGCTTGTTCCAAAACCAAAACCGGTTCCAATGATGCAGATAATTTTCCCTATCATCATTGTTGTCATGATGGTCGGGATGATGGCTGCCATGTTCACGCTCAATCGCGGCGCATTCAATCCGCTCTTTCTCATGTTCCCCATGTTTGCGTTTATATCGCTAGGCGGGATGATGTTCCAAAATCTTGGCGGAAGAGCGAACATGGCGGAGCTGAACGAAGAGCGTAAATCGTATTTGAGCTACTTGGATACGCAGCGCGAAAAAGTTCACCAGAACGCGCTATTGCAGATTCGTGCCCGAAAGTGGGATCATCCGGAGCCTGGCGAGTTGATCTTTTTCGTAGCTACCGCGCGAATGTGGGAGCGACGCTCTGGAAATCGGGATTTCGCGACCGTACGGATTGGTGTGGGCGAGGAACCTCTGGCGACTCCGCTAAAACCCGAAATCGATGTACAGGAAGAGCAGCTAGAGCCAACCTGCGCCCTGTTCCTCAAGGAGTTCATCGATGCGAACAAATCAATCGGTGCCTCTCCCTTGTCGATCTCACTGCGGGAATACAATCTGATCACGGTTAGTGGTCAAGAAGTTGCGCTGTCCTGGGTGTGCGCACTTCTTGGTCAGCTAATCGTGTTTCACGGCCCGGACGACGTGGCAGTCGCGATCGTTGCTCCTGATATTGAAGATGACGATTGGAGTTGGGCAAAATGGTTGCCGCATACTCAACATCCCGCGTCCAGCGACGCCTCCGGTAGTGCCCGGCTGCTCTACACAAGTATCGATCAGGCCGAAAAAGATCTAAGTTCTCTCTTCGAAAAAGCAGGCGAGCAGTCCGCATCGGCTAAATCGGAGAAACGCCATATCGTCGTAGCTTTAGATTGCCGCCGTGGTATCGCCGCCAAACACGAAGTGGATCGTTTGGCCGGTATGGAAGGCTATTCGGGTGTCACGGTTATCGCGATCGACGCGCCGGAAGGGTCGTACACGGACGACACCTCTCTTCTGAAACTGGCAATTATCGACGGATCGCTGTATTTAGCTGATAAACGGTCACCAGTAAAAGACGCGCGACAGCCGAGCGACAAGATTGCCGCTATTGATACGATGTCCTCGTCTGAAATGCGTGACCTCGCGCAACAGGTAGCGCGTTATAGGCCCGTAAGTGAACTGGACGCTATAGAGATCAAAACTGCCGGGGCTTTTCCTTCCGATAGCCCACTGCGAGTTATAGGCGATCCGAGCAAGATCGAGCCGGGGCAGACTCAAAGCCCTAGGTCCATACGGGACATGCTTCGTGTGCCGGTTGGAACGACGCCCTCTGGTGAGCTTGTTTACCTCGATTTGAAGGAAGCCGCGCAGCAGGGAATGGGGCCGCACGGCTTGCTGATAGGCCGTACCGGCTCTGGTAAGTCAGAGTTGCTTCGCACGCTGGTCCTGATGTTGGCGCTAATGCACAGCCCGCAACATCTCAACATGCTGTTGGTCGATTACAAAGGCGGCGCAACGTTCTTGGGGTTTGATCGGCTTCCGCATGTATCGACCGTGGTGACCAATCTTGAAGCTGAGGCGCACCTCGTCAACCGCATGGATATTGCTATCCGCGGAGAGCTGAACCGTCGACAAGAAATCTTGAGAAATGCCGCAGAGCGGCCTGATGTCCACACCCCGATACCCAATATTCAAATATACAACGACGTTCGCTCCTCGGGCATTTCACTCCCAGAACTCCCAGTGCTGGTGTTTATCGTCGACGAGTTCTCGGCGTTGCTTGAAGCTCATCCAGAGTTTGCAAAACTTTTCGCCTTGATTGGCCAACAGGGCCGGTCGCTGGGCGTTCACATGCTATTAGCCACACAAGAGTTGCGCTCGGGTCGTATTTCTTCGGTCGAGGCGCACCTTTCCTATCGAATCGCGTTACGGACGAATACGATCCAGGAATCTCGTGACGTGCTGGGGAGCAATGAAGCATACAGCTTGCCAGACGAACCAGGATCGGCCTATTTGAAAGTCTCGGCAGAAGGCCTAACGCGTTGGCGCGCTTTCACCCTTGGTGGTGTGTATACACCGACTCCCCATTCCAGTGAGAGGGCTTCCCCGGCGGGTCCGCGACCTCCCGGGGATGGTCTGGGCCCGAGGCTATTTACGGCGACCACGATCCGGTCGCGTCGACCGTTGCCCAGGCAGCAAGAGGCCAACGGTCGACCGCTTGCATCTCATCGCAGTTACTCTCAGCTTTCCACGCCCAGGAGCAGATATTGAGTCAGCCACAAAGTCGAAATGGACTCGGGCCTAACGTAAACGTTACGACTGTAGGTCAGGTCATGATCGAAAGGCTGGCGAGTGCCGGGTATGGCACAGCGCACAACATATGGTTGGCTCCGCTCGACCAGACAAGAACTATTCGCGATCTTCTAGACGATTCCACAGTCTACTGGCCAGATAGCGCGCGCGGACATCTTAGGATACCGATCGGGCTAATCGACGATCCCTACTATCAGCGGTACCAGGTCTTGTCTCTAGATATTAGCGGCAGCGGTGGAAACGCTCTCATTGTCGGCGGTCCTCAAAGCGGGCGGTCAACAGCCTTGCAGACATTCATCATGGCCGCCGCGATGTTGCATAGGTCGAGTGATATTCAGTTCTACTGCATGGATTTCGGAGGTGGCGGAAAGATCGCGGCGCTGGCCGACCTGTCCCACGTCGGTGCGGTAGCTACTCGCGCTAGCCCGGACCTAGCTGCCAGAATGGTCGCCGATATGCTCGCGTTGAGCCGAAAGCGGGAAAAACTTTTCATTCAGCACAATATCACCGGCATTGCAGACTTTCGAAGGCGCAAGGCGAATGGCGACCGGGCTGTGGCCGTCGATCCCTATGGCGATGTCGTGTTGGTGATCGACGGCTGGACTACTATCACCAAAGACGCCTCAGCTAACTTAGAGCACCTTGAAAATGACATCATTACGCTCGCGGAAAGAGGTTTGTCTTATGGGATTCACATCGTTGTAGCCAGTCCGCGGCACGCAGACTTCAAAGCGAGCCTTAAAGATAATTGTGGAAGTCGTGTCGAGCTACGTCTCAATGATCCGCTGAACTCAGAAGTGGATCGCAAGCGTGCAAGTATCATTCCTGAAATCCCCGGCCGCGGAATTACTCACATTCCAGGTAAGCGTTCCGTAGAGCTTCCCGGCGGCGATGTGCGAGATTTCCTCATCGCGCTACCGTTGACTAACCAGGAATTGCCGTCGGTTTCAGGACAGCCGATCACTACGGACATAGATGTGAACCTGCAAACTTCTGTGTCCCAGCTGAATGTTTCAAATAGAATTTCTGCTCCGCCTGTGCGTTTGCTGCCTCTTGACTATCAGCGCTCCGAACTTGTGCAGCGAAGGTCGAACGAAGGGTTCCGGCCATCGTCACTGTCGCGACAATCAGGCCAAGCCAACCTGGTAGTTCCGCTGGGTATCGGTGAAGCCGAGTTGGAGCCGCTAAGTATCGATTTCGGTGTAGAAACGCATTTCCTCATTTTTGCCGATTCACGCTCCGGGAAGACCACGGCGTTGCGGCACATTATCACCAGTCTGGTTGAAGTCAATACGCCCGACCAGGTAATGGTTCTTTTGGTCGACTATCGCCGAGGGCTGCTGGGAGTGCTTCCCGACGAGTCCTACGGCTATCATGTATCGACCGAGCAAGATCTTGTCCAAAAGCTGACGAGTTTGACGGCCCAGCTGCCAAGGCGGCTTCCGTCGTCCGATGTCACCGCCGCACAGTTGCAAGAGCGCTCATGGTGGACTGGACCGGACATATTTGTCGTAATCGACGATTGTGATCAAGTCGTCACGCATCGGAGCGATCCGCTGATGCCCCTTATGGAATTTATTGCCCGGGGGCGTGATCTAGGTCTGCATGTCATTCTTACGCACCGCACTGGCGGAGCAAGCCGCGTGATCTGGGGAACCTCGTTGGTCGCTGAGCTCAAGGCGTTGTACTCGCCAGGCATCGTCATGAGTGGATCAAAAGATGAAGGGGCACTGTTGGGCACCGTCAAGGCCGCGGAACAGCCACCAGGGCGCGGCGTGTTCGTATGCCGTGAGCACGTCGAAGTACTGCAGATGCCTAACATGCCGGCCCCTAGGTGATCGAAGTGGTAGGGGAGCCGCTCGGCCGAAGTTGCGGTGTTGTGCGGACAACACGCGTACCGACAACACCTGAAGTCTGATTGCCGGGCGGGCGGCCCGGGCCGCTCTCGCGCATGATCAACTCCTGTTGTCAGGGGTTTGCGGTGCTAGAGAAGCCGCGTGCGAGGTTGTTGTCGGAATGTCTGAATTCGGCATTAGCGAGGTCGAGAGCGTCTAAGGCTCGTAGCGTGGTATCGGACATGCGGCGGCGAACGTTTCGGAGCTGGGTCAGCCGTTGCTGGAGAGCCGCTGCGGCCTGGCCTTCTGTTGTGGAGAAAGCCTGTATTTGGTGGAGTTCATGTGATCCCAACTCCAATTGGGAGACAACCCGCCGCATACCGTCGATCCCTTCGGAGATTGCCCGGTAGTCACGGACCACAGTGCTGCTGTGGCCAGGCGCTGACAGTCCGGCGGTTATACCCACTCCGGTGACTGCAGGCTCCGGCGTGGGTGGGCGATGCGCGGCTAGCTCGTACTGGGTTGCTACGTCCGAATTTTGTTCAGCGCGCTGCTGTAGCTGAGGAATCTGATCGGCTGCTCGATCGGCCCGCTCCTCGAACCCACGAGCCTCTTGCTGGTGGTATGCAAAGTAGTGCTCATTGGTGCTGGCTTGACCGGCCATCAACCGGGCGTCGCTGCGATATTGCCGCTCCTGCTCGGCAAAATAGTCTCGCCGCCGCTGGTGCTCCTGCCCTTGAGGTACTTGCTGCGCGCTTCGGGCAAACCGTTCAGCTTGCTCGTTAGAGTGTTGCTCCCATCGACGGCTGTTTGCGGCGCTTCGTTGATGACCCTGGGCCGTTCGTGTTTCGGCAGCAGCGCGTTGGCGAGATGCGTCGACGTATTCTTGCTGGTCGGTTGCTTGGTTTTGGAGGTGTTGGGCGTAGCCGCGAAGTGCTTGTGCGGATCGGCTGGCGTCTTCGTGTGGGAGTTGCGGAACCGTGTCTTGCCGCGGCGTGGCTGCTGGTTCGGGACGAGCTCGGTTGCGTCGTCCCCACCGGCGACCGCGCTGCGGCGCATCGAGAGCGTCGGGATCATCAACAGGCTCTGGCCGGTTGATGCGCTTGAACGTCTGCCACTGGTCCCATTCCCTGAGCTTTTGGGCCTGGTTACGATGCTGTTGGGTCTGAGATTCGAGTTCGCGCTGCCGGTATTGGTTTAAATCGGCGTGGAGGTTGTTTCCGGCCGCTCTATATGTCGATGATCTTTCCCCGAGTTCTGCGGCTTGCTGATCTTTCTGACGGGCTTGGCGCTCGTGATACTCCGACCAGTTCTGTGGGTCGCGCATTTCTCGGGCCTGTTGCCGGTGGTATTGAGCCTGCGAGTCGAACCAGCGCTGCTCGCGCTGAAGATCCGATGTGTGTTGTTGATGTTCTAAGCCACGCGTTGACCCCAATCTTTGGCTCGAAGACTCGAACTCTCTGTGCGGTGGCGTATCGAACGGTGAGGGCCGGTCAAGATCGAATAGGTTGCGCTCGATGGCAGCCTTGTCGGCTGGATCGGTCAAAAGCTGTTCAACCGGAATGCTTGAGGGATTATCTGCCAACGCTTCTTGGGCCGAGTCGAGCGCTTCTCTAGGGTCTCTGGCCACGGCTTGGAGCTGCCATGTGCGGGTGGCGTCTTAGGATGTCAACGGCAAGTGAAAACTGATCAGGTTTCGGCAATCGAAAATTGACCAGCTTGGTTTCATTGGTCCTCGGCTGTGGTGGTGTGGCCGAGGTCTCGGTCTTTGATGCGGTAGCTGTCTCCTTTGAGGGCGATGACTTCGGCGTGATGGACGAGTCGGTCGATCATGGCGGCGGCGACTACGTCGTCGCCGAACACTTCGCCCCACCGCCCGAAGGGCTTATTCGAGGTGACGATGAGACTGGCCCGTTCGTAACGCGACGACACGAGTTGGAAGAACAGATTGGCGGCTTCGGGTTCAAACGGGATGTAGCCGACTTCATCGACAACCAGCAGGGGGTAGCGGGCCAGCCGCGCCAATTCGGCTTGCAGGGTGCTGTTGTGATGGGCGCGAGCAAGACGATCAACCCATTGCGAAGCGGTCGCGAACGCAACGCGGTGACCTGCTTGACAAGCGCGCATCGCAATCCCGATCGCCAGGTGGGTCTTGCCGGTCCCTGGTGGGCCGAGGAACACCACGTTGTCTTTAGCGGTGACGAAGTCCAGGGTGCCCAGATGGGCGATGATGTCGCGTTTGAGACCGCGGGCATGATCGAAGTCGAACTCTTCCAACGATTTACGTGATGGGAAGCGGGCAGCGCGGATGCGCCCTTCGCCGCCGTGAGATTCCCGAGCCGACACCTCACGCTGCAGACACGCCGCGAGGAATTCTTCATAGCTCCACGCTTCGGTTCGGGCGCGCTCAGCGAGACGTTCGATGGCCTCACGCAGCGTCGGGGCTTTCAACACCCGGGTCAGATACGCCAGCTCAGCGGTGACATCACGGCTGCTGGTCGCGGTCTTGGCAGCCATCACGCCACCGGCCCGTCAAGGCCCAACAAGGCGTCGTAATCAGCGAGACGGCGTTGTTCGACCTCCACGTGATGCGGTGGACCAACAACCTCGAGCCGTTTGCGCCGCAGCAGTTTCGCGGCCTGGACATGTTCGGGATCGCTGATCGTTTGATGTTTGGCCCAGATCCGGTCGTGGTCGGCGACCAGCGTGCCGTCACACCAGACCCGCACCCGGTTTAGATCTGCGATGATCTCGATACGGCGGCCGATCGCGGCCGGATGCACCGAGTAATCGTTGCTGTCGAGGCGCACGTAATGATCGCGAGGCAACCGCGTTGAGCGTCGCCATCCGATGCTGGGCCCAACCGGCGGCAATGCCAGCATCGCTGCGGTATCGGCGGCGATGCGATCTGCTGGCCGGCATCCCAGCACCCGATGCTGGCGGTGGTTGGCCCCCACCAGCCAGGCCTGCAACTGGATGTTGAAATCGGCTGGGGAGCCAAACACCCGCCCCGGCAAAAACGCCCGCTCCAAATAGTCATGGAACCGTTCAACCAGACCCTTGGCCTCAGGATCAGCGGGTTTACAGATCCCTACCGTGGTGGCCAAGGTCCCGCGGAAAGCCTGACATGCCGGGGTCAACTCTGGTCGGCGTGCCCGCCACCGCCCGACCGCGCCCTCACCATCCCACACCAACACCCGTGGAACCGCACCCAACGTCGAAAGATGCTGCCACCAACCGGCATACAAGTCTTCGGCAGCGCGTGTCGGAATCAACAGCGCCGAAGCCCACCGTGAATACCCACACACCATGGTCAACACCGGTAACGTCGCCGCCCTACGAACCTGGCCATACCCCACCGGCACCACAACATCGGGAAACCAGAAGTCACACTGCCCGACCTCACCGGCCACATACGTCGTCCGTGACACCGGATCCGGCGCCAAATACAGTGGCCGTAACTCACGCACCCGCCCACTCAGTGTGCGGATCGAATACGACCAACCGATCCGCTCAGCAATCACCGTCGCCGGCATCCGCGGATAGGCCGCCAACAACTCCCGAATCCGCGGCTCGGCCTCATCAGCAACAGAACCCCTCACCGCACGCCGATACTTCGGCGGCCCATCAGAAGCCAACGCCGACTTCACCGTATTCCGCGAAATACCCATCACCCGCGCAATCTCGGCAATCGGCAACTGCTCCGACCGGCGCAACCGGCGAATCTCAGCCCAATCCTCCACGTTCAACACCTGCCTCCTCCTTGACACATAGCCAAGGCACTCTAGGAAGCTGGTCAATTTTCAATTGCCGCCCACTGGTCAGTATTCAGTTGCCGCCGACATTAGGACTGGTGTAAAAACGCTGGGCGCATGTTCCTGGTGGTCATGTTACGCGGCGGTGGTGTCGGTCGTGGTTGTTGTGGTGGGGGGATGCAGTGGGCGGGGTGGCTCGAGCAGTTGGTGGCGTAGTTCTTGGAGGTGGCGGCTGGTCGCTGATGTTTGGGTGACTCCGCGCCAGCCGCGGCTGGCGCGGTCGAGGACGGCCCATACCAGCGACAGACAGCTGGTTTCGCCGGGTAGGCGGCCGATGACCTTGACCCGGCGACGGGATTCTCCGAAGGTGCGTTCGATGAGGTTGGAATGGCGGATGCGTGTCCAGTGTTGGCGGGGGAAGCGCAAATGCACGCTCAGCGAGGCGAAGTCGTTGGCCAGGCAAGCGACCGCGGCTGGGTAGAGCCCGCGGTATGTGGTGGTGAACTCCTCGGCGCGGCGGGTGGCTTCATCCACGGCCTGCTGGCCGGGTGGCTGGTCAATGTCATCGAAGATCGACCAGAACGCGGCTTTGATCTCGTCCTGGACCGCGACAGGTGTCTTGGCGATGACGTTACGGCAGCGATGGATCAGACACCGCTGACGCAGGCTTGCCGGAAACGTGGTCTCCCATGCGGCGATCAGGCCCGGCGCCCCGTCGGAGATGCCCAGTAGCGGCGGGCGTAGTCCCCGGTTCCTCAGGTCAGCCAAGAAGTCGGCCCACGCATCAGCCGACTCCGCTGCGGCTGGGGCCAGCCCAATAAACAGGGGCTTGCCGTCGGTGCAGATGCCCCAGGCGGCCAGCACCGGCTCGGCCGGGGCGTTGGGATGCATCCGAAAGTTCGAGGCATCCAAGAACAGGTAGTCCAACACCAGCTCATCAAGGCGTCGAGACGACCACGCAGCGAACTCGTCTTTGATGGCCGCACAAATCCGGCTCACCGTCGAGCGCGACAACGCCGCCTGCGAGCCCAGCACCTCGGCCAACGCGGCCTCGATGTCGCGATCCGACAAACCGCGCACCCATCCCGAAATCACCAACGCCTCCAGAGCGTGGGTGCGCGTCACCCCGGCACCGAATAGCCGCGAACAGAACCGCTCGTCGGTGTCGCGTAGTTTCGGGCGGCATAATTCGACCGAGCCCATCGTGGTCTTCACCGTCGCCGGCGGTTGATACCCATTGCGGTACCCGCCCGGGCCGTCCTGAACCCGACGCTGGTGACGGGCTCGGCCCAACACTGCTTCTACCTCGGCCTCCACGGCGACCTGAAACACCAGACGCACCGATAACCGCCCGACCTCCTCCAAAATCTCGGTCAACGGCCGCTCGGTCGCGGCGAACAACTGATCCATCTCAACACGCACACGCTCAATCGGCGATACTCGCTTGGTCACGGGCGTAGCCCCTCCTTCATAGCTTTCGTCGGTTGCGACGGAACCTACGCCCGTGACCATTTACACCAGCGATGAGACGCGACCCATGTGCGGGCCGCATGGGCCAATGTTTGGTTGTCATAGCGTTGAGCTTGCAGATCGTGATATTCGGGGCCTAACTCCGCTAACACCGGCGGTAGCGGCTCATACGGCGGCGGACCCTGCTCAAGCGGAACGTTGGACTCCCACGGCTGGGTATCCCAAAACCCGTCCCGAGGCGGTGTATACGGCGGCAATCGATCCTCGCCGGCCTCGCGCGGTTCGCTAGGGGACGCATCCGGTGCGGTCACGCCCATCTCCCTCCTTGCGAGAAAACGCATCTCAGCAAAGTGTCTATGCGACATTTATCCAATCATCTACCAGAAATTCCGTTGATTTGCTATATCGTCCGCAAAAAGCGTTGACTGGGCCCGACAGGGATACACTCCAGTAGAGTTTTAGCTCTGCTGATTCTTTACGGCAGTGGTGAGTTGTGAAGAGGGGGCGCCGGCTTTGATGATGTTGGCGCGCTACAAAGGAATATAGATGCCTTCTAAGGCGCTAGACGCCACAGGTGACTTCGGTGTCGGTTCAATACGATGGCCGGCCGCCAAGCTGGTAGAACCTAGCGGCAAGTTAGCGAGAAACACGTCTTGCTTGCGCCAACACGCTCCCCTTAAACCCTGAGGGCGACGCTTGATGCGCGAAGCGAGTACATAACTTACCCAGCTCTGAACAAATACATGATGACGTTCTCGAGCGGGGGTCATCCGAACCGTTGAGACAGCCAGGTGGCTGGGCAGATTGAGCCATTCCGCGATCCTGGACTCGGTAACATCATCGGCGAGATCGGAAACATAGGCGGTGGCAATTCCTGCTGGGGGTCTCTTGGTGCGCAAAACCGATGTGCCCTTCCAGCGCCCGGGGGAAATCGCCAGGTCAGAATACAATCCACGTATATGACTTGAGCTGGCAACCGCGCTCTCAATACCCGCTTCGCTGAGCCGTTGGGCGAGTCGGCGGCTGGCCGAAACTGCGGCCTTGACGGTCCCCGCACGCCCACCGCCGCGCCAATGCACACCGGTGTTTTCGTTCCAATTTGCCGTACGCAGCACCAGCCATAGCTCGCGCTCGCAAGTTATGCCCCCTTGCAGGGCTTCGGCAGCGGCGAGCACATCACCTGGCCGATCGCCGTTTTGCTGGTTGACGCCGCGGGCTGCACGTTTTGTCAAGCTGATCGCGTCAATCCCTGTCAATAGAATATCGTATTGCCAGAGACTGTCGGCAATTTGATACAGGGACAATGGTACCGCTGCTGAACTGGGGCTAGAATCTTCGGAAACGGTCACGGAAAGCGCAGTGACGGCGACTCCTCGCTCCCATAAAACGCCTATTTCCGCGTGGTCCGTGGACGACCGTACATCGATGATGTCCAGAGGCTTCTTCGATCGGAGAAATTCATCAGAGCGGTGGTATCCCAGCAGCCATCGGAAAATAAGACCGAGCCACTGAAGGGAACTCCGGCGCTGATATTGGATGGACACCAGAATGAGCAGCGCTAACATCGCCGCTGGATAGAGCCACCGCATATTCCACAGTTCAAATACGGTGACTACTATAGCGCCGGCAAAAAGGATTGCTTGCAGTACTAGAACCGACCGCAATGACAAGTATACGCGGACTGGGCCATACGCATATCTATGTCTTCCAATTTTTCGGTGCTTACCTTGAAGATAGTCTTTCACCCTAATCTTCCCGCCGGCTCAGACTTTTCAGCGTGATCGCGCCCAGGACTAATACCGCAAAAGCTAACAACCCGAACAGGGCTGTGAGCGTCGACTTGTCAACTGCTGACGTCAACAATGTAGGAACCTCGACGCTGGGTTGTGTCTCCACGAGCTGTCGACGCTCCTCCTTCGGTTGCACGTACTGCGTAAGCGCAGCTACCGGAGCGATCGATCCAGAGCCAATGAGATTACTACCGGTTCCCCCCGAAGCGGTTTGCTTGATGCGGTCGATAACGTTCACTGCGGAGAGTTCAGGGAAACGGGCGCGAACCAGAGCGGCTAGACCAGCTGCTGCCGCGGCGGCGTAGCTTGTTCCATGAATAGCCGTAGGCGCGCCGCGAGAGCCGGAATGTGCGTTAATCAGTCCCGGACCCCGGGGGTCGAGAGAGATAACGTCCGTGCCGGGAGCCGCAACGCTCACCCATACGCCGGCCAAACTCAGCGGAGATCCATCGGCTCCTCGCGCGGGCTGCCCCTTTTGATCCAGGGCGGTTACTGACAAAACGAAGTCTGAATACCAAGCCGGCGTAGCTGCGGTGATCATCCTGCTCCAGCCGGCGGGATCTTCGTCAGATGAGTCAGAAGCGTATAGCGAATTCTGTTTGCAGTTTCCTTCAACATCTCCTGAGGCCGCCACGACAACGGCATCTTCAACTGTCGCCGCGTACCATATTGCGGCGCCAAGCACTGACTGATCAATCGTGGTCGTGGCCGGTGCGGGGAGACATATCGCCCGTGGGATTGCGATGACGGTAGCGCCCAGTTTTGCGGCATGGACGATAGCTTGAGCGAGTGTCTCAAGATCCGCAGTCAATAATTGGAGACCATTGGGTACGGTCGATCCAGTCGCGATAGGATTTATTGGCTGAAATAGCTTTGAATACTGTCTTATAGATAAGATCGACGCATCAGGCGCCACACCGCTAAACGAGTCTGTAGCCGTTGGTCGCGCGGCAATGACCCCGGCAACTAAAGTTCCGTGCGCATCGCAATCTTCGAGACCGTCGCCACCCGCGGAAATGTAATCACCACCCGGCGTGACCTCTCCCAAACGCGGATGTGGGGCAACGCCAGTGTCGATTACCGCGACTAGCTGACCATCCCCGCGGCTGTAGCGCCAGGCGCGCGTTAGGTCCAAAATTTCCGCATTTCGATACGGTGCCCGAAAGTCTGTTCCCGGCAGCACCTTGGATTTCTTGCACTGATATGCCTGCCGGAGTGTGTAAACGGGACCGGGGGTACCGTCCTCGGGTACCGCTGACGGTACTACTACCGGTTTATCGAAAGCCCATGCCGCGGCCGGTGTGCCGAGCAGACTGGTCGACCACAGTAGAACAGGGATCACGCCCAACGTCAGCGTTCGGACGGGCAGCGAGCCTAGCCGCATGACGGGCTCGGGAGGGACTGGAGCTGTCTCATCTCAAGGTCCTGATGATCGAATAAGCATCGACAATCCAAAGACCTAGCGGGAATAGCGAAGCTACCGCCAAGAATTCAGTCCACTCACCGATCTTACGCTGCACCGGATTAAAAGTCGCACCAGGAAGTTTGAAACCAGCGATCAGCGTGAGCAGCGAAAATAGTAGGAGGATCGCCACCGTGACAATAACTGCAACCGCTCGCCCGTCTGCTAGAGCGAATCGCACCATTGTTGCGAGAACGACAATGGCGCCGACTCCCAACAACGGTGCAACCTGCCAACGATCGGCAAAGCAACGGGCGCGCCGGATGATTGCGTAGAGAGTCAGTGCGGAGAATATTGCGCTCAGCCAAGGTCGGTTATTCCCTGGGCTGAGGACCAGCAACAGGCCAATTCCAGTTCCTGCGGCGGACGTCCATACTAGGCCGCAAAGATAGCGATTAGCGGTTACCGCTCTTCGTTCGAAGACGTTTGAACTTGGCAGGGTGATCTTCTCAGCTGTGAACTCTCTTTTGTTGCTGAAGATCATTTGCTTCTGCGCTGGTTCGATATCGCTTACGCGGACGCCCATCGGCGGCAGTTGAGGCAACGGGATTCGTGATGCGATGATTGAGAGCCGAGGTGCCAAAGAAAGCATCAGCATGGATATCAATGTCAATCCAGTTCCCAGGCCAGTATCACTCGTCTGGAATAGTTCCGCTACGGTAGCCGAAGCCAACATAAGAGCGCCGGAAGCGCCCATAGATACGCCCAAGAGCACGGCTATTCGGAGCAATGTAATTGAAACAACAGCCACGGCGGTGACTGCTCCAGCTGCGAGGATAAAGTTGTACGCAGACCATCTGCTCGGCACCGCGGTGAACCCGCCAACTGCGGCCAGCAAATAAGACCCGCCGACAAACACTGTCGCGGCGACCGCATTATTTAGCCGATTTCTGGTGATCCAGGCGGCAATCAGAGAGGCTACCGCCGCGTTAAGGCAGAACCAGCCCGCTGCTACATTTTGCCGCTCAATTATCGCAAATAGACCTACCAGGAGTGCTGCGGACGCATAACACATTACTGCGATCGTCGCGCCCATGCGTCGCGAAGAATCGGAACTCCAGGATTGAAAACGATCTTGAGATACACGCGATACTGCGTCGGTAACGTCGTCAACGACAAGTGGAGATTTCTCGCGGCTGTTTGTCCATGCCAAAACTAATAGTGACCCGTCGGAAACGTTGCATTCCTGAAGAGTGCTGTTTGGTGGCATCGGTGAATCCGCTACACGACCTAGGGTCCATCCTCCTGGATGGAGAGGTCTGCGAGAAAATATGTCATCCATCGATTCTTGGCCGATATTTTCCACCAATATTTCAACAACGCTCACCGCTAATGTCCGGATGGGTATATCAGCAGGAAGGGTCATGTCGATTTGGCGTTCGCCAGCCAAAATACCGACCCGGCAGACGCGAGTAGAACTCACATAACTGTCAGGTGCTGAATGAATACTCATAGTTTATTCGATAGGTATCCTACGGTCTGCGTTGAAACGCGGTCAAGATGGCTGGCGCGATTTCGTGGAACATTTTCCGTGTGCGGAGCAGTCCGACTCGGAACAGTCGCTCTCGTCGCTGCGTAATACGACTGTATGGCGTGCCAGCGGGCTGGCCGGGGGCATACGGCGGTTAGTAGCCGCACACCGAACACCGGTGGAAACCGGCTGGCGGCTACGGCGATCCTGGCTGGATTCGGTATCCCGTTCGGTGTTGACCGCCGCGGTCTGGGACGGTAGCGGGCGGTGCCCGGCGAAGGAGCCCGGGCGTCGAGAAGACGCAGGGAACTCGGCTAGCACGGAGTCTGCGAGCCCAAGCGGCGTTGGCGGGTGAAGTTTCGATGTAGAAGGTGGACTCGATAGGGTTGGCGGCGCATAACTGGGTTCGAAACCCAGCGGGCGAGCCTGGCCTCGTTGATGTCGCCGGCGTCGTAGGTAGCTGTTGTAGATGACTTTGAGCGTGGCTGCGCTTGCCGCTTCAGGCATGGCGCCAGTGGCATCGGCCTGCTTGCGCCACAGGCCGGGTGGCAACGTGAGTTCGGGGAACACCTCACGTGATACCGCTCAGAAGTTGATGCAGCGCTTCGCTGGTCAAAGCCAAACATCAAAACGTGAGAATGTGTCTCAAGCTGGGTGGGCGTGGTGCCCGAGTAACAGCTCCAATAGCACCGAGATCTCCGTAAAAAATTCGAGTCCAAACGGTCGAAGTCAATTTGGTGTATGGGTGACTGACAACAAAAGTGCATTCTCTCTGGAAAGTTCCGGGCCGCTAGGCAGAAGTTTCAGGATGCTCCACGGCATGGGTAGGGGTGGTCCCGAAATCCCGAGGCTCTTTTGCGGACTCTTGTCTTGACGCCCGGAACGGCTGGGAATGCTGTATTTCACCCCGGTATCAGAAATCCACCATGCTGATTCCGCCGTATGCGCGGTGGGCGATCCGCCGCGCACCTGGACGAATAGTCCGGTACCTGGATGCACGTAAACTCCATTGGGCGCGATTCCGTCTTCAGACTGGCTGCTCACCAGGCTTGGCTGGACTACGTCCTTCAATTGATCATCAGATAGTGGGAGTCCGCCGCCTATAAAAATAGCGCTCCGGACATGATGTGTTCCAGCTTCTTGACTCCAGGTCAGGCAGGTCACTGGAAAACGAAAGGTATCTACGAAACGCAGTGGTTGATCTGGGTAATAGTCAACATCCAAGGCTGAACTTCTAGGGATGCCAGACAGGGCTCCCAAGGGGACCGGAATCACGGCCGAAGATTGCGGATAGCCGTTTATGACTATTTGCGCAGTTATATGTGTTACCCGCTGAATGCCGTCTTTGAGGACAACAAACAGATCTGGATTCCCGTCAAACCCCGTGACTTGCAGCACGGACCCGATTAGTGCCTGGTCAGGTAGCGATGACGGCCATGTCGGGGGGGTCCCAAGATCGGCGATGAATGGCACTCCTAGGAATGGTGTTGAGGGGATCGCATTATATAGCGCGGCACTAATGGGTGTTGGCTGGGGAAGGTTGATCGCGTTTACCTGGCCCGAGAGTGCACGCATCACGTCTGGATTGTTAATATCAACGGGCGTCCGGTGGTTTCCATAAATGATGTTGATTTCGTCGGCCATACGCACAACAATGGCCGAAGACGGTGCCAGTGGAAAAGTGTCGGGCTTTGCCGTGGGCCGTCCTATTATCGCTGTGACAGCCGGCGGCGCGTTGCGCTTGGCCCGGTGCGCTGAATCGCAAATAGACCAATTTGATGCGTCGGTTGACATCTTTTTCGGAATAAAATTCGGTGCACCGGGAATCCCGACGAGCGGGCCGCGTGGAATGTTTGTGATTGCCGAAGCGTTGACAAATTTTGGTAATTCTGGGCTACCGGTTATCAGCTGTGCTGACGTCAAGTTGTGCACTGGATGTATCCGCTGGCCGATGCGTACGAATAGTGCGCCATTCTGCTTAATTGCGACAATCTTTTCGTTGCCCAATGCCGGTTGGGATGAGAAAAGCGAAAGTACGAAGGCGCCTACGGTCACCAAGCCGGAAAGAATAATCCCCACTGTCATGGCTCGGGACGAACTGCGTAGCGGATCGTGCAGCATCCGGGTATCCCATCGCACTAATCCGTGTATGAGTCGGTGCAGCATGAAATTCCACCCTGACAATTGAATTCGCGATGTAACAGTCCGGGCAAGCAGGCGCTGATAGGCGGGGCGGCTCTGACTCATGGCGACATGCCTACATCACCATGCGCCCAGATGCCACTGAACCTGCGTCGCGCCGTGGCGATCGTCCGGCTCGCCGAGGGTTTTGGAGGCGTCGCTGCTGCGTGACATGCCGGATACCTGGAAGACCTTGTGGGTTCCTGGGAGGAGTCTGGACATCCGAAACCGAGGGCGCTACTGTGATCCGCGCAACTAAGCACGGCAAAAAGTGACGGACGCCACGGACTGGTAAAGCCACGGACTGGTTTAGGAGCTCTCGACGTCACGCAGGTGGACGTGGCACTTCGATGAACAAGCTCAACGAAGCAGGAGAGGGTTGATGGCAGAAAATCTATATGCCAGCGGTGCCGATCTGACAGCGGCAATCGGTCGGATGGACGATCTTTCGGGTCAGATCCGGAGTGTGATGGCTAGGGTCTCGAGCGCGGCGGGTGAGGCTCAAGCATCTTGGCACGGCCAGGCGAACATGGCCTTTACCCAATCGATCGCTGATTGGCACCAGGCCACCACCCAGTTGGATCGCGCTCTCGTCAATATCCACGATTCTGTCCATTCATCAAATATCGCGATGACGCAAGCCGAAGATAACAACGCGAACGCCCTACGCCACGCGGGCGGTGGATTGCTTAACTTTGGGATCGGCTGAACTCAATTCAACGCCCAGGAATATGGGCAAAAGACAAGCGATAGCGGCAATCATTATCAATTTAAGTTCGGTCCCCTGGCATCTCCAACGCCCTGAATGAGAAGGCGGTAGTTATGAGTTACTCGATTGCATACAACTTTGGCCAGATTGCTAACACCAGCGCGTCTATCGGTACGAACAGTGCACAGTTGCAGCAGCTGATTGACGAGATGGATCAGCTCGTAAACAAGCGTTTGCAGGCAGTATGGGCTGGTCAAGCTGGAGTTAGCTACCAGGTGGCGGCAGCGCAGTGGGGTCAGGCGGCAGCCAACGTGCGACTGGCGTTGGCGCGTTTAGGTGCAGCGGTGGGTAACGCAGGCGCAGACATGCGATCAACCGACTTGAGGAATTCATCTCTATTCATCTGAGTCTCTGGCTCAAAATATAGATGCTCTCCGCGGTGTTGAACAGGAAGTGATGCTTGCATCACTTCCTGGCCGCGATGGTTGAATTTTTCTGACGCGGTGTATTCAAGTCTTAAGGAGGTCGCCACGGTTCTGAACTTAGATCCTATAGTCAGTGCTGAATTTAGCATTAGCCAGCTTTGGGTGCTCATGAAATGCCTCGATATCCACGAGCTACCCCCCGTGTAAACATTCAGCTGTGGCGTGGCGGTTTTTCTTCTTAAATCCGGAAAAGGGTTTGTTTTTCGCTGTCTGCCGGTGGTGGGGTGTCGATTCTATGCGGGCATCTTGTTGTGGGGTTTTCAGGGGTTTCTCGCAGTCTGGTTGGGTTGGCGGTGGGCGGGCGTCTGTGGTTACGCTGCAGGGTATGGTGGGCGCGTCTGTGGTGTCGACGCCACCCACTCGTGGTGACCGTGGACTGCTTGAGCAGTTGACCCGCCCAGAGTTATGTGTCCGCGTTCGCGAACAAGCTCAGCACATTGTTGCGTTGTCTGCGCGGATTGATGACCTGACCGCCCGCAATACGGACTTGGCTGCTAGTAACGCGCATCTGGGGGCAAAGCTCGATGCGGTGACTGCGCGCAACACCGATTTGGCGACCACAAATGCGGCTCTGGTCGCCACGAATGCGCAGCTGGTCTCCACGAATGTGGAGTTGACTGCGGCTCATGAGGACCTGTCTGCCCGGTTGGCCCGGTACAAGTATCTATTTTCGCGGAACAGTGGGAATTCGTCGCTGCCGCCGTCGAGTGATGACATGGTTGGCCGCACACCGCCAGTCAAACCCACACCGCCGCTGATCTGGAAGCGGCATCGCGGCAAACAGCCTGGTGCTGCGGGTAAACATTTGGGCTGGACCGATAAACCTGACCGGTTCGTGGATCGGTTCCCGACCGGGGTGTGTGGCTGCGGTCGTGACCTGGGTGAGGCGATGGATGTGGGAATCACCGATTCCTATCAGCAGCATGATATTCCCCGGGTTACGGTGGCGATCACCCAATACGACCAGCATCGGGTGTGTTGTGGCTGCGGGAGGGTGCACATCGCCGCCCGGCCCGAGGGGCCTGGGGGTGGGCTGGTGGGTTATGGGCCGAACCTGCAAACCTTGGCCGGCTATCTGCTGGTTTATCAGCATCTTCCGGTTAGCCGTGTTGCAGCGGTGTTGGCGGCGCTTACCGGTAGGTCCCCGAGTGTGGGGTTCATCCACGGGCTGTTGGCGCGCATCGCTGCTGGTCTGGAGGGCGCTGAGGCGCGTATCCGCGCGTTGATCACCCACGCCGATGCGGTGTGTGTTGATGAGACCCCGATCCGGGTCGGCCCAGCTCAACCGGCGCCGGGGCGTAAAAAAGCGCAGAAGTATCTTCTGGTGGCGGCAACGGAGAAATACACCAGCTATGTGGTGGGGGATCGTGACCTGGACACGTTTACGCATACGGTGATTCCCGATCTGGGCGTGAACACGGTCATGGTCCATGACCGGTATGCAAACTATGACTCCTCGGTCTTGGGGTTGCATACCCACCAGTTGTGTATCGCCCATTTGTTGCGGGATCTTGCTGGGGTTGGCGAGGTTTACCCCGCGCAGAAGTGGCCGTCACAGATCGGTTGGGCGCTGCAAGCGTTGGTTCATCAGGCGAAATTGGCTCGCACCGCCGGTGCGGAAAGTATTGATGCTGCGGTCCGCGACAGGTGGGTGACAGTGTTTCGTGATGGTGTGCACATGGGTCTTCACCACACCACCACGAAAGCCAACCGTGGTGGCCGACACCGGCCTGGGGTGCGTAAGGCGCGGCTGCTGCTGGAAGTTTTGCGTGACCGCGAGGTTGATGTGCTGCGGTTTGCCCACCATCTTGGAGTGCCGCCGACGTCGAATCAGGCTGAGCGTGACCTACGCCCGGCCAAAATCCAGCAGAAGATTTCGGGCCGGTTAACCAGTCTGGCCCGCACTCGCGAGCGTTACCGTATCCGTGGTTACCTGTCCACCGCAGCCAAACACGGACACAACCCCTACGATGTGCTGTATCAGGCGATTACCGCAACACCCTGGATTCCGCCTGATCCAGCCCCGACCTAATCGCTTACCACCAGCACAACGTTTTCCGGCGAGGAGCCGCGTTGATGATCACGCCATCGAGCCTCGGTTCAACATCCCGATGGAGTATTTATAAGTCCGTCATCCCTTCAACGACTATGAGGGGCGTGGACAGAAATCGTCGGTTAACGGTTACCCGTGCTGGATTCATCAGGATAAACGTTCTGAATCATGATCGACGGTGGTAGGACGAGGCGGGCATGGCGACACATGACGGGGATGTAGCCAGGGCCACTAGTGGTGCGATAAGCGATGCCAGCGGCTCTTCTCACGGCCCGTCCGGTAAGGGCAGCTTTTTTCAGAGTCTCGACGGTACGGGCGGTGGTCTTGCCGATCAGGCAGCCCGCGACACTCTTGACGGTGGTGGCAGCTTTTTTCAGGGTATCGGCGGTATGGGCGGTATGGTCCCTGGCATGGTCGGCGGGATGGCCGGCAGTATGGCTGGCGGCGCCATCGGAAATGAGATCGGCGGTTCCACTGGTTCCATGGTCGGCAGCATGGTGGGCATGATCGGCGGTCAAATGGCCGGAGAGGCGATTGGCCGCTATTTTTTTGGAGGTTCTCCTGATAGCGGGGCTTCCACTAAAAAGCCGCCCGCCACGCCCGGTTCCGGTGGTGGCACACAATCTGCCAATAGTGGTGAAACCGAAGTTAAAATGCCTGTCACCGCCTCGGGTTCCGGTGGGGACACACACTCTGCCAGCAGTGACGAAACCGCCGCTGACAGGCCTGCCGGTTCCGGTGGTGGCACACAATCTGCCAGCAGTGGTGAAACCGAAGTTAAAATGCCTGTCACCGCTTCGGGTTCTGGTGGGGACACACACTCTGCCAGCAGTGACGAAACCGCCGCTGACAGGCCTGCCGGTTCCGGTGGTGGCACACAATCTGCCAATAGTGGTGAAACCGAAGTTAAAATTCCTGTCACCGCCTCGGGTTCTGGTGGGGACACACACTCTGCCAGCAGTGACGAAACCGCCGCTGACAGGCCTGCCGGTTCTGGTGGGAAAGCTGTGGATCAACTGTCACCAGGGACGGTAAATATAGTGGATCAGCACGGAAACTCTATTGGAACCATACAAATAGAGAGCCCGCGTGCTTCAGATACGGTGGGGTTGGGTGCTGGTGGTCAGCCTGACGGAAATATGATGACCTATGATTATCAGGGAATTTCCAATGCGGAGAATGGCATGCGGAAATCGGTCTCACGTTCAGAATCAATATTAGGTGAGATCCGTAGCGCGCAAAGCTCTCTGGCGGATATGTCCCAAGGGCAATCTTCAGCAGCTGCCCAAAATCGTCTAGCGTATCTGATGCTCGCTAATGAAAAAACCATCAGTGCTACCAGTAAGGCCTTGGACTACCTCGATTTAGCATCAACGCAAATGCGGCACACCGAGCATCAGCAAGCCGTACAATTCGGGATATAACTATCGCAAAAATGCATCGTATATGAATACAGATACTTATTCAGGAACTGGGGGAAACAGGGTCGTTGGACCCGGCTTTAGAGTAGACAAGATAGCAGGCTAGAGGTGAATTCTAGGAATAGCGTATAAACAACTTTGAATAAGCCCCGATGATGAAAAGATGTCGCGCATATCCCGATGATCTACTCCGCATCCCGACTATTTTGCGTTAGAAACTGTTGCCGTTGATGCGGATCTTGAAACATTACGCGCCGCCTTTCACGTAAATAGCAGCGGCTTAAACCTGACTTTTATCACCGTCGGTGGTCCGCTGATTATGCAGGTCTGTGACCTGTGCATTCGCTGGATTCCTGGTGCGGATTTGTGCACTAGCCGGCGACCCGTAGGGTGCCGGCGTGGCCTATGTGCGCACCGTGAAGACGTCCTCGGGGGCGACGGCGGTGCAGGTCGTGTGGTCCTCGCGACGGGGGTCACGCAAGATCGAGCACCTGGGTTCGGTACACGACGAGGCCGGGGTCGCCGCTCTGAAAGCCGCCGCTGCTCAGCGGTTGGCCGCCGGGCAGACTCAACTCGACCTGGGCCTGGCCGAACGCTCAGCCTCGGAGCCGTTGCCGATCACGTCCTCGAAATCGGTGCTGCTGTGGGAGGCACTGTGCGCTGCCTATGCGCATCTCGGGTTCGCTGCTGCCGCTCATTTGAAAGTGACCACTCCTGCTCATCGAAAGTGACCACCTGTAGGCGACTCGCTATTTGAAGTCTGCCGGTTATAGGTGGGCCCCTTCCAGGCTCTGGGTGTCTAAGTACCAGAAGCCATAGGAAGGGGCCGTGCCTCGATGCTCGCATGGGAGTCAGTCGTGGAGATAGAAGCATTACGCAGTCAGGGATGGACGATCAGTGCGATCGCCCGCCACCTTGGAGTGACACGGGTAACGGTGCGCCGTTACCTGTCTAGCAAACAATCACCGGGGGTACGAGCCCCGTCGGGGCCGGATCGGTTCGCCGAATACGCGCAGTATTGCCGGTTACGGTTGGCCGCTGACCCGCACCTGTGGGCCACCACACTGTTCGACGAAGTCACCGCACTGGGCTATGGCGGTTCGTATTCGTCGTTTACCCGCGCGATCCGCCAACGAAACCTTCGCCCGGTCTGTGAGACCTGCAAGCAGTCCCGAACCGCTGATCGGGCCGTTATTGAGCACCCGCCCGGGCAGGAAACGCAGTGGGATTGGCTCGAACTTCCTGATCCACCGACAGGTTGGGGTTGGGGTGATAAAGCCTATGTGCTGGTTGGGGTGTTGGCGCACTCGTCACGTTGGCGTGGGTGGCTGGCCGAATCTACCGATCAACCCCACCTGATCGAAGGCCTGGACGCGGTTGCGCACCGGCTTGGTGGGCTCACACGCCGGTGGCGGTTTGACCGGATGTCGACGGTGGCCCAACCGAAAACAGGGCGCCTACAAGTGTCGTTCGGGCCGATCGCGCGCCACTACCAGGTGGGTATCGACCTGTGCCCGTCCTATCACGCCTGGCGCAAAGGAGCGGCCGAAAAAGCGGTCGGGGTAATCACCGGACGCTGGTGGCGCACCCTCGGTGACGACGTGACCCAAGCTCAAGCCCAAGACAGGCTTGATCGGCTCTGCCGACGCCTAGATGGGCGTAAACGTGTGGTCGGCGGTATCGCCACCACAGTGGGGGCGCTGGCCGACGCTGAGGCGCTACGCCCGGTCCCGTCTGCTTATTCCGCCGACCTGCAGGTGATACGTACGGTGAGTAATCAGGCGCGGATAGCGTTTCGTGGCAACATCTATTCGGTGCCGCCTGGCCATACCGGCCACCGGGTGCTGATACGCCACCGTCTTGGTGGGCTGGACCTACAGATCGTTACCGAGACCGGGGTGGTGCTGGCCGCTCATCGCCGCGCACCCGATGGGGCCGGTACGGTCGTCTGCGACCCATCCCATGTGGACGCGATGCGCAAAGTGGTGCTAGCCAACTTCGCCGATAAACCCCAGTGCAGCGGCAAACACCGCCGCCCACCAACCGCAGAAGCCCTCGCTGAAGCGCAACGTCTTCGCCACGCCAACCAGCAACACAGCCCCGGTGAGCAGGTGGTGGCTGATTTCGCCCGCTACGCTGCAGCAGCCCGCCTGCTGGGTTCCGGGGACCACGAACAGGGGGCGGCTCGATGACCAGCAGTCCTACCAGCCAAGCCGCTACCTACCAGCGGCTACGCGCTCACCTGAGTTTCTTGAAGCTGGCCGCTGCCGGTGAAGCTCTCTCCGGTGTGCTTGATGCCGCCCGCACTGGCGAGCACACCACCGTCGATGTCCTCGAAGAACTGCTGGGGATCGAAGTCACCGCCACCACACAGCGTCGGCTTGCCACTCGGCTGCGGTTTGCGTGTCTGCCCACCCACGCACGCTTGGAGCAGTTCGACTTCACCGCACAACCCGGCGTCGATGCCAAACTCATCACCGAGTTGGCGTCGCTGCGGTTCCTCGATGATGCCGGCAACGTCATGTTCGTTGGCCCGCCGGGCACCGGAAAAACGATGCTGGCGATCGGGTTGGCCCGCGCAGCTGCCGAAGCCGGGCACCGGGTGTACTTCACCACCGCCGACGATCTGGCCCACCGCTGCCGCAAAGCCGCCACCGAAGGCCGCTGGGATAGCTGTATGCGGTTTTTGACCGGGCCGAAATTGTTGGTGATCGACGAATTCGCCTACGCACGAACCCATCCCGACCCTGAAGCCAACACCGCCCTATTCGAGGTGATCACACGGCGCTACCTGAAATCCTCGACGATCATCACCACCCACACCGGGATTGCCGGATGGGGCGAACGCCTCGGGGACCCGATGCTGGCCGCGGCAATCCTTGATCGTCTGCTCCACACCGGAGTTGTGGTCTCTATCGACGGGCCGTCCTATCGGATGCGGGCCCATCAACAACGCAGCGACTCCCTACGGCGTGCGTTACACCCCACGGACCAGCCATGAACACCGACACCACCTGCCACACGTGTGGACAAGCGATCACCGTCACGACTCGCAACCCCAACCGACGCTACTGCTCGCCCCGCTGCCGCAAAGCCGCCTGGCAAACACAACAACGCAACAGAAAAACTGTCGAAAAGCGCCCTGATACAGCCCCCGTCGCCGTCGCCAACGACGTCGGCGCCGCCGTTGGTGCCGCCAACGGAACGACCCGATGCCCGAACTGCCGACACGAACTCGCCGTCATCGCCGTCGTCATCCCCGCCGACGCCGCCCACGTCCACACCCCGGAGGTGATCACATAGCGCTACCCTGAACACACCGCCAGGGTGGTCATTTTCAATGAGCAACTCTGGTCACTTTCGGTGAGCGCCAGCATCGCCACGGCCGCCGATGAGGATGAGGCGTTTCGCCAGCTGGTGCTGGCGCGGATCATCGAACCGACCAGCAAGGCCGACTCACTGCGGGTCATCGACGAGACTGGCGTGGCGCCGGTGTCCTACCCGACTTTGAATCGTCGCCTGCCAGTATTCGCCAAACCCGCTTTCCGGCAGGCACTGTCGACCGCGTGTGCGATGCATGCGCAGCTGGGTCCAGCCAGCCTGGTGCTCTACGACGTGTCGACGCTTCACTTCGAGACCGATGCCGGTGACGGCTTCCGTGAGCCCGGATTCTCCAAGGAAAGACGGCTGGACCCGCAGATCACGCTGGGGTTGTTGACTGATGCTGCTGGGTTCCCGCTGACGGTCGCGGCCTTCGAAGGCAATAAGGCAGAGACCGCGACCATGGTGCCGGTCATCAACGCGTTCAAGACCGCCCACCAGCTCTCCGAGGTCACCGTCGTTGCCGATGCCGGGATGATCTCGGAAGCCAACCAGATCGCCCTGCAAGCCGCAGGGCTGTCCTACATTCTCGGCGCGAGGATTCCGTTGCTGCCTGATGTGGTGCGCGAGTGGTGCGACAAACACCCCGATGAGGCGATCCCCGACGGCCTGATACTCACGCAACCGTGGCCATCGACCAGCGGCGAGAAGGCCCGCGGTGTCCCCGATCGGGTGATCCACTACCAGTACCGCCACGACCGGGCCCGGCGCGCGCTACGCGGAATCGACGAACAGATCGCCAAGGCCCAACGAGCCGTCGACGGTCACGCCCCGGTCAAACGCAACCGCTACATCCAGCTCACCGGTGCCACTAGGACCGTGAACAGGCAGTTGGAGACCAAGACCCGCGCCCTGGCCGGCTGGAAGGGTTACACCACAAACCTGGTCAACCAGCCTGCGTCGTTCGTCATCGATGCCTACCACCAGTTGTGGCGCATTGAGAAGGCCTTTCGGATGTCTAAGCACGACCTGCAAGCCCGCCCGATTTATCACCGCACCCGCGACTCCATCGAGGCCCACCTCAGCGTCGTCTTCGCTGCGACGGCCGTCTCGCATTGGATCGAGCACCAGACTGGTTGGAGCATAAAGAAATTCGTGCGCACCGCGCGCCGCTACCGCACCGTCACCATCCAAGCCGGCAACCACACCCTGACTGCCGCCGAACCCCCACCACCCGACCTCGCCGAAATCCTCGCCAAGACCCACGACCTACGTGCGCACTAGCCTGATAAAAGTCAGGTTAAACGGCCACCTGAATTATTACCCCCCCGTCCTGGAAGTCTTTCCCCCCGCCTACTGCAGTGATGATCGACTACGGCGGAACGAGGAAGCCAAGGCATGGGAGGAGCTAGAGGAGCAGGGCGCGGTGTCCGGCGTATTTGGGAATGCCCAGTCTGTTGATGCAGTTATCAGGCAGTGGATGCAGGTCCTGGCGCGTCCAGATATAGAATTAAATACCTATATCTGGCGAGGCGAAAGCAAACTGCAAATTTGCGTCGCTAGGAGGGGGCCGCTGCATTCTGTTGCCATGCGTTATGGTGAGTTGATTCTATTTCAGCACCTGACAGATACGAATGTGGTTACCGGTGTTCCGCAAGTCGTAGCGCCTATTTTAAGCGCCCTTGGCATGGCTGCGGCGGCAGAATTCGATGCTTTCAGCTTGTCGGCAGACGAAGCCGCTGCAATCGACTCTCGTGTTGGAGAGGCGTCTGGGGATTCGCGGCGGAGCGGCCTGCGGGAAGCCCTCGTCAATGGCGGTGTTGGTGGGTCTGCGGCTGATTTTTTTGCCGAGGCATTCGCTGATATTGACAAGGTTTGGCGTTCGGAAATAACGGCCGCGGAACATTCTGCTAGTCTAAGAAATACCGGCAAGGGCAGTGTGGGAATACTCGATACACCTTCGGGTCGGATTTTGGCGGTGCCGAACGAGGCCGTCGATGGGAACCTATGGTCCACGTTCGCGCCGGGGACGGATACCAGAATTATCCGCTCTATCGAGGAAATGATCGAGACGTTGCCGTGCGGATCTTGGTTTGCGGCGGAACGGTTTTGAAGCACTGCGCCGAAGTTGTCGGCACCGTGTCAGCTTTTCGAGGTCTACTGATTAGGCGGATCTGAGTCAGGCCGAATAATCAAGAAAGCGATCATGAATAGTACTAAATTCCGGAGGCGGGAAATAGGATGACAGCAAAAGCGGATGTCAGCATCGATGGATTAGAAGACCTTCTGAATGCCCTTACCGGATTACTTGGAGGGCTAAACGTAGCGGACGGCGCCGCGTTTCTCGAAAGTTTGAATTTACCGGGTCTTTTAGGATCTTTATCCGGCTTGCTTGATACAGTCACAACCGGCCTCGGGGCCCTGCCCGGATTTTTGGAAGGTATTGAAGGTTCACTGGGCAGTTTTCTGGATGTTGTCGGCCCTGCACTGAATGGACTTCTCGCTACGGTCGAACCATTAGTTATCTCACTGGGCAATATATTATCTAGCGCCGATGGTCTGCTCGCAGGCCTGGTAGCGCTTAACCAAAGCGTTGGGCCGATCATAGCTGGTATCACCGACTTTTTTACGGCTGGCGTGCAAAATCTTTTGGTCCCGTTCATACCCTTGTTGGAGGCGGTAGGACCTGCTTTGGACCGCATAATAGGAGATTTCCTGAGTTCGGTACGAAGTCTCAGCAGCGCCTTGGACACTGTGATCGTGCCCGTCGCCAGCGCACTGGGTGATTTCCTCATCAACGGGATCTTGAGTTTCGAAGATTTCTCCGAAGGTCTTGCTGTTCTCTTGCGTGCGCTTGATTTTCGAATTACCGGGGCGCTCGGTAGTTTCAGCTCCGGCGCTGGCGACATCTTCCGATCCATCGCCGACTGGCTTGGACTCCCCCCGGAAGTCAATTCTGCGAGCATCAACAGTGGCGCTGGTCCGACGACCATGCTGGCCGCGGCCAGTGCGTCGCAGGCACTGTCGGTGAGCACAGCCGAATCTAGCGCGGAGGTCCAGACCGCGATGAGCGAACTCGCCACGGCTGGCCTTCAGGGTGTTGCCGGGGATGCAGTGGCGAGATCCCTTGGTCCGCAAGCTGAGTGGATGACTGAAGTGGCCAACGGCTTGCAAGGCGCCGGGCAGGCGCAGGCGCAGGTTGCCGCGGCTTACCAAGCTGCTCGAGCTACGACGCCGAGCGTGGGTGAGATTCAGACCAACCAGAACAGTTTCGTCAATCTAGAAAACACCAATTTCATGGGCATCAACAGCGGCTCGCTCGCCAGCAACCGAGCAGACTACGGGCGGATGTGGGTGCAGGCCGGATCGGCGATGAACGGGTATGCCGCGCAGGCTGAGGCGGCTGCCGCCCAGGCGGTAGCGTCGACGCCGTCACCGCCGCCCGCAGGCCCCCCGGCAGCTGCGGGAGCAGTCGGAGCTGGCGGACTAGCATCCCAGGGTTCCGGTGTTGTCACAGCCGCTGGCTCGATGGTGGCCACGGGCGCGGGTCTGGTCGGGGGAGTAGCGCCTGCAGCGGCAATGGGTACTGCCGGAAGTGCCGGCGCGGCACCGGTTGTCGGCGGCGCGAGCGGCGTTGCTGGACCGTCGGCAGCTTTGTTGAGTACAGCGCAGCAACCCGGGGCATCTGGTACGCCAGGTGGTTTGCTACGTGCGGGCGAAGGTCAGAACTCCAAGGGAGATTTCCGGCTTCCGCAGAGTTGGGTGCCACCCGCAGATGACATGGGATTGACTCCGCTCGCCTCGCCGGGGATGACAGTGTCGGTATCCGAGAACGTGGACGGAGGGAGTCTGCTGGCGGAGCTGGGAAGGGAGCGTGTCTCGCTGTGATTGCTTCTGGGCTCACGTCAGTAAACCCAAATGGACGAACATGTCGTTGCACTGTGATGACGCTTGACATCGGGGGTATTCGTGGAACCTGAAAAAACTTCGCAGCGCGAAGGTGATATTCAACTTCTGAAAGATCGCTTAAATGCTGCTCAGCAGGCCATGGCCGATGCTCGGCAGAAAATCGAGTCAATGAATCAGGAGGTGAATGCGCGACAGGGGATCGTCAATGAATTGTTTGCGAGTGGCAACATCGGCAATATGGCTAATCAGCTTGAAGCCGCAAAACGGCAGTTCGCAGACCTGCAGAAGAATCTTTCCGAGGCGATCTTCACCTCTGTCAGTGATGGCGGTTTGGTGCAGATGTCTTTGAAGGGCAACGGTGAGGTGGTCTCTTTAAAGGTATCGCCAGAAATCGTCGATCGAGATGATATCGAAACTTTGGAGGACTTTATCGCTGGAGTTGTCAGTGACGGAATCAAACAAATCACGACAGCCTTGCGGGGCAGTCTCCCAATCTGAATCTTCGAAGGGCGGTGAACGCTGCGGCTTCTTTATTGACGGCCTTCGTGATTGCGTGCGAAAGCATGCTTGGTCGGCGGCCTGTCATAACAGTCGCGATTGTCGGGGTGAGATCGTTAATTCTCTTTACCGTTGTGTGCAAGTCAAGGAGGTTGTCCTGAGCAAGTTCACCGAGACGATGTTCCGCAATGCCCGCGAGCCCCTGAAAGGTATCGTGACAGGTGAACCGGACTCTGCGGTTCGTCAAACCTGGAGCGAAATCCACCAGAAGGCGCGTTGTATTGCGGGCGGTCTAGCTGCTGCGGGTTTCGGGAGTGGAGACGTAGCAGCTGTACTCGTTCAGGATCCAGCCGAGATCGCCTCGACAGTCCAGGCTGTATGGATGCGCGGAGCGTGTTTCACCATGCTTCATCCCCCCGGCGTGCGTAGCCCGCGCGCGGTCTGGGCGTCAGAAAGCAGTGGCGCTATAAGAACGATCAATGCCTCGGCGATCATCATTTCCGAGCCGTTCGAGGACTGCCGCTCCATTGTCGAGGAATGGGGGACAGTCAAAGTGCTTACCGTCGCAGAATTGCTTGCGTCGGTACCGGTGGAGCCGGTCGATACAGAGGAGGGCGACCTGGCGTTGATACAGCTAACGTCGGGTTCAACGGGCATTTCGAAGGCGGTGCGGATAACTCATCACAATATGCGGTCGAATCTTGAAGCGATGTGTACGGCTTCCGAATACGACAGTGTTAATGATGTGATGGTTAGTTGGTTGCCGTGCTTCCAGGATATGGGGCTTATCGGGTTTCTTACCCTACCGATGTACTTCGGCGGTGAGCTTGTCAAAGTAACACCGGCAGATTTCTTGCGAGATGTCATGCTATGGGCCAAGCTTATCGATAAGTACAAAGGCACAATGACGGCGGCACCTAATTTTGCCTATGCCTTGTTCGCTAAGCGGTTGGGGGAGCAGTCCGTACCGGGCGAGTTTGATTTGTCGACGTTGCGTTTCGCCTTGTCGGGTGGTGAGCCTGTGGAACCCGCCGATGTCGAGCGACTGATTGAGGTCGGCGCGCCATTTAGGCTGCGGCCGGATGCGTTCGTGCCCGCCTATGGCATGGCTGAAGCGGCGGTGGCAGTGGCGTTCTCCGAGCTCGGCATGGGACTGATCGTCGACGAGGTAGACGCGGAATTGCTTGGTTCATTGAACCGCGCGGTTCCGGCAACTGAGGGTAAGACCCGTCGTTTGACGTGTCTCGGCCGGCCGCTGGAGGGCTTCGAGGTTCGTATCGTCAATGGGCAGGGCAATGTGTTGCCTCCACGCGGTGTTGGTGTGATCCAGTTGCGCGGTCATTCGATGACACCTGGGTACAGCAGAGCGGACGGCTTCATTGCAGCCGCGGACGAGGACGGTTGGTACCACACCGGCGATATGGGTTACCTGGTGGAGAACGGTCAGATAGTGGTGTGCGGCCGGGTCAACGATGTCATCACCGTGTCCAACAAGACCATTTATCCCACGGCAATCGAGCGGGCGGCAAACCAGGTTGACGGTGTCCGGCCGGGTTGTTCGGCGGCAGTGCGCCTCAACGCGGGGCACCTTTGGGAGAACTTTGCGGTAGCAGTTGAGTCCGCGGCCCATCGGCAGCCCTCCGAGGTGCAACGTATCAAAAGCGAGGTGCTCGACGCGGTGGTGTCCGAGGTCGACGTGCCGCCTCGTAATGTCGTCGTGCTTGCGCCCGGGAGCGTTCCTAAGACGCCTTCGGGAAAAGTCCGGCGCTCAGCGACGGCGAAGTTGCTGTCGTGCTAGGGAACAATGCGGCATCCGGTTCCGTGGCCGGTGCCGGTGTATCTCGTGCACGGGTATGCCGCATACCAGTGTTTTGCGCTCAGCGGGGAGGGTCATCCCTCCCCTTTCTGTACAAAAGGGAAACCTCTCGTTTGGGAAAAGGAGTGAATAGCTAAAATGACCAGTGTCGAATTCAATCGAGATGTAGTACTGGCTGCCGCTGCTCGTCTTGAAGCAGCTTCTGCCAAGCTTCGCGGTGCCGCGGGGTTGTCCGAGCCGGCTATGACTTCTGCACTGCCGCCCGGCGCGGAAGAGGTCTCGGCGGCAAGTGCTGCGCGTTTCAATGCCCGGGCCATGCAATACGTTAACTATGTGCAGTATTCCGCTGAGCAGCTGACCAGTGCTGCGCAGGCCTTGCGAATGGCCGCGCAGAATTATCAAGTCACAGATAGTGCTGCTTCGCAAATAATCAAATCTACTGTTCCCTTCGCACAGGCTTGACGCTGAATACATCGGGGGAAAACTTGCTATGGAATACAGTGCGTTCCCTCCCGAAGTGAACTCCGGTAGGTTGACGGCCGGGCCGGGTGAGTCTTCTATGCACGTGGCAAGTTCGGCTTGGAGTCAACTAGGTGCGGTAATAGCTAGCGTCATCGACGATGTTGTTTCTGCCGTCCGAGAATTAGCGGCGGTGGGTTGGAATGGTCCTACAGGGTTTGCTGCGAGTGCGGCTTTTGTGCCGTACACGGACTGGCTGACAGGGGCGGCGGCCTATGCCAACGAAATGGGTGCGGCAGAACGCGCATTGGCGATCGCATACCGAGCAGCCGCGTTGACGACTCCGCTCGTTCCTGTCGTTGTGGGTAATCAAGTCACTTTCGACGCTTTGGCGGCCACCAATGTTCTTGGTATCAACTCGGGTGCGATGTTGGCCAATCGCGCTGCGTACACCGAGATGTGGGTTCAGGCTGCCGGTGCTATGGATACCTATAGCGCGGTCGCGAACGGCCTAGCGGCAACAACGACAGTAGGTCTGGCCCCGCCGCCGTCGATCGCGAGTGCTACTCCGGTTGCCAGTCTCGCTGAGGATGGAGCACCCACGCCAGGAGCGGGTGGGGGCACATCGGGAGTAGATGAGAGTGTGCCGGGTGGGGTCGACGACACAGAGGGGGCAGGCGGGACCAGTCTGGCGGACACACTATCGGGTCTGGTGGACACGCTCTCGCCGACAGCCAATGATCTCTCTACGACTTTTGGTCAAGTGACTTCAGCGGCAACGACAACTATGTCGACGGCAGCCAATCTGGTGAGCTATTCCTCCACTAGTGGAGTCGACTATGGCGCTGCGCTACCTTACGCGCCGGCTGGTGCACTGGGGCCGGCGCTGCCCGCGAACTATTCCATCCCCGCGTTCCCACTGCCGTTGTCTCCTGGATCGGTGTCCCCGCAGCTGTCGGGAAAGTCACTCCTTGACGCCGGAGGGGTACTAAACCTAGGGATTACTTCGCCCACTGTGAATGGATCACCGTCCGTCTTTCCGCGAGGGGGCATGCTGCCCATACCGCCGTCGACGGGGGGACAACGAGGTGCGCGGCCGGCTGGGGTGGTCCGTGGCACACGGGCGCACGGGCCTTTTCAACCTTCCGGGTGGCGCGTGGTGAATCCCGCCGCCGCGGCGAAAGGAAAAGCGAAGTTGTCTGACCGACTCGCCTATGCCGGCTACGACCCCTTTGACGCGAAAAGAGTCGTCAGTGGAACTGGCTTACTCGGTCACTAGCCCTAGGCCTATCCGGGCAGGTTGGTGGGGTCTATGGTCATGGTCGACTTGGATGCGCCGCAGAGATCGGCTAGTAGTCTCGAACAGGTAACGGTGTCCGGTTTGGCAGCTGCTGACCGCGAAACTTGACGACGTTGGAAGACGTTGGGACACAAGGCCCGAGGGTGGGCGCGTCTCAAACGTCTCTAACTTTGTGCTGAAAGTCTGCTTTGTCTAGGGCGCTGAGGATATCTTCGGCGATCAGATGGGTATGGTCTGCAACTGCGTCGAGGTCGATATCAGCACATAGCCTACGGTTTCGTGCGGTGGTGGCTCGCTTTATCACACTTCGTATGAATCGCCCATTGCCAAGCGCGTCAATGCTGCGGTGCCCGGTAGCCGTGTCTAGCGAGTTATATGCCTGGGCGCAGGCCTGATACAACACACCTTTCGCCTCAGGCGTCAGGGGAGAGCCTTGAGCGGGCGCAAGTCTCTCGGCGATGGCGACAAGTTCTTCAGGGGTGTAGGAGGCAAATCGGATCCGTTGAGTGAAGCGGGATTCGAGCCCTTCGTTGATGCGAAGAAATCTGTTGATGTCCTCTTCGTACCCAGCGACAATGACGACAAGTCGCCCACGGTCGTTTTCCATGCGGTGCAGGAGTCCTTCGATGGCTTCCTGGCCGTGGTTGTGCTCGCGGGATTCTTTTACCAGGGTATAAACCTCGTCGATAAAGAGCACGCCGCCGAGCGCTTCGGTAATCTTTTTCGACGTTCGTTCCCGGGTCTCGCCGACATACTTGCTGACGAGATCTTCCTCGGTCACTTCGACAAACTTATCCGTTTCGACAGCCCCGTAGCCGGCGAAAATCTTGGCCAGTATCCGGGCAACTTCGGTTTTTCCCGTTCCAGCTGGGCCGGACAAGAGAATATTCTCGGTCAGCTCGCCTGCCGGTAACCCTTTTTCTCGGAGCTTTTGGGTCACCCGAACATTTGACTCAATATCTTTGATGTCTTCTTTGACCGCCTCCAGGCCCACGAGTCTGTCCAAGCTTTCGGCAGCCTTTTTGAGTACCTCGGCGCGGCCCGCAGATGCACCGATAGCCTCCAGGCCTACGGCTGAGGAAGGGTCCCAATAGTCGGTTCGAGTAGCGATCCACCGGTCAGTTACCACCTTGATTCGGTCTTGCGGATCGGCAAGGGCCCGGGCGGCGGACGACACCAGGTCGGGGTCGGATCTCCGGGTGTGGATGGTTTCGAAGAGTGCGCGAGCCTGCGATTCGTCGCCCTCTTCTCGGTGAATGTAAGCGCGTTCGAGGAGCGCTCGATCATATATAGCTGATGTGCCAGGAGTTGACGGGGAGATGGCGTCGAGTTTCCGGCCAGCCTCGATGAACATGCCAAGGTGGGCCGATGCCATACCAGCCATATAGTTGACGGCGTCGAGGATCACGCTCTCGCGCCATTCGATCGCCCCTAACGCGCTCAAGACATCAGGCCAGCGCTCGGTGCGCCAATAGATGAGACCTAGAAGATAGTCGGGGATACGCAGAGCATCACGCTTGGATGGATCTGTGTGTATTTCTGAGATCAGTTGTACGGCTTCATCGTATTGAGAGTTCATGGCGAGCCCCGCGGCATACGCGAGGCAGGTGTCATTGACGGTGCGCATAGGAAGCTGCACCATTCCGGCCGAATACATGCCGGTTAGGGTGTGAGGGGCTACGCCCAAACGGCTTTGATTGGCTCCCAGTCGGGCCCGGGTGCGGTAACAATTTTCTACGACACTTTGGCTGGCGGCGGCGGCGGGAGAACCTCGATGTTCCTGCATGTTGACCATGGCGATGCCCATCCAGGCGTCGCACATGCCAGGATCGATTTCACTCGCTTTAAGAAATGCGCGTCGTGCCTCCGCGAGGTCGACAGGACGGGGTTCGCAGCCGCCGATGGGAATCCCCAAGTCGACCATTCCGATGCGGAAAGCCTGCTCGGCAAGGGCGGCGTCGGTCACTAACGTGATCATACGCATTGGCCGGCTGTTCGGATACGAGATGACCGATCCGTCTGCGAGACGCTGCTTCGTCGAGGTGCTACCGGCGAGCCGCTCTCGGATACCTGGGTATCGGCGCCTTTGGAGGCAGGTGGGCCAGTGCTTTTGGGCGGTGAATCCCATAGCGTGTCAGCCGACTTCACTGCGAAGGGGGTCGGTGACGTTCGTGTCGGTAGGTCCGGCGGTGGTCATCTGTCCGAGTTGCGCAAGCAGGTTATGCGCGTGTCGGTGCGGTCTGCCACGAGTGTGCCTGGGATTGGGTGTCGGTGATCGAGACGTGGAGAACCGGGACGCTATAGACGTCGCCCAGTTGCCCGCGGCATGACGAGGGCCGCGGCGCGCGAGTTGCAGCCGGCCCCCTCACCGAAGACGTGTTGCACGCAGAACCCGATCAGCCGACAAAGCCGTCCTCGCCGGGCTCGCAAAACTGTTGTTGCGTGTTGCCCGGTAGCAATAGTTGATACGGCAGGTCGCAAGGCCGGTCTGCGCATTGCGGACACGGTTGCTCGCCCGCCTACGGCAATCAGCGCGAAATTAGCGGCCAATCTTGCTCGGTCATTGTAGGGTGACTAATTGGGGGTCTGATCGATCTATGCGAGAGGGCTGCTAACCGGCCTCGGTGGCGTAACGAGTGCGACACGCCGTAGACACGTATTGCGCGTCTCGGCGGGTGTGGGGAGCCGCCGGGCTATATGTTTCATCAAGACGGACAGGGCGTGAATACGACTGAAGCTATTCGGCGCTAACGGTCGCGGGGGGCCGGAGCAAGCGGGTAGCGTCGGGGAATACACGCGGTACAGCAAGATGACGGCGAACAGGAAGTAGGCCCTGAAGCATCATGGCGCGCATCGGAGACGGCGGCGACCTGCTGAAATGCTCGTTCTGCGGCAAGAGTCAGAAACAGGTCAAGAAACTCATTGCGGGCCCAGGTGTGTACATCTGCGATGAGTGCATCGACTTGTGCAACGAGATCATCGAAGAGGAGCTCGCCGACGCTGACGATGTCAAGCTCGACGAGCTGCCCAAGCCTGCCGAGATCCGGGAGTTCCTGGAGAGCTACGTCATCGGCCAGGACGCGGCCAAGCGGACGCTCGCTGTCGCGGTCTACAACCACTACAAGCGAATCCAGGCCGGTGAGAAGGGGCGCGACTCGCGATGTGAGCCGGTGGAGCTCACCAAGTCCAATATTTTGATGCTCGGCCCGACTGGCTGTGGCAAGACATACCTGGCCCAGACGCTGGCCAAGATGCTCAACGTTCCATTCGCTATTGCTGATGCCACTGCGCTAACTGAGGCCGGCTACGTCGGCGAGGACGTCGAGAACATTCTGCTCAAACTCATTCAGGCGGCTGACTACGACGTCAAACGCGCTGAGACGGGCATTATCTACATCGACGAGGTCGACAAGATCGCGCGTAAGAGCGAAAACCCTTCGATTACCCGGGATGTCTCCGGTGAGGGGGTTCAGCAGGCCCTGCTGAAAATCTTGGAGGGGACCCAAGCATCGGTTCCCCCGCAGGGCGGTCGCAAGCATCCTCACCAGGAGTTCATCCAGATCGACACCACCAATGTGCTGTTCATCGTCGCGGGTGCGTTCGCCGGGCTGGAGAAGATCATCTACGAGCGCGTCGGTAAGCGTGGCTTGGGATTCGGTGCCGAGGTCCGCTCCAAGACCGAGATCGATACCACCGATCACTTCGCCGAAGTGATGCCCGAGGATCTGATCAAGTTCGGTTTGATCCCTGAATTTATCGGTCGCCTTCCGGTCGTTGCGTCCGTGACCAACCTCGACATGGAGTCGTTGGTCAAGATCTTGTCCGAACCGAAGAACGCTCTGGTCAAGCAGTACACGCGACTTTTCGAGATGGACGGTGTGGAGCTGGAATTCAGCGACGACGCGTTGGAGGCGATCGCCGATCAAGCGATCCACCGTGGCACCGGCGCCCGCGGTCTGCGGGCGATTATGGAAGAAGTCCTGCTGCCTGTGATGTATGACATCCCCAGCCGCGACGACGTTGCCAAAGTGGTGGTGACAAAGGAGACCGTGGAGGACAACGTGTTGCCCACGATCGTGCCGCGCAAGCCGTCGCGCTCTGAGCGACGTGACAAGAGCGCCTAGTCCGTCAATGTGACACAACCGCAGGGATCGCGCGGACGTTGTTCGCGGTGTCTGTTGGCCAACCGCTCCACCAAGCTGTAAATGCGCGTGTCGAGCCACGTTGACGTAGTTCCGCGGCGGCTCGCTTACGCTCTGGACCTGGTCAATTTCTTGCTGGCCGATGTTCGTGATGGCTTGGGGCCCTACCTGTCCATCTATCTCCTGTTGACGCACCACTGGGATCAGGAGTCGATCGGGTTCGTCATGGCGATCGGGGGCATTGGCGCAGTTGTCGCGCAGACGCCGATAGGTGCGCTGGTGGACAGGACAACGGCCAAGCGTGCGCTTGTGGTTGTTGGCGCGTCGGCGGTCACGGCTGGATCGTTGGCGATGCCGCTGTTTCCAGGTTTTTACGCGATCTCGGTTTTGCAAGTTCTCACCGGGGTTGCCAGCTCGATTTTTGCTCCGGCCTTGGCCGCGATCACTCTCGGCGTTGTTGGTCCACGGTTATTCTCCAGGCGGATTGGGCGCAATGAATCGTTCAACCACGCCGGAAACGCATCGGCCGCTGCTCTTACCGGCGGCTTGGCGTACTTCTTCGGGCCGACCGTGGTGTTTTGGGTGCTTGCGGTCATGGGCGCGAGCAGTGTGGTGGCAGTAATGTGGCTGCCTGGCGAGGCGATCGATCATGACATAGCCCGCGGCATGGATCATGCGGTCGGCGAGTCACACCAACAGCCGTCAGGCTACGGGGTTTTGCTTCGCAATCGGCAATTGATGATCTTCGCGGTGTCGGTCGTCGCGTTCCACTTCGCTAACGCTGCGATGTTGCCGCTCGTCGGCCAGCTGCTGGCGTTGCACGACAAAGACGCAGGCACGGCGCTGATGTCATCGTGCATCGTTGCCGCGCAGGTGGTGATGGTGCCGGTAGCGTATTTGGTTGGGGCGAAGGCCGATAGCTGGGGACGAAAGCCCATCTTCTTGGTCGGATTCGCTGTCTTGACTGCTCGTGGGTTCCTCTACACGCTTTCGGATCAATCGTACTGGCTTGTCGGAGTGCAACTACTCGATGGCGTCGGAGCCGGAATTTTTGGCGCGTTGTTCCCCCTGGTTGTGCAGGATGTGACCCATGGAACCGGTCATTTCAATGTCAGCTTGGGGGCGATAACAGCCGCGACGGGAATCGGTGCGGCCATATCGAACCTGGTTGCAGGCTCGATTGTGGTCGCCGCCGACTACAACACCGCTTTCATGTCGCTGGGGGCGATCGCCGGCGCGGGTTTTGCCCTGTACCTGATGGCAATGCCCGAAACGGCTGCAAAAACAGTCGGTAGTAAAGATTAGGAGTCGCAGGCCGATAGGACCGCTCCGGGACCTGCGGCCACCGCAGTGACCAACGCCACAGTTGGGTCTCGCGTAGCACCCAGTTGCGCGGTGACGTAGGCTTTTGGCGCTCCACCTGCCGTTTGTGGGTCGCGTCTCATCGCTGGTGTAAATGGTCACGGGCGTAGGTTCCGTCGCAACCGACGAAAGCTATGAAGGAGGGGCTACGCCCGTGACCAAGCGAGTATCGCCGATTGAGCGTGTGCGTGTTGAGATGGATCAGTTGTTCGCCGCGACCGAGCGGCCGTTGACCGAGATTTTGGAGGAGGTCGGGCGGTTATCGGTGCGTCTGGTGTTTCAGGTCGCCGTGGAGGCCGAGGTAGAAGCAGTGTTGGGCCGAGCCCGTCACCAGCGTCGGGTTCAGGACGGCCCGGGCGGGTACCGCAATGGGTATCAACCGCCGGCGACGGTGAAGACCACGATGGGCTCGGTCGAATTATGCCGCCCGAAACTACGCGACACCGACGAGCGGTTCTGTTCGCGGCTATTCGGTGCCGGGGTGACGCGCACCCACGCTCTGGAGGCGTTGGTGATTTCGGGATGGGTGCGCGGTTTGTCGGATCGCGACATCGAGGCCGCGTTGGCCGAGGTGCTGGGCTCGCAGGCGGCGTTGTCGCGCTCGACGGTGAGCCGGATTTGTGCGGCCATCAAAGACGAGTTCGCTGCGTGGTCGTCTCGACGCCTTGATGAGCTGGTGTTGGACTACCTGTTCTTGGATGCCTCGAACTTTCGGATGCATCCCAACGCCCCGGCCGAGCCGGTGCTGGCCGCCTGGGGCATCTGCACCGACGGCAAGCCCCTGTTTATTGGGCTGGCCCCAGCCGCAGCGGAGTCGGCTGATGCGTGGGCCGACTTCTTGGCTGACCTGAGGAACCGGGGACTACGCCCGCCGCTACTGGGCATCTCCGACGGGGCGCCGGGCCTGATCGCCGCATGGGAGACCACGTTTCCGGCAAGCCTGCGTCAGCGGTGTCTGATCCATCGCTGCCGTAACGTCATCGCCAAGACACCTGTCGCGGTCCAGGACGAGATCAAAGCCGCGTTCTGGTCGATCTTCGATGACATTGACCAGCCACCCGGCCAGCAGGCCGTGGATGAAGCCACCCGCCGCGCCGAGGAGTTCACCACCACATACCGCGGGCTCTACCCAGCCGCGGTCGCTTGCCTGGCCAACGACTTCGCCTCGCTGAGCGTGCATTTGCGCTTCCCCCGCCAACACTGGACACGCATCCGCCATTCCAACCTCATCGAACGCACCTTCGGAGAATCCCGTCGCCGGGTCAAGGTCATCGGCCGCCTACCCGGCGAAACCAGCTGTCTGTCGCTGGTATGGGCCGTCCTCGACCGCGCCAGCCGCGGCTGGCGCGGAGTCACCCAAACATCAGCGACCAGCCGCCACCTCCAAGAACTACGCCACCAACTGCTCGAGCCACCCCGCCCACTGCATCCCCCCACCACAACAACCACGACCGACACCACCGCCGCGTAACATGACCACCAGGAACATGCGCCCAGCGTTTTTACACCAGTCCTAAGACGCCACCCGTTTGTCAGGGTCGAAGGTGGCCACACATCTGGTACGAAGTGTCATAATCGGTACCGCCAGTGACGTGAGAATGTGCGTGTGGGGGGAGCCACTCCGGCGGCGCGTAACCTGAGCTGCAGCGGAGTGCCTGTCTGGATAACCAGTGGAAGGCGGAGGCGTGGATCCGAACAGCAGTGAAACCGGGTCAGAGTCTCACAATGCGGCTCACGAGCAGGCGGACCGGCAGCGCCTAGAAAATGTGGTTATCCGTTTCGCCGGGGACTCCGGTGATGGCATGCAGCTTACTGGCGACCGGTTTACCTCGGAGGCGGCACTCTTCGGAAACGACCTCGCGACCCAGCCTAACTATCCTGCTGAGATTCGGGCTCCCGCAGGGACTTTGCCTGGAGTTTCGTCCTTCCAGATTCAGATCGCCGACCACGATATCTTCACCGCGGGCGACCGGCCGGATGTGCTCGTTGCTATGAACCCAGCAGCGCTGAAAGCCAACATTGGCGACATACCACGTGGCGGAATGGTTATCGCGAATTCCGACGAGTTCACCAAGCGGAACCTGACAAAGGTGGGCTATGTAACAAACCCGCTCGAGACCGAAGAGCTGTCGGACTACGTTGTGCACGCCGTCGCGATGACCACGCTAACTCTTGGAGCCGTCGAGACAATCGGTGCGTCGAAGAAAGACGGCCAGCGGGCCAAGAACATGTTTGCCCTGGGCCTGCTGTCGTGGATGTACGGGCGTCCGATCGAGACGAGTGAGAACTTCATCAGAGAGAAGTTCGAGCGCAAACCCGACATCGCGGAGGCCAACGTGCTCGCCCTCAAAGCGGGCTGGAACTACGGCGAAACTACCGAAGCCTTCGGCACCACCTACGAAGTCGCGCCGGCAGCCTTGCCGGCCGGCGAATATCGGCAGATCTCGGGCAACACCGCCTTGGCCTATGGCATCGTTGCGGCCGGCCGGCTCGCCGACCTCCCGGTGGTGCTCGGCAGTTATCCCATTACGCCAGCGTCGGACATCCTGCACGAGCTGTCCAAGCACAAGAACTTCGACGTCACCACATTTCAGGCCGAAGACGAGATCGGCGGCATCTGTGCGGCGCTGGGGGCGGCCTATGGTGGTGCGCTCGGAGTCACCAGTACCTCGGGTCCGGGAATTTCGTTGAAGTCAGAAGCGCTCGGCCTCGGCGTTATGACCGAACTTCCGCTAATCGTTATCGACGTGCAACGGGGTGGGCCGTCGACTGGCCTACCGACAAAGACCGAGCAGGCCGACCTGCTGCAAGTGCTCTATGGACGCAACGGCGAGTCGCCGCTGGCGGTTTTGGCACCGCAGTCTCCGTCCGACTGTTTCGCAACTGCCCTCGAGGCGGTGCGCATGGCAGTGACGTATCACACGCCGGTCGTTGTGTTGTCCGACGGAGCCATTGCAAACGGCTCCGAGCCCTGGCGAATCCCTGATGTCAGCACGCTCGAGCCGATCCAGCACACTTTTGCCAAACCGGACGAACCGTTCCAGCCTTATGCTCGGGATCCGGAAACCCTCGCCCGAAAGTTTGCGATTCCGGGTACTCCGGGTCTGCAGCACCGTATCGGCGGACTGGAATCGGCCAATGGCTCCGGCGAAATTTCCTACGAACCTGGCAACCACGACCTGATGGTCCGCCTGCGGCAGGCGAAAATCGACGGTATTCGCGTTCCAGATGTCGAGGTTGACGATCCGAGCGGAGATGCCGAACTGCTGCTGATTGGGTGGGGTAGTTCTTATGGCCCGATCGGGGAGGCGTGCCGCCGCGCGCGCCTCAAGGGAATCAAGGTCGCGCATGCCCATTTGCGGTATCTGAACCCTTTCCCAGCTAACCTGGGTGATGTGTTGCGGCGCTATCCGCGAGTCGTTGCGCCGGAGATGAACTTAGGTCAGCTGGCGCTGGTGCTGCGCGGCAAGTACCTGGTGGATGTGCAATCAGTCAGCAAAGTTCAGGGTCTTGCGTTCCTGGCTGACGAGGTGGGCCGGGTAATCCGCGCCGCCCTGGGCGGCACTCTGGCGGAGATCGAACAAGACAAGACGATGATGGCTAAATTGGGTGCGGCCACCGTCGGTGCGGGAGTTAGCGCATGACAGGCGCCGCGACGACGCAGCGCCAAGCGGTGAGGAGGAACGGCGCTCATGGCTAGAGCGATGAGCCATCTGGCGGGCACAGACCTCGGGGTGACCCCCAGGTTGACGAAAAATGATGGCGTACCCACGACGGACCAACCGCAAAAAGGCAAGGACTTCACCAGCGACCAGGAAGTGCGCTGGTGCCCGGGGTGCGGTGACTACGTCATCCTCAACACCATCCGCAATTTCTTGCCTGAGCTCGGGCTACGCCGCGAAAACATCGTGTTCATCAGCGGCATCGGCTGTTCAAGCCGGTTCCCGTATTACTTGGAGACCTACGGTTTCCACTCGATTCATGGCCGCGCGCCGGCGATCGCGACCGGATTGGCGCTGGCTCGCGACGATCTCTCGGTGTGGGTAGTCACCGGCGACGGCGATGCGTTATCGATTGGAGGTAACCACCTCATCCATGCTCTGCGCCGCAACGTTAACCTGACGATTCTGCTTTTCAACAACCGGATTTACGGGTTGACCAAAGGCCAGTATTCGCCGACGTCCGAAGTCGGAAAGATCACCAAGTCGACACCGATGGGATCGCTGGATCAACCGTTCAACCCGGTTTCCTTGGCGTTGGGCGCCGAGGCCACTTTCGTTGGGCGCGCGCTGGACTCGGATCGCAAAGGGCTGTCCGGCGTGCTGCGCGCCGCAGCCCAGCATCGAGGCTCCGCACTGGTCGAGATTCTGCAGGACTGCCCAATCTTCAACGATGGCTCCTTCGATGCGCTGCGTAAGGAGGGCTCTGCCGATCGGGTGATCAACGTTGAACATGGTGAACCAATTGTGTTCGGCGGCAGTGGAGAATACTGCGTGGTGAAGTCCGGCTTTGGCCTCGAGGTGGCAAAGACAGCTGACGTGGCTGTCGATGAGATTGTCGTGCATGACGCGCATTCGGACGACACGGCCTATGCGTTCGCGCTGTCGCGGTTGTCCGAACAGAACCTCGACCACACGGTGCTGGGAATCTTCCGCCATGTCAGCAGGCCCACCTATGACGATACGGCCCGTGCGCAGGTGAGTGTTGCCCGGAACTCGACTCCGTCGGACACCGCCGCATTGCAATCGCTGTTGCACGGTCGCGACACGTGGACCGTCGACTGACGTGGCTCCGCTCATATCCGATGCTGCTTCGCTGGCCGGGGTTGTGCTCGCTGGAGGCGAGTCTCGCCGGATGGGTCGAGACAAAGCCGGGCTACCGTTTTATCGACGCGATGTGGGGTCGGCTGGCGGCATTGCCGGCGGCAGCGGAGCTACCACTCTCGTTGAGCACGTGGTTGACGTCGTTGGACAGAGCTGCGAGCCCGTTTTTGTGATGGCGGCCCCCGGGCAACCGTTGCCGACGCTCGAGGTTCGCGTCGTGCGCGACGAGTTGCGGGGGCTGGGACCGTTGCCGGCGACTGGACGTGGATTGCGTTTGGCTGCCGAGGCGGGTGCTCGGTTCGCGTTCGTTTGCGCCGTAGACATGCCGTTTTTGACCTCAGACTTGATCGACGATCTCGTTCGACGGGCCGCCGAAACCAACGCCGAAGTGGTGCTGCCCTGGGATGGCCGCAGCCACTACCTGGCCGCGGTATACCGTGTCGAGCTGGCTGATCGGGTGGAAGCGCTGGTTGCTTCCGGCGAGCGAAAAATGAGTGCTCTGATTGACGCGTCGGACGCGCAGCAGATCGTGCTATCGGATTCCCGGCCGTTGACCAACGTCAATTCGGCTGCAGACCTACCCATGCTGGCGCAACCCGGGCGCTGAGGAGTCCAGGCGCAGTCGTGTGGGCCAATGGAAATATTGAAAACTATGCGCCGGAATTTGTGAATCAAAACGCCTATACAACAGTTATCGTATCAGCCCTTTTTGTTTGACTTCTATATAGTATTTTCTCATCATTTCTTCAATAATTTGTTATTGGTGTCAGCGTGAACGCAATCTGCTCTGTGACTTCGCCGCAAAATCAATCAGGTTCTTGGTTTGTATATATCTAAATTGCGTTGCGGCAGAAGGCATTTGGGATGGTTGTTGTGGGTACTGTGGGCCGCGGCGAGAAGGGTACTGTCGTCGCGTTGCAATAAGGTGACCTAGGTATGCTGCAGCAAATGCCTTCTTCTGGGGCAGAAATTTTTTGTTTCCGTATCGAAGGGGTGGCTCGGCATCGTCTCGGTAGCTGCCGTTCGCTGTCGAGGCGCGATATCTGATGCCCGCGCCAACGGTGCGGGGATACGGCGCTGCTTGGCGATGTCGTTGTGGAAATCTGGCTTTGACCGCCGGTGCGCTCTGCTTGAGGGCAACGCGAAGTTCGCTGGTGAACATGCTATTTCGGGTATTTGCTGGTGACCCGGGGCAAACTCTGAAGGTGTGGTAGACGTCAAGTTCTGACGCCTGACGTGACTCTGGTTATGGCAGTTTTGTCTGCGAATGATCCGAACTGGAAGGGTCGACGGGCTCAAATGCGTGTCTCGGGTCACAATATCTATGTGATTCAAATCACGATAATTTCTTGGTGTAAAACATCGGCGTGAGCTAAAAATATATGGCTGACCTGCAATAACAATTATGTATCACGTCTTAATCGGCATGTTATGGAATAGATATATCCGCTAGTGGCGGATGACGAAACCGAATCGTTATCGTAACGTCCTCGGAGTCCGAAACCGGACTAAAAATTGAATCCACGGACCCGCGTGTGAGCGGAGCTGTAATCGGCTTGCTATGCCTGCAGCCGATCTGCAGTTGTCGGGTAGCCCCCGCTAGGTGTCTAAGCCCTCCGCTGTCGTGCCAGAACGAGACGGCACGTTCCAAAAGCAGCCATTCGGTATGGATCAAGGCGTTGAACCCCACCCTCAACGACTGGCTTTGGCGTGCGCGCACCGCGAAAGGAAACAATTGTGAAGACCGTCCGAAAGACATTCGTCGTTGCGGCGATCGCCGGCACGCTTGCGGCTGTGCCGACCGTAGCTACTGCCAACGCGGATCCCGCGGGCGTTGACCCCAATGCGGCGCCTGGTGCTCCTGTTCCTGCGCCGGTGGGTTTTGACCCGAACTTGCCTCCGCCGCCGGCTCCGTTTGCGCCTCCCGCGCCGCCCCCGCCGCCCCCGCCGCCTGGTGCTCCTGTTCCTGCGCCGGTGGGTTTTGACCCGAACTTGCCTCCGCCGCCGGCTCCGTTTGCGCCTCCCGCGCCGCCCCCGCCGCCCCCGCCGCCTGGTGCTCCTGTTCCTGCGCCGGTGGGTTTTGACCCGAACTTGCCTCCGCCGCCGGCTCCGTTTGCGCCTCCCGCGCCGCCCCCGCCGGTGTACAGCGTGAACTGGGATGCGATCGCACAGTGCGAATCAGGCGGAAACTGGTCCATCAGCACGGGTAACGGCTACTCCGGTGGCCTGCAGTTCACCCCCGGCACCTGGCGGGCCAACGGCGGCTCAGGGAACGCGGCCAACGCGAGTCGCGAAGAACAGATCCGGGTTGCTGAGAACGTGTTGCGCTCGCAGGGCCTCGGGGCCTGGCCGGTCTGCGGTCGGCGCGGCTGATTCAGCCCTGCTCGACGGTTTGTTCGTCGGTGTGGCAGGAGTGCCGGGCATTATGCCCGGCACGTCCGCATTCTCGGTGCCGTTTGCCGAGCTGATCGAGCCGCGCATCCGCTTCGCCGAGTCACCGTCTTGGCGCTGTGCCCGGCCACCCCACGGAGCACCGACTCTGTCCTGCTGTTGCCCCAGCCCCGCGTCTGCTGCGCATTTGACCTAGTTAGGCGAGGTGGAACGCGGACCGCGCCGCCACGGCTGCCAAATGGCGAGTGAACAGCGCTTCGGGCAGCGCCGCAATGGCGCGGCAGGATGCAGTGCTGAGAAACTTCGGCCGCAGATTGATCACCCGGCCGACCATGGCCGACTCACGTATCAGTGACCTGACACGCGCGCGCCGGAAGGCGGCGAACCGCGCGAAGGCTGTGGGCAGATCAGCGGCCCGCTGGACGAAGGCCCCCAAGACCGCAGCGTCTTCGATACCTTGGCAACCGCCCTGACCCAAGTGCGGGCGCATCGGGTGGGCCGCGTCGCCGACCAGCGCCACCGCCCCGTGCGCCCAACTCCGGGCGCAAGCGCGGTCATAGAGGTCGTTGCGCGATACCTCGGTCGGCGCTGTTGCCGCGAGAATGTTCGGGACGGGGTCAGCCCACCGGGCCAGCTTGGCTCGCAAATAGGCCAACTCGCCGCCAGGCGAGAGCCGTCCTTCCGGCACACGTTCGGTGGCGTACCAATACGTCCGATCGCCGGCGAGCGGGACATGGCCCATCTCCACGCCAGGCCCGAGTGTCGCGCCGGCCAGCATAGGGTCCATGCCGCAACGGGCGATCCCGCGCCAAGCGGTGTAGCCGGCATAACGTCGGGCCAGCGGGCCATTGAGGTGATGGGCCACCATGGAGCCGACACCGTCGGCGCCGATCAACGCATCGGCACGACGGGCCGTGCCATCGGAGATCGCGATATGCACCCCGCCTCCGGTGGCTAGCAGTCCTTCTGCCGCCCGTCCGTATTCGATACTGCCCGGAAGCACTCCCGCCATCAGGATGTCGCGTAGCACAGAGCGTTGGATGACAATCAGCGGCTCACCGAGCGCGGCGACCAATCGCTCGGCGGGCAGGTGGCGTAGCCACCCTCCGTCGTGCCAGCGGAGAGTGGCGGCGTTAACCTGCTGGCCCGCCTCTCGCACAGCTTCACCCAGGCCAAGGTGGTCGAGCGCTGCCAGCGCGTTTGGCCAGACGCTGATCGCACTGCCAGTCGAGGTGTCGGTGCGTTCTTCGACGACGGTGACGTCGTGGTCGGCCTGTTGCAGCGCCCCAGCGGTTGCCAAACCGGCGATACCTGCCCCGACGACGAGGATCCGTTGCGCCATCAGCCGAAGTTAGCCGAGTGGGTCGACAACGGCTCGGGAAGCAGGCGCGCGGGTCCGCCCGCAGGCTGGATCGCGCTCGCGCGTACGAACGGGCACGACCTACCGCCCGGAATCGCCGGAGTAGCGTCAGTCTGGTGACCGCAACGCCGCGCGAATTCGACATCGTCTTATATGGAGCGACGGGTTTCGTCGGGAAATTGACCGCCGAATATCTTGCCCGGGCCGGCGGAGATGCGCGGATCGCTCTTGCTGGCAGGTCGCCCGAGCGACTGCTGGCCGTTCGGCAGACTCTGGGGGAATCCGCGCAGTCTTGGCCGATTCTGGTCGCAGACGCAGGATCACCGTCCACGCTCGACGAGATGGCTGCCCGGGCGAGAGTCGTCGTCACTACGGTCGGGCCCTACACGCGGTACGGTCTGCCGCTGGTGGCGGCGTGTGCCGCAGCCGGCACCGACTACGCTGACCTCACCGGCGAAGCGATGTTTGTCCGGGAGAGCATCGATTTGTATCACAAGCAGGCCGCCGACACCGGCGCCCGCATCGTGCATGCCTGCGGGTTCGACTCCGTCCCGTCGGATCTGAGCGTGTACGCCTTGTATCGGTTGGCGCGGGACGACGACGCCGGTGAACTGGCCGATACCAACTTCGTGGTGCGTTCTTTTTCGGGTGGGCTATCCGGCGGCACCATCGCATCGATGGTGGAAGTGCTGCACACGGCGTCCAGCGACCCCGAGGCGCGGCGCCAGCTGGCTGATCCCTACACGCTGAGCACTGATCGCGGTGCCGAACCCGAACTCGGTGCCCAGCCAGACCTGCCCCGGCGGCGCGGCCGGCAACTCGCGCCGGAACTCAACGGGGCGTGGACGGCGGGATTCCTCATGGCGCCGGCCAACACCCGGATCGTGCGCCGCAGCAACGCCCTGATGGAGTGGGCCTACGGCCGGCGGTTTCGCTACAGCGAGCACATGAGCCTTGGGTCGTCGGCTGCTGCGCCCGTGGCATCTGCGATCGTCAGCGCGGTTGGCAATGTACTGACCGCCGTGAGCAGCCGGTACTTTCGGTTGTTGCCGCGGCGGCTGGTGGAGCGAGTCGTGCCCAAGCCAGGTAGCGGCCCGAGTGCGGCGGCTCGGGAACGCGGCTACTACCGGGTCGAAACGTATACGACGACCACCACCGGCGCCAGGTACCGGGCGCGGATGGCGCAGGACGGTGACCCCGGGTACAAGGCGACTTCGGTGCTCTTGGCGGAGTGTGGGCTGGCGCTCGCATTCGACCGCGGCAAGCTCTCCGACCTGCATGGCGTGTTGACTCCGGCGGCCGCATTGGGTGACGCTTTGCTGGACCGCTTCGAAGCTGCGGGTGTTTCACTGCAGACGGAGCGGTTGAGCTAAGCCTGGAGATAGCTCGCTCCGGCAGAACCATCAGCTGTGGATTCGGGCGCTGTCACGGCGGCAAACGGCGGTTCCTAGAATTGACCGGTGACCGCCAGCTCCCGTCCCGCCGCCGATTCGCTGCCCAAGTCTTGGGATCCGGCGGCCATGGAGCGTGCGATCTATCAGCAGTGGCTGGACGCCGGCTATTTTGCGGCGGACCCCAGTAGTGCGAAGCCGGCCTACTCAATCGTGCTCCCGCCGCCGAATGTGACCGGCAGTCTGCACATGGGTCACGCGCTGGAGCACACCATGATGGACGCGTTGACCCGCCGGAAGCGGATGCAGGGTTACGAGGTGCTGTGGCAACCAGGGATGGACCATGCGGGCATCGCGACGCAGAGCGTGGTGGAAAAGCAGCTTGCGGCCGACGGCCTGACCAAAGAGGACTTGGGTCGGGAGCAGTTCGCCGACAGGGTGTGGGAGTGGAAGCGTGAATCTGGTGGCACCATCGGTGCTCAGATGCGCCGGCTTGGTGACGGGGTCGACTGGAGCCGAGACCGGTTCACCATGGACGAGGGCCTGTCACGCGCGGTGCGAACGATGTTCAAGAGGCTCTACGACGCCGGACTGATCTATCAGGCCGAGCGGTTGGTCAACTGGTCGCCGGTACTTCAGACGGCGATTTCCGACCTTGAGGTCAACTACCTCGATGTAGAAGGCGAGCTGGTGTCCTTCCGGTACGGGTCGCTCGACGATTCGCAACCACACATCGTTGTGGCCACCACCCGCGTCGAGACGATGCTCGGTGACACGGCGATCGCGGTCCATCCCGATGATGAGCGCTACCGCCACCTGGTCGGCACCAGCCTGCCGCATCCTTTTGTGGATCGGTCGCTGCGCATCGTCGCCGACGAGCACGTGGATCCCGAATTCGGTACCGGTGCGGTCAAAGTGACCCCTGCCCACGACCCGAACGACTTCGAAATCGGGTCGCGTCATCAGCTGCCGATGCCATCGATTCTGGATACCAAGGGCCGGATTGTGGATACAGCAACGCAATTCGATGGTATGGACCGTCTAGAGGCGCGGGTCGCAGTGCGCGAGGCACTCGCAGCCCAAGGTCGTGTCGTCGAGGAGAAACGCCCCTATATGCATAGCGTGGGACACTCCGAACGCAGTGGTGAACCGATTGAACCCCGGCTGTCGCTGCAGTGGTGGGTGCGGGTGGAATCCCTGGCCAAGGCTGCCGGTGATGCTGTGCGTAACGGCGACACCACGATTCACCCGGACAGTTTGGCGCCGCGCTGGTTCTCCTGGGTCGATGACATGCACGATTGGTGTATCTCGCGACAACTTTGGTGGGGCCACCGCATTCCGATTTGGTATGGGCCCAATGGTGAGCAGGTGTGCGTTGGTCCGGACGAAGCGCCTCCCGACGGTTGGGAGCAGGACCCCGACGTGCTTGATACCTGGTTCTCGTCCGCGTTGTGGCCGTTCTCCACATTGGGCTGGCCGTCGCGGACTCCGGAGTTGGAAAAGTTCTATCCGACAAGCGTTCTGGTGACCGGCTACGACATCCTGTTCTTCTGGGTGGCCAGGATGATGATGTTCGGCACTTACATTGGCGGCGACGATGTCATCACGTTGCAGGACAGCAGGCGACCACAGGTGCCGTTTACTGATGTGTTCTTGCACGGGTTGATTCGTGACGAGTCGGGTCGCAAGATGAGCAAATCCAAGGGCAACGTGGTTGACCCCTTGGACTGGGTGGAGCTGTTCGGGGCCGACGCGTTGCGGTTCACCCTGGCCCGCGGTGCCAGCCCAGGCGGTGATCTGGCTATCGGGGAGGATGCAGTCCGGGCGTCGCGGAATTTCGGTACCAAGCTGTTCAACGCCACCCGGTACGCGCTGCTCAATGGCGCCTCAGCACCGCAGGGCACGCCGCTTCCGCAGCTAGACATGCTGACCGATGCCGACCGCTGGATTCTTGGGCGTGTGGAACAGGTTCGTGCCGAAGTTGATCTGGCTTTCGAAGAATACGAATTCAGCCGAGCCTGTGAGGCTCTTTACCATTTCGCGTGGGATGAATTCTGCGACTGGTATGTCGAACTGGCCAAAACGCAGCTGGCGGCTGGCCTGGCGCACACCACCACCGTGTTGGGTGCGGTTCTAGATACCTTGTTGAGGTTGCTGCACCCTGTGATCCCTTTCCTCACCGAGACGCTATGGCAGGCTCTGACCGGATCTCCAGGCAAAGAAAGCTCGCTCGTTGTCGCGGAATGGCCGAAACCGTCCGGGATCAGCCTGGATCCAATCGCCACGCAACGGATTCGCGATATGCAGGAGCTGGTGACCGAGGTGCGGCGGTTCCGCAGCGACCAGGGTTTGGCCGATCGGCAGAAGGTACCGGCCCGGCTGGTTGGTGTCGAGAGTTCAGATCTGAGCACTCAGGTCGCCTCCGTGGCGGCGCTGGCGTGGCTCACTGCTCCGGGTCCAGATTTCCGTCCGTCGGTATCGCTGGAGGTTCGGCTGGGCTCGCAGATGAACCGCACCGTTGTTGTTGAACTCGACACCTCAGGCGCTATCGACGTAGCCGCCGAGCGTCGTCGTTTGGAAAAGGACCTGGGCTCAGCGCAGAAGGATCTTGAATCGAGCACCGCGAAATTAGCCAATGCGGACTTCCTGGCCAAGGCGCCGGCCGCGGTCGTCGAGAAGATCCGTGACCGCCAGCGTGTGGCGACCGAAGAAGTCGAACGGATCACGGCCCGGTTGGCAGCGCTGCGATGAACTCAGCGAGTTCGGGGCCGACGTCTGATTGGTCCGACGGGCGAAATCCCATTAGCGTCACCCCTGCACCCGACGAGATCGCGGCACTGCTGCAGGTCGAGCATCTGCTGGATCAACGTTGGCCGGAGACCCGCATCGAGCCGAGCCTGACGCGGATCAGCGCACTGGTCGACTTGCTCGGCTCACCTCAACTGAGCTACCCGTCTATACACATCGCGGGAACCAACGGCAAAACCTCAGTGGCGCGGATGGTCGATGCGCTGCTGACTGCACTGCACCGGCGCACCGGGCGCACGACCAGCCCGCATCTGCAGTCAGTGGTTGAACGCATCTCAATCGACGGAAAGCCGATCAGCCCCGCGCTTTACGTGGCGACGTATCGGGAGATAGAGCCGTTCGTAGAAATGATTGACCGGCAGTCACAGGACGCCGGTGGGCCGGCGATGAGCAAGTTTGAAGTTCTCACCGCGATGGCGTTCGCCGCGTTCGCGGACGCGCCGGTCGACGTCGCGGTGGTCGAGGTGGGCCTCGGCGGGCGCTGGGACGCCACCAACGTGCTCAACTCGCCGGTTGCGGTCATCACGCCGATCGGCATCGATCACGTCGAGTATCTGGGTCACGACATCGCCGGGATCGCCGGAGAGAAGGCGGGCATCATCAACCGGGCGGCTGATGGTTCACCGGAGACCGTCGCGGTCATTGCGCGCCAGGTTCCAGAGGCCATGGACGTGCTGCTGGCCCAATGCGTGCGTGCCGACGCCGCAGTCGCTCGGGAGGATTCGGAATTCGCGGTACTCGGCAGGCAGGTGGCAGTGGGTGGTCAGTTACTGCAACTGCAAGGGCTCGGCGGGGTGTATTCGGACGTTTACCTGCCGTTGCACGGCGAACACCAGGCGCACAACGCGGTGGTGGCATTGGCCGCGGTCGAGGCCTTTTTCGGCGCTGGCGCGCAGCGTCAGCTCGATGTCGAGGCGGTGCAAGCCGGGTTCGCCGCCGTTGCCAGCCCCGGTCGACTAGAGCGGATGCGCAGCGCACCCACGGTTTTTATCGATGCCGCGCACAATCCGGCGGGAGCGAGCGCGCTCGCGCAGACGCTGGCCGGTGAGTTCGATTTCGGGCTGCTGGTCGGGGTGCTCAGTATTCTGGCCGACAAGGATGTGGACGGTATTCTCGCCGCGCTCGAGCCGGTGTTTGACTCCGTCGTTGTCACCCACAACGGTTCCGCCCGGGCCCTTGATATCGAGGCGTTGTCATTGGCGGCCCAGGAACGGTTCGGGCCCGACCGGGTGATCACCGCGGAAAACCTGCGCGACGCCATCGACGTCGCGACAGCTCTGGTGGACGACGCTTCGGCTCGAAATGAAACCGCTGGTCAGGCGTCTTCTGGTGCCGGGATCGTCATTACCGGATCCGTGGTTACCGCGGGGGCCGCCAGGACGTTGTTTGGTCGTGATCCCCAATGACACAGTCCGTCGGTTCTGACGAATCCGACAATTTTGACAGTCGCTCTAACTCTGGTCGGGGTCGAGCCCTGCCGACCGACCCGTGGAAGAGCTTCGGTGCGGTGATGGCCGCGACGCTGATCCTCGAGGCGATTGTGGTGTTGCTGGCGATACCGGTGGTGGGTGCGGTTGGTGGCGGGCTGACGCCGGCATCACTCGGATACTTGATTGGGCTGGCCACGGTGCTGATTCTGCTAGCCGGAATGCAGCGCAAAACCTGGGCGATCTGGGTGAACCTCACAGTGCAGCTGGTACTCGTTGCGGGTTTTGCGATTTACCCGGGGGTCGGTGTCATCGGTGTCCTGTTCACCGGACTGTGGGTCCTAATCGTGTATTTCCGCGCCGAGGTTCGGCGCCGGCAGAAATACCGTATGGGGCCGGGCCAGGGGCAATAGGCGAGATCGGTCGGACGGCGTGGTCGATCTAGGCGCGGGCCTGATGGGTATCCGACCAGGTTTTGGGCATCCGTGTTTGGCCCTCTACTGTGGGGCCTCGTGGAGCGGACCCTAGTCTTGATCAAGCCGGACGGCGTGCAGCGGCATCTGATCGGCGAGATCATTGGCCGTGTGGAGCGCAAAGGCCTTAGTCTTGCGGCCTTGGAGCTCAGGGCCGTCAGCAAGGACTTGGCTAGCCGTCACTACGCCGAACACGAAGGCAAGCCATTTTTTGAGCCATTGCTGGAGTTCATCACTTCGGGCCCGCTGGTGGCAGCCATCGTGCAGGGCCCGCGAGCGATCGCAGCGTTTCGACAACTCGCAGGCGGCACCGACCCGGTAGACAAGGCGGCACCTGGAACGATCCGGGGTGATTTTGGGTTGGAAACGCAGTTCAATTTGGTGCACGGTTCAGACTCGACAGAGTCGGCCCAGCGTGAGATCGGCCTCTGGTTTCCTGGCGTTTAGCACCGTGGCGAGACAGGGCTCATGGGAGCCGTTTGCGGCGCACCCGGCTTGGGGGAGAGTGCCCCGCCCAGTGATGTGGGATACTAATGTTGGGTGAACGTCGCCGGACCGGCGTCGGACACCCGAATGAAGACTTAGGCAAGCGCGACCATCGCCATCGCGTGATGCGGCGCGGCATGTCGAGCCGTCATTCAGCACTGCGCCGAGTGGGTTCTTCGCTGAGCCGCTCGGGGCGAGACCATCACAAGCTCGGGAGAAGTGACCCGGGCACATAGCAAAGCCCTCGCGTGGCCGCGTCGATCAGGACGCGCCCGGGGGCTTGAGGAGAATTCGTGGTAGACATTGCCCCATCTTCAAATCCAGCAAACGAGCCGACGCAGCATGAGGAACTGCCGGACCGCCTCCGAGTTCATTCACTGGCGCGGACTCTGGGTGCCACCAGCAAGCAGGTCTTGGATGCGCTGAACGCACTTGACGGGCGAATCCGTAGCGCACATTCCAGCGTGGACCGCGTTGATGCGGTTCGGGTTCGCCAACTGCTCGCCGAGCAGGCCGGTCCGCCTGAAGAACCCGCCGCTGCTGCCGGCGGGCTTGTTGCACCCGAGGGCCCCGAATCCCGGTCGATGCCGGAGACCCCGGTGGAGCGTTCGCACTACATGCCGCTGTTTGTTGCGCCGCAACCGGTGGAGGCCAGTGTCAATGCTGACGACGGCGACACCGAAGATTCCGATGATGATTCCGACGCCGACGACGATGACGAACAAGCCGATCGGCCGACCAACCGGCGACGGCGTCGTGGCCGTCGCGGACGCGGACGCGGGCGCGGTGAGCAGGGCGGTCCTGAAGGCCAAGGCCAAGCTGGTGACATCGACGAAGCGGCTGGGCAGCGGGCACAGCAAGGGGCCAGTGCAGAGTCCACCGAATCCGCTGACCTTGACGGTGACGAAGACGCCGACGACGGCGAGTTCGAGAATGGGTCCTCGGAGGCTAGCAACCGCCGCCGTCGCCGGCGTCGCCGGCGCAAGTCCGGTACCGGTACAGACGCCGAAGGGGGTCCGGCGCCCGACGATCCGCCGAACACCGTGGTGCATGAGCGCGCGCCGCGCTCCGGCGGCAAGTCGGGTGGCACCGACGACCGAGCCGACAGCTCGGGAGCCACCGAGATCAAGGGCATTGACGGCTCGACTCGATTGGAAGCTAAGCGGCAACGTCGTCGTGATGGGCGCGATGCGGGGCGGCGCCGCCCGCCGGTGTTGACGGAGGCCGAGTTTCTCGCCCGCCGCGAAGCGGTTGAGCGGATCATGGTGGTGCGCGACCAGTTGCGAACCGAGCCGCCGCACTCTGGTGCGCGTTATACCCAGATTGCGGTCCTCGAAGACGGCATTGTCGTTGAGCATTTCGTCACATCGGCAGCCTCGGCATCGTTGGTCGGCAACATCTATCTGGGGATCGTGCAGAACGTGTTGCCGTCCATGGAGGCCGCTTTCGTTGACATCGGCCGTGGCCGCAACGGCGTGCTCTACGCCGGCGAGGTTAACTGGGAGGCTGCCGGACTAGGCGGGGCCGATCGCAAGATCGAACAAGCTCTCAAGCCGGGTGACTATGTGGTGGTTCAGGTCAGCAAGGACCCGGTCGGGCACAAGGGAGCTCGGCTTACCACGCAGGTCTCACTGGCTGGTCGCTATCTCGTTTACGTGCCTGGCGCGTCTTCGACCGGGATCAGTCGGAAGCTGCCCGACAGCGAACGTCAGCGTCTCAAAGAGATCTTGCGTGAGGTGGTGCCGCCCGATGCCGGGGTGATTATTCGCACCGCGTCGGAGGGCGTCAAAGAGGAGGACATTCGCACAGACGTCAATCGGCTTCAGCAACGCTGGAATCAAGTTGAAGCGAAGGCAAAGGAGACCAGGGAGAAGGCCGCCGGCGCGGCAGTGGTGCTCTACGAAGAGCCGGGTGTGTTGGTCAAGGTTATTCGCGATCTCTTCAACGAGGATTTCGCCGGTCTTGTCGTCTCCGGAGAGGACGCCTGGACCACGATCAACGAGTACGTGAATTCTGTTGCTCCGGACTTGGTTTCGAAGGTTACTAAGTATGAGCCGGTTGTGGGCCCGGATGGGCAGCCCGGACCAGACGTATTCGCGGTGCACCGAATCGATGAGCAGCTGGCCAAGGCGATGGATCGCAAGGTGTGGCTGCCGTCCGGTGGCACGCTCGTGATCGACCGAACTGAAGCGATGACCGTCGTCGATGTGAACACCGGCAAATTCACCGGGTCCGGAGGGAACCTCGAACAAACGGTCACCAAGAACAACATCGAGGCCGCCGAGGAGATCGTGCGCCAGCTGCGGTTGCGCGACATTGGCGGCATCGTGGTGATCGACTTCATTGATATGGTGCTGGAATCCAACCGCGACCTGGTGTTACGTCGTCTGACCGAGTCGCTGGCCCGTGATCGCACCCGCCACCAGGTGTCTGAGGTGACGTCGTTGGGTCTGGTGCAACTGACCCGCAAGCGGTTGGGCACCGGGCTGATCGAGGCGTTTTCGACATCTTGTTCGACTTGTTCCGGTCGTGGGATACAGCTGCATGCCGACCCGGTCGACTCGGCGCCGACGAGCGGGCGCAAGTCTGAGTCGGGTGGTCGGCGGAGCCGGCGATCGAAGAAGAACAGATCCGAAGAGCCCGCGGTGGCCAAAGTGCCCGCGCACGCTCCCGGCGAGCATCCGATGTTTAAAGCAATGGCCGCGGGGGCGTCGTCGGCGGCTGGCGGTGACGACGAGTCGGACGAGTCCGGGGCCGAACTCGCTTCCGAGGTCGACGAACAGACTGAAGATCAGGTTCCCGCCGCTGACGACTACACCGAAGACACCGACCAGGAGGACTTCGAAGGCGTGGAAGACGCCGACGACACCGACGACACCGAGGTCGACGACGAGCTGGACGACGCCGAGGACCTCGAGGTCGACGACGAGCTAGACGACACCGAGGACCTCGATGACGACGAACTCGACGACGAGGATCTCGACGTCGACGCTCCGGACGCCGAAGACGAAGACGGTGACGACGTCGCCTCGGACCCGCGTCGCCCGGCCTTGCCCGTCGAGGTCGCGGTGGCGTCGGAATACCCCCGCCGGCGGCGAGCGGCGGGCCGGCCGGCCGGCCCGCCGATGCAGTTATTCTGAGCCCACACCGATCGGCCGGTTTGACCCTTTAGCCGCTGGCCAAGTACTCTGGGGCAGTTGTCGCCAGGATGTGGACTCGGCCGGCGACAGCGGGGACTTCGCCAGATGAATCAGGCTCAGGCCCGCACCCCATGACCCACCACGTGCACCGCAGGTGGCACGTGCGCGAAGCGCCGAGCAGCGGCTGACCAGAGTTAAGGCAGGAGCAACGATGCCGACCTACGCAATCGTCAAGACCGGCGGCAAGCAATACAAGGTGGCGGTCGGAGACGTGGTCAAGATCGAAAAACTCGATTCCGAGCCCGGCGCCAAAGTGTCGCTTCCGGTTGCGTTGGTCGTCGACGGTGCCAAGGTGACCACTGACACCAAAGCCCTAGCCAAGGTCGCAGTGACTGGCGAGGTGCTCGAGCACACCAAGGCTCCGAAGATTCGTATCCACAAGTTCAAGAACAAGACCCGCTACCACAAGCGGCAGGGACACCGTCAGCAGCTGACGGTCCTGCGGGTCACTGGCATCGCCTAACACGTACGTTAGGCGCAGAACAGGCAATATTGGTCAAGGCTGAGCGGAGTCGACAGATATGGCACACAAGAAAGGCGCGTCCAGTTCGCGAAATGGTCGCGATTCCAACGCCCAGCGCCTCGGCGTCAAGCGGTTCGGCGGCCAAGTGGTTAAAGCCGGCGAAATCTTGGTCCGCCAGCGCGGCACCAAATTCCATCCCGGGATCAACGTCGGGCGCGGTGACGATGACACGTTATTCGCCAAGACGGCTGGGTCTGTCGAATTCGGCGTCAAGCGTGGCCGCCGGCTGGTCAACATCGTCGCGGTGGGGACTGACTGACCGCCGCGAGCGTGCGGCTACTGTGAAGGCGCCCTCGCCTTAGCGCCACACCTGTGGCTGACTGCCCGGGCTCCTTCTCCGTCCAATGGGCGGCTCGCGTCTTGAGCTAGGTTGGCCAGGCGGAACTGAGAGGAAGCCCGATGCCTCGTTTTGTCGATCGGGTCGTCATTCACGCGCAGGCAGGTTCCGGAGGCAACGGCTGCGCGTCGATTCATCGCGAGAAGTTCAAGCCGCTCGGCGGTCCGGATGGCGGCAACGGCGGTCGTGGCGGCAGCGTCGTCTTCGTGGTCGACCCTCAGGTGCACACCTTGCTTGATTTTCATTTCCGGCCGCGTGTGTCCGCCGCGTCGGGCAAGCCGGGCATGGGTAACAACCGCGATGGCGGTGCTGGCGCGGACTTGGAAGTCAAGGTGCCCGACGGCACCGTCGTGCTTGACCACAACGGTCGGCTGTTGGCTGATCTTGTCGGTGTGGGCACTCGCTTCGAAGCCGCGGCGGGTGGCCGCGGTGGCCTGGGAAACGCCGCACTGGCGTCGCGCGCCAGAAAGGCTCCTGGCTTCGCGTTGCTCGGCGAGCAGGGGCAGTCACGCGACCTCACTCTAGAACTCAAAACAGTCGCCGATGTTGGCCTGGTTGGGTTTCCCTCCGCTGGGAAATCGTCGCTGGTCTCGGTTATTTCTGCTGCTAAACCGAAGATCGCCGACTACCCGTTTACCACTCTGGTCCCCAACCTTGGCGTGGTCTCGGCGGGTGAGCACACCTTCACCGTCGCCGATGTTCCGGGTCTGATCCCGGGCGCATCTCAGGGCCGGGGACTCGGCCTGGATTTCCTGCGCCACATCGAGCGGTGCGCGGTGTTGGTACATGTCGTCGACTGCGCCACCGCTGAGCCGGGTCGCGACCCGATCTCTGACATCGATGCACTGGAAGAGGAGCTCGCCGCCTACACACCCTCGCTGCAAGGGGACGCGACGCTGGGGGATCTGGCTGAACGGCCCCGTGCTGTCGTCCTCAACAAAATCGATGTTCCCGAAGCTCGCGAGCTCGCTGACTTCGTCCACGATCAGATCGCTGAGCGTGGCTGGCCGGTGTTCTGCGTGTCCGCAGCCACCCGGGAGAACCTGCAGCCGTTGATATTCGGCCTATGGCAGATGATCTCTGCCTACCATGCTGCGCGTCCGCCGGTGGTGCCGCGGCGCCCGGTGATCCGCCCAGTGCCGGTGGATGACAGCGGCTTCACTGTCAAACCCGATCCACAGCAGCCAGGTGGGTTCTTGGTAACCGGCGTGCGGCCAGAGCGCTGGATTCACCAGACCGCCTTCGACAACGACGAGGCTGTCGGCTATCTCGCTGATCGCCTGGCGCGCCTTGGTGTCGAGGACGAATTGCTGCGTCTTGGTGCGAAACCGGGCTGCGCGGTGACCATCGGCGAGATGACCTTTGACTGGGAGCCGCAGACGCCCAGCGGACAACAGGCGCAGTTGTCGAGTCGGGGCACCGACGCGCGGTTGGAACGCAGCGAGCGGGTCAGTGCAGACGAGCGTAAGGCCGCACGTCGAGCGCGCCGAGAATCTGGTGGCCGCACATGACCGTTGGGCAGCGGGAGGCGATCCGCACCGCGCGCAGGCTCGTCGTCAAGGTAGGTACCACGGCGCTAACAACCCAAACAGGAGTGTTTGATGCCGGCCGGCTGTCCGGGCTCGTCGACGCGATTGAGGCGCGGATGAAGGCGGGTTCTGATGTCGTCATTGTGTCGTCGGGCGCCATCGCCGCTGGCATCGAACCACTCGGATTGTCTCGTCGCCCAAACGATTTAGCGACCAAGCAAGCCGCAGCCAGCGTAGGCCAGGTCGAGTTGGTGAATTCCTGGAGTGCCGCGTTCGCTCGATATGGGCGCACTGTCGGCCAGGTGCTGTTGTCTGCGCACGACATTTCGCTGCGTGTGCAGCACACCAATGCTCAACGCACGCTGGACCGACTGCGAGCGCTGCACGCGGTGGCGATCGTCAACGAGAACGACACTGTGGCCACCAATGAGATCCGGTTCGGTGACAACGATCGTCTCTCGGCGCTGGTGGCGCACCTGGTTGGTGCTGACGCCTTGGTGTTGCTCTCCGACATCGACGGTCTCTACGATTCCGATCCACGCAAAGCGGCGAAAGCGAAATTCATTGAGGAGGTTTCGGGGCTCGCCGATCTCGACGGTGTGGTCGCCGGCCAAAGTAGCCATCTTGGGACGGGCGGTATGGCGTCGAAGGTGTCGTCGGCGTTGCTTGCCGCCGACGCCGGGGTGCCGGTGTTGCTGGCCGCTGCGGCCGACGCCAAAACTGCACTGAGCGAAGCGTCGGTAGGTACGGTGTTCGCTGCGCGCACCGTGCGAATGTCCGCGCGCAGGTTCTGGGTGCGGTACGCTGCCGAGTCCGCTGGCTCGCTGACCCTCGACGCGGGAGCAGTCCAAGCTGTAGTGCGGCAACGCCGTTCGTTGTTGCCTGCTGGTATCACCGCGGTGTCGGGCCGATTTTTCGGCGGCGACGTTGTTGAACTGCGCGGACCGGATGCCGCGATGGTCGCCCGTGGCGTGGTCGCCTACGACGCTGCGGAGCTAGCCACCATGATCGGCCGATCCACCTCGGAGCTGCCCGGCGAGCTGCGCCGGCCGGCGGTGCACGCCGACGACCTAGTGCCCGGGTAGCAGATACTCACTTTCGTTCGCCCACGCCATCCGTAGCGTGCCGTGCACCGTCGGGGCGTTCATCGGGTGACCCGCGCCGGCAGCTGGTCGGCAAGCAGGGTCAGCGATTCCGAGCACCCACCATCGAGCTTGACGGCGGCCAGTTGGTCGCCACGAGTCCGGCCGCGGTTGATAATCGCGATCGGGATGTCGCGTGCCGCGGCGTGGCGCACGAACCGGTAGCCGGAGAACACGGTCAGCGAGGAGCCCGCAACCAGCAGTGCATTGGCGTGGTCGACCAGGGAGTACGCGTGTCGTACGCGTTCTTTGGGCACGTTCTCGCCGAAGAAGACGATATCTGGCTTGAGAATGCCCGTGCAGTGCGGACAGTCAAGGTAGCGAAACGACGCGGTATCGTTGACGACAGCGTCGGCGTCGGGAGCCACCGCTAGGCTACCGACGCGTTCAGAGCGCTTGATGAATCCCGGGTTGAGCGCCTCAAGCTGCTCGGCGAATAGGGCTCGACTAATCGTGAATCCGCAGCTCAGGCACACCACATGTGCGTAGCTGCCGTGCAGGTCGACTACGTTTGTGCTGCCGGCCTTGGTGTGCAGCAAGTCGACGTTCTGGGTGATCACGCCAGTCACCACACCGGCGCGCTCCAAAGCAGCCAGTGCTCGGTGCCCGGCATTGGGCAAACTATCCTGCATATGCCGCCAGCCGACCTGATTGCGCGCCCAGTACCGCTGTCGGAACGCCGGATCCGAGGTGAATTGCTGGATTGTCATCGGGTTGCTCGGCGGCGAATCCGGGCCCCGGTAGTCGGGAATGCCAGAGTCGGTGGAAATTCCCGCGCCCGTCAGCACAGCGACTCGACGACCGGTCAGCAGCGCCAGCAGCTCGGGGATCTCCACAGTATCGAGGGTAGGCACTCGCGGGCATTTAGCGCCGGACGGGACGGGGATTCGTCGCCTGATTCGGGTGTTGTGACCCAACTAAGCGACAATGGAAGCACTAGGAGAGAGGGCTATGAGTTTCTATTCCGCCTACCGGCACGGGTTCGTGCGCGTCGCCGCGTGCACACACCACACCACTATCGGTGACCCGGCAGCCAATTCCGCGTCGGTACTGCGCCTGGCCCGCGCATGCCACGACGAAGGTGTAGCGCTGGCGGTCTTCCCCGAGCTGACGTTGTCGGGCTACTCGATTGAGGACGTGCTGTTGCAGGACGGCTTGCTCGACGGTGTCGAGGCGGCATTGTTGGACTTGGTGACAAAGTCCGCCGAGTTGCTGCCCGTCTTGGTGGTTGGCGCGCCGCTGCGGCACCTCCACCGTATTTACAACACCGCGGTTGTCATTCACCGTGGCGCGGTGCTCGGAGTGGTGCCAAAGTCTTACCTACCCAACTACCGAGAGTTTTATGAGCGGCGCCAGGTTGCGCCCGGAGAAGGGGAGAGCGGCACCATCGGGGTCGGCGGTATCGATGTAGCCTTTGGTCCGGAACTGCTGTTTGCCGCGTCGGATCTGCCCGGCTTCGTACTGCACGTCGAAATCTGTGAGGACATGTTCGTGCCGGTGCCGCCCAGCGCTGAGGCGGCGCTGGCGGGGGCGACCGTGCTCGCCAATCTGTCTGGCAGCCCAATCACAATCGGTCGGGCTGACGACCGCCACTTGCTGGCTCGCTCGGCGTCGGCGCGGTGTCTGGCCGCCTATGTCTATGCGGCCGCGGGGGAGGGTGAGTCGACAACCGACTTGGCTTGGGACGGCCAAACAATGATTTGGGAGAACGGGGCACTGCTGGCAGAGTCCGAGCGTTTCCCCAAAGGCGAGCGCAGGTCGGTCGCCGACGTCGATACCGAACTGCTTCGCTCGGAGCGGTTGCGGCTGGGTACCTTCGATGACAACCGCCGCCACCAGCGGGCGCGTACGGAGTCGTTCCGACGCATCGACTTTCGAGTCGACCCGCCGGCCGATGACATAGGGCTGCTGCGGGAGGTGGAGCGTTTCCCGTTCGTGCCGGCCGATCTGCAGCGGCTGGAACAGGATTGCTACGAGGCCTACAACATTCAGGTAGCCGGGCTCGAGCAGCGCCTGCGCGCGCTGAACTATCCAAAGTTAGTCATCGGCGTGTCCGGGGGACTGGACTCCACTCACGCGCTGATTGTCGCGGCGCGTGCGATGGATCGCGAAGGCCGCCCGCGCAGCGACATTCTGGCGTTTACGCTACCCGGCTTCGCTACCAGTGAACGCACCAAAAGTAACGCGATCCGGCTAGCGCATGCGCTGGGTGTCACCTTCTCCGAAATCGACATCCGAGAGACCGCCCGACTCATGCTGTCCACGATCGACCATCCGTTCTCGGTTGGTGAGCAGACATACGACGTAACCTTCGAGAACGTTCAAGCCGGTCTGCGCACCGACTATCTCTTCCGCATCGCAAACCAGCGTGGGGGCATTGTGCTCGGCACCGGCGATCTTTCCGAGCTGGGGCTGGGCTGGTCGACATACGGTGTCGGTGATCAGATGTCGCACTACAACGTGAACGCCGGAGTGCCCAAGACGTTGATCCAGCATTTGATGCGCTGGGTCATCTCGTCGGGTGAATTCGGCCCGCAGGTAGGCGAGGTGCTGCAGTCGGTACTCGACACCGAAATCACCCCTGAATTGGTTCCTACCGGTGAAGAGGAGGAACTGCAGAGCAGCGAGGAGAAAATCGGACCCTTCGCTCTGCAGGACTTCTCATTGTTCTATGCGCTTCGCTATGGATTTCGGCCGTCGAAGATCGCTTTCTTGTCCTGGCATGCCTGGCGTGATGTCGAGCATGGCAAGTGGCCACCGGGCTTTCCGGACAGCAAACGTCCGTCCTACTCGCTGTCTGAGATCCGGCACTGGTTGCAGGTTTTCGTACAACGGTTCTACTCGTTCAGCCAGTTCAAACGTTCAGCGCTACCCAACGGCCCTAAAGTGTCGCATGGGGGTGCCTTATCGCCACGGGGGGATTGGCGGGCACCGGCAGACATGTCTGCGCGAATCTGGCTGGACGATATCGACCGCGAAGTACCTGAGGACTAGCCGGTGGGATCGGTGCCCACGTATCGGGGGTGAGATTTGGCAGTTGTTGATCAATGAGCCGATGTTGGTGGCTTTCGCAGCCCGACGCCGGGAATAAACCGGCCCACGTCACCCGCGTAAGCGTGGTAGGCGTCGCCGTGTGTCCGTAGCAGGTACGGTTCTTCGACCCGGCGGACATGCACTTCGATCGTGGCGGCAAGCAGGAAGAATCCGGCGACGGCAACAAGATTCGGTATCACCAGCGAGATCCCGAACCCGAAAGCAAGCATCGCGCCATAGATAGGATTGCGTACCCACCGGAACGGGCCAGTGCGCACCAGCGTGGTGGTCTCCCGCTCGTCCACCCCGATCCGCCACGAGTCGCCCATAGCGAGCTGTGCATAAACCATGGCCACGATCCCGGCCGTCGCCACCACTATTCCGGCGATCTGAATCCAGAGCATGCCCAAGATGCTGAGCGGTTCGATCATGCTGGTCCGTTGCAAGATCGCGGCGACTACCGCCAAGGTCAATGCGGCGGCAACCCCTACCCCGGCAATCCATTCCAGTGAACCGAATCGCGCGCTGATGCCGCGGAAGCCAGTCGATCCAGTGCGTCGGTGTTGCATCCAGCTGCGCCAGCCCAATCCCAGCACACTGAAAACGGCGAAGAGCGCCAGGGCAATGTCGGCCGCGGCAGTCGTTGTCATCATCGGGCCTCGGCTTTGGCGGTTATCCAACACACCGGTTCTCGGCCGATCCGTTCGGCCCGCTCGGATCGATAGCGGTGGTCGCGGCGAAGGATCGGCAGGATTTCAGCTCGGGTTGGGTTGTCTGGCAACTCGAATCCTCGGCGGGTCAGCGTGGCACTCTGGGTGGCTGTGGCAGAGCATGAGCTATTGGGCGGGGTGGTGCAGCAGCGCTGTTTCGATGGCGTCGGCGTCGGGAGCGCAATTGCCAGCACCAGACACCAATGTTGCCAGCGCGCCCGCAGTGCATGCGCGTCGCAATGCGCGCAGCCGCTCGACCGGTGCACCGCGGTTAGTCGGCCAATTCGCGGCCAGCACCCCGGCGAACACGTCGCCGGCACCGGTGGAATCCACCGGTGCCACCGACGGCGAGGGCACCTCATACACGCCGTCAGCACCGACGTAGCGGGCGCCGCGCGCGCCTAGCGTAGTGATGAAATGAGTTGGTGGCGAGGGCCAGTCGTCCGCTTCGCTCTCGTTTGCGATCACCACGTCGGCGATCATCGCCAATTCTTCAACCGAGCGTCGATCAGGGCATGCTGGTGAGGCATTCACCATGACGATAGCTTCGGCTGCCTTGGCTTTTCGTGCTGCCGCTACCGCAGTGCCCACCGGAATCTCTAACTGGGTCAACAGCAGATCGCAGCTGTTGACGGCAGCGGGCGTCAGCGTCAGATGCGCATTGGCGCCCTGAGCCGTCACGATGGTGTTTTCGGCGCTGGTATCGACCACGACGATTGCCGTGCCACTTGGTCCGGGCAGCGTCATGGTGCCGCTCAGTCCCACAGCGTTGGCCGCCAAATGGGCGCGCAGTTGGGTTGCGGCCGGGTCATCGCCGAGCGCGCCGACGAACTGGACCTGTGCGCCCGCGCGCGCCGCGGCTACCGCCTGATTGGCGCCTTTGCCGCCTGGCGCCCGGGTCAACGATGACGCCAGCACTGTCTCGCCCGGACGTGGAAAAGCAGGTACTGCGAACGTCAGGTCCATGTTCACGCTGCCTACCACGCACACTCGCGTCGCCATTTACTCGACGTTATGGAGTTGACCCTGCTTTCACAATCGTGCCGCGGCACTCGATCCTGATTGTCCGCTTATTACCTATCGTCCTGCACCTCCGTGACATCGCAGCTGCCTATCGCTTTTCGGCTAACGCCAATTTTTTTGTTCCAGCACGCTAGTCTGCTGCGTGATCGCCCCTTCTTGCCGCCCATGAATGATCGGAGATCGTTTGACGTCGGAGCAGACAACAAACGCGGTGTCGGAGGCAATACCTGAATCGACACCTGGACCGGCGCGGAAAAGAGCGCGTCGGCGGCGGCTGTTCGCCAGGATGAGCATCCAGTCGGAGCTGATGGTGATGCTGCTGGTATCCAGCATCCTGTCCGCGGCGGTGATTGCTGCCGTCGCTTACGCAACTGGTCGCGAGCTGCTGGAGAGCGGATCATCTAAGTGGCTGACACAGTTCCGTACGTCGCAGCAGCGAGCGGTGCAGGCAGAGTTCGCTTACCTAACAAATTCGCTGGTCTCCTACAGCAGTAGTACAAGCGTGCTTTTGGCGGTGGAAGCGTTTACGAATGGCTTTGATCAGCTTGCCGACGCTACAGTCACCCCAGCTCAGCAGCAGGCGATCATCGACTATTACAACAACAAGCTGATCAAGCCAACCGAGCGGGACACAGGCATCAGGCTTGACATCGACGCAGTGCTGCCGAGTTCCAACGCGCAGCGATATCTTCAAGCCCACTACACTGCGGCATCCGCTCCGGCTAGCGGCTCGCGAACAAGCGATGACAGCAGCGCCAGTCACGCGTGGTCGGCGGCGAATGATCGCTTCGACCGATATTTCCAAGACATGGTTAGCCGATTCGAATACCAAGATGCGATGCTGCTGGATGCGCGAGGCAATGTGGTCTACAGCGTGAACAAGGGACCTGACCTCGGCACTAACATCGTCGATGGACCGTACCGCGAATCCAAACTGAACAACGCTTATGAAAAGGCGTTGAGCGCCAACGCGGTGAGCTTTGTTTGGATCACCGACTTCGGGCCCTATCAGCCGAACCTCAGTGTGCCTACCGCGTGGTTGGTGTCACCAGTTCGTTCGCAAGGCCGGACCGAAGGGGTGCTGGCCGTGCCCTTGCCGACCGCGAAGATCAACCAGGTCATGACGGTCGGAATGGACTGGGAAGAAGCCGGGTTGGGCACGACCACCGAGACCTATCTGGCCGGCACTGACGATTTGATGAGGTCTGATTCGCGACTCTTTCTTCAGGATCCGGAAGCGTATCGGCGCGAGGCGGTGGCGGCGGGCACTCCGACCGAGGTGGTAGACGAAGCGATCCGCTTGGGCGGCACGACAATGGTGCAGCCGGTTCCGAGCGCAGGCCTGAGCGCCGCGCAGCGCGGCGAGACTGGGGTCCTCACCACGACCGGCTACCTGGGCACTGAGGAGATGCAGGCCTATGCGCCGCTGACCGTGCCGGATTCCGACTTGCACTGGTCCATCCTGGCGACGCGAGCCAGCTCCGAGGCCTACGCGCGGGCGTGGTCGTTCACCAGAAGGATTGTCCTGACTACTACCGCGATCATCTTCGCCGTCTGTCTGGTCGGAGCTCTAGCCTCCAGGGCATTCGTGCGGCCCATCCGGCGGCTCGAAACCGGCGCGAACAAGATCAGCGCGGGTGATTATGAGGTTTCGATACCCGTGAATTCGACGGGCGAGATCGGCGATCTCGCCGCCGCTTTCAACGAGATGAGCAGAAGCCTGCAGATCAAGGAGGAGCAGCTCACCTCGCAGCGCGCGGAAAACGACCGCCTGTTGCGGTCGCTGATGCCCGAACCGATGGTGCAGCGCTATCGCGACGGCGAACAGGCCATCGCCGCAGAGCATCGCGACATCACGGTGATCTACGCCGACATCGCCGGACTCGACGAGACATCAGCCGAATCCGCTGGCGATGAGTTGGTGGGGAATGTTGATGCCCTATTCCGACAGTTCGACGCGGCCGCCGAAGCGCTGGGCATCGAGCGCATCCGCACCCTGCACAACGGGTACCTCGCCGCCTGCGGGGTGACCACGCCGCGACTGGACAGTGTGCGGAGAACCGTCGACTTGGCCCTGGAGATGCAGCGCATCATCGACCGGTTCAACAGCCGAACCGGCGCCGCGGTCAGTCTTTGCGTCGACATCAACACCGGCACGGGCATCAGCGGGCTGGTCGGCCAGTCGAGTGTCATCTACGACTTGTGGGGGTCCGCGGTGAGTCTGGTGTACCGGATGCGCAGCGGCACGCCGCAGCCGGGTATCTATGTCAGTGCGGGGGTCTACGAAGTGATGCGGGACACGCGGCAGTTCACCCCGGCCGACGCGATATCTGCTGAAGGGGCAGAACAGCCGATCTGGCGATTGTCGGAGCGGCCGTGAGCGTTTTCGGGGCGGCATGGTTCTATTGGGCGGTCGGTGTCGCGGTAGGACTACCAGTGGGGCTCATCGTCCTCACCGAGTTACATCGCACCCTTGTGCGCAGGCAGAGCTATCTGGCCGGTCCGGTTGGTTTGCTGCGCAACTACCTATTCCCGCTCGCGGCGCTGCTGGCGCTCATCGTGGGGGCGACGCAGGTCCCGGCCGACAACACGTGGGTGCGGGTAATCGCGACGGTGTTCGGCTTCGTGGTGCTGGTGTTGGCGCTATCGGGGCTCAACGCCGCCATTTTTCAGGCAGCCCCGGAGGGGTCGTGGCGTAAACGGCTGCCGTCCATTCTCGTCGACGTCACACGCCTGTTGCTCATTGGTGTGGGCTTGACGCTGATCTTGTCCTATGTGTGGGGTATCCGAGTTGGTGGTCTGTTCACCGCGTTGGGGGTCGGGTCGCTGGTCATCGGTCTGATGCTGCAGAACTCCGTGGGGCAGGTCGTGTCGGGCCTGTTCTTGTTATTCGAACGGCCTTTCGGGATCGGCGATTGGCTGACCGTTGCAACAACGCGGGGGCAAGTCATCGAAGTGAATTGGCGCGCCGTGCACATAGCCAAGGTTGGTGGGCTGGAGATCATCCCGAACTCGGTGCTGGCCGCCACATCGTTCACCAACCTGAGTCGCCCGGTCGGACAACCGCACGTTGTGCTGATAGTGACCACGTTTTTGTCGACCGATCCCCCGGATCGGGTCTGCGCGATGTTGTCGCGGGTCGCCGCCGCCCTGCCACAGCTCAAGCCTGGCGAGGTGCCCGCTACGTTGGCGGTCGGCACGGCTACGACCTGGGCGGGCGGCGCCACCCAATACAGCACATCGGTCGGCCTGAACTCGGCCACCGACGCGTTCAGCGCGAAATCGGACTTCTTACGGTGGATCTGGTACGCGGCTCGGAGGGAAGGGCTTCATCTCGACGGTGCCTACGACGACTTCTCGACGCCGGCTCGGGTGGAGGCGGCGTTGCGTGACGTGGTAGCTCCCGCGCTGCGGTTGACCGAGGCCGATCGCCAGTCACTGGTTCCGAACGCTAGGATGGTTCGCTACGGCGCCGATGAAACCATGCAGCACCTGGGCGAGGTGCCTGCGGGGATAACCTTCGTTGTCGCTGGCAGTGTTCGGTTGACAACCACCGATGACGATGGTTCGACCGTCGCAGTTGGCACGCTCTACGACGGGTCGTTTCTCGGGTTGACCACGCTGATTCGACAACCAAACGTCACCGGCGCATACGCGCTGGAAGAAGTGACCGCGTTACAGCTTGACCGCGAACACCTCGAAGAGGTGGTCAACCGCAAGCCGGCACTGCTGCAGGACCTCGGTCGTATCATCGAGGAGCAACGCAGCCAAGTGTCGCCGACGGGCCGCAGGAGCGGATTTGGCGGCCAGTGACCGCCGCGACACCTAGGTAAACCCGGGTCTGGGCACCCGGAATCCGCGCGGCCGGATACGCTGGACGAGATGACTTTGCACGCACCGCCGTCGTCTTCCGGCACCCGCGAGCAGGTGCATGACGCCGCACGGCGGGCCCGTATCGCGTCGCGGACGCTGGCCACGCTGACCACTGCCGAGAAAAACCGGGCCTTGCATGCCGCAGCTGACGCGTTGTTGGCCAATGCGGCCACAATCTTGGCCGCCAATGCCGAAGACCTCGACGCGGCCCGGGCCGCGGACACCCCTACTGCCATGCTGGACCGGCTAGCGTTGAGCCCACAGCGTATCGACGGTATCGCTGCAGGTTTGCGGCAGGTGGCGGGGCTGCCCGATCCGGTTGGCGAAGTGCTGCGCGGCTATACCCTGCCGAATGGGTTGCAGCTGCGCCAACTGCGCGTTCCGCTCGGTGTCATTGGCATGATTTATGAGGGCCGTCCCAACGTCACCGTCGACGCCTTCGGGTTGACCCTCAAGTCGGGAAACGCCGCGGTGTTGCGCGGCAGCGCCTCGGCAGCCAGATCGAACGAAGCGTTGGTCACGGTGTTACGTGCCGCGCTGGTCGATGAGGAACTGCCGGCCGATGCGGTCGCGCTGCTTTCGGCCGCCGACCGTTCCACGGTAACCCACCTCATCCAGGCCCGCGGCCTGGTCGATGTGGTGATTCCACGCGGGGGCGCGGGCCTGATCGACGCGGTCGTTCGCGACGCGCAAGTGCCCACCATCGAGACCGGTGTTGGCAATTGCCACGTCTACGTCCATGAAAGCGCGGATCTGGATCTTGCCGAACGGGTTCTGCTGAACTCGAAGACCCGGCGGCCCAGCGTGTGCAACGCGGCCGAGACGTTGCTGGTCGACGCTGCGATCGCCCCGCAAGCGCTCCCTCGGCTGATTGATGCGCTGCGGGACGCCGGTGTCACTGTGCACGGTGATCTATTCGCGAGCGCGAGCGAGGACGACTTGCGCCGCGAATACCTGACGATGGATATTGCATTGGCGGTGGTGGACGGCGTCGACGCCGCCGTGGCTCACATCAACGAGTATGGCTCCGGTCACACCGAGGCCATCGTGGCCAGTGATTTCGCTGCAGCTCGACGGTTCACTGAGCACGTCGATGCCGCGGCAGTTATGGTCAATGCGTCGACGGCCTTCACCGACGGCGAGCAGTTCGGTCTCGGCGCCGAGATCGGAATCTCCACTCAAAAGCTGCACGCCCGCGGCCCGATGGGACTCCCAGAATTGACCTCGACCAAGTGGATCGTGTGGGGTGACGGCCACACACGTCCGGCTTGACCCCCTCCGACTTAATTGCAGTGCTGAGGAGGATCCATTGTGAGCGTGCCCGCGCGGTCTGTACCGCTGTTCTCCGACATCGCCGACGTCTCACGGCGACTTGCTGAGACTGGCTACTTGCCCGATACCGCAACCGCGACAGCGGTCTTTCTCGCCGATCAGCTTGGCAAGCCGCTGTTGGTGGAAGGACCCGCCGGCGTTGGCAAGACCGAGTTGGCCCGCGCGGTCGCGCAGGCCAGCGGCTCTGGCCTGGTTCGGTTGCAGTGCTACGAGGGCGTCGACGAGGCACGCGCACTCTACGAGTGGAACCACGCCAAACAGATTCTGCGAATCCAGGCGGGCTCGGGGGACGAAAGTGACTGGGACCGGACAAAAGACGATGTGTTCAGCGAGGAGTTCCTGCTGTCCCGTCCGCTGCTTACCGCGATTCGACGCACCGAGCCGACGGTGCTGCTGATCGACGAGACCGACAAGGCCGACATCGAGATCGAAGGACTGCTACTCGAGGTGCTGTCCGACTTCGCGGTCACCGTCCCCGAGTTGGGCACGCTCACCGCAACCCGGGCACCCTTCGTCGTGCTGACCTCTAATGCCACTCGGGAGCTGTCGGAGGCGCTCAAGCGCCGCTGCCTGTATCTGCATATTGACTTCCCCAGCCCTGATATGGAGCGCCGCATTCTGTTGTCGCGAGTCCCTGAGCTGCCCGAACGGCTCGCGGACGAGTTGGTGCGCATCATTGGCGTGCTGCGCGGAATGCAGCTCAAGAAGGTCCCGTCTATCGCCGAGACAATTGACTGGGGCCGCACTGTGTTGGCACTGGGTCTTGACACCATTGACGATGCGGTGGTTGCTGCCACACTCGGTGTCATCCTCAAGCACCAATCCGATCAGCAACGCGCGAGCGGCGAGCTGCGTTTGAACTAGGGATGCGCTGATGGCCACTGGACGTATACGCCCCACCCGACCGCTTGCCCCGCACGGTCTAACTGGTCATTTGGTTGGGTTCGTCGAAGCGCTTCGCGGAAGCGGGATTTCGGTGGGCCCGTCGGAAACGGTGGACGCCGGCCGGGTGCTGGCGACCCTGGGGTTGGGGGAGCGGGAGGTGCTGCGCGAGGGCATTGCCTGCGCTGTGCTGCGCCGGCCGGAACACCGCGACACCTACGACGCCATGTTCGACCTGTGGTTTCCCGCTGCGTTGGGTGCGCGTGCCGTGGCGGCACAGGACACCGGTGACGCCGGCGATTCGTTGCCGCTCGACGACGTCGAGGCAATGCGGCAGATGCTGTTGGATCTCCTCACAGAGAACCAAGACCTCGCCGACATGGACGAGCGGTTGGTCGGGATGATCGCGCGGATCGTGGAGGCCCACGGCAAGTACAGTTCGAGCCGCGGTCCGTCGTTCTCGTCATATCAGGCCCTCAAGGCGATGGCGCTGGACCAACTGGAGGGCAGGTTGCTGGCGGGACTGCTGGCCCCCTACGGCGACGATCCCACACCCACTCAGGAGCAGATCGCCAAAGCGCTCACTGCGCAAAAGATCGCGCAGCTACGCAAGATGGTCGACGCCGAGACCAAGCGACGTACCGCCGAGCAACTCGGCCGTGAGCACGTCCAGATGTACGGAATCCCGCAGCTTTCCGAAAACGTCGAGTTCCTGCGAGCCTCCGGTGAGCAGCTCCGTCAGATGCGCCGCGTGGTTGCGCCGTTGGCACGCACTCTGGCGACCCGTCTGGCAGCCCGGCGCCGCCGCGCCCGTGCCGGTTCGATTGATCTACGCAAGACACTACGCAAGTCAATGTCCACTGGCGGCGTGCCGATCGATGTCGTATTGCGCAAACCGCGCCCGGCACGCCCAGAGCTGGTTGTTCTGTGCGACGTTTCTGGTTCGGTCGCGGGGTTCAGCCACTTCACTCTTTTGCTGGTACACGCTCTGCGGCAGCAATTCTCTCGCGTTCGCGTATTCGCTTTCATCGACACCACCGACGAAGTGACCCATATGTTCGGACCTGAAGCCGATCTGGCCGTGGCGATTCAGCGGATCACCCGGGAGTCAGGTGTGTATGCCCGTGACGGGCATTCTGACTACGGCAACGCCTTCGTCTCGCTCATGCAGTCCTTTCCGGATGTGCTCTCGCCACGCAGCTCGCTGCTGGTGCTCGGCGACGGGCGCACCAACTATCGAAATCCGGCCACCGATGTGCTGGCCGACATGGTGACGGCGAGTCGGCACGCGCACTGGCTCAATCCAGAGCCTAAGCATCTCTGGGGAAGCGGGGACTCGGCAGTGCCGCGCTACCAAGAAGTGATCACGATGCACGAATGTCGTTCCGCCAAGCAGCTGGCCGCGGTGATCGACCAGCTGCTCCCGGTATGACCTGGCTCCTTCGTCAGGTAGCGAGTACCGCTCAACGCATCACGAAGTAATGCGGCCGCCGCGGGCGAAATCTCGGTTTTGTGACGACCTTGCCGGGCTCCTGCAACTGCTGTGTGGCTTCGTGTCGTACGGGTGGCAAATTGTCCGCAGCCTTTCCTGCGGGATCGGAAGGTTTGCCGGCGCAGCCTTGACGTGCCGGCAGTCGCCGTCACGCCTGGAACTTCATCCAGCTGTGCCGTGTTCGGTTCGCATGCGACCGGAGCGACGTCGCCTGCTCAAGTAAGCTGGCAAACCGTGCATGGGCACGTTCGCAGGCTGGGAGTCATGGGTGGGACGTTCGACCCCATCCATTATGGCCATTTGGTCGCGGCCAGCGAGGTAGCCGACCTGTTCAACCTCGATGAGGTCGTGTTTGTACCTATCGGTCAACCTTGGCAGAAGGAGCGCAAAGTCTCCGCTGCCGAGGACCGGTATTTGATGACGGTGATCGCCACTGCGTCCAACCCAAGGTTTTCGGTGAGCCGAGTCGACATCGAACGTGCCGGCCCCACTTACACCAAGGACACACTGCGGGATCTGCAGGCTCTCAATCCGGCCTGTGAGCTGTACTTCATCACTGGCGCGGACGCTCTGGCTTCCATTTTGTCGTGGCAAAACTGGGAGGAGATGTTCGAGTTGGCGCGGTTCGTCGGCGTCAGCCGGCCAGGCTACGAGCTGCGCCATGAGCACATTACCGGTGCTCTCGGTGAGTTGGCCGAGGACGCGTTGACCTTGGTTGAGATCCCGGCGCTGGCGATTTCGTCGACTGACTGCCGTAGGCGAGCCGAGCAGTCTCGGCCATTGTGGTACTTGATGCCTGACGGTGTTGTGCAGTACGTATCCAAGCGCAGGCTCTACCGCCATGCCGACGAGCCTGCGAGCCGCACCGACACTCGTCTCGCCGTAACGGACAACGCATGACGGCCAACCAGGAAGCCCTTGATATGGCCGCTGTGGCCGCTCGCGCTGCCGCCACCAAGCTCGCCACCGACATCGTTGTGCTCGATGTTTCCGGGCAGCTGGTCATCACGGATTGCTTCGTGATTGCCTCGGCGTCTAACGAACGGCAGGTCAACGCAGTCGTCGAAGAAGTCGAGGCGAAAATGCGGGAGGCGGGCCACCGGCCGGCCCGTCGCGAGGGAGCCCGCGAAGGTCGATGGACGCTACTGGACTACTGCGACATCGTCGTGCATATTCAGCACCAGGACGACCGTGACTTCTACGCCCTGGACCGACTGTGGGGCGACTGCCCGGTCGTGCCGGTGGACTTGGCCGAGAAGTCCGGTAAATCCGCGGGCACGCAATGAGGGTGCGGCGGCTCGTGATGCTGCGACATGGCCAAACCCACTACAACCTTGGCAGCCGGATGCAGGGTCAGCTGGACACCGAATTGAGCGACTTGGGCCGGGCTCAGGCGGTTGCGGCCGCTGAGGTGCTGGGCAAGCAGCAGCCGCGGCTGATCGTGTCGTCGGATCTGCGGCGGGCCTACGACACGGCGTTCAAACTGGGCGAACGAACTGGCCAGCAGGTCCTGGTCGACAATCGGTTGCGGGAGACCCACCTTGGTGACTGGCAAGGTTTGACCCATACTCAGGTCGACGCCGCGGCGCCGGGGGCCCGGCTGGCGTGGCGCGAGGATGCGACGTGGGCGCCGCACGGCGGGGAAAGCCGGATCGACGTGGCGGAGCGGAGCGTGCCGGTGGTTGCCGAACTGGTCTCCGCCGAGTCGGAATGGGGCGGCGCGGGCGAGCCGGGTCGACCGGTGGTGCTGGTAGCCCACGGCGGTCTAATCGCGGCTTTGTCGGCTGCGCTACTGAAGTTGCCGGTTGCCAACTGGCCAGTTTTAGGTGGCATGGGCAATGCCAGTTGGGTGCAGTTGAGCGGTCATTCCAAGGACTCGGACGATTCGGCGACTGATTTTGACCGTATCCGGTGGCGTCTCGACGTGTGGAACGCTTCGGCGCAGGTCTCCAACGATGTCCTCTGAACCGCGCACCAAGGCGAAGCCTGCGCTGCTTGTTTTCGCCGACTCGCTGGCCTACTACGGCCCCACCGGGGGCCTACCGGCCGACGACCCCCGTATCTGGCCTAACATTGTTGCTTCCCAACTAGATTGGGATCTGGAATTAATTGGCCGCATCGGTTGGACTTGTCGCGACATCTGGTGGGCGGCAACCCAGGACCCGCGGTCTTGGGCCGTGCTGCCCAGGGCCGGAGCGGTGATTTTCGCCACCGGCGGCATGGATTCGCTTCCGTCGGTGTTGCCGACTGCGCTGCGCGAGCTCATCCGCTATGTGCGGCCGCCCTGGCTGCGGCGGTGGGTCCGCAACGGCTACGGGTGGGTGCAACCACGGCTATCGCCGATCGCCAGGGCAGCGTTGCCGCCGCATCTGAGCGTCGAATATCTTGAACAGACTCGGGGCGCAATCGATTTCAACCGTCCGGGCATCCCGATAGTCGCGTCGCTGCCGTCGGTGCACATTGCTGAAACCTACGGTAAGGCTCACCAAGGCCGCGCCGGCACCGCTGCGGCGATCACCCGGTGGGCGCAGCGCTACGACGTGCCCCTGGTTGATCTCAAAGCCGCTGTCGCCGAGCACGTCATGTGTGGACGTGGCAATCCCGACGGCATTCACTGGAATTTCGAGGCGCATCGGGCGGTCGCGGACCTGATGCTCAAAGCATTGGCGGAGGCCGGGGTGCCGAACGAGAAGCTACCGAACTGACCCATGAACCGCGCTGATGACGATGCACAGCCAAGCGGTGCGGTGCGGAAGGCCGCCTCCGGCGGTGTACTTCGGTCCGCTGGTTCGCGAGGGCGGCGCACATGACCGTAATGGTGGTGACCGACACGTCGGCGCGTCTGCCGGCCGAACTGTGTGAAGGTTTGGCAATACGCCAAGTCCCGTTGCACATCTTGCTTGACGGGGCTGACTTGAGGGACGGGGTCGACGAGGTCCCGGACGACATCTACAAACGACAGGCCACGACCGCGGCGGCCACTCCGGCCGAGTTGCGAGCCGTATACCAAGAGGCGCTGGCGGACAGCGGCGGCGACGGGGTGATGGCGGTGCACATTTCGTCGGGATTGTCGGGAACCTATCGTGCCGCCGAACTAACCGCGGCGGAGCTAGGTCCGCAGGTGCGAGTTCTCGATTCACACTCGGTGGCCATGGGTACCGGTTTCTCGGTGTTGGCCGCCGCGCAGGCCGCGGCCGCCGGGGGTGACTTGGATGCTGTTGCGCGGGCCGCGGGTGCCGCAGCTAGCCGCACGCATGCCATAGTGTTCGTCCACCGGCTGGACAACCTACGCCGTAGCGGGCGGATCGGTGGAGCCAAGGCGTGGCTGGGCACCGCGCTGGCGCTCAAACCGGTGCTGCACATCGACGACGGCAAACTCGTGCTGGCGCAGCGAGTAAGAACGACCAGGACAGCGGTAGCAGCGATGATCGACCGAGTTTGCGAGGTGGTCGGCGATCATTCCGCTGCTCTTGCCGTGCACCATGTCGTCAACGCGGACGGCGCCGATGAGGTGGCGGAGACTCTGGCGCAACGCCTACCTGCCTGTCCGCCAGCGATCGTGACGCCGCTGGGGCCGGTTCTCTCGCTGCATGTGGGTGCGGGCGCGGTCGCGGTATGTCTGTGCCTCGGTGGCACAACGACCTGACCGTGACTGCGTGCCCGGTTGCCAGGGCGCTAGCGTGCCAGGCGTCCAGTGATCGGTGGCAGATCGGCGAGCGTCACGATGCCGGGTCTGGCGGCGACAACCGCCGGCACCGCGTTAGTTACAGGCATGGCGGTGTAGATCATGCCCAAGCCCATGAACCCGGGCTCCGTCCAATCCTTGGGAGGTAGGCAGTGCAGGACGGTGCGCATGTTGGGCAGCCCAAAAACCTGGATGACGTGGCCGTGTGCCAGCGGTTTAGGCGGGACCACATGGTTGCCCATCGTCCAGTTGAATCCGACGCTGACGACGTTGCGGTCGCCGACCCAGCCGCGGTGGTAACCATAGACGCTGCCGACTGTTCCAGCGGGGATGGTCATGAAGCCGAGGTCGGTGTCGGCGGTGGCCGCAGTAAAGGTGACGTCAAAAGTCATTCTGTCCAGCTGCGCTCCGATCGCGTCTGCCATCATTGCCGCGGACTCGGCGAAGACTTCGCTCTCAATTCGTACGCTCTCGGCCAACCCAGGGGTGTTGGGGCCTTGGGAGAACCCCATCGCCGTTTGGGTCCCAGCCGATTCGTAGGTCGAGCAGTCGACCGATTCGGTGATGCGAATCTCGTCGACGCGCTCACAGGAACCGCTGAGCACCAATCCGACCATGTTCGTGACACCCGGGTGCGCGCCACTACCGAAGATCGTCGATCCGCCGCGCTCGCAGGCCGCGACGATGCGCTCGCGATCCTGGGGAGTCTGTTTGCCGCCGGTGATCCAGGCTGCGCTCGAACATACGTTGACTCCCGATTCCAGCAAGCGAACCAGTTCGTCGATGTTGGGCCACAACGGGTTGTAGCAACATGCGTCGGCGCTGAGCGCGAGCAGCGCGTCGATGTCGTTGGTTGCCCGCACGCCGGTCGGCTCGGCTCGGCCTGATAGATCGGCGGCGTCAACACCGACTTTGTCTGCACCGTGGGCATACACGCCGACCAGTTCCATGTCGGGTCTGCCGATGATGGCGTGCAGTGATCGCCGACCGATATTGCCGGTCGTCCACTGGATCACCCGCAGCGGACGGTTGGCGCTGGCTGTGGTCATCTGGAGGCTCCTTCGGAAGCTGCGATTTGCACACATTATCTTCACGCAAGCCCGTTGTATCGGTGGCGGGCACCCTGGTAGTCGGGTGATAACGGGCACCCGGCTATGACGCGGTCGGAATGATTGGCCGTGAACGTTTCGGAACCGCTAGCGTGGTTTGGCGACTCTTGCTAGTGCCGCCGAGGAAGGTTGGCTGGGAATCCTCTTGCCGTCCACACTGCCATCAACCGATCCGGTGCGTTGACGCGATCTTTCTTGTCACGCCTTAGAGGAGATCAGAAAGACATCTCACGAAGTTAAAAGTCAAGCCACGAGCGAGGGAGGAGGTGGAAAGGCTAGATGTTCGGTGTAGTGCTGGCCGGTTTGCAGGCAGTGGTGGAGTTGGCCGAGGAATTTGTTGAACAGATGTCGTTGGGCTTGGTGGTTCCAGTCTCCTGCGGCGCGGCGGGTGTCGTAGTGGCGACGGGCGCCCGGCGAGGCGCGCAGCGATGCCAAAGCCCAGATGGGACCCACGGCGGCCAGGCGCCGGTTCTTGATATGGCGGTGCAACACGAGGGTTTTCTTGCCGCTGGCGCGGGTGATCGGCGCGGCTCCGGCGAATGCTTTCAGTCCGCGGGCGTCGGTGAAGCGGGCGCGGTCATCACCGATCTCGGCGAGTACCCGGGCACCGGCCAGGTTCCCCAGTCCGGGGAAGCTGGTGATGATCGTGGAGTCCGGGTGCTGCTCAAAATGGGCGGTTGCCGCCTCGGCGAGATCAGCAGCAGTGGTGCAGGCAGCCTCGAACTGACCCAGCAGCCCTGCCAATTGGATACCCATCGCGTTCTCCACGACCGGTGGTTGGTGCAGGTAGGTGTCGGTGAACACCTCCCGCAACCGTTCGATGTCACGGTCGAGATGGCGGCGGCGGCCGGCCTTGGCCAGCAGTCGGCGCAGTCGGGCCGGGGTCAGCTTGGTCGCCTGGGTGGGGGTTGGTGCAGCAGCCAAGATGGTGCGCGCATCTCGACGAGCCAGCCCGCCCTCGGGCAGGTCGGCGAACGCGGTGATGGCCGCCGGGTAGAAATCTTTGAGCACATCGCGAATCTGGTTGCCGATGTGTTGACGTGCCCATACCGCGTCTTGCTGAGCGCGGGCCAGCACCCGGATCGCCTGGGCCAACTCGGTGTCGGCGGGCAATGGGCGGTGCGCGCCGGGGTCGGTGCGCACAATATTGGCCAGCAGCACCGCGTCGGCACCATCGGATTTGGCCCCCGACACCGCATACCGTGCCCGATACCGCGAAGCCGCCAACGGGTTGATCGGATAAATCACCCGGCCAGTTTCTCGCAGCGCCGCCACCCACAGGCCACGATCAGTTTCCATCCCCACTGGTATCGGATCAGCGGCACTGTCACCGGCCTCAGCCAGCAACGTCAACAGCTGCGCGAACCCGGCCGCATCATTGCCCAGCCGTGCACGGGCTACCACCCTCCCGTCGTCATCAACCACAGCAACATCGTGATGCTCAGTAGCCCAGTCGATTCCACAAAACAAGCCCAAGACGTCCTCACTTTTTCGTCGGTGGATGGTTGCGCCGTTACCGGTGGACTCACGCGGCGCCCTAATCGCGGGACTCCAAGGTCCGTCATCTCACTAGCCGTCCGTGACTCCAGCACATCGCAGGACTTCGTTCTGTCGAAGAGCTCAAGGCTCGAGAACAACCATCAGGAAGTCACCCCTGCGACGGGCTCGGGCAACGGAATCTCACCACCAACCCGACAAGACCTGCCGCCAGACGCGCCGCTCTTTCTCAAGTCGTCGAACGACGGGAACACCAGACGTCACCTGACGGCAGATCCCGCAAGAAACAGGCCCCGGTCACCAACACCCGGACCGGTAACCAATCCCTACTAAACGATTAGGAACGTGCGGACTACCCTGATGAAAGATGCTTTCTCAGAAATCATTGGCAGGTGCCCGGAATCCTCGAAGATTGCCAACACAGAACCCCGAATCGCATCGGCCATCTCACGTACAGCTTCGGCGGGCCCTGGGTCATGTCGGCCCGAAGCCACCAGCACCGGCAGTGTCAACTCGCCAAGCCGGTGGGTGATATCCCAGCCGACTAGGTTGCCCAGCGTGGTCGCGAAAACGTTGCGGTTGATGTTTGTCAGGGCTTGCTCGACATAATCGGGCACCGGATCGCAACGGTAGACGTGCTGGGCAAAGCTACGAACGGCGGCGACGTAGGCAGCATCGTCGATTGGCCCAGTAGTTCTACGCGTGGTCGTGCCCGCACCGCTAGGCAACGCATCGACGAGATCGCTAACGTCTCGTTCCGAGAGGGGGAGGCTGGTGCTGGTGTTGGCCAGAATCAGGCTCGCCAGCCCGGCGGGTGCTCGTAGCGCGTATTCGACGGCGACCCACCCCCCGGCGGAGTGGCCAAGTACGTGCACCCGCTCTAAGCCCAGCGCATCGCGCACAGTGTCGAGCTCGTCGACGAATGTGTCTACGGTCCACAGGCTTGGGTCGTCGGGGCGGTCTGATTCCCCGCAGCCAATCTGGTCGTAGTAGATGATGGGCCGGTCAACGCCCAAGGCATCGAGATCCCGTAGGTAGTTGTGTGGCATGCCGGGACCACCGTGAACAACCAACAGTGGTACCGCATCTGCGTTGCCGACGATCCAGTAGTGAATCGAACCATGCGGCCCGACGATCCTCCCGGCGCGCGAGGCTGAACATGCCTCTGACACGGAGGTAGGTTATCTAGCCATTGGCTGAATCGCCAAGACGCGCCATTCGACCGGCCAATTCGGTACGGCGAGGTCATGGTCGTTGGGGATCTTGTCTGGTACTGACTTGATCGCGGGTAGGGTATCGCCGCTGCGCACGCGATCGCGGATCTCAGCCGAAATCTGGGTGGCGCAAAACACGAGAAGTCCGTCGCGGAAGGCGGCTTCGTCGGGTGTGAATGCCAGCTTCCGGTGTCGTCGGTGAGCCTCGGGCCGGCGGTGCCAGTCGGTCGGGCGCTGTTCGTCGGACCGGTCTATGTTGACCCAACCAGCCCCGCGCCTGTCCACAGGCTTGGATTCATCCACAAACTGCGGTGTCGGAAACGTGATCGGAGTCGTCGTAGTGCTGGTGACATTTATGGTCGGCGGATGCGATCAGAGCTTCCCGCCGAGCGGCTGCACCGACGGCTCGGCGCCGATCCGAAGAACGAGCGGGGTACTCACGACGGCAGCTGGGACTGCGCACCATCCGAGGACCCAGATCAAGATTCAACCAACGAAGCGCCGGATGACTCAAACTCGTTGCTGCGAAGCTGGTTTCCCGACTCAACGCGGGGCCAAGGCTGGGTAGCTAGCGTGCGGGCAGATCCAGGTCGCGCCGGCGCGATTGCGTTGGCGGCGATTGCGGCGTTAGCGGTGCTCATCACGGTGTTCACCGTGATGCGCGACCGCCGGCCGCCGGTTATGTCAGCCAAGCTACCTCCGGTAGAGCGAGTTTCGTCTCTTCAACCCGCAGCATCGACGAAACCTGCTGCGGCGGAAGGCTCGGACCGGCCGGTGGTGGTGAGCGTGGTCGGCCTGGTGCGCGCTCCCGGCCTGGTCACCTTGGCGCCGGGAGCACGGGTCGCTGATGCGCTACAGGCCGCTGGCGGCGCAATGGATGGTGCGGACACTATCGGCTTGAATATGGCCAGCCAACTTGACGACGGTGAGCAGATTGTCGTCGGGCTCGCCCCGGTTTCAGGGCAGCCGAGGGCGCTCGGTAGCTCCGTCAGTCCGGGACGGACAGCGACCCGGGGGCAGCCGGAGACGGTTGAGGTGCTTGACCTCAACAACGCAACCGCGGCCCAACTGGACGCCCTGCCCGGGGTCGGGCCGGTGACCGCTGCCGCGATCTTGGCGTGGCGGCAGGAACACGGAAAGTTCACCAGCGTCGACCAGCTTGGAGATGTTGACGGCATCGGGCCGGCGCGGCTGAACAAGCTCCGTGCCTTAGTCCGTGTCTGACACTGGTGTCTGAACCCGGCGCCGCCGACGGTGAAGCGGCGCAAGTAGACGCGCGTCTTGTCCCGGCCGCACTGACTGGATGGATTGTGACGGCGGCCGGAACAGTGTGGCCGATCGGTTATGCGTTGGCGGTGTGTTGCGTGGTGTTAGCCGCCACGTCGGGTGCGCTGTGGTGGTCGACGGCGCGGGCTCGGTGCCGAACTCAGTTGGCTGCGATGAGCGCCGGCCTGGTTGCGATCGGTGTGGTGGGCGCGGGGTATGGGCTGGCGATAGCGTTGCGGGCTGACGCGGTTGCACACCACCCGATTACCGCTGCATTTGGAACCGCAGCCACGGTGACCGTCACACCTACTGAAAGCGCGCTGTCGTTGGGCCGTGGGCGGCTGCTGTTTCGTGCCACCTTGCAGCGTCTGCACGACGACGAGATATCCGGCCGCGTTGTGGTTTTCGCGCGGGCCTCGGACTTCAGCCCGGTGTTGGTAGGCCAGCCGCTACGGTTCACCGCACGTATCGCCCGTCCGGTCCGCCACGACCTGACCGTCGCGGTGCTCAACGCTGCGGGCCGGCCAAGGGTTGGTCGCGCCGCAGCGGTGCAAAGAGCCGCTCATATCGTGCGTAGTCGGTTCGCGACGGTTGCTCAAGAGGTGTTGCCTGCCGACGAGGCCGCGACGCTGCCCGCTCTGGTTCTCGGCGATACCTCGTTGGTCACGGTCGCCACGAGCGGCGAGTTCCGCTCGGCTGGGATGACTCACCTGATGGCGGTGTCTGGGGCCAATGTCACGATCGTCTGTGCGGCCGTGCTGTTTTCGGCTCGGTTGGTCGGGCCGCGCGCCGCTGTGTTCCTCGCCGCGCTCGTTCTGGTGGCTTTCGTCATTGTGGTGCAGCCCACGGCCAGCGTGTTGCGCGCGGCTGTGATGGGCGGCATCGCGCTGGTTGGGATGCTGTCTTCGCGTCGTCGGCAAGCGATTCCGGCGCTCTCGGCGAGCGTGTTGATACTGACCGCCGCGACTCCGCGCCTGGCCGTCGACATCGGTTTCGCGCTGTCGGTGGTAGCCACCGCCGCATTGGTGGTCATAGGTCCGGTTTGGTCTCGGGGCTTGGTCGCCCGAGGCGTGCCGAAGCCGCTGTCCGACGCGCTAGCCGTGGCGGGTGCGGCGCAGGTGGTAACAGCGCCGCTGGTCGCTGGGGTGTCGGGCCGGTTCAGTGTGGTGGCCGTTGGCGCCAATATCGCGGTGGCTGCGGTGATAGCGCCGATCACGGTGCTGGGCAGCGCGGCGGCAGTGTTGGCCGTCGCCTGGCCAGCCGGTGCGGACCTGCTCATCCGATTCACGGGGCCCGAGCTGTGGTGGGTGTTGCGGACGGCGCATTGGGCGGCCTGCGTGCCCGGGGCCACGGTGGCTGTCCCGTCGGGTGTTCCCGGCGTGTTGGTCATTGTCTTGGGCACCGTTCTGGTGACTGTGTGCTGGCGGTGGCGTTGGTTTCGGGTGGTCGTAGGTTCAGCGATGGCGGCCGCCCTTTTTTGCCTGTTTGCCTGGGTAGTGGGCGGTCTGCTGGCTGGTGGGCGGTCCTTCTGAGCACGTCGGCCGTTCGTGACACCATCGTGGGGTGAACGCGGTTTCATCGTTGCATCTGGTTCTGGGTGACGAAGAGTTGCTTGTCGAGCGGGCAGTAGGGGAGCTGCTGCGATCGGCTCGGCAGCGGGCGAGCAGCGGTTCTGAAGCCGCCGCCGATGATGTCCCGGTGAACCGGGTGCGGGCTGGCGATGTGAGTACCTATGAACTTGCCGAAATGCTGAGCCCGTCGCTGTTCGGCGAGGAGCGGATCGTTGTACTCGAGGCCGCCGGTGAAGCTGGTAAGGATGCTGCCGCGGTAATTGCCTCGGCCGCCGCCGACATTCCGCAGGGCACGTTGCTGGTGGTGGTGCACTCGGGTGGCGGTCGCGCGAAGGCGCTAGCCAGTCAGCTGCGCTCGCTGGGCGCGCAGGTACATCCCTGCCCGCGGATCACCAAAGTCAGCGAACGCGCTGACTTTGTGCGCAACGAGTTTCGCTCGTTGCGGGTCAAGGTCGATGAGCAGACCGTGACCGCACTGCTGGACGCTGTCGGCTCTGACGTCCGCGAACTGGCTTCGGCCTGTTCGCAGTTGGTCGCTGACACCGGCGGTGATGTCGACGTCGCGGCGGTTCGGCGCTATCACAGCGGCAAAGCCGAGGTGAAAGGCTTCGATATCGCCGACAAGGCTGTGGTCGGCGATGTGGAAGGAGCGCTCGAAGCGCTGCGCTGGGCGATGATGCGCGGCGAGCCACTCGTGGTGCTAGCCGATGCCCTGGCTGAAGCCGTGCACACCATCGGGCGGGTAGGGCCGCTGTCCGGAGACCCTTACCGTCTCGCGTCGCAACTGGGGATGCCGCCGTGGCGGGTGCAGAAGGCGCAGAAACAGGCCCGGCGCTGGTCGCTGGACACGGTGGCAACCGCCATGAGACTGGTGGCGGCGTTGAACGCGAACGTCAAGGGTGCGGTCGCCGACGCCGATTACGCGCTGGAGTCCGCGGTGCGGAAGGTCGCAGAGTTGGTAGCCGACCGGAGTAGATAAACGAGCCGGCCGGTCAGAGCTTGTTAAGGGTCCGGGCCAACGCCGACTTCTTGTTGGCTGCCTGGTTCTTGTGGATCACTCCCTTGCTGGCCGCCTTATCCAGCTTGCGGTTGGTCGACACCAGCAATTCCCCGGCCTTGTCCTTATCGCCGGCGGCGGCGGCCTCGCGGAACGCACGGACGGCAGTGCGCAACGAAGACTTCACCGACTTGTTGCGCAGTCGGGCACGCTCATTTGTGCGGTTGCGCTTCTGCTGCGACTTGATATTGGCCACGCGTTGGTTCCCTTTGTCGATTCGGCGTTGCTCGGGTGCCCCTGCTACCCGACAGCGACTGCCCAGGTTATCAGTCGGTTACGATTTAGCCCAAAAGGGAACCACAGGCCTGCGGGAACGGCACGTTGAGGCACCATGGCACAGTGAGTACGCCCAACCAGCTAGAGGCGACCGGCCGACGGCCGTCGGCCCGCTCTGAGCGCATCTTCGGCGGATACAACTCGTCGGACCGCTACTCGCTGGCCTTCGATGAGATGTTCGATGCTCGGGGCAACGTGCGTGGCCCCTACAAGGGCATCTATGCCGAGCTTGCCCCCTCAAACGTCTCGGAGCTCAAAGCTCGCGCCGAAGCGCTGGCCCGCGCGTTTTTCGACCAGGGCATCACCTTCTCACTATCGGGTCAAGAACGACCCTTTCCGCTGGATCTGGTGCCGCGGGTCATCTCGGCCGCGGAGTGGACCCGGCTGGCGCGCGGCATCGTTCAACGGGTCAAGGCGCTCGAAATGTATCTCGACGACATCTACGGCGATCAGGAGATTTTGCGTGACGGCGTCATCCCGCGCCGGCTGGTGACCTCGTGCGAGCACTTTCATCGCGAAGCCGTCGGCATCGTCCCGCCCAACGGTGTGCGCATCCACGTGGCCGGCATCGATTTGGTCCGCGACCACCAGGGCAACTTCACCGTGCTTGAGGACAACCTGCGCTCGCCGTCAGGAGTGTCTTATGTCATGGAGAACCGGCGCACCATGGCGCGCGTCTTCCCGAACCTGTTCGCCACCCATCGGGTGCGCGCCGTCGACGATTACTCCGCCCACTTGTTGCAGGCGTTGCGCAACTCCGCTGCCACTAACGAAGCCGATCCAACGGTGGTGGTCCTGACCCCGGGGGTGGCCAACTCGGCCTACTTCGAGCATTCGTTGCTTGCCCGCCAAATGGGCGTCGAGCTGGTCGAAGGTCGTGACCTGTTCTGCCGCGACAACCAGGTATACATGCGTACCACCGAAGGGGAGCGTCAGGTCGACGTCATCTATCGACGCATTGACGACGACTTCCTCGACCCCCTGTTGTTCCGCGGGGACTCGGTGCTCGGGGTGGCTGGGTTGGTCAACGCAGCCCGGGCCGGCAATGTGGTTATCTCCAGCGCGATCGGCAACGGGGTGGGTGACGACAAACTTGTCTACACCTACGTGCCAACCATGATCGAGTACTACTTGCGCGAAAAGCCGTTGCTGGCCAACGTCAAAACCTTGCGGTGCTGGCTCGACAGCGAACGGGAAGAAGTACTGGATCGGATTCGCGAATTGGTGCTCAAGCCGGTCGAAGGGTCGGGCGGGTATGGAATCGTGTTCGGCCCGGAAGCTTCCAATAAGGAGCTCGCCACCGTCAGCAAAAAGATTCGCGCCGATCCCCGAAGCTGGATCGCACAGCCGATGATGGAACTATCGACCGTGCCGACCCGGATCGCAGGCACGCTGGCCCCCCGTTATGTGGACCTGAGGCCATTTGTGGTCAACGATGGCAATGACATGTGGGTGCTTCCTGGCGGACTGACCCGAGTGGCTCTCGTTGAGGGATCGCGGGTGGTCAATTCCAGCCAGGGGGGCGGGTCCAAGGACACCTGGGTGCTAGCACCGCGCGCCTCGGCGGCCAACCGCGAGCTGGCGGCCGCGGAGATTGTGCGTTCGCTGCCCGAGGAGGTGCCTGTCGTCGAGCTGTCCAGCGATGGTTCGCCGCTGCAGGGTCAGCAGTCGCAGTGGACACCAGCAGACGAAGGCGATCACTGATGTTGGCGCGCAACGCCGAGGCGTTGTACTGGATCGGTCGCTATGTTGAGCGAGCCGACGATACCGCGCGGATTCTCGATGTCGCGGTGCATCAACTGCTTGAGGACTCCAGCGTCGACCCGGACCAGGCCTCTCGGCTGTTGCTGCGGGTGCTGGGAATCGAGCCGCCGGACCATGAGTTAGACGTCTGGTCGCTCACTGACCTGGTGGCGTTCAACCGCAACACGCAGGGTGGCAGCTCTATTGTCGACGCGATCTCGGCGGCGCGGGAAAATGCAAAATCGGCTCGGGAGGTTACCTCCATCGAGACCTGGGAATGTCTCAACACCACATACAACGCCCTTGATGAACGGGAGCGTGCCGCTAAACGGCTTGGGCCGCACGAATTTCTGTCGTTCATCGAAGGTCGCGCCGCGATGTTCGCCGGTCTGGCTGATTCGACGCTGTCACGCGACGACGGATACCGCTTCATGTTGCTGGGTCGTGCGATCGAGCGAGTGGATATGACGGTGCGGTTGTTGTTGTCGAGAGTAGGGGACAGTGCGTCGTCGCCAGCGTGGGTGACGCTGCTTCGCTCGGCCGGCGCGCACGATACGTACCTGCGCACCTACCGCGGGGTGCTAGACGCCAGTCGGGTCGTCGAGTTCATGCTGCTTGACCGGCGTTTCCCGCGTTCGGTTTTCTATTCGCTGAGATTGGCCGAACACAACCTGGATGAACTGCTGCACAATCCGCAGAGCCGGGTTGGGGCGACCGTGGAGGCGCAGCGGCTGCTGGGACAGGCGCGCAGCGAATTGGAATTCCTGCAACCTGGGGCGCTGCTTGAGTCATTGGACACACGCTTGGCGAGTTTGCAGCGAACCTGCTACGACGTCGGCGAAGCGCTGGCGCTACAGTACTTTCACGTTACCCCCTGGGTGGCATGGTCGGATGCAGGTCACCGCCGCCGCCTGGGTGCTAGGCAGGGCGAAGCCTGATGTGGCGAATGCGAGTCGTACATACCACCGGATACGTCTACGAGTCGCCGGTGACAGCCTCCTACAACGAAGCCCGTCTGACTCCGCGGTCGACCACCCGGCAGAACGTCATCGTCAACCGCGTCGAGACCATTCCGGCCACCCGCTCCTACCGCTACGTCGACTATTGGGGCACCGCGGTCACGGCTTTCGACCTGCATGCGCCGCACACCGAACTCACCGTGACGTCCGCATCGGTCGTTGAAACCGAGCAGCCGGAGCTGCCGGCCGCGGAAGTCACCTGGACCGACTTGCAATCGGTGGCCGTGATTGACCGTTTCGACGAAGTGCTGCGCCCCACTGACTACACCCCGGGGAGTAAGCGCGTCGCGGCCGTCGGCAAGCGGATCGCCAAACATCACGAGCCCGCTGAGGCTGTGGTCGCCGCAGCGCGTTGGGCGCGCGGCGAGCTGGACTACCTGCCTGGCCGGACTGGGGTTCAATCATCCGGCTTGGACGCGCTACTCGAGGGCAAAGGGGTTGGCCAAGATTTCGCGCATCTGTCGCTGATTTTGTTACGTAGCATGGGAATTCCGGGACGCTACGTTTCGGGGTACCTGCATCCCAATCGCGACGCGGTGGTCGGCGATGTGGTGGCTGGCTGCAGCCACGCGTGGATTCAAGCCTGGACCGGTGGCTGGTGGAGCTACGACCCCACCCATGACTCCAAGATCACCGAGCAATACGTCAGCGTAGGCGTGGGGCGCGATTACGCAGATGTGTCACCGTTGAAAGGGATCTACTCCGGAGAAGGAGCCACCGACCTAGACGTGATCGTGGAGATAACCCGGCTGGCCTAACCCCCGCTAGCTGTCTGAACTTCAGATTGGGCCGAATAGCCACCCACTCGATCCGCCAGTGCTACCACCGTGCTGACCTAGGCCAGACAGTGTCGTTGCCTGTCCAGGCTTCATCCCGTCGTTGCCGACAAGGCCGGCGGACCCCGCGTTGCCGTCGGCCATTCCAGTATTGGTGCTATAGCCGCCGTCGTGTCCTACTTCGCCGACGGTTCCTCAGGTGGCGCCGTCGCCGATCAGTGGGCGGCCGAGCAATGCCTGGGCTGGTGCGTTAACCGCGTCGAGCTGGCCCTGCTGTACGTTGGCCGCCTCGGCATTGGAATACGCGGCGGAGCCGGCGGCCAGCTTTTGCACGAATTGGTCGTGGAGGGCCGCCATCTGCGCGCCAATGGCCTGATAGTTCTCGGCGTGCGACTCGAACACCGCGGCAACCGCTGCGGACACTCCATCGGCGGCGGCCGCCGGCAAGCCGGTTGTTTGGGTGGCCGCGATCGTGTTGGCCTCTTGAATCGTCGCGCCGACTTCAGCCAGATCGGCGGCCCGCGCCAGCATGGCCTCCGGTCCGGCGGTCACGTACGACATCTAGCACCTCACACCATCAGGCCAGCCTCGTCACCGTGGCTGTCCGTGTCCTGCTCCGATCGTATCGCCGTATGCGCTGACCATTGGCGTTTCGTCGAAATCGGTTCTTTCGGTCCAGTCCTAACTCATGCGTGGTCTGACGAGCCATCCAAGACCGGTCCGGCCGTTGGCAGGCGTGTTATGTGTGCGCGGGTACCTCGACTCGGTGCAAATCGTCGCCCAGCTCGATCCGCCCGCCAAATTCGGTCTCGGCCAGCGCGCGCCACTGCTCCTCTTGGCCCGGGATGATGGCTGGGACGCAGTGCGTCATGACCAGGATCCGCACGCCGGCACGCCGTGCTGTCGCGGCTGCTTCCTGGACCGACGAGTGGTAATCGCAGATATCTTTGATCCGCTGTTGCGGAATCTGCGCGACGATGTCTTTGCGGATCACCGTGTGCACCAATGCGCCTGATCCGGTCGCCAGCTCATCCAAGCTGGCGCAGGGCAGGGTGTCCCCGGCCAGCACCGCCGACGCGCCACCAGCTTCGATTCGGTAGCCGATCGTCGGCGCCACCGGCCGGTGATCGGTGGGCGCGACCCGGATCGCCACATCGTGGTGATCCCAGACTGGCCCCTGAGTGTGCTCGCGGACCTCGACCGGTGGTGGTGTTGTCAGGTCGGCGTGGTGGGCGATCCGGTAGCCGATGTCGTGACTGAATGCCTGCAGTGTGGCCGCTACGACCTCAGCGGTGCCCGGTGGTCCGATGATCGGCAGCGGTGACGGTTCAGGATTGAAGCTGGTGATCCAATATGTAATGAGCACATCGCCGAGGTCGGCGATGTGGTCGCTGTGCAGGTGGGTGAGCAGCAGTGCCGACACCCCACTGGCGCCGACGCCGACGGCCGCGGCACGTTGCAAAACGCCCCGCCCACAATCCACCAGAAACGTCTGACCGCCGGCCCGTACCAGGGTGGATGGCCCGGCGCGGTTCGGATCAGGAATGGGGCTTCCGGTGCCCAGCAACGTGATCTCGATCATCGTCTTATCCTGTCAAGTCAGGCCGGGATGTGCGGTGGGATCAATCGAACTGGGAGGCGTCTCGGGCAGCGCCGGCCACAACGTGGTTGTGAACGCTTGGTCTCCGGAAGTTTTAGTCGATATTGCGCGCGGGTTCTCGTGTTCGCTTTCCCGTAGGACGAGATGGTCGTAGCCTGGTGTGAGGAAGATCATCATCGGCGGGAGGCCTTGATGCGCATCGCGGACGTCTTGCGAAACAAGGGGGCAGCGGTGGTGACGATCAACCCCGAGGCAACGGTGGCTGAACTGCTGGCCGGCCTGGCTGAGCAGAACATCGGCGCCATGGTGGTAGTCGGGGTCGAAGGCGTGGTCGGGATCGTGTCGGAACGCGACGTCGTACGTCAGCTGCACGCACATGGCGCCAGCGTGCTGTCACGTCCGGTCTCCAAGATCATGACGGCGGCCGTCGCCACCTGCACGAGATCCGACACCGTTGACAACATCAGCGTGTTGATGACAAAACATCGGGTGCGGCACGTGCCGGTGCTGGACGGTAAAGAACTCATCGGCATCGTGAGCATCGGTGACGTGGTAAAAACACGAATGGGAGAACTCGAGGCCGAGCAGCAACAGCTGCAGTCCTACATCACCCAGGGCTGACTGCGGGGCTGATTTCTGGCTAGCGCCAGGAGTAGTCAGCGCGCAGCCGCGCGGACACCAGATTGAAGATCTCGCGATCCAGGATCGCGCCCTCCCGACGGATGCCCTCCTCGGGCACGTCGAGCACCCGGTCCAGTCGTATCCAGCTCTTCCCGCCCTCGTGATCCCAATCGCTAGAACCAATCTCGACCCAGTCATGGCCAGTGTGCCGGTGTTCCTGGCTGGACACCATCAGCCCCAGCAGGATGCTGTCGTCGCGACCCACGACCAGGACTGGCCGGTCTTCGCCGCGTGTTGGGTCCTCGTCGTAGACGACCCAAGTCCACACAATCTCACCGGGACTGGCCCGGCCATCAAGGTCTGGAGCGTAGGTGAGCTTGCGTGCCCGTTGGGCGGTGGGGAAGCTGGTGCCGGTTACCGGGCGGCCCGCGGTGACCTCGGCCGGTGGCTGGGGCATGCCAGCGGTCACGATGTTCACGGTGACCTGGACGGCCTGCTGGATGGTTCTTAGCGTGTCCTGCGAGTTCTGTACGTAGCGGACGAGCTTAGGCGCCTCGGTGAACACGAGGTTCTCCGCGAAGCGCCGCAACGTTGTCCACTGTGACTTCCGGCCGGAGGCCATGTTCGCAGCATAGACGCGCCCCCGAAGCGGCGATTGTGTCCCGGCTTCGTCAGATGGATACGCTGGACACGCCCCCTGACGGCCGCCCATGGACGCTCATGGGTCCTCAAACATCCTCGAGCCCTGGAGATCCCATCACCAGTTTCGCCGACAAGACCTTCACCCCGCCGGCGCAGATCAGGAATTTCTGCATCATCGCTCACATCGACCACGGCAAGTCGACATTGGCGGACAGGATGCTGCAGCTGACCGGAGTGGTTGACGAGCGCTCCATGCGTGACCAATACCTAGACCGCATGGACATCGAGCGCGAGCGTGGTATCACGATCAAGGCGCAGAATGTGCGGCTTCCCTGGAGGATGTCGGGAGACTCGGTAAACGATGATGCCCTCGAAAACGACTACGTCCTACACCTGATAGACACCCCCGGCCACGTCGACTTCACTTATGAGGTCTCGCGTGCGCTGGAGGCTTGCGAGGGTGCGGTGCTGCTGGTCGACGCGGCGCAGGGCATCGAAGCGCAGACTTTGGCCAATCTCTATCTGGCGCTGGACCGCGACCTAGTGATCATCCCGGTGCTCAACAAGATCGACTTGCCGGCCGCCGACCCGGATCGCTATGCGGGCGAGATCGCCCACATCATCGGCTGCGATCCTGCTGACGTGTTGCGCGTATCCGGCAAGACCGGTGAGGGGGTGGCAGACCTGCTTGACCATGTGGTGCGTGAGGTGCCGCCTCCGCAGGGTGACGCTGACGCTCCGACTCGCGCGATGATCTTCGATTCCGTCTACGACATCTACCGCGGCGTGGTGACCTACGTTCGCGTGGTCGACGGCAAGATCAGCCCGCGCGAGCGCATCGCGATGATGTCCACCGGCGCCACCCACGAACTACTTGAGGTCGGCATCGTCTCGCCCGAACCCAAAGCCAGCAAAGGCCTGGGTGTCGGCGAGGTTGGCTACCTGATCACCGGGGTCAAGGACGTCCGGCAGTCAAAAGTCGGCGACACGGTGACGACGGCTCGCAACGGCGCCCAGGAAGCCCTGACGGGCTACCGCGAACCCAAGCCGATGGTCTATTCGGGCTTATATCCCGTCGACGGCTCGGACTACCCGAATCTGCGTGATGCGCTGGACAAGCTGCAACTCAACGACGCGGCATTGACATACGAGCCGGAAACCTCGGTGGCGCTTGGCTTTGGGTTCAGGTGTGGTTTCCTGGGCTTGTTGCACATGGAGATCACTCGAGAGCGGTTGGAACGTGAGTTCGACCTCGACCTGATCTCTACATCGCCGAACGTCGTGTACCGGGTCGTGAAAGAGGACAACACCGAGATTGTGGTGACCAACCCGTCGGACTGGCCCGAGGGCAAAATCCGTACGGTCTACGAACCCGTCGTGCAGACGACCATCATTGTGCCCAGTGAGTTCATCGGCACAATCATGGAACTATGTCAGTCCCGTCGTGGTGAGCTGGGTGGCATGGACTATCTGTCACCGGAGCGGGTGGAACTGCGTTACACGTTGCCGCTCGGGGAGATCATCTTCGACTTCTTCGACTCGCTGAAGTCGCGCACCCGCGGATACGCCAGCCTCGACTACGAGGACGCCGGTGAGCAGGAGGCGTCCCTGGTCAAAGTTGACATCCTGCTGCAGGGCGAGGCCGTTGACGCGTTCTCCGCGATCGTCCACAAAGACGGGGCTTCGGCATACGGCACAAAGATGACTACCAAGCTTAAGGAATTAATCCCGCGCCAGCAGTACGAAGTACCCGTGCAGGCCGCGATCGGATCGAAAATCATTGCGCGCGAAAATATCCGCGCAATCCGCAAGGACGTATTGTCGAAGTGCTACGGCGGCGACATCACCCGGAAGCGCAAACTTCTGGAGAAGCAGAAGGAAGGCAAGAAGCGGATGAAGACTATTGGCCGGGTCGAGGTGCCGCAGGAAGCATTCGTCGCGGCGCTATCCGCGGAAGCAGCCGGGGACAAGGGCAAGAAGTAGCGATGAGCGGGGCGCGAGCTGCCCACTACCCACCCGCCGCAGTCGTTGATCCAGTCACCGCATCCAGCGACCAACCGTCGAGCGCGTGGACGAGTCCGCAGAAGAGCAGCAGCTGGATCGTGGTTGCCTTGCTGTTGGCCGCCATGCTGACCGCCGCGGGATGCGCTGCCGTGATCGGCGGTACGGCGCGCCCGGCGCCCGGGATCAAGCCGCGCCCGGTCGTGGGGGAAACGATCAAACAGGTCCTCCTTGGCCAGGCCGCACTGTCGCGACTTCTCGATCAGCCATTCAGCGCCGATCCGCGTTTGCCGCCGCGATACGGAGGCCCCGAGAAGCTGCTCCATGGTTTTGGGTCGGTGTCACCGGCCGAGTGCGCTGGCGTGCCGACAATGATCGGAAGAAGTGTCTACCCCTCGGCCAACGTCAAGAATGTCGCACGTGAGACGTGGTGGAATGCCGGCGGACCCGCCAAGGTGATCAGCGTGGCTGAGGCCACCGTCGCGATGCGCGACGCCGCCGATGCCGACGAACTCTTTGCGCGGTTCTCCCGCCAGTGGGACGCGTGCGACGGCGAAACTGTAACCATCACAGGCAGCGGTCTTCGTTTGGTGGACGACATCGCCGACGTGCGTGTTGCTAATTCCGTCCTCGCGGCGACTGTTTATGTGCAGTCATCCGGCCCGGTACGCGGGCGCAGACCAGAGGCGCGGGCCATCGGCGTCCGGGTGAATTGCCTCGTCGAAGTCGAGGTCGCATTCTTCAGCGCGCAAGGCGCATCGGACCGTGGGTCGGGCGATCCGCGAACCAGCGCTATTGACATTGCGCGCGCGATGATGGACAAGATCAGCGCCCTGAGTTGACCCAACGCTTAGGACAACCGTCACATGGGCGCGTTGGCTGGCTGGAACATCCCTGAGCTGTCGGCCTCCTCTTCGGCGCGGATCACGTGGACCACCGCGTTGATCAGTGCCAGGTGGGTGAACGCTTGCGGGAAGTTGCCCAGGTGGCGGCCCGTTCGCGGCTCGATCTCCTCTGCGTAGAGATGCAGCGGACTGGCGTAGGACAACAGGCGCTCGCACAGTCGCTTGGCACGGCTCACCTCACCAATCTCGACCAGCGCCGACACCAACCAGAACGAACAGATCGTGAACGTGCCTTCTTCGCCGGACAACCCGTCATCGGTCTCGTCGACTCGGTAACGCAGCACCAGGCCTTCCTCAGTGAGCTCGTCGGCGATGGCCAGCACCGTGTTGCGTACCCGCGGGTCGTCGGGCGGCAGGAAGCGGGTCAGTACTACCAGCAACAGCGACGCGTCGAGCGCGGTATCGCCGTAGCGCTGGGTGAACACCCCGCGAGAATCCACCCCGTGCTGCAGAATGTCGGCCTTGATTTCCTCGGCGATTGTCCGCCACTGCTGCGCGTAGGTGTTCTCGCCCTGCCGCTCGGCCAACTTGGACCCGCGGTCCAGCGCCACCCAACACATCACCTTCGACGATGTGAAGTGCTGTGGCTCCCCGCGCACCTCCCAGATGCCCCGGTCGGGTTCACGCCAGTGCTTCACCGCCTCGTCCACCTGTCGTTTCAGCACCGGCCACAAGGTCTCCGGTACTTGCTCGCGAGATTTCGCGTGTAGATAGAACGAGTCCAGGATCGAGCCCCAGATATCATGCTGGACCTGGTCGTAGGCGCCGTTGCCGATCCGCACCGGGCGCGCGTGGTCATAGCCGGACAGATGGTTGAGTTCCGCTTCGACCAGGCTGCGCTCCCCGCCCACGCCGTACATGACCTGCAACGGGTGGCGCTCGTTGCTGTTGGCGCCGGACACGTCTGCGATAAACGCGAAGAAGTCGTCGGCCTCACGGTCGAGTCCCAAGGTGTAGAGCCCCCACAGCGCGAACGTCGAATCACGAACCCAGGCATAGCGGTAGTCCCAGTTGCGCTCCCCCTGGGGCGTTTCAGGTAACGACGTGGTACTGGCCGCTAACAGCGCACCGGTCGGCGAATAGGTCAATCCTTTCAGGGTGAGCGCGCTGCGCTGCAGGTATGCCCGCCAAGGGTGGTCCGGGAAATTGCCTATGTTGATCCACTGCCGCCAGCATTCGGTGGTCTTCCACATCTTGTCGGCGGCTTCCTCGTACGTCTGCGGCGCCGGATGCTTGGTCCAGCTCAACGCGACGAACACGTTATCGCCCTCGACCATTCGGGTGCGTGCACGCGCTTCGCGGCCTTCCAACCCGATTTTCAGATTTGTGGTCAGCCGTATCGTCGGGTGAGCGTCTGGTTGTTTGCTGGCGCGCGCAATGGCCTCGCCGTATGCTTTCGCCGAATATTCCCAGGTGCACCCGAGGCGGTGGTAGTCGAACGCCGGCTCGCAACTCATCATCAGTTCGACGGTGCCGCTGACGCAGCGAACCGTGCGCAGCAGGATGTGTTCCGCGTCCCAGTCCATGGGTGTGCGACGGTGTGTTCGCGATCGTCGCTCGATGTCGTGCCAAGGCCCCATCACCAGCGCGTCACGCACGATTAGCCAGCCGGTATGGGTCTGCCAAGTGGTCTCCATAATCAGGCTGCCTGGCAGGTAGCGACGGGCCGAAGGCACCGAAACTCCGTATGGGCCCAGTCGGAAATGGCCTGCGCTGCGGTCGAGGATCGCCCCGAAGACACTCGGGGAGTCGGGCCGGGGCACACAGAGCCACTCCACCGATCCAGCCGGTGAAATCAAGCACGTCGTTTCCCAGTCGGACAGGAAAGCGTAGTCGGCGATCGGCGGAAACGGATTGCGCAGCGGTCCGCTCGACGTCAGATTCGACGCCAAGGCAAGATCGACAGCCTCAGAGGCTCCTTCGGAGCCAGTTGTGGGAGAACCGTCGGATGCGGCTTCCAACGCTTGAGCCTCAGCAGTGTGTCCGCTTTGGTCGGCGGGTTGGGCGTGCAGGACCATCTCGTCATCATCATCTGTCGACCCACTTGGCGTCCACCTTGACGAGCGGGGTGTTGGGCTGCCGCGGCATAGCGGGTTAGCCAGATCCCCGTGTTTGCGGTCAGTGTGACGCAAACGCGAGCGTCCGCCGACCACGAACCGGACGTCACTAAAAGGCCAGGCACGTTGGTTCCGGGCGGCCGGGCTAATAGTGTGAGTCCGGTGAACGGATTCCTGGGTTGGTGGGACAGCGTCGAGCTGTGGCTTTCCGGCCTCCCGTTCGCGCTGCAGACGCTGGTGGTGATGCCGGTCATGTTGGTTCTTGCTGGTGTCATGGCAGTCCTCCTGGACGCTTTGCTCGGCAGGGGTATCCAGGTGATGCGTCGTGTGGGCGGCTCCGACGAAGGCTCCGGGTAACTCCGATGCCGCGGTCGCATGTGACCCTGGCCCTTGTCGCGCTTGTCCTGTTGGTGATCGCGACCTGGCTGCTCACCCGCTGAGGTTGTAGGCGCGGGACGATTCGGCGAATTCTGCTAGGCTGCGCGACATGCTGGCAGCAACCGGTGCTTGGGTGCGCCCTGTGGTGGCGCTCGGCTGCGCACACGGGGCCGTGGTGAGCTGTGCGGCCGCCGAGCTGCGTTGTTGTCGCTGACTCCCAACCCGTGCGCGGTCTGGTGTGGAGTTCGTTAAGTCCTCTCGGTACTCGGGGGATCGCCGCCTTTCCGCCGCTACGAGACCTTTGTTCAGAAGTCCCGCACCGGAAGGCTGCCAATGCCGCAGATGTTCAGCGATATCGGGTGTGCGCCGCGGCGGCGTTATCGGGTAGTACGCCTGGTCGCGACCGTACTGATTGCCGGTACCCTCGCGGCCTGCCACGGCGGCGCTAGCGACGTCGTCGGTGGCGGCGGACTGACCGACGCGGAGACGACGATCACGCTGTTCGCCTATGCAGTTCCCGAGCCTGGCTGGAGCCGGGTGATTCCCGCCTTCAATGCCTCGGAACAGGGCAAGGACGTCCAGGTGATCACGTCATACGGGGCGTCGGGCGATCAGTCCCGCGGTGTCGTCGACGGTAAGCCGGCTGATTTGGTGAACTTTTCGGTAGAACCGGACGTCACTCGCCTGGTGAAGGCCGGCAAAGTCGCGAAGGACTGGGATGCGGACGCCACCAAAGGCATCCCGTTCGGCTCCGTGGTGACGTTTGTGGTGCGCGCGGGTAATCCCAAGAACATCAAAGACTGGGATGATCTCGTACGCCCGGGCATTGAAGTCATCACGCCCAGCCCGCTGAGTTCGGGCTCCGCCAAATGGAATCTCCTCGCTCCGTACGCGGTTAAAAGCGACGGCGGCAGGAACAACGAAGCGGGGATTGACTTTGTCGGCAGACTGGTGCGTGACCACGTCAAGTTGCGACCTGGATCGGGACGGGAAGCTACCGATGTTTTTGTCGAGGGCAGTGGTGATGTGTTGATCAGCTACGAGAACGAGGCAATCGCTATTGAACGCGCGGGCAAACCGGTTGAGCACATCACACCGCCGCAGACGTTCAAGATCGAAAATCCGCTGGCCGTGGTGACCACCAGCCGCCACTTGGGTGCTGCGACCGCGTTTAAGAACTTCCAGTACACCGCCACGGCGCAGAAGTTGTGGGCGCAGGCCGGATTCCGCCCGGTCGACCCGGCTGTCGCAGCCGCGTTCGGCGATCAGTTTCCCGCGCCGGACAGACTGTGGACGATTGACGACCTCGGCGGCTGGGGCACCGCGGACCCCCGGTTTTTCGATAAGAGCACCGGCAGCATCACCCAGATATATGCGCAGGCGACCGGATGACCGGATCCTGCTCAGGCGCAAGCCTGGGCCCGGGGGCGATCCGGGCCGGTGCGCGCTTTTCCGGCCGTTCGGTCGCGTCATCGCTGCATGTCGGCGTGGCGGTGGTGTGGCTTTCAGTGATAGTGCTGTTGCCGCTTGCGGCCATTGCGTGGCAGGCGGTGGGCGGCGGCTGGCAGGCATTCGCGCTGGCGGTGACGTCGCACGCTGCCCTGGAATCGTTCCGGGTCACGTTGACCATTGCCGCCGGAGTCACCGTAATCAACACGGTGTTCGGTCTGCTTATTGCCTGGGTACTGGTACGGGACGACTTCGTCGGCAAACGCTTGGTTGATGCGATCATCGATCTGCCGTTCGCGTTGCCTACCATCGTCGCCAGCCTGGTAATGCTGGCTCTCTATGGAAACAACAGCCCGGTAGGTCTGCATTTGCAGCACACCGCCTGGGGGGTAGGGGTGGCGCTGGCATTTGTCACTCTGCCGTTTGTGGTACGCGCCGTACAGCCGGTTTTGTTGGAGATCGACCGGGAGGCCGAGGAAGCGGCGGCGTCGCTGGGCGCTAGCGGCCGCAAGGTCTTCACCGCTGTCGTGCTGCCGTCACTGACGCCCGCGCTGCTATCCGGTGCCGGCCTGGCCTTCTCGCGAGCTATCGGTGAGTTCGGCTCTGTTGTGCTGATCGGTGGCGCGGTGCCGGGCAAGACTGAAGTGTCGTCGCAATGGATCCGCACCCTAATCGAGAACGACGATCGAACCGGCGCCGCAGCCATATCCATTGTTTTGCTGACCATTTCGTTCCTCGTGTTGTTGTTGCTGCGAATTGTTGGCGCGCGAGCGGCTAAACGTGAGGAGATGGGTGCGTGACACCCACGCGGGGGTTTCGCTACCTCTTCCGGTCGATCGCCTTGGCGTATGTCTTTGTCTTGCTGTTTGTTCCGGTGGCATTGATCCTGTGGCGCACCTTCGAGCCCGGCTTTGGTCAGTTCTATGCTTATGTCAGCACGCCGGCCGCGATCTCGGCACTGAATTTGTCGCTGTTGGTAGTGGCCATCGTGGTGCCATTGAATGTGGTCTTTGGTATTCCTACTGCATTGGTACTCGCCCGCAACCGCTTTCGGGGCAAGGGGGCTTTGCAGGCGATCATCGACCTGCCTTTCGCAGTATCACCGGTGATCGTGGGCGTCGCATTGATATTGCTGTGGGGATCGGCCGGCGCGTTCGGCTCCGTCGAGAAGGACCTTGGTTTCAAGGTCATTTTCGGGCTTCCCGGCATTGTGCTTGCCAGCATATTCGTCACTCTCCCGTTCGTGGTGCGCGAAGTCGAACCCGTTCTGCACGAACTGGGCACCGACCAGGAACAGGCCGCTGCGACGCTGGGTTCTGGGTGGTGGCAGACATTCTGGCGGATTACGCTGCCATCGATTCGGTGGGGCCTGACGTACGGCATTGTGCTAACAATCGCCCGTACGCTGGGTGAATACGGCGCTGTCATCATGGTGTCGTCCAACCTCCCCGGGACGTCGCAGACACTCACACTGTTGGTTTCGGATCGGTATCACCGCGGGGCGGAGTACGGTGCTTACGCGCTGTCGACGTTGCTGATGGCCGTTTCGGTGGTGGTCCTGATCTTCCAGGTGATTCTGGACGCCCGCCGGATACGAGCGGCCGGCCGGAGTTGAGAAGCAGACGCAAGGAGACGGTGAAATGACCGCGGAGACGACCGAAGTCGACGCCACCACAGACGAGGACGGTGACCACGCCATTGTCGTGCAGGCCGCATGCAAGCAGTACGGTGATTTCGTCGCATTGGACAGTTTGGACTTCGTGGTGCCCGCGGGCTCGTTGACGGCATTGTTGGGGCCGAGCGGTTCGGGAAAGTCGACGCTGTTGCGCATGATCGCGGGTTTGGACCAGCCAGACACGGGGACTGTCACGATCAACGGGCGCGATGTCACCAGGGTGCCGCCACAGCGACGCGGGATCGGATTCGTGTTCCAGCACTATGCCGCCTTCAAACATTTGACCGTCTGGGACAACGTGGCTTTTGGCCTGAAGATACGTAAGCAACCGAAGGCAGAAATCACCTCAAAGGTTGACAACTTGCTGCAGGTGGTGGGCCTGAGCGGATTTCAGAGCCGATATCCGAACCAGCTATCGGGCGGCCAACGACAACGGATGGCGCTGGCTCGGGCCTTGGCGGTTGACCCCGAAGTGCTACTGCTCGACGAGCCGTTCGGTGCGCTGGACGCCAAAGTGCGCGAGGATCTGCGGACCTGGCTGCGCCGCCTGCATGACGAGGTGCACGTCACCACTGTTCTTGTCACTCACGATCAGGCCGAGGCGCTGGACGTGGCCGACCGGATAGCCGTGCTCAACAAGGGACGGATTGAGCAGGTCGGCAGCCCGACCGAGGTCTACGACGCCCCGGCCAACGCCTTCGTGATGTCCTTCCTCGGAGCGGTTTCTACGCTCAACGGGTCCTTGGTCCGCCCGCACGACATCCGGGTTGGTCGCAATCCCAATATGGCGGTTGCCTCTGCGGACCGCACCGCGGCGGCCACTGGGGTTATCCGCGCTACCGTCGACCGGGTCGTCGTTTTGGGATTCGAGGTTCGCGTGGAGTTGACCAGCTCGGCCACCGGAGGTTCGTTCACCGCCCAGATCACCCGGGGCGATGCCGAGGCGTTGGCCCTGCGTGAGGGTGACACCGTGTATGCACGCGCTACCCGGGTACCGCCTATTTCCGATGAGTTGATAGGCCACCGCGACGACGGCGCCGGGGACGCTGATGCGGATCGCAGCACGCTGACCTCTGCGTGATCCGACGCTGGAACTGGCCAGGAGGCCGGTCTGCGATGAGGGAATTAGCGTGATCAGGCCGCCAAGCGTTTGGCTTTTGCCTGATCAAAGCGGTCTAGCACGGTAGCGGCCACCAGCGGGTGGGCGCCCAGCGGTGCTGCCATCGCTATGTTCGCGTTGCGTGCGAAGAGCCCTACCCGGTCGGGCACTCGACCTGGTGCCAGGAACCAGGGCGCGATGATCACTCGGCGAGCGCCTCTGCTCCGCAATTGTTCGACAGCGCCGGCCAGCGAGGGTTCCGGGCGGGTGGCGAAGGCGGTTGTGACTGCGGCCCAGCAAGTGCCCGTGGCCAATTTTGGCGCGACGCGGCCGGTGCGCGCGTTGGCGGCGCGGTTCGACGAGCCGATGGACACGACGAGCACACCCAGCGTCGGGTCGCGGCGGGTAGTCCCGAGCTCCGTTACCCGTTGACGCAGCACCGACACAAGCCGATCGTCTTCGCCAAGTACGGCGGCTTGGGACACGTGGATTCCGCTTACATCGTTGGCGCAATTGGCGATCTGACCGGGTATGTCGATACGGGCGTGGTAGGCGTTCGCCAACAACAGGGGAGTGACAACTGCCTTGGGCGCCTGGTGCTCTGCCGCTAAACCGGCGAGCACCTGAGCCAGGCTCGGAGAATTGTGTTCGCAGAACGCCAGGCGCACGTCGAGTCCGGGCCGCATTTGCACCAGGTGGCCTGCGATGGCGCGCGCGTTGGCAGCCGATCGTGGATCGGCACTTCCGTGTGCGGTCAGCACCAGGGTGGTCATGGCTGCGCACTGTCGTCGGCGCGGATCACGAGGCGTGTAACCCGCATTCGGTTTTTGCTAGCCCCTGCCAACGCCCGCTGCGGGGATCGGCGCCCTCGACGGGCTTGGCTGTGCAGGGCGCACAGCCAATTGATGGATAGCCTTCTTGGACAAGCGGATTGACCAGCACGTCGTGCTCGGCGATGTAGTCCTGGATGTCGGCGTCGGTCCACGCGGCGATGGGATTGATTTTCACCAGTTTGAATGTCTCGTCGAAGCTGATCAATGGTGCATTGGCCCGGGTGGGCGATTCGATGCGGCGCAGCCCGGTTACCCAGGCGGAGTAGCCGCGTAGCGCTTTGCCCAGGGGGGCGACTTTGCGTAGTCGGCAGCATTCACCGGGTTCCCGCGCGAACAGATCTTTGCCAAGAAGTTCGTCTTGTTCGGCAACCGTGTGCTCGGGAGTCACATTGAGCATTCGGACGTCATACACGGACTCGATCGCGTCTCGGGTACCGACGGTTTCCACGAAGTGGTAGCCAGTGTCTAGGAAGAGCACCGGTACACCTGGCCGCACCTTGGCAGCCAGATCAATGAGAACCGCGTCCTGCATGTTGGACGCCACCACATAGCCGCACGTCGCGGACTCGCGGGTGTTGTCGACACCGCCGAAGGACTCTTCGGTCCACTGAAGCAGCTCTGTAGCGCTGGCTCCGTCGAGTTCGGCTGCACCGCGCGCCGCCAGCTCGCGCAACTCGGGTTCGGTCGGCCCGGTCTCTGCGTCGCTCATCGCAGATCGTCCTCGTCGGCTCGAACAGCCCATTGTGCGAAGCGTTCACCATCGTTGCGGTGTTTGACGAAGTTGCGCACCACCCGATCGATATAGTCACCCAGTTCGTCGCTGGTGACTTTGTGCTGGCGCAGTTTGCGGCCGAATCCGCTGTCCAGACCCAGGCTGCCGCCCAGATGGACTTGGAAGCCCTCGACCGAGCCACCGGAACCGTCAGCGACCATCTGGCCTTTGAATCCGATGTCGGCAATCTGAATTCGCGCACACGAGTTCGGACAGCCGTTTATGTTGACGGTGATCGGTACGTCGAGCGTAGCGTTGATGTCGTCGAGCCGGCGTTCTAGTTCCGGCACTAAAGACTGTGCCCGGACTCGGGTTTCGGCGAACGACAACTTGCAGAACTCAATCCCGCTGCATGCCATGAGATTGCGGCGCCAATGTGATGGTCGCGTCTGCAGCCCGATTTTCTCCAGGCCCGCGATGGTGTCGTCGAGCTTGTCGTCGGGGATATCGAGGATGACCAACTTCTGGTAGGGGGTGAATCGGATCCGGTCCGAGCCGGCGCGTTGGGCCAGGTCTGCCACTGCTGACAGGACGGTGCCCGATACCCGCCCGGCTATTGGGGCAACGCCCACAGCGTTGCGCCCGTTCTTCAGTCGCTGCACCCCCACGTGGTCGAGCGGATGGGCGAGGGGTTCGGGGGCCGGACCGTCGATCAGCGGACGTTTGAGGTATTCGGTTTCGAGAACTTCACGGAATTTCGCTATGCCCCAGTCTTTGATCAGGAACTTCAGCCGCGCCTTCGCTCGCAGCCGCCGGTATCCATAGTCGCGGAACACCGAGGTTACCGCCGCCCACACCTCGGGTACCTCGTCAAGCGGAACCCAGACGCCGACCCGCTGGGCCAGCATCGGGTTGGTCGAGAGTCCACCGCCTACCCATAGGTCCAGGCCGGGCCCGTGTTTGGGATGGTTCACCCCGATGAACGCAATGTCGTTGATCTCGTGCGCGACATCCTGCAGACCCGAGATAGCGGTCTTGTACTTGCGCGGCAGGTCGGCGAACTCGGGCTTGCCAACGTAACGGCGCACGATCTCATCGATCGCCCAGCTCGGGTCGAGTATCTCGTCGAGCGATTCGCCGGCCAGCGGCGAGCCCAGCACGACGCGCGGGCAATCGCCACATGCTTCGGTGGTGTGCAGTCCGACTTCGTCGAGCCGCCGCCAGATTTCGGGAACGTTCTCCACCTCGATCCAGTGGTACTGGAGGTTCTCCCGATCGGAGATATCGGCGGTGTTTCGAGCGAACTCTGTCGAGATCTGGCCCAGCGTGGCCAGGGCTTTAGCCGAGAGTGCGCCGCCGTCACAGCGAACCCGCAGCATGAAGTATTTGGCCTCGATCTGCTCAATGTGCTCGTCGCCTGTCCATGAGCCGTCGTAGCCCTGTTCACGCTGCGTGTAGAGGCCCCACCAGCGAAAGCGTCCACGCAGGTCGTCTTTGTCGATGCTGTCAAACCCGCCCTTGGCGTAGATGTTTTCGATGCGTTCCCGGACATCGAGCGGGTTGCCGGCCTTCTTGAGTTCTTCGTTCGGGTTGAGCGGCTCGCGATTGCCCAGCGCCCACTGGCCCTCGTTGCGGGTTTTGGCGGGACGTGACGTGGTCATCCGCAGGGTTCTCCTTCGCGAACATTGCTGGACCTGGACCCGCGCGACGCCGGATATCTTCCGGTGGCGCAGAACCGGTCGCCAGCAGCAGGTGCAGGTGGGCTGGGTCTACGACATCAAGGCAGACAGGTGCAGCTGCAGACACGCTTGAGGTCGATATACCGCCGCGCAACCAGCGCTGTGCGCAGATTCGAATGGGCAGCGGTCACGGTGACATTGTGCCATGGATGGCAGCCGGCCGCGCCACCAGGTCGAATTTTTTCTCACACTGATTAAAACTACGAATAGACCCTGAGCAGCTGGATAAACACAACTGCGAATGGCCTGAGAAATTGGACCGCCGTTTCGCTCTTTAGGTGCTTAACCTGCCGGTTTCGACACAGTTGGCCGCTGGTAGAGCCGCGAACGGCTCCGCCGGAAAGTTCTGCCGTGTCGTTGACCTAGGTGGCAGGTGTGACCACAGACAATTGCCGGGACATGTCTTCATAAATGGTGAACGAGGTCAATCGTGCGCAGATTCATCATTGCGGCTGTGCCCACGGCGCGCGGCTCGGGCGTCGGGTGAGCTTCATGGAACCCTCCGAAGAAGGCCCAGCAGCTGGTGCTCATGACTCGGTCGGTGGCGACGAACCGGTCACGCCGCCCGCCGACACATCCGAACAGGCTGCGACCGTTGTCGAGGCTGCCGGTGCTGCCCCTCGGGGCCGCTCGACTGGATCGGCGATTCGCTGGGTTGGAATTATCGCGGCGGTGGTCTTGCTGGTTGGTTTGGGGTTCTGCGGATGGGTGCTATTCCAGGGACATCAGAAGGACATTGCCGCCGCTCAGGCGCTCGCGGCCGCCCGAAGCTATGTCCTGACGCTAACCAACATCGATTCCACGAGTCTCGACGACGGGATGGACAACATCCTTGACGGGGCAACTGGCGAATTCAAAGACAAATACGGCAAATCCACCGAGCACCTCCGCCAAGTATTGCTGGACAGCCAGGCGGTCACGCACGGGACCGTCGTTGAGGCGACGGTCAAGTCCGCCACAAAAGACAAAGTTGTCGTCCTGATGTTCGTCGATCAATCGGTGAGCAACCGCAACAGCCCAACTCCGCAGATTGACCGCAGCCGTATCAAGATGACCATGAACAAGGTGGCCGGTCGCTGGCTGGCCAGCAAGGTTGAGCTGTTGTGAAGCCCATGTTGTTGGGCGGTGAGGGTCGCCCGGGCTGCGGGCGCGCACGTCCTTTGTACACGTTGTTTGCCGACATGGTCGCCGTCGCGGCGCTGTTTATCGCGATGTTGGGATTGTCCACCGCCAGCGCAAAAGCAGACGATGTCAATTGGAACGCTATAGCGCAATGCGAATCCGGTGGGAATTGGGCTGCCGACACCGGGAACGGGCTGTATGGAGGCCTACAGATCAGCCAGGAAACATGGGATGCCAACGGCGGTTCCGGGTCGCCGGCGGCTGCGAGCCGCCAGCAACAGATCACAATCGCGAACAACATCATGGCTACCCAAGGGCCAAGCGCATGGCCGAAATGCAGTTCGTGCGGCCGGGGTGACGCACCGGTCGGGTCTTTGACCCACATCTTGGCATTTCTCGCGTCCGAGACTGGTGGTTGCTCAGGCAGGACGGACGACTGAGGCGTTTGGGCGACGTAGGCGGCAGCTGAGCTCGGTTCGCCGTGCGAAAATCGGGCATGACTCTTCGCGCCGAACCGGCCGAGTTGCCCGTCATTGCACCCGGTCCTGGATGTCGGTTCGGCATCTACGTTCATGTGCCGTTCTGCGTGACCCGCTGCGGTTACTGCGATTTCAACACATTCACGCCAGCCGAGCTGGGTGGCGTCAACCCCGACACCTGGATGCTGGCGCTGCGGACGGAATTTGAGCTGGCCGCCGCTCGATTGGGCGCACCGATGGTCAGCACTGTTTTTGTTGGCGGCGGTACACCGTCGCTACTCGGTGGGGAGCGCCTGGGCGCGCTGCTCGGTATGGTGCAGGATTATTTTGCGTTGGCTCCCGATGCCGAGATCAGCACCGAGGCCAACCCCGAGTCGACCTGGCCGGAATTCTTCGGGACGATCCGGGCGGCCGGATACACGCGGGTATCGCTGGGCATGCAATCGGTGGCGCCGCACGTGTTGGCGACCCTCGACCGGGTGCACTCGCCGGGGCGGGCGGCGCTCGCGGCCCGTGAGGCGATGGCCGAGGGTTTTGAACACGTCAGCCTCGATCTGATCTACGGCACTCCGGGAGAGTTCGATGACGATTTGTTGCGCTCGGTGGACACAGCGATTGAGGCCGACGTCGACCACATATCCGCCTATGCCCTGGTCGTCGAGGATGGCACTGCATTGGCGCGGCGGGTCCGGCGCGGTGAGCTGGCCGCGCCGGACAATGACGTGCTGGCGCATCGTTATGAGCTCATCGATGCGCGGCTAGGCGAAGCTGGCCTGAGCTGGTACGAGATTTCCAATTGGTCGCGTCCGGGCGGCGAGTGCCGGCACAACCTCGGCTATTGGGACGGCGGCCAGTGGTGGGGTGCGGGACCGGGCGCGCACGGTTTCGTAGCAGCGACACGCTGGTGGAATGTCAAGCACCCCAGCAAGTATGCGCAGATGTTGGCGGATGGGACGCTTCCGGTGGCGGATTTCGAGCAGCTGGACACCGAGGCGCGGCACACCGAGGATGTGATGCTGAAAATCCGACTCCGCCAGGGGTTGCCGATGGACCAGCTAGACGCCGCCGAACGGGAACGTGCCGATAGTCTATTGACCGCGCCGGCGGAGGACCGCCTAGTGTTAGCCGAGAGCGATAACTTGGTGCTCACCGATCGGGGGCGGCTGCTGGCTGATGTCGTTGTCCGAGAGCTGTTGGGGTAAGCGGAGAATTCAGCCGGTATGGAACCAGTGCCCGACAATACGGGCGATCTCGATGTAGAGCGGGATTCCGATCGTCACGTTGTAAGAGAACGTCAAACCCAGCGATGCGGCCAGCGGCAAAGTCGGACTGGCCTCGGGTATCGCAAGTCGCTGAACGGCGGGCACGGCGATATAGGATGCCGCGCCGCACAAGACGGCGAACAGTACGTAGGTGCCTGGCTTGAACTCGGTACCGGTGAGGTTGGCGTAGCCGTGAGCGACGATGATTCCAAGCGTCGCAAAGAGATTGGGCGCTAGGAGGCCAAAGACGACAAAACCGCGACCCGCGGTTTTCAGGTCTTTCAACTTCCGCGCCGCCGTCATGCCCATCTCGAGCAAGAATAGGGCCAGCGCGCCTTGGAAGGCGGTGACGAAGAAAGCGTCGTCGTCGTGGACTACCCGCTCGCCCTGCAGTCCACTGATAAGCCCGATGATGATGCCGCCGATCAGCAAGCATAATCCTGGGTTGAGGAAAACTTCCTTCAGTAGTTCACCGGAGAAGAAGGACGGCTTCGTGCCCGTTTCAGCGATGCTGTTGGCTGGGTCGGGTTCGTACCAATCCGGATGTTCTCGCCTCTCCAACGAAATCTCCAACTCCTGTTGGATCTCGCGTTCGCGTTCGATGCTGAGACTTTGACCGTTTGTGGGACGCAGAGCAGCGCCGGGGCCAACCCTGATGTGGCTGGCTGAGGCGTAGCCCGGCTCATCGGGCATCCACCCGTCCTGGCTCAACCCCCGGTGGCGTAGTCGCGCCACCAGGTACAGCGCCACCAGGCAACCGGGAATTTCCATGACAGCCAGCATGACTGGCATGAAGGCGTTGAAGGCGATGCCGGCACTGGCAAGGAAGGCCACGCAGGTGGCAAAGGTTCCCGCCGAGTCCGATCCGTAGTAGCCGGCAACCGTGGCTCGGTCGATTTTTCGTAGTGCGGTCATCCGGCCGAGCAGGTAATAAGCGGTCGCGCCGATTGCGATGTTCAAAACGAAGCCCAGGAACATGAACCCAGCGATGCCGCCGAAGCTGGACACGTTGACCTTGGCCAGCTCTTCACCGCCGTGCCAGCCGATCGCCAGCAGCAGGTACATAGTCAGGCCCTGGTAGAGCACATAGGGGAATTCGAACCGCACCTTGAGGATCTGCAGCAGGAACCCGAAGTAGAAGAACAGCAAGAGCGGCTTGAACAGGCTGTGGGTGAAGTTCTCCCAGAACTCGTGCAGCATTAGCGCCTTCCAAGATTCGGTGCAGTAGGCCACCGGCCATCGACCTCGGCGGGGCCACCGCGAACGTCCCGGGCAACGCGCAGAACCTATCCGGGCTGTGGCCACGTCGCCATCTGGGGCACACGCCGAACCACCAGGCTTCTAGGCCGCATTCGGGACGCGGCGTCCAGTTAACCGTGGTGGAGCCAGCCGGCTGTGGCAACAGCGCTGGACACGGCGCCGCTGCGCCCCGCGCTGTGTGATCAGTGCGGGGTTGTTACCAATTCGCTGTGAGCTAGCGAAATATCGCTATTGCGCAGAGGAAACCAGCGACGGTCTGACCCCGGCGCCTCGGTTGCGATGTGTCACCGACAGCCATGCTGACGGCGAGTAGTGAGTCGTGGTCTCCTCGAATCCGTCGACTCGTGAAACCGTGAGGACGCCTGTCTCCTGGTTGATCGTGAGGTCATCGCAATTGCCGGACTGGACTTCTTCTCCATCGGCGAGCCGGATTACAAACATGGTCCTCCCTATTGCTAGAAGGCGGTGAGTGATGGGGCGTTGGCCTGGCGGACTACTTCGACCAGCGGGTCCAAGTGGTTGAGCGGTAATGCTAGGGGGGTTTCGCGTACGCTAGCTCGTCGTCGTGCGGCGAGCAACTAAACGGGCGGGAAATTGTTATTCGCGCCACGTCTGTGAGCACCGGTTGTGGGGCGGCAGCGGGGATCTGGCCGGACCGTCGCAGCGGGTTTCGGAAGGCTCTGGGGCGGGGTGCGGCGAACCGGCAACTCGTCGACGGTTGCGCTTGTCGCGATAGGCGCATTTTTCTTCTGTATGAGGTTTACCCAGGTGAGGTGCGTTAGGGGCAGCAATAGCGGGCCGGGGCGGCGCTCTTTAGTAGGTTAGGCTACATTTACTAATCGTGACCGAGGTCCGCGTCGAGTCGATTCCTCCCGGCACGGCGGCGCCGTCGATGCCGGTGCCTGCCGATATCAACCCGGCCGAACTGGCGGCTGAGCTGGCCGACATGCTATCGGAGCTTGAGGGCGAGGAATACTTGCTCTACGAGCGCGACGATCAATGGGTCCTGGCCATCGGGGTCCGGGCGATGGTTGAGCTCGACAGTGATGAACTGCGTGTCACCCGCGACGGCGTCACGCAGCGGCAACGGTGGTCGGGGCGGCCTGGACTGGTACTGGGCGAAGCGATCGACCGACTGCTGCTGGAAACAGACCAGGTGTTTGGCTGGCTGGCTTTCGAATTCGGTGTCTACCGCTGCGGTCTGCAGCAGCGGCTGGCGCCGAAAACCCGTTTGGCCAGATTGTTTTGGCCTCGCACCCGCATTGTGGTAACTCCGCAGGAAGTGGTTCTGTTCGGCGCCGAGCGCCGCCACCATGAGGTGGTACGTCGGTTGCTCGCCGACGGGGTGCGTGATTTGCCCAATGTCGCTGCGGTCGATGTAACCGCTGATGCGTCAGGCTATCGCGATCGGGTTGCCGTGGCGGTTCGGGAGATCGCGGCCGGTGACTATCACAAGGTGATTCTCTCCCGTTGTGTCGAAGTGCCTTTCGCTCTCGATTTCCCGGCAACCTTCCGGATGGGCCGTCGCAACAACACCCCGGTGAGGTCTTTTATGTTGCGGCTGGGCGGAATTCGCGCGCTAGGCTATAGCCCTGAACTGGTTGCGGCAGTCCGTCCCGACGGTGTGGTGATTACCGAGCCGCTGGCCGGTACGCGCGCGTTTGGCCGTGGTTCCACGGTTGATCGGCAGGCTCGCGACGATCTGGAGTCAAGTTGTAAAGAGATTGCCGAGCACGCTATCTCGGTGCGGACGTCGCTTCGGGAGATCACCGAGATCGCCGCGCCGGGGACGGCGGCGGTCACCGACTTCATGGCGGTCCGTGAGCGTGGAAGCGTGCAGCACCTTGGTTCCACTGTCAGCGCGCGCCTGGACTCTTCGAGTGACCGGATGGGCGCCCTGGAAGCGCTGTTCCCCGCGGTCACCGCGTCGGGAATTCCGAAAGCAGCTGGCGTCGACGCGGTCCTTCGTCTTGACGAAGGTCCGCGCGGGCTGTATTCCGGAGCTGTCGTGGTGTTTTCAGCAGACGGTGGGCTTGATGCCGCATTAACGCTGCGGGCGGTATACGAATGCAATGGGCGGACATGGCTGCGGGCCGGCGCCGGCATCATCGAAGCATCCGAACCTGAACGTGAATTCGAGGAGACTTGCGAGAAGCTCGGCACGCTGACGCCGTATCTGATTGAGCGGCGCTAGCTTTCCGACGCGATGCGGCGGCCTTCCGCGGCTGGCGATGCGCTCGGGCTGTGGTCGGCGCGCAGTAGCTTCGCGGCGCGACGCATGCCGGGGGAGCGGTCGTCTGGCTATCGGAAGCCAACCGTCCTGCCGGCGCGCTGTTCGCCGGGCAACTGGTCATGTTGTTTGTGCTCGCGGCGTGTCCGACTTGAATGTAACCGCCAGACACATATATATTGCATGTTACTGATCGCAACATATAAATGGGAGGGGCCATGTCCGAGGGCTTGACCAACCTGCAGCTACTCCGCGAGCTTGAGCCCGTGGTGGAAAAGCTGGTCAACCGCCACCTGTCGATGTTCAAGGAATGGAATCCCCACGACTACATTCCATGGTCGGACGGCAAGAATTTCTACGCCCTGGACGGACGGGATTGGGAGCCGGAACAGAGCCAGCTCTCCGACGTGGCTCAGGTCGCTATGGTGCAGAACCTGCTGACCGAGGACAATTTGCCGTCGTATCACCGTGAGATCGCGATGAACTTCAGCATGGACGGTCCCTGGGGCTACTGGGTCAATCGGTGGACCGCCGAAGAGAACAGGCACAGCACGGCACTGCGTGACTACCTGGTGGTAACGCGTGCAGTCGATCCGGTCGAGCTGGAGAAGCTCCGGGTGGAGCAAATGACCAGAGGCTTCAGCCCGGGGCAGAACCAGCAGGGCGACATGTTCGCTGACTCTGTGTTTGACTCGGTAATTTACGTCTCTTTTCAGGAATTGGCGACTCGTGTCTCTCACCGCAACACCGGGAAGGCTTGCAACGAGACAATCGCCGACCAGCTACTCGCCAGAGTGTCGGCCGATGAGAATCTGCACATGCTCTTCTATCGGGACGTCACCGAAGCGGGCCTTGAGATCGCGCCCAACCAGGCGATGGCATCACTGCATCGGATCCTGCGGAACTTTAGGATGCCGGGCTTCACCGTGCCGGAGTTTCGTCGCAAGGCTGTGATCATCGCCGTTGGTGGCGTGTACGACCCGCGGATCCACCTCAATGAGGTGGTCATGCCGGTCTTGAAGAAATGGCGCATTTTCGAGCGTGAAGACTTCACCGGTGAAGCCGCGCGGATGCGCGACGATCTTGCCGTACTGATCAAAGAGCTCGAGCAGGCATCCGACAAGTTCGACGACTCCAAGCAGCGCTACCTCGACCGGGAAGCTCGTAAGATCGAAAAGATCACGGCCAGAAGGGCGCTCAAAACTGAGGGCACGCTCACGCTCAGCGGTCGGTGATCGTTGTTGCGCCGGGTTTCGCCGGCAGCCGTGGCGGCTGCCGGCGACGAGTCGGGCGCCATCGGCGGCTCAGGCCGCAGTATCAGGTCGTCGCTAGATCTTGCTGGTGACTTGCCCTAGGCGGCACACAGCCCTGCCGCCTAGGGCCCAACTTCTGTGCTGACGTGGCGGGCGATGGCTGGTTTGTCGATTTTTCCTACCGGCGTGGTGGGCAGCGCCGTCATCGCGACCAGTGTGTCAGGCCGGACGTGTGCTGCCACACCGCGCTCGTCTAGGTAGGAGTTCAACTCCGCCAGCGTCACTGGCCGGCCGGTGAAAACAACTGCGGCGCAGATTTTTTCCCCGAGGTAGGGGTCGGGCAATGGCACCGCCGCGACTGACCGGATCGCTGAATGGCTCAGCAGCTGCTCTTCGAGATCTTGGGCGGAAATACTTTCGCCAGCACGGCAGATGACATCTTTGGCCCGTCCGGTGACCATGAGGTAGCCATCTTCCCGGAGCCGGACCAGATCTCCGCTGCGGTAGAAGCCTTCGTGGTCGAAGCAGCGTCGGTGGTCGTGCGGGTCGCCAACGTATCCGTTGATCGTGTAGGGCCCACGCACCAGTAGTTCGCCTTCTTCTCCCGGCGACACCAGCACACCATCGGTGTCGACGATGCGCAACTCGTCGTCGGCGCTCAGCGGTCGCCCCTGCGTATGCTCGACCAGCTCGAGTGGATCGTCGAGGCGGGTGTAGCTCACCAGCCCCTCGGCCATGCCGAATACCTGCTGCAGGCCCGGGGTCAGTTTGGTGCGCACCTGGCGGGCGTCCTCTGGTCCGAGCTTGGCTCCGCCAACCTGCAAGAGCCGCAGTGACTTTGGCGTAACTGGTTCCCAATCGCAGGCTTGTGCCCACAGTGTTGCCAGCGCTGGAACTAAAGCGGTGACGGTGACGCCGTGGCGTTCGATAGTGGCGAAGGCAGCTTCCGGGCTGGGGTCGGTGCTGAATACTGTGGTCGCGCCGGCGGTCATCGCGCCGAGTAAGCCTGGGCAGGCGAGCGGGAAGTTGTGCGATGCGGGCAGTACCGCGAGATAGACGTCGTCGCAGGTCAGCTTGCACAGCTCAGCGCTGGCCGTGGCGTTATAGACGTAGTCCTCGTGCGTGCGGGGGATCAGTTTCGGCTTGCCGGTAGTGCCACCCGAGACCAGCAGCAGCGCGGGGTTCGCCGTGTCGCTCGTAATCTCCGGTGTGACACCGGAGGGCAGCTGCGACCATGACATGAATGGGCCAGCGTCCCCATCGACGATCACATGCCGCAGCTGAGGGTTCGTCTCGACCAACTGTTCGGCCATCGCCCGATAGTCGAAACCGCCGTTCGCGGCCATGATGATCAACCCAGCGGCGCCGCTGACCTGGGCGAAATGATGCAGGTCTGCCAGCCTATGTCCGGGTAGGCACATGATAGGTATGGCCTTGGCGCGCAGCAGGCCGAACAGGGCGACGGCGAAGCGGCATGAATTCGGCAGTTGCAGCATTACGCGATCACCGGGCGCAATTCCTAACGAGGAAAACCCGGCCGCGGCGCGGTCTGCGAGTCTGTCGATTTCGGAGTAGGTATGGCTGCTGACTGCATCCACGACACAGACTCGCTCTGGCCATGTCGCCGCGGCTTGCCGCAACAATGAGTCAACGGTGCGACCGGTCCAGTAGCCGGCCGCACGGTAGGCAGCTGCCCGTTCCGGCGGATAGGCCGTGAACCAGTCCAGCGGTATCGGCGGGGGTGACTGGGGGTAGGTAGCAGGCACTTGGTATCTCCCTTGGGCGGGTGAGTTCTGACCGGGCGTATAGGGTAGCGTAAGCGAAGTTAGGGCAGCCTGAGCTAATCAAATGGAGGTAGCTTGTGAGCCGCGCATCATTCGCCGGTGTGCTCGCGAACTCGGAATGCCACCACTGCGCCCGCGATTGTGCTTTGTTGGCCGGCGCTCGATGACCGGGACGCTCGCGATCGTTGGAGCCGGCGCGAAGGCTGTTGCCATTGCCGCGAAAGCAGCGGCACTGCGCGCAATGGGTATCGAGGTGACCAACGTCGTCGCCATCGAGCGTGCTGGCGTGGCGGCCAACTGGTTAGCCGGTGGTGGCTGGACCGATGGTCGGCAGCGGTTGGGCACCAGCCCCGAAAAAGACGTCGGTTTCCCGTACCGGTCGAGGCTGCTGCCAGGCTGCAACGCCGAACTCGATGAGCAGATGCTGCGATGGAGCTGGCAGGCCTATCTGGTGGCCACGGACCAACTCGTTGGCTGGGTCGACCGGGGCAGGCCGGCGCCCACTCACGATACGTGGGCACGGTATCTGCGCTGGGTTGCCGACATGACGGGCTTGAAAGTGGTTCGCGGCGAATTGCTTCAGATTTCGGTCAACGGACCGCGGTGGGTGCTGCACACGCCGGACTCGAGCATCTCAGCCGATACGGTGATGATCACGGGTCCTGGGCAGCCGCAGCAATCCATGCTGTCTGGTGCTCCGCGGATGCTGTCGATCGCGGAGTTCTGGCAGCGCACCTCGAGCCACGACCGGATTGTCGCCGAACACGTCGCGGTCATCGGTGGCGGGGAGACCGCTGCGTCGATGCTGAGCGAGCTATTCCATCACCGGATTTCGGCAATTACCGCGATCTCGCCGCAAGCAACTCTGTTCACCCGCGGCGAGGGTTACTTCGAGAACTCGTTGTTCTCCGATCCCGCTCAGTGGCACAGCCTCACGCAAGCTCAACGGCGCGACTGTATCGCACGGACCGACCGAGGGGTCTTTTCGGCGCGGGTGCAGGAGTCCCTGCTCGCTGACGAGAGAATCCGACATCTGCGTGGGCGGGTTGCGAGCGCAGTCGACAGCGACGACCGAATCTGGATCACGCTGCACACCGATCATTGCGGTGCGCTGCTTGAGACCGTGCACGACTTCGACCTTGTCGTCGATGGGTCCGGCGCTGATCCGCTGTGGTTTCTGCCTCTGCTTAGTAAGAATGCCCTCGACTCGCTAGAGCTGGGCCTCGGTGGCCCGGTGACAAGTGCGCGGCTGGAAGAGGCGATCGGTTACGACTTGGCTGTGGCCGGAGTCAACCCGAAACTGATTTTACCCAACTTGTCCGGTCTCAAGCAGGGGCCGGGCTTTCCTAATCTGAGCTGCCTGGGTCTGTTGTCTGACCGAATCCTCGGTGCCGAGATTGGTGTCGCCGGTTCACCAAGAGGGAGAAGTGATGAGTATCAATCCGTTTGACGATGATGCCGGCATGTTCTACGTCCTGACCAATGACGAGGAACAACACAGTTTATGGCCAACGTTCGCTGATGTGCCAGAAGGCTGGCGCGTGGTGTTTGGCGAGGACACACGCGCGAAATGCCTTTCCTATATCGAGGAGAACTGGACCGACATAAGGCCCAGGAGCTTGCGCGAAACGATGCAGTAAAATTCCTGCTTAGTCGCACAAGTCTGGGTGGTCACTAGCTACTGAGTTAATGGCTGTGGTGCCAACAGATTGGCCTTCAGCCTCAGGGTGTTGCCGGCTGGCGTGGCCCGGGGGCAAGCGCATCGAGCTTGGCTAGAATGTCGGCAACGGATGCGCCGCTGAGCAGGTCCGCTACCTCAATATCGTGGTTGAATTCCATTTTGACACGACGGCGGAACTCTAGCGCCTGCAGCGAATCCAGACCAATCGCGACCATGGGTACGCTGGTGTCGATCGCAGCGGGTCCATCGAGGCCGATGGCCTCGGCGAGTAGCGTCATCAGCTGTTGCGGCAGGTCTGCGTTGTCAATAGCGACTTGGGGCTGAACCTGACTGCCAATATTGTCAGCCTCGATGCTGGGCGAGGCCAGCTGGGACAACAACGGGCCATACCCGTAGGCGTCCAGCACCGGCCGTGCGCGATCCAGGTCGAATGCCGCGACGACGGCATTTCGCCGGAACCCGGTCATTCCGACAGCGAGTGCATCGGTGGGCGACATTGGCAGGAGACCGACGGCGGCCAACTTTGCCCAACCAGAGTCGTCGAGATCGAAATGGACAGTCCACTGGCCCCACTGCACCGAGACGCAGTCGAGATCTTGGGCTCGTAGCCAGTGAGCCATGGCGTCCAGCATCCGATTGGCCGCCGCGTAGATGATCTGCCCCCGACCGCCGATGGTCGCTGCCGCTGAAGAGCACAAAACCACGCGACAGTCGTCCGTCCGAGGAAATGTTTGGAGAACCTGCCAGATGCCGACAACCTTGGCCCGCATCATTTGATCAGTTTTCTCGACGGTGATGGCGTCCAGTTCTATGTCTGAATAGGTTAGTGCGGCGTGGATGATCAGATCCGCAGGCTCGTTTTGTTGTTGCTCGGCAAGTTGGGCTACCGCAGCCGGATCACCTACATCGCATTGATTGACCTGGATTGTGGTGGTTGTAGCCATCCGAATCTGTTGTAGTCGATTGGCGACCGCTGCGGTCTCGCCTGATCTGCTCACCAGGGTGATTCGTTTCGCGCCGCGATGTGCGAAATGATGACAGAATTCCAGCCCGAGGTTGCCGGTCCCCCCGATGATCAGCACATGACGTGGTGGCTCTTCGGGCAGCACGGCGGTGTCGATGGGAGACGTGTTGTCCTCAACGATTCGCTTGGCGTAGATGCCATTAACGCGTAGTGCCAGCTCCGGTTCTTCGGCCGTGTGTAGCGCTGAAAGTATGGTGGCTGCGGATACTGAAGCCAGGGCATCGGCCGGCAGATCGAGGTGTCGGAATCTAATGCCTGGATGTTCAGCGCCGATACTGCGGAAGCCTGCGCTTGCGGCTGCATGTACCGGATCTGGCGGCTCATCGTCGGCAGCCACCACCTCGGCAGCTACCGTAACTAGCCAGCACTCGGCGACCGTGTCGCCTAAGCCAGGCCACCACGTCCGGTTCCCGAAGAAGGCCGCGACCTCGGTTGCGGCGTCGGCATAGTCTAACTTCGGCGATTGCGGAAGCAATATGACGTAGGTGTCGAGGTCGGGTCCAAGGGTTCCGTTTTGGATAGGGAGTTCGATCCCGGTTTGGTGCCCTGTTACATACGCGGTGGCGCCGGCATTTGTTGCGGCGTCGCACAAGGCGTTGGCCAACTCAGAGCAACCGCCCGCATGATCGACGATCCCGATGGCTCGCGGCGGTACGAGTGATCGATGTGACAGGCCAACCCATTTCTCGGTGAGTAGTCGAGGGGCCGCTGTTCGCGCAGTCGGTTCTTCGGTCGATTCCGGTTGTGCGACAACCGATGTTGTGCCTGACTTTGGGCGGGCTCGTCGGGGTAGCACCTCGTCGTACGGCAGCCACAATCGGGTCTCGTTCATCAGAGTGTTGGGAAAATCAACCAGTGGCAGGCGGATTGGAGCTTCTGGTTCGGTGCGCAAGCACTCCCAAGAGTAGTCCAGGTCATGAACTGCCAGCAACGCAAGGTTCTGGGCGAAATCGCCCAGATCGGTAGCTGTTCGAGCGGACGTGGCAACCACCCTGGTCTCGTGTTCGTCCTCCGGACGCGCAGCGAGATTTTCGTGAATCGCCAACGTGAGTGTCGGGTGTGCGGCTAACTCAACGAATGTGTCGATACCGAGCTCCGCGGCGGCTGCGATGGCTTTGTCAAACCGAACGGTGTTGCGCAGGTTCCAGAACCAGTATTGCTCGACTGGCAGATCCTGAGAAATGGAACTGCCAAGAGTGGCGCCCAGACAGGTCACGTTCGTATCGAGGAAGCTCGGATGTTGTAGGTGACGCCGCATGGCCGCCCGGAGAGTGTCGCCGAGCGTGTGGATCATGCTGGTGTGGGCCGGGTATCGGACGCGAATGACTTTCGCGAACGTGCCGCGCTCGGTGAAGGTGTCCACGATGTTCTGGATCACGTCCCGATCGCCTGAGATACCGGTCACGCTCGGCGAATTGACTACAGATACCTCTGCCCAACCTGAGCAGCGGGCAATGACCTCCTCGCACACGTCTCGGTTGGCGGCGACGATCGCCATTGCATAGTCGCTGGCGGCGAACTCGTCGACGGCATGCGCGCGGAGCCCGATGACGCGTGCTGCGTCCTCCAAGGTCACGAGACCGGAGACGTAGGCGGCGGCGACTTCGCCCTGACTGTGCCCGATGGTGTTGTTCGGCACGATACCGAAGGACCGCCACATAGCCGCCAAACCCGCCATCTGAGTAAACAGTGCGGGTTGGACGGTGCTGGCTCGTTCTTCAGCTGGAAAATGTTCGTCAAGAAGATAATTCATCGGCGACTCGCCGAGCTGATCTTCAAAGGCAGCGTTGCACCGATCCACTTCGGCTCGGAACGTGGGAATTGACTCATAGAAGAGCCGTCCCATTCCAGGGTGCTGCTGCCCCTGACCCGGAAAAACATAGGCGAGTCGGCGGGCTGCGGCGGGTGCGTTCGTCTGGATCAACGCGGGGTGCTTGTGGTCATCGACAACTGCCCGCAACGCGTTGACCAACTCGTCGCGGCCAGACACCATCGCGAGGGCTCGGTGCCGCCGGGCGAGTCGCGTCCGAAACAGCATGTCAGCAATAGTGTCTGGTGTTGTCTCGGGATAGTCGACGGTATAGCTAAGCAGGGCGGCGGCCTCTTGGCGCAATAGATCGGCGGTATCGGCCGATAGCAGTACGGGAGTCGTGCCATTGGGCAGCTGGTAGCCAGGAATTGTCACGCGATCACCCCCGGGTGCCTGCTGGCATAGCGATGATGGCGTGCGCGTTGGCGCCTCCGGCACCGAACGACGACGTGGCACCGTAGCGGACGCCGTCTTTTGGCTTCCACTCGTGCAGCTTGGTGGCCAGTTGCAGCCCGGTGAGATTCCAGTCGACCATCTTTGTCGGAGTGTTTGAGAACAAGCTCGGCGGAACCTGACCATGCTGTCCGGCGAGCAGCAGTTTGATCAGTCCAAGGATTCCGGATGCGGCTTGTGCATGGCCAATGTTTGACTTGATCGATCCTAGTAGCGCCTCGGAGCCTGACGCGCCGTATGTTTTGAAGAGAGCAATCAATTCCACCGGATCGCCGGCGAGAGTCGCGGTACCGTGTCCTTCGATCATTCCGACGTCGGCTGGATCGATTCCTGCCGCTTCGAGCGTTTTGACGACGAGTTGCGCTTGGGCGCGGACCCGCGGGACGAGAATCGGTTTGCCTTTGCCGTTGTGGTTGGTGCGGATACCCAGGATACGTCCGTAGATGGTGTGTCCCAATTGTCGTGCTCGTGATTCGCGTTCGACGAGAACCATGCCGGCGCCTTCGCCCCAGACGGTACCGGTGGCGTTGTCGGAATAGGCGCGGCAGTGTCCATCCGTGGAAAGCGCATTGAGCCTTGCGAATTCGAAGAAAGCTCCCGGTGAGCCCATCACACAGACTCCACCGGCGAGCGCCCAGTCGCACTCGTCCGAGCGCACGGCGCTGGCGGCCAAATGTAGGGCGGTCAACGACGATGCGCACGCGGAATCTACGCACATCGATGGACCGGTCAACCCAAGGCAGTGTGATATGCGGGCAGCTGCCCCGAGCTGCCCCAAACTCGCGATTCGATGGCCGCTATAGGCATCGGCTACGGCTGCACGTGGGCCATATTCCATCGGCGACATTCCGACGAAACAGCCGCCGTCCGATCCGTCGAGCGTGCTCGGATTGATCCCGGAATTCTCTAGTGCCTTCCACGCTACCCGCAGCGCAACCCGTTGTTGGGGGTGCATCACGATCGCCTCACGATGAGTGATGCCAAAAAATGGTGGGTCGAATGTCGCTGCATTATCGAGGAATCCCCCTGCGTCGCGTACGGGTCCCCAGCCGTCCAGCTGCGACACAGACAAGAGATCTTTGATGGGCCAGCCGCGATCGCGTGGAAACGGGGTGAGTAGCTCCCTGGATCCAACCAGTGCTGACCACAAGGCGTTCGGGCTGTCGATCCCCCCAGGTGCCTCGATAGCCATTCCGGAGATGACAATCGGATCAGGCGATGTCAGTACAGTTGAACCGTTCTGGCTCATGCTGTTTGCCCGCGGTGTGTGTTCGTCGTCAACAACTCTGCAACTGCGCCGATGTGTGATCTCAGGTAGAAGTGGCCGCCGGTGAACATGGTGACCTTAACGGTGTCAGTGTGTTTGCCCCACCCGTAGAGGTCGCCCATGGTGACATAAGGATCTTGATCGCCTCCCATGGCGTGAATCGGAGCGGTAACCTTGACGTCCTCGGCGCAGTCGTATGTGTCAAACGCCTGGTAGTCGGCTTTGATAACGGGAAGTGCTAACCGCATCAGGTCGCGGTTTCCGAATACGTCTGTGTCGGTTCCTTCGAGCGTCGCCAGATGGTTGAGGATCTCTTCGTCATCCTGAGGATGCCGCGGCTTGGCCGCGGCGCGGCAGGGGGCGACCGCGGAGGAGACGTTAAGGTGCTGCACGGCAATTCCGTTGGCTTCTGCGATCCGGACGAACTCAAACGCGACCAGCGCGCCCATACTGTGCCCAAACGTCACGATCGGGAGTTCGCGACTGTGATCCGAGGTTGAGAACTCGTCGAACGCCCCTGCGGCAATCTCGCGCAGGGATAGCAGCGAAGCTTCCGCGATGCGGTCCTGGCGCCCCGGGTACTGGAAGACGATTACCGTGAACTCTCTACCGAGGATTTTCGAGAAATCGCGGTAGGCCGATGCGCCGGACCCCGCATGCGGGAATACCAGCAGCGGAAGGCCCGCAGGTGAATCTGCTTTGTGGAACTGCCTGATCCACCCCAGTGTGCGCTGCATGAACTACTACCTTTCGCTTACTCGCTACGTGGGCGCAGGGGTCGACACGTTCTCGCCGTGCCACGGCCGCAAGAGGAACTAACTTAGCAAAGGCTAACATAAATTAGTAGGACGGCTGGGGCCGGTTCTGGCCCGCTGACCACTGGGTTCAGTGTGGTTGCTGGCGGGCTCATTGTTGCTCCCGGCTTCGGACCATCAGGGCGGCTCGCTTGTCCGGCAGATCCAGGTCCACCGTGCGTCGGAACCCGGCGCGCTCGAGTGCACGGATCATACGAATGTTTTCGACGTCAGGTTCGGCGACCACCCTGAGTGTGCGCGGATCGGCATCTAGCTGCCAGGTCGAGATGACGCGCAGCAGATGGGCCCCTAGCTGGCGTCCGCGGCATTCGGCTGGGCCGAGCAACATATGCACACCCGCATCATGTTTATGTGCCGCGTAGTGCTCAGCGAGTGGGTCTAGATCGGCGCGGTAGAGCTCCCAATAGCTGATCGGATCACCGTTTAGCAGACCCAGATATGGGTCCAGATGACTGCTGTGGTGTTGGTCGAGCAGGTAGGACTTGATTCGTTCCCGCGGCCACGGTTTCCTCCAGTAGCGGGCCACCTCGGGGTCGTTCATCCAGCCGTGCAGCATGTCGAGATCGCGGTCAGGGTCCAGCTCTCGCAGTGAAAATTCTCCAGAGAATGCTTCGTGATCAAGCGTGGCTCGGCATTGGCTCGCGTTCAGCGTGTTCACCCGTGTCCCTCCTGACCGGACGGCCTAGGCGGTGCCACTTCGGCAGTGCAGAGGCGTCGACGCCGGTTCTCTTCGGCTCGATATCCGTGACGCTCGCCGGGGACCGCACTAACCGTCGAACTTAGCGAAGGCTAACGTAAGCTCCTGGGCTGGCGGACGGCACACGTAGGAGAGGGGTTTGTTGATGCGCGCGTCGCGGAGATGCAGGTGGAGGTATTCAGAACCCGGTAGGCCCGGACTGATACTGCGAACTGAATATCAGCAGTAGGGCGAGTCATGCGAGAAAATGCCAACACCGTGCAGGAACGTCGCCGAGAGCTGCTGCGTCGGCGCATCGCCGAGAGCGGCGTAGCCGCGGCCGAGCCGACCAACCGGGCACAGATCTACGCGGGAGTGCGTTACCCGCTGTCGGCCGGTCAGCGCCGCATGTGGTTTCTACAGGCAATGGATGCAGATGACGTCACGTTGAACGTTTGTGTCGCCTATCGGCTGACTGGTCACTTGGATGAGGTATGTCTGCGTGCGGCCTTCAACGATGTCGTTGCGCGCCATTCAATTTTGCGCACTGTCTACGCTGTGGACGCCGATGGTGAGCCCTACCAAGAATTTTCCGACGATGTTGAGGTCAACTGGCGAACCGACGATGTGACCCATCTCGCCACAGAAGAACGCGAGCAGCGTATCGAGACCCTAGCCCGAAACGAGTTTGGCCGACCTTTCGATCTCACCAGCGAGTTGCCTTTGCGCGCAAGGCTTGTCCGCACTGCCGAAAACGAATTCGTACTTATTCTTGTTGTGCACCATATCTGTTGGGATGATGACTCCTGGGATGTGTTTCTAGGCGACCTGAACGCCGCATATGGCGGTCGCTGCTTGGAGAGCCGAGCGCCGCAGTTCGTCGCGGTCGAGGTGCTGGATGAGGTAGCCGAATCCCCGGCTACTGACGTCAAATACTGGGCGGATAGTTTGCGGTCGCCACCTGAACCCCCGGAGCTTCCCGGTTCGGTCGCGCCTCATCCGTCCAGGCAAGCCCAACGTCAAACTCGGGCGCTGTCCAATAGCCTGTTCAGGGGGATTGAGGACTTCGCCCGAAAGCACTCATCCACACCATTTATGGTTCTGCTGGCGGCTTTCGGTGTGTTGGTGCGGCGCTATACCGGCGCGGCAGAGTTTGTGATCTCCGTGCCGGTCACCGAGCGCAGGGCAGCGGCGGAGGGCGCTATTGGGTATTTCGGCAATACGTTGTTGTTGCGGATCGCCGTGGGATCGCATGCCACGTTCGCCTCATTGGTCGACGAAGTGCGCGACACTTGCCTTGCCGGCTTCACTCATCAGTCTGTTGGCATTGACCGCGTAGTGCGCGAAGTAAACCCAGAGCGCAGTGGCCACGACGGTATGGACCAGTTAGTCAAGTTGGGTTTCAGTATGCGCAAGAGCGCGAATGGATTCCGGTTGGGCGGGGTCACCGTGCGTCAACTTGCGTTGGGCGCAGCAGCCGCGCAACTTCCGCTTGCCCTGAACGTTTCGCACGACGCTGAGGGCGTCTTCGCTGAACTCGAATACCACAGCGACGTGCTGAACTCAGCGTTGATCGATCGGATGCTGTCTCATTACGTGCAGCTGTTGGACAACGCGCTGGCCGAGCCCGAACGTGCCCTCGCCACTATAGACATGTTCGGAACTGATGAGCGCGATACCGTACTGGCGCAATCGCATGGCGAACTTTTCACCGCGCCGGCCACCACGATGGTCGCGATGTTGGAAGCCGCCGCAGCTGGCTGTCTCAACGCACCCGCGCTCGCCTCCGACGACGCGGAGCTGACCTACGCCGAACTGCATGGCCGCGCAAATCGATTGGCGCGCTGGTTTGTAATGCAAGGGCTCGGCCCGGATGCTGTCGTTGGCCTGCGTATGACCGCGTCGATCGAGTTCGTCGTCGCGATGTTCGCGGTGCTGAAGGCCGGCGCGGCCTATCTGCCGATCGACCCGGCTTATCCAGACGAGCGCATCGAGTACCTCATCGCGGATGCGCACCCACAGATTGTGCTGGGGCGGCATGAACTCGATGCTGCCGAAACGGCCGCCTCGCAGCTATCCGACGCGGCGCTCACCAACTGCGACCGGCTGGATTCGCTGCGGCCCGAGCACGTCGCTTATGTGATCTACACATCCGGTTCAACTGGCTGGCCCAAGGGCGTCGTGGTTCCGCATCGTGCGATCGCCGAGCATGTGGAAGGTTTCATCGCCGAATGGAGTGTGTCCGAACAAGATCGATGGCTGCAGTCGGCGTCGGTGAGTTTCGATGCTTCGCTGGCGGACATTTTCGTCACGTTGTCTGTCGGCGCGCAGCTGATTGTGCCCAACCCCGACGCTTTCGGTGATATTGGCTACCTCGCCGATCTGATCGGCCGCCACGGCGTCACAGTGCTACACGTGGTGCCTTCGATGCTGAGCACCCTGCTGGAACTACCGCCGGTTGAACAATGGCGGCAGCTGCGTCGCGTGCCAGTTGGCGGGGAAGCGCTCCCCGGTGAGGTGGCAGACAAATTCGGTACCCATTTCGATGCGGAGTTACGCAATCACTACGGCCCGACAGAGGCCGTCGTCTGCTCGACACACATGACGGTAGCCGGGTCGGATGGCGCTCGGGTAATACCTGTCGGCCAGCCGAATCGAAACGTCTATGCCTATGTGCTTGACCGGGAGTTGCGACCGGTTCCCGCTGATGTAGTCGGCGAGCTGTACCTCGGCGGTGCTCAACTGGCGCGGGGCTATCTGGGGCGTCCTGGGTTGACCGCACAGCGATTCGTTGCCGACCCATTCAACCCGGGTATGCGGCTATATCGATCAGGAGATTTATTCCGTCGCAATGTCTCTGGTGAACTGGAATTTGTTGGCCGAGCCGACCAGCAGGTCAAGATTCGTGGCTTTCGTATCGAACTAGGTGAGATCGAATCGGTGGTTGCCACGCATCCCGCGGTGCGACACTGTGTCGTTGTCGCCGATGACACCGAAGTTGGGCCCACGCTTACCGCCTACGTGGTGCCCGTTGTCGGTGAAAGCACGCAAAGCTGTTCGACGCAGCAGCAGCTCGATGAAATACGGCTCCATGCCGCGTCGACACTGCCTGAATTCATGGTGCCCAGCGCGTTTGTGATCATTCCGGAGATCCCGCTGATGGTCAGCGGCAAACTGGATAGGCAGGCGCTGCCTGCGCCGGCCCCGGTAGCAGCTGCCGGCCACCGTGAGCCGGCGACACCGACGGAGCGCCGGGTATGTGCGATATTTGCCGAGTTATTCGGCTGCCAGCACGTCCACGCCGAAGACTCGTTCTTTGGGCTGGGCGGTCATTCACTGCTGGCAGCCCGGCTCGTTGCGCAGATCCGTGCACAGTTGGGTGTGGCATTGACCGTGCGTGCCGTATTCGACACTCCGACACCGGCCGGGTTGGCGGCACGGTTGGTCGAGTATTTCCGCGTCGAGTTCGACGTCGAACTCGACGAAATAGATATCGAGGACACCACCGATGACGCGACGTTGGGCCTGCCGTTCTCGCAATCTGGTCGACCAGAACTCGCCGCGGCGATTCGCCCGGACCTGCTCCCGCTGTCGTACTCGCAGCTCGCCGCGTGGTTCCAGTATCGGATGGAAGGTGCGCATGACGGCTTTAACATGCCGCTTGCGCTCCGTTTCGTTGGGCAGTTGGCGAATGGTGCACTAGTCGCGGCGCTCAACGATGTAGTCGCGCGCCATGAGGCGTTGCGTACGAACTTCGCCGAGCAGGAAGGTGTTCCGTATCAATTCGTTAGCCCGACATTGGAGATCGAACTTCCGGTCCGGAAGGTCGCTATCGAACATCTGGAAGAGACACTGGTCGAGCTACGCCGGTATGTATTTACGCCAGAGAGCGGCCCGCTGATCAGGGCTAACCTAGTGGAACTGGCCTCGGATACCCACGTGTTGCTCATAGTGGTCCATCACCTCGTCGGCGATCACGTCTCACTCGGCGTCCTGTTTGAAGATCTCATCACCGCCTACCGCGCGCGGGTGGCCGGTGACGCGCCGCGTTGGGCCACACCAACTCTGCAATTCGCCGACTACGCACTGTGGCAACGAGATGCATTCGATACGCCGAGCGAATGGGGCCAGGCTGAGCTAGCTTATTGGCGTACTGCTTTGGCGGCGTTACCCGACGAGATCTCAGTATGCCCTGACCGCCGACGCCCGCCGGTGCTCGGAAAGAAGCCTGGGCCGGTTGTGAATTTCACGGTGCCTGCGGCGCGCCGGTTAGCCCTCACACAGCTCGCCGAGCAGGACGGCGCCACCGAGTTCATGATCTATCAGGCCGCGTTCGCGGTTGTGCTGAGCAAGCTGAGCGGCGGCACGGACATCCCGGTGGGCAGCCCGGTTGCTTCGCGAGTCGATCCGACCACCGCGAATCTCATCGGCCTATTCGCCAACTTGGTGGTGCTACGTAATGACCTATCCGGCGACCCCAGTCTGCGTACCATTATCGCGCGAAGCCGCGACACGGTGCTCGATGCCTTCGCGCACCAGGAACTCCCGATCGAACGCTTGGTTGAGGCACTCAATCCGCCGCGCTCGCGCTCTCGGAATCCACTGTTCCAGAACATGATCCACTTTCGGGGTCAGGACTGGGCGCTGACACCACGCGACCTGACTGGCACAGGTGAAACCACGGTCGTTCCACTTCAGACGGACTTCGACATCGCGCTGCTGGATCTGGCCTTAGGGTTGAACGTCACGCCGGATTCAGAACTTGATGTGCGGATAATTGCCAGCGCCGATCTGTATGAACCCGCAACAGTTGAGCGTATTGCTGATGCTTTCCGTACTGCCCTCGACGCTTTTTCCGCCACACCGGACCTACCTGTTTCCGCGTTGGAGTTGCTTCCCGGGGTGGATCTGGAAGCACCACGAGGACCGTTGCCCGCGAACGACACTGAACTCTCGACGTCTGTGATGCGCGGTTCGATAGAAACTCAGCGGATCCTCATCGCCTTGTTGGAGGAATTGCTCGACACCACCGGTATCGACCCAGACGACAACTTCTTCGCTTTGGGCGGCGACAGCATCATCTCAATCAAATGGTCGGCGCAGGCCGCAGAGCAGGGCTTGGCCTTGGTGCCAGCAATGGTGTTCGAGCACATGACGATCGGCGAGCTTGCCGCAGCAGTCGACGCCGCCGCCGATCAGCTGCCGGCCGAATCGGACTCAGCTGCCGACCAGGATTACGCGCCGATGAGTGCATCAGGCCTGACCGCCGATGCGCTGGCTGAGCTTACCGCCTCCTGGCAGAGGCAGTCGTGAGGTGGTTGTGACCAGCGTTCGGCCCGAGATCGAGGACGTTCTTGCGCTGAGTCCCTTGCAGGAGGGGCTGTTTGCGCTCTACCGACTCGCCGAGGACAGTATCGACCTGTACAGCATGCAGTTCGTGATCGATATTGACGGGCCAGTCGACATCGAGTTGCTCCGGCGAAGCGCAGAGGCCATGTTGGTGCGGCACCCGAATCTGCGCGCCGCCTTCTGGGACCGTGATGTACCTAAGCCTGTGCAGATCGTGCCGGTTGAGGCTGAGCTGCCCTGGGAGGAACGAACAGCGAGCCCAGCGGAGTTCGAGTCCATCGCACGATCGGAACGGTACCGGCCGTTTGACTTGAGCCGCGGCCCCGCATTGCGTGTCGTCTTGCTCACAGTACCCGGTGAGGGCAGACGCCGGATGATTGTCACCGCGCACCACATCCTGATGGATGGCTGGGCACTTGCGGTGTTCTTCACCGAAATGTTGACCGTGTACCGAGCGGGAGGTTCGCTTACGGGGTTGCCGGCCCCTCGTCCCTATCGGGATTACATTGGGTGGCTCGCACAGCAGGATCGAGGGGCCGCGATTGTCAAGTGGGCCGAATATCTGCATGGCCTCTCCGGCCCTCTCGTGGTCGCCGATTCCCCTGTCGGTGCAGGTGACGGCGTACCGGAGAAGACGAAACTACTTTTAGCTGAGCAAGATACGACTCGATTACGGCGGTGGGCGGGCCGCAACGGCCTTACGCTCAATACCGCTGTGCTCTTTGCCTGGGCTGTCGTGCTCGGCAGGATCACCGACCGACGTGACGTCGTATTCGGCACGATTGTCTCTGGCCGCCCAGAGCACTTGCCTGGAGTCGAGACGATGGTTGGGCTATTCATTAACGCAATACCGGTCGTGCATCAGCTGAGCCGGTCAGCATCGGTGGTCGAGCAATGCGTTCGGCTGCAGCGCGAGTCGTCGGCGATGCGCGATATCGGCTATTTGAGTTTGTCGGAAATCCAGCGTGACAGTGGTCGCGGAGCCCTGTTCGATACGTTGTTCGTCTTCGAAAACGCGCCAATCGAAGACGCTATACGTCCGGTTACCGAGCCGGACGGTACCCGCTTCTGTCCGGTCGAGATGGAGAGTCTGACGCACTACCCACTGACTGTGACCTCGCATATGGCCGGGGACGCATTGGTGGTACTGGTCGAGGCGATTCATGAGGCGTTGCCGCATCTTCGGCCGGCCGAGCTCGGCGAGCGGCTGCTCGCTGTACTGCGCCAACTTCCGGAAATCGGCGACGGCACCCCGGATGCGCTGGACATTCTGACACCCGCGGAGCGCGCCGAATTCGCTGCGCTGGCCAACCGTTCGCTACTTGGTCCGGGCAGCACCGTCTGGTCGACTTTCGAGAGGCAGGCACGCGCCACTCCGGATGCTATCGCTCTTAGCACGACAGACGGTGAGTGTTGCACCTATGCCGAACTCCGAGAGCATGCGTGCCGTCTGGCGCAAGAGTTGGCTGAGCTGGGCGTCGGACCGGAGGTGGTCGTCGCGCTGGTAATGCCTCGTTCGGTTCGATCCATCGTCGCCGTCCTCGCCGTACTCGCCGCTGGTGGCGCCTACCTTCCGGTCGATGTCACCCTCCCGCGCTCTCGTATCGAATCCATTGTGCGTCAAGCTAGCCCGACCATTGCTCTCACCGAGGTTGGCTACGCAGAGTTGGTGGCGGTGGGATTACCCGTGTTGGTCCTCGATGATCCCTCAGTGAGCGTGCGCATTTCGCGACGCGACGCGTATGCACCGGTTGTCCAACGGCATGCTGAGCACGCTGCATACGTCATCTTCACCTCAGGATCTACCGGTGAACCCAAAGGTGTCATCGGCACGAATTCGGCTTTGCTCAGCTACTTTGCTGATCACCGTGAGCGCGTCTACCGGCCAGCCACAACGCGTCTGGGTAGGCCGCTGCGTATCGCGCACGCATGGTCTATGAGCTTTGACGCCTCGTGGCAACCAATGGTCGGATTGCTTGACGGTCATATGGTTCACCTGTTCAACGCGGAGGAGATGCGTGACGCCGACCTGCTGGTAAACGGAATGGCCGGTCACCAGGTAGACATGATCGACACCACCCCGTCGATGTTCGCGCAGCTTAGTGCGGCCGGCCTGTTGGACGAGTCCCTTTCGGTGCTGGCCTTGGGCGGCGAAGCGATCGACACCGTGCTCTGGCAACAGTTGCGTGAGCTGTCACCGATGCAGGTTTACAACTGCTATGGGCCCACCGAAGCTACGGTTGAAGCCGTGGTGGCTTCGGTCCACGAGTACCAAACACCCACGATCGGCACGGCAAATACGGGAACCGCCGGCTACGTCCTCGATTCGACGTTGCGAATAGTGCCAAACGGTGTGGTTGGCGAGCTCTATCTGTCGGGCGCGCAACTGGCCCGTGGTTATGCCGCTAGGTCTGCGATGACCGCTTGTCGGTTCGTCGCGGACCCGCTGCGCCCCGGGCATCGAATGTATCGAACAGGTGACTTGGCGCGCCGCCTACCGCACGGCGGGTTTGCCTATCTGGGGCGTGGCGACCAACAGGTGAAGATTCGTGGTTACCGCGTCGAGATCGGAGAGGTCGAGGCAGTGCTGCGTGACCAGGCCATGGTGCATGATGCCGCGGTTTCTGTGGTGCGCCGCGCGGGCGGCCCATGCCTGGTGGGATTCGTTGTCTGGCAAGGGACGGCCCAGGAAGAGCCAGCCGGACTGCGTGCCGCGCTCACCGCGCGCCTGCCCGTGTACATGGTCCCGGCTCGGATTGTTTCCTTGCCGCAGCTTCCTGTGAATGCGAACGGCAAACTGGACAGCCGTACTTTGGACGGGCTGGCTGAGCAAGCGCTCTGCGGGAGCACCGACGAGGCGGTTCTCGAGTCGGCAGCCACCGACACCGAGCGGTTGCTCTGTGAGATATTTGCAGAACAATTCAATGGAGCTACACCACATATCGACGACGACTTTTTTTCGTTGGGTATCGACAGCATCGTCGCGATCTCGTTGGTCCACAAGCTACGTCATCGGGGTATCTCGGTTAATCCGCGGATGGTCTTGTCTTCCACAACAATTCGCCAACTTGCGGCTGCGATCGACACACCCGTTGCTGCAGAAGCGGCTAGCGCTGATGTCGAGCACGGTCCAGTTCGACCGCTACCGATTGTGTCTTGGTTGCTCGAGCATGGCAATTTTCGTCGATTCACCAATAACGTTCTGCTCCGACTGCCCTTCGACGTCGATCGTTCGTCGATCGAGCTGATGCTGCAGTTGTTGCTAGACGGCCACGACGCCCTTCGATTGATCCTGGTTGAAACGCCGGAGGGTCCGCGCCTCGCGACTCGCGAACCCGGTGTGGTTCGAGCCGCTGACTTGCTGGCCCGTGTGGAGTCAATGGGTTCGAGCAAAGAGGAAATCGGCTCCGTAATCGCAGAGTCTGCTCGCAGGATCACCGATGAGATCGACCCCTACCTCGGTGCGATGGTGCGCGCGGTGTGGATATCTGCGGAAAGTGAGCAAGTGCTGCTGCTCTCGGTGCATCACCTGGCGGTGGACGCGGTTTCCTGGCACATCATCCTGGGTGATATCGCAGACGCCTGGCGCTCAGTGAAATCGGGCGTGGCGCCGAAGACGCTGCCAGAGCTCACCTCCTACCGCGATTGGTCGGCTCTGATGTGGCAAAGGGCCGCTACGCCGGAGGTGCGAGCCCAGCGTGAATACTGGATTGAACAGATCCGCGACTTCGACCCTGCCTTGGGTGCGCGGCATCCGGACCCAACCCGCGATAGCTGGTCTAGTCTGCAAGCCACCCCGGTGGCCACGTCAACTGCGGTTACTGAGCGCGTACTGGCCACGCTCACCAGAGAAGGGGGAGTGCGTGACTTTCTGCTCGCGGCAATCACGATGACCGTGGCCGGTTGGCGTCGTGTTCACAACCAGGATCCGGCCGTGGGCACGTTGATCGCCTTGGAGAGCCATGGACGCTCGAACGCCATCGAGAACACCGACACCAGCAATACTGTCGGTTGGTTCAACAGCATTTTCCCAATCCGACTCGGAGTGGGCATGGCAGCCTGCGACCTTGAGCAAGCTGAAAGTGATAGCAAGGCGGCTCGAAGACTCTTCGACTCGGTGACTACCGATCTCAGTGCCGTCCCCTATGAGGGGCTGGACTATGGTCTGCTTCGCTATGTCGACCCGGTGCCCGAGTTGCAGGAGGCTGTCGAACCGCAGGTCATGTTCAGCTATCTGGGGCGCCTGGACCTCGGCGGCATCACGGATCAGCCATGGTCAGTACTGTTCGAGCAGTACATCGAGGATTTGCCGGTCGCCCCCGAGCCGGACCTGCCGCTCCGTTTCGCCCTGCACGTCGGCGCGGCTGTACGTAGTACACCGGATGGTTCGCAACTGATAGCCAACTGGCTGTGGAGTGATGGCTTGTTCACCCATGACGACATTGACCGTATGACGCATCTTTGGCAGCGTTCTGTCGCTGTAATGGCAGCCGCCTTGGACCCAGACATGGCGGTCGAATCCGGTCGACGAACTGGCCTGAGGCCTAGCTTTTAGGGAGGACCCAATGGAGTCGGTACGTAGTGCATCCGACAACGAAGAGCGGGTTAGCCGAGCAGAGATTCGGGCCACGATCTCTAACCAACTCGGTTGTAATGGGACAGATTTCGATAATCACGATGATCTCATCCAATGCGGCTTGAGTTCGATCGGAATGATGGCGCTGGCAGGGGGGTGGCGTAAACGTGGCGCCGACATAACCTTCGGTCAACTTGCGGCCAGTCCGACGGTTGAATCGTGGTACGCCCTGTTGAACTCAGGTGACATGGGACGTGCGTCGAGGCGAATAGAGTTAGCTGAACTACCAGCAGAGAATGCGGCGTTCCCGCTGGCTCCTATGCAGCATGCTTACTGGATTGGCCGTTCCGATGAGCAAGAGCTTGGTGGCGTCGCAGCTCACCTCTACGTGGAATTTGATGCTGGAAAACTAGATCCAGTTCGCCTGGAACGAGCGGTGTCGGATCTCGTGGCGGCGCATCCGATGCTTCGCACCCGATTCCTGTCAAACGGGACTCAGCAAACGATGTCCCAGCCGGGAAGTCCGGTGTTCTCGATAGTTGACCTCCGCGGTTGGAGTCCGGAACTCGCGGAGAATGCACTGGCTGAACTGCGGGAGCGCAAAACCCATCAGCAGCTGAATATTGAGGACGGTCAGGTCATCGACGTCACGCTGACGTTGCGCGACGAGTCTCTCAGTCGGCTACACCTCGACATCGACATGCTGGCGGGTGACGCGATGAGCTACCGGGTACTGGTCTCTGATTTAGCAAGCTTGTACCAGGGGGCGACATTACCTACGCCCGGCTACAGCTACCAGCGTTATCGCGTCGAGTGCCAGCGGGACGCCGTCGCTTACGAGCGTGACCGCGCCTGGTGGAAACAGCGGTTGCCCGAGATGCCCGGTATGCCGCAATTGCCCACGGTTCCAGCCGGGGAGCGCACAACGCCCCGGCGAACGGTCCGATACTCCCACTGGCTGGCGCCGGAAGCCAAGCGCCGGTTGGTAGCCGGGGCGCATGGGCATGGAGTCACTCCTGCCATGGCGTTGGCGGCCGTCTTCGCCGACACCATCGGGGGCTGGTCGGCGGAGCCCAGGTTCCTCTTGAACGTGCCTTTGTTTCAACGTGAGTCGCTACACCCGGACATCGATCGAGTGGTAGGTGACTTCACTGCGTCGATAATGCTAGAAGTTGATGTCAGTCAAGACGTCTCAGTCGCTGACCGCGCCAGGAAAATGCAGCGTGACTTCTATGAAAGCAGCTCACACTCATCATATTCCGGACTCGAAGTGCTTCGAGATCTAGGTCGGTACCGGGGTGAGCCGGTGCTGGCCCCAGTTGTCTTCACCAGTGCGCTCGATCTTGGTGAACTGTTCTCCGGCAATGTCACCGATACGTTCGGTGAGCCGGCGTGGATCATTTCGCAGGGGCCCCAGGTGTTGCTGGATGCGCAGGTTACCGAGGTTCGGGGTGGTTTGCTGCTGAATTGGGACGTGCGTGAATCGGTGTTTCCGCAAGGCGTGATCGAGGCGATGTTCTCCAGCTTCGTCCGCGTGGTCGATCGGCTCGGTGTCGGCGATGCGGGCTGGGATGCGGAGGCGCCGGTAGGCCTGCCGAGCACCCAGGCGAAGGTGCGCGCTGAGGTCAACGACACCGATGGGCCGGTGACTGATCGGTGCCTGCACCAGGGTTTCTTCGAGCACGCTGCCGCACATCCGGATGCGCCGGCTGTGGTGTGGGGACTGAACGGGAACGTGGGCGCTTGGAATTACCGGGAACTTGCCGCGCGTTCGCTTTCCGTTGCGGGCATGCTGCGGGCACATGGCGTGGGCCGTGGCGACGCAGTTGCCGTCCAACTACCCAAAGGACGAGATCAAGTCCTGGCCGTACTCGGGGTACTAGCTGTCGGGGGGACATATGTACCGATCGGCTTCGACCAGCCCGAGGTGCGCCGCGCGAAGATTCTGCAAACCGCTGATGTTGTTGCGGCGCTAACGGTCGACGGCGCCAGCACGGGATCGGTTGAGAGCTCCACGTTTCCGTGTCTGTCTATCGACCTGGCGCGAAACTACCCGGAGCTGCTGGAAGAACCGGTGTATCCCAGCGTCGACGGGATCGCCTACGTTATCTTCACCTCCGGTTCGACGGGCTTGCCCAAGGGAGTCGACGTACCGCACCGCGCGGTCATGAACACGATCGACGCCGTGAATGAGTGGTTTGAGGTGGACAGTTCAGATCGAGCGCTCGCACTGTCGGCCCTCGAGTTCGACGCGTCGGTCTATGACATCTTCGGCCTGTTCTCGGTCGGCGGCTCTTTGGTTGCGGTCGATTCCGAACAGCGGGCCGCCGCCGATACATGGGTGGAGTTACTGCGCCACCATAGAGTTTCGATTTTGAACTGTGTACCGAGCATGCTCGACATGATTTTGGATCTGGGCGGCGCTGGACTGGGTGACTCCCTGCGAGCGGTCACCGTCGGAGGTGACTGGGTGGACGCGGATCTAGCTTGCCGGCTCGCCAAGCAAGTACCGGGCTGCCGGTTCTCGGGACTTGGCGGTGCTACCGAGACGTCGATCCATAACACTATTTGCGAGGTTGTCGGTGAACCGCCGCCGGACTGGGTCACGGTTCCGTTCGGCGTTCCGCTACGCAATGTTCACTGCAGAGTTGTGTCGCCGGCTGGCCGCGATTGTCCCGATTGGGTTCCTGGTGAATTCTGGGTGGGGGGTGCCAACGTCGCTGCGGGGTACCGTAACGACCCGGTGCGAACGATGGAGCGTTTCACCGAGCATGCGGGTATTCGCTGGTACAAGACCGGTGACGTAGCTCGATACTGGCCCGACGGCACCATCGAATTTCTTGGCAGGGCCGACAACCAAGTGCAGATTCGCGGATACCGGGTCGAGCTCGGTGAAGTGGAGAGCGCTCTGCGGACGGTGCCTGGGGTGCGGCATGCTGTCGCGGCTCTCGTTGGCGGCGGCGTCCCAATACTTGCGGCGGCCGTGGTAGGTGATCGGGATGAGGTTGGTGAACCAACGGCGGCGGTAGCGGATTTGCTGCCCAGCTACATGATTCCGACTCGGATCGTGTTTTTCGAGCAGATGCCGCTGACCACGAACGGCAAACTGGACCGCCGCGCTGTGGTGGTACAGCTCGAGTCCGAGGCCACAGAACGTTCGGATGCCCGAGAGTGCGCCCCACGCAACGATCTTGAGGCCGCGCTCGCCGAGATTGTGGCCGAGCTTCTGGGCGTGGCCTCGGTTGGTGTGCACGACGACTTCTTTGCCTTGGGCGGGGACTCGGTATTGGCTACCAATGTCGTGGCACGGGTACGCGACTGGATGGAAATCGATCATGCTCTGGTCGGAGACCTCTTCGCCACTCGAACCGTTGCGGGCTTCGCCGAGCGGCTGGATAGCAGGGAAGCGCAACGCGGCGGGCAATCCCGATTGGCTGCGATCGCGCGGCACTACCTCGAGGTTGCGGCGTTGACCGACGAGGAGGTTCTTGCGGAGGGCTAGTTCGGGGCGGGAGATCCAACGATGATGCTGCCCACGCTGCACTCCTGTAGTTCATCGGTCCCGGTGGCTGCGACGAACGCGGCTGTGTCACCGAATCCTTGTGCACAGGCGCCTAGGCCCATCGCAGTTGCGGCCAGGTAGATCGTCTGGGTGGCGTCTTAGGACTGGTGTAAAAACGCTGGGCGCATGTTCCTGGTGGTCATGTTACGCGGCGGTGGTGTCGGTCGTGGTTGTTGTGGTGGGGGGATGCAGTGGGCGGGGTGGCTCGAGCAGTTGGTGGCGTAGTTCTTGGAGGTGGCGGCTGGTCGCTGATGTTTGGGTGACTCCGCGCCAGCCGCGGCTGGCGCGGTCGAGGACGGCCCATACCAGCGACAGACAGCTGGTTTCGCCGGGTAGGCGGCCGATGACCTTGACCCGGCGACGGGATTCTCCGAAGGTGCGTTCGATGAGGTTGGAATGGCGGATGCGTGTCCAGTGTTGGCGGGGGAAGCGCAAATGCACGCTCAGCGAGGCGAAGTCGTTGGCCAGGCAAGCGACCGCGGCTGGGTAGAGCCCGCGGTATGTGGTGGTGAACTCCTCGGCGCGGCGGGTGGCTTCATCCACGGCCTGCTGGCCGGGTGGCTGGTCAATGTCATCGAAGATCGACCAGAACGCGGCTTTGATCTCGTCCTGGACCGCGACAGGTGTCTTGGCGATGACGTTACGGCAGCGATGGATCAGACACCGCTGACGCAGGCTTGCCGGAAACGTGGTCTCCCATGCGGCGATCAGGCCCGGCGCCCCGTCGGAGATGCCCAGTAGCGGCGGGCGTAGTCCCCGGTTCCTCAGGTCAGCCAAGAAGTCGGCCCACGCATCAGCCGACTCCGCTGCGGCTGGGGCCAGCCCAATAAACAGGGGCTTGCCGTCGGTGCAGATGCCCCAGGCGGCCAGCACCGGCTCGGCCGGGGCGTTGGGATGCATCCGAAAGTTCGAGGCATCCAAGAACAGGTAGTCCAACACCAGCTCATCAAGGCGTCGAGACGACCACGCAGCGAACTCGTCTTTGATGGCCGCACAAATCCGGCTCACCGTCGAGCGCGACAACGCCGCCTGCGAGCCCAGCACCTCGGCCAACGCGGCCTCGATGTCGCGATCCGACAAACCGCGCACCCACCCCGAAATCACCAACGCCTCCAGAGCGTGGGTGCGCGTCACCCCGGCACCGAATAGCCGCGAACAGAACCGCTCGTCGGTGTCGCGTAGTTTCGGGCGGCATAATTCGACCGAGCCCATCGTGGTCTTCACCGTCGCCGGCGGTTGATACCCATTGCGGTACCCGCCCGGGCCGTCCTGAACCCGACGCTGGTGACGGGCTCGGCCCAACACTGCTTCTACCTCGGCCTCCACGGCGACCTGAAACACCAGACGCACCGATAACCGCCCGACCTCCTCCAAAATCTCGGTCAACGGCCGCTCGGTCGCGGCGAACAACTGATCCATCTCAACACGCACACGCTCAATCGGCGATACTCGCTTGGTCACGGGCGTAGCCCCTCCTTCATAGCTTTCGTCGGTTGCGACGGAACCTACGCCCGTGACCATTTACACCAGCGATGAGACGCGACCATCGTCTGCATCAGAACGCCGACGTTCTTCAGAATTGCGGCGTAAGCGATCTGCTCGTAGGTCCACATGACGCGATCGCAACGGGCAGCCATAATGATAAGTACTTGAGGAGCCGCGCCTTCGGTCAGAGTCGCCGAAACCGGTCTGAGCAGCTGGGCCACAGCCTTGGAATCCGCGGCAGCTACTGGGCGCAACACATGATCGAATGAGTCGTAGTGGAACATTCCGGGTTCCAGGCCAGTGGCGTTTTGCACTACCGGGTACAGCTCAAGTTCGTATAGGCCGCCACCGGAAGGGTATGGCCGGGACAGAAGGTTGTTGCCCGCTTCCGTCAGTTGTGTATTCCGCGTCCGTGCTGTGCGATACAACAGCTCGGCCAGCTGTTCGATACTGATTGGGTGAGCGTCGTCGAACGCTCTTGTTGAAACCCGGTCTTCTAGAACGGCGGTAAGTGTGGGATCTTGACGTCTTTTAGTCGTCAGGTCGGGAACGGACAGGGCGATCGCTTCGCCGGGATAGTTCATCCTGCGCGCTGGCGGCGGCGGGAACTGGCCTTTGGCCCACTGGGTCGGGCCGAAATTTTCCCAGGTGACCGTGCGTTCCCCGAGCGTGCTGCGACGGTGGAACCACAGATCCGGCGCGCTCCAGCTGCGGGTGGCGAATCCGTGGTCCTCATCACCGGGGGAAACGAGCATGCCGGCCCAGCGCAAGTCCTCGGTGAACTGCGATGCGAGCGCGGTCGGCACATCGGATTTGTGGGGCGTGGGTCCGCCGAGTAGGCCGAGCAGACGTGCGTCGTGGATGCGCAGATCGCACCATGCCAGCGGATGCTCGATGACGAGACCTTCTGAGTCGCGATGCAGGAGCGAGAATTTCGACAACACCACCGATGACGACTGCAGTTCGCGCCGCGGCGGTGGCCTTCTGAACGGCAGAATTGAGTAGAGGTGCTGCGGTCCATCGCAGACTGTGACCGTCAGCCAACCGCGTGTGGTGAGGTGATCCAGTAATGTGCTGATATCTTTTCGGTCGGCAGGAGTAGATATCTGCGAAATTGTTGTTGGTCCCACGTTCAGGGTCCGCAGCGCCTTTAACTGGCTGCCGGTAATTCGAGTCAACTTCTCGCTGTGCGGAGGATTCAATAGCAGCGCGCCGGAGGCTGTCGTCACGCAGGTGACACCGGGTCGGAATGCGAATCGTGTCTGGTCGGGGTAGCTAGTGGTGGCCAATCCGCCGTCTCCTCCGCTGGGTTTGCGCGCCGATCGCGCCAAGCCCAACAGCGTAGGTCAACGGTGAGCCTTGCAACAGTGCCGGAAGCCGCGCGGCACGACTCAGGCTCGCGCCGCAGCTTGCCTGGGTGACGCAGGTGGATTTTCGCGGAAGCGCAGTTTCGCCGGCCAATATGTGATGAGCCGAACCGCAGCCGCACAATCCCGACGCTGGGTACCCGTCGTAGGACAGGGTCTCCGGCGAGCTGGATAGATCTTGTTTTCCCAGCCTCGGCGCTGCTGCAGGTGGTCGACGCTGGCCCCAGAAAGCGCAGATCCACTCAACCCGCGCCAAGCCGATGCTTAGCTGCCGGGAATGGCTATATCGGCCGGCTCAGCGATATGTCCATGTCAAATACTCGCGCGTGCAGCGCGGTGCGGTTTCGGAGTGCGGCACGCACGGCGCGGTGCAGCCCGTCCTCAAGGTAGATCGTGCCCTTCCAGCGCACCGCGTGTGGGAACAGGTCCCCGTAGAACGTCGAGTCCTCCGAAAGCAGGCGATCGAGTGCCAGGACCGTCGTCGTGGTAACCAATTCGTCGAGACGGATCTGTTGGGGCGGTATTCGCGCCCAGTCTCGGTACGTGAGTCCGTGGTCGGGATAAGGCTTACCGTCCCGCACGCCCTTGAAAATCACCGGCAGATCTTCCCCGACGTGTCGCACCAGCCCGACCAGATCATCCTAGACAGGCTAGTCGGAATATTGGCTGTGGCATATCGGTGGTTCTGCGATTGCTTTGCGCCAGAAGCAAGGTGGACGATCTCGCGGAGTCGCCGGTACTGACTTGAACTGCGGCGGGGCGTATCGGTGACGTCCCGGCGAGCGGCCAAAGATGAAAGTGGCGCGGCGGCGGCGTTTCGGCACTGATCGTGTCACGTTGCGTCTGCGGTTTTCGGGGCGAAGTGATTGTGCGTTCTAGGCCCGCTACGCTGACGCCTGTATCTCGACGAATCACTGGCGTCGGTCGCGGGCCAGTTCGTTCATCGGGTCCGAGCAGGTGAGGTCTGTGGCTGGGCTACCGCTCCGAGCGCGTGCAGGTGGTGGGGCTTGTTACACAACACCGGGCGGGGCTTCCGCCCGAGTGGCGTATGCGGTCTTTCGGCGCTGGGCACAGGCCGCCGCACCCAACGGTCGCTGATCGGGCGCCTCGACGGTCAGCGGGCGCTGAGACCGTAAAATGGATCCGCCGAGGAAAGCTTAGGAAAGATCAGGAGACGTGCGAGGAGGTGAAGACGATGAGTAGTAGTGCCGACGAGCGTCGCTTTCAGGTGCTGCGCGCCATCGTCGCCGACTTCGTGGCTACCAAAGAACCGATCGGTTCGAAATCCCTGGTGGACCGGCACAACCTCGGTGTGTCGAGCGCCACCGTCCGTAACGATATGGCCGTGCTCGAGGCCGAGGGGTACATCGCGCAGCCGCACACCAGCTCAGGGCGGGTCCCAACGGAGAAAGGGTACCGCGAGTTCGTTGACCGGCTCGACGATGTCAAACCACTCTCATCCGCCGAACGGCGGGCGATCCAAAGCTTTCTGGAGTCCGGTGTTGATCTCGACGACGTATTGCGCCGAGCGGTTCGGCTGCTGGCTCAGCTGACTCGCCAGGTGGCGGTGGTGCAGTACCCGACGTTGTCGACGTCAACCGTGCGCCGCCTTGAAGTGATCGCGCTGACACCGGCCCGGCTGCTTTTCGTCGTTATCACCGAGTCGGGAAGGGTGGACCAGCGCATCGTCGAACTCGGTGACATCATCGACGATCACCAGCTGTCCCAATTGCGCGAGATGCTCGGTCAAGCGATGGAAGGCAAGAAGCTCTCGGCGGCCTCGGTTGCGGTCGCCGACCTTGCCGGGCAGTTCCGCGGCGTCGGTGGGTTCGGTGACCATGTTGGCCGCTCGGCGACGGTGCTGCTGGAGTCGTTGATGGAGCACACTGAGGAGCGTCTGCTGCTGGGCGGTACAGCAAATCTGACCCGTAACACCGCCGACTTCGGCGGTTCGCTGCGGTCGGTCCTGGAGGCGCTTGAGGAGCAGGTCGTGGTGTTGCGCCTGCTTGCCGCGCAGCAGGAAGCAGGCAAGGTGACGGTACGTATCGGCCATGAGACGGCGGCTGAGGAAATGGCTGGTACCTCGATGGTGTCCACCGCCTACGGGACCTCGGACACCGTCTATGGAGGCATGGGTGTGCTAGGCCCCACTCGGATGGACTATCCGGGAACTATCGCTAGCGTCACCGCGGTTGCTTTATATATCGGCGAAGTCCTGGGTGCTCGATGACCGCGCACCCGCTGCAGAATTTATGGATAGCCGTGGCAACACGGCCTGGGAAGGCCTAGGAAGGGCAAGCGTGGCACGCGATTACTACGGGATGCTCGGCGTCAGCAAAGGCGCCAGCGATGCGGACATCAAGCGCGCCTATCGTAAGTTGGCGCGCGAACTGCACCCCGACATCAATCCCGATGCGGCAGCGCAGGCGAAGTTCAAAGAAATCAGCGCCGTCTATGAAGTGCTCAGCGACCCGGAGAAACGCCGGATCGTCGACATGGGTGGGGACCCTCTCGAAAGCGCGGGCGCATCGGCCAACGGTTTCGGCGGTTTCGGCGGTTTGGGTGACGTCTTCGAGGCATTCTTTGGCGGCAGCTTCGGTGGGGCTTCGGCAAACCGCGGTCCTACCGGTCGGGTTCGGCCGGGTTCGGACTCGCTGCTGCGGATGAGGTTGGATCTCGAGGAATGTGCAACCGGGGTCACCAAGCAGGTAACGGTTGATACCGCGGTGCTGTGTGACCGCTGTCAGGGCAAGGGCGCCAACGGCGATTCCGCACCGATACCTTGCGATACCTGCGGTGGGCGTGGGGAAGTTCAATCTGTGCAGCGATCGCTGCTGGGGCAGATGTTGACCTCGCGGCCGTGCCCCACCTGTCGCGGTGTGGGAGTCGTGATACCCGACCCGTGCCACCAGTGCGTCGGCGATGGCAGAGTGCGGGCTCGCCGCGAGATCAGCGTCAAGATTCCCGCCGGTGTCGGCGATGGCATGCGAGTCCGGCTTGCGTCCCAAGGTGAAGTCGGGCCGGGGGGAGGGCCGTCCGGCGACCTGTACGTGGAGGTTCATGAGCAGGCCCATGACGTTTTCGTACGCGAAGGCGACGACCTGCACTGCACCGTTTCAGTACCGATGGTCGATGCGGCGCTGGGTACCGCGGTCGACCTGGACGCGATTCTGGACGGCATGAGCGAAATCGTTATTCCTGCCGGCACGCAACCGGGTGCGGTTATCACACTGCGTGGGCGCGGGATGCCACATCTGCGCGCCAGTGCGCGCGGTGATCTGCATGTGCACGTGGAGGTAGTAGTCCCGACCCGGCTGGACAGCCAGGAGAGCGACATACTGCGCGATCTGAAAAACCGCCGCAGCCGCGACGTTGCCGAGGTTCGCTCTCGGCACGCTGCCGGCAGTGGGCTGTTCAGCCGGTTGCGTGAGACCTTCAGCGGGCGCTGAGACGCGTTTCGAGCTTTCTCAGGGCCCTCGTACATGGTGGCGACGCTGTTCTATATCGACGCACTGCCCGATCCCGGTGCATTGGCAGTGGTTGGCGGTGACGAAGGGTTTCATGCGGCCACCGTGCGGCGCACCCGGCCCGGTGAACAATTGGTGCTCGGAGACGGCGCTGGCGGCTTGGCGCGTTGCGTCGTAGAGCAGGCGGGCCGCGATGGGCTGAATGCTCGGGTGCTCGAGCGGTGGAGCGTCCCACCGGGACGCCCGCCGGTGACGGTGGTACAGGCGCTGCCCAAGTCCGAGCGCGCCGAATTGGCGATCGAATCGGCCACCGAAGCCGGCGCGGACACTTTTGTGGCCTGGCAGGCGGCCCGCTGCGTGGCGACCTGGGACGGCGCACGCATGGACAAGGGTCTGCGCAGATGGCGTGCGGTGGCCCGTTCGGCGGCTCGGCAATCACGTCGGGCATACATTCCCGAGGTCGACGGCGTCTTGCCCACCGCGGCATTGGTGCAGCGGATACGCAGCGAGGTCAGCGATGCTGGGGTGGCGCTGGTCTTGCATGAGTCGGCGAGTGCGAAGCTGACGGATATCGCGGTGGCGCAAGCGACCATGTTCGTGCTGGTGGTTGGCCCCGAAGGAGGAATCGCGCCGGACGAGCTCACCGCATTGACCGAGGCTGGCGCTGTCGCGGTTCGGCTGGGCCCGGCTGTCCTGCGCACATCGACAGCGGCGGCGGTGGCGTTGGGCGCGCTGGGTGTGCTGACCTCGCGCTGGGACCGGCCCGGCGACATTGATGATAGGAAGTGTCGGCGCCAGCAATGACATGCGGCGACAACCCGTGGTGACAGGCCGCTGTAGCCTTCCTGTGATCAAGTCTTGGGCCGTGATTCTGACCAGCGGTAGACTGACAAGCCACGATATCCTTGCGCGAAACTCCAGAAAGCAGGCATAAGAACCCACGTGACGCCTCGCGAGACCAGCGTTGCTGACGCAGCCGGAGCCCAGGAGGACCGTGCTCAGGTTCGCAGCAGTATCGACGTTCCATCCGACCTCGTGGTGGGCCTGCTTGGTTCGGCCGACGAGAATCTGCGCGCCCTTGAGCGGACTTTGACCGCCGACCTGCATGTGCGGGGCAACACCGTGACGTTTTCGGGTGAACCGGCAGACGTCGCACTCGCCGAACGGGTGGTCTCTGAACTTGTGGCGATCGTGGCCAGTGGCCAACCGCTGGTGCCGGAAGTAGTACGCCATAGTGTGGCCATGCTGGTTGGCACGGGCAACGAGTCGCCTGCGGAAGTGCTCACCCTGGACATCCTGTCGCGCCGCGGTAAAACGATCCGCCCCAAGACACTCAATCAGAAGCGTTACGTGGACGCGATCGACGCCAACACCATCGTGTTCGGGGTCGGCCCGGCCGGAACAGGCAAGACGTATCTGGCCATGGCCAAGGCGGTCAGTGCGCTGCAGACCAAGCAGGTCAATCGGATCATCTTGACCCGACCCGCGGTGGAAGCTGGTGAGCGCCTTGGTTTTTTGCCGGGCACGCTAAGCGAGAAGATCGATCCGTATCTGCGACCGCTGTACGACGCGCTATACGACATGATGGAAGCTGAACTAATCCCAAAACTGATGTCTGCCGGATTGATTGAGGTAGCGCCGTTGGGATACATGCGTGGACGAACCTTGAACGATGCGTTCATCATTCTCGATGAGGCGCAGAACACCACCGCTGAGCAGATGAAGATGTTCCTCACCCGGCTGGGCTTCGGTTCCAAAGTTGTGGTCACCGGAGATGTCACCCAGGTTGATCTTCCCGGTGGGGCAAGGTCCGGTCTGCAAGCCGCGGTCGACATTCTTAACGGCATCGACGACATCCACATGGCGGAGCTGACCAGTATGGATGTTGTTCGTCATCGATTGGTCTCGGAAATCGTGGACGCCTATGCGAGACACGAAGAGCCCGGCCTGGCGATGAACCGCGCGGCTCGGCGTACATCCGGTAGTCGCGGCCGCCGATGATGGTCATGACGTCTTTGCGACCCGTGCGAAACGATCAGGAAAGCAGATGAGCATCGAAGTATCCAACGAGTCCGGCATTGATGTCTCGGAAACCGAGTTGGTGAGCGTCGCGCGGTTTGTCATCGCCAAGATGGACGTCAACCCGAGCGCTGAGCTGTCGATGGTGCTCCTGGACACCGCGGCGATGGCCGACTTGCATATGCGGTGGATGGATCTTCCTGGGCCAACCGATGTGATGAGCTTCCCGATGGATGAACTTGAGCCGGGCGGCCGCCCCGACGCGCCCGAGCCTGGGCCGTCCATGTTGGGGGATATCGTGCTGTGCCCGGAATTCGCGGCGCAGCAGGCGGCCGCGGCGGGCCATAGCCTTGGACAAGAGCTTGCGCTGCTGACCATCCACGGTGTGCTGCATCTGCTCGGCTACGACCACAGCGAGCAGGACGAGGAGAAGGAGATGTTCGCCCTGCAGGATCACATGCTTGAGGAGTGGGTGGCCGAACAGGTCAAGGCATACCAGGATGACCGTCAGGATGCGAGAGACCGCCGGTTGCTGGACAAGTCAAGGTTTTTCGATCAGCCGTGACCGGTCTGTACCATCTGCTCGGCGCGGTCGCGTTGATCGGACTGGGTGGGCTCTTTGCGGCCATCGACGCCGCCATTAGCACGGTCTCGCTGGCTAGGGTGCACGAGCTGGTTCGCGATGGGCGGCCTGGCGCCGTGGCGCTGCTCAAGGTGATGGCCGAAGGACCGCGCTATATCAATTTGGTGGTATTGCTCCGGATCATTTGCGAAATCACCGCGACGGCCCTTCTGGTGGTCTTCTTTCGCTACAACCTCAGTCTGGGCTGGGGGTTGGTCGCCGCCGCGGCAATCATGGTGGTGACCAGTTTCGTCGCCATGGGGGTAGGTCCGCGCACCCTGGGGCGCCAGAATGCGTACTCCATCTCGTTGGCGACGGCTCTTCCGCTGCAGGTAATTTCGTGGCTCTTGATGCCGATTAGCCGGCTGCTGGTGGTGCTGGGCAACGCGTTGACGCCGGGGCGTGGCTTCCGCAACGGGCCGTTCGCATCTGAGATCGAGTTGCGCGAGGTTGTCGACCTTGCCCAGCAGCGCGGTGTGGTCGCCGCCGACGAGCGCCGAATGATCGAGTCGGTCTTCGAACTGGGCGACACCCCGGCCCGCGAGGTAATGGTACCGCGCACCGAGATGATCTGGATCGAAAGCTACAAGTCGGCCGGTCAGGCGACAACTCTGGCCGTACGCAGCGGGCATTCCCGGATGCCGGTTATCGGTGAGAACGTTGATGACATCGTCGGGGTTGTGTACCTCAAAGATCTTGTCCAGCATACGGTCTGTGCTCCCGGCGGTGGTAGCGAAGCCCGTGTGGCGGACCTGATGCGGCCAGCGGTGTTCGTGCCGGACTCCAAGCCGCTGGATGCATTACTGCGTGAGATGCAGCGTGACCGCAATCATATGGCGTTGCTCGTCGACGAGTATGGGGCGATTGCCGGTTTGGTGAGTATCGAAGACGTCCTTGAGGAAATCGTCGGCGAGATCGCCGACGAATACGACCAGGCTGAGACTGCACCGGTAGAAGACCTGGGCAACAACCTTTTCCGGGTGTCGGCGCGACTGCCGATCGAAGATCTGGGGGAGTTGTACGGTGTGGAATTTGACGGGGACCTCGACGTCGACACAGTGGGTGGGCTACTGGCACTGGAGCTAGGGCGGGTGCCGTTGCCGGGCTCCGAGGTAACATCGCATGGGCTGAGGCTGCATGCTGAGGGTGGCCCCGATCATCGAGGGCGGGTCCGCATAGGCACTGTCTTGCTCAGTCCGGCCGAATCCAACGGCTCGGATGATTCCGCTCGCAAAGATGGCGATCGCCGTGGTTGAGCAGCCGGACGCGGAGAACTCATGGCGAAGAAGGCGGCGAACAGTCTTGGTTTGTCGCCGCTCCGCTAGGACGCGAGCGTGAGTGAATTTCGTTCGGGCTTTGTGTGTTTGGTCGGACGGCCGAACACGGGCAAATCGACCCTTACGAACGCGCTCGTCGGCGCAAAAGTAGCAATCACCTCGACGAGACCGCAGACTACCCGGCACACCATTCGCGGGATCGTGCATCGAGAGGGATTCCAGATCGTTCTCGTCGATACCCCCGGCCTGCATCGGCCACGCACCTTGCTCGGCAAGCGGCTCAACGAGCTGGTCCGCGACACCTACGCCGAGGTCGACGTCATTGGGCTGTGTATCCCGGCCGATGAAGCCATTGGTCCGGGGGATCGGTTGATCGTCGAGCAGATTCGTTCCACCGCGGACTCCGGTACTGCCCTGGTGGTCATCGTCACCAAGATCGACAAAGTGCCGAAAGAACGAGTAGCCGCGCAATTAGTCGGAATCAGTCGCCTACTGGGAGATTTGGCGAACTCAGCCGAGATTGTCCCGGTGTCGGCGGCGACCGGCGAGCAGATCGACGTCCTGGTCGAGGTGCTGGCCGCGTTGCTGCCCACAGGCCCCGCGTACTACCCAGACGGTGAGCTAACCGATCAGCCCGAGAAGATCCTGATGGCTGAGTTTATCCGGGAGGCTGCGCTGGAGGGAGTGCGTGACGAGCTGCCGCATTCCTTGGCGGTGGTAATCGAGGAGATTGCCCCGAGGGAGGGCCGTGACGATCTTGTCGACGTCCATGCGGTTCTGTACGTCGAGCGGACCAGCCAAAAAGGCATCGTCATCGGCAAGGGCGGCGCCCGATTGCGGGACGTGGGTACCGTGGCCCGGACTCAGATCGAAAAGCTGCTCGGAACCCCGATTTACCTTGACTTGCGCGTCAAGGTTGCCAAGAACTGGCAGCGCGACTCCAAACAGCTTGGTCGACTGGGGTTTTAGTATCTATCTGCGCCGAGATGGGGGAGGCGGCGACACGGTGTGGATGGGTGGTGTGGCTGTACCCTTGTCCCACCATACTGTCGGTTGTTTGGTCGCCCAGCCGCTGACCGCCTCCAGCTCGGCGGCTAGCGAGATCAACATGCCCTCGCTGTTGGCGGGTCCCATCAGTTGTACACCGATCGGCAGGCCATCAGCGGTGAATCCCGCTGGCACGTTGATCGAGGGCCAGCCCAGTAAATTCCAGGGCCATGTCACTGGGCAGGCGGTGACGATGGCCCGGTCGGTAGCCAGTCCACTCAACCTGTCGAATGCGCGGGTCGTCGGCGGGGGTTGTGCGGTGCTTGGCGCCAGCACCACGTCCACGATGTTGAAGATCGAGCCCACTCGACGCTGGGTGGCGGCTTCGTGGCGAAGCGAGCTGCGCAGAATCGCCTGCGACAGTATGTGCCCGACTCGCAGATTGGAAACGGTGCGCGGGTCGAGGTCTACATCGTCGCCGAGCCGTTCCTCCCACTCCCACAAGCCCGCGGTAGATCGGGCGAGAAAGTCAAACGACATGCGTAGGCCGTAGTCCGGATTGCCGGGTACCACGGTATGGCCGAGCAGTTCGAGATCTTCACCGACTCGCCGCGTCGCGGCCAGGATCTCTGGATGCAGCTTGGCTCGAAAGCCGGTGTACGGGAACCGGGTTGAGAGTGCGATTTTCAGCGGACCCGGTGCGATGCCGACATAGTCGGACGTTTTCACCGGAGACGGCTTGTGCAGGTCGCCTTCGACGTTGCCAGATGCCGCGTCGAGCACCAGTGCCGCGTCGGCGACTGTGCGGGCCAGCACGCCGTTGACGGTGACGCCGTTGAACGCGTCCGGCAGCGGCCAGGTGGAAATGCGGCCCCGTTGTGGCTTGATACCCACCAGGTGTGTCCATGCCGCCGGGATGCGGATGCTGCCGGCGCCGTCGGAGCCGATTGCCGCGGTTACCAGCCCAGCGGCTACCGCGGCCGCGCTGCCGCCCGAAGATCCGCCCGGCGTGTGCCGGCGGGACCAGGGATTTCGGGTGTGCCCGAACCCCGGCCCACTTGTGAATGGCCATTGGCCCAGCTCACAGGTGTTTGTCTTGCCGACGATCACTGCTCCGGCGGCTTTTAGACGTCGAACGACTTCCGCGTCGCCGGTAGCAGGCCGTACGTGCCCGGAGGTGCCGAAGGCGGTAGGCACTCCAGCAACGTCGACGTCGTCTTTGACGGCGATGGGGATGCCCAGCAGTGGCGCCGTGTGCCCAGCTGCCCGTCGCCGGTCGGCTTCGGCAGCATCGGCCAACGCGGACTCTCTGAGCACCACACGAAAGGCGTTCAGCGTGGACTGGCTTGAATCGATAGCGTCCAGGGAACGGCGCGCCAATTCGACGGAATTCACTGAGTGGCTGGCTAGCTGGTAAAGCAGATCCGTCAGTGTAGGCAGGCGCTGTCTTCCGGACCTGGTAGTCGACCCAGCAGGGAACTCGGAAGCGCAGACCACAGGTTACGAGAATATCGGCGCGGATACCAGCGATGTCGCGGTGGGGTGCAAAACTGTTGTGATGAGGCTGTATAGGGATCGGGCGGTGGTGGTGCGCCAGCACAAGCTTGGCGAAGCCGACCGGATTGTCACCTTGCTGACCCGCGACCATGGTCTGGTCCGAGCAGTGGCCAAAGGGGTACGCCGTACCCGCAGCAAATTCGGTGCGCGGTTGGAGCCCTTCGCGCATATTGACGCGCAACTGCATCCTGGGCGCAACCTAGACATTGTCACTCAGGTCGTCTCGATTGACGCGTTTGCCACTGACATCGTCAGTGACTATGGCCGGTATACCTGCGCGTGCGCGATGCTGGAAACCGCCGAGCGCGTTGCTGGTGAGGAGCGGGCGCCGGCGCCGGCTCTGCACCGGCTCACAGTGGGCGCGCTGCGGGCGGTAGCTGACGGGCGGCGGCCTCGTGACCTGCTGTTAGACGCCTATCTGCTGCGTGCCATGGGCATCGCAGGATGGGCGCCAGCGTTGACCGAGTGTGCCCGCTGTGCCACGCTCGGCCCGCATCGGGCTTTCCACATTGCCGCCGGGGGCAGTGTTTGCGCGCATTGTCGCCCGGCTGGTTCGAGCACACCGCCGCTGGGGGTGCTGGAGCTGATGTGCGCGCTGCGCGACGGCGATTGGGAGGCGGCCCAGGCGGCACCGCATGCCCACCGCAGCTATGTCAGCGGATTGGTGGCCGCACATCTGCAGTGGCATCTGGAACGGCAGCTCAAGACGTTGCCGCTGGTGGAGCGGACGTGCCAGGTTGACCGTACGATCGCCGAGCGTCGGTCTGCGCTGATCAGGCAAGATACTGAGTGTGGCTAAGAACCCGGTCAGCGGCACCGGTCGGAGTGCCGAACGCAAGCGCAGCTCCACCGACTTCCCGCAGCTGCCTCCCGCGCCTGAGGATTACCCGACCTTTCCGGATACGTCGATGTGGCCGGTAGTCTTCCCGGAGCTGCCGCCATCGCCAGACGGCGGGCCGAGGCGGCCACCGCAACACATCTCGAAGGCGGCTGCGCCGTTGATTCCAGCTCACCGGTTACCCGCTCACGTCGCCATTGTGATGGATGGCAATGGTCGCTGGGCCACGCAACGCGGATTGCCGAGGGTCGAAGGCCACAAAATGGGCGAGGCGGTTGTGATTGACATCGCTTGCGGTGCAGTTGAAATCGGGATCAAGTGGCTCAGTCTCTACGCATTCTCCACCGAAAACTGGAAGCGGTCCCCTGAGGAAGTCCGGTTCCTGATGGGGTTTAACCGCGACGTGGTGCGGCGGCGCCGCGAGAGCCTGAAGGCAATGGGTGTTCGGATTCGATGGGTTGGCTCGCGGCCGCGCTTGTGGCGCAGTGTGATCAACGAATTGGCGATCGCTGAGGAGATGACGGCGGATAATGACGTCATCACGATCAATTACTGCGTGAACTACGGTGGCCGCACCGAAATCGCCGAAGCGACTCGTGAGATTGCTCGTTTGGCGGCGGCGGGCCGGTTGAACCCGGAACGGATCACCGAATCGACCCTCGCCCGTCACCTGCAGCGGCCCGACATCCCCGACGTGGACCTGTTGCTAAGGACCTCTGGCGAGCAGCGGTCCAGCAATTTCATGTTGTGGCAGGCAGCCTATGCCGAGTTCATTTTTCAAGACAAGCTGTGGCCCGACTACGACCGCCGAGACCTGTGGGCGGCTTGCGAGGAATACGCGTCGCGCAATCGACGGTTCGGGGGTGCCTAGTGGTGTCATTGCAGCAGCGGCTGGTGTCGATACTTCGCGACGTCCTTCCCGTCGCGGAGGAGCCCGATGGCGGGCTCACTGTGCACCACGACGGCACGGTCGCGTCGTTGCAGGTGGTAAACATCTTCGAGGGCTTGGAATTGGTGGCCCTCACTCAGATCTTGGCCTGGGATCTGCCGCTGACCAAGAAGATCAGCGATGAGGTGGCCGCGCAGGCGCGTGCCAACAACTTCGGCTCAGTGACCCTGCTGGAGAAGGGCGCCGAGAAAACGGCGCAACGTAACTCCGGCAAGGGCGCGGCCACAAGGGCATCGAAAACAGCAGACGTGATGTTGCGATACAACTTCCCCGGTGCTGGCTTGAGCGACGAGGCGCTGCGCACCTTGATCCTGCTGGTGCTCGACTCGGGCGCTTGGATGCGCACCGCGCTGACTTCATGACGCGCCGAACAGCGCCGGTCAGGAGCGGCAGTTTGAGCAGATGCCGGAGATCTCGATGGTGTGGTTGATGTCGGAGAACCCGTGTTTGGTGGCTACTTCTGTCGCCCACGATTCGACTTCGTGGTCGCCGACTTCGATAGTGGAACCGCAACCGCGGCACACCAAGTGGTGGTGATGGTCATCCGAGCACCTGCGGTAGACCGATTCACCGGTGTCGGTGCGCAGGGTGTCTACCACCCCGGCTGCCGCCATGGACTGCAGCGTTCGGTAGACGGTTGTCAGGCCGATGTTCTCGCCGCGCCGGCGCAGCTCGTCATGCAAATCCTGGGCTGAGCGAAAGTCATCGAGTTTCTCCAGCAGCGACGAGATCGCGGCCCGCTGACGCGTGGAACGCACGCTGGCTCCGCTCATATCCGCCGCTGCTCCTTATTGCCTGGCTTCTGACTGCTCACCTACTTACTCCTCGGCGTGCGCGACAGCGTCGACCACGATGTGCGCCAGGTGGTGGTCCGCAAGTCGGTACAACACTTCGCGACCAGACCGTTCTCCGGTGACCACGCCGGCCGCTTTGAGGATCTTGAGGTGTTGGCTGACCAAGGGCTGCGGTACGTTCAGCGCGTCGACCAGTTCGTGTACGCAACGTTGCGATTCATGCAATTGCAGCACGATGGCGATCCGTACGGGCGCGGCTAGCGCGCGTAGCAGCTCGCCGGCGGCGTCAAGGATTTCCCGCGGCGGCGGTGCGGGGTAGCCGCAGGGCCTGGAGATTCCAGCCGCACCGTGGTCGTGATCGGCGACCAGATCGGCTGTCAACTCCGAACTCACGTGCGGGAACGGGTCACCGGCCGCAGTCGGCATTGAGGGAGACGTAACCATAGTGGAGTCATCACCTCGAATAATGCGGGTATCTGGGTATGCGCACCGTTGGGCGTCATCGTTGGCTAACCTCCACTGTCACATGCGTGATGACGCATGTCAAAGATGGTAGGACCCCGGGGCGTCGGTCGCTACCATGGCTGATGTTTTGCGGACTGCGGTTCACCGCGGTCCGTGACTACCCAATTGGAGAAGGGAGTGCGCTACCCCGTGGCGTCCGTCATCGACTCAGTAGTCAACCTGGCCAAACGGCGGGGATTCGTCTATCCCTCGGGGGAGATCTACGGTGGCACCAAATCAGCCTGGGACTACGGTCCGCTGGGGGTCGAACTCAAAGAGAACGTAAAACGGCAGTGGTGGCGATCGGTCGTCACCGGCCGAGACGACGTCGTGGGGATCGATTCTTCGATCATCCTGCCCCGCGACGTGTGGGTTGCCTCCGGTCACGTCGAGGTCTTCCATGACCCACTGGTCGAGTCACTGATCACCCACAAGCGCTACCGGGCGGACCATCTCATCGAGGCGTATGAAGCTAAGCATGGGCGGCCGCCGCCCAACGGCCTCGCCGATATTCGCGACCCAGAAACCGGTGAGCCAGGTCAATGGACTGAGCCACGCGAATTCAACATGATGCTCAAGACCTACCTGGGGCCCATCGAGACCGAGGAGGGGCTGCATTATTTGCGCCCCGAGACCGCCCAAGGCATTTTCGTTAACTTCGCCAACGTGGTGACGACTGCCCGCAGGAAGCCGCCGTTCGGTATTGGGCAGATCGGGAAGAGTTTCCGCAACGAGATCACGCCAGGAAACTTCATATTTCGCACCCGAGAGTTCGAGCAGATGGAGATGGAATTCTTCGTTGAGCCGTCGACCGCCAAAGAATGGCATCAGTATTGGATCGATACTCGTCTGCAGTGGTATGTCGATCTCGGTATCGATCCGGACAACTTACGCCTGTTCGAGCACCCGAAGGAGAAGTTGTCGCATTATTCGGATCGCACCGTTGACATCGAATACAAATTCGGCTTTGCCGGCGATCCGTGGGGCGAGCTAGAAGGCGTCGCAAATCGGACCGACTTCGATTTGTCAACGCACGCGAAGCATTCGGGCACTGAGCTGTCGTTCTACGACCAGGTCAACGACACTCGGTACACGCCGTACGTGATTGAACCGGCGGCCGGTCTGACCCGGTCGTTCATGGCGTTTCTCATCGATGCCTACACCGAGGACCAGGCCCCTAACGCTAAGGGCGGCATGGATAAGCGCTCGGTCCTGCGCCTGGACCCGCGGCTGGCGCCGGTCAAAGCCGCGGTGCTGCCGCTTTCCCGACACGCCGACCTGAGCCCCAAAGCCCGCGATCTGGCTGCTGAATTGCGGAAGTGTTGGAATGTTGATTTCGATGACGCAGGAGCCATCGGTCGTCGTTATCGTCGACAGGACGAGGTCGGCACACCGTTCTGTGTGACAGTTGACTTCGACTCGCTTGAGGATGAGGCCGTCACCGTCCGTGAGCGTGACGCCATGACGCAGGAGCGTGTTGCGATGGGCAGCGTCGCAGATTATCTGGCAGTACACCTTAGGGGCAGCTGAAACCCCGCTTTCATCAATATGGGTTTCGGCTGGTCGAACTTCTTCGTTTGGTTCGGCGCGCCCGCGCCCCAGAAAATCGCCGCCGCGTATGGGCGAGAACTTTATCGACGGTGTGCTGGGTGAAATTTGCTGCTACGTGAAGGCTATTTGTCGCTTTCTCGACGAGATTATTCCCAAACCGTAGCGGCATGTGCCGGGTGGCCTATATGTGCTTCGTCATGCCGAAAACGCACCGGAAGTACGATCCGGAGTTCACGTGGGGTTCGGTGCGTATCGTCTGGGGCTGAAACGCCGGTCGCCCGGGATTGCCCGGTACCGCGACACTCATCAAGGCCCGCTTGGAACGTGGTCGCTCTGGCCGGTGCGGTGCACCGGAGGCAGCTGCGTGGGAAGAACGCACAGTCGACGGTGAGCCGAACGAGGACCGCACGGGGCGATGTGACCGAGATCTCTACAGGATGCGTGCAAGCGCGAACTGGCTGGCCGTCCATCAGTGATTCTCCTCCTGTTTGCTGGCCCAGCTTGAAGTCGGAGCGGCTGAATTTCTAGCCAGACGGCGGAGTGATCAAGGCGGCCGCATTTTGTGTGAGGCACAACGCCAGGGATTGGCAGTGTGATTTTCCGCACTTATCGCAGAATGGTCTATACGGAGCGGGATTCCGCCAAGCTGCGCCGCGGGCTCGGGATTTTTCGTTCGATCGGACTGTTCATTCGATCGAATTGTTGCTTCGATAGCAAGGATTGGGGCGTCATTCGGGAAACGCCACGTCGGAAGCTTTCTGCCGCATGCTCGAACGCGAGGTGCGCTCCGAGTGTCATTATCAACACCCGTCAAGATCCTTCGCATCGTTGCGCCCTGGGGCAGGACGGCAAATGATGGCAAGGCCTAGCGGATTTGTCTCTTTGAGACGAGTACGCGAGAATCGCTGCCGCCCAGCCGGATGAAGAAAAAATAACGCCTTCGCGAATTCACGGGAAACTCACACCCGCAGAACAGCAAGAAATTTGGGCACGGCATGTAGGTACTGGGTACAACAATGACGGGAGTAGGGGATGACTGTGTCAGGGGCCGGTGTTGTCCTGGTAAGTGCGGTCGATCACATGTCATGGACTGTGCTGACATGACGGCTGCTCTGAAGCTGTGCGGTGTGTCGAAGACGTACCGGCGGGGTGATGAAGTCGTCCACGCGCTTGACGACTTCGATCTCGACCTGCAAGCCGGTGACTTTGTCGTTGTGACCGGGCCGTCGGGTTCGGGCAAATCAACGTTGCTGCACATCGCCGGCGGGCTGGACAAGCCCGACTCGGGGACTGTGTCAGCGAACGGACAAGATCTTTGGGCGATGCGCAGGTCTAGCCGTACGGCTTTCCGGCGTCGTCATCTGGGTTTCGTGTTCCAGTTCTTCAATCTCGTTCCCATGTTGTCAGCGGTGGAAAACGTCTCGCTGCCCCTTGTTCTCGACGGTGTGCCGGCCAAAGCCGCAGATGCGCGTGCAGCGGAGCTGTTGGAGCGAGTCGGATTGGGAGAGCGTCTTCGACATCGCCCGGGCGAGCTGTCCGGTGGCCAAATGCAGCGGGTGGCGGTGGCGCGGGCCCTAGTGGCTCGCCCGTGCGTTGTGCTCGCCGACGAACCGACAGGGAACTTGGACAGTCACTCCTCGGCTGAGGTGCTGACTTTGCTACGCCAGCTGGCATCCGAGGACGGGGCGGCAGTGGTCATGGTGACCCACGACAGGTCGACAGTCGAATATGCGACACGGGTGCTGCATCTAGTTGACGGAAAAGAACACGACGAGAAGGACGGCGCCGAGGATTCAGAAACGATGGTTTGGGCCGACAAATGACCCCGTTGCTACGCGCGGCATGGCTGTCGTTTCGACGAATTCACTTGACGGCGCTGATCGCTGATTGGCGCCGCACCCTGTTGAGTGTGGTGGGTGTCGCGCTTGGGGTGACAGTGGTGCTCGGGGTGCTGATCCTGAAGTCCGAGCTGGTGCGGCCTTTCGATGCGTTTGGCCCCGCCTTGACCCACGCCGCTGATGCCGGGGTGGTGCAGATCACCCCGAAGGTCGATGGACGTCTGCCGGTGGATCTCGTCGAACGTGTTCGGCGTGATGTCACCGATGCACGCGCGGTGATACCCGTCGTTACTGTGTTGACTCCGGCGAAAATCGAGGGGCAAACTCGCGGTTTCCTGCTTCTGGGCGGCTCGTGTGAAATCGAAATGCTGGTAGGCCCGTTCGACTGTGAGAAGCGTGCACGCTCTGAGGCGCCAGCCGATGGTCCGGGTGCGCCGTTGCAAATCCCGGGTCCCATCGCTCAACGCCATGGTTTGGCGCTTGGTGACGAACTGCGCGTGCCTGGGCTGATGCCAGGAGCGGCGCATGTGGGTTGGATTTTCCCAGATTTCGACCGCGTCAAAGACATCAACGACGGCTACGTTTTGCTGGCCCCCAGCTACCAGATCGCCTCGAAACTTGTGGGGACGCCGGGATACGTGTCTGGCGCTTTCGTTGTCCCAAAACCGGGCGTGTCCGTTAGCGAAGCAGTGACACGTGCGGTGGCCGGACAAGCTGTCGTGGCGCCGCCTCGAGCCCAACAGCCCGTCGTATTTACCACGACTGCGCAGAGTTTCAATCTCACCGAGATTGCCGGCGTGCTCATCGGGGTGCTGATCGCGGTCAATACGGTGTTGTTGGCGATCGAGGATCGTCGGCCGGTGTTGGGAACCATCGCGGCTGCCGGAGCCAGACCCCTGGGGATCTTCACCGGTTTAGTGGCCGAAGGGGCCCTCATCGGAGTCATCGGGGGTCTGATGGGACTGCCGTTGGGTTTCGCGCTGGGACAGTACCTGGTAGATCGATTCGGGCGGTCTATGCTCGCTGGCTCCGGTGGCGCCGTCGCCGCGCATTTTCATCCAGAGCTGGTCGCCGTCGCAGCTCTTGCGGGTATCGGGTGTGGCGTATTGGCAATGATGGGCCCAGCAATACGACTGGCGCGCGAAGGACCATTGTCGTTGATGACCGGATCGGGCGGCGCGCAACGCGTTCGAACCGCGCAACCATGGACGTTGATCGCCGGGGTAGTGGCGCTTGTCGCGGCCGCCGTGTTGATCACATTTTTTGGCACTGGTTCGCTGCCGCTAACCATGGGCAGTAACGCGATGACCATCGGTTTGATCGGGACAGCGCTGGTAACGGCATTCTTTGCGCCGCGAGCGGCGGAACGTCTCGCGAATGCGTTGGGCGTCGTGCACGCCAGCGTGAGTCGACTGCTCAGCGCCGACATTCGCCGATATGCGGTGCTCTTTGCTTTGTCAGCGGCCGTCCTCGCGTTGGGCGCTAGTCTGGCTGTCGGCTCGCAGACGATGCAGGTGCTGGGGACGGCGCAGGTAGCTGCGGAAAAGCCGACGCTGCTGCCCAACACGACGTTGGTATCGGCCCAGAAGGTGCTCGACCAGCGCATGGGCCAGATCGATGGCCATGTTCTCGATCAGATACGGTCGGCGGCCGCCGGCCGCCCGGTGTCTGTTCAGCGCCGCGCAACGGTATCCTCCGGCGCGAACACTCACCTGATCATGGGTGTGCAGCCGGGGGACTGGTATCCGGCTGCGTTGTTCCAGCCGGCTACCAATCCCGATGATTTCTGGAAACAGCTCGGCGCCGGCCACATCGGGCTTAGCGAAGTCGCAGCAGCCCGCCTGCATGCACGTGCGGGTGACGCCGTCGAACTCCCGACAGTGCACGGCCCCAGGCGCTATCAAGTTGCTGGCGTATTCCGGCCGGTATTTATCAACGACACCACGATCGGCGACGTGGTGTTGGTGAATGATCGCCTCGCTCAAACAGACTGGGCGGCTGTTCGGGATCAAGTCGCCGTGCGGTATTCCTCCGACGACGAGGCGAAGGCTCATAGGAGCGATTTCCTGGCCATCGGTGCGGGCTTGTCCGTGTATGACAACGCCACGTGGAAGAAGGAGGCCTCAGCCGGTATCCGACGCTTCTTTGAGCCATTTACGATCACGGGCTATGTCGTGATGGGCGCGGCGGGTTTGAGCATTCTCAACGTGTTCGTGCTGGGATTGCTGCAACGCCGGCGTGAGCGTGCAGTGTTACGTGCGGTCGGCGCGACTGTCACTCACGAACGCGCCGTTGTGCTGGGCTCCGCGACGCTGCTAGCGGTGATTGTTTCTTTCTGTGGGGCTTTGGGTGGCATGGGCCTGACTTATCTGGAGTCGGCAGCATCGCCGGTGTACTACGGGGTCGAGATCGGTTGGGGCGTGGCCGCGCTGCCGCTGGTTACCGGCGTGGTGACGACCTTTGTGCTGGCGTTGGCCGCCGCGGTCTATCCGATCATCCACGCGGGCCGGTTGGAGGCCGTTGAGTTGCTGAGGGGAATGTAAATGGTAGCCAACATCTCTGGCCTGTTAGCTGAAATAGGAGGTGGCGAGGGCGCTCCGGCCTCTTCGGCGCGACACGACGATGCCGAAGTCGCCGTGGATGCCCGTGACAATTATGCGCGTTACGTACGCCCGGCCGTGGCTCGGCGGCTGCGCGCTCTGGGACTTGATGTTGAGTTTCTCGCTGCCAGTGGGGATCGCTTGACCGCGGCGGCGCCATTGCGCCATGGAACCGAAGTCATAGATTTCGTCGGCGGCTATGGGGCCTCTCTCTTTGGGCACAATCATCCCGCGCTGGTTGCAGTTGCTAAGGCCGCCCTGCTCAAGAGCGCGCCATTCAGCGCGCAGGCCAGCGTGCGCTCATCGACGGCTGCTCTGGCCGCGCGGCTTTCGGATAAGGTCGGTTCGACGACCGGCGCCAGCTATGTGGTGACTTTAGGCTCGACGGGCGCCGATGCCGTTGAGGCGGCGATGAAGCACGCGGCGGTGGCCCAGTCACGTCGTCTTGCCGTCTTGCACAATCGCCTGGAAACCGACTTGCGTCGGGCGAACCGGGATGGCTATGCCGACCATCGGTACCCAGACTGTGCGGAATCGGTGGCCGAGGTGCTGCGGACTTCTCTCGCTGTTGTGGCTGATATGCGGCAACGCGAACCCATCTTCGTGTCGCTGCAGGGCGCTTTTCACGGAAAGACCGCAGGGGCCTGCGCTATCAGCGACCACAAATATGTCCCTGACGATTTGGTGCTTCCCGGACCGGCGCGACTGCGGCTCGCCAAGGCCGATTGGGAACCTCAACGAATGGTTACTGCACTCGACGCCGAGATTGTCGTGGTTAAGAGCGTTGACCTAGACCATGCCGGAGCCCTTCGGGCTCAAAGCTTTTCCCTCTCGCCGATTGCCGCCTGTTTCGCTGAGCCGATACAGGGCGAAGGTGGTGTCCATGAAGTGCCCGGTGCGGTCCTGCAAGGCTTGCGGTTGCTAGCCGATCGGCACAATGCGGCGCTGGTATTCGACGAGATTCAGTCGGGGATGGGCCGTACCGGTTCCTTCTTGGCGTCCACGCGATCCGGCGTCCACGCCGACTACTATTTGCTGTCCAAGTCGCTCGGCGGTGGGCTCGCGAAGGTATCGGCGCTACTGGTGCAAAGCGATTCCTCGGTCGACGACTTCGGCCTCTACCACACCTCGACCTTCGCCGAGGATGCCTCTTCGGCCCGGGTGGCGCTCGCAGCACTTGACCTGGCTTCGGAGATCACGCCTGATGTCGAGCTTGCCGCCGCTGAACTGGAACGCAGATTGGCCGACGTCTTGTCCCGCTGGCCTGACGTCTTCGTCGAAACCCGTGGACGCGGACTGATGCGGGGAATCGAGCTGGCTGCGGTCACTGTTGATGATGACCCGATCAGTGAATTGCTCGGTGAAGAACAACTCGGTTATGTAGTCGCCGGCTATCTGTTGTACCAGCACGGAGTTCGAGTGCTGCCCACCCTGTCGGCTCCGCTGACGCTTCGGATCCAACCATCGGCGTTCATGAGCGAGCAGGATATGGATCGCCTCGTCGTTGCCTTGGATGGCGCCGCCGGGTTGGTGCGCAGAGGTGATTTCGGGCGGTTGATGGCTCATTTGGGCACACCGGTCAACGGCTTCTGGCGGCCGCCGCAATTTGCGCCACCGCCGATCCGCGGCCGCAGTCGGCGCCGACCGGAAACGGGGAAGGTGGCTTTTCTCGCCAACATGAACTCAGCAGCAGATCTGCGGCACCTGATGCCGTCATTTGCTGAGTGGTCGGATGAGCAGTTGGAAACTCTGCTCGACCGGACGCAGGGTGAGCTTGGCCCGCATCAGGTCGGCTCGACGAGCACAGTCATATCCCCGACGGGACAAGAGGTCGCGATCAGCTTGATCGCGGTACCGCTGACCAGTTCACAGATTGTGCGGTGCCAACGTTCGGGCCAAGGCGCCTTCTTGCGGGCGATGGTCCTCGACGGTGTTCGGTTGGCCGCCGAACAGGGCGCCTCCGTCGTCGGTTTGGGCGGTTACACATCCATCGTCACCGCCGCTGGACGCGATGTTGTGGAGGACGAGATCCGCGTCACGACGGGTAATTCACTGACGGCGGCCTGCGTGCTTGACCAGTTACACCAGGTGCTCGATGCTTCTGACCGAACGGATCGTCGAGTTGCGATAGTTGGCGCCGTCGGCAACATCGGTACTGCCATGGCACGCCTACTGGCGCCCAAAGCCGAATCGCTCACCTTGATCGGGCAACCTGGGTCGCGCTCGCGTCTATTGCAGGTCAGCGATGGTTTGCCTGGAGCTGCCGTTGCGGTCAGTGAAGACCTAAGGGATTTGCGGGATGCGACGATAGTCGTCACCGCTACCAACGCGCCGGGCGTATCGGTCAAATCGGATCATCTGGCTGACGATCGCCCGGTGATCGTTTGCGATCTGGCCGTACCAGGGGATGTCGACGCAACTGTGGCAGACATGGAGAACGTCAGTGTCATTGCCGGCGGGCGCATCCGGTTGCCGAACGAGCAAGAAGTGCATGTCCCAGCTTCCGGCCTGCCCCGGGGCGTGGTGTTCGCCTGTCTCGCAGAAACGTTGCTGTTGGGTTTGGAGCCGGCCACGCCCAGTCCGTCGTACGGGCCGTTGACGGAGTCGGGAATCGAGCAGGCGCGCGCGCTTGCCAGGCGCCACACATTCATGCCGCATATGCTTGAGCAACATTCAGGTCCTGGGGATGAGCCGCGGCGGGGTGGCTTGATGGTAGGTGCACCGTCCTGAGGATCACCTAAAAATCTATGTCTGAACAATGACCGGCGTTTCGCGTCGGTTCTGGAAGGTACATGCAATGCACAGGATAACTTGCGATGAGGAAGCGTCCGATGGCGGCGCTTCGGGTGGTCAGCTGAGTGCTGAGATCATCTGGGCGGACACTCAGCGGATCCATGCCAAAGCGTTGTGGGTCAACGCAGATGGCGATATCGATGTAGACAGGTATCGATTTTCGTCGGCGATTGTGCCAACGGGGCCGAGTACGGAGCCGCGGATCACCGTGGTGTTGCCGTCTCTGCCCGGGAACGGGCGGTCGAGCCGCTGCTACGGTTCGGCGCTCGAATTCCTCGGTGCTGGGTTCCCTGAAACCTCGACGACCACGTCCGAACTTCTCGGGTCAGCCGTCGCCTGAAATTCGTCGATAACAGGCCGCGACAGTACCTGCACATGCCCTATCTCTTGACAGTGAGGAGCCGATGATGACACCAGAAACGTCCATCGACTTGTATGAACCAGAATTCCTCGGAAATAGCGCTTTTCGCGTCGAAAGTGCCGGGGGGAAAGCGGCTGTCCTACACGAGCTCGTCAGTGCCGGGTTCACAGTGCCTGCGGGTTTCGTTCTCGAATCCGGCGTAGACGTGGACGCCACCTCAGACGAACAGCTGTCTGAGTGGATCGCAGCAATCGGCGGCTTCCCGGTTGCTGTGCGGTCCAGCGGCACAATGGAGGATCTCGGCTCGACGAGTTTCGCGGGTCTGTACCAGACCTTCCTCGACGTGAATGACCTCACCACCTTGCGGCAGCGAGTCGCCGATTGTCGTGCCTCGCTAGACAGCCAGCGGGTCAGCGATTATGCCCACCATCACGGTCTTGATGTAGGTGCTGCCCGGGTATCGGTGTTGGTGCAGCGCCTCGTGCGACCTGTTATCGCCGGCGTGGGATTCTCGATCGACCCGGTGAGCGGTATCGAACAGCACGCGCTTGTGGAATGCTGCGCTGGGCTGGGTGAACGACTGGTATCAGGGCAGACGCTGCCGACTCGGGCCGTCATCGACCTGCGTACCGGTCAATGCGTTGAACATACTGTCGGTGATGACGGGGTTAGCTTGGACGCTGCCAGCTGCACGCGTCTCGCCGAGTTGTTGCTGAAAATCCAGGCGGAGCGACACTGTCCTCAAGACGTTGAATGGGCGATCGACGCTGATGGAGTCCTGTGGCTTTTGCAGTCGCGTCCGGTAACCAGCATCAGTTGGCGCACCGATGTGGGCGAGCTGACCGAAGCCGACTTCCGAGACGGCGGAGTTTCGGCGAGGGTCTGCACGCCATTGATGTTCTCCTTGTACCAGAACGCTTTTCAGCATGCGATGCAGCAGTTCTGGGTCGGCCTGCGGTTGCTCGACCCGGCAGTGGAACCCACGTGGATCACCATGCTCTACGGCCGGCCCTACTGGAACGTGGGTGCTGTGAAGGACCGCTACGCCAACATCCCGGGTTACGACGAGCAACTGTTCGACACCGACCTGGGTATCAACAAGGTCTATGGCGATCGGGGTCCACGCAAAACCCCGCTGACGCCGGTCGTGCTTGCAAGGGCACTGCCAGCGGCTCTGCAACTGGCCAGTGGCTACCGCCGCCAACTCGGCACGGTTCGGAAGTTCGCTGGCTGGTGGCAAACCGAGTACGCCCGATGGCAGGAGCGCCTAAAGCGCATCAACGACGTTGACGACTCGGCGTTTGCCGCCGAACTTTCGGAATGTCTACTGTCCTTCCACGCCCACACAGAGCGCACCTATTTCTCGACGATCTACTACAACACTTGCGCTCAGAACGACTGCAAGAAGGCAATCGAAAAGGTAGATGCCGCTACCAAAGGACAAACCTCCATCGTTGATATGATGGGCGGTCTGGCTGAGATCAGCCACATGAGACTGCAGCGTGGAATCGTGGCGCTGCACCGCATCGCCGACGAGACCGGACTCACCGGTGAACGGTGGAACACAGCGGTCGACCAGTTCATTGACACCCACGGCTTTCATGCTGATGTCGAACTAGATCTGACGCATCCGCGATGGTCGGAAGATTCTGGGCGAGTGGTTGCGCTGATCCGCGGAATGCTGGAAGCCGGCACTGTTCCTGCCGACCCGGACATCGCGTTAGACGATCAGCGCCGCCGTTTTGAGAAAGAACTCAACGCGTTGCGTGAGCGGATAGGTCGTGGCCGCTGGCATCGCATTAGATTCGCGCGCGCCGCCGAGCGCCACGTCGACCGGATGCGTCGGTATTTGATTGCGCGCGAACAGATGCGGGAGTACTCGTCGCAGTGCTATGCCGTCGTGCGTTCCTACGTTGTTGAAGCCGGCCGTCGGCTGGCTGCAGGTGGCCAGCTCAACCACGAGGACGATGTCTTTATGCTGTCGCTCTGGCAGCTGGCAGATCTGGTGAACGGCCGTGTCGACGGCCCCGTCCTTGCTCAAGAGATCGCCTACCAGCGCGCGATGTACTCCGGCTACCGCGATCTGGCTCCGCCGCACGAGCTCGGCGAGGGCATCACAGCGCCGGTCCGTCCCCAAACAGGACAAAGTTCGGCGCTCATCGGTCTGGGCTGCAGCCCTGGAATCGCTGAAGGAACAGCTAAAGTCGTTCTCTCACTTACTGATATCGATCAGGTACGGCCTGGAGACATCCTGGTAACCAAATTCACTGATCCAGGCTGGACCCCCGCATTGGGATTGGTGTCTGCCGTGGTGACTGAAGTCGGCGGGTTGCTTTCCCACGCCGCGGTAATCAGCCGCGAATATGGCATTCCAGCGGTTCTCAGCGTTCCCGAAGTGACCAACACGCTGCGGTGTGGGCAACGGATCCGCGTCGATGGGGCGACTGGCGAGGTAACTGTGATCGACCATCCTGACGAAAGTTCGCGCTGATGAATGACACTGCACCCACCACCATTTGCATCGTCGGCGGCGACGGGTCGGGTAAGACAACTCAAGTCACTCGACTAGCGGCGATATTCGAAAGCCGAGGCCAGAAGGTTGCTGCGGTAACCATTTGGGATGCGCTCATCGACCCGGCTGTCAAGTCCAAACTTCCGTTTGAACGACCGCTGGAGATCTACAGCTATCTCAAGGTGCTTGATCCACTGGCCCGTACTCACTTCTTGTTTCACGCGATGCACCTGGCGCTGGACTTGGCGCGGGCTCGCACGCCAGATGTGTTGTTGCTAAACGGGTATTGGTACAAATACATGGCGACCGAGATCGCTCACGGCGGGCCGCCGACCGAGCTGCGTCAACTCGCCGCCGGTTTTGCGGTGCCCGATCGCTCGTTCTACCTGGCGATCACTCCCGAAGAAGCGTTGCGCCGAAAGAGTCACCGCAGTGACTACGAAAGCGGATACGCCGAAGACCCAGAGGTTTTTTTGGCCTTTCAGCGGCAGGCTCACCAGGTCTTGGACACGTTGTCAGCAGAGCTGTCGTGGGTTCACCTTGATGGTCTGCAGCCGACGGCGACCTTGACCCAGGCGATCGTCGACAACCTCGACAAGGCGCGCAATGAGTGAGCGTGTCGCTGCCACCAGACGGGTTGCTCTGGTCGGACTCGACGGATCGGGCAAGTCGACGATCATGGCTCGCCTACGTGCGGATACCGAGCAGCGATTCAATGATTTTACGTGCCTGACGTGCCCGGATTTCCACGATACCGCCGACGGCCCAATGCATGCCTTATCTCGAACGATGCGTCAGTTCAGCACCTGCTGCGATCAGATTGGCAGCGCCGAGATGAAGGCGCTTTCGATGTACCTGCAGATGACATTGTATGGTCCGGTTGAGCGGTTTTTCCTGGATACCTTCACACCCCGGGTTTTGGTATGTGAACGGCATCCGTTGATCGAGACGTTTGTATACGCGCCGCTGTATGTGCTTCTGGCGAATACAGATTGGGACGGCACGGCAATTGAGCCGGCAATCAGGACGGCGATGGACGGGTTGGGTGCGTCCCAGTTCGACGATGTCGTCAATTGGCATGCCGCCGAGTCACGCCGGCTCGGCGACAGCGTCACTATATGGAACCGTTTCGCCGACGTAGCCGCTGCCGTGCAGTTGGACTTCCCGACCGCGATGGCCGAATTTTCTCGTCGATACCGGACCACGTTGCCGGACGTAGTATTGTGGCTCGACGTCCCACCGGAGCAAGCTGCTCAGCGATGTCGAGAGCGCAGCGCTCGATCCGAGCGCGAAACACATGAAACCCCAGAGTTTCTCGCCTTTCTCCGCACCCAGTACGAAAAAGTGCGAGAAGACGTCGCCCAAACATTTCCGCAGGTGCGCTTTCGGGTCATTGATACCAGCGATGAAGCTGGCTTGGATGACTCTTTGCAAGCCTGCTTGACAGAAGGACAGTTGCTGTGATCATCGGCCACGACATCGAACAAACTGACGCCGAAATCCAGAGCCAGGTGCGTCAGATAGTCGCCGACGTTTTATGGGTCGACCATAAGGCACTAGAGGGCTCGATTCCACTGGTCGACTACGGCATGGACTCTTTGCGGGCTATAACCCTGATAACCGGCCTGGAAACGGCGTTCGGCATCAGTTTGCCCGATGACGTGATCGCTCGCCTACACACCACTGACCAGATTGCCCACTACATCGCCGAAGGACAATTGTGACACTTGTCAAGCGATCTGATCCGAGTGTGGCCCATGCCTTGTTGGCGAACGCCGAACGCGGCGCCGACGCGCCCACGATCACCATCGCCCAGACGCCCGACCAGCACATCGTGCTGCGCCACGACGCCATGGCGCAACAGGCATTGCGCGTGGCTGCGGTGCTGGCAGAATCCGGTGTCGGTCCCGGCGACCGGGTTGTACTCTGCCTGCCGACGTCGCCGGAGTTCGCTACGATTTTCTTTGCTATCACCATGTTGCGAGCGGTGCCGGCGGCCATCGCGCTTCCCACCGGTTTTGGCGATTCAGCTGCATTCGTCGAAAAGGTCCGTGGAATTCGTAGCTATCTGACTCCGAAAGCGTTCATCACCACCGCGACTATCATCGAGGTGATACCAGAACTTGGCGGTGAGCATCTCAGCATCCTCGAAGCCACGTCCTTGTGCTCTTCGGCTGAGGGTGTCGAGCCGATCACGCTGCCGACACCGCCTGATCCCAGTGAACTGTGCTTTATGCAGCTGACCTCAGGGTCCACCGGTGAGCCGAAGGCCGTGATGGTTACCCATGGCAACGTCATGGCCAACTGTCAACAGGTGGCGCGGGCGTGCTCGTGGTCGACTACCGACGTGCAGGTGGCCTGGCTGCCGCTCAACCATGACATGGGTCTTATCGGGACATTGCTTGCACCGATCTATCTCGGTACCGACTCGGTACTGATGTCGCCCGATCGTTTTCTGCGGAAGCCCGCTGAGTGGCTAAAAAATGCCAGCAGATATAACGGTACTCTTAGCGCGACAACGAATTTCGGACTAAATTACGCTGCAGCGCGAATTCGTGACGAGGAGCTGGTCGATGTTGACCTGTCTTCGTGGCGGTTTATTTTTTGCGGAGCCGAACCTATTGATACCAGCATCATGCGTCGGTTCGTTGAGCGGTTCGCGCCATGGGGCATGCGCCGTGATGCGGTTGTGCCTTGCTACGGACTGGCTGAGGCCACGCTTGCTGTGGCCGTGTCGACCCCGGTTTACCCAGCTATGGCAGACACCGTCTGCCGAGAGCGACTCAGCCGTGATCAAGCCGTTGTTGGTGCAGAACACGGTGATCCCACAGCCCAGCAAATCGTCAGCTGCGGTCCACCGGTATGGCGAACCGAAGTGCGCATCGTCGATGAAAATGGTTGTGCTGTAACGAATTTAACTTTGGGTGCAGTCGAGTTCCGGGGGCCGTCCCAAACGCCGGGGTATTATCTTCGTCCCGAGGCCACCGCGGCATGCCAGAGCGCCGAGGGTTGGTGGAAAACTGGAGATCTCGGGTATCTACGAGACGGTGAGCTGTACGTGGTTGGTCGCGCTAAGGATCTGCTGATTATCCGTGGCGCCAACCACCTGCCTACCGACTTTGAACGCGCGGCCGAGACGGTCGAAGAGGTACGCCCTGGAGGCGTGGTCGCTGTCGGCGTTTATCAGCAGGAGCTGGGCACCGAAGAACTTCATCTCGTCGTAGAGACTCGCTCCGACGACCTACCGGAGGACCAGCAGGCCGACGAGTTGCGCCGGGTCATCACGGCCACCGTGAGTCAGCACACTGGTGTTGCGCCTACCCGCGTACATCTGGTGCCCCGCAGAGGGATTCCCAAGACCACCAGTGGCAAGCCAAGAAGGTTTCAGGTGCGCCAGCACGTGGAGAACACATTGACAGCCGCCTCGCGGAGGTACCCATGACGCACGATCTGGCGAACGCGCGGGTTTCGCCATCAAAGCGTGCGCCTGATGACGCCACATCGGCGGCGCTGGGCGTCTTCACCGGACGATTCCTGGCTGAGAACCCACATATCGGAGTGGAACAGATCGGAGGTAAGGCGGCGAACCTAGCCTGGCTCGTCGCCCACGGGTACCACGTGCCCACATTCATTGTTCTCAGCGCCGATGCGTGCTCCCGGATACTGGGCCCCGCACGCGCCCGCATCGACGCCGCGTTGGCTGCCGTCGACACCGACAATCGCGAATCGCTAGACGCGGCGGCGAGTGCGGTCGCCGCCGCGGTCGCGGATTCGCCATTCCCGCAAGACATCGGTGCGGCACTGCAACAGCAGCTAACCCAGCTAGGACCGGGGGTCAGGTTCGCGGTTCGCTCGTCGGTAAGCGGGGAAGACAGCGCTTCGCATTCCTTCGCCGGCCAGCTCGACACCTTGCTCAACGTCGCACAAGACGGGCTCCTTGAGGCCGTATTAGCCTGCCTAGCATCGGCGTACTCACCGCGCTCACTGTTTTATCGCAGTATCCGCGGCATGCTCACACAACCTGTCGACGCCGCCGTCATCGTGCAACCGATGATCGACAGTGCAGTTGCGGGAGTCTGTTTCAGTTGCAACCCGCAGACCGGCGACACAGACGAGATCGTCGTCTCCGCTGGGATGGGCTTAGGCGAAGGAGTCGTCAGCGGGCTGGTCGAATGCGATACTTTCTTCCTGGATAGCCGCACACTTTCGATTAGCACCACACTCATCAACGAGAAGACGAGCCGCATCGTCGCTACCGAAAGTGGCGGTACGGCGCAGGAAACCACGCCGCCTGTGCAGACGCCTGTCTTGACCGATCGTCAAGCGGTTGAGATCGCCGCGACTACCAAGAAGCTGGCCGACGAGCTGGAGGTGCCCCAAGATGTGGAATGGGCCATCGACGATCGCGGCGCGTTGCACATTCTTCAAACACGGCCCGTCACCGCGACCGGCGGTCAACAAACCATCTTCGACAACGTCAATGTCGCTGAGTCCTACCCGGGGCTCAGTTCACCGTTGACGTTTACATTCATCCAACAGGCCTACAGCGAAGTCTTTCGGACGTGCCATCGATACTTCGGCGCAACCCGAAAAACCATCGCCGCCAACGTCGTCGGGGTCTATCCGTACCTGCTGGCATACATTCATGGCCACATCTACTACAACATCAGTAACTGGTATCGCTTGTTTTTGCAGGTCCCCGGAATGGACTTCGCGATATCCGGCTGGGAAGCCGCGCTCGGGATCGAAAACCGTTACCAACGTCCACCTGCGCGACAGCGTCTTGTGGCCCGACTCGGCAAACAACTGTGGTTCGCCAGAGCCATGGTCATCCTCGTCTACGGCTGTCTGCGGCTACCGGCTCGGTTGCGCGCGTTCTTCAAAGATCTCCAGGCGGCCACGGTGGCGCTGGATCACCTTTTTTCCGACCAGACGCCAGCCCACCAGCGCAGTGCTCACCACCTTGTGGTGTGGCTGGAGCGTTTCATGGACGAACTTGCCCCCTCGTATTCTGCGCAGATATTCAACGACTTCATCGCCCAACAGCTGTTCAAAGTCGTTGAAACGTTCCTTCGGCGCGCAGGAATCGACGACCCGCACTCGGTACGCAACCAGTTGTTCTGCGGCCAAGGAGGCGTGGAAAGTGTCGATCCGGTCCGTTCCGCGCTGGAGCTGACCGACGAAATCCGCCAGAATCCCGATCTGCTGGCCTTGTTCGAGGACGGTCAGCCCGCCGAGGTGTGGGCGGCGATAGGCAGCAACGACAAGTTCAGCGACTTTCGCGCTCGCTGTGACCGACACATCCAAACTTATGGCGACCGCACCATCAACGAGCTCAAACTTGAAACCAGCACCTTGGCCGACCAGCCCGAACAACTGGTCATCATGCTCTGCAACTTCCTGCGTGCCGGGACCAATATCTCAGGCATGGCTGACCGCGAACGCCAAGCGCGTGCCAATGCGGACGAACAGGTACGGTCCGCGATGGCCTCGCGCCCTTTCCTGCGACTCGTCTTTTCCGTCGCGCTGGCGCTCGCCAGAAAGACGGTCAAACAACGCGAAAGCATGCGATTAGGGCGCAGCCGCTGCTTCGGGCTGGCAAAGCGTGTCTACCGGCGACTGGGCGCGCATTTCCAGCAAGCGGATCTGCTCGACGATCCGGCAGACATTTTCTACCTCACCTATCAGGAAGTGTTCGCACTAGTAAGAGGAACATTTGTCGACGCCGACCCGCGCGCCCTAGTGACGGCTCGCCGAGGCGATCACACCCGATGGGCCAGCGAGAAGCTCGCGTCGCGCATTGTCACGACCGATATCGCGGCGGCGCACATCAACGAGCCTGAGTTCACCGAAGCCGATGATTCGGCAGTTCTACACGGAATCGGCTGCGGACCAGGAAAAGTCAAGGCGACGGCTCTCGTTCTGGCCGAGCCGACCCCCGATGCCAGCGTCAACGGCGAGGTCCTGGTGGCTACTACCACCGATCCCGGTTGGGTATTCCTCATGATCGCGGCGGCCGGACTGGTGAGCGAGAAGGGCAGCATCCTGTCGCACACCGCGATTATCGGCCGAGAATTGGGCATACCCACCGTCGTCGGTGTTCCCGGAGCTACCAAGCACATACGCACCGGTGAACCAATCGCGCTTGACGGGCTCGCCGGCACAGTCACCCTGGAAAGGTAAACACACGTGAACTACCCAACGGGTAACGCCGCGGAAAATCATGCGGAGAACTTCACCCTCGACCACTATCTCAGTACCACTGGCGGTACCTTCGAACAGCGGTTTGAAGAATTTCGTCCATTCGTACAGCGCGTGCGCGGCATGGGATTCGTCCTGCGGGAGATCATTGGTCCGTCGGGGCCTGTCGTCCAGGTTCGCGACCACCACACCGGCGAAATCCGCGACGTCATCATGTTGGGGTCCAACAACTACCTCGGGTTAGCCAACGAGCCGGAGATCGTGGCCGCCACTGTAGCTGCCACCCAGAAATTCGGCATCGGTTGTGGCGGACCGCCCCTGCTCAACGGGACGACATCCCTGCACCATGAACTCGAAGAACGTCTTGCCGATCTCAAGCATTGCCAAGCGGCCATGTTGTATGCGTCGGGGTACGCGGCCAACCTGGGCTGGGTCACCGGGCTGATGCGCGGCAACGATGTGCTGATTTACGACGAGCAGAACCACGCCAGCCTCATTGATGCCATCAAGCTCGGTAGCGTCAGATCAATTCCCTTCGCGCATAACGACATTGATGACCTCCGACATCGGCTAATGCAGGTGCGTTGGCGTTACCCTGGCGCCAATGTCGTGGTCGCGGTCGAGGGTGTGTACTCGATGGATGGAGACATCGCGGCGTTACCGGCCATCAAGGAACTCTGCCGAGGATTCAACGCATGGCTGGCGGTCGATGATGCGCATGGCACCGGCGTCTTGGGTGCCCAAGGCTCTGGAACCGCCGAGCATTTCGGCATGCCCGACGAAGTAGATCTCAATATGGGCACCTTCTCCAAAGTATTCGCCACCACGGGTGGATTTGTCGCAGGCTCTGAGGCTCTCATAGATACCCTGCGCTTTTTCGCACGTTCCCACATGTTCTCGGCGTCTCTGGCGATACCGGTCGTCGCGGCAGTCATAGCCGGAACGGATTTCTTGGCGGCCAATCCCGAGCGCCGTGAACAACTGCACCGCAACGTTGTTCACCTGTCTGCGGCGTTGAGGGATATCGGATTTTCGGTCAACCCAGACTCCGCGATTATTCCGATAATGCTGCCCGAGACGGTTTCGGTTGCCGAAGCGGTCGCCGCTCTTTATGCCGATGGCCTATTTGTCAACGGTGTGGAGTTCCCCGCGGTGCCGCGCGACCAGGGTCGGCTGAGGCTCAGTGTCATGGCGACCCTGACAACCAGCCAATTGGACGAGTGTGCCGACAAAATCGAACGTGTCGCTCGCCGTTTAGGTTTCCACCCCGACCACGTTGCCCCGTTGGGGACAGCGGGCTGAGAGCTGAGATCTGCAATGATAACCACAACACCCACCGCTGAAGAGCGACTTGTGTTGCTCGCGTCCTGGGCGGCGCCCACCGCTGCTGAACAAGAGCAGCTAAGCATGCTGGTCGAAAGCGACCTGGACTGGCCACAGCTGTTCAGCCTGGCAGATACTGGTGCTACTGCGCCGCTGGTTTACCAGCGGCTACAGGCCCAGAAGCTAACGCACGCAGTGCCGGCAGCTGTCTTGCGGCGTTTTGAGGCCGTCACCGATGCTGTGACGGAGCAGAACCGACGTCGTTTGGCGGCTGCCAAAACGTTGCTCGGCGAATTCCAGCGAGCCGGCATCGATTGTGTGGTTCTTAAGGGAATGTTGTTCGGGCTAGAGATCTATCAGTGTCCTTACTACAAGCGAATGAACGATCTCGACATTCTCATCAAACTTGAGGACGCTCCGGCGGCAATGGAGCTGTACCGGCAGCTGGGTATGATCAGCTCGACGGCCCTTTTCGGCAAGGAAGCCAAGATCAAACCGGACTCCACTCACCACCTGCCATCGTTCGCGACACCAGACGGCGCCCTTGTCGTCGGAACCCATTGGGGACTGATCACTCCTCGCGCGCCGTACCGTATTGACTACGAAGCTATTTGGCAGCGAACGCGGCCGATCGACTTTTACGGCGTCCCTGCGTTGGCTATGGCACACGCGGACAATGCGCACCATCTGTGTATCCACTTGCCGTACTACAAGACCGGAGTACGCGAGCTCGCAGACATCTGGAATCTGATCCGCTACGCAGGATCTGATCTCGACACTCAGGTGGTGGTGGAGGAGATCGACAAGGCGGGCTCTCATGATCTCGTCTACCACGCTTTGAGCCTGGTTCAGCGACTGCAACCCACTGGAGCGACGGCAACGCTGCTAGACGCCACACGCCCGCATATCAGCCGCTGGTGCCGCTATGACACCGCTCGCAAGACACAGGATGTACACGTCCTGATGCGCAGCAGGTCCACCCACACCGCGACGATCGAAAAGGCTTACGTCACCTTTAACTCCACCGACAAGCTGGGGGAGAAACGAACGGCGTTCGTGGCGCTGTGGAAAGGCTTGCTGGTGCCGCCCGCTGCCGAGGCATACACGATGAGTTCGATCGGACAGGGCAGCCGATGGGTGTCGCGGATGCTGACGAGAATGGCTGCCCCGTACCGACTCAAAAGGGTCTTTCAACGCGACCTTGGCCAGTGGTTGTTTTACGCGGCTTTAGTCAAAACTGTTGTGGATATCTCGATCTGCGCTGCGCGAACGGCGGTCAACCCCCAGTATCAACCGCCCAGCCTGGAAGACTTCGCCCAAAAACACGGTGTCACCGCAGCTCAAGTGCAATCCATCCTGGATAGCCAGCAATGACCTCCGCAGCAGCCGGCGGACTCCCCGGTCTGCCCGGGGTGAACACCGTGTTGTGGGATCTTGACGGGACGCTGGTCGGGATCCGCCGACGCACCTTCGCTGCGTTGATGCCGGCCGTTGCGGCCGCGATGTTCGCCGACATCGTTGCGCCATGGCGCTTTGCCCGCATACTCGCTGCCGTCCTACCTGACGTGCGGGCCAATACCACCGAACTTACTAACTTCGACCTCATGGTCACCCGTATCGCCGACGAGACCGGTCGTGACCCGGAGCTGATTGGCGCGAGGCTGAGCCGACTTGCCGAACGGGGGTTTCCGCGCCTGCGGCGGTGCTTCTATCCGCACCGGGCTGCCGGTGCACTCGTGGAGGCACTGGCGGCTCGCAATCTGAGCCAGGTGGTTGCCACCAACCCGTTGTGGCCATTGAGCACCGCTCATGCGCGCTTGGGGTGGGGAGGGATTGATGCCCGACGATTTTCGTTTATCGCGAGCGGTAGCTTCATGCGAACGGCCAAGCCTCGGTTGGACTACTACCGTGAGCTCCTGCAGATTCTCCAATGCCAGCCGCACGAATGCATCATGATTGGCAACGATGCCACAGCTGACACTCCCGCGGCCGAATTAGGCATACCGGTCCACCTATTGGACGACAGCTATCCGGCAAAAACAGAGCTCGCGGCATCACCACTGGTCACCGTGGGAGATTGGGCGGTCTTGGCGGCGCGGCTGGGTGTGTCGCCGCTACCAGGCTCCGACCTGAGTTCGGGAACGGTTTGAGCTCGTCGAGTGGGCAGCCCGCTGTGATCCGATGACTTCGTCGCCGTCAACCGGCGGATGCAGCGAAAATATTGCCTCCATACATTCCTGAGGAAGCCCATGTTGGTTATTGTCAACCCTCGGTCCAGCGGTCACCGTACTGCGGCCCGATGGCCAGAGGTGGCGGAGTCTCTGCGCCGTGTATATCCCGATGCGCAATTCGTGGTGCCGGGCTCTGCCGAGGAGGCCCACGACGCTGTTTTGGCCGGACTGACGTCCGGGCAGGATGCGCTGGTGGCCGCCGGAGGGGATGGGACGGTCAACCTGGTGCTCAACGCAATGATCGATCAAAAAACCGACCGCCCGCACCTACCCAGCATTGCGTTGGGCGCGGTTGGGCTAGGTAGCTCCAACGATTACCACAAGCCGTTGGCTTCGCGAACGTTCTACAGTGGTCTACCCGCGAAAATAAACTCTGACGACGCCACGAACATCGACGTGGGAAAGGCCATTATCGAACTGCCCGATGGTAGTCAGATGATCCGCTACTTTGTTTTGAATGCGAGTATGGGAATGGTGGCCGACGGGAATCAACGGTTTAACCAGGGCGCGGGAATGATCGGATGGTTTAAATCGCGCAACACCGACGTCGCTATTGGCCTGTGCGCGCTACATGAGGTTTTGCGTCCGCGGGTTCCTCACGTGAAAATAGTTTCCTCATCCTCGGGGGTTTTCTTTGACGCTCCCACGGCCAATGTTGGAGTGCTGAAGTCGGTGTACTTCGCTGGTGATATGCGCTACGACACGCCAGTTGTCGCCGATGACGGCAAGTTCGATCTCAATATTTGGCGGCCATCCGGTCCAATTCGGACAAGCTGGCTCATAGCAGGTCTATACCGTGGTCGATTTCTTGGCTCACCACTGGCTATCCATAATCGTTGTTCGTCGCTGAGCATGACACCTCGGCGGCCGTGTCCGCTCGAGCTGGACGGCGAGATCGTCATGGCTGAATCGGTGCGCCTTGAGGTCATTCCATCAGTACTGCGTGCATGCACCTGAACAGCGTTGCGAGGTTGCGAAACGGTGACGCTGTTCGCCCTGCCGCCATCGACTCGGCCGCCGGATAGGTCTCGGCGATCGGCGCTGTGCGGCTGGCGCGACGGTCGTGGTTGCGCATGTCGATCTGGTGAAGCTCGCCAGCGATGAGCTGACCAAGGTTTGCTGGCAAGCCGCCCGGGTTCTCTGCGGCCGTTGCGTCGGCAAACTCGTGCTTACGTGCTCGGCACGGACTCCGGTTGGACACATTCCGAGCGCTAGCCGCATCGGTGTCAAGGCGCTGCGAAGCCGGCTGCACGGCCCCGCCGGAACCGGGGCGTACCGGTCCTTGGGTGGTGGCGGGAACCTGTAGCAGTTCTTCTTAGACGTCGATTGGAGTGGCTAGAACGGTGACTATTTGTCAAATATGTTGACAAACTTCTGGGTGGTTCTTTGCAAAGCACACCATCAGGCTGGGGCCCGTTTGTCCGATCCTGCCGAAATCTTTTCGAATTTGCGCGGAAAGATCTCGTGAAACCACGGATTTTTTTGACCGAATCGGCTTAAAATGCGCGCGTGATGACTGGAGTGTGCGTGGTCGTCGTGACTGACCGTCCGGTTGGACGGTTGTCTGGGCCGTGGATGCGGCAGGTTGGGCTGGGGTTGTAATGGTTCTGGATTTTGCGTTTCTGCCGCCGGAGATCAACTCGGGGCGGATCTTTGCCGGTGCTGGGTCGGGGCCGTTGTTTATGGCGGCTAGTGCGTGGGAGGCGTTGGCTGCGGATTTACGGGCGTCGGCGTCGTCATTTGACTCGGTGATTGCGGGTTTGGCCAGTGGGGCGTGGATGGGTCCGGCGTCGGTGGCGATGGCGGCCGCGGGTGCGCCGTATGTGGGGTGGCTGAGTGCGGCGGCGGGGCAGGCGGAGTTGTCTGCGGCTCAGGCGCGTGCGGCGGCGGGGGTGTTCGAGGCGGCGTTGACGGCTACGGTGCATCCGGCGGCGGTGGAGGCTAATCGGGTTTTGCTGGGTGCGTTGGCGGCGACGAATATTTTGGGGCAGAACACGCCGGCGATTGCGGCTACTGAGTTCGACTATGTCGAGATGTGGGCGCAGGATGTGGCCGCGATGGTGGGGTATTTGACGGGTTCTACGTCGGTGGCTTCGACGTTGGCGCCGTTTAGTGTGCCGCCGGTGAATCTGGCGGGGTTGGCGTCTGATCTTGGTGCGCAGGTTACGGGGGCGGCGTTGGCGGCGTCGTCGGCGGTGGCGCCGGTGGCCGAGGAGGCGGTGGTGGGGGCGCAGGCGGTCGCGGCGGCTGTGCCGGCTGACGCGGTGTTGGCGGCTGGGCAAGGGGTATTGGGTCCGGCGATGATGGCGTTGCAGCCGATGATGTCGCTTTTTCAGCTGGGGCAGGGTACTGGGGTGGCTGGTGCGGAGGCGGGGTTGTTGGGTGCAGATGCTGCTCCGCTGCTTGCTGGTGAGGTTGATCCGGTGAAGGGGCTTGGTGGCGCTGGGGGGCTGGGTTCGGCGGCGTCGGCGGGTTTGGGTAAGGCGCGGTTGGTTGGGGCGATGTCGGTGCCGCCGTCGTGGCAGGGGGCGGCGCCGACGGGGGCGCCTACTACGGCGATGTCTGGATTTGGTGCGATGCCGGCCGGGATGGCTGAGGGCGTCGGAATGGGTGGCCGTCCGATGGGGATGATGCCGATGCCGATGGGCATGGGTGGCGCGGGGGCTGGTATGCCAGGCGGGATGGGTCGTGGTGGTGCGGCTTCGCACGTGGTGCAGGCACGGCCCAGCGTGGTCCCCCGGACCGGAATCGGTTAGGGCAGGTTTGACGGGGTTCGTCAACGTGTGCAGCGTAGGTCTCGATTACATTGCAGCGCAGGAAAATACGATAATTCCTAGCTGTGATCCGTTAGGCGCGAGACGGCGCGATCCGGCAGTAGCACCGCGCGCAGCTGAGGGCTTTTCTGGCGAGCGGATAAGACGGTCGGCGCTAGCTATTGCAATGTTGTTCACCGCCATACGAGGCGCGCACCTCGGACAGTCCGGGGAACCGCGCGGGCCCGCCGGAGCAACGAAACGTTCTATGACTGTTTCGATTAGCAAGGTGGGATCAGGAGAGTGCTCTCCGACCGCAATTCACCGCGATTACGATACGCGCCTTGGCTGGGCCGATGAAACTGCTTGATCGATGCCTGGGCGGAATAAGATTACGCGCTCGCTAAGAAGCGCACGGCTGTGATGGTGTGTTGTGTTTCTTGCGCTCCGAAATGCGGGGCTTGACCCCTTGGGTTGGACACGGGATTTGTGGTTAGGCGGCTTGGGGCAGCGTAGCGGATAGGTGGGTCCTCTCGTAGGTGGCGGGGCTGAGCTGGTTGCAGTAGGAGTGGCGTCGTGTGGTGTTGTAGCGGGCCAGCCAGCGAAAGACCTCGCGTCGGCAGGTGGGGGCGTCGTCCCAGCTGTGTCGGTCTTGGAGGACCTCGCGTTTGAGGGCGGCGTTGACCGATTCAGCCAGGGCGTTGTCGGCGCTCGATCCGATAGCGCCCATGGACTGGGTGACCCCCAACCGGGTACACAGTTTCGCGAAATCCTGTGACGTGTACTGGCGTCCGTGGTCACTGTGGAATACCGCACCACCCAGACTGCCCCGTAGCGCCTCGGCGGCCTTGAGGGCATCTTCGACCAGTTCGGTGCGCATATGCTCTGCGATCGCCCACCCAGTGATCCGCCGAGACCAGCAGTCGATGACGGTGGCCAGATACAGGTTAGCGCCGCTAGCCAGCGGCAAGTACGTGATGTCCCCAACGTATCTCTTGTTGGATTCAGAAGCGGTGAAATCTCGTTTAAGCAGGTCAGGATATTTCTGTGTGGTTTTATCTGGTCTGGTTGTGCGGACACGGCGGCGGCACCGATACCCAGCGATCCCCGCTACGCGCATGACTCGGGCTACTCGCTTGTGGTTGACCCGCTCAGTATCAGCAACACCGTCGTTGAGTTCAGCGGTGATCCGCGGGCACCCATAGGTGTTGTCCTGATCATGTATTGCGCGAATACGCTCGGCCAACACCGCATCAGCAGCGGTTTGAGCTGCCCGCGTGGCTGCTGCCTGACACCAGGTGTAAAACGATGATCGAGCGATCTCGACGACCTGGCATAGCCGCTTCACCTCGAAGGCGTGTCGGTGATCGGCAACGAACTGAAAGCGACTCACCAGTTCGTCTCCCCAGCGAAATACTTGGCCGCCGACCGCAAAATGTCCCGCTCGGTGGCCAGCCGGGTCTTCTCGGCACGCAACGCCTGGTTCTCAGCATGGAGCCGTGCCACCGCTTGTTCGGGGGTCTCGCCACCCGGGGCCCCTACGGCAACCGAACCGGGTTTACGGTGCCGAATCGGCACACCGTGGGCCTTGCACCACGCCGATAACGTTGGGTCGCTCAAGCCAAGCTCAGCAGCGATCATGCTGATCGTCGCACCAGCGGTATCCCGATACAACGCAACCGCATCCCGCTTGAACTCATCAGGGTAACTTTTCCTTGCCATAGGGGTGGATCATCTCGCTTCCCCCAGGAACATCCTGGGATTCAGCGTGTCCAACCCAAGGGGTCAAGCCCCTGCCGACCGATCGATTCGTTGACCGCTACGTTCAATATCCTTGATTCGCGTCGGTGGTGTATGCGCTGAGAATTACCGATCCGGCACGCTGTTTGCCCTGGAATATGGCGCGATTGGAAAAACCCGCCTTGATTTTTGCCTTTGGTGATCGCGGTGGTGTTGGGCCATCTCATAATTCGCCGCGCTCTTTGAATGGCTACCCGGCGGTATGGGTCTGCACAAAGCTGAGAGGTCTGGTCGCCTACCCGGTTTGTTTGGTCTGGTCGGCGTGTGCGGTGGTTCGTCGGTTCTTCATGCGGTCGCGGTGGGCTGATGGGGGATGGCTGGCTCGATCAGACCTCGCCATACTGTTCGACGCGTCGGCTGACAACGTCGACCGCGCCGCTCGTCAACTGCTGATGGCCGCACGGGATGCCTAATGCGGTGTTGAGTTTATGCGGTGTTGGGATTTGTGGACAAAGTTTTCCCTATCGGATCTTCTGCCTGCTGAATTCCCTACCGTATCTGGTCGGCGCTGAATGCTGTGGAATGTGTCATCGAACAGCGTCATGCCTGCTCCTGGCTGTCGCGACGTCAACCTCCGCAGTCGCCGAACACGGGGTTGACCAAGGCGCTGTGCAGGGCGATCTGTTCCACGGGCTAGGTGGTCCAGCCGGCCACAGATTCGCGTTGATTGAAATTCGGGTTGGGGTGGTATCGAAATCGGCAATTCGAGGATATTGTCTCTCGGTTTGTCATACGATGCGGAGTACCTGGTGGTGATTGCTCTCTATTGGGTGGAGGCGCAATCAGGTCGGCCCTGGAAGGGGGCAGCGTGTTATTGCCTCTTGGCCCGCCCTTGCCCGACGACGCTGTGGAAGCGGTCAGGGCTCAGTCGGGCATGCTCGGAGGGTTGTCGGTCCCACTGACGTGGGGTGTGGCGGTGCCGCCCGACGACTACGACCACTGGGCGCCGGAACCCGAAGAAGGCGCTGATGCGGTCGCCGCGGAGAGCCTGGATTCGGATGTTGCTGCTGCGGACATAGATGAGTGGGAAGAGTGGCGTGAGTGGGAAGCCGAGAATGCCGAACCCCGCTTCGAGATGCCGCGCAGCAGCAGCGTGATACCGCATTCTCCGGCGGCCGGTTGAGAGAGAGGAGGAAGACTGTCGGTTTATCACGAGTGATCGGCGGCTTCGGTATACCGGCAGCCATCAATGAGAACGATCAACGTCTATAGGTATGAGATTCAGTTAGAAGGAGACAGGCAACATGGCAACACGGTTTATGACCGATCCGCACGCGATGCGGGATATGGCAGGCCGATTTGAGATGCACGCTCAGGTGGTCGAGGACGAGGCTCGCAAGATGTGGGCATCGTCGCAGAACATCGCTGGTGCGGGCTGGAGCGGTATGGCCTCGGCGACCTCGCTGGACACCATGGGTCAGATGAACACGGCATTCCGCAACATCGTCAACATGCTGCACGGGGTGCGCGACGGTCTGGTTCGTGACTCCAATCATTACGAGCAGCAAGAGCAGTCTTCGCAGCAAATCCTTGGCAGCTAATTTTCGGCGCGGCCGACGCCGTTGCCGCATATCGCTTTGATGAGTGAAGGAGGACAGGTTCGATGACCATTAATTACCAGTTCGGTGACGTGGATGCCCACGGTGCTTTGATCCGTGCGCAGGCCGCCTCCCTGGAGGCCGAGCACCAGGCCATTGTTCGTGATGTGCTGGCTGCTGGGGACTTCTGGGGTGGGGCCGGTTCGGTGGCGTGCCAGGAGTTCATCACGCAGTTGGGTCGCAACTTCCAGATGATCTACCAGCAGGCCAACGCCCACGGCGCCAAGGTGCAGTCCGCTGGCAACAACATGGCCAGCACCGACAGCGCCGTCGGCTCCAGCTGGGCCTAGATAGTCCCGGCATAGTTCGGTTCGCGGTGGCACGCGGGCGAGTGGTTCGCCCGCCGCCGACTGTGAACTGTGCGCGCCCCCGCACGAGCATTGGGTGTTCGTGCGGGGGCGCGCACAGTTGCATGTTGTGGACTGTTGTTAGAACCGCCCGCCGCCGCCGATGAAGCCGCCATCGGACGAGCCGCCGGATGTATTCGGGGAGCCGCCGAACGAAGTAGGCATCGAGCTCCCGAACCCGCCCCGCATACCTCTGCTGAGCAGATCGCCCATAAGGATGCCGCCGAGGATCGCGCCGGCGTCGTTACTGCGGCGTCGAGTGTAGGCACGCTGAGCCGAACGCACGTTGGAGTTGGCCAGCGACTGAGCTTTCGCGGCCAGTGTCGACGCTGCGTTGGCGTAGGCAATCGCTTCGGTTGGGTTGTTCGTCTTTCTATCGTAGGCAGCTTGGAGCTGCCGGTTCGCCTCGGCAAGCCGGGTTCGGGCCTCGGGCCCGACGCTGCCGCGTCGCGCATCGATGTATTCCGACACTGCGTGAACTCGCGATTGCGCGGTGAACAACGCTTGCTCAAGCGATCGGGCGATCCGATCAGCGGTCGCTTGTTCTTCGGCCAGGGTGGCCAGCAGCTGGTCGAGATCGGCGTCGGCCTTACTCAGCTGGGCAAACATGGCCAATGGATCGCCGGCTCCGCCAGCGTTGGTGGTCTCCAAAGCTCTGGCCGCGGCGTCGCGAGCGGCGATCACCTCGCCGGTGCGCGGCGATGTCGGTTTTAGAGTCTGTTGCAGCTGTTCGTTTGCGCGTCTGATGCCCGCCTGTAGGTCGGCTTTGACTGACGGCAGTGTGGCCACCGCGTGCCGGATGTCGCCGGCCGCACTGTCTACCGAATCCAGCAGCCTGCGGGCTTGCCCGAGCGCTGACTCGGCGGCGCGAACGGCGTCCACCAAACCGGCTTGTTGTCCGCGGACCGTCTGAGCGGCCAGGTCACGTGCGGTGCTGACGTTGCGATCGGCGAATACCAGCCGCTCTTGGGCTGCCGCGGCGTTGCCCGAGACCGACGCTAGTGCGTGAGCGTCGAACTCATTGTGCAGCTCGGTCAACCGCTGCTCTGTCGGGGCGATACGAGCGGAAAGGTCGACATATTGCCGGGTCAGCAGATCGAGGCGGGACGGGGCGTTGATCACCAAGTCGCGCAGCTTCTCGAACGCTTCAGTTTGTGATGCGAGTTCGCGGTCGGCGTGCGCCGCTGAGACGATGACGCGGGTAAGTAACTCGCGTCGTTGCAGTGGTGTCTCAGGGGTACTGTCGTCGAGTTGCTGGCGCACGGTGAACGCTTGGGACAGAGCCGTTTTCGCGTTGCTCACTGCTTGAGTGAAAGGCGCGGTCCGCTGTTCACCAAACTCCTCGGTCGCCAGCGCGAGTTCATTGGAACTGGTGCGTAACGCGTTGTCGACATCGACCACCATCAATCGTGAGAGGTCATCGAGGGCATCGAGCGGCACGGCGGCAAGCGCCATCGCGTCGGTGGGGTCGACTCGTCGCGCCGCGGCCAAAGAGTCGGCGCGCCGACGCCGCCCGCGGTAGCGCATCACGACGAGGAATATCAGTACGGCGACGATCAAGATGCCAAGCACCACGAGCAGTGACGTCCGGCCCGATGAACTGGTCTTCTTACCCAGGCCGTTCGCTGCGGTAACGGCGGCGCCGACCCAGTCGCCGCCGCGCAAGGCTGGCTCGATTCGATCACGCCGCAGCTTGTCGACCTGCGTCTTACTCAACCCGGGCAGCGTGCTCGGCACCAGAAACGCATAGGCACGATCGCCGGTGGCGACGGCCAGCAGGGCGTCGTGGTCGCCCAGTTCGCTGGCGGCGACGGTACTTTTTGCCCAATTTACCGCGCCTTCCCCAGAGAAGTTGTCGACGTAGACGACCCACAGACGGATGCGGCGCTCAGAGTAGAGCTTGTCGACGGCTGACGTGACTGTGGCGCGATCGGAATTTGTGAGCACGCCGGCTGGGTCGGTGACGTAGCCCGGCAGCCGGAATGACGGTTGCGCACCGGAGGGTGCAGCGAGCCAGAGTCCGGTCATGACGATTGTCAAGAGCATGCTGAACAGGCGAGCGATGCGCATACCGTTAACTTATCGTGGCGGTCTACGGACTTCGGGTGATCGGTACGGCTCGCCGTGTACGTCGAGCAATCGTATTCACCGATCATCGTGCGGATGCGCTCTTTCGGCCGGTGCAGACGCGTCCCTGGCAGACTGTGCCTCGGTGATCACGAATCGGTTGGACCCCTACGACGACTTTGACTGTGAGCGGCGAGTGCTCGAAGCGCCGAAGACTGCGGCGCTGCTGGGTGCGGAAAGCCAGGACCGCACCCATTTCGCCCGGGACAGGGCCCGGGTGCTGCACAGTGCGGCGCTGCGTCGGCTGGCTGACAAGACGCAGGTTGTCGGACCGCGGGAAGGTGACACTCCGCGCACTCGGTTGACTCACTCGCTGGAAGTTGCTCAGATCGGTCGGGGAATGGCGATCGGTTTGGGGTGCGACCCGGACCTGGTGGAATTGGCCGGTCTGGCCCACGACATCGGGCACCCGCCGTACGGGCACAACGGTGAGCAGGCGCTCGATGAATTCGCTAGCCAGGTCGGCGGCTTCGAAGGCAATGCTCAGAATTTCCGGATCCTCACCAGCATTGAACCAAAAGTGCTTGATTCACAAGGCTGTAGCGCAGGTCTGAACTTGACTCGAGCATCGCTGGATGCGGTCACGAAGTATCCGTGGACGCGTGGTCAGCAACGACGCAAATTCGGCTTCTACGACGATGACCGCGATCAGGCGGCCTGGGTCCGCGTTCGTGCGCCAGCCGGCCGGGTCTGCTTGGAAGCCCAGGTCATGGACTGGGCAGACGATGTTGCGTATTCGGTGCACGACGTCGAGGACGGTGTTGTTTCCGAACGCATCGACCTGCGCGTGCTCGCCGACGACGCAGAAGCAGCAGCACTGGCCAAGCTGGGGGAGGACGAATTTTCCCGGGTGAGTGCCGACGATTTGATGGCGGCAGCGCGACGGCTGTCGGAGCTGCCCGTGGTGGCTGCGGTCGGGAAATACGATGCCACGCTGTCAGCGTCGGTTGCGCTGAAGCGATTGACCAGCGAGCTGGTAGGTCGATTCGCTTCGGCCGCGATCACGACGACCCGTGCTAAGGCAGGCCCGGGGCCTTTGGTGCGGTACCAAGCTGACCTGGAGGTGCCTGATGTGGTGCGTGCCGAGGTGGCAGTGCTAAAAATTCTGGCGCTGCAGTTCATCATGTCCGACCCGCGGCATCTGCAGATTCAGGCCCAGCAGCGCGAACAAATCCACCGGGTGGCGCATTGGCTGTATACCGGCGCACCGCAGACATTGGACCCAATGTTTGCTGCGGCGTTCCAGGCCGCTGACGACGAGGGCACGCGGTTGCGGGTCATTGTTGACCAGATCGCCTGCTATACCGAAGGGCACTTGCAGCGTGTCGCGGCACGTCAAGCCCGTACGTAGTGGGTTTTCACACCGCCAGTGACCGTTAGGCTGCCGGGCATGATCACACGCAGCGCCACTGTCAGGTTTCTCGTTTTGCTTTCCGCCTCGGTGGTGGCCGCCTGCGGTTCGGCTGAGCGGAAGACCGGTCAGCTCAGTGGCTCGGCCTCGATAAACAGCGGCTCCGGGCTGTCTTCGGCCGCGACGAACAGGCCGGCATCGGGCACCGATTCGTTGTCGGCGCAGTTGAAAACGCCTGACGGCCAGCCTGTCGTGGCTGTGATCTTCGACTTCGCCCGTGGCTACGTCACCGTTACCGTGAAAACAGTTCGTGCTGGAGTCTTGGCTCCTGGTTTCCACGGGATGCACGTCCACGCAATCGGAAAGTGCGAGCCCAACTCGGTGGCCCCGGCTGGCGGCCCGCGAGGCAATTTCTTGTCCGGCGGCGAGCACTACCAGGCACCCGGGCACACCGGGCAGCCTGAGAGCGGTGATCTGACGCCGCTAGAGGTACGTCAAGATGGTTCAGCTTTGCTCGTCACGACGACCGATGCGTTTACCAGGGACGAACTGTTGGCGGGCCAGAGAACCGCTGTGATGCTGCACGGCGCCAAATACAGTGACAACGAGACGGAGCGGATCGCATGTGGAGTCATCAGGACCGCCTAGCAGCCTTAGACTGAGCTGATGTCCGGTCCGGCGGGTTCAAGGGATGCGGGCCGTTCTGGAGCGGGGGGTCGGTCCAGAATTTCCGATCGCGACATTGCTGCGATCCGCGACGGGGCTCGCATTGAGGACGTCGTCGGCGACTATGTTCAATTGCGGCGTGCCGGTGCCGACTCGATGAAGGGCCTGTGCCCGTTCCACGACGAAAAGTCACCGTCGTTTCATGTGCGGCCCAACCACGGACATTTCCACTGCTTCGGCTGCGGTGAAGGCGGCGATGTGTACGCGTTCGTCCAGAAGATCGAACACGTCAGCTTCGTTGAGGCGGTTGAGCTGCTCGCCGATCGGATCGGCCACACCATCAGTTATACGGGCGCGGCGACCAGCGTGCAGCGCGACCGCGGAAGTCGCAGCAGGCTCGTTGCCGCGAACGCGGCGGCGGCCGCGTTCTACGCCGACGCGCTCGAGTCCGCCGAGGCGGCGCCGGCGCGTCAGTACCTGACTGAGCGGCATTTTGATGCGGAGGCCGCCCGTCGCTTCGGGTGTGGGTTTGCACCGTCAGGCTGGGAGTCGCTGACGAAACATCTGCTGCGCAAAGGCTTTGAGTTTAAAGAGCTGGAGGCTGCGGGACTGTCTAGACAGGGCCGCCGAGGCCCGATGGATCGTTTTCACCGGCGGTTATTGTGGCCCATTCGCAGCGCGGCGGGCGAGGTGATCGGTTTTGGGGCGCGGCGGCTGTTCGATGACGACCCGATGGAAGCCAAGTACGTCAATACTCCTGAGACGCTGCTGTATAGGAAGTCGTCGGTGATGTTCGGCCTCGACTTGGCCAAACGTGAAATCGCCAAAGCGCATCAGGCGGTTGTCGTCGAAGGCTACACCGACGTGATGGCCATGCACCTGGCCGGAGTTAGCACCGCTGTTGCGTCATGCGGCACCGCCTTCGGCGACGACCATCTGGCAATGCTGCGTCGACTGATGATGGACGACAGCTTCTTTCGCGGTGAGCTGATCTATGTGTTCGACGGTGACGCGGCCGGGCGCGCTGCTGCGCTCAAGGCGTTTGCTGGTGAGCAGAACCTTGCGGGCCAGTCTTTTGTGGCGGTAGCTCCGGACGGCATGGATCCTTGCGACCTGCGCCTGAAAGCTGGCGATGGTGTCCTCCGCGATTTGGTAGCGCAGCGAACTCCGTTGTTCGAGTTCGCGATTCGCAGCGCGATTGAAGAGATAGATCTAGACAGCGCTGAAGGCAGGGTGGCCGCACTACGCCGCTGCGTGCCGATGGTGGGCCAGATCAAAGACTCCACGCTGCGCGACGAATACGCTCGGCAGCTTGCCGGTTGGGTCGGCTGGGCCGATGTTGCACAGGTCATCGACCGAGCGCGCAGTGAAGCTAAGAAGTCCAAGAACTCCAGCCGCGGCGGTTCGGCGGCCTTGCCCCACCGCCGGGACACTCAGGACGCGCAAGGCGCACCTCCATCCAAAACCGCCGCTGTACGGCCAGATCCGCGCGACCCAACTCTTTGGGCGCAGCGCGAAGCTCTTAAGTCTGCGTTGCAATTTCCGGCGTTGGCTGGTCCGGTGTTCGACGCGCTAGCGGCAGAGAGCTTCACTCACCCCGGGTACGCAGCGGTGCGTTCGGCAGTCGAGGCGGCCGGAGGTACCTCGGCCGGTATCACCGGGGCTGAGTGGCTGGATACGGTGCGTCAGCAGATTACGTCGCCGCTGACTGTCGCGCTGGTGAGCGAGCTTGGTGTGGAGGCGATCCAAGTCGACGACGAGAAACTGCCGCGCTATATCGCCGGGGTGTTGGCTCGATTGCAGGAAGTGTGGGTGGGCCAGCAGATCGCCGAGGTGAAATCGAAGTTGCAGCGCATGTCACCAATTGACCAGGGCGCCGAGTACCATGCGCTGTTCGGCGACCTAGTTGCCATGGAAGCTTATCGGCGCAGCCTGCTCGAGCAAGCCAGCGGCGACGATCTCACAGCGTAGGTTGTGTCGGCGTCAGAACGAATTTCTCCGCTGCGCTTCGGAGGCACGCTCGACGACGGCCGTTTGGTCGTCTATCTCGGTCAGGGTCAAGAACCCCGTGTCAGGTGACACCCGGTTCGCGATCTTGCGGCGGGCAGCGTCGATCATGGACTTGGCGACGGGGCTGCTGGTTAGTGCACGGCATGTGCCGGTGATCTGCTCGTAGCGGCGGCGCCCGGCTTTCGCGCCTAACACGTAACCTAGTCCAAGAACGGCGACAAACCCGATCAAAGCGTTCCCTCCCGACAAAGGTGTGTTTGGCCTCCATACTGCCTCACGCGCCAGGTTGCGCGCAGGCTTCTCCCCGTCCGTGCGTGTGATCAGGTTGCCTGGTCCCTCGTGTTCGGTGCGGGCATGCCAGTACGCTAGAGTCGTCCCGCGATGTGCACCAGCATTCGCGTGGACTTGGCGGTCCCCTGTAGCTCAATTGGCAGAGCATTCGGCTGTTAACCGAAGGGTTGGAGGTTCGAGTCCTCCCGGGGGAGCCAGTGCGTGGGTTGCCGCATGTCAGCTCGGCGTGAATTGGTTCAAGTGTCTTGTCTGAGCTGTACCTCGCATTCAGATAGAGAAGTCCTCGCCGTGCCAGACTCCGGCCTCAGGCGGGCGGATGACGTGGTCAGTTCGTGGGCCGTTGTGTTGGGCCTCTAACCGCGCCACTCTGGTGAGTAGAGACTGCAAGCTGGCTCCCACGAGATCAGGTAGAACCCACGCGTCAGCCCCCGTGCCTGAGGCGGCTGTACTGGGATGGCTCCAGCCGATGATCTGTCCAGGCACTCCAACCACGACAGCGCTGGCTGGTACCGGTTTGACCACCACCGCGTTGGCGCCGACCCGGCTGTCCTCGCCGATCGTGATCGCCCCAAGGACCTTGGCTCCAGCTCCGATGATCACGCGGTCACCGACCGTGGGGTGGCGTTTGCCCCGCTCCATGCCCGAGCCGCCCAGCGTGACGCCGTGGTAGATCGTGACGTCCCTGCCTACTTCGGCGGTTTCCCCGATGACTACCCCGGTCGCGTGATCGATGAACAGGCCTTTGCCGAGGAGTGCGCCTGGATGTATGTCGACCCCGGTCAACACGCGGGTAAGCTCGGCGAACGCTCGCGCGATCAACCGGGCGCGGTGTTTCCACAGCCAGTGGCTGATCCGGTGGCCCCATACCGCGTGCACTCCCGGGTAGCAAAAAATGACCTCGAGCGCACTGGGGCGAGCTGGATCTCGTTCTCTGGCCGCTTGGATGTCACTCCGCAGTGCCGCCAGCATGGTTATTTGCCGGGATCGTTGAACAGTACGGTGCTCAGGTACCGCTCACCGAAGTCAGGTAGGACGACGACAACAAGTTTTCCGGCGTTTTCAGCCCGGCGGGCCACTTCGAGCGCAGCCCACACGGCGGCGCCGGAGGAAATGCCGACGAGCAGGCCTTCTTCCTGACCGAGCCGTCGAGCCAGGGTGAGGGCGTCGTCGTTGCCGACGGTGATGATTTCGTCGACCAGGTCGAGGTCAAGGACCGGTGGGACGAACCCTGCGCCGATTCCCTGGATCGGGTGCGGTCCCTTCTGGCCGCCAGACAGCACCGGTGACGCAGCGGGCTCCACGGCTACAAACCGCGCTGATGGCTTGCGCTCCTTGATTGCGCGGGCAACTCCGGTGATGGTGCCGCCGGTACCGATTCCGGAAACGAAGATATCGACTTTGCCGTCGGTGTCGCGCCATACCTCTTCCGCCGTCGTAACGGAGTGGATCGCTGGGTTCGCTAGGTTTTCGAACTGTTGCGGTACGAAGTATCGCTGGTCGGTTTTGGCTAGTTCTTCGGCTTTGGCAATGGCGCCTGCCATGCCGTCGGCGCCGGGCGTAAGGACCAGTTCGGCGCCGTACGCGCGCAACAGCATCCGCCGCTCAATGCTCATCGTCTCAGGCATGGTCAGCACGCACTGGTAGCCGCGCGCTGCACACACCATGGCTAGCGCGATGCCGGTGTTGCCGCTCGTCGGTTCCAAGATGATGGTGTCTGGTTTGATCAAGCCAGCTTCTTCGGCCGCGTCAATCATGGCTACCCCGATGCGGTCCTTCACGCTACCTGCTGGGTTGAAGGACTCCAGTTTGGCGGCAACGTCGGCCACGGCGCCCTCAGTAACTCGGCGTAATCGGACCAGGGGCGTGCGTCCGATCAGTTTGGTTACGTCTTCAGCGATGCTCATCTGCTTCTCCAACGATGTAGGCCGGTAAATCGACATCCCACTGATGTCGAAGTGGATCAATATGTTCGGGCGCATGGACGGTGCGACCAATGCAATCTGGTGTGTTGCCGCACAGAACTTCTGTCGATTCGCGGGGCCAGTGGTAAGGCCGAGGCGCTACTGGCTGCCGGCGTGTCATCACCGTTGGTGAGTCACTGGGCATGGATACCAGGGTCATGGGAGGTTGATCTTCCTGAAGACGGTGGGTTGCCTACATTGCTCGGGCACATTGGCAATACATCCGCTTGGCGGGGAAACATGAGGTTTGCTGAGCGTCCCAGTGCGTCAGGATTCAACAACAACAACAGTGCGCGGTGAGGAAGCGCGTGAGGACAAATCGCAGCTTTGCGGTCTGTTGCATAGGCCCACTATAAGACATTGTGGCGGTTCATTGCTGTGGTCGCTGGTGAGTCCAGCGGTTTGCCCTAGTGCGGGGTATCCATGGTTTGGATGGGCGAGCGCCCAACGGTGCCAGCTCGGCGCTCGGCGATATATCAGGGTCGGTCGGGCTTGTGGGTCTACGCGAGCTGCGTCACAGAAGCTCGCGCAGGCCGAGAGCGCCAAGGTCCGCATCGGGGCTGTTTGGTGGTTGGCAGATGGTGTCCAGAGTCGTTCTGCGCGCACGTTCACAAGTCAGCCGAGTTGCGGCATCACTTCGGAGGCCACGAGCTCGACGTGGTCGAGATCGTCGATGTCGCGGATCATCATGTAGATGCGGCTGGCGCCTGCTTCGGAGTAGCGGCCGATGTTGTCGACCAGTTCGGAAGGAGAGCCTGCGCCCCCGTTTTCGCGCAGTTCCTCAACACTGCGATCCATTGCCGCAGCGCGCGCGTTGACCTCGGCCTCGCTACGTCCGCAGCACAAAGCCATGGTGTAAGAGAACCTCAGTTCGTTGGGATCGCGGTTGATGGCCAGGCACGCCTGGCGGACTCGCTCGTACTGCGCAGCCGCGACCTCGATCCCGGTGGGCGGCCCAGTGAGCGGATCTTCAATGTCGGTTCTGCCTGGTTGATGATTGAATTCGTTGGCGTAGCGGGCAGCTAGCGCCGGGGTGCGCTTGGTGCCGGTCCCGCCGACGATGACCGGCGGACCTCCTGGTTGGCTGGGCTTGGGCAGCGCCGGGCAGTCCTCCAGATGAAAATGCTCACCTTGATAGCTGAACCGGTCACCAATCGGGGTCCGCCACAGGCCAGTTATCACTTCTAGCGATTCCTCGAACCGGTCAAAGCGCTGCTTGACGGAGGGGAAGGGGATACCAAAGGCGCGGTGCTCGGGTTCATACCAGCCGGCCCCTAGGCCGAAATCAACTCGCCCGCCGCTCATCTGGTCGACTTGGGCGACTTGGACAGCCAGCAGTCCGGGGGAGCGAAACGTCGCCGCAGTGACCAGGACCCCGAGTCGGATGGTAAACGTTTCTCGGGCAAGCCCTGCCAAAGTCACCCAGGCGTCTGTAGAGCCCGGTGACTGCTCGCCCCAAAAATGGTCACCTCGAACGAATCCTGCATAACCACACTTTTCGGTCACCTGGGCCAACCGTAATTGTTGGTCATACAAAGCCGACCCGGACAGGGGCGCAGCGAAAACCATCAACTCCATGCGTACCAGGATGCCTTATCTAACAATCGATTCCGGAATGGAGCAGTTCCTAAGACGAGGCGAAGCATAATATTTTCCGATCAGAATCTCACTAGGGGTGCTGTGCGCAGCACACTTTCAATCAAAGTGGTGTCCTTTGCATCTCAGAAAGAGAAAACCTCGCTGTCGGTGGATAGCCTCGGCTAATCCTTCGTGGGCAACGCGACTTGTGTCGTTTGCTGACTCGACGAAATCAACGTCAACACCGCTCGGCGAAGAGGAGGTATTATTTGGCCAACTGCCGTCATCGGGCGAAGCGATTGTTGCTGAGGGCTAATCCATCAGTTCGGCACCGGCTCCAGCCGTGTGGCGCTGACAATTCTGCTTTGCTGTCCATTTATGTCCACGGGGACGGTGCCAGTCAGGCCGACTCGATGCATGACACGGTGGTGGTCATCGTAGTCATCGACAGCGCGGTGCTGGGTGGCGCGGTTATCCCAAATGGCGACGTCACCAGGTTGCCAGCTCCATCGGATCGTGTTTTCCGGCAGGCTGATCCGTTTCTGAAGCAGTTCGAAGAGGGCCGATGATTCGTAGCTATCTAGGCCGAGGAAGCCGCGCACATAGTTTCCAAGCAGCAATGCACGTTCTCCAGTTTCGGGATGCACGTGTACGACCGGATGCTCGGTGCGGTAGTCGGCGCTGTTAAAGATGGCCTGCAGTTCTTTTTGCTGATCAGTGAGCGTGACGGGTTGCTGCATGGGGTAGCCGGATCGATTGCTGTGCAGCGCCCAAAGATTGTCGGTCAAAAGCTGTAGCGGCTTGGGCAGCCAGGCGTAGGCGGCGGTGGTCGACGCCCATAATGTCGATCCCCCGTAGCTGGGCAGGACGACTGCTCGCAAGATCGCGGCCTTGGTGAATTCTGCAACGAACGTTATGTCGGTGTGCCACTGGGTAAACTTGCCTTGTTCAGAATCGATCGGTGTCACGGTCGGTGAATCGTCCGGAACGCTCAGGGCTTTAGGAGGGCTGGCCGGCGTGCCGAGTAGCTCGGCGAAAGAGTATTGCTCGTCATCGTCAAGGTGGTTCTGGCCACGAAAAAAGATCACCTTGTGTTCCAGTAGTGCCTGGTAGATACGCTGGACGGTATCTGGCTTGAGATTTGCTCCGAGACGGACACCGTCGATACGTGCCCCGATCCGGGCACCTAGCTTAGTAACGGTGAGTGCATCACTTTGCAGATCACTCGACAATTGACTCGCACCTCATTTCTTGATCGCCCTTGGACAAGCAAGTGCGGGAATCACGCGGATTGTGGGTAGACGTCCTGCGGCGAGTGTATGCGGCGTGCACGCCTGGTGCCAGGTCGCTGCGAACAGCGGGCGCCGAGACCATTCATGGCGAGGATGATGGCTCGATCACGCGAGCAGCCTTTCGTCGGATATGGCATTTGCCGCTTGATATTTCGCGCTCGGCGCTGATCGTGTCTCTCCTACCGTATGCTGTTCGTGGTGAGCTACGACTTGATCATCCGGTCTGGCACCATTGTCGACGGTCTCGGCGGTGAACCCTACGTCAGTGATGTCGCGATCTCGGGCGGCGTCATCGTCGAAGTCGGTTCGGTGGACCGCGAAGGATACCGAGAGATCGACGCGACCGGGCTGCTGGTAACTCCCGGTTTTGTTGATCTACACACTCATGACGACGGGCAGGCGATCTGGTCTGACCGGCTAAACCCCTCTTCGGCGCACGGTGTGACAACGGCTGTGATGGGCAATTGCGGGGTGGGCTTCGCGCCGTGTCGGTCCGCTGATCACGACGTGCTCGTCGATGTAATGGCTGGCGTTGAGGACATACCCGGGGTAGTCATGGCCGATGGGTTGCCCTGGCATTGGGAGACCTTCCCGGAGTATCTGGACGCCCTTGAATCCGGTCGGCGCGACATTGACGTCGCAGCGTACCTGCCGCATTCTCCCCTCCGCGTTTATGTCATGGGCCAACGAGGTGTCGATCGGGAACCGCCGACTGCGGCAGATCTGGCCCAAATGCGGCTGCTGGCAAAGGAGGCGATCGAGGCTGGAGCACTAGGTTTTGCATCGTCGCGACTGGCTACTCACCGAACTGAAGGCGGCGCACAGATTCCTAGCTATAACGCCGATCAGAACGAGATCTTGGAGATCGCGAGGGGCATAGCCGAAGGCGGCGGGGGTCTGCTCCAATTCGTCCCGGACATCCCCGCGGGCGAATATGAGCCGGTCCTGCAGAAAGTATTCGACGCGGCAGCGGAAGCGGGGCTGTCGGTCACGTTCACATTGCTTTTTGCCAACACCGGCGACCGGATCTGGCCCGAGGCGATCGCCATGATCGAGAAAGCCAACGCGGGTGGCGGCGACATCACTGCTCAGGTTTTCCCGAGGCCGATTGGGCTGCTGATGGGTTTGGAACTGACCTTGAATCCGTTCGTGCTACACCCCAGCTATCAAGAGATCGCCCACTTATCGCTGGCTGACAGGGTGGTCGAGATGCGTAAGCCGGGTGTTCGCGCCCGCATTTTGTCTGAACAGCCTGATCCCGACGCCAAAAATCCACTGCTCTACATGGTCCAAGCGTGGGACTGGATCTTTCGGCTTGGTGATGACGTCAACTATGAACCCGACCCATCGACCAGTGTCGCGGCACGAGCGCGAGCACGTGGTGTTTCGCCTATGGAGGAAGCCTACGACCGGCTACTCGATGACGACGGCCGGGCCATCCTGCTCAGTGCTCTGGCCAATTTCGAGAACAGTTCACTTGACACCGTGGGCGACCTGATGGGCCGCGATGACACCGTTCTGGGTCTGGGCGACGGTGGGGCGCACTACGGAATGATATGTGACTCAAGCTTTCCCACGTACTTGCTGACGCACTGGGCGCGTGACAGGGCATCCGGAAGGTTGAGTGTGGCCGCCGCGATCCGCGAGTTGACGTCGGTGCCGGCCCGGGTGGCGGGCCTGGCCGACCGCGGACGGATTGCTATTGGTTACAAGGCCGACCTCAACGTGATCGACCATGCCGCTTTGCGGCTAAACAAGCCGGTCATCATCTATGACCTTCCGGCTGGCGGCCGGCGTCTGGATCAGACCGCTGACGGATATGTCGCGACCATCGTCTCCGGCGAGATCATCGCCGACAACGGCACGCCGACCGACGCACGGCCTGGAAAACTGATACGCGGCCGTCAACCCGCCCCTCTCGAGCGCGCCGAGCAACGCGGGTGATCGACGACGCCGGTCTGCTTGTTGAGATCGATCTTCCTGTTGGTGGTTGGTGTAAAGCCTCGACCTCGCGGAAGCCTCCTCGACTCCTACTACCTGGCTGACGTGGTTGCCGATTGGCGCGCCGGTCGTCCCGAGTCGAGGTGGCGCCGATCATCAGATGGCAGGCTGTGGGGGTGTCGCGCTGCGGTTGGTGAGAGTCAGTCGACGGCTCTGTTCCGCTGGTGGTGGAAAGCGGTTTCGTAGACTTGTGCTATGACCGGGCCAGCAAGTTGTCCAGACGGCACAGGCACCGATAGCCCAACCGTGCCGGACTCTGCTGCGGCCGCTGATGCTGGATCTCTTCCCGATCCGCGAGGGGAACTGCCTAACTATACGCATGTCTATGAGGATGTTTCCCCCCTGGAAACTACCGTTAATTTAGGAAACGACTACAATCTAGATATTGCGGCCAGCGCAGGAGGTATAGCGCCTCCGTTAAGTCCAGTAGAGACGAGCGGATTTTATAGGCCGGTCCTTAATGGTATGCGTGCTGGCCCAGTGAATGAGCCAGCACGTCCAATTTACTGGGACGCGGGCGAGAGATCTGCGGTGGACTTTGCAGACCCGCCTCCCTCCTATCACTATATTGCGCAGCGAGATAGTGGCTTCGAAAACCCCGGTGACCTTGATTACAACATTCGTAAGCAGGCCGCATTAGAGGGCGATATTGAGCATATTAAACAGGCCCTAACCGATAATGAACGTCTTTACGATCGATTCAATCAAAGGGTTATTGATAGTAAACTCGCTGTTGGGCGTTTGCGCCTAGAAAGCAGCGGATACAGGAGCCATCTGACTGATTATGAGTCTCTCTCGGAACACCAGGGCCAACTGTTGGACCTGGGTGGCCTGCCGGCAGATGAACGGGAGGTCCGCTCCCAACTTCGTACGGACGCGGAGCGATCCGCTCGAAAATATAGGGGTCTAATAGAGAATAACGATCGTCAGGTCGCCCACCTAGAGCAACAGGGCAGGCGCGACAGTGAAACTGTCGCTGATCTGGAGCGGCGCGTCGACCGGGGCCGCGCAAAATTAGCAAGCAAACGCCAGGAGCTACAGGAATTAAGCTCTACTATCGCCCGGCAGAACCAAGCCATTTACGGCAACGTGAACGAAACTCCCGTTGCTCGCCATGAAATGGCGGGTTTGCTATTTGAAGGAAATCCTGACGGTGCCGCTGACGTAAAAGGGTATTTCGGTAAAGAATTTGTTCCGCAAAAACCACTCGGGCCGCCCCCGCCGTACTCCGTTACCGAAAATCCTGCAGGGCTATTCACGCGGTCCCCAGGCGATGAATTAGGTGCCAGCGGCGGCTCGATAGTGGAGTATGACCGACCAGTTCTTGAATCCGGCGCACAGCGGTTGGAGCAAAACGCCCAACAGCAGCGACAACATTTGGATGAGTGGAACCGCATAGACGCAGCACTGGCCAGCAACACGCAGGGCCGGGCAGAAGACGCGCGTCGCGCCCAAACCCAACAAATCCGACAAAGCCTAGAGTCGTCCCTCGAGGCCACCGAGCAAGCCGCGCAACAGCTCAGACGCGCCACCCACGCCAACGCTGACATGGACCACACCTTCGCCCGAAACCTTCAGCAACAATGAGCCGCCAACCAAGAAGGCGGCCTGACCCAGGGCGCCAACGGACACACCATCTCCGACCCAAAACCATATTCCCCGCCTAGTCGAGTCCTATCCGACCCGACAACACCACCCCAAGAGCTGCCCAACACAACCCCAAAGCGGACTCCCGGCTACCCAGAAGAACCTCACTACACCCTCGTTTACGAAGAGCCGGTTCACGCTCGGTCGATTCGGCGCCGATCAGGCCGATCAGGCCTCGGTAATCGGGGTGCAGGAAGTTTGCTTCGTTGGTGCCTGCTAGTCAGACTCGGCGAGCAACATGTAGATCTCGCGACGCGCGTTCTTGATTATCGCAAGTGTGCGCTGCTGCTGTTCGGCGCTGGCCCCGTATGCGGATTGCGCCACCGCACCGATCAATTGACCCAACGCTGCACGCAGATTGACCTGGTTCGAATCGACCCCTTCGGCGGCTACTTGTTCCCAAGGCGGGGTCTTGATCTTTGCGGCCGCCGTGCGGCCTTCGTCGGTCAGCTCGAAGAGTTTTCTGCTGCCTTCGCTTTCGGTGCTGACAATCAGGCCTTCGTCATCGAGCAGTTGCAATGTCGGATATACCGAGCCCGGGCTGGGGCGCCACAGGTCCTGGGTGCGTTCGGCGATCTCCTGGATCATTTCGTACCCGTGCATGGGGCGCTCGGCGAGCAGGGTCAGGATGGCAGCACGAACATCACCGCGGCGGCTGCGGCGGCCGGGGCCTGGCCCGCGCCGGCGGCCGCGGGCGTGGTCAGCGCCGAAACCGAAGCCAAATCCGGGGCCGGGCCCGAAACCGAAATCCGCGCCGGGCCCCAGGCCAAAATCCGGTTCGCGCCCGGGTCCGCTTGGACCGTTGCCGGGGCCGTGTTCATGCGGTGGGGGAGGTTTGTGGCCAGGGTGCTTCTTGGGGCCAGGTGCTTTTTTGCCAGGTGCCTTCTTGCCAGGGGTTTTCTTGGGGCCAGGGCCGTGTTCGTGGGGTGGCGGCGGGTGGTGGCCAGCGCGCATCTTGGGCTTGGGGGCAGGTTTGAGGGCTGGATCGTGCTTCGGTCCGCGACGATGTCCCAGGTCCTCGTAGGGTTCGAAGACGCCGTCATCATCGTAGAGCGGCTCAAATTCCGATTCTTCGTCATAGTCAGGGTCGAATTCGAATTCGTCGCCGCGAGCGGGTCCCGGCCCGGAAGCGCCGTCATCCTCCAGTTCGGTGGGAAGATCGCCCTGGTAAAGATTGACATCTTCATCACGTTGCTGTGGGCCGCGCGACAGTGCTGTTTGCCTCCGATGCCCCTGCTCCCGAACGGCTTCGAGGTCGACCGGACTGTTGTCGCCGTCGTCGATCGGCGCTGCTAGAGCGAGCGGGTCGATCACCTTTTCCTTGTCATCGTGCGTAGCTCGCCCACGCTGGTGTCCGCCAGTATCTTGCAGTTCACTCATGGTGGCTCTCGCTTTCAGGTCCTAAGCCGGTACATCGTTTCGATATAGAACGATATAGCGCTAAATATCGGTACGCAACTAGCGACCGGCGATCTGGTCCTGGCAAATTCCTGTGGCGGTTTGTGTGTGAGGGGCGAGTGCTGGCACGCGCCGGTGGCGGCCCGGAGTTGGTGGCTGTGGCCTGGGGCGGCTGCGCGCTACCCGCTCCTGGTCGGCCAAGGCGAAAGCCTGGCGTCGCAGAACCGTCCGAAACCGGGGTTCGGCAAACCAATGCGACTGAGTGGCCAAATACGAGTCAATGCTCCAGCGAGGGCGCCCGGTAGCGGAGAATCGCTCAGATTGGTCGGATTAGCCTTTCGCACAACAGCTTCGGCGATCTTCTCCTCGGTTTCGTGCGGCGCACGTGTCACTCCGGATGATCGACAAGGTGGTCTGTGTCATCTGGATAGCCACGACATCGCGTCGCCCGTGCTCGACACCCGGTTCCAAAGGTCGGCCAATGCCCAGTCAAGGCCCCTGGCTACCAGGGTCGATTGACGGTTGCCGCTAAGCTCGGGACGTGCCGATACGCCCCAGCGTGCTCCCGATGATCTTGTGTTTAATGCTGGGCTTGGCGTGTGCCGGCTGCGGGGAGAAGTCATCGCCACCGCCCCAAACCTCGCCGGATCACTGTAAAGAATCGGACGGGCCGACTGCCGGGACGGTACGGCAAGCGATCGCCTTGGTTCCGATCGTGGTGCCTGGAACGAACTGGGCTGAAGTCGCGCGGGGGCACACCAGGGATTGTCGTTTGTACTGGGTTCAAATCATCCCAACTATTGCCTCGGAGTCGACTCCGCAGCAGTTGTTGTTCTTTCATCGCAATGCTCTATTGGGCACGCCCACCCCGGAGCCGAGACCTTATATAACTGTTCTTCCTGTCAAGGATCACACGGTGGCGGTCCAGTACCGCTGGAGAGTGAGTGGTGATCAGGAATGCTGTCCCACTGGGGCAAGGACAGTGCGGTTCCAGATCGGATCAAATGGAAAGCTCAAGGTGCTCGGCACTATTCCGCCGCTAGTCGTCGCGTGACATACGTCTCAGCGGGTGCGGGTGTGTTCTGGCGATGAGCGGCCGCCGCCCATCGACGCGGCAGCGCTTGTGGCGCAACTCGTTCCATCCATTTCACTGCCCGCCGCGTGGTGCTGGCCCGTGCTGGGTGTCGATCGGACCGGCTCCGCGTATGCCCAAGCGCGCCTTACGTTCAGGAGTTCTACAGGACTCCTACAGGAGTTTCAGGCTCTGCTGGAAATGCCTGATGCTGGTGTGGCTGGCACCCTGATACATCGGTGCTGCTTCGTACGCGGCGAGGTAATTGGGGGGTAACAGCAGATGGGCGAACAGCAGATGATGTCGCAACGTGGCCAAGCGCTATGTAATCCCGGTCACGATGTGGCAGTTGCATCCGCGGTCGCTGAGGAAAATTCGAAAATGGGCCCAGCCCCACAGGCTAAGCGCCGTCGTGGCGCTCGTCACATTTTGCATTGGGATGCAGAAGATCTGGTGGCGTGGGAAGCCGGGAACAAGATTGTGGCCCGGCGCAATCTGTTGTGGTCGGTGGTGACTGTGCACCTGGGTTACTCGGTGTGGACGCTGTGGCCGGTGCTGGAACTGTTCATGCCTGAGAACGTCTACGGCTTTTCGGCGGGTGACAAGCTCCTGCTTGACACCACCGCAACGCTTGTTGGGGCCTTCCTTCGGATGCCCTACTCATTGGCCACGGCAATCTTCGGTGGCCGCAACTGGGCTGTCTTCTCGGTAATTGTGTTGCTGGTTCCCACGATTGGCACGATGCTGTTGTTGACCCATCCAGGGTTGCCGTTGTGGCCGTATTTGGTGTGCGCGGCGCTCACCGGTTTGGGAGGCGGTAATTTCTCGGCTTCGATGAGCAACGCAAATGCGTTCTATCCGCATCGTCTCAAGGGCTCGGCACTCGGAATTGCCGGTGGTGTAGGTAATCTCGGGGTTCCAGCAATCCAGGTCGTTGGCTTGTTGATTGTTGCCACGGCCGGTGATCGGCGGCCTTATCTCGTCTGCGGACTCTACGTTGGAATGCTGGCGGTTGCTGGGGTCGGGGTGGCGCTGCGTATGAACAATGTTGAGCCGCATCGGGTCAAGGTGAGTCGGCTGCGCCCGATTGTTTCCGCTGTCTTGTCGACTCCTGACACCTGGTTGCTGTCACTGCTCTACCTGGGCACGTTCGGCTCGTTCATCGGGTTTTCGTTCGCATTCGGCGAAGTACTGGAGAACAACTTCTTGGCTAGCGGAGAGAGTGCGGGACCAGCCGCCCTGCATGCGGCCGAACTCGCCTTTATCGGACCGTTACTTGCCGCATTGGCCAGGGTTTACGGTGGTCGTCTTGCCGACCGGCTCGGCGGAAGTCGCCTCACTCTCGCGGTGTTTGTCGCAATGACGCTTGCGGCAGGGTTGCTGATCAGCGCCAGTACGCTCGAAGACCGGCATACTGGCCCGCACCGGGCCGCCACGATGGCTGGATACTTTGTCTGCTTCCTGGCGCTGTTCGTCCTGTCGGGGCTGGGCAACGGCTCCGTGTACAAGATGATTCCGACGATTTTCGAGGAATGCAGCCGTTCTCTGGACTTGGATGAAGCTGAGCGCCGTGATTGGTCTCGAGTTATCTCCGGTGTTGTCATCGGGTTCGTAGGAGCCTTCGGCGCGCTTGGCGGGGTCGGAATCAACCTCGTGCTGAGTGAGTCCTACAAGAGCACCGGTACCGCGACGTCGGCGTTCTGGGTCTTCATGCTCTTCTACGTTGCGGCGGCAGTCTTGACCTGGCAGGTATACGTGCGCCGAACTGGCGCCGACATCACGGCGGTTAAGCCGGGAATAGCGCCGCAGCCGGCATGGCAGCGGGCTGGACCGCCCAGCTGAGTTCTTCGGTCCCGGGCCGCCGCCGGCCAGCTCTCGCCAGAATATGCGTGCGCGACGAGGGTCTACATCTGCTCGGCCGCTTTGGAGCCAGTGATGAACGGTTCGGGTGTAGTGGGCACTGGACAGTAGGCTGCTTTGATTGCCTAATCAACGATGTTGACACACGCCAACCGGATCGATATACGTGGGTCGTGCCAGCCGTGATGAGCCGATTGGTGGCCTTGTGTTGTTTGTTGCTGGTTGTGCCGCTAGCCGGCTGCGGGCAGGCGCGCCGGGCCGGCCCAGTGCATCGACCGGAACCGCCGAAAACTGCGGGGCTAGCATTGAGTTACCTCGGTCAGCGGACGGTTGCCTCCGATGCCACCTTTGATGGCACGGTTATCGGTGGCTTGTCGGGGATCAGCTATGACCCGGGTCGCCAGCTCTACTACGTGATCAGTGACGACCGTTCCGACAAGAACCCCGTCCGCTTCTACACCGTGCGGCTCTCGTTGTCCGACCGAGGGATTGATGACGTTCTGTTCACCGGCACGCATCCGCTGCTAGACCGCTCAGGCCAGCGGTTCGGGCCGCTGAATACCGACAGCGACCCGCCGGTAGCTCCTCCCGATCCAGAGGGTATTGCCTTCGACAAGACTCGCCAGCAACTGTATTGGTGCTCCGAAGGTGCGCGGATCATCGACGTTCCGGTGCTGTTGGACCCGTGGGTCCGGACCGCTGGGCTCAACGGCGGTTATAAAGGCGAGTTCACCTTGCCGCCGAATCTGGCGATGTCCGCCAAGCGGACCGGGCCGCGTCGCAACCGGGGACTGGAGGGGCTGACGCTGACGCCAGACGGCCGTTGGCTATTTACCGCAATGGAGGACCCGGGATACAACGACGGGCCCGAGGCCAACGGCAACCAGCCCGTGCTGACCCGGATCACCAAGTTCGACCCGAACGCACCATTGCCTGTGGCTCAGTACGCCTACCCGATGGAACCGCCTGCCGGGTCCGCGGACCGCAACGGAGTCTCGGATCTGGTCGCGTTGTCTGACGCGACGTTTCTGGTGCTGGAGCGGACCCCAGCGCTACCTCCGGTCACGCGGATCTTCCGCGCCGAGATCGGCTCCGCGACAGACGTCTTGGCGATGCCGTCGATGCTGGACTCCCCGCTGACCGCGATGAGCAAATCGCTTGTCGTTGATTTGGCCGCCACACCGGGACTCCCGCCCGTGGCCAATATTGAGGGCATCACGTTGGGGCCCACACTGCCTGATGGCCGCCAATCAGTTGTGATGGTCAGCGACAACGATTTCTCACCCATCCCGGCCACGTCGTTCTTGTTGTTCGCGTTGTCGTGATGCCGCGCTGATTTCGCGGCGGACAGGCCGGAGTCGATACCAAACAAATCCTGCCCAGAATGCGCCGAAACTCACCAGCATGATCATGTCGAAGACCCACCAGCCCGAGTAGTGGGTCCATACCTCGGTGTGCGTGGCCAGTGTGTCGACTCTGCGCAGATCAACGGTAGATGCCGACGCCGCGAAACCCCACTGGGCCGGGACCAACCAGGACAGCTGGTCGAATCCCCATGTACCCACCAGCGGATCGAGGCCGCCGGCGAATAGGAAGGATGCCAGGATCACCGGTACGGTCAGCGGCAACACTTCCAGGACGGATTTCCCGACCGACGACAACGTCAGTCCAACGATTGCCGAGACGACGGCTGTGGCTGCCACGCTCGCATAGAGCTCCACATCGGGATTGCGCAGCAGGACTGCTCCATGTACTGGCCCGCCTCTGAGCTGCACGACGACGAAGGTGACAATGGCGGCCTGGATTGCCGCGGCCACGCTGAAGACGATGATTTTGCCGGCCAGGTACGCCGATGCCGACAATCCGACGGCCTGCTCGCGCCGGAAGATACGTCGCTGCGAAACCAGGTCGCGGAAGGACAGCGCGATGCCCATGATCACCGCGGCGATGTTGAGCGTGGCCAAGATCGCAATGGCTTCATGCGGATTGCGCCCGCTCGGGTCAGCGCGACCCAGGCCGGAATCACCCGGAATCAGCAGGGTCAGCGCCCCCAACGTCAACGGCAGCAGTGCCAAGAACAGGAAATAGATGCGGTCGCCGACCAGGAGGCGGGCCTGGCGACGCGTCATCAGTCGGATTTGCTGTCCCATGGTGAGTTCGGCGGGACGGGGCGCGGGGGAGGCCAGTTCCGGAGCTGACGGTTGTTGCCTCGTCAGGAACGCGCGATGGGTGCCCTGCGGATCGGCGCCGGCCTGCGCGACGACATCGGGCCACTCGGCGGTGCCCATCGCGGAGGTGACTTGCGCGGGCGGACCGGCGAAAGCTGGGGTACCGGCCGAGGTGAGTACCAGTACCTGATCGCACTTATTCAGGTAAGCCACCGATGTGGTTGCCACCACGACGGCGCAGCCGAGATCAGCTTGCCGGCGCAGCACTGCCATGATGTGGTTTTCACGCACCGGATCCAGCGCGGCGTGCGGCTCGTCGACCACGAGCAGCGACGGTCGAGTAAGCACTTCGATCGATATGGCTGCGCACCGGCGTGCTTCGGGCGGTAGTTTGGCCACCAAAGAGTCGCGGTACGGGGTCAACGCGAGTTCGTCGAGGATCTGGTCGACCACGCGGTTGCGAACGTCGGTCGAAGTGCCTGGCGGAAGCCGCAGTTCGGCGGTGTACTGCAGAGCACGCCCGACGGTGAGATGTGGATGCACGTGGTTGTCGCGCGCTACCAACCCGATTCGGGAGCGCATCGCCATGGGCTCGGCGTGCACGTCGTGGCCGTCCACGGCGACGACTCCGGAGGTTGGATGTCGGGTGCCGGCGAGCAGGCCGAGCAGGGCAGAATTACGTGCCGCAGATGGACCGATCACTGCGGTCAAGGTGCCCGGGCGTGCGCTGAACGACACATTCGCCAGCAACGTGTTTCCGTCTGTGGCGAAGCGCAGCTGATACGCGGCCATTCCGATCGTGCGTGTGCCAGGTGTCAGCGACAGACGCTCGGTTGGTGGCACGATTTCGGCAGAGCTGGTGGCCGGGCGTGTCTGGCGCAGCTTGCGCGACGCGTCGTTCAGCCGCTCGACCAGACCTCGGTTCTTCGGCTGCTTGTTCGATGGTTTTGCGGGTTGTGCGTGTTGTTCTTTCGGCGGCGGTCGCGGCGCTGTTAGCCGGATCGGTGTGGTGGTTCGTTCAGGCATGGCATGTTCGGGCAAGCCGATGGGTTGCGGCGGAGACGGATTGGTCGGGGCGAGCTGGAAAACCAGCCGTGGCCCTCGTTGACGGTCGCCGATCGTGATCGCCAGGCCGTCTCGGATGATGGCCGTCTGCGTCGGGACACCGTCGACGAACATTCCGTTGCGGCTCTGATCGATAGCCATCCAGTGGGTACCGGTGAACTTCAGCACCAGGTACGGGATCGGCTGCCGAACCGGGTTTTGATCAGCGAGGTCCAGTCGGACATCGCACTGGTTCGTGCAACCCACCATCACATCGCGGCCGGGAGGAAAAACATATCGCTTCGGCCCGACCCAGACGGTCAACCCAGGATGCACGGTGCTGATCAGAGCGGGTTGCGGCCCGGCGCGGTTGCGGCATCATCGAGAAGCCGACGCAACACCTCGACGGCCTCGGTCAATACCTGGCGATCAACCGGTTCAAGTCGGGCCAGTTGCGGTTTAATCGCGTCGGCGCGGTCGGCGCGGACCGCATCCAGGGTGCGAATCCCGTGCGGTGTGATGCGGATGCGCACCGCCCGGGCATCGCCGGGATCGACGGTTCGGGTAACCATTCCAGCGTCTTCGAGTCGCCGCACCTGTGTGGTCATCGTCGGCTGCGAGCAGTGGTCGAATGCGGCCAGGTCGCCTATACGCGTTTCCCCCTGGGCTTCGATGGTGGCGAGCAGCCTGGCTTGCGCCGAGGGCAGCGGCATCTGGATGCGTTGGGTGGCGAACCGATTAAGTCGAGAAACCACGGCTAGCAGATCCGCCCCCAGACTTTCATGGGGTTCGCTGACCTCGGGACGACTCGCGGCGGTGGCGGAACTCATCCACCTATCGTTCCATAGCTTTGCTATGCGAGACCAGTAGTGGCCGTTGCCGGACAAACACCCACGTGGTGCCCTGTTCTGCGCGGCAAGGGCCGTGGGCTGGCAGAATCGGTGAAGTGATCGCGTCAGGTCTCCAGCCTTCGCGCCGGAGGAGTGGGCCACTGCAACCGGGCGAACTGGCGCAGGCGTCGGTAATGGCTGCCCTGTGCGCGGTGACCGCGATCATCTCGGTCGTTGTCCCGTTTGCTGCGGGCCTGGCTTTGCTGGGCACCGTGCCCACCGGACTGTTGGCATACCGCTATCGGCTCCGCGTGCTGCTGGCAGCGACTGTTGCGGCCGGAGTGATTGCTTTCCTGATCGCCGGGTTGGGCGGTTTCATGGGAGTTGTCCACAGCGCTTATATCGGTGGGCTGACCGGGCTTGTCAAACGCCGTGGTCGTGGCACACCAACGGTGATCTTCGCGTCGCTGCTGGCCGGACTCGCGTTCGGCGCGATGATGGTTGGTCTCCTCGCTCTTCTGGCCCGGCTGCGACACCTGATTTTCACAGTGATGACGGCAAATATTGACGGTCTCGCGACCGCGCTTTCCCGGGTCGGCATGGAGGGGGTCGGCGATGACTTGAAGCGGTACTTCGCCGAAGGGCTGCACTACTGGCCGTGGGTGATGCTGGCCTATTTCACCATCGGCATCACGATCGTGTCGTTGATTGGGTGGTGGGCGCTATCACGCATCTTGGAGCGGATGCGCGGAATCCCCGATGTGCACAAGCTGGACGCTCCCGCTGGCGACGTTGAGGACCAGCTTCACATCGCGCCGGTGCCGGTTCGCCTGGATCAAGTGCGGTTTCGCTACCCGCACGCCGGCCAGGATGCGTTGCGTGAAGTCAGCCTAAACGTCGACGTCGGTGAGCACGTGGCGATTACTGGTGCCAACGGTTCCGGCAAGACGACGTTGATGTTGATCTTGGCCGGCCGGCAACCGACCTCGGGCACGGTGGAACGCCCAGGCGCGGTTGGTCTGGGCAAGTTGGGCGGCACGGCGGTTGTCTTGCAACATCCAGAAAGTCAGGTTTTGGGTACTCGTGTTGCCGACGATGTGGTGTGGGGCCTGCCGCCGGGTACTCATATCGATGTTGGCCGGTTGCTGAGCGAGGTCGGTCTCGAAGCAGTGGCCGAACGTGAGACAGGCAGCCTGTCCGGTGGGGAGCTGCAGCGGCTCGCACTGGCGGCGGCGCTAGCCAGAGAGCCGGCATTGCTGATCGCCGACGAAGTCACCACCATGGTTGACCAAAAAGGCCGAGAAGCGTTGTTGGGTGTGCTGTCTGGTCTGAGGAAACGGCACCGAACCGCGCTGGTGCACATCACGCACTACAACAACGAAGCCGATTCAGCGGATCGCGCGATCGACCTCAGCGATTCGCCGGATAACGCCGACATGGTGGAGACCGTTGAACCGCCGACGTCGACTGTCGCGATGGACCATCGTGGACATGCGCCGGTGCTGGAAATCGTGGGCGTGGGTCACGAATACGGCAGCGGTACTCCGTGGGCAAAGACCGCGCTGCGTGATATCAACTTTGTGGTTGAACAGGGAGATGGCCTGCTGATCCACGGTGGCAACGGCTCTGGTAAGTCGACATTGGCCTGGATAATGGCCGGCCTGACGATTCCCACGACCGGTACTTGCTTGCTCGATGGCCGTTGCACTCATGAGCAGGTGGGTGCGGTGGCGTTGTCGTTTCAGGCGGCTCGGCTGCAGTTGATGCGTAGCCGTGTTGATCTGGAAGTGGCTTCTGCAGCCGGTTTTTCGTCTAGTGACGTGGATCGAGTGGCCGCCGCGCTGGGTGCTGTCGGATTGGATCCGGCGCTGGGCACCCGCAGCATCGACCAACTTAGTGGCGGCCAGATGCGTCGTGTAGTGCTCGCCGGATTACTTGCTCGGTCACCTCGGGCGTTGATTCTGGACGAGCCGCTGGCGGGTTTGGACGCGGCCAGCCAGCGCGGCCTATTGCTGTTGTTGGAGGATCTGCGCCGTGAGCGTGATCTGACGGTTGTGGTCATCTCGCATGACTTCGCGGGTATGCAAGAGCTATGTCCACGCACCTTGCACCTGCACAACGGCGCGTTGGAATCGATGCCGACTGCCGCAGGAGGACTGTCGTGACTTCTCCTACGCCCACGATTTCGGCCGCAGAAGTCCGGGTGACCAACCGCCCACCGCGTCCCGTGGTTCTGTTGATCCCGGTACCTGGTAGGTCGGTTGTCCATGACATGTGGGCCGGTACCAAACTCCTTGTGGTTTTTGGTATTTCGGTGCTGCTGACTTTCTATCCGGGATGGGTCACGATCGGGTTCATGGCGGCTCTGGTGCTGGCTGCTGCGAGAGTCGCACACATTCCGCGTGGCGCATTGCCGTCGATACCGCGCGTGCTGTGGATCCTGATCGCGTTCGGTGCCCTGACCGCAGCACTGGCCGGCGGCAGTCCATCGATCACGGTGGGAGATCTTGAAATTGGGTTTGGCGGAGCGTTGCATTTCCTGCGGTTCACCCTCTTGTCTATCGTGCTCCTTGCGCTCGGGGCGATGGTGTCCTGGACGACCAACGTCGCCGAGATCGGGCCTGCGGTAGCGAGTTTGGGCCGACCCTTGCGGTTGTTGCGAATCCCGGTCGACGAATGGGCGGTGGCGCTGGCGCTCGCGCTGCGCGCTTTTCCGATGTTGATCGACGAGTTCCAGGTGCTCTATGCCGCTCGCCGGTTGCGCCCTAAACAGCCTCCGCGCGGCCGTAGGGCTCGCCGGCATCGCTACGCCAGGGAGCTAATTGACCTGCTTGCCGCGGCGGTCACGGTAACGCTGCGTCGCGCTGATGAGATGGGCGACGCCATCACCGCTCGCGGGGGCACGGGTCAGCTGTCTGCGAACCCGAGAGGGCCCAAACTCGCGGACTGGGTGGCCTTGGCGATCACTGTCGCGGCCGGTAGCACGGCGGCGACGATCGAGACGATTCTGCTTGGCGCATAGGCGTGCGGACGGCTCGCGGAGTGAGGAAATCGCTTGTTCGATTGCGTGGACCGCAGTGACGACTAAGGTCGCGTACGGTCGATGATATTCGACAGGACGACGGTGCTTTCGCTGCGTTCGATGTCAGCGCTTGAGCGGATCCGTTCGAGAGCCGTCTCTAGGTGTTGCATGTCGCGGGCGAGGACGTGCAGGATCGCGTCAGACGTGCCAGTCACCGTTGCCGCGCTGACAACCTCCGGGATGTCCACCCACGCCGCGCGCAGTTGGTCGGGTGCGATGGTGCCATGGCAGAACACCTGTACATAGGCCTCGGTGTTCCAGCCGACTGCGTTGCGGTCAACGACGGTGGTGAAGCCTTTGATCACGCCGTCTTCGAGCATGCGGTCGACGCGACGCTTCACGGCCGGTGCGGACAGATTTACTTTTTGGCCGATCTCGGCAAACGTGGCCCGGGCATGCTCGGCCAGCTCGGCAAGGATGCGCTCGTCGGTGTCATCGAGCCGGTCCATCGCCACCTCCTGGTCTGATGCACAACGAATCGCTGGGAGTGCATATATAGCGCAACATATCAATGGTACATACGCAATAAACGTCGTTTGATTGTGTATAGCTGGGCAAATATCGTTGGATTATGACGAATCATCACGCCGCTGCGGCGCCTTTTCGCTCGGCGCTCCCGGTCGGTCACGGCGCCGAGGCGTCGACGTACCGCCGGGCACCCCGCCCGCGGCGGTACGCCATGACCGCGCCTACCTACTTTGCCGTCGAGTACGCGATCAACCCGTGGATGGACGTCAACACGCCCATCGACATTGGCCTGGCGCAGGCGCAGTGGGAGCACTTGTACCACACCTACGTGCAGTTGGGGCACACCGTGGACGTGATCGAACCGGTGGCCGGGTTGCCGGACATGGTCTACGCCGCCAACGGGGGTTTCATCGCCAACGGCATCGCCGTTGTTGCTAGATTCCGGTTCGCCGAGCGTGCCGGTGAGTCCCGGGCATACGCCGGGTGGATGTCTTCGGTGGGATACCGACCCGTCACCACCCGACACACAAATGAAGGACAGGGCGACCTGCTGATGGTCGGCGACATGGTGTTGGCAGGCTACGGCTTTCGAACCGATCGGGGCGCGCATACCGAAATCGCCACGGCGCTCGGGCTGTCGGTGGTCTCCCTCGAACTCGTGGACCCGCGCTTCTATCACCTCGACACGGCGCTGGCCGTTCTAGACGACCGCACCATTGCGTACTACCCGCCCGCGTTCAGCGCGGCAGCTCAGGAGCAACTGAGCAAAATTTTCCCGGACGCCATTGTGGTCGGTAGCGCGGACGCATACGTGTTCGGACTAAACGCGGTCTCCGATGGTCGCAACGTTGTACTTCCTGCCACGGCAATCGGTTTCGCCGGGCAGCTGCGCGCTGCTGGCTTCGAGCCGGTCGGTGTCGATCTGTCCGAGCTGCTCAAGGGCGGCGGTTCGGTCAAATGCTGCACCTTGGAGGTACATCCGTGACAATGCTGGGTTCGCGGCCGGCGCCGGTCACCACGGAAAGCGCCAATAATGCCGTCGTGCTAGTGGAAAAACATGCGGCACAGAACTACTCGCCGCTGCCGGTGGTTGCGGCCGCCGCCGATGGAGCGTGGATTACCGATAGCGACGGCCGGCGTTACCTTGACTGCCTGGCGGCGTATTCGGCGGTCAACTTCGGCCACCGCAACCCGGAGATTATCGCGACGGCGCACGCTCAACTCGACACCGTCACGTTGGTGAGCCGCGCCTTCCACTGCGACAAGCTCGGGCCATTTTGTGCGGCGCTTGCCGACTTGTGTGGCAAAGACATGGTGCTGCCGATGAACACGGGCGCTGAAGCCGTGGAGAGCGCCCTCAAAGTCGCTCGCAAATGGGGCGCGGATGTTAAGGGTATCCCCGCTGACCAGGCAAACATTGTTGTGGCAGACAACAACTTTCATGGCCGTACGATCAGCATTGTCAGCTTTTCCTCGGATCCGGCTGCACGCGGCGGATTCGGCCCGTTTACTCCGGGATTCCGCTCGGTGCCGTTCGGAGACACCGTGGCGCTGGCTCGGGCGATCGACGACAACACTGTCGCGATACTGCTTGAGCCCATACAAGGCGAGGCCGGCATCATCGTCCCACCAGACGACTACCTGCTGGACGTTCGTGCGTTGTGTTGGGAGCACAACGTGCTGATGATCGCCGACGAAATCCAGTCTGGATTGGCTCGCACCGGATACACATTCGCCTGCGACCATTGGGGTGTCGTGCCCGACGTCTTCCTGCTCGGCAAGGCCCTCGGCGGTGGGGTCGTTCCGTTGTCGGCAGTGGTCGCCGACCGCGAAATCCTTTCCGTGCTGCATCCGGGTGAACACGGCTCGACGTTCGGCGGCAATCCGTTTGCCGCGGCGATCGGCTCAACGGTGGTTTCCATACTGCAGCGCGGAGAATTCCAGGTCCGCTCGGCCGAGCTGGGTGCCCATTTGCACGGTCGGTTGAGCGAACTGATCGGCGACGGTGTGCGGGCAGTGCGCGGCCTGGGATTATGGGCTGGCGTCGACATCGAACCCGCCTTGGCGACCGGCAAACAGATGAGCTTGCGGCTGGCCGATCGTGGCGTGTTGGTCAAGGACACCCACGGCTCGACGCTACGGTTCGCGCCACCGCTGGTGATCACCGAGCAAGAGATTGACTGGGCAATTAGTCAGTTCGTCGCCGCATTGCGTGAGGCAGGCTCATAATCAGCCTGATCCACTAACAGGAGGAGCAATTGCCGGCTACCTCGATCAGCCTGAAAGAGCAGATGCTACGGCGCCGCCCGGTGCGCGGCGGACCCGTGGTCGACGGCGCTGCGAGGCGTCTTAGGCGCAGCTTCGGCATGTTCGAGCTGACTATGTTCGGGGTCGGCTCGACTATTGGTACCGGGATCTTCTTTGTGTTGTCCGAAGCGGTGCCGGACGCGGGTCCCAGCGTGGTTATTTCCTTCGTCATTGCTGGCATCGCAGCCGGGCTCGCGGCGCTCTGCTACGCCGAGCTGGCTTCTGCGGTGCCGATTTCGGGCTCATCATATTCCTACGCCTACGCCACACTGGGCGAGGCGGCCGCAATCTGCGTGGCAGCCTGCTTGCTGCTGGAATACGGGGTAGCCACCGCTGCAGTGGCGGTCGGTTGGAGCGGCTACGTCAACAAACTGCTGGACAATCTGTTCGGATTCCAGCTGCCGCGTGCGCTGTCGGCGGCGCCCTGGCACCCGGGGCCGGATTCGCAACCGGGGTATGTGAACTTGCCGGCGATCATTCTCATCGGCTTGTGTGCGCTGCTGCTGATTAGGGGAGTCAGTGAGTCGGCGAAGGTCAATGCGGTGATGGTGTTGATCAAGCTCGGCGTGCTGGGCATGTTTGTGTTCATCGCGCTGGGCGCCTACCACGTCGATCACTTCAGCGACTTCGCTCCATTCGGTGTTGCCGGTATCGGAGCGGCGGCGGGCACAATCTTCTTCTCCTTTATCGGCCTCGATGCGGTGGCAACTGCGGGCGAAGAGGTGAAGGACCCACAGCAGACTGTTCCGCGCGCATTGATCGCGGCGCTGGTGATTGTCACCAGCGTCTACGTGCTGGTCGCGTTGGCCGCGCTAGGCACCCAGCCGTGGCAGCATTTCGAGAATCAGCGCGAAGCCGGACTCGCAACCATCCTTGACCGTGTCACGCACGGCACCTGGGCCGGCACTATTCTGGCTGCGGGCGCGGTGATCTCGATCTTCACGGTCACCTTGGTCACCCTGTACGGACAGACCCGTATCCTGTTCGCGATGGGTCGCGACGGGCTGTTGCCGAAGCGGTTCGCGACGGTGAATCCGCGGACGATAACGCCGGTGAACAACACCGTGATCGTCGCGATAGCGGCGTCTATTCTGGCTGCTTTGGTACCGCTTAACCATCTAGCAGACATGGTGTCCATCGGCACGCTCGCTGCTTTCGTTGTGGTTTCGATCGGGGTGATCATCCTGCGGGTACGCGAACCAGACTTGGTTCGTGGGTTCCGGGTGCCCGGGTATCCCGTCACGCCCGTCCTCTCGGTGCTGGCATGCGGTTACCTACTCTTTAGCCTGAGTTGGTACACGTGGGTCGCATTCGGCGGATGGCTTGCGCTGGCGCTGACCCTCTACCTGGTGTGGGGTCGTCACGGCAGCGCGCTGAATGCTGAGGCGCTCGACCCGCCGGGGGAGCGGGTATGACCGTCGTCGTTGGATACCTGGTTGGCAGAGTGGGGCCGTCGGCGTTGCAAGTGGCGGTTCGTGCGGCACGCACCCTAAACACCACGCTGACGGTGGTCACTATCGTGCCGAGGCCGTGGGCAACACCGTCGCTGGCCCGCATAGACGCCGAGTACCAGCAATGGGCGGACCAGCTGGCCTCCGACTCGGCAAAGGAGGCGCGGCGGTACCTGCGCAGTGCGGCCGACGGGATCGAGGTCACTTACTGTAGTCGGGCGCATCGGTCGGTTTCGGGTGGACTGGTCGAAGTGGTCGACCAAGTCAGCGCCGAAGTCTTGGTGTTGGGATCGTTCCCAAGCGGACGGCGCGCGCGGGTGCTGATTGGCTCAACTGCCGACTTGCTGCTGCATGTGTCGCCGGTGCCGGTGGTTCTTAGCCCTCGTCGATACCGTTCGTCGGCTCGCCGGCTGACGCGGATCACCTGCGGCTATTCTCCGACCTCCAAATCGGCTGACGTGGTCGTGCGCTGTTCGGAACTGGCCAAGCGGCTGGGGGTGTCGTTGCGGGTGATCACCTTCGCGGCGCGCGGCCGGACCATGTATCCACCGGAAGTGGGGCTGCACGCCGAGACCTCGGTTTTGGAGGCTTGGGCAGCGCAAGCGCGAGAAATGTTGGAAAAACTACGAATCGACGATGTTGTCGATGACGGTGCTGTTCTGCAGGTAGTTACTGGAAACGGCTGGCAGCAGGCGCTCGACGCAACAGACTGGCAGGATGGCGAGATCCTGGCCTTAGGAACATCACAGCGCGGCGATGTCGCCAGGGTCTTCCTCGGTTCCCACAGTGGCAAGATCATTCGTTACAGCCCGGTACCTGTGCTGGTGCTGCCCGGATAACTAGCGATGAGCGGCGGCGTTGGCTGCGGCCTGAGCCTGTTCGAGGATCGCGGCGACATCGCCTCGGCCAAGGAACATTTCGTCGAAATATGGTTTGAGCGCCGCCTGCCCGGCGGGAAATCCAGCGCCGCCCGGCGCTGAAATGTGGGGGTTGTTCAGGACCGAGAAAAACGGGGTGACGTCTACACCTCTGGTTTTCCAGTAGTCGAAGTAGACCGGCTGGGCCGAGAGCACAGCGGGGATGGCCACGCCGTCACGACCTAAGTAGGCGTTGCCGCCGGTGCTGCCCATCCAGGTCAACACCTGGCGGACTGCTTCTGGGTGCGGCGAAGCCGAATTACCTGCTGCAGCAATACCGTTAGTAACACTCACCCGGCCCTTGGGGCCGGTCGGCATCATCGCCACGCCCCAGCTGAAGCCGGCGTCACGGGCCACCGCAGCCAGGTTGTACGTGCCGGATTGGAACAGCGCCATCCGGCCGGCTAGAAACTGGTTGCGCGAGAAGTCGCCATTGTCGTTGGTGGCTGAGGCCGGCGGGGCAACATGGTCTTTGTATATCAGATCGACGAGATAGTCGAAGGCTTCGACCGCTGGTGGATTGTCGAACGCGAACTGGTTGTCGCGCTGGAAAACGCCCCCGGCAGAGCCAATGTAGTTGAGGTAAATGCCTTGTGGGTCGTTGCCGGCGTTATATCCCCACTGGCGAACCCGTTGCGCGTCAAAACCCGTTGTGCCTGAAACGTGTCCGTCGGCATCGACGGTGAGTCGAGCCAGCATGGGGCGCAAAGTGTCGGCGTCGTCGTGCCCCCACCGCAAGGTGTCAAGCTCAGCGGGATCAACGCCGGCGGCTGCCAGCAGGTCGGAGTTGTAGAAGAGGGCAACTCCGGCGTCGGTTAACTGCGGTACGCCCCAGATCACACCGGATCTGGTGAACTGATCGACTACTGCCGGCTCCCAGCCTGAGGCTGCACCTGGACCCAGCGCCGCGTTGATATTCATCAATCGGCCGCTGTCAGCGTAGGCAGCGAGGTAGGCATTCGATAGCCAGAAGATGTCGTCGGCGCTGCCTCCGGCGACGTCGGTGCGCAACGTGTCGAAGTAGTTCGCAAATGCCACCAAATTGGTGCGCACCTCGATCCTGGGGTGTGCGCGGTTGAATGCCTCGAACGATCGCCGGTAAGCCGCCGCAACCGATTCGTCCCACAGCCGCACCGTTACAACGATCTTGCCGCCGCGAGGTTCTGCGGCTTGGTCCAGCAGCACCGCCGATATTGCGAGCAGCGCCGCGACCAGCGCCAGTGCCGCGGCGGCCAGGGACGAAAAGCGAGGCGGGGTCACTTGAGTCCCGATACCACGATCGAGGCGACGATGCGCCGTTGGAAAGCGGCAAAAAGCGCGATCAGCGGCAGGATCGCAATCGTGGTTGCGGCCATCACCAAGGTCCACTGCGCGTTGAAGCGGGACTGCAGGTCAGCCGTGGCGACTGTCAGAACCCGCCATTTGTGGCCGCTGGTGATCACCAGCGGCCACATGAAATTGTTCCACTGCGACACGACAGTGATAAGTGCTGTCGCGGCCAGAACCGGCCGGCTGGACGGAATTACCACATGGACGATGACGTCCAGGGTGTTGGCGCCGTCGAGGTGGGCGGCGTTGACCAAGTCGTCGGGGATGAGACGAAAGTGTTCGCGCAGCAAGAAAATAGCGTAGGGCGAGCCGAACATGAATGGCAGCACCAGTGCCCAGAATGTGTTCCGCAGACCGAGCTGGGCCATCATCAGGTAGAGCGGGATCACGGTCACCGTGGCCGGCACCATCAAGGTTGCGATGTAGACCCAAAATAGCGCGTCGCGTCCGGGGAATCGCAACCGCGCGAACGCGTAGCCGGCCAGCACGGAAAAGGTCATCTGGCCCACTAAGATCACCGCCGTCATCAGTGCGGTCACCGCCGCCGCGCGGCTGAAGCCAGACCCGCCCAGACTGGCATAGTTCGCCAGCGTGGGCGGACGTGGCAGCTGTAGCGGCGTCCCGGTCGCGAACTGGTGGGCCGAAGTGAATGACGTAAGCAGGCTCACCGCGAACGGTGCCAGAGTGATTACCGCGCCAAGCACCAACCCGGCGTAGATCGCGGTGTTCGATAGGTTGCGGCTAGGTGAGGTCATAGCTGATCCGGCGGCGGAAGTACAGATGCTGAACAACGGTGGCGCCGGCGAGGAGAGCGAACAGCACGACCGCCATCACCGCCGCTCGGCCGATTGCCGCCGAACCGAAGGCTTCGGCGTAGATCCGATGGGCCACCAGGTCGGTGCTGCCTGCCGGCCCACCACCGGTCATCGCATAGACAGTATCGAAGATCTGTGCGGCACTGACGATTCCGGTAACCAGGACGAAAAACATGGTCGGCCGAAGCATCGGCAATGTGATGCGCCAGAATCGCTGCCAAGCGTTGGCGCCGTCGGTACGAGCCGCTGCGTGGATGTCGCCGGGGATAGCCAGCAAGCCCGCCAGGAAGAACAGCGATACATAGCCGACGTTGGTCCAGACAATGACAGCCGCAACGACCGGCAGCGCGAGATGAGGGTTGGTGAGCCACTCGATGCGATGTCCGAGTACCGTGCTGACCGCACCGTCGGTGGGTGCCAAGATCCAGCGCCATATCACCGCGATCGCCAGCGGCGCGCCGATCCAGGGCAACACGTAGAGCGTACGGAACAGAGCGGTGCCCGGAAGCCCCCGGGCCAGCATCAATGCCGCCAGCAGACCGAGCACCGTTTGCAGCGGGACAACGAGTGTCACGAACAGCGCTGTGACCATCAGCGAGCCACCGAAATCCGAATCGGTTAGCACCGATCGCCAGTTGGTCAGGCCGACATAATGCAGCGGGCCCAGCAGGTCCCATCGATACAGGCTCAGCCAGACGACGAGAAGGATAGGCAACAACAAGAAGATGATTACGCCGAACAAGCTGGGCGCCAGCAAGGCGTAGGCGAGCGCGGTGGTGCGCGGTCTGCTTTCCGCGGCGACACCGGTCATGAGAGGTATTAAAGCGGGCAGGCAGGTGTGGTCGCTACGGTGGAGGCGTGACATTGAATCGGGAGATCGATGCTGACTTCCTTGATCTGCCGCGCTTCGAGTTAGCCGACGCGGCGTTGTCGGCGGCTACCGACGCCGGCGCAAGCCACGCCGACGTGCGGATTCATCGCATCATTTCCGAGATCATCCAGCTGCGCGATGGTGAGTTGGAGACCGCGGTCATCAGTCGCGAGATCGGTGTCGCAGTTCGGGTGATCGTCGCCGGCACGTGGGGATTCGCCTCGCACGCTGAGCTGTCGCCCTACGCCGCGGCGGCGACGGCGCGACGCGCCGTGCATGTGGCGACTGCGTTGGCGCCACTGAATAAGGAGAAGGTCACGTTGGCGCCCGAGCCCGTGTACGCCGATGCAAAGTGGGTATCGAGCTACCAGATCGACCCGTTCAGTGTCCCCGTGGCGGACAAGATCGTGGTTCTCCAGGATTACTCAGGAAGGTTGCTTGACGCCGGCGGTGTCGATCATGCATCGGCCGGTCTGAGCTCAGTGAAAGAGCAAACCTTCTACGCCGACACGTGCGGCTCAACGATCACCCAGCAGCGGGTGCGGGTGACGCCGTCCCTGGAGGCGATGTCGGTCGACGCTGCTGCCGGCAGTTTCGAGTCGATGCGCACCCTCGCACCGCCGACAGCTCGAGGCTGGGAAGCGGTGGCTGGCGATACGGTGTGGAATTGGACCGATGAGCTCGCAGAGCTGCCGTCGTTGCTGGCCGAGAAGATCAAGGCACCCAGCGTCATGCCGGGCCCCACGGATCTCGTCATTGACCCGACTAACCTGTGGTTGACCATCCACGAGTCTATCGGCCATGCGACCGAATACGACCGCGCTATCGGATACGAAGCCGCCTACGCCGGGACTTCATTTGCAACACCGGACAAACTCGGCAGCATGCGTTACGGCTCGCCGGTGATGAATGTTACAGCGGACCGTACCGCCGAATTCGGCTTGGCCAGCATCGGCTACGACGACGACGGCGTGGCGGCTCAAAGCTGGGATTTGGTGCGCGACGGAATTTTTGTTGGCTACCAGCTCGACCGGGTATTTGCGCCGCGACTGGGGCAGGAGCGTTCCAACGGATGCTCGTATGCCGATTCCGCGCACCACGTGCCGATACAGCGGATGGCCAACGTATCGCTGCAGCCTGGAACCGAAGACCTCAGCACGGCCGATTTGATCAGCCGGATCGCTGACGGCATCTACGTCGTCGGCGACAAGTCGTGGTCAATCGACATGCAGCGGTACAACTTTCAGTTCACCGGACAGCGGTTCTACCGCATCCGAGACGGTCGCCTGTTCGGTCAGCTGCGTGATGTTGCGTATCAAGCCACTACTACCGACTTCTGGAATTCGATGGAAGCGGTCGGCGGTCCGTCGACTTGGCGGTTGGGTGGGGCGATCAACTGTGGCAAAGCCCAACCCGGCCAGGTCGCCGCGGTCAGCCACGGCTGTCCATCGGCGTTGTTCCGCGGCGTCAACATACTCAACACCCGCACCGAGGGCGGCCGATGATCACACCACAACACCTCGTCAATGCCGTCCTCGAGGAAGCGGCGAAAGCGGGGCGAGCTGACGAGACTATGGTGCTGGTAACCGACCGTATGGAGGCGTCGCTGCGCTGGGCTGGCAGTTCAATGACCACCAACGGAATCGCGGTGAGTCGTAGCCTGACTGTGATTTCGATTGTCCGCCAAGGGGATAGCGCCTACGTCGGCACTGTGGTTTCCGCGGAAGTGGATCCAGCGGTAGTTCCTGGGCTGGTGGCGGCGTCGCAAGAAGCGGCTCACGCTGCGCCAGAAGCCGGCGATACTGCCCCGTTGCTGGGTAATGTCGGGGAGTCGGTCGACTGGGATGCGCCCATACCCGGCACTGGGGTGGAGGCATTCGCCGGAGTCGTGGATGGTTTGAATCGAGGTTTCCGGGGTACCGACCGGCTGTACGGCTTTGCGCGTCACAGTGTCTCGACCACCTTTCTGGCGTCTTCGACGGGACTGCGGCGGCGATACACCCAGCCCACGGGCTCGATAGAGATCAATGCCAAACGTGGCGACGCCAGCGCCTGGGCGGGTGTGGGGACCGCGGACTTCGTTGGCGTGCCAATTGATTCGCTGCTTGACGAGCTGTCGATGAAATTGGGCTGGGCGAAGCGCACCGTCGAATTGCCTGCGGGGCGGTACGAGACGATCATGCCGCCGTCGACAGTGGCCGACATGATGATCTACCTGGGATGGTCAATGGCCGGCCGCGGTGCGCAGGAAGGGCGGACCGCATTCTCGGCGCCCGGGGGTGGTACGAGAGTGGGGGAACGGCTCACCAACCTGCCACTGACTCTGTTTTCTGACCCCGGGGCGCCGGGCTTGGCGTGCACGCCCTTCGTCGCGGTGAACAATTCCTCAGAGATTGCGTCGATATTCGACAACGGGATGGATATCGGTCAGGTGGACTGGATCCGCGACGGGGTGATCAACGCGCTGGCCTATCCGCGGGCCTCAGCTGCCAGATTCGACGCCCCGGTTGCGGTTGCTGCCGACAACCTCGTAATGACCGGTGGGTCGATCGATCTCGCCGGCATGGTCGCGGCCACCGAGCGTGGTCTGCTGCTGACCACACTGTGGTACATCCGAGAGGTGGACCCCACCACGCTGCTGCTGACCGGGCTGACTCGCGACGGCGTCTATCTCATTGAAGATGGCGAGGTGACTGGTGCGGTCAACAACTTCCGTTTCAACGAAAGCCCGCTGGACCTGCTGCGTCGGGCAACTCAGGCCGGTATCAGTGAGACGACGCTGCCGCGGGAATGGGGCGATTGGGTCACTCGGGCGGCGATGCCATCGCTGCGGATACCGGATTTCCACATGTCGTCGGTGAGCGCCGCGCACTAGCTGATTCGCAAGCGGTTCGAGCCGGGTGGACCGCCCGGAGCGCTTCAGAAGTTCGGTGGTGCGCGACGACACCAGAAAAGCCGCCGCGGGTTGTGCCGATGCGTTAATTTAGACACCTGCGCACCTCGTCGCCGATGACGTCGTCGAGGTGCGCGTCCAGATGCCGTGTGGCTGATCTAGCCGCAGCGCCAACAACGAGCGTGCCGCGTCGCTCGACGCCCCAGGGTATGTGTGTTGCACTCGCCTCAATCGCGGTACCGTGAGCAGGCCAAACCAGATCGCAGCAGCCTAACGGGGGGCCATGGCGGGTAGAGCAGCTTTCGCCGTTGCCGTGGCTGCGCTGGTGGCCGGCACGCTCAGTGCTTGCCTGGGAACCGGCGGCAAGCCAGCCGTGCCGTCCCGTCCGCTTCGTAGTAGCGAAGGGTCGCGGCTGCCGCCGATCTACCCTGGGACGACGGTATCGATTCCGCCGTCTTCGGAACCCGCGGAACCAGTCAGCACCATTGCCGGCGACGGCACCTACCAGGTCGGAACGGAAATCCAGCCGGGTACGTATCGGTCCGAAGCTGGGCGATCCTGCCGTTGGTGGCGGCTCAGCGGGCTCGATGGAGGTTCTTCCGACATCATTTCGAACGGCTCCGGGCCAGGGCTGCAGGTGGTGCAGATTGCGCCGACGGATGTCGCATTCGCCACCGACTCCTGTCCGCCGTGGACCCTGGAGTCTGCGGCCATCACCGCAACGAGCACGACGACTATGACGATTACGACGACCCCAGATACGGCAGCCACGACCGCAGCGCTTCCCCCGGATGCTCAGCTGTGTCCGGGCGAAACCGGTCCTGTGGGGGGCTTCACCCAATCGGCAGCCGGGACATCGGGCACCTCCTGCGCCTTTGCCGAACAAGTACGGATCGCCTACGGGGCCAGCGGACCGCCCAGCCCGACACCTCGGCAGGTGCAGGCAGTGAGCCCGGTGACAGGGCAGTCGTACACGATGGCCTGCGCCGCGGATGGGCGATTGGTCACGTGTACGGGCGGTGACGGCGCGGTGGTGTACCTGTATTGATACGTGCTGAGCCGGCTGAGGCACTGTGTTGCGGCGGTGGCGGCTGGTAGTTGGAGGTCACCGGCCGGCGTGGGTCACCCGATGACCGCGACCACCGGCGCCGCGCTCGCCGCGTAGCATCGCCATCAGCACCATGGGGCCAAACCGTTTACGCCGCTCGTGAGACACCAGTGATTCTTCACCCAGCGAAGTCACATACACCACAGACACACACAAAGACACCGAAGAAGGCTGCCGCGAGTGGTTGGATCGGCAGTGCGCTCGAGTACTACGACTTCTTTATATATGCGCAGGCCGCAGCGCTGGCTTTTCCCAGCGTCTTCTTTCCATCTGATAACCCCCGGGTTGGGATTGTCGCCTCATTCGCGACGTTCGGAGTCGGCTATATCGCGCGACCGGTCGGTGCGTTCTTACTCGGTCATTGGGGCGATACGCGCGGGCGCAGGTCCGCTCTGATCGCGTCCATGCTGCTCATGGGTTTGTCGACGTTGTCGGTTGCGGCGCTACCAACCTATGACGCCGTCGGAATCTGGGCGCCGGTCCTGCTGGTCGTTCTGCGGCTAGTGCAGGGGTTCGCGGTAGGGGGTGAGATCTCGGGTGCCAGTGCGATGATTCTCGAACACGCGCCCTTTGGCCGAAGGGCGTACTTCGCCAGCTTTGCCCTGCAGGGGGTACAGGCCGGGCAGATCATCGCTGCGGCGGCTTTCCTGCCGCTGGCCTGGGCTTTAGCGGAACCGGAATTCCTAAGCTGGGGCTGGCGAATCCCCTTCTTGCTCAGTGGCTTCGTTGTCGTGGTCGGCTACATTATTCGCCGCAGCGTCAGCGAGACTCCGGCGTTCGCAAAACATGCAGAGCAGCACGCCACGTCCGCCGCGCCAATCCTTCTGGTTGTCAAGGAGAATGGCATTGACATGCTGCGGGTGGTGGGTATGGCGCTGATGAACGCCATACCCACCACCGTGACCATCTTCGGGGCGACATACGCGACCAACCCAGCCTACGGCGTCGAGCTGACGGCGGGAAACTACCTGTGGATAGCCTTGTCCGGCAACGTCGTTGCCGTTCTTATCATCCCTTACGTGGCCAATCTGGCCGACCGCGTGGGGCGCCGGCCGGTGATTGTTGGGGGCTGCCTGGGTTCTGGGGCGCTCGGCTATGTGTACTTGTACTTTGTTAGCGACCGCAATTTCTTGATGACCTTCCTCATTGCCATCCTGATGTGGGGAATCGTGTACCAGGGTTACAACGCGGTCTTCCCTGCCTTCTACCAAGAGTTGTTCCCAACCAAGACCCGTGTCACGGGGTTCGCCGTCGCGCAGAACTTGGGCACACTGATTACCGCATTTCTCCCGAGCATCTACGCGGCGCTTGTCGGTCCAACTCCCAGCAGCTGCGTAGAGAACCACACGTTCGTCGCAGATCATGTGCTGCCGTCCAGCCGAACATGCCAGGCCGCGGCCGAGGCGATCAAAGCCGACGTGATCTGGGTCGTGGGCAGCATCACCCTGGGGCTGAGCTGCCTGGCCGCGATCGCAGCAATCAGTGCCCGAGAGACCTACCGGGTCCACCTAGATCATCTCGGGTACAAAAAGGCTGTTCCGGTTTTGTCGGATGAGTACCAACGGATGCGGAAAAAAGCGATGGCAAAGCCATAGCCCGGATCAGCGCCGCCTATCTACGCCCATCTTCGGACGCAGGTTCAGCGGTCGTTTGGCGAGCGAACCTGCACGGGTCGAATAGCGAGATGGGGTGTCTGGTGAAGCCGTCAATGGTCAGGTCGGCGAGGATCTCGCCGACCACCGGGACGAACTTGAAGCCGTGTCCGGAGAACCCGCACGCGGCGCTCACGTTAGCGTGTTGTGGGTGGCGGGCGATGACGAAGTGTTCGTCGGGGGTCATGGAGTACATGCAGGTGGTCGCTCGCAGACATGGGCCGGTCAACGTGGGCAACAGTTCACCGACGCGCTGTTGCATCGCCCTAATCTCCTCGGGGTAGACGACTCGGTCGATGGTGTCGGGGGTGCAGGTGCTGCTCCTGCAATGAAAGCCGACTTTGACACCACCGGTAGGCCCGTCGATTGCTGGGAGACCGTAGATCCTTGTCCCCGAAGTGTTCTCGTTGATAAAAAGTGGATGGTCTTCGAACGCGGCGCCAGTTCCGACCGGTTCCAGCCAATACGTCACCTGGCGCTCGACGATGATCGAGGCACCGAGTCCGCTCAGCACCTGCGGTGCCCAGGCTCCCGGGCAGATCACCAACTGTCCGGCCGTGTAGGTGTCATGGGTCGTGGTAACCCGCACGCCTGCGTCGGTTGCGCTCCATGCCAGCACTGGCTCACTGAATTGCAGCGCCGCTCCCGCCTTTTCGGCCAAACCTAGATGCGCGCGCACCGTCATCTCCGGTCGAGCGAAGCCGGCTTTCGCCTCGTACACTGCAACGTCAGCCGGATTTGGGGTGAAATTTGGGAAACGGGAGGTGATTTCGTTGGCATCAAGCACCTCGTGCGGCAACGCCCACTGAATGCTGGAACACAGGCTGCCGGCCACCAGCGGGCAGTCCGGTGGCCCGATGAACAGCCCGCCGGTAAGCCGGTACACCTCCCAGCTAGTGTCGTGAGCAAGCTTCTCCCAGAGCTCGTAGGCCCGCAGCAGCAATGGCACGTAGGCGGGATCTTCGAAATAGGCCTGCCGGATGATCCGCGACCCGCCGTGGCTGGATCCCTTGTCGTGGGCGCGTTGGTGTCTGTCCAGACCCAACACCCGCTGCCCGCGAGCGGCGATGTGATACGCGGCCGAACTGCCCATACCACCGAGACCGATGACGATGACGTCGTAGTTCGTTGGCACTGTGGTCATCGGCTCTCACCCCCGGGGTCGATCTTCACCTCTTCGCCCTGGTCGGGCGGGTCAGCGCCGCCCAGATGCTCACCGAGTTGGCGACCGCCGTCAAGCCTACGACCGACCCGGCTACCGTCGACCGTCGTATCGGGTGTTTTGCCGATCCACGGCGATGGCCGCAGCGGATTTTGGTGACTCGTCTATTGGTCCCCGACACTTGATATTCGGGCGGCTCCTGCTCCGTTCCTCATTGCGGGCTGGGGGCCGGGGGCGTTGGTGACACCTCCGTTGCGCTGAAGCCCTGGCCAAGACGGGTTAGTCTGTTCTCGTCGACTGAGAAGTACGTCACTGGTTTACGCGGGTCCTGGTTAGCATCGATGCGGATGATCCGGGCAGGCAACACTTATTCGAAGGTGAGCCCTCTCGCTATGTCCCAAGGTGGCGTCTTAGGACTGGTGTAAAAACGCTGGGCGCATGTTCCTGGTGGTCATGTTACGCGGCGGTGGTGTCGGTCGTGGTTGTTGTGGTGGGGGGATGCAGTGGGCGGGGTGGCTCGAGCAGTTGGTGGCGTAGTTCTTGGAGGTGGCGGCTGGTCGCTGATGTTTGGGTGACTCCGCGCCAGCCGCGGCTGGCGCGGTCGAGGACGGCCCATACCAGCGACAGACAGCTGGTTTCGCCGGGTAGGCGGCCGATGACCTTGACCCGGCGACGGGATTCTCCGAAGGTGCGTTCGATGAGGTTGGAATGGCGGATGCGTGTCCAGTGTTGGCGGGGGAAGCGCAAATGCACGCTCAGCGAGGCGAAGTCGTTGGCCAGGCAAGCGACCGCGGCTGGGTAGAGCCCGCGGTATGTGGTGGTGAACTCCTCGGCGCGGCGGGTGGCTTCATCCACGGCCTGCTGGCCGGGTGGCTGGTCAATGTCATCGAAGATCGACCAGAACGCGGCTTTGATCTCGTCCTGGACCGCGACAGGTGTCTTGGCGATGACGTTACGGCAGCGATGGATCAGACACCGCTGACGCAGGCTTGCCGGAAACGTGGTCTCCCATGCGGCGATCAGGCCCGGCGCCCCGTCGGAGATGCCCAGTAGCGGCGGGCGTAGTCCCCGGTTCCTCAGGTCAGCCAAGAAGTCGGCCCACGCATCAGCCGACTCCGCTGCGGCTGGGGCCAGCCCAATAAACAGGGGCTTGCCGTCGGTGCAGATGCCCCAGGCGGCCAGCACCGGCTCGGCCGGGGCGTTGGGATGCATCCGAAAGTTCGAGGCATCCAAGAACAGGTAGTCCAACACCAGCTCATCAAGGCGTCGAGACGACCACGCAGCGAACTCGTCTTTGATGGCCGCACAAATCCGGCTCACCGTCGAGCGCGACAACGCCGCCTGCGAGCCCAGCACCTCGGCCAACGCGGCCTCGATGTCGCGATCCGACAAACCGCGCACCCATCCCGAAATCACCAACGCCTCCAGAGCGTGGGTGCGCGTCACCCCGGCACCGAATAGCCGCGAACAGAACCGCTCGTCGGTGTCGCGTAGTTTCGGGCGGCATAATTCGACCGAGCCCATCGTGGTCTTCACCGTCGCCGGCGGTTGATACCCATTGCGGTACCCGCCCGGGCCGTCCTGAACCCGACGCTGGTGACGGGCTCGGCCCAACACTGCTTCTACCTCGGCCTCCACGGCGACCTGAAACACCAGACGCACCGATAACCGCCCGACCTCCTCCAAAATCTCGGTCAACGGCCGCTCGGTCGCGGCGAACAACTGATCCATCTCAACACGCACACGCTCAATCGGCGATACTCGCTTGGTCACGGGCGTAGCCCCTCCTTCATAGCTTTCGTCGGTTGCGACGGAACCTACGCCCGTGACCATTTACACCAGCGATGAGACGCGACCATGTCCCAACGCTTGCCCACCGCTTTATCGTTCGAACTTTCCTGTTCCGCGCCGGAATCGCTAAACTCGTCTATCCGTCGGCGAGTGGTAAGCGCTACCTTCGTCGGCAACTTCGTGGAGTGGTTCGATTACGCCGCGTACGGCTATCTGTCCGCGACCGTTTCGCGCGTGTTTTTTCCAGGATCCGACCAGACCACCGGGTTGATTCTGACTTATGCGATATTTCTCATTTCGTTCGTTGTCCGGCCGGTTGGCAGCGTCTTCTGGGGTTACATCGGCGACAAGTTTGGGCGCAGGGCCGCACTGTCACTGTCCATTCTGGTCATGTCGCTAGCCACGTTCTGCATCTCTTTCCTGCCGAGCTACGCCGTGGTTGGTGTGTTCGCCCCTGTCCTGTTGTTTATCGTGCGGGCCGTGCAAGGTTTCTCGGCGTCCGGCGAATATGCAGGAGCATCATCGTTTCTCGCCGAGTATGCCCCGCAGGGGGCTGCGTCCAGATGCCGGTGTAAAAGGCAGGGCCAGTTTCGCTCCGCTGTTAGCATACGGGCGTCTGGTTCGGCGGCAGGTCGATTCGCGGGTTGGGGGTTGTACGGGCCGGTCGTGGTTCGTGCGCCGGCGATGTTTGGGCTATGAGGGCGCTGGTGGTTGTTTCTGCGTGGTCGAGGTGGCGACCGCAGGCGATTCGGGACGCTGACCAGTGGCGCGACGCGATGCCGCGGTGATGAGGGTGCGCTGCCAGTCGGGTGGGACCGCAGCGAAGATTCCGCGGTCGATAGTGGCCAGCGCCTGTGCAGCGACCTCGGCGGGGTCGATGCCGTCGGTGGACATGCCTGTCGAGACCAGGGCGGGGCAGATCATGCTCACGCCGATCGGCGTGTCGGCCAGTGCCAGCGCGGTGTGTTCGGCCACGGCCACGACGGCGTGCTTGGAGGGTCCGTAAGCGCCGCCGCTGGGAAAGGTCAGCACCCCAGCCAATGAGCCGGTGATCAGGATGTGCGCGGGCTGGTTCGCGGCCAGCAGTCTGGGTACGAACGCACGCAAGCCGTTGACAACGCCACCGACGTTGACCGCGAACACCCTGTTCCAGTCAGGAGCGGCCACTTCCCACGGAGCACCAAAGCTCCTACCGGTGATTCCGGCGTTCAGGCACACGACCCGGGCGTCGCCGGCGGCTTCAGCGAGCGATTCGACCGCATCCGGCATGGCAACGTCAGTGGGAACCGCTTGTGCCCCCAGTGACTGCGAAACTTCGCTCAATGTGACGGTGTCGATGTCGGCGAGCACGAGGTTGGCTCCACGGTCGGCCAGTGCATGCGCCAACGCGCGCCCGATGCCACTAGCTGCGCCGGTCACCACCGCTGTCATCCCATTCAGATCCACATTGTGCAGGCTATCGACCACGGCCACGCCGCCGTGGCAAACGGTTTCCCTCACCTCCCCTTACTGGGACCGGGTGGGCGTCGTCACGCGTGCGTGCGCCTCGCTACGCCGTGGCGGAGACGGGATCTGCCTGGCCGGTAGGTGCTTGACTTTGAGGCGGTCGCAGTTGGCGGGGTGAGTCGAGCAGGGATCGGCGTAGGTCTTGCAGCAGTCGGGTGCCGACCGGTGTCATGGTGAGGCCGCGCCAACCGGCCGAGGCGCGGTCGAGCACGGCCCACACCAGGCTGATGGCGCTGGTCTCGCCGGGGAATCGGCCAATGACCTTGGTCCGTCGCTTAGTTTCTCCAAAGGAGCGCTCAATGAAATTTGAGTGCCGAACGCGGCCATGGTGTTCAACCGGAAACCGCAGATAGGCGGTCAGCCCTGCTTTGTCGGTGAGCAGGATCCGCATAGCCGCCGGGTAGAGGTCGGAGTATTTAGCGGCGAACGCCTCGATCCGCTTGTCGACGATCTCAACCAGCTGCGGTCCCGGCTCGATACCCAGGCCGGTGGTATCAAAAATCGCCCAGTATCCGTCACGGACCTCGACTTGCATCCCGGTGGGGATCTTCGCAAGCACGTTGCGAAGGCGATGAATAAGACATCTCTGGCGCAACGCTTTTGGGTAGATTTGTTCGATGGCTGCGATCAGTCCCTTGGCGCCGTCAGAGACGATCAGCAGCGGAGTGGCAAGACCGCGTTCGCGCAGGTCGGTCAGGAAGTCGGACCACGCGTCGGTGGACTCTCCGGTCCCGGGTGACAATCCGACGAACACGGGTTTGCCCTCGGTGGTGACGCCCCAGGCGGCGAGCACAGGCTCGGCCGGCGACCCGGGATGCATCCGAAAGAAACTGGCGTCCAAAAACAGGTAGTCCAGAGCGATCTCACCGAGTGGGCGACGAGCCCACGCCTGGTATTCGGCCCGGATCGCCTTACAGACTTCCGAAACCGCGGACTTGGAGATCGCCGCCTGATCGCCGAGCGCTTCAGCGAGGGTGGCCTTGACATCCCGGACGGACAGGCCGCGGATGAACGAGGCGATCACCAGCGTTTCCAGGGCGTTGGTTTTCGTCACATGCTTACCGAACAGCCGAGAGGCGAACGCTTGCATGGTGCCACGCAGTTTCGGCCGCTCCAAGGTGACCGCACCTGTGGTGGTCTTGATGGTCACCGGCCGATATCCGTTGCGCGAACCGCCGTTAGCGTCGGCACAGGCGGCGGTACGTTGGTAGCGTTCACGACCGAGGAACTCGGTGACCTCAGCCTCCAGGGCCGCCTGCATCAGTAGCTGGGCGCCGAGGCGGGCGATTTCTTCAAGGATTTCAGGCAGTTCCCGATCCTCGGCGAACAGGGCGTCGATTTTGGTGCGGATACGGTCGGTCGCTGATACGCGGACAGGCACGGGCGTGACTCCTTCTTCGCAGACTTGCAGGTCGTGAAGCGGAACCTACGCGCGTGCTCCCTATTTACACCGGATCCCGGACACGACCCCGCAGGGCCGGCGGGGACTCTATGCCGCAGTGGTTCCGGCGAGCAGTGCTTCAGGCCTGCTACTGGGGTCTCTTTTGGCCGCCGCACTGACCGGAGTGCTGTCGGATGCCCAGATGCATTCATGGGGCTGGCGACTGCCGTTCCTTCTCGCCGCGCCCATGGGCTTGATTGGCCGCTATATTCGGCGACGACTCGAGGACACCCCGGCATTCCGGACTTTGGAATTAGACCACGCAGTGTCCAATACGCCGCTACGCACCATTTTCACGCAGCACTGGCAGCCGTTGTTGCTGGCAGTGGGGGCAACTGTAACCAACGCTGTCGGCTTCTACGTGCTGCTGAATTTCATGCCGATCTATCTTTCGGAGGAACTTGGTCTGGGTGATACCGAGTCGTTTTTAGCCAGCACGATTGCCCTGCTTACCTACATTGGTCTCATCTTCGTCACTGGACTGGCCTCGGATCGGTTCGGCCGCAGGACGATGCTATTGAGTTCCTCGGCGCTTTTTATCGTGCTATCGGTGCCGGCGTTCATGCTGCTGGACACCACCAGCTTCGCCCTGATCGTCGTTGTTGAGGTCATCCTGGGCGCGGTTTTGAGTCTCAACGACGGCACGCTGCCTAGCTTTTTGGCTGAGCTATTCCCCACCCGCGTTCGCTACAGTGGTTTCGCGGTCAGCTTCAACGCCGCCAACGCCTTGTTTGGTGCAACCGCGCCGCTCATCGCCGTCGCCTTCATCTCGTCCACCGGCGACCAAATCGTGCCGGCCTATCTCCTGCTCGGCGCCGCAGCCGTCTCAGCCGTGGCGGTGCTGCTCTCACCGGAGACTAGTAGGCAGCCGCTGCGTGAGATGTGAGCCGACGTGCCTGCGCGATGGTCGGCGAATCGGTGGGTCGCGTCTCATCGCTGGTGTAAATGGTCACGGGCGTAGGTTCCGTCGCAACCGACGAAAGCTATGAAGGAGGGGCTACGCCCGTGACCAAGCGAGTATCGCCGATTGAGCGTGTGCGTGTTGAGATGGATCAGTTGTTCGCCGCGACCGAGCGGCCGTTGACCGAGATTTTGGAGGAGGTCGGGCGGTTATCGGTGCGTCTGGTGTTTCAGGTCGCCGTGGAGGCCGAGGTAGAAGCAGTGTTGGGCCGAGCCCGTCACCAGCGTCGGGTTCAGGACGGCCCGGGCGGGTACCGCAATGGGTATCAACCGCCGGCGACGGTGAAGACCACGATGGGCTCGGTCGAATTATGCCGCCCGAAACTACGCGACACCGACGAGCGGTTCTGTTCGCGGCTATTCGGTGCCGGGGTGACGCGCACCCACGCTCTGGAGGCGTTGGTGATTTCGGGATGGGTGCGCGGTTTGTCGGATCGCGACATCGAGGCCGCGTTGGCCGAGGTGCTGGGCTCGCAGGCGGCGTTGTCGCGCTCGACGGTGAGCCGGATTTGTGCGGCCATCAAAGACGAGTTCGCTGCGTGGTCGTCTCGACGCCTTGATGAGCTGGTGTTGGACTACCTGTTCTTGGATGCCTCGAACTTTCGGATGCATCCCAACGCCCCGGCCGAGCCGGTGCTGGCCGCCTGGGGCATCTGCACCGACGGCAAGCCCCTGTTTATTGGGCTGGCCCCAGCCGCAGCGGAGTCGGCTGATGCGTGGGCCGACTTCTTGGCTGACCTGAGGAACCGGGGACTACGCCCGCCGCTACTGGGCATCTCCGACGGGGCGCCGGGCCTGATCGCCGCATGGGAGACCACGTTTCCGGCAAGCCTGCGTCAGCGGTGTCTGATCCATCGCTGCCGTAACGTCATCGCCAAGACACCTGTCGCGGTCCAGGACGAGATCAAAGCCGCGTTCTGGTCGATCTTCGATGACATTGACCAGCCACCCGGCCAGCAGGCCGTGGATGAAGCCACCCGCCGCGCCGAGGAGTTCACCACCACATACCGCGGGCTCTACCCAGCCGCGGTCGCTTGCCTGGCCAACGACTTCGCCTCGCTGAGCGTGCATTTGCGCTTCCCCCGCCAACACTGGACACGCATCCGCCATTCCAACCTCATCGAACGCACCTTCGGAGAATCCCGTCGCCGGGTCAAGGTCATCGGCCGCCTACCCGGCGAAACCAGCTGTCTGTCGCTGGTATGGGCCGTCCTCGACCGCGCCAGCCGCGGCTGGCGCGGAGTCACCCAAACATCAGCGACCAGCCGCCACCTCCAAGAACTACGCCACCAACTGCTCGAGCCACCCCGCCCACTGCATCCCCCCACCACAACAACCACGACCGACACCACCGCCGCGTAACATGACCACCAGGAACATGCGCCCAGCGTTTTTACACCAGTCCTAAGACGCCACCAATCGGTGCGCCGCGTGCATTCTTGATCGGCACCGTGGTGCGCGATTTCTATCTCTGATCGGGCGTCGCCGCGCTGTAGGATTTGTATCACCGGGTCCACTGTGACGTAATTGGGGTGTGGAATCCGGTGCATCGTCTTCGAGAATGCCGCGCGGCCAAGTTGATCCGAAGGTGGTTCCGCGCTACGCAGGCTTGGCCACCTACGGGCGTCTGCCCCGGCTAGAGGATGTTGGTGGTGCCCAGATCGCCGTGCTGGGGATCCCATTCGACACTTCGGTGACCTATCGACCGGGCGCTCGTTTCGGGCCTGCACATGTGCGGGAGTCGTCGCGGCTGATTAGGCCTTACAACGCTGAACTCGATATTTTTCCGTTCGCCAGGACACAGGTTGTCGACGCCGGGGACGTTGCGTGCACACCGTTTAGCATCGAGGACGCGATCGCCGCGATCGAGTACCGAGCTGACGAGTTGACCAGCGCCGGGACACGTCCCGCGGTGATAGGCGGCGACCACACCGTCGCGTTGCCAATGCTGCGGGCGCTGCACCGCAGGCACGGCCCGATCGCGGTAGTACATTTCGACGCGCATCTCGACACGTGGGATTCCTATTTCGGTGCCGCCTACACCCATGGCACGCCGTTTCGCAGGGCTTCCGAGGAGGGGTTGATCGACCGCGAGGCATCCCTCCACGTCGGCATCCGCGGACCGCTTTACGCGGGATCTGACCTAGTCGACGACACCGCACTCGGATTCGCGAGGATCACCTGCCCTCAAATCGAGATTGATGGCATGTCAGCGGCTTTAGAGCGGATGCACGCGCGGCTCGCGCAGCGACCGATCTATGTTTCGGTTGACATCGACGTGCTCGACCCTGCGCACGCCCCCGGTACCGGCACGCCAGAGATAGGTGGCCTTACCAGCCGTGAATTGTTGACGTTCCTGCGGCAACTCGCGTCTTATCAGATCGTGGGCGTCGATGTCGTCGAGGTGGCACCCGCCTACGATCACGCGCAACTCACCGGTATTGCGGCAGCCAACATCATCTACGAGCTGGTGTGCCTAATGGCGGGCAACGTTGAGGGGGTGGGCACATAGCGCGTCGGTGGGGCAAGAACTGGTCCGCTCTGTACTGCCCGGCCGCAGCTCAAATGGTGCTGCATAGACCGACCGATGGTTGCTCATCATTGGACCGTAGATCGACGCCGACCGTAGGCGTGGGATACCGTCAAGACCTGTGGATCAACAAGTTTGAGTTCACTTCCAGGTCCGCTGGCCCGGTGTGTCAGCGGCCTGGGGCGTTTTCCGGGGCTCTGGTGGATTGGTGAGCGGTGCAACAAGGACCAACGCGTTTTGGATGGTTGCGCGGTCTGCACTGCGGGCGCCAGGGAGGAGTACTGGTGGTGCGAGTGGGTGGACTGATGTGCCGTTACCCGTTCGTCGGTGCTTTGGTTCTGGCAGTCGCGGTGGGTTGGGGCGGGCTGGCCCAAGCGTCGCCGGGCCCGGTGGACCAGGGGCAGTCGGTCCGCGTGAGTCTGGCGTCTTTGGAGAGCCAGTTCGACGCGATCATCGGTCTGTATTCAGTCGATGGACAGACAGGTCGCACCCTTAGTTATCGCGACGGCGAGTCGTTTGCGATGGCCTCGACGTTCAAGACCTATGCTGCGGCGCGGGTGCTGCAGAAGGCCGAGCGCGGGGAGCTCAGTCTGCAGGATTCGGTTTACATTGAGCCATCGGAGTTAGTCGACTATTCACCGGTGACTGCCCCGCACGCCGGTGCCACCATGACCTTGGCTCAGCTTGCTGCGGCTGCCCTGCAACACAGCGACAATACTGCGGCAAATTTGCTGCTCAAGACAATCGGCGGACCATCGGTGATCACCGAATTTGCCCGCAGCATTGGTGACGACAGAACCCGGCTGGACCGCTGGGAACCCGAGCTGAACTCGGCCATTCCCGGTGATCCGCGCGATACCAGCACACCGCGAGCCCTGGGTACTGGTTATCGAAGCCTGATTAGCGGAGATGTTCTTGGCCCGCCACAGCGCCAACAACTCAAGGACTGGATGCTGGGCAATGTGACCTCTGCTTCTAGTATGCGAGCTGGGTTGCCGGCCGGCTGGACCAGCGCCGATAAAACCGGAAGCGCCGGTTATGGCACCACCAACGACATCGGGATCGCCTATGGCCCGAACGGACGCAGTGTGGTGCTGGCGGTGATGACGACGTCGCAGTCTCCTAATCCCGAGGCCGATAACATGCGGGCGCTCATCGCGAAAGTGAGCGCTCAAGCACTGGCCTGGTTTTCCGGCTCCAATTAGCACGAAACGCAACGTTCCCACCGGGGCAGTTTACGAATCGCGCGGCGGATTAGACGTTTTCAGGAGACCTCGTTTTCGTGCGACTGGCTCGGTTGGCCTGCTGCGATATGAATGGGTCCGTAGCTGTGTTCGCCACGCAGATGGATATTCAGGAAAACATGCCGCTTAGAGCTTGTGTGCCACGTCTTCCTAAGCGCTCAGAGGTGAGTCGATAGCAGGAATCGGGGGAGGACCGCGATCTAAGTGCCCGGTTAGACGCCCGTGCTTCCGACGACTCGACGAGTGGCGGCCGCAATCGCGGTCGCGGCGGCATAGGGTCCTCCCTTGAGCAGCTGCGGGTTGAATACCTCGGGTGCTAGGAGCGGGTGCGCCTTGATCTCGTCGAAGAGAGTGAGCAGCTCTGCGAAGTCGACACATCCTTGCCCGGGCAGCGCTCGTTTCGCCATACATTCCTGTAGCGGGGAGCCGTCGGGTGTGGGTGCGGCGTCGCATATCTGAAACACACGGATCAGTTCGGGCGGGAAGTCGCGCAGGACGTCGGGGCAGGGCCCGCCGGGCTGACGCTGCCAATGCCAGGCGTCGAAGACAAGCCCAGCGTTGTCGCATGCCGCGGTATCGAGTACCTGCGCCGCAGTAGCTAGGTCGGGTATCGCGGACCACGGCAGGAACTCGATCAGCACCGTCAGCCCGTAGTCGGCCGCGAGGCGGCAAAGCGCACGCAGTCGGGCGCCAATGGCTTTCGGGTCGGCAGGGCCAGCCATGCTGACGGCGCTGACGTTGGGGGCGTCGAATTCCTCGGCCATGACGAAAACGGGTTCCGCCGCAGCCAGCGCTGTGCGGTCATCGGGCATCTCAAAGGGAAGGATCGCTTCCACCATCCGTACGGTGAGCCCGGCCGCCAGGACCATGTCGCGCACCGCTTCGCGCGAATGACCGCCGACAGCGGCCGCGTCCGCGTGCAAGGCCCACAGTGAGATACCCGTGAAGCCGGCGGCAGCAGCCGCCTCGACCTGGATACCAAGCCCCTCGGCACGAACACGCAACGGGTCGGGCATCAGCGCGGCGCTGCAGAGCGTCATGTTCTCGGCGTCGAGCATCGCCCTCCGTCGTCGTGCGGTCCTGCTGGTTGGTTTTGTCGAGCCTGCGGCGCCAACTGTAGCCAGACATGCGGTGCGCCAAGGAGAAGCGTCGCCAGCCACCTGCCTGCCGTGGTACAGCAACCTACCAGCGTAGGGGCGCTAATGCTCAGCGATCCTGAGCTACGGCGGCAGAGCGAGGGGATCGGCACAGCGACCCACTCGACGTGTCCGGAAGATGCACCAGAATCAGCCCCACTCCGGCGATAAGAAAGTTCTGCAAAGCAGTCGGGCCGGCGTTGACTTCCTTGTTCGCCCACATGCGGAACCACTCACCCGCGATAGTCAAGAAGCCGCCGAGGAACAGCAGCACCGTCATGGTCCAGCCCAGACTCGACAGTCGCGCGGCGGTATCGCGCACCGCGCGGCCCGCTAGGGCACGCAACCAGGTTACCGTGGCGGTTAGAAGGACGAACGCAATCAAGAACTCCCAAATGACAATGAGCACGAACACAATCCACACGGCGGTTGCGCTGGTAATCGCGCGCCCATCGACACCGGGATGATGGATGGTTTGCTGCATTGAGAGCACCGCGGCGACCGCATGGCGGTTGGTCTCGGTATCCACACAATTGGTGGCGGCGACGAGCAGGTAGTACACCCCGGTGATGCCGGTCAACACGGTGATCGCTGTCCAGCGGCTGCCGGCCACCTTGAGAAACGCCTTGCCGCTCATGGCCATCTATCCCTCCCGGTTCGGATCGAAGTGTTTTCGCCCGCAGTTTCGCAGTTTGGCAATTCTTCGCGCTCCTTCGCGTCCCTATGATGGCCGTCCCTATCTACGATCCGCCGCAGTTGCCGCGGCGCCACCTTCGCGTTCTTCTGTTAACGTGGTTGTCGTCTGTAGACAATGGCGCCGACAGCTCCCCAACCAGCGACGATCCGTGTCAGTTCTGCTCAGATCTTTCACCAAGAAGCGGAGCGCTCCGCACGGCCGGAAAGCTAGTCCTGCGAGCCGGAACAACAACAGCTACACCCCCACCTTGGGCATCCAGAGCGGCAATCCCAGACAACTACGGACTTAGGTATCAGATTTATGTCGAGCTTTACTGAACTGCCCGTCATCGACATCAGCGACCTCGCTGATGGCACCACGGAATCACGCAACGTTATCGCTGAGCAAGTCGGAGCCGCCGCCCGTCAGGTGGGCTTCATGTACATCGTCGGCCACGGCATCAACGAAGCACTGTTCAACGCGCTCATGGCGGTTGCCAAAGATTTCTTCCACCGGCCGATCGCGGAGAAGATGCAATGCTACATCGGCAACTCTGCCAACCACCGTGGCTACGTGCCCGAGGGGGAGGAGATATTCTCCGGCGGCGATATCGATCACAAAGAGGCGTTCAATCTTGCCCTCGATCTTGCCGAAGACGATCCTGAAACGCTTTCCGGGACCCCGCTTCTGGGCCCCAACCTGTGGCCAGATATTGACGGGTTCGCCCAGACCGCAATGGCCTACTACCACGCGGTACTTGATCTGGGGCTCAAACTGTTCGAGGTGTTCGCCGTGGCGCTAGGTGAAGCGCCGGATTCTTTCATCCAGTATGTGTCCAAGGCGCCGAGCGGGCTGCGAATGGTGCACTACCCGTACGACGGTGACGCCAGTGACCGCCCAGGTATCGGTGCGCACACCGACTACGAGTGCTTCACCCTCCTAAGACCCACCCAGCCAGGCCTGGAAGTGCTCAATGAAGCGGGCAACTGGATCGACGTGCCGCCAATTGGCGACGCCTACGTGATCAATATCGGCGACATGCTCGAATTATGGACCAACGGTGAGTTTGTCTCGACTACGCATCGGGTGCGCAAAGTAAGCACCGAAAGATACTCGTTCCCGTTCTTCTTCAATGTCGACTACCGCACACGCGTTGCGCCGCTGCCACGCTTTGTCACCCCCAAACGGCCAGCGCGGCCTGGGATCATTGCCGGTGGGCGTCTTAGGACTGGTGTAAAAACGCTGGGCGCATGTTCCTGGTGGTCATGTTACGCGGCGGTGGTGTCGGTCGTGGTTGTTGTGGTGGGGGGATGCAGTGGGCGGGGTGGCTCGAGCAGTTGGTGGCGTAGTTCTTGGAGGTGGCGGCTGGTCGCTGATGTTTGGGTGACTCCGCGCCAGCCGCGGCTGGCGCGGTCGAGGACGGCCCATACCAGCGACAGACAGCTGGTTTCGCCGGGTAGGCGGCCGATGACCTTGACCCGGCGACGGGATTCTCCGAAGGTGCGTTCGATGAGGTTGGAATGGCGGATGCGTGTCCAGTGTTGGCGGGGGAAGCGCAAATGCACGCTCAGCGAGGCGAAGTCGTTGGCCAGGCAAGCGACCGCGGCTGGGTAGAGCCCGCGGTATGTGGTGGTGAACTCCTCGGCGCGGCGGGTGGCTTCATCCACGGCCTGCTGGCCGGGTGGCTGGTCAATGTCATCGAAGATCGACCAGAACGCGGCTTTGATCTCGTCCTGGACCGCGACAGGTGTCTTGGCGATGACGTTACGGCAGCGATGGATCAGACACCGCTGACGCAGGCTTGCCGGAAACGTGGTCTCCCATGCGGCGATCAGGCCCGGCGCCCCGTCGGAGATGCCCAGTAGCGGCGGGCGTAGTCCCCGGTTCCTCAGGTCAGCCAAGAAGCCGGCCCACGCATCAGCCGACTCCGCTGCGGCTGGGGCCAGCCCAATAAACAGGGGCTTGCCGTCGGTGCAGATGCCCCAGGCGGCCAGCACCGGCTCGGCCGGGGCGTTGGGATGCATCCGAAAGTTCGAGGCATCCAAGAACAGGTAGTCCAACACCAGCTCATCAAGGCGTCGAGACGACCACGCAGCGAACTCGTCTTTGATGGCCGCACAAATCCGGCTCACCGTCGAGCGCGACAACGCCGCCTGCGAGCCCAGCACCTCGGCCAACGCGGCCTCGATGTCGCGATCCGACAAACCGCGCACCCATCCCGAAATCACCAACGCCTCCAGAGCGTGGGTGCGCGTCACCCCGGCACCGAATAGCCGCGAACAGAACCGCTCGTCGGTGTCGCGTAGTTTCGGGCGGCATAATTCGACCGAGCCCATCGTGGTCTTCACCGTCGCCGGCGGTTGATACCCATTGCGGTACCCGCCCGGGCCGTCCTGAACCCGACGCTGGTGACGGGCTCGGCCCAACACTGCTTCTACCTCGGCCTCCACGGCGACCTGAAACACCAGACGCACCGATAACCGCCCGACCTCCTCCAAAATCTCGGTCAACGGCCGCTCGGTCGCGGCGAACAACTGATCCATCTCAACACGCACACGCTCAATCGGCGATACTCGCTTGGTCACGGGCGTAGCCCCTCCTTCATAGCTTTCGTCGGTTGCGACGGAACCTACGCCCGTGACCATTTACACCAGCGATGAGACGCGACCCGTAGTCTGGCTCGGTGTCTGATGTCGCTGCGCGCCCAGATCGCCTGCCCTCGTCTAGGCATGTGTGGTACCTGGTGTTGCTGTTGTCGTTAGGTGCGTTTTTGAGATGTACGACCTGATGATGACCGCCTATGTGAGCCCGGGAATGTATCAGGCCGGCATCTTCCGGGAAGGGGAAAAGGCGCTTTTCGGGCTTTCAGATCAGGCGGCATTCGCCGCCGCCGTTTTCGCCGGTCTGTGGGTTGGCACTCTCATCCTCGGCTCTATTGCTGATCGCTATGGGCGTCGCGCGATTTTCACCTTCGCGCTGCTTTGGTATGCGACGGCCACGTTGATCATGGCGTGCCAAGACACCGCGGAAGGAATCTTTCTCTGGCGATTCGTCGCGGGCATCGGACTCGGTCTGGAGATGGTGACGATCGACACGTTCATCGCCGAGCTTGTTTGCCGGAATCCCCGCGATGGCTCGTGCAGCAGGGTCGTATCGACGAGGCATTGCGTGTTGTCGAATCGATTGCGCGACACGTGGCACGAGAGACAGGCCGTGAGCCGCTACCAGTAAACACCGCGGACCCCGGGCCGTGCTGTGACCAATATGGCCGCTAATGCTCGAAGCTTTCGAGGACACTGAGTCGCAAAAGGCGTTGCAGCAGATACTCAGCGAGATCCTCGACGCGATTAACTCACCGTCTTGGCCTTTGTTTGGGCGCCCTGTGATCGGTGACGGCGCTGACGCGCTTGCCGGTAGCGGGGCCAATGGTGGGGTTGGTGGGATCTTATTCGGTAGTGGTGGTGCAGGCGGTTCTGGCGCTGTTGGTCAGGCCGGTGGTGCCGGTGGGTCTGCTAGCATGTTCGGCAAGTGGGGCTGGCGGGGCTAACAGTAACGGCCCTGGTTCTGGCTCGGGAGTTGGCGGCGCCGATGGTGATGGCGGCAATGGTGGCATTCCTTTCGGTGCGGGTGGTGACGGCGGTGACGGCGCCGGGCGTCTGACTGCTACTGCCGATGTTGATGGTGGCGCCGGTGGTAATGGCGGGCTGTTCGGTGATGGTGGAAACGGCGGCAGTGGCGGCGACTTGGGCAATCCGGACGATGTCGGCGCTGCCGGTAGTGACGGTGGTAGTGCCGGATGGCAGCAATTCGCTACTGTCACGGCACACTGCCCATCGGTGCAAGTGACTACAAAAAACAACCAACGCGCCTTGCCCGAATCGCATCATTAGTGCGACGTTCACCGCGCGGTAGTAGACAGTGCGAATTGTTGACCGTCGACTGACGGAATGCGCAAGGCTGAGATGGGTGCCGAATTTCCCGAAGGCAGTAGCGATGAACGCTCAAGATGGGGACTGTGTCAAGACGGCTCGTCGGCTTGTTTAGTGTCGACCAAGTCTGGGCCAGTTACGGCGGTACTAAATTTGAGGGCAGTGATGAGTTCGACGATCGCGGCTGGTCCGTGTCCTTCGAGGACAGCTTTCGAGAAGCAGGTCTCTAGGTGATTGTGGAGGATTGTCCTGTTCGCGTGTTCGAGAGCCGACTGGACTGCAGAAATTTGCTTCATCACATCGATGCAGTATGCGTCGCTTGCGAGCATGCGAACTATCCCGTCGAGATGGCCTCGAGCAGTCTTGAGGCGGTTGAGCGTCGCACGTTGTTTGGCCGTCAACTCCGCTGCGAGTGGATCGAGGGCCATCGATATCTCCTCCTCGGCGCCGACCTTGATCGCCGACGAAACCCATGTCTTGTGTAGTTGTCGACAGCCTAACAACAGGCCCATTAACACGTACGCAGTAGCCGTGTTACATTGAACGTTTTGAGGTTACCCCTCCCCAGTTGGGGGTGGGCTAAGATGGTCTGCACGGTGGATGACGGCGTCGGCAAATCTCTACCCCGGCCGAACGGAGCCTGGGGAAGTCGGCCGGCGGTTGCGGCTAGGAATGCGTGGATGAGGATGGCCAAAGTAATATCGCGGTGGACTCAGGGTTAATCCAGCCTGTGGATCTGTTGGAGGTTTGGAAAGATTCGTCGATTTGTCCGCGCTATTTGCACAATGAAAGTGCAAGGGGCGCAACATAATTAGGTTTTGATTGATTTGTTTAGGGTTGAGGTTTGGGGCGCGGTGCGGTGGTAAGGCGGCGAAGCCGACGTTCGTTGCGGATCGTAATATGTTGTAAGTCAATGATATACGTGGCTATGCTGGTTAGCGGCGAAACCAGCTACCATGCACCATGGTAAATCCGAAAAGCAATGTGCGCAACATAATTGAGTTATCTACTCTGGTCCGGCCCTTGTGCCGGAGCTGCATCGTGGACGCTTGTGCCGCGTCTCCTCTGCGTCAAGGGCAGGGGGCCGCGGCGTGCACGGCACTGTTTGGACTGCTGTTTGCCCAGCAATCGTATCGGCACTCCTCATACTCTTCGGCGTCCTCATAACGACTAGCAATAACCTCATGTTGTACGCATTCCACTCGTACCAGCCTGGGCTGTTCCCGACGCACATGCGGGCACGGGCTGTGGCTTCGTGTACTCGTTTAGTCGTCTGTCAACGGTCGTTACTAGTTTTGTGATTGCTTACTTCCTCAAGCAATTCGGCGCACCGGGTGTGTTCGGCTTGATCGCGTTCAGTATGGCGATGGTGATCATCTCGATTGGCGGCTTCGGGCCGCGCACCCGTGCTCGCGCGCTCGAGGGCATCACACCGCTCCTCGCGTTGGGGCACCGCACCAAAAGACCTTGAGCTAGCAAAGATCGGCAATGGTCTCGACGACACGTTCGATCCTGCCAATCACCTAACGGCAATGTGTGTCCGTCCAGCGTTGAGCTGAGGTGTTTGGCAGCGATGGCGGCGGCGACCTTCTGGGGTTGCTTTCGGCTGCGATGGCGGTGGCTCCACGGTGGTCGGGAGCGGGGTGGTTGGTGGTGTGTGGGGTGTGGGTGTTTGTGGTGGTCAGGGGGTGATTTGGGGGATTTTTTCGGTATTGCCGCGAGATGTGTCGGTGGGGAGTAGCGTCCGACGTGATGTGGACGAGCGTGTTGGTGATGGGGTTGTTCATGGCCACTGATCCCATCCGTTTGGGCCTGGCACTGGTGTTGGTGACGCGGCGGCGGCCGATGTTGAATCTGCTGGCTTTTTGGTTGGGCGGCATGGTGGCTGGTGTTGGTCTTGCGGTGGCGGTGTTGGTGTTGTTGCGTGATGTTGCGTTGGCGGCTATTGAGGCGGGGGTTTCGGCGATTGCTGATGTGCGGTCGGCGGTGGTGATTTTTTCTGGTGGGCGTCTTCAGATCACGGTGGGTGTGATTGTGTTGATGATTGCGGCCAACATGGTGGCGCGTCAGCGTGGGCGGGTTCTGGTTGGTGCTGGTGGTGGATCGGGTGTGGCGGTGGCGTCGGGTCCGCCGGGTTTGGTTGCTCGGGTTGTGTCGGCGAGTCAGAGCATGTTGGCGCGTGAGGGTTTTGTGTGGCCGGCTTTTGTGGTTGGTTTGACGTCGTCGGCGCCGCCGGTTGAGACGGTGGGGGCTTTGACGGTGATTATGGCTTCTGAAGCTGCTTTGGGTATGCAGGTGAGCGCGTTTTTGGTGTTTATTGTGTTGGTGCTTACGGTGATTGAGGTTCCGTTGCTTGCGTATTTGGCGGCTCCGCGGCAGACGGAGGTGGCGATGTTGCGGCTGGATCGTTGGTTGCGGGTTCACCGTCGCCGGATCACGTTGTCGGTGCTGTTGGCGGTGGGCACGCTTCTTTTGGTGCAGGGTGTGGTTGGTCTGTGACGCGGCGTTTTTCTAGGTGTTTATCTCATAGAACCGTTGCGCAAACTCTTTGATGCTCCACTCGGTTGGCCACCGACCGCGCACCGGCTGCACTAGCTAATAGACCGGCATCAACCAGCCGGACACGACTTCGAAGGGTCGCGTCTCATCGCTGGTGTAAATGGTCACGGGCGTAGGTTCCGTCGCAACCGACGAAAGCTATGAAGGAGGGGCTACGCCCGTGACCAAGCGAGTATCGCCGATTGAGCGTGTGCGTGTTGAGATGGATCAGTTGTTCGCCGCGACCGAGCGGCCGTTGACCGAGATTTTGGAGGAGGTCGGGCGGTTATCGGTGCGTCTGGTGTTTCAGGTCGCCGTGGAGGCCGAGGTAGAAGCAGTGTTGGGCCGAGCCCGTCACCAGCGTCGGGTTCAGGACGGCCCGGGCGGGTACCGCAATGGGTATCAACCGCCGGCGACGGTGAAGACCACGATGGGCTCGGTCGAATTATGCCGCCCGAAACTACGCGACACCGACGAGCGGTTCTGTTCGCGGCTATTCGGTGCCGGGGTGACGCGCACCCACGCTCTGGAGGCGTTGGTGATTTCGGGATGGGTGCGCGGTTTGTCGGATCGCGACATCGAGGCCGCGTTGGCCGAGGTGCTGGGCTCGTAGGCGGCGTTGTCGCGCTCGACGGTGAGCCGGATTTGTGCGGCCATCAAAGACGAGTTTGCTGCGTGGTCGTCTCGACGCCTTGATGAGCTGGTGTTGGACTACCTGTTCTTGGATGCCTCGAACTTTCGGATGCATCCCAACGCCCCGGCCGAGCCGGTGCTGGCCGCCTGGGGCATCTGCACCGACGGCAAGCCCCTGTTTATTGGGCTGGCCCCAGCCGCAGCGGAGTCGGCTGATGCGTGGGCCGGCTTCTTGGCTGACCTGAGGAACCGGGGACTACGCCCGCCGCTACTGGGCATCTCCGACGGGGCGCCGGGCCTGATCGCCGCATGGGAGACCACGTTTCCGGCAAGCCTGCGTCAGCGGTGTCTGATCCATCGCTGCCGTAACGTCATCGCCAAGACACCTGTCGCGGTCCAGGACGAGATCAAAGCCGCGTTCTGGTCGATCTTCGATGACATTGACCAGCCACCCGGCCAGCAGGCCGTGGATGAAGCCACCCGCCGCGCCGAGGAGTTCACCACCACATACCGCGGGCTCTACCCAGCCGCGGTCGCTTGCCTGGCCAACGACTTCGCCTCGCTGAGCGTGCATTTGCGCTTCCCCCGCCAACACTGGACACGCATCCGCCATTCCAACCTCATCGAACGCACCTTCGGAGAATCCCGTCGCCGGGTCAAGGTCATCGGCCGCCTACCCGGCGAAACCAGCTGTCTGTCGCTGGTATGGGCCGTCCTCGACCGCGCCAGCCGCGGCTGGCGCGGAGTCACCCAAACATCAGCGACCAGCCGCCACCTCCAAGAACTACGCCACCAACTGCTCGAGCCACCCCGCCCACTGCATCCCCCCACCACAACAACCACGACCGACACCACCGCCGCGTAACATGACCACCAGGAACATGCGCCCAGCGTTTTTACACCAGTCCTAAGACGCCACCCTTCGAAGGAAGCTATCAGGCAAAACACTAAAGAGCACTCACCATCTGGCGAGCTGCCTGCACGCAACTCCAGGCAATTAGGCGACCGTCGACAACCGAACTAGACCACGTTGGAGTACCCCTGTGTCTGCTGAAAAATTCATAGAATTGGCTAAAGGAATCGAAGATCTGAGCGTGCTCGAAATTGGGACCAAAAGGGTTTCGAAAAGGCGCTCGAGTGTCCATAAATCCTGGGTGCCACACGCTGTCGAATACGTATGCTCCGACTTCGAAAATGGTCTAGACGTCGACGTTGTTTCCGACGTTTGTGAACTATCCGCTACGTTTGGTGAACAGCGTTTCGACGCCATTATTTCGTGCTCGACTTTGGAGCACATTCAGTACCCTTGGGTTGCCGCCGTCGAGCTGTGTAGAACGCTCAAGGTCGGCGGGTTGTTGTTTGTTATGACGCATCTGACATTCCCGATCCACGCATACCCTCACGACTACTGGCGATTCACCAAGGAAGGACTGCAGACGTTATTTTCACCGCAAGTCGGTTTCGAGTGCATCGAAAGTGCCTACAATTTTCGAGCGCCAATATTGTCGAACCGTCCCGGTCGGCTGCAGCGCGCAGTGATGGGTAGCTACCTCAACAGCACCATTCTCGTGAGAAAAATAAGCCATCCACCAGAAAACTTTCAGTGGCAGGCGCGGTCGGAGAAATAGCGGAAGTATCGGGCGCGGTTCGCGCGGGCATGCTTGGGTTTGGTCGTGGTTTCCTGGGTGTCCGCATGCCGTGGTGGGTGGGCGTGACCGCAGGGTCACCCACTTTGCCGACCGCGTGATGGCAGTAGGTGCTATGTTGCGGCGGGCTCAATCGCTCACCAATACCAGGCGATTCTCGGAAGGACCTCGATGGACTGGTACACCGGCAACACTACCTATGACACCGTCTTGACGATCGCGCTGTTCATTGCGGTGCTGGTGATCATCGGCGGCATGTTTCAGCAGAGTCCTTACGGTCGGTTCGGTGCCACCGCGCGTGGGGTGAATCTCAGCCCGAAGCTCGGTTGGTGGCTTATGGAGATACCCGCAACCGTGGCTTTCGGGATCTTCTACCTCACCGGGCCGCTGAGATTCGACGCCACACCGCTGGTCCTTGCCGCCATCTGGCTGCTGCACTATGGGAACCGAGGTTGGTTTTTCCCGCTGTCAATCAGACAAGTGCCAGGTAAACGCAGCAGCTTCAACATCTCGGTGCTCGTGGCTGGAATAGTGATCACCTCGATGCACGGCTACCTCAATGGCTCATTCTTCAGCCATGACTACAAGCATCAGTACGACACCAACTGGCTGACCGATCCGCGGTTTCTGGTGGGGGTGATCGTCTACCTCAGCGGATTCATCCTGCTGGTCTGGTCTGAGTCAATTGTGCGCAATCTGCGTAGAAAGGACGATCCCGGCGCCGCAGAGTACAAGATCCCTTATGGCGGCGGGTTCCGTTTCGTCAGCAGCCCGGCGTACCTGGGTGAGTTGATTGCATGGGCGGGGTTCGCGCTGCTGACTTGGTCACTGGCAGGGGTTGCGATCTTTCTGATCACGGCAGGCAATCTGATCCCGAGGGCGTTCGCCACTCACAAGTGGTATCGCGAGAAGTTCCCTAGCTATCCTGCCGAGCGCAAGGCTCTGATACCCGGAGTGATCTAGCCAGACTCTTCTGACGAGACACTCGCGCAGGAACGGGTGCAGTGGCGGCCTGTAAAGATGCGGTGGCATCCGCTCGACCGTTATCTTCGGCTCGATTGCACGGATTGACGCGGTTTGGGCGCACGATTCAAAGCGCGATGGGATTGGCAACAATGTCTTGCGCGCAGACTTCTTCGTCCTGCGTCAAACGGAAGCGTTCTACAGCAAGTGCTGATGCGTAAATGATTTCAAGCTGCCCCCCCCTGCCGGGACAACAGGTTGGTCTAGGGCGGATCCGCGACCTCTTCGAGAGATCGGATTATGGACTTTAGGTCGCGGTCGCCCCGTTCGAGTTTGGCGAATCCGCCGTTGTAGATGTTCAGCGAGTCCAGGGCCAGTTGACGAAGATAGGCGACCCGGTCACGAGAAACCTCTTCGTTCTTCAACGCCTGCTTCCGAAAATCGACCAGATAACCGTACCGCAGGCGGCTTGCCGGCCGCCTACCGGAATGTTGTCACTTCGATTTTCCTGAAGAGCGTGCCCGCTGAAGCATGCTCCATTAATCATCGCAGGGACATTGAGATTTCTCGGTATTTATTAGGCTTTAAAGAATCTTTGCGCGAGGTTGTTGTCAAGGTTTCTGATATTCGTACTAGCTAGGTCGAGATAGGCCAAGGCCTGCATGGTCACATCGATAATGCGGCGTTGAATTTCGGTAAGCTGGCTCAGCCGTTCCTGAGAGGCCCCTGCGGCATGTCCTTCGGAAATTGTTGCCAACGAAGCCTGGGTCTGGTCGATGCGATCGAGCGCCGACTCTGACTTTGAAAGAACCCGCCGCAAACCACCGATGCCCGCAGCGATACCTTCCTGGTCGTAAACCAGCATGTTGGTGGCGCTAGAGCTTCCAGCATCCAGCTGTCCTAAACCGTCAGCTGATAGGGGAGGCCCCAATAGGGTTTTTTTGTCAGCAGCTGGCGATCGGGTTGAAATCCAATCCGCTTGATCGAGCGGTTCACCCGGCGTTTCTGGGCTTGGCGGTGGTCCTGGGGGATTGAATTGGCCTGGCCGGTAGAGGCGATCGTTTGTGTCCCGGGGGGTTGGGTTGATTTCTAGTGTGTTGGGTCGTTGTGGTGCGCGGGGGTCGGGTTCTAGGGCGAAGTTTTTTAGGCTGTCCGGTGGAGTGAAGGATGCCGGGTCTGGTAGGCCCTGAGGTGTCGGCGTGGGTGGTGATTCTGGGCTTGCCAGTGATTTTGGGCTTGGTGGGGGTGCGGTGGGGGGTCCGAGTCGGTGTGGCCCGTAGGTGTGATTGTTTGTGTCCCGGGGGGTTGGGTTGATTTCTAGTGTGTTGGTGTCAACGGCAAGTGAAAACTGATCAGGTTTCGGCAATCGAAAATTGACCAGCTTGGTTTCATTGGTCCTCGGCTGTGGTGGTGTGGCCGAGGTCTCGGTCTTTGATGCGGTAGCTGTCTCCTTTGAGGGCGATGACTTCGGCGTGATGGACGAGTCGGTCGATCATGGCGGCGGCGACTACGTCGTCGCCGAACACTTCGCCCCACCGCCCGAAGGGCTTATTCGAGGTGACGATGAGACTGGCCCGTTCGTAACGCGACGACACGAGTTGGAAGAACAGATTGGCGGCTTCGGGTTCAAACGGGATGTAGCCGACTTCATCGACAACCAGCAGGGGGTAGCGGGCCAGCCGCGCCAATTCGGCTTGCAGGGTGCTGTTGTGATGGGCGCGAGCAAGACGATCAACCCATTGCGAAGCGGTCGCGAACGCAACGCGGTGACCTGCTTGACAAGCGCGCATCGCAATCCCGATCGCCAGGTGGGTCTTGCCGGTCCCTGGTGGGCCGAGGAACACCACGTTGTCTTTAGCGGTGACGAAGTCCAGGGTGCCCAGATGGGCGATGATGTCGCGTTTGAGACCGCGGGCATGATCGAAGTCGAACTCTTCCAACGATTTACGTGATGGGAAGCGGGCAGCGCGGATGCGCCCTTCGCCGCCGTGAGATTCCCGAGCCGACACCTCACGCTGCAGACACGCCGCGAGGAATTCTTCATAGCTCCACGCTTCGGTTCGGGCGCGCTCAGCGAGACGTTCGATGGCCTCACGCAGCGTCGGGGCTTTCAACACCCGGGTCAGATACGCCAGCTCGGCGGTGACATCACGGCTGCTGGTCGCGGTCTTGGCAGCCATCACGCCACCGGCCCGTCAAGGCCCAACAAGGCGTCGTAATCAGCGAGACGGCGTTGTTCGACCTCCACGTGATGCGGTGGACCAACAACCTCGAGCCGTTTGCGCCGCAGCAGTTTCGCGGCCTGGACATGTTCGGGATCGCTGATCGTTTGATGTTTGGCCCAGATCCGGTCGTGGTCGGCGACCAGCGTGCCGTCACACCAGACCCGCACCCGGTTTAGATCTGCGATGATCTCGATACGGCGGCCGATCGCGGCCGGATGCACCGAGTAATCGTTGCTGTCGAGGCGCACGTAATGATCGCGAGGCAACCGCGTTGAGCGTCGCCATCCGATGCTGGGCCCAACCGGCGGCAATGCCAGCATCGCTGCGGTATCGGCGGCGATGCGATCTGCTGGCCGGCATCCCAGCACCCGATGCTGGCGGTGGTTGGCCCCCACCAGCCAGGCCTGCAACTGGATGTTGAAATCGGCTGGGGAGCCAAACACCCGCCCCGGCAAAAACGCCCGCTCCAAATAGTCATGGAACCGTTCAACCAGACCCTTGGCCTCAGGATCAGCGGGTTTACAGATCCCTACCGTGGTGGCCAAGGTCCCGCGGAAAGCCTGACATGCCGGGGTCAACTCTGGTCGGCGTGCCCGCCACCGCCCGACCGCGCCCTCACCATCCCACACCAACACCCGTGGAACCGCACCCAACGTCGAAAGATGCTGCCACCAACCGGCATACAAGTCTTCGGCAGCGCGTGTCGGAATCAACAGCGCCGAAGCCCACCGTGAATACCCACACACCATGGTCAACACCGGTAACGTCGCCGCCCTACGAACCTGGCCATACCCCACCGGCACCACAACATCGGGAAACCAGAAGTCACACTGCCCGACCTCACCGGCCACATACGTCGTCCGTGACACCGGATCCGGCGCCAAATACAGTGGCCGTAACTCACGCACCCGCCCACTCAGTGTGCGGATCGAATACGACCAACCGATCCGCTCAGCAATCACCGTCGCCGGCATCCGCGGATAGGCCGCCAACAACTCCCGAATCCGCGGCTCGGCCTCATCAGCAACAGAACCCCTCACCGCACGCCGATACTTCGGCGGCCCATCAGAAGCCAACGCCGACTTCACCGTATTCCGCGAAATACCCATCACCCGCGCAATCTCGGCAATCGGCAACTGCTCCGACCGGCGCAACCGGCGAATCTCAGCCCAATCCTCCACGTTCAACACCTGCCTCCTCCTTGACACATAGCCAAGGCACTCTAGGAAGCTGGTCAATTTTCAATTGCCGCCCACTGGTCAGTATTCAGTTGCCGCCGACATGTTGGGTCGTTGAGGTCGCGTCTCATCGCTGGTGTAAATGGTCACGGGCGTAGGTTCCGTCGCAACCGACGAAAGCTATGAAGGAGGGGCTACGCCCGTGACCAAGCGAGTATCGCCGATTGAGCGTGTGCGTGTTGAGATGGATCAGTTGTTCGCCGCGACCGAGCGGCCGTTGACCGAGATTTTGGAGGAGGTCGGGCGGTTATCGGTGCGTCTGGTGTTTCAGGTCGCCGTGGAGGCCGAGGTAGAAGCAGTGTTGGGCCGAGCCCGTCACCAGCGTCGGGTTCAGGACGGCCCGGGCGGGTACCGCAATGGGTATCAACCGCCGGCGACGGTGAAGACCACGATGGGCTCGGTCGAATTATGCCGCCCGAAACTACGCGACACCGACGAGCGGTTCTGTTCGCGGCTATTCGGTGCCGGGGTGACGCGCACCCACGCTCTGGAGGCGTTGGTGATTTCGGGATGGGTGCGCGGTTTGTCGGATCGCGACATCGAGGCCGCGTTGGCCGAGGTGCTGGGCTCGCAGGCGGCGTTGTCGCGCTCGACGGTGAGCCGGATTTGTGCGGCCATCAAAGACGAGTTCGCTGCGTGGTCGTCTCGACGCCTTGATGAGCTGGTGTTGGACTACCTGTTCTTGGATGCCTCGAACTTTCGGATGCATCCCAACGCCCCGGCCGAGCCGGTGCTGGCCGCCTGGGGCATCTGCACCGACGGCAAGCCCCTGTTTATTGGGCTGGCCCCAGCCGCAGCGGAGTCGGCTGATGCGTGGGCCGACTTCTTGGCTGACCTGAGGAACCGGGGACTACGCCCGCCGCTACTGGGCATCTCCGACGGGGCGCCGGGCCTGATCGCCGCATGGGAGACCACGTTTCCGGCAAGCCTGCGTCAGCGGTGTCTGATCCATCGCTGCCGTAACGTCATCGCCAAGACACCTGTCGCGGTCCAGGACGAGATCAAAGCCGCGTTCTGGTCGATCTTCGATGACATTGACCAGCCACCCGGCCAGCAGGCCGTGGATGAAGCCACCCGCCGCGCCGAGGAGTTCACCACCACATACCGCGGGCTCTACCCAGCCGCGGTCGCTTGCCTGGCCAACGACTTCGCCTCGCTGAGCGTGCATTTGCGCTTCCCCCGCCAACACTGGACACGCATCCGCCATTCCAACCTCATCGAACGCACCTTCGGAGAATCCCGTCGCCGGGTCAAGGTCATCGGCCGCCTACCCGGCGAAACCAGCTGTCTGTCGCTGGTATGGGCCGTCCTCGACCGCGCCAGCCGCGGCTGGCGCGGAGTCACCCAAACATCAGCGACCAGCCGCCACCTCCAAGAACTACGCCACCAACTGCTCGAGCCACCCCGCCCACTGCATCCCCCCACCACAACAACCACGACCGACACCACCGCCGCGTAACATGACCACCAGGAACATGCGCCCAGCGTTTTTACACCAGTCCTAAGACGCCACCGGTCGTTGTGGTGCGCGGGGGTCGGGTTCTAGGGCGAAGTTTTTTAGGCTGTCCGGTGGAGTGAAGGATGCCGGGTCTGGTAGGCCTCGCGGTGGTGGTGTTGGTTCTGGGCTTGGTGGGGGTGCGGTGGGGGGTCCGAGTCGGTGTGGCCCGTAGTTGCGATTGTTCACATCCCAGAGGCTCGGATCTTCCGGCGGAGGAGAAGAAGGATCTCGCTGGGAAACGCTGTCGAATTGGTTCAATCCGTACAGTTCCTCTAGGGCATCCGAGTCTGACCAGTTAGGGCTTGCCGGCGGAACAGGTGGTGTTTCTGGAGACTCAAACTGGCCTGTCCCATAGTTGGGATCGTTCGCATGCCAAGGGTCCGGCTCGAAGGGGTCAGGTTCCAGCGCGAGGTTTGTTGGGCTGTCCGGTGGAGTGAAGGATGCCGGGTCTGGTAGGCCCTGGGGTGTTGGTTCTGGGCTTGCCGGCGTTTCTGGGCTTGGCGGTGGTCCTGGGGGATTGAATTGGCCTGGTCCGTAGCTGCGATCGTTTGTGTCCCAGGGGTTTGGGTTGATTTCTAGTGTGTTGGGTCGTTGTGGTGCGAGGGGGTCGGGTTCTAGGGCGAAGTTTTTTAGGCTATCCGGTGGAGTGAAGGATGCCGGGTCTGGTAGGCCCTGGGGTGTTGGCGTTAGTTCTGGGCTTGGCGGTGGTTCTGGGCTTGGCGGTGGTTCTGGGCTTGGCGGTGGCGCGTATGGGGGGTTGAGTCGGTGTGGCCCGTAGTTGGGATTGTTCGCATCCCAGAGGCTCGGATCTTCCGGCGGAGGAGTAACGCTGTCGAATTGGTTCAACCCGTACCGCTGATCGAGGGCATTCGAGTCTGACCAGTTAGGGCTTTCCGGCGGAACAGGTGGTGTTTCTGGAGACTCAAACTGGCCTGTCCCATAGTTGGGATCGTTCGCATGCCAAGGGTCCGGCTCGAAGGGGTCGGGTTCCAGCGCGAGGTTTGTTGGGCTGTCCGGTGGAGTGAAGGATGCCGGGTCTGGTAGGCCCTGGGGTGTGGGTGGTGGTTCTGGGCTTGGCGGTGGCGCGTGCAGGGGGCCGTGCTGGCCTGTCCCATAGTTGTCATTGTTCGTATCCCGGGGGTCCGGGCTGGCTCCTGGTTTGTCGGCCGGTACCGCCCTGGGAGAACTGTGAGGTGGCGTCTTAGGACTGGTGTAAAAACGCTGGGCGCATGTTCCTGGTGGTCATGTTACGCGGCGGTGGTGTCGGTCGTGGTTGTTGTGGTGGGGGGATGCAGTGGGCGGGGTGGCTCGAGCAGTTGGTGGCGTAGTTCTTGGAGGTGGCGGCTGGTCGCTGATGTTTGGGTGACTCCGCGCCAGCCGCGGCTGGCGCGGTCGAGGACGGCCCATACCAGCGACAGACAGCTGGTTTCGCCGGGTAGGCGGCCGATGACCTTGACCCGGCGACGGGATTCTCCGAAGGTGCGTTCGATGAGGTTGGAATGGCGGATGCGTGTCCAGTGTTGGCGGGGGAAGCGCAAATGCACGCTCAGCGAGGCGAAGTCGTTGGCCAGGCAAGCGACCGCGGCTGGGTAGAGCCCGCGGTATGTGGTGGTGAACTCCTCGGCGCGGCGGGTGGCTTCATCCACGGCCTGCTGGCCGGGTGGCTGGTCAATGTCATCGAAGATCGACCAGAACGCGGCTTTGATCTCGTCCTGGACCGCGACAGGTGTCTTGGCGATGACGTTACGGCAGCGATGGATCAGACACCGCTGACGCAGGCTTGCCGGAAACGTGGTCTCCCATGCGGCGATCAGGCCCGGCGCCCCGTCGGAGATGCCCAGTAGCGGCGGGCGTAGTCCCCGGTTCCTCAGGTCAGCCAAGAAGTCGGCCCACGCATCAGCCGACTCCGCTGCGGCTGGGGCCAGCCCAATAAACAGGGGCTTGCCGTCGGTGCAGATGCCCCAGGCGGCCAGCACCGGCTCGGCCGGGGCGTTGGGATGCATCCGAAAGTTCGAGGCATCCAAGAACAGGTAGTCCAACACCAGCTCATCAAGGCGTCGAGACGACCACGCAGCGAACTCGTCTTTGATGGCCGCACAAATCCGGCTCACCGTCGAGCGCGACAACGCCGCCTGCGAGCCCAGCACCTCGGCCAACGCGGCCTCGATGTCGCGATCCGACAAACCGCGCACCCATCCCGAAATCACCAACGCCTCCAGAGCGTGGGTGCGCGTCACCCCGGCACCGAATAGCCGCGAACAGAACCGCTCGTCGGTGTCGCGTAGTTTCGGGCGGCATAATTCGACCGAGCCCATCGTGGTCTTCACCGTCGCCGGCGGTTGATACCCATTGCGGTACCCGCCCGGGCCGTCCTGAACCCGACGCTGGTGACGGGCTCGGCCCAACACTGCTTCTACCTCGGCCTCCACGGCGACCTGAAACACCAGACGCACCGATAACCGCCCGACCTCCTCCAAAATCTCGGTCAACGGCCGCTCGGTCGCGGCGAACAACTGATCCATCTCAACACGCACACGCTCAATCGGCGATACTCGCTTGGTCACGGGCGTAGCCCCTCCTTCATAGCTTTCGTCGGTTGCGACGGAACCTACGCCCGTGACCATTTACACCAGCGATGAGACGCGACCGAAATGACTGCCGTGCAACCTAGGCTGGTCTAGATGGTGCCGACCCTGTCCCAAGTTCGGGCATGGAGCACCGGGTATCTGATCGAGGCGGCCAGCTACTGGACTAAGACCGCCGATCAGTGGGAAGACGTGTTCTTGCAGATGCGCAACGATTCCCACACTTTGGTATGGGAAGGCGCTGGCGGTGATGCACTACGGGAGCGAACCGGCGCTGACCTCCCAATAGTGAGCGCTAAGGCCGATCAACTGTGCCAAGCCGGCAAGATCGCCCGCGATGGCGCCGGAACGATCGGCACCGTACGCCGCAGGGTGCTCTATGGCGTTGACGACGCCCACAACGCCGGTTTCGTAGTTGGAGAAGACTTCTCGGTCACCGATACTCGAACTAGCCGCAGCGCCGTTGAACAAGCGGCTCGCCAAGCCCAAGCCCAAGCATTTGCTGCCGACATCCGCCAACGCGCCGCCCAACTAGTCGGGGTTGAACGCGAGGTAGCCGCCAAAATCACCGCCGCCACCGCCGAACTCACCCCCGCCTTCCGCGAAACACCCAAAAACACACCCCACGTGCAGGCCGTGGACTACAAAACCGCGCCGCCGCCTGATCGCACGCACCCAGTCAACGATGTGATTGCCGAAGCCACCGACCTCGACGGCAACCATGTTGTACTCAGGCGCGGCTACTACAACGCAGCTAACGATAAAGGCTTCGGTTGGGACAAGATCTACTGGAAGCACGGGCTGATCAACCCGAACGTGTTCAAGGACCTGATCTCACATTCTCATCCGATAGAGAATCAAGGTGGTTCTCTGGTCTATGAGGTGCCGATCAACAAGGCCCATTGCACGTCGGGCTTTCTCGGTTTACCCAGTTGCGCCGACACCGGCGAGAGTCTGACGATGAGAATCGTGGCGAACACTAACCCCAGCTACGACGTACCCGGTGGCGGGCAGAAAGGAGTGATCACGATGTATCCCCTCCCAGGAGGCAGCGGAGTCGTTGAAGTACAAAGGAACTGGACGCTGACACCGCCATGGGTGAACAACTATGCACCCATCAACTGAATCCTCACCGGGCCAGCCCCCGACCGACGCAGAGTGCGACTTCGCAGCCAAGGTCCTCGACGAGCTGCTGCACCACATAGAGGTACGCAACGCCAATGCTGCCGCCTACCCACGGCCGGGACGTTGCACGTTCCTTGTGTCTCACGCGTGGACAGACGGCGCGGTGATGCACTTGGTTTACACCGCGCCGCCATCGGATCGTACCTGGGGCTTGGTCCGCGACACCCGAGAATCGTTGATCAACCCGTCCCCGTGGAACGAGGCCGACAATCCTGCCCTGTACTACTACCTGCTCGATCTCGAAGAGAACTGGCCAGGCGCGCACTCCCGAGAGCCCGGCGAGAATCCCGGCCGGATCTGGTGGGCAGGTGATCCACTTACGAACCTCCCCGCGCATCTCGCCAAGCTTCCCGAGGACTACCGCTACACCCCACCGCCGACAGACCCGGCGTGGATCGACCACACCCCGCCGGTAGTCAACGAACCGCGCCGCTACGTGGACCCGAACGGACTACAACCGCCGCCAGATGCGCGTCGGCCGACTCAATGAAGTAGGCAGCATCCCGATCGCTGTCCGCTGGAGTCCGGTTTGAGCGAGCGTTAGGTCGCATTGGCGGCGGCGATGTACGCCGAACTCTACGCAGATGGCAACTGCTGTTACACCGCGGCCCAGATCGCCGCCGAGTTCGGCGTCGCACGACCAACCATCTACCGGCATCTATCCGCCGCGGCCCTATCGCCAGAGTTGCATCGCTGATGCCAGATACGCAGACCTAACCGGTTCACACACTGGTCCCCTGTGTGCGAGACTCTCAATGATGGTGTCAAGCTGCGGCGGTGGCTATCGGTTTGCCGAGAGTGAACTCGCGGCCGTCGCGTAGCAGTGCCCACAGGACGTCGACGAGGCGGCGGGCCAGGGCGAGCAGGGCCTGGCTGTGGATGAGGCGTTCACCGCGTTTGCGGTCGTAGAACTGCCGTGACGGCCCGTTGGTGCGCAGGCTGGACAGCGCGGCCAGATAGAACACGCGGCGCAGTCTGCGGTTGTAGCGTTTCGGCCGGCGTAGATTGCCGCTCACGCGACCGGAGTCCTGTGGCACAGGAACCAATCCGGCGTAAGACGCCAGGCGCCCGGGCGTGGCAAACGATGCCAGGTCACCGCGGGTGACGACCAGGAACTCAGCGCCCAGGTTCGGCCCGAAGCCGGGCAGCGACTCGATGATCCGCGCGTAGGGATGATCGCGGAAGCGCTCGGCGATCATCTTGTCGATGTCTTTGATCTCGCGGTCGAGCCCGAGCAGCTTGGCCGCCGTCCGTTTGACCAAAGCGGTGGTACCGTCCTGGCCGGGCAGCGCTATCTGCTGCTCATTGGCCAGCGCTACGGCGGTGGCCGCGGTCGTGGCGATCCCGGGACGCCAGGCCTGGTTGTTGGCCAGATGGGCCGTGACGCCGTCGGTGCCGGCCGCCCGGATCTCCGCGGGGGTGCATAGCCCGGCGACCAGAATCAGCGGTGTGCGGGTGGAGTAGTCGAACGCTGCTTCCAGGGCCGGGAAGATCGACCCCAGCAGCGACCGCAACCGGTTGATACCGCGAACCCAGTCGGCCATCAAATCAGTGCGATAGCCGGTCAGCTGGGTCAACTCCATGACCAGGTCGTCGGGTATCGTCACTGTGGCGAGATCGCTTCGCATGCGGGCAGTTTCGGCGATAACCCGAGCGTCTTTGGCGTCGGTCTTACCCTCGCCCCGAAACGCACCGGTCATGGTGTTGACCACTCGGCCGGGCACATAGACCACCGATTCATCGGCAGCCAGCAGCACCGTGATTAGCATCAGCGCCAGCGGGCTGGTCAGATCGACGGCCCATCGCACCTGCTCGGCAGTCTTTTGCGCGCGGTCGATCAGCGCCTCGATCGCCCGCTGCTCGTTGGCCAATTTTTGAGTCCACACCACCGTGCCGGTCTCATCCACCGCGCACGCGTGATGGCTGGCCTTACCAACATCGATTCCGACCCACACCAGTGGCCGTCCCGTCACGGTTGTTCTCCTGTGTTCGCAGGTCAAGCCCATGGACAGCTCCGCCGACATGTCCCTAACCAGCGACGATCCGCATCAGCTCTCAATCAGCGGCCGGAGCGTCCAGCACGGTGGGGCAGCCAGCCTCACGAAGCCACACACTCAGCAACAAGATCTCAGCTACACCCCACCGCCCTGGGCATCCAGAGCATCAACCCCAGACACCCACGACCTTAGGGACAGGATCTGATTACTCCCGATTCTTTAGATGTGCGACAAGGCGAGCATTTCCTGCGGTGGCGATGCCATGCAGCACACATGGTTCGATGCACGCATGACAGACGAGGATCATTCCGTGTTCAACGATGAGAGCTGGAGGACGATCCGGGAGACCGTCGCCCGGGCGAAACAGTCCTCTATGCACTGTGCGATCGCGTCGGTCGATCCTGACGGCACACCACACATCACGCCTGTAGGAACGGTATTTCTGCGCGATGACCGCACCGGCTTCTACTTCGATCAGTACACCAGCGCGCTAGCGCGCAACATCGAGGCTGACCCCAGAGTGTGCCTGATGGCAGTCGACACTGGGCGGCTGTTCTGGCTCCGCTCGCTACTCGCAGGCCGCTTCATCGCCCCCCAGGCGTACGCCTGTTCGGCGCTGCCGGCCCCCTGCGGGCTGCAACCCAGTTCGAGCTGGAGCAAGTTAGACGAAGTGTCCGCAAAACGCAGTGGTTGAAGGGCAGCAAGATGCTCTGGTCGGATTTCAGCCATGTCCGCGATATCGCCTTTAACGGATGCCGACCGGTGCGTTATCCGGTCATGATGGGACACCTGTGGCAAGACGGCTCCTGAACGCGGCTCTCTCTACCGCTGTCCATCTGATGAGACCGGATGTGATAACGCCCGTTTCTCTAGATGTGAGACGGCGCGGTCTCAACAGCGCGATGGCTTCTGCGCGCTGGCTACGATCACACACCTCCTGGCGGTGCCGTTTCGCCACGCAACTCAACTCTGATTGCCCGTTCCGGGCAGCTTGCCGCGCCTTCGATTGCCTTCTCCAGAAGGCTTCCTTGGACGTAGGGCTTGACAACGACGCAGTAGTTCTCGGCATCGGGCTGGTAGACCTCTGGCGCAGAGGCATAGCACACGCCCCATCCCAGGCAGCGATTTCGGTTGACGACCACCCTTACCGATCCGCTGGTGTCCATGCCGGTTGCACTGAAGCGCGCCCGCACGTCATGCTGTGTGGCCGGCGTGAGTCCTCGTTTGGTGATGAGGTCGATGGCACGGTCGACCATGTCGACGTTGGTGGCAGTCCGAAACGCCAACGGGCAATCCCCGATACCCACTCGGATGCCCAAGCCACGATCCAGTGCGTGCTCCCAAAGCTCTTGACATCGTTCGGCCGAGCTCATCGCATACGGTACGACAACGATCTCGTGGTCAATCCACGTTGGGATCCTTGTCACCAGGAAATCGATGACGTCGGGTTCCGAATCGCTATAGGACACCCAGCGATCGGAGAAGAACAGCTTGATGTGCAATGGTTGCCGCAGGATCCCGATGCGGGCGGCCAGTGTCACCCAACGCAAGTCGACGGCGTTGAACACCGCGATGCTGGGCACTAGGCCCAATCTGGCAAACCGATCGGAGTTCAGGTGGCGTCTTAGGACTGGTGTAAAAACGCTGGGCGCATGTTCCTGGTGGTCATGTTACGCGGCGGTGGTGTCGGTCGTGGTTGTTGTGGTGGGGGGATGCAGTGGGCGGGGTGGCTCGAGCAGTTGGTGGCGTAGTTCTTGGAGGTGGCGGCTGGTCGCTGATGTTTGGGTGACTCCGCGCCAGCCGCGGCTGGCGCGGTCGAGGACGGCCCATACCAGCGACAGACAGCTGGTTTCGCCGGGTAGGCGGCCGATGACCTTGACCCGGCGACGGGATTCTCCGAAGGTGCGTTCGATGAGGTTGGAATGGCGGATGCGTGTCCAGTGTTGGCGGGGGAAGCGCAAATGCACGCTCAGCGAGGCGAAGTCGTTGGCCAGGCAAGCGACCGCGGCTGGGTAGAGCCCGCGGTATGTGGTGGTGAACTCCTCGGCGCGGCGGGTGGCTTCATCCACGGCCTGCTGGCCGGGTGGCTGGTCAATGTCATCGAAGATCGACCAGAACGCGGCTTTGATCTCGTCCTGGACCGCGACAGGTGTCTTGGCGATGACGTTACGGCAGCGATGGATCAGACACCGCTGACGCAGGCTTGCCGGAAACGTGGTCTCCCATGCGGCGATCAGGCCCGGCGCCCCGTCGGAGATGCCCAGTAGCGGCGGGCGTAGTCCCCGGTTCCTCAGGTCAGCCAAGAAGTCGGCCCACGCATCAGCCGACTCCGCTGCGGCTGGGGCCAGCCCAATAAACAGGGGCTTGCCGTCGGTGCAGATGCCCCAGGCGGCCAGCACCGGCTCGGCCGGGGCGTTGGGATGCATCCGAAAGTTCGAGGCATCCAAGAACAGGTAGTCCAACACCAGCTCATCAAGGCGTCGAGACGACCACGCAGCGAACTCGTCTTTGATGGCCGCACAAATCCGGCTCACCGTCGAGCGCGACAACGCCGCCTGCGAGCCCAGCACCTCGGCCAACGCGGCCTCGATGTCGCGATCCGACAAACCGCGCACCCATCCCGAAATCACCAACGCCTCCAGAGCGTGGGTGCGCGTCACCCCGGCACCGAATAGCCGCGAACAGAACCGCTCGTCGGTGTCGCGTAGTTTCGGGCGGCATAATTCGACCGAGCCCATCGTGGTCTTCACCGTCGCCGGCGGTTGATACCCATTGCGGTACCCGCCCGGGCCGTCCTGAACCCGACGCTGGTGACGGGCTCGGCCCAACACTGCTTCTACCTCGGCCTCCACGGCGACCTGAAACACCAGACGCACCGATAACCGCCCGACCTCCTCCAAAATCTCGGTCAACGGCCGCTCGGTCGCGGCGAACAACTGATCCATCTCAACACGCACACGCTCAATCGGCGATACTCGCTTGGTCACGGGCGTAGCCCCTCCTTCATAGCTTTCGTCGGTTGCGACGGAACCTACGCCCGTGACCATTTACACCAGCGATGAGACGCGACCAACTGTGAATCTCGGGGATTTAAGCCTCCTGCAGATAGTTAGGTCTTCTGGATTTCTTGACGATACGGTTTAGACAAGAAGCCCAACGGGAAAAGGCCTCGCCTATGCCGCTATTCTGCCACCCGCACTGTTCTTATCGAAACTGCGCTGCAGGTAAAGCCTATGTTGCGGTGGCTGATGTGTTGTCCGGCGTATGCGGCGTAAAGGTCTCTGCCGAGAAACGGCACGCAGCGGAACGGGCCGTCGGGGAGGTCGGCACTGGCGGCGGTCTCTTTCTTTCGCTTCAAGACGGTCGGCATGGTGTCGACGTCGTCAGGCTTGCACATCGAGCGGCATTGACGCTGGGTCGCCCGACGCTGCGTTTCAGTACCCACTACGCCACCACCTGGTGGCCGCCACACCTCAGTTCTCCTGTCCGTGGGGGCGCAACCTGCTGCACTCGGTGTTCGACCAACCCGACGCGAAATCGTTTTCTGCCCAATACGACCGGATCATCGATGCACTCAGACTCAGCCAGCCGGACCGCGTTGACCCGGTGCTAGCACGCGTCATCACTGCGACTCCGTATAGCGCTCGACGCCGACCGACGATGACTAAAGGCGTAGCGATTCCAACAATTTGTCAACCGCAGCTTCGTTTTCCAAAGCTCCGTCTGCCACACGATTTAGCAGGAACAGGACATCGTCGGGGGGATCGGACACCCGTGACTTCACTGTCGAAGACCGCGGAGACTGCGAGTAGGCCTCGTCGATGTGACCCGCGAGTGCATCCGGGCTCGGATAGTTATACAGGTCCAAGCTTGTCAGCGGTGTGGCCGGCGACTCGCCAAGACGCAGGTTGATTAGTCGCGCGATCTCGATGGCGGTAAGCGAATCCATCCCCAGATCCAAGAACATTGCGTCGCGGCGTATCCGCTCCAGGGGCACCTGCAGAGTTTCCGCAAGGGCCGATTTGATGACGACGTGCAGCTCTTCCGAACTGCGCGCGGGGCTTCCTTGGACGTCGCTGGCGGCCGGTCCCCTTGCGTCAGTGTTAGCAGCACGACGGGCGATAAAGATGCGTTCGAAGGACTGGGCAGATTGAATTTCGAAGCCGGCCTCGCCGAGCAGAGATTCCCACGTGGTTCGCGATGCGAGAGCGGAATGTGGGTAGCGACGGTCGGTGTCCTCGGCGGACCACCAGCCGGGGAGAAGCCCGAAAGTAAGCGCCAAGAAGTCGTTGGGCTCGATGGCCTCGTTCAACAGCAACCAGCCGCCCGGCCTCAGGAGCGCGCGCACTCGGCCGAGTGTTGCGGACAGGTCGCGAGTAGCATGCAGGACGTTGGTGGCAACCACCAGATCGAATTCGCTGTTGGCGAATTGCTGGCTCTCAGGACTGCGTTCGATGTCGAGAAGAGCGAACCGCAACTCGGCGCCGGCAGCATCGAAGCGTGCTTGGCCCCGGCGCAAGAAGGCCGGCGAAACGTCGGTATAGGTGTATTCGAAGGGTTCGTCCGACCGGTGCAGCGCCGCCAGGACCGCCGCCGTGGTGGCGCCGGTGCCAGCTCCGATCTCAAGGATGCGACATGGGCGGCTTCGATCGTCTCGTTCTACGAGATAGCGTGCCGCAGCTTCGGCAATCGCCATGCTATATCGGTCGTTGATCGGATCGCCTTGGTACATGGCGTCCACCGACTCCGCGTTGGCATCGCTGAATAAGACGTCCACCGCGGATGTTTCGCCGCTCAAGATCGCGGGTAGGGCATCCAGACACGCACGCAGGAGCCGAGCGTGCTGGGGCAATCCGAAGTCTTCCCAGCTGGGAAGCTGGGCGACGTCAGCGATCTGAATCCAGCCACTATCTCCACGCTCGATCAGGGCCGCGCGGGTTAGGACGTCCAACAAAGACTGGGCAATCTTGATTCCCAGGTTGCGCGCGCCTACCTGGCGTAGCAGGTCGGCCAGCGAGAGTGCTTTCGTGGTACTGAGTTTCGCGCCCGCTCGGTGTAGGGCTGCCAGGAGATGCAGCCTGCCAAGCTGTTCTAGCCTACGCACCCGCGAGGAGAAGTCTTGGGCTTCGCCAACCTCGACGCACCCCAGGCGTTCCAGTGCATCTCGGTTGGCCTTGACGGCAAGAACTTGTTCTTCGTCGCCGGACAGTACGGCCTCGATGACCTCCATTCCCTCGTCAACCTCGATGGATTGCAGGCCTTTGTGCGTCAGCTTTTCTTCGTAGAAGCCACCGGACACGGCTCCGACCGAGCCCCAATACCCCCAGTTGACGATGCGCGCCGGTAAGCCGGACGAGTTACGCAGGGCATGTGCGAAGGAGTCTTGAAACGTCGAGGCCGCAGAGTAGTTACTTTGACCAGCATCGCCGGCAAACGACTCAGCCGAACCGTAAAAGAGCAAGAAGTCAAGCGGTTCGGTGGCGAGGGCGCGAGCGAACTCGAAACTGGTCAAAGCCTTGCTGTCTAGCACACGCCTAAGGCATTGCTCGTCCATCCGATCGATGGTGCGATCTTCGAGCACAAGTGCCGAATGGATGGCGCCCCGAATGGGGCCAAATCGACTGCGGGCGTTGCCGATAGCCTCCACGAGCGACGCTTGGTTGGTGGCATCGGCACGAATGTATTGAATCGCACCACCATTGGCGATCGCGGAGTCTATTCGGTGCGCGAGGTTCGCGTCGGCTTCGCGGCGGCCCAGCAGGGTGACGCGTGCGTGCGCGTTACGGCACAGGTGCGCAGCGGTTTCGAAGCCAATGCCGCCGCCTCCACCGAGAATCAGATAATGGGCACCGTCACGCCAGGGCGACGATTTTGTGCTGGCCGGCTTAACCGGTTCGATCACGCAGACTTCACGCCGATTCCAATAACGCCGGATCGGACGACTGTCTTGAGCGGCCAATTCGGCGGCGGCGGCGTCCAGCAGGTGTTGCGGTTCGCGAAGCAGCGCCGGGCAGGTAGCAAAGCAGCAGACCTGCCACTCTGAGAATTCGCGTCGCAACGATCGGACAAATCCGTCCAGGGCCGCGAACGCCGCCGAAGGCGCCAGGCCGGGCTCATCGGCAAGCACCTGCGTTATCACAGCGAGCTCTACGGAACGCGGTCCATGTGCGCGCAGCATCTTGACGAGGCGAAATAGCGAGACAATTCCGGATTCTTGAACTCGTTCGAATGCTGCCGAGTCGAGTGGATCCGGAGGGACCGGGCCAACCCCGACCACAAAGAAGATACGACTCGTTTCGGCAAGGCTATCGGCGAGTTGGCGCTCCAGCTGGCCCGGATCCTGCGGATCTATGACGCATGCCTGGAATTCCGACGGCCAGAGATTCACAGGAACTTCTCGAGTGGCGACCACCAACGATTTGCCCCGGGCGGGAGTTCGTGGACAGGCCGATAGTGGTTGGTCGCGCCAGCGCGGCGCGTAAACCCAATCCAGCGCCCGGGGCGCAGCGGCCCGCGGATCGTGCCCGCATGGAATCCAGTAGCGCTCGCGCGCATACGGATACGTCGGGGCGGGAATCCAGCGACGTTGCGAGTCACCGTAGAGCCGGGCCCAGTCCACCCGCTCGCCGTTGAGCCAGTAGCGAGCGACTACGGGCAGATCACGATGCCCCAGTGCATCTTCGAGTGATGCCGGAGGCGCCGGCGGAGGTCCCGATGGGATCGGCGCATTACCAAGATTGGCAATCAGCTCGGCAACAGTCGAAGCCGTTACCGCGATGCGCTCCTCGTAGACCTCGCGACCGGCCTGCAACGTCCAAGCGAGATCAGCGAGTGGTGTCTCCGGGTGGCGCTCAAGAAAGGCGATCAGACGATCACGACTGGCCATGAGGCGGTCAGGCCGGCGTGCAGAAAGCACAAACAGGTGCAGCGCCCCGGTGTCCGCCGGTCTGGGCGCAAGTGCCGGTGGCTCGTCGAGAATCACGTGCGCGTTTGCGCCACCAGCGCCGAACGAACTGACACAACTGCGACGTGGGCCCGGCCACGGCGTTCGCGCCTGCACCAAATCGAAGGGCGAAGTATCCCAATCGATCAGCGGGTTGGGCGGGTTGGCGTGGAGAGTTGGGGCGAGCACACGATTCCGGATCTGCAAAATGGTCTTCGTTAGTGCGAGGATGCCTGCGGCCGATTCGAGATGGCCAAAGTTGGACTTGGCCGAGCCGATCGCGATTGGGCGGGAATGTTTACCGAAAACCTGAGTCAATCCTGCAATTTCAATGGGATCGCCGAGCGCCGTGCCGGTTCCATGGGCCTCAACGTATGTGATGGTTGCAGGATCCAAACCCGCCTGGCCGATTGCGCGCCCGACCACGCTTGCCTGCGCATTGGGGTTGGGAACCGTGTATCCGGCGGTACGGCCTCCGGAGTTTATCGCCGAGCCAACGATGACGGCCCAGATGGTATCCCCGTCGGCGACAGCGTGGGACATAGGTTTTAAAACCACCGCCCCCACACCCTCGCCGACGGCAAACCCGTCGGCGTTGGCGCCGAACGCGCGGCAGCGATCAGTAGCGGACAGCATCCCGGCGCCGGAGAGTTCTTCGAGGTGATGCGGATGGAGGATGAGGTTGACACCGCCGGCAACTGCCACGCGGCACTCACCGCGGCGCAGGCTCTCGCAAGCGAGATGGACGGCCGAAAGCGAGCTGGAGCAGGCGGTGTCCACGGCGAGGGAAGGTCCCTCAAGATTAAGTGCGAACGAGACGCGGTTGGCGATCGACCAGTGGGCTGAATGCGCGGTTGTATCGATTCCGTCGACGGCCGCGTCAGCGCCGAGGCGCTCGTAGTCGGAGTTCATGACGCCAACGAAGACACCGACCTGGTGAGCATTGGTCGCCAGCCGCTGTTGGGTGTATCCAGCTGACTCCAGGGCAGCTGCCGCCGTCTCGAGGAAGACCCGCTGCTGCGGGTCCATACCTACGGCTTCTCGTGGCGAGATCCCGAAATGCAAAGGATCGAAGCAATCAACATTGTCGAGATACCCGGCCTCGCGGTGATGTGCCGTGGACGCACGCAGGCCGGTGGAGTTCTGCCAGAGCCAGCGGTCGTCGGGCACGGCCCGTACCGCATCGCGACCGGTTTCGAGGTTCTCCCAGAGGCTGTGGACATCGTCAGAGAGTGGATAGCGCCCTTCCACGCCGACAATGGCAATCTCACCGACCGGGTCGGACTGGGTTCTGGCGGAATGGGTTTCAGCGCTCGGCGCTGGGGCCGGTGCGGAAGCGCCAGCCCGCGCGAGCAGGCTATCCAGCGTCGCTGCGTGTTCACGCTCGAAGTACTCCGCCAGCTTGGTGACGCTGTTGTTCTCAAATAGCAGCGTCACGGGGAGCCGCCCCAGGTCTTTCTCGAAAGCCCGATTGATTTCAAGCACGACGAGAGAGTCGACTCCATAGCTGGCAAAGCTGATCTCATCTTCGATCCGCTCCGGCTCGATTTTGAGAACTCTCGCCAACACGGCGCGAACATAGTCGCGGGAACCAGGCGGCAATGAGGGCTGGCATTCCGCGGCTGCCGACGCGATGATGATCGACTGACCCGACTCGCCATAGAAGGCAGCGCCTGCTGTCCACTCTTCAGCTTCTTCGAATCCAGCCGCATCGAGACATGCCAGCCAACCGGTCGATGTCAGCAACGGAGAGTGCGCAAGTCGACCCGGCCCGGCCGCCTGCCACCAGTCGGCTGTGAGACCGAAGGTGACGATTGCGAACTCGTCGGCCGACGTAGCTTCGTTCAAGATAATCAGGCCACCGGGGCGGACCAGCTCTCTCAGGTTTGCCAGTGCAGCGGTGCAGTCGGTCGCGACGTGAAGTGCGTTGGTCCCGAAGACAATGTCAAATTGGCCGGCAAGGGCCTGCTCCGCTGCGGGCCGAGTGACGTCGAACTGTGCGAATTCGCATACTGTGAACGTCTGACGTGCTGCATTTACCAATGTTGGCGAGATATCGGTAAAGAGATAGCGAGGGTGGCGTTGGCCGCATGCGGCGAATTCTTCTAGGACAACGCGGGTCGTAGCACCGGTACCGGCCCCGAATTCCAGCACGCTTTTGGGTCCGGCGGCGACGATGAGACGGGCGAGAGCTGCGTTGGTAGCGATGGCTGTCGCGCTTGAGGCGTAAATTTCCTTGATCGCATCGGTATGGTCACCGAAGAGAACAGCAGTAGCGAGCTGTTCGCCACGCAGCACCGCGGGCATTTCGGCAGCACAGTGGTCGAGTAGATCGAAGCGTCTGGCCAACTTGGGGTGCTGGCGCCGCAGCGTCGTCGTACTAGCCTCCCGGGCGCTCCCCGCGACCGCAGCAAGTGCGTCCAACATCGGCTGATACAGCGGCCGCACGTCGTTGCGGGCAGGTAGCTGGATTGCACCGCACAGGGCTGCGGCATAGCGGTTGAGTGCCGCACGCTCGGCAACGGCTCTGGTCCATTGCTCGGGGGTCAGCATCGGAAGTTTGGTCGCCGCAACAGCACGGCGTAGCTCTCCTTCGGGCTCGGGCTTGGTTACGCTGCGCAGCGCCAGCCCGTTGGCGGTCAGCGCGAGTCTGCCGGTATCGCGATCGATAGCTTCGACGTCGAAACGAGATGCCGCCGTCCGCTGGGCACGCACCTCGATTCGGGCGGGCCACGGCGGCACCACCGCGAAACGATCGATCGACGCCGGGCGCAGTCCCTCGCCATCTGTTGGCACCAGCGCTCCCACTACCTGCAGAGCGGAATCGACGGCGCCGGCAGACGGCGTTGCTGTTTCAGCTCCCACGGCAAGCCAGGCGCTGGCGCGGTCATTTTCGGTCGCGATGAACTCGATACTTCGGAAGGCCCCACGGTAGTCGACGCCGCGTTGCTTCATTAGCTCGTAGAAGTCGGTTGCGGGCTGTGGTGTCGTTCTCACCGGAGCCAGGCGCGCCCGTACAGGGCCAACGTCTTGGATGCGGCCTTCCGCGTACAAAGTTTCGTCGGGCCCTAGCACCGTGAACCGGGTACTGCTTTGTTCGATGCGCAACGTAGTTCCGGTCGGCGGGTTGTGTATCGGGCGCAGCCAGACCAGGTCTGTCAGTTCACGCGCGCGCGGCTGCATCGATTCAAGCGCGGCGAGTAGTACGGCTGAACCAGGAATCGTAGGCTTGCCGTCGACGAAGTGCCCGCTCGTCGCCGGGTCGGTGGCGGGAATGTGCTTGTGCCAAGACGTTGGCGCGGTGGAACGAGCAGGCGCCTGCGCTACCGAAATTTCCGCGCCCCAACACCGGTCGCGCTCAAATGGATAAGTAGGCAACGGAATACGGTGTCCGCTGTGTTCGGGGAACAGCTGTCCTAATGGCAGGTCTGCGCCCTGCAAATAGAGGTCACGCATCGCGGACAGGGTGGGCGGCCCGTCTCCACCATGGAGCGAGGGCAGCTGGTTACCGTTGGTCGGCAAGCCACGCGTCGCAGGCGTCGATGGCGGGTTCCAGGTGTGTAGCTGATTTCGGAGGTTCTCCACAGAATCCGCGACAAATGCTGTGCGCCAAGAAAAGTGCGTGCGGCCGCGGGCCAGCGTGAACGCTATGTCTTCAAGTTCGTCACCATGGTGCGGCGGGCCAAGATATCGAGCCAAATCGGCCACTCGGCGCTCAAGTGCACCCTTGGTTTGAGCCGAGAGCAGGATGAGCTGCTCCATAACCGGCTGGACACGCATGCGTGTTCGGGTCGGGGGTTCCTGCATTACCAAGTGGGCGTTAGTACCGCTGAAGCCGAACGAGCTCAACGCCGCTCGGCGGGGTTCGCTGCCGGACGCTGGCCAGGGACGTAGTTCCCGGTTTACAAAGAACGGCGACGCCGCGAAATCGATATGCTCATTTTCGACGTCGCAGTGCAACGTGGGCGGAATCTTGCCCCGGTTGACAGCACCGGCCAGCTTAAGAAGCCCCGCGACACCAGCAGCCGCAGTGGTGTGACCGATATTCGTCTTGACCGAGCCGACGGCGCAGAATTGCCGCGCATCGGTAGCCGCGCGAAACACCCGGGTAAGGGCTTCTATTTCGATAGGATCGCCGAGTTTGGTTCCAGTGCCATGAGTTTCAACGCATGTGATACTCGCCGGATCGACATCAGCACGACGGTAAACCTGGGACTCGAGCGCGGCTTGCGATTTGGCGCTGGGCGCAGTGAGGCCATTGGTGCGGCCATCCTGGTTGACCCCGGTGCCTAGAATCACTGCGCGGATCGGGTCCCCGCACGCGAGCGCATCGTCGAGACGCTTCAAGACGACGACCCCGACACCTTCGCCAGGCACGAATCCGTCTGCGGACTGATCAAAAGCCTTGCAGCGGCCGTCAGCGGCGAGCATGCCGGCATGGTCCATCTCTTGCCAGGCTTTTTCGCTTAGGTAAAGAGTAACGCCTCCAGCGAGAGCGAGATCGACTTCGCCGCTTAACAATCCGCTGCACGCGAGGTGGATTGCCACCAGCGAGGACGAGCACGCCGTATCGACGGCTAGGGCTGGCCCCTGCAAGTCGAGAAAGAACGCAACCCGGCCGGCCAGGATAGAGTCGGCGGTGCCCAGCATCTCCTGGGCAGGCCGAAGGCCGGGAAGCTGTTCAGCGTAGCGGTCAGAGCCGGTCACGCCCGCGTAGACCCCGACCGCCTGGCCGGACAACGATTCAGGTGCATAGCCTGAATCTTCGATTGCGCGGTAGGTTTCCGACAAGAACAGCCGGTGCTGTGGGTCCATCAACTCCGCATCGGCGGGGGACATGTTGAAGAACAATGGATCGAAGCGGTCAACACCCGCCAAGAAGCCGCCATACCAGGAATTAGACGGCTCAACCGAATTCGTTCGCCGGTCTGCGGGGAGCGGTTCGATAGCACAAACTCCTCGTTCCAGATTGTCCCAGAACTGCTCGAGATCGGGCGCGCCTGGGAACTGGCCCGAATAGCCGATGATGGCAACAGCCCGGGGAGGCTGCGAGACAAAGCTCCGATCTTGCGGACCGGGTGCACGCAGTGGTTCGGCCGACGCCGGCCCGGTCTCCGCTGTCATCGCCTCGCGCGGTGATGCCTCCAGCAGAGCGACAAGATCATCGAGGTTCGGATGGTCGTAGAGAGCTGTGGTGGGCACGGTCACACCGAGCTCGCGCGAAAGTTCGCCGACGAATTCGATCGCGAGGACGGAGTCGAGTCCCAGATCCGAAAACGAATGGGAGGCGGAAAAGAATCCGGGTCGCAGTAGAGCACTCGCGCCAGCATCTGGCGGACCGCAGATTCTAGGTTGCCAGAGCCGTTGGCAGGCGGGGCCGCCACAGTTTCATGGGGTTGGGATCCTTGCCTCAGGAATGTGGCCAAAGCTTGCAGGTTTGGGTGGTCGTAGAGGTCGGTAGCCTGCACCCGACGGCCGTAGCCAGTGGAGATGTTTCTCGCAAACTCGATCGCCAAGATGGAGTCGACACCGAGATCGAGAAGACTGCGCGACGGGTCCAACGCGTCGACCGGCATGTAGAGGACTGCGGCCAAGTCAGCGCGGAGTCGGTCCAGCAACGATGACGGTTGCACCGCCGGAGCGACATTGACGGCGTCCGGTGCGGCCACCGCCGGTTGCGCCGGTTCAACTCCCTGCGCCAAGAACGCGGCCAAAGCTTGCAGATTCGGGTGGTCGTAGAGGTCGGCAGCCTGCACCGGCTGATCCACTGTTGCGGAGACACTGCGTGCGAACTCCACTGCCAGAATCGAGTCAACGCCCAGGTCGGCGAAACTGCGCGACGTGTCGAGCGCTTCCGCTTGGGTGAACAGCACTGCGGCCAGCTCGCTGCGAAGCCTGGGCAATAACTCCGCTGGCTCAACGACCGAATGCGCTGGCGCCGCGGACGCACCGGTCGTGGGGACCGCGGGCGCAGGTGGCGGGTTTAGTTCGGTACGGCGCAGACGCACTTTGGGGGATCCTTCGGCGGGCGAATTGATAGCCGCCGCCAGCCCGGAACGTGTCCGCCCTTCCGGTGCAGGCCCATCCAGCCAGAAGCGGTCCCTTTTGAAGGGGTGGCCGGGCAAGTCGATGCGCCGAGCGCCCGGGACATCAGGCCAGCTGACGGGGTCGCCCGACAACCAGCGTTTCGCGGTGGATTCCAGTTCGACGTCAGCTGCCCGACCAACTAGATCGCTGGGAAGCCTGTCTGAACCGATTGAGCGCAAGGCGCCGATCAAACTCGCGTGTTCCGCCGCGACGAATACGACTCGATGCTCGAGCCAAGCATGTCCCTGCTGCAACGTAAACGCGACATCGGCCAGGTGAGCCTCCGCATGGCGTTCGAGCCAGGAAGCCAAGGATTCACAACGCTCACCCACCCGCGCGGTATCGGACGCTGAAATCGGAAATAGCAACGGGCCTATGAAGTCTGGGGATGAATCGAGGATTGGCGGCATCTCGACCACCAGGTGAGCGTTTGACCCACCGAATCCGAACGAGCTGACGCCGGCACGCAGCGTCGTCTTCGTGTCTGCGACGTCCCAGGCTTCCTCATGTGTCACGAGCCGGAACGGGCTGCCATCGAGCTGGATCATCGGATTCTGCCGACGCCAGTGCAGCAGCCTCGGCAACCGCCGATATCGCATCGCCAGCAGGACTTTGATCAACCCCGCGGCACCGGCGGCTGCCTCAAGATGCCCAAATTGCGTCTTCAGCGAGCCAACGCCACAGCTTGCACTGGCCGGCGGAGGCACGCCCAACTCCCCACAGCGACGCGTGAATGCGTTCTTCAGGCCATTGATTTCGATGGGGTCGCCCAGCGCCGTGCCCGTTCCGTGGGCTTCGATATAGCCGATCGAACGGGGATCCACCGCGGCTCGGCGCTGCGCTTCAGCGATCACCTCCGCCTGCGCTCCTACACTCGGCGCGGTCAGTGAATTGGTGCGGCCGCCGTGATTCTCCGCGGAGCCCAGAATGACGCCGTGAACCTGGTCGCCGTCGAGCACTGCGTCGCTTAAGGGCCGCAGTAGAACGACCGCCGCACCTTCCCCACGCACATAGCCATCGGCCGATGCGTCGAAGCTCTTGCATCGCCCATCCAAGCTCAGCATGTTGGTCGCCGTTAGGGCCGAATGCGCTGCGCCGCTGAGAATCACACTAACTCCGCCGGCGATGGCGGCAGTACATTCGCCAGACCGGAGAGCCGCGGCAGCGCGGTGGATTGCCACCAGAGAACTGGAGCAGGCCGAGTCGATCGTTGCGCTTGGACCGTGTAGGTCATACAAGTACGAGATGCGATTGGCGAGCGCCGCGTGTGACGAGCCGGACAGTGCATGCGGTTCCGCCGTTTGACCCGATCGGAAAAGGAAATCGTAATAGTCCGCGCCCGAGGCCCCGATGAACACGCCGCATTTGGTCTGCGCGAAGTTAGCGGGAGCGTGACCAGCATTCTCGAAGAGCCGCCAAACGCAGCGCAACAGGAGGCGTTGTTGCGGATCCATCTGTTCGGCTTCGCGAGCGGAGATGGTGAACAGCGCAGGGTCGAACTCCGCGATCGATCCGACGAAGCTTCCGTGACTTGACGATGCGTTCGGCCACCGCCCCTCCGGTGTTGCCGTAATCATGTCGTCGCCGGACACGAGGTGCTGCCAAAATTCCTCCAGGGTTTCCGACCCGGCGAAGATGCCGCTCATTCCGACTACTGCGATGGGATCGGTTGAGCCTGCCGCTTCGTCTTTGAGCCGCGACGCAGAACTGCCCAGCGCGCCGGAGGGTACCTCGAAGTGCGCCTCCAGCGCTGCAAGCGTTGTGAACTCATAGAACAGCGGCGGCTCAACAGGTCTGCCGAGGCGGCTGGTCAGCAGCGCTGCGATCTTGGTGAAGCGGATGGAGTCCAGGCCGTACTCTCCCAGGTGACGGTCGGGGTGAATCGCACTGGAATCTAGGCCGATGACTTCTGCTATGGAATTCCGCAGAACATCGCGGGGCGTTGACAGCGAATGACCTCGGGTATCGGAACGGATGTCCCGCATCGGCGAATCGACCAGAAGCGACTCCAGCGCGCGGCGGTCAAGCTTGTTGTTCGGCGTGAGCGGCAACTCATCCACATCCACAAAGCGAGAGGGGATCATGGCGGCGGGTAGCCATCTCGCCAGATCAGCGCGAGGATCCCAACCGCTGCCGCACGGGTCACGTCGTACGAACGCGACGAGCTGGTCGTGTGCACCTCCGTTGCGTTCGAGGATTACTGCCGCGTCGCGGACCTCGTTCAGCCGTGTCAGGGCGGATTCAATCTCACCGATCTCTATCCGCATGCCGCGGAGTTTGATCTGATCGTCAGCCCGGCCGACATGCACAAGAGCGTTCTCGTCATTCCATTGTGCGAGGTCGCCGGTCCGATACATCTTTCCATCGCTGAACGGGTTGTCGATAAAGCGTTCTGCTGTCAGTTCTGGACGGTTGTGATAGCCGACCGCAAGGCATTCGCCGGCCAGAAACAACTCGCCGGTAACCCCACGCTGGACCCGGCGCAGCTCCGCGTCGAGGACGTAGGCCTCGGTGTTGGCGATTGGGCGGCCAATCGTGACAGGTTGGCCTGGTCGGATACGTTGCGCGGTCGCCCAGATTGCAGCCTCCGTCGGGCCGTAGAGATTCCATACTTCGGCCTGCCCGCCGATGCCGAGCAGACGTTCCGCCAAATCTTCGCGTAGAGTGTCCCCACCGCACAGCACCCGCATCCCCGCCCCTGGGCGCCAGTCGGCATCGATCAGCATGCGATATGTGGCCGGCGTCGCCTGAATCGCGGTCACAGACCTCGACTCGATCGCGTGCCGCAAGCGAGCTCCGTCCCGGGCCACACCAGCCGTAACGATGTCCACGGTTGCGCCACAAGTCAGCGGCAGAAACAGTTCAAGTGCGGCAATGTCAAACGAGATCGTCGTCAGCGCAAGGAGTCGGTCGTCGGCGCCGAGCGGGACCAGCGCGCGCATGGCGCAAAGGAAGTTGGTAAGCGCACGATGCGGGATCAGCGTCCCCTTCGGGCGGCCGGTAGACCCGGAAGTATAGATTAAATATGCTGTCTCACAGCCGGATTCGTCCGTCGATTCTCGGTACACCGCCTCCCGCAGCACGTCGTCCAAACAGAGGATTTCGGCATTGACCCCGTGTAGGAGATGTAGATGGTTCCGGGCAGCGATGATCACCCCAGCGGCACTGTCGTGCAGGATGAATTGCAGGCGATCAGCCGGAAAACCTGGATCGAGGGGCAGGTAGATGGCCCCCGCTCTGAGAATTCCCAGCAACACGGCCGGTAACTGAGCATCGCGATCCAGCAGAACGCCTACCACGCGCCCCTGGGTTTCGTGGTGCCTGAGCGCGGCGCCAATGCCGCTTGCCAACCGGTCCAGTTCACGATAAGTCAGCGACGAAAGCGCATCCCGCACCGCGATAGCCTCGGGCGTGAGTTCGGCCTGCTCGGCGATCAGCTGGTGCACTGGCGTCTCTAGGCGGAAGAGCGCAGTGGCTCGATGTTGCTCGCTACCAGCGAGCTGGCCCGACGCGACGAGTGCAATGTCGTCCACGCGGGCCAACGGGTCTGAGACCGTCGCGTCCAGCAGATGGATCAATTGGTCTAAGACTTCGCTTGCGGCCGCTTCGGTGTGCTGGGAGGCATCGTATTTGAGCCGGAGTAAACAACCCTCTGTTCCGAAAAAGACTTCGAGCGCTAGCTCGATCTCGCCTTCTTGGGTGATTTCGTGAATCGGTCGTCCAAAAAGCAGGCTCTTGCCAACCTCGGAGTGTGAATCTTGGCTATAGAAGGCCACTTGTGGTGCCGGGCGGTTCTGAACCCTCAGGATTTCAGCGAACGGTAGATCGGAATGCTCGATCGCGGCGGTCAATGCGGCCGCGGTTTCCGTCCAGAGCTCCGCGACAGTAGTTCCGGGTGCAATGTCGATCCGCACCGGCAGCAGGTTCATGAATGGGCCCAGCGTGTCTGCATCACCGCGGGCTGTCCGGCGCGCGGCCGGCACCGTGATCCGCAAGCTTCGCGAACCGGCCCGGCGCCCGGCCAACACCACCCATGCGGTGAGATAGGCCGATGCGGGTGTGATCGAGTGGTGACGGCAACACTCGTGCAGTTGATTCCACCGCGCATAGGCGCGCGCTATCGATGCCCCAGACGGCTGTTTTCCCGAAGGCGGCCGCCGGTCGGCTGGCTCCGCATCGGTGCCGACATGCTTCCAATAATCGCGTTGGCGTTGGGCTTGTTCATCGTCAAGCCAGGCACGTTCGCGTTCGACGAACTGGTCGTAGGGGCGGTCCCGCGGCAATACCGGGGTCTGACCGGCTTGCGCGGCCGCATAAGCCGAATCGATATATTTCAGTAGCAGACGGTGGGTGACACCGTCGAGCACGCGATGATGCAAAATCAGCAGCAGCGCGCGGTCCTCGCCCGCTTTCGTCAACACCACACAGCGGATCGGAATGTCGACCAATTCGATCTTCGATTGTCGACGCAGCTCGTCGATCATGTTCGCGGAGGTCAGCTCGACGACCGGTAGTTCGACCGGCGCCGGTGGCAGAACTGTCTGCCGGGGGTCGCCGCCGGACGCATATACTTCGGTACGAAGAATGGAATACCGATGCACCACCGATTCAATAGCCTTGCGCAAGGCATCCACTGAGACAGCGTCATCGACGCGGTACGCGAATGCGGAATACCACGCTCGGGTGCCGGGATGCAGCTGCTCATGAGTCCACATCAAGCGCTGAATCGACGACAGCGGAAAGTCAGCGGCACCAACCGACGGAACTGCGTGAACCGCGCCGCGCGGGTACAGGAATTGAGCAAGCGCACGCGGGGTTGGATGCTTATATAGCGTGGTGAGTTCAACGTGCAGGTCCAGTTTTTCGCCGAGCTTGAGTGAAAGACTGGTGAGTTGAATGGAGTCGAGCCCGAGTTCGATGAAATTCTTGTCAGCATCGATCGTATCCGGCGAATCACCCAAAAGGTCTGCCACACCCACCGTGACTATGTCTTCGACAGATAATTCGGCACCCGCCAGAGGTGGCTGCGCTGTCGCCTCAGGCCTGTTGATCTCGGCGTTCTCGAGGTAGCGGCGGTCGATTTTCTTGTTGATAGTCAACGGGAGGGCGTCGAGCTCTTGCAATAGCGACGGCAACATATAAGTGGGCAGGTTCCGCGCCAGTTCTGCCATGATTCGCTCGGAAGTGAACTCGCTGCCGCGCTGCATCACCACGAACCCCACGAGACGCCGCTGACCGCTAATGTCGTCGCGAAGCACGACGACGGAATCTTGAACCTCTGGAATAGCGCACATTCGCGATTCGATCTCTTCAAGCTCTATGCGATGGCCACGGAGTTTTACCTGCTGGTCGCGGCGCGTAACGAACTGCATCCGGCCGTCCTCCAGCAGGCGAGCGAGGTCACCGGACCGGTAGAGCAATTCTCCAGAGCCGGGTCGCAAGTGGTCCGGAATGAATTTTTCGCAGTTCACGTCCGGCATGTCGAGATATCCGGGGGATACGCCTGCGCCCGCGATGCAAATTTCGCCCACCTCGCCGGAGCCGACAGGATTGAGGTAGTCGTCGAGAACGTATTGTCGGCAGTTTGCCAGCGGGCGACCTAGATGAATCACATCGCCCGACTCATAAGCATCGCCGCTTGAGACGACTGCTGTTTCGGTGGGTCCGTAGACAGTGAATAGAAAGTCAACACGCTGGCTTAGTCGTTCGGCCAGTTCCGGACTGATCGCTTCCCCTCCGCTGGCCAGCTTCACCGGGACGTGTTTCGACCAGCCTCCGGCCAGCATTAACCGCCAGGTGCCCGGAGTTCCCTGGACAAACGTGATGTCACCACGTTCGATTCGCTCAACCAATAGTTGGCCGTCGCGGATCGTGCTCGACGAGAGCATTTCGAGTGTTCCGCCGTGTGCGAGCGGCAGGAAGAGGTCGAGAATCGACCAATCGAAGCCTATAGAGGAGACGGCCATCAGCCTGTCGGCCGCGGAGAATGAGGTTCGCTCAGCGTAGGCCAGCAAGAGGTTGGTAAGGGAACGGTGCAGAATTGGCACGCCCTTGGGTTTGCCGGAGGTTCCTGACGTGCATATCAGGTAGGCCGGCCGATCTGGAAGTGCTTCGGGGCAGTCGAACACGAACTGTTCGCTGGGAGGCTCCGTGCCGTCGAACGCATAATCGATGATCCACTCGTGGTCGGGTCGGCGAAAAGAGCGATATCGCAACCCGCGCTCCGAAACCAGAAAGGCCGCATGCGTGTGTTGAATGATCTGCTCGATGCGCCTATCGGGGTACGCTGGGTCAAGCGGCAGGTATATCGCGCCTGTCTTGAGCACCGCAATAATCGCAACTACTAGTTCGACAGAGCGGTCGAGAAACACCCCGGCTGGTTCCCCCGGAGCTATGCCATTTATTGACATCTTCTCTGCCCACTGTGCGGCGTGGCCGTTCAGCTCCGCATAGGTGAGCGATTTGCCTTCGAAGGTAACCGCAATCCGGTGAGGGGTGGTGCGCACGTGCTCGAGAAATAAGTCGAGGAAGGTGCGATCGAGAGCGTACGGCGCGGCGCTGTCGTTGAAGCCGTGGACCGCAAGCTGATACTCGTGATCGTTCAGCAAAGCAACGGCACGCACCGGCGAGCCAGGGTTGTGCTGGGTCGCCGCGAGAAATTTGCTGAATTGTTCCGCGATGCGTGCGGCCATGGGGTGTCCGACGCGGTTCGGGCAGTACCACAAGCGAGCCCTGGAGCCCTCGGTTGTGGCCTCAAGATGGAGCGCTGACTCGGTATCGGATTTCGAACCCAGCTCGGTGGTCAGGCCGATGCTGAGGTCGGATGGCGAGCTAGCCGCCTGTGGATACCGCGCGTGGAAGTCGGCAAGCAGCGGACCTTTCCCAATGGTCGCAGCAACAACGTCCCCGGCTGAAATACAGGCGGTATCCAAGGTCTCTTTATCGGAGAAATCAAAGACTGCGGGAGCGGTATTCCCGAAAATTCCTTCATTCGGCGGTAGGATTACCTCGGCGCGATATTTTGGCCCTCCGCCTTTGCGGTGCCAAAAGGCCGCGAAGGCGCCCAACACGAATTCACCATCGCCCGAAATCTCCGGTGGAATGGCGACATCAACAAATGCGGAGGGTTGGCGCGACACATCGCTCTCTTGGTGCGACCACGTGGACCAATCGAATGCGACCACCGACGTGTATGCGGTTAACCGCGACCGCTCGGCGCGCAGAGCACGATCAAACAGTTCCGACAACCGCGCCGAGCGCTCCGACCCCACGGGCGGCAGCACGGTTCCCGCCGGTATTCGCGGTAACGCGGGTAACTCGCGACCCTCCGGGGCAGCGAGGCGGCGCAACTCCAGCGTCCCGGTTCCGGTCGCCACATGTAACGCAGAGCTCGACGATTGCAGGACGGTACCAGGCCTGTGCGCGTTGGCTTCGTCCGCGCCGAGAGCGCAATCCAGCACGATGAGGAACTGGCCGTCCAGGAACACACGGGTGCTGCCGAATGTGTTGGGCTTACCGCCGAAATTTGTCGCTCGACAAAGACGATCGAGCTCCACGGCCGGCAGCGCCCAGTTGATCACCAACGCCTCAGGCGGACGTCGATACCGCGGGTAGAGCGTGCGCAACGAACGATCCTGTTGCTGTCCGGGCGGTTGCTTGCCGGCCTGCCACAGGCTGAGCAGCTCCTCAAAGGCTGCGAACCCTGCTTCGTGACAACGAAGGTTCAGCAAGAAAGCTGTGTCAGCCGGATCGATCGGTACCGTCCGTCTTGCCAGGATCGCGCCCGTATCGACACCGGGTTCCATCCTGTGCCAGGCCACGCCGTGCTCAGATTCGCCGTTTAGAAGCGCCCAGGTTGTGGCGTGCACCCCCGCGTAGCGGGGCAGCGGCCCGTCGTGGTAGTTGACACACCCCAGGCCGGGAACGGCCAAGATCTCAGGGGCGAGAATGGTGTCATTGCCGATGCTGAGCAGCAAGTTCGGGCGCGCCTCGGCCAGGAGGGGTAGCAGGTCAGTTGCGCGTGCGCTGCTGTTTATTGCCACCCCGTGGCTGGCGGCCCACCGTTCTACGTCGCCGGAACTTGTAGTAACCCCCGCGATCGAGTGTCCGCCCCCGAGAAGCGCTTGACCGCATTGGATGAGCAAACCCTGCTCACCGACGAGCCAGCAGCACAGCTTTTTCATCGAGTCATCTCCTCGAAGCGCCGCGAAAGGACCTCAGCGGCGCCGGTCATGAGGAATTCGGCGATGTGGTCTACGTGTCGGTTGCGCCAATCTTCCATCGCTGTGCCCTGCACAATCTGGTTGAAGGCCCCCAGCGCCGGACCGCAGTGAATCTGGTAGTCGGCCTCGCGGCCCGGTTCGCCGCGTAACGCCCATTGGGTCGTGTGGTGAAAATACCAGCGACAAATCATTGCTAACGTCTCCCGCGGTTTCTTCTGAACGCGCATCCATTCAACAGCTGTCGTCCGTGACTGAAGTTCGTCGAGAACTTCGACAATAGGGCGCCGGAAGTAGGTGTTCTCGATTCGGCTGCGCGCGTCATCAGGAATCGCAAACCAGTCTTGATATTGTCGATAAAACTCGTACAATTTCTCGGCTCGTGCCGGAAACAACAGTCCCCGTCGCAACACCTGCATTTTTGCGCCCAACTCAAGCATGTCGCCGGCTGGGCAGATCGCGGTATCCGCTGGCCCGGCCTGCTGCAGGGTCTCCTTGACCTTCTCATGCGTACGAGCTTCGACCGTGCATTGGTTGACCGACCCGGTCATAACGAAATCCGCGCCCAGAACAAAGGCCGCCGCGACCGCTTCCGGCGTCCCCAGACCCCCACCGGCACCAAGGCGGACCTCCCCGGCGGGGGGAAAGTCACGCGCAGCCTTGGCTCGCGCGCTAAGAAATGCGGGCAGGATCACCCCCAGCACACCCTGATCGGTATGGCCACCGGAATCCGCCTCGACGCAGATGTCGTCAGCAACCGCAACTCTCGATGACCACTCGGCCTGCTGTGCCGTTATCCGCCCCTCGCAACGTAATTGACCAACCAGCGCTGGGTCGACGGGCGACAGGAACTGGCTTGCCACCTCCAGCCGCGACGTTTTGCCCAGCACCAGATGCTCGCAACGGATGCTTCCGCCCGTACCCGGCTGCAGCCCGCTGAGCCGGTACGCTGCGAGCGCGGGAGTTACCTGCATAAAAGCTGATGCCTCAACGCGGGTTACGCCATGACGCAGAATCAGTTCTACGATCGCATCCTCTGCGGCTGGATCGTCGAACTGGCTCAACAAGTTCACGCCGTATACACATCCACGCGGCACCAGAGACTTCACTTCACAGAGATCGCGTTCCACCTGTTCGATGGGTAGCCCGCCGTTGCCGAGGTAGGCGAGATACCCGGCTGCGGCCATCCGGGCGACCAGCGCCGGCGAGGCGATGCCCTGATACATCGCACCTGATGCGTAGGCATAACGAGTCTTGTGCGCTGAGCGGAATGCCCTGCTCCCAAGGCGCTCCGCTGAAAGCCTCAGCGTCGACACCACGCTAGTTTCCAAAGAACGTCTCGATTCTCTCCCGGACTTCCGGCTGTGTGAACGTCACTTCATGCATAGCCAGTTCACGCTCAACCACACTCGGGAGCACCTCCCGGATAGGTCCGGCCAACTGCTTCTTGAGCTCGATGAGCGCCACTCTGGGCTTGTCAGCCAGCTCTCTTGCCAGCGCCAGAGCAGTGGGGATCACCTTTTCTCGAGGCATAATGCGCGCGTTCACCCCGCGCTCGCGTAGCTCACCGCCGTGATATCCGTTGGCGCTGTACAGCATCTCCGCAGCGATTAACTCGCCGAACTTCCGCGCGAGGATGTACGTAGCGCCCATGCCGGGCGTGAATCCGTAGCGCATGAAGTTCGCGCTATAAATCGACTCCTCCGCCATCACCAGTATGTCCCCGAAGGCGCCGAAGGCCAGGCCACCGCCAATCGCGTGGCCCTGTATCGCCGAAATCACCGGTAAATGGCAGGTCAAGAGCAGATCGAAAAACATGCCATCGGTGAACTTTACGTTTCCCTTAGTAAGTGTCAGAAGTTCGTTCTTCGTTCCACCGCAGCAGAAGTAACTATCGTAGCCGTGAATGACGACCGCCCTGAGGGATGAGTCCTTGCTGATTTCGGCAAAAACCCGACGAATTCCCTCCACAAATTCACGGGAGAAGGTATTCCGAGAGTTGCGGTCTTCCATAACCACAACGCCAATGCCAGGTTCCGGGCGCTCGAGCCGAATAACGTCACTCATCGCGGACTCCACGGAAAATAGCCCTCTTCCACAAATTGACGAATATTGTTCCGCACCCTCGGTTCATTCATTAACCTTGTTATCTGCCCTACCGCCAACCCCTCCATCTCCGCATTGATAATCCACATCTTGCGGAAGTATGCCTTGAGATCGGCAACGGTCTGACTGTCTAAACGCGCCAGCCGCGGGAGCATCCGCTGGACCACACCAGCGAGGTCGCCGGAGACCTCGTCGACAAGGTGCCTAGCTTTCGCTTCGTCTGCTGTAATGGGCCACGTGGAAAGGGACATCCAATACGCTGCCTGAAATCCGGTCCGGCGAATCAGGTAGGGTGCTACACAGGCCGGCAGCAATCCCCATAGTGCCTCCGACAAACTAAATGTCGAATTGGGTGTGGCCACCGCATAGTCGCTCGCCGCGACAAAACCTATACCACCAGCATTGACCTTACCGTCGATGCATGCGATAACCGTCTTCGGCAACAACGAGAGGCGGTTGAGCAAGCTCATGAATGCTTCCGCTTTCTTGGCCTCACCAACTTCTGAGTTTCCACTTGCGGCTTCCTCGAAATCCATCCCCGTGCAAAAGAAGCCCGAATATCCAGCCAGCACAACCACCCGGCACTTCGGATCCGCTTCGATCCGATCAAGTGCGGCGCCGAGCTCCTCAAGTAATAGTCCGTTGATGCTGTTCTGTCGCTGCGGGCGATCAATAGTAATTGTGCGCGTCACTCCAGACTCCCCGACCCGGACCGTTGATTTGGTCATGCCATCAACTCCACACATACTTTCGGTGGAAATTTCGAATTTCGTCTAAGACCAGCAGTCCACCGCCAACGAATTGATCATCGTAGATCGCCTGGTAACCGGAGCGGTCCACTCGACGGTCTTTTACCCCAAATGGCCAGGCCGCAGTTTCATCCAGCAGGCTGTCGTATTCGGCCATCGTGAGCTCGTAGCGGCTGCTCAATTGCTGGTCCAGCCGAGCCGATGCTGCTTCGGCGGCTCCGAAAGGCATGGTGCAGCCGCTGAAAAATTCCGCCGAACAACCTGACCCGTACGCATAACACCCCACCCGGTGCGGGCTGCTTTTTTCTACCGAATCAAGGATGCCGCACAGGGCCAGAAATATCGTCGCGGAGTAGATATTTCCAACTTCGACGCAATATCGCAATCCTGGACTAACGCGCCTAGAAAAATCACTTTCCGTCACGTCATTCCCGGCGCGTTTGAGCTTCCTCATCATCATCCGATGCGCGCCCTTGACCATCCCAGCGAATGGGGTGTGGAAAATCAAGTAATCGAAGGTGTCGACAAAGTCTGCGCCTTCCACGCGCGCTGCGTATTGATCAAAAGCCATCTCGAGGCAGTCGAGGTAGGACATTAGTGACAGGTCGGGGTCGCCGGTCTCGATTTCAGGCGTCGGGCGGCAAGTATCCATCACTTCGTAACCCCAATATCCATTAGCGCCGAAATCCAGCTCGAAGATGCGCGGATTTTCTCCGACCAGCAAGGCGACCGCTCCAGTGCCCTGGGAGGGTTCGGCGTAGGTGAGCTTTGCTGCAGCGCGGGCGGTGTCCGTCGCGACCACCAACGCCTTGGCCCCCGGCGACGCGCCAGATCCGACAAAATTTGCCGCCATCTGTAGCGCCGCAGTTCCGCCATAGCAGGCCTGTTTCACTTCGAACAACCGACAGCGCCGATTAAGCCCAAGATAGTGGTGGATGTAGGTGCTGAGTGATTTTCCGAAGTCGACACCGGACTCCGATGAGGTAATCAGCATCTCGATCCGATCGCGCTCTGCGGGTGCGAGGCGGTCAACCACCGCTTTTGCCGCGTTAACGCCGTTGGTCACCGGATCTTCGCACGGCAGGTTGACGGCCTTGCGCTCCATCATCAGATTGCCAAAGCGCGCCAGGTCGAGGCAGCGCTGCTGAAACAACGTGCGAACATCCAGATAGAGCCGTCCGCCGTATGCGTTGATGTCCTCAATACCAACTCGCATGCTGCTTACTGCCTCCCATACGGATAGTGACCATCGGGATGCGACAGGATGACGCTGCTGTTGATCCCCCCGAAGCCAAAAGAGTTTGAAATGACGTTGCGGACCTGTGCCTGGACCGCCTGCGAGCCGGCGAACCGGAGTTGCGCACCGACCGGGCAATCAAGGTTGCGATTGGGATGTACGAAACCATCGCGGATCTGTAAGGCGCACGCCGCGGCTTCTACTAGTCCGGCGGAAGTGAGGCAATGGCCGACAAGCGATTTTGTGGAGTTGACCCAGGGCCCTGATTCCCCGAAGGCATCTCCGATAGCCTGGCATTCCACCGCATCGCCTTGTCGGGAACCGCTTCCGTGAGCGTTGACCATATCGATGTCCTCCGGCGTCAGCGCTGCCCGTTCGAGTGCCCGCATCATCGCTCTGCGCTCGCCTTCGGCGTCACTGGCGGGCAGATGCGACCCACTCAGCAGTAACGACGCTCCGCTCAAAACCGCCCACGCTGACGCACCTCGGGCAACAGCGGCTTCCGCTGTCTCGAGCACAACGCAAGCAGCACCCTCGCCAGCGACGAAGCCGGTGCTGGCCTTGTCGAAGGGGCGGTAGAGCTTCTGAGGATCGGTTGAGCACGTCGCCGGCGCCATTGCGCCTATGTTCAAATAGGCTTGTCGCTCTAGGCTAGATAGTTCCTGGGAGACACCGCACACGAGCACTCGATCGACCTCGCCCGAACGCAGCAGCTGCAACGCGGTCCACAGTGCGGCATTGCCACTGGCCGATGACGCTCCTATATTCAGCCCGAATCCCAAAATCCCCAAGAGCTCACTGATTTGACTCATGGCATGGGTATCGAGTGAGAGAAAGGCGTGGCGCGGCGAAAGGTACTCCGGCCGTTGCTCGTATTGCCATGCGCCGTCCGCCTGATACTGCTTGTTGATGTTGTTTCCGGCAGCCACCAGGCCGGTTCTTTCGGGTTCACCAGCTACCTCCTCCCCAATCGCATCGAGCCAGGCTTCAATAGCCGCGGCAGCGCTGATACGGGCAGACTGCGTCGATCGACGCCAAAGGCTCTTCGCCCTGCTCCGAAGGCCCTTCGGGCAGCCGGGCAGTGCGGCAATAAAGGCAACGGGATCGAAATCATCGAGGCGTGCGGCCGCAAACGCCGACGGGTCTTCGTACATGCGGATGCCGCACGATCCTCGCCGAAGGCCCTCAGCGAAGCGGTCCGCCCCCGCACCGATCGACGTCACAACGCCCAGACCAGTGATCAGATTGCGCGCACCTATCGGCATCAGCAATTTCCCTGATGAGTCCTCAGGACTTCTACCAGGCCTGCAAGATTCGAAATCCCGGCGAATTCGGCCATCGGAATCTGCAGGTCCAGAGCCGCCATCGCGCCCATCGAGACGTCCAATCGATCAACGGAATTTGCACCGAGATCGGACAGCGCGGCATCGTGCTGAACGGAGCTCGGATCGATGTCCGGAAGGACCTGGAGAACCACTGAGCGCACGACGGCGAAGACTTCGTCGCTACCCGTCGTTCCGGTTCGTTCTGTCGTCATCAGGATGCTCCTAGCGCAGCGCCGTTCCGACGCAGTCCATCTGTGCCTGCGCCGTCGCTAGATTGCGGTGTTCCTGCCCGAACGGAGTCATGAGCTGTTCCGACGCAGTCCATCCGTGCCTGCGCCGCCGCTAGATTGCGGTGTTCCTGCCCGAACGGAGTCATGATCATCAGCGCTTCGGACGCAGGGTTGAGGCCGCCGTTGTGTCGCACAAACCCCGCAAGCGTTCCGGACGGACCAATGTCAACGTAGAGCTTCGGACCGGTCGACTCGAGCGCGGCCAGAGCCTTGCCGAACTCAATTGTGGCCCGGGTGATTCCGTGCGGGAGGCCGGTAGGCAGCTCATGTATCACGCGCGCTGCGGAGCAGGATACTACCGGGGTTTTGATGGACCCTAGCCGAAAACCAGCCATCAACTCGCTCAGCGACTCGTCCGCCGCGTGGAGCGCGGCGGAGTGAAACGGGTGCGAGACGGGAAGTACTGCTGATCCGATTTCATGGGCAGTCAACCAGTCTTTCGCATTGTGGACTGACTCGACCGGACCGGTGACCACGAAATGTCTTGGTGCATTGACGGCAGCCAACTCGAGTTCCGGGAACAATCCAACCAATTTCGGAAAAATCTCCGGCGTGTCAAGCACCGCCAGCATCGCACCTGCCTCAGGCAGGGATTGCACCGCGTCCGCGTGGTGCATTAGTGCGATAATGCAATCACGCCAATCCAACGCACCCGACGTAGCCAACGCTACAAATTCACCCAAGCTATAACCGAGCACATAATCGGGCTCATAGCCGCGCGAACGCAATAAACGGTCGAGTGCGTACTGTACTGCAAATAGTGCAGGATGGGTGAAGCGAGTCTCGTTGAACACGTCGAATTGCGAGCCGCGATAGTCATAAACAACGTTTGCTATCGGGCGACATGTCCACCTCAACGCATAATTGCTAATCTCATCAAACGTCTCGCGGAAAACAGGTTCGCAGCTATATAGCGCTCGCCCCATCGCGAAGTATTGGCTGCCTTGTCCAGAATACATCCAGACGACTGGAAGACTATTCGCTGAGCTCATACCTGCGCTCCTATCCTAATTTTCCTAATTTCTCGAATCAAATCGGTCAAGACACGGCCCGGACCGCACTCGGTAAATTCCGTGGCGCCCCGATCTAGCATGTACTCGATACACTCGCGCCATCGGACGGGAGAGCAAATCTGCTGCCAGAGCAGATCATGAATCGCAGCATCGTTGTATGGTTCGGCGGTGATGTTAGACATCACGGAAAAGCGCAACGGCTGAAACTCCACGGGGTCGATGAAGCGTCGGAAGGCCTCGGCCGCCGGACGCATTGCACGTGAATGATGGAATGCCGCGCTGGTTTTCAACTCGACGCAATGACGAGCGCCCGCGGCGAGCAGGGGTTCGCTGGCCGCACGCACTGCGTCGAGCGGTCCGGAAATGACGAGCTGAGAAGGTGAGTTGTCATTGACAACTTCCACCTCGTTCAGACCCTGTTGGGCCAGGGCGGTTCGGACGAGTTGCACCTTGAGCCCAATGACCGCAGCCATTCCGCCGCCTCGGGCTTGAGCCATCAACGCGCCCCGCTTTCTCACAAGCCTGAGCCCTGTTGCAAAATCAAATGCGCCCGCAGCATACAGAGCTGCATAAGCACCCAGGCTGCTTCCCGCCACGGCATCTGGTGGAGGATGACCCTTTCGCTGGCGGTCCATGTAGGTGAGAGCGGATACAACGTACAGTGCAGGCTGCGTGTATTCCGTTTCCATCAAATTGTTTTCGGGATCGTCCATGCAGAGCCGGCGTATGGAATATCCCAAGATGTCGTCCGCTTGCTCGACTTCCCGCGGGAAGTGATCCCACAGATCCGCTCCCATACCGACGACCTGTGAGCCCTGTCCTGGAAATACGGTAACCCTGTACATCTAGTGATCTCCCCACCTGGGTGGTTCGGAGTCTTCGCCAGCCGCGGCAAGTGATGACTTGCCGGCGGGCAATGAGTCAGGCGAACCCCGCCATGCCCTCACATCTGCTGATCCGTTGTCTACCAAGATATCTAAACAACAGCACCACCTCGCCTCAGTTGATGCCATCCCGACGCCTATTGGGCTTCGCAGTGACATGATCGGCTAGCTCATTCATTGCAACTCCGACGAGGCCGCCGGACTCGCACTCACCGGCGCTACGGCGCGCCCACTTGGTCTCTTCAACGAAGCTCTTGACATATCAGTTAGTCCAAAGCCTTTCGGCGAGAAGCCGAAGCCTGGCGCCCGGTGCTCCGTTACCTGCCGCGACGAAGGTACTACCGGGTACGGGACGCTGACCCGAAAGCTTGATTCAACGTTCACCCGCAAGTTTGATTCTACGCCTGAGGGTACACCGCGACCGCATGCTAGGAGCTGGCAGCAAACGCGCCTGCGGCCGTCATCGCGGTGATTCATTTTCTAGCAACGTATTTGAACAGCAACACCCCCTCGCCTGAGTTGATGCCATGCCGACTAGTGCTCTAGGCGAACCCTAGTCCACACCGACTTCATCGGAACACGCGCGAGCATGATCTGAAACCGAGAAGTCCTGTGAACACCCTGAAAGTTACCGCCTAGGTTCATTTTTCGACCGCGGGATGATCCAGGTTGTCCATGTGCTGAGGAACGCACGCGACTGACACCAGCCAACCCTCAGCGGTGCAGTAAGGCGACTATCGTCGTGCGCTAGCTCCAACGCCGGACTAGCCGGAACCTCGACTGACCACTCAGCACGGTCCGCGTTTCCCAAGCAGATCGACAGACTTCAAGCATTGCTTCGCACAGCCTCGTCAGCTACTCATCAGAGTTATCTACTGCCATCAGACGGCAACTGGCCTCCTGGCTCCGTGACTACGATGCGGGGCAAGACGGCGAGCGAGAAGCCGAGAAGTGGGGCGGGAGGGGTGTTTTGAGCAACGACGTGAAGAGTTCGGTGCGACAACTGGTCGACCTTGTTCGAGCAGGGACAGTCGCGCCTACCGTCGCGGAACCGCTTCTGAGAGCTGTTGCGGGACGGCCGGAGCAGGGGACCGCAGAGCCGGTTGAAATCGCTGTTATCGGCATCGCTGGTGTCTTCCCTGGTGCTTCTGATGTGACCGGCTACTGGGAAATGCTTCGCTGGGGTCGCGACGCAGTTGCTGAAATTCCTCGGCAGCGCTGGGATTGGCGTCAATTCTTCTCAACAAAGCAGGAGAAAGACAGAACTTACTCGAGGTGGGCGGGTCTACTCGACGACCTAGAATCGTTTGACGCTGCCTTTTTCAATATCTCGCCTCGCGAGGCCGCCATGATGGATCCTCAGCAACGGCTTTTCTTGAAGACGGCGTGGCATGCGCTAGAGGATGGTGGATACGGCGAGGGAAGTGCGCGGAACCGCTGTGCCGTATTTGCAGGCTGCAAGCGGGGCGACTACCAGAAATTGCTGGGCGACGCGGCGCGGACCGTCTACGGCAGTATTGGCTGCGATGCGGCGATACTTTCCGCCCGCATCTCCTACCTGCTGGACCTGGCTGGTCCGGCAATCACAGTCGACACGGCCTGCTCCTCGGCGCTCACGGCAGTTGCGCTGGCCTGCGAAAGCCTGCAGGCGGGACTGTGCGATGTGGCCCTGGCGGGCGGGGTTTCGGCCTTGTGCACGCCCGAATTGCATATCTCGCTTTCGCAGAGCGGCATGCTTTCGCCCACGGGTCGCTGTCGAGTCTTCGACGCCGGAGCCGACGGCTTCGTACCCGCCGAAGGTGTCGGAGCGGTGCTGCTCAAGCCACTCGAAAAGGCGGTGGCTAATCGCGATCACGTCTATGCGGTGATCGAGGCGTGGGGCCTTAATCAGGATGGCCGGTCGAACGGCATTACAGCTCCGAGTGGCAGGGCGCAGGCGGCGCTGCTGCATGACGTCTACCGACGCTTCGGGGTGCGGCCTCAAACAATTGGTCGCGTCGAAACGCACGGCACCGGAACGCGGCTCGGAGATCCGATTGAGATCGAAGCACTCTCGGACGTGTTTCGGAAATTCACCGATCAACAGCAGTTCTGCGTAGTCGGCTCGGCGAAGAGCAATGTCGGACACACGCTCGCGGCGGCGGGTATCGCCGGACTCCTGAGTGCGATCGGCTGCGTTCACCTCGGTGAGCACTTCCCGTCGCTTCACTATCGGGAGCCAAATCAGCTGCTGCGACTGGATGAGACACCTTTCTGGGTGGCGACCGAGAAGGTGCGATGGGAGCCGCCGAACGGCCAATCGAGGCGGGCCGCCGTCAGTTCGTTCGGATTTAGCGGCACGAACGCGCACGTGGTGATTCGCCAGGCTCCGCCGACCAAGCCCGCGTTGGACTTCTTGGAGCCGTGGATATTTCCGTTGTCAGCGCGAACTTCGGCGGCTCTTGCAGAGTTGAAAGTGTCTATGGCGGACTGGGTTGGGGACGAGCACCCACCTTTGCAAGACTTGTCCTTCACGCTGATGCGCGGGAGAGGCTTCCACGAGATTCGAGAAGCGTTTGTTGCATCTTCGCACCGGGAGTTGCGAGACGCCCTGTGCGGCCGGCTGACCCAGCAGCTGCCGCAGGAGGCGCGACGCTGGATAGACGGAGATGAAGCTGCTCTTGTGGAAACTCATCGGGAGCTGAGAAGGCAAGGTTCGCATCGGCTAGCCGCACCTGGCTATGTATTCCAAGAGCGACGATTTTGGCCTCAGACCGAGAATGGGGAACCGAGCGCGGAGGCGACCATCGCGGCTGTCTCATTGCCGCTTGCACTCGATGATCCGGTGTTGTGCGACCACGTCATACTCGGACAGCCGATGGCACCTGCGGTCGTATCGCTCTGTCTCGCGCTGCGCGCCTATGGTTGGGCAGTTACTGATGGTGCGGTATGCCTGCGCAATCTGGTCTGGATGAGGCCGGTCGTGGCCGGCGCGGACGGCGTCGAATTGTCCTTGCGGCGTGAGACTTCGAAAGAAGCCAGCGACCACTTCATTGTCGAGAGCCGTGACGGCGTGCACATGGAGGGCAGCATCGCCGACTGCGGACATGATCAGAAGGTCAGCCGAGTAGACCTCGACGAGATAAAGAGTCGGCTCTCTGCACCACTCAGTGGTGATGAGGTCTATGGCCAGTTCCACAGTATCGGGTTTGTATACGGGCCAGCACTCCGGGGAATCGATGAAATGTGGTGCGGCGAAGATCAGGCCCTCGTGCGGCTCAGGCGGACTGAAGTGCGCGGTGCAGCAACCGAATTGCCGATTTCAGTAGGACTGCTGGATGGCTGTCTGCAAGCGTTGCGCGGATTAAGGGTGGACGATGTGGATTGGCCGCCAGTGCCGTTTTCGCTGGGCCAGTTTGCGATTTACGGAAATCTCGAATCCGGGTGCTATGCCTTTGTGCGGCTGATAGATCGGGGTGCGAGCTGGTTGCAGTTTGATGCCGATTTGTTGGCGGCTGACGGCAGTAGCGTGGGAATGCTGCAGAAGCTCACGGTCCGCCCATTGCAAAGCGGGTTGAGGCCGCTGGCGGATTCCATTGAACACATGCTGATTCAAGGGCTTGCACGCCAGACGGGGCTGTCGGCGAACGAGATAAACCTGGGTCGCAATTTTGCCGACTACGGAATCGACTCGTTAATGGCGCTAAATATCACCCGTGAGCTGGAAGCTACGTTCGGAGAGCTACCAAAGACGCTGTTTTTTGAGTTCAATTCTGTGGAATCTTTGGCCGCGCATCTTCGTAAGTGTTTTCCAGACGCCGCGGTTGAGTCTCCGGCAGCTTCCGGTGCGGCCCCGCTCTCTTCGCCAGCCGTGGGTTCTCGCTCATCCGCTGCGGTGCTTCCCGGGTGCTCATCCTTGCCTGCGGCGCCGATTGAATCGTCTGCCACGCCCGCCTCGCCGTCAGGCGGCGAGCCGATTGCGATCGTCGGTATCGCGGGGCGCTTCCCCGATGCGGAGAATCTCGAAGAGTTCTGGGGAAACCTGCGGGCGGGGCGCGATTCAATCCGCGAAATCCCACCGGAACGTTGGGACTGCACCCGCTACTACGATCCCAGACCCGGCCAGCCCGGGAAGAGTCGGTCACGTTGGGGCGGATTCCTCGAGGGCGTGGACATGTTCGATCCCTTGCTTTTTCGCATTTCGCCGCGCGAAGCCGAGGTGATGGACCCGCAGGAGCGATTGTTCTTGGAGACCGTTTGGGAAACCGTGGAGAACGCCGGGTACGCGCCCCACGAAGTAGCCGGGCAGGTCATTGGGGTGTACGCCGGTGCGATGTATACCCACTACCAGTTGTTTGGTGCAGAGGCAGGCGCGAACGGCTCGCCATCCGCGTTGACGTCATCCCAGGCGGCGATTGCGAACCGGGTCTCGTATTTCTTTGACCTGAGGGGGCCAAGCATTGGCCTAGACACGATGTGCTCATCCGCCCTTACAGCTATCCACATGGCTTGTACCGCGCTGTCTAGCGGTGAGATTGAAGCCGCTCTTGCGGGTGGGGTCAACCTGACACTTCATCCGCAGAAGTATTTGCTGCTCAGTCAGGCGAACGCGGTGTCGAGCGACGGGAGGTGCCGCAGCTTCGGGGCGGGCGGTGACGGCTACGTGCCTGGAGAAGGTGTAGGCGCGGTAATGCTCAAAACGCTCAGCAAAGCGTTGGCCGACGGTGACACGGTGCATGGGGTGATACGCGGTTCGGCACTCAACCATGGCGGACTTGCCAACGGCTTCACTGTCCCCAACGTACCGGCGCAGGTGGACGTCATTCGTAAGTGCTTGCAGCGGGCGGGGGTCAAGCCGGAGCAGGTGAGTTACCTGGAGGCCCACGGTACGGGGACAGCTTTGGGCGACCCGATCGAGCTGGCTGCTTTGCAACAGGTGTTCGGCGCGAGCGATTCGCGTTCGACTCCATGCTCTCTGGGGTCGGTGAAATCGAATATCGGTCACCTAGAATCCGCAGCGGGCATCGCCGGCACCGCGAAGGTGCTGTTGCAGATGAAGTATCACCAATTAGTCGCGTCGCTGCACGCCGAAACTATCAATCCGAATCTGAGCTTTGATCCTAGGCTCTTTCATCTACAGCGTGAAAACGCGGTTTGGAAGACGCCCGATAAATCACTCCGGATTGCGGGCGTGAGTTCATTCGGAGCTGGCGGAGCGAATGCCCACGTCCTACTCGAAGAATTCCGCCCAGAGGCGCTTCCGGATATACCAGGCCCCCAGGTGTTGCCCTTGTCGGCGCGATCACGCGAGTTGCTGCGCGCTCTGTGCGAGCGGATGGCACAGTTTGCGGAATCGCCGGCCGCAAAGCCGCGCCTCGCGGACGTGGCCTACACCCTGCAGACCGGGCGGAAAGCCTGGGATCAGCGGATGGCAGTGACAGCCTCGTCATTCGACGAATGGGCTCGCGTGCTGGAGGCCTGGTTGAACGGCCAGCCAAGCCAGGTGAGTTCTGCGCACGCGGAGCTCGCCGCGCGCTGGGTCGGGGGTGAGGACATTGACTTCAGTGCGGCGCGCACGGCGGGCGGCTACCGGAGGGTGCCGCTGCCGGCGGGCGGATTCCTACGGGAGCGCTGCTGGGCACCGGGAGCCGACGCGGGTAAGGCGACAGAAGCGGTCGCGATGAATTCCTCTCCGGAAGTGGCTTGCACCAACCAAGCCAACGTCGACCCGACATGGTTAGACGATCACGTCGTCCAGGGCATGAGCGTGCTTCCCGCTGCCGCTTTCCTGGCGCTGGTTCAGGCGGCCGATGGCGTTGACGAGGGGTTCAGCCTGCACACCGTGCGGTGGCTCCGGCCCGTGGTCTTTGGCGCCAAGCATCACCGCGTTGAGCTTGCCCGCAAGGGGCAGAAATGGACGCTGCGTCACGATGAGCTCGAAGCGGCCGTCGCAACGGCGGGCAGGCTTCCTGCTGAACCCGCACCGCGGGTCGAGATATCGTCGGTGCGGGCGCGGTTGCCAGAATCTCTTGACACGATCCGGCACTACGGTGAGTGCGAGCGGTCCGGGCTGAGCTATGGGCCCACTTTCCGGGTCCTCGACGAAATCCGGCTCGGTCGTGGAGAAGTTCTTGCGGTATTGGGCTATCGGGGGAGTGGCTCGCCGGCGCCGTTGGAGCCGGCACTGATCGATGGTGGGCTGCAGGCAGTGGCCGCTATTCCCGGCCTATGGAGCGGTAAGCCACCCCCATTGCCGGCGGGACTGGAAACGCTGGCGGTGTACCGGCGGCTCCCGGCCCGGGTGGTCGTATACGCACACGCGGTGGCTGGCTCCGACTGCACATTTGACGTCGACTATTGCTCGCTCGATGGCGAAGTGTGTGTGCGACTTTCAGGGCTACGGGTTGTTGCGAGCCTCGTACAGAAAACAGGTGACGGTCTGAGCGGGCTCGAATCGCGCGACGAGTTGGTTTACTTTGTACCCGATTTGGATCTAGATCGCGGTGAGCCCAACCCTCCGAGTCCGTTCATCGTCTGCGGCGATATCGAGAGCGAGTACGCGAACTTGCGCCAGTCGGCCGCGCTGATCGTGGGACATCCGGTGGACATGGATGACGCGCGGCGTCTGGTATCGAGCTGGCAGAACAATGAATTGTCTTATGCACCAGTGGTATTCATCGTACCCGAAGGTGGAACTGGTGCATTGCAACTCTTTCGGCTGGTGCGGGCACTGCTCGAGACCCGACCCACGCACAAGCGAGAGGTCCTGTACTTTCACCCGGCTGGTACAGCGGGCCCCGATCCGGCCAACTCCGCGGTCGGCGGCCTGGCACGAACCGTTGCCAGCGAAAACCCCAACCTCCGGTGTCGGGTCGTCGAGTACCCACCCGGTGTTTTGGCGCCGACGATTGAACGCGAACTCGCGGTCACAGGGCCGCAGAACTGCGACGTCATCTACCGGAATGATCAACGGTGGGTGCGAAGCTTCAGCCAACTAACCGAAGCCGCGCCAAGCTGCGCCAGCTTGCAGCACCGCGGCGTCTACCTCATCACGGGCGGTAAGGGCGGGATCGGACTCGCCGTGGCCGAGCACTTGGCTAGAAAATACGCCGCAAGACTCATCTTGGTGGGGCGCAGCGAGAACGCAGCCGCCCGTGCGGTTATCGAGAGGCTGCGCACGCTCGGGGTAGAGATCCTCAGTCTGCAGGCCGATGTCACCATCGCTCATGAGTTAGCTGAAGTAGTACGACAGGCCGTGGCGCGATTCGGGCGACTCAACGGTGTTATTCACTCAGCAGGCGTAATTCGGGACGGCTTCTTACTTTTGAAAGAGGAGCAGACCTTCGAAGCCGTGGCGGCACCCAAGATCCAAGGCGTTCGTAACCTATTCAGCGCGCTTGAGGGTGTAGAGACCGACTTCGTGGCGCTGTTCTCTTCACTCGCGGCGGTAGCTGGGAACAGTGGACAGAGCGACTACGCGTACGCCAACGCTTATCTGGACCACTGGGCGGAGCGCTGGCGTGGCGGGACACACGTCGTTTCCATTAACTGGCCCTACTGGTCAGACGGCGGAATGAAGATTAACGCACACGTTCAGGAGAAGGTGCGCGAGGCCACGGGCATGTCTCCGCTGCCGAACGATAAGGGAATGGAGGCGCTCGAATACGCGCTCGCTTGTGGCATGCGCAACATCGCGGTCGCGTACGGGAACCACGATAGATTGCTTGCGTGCTTTGGTGATTCGGCGCGAAGCAAGAGTCGTCCGTCGGTGGATAGCGACCTTGGCGTTCGCCAGCGGGCAGCGGCCGTCGTGGGTCGTATTCTCAAACTTGCGCCAGAGAGAATCGACGCAGATGTGCCGTTGACCGAATTTGGCCTGGACTCGGTCGCGGCTCTGGAAATCGCGCGAGCACTCGCGGACGAATTCGGGCCTCAGCCGGACACGATCTTGTTTGAATATCCAACGGTTGACGCATTGGCCACACACCTAGAAGAAAGTGTGTCCACCTCGTTAGCTGCCGACGAGCAGAGTGGTTCCAGAAATACCGCTAACTCCGGTGATATCGCAATTGTGGGGATCGCCGGGCGCTATCCTGGCGCGGACTCGCTGGAGGATCTTTGGGATCTGCTGGCCGCGGGCCGCGACAGCGTGACAGAAATCCCGGCGGACCGCTGGAATTATCACGAATGGCAGCACACGCGATGCCGGTGGGGCAGCTTCTTGGCCGACTACGACCGGTTCGATGCTTTGTTCTTCGGCATCACCCGGCGCGAGGCAGCTCTGGTGGACCCGCATGAGCGGATCTTCCTTGAGGTCGCTTGGCATGCTCTGGAGAGTGCAGGGCTGACACGAAAGTCGTTGGCAGGAAAGCCGGTTGGTGTCTTCGCGGGAGTGATGTGGAGCCAATACCAGCTCTACGGCCATGACGCGCTCAAAGAAGGGCAGCCCATTCCGGCATCATCATTTTCCTCGATCGCCAACCGCTTGTCATACTTCTGCGATTTTCACGGACCAAGCCTCGCTGTCGATACGATGTGCTCCTCCTCACTGACAGCAATTCATCTGGCAGTACAAAGCTTGCTTCGCGGGGAAAGCAGGGTCGCCCTGGCCGGTGGGGTGAATCTCACGCTGCACCCGCACAAGTACGTCTTGCTAAGCCAGGGTGACTTTGTTTCGCCGACTGGCCGCTGCCGCAGCTTCGGGCCGGACGCGGATGGTTACGTTCCGGGCGAAGGCGCCGGGGTGGTGGTGCTAAAACGGCTCGACGAAGCGCTCGCGGACAACGACCCTATCTGGGCGGTGATCAAAGCCTCGGCCGTTAATCACGGCGGGCGTAGCGCTGGCTATAGCGTTCCGAATCCGCAGTCACAGGCGACCCTGTTGAAGGAGAGTTGGCGCCTCGCAGGTGCGCGACCGCCGAGCTATGTGGAGGCGCACGGCACGGGTACCGCGCTGGGCGATCCATTGGAAGTAGCCGGAATTCGTGAGGCGATGCGCTCGATGGGGCACCACGATGAATGCCGCATCGGGTCGATCAAGTCGAATCTCGGCCATCTCGAAGCCGCGGCAGGGATCGCGGGCTTGACCAAAGTGCTGCTGCAGATGGAGCACGGCGAGCTCGTTCCAAGCTTGTATGCGGACCCGTGCAGTAGGCGCTTGGATTTCGGCGGGTTGCCGTTGGCCATTCAAACGAAAAATGAGACGTGGCCGCGGCAGGGCGATGCGCCACGGCGAGCTGGACTGAGTTCGTTCGGTGCGGGTGGCTCGAATGGACATCTGGTGATCGAGGAATATGTCGATCCCATACCGTCTTCGAGCACGTCAGACACCCGCGCGGTCGTGCTTTCGGCGCGAACTCCCGAGTCGCTGCAGTTGATGGCCGGCACGCTTGAGACGTTCTTGGGTCGGCTGGAAAAAGAGTTCGATGATGTTTGCTGGACGCTTCAACAAGGCAGGGAAGCGTGGGAAGAACGCGCAGCATTTCTGGCCAGCAATAACGATGAGCTGCGGGCCGGGCTGCGGGAGTTGTCAGCCACTGGCACGGTGTCCGGTGGATTCCGGGCGCGCGCCCAACGGGGTCGCGAGGGACCGGCAAGCTCGAATGTGGCAGAGGCCGCGCGCGCCTGGGTCGAGGGGGGTCAGATCGACTGGCGGATGACCTGGGCAGGCGCCGACGGCCGGCGGGTGGCCCTTCCTGGCTATCGGTTCGCGCACGACCGGCATTGGTTTTCATCGAATAGCGACACGGCCTTGCCGAGGGCGGAGCGCTCGTCTGCACCGACCCGGCAGAACCATCGCCGGATCCTCGATCTGGTCGCCCACATAGCCGGTCTTCTGCATGACGAGATTGATACCGCAGCCACGTTCGCCGATCTCGGACTCACTTCGGTACTTCAGCGTGAAGTGATCGGTGAACTGGAGAAGACGTTCGGAAATTTGTCCGTCACCCTGTTGTGGGAATACCCGACCGTCACAGAATTGGCCGGCTATCTCGACGACCTTGGTCAACCGGGGCCTCCTGAGACCCAGTCGCGGCCGGTTGAACTGCCGGGCACGGCGGCACTTCCCCGAACAGGCGACGACTGGGGTGCCGTGCCGATCGCTGTCGTTGGGGTGCATGGACGCTATCCGGGAGCGGCGAACCTGGACGAATTCTGGACCCGGCTGCACAGAGGTGATAGTGCGATCGGACCGATTCCGGATGGCCGTTGGCCGCGCGGAACCTACGAGGAGCTCACTTGCCAGGTAGGGGCATTCCTCGACGAGGTGGACAGCTTCGATCCTTACCTTTTCGGAATCACGCCAGCAGAGGCGGCGTTGATCAACCCAGAAGACCGTTTGCTGCTCGAAAGTGCTTGGGCCTGCTTGGAAGACGCCGGATATGCGCGCGCGAGTTGGGCCGGACGGCCGGTGGGCGTGTTCGTCGGCGCGACAACGAACACATACCCGTTCGTCGTCAACGACTCCGCGCAGGCGTCTGCCGAGGCGGCCGTACCCGACACTGCCACGTACGCGCTGGCCAACCGGATTTCGTACACGATGGACTGGACGGGGCCGAGCCTGGTGCTCGACACTGCGTGTTCTTCAGCACTGGTAGCCATTCATCTCGCCTGCGAAAGCATCCGCCGCGGAGAGTGTGAGGCAGCGTTGGCCGCGGCAATAAATCTGTACTTGCGTCCGGTGAAGTACGCGCGGATGAGCCAGGGAAATCTGGTTGCTCGGAAAGTACCGGAGGGTGTATTCGACGCGTCAGCCCAGGGTTTTGTACCTGGTGAAGGCGTCGGCTCGGTTTTGTTGAAGCCGCTGGATGCAGCGTTGCGCGACGGCGACACCATCCGCGGTGTAATACGTGCGACCACTGCTCGCCACAAGGGACGCAGCAACGGATTCTTTGCCCCCGCCGCGGGTGCGCAGAAGGCCCTTGTCGATGAGGTCTTGCAGCAGGCGAAGCTGGGCGCCTCGGAGGTCGGATATCTGGAGCTCCAAGCGACGGGAACACCCGGTGTGGACGCGATGGAGATCAACGCTCTGAAGTCATTTTCTGGGGCAGCGATTGGTACCGCCAAGCCGATTATCGGGCATCTTGAAGCAGCCTCGGGTATGGCAGCGATGACCAAGGTACTTCTCCAGTTCCAGCACAACGAGATTCCGGGTGTATCCCTGGCGCCGGAAGCTCATTCGGAAGTTCGGCTCGAAGGGCTTCGCGCCCCGCAGCTGGGAGAGTACTGGACGACGCAACATGGAGCGAAGCGACGCGCGCTCATCGGTTCGTTCGGTGCCGGCGGCGTAAATGCGTACCTGGTTGTGGAGGAGCCACCCAGCCGTGAGTTATCGCCGGCCGATCACCGTCCACAGCTCGTGGTGCTGTCGGCAAAGACCCCAGAGCGGCTGTGGGAGCTGGAAAACAATGTGCGGGAATTCGTACAGCGACATCCTGAAGTCCGGCTCGACCACCTTGCCTGGACTCTACAAAGCGGCCGTGAGCACCTTTCCGAACGGTCGGCAGCAGTCGTGCGAGATACCGACGAACTGTGCGCGGTACTTGGCCAGGGGCGGCTGGACCGTGCCCGACTACGCCGCGCCGGCGCGGGAAGCGCGGTAGCTGCCGACAGCCCCGACGCGGCAAAGCAGCATTGGCTACAAGGTGATAAGCCGGACTGGTCGGTACTGCACAGCGGTGCGAAACCGTGGCGTATTCCACTGCCGCACTATCCATTTGAAAAGGTTCGATGCTGGATAGACCCAGCCGCTGAAGACCAGGTAACGGTAGCCACCTACTACGACACCGTGGCATCGGGCCCCGGTGCGGAAGTACCCATGCTGACGTTCGCACCTTTTCCGGAAAAAGTTCCCGGCTTCGAATGGCTTCGCGCGATGGCGGATTGGGGAGCCGCTGCCGACATGACCGAGCTGATGCGACGCCGACAGCTGCAGATGCGCGAAGTGGCATTCCGCAATCTGGATTGGACTCGGGTGACCCGCATGCTCGACATCGGGTGTGGACTCGGTGCGGATTTGGTGCGCATCCTGCAGGAGCATCCGCAGGTCGAAGCTGACGGTTACACCATCTCTGCCGCCCAAGCCGACAGCTGTAGACATACCTTGGAACGGGCCGGTCTTGCCGAACGTGCTCGCATTCACCACGCTGACAGCGCAGCTGGCGCGTTTCCGGGACGATACGACCTGATCTTCGGATTCGAGGTTACGTTTCACATCCGCGATAAGGCGGCGCTGTTCGGCAACGTTGCTTCGCATTTAAACGAGGCCGGCAAGGTCATCCTCATCGATACCGTCGCGACTACCGTGACGCCGCTGCACCTCGCCCACCTGGGTCAGTTTACGAGCAATGAAGCCGAATGGTCGCGAGTGCTGGCCGAGCAGCGCCTGCGGCTGGTGGACGCCGTTGATCTCAGTACGGAAGTAGCGAACTTCCTGCACGATCCTGATTTCGACACGCATCTAAAGGAGCTGAGCGCAGCTGCGGATCGCTTCAGAAGGACGGAGGCAGAACACCGCGGTTGGCAGCAGTTCGGCTCGATGCTGGCTGAAGGCCTCGCACGGTACATGATCCTTGAGATCGCTCCAGCTGGCGAAACTCCGCTCCAGGAATTAGAACAGCAGAATCTGAGTGCGATCACCGCGCCGTCGAGCTACTCTGCCGTGCTCGCCACCGACGACAGTGACGCCAGCCTCGGGCAAGTTGTGGCTATTGCGAGCGAAACGTTGCAGATGCCTGCCGACCGACTTGACGTCGATCAGCCGTTTCAGGAATACGGTGTTGGTTCGCTCGCCGGGATACGGTTATTGGAATCGATCAATCGACGACTGGGTGCGCGGCTAGAACCCCCCCCTGTTGTATGCCGCCCCGACGTTACGGGCGCTTAGCCGCCACGTGGACCCATCGGCAGAGTTCGACGGGCCATCGCCAGCAGCCGGTGCGGTAGCAACACAGCCCTCGGAATGCGGCAGCTTCGAGGATCGCATCGCGGTGATCGGCATGGCTGGACGGTTCCCTGGTGCCCGGAGTGTGACGCAGTTCTGGGAAAACCTCGTCGACGGGTACGACGCGGTTACGGAAGTTCCCCCAGAGCGGTGGGACTGGCGCGAATACTTCGATCCAGATCCGGCCAAGCCTGGTCGGACCTATTGCCGGTGGGGCGGGTTCCTCGACGGTGCGGACGAATTCGACAACGCATTCTTCCGGATCGCACCCGCCGAAGCGGAGGTAACAGATCCGCAGCAGCGGCTGTTCCTGCAGACTTGCTGGCATGCGTTAGACGACGCCGGGTACGCGGGAGATCGCGCCGGCGGCTTGCGGTGCGGCGTCATGGCCGGAGCGCTGGAAAACGACTTCGGGCAGCGCCTTCGAGCAGACGAAAATTCCACCCGGGTGGCTCAGGGCATGCTGGGCAACGCGCCGTCGATACTTGCCGCGCGCATCGCATATTTTCTCGATCTCAAGGGCCCAGCAGTGTGCATCAACACCGCGTGTTCATCTTCGCTGGCGGCGGTTCACCTCGGTTGCCAGAGTCTGCGCAACCGAGAAACAGACATGATGCTGGTGGGGGGCGTGTCACTGTACCCCGACGAAGGCCCGTTCATCTTAATGAGCAAAGCAGGCATGCTTTCTCATAGCGGCCGTTGCCACACATTCGACGCTGAAGCCGATGGGATCGTGGTTGGCGAGGCCGTCGCGGCGTTGGTCCTGAAGCGGCTCGCCGACGCTGAGCGTGACGGCGATTCTATCTACGGCGTGATTGCCGGTTCGGGCACGAATCAAGATGGCACCACCAACGGCCTGACGGCGCCCAATGGCGATGCTCAGCGTGACCTGGCGGTGGAGGTGATGCGGCGGGCGAACATTGCACCTGCACAAGTTAGCTACATCGAATGCCATGGAACGGGAACCAAGCTGGGCGACCCAGTTGAGGTCCGCGGAATCGTCGCAGCTTATGGCGACGGGCAACAGTGTGCGTTGGGCTCGGCGAAGAGCAGTGTAGGGCACACTTCAGCGGCGGCTGGGGTGGTGAGCCTGGTGAAGGTGCTTCTGGCGCTTCGGCATAAGCAAATTCCGCCCACACTGCATGTGCGGAATCTGAATCCGCTGCTGGGCATCGATGGCTCGAGATTCCAAGTGAACACACACTTGTCTCAATGGCGGCAAGTCGACGGCGACCGTGTCGCTGCAGTCAATTCCTTCGGCTACAGTGGCACCAACGCTTATGCCCTGGTAACCGAGGGGCCAAAGGGGCCTGTTTCCGGCCTGGGGAACGACGACGGGCCATTCCTTGTCCCGCTATCGGCGTTCGACGCAGCCGGGCTAGCGCGTCTGAAAGCCGACGTTGCGGAATGGTTGTTGGTAAGTCCCGCGGCGGACAACAGCCCGATCCGCGACATTCTTGTGAGAGCACTGTCACTGCCGGCAGGGACGTTGGCGGGCGATACCCGATTGGATGAGATCGGGTGGGATGCCCATCAGATTGCCGCTACCGCGCGGGAGCTGGAAAACCAACTGGGTGTGCCCGTGAGCCCAACAATACTGGCCGGCGCAGACACTGTAGCCGCACTCGAAAAGCGGTTGGCGCGCAGGACTTTTAGGCAGGATATGGCCGCCATCTCGGCTGCGTTCCAGTGCGACCGTGCGGCTCTTCCGCATCGTGCAGCATTCGTCGCCGCCTCCGTCGAAGAACTGCATGCCCAGCTGTTTACGTCGACTGAGCCGCAGTGGCCGGCACCGCCGAACGCTACGCCGGAGCAGTTGTTTCGCGAACAGGATTGGGCGGGACTGGCTTCGGCGTGGGAGGCCGGTGCGCGGATCGGTTGGCGCAGTCTCTGGCTCAAAGTTGCCGGCGGCCTACCTGCGCGCCGGGCGCGATTGCTGCCACCGTATCCGTTCCAGCCGCGGAGGTTCGCGTTGCCGCAGAAAAGCGCTGTTTCAACAGGCATCGCCACCCAGGGGGGTCCACACCGGAGCCGGTTTGATCCTGACCTGCGCAAGGATCATCGCATCCTCGGCGACGCGGTGCTGCCGGGTGCGGCCATGCTGATCGCCGCAATGACGGCTGCACACAAGGTTTTTCCGGGAACCTCGCTTGAAGATTTTCTCTGGTTGCGGCCCTGCACGGAGGATGCGATCGAGGCTGATTGCGAAGGAGAAACGCTTGCTGTGCGGGCTTCCTCGGGTGTTGTTCACGCTCAATGCTGGGTCACTGCGACCCGGTCGGCGCTAGCGGATGATCGAGGACCCGATGAGTTGGCCGTTCTGCAGCAGGGCGGGCATCGGCGCATTGACGGGCAGGCCGTCTACGACTTATTTGACTGCCACGGTCTGAGTTATGGCGATTCGCTGCGGATCTTGAAGGAGGTTTCCGTTTGCCAAGATGGCGTTTTGGCCCGCATCGCCGTACCTGATCCGCACGACTGTGGGGCGCGCTTTGTCGACGGGGCATTTCAGGCGGTGCTGGCCACGTTCGGGGAAAACGAAGGAGGAGCCCACCTGCCGTTTTCGCTCGAATCAGCAGTGTGGGAGGCGCTGCCCCAAACGGGCTATGCATGGGTCGTACGGCAACACGAGATGGCCTCGCCAACATTCGACATTTGGCTACTAGACGACCGCGGCAGTGTGCGGGGAAGGCTGCGCGGACTGAGCCTGCGACCGCTGTCCGAGCCGGCTGAAACGGTATTCGTCGACACATCATGGGAAAGGCGCACTCGTTCGACGCCCGCGTCGGAAAGAGACCAGAGGTGGCTGCTCCGTGGATTCTCAGAACAAGAGTCGGGCGCGATCCGGGTTACCTCGCCTGCCGCGGTAGACGTGCTCGATGAGACTGGCGACCAATCGGTATCGCAGACAATCGTCGTGAGATCTACCGATGCCAATAGTTCTGTGCTCGGTCTTCTGCGGACCGGCGCTACTTTGAATCGCCAGCAGACGAGCAGGCTTGTCGTCGTCGTTGATCGGGGAACCACCGAGTCGCCGAACCCAATTCACGCCGCGGTTCGCAGCCTGGCGCTGGAGTATCCGGGATTGAGTTGTGGCGTGGTTGAGCTCGATTTTCAGGATCGAGACTGGGCGCAGGCATTGACGGCGGAGCTGACCGGAGACGGCGCGGATGCGGTTGTGCGCTACGAATCTGGCCGGCGCGAGGTTCTGGCGATACGTCAGGCCTCGGGTTTCGTTGCCCACCCGCAGACCGAAGCACGGAAGACATGGCTAATTACCGGAGCCACGGGTGGATTAGGCGGCCTTGCTGCACGCCACCTCGCGAGCCGGGGGCCGGTAAATCTGGTCCTGACCGGACGGCGAAGCCTAGACGACGCGGTCATCGCTGAACTCCGTTCAGCGGGCGCCGAAGTGACATATCGAACAGCTGATCTGGGCGATGAGTCTGAGGTAGCCCGGCTTGTTCAACATGCCCGGTCAGAATTCGGAGCGGTTCAGGGTTGGATTCATGCAGCCGGCGAGTCCGATGCGCGTCAAGCTGTGGGCAAAGACGCCGAATCGGTTGCGGCGGTCTTGACGCCAAAAATCACCGGTGCCGCGCTGTTGACCGAGGCGTTGCGCGACGAGCCTGTTGAACGAATCGTGTTGTTTTCGTCGATCGCAGGATTGTTCGGCGACTTAGGCCAGGCCGACTACGCGTTCGCGAACGCCTGGATCGATCGATACGCAGAGAAGATGGGACCTGTGGCCGTGTCGGTTCGTTGGCCACTTTGTGTCTCCGGTGGCATGCGGATACCCAATGCGACGAGAGAATTCTTACAGAACAGCTATGGGCTCATACCGCTTCCCGATGACGGGTTCTGCCGAGTTCTCGACTATGCAATCGCTGGGGGTAGGCGTGTTATTACACCCCTCTATGGTGACAAACAAAAGATTCAGAGGCTGTTGAGTTCGGCGCCCGCGCCGCTAGCCGTGAGCAACGAGTGCCCTGTTGGCGTGCCTTCGACGCAGGTAGCGGAGATCCTCTGCAACTGTGTCGCCGAGATCACTCATATTCCGCGAGAGTCAATCGATGTTCAGGCCGACTTGCGTGAATTTGGTCTAGATTCGATTGGCTACACCGAATTGTCGACGCGGTTGAGCAAGACGCTTGGTGTGCGTGCTACGCCCGCAATATTCTTCGATGCGAGAAACCTGATTGCCGTGGCGCGCGCAGTTGAGAATATGTTGCCGCAACGCCCGGCGGAGCCAACGGGGATTGCCGAACAGCCGCCCTCTCCGACCCCGTCGACGGTCGCCGTTCAGGAGGCGGTTGCCGAGGATCCCGCGGTTGCGCCGTCCCGCGACGACGCTATAGCGATTATCGGTATGTCCGGTCGTTATCCCGGATCGGCGAATTTGGCCGAATATTGGCGGCATCTTCAAGCTGGCGATGATCTAGTCGACACCGTACAGCCGGGGCGTTGGAAGTCCGACGAAGCGCTGGCTTATCAGGGTGGATTCTTAAGCGACATTGCGTCATTCGACGCGAAATTCTTCGGGATCTCACCGCGGGAAGCCATGTTGATGGATCCCCAGCAGCGACTGTTTCTCGAAACCGTATGGTCCACCATCGAAAGCGCCGGCTATCGACCTTCCGCCCTTGCCGGCACTGACACGGCGATTTTCGTTGGCGTGGCGAATATGGATTACGCCAACCTCATGGCACGCGCCGGCGTCGATGTGGAGACGCATGCAACCACGGGTGTTTCGCACGCGATACTGGCCAACCGTGTGTCCTTCCTGCTGGATCTGCGGGGTCCCAGCGAACCAATCGACACGGCGTGCTCGAGCTCATTGGTTGCCGTCCACCGAGCGGCGGAGGCGATCCGGTCAGGATCGTGCGAACAGGCGATCGCTGGTGGGGTGAACGTGCTGCTCAGCGAGGACCTTTTCGTTTCGTTCGCGAAGGCGGGAATGTTGAGCCCCAGCGGGCGATGCCGGACTTTCGATGCTGCCGCCGACGGCTATGTGCGCGGCGAGGGTGTTGGGGCGGTATTCCTCAAGCCGCTGCATGCTGCGCTTTGTGATGGCGACGAGGTGCTGGCCGTAATCCGGGGTAGCGGCGAGAACCACAATGGGCGAGCGAACGGGCTCACGGCCCCCAACGGAGAGAGCCAGTCTGCACTGCTAGCGAAAACCTATCAGCGCGCCGGTGTTGATCCCGCGTCGGTGACTTACGTGGAAGCTCACGGCAGCGCAACGCCGATCGGAGATCCGATTGAATGCAACGCACTGCGTGACGCATACGCACATCTCCGGGCTGCGCGTGGGGCGGCGGAATTACCAGCAGGATCATGCGGCCTCGGCTCGGTAAAAAGCAACATTGGACATCTAGAAACCGCTGCCGGAATTGCCGGACTCCACAAGGTAGTCCTTGCCTTGCAGCATCGCTACCTCCCAGCGACACGGAATGTCGAGAACGTGAACCCCTATCTACAACTCGAGGTCGCGTCTCATCGCTGGTGTAAATGGTCACGGGCGTAGGTTCCGTCGCAACCGACGAAAGCTATGAAGGAGGGGCTACGCCCGTGACCAAGCGAGTATCGCCGATTGAGCGTGTGCGTGTTGAGATGGATCAGTTGTTCGCCGCGACCGAGCGGCCGTTGACCGAGATTTTGGAGGAGGTCGGGCGGTTATCGGTGCGTCTGGTGTTTCAGGTCGCCGTGGAGGCCGAGGTAGAAGCAGTGTTGGGCCGAGCCCGTCACCAGCGTCGGGTTCAGGACGGCCCGGGCGGGTACCGCAATGGGTATCAACCGCCGGCGACGGTGAAGACCACGATGGGCTCGGTCGAATTATGCCGCCCGAAACTACGCGACACCGACGAGCGGTTCTGTTCGCGGCTATTCGGTGCCGGGGTGACGCGCACCCACGCTCTGGAGGCGTTGGTGATTTCGGGATGGGTGCGCGGTTTGTCGGATCGCGACATCGAGGCCGCGTTGGCCGAGGTGCTGGGCTCGCAGGCGGCGTTGTCGCGCTCGACGGTGAGCCGGATTTGTGCGGCCATCAAAGACGAGTTCGCTGCGTGGTCGTCTCGACGCCTTGATGAGCTGGTGTTGGACTACCTGTTCTTGGATGCCTCGAACTTTCGGATGCATCCCAACGCCCCGGCCGAGCCGGTGCTGGCCGCCTGGGGCATCTGCACCGACGGCAAGCCCCTGTTTATTGGGCTGGCCCCAGCCGCAGCGGAGTCGGCTGATGCGTGGGCCGACTTCTTGGCTGACCTGAGGAACCGGGGACTACGCCCGCCGCTACTGGGCATCTCCGACGGGGCGCCGGGCCTGATCGCCGCATGGGAGACCACGTTTCCGGCAAGCCTGCGTCAGCGGTGTCTGATCCATCGCTGCCGTAACGTCATCGCCAAGACACCTGTCGCGGTCCAGGACGAGATCAAAGCCGCGTTCTGGTCGATCTTCGATGACATTGACCAGCCACCCGGCCAGCAGGCCGTGGATGAAGCCACCCGCCGCGCCGAGGAGTTCACCACCACATACCGCGGGCTCTACCCAGCCGCGGTCGCTTGCCTGGCCAACGACTTCGCCTCGCTGAGCGTGCATTTGCGCTTCCCCCGCCAACACTGGACACGCATCCGCCATTCCAACCTCATCGAACGCACCTTCGGAGAATCCCGTCGCCGGGTCAAGGTCATCGGCCGCCTACCCGGCGAAACCAGCTGTCTGTCGCTGGTATGGGCCGTCCTCGACCGCGCCAGCCGCGGCTGGCGCGGAGTCACCCAAACATCAGCGACCAGCCGCCACCTCCAAGAACTACGCCACCAACTGCTCGAGCCACCCCGCCCACTGCATCCCCCCACCACAACAACCACGACCGACACCACCGCCGCGTAACATGACCACCAGGAACATGCGCCCAGCGTTTTTACACCAGTCCTAAGACGCCACCCAACTCTCGAAGAGGGGCCTTTCTACCTTGTTACCGAGGGCAAGGACTGGACCTCGTCGAACGGCCAGCCGCGCAGGGCCGGTATCAACTCATTTGGATTTGGGGGCGCCAACGCGCACCTGATCGTCGAAGAAGCGCCGCAACCCCCACCAACCCGGGTCGGACCCGCGGGCAACGGCCCGCACCTGTTTGTGCTGTCTGCGGAAAGCCAAGAACAAGTCCGCGAAGCAGCCGGTGTTCTCGCCACGCACGTCGAGGCGAACGTTCGTCCCGAGGACCTGGGGCGCTTGGCCTACACACTGCAGACCGGCCGCGAGCCGATGGCTTATCGCGGTGCGGTTATCGCCGGCTCGGTGGCGGAACTGCGCGAACAACTCTCGCACATGGCAGAGGCAGTGCCTGCCGGCACCACGCAATTCCTCGGCAAGACGGGAAGCAGCGCAATTCCAATCGACGAGGAAGAAGGCCGCGACTATGTGCGCGCGCTCTGGCGAAAAGGGAAGTTGGACCAAATCGCAAAGTTGTGGATCTCGGGCGCGGAGATTGACTGGAGGTCGCTGTACGGTGACCAAAGGCCACGACGAATCAATGCGCCCGGGTATTCCTTCGCGCGCACCCAACATTGGTTCACCGATGCTGCGCGGGCCAAGTCTTCCGACCATCCGCCACCAACATCCAAGGGCTCAAACAGGATTCAGCTGCGGCACCGGCCGGCTCCCCGACCCCGCACCAAGTCGGAGGAGTTGAAGCTCGCGCTGATCCCCGGCGGCACGAAAGTACCGCAGGGCGAAGTCAACAACACCGAGTGGTCGGCAGGTAGCTCGGGCCTCGCCGAGGCGCGTGAATCGATACGCAGCCAATTGGCCAAGGTCCTGTTCCAGGACGAGGCCGCCATTGACGACAATCGGCCTTTTGTCGAGCTTGGCCTCGATTCGATTCTGGCCGTGGAACTGGTCCGCTTCCTGAACCGCAGATATGCCATCAATATTCGCGCCAGCCAATTATTCGACTGTCCCACAGTTGCCACGTTGGCTGCTCTCGTGGCCGACTCGGCCGGCGCCGGGGGCGCCGCGGCGAGTCCTCAGCCGGTTGAGCCTAAGGCGCTGGGTCGGCAAGAAGAAATACGGGCGCGAATCGCGCTGAGCGTTTCGGAGGTTCGCCAATGACGCAAGCCACTCCTTGGTTGTCTTCGCCGGAAGCTGAAGCGCTGTCACTTCGGATTGCGAATGACTTTGGAATCACTTTGAGTGCGGCTGAGATCCTTCGGCTCGGCGCGGAGGAGTCAGTCGCCGACCGGGTCGGCCAACTCCTCGATGCTGCCGCGAGCCCACAGCAGGCCGACGTACTGGAGTGGCGGCTCGAGGCGGATGAATCACCGCTTCTGCGCGACCATCGGGTCTGCGGACAGTGTGTATTTCCCACGGACGGATATCTGGAACTACTGGCTCAGGCTCTTGGCGGCGAGCTGCTCGTCGAGCGGTTGCACTTAGCCCAGCCCATCGGGGTGGATGCTGGCCGCGCGGTGCGGCTACGGCTAGAGCACGATCAACAAGGGAGCGGATGGGCGTTTCGTTTTTGCGTGGGTGACACGATCCATGCGTCGGGCAGGGCAAGTGTGGACCATGGTCAGCTGGCGCCCACCGCAGACCACTGGGCGGTTCTTGACAGGGCCGACGCCCGCCTGTCTGGGGCCGAGCATTACGCCGCCGAGGACTGCGGATTCGGGCCGTTCTACCAATCAATCGAAGAGATTCGTTTCCTCGACGAGCGCGCGGTGGCGCGACTTAAGGTGACGCCAGCGGCGGTCGAAGAATCAAAATCCTATCTGACCGCGCCCGCCTTGGTCGACGCCGCATTCGTCACTGCACTCTGCCTCGCACGCATCAAGGATGATCGTTTGGGGGTAGCGGGTGTTTACTTGCCGGTACTGCTGGAGAACGTGCGCACCACCGCACCTGTTGACCTGCGCGAGGCCTATGCACTGGTGGAACTCGTGGAACGGGATTCTGCTGGGTCAGTTTTTCGTGTGACGCTGGTCGATGATGACAACCGCGTGGTGTTCTCGTGTGACCGGATGCATACCCGGTTATTTTCACCCGAGGAACTCGGAGTTGCGGCGCCGAACGGTGACACTGTCACGGGTATCGCGATCGTCGGAATGTCATGCCGATTTCCCGGGGCAGACACCGCTGACGAGTACTGGGCAAACATCCGACTGGGCCGCGACTGTATCACCGACGTACCGGTCGGTCGCTGGTATGACCACAACTTTGCGGATTGTGGTCCTGGGCTGGATCAGACGAACGGCTGTGCTGTTGGGGGCTTCCTGGAATCAGTCGACCGGTTCGATCCGATGTTTTTTGGAATATCACCCGCCGAAGCCGAAATCATGGATCCACAGCAGCGTCTGTTTCTGATTGAGGCGTGGAAAGCCCTGGAAGATGCTGGATGCTCTGAGGCCGGCTTGTCAGGACAACGCTGCGGGGTTTTTGCGGGAGCCAGCACCGGTGACTATATGCAGCTGCTCGATGAATCGGAATCCAAGACGTCCTACGCGTTCACTGGTCTTGCGGCCGGAATCTTAGCCTCGAGGATTTCCTATTATCTGAACTTAACGGGTCCCAGCCTGTCGATTGACACGGCGTGTTCATCCTCGTTGGTAGCTGTTCGGCAGGCGATCGCGAGCATCGAAACCGGGGATTGTGACATCGCGCTGGCGGGCGGGGTCGCGCTGCTGCTTACGCCCGATCTGCACGTCAAGGCGCGCAATACCGGCATGCTCTCGGCAAGTGGCCGATGCCGCGCCTTTGACGCGTCGGCAGACGGAATTGTTCTCGGCGAAGGCGTCGGAGTGGTTGTCCTCAAACCTGTCGAAGCGGCCCTGCGCGACAACGACCGGATATATGCCGTGATTCGGGGTTGCGGCTCCAACCAAGACGGGCGAACGAATGGGATAACGGCGCCGAGCGGCCAAGCGCAGCGCAGGTTACTCGAGGACGTTTACCGGCGGGCCGGAGTCGAGCCCAAGTCGATTGGGATGGTGGAAGCACACGGGACGGGCACGATGCTCGGCGATGCCGTCGAATTGGAGGCTCTGCGCTCGGTATTTCCTGTTGCCGACGGGGCGCAGCGTTGTTGCTTGACCTCGGTGAAGTCGCAGATCGGGCACACCACACTCGCTGCTGGGGTAGCCGGGCTGATCAAGGCCGCGTTGTGCCTGTACCACCAAGCATTGCCGCCGACACTGCATTTCGAGCGCAGTGCGGAGGCGGGGACGTTGGAAGACACGCCGTTCCGCGTCCAAAGTGAGGCCAAGCACTGGGCCGCTGACAGCGTCCGGCGTGCTGCGGTGAGCTCGTTCGGGTTCAGCGGAACCAACTGCCACATGGTCCTAGAGGAAGCGCCGATTGATGCGCGCACCGCTCCCGCCGCGCGCCGTTACGAAGTAATCGCGTTGTCCGCGAAAACACCCACGGCGCTGGCCCAGAAGCGGTCAGACCTGCTTGAGTGGGTGACACGGCGCGATCCCAAGCTGCCGCTGTATGTGGCGGCATCGCTCTTGGCGCGTGGCCGGTCGCACTTTCGGCACCGCACCGGTGTGGTATGCGAGAGCTGGGACGAGTTGGCTGGATGGCTGGCCGGAGAAACACGTGAGCATGCGCCGGGCAGTTCGTACCAAGAGATGGCCGCGGCATTGACGGCCTACGTCAACGGCGATACCGAGGCGTTGCTTGACGTGTATCCGGCCGCACAGCATCGGGTGATTTCGATGCCGCCCTATCCGTTTGGCGACAAGCGCTACTGGCTGGCCCGGGAAAAGACGCCTGTCGGACTGCATCCTTTTGTCGTCCGACACCGGACTTCGGATGCCGCCAGCTATGAGTTCGTGTTCAGCGGGCGCGAAGATTTCTTTGCGCAGCACCACGTTGGTGGCCAACCGGTGCTGCCTGGCGTCTGCCTGCTGGAATTCGCCCGCGCGGTGGGAGCAGACTTCTTGGGAGTGCCTGTCGGCCGATTGCATGGTGTCCGTTGGCTTGAGCCGGTTTCGGATGGCAAAGGCCTGAAACTCTCGATCGACCTCCGACGCGAGGCAGCCGGCGCAACCTTTGACGTCGTACGCGGGCATACGATCATTTGTTCTGGCAGCGTTGCGGTCGCACCGGACGGAGATCCCCCTGACGGAGTTAACCCCGAGGCCGAGATCGCGCTGTCGAGCCAACACATGACGAGTGAAAAGTTCTACGAGTATGCCGCGGAGCGTGGATTGCAGTTGGGCCCGGTGTTTCGCGGGCTTCAGGAGATTCACTACGCGGTGACGGGACGGTGGGGCCGGATCGAGGCTGAGCCGGGGCCCTCGCATCTGCCACCCGGATGGCTAGACGGGGCGTTGCAGACAGCCCTGGCCGAAACGGATGGTTCGGCTGACGGATTGCGGGTCCCATATTCGCTGGACTGCCTCAATATTTTCGCCCCATTACCAAGGCGAGGATGGGTACGCGCGGTGACTGCCGGCGACGAGGGGGACCGAGTATTCAACGTCACCACATATGACGACAGCGGGTCGGTGGTACTGGATATCCGCGGCTTCCGGGCGCGATCGCTTACCCCGCGGGCAGGCAGTGGTATTGGCGCCGGCTTGCTCTGCGCTCGGGAGGTGTGGGAATCGTCGGAGGTCGGGAGCGGCCTCACCGAAGCCTCATCCATTTTGGTGTTCGCCGATGAGCCTTGGGATTCGATACGCACAATCGTTTCAGGCGATAGCTTCATGCGAAATTCGGCACTGCAATGGCGCATCAATCCTGATGTCGTTGAGGACTATCAGCGGCTGGTGCGTGAACTGGACCAGATGGCCGCCTTGCCGTCGGTCGTCGTGCACTCGACTAGGTCCAAGCAGCCGGCGCGGGAGATATTTCTGTGGACAAAGGCGCTTCTTGATCACGCGCCGCGCGCCGGATGCCGAATTGTTCATGCCGGCGACGGATCGCCGGCTTCCGCCGCGGTGTCGGGGCTTGGCCGAGCAGTCGCGCTCGAAACCCCGCGTGTCCACATCCGAGTTGCGCACCATGCTTCCCGCGAACAACTGTTGGCGGAGGCAGGTACAGAGAGTGCAGACGCAGAGGTGCGCTACGAAGGCGCGGAGCGGTTCGTGCGGCGTTTTGCCGAAGTGTCGTCACGGCAGCTGCCAGTGCCGCCCTCCGAGATCCTCCGCCGCGGCGGCGTATACCTCGTTTCCGGCGGTACCGGCGGGGTAGGAAGCGTGCTGGCCCGATGGCTCGAGCGGGAGTGGGACGCGCGGGTCGCCGTGTTGTCGCGACGGGGAGGGGAGACGTCCGGCAACATCGCCCATCTCGCCGCAGATGTCACAAGCGTCGAGCAACTGAACCGCGTCAGGGAAGAAATCCACTCGTTGTGGGGCAGTATCGACGGTCTATTCCATCTGGCCGGGGTGCAGCATGATGCGCTCGTACCAAATGTCTCCGTTGATGATTTTGATCGGATTCTGGCGCCGAAGGCTTGCGGAATCGCTGCACTTGACCAGGCACTGGCCAACGAGCCCTTGCGATTTTTCGTTGCTTTCTCGTCGATCGCCGGGCAATTCGGCAACCGCGGCCAAGCGGCGTACGCGACGGCCAACCGCTACATGGACGCCTGGTGCGAGCAGCGAGAGCAGGAGCGTGCGGCGGGACGGCGATCAGGTGTCAGCCGGTCGACCAACTGGCCGTTGTGGGCCGAGGGGGCGATGCGCGCTGATGAGGACTCGGCCAAGGTCGTGGAAAACGCGGGTTTCCGTCCCATGCCGAACGAGGCGGCCTGGCAAGCCCTGTGTGCGGCGTTAGTTGACGACGCCGTTGTGACCACTGTGCTTTACGGCGATGCGACTCGGCTGCGCCGGCTGCTCAATCCGACCAGGACCGCAGAGCTTGGCGGTGTCGTCCGCGAGTACGCGGTTCCGCAGCTTCTCGCACAGACAACCAATATCGCTGCGCACATCCTGAAAGCTGAACCAGGCGAGCTCGATCCCGATACGAACCTGGGCGAGTTCGGATTTCAGTCGATCAACATCACGGGGTTGGCGGCTCAACTAGGACAACGCTTCAACGTTGACATCACGCCCGCAGCCCTATTCGAATATCCGACGCTCAACGGAATCGCTCGTTACTTGTCGAGCGTCGTTAGTGCTGATTTTGACGACCCGACGATAGCGGCCCAAGAGGTGGATCGCGCGGACACCGCGCGGGCCGTGGCCGCGCACGACTCTGCCGCAAGGGTGATTGCACCGGGACCTACGGACGATGCGATCGCGATCGTCGGAATGGCCGGTCGGATGCCCAATTCGGCTACTCTGGAAGAATATTGGGAACATCTGCGCGATGGCAGGTCATGCGTCAGCGAGATTCCGGCGGACCGGTGGGATTGGCGTGAATATGCCGGGCGCGCTCGCGAGGGGACGACTCTCACTGATATCCGTTGGGGCGCTTTCGTTCACGACGTAGACCAGTTCGATCCGCTGTTCTTCGGCATATCGCCGAAGGAGGCGGCATCGATGGACCCGCAGCAACGCATCGTTCTCGAATGTTGCTGGGAAGCGATAGAGGATTCCGGTACCGCGCCAAGCGATCTCGCAGGCAGCGACACCGGCGTGTTCATCGGCGTTTCGACCTCCGACTATGCGGATCTGATGAAACAGCGTGCCGACGGCGTGACGACGCATGGGTCGACGGGCACGGCGCACTCGCTGCTGGCCAATCGCGTGTCCTATCTGCTCGACCTGCACGGTCCGAGCGAGCCGGTGGACACCGCCTGCTCGAGCGCGCTAGTAGCGATTCAGCGCGGTGTGGAAGCGATCCGCTCTGGTCGCTGCCACGCGGCCCTGGTCGGCGGGGTGAACGTCATACTGAATCCGACGCTGTTCATCTCCTTTGCTCAGGCCGGCATGTTGAGTCCGGACGGAATCTGTAGACCGTTCGACGCCGACGCGAACGGGTATGTGCGCGGCGAAGGGGCGGGCATATTCCTGCTGAAGCCGCTCGGGGCCGCATTGCGAGACGGCAATCCTATTCACGGTGCCATCCGCGCCGCAGTGGTCAACCACGGCGGTCGTGCCACCTCGCTGACAGCGCCGAATCCCAATGCGCAGGCGCAGCTAGTTGAAGAGGCGATCCGCGCGGCGGGGGTAGCCGCCAGCCAGATCAGCTACGTCGAGGCCCATGGGACGGGCACTCCGCTGGGTGATCCCATCGAGGTCAACGGCCTACGCAAGGCGCTCGGGCGCCACGATGCCGACCAGCGCTGCTGGATAGGTTCGGTTAAAGGAAATATCGGGCACCTGGAGGCCGCGGCGGGCTGCGCGAGCCTCATCAAGGTGCTGCTCGCCTTGCGGCATTGTGAGCTTCCACCCAGCATCAATATTGCGCGGCTGAATCCGCAACTGCAGCTGGACGGTTCGCGATTCGCCATCGTGACCGAACGGCGGGAATGGTCCGTGCCCACCGACTCGCCCCACGGGGTACCCAAGCGCATCGCGGGCGTCAGTTCTTTTGGATTCGGTGGGGCGAATGCCCACCTGGTGGTCGAGGAGTTCGTCTCGGAGCGGGAGGACTCCGGCAACTCGGAAGGCCCGCAATGGATCATCGTGTCGGCGCGCGACGAAGAGCACCTGCGTCGTACGGCGGCGAGGCTCGCGACGGCGCTGTCGAAGTCGGATGCCAGCCTCGCCGAGATCGCTTGGACGCTTCAGTCCGGTCGTGATGCGGCACGGGAACGGTTGGCGTTCCTCGCAGACGACACTGAACAGGCCGTGCGCATGCTGGCTAGCTATGGAGCGGCCGGCGCCGATAAGCCGGAGATACTGCGGGGGACTGCAGCCACCGGTCAAACACCGTCGAGTGTTGACTTCACGACGGCTGGCGAGTGTTGGGTCCGAGGCGAACGGGTCGATTGGCGCGCGTTGCATCCGGTGCCGCCCGCGAAAGTGGCGATTCCCGGGTCAGCCTTTGTGCGTCAGCACTGCTGGTTCACCGAGAGCGCCAACCCGATGCCAAACTCTGGTCGAAGGAATGACTCGTTTTCTGAATCGTCACCTCTTCCGGTTGTGTTGGAACCCACCTGGGAGCGCGCCCCGCTTGCCGAGTCGGTTTCATGGACGGGCCGGTTGACTGTTGTCGGCGCAAGTGTTGAGGAGCGGCAGGCTTTTGAGCAACTCGCCTTGCAAGTCCAATTCTTGTTGGCGACCGATCTCGCCGACGCCGCGGGCGCCGCCGGCGTGGAGGCGGATGCGATCGTGATGTTGCGACCCGACGTTGAAGCATGGCGCGTGATCGCTACCGCAGCGGCACGGAACGTTGGACACGCCATTCGGTGGCTGCTAGTGACCAATGACTCGCAGCTCGACCCGAGTTTCGAGATGCTCGACGGCATCGGGCGCGCGTTGGTCGAAACCTCCTCCCGTTATTGCTATGGATCGCTTCGCGCTCCCGGCTTGACTGCTGGCGCGCTGGCGAAAGTCTGCGTGCGCGAACTCGTGGCAATGCGCGTCGGAACCGTGTGCGAAGCCCGAATCGAAACCGGTGAGCGTTTCGTTCGTGGCTATCGCGAACGCGTGGATTCCCAACAGCCATACCGCTATCGAGATGGTTCGGTCTATCTGGTTACCGGCGGTCTGGGCTCGTTGGGCTCAGCGGTCGCGCGGCGAATGATCGGGCGCGGCGCAGCGGTGGCCCTACTGGGGCGCGCGGAGCCCAATGCGCAGAAGGCCGCGCTCTTGGCCGATCTTCAGGCCCACGGTCGGGTGATGTATTGCCAGGCTGATGTCGCCGACTCGCGCCAGCTCGATGCGGCATTGCGCACGGTACGTGGCCGGTGGGGCCCCATACGCGGCCTAGTGCACGCGGCCGGAACCATGGGCGAGTCGAAGCTTGCCAACAAGTCGGCTAGCGAATGGGACAGTGTCCTGCGATCCAAAGTCGATGCCGCGCTAGCGCTCGATGCCGCCACGGCGGGTGATCAGCTTGATTTCTTCGTCCTTTTCTCATCACTTGCGGCCGCAGTGGGCGATCTGGGCCGTGGTGACTACGCTGCCGCGAATCGATTTCTCGACGCGTTTGCTGCTCAACGTACCCAACGGGGGCCGGGTCGCACACTGAGCGTCGGCTGGGGTTTGTGGCGCGATACCGGTCTCACCGACGCCGATCAAGTCGACACGTGGCAAAGAGCCACCGGCCTGCGTGCGCTGGAAAGCGAATCCGCGCTTGATGTCCTCGAACGGCTCCTCGCTTCGGAAGCTCCACATGTTCTGGTCACCGCGGGTGATGTTTCCGGAATCATCCGAGCCAAGCCGGCGCCGACGGTTGCGTCGGTTGCCGCCCCGGCGCCTGATCGGCCGGCGGCGCTACCGGCGGCACTCAATCACCGGATCTCCGAGTTGGTGCACCGGATCCTGCAGGTGCCACAGGGAACCGTGGGCGAAGATGCCGCACTGCAAGACTATGGGCTCGACTCGATTCTCTTAAACCAACTTGCGCAAAAACTTGAGGAAATGATCGGGCCGATACCAAAGAGCATTCTGCTCGAACGCGGCTCAATCCGGGGCATCGTTGCACATTTTGCTGCAACCACGGCCATTGACTATGCCGACTCTGACTATGCCGACCCGAGGATGGTCGCGTCGAGGAACCCAGACTCGGCGTCCCCTCCGGCGGTAGAGCCGATTGCGATTACAGGCCTGGCCGGGCGATATCCTGGCGCCACGACGCTGGCGGAGTTTTGGAAGAACCTGCACGACGGTCACAGCGCGATCAGTGATTTACCTTCGCCGCGCTGGGCAGGCACCGAAGACGACGACCTGCAGTGCCGCCGGGGCGGATTTTTGGTCGCGTCTCATCGCTGGTGTAAATGGTCACGGGCGTAGGTTCCGTCGCAACCGACGAAAGCTATGAAGGAGGGGCTACGCCCGTGACCAAGCGAGTATCGCCGATTGAGCGTGTGCGTGTTGAGATGGATCAGTTGTTCGCCGCGACCGAGCGGCCGTTGACCGAGATTTTGGAGGAGGTCGGGCGGTTATCGGTGCGTCTGGTGTTTCAGGTCGCCGTGGAGGCCGAGGTAGAAGCAGTGTTGGGCCGAGCCCGTCACCAGCGTCGGGTTCAGGACGGCCCGGGCGGGTACCGCAATGGGTATCAACCGCCGGCGACGGTGAAGACCACGATGGGCTCGGTCGAATTATGCCGCCCGAAACTACGCGACACCGACGAGCGGTTCTGTTCGCGGCTATTCGGTGCCGGGGTGACGCGCACCCACGCTCTGGAGGCGTTGGTGATTTCGGGATGGGTGCGCGGTTTGTCGGATCGCGACATCGAGGCCGCGTTGGCCGAGGTGCTGGGCTCGCAGGCGGCGTTGTCGCGCTCGACGGTGAGCCGGATTTGTGCGGCCATCAAAGACGAGTTCGCTGCGTGGTCGTCTCGACGCCTTGATGAGCTGGTGTTGGACTACCTGTTCTTGGATGCCTCGAACTTTCGGATGCATCCCAACGCCCCGGCCGAGCCGGTGCTGGCCGCCTGGGGCATCTGCACCGACGGCAAGCCCCTGTTTATTGGGCTGGCCCCAGCCGCAGCGGAGTCGGCTGATGCGTGGGCCGACTTCTTGGCTGACCTGAGGAACCGGGGACTACGCCCGCCGCTACTGGGCATCTCCGACGGGGCGCCGGGCCTGATCGCCGCATGGGAGACCACGTTTCCGGCAAGCCTGCGTCAGCGGTGTCTGATCCATCGCTGCCGTAACGTCATCGCCAAGACACCTGTCGCGGTCCAGGACGAGATCAAAGCCGCGTTCTGGTCGATCTTCGATGACATTGACCAGCCACCCGGCCAGCAGGCCGTGGATGAAGCCACCCGCCGCGCCGAGGAGTTCACCACCACATACCGCGGGCTCTACCCAGCCGCGGTCGCTTGCCTGGCCAACGACTTCGCCTCGCTGAGCGTGCATTTGCGCTTCCCCCGCCAACACTGGACACGCATCCGCCATTCCAACCTCATCGAACGCACCTTCGGAGAATCCCGTCGCCGGGTCAAGGTCATCGGCCGCCTACCCGGCGAAACCAGCTGTCTGTCGCTGGTATGGGCCGTCCTCGACCGCGCCAGCCGCGGCTGGCGCGGAGTCACCCAAACATCAGCGACCAGCCGCCACCTCCAAGAACTACGCCACCAACTGCTCGAGCCACCCCGCCCACTGCATCCCCCCACCACAACAACCACGACCGACACCACCGCCGCGTAACATGACCACCAGGAACATGCGCCCAGCGTTTTTACACCAGTCCTAAGACGCCACCGGATTTTTGACGGGAGTCGAACTATTCGATCCTGTCTTCTTTGGGATTACCCCGGCCGAGGCCGCTGCGATGAAACCAGAAGAACGCATTCTCCTCGAACTCGCACACGATGCGATCGAGACGGCAGGACATGCCGTGGGCGATGTCGAGCTGCGCAATGCGGGTGTATACATGGGCGTTACCGCAAACACGTACGCGTTGCACCGGCAAGGTACTGCTGACACGTCGCTGTTCGGGCTCGCGAATCGGGTGTCGCACTCATTGTGTTGCACCGGTCCCAGCTTTACGCTCGACGCCGGTTGCACCTCGGCTCTGACCGCAATCCATCTGGCCTGCGAGGCCTTACGTTCGGGATCAGTACCCATGGCGGTAGCCGGTGCCATCAACTTGCTCCTGCATCCGGAGAAGTTGCGGATGCTGCAGTCATACGGCTTGATCGCACCCGCCGAGTACGACGGGTTGTTCCCCGCGGACGGTTCCGGATTCGTACCGGGCGAAGGTGGCGGCGTGGTGGTTCTCACGACGCTGAGCCGCGCCCTGGCCAATGGAGACTACGTGTGGGGAGTTATCGATGCCTCCGCACTGAGTCATCAGGGAGGAGAGCGAAATTACCGGCTGCCTTCGCCAGGTGCATCGCGTCAACATCTTGCACATCTTTTGGCGCAGTCGGGAACAGATTCGCACCAGATCAACTACGTGGAGCTGCAGGCGTTAGGCGCCGAACTCGCCGACGCCAGCGAGTGGGCTGCACTCGTGGCGACTGTGGGTACCGACGGTGCGACTTGCCCGGCCGGCAGCGTCAAGCCCGCCATCGGGCATCTCGAGGCGGCGTCCGGAATAGCGCAGCTAACCAAGGTTCTGCTGCAAATGCGTTACGGCAAAATTCCCCCGAGCCCGGTTTCGCGGCACCCCAATCCGGAACTTGCCGTTGCAGATTCGCGCTTCTATTTCCCCGATTCAAGCATTGATTGGGAGGTTGATCGGGAAAAGCGGCGCGCCCTGATTACATCGTCGGGTATTGGCGGATCGCTGGCGTCGTTGATCGTGTCCGAGGCTGAGCCACGAACACCAATGCTGGACGAGTCACGGCGGCAAATGGTCGTACTTTCGGCGAAAACAGCCGACCAGCTTGACCGCCGCCGAGATGACCTATACGCGTATCTAACAAGCGCGTCGCCGAGACCTTCGCTGGCCGACGCGTGTTTCACGTTGCAAAGCGGACGCACGCACCACCGCTACCGCATGGCGTGGGTGGTCGCCTCTTGGGAAGAACTGATCGAGCAACCTGTGCCTTCCTGGCAGGGGCGCATTGACATACGTTTGGAGGCGGCGGAGCCAGCCGGGATCGAGGAAGCCGCCGCGGCCTGGGTGACCGGAACACCAATTCCTGAATGTTTCCTCGCGGTTGGCCGAAGAGTGCCCCTGCCCACGTATCCGTATGAACGACTTCGCTGCTGGTTGGACACGGCACAAGAGCAAACACCAGCAAGCTCCCGCGTGTTGAGCCGGCCCGAAGGCGTCGAGTCGCAGTCTGAAGATGCTGGGGCCGCATCTCGAGGCGTGGTGGCCAGCTACTATAACCGCGTCGCCGGAACAGTGGCTGACGAGGTCAAAGATCAGGACATCCATCTCGTCTTCGCGCCGTTTCTGCACCGGCTTCCTGGATATCGCTGGCTACAAACGTTTTTCGAGCCCGACCAATGTCCCGAACACTACGCGGAGACGTTGCGCGCACAACGCGAGATGAAGGAACTCTTATTCTCTGGAGTGACCTGGCAGGAAACTGGACGGGTGCTCGACGTTGGGTGCGGATTCGCGACCGATCTGATTGCGCTGGCCAATAAGCACCCAAGACTTGAGGCGACGGGCTACACGATCACGCCGAAGCAGGCCGAGTTGGGTACGCAACGGATCGCCTCGGCAGGCTTGGCGGGCCGGGTCGACGTCTGTTTGGCCGATAGTACGAAAGACGAGTTCAGCGGCGACTACGACGCGGCGCTGGCCTTTGAGGTGCTGTTTCACATTCGTGACAAGCATGCTTTGATTGCCAATCTTTCTCGGCATTTGCGCCCTGGCGGGACGTTACTCATCGCGGACTGTCTGGCGAACACGGTTGCCAGCATCAACCACGATGCGGTCGGGCTCTACACGTGTCGCCCTGTGGAGTTGGCGCATCTACTGGCAGACAGCGGTTTCGAGCTCATCCGTGCAATCGATGTGGGCAAAGAGATCAGTAACTTCCTCGTCGACGAGGATTTCGAGGCAACGTTGGCTCACCTGCGTGCGCGGCACCCGGACCTGGCCCATGCAGAGGCCGAACACCGGGCGTGGCACAACTGCGGAAAGGCCTTCGCGATGGGGCTCATCCGCTACGTGCTGCTGACGGCACGTTTTGACACGAGCAAGTCATCGGAAACCCTGCGCCTCCGCAATGTGGCTGCACTCGACTCAGCCGAGAGCTACTCCGATGTGATATCGGCAGGAAAACCCATGCAAGCAGAAAAAATTGGCAGCCAGCCCCGCGTCTCCATGGTGGAATTGCGCCAGCTTGCGGCTCAGGTGATCGGCATTCCGCAGCGCCGTATCGAGGAGGATATCCCGTTGGCGGAGTTCGGAGTCGACTCGCTGGTCGGCCTGAAACTACTCGACACGATTAACCGCCGCTTCGGCATCGGGCTGGAACTGCAGACGTTGTTTGATTCCCCGACGCTGGCTGGTCTGCGGAGCCGCGCGGATGGGGCGCTACCGGCGGTAGACGTGGCGGCCACGGAGGTAGCGACAACCCCAGAGCCGATACGGCCGAAATATCGGGCAGAGCCACGGCTAGCCCGCGCAGAGAACACGCCGATCGCCATTGTCGGGATGGCGGGGCGTTTCCCGAGGGCGAGAAATACCGAGGAGTACTGGGAAAACATCCTCGCGGGAGTGGATTCCGTTGCCGACATTCCGGCCAGCCGGTGGGACGTCGATCAATTCTACGATCCCGATCCGAATCAGCTGGGACGCAGCTGCAGCCGCTGGGGCGGATTTGTGGACGGTGTGGACTTGTTCGATGCGAAATTCTTTCGGGTGACCCGTGCCGAAGCCGAGGTAATGGACCCTCAGCAACGGCTGTTTCTTGAAACATGCTGGGAGGCATTGGAGAACGCTGGCTATGCCGGTCCGGCCTTGAACGGCGCGGCGTGCGGCGTCGTGGCGGGTGCTATCAACAACGACTACCAAATGTTGCTCGGCAGGACATCCGGTGTGCGCAATCTAGGTCACGCCATGCTCGGTAACGCCGCCTCGATACTGGCCGCTCGGGTGTCATATCTGCTTGACCTCAAGGGGCCGGCGCTCAGTATCGATTCGGCGTGTTCGTCGTCGTTGGTGGCGGTTCATCTGGCTTGCCAGAGCCTGCGCGATGGTGATGCCGATGTCATGCTTGCCGGCGGCGTCACGCTGTATCTCGACGAGACTCCGTACCTCATGATGAGCAAGTCGGGGATGCTCTCGCCCACGGGGCGCTGCCGTCCGTTTTCGGCCCAGGCGGACGGCATTGCGGTCGGCGAAGCCGTTGGGGTGGTGGCCCTCAAACGGCTGTCTGACGCGCTCGCGGATCGGGACACGATCCATGGTGTCATTCGCGCATCGCGTGTTAATCAGGATGGCCTCACCAACGGAATCACTGCGCCCAGCAGCGAGTCCCAACAGGCGTTGCTGACCGCTGTCTACCGGCAGGCCGGTATTAACCCGAACTCGATCGGACTGGTGGAAGCGCACGGAACTGGTACCAAACTCGGTGATCCGGTAGAGATCGCGGCACTAACGGCAGCATTTCGCGAGTACACCGACCGTTCCAACTTCTGCGCTGTCGGCTCGGTCAAGGGCAATATCGGTCACACGTCAGCCGGCGCGGGTGTGGCAGGTCTCATCAAGGCAACTCTGGCGGTACGCGAGGGAGTAATTCCGCCGTCGCTGCATGCTGAGCATCCCAACGAACTACTGCGCCTTGAATCCAGCCCGTTCTATCTCGCGAGCCGGCCGCAGCCCTGGAGCGGATCGCGCTTGGCCGCGGTGAGTGCGTTCGGATTCAGCGGGACAAATTGTCACGTGCTTGTCGAGGAGCCGCCGCCGGCACCTGAAGCCGGTCCTGACTGCGATTCGATCGTCACGCTTTCGGCCGCCACCAGACCGCAGCTGCACGAGCTTGCCGTAGGCATCTACGACTGGACTGGTTGCCATCGCGATCTGCGCGCGTGCGATATTGCGTACACGCTTGACCACGGGCGGATGCAGCTCGCCGAACGCGCGCAGTTCCGGGCGGCCTCGCTCAGCGAGTTGCGCGAAAAGCTGCTGGCGTACGTTGAAAAGCGCCCTCTGGCCGGCGTCTACGACGGCGGCGAGCATCCGCCACTGGCGGCTCCCGCCGATGTCCGTCGTGTTCCGTTGCCCACGTATCCGTTTGCCCGCGAACGGTACTGGTTCCGGACCGAAGAGGAATCAACGGCTGCGGCTGGCTTGCAGCGCGAGATCGAAATGAGCATAGATTCGGAAGTCCTGCTACGTGAGCACAAAGTATTTGGCCGTCACTCTATGCCGGTTGACGCGTTGCTCGACATCGTTTACCGCCAGGCTGTGGAGATCCTCAGGTCGGTTCCCATCCGGATCCGCGACGTAGCGTTGTTCACGCCACTATGGTGCGAACCGGGGGAGACGCGGCGGATGCTGGTAGAAGTCAGTGGCGACGGCCCGCTCAGCATCGAACTATCCAGCACTGGCGCGGAGCCGGACCGAAAACACCACCTCCGCGCGGTAGCAGAGGTGGAAACCGCGCAAGCACCATCCAGGTGCAGCTCACCTACAGTGCAACCGCTCGCTGAGAGAGCCGGTGCGGCTATTCTGCGCGAGGGTAAAGCGTTGGAGCTCGGTGAGTTCTTTCACACCATCGACAAGGCCAGCTTCTGGCCCGACCGAGCTCGAGCGGACTTGCTGCTCTCCGAGCCGGCGCACCGGGAAGCCGCGCGCTTCGCGCTGCATCCGGCGCTTCTCGATAGTATTTTCGGGCTGGCGCACAGCCTCGCCGGGCAGTCCGCCCAAGATTCGCAGGTCGCGTATCTCCCGTTCTGCATGCAGGATGTGCAGGTCTTTGCACCACTGAAAGACAGGGCATACCAGGCCGACATACGCGTCACCACCCGGACCGAGGAGTTTGTTCGCTACGACGCCGACTTGATCGGTCTCCAGGGAGACGTGGTGGTCGCGATTCGTGGCTTGGATCAACGCCGTGTTTCGCCGGACATGTTCTCGCAGAAGCCTTCCACGTCCACGGTTGGCAAAGATTCTGCGGCGCGGGCCAAGCTGCGGCTCAAGCCTACCGGCCATTCCGGACAATCGCCTTTGTCGACAACCGAATCCGTCCCGGTGGTCGAGCCTCGGAAGTCGGCGCCTACCGCAGCGCCGACGCTCGGCCAGCTGCGAGATTTGCTAGCCGAAGTCATGCTGTGTGCACCGTCAACGCTGGACCAGCGGCGGAGCCTGGTGGAACAAGGTGTTGACTCCATACTCGGCTTGGAGTTCGTCCAACGAATCAACCGCACGTTTGGGTTGCGTTTGCAAGGAACGGTCCTGTTTGAGCACCCGACGCTCGAGGATTTGACCGAGGCGCTGGGCGGCATCGACGAGCCCGCCGCGGGGGCGGGGTCTCAGCCGGCTGAGACGCACGCTTTGGAGTCGCGGCAACCGCAACGGGCCGAGGCGGTCCCGCAACGAGATCCGTTCGTTTCGGCGCCGCCGCAGGTTGATCCGTTACAAGCTACAAGCCTCGCCGAAGGCGACGGACACATCGCTGTAATCGGTATGGCAGGACGGTTCCCGGGCGCTGCGACGCTCGATGAGCTGTGGCATCACCTGGCGAACAACGACTGTTTGATCACCGACGTGCCGCTCGATCACTGGGATTACCGACCCCACTTCGACCCCGAGACTCCCGGCGGAATGTATTGCAAGCGGGGCGGTTTCATCGACAGTGTGGACCGTTTCGACCCGCTGTTCTTCAACATCTCTCCGCGCGAGGCTGAGACCATGGACCCGCAGCTACGGTTGCTCTTCGAGGTGCTGTGGGAGGCGTTCGAGGACGCCGGATACGCCGGCCGTGTCCGTGGCACCCGCACTGGCATCTATCTGGGAAACTGCTACAACGACTATCTGGATCTGATGAAGCAGCATTCGAATGTTGACTTCCAGTTCGCCGGCAGCGGGAACTCCAATTCGATGCTGTCGAATCGGGTGGCCTACTATTTCGATCTCACTGGACCGTGCATGACGCTCGACACCGCTTGCTCCTCTTCGCTGGTGGCACTCCATCTGGCTGCGCAAGCCCTTCGGGATGGCGACTGCGACATGGCGGTCGCGGGCGGTGTGAACCTCAGCCTCAGCGCCTCAAAATATCTGAACTTCTGTGCGATTGGCGCCTTCTCGAAGAGCGGAGCGATTCGGCCTTTCTCGGCGAATGCGGACGGCTACCTGCCCGGGGAGGGTGTGGTGTCGGTGCTGCTCAAACCTCTTGAGGCAGCGCTGGTGGCCGGCGACCGGATTCACGGCATTCTGCTCGGCTCTGCCGTGCGGTGCGCGGGTAGATCCCCCGGACCGACGGTGCCCAACCATGCGATCGAGACAGCCACGATGGTTGACGCCTGGCGTTCGGCCAACATCGACCCTGAAACGATCACCTACCTGGAGGCGCACGGCACGGGAACGCGTATCGGTGATCCGTTGGAGGTCAACGCGATCAAGCGCTCGTTCGCCCAATTCACCAATAGGACGGGGTTTTGCCAAGTTGGCACGGTGAAGGCGAACATCGGACACACCGAAGCGGCGGCGGGGCTCGCGGGTGTGGTAAAGACGTTGCTTCAGATGCGGCACCGAACCATAGCGGGAATACCGGGGCTGTTGCCGCTCAATCCGATGATCGAGATCGATGGAACGCCAATCGTATTCGAGAGCGAGTCGCGTCCCTGGCGATCCCCAAAGGGAGCGCCGCTGCGGGCGGGAGTTAGCTCGTTTGGGATGGGGGGCACCTATGCCCATGCCGTTCTCCAAGAACACATTGAACCCACGCCGCCCACGGTGCCGGAGGATGCACCGCAGACAATTGTTCTTTCGGCGCGCACACGCACGGCCCTGAAAGACAGCGTCAGCCGGTTAGCTGAGTTCCTTGAGCGGAACCCCGCGGTCCGGCTCGCTGATGTCGCCTATACGTTGGCCTTCGGACGCGAGCGCATGGAGGAAACATGGGCGTTTCATGCGCAGAGCGTCGCTGACGCAACTCGACAGCTGCTGACAGCTGATATCGATCAATGTGCCACGCCGAGCATTGAAGTCCAACCACCCGCTGGCGGGCGACTCATCGCTCTGCCGTCATATCCGTTTGAATCCCAGCGCTATTGGTTGCCGACATGTACTAGCGAGTCCGGCAACCTCGGGCCGAGGCTGGTGCCGGACTGGGCGGCAGCTACTGGAAACGGGCTGACCTTCCGTTGCCAGTTTGATCCCGACGAAGTACTACTTGACCAGCATCGCGTGTACGGTGAGGCGATCCTGCCCGCGACGGCGAGTTTGTTGCTGGCCTGCGAGGCCGCGTCGCTGATCCGATCGGATTTCCCTTGGCAGTTGCGAAATATCGTATGGCACAATACTATCAATGCCGGTCCTCTGGAGCTCCGCGTTGACCGACAGGACGCGAGCTGTCAATGGTTGCTGAGCGGCGCAAAAGGTGTGGAGCACGCGAGCGGCGTGATCGAAATGCATGCTGATGAAAGCCGCATCCGGCTGGATGAATCCATTCGGCATTCCTTCAACGGCCCGCGGGTTGAGTCCGAGGCCTTGTACACGTCGTTCGAGGCCGCCGGTATTGCCTATGGGCGGGTATTTCGGGCACTGCAGTACTTGTCTATCGCCGGCGATCAGGCGCTCGGTGAGTGGAAAGCCGCGGCTGGAGCGCCCGCGGCAGCGGTGCTCGATTCTGCGTTGCAGAGCGCATGCGCACTGTTTTCCGAGCAGTCGGATGCCGCCATCGTGCCGTGGTCGTTGGGCCGGGTGACCCTGCATGGCGCGTTGCCCAGTGCCGGCTATTGCCTGATCCGGCGGGTACGCGAGGGGAGCTTCGACGCCTTCGTTGCAGACCTTGACGGAAACGTGTGCGTCGAGTTCGAGAGCTTCGCCGTTAGGCGGCTACCGGCCAAACCGGGCACCGGCTTGAAGGTCTACGGGTGGACGGAGTCAATTGCGCAACAACCGGTGGCAGACGGGCCGGAAATTCCCGAAAACATTGTGGTGGTGGCCGAGGCTGCTGGTGAGATAGGAGCTCAGCTCAGCCGATCAATACCTGCCGCGGCTATCGTCAACAATTCATCCGGCATATCCAGGGCACTGGCCGGGGGAATACCCGACGAGGTCTGGTTCGTTGGCGAACCGGGGCGCTCGGCGGTTGCAGCCGAGAGTGAGCTGCGACTGTTGCACAAGCTCGTACGGTCGCTCAGCGAGGCTGGTGCCGATCAATGCGATCTCAGGATCTACGTGTTGGCGGGTGGCCCCTTCGGTGCGGGCCTGTTGGCCCTGGCTCGATCAGTTGCTAATGAGCATCCGCGCTGGATGGTGGAGGCCGCGGAAATTGACGCTACGTCGATCTCCCGCGAGACGATTTCACAGCTTCGATGCGGACCTGCGATCTCTCGAGGAGAGGAGCTCACATACCGGGGTGGTCGACGTTTTGTGCGGCGTCTGCAACCGATCTCGGTCGACGATTCCGGCGCATCGCCGGTGCGTGTGGGGGGCGTGTACCTGATCGCCGGGGGAGCACAGGGAATCGGCTACGAGACGGCACGGTGGCTGGCACGTGAGTACTCCGCGAATTTAATTCTGATGGGCCGCAGTCCACTCGCGGACCCGATTTGGAGTCGCGTTCGTGAGCTTGAACGCGTTGGTGCCCAAGCAATCTACGTTCGTGCCGATCTGAGCGATATTCAGTCACTATGGCACGCGGTGGAAATTGGCCGGGCCGAGTTCGGCCCGGTGCAAGGTGTCGTTCATTCCGCGATGGTCTTGCACGACGGCCTGCTTGCTTCCCTGGACGATAACGGATTCGCTGAGCCGCTGCGCGCCAAGATGTCGGGGCTGGAGAATCTTCGCGAAGTGCTACGTAGTGATCCGCTTGCCTTCGCGTTAGTCCATTCGTCCGTGCAGTCCGTGCTCGGCAACGCCGGGCAGAGCAATTATGCTGCCGCATCTGCGTTTGCGGACAGTTTCGCAAATGTCTGGCGAAGCGAAGTCTCCTTTCCGGTGAAAACCGTGAACTGGACCTATTGGGGGAGCGTGGGCGCGGTCGCGACTGAAGAGTACCGACAGCGAATGCGCGCGGTGGGGGTGGAGTCGATTGAGCCCGGTGAAGCGTTCCCGGTAGTGGAACGGTTGCTGCGGTCGACTTCTGTTAATCAGATCTATGCGGTTAAGGCCGCTGAACGATTTCTCCCATTGCTCGGTATCGAAAATGGCACAGCGAAAGCAGCCACGTCGTCCAACGGAGGATCGTCGCCGCTCGCGCGCAGCCTTGTGGTGCTAAAGGAGGTCCGCTAGATGCAGTCAGGTCTACTTGAGCGGTACTGCTCCTCGGAACTTCTGAGGGTGTTCCACGAATTGGGCGTGTTCCATCGCCCAGGAGAGCAGTATGAACTCGCTGAGCTATCGGCGAGACTTGGAATCATTTCCGACTACCGGCGACTGTTTCCCGCACTGCTACGAATTCTGGAACGGGCTGCATACCTTCAGCTCGACAATTCGCGGGTTCAGACAACGAGCTCGGTGGGCTCCTCGTCGCTGGCGCCTACCGAGATAGCCAGCCTGTACCGGAATCTCGTGGAGTCCCAGCCCGAGTTCGCCGCGCACGCCGAGGTGCTACGCGACTGCCTGGCTGCCTATCCGGAGGTGCTGACCGGGAGGCGGAACGCTATCGAAGTACTGTTTCCGAGGGGATCACTATCACGTCTGGAAGCGATCTATAAGCGCGACGTTGCAGCCCACGCTTGCGGGAATCTGACGGCCGACTTGGTGTCAAGCTACGTGGTCGCGAACCAGGATTCGAGGTCAACGATCCGGATCCTTGAGGCGGGTGCGGGAACCGGTGCAACCTCGGCCTTGGTGCTTCCCGCGCTGGCCAAAACGGATGCCAGCATCGAGTTCGTATACACCGACATCTCGCCTGCGTTCCTCGAGCATGGGCGGCGATCGTTCGAAATTGAGTACCCTTTTGTGCGCTTCGAGCGGCTCGACCTGGAAGCAGCGCCCGCCGAGCAAGAGTTCTCACCGGGCGAGATCGATCTAGTCTTTGCCTGCAACGTGTTGCACGCAACGCGCGATATCGCGGAAACGTTGGCGCACGTAAAGTGGCTGCTGCGGCCTCAGGGCGTTATTGCCATAACCGAGGTCACCCAAGCGCACGATTTTGCGACCTTGCTGTTTGGGCTCACTGGCGGCTGGTGGCGCTTTGAGGATGAGGGAATCCGTATCCCAGATTCTCCGCTGCTCACTCCCTCATCGTGGAAGCAGGTGATAAGCGAAGCGGGTTTTGGCGGTATCGAGGATCTCACGCCGATAGACGGCCAGTGGTCCGTGCTTGTGGCGGAGAGCGATACCGATGTGGCCAAGGACGGTGACGGTGGTGTGGCGCCGGCCGAAACCGAGCGCCCAGCAGCGCCAGTGGTCCCGCTGGCTGCGACCGGAACGCCTCTCGGCGTGCCGTCGCAAGAGGGTGTGATGGAGGTGATCCGGGCTGCCTTTTCCGATGTTCTACGGATTCCACCTGCGCGAATTCGTCCGGATGTAAAGTTCGAGAAATTTGGCGTCGACTCGTTGGTCGCCCTTGAACTAAATAAGCGGCTCGAGCGGAGATTCGGCTCGTTGCCGGCTTCGCTGCTGTTCGAGCATGACACCGCCGCCAAATTGGGTGCCTACTTGTCAAGTTTGGTTCCAGGGAAAGGGATTCCGGGCTCTGCCAGCTCGTCCTCGGCTGTCCATGCTGGGCGGCAGACGGCCACAGCAACCGCGACCGTAGGTCCGGAAACCAGTTCTGCCGCTGCGGATGTGACACACCCAGAGGTGGCACGGCTGGGCGCTCCTCGTGCAACGAGCCGATCTGGTCAAGCGGGCGAACCTATCGCCATCGTCGGAGTTGCGGGCCGTTTCCCGCAAGCGGATTCACCTTCCGAGTTCTGGACAAACCTGCGCTCCGGTACGAACTGCGTTCGGCAGTTCCCCGAGGACCGACTTGCCCTCTTGCCGTCTCATCAGAGGGGGGAATGGTATGGCGGTTTTCTTGAGGATATCGACAAATTTGACCCCACGTTCTTTGGGATCGCTCCGTTGGAAGCCGAGTACATGGATCCTCAGGAGCGCCTGTGGATCCAGACCGCCTGGCATGCGATGGAAGACGCGGGCTACACACGCGCGCGTTTCGAGCGTCTGGAAGATCTTGGACGCCCGGCTGGTGTCTTTGTTGGTTGCATGTATTCGCAATACACTCTGGCGACGTCAGATCCTCAAGCAGCGGGCCGGCTGGGAGCGGGCGGCCACTGGTCGATCGCGAATCGGACTTCATACCTGCTGCACCTGCGCGGACCAAGTATCGCGATCGACACGGCGTGCTCGTCATCGTTGACCGCCATCCACCTTGCTTGTCAGAGCATTCGCCGTGGGGAATGCGGAGCGGCGATCGCCGGCGGCGTCAACCTCACGATCCATCCAGGAAAGTATGAAGCGCTGAAGGGGGCGGCGCTGCTGGCCGACGGTTCACAGTCGAGCGCATTTGGCCAATCCGCCGGACTTCTCCCAGGCGAGGCTGTTGGCGCGGTAGTGCTAAGGCCGTTCCGCGACGCAATCGCCGACAACGACTTCATCTACGGTGTCGTGCTGGGTTCGGCGGCCAATCACGGGGGTAAGACCGGCGGCTACCGGATCCCGAACCCGGAGGCGCAAGCCGAGCTCATTCGTAATAGCTTGCATCAGGCGGGCATAGCGCCGGAGTCGATCTCCTACATCGAGGCGGCGGCGAACGGTTCACCGCTGGGCGATCCCCTCGAGTTCGTCGGTCTGCGCCAGGCATTCGGTGCCTTGGAGGCCCGCATAGGGAGCGTTAAATCCAATATCGGCCATTCCGAATCAGCTTCCGGGATCGCTCAGCTCACCAAGGTTTTGGGGCAGTTTCGCGAGGGGCAGATCTTTCCGACTATTCACAGCGAACCCCGAAATCCGCATCTGGGAATCGAGAACACGGGGCTTCGCCTCGTCACCAGTTTGGAGCCATGGAGCCCCGACGGCGCGCGTCGGGCCGCGATCAGCTCATTCGGGGCGGGAGGCGCGAATGCGCACTTGATCGTCGAGGAGTATCGCGTTGCTAAGCCGGACGTTAACGACGAGGGCACGGTAGGAACTCCGGAACTTGTGGTGCTATCGGCGGCCACCGAGGAGCAGCTACGCCAGCAATGCGAGCGCTTGCTGGCTGCGGTGAGCACGGAGCCGCCGTCTTTGGCCGATCTGGCCTACACATTGCAGACGGGTCGAGAACATCTGGCAGAACGTTTGGCTGTCACGGTTACCAGTACCGAGGAGCTGCAGTCGGTGCTCGGCGCGTTCTTGCAGCACGAACCAAGAACGGTTGTGCGTGGTTGCAGCGAAGAGGACAGCGACCTGAAAGAGGCACTTGGCGGCGCCGCAGGAGAAGGCTACCTGAAGATCTTGCGAGACGATCGCGATTGGATACGGGCAGCGAGTTTGTGGGTACGCGGGATCGAGATAGATTGGGCGGAATGGCATTCCGGCCGTGCGGTCCGCCGGTTTCCGCTACCCGGCTACCCATTCGCGAAACGGCGTTGCTGGGTCGAAGCAGGTGCTTCGCAGACCGCACCGATGCTGCATCCGCTGGTGCATCAGCAGATCATCCGCGATGGCTTGATCACGTTCGTCACGTATTTCAACGGGTCCGAGCCATTTCTGGCCCAGCACCGACTGGCTGGCAAAGCCACCATGCCCGCTGCAGGTCTCCTGGAGATGGCCAGGGCTGCGGCCCAGCTAACGCGCAACGCACCGCCAACGCGGTTGAGCAGGCTGGCTTGGACCACCCCGCTGCAGGTGACGTCCGCGCGTCAGGGGCGTGTGGAGATCGAGTTTGTCGAAAATGCCAACGACGACCTCGATTTCCGGATTCTTGGTGTAGACAGTGAGATCGCCTCCGGCACAGCACATTTTACGGAGATAGACGGTGGTGATGCTCTCCGTCCCGGGGTCTGCGGCGCGACGACGTACGACCCCGACGAGCTCTACGCTGTCTTCGAACAGGCCGGGCTGGAACTAGGTCCGCATTTTCGTTCGCTCGAATCGATGCAGCTGAGCATGGCGCAAGCACAGGCCACGCTGGCTCTACGGGAAAGTCATGCCGGCTACGGTTGGCAGCCCGGACTGCTCGACGGTGTGCTGCAAACATTGGCGGGCTTGCGCGCATGTGACGGCGAGCCGTCACTGCAGGTACCGTACTGGATCGATTCTGTTACGGTCCACGGTGATCTTGGTGAAAGGGCCGAGGTGGTCGTGGCGCCCGCTGCGGGATGCGAAGGTAGTGTTGACATCTCCGTTTGGAACGAAAAGGGAGAGCTGGCGCTCGCTCTGCGCGGTGTCGCGACCAGAAGCTACCCAGGTCCGGAACACGTCCTCCAGGCCGAACCCGATGACATGGAAACCCTGCTGGCGCGCCTGGCCGGTGACGTTCTGAAACTAGCGCCTGAGGAGGTTCCACGGACCCGGGCATTTCCCGACTTCGGGTTCGATTCGGCCTCACTGGTTGCCTACGCACGCTCGATTGGCGAAAGATTCGGGATCGAGTTGAGCCCGGCTGAACTATTCGCGCGTCCGACTATTGCGGAGCTTGCGACCCAGCTCAAAGCCAAACAGGTTAGCCTGCCCAAGATTAACGGCACCGGTGAAGCCAGGGGCACCGCCGGGCTACAACAGTCGCTGGCCCAGCACAAGTCGCAAGTGCCGGGGCAACGTGCGATGGTCCGGCGCACGGGTACTACCGCCCCGATCGACCGCAACGATGCAGCCGAGCCAATCGCCATAGTCGGAATGGCCTGTCAATTCCCTGGTTCGGCTGATGCCGAAGAGTTCTGGCGGCACCTCGAGGCGAGCGATGACCTGATTGGCGAAGTACCGTCCGAACGCTGGAATTGGCGTGACTTCGGAACCGAAACCCCGGCACGATGGGGTGGATTCTTGGACCGGGTTGACCTATTCGATCCGTTGTTTTTTGGTATCTCGCCGCGTGAAGCATCGTTGATGGATCCTCAGCACCGGCTCTTCCTTGAAACGGTCTGGCATACCATCGAGAATGCCGGGTATGCGCCGTCTGAGCTGGCGGGCTCGAGCACCGAGCTGTTCGTCGGGGTTTCGACTAGCGATTACGCTGACCTCATCCGCGCCAGCGTTAGCGGCGTCGAGAGCCAGATGGCTACGGGCATCGCGCACTCAATCCTTGCCAATCGGATCTCCTACCTACTGGACCTGCGCGGAGTCAGCCAACCTGTCGATACCGCCTGTTCAAGCTCGCTCGTGGCGATTCACCATGCGGTAGAAGCGATTCGTCAAGGCCGGTGCGACCTGGCGCTTGCGGGCGGAGTGAATGTCATTCTCAGTCCTGTTCTCGCCATGGGTTTCGGTAAAGCGGGTTTCATGAGCCCCTCCGGCCGGTGCAGTGCATTCGGTGACAAAGCAGACGGATATGTCCGTGGTGAGGGCGTGGGTGCTGTTCTGCTGAAACCATTGTCACGTGCCGTGGCCGACGCTGACCACATTCACGCGGTAATTCGCGGAGTTGCTGTGAATCACGGCGGACGGTCTGCTTCCCTGCCTGCGCCAAATGCTCGGGCGCAATCAGCTCTGCTGACCGAAGCGTGGCGTCAAGCAGGTGTTGGCGCAGCAAGTATCGGCTACATTGAGGCGCACGGAACTGGGACTGCACTAGGTGATCCGATCGAAGTACTCGGTATTAAAGAGGCGTTGGAGGGTGCGGGACGCTCTGGCCGGGACGGCACGATGCCCTGCTGGCTGGGGTCGGTGAAGAGCAATCTTGGTCACCTTGAAGCGGCTGCCGGAATGGCTGGTGTCATCAAGACGGTACTAGCGCTGCAACGTAGGACCATTCCGCCGACCCTGCATGCCGAAGTCCTCAATAGGCACTTGCCGCTAAAAGACACGCCGATCAACATTGCGCAACACTCGGTGGACTGGCCGCATGTACCAGGCCTCCCGCGGCGGGGCGGGGTGAGCTCGTTTGGTTTTGGCGGGACTAACGCGCATGTTGTTCTAGAGGAAGCGCCGCTGCGCGTGCCGTCGCCCGCGCGCCCGAATGCCGCTAACCTCGCGGTGCTGTCTGCGCGGACGCCTGATTGTCTGCGCGAGTACGCGCGGGTGCTGGCGACTTTTTTCGAATCGCACCAGCAGCTTTCAGTGGATGACGTCTGCTATACGCTGCGAGTTGGCCGAGTGCAAATGGGGCAGCGCTGGTCGGCGAGGGTGAAGTCGTTGACTGAGCTGACTGAACGCCTTCGCAGTCTGGCCGTACACGATCTGCAATCCGGCACCCACTCCGAGCCGGGCCACCGACACGCTGCTACCGACACTCTCCCGGACGTTCTTCCGGGCCAGCGTATTCCACTGCCCATGTACCCATTTGCACGAAAGTCCCACTGGTTCAAGCCTATTCAATTCGAGCCGATTCAAGCTTCGGAGCATGAGCCGAGGAGCGGCCGGGTAGTGCTCGATCCGAGCGAGCCCCGCATCGCCGATCATCGGGTAGGGGATCAACTTGTCTGCGCCGGGGCAATTATCGTCGACGAGGCGCTGCGCGTCGCCGCACGCGGGAAACGAGTACGGCTCTCGGAATGGACATGGTTGCGACCGGTAGTGCTGGCTGGCAGCGATACCGTTGAGCTGCGCGTCCGCTGTCAGTCCGACGACGTGGTGGTCGAGACTGAAGATGGTGTCGCAGTCGCAAAAGGCCTACTCGCCGAGGCTTACTCGCTCGACGAGGACATCGTGCCGCCGCAGATGGACGCCGTGGTATCCGGCGAGAATCTCTACGAGATCTTCGAGGCCGAAGGCGTTTCCTACGGCACCTGGTTTCGCCTGATTACCGCTCTCACTGAGGCCGACGGCCAAGTGTGGGCCCGATTCTGCATTCCGCCGCTCGACCAGACCACCCCGAGGGCGGATCTTCTCGACGCAGCAATGCAGTGCGCCAGCTACCTGTGTCTGAGGCGGTCAGAGCGTGGATTGCCGTATGGATTGACCAATCTCGAATGGTCTGAACGCGCGCTGCCGTCATCGGGGTGGATCCAGGCGGCGATAGGTGACGTTGGCCTGACGTTCAAGGTCGCAGACGAGACCGGCCGAGTGTTCCTGCGTCTGGTTTCGCTTGTGTTCCAAGAGCCCCCTGCAGTATCGACGCTCTCGCAGTCGACGCTCGAATGGTGCGAGGAAAAAGACAACTCGCCTATGCAACCAGATTCGCGATGGCTGATCGTCGCTGAGACGGCCGATGCTGATTTCGCGAAGACCGTTGCGCTGGGCCTGCCCAACGGCAGACATCAAACGCCGGACGAAGTCGAGCTAAGCAGTCCACCCGAAGCTGTCTGCTACGTTGCGCCGACTGACGCTGGTCTTGCTGCCTCTGTCAAGGGTCTGGGGTTCCTCCAATCGCTTTCGCGCAAAGCAGGTCCTGATAGTGCTCTGCCGCTGACGGTTGTTACCCGCGGTGAGCAGAAAATAACGGGAGAGGACGAACCGCATCCGGATCAAGCCGGCGTCTGCGGGCTCGCCGTTGCTGCGGCGCGCGAAAATTTCGGTTGGACGGTCAGGACCATCGACGTCGCGGCCAACGTCACGACGGAAGAACTCGTATCTGTGCTGAAGCAAGGGGACAGCTCTGACAGTGGGTCTAGACTCGCCTACCGTTCGGCTCGTCGTTACGTCAGGCGCCTGATCGACCGAGGGGTCGAGTACCAGGGCGACGCCTGGCGCGAGCGCGGTGTGTACCTCATTACCGGCCCATATGGCGGAATTGGATCATCACTGGCGCGGCATCTTGCTCTCACATGCAAGGCGCGTCTGGCATTAATCAGCCGGCGTGAGCCCGGACCAACGGAATTGCGCAGCATCGAGAAACTAGAAGAACTGGGCGCCGAGGTGCTGCCGATAGCTGTCGACCTGGCCGACGCGGACGCATGTCACCGGGCCGTGAACTCGGCCTGTACTCGCTTCGGCGAGATCAACGGGGTCTTCCACTCCGCGCTAGTTCTCGAAGACCGCATGCTTGCCGAGGTCACCAGCGACAGCCTGGAGCGGGTCTGCCGCCCGAAGTATCAAGCCACCCTGAACCTCTGCGGGGAATTTCGCGATCGGGCCATCGATTTTCTCTGCGTATTCTCCTCCATCGCCTCGATCGCGGGTTCTTTCGGTCAAGGCAGCTACGTGGCGGCTTCGGCACTGCAGGACGCGGTTGCGCTTTCAGCGGGCGAAGGCCTGCGGCTGCCGGTGCGTGTGATCAACTGGGGCTATTGGGAGCACGGCGGGTCCGGGGAGCGCAATAGCGAACTCATGGAGCGGATGGGGATCGATGCCATTCGCCCTGGCGAGGCTTTCGCGTGGTTACGCCGGTTCTTGGCAGCCGGGGATGACAAACAACTAGTGGTCACTCGCAAGTCTTCTGAGGAACTGCGGCCGGCTTCGCCCCGATTGAAATCAACGCTGTCCCCGGAGGTGGCCCGTCGTCGGATCAGCGAAATTATCAGCCGATTGCTGCATATTTCCGCTGACGAACTCGATCCTGATACGCCGCTGGAGAGCTATGGCCTGGACTCCATTGTCACCCTGCAATTCAGCGACGTCCTAACCGCCGATTTCGGCCGCGTGACCCCGGCCGAAATCGCGGAGAATCGCACCATCAATGCGCTCGGAGCGCTGGTATCGGGCGGCAAGGATGCCGTTGCGCGGGTGAGCCCGCCACGGGAACTTTTGGTCTTCGCATCCGAGGGCTGCAAACCGGGCGCTCCGGTCAGCTATTGGGTGCATGGTGCGCCTGGCTATGCACAGGTGTTTCAGCCGCTGTCGACCGATCCAACCTTTCCGGTGTATGCATTTCAGGCTCGAGGTATAGACGGTGTGACACCGCCGTTCGACGACTTTGACGCGATGGCCGATTACTACTGCGAGTGCATGGACAGGATGACTCCGGGGAGGTCGGCGATAATCGGGGGCTACTCGTTGGGTGGCGTGGTCGCACTCGAAGTTGCCCGGCGCTGGCATCAAGCGGGAAATCCAGTGAAGCTGTTGGTCCTTCTTGACACCTACCCGAACGCGGCGCCGGTCGAACGGCTGTTTTCTTCTCTTCGGGACCAGGGCTTCTACCAAATCATGCTGGCGAACATGTTTCTCGCCACCCGCGGATATGAAAGTATCCCCATCGCCGAAGCCGACCTCGAAGCGGTGCCCGCAGCATCACGGCTAGCTGCACTCGCGCGGATCGTCAGCGAACGCAACAACGGGGTCCCCGCAGAGCACGATGTCTATCGTGCATTACTCGGGACGACGGCGGTCAGCAATGCGACCGGTGAGGCTTTCCGCCGCTTTCACATTGCACCCTATGATGCGTCTGATGTCCTTTTCATCCGTGCTGCAAGAGGTTTCGTGCTTGCCGAAGAAGGGCCCTTCAGCGGCATGGTCGCTCGATTCGGCGACTACGACTACCTCGCTGCCTGGCGGGAGATCATCCGATCACCACTTACGGTCGAAACTGTCGACGCCGATCACTTCTCGCTTCTTTCGCCGGATAATGCCGGCCAAGTGCGGAGCATGATTGAAAAAGCCACCATTAGCGCGGAGCAGAGGGCCGTATAGGCGACGGCCGCAATTGGTCCGTCTTTGGTGGGGGCGCAGAATTTCCGTCGCGCGGCGTTTACCGCCGCTGTTGTCGAACTACTCAAAGGTCGGGCGCGGTCGTCTGAGGGGGTCTAGCCCGCAGCTGCGCCGGGGCTCAAGGAATTCGACCGTGATATCGGTGCCCAATATGCGGGTGCAGTCGACTCCGAGCGCAGAGTTTTCCCTTGGCCACCTCACCTAGGGCGCCTTTGACGAGTTCGGCCTCGGCCAGCATCCGTTTGAGGCGCCTGTTTGCTCGCGCAACTGCTTGAGCTCCATTGCGGCATCACGGTCCATTCCGCCATAGGCGCGCCGCTAGTTGTACGGCGTGGCCACTGATACCCGCGCTCGACCGCGGTCTGTTCACCGGAGCTGCCTGCGGCGGCTAGCTCATCAGCTCGGCGCAGCTCACGCACAATGTTCTCGGCGGAAGACCTCTTTCGACAAGCCATTACTCTCGTCCCTTCGGGCCCACCTTTGAGGCCACGAGACTCTAAAACCGGCTGGACTCATTCACGGGGACACACCACCGAGCTTTCCGGTTTTGGGCGTGTATGGCGGGTGAATCAGACGCTGCAGGTCGGTGCCCGAGCCGATTTTTGTACCGGCGGGCTTCGCCACGGAGGGATCGGCGGTTGGCCTAGCGGTAGCCTACTGTCCATTGAGGAGCGCCACTGCGCGAGTTTGATAACGCGTGCACCGAGGTCCGACATTGCTGACCTGACCCGACATAGGCAGAAGCGCGCCATGGCATCGCTTGCTAGCCAGTGCGGACACTGAAGTCGAGGTCGTGAAAAAGCATTGCGAGTGCGCTCCGGCGGCTAAGGTCTCGGGCCTCGGTGGTCACGGGCTGAGCGGCAACTCGGAGGGCGTAGCACCTGTGCTTCGGCGGGCCATCGGTAACAATGCGGTGTACCGAAGCTGATTGGGTTATGGGGGAGAGGATATCCTCAGCTAGTTCAGCTGGGGGCGGTAGCTCAGTTGGTTAGAGCCGCGGACTCATAATCCGTTGGTCGCGGGTTCGAGCCCCGCCCGCCCCACTTCAGAGCCCATCTTTCAAGATCAGTCTCCGCCGATCAGTGGGAAAACGCGTTCCTACAGATGCGAAATCAGTCCCACGCGATCACCTGGGAAGGCGCAGGCGGCGATGGGCTACGACAACGAACCCGTGCTGACCTGGCCATCGTCAGCGCCAGAGCCGACCAACTGCGTGCAGCCAGCAAGGTCGCCCGTGATGGCGCCGGAACTATCGCCGCAGCCCAGCGTAGGGTCATCTATGCCGTCCAAGATGCCCACGAGGCTGGGTTCACTGTCGGCGAAGACCTCTCCGTCATCGACACCCGAACAAGCCGCACGGCCGCAGAACAGGCAGCTCGGCAAGCCCAAGCACAAGCATTCGCTGGCGACATCCGCCAACGCGCAACATAACTCATCGGGCACGAACACGACGTAGCCGCCAAAGTTACCGTAGCCACCACGCCCCTGAGTACAGTCACCTTCCAGGAACACCTACTGGCGCCACCCAACCACAAGCCACAAATCCAGGCCGTCGATCGCCACTGGAAACAAAACCCGACGCCAAGTCCGAACCCGGCAAATATGACCGAGGCAGAGGCTAGGGCAACATACGAGAACCTAAAGAGCGATATAGCCCGATACAGCAACCGATGTCTAAGGCGCCCTTTCGTGCTGCCTCAGGAACAGGCGGTATTCGATGCTTGCCTTGCCGATGCCGGAGCGCTCAACGCGAGAAAGGCCGCCATTGAGGCCAGACTGCGATCCTTGGGCGTGGAACCGGAGTCTGCGCCGCCAGCTGAACATCGACCACCTGAAGGAACCGAAGCACCCCCGTTTCCACCGCCCAAGCACATCAGCGGACTAACGGAACATGCAGAGGAGCAAGTCAACAGCCGAGACGGTCACGGGTTAATGACAGAGCAATGGACAATGCCGTCGAGAATTCGATCGGCCCGCCCAAGTTCAAGCCAGACCGATACGGCGGGACCTATGTATATGTTGGTAGGGACGCAACTGTGGTCTTGGATCGAGACGGCCAAGTGGTTACAGCCTGGGCGAACAGCCGTGATGGATGGAGAAATCCGTGAGCAATGTTCTAGCCGCCATTTCGCCTCAATCCCGAATTGTTATCGTGGAAGAACTAGAGCGTCGTAACCCTGCCCTTCTTGCCGAGCTTCGTGGCTCACAGAAGCCGACCAATGACCAGAGCGACGCGGTTGTGGATCTACTCATTGATGCGATGAGCGCGAACTACGGTCCGGGCCATATCCCGAACGATCGCGGAAAGGCGATTGATAACGCGATCGGCCATTACCTTCTGGCCTGGCCAATAGATCGATGACGGCAACAACCAATGCCGGAAGCGTGGTGGTCGGTGGCTGGCCAGGTAGGGGTTCCCGCCGACGCACACAGTCGATAGCAGTGTGACCGGCGGCCAGTGGGGTGCTGGGCACTTCATTTCGATCTTCCCCGTAAAATCCAACGAGAAGGTCTTGATGGTGATGCCGGCCGCAGCCGCCCGCTCGAACGGAGCGACATCGAAGTCTCTAGGTGCGTATAGGTACCTTTTGATCACGAAGTACGGTCCGTAGTTCGGCAAGTGCCAAATGTTTGCCCTGGCCGACTAAATCTATGCCATTTAAAAGAGATGAAGTGGCAGCCGAAAAGAACGTCTGGGTTAGGGTCGATGATGAATCATCCGACATGCGGGATGAACCATGGGTCTTCTACTGGCGTGAGCCGAAGAGCGATTCGGAATAATTTGATCGACTACGTCGAAATCTCCTCTCTGTCCTAAAAGGGGAAATTGAAGAAGTCGACTCTGACTGGTAAGTCATAACTACTATTCTTAATCACCATGTTCCTCTCTACGCTACCGCTGTGTGTTCGACTAGAACGGTTATTCCGGAAAGTAAGATGGTTTTCTGACTTTCTACAAACACAGCTAGCGGCAACTCGGTCGCTCATGGTCGAGTTCGGGCTGATTCGTTAGACTCTTGGCCAGCCATGTCTGTGCGTGCCTCAGGCTCAGCAGCGAGGATGAAGTATGTATCGAGCGCTAGTCGTCTCTGGCTGCGTGCTGAGCTGGGTACTCGGCGCGGTCATCGTTCGCCTCGGCTTGGACTGGGCGGACACCTTTCCCTATAGCGAGGCATCCGAGCGGCGTTATTTAGGTGTCGCCGCCGCCGCCCTGGTCGTGGCCATCGGTGGTTCGTTCACAACAGTTTTCGTGGCTCGCCGCCGGCGCCGGCGCTAGCCACCCGGCAGATGTGCCAGACGCGACCCTGAAAGCCCTTGTTTTGCGGGCAAGTTCAAACGGCGTGTTCCCCGATACTGAGTCCACCAGATCAACCCGATGTTAGAGGCAGGTTGTTGTTGATCCGGGTTCAGCGGATGTCGCAGGCCATGGGGTGGTGGGTATGCCTGCACTGGGCAGCGTACTCGGCTGGAGTCACTAACCTACGTGACGATTTCATTGACGTCTCGTTCCTTGACTCCTTAGGCTCAGGGACGCCGACTCAGTCGCGAGCCCGAAACCGCTCACTGTCCGTCTCGATGCAGTCGGGCAGTCCCCTTCAACCGAAGGTGTTACCACTGTGAAGACGCTCAGCGCCCGAAAGATCAGTGCGACCTGGAGTGGGGTTCGGTAGTTTTCATCCATCGATTGGAACGCAAGCTAACGCTGCGGCGAAGCTCGCACCGAACGCCTGCTCAGGTATCGCCCGGATTGCCGGTCACTGCGCGCACAATTCTTTGCCAAACTTGCATCGGCCCCAAAAAAGCATATACGACATGGCGCAAGTGCTTCATCTCTTATGACGCGGATGATTTGATTGGAGGTGGATGCCCTTCTGAATGACGTTGGACAGAGCTAATTTATCAGTTTGTCGGCGAAACTATCGAAGCCGATTGCTATTTTACCGCAGGCGTTGCCCGCGGACTGAGTAACGGGCGCCGCTGCGGATACGCCGCCTACGCGTTTGCCGGAAAGCGCCAAGCGTAGGACGACTACACAAGTTCAATCTCGGCCCTGAAACATCTCGCATTTGTTTCGAAATTACTTACATGCTCTTGCCTAATCGATGCCAGTACAGTCTTGATGTTCTGTTGTAACGATTGCTCGACATGATCCACCTGATGGGACAGAAAATGGAAGCATCCTGGAAGCTCACCGCTAGGCAGGCCTTCGGCATTCTGGTGCTGGCGTGCCCCCTGGTCATTTTGGTATTAATTGTCGCGACAAACATGGGCAACAGCTTGGTCGCAGTTGCCGGTTTGGTTTTGGTCGCCATCACCCAGGGCTTGCTTCACGTCCTCGCGAAGATCACTGCCCAGAAACTCGGCTCACCGATACTGCCGTGGAGTCTGTGGGCGGCTGCAGCTTTGACTACGTGGAGCGTCTTGGCCGGCCTTTTGATCGTAGGGCAGCATTTTAACAAGGTTGATGACGGCCTCTCTGATTCGGCATTCATCCTTCCGTTGGCAATCGTCGCTGCTGTTGCGGTCGGGTGCAGTTGTGTGGCGCTGGGGCTCGTGGCGGTGATCATCAATCGGTTGATGAACACATCCAGTTCAAGACCTTAGAAACCGTTCTCTATTTGTAAACGAGAGTGAGTCCTGTGCGGCCCGAGCGGTGTTGGCCGCTGGTCGAGTGTTTCTATGGTGGGCCGACATGCCTGGTCGTCATTGTGGCCGTGGCGGTTAGCCGAAACGATGACAGCGTCACGTCGTGCTCGGCCACTGGTCACGTCTGTCCGATGAAGTGCACCCACGCACTCGCGTTGGTGCGCGGTCCTGCCCGCCGACACCTGATCAGCTTGCTGAGCCCAAATCTGCCAATCGCAGCAGCCGTACCGTGAAGCACGCTGCCAATAGCAGCGTTCAGAATTCTACTACTGCAACGGTTTACACCAACGCCGGCGTCCACATCCTGATACCGGCCGCGTCTACACCAATCACAGTTTGGGCCGCAGTGGGCTCCCCAGAGGTGAGCCGGGCCCAAGACTTCACGCGAGAGTCTCGTTTCTAGTAAACAAAGGAAACGAACCCTCGCCAGCCAATGCGAAACCGGATGCCACGCTATCTGTGGACCGCGATATCGCCAGCAGCGACCAGCACTGGCGACGGGTAGGGATCGATCGACTATTCGGCGCTTCAGGCGAGCTGCGAGGTGGCGTCTTAGGACTGGTGTAAAAACGCTGGGCGCATGTTCCTGGTGGTCATGTTACGCGGCGGTGGTGTCGGTCGTGGTTGTTGTGGTGGGGGGATGCAGTGGGCGGGGTGGCTCGAGCAGTTGGTGGCGTAGTTCTTGGAGGTGGCGGCTGGTCGCTGATGTTTGGGTGACTCCGCGCCAGCCGCGGCTGGCGCGGTCGAGGACGGCCCATACCAGCGACAGACAGCTGGTTTCGCCGGGTAGGCGGCCGATGACCTTGACCCGGCGACGGGATTCTCCGTGTCGGCGGCAACTGAATACTGACCAGTGGGCGGCAATTGAAAATTGACCAGCTTCCTAGAGTGCCTTGGCTATGTGTCAAGGAGGAGGCAGGTGTTGAACGTGGAGGATTGGGCTGAGATTCGCCGGTTGCGCCGGTCGGAGCAGTTGCCGATTGCCGAGATTGCGCGGGTGATGGGTATTTCGCGGAATACGGTGAAGTCGGCGTTGGCTTCTGATGGGCCGCCGAAGTATCGGCGTGCGGTGAGGGGTTCTGTTGCTGATGAGGCCGAGCCGCGGATTCGGGAGTTGTTGGCGGCCTATCCGCGGATGCCGGCGACGGTGATTGCTGAGCGGATCGGTTGGTCGTATTCGATCCGCACACTGAGTGGGCGGGTGCGTGAGTTACGGCCACTGTATTTGGCGCCGGATCCGGTGTCACGGACGACGTATGTGGCCGGTGAGGTCGGGCAGTGTGACTTCTGGTTTCCCGATGTTGTGGTGCCGGTGGGGTATGGCCAGGTTCGTAGGGCGGCGACGTTACCGGTGTTGACCATGGTGTGTGGGTATTCACGGTGGGCTTCGGCGCTGTTGATTCCGACACGCGCTGCCGAAGACTTGTATGCCGGTTGGTGGCAGCATCTTTCGACGTTGGGTGCGGTTCCACGGGTGTTGGTGTGGGATGGTGAGGGCGCGGTCGGGCGGTGGCGGGCACGCCGACCAGAGTTGACCCCGGCATGTCAGGCTTTCCGCGGGACCTTGGCCACCACGGTAGGGATCTGTAAACCCGCTGATCCTGAGGCCAAGGGTCTGGTTGAACGGTTCCATGACTATTTGGAGCGGGCGTTTTTGCCGGGGCGGGTGTTTGGCTCCCCAGCCGATTTCAACATCCAGTTGCAGGCCTGGCTGGTGGGGGCCAACCACCGCCAGCATCGGGTGCTGGGATGCCGGCCAGCAGATCGCATCGCCGCCGATACCGCAGCGATGCTGGCATTGCCGCCGGTTGGGCCCAGCATCGGATGGCGACGCTCAACGCGGTTGCCTCGCGATCATTACGTGCGCCTCGACAGCAACGATTACTCGGTGCATCCGGCCGCGATCGGCCGCCGTATCGAGATCATCGCAGATCTAAACCGGGTGCGGGTCTGGTGTGACGGCACGCTGGTCGCCGACCACGACCGGATCTGGGCCAAACATCAAACGATCAGCGATCCCGAACATGTCCAGGCCGCGAAACTGCTGCGGCGCAAACGGCTCGAGGTTGTTGGTCCACCGCATCACGTGGAGGTCGAACAACGCCGTCTCGCTGATTACGACGCCTTGTTGGGCCTTGACGGGCCGGTGGCGTGATGGCTGCCAAGACCGCGACCAGCAGCCGTGATGTCACCGCCGAGCTGGCGTATCTGACCCGGGTGTTGAAAGCCCCGACGCTGCGTGAGGCCATCGAACGTCTCGCTGAGCGCGCCCGAACCGAAGCGTGGAGCTATGAAGAATTCCTCGCGGCGTGTCTGCAGCGTGAGGTGTCGGCTCGGGAATCTCACGGCGGCGAAGGGCGCATCCGCGCTGCCCGCTTCCCATCACGTAAATCGTTGGAAGAGTTCGACTTCGATCATGCCCGCGGTCTCAAACGCGACATCATCGCCCATCTGGGCACCCTGGACTTCGTCACCGCTAAAGACAACGTGGTGTTCCTCGGCCCACCAGGGACCGGCAAGACCCACCTGGCGATCGGGATTGCGATGCGCGCTTGTCAAGCAGGTCACCGCGTTGCGTTCGCGACCGCTTCGCAATGGGTTGATCGTCTTGCTCGCGCCCATCACAACAGCACCCTGCAAGCCGAATTGGCGCGGCTGGCCCGCTACCCCCTGCTGGTTGTCGATGAAGTCGGCTACATCCCGTTTGAACCCGAAGCCGCCAATCTGTTCTTCCAACTCGTGTCGTCGCGTTACGAACGGGCCAGTCTCATCGTCACCTCGAATAAGCCCTTCGGGCGGTGGGGCGAAGTGTTCGGCGACGACGTAGTCGCCGCCGCCATGATCGACCGACTCGTCCATCACGCCGAAGTCATCGCCCTCAAAGGAGACAGCTACCGCATCAAAGACCGAGACCTCGGCCACACCACCACAGCCGAGGACCAATGAAACCAAGCTGGTCAATTTTCGATTGCCGAAACCTGATCAGTTTTCACTTGCCGTTGACACTCCGAAGGTGCGTTCGATGAGGTTGGAATGGCGGATGCGTGTCCAGTGTTGGCGGGGGAAGCGCAAATGCACGCTCAGCGAGGCGAAGTCGTTGGCCAGGCAAGCGACCGCGGCTGGGTAGGGTCGCGTCTCATCGCTGGTGTAAATGGTCACGGGCGTAGGTTCCGTCGCAACCGACGAAAGCTATGAAGGAGGGGCTACGCCCGTGACCAAGCGAGTATCGCCGATTGAGCGTGTGCGTGTTGAGATGGATCAGTTGTTCGCCGCGACCGAGCGGCCGTTGACCGAGATTTTGGAGGAGGTCGGGCGGTTATCGGTGCGTCTGGTGTTTCAGGTCGCCGTGGAGGCCGAGGTAGAAGCAGTGTTGGGCCGAGCCCGTCACCAGCGTCGGGTTCAGGACGGCCCGGGCGGGTACCGCAATGGGTATCAACCGCCGGCGACGGTGAAGACCACGATGGGCTCGGTCGAATTATGCCGCCCGAAACTACGCGACACCGACGAGCGGTTCTGTTCGCGGCTATTCGGTGCCGGGGTGACGCGCACCCACGCTCTGGAGGCGTTGGTGATTTCGGGATGGGTGCGCGGTTTGTCGGATCGCGACATCGAGGCCGCGTTGGCCGAGGTGCTGGGCTCGCAGGCGGCGTTGTCGCGCTCGACGGTGAGCCGGATTTGTGCGGCCATCAAAGACGAGTTCGCTGCGTGGTCGTCTCGACGCCTTGATGAGCTGGTGTTGGACTACCTGTTCTTGGATGCCTCGAACTTTCGGATGCATCCCAACGCCCCGGCCGAGCCGGTGCTGGCCGCCTGGGGCATCTGCACCGACGGCAAGCCCCTGTTTATTGGGCTGGCCCCAGCCGCAGCGGAGTCGGCTGATGCGTGGGCCGACTTCTTGGCTGACCTGAGGAACCGGGGACTACGCCCGCCGCTACTGGGCATCTCCGACGGGGCGCCGGGCCTGATCGCCGCATGGGAGACCACGTTTCCGGCAAGCCTGCGTCAGCGGTGTCTGATCCATCGCTGCCGTAACGTCATCGCCAAGACACCTGTCGCGGTCCAGGACGAGATCAAAGCCGCGTTCTGGTCGATCTTCGATGACATTGACCAGCCACCCGGCCAGCAGGCCGTGGATGAAGCCACCCGCCGCGCCGAGGAGTTCACCACCACATACCGCGGGCTCTACCCAGCCGCGGTCGCTTGCCTGGCCAACGACTTCGCCTCGCTGAGCGTGCATTTGCGCTTCCCCCGCCAACACTGGACACGCATCCGCCATTCCAACCTCATCGAACGCACCTTCGGAGAATCCCGTCGCCGGGTCAAGGTCATCGGCCGCCTACCCGGCGAAACCAGCTGTCTGTCGCTGGTATGGGCCGTCCTCGACCGCGCCAGCCGCGGCTGGCGCGGAGTCACCCAAACATCAGCGACCAGCCGCCACCTCCAAGAACTACGCCACCAACTGCTCGAGCCACCCCGCCCACTGCATCCCCCCACCACAACAACCACGACCGACACCACCGCCGCGTAACATGACCACCAGGAACATGCGCCCAGCGTTTTTACACCAGTCCTAAGACGCCACCCTGGGTAGAGCCCGCGGTATGTGGTGGTGAACTCCTCGGCGCGGCGGGTGGCTTCATCCACGGCCTGCTGGCCGGGTGGCTGGTCAATGTCATCGAAGATCGACCAGAACGCGGCTTTGATCTCGTCCTGGACCGCGACAGGTGTCTTGGCGATGACGTTACGGCAGCGATGGATCAGACACCGCTGACGCAGGCTTGCCGGAAACGTGGTCTCCCATGCGGCGATCAGGCCCGGCGCCCCGTCGGAGATGCCCAGTAGCGGCGGGCGTAGTCCCCGGTTCCTCAGGTCAGCCAAGAAGTCGGCCCACGCATCAGCCGACTCCGCTGCGGCTGGGGCCAGCCCAATAAACAGGGGCTTGCCGTCGGTGCAGATGCCCCAGGCGGCCAGCACCGGCTCGGCCGGGGCGTTGGGATGCATCCGAAAGTTCGAGGCATCCAAGAACAGGTAGTCCAACACCAGCTCATCAAGGCGTCGAGACGACCACGCAGCGAACTCGTCTTTGATGGCCGCACAAATCCGGCTCACCGTCGAGCGCGACAACGCCGCCTGCGAGCCCAGCACCTCGGCCAACGCGGCCTCGATGTCGCGATCCGACAAACCGCGCACCCATCCCGAAATCACCAACGCCTCCAGAGCGTGGGTGCGCGTCACCCCGGCACCGAATAGCCGCGAACAGAACCGCTCGTCGGTGTCGCGTAGTTTCGGGCGGCATAATTCGACCGAGCCCATCGTGGTCTTCACCGTCGCCGGCGGTTGATACCCATTGCGGTACCCGCCCGGGCCGTCCTGAACCCGACGCTGGTGACGGGCTCGGCCCAACACTGCTTCTACCTCGGCCTCCACGGCGACCTGAAACACCAGACGCACCGATAACCGCCCGACCTCCTCCAAAATCTCGGTCAACGGCCGCTCGGTCGCGGCGAACAACTGATCCATCTCAACACGCACACGCTCAATCGGCGATACTCGCTTGGTCACGGGCGTAGCCCCTCCTTCATAGCTTTCGTCGGTTGCGACGGAACCTACGCCCGTGACCATTTACACCAGCGATGAGACGCGACCAGCTGCGATATGTCGTGGTGTTGGCTCGTAGACCGTCTCGGTCGGCTAAACGCTCCCGATCCTAGCCAAGATTCGGCAGGCTCTAGCCAGGGTAACTCGGGCAAAGGCCAACAGTACAACGGCTTCTCCATCCAAAGCGCCCAGCAGAACGCGGCGGTAGTACTCGAGGCACTCAGGTACCAATTAGGCGGCGAAATCAAGGAAATGAGCTCTAGGCGCACCCGCGCAATATGGCAGTCGAGCTCCGGCTCAGCCACGCCATCACCACAAAGGGACGGCATCAGTTCGCGTTGGCATGCTCCACATCGTCTCGGTATACCGCAACGACAGCCCCTACGGTCAAAGCCCGACTTCACCGAGACCCTGAGCGCACGACCATAACGACACTCACAAGCCGCGGTTGGACAGCGGCCCCGATTGCGATATCATGATGATATCGTTGAACCGAAGGGGGCCTAATGGCGAATGTACTGATCCGCGATGTTCCTGACGACGTGCTGGCCGCGTTGGACCAACGGGCCGCGCGGCTTGAACTGTCCCGAACCGAATATATTCGGCGACGGCTGGCGCGGGATGCACGCACAGCAACGATCACTATCACCGCCGATGAGATCAGCGTCACAACTGACGATTGGAGTGGGTCGGCAGCCCCTTACTGCGGCCTCGGGGCATCCACGGTGGATCGCGCCCAAGAATGACTCGGCTTGCTTTGACATCAACCGAACGAAGCACCAGCGTAGAATCGACGCTACCTCTGCGTTAGTGTTTCCAACCATTCCAGACCGCCCCGTCGATTGCGGCGAATGATGTTGACGGGGCGGTCGATTGGTTTGCCAATGCGGGAAGGGGGCCCCGCACCGTCAAACGGGGCTTGGCGGTGTCGAACCGTCGTAAAAACCCAGCAAACGCGCCGTTCACCTGGCCCAACATCACCTGTCGCCCCGACACGACCGCAATGCCAACGGCTAGCGTATACGCGTAGTAGATATCTGGGTATCGCTGTGCGCCTGGGCATCCCGACTCTCGTGCAACGCCATGTTGCGTAGCTGGCGACGGGCCTGCGAAGCCAGCTCAACTGCATCCCACCCGACGAGTACAAGGCCGCCTACTACGCCCAACTCCGGGCGTCTCAGCCGGCGACGTCTCAACCATGAAGCCGGCATCAAAGCCGCAACGGTTCAAACCGATTGGACCTTGGCGCTATCAGCCCCGCCTTGGCGGGGCTGGCTTCTACATCCAGGCGTGTGGCAATTGGAAGGTCGCTATTCGCACCCAACTCCATTGCCGTCACGATCAAGACCGTAGATGTCAACTCCGATGACAGTCACCGGACCCGAGACGTAGGCTGGGCCGTTACCGCTACCGCCGGCGCAGTCGACGTCACGAGCGATCGGTACACAGGCGCCCGAGTAATTGGGGTCGCATGATGATCTTGGCTCTTGCGGCAAAGGTGCCCGATGAGGGGCGAAGGGCTGCACAACCGGCGCAGCGTCTGGATCGGCATTCGCCGCCGGAGCAAAGGCGAGCCCAACTGCGAACCCGATTGACATCATTGTCAATCGCCTCATAGTGAGGGATTTTAGTCAATTCTGTGTTGCCGGTAGCCAATTTTTGGCAAAAGAAAACTAGCCGCCGCAGCAGGGACTGTCGCGGGGACCGAGGTGGTCACCGCGACAATCAGCGCCGGAGCTGATACCAACCTCCCAACATTTCTGACCTGCTGGGCTGAGCATCCGCATATCCGATACTTCAGCGATCGGCGCGGCTTCGTGCGTGTCCGCCTCTCACCTGCCAAGTTGTGCGCCGACTTGAGGGTCATACCGTTTGTCTGGCGTGCCGGTGCCCAGGTTCGAACTAGCGCCTCATTCGTGATACCCGATCGGCTGGCTACTCCAACAAAGAGGGTTGAAGCCTGAGCGAACACCAAAGCGGTTCGCCAAAACCTGTACATATTGCGCACACCGCTGACCCTGGATTCGCTTGAACTGCTTCTTTGCTCCCGGTCGTGGGTGCCGACGTCTTCCGTTTGCCTGACGATCACGAGCTGGTCATGTGTTGGTGGCAACGTTTCGGCGTGTGCGGGGACGCGTCGAGGTGGCGTCTTAGGACTGGTGTAAAAACGCTGGGCGCATGTTCCTGGTGGTCATGTTACGCGGCGGTGGTGTCGGTCGTGGTTGTTGTGGTGGGGGGATGCAGTGGGCGGGGTGGCTCGAGCAGTTGGTGGCGTAGTTCTTGGAGGTGGCGGCTGGTCGCTGATGTTTGGGTGACTCCGCGCCAGCCGCGGCTGGCGCGGTCGAGGACGGCCCATACCAGCGACAGACAGCTGGTTTCGCCGGGTAGGCGGCCGATGACCTTGACCCGGCGACGGGATTCTCCGAAGGTGCGTTCGATGAGGTTGGAATGGCGGATGCGTGTCCAGTGTTGGCGGGGGAAGCGCAAATGCACGCTCAGCGAGGCGAAGTCGTTGGCCAGGCAAGCGACCGCGGCTGGGTAGAGCCCGCGGTATGTGGTGGTGAACTCCTCGGCGCGGCGGGTGGCTTCATCCACGGCCTGCTGGCCGGGTGGCTGGTCAATGTCATCGAAGATCGACCAGAACGCGGCTTTGATCTCGTCCTGGACCGCGACAGGTGTCTTGGCGATGACGTTACGGCAGCGATGGATCAGACACCGCTGACGCAGGCTTGCCGGAAACGTGGTCTCCCATGCGGCGATCAGGCCCGGCGCCCCGTCGGAGATGCCCAGTAGCGGCGGGCGTAGTCCCCGGTTCCTCAGGTCAGCCAAGAAGTCGGCCCACGCATCAGCCGACTCCGCTGCGGCTGGGGCCAGCCCAATAAACAGGGGCTTGCCGTCGGTGCAGATGCCCCAGGCGGCCAGCACCGGCTCGGCCGGGGCGTTGGGATGCATCCGAAAGTTCGAGGCATCCAAGAACAGGTAGTCCAACACCAGCTCATCAAGGCGTCGAGACGACCACGCAGCGAACTCGTCTTTGATGGCCGCACAAATCCGGCTCACCGTCGAGCGCGACAACGCCGCCTGCGAGCCCAGCACCTCGGCCAACGCGGCCTCGATGTCGCGATCCGACAAACCGCGCACCCATCCCGAAATCACCAACGCCTCCAGAGCGTGGGTGCGCGTCACCCCGGCACCGAATAGCCGCGAACAGAACCGCTCGTCGGTGTCGCGTAGTTTCGGGCGGCATAATTCGACCGAGCCCATCGTGGTCTTCACCGTCGCCGGCGGTTGATACCCATTGCGGTACCCGCCCGGGCCGTCCTGAACCCGACGCTGGTGACGGGCTCGGCCCAACACTGCTTCTACCTCGGCCTCCACGGCGACCTGAAACACCAGACGCACCGATAACCGCCCGACCTCCTCCAAAATCTCGGTCAACGGCCGCTCGGTCGCGGCGAACAACTGATCCATCTCAACACGCACACGCTCTGTCAACGGCAAGTGAAAACTGATCAGGTTTCGGCAATCGAAAATTGACCAGCTTGGTTTCATTGGTCCTCGGCTGTGGTGGTGTGGCCGAGGTCTCGGTCTTTGATGCGGTAGCTGTCTCCTTTGAGGGCGATGACTTCGGCGTGATGGACGAGTCGGTCGATCATGGCGGCGGCGACTACGTCGTCGCCGAACACTTCGCCCCACCGCCCGAAGGGCTTATTCGAGGTGACGATGAGACTGGCCCGTTCGTAACGCGACGACACGAGTTGGAAGAACAGATTGGCGGCTTCGGGTTCAAACGGGATGTAGCCGACTTCATCGACAACCAGCAGGGGGTAGCGGGCCAGCCGCGCCAATTCGGCTTGCAGGGTGCTGTTGTGATGGGCGCGAGCAAGACGATCAACCCATTGCGAAGCGGTCGCGAACGCAACGCGGTGACCTGCTTGACAAGCGCGCATCGCAATCCCGATCGCCAGGTGGGTCTTGCCGGTCCCTGGTGGGCCGAGGAACACCACGTTGTCTTTAGCGGTGACGAAGTCCAGGGTGCCCAGATGGGCGATGATGTCGCGTTTGAGACCGCGGGCATGATCGAAGTCGAACTCTTCCAACGATTTACGTGATGGGAAGCGGGCAGCGCGGATGCGCCCTTCGCCGCCGTGAGATTCCCGAGCCGACACCTCACGCTGCAGACACGCCGCGAGGAATTCTTCATAGCTCCACGCTTCGGTTCGGGCGCGCTCAGCGAGACGTTCGATGGCCTCACGCAGCGTCGGGGCTTTCAACACCCGGGTCAGATACGCCAGCTCAGCGGTGACATCACGGCTGCTGGTCGCGGTCTTGGCAGCCATCACGCCACCGGCCCGTCAAGGCCCAACAAGGCGTCGTAATCAGCGAGACGGCGTTGTTCGACCTCCACGTGATGCGGTGGACCAACAACCTCGAGCCGTTTGCGCCGCAGCAGTTTCGCGGCCTGGACATGTTCGGGATCGCTGATCGTTTGATGTTTGGCCCAGATCCGGTCGTGGTCGGCGACCAGCGTGCCGTCACACCAGACCCGCACCCGGTTTAGATCTGCGATGATCTCGATACGGCGGCCGATCGCGGCCGGATGCACCGAGTAATCGTTGCTGTCGAGGCGCACGTAATGATCGCGAGGCAACCGCGTTGAGCGTCGCCATCCGATGCTGGGCCCAACCGGCGGCAATGCCAGCATCGCTGCGGTATCGGCGGCGATGCGATCTGCTGGCCGGCATCCCAGCACCCGATGCTGGCGGTGGTTGGCCCCCACCAGCCAGGCCTGCAACTGGATGTTGAAATCGGCTGGGGAGCCAAACACCCGCCCCGGCAAAAACGCCCGCTCCAAATAGTCATGGAACCGTTCAACCAGACCCTTGGCCTCAGGATCAGCGGGTTTACAGATCCCTACCGTGGTGGCCAAGGTCCCGCGGAAAGCCTGACATGCCGGGGTCAACTCTGGTCGGCGTGCCCGCCACCGCCCGACCGCGCCCTCACCATCCCACACCAACACCCGTGGAACCGCACCCAACGTCGAAAGATGCTGCCACCAACCGGCATACAAGTCTTCGGCAGCGCGTGTCGGAATCAACAGCGCCGAAGCCCACCGTGAATACCCACACACCATGGTCAACACCGGTAACGTCGCCGCCCTACGAACCTGGCCATACCCCACCGGCACCACAACATCGGGAAACCAGAAGTCACACTGCCCGACCTCACCGGCCACATACGTCGTCCGTGACACCGGATCCGGCGCCAAATACAGTGGCCGTAACTCACGCACCCGCCCACTCAGTGTGCGGATCGAATACGACCAACCGATCCGCTCAGCAATCACCGTCGCCGGCATCCGCGGATAGGCCGCCAACAACTCCCGAATCCGCGGCTCGGCCTCATCAGCAACAGAACCCCTCACCGCACGCCGATACTTCGGCGGCCCATCAGAAGCCAACGCCGACTTCACCGTATTCCGCGAAATACCCATCACCCGCGCAATCTCGGCAATCGGCAACTGCTCCGACCGGCGCAACCGGCGAATCTCAGCCCAATCCTCCACGTTCAACACCTGCCTCCTCCTTGACACATAGCCAAGGCACTCTAGGAAGCTGGTCAATTTTCAATTGCCGCCCACTGGTCAGTATTCAGTTGCCGCCGACAACGCTCAATCGGCGATACTCGCTTGGTCACGGGCGTAGCCCCTCCTTCATAGCTTTCGTCGGTTGCGACGGAACCTACGCCCGTGACCATTTACACCAGCGATGAGACGCGACCCGCGTCGAAATCGCGTCGAGCATGGCTGGCTCAACGATTCCACGGATTCTGCGTTAAGGCCGTCGCGCGCTTGCCATGGCGGCTGAATCGCATTGTCGCCCCCACGTTCGTTGGCTTCGCATTGATCAATGTCCTCACCTTCGGATCGGACTTGCTGCTGCTCACCGCACTGCACGGTGGCCTCAATGTGCCCTTGCCCATCGCGTTGACGGCGGCATATGTGTGCGCCTTGACGCTGAGCTACCTGCTTAACCGGGTCTTGAACTTTCGCTCGCACGCCCAGGTAAGACCCGAGGTGCTGGTATACACCGTGGCGGTGGCGGTGAACTACCTGGTGTTCATTCTTGGTGTCTCCACCGTTTTGACGGCTGTCGGTCTCGACTATCAGGTCGCGCGGATCGTCGCTGGCGGATGCGAAGCCGTATACATGTACAGCGCGATGCGCTGGGTTGTTTTCCGCCGTAAAAGGGTCGCAAACAGACTGCGCTGAAAACGTTTTCAAACCCTAGCGCAGCTGTGGCCAAGGCGCACAAAAAGTCTCCTGCCTGGTCGAGGCCAAGACGAGCTATCGGAGCCGAACCGCTAGGAAGCTGATTTCTCTAGGATATGGACTCCGCAGGCCGAGCCCAGGCCAATCACATGGGCCAGGCCGACCCGGGCGTTCTCGATCTGACGGTCGCCAGCTTCTCCGCGAAGGTGATGGCAGACCTCCCAAATGTTGGCGATACCGGTGGCCGCTATTGGGTGCCCCTTCGACTGCAGTCCACCCGACACGTTGACCGGCTTGGATCCATCGCGCCAGGGGGCGCCTGAGGCGAAGAAGTCTGCGGCGCCGCCCTCTTCGCACAACATCAGGTTGTCGTAGTGCACGAGCTCGGCGGTGGCGAAGCAGTCGTGCAGTTCGACCAAACTGAGGTCGCTCGGGCCAACGCCGGCCTGTTCATAAGCGGTCGCGGCAGCGTTGCGGGTCAGCGTGTTGACATTCGGCAGCACCTGGCAACCCGCCTCGTACGGGTCGGTAGTCAGTACCGATGCCGATACCTTCACCGCGCGTCGACGCTGTTCGAGAGACAGCGTTTTCAACGTCTCGCCACTGCATACAATTGCGGCCGCGGCGCCGTCGCAGTTTGCTGAGCACATCGGGCGAGTATTCGGATAGGCGATCATGACGTCGCTCATGATCTGCTCCAGCGTGAATCTCTTCTGGTAGGCAGCCAGCGGGTTCAGTGTCGAGTGGGCGTGGTTTTTCTCGCTGATCTTGGCGAATAACTCAAAGCTCGTGCCGCCGTATTTGTGTCCATACTCCGTGCCGATCTGGGCGAACACGCCGGGCATGGTTTCGGTGCCGATCCGCCCGTCGACCGGTGCCACCGCGCCGTATCGGCCTGCCGGCTCCCAGACGTCGGCGTCCCCTTTTTTCTTGCCGCCCGCGCCAAGCAGCCCGGCACCTGATAGCTTTTCCACGCCGACGGCCATGGCGTAGTCGACTTCTCCGGCCTTCACGGCCATGATCGCGGTCCGCAGCGCGGTGGCCCCGGTGGCGCAGGCATTGGCGACGTTGTATACCGGGATGCCGGTTTGACCGATTTGCTTCTGCAGCTGCTGGCCGAGGCCAGCGCTAGCATTCATCAGGTTGCCGGCCGCCAGTACGCCGATCTCGGCCATGGTGATGCCGGCATCGGAGAGCGCCCCCAGCGCGGCTTCTGCCGCCAGATCAACCGAATCTAGCTCGGGATGCTTGCCGAACTTGGTCATCCGGATCCCCAGGATCCAAATCTCGTCGCTGGCGCTCATTATTGCTGCTCCTTAACGTGATTTAGTGAACGTCGGTTACGGCGCCGGCTCGAAACCGAATCCGATCGCCTCGGTACCCGCAGAGTCAGTGCCGATGGGGTAGGTCGCGAGCCGCACCTTCATCCCGTCGCTGATCTGTTCGGGATCGGGATCGATGTTGATTATGTTGGCGCGTACCTGGGTGCCGTCGCAGTCGACGACGGACGCGATGAACGGGGTCGGGATTCCCGGTGCGGCGAAAGTGACAATGGTGAACGTCCGCACCGTGCCTTCGGTCGCGACCGGGACTGCGACGAACTCGGTTGAAAAGCAGCCCGCGCACGCGTTACGCCGGTCGAAGAACCGTGCGTGGCACTTGAGGCATTCCTGTGCGACGAGGTGCGGTTCGCCATCGTCGAGCACGAGATAGTCGACGATGGGAATCTGCCCGGCCATAAGTAACCTCCGCGTCCATTATCTACTACTGGCGTGCCATCTCGTTATTCCATACGCGGCTCTAGACGATGATGTCGGGTCCCGAGAGTTTGCGCTGGGAGCTCAACGTTTCGTGAATGCGGTATGCAGAACGAGCCAGCGCTATCGGTGGTCGGTCGCAGCTGAGTCGCTAGATCTTGGCTGCTCGATTCCTTAGTCCACCGTGGGGTTAGCCAACGGCTCCGCATCGGTCAGCCAGTGACGTCCGGCTCGGCGGGCCTCCTCCCACTTGGGGACGCTCACCGCATCTTCTTGGCCTAGATCCTCAGGGGTGGGGCCGATTCGCTCGGCAAGGGGTGCCAGGGCGCCCAGATCGAAGTTGTACACCTGCGCAGCCGCCAGGCCCAGGATCTGTCGGGTTTCCTCAACGGGAATATCCCAGAACGAGCGCCGCAGCCAGTCACGGGTATGCGGCCAGGTGCCTTCCGGATGGGGGAAGTCGTTTCCCCACAGCATGTTCGAAACACCGATCTCGTAGCGCCGCGCTAGCTCCCTGCGCTCGGTGGTAGTGGCTCCGATAAAGCAGTTGCGGTCGAAGTAAGCCGAGGGGGGCATCGTCAGATCACCCTCCATCTGGCGGCTCATCTTTTTGGCCGAGTGCTCGCGCAGGTAGCGGGTGTCCATCAGCCAGAGCAGGTCGTTGGCCCAAAATGCGCCGCACTCGGTGGCGCCCCATCGCAGCCGGGGAAACCGCTCAAACACCCCGGACCACAAGGCGAACCATAGCGGTCGGACCCCCCACCAACGGACCTCGGTGACATAGATGCCCAGGTGTCCGCCGTACTCCTCCTGGGGGGCGGCGCCGACGTGGGTATGTACCGGCATCTGCAGGTCCTGACATGCGGCCCAGACCTTGTCGTATCGGCGGTCGTGGTATGGCGGGTAGCCGGACCACAGCGCCGGGATCATGATCCCGCCGCGTAGCCCGGACTCGGCCGCTCGGGTGATCTCGGCTACCGCGGCGTCGACATCGGCCAGGATCGGCACGACAGCGACTCCGGCGCGCCGTTCGGGGCTGTGGCTGCACAGCTCAGCCAGCCAGCGGTTGTGGGCGCGCGCCCCGGCCATGGCCCGCCCGGGGTCCAGGTCGCCTGACTGCGCGAGGCCGGCGCCAAACGGTGCTCCGGCCACTCCGGTGACGGCGTCGGCGTCGGGGAAGATGACCTCGCCGACCACCCCGTCGCCGTCGAGTTCTTTGTCCCGCAGACCGACGTCCCATCCGCCGGCGATGCCGTCGCCGTGCTCGGAAAACCACTGCTCGGCGAACTGCTCATCGATGAAGCCGCCGACTTGCAACGCGGCGGCTTTCTCTGCCAGGAACGACTCGAAGTCCTCTCGGTATTCAGGGTCGATGTATTCGCGGTACTGCTCGGTGGGCAGCTCGGCGTGGCAGTCTGCGGAGATGATGATGTAGGGGTCCACGATGGTCCTTTCGCTACCAGGCACGGATGGGGTCGTCCTCGAAGGCGGTACTGCTGGCGTCGACGGGCACGGTCGCGAGTGGCTCGGCCACCTCGGCTACGGTCGGGCCGATGTGGTTCACCAGGGGGGCGAGCGCTTCGAGGTCGAAGCCGTAGGTGGCCGCGGCATTCCCGCCTAGCATGGCTGCCACCTCGTCAGTCGGCACGCCGCTGAAGGTGTGGCGCAGCGCCTCCCGGGTGTAGGGAGCGGTCCCCTCGAGATGCGGGTAGTCGCTTCCCCACATGATCCGGTCGACGCCGATTCGGTAGCGCTCGGCGCACTCGACCGGGCGAAGGAAGCTGGCGCCTACGTAACATTGCCGGGCCCAGTACTGGCTGGGCTTAAGGGCCAGCGCACCGGCGCTGGGTCCGGCGAAGCGGGCGATCGCCGAGTTCGGCCGTCCGTATCGGGCGGCTGCGACGTCGAGCGAGTCAAGCGTCGCTGGTATCCATCCGGCGCCCTGTTCGGTCAGGACCAGGTTGAGGTTTGGGTGGCGATCGAGTGCGCCGCTGAAGATCAGGTGCCACAGCGCCCGGTGCGCGAACCAGTGTGTCTCGTACACCCACACCGCCAACGAGCTGCCCCACCCGTCGGTCGGGCTAGGCCCGGCGCCGCCGGCGTGGTGGTTGATCACCAAGCCCGCCTCCTCGCAGGCCGCCCAAAGCGGTTCCCAGTGCTCGGCATAAAGCGGCGGGATACCGGTGCCGGGGGGTACCCCGGGCAGCAGCACGCCGCCGCGCAGCCCAAGCTTGGCTATTTGTGCCACCTCGGCGACAGCTTCGTCGAGGTCCCCGAGCAGGATTTGGCCCACACCGGCGCGCCGCTCGGGTGACAAGCCGCAGAAGTCGGCCAACCAGCGATTGTGTGCGCGCAGGCCGGCCCAGCGCAGCTCAAGTTCGCGGGTCGTTGTCGGTGGCGAGGTAGCCAGGCTTCCATGCGGAAAAAACGGCGGCACAGTATTGGGGAACAGGACTTCTCCAGCGATGCCTTCCCGATCCAATTCGCTGTTACGCCGCTCGCTGTTCCAGTTATGTTCGGCATCGGTGTCGGTGAGGTCGGCGAACGGGTTCTCATAGGTTTTCGCCCAGCCGTCGAACTCGTCGCGGTATCGCGGATCGAGGTACTCGCGATAGTCGAGCAAGTCCGCGCCGGCGTGACAATCAGCTGAAATGACCGTGTACCGCTCCATGCGTCACGCCTGCGCCGGTTCGGGGCGGGGGGTGGCCGGCAAGGTGTTCTGGGCAGGGGGGTCGTCGTATCGCTGGTGCACATAGGGCAGCAGCCACTCCTGTGGCACTCGCGTCGCGATCCGCCCCACCTGGATGGTGCGCCGACGGCACCATGTGATCGACCGCATCTCACGGACCACGATGTCGGCCACCGGGTCAAGGGGCGATTCTCCCAACGTGAGGGTGCCGTCGATGCTTTCCAGCAGCTCGTAGTGTCGGTGGTATTCGCCGTAGACCAGGTGGGGGTCGGTGATGCCGTTGCCGTCTGGAGCGCGCAAGAATTTGAAGTAGAACTCGGTGTTTACCTGGTCGGGGGGCAACGGCGCCTGCCCGCTGATCCGGCCGCCAACTGCGATGAACTCATAGCCCAGCCGATCAACGGTCGCGCTGACGCGATCACCGTCGCGCTCCAGCGTGATGTGAGCCAGCTTCTTGGGCTCACCGAACGTTTCGCGCCCGCCGGTGAGCGATTGCTCGGTGGACTGGGGCATGACGAGGGGGTAGTCGCCCCACAGGTCGCCGTGGCGGGCCGCTACGGAAAAAACTGCCGAGCCGAACGGAGGCTTGCCGGCTATCTGGACTCGCTGTACCTGGACCCGCACCAGTGGTTCGTCGGCCGGTTCCAGCGGCTTGGGCAGCACCGCGGCCACAATCTCGGGATCGGTGAGGTAGGTGACCGTCACCGCCTCGGTAGCGATGGGCGCCTTGGTTGCGTCGACCTCTTTATCGACTTGCGCTTCGGGTGGGCGGGGGCCATAGCGGATTGCGTTGGTGCTCAACGGTTCTCTCCTTCGTTATTAGGCTGTTTGGCAGCACTCTGGCTGAGAACGTCGATAAGGTAGTCGGGGTCGCTGCGACCGAGGATCGACGCCGCCTTGCGGCTAACGACTTTCTCCGCGGGGGTGGGCGGTCCCAACAGCCAGAAGTTGTCCGCCCGGATTCCCTCCACCACCTGTTCAGCAACCGTCTCGAGCGGGGTGAATTCGACACGGCCGCCGCCGGCTTCGAAGCGTGCCACCACCGCGGCCAGAGTCGGCTCGGGTGTGCGACGCTTCTGGGTCGCCGCGTAGCGTTCCGGCCGGTGTCGCCATGACTCCCAGATGCCGGTGTTTAAGAACCCGGTTGGGAAAAAGGCATGTGTGCGTACGTGCGTGCCGGTCATTTCCAGGTGGCTGTAGAGGCTCTCGGTCAGGCAGAGCACCGCGGCCTTGGTCATCGGGTAGACCGCCATCGCCGGTCCGCCGGTGGCGCCTCGAGCGATCGGCGCGAATCCGCCGTTGCCCGAGCAGGTGTTGATCACGTGTCCCTCGCCCTGCTCGAGAAGGATGGGCACGAAAGCCTTGATTCCGTGGATCACGCCCAGCACGTTGACGTCGATTCCCCAGCGCCAGTCAGCCAGGTCGTGTTCCCACATGTAGCCCTCGGAGACTCCGCCGGTGCCGGCGTTGTTGCATACCACGTGCACCGCGCCGAAGCGTTCACGTGTTTCTTTGGCCAGCGATTCGACCGAGGAATAGTCGGTGACGTCGGTGACTATGCCCGCTGCCTCAATGCCCTCGTCAGCGAGGGCGCGAGTGGCCGCGTCAAGCGGTTCGGCGAGGACGTCGGCCAGCACAACCTTCATGCCCTCGATACCGAAACGCCTGCCCATGGCCTGTCCGATGCCTCCGGCTCCGCCGGTGACGACAGCCACCTTGTCGTGGAGATCCTTCATTGTGGCAATCGTCACATGCTTGTGCGGCCGCCACAAGGCGTTGCGGTGATGCGATGACGGTCCGGGCTATGTGCCCCGAGCGACGGCTCCGAGCGGATGGGTTTTGTCTCAAAGCAGGCTGCTGACACCGGGCGTGGCGCCCGCGACACCGAATGCGATCGCCATTCGTCGTCCGGCCTCAGGCGCGCCGGTAAGGGTGCTGCCGTCGGCGGCAAGGGCCTGTGCGAACGAAATTGTGCCTGCGCCGAGGCCAAGCAGCGTTGCTAGATCGGTGCGAAGCGTTGCGGCCGGTGCGGCGGCCCTACCGGTAGCCATCTCGACCGAACCGTCGCTGACGACTGCGTGAAAGACGAGGTTGTCCACCCGGAATTCGTAAGATTCGTCAATGCCGCGCGTCGCCTGGGGCTGGAAGCGAGCTCCGACCGCGCCAATGATGCCGTGTTGGCCACCGGTCGCCTCCAGGTGCGGTCCGACGATCGTGATCGCACGCTCAGCGGCGGCGCGGTCTCCTTCGATGCTGACCACGCCCTGTGTTTCGGCGTCGTCTAGTGCTATGAGCTGCCCGCCGACTGCCAGCAACGACGTCATGTCCGTGGAGATCGCACAGGCCCGATCAGTAGCGGGGCCGTGCCGGACCCCGATATCGCCGTCGGCGATACGAATGTGGAACACCTCGCCGTCGACGTGGAACTCATAGGTCTCCCACAAGGCGGAGGCTAGTTCGGGCCGGAAACTGGCCCGCAGGCAACCGAGCAGCCAGCCGAGCCGAAAGCTGTCTCGGGGTTGTGGCCCGTCGAGCAGCTGTAGGCCCCAACGAGTCAGGGCATCGACAACAGGTCGCAGACCTTCTCCGAGATCGGTGAGCTCGTAGACCACCGCAACGCCCGGTGGCGGCAGCTTGGTGCGCCGGACGATTCCCGTCGTGCGAAGGTCGCGGAGCCGTGCGGCAAGGACATTGGGTGTCACTCCCGGCAAGCCTGCTTCGAGATCGCTGTACCGCTTAGGGCCTAGGAGCAACTCGCGAATGATCAACATCGTCCATCGCCCGCCGATCTTGTCGAGTCCACGCGCCACAGGGCAGAACTGGTCGTAGCTTCGCATCGCCTTATACCGTCCTGCTCGCACTAGTGGACTCGCGCCTGTGGAGAAATTCTATCCTATTGCAAGTTGGAACTATGTTTTCTATAGTTTCGGTCATGGTGGCCGATGCCGACACCGGCTTGTCGCAACCCCCGCCCATAACCGGGGTGCGGCGTTCGTTTGTCATGGCGCGCGACGTTCGGTTCCATGTCACCGAAGCGGGCCCCGCGGAGGGCAGACCCGTCGTGTTGCTGCATGGCTGGCCGCAACACCACTACGCGTATCGGGATCTGCTCGCCGACCCGCCGGCGGGACTGCGCATCATCGCCCCCGATCTTCCCGGCTATGGCTGGTCGGGCCCGCCGCCGCATAAGTGGGCCAAAGAAGACATCGCCCAAGATGTTCTGGCGCTGTTTAATGAACTCGGCCTCGGTAGGGTCGTGCTGGCCGGCCACGACTGGGGTGGCTGGATCGGCTACCTGTTGATCCTCAACGCTGCAGAGCGATTCGACGGCTTCATGCCGCTAAACATTGCCCACCCATGGCAGTCCCCGCGCAGGCTAGGCCCGCATCTGTGGCGGTTGTTGGCATACCAGCCGGCCATGGCGGCGTTCGGGGTGCCGCTGCAGCGTCACACGAAGATGATCGAACGGCTGGTCTTCGGAACCGAAGCAGCTCGCGGGGCCACCTTCGACTCAGCGGACGTCCGAATCTACGCCGAGCGTTTCCGCGACCCGGTGTGTGCGCGAGCCGGCCGGGACACCTATCGGACCTTCCTGCTGCGTGAAATACCTGCCTCGGCGCGCTCGGGCGAACGGCGCCGCGCGACCGTTCCGATTCGTGCCCTCTTCGGGGTCAAAGACTTCGCTGTGCATTGGTCGTTGGCGTCGCCGGACAACGCGCGGGCCGACGACTACACGCTTGAAGAAGTTGATTGCGGGCACTTCATCGCCGACGAGAGACCGGACCTAGTACGGCAGCGGCTAGTTGAGCTGGCGGCCGATACCGAGCCGACAAAGAAGTGAGATAAAAAGGGGCAGAAAGTGTCTGACGAGTCTGGCGCAACCCTCAAATCGCGTGACGGCGCCTCCACGACCGCGTGCATCCTGTGCGAGTGCAACTGCGGCATCGAGATCAAGCTGGACGGACGCCGATTCGATCGCATACACGGTGACGAGCATCATCCGGCAAGTCAGGGATACACCTGTCAGAAAGCGCTGCGGCTCGATCACTACCAGAACAACCCGGACCGCATCACCACACCGCTGAGGAGGTGCGCAGACGGCACATACGAAGAGATTGACTGGCCTACCGCGATCGACGAAATCGCGGCCAAACTGGCGAAGGTTCGTGACACCTACGGAGGAGACAAGATCTTCTTCTACGGTGGCGGAGGCCAGGGCAATCATCTCGGCGGCATGTACGGAGCCGCGCTGCAAACCGCCGTTGGCGCAAAGTACTACTCCAATGCAATCGCTCAGGAAAAGACGGGCGAAATATGGGTCGACGGCAAGTTATATGGCGGCCACACCAAGGGAGACTTTGCACAAAGCGAGGTCGTGGTATTCGTCGGGAAGAATCCGTGGCAATCGCACAGCTTTCCGCGGGCACGGCCGACGCTCAAGCAGATCGCACGAGACCCGGCGCGGTCCATGATCGTTCTCGACCCGCGTCGTTCGGAGACCGCCGAAATGGCGGACTTTCACCTCCAGGTGCGCCCCGGCACTGACGCCTGGTGTTTGGCGGCACTACTGGCGGTCTTGGTCCGCGACGACCTGATCGACCACGAATTCATCAACACGCACACGTCGGGATCCGACTCCGTGCTGGCCGCACTTGCCGCAGTACCGATATCCGACTATGCCCAACGGTGCGGCGTTTCAGAGGGACTCATTTCCGCCGCAGCGCATCGTATCGGCACGGCATCATCGGTGACGACCTATGAAGACCTCGGTACCCAGCAGGGGCCGCACAGCACTCTGGTGTCCTACCTGAATAAGCTTGTCTGGATTCTCACCGGAAATTTCGGCGAACCCGGCACAATGTTTCTGCACTCCAGCCTCGTGCCACTGACCGGATCGCCGTCGTCGGGAAAACCGGAGCGCACGCCGAATCTCCTGCGGGACAAAACTTCCAGTGCGCTTGCGGCGGGATTTTCGGTGCTGGCCGCGCGAGTCGGCAAGCTGGTTTCTGCGCTTGCCGGGCGCCCCCGTACCGCGCCGATGACCGACCGTATTGCCAAAGTCGTTCTCGACAAGATTGCCGCTCGCGCCGCGACCATGGCGCCTGTGGTCGCGCCGGGCGGCACCGAGAAGCGGACCCCGGTCACCAAGGCGCCGATCATCGCCGGGCTGGTTCCGTGCAATTCGATTACTGAGGAAATCCTCACCGACCACCCGAATCGATTGCGGGCCATCTGGATCGATGCCAACAACCCTGCGCATTCGTTGGCCGATTCGCCGCGGTGGCGGCGCGCCATGCGTGCACTGGATATGTCCGTTGTCATCGATGTAGCGATGACCGAGACGGCGCGCCTGGCCGACTACGTCTTGCCCGCGAGCTCGCAGTTCGAGAAATGGGAGGCATCGTTCTTTAATTTCGAGTTCCCCCACAACGTGTTTCAGCTACGGGCGCCAGTGTTGGAGCCGTTGCCCGGCACGTTGAGCGAACCGGAGATTTATGCTCGGGTCATTCGCGCACTCGGAGTGGTCGACCAGGCCAGGATCGCCGAGTTGCGTGCCGCTGCCGAGGGGGGACGGCACAGCTTTACCCTTGCCTTCTTCGCTGCCCTCGCGGCTGACCCCGCGATCACAATGCTGTCTCCTTACCTGCTGTATGAAACCCTCGGGTGCACACTGCCCGACGGTGCCCGGCCCGCGGCCGGTCTGTGGGCGGTCGCCCACCTGTGTGCGTTGCACAACCCGCAGGGCGTGCGCGGCGCTGGATACACCGGACCCGGTTTCGAACCTGGTGAGAAGCTTTTCGAGGCCATCCTGACTCACAGATCCGGTATCACCTTCACCATCGACGAGTGGTCGAACGTGTGGAACTACGTCAACCGGCCGGACCGCAGGTTCACCATTGCCGTGCCCGAACTGCTCGAACAACTCGCCGGAATTGTCGACGATCCGGGCGTCTGGACCACCGACGAGTTTCCGCTGGTGCTGTCGGCGGGGGAGCGGCGCACCTTCACCGCAAACACCATCATCCGCGATCCCACATGGCGTCGACGAGACGCGGACGGAGCGCTGCGGATCAGCCCTGCCGATGCGCAGCGCCATGGTGTGACGAGTGGCGACCGTGCCCGATTGGTTACCGAGCGCGGTGCCGCCGAGGTGCTCATTGAGGTGAGCCCCATGATGCAGGCAGGCCACATATCGCTACCCAACGGCCTTGGTACCCATCACCGCGGCGCGGACGGCGAGCAAGTCCAGACCGGTGTCGCACCCAACGACCTCACGTCCGTGGAACGGCGAGACTGGCTGGCCGGGACACCCTGGCACAAGAATGTGCCCGCCCGCATCGAGCCTGCCGCGTATCCGTCGAATCGACTATCTGCGGACAAAGCGCGACAATAGGTCTGCACACGCGACAGCAACACTGACTTTGGAGGACCGTGCCGGTCACCGCGTTGGGGATGCCGTCTGCGCCTATCTCCACGGCGCAGCGGCCAGATTCGCCTGCCTTGATCGATAGCTACGGGCGGGTCGCTACCGACCTGAGGGTTTCGGTGACCGACCATTGCAACCTGCGTTGCACCTACTGCATGCCGGCCGAGGGAGTGGAATGGCTGCCCCGCGAAGATCTGCTGTCCACCGCCGAGTTGCAGCGGCTGCTCCACATCGCGGTCACCCACCTGGGCATCGCTGAAATCCGATTCACCGGCGGCGAGCCATTGCTACGCCGCGACCTGCCCGAGCTGATCTCCTTCGCGGCGTCGCTGCGCCCCCGGCCGGATCTGTCAATCACCACCAACGGTCTCGGTCTGAAACACAAAGCAAAGGTACTGGCCGAAGCGGGCCTGAATCGGATCAATGTCTCACTCGACAGCGTCGACCGCGCCGCCTACGCAACGATTACCCGCCGCGATCGCCTCCATGATGTTCTGGACGGCTTGTCCGCCGCGGTGGCTGTCGGGCTTACACCCGTCAAAGTCAATGCCGTGCTACAACGAGGAATCAACGAACACCAAGCCGCTGATCTGCTCGACTTCTGCCTGGCAAGCGGCTACGAATTGCGCTTCATTGAGCAGATGCCCCTCGACGCCGACCACCGGTGGGACCGGGCATCGATGATCACCGCGGGGGAGATCCTCGATCGGCTCCAGCAACGGTTCGTTCTCACCCCTGACACCAAGCCGCGCGGTGCCGCGCCGGCTCAACGCTGGCTCGTCGACGGCGGACCTGCGTCGGTGGGTGTCATCGCATCGGTCACCAAACCCTTTTGCGGAGACTGTGACCGAGTGCGGCTCACCGCCGACGGCCAACTGCGCAACTGCCTCTTCGCCACCGGCGAGACCGACTTGCGCGGTCTTCTCCGAGCTGGCGGCGACGACCTCGCGATCGGACAACAGTGGCGAAGCGCCATCTGGGCGAAGAAGGCCGGACACGGTATTAACGCAGCTGGGTTTCAGCAGCCGGCCCGGCCCATGAGTGCGATTGGAGGGTGAGTCTCGTGTTGGCGGCCGAAGCTGAAGTGCCGCCGCACGAAAGCGACATCACATTTCGCGATGGCGCCCAGGATGTGCGGCCCAAGATCTGCCCGCCAGCGTGGCACCAACCAGGAGGCCAAGATGGACGATTACGTGGCGATCATGAATCTTGTCGCTCGGTTCTTGATGGAAGTTGACCAACGCGACTGGGATGCCGTTCGCGAGATGATGACGGATCCGTTTCATGCCGACTTCTCCTCTATCACCGGAAAACCCGCGACTACGTCAACTCCGGAGGCGTTCACGGATCAGTGGCGCTCGCTATTGTCTGCCTACGACGCAACACAGCATCAGATCGGGAATCAGATCGTCGAAATCGATGGCTCGCTAGCAGAATTCCGTTCACATGTCACGACGAGTCATTTCCGAGTCAACGGTCCGGAAGGCAGCACGACCGAGTTCATTGTGGGTTCCTACCGATTCTCGCTTGTCCGAACGGATCACGGTTGGAAGCTGGCCAGCGTAGTCTTTGCTCGCTCGTTCGAGACTAGCGGGTTCGCTTAGTCGGCGCCGTTCCCGGATGAACGCGAGGTATCCGGCGGGCGTTGCGTCCGGCAACGACCAACAGAGGCGAAAGGGTGAACAGGTTGAGACGCATCTTCTGGATCATTCTGTCTGCATTGGGTTTGTCGGCCGTCCTGATCAGAAGAGGCTTGTTCAGCACCAGCCTGTCGCGGGACGACGTCGCCGAGTTCGCGTTCGATACGCTGCGGTTACCCGACGGTATGGACGTGAATTTCACAGTCCAGGGCGACCGGTCGAAGCGAACATTGCTGCTGATCCATGGCGGCGGCGATTCTCTTTCGGTGTGGCAGCCTTGGATCGCCCATTTCGGTGACCAATTCTGTTTCATTTCCCTTGATTTGCCGGGTCATGGTCTCACGGCCCCATTCGCAGACGGGATCTACTCGACCAACCGATTCGCGCGGTTCGTTGCCAACTTTGTTGCCGCCATTGAGCTGACGGACTTCGTCGTTGTCGGACATTCATTCGGCGGCGAGACAGTGTTGCGCTACGTGCTGGCCAACCCGAGTGTGCCCGCAGCGATGATCTTGTCCTCACCCGGCGGCTACACAGACGAGAACTGCCTGGAGATGCCGCGTGCCGTGGCGACCGCCGCCCAGTCCGGACTCGGTCGATCGCTACTGCGGAACTTCGGCTCTTACCGGCTATTTTCGAAATTTCAATACGCGAAGTTTTTCCAAAACAGAACTGCGATCTCAAAGGCCGCCATCGATCGGCAGTTCAAACTGTTCCGCTACGAGAAGAACCGGGGTGTCCTTGTCAGCCTGGTTTCGCACGAGGCCCTTCACCATGAGGACGTGCTGGGTCTTTCGCGCATCACCTGCCCGGCGCTGTTCCTCCTTGGCCGGGACGACAAGATCGTCTCACTCGACGCCGGCTTGCGGTTGTCACGTGATACGCCAAACGCAGAACACGTGATCTATGACGACATGGGGCATATGTCCCACATCGAGATGGCTGCGCGAAATGCCGGTGATGCGCGCGACTTCCTGGCGAAGCACGGGCTTGTCCAGGCCGCTCGGGGACATTCGTAGCGGGACTTCGTAGACTCGGGCCATGCGGTTTTCTGTCTGGCCTAGTGCTGGCCAGCCCTGGTCAGGGGTAATGGATCTGGCTCGGCAGGCCGACGCCGGCTTCTGGCACGGCGTTTACGTCGCCGATCACTTCATGGCCAGCGCAGAGCACCCCGACGCAGAGACCGGGATGCTCGAGGCCACCGGCGCGGTGACGGCGCTGGCCGTCGCGACATCGAGGGTCCGGCTAGCGACTTTGGTGTTGTCGATGACGTATCGGCATCCCGCAGTGGTGGCTAACTGGGCCGCTACTGTCGACCATGTCAGCAACGGGCGGTTGACCTTGGGCCTTGGCGCCGGCTGGCAGGTCAACGAACACCAGCACTACGGGCTCCAGTTGGGCACGCCTCGAGAGCTGGTGGATCGATTCGCGGAGGGAATCGACGTCATCAGCGGACTGTTGACTCGGCCGCGGACCACACTGCACGGCCGCTATTACCAGCTTGACGATGCGCCATGCGACCCCAAACCAGTGCTAGCGGCGCTGCCGCTACTGATTGGGACCACCGGTCCGCGAATGCTGCGGCTCACCGCTCGCTACGCGGCGGAGTGGAACCACTGGTCGTCGCCGGGCCGATTCCGGGCCACGGCGAAAAAACTCGACGAGGCGTGTGAACGTGAAGGCCGGGACCCGACAACCATCACGCGCTCTACCCAGGCGCTGATCATCGTCACCAACACCCCCGAACAGGAAAAACGGGCTGCGGCAGCGGCCGAGCGAATGACATTGCCGGTGATCCACGGAAGCGCGGCCCGCATCGCAGAGTCTGTGGCGATCTGGCGCGACGAGGGAGTCGACGAGGTGATCGTGCCCGATCGCGCGATGCTTGGTGACGCGCGCCGCGACACCTTCGACGCGTTGGCCGAAGCTCTGGCTCCGCTGGCGTGAGCGGCTGGGCGGCGCCGCTTACCTGCGCCCGGGAAGTTGCATCACCATACGGACGATCGGCAATAGCGACTTCTGCCACAAGGCCGACGGAATGCCGAACGGCGCATCAAGATTGAGCACTCGGGCGGCCGCTATCGTCTGCGCCTCGGTGTACTTGAGCAGGCCTTCGGCGCCATGCCTACGGCCCACGCCGGAGAGGCCCATCCCGCCCATCGGCGCGCTAAGGCTGCCCCACGCGAACGCATAACCCTCGTCGACATTCACTGTGCCGGAACGCAACCGGGCGGCGATCTGCTCGCCTTCGGCGGTCGTGGCCGCCCACACGCTAGCGTTGAGCCCATACTCTGTGTCGTTGGCCTTCTGCACCGCTTCGTCCACGTCGGCGACCGGGTAGATCGAGACGACAGGTCCGAACGTTTCGTTGGCGGCGCACTCCATTTCGGGTGTGACACCGGTCAGCACGGTCGGCTCGTAGAACAGCGGTCCAATATCCGGGCGCGCCTTGCCGCCGGCAATCACCTTGGCGCCCTTAGCTGTTGCATCGTCGACGTGACCCGACACCGTTTTTACCTGAGCCTCGGAGATCAAGCTGCCCACGTCGACTGAGAAATCGTAGGCGGTACCGAGTTTCATGTTGCGCACCGCGGTGGCGAACTTCATCGTGAACTCGTCGGCGATATCCTTCTCAACGTAGATCCGCTCGATGGAGATGCATAGCTGGCCGGCGTTCGAGAAGCACGCGCGGGTGGCCGCCTTGGCCGCCTTGGCGAGGTTGGCGCCGCGCGCCACGATCATCGCGTTCTTGCCGCCCAGCTCGGCCGAGAACCCGATGAGTCGTCGGCCCGCCTGCTCAGCGAGGCTGCTGCCAGTAGCGGACGAACCGGTGAACATCAGGTAGTCGCAGCTGTCGGTGATCGCGGTGCCGACCACTGAGCCAGGACCGGGCATTATTGCGTAGAGCGCTTGCGGCAGACCCGCCGTGTACAACAGCTCAGCGTAAGCGAGCGCGCAGTACGGCGTCTGGCTGTCCGGCTTTAGCACCACCGCGTTGCCCGCAATCAGCGCGGGTACCGAGTCCGATGCGGTGAGCGTCATCGGGTAGTTCCACGGTGAAATCACCCCGACCACGCCTTTAGGCTGATAGGCGACGGTGGTCTTGCCGATGCCGGGCAGCAGTGGCTGTACTTTGTGCGGCTTCAGCAAACCTTCAGAGACCCGCACGTAATAGTTCGCGTTCGCCATCAGATCGACGACTTCCTCCTGGGCTGCCCACCGGGCCTTGCCAGCCTCGGCCTGTAGCAGGTCCATCAGGAAATCACGGTTTTCGACGACCAGATCGCGATAGCGGCGGACGACCGCGATCCGCTCTCGAACCGGCCGCTTCGCCCAGGCGACCTGCGCTTTTCGTGCCTTGGCGAATGCTGCTTCGACGTCGGCGGCCGTGCCGACCGGTATCGTCGTCAGCGGTTCTCCGGTGAAGACCTCGTCGATCGTCTTCGTCGGACGTGCGTTGACGTTCTCGATCGCCGCCAATCCGCGCAAGCGATCAAAGACCTCAGTTGATGGTGCAGACATGGCGTCACCTCTCACTACCACCACAGATGCGTAGTCACCAGCTTATAGACCTCAGATCTCCTGGTCTTGTCGTCGACGTGCGCATCCGGATTCGCGACCTGAAACAAGGATCAGCCGGTGCTAGCCGGGTGCGCTACGGTCCAGGTGTCTTCGTCGGTGTAGGCGTATCGACGGCCAATAGATCGCCGGGTACCCATTGAATAGCGATCGTGGCCTGCGGTAGGGCAGTTCGAAGATCGGCTTCGAGGACTCGGACATCTGGTTTCTGGTGCCCGATGATGGTGACCGTGATTGCGTTGGCAGATCCTGTGACGCTCAAGACCGCGGTGTTCGGTCTTGCCGAAACCCATGCTTTGGCAGTCTCGCGCACGGTGTTTAGAGCGGTCTCGGCGTCATCGGACCCGCCAGACTCGGGCACATGGGTCCAGGCGAGGCTAACCGGCATCGCGGAGTTGAACCGCGCGCTGATCAGCGTGGTCAGGTCGGCGGAGCTGGTGGGGGGGTGTGGTCCTGCGCTTGAGACGACAAGGGCTCCCGACTCGTAACTGAGCCCCTGCAACGTCAGCGATTGTTTGCCTAGCCACTTCTCGACCACCGGGCTTAGCTCGCTTAGTGGCAGCTGCTTTATACCCGGTTTGCTGTGTTCTGGATCCTGCTCCGGTATCCACCCCAATTGGACCGTGACCGGATTGCCTAGGGCGCGGCTAAGAGCCGCAGAAACGTCTTGCACCGGTGGCGGTGCCGTTGGGCCGATGATGTCGGCTCGGACCGTACTACCGGAAATCGTGATGTTGCTGAGTCGGCCATCGGCACTGAGTAGATTCGTGACTGTTTGGGTGGCGACCTTGAGATCATGGGCGCGGCCACTGATCGTGATAAACCGGGGTGTCAGGATCAAAGTGATGGCCAGAGCGGATGCGCCGGCCATCACGACAGAACCGATGATCCAGTGGCGATGCGTATCGAACCGGTGTTTGGGGACCAAACCTGTCAGCAAAAACACGACGACTGCCATCAACACGATTCCGACGAGGTTTGTTACGAAAAGCAGCGCCGCGCCACGAGCTAGCTGTGCTTGCCGGTATCCGAGTAGCACACCAACTGCGGCCAGGGGCGGGACGACGGCCACGGCGACCGCGACACCGGGCAGTGCTCCAGAGATCTTCTTGTGGACAGTGGCGTATGCGCCGGCAGCGCCTGCCCCGAGCGCAACCAGAAGGTCTCGGATGTCGGGGCTGGACCGTTCGACGACCTGATTGGGCAGTCCGGTTCCGGCGACCGCCAGCAACGTTGCGAACACCCACCCAACCGCGACCGCACCGGCCGCGGAAACAGATACCAATAGTAGCCCGCGCAGTAGCCGCTTTCCCCAGCCCATGATCAGGCAGGCGGCAATCCCCATGATCGGTGCCATCATGGGCGCGATCATCATCGCGCCAATCACCACGGCCGCGGAATTCTGCAGCAGCCCGATGGCCGCGATGAGGCTCGACAGAAACATCAGCACCGCGAACCGCCAGATCGCAGCGCCGGACGGCACTACCATCAGAGCATCCATAGCCGCGCGACGGTCTTCGATCGACATCCGATGCATCGGCCACGAAACCATCCGAGCTATCCGATCCGTCAGTCGGGTCACCATGCTATGGCCGTGCACCGCATCAATCCCGCCGCCTCCCGATTCAGCGAAGGCCAGCGGATTTGGTCATAAGGGATGATAATCCACCAATACCGCCCCCACACTCTAGGCGGTTTCGGCGAGCCGCCGTTGTCAGTTGGGGCACTTACTGCTGGTCGGCGTGCCATCCGAGCGGCTGCCGACCAGAGCCGTGCCCGTCTGGCCTCAAGTTTGTAGGCGGCTCTCTAGGGGCACATGAGTTCAAGCGCACGTATGGTCGAAGACCATGCGTGTACGACCGCAGACGCCGGGGCCGGGTCAGGAATCGGTGTGGGACTATCCGAGGCCGCCGCGGCTGGAATGGTTCGGCGGGCGGATCACTGTTGAAATCGCAGGTCAGGTGATCGTCTCGACAAGTGATAGCTGGCGAGTGCTCGAAACCAGCCACCCTCCCACCTACTATCTGCCGCGGGCCGCGTTCGGCGACGGTGTGCTTCAGGACGCTCCTGGCGAATCGTGGTGCGAGTGGAAGGGCAAAGCGCGCTATTTCGACATCGTCGCCGAGTCGAAGGTCGCCAGGAAGGCGGCATGGAACTATCCCAATCCCACATCGGGTTTCGAACCTATCGCCCAGGCTGTCGCTGTGATGGCTGGCCAGGTCGACCGTTGCACCGTCAATGGTGAGGAGGTCGTGCCGCAACCAGGCGACTTCTACGGTGGCTGGATCACCAGCTGGGTGGTCGGCCCGTTTAAGGGCGATCCCGGCTCGATGGGGTGGTGATATCGATGGCGGCATCGCATACATCGCGCCCGCTAGCGTCTGTCTGAAGCGTCGCGCCACGTTCTCATCATTCTCATCGACGACAATCGAAGGAGCCCTAGAGTTGGACATCGATCCCGCCGCTACCGCCTGGCTGCTGGTCAGCACGGCACTTGTGCAGCTTATGACGCCTGCGTTAGCCATCTTCTACGGGGGCATGGTGCGCACCACCGGTGTGCTCAACATGATCATGATGAGCTTCATTTCCATACCGCTGGTCACTGTGGCATGGCTGCTGTTCGGTTATACCCTGGCATTCTCCGAGGGCGGTGCGGGCGGGTTTCTCGGCGGGTTGGAGCACGTGGGGCTGCGGGGGATCGACCCGGGGTCGGTAAGCGGTTCGGTTCCCGAGCTGCTGTATGTCACCTTTCAGTTGAGTTTCGCGATCCTGACTGCCGCCCTGGTCAGTGGCGCGATCGCCGACCGCGCCAAGTTCGCGGCCTGGATAGTGTTTGTCCCGGTCTGGGCTGTGGCGGTGTATTCTGTTGTCGCGCACTGGGTATGGGCGCCTAACGGCTGGCTTTTCCAGCTAGGCGTGCTCGACTATGCGGGCGGCTTGGTCGTGGAGATCGTCTCGGGCGCCTCCGCGTTAGCGCTGGCATTGGTACTCGGTCCGCGTATCGGCTTCAATGTCGAGGCTATGCGCCCACATAACTTGCCGTTCGTGCTCCTTGGTGTGGGGTTGCTATGGTTCGGTTGGTTCGGGTTCAATGCAGGATCGGCGTTGGCTGCCAATGGATTAGCGTCCGCGATCTTTCTGAACACACTGGTCGCCGGATGTTTGGGCATGCTCGGTTGGCTTGCGGTGGAACAAATCCGGGATGGCAAACCCACTACATTCGGTGCCGCGTCGGGAGTGGTTGCTGGCCTGGTAGCGATCACCCCGTCGTGTGGCACGGTGGACACGCTCGGCGCCGTTGTCGTTGGGTTGGCTGCCGGTATCGTCTGCGCGTTCGCGATCGGGCTGAAATTCAAACTCAACTACGATGACTCACTCGACGTCGTCGGCGTGCACTTTGTTGGCGGTGTGGTCGGCGTGCTGTTAATCGGGCTGTTCGCCACCGCGGTGATGACTGACGGTCCGCAGGGACTTTTCTATGGCGGCGGAATAGGGCAACTCGGCAAGCAGGCTTTGGCGATGGTGGTGGTTGGCCTCTACGCCTTTGCGGTGAGCTATGCGCTTGCCGCGTTGATTGAGCGGGTTATGGGGTTCCGGGTCGGAGCCGAGGACGAGGTGAGCGGTGTCGATCTCACTCAGCACGCCGAGACGGCCTACGCCGAGGGGGTCTACGGGCACCCGCATTTGCGTCGCCCGCTTTTCGGTGAGCGGGACGCGTTTCGCCCGCCCCCGGCCGACGAGGAAAAGGAATGAGTCCTAGGCCGTATCCGATGGGGTCCAGAGGTTTCGATGGTCGTAGTACTGATTGGCTACCGGCGCGGCAGCCAGAAGGTACTATCCCGAAGTTCGGGACGCCAGTGCCGGTTTTGCAGGACAATTAGGTCAGCACAGGATGATGTCACCCGCCAAAGAGTAGGAGCCATCGTGACGGGACTAGGGGACAGCCAGAGCAGGGAGCTGGCAAAAACCCCGGACGGGCTCAAGGGCCGCGATCCTGAGTTCATTCGAGAAATGCTGCCTCGGCTCTGGCTGGCTGCTCAGCTGTACTTCCGAGCTGAGGTGGACGGCTTCGAGAACGTCCCCGACGAGCCGGTCCTCTTCGTCGGCAATCACAGCGGCGGAGCGAACATCCCCGATACGTTCGTGTTCACTCTCGCCTACCACACCTACTTCACTGTGGAGGGCCGTCCCTTGGTCGCTCTGGCCCACGAGCTTGTGGTGCGTATGCCGTTGATCGGCAATATGGCCCGCAAGTTCGGCATGGTTCAAGCCGGGCCCACAGCCGCGGCGGACGTTCTGGGGGAAGGGGCCAACGTGCTCGTCTACCCAGGCGGTGACGTAGAGGCGCTGCGCCCCTGGAAGGACCGCAACACGTTAGTGTTCGACGGCCGGCAGGGCTTTTTGAAGTTGGCCCACGCACGCCGGGTGAAAATCGTGCCTGTTGTTGCTACCGGCGGGCAGGAGACGTTTTTTGTTTTCAACGACGGCCGGAAAACCGCGAAGATGCTTCGTTTCGACAAGTTGCTTCGGGTGAAGTCGGTGCCGATCAGCTTCAGTCTGCCGTGGGGTCTGCTACCGGGGGACCTGCCGCATATCCCGTTCCCGGCCAAGATTCGGATTCAGGTGCTGCCGCCCATCGACCTGCGCGAGTTGTTCGGCGATGACCCGGATTGGGACGAGGCATATGGCTACGTGACCTCCCGGATGCAGGTTGCTCTGACAAGCCTCGCTGCAAAGACGGTTATCCCGGTGCTGGGCTGATGAGGGGTGTTACCAGGTCCGTGCTGGTGCGTCGGCCCGTTGATGAGGTCGCGAAGGTGGCAACTGACCCGGAGTTAGTTTTTCCGATCATCAATGGTTTCGGCTCGTTCGATCTCATTTCTCGAAATCCCGATGGCTCGCAGGAATGGGATATCTACCTCGACGTCGGAGCTGTCCATGTGGGGGGCCGGGTACTGGTCGAGCCGCCGAGCGGCCACGCCGTCGCCTGGCGTTCCCAACGCGGCACGCGGCACAGCGCGCAGATTGAGGTTGCCTCAGCCGAAGGTGGCGCGTCGGTATCGATGTCGGTCACCGTCGAGTTCGCCGGATTGTTAACGGGCTGGATTACCACCTTTCTGGCCAATGGAATCCTGGCTCGACGTGTCGAAGCTGGGTTGCAACGGCTACGCCACCGTATTGAGTACGGAGATTGAGTTCGCGCTAGCCGCGCTCGGCAGTGCTATCCGATTGGTCTGCTCGGCCGGGTGTCGACGAGCGTATGTGACGTATCATCGCGCCGTGTCTTCGCCCGTGAGTTGGTTGCGCGTATTCATCGCCGGCACGCTTGCGGCGATCGTGGTCGAAGGTGGAACGACACACCCGCGACATTGACGGCTTCACCCGTCGAGCGACGTTCTTTCGACCTCGACGCGACCCATTACGCGATAATCCCGACAAGGAGACGGTCATGCCGGTCACTGTGATACTCGAACTCACATTTAAGCCCGAGTCTGTTGCTGCGGCGCGCGATGTTATGGGCCGAGCGCTTCGCGACACGCGGGCTTTCGACGGGAACCTCGATACCGAAGTATTGGTCGATGAGGACGATGAAGCACATTGGCTCATCTACGAACGGTGGGCGACCGTCGAGCAGGACGAGGCCTACCGCAGCTTTCGCGCCGGCGCGGGCCAGCTGACCGAGCTGCCTCCACTGCTTGCCGCGCCTCCGGTCAAAACGAGATACACCACCGCCGACATCTGACCCGCATCGCCGCGCAAGCGCGGTTCTACCCTCGCTAGGTGCGGCGAATACCATTGCAGCGCGCAAAACGTCTCATCGACGTCTTTGAATCTGGCCCGGACTCCTCACCGAGACCGGATCCACCGCGAGCCGTAGGCTCAGGTCCATGACGACTCGCCGCGCGTCAGGAAATCGCCGATTGACCGTGGACGATTGGTTGCAGGCCGGCTACGCAACTCTTGCTGAAGAGGGGCTCAATGCGCTCAAACTCGATCAACTCTGCACCCGCCTCGGTGTGACGAAGGGCAGCTTTTACTGGCATTTCGTCGACATGGAGGGCTATCGGAGTGCGCTGATCGAATCGTGGGCGCAACTGCGCGATGAAGACCGTCGTGAAATTGAGGGACTGGGCGACGTGCCGCCGCGAGAGCGGCTGGCCCAGATGATGGCGTCGTTGATCAGGCCTCGACTTTGGAAGTTGGAACGGGCGATGCGCGAGTGGGCGCGGTCGGATGAGAAGGTCGAGGCGGCGGTCCGGTCGGCCGACCGCCGGTTGCTGAAGGCTGTGCGGCAGGCGTACTGCGACTATGGGTTCGACGCAGAGGAAGCTGAATTGCGCGCCAGGACCACCTTCGCTGCCGGCCTGGGTCTGCTGCACCTGTCCGGTTCGGTGTCGAAGAGCCCCTTCGGTGTGGGGGCGAAGAAGCCGTCGGCGCAGAAAAAATCGGCGCTACAGAACGCGTGGTTTCTCGACTTTATGCTGCGGCCGTAAGCCGGTCCGTCCTCGAAAATACAGACAAGGCCGGCTGACGCGGCCGTTCCGTGCGGCTATCGGGGCGACGAGAATTACTGCAGCCGACCGGCGACGAAGTCGGCGGCCTGGTTAGTCATCCCAGACGAAATGTAGGCCTCGGGGAGATGTTGCGGGAAGTTGGCCTCCCACGTGTTCGGGTCGGTCGGGTTGCAGATCGGGTCGGATCCGTGACACAACTCGATGGTTCTGTCTTTGAAGACCGGGTTGAAGTTTGTGATCGGGCCAACCCATTGGCTTCCGTTGCCGAACAGTGCGACGGCGGCGATGTGCTGGTCGACGCCAGCCGGCAGCGGATCGCTGAAGCGCAACACCGGTGTGGGAACCGCGAGCATCACGTCGGCGACTGCCGCGCCCAGTGAGTAGCCGCCCGGCACTAGCCGGGTGTCTGGGCAACTATCGGCCATACTCTGGATGTGCCGACTCATGTCGGTGGCGCCTTGGTCTATCTCAGTGTCAGCCGGGTAGTTCACCGCGTAGACGCCTATATTCTTGCCGGGAACCTTGGAGCGCAGATCGTTGATGAACGCGTTGCCGACGGCACCGACGCCGGGTGGCTCAGTGCGGCCGCGGGCAAATACCACCTCGGCGTCTGGGCAAGCTGCCGCGGCCGGCGCGACGGCACCGGGGTTGCCGGCAGGAATCACAACGGGGGCGGTCAGCACGGCTGCGGCCAGCAGCACCGTCCCCGCTCCAGCGAATAGAAGTCGGCGGCCCAGTAATTTGCTCACACTGTGCGATGGTAGCGGGCTGCGGCGACCGGCGCCGAAAAAGTTAGCCAGCCTGCGACGATGCGACCGCAAAAGGCGGTCTTGCGGCCGGAAACTCATCAAGGACCCACCACGTGCACCTGTGCGGGGACACCGTGGCCGGCGGCTGTCCTGTTCGCATCTACGGGGTAGTCAATTGCGTTGTCGCCGCCGTTCTGCGCGCCCGTTTCTGGCTGACCCCGCGCCGCAGGCACGAAACGGATCCCGGTAGATTCGACCGCTATGTCGTCGAACGGAATCTCATGAACGCGCACGTTGAGCAGTTGGAGTTTCAGGCGGAGGCTCGACAACTGTTGGATCTGATGGTCCATTCAGTCTACTCGAACAAAGATTCGTTTTTGCGGGAGCTGATCTCGAACGCCTCCGATGCTTTGGACAAGCTGCGGCTTGAAGCGTTCCGGAACAAGGACTTAGACGTCGACACCGCGGATCTACATATTGAGATCGAGGTGGACAAGGATGCGCGCACCTTAGCCATTCGCGACAACGGCATCGGTATGACGCGCGGGGAGGTTGTTGATCTGATTGGCACTGTAGCCAAGTCGGGCACCGCCGAGCTGCGACAACAGCTGCAAGAGGCCAAGAACGCGGCCGCCTCGGAGGAGCTGATCGGTCAGTTTGGTATCGGCTTCTACTCAAGTTTCATGGTGGCCGACAGGGTAGAGCTGCTCTCACGCAAGGCTGGCGAGAGTGAGGCCACCAGGTGGGAGTCGAGCGGTGAGGGGACCTACACCATCGAATCTGTGGATGACGCTCCGCAGGGAACGGTGGTAACTCTGCATCTCAAGCCTGAAGACGCCGAGGATGAGCTGCACGACTACACCGCGGAGTGGAAGATCAGGAACCTGGTCAAGAAGTACTCCGACTTCATCGCTTGGCCTATCCGGATGGAGGTCGAGCGGCGCACCCCGGCGGATGCGGAAGAAGGCGCAGATGGCGGCGAAGATGTCGTCACCATCGAAACAGAGACCATCAATTCGATGAAGGCGCTTTGGGCCCGGCCCAAAGAAGAGGTCTCCGCAGACGAGTACAAAGAGTTTTACAAGCACATCGCGCACGCCTGGGATGACCCGCTTGAGGTGATTGCGATGAAGGCAGAGGGCACGTTCGAGTACCAGGCTCTGCTGTTCATTCCGTCGCATGCGCCATTCGATCTGTTCAATCGCGACGCCAAGGTCGGTATACAGCTGTACGTCAAGCGCGTCTTTATCATGGGCGATTGCGACCAGCTCATGCCTGAGTACTTGCGTTTCGTCAAAGGTGTGGTTGACGCGCAGGATATGTCGCTCAACGTGTCCCGCGAAATGTTGCAGCAGGATCGGCAGATCAACGCGATTCGCCGTCGGCTAACCAAGAAGGTCCTTTCCGCGATCAAGGATCTGGCCACGGAGCGCCCGCAGGACTACCGAACCTTCTGGACCCAGTTCGGCAAGGTCCTCAAAGAGGGGCTGTTGTCGGACCTGGACAACAAGGACACCTTGCTGGGTATTTCGTCGTTCGCCTCAACGCACAGCGATGAGGAACCCACCACCCTCGCCGAGTACGTCGAGCGCATGAAGGAGGGACAGCAGCAGATCTTCTACGCCGCTGGTGAGACGCGCCAACAGCTGCTCAAGTCTCCGCATCTTGAGGCATTCAAGGCCAAGGGTTACGAAGTATTGCTGCTCACCGACCCTGTCGACGAAGTATGGGTGGGATCGGTGACCGAATTCGACGGGAAGCCGCTGCAGTCGGTTGCCAAGGGCGAGGTGGATCTCGATTCCGGCGAAGAGGAAAGCGAGGCCGAGCGTGAGGAGCAGCAGAAAGATTTCGCCGACTTGCTGACCTGGCTGAAGGAGACCCTGAGCGATCACGTTACTGAAGTGCGCTTGTCGCACCGGCTAACGGAGTCGCCGGCCTGTTTGATCACCGATGCCTTCGGAATCACGCCGGCGCTCGCGCGGATCTATCGTGCCTCAGGGCAGGATGTTCCGGTGGGTAAGCGGATTCTCGAACTCAACCCGAGCCATGCGCTCGTGACCGGTTTACGTCAGGCCCACCAGGACAGCACGGACGACGACCAAAAGGCCAGGCTCGCTGAAACCGCTGAATTATTGTATGGCACAGCACTTCTCGCTGAAGGGGGTGCGCTCGACGACCCAGCTCGGTTCGCCGAGCTGCTCGCGGGCCGACTAGCCCGTACTGTGTAGCCGAACCGCACCATGCCCAAGCCGGGGTGTGGCACTCCAGTCCTCGGCAAGGCATCCGAGTAGGTAGTGCTCAGCGCCTGGCAAAGCCTGCGCCCGAGTGCGTCTGGAGGGTCTGCTGCCTAACGGAGTGCCTGACCACGGGCCAGTGGCTGATGAGGCGTTTGGTGGGGATCTGCCGCGTCATGTCCCGCCGCCGCCGGATCCGGACATGCCGGTGTTTCCTGCTCCGGTGCGTCTGGATGATCTGTCTGCTGCTGATGATCTGGTTGGGCAGTATCGTGCCGGTTTTGACGAGCACGCGGGTGTGCATGCTCAACGCGCTGGTCAGTTTGCACAAGAAAGTGCTGATGTTGACCGGCGCGCTCGGATTGTTGGTGACCAAGCCCTCGACTACCAACGACAAGCCCAGCAGGCCGGCGCGCTAGCAGACCTGCACGAAAACTGGCAGCAGCACGCCCAGGAGGCCGAACAGCAAGCCCAGCAGGCCCAAGACGAAGCACAAGAGGCTCAGGAGGCTGCGGGTAACGTCCAGGAGGACGAGGAGTTCTACCAGCAGCAAGCACGGAATGCTGAGCAAAAGGCCGCGGAGGCCGAGCAGCGCGTGGAGGTCCTGCAGCGACAGGTGCGTGAGGCTGAGGATCACGAGGAGGATTGGCAGCAGCAGGCGCAGTGGGCCGAGGAGGAGGAACAGGAGGACGCGCTAGAACAACAGCGGCTCGTGCGGGAGTCCGAGCAGCAACTGGACTACTACCAAAAGCAGGTGCGCGAGGCTCAGCAGGAAGCGCGGGAGGCCCAGAAGCATGTGCGGGACGCTCGGACGGAAGCGCAGGACTACCAGCAGTGGGCGCAGGAGGCCCATGAGAATGCGCGGGTCGCGCAGCAGCAAGCGCAGAACGCTGAGCAGAGGGCTCGGGTGGCTGGGCAGCGTGCGCGGGAGTTGCGGGAGCAGTCGCCGGAGGATCATCGGCGAGACGCCCAGCATTTTCGTAAGCGGGCTCAGCGGTTGGGTGGTGATCAAGCGCTGCAGCTGGATAGTGATCAGCCGCCCCGGTTGGGTGGGATGGCCGGTGAGGCCACCACGCATGCCCATGATTTGTGGTCTGTTGGGCGTCAGGCACGGCTGGGGCGAGATGAGGAGCTGCGTCGTGAGCATGCCTATCGGCTCCTGGGTGGGCATTTCGCTGTCCCGCCGCCACCGCCGATCGGCGGTGGCGACGCTGATGAGGGGCGTCTGGTTTATGACCATCGCGCTATTGATGCTGGGGTGCGTGAGATGCAGCAGGTCGCTGCTCGGGCTCAGGCCAATCTGGATGCCGCTCGCCAGGCGCGGTTGCGGCTCCAAGACGGTGGGGCAGGGCAGGCCGCAGACGCGACCCAATCCAAGCTATTGATGATCGAGAGGGTGAGCCGGCGCCTGGTCGTGGCCGTCAAAGCGACACTGCGTGACCTCGGCGCGGTCAACCACGACATGGCCGCCCTCGACCAACAAATAGCCGCCGAGTTCTACTAATCCACTAGTTCGGCTCGGCGGGTGCGCGCTATTTGGTGCGGAGACGTCCCCACATTGCTGTTGGTTGCTAACTATCGAAGCGGTTGGCCGTAATCTGGTCCGCTTGTTGCATGTTTTGGCTGTTGACGCTTATATCCTCGACGGCGCATTCGCCCGCGCTGATAGCCTGCCGATTCGCATCTTCAACTCGCCGATACGATTGCTGAAGTGCTGTGGCCGCAGCGCCGCTCGACGTGGCCGCGAGCGAGGATCGGGCTTCTTGGCCGATACGAAGAAGTTGTTTCGCGCGCGTCAACACCTTATTCAAGCGGCCCACGTTGTGCTCAATAGCGTCGAAATCGTAGACGACCTCCGTGGCTTGGGCGTGCGCGGCTTCGGCCAATGTTGAAGCTTCTCTTGCGGTGCGGTTGGTCTTCATTCTGGCGTCTGCGTAACGGCCAGCAGCGCAAGACCGGAGTTCACGCCAGCCATCGGGGTCGGTGCTTAATCCGGCGAGTGTTTTGACCAAGTCGGATTTGGTGTCAGGGTCAAATACGCTGGGATCAGCACCGGCGGCCCTGCCGACGAGACCTCTGAAGGCGCGGTGCGCGACATTATTGCCGGCCATTGCGCTGAATCTCGACGCGACCTTGGCATGGGAGCCTTGTACTTTGAGTTGGGCATTGAGGAATCCTGCTCGGTTTACCTGGGATCGGGCCTCTGCAAGCTCGGGCGTTGCATCGGCGCTGTTCCGCAAGTTCTCATCGAGCCGGGCTAGCTGTTGATCTAGGCCCTGGCCGGCCTGGGTGACCCCGGGGAACCAGGTTCCTTTTTTCGGGTCGAAGAAGAGGTCGCGTCCGAATTTCTCGGCGTTCGAACTCGTCATTTGTCCTAGCTCAAGCCGTTCCGCGAAATCAAGCTCGGAGTCGTCGAGCCAGGCTGCGGGGTTGGTGGTGGCCAGGTTATCGGCCGCTTGATGGCTGAGATCGGAGAGGATATCGAGGTCACCCCCGTGGTTCACCAGTCCCTTGAGGGTTTCGCTTTGAACATGAAGGCCCTTGGAGTCGGCCATGTCTGCCAGGGCCGTCAGAGAAGCTTTGCCGTATTTGTCGGTAGCTAGCCTGCTGAGATATTGGGCGTAGGTGGCTTGGCCGCGTAACTCGGACTCGTAGGCGTCGAGCGATTCCGATGCTGCACTACGGATAAAGTCGTCTGTATTCGGCACGAAGACGCCGTCGACGGTGTCGATCGTCGACATGCTGGCGGCATGGGCGACGAAGCGGTCAAACAGATCTGGGTCGACAGATTGGCGAAGAACGTTGCTGTCAAGAATGTCGTTTCTTGGTGAGTCCGGGGTTCCGTCTCCCGAGGGCGTCCAGGTCATCTTTATGGCAGCCGATTCACTCGCTGATTGGGTGTGCGCAGAACCCGGCTACAGAAATGCTGGACCAAGTGGTGGGAATAGCCGGTGACCGTGCCGGTCGTTTTCTCACTGGCGGTACGATCCGTCGTCTTGGTAAACCGACTCACAAGAACCTCCTTGACTCCGGCGCAAGGCTCACCTGCGGTTTTGCGGGGGCTGTCGTGCCGTTCGACGAAACTGCGCAACAGCAGGCCCCGGTACGTCCCGGCGATTGAAACGTCAAAAATCCCAACGATATTGGCCGTGTGAAGTGACACTAAGTGATCACTGTGATTGTTCACACGGGGGTGTAGAAATTCACGGCGATTAGACAGGCAAACGTCAGCTATCTGCCAGATTCGCTGGGCGATCGATCGCGTCGATGCGCGTCACAGGTGATGCGGGTGTGGCTCGTCTTCTGCCGGGTCGCGCGTCGGTCCTCGAACGTGACCGTGGTCTGATCCTTGTCAGGGGCAAACATGTGCGGCGCCAACCAGCAGAAGCAACGCCGTTCGGCCGGTGCCTGCGCGCACGCTGATCGACGTTCACATACCTTGCGACGTGGGCGTCGGTGCCAAGCTACGTGCTTGTCACCGGTTTGCGTCATTCCCGCTGGGAGTTACGGACGACGGTCGACAGACCCGGCTTGCTGGAACCGTCGAATTACTCTATGGCACAAAATTTCTCGTTGAGGAGAGTGGACGCGACGATCGAGCTCGCTTCGCTGAGCTGCTCGCGAGACGATTTGACCCTGCCGTGCCAGCGGCGGCAGGGTCGTCGACTCAGCGGTGTTGAAGCTTCTCGCGAACCACATCGGTGACGAATTGTCTGGTTGCCACGGGACGGAAGGCGCGGGCCGCGTTCGTCAACGCGTTGTGGGAATCAGCGCTGAGTTCGATCTCGGCGGCGGCCACGTTGAATTCGAGCTGCTCGACACTGGAGGCGCCGGGAATGGCGACCACCCCCGGCAGACTGATCAGCCAGGCCAGCGCCACCTGCGCCGGTTTGGCGCCGACATCGGCGGCGACAGCCCGCAGTGTCTGCAGCAGCGGCTCGATGCGGCGCAGATTCTCAGTGCCGAAAAGCGGGTTCAGTGCCCTGACCCCACCCGGCCGGTTGTCGAGTCCGTACTTGCCGCCCAGCAGTCCCTGCGCCAGCGGGCTGTAGGCGATCACGATCCTGTTCTCGCGTTCAGCAAAGGGGACGAGATCGTCGAGCGCGCTCGGGTGGGCAAGCGAGAAGTGCACCTGATTGCTGATAACTGGACGGCCCAGCGCGGTGTCGGCTTTTCGCCAGCGACTCAGCGAGTAGTTGGACACGCCAGCCGCGCCAATTTTGTCGCGGTCAAGCAGCTCGCGCATACCCGGCATGATCACCGAATCGGGCACGATCGGATTGGGTTGGTGGATCTGATACAGCGGTATGCGGTCCAGTTGCAGTCGCCGCGCGCTGGCGCGCTGGCGCTGCTTGATCACGGCTGGAAACGGGGCGACTGGGAAAATCTTGCTCGCTACCGCAACCTCGGCGCGTTCGTCGCCAAGCGCCTCGCCGAGAATCCGCTCGCTCTTGCCCATTCCGTACACTTCGGCGGTGTCGAAGAGGGTGACCCCCAAGGCGCGGGCACGTCGTACGATCTCGCGGGCGGCGCCCGACGCGTAGGGGGCGCCATACCCCCACTCGCGTGAACCAAACTGCCAGGTGCCGAGCCCGATCCGGCTGACCTTACCGACTCCGTCGACGTTGAGATCCTTCATGGATCCCACCGTAGTGCGTCGATGTCCGGGGGTTTCCCGAGGAATACCGACTGCGCTAACGGCGCCGTTGCGTGCGCGGCAGCCAGGAGATATCACACTCGTGTGCTGGCACTACGGCGCCGCGTTGCTTAGCGAACGGGGTCGTTGTCGACGTGGTCGAAAGGCCTTCGGCTAGTTGCCCCGGTCAAACCGGCCTGGTGGCAAGATCAGGCTCTGCTGACCTCGATCATCTCGAAGTCTGACTTGGCCGCGCCGCAGTCCGGGCAGCTCCAGTCGTCGGGGATATCTTCCCACCGAGTTCCTGGGGCGATGCCGTCTTCGGGCCATCCCTGTGCTTCGTCGTATTCGAATCCACATTGCATGCACCGATACAGTTTGAAATCGGTTGTCATGTGAGGCCTCCTGGTGAACAACGGCGATCTTCTAACCGACACTTCAGCACGGACTGGCGCAGTTGTCATCAAAATCGTCGCATGCGGATCCGGCCAGCTAACCGCTTTCAGGGCGAGTTGGCCCACAAGCCGGGCTTCGAATCGCGCCCGTAGCTACCTGTTCGCCGCAACAGTGGGCAGGCCGCTATCGCTGTCCTCGGGCCATCCCTTTGGGCACGCCTCCTGTAGGTCGGCGGCGGTGTTGTAGATCAAGTCTCCGGCTTGGTCGAAGTCCGGCTGCCGGCCTGGCTTCCCACTTTCGTGAGCGGGCTGACCGGTTGCGTCGCGTTGGAGTTGGGCAAACAGGGCAAACCCTTCTGCCCACTTGGTCAAGTCTTGCTTTAACGCTGGCGTCGAGACTGAGTCCGCTCCGGCGCGGGCCTTGTCGCTCATGACCGACCATCGATCAAAAACGTAAGACGGGTCGCGCTCGTCCGAGTCCGCCGCGACGTTGGTCGCCGCAGCCCGCACGCTCCATTCACGGGCAAGCTGTTCAACGATCGCGCAGTCGTCTGGTGGGGCCGCGGCATCGGTGGTGTTCCGTACGATCCAGATGGCTGCCGCAACGCCATAGAAAACGAGTACGAAGGCGGTCACAGCGGACAACCAAGGGTTTCTGATCGTGCTAATCCTCACCTTCGCACCCCTACCTTTGGGAGATCCATCGGAATCTGGCGCCAATTGCCAACCGAGTTCAGCAGGCGTAGCGCCAAGAAGAGGATAGTGGTGCCCAGAGCACCGATGTCCTTGATGCTATGCGGGTTCGGCTGCTGATGACTATCGGTGGACAACAGATCACCGCCTGCACTATTGCCTACCACGAAGGTGGTTATGTGATCGGCGGGGATGATGATTGAGGGTCCTCTAGTCGCGATCATGTCATGATCAACCATGCCACGTAGGCTCCGTGCCGATGCCCCAGGTCGCTGAAACTCTCGTCGCCATAGGCGAACGAAGTCTTACATGCACGTACCGAGATCGGTGTAGGGGTCTGCTCAATATGAGGGGACTCAATGATCGACCGGCGTGTGCGGCGACTTAATCTGTTCGGTCAAATCGCTTGACTGCGGTGAAGCGGGAAAGCTGACGTGTTTACTTTGTGAATCCAGACGCCCCGTTCTCGCGCAGGGGCGAAATCTCGTTCAGCAGGTTCGCTGCACGTCAACGCCGTTTAGGTCGGCCGGGGCAGTGCGGTGTCGGGGGTTTCAGATGGCGCTTGCGTGCCGCGATCGTGCCAGGATAATTCTGATAATGATTGACCTCAGGCGAAGTGGCCAAGTGAATTTTCTGTGGGCTCGCACCACGGCGGTTTTGGGTTGCGCCGCATTGATTTGCTTTGGTTGCGGGATTTCGACCCAGCCAGATGCAAAAACGGCTGCAGCAGCGGCAGATACGGCGTCATCCGATTCGGTACCAGACACGCTGACGCCGTTGATCGGGTCGGTGCCCGTAGCGCCGATTCCGTTCGCCGGGTCCGACGGCAAAATTCACCTGATTTACGAATTGTCGGTCACGAACTTCAGCAGTGCTGACCTGTTCGTCGACAGCCTTGAGGTTCTCGACGCGTCATCGGACGAGGTCGTTGAAGACCTCGATGCTGAAGCGCTGCAGCAACGACTACACCCGGCCGGCAGCCCTAAGGGCGCCAATCATCTCACGCCGGGCCAGTCGGGAATGGTATTCCTCCATGTGGTTTTCGCCAAGGACGCCGTTCCCGACGAACTCGTCCACAGGGTAAGGGTGATCGCGGAGGCAATGCCTGACGAACAGAATCCGATGTCCGAGCGAATCGGCGTCTCAACTGTGGACAGGCGCAGGCTGCCGGTGTTGTCGGCGCCCTTGGCGGGGGACGGCTATATCGTCGGCGATGGCTGTTGTGAGGTCTCTTGGCGCACTCGCAAGGTGCTGCCGATAAACGGAAAGGCGTCCGTTGCTCAGCGCTACGCGATCGACTATGAGCAGGCCGACGAGAAGGGCAGGATCTTTACCGGCGACGCCAGCGATCCGGCCAGCTATGCCATCTATGGCAACGAGGTGCTTGCCGTAGCCGACGGCACGGTCGTGGATACCCGCAACGATCTGCCCGAACAGATCCCCGGCGGTTTCCCCACTGATATTCCGTTCGATGAGACTGAAGGTAACTTCGTTGTTTTGGACATCGGCGACGGCTTTTATGTCAACTACGCGCATTTGCAGCCTGGCAGCATTCGGTTCAGGATTGGCCAGAAGGTCGCACGCGGTGATGTCGTCGGGTTGGTCGGCAATACCGGTAACACCGTCGCTCCGCATTTACATTTTCACGTGATGGACGGACCGTCACCGCTCGCCGCGCCCGGCATACCGTACCTGCATGACCGCTTCGCGCTGACCGGTCAGGTCGCCAACTCGGCTGCGTTCGAAGAGGCAAAGTCACAAGGAATTCCGCTCGTCTTGGTGCCCGGGATGATGACCACAAATCACGTGAACCAATTGTTGCTGAATCTCAACGTGGTCACGTTCACGCCGTGAGCTGGCAAGGACGAGGTGTTCCTAATCGTTTAGTAGGGATTGGTTACCGGTCCGGGTGTTGGTGACCGGGGCCTGTTTCTTGCGGGATCTGCCGTCAGGTGACGTCTGGTGTTCCCGTCGTTCGACGACTTGAGAAAGAGCGGCGCGTCTGGCGGCAGGTCTTGTCGGGTTGGTGGTGAGATTCCGTTGCCCGAGCCCGTCGCAGGGGTGACTTCCTGATGGTTGTTCTCGAGCCTTGAGCTCTTCGACAGAACGAAGTCCTGCGATGTGCTGGAGTCACGGACGGCTAGTGAGATGACGGACCTTGGAGTCCCGCGATTAGGGCGCCGCGTGAGTCCACCGGTAACGGCGCAACCATCCACCGACGAAAAAGTGAGGACGTCTTGGGCTTGTTTTGTGGAATCGACTGGGCTACTGAGCATCACGATGTTGCTGTGGTTGATGACGACGGGAGGGTGGTAGCCCGTGCACGGCTGGGCAATGATGCGGCCGGGTTCGCGCAGCTGTTGACGTTGCTGGCTGAGGCCGGTGACAGTGCCGCTGATCCGATACCAGTGGGGATGGAAACTGATCGTGGCCTGTGGGTGGCGGCGCTGCGAGAAACTGGCCGGGTGATTTATCCGATCAACCCGTTGGCGGCTTCGCGGTATCGGGCACGGTATGCGGTGTCGGGGGCCAAATCCGATGGTGCCGACGCGGTGCTGCTGGCCAATATTGTGCGCACCGACCCCGGCGCGCACCGCCCATTGCCCGCCGACACCGAGTTGGCCCAGGCGATCCGGGTGCTGGCCCGCGCTCAGCAAGACGCGGTATGGGCACGTCAACACATCGGCAACCAGATTCGCGATGTGCTCAAAGATTTCTACCCGGCGGCCATCACCGCGTTCGCCGACCTGCCCGAGGGCGGGCTGGCTCGTCGAGATGCGCGCACCATCTTGGCTGCTGCACCAACCCCCACCCAGGCGACCAAGCTGACCCCGGCCCGACTGCGCCGACTGCTGGCCAAGGCCGGCCGCCGCCGCCATCTCGACCGTGACATCGAACGGTTGCGGGAGGTGTTCACCGACACCTACCTGCACCAACCACCGGTCGTGGAGAACGCGATGGGTATCCAATTGGCAGGGCTGCTGGGTCAGTTCGAGGCTGCCTGCACCACTGCTGCTGATCTCGCCGAGGCGGCAACCGCCCATTTTGAGCAGCACCCGGACTCCACGATCATCACCAGCTTCCCCGGACTGGGGAACCTGGCCGGTGCCCGGGTACTCGCCGAGATCGGTGATGACCGCGCCCGCTTCACCGACGCCCGCGGACTGAAAGCATTCGCCGGAGCCGCGCCGATCACCCGCGCCAGCGGCAAGAAAACCCTCGTGTTGCACCGCCATATCAAGAACCGGCGCCTGGCCGCCGTGGGTCCCATCTGGGCTTTGGCATCGCTGCGCGCCTCGCCGGGCGCCCGTCGCCACTACGACACCCGCCGCGCCGCAGGAGACTGGAACCACCAAGCCCAACGACATCTGTTCAACAAATTCCTCGGCCAACTCCACCACTGCCTGCAAACCGGCCAGCACTACACCGAACATCTAGCCTTTCCACCTCCTCCCTCGCTCGTGGCTTGACTTTTAACTTCGTGAGATGTCTTTCTCTGTTCTTGGCGCAGTGAGAATTCGATGTGCGACATCGGCGTGAGTTCCATGACTCGCTAGCACGAGGCTTACGGCATCGCGCCAGGTATTCACGCACAATGTGCGGACATCGGCTCCGCAGCACCGATTATCCCCTGTTTTCTGTCCCTAATCGTTCGTTTCGGCCAGAAATTTCACGTGCGCTAGCTCTATCTGGATACGTGAACAGGCGTGGCCGCGTACCGCCCAGCCGCGGCGCGGCTAAACACAGAACTAATAACCTCTCCATAGCGAGTCGCGGACTCCCGAGCAATGGGATTGTTCGGGAAGGAAATCATCAACGAAACCTCGTCGAAGAGACGGATTACCGACATATACAAGTATGCGGGGCTTCGGCCGTCGTTGTAGGCGGTCGCATTCACCCCTTTCAAAGCTGTAGCCACGACTGCGGAGAGCGGAGGAAGGCCGGCATCCATGTAATTCATCATCGTGAACTGAGGGCTATATCTCTTCAGCCAAGGAGCTAATTCCAGCACGCGATCATAAGACACATTCGCAAGGTCCATATTCTCGTCGAATGAGGCTTGAGTGGCACGGGCAGTCTCTTCGAATGAGTTCGGGTCGACTGGAACGGTGAACGGCACAATACCGGTGAACCAACCCATTGTCATGTAGTCGTCCGGTGTCTTGCGCTTATCCACCGGAGTCAGTCCGTAATAGATTTCCTCACCGGTCAGCTCATAGTGGGCCAGGGCTGCGCAGGCGAACAACCCGCCGCTGAATCGGGCACCAGCGGCCATGCATGTGGATTCGAAACGCGCAGTCTGGGCCGGGCTCATCAGCGGCACTACCATCATGTCGCCGCCGCATGGTATCGACTGATCGCCGAGGGGTAGGGGGAAGTCCGGCATGCCGCCGTTGTTGTTCTCAGCGAATTCGATCCATTTGCGGACCTCGGGGGAGTCCAGCGTCATAGCGTCAGCCTGCATGCGCTCCTGTATGCAGAATTCATCATGGCTGGCTGTAGCCGGCATCGTGATTGGTGGTTTGCCAGCTACTAGGGACTGGTAGTTGGCCAGAATCTCGACATACAGTCCGGTGATCAGGGCCGGGTCGCAGTGGAGATGGTCGACAATCGCAAAAAGAGTGCAGTGGTCCGGATGCTGCACCAGCCCGAACCTGAAGCAGTCCCACTCCAGCGGGTTCGGCGTAGACAGGATGAGGTCGCGCCACTCTGGCTGCGTCAGCTCGCCATGCTGAACGGCCACGAACTTGATATCACGAGGATTGCTGATTTTGTGCCGGGCGATATTCTTAGCGTCTTTGTACTCGAACCAACTGCGGTAGGTTTCGTGGCGGCGAAGGTGTGCGTTGATGACATGGGTCATCGTGCGGATATCGCAAGTGCCGGGTATCTCCCAAGAGCCCATGACCAACCGTGAATAATCAAGCCCCCGCTCTCCGAATTCGACATAACCCCGCAAATGTGCTGCCTGCATGGAGCTAGGAGGAGCCGGAACTACTGGCGCTTGCCGGGCTTTTGTAACCGACGCGGGTGTTGGCTGCCATGTCACGACTGAACCTGGTCCGGGTTCCCAGTCATAAACCAATCCCACGCCCAGAGTGACTTCCTCCGAGCCCCCACCTATGATCACGGTTCCTCCTCGTTTCCGGCCCCTGCGGCGCTGTTGGCGCGTTGGTCCATTCCTACCTCACGAGGGTGCTGCAATGTCGGCTTTTGATGTCAATTGGTCATAAAGGAGATCGGCCAAACCTCGGATGGTGGTGATGTCGGACGTTGTAATGCGGATCTTCGTCTCGGCCTCGATGTGAGTACGCAGTTCAAGGTTCCCCAGCGAGTCAAGGCCGAACTCGGAGAGCGGCCGGTCGGCATCGACTGTGCGGCGCAGAATCAGGCCGACTTGCTCGGAGATCAGCCGCCGGAGCCGGGTTGGCCACTCCTGCTGGTCCAGATCGTCCAACTCGGCAAGGAACTTGCTTGTGCCCGAACGGCTTTGTCCCATCGATTGGAACATTTCCGCGAAAGGGCTTCGCTGCGAAAAGGCTTTCAGCCAGGGTGATCCAATCACCGGGGCGTAGCCGGTGTAGGCGCGGTCGTGGCGGAGGACCGTCTCGAAGGCGTAGGCACCCTCGTCCGGAGCGATCGCGTCGCCTGCATCCTCGGCGAAGGTGGTTGCCCGACCGATCTCACCCCAGGCGCCCCACGCGATTGAGGTGGCCGGAAAGCCATTTGCGCGTCGCCAGTGGGTGAAAGCGTCCAGCCAGCTGTTGGCCGCCGCGTAGGCTCCCTGCCCCGGTGAGCCAACAAGGGCTGCCGCCGATGAGAACGAGCAGAACCAGTCCAGCGGTTCGCCAGCTGTGGCCTCGTGCAGATGCCATGCGCCATAGACCTTGGGGGCCCAGTCGCGCTCGATTAACTCGTCGGTGATGTTGGTCAAGGTGGCATCCTCGACGACCGCGGCGGCGTGCAGCACACCGCGTAGCGGCAGACCAGTGGCGGTTGCCGTTGCCACCAACCGCTGCGCGGTATCCGCTTGGGTGATGTCGCCACATTCGACCACGACATCAGAGCCGATCGCCCGGACCAGTTCGATTGTCTCCAGGGTTTTTTGATCGGGCGCTGACCGCGAGGTAAGCACGATCCGGCCGGCGCCCGCGCTGGCCATCTTCTCGGCGAAAAACAATCCCAGACCGCCGAGGCCGCCGGTAATGATGTAGGAACCATCACGACGGTAGATGTGGGCCTGCTCCGGAGGCATCACAACGCTGCTGCGTCCGGCGTGGGGAACGTCGAGGATGAGCTTGCCGGTGTGTTCGGCTGCGCCCATCACCCGGATCGCCGTTGCGGCCTCGGCAAGAGGGTAGTGGGTGCTCGGGGGCAGTGGCAGCACCCCTTCGGCGGTCGATCGGTAGACCGTGCTTAACAATTCGCGGACCGCATCGGGGTGGCTCAATGACATCAACCCGAGGTCCACACCGTAGAACGCGAGATTCTGACGGAACGGAAAGAGGCCGAGTTTGGTGTCACCATAAATGTCGCGTTTGCCGATTTCCACGAATCGCCCGCCCAGGGCCAGCAGTTTGATTCCCGCCAATTGGGCAGCACCGAACACGGAGTTGAGCACGATGTCGACGCCGTAGCCGTCGGTGTCGCGGCGGATCTGTTCGGCGAAGTCGATGCTGCGGGAGTCGTAGACGTGTTCGATTCCCATGTCGCGGAGCATTTGTCGGCGTTTCTCGCTGCCGGCGGTGGCGAAGATTTCGGCTTCGGCGGCGCGGGCGATCGCGATCGCGGCCTGTCCCACCCCGCCGGTCCCGGAGTGGATGAGCACCTTCTCGCCGGCTCTGATACGAGCCAGGTCGTGCAGCCCGTACCAGGCAGTGGCCGATGCGGTGGTCACGGCGGCAGCCTGAGCGTCGGTCAGACCATCGGGTATGGGGGCAGCTAGGCGGGCATCACAGGTGACAAAAGTGGCCCAGCAACCGTTGGCGGACATCCCGCCGACGTGGTCACCGACTTGATGATCGGTGACGTCGGGTCCGACCGCGGTCACCACGCCGGCGAAATCGGTGCCCAGCTGCGGTTGTTGCCCGTCCACGGTCTGGTATCGGCCGAACGTGACCAGGACGTCGGCGAAGTTGATGCTGGACGCGGTGACTGCGACCTCGATCTCGCCGGGGCCTGGCGGGGTGCGGTCGAACGAGGTGAATTCCATCGACTGCAGGTCGCCGGGAGTGCGGATCTGCAGCCGCATGCCCTGCTGTCCGTGGTCGACGATCGTGGTCTGGCGCTCCTCGGGGCGTAGCGGGCTGGGGCTTAGCCGGGCTGTGTACCACTGGTCGTTGCGCCAGGCGGTTTCGTCTTCATCCGACTCGGTCAACAGGAGTTGCCGCGCTACGGGTTCGGCGCAGGATTGTCCGTCGACGTCGATGTAGGTCGCATGTAGATGTGGGTGTTCGGCGCTGATCACTCGCAGCAGTCCGCGCAGTCCGCCTTGCTCGAGGTTGGCGTTGTCGTCGGGTAGCACCGTTTGAGCGTTTCTGGTCACGACATACAAACGCGGCACTTTGCCGACGATCTCCGGCAGTTCGCGGGCGATGCGAACAACGTTTTGGACGTATTCGCCTCCGCGGGAACCGGAGTCGGCGTCGGCTTTGTTGTTTTTGGGTGCGGTGAGTACGACTACGCCGGTGAATGCGCCGGCTTCAAGCTGGTCGTGTAGTTGTTTGGCTTGGGCCGCGTGGTCGGCGTGGTTTGGCCAGGACATGGTCGTGCATTGGGCGCCATGCAGTTTGAGCGCATCGGTGAGTTCTGTGGTGAGGATGTCGGCTGCATCGGAGGTGCTGATCAGCAGCCAGGCACCAGGATCGTCGTGGTTGTCTTCGGGTAGTTCGCGGTGCTGCCAGTCGATGGTCAGCAACCGTTCGTTGAGCACGCGTTCGCGCTCGCTGCTTTGTGAAGCGCCGGTGCCCATCTGTAGGCCGCGTACGGCCAGCAAGACGGTGCCGTGTTCGTCTAGGACGTCGAGGTCTGCTTCCACTCCTGAACTGCACGCGGTCACCGTCGTGTGGCAGTAGCGGGCGTTGCGAGCTGGGCCGTAGCTGCGCAGTCTGCGAACACCGAGCGGTAACAACAGCCCGCCATTGCCGGCGTTACGCACGCTGGGGTGTGCGGCTACCGACTGGAAGCATGCATCCAGCAGAGCCGGGTGCACGCCGTAGGCGCCCTGTTGTGACCGGATAGAGCCAGGCACGCTAACTTCGGCCAGCACGGTGGTGCCGCCGGTTTCCTGGGCGGTGTGAGCGGTCGCGAGGCCGGTGAAGGCTGGGCCGAACTGGATGCCCCGTGTGTCGAAATCTTGTCGTAGGCCATCGCCTTCCGCAGGGTTTGGATGAGCCGCCAGGAGGTCGGCTATGTTCTGCGTGGCTGGGAGGTTCTGGTCGTCGGCGGCGTGCAGCACAGCCGATGCCTGTCGGGAGCGTTCGCCGTCCTGGCTGGTTTCCACCGTGAATGGGGCGACACCGGGTGCTTCTACTGTTGCGGTGACGCCGATCGGAGTTTTGTCGTCGAGGAGCAGCATCTTCTCGAAGCGGACGTCGCGGACTTCGGACCTCTCGCCGAGAACCGCTCGCGCCGCGGCCAACGCCATCTCACAGTAGGCTGCTCCCGGAAGGGCGGCCGCATTGTGTATTTGGTGGTCACCCAACCACGGGTGCGCTTCGGTACCGACGTCGCCCTGCCACACGTGGCGCTCCGGGTCTTCGGGCAGCCGCACATGTGAGCCCAACAGTGGGTGGACCGCCACGGTGTTGTCGTGCGCAAGGCGATCCTTTTCGTCGACAATGAGTAGTCGACGGTGGGCCCATGCGGGTAACGCGGCGTCGACGAGGTGTCCGTTGGGGTAGAGCGTGGAGAAGTCGATGGCGGCGCCTGCGGCGTGTAGGTCGCCCACGAGTTTGCGCAGCCCGTGTGGCAGTGGCTGGTCGCGTCGCATGCCGGCCAGAGCCGCCACGGACATGTCGAGGCTGCGCGCGGTTTGATCGACGGCGTGGGTTAGCAGTGGGTGTGGGGACAGTTCGGTGAAGACGCGGAAGCCGTCTTCGAGTGCGGCTTGCACTGCTGCGGCGAAGCGCACCGTGTGACGCAGGTTGTCTACCCAGTAGCCGGCGTCGCAGTAGGGCTCCTCGCGGGGGTCGAACGAGGTCGCCGAGTAGTAGGCGACGTCGGGTTCTTGGGGGGTGATGTCGGCCAGGATCTCCTCGAGTTCATCGAGGATCGGGTCGACCTGTGGCGAGTGCGATGCCACGTCGACGGCCACCTCGCGGGCCATCACGTCACGCTCTTCCCAGGCGGCGACGAGGTCGTGCACGGTCTGGGTTGCTCCACCGATGACGGTGGATTGCGGTGAGGCCACCACCGCCACCACCGCATCGTTGACCCCACGCGCCATTAACTCCGAAAGGACTTGCTGGGCGGGTAGTTCCACCGATGCCATTGCTCCGCAACCGGCGATACGGGTCATCAGTTTCGAGCGGCGGCAGATGACACGCACCCCGTCGTGAAGCGACAGCGCTCCGGCGACTACGGCTGCGGCGGACTCGCCCAGGGAGTGACCGATGACCGCGCCGGGTGTGACGCCGTGTGCTTTCATCGTGGCGGCCAGTGAGACTTGCATGGCGAACAGGGTGGGTTGCACCCGGTCGATGCCGGTGACGACCTCGGCGGCGGTCATTGCTTCGGTTACCGAGAATCCGGATTCGGCGGCGATCAGTGGTTCGATGCTGGCTACTGTTGCGGCGAAGACCGGCTCGTTGGCCAGCAGGTCAGCGCCCATGGCTGCCCACTGTGAGCCTTGTCCGGAGAATATCCATACCGGGCCCCGGTCGTCTTGGCCGACTGCGGGTGGGTAGGGGATTTCGTCAGTGGCGACGTCACGCAGGGCCTCGGTTAGCTCGGCTGTGGTGCTGGCCAGCACGGTTGTTCGGACCGGCCGGTGTCCACGTCGGCGGGTGAGCGTGTAGGCCAGATCCGATGCCGCCAGGTCTGGGCCCTGGGCGTGTACCCAGTCGGCAAGGCGGCCGGCGGTTTGGCGCAGGCCGTCCTCTGAACTCGACGACAGCGGGAACAGCAGTGCGTCGCTGATAGCGGTGGTGGTTTGGGTGGCAGCGGTTGTTGCGGGTTCGGGGGCTTGTTCGACGATGGCATGCGCGTTGGTGCCCGAGATGCCGTAGGACGATACCGCGGCGCGGCGGGGGGCGTGCTGACTGTTTTTGGGCCACGGTGTGTTTTCCTGTGGCACAAACAGTTCGGTGTCGATTTGGGCGAGTTCGTCGGGCAGGCTGGTGAAGTGCAGATTCTGCGGAACCACGCCGTGTTGCAGGGCCAGGACCGTTTTCATTAGCCCCAATGCGCCTGCGGCTGACTGGGTGTGGCCGAAATTGGTTTTCACCGACCCGAGGGCGCAGGGGCCGTTGCTGCCATAGACCTCGGCCAGGCTGGAGTATTCAATGGGATCCCCCACCGGCGTGCCCGTGCCGTGGGCTTCGACCATGCCGACGGTGTCTGGGTCCACGTCGGCGGCAGCTAACGCGGCGTGATAGGCCGCTGTTTGCGCCTCGGCTGACGGTGTCACGATGTTGACGGTGTGGCCGTCCTGGTTGGCGGCTGTGCCGCGCACGACCGCCAGGATCCGGTCACCGTCGGCCAGGGCGTCCGGCAACCTCTTCAGCAACAGCATGACAGCGCCCTCGCCTGACACGAAGCCATCCGCGGCGACATCGAACGCATGACAGCGACCGCTGGCAGACAGCATTCCCGACGCGGACCCAGAGGCAAACCTCCGGGGTTCCAGCATCGCGTACACGCCACCCGCGAAGGCAAGGTCGCTTTCGCCGTCATGCAGGCTGCGGCAGGCTAGATGCGCAGCAAACAGACCGGAGGAGCATGCGGTGTCGACTGTGACCGCCGGCCCGTGGACTCTGAGCGCGTAGGAGACACGTCCGGACGCGAAGCAAGAATTGGTGCCGGTGTTGCCGTAGGGACCTTCGAAGGTATGAGCGTCGGCATGCACGAACTGATAGTCGCCGTGATTTAACCCGACAAAGACGCCGGTGAGCGAGTTGGCTAGCTTCTGGGGGGTGAGGCCGGCGTGTTCCATGGCCTCCCAAGATGTTTCCAGCACCATTCGGTGCTGTGGATCCATCGCTGTCGCTTCCTTCTCGGTGATGCCGAAGAACTCGGGATCAAAGTCACCGATGTTCTCCATGAAAGCGCCCCACTTGCAGATGGACCGGCCGGGCACACCAGGCTCGGGATCGTAATACTCGTCAATATCCCAGCGATCCGGCGGAACCTCGGTGACCAGATCGTCGCCGCGCAGCAACGCCTCCCAGAACAGGTCGGGGGAGTCGATGCCCCCCGGCAGCCGACACGCCATACCAATGACGGCAACCGGCGTAACGCGTGTCTTATCCAAGGCTATTCATGTCTCCTTAACCCGAGATTTACCCTTTTGTCGGTGGCGTATCGTCGACTCTCGGTATCTGTTCACATAACCGTGGCATCGAAGACGCGCGCAGACCCCCAAACTTCATGCCGGCCCAATAGCTGGCTGGCGTGAACAGAAGCGTAGCCGGTTGCTTGTATGCATGTGGAAAAATCGTGCAAACGTACAAAAAAACCTCTTGCCGCTGGCGTCAATATCAATCTGTGCCTGCCGTCGCAATGATCTGCTGGGAATTTGACGCAGTGGCAGGTTATCCCGGCGGCGTGCGTTGTCGGGCAGTGGTTTTGAAACCAGATAAGCTCGCGCAGTCCGATTTCGCCCTGCTCGTCTCGCGGTGTGGGCTTGATAGTCGCAGGCAGCCTGCGTCAGCTTTGCATCGGTAGCCGGCAGGGGCGACAGCAACGTATGGTCGCGTTGCTGTGAAGCTGGATTGCTGAGGTATGGAAGCGCAGTCCGAGCTTCGGTCTATAGGGTAGGCCGTTCGACGCGCGAACACGGCAGAATCGCAATATTCTCGGGTGTTTCTCCGGCTGTGATCAACGCCGTTGATGCTGATCTCGACCGGGGTCGGTCGCGGCCCTGCTCCTGAAGTTGGACTGGGCGAGGTGGTACGCCGCCCCTGCCCTCGGCGACGCGGGTGCAGAGCGATTTCCCCGTGCCGAGGTACCGCGCGACCGAGTCATGGGCGATGGGATTGCTGCGGACGCACGCTGTGCCTGGGGTTTCCTATTGGAACGTGACAACCCGCATGCACAGCGATCCTGCCTTTGTTCAACACCGTGACATTCCTTCTGCCCAGCTGCGTTGTGATCATGGCGGATAGTGCAGGAATGCTCGCATCGAGGAATGACAGCACGGGGAAACTGGCAAGGTAGTCCTGCTCACAACTGCCCGCGGCCGGCGGTGAGATAGGCCCGGCGTCGTCGATAGGAGCGGTTTTCATGCCGTGGATCTCCTAGAGCGGAGCGCAGCCGAACATCGTGTCCATATGGAGGTGACCCGCGCCGATGCGGAAGGTCAAGTGGTTATCGCGCTGGATGACGCCGAAGCCGAAATAATCCGACTCCAGCGGGGTTAATGTCGCCGTTATGTGGTCTTGCCGCTCTCTAGGCGTCATTTTGCGGTGTTCTGCGGGAATCGACTCGATATCGGCTGGATCGCTGATCGTATGCCGAACGGTGTGTCCAGTCCCCGGGAATTCGAGCTAACTTCGGTACGTGTCGCGTCTGCGCAGATGTGTGTTGAAGACGTAGGTCATCGCGCTGATATCGCACCGACAATATTCAAACGCTGCTACCACTTGCCGCGACATGGCAAGGCCGCGCGCGTTCTGGTCGCGGTGACCAGGTAGCTGCCGGATTGGGATATAGCGTGGTGGTACAGCGCTAATCGGTGCTTGCTGTGCGGTTTTTAGCAAGGCCAGCCAAGTGTGCTTCAGCCGCGCCGAACCCAGCAGCTGGGTGCCAGTTTCCCACTGTTTCTAGAGCTACATGGCCCAACAGGGCTCCGGCGTTGTTGATTTACAGCTTTCTGACCTGCGGTAACGGACCCGTTCACAGGCCAACAAGTCTCGAATCTCGCCGGTCCCGACCACCGAGTGGCCGACCCAACGAATCTTGACCTGGAAGTTTCGTTCTGCACAGCTTCGCGCGTGGCCGAAGGCCGGCGGCACCGGAAGTGAAAACTACTGATCACAGCCCTGCTAGTCAACAACGCCGTCGCCCTGCATGGCCCAAGACAACCACTGTGCCTCCGCAAGATTCAGTGTTGAGTCCTGAGCAATTCCATATCCGCGGTCGAGTCTTATGTTGTCGTCGTTTCGTTTTTCAGCGGGCGCCGGAGTCTTGCGCAATTTGTCCGCCAAAAATCGAACGGCTGTGACGGCGGTCGAATGGACGCAGACCCTGTTTTCTGCCTCGATCCAGATGCGCGCAGTTCCAGGTTTCCTAGTGAATCGAGCCCATGTTGGGAAAGTGGACAATCGAAACCAACTAGGCTGCTCAGAATCTGAATGTACCGCCCATATTTAGCGTGATCTGGCCAATGCGGCCCAGTTGTACCCCGATGCTGTCCGGGTTGCTGATGCGCTGCAGGCGTTGATCCGCCACGTGGACCAGGCCCGTCGGGTCGGTGTCACCGGTACCGATCCGGTTGAGCGTCAGGCCGTGCCGCTCCCGAATGTGGATCGGCGTACAACACACCAGACAAACCGCCAGCGGCAGCGGTGTGTCAGCGCCCGAGTGAACGCAAAACCCGACCTGTTCCACGGCCACACCCGGTATCAACCGTTACGACGCGTTTTGTCAGGTGATCGTCGCGGTGCCCTGGATGCCCACCTGACTCCGGCTCTACCAAATTCTGCCGTGACCGCACAGCCGTATGACATCGGCGTCGACCCCCTTCAAATTCACCCATGACCCAACTAGCGTGATACTGCTCACAGGAGGAGACGCGAGAGCGAGGTTGAGCATGAATGCTCCGAAGTATCCGGGGTACAAGCCTCCGGACTACTTCGCCGATCCAGATGACAGCATCGTTTTGACTCCTGATGACAGCATCGATGGTTTCTTGGGGGCAGGCGCCTACGCGTTGGAGAAGCTGGCAGCTGCGGGGTCGTGGTTTTTTGGTTGGGGCAAAGAGACCGAGGATGCATCGAATTCCGGCCCGACCTCCGTGCCCGGGGGCGTGCCGGAAGACGGCATACATGGTCAGCCTGTGGGACTGGACCTGCTGGAGTCTTATGCGCCTAGGCCAAAGTCCGGCAAGCGGGTGCACTGGGAAGACGAGCCAGAGCGGCCGGATGAAAGGCATTGGAACGACCACGGTTTCGACGGGGATCGAGGTAGCAGCGGCGACGGATACGGCCTGCGGTCAGGCGATGAGCCCGCGACGCACGGTTCTTCTTCGGGTTCGTTGAGTCATCATTCGCAAGATTTCCCCCCACCGCCGCCGGTTGATCCCCCGGACAGGCCCAGGGGTCATATCGATGCTTCGCCTGGTGCCGAAGGCGGTAGCGATGCGCTGCCGGGGCGCGCTGAGTCTGGGCTGACCTCTGCCGGCGATAATCATCTGCCGCAATGGGCCGAAGATGCGGCCCGCTGGCAGGAGTTGGCTGACTATCATGGCACGCGGGCCAATGACTACGCCGATCAGGCGGTAAAGGCTGCAGATCGGGCTCGGCTTGATCCAAGTAACGCTGAGATTCACCGCGCCGAAGCTGAACAGCTCCGCGGTTTCGCCGATCAGCAAACCCAGCTCCAACGCCAAGCCCACGAACAAACCTACCGTGCTCTTGAACACGACCCCGAGTTGACGCAGATCAAAGGCGGAATCGATGAGCAGGCGCATTTTGTCGCTGAAAACGAGCGGCTGGCTGAGGAACAGGAACAGCTAGCGGCTCGGGCTCGCATCGCGGGTGACTACACCAGAGCCAACGACCATGTAGGGCAATCTGTTCAGCATCGAGTCCAGGCGGACCAGCACTGGGACGAGGAGGCGTCGCTTCGCGACGAAATGTACCGGCGCCTCAGCGCCCCACCACCGCCGGGGGAAACAGGCGGCGGGACCCCATCGGCGCCGGGGGGTGATCCGCCTTCCGGGCCAGAACACGCTGTGGCCGATTCACTGCCGTCGAGCTCTGTCTACGGACAGCAGCCAATTTCAGCATCATATGCCGCGGTCCCGGGTGAGGTTAGTGCCACCGACTTAGAGCGAAGCGGTGATTCCTTTCAATCATCTATTAGCAGCGATTCCTTCAAGTCATTTGCTAGCAGCGAATCCTTCCAATCCGCTTTATCAAGGCAAGATGCGCCAAGCTTTTTCAAGAATCTGGATTCTGATGGCATTTCGGGTGAAAGCTATAGCCACGGTGATTCGTTGGCGCCTGGCTTTGAACAGAAAAAATATTCGGCCGCAACGCGGAACGTTTCACTTGAGTCCGTTGCGGATGAGTTCTCGCGGCCGGGTCTAAATCATCTAGATCATACCGCCGTCACCGCCCCTTTTTCACCGGAGTCGGGGATGGAACACAGTGTGGGTTTGCCGCCTCCTGGTGTCATCGTCAACCAGTATGGAGAACCTATAGGAACCATAGAGGCAGAGGGGGCGAGTTATAGCGCGGAACCCCTTTCTGGGCAGGTCATGCCCGATGCGCGTCAGCGCGAAATGCAAAAGCACCAGCAGCTAGCCGCTGAGTACCAAAGTGAAATGCAAAAGCATCAACTCCAAGAGCAAGAGCACCAGCAGCTGGCGGCACAGTACGAAAAGATGGACGCTGAGTATCAGCAGCTGAAGCGGAAAATTAGATTTCACGACCGGCAGGTCAGGAAGATCGGGCAGCAGCTAAGGGCGAACCGGTCTTCGGCCCAGTTTATCGATCAAGGCATCGCGATTCCCGGACTCGGTACGGGAAAAATATGGTTTGCACAGCTGTTAGCCGAGCCGTTCAAGCATTGGGAGAACGCTAACGCGAGGAGTATCCAGTGGCACCGGGAGCAGGCCCGCAAGCTGCGGAGTCAGCTAGCGGAAAAGTGGAGCCGGGCAACAGAAAAAGAGCCCGGACTACGAGCCCAAGAGCAGCGGCGGCTGGCCCAAGAGCAGCGGAGCCGGGTAAGAGCGGATGAGCAGAACAAGCAGTACCACGAGCAGCAAGCGCGACATTTCACAAGGAATCGGAATCGCGAACATTCCGGTCTGACCGAGGATCTAGGCGCCGGTGGGTCGGGGGTGGTGGTTAGTGATCCGGTCCTCATAGCAGATGCCACGCGGCGGATGCGGCGGATCAGTGGGAGCTTGCGTGATATTCATGGGCAGGTCTCGGCCATGGGGGTGGGGATCCGCGAAAGCGGTGAAGGAGCCACCAATCGTGCTGTCGTCCAACGGGTAAACACCCTCGCTAGTCAAGGCCAGCGCCTTACCGAGAGCATCGACGCCGCAACCAGGGGCATGGACGAGGAGACGCAAAACCTCGCGGCTGTCGAACGGGAAAATGCGCAGCAGTACAGCCGATAGCTTGAGAACACGGTTTCCCGTCCACCCGCTTGGGGCCTTTTCTGGTATCGCCGCGTTCATCCGCGCCAACTCCGCGGTTCGCTTCTCCAGCGTGCCGCGAAGTACCCCATCCGGTCCAGAGACTGATTTCCTAGAGAAGCGAAACGATGCCTCTATCGGTTTCCGGCTGGGCGGCTTGAGGTCATCTTTCCTGTTCAGGACCAACCGGCCCATGATCGACGCGCCCAATTGGCCAAAATTCGCGGATGTACGCCGCGCGTTGGCGGTAGTGTGCTGCCCGTGGTCGGATCCTCGATTCCCACGGTGCTGCGAGAGCGTGCCAGCCTGCACCCCAACGGTGTGGCACTGACCTACATTGACTATGAGCGGGGCTGGGATGGTATTGCGGAAGACCTGACGTGGTCGCAGCTGTATCGGCGAATGCTCAACGCTGCCGATCAGCTCAGGCTCTGTGGCTCTCCGGGCGACCGGGCAGTGATACTGGCCCCGCAAGGACTTGAATACGCAATCGGATTTCTTGGTGCGTTGCAGGCCGGTCTTGTCGCCGTTCCACTGTCGGTTCCGTTTAGTGGTGCCCACGACGAGCGTACGGTTTCGGTGCTATGCGACACGTCGCCCGCTGTCGTTCTCACGACGTCCTCTGCCGTTGAGAACGTCAACGAGTATTTACAGCCCCAGCCCGGCCAAAAGGCGCCGTCAATCGTTGAAATTGACTTGCTCGACTTGGATTCGCGGCAGCGGTCCCGAACTGTCGGCTCTCGGGCGGCAGCAAAAGACGCAACGGAACCTCTGTATCTGCAATACACGTCGGGGTCAACTCGCACGCCGGCCGGTGTCATGATTTCAAACGAAAACGTCTTCGCCAATTTCGAACAGTTGATGTACGACTTCTTTGGGGTTCACGGAAAGAGTGTCTCGCCGGACTCTACTGCCGTATCGTGGCTGCCGTTTTACCATGACATGGGTCTTGTCTTCGGGATTATCTTTCCAATTCTCGCGGGAATTCGTGGAGTGCTGACCAGCCCGGTCGGTTTCCTGCAGCGACCGGCCCGGTGGATGCAATTGCTGGCAGGCAATACTCACGCAATTTCGGCGGCTCCGAATTTTGCTTTCGAGTTGGCTGCCCGCAAAACCTCAGATGAGGATATGGCGGGCTTTGATCTTGCCGACGTGGTTTATATCCTCAACGGTAGCGAGCGAGTACAGCCGGTTACCCTTAAACGTTTCACCGATCGTTTTTCCCGCTTCAATCTTGACCCCGCGGTGCTGCGGCCCTCCTACGGTATGGCCGAAGCCACTGTATATGTGGCAACTCGCACATCGGGTGAGCCACCGGAAATCGTTCATTTTGAATCTGAGCAACTGGTTTCAGGCCAAGCGGAGCGGTGTCCAGCTGGCAGCGGCTCGCCGTTGGTCAGCTACGGCGTTCCGAGGTCGCCCGCGGTATGCATTGTGGATCCAGACACCGGTGCGGCGAGTCCAGACGGAACGGTCGGCGAAATCTGGGTACACGGCAGCAACGTCGCGGCCGGCTACTGGCACAAGCCTGACGAGACCGAACAGCGGTTCAAGGCAAAGTTGGTCACCGCTTCGGCAGGAACGCCCGAAGGCCCGTGGCTGAGGACCGGAGATTCGGGCTTTCTCGCTGACGGCGAGCTGTTCATCATCGGTCGTATCAAGGACCTCTTGATCGTTTATGGGCGCAACCACTCTCCCGACGACATTGAGGCGACGATCCAGACGATCACCCCAGGGCGCTGCGCGGCGATCGCGGTTCCGCAGGATGGTGCCGAGAAGCTGGTCGCGATCGTGGAGCTCAAGAAGCGTAACGACCCCGACGAGGACGCGCTCGACCGGCTTCGTGCCATCAAACGGGACGTCGCAGCGGCGATATTCGAGTCACACGGTCTGAGCGTGGCTGATCTGGTTCTGGTATCGCCCGGATCGATTCCGATCACCACAAGTGGCAAGGTCAGGCGGGCGCAGTGCGTCGAGTTGTACCAACAGCGGGAGTTCGCTCGCTTGGAGCCGTGACGGCAACGCGAGCCGCGCTCGCCCTGTCGTGTGTGACGGTGTCGCAGCTCGGCGTTTGAGCCGGGTGTGCTTCCGGCCACAATATGCTGATATAGACAGTGTGAGGGCACGGGCTTTGGTGTTAGAGAGGCCACGTAGCCTGACGGTACGAGAGTGTCCGCTGCCGACTATCGGTACCGACGATGCGCTGGTGCGGGTAGAGGCGTGCGGGTTATGCGGAACCGACCACGAGCAGTACACGGGCGAACTTGCCGGAGGCTTCGCGTTTGTCCCTGGTCATGAGACGGTCGGGACGATCGAGCAGATCGGGCCGCAGGCAGCCGAGCGATGGGGCGTCGCTGTGGGCGACCGAGTGGCCGTCGAGGTGTTCCAGTCGTGCCGCGAATGCGAGAACTGTTTGGGTGGTGAGTATCGGCGCTGCATTCGGCACGGTCTCGCCGACATGTATGGGTTCATCCCCTTCCAGCGGGAGCCTGGGTTGTGGGGTGGGTACGCCGAATACCAGTACCTGGCGCCTGATTCCATGGTGTTGCCGGTAGCCGATGGTATGAGTCCAGAGGTGGCCACCTTGTTCAACCCCTTAGGAGCGGGAATACGTTGGGGGGTAACGGTTCCCGAAACCCAGCCAGGAGACGTTGTCGCAGTTCTGGGGCCGGGTATTCGGGGGCTTTGTGCCGCCGCGGCGGCAAAAGAGGCGGGTGCCGGTTTCGTGATGGTGACCGGGTTGGGCTTCCGAGATGCCGACCGGTTGGCGTTGGCTGTGCAGTTTGGTGCGGACCTGGCGGTTGACGTCGGGGTCGACGATCCGGTTGTGGCGTTGGAGCAGGCGGCTGGGACGCTTGCAGATGTCGTTATCGATGTGACGGCGAAAGCGCCATCCGCGTTCGCGCAGGCCATCGCCCTGGCCCGTCCGGCCGCGAAAGTAGTTGTTGCCGGCACACGAGGGATCGGTGGTGGTGCGCCGGGATTCTCCCCAGACATCTTGGTGTTCAAGGAACTACAGGTTATCGGAGCGCTCGGTGTGGATGCGGCCGCGTACCGAGCTGCACTCGATTTGCTTGCATCTGGTCGCTACCCTTTCGCAAGCTTGCCCCGCCGCTGTGTGCGGCTCGAAGAGGTCGAGGATTTGCTGGCTACGATGGCCGGTGAACGTGATGGCATCCCACCAGTTCACGGAGTACTCACACCATGACATCATCTCGCGTGCCCCGATTGCCGGCCGAAGAGGCGAAAGCCGCTGCAGATGAGGCCGGCGTGCCCGACTATATGGCCCAGCTCAGCATCTTTCAGGTATTGCTCAACCATCCGAGGCTCGCGCGTGTCGTCAACGACATGCTCGCAACCATGCTGTGGCACGGCGCCCTTGACTCGAGGCTGCGTGAATTGGTGATCATGCGGATCGGTTGGCTCACCGCATGCGATTATGAGTGGACCCAACATTGGCGCGTCGCTTCCGGTCTCGGAGTGTCGGCCGACGATCTGCTCGGTGTCCGCGATTGGCAGGAATATCCTGGGTTCGGGCCGACTGAGCAGGCCGTGCTGGCTGCCACCGATGATGTCGTGCGTGACGGCAGGATTAGCGCCGATAGCTGGGCCGCTTGTGAACGTGAGTTATGCGGCGACAGAATTGTTCTCGTTGAGCTTGTCACCGCTATTGGGGCATGGCGGATGATCGCTTCGTTGCTGCACAGCCTTGGTGTCCCGCTGGAGGAAGGCGTGTCCAGTTGGCCGCCTGACGGTCGCTCGCCCTGATCGCGCAATCGGCTTTGTCCGCTTCAATTCCTCGAAAGGTCCTCGAAAGGCGAAGCGGAATACGGCGTGGGTGGTTCATACGATCCGGTAGGTCTGCACGGCGTGGGCGACGATGTTGCCGTCAGTATCGGTAGCGGTGATCTCGGTGAAGGTGAGTTCCTTGCGTCGCCGCGTGGTGCGTGCGTGGCACAGCAAGTCGCAGCGTTTGGCGGCGCCTGTGTATTGGATGCTCATTGCCACGGTGGAGGCGCGCATTCCCTTGTCGAAGTCGTGGTTGGACCAGGCAGCGGCGGCGCCGGCGGTGTCCATCGCTGAGGCGATAACCCCGCCGTGAAAGTAGATGCCGTCATTGGTCAGATCGGCTCGAAACGGAAGTCGGAGTGAGACGTCGTCGGGTTCATAGCGTTCGAACAGGATGCTAAGTCCGCCGATGAACGGTGTGTTTGTCATCAGGTCGCGTACGGCCTGGCGACGCGTGTGCTGTTCCTCGTCGGTCAATGGCTCAGCCATGGGAGCTAGGGTACCCGATGCGATTGACACATCAATCAGTAACTTGCGCCATGCCGAAACGCCTACTGGGGTCGCTGAAATCTGTGTTAGGGCCATCATTTGCGGCAGCAAATCGTCGTCGAGGCATTCTGGCTGCAGTGGACCGGCGTCGCTGGGCCAGCAAAGCCCGTCATTGCCGGCCCAGTCGCGTTGCGCGGGCATAAATCCAGGTCAGGGCGTTGCATTCTGGGTGAATCCTGTCAACGCTTGCAATGAAAGCGTAAAACTTGCAGCATGCGCCCCCATCGCGTTGACCCGGTTGTGATCGGTGGTGCATCATCGAAGACGTAAGCACCTCGTTAGGTGAGGCGTCTACACGAATACAGGCCACTGACCCCGAACGTCGAAAGACGCCCCGGGTCAGGACAGCTCTTCCCGGCTTAAGGGTTGAGCCCAGGTGGCTTCCGGCTCAACGGACACGTCGTGTGGTGCCGAAGCTCTGACGAGTGGGGTGCGGATTTCCGGCGTTTGCCGGTATTTCTGTGCTCCTTTGCTGCGCCTAGATCGTGCGGATAGCCGTGCGTCGCGACCGCGAGGAGGTGAGGGACCTAATGCGTACCGGCGATAGTCCAGACCGATATCCGTGCTTCGTTTCGTCCCGATCCGGTCTGCGGTGCGGCGTCCTCAGCTAAGTCGCCAAATCCACGGCACATTCCTGGATCGGAACCGCTGACGAAGCGGGATTAAGTCCCCACAGGTCAATCCACGAAGTGCTCGTTTGATTTGCGTCTAGGAGGCGATCATGACCGCTGCTCTGAACCAGGAACAAGGAGAAGTTGCAGCCGCAACTGACGTTGTCACCGCAGTGAACGCGGCGCAGCTGCACATTGTGTGCAATGCATCCGAGGTCCGAGCCAGCAGACCTACCAAGGCTGCACGACGACTCGACACGCAGTCGAAAAGGAATGTCGGCGACCCGCTTGTGGATGGCGCCGCCCGTTTGCTCAGCATCCCGCTGCGGCACCTGTACGCCGTGCTGTGGCGTGCTGGGCTGCTCGAAGTCCATGTTGTCGCTGATGGACAGTAAGCGGTCAGGACAGCAAGGCACTCGTCGACCGCAGGCGTTTGCTGCGGCCGACTAGTGCCTTGCCGTCAGGCTGGCGCCGCGCAATGTATGTCAATGGATTTGCGGTGTTTGAGTAGAATCGGTGCAGCGGCACTGATCCGGCCATCACCGGGGAGTCTTCGGAAGAACAGCCAGCTGGCCCAGTAGACCCGAACGGGTAGGCCCGTCATAGCCGAAGTTGAGCGGCCACGTTCGAGGTGGCAAGCGGGGTGGTACCGCGGCGTTTGCGCACCGGCGTGGCGTCGTCCCCAGGCACGTAATGCCCTAAGTGGCACAGTGGCACAGGAGACGATGCGCGCAGTGAACGAAAACTGTTACCCGAAGCCGCCTAGCGGGGCACCCAACTTCCCGGCTCTGGAACTCGAGGTCCTCGACTACTGGGCCCAGGACGAAACTTTTCAGGCCAGCATCGCCCAACGAGAGGGCGCTTCGGAGTTCGTGTTCTATGACGGGCCCCCGTTTGCCAACGGCCTGCCGCACTACGGGCATTTGCTCACCGGCTATGTCAAGGACATCGTGCCGCGGTACCGCACCATGCGCGGTGACAAGGTCGAACGACGCTTCGGCTGGGACACCCACGGCTTGCCTGCCGAACTCGAGGTCGAGCGCCAGCTCGGCATCACCGATAAATCCGAGATCGACGCCATGGGAATCGCCGCGTTCAACGATGCCTGCCGTGCATCCGTGCTTCGCTACACCGACGAATGGCGGGCGTACGTGACTCGTCAAGCCCGCTGGGTCGACTTCGACAACGACTACAAGACACTGGATCTCAGTTACATGGAGTCGGTGATCTGGGCTTTCAAACGACTATCGGACAAAGGTCTTGTCTACGAGGGCTACCGGGTTCTGCCGTACTGCTGGCGTGACGAAACTCCGTTGTCCAACCATGAATTGCGGATGGATGACGACATCTACCAAAGCCGCCAAGACCCTGCGCTCACGGTTGGCTTCAAGGTAGTAGGCGGCCCACCGGAAGCTGGATTAGACGGCGCCTACCTCTTGGTTTGGACGACCACACCGTGGACCCTGCCGTCCAACCTCGCGGTTGCTGTGAACCCGGATGTTAGCTATGCGAACGTCAGAGTCGGCGATCGTCGTTTCTTGCTGGCCGAGGCGCGGCTAGCCGCTTACGCGCGCGAACTCGGCGACGAGCCCGAGATTCTTGGAACCTTTCGCGGAGCCGACTTGGTCGGGATCCGGTATGCGCCGCCTTTTGCGTATTTCTACGATCCAGTGTCCTCGCCCAACGCTTTTCAGGTACTGCCGGGCCACTTCGTGACGGTCGATGATGGCACAGGAGTCGTCCACATGGCGCCGGCCTACGGCGAGGACGACATGGCAGTTACCGATTCGGTTGGCATCGTGCCTGTCACACCGGTGGACGCGAAGGGCCGGTTCGACGCCACCGTTGACGACTACCGGGGGCAACACGTCTTCGATGCCAATACACAGATCATCCGGGATCTAAAAAACCAGACTGGTCCGGCGGCGGCGAACGGAGCGATTGTGATCCGCCACGAAACCTATGAACACCCATACCCACACTGTTGGCGCTGCCGCAACCCGTTGATCTACCGGGCGGTGTCGTCTTGGTTTGTCTCGGTGACCCAATTCCGGGACCGGATGGTCGAACTAAACCAGCAGATCACCTGGTATCCCGAACATGTCAAAGATGGGCAGTTCGGCAAATGGCTGCAGGGCGCCCGCGATTGGTCGATCTCACGGAATCGCTACTGGGGAACTCCGATCCCGGTGTGGAAGTCCGACGACCCGGCTTACCCGCGCATCGATGTATACGGCAGTTTAGACGAGCTGGAGCGCGACTTCGGTGTTCGCGTCGACAATCTGCATCGGCCCCACATCGATGAGCTCACCCGACCCAATCCCGACGACCCCACAGGGCGCAGCACAATGCGCCGTATCCCCGACGTGCTCGACGTGTGGTTCGACTCGGGCTCGATGCCTTACGCCCAGGTGCACTACCCATTCGAGAACGGTGACTGGTTTGTGGGCGGGGCTGTCGCAGAAGCGCACTACCCGGGAGACTTCATCGTCGAGTACATCGGGCAGACCCGCGGCTGGTTCTACACCCTGCATGTGTTGGCGACCGCCCTGTTTGATCGACCGGCATTCAAGACTTGTGTGGCGCACGGGATTGTGCTGGGCTCCGACGGCCAGAAGATGAGCAAGTCGCTACGCAACTATCCGGACGTAACCGAAGTGTTCGAACGCGACGGCTCCGATGCCATGCGATGGTTCCTGATGGCCTCGCCGATTCTGCGCGGCGGCAATCTGATCGTTACCGAACAGGGCATCCGCGACGGTGTTCGGCAGGTTTTGCTGCCGCTGTGGAATGCCTACAGTTTCCTCTCCCTTTACGCGCCGAGAGTTGGTACCTGGCGCACTGATTCGTCACACGTGCTAGACCGCTACATCCTGGCGAAGCTGGCTCAACTGCGCGCCGATCTCAGTGCGGAGATGGAGGTTTGCGACCTGTCGGGGGCCTGCGAGCAGTTGCGGCAATTCACCGAGGCTTTGACGAACTGGTATGTGCGACGGTCGCGTTCGCGCTTCTGGGAAGAAGATATCGATGCAATCGACACGCTGCACACCGTCTTGGAGGTCACCGCGAGACTGGCCGCTCCGCTGCTTCCCCTGATCACAGAGATGATCTGGCGCGGCCTTACCGGCGGGCGCTCGGTGCACCTCACGGATTGGCCGCAGGCGGGGGAACTGCCCGCCGACGCCACCCTGGTCGACGCGATGGATATGGTTCGCGAGGTGTGCTCAGCAGCTTCTTCACTGCGAAAGGCCAAAAAGTTGAGAGTGCGCCTTCCGCTGCCAAAACTCACTGTGGCGGTGGAGAGCCCGCAGCTACTGGAACCGTTCACCGATCTGATTGGCGACGAACTCAATGTGAAGCAGGTTGAACTCACTGACGCGATTGACACCTATGGACGGTTCGAGCTCGCCGTCAACGCCCGGATTGCTGGGCCGCGGCTCGGCCAGGAGGTGCAGGGAGCAATCAGAGCGGTCAAGGCCGGTGAAGGTGTCGTCAACCCGGACGGCACGTTGACGGCGGGGTCCGTGCTGCTGCAGCCCGAGGAGTACAGCTCCAGGTTGGTGGCGGCCGATCCCGAGTTCACCGCGGCACTGTCCGCGAGCGCCGGTCTGGTCGTCTTGGACGGCGGGGTGACTCCGGAGTTGGAGGCCGAGGGCTGGGCCAAGGACCGTATTCGTGAACTGCAAGAGCTGCGCAAGTCCACCGGACTGGATGTTTCCGACCGTATCCGCGTGGTGATGTCGGTGCCGGCAGACCGCGCGGACTGGGCGCACACTCACCGCGATCTCATCGCTGGCGAGATCCTGGCCACCGATTTCGAGTTCGGCGATCCGGCCGATGCTGTAGAGATCGGTGACGGTGTGCGGGTGGCGCTCGCCAAAACGTGAGCACGGAGGTACGCGGGCGGTATCTCGAGGCGATGGGCCCCGGGTTCGACAGAAATGCGAAATCCGGCCGGGTAGCGACATCGCGAGGCGGAGCCGGTGACCACCGCGCCGGGCGGCAGTCCTCTGGAATGGGTTGGCCAGAGGGCTGGTCTTGCCGGTAAGTGAGGCTGCGTGACGCACCGCCGAGTCGACGTCAGCCAGCACCGACGACTGTTGACGTTCCACCGGCCGAGCACAGGCCGTTGAGTTCGATGCGCCGTGGGTGTCTGCGAGAAGCGTCTTGTCGTCGGCGAGACGTCAGTTTGAGCGGGGGACCAATAGCATCGACAAGTGTGGAGGCCCGCTGGGTGCTGCACCTGGACATGGATGCGTTCTTCGCTTCCGTCGAACAGCTCACACGTCCGACTCTGCGGGGTCGGCCGGTGCTTGTTGGCGGGCTTGGTGGGCGTGGAGTCGTGGCTGGGGCGAGCTATGAGGCGCGGGCTTTTGGCGCCCGGTCGGCTATGCCGATGCATCAGGCCCGCCGGCTCATCGGTGCGACGGCGGTGGTACTGCCGCCGCGTGGAGCGGTATACCGGGTCGCCAGCCGGCGAGTCTTCGACGCTGTGCGCGCAATGATGCCGGTTGTCGAACAGCTGTCCTTCGACGAGGCTTTTGGGGAGCCGCATCAACTTGCCGGGGCGTCGGCCGAGGACGTCGAGATGTTCTGTGAGGACTTGCGGCGCTGCGTTTACGAATCGACCGGCCTGACTGCCTCGGTGGGCGCGGGCTCGGGTAAGCAGATCGCGAAGATCGCGTCTGGTCTGGCTAAGCCGGACGGAGTGAAGGTGGTCCGGCGCGCTGCAGAGCGATCGCTGCTCGACGAGTTGCCGGTGCGGCGGCTGTGGGGGATCGGTCCGGTTGCTGAAGAGAAGTTGCATCGGCTTGGGATCGAGACGATTGGGCAGTTGGCCGCGCTGAGCGACGTCGAGGTGGCCAACATCTTGGGCGCCACTGTAGGGCTCGCTCTGCACCGGCTGGCCCGCGGCATTGACGATCGCCCGGTCGCGGAGCGGGCCGAAGCAAAACAAATCAGCGCTGAGTCCACATTCGCGGTAGACCTGACAACTTTGGAACAGGTGCGAGAAGCGATTGACCCGATTGCTGAGCAAGCTCATCAACGGCTGCTGCGAGACGGCCGCGGTGCGCGCACCGTCACAGTGAAGCTAAAGAAATCAGACATGACGACACTGACCCGTTCGGCGACGATGCCCTATGCGACCGCCGACGCCGCTGCGCTGCTCGTGGTCGCTCGGCGACTGCTGTTGGATCCGGTTCAGGTGGGGCCTATTCGTCTTGTCGGCGTTGGGTTTTCGGGATTGACCGACGTGCACCAGCAGTCGTTGTTCCCAGATCTGGACTTGTCGGGAGAGGTCTCGGACACCCGTCAGCCGATCGAATCGAGAGGAGCGATACCGCCAGTCCGGCAAGACACTTCGCCGTTGTGGTCGGTCGATGCCGCGCGGTGGCGCGTGGGAGACGATATTTTCCACCGTGACCTAGGGCACGGCTGGGTTCAGGGCGCCGGGCACGGTGTTGTTACGGCCCGATTCGAGACCCGTGATTCGGGCCCGGGCCAGGCTCGGACATTTCCCATCGATACTGCCGACGTCACGGTCGCTGATCCGGTCGACAGCCTGGACTGGCCGGATTTTGTCGGTGAGCCTGGAGCCGAAGAGCTGACCGCTAGCTCAGCCCCAACGGTCGACGACCTCGAGGACCGGTAGCCTGGCCGCCAGCGCGGCCATCAGCAGTACTCGAGTCTGGGACGGCGGCAGCTGTGGAACCATCACCGCGCCAGCTTCGACCAGGTCGTATCCGGGACCATACCCCGCACCCACCGTCCCGCCGGCGACTCGGGTGGACACCGCGACCAGCACACCGGCGCGGCAGTGGCGGCGCACGCCGTCGATCACGGCGGGCCCAGCATTGCCTGAGCCCAGGGCCTCTAGCACTATGGCGCGAGCCCCGGCGGCGACACAGGCGTCTAGCGCGACCGCATCGCTGCCCGGGTACACCGAGATGATGTCAACCCGTGGCGCTTCGGCGGCGCGAAGATCGCCGAGATGGGGCCGAGCTTTGTTGGCTCTCGTCATGCCACCCGCCGCGCTGCCGACCATCTTCCCGGCGAAAGCGTTCAGGTCACCGGTGGCCACCTTGTGCAGGCCCAATGGTTGTAATACTCGGCCGGCGAAACATACCAGCACGCCGAGGTCGCGGGCAGCCGGGTCAGCGGCCACCGCCAGCGCGTCGCGCAGATTGGCCGGACCGTCGGCGTCGGGGGAATCGGCACTGCGCATCGCCCCGGTCAGCACCACCGGGGCAGTTCCTGAGTAGGTGAGGTCTAGCCATAGTGCGGTCTCTTCGAGGGTGTCGGTTCCGTGCGTGATGACTACGCCGGTGGCGCCGTCTGGTCCGCTTTCGGTCGTGGCTTGCACCGCGACGTGGATCCGATCCCAATCGGCAGGGGTGAGCTGTGAGCTGTCAACCGCCAGCAGATCGACTACCTCGACGTCGTGGCCGGCTTCGAGGCCCGCGGTCAGCTCCCGTCCGCTGCGGGCGGGCCGGCGGACCCCCTCGGCGCTGACATTGGTTGAGATGGTCCCTCCGGTGGTGATGACGGTGAGCCGGCTCATGCTGGGATCATCCCGCATCGGTCGCGCTCGCATCCGGGCGCGGGGGTGGGCCCGCGACAGGCTGTCACTAGGGGATGATGGGGGAGTGCCTGACGAACCGACCGGATCGGCTGATCCGCTGACTCCACCCAGGGAAGCCGACGGGACCGGGGAACCTGACGATGCGGCCCAGCGGAGGCCTCCGAGGCGGCGGTTGCGCCTGCTGTTGTCGGTCGCAGCGGTCGTGCTGACCCTTGATGTCGTCACGAAAGTGCTGGCTGTGAAGCTGCTCCCGCCCGGTCAGCCGGTTTCGATCATCGGCGACACAGTTACCTGGACCTTGGTACGTAACTCAGGGGCCGCCTTCTCGATGGCGACCGGATATACCTGGCTACTGACGTTGATAGCGACGGGAGTGGTGGCCGGGATCTTCTGGATGGGACGGCGGCTGGTGTCGCCGTGGTGGGCTCTTGGCCTCGGCATGATCCTCGGTGGCGCCATGGGCAATCTGGTCGATCGTTTCCTGCGGGCGCCTGGCCCGCTGCGGGGACATGTCGTGGATTTCTTGTCGATTGGCTGGTGGCCGGTGTTCAATGTCGCCGATCCGTCGGTTGTCGGTGGCGCCATCCTGCTTGTCGTCTTGTCGATATTCGGCTTCGACTTCGACACGGTTGGGCGGCGACGGGCCGACCAGCTCTGATGGTCGATCGCTCGATGTTCGTTCCGGAGGGACTGGCGGGCATGCGCGTTGATGCCGGGGTGGCCCGTCTGCTGGGCCTGTCCCGCAGCGCCGTGGCTGTGCTCGCCGAATCCGGCGAGGTCGAACTCGACGGTAACCAGGTAGGAAAGTCCGATCGCCTGACGTCAGGTGCCTGGTTGCAGGTGCGACTGCCCGAGCCGCCGGCGCCACCAGAAAACACTCCGGTCGACATTGAAGGTATGCGGATTCTGTATTCCGACGAAGACATCGTCGTCGTCGACAAACCGGCTGCGGTGGCTGCTCACGCGTCGGTGGGGTGGACCGGTCCGACGGTGCTCGGTGGGCTTGCTGCGGCTGGCTACCGAATTACCACGTCAGGAGTGCACGAACGGCAGGGCATTGTGCATCGCCTCGACGTCGGCACATCCGGGGTGATGGTCGTGGCGATCTCCGAACGTGCCTACACCGTGCTCAAACGGGCGTTCAAGCAGCGCACCGTAGAAAAGCGCTACCACGCTCTGGTGCAAGGGCATCCAGATCCCGCCAGGGGAACGATCGATGCACCGATCGGGCGTCACCCCGGTCATGATTGGAAGTTCGCGGTCACCAAGAGCGGCCGGCACAGCATCACCCACTACGACACGCTGGAGGCTTTCGTCGCGGCCAGCCTGCTTGACGTGCATCTGGAAACCGGACGCACGCACCAGATTCGGGTGCATTTCGCCGCGTTGCATCACCCGTGCTGCGGCGATCTCGTATACGGCGCTAACCCAGCACTCGCGACAAAACTTGGTCTGGAACGCCAATGGCTGCACGCGCGTTCGCTGGCATTCACCCATCCCGCGGATGGTCGCCGAATAGAGATTGCCAGCCCGTATCCGGCTGATCTGCAGCACGCACTGGATGTGCTGCAAGACGAGCAGTGACCGAAACCGGCCGTTAGTCGGCCTGCCGTTGTGGTTTGTGGGCCTCAACGAGAACCCGCGCGGCGTAGGTGACGAAGGGTCCGTCGGTCTCAATACTGCGATGGAGTTCCTGCAGCCGGTGGTAGTAGCGCTCCACGGTAAAGTCCGGCACCGCCCAAATCACTTTGCGCAGGAAGTAGATGATGGCGCCGATGTCGAAGAACTCTTCGCGTAGCCGTTCCATGCGCATGTCCACGACCTGTAGTCCAGCAGCTTCGGCCTGCGCGCGTTGCGTGTCAGGGTGCCGTTGGGTCCACGCTTCGGGCTGCGGCCCGATGAAATACTCGACGAGTTCGGACACCGTGGCGGGTCCGACGTGGTGCGCGAAGTAGGTTCCGCCGGGGCGCAGCACGCGGGCGATCTCCGGCCACCATACTGTGTTCGGGAAGCGGCTGGTTACCAGGTCGAACGCCTCGTCTGCGAACGGCAATACCGATTCGTCCGAAGTGGCGATGACCACCACTCCGCGCGGGTGCAGGCGCTTGGTTGCCAGTGCAGCGTTGGGCGGCCACGACTCTACGGCGGCCATGGTTGGTGGGAATATCTCTGCCCCAGCCAGTACCTCTCCACCTCCGGTTTGGATGTCCAACGCGGCCGACGCGACGGCCAACCGCTGGCTCATCAGGTGTTGGTATCGCCACGACGTGCGTTCCTCGGTCGCGCGGCCGTCCAGCCAGGAGAAATCCCAACCGTCTACGGACGCCGACTCAGCTTCTGCCACCAAGTCCTCGAACGTAGGTCCCATGTTGGCATTCTGGTCAACAACGAGCTGCCATGTAGCCGAAGGAGAAAGCTGGGTCGGCCGGTATTTTGACTGCGTTTGGTAGGCGACCGGGTGTTTCGTTAGCCGGGTTTGGTAGACGTCCAGTACGCAGACGGGCAGATCGGCGTTTGACCGGCAACCGGCCGCGGTGTGGCGTCCAATTGTTCGTTGCGTCACGCAGGATGGTTTTGTCGGGGTGGCGTCTTAGGACTGGTGTAAAAACGCTGGGCGCATGTTCCTGGTGGTCATGTTACGCGGCGGTGGTGTCGGTCGTGGTTGTTGTGGTGGGGGGATGCAGTGGGCGGGGTGGCTCGAGCAGTTGGTGGCGTAGTTCTTGGAGGTGGCGGCTGGTCGCTGATGTTTGGGTGACTCCGCGCCAGCCGCGGCTGGCGCGGTCGAGGACGGCCCATACCAGCGACAGACAGCTGGTTTCGCCGGGTAGGCGGCCGATGACCTTGACCCGGCGACGGGATTCTCCGAAGGTGCGTTCGATGAGGTTGGAATGGCGGATGCGTGTCCAGTGTTGGCGGGGGAAGCGCAAATGCACGCTCAGCGAGGCGAAGTCGTTGGCCAGGCAAGCGACCGCGGCTGGGTAGAGCCCGCGGTATGTGGTGGTGAACTCCTCGGCGCGGCGGGTGGCTTCATCCACGGCCTGCTGGCCGGGTGGCTGGTCAATGTCATCGAAGATCGACCAGAACGCGGCTTTGATCTCGTCCTGGACCGCGACAGGTGTCTTGGCGATGACGTTACGGCAGCGATGGATCAGACACCGCTGACGCAGGCTTGCCGGAAACGTGGTCTCCCATGCGGCGATCAGGCCCGGCGCCCCGTCGGAGATGCCCAGTAGCGGCGGGCGTAGTCCCCGGTTCCTCAGGTCAGCCAAGAAGTCGGCCCACGCATCAGCCGACTCCGCTGCGGCTGGGGCCAGCCCAATAAACAGGGGCTTGCCGTCGGTGCAGATGCCCCAGGCGGCCAGCACCGGCTCGGCCGGGGCGTTGGGATGCATCCGAAAGTTCGAGGCATCCAAGAACAGGTAGTCCAACACCAGCTCATCAAGGCGTCGAGACGACCACGCAGCGAACTCGTCTTTGATGGCCGCACAAATCCGGCTCACCGTCGAGCGCGACAACGCCGCCTGCGAGCCCAGCACCTCGGCCAACGCGGCCTCGATGTCGCGATCCGACAAACCGCGCACCCATCCCGAAATCACCAACGCCTCCAGAGCGTGGGTGCGCGTCACCCCGGCACCGAATAGCCGCGAACAGAACCGCTCGTCGGTGTCGCGTAGTTTCGGGCGGCATAATTCGACCGAGCCCATCGTGGTCTTCACCGTCGCCGGCGGTTGATACCCATTGCGGTACCCGCCCGGGCCGTCCTGAACCCGACGCTGGTGACGGGCTCGGCCCAACACTGCTTCTACCTCGGCCTCCACGGCGACCTGAAACACCAGACGCACCGATAACCGCCCGACCTCCTCCAAAATCTCGGTCAACGGCCGCTCGGTCGCGGCGAACAACTGATCCATCTCAACACGCACACGCTCAATCGGCGATACTCGCTTGGTCACGGGCGTAGCCCCTCCTTCATAGCTTTCGTCGGTTGCGACGGAACCTACGCCCGTGACCATTTACACCAGCGATGAGACGCGACCTTTGTCGGCGCACGTTGGCGTGGCGTCGTTAGACCTCGGCCGTGACGTTCCCCGTCGATACGACGTCGGCCGCCAGCGGTGAGATGAGGTCGAGAATCTCGGTGACCGTGCCGGAGGGAACTCCCGCGGCGGTTAGCGCTTCGCCCAGGTGGTTCGCAACCAGGTTGAAGTGCTGTATCGATATTCCGCGACCCTGGTGCACCTGCTTCATCGGGGCGCCGGTGTACGGTTCGGGACCGCCAAGAGCGGCCGCGAAGAATTCGGCCTGTTTGCCTTTGAGCCGGCTCATGTTCGTGCCGGTGAAGAAGGTGGACAGTTGATCGTCGGCAAGCACACGGCTGTAGAAGTCCTCGACGACGACTTCAATCGCCTCAAGGCCGCCGATCTTGTGGTAGATGCTGATCGTTTCACGCTTGCGGAATCGGGACAGTAGACGCATATAACTAGCTGAACATCGCCTGGTTGCGCCTCCGTTAGGCCACTATCACGTTCGGATCACCGTACGTAACAGGCGGGTTGATTGAGGTTCAGGGGGATCGGTCAGGCACGCCAGCGTCCACGAGACGCGGGCTGTGCATCCGGGGGTGCCCTCTAATCTGTTTCCCACGAATGCCTTAGGTTGGTTGTATGACTTGTGTCACGTTTCTCACACCGTCTGCAGGAGCGACAAACGATGAATCTTGGTGAACTAACGAACCTTGTCGAAAAACCGTTCGCAGCAATTTCCAACATCGTCAACACTCCGAATTCGGCTGGGCGATATCGGCCTTTCTATCTCAGGAACCTCTTGGACGCGATGCAGGGCCGCAGGCTGAGCGATGCAGTCGATGGCAAGGTCGCGCTCATCACCGGCGGTTCGTCCGGAATCGGAGAAGCCGTCGCAAAGAAGATCGCGGAAGCGGGCGGCACGGTGGTGCTGGTCGCACGGACTCGGGAGAATCTGGAACGAGTCGCCGACGAGATCACGGCGATGCGAGACGTCCACGGCAACGGTGGGCGCGCCCACGTTTATCCGTGCGATCTGTCCGATATGGACGCCATCGCAGCGATGGCCGACCAAGTCCTGGCGGATCTCGGGCGCGTCGATATTCTGATCAACAACGCGGGTAGGTCTATTAGGCGCTCGCTCAAGTTGTCCTACGATCGAATACACGACTACCAGCGGACAATGCAGCTGAATTACCTGGGCGCGGTGCAGCTCATCCTCAAAGTCATTCCCGGAATGCGCGAACGGGGTTTCGGGCACATCGTTAATGTTTCCTCAGTCGGCGTGCAGACACGTGCGCCGCGGTTCGGTGCCTACATAGCCAGCAAAGCGGCGCTCGACAGCTTATGTGACGCGCTGCAGGCCGAAACCGTGAACGAGGACGTGCGATTTACCACCGTGCACATGGCCCTGGTCAGGACGCCGATGATCAGTCCGACGACGATGTACGACCGGTTTCCGGCGCTGTCGCCAGAGCAGGCAGCCGGGGTGATCGCCGATGCGATCGTGCACCGCCCCCGCCGCGCAAGCTCACCGTTCGGGCAGTTCGCCGCCGTGGCCGACGCAGTCAACCCGGCCGTGATGGACCGTGTTCGTAATCGCGCATTTGGCATGTTCAGAGATTCCGCCGCTGCCAAGGGAAGCGAATCCGTTACTGACGTCGCAGATCTCGACAAACGAAGTGAAACGTTTGTGCGAGCTACCCGAGGGATACATTGGTGACACCATGAGCCTTCCCAAACCGGACAATCAGACCACCGTTGTCGTGACCGGCGCGTCCTCTGGGATCGGTACCGAATTGGCTCGTTGCCTGGCCGGGCGGGGTTTCCCGCTGATGCTGGTCGCACGGCGCCGCGAGCGCCTCGACGAACTGGCCGAGCAGTTGCGCGAAGCGCACCAGATCGCGGTTGAGGTCTTGCCGCTTGACCTCGCCGACGCACAATCGCGGGCACAGCTGCTGGACCGCTTGCGTAGCGACTCGATAGCCGGTCTGTGCAACAGTGCGGGCTTCGGCACCAGCGGGCGATTCTATGAGTTGGCGTTCGAGCGCGAAAGCGAGCAAGTCACCCTCAATGCGTTGGCGTTGATGGAGCTCACTCGTGCGGTTTTGCCCGGGATGGTGGAGCGCGGCACGGGTGCGGTGCTCAACATTGCCTCGATCGCTGGTTTTCAGCCAATTCCCTACATGGCGGTGTACTCGGCGAGCAAGGCGTTCGTGCTCACGTTCTCGGAAGCCGTCCAGGAGGAGTTGCACGGAACGGGCGTGTCGGTCACGGCGTTGTGTCCGGGTCCGGTGCCCACCGAGTGGGCCGAGATCGCTAGTGCGGAGCGGTTCAGCATCCCCCTTGCGCAAGTCTCGCCACGCGACGTAGCCGAGGCCGCGATCGAGGGGATGTGTGCCGGCAGGCGCGGCGTGGTGCCGGGCTTGGTGCCCAAGGCCGTCAGTATTGGCGGCCGCCTGGCTCCGCGGGGTCTGCTGCTACCTGCGCTGCGGATCGGAAACCGGCTACGCGGCGGACCCAGTCGCTAGCGTCCATCGTCGCGTCGGCGGCTAGGCTTTGACAATGGCTGCCGTCGAGATGAGCGCCAACGTGCCGTTGTCACCGCAGCGCACATGGGACCACGTTTCGGATCTGTCGGAGTTGGGCGACTGGCTTGTGTTGCATGAGGGATGGCGCTGCGAGCTTCCCAGCGAGCTCGCGGTTGGCACCGAGATCGTCGGCGTGGCACGTGCGAAGGGTATGCGGAACCGGGTGACGTGGACGGTGACGACGTGGGCCCCGCCGAACGCCCTTGCATTGTCCGGGTCGGGTAAAGGCGGCATGAAATACGGTGTGACGCTCGCCGTAGAGCCCAGCAAAGACGGCTCCGCGCTGAGTCTGCGCCTTGAGTTGGCTGGGCGTGCGTTGTTTGGTCCGCTCGGCTCCGCGGCAGCTCGCGCTGTCAAGAAGGATGTGGAGCAGTCGCTGAAGCAGTTCGTCGAGCGGTATGCGTAGCAGGTTACGGATGCCTCATCGGTACCGGACACGCTCGGCGACACGCCGACCAGCCGTCAGTGCTCAGTCATAGACTGGCGTCTCTATGAACCAGTCTTTCGTGCACCTGCATAACCACACCGAATATTCGATGCTGGACGGTGCCGCGAAGATCGCCCCCATGCTTGCTGAGGTGGAGCGGCTAGAAATGCCTGCGATCGGGATGACCGATCACGGAAACATGTTTGGCGCCAGCGAGTTCTACAATTCAGCGACAAATGCCGGTGTAAAGCCGATTATCGGGGTCGAGGCCTACATAGCTCCGGCGTCTCGGTTCGATACCCGGCGGATTCTCTGGGGTGATCCCAGCCAGAAGGCCGACGATGTCTCAGGAAGCGGTTCCTACACACACTTGACGATGGTCGCCGAGAACGCGACTGGCCTTCGTAACCTGTTCAAACTATCTTCGCTGGCGTCTTTTGAGGGCCAGCTAAGTAAATGGTCGCGAATGGATGCCGAGCTGATCTCGGAAAACGCCGACGGCATCATTATCACCACGGGATGCCCTTCTGGGGAAGTTCAGACTCGCCTCCGGCTTGGTCAGCAGCGCGAGGCGCTGGAGGCGGCGGCTAAGTGGCGGGAGATCGTCGGAGCCGACAACTACTTCTTGGAGTTGATGGACCACGGGCTCGCGATTGAACGACGTGTCCGAGACGGGCTGCTCGAGATCGGTCGGGCGCTCAACATTCCACCGCTGGCCACCAACGACTGCCACTACGTCACCCGTGACGCCTCCCACAATCACGAGGCGCTGCTTTGTGTGCAGACCGGGAAGACGCTGTCGGATCCGAATCGATTCAAGTTCGACGGCGACGGCTACTACCTGAAGTCGGCCGCAGAAATGCGCCAGCTGTGGGACGACGAGGTGCCGGGCGCCTGCGACTCCACGTTGTTGATTGCCGAGCGAGTGCAGTCCTATGCCGAGGTGTGGACTCCACGTAGCCGGATGCCCGTCTTCCCGGTGCCCGATGGGCACGACCAGGCTTCATGGCTGCGCCACGATGTGAACTCCGGTCTGGCCCGGCGGTTCCCTGCGGGTCCGCCGGATGATTACGTTGCGCGCGCGGACTACGAGATCGAGGTCATCTGTTCCAAGGGTTTCCCGTCCTATTTCCTGATCGTCGCCGATCTGATCAGCTATGCGCGGTCGGTGGGCATTCGGGTCGGCCCTGGCCGGGGTTCGGCCGCCGGCTCGCTGGTGGCTTATGCCTTGGGCATAACCGACATCGATCCGATTCCGCACGGCCTGCTGTTTGAGCGGTTCCTCAACCCAGAGCGTACGTCGATGCCCGACATCGATATCGACTTCGACGACCGCCGCCGCGGTGAAATGGTGCGCTACGCGGCTGACAAGTGGGGCCACGATCGAGTCGCTCAGGTCATCACTTTTGGCACCATTAAAACCAAAGCAGCGCTAAAGGATTCGGCGAGAATTCACTACGGGCAGCCGGGATTCGCGATTGCGGACCGGATCACCAAGGCGCTGCCGCCGCCGATCATGGCTAAGGATATTCCGCTGTCGGGAATCACCGACCCGGACCATGACCGGTACAAGGAAGCCGCAGAGGTCCGCGGTCTGATCGAGACCGACCCGGACGTCCGAACCATTTACCAGACGGCGCGCGGGTTAGAGGGCCTGATTCGCAACGCGGGCGTGCACGCCTGCGCGGTAATCATGAGCAGCGAGCCGCTGACCGAATCTATCCCGCTGTGGAAGCGACCGCAGGATGGCGCCATCATCACCGGCTGGGATTACCCGTCTTGCGAGGCCATCGGCCTGCTGAAGATGGACTTCTTGGGTCTGCGAAATCTGACGATCATCGGCGACGCGATCGACAACATCAAGGCCAACCGCGGCATCGACCTGGACTTAGAGGCGTTGCCGCTCCATGACACGGCCGCCTTCGAGCTGCTGGGCCGTGGCGACACGCTGGGAGTATTCCAACTTGACGGCGGGCCGATGCGTGATCTCCTGCGTCGGATGCAGCCTACCGGTTTCGAGGATATCGTCGCGGTGTTGGCGCTCTATAGGCCCGGTCCGATGGGGCAAAACGCGCACAACGACTACGCGGACCGCAAGAACGGCCGTCAGGCGATCAAGCCGATCCACCCGGAGCTTGCCGAACCTCTTGCGGAGATTCTATCTGAGACCTACGGCTTGATTGTCTACCAAGAGCAGATCATGCGTATCGCGCAGAAAGTGTCCGGCTACTCGTTGGCCCGCGCCGATATTCTGCGTAAGGCGATGGGCAAGAAGAAGCGCGAGGTGCTAGACAAAGAGTACGAAGGCTTCGCAGAAGGAATGCGGGGCAACGGCTTCTCTGCGGCGGCGATCAAAGCGCTATGGGATACGGTTCTGCCGTTTGCTGACTACGCGTTCAACAAGTCTCACGCGGCTGGCTACGGCCTGGTTTCTTACTGGACTGCCTACCTCAAGGCAAACTATCCCGCCGAGTACATGGCCGGCCTGTTGACATCGGTGGGTGACGACAAGGACAAGGCGGCCGTTTACCTGGCAGACTGTCGCAAGCTCGGCATCACGGTATTGCCGCCCGACGTCAACGAGTCCGGCCTGAACTTTGCGTCAGTTGGCACTGATATCCGCTATGGCTTGGGGGCGGTGCGAAATGTCGGAGCCAACGTTGTGGGTTCGTTGATCAAAACCCGCAGTGAGAAAGGCAAGTTCACCGACTTTTCGGACTACCTGAACAAGATCGACATTTCGGTATGTAATAAGAAGGTTACCGAATCCCTGATCAAGGCGGGTGCTTTCGATTCGTTAGAGCATCCTCGTAAAGGGCTTTTCCTGGTGCACACCGATGCTGTGGACTCGGTGCTGGGCACCAAGAAGGCCGAGGCCATGGGGCAGTTTGATCTGTTCGGCGGCAGCGACAGCGGAACTGACGCGGTGTTCACCATCAAAGTGCCGGCCGAGGAGTGGGAAGACAAACACAAACTTGCCCTAGAACGGGAGATGTTGGGCTTGTACGTGTCCGGTCATCCGCTCAATCGGGTCGCACACCTTCTCTCCGCGCAGGTCGATACCGCAATTCCGGCGATCCTTGACGGCGATATTCCCAACGACACCCAGGTAAGGGTTGGCGGCATCCTTGCCTCTGTCAATCGTCGAGTAAACAAGAACGGAATGCCCTGGGCGTCAGCGCAATTAGAAGATCTAACTGGTGGTGTCGAAGTGATGTTCTTCCCGCACACCTACTCCAGCTATGGCGCTGAAATTGCCGACGACGTGGTGGTACTCGTCAACGCCAAGGTGGCCATCCGCGATGACCGCATCGCACTGATCGCCAATGAACTCGCGGTGCCTGACTTTTCCGGTGCTGACGTCGATCGGCCGCTGGCGGTGAGTCTGCCCACAAGGCAATGCACCTTAGACAAAGTCAGTGCACTCAAACAGGTGCTCGCCCGCCACCCGGGGACGTCGCAGGTGCATCTGAGGCTTATCAGTGGAGATCGAATCACCACACTCGAGTTGGATCAGTCGCTGCGGGTTACTCCATCGCCTGCCTTGATGGGAGACCTCAAAGAGCTGCTCGGCCCGGGGTGTTTGGGCGGCTAGCGGTGGTCGCCGGGCTGGACTAAGAACCTGCTGCCGTGTGCGCGGACGTGGTTTTCCGTGGCTGGTTCTAACGTACGCTTCACCGGCGTGACAAGGGCGATGTAGAACTGGCGCTAAGGAGAACGGAAATGACCACAGCCGAGCGTCCGGCCACCATCTGCGCGGCTTTTCAGCGCAACGTGGAGATCGATCCGGACGCCGTCGCCGTGCGAACGCCGGGCGACACGCAGACGCTGACTTGGCGAGAGTACGCGACGCAAGTACAGCGAGTCGCAGCCGGCCTGGCGGGTTTGGGTATTCGGCGGGGCGACACGGTTTCGCTCATGATGGCTAACCGCGTCGAATTTTATCCGCTTGAAGTCGGAGCCCAACATGCTGGCGCCACGTCATTTTCGGTGTACAACACGTTGCCAGCTGAGCAGCTCGCCTACCAGTTTCGCAATGCCGGAGTCAAGGTGGTGATGTGCGAGGAGCAGTACATCGATCGCATCCGCGCCAGCGGTGCGCCGATCGAGCACATCGTCTGTATCGACAGCTCTCCGGCCTGCGGCGCCGAGGCGAACGTCTTGTCAGTCGGAGAACTGTATGCGGCGGCTCCCGACGACTTCGACTTCGAGTCAGCTTGGCGCGCAGTGCAGCCTGACGACGTTGTCACTCTCATCTACACCTCTGGCACGACCGGAAACCCTAAAGGTGTCGAAGTGACGCACACCAACCTGCTGTTCGAGGGCTACGCGATTGATGCGGTGTTCGGAATCCAGTTCGGTGATCGGGTTACCTCCTTCCTGCCGTCGGCGCACCTTGCAGACCGCATGACCGGTTTGTACGTCCAAGAGATATTCGGTACTCAGGTCACGGCGGTCTCCGACGGTCGCACTATCGCGGCGGCCCTGCCCGACGTGCGGCCCACCATTTGGGGCGCTGTGCCGCGGGTATGGGAGAAACTTAAGGCCGCAATCGAGTTCGCGATCGGACACGAGACCGACGAAATGAAGCGACAGGCGACGCAATGGGCGCTGTCGGTTGCCGCTAAACGCGCCACAGCCCTGCTCGCTGATGAAACGATGTCGGAGGAGATCGCCGCTGAATGGTCGAAGGCCGACGAGTTGGTATTTTCGAAGATTCGGGAGCGGCTCGGTTTCGGCGAGCTTCGCTGGGCGGTTTCGGGGGCCGCGCCTATCCCCAAAGAGACACTGGCTTTCTTCGCCGGAATCGGTATCCCGATCGCAGAGATCTGGGGCATGTCGGAGCTGAGTTGCATAGCAAGCGCAAGTCATCCGCGCGATGCGCGCGTGGGAACAGTCGGCAAACTGCTGCCCGGGCTGGAGGGCAAGATCGCCGAGGACGGCGAATATCTGGTCCGTGGGCCCCTGGTGATGAAGGGCTACCGCAACGAGCCCGCGAAGACGGCTGAAGCGATCGACGCCGACGGCTGGCTGCACACCGGCGATATTTTGGAGATCGATTCCGACGGCTATCTGCGGGTGGTGGATCGGAAGAAGGAATTGATAATCAATGCAGCCGGAAAGAACATGTCGCCGGCAAACATCGAAAACACCATCTTGGCAACGTGTCCGATGGTCGGGGCGATGGTCACTATCGGAGACGGACGTCCTTACAACACGGCGCTGATGGTATTCGATGCCGATTCAGTCGGTCCGTACGCAGCCCAGCATGGACTATCTGATGGGTCTCCTGCGGCCCTAGCGGCGAACCCCGAGGTGATCGCGCGAATTGCCGCCGGAGTGGCCAAAGGCAACGCCAAACTGGCGCGGGTGGAACAGATCAAGCGGTTCCGCGTTTTGCCCACGTTGTGGGAACCCGGAGGCGATGAAATCACGTTGACGATGAAGCTCAAGCGCCGCCCGATATTCGCCAAGTACTCCGCGGAGATCGAGGAGCTCTACGAGCATGAGATACGACCGGGAGTCCATCTGCCGGCTGCTGGGCTATCGGGGGGCCGATGATGATCGCACGGGAAGTCGGACATTTGGGGGTGCCAAAGCTCCTTGAGGGCAACGGAATTTTTGACGAGGCACTGAAGCCTTTGGTCAGCTGACCCAAGAGCCTGCTCAGGGATTGCGGGCGATCTGCGTAAAATACGCGGCATCGCCGGATGACCCGGCTGCAACGTTCGTATTCGCCTTTCTCATCGTTTGGTCAAAGATCCGGTGGGCGGAGCACAAGATGCACGCCGAAACCATTGAGAATTCGGCGATTTCAGGCAGCAGCTTGGTAGTGCGCTCGATTGTGCGGGACGAGGCGATCAGACTTTCTGGGCTGTTGAAATTCGGGATTTTGCGTGAAGTGGGTGCTGTTTTGGGTTTGTGAGATTTTTGTATTGAAGGGGGGCCCTTGGGGTTTTTGGTGTCTGGTGTTACGGTTGTGCCCCTCGGATTTAGCACAGGTAATGCTCAGTCCTTTGGCAGGAAAGGCTCAGGTTGATGGATGGTTGCGGGTTTTTTGGGGGTGTGTGGTTGTGATGGAGTTTGCGTTTTTGCCGCCGGAGGTTAATTCGGCGCGGATGTTTTCGGGTGCGGGGGTTGCTCCGATGTTGGCTGCTGCGGCGGCTTGGGAGGGGTTGTCTGCGGAGTTGAGTGCGGCCGCGGAGTCGTTTGGGTCGGTGACGTCGGGGTTGGCCAGTGGGTGGTGGTCGGGTCCGGCGTCGGTGGCGATGACGGTGGCGGCGGCTCCGTATGTGCAGTGGTTGAGTGCGGCGGCTGGGCGTGCGCGCCAGGCTGCTGGGCAGGCCTCGGATGCGGCGGCTGTGTTTGAGGCTGCGCAGACGGCCACGGTGCATCCGGGGGCGGTGGTGGCTAATCGTGGACAGATGCAGGCGTTGGTGACCACGAATGTGTTGGGGCAAAACACGCCGGCGATTGCTGCGACCGAAGCGGTCTATGTGCAGATGTGGGCGCAGGATGTGGGTGCGATGACCGGCTATGAGTCGGGTGCGGCTGCGGTGGTTTCGTCGTTGACACCAGCTGCGCCGTTGCAGGTGGTGATGTCGGGTGCGGCTGCGGGGGAGCCGGCGGCAGCGGCTGGTGGGACGTCGGCGGGGTTGGGGTCGCAGGTGGTGTCGGCGGCGACGTCGGTGGCGCCGTTGGTGGCGACGCCGGCTGGGTATGCGATTTCGCCGTTGATGTCGTTGTTGAGTGGTGGGTCTGGTGGTGCCGGGGTGCCGATTGCGGCGAGTCCGGCTACGGTGGGGCCGGAGGCCGCGGCGGACTATTCGTTGGCAACGGTGGCGCTGGTGGCAACGCACCGATCGCCGCCGCTGGCGGTGATGGCGGGGTCGGCGGTGCGGGCGGAGCGGCCGGACTCTTCGGTAACGGTGGCGTCGGCGGCAACGGCGGCAGCGCTTCGGCCGGTGCAATCAGCGGTGACGGTGGCGCCGGTGGTTCTGGCGGCCGCGGTGGTGTGCTGCTCGGCGACGGCGGCGACGGCGGTGATGCGGGCTCTCCAGGGTTTTTCGGTGATGGCGGTGATGGCGGTGCTGGCGGCAGTGCTGGTCTGCTGTTTGGCAATGGCGGCGATGGCGGCAACTCCAGTCTGCAGGCCGACACCTTCGGTGGTGACGGTGGTGACGGTGGTAACGGCGGTCTGCTATTCGGTGGCAATGGAGGCAATGGAGGCAACGGAGGCACCGTAAACAATGTCGGCAGCGTCGGCGGCCCGGGCAATGGAGGTGCTGGCGGCAACGCGGGGCTGTTCGTTGGTGCTGGTGGGAATGGCGGTTCTGGTGGCAACGTATTCGCTATGCCCGATGCCGGTGGTAACGGCGGGGTCGGCGGGAACGCGGGCCTCTTGTTCGGCGCCGGCGGAAACGGCGGGGACTCCGGGACCTTCGGTACAGGCGGGAACGGCGGCCGGGCGGGTCTCCTGATCGGCGACGGCGGCGCCGGCGGTGACTCGGGAACCGGCGGCAGCGCCGACGGTGGCGGATTGAATGGCGGTGCCGGGGAGGTCGGCGGTGCTGGCGGCGATGCCGGGCTGCTGGTCGGCGACGGTGGTGCCGGCGGTAGCGGGGGAGTTGGCGGCAACGCCGCTCGTGACGGCTTCAACGCGGCGGCAGGTGGAGCAGGCGGGGCTGGTGGCAGGGCAGGTTTGCTGATCGGCGAGGGTGGCGCCGGCGGCACCGGTGGCGCCGGCGGCAACGCGGCCGACGTTGCGTCCGAAGCTGGAGCAGGTGGCGCCGGCGGCAGCAGCGGCAGTTCTGGGCTGTTATTCGGAGATGGCGCTGATGGTGGCGGCGGCGGGGAGGGCGGTGACGCTGGAACCGGGTTCTTCTCGAATGCCGGAATAGGAGGCGCGGCAGCTAACGGTGGCGACGCTGGGCTGTTGTTCGGCAACGGCGGAGCCGGTGGCAACGGCGGAGCCGGTGGAGCGGGCGGGACCAGCGGTAGCGGCGGTCCAGGTGGGGCCGCCGGTAACGGCGGCAACGCGGGACCGGTGTTCGGCAACGGTGGGGCCGGAGGCAACGGTGGGGCCGGAGGCAACGGCGTAGTCGACGGCAACGGTGGGGCCGCTGGCACCGGAGGAACTGGTGGGCTGCTGCAGTTTGGAATGGATGGGCCAAACGGTTCGCCAGGCGCTGATAGCTGAAGTAACCGCCCTCGAAAAATGACCGCCATCAGTGTCGCGGCGGTGCGATGAGCGCACGCGTTGTGCCGCGATCCGTTGAGGCGGTCTTTAACAGCGGCATACTGCTCTGTTGGATCGCGCAGTCTGTATCAGGCCCAACCGAAACCGCCCCGGGAGCAACCGAAATCGCGGGCGTGAAACAGGGCTCTATTGACGAGTCTTGACAGTTGTTCTGGTTAGCGCTGATGTCGGCCGACTACTTTGAGCGCCAGTCCGATGATGACGGCCGCTGCCGCGCCGCTGAGCACAGACGGTGCCGCGCTGGCTGTAATCGCGCCCACGAGCAGCAGCGTGATGCCCCCGGCGATGACGGCGAACAGCTTGTGTCGTGGCCAGGGCACACCAGCAATAAGAACAACCGAAGTGTTCGAGGTGGGCGCGATCATCGGGCTGAGGCTATCCCTAACTTCAAGTTTCGAGCAACCGAAACAACGGATGGGGCTGGCCCCACACCGGCACGGGGTGATCGGGTCGGGCATAGAATGCCGATATGCCACTTTCCGGTGAATACGCGCCCGGCGCTGTCGATTGGTCTCGCGAGCAAGCCGACACTTACATCGAGTCCGGCGGAACTGCTGGTACCGAAATTATGGGAAAGCCCGTCGTTCTCCTGACCACTGTGGGAGCCAAGACCGGAAAGCTTCGGAAGACGCCGCTGATGCGTGTCGAGTATGACGGCGAATACGCTATCGTCGCCTCACTCGGTGGGGCACCGAAAAATCCGGTCTGGTACCACAACGTAGTGAAGAATCCGCGGGTCGAGCTACAGGATGGCACTGCGAGCGCTGACTATGACGCACGTGAAGTGGTGGGCGACGAGAAGGCAGTGTGGTGGAACCGGGCCGTCGAGGTTTGGCCCGACTATGCGACCTATCAGGCCAAGACGGACCGCCAGATTCCGGTGTTCGTGCTGACCCCCGTGCGCTGAGCCGCCTAACGAGGCAGCCGGGGCCGCGTGGCACCATTGATCGGTGCCCGCCGACCTGCCCCGAAGCTCGAACGCCGCGCCGTTTCCTGGACTTTCTGCGCAGGATATCGACGGCGCGGTCAAACGAATCAGTCCGGCGGTGACGGCCACGCCGTTGCAGCTCAGCGATCGGTTGTCGAATATCACCGGCGCTACCGTGTACCTGAAACGCGAAGATCTGCAGACGGTGCGTTCCTACAAGTTGCGCGGCGCCTACAACCTATTGGTGCAGCTCTCTGACAAAGAGTTGGCGGCAGGCGTCGTGTGCTCCTCAGCCGGAAATCACGCGCAGGGGTTCGCCTACGCGTGCCGATCGCTAGGTGTCCACGGCCGCGTCTATGTGCCGGCCAAGACGCCCAAGCAAAAGCGGGACCGGATTCGTTACCACGGCGGGGAGTTCATCGAGCTGATTGTGGGTGGGTCGACTTACGATCGTGCCGCGGCATCGGCCCTCGACGACGTCGAACGCACCGGCGCTACGTTGGTGCCACCATTCGACGACGTGCGTACCATGGCCGGCCAGGGCACGATTGCCGTCGAGATTCTCGCTCAGCTCGACGTTGAACCTGACCTAGTGGTAATCCCAGTCGGTGGAGGCGGCTGTATCGCTGGGATCAGCACCTATTTGGCCGAGCGGACGGCAACCACGTCGGTGCTCGGCGTCGAGCCGGCAGGTGCCGCCGCGATGATGGCGGCGTTAGCGGCGGGTGAGCCGGTGACACTGGACCATGTTGACCAGTTTGTCGACGGCGCCGCAGTGAGTAGGGCCGGTGCGCTGACCTATGCGGCATTGGCCGCCGCTGGTGACATGGTGTCAATCACTACCGCCGACGAGGGGGCGGTCTGCACCGCGATGCTTGATCTCTATCAGAACGAAGGGATCATCGCCGAACCAGCCGGTGCCTTATCGGTGGCCGGTCTGCTGGAAACCGATGTCGAACCCGGATCGACTGTGGTGTGCCTGATCTCAGGTGGTAACAACGATGTATCTCGTTATGGCGAGGTGCTGGAGCGCTCGTTGGTCCATCTTGGCCTTAAACACTATTTCTTGGTCGACTTCCCGCAGGAGCCCGGTGCATTACGCAGATTTCTCGACGACGTGCTCGGCCCAGGTGACGACATTACTTTGTTCGAATACGTAAAACGGAATAATCGGGAGACCGGCGAGGCGCTGGTGGGTATCGAGCTGGGGTCAGCTGCGGATCTAGACGGTTTGCTGGACAGGATGCGAGCGTCTGACGGCCACGTCGAAGCCCTTGAGCCCGGTTCGCCCGCATACCGCTATCTGTTGTAGCCAAAGAGGCCTCGCGCAAACCGCCATCGGTTTTCCGAGGTCTTCGCGAGCTGGTTCTTCGCCAGCGAGGGTGTTCCACCGTGGGAGGGCATGAATCCGACGGAGGCTGCGGGCCGCGTACCCTTCCCGTTGGAGAGGCAACGCTGGTCCTTGATCAGCACCACAGCGGCTTTCTGATCCTCTTCGGGCAGGTGCGCCCACTTTTGCACTCATCACCTAAGCTCATCCACAAGTTTCGGTCATTGCTCACCCAACCCTGACTACAGTGGGTGCTTTTCGTGGATGGTAGGACAGTCTTTATGGTCCCTTCTGGTTTGCCTCCCGATCCGTTTGCCGAACCCGCGAGCGATAGCCCTATTCCGGGTTTCAGCGTGACCCCGGCCGCGTTCCGCAATGTCCTCGAATACCAGATTTCAACCGCCCATGTGTTTGAGCGTGTCCTGTCCGCTTACGGCTTCAAGGGTGTCGCCACGTTTTGCCAGGCGTGCGGCGTAGACCATTGTTTAACGTGGCATGCGATGGTCGATGGCATGGAATGCCTTCGTGCCGGGGCGCCGCCACCACCGCATGAACCCGCACACCACACCGACCCGGAAAACTATCGTTCCTGGCTGTATTGTGTCGGATTTCTTGACGGGCTAACCAACACCACCGCTCAACACGCCGCACAAGCGGATATTGACCAACAGTTCCTTACTCCAATGGAATTCGAATCCGAAATCGGAGACGATCTTCTTGTTGACATTCCCGATGATGCCGAACCGCAAATAGATCGACTTGACCAGAATGATGGGGATGGATGTTTTGTTGCACCAGACCCCGACGCCGTGATCAGCACTCGTGACATGCTGCAGCCGCACGGCATCCGGGGACTTGTGGTCTTGTGTGACCGCTGCCATGAGCCGCACTGCTACACCTGGGGAGCGATCCAACGCCACCACGCCAGCAGTCACAGTGACGGGCCGGTTTCTGTGACGAACCCCAACCCGCGGTTATACGCGGACTGGGAATACGCCACCGGATTTCTCGCCGCAACACAAACACACCACAAACCCGCATAACAACACGCTATTTTCCGCATTCCGGCGTATTCAGAACTTCCCCCGAAGCCCACGCAATAGCTGGACCGTTACCCATGCGCGGCACGTTGGGCGGACGGCCGGGGGCGGCGAGCACCCTGTCAGAGCAGCCTTTCTTCGCCCCTGCCAGCCTATGGTTTGGGCCCCGAAGAGCTCGCCGAACGCGCCGCAACGAATTGCGCGACGCAAATGTAATAGTACATAATTTCGTACATGGGGGTGCAAAGTGGCTTAACGGGTACCGGTGCTGAGTCGATCGCCGCCAGCGTCGAACGAGCGATCTCCCAAGGTGCGCTGGCGCCGGGCGAGGCACTGCCACCCATCCGGCAGCTGGCTACCCAGCTCGGTGTGAATGCCAATACCGTTGCCGCGGCCTACCGCCAGCTGCGTGATCGTGGGGCAGTCGAAACCGGGGGACGGCGCGGTACCCGAGTGCGTGACCGGCCCGCGACGACGCCTCGGTCCCTACTTGGGCTTGATGTGCCCGAGAGTGCACGCGACTTGTCGACGGGCAACCCGAATCCCGCCCTACTGCCGATAGCCGCCGTGCGAACGGCGAGTACGTCGGTCTCCTCGCTTGGGCCACAGCTGTATGGCGAACCGGCGATCTCGGCCGGGCTGGTCGAATACGCCCGCGACACCCTGATTGCCGATGGCGTCCCGGCTGAATATCTGGCGGCGACCAGCGGTGCCCTGGATGGGATTGAAAGGGTGCTCACGGCATACGTGCGTCCGGGTGACCGCGTTGCCGTCGAGGATCCAGGCTGGGCCAATCTGCTTGATCTGCTTGGAGCAATGGGGCTTTCAGCTGAACCGGTGCGGGTTGATGAGGAGGGGCCGGTGGCTGCCGACATGGCTCGCGCGCTGCGTCGGGGCGTGCGGGCGCTGGTGCTTACTAGTCGGGCGCAGAACCCCACCGGTGCAGCGTTATCCGCGGCTCGTGCCGGTGAACTGCGCGGCCTGCTAGCCGACCAGGCCAACGATGTCCTGCTCATTGAGGACGACTACTGCGCCGGCATCGCCGGCGCGCCGCTGAACACCCTGGCTGGATCAACGGCTAGCTGGGCCTTCGTGCGGTCAGCGTCTAAGGCGTACGGGCCCGACTTGCGTCTTGCGGTCCTCGCTGGAGATCAGCGCACCGTCGAGCGGGTCCACGGGCGGCTGCGGCTCGGGCCGGGCTGGGTCAGCCATCTCCTGCAAAGTCTGGCGGTCAGGTTGTGGTCGGATGACGAGGTAAAGCGTCAAATCGTCGCGGCCGAGCACCGATATGCGCACAATCGCGTCCGGTTGTGCACCGCGTTGCGGGAGCGTGATGTCAGCGCATACGGGCGATCCGGGCTGAATGTCTGGATTCCGGTACCCGATGAGACGGTTGCGATCACTCGGTTGCTCAATGCGGGCTGGGCCGCGGCGCCGGGAACACGGTTCCGGATTCGTACGTCGCCGGGCATGCGGATCACCGTCGCAGACCTGGCCGACAACGAGATCGACCCGCTTGCCGACGCGGTCGCCGCAGCAGTGCACGGCATCGGCCGCCGCAGCATGTGAGTCGATATCTATTCGATCGCTACCGGCCAGTTAGTGATGCTCCGTCTATGGTGTCCAGACGTATTCACGACCGGACGCTTTAGCAGTCGCTCGCCATGGGAGTCGCTTATTCGTAGCGGATCCTGAGTTTGGGTGATGTAGCCAGCGACTGACAAGTGAGTATGGCGCCGCCGTTGATCTCAGTGTCCTCCAGGGCCATGTGTGCCCGCATGTGGACTGAGCCGCTTATCAGGCGTGCCCGGCAAGTTCCGCAGACACCAGACACGCAGGAGAAGGGCGGGTTCAGTCCAGCCGCGCGGACCGCATCCAGAATTGATTGATCTGCGGCGACCGGCACGGTATGGGCCGTTTCATCCAGTGCGACGTGGGCGCTCGCCGGGATGCCCTGCACGGTGTCATCTATTTCTCCTGCGCCGCCATAGCTTTCCATGTGCAGTCGGTTTGGTGGAACATCGAGCTCGACCAGCGCGGCTTTGATCGAGCTGTTCATGCCGCCCGGGCCGCAGATGTAGTACTGCGCATCTTGCGCGTAGGGAGGGTTTTCGTCGATCAGTGCCCGGATAGCGGCTTTATCGATGTGACCTGTGCGCCACGGCGTGGACAGGGACCAGATCAACGGCCTTGAGAACACATGGTTAAGCGTAAGGCGGTCGGGATACTGGGTGGCCAGGGCGTCCAGAGCGTCCTTGAACAAGATGGTCTTGTGGTTAGTGTTGCCATACGCCAGATGCGCCACGGAATGCGGCTCGGCGGTCAGGACCGAGTTCAGCATGGCATACAGCGGGGTGATGCCGCTGCCGGCGCCAAAGAAGTAGTGGGTACGCCTTTTTGCTGCGCCAGGGTCTAAGCAGAATCCGCCGGTGGGCGCCAAGGCTTCGATTCGATCACCGGCGCGAACATGGTCGTTGATGTAGTTCGAGACGAGGCCACCATCGACGCGTTTGACCGTGATCTGTATCGGACCATTAGTGCCAGGGGATGAGATCGAATACGTTCGACGCAATTCCGCACCTTTGTGATGGAAACGCAGCGTGACGTGTTGGCCAGGCAGCCAGCTGAACACATCGCGAAGCCTAGACGGCACTTCGAGCGTTACCGTTGTGGCTTCCCCGCCGAGGTGGTCATCGGTCTCGATAACTCGCAGGGGGTGAAAATCGCCGCTCATTGCTGTGCTGCCATCCAGTCGAGGATGACCTGCTGGTGATCGGTAACAGGGCGTTCGCCCGCCGAAGCCGGGCCCACCTCGAAATATGGGCTTTTCAGGGACTTCTGCTGTTGTTCGCAGGCGTAGATGTCCTCGGCGGTGAAGTCTCCGCTCGTCATAGGATCGTCGTTGGGCGGGTTGCCCTGGCGCTCATATTTTCCCGTTATTCTGTTACTCCAGAAGGAGGCTGAGCGCCATTCTTGCCGCATAAATTTCCAGCTGGAAACGTTCGCGACGCGAACGCGGTTTTCGACGCGAGAAAGTTCCGGCTCTAGCGGGGTGATGATGAAAGTAGCCCAACTGGTTTCACCTTCGCCGAGCCCGATTCCCGGGAAAAGCATGGGTACCGATACGCCCAGCTTGTCTTTCGGAACTATCAATGGTGCAGGTGCGTTATTATCGATATCCGCGGCATATTCAGGAGCCAAGGGTTCACGAAAAGCGTAGTGCGGACCAACGAAGCCGTATTCTGCGTTGGCGTGGTCATACATGGTGAGCGTCCCGGAATGTAGATGCGCCAGGTGGTAGACGTCGATGAAGTTCTCGACGACAATCTTCCAATTTGCTTTGACGTCATAAGTGTTGCGCGCATCCGGGTATTCGACCAGCTTTTCGACTTTGTGCGGTCCGAGGTGGGGCTCAATATCGCCGAACCACTCTATAATCGATCCAGCATCGGATGCAGGATGTACGAATAACATTCCGCGCCACAGGTCAACCGATGCTGGTTTCAGGCCGAGGCAGGATTTGTCGAGGCCGGCGAACTCGCGGCGTTCTTCCGGCACCGACATCAGTTTTCCTTCGAGGTCATAGGTCCAATCATGGTAAGGGCAAGTCAATGCCTTCTGGGTTTTTCCGACAGCGCGGATGAGCTGGGTACCGCGGTGGCGGCAAATGTTGTGGAACGCGCGCAAACGGCGATCTCTGCCCATCACAACGAAGATGTTGTTCAGGCCGACTTGAACTGAAATATACTGGCCCGGTTCGGCGACGTCCTCCATGAATCCGGCATAGCGCCAAGTTCGGGAAAAGATTAGTTCCTGCTCACGGTCGAACGGGGCTTGACCCCTTGGGTTGGACACGCTGAATCCCAGGATGTTCCTGGGGGAAGCGAGATGATCCACCCCTATGGCAAGGAAAAGTTACCCTGATGAGTTCAAGCGGGATGCGGTTGCGTTGTATCGGGATACCGCTGGTGCGACGATCAGCATGATCGCTGCTGAGCTTGGCTTGAGCGACCCAACGTTATCGGCGTGGTGCAAGGCCCACGGTGTGCCGATTCGGCACCGTAAACCCGGTTCGGTTGCCGTAGGGGCCCCGGGTGGCGAGACCCCCGAACAAGCGGTGGCACGGCTCCATGCTGAGAACCAGGCGTTGCGTGCCGAGAAGACCCGGCTGGCCACCGAGCGGGACATTTTGCGGTCGGCGGCCAAGTATTTCGCTGGGGAGACGAACTGGTGAGTCGCTTTCAGTTCGTTGCCGATCACCGACACGCCTTCGAGGTGAAGCGGCTATGCCAGGTCGTCGAGATCGCTCGATCATCGTTTTACACCTGGTGTCAGGCAGCAGCCACGCGGGCAGCTCAAACCGCTGCTGATGCGGTGTTGGCCGAGCGTATTCGCGCAATACATGATCAGGACAACACCTATGGGTGCCCGCGGATCACCGCTGAACTCAACGACGGTGTTGCTGATACTGAGCGGGTCAACCACAAGCGAGTAGCCCGAGTCATGCGCGTAGCGGGGATCGCTGGGTATCGGTGCCGCCGCCGTGTCCGCACAACCAGACCAGATAAAACCACACAGAAATATCCTGACCTGCTTAAACGAGATTTCACCGCTTCTGAATCCAACAAGAGATACGTTGGGGACATCACGTACTTGCCGCTGGCTAGCGGCGCTAACCTGTATCTGGCCACCGTCATCGACTGCTGGTCTCGGCGGATCACTGGGTGGGCGATCGCAGAGCATATGCGCACCGAACTGGTCGAAGATGCCCTCAAGGCCGCCGAGGCGCTACGGGGCAGTCTGGGTGGTGCGGTATTCCACAGTGACCACGGACGCCAGTACACGTCACAGGATTTCGCGAAACTGTGTACCCGGTTGGGGGTCACCCAGTCCATGGGCGCTATCGGATCGAGCGCCGACAACGCCCTGGCTGAATCGGTCAACGCCGCCCTCAAACGCGAGGTCCTCCAAGACCGACACAGCTGGGACGACGCCCCCACCTGCCGACGCGAGGTCTTTCGCTGGCTGGCCCGCTACAACACCACACGACGCCACTCCTACTGCAACCAGCTCAGCCCCGCCACCTACGAGAGGACCCACCTATCCGCTACGCTGCCCCAAGCCGCCTAACCACAAATCCCGTGTCCAACCCAAGGGGTCAAGCCCCAACCAATCCTGCGAAGTGTAGGCGGCCACCGGAAGTCTGTGCAGCATGCGCATTGTCGTCTCCGTGTCAGATAAAGTTGGCTAGATCGTAGGCGATCATGAAAATGCTTAGGGCGACCCACGTTCCGACGATAAGCCAGAACAAAACCGGGTTGTTACGCCGATCGATCTCTTCGACGAAATATGTACGACCTGAATAGAGAGCGGGCACTGTCCACATAATGAACAATACGCCCCAAGGCCAGTTCCATTCTTTGAAAACGGCAACGTACACAATTGCCAGGGCCAGAATAGTCTTCCACTTAAACCTCTGCGTGCTCATTGACTCCTGACTTTCTTTCGCGGCGCTAGTTATTGGAATATTCAGGCAGGTGCTAGACGGTTCCCGGGCTGCGGGATCAGTTGTCTTCGGCGATGTCGTTTCGGATTCGAAGCTCAAGCCGTTCGAGGCCGGTGGTGAAAAGATGCTCATGATCGATCGGTCTGTCGATGGCGCTGATGATGGGATACAGCTTCGACGGAAGAGCGTTCGGATCGATTCGGTTCTGTCGTTGCTGGACGTTGGGATGGATCGCGACGCTGCCCAGCACGAAACTCAACAATGTTGTGTACCAAGTCAGGGCCGTATCGACGGTGAGGCCAGCGTCAACCAAACGCGCCATCACCCACTCGAAAGGTTCCATCGCTGCCTCGGTGGCGAGCATCCTTGGTGTCATCAGGGGTACCAGCCCGGGGTGTTCGACGAGATCGTGCCAGAAGTTTCCGAACGCGACCATCACATCGGTGATCGGGTCGCCACTTGACACTGGCTCTGATGCCGCCACGATGTACCGATAGGCGGCATCGAGCAGCGTTTCTTTAGACGCGAAGAGTCGGTAGGCGACCATGGCATCCACGCCGAGCTCAGATCCCAGGCGGCGCATCGAGAGTGCGGCGAAACCCTCGCTGCGGACAAGTCGAACTGCGGCGCGTAGAACGTCATCACTATCTACTGTTGCCGGCCGGCCGGTGCGGCGGCGATCAGGCGACTCTCGCATAGATCTACAGTGTAGAGATATGTGGGCCTGATGTCACCGACCGACTGGCTCAGACACGCCCATGGTGCGAGAAGGAGCGTCGGATGGGTACGGCGGGAAAGCAGTGCTTCTAGACGTGGCCGCACGGCGAACGAACTCGGCTCTATCTCAGTAGCGGCGCTTCGACCTAGCCGTGCAGATCGTCGACCAGCATCGAGGAGGTCACGATCGGCAGCGCAGCATCGCGAACGAATGCCCAGGCAGCTCGGTGTCGGTGTGGGTGATAGTCGGCCGATTCCAGGCCAGCACCAGTTCACCGCTAACTGGCACCCTTGTGGCGTTCACGCCGAGGTTACAGGCAATGACAAGCCGGTTGCGGCGCAACGTTATCCAGCGCTGCGCTTCGTCGTAGTCGACAACGAGGTGGTCTAGCCAAGGGTCGGCCATATCAGGTTCGTTGCGCCGCAAACTAATCAGGTCGCGGTACAGCTGGTGCAACCGGGCGTGCCCGCCGGAACTCACTTCATCCCAGTTTAGTTTGGAGCGTTGAAATGTCTGCGGATCTTGCGGGTCGGGTATCCCGTCAGCAGGCCAACCGTGCTCGGCGAATTCTGCCCGTCGTCCTTGTGAAGTTGCTCGGGCCAGCTCGGGTTCGGGATGGGAGCTGAAGAATTGAAAGGGCGATGATGCTCCCCATTCTTCTCCCATGAAAAGCAGTGCGGTGTAGGGAGACGCAAGTACCAAAGCAGCCTTGATCGCGAGCTGGCCTTCGGTCAGGCGCTGCGAGGGACGGTCCCCAAGGGCGCGATTGCCGACCTGATCGTGCGTACAGGTGAAGGCAATCAGGCTGGTTGCTGGTATTCCGGAGATCGCGGTTATGTCGAGCGCACGCCCGTGACGACGCCGTCGGAACGACGAATACGTACCCGCGTGAAAATAGCCGTGCCGTAGCGTCCGGGCCAGCACGCCGATTGAGCGTGAGTCCGCTCCGAAATCGGCATAGTAGCCTTGGTGCTCGCCGGACACCGCGGCATGGATGGCGTGGTGAATGTCGTCACTCCATTGTGCAGTGAGCCCGTAGCCGCCCTGGCGGCGCGCGGTGATCAACCGCGGATCGTTGAGATCACTTTCGGCGATCAGTGACAGGGGACGGCCCACCTGTTCCGACAGCCAACTGGTTTCGCTGGCGAGCTCCTCAAGGATGTGGATTGCGGTGGTGTCCAGCAACGCGTGAACGGCGTCGAGCCGTAGGCCATCGGCATGGAAGTCCCGCATCCAGCGCAGCGCGCACTCGATGATGTAGCGACGCACTTCATCGGAGTCGGCATCGGCGATATTGATTCCTTGACCCCAAGGGTTTTTTGCTTTCGACAGATAGGGGCCGAAGTGCGGCAAGTAATTGCCGGACGGACCCAGGTGATTGAAGACCGCGTCGATGAGCACACCCAAACCACGTGTGTGGCATGCGTCGATGAAACGGACCAGACCGTCGGGACCGCCATAGGGTTCGTGCACGCTATACCAGAGAACGCCGTCGTATCCCCAGCCGTGCACGCCGGCGAAGGAATTGACCGGCATCAGTTCGACGAAGTCGATTCCGAGATCGACCAGGTAGTCGAGCTTCGCTATGGCAGCGTCGAAAGTACCTCGCGCAGTGAAGGTGCCGATATGCAGCTCATAGATCACTGCGCCGTCAACTGACCTGCCAACCCAGTCGCCGTCGGTCCAGCTTGCGTCCGCAGGGCCGGCGGACTGCCATAGTTGCGAGCGGGCATGCACCCCGTCGGGTTGCCGCGCCGATCGCGGGTCAGGTAGCACGGTGGGATCGTCGTCAAGCAGGTATCCATAGCGGGCCGTCGGGGTTGTCGGCACGGTCGTGTGCCACCAGCCATCGTCGGAGCGCGTCATCGCATGCACCGTGCCTTCGACGTCGAGGCGTACCAGCGCGGGTGTGGGAGCCCAAACTCGGAATTCAGTCACGGTTGCGCGCCAGTAGAGCCACGGGCAGCGTCGCGAACAAGTCGGCAGCTGGCGTCGGTCCGCGAGCGACGAATCCGGTGAGAGTATCGGTCCAGCGGCTGTCCGGCAATGGCAGCGCAGTATGACCCCAACCGGTCTGCCCGAGCCGAATCGTCCAACGGGACACCGCGACCAAGACGTCGTCGCCGCGCCAGAACGCCAGAATGTGGTTGCTGGCCGGCCCGGTGGCAAGCATCGGCACGTATTTGCCGGCTAAGAAGCTGTCGGGGCGGGTGCGTCGCAGCCGAAGCGCGGCGGCGACTACGCGCATCTTGGGGTGCTGCAACTCTTGTAGCGCCAAGCGTCGAGCGGTGAAGTCAATCGGGCGGCGGTTGTCGGGGTCGACCAAGCTGTCATCCCAAAGCTCGCTACCCTGGTAGATATCGGGTACGCCCGGGACGGTTAGTGCTAGCAGTTTCTGCCCCAGCGCATCGTTCTGGGCGTGTGTGTTGAGCTGGACAACCAGGCCGGTGAGCTCACCGGCTACTGGGCCGTCCAGGACGCCGTCGAGCCATCGGTGCACCGCGCCTTCGAAGGCGCGGTTGGGATCAATCCACGAGGTGTGCCAAGCAGCTTCGCGGATGGCCTTCTCGGTGTAGGCGTGCATCCGGTTGCGGAGTTGATCATCGATGATTCCATTCACCGGCCATACTCCGAAGATGTTCTGCCACAGAAACCGCCCGGTCGCGGGATCAGGGGAGGGGACCACCATTTCTGCGCGGGAGATGAAGGAGGCCCACAGCGAAGGTACCTGTGACAGCACGCCGATGCGGGCGCGCACATCCTCGCTGCGTTTGGTGTCGTGGGTGGATAGGGTGGTCATCGCGTGTGGCCACAGCTGGGCGCGGGTGGCAGCGCGGTGATGGAACTCTGCTGCGCCGACACCGAACCGGCGCGGATCGCCACCCACCTCGTTGAGGGACACCAGACGCGCGTCGCGGTAGAACATGCAGTCTTCGACGGCTTTAGCGGTCACCGCGCCACACAGTTGTTGCAGGCGGACGGCCGGTTCGCCGCCGCGTGCCAATGCTGCCGCGATCATCTGTAGGCCGGACGTCAATTGCGGCATTGCCAATGACGTTTGGGCCAATGCGTTGGGTAGGACCGCGGTTTGGCCAGGGTAATCGCAGCGATAGAACGCGATGCGGCTGAGTAGGGCTGCGATGGCGGTTGGCAGCAGTGGGTGATCTGCGCCTGTCGTCGTGGCGATGCAACGGCGCAGTCTCTGCAGTTCACTTGACAGGGTGTCAAGAGCCACCCGTATCTTGAGGTCGGCCATCATTGCCGGTGTGGCCTGGTAACCCGACCCTGAGGATTCGGCCAACGCAGTCAGTTCTGACTCCCCACTCGGGTCGATGAAGATGCCGCCTACTTCTCGAAGCACGTCGTAGCCCGTGCTGCCGTCAACGGGAAGCGTCGGTGTCAGCGCCTCATCGACCGACAGAATCTTCTCGATCACGATCCACGCGTTAGAGCCAATGAGTTCTCGCAGCCAGGTTAAATATTCGCAAGGGTCCGACAAGCCGTCGGCGTGGTCAATCCGTACGCCGTCCACGATCCCCTCGGCGAACCAGCGGCCGATTTCGACGTGAGTGGCGTCGAATACCGCGCGATCTTCTTGGCGAATTCCGGCTAGCGACGTAATAGAGAAGAATCGGCGATATCCACACAGTCCGCGGCGCCACTCCACTAGCCGATAGTGCTGGCGGTCGTGCACTTTACGGCTGCCGTCGTCAGTTTCTGCGGTACCCGCAGCGATGGGCAACGTCAGGTCCCCCAGCCTAAACAGGTCACCATCGATGCGGAAATTATCGATGTCGTCGTCAGAACCTAACAACGGCAGGATGACTCGGCCATCACCGAGCTCCCAGTCGATGTCGAAGTAAGTCGCATACTCGGAAGCTCGGCCGCACCGCAAAACGTCCCACCACCACTTGTTTTGCATGGGCTTGTCGACCCCGACATGGTTGGGTACGAAATCAACGACTAAACCCATGCCGCGACCTTGTGCCGCTGCAGAAAGCTGGGCCAGGCCCTCGGCGCCACCGAGCTCCGGTGACACGGTTGTCGGGTCGCTGACATCGTATCCATGGGTGGACCCGTTGACCGCAGACAAGACTGGTGAAAGATGCAGGTGAGACACGCCAAGCTCGTCGAGGTAGTCGAGCAGGTTCTCCGCGTCGGCGAAAGTGAAACCGAATCCGCTAGACGGACCACGCAGCTGTAGCCGGTAGGTCGAAAGAACGGGAAACGCCATGTTTCACAAAGTCTTACGCAGAACCAGCAGTGATCGCGCCGCTACCGAAACCTTGTGGACCGCATCCACCACCAGGTGGCCATCACCAACCGGATCGTTGGTGTCTAGCTCCAGGGTCCACTGCTGGGCGTAGTCGCCGTCGGGCATCACAAATTCCATTTCATGATGATGGGCGTTGAAACACAACAGGAATGAATCGTCGACAACCCGCTCGCCTCGCGCATTGGGTGAGTTTATGGCGTCGCCATTGAGAAACACCGCCACACATTTGTCGAATTCTCGACCCCAATCGTCGTGTGTCATCTCTCGACCGCTCGGGGTCAACCATGCGATATCTCGTGTTTGGTCAGCTCCTCGGGTTGGCTCACCGCTGAGGAACCGGCGTCGGCGAAACACCGGGTGGCTCTTACGCAATTCGGCGGCTTTCCGGGCAAAAGCGAGCAGATCGGCGTTCTTTTCAACCAACGACCAATCCATCCAGGACAACTCAGAGTCCTGACAATAGACGTTGTTGTTGCCTAGTTGGGTACGGCCGATCTCGTCGCCATGGGCGATCATCGGTGTGCCTTGACTTACCATCAGGGTGGCCCAGATGTTGCGCATCTGGCGGGCGCGCAGAGCCAGGATGTCAGGGTTATCGGTGGGGCCCTCAACGCCGCAGTTCCACGAGCGGTTGTGGGTTTCCCCGTCGCGGTTGTCTTCGCCGTTGGCCGCATTGTGTTTCTCGTTGTAGGACACCAAGTCGGCGAGCGTGAAGCCATCGTGGGCGGTGACGAAATTGATGCTGGCGCTGGGGCGTCGGCCGGTTGCTTCGTACAGATCCGAGGAGCCGGTCAGCCGGGAAGCGAACTCGCCAAGAGTGGCCGGCTCGCCACGCCAGTAGTCGCGCACGGTGTCGCGGTACTTGCCGTTCCATTCGGTCCACAAACCCGGGAAATTACCGACCTGGTAGCCACCTTCGCCGATGTCCCATGGCTCGGCGATGAGCTTCACCTGGCTTACCACGGGATCTTGCTGCACCAGATCGAAGAACGCTGACAACCGGTCGACGTCATAGAACTCGCGAGCCAGGGTGGATGCAAGGTCGAACCGGAACCCGTCGACGTGCATTTCGGTCACCCAGTACCGCAACGAGTCCATGATCAGCTGCAGGGTGTGTGGGTGCCGTGCGTTGAGGCTGTTCCCGGTTCCGGTGAAGTCTTTGTAGAGCCTCGGGTCACCGTCGACCAGCCGATAGTAGGCGGCGTTGTCGATGCCGCGGAAGTTGATCGTTGGGCCGAGGTGGTCGCCTTCGGCGGTGTGGTTGTATACCACGTCCAAGATGACCTCGATGCCTGCCTCATGCAAGCTACGGACCATCGTTTTGAATTCGGCTACCGCGCCGCCGGTCTGTTGGGTTGACGCGTACTGGTTGTGGGGAGCGAAAAATCCGAAGGTGTTGTAACCCCAGTAGTTTCGCAACCCCAGATCTAAGAGTCGGTGGTCGTGCAGGAACTGGTGGATGGGCATCAATTCGATAGCGGTGACGTTAAGTGATCTGAGGTGATCGATGATCGCGGGGTGCGCGATGCCAGCGTATGTACCACGCAGTGATTCGGGCACACTCGGATGTGTTTGGGTCATTCCCTTGACGTGCGCTTCGTAGATGACAGTTTCGTGGTACGGGGTGCGTGGTGACCGATCAGAAGCCCAGTCGAAAAAGGGATTGATCACCGTGCTGGTCATGGTGTGCCCGAGCGAGTTGACCATAGGGAGCGCGCCGGAATCCACGTCGCCATGTGAGTCGATCGCGTCTCTGTTGTAGGAGAACAGTGCCTGCCCGAAGGCGAAATCGCCTTCGAATGCCTTCCCGTAGGGGTCGAGCAGCAACTTGCTCGGGTCACATCGATGACCGGCCGCTGGATCAAATGGCCCGTAGACTCGGAATCCGTAGCGCTGACCCGGGGCGATGGTTGGCAGATAGGCATGCCATACGTAGCCGTCGACCTCGGTGAGCGGAATTCGGGTCTCGGAGCCGTGTTCGGCGATCAAACACAGCTCGACTTTGTCGGCGATCTCGGAGAAAAGCGAGAAATTGGTTCCTCTGCCGTCAAAAGTGGCGCCGAGCGGATACGCATCCCCTGGCCACACGGTCGGTGGGGAGTTCGGCCTCACCTCGTCCCCGCCTAACTCCACCTGGCCAAGCTGCGGTGTCGGCGGAGTCGGTGCCATATCGGACGACATCAGCTTGACTGTATCCGCCGTGCGGGTCGAATGAGTATTGACGCTCTGCCTTCTCAGATTTTTTCGATCTGCTCGAAATGGCTCTGTCGGATGGCGGATGTCACCACCAGTCGGTTTTCGCGGCGATTTGCCGCCCCAGCTCGGCAGCCATGGTTCGCATGTAGGTAGCGGACAGGTGATGGGAGTCGCGGTAGATCAACACGTTTCCTTCGACGGCGCGGCAGAAGTCTGCGCGACACACCGCATCAGACATATCCAGCGGCTTGAGTCCGGGGAACTGAGCGACGAAATCCAAGGTTGGATTACGGTCTACCAGGACCTTGGTGCGTGCGATTCCGCACGACTTTGCGTTGCCGCCTTTGGATAGACAGTCCCGGGGAGTGAGCGGTTTGCCGTCTTTGACCAGCCACGGGGTGTCGCGCATAGCGAGAATCGGAATGTTGTTGTCGGACAATGTCTGCCAGATTCCGATGTAGGTTGCTGGCATCACATCGCCGGGTTTGATGTTCCACGGTCGAGTCGACGTGGTGAACACATAATCGGGATGGTTGGTTACCAACTTGGTCATCGTCTTTTGCACCCAGTCGTGGCACTGGGGATACGGATGGTTGTTACCCATGATTAGTGGGACTTCCTCGGTCGACAATGGGCAGCCCATTTTGAGGTATGTCACCACTTTGAAATGATGCAGACGGCCGAGCAAGTTCAGCGCTGCCAGCCAATGCTCCGCGTGCGACCCGCCAGCGAGGGCAATTGTTCGGGCGGCATTCGGATCGCCGTAGGTGCAGTTGACGACCGCGGGGTTGAAAAAGTCGCTTATGCAGCCGTCTTTGGTGGACGCCGGGAGGTCGCTTTTGACTTCCATGACGGTGGGTCGCATCCGCAACTTGGGCACTCGCACGTGCTTGATTAAGGCACGTGCGCCGGGGTAGTCGCGGGAACTTAGTCCGCTCAACTCCTTACCTGTGGCGCGTTGGATGATGACGTGTTCGCGCCACGTGAATGACGTGGCGGTCAGAGTGACGCCCAATAGCACCACCACAGATCCCAGCGCGATGGTCGGTCGGCGCAGCCGCATTCGCCAGGGGATGGTGGGAACGGTCGCAGCGGCATCAGTTCCCGCGGGTGCTCGATAGCGCAGCGGATTTTCGACGAGTCGGGTTGTCAGGTAGGCCAGTAGCCCGGAAAGCAGCAGCAGGGCTGTGCCTTCGATGAAATTGGCGTGCCGATGGCCGGTATAGGACAGCCAGAAAATAAGCAGCGGCCAGTGCCACAGATAAAGGGAGTACGCCATTGCGCCCAAGGCGACCAAAGGACCGGCCGCCAGCAGGCGATTCGGCGCAGGGAGCTGGCCGTTTGTGCTGGGGTGGCCTTGCAGGTTGGCTCCGGCCAGGATCATCAGGATTGTGGCGCCCACCGGAACCAACGCCCAGGGGCCTGGAAATTCCTTGACACCGTTGATCAGCGCACCACAGGACAGGATCGTTGCCAGCGCGATGGTCGCCAGGACAGTGCGCAGCCACATCGGCCAGCGCAGATAGGGCACCAACGCGCCTACGAGGGCTCCCAACAACAACTCCCACGCCCGGGCGAAACTGTTGTAGTAGGCGGTGGCCTGATATGTCTGGTGCGCAATGATCGCATAGACGAACGACGCCACCGTCAACACGCTCAGCAGCAGTACGAACACGGTTCGTACGTACTGGGCCCGTGGCCCCCGAAGCAGGCCGCGCATCAGGTAGGCGCACCCGGAAACCAGGAGTAGGAAGGCGACGAAAAACTGGCCCTGCACCGACATTGACCAGATGTGCTGCAGCGGGCTGACCGCTTCACCGGCGCGCAGGTAGTCGGCAGCAGTGTTGGCTAGCTCCCAGTTTTGGTAGTAGCCGAGGCTGGCCAGGCTTTGATCGGCGAAAGTTTCCCATCGAGTCTGTGGTTGCACCAGGATGGTGAGTAACGCGCAGCCGGCCAGAACCACGACCAGCGCTGGAAGTAGGCGGCGAATCAGTCGTACGACTTCGGTTATCGGTGACAGCGTGCGTGCTGGGTCGAGCGCGGCCCGCAGAATTTTTCCACCGAAGAAGAAGCCGGATAGGGCCAGAAACACGTCGACGCCGCCGGAGACTCGGCCGAACCACACGTGGAACATGGCGACCAGCACGATCGCGATACCGCGCAGGCCATCGAGATCGTGACGGTAAAAACCGGTTGTACGACTCCCCATTGTGATCGGCTCGGTAGTGGCGGCCGGTGGGGTGGCTGGTGGCGGAGGCGGGGACACGGTCAGCATGATCGACAGACAATTTACCTAAGCCTGCCGCTTGCCTTCTCGCTGACCAGCAGTCGCAGTCAGTGAGCAAGCAAGCGGCAGGCTTACCGGCGGCTGGTGGCTATTGGCTAGCTACCGCATAGTTGTGACGGGCGCCTGCTGCGCTGGTGTCCATTGATTGGGGGATTGTGGGACTGGGGCTTGTTGGATGGGGCTCCGCTGGGTTGGGGCTTGTTGGATGGGGCTCCGCTGGGTTGGGGCTTGCTGCACGCGGCCTCGTTGAATCGGGGCTTGCGAGGTCGGCGATTGCTGCAGCGGTGATTGCTGTGCCGGCTGGGTTCCCAGTATTCGGACCAAATAGGGCATCATGTCGCGGCTGCGGACCGGCGAGACCTGAACCGTGTCGCTTACCTCTAACATCTTGCCCTTGCCGAGGTACATCGTGACGCTCTGGGTGCCTTCGGGGCCGTAAAAGATCAGATCGCCTTTGCGGGCTTGTTGCGGCAGGACTTTCTGGCCGACTTTGTACATCTCACCGGAGGAGCGTGGCAGCTTGATGCCGGCGCCAGCGTAGGCGTATTGGATCAGGCCTGAGGCGTCGAAGCCGACGGTGTAGATCCCGGTACCTTGGCCGCGGGTTGGGCCGCTGATCCCGCCGCCGGCCCAGGAGAATGGCACACCACGTTGTGAAAGGCCGCGCGCTATCACGACGTCGGTGGCTTGCTGGTAGTCGATCGGCCTGATACCCGGGTCCGCGGCTGCGAGACCGGGCGCGGCCACCATGGGAGCTATCACCATCACTAGGCCGATAGCGAAGGCGTAGATACGTTTCATGGCGTTTCCAATCTTTCTTCTGCGATCTCAAGGTCCGTTTGGGTGGGACCTCTAGAGGGTTCCTGTGCCTCAGCGCAGTGACTTCGGGTGCTTACGCGGCTGTTCCGCGACTCACACTCTGGCCGCCGTGGCGCGGCAGAAAACCGTTGCGTGGCGGGTGGGTGCGTGAGTTGACCGGGTAAGTCGGTGTAATCACACGAGTCACTACAGCAACCTTGGCAACATAAATTGCTGCCTGCAACAACTGCCGTCGTCCGCGCAAGATTTTTTGTCTTACCGTGACCGGACAGTAACTGGCGCCGGCGAATCTGATGCCGTTCGTCGTGATTTCAATCTCACCTATCTGCCGGTGTGATCGGTGTCGGGGTTTCGGCGCGTCGGTGGCGCGCATGCCCTGCGCGGTAGACGCGGTTGGGTCCGCAACGTTTGTGCTGCCAACTCGCGGCGGTCGGCGGTATAAGGCGATTGCGTCTTCAGTACCAATACGTCTGGCAGAAGGTGGTCATCGCGTAGCCGGCCAGCGAGCTGACGAATACGATTGCGATCGCGACAACCAGCCACACGGACATGTACCAGCCCTTTATGAGGGATACGCAGGGGCCGATGATGGCCGCGGAGATCGCCGCGCCAATCCCACCCCACACGACCGGGTAAATCCATATGTCGACTCCGTAGGGCACCGGTGCGCAGGTACCGGGTGCGCATACGTCGTCAAGAAAACCAAAGAGTTCAGCTGGCCAACGTGTCGTCGTTGCCACCACGAAGACGGCGATCCACATCGCCACGGTGCAAATCACGTCCAAGACCACCACCCGCACCCGATCTATTGGTGGTTCGTCGTCGTAAGGCTCCGGTGCGGAGTCGGTGTCGTCGCCCGGTTCGGGGCTGTTGAGCTTGTTCGGCAAAGCCACAACGATCCATGCTCCCCGATAGCCGGGGTTTCCGCGACCTTACGGCGCGTCCACCGCGCTCAGCGACGCCCGCAACATGCTGCTCTACGCTCGACCCCTATGCGCGAGGGGACTGCGATTTTGACGCCAGAGCAAATCAGCGCGATCGACGCCGCGCATGTGTGGCATCCCTACAGCACGATAAGCGGGTCGGCGGCTGGTCCGCCGATACCGCCCGTTGTCGCAGTCAGCGCCCACGGCGCATGGTTGAGGCTCGTCCGCGACGGCGAGCCGATCGAGGTGCTCGACGCAATGAGTTCCTGGTGGACGGCGATTCACGGCCATGGGCATCCTGTCCTGGACGCGGCCATCGTCGCTCAGCTGCGCACGATGAGTCATGTCATGTTCGGCGGGCTGACCCACGAGCCTGCCGTGCGGCTGGCGAAGTTGCTGGTGGACATCACCCCTGCCGGGCTAGAAACGGTCTTCTTCAGCGATTCCGGCTCGGTGTCGATCGAGGTAGCGGTGAAGATGGCGTTGCAGTTCTGGCGTAGCCATGGGCAGCCCGGCAAGCGGCGATTGATGACGTGGAGGGGCGGCTACCACGGAGACACCTTTACGCCGATGAGCGTCTGCGATCCGGACGGCGGGATGCATTCCTTGTGGACCGACGTACTTGCCGAGCAGATCTTTGCTCCGCAGGTTCCGTCCCACTACGACCCCGCCTACAGTGCGGCATTCGAGGCGCAGCTGGCGGCGCATCGCGACGAGCTTGCTGCCGTGGTCATCGAACCGGTCGTACAGGGTGCTGGCGGGATGCGTTTCCACGACCCACGCTATCTACGCGATGTGCGCGAGGCCTGCGCGAATCACGAGGTGCTGCTTATCTTCGATGAGATCGCGACGGGATTCGGGCGCACCGGTGAATTGTTCGCCGCCGACCACGCCGGGGTGAGCCCGGACATTATGTGTGTCGGCAAAGCGCTGACCGGCGGATACCTTGGCTTGGCCGCCACACTGTGCAGCATTGAGATCGCGCACACTATTGGCGCCGGTGAAGCCGGTGCTCTGATGCACGGGCCTACCTTCATGGCTAATCCGCTCGCGTGTGCGGTCTCGGTGGCCAGCGTCGAGGTGCTGCTCGAGCAAGACTGGCGGTCGAGGATTTCCGAGATCGCCGCTGGGCTGACCGCGGGCCTAGCGGCTGCGCGCGAGTTGCCTGGTGTGACCGATGTGCGGGTATGTGGCGCCATCGGCGTCATCGAATGCGACCGGGCCGTCGACCTGGCTCTCGCGACGCCCGCCGGGCTCGATCGTGGCGTGTGGCTGCGTCCATTCCGCAACCTGGTCTACGCGATGCCGCCGTATGTCTGCTTGCCGGATGAGATCTCGCAGATCGCTTCGGCGATGGTCGAGGTCGCCACGCTCACCGGCTCTCGTAGGCTTTAGCCGATGAAGACACCGATCGACACGTCACCGCTGGAATGGTTGGGGGCGGTGGAGGAGCGGCGCCGTCAAGCCGGCCTACGTCGCTCCCTGCGGCCGCGCCCGGCGGTTGCCGCCGAGTTGGATCTGGCCTCCAATGACTATCTTGGTTTGTCCCAACATCCCGAAGTCATAGATGGTGGCATCCAGGCGCTGCGTATGTGGGGTGCGGGTTCGACCGGTTCTCGCCTGGTCACCGGCGATATCGAGCTGCACCACGAATTCGAAGCTGAGCTTGCTGAGTTTGTCGGCGCATCCTCGGGGTTGTTGTTCTCGTCGGGTTACACCGCCAACTTGGGGGCCGTTGCCGGTTTATCGGGCCCGGGCTCGCTGTTGGTATCCGATGCGTACTCACATGCATCCTTGGTCGACGCATGCCGGCTTTCGCGGGCCCGGGTCGTCGTAACACCGCATCGCGACGTCGGCGCGGTGGAAAAGGCACTCGAATCGCGCGGTGAGGAGCGCGCCGTTGTTGTTACTGATTCGGTCTTCAGCGCCGACGGTGCGCTGGCGCCGCTGCGCGAGTTGCACGACACGTGCCGCCGCCACGGCGCATTGCTCGTGGTTGACGAAGCACACGGCCTCGGCGTGCGCGGCGGCGGACGCGGGCTAGTACATGAGGTTGGGTTGGCGGGCGCACCCGATGTGGTCTTGACTACGACGTTGTCCAAAGCGCTCGGCAGCCAGGGGGGAGCGGTGCTTGGGCCGGCTTCGGTGCGGGCTCACCTGATTGATGGGGCTCGATCGTTCATCTTTGATACCGGCCTGGCGCCAGCTGCGGTAGGTGCCGCACGGGCGGCACTACGAGTTCTCACATCAGAACAGTGGCGGCCGGACGCGGTGCTGCGACACGCTGGCGTCCTGGCCGAGATTTGCGGGGTTCCCGAGGTACCCCAGTCGGCGGTGGTGTCGGTGGTTCTGGGTGATCCGGAGGTGACCCTGGCCGCGGCGACGGCCTGCCTGGATTCGGGCGTGAAGGTGGGGTGCTTTCGTCCTCCGTCGGTGCCAGAGGGAACGTCGCGGTTGCGGCTGACCGCACGGGCATCGCTGCATGTGGGAGAACTTGAGCTTGCCCGACGAGTGTTGACAGACGTGCTTAGCGAGCGAGTCGCAGCGCGCCCATGACTGTCCTGATTGTTACCGGAACCGGCACCGGGGTCGGCAAGACAATCGCCAGCGCGGCGCTCGCCTCGCACGCGCGGCAAGCGGGCATTGATGTGGCGGTGTGCAAACCCGTGCAGACCGGCACTGGCTCCGGTGCGGACGCCGGTGATGACGATCTCGCTGAGATAGGCCGGCTGGCCGGAGTGACAGAGTTGGCCGGATTGGCGCGGTACCCATTGCCTATGGCGCCAGTCGCCGCCGCTGAGCAGGCGGGGACGCGGCTGCCTACCCGACAGGACATGACTCGGTTCATCAGGAACGTGGATCGTCCGGATCGGTTGACGTTGGTCGAAGGAGCCGGCGGGCTGCTGGTCGAACTCGCTGAATCGAATGTCACCCTGCGAGATCTCGCTGTCGACCTCGGCGCCGCGACGATAGTGGTGACTACCCCAGAATTGGGCACTCTCAACGTGACCGCCTTGACGCTGGAGGCGCTTGCTGCACAACGTGTTTCGTGCGTCGGTTTGGTTATTGGCAGCTGGCCGCCGGGACCCGGTTTGGTGGAGACCTCGAATCGTTCCGCGTTGGCCCAGCTAGCTCCGGTCCGTGCGGTGCTGCCCGCAGGGGCCGGAGCCATGGATACTTCCGAATTTGCGATCATGAGCGCGCAGGCGTTCGACTTCGACTGGTTAACCACGCTGGTTCATTGATGGTGCACTCGATCGAGTTCGTTTTCGACCTCGATACTGAGGCGGCGATCTATCGCATCTGGGAGGAGCTGGTCGCTGCCGGAATACCGAGCCAGGCGCCAGCTGGTCGGCCACATGTGACGCTGGCCGTTGCCGAGCGTATCGGCACGGAGGTCGACGAGCTATTGGGTTCGATCGCCGCCCGCCTGCCACTGGCTGCGACGATCGGTGCTCCGGTGTTGTTCGGTCGGTCGAACGTTGTGTTCGCTCGGCTTGTATTGCCAACGACCCGACTGCTGGCGCTACATGCCGAGGTGCACCGGCTGTGCAGTTCATATCTGGCCCCGGGGGCGATGCACAACAGCTTGCCAGGCCAGTGGACCGCTCACGTCACGTTGGCCCGCAGTGTCGGTGGTGCTGAGCTGGGACGCGCTTTACGTATTGCGGGCCGGCCGAAACGAATCGATGGCAGCTTCGTGGCTCTGCGTCGCTGGGATGGAAGTAAGCGGGCGGAACATCTAATCAGCTGACCGAAACTGCGCCCCGATACCGGACCGCATCGCGTTTGTACAGGTGCGCACCGTTACCCTAACCTCAACACCGTTCACGTCAGGGCGCGGTTAGGCTGTTGACAGATTGTCTGTCTGACGGCCTCGAAGCGGCAAGACCTGACAATATTCAAGGGGAGTACTTGGTGACTCAGGCGGCTACTGAACCGACTACCGACGACGGCCAGAGCGGCGCTACCGAATCAGATATTCTCGCGATCGCGCGAAGGCAGGTCCTTGAGCGTGGGGAGGGTTTGAACCAGGACCAAGTGCTCCAGGTGCTGCGGCTGCCCGACGACCGGCTCGAAGAGATGCTCGCCCTGGCTCACGAGGTGCGAATGCGTTGGTGCGGCCCCGATGTGGAGGTCGAGGGCATCATCAGCTTGAAAACCGGTGGCTGTCCCGAGGATTGCCATTTCTGCTCCCAGTCCGGGCTGTTCACCTCGCCGGTGCGCAGTGCGTGGTTGGACATTCCAAGCTTGGTCGAGGCGGCCAAGCAGACCGCGAAGTCCGGAGCCACCGAGTTCTGCATCGTGGCTGCGGTACGCGGACCCGACGAGAGGCTGATGGCTCAGGTCGCGGCGGGTATTGAAGCGATCAACAACGAAGTCGAGATCAACATCGCCTGCTCGCTGGGGATGCTGAGCGCGGAGCAGGTCGATCGCTTGGTGGCGATGGGTGTGCATCGCTATAACCACAACCTTGAAACAGCCCGTTCGTTCTTCGCTGACGTCGTTACCACGCACTCCTGGGAAGAGCGCTGGCAGACGCTGTCGATGGTGCGCGACGCCGGCATGGAGGTGTGCTGCGGCGGCATCCTCGGCATGGGCGAGACGCTGGAGCAGCGGGCGGAATTCGCGGCAAATCTGGCCGAGTTGGGCCCCGACGAGGTTCCGTTGAATTTCCTCAATCCGCGACCAGGTACCCCCTTCGGTGAGCTTGAGGTCATGCCGGCAAGCGAAGCATTGAAGGCGGTAGCCGCTTTCCGCCTAGCGCTGCCGCGAACGATGTTGCGCTTCGCCGGTGGACGCGAGATCACGCTGGGTGATCTCGGGGCTAAGCGAGGCATTCTGGGTGGCATCAACGCGGTGATCGTCGGGAACTACCTGACCACTCTGGGGCGCCCCGCCGAAGCCGATCTGGAACTGCTTGACGACCTGCACATGCCAATCAAGGCGCTTAACGCCAGCTTGTAGAGATTTCAAAAGCAGTGGCTGAGAGACTGGGCGATCTGCGCAAGCTGGGCGCGGCAGTCGGTGCTGGCGTGTATAACGTCTATACCGGCGACCTGGCGGGGACGTCATTGCCGACGGCTGCTCAGCTAGGTCTTGAGCCGCCTCGGTTCTGCGCGGAATGCGGCCGGCGGATGGTTGTGCAGATTCGTCCTGATGGCTGGTGGGCGCGATGTGCACGGCATGGCCAGGTGGACTCGGCCGACGTGGAGGAACAGCGGTGACTGAACAACCCGAGTCGTCTGGGCCGGCGGCTTCCTACCCGCTTTCTGATTCCCCCCGAATGCCCAGGGCGCAGGCGACTCTCTTGGTGATGCTGGGGCTGGCGGTGACTGGTGTATTCGTTGGTGGGCTCTGGGCGTGGATTGCCCCTCCGATCCATGCGGTGGTGGCGATAACGAACGCAGGTGAGCGGGTTCACGAGTATTTGGGCGCGGAGTCACAGAACTTTTTCGTTGCGCCGCTTCTGCTGCAGGGGCTGTTGGGTGTGATTGCGGTAGTGGCGGCGGTACTGGTGTGGCAGTGGCGCGATCACCGGGGCCCGGCGATGATTCTGGGGCTCTTGATCGGGTTGGTGGCTGCGGCTTTGGCTGCTGCTGCGGTGGGGGCGGTGTTGGTTCGGTTGCGCTATGGGGCGTTGGAATTTGACACCGTGCAGCTTTCGGACAGAGACCACGCGCTCACGTATGTTACGCAGGCACCGCCGGTGTTCTTTGCCCGCCGGATGCTCGAGGTGGCTGCCACCCTGGTATCGCCGGCTGCGGTTGGCTCACTGGTGTATGCCCTGTTGGCAGCAGGGATCGCACGCGACGACCTGGGCGGCTTTCCCGCGGTTGATCATCTTTCGAGCGTGGTGTCCGAGGAGTCGGCAGCTCCCAAAGCTACAGAGTCATAGCGAGATTCAGAGCGGACGGCGACCGACTTTCCTGCCGGTGATGACCTTCGCCGCGATGGCAATGAGACGCGCCATGCCCGCATACGTCATCGGGTTGAACATCGTTGGCCATTTGGTCCGGATGATGTGGTCGGTCAGCGGTCGGCCGTCAAATCGGTCGGTGAGCCAGCGAAGCGCCATCGGTGCAGACAGCGGGTGCAGGCAAATGTGTTCGCTGAACGCATCCCGATGGTAAGTGACGTTGGCTCCACCGGCCGAGTACGTATCGGCCAGCTCATCAATGTCTTTGACGTCGATGAGGTAGTCGTGGACGGCTTGGACGATCAATACCGGTGGTGTGGGCACTACGGCGCCCAACTTCGTGTCGTCGAAGACATGGGCAACCGCCGGTGTCGACAGTATGTCGTCCAGCGGCTCGTCGAGGAATTCGCCCAGGTCCTTGCGTACCATCCGAATGACGGCGCCTGCGGTTGTCATCTTCTCAAGTCGTTTGAGGAGATCGAGGCCCTCGTCGCTCGTGTGCTCTTTGATCTCCCTGTCGAGGTCGGGGTAGGTGTGGGCGAGCGCGGCCACCACCATTGCGGGCAAACCGGAAAGGAAACTGCCGTTGAGTCGGCGGAAGGTACGGCCGAGGTCGCCCACGGGTGAGCCCAATACCGCGCCGACGATGTCGAGCTCAGGTGCGTATTCGCCGCACATTTCGGCTGCCCACGCACTGGCCAGCCCACCGCCGGAATAGCCCCAGAGCCCGATGGGCGTCGTTGGGGATAAGGCGATGCGTTCTGAATTCAGAGCCGCGCGAATACCGTCCAGAACACGGTAGCCAGGTTCGTACGGTGTCCCCCAAAGGCCCTCCCGGCCTTCATGGTCGGGGATCGATACGGCCCAGCCTTCGGCGAGAGCGGCCGCGACCAGAAATAACTCCAATTGGGCTATCGCCCCAATTGCTTTCGCGCGCCGTCGCAGTGCATATGAGGGGAAACAGCGGGACGCCACCGCGTCGATCGCGCACTGATAAGACAGCAGCGGACAGGTTTGTCCTGGGGTGAAGTCGGAGGGCAAAAGCACAGTGGTTGCCGTCGCCTCGGGCTTGTCGTTCATGTCCGTCGTCCGGTACAGCAACTGAGTAGCGGTTACGGCTTGTGGTATCACCCCAAGAAACGCCAGCTCGACGTCGCGCGAGCGCAGGACGGTTCCGGGTGCGGAATGTTGGTAGCCGGCCGGCGGGTGGTAGAACGGATCGTCGGATGGCAGCAGCGGGCGAACATTGCGCTGCAATTCCTCATGCGGCGGCTTGCCGATCCACTCTGCGCCGCTCGCACTTGCCAGATTGCCGACCTCCACCATTGAGGCTCCCTTCGTGGCTAATCAGCATTTTCGCGCATTATCACCCCGGGGCCAAATAGGGTTTGCCGCGCGGGTTGCCGTTAGCCAGTCACTGCCAGCGGCCCCGCTATCCGCTGGCATCTCTTAGTCAAATCTTATACAACTTACTATCAATGATGTCGATGTGGCCCATCACACAATGTGGTGCCCGTCACATTGTGTGGATGGCAATCAGTCAACCGAGCTGCTGGTATTTCGTATCTGTCGTAATCCGTTTCAACTACGATCAACCGGTTGCCGACGCGAACCGCGTCAGGCCGCCGATCGCAGTCACGGCACCACGGCTCGCCGAGGCCACCGCTGGCCCGGATGGCGCGGTGCAAGATGTCAGCCACGCGGATCTTTGGCCCAGCAGCCGGGGATTCCGCGCCTCGCGTTGCCTGACGCGGTTGCGCGGCGTCGGGTCTTATGCCGTCTACGCCGCCGGCGAGTCATCATCGGCTGATAGCGGGCCGCTTTGCCGGCAGCGGTATTACCCGAAAATTCGTAGCGCGGGAAAGCCCCGCATCTTTAGTGCGGGGATGGAGCGCATCAATTTTGTTTCCGGGGTGGCCACTGCCTGGGGTCGCGGCGTGGCCGCCGCTTGTCGGTGCCCGGCACTATCGTGACTGGTATGAGTGCCGGGGCTGGTGAGGATGCGGGTAGCGGCAAAGCCCGCTACACCTACCGGCTGCGCATGTCGGGCGTCGCCGAAAAGGCTCTCCTGGTCGAGTGGGATCGCTGCCGCTGGGTGTGGAACCAGTGTGTCGCAGAATCGAAAAAAGCGCATCAGGCAGGCCAGACCTGCGGATACGCGGAACTCGACAAGCAACTAACTGGCTGGCGCCAACAGCAGGATTGGCTGGCCGCTGGATCGGCGGTACCGCATCAACAAACCGTGCGTGACTTCGCGAAATCGCGGGCAAAAGCGCTCAAGGACATCCGGAACCGGCTGCCGATGCGAGCCCGTGCTGGATTCCCCACATTCAAGAAGAAGCAACTCGCCGCGCCCACCCTCAACTACAACCGCAACGCCTTCCGGCTCGTAGACCGGGTGCTGTTTTTGGCGAAAGGTGTTGTGGTGCGGCCGGTGTGGTCGCGGGAGCTGCCTACTGCGCCGTCGAGTGTGCGCGTCTACCGCGACAGTCTGGGGCACTGGTATGCCTCGTTTGTGGTGAAAGCCCAAGCCGAGCCGCTACCAGTCACGGGCCGGGTAGTTGGTATCGACTGGGGTGTGAAGGCTATAGCTACCACCACCAGCGCTGAGCATGATTTGGCGCACCCGCAGCACGGTAAAACCGGATCCGACAAGCTGGCCCGCTATCAGCGGGCCATGGCGCGACGGCGCCCCGGAAAAGGGAAGCCAGGTAGTCGGCGCTACCGGGCGGCTAAAAGGTTGGCGGCCAAGGCGCACAAGAAGGTTGCGCGTCAACGCCAGCAGGACGCACGAATGTGGGCGAAAAACCTGGTCAATGATTTCGATGCGGTAGCAGTCGAGGACTTCAAGCCAAAGTTTTTGGCGAAGTCGACGATGGCGCGTAAGGCCGCCGATGCGGGTATCCGTATCGCGAAAACAGAACTTGTGAACATGGCGGGCAAGCATGGCCGTTGTGTTGTGATGGTGGACCCGAAGTACACCAGCACCGACTGCGGACAGTGCGGGGCAAGAGCCACGCACCGCCTGCCGCTGTCGCAACGCATCTACACCTGTGCCACGTGCGGCACAGTCGCGGACAGGGATCGAAACGCGGCGCAGGTGGTTTTAAACCGGGCAGGGCTGAACCCCGGCGGCGTAGACGGTGTAAGACCCGACGCGGCGTAGCTGCGCTAGGCAACCCGAGCTGCGGAATCCCCCGCATTTATGCGGGGGAGCAGTCAACGTGCGGGCTACACACCGCCGCCAGCTGGTGGATGGATCGAGCTAGCTCAGCGTTGGGCTAACCGGGTGTGGGCCTCGCGGCGATGCTCATCGAGCCGTGCCCTCACCAGCTCAAGTTTGACGTCATGACCGAGGATGCGGCTGGCCTCTCGCACCCCGCTGTCGATCGCGCCGTCGACATAGCCGAAGCGGAGGACGTTGGTTGCCTCGCCGGCGAATAACAGCCGTGAAGCGACCGGTGCGAGCAGGTCGGCGAAGTGCTTCTGGGTGGTCTCGGGCCGAACGGTCGAGTAGCTACCTAGCGCGAGAGGATCGAGTTGCCATGCTGTGGTGTGCGCTGCCGTCGGCTTCGTGACGCGGCCGGGGAACATGGTTTCGAGGATGACAAGCGCCTGGGCGATCATGGGCTCCGGATCGTCCACGAGGCGGGTTCCGTGGTCGCTGGTCAGCAACGCAACCAGCGTCGGCCGGCCGGCTCCGGTGCTGAAATCGAAGAATACCGGGCACGGTGTGCCATCGTCGATGTTGTAGAGGTTCCGCGCTCGCGTGGGGTTGGTACGCCAGAACGGCTCGTCGAATCGGAGGACGATCTTTTCGAGGCGCCCCACTCCGATCCCGTCGATCGCAGCGACTTTTGCGGCGGGGAGCGGCGGGTCGAACGCGATTGTGCCGGCTTTGAGGACCCCGAGGGGAACCGTCACGATGGCGTGGCCGCCACTGAACGTCCCGTTGGTGGTGACGATCTCGACACCCTTGTTGCTGTATCTGATGGACTCGACGACGTGCTGGAGCCGGATGTCGAGTCCATCGGCCAACACATCCACAAGGCGTCCGTACCCACCGACGATGACCGATTCCCGCCCGGCGTAGTCCATTCCGATCTCTGCGGTATGAGCGCCAAGCAGGTCGGCTCGATCCGCCCAGCTCAACTCGGCCAACCGGCGAACCAGGAACCTGCGAACGCGGCGGACGTCGTCCGTACGGCCCCGCTGATTGACCACCCTGTCTATCCGATCGGCAAAGTTTGCCGATTCCGTAGTGTCGGGCTCTGAGAGACGCTTGGCGGCGCGTGCGCCGGCCACGAAGTGGCGGAACGACTTGACGCGTCCGAGCCACATTCGCCTGACTGGGTCGAACGCCGCTATCCGGAACGGGTCGACATAGTCGGCGCGCAACGTCGCCAAACCGGCGCTCTCGGCGAGCCCAACGATCGGGTTGGTCTTGTGACCGTCGATCCATGCTGCGCCCTCATCGATCACAGCGCCATCGACGTCGACAGTGCTCGTTCGGCCCCCGATCCTTGGCCGTCCCTCAAGCACCACCACGTCTCGTCCATGGCTCTGCAGCAGGCGCGCTGCTGCGAGACCCGCTGCCCCGGCGCCGATCACGATCACCCGATTGACGTTTCGATCCGTCTCTGCATCCATGACCGAACACTATCAATTGATTGACGACCTGTCGATCAATTGTATACAGTCGAGACGTGCCATCGTCCGGCGATCCCGATACCAGTCGCCGTCGCGGCCGCCCCAACGTCGCCGACGAACGCCGAGCAGCGATCGTCGAGGCGCACATCCAGCTGATCTCCGAGCAGGGCTCGCCTACGGTTCCCATGGCCGACATCGCCGAACGAGCCGGAGTGGGTCGGACCGCGATCAGCCACTTCGTCGGCGACCGCAAAGCGCTGCGCGTCGCCACGCTCCACGAGCTTGGCCGCCGCTACGAACTCACGATCCGGCAAGCAGTAGGTCCGGACCCCACCCCAGAGAACATCATCGACCTACTGTTCTCCCGGGCCTGGACGATCCACCGCTCGACCGACGACCGCGCATTCGCCCTCCTGCAAGCGACGGCGAGCCGACACGCAGAAACGCGCCAGGCCGTGCGGGACTCGTACACCCTTCTCGTGGACGAGCTTGCCGCAGCGATCACGCGCCACTCGGAGACACCCCCGCAGCGTGCCGCTGCCATCGCCTACGGAATCGTCTGCCTCTCCGAGTCCAACACCGTGTTGCTCGATATCGGATTCGCCGAACAGTACAGCCGGGACGCGGCCAGGCTGGCCCGCTCGATGCTGACGACCGGCTGGCAAACCACTCAGTTCAACACCGACAATCCCCCTGACCAGGACCATGACCGCACCGACCACTACGACCACTGCGCCCACGACCACGCCCAATCAGACTGAGCCAGTTGCCGTCTGGGTCATGATTGACCGCGCAATTCTGGGGTGTAGGGGCCGGGTCGAGAACATACAACACACGCTCTAGTAGAGCGCGGCCACAACAAACGCCCGGTGTCGACGGCCATCAGGCACACTCTGGAGTCAACCTCGATGTTGCGCGCCAGCGCGCTGGGGTACTGATCGAAATAGAAGCCGGTGCGGTTATCGCGCAGGAATACCGTTCCGGCAGGGCTGATGTGTGGTGCGCGATCAGAGCCAACCGACGCGATCGCACAGTGCCGAGGCGATTGTTTAGCCCGGACGACGATCTGTTGGATCGTTGTCCAGCTGTCATCCTCGAACGCGGACTGCCCCTCGTCCCTCATGCAAGCTGCCACGTTGTGGGCGGTCTTTAGATCTGGCCGGGCGGTCGCAGTGCGGCGAATTCATCGGTGACTCTCAGCTGGGAGTCGGTAAATCGGTACAACGCGGCCGGGCGCCCCCCGCTGCGACCGGGCGCTGCGACGGTGCCGGTGTGGTTGATAACACCGCGACGGACGAGGACGCGTTGCAGGTTCGTGGCATCGACCTGATAGTCGAGCGCGGCACCATAGATGTCACGCAGGGTTGAAAGGGCGAATTCCGTTGGAGCCAAGGCAAATCCGATATTCGTGTAGGACATTTTGGCTACTAGTCGGGCGCGGGCGTGGGTCACCATCGGGCCGTGGTCGAACGCCATCGTCGGTAGCGAGCTCACGGGGTGCCATCGCGTGTCGGGGGGTAATTCGGGAGTGGCGGGGGAGGGCACCAATCCCAGAAAGGTGGACGCGATCATGCGGGTATGTGGCACGCGCGCGGGGTCTGAGAACACTGCGAGCTGCTCTAGGTGGGCCAGTTCTCGCAGATCTACTTTTTCGGCGAGTTGGCGCCGAACCGAGGTGGTCATGTCCTCGTCGTTGCGCAGGCGGCCGCCCGGCAATGACCATCTGCCGAGCTGCGGCTCTCTCGCGCGTTCCCATAGCAACACGTTGAGCTTTGGTTTTGTCTTGCCGCCGGTCGTAGTAACTCCGCCTACCTGAAACACGACGGCTAGCACTTCATGGGAGGTGTTACCATGGTCCATGTTTTCGATTGTAAGTCGAAAACCATCAGGACGCGAAAGGTAGTGACAATGGAGGTCCTGAATCGGACGGACACGCCGGCAGTTGACTTGACCGCCCGCATCATCGACTCGCCGCATGGCTATGAAGGGGTTGACGGCGACAGCGAGTGGGCGGCGGAGATTCGCCGACTTGCCCAGTTGCGTGGGGCTACTGTGTTGGCGCACAACTACCAGCGGCCCGAGATTCAAGACGTGGCTGATCACGTGGGTGATTCGCTGGCGCTGTCGCGGATTGCCGCCGACGCGACCGAGGACACCATCGTTTTTTGCGGCGTGCATTTTATGGCCGAGACCGCCAAGATACTCAGCCCGGACAAGACCGTGCTTATCCCAGACCAGCGCGCTGGCTGCTCGCTGGCCGACTCAATTAACGCAGACGAGCTCAAGGCATGGAAGAACGAGCATCCAGGCGCGGTCGTCGTTTCGTACGTCAACACGACTGCGGCTGTCAAAGCACTCACTGACATCTGTTGCACCTCATCTAACGCGGTCGATGTGGTGGCCTCGATCGACCCGCAACGTGAGGTGTTGTTCTGTCCAGATCAATTTTTGGGGGCCCACGTGCGCCGCGTGACCGGCCGAAAGAACTTGCATGTATGGGCTGGTGAATGCCACGTACATGCCGGGATCAATGGCGACGAACTCGCCGACCAAGCCGCGGCACATCCGGACGCTGAATTGTTTGTCCACCCAGAATGCGGTTGTGCAACGTCGGCGTTGTACCTCGCCGGCGAAGGCGCCGTGCCGACAGATCGGGTGAAGATCCTGTCTACCGGCGGGATGCTCGAGGCTGCGCACAAGACTCATGCTCGCGAGGTTCTGGTAGCGACCGAGGTCGGTATGCTGTATCAGCTGCGCAAGGCTGCCCCGAACGTCGACTTTCGCGCCGTCAACGACCGCGCGTCATGCAAATACATGAAGATGATCACTCCCGCGGCTTTGTTGCGGTGCCTGGCCGACGGTTCCGACGAGGTTTACGTTGACCCGGAAATCGCCGCCGCGGGCCGGCGCAGCGTGCAGCGAATGATCGAAATTGGCCAGCCAGGCGGCGGAGAATGATCATCAGCCCAACGTGGAAGGATTCGACCGACGTCGTTGTGATCGGCAGTGGCGTGGCCGGATTAGCTGCCGCGCTAGCAGCGCATCGAGCGGGCCGCGGTGTGGTCATCCTGAGCAAGGCCGACCAAAAATTTGGGGTGACAGCAACGCACTACGCCCAAGGCGGCATTGCGGTGGCGCTGCCCGATGCTGACGATTCAGTCGATGCCCATGTCGCCGACACTTTGGCCGCCGGCGCGGGCTTGTGTGATCCTGACGTGGTCTACTCAATTGTCGCCGACGGCTACGGTGCGGTTGCCGATCTGGTTGGCGAGGGAGCGCGATTCGACGAGACGGACCCGGGTCGTTGGGCGCTGACCCGCGAAGGTGGGCATTCCCGGCGACGCATCGTGCACGCCGGTGGCGACGCCACCGGCGCCGAAGTGCAGCGGGCGCTCGACCATGCCGCTGCCGCGCTGGATATCCGCACCAGCCACGTCGCTGTGCGGCTGGTGCGTGACGATACCTCGGTACGTGGTGTGCTCGTGATCCGTCCAGATGGATATGGCGTCATCAGTGCGCCCTCGGTAGTCCTGGCCACCGGCGGGCTCGGTCACCTATACAGCACTACTACCAACCCCGAAGCATCCACCGGCGATGGTGTGGCTTTGGCGCTGTGGGCGGGCGCTGCGGTTAGCGATCTCGAGTTCATTCAATTTCACCCCACGATGATGTTCGCCGGCAGGGCCGGCGGGCGGCGGCCTCTGATTACCGAGGCGATCCGCGGTGAAGGAGCGATTCTGGTAGATCGACAAGGTAATTCAGTTACCGCCGGAGTTCATCCGATGGGGGACCTGGCGCCTCGTGATGTTGTCGCGGCTGCCATCGACGCGCGGTTGAGAGCCACTGGCGATCCGTGCGCTTATCTGGACGCGCGCGGTGTTCCCGGACTTGAGTCGCGGTTCCCGACCGTCACCGCGCTATGCCGGGCCGCGGGAATCGACCCAGTCGGCCAACCCATACCGGTGGTTCCGGGAGCACACTACAGCTGCGGTGGCGTGGTGACCGACGCCTACGGCCAGACTGCTCTACCGGGTTTGTTCGCAGCTGGAGAGGTAGCCCGCACCGGCATGCACGGCGCAAATCGCCTGGCGTCGAACAGTTTGTTGGAAGGCTTGGTCGTCGGTCGTAGAGCCGGAGTTGCCGCCGCCACGCATGCGGTGACGGCTGGGCGAGGGCTTGCGACGGTGTCAGGAAGCTGGCCCGAGTCGATCACCGACGCCGTGCCGGCGCGTAGTGACCTGCAACGCGCTATGAGCCGGGACGCTTCGGTCGTGCGTGACGCCGAAGGGTTGCGCCGGCTCGCTGATGCGCTGCGCGGAGGCCGAGTTCGGCAGGTGGCCACTCGTCGTGATTTCGAAAATGTCGCGCTGGCGGTGGTCGCTAAGGCTGTGACTGCCGCTGCGCTAGCTCGCAACGAGAGCCGGGGCTGTCACCATCGCGACGAGTACCCTTTTGCCATGCCAAAACAGATGCGCAGCAGTGTAATTCGCTTGGCAGAAGACCAGAACAGAGTGCGGGTGGAGGCATTGGCGGCAGTGGGCTGATGATACTGCACAGCAGCGAGCTGGAGGCCGCCCGAGACATCATTCGGTGCGGTCTCGAGGAGGATCTGCGCTACGGACCCGATGTCACGACGATAGCGACGGTGCCTGCTGGTGCTGCGGCCACCGCGTCGATGGTTTCGCGGGAGCCGGGAGTGGCTGCCGGGGTGGACGTCGCGTTGCTGGTACTTGACGAGGTGGTTGGTGCCGCGGGTTACCGGGTGCTCGATCGTGTCGAGGACGGTGCCCGGCTATTACCGGGCGATTCTTTGTTGAGAGTGCAGGCTGAGACGCGTGGCCTGCTGACTGCCGAGCGGACGATGCTGAACCTGGTTTGTCATCTGTCGGGGATTGCCACCGCTACTGCGGCCTGGGTGGATGCAGTTCAAGGTGCCAAAGCCAAGATCCGCGATACCCGTAAAACGTTGCCTGGTTTGCGTGTGCTGCAAAAATACGCGGTGCGGGTCGGCGGTGGTGTCAATCATCGGCTGGGGTTAGGCGACGCTGCCTTGATCAAGGACAATCACGTGGCTGCTGCCGGATCGGTGGTCGCGGCGTTGCGCGCTGTGCGGGCCGAGGCACCCGACCTGCCATGTGAGGTCGAAGTTGACTCGCTTGACCAGCTCGATGCGGTTTTGGCTGAAAATCCGGAACTGATCTTGCTGGATAACTTTCCGGTATGGCAGACCCAAATTGCGGTGCAACGACGGGACTCCAGCGCACCGACCGTACTGCTCGAGTCATCCGGTGGGCTCTCTCTGGAGAGCGCTGCCACATACGCAGCAACGGGTGTCGACTACCTCGCTGTGGGCGCGCTGACTCACTCGGTACGTGTCCTTGACATCGGATTGGACATGTAGCCGTAGCGGCGGAGCCGCGTTGGCGCTGCGCGTGGCGGCGTCGACGGCAGCTGTGTCGCCATCGTGCGGGCAGCCGTTTCAAGCCACTACTAGCGCGGTGAGCGGTGTCAATGCGGCAGTCGGCGTTGCCGGGGCGCCATCTACTGCTCGAACTGAGGCTATGGCCGTCGGGGTGGCCGAGGCGCCGACAACTGGGACTGATTTGGTTGCCGTGTGGTTTACGCCTGTACCGAATTCTCCGGTCGATCAGCGACACGACTATCGTCGACATATGGAGTCAGACCCTAGGCACGGCCTGGCGCTGATTGCGGCCATATAAGTAGCACCGGGATGTGATTGGTCGCGTCTCATCGCTGGTGTAAATGGTCACGGGCGTAGGTTCCGTCGCAACCGACGAAAGCTATGAAGGAGGGGCTACGCCCGTGACCAAGCGAGTATCGCCGATTGAGCGTGTGCGTGTTGAGATGGATCAGTTGTTCGCCGCGACCGAGCGGCCGTTGACCGAGATTTTGGAGGAGGTCGGGCGGTTATCGGTGCGTCTGGTGTTTCAGGTCGCCGTGGAGGCCGAGGTAGAAGCAGTGTTGGGCCGAGCCCGTCACCAGCGTCGGGTTCAGGACGGCCCGGGCGGGTACCGCAATGGGTATCAACCGCCGGCGACGGTGAAGACCACGATGGGCTCGGTCGAATTATGCCGCCCGAAACTACGCGACACCGACGAGCGGTTCTGTTCGCGGCTATTCGGTGCCGGGGTGACGCGCACCCACGCTCTGGAGGCGTTGGTGATTTCGGGATGGGTGCGCGGTTTGTCGGATCGCGACATCGAGGCCGCGTTGGCCGAGGTGCTGGGCTCGCAGGCGGCGTTGTCGCGCTCGACGGTGAGCCGGATTTGTGCGGCCATCAAAGACGAGTTCGCTGCGTGGTCGTCTCGACGCCTTGATGAGCTGGTGTTGGACTACCTGTTCTTGGATGCCTCGAACTTTCGGATGCATCCCAACGCCCCGGCCGAGCCGGTGCTGGCCGCCTGGGGCATCTGCACCGACGGCAAGCCCCTGTTTATTGGGCTGGCCCCAGCCGCAGCGGAGTCGGCTGATGCGTGGGCCGACTTCTTGGCTGACCTGAGGAACCGGGGACTACGCCCGCCGCTACTGGGCATCTCCGACGGGGCGCCGGGCCTGATCGCCGCATGGGAGACCACGTTTCCGGCAAGCCTGCGTCAGCGGTGTCTGATCCATCGCTGCCGTAACGTCATCGCCAAGACACCTGTCGCGGTCCAGGACGAGATCAAAGCCGCGTTCTGGTCGATCTTCGATGACATTGACCAGCCACCCGGCCAGCAGGCCGTGGATGAAGCCACCCGCCGCGCCGAGGAGTTCACCACCACATACCGCGGGCTCTACCCAGCCGCGGTCGCTTGCCTGGCCAACGACTTCGCCTCGCTGAGCGTGCATTTGCGCTTCCCCCGCCAACACTGGACACGCATCCGCCATTCCAACCTCATCGAACGCACCTTCGGAGAATCCCGTCGCCGGGTCAAGGTCATCGGCCGCCTACCCGGCGAAACCAGCTGTCTGTCGCTGGTATGGGCCGTCCTCGACCGCGCCAGCCGCGGCTGGCGCGGAGTCACCCAAACATCAGCGACCAGCCGCCACCTCCAAGAACTACGCCACCAACTGCTCGAGCCACCCCGCCCACTGCATCCCCCCACCACAACAACCACGACCGACACCACCGCCGCGTAACATGACCACCAGGAACATGCGCCCAGCGTTTTTACACCAGTCCTAAGACGCCACCATGTGATTCATGCAGTCCTACCAACGCTACAACGCCGAACATGATCGCGCCGCTGCTGAACCGCTAGTTGAATGCCGAAAGCAGCATGGTTGAAGTGTTAGCTGCTGTTGGCTGTTGGCTGTTTGATGCTGATGGCCATATTCATCGTCGCCTCGCTTTCGTACTTCAAGCGAATCCGCGACGGTCGTGCCGACCCATTCGCCAACCCGAGCTGGCCGACCATCTTGCGACCTACCAGTCCTCCCTCACCGCTGCACGATCCCGACGCCGATTAAGACCTATCGATTAGGCGCCTGGCGAAGGACTGTCCTGCGATAGGTGCAGGATCAGGGGCACTATGACCTGGCACGCGATTCGGCTATCAGCTTCGACTGCCTCATTTGCGTGCGACCTGGCCGGATGGAGTGTGTGCCGATACCAGGCTCTACGACCAACCGTGGGTGGAGTTGCCACTACTACCAATGCGGACACGCGGGGCGAACTTCGCAACGGGGCTGTATAACGTTCACGACGAGATCCCTTATGTCCTTGGACTGTATCCAAGAGGACGCGATCTGTGACCGCCTGGCCAGTGTGGAGTTGTTTGGGACTGCACGGTTTGGATCTAGCTTGCGGCGGCCGTAAAGCCAGTTCAGAAGCGATGCGTTATTGCCGGGCGATTCATTGTTGAGAGTGCAGGCTGAGACGTGTGACCTGCTGACCGCCGAGCCGACAATGCGGAACCTGGTTTGTCATCTGTCGGGGATTGCCACCCCAACTGCGTCCTGTGTCGATAGCCTTGGCGCTGCGCTGTTGGCGGCGTCGAGGCCAACAGTGGCCACGGCCAGGTGCCTCTAGCAGTTCGCCGCGTGGAACCTTTTTGCGTATTGTCTTGCCTTCGATGCTCGTGAACATGACGAGACCGTCCGACAGGAAGCGACTACGCGGATCCCGTTACCGGTTCGGATGCGCGGTATTGGGGCCAAGGAGACCGCGGGGATTCATGTTCGACCGTGCTTCGGGCGCCACGACTGGGGAGTCGTTTGGCCCGGGCTCAGTGCTGACCTGACGGTTGCTAGATTCCGGCGAGGATAGTTGCTGAACGAAACAGATAGCGAACGTGCCAGGAGCCTGGCTTTACGTCAAGAAGGGATGCCAATGCCGTGAAGGTGACTCTATTTGGTGCGACCGGACAGTTGGGTAGGGAATGCCTGACGCAGTGTTTGGAAGCCAACCATGATGTGACGGTGCTCGTGAGGACCCCCGGCAAACTAGCGGACGTCGCATCGGAAAAGGTCATCGTTGTTCAGGGGGATGCTCTGTCGCCCAGCGATGTCTTACGCGCACTGCCCAGGGGGACGCAGGCGGTGTTGTTTGCGATCGGCGTGGATGAGAAAACTTCACCGCCGGATCTATGCACCGACGCCACCCGCAATATTCTTGCAGCGATGCGCCGCAATGATGTGCCCCGGTTTGTTTGGTGTGGGGGAGGCAGCACTATCGTGACGGATGACACCGTCACATTGGGTTCACGGTTTGTGCGTTTCTTCGCCGAACGTTTTTTGAAACTTCGCCACATTGACAAAGAGCATCAGTGGGCGCTGTTAGAGGAGAACAGAGATATTCGCTGGATCGGTATTCGCCCCTTGCAAATGAAAGTTGGCCCACAGACCGGAAAGTACCGGTTAGGTTTTGATGCCTTCAGCGCTATGTCGAAAATTAGCTTCGCAGATTGCGCGCACGCGATGGTCGAGATGCTGGATAGCGACACCTGGGTCGGGAAGGCGCCTATAATTCAATATTAAAGTGTGCAGTAGTGAATTTCGTCCCTTGCAAGTTTAGCTAAGAAACGATAGACGGCAGGCTCCACGTGAATCTGGCGGCAGCTGCGGCTGCTCGATCGGGCATGTTGTCGCGGATCGTCTTTTTAGATAGTTGCGTGCTGGCTAGCCCTGCATATCCGGCGACCTGGTGTTCTTGAGCGAGAATCGGCATCGGATCGGCCGTCGCGCGGGATCTCACCAACGCCTGGTCGCTATCGACGTGTTACACCGCCTTGGCTGCTAACCCGTTACTTCGTTCCTGCGAACGGTCGCTTTAATAAAGTTCTCGAAGTTACTGGGCCCGTTATCTGCGCCTTTCCGGAGCCAGAGGTCGCCTGCATCCTTGTTGCCAAAGAATCCAGATGTATTACTTTTGGCAGGAAGCAAATGATGACTACGTCAGCTTCCGGCGTAGCGGCTGGTGTGCTCGTACTGGCGTCAGGGCTCCGGCGCGCTATCGGATCGAGCGACAACGCCCTGGCTGAATCGGTCAACGCGGCCCTCAAACGCGAGGTCCTCCCAGACTGACACAACTGGGCCGACGCCCCCACCTGCCGACACGAGGTCTTTCGCTGGCTGGCCCGCCACAACACCACGCGACGCCACTCCTACTGCAACCAGCTCAGCCCCGCCACCTGCGAGAGGACCCACCTAGCCGCTACCCTGCCCCAAGCCGCCTAACCACAAATCCCGTGTCCAACCCAAGGGGTCAAGCCCCCACCTAGGAAGCTCGTCATGAACACTTCACTTCGTCTCCGGTCGCGAAGCACTCAGATAATTGTCGGAATAATACTTACTACAACTTTAATCGCTGATTGTAGTGCCAGTACGCAAAATATAGGTACCCCAACTAATGCAATGGATGATCCAACTTTGAGCGGCACACTTTCCGCGGTAGACAATATGGCTAACCGTTCCTGCGGAGCGGACGTATTCGGCCAAGCGGGCTCCAAAGCGGAGCAGGAAAAAGGTTTCGGGAAGCGATATGAGCTAGTAATGGATGGGCAACCAGTGATGCGGTTCCTGATACAAGACGCGATTACGCAGGCCCAGTTGGAGCGGGCAGTTCGGGTTACAGAATTCTACTTGAAGGACGTTCCCGGTAGCGCGTACGGCAGTGACAAATCAGGTGTTCGCAAACAATTGGCGGCCAACAACGCAACTATGCTCCTGCTGAATGGGGCTGACGGCGAATCAAGCGTGCCACGAATTCAAGGGCAGCCATTATACGCCAGCGAGATAGCGGCTGAAGGTTCCCGCTGGTATGTGATCAATGACCCCGAGCACCGAGATGCTGCGTTGGAAGAGATCTTTCATCAGGTACACGACAACGGGATTGGCACAAATAGACCGGGGGCTCTCCCACAGTATCAAGCCGTACTACTCGCCGGAGCCAAAAAGGCGTTAGCTGACGGGCGATGGGCGAAGTCCGCTCCCGCGTGGGTAGCCGAACTTGAGGCTGAAGGGTCGCTGGCGCAAGAATATATCGCTTCGGTTATTGATACTTGGTACGGAATGTGGGCGCATTCCCCTGATGGGAACGAAATTTACCGCTTTAGCACTCGCGAAGAAGTGCGTAATGAGGACCCGGATGGAGCTCAACTCATCCGTGATTTCCTGCCCAACACACTCGAGTACGAAGCCTACATTGACCCGTCCTTTAATGGATCGTTCACATTGACTAAGAGTGCCGATACAGTTTATTCGGGCAAATCGCAGTATCTTCGCGGTGCCCGTTTGACTGGTGAGAATGCCGCGGGATTGATCGGGAATGACCTCGATAACACCCTGCGAGGTAACCAGTCTGACAACCAACTCGACGGTGCCGGAGGAACCGATGTTGCCATCTACTGCCACGCAGCTGATCTATACGCGGTCACCCGCGACGGCGCTGATGTGATTGTTACTGGTCCAGACGGCACCGACACCTTATCCAATATCGAGCGAGTTCACTTCCTGGACGGAACCCGTAACGTGCCCACGAGGTAACGCTATCGGTCGCTCGTCGATAAACCATGCGAATACATTGCGTATGCTCGGCGACCACAGCGCCGCCTAAAAATAGTCGTGGCCTGGTGTAGAACATGACGCGCGAGGCGTCGGGACAGCCTCGATGACGAAGGTATTTTGAGGTGCGATTCACGTATCTTCACAAACCCCGAACAATGCTGCCGCCACCACCACTACCAGCGCAGACACGCCCAAACACGCCAGCCACTATCTACGGCTGCAGTACTAGCACTTGACCGAATACTTCTTCGGCGCAAGCCCTCGACTTCAGTCGGGGGATAGCCGATCGGGTCTGTTGGGTCCGCGTAGCGGACCGTACTTGTCGTAGGTGTCGTTTATCGTGAGGCCCGTGCAGTACCGGTCAACGCGTAAAGCGGTGTTTTCGGTGAAGTATTACGTGATTTGGTGCCCGAAGTACCGCAGCCGCGTGCTGGGCGGCGCAGCCGAGTTGCGGTTGAAGCAGGTCATCGGCGAGGTCTTGGCCGAGTTCGGTGGCGTGGTGATCGAGGTCGAGACGATGCCCGATCACGTGCACCTGTTGGTCGAGCTGCCACCGCAGGTAGCGGTGTCGAAACTGGTCCAGATCCTCAAAGGGCGCTCCTCACGCCGGTTGCGGCAGGAGTTTGCGCACCTGGCTCGGATGAAGTGTTTGTGGGCGCCTTCGTATTTCGTGTCGACGGTCGGCGGTGCACGTTTGGAGGTTGTGCGCCGGTATGTCGAGAACCAGAAACTTGCCGCCGTGCGCAGGCGAGCGAAGGTAGCGTAGCGATGGCGCACCGCTACCGTATCTATCCGACACACCTAACTCCGTCTGTGAGAAAGACATCTCACGAAGTTAAAAGTCAAGCCACGAGCGAGGGAGGAGGTGGAAAGGCTAGATGTTCGGTGTAGTGCTGGCCGGTTTGCAGGCAGTGGTGGAGTTGGCCGAGGAATTTGTTGAACAGATGTCGTTGGGCTTGGTGGTTCCAGTCTCCTGCGGCGCGGCGGGTGTCGTAGTGGCGACGGGCGCCCGGCGAGGCGCGCAGCGATGCCAAAGCCCAGATGGGACCCACGGCGGCCAGGCGCCGGTTCTTGATATGGCGGTGCAACACGAGGGTTTTCTTGCCGCTGGCGCGGGTGATCGGCGCGGCTCCGGCGAATGCTTTCAGTCCGCGGGCGTCGGTGAAGCGGGCGCGGTCATCACCGATCTCGGCGAGTACCCGGGCACCGGCCAGGTTCCCCAGTCCGGGGAAGCTGGTGATGATCGTGGAGTCCGGGTGCTGCTCAAAATGGGCGGTTGCCGCCTCGGCGAGATCAGCAGCAGTGGTGCAGGCAGCCTCGAACTGACCCAGCAGCCCTGCCAATTGGATACCCATCGCGTTCTCCACGACCGGTGGTTGGTGCAGGTAGGTGTCGGTGAACACCTCCCGCAACCGTTCGATGTCACGGTCGAGATGGCGGCGGCGGCCGGCCTTGGCCAGCAGTCGGCGCAGTCGGGCCGGGGTCAGCTTGGTCGCCTGGGTGGGGGTTGGTGCAGCAGCCAAGATGGTGCGCGCATCTCGACGAGCCAGCCCGCCCTCGGGCAGGTCGGCGAACGCGGTGATGGCCGCCGGGTAGAAATCTTTGAGCACATCGCGAATCTGGTTGCCGATGTGTTGACGTGCCCATACCGCGTCTTGCTGAGCGCGGGCCAGCACCCGGATCGCCTGGGCCAACTCGGTGTCGGCGGGCAATGGGCGGTGCGCGCCGGGGTCGGTGCGCACAATATTGGCCAGCAGCACCGCGTCGGCACCATCGGATTTGGCCCCCGACACCGCATACCGTGCCCGATACCGCGAAGCCGCCAACGGGTTGATCGGATAAATCACCCGGCCAGTTTCTCGCAGCGCCGCCACCCACAGGCCACGATCAGTTTCCATCCCCACTGGTATCGGATCAGCGGCACTGTCACCGGCCTCAGCCAGCAACGTCAACAGCTGCGCGAACCCGGCCGCATCATTGCCCAGCCGTGCACGGGCTACCACCCTCCCGTCGTCATCAACCACAGCAACATCGTGATGCTCAGTAGCCCAGTCGATTCCACAAAACAAGCCCAAGACGTCCTCACTTTTTCGTCGGTGGATGGTTGCGCCGTTACCGGTGGACTCACGCGGCGCCCTAATCGCGGGACTCCAAGGTCCGTCATCTCACTAGCCGTCCGTGACTCCAGCACATCGCAGGACTTCGTTCTGTCGAAGAGCTCAAGGCTCGAGAACAACCATCAGGAAGTCACCCCTGCGACGGGCTCGGGCAACGGAATCTCACCACCAACCCGACAAGACCTGCCGCCAGACGCGCCGCTCTTTCTCAAGTCGTCGAACGACGGGAACACCAGACGTCACCTGACGGCAGATCCCGCAAGAAACAGGCCCCGGTCACCAACACCCGGACCGGTAACCAATCCCTACTAAACGATTAGGATCTGATGGCTCTTGTCGGGAGCCGCAGGTTGTGATCGCCGGTCCCGCGCAGGATAAGGCCAGGCGCGGAGATGGCCCGGTCGTGGATCGTGCGGCCTCGATCTCGGTTTCGGTGCCCGGAAAAGCGTCTTCGCCAGGTAGTCAGCAAATTCAACTAGGCGATATCGGCGACAAAAATCCCGACGCGATGCAGTTGCAACCGCGCTAACCGCGGCAGCCCCGAACTGTCAGAACCCGCCGGCAGAATCCGCGGGTTGATGATGTGTACCTCGCGGCGGTTGAAAAGTATGTCGGCCTCACCGGCCGCCAGAACGTTCTTTACCCAGTCAGTCTTGCCATGGCCGAGTGCGATTGCCAGCAAGTCGCCCTTGCAGTAGGCGGTCACGATAGTTTTGTAGGGCTTGCCCGACTTACGGCCACGGTGGGTGATGGTCGCGGTTCCGGGCACGTAGCGGGCGATCGGTTTGAGCGCCGGGTTGATGTATTTGATCTGGAAGCGCTCGAACCAGGGCGGGAACACCATCGGGATGCCCGGCGCGTTATTGGGGTGGTTCTTTGCGGACATAGCGGCTCCATTATAGGAAATCGAACAGACGCGGTTATGAGATCAGGTGCGATCCTCACTACGGGCACTGTACCGGCTGAATAATGACTTGAGCTGCTCTGGGAGAATGGAGTGCGTGAGCACGGCATCATCTCCGATAGCCCGTATTGATCTGCGGGGAGTGTCGTTGACCGCTGCTCGGTTGAGGGCCGCGTTGCCGCGCGGTGGTGTCGACGTGGAGAGCGTGCTGCCGAAAGTGCGGCCGATCGTCCAAGCGGTGGCGGAGCGCGGCGCGGAAGCAGCGCTGGACTTCGGTGCGTCATTCGACGGCGTGCGGCCCACGACTGTGCGCGTACCGGACACCGCGCTGGATGCCGCACTGGCCGGCCTCGACCGTGATGTCCGAGACGCGCTGCATGTGATGATCGAGCGAACCCGCAGGGTGCACGCGGACCAGCGTCGCGTAGACGTGACAACGACCGTCAGCCCGGGCGCGACAGTCACCGAGCGGTGGGTCCCGGTCGAGAGGGTAGGGCTCTACGTTCCGGGTGGAAATGCGGTGTACCCATCCAGTGTGGTCATGAACGTGGTGCCGGCGCAGGCGGCAGGTGTCGACTCAGTGGTGGTGACCAGCCCACCCCAGGCTGACTTCGACGGACTTCCGCATCCGACGATCTTGGCCGCGGCCCGGCTATTGGAGGTGGGAGAGGTATGGGCCGTCGGTGGTGCGCAGGCAGTGGCGTTGCTGGCGTATGGCGGCATCGACACCGATGGCACCGAGCTAGCACCGGTTGCCATGATTACTGGGCCCGGCAACATCTATGTCACGGCCGCGAAGCGCCTCTGTCGTTCCGAAGTCGGTATCGACGCTGAAGCAGGACCGACCGAGATCGCCATCTTGGCCGATCGTCACGCTGATCCGGTCCATCTGGCCGCCGATCTGATCAGCCAGGCCGAACATGACGAGATGGCCGCCAGCGTGCTGGTCACCCCGAGCGCGGATCTGGCCGACGCTACCGATGCTGCATTGGCCGCGCAGCTGCAAACCACGGTGCACCGCCAACGGGTAACCGCGGCACTATCAGGTCGCCAATCGGCGATGATTTTGGTCGACGACCTCGACGCTGGCGTTGACGTCGTGAACGCCTATGCAGCTGAACATCTCGAGATCCAGACTGTAGACGCGCCGCGTGTTGCCGACCGGATACGTTCGGCTGGCGCCATTTTTGTCGGTCCGTGGTCTCCGGTCAGCCTCGGCGACTACTGCGCTGGGTCCAATCATGTGCTGCCCACCGCAGGCTGTGCCCGACACTCGGGCGGCCTGTCAGTGCAGACTTTCTTGCGTGGCATCCACGTCGTCGACTACAGCGAGGCGGCGCTCAAGGATGTCTCCGGGCATGTGATCACGTTGGCCGCAGCTGAAGACTTGCCCGCACACGGTGAGGCGGTACGGCGGAGGTTCGAGTGATGATGGCATCTCGCGGATCACGTTCCGAACCCGTGCTCGACGACCTGCCGTTACGTGAAGACTTGCGCGACAAATCGCCCTACGGCGCCCCGCAATTGGCCGTTCCAGTGCGCTTGAACACCAACGAGAATCCGCACCCGCCCACCGAGGCTTTGATCGCCGACCTGACGCAGTCGGTACGGGAGGCGGCGGCCGAGCTGCACCGCTACCCCGATCGCGATGCGCTGGCGCTGCGCGGTGACCTGGCCGCATACATAACCACGCAGACCGGGACTCAGCTCGGAGTTGAAAACATATGGGCAGCTAATGGTTCCAACGAGATCCTGCAACAGCTATTGCAAGCCTTTGGCGGGCCGGGTCGGGTGGCGATCGGTTTCACTCCGTCGTACTCGATGCACCCGATCATCTCGGAGGCTACCCACACTGAGTGGGTTGAAGTTGGCCGCGCTGCCGACTTCAGCCTCGACGTCGATGCCGCCCTTGCGGTTATTGTCGACCGCAGCCCCGATGTGGTGTTCATTGCCAGCCCCAACAACCCGTCAGGCCAGAGCGTTTCGCTGTCGGATCTGCGCCGGCTGCTCGGTGTGGTTCCTGGCATCTTGATCGTCGACGAAGCGTATGGTGAGTTCTCTTCGCGGCCTAGTGCGGTCACATTGGTGGAGGAGTATCCGACCAAGCTCGTCGTCACCCGCACAATGAGTAAGGCTTTTGCCTTTGCCGGTGGGAGGCTCGGGTACCTGGTAGCCACGCCGGCATTGGTCGAGGCAATGCTCCTGGTGCGTCTGCCGTACCACCTGTCGGTGGTGACGCAGGTCGCAGCTCAGGCAGCGCTGCGGCACGCTGGCGATACCTTAGGCAGCGTGGCGGCGCTGGTCGCCGAACGGGAGCGAGTCACAGCGGCGTTGGCTGGCTTGGGTTTTCGAGTCATCAGTAGTGACGCCAACTTCGTTCTGTTTGGTGAGTTCGCTGATGCACCGGGCGCCTGGCAGCGCTATTTGGATGCGGGCATCTTGATTCGCGACGTTGGCATTCCCGGCTACCTGCGTGCCACGACCGGACTGATCGAGGAGAATGACGCGTTCCTGCAAGCAAGTATCCGGATCGCTGCCACCGAGCTGGTAGCAGCCAACCCAAGTCCGATAGGAGCGCGGTGACAACGACTCAGCCTGGCAGCGCACGACGTGCGCGCATTGAACGGCGCACACGCGAATCCGACATCGTGGTCGAACTTGACCTAGACGGCACCGGCCAGGTGCACGTCGATACCGGTGTCCCGTTCTACGATCACATGCTGACGGCGTTGGGTAGTCACGCCAGTTTCGACTTGACGGTGCACACAAAGGGCGATGTCGAGATCGAAGCACACCATACCGTCGAGGACACCGCGATCGCGCTCGGTCAGGCACTTGGCGAGAGTCTTGGCGACAAGAAAGGCATCCGCCGGTTCGGCGACGCTTTCATCCCGATGGATGAGACCCTGGCGCACGCGGCCGTCGACGTATCCGGCCGACCTTATTGTGTTCACCGGGGGGAACCGGATCACCTGCAACACACGACTATTGCTGGCAGCGCGGTGCCTTACCACACCGTGATCAACCGGCACGTGTTCGAATCGCTGGCGTCGAACGCACGTATCGCCTTACATGTACGCGTTCTTTACGGACGCGATCCGCATCACGTCACCGAAGCACAGTACAAAGCGGTTGCCCGCGCGCTGCGTCAGGCCGTCGAGCCCGATCCTCGGGTTGCTGGTGTGCCGTCGACCAAAGGCGTTTTGTGACTGACGGTTCCGTCTTGTCCCGGCCGAGAAAGTCGGTAGTCGTTTTGGACTACGGGTCCGGTAATCTCCGTTCTGCGCAACGCGCCCTGGAGCGGGCCGGCGCGTCGGTCGAAGTTACAGCCGACGCGGCCGCCGCGGCTGCGGCGGATGGATTGGTAGTGCCGGGGGTGGGTGCTTTTGAGGCGTGCATGACCGGCTTGCAGAAAATTGCTGGTGAGCGGATCATCGCCGATCGGGTTGCCGCCAAGCGTCCTGTGCTAGGGGTTTGCGTCGGAATGCAGATCTTGTTCGCCAGCGGTGTCGAATTTGGGGTCGAGACGAAGGGGTGTGGGCAGTGGCCAGGTGCGGTGACGCGGCTAGATGCTCCGGTGATCCCGCATATGGGCTGGAACGTGGTGAACGCGGCGGCTGGCAGCGCGCTGTTCCATGGCCTGCCGGCTGATGCCCGCTATTATTTCGTGCACTCCTACGCTGCGCAGCGGTGGGATGGCACACCTGCGGCGCAGCTGGCTTGGGCCACACACAAGGTGCCGTTTTTGGCCGCTGTCGAGGACGGTCCGTTGGCCGCCACCCAATTCCACCCGGAAAAGAGTGGCGACGCGGGGGCGGCAGTACTGAATAACTGGGTTGAAGGACTGTAACGATGTCACTGGTTTTACTCCCCGCCGTCGATGTGGTTGAGGGCCGCGCCGTGCGTCTGGTGCAAGGCAAGGCCGGTAGCGAAACTGAGTACGGTTCGGCGCTGGATGCCGCCCTGGGCTGGCAGCGTGACGGTGCGGACTGGATCCACTTGGTGGATTTGGACGCCGCGTTCGGACGTGGCTCTAATCGGGAACTGCTCGCAGAGGTTGTGGGCCAGCTCGATGTTCGAGTCGAGTTGTCCGGCGGCATTCGAGACGACGAATCGTTGGCTGCGGCGTTGGCGACCGGGTGCGCACGAGTCAACCTGGGGACCGCAGCGCTAGAGAATCCGCAGTGGTGTGCGCGGATGATCGCCGAGCATGGCGACAAGGTCGCCGTGGGCCTCGACGTCCAGATCGTCAACGGCGAGCATCGATTGCGTGGACGCGGATGGGAAACCGATGGCGGTGACCTCTGGGGAGTACTGGAACGTCTTGGCCGCGAGGGATGTTCGCGCTTTGTCGTCACCGATGTCACCAAGGACGGCACTCTCGGTGGTCCTAATCTTGAGCTGCTGACCAAGGTTGCTGGTTGCGCCGACGCCCCGGTGATCGCGTCCGGGGGCGTGTCGAGCCTGGCTGACCTGCGCGCTATCGCCGCTCTCGTCGGCGACGGTGTCGAGGGGGCGATCGTGGGTAAGGCCCTGTACGCTGGGCGCTTCACTTTGCCGGAGGCACTGGCTGCGGTGCGGGAGCAAATTCCGCCATGGATTTAGGCGCTGCGGACCTGGATGGTTTGGTCGCCAAAGCATCGGCAATTCTGGATGACGCAACGGCTATCTTCCTTGCGGGACACCGCGCCGAATCGACAGTGCGGAAGAAAGGCAATGATTTTGCCACCGAGGTCGATCTTGCCATCGAGCGGCAGGTTGTGGCCGCGCTTGAAGAGGCCAGCGGGATCGGGGTGCACGGCGAGGAGTTCGGCGGGCCGGCGGTGAACTCTCCATGGGTGTGGGCACTCGACCCGGTCGACGGCACATTCAACTACGCTGCCGGGTCGCCGATGGCCGCGATATTGTTGGGATTGCTGCACAATGGTGATCCGGTGGCCGGCCTCACCTGGTTACCGTTCGCCGGCCAGCGCTACACCGCAGTCGCAGGCGGTCCGTTAGTGAAGAATGGCGTACCGCAGCCGCTGTTGGCTGCCGCCGAGCTGAATTCCACGCTTGTCGGTGTTGGCACGTTCAGCGCTGACTCCCGTGGCAGATATCCGGGCCGCTATCGGCTTGCCGTGTTGGAAAATCTCAGCAGGATGTCATCACGGTTGCGCATGCATGGTTCCACGGGCATCGACCTTGCCTACGTTGCTGATGGGATTCTTGGCGGCGCGTTAAGTTTTGGGGGCAACGTCTGGGATCATGCCGCTGGGGTGGCGCTGGTGCGAGCTGCTGGCGGTATCGTCACCGACTTGGCTGGTCAACCATGGACGGTGGCATCGCGATCGGCTGTTGCCGGCGCACCGGGCGTGCACGGTCAACTTATCGAGATTCTGCGTAGCACAGGGGAACCGGAGAATTACTGAGATGTACGCCGAGTGTGGCCAGCCGGGAGCGGGGGGCCTAGCCGTACGCGTGATCCCGTGTCTCGACGTTGACGGCGGGAGGGTAGTCAAGGGGGTCAATTTCGCGAACCTCCGGGATGCGGGTGATCCCGTAGAGCTTGCTGCCGCCTACGACGCAGAGGGGGCCGACGAGCTGACTTTTCTCGACGTGACCGCGTCATCGTCAGGAAGAGCCACGATGTTGGAGGTGGTGCGCCGCACCGCTGAACAGGTATTCATACCGTTGACCGTCGGCGGTGGGGTGCGCACGGTGGCGGACGTCGACGTCTTGTTGCGAGCGGGGGCGGATAAGGTGTCGGTTAATACCGCCGCAATCGCTCGCCCAGACTTGCTCGCCGACCTGGCGAGGCAGTTCGGCTCCCAGTGCATTGTGCTTTCGGTCGACGCCCGCACGGTGCCCAATGCCTCGGCCCCTACTCCGTCGGGCTGGGAGATCACCACGCACGGCGGTCGTCGCGGAACGGGTATTGACGCAGTGGAGTGGGCGGCTCGGGGCGCTGAACTGGGTGTGGGGGAGATCTTGCTGAACTCGATGGACGCCGACGGGACCAAGGCCGGGTTCGACTTACCGATGTTGCGCGCCGTGCGCGCCGCGGTCACTGTTCCGGTGATCGCCAGCGGGGGTGCCGGGGCTGTGGAGCACTTTGCGCCAGCTGTCACCGCGGGGGCCGACGCGGTATTGGCGGCCAGCGTCTTTCACTTCGGGGAATTGACTATCGGCCAGGTGAAAGAAGCCATGGCGGCAAATAAGATCACGGTGAGGACCGCTGCACAGTGAAGCTTGACCCGCAGATAGCCGCGCGTCTGAAACGCAACGCCGACGGATTATTCGCCGCCGTCGTGCAAGAGCGTGCTAGTGGCGCCGTGCTTATGCTCGCCTGGATGGACGACGAGGCACTGGCCCGGACCCTGGCGACTCGTGAAGCCACCTACTATTCGCGGTCCCGCAAAGAACTCTGGGTCAAAGGCGCGACGTCTGGTCACACGCAGCACGTCCACTCGGTGCGGCTGGACTGCGACGGTGACACTGTTTTGCTGACTGTCGACCAGGTTGGCGATGCCTGCCACACCGGCGATCACAGTTGCTTCGATGCCACCGTGCTGCTGGAGGCGGAGGACTAGCGAGTCGTGGTCAGCGAAGCCGGGAAGAAACAGGGTGCGGTCGGTCGGCGCCGAATACACCACCAAGGCAGGCTCTTGGCTGATCTAACGTGATGACCGGGCCCGCAGCGTCGCCAAGGCCTTATCGGCGTGCGTATCCATGCTGAATTCGCTGGATATGACTTCGAGTACTCGGCGGTCTGTGTCGATGACAAAGGTGGTGCGTTTGACCGGCATCAGCTTGCCGAGCAGACCGCGCTTGACTCCGAACTGTTTGGCGACTGTGCCGTCAGTGTCCGACAGCAGCGGATAATCGAAGCCCTGCATGTCAGCGAACTTTGCCTGCTTCTGGACTGGATCGGCGCTGATGCCGACTCGGCTGGCCCCAACCGCGACAAATTCCTGAGCCAAATCGCGAAAATGGCAAGCTTCCTTGGTGCAGCCCGGCGTCATCGCCGCTGGATAAAAGAACAGAACCACAGGACCGTCCGACAGCAAAGCGCTGAGCCTCCGGGGCGTGTCCGTCTGATCAGGAAGTTCGAAGTCAGCTACGGTGTCACCAGTTTTCATGGCCGCCAGGCTACGCCCCATTTGCCTGACTACTCGTCGCGCCGCCACGTGGCGCGCATCATCGGCAGGTTACGCGGGGCCAGATCAACGTCAGGGAGGATGCTGTGGTGAACGCCAACCTAGCAGCCACCACCTCGCGCGCTGAGTTTCGCGTGCTGGCAGCCGAGCATCGAGTGGTGCCGGTAACCCGCAAAGTCCTTGCTGACAGCGAGACCCCACTATCGGCATACCGTAAGCTCGCGGCCAACCGGCCCGGAACGTTCCTGCTGGAGTCGGCTGAGAATGGCCGCTCGTGGTCGCGGTGGTCGTTTATTGGAGCGGGTACGCCATCAGCGCTGACCGTGCGGGATGGCGCTGCGGTGTGGCTTGGTGCTGTGCCAGCGGATGCGCCGACCGGAGGAGATCCGCTCGAAGCCCTGGGGGCCACCATGAAGCTGTTGGCCACCGACCAGCTCAGCCGTTCGAGCTCTGGGCTACCTCCGCTGCTGGGCGGCATGGTCGGTTTCTTCGCCTACGATCTGGTGCGGAGGCTCGAACGCTTGCCTGATCTGGCTGTCGACGACCTTGGCCTACCGGACATGCTGATGTTGCTGGCCACCGATGTCGCAGCGGTAGACCACCATGAGGGAACCATCACGCTCATCGCCAACGCCGTGAACTGGAATGGTACCGACGAGCGTGTCGATTGGGCCTACGACGATGCCATCGCTCGGCTAGACGTGATGACCGAGGCGCTCGGTCAGCCACTGCCGTCTACGGTTGCTACGTTCGCGCGTCCCGAGCCACGCCAGCGTGCGCAACGCACCGCCGAAGAGTACAGCGCGATTGTCGAGCATCTGGTCGAGCAGATCGCAGCCGGCGAAGCGTTTCAAGTAGTGCCGTCGCAGCGCTTTGAGGTGGATACCGACGTCGATCCCATCGACGTGTACCGGATGCTGCGCACGACGAACCCCAGCCCGTATATGTATCTGCTACATATACCGAACGGTGATGGGGGAATTGATTTTTCGATCGTAGGGTCCAGTCCGGAGGCGTTGGTCACCGTTCACGACGGTCGGGCAACAACACATCCGATTGCTGGAACTCGCTGGCGCGGAGAAACCGAGGAAGATGATCAGCGACTCGAAAAAGATCTGCTAACCGACGACAAAGAGCTCGCCGAGCATTTGATGCTGGTCGACTTGGGGCGCAACGACCTCGGCAGGGTCTGCGAACCTGGCACGGTGCGTGTTGAGGACTATTGCGGTATCGAGCGGTATAGCCACGTGATGCACCTGGTGTCCACGGTGACCGGAATGCTCGGCGAAGGCCACACCGCGCTGGATGCAGTAGCTGCTTGCTTCCCGGCTGGCACTTTGTCGGGGGCGCCGAAGGTACGGGCCATGGAGTTGATCGAGGAAGTCGAGAAGACGCGACGTGGCTTGTACGGTGGCGTGGTCGGCTACCTCGACTTCGCCGGCAACGCTGACTTTGCGATCGCCATCCGTACCGCGCTGATGCGCAGCGGTACGGCATATGTCCAGGCTGGTGGTGGCGTGGTAGCCGACTCCAACGGGCCCTACGAATACAACGAGGCGCGGAATAAAGCGCGTGCGGTGCTGAGCGCGATCGCCGCTGCGGAGACGCTGGTCGCTCCGAGCGCAGGCCGCAGTGATTGATGTTCGGCGCGATCGGGTGCGGATCGGGATAGGCCAGTTATTGCTGGTGGTAGCCGCTGGCGAACTCTGGACTGCGTCGCGGTTGCCGTGGGTTGTCATCCGGTCTTTTGACGGGCTGGGGCCGCCGAAAGAAACAACTCTTTCTGGAGCGGCGTGGTCGACCGCGTTGCTGCCGGTGGCGCTGCTGATGCTGGCCGCGGCCGTTGCCGCGGTGGCGGTGCGTGGCTGGCCGCTACGAGTGCTATCGGTGCTGCTGGCGGCGGCGGGTTTTGTGGTCGGCTATCTCGGAGTGAGTCTGTGGTGCTTCCGGACGTGGCGGTGCGTGGGGCAGACCTCGCCCAGATTCCGCTGGAGGTGCTGGTGGGCAGTGGACGGCGTTACTGGGGAGCTGGGTTCGCGGTGACTGCTGCGGTGAGCATCGTGATAGCGGCCGGGTTGTTGATGCGGTCGGCAATGTCGGCGCGTGAGAGTGCGGCGAAGTATGCCTCGTCGCGGGTCCGTCGTTCGACTGCCCTGAGAGACTCAGCCGGGGCGGGAGGCCAGGAGACGCCGTCGGTGATATCGGAACGAATGATTTGGGACGCTCTTGACGAGGGCCGTGACCCTACCGCGCGGCCGTCTGAGTCCGACAGCGAGGGTCGGTGACGGAGGGTCGCTCGCCGGTCGCTACCCTTCTTGCACGTCGCAAGAAACGGCTGACAACCGTGGGTGACAGTGGGAAGGGAAACGACAGGCATGAGTCCGGCAACCGTGCTCGACTCCATCCTCGAGGGAGTCCGGGCCGATGTTGCCGCGCGCGAAGCGGCGGTCAGCTTATCGGAGATCAAGGCAGCGGCAGCGGCAGCGGCGCCACCGCTGGATGTGATGGCAGCCCTGCGCGAGCCCGGCATCGCAGTAATAGCCGAAGTCAAGCGCGCCAGTCCGTCGGCGGGACAACTCGCGGCTATCACCGACCCGGCCGAACTAGCGCGAGCATACGAATATGGTGGCGCCCGAGTTATCAGCGTCGTGACTGAGCAGCGACGTTTTCAGGGTTCGCTCGACGATCTGGACGCGGTACGAGCCGCAGTATCGATTGCGGTACTACGCAAGGACTTTGTGGTGCAGCCCTACCAGATTCATGAGGCGCGTGCGCATGGTGCTGACATGTTGTTGCTCATCGTCGCCGCGCTGGACCAGCCGGCCTTGGTCTCTATGCTCGACCGAACTGAATCACTAGGCATGACAGCTCTTGTGGAGGTACACACCGAACAAGAAGCCGACCGGGCATTGAAGGCGGGAGCTAAAGTCATCGGCGTCAACGCACGTGATCTGATGACACTCGAGGTGGATCGCGACTGCTTCTCGCGAATCGCTCCAGGTTTGCCGAGCGACGTGATTCGGATTGCCGAATCCGGCGTACGTGGGACCGGAGATCTGTTGGCGTATGCCGGTGCCGGTGCCGACGCTGTGCTGGTTGGCGAAGGTCTGGTCAAAAGTGGTGATCCCCGCGCCGCGGTTGCTGATCTGGTTACCGCGGGTACCCACCCGTCCTGCCCGAAGACGGCTCGCTAGCCGCAGCCGCTCGTGTATTTAGAGCCTTGTTGATGGCAGACCTTTCCCACCCGGATATCCCCAGGACCAGTGCCGCCGTCGCCGAACCCACTCGCCACGATCCGGATTCTGGTGGCCATTTCGGCCGCTACGGTGGTCGCTATGTACCCGAAGCGCTGATGGCAGTGATCGAGGAGGTCACCGCCGCCTACGAAAAGGAACGTCGCGATCCGGATTTCCTCAGCACCCTTGATGGTTTGCAAGCGCACTATGCGGGTCGGCCTTCGCCACTATACGAAGCGAAACGGCTCAGTGAGCATGCCGGGTCAGCGCGAATTTTCCTCAAGCGAGAGGATCTGAACCACACTGGTTCCCACAAGATCAACAACGTTCTTGGCCAGTCGTTGTTGGCTCGCAGGATGGGCAAAACTCGGGTGATCGCCGAGACCGGTGCCGGTCAGCATGGGGTAGCTACCGCTACTGCATGCGCGCTACTGGGTCTGGACTGTGTGATCTACATGGGGGCGGTGGATACCGCGCGCCAGGCTCTCAACGTGGCGCGAATGCGACTGTTGGGGGCCGAAGTCGTCTCGGTTGACACTGGCTCGCAAACGTTGAAGGACGCTATCAACGAGGCGTTCCGAGACTGGGTCACCAACGCGGACAAAACCTACTATTGCTTCGGCACTGCGGCCGGACCGCATCCTTTCCCTACTATGGTGCGTGATTTTCAGCGGATCATCGGTGCGGAGGCACGCGCACAGATCCAGCATCAGGCAGGTAGGCTGCCCGATGCTGTCGTGGCCTGTGTTGGTGGAGGGTCCAACGCCATTGGTATCTTTCATCATTTCCTTGATGACGCCGGGGTTCGGTTGGTCGGTTACGAGGCGGCTGGCGAAGGCGTCGAGACAGGACGGCACGCAGCAACGTTTGCCGGGGGTGCGCCTGGCGCTTTCCAGGGATCGTTCTCCTACCTGCTGCAGGACGAGGACGGCCAGACTATCGAATCTCATTCGATCTCAGCCGGTTTGGACTATCCGGGAGTGGGGCCCGAACATGCGTGGTTGAAAGAGCTGGGACGTGTTGAGTATCACCCGATCTCCGATGCAGAGGCGATGGAAGCATTTGGTCTGCTGAGCCGCGCGGAAGGCATCATCCCAGCCATTGAATCCGCTCATGCAGTGGCTGGCTCCCTCAAACTGGGGGTCGAGTTGGGGAGGGGCGCGGTAATAGTGGTGAATCTGTCGGGTCGTGGTGACAAGGACGTCGAGACAGCCGCCAAGTGGTTTGGGCTGCTGGACAACTAGATCTGAGCCGGTGATAACTGTGGAACAGGGCGAAGCGAGCGTTTTAGGGCCGCTTTTCGATTCTTGTCGAGAAGAGGCCCGTGCGGCGTTGATCGGCTACTTACCTACCGGCTATCCCGACCTGCAAACGTCGGTGGACGCAATGAAGGCGCTCGTCGAATCCGGTTGCGACATCGTCGAGGTTGGACTTCCGTATTCTGACCCTGGTATGGACGGCCCGACTATCGCGAGGGCAACCGAGGTTGCGCTTCGTGGGGGAGTACGAGTGCGCGATACCCTGGCTGCAGTTGAGGCGATTAGCCTAGCCGGTGGTAGCGCTGTAGTGATGACATATTGGAATCCGTTGTTACGCTATGGTGTTGACGCATTTGCCCGAGATCTGGCATCAGCTGGAGGGTGTGGCATTATCACTCCCGACCTCATTCCCGATGAGGCCCAGCAGTGGCTGGCGGCATCCGACGAGCACCACTTGGATCGGGTTTTTCTGGTGGCGCCCTCATCGACGCCTGAGCGACTTGCAGCCACCGTCGAGGCGTCGCGCGGGTTCGTCTACGCGACGTCGACGATGGGAGTGACCGGGGCACGTGATGCCGTATCGCAGGCCGCACCCGAGCTGGTAGGCAGGGTCAAGGCAGTCTCCGATATCCCTGTCGGCGTAGGTCTAGGGGTGCGGTCGCGGGAGCAGGCGGCGCAGATCGGTAACTACGCCGATGGTGTCATCGTTGGATCTGCGCTGGTGTCGGCGTTAGGGGATGGTTTACCGAGTTTGCGCGCCCTGACAGAGGAACTGGCTTCCGGCGTGCGCCTGAGGATGCCTGTATGACGACGACCTTCCTGGCGTATTTTCCAAGCCCGCCCCGCGGAGTTTGGCATCTCGGCCCCCTGCCTATTCGCGCCTATGCACTTTTCATCATCGCAGGCATATTGGTTACGTTGCTGATTGGCGACCGCCGATTTGTAGCCCGTGGGGGCGAGCGCGGCGTGGTCTACGACATCGCTTTGTGGTGTGTGCCATTCGGTTTGGTTGGTGGCCGTCTTTACCACCTGGCCACCGACTGGCAAACCTACTTCGGTCAAGATGGTGCCGGAATGGCCGCGGCCCTACGGGTCTGGGACGGCGGCTTGGGTATTTGGGGCGCGATAGCCCTCGGCGTGGTCGGTGCTTGGATAGGCTGCCGCCGCCGCGGAATCCCGCTGCCGGCGTTTCTCGACGCGCTTGCGCCGGGAGTCATTTTGGCGCAGGCGATCGGCCGGCTCGGGAACTACTTCAACCAAGAGCTCTATGGCCGGGAAACCGCGATGCCTTGGGGCCTCGAGATCTTCTATCGTCGTGACCCCGCTGGTTTCGTAGATGTTCGCTCGCTCGACGGCGTCTCGACGGGACAGCTGGCGTTCGTCGTGCAGCCGACATTCCTTTACGAACTGCTGTGGAACGTTTTGGTCTTCGTTGTGCTGATCTACTTGGACCGACGGTTCGTGATCGGCCACGGGCGACTGTTTGGTCTCTATGTGGCCGGCTACTGCACGGGCCGATTCTTTATCGAGCTGCTGCGCGACGACACCGCCACACTGATTGCCGGCATCCGAGTCAATTCATTTACATCGACTTTCGTGCTAATCGGGGCCGTGGTTTACGTCATTCTGGCGCCCAAGGGGCGCGAGGACCCGGCAACCTTGCGCGGCCGAGATCATGTTGCTGATGAGTCGTGTGCACCTGCGCTTACCTCTGAGGTCGCGGTCGTGGGTGTGGCTTCGGCGACGACCGAGTCGGTTGAGCGGGTCGAGGTGGAGGCTGAGGCGGGGTCGGGGGTCGCTGAGGTTGGGGCCGGTGCGGAGTTGGGGTCGGGGGAGTCTGCGGAATCGGCTGAGCGGGTCGACGAGTCTGCTGCAGAGCAAGACGAACTGGCTCCGGTATCCGACGACGACACGCAGGAACCGGATGAGCAGCCCGAGCCGGAGGTTGAGGCGGGGTCGGGGGTCGCTGAGGTTGGGGCCGGTGCGGAGTTGGGGTCGGGGGAGTCTGCGGAATCGGCTGAGCGGGTCGACGAGTCTGCTGCAGAGCAAGACGAACTGGCTCCGGTATCCGACGACGACACGCAGGAACCGGATGAGCAGCCCGAGCCGGAGGTTGAGGCGGGGTCGGGGGTCGCTGAGGTTGGGGTCGGTGCGGAGTTGGGGTCGGGGGAGTCTGCGGAATCGGCTGAGCGGGTCGACGAGTCTGCTGCAGAGCAAGACGAACTGGCTCCGGTATCCGACGACGACACGCAGGAACCGGATGAGCAGCCCGAGCCGGAGGTCAACTAGCTGGGTTGGCCGGCCCGCGGCGAGATGGGCGTGAATCTGGCATCCTGAGAATGTGGCGGACCAGCGGTGGCGCGAGGCTCAAGCTTCTCACTCGTTGACACCACATTTTCCCGAGTATTCGTCCGAGTACCCGGCTTACCCGCAAGATTCGGCGCAGCGTCCTCACTTTGACCGATCTGTTCCTTTTGGCGGGCGTACTGGCGCCGGTCAACCACTTTTCGAGCATCGCGCGTTGGATGCCAACGGGGTTGCTGGAAGCGGGCAGCGGCATCAAAACGGTGCGCGTCGTCACCTTTACGGCGCTGCCGGTACCGCGCTAATCCTGGGTGGCGCTCTTGGATACGTCGGCCTCGTGGATCCGCACAGCAGCACGTCGCTGTATCCGCAATGTCTGTTCAAATTGCTCACCGGCTGGAACTGCCCCGCTTGCGGCGGCCTGAGGATGACCCACGATCTGTTGCACGGGGATCTAGCGGCCAGTATCAACGACAATGTCTTCTTGCTTGTCGGGATCCCGATTCTCGCGGTTTGGTTCCTGTTTCGCCGTTTTACGAGTCGAAGATCGTTTCCGGTAGCGATGTCGGTCATGGTCGCACTGAGCGTGATCGCATGGACGGTGCTGCGTAACCTTCCCGGATTCCCGCTGTTGCCGACCGTCCTGGGCGGCTAACTGCACCACTGCCAGCCAAGTAGCGGCTTCCCCAACGACGTCGCCTGGGAACTCCGACAGTGCGCCAAACCGCACACATCGCTCGACACCGAACGTTCAATGCGTCGTTATCCCAGAGGTGCGCCTAGAAGGCCGGTGGCCGCGACTATGCTTTGTCGTCGTGACTAGACGCGGGAAGATCGTCTGCACTCTTGGGCCCGCCACCCAGCAGGACCACTTGCTCAGGGAGCTGGTCGAAGCCGGGATGGATGTCGCCCGAATGAACTTCAGCCACGGCAATTACAGCGACCACGAGGCCGCCTACGAGCAAGTCCGTAAGGCCTCGGACGCTACCGGGCGCGCAGTCGGAGTGCTGGCGGATCTGCAGGGCCCGAAGATCAGGCTGGGACGCTTCGCTGCCGGGCCTACCTACTGGGCGGATGGTGAAACCGTCCGGATCACGGTTGTGGACTGCGAGGGCAGCCACGACCGCGTTTCTACCACCTACAAGAGGTTGTCGAAGGACGCGGTTGCTGGCGACCGGGTCTTGGTCGACGATGGAAAGGTCGGTTTGGTCGTCGACGCAATAGAAGGCGACGATGTCGTGTGCACCGTCGTCGAGGGCGGTCCGGTCAGCAATAACAAAGGGATTTCGCTGCCCGGGATGAACGTAACTGCTCCCGCCCTGTCGGAAAAAGATATCGAGGATCTCACCTTCGCTCTGAACCTCGGCGTGGATATGGTCGCGCTTTCATTTGTCCGCTCGCCTTCTGATGTGGAACTCGTCCACGAGGTGATGGATCGGATCGGCCGGAGGGTCCCGGTGATCGCCAAGCTGGAAAAACCCGAAGCAATCGACAATCTTGAGGCCATCGTGCTGGCGTTTGACGCCGTCATGGTGGCTCGTGGCGACCTTGGTGTCGAGCTGCCGCTGGAAGAGGTTCCGCTCGTGCAGAAGCGGGCCATCCAAATAGCCCGCGAAAACGCTAAGCCGGTCATTGTGGCGACCCAGATGCTCGACTCGATGATCGAGAACTCAAGGCCGACCCGGGCCGAAGCCTCGGATGTTGCCAACGCGGTGCTCGACGGCGCAGACGCACTGATGTTGTCGGGTGAAACTTCAGTCGGTAAGTACCCGCTGGCGGCGGTTCGGACAATGTCGCGGATCGTGTGCGCGGTTGAAGAAAACTCGACTGCCGCTCCGCCGTTGACGCATGTACCGCGCACCAAGCGGGGAGTGATCTCCTACGCCGCTCGCGACATCGGCGAGCGGCTCGACGCCAAGGCTCTTGTCGCTTTCACCCAGTCCGGCGATACCGTAAGACGTTTGGCCCGGCTGCATACGCCGCTGCCGCTGCTCGCTTTTACCGATCTGCCTCAGGTCCGCAGTCAACTGGCCATGACCTGGGGCACCGAGACGTTCATCGTCCCGCACATGAGATCCACCGACGGCATGATCCGCGAAGTAGACAAGTCGCTGCTGGGGCTGGGCCGATACAAGCGCGGCGACCTGGTGGTCATCGTCGCGGGTGCGCCGCCAGGCACAGTAGGCTCAACCAACCTGATCCATGTGCATCGGATCGGTGAGGACGACGTTTAGCCATGCCAAGCTGCCGGTCGCCTAGCGAGCAGCTGAGGAGCCGGGCAATTGAGCCCTGAGGAGGCCGAGCCCGTGTGCGCTGGCGACGAACCAACCACGCGCGACGAAACCACGTCTGATTTTCGCGAGTTGCTGGCGGTTTTGGATCTCAATCGCCTTGGCGACAACAGGTTCGTGGGTTCTCATCCCAGCAAGAACCCATTGCGGACATTCGGCGGGCTGCTCATGGCGCAATCATTCGTTGCAGGCAGTCGCACGCTGGTCCGCGACGGTTTACCGCCGAGCGCCTTCTCGGTGCATTTCATCAATGGCGGCGACACCACGAAAGACATCGAATTTCACGTGCTGCGGCTGCGCGACGAGCGTCGCTTCGCCAACCGACGCGTCGACGCCGTGCAAGATGGGATATTGCTTTCCTCAGCGATGATTTCGTACATGTCCGGCGGCCACGGGCTTGAGCACGCTGTCGATCCACCGGAGGTAGCCGAACCGCAAACTCGCCCGACCATTGGCGAGCTGCTCCGCGGCTACGAACAGACCGTTCCGCATTTCGCCAACGCACTGCAACCGATCGAATGGCGCTACACCAACGATCCGGCCTGGGTGATGCGTGAGAAGGGAGATCGACTGCCCTACAACCGCGTCTGGGTCAAGGCTATGGGTGTGATGCCCGAGGACCCGGTGCTGCACACCGCTACGATGTTGTACTCCTCGGATACCACCGTGCTTGACTCGGTGATCACTACTCATGGATTGTCTTGGGGTTTCGACCGCATCTTTGCCGCATCGACTAACCACTCGGTGTGGTTTCATCGGCAGGTCAATTTCGATGACTGGCTTCTCTATGCAACGTCATCGCCGGTCGCCGCGGATTCGCGGGGGCTGGGTAGTGGGCATTTCTTCGATCGCGATGGGAAGCTCGTCGCCACGGTCGTGCAAGAAGGCGTCCTGAAGTATTTCCCGGGTGCCGAACACAAAACAGATGGTGTCAGCCAGCGACTACAGCGGTGACCAGGAACCGCCGCGCTCACACCAGTTGGAGTAAGGAGGCAACTGCTGTATTCGTCGCATCCGTGACTGGAATTGATGAGCCGAGAAGATCTCCGGTAGTTGCAAAATCCCGACCCGCGTCGCCAGGACGGTGGGCCGGCCTTCTCAGTGTGCGGCCGATGTCACGATAAGTAGGTCATCGCCGGTGTCCCAGGCTTCCGTGAAGGTAGCCATGGGGATCTGCTCGTCGCGACCGCTTGGGATGCCACTGTCGTTAAGATGGACGATGTCAGTGCGGGTGTCTACTCCGGTGACGACGACCGCATGGTCGGCGCTGGTCCGCTGTCCCTCGCCCGGGGGAGAATTCCAAATGGTTTCGGCGTTGACTGCGGCTATCACTTTATGACCGTCGGCCAGGTCTTGTTCTAGTGCTTCCATAGTGTTGCCGGTCGTGAGGTTGGACGTGACGCCATACTTCTGCAGCAGCACGACCAAGTCTTCGGGCGAGGTGCCATCGAAGCGATAGATGGCGCCGCGGTGGACTTCACTCCTGGTGAATGCGCTGCGCAGTTGAATACCGACTTGGGTGGGTTCTCTCCCCGTGAGCTGGCCGACCACGTCGGCGACAGCCATCAGGCCACAGTCTTCTTGGCGCTGGTAGCGCCAGTAGGGGGCGGCAGCTTCGGGATCGCCGTACATCTGCCCGGCCGGGTCTGCATTGGCGACGCCTGCCAATCCAATAAAGGCCGCGACCAGCAGTGTGGCAATTCCGGCGGTACGGTTCGCGTCGAGAATGTCGGTGCGCATCATCCCATTATTAGCGCTCTCCGTTGCATTCGGCCGGGGAAGCGTCGCTCGGTGGGGTCTCTTCATATGTCGCCATCGTGGCGGCCGCTTGGATCCAGATCCGCCGTAGTCGGCCTCGTTGAGCGCTATGGGGATGGTGTCGATCCCGAAGAAGTTCGTCGCCACCAGAACCCCGTGGATGGCGTGGTTGCCGGCGAGCTCGGGCAGCGACGGCATGGCCGCCTACGCGACGGCTTAGGCGCTGTCCGTGGTTTCGTGCCGCACGGCCGCTTCGGTGCTGGCGGTGCTGGCCTGCATCAGCCACATCAAATACGGCACGTGGGCGGCCACGTACTGCCCGGCACTTGCGCCCTGCCAGGCCCCACCTTGCACGGAGCCCAGCAGGGCGGTGAGTTCGTCAGCCACCGAGACGTACTCGGCGCTAAGCGCAGACCACGCCGCCGCGGCTGACAGCAACGGGCCGGGGCCCGGGCCGCTGCCGAGCATCGCCGAATGCGCCTCAGGTGGCGACGCCATCCAGACGGGCGGCCGTCGCAGCCACCAGTCCGCGCGGCGGCACAAGCGCCAACACATCGCAACACTCCTTCAGAAAGCGAGCACCGAGCTCGAAGCTTGCTAAAGATGACAATCATTTCCAATAAAACATTGGCTCGCGCGGGCCTTCTGCCAAATTATCTGCGTAAGTTACTATCTTCGTATGTACTTAGATATGGACCAGCCCCAACTGGATGATGATCACGCCGGCCTGATTGTTGAGGTGTTCCGAATGCTGGCTGACGCGACCAGGATTCAGCCGTTATGGGCGCTGGCCGGCGAGGAGTTGTCGGTCAATGAATTGGCCGAGCGGGTGGGCTAACCTACGCCGTCGGTGCCTCAGCATTTGGCCAAGCTACGGATGGCCCGGCTAGTGTGCACCCGCCGGTCGGGCACCACGATTTTCTACAACGTGGAAAACGAGCATGTCCGTCAGCTGGTGACCGATGCAGTATTCAACGCCGAGCATGCCCCCGGCTCATCACCGCGCAGACGCCACGATGCGTCCGTTGGCCCAGCGGCAGGCAAACAACGCCGAGAACTAGCGCGCGTCCGAGCTCGCCACTGGCTCGCTGAGCTAGCGAGTTCACCGCCACGGGACTCGTTGACCCGCCCCGAAGAGCACACCAGCGACGACGAAGCCGTGACCCGACAAAGCAGGAGAGAAATGGGCATGACGTTGTTCGGCTACCGTGACTATCGGCACCTGTTCGCGGCACAGGTGGTCGCCTTGTTCGGGACCGGCCTCACGACCGTGGCATTGGGACTGCTGGCCTACCAGCTGGCCGGGGCCGACGCCGCCGCGGTGCTCGGAACGGCGCTAGCGATCAAAATGATCGCCTATGTACTCGTGGCGCCGGTGGCCGCGGCGCATGCCGACCGGGTTCCGCGGCGATTGATGCTGGTGGGTCTGGATCTCCTCCGGGCCACGGTGGTGCTGGCGCTGCCGTTCATCGATCAGGTGTGGCAGATCTATGGGCTCATCGCAGTGCTGCAATCAGCATCAGCGGCATTCACACCGACATTTCAGGCAGTCATCCCCGATGTGGTGACCGACGAATCCGACTACACCAAGGCTCTCTCGGCATCCCAACTCGCCTCCACGATGGAAAGTCTGCTCAGCCCGGTGCTGGCCGCATTACTGCTCACGGTGATGAGTTTTCATTGGCTGTTCGTCGGCACCGTAGTCGGGTTCCTGCTGTCGGCGGCAATGGTCGTGAGCACCCGCATTCCCGATTCCATACCCAATCCGCGCGACAGCGCGTGGGAGCGCGTCGCCGCCGGGATCCGAATCTTCGCAGCAACCCCGCGGCTGCGTGGTGTGTTGGCTTTGAACCTGGTAGTGGCCGGCTGCGGGTCGATCGTCATGGTAAACACCGTCAACTACGTCCAAGACGCCCTCGGCCGCACCCGGGTCGATGTGGCTTGGCTGCTGGCCGCCTCCGGCGCCGGCGCGATGTTCGTCGCGCTGGTGCTGCCGTCGGTGCTGCAGCGAGTGCCCGAGCGAAGCGTCATTGCGGCCGGGGCGGCACTACTGGTGGTCGGCGCCACCAGTGCGATCGCTCTGTCGGTGACCGTTGGCGACCGGCGGTGGATCGCCGCCTTGGCGGTTTGGGCGCTCATCGGAGCCGGCATGAGCCTGGTACTGACCCCGGTAGGTTGGGTGTTGCGGCGTTCGTCGACTCCGGGGGATCGACCCGCGGTATTCGCCGCGCAGTTCTCACTGTCACACCTGTGCTGGCTGTTGACCTATCCGATTGCTGGATGGGGCGCCACTCTGGCCGGGTTCACCACAACATGGACCATCCTCGGGATGATCGCTGTCACCGGCGCGGTCACCGCGCTGATACTCTGGCCACGCCGTGATCCCCAAGAGCTGACCCACATCCACGACGTCGCCACCACCGACCGCACACATCTCGGCGACGCTATCGCCATCGACGGCGGGCGCATGCAGCACACCCACGCCTTCATCATCGACGGCGATCATCGTCGCTGGCCGCTACTGACGAGCTAGCGCTTACCGTGTTCGCACTGCTGGTCTAGGATCGAGGAATCGTGAGATTTGCCCGGGCATTTTGGCGATTACCGCGGCGATCGTTGGTCGCCGTGGTGGCAACGGTGGGAATGCTTGCCATCGCCACCCACACCGACGTGCTGCGGCCAGCGTCTCGGATAACTCACCGACCACACATCGTGGTTGCCCCAACGGGTAGTGCCTTCCCGCTGACCATCGCCCAGCCGCAGCTGGCCAACGACTCGTCGCACCCAGACCACGGACCGTTTCCGATCGTGATCGCCCCGAAATCGCCATCCAGTGGTGTAGCCGCCCTCGTCCTCGTGGTGATGTCGCTTGCCGCCGCAAGTTCGCTGGCCCAACGTGTGGCGCCGGCTGGACGAGGCCCGCCGGCTGCGCTGGATTCTGCTTTCACCGGTCGAGATCTCTTGACCCGGTTTTGTGTCGCTCGCCGCTGACTGATCCGCGTCACGCCGTCTTGTCTTGTCATGACGGCCCATGCTCGCTGATCTAGCCCTCGATGGCCGCGCTCTTTGTCGCGGCCACCCACACAGAAGCGGCGAATCAATGAATCATCTCCTGTCCACCGATACCCTCGCATCACCTCGCCCACAGCAACCCTGCGCCGCTGTCGCCCGATGCGCAGCACCGCCTGGCAAGAATCGCCGGGCTCACGCCTTGATCGGCAACACTCCAATGTTGTGGATCTCGGCGCCATCAAGCACCCGCGACTACGGCTATTGGGCAAAGCTAGAAGGCTTTAACCCGGGCGGGAGCATGAAAGATCGACCCGCGATGCACATGGTCGCCCGCGCCCGCGCCCGCGGCGATCTACCACCGGGGGCCCGAATCATCGAGTCCACCAGTGGATCACTGGGATTAGGGCTCGCGCTGGCCGGCGCGATATACGGCCATCCGGTGACCGTGGTGACCGATACGGGCATGGAACCCATCATCCAGCGCATGCTCCGGGCACACGGTGTCGATCTCGACGTGGTCACCCAGCCACACACCGTCGGCGGTTGGCAACAGGCCCGCAATTACCGGGTCGCTGAACTGCTAGACGCCGACCCGCACGCCTGGTGTCCCGACCAATACAACAATCCGGACAACGTGGACGCCTACCGACCGCTGGCGCTGGAGTTACTTGCCCAGCTGGGCCACGTCGACGTGTTGGTCTGTTCGGTGGGCACGGGTGGGCACTCGGCCGGGGTAGCGCGCGTGCTGCGCCACGTCAATCCCGGCCTGCGGCTGATCGGAGTGGACGCGGTCGGCTCGACCATATTCGGCCAACCCGCCACCACGCGACTCATGCGGGGCTTGGGGTCAAGTATCTATCCCCACAACGTCGATTACCCGGCGTTCGCCGAGGTGCGCTGGGTGGCACCGGCCGAAGCCGTGCGGGTCTGTCGCTCCCTGACGGCCACTCACCATGTCAGCGGCGGCTGGAGCGTAGGCGCCGTCGGCCTGGTCGCTGAGTGGGTAGCCCGAACCGCGTCACCGGACACCACGATCGCGGCGGTGTTTCCCGACGGCCCACACCGCTACTTCGACACGGTCTACAACGATGACTACTGCAAGAAACACGACCTAATCACTCATGTTCCACTGATTGAACCGGCAGTCATCACCCATCCCGGCCAGCGTATTGTCGAATCCTGGACTCGCTGCACAGCCGTTGTAAACTCGAAGCGCACCATCCGCTGATGGGGATGGTGTCCCAATTCCGCAGCTTCAACGTGCCCAGCCGGATGCTGATGATCAACCAGTTCGGCATCAACGTCGGCTTCTACATGCTGATGCCCTACCTGGCCGGCTACCTGGCGGGCCCACTCGGATTGGCCGCCTGGGCTGTCGGTCTGGTCCTTGGCGTGCGCAACTTCTCCCAGCAGGGAATGTTCATCGTCGGAGGCACACTCGCCGACCGGCTAGGTTACAAGCCCTTGATTGTGGTGGGCTGTTTGCTGCGCACCGGCGGCTTCGCCTTGTTGGTCGTCGCGCACTCATTGACCGCGGTTCTTATCGCTTCGGCAGCAACAGGTTTCGCGGGCGCGTTGTTCAACCCGGCGGTTCGCGCCTACCTCGCCGCCGAAGCCAGAGACCGGCGTGTCGAAGCGTTCGCAGTGTTCAACGTCTTCTACCAGGCTGGCATCCTGTTGGGGCCAGTCATCGGACTGGCGCTGATGTCCTGCGAATTCCGTATCACCGCAGCCAGCGCCGCCGCCGTCTTCGCACTACTGACTCTTGCTCAATTGTTTGCGTTGCCCCAGCACCCCGCCGAGCCGGCGCGGCAGAATACATCGGTACTCCACGACTGGCGGATCGTTGTGGCCAATCGGTCCTTCTTGCTGTTCGCTGTGGCAATGATCGGCTCCTACGTGTTGTCCTTCCAGATCTATCTTGCCTTTCCGTTGCAGGCGGCCGTTTTGTCACCGCAGCACGAATCCCTGCTAGTGGCAGCGCTATTCGTCGTTTCCGGTTTGGTCGCAGTCGGCGGGCAACTAGGAATCACTCGATGGTTCGCCGCGCGTTGGGGCCCCGGGCGCAGCCTGACAATCGGGATCGCCATCCTGGCGTTCTCTTTTGTCCCGCTAGCCGTAATCCCTGACGAACAACGCGTCGGAGCCATTCCAGCAGTCATCGCGCTACTAGTGGCTGCAGCAATTTTGGCCGTGGGCGCGGCCGCAGTCTTCCCTTTCGAGATGGATACCGTGATGGCGCTGGCCCAGGGCCGGCTCGTGGCCACCCACTACGGGTTCTACAACACAATCGTTGGCGTCGGCATCCTGGTCGGCAACCTGGCCACTGGCTCATTCATGACGCTAGCCCGACAGATCGGAGTCAGCGAAATGACCTGGGCAGGATTAGTTCTCATCGGCACGATTGCCGCTATCGTCCTGGCTGGTCCCCGATATCGGGTCCACCTGGAATTAGAGCCAGGTTGTTGTTGATCTGGATTTTAGTTGATGTCGCAGGCTATGGGGTGATGGGTGTGGCTGCATTGGGCAGCGTATTCGGCCGGAGTGCGATAACCCAGCGATGAGTGGCGGTGGCGGTGGTTGTGCTCGTGTTTGAAATCGCTGATCACCACCTTGGCTTCGAGCAGGTCAGTCCAGTAGTTGCGGTTCAGACACTCCTTTCGTAAGCGGCTGTTAAAGGATTCAATGTAGGGGTTTTTCCAGGGCTGACCTGGGGGGATATAGGTCAGCCCGACTTTTCCGTCGCAAAACTGCTGCAACGCTTGAGAAATCAGCTCCGGCCCGTTGTCCATGCGCAGCACCGTGGGCGGACCCCCGGCAGTGGTGAACACTCGCTCGAGCTCGTCGACCAGCGCCTCGGCGGTGATGGAGCGTGCGGTCATGTCCAGCAGCGACTCGCGAGTGTGCTCATCGAGCATCGAGGCGATCTTGACCGACCTGCCGTCGATAGTGGAGTCAAACTGAAAATCCAGCGCCCACACCACCTTGGGGGCATCGGCGATGATCGGCGGCACTGAGGGCACACCACCACGTTTGCGTGGGGAGCGGACGGCGACTTGCAGTCCCTCTTGGCGCCACAGCCGGTGGATCTTCTTCTTGTTGACCTGGTGATGCTCGTCGTAGCGCAACGCCGACCACGCACGGCGAAACCCGTGACAGGGGTGTTTGCGGGCGTAGGAACGCAGCCAGGCCCGCAGATCGGCATCCGGGTCCGCCGGGGTCTGGTCGATACGGACACGTCGGTAGGTTGAGCGGGCCAGCCCAACCGCTTGGCACGCCAACCGTTCTGAGATGCCCTTGACTTCTGTGAGCATGTCCACGGCGCGGCGTTTGGCGGCTGGGCTCAAAATTTTCCCTTGGCCACCTCACGTAGGGCGTCTTTGACGAGCTCGGCCTCGGCCAACAGCCGTTTGAGCCGCCCGTTTTGCTCGCGCAGTTCCTTGAGCTCGCGGGCCGCATCGAGATCCATTCCCCCGTAGGCTCGGCGCCAGTTGTACAGGGTGGCCGCCGATACCCCCAGCTCGGCAGCGATCTGCTCACCGGAGCTGCCGCCGGCGGCCAGCTCATCAGCTCGGCGCAGCTTGCGCACAATGTCTTCGGCGGCATACCTCTTACGACCAGCCATTTCCTTGTCCCTTCCAGCCCACGTTTAGGGCCACGAGACTCTAAAACAAGCTGGACTCATTCACGGGGAACACGCCAGTCCTGCATCGCCTCGATCGCAACCACCACCTACAACCCCGAGACCAAACAGCCAGCCATGATAAAACGGTCAGAAAGTAAATCACCTATGCACAGCAACGCTCTAAACGAAGACATCTCGCTTCGGCGCGACCTACTGATTACGGGTAGCGTAGGGTCCGAGAAGGCATCAGCATCGACTCTGACATGCTGACCCATCAATTGCCATACCGGCTCGACACCGCGCCCCATGGTAGGTCCGTTTTACGGAACGCATCCCCGTGCCCCAATTGGTGGTCGACGAACATCGGGTCGTTCCCCCCGGCCTTCAATAAATGTGGGTGACATCGGAGCGGCGACGCGCAGCAAGTGCAGATCAGATCCGGCAGACGATTCCAGATCGAGGCACCTCCTTACCGAAAATGCAGGGCAACTCCGGACAGATGGCCCTCACGTCATCGCGAGATACCTTGCAAAGACAAGCAATGGCAGCAGATCCCGTGCAACCCGGAACCGGATAGGACAACCTGCGCGAGTTCTGTCTCGTGGAAGCCGCGGGTGGTATGCATCAGCGCATACGCTTCACGGAGTTTCGTTGTCGTTCATGTTGTTGTCGCGGGCGCTTGTGCCGCGGCGGCAACGCGTTCGAGTGTCACGCCGCCTAAAGGGACGCGAAACTCGGCGCATCTCAAATCTTTGGGCAGCCGATGGGTAGCCACCACCACTGTCCGCGTATCTGCTATCAGCCCAGCTGCGGGGTTCAACAGTTTTCTTAGTAGGAGATCGGCGTCGGCCTCATCGAGATGCTCGGTCGGTTCGTCAAGCAACACGATTCGCGCGGGAGAGAGCATTGCTCGGGCTAATAACAGCCTTCTGCGCTGGCCTGCCGAAACCGCTTTCGCTCCAGCGGCCAACACTGTCGACAACCCTTCGGGCAGGCTGACTAGCCATTTGCCCAGGCCCACTTCGTTCAACGCCGAGGTTAGTTCGTCATCGCAGCAATCGCCGCGGGCGACCAGCAGATTGTCTCGGACGCTAGTGGCGAAGATGTGTGCGTCTTCAGCGAAAAATCCTATATCGCTGCGCAATTCATTCTCGGCGTAACAGTTCACGTCGGTTCCGTCGAGCGTCACCTGTCCGTGCAGCGGTGGCAGCAGGCCAGCAAGTGTCATCAACAGGGTCGTCTTGCCGGAACCGCTCACACCGGTCACGGCCAGCCGGGCACCCGGGATTAGATCGACAACTGCTTGGTTCGATAGGCCCTGCGGATGACCGCAACACACATCTGCCTTCAGCCGGCCGGTGCTCGTGGGCAGTGGCTGCAGCTGTGCGTCTTCGCCCGGTTCGTCGTGGTTGGTCCCAGCCAGATCGACCAGACGACGAGCCGCGATCCCGGACCGTGTCACCTGTACCGCGGCGGCCGGCAGCGGAACTGTCGCCTCGAATGCGGACAGCGGCAATAACATCAGGATGGCTAGGGTGGTAGGCGCGACCATGTTTGTCATGCCTATCGCGGCCACTAATGCACCGAGGACGCTGGCACCGATAGCCACAGTAGGCATTGCCTCTGCGATCGCAGCCGGCCGTGCGGCGGCGTCGAGGGCCGCGCCCCACATGTGGTGGCGCCGCTTTGACTCATCGATGAGACCGGACAGGACACCGGCGACACGAAGCTCCGGCGCGTGTTCGAGCGCGAGCAGTGCTGAATTATCCCGTTCAGACCGGTGTTGCCGGGCAATGTTTTCCTGCGCGGCGGCAGCTTTTCCGGCAAGCAGGGGCGCGATAGCGCCGGCTAAGAGTAGGCAAACCGCCAGCACCGCGCCGGCCGGCAGCGAAACGACTGCCACAACAGCTGTTGCAGCCGTCGCCAGCACCGCTGCGACGCAGATCGGCACCACAGCACGGACCAGGACTTCGGCGACGGCATCGATGTCAGCTCCAACTCGCGCGACCAGGTCGCCGCTGTGCAATCGGATAGCGCTGTTTGCTGGTCCGTGCGCTAGCCGATGATAGATCTGGACACGTGCTGTGCTGGCCGCGCGGAGTGCGGTGTCATGGGTAGCTAGTCGCTCGCAATAGCGCAGCAGCCCCCGCGAAATCGCGAAGGTCCGCACCGCCACAACCGCGATGGCTAGATCGAGCACAGGTGGCATCTGCCAGGCGCGTGTGATGAGCCATGCCGAAACCCCGGCCAACGCTAGCGCGCTGCCCAGCGATAGCACACCGAGCGCGACGGCGATCAGAATCCGCGGTAGCCGAGGTCGTAGCAGGGCAGTCGAGACCACCAGCAGATCAGACTGGCGCACAGCGAACCTCACCGTCTGAAGCCACCTCGACGACGTGATCGCCGATCGTGACGACGTGCTTGCGGTGGCCAACGATCACGACGGTCGCTCCTGCGCGTGCTCGTTCGACGATAGCGCGCAACGCTCTGGCCTGGGCATGGTTGTCAAGGTGCGCGGTGGGCTCGTCGAGCAGCAACACTGGGGCGCGTGATCCGAGCGCCCTGGCCAGCCCAAGCCGCTGTCGTTCGCCCAACGAGAGCCCAACACCGCCGCTGCCCAGCACAGTATCCAGACCGTCCGGTAGCCGAGCCAGCACGGAATCAAATCCGGCTGCTGTGCAGGCGTTCTCAAGATCTTCGACGTCGCCGAGCAGGCTGAGGTTCTCTCGTACTGTTCCCGGTACAAGCACCGGGCGCTGCGGCAGCCAGGCAATCTGGCTCCACCACCCGGAGCGGTCCAGCTCCGCGACGTCGACTCCGGCTACGGTGACTCGTCCTGACGAGGGAGCAGTGATCCCGGCGATGGCCTGCAGAGTGGTGCTTTTTCCCGCGCCGTTTCGGCCGGTAAATACTGTTACCTGACCCGGTTCGATGATTGCGGTCAGATTGTCCGGGGAACGGCGGTCGCGGGCTACGACACTGAGGTTTTCGATGCAAATCGTCGCGCCGCGGGCGGCGACTGCTCGATATCCCGGGGTGGCGGTGACAGGATCGTCGATTAGCTCGAATGCCTTGTCGGCGGCGGCTCGGCCATCTTGAGCAGCATGGAATTCCATGCCGATTCGGCGCAGCGGCCAGTAGACATCGGGTGCTAGCAGAAGCACTGTTAAACCAGTTGTCAGACTCATCTCTCCGAACACCAAGCGAAGACCGATACCGACTGCGACCAGCGCCACGCCGAGCGTGGCCAGCAGTTCGAGGACCAAGGCTGACAAGAAAGCAATCCGCAGCGTTGCCATCGCCGAGCGTCGGTGGGCGGCGCCCAGTTCTGCGATGCGGTATTCGGGGCCGGAAGCGCGCCCCAGCGCCCGAAGCGTCGGGATACCGGCGATCAAATCCAGCAGCCGGGCCTGCAGTGTGGTCATTGCGGCCAGAGCGGCCGCCGAGCGCTGAGCGGTCGTCAGCCCGATCAACACCATGAAGATCGGTATCAACGGCAACGTGATCACTACCAACGCTGTCGATTTGAGATCGTAAACCGCGATCACCGCAACAGTGGCAGGGGTGAGTATCGCGGCTAGTAGCAAAGTGGGCAGGTATCCGGTGAAGTAGGGGCGTAGGCCGTCCAAGCCGCGGGTAACGATCAGTGCGGCGGCGTCACGACGTGCCGCCAGTTCGTGAGGTTGCCGAGCTGTTACGGCCGTCAGTACTTGATCGCGGAGGTCGGCGATGACCGCGGTGGCTCCGCGCTGACCGAGCCGTGCTTGCAGCCAGTGCGTTGCAGCGCGGACAACCCACAGCACAGACAGGATCGACATGGGCCCTAGCCATTCGGCCAGCGGGCGCCCCGCGGGATTCGAGATGACGCGCGCGGCGATGTCCGCCAGCACAATCGCCGAGCTGATCGCACATCCAGAGATCAGCACCCCACATGCCACGGTGGCCACCAGGTAGCGGCGCAACGCGACAGACAGCCGCCACAGCCGCGGGTCCAGGGGACTCCGCGCGGTCGATTTCTTCGTGCTCAGGACCTACGCCTCGACAGGCCGATCGGCGGCGGTATTCGCTCGGCTGATATCCGTTGCCGGAAAACCCAATACGTCCACCCTTGGTATGCCACGGTAAGTGGCGCGAAGAGCGCGGTCACCCAGGTCATGATCTTGAGGGTGTAAGGGGTCGACGAGGCGGTATAGATCGTCAGGCTCCATTGGCTGTTCAGCGTCGACGGGACCAGGTTCGGGTAGAGCACACCGAACAGCAGAACCACCACCGCTGCGATGACTAGCAGTGTGCAGACGAACGCCCAGCCGTCGGATGCGCGCCGCCACACCAGGACCACCACCGTTGTCTGAGCGACTACCGCTACCCCCAGGGCCAGCCAGGTCCAGCTCTTGCCGTGCGCCAATTGCGTCCAGAGTCCAAATACCGCAACTATGCCCGTTACTGGAAGCGAAAAACGCCGGGCAAAAAGGTATGCGTCGTCGCGGATCGGTCCGGCGGTTTTCAGCGCCACGAAAACTGCGCCGTAGAGCAAGAACAATCCAGCTGTAGCCAAACCGCCGAGCAGGGTATAGGCACTGAGAACATCGCCGACTGCCAGGTTGACGTGACCGTCGGCATCCACCGGAAGCCCGCGGACCAGAATCGCGAATGCCACCCCCCACAGCACGGCGGGCAGCCACGACCCGGCGGCGATACCGAAGTCGGCCCAAGCCCGCCACTTCGGGTCGTCTACTTTTCCGCGCCATTCGATGGCCACGACGCGCAAAATCATGCCGAAGAGGATCGCCAGCAGCGGCAGGTACAGCGTCGAGAACACGGTGGCATACCACCCGGGAAAAGCGGCGAACATGGCGGCACCGGCGGTGATCAGCCAGACTTCGTTGCCGTCCCAGATCGGGCCGATGGTATTGAGTGCGGCGCGCCGATGGTTTTCCGGATCGCCTGCGCCGACGTGAGCCAGCGGCTCCATCAGCATTCCCACGCCGAAGTCGAAACCCTCGAGTATGAAGAAACCGAAAAACAGCGTGGCGATGATGACAAACCACAGCTCTTGTAGTCCCACCGGTCAGCTCCTCATCGTTAGTACGCGAATGACAGTGGCGCCACCTCGTCGTCACTCGGTGCGGCAGGCGCGGTCGGTTCGGCGTCGTGGTCCTGTGGTCCTTCGACGATGTAGCGTTTGAGCAACCAAAACCAAATGACGGCAAGCACCGCATAGACCAGAGTCAAAGTCACCAGCGAAATGATGACGATCACCGGTGCGTGATCGGAGACTCCTTCGGCGACGTTGAGCCGAACCTGTTGGTCGCCGGTTGGGTTAGGGGCGACAATCCATGGCTGCCGCCCCATTTCAGTGAATATCCAGCCAGCACTGCTGGCCAGGAAAGGGGCGGCAATGGACAGCAGCGCAAGCCAGGAGAACCACCGTTGCTCCGGGATTCGGCCGCCGCGAGTGAGCCAGAGGGCAATCAACGCGAACAGCACGGGAATCGCCAGTAACCCGATCATGATCCGGAATGACCAGTAGGTGACGAACAGGTTGGGGCGGTAGTCGTTTAGTCCGAATCGTTGTTGGTACTGCTGTTGAAGATCGCGGACGCCTTGCAGCGTCACGTCGCTGGTTCGGCCCTCGGCGAGAAACGGCAGCACATAGGGCACCTCGATGACCCGGGTTAGGCTGTCGCAGTTGTTCTGTCTGCCGACTGTCAGTATGGAAAATTCCGGATCGGTCTGGGTGTCGCACAACGACTCCGCCGATGCCATTTTCATTGGCTGTTGGGCGAACATGAGCTTGCCTTGGTGGTCGCCGGTGAGGAGCAAGCCGGCTGTGGCCGCCAGCGCAACCCAACATCCCAGGATGGCCGCTGGCCGATACATTGCCTGGGTGCCTTGATCAACGGTGGCGGTCTTCGAACGGACCAGCCACCAGGCACTCACCCCAGCGACAAAAGTTCCCGCGGTGAGCAATGAACCCGCGACAGTGTGGGAAAACGCTGCGAGCGCAGTGTTATTGGTGAGCAACGCAACGATGCTGTTCAGTTCAGCGCGCTTGGTGACCGGGTTGTACTGCGCCCCGACCGGGTGCTGCATGAACGAATTTGCCGCAATGATGAAGAACGCGGAAACATTGACCCCGATCGCGACGATCCAGATGCATGCTAGGTGGACTAGCCGGGGCAGCCTATTCCACCCGAATATCCACAACCCGATGAAGGTGGATTCGAAGAAGAAGGCAGCCAGGCCCTCCATCGCGAGCGGGGCGCCGAAAACGTCCCCGACAAACCGCGAGTAGGCGCTCCAATTCATCCCAAATTGGAATTCCTGCACGATTCCGGTTGCCACGCCGATGGCGAAGTTGATCAAGAACAGCTTGCCGAAGAATTTGGTTAGCCGGTACCAGGCGGGATTGTCGGTGACTACCCACGCCGTCTGCATCACTGCCAGCAGCGGTGCAAGACCGATGGTGAGCGGCACGAAGATGAAGTGATAGACGGTCGTGATGCCGAACTGCCACCGCGAAATATCGACGACATTCATCTGTCATCTCCCGGGCTTACGGGGGTCATACTTATTACGACGCAGTGTAGTAGGGGGAGTGACAGAACGCCACTGCGTATGCTGTCGGTCCTCGTGATCCGTGGTGCATAGTGCGGTTTTGCGTGATCTCGGCGTGGCCACCAGGCAGGGGCAGCAGTGGTTTTCGCGAAGCGGCCAGGCCTAGCCGGTGCGTCCTTGGCCGGTCTCGACGAGTGTTTTCGATGCTTTACGGATACCGAATGACGACAAGATTTCGCAGACACCGATGACCACGAGCCAGATGCCGACGACGATCGCCAGGGTGATGATCGACTCGAACGGTGATGCCATCACCACGATGCCGGCGATCAGGCTTATCACGCCGATAAATATCGACCATCCGCGTGCGGGAAGTAGCGGATCGCTGATGGCAGACACGGTTGTAGCGACACCGCGGAAGATGAACCCGATGCCGATCCAGATAGCTAGCAACAGAACTGCGTCGCCGAAGTGACGGAACGCAAGCACGGCCAGGATCAGCGATGCCGCCCCGCTGACAAACAACAGGATTCGACTGCCCGCTGAAACCTGAAGACTGAACGCGAACGCGACCTGCGCGACACCGGTGATCAGGAGGTAGAAACCAAACGCGACCGCGGCAACGAGGACGGATATCCCCGGCCAGGCCAGCACCAGTACGCCGAGAACCAGCGACAAAATTCCGGATAGCAGCGTGGACTTCCACAAATGCGGCAACAAGCTTGGGACCGGGGCCTCTTCCATGCTTTTCATGAACGAAGTGTGACATACGCCACCGTCCTAGCAAAGGATTTGCCGGTCGACCCGAATGGTGGAATTAGTCAGACGCGCGCGGTGTGCGGCTCGGTGACCAACTCGCCAGCGCCATCGGCAGCCTTGCGGCCGACGAGGTACCAGGTGCGCATGACGCCTTTGCCTTTGACCTTGATGTTGCCGCGCTCCTGGAGCACAAAGTTGTCCTTCAGGCGTTCGTAAATGGCTTCGGGCACCTGAATCCGCCCTACTGAATCGGTGGATTCCATCCGGGACGCGACATTGACCGCGTCACCCCACACGTCGTAGAAGAACCTGCGTGAACCGACCACGCCGGCTACCACGGGACCCCGGGCCAGACCAATTCGGATTGGCACCGTCCAACCGCGCGCATCCTCGAGGGCGGCCACCGCAGCGGCCATGTCGAGTGCAAAATCTGCCAGCGCCTCGACATGGTCGGGGCGCGGTCGCGGAACGCCGCTGACCACCATGTAAGAGTCGCCGCTGACCTTTATTTTCTCCAGTTCGTACTTGTCCAGCAGCGTGTCGAAAGCGCTGTAGAGGCGGTCTAAGAACCGCACCAGATCGGCTGGCGTGGTGCTGCTGGCACGCTCGGTGAAGCCCGCGATGTCGGCGAATAGGACCGAGGCGTCGTCATATTTGTCGGCGATAACGCTCCGCTGCGGGTCCTTGAGCCGCGCTGCGATGCTCGAGGGCAGCATGTTGGCCAACAGGGCCTCGGAGCGTTCGTACTCCGCTTCCATCATCGCCTCGGCACGGGCTGTGTCACGCAGCGCATACCAGAGTGTGGCGACCACCATCACGCAGGCGGAGACTGTGGTGAATACGAAACTCACCGATACCACCCAGGCTGGTTGAAGCCCGGTGTTATGGGGGGCGAGGAACTCCAGGGCGATCAACAGACCGGCCGAAACGGCGGCTAATCCGGCCGCCAACGCGATGCGCTCGAAACCTACCAGCAGCACCACCAGGCAAGCTCCTACCAGGCAGTAGAGCTGAGCGCCGCCACCAGTGCCTACCGTCCAACCGATGGTGAAGATCGCTACATAAGCCGCGCCGACAAATGTCAGCGGTGCTACTAGTTCCCCAAAGCGGTGCAGGAGGGGGACGAACGCGAAGACTATCCCGGTGACGATGTTGATTAACGCGATTTGCCACACCCCGACCCCGGAGAGCAGCTGCACGAGCACGAAGCTCGCGTTAGCCATCACCGCAAGCCAGGCCGCGATGGTAAGTACGCGCTGACGTCTTGCGACTCCTTCGGCGTAGTGGTGTTTGGGAGCATCGGTTTGAGCACGTACTGCGGCGACGCAGTCGGGCCGCCGTGACCGATCTGGCGCACCAGATCGGTCACCGCTTTTCTTCCTCGCCACGAGGCAAAGCCTAATCGGTGAGCTCGAGGTTTAGCTCCATGTTCAGTGACTCTGCGGGACGGCCTCGGCCTGTTCACGTGGTGCCCTCGGTGGGATTCGAACCCACACTGGACGGGTTTTGAGTCCGTTTCCTCTGCCAGTTGGGATACGAGGGCTTGGTCCGTTTTGATGAGGCCTCAAACATTAGAGCAGCCTCCTACCATAGAGGATCCCCGTGATTCTCGGTGCTGACCGCCCCCGAGGTTCTCGGTCCAAGCCGCTCACGACACAATATTGGTCATGACCCGCCCCACCACCGACGCCGATGCCGTTGTGCCGCGCCGGGTCCTGATCGCGGAAGACGAAGCGCTCATCCGAATGGACCTGGCCGAGATGCTGCGAGAGGAGGGGTACGACATCGTAGGCGAGGCCGGAGACGGCCAGGAGGCCGTGGAACTGGCGGAGCTCCATAAGCCCGATCTGGTGATCATGGATGTGAAGATGCCGCGACGAGACGGTATTGACGCAGCTTCGGAGATAGCCAGTAAACGCATCGCGCCGATCGTCGTGCTGACCGCCTTCAGTCAACGAGACCTGGTTGAACGGGCACGCGATGCCGGGGCGATGGCCTATTTGGTGAAGCCCTTCAATATCGGAGACTTGATCCCGGCCATCGAGTTGGCTGTCAGCCGCTTCAGCGAGATTAGCGCGCTAGAACGTGAAGTGGCGACGCTGTCTGACCGCCTGGAGACACGCAAGCTTGTCGAGCGAGCCAAAGGCCTGCTCCAGGCCAAGCAGGGTTTGACCGAGCCGGAAGCCTTCAAGTGGATTCAGCGTGCCGCGATGGATCGTCGAACCACCATGAAGCGGGTGGCTGAAGTGGTCCTAGAAACCCTTGACCCACCTCAAGGCGACGGCGAAGGCGCCTGATCCGGGGACTCGGCTACCGCGCCACAATCACCGATGAGCCGTGCCCAAATAGGCCCTGATTGGCTGTGACGCCGACTTTCGCGTTGTCGACCTGTCGGCCGGTAGCCTGACCGCGCAGCTGCCAGGTCAGCTCGCATACCTGGGCGATCGCCTGGGCGGGGATGGCTTCGCCGAAGCAAGCCAGTCCGCCGGAGGGGTTGACCGGAACCTTGCCGCCGATAGCGGTCGCGCCGCTACGCAGCAGCGCCTCGGCTTCGCCCTTGCCGCATAGCCCGAGGTGTTCATACCAGTCGAGCTCCAGCGCGGTGGACAAGTCGTAGACCTCGGCCAAGCTCAGGTCGCTCGGCCCGATACCGGCTTCTGCGTAGGCTGCGTCGAGGATCTGGTCCTTGAACACTCGGTCGGGTGCCGGCACAACAGCGGTGGAATCGGTTGCGATGTCCGGCAGTTCGGGCAAGTGCTGTGGGTAGCGTGGCGTGACGGTGCTGATTGCGCGCACCGACGGCACCCCATTAAGGGAGCCGAGGTGCTCGCGAGCAAACCGCGCACTAGCCACGATCAGCGCTGCCGCGCCGTCAGATGTGGCGCAGATGTCCAGCAGGCGCAGGGGCTCGGCCACGACTGGGCTGGCGAGTACGTCGTCGATGGTTGTTTCTTTGCGAAAGCGGGCGTTCGGATTCTGCAGTCCGTGCCGGGAGTTTTTGACCTTTACTTGCGCGAAATCCTCGAGCGTGGCGCCGTAGAGGTCCATTCGGCGCCGGGCGAGCAGCGCGAAGTACACCGGGTTGGTGGCTCCGATGAGGTGGAATCGTTGCCAATCGGGATCGTTGCGGCGCTCACCGCCCACCGGTGCGAAAAAGCCCTTGGGCGTGGTGTCGGCGCCTATGACAAGCGCCACGTCGCAGAAGCCGGCCAGGATCTGAGCACGGGCACTTTGCAGTGCCTGGGAACCGCTGGCGCAGGCGGCGTAGCTCGAACTTACCGGGACACCGTTCCAGCCGAGCTTCTGGGCGAACGTAGCGCCAGCGACGAAACCTGGGTACCCGTTGCGGATAGTGTCGGCGCCGGCTACCAACTGGATCTGTTGCCAGTCCAGGCCTGCCTCGCGCAGCGCTGCCCGAGCTGCGGCAACTCCGTATTCGGTGAAGTCGCTGCCCCATTTGCCCCACGGGTGCATCCCGGCTCCGAGGATGTACAGCGGTTCGGGTGTGTTCGTCATTTGCGCGGCTCCTCCTCATCGCTTCGCTCTGCGGCAGGTGCGATCCGCCACGCGTGGACGATGCGCTCGACGCCATCGTCGTCGGTGAACAACGGCATGGTGGTCAGCTCCATGTCAATGCCGACCGTGAGGTCAGTCGCCAGCGTGCCTTCGACCACTTTGCCCAGCACGATCAGGCCTTCATCGGCCAGTTCGACCGCGGCAACGGCGAACGGCTCGAAAGGATCTGGAGCGGGATAGGGCGGCGGCGGCGCGTACCGGTTTTCGGTATAGCTCCAGAGCTTTCCGCGCCTGGACAACGGGACTGTCTCCAATTCGTCGCCGACACACGCTGGATTCGGGCAGTTGTTCTCCCGGGGAGGGAAGACGTACGTGCCGCACTCGGGGCACTTACTGCCGATCAGGTGCGGCTTTCCGGCACCCTTGACGGTTGCGTCAATGGCGAACCATCCGTCGATCGCCGGCTCTTGCTTGGTCGTCTCTGGCACCGGGCCAGCCTACCCAGGGCGTCTGCAAAACTGAAACGTGTTGCAGTTCTATTGCCCACATCGGGACGCGACGCCCTGCAACGCGGGTGCATAGAGTGTGAGCCGTGACTGCCGCGACCAATACCGTTGATGCCGGCGACGCCCCAACCCAGCGGACGCTGATGTTGCTCGATGGCAATTCGCTGGCCTTCCGCGCTTTCTATGCACTGCCCGCGGAGAACTTCAAGACGCGTGGGGGTCTGACCACCAACGCGGTCTACGGTTTTACCGCCATGCTGATCAACTTGCTTCGCGACGAAGCCCCAACGCATGTCGGTGCCGCTTTTGATGTGTCGCGGCAGACCTTCCGCTCCGAGCGCTACCCGGAGTACAAAGCCAATCGGTCATCGACACCCGAAGAGTTCGCGGGCCAGATAGATATCACCAAAGAGGTTCTGGGGGCACTCGGCATCGCGGTGCTCTCCGAACCGGGATTCGAGGCTGACGACCTGATCGCGACGCTGGCCACTCAGGCCGAGGACCAGGGCTACCGCGTACTTGTGGTCACTGGCGATCGCGACTCACTGCAGCTAGTCAGCGATGACGTAACGGTGCTCTATCCGCGCAAAGGCGTAAGTGAACTCACCCGTTTCACGCCCGAGGCCGTGGTTGAAAAGTACGGCCTCACCCCCAAGCAGTACCCCGACTTCGCGGCGTTGCGTGGCGATCCCAGCGACAATCTGCCCGGAATTCCCGGGGTCGGCGAGAAGACCGCCGCCAAATGGATCCTCGAGTACGGCTCGCTGCAATCGCTGGTTGACAACGCCGAGGTGGTGCGTGGCAAGGTCGGCGATGCGTTGCGGGCGAATCTGGCCAACGTGGTGCTTAACCGAGAGCTGACCGACCTGGTTCGCGATGTGCCCCTGGCTCAGACCCCAGACGGGCTGCAGTTGCAGCCGTGGGATCGCGACCAAATCCACCGGCTCTTCGACGACCTGGAATTCCGCGTTTTGCGGGAGCGGTTGTTCGACACTCTTGCCGCGGTCGAACCTGAGGTGGACGAGGGTTTTGTCGTGCGTGGCGAAGCCATTGAGTCCGGTACGGTTGGGCGCTGGCTCGCCGACCACACGGCCGATCAAGGCAGGTCCGGATTGGCCGTTGTCGGTACGCATCTTCCCCACGGCGGTGACGCGACCGCCCTGGCCATCGCCGCCGCCGACGGCGAGGGCTGCTACATCGATACCACCACGTTGACCGCCGACGACGACTCGGCGCTGGCGGCCTGGCTGGCCGATCCCGCCAAACCCAAAGCGCTGCACGAAGCAAAGCTAGCTATCCACGATTTGGCCGGCCGCGGCTGGAGACTCAACGGCGTAACCTCTGATACAGCGCTCGCCGCGTACCTAGTGCGACCTGGGCAGCGTAGTTTTGCTCTTGATGATCTTTCGCTGCGCTATCTGCGGCGTGAATTGCGTGCCGAAACACCGAAACAGCAGCAGCTTTCACTTCTCGACGACACCGATGCGGACCGCGAAGTCATCCAAGCAACGATCCTGCGAGCCCGAGCCGTCATGGACCTCGCCGATGCCCTAGACGAAGAGCTGGTACGCATCGAGTCCACCGCCTTGTTAGACGATATGGAGCTGCCGGTTCAGCAGCTCCTCGCGGAGATGGAGAACGTTGGCATTGCCGTTGACTTGCCGCGTCTGACCGAGTTGCAAAGCCGGTTCGGCGCGCAGATCCGCGACGCGGCAGAAGCCGCTTACGCTGTGATTGGCAAGCAGATCAATCTGGGTTCCCCCAAACAGTTGCAGGTCGTGCTCTTCGACGAACTGGATATGCCGAAGACCAAGCGGACTAAGACTGGCTACACCACCGATGCCGACGCCCTCCAGTCGCTGTTCGACAAGACTGGCCACCCATTCCTCGAACATCTGCTTTCGCACCGCGACACAACCAGGCTTAAAGTCACCGTCGACGGGTTGCTGAACGCGGTCGGCCCAGATAGTCGGATTCACACCACCTTCAACCAAACGGTCGCCGCGACCGGGCGCCTGTCCTCCACCGAACCCAACTTGCAGAACATCCCCATCCGCACTGACGCCGGCCGGCAGATCCGCGACGCGTTCATTGTCGGCTCAGGTGGCCTGGGGGGGACGTACACCGAGCTGATGACGGCCGATTACAGCCAAATCGAGATGCGGATTATGGCGCATCTGTCCGGCGACGAAGGTCTTATCGAGGCCTTCAACACCGGCGAGGACCTGCATTCGTTTGTCGGTGCGCGTGCCTTCGGTGTGCCCATCGACGAGGTCACCGGCGAACTGCGGCGTCGGGTGAAGGCGATGTCATACGGGCTCGCCTACGGCTTGAGCGCCTATGGGTTGGCCGCTCAGCTCAAGATCTCCACTGAAGAGGCGAAAGACCAGATGGACCAGTACTTCGCGCGTTTCGGGGGAGTGCGCGACTACTTGCTGGCGGTGGTTGAACAAGCCCGTAAAGACGGCTATACGTCGACGGTGTTGGGCCGCCGCCGCTACCTCCCCGAGTTGGACAGCAGTAATCGTCAGGTTCGTGAGGCCGCTGAGCGGGCGGCGCTCAACGCGCCGATCCAGGGCAGCGCCGCCGACATCATCAAGGTAGCGATGATCGAGGTAGATAAGGCCCTGACCGGGGCAGGGCTAGCATCGCGCATGCTGCTGCAGGTTCACGACGAGCTGCTGTTTGAAATCGCACCCGGTGAGAGGGACCGGGTCGAGACCTTGGTGCGCGACAAAATGGGTGGTGCCTATCCGCTCGACGTCGCCCTGGAGGTGGCGGTGGGGTACGGCCGAAGCTGGGACGCGGCGGCCCACTAGGCGCCGGGCGCCAACAGTGTTGTTAAACAGCGCGGATTGCCGTCGGCATGATCCGGGTTTGTCCTGCTTGCGCACCGTCGAGTAGCCTCGGTGAGTAATCCCCGATTTGTCCCTACGACCCAACCTGTCCGGAGCAACCCAACAATATGCCGAGTCCCGCCGTAACCTCGCCGCAAGTAGCTGTCAACGACATTGGCTCCGCCGAGGATTTTCTTGCCGCCATAGATAAAACGATCAAGTACTTCAACGATGGGGACATCGTCGAAGGCACGATTGTCAAGGTTGACCGGGACGAAGTCCTGCTCGACATCGGGTACAAGACCGAAGGGGTCATACCCGCCCGCGAACTCTCCATCAAGCACGACGTTGACCCCAACGAGGTCGTCACCGTCGGCGATGAGGTTGAAGCCCTGGTGCTCACGAAGGAGGACAAAGAGGGCCGGCTCATCCTCTCCAAGAAACGCGCGCAGTACGAGCGCGCCTGGGGCACGATCGAGACGCTCAAGGAGAAGGACGAAGCAGTCAAAGGCACAGTTATCGAAGTGGTCAAGGGTGGCTTGATCCTCGACATCGGGCTGCGCGGTTTTCTGCCGGCCTCGCTGGTGGAGATGCGGCGCGTGCGCGATCTGCAGCCCTACATCGGCAAAGAGATCGAAGCCAAGATCATCGAGTTGGACAAGAATCGCAACAACGTTGTCTTGTCGAGGCGGGCCTGGCTCGAGCAGACACAGTCCGAGGTGCGCAGCGAGTTCCTCAATCAACTGCAGAAGGGCACTATCCGCAAGGGTGTGGTGTCATCCATCGTCAACTTCGGTGCCTTCGTCGATCTCGGCGGTGTGGACGGACTGGTGCACGTCTCAGAGCTGTCCTGGAAGCACATTGACCATCCGTCCGAGGTCGTTCAGGTCGGTGACGAAGTCACCGTCGAGGTGCTCGATGTCGATATGGATCGCGAGCGGGTTTCGTTGTCACTCAAGGCAACTCAAGAAGATCCGTGGCGACATTTCGCTCGTACCCACGCCATCGGGCAGATCGTTCCCGGGAAGGTCACCAAGTTGGTGCCGTTCGGCGCATTCGTCCGCGTCGAGGAGGGTATCGAGGGTCTGGTGCACATTTCCGAGCTGGCTGAGCGCCACGTCGAGGTACCCGATCAGGTGGTAGCTGTCGGCGACGACGCGATGGTCAAAGTCATCGATATCGATCTGGAGCGACGCCGGATCTCGCTGTCACTCAAGCAAGCCAACGAGGATTACACCGAGGAGTTCGACCCGGCGAAGTACGGCATGGCCGACAGCTACGACGAGCAAGGCAATTACATCTTCCCCGAGGGCTTCGATGCAGAAACCAACGAATGGTTAGAAGGATTCGACACCCAGCGCACTGAGTGGGAAGCCCGCTACGCGGAAGCCGAGCGTCGCCACAAGATGCACACCGCGCAGATGGAGAAGTTCGCCGCGGCAGAGGCGGCCAGCCAGGGTGGTAGCGAGCAACCTCGGGCTAACGGCGCGCCGTCCGAGAAGTCCGCAGGTGGGTCGCTAGCCAGCGATGCTCAACTAGCCGCCCTGCGGGAAAAGCTCGCCGGTAACGCATAATCATCGCTGTCCACTGATGCTGCGCATCGGGTTGACCGGCGGGATCGGCGCGGGCAAGTCGGCGTTGTCGACCACATTCGCGCAATGCGGTGCGATTGTTGTTGATGGCGATGTGCTAGCGCGCGAGGTGGTTCAGCCGGGAACCGAAGGGCTCGCGTCGCTCGTCGATGCGTTCGGCGCGGATATCTTGTTGCCGGGCGGAGCTTTGGATCGCCCGGGCCTAGCGGCCCGGGCTTTTCGCGACGACGCGGCGCGCAGTGTGCTTAATGGGATTGTTCACCCGCTAGTGGCCCGGCGTCGCGCGGAGATTATCGCGGCGGTGTCCGACGACGCAGTCGTTGTCGAAGATATCCCGCTGTTGGTGGAATCAGGTATGGCGCCGTTGTTTCCCCTGGTTATTGTGGTGCATGCTGACGTCGAACTACGCGTCCGGAGGCTGGTCGACAAGCGCGGCATGGGCGAAGCCGACGCTCGGGCCAGAATCGCCGCGCAGGCCGACGACGAGCAGCGCCGCGCCGTGGCCGACGTCTGGCTGGATAATTCAGGCAGTCCTGAGGTGCTTGTCGGGCGAGCCCGCGAAATATGGAATCAACGCATACAGCCGTTCGCCCACAACCTGGCCGAGCGGCGGATCGCTGGTGGTTCGGCGCGCCTGGTGCCGGCCAACCCCAGCTGGCCGGATGAGGCCCGGCGCATTGTCGCCCGGTTGAAGACCGCGTGTGGGGGCAGCGCACTGCGAGTGGATCATATTGGCTCCACTGCGGTGCCGGAATTCGATGCCAAAGACGTCATCGACATTCAGATCACCGTCGATTCACTATCGACAGCAGACAAACTCGCCGAGCCGCTGCTTGCCGCCGGTTATCCGCGGGTCGCCCACATTACCGAGGACGTTGCCAAACCCGATGCCCGCAGCACATCGGACCCTTGCAACCACACCGAGGATCCTGCTATGTGGCACAAGCGGATTCATGGCTCTGCGGATCCCGGTCGACCGACATATGTGCATATCCGGGTTGATGGTTGGCCGAACCAGCAGTTCGCCCTGCTCTTCGTCGACTGGCTGAGGGCAAACCCCAGCGTGCGCGCCGATTACCTGGCTACCAAACGCTCAGCTGACGCGAGCGGGGGCGGAGACATCGCTCGCTACGTCAATGCCAAGGAACCGTGGTTCCTCAGCGCTTATCGGCGGGCGTGGGAATGGGCCGACTCAATCGGCTGGCGGCCTTAGGGGCGCGTGATCCGATTTGTGCCCCTGCCAGGTGAGGTCCATGCCGTTGGCGGCCAGCCAACGGTGCACGTCATAGCGGTGCCTGGCCAGGCCCTCAACCGCCGCGACGGCGCGCGCCACTGCCTGCACAGCGACGTCCGGACGCAACAGGCCGAGTCGAACAGCGTCGATGAGTTCGTCGACATCGGTTAACGAGACTCCGCGGCCAGTGCGGACCTCCAAGTCGAGGTAGTGGTCCTCGGAGTGCCACGCGGCCGGGCCGGGTGTGTATTCGCCAACGTCGAGGTAGTAGTCGTGATCGCGTTCATAGCCTGGGTTGGTGTGAAACATCGTGGCCCGCAAACCGAGCGAGGGCAGCAGCCACGACTCGAGGTAGTGGAACTGGGGGCGGCCGGGGGTGGGTCGAGCGACATACAATCCCCACGGGCGCAGGATGAACTCATCGACGGCCCGGACTATGCCCTTCGGGTCGGTGTTGGTACGGGCAGCCAGGTCGAACGTCTCGTGCTTCGGCGGATGGATGAGGCCACCTTACCGGCGTAGGCGAAGCTTCCACCGAAGAAAGCCGGCATAGAACGCGGACAATGCAGCCAGCATGCCCATATCGAGTAGCCAGGTTTTTGATGTGTGCCGCCAGAACCGGTCCTGAGCTTGCAGCGCGGCCGGTACCAGTTGCAGCAAGTCCACCGTGGAAGCTCCGGCTGCGTAGCCCCACCGTGCAGGCATCATCCAGGACAATTGGTCGAGGAGAAATCGTCCGGTTACCGGGACCATTCCTCCGCACAGCACCAACTGCGCCATGATCGACACCACAAACAGCGGCATGATCTGCTCACTGGAGCGAACGAGCGCCGATATCCCCAAGCCAAGAATGGCGGAGGCGACACACGTGGCCGCGACAGTCACAAAGAGTTCGACAGTGGCCGCCAATGCGCTGTGGCCCAGCAGGACCGCACCTCGGGTAGGCGCGCTCTTGCCGAGGACAACAATTGTGGTTGTGATCGCAGCTTGCAGAACGGCGAACCCGCAGAACACCGTTGTCTTTGCCAGCAAGTAGGCGGTCGTCGACAGACCGACCGCCTGTTCTCGTCGGAAGATGGCACGTTCGCCGACCAGGTCGCGGATCGTCAGCGCGGTGCCCATGAAAGCCGCAGCGAGTACCAGGAGGTTCAGGATCTGCGCAGCTTCGTCAGGCACACCGCTGTGTTCGTCGACGACGCGGAATCCGCTGGAGCCGGGCACGGTCAGTGCCAACGCACCCAGGACGAACGGCAACAGGGCCAGGAACACGAAGTAGGCGCGGTCGGCGACAATCAGGCGAATCTGCCTGCGCGCCACCGTCGATATTTGACGCCGCACGCTGGTGCGCACCGGTTCGCCAAGTTTGGCCGGCCCATCGGCCGTCGCCGCAGGTCGCGAACGTTCCTGCGGCTGGTTTCTGGCGAGGAAGCGTCGGTTGGCTTCTTCAGGGTTGGCGCCCACCTGGCTGAAGATCTCGGCCCAATTGGTGGTTCCCATGGTCGCACCGATCTGCTCCGGAGGGCCGTAGTATGCGGTCTTTCCCCCTGGTGCCACCAACAGCAGCTGGTCGCAGGTATCCAGGTATGACAACATGTGCGTCACGACGATTACCACTCGGCCACCGTCGGCCAACTGGCGCAGCATGGTCATGACCTGGTGGTCGAGCGCGGGGTCCAGACCAGACGTCGGCTCGTCGAGGATCAGCAGTGCGGGCCCGGTCAGCAGTTCCAGCGCCACCGAGGCGCGTTTTCGCTGTCCGCCGGAAAGTTGATCTATTCGGGTGTCGGCGTGCTTGGTCAGGTCAAGCTCTTTGAGTATCTCAGCCACAACCTCGGCGCGGCCGGACGCGCCGGTATCGGGTGGCAGCCTTAGCTCTGCGGCGTACCCCAGCGCTTGGTTAACCGTGAGCTGACGATGCACCACGTCGTCCTGCGGCACCATCCCGATTCTGCTGCGCAGTGACGCGTAGTTGGCGTGGACATCGTGGCCGTCGAAGCTGACTGAGCCAGAGCTGGGGCGCTCGTAGCCGGCAATCAACCTGGCCAGTGTGCTCTTTCCCGCGCCTGACCCGCCGATCACGGCGGTCAGTGTGCCGGGTTTGGCGATCAACGAGATGTTATCGAGCAGTTGTTTGCCGCTGTCGACGCTGAAGTTGACCTCGCTCACCCGCAAACCACCGGCGTATGCGAGTGCCTCGCTAGTGTGGACAAGCGTGCCGTTCCGAAAAACCAGGTCGACATTGCCGATGGTGACTACGTCGTCCTCGACGAGGATCGCCGACCCGACCCGGGTGCCGTTGACAAACGTTCCGTTGATGCTGCAGTCGCGGATCTCGGCGCCCAATGCCGTCGACTGTATCGTCGCGTGCCGACGCGAGGCCAAGACGTCGGCGATCACGACGTCGTTATCGCTGGCGCGACCGACCATGGTGGAACCGGGCACTTTCACCGGAGCTGACGACCACCGCGGCAGCGACTTCACCGCCTTCGTCACGAGGTCGGACACATCGGCCGACAACGCGTCGATCACGGTGACTTCAGCGGGCTGTGGTGTGGCATTGACGACGGTGAGCTGTTCGGCCGGCGAAGGTGCGGGTCGGCGCCGTGACACATTGTTCAGCCGATACGAACGATGATGGTTTGGCCGCGCTGGTGTCGGCACCGGCGGTAGCCGCCAGGTTCGGGTGAGCGGTCGGCTGCCCGACGCGGTCTGGGCCTGCGCGGCGCGAATCGCTGACGCGCTGATCTGATCGCATCGAGGCCCGATCGCGAAGGTCAAACACGGCCCGTTGGGATTGCCGACATTGATGCTCTGTCCGTCGTGGATCTCGACAACCGGCATCCGGTAGCCGTTCAGGTAGGTCCCGTTTAACGAGCCGCTGTCGATGGCGAGCCATCGACCTTTGTCGAAGCGCAGTATCAGATGCGTGTGGGATATGCGTGGATCCGGGATCCAGACGTCGGCATGCAAGTCCCGTCCGACGATCACCTCGTGGTCTGCGGTGAACGAGTATTGGGATCCGTCGTGCCGAATTGTCAGCACCGGCAAGGCTGATCGAGTCACTACACCAGTATCGGCCCGGAATTGGGCGCACTAAGACGGCTGAGCTATGGGTTGGCTTTGTTTTTCGGCAACGACTCATAGCTGGTTCATAAGCGGCGACGCCCCATCGGATGCCGATCTTCGGGCATCATTCGAGCGTGGGGGATCGCTCCGACGGGCAGCGCGAGCAGCTCTGCTGATTCCGCTTGCCGCACTGAACAACGCGCTTCCTCCCGACGTGGGCGCCTGCGGTATTCCGTCCGGCCTCAGACCGCGATGTGCGCAGGCGACGCCGAAAGACGAAGGTGCATAAGCAGATGGACGAGTCAATAGGTCGCACCCGGAGATTTGGCGCGGGGCGGCGGCTGCTTAGCAGTTCGCTGTTGACCCGCGGTGCGCTACGGGTGGGTAATCCATCGCTGTATTCGACAACTGTTTCCCACATGCTTCGACGTGCGTCGCGGTTCGCCGCGGCCGCACGCGCGCAGCCGCCGGAATCAGAGCACTCCGACGAACCCACTCACGGTCACGCTGGCGGGCACCACGAGGCGGGTGCGAGACACGGCTTCTTAACTCGAGGCGCAGCGTTTGCCGGTTATACGATCTTGCGACCGCTGGGCGCCGGTGGGATGGCCGAGGTCTATCTTGCATTGCATCCGAGGCTGCCGCGGCGCGACGTGATTAAGGTTCTCGCTCAAGCCAGTACCGCGGACCGTGAGTTCCGAGAGAGGTTCAACCGGGAAGCCGACCTTGCCGCGACGCTTTGGCACCAAAACATCGTCGGCGTTCACGATCGTGGTGAATTCGATGGTCGGCTATGGATTTCCATGGATTTCGTGGACGGCACCGATGCTTGCCAACTGGTGCGAGAACACTATCCAGCAGGAATGCCGGCAGATGAGGTGTGCACTATTATCCGGGCGGTTGCGGGAGCACTCGATTACGCCCACGGTCGCGGTCTGCTGCACCGAGACATCAAACCCGCAAATATTCTGCTTACCCATGTCGATGCCGGCGAACGCCGAATCATGTTGGCAGATTTTGGCGTAGCTCGTCACCTGGGAGATATCAGCGGAATCACCCAGACCAACGTTGCTGTGGGAACAGTTGCCTATGCTGCGCCCGAACAGATGATGAGTTCCCACATTGATGCGCGGGCCGATCAATACGCGTTGGCGGCGACGGCTTTTCACCTTCTCACCGGCGCGCCACCGTTCCAGCGCTCCAACCCAATCGCCGTGATCAGCCAGCACCTGCATGACGAGCCGCCTCGGCTCAGCGACTATCGGCCGGATCTGGCGCACCTTGACGACGTGTTCTTCAAAGCCCTTGCCAAGAAACCGGACAGCAGGTTTGAGCGCTGTCGTGAGTTTGCGGCTGCGGTCGGCGCGGGGCTCGCTGCTGTTTCGGAGTCCGAGCGCGCGGCCCAAAACGACGGCGCACCGGGTGTGCGGCTCAGCGACCGCAATATACGCGGTGTCCTGGCAGGGTTGGGTCACAGATATTCGGTCCGCATCCGGTTGGCCTGTGCCCTTGTCTGTGCGGTGCTGATCGCCGTGCCAGTCGCCTGCTTCGCCCTGTACACCGTGCAGACCGGAGCTGCGGGGCCCAAGCCCGCGCTGGCCGCCACACGCGGTTTTCCACCAGCCACGCCGGTCGCTGCGGCCAAAATCCTCGACGGCGTCTATCGGTTGGACTACGAGCGGTCAAATCGGACGACCAATGGCATCTCGATCCGACACCCCGGCGTCGACACCAGTTGGTGGGCGTTTCATTCTGCGTGCACGGCCAACGGGTGCGCGTCCACCGGAATCCAACTCGACGACATCAATCACCAGGAGCCCAGAACCGCCGACGGTGGCCAGACCGATATTTTGCGTTTCATTTCGGGATATTGGCAGGGCGCGCAGCAAGAGGTACGAGTGGGTTGCCGTCTGCCGAATGCCCTAGGAGCAGATACCCAGCAGGAAACTGTTGCCTGGTCGCTGGCGCCGCAATCCGACGGCACGTTGCGTGGAGTAGAGACCGAAACCGTTCGAAGCAATGAGTGCGGCGGCAAAGGGGCGGTGTTGCGGATACCCGTAGTGGCCACTCGGGTCGGTGACGTGCCGGCGGGCGTAGCGCTGGGTGAACCGGCCCAAGCGGTCTTGGCGCCGGTCACCAAGCCTGTCCTCGGCGGGATATGCGACGATGCCGATAAACTGGCCTACGACCAGACCAGTAACCAGCAGGTTGTCTGCGAAGGCAACACATGGGATAAAGCACCCATTGTGACTGGGGTGCACGCCGCCGGTACGTCTTGCGCTCGGCTGGACATCTCCGCGTTCGCCATGTCTGCCTCCGACGACGGCTATCTGATCGAATGCGACCCAGTTACCCGGATGTGGACTCGCCACAGTTGACCTGTGGTTGCGTGGGTGCCGGGTTGGTACCGTGTCACCGATATCTTGACTGGTGCAGCGGTAAAACTTCGCGAGGCTCGCACCCGGCCTCTGCCGAGCGCATTGTCGGGGTCAGGTTCTACGCTGGTTGCCATGGCCTTCGCCACCGAACACCCCGTCGTTGCGCATTCGGAATATCGTGCCGTCGACGACCTCGTACGGACGGGCAGCCGATTCGAGGTGGTCAGCCCGCATGATCCAGCTGGGGATCAGCCAGCTGCGATTAACGAGCTAGAGCAGCGCGTTCGGGCAGGGGAGCGCGACGTAGTGTTGCTCGGCGCGACCGGGACCGGGAAGTCGGCGACGACCGCGTGGCTGATCGAACGACTGCAGCGGCCCACGCTCGTGATGGCGCCGAACAAGACCTTGGCGGCCCAGCTGGCGAACGAACTCCGAGAGATGTTGCCGCACAACGCAGTCGAGTACTTTGTGTCGTACTACGACTACTATCAGCCCGAGGCGTACATCGCCCAGACCGACACATATATCGAAAAAGACAGTTCGATCAATGACGACGTGGAGCGGCTTCGGCATTCCGCGACCTCCTCGCTGCTGTCGCGTCGTGACGTGGTTGTGGTGGCCTCGGTTTCCTGTATCTATGGCCTCGGGACACCGCAGTCCTATCTGGACCGCTCGGTCGAGTTGCAAGTCGGTTCGGAGGTGGCGCGAGACGGGCTATTGCGGTTGCTGGTCGACGTGCAGTACACGCGCAACGACCTGTCCTTTACCCGGGGCTCGTTCCGGGTGCGCGGAGACACCGTCGAGATCATCCCCTCTTACGAAGAGCTTGCGGTTCGCATCGAGTACTTTGGCGATGAGATAGAGGCGCTGTACTACCTACACCCGCTAACCGGTGAAGTAATTCGCCAGGTTGACTCGTTGCGAATATTTCCGGCCACCCACTACGTCGCTGGTCCCGAACGGATGGCTCAGGCGATCTCCACCATCGAAGAGGAACTAGCTGAGCGGCTCGCCGAGTTCGAAGGCCAGGGCAAGCTCCTGGAGGCGCAGCGATTGCGGATGCGCACGAACTACGACATCGAAATGATGCGACAAGTTGGGTTCTGCTCAGGCATTGAGAATTATTCGCGCCACATCGACGGCCGAGGACCGGGCTCGCCGCCGGCGACTCTGCTCGACTACTTTCCAGAGGACTTCTTGCTGGTCATTGATGAATCGCACGTAACCGTGCCGCAGATCGGCGGTATGTATGAGGGCGATATTTCCCGGAAGAGCAACCTTGTGGACTTTGGGTTCCGGCTGCCGTCGGCGGTCGATAACCGCCCACTGACCTGGGAGGAGTTCGCCGACCGGATTGGCCAGACGGTGTATCTGTCGGCTACTCCGGGGCCTTACGAGCTCAGCCAGTCCAACGGCGAGTTTGTCGAGCAGGTGATTCGGCCGACCGGGTTGGTGGATCCGAAAGTTGTGGTGAAGCCGACCAATGGGCAGATCGACGACCTGATCGGCGAGATCCGTAAACGCGCTAACGCCGACGAGCGCGTGTTGGTGACCACCCTGACGAAGAAAATGGCCGAAGACCTCACCGACTACCTGCTGGAGCTGGGCATTCGGGTGCGATATCTGCACTCCGAGGTTGACACGTTGCGCCGGGTGGAGTTGTTGCGCCAGCTCCGGCTCGGTGAATATGACGTGCTGGTCGGGATCAACTTGCTAAGAGAGGGCTTGGATCTGCCCGAGGTTTCGCTGGTGGCGATCCTCGACGCCGACAAGGAAGGCTTCTTGCGGTCGTCGCGCAGTCTGATCCAGACGATCGGCCGCGCGGCCCGCAATGTCTCGGGCGAGGTCCATATGTATGCCGACAAGATGACTGACTCGATGACCGAAGCTATCGATGAAACCGAACGTCGGCGGGCCAAACAGATGGCCTACAACGAGGCGAACGGGATCAACCCGCAGCCGCTGCGGAAGAAGATCGCCGATATCCTCGACCAGGTCTACCGCGAGGCTGATGACACCGAAGGCGCCGAGTCGGTGCCTGTCGGCGGGTCCGCTCGCAATTCGTCTCGGGGCCGTCGTGCGCAGGGCGAGCCCGGCCGTGTCGTCAGTTCTGGTGTGTTGGAGGGTCGTGATGCTGCTGCTATGCCGCGCGCCGAGCTGGCAGATCTGATCAAAGAGCTCACCGCGCAGATGATGGCAGCCGCGCGTGATCTGCAGTTCGAGCTAGCCGCCCGGTTCCGCGACGAGATCGCTGATCTGAAGAAGGAACTGCGCGGCATGGACGCTGCCGGCCTGAAGTGACGTACGTTCACCCCCGATTAGCTCATACGGTTGAACCGTGACCGAAGTTGCCAACGATACGGGCAGTTGGCGCAACCTGCTCGGTAACTATCTAGGGACGTCCGTCGTGCTGGCCGGTGGCGTCGCGCTTTACGCCACTAACGAGTTTCTGACCATCAGCCTGCTCCCCAGCACGGTCGCCGAAATCGGCGGGAGCCGCCTCTACGCTTGGGTGACGACGCTCTATCTGGTCGGGTCCGTCGTCTCCGCGACCACAGTCAATTCGATGTTGCTGCGCGTTGGGGCGCGCTGGGCGTATCTGACCGGCCTGGCGGTCTTCGCTGTCTCCAGTCTCGTGTGTGCGCTGGCGCCAAGTATGGAGGTCTTAGTCGTTGGACGTACCTTGCAGGGCGTGGCCGGCGGCCTGTTGGCAGGCCTGGGCTACGCACTTATTAACTCTGCTCTGCCCAAGGCTTTGTGGACCCGCGGTTCGGCATTGGTATCAGCGATGTGGGGGGTCGCTACTTTGGTCGGACCATCGACGGGTGGGCTTTTTGCGCAATTCGGCTTGTGGCGGTGGGCATTTGGCGTAATGGTGATCTTGGCGGCGCTGATGGCCACAGTCGTTCCGGTCGCGATGGCCGGCAACTGCGTCGCCGCGAGCCACCCGAGACCAGGAGCGAAGGTGCCGGTGCGGTCGTTGCTGCTGATGGGTGCCGCCGCACTGGCAGTCAGCGTTGCCGAACTCCCGCGCCATCCGGCGGCGACCGCTGGATTGCTAGCTGCTGGCGGGCTGTTGGTGGCAGCGTTTGTTCTGGTCGATTGGCGGACGTCGACACCGGTGTTGCCGCCGAGTGTATTCGGCCCCGGGCGCCTGAAGTGGATTTATCTCAGCTTGGCGCTACTTATGGCGGCGGCCATGATCGACACGTATGTGCCACTGTTTGGTCAACGATTGGGGCACTTGACCCCGGTGGCGGCTGGCTTTCTGGGCGCGGCCCTGGCAGTCGGCTGGACGGTCAGTGAGGTCGTCAGCGCATCGCTGAGCAGTCGACGAGTGATCGGGCTTGTGGTTGGGGCCGCGCCCATGGTGATGGCGTCGGGGTTGGCGCTGGGTGCCGTTTCCCAGCGCGCAGACGCATCGGTCGGCATTGTCGGGCTTTGGGCGTTCGCGCTGCTGATTGCCGGAACGGGTATAGGGATGGCCTGGCCGCATTTGTCGGCCGGTGCGATGGAATCGGTCGGAGACCCGGCTGAGGGCAGTGTTGCGGCGGCTGCGGTAAACACTGTTCAGCTGATTGCGGCGGCCTTTGGTGCCGGCTTGGCCGGCGTCGTGGTCAACACGACCAAAGGAGGCGAAACGGTGGCGGCTCGCTGGTTATACGCGGTATTCACCGCGTTGGCTGCAATCGGGGTGATCGCTTCTTACCCGAAAATTCGTAGCGCGGGAAAGCCCCGCATCTTTAGTGCGGGGATGGAGCGCATCAATTTTGTTTCCGGGGTGGCCACTGCCTGGGGTCGCGGCGTGGCCGCCGCTTGAGTTCCTAACAGGAGTCAAGGCTTGGGGGCTGGGCATGTTGTTGGCCGGTTTGGGGTGTTGGCGGGTGTGAGAGGGGCCCGTTTGGTGGTCTAGACCTGCTGGACCCGATATCGTGGACCAGCCAACAGCGCAGTGGATTGCCGTCGAGCGGTCCTATTCGGGTCGTGGCTGTTCTGGGATGACGACTTTTGGGTGTGCGGAGACTTTTAGGGGTGTGTGGTGTTGAAGAATCGTTGTGCGAGGTTGTCATCGAGGTGACCTATTTGGGTATCGGCGAGGTCGAGATAGTCCAGGGCTCGTATGGCTGCGTCGATCATGCGGCGATGAATCTTCCTCAGCTGGGTCAGCGTTTCCTGGGAAGCTGCCGCGGTCTGCCCCGCCGCGTTCGCCGCTAGCCGATCTTGTTCCTGACCAATGAGATCTAGCGCTGACTCCGATTTTGAAACGATCTGCCGTAAACTACCCACGCCATCGGCGATACCAACATGGTCATAGACCACTACACCGGCCGCCTCGGGTGGGTGCGCAGCAGCCTCGTACTGATCGGCTAGACTTCGATACTGCTGGCCGCGCTCCCGCAAATCCGACACTTGCTGGCGAAATCCACGAGATCGGTTCTCGAGTTCGTCAGCGGCCTGCCGGTTTGTCGCCGCATACAACTCCTGCCTACGTGCATGCCCGGCAAAAGTCTCGGCCCGCTGTTGGTGCTCTCGTGCCTGCTCCTCGTTCGCCTGCGCGTCTAGGCGGTGTTGTTCTGCCTCTTGGCTGTTGTGTTGAGCTTGCTGCTCCAATTCCTGGGCTTGCGTTTTGTGACTCTCGGTTTGCTGCCGGTGGTACTGTGCCTGCCCTTCATCCTCGTGAACTTGCCGCTCTAAATCCTGGGCTTGTTTCCGGTGCCATTGCGCGTCCTCTTCGGCATCCTCGGCTTCTTGCCGATGCCATTGCGCACTCGACTCGGCATCCTGGGCTTGTTGCCGGTGCCATTGCGCGTCCTCTTCGGCATCCTCGGCTTGCTGCTGATGCCGCCACTGCACATCCTCTTCGGCATCCTGGGCTTGCCGTTCGAAGTCCTGGGCTTGTTCGTGGGCACGCTGCGCCTTCAAGCGGTGGTGTTCTGCCTCTTGGCTGTTGTGTTGAGCTTGCTGCTCCAATTCCTGGGCTTGTTCGTGGGCACGCTGCGCCTTCAGGCGGTGGTGTTCTGCCTCTTGGCTGTTGTGTTGAGCTTGCTGCTCCAATTCCTGGGCTTGCGTTTTGTGACTCTCGGTTTGCTGCCGGTGGTACTGTGCCTGCTCCTCATCCTCGTGAACTGCCCGTTCAAAGTGTTCTACGCTCTGTTGGTCCTGTAGCGCATCGTCCCGGTGCTCTTGTTCTAAATCATGTTGGCGCTGTTGTGCCTGCCGAAATCGCTGAGCACGTTGTTGGTTGTCTTGTGCGCTTTGTCGATGAGAGGACGCCTGCCGTTCCGAGTTCTCCACCACCGATTGGTGGTGGACTACCCGTTCCTGGTGATATTCGGCGTAGTCACGAAGTGCTTGTGCGGATCGGGCGGCGTCATCGTGCGACAGTTGTGCCACCGGACGCTCAGCAGGTGGTGGTAGTTGGTCGGCATGCTCGAATTGCTGTTCTTGGGCCCAGCCCCGGAGCCCTTCGGCGCGGTCATGGTGTTGTTGGGCTTGAGCTTGCGCCCAGTGTTGTTGGCGCAGGTGATCGGCGGTTTGTTGTTGGTGTTCTAGGCCGCGAATCGAGCCCAACCGTTGACTTGGGGGCTCAAAATCGATGCGGTCGGGTGGATCAAATGGTGAGGGTCTATCCAGGTCGAAGAGGTCACGCTCGATGCCGGCCTTATCGGCCGGATCGGTTAAAAGCCGTTCGATTGGGATGTCGGTGGGATTGTCTGCGAAGGTTTCTTGGGCGGAGTCGAGGGCTTCTCGGGGATCGCGCGCTGGGGCCTGCTGTTGCCAGGCCATGGCTTCATGAACACGGGCTTGGTTGTTGTAGCGTTGGGCTTGCAGATCGTGATATTCGGGGCCGAGGCCGTGCGGTGGTGGTTCATAGGGTGGGGGGCCCGGTTCGGACGGTGGGCCAGGTTCGGCAGGCCGCCACGGTTGAGTATCCCAAAATCCTTGCGGTGGCGGCGAGTATGGCGGTGGGGGGTCATCGAAGTGTTCATCGCCGCCACCCCAGAGCCCAGAAGGCCCAGCATCTGGCGCGGTCACCTTCTGCCCCTCACCGGCACACGCTTCCTAGGCTCCTACCATCGCTTTCGGGCGGGGCTTCCGTGATTGTGTCTTGACCTGTGATTTTAGCGGTTTTCGGCCGATCGGGTCTTGTGGTGTTGAGATTGGGGCGCTCGGCGACTCTTGCTGTCGGCCTGTTGTGTTTTTTCGGTGTTGGGATTGGCGGGTGTTGGCGGCTTTGATGCGGGTGTGTTTGTCGACGGTGTGGTGGGTGCGCACGATGCGGCGTCCTTGTTCGGCGGTGATGGGTTGGCCGTTGGTGTCGCAAAGCGTGTAGTGCTGGCCGGTGCGCCAGCAGGTGGCGATGCGGGTCAGCAAGGTAGTGGCGATGTGGCAGATCGCGGAGTCGTGGTGGCGTTCGGTGGCCATGAGTCGTTTGTATTTCGCAGCGAGGTGGGGGTCGGTTTTACGGGCCTGGTCAGCAGCGGTGAACAGGGCTTCACGCAGCAGCGGGTCGCCGGCTTTGGTCAGCCCGTGTTGGTGATGGGTTTGTCCGGACTGGCTGAGCTTGGGGACCAGCCCGGAGTAGGCGCGGATCGCGGCCAGGGAGTGGAAGCGGTGTGGGTCCCCGATACGCCCGGCGATCACTGCACTGGTGACCGGCCCGACACCGGGGGCCGAGGCGATAAGTCCGGTGGGGTCGGCCTCGGCGTAGAGATTGGCGCAGCGCTCGTCGAGATCGTCGATCTGCTCGGTCAGGATTTGGGCTTGTTCGGCCTCCACCGCGATATCAGCGGCCAGCTCGGCGAAATCGATGCGGGCTTCGGCGCCGCATCCCCACAACTGCAACGATTCGCGGGCTGCGGTCAACAGCAAGCTGGCCTGGTGGTCGCGCCAAGCGCCGCGGGAGTGGCGGATCAAAAACCGGGTCAGCCGCCCGTGTCCGAGACGGATCAAACTATGTGGGTCGCCGTAGCGGGCCAACAGCGCCAGTGTGGCCTTGCCGTAGGTGGAACCCAAAGCGTCGTACCAGGCCGGGCCCAACAACTCGAGCAGGGCATCAAGGCGCTGAAAGACCGCGGTGCGGCGCTTAACGATCGAGGAACGGATCTTGACGATTCGCCGCAGCGGTTCGGCGGGGCCGTCGCTGGTGTGGTCGCGGAGCCCTTCGGGGTGCAGCAGCGGCAGCCGGGCTAGCAGTTTGGAGTCTAGGTGGTCGTTTTTGGTGTGTTTGGCATAGTAAGCGCGCAAATCCGCGGACTGGGTGGTGGGAACCATCGAGACACGGGCTCCATGGTGGCGAAACCAGGACGCGACCGGCGCCCACGCGTTACGGGTCGGCTCCATCACCACACGCACCATGTCGTGCTCGCCCAGGGTGATCTCCTTCCAGAGTTTGTCGAGTTCGCCGGGCCGGGTAAAGAACCTCTTGCCGGTCCACACAAACGTCCCATCCGGACGGGCCAGCGATGCCTGGTGCGCAGCCCGACACGCCAAATCGACACCCAAAACCAGTTCCATACACGTCCTTTCAGCTGATACCAGGGGACTCCGGTCCAAGACAGACGGCATAGCCCAAACATTCCTTAAGCAGAAGTCCGCTATCGAGCGGCTTCAAGTTCCCGAACAGAGACACCAGCCGGTCTTAAGACCGTGCCCGCAGACGACCACTCAACACTCAGAAATCACCCGAGGGCGTTCCAGTCGGTGGCCTCGGCCGCCCACGAGCACACACAAACCCTAAATGTCGGTGCCCGGCACTATCGTGACTGGTATGAGTGCCGGGGCTGGTGAGGATGCGGGTAGCGGCAAAGCCCGCTACACCTACCGGCTGCGCATGTCGGGCGTCGCCGAAAAGGCTCTCCTGGTCGAGTGGGATCGCTGCCGCTGGGTGTGGAACCAGTGTGTCGCAGAATCGAAAAAAGCGCATCAGGCAGGCCAGACCTGCGGATACGCGGAACTCGACAAGCAACTAACTGGCTGGCGCCAACAGCAGGATTGGCTGGCCGCTGGATCGGCGGTACCGCATCAACAAACCGTGCGTGACTTCGCGAAATCGCGGGCAAAAGCGCTCAAGGACATCCGGAACCGGCTGCCGATGCGAGCCCGTGCTGGATTCCCCACATTCAAGAAGAAGCAACTCGCCGCGCCCACCCTCAACTACAACCGCAACGCCTTCCGGCTCGTAGACCGGGTGCTGTTTTTGGCGAAAGGTGTTGTGGTGCGGCCGGTGTGGTCGCGGGAGCTGCCTACTGCGCCGTCGAGTGTGCGCGTCTACCGCGACAGTCTGGGGCACTGGTATGCCTCGTTTGTGGTGAAAGCCCAAGCCGAGCCGCTACCAGTCACGGGCCGGGTAGTTGGTATCGACTGGGGTGTGAAGGCTATAGCTACCACCACCAGCGCTGAGCATGATTTGGCGCACCCGCAGCACGGTAAAACCGGATCCGACAAGCTGGCCCGCTATCAGCGGGCCATGGCGCGACGGCGCCCCGGAAAAGGGAAGCCAGGTAGTCGGCGCTACCGGGCGGCTAAAAGGTTGGCGGCCAAGGCGCACAAGAAGGTTGCGCGTCAACGCCAGCAGGACGCACGAATGTGGGCGAAAAACCTGGTCAATGATTTCGATGCGGTAGCAGTCGAGGACTTCAAGCCAAAGTTTTTGGCGAAGTCGACGATGGCGCGTAAGGCCGCCGATGCGGGTATCCGTATCGCGAAAACAGAACTTGTGAACATGGCGGGCAAGCATGGCCGTTGTGTTGTGATGGTGGACCCGAAGTACACCAGCACCGACTGCGGACAGTGCGGGGCAAGAGCCACGCACCGCCTGCCGCTGTCGCAACGCATCTACACCTGTGCCACGTGCGGCACAGTCGCGGACAGGGATCGAAACGCGGCGCAGGTGGTTTTAAACCGGGCAGGGCTGAACCCCGGCGGCGTAGACGGTGTAAGACCCGACGCGGCGTAGCTGCGCTAGGCAACCCGAGCTGCGGAATCCCCCGCATTTATGCGGGGGAGCAGTCAACGGGCAACACATCGCAAGCCATAACTCACCGCGTCGACTTGACGACCTGTGAATAGTGGAATTGCCACCGCTCTACGATGCGGAAGCCGAGGTACTGCGGGAAGTGATATACCGGAGTCCGCCCGAAAGCGGATCCCGGCGGCAACGTTTGTCCGACCTGATGGTCGGGCAACGAAGCGTCTCGGCTAGAGATGGTCCACAATGCAGGACATTTGTTGATCTTGGCGGTCGCGAGCCACACAGCCACGTGGCCATCCCACAGAGCGCCGACCGAGGGTCCGTAGGAGCCACGTTCGACGTCGATCATCGTGCGAAAGGCTCCCGGCCGGGTGGCCAACAGGGCACGGATCGGCCCGGGCCTCCAGCGCACGGTGTTGTCCACCAGCAGACAGTCTCCGGAGTTGGCGTGGACGCTGATGAGGTCGGCGACCTGGCTGTAGTCCCAACCCTCTTTTGCGTAGGGCCCGCGTTGGGTAAAGAGATAATTCGGAAACGCGGCGATAGCAAAGAGCGCTACGAGCACGGCCGCACCGGCTCGCGGCCATGGCTTGCGGGTGATGGTGACAATGCAGACCGCGAGGACCACAGCGGCGGCGGGAGCGGTGAAGATCAAGTAGCGCGGGTAGTAGATCGGTTCGATGACCGCTGAGTAGATCAGAACCACAGCGTTCGGAATGACGATCCACACAGCGCCGGCTAGTAACAGCCGGCGGTCATCGGCAACGGTCACGTGGGCTCGGGCTAGCCGAACGAAGATCGCGGCCGCAACGACGACGCCAGCCAGAATCGCGAACGCAACGCTGTGGTCGAAGTACTGTCGATGCACCACATCGAGCACGATGTTGCGGCTGAGCCCGGCGATCCACTTGACCTGCCAAACCTGGCTGTGCGCGAAGATGATGAATGGCGTCATGGCCGCGAGCGCAATCACCGAACTCATTGACCACCAAAGCACCGGGGACTTTCTGGATTTCGCGGGTGCCAGCAGCGGCAGCATCGCTGCGTGGACCAGAACCATCAGCGCCAAATTGATGTTGGCCAGTATCGACAGCATCAACATCAGCGCATACAGCAGCCACAAGCCTGGTCGATGGCGCCGCACCGCGGCGACGAGCAAAACAGTCAGCCATACAGCAGCCGCCACCGCCAGGGCAGAGGAGCGTGCTTCGATCCCAGCCCATGTCACTCGCGGCAGCATGGCGAAGACGACACCCGCACACAGCGTCGTGGTGCGCCCCTCCGGTGACGGGGCCAACTGCCTGGTGAAAACGACGACGCCGGCGGCTGCCGCCCCGACAGCCAGACAGCTGGGAACCCGCGACCAGAATTCCGTCGGTGGGAAGACGGCGAACCAGCCATGCATCACTAGGTAGTAAAGGCCGTGCACCGCGTCGATATGTCCGAGCAGCCGCCACAGCTCTGGCAATGTCCGGCTTGCCGACGCTGAGATCGTCGCACCCTCGTCGAACCACAGCGATGGTCTGCTGGCCCAGGCGCCACTAATCGCGATGGCAAGTGCGGCGATTGCCAGCGGGTCGAACAACCGGCCGCGGACGCGCGGGCGTGCAGGCCCGTCTGCGACGGCCTGTTGATCCGCCCCAGCGTGCTGCTCAAGGATCGACACCGACATGATGTCTGTCACTGTAGGATCCCTTCGATGAAGCTTCTCACCAACGTGCCTGTATTCGGGCTGGTAGCCGCCTCCGAGGCGTCAGCCTAGGCCGCTGGCGCCCCGTCTACTGCAGCCGGAAGGCTTTGTGCAACAAGGCATTCTCTGTAAAATTTAGGTGTTTGACGGAGCTGTCGTCGGCGATATCGTCGGTGAGCTCGCCGACGCGAGGCAAATGCAGTCTGCGCCACGTCGATGCTGTGTGGTTAATCTGGCCCATTTGTATACCGCAACCCGATACTGTCTTGGGTTGGCGTAGCAACCAACACTTGGAGGGTAAATGAGCGCCTATCGGACCGTGGTAGTAGGGACCGACGGCTCGGATTCGTCGATGCGCGCAGTGGATCGGGCGGCTCGTATCGCCGGCTCGGACGCGAAGTTGATAGTTGCGTCGGCTTATCTACCCCAGCAGGACGACTCACGGGCCGTCGATGCACTGAAGAACGAAAGCTACAAAGTGTCGGGCACTGGGCCGATCTACGACATCCTGCATGATGCCAGAGAGCGCGCGCATATCGCTGGCGCCAAAGATGTTGAAGAACGCCCCATTGAAGGTGCGCCAGTGGATGCGCTTGTGCAGCTCGCTGAGCAGGAAAACGCCGATCTGTTGGTTGTCGGCAACGTCGGCCTGAGCACAATCGCGGGCCGCCTACTGGGATCGGTGCCGGCCAACGTTTCGCGTCGGGCCAAGGTCGATGTACTGATCGTGCACACCACGAGCTGACCGCTCTGAGCCCGGCCGCCAGCCAGGCGTGGGTCTACCAGCCGCGGTCACGCCATTCACGGAGGTTAGGGCGCTCAGTACCAAGGTCTGTGTCGTCTCCGTGGCCGGGGTAGATGACCGTGGAGTCTGGGTACACGTCGAACACCCGCGTGGTCACGTCGTCGAGCAGCTGACGGAAGTCGCCAGGTTGCCATGTCTTGCCGACCCCTCCCGGAAACAGACAGTCGCCGGTGAACAAATGCGTGATCCCTCCGGCGTCGGGGCGTCCCGCCGGTCCGCCGAGTGCCAGCGCGATTGAGCCGGGGGTGTGCCCGCGCAGGTGGATAACGTCGAATGTCAGGTCGCCGATTTGAACGGTGTCACCGTTGGCCAGCAAGCGATCGGGTTTGACTGGCAATGGCTTGGCGTCGATCTCGTGCGCGGCGGTGGGCGCCCCGGTGGCCGCAACGACGGCTTCCAGTGCCTGCCAATGGTCGGGGTGCTGATGGCTGGTAACAATCAGCGACAACGTGGGCGCGTAGCGCCGGACCAGTTCGATAAGGATCTCAGCGTCGTTGGCGGCGTCGATCAGCAGTGTTTCTCCGGTCGCTGAACATGTCACCAGATAGGCGTTGTTGTCCATCGGGCCTACTGACGCCTTCAGGATCGTGGCTCCGGGCAGGACGCGGCGAGCCACGGTTCCCGGTTCGACGTGTCCGGTGTAGTCGTCGCTGGGCGCGTTCGGAGCAGTCATAGCGGCCACGTTACTGGTCGGCGACGGAGCAATGATTGAGGCCCGTGAAGACTTGCGGTCAGCTGGAGTCTCTGTGGGGGTACCCGGCGAACGCCTGGTGTTTGGCTGGCGCCAGGTGGGGGAATCGTCGCCGACGCCGCGATACGTGAGCTGCAGGAAGTCGCTCAACATGTGCAAGCTAACCTGAACGCCCTTCGCCATGCCGGATTGCAGCTGACCGATGGGGCGTCCGGGGCCTCGGCAGAGGTATCCGAGAGCAGGCTTTTGCAGCTAGAACGTATCAACCAACGAATCATCGAAGCCGTTAGAGACGCCTTGCGCGAACTGGGCGTGGCCCACCACGAAATGGCCGGTCTAGAACAACAGAACGCCGCCGGATACAACTAGCCCGCACCGGCGCGGGTCCCTGTCGGATGCCAGATGGATCCAGCGTGCAAGCCAGTCTGTAACTTCTGGGAAGATCCTGGCAGAGAATGCTTGTCGGTATGGGCGCATAGCATGGAATACAGTCTGTGCGATGACTTGTCTGTCATAGGAGTCACCGAAATTTTGGGGAGGGGCAGCGTTGGCTGACCGCCTGATCATCAAGGGTGCACGTGAGCACAACTTGCGCAGTGTCGATCTCGACCTGCCACGGGACGCGCTGATCGTCTTCACCGGGCTCTCCGGATCGGGCAAGTCTTCGCTGGCCTTCGACACCATCTTCGCCGAGGGGCAGCGGCGTTATGTCGAATCGCTGTCGGCGTACGCTCGCCAATTCCTCGGTCAGATGGACAAACCGGACGTCGACTTCATCGAGGGGCTATCGCCTGCGGTATCTATCGACCAGAAGTCGACCAACCGCAACCCACGCTCGACGGTTGGCACTATCACCGAGGTGTACGACTACCTGCGGCTACTTTACGCACGCGCTGGTACGCCGCATTGCCCGATCTGTGGTGAGCGAATTGCACGCCAGACGCCGCAGCAGATTGTGGATCAAGTGCTGGCGATGCCGGAGGGCACCCGGTTCCTGGTGCTCGCCCCAGTGGTACGGACGCGTAAGGGCGAGTTTGCTGACCTGTTCGAAAAGCTTAACGCGCAGGGTTATAGCCGAGTGCGAGTGGACTCGGTAGTGCATTCGCTGACAGATCCTCCGAAGTTGAAAAAGCAAGAAAAGCATGACATCGAAGTAGTTGTTGACCGTCTCACCGTGAAGGCCACAGCCAAACAACGTCTCACTGATTCGGTCGAAACCGCTCTGAATCTGGCTGACGGTATTGTGGTGCTGGAGTTTCCCGACGAAAAAGGGCACGACCAGCAGGGCCATTCCAGTGAGCAGCGGTTCTCCGAGAAGCTGGCGTGTCCCAACGGGCACGCCTTAGCAGTGGACGATCTGGAGCCGCGGTCTTTCTCGTTCAACTCGCCCTACGGTGCATGCCCCGAATGCGCCGGCCTGGGAATCCGCAAGGAGGTGGATCCCGACCTGGTGGTGCCTGACCCGGATCGCACGCTGGCTGATGGCGCGGTGGCGCCATGGTCGACTGGGCACAGCGCCGAGTACTTCACCCGGATGATGGCAGGGCTTGGTGACGCGTTGGGTTTCGACGTCAACACACCATGGCGGAAGCTGCCGGCCAAGGCGCGCAAGGCGATTCTTGAGGGCGCCGACGAGCAAGTGCACGTGCGGTACCGCAATCGCTACGGACGGACCCGGTCGTACTACGCCGATTTTGAGGGTGTGCTTGCGTTTCTGCAACGCAGGATGGCCCAGACTGAGTCGGAGCAGATGAAGGAACGCTACGAGGGCTTCATGCGCGACGTGCCGTGCCCAGTGTGTGAGGGCACCCGGCTTAAGCCCGAGATTCTGGCGGTGATGCTGGCAGCAGGGGAGCAGGGCTCGAAATCCATCGCCGAAGTTTGCGAATTGTCAATCGCGGAATGCGCTGCGTTTCTCAACGCGCTGACTCTAGGTGCACGCGAACAAGCGATCGCTGGGCAGGTACTCAAGGAAATACAATCCCGGCTTGGTTTTCTGCTCGATGTCGGGCTGGAGTACCTGTCCCTTTCCCGCGCGGCGGCTACCTTGTCGGGCGGCGAGGCGCAACGTATCCGGTTGGCTACCCAGATCGGCGCCGGACTGGTAGGTGTGCTTTACGTACTCGACGAACCCTCCATCGGACTGCATCAGCGTGATAACCGTCGCCTTATCGAAACCCTCACCCACCTCAGGGATTTGGGAAATACTTTGATTGTTGTCGAGCACGATGAGGACACCATCGCCCATGCGGACTGGGTGGTCGACATCGGCCCTGGGGCTGGCGAACACGGTGGCCGCATCGTGCACAGCGGTCCGTACAACGAGCTGGTGCGTAACAAGAAGTCGGTCACCGGCGCCTACCTCTCGAACAGACAGCGGATCGAAATTCCTACGATGCGGCGCCCCATCGATCGAGGGCGTCAACTTACTGTCATCGGAGCGCGCGAGCACAATCTGCGCGGTATCGACGTGTCTTTTCCGCTCGGTCTGCTGACCTCGGTCACAGGTGTGTCCGGCTCCGGCAAGTCGACGCTGGTCAACGACATCCTGGCTGCGGTGCTGGCCAACAGGCTCAACGGCGCCCGCCAGGTGCCAGGACGACACACTCGGGTTACCGGGCTCGATCACCTGGACAAGCTGGTGCGGGTGGACCAGTCGCCGATCGGCCGAACCCCGCGATCCAACCCGGCCACCTACACCGGGGTCTTCGACAAGATCCGCAGCTTGTTCGCTGCTACCACCGAGGCAAAGGTCCGTGGTTATCAACCGGGCCGTTTTTCGTTCAACGTCAAGGGTGGTCGTTGCGAGGCGTGCACGGGCGACGGAACCATCAAGATCGAGATGAATTTCTTGCCTGATGTGTATGTGCCGTGTGAAGTGTGCCAAGGCGCGCGCTACAACAGAGAAACCCTCGAGGTGCACTACAAAGGCAAAACCATCGCAGAGGTGCTGGATCTGTCGATCGAAGACGCCGCGGAGTTCTTCGAGCCGATTACCGGCATCCACCGCTACCTGCGCACCTTGGTCGATGTCGGGCTCGGCTACGTTCGGCTCGGCCAGCCCGCGCCGACGCTGTCCGGTGGTGAGGCGCAGCGGGTCAAGCTAGCCGCGGAGTTGCAGAAGCGCTCGACCGGGCGCACCATCTACGTCCTCGACGAACCGACTACTGGTTTGCATTTCGACGACATCAGAAAGCTGCTTAACGTCATCGGCGGCCTTGTCGACAAAGGCAATACGGTGGTCGTTATTGAACACAACCTGGATGTGATCAAGACGTCCGACTGGATTATCGACATGGGCCCGGAGGGTGGCTCCGGCGGCGGAACGGTTGTTGCAGAAGGTGCTCCGGAGGACGTCGCCATTGTTCCCGAGAGCTACACCGGGAAGTTTCTTGCCGAAGTTTTCGATAGCAGTAATACAAGGAGCGGCGCGACGCGGCGGTCCAGCGGCCGACGAAAAGTCAGTGCTTGAGCACACTGTTACCGCAACACAAATACCAGGCTTGGGTGGTATTGAGATGTCGCTCGTGCCCGGCCGGAGTGTGCATAGGCCGTCGCACTATCGCTGCGCGTCGGCTTAGCTAGTAAGTCGACGTAAATCGCGCGCTGGAAAAGATTATGCCAAGCGGCTTGCTGGTCGGCGTCTTGTCCTTTCCAATACTGCGTGTTTTCCGGTAACACCGCACCAATCCGCGGGTAAGCACGTCCAGGGAAACCGCGTAGCGCGGCAACAGCCGTGAAATATGTCAATTATTTACGCATATTGGCCTAGGGTTACCGCGCACATTACGGCTAGTTTGCCTCTAGTTCGACGGCGCTGTTGCCGGATGAACGTCATCTCCGGATCAACCCGAGTAGCTCTGATGATTGCTGTGAGTTCGACCTGAAAGGCGCGAGGTGAACGCTCCCGATAATGACCACACCAGCTTGCATGCGGGACGCCGACACCGACAAACCCGATGCTTGAACGCTCCGGCGACCGTGAATTCCTGGGATAACTTGCCTGGGTATTGGCAGCTACCCACTGGGCCTACAGCACAGTGGGGGAGTCGATTATGACGCTACCTAACGGAGATCCTCGCGGAGTGCCTCGGCACGGGCCAGTGGCTGATGAGGCGTTTGGTGGGGATTTGCCGCGTCATGTCCCGCCGCCGCCGGATCCGGACATGCCGGTGTTTCCTGCTCCGGTGCGTCTGGATGATCTGTCTGCTGCTGATGATCTGGTTGGGCAGTATCGTGCCGGTTTTGACGAGCACGCGGGTGTGCATGCTCAACGCGCTGGTCAGTTTGCACAAGAAAGTGCTGATGTTGACCGGCGCGCTCGGATTGTTGGTGACCAAGCCCTCGACTACCAACGACAAGCCCAGCAGGCCGGCGCGCTAGCAGACCTGCACGAAAACTGGCAGCAGCACGCCCAGGAGGCCGAACAGCAAGCCCAGCAGGCCCAAGACGAAGCACAAGAGGCGCTGCAGAACGCGGAGGACTCCGAAGCCGACCTGCGGGACGCCGAGCAGACCGTCCGGGTGGCCGAGGAGAACGCACGGGAGGCCCAAGAAGCGGCGGACTTCTACCAGCAAAAATCGCAGGAGGCCGAGCAGCGAGCGCGGGTATCTGCCGGCGCGGAAGCGCAAAAGGCTTTAGCGGACAAGGAGTTCTACGAGCAGCAAGTTCAAGAGGCCCAGCAACAGGTTCAACAGGCGCAGGACGAAGCGCGGGAAGCCCAGGCCGAAGCGCAGTCCGCCAAGGAGGACGGGGAGTTCTACCAGCAGCAAAGGCAGAATGCTGAGGAGAGGGCTCGGGTGGCTGGGCAGCGTGCGCGGGAGTTGCGGGAGCAGTCGCCGGAGGATCATCGGCGAGACGCCCAGCATTTTCGTAAGCGGGCTCAGCGGTTGGGTGGTGATCAAGCGCTGCAGCTGGATAGTGATCAGCCGCCCCGGTTGGGTGGGATGGCCGGTGAGGCCACCACGCATGCCCATGATTTGTGGTCTGTTGGGCGTCAGGCACGGCTGGGGCGAGATGAGGAGCTGCGTCGTGAGCATGCCTATCGGCTCCTGGGTGGGCATTTCGCTGTCCCGCCGCCACCGCCGATCGGCGGGGTCGACGCTGATGAGGGGCGTCTGGTTTATGACCATGGCGCTATTGATGCTGGGGTGCGTGAGATGCAGCAGGTCGCTGCTCGGGCTCAGGCCAATCTGGATGCCGCTCGCCAGGCGCGGTTGCGGCTCCAAGACGCCGGGGCAGGGCAGGCCGCAGACGCGACCCAGGCCAAGCTATTGATGATCGAGAGGGTCAACCGGCGCCTGGTCGTGGCCGTCAAAGCGACACTGCGTGACCTCGGTGCGGTCAACCACGATATGGCCGCCCTCGACCAACAAGTAGCCGCCCAATACCCCGTGACTTAAGATCTGGCTTCTCTGAGAAAGCCCACAACGGCGAGTCGGGTCTCGCTGCTGTGTCCGGCAGTGCTGTGTTGGTGCGGTCGGGTGGGCTCCTTACGGCGCACCCGGGTCGATGACCGACTGCTCAAGTCTGCCGCCGGCTGCCTAGTCGGTGGCGTGCGCCTTCCGACTAATGCGGCTTGGCCAGCGGAAAGGGCAGAGTCTCGCGGATGCTTCGGCCGGTGATCAGCATGACTACCCGATCGACGCCCATGCCAAGGCCACCGGTGGGCGGCATGGCGTATTCCATCGCCTGTAGGAAGTCCTCATCGAGCTGCATAGCCTCGGGATCTCCGCCGGCCGCCAGTAGCGACTGCTCGAGCAGGCGGCGCCGCTGTTCCACCGGGTCGGTGAGTTCGCTGTAGGCGGTGCCCAGTTCGACTCCCCACGCCACCAGGTCCCAACGTTCGGCCAGTCCGCTCGTGCGGCGATGCGGTCGGGTCAGCGGCGACACCGACGTCGGGAAATCGATGTAGAACGTGGGCTGCTCGGTGCGGCCCTCCACCAGGTGCTCGTAGAGCTCCAGAACCATGGCGCCAGCATCCCAATTCGCCCGATAGGGGATGTGAGCGGCGTCGGAGAGCTTGCGCAGGGTAGCCACGTCGGTGTCGGCGTGCACGTGCTCGCCAAGGGCCTCGGAGACGGCGTCGTGCACCGTTTTGACCGGCCATACTCCGGAGATATCCACCGGCTCAAGGTGGTCTCCTTTGCCGGGGCGCATCGCTGTCAGCGTGCCATGTGCAGCACGGGCGGCGTTCTGGATCAGCTCGCGGCAGCCGTCTATCCACACCATGTAGTCGGCGTGCGCCTGATATGCCTCCAATAGGGTGAACTCCGGATTGTGGCTGAAGTCGACACCCTCGTTGCGGAAGGCGCGGCCGAGTTCAAAAACCCGTTCTACCCCGCCGACGCACAATCGCTTCAGGTAGAGCTCAGGGGCGATTCGTAAGAACAGGTCCATCGAATAGGTGTTGATGTGGGTGACGAACGGCCGCGCGGTGGCGCCGCCGTGCACCTGCTGCAGGATCGGAGTCTCGACCTCGACGAATCCCTTCGCGAAGAGCGTTTCCCGTAACGCGCGCAAGACGTCGCTGCGGGCGGCGATCAGCTGACGAGAATTGGTGTTGATCGCGAGGTCGACATAGCGTGTCCGGACTCGGGCTTCAGGATCTGTCAACCCGGTCCACTTGTTGGGCAGCGGCCGCAGGCACTTACCGATCAACCGCCACGTGCTGACGATCAACGATCGGGTTCCGGTGTTGCTCAAACCCATGTGCCCGGTGGTTTCCACTAGATCACCGAGATCGATTGCCGCGTTGAAGTCCGCGGCGCGGCCCTGCGTCAGGCGCGAATTATCCAGCAGCACCTGGATCTCGCCGGACCAGTCACGCAGCTGGGCGAATAACACGCCACCGAAATTTCGTACTCGCAATATGCGTCCAGACACCGAAATGGGTGACGCATCGCGGTTCTCGGATGCTAGGGCGGCAGCAACGGTGTGGCTGGGCGACTGGCCCACTGGATAGGCGTCGACGCCGCTCTTGCGCAGCTTCTTTAGCTTGGCCAGGCGAACCCGTACCTGCTCGGGCAAGTGGGGCCGGATCTCGTCGGGGTCGACCAGGCTTTCTTCTCTCAGCCTGCTGACGTCTGGCGCCGAGCCGTCAGCATGCAGCAGGCCGGTGGCTACCAAAGTAGGCGGCACCGCGGACCGATGGCCGGTGTGTTCTTCCTTGGGCTGGCTGAATGGCAGTACAAGAAAACCTTCGGCGATCACCGAGGCAACGCCAACCCGGGGTATTAATCGTGCGTCCTCATAGCACGCGTACCGGGGCACCCATTCGGGTTGGTACTTCATGTTTGAGCGGTAGAGCGTTTCGAGTTGCCACCACCGTGAGAAAAACAGCAGCAGGCCGCGCCACAAACGTGCAACTGGACCGGCGCCGAGCTGGGCGCCCTGCTCGAAGGCGGATCGAAACATCGCGAAGTTCAACGAGATACGACTGATACCAAGGCCCTGACCGTGCAGGGCCAGTTCGCTGACCATCAATTCGATGGTGCCGTTGGGTGATTGCGGCGAACGGCGCATCACATCCAGCGAGACGCCGGTAGCTCCCCACGGCACCAGCGACAGCAGGGCCACCACGTGGTTGTCTGGGTCAACAGCTTCTACCAGCAGACAATCGGAGTCAGCGGCGTCGCCGAGTCGGCCCAATGCCATCGAGAAGCCGCGTTCGGATTCGGTGTCGCGCCAGGCATCTGTGCGCGCAATGGTCTGTGCCATGTCGTCGGCCGAGAGGTCGCGGTGCCGCCGGATACGCACTGTGAGCCCAGCTCTGCGGGCTCGGGTCACCGCCTGGCGCACTCCACGCATCTCCGGACCGGACAGCGTGAAATCGGAGGTCCGCAGGATGGCCTCATCGCCGAGCACCAGAGCGTTAAGGCCCGCTTCGCGATATGCCTTGGCGCCCTGGGAGCTGGCGCCCATGACGCCCGGCGCCCACCCGAAGGCCTGGCACAAATTCAGCCAGGCGTGCACGGCCTGCGGCCAGGCTCTGGAATCTCCGACTGGGTCGCCGCTGGCCAGACACACACCGACTTCAACACGGTAGGTGATGGCAGCGCGCCCGCTGGGTGCGAAGATCACCGATTTGTCGCGGCGGGTGGCAAAGTAGCCAAGTGAGTCGTTCTTTCCGTACAACTCGAGCAACCCGCGGATAGCCGACTCGTCCTCTCCGGTCAGTGCGTTGTCGGCTCGTTGAGATTGGAAAAGAACGATGGCGGCCGCGATCAATGCGAAAGCGCCCAACAGGCCGAGGATGGAGTTGACGAAGACGTGTGGTCTGCCAGCGAACAGATGAGGGTCGGCGAGGGCGAATCCAACGACCCGGTTTACCACGTACAACAACCGGTGTTGGCGCGCTAGCGAGCCGGGGAACAGTTGGACTAGCGCCCAGGACGCGAGGATTCCGATCGCCCAGCCGACGACCAGCACCGTGGTGGCTTTGAACAGCGCGGCTTTGCGGACCTTGGCCCAGAACTCCCGATAGCTAAGCAGGAGAAGGACAGTCGCAACGACATGCACGGCGAACCCGAGGTTTTCGCCGAGGGTCTGCGCCGCCGTGTTGCCGCCTGTGGCGATATCGACGGCATTGACGACGGCGGAAAGGACCATGTTGCCGAGCAGCAGCAACCAGGCGATGCGCTTGCGCGCGGTTAGTGCGGCTGCCAGCAATGCCAGCACGAAAGACCAGGCGACGCTGGTGTCTGGGAAATTGAACAAGTACGCGTTGATGAACTCCCGTGGAACTTTGATAACCCACCGGATCAGGGGAGACACGCTTGCCAACAGCGACAGGGTAGCGATGACTCCGACGATCCATCCGGCGGCCGCGGGCACCCAGTGATAGCGGGAGTTCAGCCTGCCTTGCGAGCTGGTCTGGATCCTTGTGAGCGTCACAGAGCGCGAGGATATTCGTTAATACTGGGAAAATCTTGGCGAAGCGGCGACTCCGTGTCGCCACGCTGGTGTTCGCAGGGCCCCCGTGCTAGCGGCTCGTTGCTGAGTTGGCGGGTCATGGCTGTTAGACTGACTCCCGCGACCATCCCGGCGAAGGCCAGGGACAGCAAGTGGAGTCCAACTCCCACCGCCAGCTACGAGATTTCACGGCTGCGCGGTCCGGTCACAGGCATCGTGACGTGCCTGTTCTGCGCTTCGCGCAGGCGGCTTGAGAGAGTTTTGAGCCGCGGTCGGTCGGCATTGGGCCCTGCTTAGGCAGGGCTTTTTGTTGGTGGTTTGGTGTTCCCGCTCCTGATTCCCGCGGCGTCGTCGCACCGGTCGCGACTGGAAACTTGCCAACGAGGGAGGCCCCATCAGCACTGAGACCCGCGTCAATGAGCGTATCCGCGTACCTGAGGTCCGATTGATCGGTCCGGGGGGGGAGCAGGTAGGCATCGTGCGTATCGAAGACGCACTACGCGTCGCCGCGGACGCCGATCTCGACCTTGTCGAAGTTGCCCCAAACGCCAGACCGCCGGTCTGCAAGATCATGGACTACGGCAAGTACAAATACGAGACGGCGCAAAAGGCGCGCGAATCCCGCAAGAACCAGCAACAGACCGTGGTCAAAGAACAAAAGCTGCGGCCAAAGATCGACGATCATGACTACGAGACCAAGAAAGGTCACGTCGTACGCTTCCTAGAGGCGGGGTCGAAGGTCAAGGTCACTATCATGTTCCGCGGGCGCGAGCAGTCGCGGCCCGAGCTGGGCTATCGATTGCTGCAGCGGCTGGGCGCCGATGTGGCCGATTACGGATTCGTTGAAACGTCCGCAAAGCAGGACGGGCGCAACATGACGATGGTACTGGCTCCGCACCGTGGGGCGAAGACTCGCGCCAGGGCGCGGCATCAGGATGAACCCGAAGCCGGGTCGGTGCCCCATCGCCATCCCGCCAGCGACACCAAATCCTGACCGTCAGACCCGACTGCGACAACAGCAGAACCCGAGAAATAGAGGAAACATGCCCAAGGCCAAGCCCCACAGTGGGGCATCGAAGCGATTCCGGCGTACTGGCACCGGGAAGATTGTCCGCCAGAAAGCCAACCGGCGACATCTGCTCGAACACAAGTCGTCGCGCCGTACGCGGCGGCTGGACGGCCGCACGGCGGTATCAGCCAACGATACGAAGCGGATCAACTCGCTGTTAAACGGCTGAACGACCCGCGCCAACACAAGCCGTCGCCGGCACCAGACCACCGACGTCCGAACGAGAATAGGAACATCCATGGCACGCGTAAAGCGGGCAGTCAACGCCCACAAGAAGCGACGCACCGTCCTGAAGGCTTCAAAAGGTTATCGCGGCCAGCGATCCCGGCTCTACCGTAAAGCCAAAGAACAACAACTTCACTCATTGACATATGCTTACCGCGACCGTCGGGCGCGTAAGGGAGAGTTCCGCAAGTTGTGGATCTCTCGGATCAATGCGGCTGCGCGCGCCAACGACCTTACCTATAACCGGCTAATCCAGGGCTTGAAGGCCGCCGGCGTCGAAGTCGACCGCAAGAACCTCGCCGATATTGCGATCGCGGATCCGGCGGCGTTCACCGCACTTGTCGACGTAGCTCGGGCTGCCCTCCCACACGACGTGAACGCGCCGTCCGGCGAGGCGGCCTAGCCCGCAGCGACAGTACTGACCGGGGAGGAGCCGGGTTATCGCGGCTAGTTCGGGCTCCGGCCGACAGGGTTACGTCCTCACCGAACGCTCGGCCCAGGTCGTTGCGGCGGTAAAGCTAAAACGCCAGGTGGGGCGGCGTCGTGCTCGACAATTTCTCGCCGAAGGAGCCAATCTGGTCGAGGCTGCGTCGGCGCGTGGTCTGGTTCGCGACATATTTGTTACCGAACTCGCACGGACACGGCATGAGCCCTTGCTGACTTCTTTGGCTGCAGCCCAACATGGGCTGATTCATCTGGTGACGGAGCGCGCCGCCAAAGCTCTGTCTGACACAGTTACTCCAGTTGGGTTGGTCGCCGTCTGCGATATGCCGGCGACCCGGCTCAAGGATGTGCTGACTGACTCACCTGAGCTGATCGTCGTGGCTGTGGCGATTAGTGAACCGGGTAATGCGGGCACGATCATTCGCATCGCGGACGCCATGGGCGCTGCAGCTGTGATTCTGGCCGGGCACAGCGTCGACCCGTACAACGGCAAATGTTTGCGTGCCTCGGCCGGCAGTTTCTTTTCGATCCCGATCGTCGTTGCGCCCGAGACGCACACCACCATCACCGCCCTGCACGGCGCCGGGCTGCAGGTGCTAGCTACCGCAGTGGACGGTGAAACGCCGCTGAGCGCGGACGACCAGCTGCTCCGTAAGTCCACTGCTTGGCTGTTCGGCCCCGAATCACACGGTCTGCCAGCCGAAGTATTGGATGCGTCAGACTACCGGGTGCGCATCCCGATGGCTGGTGGGGCGGAGAGTCTGAACGTTGCCGCCGCTGCCGCGATCTGTCTGTATCAAAGCGCGCGGGCGTTGGGTTGCCTCACCAAACAAGGCGGCTAGATCCTGGCCGACACTACGCGACGCGACGGCGGACCCGTTGCGGTCGCAGGCCGGCCAGCGAGAGCGTGGTGTGCACGAGCGAACCTGCGCGTTCCATTATGGCCCGCGCTGGGTCAAAAGCGGAGCGGCGTGACGATGGTGAGCCGCTCGGAAAATAGTGCATCGGCAGCCCGTGTCGATCCCGAGGTGGTGCCATAAACTCGGGTGCTTCGACCAGGGGCGCGTCGTGCCGCGTTCGTCCCTCGGCGCGGCGATAGGCGGCTAGTGCCCGCGGGTGCAGGCGGATTTCGTCGGGTACTGCCAAGAACGCGAGTTCGACGATTTTGCCGAATACGCGCAACAACACCTCATCGCCCGGTGTCCAGTGCATATGCGCTTTCTCCCGGATGGCTGGATCGAACAGCCCGGCCGCGATCCAGCGTTGACCGGCTACCAACGGTCTAAACAACTGGTCCCAGACGGAGGTGGGCATGAGAACGAACCTCGGCTTGGGAATACGCATGTGGAAGATGTCAAGCGTGGCCTGATTGATCTCGAGTTCGTCTCGGCAGACTCGGGCCCAGTACGCCTGAAAGTCCTCCCACGAATCGGGTACGGGCCGCATGCTCATCCCGTACATCCGGTACCACCGCACGTGCTCGTCGAAGAGCTGGTGCTTCTCTGCCTCGGTCAAGCCCCCACAAAAATACTCGGCTACGTTGATGACCAGCATGAAAAAGGTCGCGTGGGCCCAGTAGAACGTTTCTGGATTCAGCGCATGGTATCGACGTCCAGCGCTGTCGACTCCCTTGATCGTGCGGTGATAGCCCTTGACCTGCCGGCCGGTCTGCGCCGCTCGCTCACCGTCGTAAACGACACCCATAATCGGGTACACCGAGCGGGCTACACGCTGCAACGGTTCGCGCAGCAGGATCGAATGCTCCTCGACCCCAGCGCCCAATTCGGGGTACATGTTCTGGATTGCACCGATCCACACGCCCATCATCGCGGTGCGTAGGTCGCCGAAGTATCTCCAGGTCAGCGAATCGGGCCCAAGCGGGTCATCTGATGTCGTCGATGTGACAGTCATCACGGCCTCCGTGCGCGAAATGTGGGCTCACGATAACCGTTGACAACGTTCATTGTCCACGATTTGAGGAGATGGCAGCCGAAGGTGTTATCAAGTCTCCACTTGATCGCCTGTACTCCTGTGACCAGTACGTTTGATGCGCGCTGTGACAGACACAACGCAGTTGTCGTTGCCTGGCTTAGGCCAAACCGCCTACTCTTGCGAGGTGGAGGTCGGCCCTGGGGATGCGGATTCCGGCCTGTCCGAAGAGGCGGCTGCAGTGGTGGCAGGGGAGCTTCCGCGGCGACGTTCTCCGGGTTCTGCGACCCAGTGGCTGCGCGAGACCAACCGCAGTCCAGGTCTGGTCTCGTTCATCCGCCGGGCGCGGCGGTTCTTGCCCGGCGATCCAGAGTTCGGTGACCCCCTGTCTACGGCGGGCGAAGGTGGTCCGCGTGCCGCGGCGCGGGCCGCTGATCGGGTGCTGGGGGATCGCGACGCGGCGTCGCGCGAGGTAAGTCTGGGTGTATTACAGGTGTGGCAGGCCCTGACCGAGGCTGTTTCCCGGCGGCCGGCGCATTCAGAAGTGACGCTGGTGTTCACTGACTTGGTGGGCTTTTCTGCCTGGTCGCTGAAGGCTGGCGATGACGCAGCCCTGACGCTGTTGCGCCAGGTGGCTCGGGCCGTCGAGTCGCCCCTACTGGACGCCGGCGGACATATCGTCAAGCGAATGGGCGACGGGCTCATGGCGGTATTCCGAGATCCGGCCGTCGCGGTGCGGGCCGCCCTAGCCGCCCAGGAGGCTGTGAAATTGGTTGAGGTGGAAGGCTATACACCGCGAATGCGGGTCGGCATCCATACCGGTCGGCCGCAGCGCCTAGCTGCCGACTGGCTCGGTGTGGACGTCAACATTGCCGCTCGTGTGATGGAGCGCGCGACCAGGGGCGGGGTTATGATATCGAGCCCCAGTTTGCAGTTGATCCCACAGAGCGAGTTGGACGAATTGGGCGTTGTCGCCAGGCGTGCACGTAAACCCCTATTTTCGGGAAAAGTCACCGGGATTCCGCCGGATTTGATGATTTATCGCCTCAAAGCTGACAGAGGTCTGTCAGCTACCGGCAATCCAAACCCGACAAGTCTTGATGAAGATTAGAACGCGATGATTTTCGGCGTCTTGTCCCGGTTTGGTCGTGTCCGGGTGACGATGGGCTACCTGGCGGCGCTTAGCTCTGCCAGTGCGTTGTTCCTGTTGCTTGGCCCCGAGGTTCAACAGCACCTGAGCCGGGACCCGGGCACAGACTTGTATAGCTTCCCGGGTGAGTACCTGGGGGACCTGTGGCACAGTGCTTTCCTTATCGGCGAAGGTTCGCCATTTATCTGGTTGCCGTGCTTAGCGTGTCTGCTAGCCCTAGCGGAACTGCACTTTCGCAGTCTCCGGCTTACGGTTGTTTTTGCCGTCGGTCATGTGGGGTCGATGCTGCTGGTGGCGGCGGGTCTTGCCGCAGCGGTCGGGCGTGATTGGTCGCCAATGTTCGTTACCCACGCCAGCGACCTGGGGCTGAGCTACGGTGCGCTGGCCGTCCTCGGTGCGCTTACCGCGGCAATTTCGCGGCGCTGGCGGCCGGCTTGGGCTGGTTGGTGGGTGTCGGCGGGGCTCGCAACTGCGGTTACGGGCGGTGATATTAGTGCTGTCGGCTACGTCATATCGCTCTTGCTAGGCATGCTCGTGACTATGCGATTCAGCAGTTCGGTCCGCTGGAATCCGATTCGTTACATGTTGCTCGTGGTGTCGTCAGGGTTTGGTTTCGCGGTCCTGGCTCCGAGCGTCTGGACGTCGGCGAGCGGGATCGTTTTTGGCATGCTGGGCGCTCTGGTGGTTCATCGGTTAGCCCGCCGAACCCTTTTGCGGGGTGCGCCCGCGCTGACTGCCGCTTGGTCGGTGCTACGCGTCTGAGCGTTTCACCTATGATCGGCACTTGCGCCACGCCCGTGCCGTGCATTACCGGCTCATCGACGATGCGGGCAGTCCGACCAGCCGCATCAGCAAGGAGAGTGTCGCCGCGTGGGTGATCAACCCGTCGAGTCGATGTTGTCACCGGATGTATTGGCCAAGGCGGTCAGTGCGGCCCAGCAGGCCATCGCCGACGCAGAAAATCTGGACGCACTGGTGCGAGTCAAGACCGAGCACCTCGGTGATCGGTCGCCGCTGGCCTTAGCGCGTCGAGCCCTGGGGAGGTTGCCCAACGACGACCGTGCGGACGCTGGTAGGCGTGTGAACATCGCTCGCGGAGACGCTCAGCGCAGCTATGACGAGCGCTTGACGACGTTGCGAGCGGAGCGGGACGAGGCCGTGTTGGTCGCTGAACGGATCGACGTCACATTGCCGTCGACGCGACAGCCGATCGGCGCGAGGCACCCGATCACGATCCTGGCCGAACACATCGCCGACACGTTTGTTGCGATGGGATGGGAACTTGCCGAGGGGCCTGAGGTCGAGACCGAGCAGTTTAACTTCGATGCTTTGAACTTCCCGCCCGACCATCCCGCGCGCAGCGAACAAGATACGTTCTACATTGCGCCGGAGGATTCCCGCCTGCTGCTGCGTACTCACACTTCACCGGTGCAGGTACGCGCCCTGCTAAAGCGAGAATTGCCTGTGTATGTCGTCTCGATAGGCCGTACTTTCCGTACTGACGAACTCGACGCGACCCACACCCCAGTCTTCCATCAAGTGGAGGGCTTGGCGGTGGACCGGGGACTGACTATGGCCCACCTGCGGGGAACGCTGGACGCTTTCGCGCGTGCTGAGTTCGGGCCTTTGGCTCGTACCCGAATGCGGCCGCATTTCTTTCCGTTTACCGAACCGTCTGCCGAAGTCGACGTGTGGTTCGCCAGCAAGAAGGGTGGCGCGAACTGGGTGGAATGGGGTGGCTGCGGCATGGTCCATCCAAACGTATTGCGAGCAGCAGGTATTGATGCCGAAGAATACAGCGGATTCGCGTTCGGGATGGGGCTGGAACGCACCCTGCAGTTCCGCAACGGTATTCCCGACATGCGCGACATGGTCGAGGGCGACATCCGGTTTTCGTTGCCGTTCGGAGTGTGGTCCTGATGCGTGTTCCCTATAGCTGGCTGCGGGACGTCGTTTCAGCAGGTGCGCCGGACTGGGCTGCGCAGCCAGGTGAGCTCGAGCAGGCGTTCGTGCGTATAGGCCACGAGGTTGAAGAGGCGGTTCCGGTTGGCCCGGTTACCGGTCCGCTGACGGTGGGGCGGATTGCCGACATCGAGGAGCTGACTGGCTTCAAGAAGCCCATTCGGGCTTGCCTGGTAGACCTGGGCAACAGTCATCAGTGCGAAATAGTGTGTGGCGCAACTAATTTTGCGGTTGGCGATCTGGTCGTCGTGGCACTGCCAGGCGTGACCCTGCCTGGCGGCTTTGCGATCGCGGCTCGCAAGACATACGGCCGCACGTCGAACGGAATGATCTGTTCGGCAGCCGAACTCGGTTTGGGCGCGGATCATTCTGGGATCCTGGTGCTGCCGCCAGGAACCGCAGAGCCCGGAGCCGACGGCAATAGCGTGCTCGGACTGAACGACGTGGTATTCCACCTGGCTATCACCCCTGACCGTGGCTACTGCATGTCGGTTCGCGGGCTGGCCCGCGAGATCGCCTGCGCATACGACCTGGACTTCGTCGACCCAGCCGGCCGCAGCGTCGTGCCGGCCCTGCCTGCAGACGGACCGGCGTGGCCGCTGACAGTACAGCCTGAAACGGGGGTTCGTCGGTTCGCGCTGCGCCCGATCACCGGTATCGATCCAACCGCGGTATCGCCATGGTGGCTGCAGCGCCGGCTGCTCCTGTGCGGGATCCGGGCGATGTCTCCGGCGGTAGACGCCACCAATTATGTGATGCTGGAACTAGGGCATCCGATGCACGCGCACGACAGCAATCGGATCACCGGGGGCTTCGATGTCCGGTTCGCCACGCCTGGCGAGACTGTAGTCACCCTCGACGATGTCGAGCGCCGGCTTAACCCGGCTGACGTCCTTATTGTCGACGACGTCGCAACGGCGGCGATCGGCGGTGTGATGGGCGCAGCAAGCACCGAGGTGCGTGGCGACTCCACCGATGTGTTGTTGGAGGCTGCGGTGTGGAACCCGGCGGCCATATCGCGAACCCAGCGGCGGCTGCATCTGCCCAGTGAGGCGGCTCGCCGTTATGAGCGGGCTGTAGACCCTGCCATATCAGTGGCTGCGTTGGACCGGTGTGCCGCGTTACTTGCTGACATTGCTGGCGGGACGGTCGCGCCTACGTTGACAGACTGGCGCGGTGATCCCCTGCGTGATGGCTGGTCGCCGCCGCCGCTGAAGATCGCGGCCCACTTGCCTGACCGCGTGGCCGGGGTGGACTACCCGCCGGGCACGACCGCCCGGCGGTTGACCCAAATTGGCGCCGAGGTCGATGGCACCGATGACATCTTGACTGTGACCCCGCCGAGTTGGCGACCCGATCTAGTGCAGCCCGCCGACCTCGTCGAGGAAGTGCTGCGCCTGGAGGGGCTGGAGGCCATCGGATCGGTGTTGCCGGCCGCGCCGGCGGGCCGAGGGCTGACCAGTACACAGCAGCGCAGACGTGCGATTGGCAAGTCGCTGGCGCAATCTGGCTACGTCGAGATCCTGCCGACGCCGTTTCTGTCGGCCGATGTGTTCGACCTATGGGGGCTGTCGGCCGACGATCCACGGCGCACAACGACCGAGGTACTGAACCCGCTAGAGGCTGAACGTTCACGGCTCGCCACTACGCTGCTACCGGCCCTGTTGGAAGCGTTGGGGCGCAATATATCTCGAGGGATGGGCGATGTCGCACTATTCGCGGTTGCCCCCGTTGTTCTGCCCACTGAACATACTCGACGCGTCGAGCTCATCCCGGTGGATCGCCGGCCGACCGTCACCGAGGTCGAGATTTTGAACGCATCGTTGCCCAGACAGCCCCAGCACATCGGTGCGGTGTTGTCCGGGCTGCGCGAACCGCGCGGCCCCTGGGGCCCCGGCAGGTCGGTTGAACCGGCAGATGCGTTCGAGGCGGTGCGAACCATAGCGCGTGCAAGTGGAGTTGAGGTGATACTGCGGCCAGCCCAATACTTGCCGTGGCACCCAGGCCGGTGCGCGGAAGTACTCGTCGGTGAGGTATCTGTCGGTCACGCCGGACAGCTGCATCCGGCCGTGATCGAGCGGTCGGGCCTTCCGGATGGCATCTGCGCGATCGAACTGAACCTCGACGCTATTCCAGCTGGCGCGGCGCTACCCGCGCCCAGGGTGTCGCCGTTTCCGGCGGTGTTCCAAGACGTGAGTCTTGTGGTGTCCGAGGATGTTCCCGCCCAAAAAGTATTGGATGCCGTTCGCGAGGGGGCCGGGGAATTGTTGGAGGACCTTCAATTGTTTGATGTCTTCACCGGTCCGCAGATCGGCGATGGATGCAAGTCGCTGACATTCGCGTTGCGGTTCCGCGCGCCGGACCGAACGCTGACGGAAGACGATGCCAGCACGGCTCGCGATGCCGCTGTGAAGCGGGCAGCCGAGCAGGTCGGCGCCGTCTTGCGGCGCTGATTTCGGCGGCGCATCGAAATCTTCTCGGTTGCGTGGCCCCTGTTATCGCATTTCCACGCATGTTTGCTATGCGCGGCGTTACGCTCATATTTCCTCGCGATAACTAGCTGTTCGCTGTGTGAGCCGACGGGAGATCGGAAATGTCGTTTGTGAACGTAGCGCCGGAAATTGTGGCGTCGGCGGCTGGGGACCTAGAGGGTATCGGTTCGTTGATTACTGCCGCCAACGCGGCAGCGGCGGCTCAGACGACGGGGGTAGCGGCAGCGGCCGCAGATGAGGTGTCGTTGGCCATCGCGGCGTTGTTCGGAACCCATGCCCAGACATATCAAGCCCTGAGCGCACAGGCATCGGCATTTCATCACCAGTTCGTGCAAACCTTGAATGCCGGTGTGGGCGCCTACGCAAGCGCCGAGGCCGTCAACGTCGAGCAGACGCTGCTCAATGCCGTGAACGCGCCCACCCAGGCGTTGCTGGGGCGCCCACTGATCGGCAATAGCGGAAATGGCGCAGCTGGGCTCATCGGCCAGACCGGAGGCTACGGAGCAGCCGCAGGTCTTACAGGTAGCGGCGGGGCAGGTGGCGCTGGCAGAGCTGCCGGCGTGAGTCCAGTGGCCGCCGCCCCCGCAGCCGGTGGCCTGGCCGGGTTGTTTGGCCGCGCAGCCAGTCCTGGTGCCGTCGCGGCCTCGGTTAACGCGGCCGGGAACAACCTTGCGGACAGTCTGCAAGTACCGGTTGCGATCGGTAGCGGTGCGGCGGTGGCCGGCGCCGGGGGCCCTGTTGCTATCGGTGGTGGCTGGGGTGAACTTTTCACGACAGGCGCCGCCCGCTTGGAGAGCTTTGGCGGCAATTGGCTTGCCGGTCAACTGCCGTACCTGAATCAATTTGCCGGCACCCAGCTGAGCTACGCGAACACAATTGGAACCGGCCTGGTGAGCGGGGCGCAGAGCTTTGGGGCAGGTCTGGCTACCCTGCCGTCGGCGTACGTGACGGCCTTCGAAGCCATTGCTGCCGGCGACTTCGGCACCGCCGCGGAGTCACTTGGGGCCGCAATCACGGGCACACCGATCTGGGCGACCGCAGAGGCGACTGCTGCCGCCGACCTCGGGTTGCCGACGACGCTCAGTTTCAACACGCTGGGTTGGCCGGTAACCACGCTCGTCGCGGCGGGGGAAAGTGGCACGGCATTCGTCAACGCGGTGCAGGCCGGCGATCCGATTGCGGCGATTGGTGCGCTTGTCAATGCCCCTGCCGCCGTTGTGAACGGGTTCCTCTTTGGCCAAGAAACGATATCTTTGCCGATTCCGCTGGACATACCTTTCACATCAGTGGTGCTCAACGTTCCATTCGGCGGGCTCCTCACGCCGATGGAGCCCTTGACAGCGACGGTTACCATCGCTGGCATAACCAGCACTATCACACTCGGCGACCTACCATTCGGTGGCATCATCCCGGCCCTGCTGGACAATGCGCCTCAACCACTTGCAATGTCTCTGGAGGGACCGTCGGCGAGCCTCGGCGCCATCTCATTAGTTGGAAACGGCGGATTCGACGGACTCGGTTCGATTATCGGGCAAGGTCTGCCCGCTGGTGTCGTTGGGTTTGTTGGCAGCGAGTTGGCCAATATTCAGCAGAATGTGGTGAACGCAGTGAATGCGCCCGTCCAGGCCCTGCTCGGTGAATCGTTGGTTTTCAATGGTCTCCCGTTGGTGGGCGATGGTGGTGTCGGCTCGCTTCTTGCGAACAGCGTGACCGGGTTTGTTGGCGGCGAGTTAGCTAACATTCAGCAGGATGTCGTGAACGCGGTGAATGCACCCATTCAACAGTTACTTGGCGACCCGCTGGCTTTTGGCGAAAACCCACTACTCGGTGACCTTGGACTCGGTGGCGGACTTAATGTTCTGCCGGCTGCTAGCAGCGCGCTCACCGTCGGTGGTGCGTGGGGTGACCTTTTCACCAACACCGTCGCCAACCTGGAAAGCCTCGGAAGCAATTGGCTTGCCGACCCGTTGCCATTTCTGAATCAATTTGTCGACAACCAGCTGAGCTATGCGAGCACGATAGAGACCTCACTGGTCAGCGGGGCGCAGAGCTTTGGGGCGGGGCTGGCTGCCTTACCGGCGGCCTACGTGACGGCCTTCGAGGCCATTGCTGCCGGCGACTTCACCGCCGCGGCGGAGGTACTTGGACTGGCCTACGCGAATCTCTTCATCACCGGTGTTGATGCCAGCGATTTGTCGAACATCATGCTGACCGGCACGGTAGGGGACTTACTGCCAATACTGAGTATTCCGGGCGACGCGTCGCAGAACCTGACCAACGTGATTGTGGCGGCAACGGATACGAACATCGCGCTGAATTTGGATATTGGACCACCGGTGGAATTGGATGCAAATCTTGGGCTACCGATGGCGCTCGCCGTGAACGCACTGGGTTCGCCGGTGACCACGCTGCTCGCGGTTGGAGAAAGCAGCACAGCATTCCTCAACGCGGTAGAGGCTGGAGACCCGCTCGCGGCGATCGGCGCGCTTGCCGACGCTCCAGCCAATATCGCGGACGGCTTTCTCAACGGTCGTGTGGTAATTCCGCTGAATGTTGTTGATGAACTCGGACTGAAGGTGGATCTCAACCTTCCCTTTAATGGGGTTCTCGCGCCGCTACAGCCCGTGACGGCGACAGTTTCGATCTTGGGTGTGCCGACAACCGTCACGCTCGGCGGTACGCCGATTGGCGGTATTATCCCTGCCTTGGTTAATTACGCGCCTCAACAGCTCGCAGCCGCAATCGGCGCATAGGCGCACCTAGCGCACCATCGGCGTGGCCCACAAGGTCACGGCGGCAGGCGCTGAACAGAACTGTGTCAGGACGGGCGCCGACCTGGCCGATAGCTCGATGTTCCACCGCGCAGCCGCCGAGCGTTCCCCGGATGTAATGAGTTTGCGAACTGGTGCATAACCATGCAAAACTGTCGAGATGACGAGAGTGGCGGTCGCCGGTGCCAGTGGCTACGCGGGCGGTGAAATACTTCGGCTGCTGCTCGGGCACCCGTCGTACATCAGCGGAAAGCTGACGATCGGCGCACTCACTGCGGCGGCGAGTGCCGGAAGTGCACTCGGAGAGCATCATCCGCACCTGGTTCCATTGGCTTCGCGAATCGTCGAGTCAACTGAGCTGTCTGTGCTCGAAGGTCATGACGTAGTTTTTATGGCCTTGCCGCACGGACATTCGGCTGCGCTGGCCGACCAACTCAATCCGGAGACTCTGATTATCGACTGTGGTGCGGACTTCCGATTAACCGATGCCGCCGCATGGGAGCGGTTCTACGGGTCGGCTCACGCTGGCAGCTGGCCGTACGGGCTGCCGGAATTGCCGGGTGCGCGCGAGGGGCTGCGCGCTGCGCGGCGCGTCGCGGTTCCGGGTTGCTATCCGACGGCGGCTCTGCTCGCGCTGCTACCCGCGATGGGTGCGGATCTCATCGAACCGGCGGTCACCGTGGTCGCGGTCAGCGGCACCTCCGGTGCTGGCCGCGCGGCTAAAGCCGACCTGCTCGGTTCCGAGGTCATCGGGTCGGCGCGGGCCTATAGTATCGCTGGCGCCCACCGGCATACTCCCGAGATTGCGCAGGGCCTACGTACGGTTACTGCCCGGAATGTCACCGTGTCGTTCACCCCGGTGCTCATTCCAACTTCGCGCGGCATCCTGGCCACGTGCACTGCCCGCACCAGCGCACCAGCATCACAGCTGCGGTCGGTCTATGAAAAGGCTTATGAGGCAGAGCCTTTTGTTCATCTAATGCCTGAAGGGCGGCTACCGCGAACCGGCGCTGTGCTCGGTAGCAACGCGGCACACATCGCGGTGGCAGTCGATGAGGACGCTGAGACGTTCGTGGCCATCGTGGCGATTGACAACCTGGTCAAGGGCACAGGTGGTGCGGCGGTACAGTCGATGAACCTAGCGATGGGTTGGCCGGAGACCCAAGGGCTTTCGGTGGTCGGGGTGGCGCCGTGAGCCGGGCTGGGCACACACGCCTGGTGCGCGCGCAAGGTGTCACAGCCCCGGCGGGCTTCCGGGCCGCTGGCATCGCGGCTGGCATCAAACCGTCAGGCAAGCGAGATCTCGCCCTAGTCTTCAGCGAAGGTCCCGACTATTCGGCCGCCGGAGTGTTTACCCGCAATCAGATCAAAGCTGCCCCAGTGCAGTGGACTCAACAAGTGCTAACCACCGGACGATTGCGTGCCGTGATCCTCAATTCCGGTGGCGCGAACGCCTGCACCGGGCCGGCGGGATTTGCTGACACCCACGCCACCGCAGAGGCAGTGGCCGCAGCTTTGTCGGATTGGGGAACAGAAACCGGAGCTATCGAGGTTGCTGTGTGCTCCACCGGCCTGATTGGCGACCGGCTACCAATGGACAAAGTGCTCGCCGGCGTCGCTGACGTCGTGCATGAGATGCACGGCGGGTTGGCCGGTGGCGACGACGCGGCCGATGCCATCATGACCACTGACACCGTGCCTAAACAGGTTGCGCTACATCATCAGAACAAGTGGACTGTCGGCGGGATGGCCAAAGGTGCGGGCATGCTGTCGCCGTCATTGGCCACCATGCTGTGTGTGCTCACCACTGACGTGCGGACCGAACCGGCAGCACTCGAGCAGGCGTTGCATCGCGCCGCCGCCCATACTTTTGATCGCCTCGACGTCGACGGCAGTTGCTCCACCAACGACACTGTGCTGTTGCTCGCGTCGGGGGCCAGCGAGATCACGCCCTCTCAGGATGAACTCGACGACGCTCTGATGCGGGTCTGCGACGACCTGTGCAATCAGCTGCAAACCGATGCCGAGGGCGCCACAAAGCGCGTCGCCGTGACGGTTAGCGGTGCCACCACCGAAGATGAAGCACTCGTCGCGGCCCGGGTGATTGCCCGCGACAGCCTGGTTAAGACTGCGCTGTTCGGCTCCGACCCCAATTGGGGCCGGGTGCTTGCGGCCGTCGGAATGGCGCCAGTGTTTTTAGATCCGAGCCGAATAACGGTTTCCTTCAATGGTTCTACGGTCTATGACGACGGCGTCGGCGCACCGGGAGCGCGCGAAGTGGACCTGTCGGACCGCGATATCGATGTCACTGTTGATCTTGGCGTCGGCGACAGCATGGCTGTGATCCGCACTACTGATTTGTCGCACGGTTATGTCGAAGAGAATTCGGCCTACAGTTCATGAGCTGCGGCGGCGACGATGCAGAGCGAAGCGATGAGGAGGAGCGACGCCGATGGGCTGCGGCGGCGACGATGCAGAGCGAAGCGATGAGGAGGAGCGGCGGATATGAGCCTCGATGTCCTAACTACTGACGTCAAGGCGCAAGTGCTGGCGGGCGCTCTACCCTGGTTGAAGCAGTTGCATGCGAAGGTTGTTGTGGTCAAATACGGCGGCAACGCGATGACCGATGAAAGGTTGCGCCGCGCGTTCGCCGCGGACATGGCGTTCTTGCGTAACTGCGGTATCCATCCGATCGTCGTGCACGGCGGTGGACCACAGATCACCGCTATGCTTCGCCGCTTCGGCATCGAAGGCGATTTCAAGGGTGGCTTCCGCGTCACCACACCCGAGGTTCTCGATGTTGTGCGAATGGTGTTGTTCGGGCAGGTGGGTCGTGAGCTGGTCAACCTGATCAACGCTCATGGGCCCTACGCCGTGGGTATCACCGGCGAGGACGCGCAACTGTTCACCGCTGTGCGGCGCAGCGTCACTGTCGACGGTGTGGCAACCGACATCGGCCTGGTCGGCGACGTCGACCAGGTCAACACCGACGCGGTGCTCGATTTGATTGCGGCGAGACGGATCCCGGTGGTTTCGACGCTGGCGCCCGACGCCGACGGCGCAGTGCACAATATCAACGCCGACACCGCCGCGGCGGCGCTGGCCGAAGCGTTGGGGGCCGAAAAGCTGTTGATGCTTACTGATGTCGAAGGCTTGTACACCCGGTGGCCGGACCGGGATTCGCTGGTCAGCGAAATCAGTACCGCCGCATTGGCGGACCTTCTCCCGACGCTGGAGTCGGGCATGATCCCCAAAGTCGAAGCATGTCTGCGGGCCGTCAGCGCCGGCGTCCCGAGCGCACATGTCATTGATGGCCGCGTTGAGCACTGCGTGTTGGCCGAGTTGTTCACCGACGAGGGCACCGGGACCAAGGTGGTATCTGCATGACGCACCCGACAACCAACTCGGCAGCTATGCGGCAACGGTGGGAAGCCGTGATGATGAACAACTACGGCACCCCACCAATAGCGTTGGCCAGCGGGGATGGTGCCGTGGTCACCGACGTGGACGGCAAGGTCTATGTCGATCTGCTCGGCGGTATCGCGGTCAACATTCTCGGGCACCGTCATCCGGCCGTCATTGATGCGGTCACGCAGCAGATCTCAACGCTGGGCCACACGTCGAATCTGTATGCCACTGAACCGGGTATCGCCCTGGCCGAAGAGTTGGTGGCCCAGCTAGCGGCGGAAGCCCAAGCCCGGGTGTTCTTCTGCAATTCCGGGACCGAGGCCAACGAACTGGCGTTCAAGCTGTCCCGACTTACCGGCCGCACGAAAATCGTTGCCGCCCAAGACGCGTTTCATGGCCGCACAATGGGTTCGCTGGCGCTCACCGGCCAGCCAGCAAAGCAGGCGCCGTTTGCGCCGCTGCCCGGCACCGTGACGCACGTCCAGTACGGCGAAGCTGATGCGCTGGCTGCTGCAGTCGATGATGACACCGCCGCAGTGTTCCTAGAACCGATCATGGGGGAGAGTGGTGTCGTAGTCCCGCCTGAGGGATACCTCGTGGCGGCCCGTGAAATCGCGACGCGACACGGCGCCCTGCTGGTGTTGGATGAGGTGCAAACCGGAATCGGCCGGACCGGAGCGTTCTTCGCTCACCAGCACGCTGGCATCACCCCCGACGTGGTAACTCTGGCAAAAGGACTCGGTGGTGGGCTGCCGATCGGGGCGTGCCTGGCAGTTGGGCCGGCCGCGGAGTTGCTGACTGCCGGGCTGCACGGCAGCACCTTTGGTGGCAATCCGGTCTGTGCAGCGGCGGCACTCGCGGTGCTACGGGTACTCGCGGCTGACGATCTGGTCCGCCGAGCCGGCGTTTTGGGAAAGTCGCTCCGCAGCCGAATCGAATCGCTTGGCCACCCGCTGATTGATCATGCTCGTGGCCGCGGATTGCTATGCGGGATCGTGCTGACCGCCCCGCAGGCCAAGGATGTGGAAGTGGCCGCCCGCGACGCCGGTTATCTGGTAAACACGGCTGCCCCGAACGTGATCAGGCTGGCGCCGCCGCTCATCATCACCGAACTTCAGCTGAATAGCTTCATCGCTGCTCTACCGAGCATTCTCGACGCAGCGGAGACGCGAATATGACGAGGCATTTCCTGCGTGACGACGACTTGTCGCCAGCAGAACAGGCCGAAGTTCTTGGGCTGGCCGCCGAACTGAAGAAGGCCCCGATGAGCCGGCGTCCTTTAGAGGGGCCCCGCGGCGTCGCGATCATCTTCGACAAGAACTCCACACGCACCCGGTTCTCGTTCGAGATGGGCGTCGCGCACCTGGGCGGGCACGCGATCGTCGTAGACGGGCGAAGCACACAACTGGGCCGGGAAGAAACTCTGCAGGACACCGCAAAAGTCTTGTCCCGCTACGTCGATGCCATTGTCTGGCGCACTTTTGGCCAAGACCGGTTGGAAGCCATGGCCGCTACCGCGGCAGTACCAGTAGTCAACGCCCTCTCCGACCAGTTCCATCCCTGCCAGGTGCTAGCTGATCTGCAGACAGTGGCCGAACGCAAAGGATCCTTAGCGGGCTTGAGGCTCGCCTACTTCGGTGACGGTGCCAACAACATGGCCCACTCGCTGATGCTTGGCGGCGCCACTGCCGGCATGCACGTAATCGTCGCCGCTCCCGATGGATTCGCACCCGACCCTATGGTGGTGGCGGCGGCTGAGCAACGTTCCCAGCTGACTGGAAGCTCGGTGACTGTCACCGCCGATGCGGACGCAGCCGCCGCGGGCGCCGATGTGCTGGTGACTGACACCTGGACGTCGATGGGTCAAGAGGACGACGGGCTAGACCGGGTTGGCCCGTTCCAGCGATACCAGCTCAATGGGCGGCTTGTCGGGTTAGCGAATCCGGGCGCGATCGTCCTGCATTGTCTTCCGGCTCATCGCGGGTACGAGATCACTGACGAGGTGATGGACGGGCCGGCCAGCGCGGTATGGGATGAGGCTGAGAACCGGTTGCACGCGCAAAAGGCGTTGCTTGTTTGGTTACTGGAGCGGTCTCGATGAGTCGCGACGCGTCGAAGGCGGTGCCCGAGGTCAGCGCAAACCGAGCGGGTCGCCAGGCCCGCATCGTGGCGATCCTGTCGTCGGAGGAAGTCCGCAGCCAAAGCGAGTTGGCGGCATTGCTGGCCGTTGAAGGTATTGAGGTGACCCAGGCAACGTTGTCTCGGGATCTTGAGGAGCTGGGCGCTGTGAAACTTCGCGGTGCGGACGGCGGCATCGGGGTGTATGTGGTGCCCGAGGACGGCAGCCCTGTCCGCGGGGTATCTGGCGGTACCGACCGGATGTCGCGTCTGCTCGGTGAGTTGCTGGTATCGGCTGACGCCAGCGGCAATCTCGCGGTGTTGCGCACGCCACCGGGCGCGGCACACTATCTGGCCAGCGCAATCGATCGTGCGGCCCTGCCGCAGGTGGTCGGAACGATCGCAGGTGACGACACCATCCTCGTGGTTGCCCGCGAGCCTACAACGGGCGCAGAACTAGCCCGAATATTTGAGAACATTCAGTAAGGAGTTGGTTCATGTCAGAACGCGTGATCCTGGCGTACTCCGGCGGTTTGGACACCTCGGTGGCGATCAGCTGGATAGGTAAAGAGACTGGGCGCGAGGTTGTCGCGGTGGCTATTGATCTCGGGCAGGGCGGCGAAGATATGGAGGTCGTCAGGCAGCGGGCCCTGGATTGCGGTGCCGTGGAAGCTGTGGTCGTCGATGCGCGCGACGAGTTCGCCGACAGTTATTGCCTACCCACCATCCTGAACAACGCGTTGTATATGGACCGCTACCCGCTCGTATCTGCGATCAGCCGACCGTTGATCGCCAAGCATCTGGTGGCCGCCGCACGTCAGCACGGCGGCAGCATCGTTGCGCACGGCTGCACCGGAAAAGGCAACGACCAGGTTCGGTTCGAAGTCGGATTTGCTTCGCTGGCCCCCGATCTAGAGGTGCTGGCGCCGGTCCGTGACTATGCGTGGACGCGTGAAAAAGCCATTGCGTTCGCCGAAGAGAACGCGATCCCGATCAATGTCACGAAACGGTCGCCGTTCTCGATTGACCAGAACGTTTGGGGGCGAGCGGTGGAGACCGGCTTTCTGGAGCATCTGTGGAATGCGCCGACCAAGGACATCTACGCCTACACCGAAGATCCCACCGTCAACTGGAACACCCCCGACGAGGTGATCGTCGGGTTCGAACAAGGTGTGCCGGTGTCCATCGACGGCAACCCGGTGTCCATGCTGCAGGCCATCGAGGAGCTCAACCGCCGGGCGGGTGCGCAGGGGGTCGGTCGTCTTGATGTTGTCGAAGATCGGTTGGTCGGAATCAAGAGTCGGGAAATCTACGAAGCGCCGGGCGCGATGGTGCTCATCACCGCTCACACCGAACTCGAACACGTCACACTAGAGCGCGAGTTAGGTCGATTCAAGCGGCAGACCGACCAGCGCTGGGCCGAGTTGGTGTACGACGGGCTGTGGTACTCGCCGCTGAAAACCGCCCTAGAGAGTTTCGTGGCCAAAACCCAGGAACACGTATCCGGTGAGGTTCGACTGGTTTTGCATGGCGGACATATTGCGGTCAACGGCCGCCGGAGTGCGGAGTCTCTGTACGACTTCAACTTGGCCACCTACGACGAAGGCGACAGCTTCGACCAATCTGCTTCGCGCGGATTTGTCTACGTGCACGGGTTGTCGTCGAAGCTCGCTGCCCGCCGGGACTTGCGGTGACATCTTTCGGAGAGGCGGAGGGCACCAACCAGGGGGCGTTGTGGGGTGGCCGGTTCGCCGGTGGCCCGTCCGACGCGCTCGCAGCGTTGAGCAAGTCCACACACTTCGACTGGCTGCTAGCGCCCTACGACATCACCGCGTCCCGGGCACACGCAATGGTGCTGTTCCGGGCCGGGCTGCTTACCGAAGACCAGCGTGATGGTTTGTTGGCCGGATTGGGCAGGCTTGCCCAAGACGTCGCTGACGGCTGCTTTAGACCGCTGGCTACCGACGAGGACGTACACGCCGCGCTGGAGCGCGGACTCATCGACCGGGTCGGGCCCGAATTAGGTGGTCGCTTGAGGGCCGGCCGATCGCGAAACGACCAGGTGGCCACTCTGTTCCGGATGTGGCTGCGTGACGCAGCACGACGGGTGGCGATGGCTGTGCTCGATGTGGCGGCCGCGCTGTCGTCTCAGGCGCGAACGCATCCGACGGCCATCATGCCCGGCAAGACTCACCTGCAGTCCGCCCAGCCGATTCTGCTGGCTCACCATCTGCTTGCGCACGCTCATCCGTTGCTGCGCGACGTCGACCGGATTCGCGACTTGGACAAGCGTGCCTCGGTGTCCCCGTACGGCTCGGGAGCCCTGGCCGGCTCGTCGCTGGGTTTGGACCCGGACGCGATCGCCGCGGATCTGGGGTTCTCCGCTGCTGCCGATAATTCTGTGGACGCGACAGCCGCCCGGGATTTCGCGGCCGAGGCGGCGTTCGTGTTCGCGATGATTGCCGTCGACTTGTCGCGGCTTGCTGAGGACATCATCATTTGGAGTTCGACGGAGTTCGGCTACGTCAGCTTGCACGACTCGTGGTCTACCGGCAGCTCGATCATGCCGCAAAAGAAGAATCCCGACATTGCTGAGCTGGCTCGCGGGAAGTCTGGACGGCTGATCGGGAACGTAGCCGGGTTGTTGGCGACGCTGAAAGCTCAGCCGTTGGCCTACAACCGCGATCTGCAAGAAGACAAGGAACCAGTGTTCGATTCGGTGGCCCAGCTGGAGCTGCTGTTACCGGCGATGGCAGGGCTGGTAGGTAGCTTGACCTTCAATGTCGAGCGGATGGCCGCGCTCGCTCCGGCTGGCTACACACTGGCCACCGATGTTGCTGAGTGGCTTGTGCGACAGGGTATTCCGTTTCGATCGGCGCACGAGGCCGCCGGTGCCGCGGTGCGTGTCGCCGAAGAGCGCGGTGTCGAGCTTCAGGACTTGACCGACGACGAGCTTGCCGCGATAAGCCCTGAGCTGACCCCCCAAGTGCGCGATGTTCTGACAATCGAAGGTTCAGTGTCGTCTCGCGATCGCCGAGGTGGTACTGCGCCACAGCAAGTTGCTGGGCAACTGAAAGCCGTTGATGACGCTGTCGAAACGCTGCGGCGGCAGCTGCGGCGCTGAGGAGCGCCACGGTCTGTGCCGAGATGTTCCCGGTGGGCGAGACTTCGGACTCTACTGCGCTGGCAATACGCCTTTGGGCGACTGTGGGCGGCCCGTTCGGTGGTTCAGTCGCTATGCGGCGTGGGGTTGGTGGGTTGTTGATCGATTGTCGGGGAATTGAATAGCAGTGAGTTCGTTGTGGTCGGCGCGAGGCCTGCTCGCCTCGATCCTCGGCCGGGCAACACCGCCGACTGGCATCGTGCATCGTGGTCTTTTTGCTATGGAAATGCGGTTGACCGGTTCTTGTCTCGCGTGGTGTGCTTTCGAACCATGATCGAGGTGTGCGAGATCTTCCAGGGACAGACCTCGCGGGTTGCCGAGGCTTTGCTTGTGCTGAGGCCTCGCTGGAAGACCGCTGATGCGATCGTCGACTTCGTCGATACTGATCTGCGCCCTTTTGGGTATCGGCTAGTTGGGTCGTTTAACTGCGGTCGGGACTCAGCAGTGTCCGTTGTTGGTTTCCGGGAGCTCTGGTCGACAGCGTGGGGCCACTACTTGTATATCGACGACTTGAGTACAGTCGCGGTTGCTCGTGGTCACGGACATGCCGATGCGCTGATGCAGTGGGTGATCGCCGAAGCTCAGCGCCGTAACTGTGAAGCAGTCCATCTGGACTCGGGAGTCGGAAGCGATCGCTCGCCGGCTCATCGGTTGTACATGCGGAACCGCCTGCAAATATCGGCGCACCATTTTTCGCTCGAACTCTGACCGCTGCCCCCGGGGCTCCGTTGGACACCGGTATTCGCGCATTATTCAAGTATTTCCGACAGCTGAAGCCAGCGCCCTTCCATGGTTGCGACCTCGTTTTCGAGGTTACGCAACGCTTGGGTCAGCTGGTTGATACCTATGTGGTCGGACTGGTCGTGTTCAGCCAGGTCGTTGTGCGCAGCCGAGATCCGGTCGGCGAGACGCGCCAGCTGGCGGTCGATTCCAGCTAACTCCTTCTCGGCGGCACGTCGCTGCGCGCCGGACATTGCATTCGAGTTGTCGGGATGTGTTGTAGAACGCTGCGAGACAGCTTCGCTCACGGCAGTGGAAGCCAGCTGTAGGTATTCGTCGATGCCGCCGGGCAGATGCCGCAATCGGCCGTCAAGAATCGCGTACTGCTGATCGGTGACACGCTCAAGCAGGTATCGGTCGTGCGAGACGACGATTAGCGTGCCCGGCCAGCAGTCGAGCAGGTCTTCGGTAGCGGTGAGCATATCGGTGTCCACGTCGTTGGTGGGCTCGTCGAGGAGCAGCACGTTGGGCTCGGATAACAAGGTGAGCATTAGTTGCAGCCGCCGCCGCTGACCGCCGGAAAGCTCGCCGACTCGCGCGGACAGCTGTTCGCGCGCGAAACCTAGCCGTTCCAACAGCTGTGCTGGCGTCACCTCACGGCCTTCGACCTGATAGCCGCCGCGCAGGGCTCCCACGACATCGGCGATCCGGTCAGCGGAGAGCGTAGCCAGGGCATCGCCTTGTTGATCGAGCACCGCCAAACGGACCGTCTTGCCGCGCTTGACGCGCCCCGAGTAGGGGCGGACGCTACCCGCGATGAGCCCCAAAAGTGTCGACTTGCCAGCGCCGTTCGCACCGACGATTCCGGTGCGTTCCCCGGGCCCGATCCGCCATTCGATATTGCGTAGCACCGGGCGCCCACCTCGCGAGACCGAGACGTCGAGCAGATCGATGACATTTTTGCCGAGCCGCGCGGTCGCTAGTTTGGCCAGTTCCACGGTGTTGCGCAACGGTGGAACATCGGCGATCAGTTGGTTGGCAGCCTCGATCCGGAACTTCGGCTTCGAGGTCCGCGCCGGTGCGCCGCGCCGCAACCAGGCGAGTTCTTTTCGCATCAGGTTCTGCCGCTTGGCCTCTGCTGCGGCGGCCTGCCGGTCCCGCTCGACACGCTGCAGAACATATGCCGCGTAGCCGCCTTCGAACGGCTCGACGATCCCGTCGTGCACCTCCCAAGTGGTGGTGGCGACTTCGTCGAGAAACCAGCGGTCATGTGTGACCAACAGCAGCCCGCCTGCGTTGCGTGCCCACCGCTGTTGCAGATGGCCGGCCAGCCACGTTATGCCTTCAATATCGAGGTGGTTGGTGGGCTCGTCGAGGGCGATTACGTCCCAATCCCCGATGAGCAGCCTGGCTAGCTGCACCCGTCTTCGCTGACCTCCGCTAAGCGCGGCAACGGTTGTTTCCCAGGCGATATCGGCGACCAGCCCACTAACCACGTCACGGATGCGCGGGTCACGGGCCCACTGATGCTCAGGTTGGTCGCCGACGAGGGTCCAGCCGACGGTGCAGTCCGAGTTGAGGGTATCGGTCTGGCTTAGCGCCGCTACCTGCAAGTTACTGCGCTTGGTAACGCGGCCCGAGTCCGGCTGCTGCGAACCGGTGAGTAGTGCGAGCAGGCTCGACTTTCCGTCCCCGTTTCGCCCAACGATTCCGATGCGCGCACCTTCATTGACGCCGAGGGTGACGGATTCAAATACCACCTGAGTCGGATACGCCAGGTGCAGGGCCTCGGCTCCGAGCAGGTGTGCCACCGGCCTAAACCTACCCGGCCCGCATTGATGCGACGGCCGTGGATAGCTGCATCCTCGACCGTACCTATGGCCGAGGACGCTAGTTCGGTAGCTGGTGGTGTTGTAGGTAGGGTAGAGGCAGGGTTATCGCGATCTGGAGGATGTCGGCTCCGGTTCGTATCGACCGTCGGCACGTCTGGCAGTAGGGTCTGCTGGAACGCCAGAGCCGAGAGTAGCCAGTTGGGTTGACGCTGCTAGCTTTATCGATTGCCCTGTGCTCATACAATTTCAGATGGTCGTAGCACAGAAATCCGGCGACATTTCCGTTTTCATTTAACCCGGCGCGATCGCACCAGTCGACGGGATGAATCTCAACGAACCAACCCGCGTCTACGGTACATGCCGCGCCGTGGTTGAACTTCTTCGCGCAGTTGCAACGCACGCCCAGCTCCGGCTCCAATAACACCGTGTTCGCTCCACACTATCGAGGGTTCACCGATGCACCAAATGCTGCATGATCACGGAAGAAAGCAACAGCAATCTAGCTGTGAAATAGCTGCAACTTCTACTGCCTTGCGCGATTTTCTCAAAAATCTTGGCAGGCGCCGTGCGGCATTCAGGAAGAACGCCAGACGTATCGTTGCGATTATTTCTTGTTTCGAACTTTTTTCCCTCCTGCGATTTCTTGTATTTTTCGCAACTATTAGCCGGGAGGCGTGGTTTTCCTGCGTTTTTGTTCGGGCAGTCGCGTTACCCGCCGCAGCCGATGTCTCACTGCTAGATATTCGAGCCGGCGCTTCAGCCAGCCGCTGTCGCGGTGGGGCCATTTCACCGCGCAGGAGCGTCCGGGCTCTGAGCGGCGCGGGTTGGGGACCCGAATAGCTGGTGGGCACGTTTCGGGCCGCGAACTGGCGGGCTTTCTGAGCGATTGCGATAGCTCACCCACATTTCGACGGCCTCGCTTTGGGCTCCCTTGGAAGTAGGCGAGATGGTGCGGGTTGAGGTGTTGGTGGGGTGTTACCCGGCCGCCGGTGGGCGCGACATGACGGTGAGTCGGGTTCCGTATCGGGGCACGACGCCGTTGGCGCCTCGGGTGGCCACCGCGGGCATGCCGGGTATTCCTGGTGTGCCTGCCTCGATCGGATCACCACCGGAAAGCGTGGTTAAGCCACTGCCCGACAACGCATTAACCGGACCGCTAGCCGGCGCCGCCCAACTCGGCGGCACCGATAATTGACCGATCGAATTCGCCTGTTGCCACCCAGCCAACACCACCCCACCCACACTCGGCGTCTCAATCGTTGTCGCTAGCGCCGGAGCGAGCCCCGCAGCGATCCCCGACCCCACCGCATCAACGGCGGCCGCCGGAGCAGAACCCTGAATGGTGCCCACCAACGCGGTAGCAGCCGAGATCGGCGTACCCAAAACCGTGCTCTCCGAATCGAGTGCGGCGATGATGTCGAGAAGGTCCTGGGGAAGGTGCCCGTCCTGAAAGGAGAAATTCGGCAACTGGAAATCCGACAGCGCTTCGGGAACTTTGGCAAGCAGCTGCGCCGTCGCCGACTGTGCGGCCTGCGCGCTTGCCCCCGACTCAACCGCGGCGGCCTGGCCAGCCTCGGCACCAGCATTGGCCGTCTCAGGAGGCTCGGCAAACGGCGTCAACGCCGCGGCCACCGCCGAGGCGCCGGCATAGTCATACATCGCAGCCGCATCTTGGGCCCACATCTCGGTATAGGCGGTCTCGGTGGCCGCGATCGCCGGGGTGTTCTGGCCAAAAAAATTCGACGCGATCAACGCTTTCAACGTCGCACGATTGCCCACGACCAACGCCGGAGGCACCGTCATCGTGTACGCGCGCTCAAAGGCCGCCGCCGCAGCTCTGGCCTTGCCCGCGGTCTGCTTAGTCTGCGCGGCAGTCGCATACAACCAATCCACAAAAGGCAACGACTTCGCCAGCATCGCCGCCGCCGCCGGACCACGCCACGAAATACTGGCCAACGTCGAAATCGACGAACTATAGCTATCGGCCACCGAAGCCAACTCCGCAGCCAACGAATCCCAGTTTCCCGCAGCAGTCAGAAAAGAACCCGGCCCCGGACCGCTGTACATTCGCGCAGAGTTGATCTCCGGAGGCAAGAACGCATAGTCCATATACTCCACTACCCTCTGCATTTACCGTGCTAACAACACGTGGATGCGCGAAGAGTCGACGTTGGCTCTCGTGGTAACGACAAAAGCTTCCATGACCGGCGCCATTTCACATACCGGGCAACCAAACCACCAGCGTCATGGGACGTTCACATATATCGATATCACGACCCCAGCCTGTCGGACAACTACGACGTATGGCATTTCTGGTTTTGCGGTGACGCATGAATCAAGGCCAAAAGCGGTAAGTCTCCGTGCATTCCTCCGCCGATCCCTATCTCGTCTGGTGTCTATCACTGGCTACGGCATCGAAACAGGCGGCGCAGGCAGCCTCACCGCGACGCGGGTACGGTCGCCGTGGTTGAAATCGCCACACCCCTGTGGCCAGAATTCGCACCGTGAGATAGCTCTGTGCTGCGCTACGCGCGCGCGTTGCGCGTATGTGGTCACGCGTTTCCGCGGCATTGGATGGTGTAGGAATCCGCGTCGGCGCCGATGGCAGATCAGCTACGTTCCTACCAACGGTTACGGGAAAATCGCGGGCAAACGGCGTGGTCAAGTCGTACCGCACGCTGATGTGCCATGATGACCAGGCTGTCAAGTCCGACTCAGGGAGCAGCGGTGGATCTCAATATTTCGATGGTCAGACGACCGGTCGAGCGTCTGGTGGCCACGGCCCAGAACGGTTTAGAAGTCCTCCGACTGGGGGGCCTGGAGACAGACAGCGTTCCGTCACCGTCTCAGATCGTCGAGAGCGTGCCAATGTACAAGCTCCGACGGTACTTTCCACCCGACAACCGGCCAGGCCAGCCACCGGTGGGTCCGCCAGTGCTGATGGTGCATCCAATGATGATGTCGGCAGACATGTGGGACGTTAGCCGGGAAGACGGCGCCGTCGCGATTCTGCATGCGTGTGGGCTAGACCCGTGGGTGATTGATTTCGGATCACCCGACGAGATTGAAGGCGGCATGCGTCGCAATTTGGCAGACCACATCGTTGCGCTCAGCCACGCCATCGACACAGTAAAAAACGCCACTGGCGACAACGTGCATATCGTCGGCTATTCGCAGGGCGGGATGTTCTGCTACCAGGCTGCGGCGTATCGACGGTCAAAGAGTCTCGCCAGCGTCGTGGCGTTCGGTTCTCCCGTGGACGCCCTAGCGGCTCTGCCGATGGGCATTCCGGCGAACTTTGCCGCCGGAGCCGCCAATTTTATGGCCGACCACGTATTCAACCGATTGGATATTCCTGGCTGGTTGGCGCGCACTGGTTTCCAGATGATAGATCCGCTCAAGACCGCCAAAGCCCGGGTCGATTTCGTCCGGCAGCTACACGATCGTGAGGCTTTGCTGCCGCGTGAACAGCAGCGCCGATTCCTCGAATCTGAAGGGTGGATCGCTTGGTCGGGCCCGGCCATCTCAGAACTGCTGAAGCAATTCATCACCCATAACCGCATGATGACCGGTGGTTTCGCTATCAATGGGCAGATGGTTACGCTCACTGATATCACGTGTCCGATTCTGGCGTTCGTTGGCGAGGTAGACGATATTGGGCAGCCGCCGTCAGTACGTGGCATCCGGCGCGCGGCGCCAAACTCCGAAGTCTACGAGTGCCTGTTACGGGCAGGTCATTTCGGCCTGGTCGTGGGATCTAAGGCAGCTCAGCAGAGCTGGCCGACCGTCGCCGAATGGGTGCGCTGGATCTCCGGGGATGGCGCCAAACCGTCGAACATCGATCTGATGGTCGATCAGCCGGCTGAACACACCGACAGCGGGGTCGCCCTCAGTTCCCGGGTCGCGCACGGCATAGGTGAGGTCTCCGAAGCCGCGCTCGCGCTTGCCCGCGGCGCCGCGGACGCGGTCGTGACGGCCAATAGGTCGGTGCGAACGATCGCCGTAGAGACTGTCCGGACGCTGCCGCGGTTGGCGCGACTCGGGCAGCTCAACGATCACACCCGGATCTCGCTGGGCAGGATCATCAGCGAACAGGCGCACGACGCCCCGCAGGGCGAATTCTTGTTGTTCGACGGGCGTGTTCACACCTACGAGGCCGTTGACCGTCGGATCAACAACGTGGTTCGGGGCCTGATCGAAGTCGGAGTGCGCCAGGGCGACCACGTGGGTGTGCTCATGGAGACCCGGCCGAGTGCTCTGGTCGCGATCGCGGCATTGTCTCGGCTAGGTGCGGTTGCAGTGTTGTTGCGGCGCGACGCAGATCTGCCTGCGGCCGTGCAACTCGGGGCGGTGACCGAGATCGTTACCGACCCGACGAACCTCGAAGCTGCGCGCCAATTGCCTGGCCAGGTTCTCGTCTTGGGTGGTGGTGAGTCGCGGGATCTGCACCTGCCCGACGACGCTGAGGTGATCGATATGGAAAAGATTGATCCGGACGCCGTCGTGCTGCCCGCGTGGTACCGCCCCAACCCGGGGTTAGCACGGGATCTAGCGTTTATCGCTTTCAGCGCGGATAACGGGCAGTTAGTGGCCAAGCAGATAACCAACTATCGCTGGGCGGTTTCGGCATTCGGAACCGCTTCGACGGCTGCACTTGACCGCCGAGACACGGTGTACTGCTTGACGCCGCTACATCACGAATCGGGCTTGCTTGTCAGCCTGGGCGGTGCGGTCGTCGGTGGTACCCGGATCGCCTTGTCTCGTGGTCTTCGCCCGGACCGTTTCGTCGCCGAGGTACGCCAGTACGGTGTCACGGTCGTCTCCTATACCTGGGCGATGTTGCGCGAGGTTGTCGATGACCCGGATTTTGTTCTGCACGGAGGAAATCACCCGGTGCGGTTGTTTATTGGCTCTGGCATGCCGACCGGGCTATGGGAGCGGGTGGTGGACGCGTTCGCGCCCGCCCACGTTGTCGAGTTTTTCGCTACTACAGATGGACAAGCGGTGCTGGCCAACGTAGCCGGCGCAAAGATCGGCAGCAAAGGTCGTCCGCTGCCAGGTGCCGGGCACGTCGAACTGGGCGTCTATGACGCCGATCGCGATCTGATCTTGGAGAACGACCGCGGCTTTGTGCAGGTTGCTGGGGTAAACGAGGTTGGGGTGCTGCTCGCTCGGTCCAGGGGGCCGATCGATCCGACCGCATCGGTCAAACGCGGAGTCTTCGCTCCGGCCGACACCTGGATATCGACCGAATACCTGTTCCGCCGCGATGACGATGGGGACTATTGGCTACTCGGAAGGCGCGGTTCGGTGGTGCGCACCCAGCGGGGGTTGGTCTATGCCGAGCCGATTACTGATGCTTTGGGGCTGATCACCGGCGTTGACCTCGCGGTGACCTACGGGGTCAGCGTGGGAGACCACCAAGTTGCGATCGCGGCCGTCACGTTACGGCCGGGAGCCACCATCACGTCCGCGGATTTGCGGGAGGCGATAGCGGGTCTGCCGGTCGGGTTGGGGCCCGATATTGTGCACGTGGTTCCCAAGCTGACGCTGAGTGCGACGTACCGTCCAACTGTTGGTGCACTGCGGAAAGCGGGAATTCCCAAGGCAGGACGTCACGCGTGGCATTTCGACGCGGACGCAGGGGAGTTCCGGCGGTTGACTCCGGCGGTACGCGCCGGGCTGAGCGGCAAGCATGCAGACGCCAATGGTTGATCAATCGCTTCTGAGGATTCTGGTTTGCCCGGTCGATCGCAAACCACTGTTGCTTGTTGATGCTGACGTTGGTGACGAGCAGGAGCAAACGCTATATAACCCGCGGCTTCGGTGTGCATACCGCATTGAGGACGGCATCCCTGTCCTGCTGGTCGACGAGGCCCGTGCCGTCGACGACAGCGAGCATGCGCGCCTTATGGCGCGAGTTCTTCCGGCAGACCCCCGGTAAGGTAGCGCTGCAGGTTCGGCGCGATGGTCTGGGCGATCTGTTCGGCCGACAGGGACGCAAACGGCTCGATCTTCAGGATGTAACGCGCCATAGCCACACCCATCAACTGCGATGCAACGAATTGTGCTCGGATTCTGCCCGTGCCAGGGGGTGTGTCAACGCGTGAACCTACTTCTACGGTTATCACCTCCTGAATGAAAGAACGCGCCAGATTGACATCGGCGCCCGAAATCAGCGACCGCAGGGTGGCAATCAGGCCGGTGCCCAGTTCGGAATCCCATAACGCCAGCAACATGGACGGCAGTTTGAATCCGAGTTCGTCAATCGGGGTTTCTCGGACCGGAAGAATGATGTTCATCGGATCGATCGGAATATGGATCGCCGCGGCGAACAGCTGCTCCTTGGTGCCGAAGTAGTGATGGACCAGGGCCGCGTCCACCTCGGCCGCGGCCGCCACAGCGCGTACGGATGTTCGGTCAATACCGTTGTGCGCAAACAACTCTCGGGCGCTAGCCAGAATGCGCTCCCGGGTGCCGGAATTCCCCGTCGGCCGCCCGGGCCGTTTGCGCCGGGCACTGTTGGCCGCCACCGCTACGGTGTCCGTCGCCGCAACGTGGCCGCGGCCAAGCATAGTGACGCGATCGCGAACATCAGAACGATCACGATGTCGCGCACGGTGATATACGTCAGTTCCGGATACCTACCCACTTGCTGCAAGGCTTCGAGTGCGTAGCTGGCTGGCATCACGTTGCTGATCCACTCAAGCCAGATGGGCATTTGCGATCGTGGCGCGATAATGCCAGCCAAAAGCAGCTGGGGCACCATGATTAGCGGGATGAACTGCACGGCTTGGAATTCGGTGCGGGCAAATGCACTGCATAACAAGCCCAGACCGACACCGAGGATCGCATTGACAACTGCGATCACAAACACCCACACGGGACTGCCCGCAGTGTCGAAGCCCAGGAACCAAAATGACACGATCGTTGCCAGAACAGCCTGCGTCATAGCCGCTATCGAGAATGCCGTGCCGTATGCGATCAGCAGGTCTAGCCGGCGCAGCGGTGTGGTGAGGATCCGCTCTAAGGTTCCCGAGGCACGTTCGCGCTGCATCGTTATTGACGTGATGATGAACATCACGAACAGCGGAAAAATGCCTAGCAGTATCAGACAGGCGTTGTTGAACGGCGTCGGAGTGCCCGGGCGGTGGGGGGCGTTTTCGAACATGAAATACATGAGCGTTATGACCAGGATAGGGACAGCCAGGATCATCGCGATGCTGCGGTGATCGGCAGCAAGCTGGCGAAGGATCCGTGCGGTTGTCGCGGTGTAGCCCTTGAGGCCTAGCCCGCTTGGCGCTCGGTGCGGCGTTGGATGATTGATAGGAACGCTTCCTCTAGCGACGTGCATTTGGTGTCCTCCCTGAGTCGGATCGGAGTGGTGCAGGCGACCAAGCGGCCTTCGCGCATCAGCAACAGATCACCGCAATGGTCTGCCTCGTCCATCACATGGCTAGATACCAGCAACGTGGTCCCCGTGCGTGCCAGGTGGGTGAACTGTTCCCAGAGATCCACCCGCAAGACTGGATCGAGGCCCACCGTGGGCTCGTCAAGGACGAGTAAGTCGGGCCGACAAACCAGGGCGCACGCCAGTGAAACCCTGGTGCGCTGGCCACCTGAGAGGTTGCCGCAGTAGTTGGTGCGATGATCTAACAGCCCCACAGCGTCAATGGCTTGTTCTGCCGCGTGTGCGTCGAAACCGTAGAGCGACGCGAAATACCGGACGTTGTCCAGGATCCGCAAGTCGTTGTAGATAGTCGGCTGTTGCGGTAGGTACCCGATTCGGCGGCGCAACGCCGCGGACCCGGCGGGATGGCCGAGCACGGTGACGGTGCCCGACGCCACGATCTGAGTCCCAACGATGGAGCGGATCAGCGTGGTCTTGCCGCAGCCGGACGGGCCAAGTAGGCCAGTGATGGTTCCGCGAGCGATTTGCACCGAGAAGTCGTGCAAAGCCGTACGTTTGCCCCGAATCACCCGCAGGTTCTCAATGCTGACCGCCGGCTCATCCCGGTTCGAAAAAAATTCATCACCTGATGATTTCATCATGTGATGAATATTGGCCCGCGCGGTGGCGGTTGTCAACAGCCGGGCAGAATTTGTCGGATGAGCGCTGACCAGCTGGCGGTGGATCCTGTCACGGCCGCGCATCGCCTGCTTGGCTCGACCATCGCCGTGCGGGGCGTGCGTGCCATTGTGGTCGAGGTGGAGGCGTATGGAGGGGTTCCCGATGGCCCCTGGCCGGACGCTGCCGCACATTCCTATCGCGGCCGCACCGCTCGCAACGCCGTAATGTTTGGGCCTGCCGGGCGCCTATACACCTACCGCAGCCACGGGATACATGTCTGCGCCAACGTTGCATGCGGACCCGATGGCACAGCTGCGGCCGTACTGCTTCGCGCGTGTGCCGTAGTGGACGGCGTTGATATCGCACGAGCCCGACGCGGGGAGCTGGCCCGTATCGCGGCATTGGCTCGCGGTCCGGGAAACCTCTGTGCCGCAATGGGAATTACGATGGCCGACAATGGGACTGATGTATTCGATCCCGATAGTGAGGTGACGCTGCGCCTCTCGGCAACCCGAGATGCCGTGTCGGGTCCGCGCGTCGGGGTCAGTCAGGCCGCCGACCGGCCGTGGCGGTTGTGGCTTGCGGGCCAGCCGGAGGTCTCGGCCTATAGGCGCAGCCCTCGGGCGCGGGCGCCAGGCGGCAGCGACTAGTCGGAATCGCCCTGGAAGACTCGGGGTCATGATTCTCGATGAGCTGGGTTGGCGTGGCTTGATCGCGCAGTCCACCGATCTCGATGCGCTGAGCGCCGAAGTACGGCGCGGGCCGATGACTGTATATGCCGGTTTCGACCCGACGGCGCCGAGCCTGCACGCTGGACACTTGGTGCCGCTGTTGGCGCTACGGCGCTTCCAACGCGCGGGGCACCGTCCCATCGCGCTCGCGGGCGGCGCCACCGGAATGATCGGCGACCCGCGTGACAGTGGTGAGCGCAGTCTCAACGAAGCAGACATCGTCGCCGAGTGGACTCAGCGGATTCGCGACCAGCTGGAACGGTTCGTCGATTTCGACGATTCGCCGACCGGCGCGATTATCGAGAACAACGTCGATTGGACGCGCGCCATGTCGACAATTGAATTCCTGCGCGATGTCGGCAAGTACTTTTCGGTCAATGTCATGCTCGATCGCGACACAATCCGACGACGTCTAGACGGCGAGGGGATCTCTTTCACCGAGTTCAGCTACATGCTGCTTCAGGCCAACGATTACGTTCAACTGCACAAGCGCCACGGGTGCACCCTGCAAATCGGTGGTTCAGACCAGTGGGGCAACATCATCGCTGGCGTCCGGCTCGTGCGTCAGAAGCTCGGGGCGACAGTGCACGCACTCACGCTTCCATTGGTGACTTCCGCAGATGGCAGCAAGTTCGGCAAGTCCACCGGCGGCGGCAGCTTGTGGCTGGATCCGCAGATGACCAGCCCGTACGCCTGGTATCAGTATTTCCTCAACACCGCGGACGCTGACGTGATCCGATACCTGCAGTGGATGACCTTCCTGCCGGCCGATGAGTTAGCTGAGTTGGAACAGGCAACCTCAGCGCACCCGCAGAAACGCGCCGCCCAACGTCGGCTCGCGACTGAACTGACCGTGTTGGTGCATGGTGAGGCGGCTGCCGATGCTGTTGAGCAGGCCAGCCGGGCGTTGTTCGGTCAAGGCGAGCTGAATCGCCTCGACGAAGCGACCCTGGGGGCGGCGTTGCGCGAAACCACGATCGCCGAGCTCCAACCCGGCAGTCCCGACGGGATTGTCGACATGTTGGTGGCGAGCGGCTTGGTCAACAGCAAGGGCGCGGCTAGACGAACGATCAGCGAAGGCGGAGTGTCAGTCAATAACATTCGCATTGACAGTGACGAATGGGCGCCGCAGAGCTCGGACTTCCTGCACGGCCGATGGTTGGTACTGCGTCGCGGCAGGCGAAACATCGCTGGGGTGGAGCGGATTGGGTGACCGATCGGCCTGGTGAAGTTGCCGTGGCGTGCCATGTCTAGACTTTTCACAATATTGGTTGTATAAACAGTTGATGAGTTCTAGCGGTGGAATCAACAAGCGCGACCACCGCGGAATTGATCGCGCGCACTGGATCACCAGGCCAGCTGACGTTTAGTCGAGACGCGGCGGTGACGAGCAGCGCTGTTGGCGCTGCCCGCACCGATGACCAAGTTCGCTGGCTGAAACCGAGGTCGTCGGCGTGATCACTCTGATGCGAGCCGCGCGTAGCTCCCGCTGATTTCGTTGCGCGGATCGTCGGCTATGGGTATCTGTGAAGAAAGGCTAGCAACGTCATGAGTTTTCGCCTTGGCGGGAAAGTCTATCTCGAAGTCGGTGTTAATGAGGAAGCCAGTAGGGACGAAAACCCCAATGTGCCCTACGGCGTCGAGGAGACCGCACGTGATGTAGTGGACTGCATTCAACATGGAGCTACTGCAGTCCACTACCACGCCCGCTACGACGACGGTCGGCAAGCCTGGTTCGACGACGAGATTTCCCGGGCTATCTTGGCTGCCGCAGCCCGCGAGGTCGATCCGCTGGCATACCCGAGTTATGCCGTTAGCCTCCAGCATATTTGGGCGCTAGCCGAGCGCCCGCCGGCTAGGACCGAGCTACTGTTCGCGCCGTTCGCCCCTGAGCAACACATCAAGCGCGTCTTGTGGCTAGAAGACGAGAATCAGTTTATGGAAGTCGATTTGGCCGCAGATATTCCGGATCAATCACATCCGCCCTACCCGCCTGAACTCGGGTCGCGTCTCATCGCTGGTGTAAATGGTCACGGGCGTAGGTTCCGTCGCAACCGACGAAAGCTATGAAGGAGGGGCTACGCCCGTGACCAAGCGAGTATCGCCGATTGAGCGTGTGCGTGTTGAGATGGATCAGTTGTTCGCCGCGACCGAGCGGCCGTTGACCGAGATTTTGGAGGAGGTCGGGCGGTTATCGGTGCGTCTGGTGTTTCAGGTCGCCGTGGAGGCCGAGGTAGAAGCAGTGTTGGGCCGAGCCCGTCACCAGCGTCGGGTTCAGGACGGCCCGGGCGGGTACCGCAATGGGTATCAACCGCCGGCGACGGTGAAGACCACGATGGGCTCGGTCGAATTATGCCGCCCGAAACTACGCGACACCGACGAGCGGTTCTGTTCGCGGCTATTCGGTGCCGGGGTGACGCGCACCCACGCTCTGGAGGCGTTGGTGATTTCGGGATGGGTGCGCGGTTTGTCGGATCGCGACATCGAGGCCGCGTTGGCCGAGGTGCTGGGCTCGCAGGCGGCGTTGTCGCGCTCGACGGTGAGCCGGATTTGTGCGGCCATCAAAGACGAGTTCGCTGCGTGGTCGTCTCGACGCCTTGATGAGCTGGTGTTGGACTACCTGTTCTTGGATGCCTCGAACTTTCGGATGCATCCCAACGCCCCGGCCGAGCCGGTGCTGGCCGCCTGGGGCATCTGCACCGACGGCAAGCCCCTGTTTATTGGGCTGGCCCCAGCCGCAGCGGAGTCGGCTGATGCGTGGGCCGACTTCTTGGCTGACCTGAGGAACCGGGGACTACGCCCGCCGCTACTGGGCATCTCCGACGGGGCGCCGGGCCTGATCGCCGCATGGGAGACCACGTTTCCGGCAAGCCTGCGTCAGCGGTGTCTGATCCATCGCTGCCGTAACGTCATCGCCAAGACACCTGTCGCGGTCCAGGACGAGATCAAAGCCGCGTTCTGGTCGATCTTCGATGACATTGACCAGCCACCCGGCCAGCAGGCCGTGGATGAAGCCACCCGCCGCGCCGAGGAGTTCACCACCACATACCGCGGGCTCTACCCAGCCGCGGTCGCTTGCCTGGCCAACGACTTCGCCTCGCTGAGCGTGCATTTGCGCTTCCCCCGCCAACACTGGACACGCATCCGCCATTCCAACCTCATCGAACGCACCTTCGGAGAATCCCGTCGCCGGGTCAAGGTCATCGGCCGCCTACCCGGCGAAACCAGCTGTCTGTCGCTGGTATGGGCCGTCCTCGACCGCGCCAGCCGCGGCTGGCGCGGAGTCACCCAAACATCAGCGACCAGCCGCCACCTCCAAGAACTACGCCACCAACTGCTCGAGCCACCCCGCCCACTGCATCCCCCCACCACAACAACCACGACCGACACCACCGCCGCGTAACATGACCACCAGGAACATGCGCCCAGCGTTTTTACACCAGTCCTAAGACGCCACCTGAACTCCGATCGGTTTGCCAGATTGGGCCTAGTGCCCAGCATCGCGGTGTTCAACGCCGTCGACTTGCGTTGGGTGACACTGGCCGCCCGCATCGGGATCCTGCGGCAACCATTGCACATCAAGCTGTTCTTCTCCGATCGCTGGGTGTCCTATAGCGATTCGGAACCCGACGTCATCGATTTCCTGGTGACAAGGATCCCAACGTGGATTGACCACGAGATCGTTGTCGTACCGTATGCGATGAGCTCGGCCGAACGATGTCAAGAGCTTTGGGAGCACGCACTGGATCGTGGCTTGGGCATCCGAGTGGGTATCGGGGATTGCCCGTTGGCGTTTCGGACTGCCACCAACGTCGACATGGTCGACCGTGCCATCGACCTCATCACCAAACGAGGACTCACGCCGGCCACACAGCATGACGTGCGGGCGCGCTTCAGTGCAACCGGCATGGACACCAGCGGATCGGTAAGGGTGGTCGTCAACCGAAATCGCTGCCTGGGATGGGGCGTGTGCTATGCCTCTGCGCCAGAGGTCTACCAGCCCGATGCCGAGAACTACTGCGTCGTTGTCAAGCCCTACGTCCAAGGAAGCCTTCTGGAGAAGGCAATCGAAGGCGCGGCAAGCTGCCCGGAACGGGCAATCAGAGTTGAGTTGCGTGGCGAAACGGCACCGCCAGGAGGTGTGTGATCGTAGCCAGCGCGCAGAAGCCATCGCGCTGTTGAGACCGCGCCGTCTCACATCTAGAGAAACGGGCGTTATCACATCCGGTCTCATCAGATGGACAGCGGTAGAGAGAGCCGCGTTCAGGAGCCGTCTTGCCACAGGTGTCCCATCATGACCGGATAACGCACCGGTCGGCATCCGTTAAAGGCGATATCGCGGACATGGCTGAAATCCGACCAGAGCATCTTGCTGCCCTTCAACCACTGCGTTTTGCGGACACTTCGTCTAACTTGCTCCAGCTCGAACTGGGTTGCAGCCCGCAGGGGGCCGGCAGCGCCGAACAGGCGTACGCCTGGGGGGCGATGAAGCGGCCTGCGAGTAGCGAGCGGAGCCAGAACAGCCGCCCAGTGTCGACTGCCATCAGGCACACTCTGGGGTCAGCCTCGATGTTGCGCGCTAGCGCGCTGGTGTACTGATCGAAGTAGAAGCCGGTGCGGTCATCGCGCAGAAATACCGTTCCTACAGGCGTGATGTGTGGTGTGCCGTCAGGATCGACCGACGCGATCGCACAGTGCATAGAGGACTGTTTCGCCCGGGCGACGGTCTCCCGGATCGTCCTCCAGCTCTCATCGTTGAACACGGAATGATCCTCGTCTGTCATGCGTGCATCGAACCATGTGTGCTGCATGGCATCGCCACCGCAGGAAATGCTCGCCTTGTCGCACATCTAAAGAATCGGGAGTAATCAGATCCTGTCCCTAAGGTCGTGGGTGTCTGGGGTTGATGCTCTGGATGCCCAGGGCGGTGGGGTGTAGCTGAGATCTTGTTGCTGAGTGTGTGGCTTCGTGAGGCTGGCTGCCCCACCGTGCTGGACGCTCCGGCCGCTGATTGAGAGCTGATGCGGATCGTCGCTGGTTAGGGACATGTCGGCGGAGCTGTCCATGGGCTTGACCTGCGAACACAGGAGAACAACCGTGACGGGACGGCCACTGGTGTGGGTCGGAATCGATGTTGGTAAGGCCAGCCATCACGCGTGCGCGGTGGATGAGACCGGCACGGTGGTGTGGACTCAAAAATTGGCCAACGAGCAGCGGGCGATCGAGGCGCTGATCGACCGCGCGCAAAAGACTGCCGAGCAGGTGCGATGGGCCGTCGATCTGACCAGCCCGCTGGCGCTGATGCTAATCACGGTGCTGCTGGCTGCCGATGAATCGGTGGTCTATGTGCCCGGCCGAGTGGTCAACACCATGACCGGTGCGTTTCGGGGCGAGGGTAAGACCGACGCCAAAGACGCTCGGGTTATCGCCGAAACTGCCCGCATGCGAAGCGATCTCGCCACAGTGACGATACCCGACGACCTGGTCATGGAGTTGACCCAGCTGACCGGCTATCGCACTGATTTGATGGCCGACTGGGTTCGCGGTATCAACCGGTTGCGGTCGCTGCTGGGGTCGATCTTCCCGGCCCTGGAAGCAGCGTTCGACTACTCCACCCGCACACCGCTGATTCTGGTCGCCGGGCTATGCACCCCCGCGGAGATCCGGGCGGCCGGCACCGACGGCGTCACGGCCCATCTGGCCAACAACCAGGCCTGGCGTCCCGGGATCGCCACGACCGCGGCCACCGCCGTAGCGCTGGCCAATGAGCAGCAGATAGCGCTGCCCGGCCAGGACGGTACCACCGCTTTGGTCAAACGGACGGCGGCCAAGCTGCTCGGGCTCGACCGCGAGATCAAAGACATCGACAAGATGATCGCCGAGCGCTTCCGCGATCATCCCTACGCGCGGATCATCGAGTCGCTGCCCGGCTTCGGGCCGAACCTGGGCGCTGAGTTCCTGGTCGTCACCCGCGGTGACCTGGCATCGTTTGCCACGCCCGGGCGCCTGGCGTCTTACGCCGGATTGGTTCCTGTGCCACAGGACTCCGGTCGCGTGAGCGGCAATCTACGCCGGCCGAAACGCTACAACCGCAGACTGCGCCGCGTGTTCTATCTGGCCGCGCTGTCCAGCCTGCGCACCAACGGGCCGTCACGGCAGTTCTACGACCGCAAACGCGGTGAACGCCTCATCCACAGCCAGGCCCTGCTCGCCCTGGCCCGCCGCCTCGTCGACGTCCTGTGGGCACTGCTACGCGACGGCCGCGAGTTCACTCTCGGCAAACCGATAGCCACCGCCGCAGCTTGACACCATCATTGAGAGTCTCGCACACAGGGGACCAGTGTGTGAACCGGTTAGGTCTGCGTATCTGGCATCAGCGATGCAACTCTGGCGATAGGGCCGCGGCGGATAGATGCCGGTAGATGGTTGGTCGTGCGACGCCGAACTCGGCGGCGATCTGGGCCGCGGTGTAACAGCAGTTGCCATCTGCGTAGAGTTCGGCGTACATCGCCGCCGCCAATGCGACCTAACGCTCGCTCAAACCGGACTCCAGCGGACAGCGATCGGGATGCTGCCTACTTCATTGAGTCGGCCGACGCGCATCTGGCGGCGGTTGTAGTCCGTTCGGGTCCACGTAGCGGCGCGGTTCGTTGACTACCGGCGGGGTGTGGTCGATCCACGCCGGGTCTGTCGGCGGTGGGGTGTAGCGGTAGTCCTCGGGAAGCTTGGCGAGATGCGCGGGGAGGTTCGTAAGTGGATCACCTGCCCACCAGATCCGGCCGGGATTCTCGCCGGGCTCTCGGGAGTGCGCGCCTGGCCAGTTCTCTTCGAGATCGAGCAGGTAGTAGTACAGGGCAGGATTGTCGGCCTCGTTCCACGGGGACGGGTTGATCAACGATTCTCGGGTGTCGCGGACCAAGCCCCAGGTACGATCCGATGGCGGCGCGGTGTAAACCAAGTGCATCACCGCGCCGTCTGTCCACGCGTGAGACACAAGGAACGTGCAACGTCCCGGCCGTGGGTAGGCGGCAGCATTGGCGTTGCGTACCTCTATGTGGTGCAGCAGCTCGTCGAGGACCTTGGCTGCGAAGTCGCACTCTGCGTCGGTCGGGGGCTGGCCCGGTGAGGATTCAGTTGATGGGTGCATAGTTGTTCACCCATGGCGGTGTCAGCGTCCAGTTCCTTTGTACTTCAACGACTCCGCTGCCTCCTGGGAGGGGATACATCGTGATCACTCCTTTCTGCCCGCCACCGGGTACGTCGTAGCTGGGGTTAGTGTTCGCCACGATTCTCATCGTCAGACTCTCGCCGGTGTCGGCGCAACTGGGTAAACCGAGAAAGCCCGACGTGCAATGGGCCTTGTTGATCGGCACCTCATAGACCAGAGAACCACCTTGATTCTCTATCGGATGAGAATGTGAGATCAGGTCCTTGAACACGTTCGGGTTGATCAGCCCGTGCTTCCAGTAGATCTTGTCCCAACCGAAGCCTTTATCGTTAGCTGCGTTGTAGTAGCCGCGCCTGAGTACAACATGGTTGCCGTCGAGGTCGGTGGCTTCGGCAATCACATCGTTGACTGGGTGCGTGCGATCAGGCGGCGGCGCGGTTTTGTAGTCCACGGCCTGCACGTGGGGTGTGTTTTTGGGTGTTTCGCGGAAGGCGGGGGTGAGTTCGGCGGTGGCGGCGGTGATTTTGGCGGCTACCTCGCGTTCAACCCCGACTAGTTGGGCGGCGCGTTGGCGGATGTCGGCAGCAAATGCTTGGGCTTGGGCTTGGCGAGCCGCTTGTTCAACGGCGCTGCGGCTAGTTCGAGTATCGGTGACCGAGAAGTCTTCTCCAACTACGAAACCGGCGTTGTGGGCGTCGTCAACGCCATAGAGCACCCTGCGGCGTACGGTGCCGATCGTTCCGGCGCCATCGCGGGCGATCTTGCCGGCTTGGCACAGTTGATCGGCCTTAGCGCTCACTATTGGGAGGTCAGCGCCGGTTCGCTCCCGTAGTGCATCACCGCCAGCGCCTTCCCATACCAAAGTGTGGGAATCGTTGCGCATCTGCAAGAACACGTCTTCCCACTGATCGGCGGTCTTAGTCCAGTAGCTGGCCGCCTCGATCAGATACCCGGTGCTCCATGCCCGAACTTGGGACAGGGTCGGCACCATCTAGACCAGCCTAGGTTGCACGGCAGTCATTTCGGTCGCGTCTCATCGCTGGTGTAAATGGTCACGGGCGTAGGTTCCGTCGCAACCGACGAAAGCTATGAAGGAGGGGCTACGCCCGTGACCAAGCGAGTATCGCCGATTGAGCGTGTGCGTGTTGAGATGGATCAGTTGTTCGCCGCGACCGAGCGGCCGTTGACCGAGATTTTGGAGGAGGTCGGGCGGTTATCGGTGCGTCTGGTGTTTCAGGTCGCCGTGGAGGCCGAGGTAGAAGCAGTGTTGGGCCGAGCCCGTCACCAGCGTCGGGTTCAGGACGGCCCGGGCGGGTACCGCAATGGGTATCAACCGCCGGCGACGGTGAAGACCACGATGGGCTCGGTCGAATTATGCCGCCCGAAACTACGCGACACCGACGAGCGGTTCTGTTCGCGGCTATTCGGTGCCGGGGTGACGCGCACCCACGCTCTGGAGGCGTTGGTGATTTCGGGATGGGTGCGCGGTTTGTCGGATCGCGACATCGAGGCCGCGTTGGCCGAGGTGCTGGGCTCGCAGGCGGCGTTGTCGCGCTCGACGGTGAGCCGGATTTGTGCGGCCATCAAAGACGAGTTCGCTGCGTGGTCGTCTCGACGCCTTGATGAGCTGGTGTTGGACTACCTGTTCTTGGATGCCTCGAACTTTCGGATGCATCCCAACGCCCCGGCCGAGCCGGTGCTGGCCGCCTGGGGCATCTGCACCGACGGCAAGCCCCTGTTTATTGGGCTGGCCCCAGCCGCAGCGGAGTCGGCTGATGCGTGGGCCGGCTTCTTGGCTGACCTGAGGAACCGGGGACTACGCCCGCCGCTACTGGGCATCTCCGACGGGGCGCCGGGCCTGATCGCCGCATGGGAGACCACGTTTCCGGCAAGCCTGCGTCAGCGGTGTCTGATCCATCGCTGCCGTAACGTCATCGCCAAGACACCTGTCGCGGTCCAGGACGAGATCAAAGCCGCGTTCTGGTCGATCTTCGATGACATTGACCAGCCACCCGGCCAGCAGGCCGTGGATGAAGCCACCCGCCGCGCCGAGGAGTTCACCACCACATACCGCGGGCTCTACCCAGCCGCGGTCGCTTGCCTGGCCAACGACTTCGCCTCGCTGAGCGTGCATTTGCGCTTCCCCCGCCAACACTGGACACGCATCCGCCATTCCAACCTCATCGAACGCACCTTCGGAGAATCCCGTCGCCGGGTCAAGGTCATCGGCCGCCTACCCGGCGAAACCAGCTGTCTGTCGCTGGTATGGGCCGTCCTCGACCGCGCCAGCCGCGGCTGGCGCGGAGTCACCCAAACATCAGCGACCAGCCGCCACCTCCAAGAACTACGCCACCAACTGCTCGAGCCACCCCGCCCACTGCATCCCCCCACCACAACAACCACGACCGACACCACCGCCGCGTAACATGACCACCAGGAACATGCGCCCAGCGTTTTTACACCAGTCCTAAGACGCCACCGTCATTTCGGTTGCTGAGATCGCTTCGTTGGTGGCATACCGTGTCGCACCGGTCTCTACGGCGACGGTTGTTTCTTGGGCGCGGGTGGTGAGTGCCGCTGCGGCGAGGTCAACCGCTGCGTGGGCAGTGCTCACCGCAGCTGTGGTGGGCTGAAACGGCTGGCCTAGTGAAGGGGGCGTTAAGGCTGCCAGAGCGGCGCTTCGCTGACTCCATTCGCCGGCCGTGGCTTCTAGCTGAGGGACATCGACCTGCAGCTGACCCGGTTGCATCCTCGCGAGTTTAACGGCGAGGTCATGGATGACAACTCACATCGCAAGCCGGAGGCCATCGCCCCACAATGTCTCAATCACGCGCGGCTCATGCCCTACGGTCGCGCGGATCCTGGCTCGACGTGACGCTACTTCGGCCAGCTACGGATGTCTCTTTTCTAAACAACTCAAGACACGCCACGAGCGACCACTCCCCGGGACTATCAGCCCAGGTCGCAGTTTGACCTTAAGAGGTATCTGGCGGTGATTCTTCAGCGATCGTTAGTGAGAGACTCAAACGGGGGTTGTGGCCAACGGCCGGGTTAGCTCAAAGCGGTTGCTGTCGGGGTCGTCGAACCACACGAATTCCCTATTGACACCGGCGGTGGGGATGTCGCCGACCTTAACGCCATTGCTGAGCAGCGCGGGCCCAAGCCGTTTAGGGTGCTGTCTGTGGTGCTACATGGTAAGGCGATCTTGTTCGATATCGATGGCACCCTGACCGAATCAGCCGCCGCAGTCGAGCGGGCCTTACTTCGTCAAATCCCACCCCCGCAAGCAGTAGTGCTCAACGCCATGCGGCAACCGCGCCATAGCCGCTCACCCCTATCAACGCTACCGACAACACCAACCGTGAACCCGTCCCGGAAACGACGGCTCATCCTCGATCACCACGATGATTGCGCGGTTACGGTGAGACATCCCTGATCAGGTTGCGAAAGTCCGCACGCGCTTTCCGGATACCCGACGCGTAGAGCAACATTCGCCATCTGACCTCCGCCCCTTCCGGCCCACCAGCCCTGCGCGCGGGGCCCGCCCGCAGCCACCGGCGGCCAGATCGAGGTAACGCGTCGACGCCGTGTGACCCAGGCCCTCAAAATTGTGTGTGAGCGGTGTCATAACCCCCGCACCGCATCGTCAAAACCACCTGGGTGGCGTCTTAGGACTGGTGTAAAAACGCTGGGCGCATGTTCCTGGTGGTCATGTTACGCGGCGGTGGTGTCGGTCGTGGTTGTTGTGGTGGGGGGATGCAGTGGGCGGGGTGGCTCGAGCAGTTGGTGGCGTAGTTCTTGGAGGTGGCGGCTGGTCGCTGATGTTTGGGTGACTCCGCGCCAGCCGCGGCTGGCGCGGTCGAGGACGGCCCATACCAGCGACAGACAGCTGGTTTCGCCGGGTAGGCGGCCGATGACCTTGACCCGGCGACGGGATTCTCCGAAGGTGCGTTCGATGAGGTTGGAATGGCGGATGCGTGTCCAGTGTTGGCGGGGGAAGCGCAAATGCACGCTCAGCGAGGCGAAGTCGTTGGCCAGGCAAGCGACCGCGGCTGGGTAGAGCCCGCGGTATGTGGTGGTGAACTCCTCGGCGCGGCGGGTGGCTTCATCCACGGCCTGCTGGCCGGGTGGCTGGTCAATGTCATCGAAGATCGACCAGAACGCGGCTTTGATCTCGTCCTGGACCGCGACAGGTGTCTTGGCGATGACGTTACGGCAGCGATGGATCAGACACCGCTGACGCAGGCTTGCCGGAAACGTGGTCTCCCATGCGGCGATCAGGCCCGGCGCCCCGTCGGAGATGCCCAGTAGCGGCGGGCGTAGTCCCCGGTTCCTCAGGTCAGCCAAGAAGTCGGCCCACGCATCAGCCGACTCCGCTGCGGCTGGGGCCAGCCCAATAAACAGGGGCTTGCCGTCGGTGCAGATGCCCCAGGCGGCCAGCACCGGCTCGGCCGGGGCGTTGGGATGCATCCGAAAGTTCGAGGCATCCAAGAACAGGTAGTCCAACACCAGCTCATCAAGGCGTCGAGACGACCACGCAGCGAACTCGTCTTTGATGGCCGCACAAATCCGGCTCACCGTCGAGCGCGACAACGCCGCCTGCGAGCCCAGCACCTCGGCCAACGCGGCCTCGATGTCGCGATCCGACAAACCGCGCACCCATCCCGAAATCACCAACGCCTCCAGAGCGTGGGTGCGCGTCACCCCGGCACCGAATAGCCGCGAACAGAACCGCTCGTCGGTGTCGCGTAGTTTCGGGCGGCATAATTCGACCGAGCCCATCGTGGTCTTCACCGTCGCCGGCGGTTGATACCCATTGCGGTACCCGCCCGGGCCGTCCTGAACCCGACGCTGGTGACGGGCTCGGCCCAACACTGCTTCTACCTCGGCCTCCACGGCGACCTGAAACACCAGACGCACCGATAACCGCCCGACCTCCTCCAAAATCTCGGTCAACGGCCGCTCGGTCGCGGCGAACAACTGATCCATCTCAACACGCACACGCTCAATCGGCGATACTCGCTTGGTCACGGGCGTAGCCCCTCCTTCATAGCTTTCGTCGGTTGCGACGGAACCTACGCCCGTGACCATTTACACCAGCGATGAGACGCGACCACCACCTGCCACCGCGTCAGCTACGAGCATGTACTCCCACGCCAGCACATCGATTTTTCAGCATGTGGTTCGCCAGAATCACATCGACGCCGGCCAGCTCAACGTGGCGGCGCACCCGTTGCGCGACCACCGCACCTCCATGGGCAACGAACTTCAGCGACAGATTGCCCCGTTTCGAACAGGACGCGCAATCACACGGAACGCTCGCCGTGAGCCGGTAACGCTGTGTCACAAGACACTCATACGCCGTGGATCAACCAATCAGGGCCCGTCCACGCCTGATGGCGCCTTTCTGATCACGTGGTTCGTGCGCGATCGAGAAATGGCTTGAGTATGTCAACGGGCAGTGGAAACACCACTGTTGAGTTCTGATCGGCGCCCAACTCCAATAGAGTTTGCAGATAGCGTAGTTGGAGCGATGCGGGGTTCTTGGATAGCGTTTCGGCCGCCTGGCGTAACTCGTCGGAGGCTTGTAGTTCACCGCGGGCGCTGATGACTTTGGCGCGGCGTTCACGTTCGGCCTCCGCTTCGCGCGCCATAGCGCGCTGCATTGGTTCGGGGATCTCGACGTCCTTGATTTCCACGACGCGGACTTCGATTCCCCAGGGTTGAGTCTGTGTTTCGATGACGGTCTGAAGATTGCTGTTGAGGTCTTCGCGTTGCGCTAGCAGAGTATCTAAATCAGCGCGGCCCAGCAGCGAGCGCAGCGTTGTTTGTGCGATCTGCGAGGTGGCAACAGCGTAATTCTCCACCGCCAGAATCGCTTTCAGTGGGTCGACAACTTGGAACATCACCACGGCGTTGACCCGCGCCGGAACGTTGTCGCGCGTGATCACCTCCTGCGCTGGAATGGTCAACGTCACCACCCGCTGATCTACTCGGATCATCTTGTCCACCAAAGGAATCAAGAACCACAGACCAGGTTGGTACAGCGGGCGTGCATGGCCCACCCGGAACACCACACCACGTTCGTACTCGCGCACCACGGCCAGCGACGCTAACGCTATTACCGTTAACGGCACCGCTATGGTCGTTGCAACGATGAGCGACAAAGCGCTCACGGTGAGGTGCCTTTCGGCGATCGGTCTGTGCTCCATCGGGTCGTATAGCGGTCGCGCGCTGCAGCCATTTGGTCTTGCCTTCCGCTGCGATGCGGTAGGTGTTCGGGAGCGTTGGTCGGGCTGCTCCACAAGTGCTGGGCCAGCGGCAGCCCCGCCACGATCGCGACAGCTATGACCCCGATCAGGACCAGCGCATCGTTGAGGGAATGCGTCCTTACGAGTGCCACATTTGGCATCACCACCCCCAACAACGCCACACAGCAGGCAATGCCACGGTGGAAGCGGCCGGCTTCGGAGTGGGGCCAGGGGTCGATCTCCCGGCTGATTTCGCGTCCGTGATCGGAGCTAGTGCAGTCCGATTTGACTGGGCAGCTATTGCACACGCTGGGCTTTGCCCGATAGCGCATCACCCGATGTTTGGGGTCGAAAGAACTCGGCCAAAGCCATTGATCCTGTGGACATACCCACGCGTCATGCTCGGCGTGGTAACGGAATTGACCGCTACGCCACCGCGCGGCACGGCCCGAGACCTGCCGCGCTGTCGCATCCAGGCACCAAGCTATCGCGACCAACGCGAGTGTATATCCGGCAACCAACCATGTCGTCGCGCTTACGGATATCACCGTGACACCTGCTGTATCCGCGAGGATACGGGGTCCAGTTCCGTGTAGAGCGGACACTCAGGAAGTTCATCGCTGGGCGATGTGTGGCGCAAACTGCGTATTGCTGTCCACGCTATCCAGACGAATGGCAGCACACCGCCGAGGATAAAAATCAGATCGCCGGGCAAGCGGAGCCACTCGATCAGTGAGTTGCCGGGACGGGTGATGTATCCAAGTGAACGCGCCTCGAAATATCCTGTGCTCACTGAGTGGTACAGCTGCAAAACCCCCAGCGGCAGCAACGTCGCAAACACCATCCAGGCCAGTCCGATGTTCATACACCAAAACGACAGTCGTGCGGCCTTTTCCGGCCACTTGCCGGCGGGAATAACGTAGCGGAACGCAAACATTGCCAGCCCGACCGCGAGCATGCCGTAGACCCCCATCATCGCCCCGTGGGCATGGTTGGCGGTTAGTGCGGTGCCGATCTGGTAGTAGGAGACGATGGGTAGGTTGATCAAAAACCCGAAGATCCCCGCTCCCAAAAAGTTCCAGAATCCGACCGCTACGAGAAACATCACTGCCCACCGGTGCGGGAACGGGGTGGCATCGCTTTGCTGCCGGGATCCCAGCTGAAGGAAAGCCCATGCCTCGACGGTCAGGAATGTTAGCGGGATTACTTCAGCGGCGGAAAAGAAGGCACCCAAGGCCATGTGCTCCACCGGAGTGCCTGAGAAATACAGGTGGTGCATCGTGCCGATAACGCCACCCGCCGAGTACAAGATGATGTCGAGGAAGATCACTCCGAGCGCAATGCGTTCACGTACCACGCCGAGTAAGACGAATATATAGGCGACCATCACAGTGGTGAATAGTTCGAGGAAGTCCTCTACCCACAAGTGCACCACCCAGAACCGCCAAAAGTCGGCGACCGAATAGTGGGTGTCGTGGTTGGCCAACAGGCCCACGGCGTAGAAGGCGGGGATGGCCAGCCCGGTAAAGAAGAACATCCACGGCAGGTTCATCTTCGACTCGTTTTTGAGTCGCGACCGGATACCACGCCAGATGATCGCAATCCACAAAAACAGACCGACGGTCAGCAGGATCTGCCACAGGCGCGGCAGGTCGAGATACTCCCACTGCTGGGAGAACAGTCCCCCCTCGGGGATTACTCCGTAGATCGAGAGAGCTTCGCAGATCAGTGACCCGCCTACTACGACCACGAGCGCGCTGAGCAGTGCGTAAACCAACCAACTTTGCCGCCGCGGTTCGTGACGACTGATAAAAGGAACAAGAAATATCCCCCCCGCCAAGAACGCGGCAGCGGTCCAAAACAACGACAGCTGCACATGCCACGTTCGGGCCAGGTTATAGGGCAACAACTTGGCCAAATCCAGGCCGTAGAAGGCCGACAAGTCGGCGCGGTAATGCTCGACAGCGCCACCCATCAAGGTCTGGGCAAGAAACAGTACCGACACCACCGCGAAGATCCAGATCGCGGCGCGCTGCGATCTGGTCAAACCCACCTCGCCAGGCTGGCGAAACGACAACGTGGAGCCCTCGGCGCTGTGCCATCCGATCTTCTGGCTCCACCGCCCGTAAACGGCGAACATGATTCCAATCCCGCCGAGTAGCGTAACCAGTGACAGCACCGACCAGACCACCATCGGCGCGGTTGGGCCGTTGTCGACCCGCGGCTCGGCCGGCCAATTGTTGGTGTAGCTGTAGGTGTGACCCGGCCGCTCAGCCGCTGACGCCCATGCCGTCCACGCGAAGAATGCAGTGAGGTCGTGGATATCGGTCTTGCTGGTGATCATGCGTGGAAGGAGTCCGTACTTAGTGGAATTCTCGCCGAAATAGTTCGCGTAGTACCCCTGGATATGGCCGAACCCGGCAGCCTGCTTGTCTGTGAACACCAAGGTCTTGGTTTCGGGGTTGTAGCGGTTGGTGCGAAACTCGGCCAGGTGGCGTCTTAGGACTGGTGTAAAAACGCTGGGCGCATGTTCCTGGTGGTCATGTTACGCGGCGGTGGTGTCGGTCGTGGTTGTTGTGGTGGGGGGATGCAGTGGGCGGGGTGGCTCGAGCAGTTGGTGGCGTAGTTCTTGGAGGTGGCGGCTGGTCGCTGATGTTTGGGTGACTCCGCGCCAGCCGCGGCTGGCGCGGTCGAGGACGGCCCATACCAGCGACAGACAGCTGGTTTCGCCGGGTAGGCGGCCGATGACCTTGACCCGGCGACGGGATTCTCCGAAGGTGCGTTCGATGAGGTTGGAATGGCGGATGCGTGTCCAGTGTTGGCGGGGGAAGCGCAAATGCACGCTCAGCGAGGCGAAGTCGTTGGCCAGGCAAGCGACCGCGGCTGGGTAGAGCCCGCGGTATGTGGTGGTGAACTCCTCGGCGCGGCGGGTGGCTTCATCCACGGCCTGCTGGCCGGGTGGCTGGTCAATGTCATCGAAGATCGACCAGAACGCGGCTTTGATCTCGTCCTGGACCGCGACAGGTGTCTTGGCGATGACGTTACGGCAGCGATGGATCAGACACCGCTGACGCAGGCTTGCCGGAAACGTGGTCTCCCATGCGGCGATCAGGCCCGGCGCCCCGTCGGAGATGCCCAGTAGCGGCGGGCGTAGTCCCCGGTTCCTCAGGTCAGCCAAGAAGTCGGCCCACGCATCAGCCGACTCCGCTGCGGCTGGGGCCAGCCCAATAAACAGGGGCTTGCCGTCGGTGCAGATGCCCCAGGCGGCCAGCACCGGCTCGGCCGGGGCGTTGGGATGCATCCGAAAGTTCGAGGCATCCAAGAACAGGTAGTCCAACACCAGCTCATCAAGGCGTCGAGACGACCACGCAGCGAACTCGTCTTTGATGGCCGCACAAATCCGGCTCACCGTCGAGCGCGACAACGCCGCCTGCGAGCCCAGCACCTCGGCCAACGCGGCCTCGATGTCGCGATCCGACAAACCGCGCACCCATCCCGAAATCACCAACGCCTCCAGAGCGTGGGTGCGCGTCACCCCGGCACCGAATAGCCGCGAACAGAACCGCTCGTCGGTGTCGCGTAGTTTCGGGCGGCATAATTCGACCGAGCCCATCGTGGTCTTCACCGTCGCCGGCGGTTGATACCCATTGCGGTACCCGCCCGGGCCGTCCTGAACCCGACGCTGGTGACGGGCTCGGCCCAACACTGCTTCTACCTCGGCCTCCACGGCGACCTGAAACACCAGACGCACCGATAACCGCCCGACCTCCTCCAAAATCTCGGTCAACGGCCGCTCGGTCGCGGCGAACAACTGATCCATCTCAACACGCACACGCTCAATCGGCGATACTCGCTTGGTCACGGGCGTAGCCCCTCCTTCATAGCTTTCGTCGGTTGCGACGGAACCTACGCCCGTGACCATTTACACCAGCGATGAGACGCGACCCTCGGCCACCACTCGTTCTTTTGAGTCGGTCACCCCTTGTGCCTGCCATTGAGCAGCCACGTACTCGGTGGCCATGCGCAGATACTCCGCGGTGTAGTCCGGCCCCAGATAGGCGCCATGCCCGAGTACCGACCCATATTGCATCAGCCCACGTTCTTGATAGAGCTCTTGTCCGCGGGTGATCTGAGCACCAGTGAATAGCACCTCGCCGGACTCGTTAACAACCTTTGCCGGCAATGGCATTGAGGCGGTGTAGGTGCGATATACAAGTACGCCAAGCACCAAGAACCCGAAGATCATGACCAAGGCCACTCCCTGCGCCCAACCCCTGCCGACCAGCGGTTTAGTAGTGGTTTGTGCTGTCGGATGTGCTGGTGATACGCGAATTGCCATGTGCCGGTGTGCTCCTCGTGGTTGATGACGGCGCCACGTGCTTGACGTTAATTACACAACCTTGATTGTATAAATTCACTATGAGTTAGATCACGCAGACAACCCGCCCGGCGTAGCGTTGTCCGGCTGGGCGTGTCCAAGCCCAACGCGGACGCGGCCACCCGGCTGTGCAGCACGGGCGCAACGGCAAGGCTTGTCATCCGTCACGTGATCGATGGGCCGGGCTATGACGCGGGCTGGGCTGGTCAATCGGGAAACCGCAGTTAGGGCCCCGCCGGCGGCTGTGTGGTAGCCGAACCTCATCCCTGGTAATTGCGGATTCGGCTATTGCTGCAGGGCTATTATTGAGGATATTTATCCGTTAAATAAGAGGATGGCAGCGAGGTGACTGGGTGCGTGCGGTGAAGAACCACACTGACGGCGGAGCCGGGGGAGGGCAGAGCAGTACGCGCAACCGGCAACGCCAACGGGTCTTTGATTTGGTGCGCGGGTGCGACGAGGCACTCGACGCGGTTGAGCTGGCCGCGAAGATGGGATTGCACATCACCACGGTCCGTTTTCATCTGGATGCGCTGTGCAGCGATGGAGTCGTCGAACGTACCAGGATGGCACGGACTGGTGTGGGTCGTCCCCGTACCGGTTACCGCGCGGTGCGCGAGCGGCTCGACTACAGAAGCCTGGCCGAGACGTTGGCGGTGGAACTAGGCGATACCGACCGCAAGCGGCGTAGACGTTCCGAGGCCATTGGCGCGAGATGGGCGAAACGGATCACTGATGATTCAGCGAATACGGGTGTCTTGAAGCAGCAGATTGCAGATGGAGTCCGGCGCAGGACGGCTCTTGAGGAGCGGACGACGATAGTTGCCGCGGCATTCGCCAGGATGGGTTTCGGTTCCGAAATCGTCCCGACCGCAACGTCAACCACGGGCGAAGAGCGCACCATTCTTTTGCATAGGTGTCCGATCCGCGATCTGGCCCGAGTTCACCCGGAGGTGGCGTGCGCCATGCATGACGGACTGCTGAAGGGCCTTTTAGCCGACCCGATACATGCCGCACTTGAGCCGTTCATCGAACCAGAGTTATGTCGTGTGAAAGTGATCGCGCATGACTGAGCCGCTCGCGCCGGATAGCCGGATGTCCGCGGATCTGACCGGCCGGGCGGACATAGAGGCATTGCTCCGCCAGTTCTACAGTCGAGTGCTCCTTGATGATGTTCTCGCCGAGCCCTTCACCGAATTGCGCGCCGCGGGCCTTGACTCGCACATCCCGGTGATGTGCGACTTCTGGGAAACTGTCTTGTTTCGCGCGGGACTGTATCGGGGTAGCGCGTTGCATGCCCACCGTATTGTGCACCAACGAACTCCGTTGGGTCGCGTCTCATCGCTGGTGTAAATGGTCACGGGCGTAGGTTCCGTCGCAACCGACGAAAGCTATGAAGGAGGGGCTACGCCCGTGACCAAGCGAGTATCGCCGATTGAGCGTGTGCGTGTTGAGATGGATCAGTTGTTCGCCGCGACCGAGCGGCCGTTGACCGAGATTTTGGAGGAGGTCGGGCGGTTATCGGTGCGTCTGGTGTTTCAGGTCGCCGTGGAGGCCGAGGTAGAAGCAGTGTTGGGCCGAGCCCGTCACCAGCGTCGGGTTCAGGACGGCCCGGGCGGGTACCGCAATGGGTATCAACCGCCGGCGACGGTGAAGACCACGATGGGCTCGGTCGAATTATGCCGCCCGAAACTACGCGACACCGACGAGCGGTTCTGTTCGCGGCTATTCGGTGCCGGGGTGACGCGCACCCACGCTCTGGAGGCGTTGGTGATTTCGGGATGGGTGCGCGGTTTGTCGGATCGCGACATCGAGGCCGCGTTGGCCGAGGTGCTGGGCTCGCAGGCGGCGTTGTCGCGCTCGACGGTGAGCCGGATTTGTGCGGCCATCAAAGACGAGTTCGCTGCGTGGTCGTCTCGACGCCTTGATGAGCTGGTGTTGGACTACCTGTTCTTGGATGCCTCGAACTTTCGGATGCATCCCAACGCCCCGGCCGAGCCGGTGCTGGCCGCCTGGGGCATCTGCACCGACGGCAAGCCCCTGTTTATTGGGCTGGCCCCAGCCGCAGCGGAGTCGGCTGATGCGTGGGCCGACTTCTTGGCTGACCTGAGGAACCGGGGACTACGCCCGCCGCTACTGGGCATCTCCGACGGGGCGCCGGGCCTGATCGCCGCATGGGAGACCACGTTTCCGGCAAGCCTGCGTCAGCGGTGTCTGATCCATCGCTGCCGTAACGTCATCGCCAAGACACCTGTCGCGGTCCAGGACGAGATCAAAGCCGCGTTCTGGTCGATCTTCGATGACATTGACCAGCCACCCGGCCAGCAGGCCGTGGATGAAGCCACCCGCCGCGCCGAGGAGTTCACCACCACATACCGCGGGCTCTACCCAGCCGCGGTCGCTTGCCTGGCCAACGACTTCGCCTCGCTGAGCGTGCATTTGCGCTTCCCCCGCCAACACTGGACACGCATCCGCCATTCCAACCTCATCGAACGCACCTTCGGAGAATCCCGTCGCCGGGTCAAGGTCATCGGCCGCCTACCCGGCGAAACCAGCTGTCTGTCGCTGGTATGGGCCGTCCTCGACCGCGCCAGCCGCGGCTGGCGCGGAGTCACCCAAACATCAGCGACCAGCCGCCACCTCCAAGAACTACGCCACCAACTGCTCGAGCCACCCCGCCCACTGCATCCCCCCACCACAACAACCACGACCGACACCACCGCCGCGTAACATGACCACCAGGAACATGCGCCCAGCGTTTTTACACCAGTCCTAAGACGCCACCCTCCGTTGCGCGACAGTCATTTCACCCGCTGGCTAAACACTTGGGCCAATACCGTAGACGAGATGTTCGAAGGGCCTGTCGCTGAGCATGCGAAAACGCAAGCTGCCCGTATCGCCTGGGCGATGCACCGTCGGCTGACCGGCACTGACACCGCAGAGCTCGACGCTCTGGTTGCGCGCCGGCCTCGTGCCATGAGTGACTCAACGCCACCCAGGTGCAGGCACTCCCAATGTCGGCTGCCGAGTTAGGCGCCGACGTTGATGTCGTCGGTTCTCGTAGAGCCGCCTTCGGCGGGACCGCGACTGCGCCCGGCATGGGTCTCGTCGCGCATGCGTTCGCGCATGTGCGGATAGTGCAGCTCGAATGCGGGCCGTTCGGAACGGATACGGGGCAACTCGGTGAAGTTGTACCGAGGCGGGGGGCAGCTGGTTGCCCACTCCAGCGAGTTGCCATGCCCCCATGGATCGTCGACCGCAACGGGTTCACCGTAGCGCCAACTTCGGAACACGTTCCACACGAAAGGCAGCATCGAGGCTCCCAGGATGAACGCGCCGGTTGTTGAGCAGATATTGAGTGTCTGGAAGCCATCGGTGGGAAGGTAATCGGCGTAGCGGCGCGGCATGCCCATGTTGCCCAGCCAGTGCTGCACCAAGAATGTCGTGTGGAATCCGATCAGGGTCAGCCAGAAGTGCAGCTTGCCCAACCGCTCATCGAGTAGCCGGCCGGTCATCTTCGGAAACCAAAAGTAGATTCCCGCGAAAGTGGCGAACACGATCGTACCGAACAGCACATAGTGGAAGTGCGCGACAAGAAAATAGGTGTCGGTGACGTGGAAGTCGATCGGTGGGCTGGCGAGCATTACCCCGGATAGCCCGCCCAGCAGGAACGTCACCATAAAGCCGACCGAAAAAAGCATCGGTGTTTCGAAGGTCAACTGGCCCTTCCACATCGTGCCAATCCAGTTGAAAAACTTTAACCCGGTTGGTATCGCGATCAGATAGGACATGAACGAGAAGAACGGCAGCAGCACCGCTCCGGTGGCGAACATGTGGTGCGCCCATACCGCGGTCGACAGTGCGGCGATACTCATTGTGGCGTAAACCATCGTGGTGTAGCCGAAGACCGGCTTGCGGGCAAATACCGGGATGACTTCGGTAACGATACCGAAGAATGGTAGCGCCACAATGTAGACTTCAGGATGGCCGAAGAACCAGAATAGGTGCTGCCACAGGACTACTCCGCCGTTGGCGGGATCGTAGATGTGGGCGCCCAGGTGGCGGTCGGCGGCCAGTCCGAACAGCGCTGCGGTGAGTAGCGGGAACGCGATCAGCACCATGATGCTGGTGATCAGGACGCTCCAGGTGAAAATCGGCATCCGAAACATCGTCATTCCTGGCGCACGTAGGCACATGACGGTGGTAATCATGTTCACCGCCCCCAAGATGGTGCCCAACCCGCCGACTACTAACCCAAGAATCCATAGATCGCCACCGGCACCAGGGCTATGGATGGCGTTGCTGAGCGGAGTGTAGGCGGTCCAGCCGAAATCGGCGGCCCCGCCCGGAGTGATGAACCCAGCCATCGCAATCAGCGCGCCGAACGCAAACAGCCAAAACGATAAGGCGTTGAGTCGCGGGAACGCCACGTCGGGCGCCCCAATCTGCAGTGGCAACACCAGATTGGCAAACCCGAAGACGATTGGGGTGGCATAAAACAGCAGCATGATGGTGCCGTGCATGGTGAACAACTGGTTGTACTGCTCGTTAGAGAAAAACTGCAGGCCCGGCGCCGCCAACTCGGCACGCATCAACAACGCCAACATTCCGCCGATGAAGAAAAAGGTGAAGCATGCGGCGCAGTACATCAGGCCGATCAGCTTGTGGTCGGTCGTTGTCACCAGCTTGTAGACTAAGGTGCCCTTCAGCCCCGACCGTGCCGGAAAAGGGCGGCTTGCCACCATTTCTGGGGATACGATTTCAGTAGCCATTGTCTCCTCCGCTCAGGGAGTTTTTCCAACCTCGCTACCACCGTCGCCGCGACCGCCAGCCGGCGCCGCCCGTGGGTTTGTGAGCCACTATCGCAACGGCGATCAAACAATCCCGATGTCGACGAAAAGTGCGGCGCATTTCGGCTACTCGGCGCCGGGCATCGTGATGGACTAACAGGTTTTTGGAAAAGCGCAATGCCCCCAGGAGGCCTTCGTCCGAGATGAGGCGTCGTGGCTGTAAGAGCGCCATCGGGGCGGTGACCACAGTGTCGACGGCCAGACCATGATCGGCTAGCAGTCGTGTCCACTCGGAAACTGTCAAGGGCCGAGCGTTGACTTTTATGGCCCGCGAAAGTGACTGCTGAATATCGGTTTTGACGGTCTGGGGGATGCCGTCAGGCGTGAGCGCGAGTTCGTGGATGGCGTAGCAACCGCCCGGCCGCAATACCCGCGCCGCCTCGAGCACAATGGCGTGTTTGGCCGGATCGCTTTGCATTGTCAGCATCGCCTCACCGACGACGACATCTCTGCTGGCTTCGGGCAGGCCAGTTTTCGCGGCGTCGGCGACTCGCACCTCGCCGTGTCCGTTGAGGATGTCACCGACCGACCGAGCTGCGTCAGGGCTTTGTTCGGCGCCAACGTATGACTGGGGACTGCGAGCGAGGATCTCAGATGCGGTGCGGCCCATACCAGGAGCAAGCTCAAGGACGTCGGCACCGGTCACATGGGCCTTGTCCAGCAGTGTGCGAGTCAGGCCGACACCACCTGGGCGCAATACCCGTTTTCCTAGTCGCGCCAGCAACCAGTGCCCTTGTACGACATCGTCGCCTCGGTTCGGCCATGGCCGGTTGTCTTGATTGTCTTGGATAGCGCTGTTCATCAGCCTTGTCCCAGGGTGGGGGTCAGGGGCAGGACTTCGCGCTTCTGATGCACGGTCAGGTATCGCAGCCCGTCCGGGCCCGCACTGAACTGCCGCTGTGATCGCCGTGGTAGCCACACCAGAGCACCGGGCACGAGGTTAATCGGGCTGTCTTCGGTAGTCAGTTGGCCACCGCCGGATAGCACGTGGATCAGTACGTCGACGTCGGCGCCAGTGTGCCTGTCAATTCCGCCGTTGGGGGCCAGCGTGATGACATTGGAATCAAGATCGCGGTCGTGCAGATCGAGTTTCCACGCCACCCCGGCCGCGTCGGTGGCGCCGACATCAGCGGTGTTCGTCAGAACTCGCGGCAGCGGGGTGGTGGTGAGCTTGCTGATCCGGATACGCCAGACGGTGGGGCCCATTTCGAGGTATTCCCATCGATAGCTACCGAAGTGATCGACGTCGAATTCCTCGCGCAGGTGCTTGGGGTCGTGGTTGTTGACCAGCACGAACGATCCACCGACTGGTAGTTCGGAGTATGTGGCGAAGATCGTCGGATGCTTCTGGGGCTTACGTAGCTGTCGAACGTCAAGTTCGTTGTCTGCCATCGTGGTTTCGCACCTCCAATTTATACAATTCAGATTGTATAAACAATACCGCGAGGTTGCCCGGCGGGGAAGCCGTGTGCTTCGGGTCATATCCGCCGGTGGCATCGGGCGGTTTGGCGGCAGCGGAAGAATCCCGCCGGCGCCAACCCGCAGGTCGATGCGGACCCGCTGCCCGCCGGAGTCCCCACGCCTGGTTTATACAATTCGTATTGTGTAAAATAGTTGAGCATGGCGTACGTGATCGGGGAGCCGTGTGTGGACGTAATGGATCGGGCCTGCGTACAGGAGTGTCCGGTGGACTGCATCTACGAGGGCGGTCGGGCGCTCTACATCCATCCCGATGAATGCGTGGACTGCGGCGCGTGTGAACCCGTCTGTCCCGTCGAGGCCATCTACTACGAAGATGACCTACCCGAAGAGCTACAGCCGTATCAGGCAGACAACGCGGCGTTCTTCTTTGAAAATCTGCCTGGTCGAGACACGCCTTTAGGGTCGCCCGGTGGGGCTGCCAAAGTTGGCCCGCTTGGTGTCGACGCACCGCTAGTCGCTAGCCTACCGAGGCACGACACCGAGACGGTGTGAGCGCGGGCGCTTCGCCAGGCCTGGTCGCGGTTGTGATCTGCCGCGGTTATTGAAGGCCGGATCCGATTCACCAAGGATTGCGGCGATCGCCAAAACGCTTGACGCGCGACCCGACAACCACTGCAGCCGATACGACCAAAACGGGCTCTAGCTCAGCGGTGTCCGGTCGCTGCGGCCCCGAGATCGGCTCACGGTATGTTGTTTTGGCCCAGCAGCGGGTGCGACAATCAGGCCCCTGCTGAAGTTCGGCTTCTGCGGACATCAAACTGACCGTCAGGGGGCGCAAACGCCAAGGCTGGCCCAGGGTAAACGGACTGGTCGAGGGGTAGTTTGGAGTTAGGTCCGGATCTCAGATTGAGACAGAGGAGGCCGAGCGTATGGCGTGTGGCCTACTTCGTACCGAGGCAGTCGGGCGTGCACATACGGTCAGCAGATTTCCGCTGCGGCGTCCGTCCTCGACCAATTCACGACCCGGCATCCCACGAATGGCCGATTTCGGTCGCAACGTTCGGCGCCCCCAGTTGCGCGATACCGCTATTCGCCGATCCAGGGACGGCGATTGCGCCCTCCTAGTACCCGGGACGTGCGTGGTCGCGTCGCAAAACGCGTTAGTGCGCAAACCTTTATCGGTCTGTGTTGCGAATGTGACTCTTGTTAAGCAGTGTTGTCACGGTGATTTGACCGGGGTGAACCGCAATCGGTCAGTAGCGGATAGATGAGAAACGAGATATGACTGCACAGTCAGTAGGTGATACCCAATTCTGGCACGCAGCGGCGCTCAAACTGCTGGTGCTGATTGCCGGTGCGTTCGGAGTGTCCGCGACTATGGCGGCGCCGATACACGCCGACATGATGGGCAACGCGTTCTTGACCGCTCTGAACAACGCCGGCGTTTCCTATTACGGACAACCGGCGAGCACGATGGCCCTAGGCCGCTCGGTCTGCCCGATGGCAGTGCAGCCGGGAGGGACTTTCGAGTCGGTCACATCGACCATGGCGGCCAATAACGGCATGTCCCACGATGCGGCGGGCGCGTTCACGATTGTCGCGATCGCGACATATTGTCCGGCGCTAATATCGCCGCTGCTGCCCGACCGGCTGCAGGCCTAGCACGCGCGGGCGATCATCCCCGGGTCCGGCCTGGCATCGTTCGCCTATTTCAAGCCGCATCGGTGATCGCATGCGGCATTTGTGGGCCTGTCCGCGATGGCCGTAACCTCTACCGAGTGGTTGACGACAAGTACGGTCGCGGCGAGGAGCGGCGACCGCGTTCGGCATCCACCGACGCACAGCGGCGCAGCTCACGCAGGGAGCGCGACGCCTCTCGGCCGACCGGTGGGCGCGCACACTCAGTCCCGCCCAAGGCCAAGCTCGCAGGTGCTGATCGCCCCGAGCGTTCAGCCGGGGGAGCGACCCAAGGGCCTGCCATCCCGCCTGATGTTGATGCCAAGCAATTGGCTCCTGAAATCCGCCGCGAGCTGAGCACCCTGGATCGCGCAACCGCCGACACAGTGGCGCGCCACCTCGTTGCCGCGGGAGGAATGATCGACGAGGACCCGCAAGCGGCCCTGAGCCACGCGCGCGCGGCGCGCGCCCAGGCTAGCCGGATCGCCGTCGTTCGTGAAGCCGTAGGAATTGCCGCGTACCAATGCGGCGACTGGGCCCAAGCTCTGGCCGAATTACGAGCCGCTCGAAGAATGGGTAGTAAATCCGTGCTGCTCGCGCTGATCGCCGATTGCGAACGCGGCCTTGGGCGGCCCCAGCGAGCCATCGAACTGGCTCGTGCACCCGAGGCCGCCCAGCTCAGCGGCGACGACGCCGACGAGTTGCGCATCGTTGCAGCCGGCGCACGCTCAGATCTGGGGCACCTCGAACAGGCTTTGACAGTGTTGTCCACGCCGCCGCTCGAGCCAGGACGGTCCGGTTCGACCGCGGCGCGACTCTACTACGCTTACGCCGCAACATTGTTGGCTCTGGACCGATCCGACGAAGCACGAGAATGGTTCCTGCGATCTGCCGCGGCCGATGTTGATGGCGTTACCGACGCCGAGGACCGAGTCAGCGAGCTAGGCTGAAATGACAGGCACGGACGTGGTGAAAAGCATCGCGCAGGAATACGACTGCTTGCTAATCGACCTGGACGGGACGGTATTTCGCGGCCGCCAGCCCACTGACGGCGCAGTGCAGTCGCTCGCCGAAATCAGCGGACGCAAGCTTTTTGTCACCAACAACGCCTCTCGCAGCGCCGACGAAGTCGCGACGCACCTGCGGCAACTCGGTTTCGCCGCGTCCGGCGAGGACATTGTTACCAGCGCGCAGAGCGCCGCTCACCTGCTGGCAGGTCACCTGGCTCCGGATTCGCGGGTGCTGATCGTCGGCACGGAATCTCTGGCCAACGAAATCGCCGCGGTGGGGCTGCGTCCGGTGCGGCGATACGAAGACGGCCCCGCAGCGGTTGTCCAGGGTCTGTCGACGACGATTGGCTGGTCCGAGCTTGCCGAGGCGGCGTTGGCTATTCAAGCCGGCGCGTTATGGGTAGCGGCCAACGTCGACCCGACCTTGCCCAGCGAGCGCGGACTTCTGCCTGGTAACGGATCCCTGGTAGCGGCCTTGCGCGCCGCCACTGGCGCAGAACCCAAGGTAGCGGGCAAGCCGGCGCCGGCGCTGCTGGCAGATGCGGTGGGTCGGGGCGATTTCCGCGCGCCGTTGGTGGTCGGCGACCGGTTGGACACTGACATTGAGGCGGCCAACGCCGCTGGGTTGCCAAGCCTGATGGTTCTCAGTGGGGTCAGTACCGCCCGGGAAGCGGTTTATGCCGCACCGGCGCACCGGCCAACCTATATCGGACGCGACCTCCGCTCACTGCACCAGAACGGCACGCGGCTTGTGGTAGGGCCGCATCCGGAGTGGGAGGTCGAACTCGGAACCAGTGGAGTAACGGTCCACACGAACGGCGACGGTCACGAACCAGGACGCCATGATGACGGATTGTCGATCGTTCGGGCTGTCGCGGGCGCGGTATGGCAGGCCAGCGGCCGCGACGTGCCGGGCCAGCCACTACCTATCAATGCCGGCGACGATCGGGCCCGCGACGCCCTGAACCGATGGTCGCTAATGCACATCGAGTAACAGGTGACTAGCGTGGGAGCGCAATGACTATTGATCCTGATCAAATCCGCGCTGAAATCGAAGCCGTGGTCGCCCAACTGCCGGAAATCGCCGCAGCCGAAGACGGACCGGGTCTTGCAGAACTCGAAGACATCGCACGCCGTCTCTCGGAAGCCCACGATGTGCTTGTCAAAGCACTCGAGTCAGCGGAGAAGGGCTGAGTCGATCGTGGCACGGCGTGCCCGTGTTGATGCCGAACTGGTCCGGCGGGGCCTTGCGCGATCCCGCCAGCAGGCCGCCGAGTTGATCGGGGCCGGAAAGGTGCGTATTGACGGTCTACCGGCTGTCAAGCCAGCTACCGCCGTATCGGTCACCGCAGCCTTGACTGTGTCTCCCGACCGTGACCGCGCCTGGGTATCGCGCGGCGCGCACAAACTCATCGGTGCCCTCGACACATTCGGAATCTCGGTAGCGGGTCGGCGCTGCCTCGACGCGGGCGCGTCGACAGGGGGATTTACCGAAGTTCTTCTCGATCGCGGAGCCGCCGACTTGGTGGCCGTCGATGTTGGATACGGCCAGCTGGCTTGGTCGCTACGCCGCGATCCCAGAGTTGTCGTCGTTGAGCGGACCAATGTTCGCGAGCTCTTGCCGGAGAAAATAGGAGGGCGCGTTGACCTGGTGGTGGCGGACCTGTCGTTCATCTCATTGGTCACCGTGTTGCCCGCGCTGGCTGGATGTGCTTCACCGAGCGCCGATATCGTTCCTATGGTGAAGCCGCAATTCGAGGTGGGCCGAGGCCAAGTCGGCTCGGGCGGGGTGGTCTCTGACCCCAGCTTGCGGGCCAGCTCGGTGCTCTCTGTTGCGAAACATGCCAGGGAGCTGGGTTGGCGCACCGTCGATGTGACAGCCAGCCCGCTACCGGGCCCGTCCGGCAACGTCGAGTACTTTCTCTGGCTGCGAGCAGAGACTGATCGGGACTTGTCCGCTGACGAACTGGCGGGCACAGTGCAGTCCGCCATCGAGAAGGGCCCGCAGTGATACCTCACCAGACCGCTCAGCGTACGGTTTTACTCGTCGTTCACACCGGGCGCGACGAGGCGACGGAGACCGCGCGGCGAGTTGAGAAAGTTCTGGGCGCCAATGGAATTGCGCTTCGTGCGCTATCCGCGGAGGCAGTAGACAGGGGATCGCTGCACCTGGCACCGGACAATATGCGCGCTATGGGTGTCGACATCGAAGTCGTGGATGCAGAACCAGGCGCTGCCGAAGGCTGTGAACTGGTGCTGGTTCTTGGCGGTGATGGGACGTTTTTGCGGGCAGCCGAGCTTGCGCGCAACGCCGGCATTCCGGTCCTCGGCGTCAACTTGGGCCGCATCGGCTTCTTGGCGGAGGCCGAGGCGGAGGCGATCGATCTCGTGCTCGACCATGTCGTAGCGCAGAACTATCGGGTGGAAAATCGCCTGACGCTCGATGTCACCTTGTGCGCGGGTGGCCAGGTCATCGAGCGAGGTTGGGCGCTCAACGAGGTCAGCTTGGAAAAGGGGCCACGGTTGGGTGTGCTTGGCGTGGTGGTCGAAGTCGACGGGCGACCGGTGTCCGCGTTCGGCTGCGACGGAGTGTTGGTGTCGACGCCGACCGGCTCCACTGCCTATGCTTTCTCCGCCGGCGGCCCGGTGCTGTGGCCGGATCTCGAAGCGATCTTAGTGGTACCCAACAACGCTCATGCATTGTTCGGGCGCCCGATGGTCACCAGTCCCGACGCCATCGTTGCTATCGAGGTCGAAGCCGACGGTCACGACGCATTGGTTTTTTGTGACGGGCGACGTGAAATGTTGATACCGGCCGGCGGGCGGTTGGAGGTGACACGGTGCGCCACGCCAGTGAAATGGGCTCGATTGGACAGCGCGCCGTTCACCGATCGTCTGGTGCGCAAGTTCCGCTTGCCGGTGACCGGCTGGCGTGGAAAGTGATGGCGTTGCCAGGTGCTCACTGAGATACGGATCGAGGCGCTGGGCGCAATCAGCGTTGCGACCGCGGAGTTCGGACGTGGACTCACCGTGCTGACCGGCGAGACCGGAACGGGGAAGACCATGGTGGTGACGGGACTGCATCTCTTGGGCGGCGCTCGCGCCGAAGCGAACCGCGTCCGATCCGGAGCGGACCGAGCCGTTGTCGAAGGTCGCTTTACAACGGTCGATGTTGCCGACTCCACCACCGCTTCGCTCGACGACATTCTCGACGCCTCGGGAGCCGAGCGCGACGAGGACGGCAGCGTGATCGCATTGCGTTCGGTCAGCCGTGCTGGACCGTCGCGCGCCTACCTTGGGGGCCGCAGCGTGCCGGTAAAATCCCTGAGCGGTTTCACGAACCAGCTGCTCACTCTGCACGGACAGAACGATCAGCTCCGATTGATGCGGCCCGAGGAACAACGCGCCGCGCTGGACCGTTTCGCCGCTGCCGGCCCGGCGCTGGAACGTTACCGTAAGCTCCGCGACGCCTGGCAGTCAGCACAGCGCGAACTCGTGGAACGCCGAAACCGGGCTCGGGAACTGGCGCAAGAAGCCGATCGGCTCAGAGTTGCCCTCAACGAGATCGACACCGTCGCCCCAGAGCCAGGTGAGGACGAAGCGCTCGTCGCCGATATTGTTCGGCTCTCCGAGCTGGACACGCTGCGCGAGGCTGCGGTCGTTGCTCGCGCGGCGTTGTCCGGGACGGACGAAGCAGATGCGTTCGGCTCCAGCGCGGGCGACAGGCTGGGGCGCGCGCGAGCGGCTCTCGAATCTGCCGACGACGCCATGTTGCGGGAGTTGGCGGGGCGAATAGCCGAGGCACTCACCGTAGTAACCGACGTTGCCGGCGAACTAGGCAACTACATCGATGGACTACCGGCCGACGCCAGCGCCCTGGATGCCAAGTTGGCTCGCCAAGCCCAACTACGGGGACTGACCCGCAAGTACGCCGCCGATATCGACGGCGTCTTACGGTGGGCGACGCAATCCCGGGAGCAGCTGGCGGGGCTGGACGTCTCCGAGGATGCGCTGAGCGCGCTGGAACGGCGCGTCGAAGAGCATGCTTCCGAGTTAGCCCAAGCCGCAATCGATCTCAGCAAGATTCGCCGGAAAGCTGCCAAGCGGTTGGCTAAAGAGGTAACCGCAGAACTGTCCTCGCTGGCGATGGCCAATGCTGAGTTCACCATCGGAGTCAGCACCGACTTCAATATGGAGCAGACCGGATCAGATGCCGCCGTCCTGATCTTGCCCACGGGTGAGCGCACTCGCGCCGGCGCTGACGGGATCGACGATGTCGAGTTCGGATTCGCGGCGCACCGGGGGATGACTGTGCTGCCCCTGGCCAAGAGCGCGTCCGGGGGAGAGTTGTCCAGGGTGATGCTCGCGCTCGAAGTGGTCCTCGCGGCGTCCGCAGCCGGCACAACGATGGTGTTCGACGAAGTCGACGCGGGTGTTGGGGGGTGGGCTGCGGTGCAGATCGGACGCCGCCTGGCACGGCTGGCCCGAACCCACCAAGTTATCGTCGTCACCCATCTGCCGCAGGTCGCAGCGTATGCCGATGTGCACCTTACGGTCCATACCACCGCGACCGACAGTGCCAGCAGCGTGCGACGCCTGACCAGCGAAGACCGAGTGGCTGAGCTGGCCCGAATGCTGGCCGGGTTGGGCGAATCCGACAGCGGCCGCGCGCACGCGCGGGAGCTGCTTGATGCCGCGCAGCAGGACGCGATCTAGCCGGCCGGGACTGCCCTTCTGGCTCGATGTGGCTGGCGTCGATTTCTGCGCACCGACTTACGTCCTGCGGAGCACGGTGGCGGGCGGGCCCGCGCGATGGTGTCATCCGAGCTTCCGGCACCGAGCTAGCGCCGTCGTAGGCAGCTGTGACGGTAGTGACGAGATATAACTTCTGTGGCTAGTGTTACGGCGCGCCTCCCGACTCTGACCGAACTTCACGGACAGAATCGCCACATGAAGATGTCAGCACTTCTGTCCCGTAATGGCTCCCGGCCCGGGGTTGTGGGCACCGCCCGAGTTGACCGGAACATCGACCGCCTGCTGCGCCGGGTCTGCCCGGGCGACATCGTCGTTCTCGATATTCTGGACTTGGATCGCATCACGGCGGACGCACTTGTGGAGGCCGATATCGCCGCCGTCGTCAACGCGTCACCTTCAGTCTCGGGCCGTTACCCCAATCTGGGCCCCGAGGTCCTGGTCAACAATGGAGTCACTCTCATCGACGAGACCGGGCCCGAGGTATTCAAAAAAGTTAAGGACGGCGCCAAGATCCGCCTCCACGAAGGCGGGCTCTACTCAGGAGACCGTCGGTTGATCCGCGGCACCGAGCGCACCGACCATGACATCGCTGACCTGATGCGAGAAGCCAAAAGTGGGCTTGCGGCCCACTTAGAGGCGTTCGCCGGTAACACCATCGAATTCATTCGGAGCGAAAGCCCACTCTTGATCGACGGGATCGGCATCCCCGATGTCGATGTCGACATGCGCCGCCGCCATGTGGTGATTGTCGCCGAAGACACCAGCGCCGCCGATGATTTGAAATCGTTGAAGCCGTTCATCAAGGAATATCAACCGGTGCTGATCGGTGTGGGTGGCGGTGCGGACGTACTGCGAAAAGGGGGTTATCGCCCTCAACTGATCGTCGGCGACCCCAGTCAGATCAGTACTGAAGTACTCAAATGTGGCGCCCAGGTGGTGCTGCCGGCCGATGCCGACGGCCACGCGCCTGGCTTAGAGCGGATTCAGGATCTCGGGGTCGGGGCCATGACATTTCCGGCAGCCGGGTCGGCGACGGATCTCGCGTTGCTCTTGGCCGATCACCACGGGGCCGCACTGCTGGTCACCGTGGGACATACTGCCAATATCGAGACGTTCTTCGATCGATCGCGCGCACAGAGCAACCCTTCGACCTTCCTCACCAGCCTACGGGTGGGGGAGAAACTCGTGGACGCCAAGGCGGTCGCTACTTTGTACCGCAGCCACATTTCGGGGGGCGCCATCGCGCTGCTGGCACTGGCGATGCTGGTCGCCGTGATCATCGTCCTGTGGGTATCGCAAACCGACGGCGTAGTTCTGCACTGGATCGCCGACTATTGGAACCGCTTTTCTCTGTGGGTGCAGAGTTGGGTTACCTAACTAATCTTCGAGAACGGTGGCTTCATGATTTCGATGCGCCAACACACGATGTCCCTGGTTGCCGTCTTTTTGGCGTTGACCGCCGGAGTTGTGCTGGGTTCCGGCGTTCTGTCTGACCCGCTGCTGTCGACTCTGCGTGACGAAAAGCAAGACCTGCGCACGCAAATAGACAGCCTCAACAACCAGAAAAACGCACTGGAGGAAAAGCTCAGCGCGGCGAACAATTTCGACAGCCAAGTAATTGGCAGGATTGTGCACGGTGCGCTGGATGGAAAGACGGTGGTCGTTTTCCGCTCGCCGGATGCCGCAGAAGACGATGTCGCCGCAGTATCGAAAATCGTTCGACGGGCAGGCGGCGTGATCGCCGGCACCGTTTCACTTACCCGCGAGTTCGTCGAAGCCAACTCTGCCGAGAAACTACGTTCAGTTGTTAACTCGTCGGTCCTTCCGGCTGGGGCGCAACTCAGCGCAAAACTCGTCGACCAAGGTTCACAAGCCGGCGACCTACTTGGCATTGCGTTACTGACCGACTCCAACCCGGATACTCCCACCGTTGACGACACCCAGCGCGACATCGTGCTGGGTGCGCTGCGCGAAACCGGTTTCATCACCTATCAGGCTCCGGACCACATGGGCCCGGCTGATGCTGCCGTGGTCGTTACCGGTGGGGCGCTGCCCGCAGATGCCGGCAATCAAGGCGTGAGCGTGGCGCGGTTCGCCGCTGCGCTGGCACCGCACGGAACCGGCGTGCTGCTGGCCGGACGGGAGGGATCTTCGGCGGGAAACGCCGCGGTCGCGGTCACTCGCGCCGACGCTGAAATGACAGCGGCAATCAGCACGGTGGACAACGTCGATGCCGAGGCCGGGCGGATAACCACGATCCTGGGAGTCGCCGGCCTGATCGACGGCGGGCACCCTGGACAGTACGGTACCGGGCACGGCGCCACCTCCATCACTGTGCCCCGATAGCTGGTCCACGACGCCCGCTTCTGTTGACGGGCGTGTTCCCCGCGACGCGGACGCACCGGGTGTTAGGGTGGGTTTCCGTGGGGCGGCAGGCCCAGCTCGGCTAAAACAGTCAAAGCCCTGCCCGTCTGCACGGAGGTCGCTCATTTGCGTAAGCATCCGCAAACCGCTACTAAGTACCTCTTCGTCAGCGGTGGGGTCGCTTCCTCGCTTGGCAAAGGCCTAACTGCTAGCAGTCTTGGCCAGCTGCTGACCGCTCGTGGCCTCAGCGTCACGATGCAAAAGCTAGACCCCTACCTCAACGTGGACCCGGGCACCATGAACCCGTTCCAGCACGGCGAAGTCTTCATCACCGAGGACGGCGCGGAGACCGACCTCGATGTCGGGCATTACGAGCGCTTCCTCGATCGCGATTTGTCGGGCTTTGCAAATGTGACCACCGGTCAGGTTTATTCGACCGTCATTGCCAAGGAGCGCCGCGGCGAATACCTCGGCGACACTGTGCAGGTGATCCCGCATATCACCGACGAGATCAAACGTCGCATCTTGGCGATGGCCGAACCGAATGCTGATGGGAAACGCCCGGATGTGGTCATCACTGAAATTGGTGGCACCGTTGGTGATATAGAGTCTCAACCCTTTTTGGAAGCTGCGCGGCAAGTCCGGCACTATCTCGGCTGGGAGGACGTTTTTTTCCTGCACGTATCGCTGGTTCCCTATTTGGCGCCGTCGGGTGAGCTGAAGACCAAGCCGACTCAGCACTCGGTGGCTGCGCTGCGCAGCATCGGTATCACTCCGGACGCGCTGATCCTGCGGTCCGATCGTGATGTTCCCGAAGCCCTAAAAAACAAGATCGCATTGATGTGCGACGTCGATATCGATGGTGTCATCTCCACTCCGGACGCACCCTCGATCTACGACATTCCCAAAGTGTTGCATCGCGAGGAGCTCGACGCTTTTGTGGTGCGCCGGCTGAACTTACCGTTTCGCGATGTCGACTGGACAGAGTGGGATGACCTGCTGCGCAGAGTGCATGAACCGCATGAAACGGTACGAATCGCCTTAGTCGGCAAGTATGTGGAACTTTCGGATGCATACCTGTCGGTGGGCGAGGCGTTACGCGCCGGCGGCTTCAAGCACCGGGCCAAGGTCGAGATCTGTTGGGTAGCGTCGGACGATTGCGAGACGCCCAGTGGCGCCGCGACCGCACTCGCCGACGTCCATGGCGTGTTGATACCGGGCGGGTTCGGGATCCGGGGTATCGAAGGGAAGATCGGCGCCATCCAGTACGCGCGGTCGCGGGCCTTGCCGGTGTTGGGGTTGTGTCTCGGTCTGCAATGCATCGTGATCGAAGCCGCTCGCTCGGTTGGTCTCAGCGCGGCGAATTCGGCGGAATTTGATCCGGGAACACCGGATCCCGTGATCTCTACGATGGCCAACCAAGAAGACGTGGTGGCTGGCCAGGCTGACCTCGGCGGGACAATGCGCCTTGGGGCCTATCCTGCTGTCTTGGATCCGGATTCGATTGTGGCCCAGGCCTATCAGTCAACGCAGGTCTCCGAGCGGCACCGGCATCGGTACGAGGTTAACAATGCCTATCGGGATCGGATCGCTGAAAGCGGCCTGCGGTTTTCCGGAACGTCACCCGACGGGCATCTCGTCGAGTTCGTCGAGTATCCGCCAGACCAGCATCCCTTCGTGGTTGGCACCCAGGCGCACCCGGAGTTGAAGAGCCGACCCACTAGGCCGCATCCGCTGTTTGCCGCATTCGTCGGGGCAGCAATCGACTACAAAGCGGGCGAGTTGTTGCCGGTCGAGATGCCTGAAATCACGGAGCATGCATCCAACGGCAATCAAAATCGCGACGGCGTCAGCCATCCTCTACCGGAACCTGTAACTCGTGGCTGAACATGTTTTCGAGACCCTGTCGTCCCAAACATTGCACCGCGGAAACATTTTCGCTCTGCGCAGCGATCAGGTGCGGATGCCGGGGGGAAACACAGCAGTACGCGAAGTCGTCGAACACTACGGTGCGGTCGCGATCGTGGCGATGGACGATGACCACAACATTCCGATGGTCTATCAATACCGCCACGCGGTCGGCAGGCGGCTCTGGGAGCTGCCCGCAGGCTTGCTGGATATCGCGGGGGAACCACCGCACCGCACCGCCGCCCGAGAGCTTATGGAGGAAGTCGGCCTGCAGGCCAAGACCTGGCAGGTACTCGTTGACCTCAATTCCGCCCCCGGCTTCAGCGACGAATCGGTTCGCGTCTTCCTAGCCACCGGACTCACCGAGGTGCGCCGGCCCGAAGCGCATGACGAAGAAGCCGACATGACTATTGGTTGGTATCCCATAGCCGAGGCGGCTCGCCTCGTGTTGTGCGGAGAAGTCGTCAATTCGATTGCCATTGCCGGGATTTTGGCTGCCTACTCGGTGACAACCGGATTTGCCGAGCCACGTCCGCTGGAGAGTGCTTGGATCGACAGGCCGACCGCGTTCGCGGCCCGCAAGGCCGCACGATGACCACGCTGATGCTGGACTCGCAGCTGGAAGGCTACCTCAATCATCTGACAATCGAGCGGGGCGTTGCGGCCAATACATTGAGTTCCTATCGCCGTGACTTGCGCCGATATTCGAAGCACTTGTCAGAGCGCGGGATAAGCGATCTGGCCGAGGTCGCCGAGGACGACGTTAGCGAGTTTCTGGTTGCGCTGCGGCGCGGGGATCCCGACTCTGGTGCGGCGGCGCTGTCTGCGGTCTCGGCGGCTCGGGCGCTGATCGCCGTGCGTGGGCTGCACCGGTTCGCCGCCGCAGAAGGACTGGCCGAACTAGACGTGGCGCGCGCTGTCAGGCCACCGACTCCAAGCCGACGGTTGCCCAAGAGCCTGACGATCGACGAAGTGCTGGCTCTGCTCGTGGCGGCCGGCGGTGACAACCCAGCCGACGGACCGCTGACGCTGCGCAGCCGTGCGTTGCTGGAACTGCTGTACTCCACGGGCTCTCGAATCTCCGAAGCCGTCGGTTTGGATGTCGACGACATCGATACTCACGCCAGATCTGTGCTATTACGCGGCAAAGGCGGCAAACAGCGGCTGGTCCCAGTGGGACGCCCGGCGGTGCAGTCGATCGACGCCTATCTTGTACGGGGCCGTCCAGATTTAGCTCGACGAGGACACGGAACACCTGCCATGTTCCTCAACGCACGTGGCGGCAGGCTGTCTCGGCAAAGCGCGTGGCAGGTTCTTCAGGACTCTGCTGAGCGCGCCGGCATCACTTCCGGAGTGTCGCCGCATATGCTGCGGCATTCTTTCGCCACCCATTTGCTTGAAGGTGGAGCCGATGTCCGTGTGGTGCAGGAACTTCTGGGCCATGCCTCGGTGACAACAACGCAGATCTATACGCTGGTCACTGTTCATGCGCTGCGCGAAGTGTGGGCGGGAGCGCATCCGCGGGCTCGCTAAACGGGCTAGGTTCGCCCGCGTCGGCAGCGTGACGAGAAAACCGCGCCGTCAGTTGCCTAGGTATTCCGATTCCAGCACCAAGTCAGCTACCAGGCTCTGGTATTCGAGATGCGTTTTGTGCTCGGCCGTGTTCCACATCCCGCCCTGGTGATGCTGCATGTACTTGCGGTATTGCGGCGCGCCCGGCACTTTGACGTTGTCGGCCACCACAATGGCGCCCGCATGTAGCCAGCCGCGATCGAGGATGCTCTGCAGGTCGGCCAGGTAAGCGCTTTTGTCGTGGTCGAGGAACACAAAATCCAATGACTCAGTAGTGAATCCATGGTGGTTGGCCAGTTTTTCCAGGGTATGCCCACCGTCGCCGATGGTGCCGACCACACACGTCACGCGGTCGTCGACACCGGCGTGAGCCCAGATTTTCCGGGCATTTGCGGCATTGGCTTCGGCGAGTTCTATGGAATACACCTTGGCGTTCGGTGCGGCGCGTGCGATCCGCAGGGCGCCGTAGCCACAGTAGGTGCCCAACTCCAACGCCAGCGTCGGTTCAGCGCGTTGAACCGCGGCGTCGAGGAGTAATCCTTTTTCATCCCCGACGTTAATCAGCAGCGACTTGTCGTAGGCGAACTTATCGATGGTCGCCAGCACGTCGTCGATATCGTTGGTTCGAGCGTTTTGGAGTACGTAGTCGACGGCGGCGGCTTCGCGTCCGTCACCGATCTGGCCGGTCTTGTTCAGATGCCGGGCGCCGGTGGCCATGCGCAGGATCGACCGCAATGGGCTGGTTCGAGGCTTTCTTAGCATAGCTGACTAGTTTAGGCGAAGGTCGATCAGCCGCGGAATCACCCCATCTTGACTGTGGCGTCTAACAAAACAACCTTCACACGTTGTCTACCGGTGACGCCCGAGCAACCAGCAAATCAGGTATATCAAGAAGGAAATGGTGGCGACGAAGACCGACACCGGGACGCCGGGGGCCAGCGACAAGACGATACCGCCGACCGCGGAGATCTCGGCGAAGATCACCGAGGTCACCATCGCGGCCACTGGTGCGACGACCACCCGGGCGGCCGCGGCAGCGGGGGTGATCAGCAAAGACATCACCAGCAGCGCCCCGACGATCTGCACAGCCTGGGCGGCCACCACACCGACCAGCGCCGCGAACACGATCCCAAGAGTGCGAACTGGTACGCCGCGCGCGGCGGCGACTTCGGGATCGACGGTTGCGAACAATAGTGGTCGGTAACAGACGGTCAGAACGGCGACGACAAGCAAACAAACCGCTGCCAGCATGGCCAGCCCGGAGTAACCAACCCCGACGATCTGGCCGGTCAACAGCGCGAAACTGGTCCCGGTGCGTCCTGGATAGAGGTGGATGAACAGGACCGCCAGACCCAGCCCGAACGCCAACACCACACCAATTACCGAATCTCTCTCCCGAGTTCGCTGACCCAGGACGCCGAACAACGCAGCGGCCATGGCGCTACCGACGAGGGCACCGACACCCACGTTAAACCCGGTAAGTAGAGCGAATGCGGCGCCGGTCAACGACAATTCGCTGGAGCCATGGACGGCAAACGACATCTGGCGCATCACAATGAACGGGCCGATCAGGCCGGCCACCAGACCCAGCAGCACAGCCGCGACGAGCGCTTGCTGAACAAAGTCGTGCCTGAGCAGGTGGGCGGTGATCTCGAAGGAGAACATGTGGTCCACCATGTCGGTGAGCCGGTCGTTCATTGGCATTGTTCTTCCGGCTGGCCGACGACCACGTAGCGCACCTCGTGTCCGTGGACGACTTTCACCACCTGCATGTCCGCGCGGTACAGCGCCGACAACGTTTCGCTGGTCATTACCTGTTCGACGGTGCCGATCAAGAATCGCCCGTCGACCAGATATAGCAGTCGATCCACATACGGCAGGATCGGATTGACCTCGTGGGTGACGACAATGACCGTGGTTCCAGCTTCTCTGCGCCGCCGGTCAATTAGCTCTGACACCAGCTTCGCGTTGGCCGGATCCAGGGCCAGTAGCGGTTCGTCGCACAACATCAGTGTCGGGTCGCTGGCCAGCGCCTGTGCGATTCGTACCCGTTGCAACTCCCCGCCGGACATCAGCCCCACCCGGACATCGGCGAGCCGTTCCCCATTGACCTGTTGCAATGCTCGGCGCACGGCGTGGCGGCGGTGGACACGACCTGAGGACCACAGCGGCATGCTGCCCCAGCGGCGCCCGTCTACCCCCAGACGAACCAGGTCGCGACCTCGCAGCATCACCTCCCGGTCGATCGGGCGGTGTTGCGGCACATAGCCGATACACACGTTTCCCGTGCTAATCGGCTCACCGTTGACCAGCGCGCTACCGGCATCGAGCTGCAGCTGGCCAAGCAGCACCTTAAGAAGCGACGTCTTGCCGGTGCCGTTGGGACCCAGCACCGCGATGAACTCACCAGGGGAAACAGACAGGTCCAGATGTTCCCAGAGCACGCGGTTACCGAACGCCATCCGAGCGCCGGCTAACGTGACTGCGTGCTCCGTCACTGGCGGTGACTAGCTGTCTGACCGCAACGCAGCGGTCAGTTGGTCGACGGTATTGCGCTGCCAGGTAAGGTAATCGGTCCCGTTGGGCAAGGTCTCGGTCACCTCGGCGACGGGTATCCCTGCGCGCCGCGCCGCTGCCCGCAGTTCACCGGTCGCGAGCGTGGGCGTCTGCGGGTTTACTAGCAATGCTGCGACTTCACGACCGGCGATCATATCGAGAACAGTTGCCATGTCGGCTGGGGACGGGTCGTTGTCGTTTTCGCTGGCGGCAATGAAGGTGCTTGGAGTCCGATTTTTCAGGCCTGACGCGGCTAGCAGGTAGTACCCGACGGGTTCGGTCGCGATGACCCCGACAGCCGGGTGGTCGGTAGCGATCGCATGCTCGGAAATTGCGATCGCGTCTGCGCCGCGGTCGAATTCAGCGGCGTTCGCGCGGTAGTCGACGGAATTGGCGGGGTCGGTGCTCGCCAACCGGTCAGCAATCGCAGTAGCGACCGCCTTGGCGGTATTTAGGTTGTAAAAGACGTGTTCGTTTGGTGCATATCCGTCACTGGATGCGTCCAGAAGCGAGTAGGCATCGACAGTATGGACATCGGGATGGCCGGCCACGATCTGGTCAACCCATGGGTCGTAGCCGCCGCCGTTGTAAATCACCAGCTCAGCGTCGACAATCGCGGCCGCATCCGCGGGGCTGGCCTGGTACGAATGCGGATCGGCATCAGCATCGGTGAGGATGGACTTCACTGGGACATGCCCGCCGGCGATGGCGCGCGCGACGCTGCCCCACACATCGGTGGAGGCCACCAGGACAACCGAGCCCGGGTGCGCCGCACTGTCGATTCCGCAGCCAGCCAGGGCGGTAGAACCGGACAGAGACACGAGCGCGGTGCACAGCACGCTCGATATCCGGTCTAGCACCTTTGGCACGTCCATGTCCTTTCGAGCAGCTCGGTCGGCCGCCTGGCCATCCTAATGAAAATCGTTTCCACCACAAAGTTGTTGCAATTGTGGGCCGACGCCACGCTCGCGCGGCATCAAAGCCTGCGAGCGGTCCATGGATCTGTTGATCGTTGCTACCAAACGCTATGCATGAAAGTCGTTGCGGTATTGAGTAGCTAGAGTTTCGGCAGATAGATCTGGCACAACCGAAGTTTGCCTGGGCTAGTGCATCATGCTCAGCTATTGGGACTGATCGTCGTTGCCTGCCGGCCCACTTGGATCGAAAGTGTGATGTAGACCGTAGCGTCGGTTGAATTTCTCGACTTGTCCGGCGCTATCGACGATGCGACGTTTCCCGGTCCATACAGGGTGGGACTCGGAGCTGACTTCGACAATAATCAGCGGATACGTTCGCCATCCCGCGGGTGTTTCCCATTCGATGGTGCGATTGCTGGTAGCAGTCGACCGGGTTAAGAACGCCGCGCCGGTATTGGCGTCTTGGAAGACGACGGGTCGGTAGTCGGGATGGATGCCGGCTTTCATAGGTGCTCTCCGTCGGTGTCGTTGGTTTCGGTGTTGAGGCTGCGGGCAGGGATTGGCTCGCTGCACGGCTCTTCATGCCATTGGCCGAAAGGGTCGTGCAGCTTCGGCCATCTGTCGCGGTGGCGCATCTCCGCATCGGTAAGTAGGGCGCCGCGCAGTGCCTCGCGGATTGTGTTGGGATCGGCGCCGCACACCAAAATCACCATCGAACTGTGTCGATCGCCGTGCTGGTCGTCCCAGAACGCCGCGGCAAGCGCGCGGCGTTCGGCAACCGCGTAGGCCAGTTCTGACTCGCTCATAGCCGCTAGCCAGAGCCCGGCGGAACTGACCCGCAAGCCGCCCCCAGCGGATTCCAGCCACATCACCTGACCGTCGTTACTGGCCAACCACAGCCGGCCGCGGACGCGAACAACGTCCTCCAACAAGACGTCCAGGGCATCGTGAAGTCGCTCGGGGTGAAAGGGGCGGCGGGCGTGAAACTCGATCAACCGCACCATTCCGGCCACCTCCAGCGGCGGTTGTCCCACCAGCAACGAGCCGTGCGGATCGTTGCTGCGACCTCGCCGGGCGGCAACAGGCAGATGTTCCAGGGCGCCGTGCACGGCGTCGGCGTTGGCGATGACGCGGGCCAGGGGATTGAGCCGAACCAACACCTCGAGCAGATCCGCGGGCGGGGGAGCGCAGACGATCAAGTCCGCGAACTCGGCTTGGGCGACGACGACTTGCGCCACCGTGCGTCCATCTGCCAATTCTTCATCGCCTAGCGCTTGCGGCAGCCACACCATGACATCAACACATGTGATGACCGCTGTGACCACGACGTCGCGTGCGGCAGGGCCTTCTTCAAAACCTGGGCCGGCACCGACGCGGACATGACGGATCGCCCAGCAGATCGGTTCAGGTTCCGCCCATGGGGTCAGCTGCACCACAACACATTCGACGTCGGACCGTCGATGCATTTTGCGGAGCAGCACCAGAAGGTCGTTGCGGATGGTGCACGACACGCACCCATGCGCGAGCTCCAATGCCGTCTCGGCCATTGTCACGACGCCGCGCTGCAACATGATGATGCGGCGACGCACAACGTGACCATCGAGGTGGTGCTCGATCACCGCCGTGCCAGCCCGGCGAAGGAGTTCAACGGCCACAGCGGCGGTGCCCTCTTGTCCAGTCACGAGGATCACCGGGGTGCGCATCGCCCTCCTTATCGATAACGGTTTTCATTAGGGCGGTGCCGAGGGTACAGTGCCACACAGCAGTTGTCGAAAATCATTTTCATTAAGCCGGGTTTCGGGGAAGGATCTCTTTTGTCTGCCCACTGCCAAGTCACCGGCCGTAAGCCGGGATTCGGAAACGCCGTGTCGCACTCCCATCGCCGAAGCCGTCGACGATGGTCACCCAACATTCAGCGACGAACGTATTACCTGCCGTCGGAGGGGCGTCGCATTCAGCTGCGGTTGTCCACCAAGGGCATGAAGGTCATCGATCGCGACGGCATCGAGGCGGTCGTGGCACGTCTGCGTCGGCAGGGGCAGCGGATCTGATGGCACGCGATGACATCAGGCCAGTCGTGAAGCTGCGTTCCACGGCGGGCACCGGGTACACCTATATCACCCGAAAGAACCGACGCAACGATCCCGACCGCCTCCTCCTGCGCAAATACGACCCGATTCTGCGGCGTCACGTGGACTTTCGCGAGGAGCGTTGACATGGCCAAGAAGTCCAAGATCGTAAAAAATCAGCAGCGCGCGGCCATCGTCGCCCGTTACGCTGAGCGTCGCGCCAAGCTCAAAGAGATCATCCGGTCCCCGTCGAGCACAGCCGAACAGCGGACCGCCGCCCAACACGCCCTTGCACGCCAACCCCGTGACGCCAGCCCCGTGCGACTGCGTAATCGCGATGCCATTGACGGCCGGCCGCGTGCCCACCTCCGGAAATTCGGGCTGTCCCGGGTTCGGGTCCGCCAATTGGCCCACGACGGACACTTGCCCGGCGTCCGGAAAGCCAGCTGGTAGATGGCCGCCCAATCCGCACGAAAGCGCCGGAGCGATTCGCCCAAGCCGGCGCAGGCGAAGAAAAACCTCCTCAATAGCCTGGGCATCGAGCGTGTCGACTACAAAGACACTGCAACGCTGCGGGTGTTCATCTCCGAACGCGGCAAGATTCGGTCTCGGGCAGTCACCGGCCTGACAGTTCAGCAGCAACGCCAAGTCGCCCAGGCGATCAAGAATGCTCGCGAGATGGCGCTGCTGGCCTACCCGGGACACGCCGGCCGGGGAGCCGCCGCTTCGCAGGCGGGTAGGAATCTATGACCCGATCAGGCCAATCGACCGCCCGCCCGTTCACCCTGGCCCTGTGTGCCGCATGCCGATCCCACCTCGGCTCGACAGCACTCGAACGATTAGCGGCCACAGTCAGCCGCACCGAGCATGGGGTGCTCGTTACCGCGGGCTGCCTGCTCGGAGAATTCACCTGCCTAGCCCGCCGGGATGTCGGTAAAACGGTGCTGATGTTGCAGCCCTGCTCGGTGGATCGCGTCGCATGCGGACCGGCCCGATGGATCGGAGTGACCGACAATGTCGATGACCTGCAGATCGTCTGTGCTTGGCTGGAGCGAGGCAACTGGGAACGCGATCATCTGCCTGGCCGCCTGCGCCTCACGCTGCCGATGACCCGCCGCAGCATTGCGGCGAATTGAGATTCGACGTCTGCGGGCGAGTTCACCGGTGGGTAGAAGCTGCCCACCGAATTCTCCTTTTCCAGCCGGACACCCCGGGCCGAAGATGCCGATACGCCCCGCGCTGCGGCGCCTTAGGCTACCCGGCGCCGCGCGCAACGAATCCGCTGTTGAGGCGTCGGTTGACCACGCTGGCGGCCGTAAGCCCTGCGCGACGGTGATGTTGATCCGGTCAGCGGTCCGCGGGCCTGTCGACGATCATCAAATGGTGTGACCGCTGCGCTGAACTCATGACGATCCTCGGCGTAACCGGCAGGTTCGCTGAGTGGGCGGCATTTGATAGGCACCACCCATGACGTTCGCTGGCGCGCCCGACCCAGCTCGAATGCGGCCGACGGTCCGCATGTCCTCTTACCGGCGGCGCCGGCAGTCTGTTTTCTTCCTGTAGACGTTTCTGCTTCCTGACGTCACGCCGGCCATTTGGGTCGCGTCAGCGCGTATTGGCTTCGCTAGTTTGCCCGCGGGTCGCCCTGTTCAGGTGTGAGTACCCGTTAGACTTTCCTGCGATATCCACCTTGACGCCCGCCACCAGGAGCCGCGACCGGACATGACCGACCACGGCGAGATCGGCAGTGAACTCGGCCCAACGGGGCGGCCGCCGCGGCTGATCCCCGAGCCCAAGCCGTGCGCCTCGCACGGCCCAGCCAAGGTCGTCGCGCTGTGCAACCAGAAGGGCGGCGTCGGCAAGACCACATCGACGATCAATGTGGGCGCCGCCCTCGCCGAGTATGGCCGCAGGGTGCTGTTAGTGGATCTGGACCCTCAGGGCGCGTTGTCGGCGGGACTGGGCGTATCGCACTATGAGCTCGACCGGACTGTGCACAACCTGCTGGTAGAACCGCGAATGCCGATCGATGATGTGCTGCTGCACACGCGCGTGAATCGCATGGATCTGGTGCCGAGCAATATCGACCTGTCGGCCGCAGAAGTCCAGCTGGTAAACGAGGTCGGCCGCGAGCAGACGGTGGCCCGGGCGCTGCACCCCGTTCTAGACCGTTACGACTATGTATTGATCGACTGCCAGCCGTCGTTGGGTCTGCTCACGGTAAACGGTCTGGCCTGCGCGGACGGGGTTGTCATCCCGACCGAGTGCGAATTCTTCTCGCTGCGCGGCTTGGCGCTGCTCACCGACACCGTTGACAAAGTACGCGACCGGCTCAACCCGAAACTAGACATCAGCGGAATTCTGGTCACCCGCTACGATCCGCGCACCGTAAATTCGCGAGAAGTCATGGCTCGCGTGGTAGAGCGGTTCGGTGACCTGGTATTCGACACGGTGATCACCCGCACGGTGCGGTTCCCAGAAACCACTGTCGCCGGTGAACCGATCACCACATGGGCCCCGAAGTCTTCGGGCGCCGTCGCCTATCGCGCGTTGGCCCGCGAGTTTATCGACCGATTCGGCGTGTGAACGGCCGCGTGAACGTTGAGGCGACCCCCCAAAATGGCTTTCAGGTCCGGCTGACCAATTTCGAGGGGCCATTCGACCTGCTACTGCAGCTGATCTTCGCGCATCGCCTCGACGTTACTGAGGTAGCCCTGCACCAGGTCACGGACGATTTCATCGCCTACACCAAAGAAATCGGGTCTCGGCTGGGGCTGGAGGAGACCACGGCCTTCTTGGTGATCGCCGCGACGTTGCTCGACCTCAAAGCTGCCCGGCTACTGCCAGCCGGCCAGGTAGAAGACGACGAAGACTTTGCGCTGTTGGAGGTTCGCGACCTGCTATTCGCCCGGCTGCTGCAGTATCGGGCGTTCAAGCATGTCGCCGAGATGTTCGCCGAACTCGAGGCCACCGCGCTGCGCAGCTATCCCCGCTCTGTGTCACTCGAAGATCGGTTTACGGGGTTGCTTCCCGAAGTAATGCTCGGCTTCGACGCGGACCGGTTTGCCCAGATCGCGGCGATTGCGTTTACCCCGCGGCCGGTGCCGACGGTGGCCACCGAACATTTGCACGAACTCCAGGTCTCGGTTCCCGAGCAAGCCAAACGACTATTGGCGATGCTGGAAGAACGGGGCACCGGTCAGTGGGCTACATTTTCGGAGCTGGTCGCCGATTGTCGGGCTCCAATCGAGATTGTCGGGCGCTTCCTTGCACTGCTCGAATTGTTCAGGTCGCGAGCGGTAGCATTCGAGCAGTCAGAGCCCCTTGGCTTGCTCCAGATTTCGTGGACCGGGGAACGACCGAACAACGAAACCCTGGTAGAAGAGCGAGACTTATGACCCGCGCCGGTGACGATACGCAGCGCAGCGATGCGGAGGAGGGTCGCTTTGTGGTCGGCCAACCATCCGATCTCGATTTGGGCCGCGAAAACCTAGATATCGCGGAAGACCCGCTCGATGCTGAAGAACTCCGCTCAGTGCTGGAGGCGTTGCTGCTCGTGGTGGATACGCCAGTAACCGTCGATGCCCTGGCCGCGGCCAGCGAACAACCTGTGTATCGAGTCGCGGCCAAGCTGCAGCTGATGGCAGATGAACTCGCCGAGCGCGACAGCGGGATCGAACTTCGCCAGACTGCCGGGGGCTGGCGGTTGTACACCCGCGCCCGGTTCGCCCCCTACGTTGAGAAGCTACTGCTCGACGGTGCCCGGTCAAAGCTCACCCGAGCCGCGCTGGAAACGCTTGCCGTGGTGGCCTACCGCCAACCGGTAACACGCGCGCGGGTCAGTGCAGTGCGCGGGGTCAACGTGGACGCCGTCATGCGCACCCTATTAGCGCGCGGCTTGATCACCGAAGTTGGCGCTGACGCTGACAGTGGCGCGGCAACGTTCGCTACGACAGAGCTTTTCCTTGAGCGCTTAGGGCTGTCGTCACTGGCTGAACTTCCCGACATTGCGCCGCTGCTTCCCGATGTTGACACAATCGATGATCTGAGCGAATCCCTGGACAGAGAGCCGCGTTTCATGAAATTAGCGGGCGATCCCTCGCCGGGTGAGGCACAGTCGTTCGACGTGGATCAAGACTGATGATCGAGCGTGACGAGTCGCGGGGGACCCGCCTGCAGAAAATACTGTCCCGGGCCGGCATTGCCTCGCGAAGGGCCGCAGAAAAGCTGATCATCGACGGCCGGGTCGAGGTGGACGGGCAGTTGGTCACCGAGTTGGGTACCCGGGTCGATCCAGACGTGTCGGTGATCCGCGTCGACGGGGCCAGAGTGGTCGTCGACGACTCGTTGGTCTATCTGGCGCTCAACAAACCACGCGGCGTGCATTCGACGATGTCCGACGACCGCGGCCGGCCGTGTATTGGCGATCTGATCCAACGCCGGGTGCGGGGAAACAAGAACCTGTTTCACGTCGGTCGGCTCGACGCAGACACCGAGGGACTAATCCTCCTAACGAACGACGGCGAACTGGCACACCGGTTAATGCATCCCTCCCATGAGGTGCCGAAGACATATTTGGCGACAGTTACAGGTTCGGTGTCCCGTGGGCTCGGCAAGAAGCTGCGAAACGGGGTCGAGTTGGAAGACGGACAGGCGGCTGTCGACGATTTCGCAGTGGTGGACGCGATCCCCGGGAAAACTCTGGTGCGGTTGACCTTGCACGAAGGACGTAACCGGATAGTGCGCCGGCTGCTAGCTAGCGTAGGCCTACCGGTGGAGGCGTTGGTGCGCACCGACATCGGCGCGGTGTCGTTGGGTGAACAACGCCCGGGCAGCGTTCGGGCGCTGCGGCTCGACGAGATTGGGGAACTATATAAAGCGGTGGGGCTGTGAGTGGAGCAAGCGGAGTGAGTGATAAGGCGACAACAAACCACGTCGACATGGGCGACCTCGTCGTCGCGATCGATGGACCGGCCGGAACCGGAAAGTCTTCGGTTGCAAAAGGCTTGGCGCGCAAACTCGGGGCACGGTTCGTGGATACGGGGGCAATGTACCGGATGGTGACACTTGCCGTGCTACGCGCCGGAATCGATCCGATGGATGCCGAAGCAGTAGAGCAGTGCGCCTCGGCGGCGCAGTTGTCGATGAGCTACGAAGCCGATGAGAGTCGCTTTTACCTTGCCGGAGAGGATGTTTCGTCGGAGATCCGTGGCGACGAGGTGACCCGCGCAGTGTCAGCAGTGTCGTCGGTTCCCGCGGTGCGTACCCAGCTAGTGCAACTGCAGCGCACACTGGCCGACGGTACCGGCAGCGTCGTCGTAGAAGGCCGCGACATCGGCACCGTTGTGCTACCAGACGCGCGAGTAAAGATCTTTTTGACTGCGTCTGCCGAAACGCGAGCCCGCCGCCGCAACGAGCAGAACGTTGCGGCAGGTTTGGCCGACGACTATGACGGCGCGCTTGCCGATGTGCGACGGCGCGACTACCTCGATTCGACGCGCGCCGTCTCGCCACTGCGACAGGCACCCGATGCCGTCCTGGTTGATACCAGCACGATGACCGAGGCAGAGGTGATTTCGCACTTGTTCGAGCTGGTGAAACAGCGAAGCGGAGCAATCCGGTGACCCAGGATGGCACCTGGACCGACGAAAGCGACTGGGAGCTCGACGACTCACATTCGACGGATCTTGTCGCCTCCGGGCCGCCACCGATCGTGGCGGTGGTGGGCCGACCCAACGTCGGCAAGTCGACGCTGGTCAACCGGATCCTCGGGCGCCGGGTTGCGGTGGTCCAGGACGTTCCAGGTGTGACACGCGACCGGGTGTCCTATGAGGCGTTGTGGACCGGGCGCCGCTTCCTGGTGCAGGACACCGGGGGATGGGAGCCCGACGCGAAAGGGCTACAGCAGTTGGTGGCTGCGCAGGCTTCGGTGGCCATGCGAACCGCTGACGCGATCATCCTGGTGGTTGATTCCGCAGTGGGTGCCACTACCGCCGACGATGCCGCGGCCCGCATTTTGCTGCGTTCGGGTAAGCCGGTCTTCTTGGCCGCCAACAAGGTCGACAGCGCCAAGGGCGAGGCGGACGCTGCGGCGTTGTGGTCGCTGGGACTTGGCCAGCCGCACGCGATCAGCGCCATGCACGGTCGCGGCGTGGCCGACCTGCTCGATGAGGTGCTCGCCGCCCTGCCCGAAGTCGCTGAATCGGGTTCTGGCAGTGGCGGCCCGAGGCGGGTGGCGTTGGTCGGCAAACCCAACGTGGGAAAAAGTTCGCTGCTCAACAAGCTCGTCGGTGATCAGCGGTCGGTAGTGCATGAGGTCGCGGGCACCACTGTCGACCCGGTCGATTCGCTGATCGACTTGGGCGGCAAAACCTGGCGGTTCGTCGACACCGCGGGCTTGCGCCGCAAGGTCGGGCAGGCCAGCGGACACGAATTCTATGCCTCGGTGCGAACACACGGGGCCATCGACTCAGCTGAGGTAGTCGTCGTGCTCATCGATGCCTCGCAGCCGCTGACTGAACAAGACCAGCGGGTGTTGTCCATGGTCGTGGATTCTGGACGGGCGCTGGTGCTGGCTTTCAACAAGTGGGATCTGGTCGACGAGGACCGCCGTGATCTGCTCGACCGCGAGATCGACCGTGAGCTGGTTCAGCTGCGCTGGGCGCAGCGTGTCAACATCTCCGCAAAGACAGGTCGTGCGGTGCAGAAGCTGGTACCGGCCATGGAGAATGCCCTGGCGGCGTGGGACACCAGGATCGCGACTGGTCCGCTCAATAGCTGGGTCAAGGAGGTGGTGGCGGCCACGCCGCCCCCGGTACGTGGCGGGAAGCAACCGCGGATCCTGTTCGCTACCCAAGCTTCTGCCCGCCCCCCGACCTTTGTGCTGTTCACCACTGGTTTTCTAGAGGCTGGCTACCGACGGTTCCTGGAACGACGGCTGCGCGAGACGTTTGGATTCGAGGGCAGCCCAATCCGGATCAGCGTGCGGGTGCGGGAAAAACGCGGCGCCAAGCGCCGCTAGCGACTCACGGATGCCGGAAGAACACTGTTGAGCCTTCGTCTGGGCTGCAGGGTGGCGTCTTAGGACTGGTGTAAAAACGCTGGGCGCATGTTCCTGGTGGTCATGTTACGCGGCGGTGGTGTCGGTCGTGGTTGTTGTGGTGGGGGGATGCAGTGGGCGGGGTGGCTCGAGCAGTTGGTGGCGTAGTTCTTGGAGGTGGCGGCTGGTCGCTGATGTTTGGGTGACTCCGCGCCAGCCGCGGCTGGCGCGGTCGAGGACGGCCCATACCAGCGACAGACAGCTGGTTTCGCCGGGTAGGCGGCCGATGACCTTGACCCGGCGACGGGATTCTCCGAAGGTGCGTTCGATGAGGTTGGAATGGCGGATGCGTGTCCAGTGTTGGCGGGGGAAGCGCAAATGCACGCTCAGCGAGGCGAAGTCGTTGGCCAGGCAAGCGACCGCGGCTGGGTAGAGCCCGCGGTATGTGGTGGTGAACTCCTCGGCGCGGCGGGTGGCTTCATCCACGGCCTGCTGGCCGGGTGGCTGGTCAATGTCATCGAAGATCGACCAGAACGCGGCTTTGATCTCGTCCTGGACCGCGACAGGTGTCTTGGCGATGACGTTACGGCAGCGATGGATCAGACACCGCTGACGCAGGCTTGCCGGAAACGTGGTCTCCCATGCGGCGATCAGGCCCGGCGCCCCGTCGGAGATGCCCAGTAGCGGCGGGCGTAGTCCCCGGTTCCTCAGGTCAGCCAAGAAGTCGGCCCACGCATCAGCCGACTCCGCTGCGGCTGGGGCCAGCCCAATAAACAGGGGCTTGCCGTCGGTGCAGATGCCCCAGGCGGCCAGCACCGGCTCGGCCGGGGCGTTGGGATGCATCCGAAAGTTCGAGGCATCCAAGAACAGGTAGTCCAACACCAGCTCATCAAGGCGTCGAGACGACCACGCAGCGAACTCGTCTTTGATGGCCGCACAAATCCGGCTCACCGTCGAGCGCGACAACGCCGCCTGCGAGCCCAGCACCTCGGCCAACGCGGCCTCGATGTCGCGATCCGACAAACCGCGCACCCATCCCGAAATCACCAACGCCTCCAGAGCGTGGGTGCGCGTCACCCCGGCACCGAATAGCCGCGAACAGAACCGCTCGTCGGTGTCGCGTAGTTTCGGGCGGCATAATTCGACCGAGCCCATCGTGGTCTTCACCGTCGCCGGCGGTTGATACCCATTGCGGTACCCGCCCGGGCCGTCCTGAACCCGACGCTGGTGACGGGCTCGGCCCAACACTGCTTCTACCTCGGCCTCCACGGCGACCTGAAACACCAGACGCACCGATAACCGCCCGACCTCCTCCAAAATCTCGGTCAACGGCCGCTCGGTCGCGGCGAACAACTGATCCATCTCAACACGCACACGCTCAATCGGCGATACTCGCTTGGTCACGGGCGTAGCCCCTCCTTCATAGCTTTCGTCGGTTGCGACGGAACCTACGCCCGTGACCATTTACACCAGCGATGAGACGCGACCGGCTGCAGGTCGCATAGGCTGTCGGCAGTCTTACCGAGGATCTTGTCAACGGCAAGTGAAAACTGATCAGGTTTCGGCAATCGAAAATTGACCAGCTTGGTTTCATTGGTCCTCGGCTGTGGTGGTGTGGCCGAGGTCTCGGTCTTTGATGCGGTAGCTGTCTCCTTTGAGGGCGATGACTTCGGCGTGATGGACGAGTCGGTCGATCATGGCGGCGGCGACTACGTCGTCGCCGAACACTTCGCCCCACCGCCCGAAGGGCTTATTCGAGGTGACGATGAGACTGGCCCGTTCGTAACGCGACGACACGAGTTGGAAGAACAGATTGGCGGCTTCGGGTTCAAACGGGATGTAGCCGACTTCATCGACAACCAGCAGGGGGTAGCGGGCCAGCCGCGCCAATTCGGCTTGCAGGGTGCTGTTGTGATGGGCGCGAGCAAGACGATCAACCCATTGCGAAGCGGTCGCGAACGCAACGCGGTGACCTGCTTGACAAGCGCGCATCGCAATCCCGATCGCCAGGTGGGTCTTGCCGGTCCCTGGTGGGCCGAGGAACACCACGTTGTCTTTAGCGGTGACGAAGTCCAGGGTGCCCAGATGGGCGATGATGTCGCGTTTGAGACCGCGGGCATGATCGAAGTCGAACTCTTCCAACGATTTACGTGATGGGAAGCGGGCAGCGCGGATGCGCCCTTCGCCGCCGTGAGATTCCCGAGCCGACACCTCACGCTGCAGACACGCCGCGAGGAATTCTTCATAGCTCCACGCTTCGGTTCGGGCGCGCTCAGCGAGACGTTCGATGGCCTCACGCAGCGTCGGGGCTTTCAACACCCGGGTCAGATACGCCAGCTCAGCGGTGACATCACGGCTGCTGGTCGCGGTCTTGGCAGCCATCACGCCACCGGCCCGTCAAGGCCCAACAAGGCGTCGTAATCAGCGAGACGGCGTTGTTCGACCTCCACGTGATGCGGTGGACCAACAACCTCGAGCCGTTTGCGCCGCAGCAGTTTCGCGGCCTGGACATGTTCGGGATCGCTGATCGTTTGATGTTTGGCCCAGATCCGGTCGTGGTCGGCGACCAGCGTGCCGTCACACCAGACCCGCACCCGGTTTAGATCTGCGATGATCTCGATACGGCGGCCGATCGCGGCCGGATGCACCGAGTAATCGTTGCTGTCGAGGCGCACGTAATGATCGCGAGGCAACCGCGTTGAGCGTCGCCATCCGATGCTGGGCCCAACCGGCGGCAATGCCAGCATCGCTGCGGTATCGGCGGCGATGCGATCTGCTGGCCGGCATCCCAGCACCCGATGCTGGCGGTGGTTGGCCCCCACCAGCCAGGCCTGCAACTGGATGTTGAAATCGGCTGGGGAGCCAAACACCCGCCCCGGCAAAAACGCCCGCTCCAAATAGTCATGGAACCGTTCAACCAGACCCTTGGCCTCAGGATCAGCGGGTTTACAGATCCCTACCGTGGTGGCCAAGGTCCCGCGGAAAGCCTGACATGCCGGGGTCAACTCTGGTCGGCGTGCCCGCCACCGCCCGACCGCGCCCTCACCATCCCACACCAACACCCGTGGAACCGCACCCAACGTCGAAAGATGCTGCCACCAACCGGCATACAAGTCTTCGGCAGCGCGTGTCGGAATCAACAGCGCCGAAGCCCACCGTGAATACCCACACACCATGGTCAACACCGGTAACGTCGCCGCCCTACGAACCTGGCCATACCCCACCGGCACCACAACATCGGGAAACCAGAAGTCACACTGCCCGACCTCACCGGCCACATACGTCGTCCGTGACACCGGATCCGGCGCCAAATACAGTGGCCGTAACTCACGCACCCGCCCACTCAGTGTGCGGATCGAATACGACCAACCGATCCGCTCAGCAATCACCGTCGCCGGCATCCGCGGATAGGCCGCCAACAACTCCCGAATCCGCGGCTCGGCCTCATCAGCAACAGAACCCCTCACCGCACGCCGATACTTCGGCGGCCCATCAGAAGCCAACGCCGACTTCACCGTATTCCGCGAAATACCCATCACCCGCGCAATCTCGGCAATCGGCAACTGCTCCGACCGGCGCAACCGGCGAATCTCAGCCCAATCCTCCACGTTCAACACCTGCCTCCTCCTTGACACATAGCCAAGGCACTCTAGGAAGCTGGTCAATTTTCAATTGCCGCCCACTGGTCAGTATTCAGTTGCCGCCGACAGATCTGCGGTAGGCTTTCGAGCTGCTGTCGGTGAACTCACTGCGGGCAGCAGGCACGACCGGGCTGTGGCGCAGTTTGGTAGCGCACTTGACTGGGGGTCAAGTGGTCGCAGGTTCAAATCCTGTCAGCCCGACATAGGAAAAACCCACTCTGACCAGAGTCGGAGCGGGCTTCTTGTTTCCGAACTCTTTGTCTGTTTTGGGTCAGTGTCCCAAGAGTGTCCCAAGCGATATTCGGTGGGCCACGCGTCAGCCGAACAGCGCGGCACCGGCAGCGCGTAGATCCTCGTGTTGGGCATCAGAGTAGATCGACAGTGAGACCGACGGATCATGGCCGTGCCACGCGGCCACGATGTGCACTGGCAAACCGCCGGCCAACATCAGGCTGACGCTGGTGTTACGAAGACCCTTGAGCTGGATCCGGCGGAGGCCGGCGCGCAAGCGCAGGCGCTGAAACTGGTCGGAGTACCACTCGTGGCGGATGGGTGAGCCGTTCTCCCGTACTGCGACCAGGCGCTCGTCGGACCAGCCGCTGCCGAAGGCGCGTGCTTCATCTTGCTGGCGGGCCTTGAGTTCCTGCAGCGCGGTGACCAGCTCCGCGGGCAGGCGCACTGGCCTGTGAGGTTGGGCACGGCGTAGTCAGATCGCGGACATGGAGCGGTGTCTTTGGTCCTCCTGGCGGATACAAAGCGGGGGACAATTGCTGCGCTCAATGCGAAGGTGCGGGATACAAAGCTGTCTCTACCGCTCGCAGCCGTTGGGATCTGAGCAAGGCTCTGGTTGCCTACGCCGACCGCTCCATTCGCCGAACCTTGGCGGCGCATAACCCGTGTTCAAGGCCATCCCTATGCCGCGTGAATTGCTCAGCCTCCCACTTCGCGAGCACATCGAACTCACTCTCGATGGCGCGGTACTCGCCGCATTGATCAACATGCTTGCCGCACACGCAGTAGTAAGGACGCGTCTCGTGTCGACCGTGGTACACGGTCAGGCGCGAGAGTGCTTGCAGTATTAACCCTGTCGCGCGACGCGCTCGGTCGCGTTGATTGTGAGCCTCAGCGACTTCCTCGCCGGCGAGCCACTCGGCCAGGCCATTCTCGACCTGATGTTCTTTCACAGCCGCACGAAGCGTGGCGATCAACTCAACCTGATCCGACACTTCGGCCTTGGCGGTCCTGAGTTCTGACCGCAACAGATTGAGTTGCTTCTGGAAATCTTCACGCGGCCGGTGACGAGCCTCGCTGAGATCTTCCTGCAGCACACCGATCTCGGACAGGTAGAGCTGGGCGTGGTCGCTGTCGCGTAGCCGGCGGGCTTCGTCATCAGCGCCAATGTGCCGACGGCAGCTCTTGCAGATGACCTGATCGTGGACGGACCGGAACACGAACTCGTTCAGCAACCGACAGCAGTCGCACTTGACCATGACCGCGCGGTGCAGCGGATGTTTGTGCATGCTGTACCCCTTCCGGGTGTTGCTGTCCATCCTCCCATCTCTGCCCGACACCTTCGTGGCACTCATGCGCTGTGTTCGCACATCCTCGCGAGATATCTGAGCTCTGTTGCTCGCTGCAGCGGCGAGGACCCGGTACAACGTAGAAATCTGGTGGCGGACGGGATCGGCACCCACAACAATCAACACGTGGGCTACGCGGATGATCCTGTCGGGTATAGGGAGCGGCTGGTTCTTAAGCTGCAACCGGATCGGATGCGCGCCACGATGGCGTTTGCGGGGCTATATCAGCTGACGCACGAGATGATCAAGCAGATTGTGCTCGACAAGGTGCGCGACTTCTTCTGCATGGGCGCGATCGGCCTCGGGGAAGTCATGTCGACCGCAGAACGGGAGCAATACCGCCAAGGCGTTCTTCGGCTTGCGCCGAAGAACGCCTTCCGCGCGTCGCTGGCGATCTTCTTCATCAACGGCATCGAGATGTCCGTGTTGGAAGCAAATCTCAACCAGCACGTGTGGAACCGGCCCGCGATGGCGGGCGTCGTCCGCGCCGTGGCTGACCGAACGCGTGACCTACTGCCTGCGGTCGGCGCCGTACTGAAGGAGCTCTATCCAGACAACGCCAGCGAGGTTCAGACTCTGTTCAGCAGGACGATCACCCGCCTTGAATTTGGTATTCCGCCAGACCTGATCGACTTGGCGCAACTGGAGCTTGGTCTCAATCGGCAACAGCTGCTCGCGCTGAAGAATGCGGGACTGACCGATCTGCAAGCGGTTATCGACGCGGAGCCCGACAGCCTGAGCGAGGTTGTTGGAGGCAAGAAGGTTGCAGAGACGCTGCAGACAGTCTGTCGTATGGCAATCGAACTCCGGGCCACAACCGAGATTGACCTAGCGCCGCCCGTCGAATAGGCGGCGCTATCTCGGTGACCGTGCGGAGTGAATGCGTCCATGGCTGCCCACCCTGTGGGCAGCTCCGTCGGGTACGTAACCAAGTGCGACGACCGTGAGCATCTCAGCGTTTAGGTCTTCAACCCGACCCCGCCAAAGCGTCGCGCACCTACCGACCCTTTGAGTCATCGCCACACGATCTGGGGTTTCTCGTAACATCCCGCACTATGGTCAACGACGACTCCCGCAGTGAGACACCCGCGGCGCAATCAACAACCGCGCGCACGATCTGGCCTGGGATTGGGCGAGGATTCGCCCACGAAGAACTACCCAAACACCTCTTCACCGTCGCCGCACTGCACGCCCGCCGTGCGCTCGCCGCTGCCGAACACCAACTTGACCAACTCGATCGCGCCGGCTCGATAGGGACGGCAGTCGAGCTACTAGGTAAAGCCGCCCTCACCCTCATATCACCGACGCTGATCGCGGAAAGGGACGCCAAGAGCCTACTGCTGTACTCAGGTATCCCCGCGATATCACCGCACGAAGCAAAAACAAAGACAGCGGCCGAATGTCTGTCGATCCTGAATCACTCTCATTCCATTGACTTCAACCTGCAGAGAGATTCCAAAATATTTTCCGTAAGAAACTTCGCACTTCATATGGGACAAGTCGATGCAACCCTATTCCACGAAGCGTTGAATACAATGACACGACTCAACGAAGCCATACTTAACATCACCGCCAGCTTTGATCCCACGTTAGACAGAACCAAATTTTGGGGGGCTGAGCTGCTCTCGCAAGTTGATGAACGGCTAAAGCAGGAACAGGAAGTCCGCCAGCTCGAACTCGACGAGTTGATGGCTGCGGCCCGGCGAAACTACGAACGACTGCAACAGATGGGCATGGACAACGAGGCATTTAAGCAACTCGCTGACCGAGACCCAGAACTTAACGATGCCGAGGAACTTCTACTCCAAACCAATTACAAGACTGCGCGAGCAGAATGCCCCGTCTGTGGATACGAAGGCTGGCTTGCCTATACCGCCACCGGCGGCAGAGGAACCCCATGGACGGAACAACCCAGTGAGGTAGAGAGCTGGCGCGCCTACCCATGGTACTTGGTTGAGATAGAACTCCAATCGTGCGAATTCGTCTGCAGCTTATGCGGACTACATCTGAATTCCGAATTGCTTGACCTCACACACTTGGATGACCACATGCGGATAACCAGCGAAGCAAACCAAGAAGAAATCGACGCTCTAGAATCCTACCAAGTTGATTCGTACCTCGAATCTGAAGACTACGAACGTAGGCGTCGAGAGCGCTTCGAAGGACTTTACTAACCTCCCCAAGCCACTACTTACCAATTCTCGCTTGGCTGCCCGATCCCGTCAGCCTCAACCCGCGTCTGACCAGCCGGTTGCGACCTTGGGTATTAAGCGACCATCTAGTACTGCAGCCGTAGTTCGGGATCGGTGTGGTTGGGCGTGTCTGCCCTGGTTGGGGCAGTGACCGGGGCATTGTTCGGAGTTTGTGAAAACATCTGAATATGCCGCGGTCGCCGCGGTTCATAGCCTAGACGCTGAGCGTTGGCACGCGGCGTTTTCGGCGGTGATCGACCGGATCGCGCCGCGTTTTGCCCGCTACGAACCGCCGCGCCATGCCGGCGAGTTGCTGGCTGGAAATGCAACCACCGTTGAGGAGGCCGCCCGGGTCGTACTGCGATTCGTCGAGCGGATTGATATGGCAAGCGACAAGTAGGGCACCCGGCGTTCTGCCGTTGAAGAACCGCGGCGATGACGGACTCCGCGGCGCTGGCAAAGTCTGAATAGCGATGCCGCGGGTGAGTGGTGGGTTAGATCAATCGGCCGTCGAGATGCCACGGACCTCCCAGTCGGGCACACGCCAGGTCGTCGATCGCCGCGCGGCCCAGTGTCCCAACAGTGTCCCAAGACGCGTTCGATCGAGCCGGATCAGGTGACATAGGTGAGACGTCTGTAACCCTTTGAGCAGCGAAAATGCGACGCGGTGAAACGCCGGATGACACTCTTGAGGTCCCTGGGGGTCGAGTGGTCGCAGGTTCAAATCCTGTCAGCCCGACATTGAAAGCAGCCTTTGACTTAGGCGGCTTCGCCGTTGACCGATGTCGGTCGCAGCTGGCGAAGAGCGCAACTACGCGATCCGCTACTTCGCATTCCGCAAAGGTTAGATGACGGCTTCTGCCCCGGCCGGGTCCGACGATTGCTTGTCCTATGTTTTGCGAAGCAGTCCGGTAACCCCTGCCAGTAGCAGAGCCGCCAGCGCCCATGCGGTGAATTTGAGCAACGGCAAACCGAGCGTAAGTGCGCGAGTGGCGTCAGGTGCTACGACCCAATCCGATTCGATGACTCCACCGGCCGCCGGCAGTATGTTGTTCACCGCAAAAGCGAACGAGTTCAAGCAAGGATATTCTCGTAGACCTTCGATGTTGTGATCTTGAGCGTAGCCCTGCAGGTCCGCGCACGGAGTTTCGGCGGTGACCGGCGGCAGCTGATTTTTCTTAGGTTGTATCTGCGCAAGCACCTCATGGGGAGGAAATATGTCCTCCCGATTGACCGATACCAGTAACGACCCCGCAACTACAGCAGCCAGCAACCATACGGCGGCCATCAACGGGTAATACCCGTTGCCCGCCAGCAATCGGTAGACCCAGCGGACCAACTTTGTCGGCCACGGGGATTGCTTGGTTGTTTTGTTCGCGGCCGCGAACCGTAGATGTCGCGCAGCTGCGGGCGCACCGTTGCGTTCATAGACGTCAGCTAGCTCATACCAGGGCTGCACAGGGGTGGGGGTTTTCTGGCCGGTTCGCTGGAGCTGATTCGTCGACGGCGACGCGGTGTTGAGCCAGTGTTTTGCAATGCGCCAGTCGTACCGAAGGGGTCCGTGGATATCGCCAAGCGTCCATCCAGTGGCCGCCACGGGTGGCGGCCCTTTGGTCGAGATCACCAAATCCTCGATGACTGCCCGGTCCAACACGATGGAGCCTTCGACCGATTTGGGCGCCAGTGTCAACACACCGAGCTTTGCCACTTTTAGGTTGAGGGCGCAGCGGTTGGGGTTGTTGAGGGTGGCGCCGCTGAGCCTGAGGTCGCCGTTGATCGTGGTCCCCACGGCGCGGATTGTTCCGTCGGCGCGAAAGCCGTCCCCGGCGACCACGTTATCGCCGATCTCCGCGCCGCTGAGGCTGAGGACACAGCCGTTCGGGTTGTTGAGGGTTGCGCCGCTCAGGAAGAGTTGGCCTTTGATCCTGGCCGCCCAGGCGAGGACTTCTCCGTCGGCGCGCAGTCCGTCCCCAGCGAACATGCTACTGCCGATCTCAGTGCCGAATATGTTGAGGGCGCAGCGGTTGGGGTTGTTGAGGGTGGCGCCGCTGAGCCTGAGGTCGCCTTTGATCTTGGCTCCCTTGGCAAGTATCTCTCCGTGGGCTTGGAAGCCGCTCCCGGCGACCACGTTGCCGGCGGTTTCGGCGCCGTTGAGATTGAGGGCGCGGCCGTTGGGGTTGTTGAGGGTTGCGCCGCTGAAGCTCAGGGTGCCTTTGATCTTGGCTCCCTTGGCGAGGATCTCTCCGTCGGCGCGCAGGCCATCCCCAGCGATCACGTTGCCCGCGATTTCGGTGCCGTTGAGATTGAGGGCGCGCCCGTTGGGGTTATTGAATGTGGCGCCACTGAGGAAGAGTTGGCCTTTGATCTTGGCCGCCGAGGCGCGGACTTCTCCGTGGGCTTGGAAGCCGCCCCCGGCCACCACGCTACTGCCGATCTCGGCGCCGAAGAGGCTAAGGGCGCGGCCGTTGGGGTTGTTAAGAGTGGCGCCACTGAGGCTGAGGAGGCCTTTGATGTTGGCATCCCAGGCGAGGATTTCTCCGTAGGCTTCGAAACCGTCGCCGGCGAATACACTACTGCCGATTTGGGCGCCGAAAAGATTGAGGGCAACGCCATTGGGGTTGTTGAGGGTGGCGCCATTGAGGTCCAGCTGGCCTTTTATGGTCGCATCCCACGCGCGGATTTCTCCGTAGGCTTCAAAGCCGTCCCCGGCGAACACGCTACCGCCGATCTCGGCGCCGTTGAGATTGAGAGCACAACCGTTGACGTTCTTGAGTTTAGCTCCGCCGAGGTCGAGCTGGCCTTTGATCCTGGCCCCCGAGGCGCGGACGTCACCGGCTGCTTCAAACCCCTCTCCAGCGAACACTGACCCCGCTATCTCCGACCACTCCATATCCATTCCGGGCAGATGAGTACCCCGGAGATTCAAAGCAAGAAATTTCGCCCCGGTAAGGCGAAGCGTCTCTTCTAGTGAGCATTCGATCAGGGCGAGCGGATGGTGAAACACCACATAATCCAAGTCCAACGCCTCAACGAATCGTGCGCCCCTAATCCGCAGTCCTCGGCTGTCTACATCTAGGTCGGTGCATGTAAGAACTTCACGCACCGCGGCAGCCGGCACCTGCCGATCAGGGCTCCAGGTCGCCCCATCCGCAGGCTGAAGGTCTTCTCCGGGCGCCAAGTCCACACACTGCCCAGACTCGGCGGCCTCCTTCAGCCGCGCGATCCACTCGTCGCTGCTGACCGACAATGCAGAGTCAAGCTGGCCGAGATCCTTTCCGAGCTTATCGCTGCCGCTCATGTGACAATCAGATCACCAATTGCACGCCGCTATGGCCGAACGTTCGGAACCTGGGGGCTTGACCCCTTGGGTTGGACACGGGATTTGTGGTTAGGCGGCTTGGGGCAGCGTAGCGGATAGGTGGGTCCTCTCGTAGGTGGCGGGGCTGAGCTGGTTGCAGTAGGAGTGGCGTCGTGTGGTGTTGTAGCGGGCCAGCCAGCGAAAGACCTCGCGTCGGCAGGTGGGGGCGTCGTCCCAGCTGTGTCGGTCTTGGAGGACCTCGCGTTTGAGGGCGGCGTTGACCGATTCAGCCAGGGCGTTGTCGGCGCTCGATCCGATAGCGCCCATGGACTGGGTGACCCCCAACCGGGTACACAGTTTCGCGAAATCCTGTGACGTGTACTGGCGTCCGTGGTCACTGTGGAATACCGCACCACCCAGACTGCCCCGTAGCGCCTCGGCGGCCTTGAGGGCATCTTCGACCAGTTCGGTGCGCATATGCTCTGCGATCGCCCACCCAGTAATCCGCCGAGACCAGCAGTCGATGACGGTGGCCAGATACAGGTTAGCGCCGCTAGCCAGCGGCAAGTACGTGATGTCCCCAACGTATCTCTTGTTGGATTCAGAAGCGGTGAAATCTCGTTTAAGCAGGTCAGGATATTTCTGTGTGGTTTTATCTGGTCTGGTTGTGCGGACACGGCGGCGGCACCGATACCCAGCGATCCCCGCTACGCGCATGACTCGGGCTACTCGCTTGTGGTTGACCCGCTCAGTATCAGCAACACCGTCGTTGAGTTCAGCGGTGATCCGCGGGCACCCATAGGTGTTGTCCTGATCATGTATTGCGCGAATACGCTCGGCCAACACCGCATCAGCAGCGGTTTGAGCTGCCCGCGTGGCTGCTGCCTGACACCAGGTGTAAAACGATGATCGAGCGATCTCGACGACCTGGCATAGCCGCTTCACCTCGAAGGCGTGTCGGTGATCGGCAACGAACTGAAAGCGACTCACCAGTTCGTCTCCCCAGCGAAATACTTGGCCGCCGACCGCAAAATGTCCCGCTCGGTGGCCAGCCGGGTCTTCTCGGCACGCAACGCCTGGTTCTCAGCATGGAGCCGTGCCACCGCTTGTTCGGGGGTCTCGCCACCCGGGGCCCCTACGGCAACCGAACCGGGTTTACGGTGCCGAATCGGCACACCGTGGGCCTTGCACCACGCCGATAACGTTGGGTCGCTCAAGCCAAGCTCAGCAGCGATCATGCTGATCGTCGCACCAGCGGTATCCCGATACAACGCAACCGCATCCCGCTTGAACTCATCAGGGTAACTTTTCCTTGCCATAGGGGTGGATCATCTCGCTTCCCCCAGGAACATCCTGGGATTCAGCGTGTCCAACCCAAGGGGTCAAGCCCCCTGTTTTAGCTGGCTAGTGGGTGAGGCCCGATCCTGGGATATCGCGTTGTCGAACTCGTTGCACCGCGCGCCGGTGGGCGACGCGGCTTGGCTGCATGTGTGCGACGTCCCGCTCTGGCGCTCTGCCGACCAGCGACCAACCGACTCTTCGGCAGTGGAAAAGATCCGCCAGCGCAGACTGGGGCGGGCTTGCACGGTTTTTGGGAAGCTGGCGGGCCGTACCGTGGCCGTTGAAGCGCGAGTTCGCACACCGAGTATGGCTCGGGAAACCCCGTCTAGCAGGGCTTCAGCCGTGCCGACATCTTCGACCAACGGCAGGTCCGTGGTCATCCGGTGTCAACTGAATTCTGAGCAGATCTAAGATTTGTCTTAGACTCTCGTAGCTGACTATCGAGCAGGAGTAGCAACTGATGAGTTCACCTACAAAAGAACAACGAAGTATTTTCGGTGCGGCGGTCGAGTGCTACCAGTCCGGAGACACCGCCACTGCCCGGACAGCTTTTGCTCGTCTCACCGTCGAAAGTCCCGATATGTCCGACGGCTGGTTGGGGCTGCTGGCCTGCGGTGACCATAGTCTCGACACCTTGGCAGGCGCCCACGACCGCTCCGAGGCGCTGTACGGCGAAACTCGCCGTATCGGGCTCAAAGACGGTGAATTGTTCGCCGAGGTTATGTCACCGATGTATCTGGCGCTGAAGGTGTGGTCTCGCTCCACCATCGGGCTCGCATATGCCAGCGCCCTGATCATCTCAGGCCGCCACGATGAGGCCGCCGAAGCGCTGGACGACCCGATCGTCGTAGAGGACACTCAGGCGTCCCGATACCGCCAGTTCATCATTGCGACGCTTTTCCACAAGATTCGCTCCTGGCCTAAGTTGTTGAAGGTCATTGAGGATTTTCCGCCAAGTGAAGACGCCGACACTCAGGATGAGGTGACTGACGCGGTGGCGGCGCTGGCGTCGAGCGCCGCGGCGAATCTGGGCCAGTTTCGGTTCGCGCTGGAGCTTATCGAGAACGTCTCGCCGACCAACCCACGCGTGGCTGCCGATGTGGCGCTCACCAGAGCCTGGTGCCTGCGAGAACTAGGCGAACAGGGAGAACATGCCGCGGCCAGGGTTGCTCTCAGTACCTCAACGGTCAGCGATATCGAGACGATAGACACCACCGCCGAGCCGACCAGCAGCCCGCAAGCGACGTATCGCTATTCCTACAGCGACGGGCCGGGTCTTCTGAAGGCTCGTCGGCGCCCTGCGGCCGGAAACGGTTGGCGCAAATTGGTGACCAGAATGACTTTCGGCCGAGTCAACCCCGAGCTGAGCGTCAAAAACGAGCAAAACGATGAGCTGATTCGCCGTATCAGAGCCCCACTGGCGGATGTTCAGAAGATCGCGTTCGTCTCCGCCAAGGGCGGTGTAGGCAAAACAACACTCACCGTGGCGCTGGGAAACGTCATCGCACAGCTGCGCGGCGATCGCGTCATCGCGGTGGATGTCAACGCCGACCTGGGGGACCTTTCGGCACGGTTCAGCGAGCCGGGTGGCCCACAAACCAACGTCGAGCACTTCGCGTCATCGGAGAATATCAAGCGCTACGCAGACATGCGTGTGCACACCGTGATCAACAGTGACCGGCTGGAAATGCTTGGTGCTCAAAATGATCCACGGTCAACATACAATTTCGGCCCGGACGATTACCGGGACGTCATGAAGATCCTGGAAAAATACTGCAACGTCATATTGCTGGACTGCGGGACTTCGGTCAACGGACCGTTATTCAAGACAATCGCCGACGATGTCGCCGGTCTGGTTGTGGTGGCGTCCGAAGATGTGCGTGGCGTCGAAGGGGCGTTGGTTACGCTGGACTGGCTCAGGGCCCATGGGTTCGAACGACTCATCGAGCACACGGTGGTTGTGCTCAACGCGGTTCAGAAGTCCAAGCCCTTCGTGGACTACGAGGCATCCGAGAACCAGTTCCGAAAGCGCGGTCCAGATGTCTTTCGGGTTCCCTACGACCCGCACCTGGCCACGGGCCTGGCGGTGGAGAATTCCTCCCTCAAACGTCGAACACGCAAGAATTTGCTGGATTTGGCCGGAGCGCTGGCAAAGCACTATCCCACCGGCCGCGTACGGTGGCTCGACGATGACGACTGGGAAGCCTGGATCGAAACGCTTCGACAAGCGTAGCGACAGCTCGGCCAAGATCGGGTCGACGGCCGGTCAACCCTACCGATCAGACAACCGGCGCCACTTTTGGGTGCTACCTTCTCCACTACCGAGCAAACGCCAAAGAGGCTAGCTCGTTGCCGTGGGTGCACGCGGATCTCGGGCTGCCGAAGAAAACAAGGAAGCTTGCCCGTTGCTGTCGACACGTTCCTCGGCCCATGCGGTGATGGCTTCTAGGGTTGAGTCCCAGCCAAGGCGTCGATAGGCGATGAAGCGTTCTGCCCGGTAAGTCTGGTTCAGGGTGGAGTGATGCGGAAAGGCCCGGTCTGTCTTCTGATATTCGCGCAGCGCGCTCGTGGAACGCTCGCTCAGACCGAGTTTGATCACGATGATGCGCCCGGGGGAGCGCTTCGGGTAGTGAATGCGGCCGATGGCAAAGACCTCTTGGACCCGTGGCCGCGTGGAAGCGCTGTCGGCGACGGCCTTGAACCTATCGATGTCGAGTTCTATTCGGGCACCTGTGACGGTCTCAGCCAGCAGCAACGACTGTGCCAACGCACCGGATGCGCCGGGTGGGCCGCCGCTGCTGTCGACACACCAAATCGTGGTGCACCCTCGTCTGACCAGCTCGACCAGCCCGAGATTCTCGTAATGTCCACCGTCGGTGGCGAACACGGTGCGGAACTTCGACGAATGTGAGCCAAAGAATTCCAGTAGGAATGAATTTACCGCTGAGAAAAGCTGGAACCTTCCTTCAGCTTCACGTACCTGCCGGTTGAGCGGGTTGGGTAGCCACACTCCGAGACGAACGTTTAGCACCACCATCAGCTGTCGTAGCCGGTTGTTGGTCATCCGTCCCATAGCCGGGGCAACGGCTGCACCGGCGATGGCCACCGCCGCCGGCAGCGACATCAACGGTTCGCGTTTACGGCCGCTAAGGCCAGCGCGGCGAGTCTGCTCTTCTAGCCGTTTCATCGAAATAGCGGCGCCAGGAACGCCGGACACATACACCTCGTCGGCCGTTATTGACAGCGGAACTACGTTTGTACCAGCAGGACTGGCTCCCACATCGGATACGTTGGCAGCTGCACAGATAATCAATTCGGGAAACGAGTCGGGTCTTCCCCGAGGCGGCGGGCGAAGGGACGAGAAGGCGACCTTCTCGGGCTGCTCTGGCACGTGAATCGGATCACCGCGAGTGATCACAAAGCAGCGCGAGAGCATGTCCCGATAGGGGCGATGCGGTGAAACCCGCCCAAGCCACGGGACAATAATCGCCAAGCCGACTGCGAGGTACACCAGGTGCCAGATTGCTTGGTACAGATTTTCGCTAATGAACCCATCAACAAAAATCGCGACCCCCAGGACTATCGCCAGAACAACAAAGCGCAGCCCATAGGAAACACCCAGAAGAACCAGCGCCACCGCGAGCCTGCGCCGCTTCAGGAGCATCAACATGCCGAGCAGACCGGTGACGGCCAAGACGCCGACTGCGAGCACGTCCGGATTTTTTGAACACCACCCCAGCGCGGCCACGGCTGTTGCTTTCAAAGAGCCGATGGCGTAAGACGCGCACATCCCTGCAACAACAACGCACCCAAAGACCCCCAGCGGCAACAAAAACCAAACCACGCATCTAGCTGCCCACCGACGTGGCGCAGAAATTGCCAGTCCGCGCTCCTGTCGGTATGGCGCTCTGGTAGCGGAAACACGCCAAACGCGAATCAGTGCGCCGGCGGCCAACAGCGCTGCAAAAAATCCAACGAGAAGGGTCCATTCAGGCCATGCGTAGAACTGCGGCGGCAATTTGAAATTCAACAACGACATGCCGAGGCCGACGAGGTCTTCCAAGTAGACCGCAGTGGCGCCAACGACTGCAATCAACAGCAACGTCGTGGCAATGCCGGTAAGGATCAATCCGATCATGCGAAGTGAGTTTCGTAGGCCGCCGTCTTCAATCAGATAGCTGCAATGGCGGCCAATGTGGTCGGCTTCCGGCGACCCAGGTTCAAACGGTCCGGTGTTCGGTGGTAGATCGGCAACCTCGTCGATCGGTTCGCCGTCGGTGGTACGAATCTGAGTGCCCGAGTTGATCAAGGTGAAAGCGCCGGCAATGTAGGACCCCCCTGACACAGCCGAGAGGTATTCAGCGCAGTTCTGCCCCCGCAAAAGATTCAACCGCGCGTCGAGCGCCTGCAAGGCGCCCATGGCAAAAGATGCGGCTCTGATGCCGCCACCCGACAGGCAGATGCCTACAGTGTCGTCGACTTCGTTGTTTTCCTCTGCCATCATCTGACGGTACTGCGGCAAGATGGTTTGTTGGCCGATTTCAGCAAACATTCTAGGTATCTGACTTCCGGCCACTGTGTGACCCGTCCACGACCACAGCACGGCGGCTGGGATCCGTTGCGGGGGCCGAGGCGTTCTAGACTCCATCCCGGTCGGTCGCGGGCGCGGGAGATTCAGACGATGGCAACACGGCGCAGCCACACCTCAGAGCAGGTGATCCGCACGTTGAGTGAGGGCGACCTGCTCGACGCTACCCACCGAGACTTATGTGTTCGATACCCTCAGGAGGGCGACGTCTGCACTCCCGCAACCACCCGACCGCAGAAAACCGAACCCAGTCAGCTCATCGCCTGTTTGTGCAGATGGCGGCCGATATGCACGCCAGGTCGATCCGTTGCGGACGCAACCTCGCTTGCGGTTCCCCGCGCCTGTGTCCATGGGCAAGTCCTCGTGCACTCATCATTGAACACGAGGGCATCACAAAATATCGCAACGCGACGGCACTATACTAACCACGCCCGGAAAGAGGCGCCGATTCTATGAATTTCAGCGCGTATATTCGTACTGTATTTTATACTGCCATTCTAACGGGCCTTTTCATCGCCGACCGTCGCCCTAAGGAATATCCTCAATACGACGGCATGGAGATGCCGTCGGGCCTTCCGTCGCTGCGCATGAGAAACATCTTCTCCGGATTGCGAAATTTTCGTCCGTTGACTCCGGATTTAGCAAGAAAAATTCACCTTCGCCCTAGTCTAATATATCGCTCGGACGCACTGGATAAAATTACCCACGAGGATACGATACGACTCACCGCGATGGGCATTCGAACGATAATCGATCTCCGCTCTCCGGAGGAAATAGATAGGCATCCAGACAAGTCCGTACCCAGCGTTGAGAAGATATTCAATTTCCCCATCGGAAACAATCCTGACAAGTTGTCAGAACGTGGTCTTGATTCGGATGTTTACACCAAAATTCGACGACTTTTTATAGAGGGCGATTTCGCTGCCGCAGGGTCGGTATTGAGGGAAGAATCTATTGACCTAGCGAGTCTGCGCGAAACGCGTTACCGTGAATTTGTTACCGATTTCGGCGCATCCGTTGGCTCTACGCTTGCAGTTCTGATGGACAAATCTAACTACCCAGTCGTCATCCACTGCCAGGGCGGGAAGGATCGCACCGGCTTTGTTGTAGCTATTATTGAGCTTATTCTGGGCTATGACGAAGAGGACGTTGTGCGCGATTATTTGGTCACTAACGCCTATAATTACGATAGGCTAGTAGAGCAATACGTCGAAGCTGCAGGCGCGGTGGCGTCTTAGGACTGGTGTAAAAACGCTGGGCGCATGTTCCTGGTGGTCATGTTACGCGGCGGTGGTGTCGGTCGTGGTTGTTGTGGTGGGGGGATGCAGTGGGCGGGGTGGCTCGAGCAGTTGGTGGCGTAGTTCTTGGAGGTGGCGGCTGGTCGCTGATGTTTGGGTGACTCCGCGCCAGCCGCGGCTGGCGCGGTCGAGGACGGCCCATACCAGCGACAGACAGCTGGTTTCGCCGGGTAGGCGGCCGATGACCTTGACCCGGCGACGGGATTCTCCGAAGGTGCGTTCGATGAGGTTGGAATGGCGGATGCGTGTCCAGTGTTGGCGGGGGAAGCGCAAATGCACGCTCAGCGAGGCGAAGTCGTTGGCCAGGCAAGCGACCGCGGCTGGGTAGAGCCCGCGGTATGTGGTGGTGAACTCCTCGGCGCGGCGGGTGGCTTCATCCACGGCCTGCTGGCCGGGTGGCTGGTCAATGTCATCGAAGATCGACCAGAACGCGGCTTTGATCTCGTCCTGGACCGCGACAGGTGTCTTGGCGATGACGTTACGGCAGCGATGGATCAGACACCGCTGACGCAGGCTTGCCGGAAACGTGGTCTCCCATGCGGCGATCAGGCCCGGCGCCCCGTCGGAGATGCCCAGTAGCGGCGGGCGTAGTCCCCGGTTCCTCAGGTCAGCCAAGAAGTCGGCCCACGCATCAGCCGACTCCGCTGCGGCTGGGGCCAGCCCAATAAACAGGGGCTTGCCGTCGGTGCAGATGCCCCAGGCGGCCAGCACCGGCTCGGCCGGGGCGTTGGGATGCATCCGAAAGTTCGAGGCATCCAAGAACAGGTAGTCCAACACCAGCTCATCAAGGCGTCGAGACGACCACGCAGCGAACTCGTCTTTGATGGCCGCACAAATCCGGCTCACCGTCGAGCGCGACAACGCCGCCTGCGAGCCCAGCACCTCGGCCAACGCGGCCTCGATGTCGCGATCCGACAAACCGCGCACCCATCCCGAAATCACCAACGCCTCCAGAGCGTGGGTGCGCGTCACCCCGGCACCGAATAGCCGCGAACAGAACCGCTCGTCGGTGTCGCGTAGTTTCGGGCGGCATAATTCGACCGAGCCCATCGTGGTCTTCACCGTCGCCGGCGGTTGATACCCATTGCGGTACCCGCCCGGGCCGTCCTGAACCCGACGCTGGTGACGGGCTCGGCCCAACACTGCTTCTACCTCGGCCTCCACGGCGACCTGAAACACCAGACGCACCGATAACCGCCCGACCTCCTCCAAAATCTCGGTCAACGGCCGCTCGGTCGCGGCGAACAACTGATCCATCTCAACACGCACACGCTCAATCGGCGATACTCGCTTGGTCACGGGCGTAGCCCCTCCTTCATAGCTTTCGTCGGTTGCGACGGAACCTACGCCCGTGACCATTTACACCAGCGATGAGACGCGACCGCAGGCGCGTTCAGCTCGCTCAGATATATCTACAGCGCACACCGTTCGCAAATCGTTGCCTCATTGCGCGAAATGAGCAGATCCTATGGTTCCGTTGATGGCTATGTTGAACACGGACTAGGGATCACCCCTGAAGGATTGGAAAAGATCCGTCATAACCTGCTGGAAACTCGGCGGGCCTAACCTCCTGGATTGGAAGCGGGGTTCAGGCTAGAGGTAGCGCTTACGGTAGGTCGACGCCGAGAAAGAGCGGCGGGCTAGTTGGCGCGCGGATAAACTCGGCTCCAGGCACGTCGACTCGAGACAGTGGTGGCCGGTGCATCGGTGAGTCGCAACACCAGCACGATCGTGTGCTGATCAGTTGTCGCAGTCAGCCGATGAAAATCGTTCTGCAGGTCCTCCAAATCGGTGGCAAAGCGCGAGGACAGCTCCTTGAGGTCTGCGGTATTACGTGCATACAGGAAAACGGGGGACAGCGGCTGAACCGCTAGGCCTTCACGTTGCGCCGCAATCCACACCGCCTCCACCGCGGATCCGCCACGCGCGTAATCGAGCAAGCTATCCCCAGATACCGTGATCACCGCCAACGCGGAGCTCGCCAGAACTCGATCGCGGGCGTCGTCGCCCAGCGCGCTGCCGGCATTCCATTCTGCAAGATGTTCCATAACATCGGCCCGGCGAAGCACATCGATCAGGGCCAAGCGGCTCGCATCAAGTTCAAGACTGCGTACGTCTAGACCGGTGTCTTGATCTCCGATGCCGGGGAAGCGAAGCTCGCTAAACATTTCGCGGTGAAGCTGGGGTGTTAGGTAACGGATACGGTCGGCCTCAGCAAAAATAGCGGCGGCCTTCGACAAATCGGCTCGGCCAGTGAGCAGATGCAAGTGCGCCCCCTCGCTCTTCGCCGCAGCGGTGAGCAACATCACCGTTCGTTCATCGAGCGCCTGGGGTGTGCCGTGATGACGGTTGGTCTCCCGAGCCAGCATCGGTTCATAGAGATCAACAAGGTCGGGATCTTTGCTCTCGCCGAACGTCATGGAAGCCCTCAGTGGGTATTCATCTACGTCTGCGACGAACTGCACGGGCCCGAGCATGGCGCGCGAGGAGGCAGCGATTCGGACATTGAACATTGCTGCGCCCAAGGCGACCGCACTGCCGCGGAAGGCGACGTCCATGGTGGATTTGAATTCTGCGGCAACGCTGATCGTGATATCCGCGGCACTCGTGTCGATGCGCCAGGGCTGACAATTTCCCCCAGAGGGGGCACGTATTGCAGCCTCGACGATGGTATCGGCTGCCGATTGCGTGGGACTGCAAGGCTCTTCGGGCTCCGACGACAAGTAATCCCGCGTGATCTGGGGCGTGTCGAGTTGGTTGAGTGCCCGTTCCATATCGATTCGGCAGCGCCCGGAGCTGAGTGGCTCTCCGATGCCGATTCTGCGCACCGCTTCTGCCAGCGCCGCACCGCCGAGAACAACATCTGATGCCAGTTGCGGCCACGTCGACAGGGAGCGATCGATTTCGATCAGAGATGCGGCCGCGCGCGAAGAAATCCGCTCGGCGTCGAGCTGACGTAGCACATGGGGAACCTTTTCCCGGCTACTCATGCCAGGAAGCAGACCGACATCCAACGTACCCAGCAATCCGTGCAGTATGGGTCTGTGCGGTTCCTGATCGAACCGCTCAACATCGACCATGCCGCGATCACTTGTGGCCATCAACACGGGAATGCGCCTGTCGCGAGCACCCAATCGCAGAACGGCTTTCATATCGAGGGAATCGCACTCTTCAATGGCGATATCGAGATCTTGCAAAAATTCGTCAAGCGTCTCGGCGGTAAGACCCCGGTCGAACACCTCGACTCCGATGTAGGGATCCAGCTCGGCAATCCTGCGAGCAGCCACATACGCCTTGTTGATCCCGATATCGCAAACTGTTGCCGGTGGCTGGTCCCCGATATCGGGTCCACCTGGAATTAGAGCCAGGTTGTTGTTGATCTGGATTTTAGTTGATGTCGCAGGCTATGGGGTGATGGGTGTGGCTGCATTGGGCAGCGTATTCGGCCGGAGTGCGATAACCCAGCGATGAGTGGCGGTGGCGGTGGTTGTGCTCGTGTTTGAAATCGCTGATCACCACCTTGGCTTCGAGCAGGTCAGTCCAGTAGTTGCGGTTCAGACACTCCTTTCGTAAGCGGCTGTTAAAGGATTCAATGTAGGGGTTTTTCCAGGGCTGACCTGGGGGGATATAGGTCAGCCCGACTTTTCCGTCGCAAAACTGCTGCAACGCTTGAGAAATCAGCTCCGGCCCGTTGTCCATGCGCAGCACCGTGGGCGGACCCCCGGCAGTGGTGAACACTCGCTCGAGCTCGTCGACCAGCGCCTCGGCGGTGATGGAGCGTGCGGTCATGTCCAGCAGCGACTCGCGAGTGTGCTCATCGAGCATCGAGGCGATCTTGACCGACCTGCCGTCGATAGTGGAGTCAAACTGAAAATCCAGCGCCCACACCACCTTGGGGGCATCGGCGATGATCGGCGGCACTGAGGGCACACCACCACGTTTGCGTGGGGAGCGGACGGCGACTTGCAGTCCCTCTTGGCGCCACAGCCGGTGGATCTTCTTCTTGTTGACCTGGTGATGCTCGTCGTAGCGCAACGCCGACCACGCACGGCGAAACCCGTGACAGGGGTGTTTGCGGGCGTAGGAACGCAGCCAGGCCCGCAGATCGGCATCCGGGTCCGCCGGGGTCTGGTCGATACGGACACGTCGGTAGGTTGAGCGGGCCAGCCCAACCGCTTGGCACGCCAACCGTTCTGAGATGCCCTTGACTTCTGTGAGCATGTCCACGGCGCGGCGTTTGGCGGCTGGGCTCAAAATTTTCCCTTGGCCACCTCACGTAGGGCGTCTTTGACGAGCTCGGCCTCGGCCAACAGCCGTTTGAGCCGCCCGTTTTGCTCGCGCAGTTCCTTGAGCTCGCGGGCCGCATCGAGATCCATTCCCCCGTAGGCTCGGCGCCAGTTGTACAGGGTGGCCGCCGATACCCCCAGCTCGGCAGCGATCTGCTCACCGGAGCTGCCGCCGGCGGCCAGCTCATCAGCTCGGCGCAGCTTGCGCACAATGTCTTCGGCGGCATACCTCTTACGACCAGCCATTTCCTTGTCCCTTCCAGCCCACGTTTAGGGCCACGAGACTCTAAAACAAGCTGGACTCATTCACGGGGAACACGCCACCGGCACCCGGTTCAAATTCGACAGTTCCAAGTCATCGAAATCAGCCAGCCGAAGTGTGCCGCACAAACCCTGTAGCGCCAACGTGTGGGCGATAGCGTGACCAACGCTGAGACCAGCAACGCCGATCCTCAAAGAACTGAGCTGTTCTTGTTCGTCGGTGGTTATGTTGTGCCGGTTGCGATCCAGTCGAAGGGCGCGAAACCCGCGGGGACCTAGCACGGCAACGACGACGCGCCGCCACGGGTAGTAGGCCCAACGGAACGGTTCTGTCAAAACAGCGTCATCCGGCGCCGGCCGAAGACCGCGTAGCGCTAGGAACTGAGACTCACGGCGGTCTAAGAACTCGACGGAAGGCTCGCTCCGTAGCCGCTCTAACACCGCTTTGTCGCCGGAGTCTTCAGGATTCAGGATCTGCGCCGCATGCTCGGCCGCGTTGTGTTCAGTCACGGGGCCAGACTATTGCAACCACGGAGTCATCGATGTGTCACGCCAACAGAGTCATCACGTCAACACGGCAGCTCTTTTCTGCCTACGCCAGGGTGGCGTCTTAGGACTGGTGTAAAAACGCTGGGCGCATGTTCCTGGTGGTCATGTTACGCGGCGGTGGTGTCGGTCGTGGTTGTTGTGGTGGGGGGATGCAGTGGGCGGGGTGGCTCGAGCAGTTGGTGGCGTAGTTCTTGGAGGTGGCGGCTGGTCGCTGATGTTTGGGTGACTCCGCGCCAGCCGCGGCTGGCGCGGTCGAGGACGGCCCATACCAGCGACAGACAGCTGGTTTCGCCGGGTAGGCGGCCGATGACCTTGACCCGGCGACGGGATTCTCCGAAGGTGCGTTCGATGAGGTTGGAATGGCGGATGCGTGTCCAGTGTTGGCGGGGGAAGCGCAAATGCACGCTCAGCGAGGCGAAGTCGTTGGCCAGGCAAGCGACCGCGGCTGGGTAGAGCCCGCGGTATGTGGTGGTGAACTCCTCGGCGCGGCGGGTGGCTTCATCCACGGCCTGCTGGCCGGGTGGCTGGTCAATGTCATCGAAGATCGACCAGAACGCGGCTTTGATCTCGTCCTGGACCGCGACAGGTGTCTTGGCGATGACGTTACGGCAGCGATGGATCAGACACCGCTGACGCAGGCTTGCCGGAAACGTGGTCTCCCATGCGGCGATCAGGCCCGGCGCCCCGTCGGAGATGCCCAGTAGCGGCGGGCGTAGTCCCCGGTTCCTCAGGTCAGCCAAGAAGTCGGCCCACGCATCAGCCGACTCCGCTGCGGCTGGGGCCAGCCCAATAAACAGGGGCTTGCCGTCGGTGCAGATGCCCCAGGCGGCCAGCACCGGCTCGGCCGGGGCGTTGGGATGCATCCGAAAGTTCGAGGCATCCAAGAACAGGTAGTCCAACACCAGCTCATCAAGGCGTCGAGACGACCACGCAGCGAACTCGTCTTTGATGGCCGCACAAATCCGGCTCACCGTCGAGCGCGACAACGCCGCCTGCGAGCCCAGCACCTCGGCCAACGCGGCCTCGATGTCGCGATCCGACAAACCGCGCACCCATCCCGAAATCACCAACGCCTCCAGAGCGTGGGTGCGCGTCACCCCGGCACCGAATAGCCGCGAACAGAACCGCTCGTCGGTGTCGCGTAGTTTCGGGCGGCATAATTCGACCGAGCCCATCGTGGTCTTCACCGTCGCCGGCGGTTGATACCCATTGCGGTACCCGCCCGGGCCGTCCTGAACCCGACGCTGGTGACGGGCTCGGCCCAACACTGCTTCTACCTCGGCCTCCACGGCGACCTGAAACACCAGACGCACCGATAACCGCCCGACCTCCTCCAAAATCTCGGTCAACGGCCGCTCGGTCGCGGCGAACAACTGATCCATCTCAACACGCACACGCTCAATCGGCGATACTCGCTTGGTCACGGGCGTAGCCCCTCCTTCATAGCTTTCGTCGGTTGCGACGGAACCTACGCCCGTGACCATTTACACCAGCGATGAGACGCGACCTACGCCAGGGCTCTATCAGCCTGGGTGACACATCCGAAGCGGACGTCAGGCTTGGGAATGCGCAACGCACAGCTCGCAACGGGCCAGCAATCAACACGAAATCTCGGTATTGATGCCTTTTCCAGGTCGTAAACTCCTGAGATGGATATCGACGCTGATCCAGCCGTCGGCGCCTCCTTGGCTTTTGCGTGGGCTAGGCAGAGCGAGTGGTCTCAGGCGGCGACCAAAGCCAAAAATGACCTTTTCCGTGCCCGCTATACGTCATTGGGGCTCACCGTGTTCGCCGCATTCCTGGCCACGGCGGCAGTCCAGTGGGCAGCGGCGTTCTCAATTGCCGAGCGCAGTCTTGCGGCCTTGGCAACGCTTTCGTTAGGGCTCGTTGCACTAATGCAACAGGCGACAAAGCCCGAACGCGTCCAGTCGTGGACGCGCACCCGGTCCGTCGCCGAAGCGATCAAGGCCGAGACCTACACGTTCCTGGCCGGAGTCACGCCCTACCGAGGGCAAGACCGGGCGGAACGTTTCCGGCGAAACCTGGACCGCGTGCTTGCCCATGCCGACGATCTGCGGATCTTGACGGTCGGCATCAAGGCGGAGGCGCGCCCGCTTCCGCCCGTGCACAATGTCGCTAGCTATGTCACCGAACGGGTTCAACAGCAGATCGCTTGCTACTACAAGCCCCAAAGCGAGCGGATGCGGTGTCGCGCGGAGTTATTCCGTTATGCCGCGTCGACGTTGGCTGTCTTCGCGCTGCTGCTGTCCCTCGCTACCGCCGTCTCCGGGCACCAAGGGTTTGCAGCCTGGTCCCCGGTGATCACCACGGTCATAGCGACGGTCGCGGCGCATGGCGCGGTCCAGCGCTACGCAGCCCTTGCCCAGGAGTATTCGCGTACCTATGCCGAGCTGGAGCGACTCGAACTCAATCATCGTCGCCCCGCATCAAGTCCGGCTGCGGCTGCGGCCGCCGACGACGATTTTGTCGCGGCCACCGAGGCCGTGATTTCTATCCAGAACCAATCATGGATGGCCCGCAATATCGCTGCCGCCAAGTCGGAATATGACGGAGGCCCTATAGAAGACGGGGGTGCCGGTATTGAACGCGGGTGTTAGCCGAAACTGCCGCGCCCGGAACTCACGTACGCCGCAGCCGGAGAGCACCAAGCAGAAATCAGCTGATTAATCGGTGATAGTACGCGTGTAGAAGCCTTCCACCATCGGTGGATTCATACGCTGTGTTCTGGAAAATTCGTTAGATCTCGTCACTGCGTCAACCACGATCATTGCGGGTTGGTAATTGTTGCAAACCAACCGAAGGCGGTGCGTCATCAGCATTGCCAGACAGGATCTGACAAGTATTATTGGATGTGGTTGTTAGTGCGGTGTCAACAATCACGAGTCGATGTTGAAGGCGATCGTCGCGATAGGAGCCAGCACGGTGACCGCGATGTCGATAGCACTTCGCTGTGCCGGCACGGCCGGCGCAAATGAACGCGCCGAGCTGGCCCGTTACCAGGCAACTAGGGCGACCACTGCCAGCAGGATTGACGCGGCCTACCTGACGTCGAATGCGAGCCGGAGCCCACGGTCATCGGAGAGCGACACCAATTCATCGAGTAGGTTATCGATGCATAGGAGCATGTCATGCAGTACTCGAAAACCGTCCTAGCGCTCGGGCCAGAAACCACGACCCCTGGCGCCGAAACAACAGCAAACGCACCAACTTTGGCGAAATCATCAAATTCGGATTCACCAAAATTGTCGCCGCCGCGCCATACAACACGAATAGACGGTCGCAATGTACATTTCAGCGCAGGCCACGTCGGCCACACACTAAATGTTGCGTTGCTCATGGCGGGGGCGCTATTCAGCCTCACCATCGGCGTTCCCGTCGCAACGGCTGCACCGTGCCCGGACATCGAAGTCGTATTCGCTCGCGGCACGACCGAGCCAGCAGGTGTTGGCGAGGTCGGGCAAGCGTTCGTCGATTCCCTTCGCGCACAGACGGGAGGGCAATCGTTGGAGGTATACCCGGTCCGCTATCCGGCCAGCGCGGATTATTCCAACAGCTCAGCGGCCGGTGCCCATGATGCGGCTGACCACGTCAAGAGCACAGTGGCGAAGTGCCCCAACACCAAAATCGTGCTTGGCGGATATTCTCAAGGCGCGGTGGTGATCGATCGGATCACCACTCAGCTTCCACCCCATGTGGCCGATCATGTTGCCGCACTTGCAGTATTCGCGAATCCTTCGAGTGAGATCGCCAGAAAGCTGGGCGGCGGCGGCCCGCTGCCGACAATCGGCCCGCTGTACCTATCCAAGACGATCGATCAGTGCGTTCCTAACGATCTCATTTGCTCTGACGGCCGAAGCCTGAGCGCTCACGAAGCACATGAATATGTACAGAACGGGATGACAAACAACGCTGCGGCGTTTGCCGCCAGTCGGCTTGCACCAGCTCAGTGACCGGCGTGTTCACCACTATTTGTGCGAATGGCTCCAGTTCGCTGGCCGCCAGTCCCAGGCGTCCTCAGCTGGACTGGTCGGCTGCGGCTGGTAGGCCTGGGCACAGCAGTTTGTAGCTGACGTCTTTCGAAATCCACACTCGCCATTGGTTGCGGCTCATGTTGCTGGTCAGTTTGTCGCACAACATCTCTGGCGTTGCGGATATGTTCCACACCTGCACACCATCGCCGGCGCCCGCCAGTCGGTGTCCATTGGGACTGAAGGTCAAAGAGTACGGCTTACCGGTGGAGATAGTCACCGGATCAACGAGGGGCTGACCGTTAATTGCGTTCCACACTCGCACCGTGTTGTCGGCGCCGGCGGTCGCGAGAAGCTGGCCGTCGAAGCTAAACGCCACACCGTAAACCGAGTCGCTGTGGTCGCGCAGCGGAGCTGTCTGGGCTTGTCCGGTCTCGACGTTCCATACCTCCACGTCGCCGTCGTACCGGGCATTCGCCAGGAGCCGCCCGTCCGGACTAAAAGCCACATCGAGCACTTGGCCGCCGGAGACCGCCTGAGGTGTGCCGACAAGCTGGCCGCTCGCAACGTCCCACACTCGGACCGTGTTGGCGTGGGCTCCTTCGACGACGTTCCAGCCGGCGCTGGCCAGCCGCTGCCCATCAAGGCTAAACGCCAAAGCGTCCACCTCGCCGGCTTGGCCGGCCATCGGGTCACCGATAGGTTGACCGCTCCTGACATCCCACATTCGCACCGAGTTGACGTGGGACCCGTCGACGACGTCATAGTCGGCGCTGGCCAGCCGCTGCCCGTCGGCACTAAACACCATCGCGGTCACGGCGCCGGTACCGAGCGTCTTCGGGGCACCAGTCGGTTGGGCATTTTCGGCGTCCCAGTCCCATATCCGTAAACCGTGAGCGTCGGCGCTGGCCAGCCGCTGCCCGTCGGGACTAAACACCATCGCGGTCACGGCGCCGGTACCGAGCGTCTTCGGGGCACCAGTCGGTTGGGCATTTTCGGCGTCCCAGTCCCATACCTGTACGCCGTGCTGGCCCCCGCTGATGACGGACTGCCCGTCCGGGCTGAACACAACCGCGTTCACCGCCCCAGTAGGGACGGTAGGTGGCGCGACGCGGGATTGGCGGGGGTCGGTGTTCCACACCCGAACGGTCTTGTCCTGGCCGCCAGTGGCCAATCTGTTGCCATCGGGACCAAACGCCACCGCGTTCACCTCGCCGGTGTAGATCGTCTGGGGGTCACCTTGAGGTTGGCCGCGCTGAGCGTCCCAGTCCCACACCCGCACGGTGCCATCGTCGCCAGCGCTCGCCAGACGATTCCCGTCGCGGCTAAACGCCACCGCCTCAACCTTGCCGGTGTGGGGCCGCGGAACGTCGATAGAACGTCCATCTTCGGTGTTCCACACCCGCACACCTGCGTCGCTGCCGCTGGCCAACCGGCTCCCGTCCGGACTAAACACCAAATCTCCGATTTGGCCGCCGCGGCTGCTCAACGGCCCGTGCAGAAGTCGGCCGCTCTCGGCCTCCCAAAGCCGGACGCCGTGGCCGCCACCGCCGCTGGCCAGCAGGCGTCCGTCGCGGCTAAACGCCACATCACTAACCGGGTCGGGGGAGATGCTTCGCGCCTCACCGATTGGGTTGCCTCCCTTGGCATTCCACACTCGCAAACCCTTGCCACTGGCGGTAGCCAACCGGCCCCCGTCGGAACGAAACGCGACGCCGTACGCGTGCTGAATCGCCGGGATGGTCAACGGACCACCGATAGGTCGGCGATTTTCGACATCCCACACGCGCACCTTGCCGTCAAGGCCAGCACTGGCCAGCCGATCTCCATAGAACGTCAAGCCCCACACAACACCGTCGTGCGCGTCCAGCGGCTCCCCGATAGGCTGTCCGGTCTCGGCGTCCCACAGCCGCACCGCGCCATCGTTGCCGACGCTAGCCAGCATCTTCCCGTCGGGGCTATACGCCACAGCTTGCACCGGTGCCCCAGCGTCGATGATCTTGACAGTGGTGTGCCGTTTGCTGACCGCGTTGAACAGTCCAGGAAGCGCGATATCGGAGTCGAGATGGTCTGCGGCGATGAGCTTCTGAAATGCAGTAACGTCGCCTCTGTTGTGCTCGAGTATGTCGCCGGCTTCGGTGACGAGTCGAGACGCGATCGCTTCATCTCTGGCGTCCTTGGCTCGGTTCAGAGAAACCTTGGCCACCACGGCTAAAACGACAGCCACCACGGTGAGTATGGCCGTTCCGGCGAGAACACCGGCTAACCTGCGGGAGCGTTTCCGCAGTTCAATCGAGTGTGCTTCGGCGATCCGCTGCTTGTCGCGAGCCGCCTCAAGTTCGGCTTGGAGCCGTTGTTCCTCGGCTTCAATCTCGGCGTTTTCCCGCTCCCGCGAGGCATCTAGGAAGTCACGGGACTCCTTCAGCTGGTCACGGAAGCCGGGTTTTTCGGCCAGGCATTCGGCATCGGCGAGCCGGGTTCCGTTCAGCAACCAGGCCGGATCGTGGGCCTTTGCCCGCCAGTCTTTGGCGTCGCGGACGAGGTTGTCGGCGGCTTTAAGATCCTGGCCTTGTTCACGCAGCCATCCGGCCAGTTCGTGCCATTGCCGCAGCAAGCTCTCCAACGCCACCTCGACGACAGTCTGGCCGCCATGTGTGTCCTTGACGAGAAGCCTTTTCTCCACCAACGCATCGATCAGAGAGTGGCTGGCTTCTGGCAGGTCGCTCCAGTTGGCCCGCCGGCGCATAGGCTGGTCGTTGTCGTGGTTAATGGTGGCCAGCCATGGGATAAAGGCCTCGCGCAGGATCTGAAGCTGTCGCTCATGCTGCTCGGCATCTCTTGCCAGAGCACTGTCCACCACTGTCTGCACCACCTCCTCCAGCCCGCCAATAGCCTGGTAGTCGGCGGCGCTGAGCTCACCGCCGGCGCCGTAGTCGTCGTAGAGCCGTCGCAGCGTCAAAGCCAGCAGCGGCAATGCATCTGCACTGTCAGCCGAGTCGGCGAGTAGCCGTTCCACCAACTCGGGATCGACCCGTAACCGCCGGCCGGCGTCGCTGCTGCGCCGCGCGGGGCCGGTAATCACTTCGGCGTAGCCGGCAGCCGGCATGGGTTTGAGATCGTCGAACACTACGCTGCGGATACTCGCGAGCGGCTTTGCGGTCTGCAGCGGCTCGTAGCGATCGGCTCGGATAGTCAGCGCTACGATCAGTTCTGGAGTGGTACCCGTCTCAGGGTTAAGCAAGTCCGCCAGAATGTTCAGAAAACGGGGGGCCTGGTCTCCGGCATCCGCGCTGAACAGTTCCTCGCCCTGATCGAGCGGCAGCACCAATGTCGGCGCCGGATTATCGGCACGGCGATCAATCAGCCGATTGCGGGCCGCATCGCGGGCCTCGCGAAGCCAAGCTCTTAGCCGCTCGGCGTCGGAGGCCTGGCAGGCCTTTTTGATTTCCCCTAAAAGCGGAGAGGCCAAACCCATTCCGTTCCGCAGCCGATAAATCGACTGGGCCAAGCCCCTCTCGCCGGTGAGCACGGAGCGCTCTGGGCGCACGATATCCATCGGCACGAATTGCCGGTCGTCGCGCCGTACCCTCGGCAACAAACCAGCCCGCAGAAATGACGACTTACCACACCCGGAGGGACCCAGGATCGCCAGAATCGAGCCCACCCCCCACGAACGGATACCGCGCAGCGCGTCCATGCCGCGCACAATTTGGGCGTCACGGCCGAAAAACACTGCGGCATCGGCCTCTTCCAAAGGCTCCCACCCCCGGTATGGGTCACGCTGCGGGTCGTCGTCGGGTGGCCACCGGAAATGCTCGGCTCCAATCCCGAGGCCGCGCAGTCCATCCAGCAACCGCTCCAGACCATCGGTGGCCAAAACCACCGGCTCCCCCGAGTCAATGCTGATCGCTGTGGTCGCGCCGGCGCCGAACAGGTCGCAACGCTGCCACTCGGAGGTGATCTCGCGGCTGGTCATCTCTTCGAGCCGGGCAACCAAAATCGGCTTGTTCTGATTTTCGGCGTGCCGGAACTCGGATTTGCATTCATGGGAATTCTCCCAATGCCGCGACACCAGACATATCACGGCTTCACAGCGGTCATTGGCCTGCACCAATGCCTGCTTCCATCGTTGCCCCGGCCGAATCCCGGTACGCGGATCGCGATCCAAGAAGATCTCGCTGTCCAGCCCTCGATCCTGCTCAATCAGCCATTGCCGCACCGCGACCGCTTGCCGATCGTTCCTGCTGGAATAACTCAAGAACACCCGCGTCATCGATCATCACCTCGCCGACGCACTCTGACTTCAGTTGCATGGCATGCCCTGATATACGGTCGACCGGATACGCGGCCTGACGATGGCTGCCAGCAAAACTGTGCCGGTAGCCAGCTGTGTGTTCCTTGCGCCCAATCAATGTCGGCGCGGGAATGAGTAACGAACACCATTGCCATAAGCGGAACCCGACTGCCTCAGGGTAAGACTACCGAGTCGGCACAGCCCACAACAAGCATTCGACAAGTTGACGCATACGATAAATACTGATTTTGCGGTCAATAATCTCGCCGAACCAGATTCCGCGATGAGGCCGGTCTTAGCTAATCAGGGATTCGCTTCGGCAAACTTCTTTTATGCGTCGCGGCGCGCTTGATTGCCGTCACGATAGCTCGTTGTCACGGCCGAGCGTCGGACCTGCGCTTACCGGTCACCGGTGCAATGCCGGGTCTTCTCAAGCGTGACCGCTAATAGCAGCGTTCGCGCTAGGCGCGAACGACCCGATGGCTTCAGCAGATCAACAAAAGGCCGCTCCGCCGCCTCGTGGCGGGGGACTGGCTATATGTGGTTGAACACGTTCGCGGCCGGCGCCGTAATCGATGCCTTACACCCGGCCGCGATGGCGACAACCCTCGGGCCTTGCTAGGCACTAGCAATGTGCTGCCGCACCGGGCTGGTTGTAGGTGACCACAACGACCTCGGCTGGTGGGCCTGCAGCTTGCCGCAACATGTGCGGTAGAGAGGCGTCAATGTAGGCGCAGTCACCGGTGTGCAAGGCGATGATCTCGCCGTCATAACTCAGCTCAACATCGCCTGCGTGGACGAAGAGGAATTCCTGGCCGGGATGGTTGACGTGTGCATGAGCGCTGAACCGTCGCCCTGGGCGCACGAGGAACGGCGACATGGCCTTGCCTAACATCTCAGACGCCACCGCGTGGTGTTTGTCGCCGCTACGCTGTGCCGATCTCTCGACGGCGAGCTTGCCGGCGGCCGGATCGGTGGAAAACAGTTGTGCGACATCAACATCAAGTGCATGAGATATCTTCATCGCCGCGGCGATCGAGGGAACGCTCTGGCCACGCTCCACCTTGGACAGGTAGCTCTTGGTCAACCTGGTCCCGGCCGCCAATTGCTCGAGCGTCAGGCCGCGTTGCTGCCGTACCGTACGCAGTAACCCACTCACACCGCGAGTGTACTCGATTGACGATATGACACAATGTGTCCTATAGTGTATTGATTGTCATCGAATTTTCCGTTGAGGAGCAATCGACGTGGCCAGTACATTGCGTGACACCAAGAGCAACTTGATGCGCAGAGCATTAGACGACCTCGCTAGGAATGTCGTCGACTCCGAGCTGACGCTGCGGCAGAAGCTGGCGCTGACTTGCCGGGTGTTGTTCGACGCCGGTCACGATTCTGGACTCGCTGGGCAAATCACCGCTCGCGCCGAAGCGCCGGGCACCTACTACACGCAGCAGCTGGGGCTGGGTTTCGACGAGATCACCGATGCCAATCTGCTCCTCGTCGACGAAGATCTCAATGTCCTTCACGGTGCAGGAATGGCTAACCCCGCCAATCGCTTCCACTCCTGGATCTATCGTGCGCGGCCCGACGTCAACTGCATCGTGCATACCCATCCATTCCACTCGGCTGCGTCCAGATGCCGGTGTAAAAGGCAGGGCCAGTTTCGCTCCGCTGTTAGCATACGGGCGTCTGGTTCGGCGGCAGGTCGATTCGCGGGTTGGGGGTTGTACGGGCCGGTCGTGGTTCGTGCGCCGGCGATGTTTGGGCTATGAGGGCGCTGGTGGTTGTTTCTGCGTGGTCGAGGTGGCGACCGCAGGCGATTCGGGACGCTGACCAGTGGCGCGACGCGATGCCGCGGTGATGAGGGTGCGCTGCCAGTCGGGTGGGACCGCAGCGAAGATTCCGCGGTCGATAGTGGCCAGCGCCTGTGCAGCGACCTCGGCGGGGTCGATGCCGTCGGTGGACATGCCTGTCGAGACCAGGGCGGGGCAGATCATGCTCACGCCGATCGGCGTGTCGGCCAGTGCCAGCGCGGTGTGTTCGGCCACGGCCACGACGGCGTGCTTGGAGGGTCCGTAAGCGCCGCCGCTGGGAAAGGTCAGCACCCCAGCCAATGAGCCGGTGATCAGGATGTGCGCGGGCTGGTTCGCGGCCAGCAGTCTGGGTACGAACGCACGCAAGCCGTTGACAACGCCACCGACGTTGACCGCGAACACCCTGTTCCAGTCAGGAGCGGCCACTTCCCACGGAGCACCAAAGCTCCTACCGGTGATTCCGGCGTTCAGGCACACGACCCGGGCGTCGCCGGCGGCTTCAGCGAGCGATTCGACCGCATCCGGCATGGCAACGTCAGTGGGAACCGCTTGTGCCCCCAGTGACTGCGAAACTTCGCTCAATGTGACGGTGTCGATGTCGGCGAGCACGAGGTTGGCTCCACGGTCGGCCAGTGCATGCGCCAACGCGCGCCCGATGCCACTAGCTGCGCCGGTCACCACCGCTGTCATCCCATTCAGATCCACATTGTGCAGGCTATCGACCACGGCCACGCCGCCGTGGCAAACGGTTTCCCTCACCTCCCCTTACTGGGACCGGGTGGGCGTCGTCACGCGTGCGTGCGCCTCGCTACGCCGTGGCGGAGACGGGATCTGCCTGGCCGGTAGGTGCTTGACTTTGAGGCGGTCGCAGTTGGCGGGGTGAGTCGAGCAGGGATCGGCGTAGGTCTTGCAGCAGTCGGGTGCCGACCGGTGTCATGGTGAGGCCGCGCCAACCGGCCGAGGCGCGGTCGAGCACGGCCCACACCAGGCTGATGGCGCTGGTCTCGCCGGGGAATCGGCCAATGACCTTGGTCCGTCGCTTAGTTTCTCCAAAGGAGCGCTCAATGAAATTTGAGTGCCGAACGCGGCCATGGTGTTCAACCGGAAACCGCAGATAGGCGGTCAGCCCTGCTTTGTCGGTGAGCAGGATCCGCATAGCCGCCGGGTAGAGGTCGGAGTATTTAGCGGCGAACGCCTCGATCCGCTTGTCGACGATCTCAACCAGCTGCGGTCCCGGCTCGATACCCAGGCCGGTGGTATCAAAAATCGCCCAGTATCCGTCACGGACCTCGACTTGCATCCCGGTGGGGATCTTCGCAAGCACGTTGCGAAGGCGATGAATAAGACATCTCTGGCGCAACGCTTTTGGGTAGATTTGTTCGATGGCTGCGATCAGTCCCTTGGCGCCGTCAGAGACGATCAGCAGCGGAGTGGCAAGACCGCGTTCGCGCAGGTCGGTCAGGAAGTCGGACCACGCGTCGGTGGACTCTCCGGTCCCGGGTGACAATCCGACGAACACGGGTTTGCCCTCGGTGGTGACGCCCCAGGCGGCGAGCACAGGCTCGGCCGGCGACCCGGGATGCATCCGAAAGAAACTGGCGTCCAAAAACAGGTAGTCCAGAGCGATCTCACCGAGTGGGCGACGAGCCCACGCCTGGTATTCGGCCCGGATCGCCTTACAGACTTCCGAAACCGCGGACTTGGAGATCGCCGCCTGATCGCCGAGCGCTTCAGCGAGGGTGGCCTTGACATCCCGGACGGACAGGCCGCGGATGAACGAGGCGATCACCAGCGTTTCCAGGGCGTTGGTTTTCGTCACATGCTTACCGAACAGCCGAGAGGCGAACGCTTGCATGGTGCCACGCAGTTTCGGCCGCTCCAAGGTGACCGCACCTGTGGTGGTCTTGATGGTCACCGGCCGATATCCGTTGCGCGAACCGCCGTTAGCGTCGGCACAGGCGGCGGTACGTTGGTAGCGTTCACGACCGAGGAACTCGGTGACCTCAGCCTCCAGGGCCGCCTGCATCAGTAGCTGGGCGCCGAGGCGGGCGATTTCTTCAAGGATTTCAGGCAGTTCCCGATCCTCGGCGAACAGGGCGTCGATTTTGGTGCGGATACGGTCGGTCGCTGATACGCGGACAGGCACGGGCGTGACTCCTTCTTCGCAGACTTGCAGGTCGTGAAGCGGAACCTACGCGCGTGCTCCCTATTTACACCGGATCCCGGACACGACCTTCCACGTGGCGGCGTTATCCATGCTCCAACTACCCTTAGCTGTCTCCCAAATGGACATCGCGCCGCTCTACGACGACTGCGCCTTGCTGCCCGATTGGCCGGGCGTTCCTGTCGGCAACGAAGAGGGGGAGATCATCTCAGCCGCTCTGGGCGACAAGAAGGCGATCCTGCTTGCCCACCATGGCCAGGTCACCGCAGCGACCAGCGTCGAGGAAGCCTGTTCGCTGGCGATGCTCATCGAACGCGGAGCGAGACTGCAACTGACCGCTATGGCTGCCGGCACCATCAAGCCGCTGCCTGACCGGCTCGCCCGCGAAGCACACGACTGGACTCTCACCCCCAAGCGGAGCACGGCCAATTTCGCCTACTATGCCCGTCGCGCTCTCACCCGTCACCCCGACGTCTTCGCCCTGTAATTCCCCGACCACATGGACATTCACGTGCCGAATTCCTACCCGCCGCCGATCGAAGGCATCATCGCCTACCCAATTACCCCCTTCACCGCCGACGGTGCGGGGATCGACATTGACACGCTCGCGGCACTGGTCGAACGGCTCGTCGTCACCGGAGCGCACGCCATCGCCCCACTCGGTAGCACGGGGGAATCCGCCTACCTCAGTGAGACCGAGTTCGACACCGTCGCCGATATCGTCGCCGACGTCGTCGATGGCCGAGTCCCGGTCGTCGTCGGGGCCTCCGACTTAACCACTGCCAACACCATTCGCCGTGCCCGCCGCGCACAGCGCGCCGGGGCTGATGCGGTGATGATCTTGCCGGTCTCCTATTGGAAACTGTCAGACCGAGAGATTAGACAGCACTACGCCGCGGTCGCCGCCGCTGTCGACCTGCCGATCATGGCCTACAACAACCCCGCAACCAGCGGGATCGACATGCCACCGGAACTACTCGTCGAGATGTTCACAAATATTGACAACCTCACCATGGTCAAAGAGTCCACTGGTGACATACAGCGGATGCAGCGCATCAAGGAACTTTCTGGCGGCGCATTGCCGTTCTACAACGGCAGCAATCCGCTCGTGCTGGACGCATTGATCGAGGGAGCCAACGGATGGTGCACAGCCGCCGCCAACCTGTGCCCGCAGCCCTGCATCGATCTCTATGAGGCCGCAGTTTGTGGTGACCAGGCACGCGCACAGCAGATCTACAACATTCTCGCTCCACTGCTGCGGTTCATCGTCGAAGGTGGCCTACCGACCACCGTGAAGGCCGGGCTGTCTCTTCTCGGGCGTGACGTCGGGGATCCACGCGCCCCGCTGCTACCTCTCGACGACAACGGACGTACCCAACTGCAAGCAATACTGGCCCACATCCAGGATCCGGGATAACCATCGACACAACACTTGTACTCGACACACTGACCACTGCCGCCGGCCAGCCTGGAGTCGACAACGAGAAGAGCATGACCTGTGGGGTCGATGCCTGATGTTGTTGCACGATACCCGGGCTCTACAAAGCCCGCGCAATTCGAAACGCGAGGGCCTTCCTAAGCGACGCATGTACACAAAGGGATGAGCGACCGGCGACGCAAACACCAGCAACCGCAATCTGTGGTTGCGGTACTAAACTACTTTCGATTACGGAAGTGACGAGGAGAAACATGCGGAACAAGCAACCCGAAACCATTGTTGCGGCTGCAATTCAACTCGCGTCCGAAGTAGGCGACGTGGCCACGAATCTGCAAAACGCGGAGGAGCTGTGCCTTGAAGCAGTGCGAAAAGGTGCTCGTCTGATCGCATTGCCTGAGTTCTTCACATCACGGATTGTCTTCGACCAACGAGTTCATGAGGCTGTGCTATCGACCGACAACGAAGCAGTGCACATGCTATTGCGCCTGTCTCAGGCTCACGAATGTTGGATCGGTGGTTCCATGCTGGTTGCGGATGACGGCGAAATCTATAATCGCTATTACTTCGCCGAGCCCGACGGCAGCTTGCACAGTCATGACAAGGATATGCCCACACTCTGGGAGAACGCCTTTTACGGGACCGGCCACGACGACGGACTGTTCGAAACCAGCATCGGCGGTGTAGGGGCCGCAGTGTGCTGGGAGTTGATTCGCAGCCAAACCCCTCGTCGCCTGGCCAGCAACGTCAATGTCGTGATGACGGGCACGCATTGGTGGACCGGTCCGAGCAATTGGGGATCGTTGATTCAACGACTATTCGCGCCGTCCAGTCAATACAATCGATACATGTCCGAGAACGCGCCAGCCGAACTGGCGCGATGCCTGGGCGTGCCGGTTATCCAGGCTTCGCACTGCGGGAGCTTCCGTTCAGGCTATCTCGTCTTGCCTGGCATAGATGCCGCGATTCCCTACGACACCGATTTTGTTGGCTGCACGCAAATTGTGGACGCGCAAGGGCATGTGCTTGCCCAACGCCAGGCATTCGAAGGTCCCGGTGTTGTGACCGCCGAGATCTCATTGAAGGCAAAAAAAGCCACTCAGCCGATACCCAATCGTTTCTGGATCCCGGATTTGCCTATTCTCGTCCGGCTTATTTGGCACCACCAGAATCTGTGCGCCAAATCTTATTATCGCCGTAAGGGGCGCACCCGTGGTCTATCAGCAGCGCAGCGCAGTGGACCGAAATCGGTGAACGCGAAATCTACCCCGAAAAGGCCCAATTCAGCGCCGCCGGCCGACCAAGCCTAGACCCACGCGCCAAACCCAGCCCACATGCCCCCGGCTGCGCCCGAGCTGTTGACTATCGCTTGCCGGAGTTTTTGCGCCGCGATGTGGCCGGCTTCTTCGGCTGTTCCGAAGACGCTACCGCGCGCGACCTCACGGCCGGTGCTACCCACTCACGCAGGAAGTCGCGCAAGTCTTGGCCCTGTCGCGGTGGCCGGCCGGGGTCAAGAACAAATGATTGGGTCACGCGCAGGGTGAATTCGACGAGCCCATCGAGCGCTTTGTCGTCGAAGCCCGCCGCTGCCCAATCCAGGTCGTAGCGCTCGATGATTGATTTGCCGAACACGAACGCTGCCTCTGAGGTCATTCCCTCCGAATTCGCGCCCGCTCGGCCAGGCGTGATGAGCAAGCCGAGGTATTTTTCTTTGGGTAGCTGCTCCAAGGTGTGGGCTATCGCTTCAACCACAGCTTCAGCTGGATCGTGGATTCCCTGCAGGTGGATGGCCAGATTGTCCAGGTAGGGACCAGCTTCTTGAATAGCGGTGTGCAGGAGCAATGCTTTGGTGCTTGGGAAGTACCGATACACGGTTTGCCGGGTCACGCCGAGTTCGTTGGCGATATCGGCGATGCGCATCGCTTCGCCGCGCTGGTCGATAGCCCGTCGCGCAGCATCCAGAATGCGTTGGATGGCCTCTTCGTCACTAACTGGCGTGTCGCCAGACCAACCGTGGGTGCGCATCGCGACCTTCCAGGAGCGTAGACAACGTTCGTCGGCTCAGGCTATAACGATGTACTCACCATGCTATGCCCGCGGTGTCATGTCCGCGTCATTTTTTACCTGCGCCCACCGAGTACCAGCGCGGCGCGATCGAGGGATCGTCATTGAATTTTTGGAACCAGTGGTCGGCGAATGCGGGCACGTTCTCTTCGGCAGGGTCATGGTTGGGCCCTTGGCAGCGGACTAAGCCCGCGAGCATCTGCACCAGCTCTCGCCGGGGGACACCGTCATAGGTCGACCTCAGATGCCCCGGTAGTTTGCGGTGCGCTTTGCGCGCGTGTCGAATTGCGTGTGGCGACAGGCCATTAGGCAACAGGCGTCCGTAGTGTCCGCCGTCCCGGGCAGGGACATGCTGTTGGAAACCTGTGGAGACGATCGACAGAATTGTGCTCATGTGGTGGAAGACATCGCCGATGACTTTCACGCGATAGGGGAAGCTGCCGTGAACGGCGTTGTAAACGATCTGCGCCGAACTCCGGTGTTCGATTTCCTCGACGAAGTGCCAGAGGAATAGTGATGCTACTTCTTCGTCGCCGGGACGAAAGAATTCGTCCTCGTGGTCGAGAAACACTTTGAAGTATGGCGTGAACGTGGCTTCGACCACGGCCGGGTAAGCCAGCCGCCAGGCTAGCGGTTTGGTGGCCGTGAGGTGCTTGTACGAGGCGGTTATCGAGGCTTCCACGTCTCGCAATCCCGGCCAGCGGCGCACCAAGGCGCGAATATGGTTGACATGCGCAGCCGAGTGCTGAGCCTCTTGACGTAGGTAGGCATCGGCTTCCTCGACGTGAGCGGCCTTGCGCATCAAGGGAATCGCCTCGCGTGTGGAATCGACGATAAATTTCTCGAAGCCGGGCGCAAAGAACGAGATCAGGTTGCAGATCATCCCGAAACCCGGACGCTCAGGTTGCCAGTTAAACGGAACATCGTCACTGGCGAATTTGAACCGCACTCGTCGGACCTGGATAGCTGCCATGATCGTCGCCCTGCCTTCCTGAACCAAGGTCGGTCCGGCTCGTCTGCGAGTTTCCCAAAACGTCTGTCAAATAAGCAGATACGTAGCAGTTGATCCGTTGAGAATGCCAAGCGGGCAAACGGCCATACGTATAGTAAAAGTGTATGGCCAAGACTGCGGTGCGTCAACGCGGGTAATCGGCGCGATACTTGACTACCGAGGACCTCGATTCGAGGCTTCGTCGGTCGAGGCTTTGCCTAGTTATGCACGTGGCTTCGCGCTGGACCTGGCGGGATAAATCGGGATGTCGTCGTCCCACGGTTGACGAGTAACCAGATCGTTGACGAGCACCTCACCTCGCTCAAACTCACCCGTGGCGGCATCAACGAGTCGATACTGCTGGCGTTGTCGATGAATGGGTTGTGCGTCGAGCAGCACCACCCGCACCTCCGCGGGCTCGAAGTGGCACCGCTGCTGCAACGCGTCGATGAGTTGTTCGTTGCTCATGTGTCCGTCGCCGAAGTTCCAGCCGACGGCCGTAGATACGATGCGCTCTCCGTCGATCAGGGTGTATGCGCCCTCGTCGTTGCCTGCCATGGCGCGATGGGCCAAGGTGAACAGCGCTCGACCGTGGGTGTTGAACGCGCGGAAGGCGTATCCCATGTAGAGATAGAGTTCTGCGGTTTCTTTGTCACCAAAAAGCTTTTCGGTTTGAGCGGGCGGCATGCTCGCGATCGAGACGATATTGCTCTCGATTTTCTCCTCGGCCGAGGCCGTGACGCACCACATTGAGATGTCCCAGTTGCCGGCGTAATACCGCATGCCGGGCAGGAAAGAAACCTTAGGCGGAGATATGTTTCCCAACACGACGGTTCCGGCGCTCGCGGCGAACAGGATCGCCACCGGAACGGGATTTTCCACGTCGGCTAGTCCAAGATTCGCGTGCCCGACGAACAGCGCTACGACGCCGAACATCATGAATACGTTCCACTCCAGCGGCACGCCCATCGGAATCGCCGACAGGATGCCGAAATGGAAGCAGATCATGACGAACGCAGCGATCGTGGTGAGCCAGCCTCCGTGAGCGAAGAACAGCAAAAGCGGCACGGCCAGCTCCACGAACGTGCTGATGTGAGCGAGAATGCGTGCCCAGCGTCCCGGGCGCAGATCGTCGGGGAAGTCTTTGAAGAACTTTCGTTTGATCCAGCGAGGACGAAGCACGGGATTGTTGCTCATCATCGTCGCCATGACGAACGGGAAGTGCTGGTTAATCTTTGAGATCGCCGCACCCAGCCAGATGATCAGGAAGATGATTTTCGCCGCCACGATCATGTCAACCCCGCTGTACGAGGTAAATAGAAACGTGGCGGTTAGTGCGCCATACACCTCGCCTCGGGCGGCGAGAAAGATCACCTTGTCGCGCAGCCCTAGCAGCGCCAACAACCCAAGGACGGTCCAGATCTGCCAGATCGGCAGCACGCCGACCGTGGTGTGCAAGCCCGGCGCTGCACCGGTGCCGTCTGAGAAGATCGCAAACATCAGAACAACGAGCAACATGGCGTAGAGAGCGCAGTCGAGGCGGGTGCGACTGGTACCAGTAGTCACCGGGACACGGCTCGGCCATGGCGGAAGTCGAATCGTTCTAGGGCGCAACCAATACAGGATCGAACCCATGGGCGGTAGGAATCTGTTGTTCAGCGGACCGAAGCCGCAGCCTAGCCCGATGACTTCGAACAGCATGGTGTAGAGCACGACCTTTTCAAAAACGATTGGCTCGGCGTACCAGCGGGCAACGTCGGTAAAGCCATCAATGCCACTCGTGCGCAGGGCGATAAGCCAACCGCCAAGGATGTAGAGAGCGATCTTGACGACGTAGAACAGATGCATCACAACTGGAGTGCCGAAGCCGACCTCGGCCCAATGCCGCGCCATGGGCCGGATTTTCTGAGCCCGAGTGCCGGTGCTCCACTGCCGGTAGTCGACGGCGGGGCTGTCTTGTTCGAGAAAACCCATAAGATCCTCCGGCAGTTGTTACTCGTCGTCGCCGTGCGACGTCGTGAACGTGGGGCGCCAGCCGGTGCCCATGCCCCAGTCTCAGCACGAAGACCACCACCAGCCGAGACTAGACATATTCCTATTTTTGGTTAGCCATCGGCGACCGTAGCACAGTCACCCGGCTTCGACATCACAAATGTCACCACTGCGCCGGAGCTTGGCTCGGCCTTGTGGCCGGGTTGCGCCAGGCTACCGCCGTGCTGTAGTGATTGACTAGACGCTTGTGGAATGTGTCTAGTCAGGTTCGGGAAGAGAGGCATGCCGACCAACGACGCCGACGCGATTGCTGTCGAGTTGCCCAGCTATCGGGCATGCGCCCAGACCTGGGACAGATGAGCCGCCTACCGGATCTGGCACGAAGCGAACCCGGCTCTGCCGCGCACCGATAAGGAGACCGCGTGACCATCACCAACCAGTCGGCCAACTCCTATGCCTACTCCGACGTGCTGATCGTCGGCGCCGGGCTGTCCGGCATTGGGGCGGCATACCGGATTCAAGAACAGAACCCAGACCTGAGCTACACAATCTTGGAGCGCCGCGCACGCGTAGGAGGCACATGGGACCTGTTTCAGTACCCGGGTGTGCGATCTGACAGCGATATCTTTACCTTGAGCTTTCCGTGGCGGCCGTGGACACGATCAGAAACCATCGCGCGCGGCAGCGACATTCGCGCCTATATCGCCGATAGCGCACACGAACACGGAATCGACCGTCACATCGAGTTCGACACCACGATGCTGGCCGCGAACTGGGATTGGACCTGCGATACCTGGACCGTCACCGCCCGCCGCGATGGCCGAGACCGTCACTACCGGTGCCGGTTCATTTTCTTCGGCACCGGATATTACAGCTACGACCGACCGTACACACCGAATCTGCCAGGTGCTGAATCATTCTGCGGGACAATCATTCACCCGCAGCACTGGCCGGAGGGATTCGACTATAGCGGCAAGCGGGTAGTAGTGGTCGGTAACGGCGCAACCGCGGTCAGCATGATCCCAACCTTGACCGAGACGGCCGGCGACGTGACTTTGTTGCAGCGATCACCGGGCTATGTCGTGTCGCAGCGGGAGCACAACTCGATAAACAACGCGATCCGCGCGGCGCTGCCCTCCCGGGCCGCGCACGCCGTGGTGCGATGGTGGAACGTAGCCTTGGGGACTTCGACGTTTGCTTTTGCCCGGAAAGCGCCGAAGTTGACCCGGCGGTGGGTCCGTCGGCTCGCCAAGGCCCAACTTCCCGCCCACTTCGACGTCGACACTCACTTCAACCCGAAGTATGACCCGTGGGATCAACGCGTGTGCGTCTCGCTGGATGGCGATCTTTACACCACGATCCGGCAAGGCCGCCTCAACGTGGTCACCGACCATATCGAGCGCCTCGATGCCAGCGGAATAGTACTGCGTTCCGGTACGCACCTCGACGCCGACGTGATCGTCACCGCAACCGGATTTCAGCTAGAGCTACTGGGCGCGGTGAAGGTCAGCATCGGCGATCAACAGATCAAACCGCACGAGCATTGGAGCTACAAAACACACCTGCTCAACGATGTACCGAACCTGGCCTGGTGTATCGGCTACACCAATGTGTCGTGGACATTGCGCGCGGACACAACAGCCCGCTACGTCGCAAAGTTGTTGGCTTACATGGATTCACACCGGTACACCCACGCCTACCCGCATCTCGAAAACGCCGATGCCATGGCCACGAGACCCGCCTTCGACCTCCGCTCCGGGTACGTGTTGCGTTCGCCCAACGTGTTACCGAAGTCCGGAGATCGCGAACCGTGGCAGGTGCGCCAGAATTTCCTGCTCGACATGCTGGCCTTCCGGCTCAATCGGATCGACGAGTGCATGGTGTTCGGCAGAGTCGACGACCGCCCGCACATCCCACAAGCCATGCGTGAGAGGAGCGAATCTTGACACGTCCGGTGCTGAGTTCATGAGGATAAAGCCGGGGCTGCACGCCGGCAGCTTCCTGCCAACAAGAATCGTCAAACCAGCCCGTGTTCACGACAATCAGTGGAAACCGGTGAAGGTATGACAGCCGATCCCAAAGCTGTTGTCGCTGCTCTGTGGGAGACCGTCTGTGCCCGGAACTGGAACTTGGTCAAACAGCATCTATCTGTGGACTGCGTCTACCTCGACATGCCGACTGGCCCAACTCTGGCTGCCCGTGGACCCGACGACATCGTGAAACGCCTGAAGGTAGCCCTTGAGCCGCTGGCCGGCTACACAGGGTTCCCCGGTGTGATGCTGTCCGACAAAGACGACGTCATGTATGAACATTCCGAGCGTTGGACATGGGAATCCGGGGAAACCGCGTTGCTGAACTTTGTTTCGGTGCACAAGGTCATTGACGGCAAAATCGCTCTGTGGAAGGACTACTGGGACTTCGCCGCGATCGCCAATCATGCGCCGCCGACCTGGATAGAAAGCATGAGCTCCGCCGACATGTCCTGGATCTACGACGCCACAGGAAAAGTCAGCCCTTTCTTGGTTGGCGAGCACGAGTGAGTTCTGACCGGTGGGCTGCCTTCAAGGGTGCCACCCCTGGCTCTCGGTGTTGCTGGGCTGGCATGCGACATACTTCGGCGTGCTCAGCGGTAGTCGGCCGGCCATGCCCGAGGAGTGTCGCTATGAGACCACCCGCGAGTGGGAAGTTCGCACAAGCTGAGCCGTGCACTGCGCGCCAGCCGAGTCGAGCAGCACCAGATCTTCGAACCGCTGGCGATGCGGCGTCGGATCGTGCTAATTTCATTGACTAGACGTTTTTTAGATTATGTCTACCGAGAGGGGATGTGAGCGTGGCAGGACGACTGGCGGGGAAGGTTGCGCTGATCAGTGGGGGTGCGCGGGGGATGGGCGCTGCGCATATGCGGGCCCTAGCGGATGAAGGGGCGATGGTTGTCGCGGGTGATGTGCTCGACGATGAAGGTGCGGCGCTGACTGCGGAGCTCAATGAGTCTGCGCTGTACGTACACCTCGATGTCACCGACCCAGGTGACTGGGAAGGAGCGGTCGTTTCGACGGTAGAACGGTTTGGCCGGCTCGACGTATTGATCAACAATGCGGGAATCCTGAACTATGGCCCACTGGAAGACTTCGATATCGCTGAATGGCACCGAATCATCGAAATAAACCTGACCGGCGTGTTCCTCGGCATGCGTGCTGTTATCAAAGCGATGGACGCTACGGGCGGCGGCTCGATCATCAATATCTCGTCTATCGACGGTCTCAATGGCAGCCCTGGTGCCGTCGGGTATGTGGCATCGAAATGGGGAGTGCGCGGTTTGACCAAGTGCGCGGCACTGGAGTTGGCGTCGCGGAATATTCGGGTGAATTCGGTGCACCCCGGTTTGATCCGTACCCCAATGATCGATGGCTTTCCCGAAGATGTGTTCAACATCCCCATGCGGCGGGCCGGTGACCCGATGGAGGTCTCAAAGATGGTCGTGTATTTGGCGAGCGACGACTCCGCCTACTCCACCGGCTCGGAGTTCGTCGTCGATGGTGGCGTGGCTGCGGGCTTGGCACATCGCGACGATCTCTTCGAACTGAACCACGCCGGTACCGGATGACGTGCTGCCACCCCCGAAAATCAACCGCGCGATCGACAGAACTCTTCGCACAACGGCAAGGCGGGCGGCTTCGCGCCGAGCAGCATCGTGGCCGTCAGTCAGAAAGGATGGACCGGTATGGAGGTTGCGCCAGCGGCGCTGACGTTACAGCTGCCGCACCTGCGGCTTAGCGCCCTGGCGTGGGGCCCTAGCGATGGTGTGCTGGCGCTGTGCCTGCATGGCTTTCCTGATACCGCATGGTGCTGGCGTTACTTGGGCCCTGAGCTCGCCTCGCTGGGCTACCGGGTGGTTGCCCCCTTCACCCGCGGCTACGCACCCTCGGACATCCCGCCGGATCGGGATTACCACATCGGGGCATTGATGTACGACGCGCTGGCGATCCACGAACATCTTCGGGCGAAGAACGCAGTGCTGATTGGACACGACTGGGGAGCGGTGACCAGTAACGCAATCGCTGCCTACCCAATGAACCCATTTTCCAAGGTTGTGTCGCTGTCGGTTCCACCGTTTCCAGCCATGAATCGGGTGGGGCGTAGCCTGCCCCGCAACGCTGGGGTGCTGCTCAGGCAGCTAAAGCTCAGTTGGTACATCTCGTTCATCCAGCTGCCTGGTATACCCGAACAGTTGCTGCACAAGATGATTCCCAAGCTGTGGCGCGACTGGGCACCGGGCTATGACACGAAGATCGAGGTGTCCAACGCGCTGAACGCCATTCCCAACGCCGCACATCGACAAGCGATGCTCTCCTACTATCGCGCACTCACCAGACCCAACCGTTGTAGTCGACGGTATGCGACGATGCAGCGGTACAGCACCGCTACGCCGCTGGGGCCGATGCTCTGCCTTCACGGCGAGCAGGACCGTGCATTGCAGATCGACTTTGCTGCGAAGGTGCTCGATGTTCTCCCGGCAGGCAGCCAAGCCGAGACGGTCGCCAATGCGGGCCACTTCCTGCTTGTTGAACAGCCTGAGGTAGTGAACCGGCACATCATCGACTACCTTGGCAGCCCCTCATCACCCTGAGCCGGCTACCGCACAACGGCTGGGCTTGGGTCTAGTGACATGTTCACGGGCCCAGTGCAGCTCATATCCACCCCAATAACCCGAATACGATCAAACCCACCGCGTCCACGCCAAAGATACAACCGGTCACGACAGCCTTCGAACGTACCCGCGGCATGTCGTGCACCCAGAACGACACCGCGAAGAACGGCAGATACCCGGCCAGGAAGATCAACACTGGCATCGACGCCTGCCACCACGGGTAATCCCAGGTCAGTACGCCTGCGTGATGCAGACCGATTTCGACGCCCACTGCCAGCCATGCGTTGACCACCGCGAACAGCCATCGATTCGGGACGCCCAGGATGCGCATACCCGGATCAGCGGGCAACAACTTCGCCGCGACAATCCCTAACACAGCGAACATTAACGAGATCTCGATATTGAGGCCGATAAGGATCTGGTAGGCGGAATGCCCGGGTGCGCCCCACACCGGGGCACGGCCAGTGCCATAAAAGACCAGCGCATTCCAGATTTCGTTGAACCAATCCATGCCCCAGAAAGCCAGTCCCGCGAAGAGCACATTCCAGTTTCGTCGCTCGACTTCAACCGCGTAGACATAAAGAACCAGAACAAACAGAGGAATGATGTACCACTGAAACTGACTGATGTCGCGCAGATGCTCCAGTGCATCTCTGGCGGAGTCGGTCACGATGCCTCTCTTATGCTCGCTAGCGGTTGACCGCGATCATCGCACACCCCATAGCCGCATTGTTTCGTGCCAAAGACTGCGCAAGCGAGACCGTCTCTGCGGTAAGTGATCTCACCACGGTTGCCGCAGCCGCGCGCCATGGTGTGCAATGGCGACATGGCCCAGAACCATGAACCCAGAGCTGCGCTTTCCCCACAAGAGCGGGTCGACGCCTGGCTCTCAGACTTCGAGGCGGCGCTGTCGGTACGCGATATTGATCGAATAGCTGCGAAGTTCGCTCCGAATAGCTACTGGCGCGATCTGATCGCGTTCAGCTGGAACATCAAGACCCTTGAGGGCCGCGATCAGATCGCCGGCATGTTGAATGCGCGGCTAGCTGACACCGCCCCGTCCGGTTTCCAGACCCGCGAGACCCCGACTGTCGACGGCGATGTGCTCACCGCATTCATCGAATTCGAAACTGCGGTCGGCCGGGGCGTCGGGCACCTGCGGCTGCAAACCGACGCCGATGCCGACCGGGCGTGGACGCTGCTGACGGCGCTGCAGGAACTTAAAGGGCACGAAGAGCGAACCGGGCCGTCACGCGAACTGGGTGCCGTGCATGGCGGCAACCCCGACCCGAGGTCGTGGGCCGAGAAACGCGCCGCGGAGTCTGCCGCGTTGGGCCACACGGTTCAGCCCTATGTCCTCGTGGTCGGCGGCGGCCAGGGCGGCATCGCGCTCGGGGCTCGGCTGCGCCAGCTCAGGGTGCCGTCGCTGGTAATAGATCGCCACGAGCGTCCTGGCGACCAGTGGCGCAATCGATACAAGTCGCTGTACCTACACGACCCCGTATGGTACGACCACCTGCCGTATCTACCTTTCCCACAAAATTGGCCAGTGTTCTCACCTAAGGACAAGATCGGCGACTGGCTGGAGTTCTACACCAAAGTCATGGAGGTCCCGTACTGGTCGAACACCACCTGCATGGCGGCGTCCTACGACGGACAGCGATGGGCGGTGGAGGTCGACCATAGCGGGGAACGGATGATCTTGTATCCGTCGCACCTGGTCCTGGCAACGGGGATGGCGGGAAAACCGAACGTTCCGAAACTGAACGGTCAGGACGTGTTCGCTGGCGATCAACACCACTCCAGCGCTCATCCTGGGGCCGACCGCTACGTGGGACAAAGAGCGGTCGTGGTCGGGTCGAACAACTCCGCACACGACATCTGCCAAGCACTCTACGAAAACGGGGTCGACGTGACGATGGTGCAGCGCTCGTCCACCCATGTGGTGAAGTCGGATTCGCTAATGGATCTGGGCTTCGGCGATCTGTACTCAGAGCGCGCTCTCGCGGCCGGAATCACCACCGAGAAGGCCGACCTCACGACGGCCTCTGTGCCGTATCGGATCATGCACGAGGTGCAAATCCCGATATACGACGCAATCCGAGAACGCGACAAGGACTTCTACGAACGGCTGGAGTCTGCGGGATTTGAGCTGGACTGGGGCGACGACGGCTCTGGTCTGGCAATGAAGTACCTGCGCCGCGGTTCGGGCTACTACATCGATGTGGGCGCATCCGATCTGGTGGCTGAGGGCAAGATCAAACTCGCGCATGGGCAGGTCGATCACCTCACCGAGGACTCGCTGGTCCTAACCGACAGTACCGAACTGCCGGCCGACCTCATCGTGTACGCGACCGGGTTCGGCTCGATGAACGGCTGGGCGGCCGATCTGATCAGCCAGGACGTGGCCGACAAGGTCGGCAAGGTGTGGGGCCTCGGCAGTGATACGGCGAAGGATCCCGGCCCGTGGGAGGGCGAGCAGCGCAACATGTGGAAACCAACCCAGCAGGAGAACCTCTGGTTCCACGGCGGCAATCTCTACCAGGCACGACACTATTCGCTGTACCTGGCGCTACAGCTCAAGGCTCGCTACGAGGGCATCCCGACCCCGGTGTACGGGCTGCAAGAGGTTCATCATTTGAGCTGATCAATCAGGGCGGTGTCGCCAGCGAAGATGTGGTCAGCGCCGGGAGCACTTTGTCGGTGAGCAAGTGGAGCGACTTCCATGCCTCGTCGGCTGGCATGCCCCCAACGAGCGGATGCATTACCAGTGGCGCAAATTCTGTCGCCTCATTTAGCTCAGCGATGAGTTGGTCGGGGGTGAGGAACCGGTATCGTCCTGACTCCCGGACCTCATCGAGGGTGGTGACGCCGGGCAAGTGCATCAACGATCTTTGGTGGCCTTGTGCCCAGCGGCCATACGTGACGGCCTCCCAAAGGATGTGATCACCGAGCTCGGCCCACGCTCGGTCCGGGTCCTCGTGGAGATAGAGCATGCCGCGGTTGCGGGCAGGCGGCATCAGTATGAGCGGCGTCAAACCTTTGGCGGAGCACAGTTCGGTGTAGTAGGCGGCAAGTTCGGGCAGATGATCCGACAAGCTCAATGGCAGGCCAAGCCGAGCCGCACGTTCGGCTGTCGCGCGCACACCGCCGCCGATGTACAGCGGCGGGTGTGGACGCGAGAATGGGCGGACCGCGTCGTCGGAGTGACTGCGCCAGACGCTCAGCATCGCTGACACCAGCTCCTCGACATCCCGACCCCGAGTGTGAAAGTCCCTGCCCAACAACGCATATTCGTTCGACCGGTAACCGATGCCAATGGTTACGTGCAATCGCCCGCCGCTCATCGTGTCGATCAAGGCAATGTCTTCGGCTAGCCGTATCGGGTCCCACAGCGGCCCCTGTAGACAATCGGCACTGGCAATGATGCGGTTCGTACAGGCCAGGAGTGCTCCGGCGACCAGCACCGGGTTATTGGACCAACCGTGCCCAGTGGCGTGGTGCTCGTCCACGCTTACCGCGCTGATGCCCTGCGTATCAGCCCATTTTGTGATCTCGATAGCAGTCGTCAGCCGCTCCCGGCGCTGACGAGGGTCACCGCCGGGAGTGGCGAAATTGAATCGCAGGACGGTCAGTGTCATGTGTTCTCCTACGTCGGCTGCCCATGTCTCGGCGTCATTTGCTGTGGATCAGAGGCAATCTGAAGCGCCGTCGACAACGAATAGCGCTCCGCTTGTGTAGCTACTGTGCTCGGTGCACAGGAATGCGATGGTCGGCGCAATCTCATCGACGCCGCCGAACCGGGCCATTGGGATGTGCGCGACTTCGGCCTTGACGATCTCTGGAATCGCTTTGGCGGGTGCGGTCATTGGTGTGTCGATGACTCCGGGTGCCACTGCGTTGATACGGATGCCTTTGGGCGCCCACGCCGCTGCTAGCGTGCGTGTAATCGTGATCATTCCGGCTTTGGCAGCTCCGTATCCGGGAACGAGAGCCACTGCGCGCAATGCGGCCATGGAAGCGAGATTGACGACGCTGGCTCCGCCAGGGGCCGTGGATTTGCGAAGCGCCGAGCGCAGCCCCACGGTAAGCCGATAGGGCCCGACCAGGTTAAGCGCCACCGACGCGTCGAAGCCCTCAGGCCGGGATTCGTCAAGTCCCTGGGGGAAGTTGGCGCCCGCATTGTTGATCAAGACATCCAACCGATCGAAGGATTCGGTGAGCGCGTCGATCGACTTCGGATCATCGAGGCACAGTTGGCGGTATTGCATTCCCGTCAGATCCGTCTCGTAGGAGTCGGCTTCGGGTCGGGTCCCGGTTACGGTCACCTCGGCGCCGGCGTCGCGAAACAAGGTGGCTGTGGCGTGGCCGATTCCGCTGGTCCCTCCGGTAATCAGCACAGTCGTACCGGTGAATTCGAATGTGACGCGGGCAGTCATGTGTAACTCTCAATCTGTTTGGTGAGCCAGGCGCGTTCCCAGAAGTTGTCGCACCCGGCGAGCAGGTGATCGTGGGCTGCCAGCAGGACACCGCGTGCCCTGGCGTTCTTGGGGGACACTTGGACAACCAGCTCAGCGAGGTGAATAGCGTGGACCGGGCGGGCTGCGGCGAGGTGCTCTTCAGCGCGGGTCAGCAAGTGGTCGGGACCGGCCAGAGCGACCACGTCAACCGCGATTTCGGCGTTGTCAATCGCATACAGCTCGGTGGTCGAGCGATGGTGAAACCAACCTGAGTAATGCTCCCAGATCGCTCGCACATTCCAGGACACCTTGCCGTAGCCTTGGCCGACGTCAAGTTCGGGTGGCAGGGTGATTTCACGCATCAACGAGAAGACGTCTTTGCCGGCGTTCATCCCGGAAACGGTCTGTTCGTGCAGGTAGGCGATCGCGTCACGCATTCGGGTCAGCTCGGCCTGAATACGATCGGAGCCCGTGATGGGATCGAAGTGCCCAGTGATGAGCATCTCGGGTTGCAGGCCGCGCACCCGATCGATCGCGGCGATGGCGGCCAGCGGGTCGCGATACCGATCGCCGCGCATCGTGACGAAGTTCGGAATATGCCCGAAAAGTGCTCCGAAGGTGTTGCCGCACAAGCAGATCGACTGCTCCGGTAACCAGACGACCATTGAATCGGTGGTTTCCCCGCCCGGCGTCGCCAGCAAGTGCAGGGTCCGGCCACCTGCGGTGAGTGTCAACGTATCGTCTACCTCGATATCAGCCGTCGGCCTGGCCTGCGCCGGTAGTCTTGCGCCGAAGCGTTCCTGGATGGTGGCGATGCCCCGCGCGAGCGTGCCGGCAAAGGCGAACGCGCTGTTGCGTGCGCGGTAGGGGGCCAGGCGTTCGTTGTCATCGCGCCATTGCCGCCAGTTGGCCTGGGCCACAATCTCGGTGCCCGTGTCGCGCATGACCTCGAGTCCTCCGACATGGTCGTAGTGCCCCTGCGTCAGAATGATGTAGCGAATCGGTGAGTTGTCGACTGCATCAAAATTGGCTCGGTGCACCGGACTTTCGAAGCCCATGCCGGTGTTGACGACCACCCGGCCGTCGCTGGTGGTTAGCAGGTAAGAGTTGGATAGCCCGGGGGATACCCAGATTCCCGGGGCGATTTGTTCAGCTCGGCGAGCCGATGCGGGTGTCATTGCCTCGGCACCGGGCCGCCCGCGGTACACGGGTTCGAACTGCGCGTCCGGCGTGCTCATGGGCGCTCCTAGCTGTCTTCGCTAACGTGGGCTTCGGGCCGGACGTCGAACCGGTCGAAATAGAAGTCGAACCGAGAACGCAGCTGCTCGGCGCTGATCCCGAAATGCCCGCGCAGGTCATAGCGGATGTGGCCATGTTTGCCGGGCGGGTTGGCGGCGAGATAGTTCGTGAACGCGCCGCGAACGGCCGGCGTCAACGCGATACCGCAACGCGCGTAGAGCTTTTCGAGCAGCTCAAGCTCGTGGCCGTTTAAGTGGTGAAAACTGATGTCGATGCTGCGCTCGGCAGCAACCAGGTCACGATCTCGCACGCATGCCCCCAGCAGCCGGTGGACCCTATCGCTCCAGTATTCGAGGAGCCACTGCGGGTCGATGGCGCGGCGACGCAGCCGATCGGAATAGGCCAGCATTGTGATGGTGGACTGTACAACTGCCACCGGATCTCGGTGAGTGAACACGATGGTCGCGTCGGGAAAGGTCGCAAGCAGAGCGGGAAGCTGTTCACAATGTTGCGGTGATTTCAGCACCCAGGTCTGCGGGCCCCGCAGAAAAGTCAACGCCTGCAGCACCTTCTTGAGGTGCGCGTAGTGACGCGCTTGGTCAAGTGCGAGGTAGAAGTCGCGCCATCCTGGAACACGCGCGTGCCATTCAAGGACATAGGAGGCGAAGTCCAGGTCCAATAACTCGACTTCTTCCTCGATAGCCTCAGGAAATCTGTCGTGCATCGCCGCGACATGAGGCGCGGTGAGCATCATGGCCTCGTGCTCTGCTTTTGCCTCGCGGTATCGGGGATCGACCCCAAAGACATCGGGTCCACGGCCAGGCAGAGGCATCGGCTCGCGGCTTTCCCAGTACGGCAGAGCGCGGCGGCGCGGATCGGCTGCCAACATGTTCACCAAATGAGTGGTTCCTGACCTGGGCATCCCGACCACGATCAAGGGCTTTTCGATCGGAATCGCCTCGATCTCTGGGTACCGCTTGTTCAGGTCGTTGAACGACAACCGGTTACGCAAAAGTCGGACGATCCGCGCTCGCAGCGTCGCTCGGATCATCTGGTTCAGGCCTTCATCGGCTTCGATCGCCTCGACGTAAGCTGCGGCCCGCGTAGCCACGCCGTCAGCCTCGTCGAGATCGTCAACGCCGGCCTGCACTGTCGCCTCGTCGATCATCTGCGACAGGTCCAGATCGACGTGGCGCGATTCAGTGTGATCAAGGATTTGCTGCTGGACAGCCGTTAACCGCGGGTCGAGAAGATCATCGAACTGCAACGGCTCGGCTGCTCCCACCATCGGCGCCTCCGATCCACATTGACCACGTCGAATATTCGAAGTAGCCTTCGAATTTGTGGCAAGGTCGAAGGTAGCCACCCCTCATGGCGACCGTCAAGCGCTATCGCCACCAACCGAGCGGGTGATCGCCGTGTTGCAACTGCTGGCCGCCGACCCCGAGCGGTCGCTGTCCCTGACTCGCATCGCGCGGACTCTGCAGATCAGCCCGGCGACCGCGCACGCCATCTTGAACACGCTGGCCGCCCATTGCTGGGTGGTTCGCGACCAGCAGACCAATGGCTATGCCTGGGGACCGGCCATGAGCGGGTTGACCAAGACAACCGGGAATCGCCACCTCCGCGGCTATCTGCAGGAACTACACGAAGCGACGGGAGTTCAGGTGTTGGTGGCGCGGCGGGAGTCGACGACGCTAACCCTCGTCGACAGTGTCGGCGACTCATTGAGCGCACCAGCGCTAAGGGCCGGGTTTCGGCTCCCCCTGGTGGCCCCATTCGGCCGCGATTACGTCGCATGGGCCGACGCGAACGTGCAGAACGCCTGGCTGCAGGGCGCCGGTGCGCCGTCGAGCGCACTGCGGAGCCGACTTCGTGCCGTGCTGGGCGAGATCCGCGACCGCGGATTCGTCATCGAGCGCCTCACCCGCGAGTACGTGCGCGTGTACGCTGCATTACGCGCGCTGGCCGCCGACGGCGAAGCCGATGCGATCACCACCCGATTGGCCCGTGCGTTCGCCGACTTGACTCTGGTCGACTACTTGCCCGCCGAACTCGACGGGCAGAACACGCACGCGATCGCGACTGTGTCGGCGCCCGTGAAAGACTCCGACGGGGCCGTGATCATGTCAGTGACCGCGGCGCCGTTCGCCGAAATCACTAGGGCCGAACTGAGGGAGCTCGCAACGCACGTGTGTACGACGGCGAGGCGGATCGAATCCGCACAGCCCCTTCCTGTTGGCGCTCGGGTGCCCTGACGCGCGTTGTCGCTGTTAGTAATCGGGTTCGGGCCGCATCGATCCGATGTAGTAGGTTTCGCGCCCGGTTGGGTAGCCGCCACCATCGGTGGCGATGTGAACGTGGTCGTAGTGGTTCAGAGTTTCTGAGCCGTAGTCCGCCGTCCAACTCGGAGCACCGATACCTGGATAGATCCGCTGCCTCCAGATGACGTGGAGCACTCCCCATCTTTTGGCGTTCGCCAAGGCGTATCCAGCGATTTGGTTGCCCAGTTCAATACCGTCGTCGCTGCCATGGTTCGGGATCATGACGTCGATCGCCAGCCCGTTCGGATGCCATTTCAAAGCATCCTGACGAAACCCGAAGATTTTCGTGACCTGTGGAAACATGACGCTGATAGCGCGCGCCGCCCAGATGGTCTTGAGCTGCAAACCATCTTCTAAGGCGACGCCAGCTGGCAGGGCGAGCTTGAATTCCTGACCAGCGGCCGGCGCGCTCGCCGCCAACGATTGGGCCTCGGCGGGACTGGCGATATGCCCCGCGGCGCCGGACGCAGCTTCGGGGCGTGCCGGGGCCACCGCGGGGTTTTCGAGACAACATCGGGACTCTGTGGCCTGGGCGTAAAGCATGGCGCCAGATACACCAACCGAGACGATCAAAGCTAGCCAGCGGCTGCGGCCATTGGCTAGCACGTTTCTGACCACGCAGAACACCCTAGTGTCGCGACAACGTTGGTATCGGGATCTCGGGACATCTGGTGGCCATTTTTTTACGGCGCTGCGGCGTGATAGGTCGGCAATGGTTGGGGCTTTCCACCGTTCGCTTCTCTTTGGCCTTCATGGAATTCGCGAAAGTCACGTCGCGGTATACCGGGCTGGCATGACGCCCGGTGCCGGATCACGGGAATTTCCCGGCTAGCTGACGCCGCGCTGGAAGACCAGGTAGGCCCACAGCGTGGTCTTGTCGCCCACCATGCCTAGCATGTTTCCTGTCACACCCCAGGCTTTACGATTGAGAGTGGTCTTCGTGCTGATCCGGACCGCGCCGTCGTCAAGCGCCTCCACGTTGGCGTGCAGGGGAATCGGCGCGGTGTGCCCTTTGACGGTGAGATCGGCCCGCACATCAACCGTGTCAGTTCCGTTCGGCTCTGCGGCGGCAACAACAACTTTGATGTCGGGGTAGTTCTCGACGTCCAAGAAGGTACGACCACGCAGGTCTTCGTCACGTTTACGTAGTTTGGTGTTCAGCGACGCGGCGACGATGTTAACTCGTCCCGATACTTCGCCAGTATTGGTGATTTGGCCGTCGCCACTGAACTCGGTGAAGGCGCCGTGCACCATGAGCGCACCCCACATCGTCTTGTTCCTGAATGTAATTCGTGTCCGTCCGGGTACCAGCGTCCATACCCCGACTGATTCGGGATCGCTTAGAAGTTCTGTGACTGTTGCCATCTCGCCTCCGCGATAATTGTATGGCCTGGCCACCGCGGATGCGAACATTAATCCGACAGCTATATCCCTGGAAAATCATGATCCCGACTTGGAGCCCAGGAGCACCAAGCGCTAGAAGTGATATAGATATGTGGTACAGAATGTGGGCGTCCACGCCGGACTGACAACCTTTCCACAGTAGTTACGGCAGTACGGTGTGCATCAACATCACGTTGTAAGCCGACCACAGCGATAGGTTGAAGTACACGTCTTTGCCTGTTGACCAGGGATGCATCATGGGCGCGTAGATGCCACCGGGCATTTGCCAAGAGGACACCAGCATTTGCTCGGGACTCCACGGTCCTTGCGGCGCCGGCGCGGTGCGCGCCACGATATCGTTCATGCCGTTGCTGTAGAGCGCCAAATATTTCCGTAGATAGGTGTTGTACTGCACCGACATTTCACCAACTGGACCCGGAATAACCGGCGTAGCCGCGGACGGCTTGTTCGGGACCCAGGATCCCGCGCCATCGCCATTCCAGTATTGGTACTTGGTGAGGTCGGGGATAAACCGCTGCGGAACGCGTGCGACACGTGCCGAACCCCCGCGCCCGGACGGGGTTCCGAACGAGTAGACGTAGCCATCAGCCGCCTTGAGGAATGCCCCCATCTGGAAGTTCTCATTGCCCGGCACGAATCTGACTCGCTTGCTGCCGGCTGGCCGGGCGGTACGGACGGTGCCGGGGTACACCCCCCAGCTTTGGCCGTTGTCGGGCGACACAGCAATCGCCGAGTAGTTTGTGGTCCACTCGCCGTCGCGACCCCAGTTCCGAACCGACATGAAGTTGATGTACTGAGTTCTGCCCACGGAGATGCCTGCAGTCGGAATGACTCCTGTTTCCTGCGGCGCGAACTTGATGCTGTGGATGATCTGCCGGGAAAAACCTGGTAGGGCCAGCGGTGAGCCCGAGTACTTGTTGGAAGCTGCGCCAGGCGCCACATGAATTCCCTGGGCCAGGTCTCGGTCTTGGCTGCGGAACAGCGTGTTGTAACGCCACTGCTTCCCCTTGACACGGCAAAAGCCAAATGTGTCGCCGAAGGCCATCAGCACCTGATGGTTGGCGGGGTCACCGTTGTCCCAGAGGACCCCGAGATCGGTCCCAGAGATACCGAATCTTTGCAGCGTTTTGTTGGGGCTGTTTGGCCCGCTGACCCATTCGACCAGTGAAGTCGGCGCGCCAGCAATCGGCGGCGCCGGGTTCGGGTTCGGTGCCGGCGGGGCTGGTACGGGGGCCGCGTTCGGGGCCACTTGGCCAGCGTTCGGCGGCGATGGATTGCCCCCTCGAGGCCGAGGGGGAGTCGGCGCGGGCACCGCGGCTTGCTGCTGCAGCGGCGCGGAGCGTCGACCACCTGGATTCAATAACGACGATATAAGCGGTCCCAGCTTGGGTAGTGGGGCGCGGTCGTTGGTACCGCGCGGCCGGCGGCCAGTGGGCAGCGGCCCAAGCCGAGCGTTGCCGGGCGAAGTTACCGCCGCTCTGGGCGGGGGTGCAGCGTTGGCTGCCTCCCCGCTGCACGGAACGGCGGTCGCGGCAGGGGAGAGGCCTACGGCAACGGTTAATCCGGTAGCAGCCGCTGACGCCATGAATAACGACACGATTCGAGGAATCGGCGACATGTCATACCTTTCCAGGGGCAGGACGCCGCATTGACGTCCGCTATTCGCTGATGTGAAGATAGTGATTCTTGGGGTTTCTGTGGTAGCTGGTATCACTGATAGGTATGAGTCCGTGACCGTGTCGCAACGATTTTGTTCCTGTCCACAGCGATCGAGGCGGCAGAATCCAGCATTGCTGCAGCGGTTATCTTCGATATAGATGCGACCGGTATTCGCGGCGAGGTTGCCCTGGTGGTTCCCGTCGCCGAATGAACTGCAACGCGTGGGCTAACGGAGACTTTCCCCGAGGAATAGCCGGCCAGCCGCGTTTGCTTGGCCCATTCATGGGCGAAAAAATTCGGCGCAGCTATATCTGGATGCACCACTCACGCCGACCCTGAAGCCACTAGCCTTATGCCTGGTAGGCCACCATGTGCCGGTGTCCGCAGTTAACATCGCAGGGCCATGCCGGCACGTCAATGCCGTTTGCTGCGTGCGGTTGTCGGGATGAGGAGTCAGGCGATGGCTGACCGGGATTCACGGGCTGGCTCGCACTTCGGCCCGTATCGGCTGAAGCGGTTAGTGGGCCGCGGCGGCATGGGCGACGTGTACGAAGCCGAGGACACGGTCCGCGAGCGGATCGTGGCGCTGAAACTAATGTCGGACACTCTGTCGCGCGATCCGATCTTCCGCGCGCGTATGCAGCGTGAGGCCCGGACGGCCGGGCGGCTACAAGAACCGCACGTGGTGCCGATTCACGACTACGGCGAGATCGACGGGCAACTCTATGTGGACATGCGGTTCATCGACGGCATGGACGTGGCGACCATATTGAATCGGTCCGGACCACTGTCCCCGCCTCGGGCAGTGGCGGTCGTGCGACAAATCGGGTCGGCGCTCGACGCCGCACATGCTGCCGGAGTTACGCATCGCGACGTTAAGCCGGAGAACATTCTGGTCAGTGCCGATGATTTCGCCTATCTCGTCGATTTCGGGATAGCTAGTGCCAACTCCGAAGAAAAGCTGACTCGGCTGGGGGGAACGGTAGGAACATTGCGGTATATGGCCCCGGAGCGATTCAGCGAGGCTGAGGTTACCTATCGGGCTGATATCTATGCCTTGGCTTGCGTCCTGTATGAGTGTTTGACCGGGTCTCCGCCCTACCGGGGCGATCAGCTCAGTCTGATGGGCGCGCACCTGAACCAACCGATCCCTCGGCCTAGCGTTATCCGTCCCACAGTTCCCGTCGCCTTCGACAGCGTGATCGCCTGCGGGATGGCCAAAGATCCCGGCGACCGCTATGCGACCTGTGGTGATCTGGCCGCCGCAGCCCACGCAGCCCTGGCCAGACCCGATCAGAGCCGTGCAACTGACATTTTGCAGCGCAACCAGATGCCGAGGCCGCCGTTTGCCGTGGCCGGGAAGCTACCAGATGACCTCGCGCCCGCCTCGCCATCGCCGCCTCAGCCGGTACCACAAGGCGCGGGGTGGCCCCCGCCGCCGGTAGCTGGGTCGCCTGTCGCGCCGCCCGGACATCAAGCAGAGCTGACGACATGGGCGCATGCCTCGACCTGGGGCGCAGCCAACCCACAGACGCCATCGTGGACTCGGCCACCACCTCAGCCGCCCAGGACCCGAGGTAAGCCGTGGCTGTGGGCCGGAGTCGCCGGTACTGTCGTGGTGACTGTCGTTGTCGGAGTTGGAATCACGCTCGCCCGGCAGTGGGGATCATCCACGTCATCCTCGCCACCGCAGCGACCATCAGACGCTGTCGAACTTCGCGTCCTGCCGGACGGGGTTTTTGTGGGTAGCTCCGCAGCGGCAATGACCATCGACATATTCAACGAACCCATTTGCCCGCCATGCGGCACCTTCATCAGGTCGTTTTCCATCGATATCGACGATGCAGTTGACAGCAAGAAGCTCGCGGTGCGTTTTCACCTCCTCAATTTCCTCGACAGCCAATCGCACAGTAAGAACTACTCGACACGCGCAGTGGCGGCCACCTACTGTGTCGCAGCGCAGAACGAACCGAAGCTCTACACCAACTTCTACTCCGCTCTGTTCGACAGCGACTTCCAACCGTCGGAGAGCGGAGCAGCAGACCGTACCGACGGCGAACTAGCTAATCTGGCCAACACCTTCGGCGCCAGCTCCACCACGATCAACTGCATCAATTCCGGCGAAGACGTCGGTATCGCCGAGTCCAAAGCCACCAAGGCCGACACAACGCTGTCCGAACTCGGCGCCACGGGCACGCCATTCGTGTGGGACGGAAACAGGGCCGTGGACTATCAAGATCCGAACTGGCTCACGCAGGTCCTGGGGTAATGACGCGGGAGCGAACACGTCGAGTTTGGAATTGACCACTCAGGCATCAATGACGCACCTGCTGAAGCTTAGGCCTCACATGGCGATTCGGTAGAAGCGAGTCGTCCCGGGTCGACGGTCCAGACCATACTGGTACGCCAAGAGTGCGCCGAGTTCGGTCTCTGGCGAACCCACAGGGAGAACGGCCGCACCGACCCCGGCATTGACCGGGCCCGGCTCAATTCGCTCGTCGGAACACTCGTGAATCGATCTTGACCGAGGCAACATGGTCGTCGTTTAGCGGAAGACCTCCAACTCGGATAGCATTCCTCAAGGACGTGTCGGGGGAAACGCTCGGTGCAGGCGGGCAAGCGTCGTTGGGCCGTCACCAGGCGGGAAAGGCATCACAGGATTATGACTAATCAGTTAACGCCGCACTTCGACGATGTGCAGGCGCACTACGACTTGTCCGACGACTTCTTCCGTCTGTTTCTCGATCCCACCCAGACCTACAGCTGCGCATATTTCGAGCGCGATGACATGACTCTGGAAGAAGCCCAGATCGCGAAGATCGATTTGGCGCTGGGCAAACTGGGTCTGCAGCCCGGGATGACCCTGCTCGATGTGGGATGCGGATGGGGCGCCACCATGCGCCGGGCCATCGAGAAGTACGACGTCAACGTCATCGGGCTGACACTGTCCAAAAACCAGGCTGCCCACGTGCAGAGAACGTTCGACGAAATGGATAGCCCCCGCAGCCGCCGAGTGGCACTGAACGGCTGGGAACAGTTCAACGAACCCGTCGACCGGATTGTGTCAATCGGCGCGTTCGAACACTTCGGCCATGACCGCTACGACGACTTCTTCGCCATGGCTCACAACGTCCTGCCGAGTGACGGCGTGATGCTGCTGCACACGATCACCGGCCTGACAAAACAGCAGATGATCGACAACGGTTTGCCACTTTCATTGTGGCTGGCCCGCTTTCTCAAGTTCATCATGACCGAAATCTTCCCCGGGGGACGGCCACCGACAATCGAGATGGTGGAGGAACACTCGGCCAAGGCAGGTTTCACGCTGACCCGCCGTCAATCACTACAGCTGCACTACGCGCGGACCCTAGATCTATGGGCCGAGGCGCTCGAGGGTCACCAGGCTGAGGCGATCGAGATCCAGTCCGAAGAGGTCTACGAGCGGTACATGAAGTACCTGACCGGCTGCGCCAAAATGTTCCGGGTCGGTTACATCGACGTCAACCAGTTCACCCTGGAGAAATAGCCGCCCAGCCGGCGCTACGATGCCGCCATGCTGCTCGCCGAGGGTTCGACGTTCGCGGGTTACACCATCGTCAGACGACTGGGAACCGGCGGAATGGGTGAGGTCTACCTAGCGCGACATCCGAGACTTCCCCGGCAGGACGCGCTGAAAATCCTGCGGGCCGAAGTGTCCGCCGACACCGAATACCGCGAGCGGTTCAACCGCGAAGCCAACGTTGCCGCTTCACTCTGGCATCCGCACATCGTTGCGATCCACGACCGCGGAGAGTACAACGGCCAGCTTTGGATCGACATGGACTTCGTCGACGGCACCGACGCCGGACAGATGCTCCGGGATATCTATCCAAGTGGGATGCCCGGTGCCGAGGTCACTGAGATCATCACGGCAGTGGCTGAGGCATTGGACTACGCCCACCAGCACCGGCTGCTACATCGGGACGTGAAACCAGCCAACATCCTTCTTGCTCAGGCTGATGGCGAAGAGCGCCGAATCTTGTTAGCCGACTTCGGGATTGCCGGCTGGGTCGACGACCCGAGCGGATTAACCGCTACCAACATGACGGTAGGCACCGTGTACTACGCGGCTCCCGAGCAGCTGATGGGCCACGACCTGGATGGACGAGCTGACCAGTACGCGCTCGCCGCAACGGCGTTCCACCTGTTAACCGGCTCCCCGCCGTTTCAACACTCCAACCCCGCAGTCGTGATCAGTCAGCATCTCAGTGCGCCGCCCCCGACACTCGGAGATCGCCAGCCCGGTATGGCTGAACTCGACCCGGTCTTCGCAAAAGCCCTGGCCAAAGACCCCATACAACGTTACGAACGGTGCATCGACTTCGCGCGTGCGCTCGGGCATCGCCTCGGCACCGGCGATCCAGACGCAACACGTGTCCTCATGCCCCGCGCGGCCGCCGCACCAGCCCGGCGTTCGCTGATGCGCGCGGCCGTCCTGGTTCCCGCAGTCCTGGCTGTGCTGCTCGTCGCTGCGATAGCGGCGGCGGCGTTCGAGTTCGGCCGTGCCGATGACGAACTCGCCGAGCTGCCGAGAACAACCCATACTGCCTCGACGGACCCGACCACCCCACCACACTCGGCAACGCCGCAGGCTACCTCGACGTCGCAGGTCAGCGCTGCCCCCACGAACTCAACGACCACGTCTGCGAAAGCCAGTGCGGTCGTGGCTATCGGTGCACGTTGTTCGCCCATCGGCAGCGTCGGCGTAACAAAGACGGGGGCGACTGCGTACTGCGTGAGGCTGCAGGGCACGAGCAGAACTGTCTGGTCACTGACCGAGAACGATGCGCCAAGTCCGACCGTCACCATCGACCCGACGGAAACGTCGCTACCCACCGAACAGGAGTCGCCGATACGCATGTGCATGCAGCAGACCGGCCAGACCCTACGTGAATGCCTTCGGGATATTCGCAGGAGCGACGGTAGGCCGTAGCCGCGCCAGACGGCCGCCCCAGCCGCGGGCACACGGACTCAGAAGTTGCTCCGCAAGAGGTTCAGAACGTAGTCGGCCGACGGGGCTAAGCTCCTTTGTGGACCGCCTCGTTAGCGGCGGCGTGCATCCGCTCCGATAACCGAAGCAGATCGTGCTCGCACACGCCGTTGGGCACGGTGTACGCTAACTGACGCAGTTCGGTGGCGTATTCGCGCAGCTCCTTACGCAGTTGCGCTTCAAGAACAGGCATGGTTTCCTCCCGTGGACGGGACCAGCTCGACGCCAGCCTTTCAATAGCTAGACCTCAAAACTACGTACGCGTTACCCCGAAACGGGCTCACCCAAGGCCTTTCTACGGACTTTGACAAGCCGTTCACAGCGCGAGAACCCAATCCGCTTGCCGGCGTGGCGCCCGATTTCATAAGAATGGCACCAAAGTCGCTGTCCCAGAACCACAACCGATACTTGGCTAGAATGGAAGCCCCTCCATCCACGCTGAGACGGCCAAAACGGTTGCGCGTCCTATTCGGCGGCGGGCGCAAAGCCGATACAGTTGACACCAATGAGCCGACCAGCCACACCTGTGCTGACCGTGCGGTACGACGGATCTGAGCGCACCTTCGCAGCAGGCCACGATGTCGTCGTCGGCCGTGACCTACGGGCGGACGTCCGCGTCGCGCAACCACTGATCTCCCGAGCGCACTTGCTGCTGCGATTTGACCAGGGCCGATGGATCGCGATCGACAACGGCAGCCTCAACGGGATGTACGTCAACAATCGCCGCGTCCCAGTTGTCGACATCCACGATGGCCAATGGATCAACATCGGCAACCCGGATGGTCCCGCGTTGGCCTTCGAAGTTGGCCGACATCAGGGTTCGGCCGGGCGACCACCTCCGACGACGACGATGCCGGTACCTCACCTGCCCACCGGATCACGGCCGACCGAGGGGGCCCCGCAGGGCGGTCCGCAGTGGTCCGACCAGCCTCCACCAGCCACGTCTCGGCTGCCACCTGCACCTGGTGCTCCGCTGCAACCGGGCCCGCCAACAGGGCTACAGCCAAGGTACCCAACCAGCGGGCATTCGGTCCGACCGCAGAACGGACCCCAGCCGGCGCCGCAGATCTACCGACCACCCATGGAATCGCCCCCCGCTCCCGCGGGCGGGCGCCCGGGCGGCGACGCAGGGAACATCGCAACATCGATGATGAAGATCTTGCGGCCCGGGAAGTCTGCGGGGGAGCTGCCGTCCGGGTCAGTAAAGATCGGCCGAGCCAATGACAACGACATCGTCATTCCCGAGGTTCTGGCATCGCGTCACCACGCCACCCTGATCCCAACGGCGAGCGGCACCGAGATCCGGGACAACCGCAGCATCAACGGTACCTTCGTCAATGGCGTCCGCGTTGCCGCGGCGCTGCTTCACGACGGCGACGTTGTGACGATAGGCAACAACGACCTCGTCTTTGCCGGCGGCACGCTTGTACGCCGAGAGGAGAGCGCCGCCGCGACCCTCGCCGGCGGTCTCGACGTACGTGCGGTGACCTGGACAATCGAGAACGACAAAACACTGCTGGACAGCATCTCGTTGATCGCACGGCCTGGAACGCTGACGGCTGTCATCGGCCCGTCGGGCGCCGGCAAGTCTACGTTCGCGAGACTGGTCGCCGGGTACACCCATCCCAGCAGCGGTACGGTGGCCTTCGAGGGCCACAACGTCCATGCCGAGTACGCCTCGCTGCGCAGCAGGATCGGAATGGTACCGCAGGACGACGTGGTGCACGGTCAGCTAACCGTCCGTAAAGCGCTGATGTATGCGGCCGAACTACGACTGCCTCCTGACACCACCAGCGCTGATCGCGAGCAAGTGGTCGCCCGGGTACTCGAGGAACTCGAAATGACCGATCACCTGGAAACTCGGGTTGAAAAGCTGTCCGGCGGTCAGCGCAAGCGCGCGTCGGTGGCATTGGAACTGCTGACCGGGCCGTCGTTGCTGATCCTCGATGAGCCAACATCCGGCCTCGATCCGGCGCTAGACCGGCAGGTCATGACCATGTTGCGCCAGTTGGCCGACGCCGGACGCGTGGTCCTCGTGGTCACCCACTCGCTGACGTATCTCGATGTGTGCGATCAGGTTCTGCTGCTGGCCCCAGGTGGGAAGACGGCGTTCTGCGGGTCGCCCAGCCAGATCGGCCCGACCATGGGCACGACGAACTGGGCCGATATCTTCAGCAACGTCGCCGAAGACCCGGACGGGGCCAAGGCTCGGTATCTAGCCCACGCCGGCCCGCCTCCTCCGCCGCCGCCAGTCGAACAACCCGCCGAGCTGGGCGATCCGTCGCACACCAGCTTGATACGGCAATTCTCGACAATCGCCAGACGCCAGCTCCGGCTGATCGTCTCCGATCGAGGCTACTTCGTTTTCCTGGCGCTGTTGCCGTTCATCATGGGTGCACTGTCGATGTCGGTGCCTGGAGATGTCGGCTTTGGGACCCCGAACCCGCTGGGCGACGCGCCCAACGAGCCAGGACAAATCCTCGTGCTACTCAACGTCGGGGCGATCTTCATGGGGACCGCACTGACGATCCGCGATCTCATCGGTGAGCGGGCGATCTTCCGACGTGAACAGGCGGTGGGACTGTCCACCACCGCTTACCTGTTGGCGAAGGTTTGTGTGTATACGGTGTTCGCCATCGTCCAGTCTGCCATCGTGACCGTGATTGTTCTGCTAGGCAAGGGTGGGCCCACCCAAGGCGCCGTTGTGATGGGCAAGCCCGGTCTGGAGCTGTTTGTCGACGTCGCGGCAGCCTGCGTTGCCTCAGCGATGCTTGGGTTGGCGTTGTCGGCAATCGCCAAGTCCAATGAGCAGATCATGCCGTTGCTGGTGGTAGCGGTCATGTCGCAGCTGGTCTTTTCCGGGGGCATGATTCCTGTCACCGGGCGCGTTCCGCTCGACCAGATGTCCTGGGTCACACCGGCACGATGGGGTTTTGCCGCGTCAGCCGCTACGGTCGACCTGATCAAAATCGTGCCAGGTCCACTGACTCCGCAGGATTCACACTGGCGTCACACCGCCAGCGCCTGGTGGTTCGACATGGGCATGCTGGCGGTAATCAGCGTTTTCTACCTAGGTTTCGTGCGCTGGAAGATTCGTCTCAAGGGGGGCTGATCGCTCGCGTTGCTTTCCAATAATTCGGCACGAATACCACTGGGCTGGATGCTATGAGGTCGCCTGCGTTCACGGCCGAGGATTCCGCCCGCTACCGCGCCGCCGGCTGGTGGTCAGATGCGACGCTGTCTGACGCTGTACGCCGCAACGCCGAATGTTCACCCAACCGCGCCGCCTACATCGACGATTCCGGCATGCTGCTGTCGTGGCGTGAATTCGACAATGCCGCAAGCACTCTAGCCGCCCAGCTGGCCGGCGCCGGTGTCGCTCCCGGTGATCGGCTCGCAGTGTGGCACGCTGACTCCCCGGCTATCCATGTACTGTTCGTCGCCATCGAACGCTGCGGTGCTGTCGTGGTCGGAATCGGCGCTCGCGCTGGCGCACGCGAAGTGGCCCAGATTCTGCGCAGTTCGCAGCCAAAGATTCTGATCAGCGACGCACAACACAGCCATGTCGCGCGGCAGGCCGTTGCGGAGGCGGCAGCCAAGCTGGTCGTTTCCGTGCTTGTCCTAGGCGGCGACGCAGGTGCGCTGCACCTCGACATCGAAGCCAAACCCACCAAGCTTCGGGCCGAAGCACAACTGGGCACCGACGACGTCTTCCTGATCAACTCCACCTCCGGGACCACTGGGCTCCCCAAGTGTGTGGTGCACACCCAGAACCGCTGGCACTACTTTCACCAGAAGGCGGTCGCCGCCGGGCTCCTCACGCCTGACGATACGTTCCTGCCTGTCATACCCACACCATTCGGCTTTGGACTATGGACCAGTCACACCACCCCGATCTATCTCGGCGCCACCGCGGTGATCTTGAGCCGATTTACACCTACCGCGACATACGAGGCACTGGCCAACCACCGGGTAACTGTATTGTGCTGCGTTAGTACACAATTGACGATGTTGATGGCCGACCGCGCCGGCCGCGACTACGACTTAAGCGCGCTGCGAGTCGTGTTCACCGGCGGCGAGGCGTTGCCGTATCGGCCGGCCGCCGAGTTCGAAGAAATCACTGGGGCAAAGATTCTGCAGTTCTACGGGTCCAATGAAACCGGATTACTCAGCGGCACCACGCTCGACGACTCGTTGCAACATCGGCTCCGCACGTGCGGCCGGATCGTGCCAGAGATGCAGGTCCGGCTCTTCGACGGCGATCGCGACGTGACCGAGACGGGAAAAGGCCAGCCCGCATGCCGGGGTCCGGCTACCAGCCTGGGCTATCTGGGTGGTAGCGACCACGACAAGTTGTTCACCCACGACGGCTGGATGCGTATGGGCGACATCTGCCAAATCGATGCCGATGGCTATCTGAGCGTCGCCGGCCGAACATCTGATTTCATCCTGCGGGGCGGTAAAAATATCAGCGCGACACAAGTGGAGGATGCGGTCGCCACCCATCCGGCGATCGCGGTGGCAGCTGCGGTCGCGATGCCCGATCCGGTGTTCGGTGAAAAAGTCTGCCTGTATGCCGAACTCGTCGACACGCATACCGTCGAGCTTTCCGAGCTCGTCGAGCATCTGCTAGCGCACGGCGTTTCTAAGGAGCTGCTGCCCGAGCGGCTCATCGTAGTCGCCGAACTGCCCCGCTCGTCCGGCGGAAAGATCGCTAAGGGACTACTCCGCGAGGATATTCGGACCAAGATGGCGCCGCCCCCTCGTGGACACGGCTAGCGCGTGTCGAGCAGGCACGGGATTCAGCGACCTCTGGGCAGCACTGGCGACCCGATTGACTAGGTGACCCAGTCGGGTTGTTCGGATGCGTCGACGGCCGAGAAGTCCTTGTGCCCAAGGCCCGCGACGGTGCCTCCATCGACAACAAACTCTGAACCGGTGGAGTAGCTGGACTCATCGCTGGCGAGGTAGACAATCAGGTTGGAGACCTCCCAGGGCTCGGCCGCGCGGCCCAGCGCAGTCTGAAAGATGTCGTCGGGCACCCATTCGGTCATCGGCGTCTTGATGAGTCCGGGGTGCACGGAGTTCACCCGGATCCCGTTCGCGCCCAGCTCTACGGCCGCAGACTTGGTCAGACCACGGACCCCGAACTTCGTTGCGGTATAGCCATGGGAGGCCATGGTGCCAGCCAGGCCTTCGATGGAAGAGATATTGATGATGGATCCGCGACCGGCCGTCTTCATCGGTGGGACGACCGCGCGGATGCCCAGAAAGACTCCGGTGAGGTTGACGTCGAGGATCCGCTGCCATTCGGACAGCGCGTAGTCCTCGAAGGTGCCGATATTGAGGATGCCAGCGTTATTCACCAATATGTCGAGGCCGCCGAACTCCGCCAGAGCGGTATCGACCGCGGCTGCCCACTGGTCAGGATCGGTGACGTCAAGGTGAACGTAGCGGGCCGCATCGCCAAGTTCGGCTGCGACCGCGTTACCCTCCTCGTCGAGGATGTCGCCCAACACCACCTTGGCTCCCGCTGCGACCATTGTCCGCACGTGGGATGCTCCCATGCCGCGGGAGCCACCGCTGACGAGCGCGACCTTGTCGGTCAATCGGTTTGGCATTGACACTCTTGATCACCTCGGCGACGTTTTCGGCGGGCATGAGTATTGCGTTCGATGAACTGCCGTTTCCATCGTGGCACACCGGTCAACCGAATCACATTGACTTGGCTGCTATGCCGTCGTGAAATGCGAAATCAGTGGGTAAGTTGCCATTTGCGCCACAAAGCATGGCTGTCCGATGTTTGGTGATCGACGCACCGACGCGCTGTGCAGACCCGTTCTGCATCAGGCGCGATCCGATGCCGCGACCCGACATGTGCTTGTCTGTACTGACGCTGTTTGCCGCTCCTGCGAACAGGACGCGGTGCGAAAGGGATGTGATGTCGTTACCTAATATGCCCGAGCAAAACCCCGTGAGCAGGAACCCTGTTGCCCATGCGTGGCGGAGCATCAAGCCCGCTGTGTTCATTCCTGCTTCAGCCGTGATCCTCGGGACGATCGTCGTTTCGGTCGTGTACTCGCGCACCGCTGCCAACGCGTTTGTTCGGCTCAACGCGGCGATCACCAACGGTGTCGGGTGGTGGTATGTGCTAGTCGCCACCGGTTTCGTGGTGTTCGCGCTGTACTGCGGTATCTCACAGGTCGGCACCATTCGACTCGGCCGAGATGATGAGGCACCCGAGTTTGGCTTCTGGGCCTGGCTGGCAATGCTGTTCAGCGCCGGTATGGGCATTGGTCTGGTCTTTTACGGAGTGGCCGAACCGCTCAGTCACTACGTGCACCCTCCGGAGTCGCGAGGTGTGCCGGGACTTACCGATGCGGCGGCCAAGCAGGCAATGGCATTGACGGTATTCCACTGGGGTTTGCACGCCTGGGCGATCTACGTAGTAGTTGGACTCGGGCTGGCCTACATGACGTATCGACGCGGTCGTCCCTTGTCGGTGCGGTGGCTACTCGAGCCAGTCCTCGGGCGGCGCCGTGTCGAGGGTGTACTAGGCCATACCGTCGACGTCATTGCAATGGTCGGAACACTTTTCGGGGTTGCTACGTCGCTGGGCTTTGGTATCACCCAGATCGCCTCTGGCCTGGAGTATCTCGGCTGGATCCGGGTCAACAACTGGTGGATGGTTGGCATGATCGCCGTCATCACCGCCAGTGCGACCGCCTCGGTAGTCAGTGGAGTCAGCAGGGGCTTGAAATGGTTGTCCAATGTCAACATGGCGCTCGCCGGCGCTTTGGCACTATTCGTGTTGTTGCTTGGGCCGACGCTATTTCTGCTGCAGTCGTGGGTGCAGAACTTGGGGGGCTACGTCCAATCGCTGCCAGAATTCATGCTGCGCACCGCGCCGTTCTCCAACGACGGCTGGCTCGGCGATTGGACGATCTTCTACTGGGGCTGGTGGATCAGTTGGGCTCCGTTCGTCGGAATGTTCATCGCCCGGATTTCGCGGGGCCGCACCATCCGGGAGTTCGTCGGTGCGGTACTGCTCGTGCCCACCGTCATTGCCTCGCTGTGGTTCACAATTTTCGGCGACTCAGCAGTGTTGCGACAACGCAATGCTGGCGACATGCTCTCCGGCGGAGCCGTGGACGCCAACACATCGCTTTTCCAGCTGCTCGACGGTCTTCCTGGTGCGATCATCACCAGTGTTCTTGCGGTCGCGGTTATCGTGTTCTTCTTCATCACCTCCTCAGACTCGGGTTCGTTGGTCATCGATATCTTGTCTGCGGGCGGTGAGTTGGAGCCGCCCAAGCTGACCCGGGTCTACTGGGCGGTTATGGAAGGAATAGCGGCTGCCGTGTTGCTGCTGGTTGGCGGGGCCGGATCGCTGACTGCGCTACGGACTGCTGCTATCGCAACGGCCCTCCCGTTCTCGATCGTCATGGTGGTGGCGTGTTATGCGATGGCCAAGGCGTTCCACTTCGATCTAGCCACCACACCCAGGCTGTTGCATGTCACGGTTCCCGACGTGGTTTCCGCCGGAAGCCATCAGCGCCATGACATCTCCGCCACATTGTCCGGGCTCATTGCTGTGCGGGACGTTGATAGTGGGGGATATCAAGTTCACCCCGACACGGGAGTTCTCACCGTAAGTACCCCACCGGACCCATTAGGCGACTACGATTTCGACTCTGAGGAATCCGAAGCCGAAAACAACGCAACATCGTCGAGCTAAGACAGCGAGGAACATTTGCTTACCAGCCTGGACTACCAGCTGTTGGACGCATGGGAGGACCGGCGGAAGTCGCACGAGCAATAGCCCGGTCAGCCCGCGAATCGTGGTTCAGGCAAGCCACGCACTCCTAGCCCATGGATGGCGAAAACACTGCCCGGTTGCGGGTGCCGCTGCATTTCCTCCTGGGTAACGAACGCCTGCTGCGATGTCACGAACAGCGTTTCGTAATCATCACCGCCGAAGGTGACACACGTGGGCGAGCGGATTGGCATTTCGATTTCTCGATCGAGGCGCCCGTCCGGGGCCAAGCGAACGATCTTGCCAGCGAGGTTGAGAGCGAACCAATAGAAGCCCTCGGCGTCGACCGTGGCGCCGTCGATGATCGCCGGCGCCGGCGCGTAATCGGCCACCGAGAAAAACGGTCGTCGGTTCTCAATGCGGCCGTCTTCGACATCGAAGTCGAACACATACACCATGCCGTCCTTGGTGTCGCCAAAATACATCCGGGTATCTTCTGGATCGAACGCGATGCCGTTGCTGCAGATGAACGAGAAGTCCTGGGCGACCTTTCGGCAGGAGTGATCGGTGTCTAAGCAATAGAGGCTCGCCGACTTGTCGGCCAGTTTGGTGTCCATACTTCCACACCAGTACCGTCCGCCACGGTCAATCTTCCCGTCGTTGAGGCGACTCAATGGTTTGTCCGGCTCAGGGTCGTAAATGGGCTCGAAGCGATCACGCTCTAAGTCGATGGCACAAAATCCTGAATTTAAGCCCGCGATCAGACCTCCCCGCGTGCGGAACCCAAAAGAACCAACCTGCTCCGGCATCGACCACACGGTGCGTTCGCCGGTCGCCAAATTCAGCCGGCGGATCGTCGGCTTTCGCGGACCGTCGAGGTCGACTGATGGACCGACGTGGTCGGCCCAATAGAGCAACGACTCCTCGGCAACCCATATCGGTGTCTCACCGGGTCGTGTCCGGGATCCGGTGTAAATAGGGAGCACGCGCGTAGGTTCCGCTTCACGACCTGCAAGTCTGCGAAGAAGGAGTCACGCCCGTGCCTGTCCGCGTATCAGCGACCGACCGTATCCGCACCAAAATCGACGCCCTGTTCGCCGAGGATCGGGAACTGCCTGAAATCCTTGAAGAAATCGCCCGCCTCGGCGCCCAGCTACTGATGCAGGCGGCCCTGGAGGCTGAGGTCACCGAGTTCCTCGGTCGTGAACGCTACCAACGTACCGCCGCCTGTGCCGACGCTAACGGCGGTTCGCGCAACGGATATCGGCCGGTGACCATCAAGACCACCACAGGTGCGGTCACCTTGGAGCGGCCGAAACTGCGTGGCACCATGCAAGCGTTCGCCTCTCGGCTGTTCGGTAAGCATGTGACGAAAACCAACGCCCTGGAAACGCTGGTGATCGCCTCGTTCATCCGCGGCCTGTCCGTCCGGGATGTCAAGGCCACCCTCGCTGAAGCGCTCGGCGATCAGGCGGCGATCTCCAAGTCCGCGGTTTCGGAAGTCTGTAAGGCGATCCGGGCCGAATACCAGGCGTGGGCTCGTCGCCCACTCGGTGAGATCGCTCTGGACTACCTGTTTTTGGACGCCAGTTTCTTTCGGATGCATCCCGGGTCGCCGGCCGAGCCTGTGCTCGCCGCCTGGGGCGTCACCACCGAGGGCAAACCCGTGTTCGTCGGATTGTCACCCGGGACCGGAGAGTCCACCGACGCGTGGTCCGACTTCCTGACCGACCTGCGCGAACGCGGTCTTGCCACTCCGCTGCTGATCGTCTCTGACGGCGCCAAGGGACTGATCGCAGCCATCGAACAAATCTACCCAAAAGCGTTGCGCCAGAGATGTCTTATTCATCGCCTTCGCAACGTGCTTGCGAAGATCCCCACCGGGATGCAAGTCGAGGTCCGTGACGGATACTGGGCGATTTTTGATACCACCGGCCTGGGTATCGAGCCGGGACCGCAGCTGGTTGAGATCGTCGACAAGCGGATCGAGGCGTTCGCCGCTAAATACTCCGACCTCTACCCGGCGGCTATGCGGATCCTGCTCACCGACAAAGCAGGGCTGACCGCCTATCTGCGGTTTCCGGTTGAACACCATGGCCGCGTTCGGCACTCAAATTTCATTGAGCGCTCCTTTGGAGAAACTAAGCGACGGACCAAGGTCATTGGCCGATTCCCCGGCGAGACCAGCGCCATCAGCCTGGTGTGGGCCGTGCTCGACCGCGCCTCGGCCGGTTGGCGCGGCCTCACCATGACACCGGTCGGCACCCGACTGCTGCAAGACCTACGCCGATCCCTGCTCGACTCACCCCGCCAACTGCGACCGCCTCAAAGTCAAGCACCTACCGGCCAGGCAGATCCCGTCTCCGCCACGGCGTAGCGAGGCGCACGCACGCGTGACGACGCCCACCCGGTCCCAGTAAGGGGAGGTGAGGGAAACCGTTTGCCACGGCGGCGTGGCCGTGGTCGATAGCCTGCACAATGTGGATCTGAATGGGATGACAGCGGTGGTGACCGGCGCAGCTAGTGGCATCGGGCGCGCGTTGGCGCATGCACTGGCCGACCGTGGAGCCAACCTCGTGCTCGCCGACATCGACACCGTCACATTGAGCGAAGTTTCGCAGTCACTGGGGGCACAAGCGGTTCCCACTGACGTTGCCATGCCGGATGCGGTCGAATCGCTCGCTGAAGCCGCCGGCGACGCCCGGGTCGTGTGCCTGAACGCCGGAATCACCGGTAGGAGCTTTGGTGCTCCGTGGGAAGTGGCCGCTCCTGACTGGAACAGGGTGTTCGCGGTCAACGTCGGTGGCGTTGTCAACGGCTTGCGTGCGTTCGTACCCAGACTGCTGGCCGCGAACCAGCCCGCGCACATCCTGATCACCGGCTCATTGGCTGGGGTGCTGACCTTTCCCAGCGGCGGCGCTTACGGACCCTCCAAGCACGCCGTCGTGGCCGTGGCCGAACACACCGCGCTGGCACTGGCCGACACGCCGATCGGCGTGAGCATGATCTGCCCCGCCCTGGTCTCGACAGGCATGTCCACCGACGGCATCGACCCCGCCGAGGTCGCTGCACAGGCGCTGGCCACTATCGACCGCGGAATCTTCGCTGCGGTCCCACCCGACTGGCAGCGCACCCTCATCACCGCGGCATCGCGTCGCGCCACTGGTCAGCGTCCCGAATCGCCTGCGGTCGCCACCTCGACCACGCAGAAACAACCACCAGCGCCCTCATAGCCCAAACATCGCCGGCGCACGAACCACGACCGGCCCGTACAACCCCCAACCCGCGAATCGACCTGCCGCCGAACCAGACGCCCGTATGCTAACAGCGGAGCGAAACTGGCCCTGCCTTTTACACCGGCATCTGGACGCAGCCTCTCACCGAGTCCGTCGTCGCACTCCCACAAGCATTCGATCTCGACCATGACACCTCCGCCTAGAACGCCAGACTAGCCTCGTACCCATGGAGCTAAGCGGAAAGACTGTGCTACTCACCGGGGCGACCGGAGGCCTCGGCCGTGCGATTGCATCGGCGCTCGCCGACCGCAATGCTCACCTGGTCCTGAGCTCGCGCAAGCCGAACGAGCTAGACGAGCTCGCGGCATCGCTTTCCGGGTCCGGCCACCGTACGATCGTCAGCGACCTCGCCGAGCCCGGAGCCGGGTTAACCCTGCTCGGCGCGGCGGGCACCATCGACGTTCTGATAGCCAATGCCGCGTTGCCGGGCTCTGGGAAACTCGACAGCTTCACCTCGGAGCAGATCGACCGGGCGCTCAGGGTCAACCTCGAAGCGCCGGTTCAGATGACCCGCGAACTTATCCCGACGTTCACCGCGCGGGGATCCGGGCATTTCGTCTATATCTCATCGATATCCGGTCAGACAGCAACGGCACGCGCCTCGTTGTATGCCGCGACGAAATTCGGTATTCGAGGCTTCGCGCTCTGTCTCCGCGACGATCTGAGGCCGGCTGGCGTTGGGGTCTCGGTGGTCAGCCCCGGCGCTATCAGCGACGCCGGAATGTTTGCCGACTCCGGAGCGAGCGCACCTCCGCTGGTTGGCACCGGCACACCTAAACAAGTCGGAGCTGCAGTCGTCAGCGCGATCGAGCGCAATCGCGGCGAAGTCACCGTCGCACCTCGGCGCCAGCGGGTGCTGGCACGGCTCGCAGCAAACGCGCCCGAGATATCTTCACGTCTCTCCGGAAGCATCACCGCGCGAGTCGCCGACCAGATCGCCGCGGGCCAACTCGACAAGCGGTGAATCGACCGACGACGCGACGCCGAGCAGCGGTTCGACACCGCGCCTGAACCCAGGGCGTCCCGGAAATGGCATCCTGGCCTGGTGGGTCTGCTGTTCCGTCTGATCGAGCTCCTGCTATTGCTCGTGCCGCTTGCCGGTGTGATCTATGCGGGCTTGCGGGCAATCTCGTCCGCCAGCAAGCGGTCAAACGACCGCGACATGGCGCTGCCGGGTCGGGCAGACGCAAAATCGGACGAAGCGGAGAACACAAGTCAGGTGGCGCAATGGCGCGCAATCACCCGTGCGGTCGAAGCACACGAACAAACAGACGCACGCTGGTTGGAGTACGAACTCGACGCCGCAAAGCTCCTCGACTTCCCGGTAATGACCGATATGCGGGATCCGCTGACGACCCGATTCCACAAGACCAAGCTCGCTGCTGACCTGAAAAAGCCCCTGCGGGCCGAAGACCTGCTCGATGACCGCGACGCCGCGCGGCAGTATCTCGACGCGGTTGAGAACTATGTGACCGCGTTCGACGCCGCGGAAACCGAGGCAAAACGTCGGCGCAGAAGCGGCTTTCCCCGCGAGGGGCAGCAGCGGTTGGCGCGTGCCCAAGCCCTGCTGCGGGTGGCGTCGGACCTGTCCGCGACGCCGCAGGAGCGCGCGAATGCCTATGGGTTGGCGTGTACCGAACTCGACGGCCTCATCGTGTTGCCACCCAACACCCGAGCCAGCATCGAACGCGGGACCGCCGGCGAGATCGACGGGTAGGCTGCGGCTGCCGGAAATGTCACCGAGGAGACGACGACCAGCACATGCCAGTCAGGATTGCCTGCCCTCGGCCGGCACACCCAAGGCAGGTCCGAGCCAGCGCCGGATGAAGGTGCGCAATTCATCGGCCGAGCGGGGTACCGCCGGCGGATGTTGCAAGAACGACACCATAAGTCGCATCGTGATCTCTGCCAGGCCGTCGAAGTCGCCGTCTTGAAAACCGATGGCTTGCCAGTCCACATCAATGCTTCTCAATATGCGCGCCCCCAGATCAAACCCTGTCGATGACGTGACACCGCGACCAAAGAGATCTTGGTCGTCGGCTTCGAGCAGCAGCCCCATGCGCGGCTCATGGGGGATCTCACTGAGGGTGAACACAATCGACTCGATTACCACGTCGATCGGTGTTTCCACCGACGCCAGGTGGGCCTCCATCCGTTCGATGAAGTCTGCGGTCCCGGTTTGGGCGACCGCGGAGAGTAGTTCAGCCAGGCTGGGGAAGTAGCGGTAGACGGTTTGTCTGGTCACCCCAACTTCTTCGGCGACGCTCGACACCGTGGTCTTGGGCACTCCCAGTCTCTCGACACAACGGGCCGCTCCGGCGAGGATGCGTTCACGCGCGAGCTCCTCCGTCCGAGGTGGGTCTCCTCGCCAGCCGTGGAAGCCCACGGTTCAAACCCGCACGAGTTCGTTGCGGCGGCCTTTACTGAGCACCGCGAGTACAGCGAACGCTGCTATGAAGCAAAACACGACGTACAGGCTACTGCCGACAGGAGTTCCGGCGCCGGTGAGACCATTCTCGGCGGCGAGGTATTCCGGCAGAGATGCCAACCAGAGCACCGCGAAGGTCGCAAGGTAGGCCGCGGGGAAGATCACGACGAAACGATTAAGGGGTACCGGGTGGTCCGTAGGTCGCAAACGCGCCTCTCGGGTGACGATCCAGATGCCGGCAACCCAAACAAGACCCAACTCGACACCCAGAATCCAGGCTTGAGCGGTGGTGTTGGGCGAGTCTCCTCCGAAAAGGCTTGACGGAATTCCGGCGATCACCATACCCAATGGCGTGAGCACACCAGCGGCGATGGTGCGCGCGGCAACCGCCAGGCCCGATTGCCGCTGGCCGGCTCTGCCGTCCGGACCAACCAATCGGACAACCAAGTAGGTCAGAAAACCAAACGAGACCGAAGCGAACAGCAGCATGCTGGTCATTGGCACCGACGCCAACATAGGGTGGTTGACCTGGTAGTTATCCGGCATCCACGCCCACCACTTCAACTGCGGGCCAAGCTGGTCGAAGATCTCGTAGAAGATTTGGCATATGAAGGCTACGCAGACGGCACCGGTGATAGGACCGCGCCGACGAAATACGCCGAGCGTTCGAACCATTTCGTAGGCCAGGGAGATGATCGCCGGGTAGAACGCGACGATGTAAAGCGGCAATCGGTCATACATGAACTGCACGGTGAACTCGTTGTGCGCGAAAATGAAACCATAGAGCTTGTCGAGGCCGAACCACTCTGGAAAATACAGCGGCGGCTCGGTGACAGCCAGGTATACCAGCGAACCAAACCATAAAGACAGGTTCGTGGGGTCGGATTCACGTCGCAGTCGCTGCACGGCGTGAACGAGCGCGAAGATAGCGCCGCCAATGATCAGCAATTCCAGGACGGGCATAGTCCAGCTGTAGAGGGCCGCCGGATTGTTGACCGAGATGATCGGGTTTACCTCGTGACAACTGAAGCCCAAAAACGCGGTGACAGCTTCGGCCGCGGGATCACAGGTGACGCTCATGCGTGCACCACCGCTGCCGTGGTCGGTGTGTAGTCGGTGGCGGGCGGGTCTAGCAAGGGATCAAATCCGTAGGGCACGGTGGATCTGCCCAGAGCCCTTTTGATCTGATACCGGAGAAGACCGAAAAGCACCCGACGATTCTTGAACATGTCGCCAAGCGACTCGTCGAGGTTGAACAGCCGCGCGAAGTGATCGTCAACAACCTCGTCCTCACGCGCCGCACCGACGATGGCGTTAAAAGCTGGCCAGGTGATGGCGGCAATAATCCGCTGCTGCCAACTCGGCAACGCTTCGGTGCCGGTCGCACATTCATAGCCGCGGTCTCGGGCTATGGCAAGATTCCAAGGGACCTTCAATTCCTTGACCTGAGCGTCCAGGAAACCCCGGAAGAAACCCTCATCGAGCGGGGCCGCTCGGTTCAACGCCGACTTAAGTAGCAGGGCCGACGCCGCGGCCGCACTCATCCCTTGGCCGTAAAAAGGGTTCAAACCGCAGATCGAGTCACCAACGAACACCAAACCCAGCGGGGGCGTGGGCAGCTGATCGTAGCGGCGCCACTTATTGCCGGTCGAGCGCGTCAGATGCACCTCGGACGTGGGTTTGCTTTCCTTCATGGCGGCCGCGAAGACCGGGGTCCGCAATCGTTGCGCAGAAGCAACGAAATCATCATTTGTGCGCGGCATGTCCAGCCCCCAGGACCCCATGCAGGCGATCGCCTGGTCGGCTTCGATCGGGAAGAAGTTGGACAAGAAAGCATGCTCATCCGGCCGACCCGCGTCAGAATCCTGAACCGGCATGACGACGATGTGCCGCCACCACCATGAGTCCGGGCGCTCTTCTTGGGGAGGCAGCTCATACCATCGCGAAATGTAGGTGACCTTGGCGTCAAGCGTCTTGACCGGCACGGCCGGCCAACCGGCAGCTTCCAGCCAGCTCTGCACCGACGAGCCTCGCCCCAAGGCATCGACGACGAGGTCGCGTCTCATCGCTGGTGTAAATGGTCACGGGCGTAGGTTCCGTCGCAACCGACGAAAGCTATGAAGGAGGGGCTACGCCCGTGACCAAGCGAGTATCGCCGATTGAGCGTGTGCGTGTTGAGATGGATCAGTTGTTCGCCGCGACCGAGCGGCCGTTGACCGAGATTTTGGAGGAGGTCGGGCGGTTATCGGTGCGTCTGGTGTTTCAGGTCGCCGTGGAGGCCGAGGTAGAAGCAGTGTTGGGCCGAGCCCGTCACCAGCGTCGGGTTCAGGACGGCCCGGGCGGGTACCGCAATGGGTATCAACCGCCGGCGACGGTGAAGACCACGATGGGCTCGGTCGAATTATGCCGCCCGAAACTACGCGACACCGACGAGCGGTTCTGTTCGCGGCTATTCGGTGCCGGGGTGACGCGCACCCACGCTCTGGAGGCGTTGGTGATTTCGGGATGGGTGCGCGGTTTGTCGGATCGCGACATCGAGGCCGCGTTGGCCGAGGTGCTGGGCTCGCAGGCGGCGTTGTCGCGCTCGACGGTGAGCCGGATTTGTGCGGCCATCAAAGACGAGTTCGCTGCGTGGTCGTCTCGACGCCTTGATGAGCTGGTGTTGGACTACCTGTTCTTGGATGCCTCGAACTTTCGGATGCATCCCAACGCCCCGGCCGAGCCGGTGCTGGCCGCCTGGGGCATCTGCACCGACGGCAAGCCCCTGTTTATTGGGCTGGCCCCAGCCGCAGCGGAGTCGGCTGATGCGTGGGCCGACTTCTTGGCTGACCTGAGGAACCGGGGACTACGCCCGCCGCTACTGGGCATCTCCGACGGGGCGCCGGGCCTGATCGCCGCATGGGAGACCACGTTTCCGGCAAGCCTGCGTCAGCGGTGTCTGATCCATCGCTGCCGTAACGTCATCGCCAAGACACCTGTCGCGGTCCAGGACGAGATCAAAGCCGCGTTCTGGTCGATCTTCGATGACATTGACCAGCCACCCGGCCAGCAGGCCGTGGATGAAGCCACCCGCCGCGCCGAGGAGTTCACCACCACATACCGCGGGCTCTACCCAGCCGCGGTCGCTTGCCTGGCCAACGACTTCGCCTCGCTGAGCGTGCATTTGCGCTTCCCCCGCCAACACTGGACACGCATCCGCCATTCCAACCTCATCGAACGCACCTTCGGAGAATCCCGTCGCCGGGTCAAGGTCATCGGCCGCCTACCCGGCGAAACCAGCTGTCTGTCGCTGGTATGGGCCGTCCTCGACCGCGCCAGCCGCGGCTGGCGCGGAGTCACCCAAACATCAGCGACCAGCCGCCACCTCCAAGAACTACGCCACCAACTGCTCGAGCCACCCCGCCCACTGCATCCCCCCACCACAACAACCACGACCGACACCACCGCCGCGTAACATGACCACCAGGAACATGCGCCCAGCGTTTTTACACCAGTCCTAAGACGCCACCGACGACGAGATCGGTGCGGGTAAATTCCGGCTGCGCCTGGCCCGCCTGCGACCAAACACCGGTGATGCCACCGCCGGGCATGCCACCATCGTGGTGCTCAAGTCCCTGGACTACCACCCCTTCGCGGATTGTGACGTTCGGCAGCGCTCGCACCTTGTCGCGCATGACCCGCTCGATGAGGATGCGTGAACTGTAGATCGTGGTCATCTTCGATCTCTTGCGCGCGGCCCACCCGGCTCCCTCCAGGTAGGCCGCATCAAACGACGGATTGAGATGTATGCCACCCGCGGCCAGGAGGTCGTCGATGAAGCCCGGAAACAGTGTGTCAATGGCGCGGCGCCCGGAATTCAACAACCAGTGTGGATGCTTGCTTTGGGGCACCCCGCGCCGATGGTCAGCGTCGGCGGGGAGCACATCGCGCTCGAGCACGATCACCTGGTCGAAATGATCCGCCAACGCACCCGCCGCGCACAGACCGGCGACACTTCCCCCCAGCACTACCGCGGACTTGCCTAAGGTCATATCGCCCTTCCTATTCATACATTCATCCACAATTCGTATGAATATATCAAAGAGTGGCTCGGCGCGACTTTCATCGCCCCACCCTGAGCCGATGCTCGGGCGCGGGTGACATCGCGTTCCGAAACCGGCTTACGCGGGGGATCCCTATGCTTAGGCGTTGATGACCGAGACAACGACGTGCGCGATCATCGGCGGCGGTCCGGCGGGGATGATCCTCGGGCTCCTCCTGGCCCGGGCAGGTGTAGAGGTCACCCTGCTGGAGAAGCACGGCGACTTCCTCCGCGACTTTCGTGGCGATACCGTGCACCCGTCTACGATGCGACTGCTCGACGAATTGGGCTTATGGGAGCGTTTCGCGGCGTTGCACTATACCCAGGTCCACAAGGCGACATTTGACTCAAACGGACGCTCGGTCACCTACCTTGATTTCGGGCGGCTACGCCAACCCCACCCCTATGTCGCGATGGTTCCGCAGTGGGACCTGCTGAATCTGCTTGCCCAGGCGGCCAAGACAGAGCCGAGCTTCACTTTGCGGATGAACACCGCAGTGACCGGGCTGCTCCGGGATGGCGGCAGAGTCGCCGGAGTGCGTTATCAAGATTGCCGCGGCCCAGGCGAGCTGCGGGCTCAGTTAACGGTTGCCTGCGACGGCCGGTGGTCAATCGCCCGCCACGAGGCCGGGCTGCAAACCCGGGAATTCCCAGTGGAATTCGACGTATGGTGGTTCAAGCTGCCACGCGACGACGACGCGGATTTCTCGTTCTTGCCGCGCTACGGTCCCGGCAAGGGCCTGGGTGTGATCCCACGCGAAGGTTATTCCCAGATCGCTTACCTCGGACGCAAAGGCACCGACGGCGAATTGCGCGCGCGTGGAATCGAGGAGTTTCGGCGAGACATCAGTGCGCTGCTGCCAGAGGCCAGCGCGTCGGTCGAGGCGCTCACGTCTATGGACGACGTCAAGCATCTCGACGTCCGGGTGAATCGGCTGCGCCGGTGGCACGTTGACGGGTTGCTGTGCATAGGCGACGCCGCGCACGCAATGTCACCGGTGGGCGGGGTAGGTATCAACCTCGCGGTTCAAGATGCTGTTGCTGCCGCAACCTTGTTGGCAGAACCGCTGCGCCGACACCGGGTTCGGGGATGGCACCTGGCAGCGGTTCGCCGTCGACGAATCCTGCCCACCGCGGCAACCCAGGCGGTGCAACGACTGTTGCACCGCAGGTTGCTGGGCCCACTGCTTCGTGGCAAGGACCCGACCCCTCCCGCGGCGTTGCTGTCCTTAATCGAGCGGTTGCCGTGGCTTTCGGCTATTCCCGCCTACTTCATCGGCGTCGGGATTCGGCCGGAGCACGCGCCCACCTTCGCCCGTCGCGGACCAGACCACCAGCCACAGTGAACGTGCTCGCGCATCACCGGGCGATATCCGGTCGAGTGCTAGCGTCGTCTCCGTGTCCGGACACGGGTTGCCGCTGCGGATCGGCATTCTGGGTGCGCCCCGTATCGCACCCGAAGCACTCATCAAGCCGGCCACCGGCCATGTCGAGGCGCAGGTGGCCGCAATCGCAGCACGCGACGTGGTACGCGCAGAGTCATTTGCCGCTAAGCACGGGATCTCAAGGGTGCACACAAGCTACGAGTCCCTGATCGATGACCCAGCCCTCGACGCCGTTTACAACCCGCTGCCGAACGGACTGCACGGCCGCTGGACCCGGGCTGCGCTGGACGCGGGCAAACACGTGCTGTGTGAAAAACCGTTTGCCGCCAACGCCGCCGAAGCTGCCGAAATCGCCCACCTGGCCACCGATGCGGATCGGGTCGTCATGGAGGCATTTCACTACCGTTACCATCCGCTGACTTTGCGAATTGAACAGATCCTCGCTTCGGGCGAGCTGGGCGTGCTCCAGCGGATTGAAACCGCTGTGTGTTTCCCGCTTCCCAAATTTTCCGACATCCGCTACAACTACTCGCTTGCCGGTGGCGCAACCATGGACGCCGGCTGCTATGCCGTCCATATGGCCCGCACCTTTGGCTGCGGGCAGCCCGAAGTCGTTTCCGCGCAGGCCAAACTGCGCGATCCGGAGATCGACAGGGCTATGACCGCAGATGTGCGGTTTCCGGGCGGGCACACCGGCCGAGTGCGCTGCTCGATGTGGTCTGCGAATCTGGTGCAGATCAGCGCACGGGTCGTGGGAGACCGCGGCGAGCTGCGCGCGCTCAATCCCGTAGTGCCTCATCTTTTCCATCGGCTGACAGTACGATCGCCCGACGGAAAACGCGTCGAGCGCTTTGGGCGCCGCGCCTCCTACGCGTATCAGCTCGATGCCTTTGCCGCGGCAATACTGCGCGGCGAGCCGGTAAAGACCTCACCTCAGGATGCGGTCGAGAACATGACCGTCATCGACGCGATCTATTCCGCCGCCGGGCTTCCGCTTCGTAAACCTGCTTGAACCGCAACACGATCTCACATACCGACCTGACCAGCAGATCGACGCGCAGCGGTGTATTCACATCGAGCGCAGGAGGACGGGGCCGCGGCGCGGATTCAGCACCCACTGCCGCCCGGGCAGATCAAGTGGGTGTGACCGTGGCATTCGCCGCCCGGTCACTGGATTGGTGGCCGCACGTAATACCCTGCACTTAGCACTCGATTTGTAGTTTCCTTCACTTTCAGTTTGCCACCTCGCCGTGTTGGAAGAGGTCCGTTGGCAGGGACTTTTGGCACTATCAACAACGCCCGACGCGGATCGACAATCGAAGTCGTTAGACCAGATTCGTTGCGGAAGGGCACCATGATCGAGCTGCTGAAAGACTTTCCCGACAATGTCGCGGCCTTCGCGTGCCGCGGGCATGTGACCAAAAATGACTACGAAACGGTCTTGATTCCAGACGTCAACGACAGACTTAGCCGCCACAAGAAGGTTCGGGTCTACTACGAGATCCCACCGGACTTTTCCGGATTCGATCCTGGCGCGGTATGGGACGATGCGAAGTTCGGGTTCAGCCATTACCAAAGCTGGGAGCGACTGGCAGTGGTGACCGACATCGACTGGATCAAGCAATCCATCAAGTTTTTCGGATTCCTGATGCCCGCGCAGATTCGCGCATTCCCGACCGCCGACGCCGGTGACGCCGCCAAGTGGATTGTCGAAAATCAAGAGTAAGCCAATGTTTCCGCGCGCCTGCCGTCTGCGATTGCAGCATTTGCCGACGCGCCAGCGGGGGAGTCCCCGGCGCGGGCCACTCGCCCCACAGGTCGCCGGGGTGAGCCAAAGCGCCAAGCACACCGCCGGTCGTCACAGATAACGAGGCGCGGCCAAAACACACCCAGCCAACCGCAGGGGCGCGCCGACTACCAGATGCCTTGGCTTGTGATGTGCGCGAGTAGATCGCGGGCCGCTCCCGCAGCCGGATCCGGCCCACCGACCCAGATGGCCCGCAGGTCTCGGCTGAGGTCAAGATCTGAGACTGTCACGATGTGCAGGCGTCCGATGGCGAGGTCATCAGCCACCGCCAGTCGGCTCATCACCGCAGGACCCGCGCCTGCTACCACAGCGGCGCGAACCGCTGCAGCAGAAGATAATTCGAGTACCGGGTCGGTTTGCGGCGCCGAATCTCCTAAGGCTTGACGTAATGCCGCGGTCAGTGAGTCGCGCGTCCCCGAACCTGATTCCCGGCTGACCAGCGGAGTTTGACACAACTCTGCCGCCGGGACCGACCGCTGGCGACGCGCCCACTTGTGGTCAGCGGGGACGACGAGCACGAGTTCATCATGAGCAACGACACGACTACGTAACCCCATTGGTATATAAGGCGTTTCGACAAATCCAAGGTCCGCGGATCCGTCGCGCACCGCGGTGATTGCTTGGTCGCTGTTTGTTGCCGTCATGATGGCCTCGGGCGCTGAAGCGCCGCCGCGACTAGCCGCTACCTGCAGCGATACCAGCCAGCGGGGCATGAGTTGTTCGGCGATGGTCAGACTCGCAACCACCCGAACACGCTTGCGTTTCTCCGCTCGCAGCGAAGCCAGCCCAGCATCCACGTATCGGGCGACATCGAGCAGCCGATCCGCCCACTCAGCAACCACGACACCGGCAGGTGTCAATTGCGATCCCCGTGGAGTGCGGACGACGAGGCTCACACCGGTCTGCGCCTCGATCGAAGCCAGGCGCGCTGACACCGCCTGTTGACTTAGTCCGAACTCGCGGCTTGCGGCGCCGAGACTTCCGGTTCGGGCTATTGCCAAGAAAATTTCGAACGCGGACAGTTCGGGCAGGTGGGCGCTAAGGGGTGGCATGGCGTTCCTCCGCCGAAAGCATACAAGTGGACGTTGCCCTGTTACGGCCAGCCACAAGAGTTACTTGTGAGTCCACAAGATTGAGCCATCTAGTCGGGCACATTCGGATGGGGAACCATGTGGAGTATCGCCACTTAAACCGAGAGGGAGAAGGTGACAGCGATGGGTATGCCAGATACCGCTCTGATGTGGGGCAAGCGTGAAGACATGGTGGTGGCGTCTTAGGACTGGTGTAAAAACGCTGGGCGCATGTTCCTGGTGGTCATGTTACGCGGCGGTGGTGTCGGTCGTGGTTGTTGTGGTGGGGGGATGCAGTGGGCGGGGTGGCTCGAGCAGTTGGTGGCGTAGTTCTTGGAGGTGGCGGCTGGTCGCTGATGTTTGGGTGACTCCGCGCCAGCCGCGGCTGGCGCGGTCGAGGACGGCCCATACCAGCGACAGACAGCTGGTTTCGCCGGGTAGGCGGCCGATGACCTTGACCCGGCGACGGGATTCTCCGAAGGTGCGTTCGATGAGGTTGGAATGGCGGATGCGTGTCCAGTGTTGGCGGGGGAAGCGCAAATGCACGCTCAGCGAGGCGAAGTCGTTGGCCAGGCAAGCGACCGCGGCTGGGTAGAGCCCGCGGTATGTGGTGGTGAACTCCTCGGCGCGGCGGGTGGCTTCATCCACGGCCTGCTGGCCGGGTGGCTGGTCAATGTCATCGAAGATCGACCAGAACGCGGCTTTGATCTCGTCCTGGACCGCGACAGGTGTCTTGGCGATGACGTTACGGCAGCGATGGATCAGACACCGCTGACGCAGGCTTGCCGGAAACGTGGTCTCCCATGCGGCGATCAGGCCCGGCGCCCCGTCGGAGATGCCCAGTAGCGGCGGGCGTAGTCCCCGGTTCCTCAGGTCAGCCAAGAAGTCGGCCCACGCATCAGCCGACTCCGCTGCGGCTGGGGCCAGCCCAATAAACAGGGGCTTGCCGTCGGTGCAGATGCCCCAGGCGGCCAGCACCGGCTCGGCCGGGGCGTTGGGATGCATCCGAAAGTTCGAGGCATCCAAGAACAGGTAGTCCAACACCAGCTCATCAAGGCGTCGAGACGACCACGCAGCGAACTCGTCTTTGATGGCCGCACAAATCCGGCTCACCGTCGAGCGCGACAACGCCGCCTGCGAGCCCAGCACCTCGGCCAACGCGGCCTCGATGTCGCGATCCGACAAACCGCGCACCCATCCCGAAATCACCAACGCCTCCAGAGCGTGGGTGCGCGTCACCCCGGCACCGAATAGCCGCGAACAGAACCGCTCGTCGGTGTCGCGTAGTTTCGGGCGGCATAATTCGACCGAGCCCATCGTGGTCTTCACCGTCGCCGGCGGTTGATACCCATTGCGGTACCCGCCCGGGCCGTCCTGAACCCGACGCTGGTGACGGGCTCGGCCCAACACTGCTTCTACCTCGGCCTCCACGGCGACCTGAAACACCAGACGCACCGATAACCGCCCGACCTCCTCCAAAATCTCGGTCAACGGCCGCTCGGTCGCGGCGAACAACTGATCCATCTCAACACGCACACGCTCAATCGGCGATACTCGCTTGGTCACGGGCGTAGCCCCTCCTTCATAGCTTTCGTCGGTTGCGACGGAACCTACGCCCGTGACCATTTACACCAGCGATGAGACGCGACCGACATGGTTGTACGGGGGAGCGAGCCTTACAACGCTGAACCGCCGGCCGCGGTCCTCGCCAGAGCCGATATCACCCCAACCGACGCTTTCTACGTTCGTAATCACGGCCCGATCCCCGATATCGCACCTGAGCGGTGGCAACTGACCGTCAACGGATTGGTGGATAGGCCGCTGACTTTGACCTACCAGCAGCTAACTACCGAATTCGACCAATACAGCGTGACAGCGACGCTAGCGTGTGCCGGCAATCGACGTGTCGAGCTCTTGCGCGTGCGACCCATCCCGGGCAAGGACCCATGGGCACATGGCGCGATCTCCACTGCGGAGTGGCGCGGTGTGCGTCTGGCGGACATTCTCGAAGCCGCCGGCGTCGTTTGCCACCAAGATCGCGACGAAGCGCTGCATGTCGCCTTCGAGGCTCCTGATGTGGCCCAGGAGGCGCGTCCCGTACAGGCGTACGGCGGTTCGATCCCGCTGGTAAAGGCCATGTCGCAGGAGGTGCTGCTGGCATGGCAGATGAACTCCGAACCCCTGCCGCGGGCCCACGGCGGTCCGGTTCGGGTGGTGGTACCCGGATACGTCGGGGCCCGCAGCGTCAAATGGGTCACCGCCATCACCGTGCAAAACCGACCGGCAACCAACTACTTCCAGGCCTATGACTACCGCATCTTGCCCCCGGGGGCCGACGCGGACACCGTTGCACCGGGCGAGGGCATCTCGCTATCCACGATTGCGCTCAATTGCGACATTTTGTATCCGACCGACGGCGACCAAGTCGCGAGCGGCGAGCTGACCATCTGGGGCTATGGGATCGCCGGCGACGGCCACCGTGTCGAGCGCATCGACGTGTCTCTCGATGACGGGCTGACCTGGCAGCAAGCCGACCTGCATCCCGCACGGAGTCGATGGTCGTGGCGGCCGTGGTCGCTAACCGTCGAGGTTGCACCCGGGCCATTGAATATCAGCGCGCGCGCGTGGGACGACACCGGCGCCCTGCAGCCCGAATCAGTTGCTTCCCTGTGGAACCCACGCGGATACGGCAATAACGCCTGGGCTCGTATCGCATCCAGCGTTCGATAGTCTCGTCGGACCCGTCGCATCAGCCAGCCGCACCTCCCGCAGTTGCACCCAGATCGCCTTCCATGGCTAGACGCCCGGCAAGGATTCTGCGTCGGCGACCATTTCGCAAAAGCAGTGCCGTGCTGGCAGTGGAGATGGTTCAATTAGCTGACTCGGTAGATGGTTACATCGCCATGTCGATAAGGCGAAGGTGATGCACCAGATTCACGGTATTGGCCGGCGACGAGATACTCGACCAGCGGCGCGACGAGAGTTCATCCGGTGATTGCTCGATTCATGCACCGATATGCGTTATTGGTCATCGGCGTATGGGCACTGGCGGCGATCGTTGGCAATAGCCTTGCACCGCGACTGGAGCAGCTTGTCACCGCCGAGGATCAACCGTTCGCACCGATCGGCACCACCACTTCGGTTGCTGTGCAACGGTCGGCAGCCGCCTTCGAGCAACCACCCGGCGACAACACCGGATACCTCATTATGGAGCGAGACGGTGCTCTCACCGACCGCGACCGTGCGTTCTACAACGACCTCGTACCAACGCTGCGAGCCGATTCCCGCCACGTCATTGAGGTAGTGGACTGGTGGGGTGTCCCGGCCCTGGCCAATGTGGTGCAGAGCAAGGACCGTCACGCCGTCACGGCGACCATCCGACTCGCGGGCTTGGTTGGTACGTCACGCGCGACTGAAGCGATAACCGCTGCGCGCGCCATCGTGGCACAAAAACAACCCCCAGACGGGTTGCAGGTCTTTGTTACCGGCCCCGGCGCCACCATCATGGATGAGTTCGCCGCGGTCGAACGACAGACCCAACTCATCACCGCAGCGACCATCGTGGCGCTGCTGTTCCTCTTGCTGATTGTGTATCGATCCCCGATCACGGCGATGGTGCCCCTGGTCTCCGTTATTCTGGCTTTAGCGGTGGCTAAACCGCTGGTCACCGTGCTCATCGATCAGGCAGTCATCGGTGTTTCGCTGTTCTCGCTGGGGCTAAGTATTGCCGTGGTCGTCGGAGCCGGAACCGGCTTCTCCATCTTCTTGATCGGGCGCTACCAGGAACGGCGGCGGCAGAACTTCGGGCCGGTCGAAGCTTTGGTCGACGCCTACCGTGGTGTGGCGCCGGCGATAGTGGGCTCAACGCTCATCGTGGTAACGCCGCTGGGCGCGCTAGGCTGGCTCAGTCTGGCTTCGATCAGTATGTTTGCGACAACCGGAATCCTTTGCTCGATCGGCGTACTCACGGTAGGAGTCGCCACACTGACGTTGACGCCGGCCCTCATCGCATTGGCCGGCCGTGCCAACCTCATCAAGCCCCTACAACGCAAGCGGATGCGGCGCCGGTGGCAGCGCATCGGCGTCACCGTAGCGCGGTGGCCCGAGCCGATTCTGGTTGGCGGTGGGGTATTGGTGCTCATTCTGCTGATAGCTCTGCCCGGAGTGCCAATTGGTTGGGATGAAGCCGCGGCAACTCCGCCCTGGGCCGAATCCAACCGCGGTTACCAAGCCGCCGACAAGCACTTTCCCCCCAACCAGCTGCTGCCCACCGTGGTAACCATCGAAACCGACCACGACCTACGCAACCCCGCGGGTCTGACTGCCATCGAACGAATCACCGCGGCAATCATGGAACTTACCGGCGTGCGTATGGTGCAGTCGGCAAGTCACCCCGCCGGAATGGTTTCCAAGCAAGCAGCTTCCGAGGAGTCGGCGGGGAACATCGGTGATCGGCTGGACGAATTTTCCGACCGGCTCACTTCGCAAGAAGCCGCGTTCACAAATCTCGAAGCCGCGGCCAAGGATGTCGTCAGTGCACTTGATCTCCTGAAAACCGCCACCCAGCAGGGCGGCTACGGAGTTGGCCAGGCAAGTCTGGCCGTGCGTCTCATGCAAACGTCAATAACCAAAATCCAGAGCCGCACAAGCGACGTCCTCGACATCTTTCAACCGCTGCGGAATTTCGTCGGCGCAATACCTCAGTGCCCGCAAACCCCAGTGTGCTCCGCCGCCCAGAAGGTCGTGCATTGGTCCGACGCCGTAGTTGATAGCTCCGTGAATTTGGTCAACAAAGCGGGAAAACTCGCGAACGGGATTGTGCAAGCCGCCTCCACAGCATCCGCTTCGGGCATACCCAGCGCTTTGAACGATGTCGACCAGCAGCTGCCACCGGTACGGGCGTCGGCAACGAAATTGACAGAGGTTCTCAACAGCGAAGGCGCAACACCGATAAAAGAGCTTCCAGCCTATTTGCGCCGACTCGTCGCGGTCTCCCCAAGCACACCCGGCGTGGACCTCTACGCCGCTCGGCAGATTCTCACCGATCCGAAGATCCGCACCGTATTGGGCGATTTCGTGTCGCCCAACGGACACGCGACGCGTCTGATCGTTTACGGCGACGGGCATGAGTGGGGTGGCGATGGCGCCCGCCGCGCGGGTGCTATACGTGCTGCTGTCGATGAGGTAACGAACGAGAAGGGCACACTCAAACCGACCGCGATTGACCTCGTGGGTGTGGGACCGGCCACCCGGGAGCTTCAAGATATCGTCGGCAGCGACCTCGCCGCCCTGGTTAGCATCACACTCGCTGTCATCCTGGCGATAGCCGCGCTGCTACTGAGAAGTCCGGTGGCCGGGCTTGTGGTCCTCGGCACCATCGCGACTTCCTACGTCTGCGCACTTGGCGCCAGCGTCATGCTGTGGCAACACGTACTTGGCCACTCGTTGCATTGGTCGGTGCCACCGATCGCGTTTGTTTTGCTCATTGCCGCGGGCTCAGCCTGCAACCTGCTGTTCGCACTGCGCGTCCGCGAAGAGCGGCTCGCCGGGCCGCGCGTCAGCATCATCCGCGCCTGCGCCGCAACGGGCGCGGTTGTTACCGCGGCTGGAATCGTCCTTGGGACAGCGATGTTGGCACTTGCCACAAGTAGCGTGCTCAGTGTGGCGCAAATTGGCGCCACCGTCGGCATTGGGCTGTTGTTGGATGCGGTCATCGTGCGCGCATTTTTGTTGCCGGCCTTAATGGTTGTGCTGGGTCGTTGGCTCTGGTGGCCGCGGCAACCGGAACGTTTGGCTGCCTGAAACCCGCAGCTTCGCTCGAAGTAACGGCTACGGGCATATCCCGGTCGCCGCGACGTCTTTGCACAACAGGCGGCTGCGATTGGTCAACATACCTTCGCGTTCATCGAAGTTTGGAGTGACACACACGAACAGCCTCGATCGCTCACTTCCGCCGAAAGCTACGGCTGTTGGGGCATCTTCGTCGGTGGAATACTCTTCAATGATCTCGCCTCCGTGACGCACACGAAGCACGCGGTTGTGGAAAACATCGGCCACCCAGACATTCATCTGCGAATCCAGTGCGATCCCATCAGCGCCCACCACCGCTTGGGCAACCCTGGCTTCGAAGTCAGTGCCCTCGATGACCGGACCGAATCTCGCCCAGGTCCGTCGCGCGCCCAATCGACCGTCGTCCAGAATGTCAAAGCCGCTGATCCGATTGTTCAGCGTCTCCGCCACGATCAGCGTCTTGTCATCTGGCGTCACAACGCTGCCATTAGGAAATCCCAGCGGTTCAGAGACCACCTCAGCACGACCGTCGGGCCACACCGCAATGATCTCGGCGGGCGCGAAGGGCGCGCCACCTACAAAGTCATAACCGAAGTTTCCGACGTAAGCCACACCCGACCTTGCGACCACCATGTCGTTCAGGCGGCCATTAGCCATGGCTGCCAGATCAGCATGAACAACCAGTTCGTCGTTGTCACTGCGCAGCACACGTTGATCCAGCTGGGACACCACCAGAAAGCGTCCGTCTGGAAGCCAGCCGGTTCCGCCTGGCCGGTTCGGGACATCGAATAGTTTCGTCGCTGTACTGTCACCGTCGACGACGAACACGGCGTTCAAGTAGAAATCCGACACATAAAGACGTCCGTTGTGCCACCGGGGGCACTCGAGGAACTTCATGTTGTCGAGGGCGACTTGCCAACGATTATCGCTCACGGTTGGCCCACTCTAGCTGCCGAACGCGCGACCGAGGGGCCCTGATCTCTCCCAGCGTTTGAAGCTTCGGTTAGGCCAGCCGTGCGGCCAGACTCCCGCGCCCTCCACCCTGTGATCGGCTGCAGGGAAAAATCGCCGACCAGGTGGCCGTTCATTACCGCAGTATTGTTCCGGTTAGGCTGACGCCGATCAGGTCCCTAGGCGACGCAAACCGCCTGGTCACGTGTGGCCAGCCACCAGGTCGGATGCGCCCGCGCTCTCCGCACCAAACGCCGCGCGAAGCCGGCGGATGGCCGAGTTTCGGGCCGTCTGTCATTCCCGGGTCTGCTCTGCTAGGCTGCACGGCCAACGTCAGAAGTACGGCGATTACTGAGTTCGCGAGCTGACAAGCTCACATCGAGCGCACCCGGTGGCAACAATATGCGCTTGCCATCCAGTAGCCGACCGTTGATCACAATCCAGAGCTATCCGCAGGACGGGCGATGTGAGCGCAGAGCGTCTACCTAGGGCCGCGATACGCGGTATTGCGCTAGGGACAGGTCTGGTGGGCTACGGATTTTCGGTCGCGCTGATGGTGCGCGCCGGCCTAGGGCTCGGCCCGTGGGACGTTTTCCATCAGAGTCTCGCGCACCATACCGGCATGACAATCGGGCTGGCATCGGGCCTGGTCAGCGCCGCGGTGCTGTTGGCCTGGATTCCGCTACGTAACCGCCTCGGCGTCGGAACGGTGGCTAATGTCATCGTCATCGCAGTCACTGTCGATGTTGGGCTAGCACTGCTGCCAACACCCTCGGCACTACCGGTTCGGGTCGCGCTGATGCTGACAGCGGTGCTACTCAATGCCATCAGCACCGTGTTGTATATCGGCGCGGGCCTCGGAACCGGGCCGCGAGATGGCCTGATGACCGGACTCGTTGTTCGCACGGGCATATCTGTGCGATTAGTGCGTACAGCGATCGAAGTAACAGTGTTGGGCACTGGCTGGCTGTTGGGCGGCACGGTAGGCGTGGGCACCGTCGTCTACGCGATCTGCATCGGCCCCCTGGTACAGCTCACCTTGCGCATCACACCCCAACGCCTGCTCGCTGACAGCGGCTGGGGATCTGTCGCCGAGTCCTGTGGTTTGAACATGAAAAGCACCGCTAGCGCAAGCCCGCGCGCGTGAACTAGGACACTGGCTACCCAACTGCCATACACCGCGACTTAATCTTCACGCCGGCGCCACGGAACCGGAATGAAATTCTCAATAAAACACCCAGCACCATTTTCCACAGCCTGGTCAATAACAAACGAGGCCAACGCTACATCGAGGATGCCGAGGCCAAAAGGACTGTAAACAACAACGTCATTTCGATCGCGTCGAGGCGGCTTACTACCCAACAGGACCTCCCCAATAGTCGCGCGAATAAAAGACGTATCCCCACCCGCTAGTTGCGAGGCGAGGTGAATTGATGTGCGTTCGCGACACACGTGCTCAACGTCGTCTACCACATGATCGGCTTCAAGCATGGCCGCGGCGGCAATATCACGTAACGAGATATGCAAAACAGTCGTTCCGGCTGCGCAACTTGAGACACTCGAAATGTGAGGCGAACCGGCATTGGTTGCCAGCGAGAGCAACGGCGCGCTACCAAGAAACGCTTCTACAGAGCCGGCAGACTCAACTTTCTTCACTTGAGGGAAGGTCTTCCGCAGCTTTGCCGCAAAACGATCCAAAACCGCTGGCGCAGTATCATGAATCACAAATCGTTCGACCTGCTCGAACACTGCCAACAAGAAACGTGCGATTTCGAAGTTAATAACTCCGCAGCCCATCAAGCCGACACTGGCAATGGCGGGATCGCTATGAATCAGCTCGGCCGCGAGCGCCGCGCCTGCCGCCGTCCGCTTGGCACTAATGGTGGATGCTTCTAGCACTGCGACCGGCTGTCCGGTCTCCATTGAATTCATAACCATTATTGCCGATGCACGGTCACGGCCATGCTTAACATTACCCGGGAACGATGCTATCCATTTAATGCCGGCATTACCGCGCTGATCGTCCCCCAACCAGGCCGGAAGCGCGATGATTCGGTCATGATCATTACTCGGGAAACGCAGAAAAGATGAATGAGGCATGCTGCTGTTGCCGACCTCGTGAGCCTTGTAGGCGTTCCTGATGCGATCGACCAGGGTTTTCTCGCGCCCGTTTAGTAACGTCCGCACATCTTCACCCCCGACGACGATCAACCCATCCTCTATCATGATCTTCTTCCGCCAGTTCCATTAGCATGCTCGAACGCAGTTCTGGCTGCTTGAGGGGAGTTAAGCCCACTTCCGGTTAGCAAACAAACAACGCGCTCACCATGGGCAAAAACACCGCGGGCAGCTAGCTGCAGAAAACTTGCATAAGAAGCCGCAGCCGCCGGTTCGACGAATAATCCGTATGCATCTGCGAGCATAGACATTGCGTGAAGTATGGCAACATCGTCTACCGTCACCGCCAGTCCAGCCGACTTCTTGAGCGCAAACACTGCACCGGTTAGGTCCGCGGGTTCCTGGACTCTCAAGCTAGACGCGATTCCTCCCGCCATTCTTGATGCCGGCCGCCATCGACGAGGATCCTCGCCCGATAAAAAACACCGAGAAATCACATTGCTCTGCACATGCTGGGCAGCGACTAAGCGCGGCACTCTTGCGGCCAGGCCCATACGCTGAAGCTCATGAAACCCTTTCCAAATGCCACTCAACACGTTTCCATCGCCAACCGGTACGATAACCCACTCCGGTACCCGCCGGTTCATTTCCTCCCATATTTCAAATGCACAGGTCTTTTTACCTTCACGTGTAAATGGATTGTGCGCCGTATTCCGGTTCTGGATTGATAGATCTTCTTCGCAGGCCACCATGCATTCGCGATAGGCTTCATCATAATTTCCTTCGACGACACGAACATCGGCGCCATACATGCGCATTCGGATCAGATTCTCAGCGGGTAGATCCTGCGGCACATAGACTCTTACACTCAACGGGGTAGCGGCACCAAGACAGGCGAGCGAGACGGCCGCATTACCTGTTGACGCCACAGCAATGCCATTTCGCGCAGCGGCTAGCGCACAAGAAATGGCTACCGCATTCGCACGATCTTTGATGGAACCACTCGGGTTCACCGTATCATCCTTGAACAGCAATGCTACGGGTGAACTTGTTTTAACTTCATAAAGCGGCGTGCCACCAACACGCTGCAACACAGCTTGTTCGCCATTTACCGGCAATAACGCCACGTAGCGCCAGAGCGATTTAAGTGCCACATCCGAGGCAAGCGTACTTTCCAGCGCTGCTCTAGCATTTTTGTAGTCGTAGTTTACAAATAGCTTTCCACGACAAATCGAGCAGACGTAGATCGTTAGAGAAAAAGGATGTTGATTGCCGCAATTGAAACACTCTAGATTCGTCGGCGCCGGTGTTTCCATAATGGCCTCATTTTGAGGTTAGTATTTCTTTTTTTCGATTATCGAGTTGCGGACAATGACGACAAACCCACTCTGGCGAGTAAATAGTATTGAGGTACCGCTCTCCGCGATCGGCCAGGAGCAACGCAATGCGGCTATGCTCGGGGATCTGGCCGGCCAGACGCAAAGCAGCCACAGCCAGCCCGCCCGAAGAACCGCCCGCTAATATCGCCTCCCGGTCTAGCAGCATTTGGCAGCCGATAACGCAGTCTGTGTCGTCTACGCACATTACCTCAACCTGGTCCGGATCAACCTGCAAAGCCCTCCGCGACGACCCCAGCCCCGGAGTATGACGAGGTCCGGGCGGACCTCCAAAAAGGCTACTGCCATGGGCATCTACGGCAATCAGCCGTGTCTCGTGTCCGCACATCTTAATGTAATGGTTGAATCCGGCTAGCGTACCGCAAGTACTGACAGCCAGAAGGATCACATCAGGTGGCGGCATCTGGGCGAAAAATTCGGGCGCAGTTGTTTGGAAATGCGCTTCCGCATTACCTTCGTTGGTGTACTGGTCGGGATGGTACGCCCCGGGAGTTTCTTCCTGGAGTTTCCGGACGCGTTCGAGCCGAGCGTCAAGGTATTGACCTGTCTTTTTGTGCGGCTCGGTAACAATTGAAAGCTCGACGCCATAGGTTTCGAGCAACCGTCGATTCTCATACGTAGTCCCTGGGTCAATGACGCAAATGAAACGCAAACCAAGGTATCTGCACGCTTGAGCCAGTCCAATACCCATATTTCCCGACGATGACTCGATCACCACGCCACCGGGCGCAAGTTCATTAGATGCCATGGCCCTACGTATCATATTGATTGCCGACCTGTCCTTCATGCTACCGCCCGGGTTTAGAAACTCTAGCTTTGCATAAATTGATGCGGGCGTGGTCTCGTCCAGTCGCGCGAGACGGATTGCCGGCGTATTTCCAACGGCGCTAATAATTCCACCCAGCGTCGGTGATGTCCGCTCGGTAAAGTCACAATCATCTTCAATGAGCATCTGACAGCTGACTTTCTTTTGCCAGGTTCCATGATTCAAATATTGCCGTGCCCGCAATAGCAATTTTCCGAGAATCACACCTACCGAGATCATTAGATTTGAAACCCTGAATCGGTTCGGAGGGTTGCGGCGATATCAGATTCTCCCGAAGCAGAGCTGCGCAAAAAATATCTCGGTACGCGCCGGGCATATGGCGGCTATCGCGAAGGCGCTTACATTCCCCACCCGACATTTCAACCCCGGAGATATGACTTGGACCACAGATCGCCACTCTTTCTGGAATCATCGTCCCGTAAGACCTTTCAGAGTCACATTTACGACCAGCACCGTCTTGGCGCCCAGCGCCGTACCGATACCCTCTGGATACTGTTCACGGATTGCCAAAATCCCATATACGAACCAGAACTCTGCTACCCATCGATAACTTCACCGCCGAGGCCGTCGAGAAACTCCACCACGATCATAGGATCATTCGAGAACCAGCGGGCCAATTCACCCTAATCTGTGCCCAGCAGATCACCGTGAGCTCATGAAGGAACGCTCATCATTGATTATCTGACAATGATGAGATCGCTGCACCACCAGTGCTGCAATATCCGACATACCTCAACCGCGGACACTATGTCGCCGCTGGATGTGCCAGCTATCCGCGCCAGTCGAGCTTACTCTTCTCACCTGTAAAGGATTGTCGCGTCGAACATCATTGCCTCGCATTGTCCGTCGCGACCTGTGCCGACAACCCGATTCCGAGCCGTTGATGGATCGTGCGGTATAGCAAAACGAAAATGTGCGTCCTCGGCGGCTAGCAGCAAGTACGGTTCGTGAATGACGTGGTTCGCAACTACTCGGCACCAGAGACTCATCACCGACTAATGAGGGTGTAACGGGAATGGGACCGCGAAGCCGGCCCGCCTGGCAACTGCTGCCGATGCTGCCCGGCCAGTGGGTCGCGTCTCATCGCTGGTGTAAATGGTCACGGGCGTAGGTTCCGTCGCAACCGACGAAAGCTATGAAGGAGGGGCTACGCCCGTGACCAAGCGAGTATCGCCGATTGAGCGTGTGCGTGTTGAGATGGATCAGTTGTTCGCCGCGACCGAGCGGCCGTTGACCGAGATTTTGGAGGAGGTCGGGCGGTTATCGGTGCGTCTGGTGTTTCAGGTCGCCGTGGAGGCCGAGGTAGAAGCAGTGTTGGGCCGAGCCCGTCACCAGCGTCGGGTTCAGGACGGCCCGGGCGGGTACCGCAATGGGTATCAACCGCCGGCGACGGTGAAGACCACGATGGGCTCGGTCGAATTATGCCGCCCGAAACTACGCGACACCGACGAGCGGTTCTGTTCGCGGCTATTCGGTGCCGGGGTGACGCGCACCCACGCTCTGGAGGCGTTGGTGATTTCGGGATGGGTGCGCGGTTTGTCGGATCGCGACATCGAGGCCGCGTTGGCCGAGGTGCTGGGCTCGCAGGCGGCGTTGTCGCGCTCGACGGTGAGCCGGATTTGTGCGGCCATCAAAGACGAGTTCGCTGCGTGGTCGTCTCGACGCCTTGATGAGCTGGTGTTGGACTACCTGTTCTTGGATGCCTCGAACTTTCGGATGCATCCCAACGCCCCGGCCGAGCCGGTGCTGGCCGCCTGGGGCATCTGCACCGACGGCAAGCCCCTGTTTATTGGGCTGGCCCCAGCCGCAGCGGAGTCGGCTGATGCGTGGGCCGACTTCTTGGCTGACCTGAGGAACCGGGGACTACGCCCGCCGCTACTGGGCATCTCCGACGGGGCGCCGGGCCTGATCGCCGCATGGGAGACCACGTTTCCGGCAAGCCTGCGTCAGCGGTGTCTGATCCATCGCTGCCGTAACGTCATCGCCAAGACACCTGTCGCGGTCCAGGACGAGATCAAAGCCGCGTTCTGGTCGATCTTCGATGACATTGACCAGCCACCCGGCCAGCAGGCCGTGGATGAAGCCACCCGCCGCGCCGAGGAGTTCACCACCACATACCGCGGGCTCTACCCAGCCGCGGTCGCTTGCCTGGCCAACGACTTCGCCTCGCTGAGCGTGCATTTGCGCTTCCCCCGCCAACACTGGACACGCATCCGCCATTCCAACCTCATCGAACGCACCTTCGGAGAATCCCGTCGCCGGGTCAAGGTCATCGGCCGCCTACCCGGCGAAACCAGCTGTCTGTCGCTGGTATGGGCCGTCCTCGACCGCGCCAGCCGCGGCTGGCGCGGAGTCACCCAAACATCAGCGACCAGCCGCCACCTCCAAGAACTACGCCACCAACTGCTCGAGCCACCCCGCCCACTGCATCCCCCCACCACAACAACCACGACCGACACCACCGCCGCGTAACATGACCACCAGGAACATGCGCCCAGCGTTTTTACACCAGTCCTAAGACGCCACCGGCCAGTGAACGGCCGCGAGCAGTCGCCGCTGGCATGTGATGCCGCGGTCAGCTGCGAACGATCTAACGCCGCTGAGCCAACTTCACGCAGGCTCAGCAATGTGCTGATCAAGATCACCGGCCGCGGCGCTAACCCACAGACCATCCGCCCATCAGTGGGGGTCGCGTCTCATCGCTGGTGTAAATGGTCACGGGCGTAGGTTCCGTCGCAACCGACGAAAGCTATGAAGGAGGGGCTACGCCCGTGACCAAGCGAGTATCGCCGATTGAGCGTGTGCGTGTTGAGATGGATCAGTTGTTCGCCGCGACCGAGCGGCCGTTGACCGAGATTTTGGAGGAGGTCGGGCGGTTATCGGTGCGTCTGGTGTTTCAGGTCGCCGTGGAGGCCGAGGTAGAAGCAGTGTTGGGCCGAGCCCGTCACCAGCGTCGGGTTCAGGACGGCCCGGGCGGGTACCGCAATGGGTATCAACCGCCGGCGACGGTGAAGACCACGATGGGCTCGGTCGAATTATGCCGCCCGAAACTACGCGACACCGACGAGCGGTTCTGTTCGCGGCTATTCGGTGCCGGGGTGACGCGCACCCACGCTCTGGAGGCGTTGGTGATTTCGGGATGGGTGCGCGGTTTGTCGGATCGCGACATCGAGGCCGCGTTGGCCGAGGTGCTGGGCTCGCAGGCGGCGTTGTCGCGCTCGACGGTGAGCCGGATTTGTGCGGCCATCAAAGACGAGTTCGCTGCGTGGTCGTCTCGACGCCTTGATGAGCTGGTGTTGGACTACCTGTTCTTGGATGCCTCGAACTTTCGGATGCATCCCAACGCCCCGGCCGAGCCGGTGCTGGCCGCCTGGGGCATCTGCACCGACGGCAAGCCCCTGTTTATTGGGCTGGCCCCAGCCGCAGCGGAGTCGGCTGATGCGTGGGCCGACTTCTTGGCTGACCTGAGGAACCGGGGACTACGCCCGCCGCTACTGGGCATCTCCGACGGGGCGCCGGGCCTGATCGCCGCATGGGAGACCACGTTTCCGGCAAGCCTGCGTCAGCGGTGTCTGATCCATCGCTGCCGTAACGTCATCGCCAAGACACCTGTCGCGGTCCAGGACGAGATCAAAGCCGCGTTCTGGTCGATCTTCGATGACATTGACCAGCCACCCGGCCAGCAGGCCGTGGATGAAGCCACCCGCCGCGCCGAGGAGTTCACCACCACATACCGCGGGCTCTACCCAGCCGCGGTCGCTTGCCTGGCCAACGACTTCGCCTCGCTGAGCGTGCATTTGCGCTTCCCCCGCCAACACTGGACACGCATCCGCCATTCCAACCTCATCGAACGCACCTTCGGAGAATCCCGTCGCCGGGTCAAGGTCATCGGCCGCCTACCCGGCGAAACCAGCTGTCTGTCGCTGGTATGGGCCGTCCTCGACCGCGCCAGCCGCGGCTGGCGCGGAGTCACCCAAACATCAGCGACCAGCCGCCACCTCCAAGAACTACGCCACCAACTGCTCGAGCCACCCCGCCCACTGCATCCCCCCACCACAACAACCACGACCGACACCACCACCGCCGCGTAACATGACCACCAGGAACATGCGCCCAGCGTTTTTACACCAGTCCTAAGACGCCACCTCAGTGGGCAGACCCAAGGTCACCACCGTGAGAACACTCATACAACGCGTGACAACCTCAACCAATTCCGAAGGAGCGTCTGGATGAACAATTTCATCGGACGAGACATTTTGTCTTTGAAGGACTTCGTACGCGACGAGTTTTCCCACGTCTTCAGCGTGGCGAAAGAGCTAGAGCCTTACGCACGAGACCGCCAAAACACAGAGCTACTAAAGAATAAGACGCTGCTAACCGCCTTCTACCAGCCCAGCACACGCACGCGCCTGGCGACCGAAGCGGCGATGCATCGGCTGGGCGGCCATGTGCTGGGCTTTTCGGATGCCAGGACGACCCGCGCAGGCGACTTCTACCAGGAATCGATCAAGGACACAGTCAAAATGCTGGAGTACTACGGCGACGTGATCGCGATGCGGCATTTTGAGCAGGGCGTACCCCACGAAGCGGCCACGTGGGCCTCAGTCCCGGTGATCAATTGCGGCGACGGCTGGGGCGAACACCCAACCCAGGTGTTGACCGACCTCTACACGATTCTGAGTGAAAAAGGCACCCTAGATGGCTTGACAATCCTATGCGTGGGCGACATGCGAATGCGCACGATGCATTCGATGCTCTATTCGCTGTCCCAATTCGACTCGGAGGCCATCGTCGTCTCGCCACCGGACATGTCGTTGACCGAAGAGTTCACAGCCGATATCGAGCGGCGCGACGTGCGCTACCAGGAAGCGGAGTCCGTCGAGTCGGTCATCGGCAAAGCCGACGTCATCTACATGGAACCAGTGGTCCAAGCCGACTACACCAAGCCGCACGAAGCAGTAACGACCAACAAAGGGGCCACGCCAAAGGCATATCGAGTGACACGGGAGTTGCTCCGCGATAGGGGTAAGTCCGACGCCATTGTGTTGCACTCACTTCCACGGATGGACGAGCTATCCACTGACGTCGATTCGACGCGCCATGCCCGCTACTGGACCGAGGCGTTCAATGGTGTTGTCCTGCGAATGGCGCTGTTGGCGCTAGTTTTGGGCGCTCGATAAAACGCTCTTGCGACCGCCGCGCGGCCTGGTGTCGGCGGCAACTGAATACTGACCAGTGGGCGGCAATTGAAAATTGACCAGCTTCCTAGAGTGCCTTGGCTATGTGTCAAGGAGGAGGCAGGTGTTGAACGTGGAGGATTGGGCTGAGATTCGCCGGTTGCGCCGGTCGGAGCAGTTGCCGATTGCCGAGATTGCGCGGGTGATGGGTATTTCGCGGAATACGGTGAAGTCGGCGTTGGCTTCTGATGGGCCGCCGAAGTATCGGCGTGCGGTGAGGGGTTCTGTTGCTGATGAGGCCGAGCCGCGGATTCGGGAGTTGTTGGCGGCCTATCCGCGGATGCCGGCGACGGTGATTGCTGAGCGGATCGGTTGGTCGTATTCGATCCGCACACTGAGTGGGCGGGTGCGTGAGTTACGGCCACTGTATTTGGCGCCGGATCCGGTGTCACGGACGACGTATGTGGCCGGTGAGGTCGGGCAGTGTGACTTCTGGTTTCCCGATGTTGTGGTGCCGGTGGGGTATGGCCAGGTTCGTAGGGCGGCGACGTTACCGGTGTTGACCATGGTGTGTGGGTATTCACGGTGGGCTTCGGCGCTGTTGATTCCGACACGCGCTGCCGAAGACTTGTATGCCGGTTGGTGGCAGCATCTTTCGACGTTGGGTGCGGTTCCACGGGTGTTGGTGTGGGATGGTGAGGGCGCGGTCGGGCGGTGGCGGGCACGCCGACCAGAGTTGACCCCGGCATGTCAGGCTTTCCGCGGGACCTTGGCCACCACGGTAGGGATCTGTAAACCCGCTGATCCTGAGGCCAAGGGTCTGGTTGAACGGTTCCATGACTATTTGGAGCGGGCGTTTTTGCCGGGGCGGGTGTTTGGCTCCCCAGCCGATTTCAACATCCAGTTGCAGGCCTGGCTGGTGGGGGCCAACCACCGCCAGCATCGGGTGCTGGGATGCCGGCCAGCAGATCGCATCGCCGCCGATACCGCAGCGATGCTGGCATTGCCGCCGGTTGGGCCCAGCATCGGATGGCGACGCTCAACGCGGTTGCCTCGCGATCATTACGTGCGCCTCGACAGCAACGATTACTCGGTGCATCCGGCCGCGATCGGCCGCCGTATCGAGATCATCGCAGATCTAAACCGGGTGCGGGTCTGGTGTGACGGCACGCTGGTCGCCGACCACGACCGGATCTGGGCCAAACATCAAACGATCAGCGATCCCGAACATGTCCAGGCCGCGAAACTGCTGCGGCGCAAACGGCTCGAGGTTGTTGGTCCACCGCATCACGTGGAGGTCGAACAACGCCGTCTCGCTGATTACGACGCCTTGTTGGGCCTTGACGGGCCGGTGGCGTGATGGCTGCCAAGACCGCGACCAGCAGCCGTGATGTCACCGCCGAGCTGGCGTATCTGACCCGGGTGTTGAAAGCCCCGACGCTGCGTGAGGCCATCGAACGTCTCGCTGAGCGCGCCCGAACCGAAGCGTGGAGCTATGAAGAATTCCTCGCGGCGTGTCTGCAGCGTGAGGTGTCGGCTCGGGAATCTCACGGCGGCGAAGGGCGCATCCGCGCTGCCCGCTTCCCATCACGTAAATCGTTGGAAGAGTTCGACTTCGATCATGCCCGCGGTCTCAAACGCGACATCATCGCCCATCTGGGCACCCTGGACTTCGTCACCGCTAAAGACAACGTGGTGTTCCTCGGCCCACCAGGGACCGGCAAGACCCACCTGGCGATCGGGATTGCGATGCGCGCTTGTCAAGCAGGTCACCGCGTTGCGTTCGCGACCGCTTCGCAATGGGTTGATCGTCTTGCTCGCGCCCATCACAACAGCACCCTGCAAGCCGAATTGGCGCGGCTGGCCCGCTACCCCCTGCTGGTTGTCGATGAAGTCGGCTACATCCCGTTTGAACCCGAAGCCGCCAATCTGTTCTTCCAACTCGTGTCGTCGCGTTACGAACGGGCCAGTCTCATCGTCACCTCGAATAAGCCCTTCGGGCGGTGGGGCGAAGTGTTCGGCGACGACGTAGTCGCCGCCGCCATGATCGACCGACTCGTCCATCACGCCGAAGTCATCGCCCTCAAAGGAGACAGCTACCGCATCAAAGACCGAGACCTCGGCCACACCACCACAGCCGAGGACCAATGAAACCAAGCTGGTCAATTTTCGATTGCCGAAACCTGATCAGTTTTCACTTGCCGTTGACACCTGGCTCACCGGACGGCGGCGCACCGCCCCACGCGAACTCTGTTGTACGTTGCCGGGCATTAGGCGGCGGGAGAATCCCACTTTGGGCATGAGAATTGGGAAGCTTCCCTTCCTGGGCAAATACAACTTTACAGCAGGCGAGCCGAGGCATAATCAGCCGTTTCCCTCGGGCTCAGATGTTGCTAGCATTCCCGCATGCCGCGTCCCGAAAATTGGACTGGACGAGAAGAGGCAAGTGCCGCACATGATAGTGCGGGAACGCTAAGCAGCGAGCATCTGTGCGCTGTAACAGCCTGGCGAACTCAGCCCGATATCAAACGGCGGTTCGCCGACAGTGCTCACGCGAATAGGCCAATCACCGACTCCGTACACTTCGTCGCGGACATCAAAGACACAAGCTGATGGTGAAAGCTCTTGGAGGGCAACCGAAGGCCGACATGACCGCCGTACCGCGGATCAAAGTGTCGAGCACACCGCGTCGGTATGACAAAGCGGGCACCACTAAATTCGCTCGTTCCAACCACCCTCTAATTCAAACGTTTGCCGACGAAATACATGGAGGAGCGGGTTATGAAAAACAATGACCTTACAAGTGAAGTTGATGGACTTCTGGCTAAAAATCCAGATGGGTGGCGGGGGGAGTCCGCAACCTTTACCAGCGAAGAACTCATCATAGAAAATACACCGGTCATGGAACGCTGGCAAACTCCTTATATGAATATGTTTGCTTCTATAGTAACCCGGAACGGTGGGAGGATTCTAGAGGCCGGCTTCGGAATGGGAATATCGGCGGGAGCCATTCAATATTTCGCGCCGACGGAGCACGTTATTATTGAACACAATGAACACGTATTTCAGCGTCTCGAAGAATTCAAGATAAGAGCGAAAAACAAGGTAACACCTATCTTAGGCATGGCCGAGGAAGTGGTCAAGACGCTGCCACCTGAATCTTTTGATGGTATATTTTATGATACTTATCCGATGCGCCCCGATAAACTGCACACGCATCAGTTCCGCGGGGCTTGACCCCTTGGGTTGGACACGGGATTTGTGGTTAGGCGGCTTGGGGCAGCGTAGCGGATAGGTGGGTCCTCTCGTAGGTGGCGGGGCTGAGCTGGTTGCAGTAGGAGTGGCGTCGTGTGGTGTTGTAGCGGGCCAGCCAGCGAAAGACCTCGCGTCGGCAGGTGGGGGCGTCGTCCCAGCTGTGTCGGTCTTGGAGGACCTCGCGTTTGAGGGCGGCGTTGACCGATTCAGCCAGGGCGTTGTCGGCGCTCGATCCGATAGCGCCCATGGACTGGGTGACCCCCAACCGGGTACACAGTTTCGCGAAATCCTGTGACGTGTACTGGCGTCCGTGGTCACTGTGGAATACCGCACCACCCAGACTGCCCCGTAGCGCCTCGGCGGCCTTGAGGGCATCTTCGACCAGTTCGGTGCGCATATGCTCTGCGATCGCCCACCCAGTGATCCGCCGAGACCAGCAGTCGATGACGGTGGCCAGATACAGGTTAGCGCCGCTAGCCAGCGGCAAGTACGTGATGTCCCCAACGTATCTCTTGTTGGATTCAGAAGCGGTGAAATCTCGTTTAAGCAGGTCAGGATATTTCTGTGTGGTTTTATCTGGTCTGGTTGTGCGGACACGGCGGCGGCACCGATACCCAGCGATCCCCGCTACGCGCATGACTCGGGCTACTCGCTTGTGGTTGACCCGCTCAGTATCAGCAACACCGTCGTTGAGTTCAGCGGTGATCCGCGGGCACCCATAGGTGTTGTCCTGATCATGTATTGCGCGAATACGCTCGGCCAACACCGCATCAGCAGCGGTTTGAGCTGCCCGCGTGGCTGCTGCCTGACACCAGGTGTAAAACGATGATCGAGCGATCTCGACGACCTGGCATAGCCGCTTCACCTCGAAGGCGTGTCGGTGATCGGCAACGAACTGAAAGCGACTCACCAGTTCGTCTCCCCAGCGAAATACTTGGCCGCCGACCGCAAAATGTCCCGCTCGGTGGCCAGCCGGGTCTTCTCGGCACGCAACGCCTGGTTCTCAGCATGGAGCCGTGCCACCGCTTGTTCGGGGGTCTCGCCACCCGGGGCCCCTACGGCAACCGAACCGGGTTTACGGTGCCGAATCGGCACACCGTGGGCCTTGCACCACGCCGATAACGTTGGGTCGCTCAAGCCAAGCTCAGCAGCGATCATGCTGATCGTCGCACCAGCGGTATCCCGATACAACGCAACCGCATCCCGCTTGAACTCATCAGGGTAACTTTTCCTTGCCATAGGGGTGGATCATCTCGCTTCCCCCAGGAACATCCTGGGATTCAGCGTGTCCAACCCAAGGGGTCAAGCCCCCGCTTTATTAGCAACGCATATCGACTACTGAAACCCGGGGGTATCATATGCTACTGCAATCTGAATTCAACTGGCGTCTTGAGGACGCGTCACCCGTCCTGGGAAGCGGTATTTGAAGAAACTCAAATTCCTCATCTTATTGGCGCCGGAGTGCCGGAGAACGACATAAAAGGTTTTGTCATATTCAGGGTAAACCCGCCAGAGTCCTGTAAATATTTTTCTCATCAATCAGCGATCATCCCAATGATAATAAAGACCTAGATGCCACTGGCACCGCGCGTGGTTGACGACCTGCAGCATAGATCCGGCAGGACCGGCGGTATCGGTGGATTGACGTCGCGGCCCATTTCGCCTGCATCAAGCGCGTTGCGACACGCCAAAGAGTCGGTGCACCGTCACTATCTTCAGTAAGGTGGCGGCGTGCACGAGGCGGCCACTCACGAGCGACGTTCGGACAGGCCAGCCAGAATGGACCTTGTTGGTCGGCTAGAACGCTACGAGCAGGCGTTCGCTGACCTCGATGCGCCGTTCGCATTCGTCGACCTGGACGCGATGTGGGGCAATGCTGATCAGATGCTCGCGCGAGCCGGCACCAAACCGATTCGGGTGGCATCGAAGTCGATACGTTGTCGCCAGTTACAGCGGCAGATCCTCGACGCCCACCAGCGGTTCAACGGACTGATGACGTTCACCCTGCCGGAGACGTTGTGGCTTGCCGGTCAGGGCTTTTCCAACCTGCTACTCGCCTATCCAACAACTGACCGTAGGGCACTGCACGACTTGGGCCAGCTCACCGCGGAGGACGCCTCGGGAGCACCAATCGTCATGGTAGACAGTGTCGAGCACCTTGACTTGATTGAGGCCGCCACCCGCGAACCGGTGCGGCTCTGCTTGGACCTCGACGCCGGCTATTGGCGCGCCGGTGGCCGTGTGAAGATCGGGCCCAAGCGGTCGCCGCTGCACACACCGGAACAGGCTCGCGCCTTCGCGGTCGAGATCGCGCGACGGCCCGCCCTGAAACTGGTGGCGTTGATGTCGTATGAGGGCCACATCGCTGGCTTCGGAGACAATGTCGCGGGCAAACACGCCCAGAACGTTGCCGTGCGTTGGATGCAACGTCGCTCCATCGCGGAGTTGCGCGATCGCCGCGCCCGTGCAGTTGAGCTGGTGCGCGAGGTCGCTGACCTTGAGATCATTAACGCCGGCGGCACGGGCGACGTGCATCTGGTTGCGCAGGAACCAGCAATCACCGAGGCAACCGCTGGCTCTGGCTTCTATGCACCGACCCTGTTTGACTCGTATTCAACTTTCACACTGCAGCCTGCGGCGATGTTCGCACTGCCGATTTCGCGCCGGCCGGACCCCAAGACTGTAACCGCGCTCGGAGGTGGGTATTTGGCCAGCGGTGTCGGCGGCAAAGACCGTATGCCGACTCCCTATCTGCCCAGCGGACTCACCCTCGATCCGGTGGAGGGCACCGGGGAGGTCCAAACGCCTCTATACGGTGACGCGGCCTGGCGGCTTCGCGTTGGCGACAAGGTTTACTTCCGCCACACCAAGGCCGGCGAGTTGTGTGAGCGGTTCGAGCGCCTGCATTTGGTGCGCGGCGCAGAAATCGTCGATAGCGTGCCGACATACCGGGGCGAGGGACGCACGTTTCTGTAATGCGGAGATTGGCCCATCTTCGAGGCGGGCTGCGCAAAAAGGAGCTGCTATGAGAGCGATCACTGCACTACCAACCGAGCTGACCACTATGCGCGAGGTTGTCGAGAGGCTCGCACCGATCGAGCGTGCCGCCGGCGCGCCGGGCGAGAAAGAGGCCGCCGACTGGATCGTCGAGCGGTTGCGCGCGTCGGGAGCACAGAATGCGCGTGTCGAAGAAGAACCATTCTATGGCGGCTACCCGCGGCTGCACGCCAAGCTGTCGGCGGTCGGTGTCGGGGCGGCGGTCGCGGGCCTGGCCAGCCGGCGCTTGCGAGGACCGGCCGCGTTGGCCGGGCTGGGCGCGGGACTGGCGATTGCCGACGACTGTTCGAATGGGGTGCGCATTGCGCGTAGAACATTGCAAAATCCCAGCAAGACATGGAATGTCGTGGCTGAGGCCGGCGATCTTTCCGGCCAGCACACGATTGTGGTGTGCGCTCACCACGACGCAGCGCACAGCGGAAAGTTCTTCGAGTCCGATCTTCAGGACCGCATAATCGCCCGATTCCCAGGGATCGTCGAGCGCATAGATACCTCGCTGCCGAACTGGTGGCCGACAATCTTGGCGCCCACACTTGCCGGAATAGGCGCAATACGCGGCAACCGCAAGATCATGATCGCTGGAGCCGCTATGAGTGCGATCGCGGCAGCCGTGTTCTCCGATATTGCTCGCAGCCCCATTGTCCCTGGGGCTAACGACAATCTCTCGGCCGTCGCCCTGATTGTCGCCCTCGCCGAGCGGCTGCGCGCACGGCCAGTAGCGGGGGTGCGGGTGCTGTTGGTATCGCTTGGCGCCGAGGAGCAGCTGCAAGGCGGCATCTACGGCTTTATGGCACGCCACAAGCACGAACTCGACCGCGACAGCACGTACTTTTTGAATTTCGACACCGTCGGCTCACCTGAACTCATCATGTTGGAAGGCGAAGGCACGACTGTCATGGAGGACTACTACCATCGCCCCTTCCGCGACCTGGTCGCGCGTGTCGCGGAGCGCGCCGACGCACCGTTGCGGCGTGGCATGCGGTCACGCAACAGCACAGACGCCGTCCTGATGAGCCGGGCCGGGTACCCAACCGCATGCTTTTCATCCATCGACCGGCACAAGGCACTGTCGAACTACCACCAGATGTCCGACACCCCCGAGAACCTTATCTATGAGACGGTGATGCACGCGGTCACCGTCGCCGAGTCCGTCATTCGCGAGCTGGGGCGATGAGCCCTACGTGGACCAACTGGCCCGGTGATCAGATATGTGCACCTTCGGTGATCGCGCGGCCGATGTCAGAAGCCGAATTGGTCGACCTGGTTGCACAGGCAGCACAACGAGGCCAGCGCGTGCGTGCGGTCGGCAGCGGGCATTCGTTCACTGACATCGCCTGCACAGACGGAGTCATGATCGACATGACCGGCCTGCAGCGCGTTATCAAGACCGAAAGCCCCGCGACCGGTCTGGTGACGATCGAGGGCGGGGCGAAACTGCGGACGCTGGGCCCCCAGCTGGCTCGGCTCGGACTTGGCTTGGAAAACCAAGGCGACGTGGATCCGCAATCAATTACCGGCGCAACAGCGACGGCGACACACGGCACTGGAGCGCGCTTCCAGAATGTATCGGCGTGCATCGTCTCGCTGCGTTTGGTCACCGCTAGCGGCGACGTGGTCAGCTTGTCCAGCGACGACGATTATCTGGCTGCACGAGTGTCGCTGGGCGCACTCGGGGTTATTTCCCAGGTCACTCTCAAGGCAGTGCCGTTGTACACGCTGCATCGCACTGACCGGAAGCGCTCCCTGGCCGAAACCCTTGAGCGACTGGACGAATTCGTCAATGGAAACGACCATTTCGAGTTTTTCATCTTCCCCCACGCCAACACCGCGTTGACACGAACCATGCGCCGCAGCGATCAGGAGCCCAAATCCACGGCAGGACGCAAGCGGATGATCTCTGAGAACATCGAGAATGGGGGATTGAACCTGATCTGCCAGGCCGGCCGTCGCTTCCCGGCGACAGCACCGCGACTGAACCGCCTCATGACGAACCTAATGTCGTCCTCGACCGTCGTAGACCGCGCCTACAAAGTCTTTGCCACCCAACGCAAGGTGAAGTTCACCGAGATGGAGTACGCCATCCCGCGAACACACGGGCCCGAGGCGCTTCAGCGCGTCATCGACGTGGTTCGACGTCGCAACCTTCCTGTCATGTTTCCTATCGAAGTGCGGTTCTCCGCTGCCGACGACGCCTTCTTGTCTACTGCCCACGGGCGAGACACCTGCTACATCGCCGTTCACCAGTACAGCGGCATGGAGTTCGAAACCTACTTCCGTGCGGTCGAGGAGATCATGACCGAGTATGCGGGCCGGCCGCATTGGGGTAAACGCCATTACCAGACCGCCGCGACACTTCGTGAACTCTATCCAGAGTGGGACCGCTTTGCCGCAGTTCGCAACCGCCTCGATCCTCAGCGGGTCTTTCTCAACGACTACACGCAGCGGGTACTGGGCAGCTGATATCGCGGGCGTCATTCGCGAGGTCGGGTCCCACGCGCGCGTCGACGTGGCCGTTTGAGCTGGCGTGGCTGCTCCCAAGATCACAACCCAGGCCTGCCTGGATGGAATAAACCCGGACAGCGGTCACGTATGGTCTGAAAAGCTTTGCATCACTAATTCCGCATAACTCACGAAGCGCCAGAAAACCAATCCTGAGAGGGAGTCATAGCGATCAGGTCACCTATCGCTGACTTGAACCGCTTGTAAGACCCGCCTCCCAAAGTCGCGACTATATTTACGCGATCCTTTCGAGTACCCATGATCACACGCCCGAACCGTGTATCGGCAACCAGCACAACAGCGGGGCAGCACATCATCTCATCGGTTTTTTGTCTTTGTTCGATGAAAATTTGAGCGCGCTGACCATTGGTTCCGAATAGCTCTTGAAGAACTTCTTTCGTCGGACCTTGGGTCTCCATGGCCTGTTGAATTTCAATTGGAAGAGTGGATGGATTTCCCTTTAAATCCCCCAACGAGGACACCCATGTAATATTGTTCATTCGAGCCGCCGGCGGATCCATGAGCGTTTCAGACAACCTCAATGAGTCCCACAGCGGCGCCGCAACCACTTCTTCGAAATTCCGAGAGTTACATTGTATCGCCTGGATCAGGATCTCATTACCGATACGCATGGCTACAACGTGATGGGGACCGCGGCGGGCAATCACCACCCGACGAACCCGATTGTTTATCCGGGATATAGCAGAAGCGGTAATATCTGGATGCTCCAAAATTCGAAGCCAATTTTCCAGATCGGGATCTATTCTCCCGTTCTCATCGATGAGTTCCCCAGATCGCAGTCTGGATAGAGTGGAAGAATCTAGCTCCGACTGCTCGCCGAAGAAATGGGCCATGGAGTACAACTCCAGGTCCATAGGCATTGATCCGATCCCCAGCGATCGCATGATGGATAGGAGAGCCTCGCTATCTAGTTGCACGGATGCTAGTACGCCTCTTTTTACCACAATTCCCCACTTGGACAAATACGTCGATACACTCGGTTAGAAAGCTTAGCACCCACGAAATACGGCATCCCCATGCCCAAAGGGCACACGGAGGAGGACCTTATTTCGCTATTGATCGAACACGACTCAAACCGGTGAACATATGCGTACATTAACTGTTACCGCAAGGCTAGCCCGTTGTCGAGTATCGGCGATCATGATCAGCCTCTTTGCTGCATGTAGGCTTCCATGTGTGGATTAGCAAGCTCTATATTCGAGGGCGCCCCGGCAAGCGATGGTATTATGCTGCTCCATTCATCATCAGTAAATGGCTCGCCTTTATCCGACACGAAAATTGGCGCAGTCTCTTTTTGGAGAGCGGATCGCGACGAAGAGTTCCCCTGGCCACCGCCTCCGGCGCCTCTGTTGCCCATCATGGGCGGCATCATGCCGGGCATCCCACCCCCCTGTGCCGAATTAGCATTCCCGGACGGCCGCTGGGCGGTAGCGCGATCAGAAGCTAGCTCGGCATTGGCAGGAGACGACGACACGGGGGTTGGTTTGCCGTCCCATCCGGGGGGGAAACGAAACCCACGAGATGCGTCCGGCAGACCAGATCTATTAGGTACACGTGACCCTACGAGGCCCGAGGATGGAGAGTCCGACCCCGGAATATCGGAAGCAGCGTCTGAAGATAGGCCCGGGGCAGAGGCGAGCGAATTACCAGCGCCCGTAGCACCTTTCCCTAAACCGCCTGCCAAACCGGATAGCATGCCCATCATACTCATAGGAGCCAAGAGCAGACTTGGCAGCAGGGACGCCAATTGACTTCCCAATGCTCCGCCGCCGGCGCCGCTACCGCCCCCGCTGCCCCCACCACTACCGCTCGTCAATTTGGGGATTTGCGGAACGGAGCCGAATGAGTTGGGGGCTGCATTACCAGCAGAATCACCGACGTACAAGCTATAGGCTTTATGTGCGTGCCCAGAGTAGTTGTTCCAATAAATGCGGGCCGCCGCAGCCAATGCCCATTTAGCAGGGTTCAGCCAGTTGTACCACTGCCCACCGGCGTATACGGTATGCAAATCGTTCATTTCATGCGCCGAAGGAAGCATGCGCCAGGTACTCTGCTCGTTGCCCCAGCCCGGGGAAAAGTTTATTCCCATAATGTTGTCCCCACCCCATGAATAGAGATCGCTGAAAAACCCCGATTGCCGGTGATGGACATCAGATGCCGTGCGCACCGAATGCGCAAGCGTTTGAACACTCGAGATGAACCCCTCCATCGTACTCTTCAGCTTGGGCACAGGGGTTCCTTGCCAATTTTCCATTAACGTGTTGAGGCTAGAGGTTAAGTCTGCCACAGTTTTGTCCATCGCATCGGCGAGGTTCTTATGCGCGGACGAAGCGGTATCGTGTACAGACCATCCACCATATGCTGGTTTGTTCGCGTAAATCTTCGAGTGCGAATAATCCATGCTGTATCCCAAACCCATACCGTCACAGTTCCAAGCAAGGAACCCAAAAAGGTCGACACACATGCCCACGGGTTTTCCAACAAGCGTGGCAAGCACTCTAGGGTCTAGCTTACCAGCATCAACCGAGTTAATGTCACCCCCGCTGCCCCCTTTATCGCCACCGCTGCCACCACTGCCATCGCCCGATCCGGAATCAGCCACGAGCCGTCCTACCTCCGCCTTGTTAGAAGTTTTGGGAATTCAAAAAATCGGTTCCGGAATATGAATCCGCGGCTTCGCGCAACGTCTTTGAGTAATCACCAAGTTGATTCACAATATCAGCAATAGCGAGTTTGGCCTTATCCGCGAACTCGTTGCAATTCTTCATTACCAAAACTGAGCCTTGATCCATACCCGCCGGTTGAGTAGGCACCATGTTTGCCCAATTATTCAAGACAGCGGTGTGCAATGCGGTGGCTATGTCGTCAGCTTCTTTAGCGGCTTGTTTTAACGCGTCCGAATTTACGTTTAAAAAACCGCCGAGTTTTGGAGTTGTCATTGGTACCCTTTTCTCTAGCGTGATATCGAACGTTGACCCAACGAAATTGCCGATATTGTATCAAAGAGCCAAGAATGACACTACCCCTATTTTAATGCCGGCCGCTTCGCTGCCGTGGTGCGAAGCGGCCAAACCTGGTGTACTATGCCGAATTTCTTCGCAGTTGTTGTCAACCAACAGCCGCACCAAATCATCCTTTACAGGACTCCGGTGCCACGCGATGCTTCAACATGTTGCCTCAGCACCTTTCCGAACGTCTCCGAACGCGAACGGCGACCTCCCACGGCGACTGCCCCGTACCGCCCTTCGACGGTCGCCCCCAGTCCGGATGTGGTTCGTTCCCGGCGAGATCCGTGCGATGCCCGCACAGAAGTAGCCCTTCATCGACCGATGTTCGTCACCGTGACACTTCGATGCGTCAAAGTAAAACCCCCTGACCGCGGACTCTCCCGTGCAGCGTTGATGGCGCGCAGCTGAGAGCGACCTTCAGCGCTACGGATCCGCACCCGATCGTGAGCAACCGAACACGACACTATCGAGGAGACATCGCGGATCACGCATCGGTCGGAATTGTCATATGCCGTAGAGAGCCTCACCGCCCGCCGGTAGCGCTTTGTTCTACACGATGCGGTTGACGTGTTGATGTCTGCCACTCACCCTGAATAAATGACAGTCGCCCAGAATGCCGTCACGTTCTTCGATGCCAAAACGCTCCAAGACCCCTACCCGTACTACGAGCACATGCGTGCCTCGGGTCCGGTCCACCGCATCGGAGACTCTGACTTCTATGCTGTGTGCGGCTGGGATGCGATCAACGAGGCGATCGGCCGTCCCGATGACTTCTCATCGAACCTGACCGCCACAATGACATATAGCGCCGAGGGCCAAGTCAAGCCGTTCGAGATGGATCCACTCGGCGGACCTACCCACGTGCTGGCCACCGCTGACGACCCCGCGCACGCAGTACACCGCAAGCTTATGGTGCGCCATTTGGCAGCTAAACGGATCCGCATCACGGAGCAGTTCGCCGCCGAGACCGCAGAGCGTCTATGGGTCGACAACCTGCAAGGCGGACGTATCGAATGGATGAGCGCGATCGCCAACCGGCTGCCGATGATGATTGTGGCTCAGCTGATCGGCCTGCCCGACGCCGACATCGACCAGCTGGTGAAATGGGGATACGCAGCCACCCAGCTACTTGAGGGTCTGGTCGATCAAGACCAGCTCGCCGCGGCGGGTGTGGCTGTGCTGGAGCTCAGCGGCTACATCACCGAACAATTCGAGCGGGCAGCGGCGGATCCGCGCGACAACCTGCTCGGCGAGCTTGCCGCTGCCTGCGCGACTGGGGAAGTGGATACGCTCACCGCTCAGGTCATGATGGTCACCTTGTTCGCCGCGGGAGGCGAATCTACAGCGTCCCTCCTGGGCAGCGCCGCGTGGATGCTGGGAAGCCGCCCAGATATCCAGCAACGGGTGCGCGACGATCCCAAGCTGCTTGGACCATTCATCGAGGAAACTCTGCGTTATGAGTCGCCGTTTCGGGGCCACTACCGCCACGTGCGAAACGATGCCGCCCTTGGCGGCGTCCAACTACCGGCTGACTCACACCTACTGCTGCTATGGGGGGCAGCAAACCGGGATCCAGCCCAGTTCGAGGCGCCAGGCGAGTTCCGCCTCGACCGGCCCGGGGGTAAAGGCCACATTAGTTTCGGAAAAGGCGCTCACTTCTGCGTCGGTGCCGCGCTCGCACGCCTTGAGGCGCAGATCGTGTTACGCATGCTGCTCGATCGCACATCAGTAGTCGAGGCCGCCGACGTGGGACGCTGGTTGCCAAGCATTCTGGTGCGCCGGCTCGAGCGACTTGAGTTGTACATCGAGTAGCTCCGGCTGGCTAGATCGGGTGTAAGGCCCGTCTCTGCATCGCGATTCCCTGCGTCCGTGGGCTTTCCAGCCCCAGCCAGGTACCAGGGTCTCGGTGCAGCCGGGAACTCGATTACTAGCCAGTGCGCGTCGAAGGCACACTGCCACTAGTTACAACGAATGCCTCGACCGCCGTGGCCGTTTCGTAGCCCTCAACTTCAACCCGCCACTCATAGATTCCAGGTTCCAGGGGGAGTCCTGCCGGGATGTTGAGGGTGAGCGGCATTCGAACCGAACTACCGTGAATTGCTCCCGGCGGGCGGCCTGCCTCAGCAGCAGCCTCAAAGAGGATCCGCTGCGGCCCGTTCGGCCCGGGCGCGACTACTGGATCACCGTCCGTGGTGAGCAATTGACATGTCAGATTGTGCTGCTTGTTGGTCTCATCCCAGTCAATATCGAGAAACAGCACCAAAGTGAAAGGGGGAGTGGGCGCTTGGCACTGCCGCCACCCAAGACCGAGGACATGGACCTTCCCCGATTGGGCATCGGGTTGTGCGGCATCGGCCAGGAACAGGCTAACTCTCATACGGTTGTCGACCCCGCTATTGATGCCGCGTTGATGGCGGGGCGGCATTGTGCTGCGATTACCGTCGTCGCACGATCCACGACATCCCTGTCCAGCTCCCAATTCATCCGCGAATACCCAAATAACCGGAACACACCGAAGGCTACTTCAACCAAGTCCATCCCGTCGGCAGGATCATACGCCGCGACCAGGCTGAATGTGCGCCACTCCGAACAAGGCGCAAACAACTATTTCCCGGTTACTGCGCGGGCGGAAGTTCACGCGGCCCATCCGGTAAACGCAATTCTTGCGGGCCATCTCGCTCAACCAACTGCCGATGGCTCGCATGGTCACTCGGCCCGGGCGAAACGTTCGGCAGATCGGCCGCGAGATCCAACGACGGACACGCATCATTGGTACTCACGTGGCCGCAGTTGCCGGAGTCATCTTCACCACGAGGCGATACAGTTCGGTTGGTGTCGGCTGACGTATCCGCAGCTGGCGATTCCAACTGCGGCTGCTTGACGTGGTCGGAGCTCTGCGAATTGATCGTCACCTTGTGCGTGCGCTTGAACGAAAACGCGACTTCTTCAACCTCTTCAAAAACTTGACGCGCGGTGCGTAGCGGCTGAGTTGTGTGGTCGATAACCTGCGCTACAAATGACGGCATCAACGGACGAATCCACCGCGCCGCGGCTTTGGTGGCATCCGGGATCGAGGGGATGAGCGGCGTGCCGCGCTCCTCTCCAGATTCCTGACGCTCAATGGCTCCTTCCAGTACCGGTTGGCACTCCAGGACGCCAGCCTGCGCATCCCGAGCCCCGGCGGGCAGTTGGACGACGTCCCGTCCCACGTCGTCCGCCTCGGCGGCTGCCGGCAGATACACGGTTTCTCGCACTGGCTCGACGACGCCGCGAGCCGAGGTGCGCACCGGCCCATGGAGTGCCTCGACGACCCGACGGTGTTGCTGCTCGCGGTCGATTTCGGTTTGAGCCTCGATCGCGAGGCGGGTCCGGGCCAATTGCTGATCGGCCCACATGATTTCAGCGGCGCGGCGAACTTCGGCCCGTTTGATGGCGATAGCGGTGTCAGCTTCCAACTCGGCACGTTCCCGCTTCGCGCGAGCGGCCGCGTGCCGATCGTGGGTCGTTTCACCCCGCCACCGTCGCAGGATCAGCGGCAGTAGGTACAACAGCACGAAGAAGCCGATGGTGAGCAGCCGCAGGATCAGCACACTGAGGCTAGCGAAGGTCAAGTCGTTCATTGCCACCCAACGCACGCCTAGACCGCGCCTACTGTCTGCTACCACCGCGCGGCGCGCTTGGGCAATGGCTTCCTCGTCACCGGCGACCTTGGCCTCCAACGAGGGTGCCCGACGGTCGCGGTTAGCCAGTGCCGTGTCCAATTCGCGCTGAGCGTCGGCAAGAAGCTCATTTGCTGTTCGCGCCTCAGGCCCTCGACCTGGTACGCCAGTAATCCGGGTCTGCGGACACGCCGGTGTGGGGTTGTATTCGCAGCGTGCAACCACCAGGGCTGCGTCCAGGTGCCCACGAGCTTGTTCAACCGCGTTGTCGAGCGCCGAACGCGCATTCCGCGTCTGTGCCAGTGCGGAGACTGCTGCGACTACGGCCGGGGTCGAGTCGGCATTGCGGACAGCCTCTTCATCGAGCTTGTCGTTGATTGACGTAGAGAACAACACGACTGCGGCGAGCTCGCCAACGACAGCACCGAGCGCAACCCCTATAGCAGCGCGTCCCGCAGTACCGAGCCAAGCCCGGCCAGGTCCGCCGACCATGCCGCGGGTCACCGCACCGACCAACAAACCGAACACGAGGGCCAACGCGGTGCTGGCCGCAAACGGCCAGCCCGCCGATTCGTTGACGACCAAACTGGCAACCAACCAGGCAAGCACAGCCCCCAGCAGCACAACGGATCCGGCGACCGCGTGCGTGGAACGCTCGTGACGCTCACCGAGTTCGCGCCAGTCACCGCCCCCAAACCAGGTGAGCAGTCCCTCGATACGGGATACGGCCGAGCGCTGTGCAGGAACTTCGTGCGCGCACATGGGACTCCAAACACCTCCAGTACTGCAAACCTGGTAGTACCACAAGACTGGCAGGCCGCAGCCCGACACACCGAATTGAAATGGTTTCCTGTGGCGTGGTTCACAACCCGACGGAGCGGAGTGCGGATAGCAGCGCCGCAATAGCGATCCGAACCCGTACAAACTGGCTCAGAAGCCAATTTCTGGCGACGCGAGCCGATTGGTATCGGTTACGGCAGGTGACATGAGACGGTATATGCCTATGCAAAACCACGACTACCTGACCTACGAAGAGTTTGGCCGCAGATTCTTCGAGGTCGCCGTCACCCCGGACCGCGTTGCCGCCGCGTTCGCCGATATCGCGGGCAGCGAATTCGCAATGGAACCGATCGCTCAAGGGCCCGGCAAGATCGCCAAAGTCAGCGCGAAAGTCAAAATCGAAGACCCCCGAGTGACGCGTCGCCTTGGTGACCTCATCACATTTGTCATTCACATCCCGTTGACCATAAATATGCTGCTCGACCTACGACTCGACAAACAACGATTCGTCGTCACCGGCGATATCGCATTGCGCGCCACCGCACGCGCGGCCGAGCCGCTACTACTGATCGTCGATGTATCGAAACCACGGCCTTCCGACATCACTGTCAACGTGTCGTCCAAATCCTTCCGCGGCGAGGTGCTGCGCATCCTCGCCGGCGTTGACGGCGAAATCCGGCGCTTCATCGCCCAGTACGTCGCCGAAGAAATCGACAAACCTCACTCCCAGGCCGCGCAGATCATCGACGTGGCAACCCAGTTGGATGCCGCTTGGACCGGCCCCGGACCGTAGAGCGTCGTCCAGCACCAAGACAAGCAACTCAGCAGGCGAACGCATCTCCAACACCGTCCGGTGGCGGCACCGACCGCAGGCATCCGAACGGCTCCACACCATTGACGCCCAGCCGGACCGCCGATTGGTGCGCATAGTTCACACAAACCACGGCGTCTTGGCCGGCGCGACAACGGTAATCGCTGAATGCCAACGAATCCCCGTTCGCCAGTTCGGGGCCATTGCCGTCGATGAATGGTCCCGGGTCAGCATGCGCCGAACCGACCTGCAGACTCATCCCGTCGAAGTCGACCCAGCCGCCTTTCCACTCGCCATAGGCTGTGGCAGGGCTTGGCGGCGGGTTCTGCAGAGCCACCAGACACGCCAGCGCGTTGTCGGCGTGCTTCGAGTCCGTCACGCATGCCACGGCGCCTGCCGCGACGCTGAAAGCGATATCTTTGCCGACCTGCGTCGTCACTCCGTCACGACTCACACTGTGATAGGGCTCGGGATCGGCGGCGTGACCTGCCTCAATCCAGCCAATGACGTCGACCATGGGCGTGCCGCCAGCTGGCATGGCCGACCGTGCCGCCGAGGACGCAGTGGGCGGCATCCCGGAGGTCGAGGTTGTCGAGGCGGTGGTCGGCGATTGATGTGAACCTCCAAAGGTGTGCGAACATCCCGCAATCAGCAATATCGCTGCGACGAGTGTGGCGATCCGCATCTAACCAGGCTAGTCGCCACACACCGAATTCAGAGACTGCGCGGGCCAGGCGCCCATTGAGTCGGCTACCGTCTGTTTATGCACGAGCGCATCGTCCACGCGCAAACAGCCACCGGCACCGTCGAGGGGTTTACTCGCGACGGCGTAAACCGCTGGCGGTCAATCCCGTACGCCAGACCGCCGGTGGGGCCACTGCGATTCCGGGCGCCGAAGCCCGCCCAGCCCTGGTCGGGCGTACGGCACTGCCATGGCTTCGCCAACTGCGCACCGCAGCAGCGCCGCTACACCATGCTCGGAGTTGGCAAATATCAGCCGATGAGCGAGGACTGCCTAACGCTCAACGTGGTCACCCCTCAGGGCGCCTCCACTGAATCACTCCCGGTTATGGTCTTCATTCACGGCGGTGGTTACATCTTGGGCAGTTCGGCTACCCCGCTCTACGACGGTGCGGCACTGGCCCGCGGTGGTTGCGTGTACGTGTCGGTCAACTACCGAGTCGGCGCACTCGGTTGCCTGGACCTTTCGTCACTGTCGTCAAAATCTGGCGAGGGCGTCGTCTTCGATAGCAATGTGTACCTGCGCGATCTGGTAATGGCACTGCGCTGGGTCCAGGACAACATCGCCGAATTCGGCGGCGACCCGTCAAACGTCACCGTGTTCGGCGAGAGCGCCGGCGCCCACATCACCGCCACGCTGATGGCAGTGCCAGCCGCCGAAGGTCTTTTCGCCCGGGCGATCTCGGAAAGCCCCGCTGCGGGCATGGTGCGTTCGCGAGAAGTAGCCGCCGAGTTTGCCACACGGTTCGCCCATCTGCTCGGAGCGCGCACCCAAGATGCCGCCAACGCGCTGATGCATGCATCTGCGGCAGAACTTGTTGAAACCCAACACCGCTTGATCGATCAGGGCTTGCAGAACCGGCTGGGCGCCTTCCCGATTGGGCCAGTTTTCGGTGACGACTACCTGCCCCTTGACCCCGTCGAGGCTATAGCGGTCCGGTGCGGCGCACCAAGTGCCTCTCATCGTAGGAACAAATGCCGAAGAAGGCCGGTTGTTCACTCGTTTCCTCAGAATGTTACCGACAAACGAAGCGATGGTCGAAGCACTGTTGGCGGATACAGAACCCGCTGCCCGCGAACGTATTACCGCCGCATACCCAAATTATCCCGAGCCGGAAGCGTGCATCCAGCTCGGCGGCGATTTCGCCTTCAGTTCGGCTGCCTGGCAAATCGCAGAGGCGCATAGCTTATATGCACCTACCTACCTGTACCGCTACGACTATGCGCCACGCGCGCTGCGCTGGGCGGGCTTTGGAGCCACGCACGCCACCGAGCTATTTGCTGTTTTCGACATCTATCGCACCAGATTCGGCGCGCTGCTGACCGCTGGGGCCGATCGGCGGCCGGCGCTGCGGGTCAGCAACGAGGTACAACGACGCTGGCATGATTTCAGCCGCTGCGGTGTCCCAGGCGACGACTGGCCAACCTATTCGCACACCGACCGCGCCGTCATGATTATCGACCGCAAGTGTCGCATCGAATTTGATCCACACCAGCATCGTCGGATGGCGTGGGACGGTTTCTCCCTAGCGCACTGAACTTGATCATGTCCAATATCGACCGGGCCGTTGAACATCTAGACGCCAGTTTGCCCGTGAGCATGGAGCGGCCTGCGCGCTACGAACGACCGCCCTGGCCTGGGCCCGATGGGTGGAATGGAGCCGCAGCCCGCCAGGAAAGCCGCAGTGACGGGGCGGCCGCGCGGGCGTCGTGACTTCGGTGAGATTCGGCGGCCCGGGCCGATTTCGCCGGCGACGATAGGGTGGACTTTGTGCGGGCGTTGATCATCGTCGACATGCAGAACGACTTCTGCGCGGGCGGCTCACTGCCTGTGCCTGGTAGTGATTTGCTGGCCCCCGCGATCAACGCCTACCTGGCCGGTAGGCCCGGCTATCATCACGTTGTGGCCACCAAGGACTACCACGTCGACCCTGGTGACCATTTCTCCGACCATCCGGATTACTTGTCGTCGTGGCCGCCGCACTGCCGCGCCGGAAGCGCCGGCGCCGATTTACACCCCGGCCTTGACCGCGGCCCGATCGACGCTGTTTTCTACAAAGGCGCTTCCGCGGCCGCATACAGCGGCTTCGAGGGAGCTGACCAGAACGGGACACCAATGCTGGAGTGGCTACGGCAGCACGGGGTCGATGAGATCGATGTGGTGGGTGTTGCCACAGATCACTGTGTCCGGCGGACCGCAGAGGACGCAGCACGGAACGGCTTCGCCACCAGAGTCCTCATAGACCTGACTGCGGGCGTGTCGGCTGGCACGACTGAACAGGCGCTAGCGGAGATGCGTACCGCCAACATCGCGCTCGTGGAAGCCGGCTGATGGCGTCTCCGCAACGAAGCGATCTCATTGCCGCAGTAGAGCGGTCACCACGCGCCGCCGCCGCCCATGACCGAGCCGGCTGGGTAGGACTGTTCACCAGCGACGGCCGGGTGGAAGATCCGGTAGGTTCGCGGCCACACGTCGGGCACGAACAGATCAGCCGTTTCTATGACACATTCATCGGTCCTCGCGACATAAAGTTCCATCGCGATCTCGACATCGTCTCCGGCCACGTCGTGTTGCGTGATCTCAAACTCGAGGTGACCATGGGCTCGGCGGTGACGATGTTCATTCCCGCGTTCCTTCGTTATGACCTTCGCGAGGCAAACAGCGAGTGGCAGATTGAGGCGCTGCGGGCATATTGGGAGTTGCCAGCGATGATGCTGCAGTTCCTCAGAACCGGACCAGGCGCGGTGGCGCCCGCTCTGCAACTCACGCGAGGGTTGTTGGGCAACCAGGGTTTGAAAGGCGCCGCAGGTTTCATATCCGGCTTTCGCCGGCCGGGGGCGCGTCATAAGGCGCTAGTGACGACATTCTTGCGAGCTGTCGCACAAGGGGACAGAATCCGCGCCGCCGAGGCACTGTCAGCCACTGCCACAATAACTTTGGGCGATGACGAAATCGTAGGTATTGCCGGGCTGACCGAGCACCTTAAGGACGCACGCTGGATGAAGATCAACGGCGCGGGATCCACGGTGACGGTTTCGGTCACCTCAGATCACGGCCGTGGCATTATCTTCGCCGACGTGGCCCGGCGCGGTGATCAGATCAACCGAATCCGGTACTTCACGAGCTGATCGCGCGAGCGGCCGACGACAGCCGTTGCCGTCTTCTGTCCAGATTCCTGTATCGCGGTCCTCCCTGGCACTCCGGAGCAGAAAACACCTATATCGCGTGGCGGCTACTCGGAGTCGCCACCCCATTCGCACGCCCCACAATGTGTGGTCCGACCACCCAGCTCCGGTGTTGATAGAGCAACTATGCCGAAAATGACCGTTGCATCGCGACTGATACCGATATATCGTTCTGCATCGATAGCCCGGGTTGGCGCGTCCTTCGCCCAAGTGGACGACGTGAGCGCAGTCGACTAGAGAAACCGCTGCCGTATCAAGACGGAGGTGCAACCGATATGAGTCTCGACCGGATAACTCGTCCACTGAGATTGGCCAAGGGCTCCCACCAGCCAGGATCAGGCAAGGGGTGCGCAATGAATGCGATTTCTTACATAAACGGGGACTCGCAGATCACCGACTTCCCGCGATGCTCCGCCCGGCCGCTGTCTGCATTGGTCCAGTCCTGCAACGACCTACTCGCCGGACCCAGTGGTTACCTATCACCCGAGGACAGCGTGCTCGCCCTTGACCTCGCCTGGCAGACTGTCGGCACTTCGTGCGTAGGTCACACCGTGATCCACGCCTGGGTGGTTGAACTGCTGACCAGCCAGAGCTGGGGCCTGATTCAATACGCGACACTCGCGACCATCAAAGCAATCCGCGATATCGCCGAGTTGCACCGCAAAGCAGCCTTGGGCGACACGGCCTCCTGGCAAGCCTGGAATGACGCCGGTCAAGCTGCACGCACCGCCGCGCATACAGTCAACCCCGCCTTGAATCCCGCGGGACTTTGCGCAATCCAAACCGCAAGCCAGTCGACCGCCCTCGTCGAGGATCATTTTCGCGCCATGTTGGACGCCGTGACTGCTAGCGCTCTAAACACCCACGCGCTGGCCGCCAAAGGCGCCGCCGCCAGCCGAATCGTGCAAGTCACTCGACAGGCCATCGACTCGTGGCGGCGCCTGGCCCGGCTCGACCAATTCAACGCAATCTCCCCAGTCCCCGGCACCCACTCAGCGGCACACCGGGACGAATTCACCGACAACTTCACCACGAACGTCGCCTAGAGATCGACATCGATGTATCGATGAGCATCGAGACTCGACGAGCTGCTACCAGAGAGAGAAACGATATGACTCAAAGACAACCCCAAAGCACACCGCACCCCAGGCAGGCCGGCAACATGGGGGCGGAAGAGGCCATCAATAACCCTGCCCGGGGCCTTATCGGCGAAGACGTCGATTCGGGTTCCGTCGACCTGCCGACCGAACTGAATCAACTACTACGAGTAGTAGCGCAATCCGCCCACCAAGCCAGCGCCGAGCAACAGCGAGGCGTCCTGGCCATCCTCAACAAGGCTCGCCACGAGACTTGCGCGTGGGCCAAGGAAGCCGACTAGCTGCGGCCGGAGCCGAGACGACCGAACAGTCCTCGGATTTACCGAGCTCTTAGCTGTCGCGCCGCTGGCGACTCAACTGGCGTCGACAGCGATCCGAACCGACTGACCCGAACGAAAAATCAGCGGAAAGAGTACGAAAATAGTTGCGGTAAAGGGTTTTTCATATGTTTACAGAGGTTTGCATCAGCCGGGCTAACGAGTCTGTTGAGTGCCGACAAGGCCGAGTCCACCGTGGTGACCAATGGTGGCCCAGAAAGCTGCATTTGCGTGCCGCTGCCCAGCGCAGTCAGTCCGCCGCGCAAGGAATCGCAGCACGTGCACCTCACGTAGCGGTGATCGCATTCTCAGTTGTGTGCGGTGCACTTCTGCTGGCGAGCGCAGTCGCTCCTGGCTCTGCGCGCGCCGATCCGTTCATTCCATGCCCGGTCAACACTCCTTGCAGTCCACCACCACCGATCTGGGGGCTACCGCCACCACCGGCGTGGGGACCACCACCACCGCCACCACCGGCGTGGGGACCACCACCACCAGTCTGGGGACCACCACGATGACCGGCCGTCCGGTGACCGCAACGAAATCGGATCAAGCATTCGACGTGCGGCTTAGCCACTCAAATAGTTCACCGGAATAGAAAACCGCCACAAGCATTTCCGCGATACGTTCGGCGCGCCACAGCTGTGCTAGACCGGGTAACTTCCTAATATTGCAACGTGATGGATCGCTATGGAACCGACGTCCTTGCCGGGGGAGGGCGGCCCAAAAAACGTTCGGTTGAGCATCAGGTCGAACTCGGTTTGGTAGTCGAGGACGCGCAGACCGGCTATGTCGGCGCGGTTGTCCGAGTCGAATACGGTCGCGTCGATCTGGAAGACCGGCACGGTAAGACTCGGGGTTTTCCGCTCGGACCGGGGTATCTCATTGATGGCCGGCCGGTGATCCTCACCGCACCGCGGCGTTCTGCGCCGGCTGCCACATCCCGTACAGCGTCCGGCTCGGTGGCCGTGCCGGGTGCGCGGGCTCGCGTTGCTCGCGCCAGCCGGATCTACGTCGAAGGCCGGCACGACGCCGAGCTCATCGCCCAGGTATGGGGCGAGGACTTGCGTATCGAAGGTGTTGTAGTCGAGCATCTTGGTGGCGTAGATGACCTCGTGAACATCGTCGCCGAGTTCAAGCCCGGGCCAAGATGTCGGCTCGGCGTACTAGTAGATCATCTTGTCGCTGGCTCGAAAGAGGCGCGAATCGCCGATGCGGTACGCCGCGGGCCCGGTGGCACCGACACCCTGGTTGTCGGTCACCCGTATGTCGACATTTGGCAGGCTGTGAAGCCGCACCGCCTCGGCCTCACAGCCTGGCCAACGGTGCCACGGCACACCGAGTGGAAGCACGGAGTCTGTGCTGCCCTCGGTTGGCCGCACGCCCGGCAAGCGGACATCGCTCGCGCGTGGCAACGTATCCGTTCGAGGGTCCGCGACTGGAACGACCTGGAGCCGGCGTTGATCAGCCGGGTCGAAGAGCTGATCGACTTCGTGACGCAGCCAGCCGTATAGCCTGGCCCGCGACGCACCGTTGCGCCCAATCGCAGTCACTCGGGGTCGCACGTCACTGCTGTTCGCTATAGATCTCCCATAGCATCGGGGGCAGACTGACCACATTGCCGCTGCCGACCGGCCGCACACCAGTTCCTAACGCAAGGAGGGTGATATGTCGGGCACTACCAGGCACGGGATTCTTGTTGGCGTTGACGGGTCAGCAGCATCCGATGCGGCAGTGGCATGGGCAACCCACGAAGCCTTCATGCGCCGACTCCCTCTGACGGTGTTGCACGTCGTCGCTCCGGTAGTTGTCGGATGGCCAGTGGGCCAGTTGTACCCGGATATGACCGAGTGGCAACAAGATAATGCACGACACGTCGTCACTCAGGCGCGGGAAGCGCTCACCGCTAATCTCGGTGAATCGGAGACGCCGACAGTTTGCACCGAGGTGGTTTTCTCCAACGTTGTGCCAACACTCATCGCTGCTTCCCAAGAGGCATCGATGATCGTGGTCGGCAGCCAGGGGATGGGCGCGTTAGGGCGACTGCTGCTGGGCTCAATCAGCACGGCGCTGTTGCACCATGCGCATTGTCCGGTTGCCATTGTGCATTCCGACAATGGCGCGGGTCCTGACTCGAGTGCGCCTGTGCTGGTGGGCATCGACGGGTCGCCGACGTCCGAGGAGGCAACGGCCCTGGCATTCGACGAAGCATCCCGCCGCGGAGTGGACCTCTTGGCATTGCACTCTTGGAGCGATCTGGGCATGTTCCCTGTCGTGACAAGGGACTGGTCGGAGCGCCAGAATCGCGAAGAAGAAGTTCTCGCCGAGCGCCTGGCCGGGTGGCAGGAGCAGTACCCGGATGTCCGCGTGCACAGGTCGCTGGTCTGCGCCAAGCCCGCCCGGTGGCTGCTGGAGCAGTCCGAAGGCGCTCAACTTGTGGTAATCGGCAGCCACGGTCGCGGGGGGTTTTCCGGCATGCTGTTGGGCTCGGTGAGTTCGGCAGTGGCCCATTCGGCGAAAGTGCCGGTGATTGTGGTCCGCCGTAGCTAGCCAGCGGACCCAGTATCTGCGTTCCACGCAGCTCCATCACCCGCAGCATAGAAAGGGCCTTTGGTCCCCTACAGAAGGGCCTTTCTGCGGCGGCCGAATCAACCAGCGATCTGTAGTTTGATGCTCGTGACCTATGTGATCGGTAGAGAGTGCGTGGACGTCATGGAAAAGTCCTGCGTACAGGAATGCCCTGTCGACTGCATCTACGAAGGTGCGCGGACGATGTACATCAACCCCGACGAGTGCGTCGATTGCGGTGCATGCAAACTGACGTGCCACGTTGGGGCGATTTACTGGGAAGGCGACCTACCAGACGAACAGCACCAGCATCTCGAAGACAACGCGGCGTTTTTCCGCCGCCCCCTGCCGGGCCGGGAAGCGCCAGTTGGTTCGCCAGGCGGCGCCGGAGAGGTAGGCCCAATCGGGGTCGACACGCCGTTGATCGCCGCGATGCCCCCGGCCGGTGCATGACCACAGAGGAACACGAAATATCCACACCTATGAAGCGCCTAGGAATTGTCGTCGGGGTGGATGGCTCGCCGGCATCAAGCGCCGCGGTCCGGTGGGCCGCCCACAACGCCGCGATGAGAAATATTCCGTTGACCGTGGCGCATGTGGTGAACGCCGACGTGGCTACCTGGCCCCCGCTGCCATACCCGGATACGTGGGGCGGCTGGCAGGAGGACGAGGGGCGCAAGGTCGTCGCGGACGCAGTCAAGATTGCCCAAGAAACCAAGACGTCCGTTCATAAGCTCGTCGTTACCAGCGAACTCATTTTTTCGGCGCCGGTGCCGGCTGTCATCGAGCTGTCACACGAGGCCGAGATGATGGTTGTGGGTGGCTCAGGCCGCGGAGCGCTGGCCCGAGGTTTGCTCGGTTCGGTCAGTTCGAGCCTGGTGAGGCGCGCAAGTTGCCCCGTCGCTGTCATCCACGACGTCGATTCGCCACCTGCGCAGAACGCTCCTGTGTTGGTGGGCATCGACGGCTCGCCAACGTCGGAGTTCGCAACTCAGGTCGCTATCGACGAGGCATCACGACGCGGCGTCGAGTTGATCGCGGTCCACGCATGGAGCGACGTCGAGGTGGTGGAACTTCCTGGCCTGAACTGGTCGGCAGTGAAAGCGCAGGCAGAACTCGACCTGGCTGAACGACTAGCGGGTTGGCAGGAACGCTACCCCGACGTGACATTGTGCCGCGTTGTCGTGTGCGATCGCCCGGCTCGGCAACTCGTCGAAAGGTCGGCAGCTGCCCAACTTGTCGTCGTCGGCAGCCACGGCCGAGGTGGATTCTCCGGTATGTTGCTGGGGTCGGTCAGCAACGCGGTGCTGCACTCCGTGCGGGTCCCGATTATCGTGGCACGCCCGTCCTGAGCGTCGGTGACTGCTGATAGCCGAGGCGCGCAACCCCACCGCCAACTTCTGGTCGGTCGACTGGCGTGATGCCAGCATCTAGAGCAGCCATGACCCAGGAGGCCGCGATGGTCGCGACTCCATGGTCACCGTGGGGCCGTCTCGCGGCGATGTCTATCAGCCGATCGGCGCCCTACGAATGCCATGTCCCTGACGGCCAGATTTGTGATGTATGTGGCTCGATTTGGGCTCGACGAGATCGACCAACGGATCTCAAATGCCCGAATGGTCCTGTCCATCAAGAGAATCGGACCGTCGTGCGCTGGGTGCCAAGGTCGATGGCCCCGTCATCAGTGGCAACAGAGGCTTCGACGATGTCCCCGCACTGCAGATAGTTCGGATTATGTGCCTGCCGTTTGAAGAAGGCCTTCCACCTGACCGCTGGTGGCAACAGATTGCCGATAATCTCCACCGGCCTCCGCGGAGCCGTCAATGCGGCGCCGACCGGAGTACCCGTGAGGACCAGATCTCCGGGAGCGAGTTCTTGGAATTGGGTGAGCGACTGCAATGCCTGCAGCGGCCGATGCAGCATGTCCTGCTCGACCAGAGCGTTCTGCCGCTCTTTGCCACCAACGCTTAGGCGCAGCCTCAGGTCACCGAAGCGGTTGAACTCGGCGGCGTCGAGCAAGACCAGCGCCGGCCCGACCGGAGTAAATGTCGGGTATGACTTGGCCTCGTAGAACTGTGTCCGCGGCAGCTGGACGTCCCGCGCCGACACATCATTGGCCACCACCAGGCCAGCCACGAACTCAGCAAGATCCACTTCCGAAACGCTTGTGCCGACGGGGATTGGCCGTCCGATTACCAGACCGATCTCCACTTCGTAGTCGAGCAGTTGAACGTGACGGGGCTTGACGATGTCGTCGAACGGGCCGCTAATCGACGCGGAAGCCTTCCGGAAGAAAGTCAGCGGGATCGACGTACGTCCCTTGCCTGGGCGCCTGACCTGCGACCTGAAGTTGGTCATTTGAGCTACTACCCGGCACGGTCGGGTCACCGGCGAAATCAGAGCCAGACTCGCGACAGCAACGACCGTACCGCCGCCGTCGGCCGCGACTCCGATCGCGGCGCGGTCGGCCAGCAGCTGAGCGGTCGTTGTCGCCATGGTGGAGATCTTGGCGGCGCCCGACGGCGTCTCGACCCACCAGGCGTCGGCAGTGCGAAGCACGGAAACGGCCATCAGATACCTACTTTCGGTAGGCCGATCAGACGGTCCGCGGCTAACTCATTACTTCGGCGAAGTGAGTTCGTCGTCGGATCTATCACCATCTGTGAAGATTAAAACGGACAAATTCGTCTTACATGGCATAGCGCTCAGACGTGTCGCGATCCCCAAAATTGAAGCCCAAGTCCCGGTCGGCGACTTGTCATGCTATTTAGCTCTTCGCGGCGCGCAACGCCACCAGTACGACCCCGAAAGCGAAAACCAGCCCGGTCGCCCACGGGAATCGCCCGTCCGGTGCGAAGCCTGCGGCGGCGATGAATGCCAGACCCAACGCCGCTATCGCCGCGCCGGCAAACAGGATCGGTTCGGCTACGCGGTCGACCAAGGGCACATTCAGCTCAGGCAGCGGAGCTGCAAAAAAACGGCGTCCCCACCACAGGAGAAGCATCTGGATTGCTGCCACAACGCTGACGATGACCACCCACTCCAGCCGAACCAGCCACCATTGCTGAGTTCCAACGGCCGGTTGCGGCAACAGGCCCGCAGGATAAGCGGCTAGTGCCACGATCACCACGGGCATCATGTGCCAGAGGTACAGAGCCATCACATTGTTATTTCCGATAGACAATGCCCGCCGGACCAGATTTTGGCCCAACCTTCGGTTGAGTTCCGACGCGAGAGCCATCGCTATGCCCGCCTGCGCACATGCGAAGGCCAGCATCGCCGCCGACGGCGGTGCGGAGTTCTGCACCGCCTGCCCCGGAACGCCGATCATACTCATCGGATAGGGGCCCAACCAGACCAACAGCGCTAGCGCGACTGCTGACCCGGTACCCAACACGACGGGTCTGTGTCCGGCCAACAGCCCGCCGCGCCAAGCGATTCCAAGCTGGTAGAGCGCTCCCCAACACAGCAAGTAGTTCAGCTGACCCAGATGAGGGAGGTGGCTGCCAAGCGAGACGACGTCGACCGCGGCAGCTGCGGCCGCCAGCACTGCGGGCACCAGAAGTCCCCAACGACGTTGCGCGGCAACAGCGATGGGCGTAAGCGAGACGACTATCAGGTAAACCGCAAGGAACCACAAGTGCATCGCCACCGCCCAACCCGCATACTTCAGCGCTGAACTGGCGGTGCCGACGATGTTCAGAGTTACGACAACCGCTGACACCAGCCCGACGTACACCGCTGTCGGTCCAAGGACTCGGGAGAGCCGACGCTGAAGCCATTCCCGGCGCGACATACCAGCGGTGTCGTGACGGTGTTGCCACGACACCGCGCCGGCATAGCCGGCTACCAGGAAGAACACCGGAACCGCTTGGAACGGCCAAGTCAGCCACTGCGTCCAGGGTTGATCGACGAGCGGGTTCTGTCGGCCGAAGGATCCGTCGCGATAAGTCACAGATGCCGCCAGCCAATGCCCCAGCACGATCAGGACAACACCCGAAACGCGGTAGAAGTCGACCGCCAGATTACGCGCTGGTGGCGCTGTGTCGGTGGGATCCATCAGGGTTCTACGTAAATGCGGTGCACTCGGGCGAGGCTACTCGTTTCTATTTCTCAGATCGATCTGTTGCGCAGCAAAACGATCGTCCGCATATCGTTATCTACGGTGAAATGCATACTGATGACGTGGCGCTGGCAATCGAAATGGATGCTGCCAAAACAGGCCAATACACACACCGATCGGTTGACACTGCTGCCGGGTCAAATACCTCTAAGTAGTTGCGACAGCCGCGTTTGCGCGTCCTGCATCTGTTCAAAGGCTGCTCGCAGATTCTGAGCCGCGTGTTCTATGGCGTTGATGATCTGTTCGTTGATCTGCTCAAGTTCGCGAAGCCGTTGCTGGGATGCCTCCCGTGCGGCACCACGCGATGTCGCGGCCAACGTCGACCGGGCAAGCTTTACCCGACGCAAGAGTCGTTCAGCTCGCTGCCGCATCTGGTCGAGTTGTTGCGCGCTCGCTTCGCCCTTGGCGAAGTCGTACACGATCTGATTTGACGCCCCGGGCTCGGCGGATCGGGCGAACAGGGCGCTGCGCCGTGGTCGTGCCGGCGGAGGGTGCTCCCGATGATCCTCGGGCAACCTAAACCGGACGTGGCGCTCACCTCGGTTAGGAATCTCTTGGTTTTGTCTGCCTCGTGCAGCCTCCAGCGCGGCGCCGTCTTGATCAATTGAGGTACCCACGTAATCGTAAGCAAGCCGATTGAGGGGAGGTCGGTCCGTCGGGGATGGGGCAGCTTGGTTCCCACCGCCGTTCCTATTGAGTCCAGCATTGTTCGTCGCGCCGGTGGCATCGAACAGCGCATCGGTGTAGGCCCTGGTTGTGCGTCGGTACAGAGCATTCCACCCCTCGGGGTCACTGCGAAGACCATCGAGGGTGCTGATCAAGCCGTCGCGGGTTCGGTCGAAGTACTCCGGCGGCGCCCAGCGAGCTCGTGTGTCGAGGTTGGCAACGGTGTGGTTGCTAATGGAGTTGTCGGCCTGAGTTCTGAGTTTGTTGGCCAGCTTGGCTCGGTTGCCGAGCATATCGCGGCGAGCGACAAGCAGCCTGGCTTTAGCGGCCGCAAGCTCGGCGTCATCGGGATTTACGCTCAGGCGGGCGACTGTTGCAGCCGCAGCGTCGGCGCGGCGGCCCGCTGCGTGGATGTCCGACAATCGCAATTGCTCGGATTCACCGAACTTGGCAGCGTTGCGTAAGGCCACAAAACCGCGGTTAGTTTGGTAATCCAGATCATTGAGCCCTTCGCGGCCGACCAGCCACGCAGCCGGATTATCGTCAATACGATTGATGTCTACCTCGGTGAGGCTGGCTAGGTCAGCGAAGTCCGCCTGATGCTCCACGATCCCTCGCAAGGTCGCGTCTCATCGCTGGTGTAAATGGTCACGGGCGTAGGTTCCGTCGCAACCGACGAAAGCTATGAAGGAGGGGCTACGCCCGTGACCAAGCGAGTATCGCCGATTGAGCGTGTGCGTGTTGAGATGGATCAGTTGTTCGCCGCGACCGAGCGGCCGTTGACCGAGATTTTGGAGGAGGTCGGGCGGTTATCGGTGCGTCTGGTGTTTCAGGTCGCCGTGGAGGCCGAGGTAGAAGCAGTGTTGGGCCGAGCCCGTCACCAGCGTCGGGTTCAGGACGGCCCGGGCGGGTACCGCAATGGGTATCAACCGCCGGCGACGGTGAAGACCACGATGGGCTCGGTCGAATTATGCCGCCCGAAACTACGCGACACCGACGAGCGGTTCTGTTCGCGGCTATTCGGTGCCGGGGTGACGCGCACCCACGCTCTGGAGGCGTTGGTGATTTCGGGATGGGTGCGCGGTTTGTCGGATCGCGACATCGAGGCCGCGTTGGCCGAGGTGCTGGGCTCGCAGGCGGCGTTGTCGCGCTCGACGGTGAGCCGGATTTGTGCGGCCATCAAAGACGAGTTCGCTGCGTGGTCGTCTCGACGCCTTGATGAGCTGGTGTTGGACTACCTGTTCTTGGATGCCTCGAACTTTCGGATGCATCCCAACGCCCCGGCCGAGCCGGTGCTGGCCGCCTGGGGCATCTGCACCGACGGCAAGCCCCTGTTTATTGGGCTGGCCCCAGCCGCAGCGGAGTCGGCTGATGCGTGGGCCGACTTCTTGGCTGACCTGAGGAACCGGGGACTACGCCCGCCGCTACTGGGCATCTCCGACGGGGCGCCGGGCCTGATCGCCGCATGGGAGACCACGTTTCCGGCAAGCCTGCGTCAGCGGTGTCTGATCCATCGCTGCCGTAACGTCATCGCCAAGACACCTGTCGCGGTCCAGGACGAGATCAAAGCCGCGTTCTGGTCGATCTTCGATGACATTGACCAGCCACCCGGCCAGCAGGCCGTGGATGAAGCCACCCGCCGCGCCGAGGAGTTCACCACCACATACCGCGGGCTCTACCCAGCCGCGGTCGCTTGCCTGGCCAACGACTTCGCCTCGCTGAGCGTGCATTTGCGCTTCCCCCGCCAACACTGGACACGCATCCGCCATTCCAACCTCATCGAACGCACCTTCGGAGAATCCCGTCGCCGGGTCAAGGTCATCGGCCGCCTACCCGGCGAAACCAGCTGTCTGTCGCTGGTATGGGCCGTCCTCGACCGCGCCAGCCGCGGCTGGCGCGGAGTCACCCAAACATCAGCGACCAGCCGCCACCTCCAAGAACTACGCCACCAACTGCTCGAGCCACCCCGCCCACTGCATCCCCCCACCACAACAACCACGACCGACACCACCGCCGCGTAACATGACCACCAGGAACATGCGCCCAGCGTTTTTACACCAGTCCTAAGACGCCACCCCTCGCAAGGTCGCGGCTTGATGCGGAAGTTCTGCGGCTTCGGCGGTATCGGCGAGGTTGTTAAGGGTGTCTTGGCCATAGGTGCTGGCGCCGAGCCGAGCGAAGTTAGCCGCTAGGTCTTGTTGGGCACGCAGTTCAGCCTCGTAGGCGGTCCGGGCACGAAGGGCGGATTCTTCGAGGTTGATCCCGATGCCGTAGTTCGAGGGATCGCTCGACTGCCGGACCGCTTCGTTGACGTCGGCGACATTCTGCGCAAACCGGCCCATAATGGCTGGGTCAACAGCATCTACGAGCCGGCCGAGATCCGAGGCCAAACCACCAGGGGCATCCCCATCGGGGTCCGGCTGTGGGTGAGTCATGGCACTTCCCGAACTATCTTCGTCTAACGATCGGATTTCACTGCCGAGTTGTACCGCACTAGAAAATAGTGCGCAACCAGCTTCGCCACTTCCGGTCGCAATCGCTGTCCGCATGCTTGGGCAGCCGAGCGAAAGGTGGTGCTACCACGCTCGGTCTGCGTGCCGTCGCGAAGCACCGAGGGCCTCGACGAACCGGTCCACGATCCGCCGGCTGACGTCGTTCCGCAGCAATCATGGATAGACACCATGCCTACGGTACTGACGCCGAGGATGACATGCCGGTCCCGAATGCCGAATTCGACAGCATATTTCGAGCAACGCAGTCTGTGCCCAGCGCGCACGAGCACTCGTCGTTATGCGGCCGGACGGAAGTACTTAAGTTGCTCCAGGGCAGAGATTACGGTCGCGGCGAAACCCATTCGCTCGGCAGATTGTTTCATCACTCATATGCTCGATGACGATCAGTAGTCTGCACAGACCGCCATTTCGGCGCAGATCGAGAGGATGACAGTGGGGGAGCAGTTGCAGTCAGCGTCCTTCGAGGCGCGCTATGGCCCTTGGGCCCTCGTAGCCGGAGCATCCGATGGCATCGGCGAGTGCTTCGCGCGCGGTCTGGCGCGGCGGGGTGTGAACGTCGTTCTTCTTGCTCGCCGCCAACGCGTTCTCGAAGACCTCGCGAAAGCGATTAGCGACGAACACGGAGTCGACGTGCGCGTCGTGGTCGCCGATCTGACGGCCGATGACATCGACAAGCGTGTAACACAACAGACGCGCGACGTGGATGTGGGCCTGCTGGTCTACAACGCCGGCGCGGTCCACGGAATGACTCACTTTCTCGACCAGCCCGCAGAGCGGCTGCTCGAGCTGGTGAGGCTCAATTGTCGGGGACCCGTGACACTCATCCATCGTTTCGGAAGCGAGATGCGCAAACGCCGGCGTGGCGGGATTCTTCTCATGACCTCAATGTCGGCCCTCGCTGGTAGTGCCTATACGGCGACCTACAACGCGACGAAGTCGTTCGACCTGATCCTGGCCGAAGGGCTGTGGCACGAACTAGCGCCAGATGGAATCGATGTTATGGCAGCGGTGGCGGGCGCGACCAAAACGCCAAGCATGGCGGCCGCACACCCTGCATTCGAGGAGTTCCCGAACGTCATGTGCGCTGAAGACGTGGCCGAGGGCGCGCTGACAAACCTCGGCAAGGGCCCGGTGTGGGTGGCCGGCGAGCATAATCGTGCGGCAGCCCAAGCAGTCTTGCCGATCTCACGGGTGGGGCTTGTGAACTTGATGAGCCGCACCGGCGCCGAACTGGGCAAGCTCACTTTCCACGAGACAAAGGGGCTTGACTTCTATGAGATGTAGTCGGGCGGCGTGGGTTCGGCTGCAGCAGAGCGGGTCACCATGGTGGTGAGCACGCTGGAGGCCAAGGAGGAGATTCGGGCAGTCCTGGCCCGGTACTGCCGCGCGATCGACCGGATGGACAAGCAACTGGCGTACGACGTGTGGCATCCGGACGGCACCGCCAACTACGTCGGGAATTTCGAAGGCACCGGTCGTGGCTTCGTGGACTGGGTCTGGCACGTACACACCGCGATGCAGCGACACACCCACCAGATCGCCAATACGCTCATCGAGGTTGATGGCGACCAGGCGCGCAGCGAGACGTACGTGACGGTGACGCTCTGGCCTCGCGACATGGAACGCGTCGAGATTTCGGTGCGCGGACGTTACCTTGATAGTTGGTCGAGACGCGAAGGGCGTTGGGCTATCGACCATCGGACCCATCTTGTGGATTTGCAAAGCACACACGAAGCGTCGAGGGCGCCAGCCAGCGAAGCTTCCTGCCGAAACACCGTCGACGCGTCGTACGCACTTTTTGATTTCAGCAAGCAACACGGGCCGCCACGGGGTGAGGCTTAAGCTGCGCTCGAGCTGATAGAGACTACTTCGGCCAGCTTCTGCGCAAGTTGCTGGGTGACGGCGAAAATCGGACCACCGAGACGCGACCCTGGGTACCATCCGGGTAGCTGTCCTGGGTTTTCGCGCCACCTCGTATGGGAGCCGCCGATGTCATCGTATGTGATTGCAGCACCGGAAGCTTTTGCCGCGGTATCGACGGACTTGATTGGGATAGGCGAGACAATCAGGGGGGCCGCCGTGGCAGCGGCGCCCTCGACGACGACGATTCTCACAGCGGCCAGCGATGAGGTATCGACGGCTATCGCGAGTCTTTTTGGCAGCCACGCCCAAGAGTTTCAGGCGTTGAGTGCGCGGATGTCGTCGCTTCATAACCAGTTTGTGCGTGCGTTGAGTGAGGCTGGCGCCGCGTATGCCGCGGCTGAAGCCGCCAATGCGTCGCCGCTGCAAGCGCTGCTGGAACAGGCCAAAAGCCTGGGGCTTTCGTCACCTGTCGAGTGGCGAACAGGGCAACTGCCGTTCGGTAATCGCGCCGCGGCCGCCGGTACTGAACCGATCGGCCTCAATCAGACGAGCACACTGCTCGGCTCCGGCACGAACGAGGTGAGCCTCGGCGGGACGGTCAACTACGCTGCCACCGAGGCGCTGGCTGCCCCTGCTACCGGAGTCAAGACAGGGTTTTCTTTCCTGAAAGTTCCGATCGGCCCGGGTTCCTTCCTGGGAATTCCTTTCGGGTTTGAATACCCGGCACCCGCGCGCTGGTATTTCCCGACGCAGGCGGACGGTTCGGTGAACGCCGACGGTGTTGTCTACCTGCAGCACGGATTCGGGGCCATTGGCGGGTTCTACCAGCCGCTGGCCATGGAGCTGGCGCAGCAAACGAATAGCATCGTCGTCACCCCGACCGTGCCATCAATACCGTTGCCGTTCGGCACCTGGATCGGCGGCACAGGACTGCAGCAGGGCGTGGGGTCGTTGTTCCTCGGCGACCAAACTGCACTGAACCTCAGCGCGAATCAAGCCGGTTACCAGGGCACGTTGCCGGAGGAGTTCGTCTTGACCGGGCATTCCGCTGGTGGTGGCCTCGCCGCGGCCGCCGGGGGCCATTACGTCGCGGCGCTCGGGGCAAACACCGCCGCCAACGATCTTCTTGGCGTGGTGATGTTCGACGGGGTCTCATTAGATTCCGCGGACTTCGCGGCTTCGATAGCAAACTTGAAGACGTTGGATATCCCTGTCTATGGGGTATCAGCGCCTCCGCAGCCGTGGAACGCTTTCGGTGCGACCACGAATCAACTGGTCAGCCTGTATCCGGGGCAGTTCGTCGGGGTCGAGATTGTCAACGGCTCGCATGTCGACTCGCTGCTGGGCGGAAATCAACTCATCGATTTGCCGGCCCAGCTGCTAACCGGGTTCTCTCCACCCGGTGCCACAGCGGCCGTGTACTCCTTGTCCTCTGGCTGGATCAACGATCTGTACGCAGGTGCCAGCCCGACCGATCCGATATACGGCGTCTACGGGCCTACCGGCGGCTACTTGCCGCCCGGCGGCCAACAGATCAACCTAGGCCAAGCCACCGGGGTTGTCCTGCCGGTCTGATCAAGCGCGACGCACAGCAACGGGTCCACGCCAGCGTTTCCGCCCGTGGCGATGTTCTGTGGGGATAACCATTTAGGCGGCCCACTTTGCCAAATGGGGTTGGTGCAATTCAGAGCCGAAAGTCACCCAACCTGAGGACCAACGATCCAGCGATCGCCGCTAGTGAGCTGTCACCGCTGGCATCGCTGCGTCACGGTTGCGGGGTGGCTTCCCATGCACGCGGCACAACCATCACCGGTCGATGGCAGTGGTGCAGAGTGCCCATCGCGACACTGCCCAGCAAGACCTCGCGCGCACCCGAATGTCCACGCGTTCCGACAACCACTGCGGCTGCATCGTGATCACCGGCGGTCGCGATAAGTGCGTCCGAGATCGAACGCGCATGAGGACCATGGCGGCGCTCTATACGCAAGGCACGGACGTCAGGAGTTCCATCGCCGGCCGGATCGGGCGGCGGCGTTGCGTCGGCGTTTTCGTCGGCCCAGACCGGCAGCACGTTCCGCTCCGGAAACAGGCGTCGGGCGGTCGTCAACGCCGTTGCGGCTCCTGGTGAACCATCCCAACCGACTACCACTGGTCCATCGGGCAACGCTTCATACTCAGCCGCCAACATCGGATGGGGGATGACCACCACAGGCCGAGCACAGTAATGCACCACCATGTCGGCAACGCTGCCCAACACCGCCTTGGTGCCACCTAAGCCGCGGGAGCCGATCAGCACCAGGTCCGCCTGAGCCTCCTCAGCGGCTTGAGCGAAGCGCAACCCCTCTGCACCCCACGTCTGTTTCAAGAGCGGCTCGGCATCCCATCCTGCGGCCTGGGCCAGGGTCACCCCCGTCGACACAAGCTGTTGTGCCTGGAATTCGCCTTCGCGCTCGACCATTTCGCTCAACTCGTTGACGTCGCGAGCAATGGCGCGCAGCCGGCGACGCACTTTGTCACTGGCGAAGGGCGGGACCCACAGGTACGTGATACACCCATGCGCCCCGGGAAAAAGCGCCGCGCCGGCCTGGATAGCAACACTGGCCTCGGGTGAGCCGTCGTAGCCCACGATCACACGCAGCGGCATGACACAGCTCCTCATCAACTAGGCGAACGCTTTCGGGTGTTGGGCACTCGGTGCCGACCACTGAAATCTGGCCGGAATCGACAGCCGCCACCGCATGGCCTTCCCCGTCCGATCAACGCAGCGATCCGGCATGTGCAGTCGATTCTGACGCACGGCTGGACGCGTGGTGATTGCTTCGGACAACACAACCGATTATGCGAGCCGGGTGGCTTTGCTCGTTTGACCAGAAGAGTATTAATCTATTATCATCGATAATCGATGAATACGATCACGAAGGTTGACCGGGAAACAGCAGAGGTATGGGCGTCGTGGTTCCGGGCGCTCGGTGATCCAACGCGGGTACTGATCCTTCATCTGCTGGCCAACGCCACGGACCCGATGACCGTCGGTCAACTCACGGAGCGCCTCGATGTGGGCCAGTCAACGATTTCTCATCACCTTGCCAAGCTCGCTGACGTGCGTTTTGTTCTGGCCGATCAGCGAGGTACCTCAAGTCTGTGGCGGATCAATACCGACTGTCTGGCCTGTTTCCCCTCGGCGGTCGATGTGATCATGGGTCGCATACCCGCCGAGTTCATCACTGCCGTGGAGCACGCAAAATGACCAGCAGCGACACTCACCGTGAGCGCATCCACGACGACGTACGCGCCTACTACCGTCAGGCAGCCCGAGACGGCGCAAAAGAACTAGCCGCCGACGACCGCTGGGGGGCAAGCCACTACGACGACGACACCCTGGCGCAGGTCCCGGCGACCGCGGCCGACCTCTCCATGGGTTGCGGCAACCCGCACGCCATGGCGGACCTAAAGCCGGGCGAAACGGTACTGGATCTCGGCTCCGGCGCGGGCCTCGACGTGATTCTGTCGGCCAAACGAGTCGGCCCAACCGGCAAGGCGTTCGGGATCGACTTTCTTGACGAGATGCTCGCCATCGCGCGAACCAATGCCGAAAAAGCCGGCATCACCAACGTCGAGTTTCTGCACGGAATGATCGAATCCATCCCACTGCCCGACGCGTCAGTCGACGTCGTCATCTCAAACTGTGTCATCAACCTGGCTCCCGACAAAGGACCGGTTTTCGCCGAGATCGCCCGAGTGCTACGCCCTGGCGGCCGAGTCGCTATCTTCGACGTGGTCGCCGACGACGGAATCACCGCGCCCGCAGATGGCACCCAGTGGGCCGACTGCGGCGCCGGCGCGCTACAGCACCATGCCTACCTGCAGCTCTTAACCGCCTCGGGACTGGTCGAACCGCACATCGACTACACGCACGAGACCGGTCCGGGCCGACACGGTGCCATCGTCCGCGCCAGGCGCTCATGATGCGATCCGTCACGACTGCCACTCGCCTGGTATTCGTCTACAACGTAGACGCCACGCCAATGAGCATGCTGCGAGACATTTACTCGGCGATCTCGACTGGGGCTACCGACTGTCATCTGTGCGACATCACTTACTCCGGGCTCATCAAAGACAAGTCATGGCGCCGCTTCGTCGCCGATTTGAGCGTCGACGTCGACTTCCAGCTCAGATCGACATTTCGGGCAACTCACCCCGACCTAACTGACGTCGACTGTCCCGCAGCGTTTCTCGAAAAGGCCGAAGAATTGACCCAGCTACTTACGTCCGAGGACATCAACGCCGCCGGCGACCTCACCAAACTCAAGAACATCGTCACCGACGCGCTACGCCGACACGGGCTCTGAATCGGTTCATACGATCACAATGGCATTGGGGCACAGTCGCTCGCACCGCCTTAATGGCAGTTCACCATCCTGAATTGTTCTGCAGGCAATCGATGTACATCTGGAAAACGTCGCGCCCCCGCGCCCGCCAACTAGATGTGTCCTGCAGCCCTACGAGGGGTCGATCCGTAGACCCGACGGTCGAATATCCTGCATACAATCGGCATCACCACCCAGCCCGGAGGTGCCGCATGAGTTTTCACGATCTTCATCACCAGGGCGTTCCGTTCGTGTTGCCCAACGCCTGGGACGTTCCGTCCGCGCTGGCCTACCTGACAGACGGCTTCACAGCTGTAGGCACCACCAGCTTCGGGCTATCGTCGTGCCACGGATACCCAGATGGGCACCGCGCAACCCACGGGGCCAACATCGCCCTTGCGACAGCATTGGCGCCATTGCCGTGTCATGTAAGCGTCGACATTGAGGACGGATACAGCGACGACCCTGAATCGGTTGCCGAATACGTCGCGCGGCTACCGGTGCAGGGGATCAACATCGAAGACAGCAGCGACGAAAAGCTAATCGACCCGGCCCTCACAGCCGCGAAAGTCGCGGCCATCAAACAACGCAGTCCCAACGTATTCATTAACGCCCGCGTCGATACATATTGGCTCCACCAAAACGCCGACACCGCTCACACGATCAGACGCGCCCTGAGCTACGTGGAAGCTGGGGCGGATGGAATCTTCGTGCCGCTGGCCAACGATCGTGCCGACCTGGCTGAACTCACCCGCAACATCCCACGGCCGGTCAACACGTTGCCGGTACCCGGCTTGACGATCGGTGAGCTCGGTGAGCTCGGGGTGGCACGCGTGTCGACCGGTTCAGTGCCCTACAGCGCGGGGCTATTCGCCGCCGCCCAGACTGCCCGGGCCGTGCGCGACGGCCAACCCCTGCCAGCGTCCGTTCAGTACGGCGAACTGCAAAAACGCCTGGTGGACTACGACAACCGAACCCGTGCGCGGCCGCCTGGCTAACTTCTTGTCTTCGTCGCCTGGAAAGAGCATCGTGTGACCATGTCCGACGGCGAACCGTGTCATGCCTCAATCGCGCAACTTTCCAATTGCTTTGCTGAGGGAACGTTGTCGCCGGTGGAGGTAACCCATGCGCACCTGGAACGCATCACGCGGCTAAATCCGGCGCTAGAGGCCTACACAACGGTCTTGACAGACAATGCGCTCGCCGACGCGCGGCGCGCTGAGCGGGAGCTTCGATGTGGGGAGAGCCGTGGCCCCCTGCATGGCGTACCGATTGCGGTGAAGGATCTGTGTTTCACACAGGGGGCTGCGACCACTGCTGGCATGGTGATCTACCGAAACTTCATACCCACTTACGACGCAACAGTCGTTTCTCGATTGCGGCGCTCTGGAGCCGTGCTGATCGGGAAGCTGAACATGTGCGAGGCCGCTGGCGGCGAGTACCACCCAGACCTTCCAGCTGTGGTGAACCCGTGGAACGCCGGCTACTGGGCCGGAGCATCGTCCAGCGGATCGGCCGTGGCCACGGCAGCTGGGCTGTGTACCGCCAGCCTCGGCAGCGACACCGGCGGGTCGATCCGCACACCATGCACCATGAATGGAGTCACTGGCCTGAAGCCGACCTGGGGGCGTGTCAGCGTCTACGGTTCGTTCGCGATGGCGCCTTCTCTGGACACTCTCGGTCCGATTGCGCGCAATGCCGAGGATTGTGGCCACGTGCTGGCCGCCATCGCCGGCCCCGATGCGAACGATCCGACCGCGGTCACGGCCCAGGTGCCCGACTACACGGCGAATCCGCCTGAAGTGCGCCGAGTGCGGATCGGGTTCGACTCTGAGGCCATCCTCGACACGGTCGAACCCGCGGTGGCACAAGTGGTGAGGGAAGCGCTCGGTGTCTTCGAGGGCCTCGGCGCCGATCTACGGGAGGTGACGCTGCCGTCTCCGACAGCGTTAGCGACTGCGTGGGGTACCTACACCGGAGCCGAAGCCGCGGTTGTTCACGAGCGGACATTTCCGTCGCGGTCGACCGATTACGGCCCGTTCATTCGGGGGCTCCTTGAGGTCGGGCACACCTCGTCCGGCATGGATATTGCCCGCATCGGGCATCAGCGGCGAGTATTCGCAGGACAGCTTGCGGCCCTCTTCGAGGATCTCGACTTGCTCATCGTCCCTGCTTTGCCCCTGGCGGATCTGACACGTGAGCGCTTCACGCAGCTGTTGTTCAATCCGGATGACCTGCCGAACGTGTTCCGGTTCACGGCCCCGTACAACTTCTCGGGCAACCCGACGATCACCTTGCCGGGCGGCTTTGACTCACATGGCGTGCCTGTCGGTTTTCAACTTGTCGCATGCCACCTCAACGAGCCGCTTCTGGTCGCCGCTGGCCGAGCCTTCCAAGGCGCGACCGACTGGCATCTGCGCCGCCCACCATGCTGAGGTTGGCCTCGAACTAGAACGATTACGGCCAGGCAAGCTCTTCGGATTGCTTCAGCCGACCATCGGCGGGCGAGACTTCAATAAGCTGGTGGTTTGGAGCTATACGCGATAGCGCAGCAACCTATCCCTGCCACCAGCATCACGATCGGAAATAACAGCGCGGCTTGGGTCGCGGTGGTTGCGCTATCGCCGAAGCCCGCTTGAAGCAGCACCCCGGTTGACGCGCTGCCGACCGCCCCACCGAACTGGCGGGTTGTGGTGAATACTCCCGATGCCGCGCCTGCGAGTTCCGTTGGCAGACTGCGGGTGGCGATACTGGCCAACGGTGCCGACACGGCCCCCAGACCAGCGCCGCCGACTAGCATCGGCGCTATCAGCAGCCAGAAGGGCACAGCGGGATCGAGCAGCACCACTAACACGGTGATGCTGGCAGAGAGGACCGCGAAGCCAGATCCGGCAATCAGCGCGGGATTGAACCGATCCGATGCCTGCCCGGCAACACGTGCACACCACGACGACAGCACAAACATCGGTACGCTGACTGCCCCGGCTTGAAGTGCTGAATAGCCCAGTGCTGATTGCAGGTAGATCATCAACGGCAAGAAGAATCCCCCCATGGCCGCCCCCATCGTCAAGCCGGCGCTACTGGCCGCCGAGAAGCTTCGGTCGGCGAACAGTGTCAACGGCACGAGCGGCTCGTTTGGATTGACGAGCTGCCAGAAGATGAAGACCAGCAGGCAGATCACTCCGACGACGGATACCGAACTGATTGACAGCGGCCCGGCGATAGTGCCCCAGTTGTAGTGCTCACCGCTTTGGATGGCGAAAACCACGGAGAACAGACCGGCCCCGCTCAGTACGACTCCGAGCAGATCCAGCCGATGCTGTCGATGCGGGCGGTGATCAGGAACCAGCCGAAACGCAGCAATCCAACCCGCGATCCCAATCGGGATGTTGATCAAAAAGATCGTCCGCCAGCCCGCTGCGGCAACAAGTAGCCCGCCCAGCAGCGGGCCGGCTGCCATAGCCGCGGCACCAACAGCGCTCCAAATACCCAATGCCGCACCTCGTTTCTCCGGTACGAACATCTGCACGATCAGGCTCATCGTTTGTGGGGTAATCAGTGCCGCCGCCAGACCCTGCACGGCACGCGCGGCGATCAGCACTGCGGGGTCCGGTGCTAGTGCGCAGCCCAGCGAGGCCCCAGCAAATCCGGCTAATCCGATCAGAAATACTCGTTTTGGCCCGAACCGATCGCCCAGCCGACCGGCCACGATTAGCGGAACAGCGTAGGACAACGCATAGATGCTGTTGACCCACACCATCTCATTGAGACGCGCGTTCAATGAGGTTTGTATCGCGGGAATGGCGACATTGACGATCGTGGCATCGACACCGATCATGAAGAAACTGGTACACAGCGCGTAAAGGGCCGCCTGCTTACCGCGGACCAGGGGTTCAGCCATTGGCCACAACCAGGTAGCCCCAGTGCTGTGTACCGCCGGGGTCGTCGGCTACCGGCACCGGGTCAAGACCGATGATTGCGTGCAGCTGCTGAGGCTGAGTTCATCCACTTTCCGGGTGACCCGTTGTCGGTGAAAGTTTCTTTCCGGGCTGCACGGCGCGAGAGCAGTTGTTCGGCCTGGATCGCGACATTTTGTGTGCTGGAGCAGCAGCAGTACCCGACGCGAAACGGCTCCCACATGCCCTCAATGTTCGATACGTCGCCAGCACACTAAAATCGCTTTCAATACGGCAGCTATGGAACGAGTTGAGCTTGCCATAGCGGTCGATTTTTGGGTTGGCTGGGTGGCGTCTTAGGACTGGTGTAAAAACGCTGGGCGCATGTTCCTGGTGGTCATGTTACGCGGCGGTGGTGTCGGTCGTGGTTGTTGTGGTGGGGGGATGCAGTGGGCGGGGTGGCTCGAGCAGTTGGTGGCGTAGTTCTTGGAGGTGGCGGCTGGTCGCTGATGTTTGGGTGACTCCGCGCCAGCCGCGGCTGGCGCGGTCGAGGACGGCCCATACCAGCGACAGACAGCTGGTTTCGCCGGGTAGGCGGCCGATGACCTTGACCCGGCGACGGGATTCTCCGAAGGTGCGTTCGATGAGGTTGGAATGGCGGATGCGTGTCCAGTGTTGGCGGGGGAAGCGCAAATGCACGCTCAGCGAGGCGAAGTCGTTGGCCAGGCAAGCGACCGCGGCTGGGTAGAGCCCGCGGTATGTGGTGGTGAACTCCTCGGCGCGGCGGGTGGCTTCATCCACGGCCTGCTGGCCGGGTGGCTGGTCAATGTCATCGAAGATCGACCAGAACGCGGCTTTGATCTCGTCCTGGACCGCGACAGGTGTCTTGGCGATGACGTTACGGCAGCGATGGATCAGACACCGCTGACGCAGGCTTGCCGGAAACGTGGTCTCCCATGCGGCGATCAGGCCCGGCGCCTCGTCGGAGATGCCCAGTAGCGGCGGGCGTAGTCCCCGGTTCCTCAGGTCAGCCAAGAAGTCGGCCCACGCATCAGCCGACTCCGCTGCGGCTGGGGCCAGCCCAATAAACAGGGGCTTGCCGTCGGTGCAGATGCCCCAGGCGGCCAGCACCGGCTCGGCCGGGGCGTTGGGATGCATCCGAAAGTTCGAGGCATCCAAGAACAGGTAGTCCAACACCAGCTCATCAAGGCGTCGAGACGACCACGCAGCGAACTCGTCTTTGATGGCCGCACAAATCCGGCTCACCGTCGAGCGCGACAACGCCGCCTGCGAGCCCAGCACCTCGGCCAACGCGGCCTCGATGTCGCGATCCGACAAACCGCGCACCCATCCCGAAATCACCAACGCCTCCAGAGCGTGGGTGCGCGTCACCCCGGCACCGAATAGCCGCGAACAGAACCGCTCGTCGGTGTCGCGTAGTTTCGGGCGGCATAATTCGACCGAGCCCATCGTGGTCTTCACCGTCGCCGGCGGTTGATACCCATTGCGGTACCCGCCCGGGCCGTCCTGAACCCGACGCTGGTGACGGGCTCGGCCCAACACTGCTTCTACCTCGGCCTCCACGGCGACCTGAAACACCAGACGCACCGATAACCGCCCGACCTCCTCCAAAATCTCGGTCAACGGCCGCTCGGTCGCGGCGAACAACTGATCCATCTCAACACGCACACGCTCAATCGGCGATACTCGCTTGGTCACGGGCGTAGCCCCTCCTTCATAGCTTTCGTCGGTTGCGACGGAACCTACGCCCGTGACCATTTACACCAGCGATGAGACGCGACCGTTGGCTGCGGGTTTGATGGTACTTGGCCAAGACCGACGCAGCGCATTGCCGTTGGCGGGGTATACGACCCTTAGTCGGCCGTTTTACGCGTTTTTCCTGATGTAGTTTGGCTCGACAGGAAACCACCATGGTCAAATGAAGTCGTCTCAATCCCTGTCGATTGACATGCGCGTGCGTGTTTACCCTGACACGGCCCAAGAGATTCGCGGCATTCTGATCGAGGATTTCGGAGAGCTACCTTCTCAAAATGTCAAGATCGACGATACCCATATCGCGCCGGCAGCGCGTAGGTGGGCCGTTGGGCTCGACAACGGTGAGCTAGCGTTCGTCGACAGCGAACATCTCGCCCCTGAGTGATTGGGGCACGCATTAGGCACGCTGCCATACCTCGATTTCGAAACCGCAAACGAGCCGTGTCGATTGTTCAGAGTGACGTGCCGTGCAGCGGTCACGCCGGCTTGAAATCGAACCCCAGGGGCAGATCGCATCCCCGATCCGACTGTCGTCACGACCTTTGGCGACATGGCGGGCACGTACGACCATGCCACGCTAGACGAGTCCATAACCGCCTTCAGTCCTTGAGTCAGCAATCCAGCTCACGTCGTAGTGAGGCAGTTGCAAGGAATCAACAGGACCGCGCCCATCTGCGGGTAAGACCGCGAGGTGTCCTGGGATGCCGAGTGCTTCACAGCCGGCTTCCCAGTTCGCACACCAGATCCCCAGCGCCACCGGCGCATAAAACCTGGACGTGGTGGTGGTGTAGAAATCGAATCGTGCGACTTTTTGGTCGGCTCCCTCAGTTTCTGTGACTGCTGCGCATCGGGTGGTCTGGGCGTTGTAGGACGAGGGCGACCACTGACAGACTTCATAGCAGCGACCAAACGACACAAACGGGTCAACGTCGATGTCAAGCGGCACCCGAAGGTGTGGATCAGCGAAGAAAAGTGATTCCAACGGCAGCCGGCGATGCTGTATCCGCTCAACCACGCGGATGAACAAAGGCTGGAAGCGTGAGCGGTATCCCAGGGCACAGATGCAGACCACATGGTCCTTGTCGGGATTGAATCGATCACCGAGCTGCTCGACGACGTTACTTTGGTTAGCGCCTGGGCCAATCCAGCAAGTGGCCACGCCCATCTGGGTGGCGCGCAGCACCACCTTTTGCAGACTGCGTCCGACATCGATCAGCGCGAGGCGGTCGTAGGCCCGCGGTGCTATGGCCACGAAGAACTCGTGTGCGCCTTCCACCGTCCAGGCCAACCGCGAGGCTGCGACGTATTCGAGGCGAATCGCGCCGGAACCGATCAGGCGGTCATGTCGGGTTTGTTCGCGGGCACAGACCATCAGCTCGGTCCGATCGAGCTCTGTAAGGTCGCGGCTTTGGAAAGAGTGGCAAGAGCGCCGGGAACGGATGATGTCAAAAGTGTCGAGGTCATCCCTGCGGCGCGGTAGCGGCTCGGGGGGCGCATTCCCCATTTCACAGTGATGACATCGACGACCGTCGCGGTGAGTAACAGCAGACCGCTAGCCAGCGGTAGCCAAAACAGCAGCAGCTGCCAACCCCCAATCAACCATCCGAGTGCCGCGACACCCAGCAACACGACCGCGATAGGCAGGGGAGCGAGGTACACAAACCAACCCGAGAACTGCAGACGCAGCTTCAAACGCCACAGCACCGAGCGCCGTGACCTTTCGGTCGGGTAGATATCGTGGTCGCGCGGTAGTTGTTCTGGCTGAGCCATCGCCGGCCTTTCCGCTCGCTTCTACCAGGGATAATCCTGAGTCTACCAGTTAATGCAAGTCAATACTTGCATTAACTGGTAGACTCAGGATTATCTGAACTGAGATGGCATTCGGAGGCACATGCCCAGACATATCGACGTCGATGGCCTATTCGACACAACAGTTACCGTTTTCGCCGAACACGGGTACCGAGCTACCACAACCCAAGAGATCGCCAGCCGAGCCGGCGTCAACGAGGTGACGTTGTTTCGCCGCTACGGCGACAAGGCCACCCTAATCAACACCGCGCTGACGCACGCGCTGGCGAAATCACCGTTCGCGCGGTTGACGGTCACCGACGACGCCACGGCCGACCTCATCGCGCTCGTGACGGCCTACGCCGAGACCGCGGACAAGTACGGAGCTGCCGTCGTGACCCTCGCCGTCGAGGTGCCGCGGCACCCGGAACTCCGTGCCGCTATGGCCGCTTTCATGCCGAATCTGAACAACGCGGTACAGGTGATCGCGACACATCAAGATCGAGGACAGCTAGCACCGGGTGACCCTACCGAGAAGCTGCTGGCGCTCATCGCGCCGCTCATGGTGTTCGGCCTGTGGACCCGCGCCGGAGGCGAAAAACTCGTGTCAGAACTCGACCCGAAAGCCCTTGTCACCGCATTCCTTAACGGCCACCAAGCCAGCTGAGCACACCGCTGCTGGCCCGGTCAGCCCAGAAATATGTTGCGGCGCTGGCCCTGAAGCTGGCGAAGAGTCCCCTGGATGGTGTCACGAACCTGTCCGGCAAGTTCCGCCACTACCATCGGATCGCTCGCTGCGGAGTCGTCGAACTCGGCAGTCGGAATTGGAGCGCCGAACTTGATGTGCCACTTCGACGGCAACGGGATGAGACCAGCCGCACCAGCCAGCGGAAACAGGGGAGTGATAGGGAAGTAGGGAAGCTTGAGTAGCCGTGCCAGCGGCGTCAAATCGCCGATCATCGGGTAGATCTCTTCAGAGCCGACGATTGAGCACGGAATGATTGGGGCTTTGTTGCGCAGCGCAGCCGACACACACTGGCCATCGCCAAACGACCGCAGCGTGTAGCGCTGCGAAAATCGCTTGCCCAGTCCTTGATAGCCCTCAGGAAATACCACCGCGAGCTCGCCCCTGGACAACAGTTGATCCGCGTCTGTAGCGCATGCCCGAGTTTGGCCAGCCTTCCGCGCCGCGGGTCCAAGCAGCGGGGTTCTGACGACCACGTCGTTGGCCAGCACCCGCAACATACGTTGTGCAGGGTGGTCATCGTGCACAGCGACCGCGGCCATCAGCCCATCCAGCGGCAGCACGCCTGCATGATTGGCAACCAGCAGCGCGGCACCAGCATCCGGCAGGTTCTCGATACCACTTGTTTCGACGCGGAACCACGACCTGAAGAACGTCCGCAACACGGGCAGCACAACTGTGTCGGTCAGGTGGGGGTCGAAACCGAACTCGTCGACCGAGTAGTCACCGGTTAGCCGCTTGCGGATGAACTTCGCCACCGCGGTGAAACGTTGAGCCAGATCAGCGGCCGGCGCGGGCACGTCTATTTTCGCGCAGAAGGCGTCCCGCCGATCGATGACGCTCGCGGTGTGGTGACCACACGCACCGCCGGCCCGACGGGGCGGTACCGATGCATGTCGCCGCCTAGCATCAGCGCGGCGCCTTGCGCGCCACTGAGCACCCGCGACACCCGGATACTCATCGAGGTAGACCACCGTCGCATCGGATGCACTCTCCACCATTTTGACTCCCCCTGAGACATGTCACAACTCGGTCGTACGTGCCGCGCCAGCAGCGGCGTGAACCGCATACGTCGTCGGGCTCCGTGGACTCGATCACCTGTAACGCGTCGGGGCCGGACCTACCCGGCACAAGGCGGCATCCCTTGGATCCTTGAACTCCGCCGCTCGTGCACAAGCCGACCCATGAAGCGCTTCCAGCTGGTCGGTACAGCACTCCCTTCGACCAAAGTGCTTCTCATTTTCACGATCGCGAATCGATATCCGCTTGATAACAGCATGATAACAGCCATCACGGTTAGATAACAGGTGGATCACGCATCGACAATGCCGCGGATGTTGGTGCAGTTCAACGCATGAGCACAGGATGCGTCGCTCGTTGTTCGAGACGTAGCGTCCCGAACGATGTCAAGACGCCGCCGAGGATCTGCGACGCTTCGGCCGGGGCGTGGGCAATTGCAAGGTATCCATCGCGCGCGTCAAGCGGGGATACAACACCGCTGGCCCTAGCCACCGAGCCAGGAAGCGCCGCAAATCAACACCCTCGCGCGGCGGTCGTCCCGAGTCCGCCACGAACGAAGCGACAATCCGGATGCTGAACTCTGCCAAATCGCTGAGCGCATCCTCGTCGAATCCGTGCTGCTCCCAGTCGATGTCAAGGCGATGCAGCATGGAACGCCCAAACGTGAGAGCGGTCTCCGATGTTAACGAGACTGTTCGTCCGCCAGGCTGTCGCTTAGTAAGGAGAAGTTGAAAATGACTATCCTCCGCGAGAGTCTCGATCACAAACGCGACGCCTTCGACCATCGCCGCGACAGGGTCGGTCTCGCCGTCGATGTGTGTGGCAAGTTGATCGAGAAACCCGTCGGCCGACCGCATCGCCGCGGCCGCCAGCAACGCCTCGGTTCCGGGAAAGTACCGATACACCGTTTGACGAGTTACCCCTAGTCGGAGCGCTACATCGGCGATCCGCATCGACGACCCACGGTTTGCGATGATGTGATCGGCCGCGTCAAGTATCCGGTCGATTGCCTCTTCATCCGAGCTTGGCGTGTTACCGGACCATCCGTGGCTACGCATTCCACCGACTCGCACTGTCGGACTTGCCATCTGCCATGTGGCGATCATATCGACACAACCCGCAAGAATCGTTTGCGAAACCCGATTCGTTGCAAGCCGAACGAGCCACACCAGATGGCCAACGATTTCGCGCCGACGGCGAACCCTTTTATGAAGCGTTGGTTATGGGACGTGATCGACCAACGCGGCTCGTAGGTGTCGGCACTGGCTGGCAAAAAACCTCAGCGAAACCGGCGCGTTGCGCGCGATGAGATCAAAGCCATGAAACGCACCCGCGGCAATCTCTTCGTGGACCGCGATACCAGCGGCCCGCAGCTGCTCCCCATAGGCGAGGGACTCTTCTAAGAACAGATCCAGAGTTCCAACACCGATCCACGCTGGTGGAAGGCCAGTGAAATCGATGTTGCGCGCGGGCACTGCGGTGTTGGGATCAGCACCAGCGAGGTACCACTGCCACGCGGCCTCGTTATCTCGAGCAGACCACATAATGCGGCGTCGATCGTGTGGCCGCGCGCCCGTTCTATCGTCGAGCATCGGGTACACGAGCATTTGCAAGACCGGCGCCACTTCACCACGATCCCGTGCCAACACCGCTAAACCAGCGCTTAGACCACCACCGGCGCTCTCACCGCCGATGGCGATCCGCGTCGGATCAACCCAGGGCTGGTTCGTGAGCCAGACCAGCGCGGCATAGCAATCCTCAAGTGGTGTGGGGTACGGATGCTCGGGAGCCAGGCGGTAGTCGACCGCGGCGATCACAACGCCGGCGAGGTGGGAAAGCCGCCGGCAGAATTTATCGTCCTGGGCGGCGCTGCCCATCACCATCCCGCCGCCGTGGATCCACAGCAGCACCGGCGCGCGCTGAGGCAGCCCGGCCGGGCGGTGGACACGCACACTCACGTTGGGGTTGACCACTTCAATCGATACGTCACGCAATTTCCCGAACCGGGCGGCAAGCGACATCGCTGCCCGAGGCACCGTCAACCCGCGATGTAACGCGAATCCTCTGGGCAGCATGCGCGCGAAGGCCCGCAGCCCAGGATCGATCTTGCCGTTCGTTCCCGTGCCAGTGGTGGTGTACCGAGTCATCGAACAATTGCCCCTCAAGCTGCGCTGGTAGCCGTCTTGGCCGACCGCCCGGCCCGAAGGAACTGACCGAATCGCTGACGCCCGAGGGCCTCAGCTGGCCGCCCGGCACCAAAAACCCGCTTTCCGTTGACCATCACCGTGGTGACTGTCTCGTCATTGCGGTTGACCATGCGCGACAGCCCGTCGAACGCTTCGATCGGGTGCTCGGCATAGCTGTCCAAGGAGTCGTCGAGCCGGTCGGGGTTGATAATGACCAGATCGGCCCGGTCGCCTTCGCGCAGCGTGCCGGCATCAATGTCGTACCACGCGGCGAGTTCACCGGTGAGTCGGTGCACGGCCCGCTCCACCGTCATAAACGGCTGGCTGCGACGTTCCGCGTCGTAGACATGTCGCAGCAGCCGTAACCCGAAGTTGTAAAACGCCATGTTCCGCAGGTGCGCACCGGCGTCAGAGAAACCCATTTGCACATTGGGGCTCTGCGCAATTTTCTTGAGCAGTTTAGGGCGGTGGTTGGAGATGGTGGTACGCCAGCGCAGTTCTTCGCCGTGTTCAACAACGAGGTCGAGGAACGCATCGACGGGGTGCACGCCGCCGCGGTCGATCCCCACCTGGCCAAACGACTTGCCGATCACCGATTGATCGGGGCACTCGACGATGTGGGCGTCGAAGAAGTCTCGATGCCACACACGCGGTCCGAACTTCTTGTCGTAGTCCTTTCGGAACTGACGACGATAATCTTCGTCGCGCATAAGACGATTGCGTTCGAGCTCGGTCTGCAGGTGCAACGCGGCCGCGCCGGAACCGAACTCCTCGAACACCACCAATGAGATGCCGTCGGCATACACTTCGAACGGCACCGGCAAGTGCTGCCAACGGAAGTCGCCGCCAAAGCCGTTGACGGCGCTCGCCAGCCAGTCCATGACATGGACCATCCCGGGGTTTGCCTTGGTATCGGCCGCCGCGAGCAGACTGGTCTTCAACCGCGGCCGTCCTAGGCCGAGAGATGTCGCTAGCTGGGAGAGCACGGACAACGGATTGTTGATGTTGGGCCCAGACTGCAGAATGCGCCCGCGCCGCCGAAGAATCGCGTTCAAACTCCGCAGCTCTTTAGCGGTGGCGTAGGTTGACGGCAGGGTCCGCGACCGGCATACCTGTCCGTCGAGTTTGTCGAAAAGCAGCTGCTGCGAGGACATGCCGACGAACCCTTCGTCGAGGGCGTCGTTAAGCATGCTTTTCATGCGGGCAAGTTCATCGCCTGAGGGGCGGATACCTGTTCGCGTAGCGCGGTCCAAACTCATCGTCGCCGCACGCATGTCGGAGTGCCCGATAAAAGCCGCGACATTGGGACCTAAGTTATGCGCGTTCAGCGCGTCGACATACTCAGCCGGACCAGCAACGCGCGCGGTCCAGAGTATCGATGACGTGTCGCCGGGGAATAGCTTCGACTCGCCCGAAGATGTCCCCGGCATCGACACTGCCGATATAGACCGTCGACAGAGAACACGATCCGATCAGTACTGTCGTCACGCCGTGACGCAATGATTCCGATAGCTCTGGCGCACAGAACGACTCGATGTCTTGACTGCTCCCCCGCATAAATGCGGGGGATTCCGCAGCTCGGGTTGCCTAGCGCAGCTACGCCGCGTCGGGTCTTACACCGTCTACGCCGCCGGGGTTCAGCCCTGCCCGGTTTAAAACCACCTGCGCCGCGTTTCGATCCCTGTCCGCGACTGTGCCGCACGTGGCACAGGTGTAGATGCGTTGCGACAGCGGCAGGCGGTGCGTGGCTCTTGCCCCGCACTGTCCGCAGTCGGTGCTGGTGTACTTCGGGTCCACCATCACAACACAACGGCCATGCTTGCCCGCCATGTTCACAAGTTCTGTTTTCGCGATACGGATACCCGCATCGGCGGCCTTACGCGCCATCGTCGACTTCGCCAAAAACTTTGGCTTGAAGTCCTCGACTGCTACCGCATCGAAATCATTGACCAGGTTTTTCGCCCACATTCGTGCGTCCTGCTGGCGTTGACGCGCAACCTTCTTGTGCGCCTTGGCCGCCAACCTTTTAGCCGCCCGGTAGCGCCGACTACCTGGCTTCCCTTTTCCGGGGCGCCGTCGCGCCATGGCCCGCTGATAGCGGGCCAGCTTGTCGGATCCGGTTTTACCGTGCTGCGGGTGCGCCAAATCATGCTCAGCGCTGGTGGTGGTAGCTATAGCCTTCACACCCCAGTCGATACCAACTACCCGGCCCGTGACTGGTAGCGGCTCGGCTTGGGCTTTCACCACAAACGAGGCATACCAGTGCCCCAGACTGTCGCGGTAGACGCGCACACTCGACGGCGCAGTAGGCAGCTCCCGCGACCACACCGGCCGCACCACAACACCTTTCGCCAAAAACAGCACCCGGTCTACGAGCCGGAAGGCGTTGCGGTTGTAGTTGAGGGTGGGCGCGGCGAGTTGCTTCTTCTTGAATGTGGGGAATCCAGCACGGGCTCGCATCGGCAGCCGGTTCCGGATGTCCTTGAGCGCTTTTGCCCGCGATTTCGCGAAGTCACGCACGGTTTGTTGATGCGGTACCGCCGATCCAGCGGCCAGCCAATCCTGCTGTTGGCGCCAGCCAGTTAGTTGCTTGTCGAGTTCCGCGTATCCGCAGGTCTGGCCTGCCTGATGCGCTTTTTTCGATTCTGCGACACACTGGTTCCACACCCAGCGGCAGCGATCCCACTCGACCAGGAGAGCCTTTTCGGCGACGCCCGACATGCGCAGCCGGTAGGTGTAGCGGGCTTTGCCGCTACCCGCATCCTCACCAGCCCCGGCACTCATACCAGTCACGATAGTGCCGGGCACCGACAAGCGGCGGCCACGCCGCGACCCCAGGCAGTGGCCACCCCGGAAACAAAATTGATGCGCTCCATCCCCGCACTAAAGATGCGGGGCTTTCCCGCGCTACGAATTTTCGGGTAATGAGTGTGGATGTCGATCATTCCGGGCATGACCCATTGCCCACTGGCTTCGATGACCTCTGCACCCACGCTGTCCAGCGGTGCCGAGCTGATCGTTTCGACATGCCCATCGCGCAACCCGATATTGCGGATCCCCGACGCACTACCCATGCCGTCAAACCATCGCCCGCCGGTGATCACGGTGTCGTAATGCATGATCCACTCCTCTGGTCGCACCGAAGCGGGGCGCGCGCCAACCTGCAATTCAGCGACGGCGGCCGCCCCTCCGGCTACGACCCTACAATACTTCACACATGTATGGTCAATACCCGCTCGGATTCTCCGAAACTGCGCAGCGAGTAGCCCCAGCACCGCGCACCAATCGCCCCTGATCCACCACAGGCCATGTCCGATCCCGCAACCGACGAGCCGCGGCAGCCGCTGAACGACATCACGAAGAAGATCAACATACATTTATATTTTATTGTATGGTCTTCGAGACAGCCCCGATCCGACCGAGGAGGCATCGAACCCATGACTTCCAGTGGAGCCGGCCGCCCGTTTCGATCCAGCCTCGACTTGACCGACCCCGACGTTCTCGTTGACGGAATCCCGATTCACGAATTCGCCGAACTACGCAAGACCGCACCGGTGTCGTGGATCGCGCAGCGGTCGGCCGAAGCGCAGTCGCACGACGATGCCGAGGCGAGCGGCAGCTCGGTGTTCGGCGACGACGGCTACTGGGCAATTAGCAGACACGACGACATCAAAGCCATCTCCCGCAACAGCCAGCTATGGTCGAACAACGCCCAGGGCGCCATAATGCGGCTTCCCGAAGGGACAACGCCCGAACAATTGGAACTGACCAAAGCGCTGCTCATCAACCACGACCCGCCGGAGCACACTCGGCTGCGCAAACTGATCAGCCGGCTATTCACGCCTAGGGCAGTTGCCGCGATAGAACGCAAGCTTGCGCAGGCCGCACATCGGATCGTTCGCGATGCCGCCGACAAGGGGACCGGCAACTTCGTCGACGACATCGCGATGAACCTTCCGCTGCAGGCAATCGCCGACTTGATCGGCGTCCCAGAGGCCGACCGGGTCCAGTTGTACAACTGGACCAACACCATAATGAACACCGACGACCCCGACTTCGACGGCGATGCGGTGGCCGCCAACGCCGAACTGGTGAGCTACGCCTACACCATGGCCGAGCAGCGTCGTCGATGCCCTGCTGACGATATCGTGACCCGGCTGATACAACCTGACGCAGACGGAGACGTGCTCGAGGAAACCGAATTCGCGTTCTTCGTCATTTTGCTCGCGGTTGCCGGCAACGAGACCACTCGAAACGCGATGACACACGGCATGAACGCATTCTTCGACCGCCCAGATCAGTGGGCGCTATTCAAAGAACAGCGACCGGTTACAGCCATCGATGAGATCATCCGCTGGGCGACGCCCATCCATTGCATGCAGCGAACCGCCTTGGCCGACACGAGCGTCGGAAACGTGCCGATCCGAAAAGGCCAGCGAGTTGGCCTTTTCTACAGTTCGGCCAACTACGACGACAGAGTGTTCGACAACCCGTTCAAGTTCAATATCCTACGTAACCCCAACCCGCACTTAGCTTTCGGCGGATCTGGCGCCCACTACTGCATCGGCGCCAACCTTGCCCGCATGGAGATTAGGCTGATCTTCGACGCCATCGCCGATACCATCCCCGACATTGCCAAACTTTCCGAGCCGCGACGGCTTCGATCGGGATGGCTCAACGGCGTCAAAGAGCTCAAGGTTTCCTACTGCGGTTAACGCCCCACAAGAGGGCACGCCGATCCACGACCCTTCTCGCCGGTAACGCAACGTGTCGCCCCCGGCCGCACCGAATACCCGATTTCTTGGCCATCCATAATTAGATAGGTGTATGGTGTAACAATGCTCTCCAGCGACCCCGCCAGTTCCCAAAGTGCGGTTGACGTCGACACTGCCGACTTAGTAGCTGCACCGTTCGACGATGCCGATGACGTCATTCGGGATGCCCTCGACGAACTCAGTGTGCCGGCTCTCATGATGTCGATGGTCCATATGGCAGGCGGAATCGAGGTTCTACACGGCTTGCCGCATCCAGACATGATGGTCGCCAATGAGCTGCAGGGAACGATGAGCGCCGAGGCCATGGCGATTGTGCGCGAGCGGGCTTTTGCGGTGGTCCGCGAATACCGCGACCGGGGGTGTCCGCCACCATTTGAGCCCGATGAAGCCCAACTCCGCGAGATGGTCTCCGCATTGACCGGAGGAGATGTCGGCGATGAATACGTGGCTCAGATCGCCGCAGACCTGAATCTGGGCGGCTCCGATTCGGACCTGGCCGATATGCAGTCAGCGGTCGGTGATCGACAGCAATATCCGGTCATCGTGATCGGTTGTGGCGAATCAGGCCTATTGGCCGGCATCCGACTCAAGCAGGCCGGCATCCCGTTCACTATCGTAGAAAGGCAAAGTGGCGTCGGTGGAACCTGGCGGTCTAACACCTATCCAGGTGTGCGCGTTGACATCGCCAATCACTACTATTCGTACTCGTTTGAACCCAACGACCATTGGACGCATTTTTTCTCCGAGGGTCCCGACATCTTGAAGTATCTGTCCGATGTCATGGATCGGCACGAAATCGAACCCCACGTGCACTTCGACACCGAGGTTATCGCCGCGGCCTGGGACGACAACTCGCATACGTGGGCCGTCGACATTCGCACTGCCGACGGCGCCAGACAAACCCTTACCGCGCGTGCGTTAATCTGCGCGGTCGGCCAGTTCAGCCAGCCGGTGATCCCCGATATTGCTGGTCGCGAAGACTTCTCCGGCCCGGCATTTCACACCGCTGCCTGGAACCACGACGTCGACCTGGCCGACAAACACATCGCCGTAATCGGTGCGGGCGCCAGCGGTTTTCAACTGGTGCCCGCCATCGCGCCAAGCGTTGCGAAGGTCACCGTGTACCAACGGACTGCACAGTGGATGTTCCCCAACCCGCACTACCACGAGACGATCGGCTCGGGAACTCAGTGGGCACTGCGCCACCTGCCGTTCTATGCCCGCTGGCTACGGTTCGTGCTGTGGTGGCCCATCAATGATGGTGCCATCGACTGTGTGCGCATCGATCCCAACTGGACCGATCACGATAATTCGGTGAGCCAGCTCAACGCCAACCTGCGCGATGTGTTCCTGGCCTGGATCACCTCTCAAATACATGAACCCGGACTCGCCGAGAAAGTAACGCCGGACTACCCAGTACTAGGAAAACGAGTACTCCAAGACAACGGCACCTGGTTGGCCGCGCTGCAACGCGACAACGTCGAACTTGTCTGCGAAGGCATCGACCGCATCAACACCGACGGAATCACCACGGTCGACGGCGTCTCGCGTCGCGCCGACATCCTGGTATGGGTGGCTGGTCCCCGATATCGGGTCCACCTGGAATTAGAGCCAGGTTGTTGTTGATCTGGATTTTAGTTGATGTCGCAGGCTATGGGGTGATGGGTGTGGCTGCATTGGGCAGCGTATTCGGCCGGAGTGCGATAACCCAGCGATGAGTGGCGGTGGCGGTGGTTGTGCTCGTGTTTGAAATCGCTGATCACCACCTTGGCTTCGAGCAGGTCAGTCCAGTAGTTGCGGTTCAGACACTCCTTTCGTAAGCGGCTGTTAAAGGATTCAATGTAGGGGTTTTTCCAGGGCTGACCTGGGGGGATATAGGTCAGCCCGACTTTTCCGTCGCAAAACTGCTGCAACGCTTGAGAAATCAGCTCCGGCCCGTTGTCCATGCGCAGCACCGTGGGCGGACCCCCGGCAGTGGTGAACACTCGCTCGAGCTCGTCGACCAGCGCCTCGGCGGTGATGGAGCGTGCGGTCATGTCCAGCAGCGACTCGCGAGTGTGCTCATCGAGCATCGAGGCGATCTTGACCGACCTGCCGTCGATAGTGGAGTCAAACTGAAAATCCAGCGCCCACACCACCTTGGGGGCATCGGCGATGATCGGCGGCACTGAGGGCACACCACCACGTTTGCGTGGGGAGCGGACGGCGACTTGCAGTCCCTCTTGGCGCCACAGCCGGTGGATCTTCTTCTTGTTGACCTGGTGATGCTCGTCGTAGCGCAACGCCGACCACGCACGGCGAAACCCGTGACAGGGGTGTTTGCGGGCGTAGGAACGCAGCCAGGCCCGCAGATCGGCATCCGGGTCCGCCGGGGTCTGGTCGATACGGACACGTCGGTAGGTTGAGCGGGCCAGCCCAACCGCTTGGCACGCCAACCGTTCTGAGATGCCCTTGACTTCTGTGAGCATGTCCACGGCGCGGCGTTTGGCGGCTGGGCTCAAAATTTTCCCTTGGCCACCTCACGTAGGGCGTCTTTGACGAGCTCGGCCTCGGCCAACAGCCGTTTGAGCCGCCCGTTTTGCTCGCGCAGTTCCTTGAGCTCGCGGGCCGCATCGAGATCCATTCCCCCGTAGGCTCGGCGCCAGTTGTACAGGGTGGCCGCCGATACCCCCAGCTCGGCAGCGATCTGCTCACCGGAGCTGCCGCCGGCGGCCAGCTCATCAGCTCGGCGCAGCTTGCGCACAATGTCTTCGGCGGCATACCTCTTACGACCAGCCATTTCCTTGTCCCTTCCAGCCCACGTTTAGGGCCACGAGACTCTAAAACAAGCTGGACTCATTCACGGGGAACACGCCATGGGCAACCGGATTCGACGTCAATCATCAACTCGGTACTCTAAAGATCACCGGCGCACGAGGCCACGACCTCAACGCGATCTGGGACGACGATCCAGCCGCCTACCTCGGGATCACCGTCCCCGGATTCCCCAACTTCTTCTGCATGTACGGCCCCGGAACCAACGCCGTCAACGGCGTCAGCATCATCTATATGTCGGAGTGCCAAATGCATTACATCATGGGGTGTCTCGACATCCTGATCGCGCAGAACCTGGCATCCCTGGAACCACGGGCCCACGTGCACGACGACTATCGCAAGCGAAGTCGAGAAACCGCCAACCAAATGGTCTACGCCCATCCATCGGTGCGCAGCTACTACAAGAATTCGACCGGATCCACACCAACGCTATTTCCCTTTCGGGTCGTCGACTACTGGCACTGGACCAGAAAACCCAACGCCGACGACTTCGAACTTCACCAGCGCTAGCGCAGTAGCACAGACAGCAGATTGCCGCTGCGAACACACCGCTTCGATTACGCTCCAACCTGTAGAACCAACGGTGCCATGACGAGCGCCCCAGACCCAGCGTCGCGCTACCTTCGGCAAGCCGAAACGCCCTGGTTGACAACAGAATCCAGCGAACACAGACTGGCGCGCGGATAGTATTCGCCCATGATGGCGGCCGTCTGCTCGGGTGTGGCATTGAGCGGGACATTCTGAATAGCTGGACCGAAATCGCTGTTCGGCAGCAGGTTTCGCAACAGCAGAAAGTGATTGCCCAGATACTCGGTCGACAACGGTACGAAGTTCGCCTCTGGCACGCCAGTGATTTCTGACCGTTGCGCTGCTGTGCCGACGATATAGGTGTAATACCCCTCGGAGTCCAGTTTCGTTTGCTCATCGTTGCGACAGCCATAGTCGACAGAGCCATTGGCCATTCGGTTTCGCGTCAGCGGTGCTGGAAAGATAGATGGGTAGCTGCACATTGAGAAGTACCGCACGTCTACGCCGGGCCGCGGCCACGGCGTCGGGTGATCACCGGCAGGGTGGATTGGGGCTTTACCCCGCACGACGAGAACCTGTCCGGCCGGAGGCGGGGCAAAGAGGTACTTGACATATGCATTGTCTACGTTGGCAAACGCCGACATGCCGCCTGCATTGATGCGAGCAAATCCGCTGTCAGGATCGCGGTCCGGCAGCGGTTTCCCTGCTCTAGGAAGACGTTTTATGGCTGCACCGAAATTTTTGTCCTGGTTGGTGCACGATGCGAATGTTTGTGTACCGGTCGGGGAGCTGACGGTGACTTTAGGCAGATCGACGGCGGCCGGATCACCGCCCGGCTTGTAGACCCGGAAGATGAGGAATCCGTCGCGTTCTTCTTCAGTGCCGGCGGGCGCCAGCGGCAGCGCATTGACCACATCCGGACTGGGGTGCGGACCGACGTTGATCGTGTAGGAACCACCCGGTGGGCCCGCCTGGCGCCATGGGTTGACGTTGTCAGGGTTGGGTTCTATCTGATAGTCGGCGATCGACGAGGTTATGCCGTTGGTCGAAAAGCTCCGAAACCGTGAGTCGTAGGTATTGAACGAGAAGTAGCGCGCGTCGGGGAAGTGCCCCTCGATCTTGAGTGACAGTCCAGGCTTCACCCGGTATCGCCGCGTCCAATAGGCCGCAGCCGTGTCTGGCGCGGCCACGTTGAGGTCGTCGAGCGTATGTTTGGACAGCTCCATATTCCATCCGCACTCCGCAGCTATTGCCAAGGTCCGTTGGTCGTCTGGCGCGCAAGCTAGCGGCAGGGTAGCTCCCCACATCGCGCACAACAACACCAATACCACCCGAATACCGGCATACGGCGGCCTGTGCATGCGCCGATCACCACCATTCCTGCTTGTCATGCAATCAATGACCTCCTGACGCAGTCGGACTCTAGAGGCGCCATCTACATATTGTCAAGCTACTTGACTATATTAGCGCTTCGGGCAGCATTCATCGCAGCGACGCGATACTGGTGGGTGCTAATGTGCACAACTAGACATAATTTGGATAATGTCTGACCGTAGGTACGCGAGCCGGGAGGGGCGGCTATGGGTGCTCACAACCCGCAACTGCTCGACATCGCTCTACCTCACGTTCGCATGCGCGCGCTTTGTTGGGGCCCCACAGACGGACGGCTTGCACTGTGCCTACACGGTTTTCCCGATAGCGCCCACGGCTGGCGGCTATTGGGCCCAATGTTGGCCCAGCACGGTATGCGGGTCGTCGCCCCGTTCACACGCGGCTACTGGCCGACGGAACTACCGGACGATGGCGACTACCACATGGGCGCATTAATGGCCGACGCACTGGCGCTACATAGACACTTCAATGGCGGCGATGACGCAATCCTGATCGGTCACGACTGGGGAGCATGGACCACCAACGCCATTGCGGCGCTCCCGAAGTCACCTTTTGGCACCCATATATCCCTTGCCCTGCCGCCGGTACGCGCTATCGATCCCTCGGTCCACCCCCTGGGCCGGCGGCTCATTATGGCCGCAATCCAATTGCGAATGAGCTGGTACATCCCGTTCTTTCAGATCCCCGCCCTACCGCTGATGGCGCTCGCTGAAACTGCCCAGTGTTGCTCATCGAAAGTGCTCACCGTGTGGCACCGCTGTTGAGGGCGACCCTCCTTGAATGCTGGTTGTTGTCAACGATGCCAGCAAACAGTTTTAGGAGGGCCGCTTTCTCATGCTTACACGAGAGGACGAGATGGAAATTCACGCATTACGGAAACGCGGGTGGTCAATCTCAGCGATCGCGCGCCACTCCGGACGCAACCGCCGCACGGTACGCAACTATTTGAATGGTGTGACCAGCCCGGGTACACGCAAACCCGCCGGTGAGGACGCTTTCGACCCGTTCGTTGATTACGTGTCCGCGCGCCTGGTTGAAGATCCGCATCTGTGGGCGCGCACCTTGTTCGATGAGTTGGAGGAGTTGGGGTTTGCGTTGGCGTATTCGACGTTGACCCGCAACATCCGCGATCGCGGGTTACGTCCGGTCTGCTCAGCGTGCCGCACGGTCACCGATCGGCCCAACGCTATCATCGCCCATCCTGCTGGTGAGGAAACTCAATGGGACTGGCTGGATTTGCCGAATCCACCGCAGTCGTGGGGGTGGGGTAAAACCGCGCATCTGCTGGTGGGTTCGCTGTCGCATTCGGGCAAGTGGCGTGCGGCGCTATCACCGTCGACCGATCAGGGGCATCTGGTGGCCTCTGTTGATCGTGTGGTGCGCGCTTTGGGTGGTGTCACCAGGTCGTGGCGGTTTGACCGGATGGCCACGGTGTGTGATCCCGGATCAGGCAGGGTCCGTGCATCGTTTGCCGGGGTGGCCAAACACTACGGGGTTGTGCTGTCGATATGTCCTGCACGGCGCGGTAACCGTAAAGGTGTTGTGGAAAAAATCAACCACACCGCCGCGCAACGGTGGTGGCGCACCCTGGCCGACGAAGTGTCGGTCGAGCAGGCCCAAGCCGATGTGGACCGCTTCGCCCGTGTACGCGGCGATACCCGTATCCGCGCCACCGCCAACGGGCGTTCTTCGGTCGCCACTGTCGCCGACAACGAACCCCTGTCTGCGCCACCGCCAACGCCGTACCCGGTGATCATCACCGCAACACGTACCGCCTCTCGCCAAGCCCTGGTCGACTACCGGGGTAACCGCTACTCGGTACCACCAGAGCTGGCCGCAGCGACGGTAGTGATCTCTCACCCCGTGGGCGCTGAATTCACCGATATCGCCACCACCAGCGGGATCGTGATCGCCCGGCACCGGTTAGCTGCCGACGGACTCGGCGTCACCGTCCGCGACGGCGGTCATGTCATCGCACTCGAACATGCGGCTATGGCCGCAGCCAGCTCGCAACGTCCACATCGACGCAAAGAACGCATCCCACCAGGGGAATCATCACGCGCAGCAGCCCACGAACTGCGTCGACGCCACGGCATCACACACACCAACGCCCTCACCGACACCACGGTGAACGGGTCGGGCAAAACCGATCCCACCATCATCGACATGTCGGTCTACGAACAAGCCGCACACGACAGGAACACTCTGACATGACCACCATCACCACCGCCGATACCGCACCGAACACCGCTGATGCCGCGAGCTGCTATCAGCGGCTACGCGGTCATCTGAGCACGTTAGGGCTCGACGCTGCCGCCCAAGCACTACCCACAGTGATCGACAATGCCACCCATCACCACCTGACGTTGACCACCGCTCTCGAACAGCTACTGGCCATCGAAGTAGACGCTGCCCAAGCACGTAAGCTGGCCAGCCGGCTACGGTCAGCGTGTCTGCCCACCCCCGCATCATTGGACAACTTCGATATCGACGCCGCAGCCGGGATCGACGCGAACCTGCTCACAGAACTCGCGACATGCCGCTACCTGCAAACAGCGACCAACATTTTGTTGATCGGGCCACCAGGTACCGGAAAGACCCATCTTGGAGTCGGATTAGCACGCGCGGCTGTCCACGCAGGGTATCGCACCTACTTCACCACAGCAGTAGATCTAGCCGCCCGCTGTCACCGCGCGGCCATCGAAGGCCGCTGGAGCGCCACCATGCGGTTCTACGCCGGGCCGACCCTACTCATCATCGACGAATTGGGCTATCTTCCGCTACCCAGTGAGGCCGCTGCCGCCCTGTTTCAAGTTGTCTCCCAACGGTATCTGAAGACATCAATCATCATCACCACCAACCGGTCAGTCAGCTCATGGGGCGAAATACTCGGAGACAACACCATCGCCGCCGCGCTTCTGGACCGACTCCTGCATCGATCTGTCGTCATCAACCTCGACGGAGAATCCTACCGACTACGTGACCACCAAACAGAAGCCAGCAAACTCCGACAAGTAGCAAGCATTGTCCACCAACTACACTAAGAACCAGTCACACGGTGAGCACTTTCACCGAGCAACTCTGAGCACTTTCGGCGAGCCCCATCACCGCAGCGGGTTCTGCAGCACGTGATTCCAAAACTCCGGCGCGACTGGTCACCAACCAGCGCCGATGTGTCGCTTGGCGTGACTGATGCCCTAAGCGCCCTGCCAAGCCTCGCGCACCGCACCGCAGCTATCGCCTACTACCGTTCGATGTTCCGGCCGGGCAGACCGGCCGCGACCTACACCGAGTTGCACCGCTATCGGCTCCGGCTGCCCGCCGCGCCGCTGCTGATACTGCACGGCGAACAAGATGGTGCGATGCAGGTTGGTTATACCCGCGACATCATCACCACGCTACCTGCGGGCAGCCGATTGGAGATCGTGAAGAGCGCTGGTCATTTTCTCCAGATCGACCAGCCGGGCGCCGTCTGCAAGGCCATCCTCAAATACCTGGCGGACACAACGAGCGCCGACGGATAACCGGAGCCGATCCGCCGTGGGCAGGGAGGCCGTCACGGAATCACCAAAATCTTGCCGTGATCCTTGGGATCGGCCAGGGCCCTAAACGCCTCGTCGACCCGGTCCAGCCCCACTTCGCCCGTGATGAGTGGTTCTACGTCGATCACCCCGTCTGCGATCGCCCGTAACGCGGCTTTGAACTCATCGGGTTCATAGGCGAATACGAAGGACAGATCGATCTGCTTGGCGATACCAAAGAATGGGCGAATGAAGTCCTGTTCCATGCAGACGCCCGCGACGATCACCCTCGCACCGAATGGCGCCTGCCGCAGCACATCGTCAAGAACGCCGGGGGCACCCACAGCTTCGAACACCACTGCGCCGGATACGACGTCGAACGGTGATTCCTCGCGCGGATCAACCGTCACGTGCGCACCCATCTGGGCAGCAAGCCCGCGCCGAAACGGTGATCGGTTGACAGCGACTATGTGCTCAATGCCCCGAAGCCGAAGCACGGCAACGATTGCCAGGCCGATCGGTCCGCAACCCAAAACGACGGCGTTTTCACCGGGCTGGATCCCTGATCTGTTGACGGCGTGCACCGCCACCGCAACGGGCTCGGTGAAGGCGGCACGGCGAGCGTCGACTCCACGCGGCACCGACACCAGCAATGGCGCCGACAACAACATCTGCTCGGCATAGCCTCCGACGATATGGTTGGTGTAGAAGATAGGCGTCACACTGTTCGCTGAAATCAGCGCCGGAATAGAGGTAACCAGCGTTCCCGCGGGCGGGGCGGCCGTGTCAGGCCCTGCCTCAAGTACCTCACCACAGAATTCGTGCCCCATGAACACATCTCGAGAAAGACATCTCACGAAGTTAAAAGTCAAGCCACGAGCGAGGGAGGAGGTGGAAAGGCTAGATGTTCGGTGTAGTGCTGGCCGGTTTGCAGGCAGTGGTGGAGTTGGCCGAGGAATTTGTTGAACAGATGTCGTTGGGCTTGGTGGTTCCAGTCTCCTGCGGCGCGGCGGGTGTCGTAGTGGCGACGGGCGCCCGGCGAGGCGCGCAGCGATGCCAAAGCCCAGATGGGACCCACGGCGGCCAGGCGCCGGTTCTTGATATGGCGGTGCAACACGAGGGTTTTCTTGCCGCTGGCGCGGGTGATCGGCGCGGCTCCGGCGAATGCTTTCAGTCCGCGGGCGTCGGTGAAGCGGGCGCGGTCATCACCGATCTCGGCGAGTACCCGGGCACCGGCCAGGTTCCCCAGTCCGGGGAAGCTGGTGATGATCGTGGAGTCCGGGTGCTGCTCAAAATGGGCGGTTGCCGCCTCGGCGAGATCAGCAGCAGTGGTGCAGGCAGCCTCGAACTGACCCAGCAGCCCTGCCAATTGGATACCCATCGCGTTCTCCACGACCGGTGGTTGGTGCAGGTAGGTGTCGGTGAACACCTCCCGCAACCGTTCGATGTCACGGTCGAGATGGCGGCGGCGGCCGGCCTTGGCCAGCAGTCGGCGCAGTCGGGCCGGGGTCAGCTTGGTCGCCTGGGTGGGGGTTGGTGCAGCAGCCAAGATGGTGCGCGCATCTCGACGAGCCAGCCCGCCCTCGGGCAGGTCGGCGAACGCGGTGATGGCCGCCGGGTAGAAATCTTTGAGCACATCGCGAATCTGGTTGCCGATGTGTTGACGTGCCCATACCGCGTCTTGCTGAGCGCGGGCCAGCACCCGGATCGCCTGGGCCAACTCGGTGTCGGCGGGCAATGGGCGGTGCGCGCCGGGGTCGGTGCGCACAATATTGGCCAGCAGCACCGCGTCGGCACCATCGGATTTGGCCCCCGACACCGCATACCGTGCCCGATACCGCGAAGCCGCCAACGGGTTGATCGGATAAATCACCCGGCCAGTTTCTCGCAGCGCCGCCACCCACAGGCCACGATCAGTTTCCATCCCCACTGGTATCGGATCAGCGGCACTGTCACCGGCCTCAGCCAGCAACGTCAACAGCTGCGCGAACCCGGCCGCATCATTGCCCAGCCGTGCACGGGCTACCACCCTCCCGTCGTCATCAACCACAGCAACATCGTGATGCTCAGTAGCCCAGTCGATTCCACAAAACAAGCCCAAGACGTCCTCACTTTTTCGTCGGTGGATGGTTGCGCCGTTACCGGTGGACTCACGCGGCGCCCTAATCGCGGGACTCCAAGGTCCGTCATCTCACTAGCCGTCCGTGACTCCAGCACATCGCAGGACTTCGTTCTGTCGAAGAGCTCAAGGCTCGAGAACAACCATCAGGAAGTCACCCCTGCGACGGGCTCGGGCAACGGAATCTCACCACCAACCCGACAAGACCTGCCGCCAGACGCGCCGCTCTTTCTCAAGTCGTCGAACGACGGGAACACCAGACGTCACCTGACGGCAGATCCCGCAAGAAACAGGCCCCGGTCACCAACACCCGGACCGGTAACCAATCCCTACTAAACGATTAGGTCGACGGCGAACTGACCGGGCGGCAGACCTTTCATTTCTGCGCCTAGACGCATGACCTCTCGACCATGCTGGGCGAAATGGACATCAGAACCGCATATCCCGCAAGCCCGCACAGCAACCAGCACCTGCCCGGACCCCGGTATCGGTTGCTCGACCTCGGTGGACAACACCATGTGGCCGTCCCGCAAAACTGAGGCACGCATCACGAGCCCCGGCGGGCTAGCGAAGCGCGCGCCGCCAACCTTCGAGCGCGACCGACAATCTGTTCAAACCGCATGGACGCTCCTGCAACGGCACCAACGTACAGTTCTTAACGCTTGCATACGGAGCATACATGCTTCACTTTCCGTATGGCCGCAGGAATACTGGCGGCAGCTGGGACGCATCGCCCGCGCGCCGCCGACGGGTGCGTGCGGACGGCAATTGCATGACAGCTATCAGATAGGGGCCCGTATCGCCATTACGTATCGTCACTGTGACGTTTTGTCGGATAGACGCCGCCCGGACACACTAGCCCGTCTCACATCCCTAGGGGAGAGATTCCGCGAGAATGAGAGGGCACACAGATGCCGACGGCAACATCATGACGCATTGAAGTGCCGCCGAGGCCATAACCGTGTTCGTGCGCCAGCGCGCGCCGTTCCGGCCATAGGATCGGTCCATGCGAGATCGAGAGGTGAGCGGCAACAGGCTATGCCTATCCGACCCGGCGCGGCGGCGCGCACGAGCGACTGGGGCCCGCAGCGCCCACCGCCGCAATTGAACCGCGGCCGGACCAGCGGGCGGCGGATCAAAACAGCCACGGCCGACCATGCGCATGTCTGACCCGGAGAAGCTGCAGCCGTCGCCCATTCTCGTGCAGTATCTCGCCGCACTATGCGTATTGAACTGGGGCGCCCTCGCGGTCAACGTCGACGTGACGTCGGGCAACACACCAGAAGACGCACTCGCGGAGCAACCGCACGATGTGGACGTCACTATTACCGTGGACACACCCGATGGCATCCACGCATTTAAAGGTTTCGAAGTCAGGCATTGGTCAAATCCGCTCGATGCCGCTGACATAGACGTGCTGGTCGCGAAGTTCAATGACATGCCCGAAATTGCGCATCGCGCAATCGTATCGTCATCTGGCTTTACCGAAACCGCCATCGGGAATGCAACGCACCATAACGTCGAACTTTTCACTTTTGCGCCATGGGACCGCCCCATCTCCGAACACTTTTATTTTCTCGCGAGTATGAAAACGGCGGACCGGAACTTAATAAACGACAACTTTATATACCTTCAGTGGAACAATGCAGAAGCCTGGGTCGGCACAAATTCGCCTCCCATGAACTTCCAACCGAATGAACCACTCTACGACGCAAATGGTAATTCGCATCCAGAATACTCCACCTATTCAGCATATGGTGAAGCACTTTTACTGCGTTCAAGCAATGCGCTCGCGTCCGTAAAGCCCATCCGCGACATGGCGCTACCTCTCATTGAAGCGCTATCCGACCGAAGGCCCGACCCCCTGGAACCCCAGTGGCACTGGGGCTATACGGCCGATTGCATTGGCGACGCGGTCTACTTCACCGTACCCGATGGAGAGCTATACCAAATTGAAACGCTAACGATCTACGGGATGCTGCAATGGAAACGAACGCCGGTAATCTATTCGGCACTCGAAGGAGTGCCGAACGGTGAACTTTTTTCAGGTGCCATCATCGCACCCAGCAGCACAGAAGGTCGAATGTCGTTAATAGCATTCCCGGCGATTGATCGCGAATTGTCATTCGGACAAATCCAACTGCAACCGAAACACCTGGACAGCATTCGAGACCTCAACATTGCAATTAGTCAAGAATAGCGGGAGAGCGGGGCCTTACCTTTTCGTCACCGTGACGAAAGGAACAGATGCAGCCCAGGAGGGGACCGTTGAGCGAACTAGGGCCTATCGCGGCCAACGAGTCCGCAGATTCACGCCTCCAATAGTTACCACCGAACCAAGAAGGGGAATATTCAGAATGCCGTGGCGAACAGCCCTGACGATCAGAATTCGTCACAGTGACGTAATGGTCGGCAAATTCGCGCCCCGGGACACAAACCGAAACAGGGGCGCGGAATCAACTCACGTCCGGGCAAGCCCACCAGCACCGCGCGACAGGATTAAGGCTTTCCACGGGACCGGGCACGGCAAACCAGTCACCGCCAAACGGGTGCCGCCCGCCCTCTCCGGCTTCCTCCCTTATGCCGATAAGCAACATTATGTCAGTTTAAAGTCAGCAACTTACATCTGCCGGTGCAGCCGAGATCCGGCCGACATGTTGCGCCGAGATTGGTTGGCAGTACGAAGTTTTCATCGAGTTGGATGCGTCTATGCCCGCCTCCAGGCCTTCTCGGATCTCTCTTGGGCCTGGTGGTGACGCGCGTCTTCTGCTTCGCTCTGCGCGCTGCTGGCCAGCGATGTGTCTACGCAGTCCAACTCCTCCAAATGTTGCCGCGAGCTTAGAGCGTTCGGCCCAACCGCTGTACAAAGCTCGCAAGTGCCGGACGAATCCCGCTCAGTACATGGCAGCTAGTGCGGCGTCGAGGGTGGCCTTTGTCGTGGTTGGCCACGCCAAGATCGCGCAATGCTTTGCCGAGAGGCATCTGCTGAGGCTCCGGCCGCGCATTGTTGCAGTCGCAACCTGGCGTGGCTTGCCTTCACCGGATTGGTTCGACCGTCACGCGGACCCACGATTGCGGCGCTTCGGTGGATCAACTGACCTGGCACGACCGCCAGATGGTGGTGAAACACCCGCAATCGATTCTTTCAACAAACCACCTGGTGTATTGAACGAGTATTCCACCGTGTTGGCTACACGCACCCTAAAGGCAACGAGCCCGGAGCACGACGTCATCGCGGACAAGAAAACCCGAGCCCGTAAGTTTCGTTATGAATTCACCGAGCTTCCCAGCGATACACAGATCATTGGAAGAACCGGTGCGGTTCGCCCCAGTACGGAGGCGCAAAAGTGTCAGCCCCATACCACCTCCTACGTTGGCGCGAGCGTGGGAGCGCTTATTGAGAGCACCGAACCGCTACTACCACAAACGTGGACCGGTTCCCTCCAGCAGGACGCGCTCACCGGTAACGAACACAACGCCGCCGGTGATCAAAATTGATCTTGTCAACCTCGGTAGTTCTTCCCGTCGACATCAAGTGCTACGTCGAAACCCGTTAAGTAACGCCTCGTCGCAATTAACAAACGATACGCCCGCGTCGACTATCGATCGTATTGGCACGATATTCGTAGCGCTTCTAGCGCGGGAGCTGTTGTGCACCGCCGACCACGACTCAGGCCGTTGTCAACCTAGCCTTCATGCGCGAGCGCGACGCGTTCGTCTTCCGCGTCCATTATCATGTCCGGCTTTTTCACTTCAATGACAATTTTGGAATAAATCAATCGGCGAAGCAAAAGCAGTTGAGCCGGATTAATTCTAGACTGCAACTCATCCAGCGTAGGAGCATCCTTGAGCAGTTCAACCAGCTCCGATGGCTGGTCGCGTTCGAGCGCCCGCTCGGAAACCAGTTCGCCGTCGATGATCTTTTCAAATCGAAGACATCTGACTGCTCGTCGCAGCGGCGTAGGGACGGCATCAGCATAGAGTTCAGGACTTTCCCAGTAGTTGGCCAACGCCTTCCTGACATCGTCTGCAATCGGATATTGGGGCGGTGGATAGACACCCTTCAGCCCCGGAACGTCGAGCCCCCATCCGGGTCGAATATTAACCTCATCCGAAATGCGAACCCGCGTTTCCGCAGTACACAGTCCGTCTAACGCTGCTACGACCGCCGCCTGATATGGCCCTTTTGTGTCGAGGTCATTCTCATCACCGCTTCCCTCTGTCATCACATGAAGCAGGTCAGTGATAAACGCCGTATTCAATAGAGAGCGGAAGGTAGAAGACGGCAAAAGCGAAGTCTTCCTGCTGGTGGGCCGCTCGGACCAGTAGACGCCATTTTCGAAATTTCTCGCTATTTCGTGATACCACTGATCGATCGCCAAACCAGTGGTCTGAGCAAGCGCACGCCAACCTTCATCATAGTCACGCCACAAATCACGAATATTGTTGTCGACTCCAACGCGCTCCGATTTGAACGTTTCAGCCACCAACAAGGCGGCGGCGATAGCCTGCGATGCCGCGAATGAAACACCGGACGAAAAGAGAGGATCCACAAAAAAAGAAGCGTCTCCGATTGAAATCCAACGATCCTCGTGTGAGCAAAATTCTTCGCTAATTCGAGAATAATTTGTCGTCGTCAACATATCATGTATCGGTTGCGCCCCAGCTGTTAGTTGACCGATACCAGGAATCGTAGATATGACCTGCATAAATGTTTCCACATCACTCAGTTCTACCTTCTTGATGTATTCTGGATTTGTTACAATTCCGACCGAGTGAACGACTTGTCTGACCCCTTCTACCGTTGAAGGTATTGGTATGTACCAGACCCACCCACCCTCAAAGACGTAGCAGCCAACTGCAGATACTTCAAGCTGGTTGAAGATATTCCACTCTTCGTCAAGATCTTGAATTGGAACACAGTGCTGAAAGTGATTCCAAACTGCAATATTCTTGTAGTTTGACAGCCATTCCCTCTTACCCCGCTGAACCATGTAGCTAGCGTTGCGCCCCGATGCATCGAGAAGGATATCCGCCCTGATCGACGATCCATCGGACAGATCAGCCAGCCATTGACCATTTTCGCGTACTGCCCGCGTGACGCTGACACCTTGTCGGACATAGGCGCCCAGACTCGCAGCGTGCTCAATCAGTATAGTGTCGAATTCCGCCCGGTTTACATGGATGGACCATCTCAGCGATTTGTCCTCTTCCCATTGGGCATGCTCAAACATTGAAATAAATAGAGAAGCATTAGGGTTCCAGTGGAACGTGCCACCGTACTTTTCAATATAGCAATCGCTTTCCAGGACCGCAGCCAGAGCACCACTTTGCTCAAGGACCGGTATCAATGGGTGGCCCATCGATTCGCCGATGTGCTCCCGGGGGAAATTGGCGGCCTCAACAATGGTTACTTGCGCATCAGGAAGGTGTTTTTTAACCATCGCGGCTGCGGTGGATCCCGCTGGCCCACCGCCAACGATAAGGACCGACCGGGGAAACTCACTACTAGATAAGGGCACCGTATCACCGTCCATTCCGAGGGGTTGGATTAGCTTCGAGTCATACCGCTGAATTTGCTAAACCCTATTAGTCAGTTACATATCACAGCGTATTGCCGCAAACTCCGTCAGCGCGAACGATACGAACACACTTTGGGCTGGACATGACACGCGCATCGTATCTCCTGGCGCGAGAAAAGAACGTAAGCGTATACGCGTATCTATGCGTACAGATCCCCACGCCTACTTCTCGGCCCTGCGTAGATTTTTTCTGTCCGGGTGAAGTCGTGGATATTTTCTCTACACTTGCGTGTTGTTCGGGGCAGTCACACTGGTGTGTTGTTCGGGGCAGGCCCCTATCAAGTCTGTATCTCATTCTCACGCGCTGGGGGCACTTGCTGCTTGACTCATGCGATATTGGAGGTGAGCTGAGGTTGCGACTGGCGTCAGAGTTCGATGGTCGCAACGACCTAATCACCGCACTCGCCGATGTCTTGCCACCGGCAGGTCCAGGCGACCAACCAGGTTTCCTGAACCATGTTGCTGGCGAGCTTCTGCGCGCCTACGAGCAGAGTTGCTCTGACGCGGCCCAAAAGGTTGGCACATTGGTTGCGACGCACACTGCTGGCCGACCGGACGAGGCGAAAGTCTTGCACGACCTGGTCGTCGCTATTGAGCGACATTTCCGAGGCGACGGGTCATCACCGCGGTTAGCAGCACTGTTTGGGAACTTATGCGCCAGCTTCTTGACCGCTCTACAAGGCCGATACGCCTTTCGACAATGCACGACGTGCAACGATGTCAGCGGCCAGCTGGCGCGTGAGCTCGGCGCACACGAGACGCGTCTTCTTCCCGCAGTATTCGCACAAGCTGGCGTCGGCGTCGGTATTGCTTCCATTAGCGGCAGGATCGTCGCGGTCAACGCCGCATTCGTTGCGATGTTCGGATACCGCAGCGTCGAGGAATTCGTCGCCAACTTCAATATCACTGATCTCACTCACCCTGACGACCCACCGGAGACGTGGGATCTATACGCGAAGATGATGCGCGGCGAACTCGACCGTGTCCGCGTGGAGAAGCCGCACCTGCACCGCGATGGGCATACCGTGTGGAACAGCGTCAACGTCTCCCTGATACGCGATGCCGACGGCGCGCCCGCCTTCACACTCGCTCTGTTGGAAGATGTGACCGATCGGCACCAGCTCCAAGAAAAGCTACGGCACCAAGCGACGCACGACCCGCTGACAGGGTTGCCGAACCGATCTCAGTTCTTTGACCGTCTCACCGAATTGTTCCGGGATCCGTATCGCCGCATCGGTATCTGCTACGTCGACTTGGACTGGTTCAAGACCGTCAACGACACACTTGGCCACGACGTTGGGGACAAGCTCCTCGTCGAGGTGGCTAAGCGGCTTCAGTCGTGTGTGCACTCCCCCGAACAGCTGGTCGCCCGTTTGGGCGGCGACGAATTCATCTTTCTCATGCCTTGTCCGAACGGATCTGGCGAAGTCACCGGAATGGCTGACGCAGTCTTGCGCGCCCTGGAGTCCCCGATCGATATCAACGGCATCCCCCTGACTGTGTCCGCCAGTGTGGGCATCGTGGAGGAACTTACCGCCAACACCTGTGCGGGCGAGCTGATGAAAGGCGCGGACGCATCACTTGCCCGAGCCAAAGAGGCCGGCCGCAACCAGCGGGCAATCTATGACCCAGATCTGCTCAGCAGGATGAGTTCACCGGCCAAGCTGCCGGCCATCAACTCTGGGCCACGACGCCGTCCGATGGTGGCGCTTCGCAAAAGCAGTCCGGCCCGAACAGATCCGCGTAGCGCTACGCCAACGCTGACCAGCGGCGAATAACCGACGGCGGTGTGTTCCAACAGAACAACCACGTCTTGTAGATGCAGTCACGATAAGGGGGGCTATCCGCCAACGATGCTCGGTAATCAGGGTTCTCCAAAACAATTGTCGGCAAACATTACTCGGCCGGCGCGGCCACTCAAGGTACTTGTAGTGGGCGCCGGCGTCAGCGGCATTTCGGTTGCTCGAGGATTGCTGCGCGACGGACATGACGTCACCTTGTTCGACCAACGCTCAAATGTGCAGGCCGGCGGCGGCGCTGTGACGATCTGGCCGAATGGGGAGATTGTTCTCCGACAACTAGGTGTCGACATGAGCAATGCCGGTCAGCTGCTGGCCGATCTGCAGATACTGACCCCGAAGGGCCAGGTGCTGGTCAACCTAGACATGGCCTCGATAACCAAACGGCTCGACGCGCCCGTCCGAATGGTCGCACGTCGGGTCCTTCTTGAGCGGCTAATGGAACACTTTCCGATCGATCGCATCCACTGCGACCGCCGCGCCGTAGGGGTCGTCCGCAAGCCGCATGGAATCCAGGTGGCATTCGAAGACGGCACCTTAGCTGAAGCCGATCTCGTGATCGGCGCCGATGGCCTGCATTCAACGGTTCGAAGTATCGTCGGCACGCAAAACGCGAAGCCCACCGGCTGGTGCAGCTGGCAAGGACTGGTAACACTTCCTGAGGCCGTCAGCGAGAATCACGTCGGGAAGCTCATCGTCGGGCAACACGGAAACCTTGGCCTATGGCCAGCCGGTGGCCGCGATCTGCAGTGGTCTTTTGATCTGCCATGGTCTTACGACTTCGCCAGACCGCAAAACCCGATCGAACTCATTCGCTCCCACTTCACCGGCTGGTCCGATTCGGTCGATCGAGTACTCGATACATTGACCGACGATGATTTGGCTTCGTCGCCTTTCCCGCATTTCCGGCATCCGATTCCCCGCCCAGGTGACGGAGCCCTGACCTTGCTTGGTGATGCCGCCCATACAATGCCACCCACCTTTGCGCAAGGGACCAATCAGGCGCTGCTCGATACCATGGTCCTTTGTAAAGCACTTTCAAAACTGCGCAAAGAGCCCAACGCCCACAATAGCGATCTGTGCAAGGCGCTTCGCTGGTACGAAAAGATCAGACGGCGACCTCTCATCGCTGTCTCACGGCTGACATCATTACAACTTTCTCAGCGCGAGGCTGTGCTGCAGCCGGCAGCGCTTATCCCAGACCGGTTACACACGTGGTCCCTGGCGATGTTCCTGCACTGGACAAGCCACCGCCGGATAGCTGCGACAATTGACCGCGACCTGGCTGCCGCGGCACCTATCTAGTCTTAGCAATTCCAAGCGAGAAGATACGCAGCCCAAAGGGTTCCGCGCGAATCCCCGCTTGCCACCGGCTAAGACAACCGCTTCGCCAAGACCATCACCCACTGTTCGGAGGCGTTGATCCAACTGCACGTGGGCAACTTGGGCCGGCTGCGTGACGTGCTAAAGGCGACTGGCCGCAAAAGCTGCGGACTGGCCGACCATGCCATTAACGGGATACAGGACGTGGGCGACGTTGGGGCCCCCGTCTGGTGCGCCCGAGCAGATGGTGTCGCCGGGAGCGCACAGCTCTATGGTCTTGGGCGAATATAGCGGGCCGATCGCGATGGCCGGCGCGCCGTAATGGCGCATGAACTCATCCGATGGTTTTCCCAGCAAGACGACCGCGGCAATGTGGTCAGCCACCTTCGGCGACATCGGCTCGGGGACCGACGCCGCGGGTACACCCGCCGGTACGGCGTCTGAGGTGACAAATCCGGTTACAACTGCCCCTTGGGAGTATCCACCAAGAACTCCCTTGGTGTTCGGACAATTCGCCGCCATGGACTCGACATGGGCTACCTCGTCACGAATTCCGTCAACGACGGTCTTGGCGAAGTCAACGCCTGCCTCGAAGTCGCCACTGGCCGGGTAGTTGACCCCATACACCCCAACTGATCTGCCGCCGACTTGCGAACGCAGTGAATCAACGAAGGCCTGCCCAACTCCCCCCACACCAGGCGACTCGCCAGTGCCCCGGGCGAATATCACCTCCACGTCAGGGCACGGCTGGGCCGACGCCGACGGCGCAGGTGCACCCAGCAGCATCATCCAGGCCGCCGCTATAGCGACACCTAGCAATACAACAACCTGGCGTGCTCTCACGTTGACCGCAAGAGGGCCAGCTGGCCGGGATTGAGAGATGTTGACTGCGTTCATTTTCTGCTTCTCGCATTCGGTTTCACGCCGCATGTTGATCGGCTATGTGACGAGCTGCTGACCCTGCGCCGGCGCCATCCGGCGCCCCCTTCCCTACCGCTGGCCTCAGTCCGCGCCATCACCAAGGGCGAACGCGAGCGCGTAGACCACCAGCCGGGAGAGCTCATCCTGAGGTGCGAACGGTCGACCCGGCAATGCGGTGCCATCGAATGACGGCGCCGCGAACCCATCAGGGAGCGGGCCGACAGACGAATACTCATGGCGAAGCCCATAGGCTTTGTCATGTATTGGTGACGTAGATTCGGCCATCCTGGTTCAATGTCGCTACTTCGACCGCCGAAATTCCGCGCATCACCGCACGGCGCGGGCCGCGTTGCGGCGCCGGGGCCTGTGAAGACCAGCCGGCCTCTCTACCTCGGAGTACGCGCCGATCGAATACACGGCACTACGAGGAGACCGTTACTTTCACCGGGTGAATCGACTCCTCGTCTATCGATATCCGCACTGCGGCCGACGATCTACGGGTGGGTGGCGTCTTAGGACTGGTGTAAAAACGCTGGGCGCATGTTCCTGGTGGTCATGTTACGCGGCGGTGGTGTCGGTCGTGGTTGTTGTGGTGGGGGGATGCAGTGGGCGGGGTGGCTCGAGCAGTTGGTGGCGTAGTTCTTGGAGGTGGCGGCTGGTCGCTGATGTTTGGGTGACTCCGCGCCAGCCGCGGCTGGCGCGGTCGAGGACGGCCCATACCAGCGACAGACAGCTGGTTTCGCCGGGTAGGCGGCCGATGACCTTGACCCGGCGACGGGATTCTCCGAAGGTGCGTTCGATGAGGTTGGAATGGCGGATGCGTGTCCAGTGTTGGCGGGGGAAGCGCAAATGCACGCTCAGCGAGGCGAAGTCGTTGGCCAGGCAAGCGACCGCGGCTGGGTAGAGCCCGCGGTATGTGGTGGTGAACTCCTCGGCGCGGCGGGTGGCTTCATCCACGGCCTGCTGGCCGGGTGGCTGGTCAATGTCATCGAAGATCGACCAGAACGCGGCTTTGATCTCGTCCTGGACCGCGACAGGTGTCTTGGCGATGACGTTACGGCAGCGATGGATCAGACACCGCTGACGCAGGCTTGCCGGAAACGTGGTCTCCCATGCGGCGATCAGGCCCGGCGCCCCGTCGGAGATGCCCAGTAGCGGCGGGCGTAGTCCCCGGTTCCTCAGGTCAGCCAAGAAGTCGGCCCACGCATCAGCCGACTCCGCTGCGGCTGGGGCCAGCCCAATAAACAGGGGCTTGCCGTCGGTGCAGATGCCCCAGGCGGCCAGCACCGGCTCGGCCGGGGCGTTGGGATGCATCCGAAAGTTCGAGGCATCCAAGAACAGGTAGTCCAACACCAGCTCATCAAGGCGTCGAGACGACCACGCAGCGAACTCGTCTTTGATGGCCGCACAAATCCGGCTCACCGTCGAGCGCGACAACGCCGCCTGCGAGCCCAGCACCTCGGCCAACGCGGCCTCGATGTCGCGATCCGACAAACCGCGCACCCATCCCGAAATCACCAACGCCTCCAGAGCGTGGGTGCGCGTCACCCCGGCACCGAATAGCCGCGAACAGAACCGCTCGTCGGTGTCGCGTAGTTTCGGGCGGCATAATTCGACCGAGCCCATCGTGGTCTTCACCGTCGCCGGCGGTTGATACCCATTGCGGTACCCGCCCGGGCCGTCCTGAACCCGACGCTGGTGACGGGCTCGGCCCAACACTGCTTCTACCTCGGCCTCCACGGCGACCTGAAACACCAGACGCACCGATAACCGCCCGACCTCCTCCAAAATCTCGGTCAACGGCCGCTCGGTCGCGGCGAACAACTGATCCATCTCAACACGCACACGCTCAATCGGCGATACTCGCTTGGTCACGGGCGTAGCCCCTCCTTCATAGCTTTCGTCGGTTGCGACGGAACCTACGCCCGTGACCATTTACACCAGCGATGAGACGCGACCTACGGGTGCACACTTATAGCATGCGAGTTCCTCATGTCACCGCGGCTACGCTGAGCCCAGCTCCCCTGCCCACGCCGCGGTTCTCACGGCAAGTTCCGCCGAAGACATCACCGCGGTTAGCGTGACCGTGCACGCCGGCGGTCCTGGGCCCGCGCTAAGCCGACCGCTGAAGAGCCTCTCGGACATACGCGCGTTTTTTCACACCAACACACTGCCCTTGTACTTCATTTCACCGACCCCGTTCAATCTGCTCGGTATCGACCGCTGGGTACGAAATTTCTTCTACCTGAACTATTTCGACTCATTCGAGGGCGCGCACCCGCGTGTGTTCGTACCCCGCCGGCGCGACCGCAGGGATTTCGGCTCCATGGGGGATGTATGTAAACACCTGTTGGGCGATCCCGAGACACTCGAGTTCATCGCGCGCCGAGGCCCCGATGGTAAGGCCTGCTTTGTGATGCTTGACGAGGACACTCAGACGCTCGCGCACCAGGCGGGTCTTGAGGTTATGCATCCCCCGGCGGTGTTGCGCCATCGTTTGGATTCCAAGATCGTCATGACCCGCCTAGCCGACGAGGCGGGGGTAAGAAGCGTGCCAAATGTCATCGGTCGAGCCGGCTCCTATGACGAGCTGCTAACGCTCGCGCACGGCGCCGGGCTCGGAGATGACCTCGTCATCTCAGCCGCCTATGGAGACGCCGGCAATGCGACGTTCTTCGTGCGAGGCCAGCGCGACTGGGATCAATGCGCCGCTGAACTGGTGGGGCTACCGGAATTCAAAGTCATGAAACGCATCCGCAACGTCGAGGTGTACAAGTTCAGCATTGTTATTGACGATTTCTAATTTTTGATTGTTTTGATGGTGTTGTGGGGTGGGTTTTTATGGCTCTACGCAACCAACCTGGGTTGGCGGGTTCTGATCGGTGTTGGTTGTTGATTGTGGTGGATGCGGCCGTGGTTGAGAAGTAGGCGGAGCCGGTAGTTGCTGAAGTTGCGGAATCCGCGTGCGGTGCGTTTGGTGTTTTTGATCTTGAGGTTCAGCGCTTCGGTGGGTCCGTTGGTGATGGCGGGGTTGGTGAAGGCGGCTAAGAACTCTGCTCGCCAGGTGTGCAGGGTGCGGCCGAGTTTGGCCACCTCGCTAACCGGACAGTTGCGGGCTTCCTCAATAAGTTCGGCGGCGGCTTCGGCGTTGTTGCTGTGGTAGCACCACATCAGGCGTTGAGCGATGATCCAGGCCACCGTGACCGCCCAGTCTGGGTCCCCCGCCTCCAAACCGCAGTCCAAACGCTTTCTGGCGTGGTCAGGCAACCGGTCGACGCGTGTACGCAGGGTGCGCCGAATCCGGTAGAGCGGGTCGCCGCGTCGTCCACGATGGCCCAACACCTGGTTTTGCACGCGTCGTCGAACCTCATCGAGTGCTGCCAGTGCGAGTTTGACGACGTGAAACGGGTCCAACACGCGTACCGCATCGGGCAGATGAGCAGCCAACGCAGTCGCGTAGCCGCGAAACGCATCCAGTGCCGCATGGGTGATGTGCTGTTTCCAGTTCTGGTCAGCGTTGGCTAGCCACGCCCCCAGGACCGCACCTGATCGCCCTAGCGTCACATCGAGTAGCCGTGCTGGCTGGCCAGCGGTGATATCGGCGATGCCGGTGGCATAGATCGTTGGATGCGTCGCGGTCGCACGCAGAAACGAGGTCTCATCAACCCCAACTGTGCTCACAACATCTACCCGTTGCGGGTCATCGACAAGACGCCGACCTGTGACAACAACGATATTGTTGATCGTGGCCCAGCTGACACCGAGGTCGGTGGCCACAGCAGACACCGCGCGATCATGTGTACCGACCTGCTTGAACGCCCACATACGGGCACGTTCGGTCAGACACACCCGCGCCGGGATCGCCGTGTGCTGCTCAGTCCAGGTGTTTTGCCCACACCGCCGATACGGGCAACACCAGATGCGTTTGTGCCAGCACAACACCACCGGGCGTCCAGCGATCGGCAAGTCACGCACCCAGACTGGGCGGCGATCCTTGGCCCGGGCCACCACACCGCACTGCGGACACGCAACGACTGTGGCCGTCGTCTGGACCATCAGCTCCAACTCACCATCAACCTCGACGGCCCCGATCAGCTCAAACCCGTCCAGCCCGAACAACACACCAACAACCGAACTACTAGCATCGACAACCAACCTGGGACTCCTGTCTGATCAGTGAGTAATTTGCTGAAACACACCGATCATTGAAGTCCCAGGCCCACAACCAACCCGACACAAGGCCCCAGTCCCACCACCCGCACCCAGCTTCGTCACGAAGAGCCGTTTTTATTACCTTAAACGCAAAACAGAGGCTGGGTTGACGTAGAAGCGTAGAAGCTTTTCAGGATAGGTGTTCGAATTGTTGGGCGATCTGGTTTTGGACGGTTGTTTGTTCGTCGGTTGCCCGACGGAGTAGCCGGGACATGTGCTGTGCGGTCTGCTGGACACGCAGCCCGCGTGTTATCGCTGGGGTGGCTGTCTGCTCGAACGCTGTGCTGGTTGCCCCGGAACTGGTTTGCCTGTTCTGAGCGACGATTGACTGCATCTGCTGGCTGATTTCCTGCTGTCGAGCGGCAATGGTGTCGACGCGATCAGCGAATGCATGAACCTGGTTCGGGTCATTGACCAGCATCGACCCAGATGTGCCGCCGCCAAGACCTCCAGAGGCACCTGAATTGCCCGAACCGCCGCCAGGCCCCTGGCTCCTCGACGCTGGTTGACGAAGAAGACCGCGTTTCGTTAACACGCTGCGGGCTTGGCTTGCGGGGATCTTTAACTCTTTCCCGATTCTCTTCTCGTTCCAGCCGTGTTGGGTGCGCATGTCCACAATCTTTTGTTCGGTCTCAGCCGATATCCCAGAACGAACAAGACCGCGTTTCGCTAACACGCTGCGGGCTTGGCTTGCGGGGATCTTTAACTCTTTCCCGATTCTCTTCTCGTTCCAGCCGTGTTGGGTGCGCATGTCCACAATCTTTTGTTCGGTCTCAGCCGATATCCCAGAACGAAGAAGACCGCGTTTCGCTAACACGGTCTGGGCTTGGCTTTCGGGGATCTTTAACTCTTTCCCGATTCTCTTCTCGTTCCAGCCGTGTTGGGTGCGCATGTCCACAATCTTTTGTTCGGTCTCAGCCGATATCCCAGAACGAAGAAGACCGCGTTTGTGTAACACGCTGCGGGCTTGGCTTGCGGGGATCTTTAACTCTTTCCCGATTCTCTCCTGGCCCCAGCCGTGTTGGGTGCGCATGTCCACAATCTTTTGTTCGGTCTCAGCCGATATCCCAGAACGAACAAGACCGCGTTTCGCTAACACGGTCTGGGCTTGGCTTTCGGGGATCTTTAACTCTTTCCCGATCCTCTCCTTGCCCCAGCCGTGTTGGGTGCGCATGTCCACAATCTTTTGTTCGGTATCCGCCGATATCCGCCCCCGGGGCCGGGCTGTCGGGATGACAAACCCCTCAGCGTCACGAGACACACCACCGGGTGCCGACCCACCACGACCACCGCTGACCCCAGACAACAACCCCGATGCGGAACCCGAACCCGACGATAAAACACCAAAACCACTACCGTGCGAGCCGGACTGTTGATCACCAAGACCAGCGAAAAACGAGCGAGGGCCACCCACGCTGGCGCTGTGGCTGACCACAGAACCCCCATCAGGCACACCCTGACCCAGACCGCTCAAACCTGCAGGGCCGCTGCTACTACCTACCCCTGTAGGCGACACACCAGCAGGTGTCGACCCACCAAAAGGCCTGGAGTATGGATCAAACCGCACACCGTCGCCAGCCACCGAGGATCGCATCGGCCCAAACCCCGACCCCTGACCCCCACCCTCAGCCCACAACACCGGACCCGGACTAGGCGCCACGCTCGGACCCGGTGTAGCCGGGTCAAAGTCGTAATCATCGACCCCCAAACCAGAAACAGTGTGTGACACCGGCCCCGGTGTCGGCGGAGGCCCCGGGGTGGGCGGCATTGATTCTGATGGTGTCGGCGATGGCGGCCGAGGCGCCCCCGGATTCCAATACGGGTCGTCGACATCATCCCAGGGCGTATCCGGGCGTGACACCGGCCCCGGTGTCGGCGGAGGCCCCGGGGTGGGCGGCATTGATTCTGATGGTGTCGGCGATGGCGGCCGAGGCGCCCCCGGATTCCAATACGGGTCGTCGAGATCATCCCAGGGCGTATCCGGGCGCTGGGGTTGGTTCGGGGTGGGCGGCATTGATTCTGATGGTGTCGGCGATGGCGGCCGAGGAGCCCCCGGATTCCAATACGGGTCGTCGAGATCATCCCAGGGCGTATCCGGGCGCTGGGGTTGGTTCGGGGTGTTTGGTGTGGTCATCGGGGATCAATGAGCCTTCCAGGCAGGCGTGTGCGCCGCCAGGATCGGTTCACGCTGGCACCCACCGAGCCATAGCCGGCACGCAAAGGATTGCCCTTGAGGCCATGGTGTGGGTGGGTGTGTACCCGGGGCGGGGGTGTGTTGACCGCCACCGTGTGGCCCAGGTGGCAGTCGGTGGGGGCACTGCTGGTTGCGGTGATCATATGGGGGCGGGGCTCGGTGGCATCCACGGCCGACCGGCGATCACCTGGCGCAGGGCGGCGAAGGTGGTGATGCCGTGTTTGGCCGCTGTTGATGTGTAGCCCTTGATGACGTAGCGGTTTGTGGTGTGGCCCAGGCTGGTGTGGCGTCCCGATATTTTTTGGGCAAGTTTGGCTGGGCGCAGATCACGTTCAGCCTGATTCGACGTCGCCGGAACCCGAAGATCATGGGCGAAAACCAGCACATCAGACTCGCGATCACGCAACACTTCAAGCAGTAGCCGGGTACTACGCTGCCCCGGCCCTAAAACATCACCACGACCACCACCGCTGCTGCTGGCGTGTTGGGTGTGGGCCAACCCGATCTGCACCCCAGAACGCAGAAAACGGACCCACCGGTCCCGACACACCGGATCGATCCCATCGCCACCACGGTCTCGGGCAGTGTTAGCAGCATGGATCAACCCCCGTAACGACCACAAGATTTGTTGCGCCCAGCCCTGTCCGGGATAGGCCTGGTCGGCCGCGGCGAGGTTACGCAGCAGATGGGCGACACACAACTGGTGGGTATGGGCACCCAAAACCGGCGAGTCATAGGCGCTGTAACGGTCATGAACCAACACCACCGATTCGGGAAGGGCCGGGATCACGGTGTCGGTGATGGTGTCTAGGCCCCGCTCTCCCACCAGATAGTCGGTGAACCTGTCAGTGCACGCCACATGAAGGTACTTTTTGGATGCCAGGCCACCGGGTTGCCGTTGGGCCGGACCGACCCGGATCGGAGTCTCATCCACACACACCGCCGGGGCCACACCCAGCGCGCCGCGGATACGAGCCGGAATACCTGCCTGGTGGATGCGGGTAGCGACCCGGCCGATCAACCCGTGGATAAACCCCGTACTCGGGGACCTCCCCGCCAGAGCATGTATCACATCGGCGACCCGGCGCACCGGAAGATGATGCTCGGACAACAAAAACACGCACACCGCCTGGGTATTAGGCCCCCACGACACCGTGTTGTTGCAGACACCATCTGGTGTGCCTTCTGCTGGTTGGGCGGTGTGGATGTGCCCGCATCCACACCGCACCCGATGCAGGTCATACTGGGTGACCGTGACCTCGACCGGCGCAATATCGTGTTGCTGATGCGACGCCACAATCCCCTCATCGACAGCGGCGCCCAGATCACGCCCACACCACCGGCACACCCCCTGGGGGAACCGGTCAACCCGGCGTGTCGGATGATCCGTCCAACCCAACGTGGCCCCCGCAGCCCCAGGCTGCTTACCGCGTCGACGCCTGGAGCCACCCCGCCTGGGCGCAACAGGCGGCGGGTGCGGTGGTGTGTAGCCGGGGGCATCATCAGCCGAGGGCGGCATCGACGAATTCGCGCTATTACGCGACAACACATGCTCACAACGCGCCAACCGCGCCCCCAGGTCTGCGTTCTCGGCGGCAAGTGCGGCGTTGTCGGCCAGCACCTCGACACAACGCTCGGCCAGTACGGTGTTGCGTGCGATCAAATCGGTGTTCTCAGTGGTCAGTACGGTGATGCGCTCAATGAGCTGGATGCACAAACCCAGCATTAGGGGCCACACGAGGCGTTCGGGCGCACCGCTATCAGCACCAGGACCATACAGGCCCCCGGCCACATCAACCTGCCCGCCAGTCACGTCTTCTAGAATAAATGCAAAAACACCGGCAGCGCTGAACACAGTCGGCCAGCGGGGCTGAACACGGTCGTCACGAAACCCCGGTGAACACCACCCAAGGTTGCAGCAGACCGACGTCAGGCAACCAGGGCTCCGGCGTTGTTGATTTACAGCTTTCTGACCTGCGGTAACGGACCCGTTCACAGGCCAACAAGTCTCGAATCTCGCCGGTCCCGACCACCGAGTGGCCGACCCAACGAATCTTGACCTGGAAGTTTCGTTCTGCACAGCTTCGCGCGTGGCCGAAGGCCGGCGGCACCGGAAGTGAAAACTACTGATCACAGCCCTGCTAGTCAACAACGCCGTCGCCCTGATCAGGCAACAGCAACGATCATTCAATCATTCTCCACTCGCATAAACCCGTAAACAATAAAAAAGAACAGGTCTAACCCGCAGCTCTAAAAAATCAAAAGGGCTGAACTTTTACGTCGAGGTGTGTGTCGAAGCCAACGTGACTCGGCACGGCACAGTAATCGGCCCCGCGATGACGAGTCTTGTCGGGTATCCGGAGCTGACTCCCAACAAGGGCGGCTGGTGCGGCAATGACATCTGGCGCGAGGTGCTGCCGCCCGAACAGACCCGCGCCGCGCGGCAAATGGTGCGGAAATTGGGCAACGCTCTGAGTCGCGAGGGGTACCGCGGCGGCTACTTCGAGGTAGACCTGTTGCACGACCTGGACTCCGACGAGCTTTACCTCGGCGAGGTCAACCCGCGACTCAGTGGCGCCAGCCCAATGACGAACTTGACCACCGAAGCCTACGCCGACATACCGTTGTTCCTTTTCCATCTACTCGAGTACATGGACTTGGAGTACGAGCTGGACATCGAGGAGATCAATTCACGCTGGCAGCGGGGGTATGGCGAGGACGAGGTTTGGGGCCAAGTGGTCATAGCCGAGACCTCGACGGATATCGAGCTGTTCACCGCGACACCGCGCACCGGTGTATGGCGCCTCGACGACGACGGGCATGTCTCTTTTGCACGCTTCGCGAACGGCTGGGATTCGCTGATGGACGAGTCTGAGGCCTTCTATATGCGTGTCGCCGCGCCCGGCGACTTGCGCTGCGAGGGCGCGCAACTCGGCGTCCTCATCACCCGCGGGCATCTACAGACCGACGACTATCAGCTCACCGAGCGCTGCCGGCGATGGGTCAAGGGCATCAAGGCGAAGTTCGCCTCAACTCCCCTGGCGCCGGCGGCGCCGATCGTCTCGCGGCTCGTTGCACGGGCGTGAGCGGCGGCGAATCTGGTCGCGTCCCGCCTGGGATTTCGCTGGACAACTGGTTGTCGGCGCCGTATGCGCGGTGGTCATTCCAACACGTCGAAGACATGGTGCCGACCGCCGTCATCTCGCGCGGTGCCGGACCAACCGCGGCTGTTCCCCCAGCCAGAGCCCCGGTGGCTGACATCGCGGTGACCATCACCCACGGGATCGCCGCCACTGTGGGCTCGGTGATGGCCGAAACCGCTACCGCTGGGTGGGCCGTCGCCTACCGCGGGTCGATGGTTGCCGAGAAGTACCTGGGGAACCTGGGTTCCCACACCCGGCACTTGTTGTTCTCGGTGAGCAAGTCACTGGTGGCAGCCGTCGTTGGCGTGCTGCACGGGGCCGGCGCCATCGAGCTTGACACGCCGGTCACCCAATTTGTTCCCCGCCTGGCCAACTGCGGTTACGCCGGTGCGACCGTGCGCCACCTGCTGGATATGAGATCGGGTGTCGCTTTCTCAGATGACTACGGCGACCCTGATGCGGAGATACACATCCTCGACCAGGCGATGGGGTGGGCGCCCAGGAGCAGTCCAGACGTCCCTGCCACCCTGTATGACTTCCTGCTGACCCTGCGGCAGAAATCGGCTCACGGCGGCCCGTTTGAATACCGCTCGTGTGATACCGACGTACTCGGCTGGATCTGCGAGGTCGCCGGCGGCCGGCGGATGCCTGAACTGATGTCGGAGCTGCTGTGGAGCCGCATCGGCGCCCAATGTGACGCAACCATCGGGGTAGACGCCGTCGGTACCGGAATGTTCAATGGCGGCATCAGCGGCTGCCTTACCGACATGATCCGGTTCGGGTCGCTGTTTTTGCGCGACGGCGTCTCGTTGACCGGACAGCAAGTAGTACCGGCGGCGTGGATCGCCGATACTCTCGAAGGCGGGCCTGACACACGTCAGGCGTTCGCCGCCGGCTCCGGTACCACCGGGATGCCTGGTGGAATGTACCGAAATCAAGTGTGGCTCCCCTACTCAGGCAGCAACGTCGTTTTGTGCATGGGCATGTGTGGTCAGATGATCTACGTCAACCGCGCCGCCGAAGTGGTCGCCGTCAAGTTGTCGGCCCTGCCGCACTCCGAGGACCCGCACATGTTGTCGGATACGCTAAGCGCATTCGATGCAGCGGCACGCGAACTATCTGGATCTGGCGGTTAGCTGCTCGCCCCAGCTATACCGCTATGGTCACCGGCGAGGAGGCTGGCCTCACCCACCGGCATCGCGTCAGCTGGCGGCTCATCATCGGCGGCACCGGGGCAGGGTGGAATTGATGGAAGCGTTCTGCGGGTGTGGGTTAGGGCAACGCGTTGGCGACGTGGTGTTCGACGGCGGCCAGGCCGTCGGTGAACACGCCGAGATCACGCAGTGTTGCTGTGATGGCGACAATGAGGCGCCGATTCGTTTGCTCTATCTCCAGCAGCCTGGTTTGGGCGGCGTCGGCTGACGATCCAGCCCCATTGTTGTGCAGTCGCAACCGGTGCTGCCGGGCGGCGTCGCAGTTGGCCTGGGCGCGGGTGGCCAGTTGTTGCATCTCACCCACGGCAAGGTCAACGGCGTCATAATCGCAGACCATCCAACGCCCAACACCACCGCCACTGCCCACCGCCGGTGGCGGCGGGACCGCGAAATGATTATCGAGAAGCGCCCACGCGTGCGCGCGGCGCTGCTCATCATCGAGGTCTCGTTGAGCCCGGCGTGCCTGGGCCCACAGACCACGCGGTGCCGCGGTCGCGTCTCATCGCTGGTGTAAATGGTCACGGGCGTAGGTTCCGTCGCAACCGACGAAAGCTATGAAGGAGGGGCTACGCCCGTGACCAAGCGAGTATCGCCGATTGAGCGTGTGCGTGTTGAGATGGATCAGTTGTTCGCCGCGACCGAGCGGCCGTTGACCGAGATTTTGGAGGAGGTCGGGCGGTTATCGGTGCGTCTGGTGTTTCAGGTCGCCGTGGAGGCCGAGGTAGAAGCAGTGTTGGGCCGAGCCCGTCACCAGCGTCGGGTTCAGGACGGCCCGGGCGGGTACCGCAATGGGTATCAACCGCCGGCGACGGTGAAGACCACGATGGGCTCGGTCGAATTATGCCGCCCGAAACTACGCGACACCGACGAGCGGTTCTGTTCGCGGCTATTCGGTGCCGGGGTGACGCGCACCCACGCTCTGGAGGCGTTGGTGATTTCGGGATGGGTGCGCGGTTTGTCGGATCGCGACATCGAGGCCGCGTTGGCCGAGGTGCTGGGCTCGCAGGCGGCGTTGTCGCGCTCGACGGTGAGCCGGATTTGTGCGGCCATCAAAGACGAGTTCGCTGCGTGGTCGTCTCGACGCCTTGATGAGCTGGTGTTGGACTACCTGTTCTTGGATGCCTCGAACTTTCGGATGCATCCCAACGCCCCGGCCGAGCCGGTGCTGGCCGCCTGGGGCATCTGCACCGACGGCAAGCCCCTGTTTATTGGGCTGGCCCCAGCCGCAGCGGAGTCGGCTGATGCGTGGGCCGACTTCTTGGCTGACCTGAGGAACCGGGGACTACGCCCGCCGCTACTGGGCATCTCCGACGGGGCGCCGGGCCTGATCGCCGCATGGGAGACCACGTTTCCGGCAAGCCTGCGTCAGCGGTGTCTGATCCATCGCTGCCGTAACGTCATCGCCAAGACACCTGTCGCGGTCCAGGACGAGATCAAAGCCGCGTTCTGGTCGATCTTCGATGACATTGACCAGCCACCCGGCCAGCAGGCCGTGGATGAAGCCACCCGCCGCGCCGAGGAGTTCACCACCACATACCGCGGGCTCTACCCAGCCGCGGTCGCTTGCCTGGCCAACGACTTCGCCTCGCTGAGCGTGCATTTGCGCTTCCCCCGCCAACACTGGACACGCATCCGCCATTCCAACCTCATCGAACGCACCTTCGGAGAATCCCGTCGCCGGGTCAAGGTCATCGGCCGCCTACCCGGCGAAACCAGCTGTCTGTCGCTGGTATGGGCCGTCCTCGACCGCGCCAGCCGCGGCTGGCGCGGAGTCACCCAAACATCAGCGACCAGCCGCCACCTCCAAGAACTACGCCACCAACTGCTCGAGCCACCCCGCCCACTGCATCCCCCCACCACAACAACCACGACCGACACCACCGCCGCGTAACATGACCACCAGGAACATGCGCCCAGCGTTTTTACACCAGTCCTAAGACGCCACCCTTTGGCCCGCTCTGCTGCCGAAGCACCGCAACGTCATCGCGTAGCTGCCCAAGGAAGTAGGCACGCCGCTACGATACCGTCCACCATCGGTTCTAAGGCCCGTCGACGACCTGGTGCACCATCAAGTCGAGCCACGTCAACCAGGTCACCTAGGTGCGTCACTTCCTCTGGCGGGTAGGCGAATTGACCATCGCGGTGCCGTCTATCAACTGGTGGCTGTTTTGGTGGTGGGGTTAGCTGTACCCGGCGGCGTTCTGCTGCTCGATTCGGGCCATGTCGTGATTGGCTACACCGAGTTCGGCCAACGCGCTTCGAGCCGCGTCGATAACTTGTTGGTTGATCTCTTCGAGCCGTAAGAGCCTGTCGCGAGAAGCCGCCGCCGAGGCACCCGTCGCAGCGTGTTGTAGCCACAACCTCACCTGGCGACAACCATCAAGATTGGCCTGCGCGCGATCGAGAACCCGCTGCAAATCAACGATCGCCGCCTCGATACCAGCGTGGTCATAGACCACCTGGCCAGCACCGCGCCCCTGATAGTCCTGCGCCCGCTGCTGCGACTGGCCACGTTGATCAACAGCGCGGGCTTGCTGGTGAAGCAATGCACGCGCCTGAGAGCGGGCCTGTTTAGCCTGCTCAGCCAACTGCCGCGAGCGCACATCAAGCTCGTCGGCCTGCGCGGTGAACCTTTCTGCCTCGGCAAGGGCAGCCGGGGCTTGACCCCTTGGGTTGGACACGGGATTTGTGGTTAGGCGGCTTGGGGCAGCGTAGCGGATAGGTGGGTCCTCTCGTAGGTGGCGGGGCTGAGCTGGTTGCAGTAGGAGTGGCGTCGTGTGGTGTTGTAGCGGGCCAGCCAGCGAAAGACCTCGCGTCGGCAGGTGGGGGCGTCGTCCCAGCTGTGTCGGTCTTGGAGGACCTCGCGTTTGAGGGCGGCGTTGACCGATTCAGCCAGGGCGTTGTCGGCGCTCGATCCGATAGCGCCCATGGACTGGGTGACCCCCAACCGGGTACACAGTTTCGCGAAATCCTGTGACGTGTACTGGCGTCCGTGGTCACTGTGGAATACCGCACCACCCAGACTGCCCCGTAGCGCCTCGGCGGCCTTGAGGGCATCTTCGACCAGTTCGGTGCGCATATGCTCTGCGATCGCCCACCCAGTGATCCGCCGAGACCAGCAGTCGATGACGGTGGCCAGATACAGGTTAGCGCCGCTAGCCAGCGGCAAGTACGTGATGTCCCCAACGTATCTCTTGTTGGATTCAGAAGCGGTGAAATCTCGTTTAAGCAGGTCAGGATATTTCTGTGTGGTTTTATCTGGTCTGGTTGTGCGGACACGGCGGCGGCACCGATACCCAGCGATCCCCGCTACGCGCATGACTCGGGCTACTCGCTTGTGGTTGACCCGCTCAGTATCAGCAACACCGTCGTTGAGTTCAGCGGTGATCCGCGGGCACCCATAGGTGTTGTCCTGATCATGTATTGCGCGAATACGCTCGGCCAACACCGCATCAGCAGCGGTTTGAGCTGCCCGCGTGGCTGCTGCCTGACACCAGGTGTAAAACGATGATCGAGCGATCTCGACGACCTGGCATAGCCGCTTCACCTCGAAGGCGTGTCGGTGATCGGCAACGAACTGAAAGCGACTCACCAGTTCGTCTCCCCAGCGAAATACTTGGCCGCCGACCGCAAAATGTCCCGCTCGGTGGCCAGCCGGGTCTTCTCGGCACGCAACGCCTGGTTCTCAGCATGGAGCCGTGCCACCGCTTGTTCGGGGGTCTCGCCACCCGGGGCCCCTACGGCAACCGAACCGGGTTTACGGTGCCGAATCGGCACACCGTGGGCCTTGCACCACGCCGATAACGTTGGGTCGCTCAAGCCAAGCTCAGCAGCGATCATGCTGATCGTCGCACCAGCGGTATCCCGATACAACGCAACCGCATCCCGCTTGAACTCATCAGGGTAACTTTTCCTTGCCATAGGGGTGGATCATCTCGCTTCCCCCAGGAACATCCTGGGATTCAGCGTGTCCAACCCAAGGGGTCAAGCCCCGCCGGTACATCGGCTTTCGCTTTTTCCGCATTTTCCCGTTCTTGGCGCGCAAGGGCTCGATGTTCTTCCGCTTGCCTTCTCATACTCGCCGCTGCTCGTTGGTCCCGCTGTGCGTTTGCATGCAGATTCGGTGAAACCAGTGCAAGACTTTTCGACCGTGCCGCTTCAGCGTCGAGCAGCCGTGCCCCGTCTTCCCGCAGCTGCGCTTCTTGCAGGTGCTTCCTGGCATTCGCCTTGTGGCGCTGCACGGCCTGAGCGCGCTCAGCGGCATCTTGGGCTTTCTGGCGGGCTTGGGCGGCATCCGCGGCGGCTTCAGCTGCCGCCCGAGAATAGGACAAGGACTGATAACCGAACTCATTGATCTGCTGGCCGGCTATGCCAACTTGAGCCTGGCTGTGTTCAGCAAAATCGGCGTGAAAGCGGGCCATCGTGTCACGAAACGCAGCATTGTCGGCGCCCAAGCCCGCAAAAAACGCCTGCCCACCCTGGCCAGGAGCAAGATCATCACGACCACCACCCGGCGGCTTCCGACCAGGCAGAAACCCCATACGCAGCCCTCAGCAATCTCGACAATGCAACCCAAACATCTGCTGTTACAGCTAAACCCAACCAGAGCCGTTGTCAACAAAAAAGCACCTGAGGTATCAAACGACAACTTCTCCGACCACCACCGCTAGCGGGCTTCCCCAGATCACGCCCGCCGACCGGTGTAGCCGACACCAGGTCAACTGAACGGGTGCGCGAGCAGGAGTTCACAGTTGCGGTCCCTGGGCACTCCGAGAAACTCTGGATTGCGATAAATGTCATTGTAGGAGAGTTCGCGGTAGAGGCTGGCCAAACCTACGGCAGTGAGATCGGACGGGTCAGCTGCGACCGGGCTCTCCGCTTCAATAAGAGGTGTGAATATACTTAGCGTGCCATCGCGATTGTCAGCAACTTCAATGATCCTTGCCAGCTGCGGATAATCGATGTGACTGGCGGTGTTGATTTCCCAGAAACTGTGTTTAGGCGTTTCACCCGGATGGGCAAACATGGTGTTTTGATGGGTATGGCCGTTAACCCAAGCAATCACGTTTGTATATGTGTTGAGCACGGAAACTACTGCCGTACCATCGAATTGCTTGTCGCCAAGATCCTCCGTGTTAGGCAATTTCGCGGTCATCGTCTTCGACGTATGATGACTGAAGACGATGATGAGTTGGTCTGGTCTTGACGCGATTTGTTTGGTCATCCAATCGAGTTGGCGCTGGCCAATAGATCCGCTTGAAAACCCAAGGTTATTGGTTGTATCGAGGGAGATTCCGGTAAGTCCGGGCGCAATTTGAAAGACATACCAAGTAGGCCCATCGGGGCTGGTGAAACCGTGCCCCGACGGTCCCGGACCTAAGATTGCCGAATCGAAGTGCTTGCTGACAAATTTCTGTTTAGAAAAAGGCGCGCGTCGCGGATCTGGCGTGGCTGGAATGATCGGACCGGAGACACGCAGGCGGGAGAGGATGGGCGCTAACGACTCCGGCTCTTTGGTCAACGCATGAAAAATTGCTAATGCAGCTGGGTCGGTGTGCGGCAAATCAAGTTTGAACGGGGCCAGGTAAAGCCAATCCACAATGTTGGGCACCGTACCTAGCATATTATCGTCATGATTGCCCAGAACGCTGTACCAAGGAACTTGTAGACCAGGACTGACGTGTTCTTTCATCGCCGCGTCAAGAAAACCGGGAATTTGCACAAATCCAGAACGTTTATAGCGGTCAAAGAAGGGCGACTCCGGTTGCCAGTATTCATAACTTCCGTGCGCTTGCAGGCCCTCGAATCCATATCGAGCAGGAGCCCCGGTGTTGGCTGTGATGCTCCCACCAGATAACGCCGTCAAAAACCAGTCAAGCTCTACCGTCTCACGGTTATCCGTGTTGTCACCAGTACAAATCACACAATCAAAAGGGCGCCCGGTAAACGGCCCGCTGCGCAATGAGTTTATCCGACGAACTAGTGATACCAGGCCTTGCGTTGTCAAAGTCTCGTGCGGCCTAAAAGCTCCGTGTGTTTGGGACGGCAAAAGGGGGTGGATGTACTCAAATCTAGCGGGGCATTGAGCATCAACAATATGCGTGTCCGTCATTTGAACAAAATCAGCTATCGGAGTGCGCAGATTTTCCCGGGCAGCACCAGCGGTCGCTAATTCTTGCCGCACATACAAAGGCCATGGGGCGCCAACCACCAATGGCCGGTAGCCGCCCTCGCGTGGAGGCCCCGGCGTGCTAACCGATTCGAGAGTCGTACCTTTGCCTATCAGCGCGATTTGCTGGCCGGCCGGCGCAGCCTCCGCGGACCATGGCGTACACGTCGCGGCTGCCGCTGTGGCTGCGGCCGCTAAGAGGAATCTCCGGCGACTTAAGGGCAGCATGCGCATAAACTAGCCAAAGCCACGGCGAAAGACGGAAAAGATTTGCAGACCATTTGGTAACACTATGGTCATGCGAAGTCGCAGCGGCATAGTTCCACTTCACAGTGGACCTATTGGTTCCCCCGCGCCGCCACGGTCTCGACACTGAGGCGACCGTCATTCTATGTCGACAGATGGACGTTGAGGCGCGCCGCGACGTTGCGGTGCCGGAGCTGCGCCTGAAAGCCTGCAGCGGGAGCAGCCGCTAGGGGGCCTCGTCAAATGACGTGTTGGACCAACGAAACCACGCCTCACTGCCGTCAATGTGAAGCAAAAACTCGGCGGCAGGCACGCCCCCGCTGTCCACCAATGTGAGTGCGCTTCTGATCAGGTCATACGTCTCTCGGTAGGAGGTCGCGGCATCGTCGGCGTCCGGGCCCGGACCGTCGCACAAGCGCTCCCAGAGTTCGAGTTCGCGGTCAAAAAGTGGCTTGAAATCGGCAAATCCCGGCAACGGGACGAAGGTGCCCGACAGCCCGGGAAAATCTCCGTCGGTGATGTGAATCTCCCCGATCACCGCATCAGCGTGTTTGAGCTTCCAGATTTGTTCTGGCACCGTGCCTCCGAAACAAGAATGCATCAACCGGCATGTTCGTGGCGGCTCGGCCGCCCGTTCCTCAGAGGCCTTCGCTGCGCGGAGTTGTGCACTCACGCCGGCCAAATCGGCGACAAACACTGCCACTGACACCGCGAACAAAGTTCGTCCAATAATCACCGTCCCACGCCGAGGTGGCGTCTTAGGACTGGTGTAAAAACGCTGGGCGCATGTTCCTGGTGGTCATGTTACGCGGCGGTGGTGTCGGTCGTGGTTGTTGTGGTGGGGGGATGCAGTGGGCGGGGTGGCTCGAGCAGTTGGTGGCGTAGTTCTTGGAGGTGGCGGCTGGTCGCTGATGTTTGGGTGACTCCGCGCCAGCCGCGGCTGGCGCGGTCGAGGACGGCCCATACCAGCGACAGACAGCTGGTTTCGCCGGGTAGGCGGCCGATGACCTTGACCCGGCGACGGGATTCTCCGAAGGTGCGTTCGATGAGGTTGGAATGGCGGATGCGTGTCCAGTGTTGGCGGGGGAAGCGCAAATGCACGCTCAGCGAGGCGAAGTCGTTGGCCAGGCAAGCGACCGCGGCTGGGTAGAGCCCGCGGTATGTGGTGGTGAACTCCTCGGCGCGGCGGGTGGCTTCATCCACGGCCTGCTGGCCGGGTGGCTGGTCAATGTCATCGAAGATCGACCAGAACGCGGCTTTGATCTCGTCCTGGACCGCGACAGGTGTCTTGGCGATGACGTTACGGCAGCGATGGATCAGACACCGCTGACGCAGGCTTGCCGGAAACGTGGTCTCCCATGCGGCGATCAGGCCCGGCGCCCCGTCGGAGATGCCCAGTAGCGGCGGGCGTAGTCCCCGGTTCCTCAGGTCAGCCAAGAAGTCGGCCCACGCATCAGCCGACTCCGCTGCGGCTGGGGCCAGCCCAATAAACAGGGGCTTGCCGTCGGTGCAGATGCCCCAGGCGGCCAGCACCGGCTCGGCCGGGGCGTTGGGATGCATCCGAAAGTTCGAGGCATCCAAGAACAGGTAGTCCAACACCAGCTCATCAAGGCGTCGAGACGACCACGCAGCGAACTCGTCTTTGATGGCCGCACAAATCCGGCTCACCGTCGAGCGCGACAACGCCGCCTGCGAGCCCAGCACCTCGGCCAACGCGGCCTCGATGTCGCGATCCGACAAACCGCGCACCCATCCCGAAATCACCAACGCCTCCAGAGCGTGGGTGCGCGTCACCCCGGCACCGAATAGCCGCGAACAGAACCGCTCGTCGGTGTCGCGTAGTTTCGGGCGGCATAATTCGACCGAGCCCATCGTGGTCTTCACCGTCGCCGGCGGTTGATACCCATTGCGGTACCCGCCCGGGCCGTCCTGAACCCGACGCTGGTGACGGGCTCGGCCCAACACTGCTTCTACCTCGGCCTCCACGGCGACCTGAAACACCAGACGCACCGATAACCGCCCGACCTCCTCCAAAATCTCGGTCAACGGCCGCTCGGTCGCGGCGAACAACTGATCCATCTCAACACGCACACGCTCAATCGGCGATACTCGCTTGGTCACGGGCGTAGCCCCTCCTTCATAGCTTTCGTCGGTTGCGACGGAACCTACGCCCGTGACCATTTACACCAGCGATGAGACGCGACCGTTTCCATCAGCTTCAGGCGACACCGCCACAGTCGTCAACACGGCCGAGGGGGCCGAGGGCTATGTGTGCGCACGCGCGATCACATCGCGCTCCAACGTTGTGATTGATGTTTATGTCTGCGGCATAGGAATCACCGCCACTCAACCTGCGGCGGTGGTGAGTGCAATAGCAAACAAGATGCCGCACTGAAAATTTGTGCTCGTTAGCTGTGGAGGTTGATGTGACTGATGGGTCGCGGTTCGGGGGCCCGAACCCGGTGGGTGGCTCTGATCCGGCAGCGGATCGCTGGCAATCTTCGGGATCTGCTCAAGGCCGGTGGGGGCCGCCGCAGCAACCACCACCTGCCGCGGGCGCCTGGCAACCGCAAGGGCACAACGCACCTCAGCCATCGGTGCCTACCGCCGGGGTCGGGTGGCACTCGGGGCCGGCAGCGCCTGCACCGTCGGGCCAGCCAGCCTATGGGTACCCGCCGGAGGGGCCACCGCCGGGGTTGGCCAAGAGCCGCAAACCGTTGTGGGTCACTTTGGCGGCCGGCGGCGCAGTGCTCGTGGTCGTAGCCATCGTTTTAGTGATCACATTGACTGGTCGGGGTGGCTCCGGCGGTGGCGGTTCGGCCGGCGATGCGGTCAAAGGCTACCTGCAGGCGCTGGCTCGCGGTAACGCCGAGGCGGCGCTCAGCTACGGCGCCGATCAGCCCGCGAGCAAAGAGTTTCTTTCCGACGCGATCTTGAAAAAGCAGACCACGCAGTGGCCGATCAGCAACGTTAGAGTCCTCAGCGACGACTCGGCGGGTGCAGCCGCGGCGGTGGGTTTTGCTCAGGTGCATGTGGTCGCCAACTTCGGCGAAAAAGTTTCTGACACCACCCTGTCAGTAAAAAAGGACCACGGGCGCTGGAAACTGGCCTCGGCAGCGATCAAGATCGCGCCCAGCGCGATCGTTGGTGGCGATGCGGCCGGGAAGACAGTCACGTTCTTCGGCAAGCCAACCGGCGACTCCACGGTGTACGTCTTTCCCGGTTGGATCGACATCGGCAGCACCAACCCATACATGACGGTGGCAGCTAAACCCCTTTTGCTCGACCAGATTTCATTGGCGAGCGCAACATGGGTACAACCGAAATTCACGCTGTCCGATAAGGGGCGCGACGCAGCACGAGACCAGCTGAAAGCCGCAATGTCCGATTGCCAAAAGTCGAACCTGCTGGCGCCGCCCGGCTGCCCGCTACACCTGGATTCCTACGGGCTTGTCGAAGCGACGGCCACGTGGGGACCAGCCAATATCAGCGGAGTCAATTTCGACAGCTTTGACCCCTACCGACTCGTGTTGAACTTTGCGGGGGAGATCACCGTACCGATCACCGTCGAGACCACCCGCGGCACAACCAAGCAGGGCGACGCTACAAAGTTCGTTTCGGGAACAGCTGACATGGCGAAAAGTCCGCCAGAACTGAAATTCCGATGAACCTTATCCGATTCGTTTGTTGGTGAGAGGCCACGATGACTACTGCTACAAGAATTCAACCCAGCCAACAGGACATTGATGCCGCCCAGCGCAGCCTGGCAGCGCTGGCGCAGGCCTTTACCAGCAAGGTCGTGGGCCAAGACAATCTACGTGAGTCCCTGCTGATCGGGCTCCTGGCCGGTGGCCATATCTTGATCGAAAGTGTCCCTGGGCTTGCGAAAACCACCGCGGCACGCGTGGTCGCGGAGTCGATCCATGGTCAGTTCCAGCGTATCCAATGCACTCCGGATTTGTTGCCCAGCGATATTTTGGGCACCCAAGTCTATGAGTCAGCGACCAATTCTTTTGCTACTCAACTGGGCCCCGTGCACGCCAACATCGTGTTGCTCGACGAGATCAACAGATCGAGCGCGAAGACCCAGAGCGCGATGCTCGAAGCCATGGAGGAACGCCAGACGACGATCGCGGGAACCGTGTACCCGATCCCACAGCCGTTCTTGGTGATCGCCACTCAAAACCCGGTCGATCAAGAGGGCACCTATCCATTGTCCGAGGCGCAGACTGATCGATTCATGCTCAAAGACATCCTGCGCTACCCCACCGCCCAAGAGGAAGTGGAGGTAATGGTGCGCCGCGATGCCGGGGTCTACGACAAAGAACGCACCGTCGATGCTGTGATCGGCTTGGAAGATGTGCGCCGCCTGCAAACGGTGGTGCGCAGCATTCACATGGATCCGCTGCTGATGCAGTATGCCAGCCAGCTGGTGGCTGTCACTCGTACCCCGCAATCGCTGCCGCCGCAGCTGGCCCGGGTCCTTGAGTACGGGGCCTCCCCACGAGCCACGATCGCATTCTGTGAAAGCGCGCGTGCCCTAGCTTTGCTGCGAGGCCGCAACCACGTTCGCCCCGAGGACATTCAGCATCTGGCCCACCGGGTCCTCGGACACCGGCTGATATTGAGCTTTGAGGCCAGCGCCGCGAAAATCACCCCCCACGTCGTCGTCGACGCGGCGCTACAAGCCGTTCGGGTGCCGTAGCTCATCATGGGCAAACACCTCAATCGAGCCAAGATGTATTTCGGCACCGACACCCGCGGCCTTCTCGAAGGAGGCCGCTACACGTTGCTGCATACCCGCAGCCTCGAATTCGACGACCTGCGACCCTATGTCGCCGGTGACGATATCCGTGACATCGACTGGAAAGCGTCCGCGCGCTCGGGCTCGGTGCTGATCAAACGCTACGTCTCCGAAAAGCACCACAAGATCCTGTTGATTGCTGACGCGGGCCGGAACACGGCTGCGCTGGCGCCCAGCGGAGAATTCAAACGCGACATCGCCTTGCACGTGATGGGCGCCCTTGGCCTGATCGCGCTAGGTCGATCCGATGAGCTCGGCATGGTTTTCGGAGATTCACGCGGTAGCGCCATTATTCGCGCGCGCCGCGGCGAAACGCATATCGAACACCTACTACACCGCTTCTACAACCATACCCTCAGCCAGCCGGCCACCAGCGACATCACCACCCAAATCGACTACGTAGCAACCGGTTACCGGCGCCGAATGCTAATCATCGTGGTCTCCGACGAACCAGACGTCGATGATCGACTAGCCACAGCGCTGCAGGGGCTTTTCGGACGACACGAGGTTATGTGGGCAATGATCTCCGACATGCCTGCGGTCGGATCCGCGGCGGGGGAACGTGATGGGTACGATGTGGCCACCGGCGGCTACGTGCTCAACGGCGCAACCTTGGGGCCACGGATAGTCGACGCCTACCGCCGCCGCGAAGCCTCCCGCATTGCCCAACTCGAGCAGTTTTTGGTCTCCCGCGGTGTTCAATTCACTCGGATCGGCGCCAGTACCGAGATCCGCAGCAAGCTCGTCGCCATGACTGAGGCATTCCAGCATGCCGGGTGACCTGCTGCGCTACCTCGGCGGCCCCACCGGATTCTCCGGCTGGTGGTGGGTGGTCGCGGCGCTGTGCGCGGCCACCATCGTCAGCTACTACGTCGGGGTGTAGGTGTGGACACTGCCGGCCGCGCAGTTGCGCCGCATACCACTGGTCCGCAGTGTGCACACCCGGCTGCTGCGACGGCGCTTTAGCCGCACCATCACGGCAGTCGTGGGCAACTACCGGAGCGGGCGGTTGTCCGGGGGCCAGGCCGCTTCGGCTATGAGCCGCACGTTGCGTAGTTTCCTGAACATATCGACCGGCGCCCGAGCGCAGTACATGCACATCGACGACATCACCAACGATACCCAACTCACCACAACGGCACCGGTTTTCGCGGCGCTCAATGATGCCCAGTTCGCAACCGAACCCGCCGACGTCGACCGAGCAGCTCAGGCAACAATGGCGGTGATCCGCACATGGACTTGAGGTGGAGCGCCGTCTTCATCGTCGGGCTGATCGCCCTGGCGGCGGTGATCACTGCGGGGATGCTGGTGCCGATCGCCAAGATGACCAAGGTGTTGCGGCCGCTGGCTCACGTCAGCCGGCTTACCGGTATGCCCGAATATGCCCGCGTCGCACGCACGCAATTCTGGTCAATGCTAATCACGCTGGTGCTGCTCCTGGCCGTTTTCGCCGCGGCGCTGCTTACTACCGCACGACCGGTCGGATTCTCAGCAGCTAGTCGCAACTTTGAATCGGTGCACCCCGAGGACATTATGGTCTGCGTTGGCCAACCGGTCACCGATCCCACTACTGCGGGCTACCTGAACTATTTCGCGCGAAAGGCCAGCTCCTATAAAACCCAACGCATTGGCCTGACTTCACCTACCTTGCGCGTGGTTCCTCTGACTGGTGGCGTCTTAGGACTGGTGTAAAAACGCTGGGCGCATGTTCCTGGTGGTCATGTTACGCGGCGGTGGTGTCGGTCGTGGTTGTTGTGGTGGGGGGATGCAGTGGGCGGGGTGGCTCGAGCAGTTGGTGGCGTAGTTCTTGGAGGTGGCGGCTGGTCGCTGATGTTTGGGTGACTCCGCGCCAGCCGCGGCTGGCGCGGTCGAGGACGGCCCATACCAGCGACAGACAGCTGGTTTCGCCGGGTAGGCGGCCGATGACCTTGACCCGGCGACGGGATTCTCCGAAGGTGCGTTCGATGAGGTTGGAATGGCGGATGCGTGTCCAGTGTTGGCGGGGGAAGCGCAAATGCACGCTCAGCGAGGCGAAGTCGTTGGCCAGGCAAGCGACCGCGGCTGGGTAGAGCCCGCGGTATGTGGTGGTGAACTCCTCGGCGCGGCGGGTGGCTTCATCCACGGCCTGCTGGCCGGGTGGCTGGTCAATGTCATCGAAGATCGACCAGAACGCGGCTTTGATCTCGTCCTGGACCGCGACAGGTGTCTTGGCGATGACGTTACGGCAGCGATGGATCAGACACCGCTGACGCAGGCTTGCCGGAAACGTGGTCTCCCATGCGGCGATCAGGCCCGGCGCCCCGTCGGAGATGCCCAGTAGCGGCGGGCGTAGTCCCCGGTTCCTCAGGTCAGCCAAGAAGTCGGCCCACGCATCAGCCGACTCCGCTGCGGCTGGGGCCAGCCCAATAAACAGGGGCTTGCCGTCGGTGCAGATGCCCCAGGCGGCCAGCACCGGCTCGGCCGGGGCGTTGGGATGCATCCGAAAGTTCGAGGCATCCAAGAACAGGTAGTCCAACACCAGCTCATCAAGGCGTCGAGACGACCACGCAGCGAACTCGTCTTTGATGGCCGCACAAATCCGGCTCACCGTCGAGCGCGACAACGCCGCCTGCGAGCCCAGCACCTCGGCCAACGCGGCCTCGATGTCGCGATCCGACAAACCGCGCACCCATCCCGAAATCACCAACGCCTCCAGAGCGTGGGTGCGCGTCACCCCGGCACCGAATAGCCGCGAACAGAACCGCTCGTCGGTGTCGCGTAGTTTCGGGCGGCATAATTCGACCGAGCCCATCGTGGTCTTCACCGTCGCCGGCGGTTGATACCCATTGCGGTACCCGCCCGGGCCGTCCTGAACCCGACGCTGGTGACGGGCTCGGCCCAACACTGCTTCTACCTCGGCCTCCACGGCGACCTGAAACACCAGACGCACCGATAACCGCCCGACCTCCTCCAAAATCTCGGTCAACGGCCGCTCGGTCGCGGCGAACAACTGATCCATCTCAACACGCACACGCTCAATCGGCGATACTCGCTTGGTCACGGGCGTAGCCCCTCCTTCATAGCTTTCGTCGGTTGCGACGGAACCTACGCCCGTGACCATTTACACCAGCGATGAGACGCGACCCACGCCGACACCGACATACAACAGTGGGCGTCGACGGCCCTGGGCAATCGACTAACGGTTCGAGTCAGAACCCAAGCGTCGGTGCGTGATCCGACCTAACCAGATCTAACTAGGCATAGACATCATCCTCGAGACGGAGCGGCCCCTTCACCCCACCCGCATCCGCTGGTTTTGATGGTTGCTGTCATCGTCTCAGCTCAACGGTTCACCACTGCCCCGCTGCCGGCACCAACCCAGGGGCTAACGCCCCAGAAGCACCCAGGAGCTGGAGCAACGACTCCGCCACGGAGTCAACCTCTTGGTAGCTCCCAACAAACCCGGCGTAGAACACCAAGCCGCACAACACGACCACCAAAGTCTCGGCCAACAAGGCGGCATCGATACCGGCGCTAAGTTCGCCACGCTCGATCGCTTCGTTAACAGCCCACGTCAAGAATTCTCGGCTGGTGCGCACAGCATCGTTGCCGACACCGTTCAACTCTGGATACCGCTGCGACTCCAGCACATCGGTGGCCAGAAACGCAGCCGCCGAAGGATAGTGGGAGTTGGCCTCCACGGCGACGGTGACGAATGTAGCGATCCGCGCCCCCAACGTCGCCTCGCCACGAGCCCGTGCGATACCGGACAAAACGACAAGCTCGTTGGTTCGATCCACCACTTCCCGGTAGAGCGCCCGCTTGGTCGGAAAATAGTGGTTGATCGCCGGCCGAGTTAGATCGGCACAGAGGGCGATCTCTTGGAACGTCGCTCCCTCATAACCACGTTGACTGAACACTTGACGAGCGGCCCGCAAGATACGTTTGCGCGTCTCGTCTGCCTTCGCCCCAGGGGGACGACCGGGACCTCGCCCAGCACACCTCGTCACTCTTGAATTGTGTGCCAAGGCTGGTCCGTCATCAGCGCGTCGGGAGAAACATTACGGAACTTGCCAGCTTGGTTCTCACCGAGTGCACGTCACCCTTGCGCCCGCACCGACGCGTGGTACGACTGATCAAGAGCGAATCAACCTCGGAGCAGGCCGCGGGCAGACGATCATTTGCGGCAACGCCCAGGAAGAGAGCCCTCCGCTTGGACCGGGCCGGCGTGTTGCGGCGTACAGTCGCCGCGCTCACGTGTGCCTGCCTCAAGGCCAGCCAAAACCATCCGGCGGTCTTGATACGGTATCGATGAATTGGCCTGTCGATGCGTCATTGATTTGTGAGCTGAGGAGTGAGTGTGAACACTCGTACCCCAAGGGCACGGAGAATCGCTGCGGCGATCGCCGTGATCGCCGTATCGCTGGCCCTGCCGGCGACGGCCTACGCCGACCCGGTACTCAATCTTCCCGATCCCCAGGGCCCGGCGTGTGATGCGTTCAAGCAGGAGGTACCGAATTACAAGGCGCTAGCTACCGAGCCGGTAGGCAACGCGCTGGCGAGCATTCCTGAGATCAGCACATTCAACTCTGCGATATCAGGTCAGCTCAATCCCAAAGTCAACATCGTCGATGTTCTCAACAACGGACCGTACGTTGTGTTTGCGCCAAACAACCAAGCGTTCGATCAGCTGCCACCCGGCAAACTCGATGCGCTCAAGTCCGACCAAGCCGCGCTGCTTGACCTCGTGTACTACCACGTTTTCCTGAGCTTGCTCAGCCCAGAGGACGTCGCCGGCCAGTGGAACACTCAGCAGGGCGCCCAGGTGAAGGTCACCGGCAAAGGCGGTGACATACAGGTCAATGACACCGCCAGGGTGCTGTGCGGAGGAATTCAGGCGGCAAAGGCACGGATTTACATCATCGACCATGTCCTAGACATTGCTAATGCGCCCGCTGCGATCCCGGTTGCGCCGAGCTTGCCACCGCCGGCTGCTCCGGCGTCGTGACCGGCCGACACGTGCGGCACCAGTGATGACCACTCGCTGGCCTAGGTAGGCAGTCGCCCCAAGCGGAAACCACCGAAGCCGCCGTACCTCCGCGAGCACTCGATGCGCAAAGATCGGAGCCGTGCAGTGCCGGGTGACGGCGACAAGGACGCTGGTCCATAGTTGCGCATTTCGATGTCGCAGAACTCTAGAATTGACCAGCCCTCGTGCTGTCCATTTCTATGACTTCATCGGTGTGTTGACCTACTTTTTGGGCAGCATCACTAGCCACATCGGCAAGTTGGTCATTACTTTCCAGCAATACCTGCGACCGCTGCTGGTACTCGCCAAACGTCGCACCTTGGGCGGTCTCGACCATGGAATTTGTAAATGTTCTAGCCTTGGCGCTAATAGAACGAGATTTATCAATGCATTGCTGTATACCCGCTATCCCGTGTTCAACTCCGGCTTGATCAATCAAGATTTGACTCGGAGTACCGCCACCAGTCAGAACTTGTGACTGCTCCACTCCGGCGGTATCAGAAGGTTTTCCGGCCGCAAGGGTGGCTCGTATACGCGATCGTCTCTCAAGAAACTGCTTCTCCCTTTCGGTCATGAAAGAGTGGTGACCGGTCGCTTCAGCGCGTTGTTGCCGTAGCGCGGGATCATTGTTGTAGTACAACGAACCGTCTATCGGGTTCACCCTGTTTACGTCCCCGTCAGCGCTGGCGTCTTGCTTGACGCTTGATCGGCTGAGCAGCTTGTCGACGTTTTCAGGAGATTTCTTGGTCATTCCAGGAAATTCCGACTTTAAATTCGGCTCCTTGCCGTCTCTAAAGTCTGCGTATTTTAGATACCGCTTTTTGCTTAATTTGGCAGCTTCGGCCGCTTTTTCGCGCTCGAAGCGATTCCAGTGCGTTTCCTCGATGTTGTGGTAGTAGTCTTGCTCAAAGCGGGCTTGCGCCACCTGTCGTTCATAAAAGGTCTTCGGGGTCGTTGTTGGAGCGAAACGCTCCATATCGGGGTATGAATCATCAACCGTGCCCTTGACGAGCTCCGATAGATCTCTGAAATAACCGTTGCCCGAGCTTTCGCGAAGGAGTGGCTGAGGCCCGTCCGCAGATGGACGGTACGTCTCATAATGCGCGGAGGGGGTGTATTCGTTGAGAAGCGGGCCGCCCTCGCCGATCGAATCTTCAAATCCACGAGTATCTTCCTCAAAATTTTGAGGCTGAGTCATCGCACCCCCTGTTCCCCGCACTCCACCTCAGGATATAGCGGCAGACGGATTTCGTGCAGGCGGAAGCGACCTTCGACGCAGCCAAGTCATGGACCGGATGGCGTTCTGCCGAGCTATCCCATGCGGAATCCGCTTGAGTTCTGTTGGGTTGCGTTGGGCGGTGGCGAGGCGGTAGCAGATGACGCCGGCTTCGACGAGGTTGGCACCGCAGCTGAGGCCGTCGACGATGGCGGCGCATAGTCGCGGGTTGCCGCGTGAGACCTCAACAGCCTTTCCCTACCGCAGCTGGCGCCGAAAAACCCAGCTAAACAACTCGCAAGGGTCCAGTTCGCATCGCTACAACCAGCAGATGCTGTCGCCAACTGGCGACATCGACAGGATCGACAACACTGACAGCGTCACCCCTGCACCGGCGCCGGCAAGCACGACCCCGGCCGCCAAACCTCTCACCATCCTGTGCGATTGCTGCCCAACCACTGTGAATTTAAAGCACCCTTTGTGCTATGCTGAAGTGATCACTTAGTATCGTGCACGGGCGGCCATTCATTGCGGCGCAATGCCAAACTGAAGCCAAACTTGACTGTTTCAAAATGCTGCGATTGAAAATGCTTTACATACAGAGGAATTTAGTTCAGTTGGTGTATCAGTATCATTCTCTTTGCTTTTCTGCGCTACGTGCGCCCTTGGGCAGCGAAAGGTAAAGCCCCTATTGATGAAACGCGGATCGAGCGACGAACCCTTCGACGGCGAGGTTGATCCAGCTGAACCTGAGATCCCCAAAACGCACCCCCTTCAACGCGATAATGAGGATGCTAGCCACTTGGACAGAAAGTTTGGACAAAATCGGCACCAGGGACAATACGCCGGCCGCAGATCCGTCCCCGGCATCACCACGACATGGCTCGGCGCCAGAAAAGTCGTCATCACAACTCGGCGTCCGAACGAAAAATGTACTAATTTTCCACTCCGAAGACGATGAGCCAGGTGTTGACGACCGCATCAGCATCCTAACCAAACTGGCTGAATCAACTAGAAATATAGAACCTACGCACCTAAGCGTTGATACCTGAACCCAGATACGGTGATTTTTCTCGCCGACGTCCGGATAGCCCGAAATGCACCAAAATCTGGCCTCTCCTGAAATCGTGAACATCCCATTTGAGCCGTTCTAGCCGGACAGCAGTAAATAATCTCTACGCCGGACTTCCCTGCTCCGGGTTTGAAAGACCAAATCCGGTTGGGAAATCCCTGAAAAAGCGAGGTAAGCCCACGTGGTCGAGAGCGCAGTTCGATGACGTGCCCTTATAGCGGTGACGATAGGAGCCTTGGCGATCCGGATGACGCGCACCCGAATACGCCGAGCCCACAGCCTCTATTCGGGTGGGAAACGCGACGGGATAACGCCAGCAATCCGCTACCCGTGCGGCAATCATCGAACTTGGAGTCTGCCTGGCCGCCACCGGTTGGCCGCAACGAGCCCCACATGGAGGCGTCGCCAGGCGCCAAACCCATGCGGGACGGGCCGCCGACGCCGGGTGGGCAGCGATCTCAGCTCTATCATGTCGACCATCTAAAGACCTCACCAGCATCAGGCGATAACGGCGACACGATTGCGATCGGCGATGCGGACTCCCGTTGGCATCAGTCCCGATCTTGCGGTGATGGCGGCCGGGCTTCCAGCGCGCGGGGGGATGCCGAGCTTTTCCCAGTTGACGATGAAGTCGATTCGGAGAATGGTCATGGCGACCCCACTCCCCCAGATCTCTGGCTAGATGCCGATCCCGTCCCGGCGGCACCAAGCGATGACGGCACCGACCCCGGTGCCCTCGCCGCGCCGCGAACCCCCAACGGTTTCGGCGCACCCCAAGCGGCTCGTCCTTTACGCACTGGACCGCTGTCGAGTCAGCAAATACAAAAAATTCTGGATGCCCGCACCCAGCATCCCAACTGGTCACAACATCAGATCGCCGCCCATGTCGGTGTCTCCCGAATGTCGGTCAACAAAGTTGTCAGCCAACACAATCTTCAACCCAGCAAAGGCTCCGGCGTACCGCTCTCCGGTCAGCGAGTACAGAAAATTCTAGACGCCCGCACTCAACACCCCAACTGGTCACAACAACAAATCGCCGCCCATGTCGGCGTCTCCCGAGCTTCGGTCAACAAAGTGGTCAAGCAACACAATCTTCAACCCAGCAGAGGATCTGGGGTACGGCTCTCCGATCAGCAAGAACAAGAGATCCTCAACACCTACACCCAACATCCCAACTGGTCACAACGACAAATCGCCACCGCCGTCAACGTCTCCCAGGCGTCGGTCAACCGACTCTTCAAGCAACACAATCTCCAACCCGGCAAAGGCTCCGGCGTACCGCTCTCCGACCAGCAAAAACAACACATCCTGGATGCCCACACCCAACACCCCAACTGGTCACAACGACAAATCGCCACCCACGTCAACGTGTCGCTGGCGTCGGTCAACCGACTCTTCAAGCAACACAATCTCCAGTCCAGCAGAGGATCTGGCGTACCGCTCTCCGACCAGCAAAAACAACACATCCTGGATGCCCGCACCCAACACCCCAACTGGTCACAACGACAAATCGCCACCCATGTCGGTGTCTCCCCGATGTCGGTCAACAAAGTGGTCAACCAACACAATCTTCAACCCAGCAAAGGATCTGGAGTACCGCTCTCTGACCAGCAAAAACAAGAAATCCTCAACGCCCATGCCCAACAGCCCAACTCGTCACAACGACAAATCGCCATCCAATTCAACGTCTCCCCGGCATCTGTCAACCGACTCTTCAAGCAACACAATCTCCAACCCGGCAAAGGCTCCGGCGTACCGCTCTCCGACCAGCAAAAACAACACATCCTGGATGCCCAGACCCAACACCCCAACTGGTCACAACGACAAATCGCCACCGCCGTCAACGTCTCCCAGGCGTCGGTGAACCGACTCTTCAAGCAACACAATCTCCAACCCGGCAAAGGCTCCGGCGTACCGCTCTCCGACCAGCAAAAACAACACATCCTGGATGCCCGCACCCAACACCCCAACTGGTCACAACGACAAATCGCCACCCACGTCAACGTCTCCCAGGCGTCGGTCAAGAGGGTTTTGGCGGCGCACCAGGCTAGGGCAGCCGCTGCTGGCGTCGTCGCGCAACAGCGGTCTTCACGGGAAGCGCAACCGGGGCCTCGCACACAATTCGCGCTACCGCGCACTAGGTGACTTACCGACTTGCACAGGGTGGTAGAAATTGGTGGTGCAAGACGGACAAGGACGAGGAGCCGCCCCCGTTAACCCGCTCAACTCGCTGACATCTCCGATAAACGCTCAGGAGCTGCACGAGCGCATCGAAGAACCCGTGAATTCAATCAATGAACAACCCCCGCAAGGCGACCTGGTGAGTACCGATACCGAAGCCGATTCGAACCCTGAACTGGGTCATCGTCGCCCTGACGCCGATAATGGGCACAGCAATGGTGGCGTCTTAGGACTGGTGTAAAAACGCTGGGCGCATGTTCCTGGTGGTCATGTTACGCGGCGGTGGTGTCGGTCGTGGTTGTTGTGGTGGGGGGATGCAGTGGGCGGGGTGGCTCGAGCAGTTGGTGGCGTAGTTCTTGGAGGTGGCGGCTGGTCGCTGATGTTTGGGTGACTCCGCGCCAGCCGCGGCTGGCGCGGTCGAGGACGGCCCATACCAGCGACAGACAGCTGGTTTCGCCGGGTAGGCGGCCGATGACCTTGACCCGGCGACGGGATTCTCCGAAGGTGCGTTCGATGAGGTTGGAATGGCGGATGCGTGTCCAGTGTTGGCGGGGGAAGCGCAAATGCACGCTCAGCGAGGCGAAGTCGTTGGCCAGGCAAGCGACCGCGGCTGGGTAGAGCCCGCGGTATGTGGTGGTGAACTCCTCGGCGCGGCGGGTGGCTTCATCCACGGCCTGCTGGCCGGGTGGCTGGTCAATGTCATCGAAGATCGACCAGAACGCGGCTTTGATCTCGTCCTGGACCGCGACAGGTGTCTTGGCGATGACGTTACGGCAGCGATGGATCAGACACCGCTGACGCAGGCTTGCCGGAAACGTGGTCTCCCATGCGGCGATCAGGCCCGGCGCCCCGTCGGAGATGCCCAGTAGCGGCGGGCGTAGTCCCCGGTTCCTCAGGTCAGCCAAGAAGTCGGCCCACGCATCAGCCGACTCCGCTGCGGCTGGGGCCAGCCCAATAAACAGGGGCTTGCCGTCGGTGCAGATGCCCCAGGCGGCCAGCACCGGCTCGGCCGGGGCGTTGGGATGCATCCGAAAGTTCGAGGCATCCAAGAACAGGTAGTCCAACACCAGCTCATCAAGGCGTCGAGACGACCACGCAGCGAACTCGTCTTTGATGGCCGCACAAATCCGGCTCACCGTCGAGCGCGACAACGCCGCCTGCGAGCCCAGCACCTCGGCCAACGCGGCCTCGATGTCGCGATCCGACAAACCGCGCACCCATCCCGAAATCACCAACGCCTCCAGAGCGTGGGTGCGCGTCACCCCGGCACCGAATAGCCGCGAACAGAACCGCTCGTCGGTGTCGCGTAGTTTCGGGCGGCATAATTCGACCGAGCCCATCGTGGTCTTCACCGTCGCCGGCGGTTGATACCCATTGCGGTACCCGCCCGGGCCGTCCTGAACCCGACGCTGGTGACGGGCTCGGCCCAACACTGCTTCTACCTCGGCCTCCACGGCGACCTGAAACACCAGACGCACCGATAACCGCCCGACCTCCTCCAAAATCTCGGTCAACGGCCGCTCGGTCGCGGCGAACAACTGATCCATCTCAACACGCACACGCTCAATCGGCGATACTCGCTTGGTCACGGGCGTAGCCCCTCCTTCATAGCTTTCGTCGGTTGCGACGGAACCTACGCCCGTGACCATTTACACCAGCGATGAGACGCGACCCACAGCAATGACAGTGACGCGCGAGGGCACCAAGGCGGGCATGTATCCAGCTCGAATCCAGGTTCAGAGTCGGCCGACGATGCGCCGAACCACCCGGTGGCTTCCTATCACCAACAGCAAATCCTCCATCACCAGCAACGGGCCGAGGAGCTCCTGCGTCAAGCCCGAGTGCATGATCAGATCGCTCGCGATCACGCCGCTATGGCTGACATTTACCGCAACAAGGCTTCAGCCGCTCGTGGCGACAGTCCAAAAGTTGCGTGGTTCGACCAACGGCACAAGGACTGAGCTGGTCGCTCTGGCCGCCGGCCACAGCCAAGCCCGACGACGGTCCGGTCCAAAATCACCCGCTGAACCCACCACGCCGACAAGCAGCGCGCTCACACTCATTGAGTCAGCCGGCAACCACCTCGGGTGTGTGCCAACAAGTACCCGCGATGTGGCGGCAGCGGTGGGGCGACCATAGCCGCCGCTCCGAGCGCGACGAAATCAGCCCAGCTAACATTCCTCCCCAATGACCTCACCTAGGCCCGCAGAACCGCCCGAAAACCCCAGCCAAGACCCGCCCGACCGCTGGGACCTGACGCCGTGGACCCCGCCGGCGGCGGGTCCGCAAACCGCTCCCGACGACACGAGCGCCTCGGTACCGGGGCCACCACCGCCATACGAAGGGGAGCCACCGCCACCGAGTGCGGTCCCGACACCGCCGCCAAGCTATCAGCCGCCGCCGCCCTACGTAGAGGGGGCTGCTGATGTGCCGCCACCTTATGTGACGTCACCAGTAGAATTCGGCGAAGACGGCTATCCGCGTGGAACTGTCACTTCTTGGGCGCAAGGTCTGCGCGAACTTAGAGCCTGGGACGCCCCCGCATCCGGCTTTTATCGACCGCTGTACCCCGACGATAGAACCGCCTCGGATTCGGCGCGTATTCCGGCCGAGCCCAGCCCCACGACCAATGCCCAGTACATGCGGGCTAAAGCGCAGTTCGAGGACAGATATTCCGCAAGCAACCTAGAGGATGCCCAGCTCCACACCAGACAAGCGGAGCGGCACCGAGACGCGCAGCAAATGCACACTCGGACCGAGGAAACGCGCCGGCGAGAAGCGCAGGAAACCCGCGACCAGTGGGCGCAGGCGGAGACGACGCACCGCAACCGCGCTTTGGAAAACGAGCGTTTTGTCAACGGCAAGTGAAAACTGATCAGGTTTCGGCAATCGAAAATTGACCAGCTTGGTTTCATTGGTCCTCGGCTGTGGTGGTGTGGCCGAGGTCTCGGTCTTTGATGCGGTAGCTGTCTCCTTTGAGGGCGATGACTTCGGCGTGATGGACGAGTCGGTCGATCATGGCGGCGGCGACTACGTCGTCGCCGAACACTTCGCCCCACCGCCCGAAGGGCTTATTCGAGGTGACGATGAGACTGGCCCGTTCGTAACGCGACGACACGAGTTGGAAGAACAGATTGGCGGCTTCGGGTTCAAACGGGATGTAGCCGACTTCATCGACAACCAGCAGGGGGTAGCGGGCCAGCCGCGCCAATTCGGCTTGCAGGGTGCTGTTGTGATGGGCGCGAGCAAGACGATCAACCCATTGCGAAGCGGTCGCGAACGCAACGCGGTGACCTGCTTGACAAGCGCGCATCGCAATCCCGATCGCCAGGTGGGTCTTGCCGGTCCCTGGTGGGCCGAGGAACACCACGTTGTCTTTAGCGGTGACGAAGTCCAGGGTGCCCAGATGGGCGATGATGTCGCGTTTGAGACCGCGGGCATGATCGAAGTCGAACTCTTCCAACGATTTACGTGATGGGAAGCGGGCAGCGCGGATGCGCCCTTCGCCGCCGTGAGATTCCCGAGCCGACACCTCACGCTGCAGACACGCCGCGAGGAATTCTTCATAGCTCCACGCTTCGGTTCGGGCGCGCTCAGCGAGACGTTCGATGGCCTCACGCAGCGTCGGGGCTTTCAACACCCGGGTCAGATACGCCAGCTCGGCGGTGACATCACGGCTGCTGGTCGCGGTCTTGGCAGCCATCACGCCACCGGCCCGTCAAGGCCCAACAAGGCGTCGTAATCAGCGAGACGGCGTTGTTCGACCTCCACGTGATGCGGTGGACCAACAACCTCGAGCCGTTTGCGCCGCAGCAGTTTCGCGGCCTGGACATGTTCGGGATCGCTGATCGTTTGATGTTTGGCCCAGATCCGGTCGTGGTCGGCGACCAGCGTGCCGTCACACCAGACCCGCACCCGGTTTAGATCTGCGATGATCTCGATACGGCGGCCGATCGCGGCCGGATGCACCGAGTAATCGTTGCTGTCGAGGCGCACGTAATGATCGCGAGGCAACCGCGTTGAGCGTCGCCATCCGATGCTGGGCCCAACCGGCGGCAATGCCAGCATCGCTGCGGTATCGGCGGCGATGCGATCTGCTGGCCGGCATCCCAGCACCCGATGCTGGCGGTGGTTGGCCCCCACCAGCCAGGCCTGCAACTGGATGTTGAAATCGGCTGGGGAGCCAAACACCCGCCCCGGCAAAAACGCCCGCTCCAAATAGTCATGGAACCGTTCAACCAGACCCTTGGCCTCAGGATCAGCGGGTTTACAGATCCCTACCGTGGTGGCCAAGGTCCCGCGGAAAGCCTGACATGCCGGGGTCAACTCTGGTCGGCGTGCCCGCCACCGCCCGACCGCGCCCTCACCATCCCACACCAACACCCGTGGAACCGCACCCAACGTCGAAAGATGCTGCCACCAACCGGCATACAAGTCTTCGGCAGCGCGTGTCGGAATCAACAGCGCCGAAGCCCACCGTGAATACCCACACACCATGGTCAACACCGGTAACGTCGCCGCCCTACGAACCTGGCCATACCCCACCGGCACCACAACATCGGGAAACCAGAAGTCACACTGCCCGACCTCACCGGCCACATACGTCGTCCGTGACACCGGATCCGGCGCCAAATACAGTGGCCGTAACTCACGCACCCGCCCACTCAGTGTGCGGATCGAATACGACCAACCGATCCGCTCAGCAATCACCGTCGCCGGCATCCGCGGATAGGCCGCCAACAACTCCCGAATCCGCGGCTCGGCCTCATCAGCAACAGAACCCCTCACCGCACGCCGATACTTCGGCGGCCCATCAGAAGCCAACGCCGACTTCACCGTATTCCGCGAAATACCCATCACCCGCGCAATCTCGGCAATCGGCAACTGCTCCGACCGGCGCAACCGGCGAATCTCAGCCCAATCCTCCACGTTCAACACCTGCCTCCTCCTTGACACATAGCCAAGGCACTCTAGGAAGCTGGTCAATTTTCAATTGCCGCCCACTGGTCAGTATTCAGTTGCCGCCGACACGTTTGGCCGAACGGCAGCGCGAACTGGCGCAGCAACATCAAAACAATCCCGTGCGCGCTCAGCAGCATCGCGATCTGGAACGCCGGTATCGGGATATGGCCGAGCAGGATTGGGCTCGCGCGAAAGAGTACAACCCGCGGTGGCAGCAGCTTCAGGAGGAGGCCGCACTCCATAAGAGTCTCGCGTTCGAGATCTGGTCAGAGACCGTGCTGCAACCGGGCGGGCCGGAAGACACCCAGCAGGTCGATGAAGCCACGCGGATGCATAGAGAAATGGCGACTCAGCTCGAGCGCGAAGCCGAGGTCGCCGAGGGGCATCAACGCACAGCAGAACGAACAGCGGAACGCAAAGAGTGAGAGGCACGACGAGCCCACGATCGCGCCGCGCAAAACGGGGTCCTAGCCGAAGAGCACGAGGCGCAGGCCAAAAGCAAGAATGATATCGCTCGAGATGCGCGCCGACGTGGGCGAGGATACCGAAACCTGGCTCAGCAGTTCGAGGATTCCACGCGTGGTCCAGGCTCACCGGGCGGCTCATCAGCCTCGGCTACAACTGGCGCGGGGCTACCGGCCGCGGCTGCGGGCACCAATTCCGCGAACACTGTGGTCCGCGACTTCGAGGGAATCTCTGAGGGGATCACCGGTATGCGGCGCGCTGTTTCGGAATCAGAGCTCGCGTTGGGTCGGATCGACCAGGCGCGGAATTCAATCGCGGCAGGTTCGGAAGGTCAGGCTGCAGGGGCCTCTCAAGAACGTTTAACCGAGCTGGCAGACGTTCGCCGCCGCATGATCGATGTCACCGTGCGCGCCTTGGACTATCTCGACCTGGCCAACACCGAATTCAGGCAATTTGACGACGACCTCGCCCAACGGTTCTTCAGCGGCTAAACCCTAGAAACTGCCGACGTGCCAATGACGCTGGCGACGAATCGGCAGCGCCAACAGTAGCCGAGTTACCGCGCGCGCAGCGTGATCTCGGAGATAGCCGTGCGGCTTTGCCCGTCGGTCTTTCCTAACGTGTTGATCCACACCAGCACATCGGAGGTCTTCTTCTCGCTTTTCACTGCGATGCGGTTGTGACCTGGCTGCAAGCGAACCGAGGGGGTCAGCTCGGTGGTATCGGACAGGCTGGTCGGACTCGTGCTGTCGGCGGCGCGGATCTGCACCTCGGTCCCCGTGCTGGGCACATCGACGGTGACCGTGCTCAGCGCGGTGAGCTCGGACAGTTGCAGCATCAGTCCTACCCCGTTCTTAAAGACGGGAAACGGCGCAGCGTCAACGTAGGTATCGGTTGGCCAGAATGTATTTGGGTCACCGTCGATAGCCAAACCGGCTTGCCCTGGGTGGTCGGGAGCGCCACCCGGAGAAAACACGGTGGCACGCTCCGGTGTCACAATCGGCCCAGAGCTCGCCCGCCGCCCGAATCCGTGGGCTACGAAGATCGCCGCCGCCGCGACCGCCGCGACCGCTATGAGGGCTCCACCCAAGATGACAGTTCTCGCCTTGTTGGGGGCTGAGCCGCCGACCGCTGCTGTTGCACTCGTCTTCGGATCTTTTCTCGCGCGCACTGAAAACGATCGACGTCGGCCCCGACGCGCAGCTGAATGGTTGATCACTTCTTCGGCCAACAAGACGTTGCCATCCCAAAGGCCGTCCACCTCAACCACGTCCCCCTCTGCGAGAGGCCCGCTGATCGACGCACCGCGAAGTTCGACTGGAACAACCGTGTGCGGCTGCCCTGACGACTGGTGTCGCTGCACGCGAAATGACCAGAGTTCTTCGGTGTCCCCGAGTCCGGCTGGGCGCTTGCGCACAGAAACCGCGGTACCGTGTTCTGTCCGCCGGTTCAGCCGCTTGGTGTGTGACGCCGTTGCGGAACCGCGCTCACCTTCCAGTTCACTCGGCGCCGTGCGCGCACCGGTGCCATGCTGCTGCGGTGTGCGCTCGGTTCCGGCCGGTGCACCCGGCCGCACAGCGAGTGCCTGGGCAAAATCCAAACATCGCGGATACCGGTGCTCGGGGTCTTTGGCCAGTGCCTTGGCGATCGCCGTGTCGAGGTGCGCAAGCTCGGGCTTACGCTCGGAAAGATTGGGCGGGGGCGTGGTGAGGTGATGGCCGACCACGACAGCACGATTCGCCTGATCGAACGGCGGCGCCCCGGTCAGCAGCTGGAAGGCCGTAGCAGCCAACGCATATTGATCAGCGCGGCCGTCAAGCGACTTGCTCGTTAACTGCTCGGGTGCAGCATAAGCGATGGTTCCGATCGCCATCTTGGCCTCGGTTAGACCGCGCATGTCATCTGTCTCTCGCGCAATGCCGAAATCGGTCAATAGCACTCGACGGCGGGTGCCATCGGACGGCAGCGTCACGAGGATGTTCGCTGGTTTGACATCGCGATGCAGCAGCCGCCGTTCATGTGCGAAGTCCAGCGCTTCAGCGACTGCCGTCACAATTTCCACAACGTCTTGTTGGGGCATGCCCGATGAGTAGCGCTGCTCTAGCAAATGACGTACGTCTGTTCCTTCGACGTAGTCCATCGAGATCCACAGCCGGCCGTCGAACTCGCCACGGTCGTGCACGCCGACGATATGCGGATGCCACAGTGTCGACGCCAGTTCTGCTTCGCGGTTGAATCTCGCCCGGAACTCCTCGTCTCCGGTTGCGTCGAGGGACAAGATCTTCAACGCGTCGAGCCGCGGCAAGCGAGGATGCTTGGCGAGGTAGACCTCTCCCATTCCACCGGCGCCAAGCTGCCGCTGAATGATGTAGCCGGCAAACATGTCACCGTCTTTCAACGGCATAGTCGAAAGCCTAGCCGGAATTGCACGACGGCCCGTGGTGTGTCCGTTAGCGGGGTTCCCCTTGCGGACCAAGCTGCTGTCGTTGGTGGCCGCGGAAACCGCGTAGCCGAAGCCTTCTCCCACCTGACCAGCGACCTTGCCGCACCAAATCGATAGGTCCCTCGCGGGCGGGGTCGCGTCTCATCGCTGGTGTAAATGGTCACGGGCGTAGGTTCCGTCGCAACCGACGAAAGCTATGAAGGAGGGGCTACGCCCGTGACCAAGCGAGTATCGCCGATTGAGCGTGTGCGTGTTGAGATGGATCAGTTGTTCGCCGCGACCGAGCGGCCGTTGACCGAGATTTTGGAGGAGGTCGGGCGGTTATCGGTGCGTCTGGTGTTTCAGGTCGCCGTGGAGGCCGAGGTAGAAGCAGTGTTGGGCCGAGCCCGTCACCAGCGTCGGGTTCAGGACGGCCCGGGCGGGTACCGCAATGGGTATCAACCGCCGGCGACGGTGAAGACCACGATGGGCTCGGTCGAATTATGCCGCCCGAAACTACGCGACACCGACGAGCGGTTCTGTTCGCGGCTATTCGGTGCCGGGGTGACGCGCACCCACGCTCTGGAGGCGTTGGTGATTTCGGGATGGGTGCGCGGTTTGTCGGATCGCGACATCGAGGCCGCGTTGGCCGAGGTGCTGGGCTCGCAGGCGGCGTTGTCGCGCTCGACGGTGAGCCGGATTTGTGCGGCCATCAAAGACGAGTTCGCTGCGTGGTCGTCTCGACGCCTTGATGAGCTGGTGTTGGACTACCTGTTCTTGGATGCCTCGAACTTTCGGATGCATCCCAACGCCCCGGCCGAGCCGGTGCTGGCCGCCTGGGGCATCTGCACCGACGGCAAGCCCCTGTTTATTGGGCTGGCCCCAGCCGCAGCGGAGTCGGCTGATGCGTGGGCCGACTTCTTGGCTGACCTGAGGAACCGGGGACTACGCCCGCCGCTACTGGGCATCTCCGACGGGGCGCCGGGCCTGATCGCCGCATGGGAGACCACGTTTCCGGCAAGCCTGCGTCAGCGGTGTCTGATCCATCGCTGCCGTAACGTCATCGCCAAGACACCTGTCGCGGTCCAGGACGAGATCAAAGCCGCGTTCTGGTCGATCTTCGATGACATTGACCAGCCACCCGGCCAGCAGGCCGTGGATGAAGCCACCCGCCGCGCCGAGGAGTTCACCACCACATACCGCGGGCTCTACCCAGCCGCGGTCGCTTGCCTGGCCAACGACTTCGCCTCGCTGAGCGTGCATTTGCGCTTCCCCCGCCAACACTGGACACGCATCCGCCATTCCAACCTCATCGAACGCACCTTCGGAGAATCCCGTCGCCGGGTCAAGGTCATCGGCCGCCTACCCGGCGAAACCAGCTGTCTGTCGCTGGTATGGGCCGTCCTCGACCGCGCCAGCCGCGGCTGGCGCGGAGTCACCCAAACATCAGCGACCAGCCGCCACCTCCAAGAACTACGCCACCAACTGCTCGAGCCACCCCGCCCACTGCATCCCCCCACCACAACAACCACGACCGACACCACCGCCGCGTAACATGACCACCAGGAACATGCGCCCAGCGTTTTTACACCAGTCCTAAGACGCCACCCCGGGCGGCGATCACTGCCATCTCTGCCGATATTGTCAATGGCTGTGGCTTGTGGTTCGTACTGACCTTGTTGGTTTCGTCTTCGTATTACGTTTTGGTACCGGGGGCTACGGGAAAGCCACGGCGTTCTGCTGGTCGAGACGCTCCATATCGTGGTTGCTGATGTCCAGCGCGCGCAGCGCCCCTGCAACGGCGGCGATAATACGTCGGTTGATCTGCTCTACCCGTATGAGTTCCTGCTGGGCGGCCTCCGCCACTGCACCGGAAAAATGTTGCTGCAGAGCAAATCTGGTTTGAACAGCGGCGTCTAAGTTGTTCTCGGCCCGGGCAGCGATCTGGTAAAGCTCGCGGACGCCGGCATCGATAGCGTCGTAGTCGTAGACCAGCACATGACCGCCACCCCCCATCGGCGGTGGCGGCGGAACATCGAAATGCTCGCCCAACAACTGATACGCGCGAGCGCGACTCTGCGCCTCAACCATCGGCTGCGTAGCACTCCTGCCAGCCTCCCATAGCCGTACCGCTTCGACGGTGGCTTGCTGCTGATCACCCCGCAACCTCTCGACCTGGCCATCAGCAACCCGGGCTGCCTGCTCGTTACCATCCAACCCCAGCCGTTGCAGCTCCCGCATGTTCTGCGCCTGCTGCTCGGCCTGCTCGGCCTTCTGTTCTGCTTGTCGTACCTGCTGGTAGCCCTGTTGCGCACTTCGCGCGGCGGTTTGTTCTCGGAGCCGATGCTGGCGCGCCTCCTGCTGGTGCCGTTCCGCGATTCTCAGGGCTTCCTGCTCTTCATCGCGGCCCATTCGCGCAAAAGCCCGCAGCTGGTTTGCCATCGCAGGATCCTGGTGTGTTTGCGAATCCTCCTGGAAACGATCACTCTGCTCTCGAATCCGTTCGGCCAAGGCACGAGCCTCTCGCTCGGAGGTCTCGGCTTTCTGCGCCTCCTCTCGGCTCTCCTCCGCTATCTGCTCATCGTCTTGCGCCCATGTCCGTAGCTGCGACGCCTCCTGCTGCTGTTGCAGTGCCTGCTGCTCGGCGCTCTGCAGGTGTTGTTGCCAGCTGCGGTGGTAGTCGGCGACTTGGGCGGCCTGGTCGGCTTCCCGGCGATAGCTGACTGCTTGGTCGCCAAGGACTCGGGCGCGCCGGTCCAGGTCGTCCAATGATTGTTGCATTTCAGCGAGGTTTTTTTGATGCGCTCGAACGAGATCAGACTGGATGCGCAGCTGGCTGTCGATCGCCGCCCGATACCGGCTAGCCGCGTCCTCGTCAACGGCAAAATGGTCAAACGGCGATACCTCGGGCAAACCGGGCACGTCTGCAGCAGAGGGCGGCAGGCTGCGTCCCGGCACAGCACCACCACCGACCGAGCCCGCACCTCTAGGGTCATTTCCAGCTGCTTGATCATTCTCTGGCACGCCGCTGACTCCTCACCGGAGAACATCAGGTCTGGCCGCGCCATGTCGTTAGCCGACTGTCCTCCGCAAAATTAGCTATGGCACCACCAAACATGTGACCGAATAATGGACCGCCATGCGACATCGCAGATGATCCTCGAACTACCGCAAGAATCCAGCGGTGGCGTCTTAGGACTGGTGTAAAAACGCTGGGCGCATGTTCCTGGTGGTCATGTTACGCGGCGGTGGTGTCGGTCGTGGTTGTTGTGGTGGGGGGATGCAGTGGGCGGGGTGGCTCGAGCAGTTGGTGGCGTAGTTCTTGGAGGTGGCGGCTGGTCGCTGATGTTTGGGTGACTCCGCGCCAGCCGCGGCTGGCGCGGTCGAGGACGGCCCATACCAGCGACAGACAGCTGGTTTCGCCGGGTAGGCGGCCGATGACCTTGACCCGGCGACGGGATTCTCCGAAGGTGCGTTCGATGAGGTTGGAATGGCGGATGCGTGTCCAGTGTTGGCGGGGGAAGCGCAAATGCACGCTCAGCGAGGCGAAGTCGTTGGCCAGGCAAGCGACCGCGGCTGGGTAGAGCCCGCGGTATGTGGTGGTGAACTCCTCGGCGCGGCGGGTGGCTTCATCCACGGCCTGCTGGCCGGGTGGCTGGTCAATGTCATCGAAGATCGACCAGAACGCGGCTTTGATCTCGTCCTGGACCGCGACAGGTGTCTTGGCGATGACGTTACGGCAGCGATGGATCAGACACCGCTGACGCAGGCTTGCCGGAAACGTGGTCTCCCATGCGGCGATCAGGCCCGGCGCCCCGTCGGAGATGCCCAGTAGCGGCGGGCGTAGTCCCCGGTTCCTCAGGTCAGCCAAGAAGTCGGCCCACGCATCAGCCGACTCCGCTGCGGCTGGGGCCAGCCCAATAAACAGGGGCTTGCCGTCGGTGCAGATGCCCCAGGCGGCCAGCACCGGCTCGGCCGGGGCGTTGGGATGCATCCGAAAGTTCGAGGCATCCAAGAACAGGTAGTCCAACACCAGCTCATCAAGGCGTCGAGACGACCACGCAGCGAACTCGTCTTTGATGGCCGCACAAATCCGGCTCACCGTCGAGCGCGACAACGCCGCCTGCGAGCCCAGCACCTCGGCCAACGCGGCCTCGATGTCGCGATCCGACAAACCGCGCACCCATCCCGAAATCACCAACGCCTCCAGAGCGTGGGTGCGCGTCACCCCGGCACCGAATAGCCGCGAACAGAACCGCTCGTCGGTGTCGCGTAGTTTCGGGCGGCATAATTCGACCGAGCCCATCGTGGTCTTCACCGTCGCCGGCGGTTGATACCCATTGCGGTACCCGCCCGGGCCGTCCTGAACCCGACGCTGGTGACGGGCTCGGCCCAACACTGCTTCTACCTCGGCCTCCACGGCGACCTGAAACACCAGACGCACCGATAACCGCCCGACCTCCTCCAAAATCTCGGTCAACGGCCGCTCGGTCGCGGCGAACAACTGATCCATCTCAACACGCACACGCTCAATCGGCGATACTCGCTTGGTCACGGGCGTAGCCCCTCCTTCATAGCTTTCGTCGGTTGCGACGGAACCTACGCCCGTGACCATTTACACCAGCGATGAGACGCGACCAATCCAGCTTATTGGCTGTTCGCTAACGTGTCCTGTTTTCATTTTGCGCTGTGCCCTCAACGGACGTAGGCACGCACAACTCAGTAAATCGATACCACTGGTATCGCATACTGATGGCTACACGTACCTGCGATACCGTCGGCCCGCGGCTCGGTACACTCCCGGCGTGACCGACTATCAGAACATCACCTTCGAGCAGTCCGGCCCGATTGGCCGTATCACACTCAATCGACCCGACGCCGCTAACGGCATCAACAACGCCATGGTCGCCGAACTCACCGACGCAGCACGCTGCTGCGACACCGACGCGACAAAGGTTGTCGTCATCACCGGGTCGGGGCGGTTCTTCTGCGCCGGAGGCGATCTCAAATCGGTTGCGTCGGCGCCCAGCCGCGGCAGCTACATCAAGCACCTGGCCGACGACCTACATCGGGCTATCTCGACATTCGCCCGGATGGACGCCGTCGTGATCACCGCGGTCAACGGCGCGGCTGCCGGAGCCGGGTTCAGCCTGGCCATCGCGGGCGATCTGGTGCTGGCCGCCGAATCGGCGTCGTTCACGATGGCCTACACCAAGGTGGGGTTGAGCCCCGATGGCAGCTCGACGTTCTATCTGCCGCGGCTTATCGGCATGCGCAGAGCACAGGAATTGATGCTGACGAATCGGACGCTAACTGCAGGTGAGGCGGCTGAGTGGGGCCTCGTAACCACAGTAACCCCCGACGCAGAGCTCTCTGCCGCGGTCGCACATCTCGCCGACAAATTCGCCTCGGGGCCGAGAAAGTCCAACGCCGCCGTCAAGAAGCTGCTGCTTTCCACGCTAGGAAACGGCCTCGAAGAACAGATGGAGTTCGAAGGCCGGTTCATCGCCGAGTGCGCCGACGCTGCCGACGGCCGCGAGGGGGTAGATGCCTTTCTCGCGAAACGACCAGCCGCGTTCAATCAATAGCCATATCAATCTGAAAGTACCGGGACGCCGCAGGCGTCTGAGGTTCGAGCTGGCTACGTCGCGCCGCTGTCGACGACGACTCAGCTGCAAGCCACGGCCTTGCGTCACGCGAAACGGCCGGCTTGCCCCCGTTGATCATGGATTCGGCCGCACAGGCAGACCAAACGGAGCGTTCACGCGGTTCGCACTTCGCTGTCTGCCGCAGCTGCGTCGACCCTACGCCGTGCGCGCACGCTGCCAGGCGTGTGCCCGGTCCAAGCGCGAAAGGCGCGATGAAACGAACTCAGCTCTTCGTAGCCGATGAGGAACGCGATCTCAATATCGGAAAGCTCGGTCGAGGTCAGGTAGTAGCGAGCTAACCGTTCACGGGTCCGGTCGAGAACCTCGCTAAACGAGTAGCCCTCAGTGGCAAGCCAACGCTGCAGCGAACGCGGGCTGACGTGCAGTTCTCCCGCGACCTCAGCAAGGGACCGGCGGCCAGCCGGCAACGCGGTGAGGAGCGCTGCGTGCACGCGGTCCGCCCACGTGGCATCGGCGTCTAGTGTCTCCAGGCGGCGGCGCAACTCGGGTTCGAAGATCTTCCACATCGCGTCATTGGCGGTAACAAAGGACCGCCGGGCATCAATAACGCTGAAGTGGATTTCGGGATGTGGTCCTACTTCTACGCGACTGTCGCCAAGGAACACCGCCAGCGCCTCTGCGTCTGGCGGCTCCTCGGATAGCACCAACCGCGTCGGGCGTATGTGTTGTCGAGTTCCGATGCGGGCCAAGGTCACCCAGAACAGCAACTCGAAGCGGACGAGCGCGGCCGGCGGCTCCGACGGCGCTCGCGACTCCACCCAGACGCTCAGCGTCTCCCCCTCCGCGATACCTAGGGTGACCGGATATAGCAGCCGCTTGTACGTCGCGATCCGCTCAGCGGCTACCCGCAAGTTCGGACTGCACAGGCCGGCGAAGATTGGCGCCGCGAAAGACTCGGCCGTCACCGTCCTAGCCACGGCGAGGGCAACATCGCCGCCTTCGTATGCTTGCTGTATCGCCGCCCACAACATATAGAACTGTACGGCGGTGAGCCGCGCATCGGGGCGGCTAAACAGATCCGAGGGCAGGTTTGCGCGCCGTAGGACCTCGGCGACGTCGACCCCGAGATCAGTCAGGATCACCCGCCATCCGGAGTCGACGGAGTAATTCCGCATCGCGGTCACCTCAGGCTGCGCGACGGATGATCCGGTCGAACATGCGGTCGCTGAGAAGCTTTCGCATGAAGATCGAGGGCTTAGCCATGAATCCGACCGCGTAGCGAGTGCGCGGCCGCTTGGCCGTTGCCGCGCTGAGGACCGCTTTGGCCACCACATCCGGCGACGACAGGTGGCTGCCCTCATAGAGACTGCGCATGGACTTCGCTGTCTCACCAGCCCTTTCGGCGTAGGCGCCCGCCCCAGAGACGCGCGCCAGGTTGTCAGCGGCGATGGTTCCCCACTCGGTCTTGATGCCACCGGGTTCTACGACAGCGACGTCGATGCCGAACGGCTCGACCTCCAGCCGCAGACAGTCCGACCAGCCTTCAAGTGCGTGCTTGGTGGCGTGGTACCAAGCCCCGAAGGGGGAATAGATCTTTCCGCCCATCGAGGAGATGTTGACGATGGCTCCCGTGCCTCGTGCACGCATGCTGGGCAACACCAGCTGGGTGATCCGTGCCAGCCCAAACATGTTGACCTCGAACTGGCGACGCGCCTCGTCGATGGCGACGTCTTCGATCGCGCCGTACGAACCGTATCCAGCGTTGTTCACCAGCACATCGATACCGCCTTCGGCATCGACGATGGCTTGCACGCATTTACGGGTGGACTCATCGTCGGTGACGTCGAGCGCGATGACGTGGATACCAACGTGCTCAAGGTCTCGCATTCGATCAACGCGGCGGGCGGCGGCGTAGACGGTGAAGCCGTTGACCGCGAGCAGTTTGGCGGTGGCCTCGCCGATGCCGGAAGAACCTCCGGTGACAAGGGCAGTGCGTTGGGAAGACGCGACAGACATGGGGACTCCTCCGCAGTTGTTGACCTACATAGTAGGACCCGGTCACGCCACGTTATTGTCTGATCGCGCTAACTGCTTGCCTGATCACGCCACTACGCGACGAATGGGCCGGCCGCACGGTGGCTTTGCCAGCTGTTTAGGCAACCGGCAGTTTTCTCCTCTAGGTACACCAATTACTCTGGCGGGCATGGCCATCGAGTCCAGCATGCTTGCCCTCGGCACTCCTGCACCGTCGTTTGAGCTGCCTCAACCAGCTACCGGCGCGACGGTCAGCCTTGACCAGCTCACCGGACCCGCGCTGGTGGTCACTTTCATCTGCAACCATTGCCCATATGTCCAGCACATCGCCGCAGGGCTAGCTGCGCTCGGCAAAGACCTCACGGATCTAGGCGTCCCGATGGTCGGTATATCGAGCAATGACGTCGTCACGTACCCGCAGGACGGCCCCGAGGAGATGGTGACCGAGGCTCGCCGACACGGCTGGGCGTTTCCCTACCTATTCGACGAAACCCAGGAAGTCGCCCGCGCCTTCTCCGCGGCGTGCACACCCGACACGTTCGTCTTCGACGGCGACCGGCGACTTGTCTACCGTGGTCAGCTCGACGATTCGCGCCCCCGAAACGACCTGCCGGTCACGGCCGCCAACGTCCGAGCGGCGGTCGACGCCGTCCTCGCCGGACGGCCGATCAACCCCGATCAGCGGCCCTCAATCGGATGCGGCATCAAGTGGCGCTGAGGCAGCGCTGACGCCAACGGCAACAAAGAAACCTCACGCTGCGTGATTAAAAACCGTGGTCCCGATACCGGCGGGGCTGTAGTCGATGTACACGGGCTGCACCGAGAAGGGCCCAAACCCGGTGTTCATCAGGCCTGATGAAATAACCGTTGGGCGGTATTCGTCGGTGTTGAATGAGTACAGCAGCGTTGCACCGTCGCTTGCGTACACCGCAATGTTTGTGCCCGCCGGCAACGTTGTGGACCCGATCACAGACGCCGGAATGGTTCCCGTCACGCCGCCTGAGTCGATAATCGACGGAACGAGGATCGCAGGGGCACCGTCTATTGATACGTACAACGTGGTAATCGGAGCTCCGACGACCTCGACTCTGGGAGTAAGCGGGTTCGGTCCGAACTCCAGCTCATTTTCCAGCGCGTTGATCAGGACACCCTGATTGAGGTCACCGGGCAACGCCTGGGTGGGAATGCTGGGCCCCGGACCCAGCGCGTTCGGCCCAATACCCAAGACCCCATCGGCGCCGGTGGACTCGAAATACGCTTCGAACGGAGTCACCAGCGGATTGGTCACAAAAGCGTCGAGGTATGCCGACAATGCGAACGGAGACGTTGGCAGGGAGAAGAGAACGACATTGACGCTCGTAGGAGCGGTGACAATGCCATTTCCGAAATCCACTGTCGTCGTATACGACGCGAAGGCATAGGTCAGCCCGCCGCTGTACGCTCCGAGGCCCAACTGGGTGGGCAGGCCCATACTGAGTATTCCGGGTAGTCCCCCGACGTCCTGGGGCAGAACAACCAAACCTTCGGAACCGGTGTCAACGATTACCGGGGTGCTTTCTCCGCCATTGACGGAGATGTGTGCTATCGGCTCCGTGACATGAAGAATCTCAAGCGGAACGGTTCTGCCGTCCGAGCCTGGCCCGCTGAGGCCGTAATTGCCGTACAACAAGCCGCCTTGGCCCCCGGCCCCGCCGCTGCCACGAATCCCGCTGTCACCGAGACCACCGGCTCCGCCAAACCCACCTGCGCCGATCAGACCCGCGGAACCACCCGCCCCGCCTGCTCCACCGGGCGCTCCGACGACGCTCGAGATGCCTCCCGGGCCGCCGGTTCCGGCATCGCCGAATAGCCAACCACCTCGCCCCCCGGCGCCGCCGGCTGCGTTGGCTCCGCCGGCTCCCCCGGAACCGCCATTGCCGATCAAGCCAGCCGCACCACCGGCCCCGCCGCCTACCCCGGAAGCCGTTTGCGAATAGCCAGCTCCACCGTTGCCATACAACAGTCCGCCAGCCCCGCCATTCGGACTCGCGGCTGTCCCGTCGGCTCCGTCCCCGATTAGCGGACGCCCAAACAACACCTGGGTCGGCGCATTGATCGCTCCGAGCACGTCTTGCTGCACGCCCTGCAAGGTCGTTGCGGCTGTTGCCTCGGCCGCCGCGTACGACCCGGCCCCGGCGCTCAGCGCCTGCGTAAACTGCTGGTGAAACGCGCTGACCTGCGAGCTAAGCGTCTGATAGTCGCGGCCAAACCCAGCAAAGAGCGCCGCCACAGCCGCCGACACCTCGTCAGCGCCGGCGACTGCCAGCGCAGTGGTCGGGACAGCAGCTGTCGCGTTCGCCGCATTGAGCGCCGAACCGATACCCTCCAAATCTGCCGTCGCCGACAGCAACAGCTCGGGCGCCACCATCAGATGTGACACGTCGCCCCTTCCGGCGCCGACCATCCACCAACTCGCGACTAAAGCGTACCCAGAAACCCTCGCCGCATCTCAGTTTGTCGATAAATCACCGAGAAGACGGACCGTCGGTAGCAGCGACTGACCGGCAGCCAGCCGCGCCGTGCCGAAAGACGATATTGTCGCTGCGACCTCCACCTCTCCGACCTACGGGTCCGCTCTAGTCGATACCGAATTACTACCCGGATACATTGTCAACGAATTTCACGCACCTACGTGTAGCAGAAACCAAACCCCGCAGACATTAAACACACTCACCCGAATTGGTACGTCATTCAACACGAAAAAACCGCCGCCCAAAATTCAATTTCCGCGATTGATTCACACCACTGGAGGCAACAAAAAATTTTGAGTCATCAAGGCGGTCCAATATTATTGCATCGCAAAAATAATACCCCTTAAATCCATAGGTCGTCAAATTAGTGCAGACCTCAACTATTTGAACGCTATCCAATGACTTTCTCATAGAGGTTCGAAAGAGTCGTAATATGTGTCCGCGAAAAGTAGAATGGTGACTATTTACCAGAAGGCGATACACACGGTCGGCGCCTCCCGGTCAAATCTGCTAAGCATTTTCCAATATACACTACCGGCCCCTCCGGGCGGCACAAACGAATAATAGCGGAAAACCTTCGCGACCACTTTAATTATTGATCCTGTCACAAGAAATAATGCTCGATCAAAGCGGTACTCGTGATACAGGCCTGCCACATCGTAATGAACCCCACATTCCGCCGCGGCGGAGTTACCCCATACAAGACTGGGAGAGAAATACAAACTGTCAGCAAATCAATCGAAACAAGAATACCTTTTGCGCCCCAACAGGTGCCGACACCAACCGCACAGCCAAAGCCTTTGTAGATGCCACCGACTTAACCGCTAACATCACAGATGGCTGCATCCAGGAAACCACCAGCTGGCCTGATCAGCTGGCCGCCTACCACCAAACAAAGCACCTTCACCGCCGACCTCTGCTAAATCGCGCCCCACATGAACCTTTGTTACAATCGGCATTGTCATCTTAACGATATATCGCATGGCGCCCATGCGGGTGGGGTCGATGCGGCTACAGGGGGTTCGGTGTCGGATACGGCGGTCATTGGCATGTCGTGTCGCCTACCGGGTGGAATTGCGTCATCGATGCAATTATGGGAGGCGTTACTCTCGGGTCGGAATTATGTCAGAGAATTCCCATCCGAGCGCTTGGATGAAAACACATTTTTCAACCCCGGACCTGCTTCGGCCGGTCGAACACAGTCGAGCTGGGGTGCCTTTCTAGACGATGTCAGCGGTTTTGACGCCGATTTCTTTGGCCTATCAACGAGGGAAGCAGAAGCGATCGATCCGCAACACCGCCTACTAATGGAAGCATCGTTTGATGCCATTGAGCACGCCGGTATCGACCCAGCAACATTGCGTGAATCAAACACCGGCGTTTTCATTGGCATCGCCCATTCTGACGGTGAAATTCCGCGCATTTTCAACGCAGCAGAAAGATCTCCGTATTCGTTTGGGGTGACATCGACCAGTTTTGCTTCAAGTGGAATTTCACGCACCTTGAACCTGCATGGTCCGGCAGTAACGATTGATACCGCGTGCTCATCCGGCCTGGTGGCGATACACCAAGCGCGCCAAAGTCTTCATCTCGGGGAAAGCGACCTCGCCATAGCTGGCGGTGTGTCGATCACGTTAGATCCGCAGCCAGCCTCAGCCGGATCGACCGAAGGAATCCTGTCGCCCACCGGGCGCTGCCAGGCGTTCGATGTTGGCGCGGACGGCTTCACCGTCGGCGAAGCATGTGTTGTCTTTGTGCTGAAACAACTGGACGCAGCGCTAGCTGATGGTGATCGCGTTTTGGCGGTCATCAAGGGATCCGCGACCAATAATGACGGGCACACATCGCATATTCCCGCTCCATCCGGCCAGGCGCAACAACAGGTGGCGCTGCAAGCTCTGGCCGCGGCCAACATGGCCCCGGACAGCATCGGATTCGTTGAGGCGCACGGTACAGGCACACCGGTTGGCGATCCGATCGAGTACGCCAGCCTCGCCACCGTCTATGGAAGGCAGTCCTCGTGCGTGTTGGGTTCGGTAAAAACCAACTTTGGGCATACCCAGAGCGCCGCGGGACCGCTGGGCTTATTGAAAACAATCCTGTCGCTGCAGCACGGCGTGGTTCCCGCCAATCTCCACTTCACACGCCTACCCGATGGGATCGCCCAGCTTGACACGAAACTTTTTGTGCCGCAGCACAATACAAAATGGCCAGCAAAGTCATCTAACACAACTCGACGAGCCGCCGTCTGCTGTTACAGCTTGTCCGGCACCAATGCGCATCTCATCGTCGAACAAGCACCTCGCACTGCAACTGCCTCGCCGGTAGAAAAGCAGCGCTCCAACGGAGCATCGTTGCTTTTCCCCGTCAGCGCCAACTCAGATGATCAGTTGCGCGCGCAGTGCGCGAAGCTCGCGGATTGGATTGACACCGAGCCCGGGACATCGATCCACGACATAGGCCATACATTGGCGCGTCGGCGCCACCACCGCACAGTACGAACGGTCATCGAAGCGCGCGATCGTGGCGAGCTGTCTGCCGGATTGCAGCTAGCGGCCAGCGATGTCCACCACTCGACGGTAGTCACCCCCCAGAAGCATGGCCCGGTCTGGATTTTCTCGGGCCAGAGTTCCCAGCGACCGGATGTGACATCAGAACTCCTGGCCCGTGAACCGATTTTCGCAGAAACCATAGGGGAACTCGAACACTTGATTTGGGCGGAATCCTCTTTCTCCGTCACCCAGCAGTTAACGACAGTCTCACCATCCAGCAGAACCGAGCTGGTCCAACCAACCGTATTCGCGTTCCAAGTTGCGCTCGCAAAAACGATGTCCGCAACCTACGGGATAAAAGCGGGCGCAGTGATCGGGCATTCGTTGGGTGAAGTAGCTGCTGCTGTTGTCGCTGGCGGCCTGTCACTGCAAGACGGTGTTCGCGTTGTGTGTCGCCGTTCCCGACTGATGTCGATGGTTGCTGGTAGCGGCGCTATGGCAGCTGTCGGGCTACCGGCGCAACAAGTACTCGCAGACATAGCTTCACGCGGAATCGACAACGTTGACGTCGCCGTCGTGGCAGCACCGTCCTCGACTGTTGTCAGCGGTGACCGCCAACGCGTACAACACCTCGTCGAGTACTGGACTCAACAAGGTTGGTTGGCAAACGTGGTGGCCGTAGACGCCGCACCACACTCACCGCAAGTTGTCCCGATCCTCGAATTGCTAACCGAAGAACTCGCCGATATCGCCCCCCGATCCCCCGAAATTCCCTATTTCTCCACCACACTGTTCGATCCCTGCGAACACGCCCACTTCGACGCCGCCTACTGGCGCAATAACCTTCGGCATACCGTACGCTTCTCCAACGCCGTGGAAGACGCACTCGGAGCCGGCTTCAGGGTGTTCGGAGAACTCTCCACGAACCCGCTTCTCGCTCCCGCGGTGAACCACAACGCGGCAAGCCTGGATATAGCTTCTTTCTGCGTACTGCTTGCGCTGCCAGAAAACCACGCACTCGCCAACGGCCTGGCCGGATTCGCGGCCGCACTGTATAAGAACGGCGCGACCGTCGACTTCAGCGCACACTATCCGGTCGATAGGCAACTGGTCGATGTGCCCCAACCAGCTTGGTCACACCGCCGAATACCGCTCAAGCGGGAAACCGGTCAGCAACGTCGCTCCGGTCATGCTCATGCGCTCCATCCGCTGCTCGGCGTCCACATCCACCTACGGGAGGAACCTGAACGGCACCTGTGGCAAGCCGAAATGGGATCCGCCTTCCTGCCGCGGCAATGGCTGCAGGATCACCAGGTCCATGGTGTTCCGGTTTTCCCGGCCTCCGCCTACGCGGAAATGGCCCTGGCAGCCGCCGGAATCGTTGTTGGCGATAGCAGTGAGGTCACAGACCTGCGGTTTGAGCAACCGCTCGTCGTCGATGAGCGGCAGCACCTGTCTACAGAAGCAATGTCCTCCGAGACAGGTCGCCACTTTTTCCGAGTCCACACCGCCCGGGGAGGCGAGAATGTGGTGCACGCCAGCGCAGTCCTGCAAGCGGCGAAAGACTCAGATCACCGGCCCGAACCGTACGATCTGGCGACGCTACGCATCAACCACCCTTTGGTCATCGATCTCGATTACATGCAGGCGAAGTTCCGCGCGGTCGGAATCGACTACGGACCTTCTTTTCGCGGACTCACCGAATTGCGATTCAGCGATAATGCCGCCGATACTCACCTGTCTACCTTACTTGCGGCGATACAAGCCACTACGATCATCGACCGCACCCAAAAGTCTTACGTCATCCATCCGGCGCTGCTGGATGCGTGTTTCCAATCGAGCCTTGCGACCCCTGAAACGAAAAAGTGGGGCGACGACAGCCTTCTCCTTCTTCCCGTCCACATCGCCCGAATACGGCGATACGACGACCTCGCCAAAGCCCGGCAGTGCTTCACCCAGGTCAAACAATGCACCGCCGAAGAAATCGTGGTCGACGTGGACGTTCTCGATGATTCAGGTGCAGTTTTGCTCCGCGTTTCCGATTTGAGATTCCGCGCTACCAGTTCGCAGACCGAGCTGGCAACACACACGATGAATAGTCGTCTGCTCAGCATCGAATGGGTACAGAAAAGCCTTTCCAGCCCGCAGGACGGCCATCCTGGCGCGTGGCTTCTGCTCGCCTCAGACTCCGGTTCAGAGATTGCCGCCGCCGGACTAGGAGCTTCCCTTCAGGAATGCGGCGCCCGCTGGCAAACCCTGACGATTCCAACGGATGACGATACCGCCACCGACGAATACACGGCGATGGCTGGACTTCACTCGGCACTAACCATGTTCGGTGATTCCCGCGGTACGTCCGGTGTTGTTGTTGTCGTCGGCCGCAACGACAACAACAGAGAATCCACAGTCAGCAAACACGTGAAATGGGTTACTCGCATTGCGCGAGCTGTCGCGGAATACAAGGACACCGTCCCGCGGCTGTTTGTCTACACAAGAAACGCCGCCGTTGTCGATGGTGACACACCGAATCTTGCCCACGCTGGTCTGCGTGGATTGCTACGCGCTATCGATGCCGAACATCCGCAACTAGCCACGACCTGGATCGATGTTGATATGGTCACCGGCTGGGGCCAGATCGCTCCACAGATCCTCCTCGGCGGCGATGAGGATGAAATCGCGTGGCGCGACGGTAAGTGGTGGTGTGCCAGGTTGCGGCCAGCCCCGCTGACAGCAGCGGATCGACGCCACACGCTGGCCGATAACGCCAGCGAAGGCTGGCGTATGCGAGTCAGCAACGCGGGCGACCCCGACACAGTGGAAGTAGTCGCCTCGCCGCGCCAGACTCCGAAGCCTGGCCATGTCGAAGTACGAGTCGAGGCATCGTCGATGAATTTCGTTGACGTGTTGGTCGCACGCGGTCGGTATCGGTCATTCGGCAACCACCAACAACAGCTGGGACTGGACTTTGCCGGAACGATCACCGCGGTTGGTGCCGACGTTGTCGAACATCGTGTCGGCGACCGGGTAGCGGGGATCTCGCAACACGGATGCTGGGGAAATTTCGTGATCGCCGACAGCGCGCACACCATCGCTGTGCCCCCGCACATCGCCTTGTCGGACGCCGCGGCACTGCCCTGCGCGACTGCGACCGCCTGGTACAGCCTGCACAATCTGGCCAGGATTGCGCCCGGCGACAAGGTGCTAATCCACGCAGGTGCCGGCGGGGTGGGCCAGGCGGCAATAGCGGTCGCCCGCGCCGCCGGTGCCGACATATACGCCACTGCCGGCAGCGAGAAACGACGCGCTGCGCTACGCGAACAAGGCATCGCCCATGTGTACGACTCCGGCACGACCGAATTCGCCGAACAGATCCGCGCCGACACCAACGGATACGGCATCGACATCGTTATCAACAGCCTTCCGGGTGCCGCGCAGCGAGCTAGCATCGACCTGTTGGCTCTCGGCGGCCGGTTTGTTGAACTTGGCAAAGATGACATAGACCGCGACCACCGGATCGGCCTGGCCCCCTTCAAACGCAACCTGTCGCTGTTCGCGGTGGATTTCAGCCTGCTTACGCGCAGCCATCCGCATGTGTTAAACCAACTGCTGCGCAATGTTTTTGATGGTGTAGCCGCTGGCGACCTCACACTGCCGCCGATCAACCACAGACCGATAGATGATGCAGCTGCCGCATTGCGCCGCGACACCGATGACGAACACGTCGGCAAAATCGTCTTCAACATCGACCAGTCCGGCGCCACGGCTGCGGTAATCCCGCCAGAACAAGCCCAGACATTCCGCGCGGACGGCGCTTACATTGTCAGCGGCGGCTTGAGGGGTCTGGGCCTGTTTATCGCTGGCAAGATGGCCGACGCCGGGGCAGGCCGGATCGTTCTCAACGCCCGCTCCATGCCCGATCAAAAGGCCGCTGAGACAATAGAAATGATTCGTTCGCTCGGCTGCGACGTGGTAGTGGAATGCGGGGACATCGCCCAACCTGAAACCGCGCGGCGATTAGTGGCCGCTGCCACGGCCACCGGCCTCAGCGTGCGTGGTGTGCTGCACGCTGCCGCAATAGTCGACGACGCGACCTTGGTCAGAACTACCGACGAACTCATCGAGCGGGTGTGGGCACCCAAAGTCACCGGTGCCTGGCATCTGCATGAGGCTTGCACCGGACACGACTTGGACTGGTTCTGCATGTTCTCGTCCACAGCTGCGCTGGTCGGTTCGCCGGGCCAAGTCGCCCACGCAGCGGCCAATAGTTGGCTCGACGCGTTCGCCCATTGGCGAAGAGCCCTCAACTTACCGGCGAACTGCGTCGCCTGGGCAGAGTGGGCCGAGGTGGGTCGCTCAACCGCCTTCGCTGAACAAGCCGGCGCAGCAATCAACCCGGACGAAGGCTTCCATGTCCTGTCCGCGTTGTTGGCGCGCGACCGCGCCTACAGTGGCTATGCGCCGATACGGGAACTGCCGCGGCTAAAAGCGTTGGCCCAGCGCAGCCGGTTCGCCGAGGCCTTCCAGGACGCTAGGACTTGACTGCGGGGTGAGACCGCTTCGTCTTGGAGTGTTTTGCGGGAAAACGAGATAATCGACGTCGGGCCAATCCAACGTCGCTGTCGACCATCACAGCTCGCCCCGCCCGCAACTCCCCACGGGTGGCGTCTTAGGACTGGTGTAAAAACGCTGGGCGCATGTTCCTGGTGGTCATGTTACGCGGCGGTGGTGTCGGTCGTGGTTGTTGTGGTGGGGGGATGCAGTGGGCGGGGTGGCTCGAGCAGTTGGTGGCGTAGTTCTTGGAGGTGGCGGCTGGTCGCTGATGTTTGGGTGACTCCGCGCCAGCCGCGGCTGGCGCGGTCGAGGACGGCCCATACCAGCGACAGACAGCTGGTTTCGCCGGGTAGGCGGCCGATGACCTTGACCCGGCGACGGGATTCTCCGAAGGTGCGTTCGATGAGGTTGGAATGGCGGATGCGTGTCCAGTGTTGGCGGGGGAAGCGCAAATGCACGCTCAGCGAGGCGAAGTCGTTGGCCAGGCAAGCGACCGCGGCTGGGTAGAGCCCGCGGTATGTGGTGGTGAACTCCTCGGCGCGGCGGGTGGCTTCATCCACGGCCTGCTGGCCGGGTGGCTGGTCAATGTCATCGAAGATCGACCAGAACGCGGCTTTGATCTCGTCCTGGACCGCGACAGGTGTCTTGGCGATGACGTTACGGCAGCGATGGATCAGACACCGCTGACGCAGGCTTGCCGGAAACGTGGTCTCCCATGCGGCGATCAGGCCCGGCGCCCCGTCGGAGATGCCCAGTAGCGGCGGGCGTAGTCCCCGGTTCCTCAGGTCAGCCAAGAAGTCGGCCCACGCATCAGCCGACTCCGCTGCGGCTGGGGCCAGCCCAATAAACAGGGGCTTGCCGTCGGTGCAGATGCCCCAGGCGGCCAGCACCGGCTCGGCCGGGGCGTTGGGATGCATCCGAAAGTTCGAGGCATCCAAGAACAGGTAGTCCAACACCAGCTCATCAAGGCGTCGAGACGACCACGCAGCGAACTCGTCTTTGATGGCCGCACAAATCCGGCTCACCGTCGAGCGCGACAACGCCGCCTGCGAGCCCAGCACCTCGGCCAACGCGGCCTCGATGTCGCGATCCGACAAACCGCGCACCCATCCCGAAATCACCAACGCCTCCAGAGCGTGGGTGCGCGTCACCCCGGCACCGAATAGCCGCGAACAGAACCGCTCGTCGGTGTCGCGTAGTTTCGGGCGGCATAATTCGACCGAGCCCATCGTGGTCTTCACCGTCGCCGGCGGTTGATACCCATTGCGGTACCCGCCCGGGCCGTCCTGAACCCGACGCTGGTGACGGGCTCGGCCCAACACTGCTTCTACCTCGGCCTCCACGGCGACCTGAAACACCAGACGCACCGATAACCGCCCGACCTCCTCCAAAATCTCGGTCAACGGCCGCTCGGTCGCGGCGAACAACTGATCCATCTCAACACGCACACGCTCAATCGGCGATACTCGCTTGGTCACGGGCGTAGCCCCTCCTTCATAGCTTTCGTCGGTTGCGACGGAACCTACGCCCGTGACCATTTACACCAGCGATGAGACGCGACCTCCCCACGCGTTAGGCTGAAGCATGTCCGCAGATCACGACCCGGTTGCCGCGCTCAACGAAGACGAGAGTTGGAGCCTGCTATCAAGTGTGCGATTAGGGCGATTGGTCACAATCCTAGGCGGACAACCCGAAGTCTTCCCGGTTAACTTTGCCGTCCAGCGTCGGACAGTACTGTTCCGAACCGCTCAGGGCACCAAACTGTTTAGCGCCGTGATGAACGATCGAGTAGCTTTCGAAGCCGACAACCATACGGTCGACGAGGGCTGGAGTGTTGTCATCAAAGGCCGCGCGCATGTCTTGTCGGCCACCGACGAAATACTAGAAGCTCAAGATACGGAATTACTGCCGATGGTAAAGACGTTGAAGCCACTCTACGTGCGGGTGGTTGCTCTGGAGATCACCGGCCGGCGGTTCAAGTTCGGTCCCGAGCCGGATCGCGAATCCACCTTCGCCTAGCGTCTGCTGGCCTGCGCGAATGTGCTGCCAATGTGGTCCCCGCTCGATGTGAACGCTTCTCGAAACCAACCGGCCGAAGTACAGCGCTAGCCATTTCCGATACCGCCCGCCGCAGAAGACACAACGGGGCCCGATTGCGCCGCTCCCACGGGGTTGTCATTGGGTTACGTTGGATCGTTCGGCCATTGCGGTCGCAGTTCGACGAGCGTTTTGACGACGTCGCTCGACACTGAACTCACTTTCTGGGCGAGACATGCATGCTGATACGGGCACGCACAGCAACTGTGCCGTCGGCGGTGTGAACGTCGACTGGCACCACGAGGGTGAATGGCTGGTCGCCGAAGTCGGGGACCTCTTCAAGCAGGGCGACGGCACGCATGTCGGTGGCCGCCTTCGCAAGGTATTCCACAGTCATGCCCGCCGGAATCCAGCGGTGCGTCGACGGAATCGTGGCTTCGGTCATCAGCCCGCCGGCCAGTTCAGCGAGGTTGCACGAGGCGATGGCGTGATACGTGCCGAGGTGATTGTGGCTGCTACGCCGATTGGGAGCAGTGACCTCACAGCGCCCCGGCTCCAGCGCGGTAACCGTGGGGTGAACGCTGCGAAAGTACGGCACTTTCCAACACACAGCCTGGCTGAACAGCCAACGACCGCCCGGCAGCTGGGCCAGCGTGTTCCAGATCCTGAGATTTTGGCCGCGGGAAACAGTTCTTGTCGTGGCTTCAGGCATAGGTATCTGCTTTCTGATCGTTGGTGGTGAGCGCCATCACTGGGCTTTTGTACCGGACCGGACCGCCGCCCTGTTACGCGGACCTGGTCATTAGTGAACCCGACTCGGTGAGCGAGATCTTTTTTATCCAATCGGCCCCAACCGCACCGATGCGCAAAATGAGCACGGCATATTGTGACTCACCAGCCCGACGCGGCTGAACGTCGGCTACTCCGGCGGGCAGGCGACACTCCCCGCCGGCAATCCCGGAAGCCGCGAATACTCGGCCTCACCCGCAACACACTCGACGCCCAAGAGCTGGCATGAGGCGCGGCGACGGTTCGCAGATAACGGTATTGCCCGCACGGACCACGCCCCCTGGTAAGTGTCGCCCAAGGCGAGCGAACCCAAGACACCGACCCACCCGAACTGCGCGTCTTCTGCCGAAACGATCTCCGGACACGACGAACGACAATCGACACAATCAAACTGACTACAAACGTGCCGAGCGTTCGCTTCGCTCGCCTTCGCCACACCGACGAACTCGAGCCCGCACTGCGGCCTATCTGGTAGCCAACCCACAGTGCCATCGTCAGCGCGCAGATAATCGCAGCCGGCGCCATGAAGATAAGCGTGCTTCGCGGCCATCGCAGGCAGGTTACGGGTGAGACAAACCTCGGCCACTAAGTGGGCAAATTCGGCGTCACCGCCGCTCTTAGGCCACCCAAGTCGACTACGCGAAAATCATAGAGCAACGCGATGACTGCCGGGAAACAGGAGATCGCTCTGCTTCCCGGCAGGTTCTCATCGGCGCTGGGCTGCCGAAGTCGGTGGGCTTCAGGCTGGGGCTTCGACGCTATGACACAGGCTGAGGCCAGGAGCAGAAGCCATGCCGACGTCCGCACCGGCAGTGGCCGCACGCTGCTGAGCCAGAAACGCCGGATGACGGAGCATGTCTTGCTTGCGTTGCTGTTCCCGGCGCTGGGCAGCGGCCCACACCGGGTGCGATTCAAGGGAAATCACGGTCGCTTCTGATGTATTTGCACTATTTGCCACGCTGGTGAACTCCTCTCAGAGTCGTTCTGTTCAGCTGTGCTCCCTGGTTAGCAAACCCGCGAAGCTGCTGGTTTTTCGCTTTGGCAAATTCCATGATGCCCAGCCGACCCGTGAACATGGTGAGCCGTAGCCGTGAGTTTGCTGTGAATACAAGGGGGGATTCGTGGCTCGGTGTATGGTGCGTCACCGAACCGCTACCGCGCTGCCCGTCGGGCGCCATTGAGCATCGCCGACGTGAGACCAACCACAGTATTGCTGGCAGGTAACCGACTGGGACGTAGGGTGCGTACCGTCAGCAGTGTGCTGCCCCTATCAGCGATGCGCGACGTCGGGGATGCTCTGCAGCCTACTTGACTGTGCCCTACCGCCAACTGGATGAAACGGTTGCCCATGAACGATGTGACATACCTAGAGCTGCACGGAGAACGCATCGCCTATCGCGATGCCGGCAACGGCCACACGCTGCTGCTGGTTCACGGGATGGCCGGTAGTTCGAGCACCTGGCAGGCCATCATCCCGCGGCTGGCCAAGAGCTACCGAGTGGTCGCTCCGGACCTGCTGGGCCACGGTGAATCCGCGAAGCCGCGCGGCGACTACTCGCTGGGTGCTTTTGCGGCGTGGCTGCGCGATCTCCTCGACAAACTCGGGATAGACAAGGCAACGGTGATCGGCCAATCCCTGGGCGGCGGTATCGCGATGCAGTTCGCTTACCAGCATCCGGACTACTGCGAACGATTGGTCCTGATCGGCAGCGGCGGCCTAGGCCCTGACCTCAGTCCGGTACTGCGGTTGCTGTCTGCCCCCGGCGCCGAGTTCGTGCTTCCGATCGTCGCACCGCAACCGGTGTTGAACCTGGGTAACAAGCTTAGATCGTGGCTGACTTCTGCGGGCATTCGAGCGCCAAGCGCAGGTCAAATGTGGCAGGCGTACTCTTCGTTGTCGGATGCGCAAACCCGCGCGGCGTTCTTGCGAACGTTGCGGTCAGTGGTCGACTACCGTGGCCAATCAGTTAGCGCATTAAACAAACTTCATGTCGCAGCCGATCTGCCCGCGCTACTGATCTGGGGCGATAACGACCGGATCATTCCGGTCTCGCACGCCTACGCCGCCCACGAGGCAGTGCCAGGCAGTCGCCTCGAAATTCTTGAGGGCGTCGGACACTTTGCGCATGTCGAGGAGCCAGCGGCGGTAGCCGACATCGTGGAGCACTTCATCGCCTCCACGACGACTCGGGCCAGCCTGACAATGCTGTCCTGATCACTCCGACCGCTGCCTGGGCTAGCGGCCCATATCTGGACGCGGGGCAAGCTGACGGTCTGGTGAAACAACCGCTACCGCCCAGTTCACGACACAAGCAAAGCAACCCCACTCCAAGGCCGGCTACCAGGGCAACGTGGATCGGGCTGGGGCAGCAAAGCGGCCAGGCGCATAGACCACGATAAGCGACGGAACCGTCGCGCTGCCACAAGCAGGGATTCCACCTCGACGGTACGCCAGCCAAGATCTTCGAAGAAGGCCAGCCCGTTGTCGGGCGCGAAGGAAAAGGGCGCATTCTCCCCAATGCCGGACACCGTCTTGTTCATAACCTTCTTCAGGCCCGGACCCGCGAAGTCAAGCATCCACCAAGCCACCTCGGGCCGCTTGATCGAGTGCGAGAGCGCCACCACATCGCGGTCCTCGAGATACATCAACAGCCCTTCGGTGAGCACCAGCGCTTTGGCAGCACCGGCGAGCGCGTCATCTAAGAAGGCACCGCGGGCACGCGCGTCTGAGAGGTCGACCGCGGTACGGGTTAACTCGCATCGTGGTTCCTCGGCGGCCAGCAGCTTCGTTTTTTCCGCGAGCAACCCCGGCAAATCCGCTTCCACCCACGTGAACCCGGCCGGAAGAGCCAAGCGGTACGGTCGGGTGTCCAAGCCGGCAGCCAGATTCAATATTCGGTCACAGCCGTCGGCTATAGCCTGGGCGATAGCGTCATCAATGATCTTGGTGCGCGCAACTAGCCACCAACCGTTACGGGTCACCGTGGAAGCCGTGCGACGATAGCGCGGCCCTTTGCCCCCGCGAGACGTTCGGCTAGTGGATCCTCAAATAGAGCATCCTGACGTGCGGACTCGGTTGCCCGATGCAAAGCTGTCCAACGAGCGGTATCGGAAACATGGTCTATGACGTGCTCGGTTCCAGACATACCTGCGTTATAGCATCCGCCAAGGCGTGTGGCTCTCTTAGCGTTGCTGACCCGCGGCCACCGCAATAGGAATACTGCTCGACGACAAGAGGGGCGGCAGCCCGCGGTCGAAAAGTCCGCATAAATGCCACGGTTGGCGATGGCAGCCTGCGACCTTCGAGGAACGTTGCCACGCGTGTTCTCGGTGACGATCGAAGACGTGTCCTTATATTCGCAATCACGCAGCGATAGCCACCGGGTGCGTCGAGTATGGTGAGTTGCGCGTCGGTGACTGTGGTCCGAATCAACGGCGCATCCGGCGTCAGCGTCGACGCCATCGACACGTTCCGGAAGCGCTAGGACACGGCTGCAGCCAGCAAAGATGTTGGCCTCTTCTGTCTCGACGCTAACCAGAATCGATCTGGCGGCCGGAGCAGTGCTCATCTCGAAGGCCAACCTACTTGGCTTCGCGAAGCTGACACGGCCAGTTGAACGCGATTTGGCCTAACAGCGGTATGTTCGACCACCGATGTAAATGATCGCCAGCGTATGACCAGTTCTGCACGAGAAGTTCGAAAGGCGTACCTGTGAAAAGAGCGGCCTGGCCGATGAAGCAACGCCGAGTAGCACCCGTCCGCGGTTATGGCGATCGCGCCCAACCGACGCTTTGTCGCCGATAAGGACGCCACTCATGTCAAGCGATGTCGCTGCCGCCGCTTCTGATTCTGATTCTGCTGCTGGGCAAGAGGTCCCGCATCTACATCGGGGCCTTGCTAACCGCCACATTCAGTTGATCGCAATCGGAGGCGCGATCGGCACCGGCTTATTCATGGGATCAGGACGAACGATCTCGCTAGCCGGCCCAGCAATCCTGCTGGTCTACGCGATCATCGGCTTCTTCATGTTCTTCGTACTACGCGCCATGGGCGAACTACTCCTGTCAAACCTCAACTACAAATCCTTCGTCGACTTCACCTCCGACCTCCTCGGCCCCGCCGCAGGCTTCTTCATCGGATGGTCCTACTGGTTCGCATGGGTAGTCACCGGCATCGCCGACATCGTCGCCATCACCGGATACTCCAAATTCTGGTGGCCCCACATACCAACCTGGCTACCCGCCCTGGTCACCGTCACCTTGATCCTGGCGTTCAACCTCTTCAACGTCCGAAACTTCGGCGAAATCGAATTCTGGTTCGCCCTAATCAAAATCGCCGCAATCCTATGCCTCATCCTGGTCGGCGCCGGCCTGGTAGCCACCCACTTCGTCTCCCCCCACGGCAACCAAGCCACCATCGAAAACCTCTGGAACGACGGCGGATTCTTCGCAACCGGATTCACCGGCATGGTCAGCGGCTTCCAAATCGCCTTCTTCGCATTCGTCGGCGTCGAACTCGTCGGCACCGCCGCAGCCGAAACCAAAAACCCACGACGCACCCTGCCCCGCGCCATCGACGCCATCCCCCTACGCGTGGTCATCTTCTACATCGGCGCCCTACTAGCCATCCTCACCGTCGTACCCTGGCGCCAAATCTCCAGCGACAAATCCCCCTTCGTGGCCATGTTCTCCCTCGCCGGACTCACCGTGGCAGCATCAGTGGTCAACTTCGTCGTCGTCACCTCAGCAACCTCCTCAGCCAACTCCGGAGTCTTCTCCACCGGACGAATGCTCTTCGGCCTCGCCGACGAAGGCAGCGCACTAGCAACATTTCGCCGACTCAACCGCGGCGGCGTACCCGCACCAGCACTCCTGTTCACCGCCGCCCTACTCCTCACCTCCATCCCCCTGCTCTACACCGGCGGCTCCATCATCGGCGCCTTCACCCTCATCACCACCTTGTCCTCACTACTATTCATGTTCGTCTGGACCCTAATCATCATCAGCTACCTCACCTACCGCCGCCGACACCCACACCGCCACACCACATCCACCTACAAAATGCCCGGCGGCCCCACCATGTGCTGGACCGTGCTCACCTTCTTCGCCTTCGTCATCTGGACACTGACCACCAAACCCCAAACCGCCATCGCCCTAGCCTGCTTCCCCCTCTGGTTCCTGCTCCTCACCACCGGCTGGCTCATCGTCAAACGCCGACCAGGCCGCGCCGAGCAATACCGCCTCTTCCAAGCCGAAATGAACCAACCCACCACCGACGACTAAACCAACACACCAAACCAAGAAACCCCCTCCGGCGCGCGCCGACGGCAAAAGAGCTGGTCACTTTAGCACCGCCGCCGGCTGTATTGGATATACGCCATGCGTCAGCACTGTGTCTCCAATTACGGGATATCGGGCCCCGGAAGAGGTGCCGTGAGCATTGCGGCCAGCATCCCAATGATGTCCTCAGCGCTGCCAACGCCGGCGGCATCGCTGTGCGCGGTGCGCTCACGTTCGGACAGCAGAGCGAACATGGACGTCCCCACTGCATTTATCCGGCGGCGGCGAGCATCGGGATCCTTAGTGGGTATCGCGCGGGCCAGTTCTTCGAGCAATTGTGGCCACACAGCCCCCTGTCTCTGATACGCATCGGTATTGAGATCCATGACAGCTAGTTGTAGGAAGCGGGCGTAATACCGGCTGGGCACAGTGATCAAGGGCAGTACGATGATCCGCAGCAGCGCATGGATATCTGTACGGGTGTCGACGTCCAACACCGCGAGCATCAACGCGCGTTCGCGCTCCATTGGCTCCAGCCGGCGATCCACCACGGCATCGATTAGCTCCTGGCGGTTGTGGAAGTAGTAATTGACCGCCGAGTGGTTGCGCTGCCCTGCCGCCACGGCGATTTCGCGGAGTGACACCTGCATGCCGCGCTCAGCGATCAAACGTTCCGCGGCATCGAGGATCTCATTTCTGGCGCGTTGCCCACGACTCACAGCTATCTATCGTAGGAACACCTGCAAAACTAAGCTACTGTGCTTAGATATTAATCTGATTGGCTCAACCAAGCAAAGAAGGCCATGGTTACGAAAACGACAGAGATCCGTCAGATCGATCCCGGTCCGCCAATGCATCGTTTCGCCCGCGGCTGGCACTGCCTAGGCCTCGCGGAAGAATTTCGCGACGGTCAGCCGCACGGCGTCATTGCATTCGGCACCAAACTGGTGGTGTTCGCTGACGACGTCGGCACGCTGCACATACTTGACGGTTACTGCCGGCACATGGGCGCCGACCTGTCGCAGGGGACCGTGAAAGGTGACACAGTTGCGTGTCCATTCCATGACTGGCGATGGCAAGGCTCCACCGGACGCTGGGTGGCGTCTTAGGACTGGTGTAAAAACGCTGGGCGCATGTTCCTGGTGGTCATGTTACGCGGCGGTGGTGTCGGTCGTGGTTGTTGTGGTGGGGGGATGCAGTGGGCGGGGTGGCTCGAGCAGTTGGTGGCGTAGTTCTTGGAGGTGGCGGCTGGTCGCTGATGTTTGGGTGACTCCGCGCCAGCCGCGGCTGGCGCGGTCGAGGACGGCCCATACCAGCGACAGACAGCTGGTTTCGCCGGGTAGGCGGCCGATGACCTTGACCCGGCGACGGGATTCTCCGAAGGTGCGTTCGATGAGGTTGGAATGGCGGATGCGTGTCCAGTGTTGGCGGGGGAAGCGCAAATGCACGCTCAGCGAGGCGAAGTCGTTGGCCAGGCAAGCGACCGCGGCTGGGTAGAGCCCGCGGTATGTGGTGGTGAACTCCTCGGCGCGGCGGGTGGCTTCATCCACGGCCTGCTGGCCGGGTGGCTGGTCAATGTCATCGAAGATCGACCAGAACGCGGCTTTGATCTCGTCCTGGACCGCGACAGGTGTCTTGGCGATGACGTTACGGCAGCGATGGATCAGACACCGCTGACGCAGGCTTGCCGGAAACGTGGTCTCCCATGCGGCGATCAGGCCCGGCGCCCCGTCGGAGATGCCCAGTAGCGGCGGGCGTAGTCCCCGGTTCCTCAGGTCAGCCAAGAAGTCGGCCCACGCATCAGCCGACTCCGCTGCGGCTGGGGCCAGCCCAATAAACAGGGGCTTGCCGTCGGTGCAGATGCCCCAGGCGGCCAGCACCGGCTCGGCCGGGGCGTTGGGATGCATCCGAAAGTTCGAGGCATCCAAGAACAGGTAGTCCAACACCAGCTCATCAAGGCGTCGAGACGACCACGCAGCGAACTCGTCTTTGATGGCCGCACAAATCCGGCTCACCGTCGAGCGCGACAACGCCGCCTGCGAGCCCAGCACCTCGGCCAACGCGGCCTCGATGTCGCGATCCGACAAACCGCGCACCCATCCCGAAATCACCAACGCCTCCAGAGCGTGGGTGCGCGTCACCCCGGCACCGAATAGCCGCGAACAGAACCGCTCGTCGGTGTCGCGTAGTTTCGGGCGGCATAATTCGACCGAGCCCATCGTGGTCTTCACCGTCGCCGGCGGTTGATACCCATTGCGGTACCCGCCCGGGCCGTCCTGAACCCGACGCTGGTGACGGGCTCGGCCCAACACTGCTTCTACCTCGGCCTCCACGGCGACCTGAAACACCAGACGCACCGATAACCGCCCGACCTCCTCCAAAATCTCGGTCAACGGCCGCTCGGTCGCGGCGAACAACTGATCCATCTCAACACGCACACGCTCAATCGGCGATACTCGCTTGGTCACGGGCGTAGCCCCTCCTTCATAGCTTTCGTCGGTTGCGACGGAACCTACGCCCGTGACCATTTACACCAGCGATGAGACGCGACCGGACGCTGCTCCCTGGTGCCCTACGCTCGCAGAACGCCGCGGCTGGCGCGCACCCGGCGCTGGCCCTGCCAAGAGGTCAACGGCCAACTGCTGGTGTGGCACGACCCCGAAGGTTCGACCCCACCCCCGGACCTACTGCCACCCACCATAGAAGGCTATGACGAGGGCAGCTGGTCACCGTGGTCATGGAATACGATTCTGATCGAGGGATCGCACTGCCGCGAGATCGTCGACAACAACGTTGATATGGCGCACTTCTTTTACATCCATCACGCATATCCGACGTATTTCAAGAACGTCACCGAGGGCCACATCGCCAGTCAGTTCATGGAATCCAAAGCACGCCCGGCCACCGCGTCAGACTACGAGAAGCTTTGGGATGGAACGAAATTACGTTCAGAGGCTGCATACTTTGGACCTGCGTACATGATCAACTGGCTACGCAACGACGTCGCACCTGATTTCACTCTCGAAGTCGTCCTGATCAACTGCCACTACCCGGTCACCCACGACTCATTTCTATTGCAGTGGGGCGTGGCGGTGCGGGCAGTCCCCGGACTGCCCGCCGACAAGGCCACAAAGCTAGCTGCCACCATGAGCCGCTCCTTCGGACACGGCTTCCTGCAAGATGTTGAGATCTGGAAACAGAAATCGCCCATCGAAAACCCGTTACTCACCGAGGAGGATGGCGCGGTCTATCAACATCGGCGCTGGTATGAGCAGTTCTATGTGGACCTCGCCGAGGTCACTTCTGATATGACGAATCGATTCGAAATGGAAGTCAACACTGAACACGCAAACCAGTACTGGCAACGCGAGGTCGCCGACAACGTCACTCGGACAGCGGCGACCGCAGAGGTGAGCGCCCCTAGGGGCCGCCGGTAGGACAATCGCAATGAACTCGATAGAGACTCATGCCGATCCAAATCCATTGACACTCGGATCAGCGTGCAACGACCCTCTGGCGCCCAACATGAATCGCATACGGTCGGTAGTGCGCAGCTGAATCGATTTTTAATCGCCGGAACCGCTGTGGCGCTGCTCAAGTGGCCTAGTCTCCGGCATTACGTGCCTTAAGCATTGGCCGAACCATCTGACGAATTATCCCTCTCACCGCTTGGAGGTTGAACACGATATGCCCGATATGCAAGATAGAGTCGTCCTTATCACCGGCGCATCGTCTGGTTTGGGCGCCGTCACGGCACGGCTACTCGCTGCATCCGGCGCAACAGTATTCGGGGTGGCCCGGGATGCTGATCGACTTGCTCAGGTCTTTTCCGAAATACCAACAGGTCAATATCACATAGCAGATGTGTCATCTGCGCAGGATTGCCGCAACGCTGTGGACGAGGCCGTCACCCGGCTCGGCCGGCTCGATGCGTTGATCAATATCGCCGGGAACCACGCCATGCGCCGGACCGAAACCGTGACCGGGTCGTGTCCGGGATCCGGTGTAAATAGGGAGCACGCGCGTAGGTTCCGCTTCACGACCTGCAAGTCTGCGAAGAAGGAGTCACGCTCGTGCCTGTCCGCGTATCAGCGACCGACCGTATCCGCACCAAAATCGACGCCCTGTTCGCCGAGGATCGGGAACTGCCTGAAATCCTTGAAGAAATCGCCCGCCTCGGCGCCCAGCTACTGATGCAGGCGGCCCTGGAGGCTGAGGTCACCGAGTTCCTCGGTCGTGAACGCTACCAACGTACCGCCGCCTGTGCCGACGCTAACGGCGGTTCGCGCAACGGATATCGGCCGGTGACCATCAAGACCACCACAGGTGCGGTCACCTTGGAGCGGCCGAAACTGCGTGGCACCATGCAAGCGTTCGCCTCTCGGCTGTTCGGTAAGCATGTGACGAAAACCAACGCCCTGGAAACGCTGGTGATCGCCTCGTTCATCCGCGGCCTGTCCGTCCGGGATGTCAAGGCCACCCTCGCTGAAGCGCTCGGCGATCAGGCGGCGATCTCCAAGTCCGCGGTTTCGGAAGTCTGTAAGGCGATCCGGGCCGAATACCAGGCGTGGGCTCGTCGCCCACTCGGTGAGATCGCTCTGGACTACCTGTTTTTGGACGCCAGTTTCTTTCGGATGCATCCCGGGTCGCCGGCCGAGCCTGTGCTCGCCGCCTGGGGCGTCACCACCGAGGGCAAACCCGTGTTCGTCGGATTGTCACCCGGGACCGGAGAGTCCACCGACGCGTGGTCCGACTTCCTGACCGACCTGCGCGAACGCGGTCTTGCCACTCCGCTGCTGATCGTCTCTGACGGCGCCAAGGGACTGATCGCAGCCATCGAACAAATCTACCCAAAAGCGTTGCGCCAGAGATGTCTTATTCATCGCCTTCGCAACGTGCTTGCGAAGATCCCCACCGGGATGCAAGTCGAGGTCCGTGACGGATACTGGGCGATTTTTGATACCACCGGCCTGGGTATCGAGCCGGGACCGCAGCTGGTTGAGATCGTCGACAAGCGGATCGAGGCGTTCGCCGCTAAATACTCCGACCTCTACCCGGCGGCTATGCGGATCCTGCTCACCGACAAAGCAGGGCTGACCGCCTATCTGCGGTTTCCGGTTGAACACCATGGCCGCGTTCGGCACTCAAATTTCATTGAGCGCTCCTTTGGAGAAACTAAGCGACGGACCAAGGTCATTGGCCGATTCCCCGGCGAGACCAGCGCCATCAGCCTGGTGTGGGCCGTGCTCGACCGCGCCTCGGCCGGTTGGCGCGGCCTCACCATGACACCGGTCGGCACCCGACTGCTGCAAGACCTACGCCGATCCCTGCTCGACTCACCCCGCCAACTGCGACCGCCTCAAAGTCAAGCACCTACCGGCCAGGCAGATCCCGTCTCCGCCACGGCGTAGCGAGGCGCACGCACGCGTGACGACGCCCACCCGGTCCCAGTAAGGGGAGGTGAGGGAAACCGTTTGCCACGGCGGCGTGGCCGTGGTCGATAGCCTGCACAATGTGGATCTGAATGGGATGACAGCGGTGGTGACCGGCGCAGCTAGTGGCATCGGGCGCGCGTTGGCGCATGCACTGGCCGACCGTGGAGCCAACCTCGTGCTCGCCGACATCGACACCGTCACATTGAGCGAAGTTTCGCAGTCACTGGGGGCACAAGCGGTTCCCACTGACGTTGCCATGCCGGATGCGGTCGAATCGCTCGCTGAAGCCGCCGGCGACGCCCGGGTCGTGTGCCTGAACGCCGGAATCACCGGTAGGAGCTTTGGTGCTCCGTGGGAAGTGGCCGCTCCTGACTGGAACAGGGTGTTCGCGGTCAACGTCGGTGGCGTTGTCAACGGCTTGCGTGCGTTCGTACCCAGACTGCTGGCCGCGAACCAGCCCGCGCACATCCTGATCACCGGCTCATTGGCTGGGGTGCTGACCTTTCCCAGCGGCGGCGCTTACGGACCCTCCAAGCACGCCGTCGTGGCCGTGGCCGAACACACCGCGCTGGCACTGGCCGACACGCCGATCGGCGTGAGCATGATCTGCCCCGCCCTGGTCTCGACAGGCATGTCCACCGACGGCATCGACCCCGCCGAGGTCGCTGCACAGGCGCTGGCCACTATCGACCGCGGAATCTTCGCTGCGGTCCCACCCGACTGGCAGCGCACCCTCATCACCGCGGCATCGCGTCGCGCCACTGGTCAGCGTCCCGAATCGCCTGCGGTCGCCACCTCGACCACGCAGAAACAACCACCAGCGCCCTCATAGCCCAAACATCGCCGGCGCACGAACCACGACCGGCCCGTACAACCCCCAACCCGCGAATCGACCTGCCGCCGAACCAGACGCCCGTATGCTAACAGCGGAGCGAAACTGGCCCTGCCTTTTACACCGGCATCTGGACGCAGCCCCGTGACCGACTCCGAGTGGGCTCAGGATCTAGCGATAAACCTGAACGGCCCCTTCTTCCTGTGCCGAGCGGCATTACCGCATTTGCTGGCACGCGGTGGCGCGATCGTCAACGTGGCGTCCATCGCTGGGGTCGAGGGTCAGGCATACTCAGCCGGATACTGCGCGGCCAAACACGGCCTGATCGGCCTTACCCGGGCACTAGCCGTGGAGTACACACGAGACCGCCTGCGAGTCAACGTAGTCTGCCCGGGCGGTATGCACACGCCTCAGATCACCAACTTCAGCGCACCGGAGAACGCGGACTATGACCTTATCCTCCGCAGCGCCTCTCCACGCGGAATAATGGAGCCCTTGGACGTAGCCCACGTCATCGCCTTCTTAGCCAGCGACAGTGCGGCAGCCATTCACGGCGCGGTGTACCGCGTAGACAACGGCAAGGGCGCCGGCTGACCGTTATCCCGCTTTCGGCGCAAGCTTATGACTTCGCGACACAGCTAACCGCGACCGGCGGCCGAGCCGCGGGTCATTGGCGTCGTTGGTGGCTGGCGACCAAATTGAATCAGCGCACGTGCCACTTTGACTGCAGCTGCGGGAGGCCTCGGGAGCCGATTGATCAACATCAACAACAGTGATGAACAATCCTACGACGGCCACCGCGATCTCGAAACGCGCTACCGAATCTAGTCCGCGCGCAGTTACATCGATCCCATCAGCGCCCAAAGCCGGCACTCAAAAATCGTCCTCGCTGATCGTGTCCTCAGATGCGCTGGCGTGTGGCATGTGCGCCCCACCGTGACACAATTCGCGAAACGCGCTTCCGACAGGACGTAAAATTATGTTCCCCCGTCCTACCTGCTTGACCCTGGCCTCGATCCGCGCATCGATGCCCAGCTCGATCTCGCGCAAGCACTACGTGACAGCGGGGTACGCGACCTGGCAATACGCGGTCACCCCTGCCCAAGAAGATCACCCCAGTGACAATGCCCAACTCTGAGATGCACACTCTCGCACGCACGTTGCCTATATCTTCACCCCGGAACAGGAATGCCTCCGTCGACGACCCGGTAGATCGGAGAGGTCGGACTATCCGGCTCATGGTCGCGTCTCATCGCTGGTGTAAATGGTCACGGGCGTAGGTTCCGTCGCAACCGACGAAAGCTATGAAGGAGGGGCTACGCCCGTGACCAAGCGAGTATCGCCGATTGAGCGTGTGCGTGTTGAGATGGATCAGTTGTTCGCCGCGACCGAGCGGCCGTTGACCGAGATTTTGGAGGAGGTCGGGCGGTTATCGGTGCGTCTGGTGTTTCAGGTCGCCGTGGAGGCCGAGGTAGAAGCAGTGTTGGGCCGAGCCCGTCACCAGCGTCGGGTTCAGGACGGCCCGGGCGGGTACCGCAATGGGTATCAACCGCCGGCGACGGTGAAGACCACGATGGGCTCGGTCGAATTATGCCGCCCGAAACTACGCGACACCGACGAGCGGTTCTGTTCGCGGCTATTCGGTGCCGGGGTGACGCGCACCCACGCTCTGGAGGCGTTGGTGATTTCGGGATGGGTGCGCGGTTTGTCGGATCGCGACATCGAGGCCGCGTTGGCCGAGGTGCTGGGCTCGCAGGCGGCGTTGTCGCGCTCGACGGTGAGCCGGATTTGTGCGGCCATCAAAGACGAGTTCGCTGCGTGGTCGTCTCGACGCCTTGATGAGCTGGTGTTGGACTACCTGTTCTTGGATGCCTCGAACTTTCGGATGCATCCCAACGCCCCGGCCGAGCCGGTGCTGGCCGCCTGGGGCATCTGCACCGACGGCAAGCCCCTGTTTATTGGGCTGGCCCCAGCCGCAGCGGAGTCGGCTGATGCGTGGGCCGACTTCTTGGCTGACCTGAGGAACCGGGGACTACGCCCGCCGCTACTGGGCATCTCCGACGGGGCGCCGGGCCTGATCGCCGCATGGGAGACCACGTTTCCGGCAAGCCTGCGTCAGCGGTGTCTGATCCATCGCTGCCGTAACGTCATCGCCAAGACACCTGTCGCGGTCCAGGACGAGATCAAAGCCGCGTTCTGGTCGATCTTCGATGACATTGACCAGCCACCCGGCCAGCAGGCCGTGGATGAAGCCACCCGCCGCGCCGAGGAGTTCACCACCACATACCGCGGGCTCTACCCAGCCGCGGTCGCTTGCCTGGCCAACGACTTCGCCTCGCTGAGCGTGCATTTGCGCTTCCCCCGCCAACACTGGACACGCATCCGCCATTCCAACCTCATCGAACGCACCTTCGGAGAATCCCGTCGCCGGGTCAAGGTCATCGGCCGCCTACCCGGCGAAACCAGCTGTCTGTCGCTGGTATGGGCCGTCCTCGACCGCGCCAGCCGCGGCTGGCGCGGAGTCACCCAAACATCAGCGACCAGCCGCCACCTCCAAGAACTACGCCACCAACTGCTCGAGCCACCCCGCCCACTGCATCCCCCCACCACAACAACCACGACCGACACCACCGCCGCGTAACATGACCACCAGGAACATGCGCCCAGCGTTTTTACACCAGTCCTAAGACGCCACCCGGCTCATCCCCCACTGAAACATCGGCGTTCACTGCTAGCCCACAAAGATTTTGGATAAGCCGCTTACCGACCCCAGGTCTCGGGAACGATGACTCTTAAACCCGCCGATCTGCGACTTCGGCTCCACCGCCGATAGACCTACCTATCACCGGCCGTCTTGGTTGTTCGGCGCCGTTGGGTCGTAGCTCGGTGATGTGTGCGCGGCTCGGTGCTCAAAAACCTCCGTCGTCGCCAGGAAGAACTTATCGCCAAGGCCCGCTGCGATCGCCTCGAGCAGCGTTTGGTGAGCTGCGCTGGCCATGGGCATGCTGGTTGCATGGTCGCGCGCGGTTTCGAGCGCCAGGTAAAGATCCTTCTCGGCCAGCGCCAGGTCGTAACTCGAATTGTCCCACTGCCGGTTGAGCACCATCGGTGACAGCTGCATGAACATACCCGCAGATCCAGAATTGAGGGTGTTGTAGAACGTCTGGGGATCCAGGCCCGCCTTGGAGGCCAGCACATAGGCTTCCTGGACCACCTGATTTCCCACCAGAAAAATCTGGTTGTTCAGCAGTTTTAGCAGCGTCCCGGTCCCGGGTCCGCCCAGACGCACCGTATCGTCGCGGCCGAAGGTGAGCAAAACCTCGCGAACCGTATCGAAGGCTTCCGCGTCACCTCCCACCATCAGCGTCAAGTTCGCAGCCTCCGCTGCCCAAACCCCGCCGGAGACAGGCGAATCGACGTATGCGACGCCGGCGTCGCGACAGCGATCATAAAATCGTCTCGCTGCCCGCAACGAGATAGTGGAGAGATCAACTACGACAGCGCCCTGGACCGCCGTGGATAACACACCAGCGGGGCCCGTCAGAACAGTTTCGACGTCGTCAGGCCCGGGCAGCGACATGACCACAACCTGAGCCTGTGCTGCAGCCTCCGCCGGTGAATCGACCCAGACAGCGCCGACATCTACCAGCGCTTTGCCCCGCTGCGGGTCGAGATCACAGATGGTGGTCGGGAAACCGGCAGCCACCACGTGGCGGGCACACCGCGCACCGATGTTGCCGAGCCCGATAAACGCGGTGGTTGGCTTTGTTGTCATTGTGCGAGGTTGGTCAGGTAGTAGACGCTTAGTTCTGCGACGAGTCCATCGGCGTTGACTTCGATGTAGTCGAAGGCACGCTGCGGGTGCTCGGGCGCTTGCGGGCTCACGGCCGTCAGTTGAACTCCGCAGGCTTGGCCTTGTTCGAGGGTCGCGCCGACTGTGAGAACCGTTTTGGCAGCAAGCACCGTGCCGGCGTAGAAGTTCTTGATGGCGTCTTTTCCCTCGAAGCGGCCGAACGGGTGGGTAAGGACGGCGTCATCGGCATAAACCGACATCGCTGTTTCGATGTCGGAGTTGTTCAGCGCGTCGAACAGCTTGAGCGCCGTTTTCAACGGTTGGCCAGGTGACGGCATCTGATGTCCTCTTTGCTGTTGTGTTGGGTTGGCTGGATTCAGGCCGGGTTGAGATGTACTGGCATGCGGCGGATTCCGGTGTGCTTATTCGAGCGAATCCATTCGGGTCGGCCGATCAGCTCGACCGATCCGACGCGGTCGAGCAGCGCGTCAAAGACCAATCGGATTTCCATCCGTGCCAGGTTGGCGCCCAGGCAAAAATGTGAACCGTAACCGAAGGCAAGATGCGGATTAGGGTCACGACGAATATCCATACAGTGCGGATTGGCAAACACCGCACCGTCCCAGTTGGCTGAGGCCCACCACAGGACAACCTTGTCACCCGCGGCGATGCTTCGCCCCCCGATATCGATCGGTGCCGTGGCAGTGCGGCGGTCATAGGGCACCGGCGACGAAAACCGCAGAATTTCTTCGATCGCCTGCGGCAACAGCGATCGGTCCCGGCGAAGCTCTTCCCAGACGTGTGGGTGCTCGATGAGCGCCAGCATGCCGCCGGCGATCGCGTTACGGGTGGTGTCTGAGCCAGCGGCAACCAATAAGCTGAAGAACATCTGCTGTTCCAGGTCGGTCATCGATTCGGGGTCGGCGCCGTCGCGAAGTCGACCCGCGGCAACCACACTCAGCATGTCTTTTGCTGGACAACCGCGCTTATCGGCGAGCAGGTTGCTGCCGTACTCGAAGAGAGCAGCCGCGGCCTGGCTAACCTCATCGGTTTGTTCGCCGAGATCTCGACCTTCGAAATCGAGGATCTCATCGGCCCACTCGACGAGCTTGTGCCGGTCTTGCTGCGGAACGCCAAGAAGACCCGCCATCGCCTGCATCGGCAACTCGACAGCGACATCGACCAAGAAATCGCAGGAGCCCTTATCCAGCGCGGCGTCGACGATGGAGCTGGCTCTCGCGGACAGGTCGGATTCGAGCTCTCGCAGCGCCCGCGGCGAGACCGTTGGCTGGACCGCGAGGCGGATATCTCGGTGGCGGGGGTCGTCCATCATGTTGAACATGACACCGGCCACCAGACCGCGAGGCATGTCTTGCAAGATGGTGCCACCGCCGCTTCGTGCGCCTGCCCCCTCCGAGGACAGCAACTCGTGTTGGGTTGCGGCCCATTTGATGTGGGAGTAGGTGGTCAGCGACCAGAACCCTTCGCCGTCAGGTGTGTGTTTGGTGGGGTCCTGCCAATAGACAGGCCGATCCTCGCGGAGATGTTCGAAGATGCCGTGGGGGAAGCCTGACGCAAACGCGGCAAGATCGCTCAGATCTGGATCGGCGTTCGCCTGGGGCACCGGTGCCACACCCCAAGGTTGGGATTCAGGGTTGCTCATCGACACACACCGCTCAACAACATGCCCAGAACCTTCTCCGCGACTTCGCCAGGCGGCGGGCGCTCGGCCTGCTGGCTGCGAGCGTCGGTCAATCCGCCGAGGACGTAAGTCGTCATCGCCACAACATCTTCAAGCGCCAAGTCGTCACGAAGACGCCCCTGCTCACGAAGGAGTGACAGCGCCTCTTGCAGATAGCCGACGACCTCAACACCAACAACCATGATTTCTGTATTTGCAGCCGCCGAGGACTCGCCTAGTCGGGCCGCCGCCAACGTCAACGACAGCTCGTAGAAGGCACCCAAACCATCAATGTGCTCGAGCAACACCCGGAAAATTGAAACTAGCCGGTCGACCGGGTCTACCTGCATCGCCGCAGATGCAGTGAGCCGCTCGGTCAGCTGAGCGTGACCGATTTCGAGCGCTCCTCGTAATATCGCATTGCGGTCCGCGAAATGGTTGTACACGGTGCTACGCGACACATTGGCTTCGGCCGCGATCTCGTCTACCGAGACCTCAAGGCTGCCGCGTTCGGTGAACAACCGACGAGCGGCCTCCGCAATATCGCGTCGTCGACCCAGATGAATCAACTCTGACATACGAGCGGTGCCGTCATGCATACATGAACACTACATCAAAGTTGGACACAGTGTCCAATATAAAATACATATGTCTAGCTTGCAGGACTACTGTACAGATCCAGCCACGAGATGGTAGGAGTGCCAGGAACGAGGCTCGCGACATCGAGCGACACCCGCGCCACCGCACTTCGCTCGGCTTGCACTATCCCTGCGGTGTTGACTGAGCAAAGCCCGGTGGCGAGATCGCGTCGATCGGCTCTTGGTCGATCCGCAAGTGATTGCTTGCGCGCGGCTAATAGGAAACGTGCAAGGTATCAAGACCCCGAAAGGTCCCGGTCTGAGTCCAACGCGGTGCCGGCTCGGCAATCCTGAGCCGGCGCAGATCCAGCCGTCTGGCGACCGCATCAACCATTATTTCGGCCTCGGCGCGCGCGAGCTGCTGGCCTAAGCAAGCGTGCGGGCCGATAGCAAAGGACAGTGGACGGCCTTCGTCTCGGGCGATATCGAAGCGTTCAGGGTCGGTGAAGCGCTCTGGATCGCGGTTGGCCGCACCCAGCAACACCAACACCGGCGTCGTCGGATCCATTGCAACCCCATCAAGTTCAACGCGCTCAGCGGCAATTCGCACGACGAACAGAGTCGGGGGCGCGAATCGCAGGAATTCTTGGACTGCGAGGTCGATCCGCGGCGCATCCAGAAACCCCGCGCGTTGCTCGGAGTCGCCGAGCAGGGTGAACAGTCCGTTTGTGAACAAGTCGCGGGTGGTGCGGTGTCCCGCCGAGTAGAGCGTCATGATGAGCGAGAGCAACTCGGGTTCCGAGAGACCACCGCCGCCATCGTGGGCCTGGCTCAGAGCCGTGACCAAGTCGTCGCCCGGATTGTGACGGCGCTCGGCCACGAGATCGCGCACGTACGCGGAAAAGCCCTCCGAGGCCGCTACCGCGCTGTTGCGGTCTTCGTCACTGATCTGCAGCCCGAGTAACGGTGTCACGGCTTCGGTCCAGCGTGACAGCTTGCCTCGATCGGCCACAGGAACGCCCAGCATCTCCGAGATCACCAACGACGGGAACGGACTAGACAAGCCGCGCAGAATGTCAGCGCGCCCGCCGGCGTCCACCCGCTTTGCCAGAGGTTCGATCAGCTCATCGGCAAGCCTTGTCATCGGCTCACGCAGCGCCTCGATCCGGCGAGGCGTAAAGGCCAAGTTGACCAGCCCGCGGACGCGAGGGTGATCTGGGGGGTCGAGAAAGTTGATGCGATGCGACATCTCGTCGCGAGCCGCGCCCGGCGGCAATGAAGCACGGAAGACGTCCGCAATGGGACCGGAGAGAAAGCGGCGGTCACGTAGCACCTTCTGCGCCACGGCGTAGCCAACGACGACGACGAAGCCCGCGTTGGAGCACCAAACTGGACCGTGCTCGCGCAACTTCCGGAAGGCATCGTAGGGATCTGAATCGCGCCCGAGGTCGCGTCTCATCGCTGGTGTAAATGGTCACGGGCGTAGGTTCCGTCGCAACCGACGAAAGCTATGAAGGAGGGGCTACGCCCGTGACCAAGCGAGTATCGCCGATTGAGCGTGTGCGTGTTGAGATGGATCAGTTGTTCGCCGCGACCGAGCGGCCGTTGACCGAGATTTTGGAGGAGGTCGGGCGGTTATCGGTGCGTCTGGTGTTTCAGGTCGCCGTGGAGGCCGAGGTAGAAGCAGTGTTGGGCCGAGCCCGTCACCAGCGTCGGGTTCAGGACGGCCCGGGCGGGTACCGCAATGGGTATCAACCGCCGGCGACGGTGAAGACCACGATGGGCTCGGTCGAATTATGCCGCCCGAAACTACGCGACACCGACGAGCGGTTCTGTTCGCGGCTATTCGGTGCCGGGGTGACGCGCACCCACGCTCTGGAGGCGTTGGTGATTTCGGGATGGGTGCGCGGTTTGTCGGATCGCGACATCGAGGCCGCGTTGGCCGAGGTGCTGGGCTCGCAGGCGGCGTTGTCGCGCTCGACGGTGAGCCGGATTTGTGCGGCCATCAAAGACGAGTTCGCTGCGTGGTCGTCTCGACGCCTTGATGAGCTGGTGTTGGACTACCTGTTCTTGGATGCCTCGAACTTTCGGATGCATCCCAACGCCCCGGCCGAGCCGGTGCTGGCCGCCTGGGGCATCTGCACCGACGGCAAGCCCCTGTTTATTGGGCTGGCCCCAGCCGCAGCGGAGTCGGCTGATGCGTGGGCCGACTTCTTGGCTGACCTGAGGAACCGGGGACTACGCCCGCCGCTACTGGGCATCTCCGACGGGGCGCCGGGCCTGATCGCCGCATGGGAGACCACGTTTCCGGCAAGCCTGCGTCAGCGGTGTCTGATCCATCGCTGCCGTAACGTCATCGCCAAGACACCTGTCGCGGTCCAGGACGAGATCAAAGCCGCGTTCTGGTCGATCTTCGATGACATTGACCAGCCACCCGGCCAGCAGGCCGTGGATGAAGCCACCCGCCGCGCCGAGGAGTTCACCACCACATACCGCGGGCTCTACCCAGCCGCGGTCGCTTGCCTGGCCAACGACTTCGCCTCGCTGAGCGTGCATTTGCGCTTCCCCCGCCAACACTGGACACGCATCCGCCATTCCAACCTCATCGAACGCACCTTCGGAGAATCCCGTCGCCGGGTCAAGGTCATCGGCCGCCTACCCGGCGAAACCAGCTGTCTGTCGCTGGTATGGGCCGTCCTCGACCGCGCCAGCCGCGGCTGGCGCGGAGTCACCCAAACATCAGCGACCAGCCGCCACCTCCAAGAACTACGCCACCAACTGCTCGAGCCACCCCGCCCACTGCATCCCCCCACCACAACAACCACGACCGACACCACCGCCGCGTAACATGACCACCAGGAACATGCGCCCAGCGTTTTTACACCAGTCCTAAGACGCCACCGCGCCCGAGCGCGGTTGGATCAAAGTCGATCGTCTGCGTTGTCACCGGACACCGCCGTCACTGCGGCCATGAGGTCGCGCATGGCCATCAACCATACAGACCCGCGGGTCGCGAAGTGCAGCGGTTGCCTCGTCGACTGGTACATGCTCCACCCGGTGATCGATAACCTCGCGGAGAATGGCTATGCAGACACGAATGCACGCGTGGCGGCGAAGCGCATGGGCGTCTCGCACGGCGCCGGCCCGCGCCAAAGTCAATGTTTTGGGAACGCATCGCGGTGGTCATAGCACGGTTCGTTAGAGCCTAGGCCGGGCGGCCACGCATGGTACGTGTTGGTACCGTCGAATGCGTGACACGGAAACACGTTTTTGGTGACGACCCACTCGGTGATCTTGACGCCGTCGCGTTGGTCGAGGCGCTGCGGACCAGACAGGTGTCGGAGTCCGAGCTTGTCGAGGCTGCGATTGCACGCACGGAAGTCGTCAACCCGGTGTTGAATGGGTTGGCCTATAACGCTTTTGACTTCGCCCGGACGCGCGCATCGCAGGCGCACGCACACGGCGGCTACTTCGCCGGTATCCCTTCGTTCATCAAGGACAACGCGGCCGTCGAGGGTATGCCGACGATGCTGGGTACCGACGCGTGGAATCCACGGCCCGCAGCGGCTGACGGTGATTTTGCGCGCGCATTTCTCGCGACCGGTCTCATCGCGCTAGGCAAGACGCTGGTGCCGGAGTTCGGTCTCAGCGGCGCCGCCGAGCATCCGCGCTTAGGACCTGTCCGCAATCCATGGAATCCCGCGTACACGGCCGGCGCATCGTCAGCGGGTGCCGGTGCGTTCGTTGCCGCTGGGGTGGTGCCGATCGCGCACGCCAACGACGGCGGAGGCTCGATCCGAATCCCGGCCGCCTGCAACGGATTAGTTGGCCTCAAACCGTCGCGCGGCCGACTGCCACTTGACAAGGAAATGCGCAGGATGCCGCTGGTGATCACCGAAAATGGAGTGCTGACCCGGTCGGTACGGGATACCGCGGCGTTCTATCGAGAGATGGAGAAGGTGTGGCGCAACCCGAAGCTGCCGACAATCGGCGACATCACGCAGCCGAACAAGCAGCGTCTGCACATCGCTTTCTGCACTAACTCAATCCGGCGCGATGCGAGCCCCGAGGTGTGCGACCTAACCCTCAAGACTGCCGCTCTACTAGAAGAATTGGGTCATCGCGTCACGCCCATCGACAACCCGGTACCCGACCGCTTCCTAGACGACTTTCTGCTCTATATGTCGTTTTTGGCGTTCGCGCTGGTGCGTGGCGGACGTCGCATGTTCGGTCCGAGCTTCGACCGCTCCCGGCTGGACAACCTGACGCTGGGGCTGGACCGCAATGCTGCTCGTAACCTGCACCGAGTGCCGGCGGCGATCGGCCGACTGGCACGGTCTCGCCGGATCACAGCTCAGATGGCCAATACATACGACGCCATCTTGCTACCGACATTGGCCGATGTCACTCCGCCGGTCGGCCATCTTGACCCCATGGGCGACTACGACCAGGTCATAGACAGACTCATCGACTGGGTCGGGTTCACACCCATTCACAACGCCACCGGTGATCCCGCCATCTCACTGCCGCTTGCCCAAGCTGCTAGCGGGATGCCAGTCGGCATGATGTTGTCCGCCACACCGGGCCACGAGGCCAGACTGCTGGAGTTGGCCTACGAACTCGAAGAGGCCCGGCCCTGGCCGCGCATAAACTCCGAGCTGACAAACGACGCAACTCAATCCAGTACGTTGCCGAACACCTAATAACCTGCCACACCAATTTTCCTTGCCATCTCGGCAGCGCTATCAGCAGCAATGCGCACGGCTACCGAGCGCTGCGATGGCACGATGCGCCATCGGGTTCCTTCGTCGTACCGTGAGATGTGCATTGGATCGTCGACGGCATGAACGTGATCGGGACTCGCCCCGACGGGTGGTGGAGGGACCGCCACCGCGCAATGGTTGCGCTGGTGGCAATGCTTGACCGTTGGGCGTTGGCCCAGGAAGCCCATCAGGGCCAACGGGTGACTGTCGTGTTCGAACGCCCACCAGCAACCGCAATACACTCCGCGGTGGTGGAAGTGGCTCACGCACCCATGGCGGCAGCCAACTCCGCTGATGACGAAATAGTCCGGTTGGTGCGCGCCGCAAAGAGACCCGATGAAATTCGTGTCGTGACTTCGGACAGAACGTTGAGTGACCGGGCCCGAACCCTAGGCGCATCCGTTCACCGAGCGGAGAGCTTTCGCGACCTCGTCGACCCGCGTGACTGAACTGCTACGGCCACGCGAAGTGCGCCGCTGGGGCCAGTGCTCGAAATCCGGATCTAGCCGGCCACTGGCACCAACGACGCACCCGCAATCCGACCGCGCTATGCGCTCATTGCCGCCAAGGCGGCATCATAATCGGGCTCATTAGCTATCTCCGGCACCAATTCCGTGTACACGACTTTGCCGTCACCACCGATCACCACGATGGCTCTAGCTAGCAGCCCGGCCATCGGACCATCAGCGATAGTGACGCCGTAGTCCTTGCCAAAACTGCTCCGGAACGCCGACGCCGTGGAGACGTTCTCAGTGCCTTCAGCACCGCAAAATCGCTTCTGGGCGAACGGCAGATCGTTTGACACGCACACCACGGTCAGGCCGCCCGCGGCGGCGCGCTCGTTGAATGTTCGCACGCTGGTGGCGCACACCGGCGTGTCCACGGACGGAAAGATGTTCAACAACACTGGCTTGCCACGGAATTGCTCGGCGCTCACCGCGCCTAAATCGGAGCCGACCAACGTGAAGCCGGGGGCCGAAGATCCCACAACAGGCAGTTCGCCGACAGTACTGATCGCATTTCCACGCAAGGTTATCTGTGCCATGCGTCCAGTGTGCCAAGGCCGCACCGGCCACAGCCGGTCAGGTCCACCGCGCAGCACCCACGGCTGTCCTATGTCCTAATTCGTGGGATACCCGACGTAGACGCCAGACCCATAGTCTGCCAATACTGGCTTCGTGGCTCGCAAAGTGGTTATTGTCGGCTTCCCTGCCGTGCAGACTCTCGACGTCGTGGGGCCGCACGAAGTTTTTTCCAGCGCATCCCTCCTGACCAGCGGCGCGTACGAAGTCACATTGGCGTCAATCAACGGCCAGCAGGTGCGTGCCGCTACCGGCCTGACTTTCATGGCCGAGCCGCTCCCAGACCCTGTCGAACCGGTAGACACCGTCGTGCTTCCGGGTGGAGCTGGAATCGAGGCGGCGCGGTCAAATCCCGACCTCCAAGGCTGGATCAAAGCCGTGGCGGGAACAGCCCGCCGCGTCGTCACTGTCTGCACAGGCGCCTTCCTGGCCGCCGAAGCAGGGCTACTGGACGGCTGCCGTGCCACCACACACTGGGCCTTTGCCGAGCCCCTTGCTCGCCAATTCCCCACCATCGACGTCGATCCCGACCCGATTTTCGTCCGTAGCTCCGAGACGGTATGGACGGCCGCGGGCGTGACCGCCGGTATCGATCTCGCGCTGTCCCTGGTCGAGGACGACCACGGCACTGACATCGCACAGACGATCGCGCGCTGGCTCGTCTTGTATTTGCGCCGCCCCGGTGGACAGACGCAGTTCGCGGCGCCGGTGTGGATGCCGCGGGCCAAACGTAGCGGGATCCGCGAGGTGCAGGAAGCTATCGAAGCACAGCCGGGCGCCACCCACACGATCGATGAATTGGCTCGTCAAGCGGCATTGAGCAAACGTCACTTCACTCGGGTGTTCACCGACGACGTTGGTGAGGCACCTGGCCAGTACGTGGAACGCATCCGCACCGAAGCCGCCCGCCGCCAGTTGGAAGAGACCGACGACACCGTGATGGTCATCGCCGCCCGATGTGGGTTCGGCACCGCCGAAACAATGCGGCGCAACTTCATTCGCCGCATTGGCGTCTCGCCGGACCAATACCGCAAGACGTTCGCCTAGCTCGACGTTCGACCGCCAATTGAGGAGCATCACATGGTCCAGATCGCGTTAGTCGCATACCCGGGATGCACAGCCCTGGATATGATCGGGCCGTACGAGGTGCTGCGGTTTCTGCCGCGCGCCGAGGTTCGATTTGTCTGGCATGAGGTCGGCCCGATCACCACCGATTCCGGTGTGCTCGTGCTCGGCGCCACGCACTCGCTGGCGGAATCACCCGCGCCCGATCTGGTTCTCGTTCCGGGAGGCCCGACCACGCCAGTTCATGCGCGGGACCAAAAACTGCTCGAGTGGCTGCGCCAGGTGCACCGAACCGCAAGCTGGACGACGTCTGTCTGTTCAGGCTCACTGATCCTGGCAGCTGCCGGGCTGCTGCGGGACCGACGCGCCACGTCGCACTGGCTGACGGTTCCCGCGTTGAAGGCATTTGGCGCTATCCCAATTGCCGACGAGCGCATCGTGCACGACGGGAATATCGCCACGAGCGCGGGCGTTTCCGCGGGCCTCGATCTCGCGTTGTGGCTGGCCGGGGAAATGGGAGGTAAAGGCCGCGCCGAGGCGATCCAACTGGCGGTCGAATACGACCCACAGCCACCGTTCGATTCCGGCCACATGTCAAAAGCGTCGACGTCGGCGAAAGCCGCCGCGACCGCGCTGCTATCCAGGGACAGCGCAACGCCGGCCAATCTGAAGGCGACGACGTTGCTTGCCTGGCAGCGGGCGCTCACGGCGGCCCGGTCCCACCGGCGCAGGTGAGCGGACCCAAAACGAGCGGCGGCCGAAAAGCCACCCGGCGCGTGAGAACTCGCCCTCTGCGGTCAAGCCTGGCCTTATGCCGCTGGCAGCTTGACCACTCTATTGTTGTCGATATCGGCGACGTAGACGTTGCCTGCGGCATCTACGGCCACGGCTTCCGGACCGTTCAGACCGGTGAACGGGAGCTCAACCTGGGTACTGGACCCTACTGGCAGTTTGAGCACCCGGTTGTTGTGACTGTCGGTTATGTAGATGTTGCCAGCGGCGTCCACCTCAACGCCCTTTGGCACATCAAGGTCGGTGAAAGGCAGCCTGACCTGGCTATTGGAGCCTGCCGGAAGTTTGAGCACCCGGTTGTTGCCTCCATCGGTGACGTAGACGCTGCCAATGGCGTCCACCGCCACACCATAGGGAACGTTTATCCTGGTGAAGGGTAACTTGACCTGGGTGTCTGACCCCACTGGCAGTTTGAGCACCCGATTCATGCCGTCGCTGACGTAGATGTTGCCGGGCGCATCTACCGCCACATCCCAGGGACTTTTCAGACCGGCCAACGGCACCTCGATCTGGGTATTCGACCCGGCAGGAAGTTTGAGCACTTTCGGCGAACCATCAAGACCACCGTCGGCCAGGTATACATTGCCCATCGTGTCGATGGTCAAACCGTCGGGGTCGGTCAGCCCAGTGAACGGAAGTTCGGTCGGGGTGTTCGACCGGGCCGCGAGCCGGAGCACCCTGTTGGTGCCATCGTCGGTGACATAGACGTTGCCGGCTTTGTCGACCGCGATGCCGTCGGGGATGCTCAGATCGCCGAATGGCAGCTCGACTTGCGGTAGATGCGCATCACCGGAACCAGGCGATAACGCAGCAGACGACGCCGGCTGCTGCCTTGCTCCACGGCCGACAACAACCGTGGTTAAAGCAGCCACGAGTACCAGCGCGGCGACCGACGCCAGGGCGATCGTCACACGACGGTGCCTCCGCAGAAAGGGCAACTTCTGCGGCGTGTTCTGGGCATTGGGCGAAAAGCTGGGCGGGCGGGGCGACGTAGGGGCGGCAAGCGTTTCCGCAAAGTCTGCGGCGGGCACCGCGGCAACCTGAGTGACCGCATCCGCCGGGGCCGCAGGCCCCGGCGGACCGTAGGTGACCGGGCACCCCTCGGTGGTCGTCAGCGCCTGCTGAGCTGCGTCAGCTAGCTCGCCTGCGCTGGAGTAGCGGTCCCAAGGGTTCTTGGCCATCCCGCGAGCGATCACCGAGTCGAAAGCCGACGGAATCTGCGGCCGATTCAGGCTCGGCCGCGGGATCGGTGCGGTCAGCTGAGCGGTGATCAGTGCGGGTAAGTCGGCGGCGGTATAGGGCTGGGATCCGGTAAGGCACTCATAAAGCACGCAGGCCAGCGCGTAAATGTCGGCGCCAGGACCTACCTCAGCGTTGCTGAGTCGTTCGGGAGCCATGTAGGCAAAGGTTCCGATCGCAATGCCGGTGCTGGTCAGCTTGGCGTCGGCGGCGGCGTTGGCCAGGCCGAAGTCCATCAGGCAGGCGAAATCGTCATTGGTGAGCAAGATGTTGGCTGGTTTTACGTCCCGGTGTGTCACCTGTTTGCCGTGGGCGGCATCCAGCGCGGCCGCGACTTGGCGGACGATCTGGACAGCCTGTACCGGGCTCATCGGCCCAGCTTGGGCCAGCTTGGTCTGCAGATCGGTGCCTTCGATAAGCCGCATATCGATGTAGAGTTGCCCGTCGATCTCGCCGCACTGGTGGATGGGCACCACGTGCGGTTCGTTTAGCCGCCCAGCGGTGCGTGCCTCGCGGTACAACCGCTCCCTAAACACCGGGCTCTGCGCGTAGGGGGCCGCGATCAACTTGAGAGCCACCGAGCGGTGCATGAGACTGTCTTGAGCCTCATACACCTCGCCGTACCCGCCAGCTCCGAGCAGCCGTTTCAGCACGTAGTGTCCGAGCCGCGAACCCACGCGCGCGCCCGCGGCGATGCGGCTGGCCTTCGGTTCTTCTAGTGCACCCATCACTCACTCAGCGGCATGACGTGGAAAAACACCTTTCGGGAATCACCGTAAACCACATCGCTTCGCCCGATGGGTGAAACTGCGGGCAGGCCGAATCTCAGCTTCGGGAAAAGTGCTCCCAGCGACCATTCTGGAACGTGGTTCGGTTAGATGACATTCGGCAACTCCTCAAGGCTCCGACAGCACATCGAACAGGAGGGTATGCATCGCATATGAGCGTGTTGGACCTGTTTGACTTGCGCGGAAAGAAGGCACTGGTAACCGGTGCGTCCAGCGGAATCGGCAAGACAGTCGCTTTGGCATACGTTCAGGCCGGGGCTCAAGTAGCCATTGCCGCACGGTCGTCCGACGCTTTGACAAATGCCGCGGAAGAGATCGCTACGGCAGGCGGCGACGTTGTCCCCATCTGCTGCGACGTCACTCGGCCAGAGCAGGTCAGCGCAATGCTAGACCAGATGATCGAAGAGTTCGGCGGCATCGACATAGCGGTCTGTAACGCCGGCATCATCGGCATCACCGGGGTGCTGGACATGACGCTTGAAGAGTTCGAACGCATCCAGGACACCAACGTGACTGGCGTATTCCTGACCGCGCAGGCCGCAGCCCAAGTAATGGTCCGGCAAGGCCGGGGAGGTGCGATCATCAATACCGCTTCAATGTCGGGACACATCATCAACACTCCCCAGCAGGTAAGTCACTATTGCGCTTCCAAAGCCGCCGTCATGCACTTGACCAAAGCCATGGCCGTGGAGCTCGCGCCGCATCGTATCCGGGTGAACAGCGTCAGCCCGGGCTATATCCGCACTGAGCTCGTCGAGCCATACGCAGAGTACTTCCCTGTCTGGGAGCCGAAAATTCCCTTAGGGCGGTTGGGCCAGCCAGAAGAACTCACCGGCTTATACCTTTACCTGGCGACCGAAGCTTCTAGCTACATGACCGGTTCCGACATCGTGATCGACGGCGGATACTCCTGCTGGTGATCTGGCAGTACTCACCCGCCTGGTCACCGGACGACGCAGGGGCGGCCAAAACGGGCTCGCACGCCCGCTGAAAAAAGCGCACGCAGGTGCTCACCGGCGGGTTGCACCCCGCTGGCGTCCAGCAGATCCGAATCTAGGTCAGCGACCTCCGCGGCGCACAACGACCACGGTCCGTGCTCGTTGGGTACCCACCATGTCCGGCCCGCCTTACGTGTGTGCGCACCCCATCGGGCGGTAAGCCAGATTTCGAGCGGGGTCGGTTCGACCGCGTCTCCGACGGTGATCGTCAACCTGCAATGGACGCCGCGGCGGGGCCAGCGCCGGAAGCTGTGATAACTGATCTGCTTGCCAGATTGCGCCAGTCGCATCCGAGCCCAGGCGTAGGGGATGCCGAGCCCAGCTCGGGTAAGAGGCACAACGACTAGCCGAGCTGTTTCCAACGACCGGAAGAAAACGCCATGGCGACCGGCGCTGTCTATCGAGTACAGCCGCACGTTGGTCTCGAGAAAGCTGCCGAAATACGGAAGCGGCAGTGCGGTGCCGAGTTTGGTAGCGCTCATGACGAACGGGACGAGACCAACATATGTCATGCCATCGACGAAGACATCGGGGCGGGTCCCGGGCGGGTACATGGCCTGCACGCTCTCGGGCCGCACCGGCCAATGCACGAAAGTCAGCTGGCTCCAGCACTGATCGAAAGTGACCGGACCCGGCAAGGGCGGCGCAGTGATGGGAAACCCGGTCAGAGCATCACTCCCACCAGATCCGGCGGCTGACCCTCCGGGTATCCCTGCCATTTAGCCATGGTGGCATGCGGGGTGTCTCACCAGTCAATAGGTGCCTCACCAGTCAATAGCACACGACCGACAGACGCGTGGTAACCAAGCCTTCGACCACATCGGCGGCAGTGCCCGGATGCATCAGTCCCTGAGGCACTCCATGACGACCAGGAATGGGTTCTGCATGAAGTAGTCCCAGTAGTCGCCCTCGTCCTGCCCCTTGGGAGCGGGCGCCAGCTCGGGCATGTGCACTCTGAAATCGCGGAAACCGGCTGCTGCGAAAGCGGATTCGTACGCTGCCGTAGGCAGGTAGTAGTTCATCACCTTCAGTGAGGAATCCCTGAGGCGGAGAATGACGTCAATCGGTGCACCATCGAAGACAGAGTCGGCAAGCTCCACCTCGAATCCGTATTTGCGGTAGTCCAGTGGACGAGCGAACGAATACACGCCTGGATTCGTCGTCGCGGTGACGAACCGGCCTCCTGACTTGACACGGGACGCCACGCCGCGACACATCCGTGCGAGGTCTTCGCGATCTTGGGCGTAGACCAACAGCCACGCGCCGACGACAATGTCAAAGTCCTGTTGCGGCGCGACCGTTCGGGCATCCTCAACGAGATATTCGATGCCTAGCGGCTCGCTCGCTTCCTGGTCACGCGCCAAGGTGATCATTCGCTCGGAGATGTCGAGTCCGACCACCTCAGCGGCGCCGGCCTGGCGCAGCATGCGGGTGAAATGCCCTTCACCACATGCAACATCTAGAACTTTCTTGCCTTTGACGTCACCGATGAATTTCAAGAAAGAATAGGTCTCGATCCGCGACCGCCAAGGCTGCGTCTTGGCATCTTGATACTGTTCGGCGACGTTGCCCTGGTCGTAATCGAAACTCATAATGCACTGGCCTTCCGCTAGCAGGAGGCAAACCCGCGCTCGCGGGCGGATTTTGGACTGACCAGGCTAAGCCGTTGGCGCGTCTTCGATCAACACACGAGCTAGAGTGCCATCTTCTCAATCGCAACGCCCAGTCCCCCGTCGACCTGCCGATATCGCTGGCCACCGCCTAACTAACGCCTGCCAGCATCTACCGGTAGCACACGAGGCATGTGTTGCGTCGCAGAGCGGATCGACCTCGCACTTCTGCCCTTCAGCGCTGACGTGGCCGACCCCCATGGCCTGCGAGCCGGACCTGAGAAAATCGCCGTACTGTCACGGTGAGTGAGTCACCAGTTCATGCGCGGACTAAAGTGATTATGTCGACCTGCTTCGCGCGAGTAATCGCCCTAACGAGTAGTGGAGGACCCGTGAAACTCACCAGGATGATCAAGACAGCAGTGGCAGTCGCCGCACTGGCAACGATTGCTACCGTCGCTGCACCATTCGCGTTCGCTTATCCCATCAACGGCCAACTCGGCCATGAGTTGAAGATGACCGACACCGTTGGAAACGTGGAGCTCGGCTGGAAGGTCAGCGATCTCAAATCCAGCACCGACACAATTCCGGGCTATCCAGTGGCTGGCCAGGTCTGGGAGGCAACCGCCACCGTCAATGCGATCCGAGGCGCTGTCACTCCGGCGATCTCACAGTTCAATGCCCGCACCGACGACGGGATCAATTACCGGGTGCTGTGGCAGGCCGCAACGCCAGATGGCATCAGCGGAGCCACTATCCCCCAAGGGCAACAATCGACCGGCAAGATCTACTTCGATGTCACCGGTCCGTCGCCAACCTTCGTCGCCATGAACAACGGCATCGAGGACCTGCTGGTCTGGCGGCCGTAGCTCGGCGACCGCACCGATTGATGGCTACGCTGGCCTGACGTTTCTGCCGCACGAGGCGTGAGCGCCACAACGGCGACGCTGCAACGACTGGCCGCAACGGAGATGACAACATAGCCACTATGGCGTTCAGTAGCGTCGCCGTGCGGCGATCTGCGGCGGTCTTGGCGGTGACCGCCGCGGCCACCGCCGCGTGCGGGCCTGGACCCGCAGTAGATCGCGGGGCTAGCCCAGCAGCGCCCGAGACGACTGCTACTACTCCCCTGCTGGCGAACCCGACCAACAACCTGCACCTTGCGAATGCGGCCGACTATTTTGTGAATTCAGGCAACCCGTCGGGCTACTATTTCGAGTCACCAAGTGGTCGATGGCACTGCGGCATAGTGCCCCACTCCCAGGCCGGCTGTCAGTCGACGAGCGGGGCGACCATCGGTATCGAAGGCGAACCGGACGCCGTTACCGACACAGACGGTACGGATTCTGCGCCGAATGCCATTGTCGTGGGCAAGACCGGCGAGGCGCACTTCGCGGCGCTTGCGGATGGGCAGTTCTCACCGGATTCAGATTCACCGGAAGTCCTATCGTTCAACTTGGTGCTCGCTGCGGCGGGGTTTCGCTGCAACGTCCAGGAATCAGCTGGCGTGTCGTGCGTCAGCGAATCGACGGCTAAAGGCTTCACGTTCTCGCGCGACGGCTATGAGTTGCGGTACACCGACGTGCCGGACAACGCACCACTGCCCGACTCGTAGGCCGTTGCTAATACATCGAACGGCTGACTCGCGGGGCACACGAGGAGAAATGCAGGTCGCATGACGTCCGGGCCAACGCACCCGAGCCGTTCCACCGGCGAGTCGTGGGCCAGCTACCGGAAATCGATCGGCGATCGGTCCAGTCTGTTTGCCGCTCTCATGTCGGGTTGGTCACCGCAACGGGCACTGTACCCCGGCAGCTATCTCGACTTGTCGCCGTCGACCGCGATCCCTGCAGTCACCTACGTCGACACCGACCGACGCGCAGCCCGCTACTTTGCCAATGAGCTTCTAGTGCGCTCCGAGCTCAACAATCGCACCTGGCCGGGAGCCGGCACCGAAGTGTTTTTCGTTCACACGGACTACACCACCGCACTCCCACTGCCCGAGTTGAGCTTCGATCTGCTCATCTCCCTTTATGCGGGACCGGTATGGGAGCACTGCGGAAAGTACTTGAAGCCAGGAGGGCTGTTGTTGGCCAATGCCAGCCACGGAGACGCCAGCATTGCCGCTCTCGACTCACGGCTGCAGTTAGCGGCCGCCGTTCTGCACCGCGACGGCCGGTACTGGTTCGACGAGGCAACTGATGGGTACCTTGTGCCGAAGAAGCCGCATACAGCCGATCCCGATACGATCCGGCAAAGCGGGCGCGGAATCCCCTACACCAGAGCGGCATTTGCCTACCTGTTCCTAAGACGGGACCCTCCGACAGCAGATCGCGGCGTCTCTTCCGGCGCGGGCTAGCGATCGAGTCTGGCCGCGCGGCTTCCTAACGCACGCCCAACGTGCCGCCGAGGTACTCGGCACGACATGCCCGGCGCGCCAATTTGCCACTAGTAGTGCGTGGAATCGCACCAGCAGGTACAAAACGAACGTCAGCGACCGACAATCCATGCCGGTTCGACACTGCCGACTGAATCGCCGCGATCGCCGGTTGCGGATCGGCACGACTCGTACCCGCCGCGCGTTCGGCGATAACCACCAAGCGTTGACCAATTGCCTCGGCGCCCAACGCCTCTGATTCCGGCAGTTCGTTCGCCGTGACGGCGAACGCCGCCACATATCCGCGCCGCACCATCGTCGACGCCGCAGCCGTGGTGGCTTCGATATCCTGCGGGTAGTGGTTCACGCCATCAATGGTTATTAGGTCAGCAATTCGGCCAGTGATGTAGAGCTCACCGTCGAGGTAAACGCCGAGATCCCCAGTACGCAACCAGGATCGTGAATTGGCGGCACCGTCAGCGCGACTCCCCTCGCCAAGCCGCGACAAAAGCTGCGCGCCGAAAGTCAGCCGGGACTGTTCCGGCCGTCCCCAGTAGCCTCGGCCGACGTTGTTGCCCTGCAACCAGACTTCACCGATCTCGCCGTCCGGGAGTTCCGCGCCGCTATCCGCGTCGACGATCACCGCCCATAGACTGCGCGCTACCCGACCGCACGACACGTGCGCCACCGCGTCCGGCGCGTCCGGCGCGACACGTACCGCCTTGCCTGCGCCCAATTGCTCCCGCTCAAGGTAGGTGACCGTGGCCTCGGCGCCAGGATCGATCGTCGCGACGAGCAACGTCGCCTCTGCGATGCCGTAGGAAGGCTTGAACGCAGTCCGTGGTAGTCCATACGGTGCAAACGCCTTGTTGAATGTCGTTACCGCATCGATGCTTACTGGTTCGGAACCGATGATCAGTACCACATTGCTGAGATCGACATCATCGCCATGCGCCGGCAGCCCACGCTGAGCGGCCCACTCGTAAGCGAAATTCGGCGCAGCGGTGACCACATTGCCCTGTCGTGAGCCTGCGGCTAGTGCGTGAATCCACCGCAGCGGCCGCCGGACAAATGCAGTCGGCGACATCAAGGTCGAGTGTCCGCCGTACACCGCCGGAAAACCGATCATCGACAAGCCCATGTCATGGTAGAGCGGTAACCAGCTGACGCCGTGAGTGTTCCGATTCAGCAGGTCGATCGAGAGAATCATCTGGACCAGGTTGGTTCCCACAGCGCGGTGCGTGATCTCGACACCAACCGGTGGTCTGGTCGCCCCCGAGGTGTACTGCAGATGGGAGATATCGTCGACTTCGAGATGGGTGGGCACGAACCCGGCCTGCGCCGAATCCGGTATGTGGTCTATGACAAGCACTTTCGGCCTCCGCAGCCGCGGGACATTGGTCAGAAAATGTTCTACGCCTTGCCTGGCTGCCGCCGTGGTAAGTACAGCCGTGGGCTGAGAGTCGCGAAGCGCTGTATCCAGACGCTCAGCATGCCCGGGCAATTCTGGCGCGAACAACGGCACCGCAATGCTGCCCGCCTTTATCGCTGCGAAGAACCCGGCAACATAGTCGAGCCCCTGCGGCGCGACGATGGCTACCCGGTCACCCCGCCCCGCGACCCGCTGCACGTGCGCAGCGATGGCGCTCAGCCGATCACCGAGCTGGGTCCAGGTCAGTTCGATGGCGTGCCCGTCGTCTGAGCCGGCGTAGTCTAGATAGCGATACGCCACCGAGTCACCGACATGCGCAATGTTGCGATCGATGAGCGAGATCAGCGTGGTGCCCGGAGGCAACATCACGCCTCCGTCGGCATCCAAACAGTCCTCGATCTTGAGCAGACCGTCAGGACCCGCCGACTCGTGCCGGGAACCGCCATCCATCACCGCAGTCTAAGCAATTCCCCTCATCCAGCATCCGTGTGGCGCCTACGTCGGAGGCCACGCAGACTGGTCTGTGGGCTTCGCTACCAGCTGGGCCTCGACAACACCACAAACAGGAACATTCGTGCACTCAGGCAATCGTGACAGCGCAGCCACGACTCGGCGCGGAGCACTCGAACGAGTACATGCGTACCGCAAACGGGTCCGCACGCGACCAGTATCGTTTCGCGCAACCCTGGTTGTTGTCGGGGGCTTACTCCTCGTTGCATCCATCGCACTGATCGTGCCGCTCCCCGAAGCCGGCATCCCCGCGCTTCTGGTTGCGTTACGGCTCCTGGCGGCGGAATCTGATTGGGCTGCAAGCTCATACGCCTGGTGCGACTGGCGGTTTCGGCAACTATCAAACTGGTTCCATCGCCAGTCACGCCTTTTTCGAACGTCGGTGATGACCGTTCTGCTCGCAGCTACCGCCGCACTTGTGTGGCTAATTATCTACGAGATCTAGCGCCATGGCGCCGAGCCAGCACGGTGCACGCTCAGCTAATCGCTAGCGGCCAGCTCGGGCTCATCGGATTCGTCGTATCGCGCACCCAAGTGCGGCACCTCCAAGGGGCCAGCTCTGCGCGCGGCGGCGATCGCGTTACTCAGCAGCGGAGCCAACCCCGCGAACGAGCCGACGTCAAACAGCATCAGCGTCAGCAGCCGATTGTGGACGTAGCCGAACGAGCTGCCGGTGTCGGGATCAGCCCACCCCACGGTTCCGCCGAGACCGATGTGGCCATAGCCCTTCAGCAGGCCCGGTACCGGCGACGACTGAAAGCCGCGGTGATACGTGAACGGTAGCCCGAGGTTCAGGTCCGGTGTCAGATCCGACTTACCTTTCAGTCCGCCCGCCAATTCTGGCGACATAAAACGTGTTCCATCCATATTCCCGCCGTTGGCGATCGCGCCGTACACCCTTGCCAGGGCACGCGCAGTCACCACACCGTTGACGGCCGGAATCTCACCGTCCAAAAACGGCATGTCGCCCTGCAGCATGGACAAGCAACCAGGGAAGTAGACCGACCCGAGAAGTCCGGAGAAAGACAGTCCTGCGACCTTAGGCGCAACAAAGTTGAGAACCGGCGTCGGGATGTTTGTTTGGGGCAGGAGCGTCTGTGCCACCGTGGTCGGCGCGTCGGCAGGCGGGCGCCCCAGATGCAGGCCGTCAGTATCAAGCGGAAGCGCGAGTTCTTGGCGGAACAGGTCGCGCATGCCGGTTCCCGTCACGGCCCGGGCGATCCCGGACAACAACCAGCCGTAGGTAATCGCGTGATAGGCCATCTTGCCGTGCGTGTGATCCAACGGCGCGCCAGCTAGCCGCTCCTCCATGCCGAGGTGGTCCAACACTTCCTCCGCTCCGACGCCCTTGAGGTGCGCCAGACCGCTTCGATGCCGTAAGAGATCACTAACGGTGATGCCGGACTTACCATTGGCCCCGAACGCCGGCCAGTAGTCGGCGACCGGCGCGTCATACGTCAGCAGCCCACGGTCCACCAACCGGTGAATTACCGTCGCGGCCAACCCCTTGGTCGCGGAAAACACCATGGCTCCGGTGTTAGCCGTCCAAGGCACCTCGCCGCGCCGATCGGAAAAACCCAGCCACACGTCAACGACTGGCCGGCCGTCTATGTAGACCGAGAGTGCCCCACCTCCGAACCTGCGCCCGGGAAAAAGCCCAGCCAACGCTCGGATCACTGCGACAAAGCGGGAATCACAGACACCCTGCACACCAGAAGGAAGGCCGTTCTCAGGTGTCAGGACAGACGGTTTCGCCATACTGTGAATGATCGCGCTTCGCCGTTGCGCCGCGCAAAGAAATGGTCAATAGCGTTGGAATTTTGCATGGATGAGACTCGTCGGTCTTGACCAGGTAACCGGCCGCAGCAGCGCCAATGGCATCGCTTCGCCAGTGCATCTGGTCGCGAACTCTAGCGTCGGTCGAAAACTACTACCACAACGTTCCGCCGAACACCGATGCACTCCGGTTCGCAAGGATCCGGGAAGCACTAGCTTCACGAACACGCGGTGAAGTACCGATCAACGAAGCGGCCGGACCTCGACGATCCAGCCAAACCTGTGGAAGTATGTCGCTATGGTAGCCGAGCAAGAAACCGCTGCGGTGGACGTTACCTGGGGTTCTGTGCCAACCAATCTGCCGCCCGAGGTCATCGCATTGCAGCTAGGCAAGCTGACTAGCTCAACACCTAGTACCGGCGGAGACCACATGAAAGCGGCCTCGTCGGCTTTTGGCAACTGCCGGGAAGCGTACAAGACACTGATTATCGGCCTGCAAGCTAACCTGTACAAGGTTCTGGCGGTCTGGGACTCATCGGCGATCCCCGATCTTCGTTCGAAAATTGAACAGCTCATAACCTATCTGCAGCATACGATCACGGCCTTGGAAACAGCCGAACACAACACCACTCAACAAAGCACGGCATTCGACAATGCATTCGGCAAGCTAAAAGATCATCAAGCAGTGTCGCTCGCACGTAATGCGATGCTCGACCCGAATAAACACGGTAAAGCATTCGTACAGGCAAATCCAGAATTATACTATTTGCTCATTTTTGGAAGTCCACAAATGATTGCAATGCAGGCAAAATTATATTACGAGAAATATACAAAAACAAACCAAGGGGCTTACGGCGACTATAAGAACAATTCAGCTACCAACACGCAGTTCCCGCTGCTTGGGATAGTCCCACCGATCGTTCCGGACGACAAGCCGAATGGAGGCGGTACCACGCCAGGGGCTGGCGCTGGCGCCGGAATTCCAGAAATGGCAGCTGGCGCGGGCGCACTAGGACTAGGAGCCGTGGGCAGCCTTACCTCCTTGGGCAGCAGCTTGGGGCGTGGTGGCGGCACCGGCGCGGGGGCGGCATTGACGTCGGATGATGTTTCTGATTCATCGGACAATACCCCCGGCGCGCCCGAGGTTTCGCCGACCCTGGTAGGAAAGCCCTCGGCGGGCGCCGTGACTGTGGGCAAATTTCGAGTCGATGACGAAGAAGATCTGCCCGGGCCTACAACCGGGTTTCGTTTCCCCGGTAACTGGGATGCCGCCGAAGCAGGTACAGGCGGGGCCTCAGCTTCTTCTAATCCCCGCGCCTCAGCAGCGGGAGCGCCAGGAATGATGGCAGCGCCCATGTCGGGCATGGGCCACGACACTTCCAGCAAGAACCGGAAATTCGACGACCAGATGATACCGATATTCTCCCTTCGCGACCATTACCAAACGGTCAGCGACGCTAGCTGGGATAAAGGTGTGGGCCAGTACGTAGAATCGACAAAGAAACAGGTCGGCGATGAAGGCATGGACCGAATAAGAAATACACTGCTCTAGGCGCCGGCAAGGGAAGCCGGAACGAACCGGGAGCTGTAGTCACGCACATGTTGGATAGCTAGGCCAAGATACGTCTGTCCAGGCCAGACCTCGCGGAACTCGTATTGGATGTGCGGCGCGGTAGGCGGTTGCGAAGCGATGAATTGCAAACCGATGATGGCGGCTTGGGCCGCAGCAGCCGGCCCAGACAAGTTCGCATTGGTGCCACCGACCACGGTTCCGATGACGCCGCGAAGGCCGCTGATCACGATCGGGATGCCTACCGCTGCCACGGCGGTAGCGCTGCCAGTGAGGGCGGCCGCGATTCCTGCGCCTGCGGGCCCGCCAACAACGCCGCCAAGCGCACCAGCGATCCCGGTACTCGCCGCACCGAGCGCCCCCGCTGTTGATGCGGGGGCCGATGGCACCGGGAGTTGCCCGGTGAGAACACCGAAAATGGCCGGCAGATCGATTCCAGCTTCCTCCAAGATGACCGGGATTCGCGGGATGATCGCCTGCGCCGTAGCCAGCGGATCGGATAACTCGACTCGGGTGACCATCTCATAGACGGTGTCCATGATGTCACCGGCCGGACCGTCGGGAACGCTCGTATACATGTCGCCGGGCGCGGCCAGCCAACAGTGCCGCCAATCGTGCACGTCCCCGTAGCGCCAGGTGCTGATGCCGCGACCCGGCGCCGGCACCCCACCGAAATAGCAGCCGCCCGCCGGTCGGGTGGGGTCGCCGAAACTGAAGCTGCACAGGTAGTTGTCGGGAAAGTTCGCCAGCAGCCACTGGCGGAGCCGAGCCGCCACTACCGCGCCGCCAGAGTAACCACCGATAATCACCCGGCGGCGAGGGCTGCTGCGCAATGCGTCAATGATGATGCGTTGCCCTTCCGACAGCGCCAACTCCACGGCTGTCTGCATGGACGGGTCGCCGGGGTTGCCGGCGGCGCCGACAGGTATTTCACCCATCGTCGCAGCCCATGACGGATTGACTTCCTCGACCAGATCGACAGCGGCCTGGCAGACGCGAGACACATAGTCCGATCCGATAATGCCGCCAATCCCGCGGTAGACAACCGCGAGGTGGCGGTCCTTCGGCGGCAGCGGCGGCGCCGGTGCTCGCTGGATAACGCCGAGTTGTACCTGCGTAGCCCAGTCAATCCGGCCGTCAGTGCGTGGGTCCGGCGGCGACCGGAGGCCAGATATGACCTCGGCATGGACACGCTGCTGGAACTCAACGATCGGGGCTTCGTCACTGACACGGTAGTCCGGTCCTTCGGAGAGTGTTTCGCCGTAGCTGAACCGGCGTTTGATCGCAGCTTTGACCGCAGCAACCTTTGGGCTCGAAGTGCCCGGACCCCATCCATCCCAGGTCATCGTGCACCTGGCTTGTTGGCGTCGTCGGTGCCGCATACTTTGTCTCGGATCTGCGCAACCGCCTCAACAAGAGTCAGTCCGCCCAACATGTTCCACTGCAACCGCAGCTGATCCCAGGTCTCCTTGTCATAGTCGAGCGCTTGGGCTGGCGCGGGCGCTGGCTTCTGGCCGGAATATTTGAGTACCGCGGTTTCGAAGACGTCCCATGGAAAGTTGTCGCCGACGTCGGTGTGAGTGCCATCATTGAGCCACTTGGTGACGTACCGGTGATCGGAAATGCCGGGCGGGCCCGAGTTATACGGCGGAGCAATCACTCCGATGTCGATTCCGTACTTCTTGCAGTCTTGAACCGCTAGGTAGGCAGCGACATCAATGGCCCGGCCAGCTTTCTTGAGCCACTCGTCGCGCGACCACGATACCCAGGAGCCCGCGAAGCACAGATTGATCGATCGACTATTCGCCGACAACACCGACCATGAAGCCAGGTCGGTATCAACAACGTCGACGACCGTGACACCTTTGTCGTTGACATCCATCGACACGGTGTAGTGGTAAGACACCGCTTTGCGCGGATCGCCACCTGGAGCGGGATTCTGGCAGTACCGGGCGAGACTGTCGGCGTTGCCATCACCTTCCTGCGTGTGGATCAAGAACAAGTCGATGGTTGTGCCAGCTCGACCGTGGTTATTCGGCGACCACATCGGATACTCGTTGAAATCGGGCCGGGCAGCTAGAGCACCTTGAGCCGCGCGAGCGTTGTCGTAGTGCAGGTCCACCAGCCTTGTCGCTTCAGCTGTACGAGACTTGATTTCAGTGAGGGTGGCGTCTTAGGACTGGTGTAAAAACGCTGGGCGCATGTTCCTGGTGGTCATGTTACGCGGCGGTGGTGTCGGTCGTGGTTGTTGTGGTGGGGGGATGCAGTGGGCGGGGTGGCTCGAGCAGTGTCGGCGGCAACTGAATACTGACCAGTGGGCGGCAATTGAAAATTGACCAGCTTCCTAGAGTGCCTTGGCTATGTGTCAAGGAGGAGGCAGGTGTTGAACGTGGAGGATTGGGCTGAGATTCGCCGGTTGCGCCGGTCGGAGCAGTTGCCGATTGCCGAGATTGCGCGGGTGATGGGTATTTCGCGGAATACGGTGAAGTCGGCGTTGGCTTCTGATGGGCCGCCGAAGTATCGGCGTGCGGTGAGGGGTTCTGTTGCTGATGAGGCCGAGCCGCGGATTCGGGAGTTGTTGGCGGCCTATCCGCGGATGCCGGCGACGGTGATTGCTGAGCGGATCGGTTGGTCGTATTCGATCCGCACACTGAGTGGGCGGGTGCGTGAGTTACGGCCACTGTATTTGGCGCCGGATCCGGTGTCACGGACGACGTATGTGGCCGGTGAGGTCGGGCAGTGTGACTTCTGGTTTCCCGATGTTGTGGTGCCGGTGGGGTATGGCCAGGTTCGTAGGGCGGCGACGTTACCGGTGTTGACCATGGTGTGTGGGTATTCACGGTGGGCTTCGGCGCTGTTGATTCCGACACGCGCTGCCGAAGACTTGTATGCCGGTTGGTGGCAGCATCTTTCGACGTTGGGTGCGGTTCCACGGGTGTTGGTGTGGGATGGTGAGGGCGCGGTCGGGCGGTGGCGGGCACGCCGACCAGAGTTGACCCCGGCATGTCAGGCTTTCCGCGGGACCTTGGCCACCACGGTAGGGATCTGTAAACCCGCTGATCCTGAGGCCAAGGGTCTGGTTGAACGGTTCCATGACTATTTGGAGCGGGCGTTTTTGCCGGGGCGGGTGTTTGGCTCCCCAGCCGATTTCAACATCCAGTTGCAGGCCTGGCTGGTGGGGGCCAACCACCGCCAGCATCGGGTGCTGGGATGCCGGCCAGCAGATCGCATCGCCGCCGATACCGCAGCGATGCTGGCATTGCCGCCGGTTGGGCCCAGCATCGGATGGCGACGCTCAACGCGGTTGCCTCGCGATCATTACGTGCGCCTCGACAGCAACGATTACTCGGTGCATCCGGCCGCGATCGGCCGCCGTATCGAGATCATCGCAGATCTAAACCGGGTGCGGGTCTGGTGTGACGGCACGCTGGTCGCCGACCACGACCGGATCTGGGCCAAACATCAAACGATCAGCGATCCCGAACATGTCCAGGCCGCGAAACTGCTGCGGCGCAAACGGCTCGAGGTTGTTGGTCCACCGCATCACGTGGAGGTCGAACAACGCCGTCTCGCTGATTACGACGCCTTGTTGGGCCTTGACGGGCCGGTGGCGTGATGGCTGCCAAGACCGCGACCAGCAGCCGTGATGTCACCGCTGAGCTGGCGTATCTGACCCGGGTGTTGAAAGCCCCGACGCTGCGTGAGGCCATCGAACGTCTCGCTGAGCGCGCCCGAACCGAAGCGTGGAGCTATGAAGAATTCCTCGCGGCGTGTCTGCAGCGTGAGGTGTCGGCTCGGGAATCTCACGGCGGCGAAGGGCGCATCCGCGCTGCCCGCTTCCCATCACGTAAATCGTTGGAAGAGTTCGACTTCGATCATGCCCGCGGTCTCAAACGCGACATCATCGCCCATCTGGGCACCCTGGACTTCGTCACCGCTAAAGACAACGTGGTGTTCCTCGGCCCACCAGGGACCGGCAAGACCCACCTGGCGATCGGGATTGCGATGCGCGCTTGTCAAGCAGGTCACCGCGTTGCGTTCGCGACCGCTTCGCAATGGGTTGATCGTCTTGCTCGCGCCCATCACAACAGCACCCTGCAAGCCGAATTGGCGCGGCTGGCCCGCTACCCCCTGCTGGTTGTCGATGAAGTCGGCTACATCCCGTTTGAACCCGAAGCCGCCAATCTGTTCTTCCAACTCGTGTCGTCGCGTTACGAACGGGCCAGTCTCATCGTCACCTCGAATAAGCCCTTCGGGCGGTGGGGCGAAGTGTTCGGCGACGACGTAGTCGCCGCCGCCATGATCGACCGACTCGTCCATCACGCCGAAGTCATCGCCCTCAAAGGAGACAGCTACCGCATCAAAGACCGAGACCTCGGCCACACCACCACAGCCGAGGACCAATGAAACCAAGCTGGTCAATTTTCGATTGCCGAAACCTGATCAGTTTTCACTTGCCGTTGACAGAGCAGTTGGTGGCGTAGTTCTTGGAGGTGGCGGCTGGTCGCTGATGTTTGGGTGACTCCGCGCCAGCCGCGGCTGGCGCGGTCGAGGACGGCCCATACCAGCGACAGACAGCTGGTTTCGCCGGGTAGGCGGCCGATGACCTTGACCCGGCGACGGGATTCTCCGAAGGTGCGTTCGATGAGGTTGGAATGGCGGATGCGTGTCCAGTGTTGGCGGGGGAAGCGCAAATGCACGCTCAGCGAGGCGAAGTCGTTGGCCAGGCAAGCGACCGCGGCTGGGTAGAGCCCGCGGTATGTGGTGGTGAACTCCTCGGCGCGGCGGGTGGCTTCATCCACGGCCTGCTGGCCGGGTGGCTGGTCAATGTCATCGAAGATCGACCAGAACGCGGCTTTGATCTCGTCCTGGACCGCGACAGGTGTCTTGGCGATGACGTTACGGCAGCGATGGATCAGACACCGCTGACGCAGGCTTGCCGGAAACGTGGTCTCCCATGCGGCGATCAGGCCCGGCGCCCCGTCGGAGATGCCCAGTAGCGGCGGGCGTAGTCCCCGGTTCCTCAGGTCAGCCAAGAAGTCGGCCCACGCATCAGCCGACTCCGCTGCGGCTGGGGCCAGCCCAATAAACAGGGGCTTGCCGTCGGTGCAGATGCCCCAGGCGGCCAGCACCGGCTCGGCCGGGGCGTTGGGATGCATCCGAAAGTTCGAGGCATCCAAGAACAGGTAGTCCAACACCAGCTCATCAAGGCGTCGAGACGACCACGCAGCGAACTCGTCTTTGATGGCCGCACAAATCCGGCTCACCGTCGAGCGCGACAACGCCGCCTGCGAGCCCAGCACCTCGGCCAACGCGGCCTCGATGTCGCGATCCGACAAACCGCGCACCCATCCCGAAATCACCAACGCCTCCAGAGCGTGGGTGCGCGTCACCCCGGCACCGAATAGCCGCGAACAGAACCGCTCGTCGGTGTCGCGTAGTTTCGGGCGGCATAATTCGACCGAGCCCATCGTGGTCTTCACCGTCGCCGGCGGTTGATACCCATTGCGGTACCCGCCCGGGCCGTCCTGAACCCGACGCTGGTGACGGGCTCGGCCCAACACTGCTTCTACCTCGGCCTCCACGGCGACCTGAAACACCAGACGCACCGATAACCGCCCGACCTCCTCCAAAATCTCGGTCAACGGCCGCTCGGTCGCGGCGAACAACTGATCCATCTCAACACGCACACGCTCAATCGGCGATACTCGCTTGGTCACGGGCGTAGCCCCTCCTTCATAGCTTTCGTCGGTTGCGACGGAACCTACGCCCGTGACCATTTACACCAGCGATGAGACGCGACCTCAGTGAGGTAGTCCTTGCGGCCATTACGGTAGGCGGCCGCCGCCGACGACTCACTAGGCCGTTGTTGTAGCCAGAAAATGTTGAGCCAGATGTCATCACGGCCTGGGGAACGCCGCTTCACATCGAGGCGGTCAAAGAAGGCAGTGATCTGCGTGTCAGCAGCATACCGGCCGGGGTAACTACCATCCTGCTGGTAAATACCGTCCCAAGGGCCAGCTGGGTTGTGCGCACGCGGCCGCAGGCTGGACTCTTGAATAGCGGTTGCGGTGACGGCGATAGCTTCGTCACGGGTGTAGTCGCGGCGCATGGCTTCAGCGACAATCGCCTGGGCTACGTCCTCATAGCTTGAGTCCAGAGTTAACTTGGGGCTAGGGCGAGCCATCAGTGGGCTTACTGCGGCCACGCTTTCGCCACCGTCCGGTTCGATTGCGTTGGACAGCAACGGTATTGGGTCCCGCTTCCGAGCTGGGTTGTATCGGCCCGGCATATAGGAAACATGCAAATGAGGCGCTGTCCCGCCATTGGTTCGGCTATCGGGATTGACCCGCGCGACCCGCTGGCCAGCGGCCACGACGTCTTGCGCGGCTACTTCGCGCACAATGTGCCCGAGTTCCCAAACTCCGTTATCAGAACCGATCACCAACCAGCCCGCCGGATCAGGTCCGCCGTAGCCTTGCGCCGACCCGGCATACATCACACGACCGCCCTCAGGCGCGAAAACCGCACGATTCGCGCTGCCATCCGGGAATCCGAAATCAACACCGTGGTGGAAATCACCGTTACGAGGTCCGAACGGCGATGTAACGACTCGATCGGACTCTAAAGGCCAGTACCTCATGTGCCCTCCTTGCGGTGGTGTGTTGGACAGGACGAAGCGGTGAAGCCGATCCACGTCGGCCGTGTGGAGTCCTCTCCTGCGAAGCGCACCCTTGGCTTGCTGCCATGCTGCCGGCTGTCGTGCATGAGGTGGGCCGCCATCCCGGCGGCAGCAGCACAGCGCGGCGTCGGACACAGCCTGCTGCGGGCGGGCCGCACCAGGGGCGTGCTTCCAAGCGCTATGAGCGCGATATCACCAGGTACCATCGCTATGCCGCTCAACGGGTTTGAGCTTGGTCGCCATTTGCCGCGCGGAACGTTGGCCGCCGACGTGCCCGAGATTTGACAGTGTTTGCTGCGCAACAACGAAACGGTGCATCTTGATGCAACTAAAACCGCACCTAATCAGCGACATTCGCCGCATAGCGCTATACGATACTCCTTGAAAGGCGGCTCTACAGAACTTTTTTGCCTAGCGGACTACGAAGAATCACCAGTTCATCAGTGCGCCAGTCCCCCGAGGCCGCTCCGCGACTCCGGCCGAAAATTGCTACGCCAAGTTCGCCGGATAACACAGAACCGGAATGATGCGGCGCCGCCAACAGTGCTGTTGACCGCTTCTTCGCGACCACCCGTCTCTTTGCTGCTATCGCGGTCAATATGCACCTACTGCGCGACCGCCGAAGAACCGAACCGCGAAATAGTTCGATCGGACACACCACAGAGATTCAAATCGCGATCCGTTCCAATACGGCGAAAATAGTGTCTACAAACTATTCCGCGAGCCCGCACGGACCGTACGTGAAGCGGAAGCGCTCAGGCGAGGCAACTCAGCGGGCGACCGCCGTTGTAGGCCACCATGTCGGTCAAGGCGGCGGAGATATCGATAGCCGCGCCAAGTGGCGCGGCGGCTAGTTCAGCATAGGCGCGGTGCAGGTTCCCGACGATGCGCTCGGGGTCGAGCAGCTCGGCGTACTGACCGAGATCCAGTTCGCGCGCAGTATCCAGTGGTGACAGACCGGCGTCATGGCCGGCTTGGGCGCTGGCCTGAACAAAGCGGAGATATCCCACGACGTAGTCAATGAGTTCCGGTCCAGCAACGGCTCCGTGTCCGGGGATGATCCTCTCGGCGCCAAGTGGTTTGATGACGTTCTCGAGAACCTGGATGGCTCCGGTAAGAGATCCTTGCACCAGGAAGGGCGTGCCGCCGTTGAATAGCAGATCACCGGCGTAGAGCACCTTGCGCTCGGGTATCCAGACGATGGAGTCATTGTTGGTGTGCGCGGGCATTCCGACATGACGGACTTCGGCACGCAGGCTGTCGACCCAGAGGGTCACCGAATCGGTATAAGTGAGAAACGGCGGCTCCAACACCACGTCGCCCCAGTCGACGGGTGTGAAAAAGGGGCCCGAACTCGGTTCCCCCGAATCGACAACACCAGCACGAGTCGCCTCGTGACCCACAATTGTGGCACCGCCGAAGAGGAAGTTGCCGAAGGTGTGGTCCCCGTGATGATGGGTGTTGACAAGTGTGCGCACCGGCTGAGTCGTGACCGTCCCGATCGCGTTCAGGTAAGCCCGGGTACGCCGCACTGTCGCACAGGCATCAACGCTGATCACGCCGCGTTGGCCGACGAGAAACCCGGTGTTGTTGATCCACCAGCTCCCGTCAGGCTGTAGGTAGGCGAAGATACCGTCGTCGACCTCTTGCACTCGGGGCGGGCCGGGCGTGGTGACATCGTGGTGGGTGCTGCTCATCGTGTGGCTTTCTCACCCGCTACGGCGTCGAACAAGGTGGCCGCGACCAGCCCGCAACCGTCGCACCAGCATGCCGACCGTCCGACCTTGCGGAAAATCCACGCTGAATGCCGAACCACTGTGTCCATTGTTATTGAGTATCTACCATCTAGCAGCCGGCGAGGCCCAGTGCTCGATGCTTGAGGCGAGTCCTACACGCCTTTCCGAAGAACTCAGTGATGACCGCTAACTCCGGCGGGAATCCATGCAGCGCTTCTTCGGAAGCGCGCGGCTCTATCATCCAATCGGGAACACCTTGCGGGGGCTGGCCTTCGGACGCAGCCGATGCGTCAAGAACCTGCCGTCGGCGCCAATCTTGACGCCAAGACCCAAGCGCCCCCATTCCGATCGGTGCTCGCGGTCAAGCAATCTCACCGAGCACCCCGGACAGTGCAATGTCCGAACCGCTACTACCACCTCGCCTGGCCCGCAGCGAACCGGAATTGGGCGACGGCGCTGCGGTAGGGTACGCGGCAACAACAATCAGGCCACGTCACGTAGTCGCAGCGGGGAGTCAGCCATGTCCGGTCGGAAGTTTTCATTCGAGGTAAACAAGACCAGCAGTGCGCCGGCGGCGACCCTGTTCCGCCTAGCCGCCGATGGTGGACAGTGGTCGACCTGGGCCAAACCGATCGTCGTCCAATCAAGTTGGGAATGTCAGGGCGATCCCGCTCCGGGGGGTGTCGGGGCTATCCGCAAGCTCGGGATGTGGCCCGTGTTCGTCCGCGAAGAGACCGTCGAGTATGAGCAGGACCGCCGGCATGCATACAAGCTGGTTGGCGCATCTCCGACCAAAGACTACTTCGCCGAGATCGTCTTTACGCCCAATGCTTCGGGCGGCACCGATTTCCGCTGGAGCGGCTCGTTCGCCGAGCGCGTCCGCGGGACAGGTCCGGTGCTGCGAGCCGCGATGGGGGGCGCGGTCAAGTTTTTTGCGGGGCGTCTGGTGAAGGCGGCCGAGCGCGAATCGGGCGGAGTCCGGTAGCGTCTGGCCAGTCGGGGTGGAGGCGTTCATCGCCAACGGGTTAGCTCAGCAGTGCAACCGGTGCTTATTCGAGTTGGCAACAGTGTCCGGTCACTGAGTTGCGGTCAAACGTCGGCGCACTACGCGGTTGGCGGCTGAGCAATATGGCCTCGGGCCTACTTCTCTTTGGTGATCAGCCGGCGCAGCGCGACGCGATCCGGCTTCAACAACTCGTTGATGCGCGGGTGGTTTACATCGGCAACGATGATCTCACCCACCTCCTGGTTAACCTCGCCGAAGATCCCATGCGACTTCATCTTCTCGGTCTGATAAAGGTTGTCTTCGGTGGGCGTAACGTAGTGCACCGCATCGGCCTTAAACCGGTGCACCAACCAGAGGTGGATCAAGGTCATCAATCGCTTCTGGCGTAGCGCCTCGCCAAACGTATTCTGGTCGCGCACCAGCAGGATGCTGCGCGCCCGTCGATCTTGGATGGGCTGGAAGATCACGTTCGCGAGCTTCTCCTCCCCCGTGCCGTAGATACCGAGCTCAAGCACCTCCGAGCCAGCGCGTTGCGGCCGAAGGCGCACATGAAGCGTGTCCTTGAGCTGGTAATAGTCGGTCCACATCGCGAGCCAGTCCTCGAGCAGCTTGCGCGGGACCTCAGTCTGCACAAGATGTTGGTGCTGTGTGGAGCCTTTACCCATCGCCTTGGTGGTCGCCGTGCGACCCGAGGATGCCTGCAACGCGGCGTCGCTGCGCGGCCCGCCGACTAGGGTTTGCGGCGTCCGATAGGGCGATTCGACCAAACGCATCTTGCGCTGCAAGCGAGCCAACGCCAGCATGCCGTCCTGCTTCAGCGCGGTCGCGAATTCCTCGGAGGCCACGCCGTCGACTTGATGCCCACCATAGGTAATGAAGTTGAAGACAAAGCCCATCTTGGCGAGCTCCTCGGGGAAACTCCGCATCTCTTCGTCCGTCATCCCGGTGGTGTCCCAGTTGAACGATGGCGAAAGGTTGTAGGCCAGCATCTGATCTGGGAATTCTGCGTGGATCGCCTCCGCAAATTCCCGTGCGTCCGCGAGATCCGCTGTTTTAGTCTCCATCCATAGGATGTCGGCAAATGGCGCCGCCGCCAACGACTTGGCGATCGCATAGGGAATGCCGCCGCGGATCTGGTAATAGCCTTCCGGGGTTTTCGACAATTCACAATCCCAACCGGGGGCAACGCCCAACGCCTTTGCCTTTTCCTGGGCAGCGAACATCGACGCGCGCCGAGCGAACTGCCGCCACTCCTGCGAGCTCATCTCGACCAACTCGCCCTCGCTCTCGCCGAATTCGAGGACTTCAGCCACCGCCTCGCCGTAGGTCATGAGCCCAGCGTCGTCCTCCCAGGCCGCCACGAAACGCGACTGGACTTGGTCAAAGAGGTCGTCGATCGATTTGTTGTCATTCTCCCGCCAGGCGTTGACAGCGTCGGAGACGAGACCCAAGATGCCGTGGCGCTCAAGCCAAGCGCCGGCCAGGGCGTACTCGCTGTCGGCTAGCGCGTAGAGAAGATGGCCATTGAGTTCCTTGACGCCCAATTCGTAGAAGCGTCGCACCAGCGCCAGAAAGCAAGACTTGTAGGACGGTACCGTCAAATTGGTTGCGCCTAGAAGGAACGGTTGGTCACGCTCGTCGGCGCGGCTGTCGATCAGGTTGGCGGCCTCGGCATCGGTGCGCGCGACGATGATGCCGGGCACCCGCATGATGTCGAGCTGGAAGCGGGCGGCGTTAAGACGCTTGATCTGTTCGTCAGACGGCACCAAGACTTTGCCACCCTGGTGGCCACACTTCTTAGTGCCCGGACGCTGGTCTTCAATGTGGTAGCCGGGCACACCGACTTCGACGAAGCGGCGGATCAAGTTGCGCACGTGTGGATCGCCGCCGTGACCCGTGTCGGCGTCGGCGATGATGAACGGCCGGAAATCGTAGACGGGAGCCGCGGCGCGCTGCGCTTCGCTCATGTGCAGGCGCAGGTACTCCTGATTGCGATCGGCGGTGAGCAGGGCGCGCACCAAGACCGCGGCATCATCGGGCACCTGACTCAATGGATAGCTGGCGAGGTCAGGCCCGGGATCCTCACTGGTCGAGCCCTTAGCTGAAGTTGCCCAACCACCGAGGTAAATCGCCTCGATGCCCATCCGCTTCATGCTTACTGCCTGCCCAGGCGAGTACGGGCCAAAAGTTGTGACACTCTTGCGTGCGGCGAAGAGCTCGCGCAGGCGCGCGTAGAAAGCCTGCGCCGCCTCCCGCGCAACCGTGTGGTCACTGTGGATCGTGCCCCGCTGCTCGGCGACTTGGCGAGCCGTGTAAAGCCGGATGATGCCCGAGAAACGCGAGCTGTCGAAGTACCGCTGTGTAGCGGCGACGTCTCTGCCGAAGTCATCCTCGAGCGGTGCGTGAATCTCAGTGTCCGTTTCGGTGATGGCCATGTCCCCACGCTCCTCTTCAGCACCAACTACCCCGACGGTCAGAGTGTATCGCTGGATAAGTGAGCCAGATCACCGACAGCGGCGTTCGTCGCAGCACACGTATCCATAAGATCCGCCTGACGGTGACGAGCAGCGGACGCAGGCTGGCGAAAACACCCGCGCCAATCAACATCCAGCCAAGTGGCATCACCACCGGGAAACCCCACGCCAAGATGGCCGCACAACGATCCGCGGTCTGGCCGACTAGTTGTTCGGCTGCTGTTGCAGCCAGTCTCGTTGGCGCCGGATGAACTCGGCGTCCACGATGCTCCCGTGGCCGGGCACGTAGACACCGTCGGGACCACCGACCGCAAGCAGCCGATCAAGGGTTACCGGCCAGGCCGCCACGTCCGAATCGGCGTCAATGACCGGGTCGGCGGATTCTTCGACCAGGTCACCGGCAAACACCACGATCGGGCACTCGTGATCGTCGACGCCAGGGGCCACGACCACCAGATCTGCGGCGGTGTGGCCACGACCCAAGTGAGCAATCTGAACTCGGCGGTCGCCGAGGTCGACGACAGCGTCATAGATCTGGTGCTGCGGCCGCGGTAAGGCCGCAATCGCTCGATCGATCTCAGCCGCCTCGGCCCCATACTGCAGCGCTTGAGCGCGCAGCTGGTCGGTAGCTGACAACAAATAGTCTGCAACCTCGGGCGCACAGTAGATATCGGCATCGGCGAACGTCGCGCACCCCAGCACGTGGTCGAAGTGCTGGTGCGTCAACACGACATGCGTCACCTCGCATCCAGCAATATGGCGAACGTCGGCACTAATGGCGGCCGACTCGGTGAGAGTGGTGCCGGTATCGATGAGCATCGCTCCGGTGCGGCCTCGCACCAAGCCGACGGTGACATCACAAAACTCGAGTCGACATCGGTAAACACTGTCGGTGAGGTGCTCCCAGGCGAAATTCACTGTACGAAAGCTAGCCCCGCGCGGGCAGAATGACCGCGTGTTGTAAATCACGCCACTGATTTGCCTCAGCCTCCGCGGTTTTCACGGCGCGATCATAGCGTTGAAAACGTCGGCGAGTTGCCCCTATGTCTCACGTCGCCGATCCGGCCACCGGCCTGCCGTCATGGACTTCGGCAGCAGATGATAGCGCCGAACTTGGTGCTCCAATCGTGGAGATCAGCGAGATCAGGAGGCTCGGCTTAGCAACGTCACCCGATGGCGATGATCGACTGCGGTCGTGGCATTGGGCAGGGTTGCGATGGGATAAACGAACCCGATCGTCCACGCTGCCAATAAAGATCCAGCGACTGTTGGTCGTGCAGCACACCGACCGGAACTTTCCGTGGCGGCTCTTGCCGATGCCGAAGACCGAAGGACCAGCTAAGATTGAAGAGCGGGTTAATTCTTCAGCCGAGCCGGTTCCGTACAACGAAAACATAGAACCACAGCGAGAACGTCGCCCGGGCGTTCTGCACCGATTGCCAACAGAGATGCTCAAGCAGAACCATGACGACACCAGATCGCCCCCAGACGGAGCCCGACGCCGGCCATCCAGGCTCTCCTGACTCGGGTCTGGGCAGCCCGCCACCCCCCTCGGTCAGCCCGGTAAGCCCGCCGCCTCCCCTGGTGAGCCCGGCGCCTCCCTTGGCGAGCCCACCGCCACCGTATTCACCGTTGGTATCAGATCCGCCTGCTGCCGTCGGCAATCCGAATGGCTACCAGCCCCTCTTGAACCGGGCCAGCTATCACGACAGCGAGATGCAAAAACACGAGGGCATCGCTGCGAACTACCGACGTGAATCACAAGAACTTCAAGAGCAGCAGCCCAGACTCGATGCGGAGGCGCGCGAAGCGACGCCGCAAATGATAAAGCATTTCGAGACCCAAGCGGGAATCCAAAGGCAAGATGCGCTCAGATATGACAGTCAAGCTCAAGAATTTCGCACAGAAGCCGCGGATCATTTCGAGCTTGCACAGGATCTGCGAGACGAGGCGCGCAGAGAATCCCAAGGACTGAATTCAACCGAGTCCATTTCTCGAATGCTCGACCAAAGGGCAGATTTTTACGACAGCAAGGCGCAGCTAATTGCCGATTGGGCCTCGTCTCCTAACTCGGGAAGCATCGCGAGCCTGGGTTCCGAAGAAGACGCATACTTGCGTGAACAGGTGCAAAAAAGTCGGCGAGGGTCAGAATCAGTAATCAGTGATTACCGCCGACAAGCATCCCAAGCGCGACGGACATCCCTTGCCATGCGGACCTCCGAGAAGGCACAACTGACGGCGTATGGAACGCTGACAAACAATGTCAGAGTTCGGGAACTAGAGAGCAGGGCGGCACGATCCGATTCACTTGGTCAATTGGCCCAGAATCGAGCTTCGCTGTACGAAGAAAACGCTGAACAGGCCCGAAAAAATGCCCGGGCGTTTGATTCCAGGGCAGCTGAGCTCCGAAAACTCCGGCAACTTGCCGATGACAATCGCGAGAAGGCTCGACTTACCGAAGCACGGGCTAACCAAGCCGATAAAGATGCCGAGGAGTCCCGGACACAGGCACAGCGATATCGCAAGTTTGTCACACACGCCAAGGACCTAGATTCGTCCCCTCCTAATTCCTGGGTTAGCACTTCGGCCCCAACTACGGGCGCTTCGGCGCCGACTGTAAGCACCGGGGACACATTGGTTTATGACTACAAGAACATCTATCAGCACATAGCGGAATTGCGGCAATCGAGGAATCAAGCAACAAACCTGCTGAGGCAGGTTCGCGCTCGCCAGCAGAACTTAGCGACTGACGCCTCCGGAACTACCGTAGATGCTTCGCAAGCGAAGCTGACCGAACTCCGAAGTAGTCTTGAAGCCACGATATCCACCCTTAGCCAGGCAATTAACAAGCTAGAGACCGCGGTAGCGGAAATGGGAAGCACCGAGAACGGCGTTGCCTCCGAGTTTCATAGCATCAGTTGATCTGATCAGCCGTGACCGGCGCACTTTAACGCCTACGTCCGGGGCTGTAGCATCTCCGGCCGGCGCGGTCGAACATCGGCCAGATCGTGCGGACACTCCAGTCAAATCGATGGCGAGCAGCTGACTCACCGTCCACGCCGCGACACGCCCGATTCAGCACCAAGTTCAGGCAAAGTCTTGACTGATTCCAGAAAAGAGAGTCAGATGGTTATGTGCCCGCAACTCCAAACTACCCAGAGCAACTCCGCAAGGTTGATCTGCGGGTAACTCGCCCACGCGTGGCGGTATTGGAGGCAGTGAACGCACATCCGCACGCCGACACCGAATCAATTTTCGGAGCGGTGCGTTCGGCCCTGCCTGACGTGTCCCGACAGGCCGTCTACGACGTTCTGCATGCGCTGACCGACGCCAGGCTGGTGCGGCGGATTCAACCGTCGGGCTCCGTTGCTCGCTACGAATCCCGAGTCGGCGACAACCACCATCACACTGTCTGCCGCGCATGCGGGGTCATTGCCGACGTCGACTGCGCCGTCGGTGCCGCTCCCTGCCTGACCGCGTCGGACCATAATGGCTTCCTGCTGGACGAGGCCGAGGTCATCTATTGGGGCTTGTGTCCCGACTGCTCGACATCAGGAACTCCGCGATCACACCCGTAATCGCAGCCCAACACACCCACTCCCGGAAGGAATGCTGTGCCCGAGGAACACCCATCCACTGCCGATACCAACGTCGGAACCGCCGAGAACGGCTGCCCCGTCGTCGGTCGCATCAAATACCCCGCTGAGGGCGGCGGCAACCGGGACTGGTGGCCAAACAGGCTCAACCTGAAGATCCTGCACCAGAACCCCGCCGTAGCCGACCCCATGGGCGCGGCGTTCGACTATGCCTCAGAGGTCAAGACCATCGACGTCGACGCCCTAAAACGGGACGTCGAGGAGGTGATGACAACTTCGCAACCCTGGTGGCCCGCTGACTACGGCAACTACGGGCCGTTGTTCGTCCGGATGGCCTGGCACGCCGCCGGCACCTATCGCGTAGATGACGGCCGCGGCGGGGCCGGGGCCGGCATGCAGCGATTCGCACCGCTGAACAGCTGGCCCGACAACGCCAGCCTGGACAAGGCTCGTCGACTGCTGTGGCCAGTCAAAAAGAAGTATGGTCGCAGGCTCTCGTGGGCCGATCTGATCGTCTTCGCCGGAAACCACGCCTTAGAGTCCATGGGCTTGACAACGTTCGGATTCGGCTTCGGTCGGGTCGACGAGTGGGAGCCCGACGACGTCTACTGGGGTAAAGAGCACACCTGGCTTGGCGACGAACGGTATTCCGGCGAGCGAGATCTCGAAAACCCGCTAGCCGCAGTGCAGATGGGCTTGATCTACGTGAACCCCGAGGGCCCTAACGGCAACCCGGACCCACTCGCCGCTGCAATAGATATCCGCGAGACGTTCGCCCGCATGGCGATGAACGACGTCGAAACAGCCGCGCTGATTGTCGGCGGTCACACCTTCGGCAAGACTCACGGTGCCGGCGACGCCGATCTCGTCGGCCCAGAACCAGAAGCCGCTCCGCTTGAGCAGATGGGCCTCGGTTGGAAGAGCTCCTTCGGCACCGGCGTGGGCAAGGACGCGATCACCAGCGGTATCGAGGTCATCTGGACGCATACCCCGACCAAATGGGACAACAGCTTCCTCGAAATTCTCTACGGCAACGAATGGGAGCTGACCAAAAGCCCCGCAGGCGCTCATCAGTGGAAACCGAAGGACGGCGGCTGGGCGAATTCGGTACCGGAACCTTTCGGCACCGGCAAGACCCATCCATCGATGCTGACCACTGACCTCTCGATGCGCGTCGACCCGATCTACGAGCGGATCACCCGGCGCTGGTTGGACCACCCTGAAGAGTTGGCCGACGCGTTCGCCAAGGCCTGGTACAAACTGATCCACCGCGACATGGGGCCCGTCGCTCGATACCTCGGGCCACTGGTGCCGCAGGAAACGCTGCTCTGGCAGGACCCGATCCCGGCCGTCAGCCACGACCTGGTCGCGGGCGCAGACATCACAGCGCTCAAGAGCCAGATCCTGGCGTCGGGTCTAACGGTCTCCCAGCTGGTTTCGACGGCCTGGACAGCCGCCGCATCATTCCGCGGCAGCGACAAACGGGGTGGCGCCAACGGCGGACGCATCCGTCTGCAACCGCAGGCCGGGTGGGAGGTCAACCAACCCGATGAGCTGGCCCAGGTGCTGCGCACCTTGGAAGGGATTCAGGAATCCTTCAACTCCTCGGGGACCGCGAAGGTGTCGTTCGCCGATCTGGTCGTGCTCGGAGGCTGTGCCGCGGTAGAAAAGGCGGCCAAAGACGCCGGACACGACATCACCGTGCCATTTGCGCCGGGTCGTACGGATGCCTCGCAGGAGCAAACCGATGTGGAATCCTTCGCGGTGCTCGAACCAAAAGCGGACGGCTTCCGCAACTACCTCGGGAAAGGCAACCCGTTGCCGGCCGAGTACCTGCTGCTGGACAAGGCGAATCTGCTAACGCTCAGCGCTCCGGAAATGACGGTGCTCGTCGGCGGCTTGCGCGTCTTGGGCGCGAACCACAAGCAGTCGCCATTGGGCGTCTTCACCGCGGCGCCCGGGTCTTTGACCAACGACTTCTTCGTGAACCTGCTCGACATGGGGATCACCTGGGAGCCGTCGGCCGCGGACGACGGCACCTACGAGGGCAAGGACCACACCGGGGCGGTGAAGTGGACCGGCAGCCGGGTGGACCTGGCATTCGGGTCGAATTCGGAGTTGCGGGCCCTTGCCGAAGTCTATGGCGCCGATGACGCGCAACAGAAGTTCGTGCAGGACTTCGTCGCTGCTTGGGTCAAGGTAATGAACGCCGACCGATTCGACCTGGTCTAACTGCGGACCTGGCGAATCACGTACGGCACCCTGCAAGCTCACCCGCTTCGCGGGGTGCCGTACGTCATGCGCACCCCCACCGAACGACTCACACGGTACGCTTTTGGTCTATGCGCTCGAAGGCAACATGGCCAGTGGCGACACGTTTTGTCGCCGGTGGAGTTCTGCTCGCAGGCTGGGTCAGCTCAGCAGGTGTGGCCGGCGCGGATCCAGAACCGGCTCCATCGCCGGATCCCGGACCGCCGCCGGCGCCGCTGACGACAATCGACCACGACGGCACGTATCTCGTGGGCACTGAAATCCTGCCCGGCACGTACAGCTCGGCAGGGCCTGTCGAGAACGGGACCTGCTACTGGAAGCGAATGGGCAACCCCGACGGCCAGCTCATTGACAACGCCATTAGCAAGAAACCGCAGGTCGTCAATATCGAGCCGACCGACAAGGCATTCAAGACAGACGGCTGCCAGCCCTGGCAGAACACCGGCGCGCCCGGTGGTGCTCCCGGTGAACTCCCAGGACCGATCGCCGGCGCCAAGCTACACATCGACCTGGGCGTTCTCAACGGGCTACTGGCTCAAGCCGGTGCCGGGCAAATACCACCGCCCTGATCGGCGCTGGAATCGGACACTGCTGTGGGATCTGGTGCGCAACAGGTTGTTGTCATTGGTGCCGGTGTTAGCGGATTGACGGTCGCTGTATGCCTAGCCGAAGCGGGGTGGCCAGTGCGAGTATGGACGGCCGCAACACCGCAGCAGACGACATCGGCGGTGGCCGGTGCAGTCTGGCTACCGCGGCCCATCGAGCCTGCGGCCAAGACGCTGGGTTGGACCGAACAGTCGCTCAACGAATTCCGGCAGTTGGCCAAGAAGCCTGATACCGGGGTGTGTATGGCACCGGCTCTCATTGTCGGCGATCGGTCGACAACCACCGGGATGTCTCGTTACACCAAGCTGATACCCAACCTGCAGCCAGCAGATCCAGCCGAGATTCCTGACGGCTTTCCCAGCGGGTTTCGCGCCACCATGCCGATGATCGATATGCCGCAATATCTCGACTACTTAGAAAAACGACTCGCCGCGGCCGGCTGCGAGATTGAGACTCGCCCCGTGCAGTCGCTGGATGAAGCCGCTGACACCGCAGCTGTCGTAGTCAACTGCGCGGGTCTGCGCGCCGGCGATTTGGCCGGCGAACGCGGCATGCGCCCGCGGTTTGGTCAGCACGTTGTCCTGACCAATCCAGGCGTGCAGCAGCTGTTTCTGGAAATCAGCCATGACACGGAATGGACGTCGTATTTCCCCCACCAACAACGCGTCGTTTGCGGCGGCATCAGTATTCCGGACCGCTGGGACCCCAACCCAGATCCGGAGGTGACCGAAAGGATAATTCAACGCTGCCGCCGGGTCGAGCCCAGACTCGCCGCGGCTACGGTGGTCGAGACAATTACTGGACTACGTCCAGAACGCCGCTCAGTGAAAGTGGAAGCTGAGCAGCTCGGGCACGCGCGGTGCATCCACAACTACGGCCACGGCGGCGATGGGGTGACCCTGTCGTGGGGTTGTGCCCGCGAGGTCAAACGGCTGATCGCCAGCTGATAGCTGACCGAGAAACCAGCCGGCGGGCCGGTTTTAACAGCTCGTCCTTACTGCGAGCAGGCTGGCGGAGACAATGCGGCCTCGACCGTTGTATACAGCGGCAGCAGGCGGCGCAGTCCGCACGCGGCGATGGTGCGGGCCACGATCGGTTGGCTATTGACCAGCCGCAGACTCACACCGCGACGGCGGCACCGCACCGACTCCTGAGCCAACACGGCATAGCCACACGAGCCCATGAACTCGAGGTCACGAACATCGATGACGAACGGTCCCGGTGCAATGGCGATCGATGCGCTTCGACTCACCAACCGCTGCCAGGAAAACTCGTTACTGGCGTCGATATCACCTCCGACATGAACGACCACCGCCGATCCGACACACTCGGTGACCGCACGTAAACCGCTGTGTGGGTCACTAGATTGCGAACTCGCCCGCGTACCCGCAGAGCCGGGAAATGATCCAACCGCGACAGTGTTCATCTCTTTCAAATCCCGTCGTCGTGTGCTGTTAAGTAATGCCTTCCTGTGCGCTGAAACACGGAATATCGTCCTTGCGCCGAAAGACAGACAGGGCTCTGCCTTTATCGGTATTAGCAAGCAGCGTTGCTAAGCATATGTGCACCATGTGCTGACAACATAGGGTTTCGCCTATCATATTTTCGCAGTTTCCAGGCATAAGATTGACCTCAGCACCGCATAGTTCAACGAGAACCTTTACGGCGATGGCGCTTTCACGAATAGAAACACCCTCAAGACGTCAGGATAGCGTCATGGATTCGCCGAATATCACCCAACACTGTGACATGAGTCGGTGGATCACACGCCAGTGACACGTCGAAAGTCGCGGACCAGCAGCGACAGTATCCAGCTCACGATCGACAACCAGACAGCGGCCCAGACCGCAGTCCACCAGAAGTGGTCGATCTGCAGTCCCCAGTGAGTGGTGTTCTTGGTGATCCAAGCTGTGATCCACAGCATCAGCGCGTTGATCACCACATGGAAGAGGCCAAGAGTCAGGATGTACAGCGGGATCGATAGGATCTGCACAACCGGCTTGACCACCGCGTTCACCAGACCGAAAATCACCCCCACAGCGAAGACGATCCCGATCCGCTGCAATGTCGTGTCACCTCCCACGAAACGCAGGCCCGTGACGAAGGACGTAACAACCCAGAGCGCGAAGCCGGTCAACGCAGCACGCAGCAGGAACGGCACCATTCGACGATACTGCCAGCCCGCGCCGCGGCCGGTGCCAGATGCGTGAAGTATCGATGAGCGTCCGCGCTAGGTTCATACGGTGAAAACCCAGCGGCTGACCGCTGACCAACGGAACTCCTTCATCGCAGCATTCTTGGGCTGGACGATGGACGCCTTCGACTATTTCCTCGTCGTGCTGGTGTACGCCGACATCGCAGAGACTTTCCATCACAGCAAGACCGAAGTCGCGTTCCTCACCACTGCCACCCTGGCGATGCGCCCGGTCGGCGCGCTGCTGTTCGGGTTATGGGCCGACCGGGTCGGCCGGCGCATCCCATTGATGGTCGACGTGGCGTTCTATTCAGTGGTTGGATTCTTGTGTGCATTCGCACCCAACTTCACCGTGTTAGTAGTCCTGCGCCTGCTCTACGGCATTGGGATGGGCGGAGAGTGGGGCCTCGGTGCCGCTCTCGCAATGGAGAAGGTTCCCCGCCAGCGGCGGGGATTCTTCTCTGGCCTGCTGCAGGAAGGCTATTCAGTCGGCTACCTGCTAGCCACGGTGGCATCGCTCGTCGTGATGAATTGGCTGGGGCTGTCGTGGCGCTGGATGTTTGGCCTCAGCATCATCCCGGCTCTGATCAGTCTGATCATTCGATACCGAGTAAAGGAATCCGAGGTGTGGGAGGCCACCCAGGACCAAATGCGGCTCACCAAAACTCGAATCCGCGATGTGCTGCGTGACGCGGCAATCGTTCGCCGGTTTTTCTACCTCGTGCTGCTCATGACCGCCTTCAACTGGATGAGCCACGGCACGCAGGACATCTATCCCACATTTCTGACCGCGACCACCGAACATGGCGCCAGCCTGTCCAGCGCGACTGCCAGGTGGATCGTGGTGAGCTACAACATCGGTGCCATTCTGGGTGGATTGCTGTTCGGGACGCTCTCGCAGCGGTTCGGCCGCCGCTACACCATCGTTTTCTGCGCGGTATTGGGACTGCCGCTCGTGCCGATTTTCGCCTTCTCGCGCACCGCCGCGCTGTTGTGCTTGGGCGCGTTTCTGATGCAAGTGTGTGTCCAGGGTGCGTGGGGTGTGATCCCCGCTCATCTGAGTGAGATGTCTCCAGACGCTATTCGCGGCCTCTACCCCGGCGTCACCTATCAGCTGGGCAACCTCCTCGCGGCATTTAATCTACCCATTCAGGAAAAACTGGCCGAATCCCACGGCTATCCGGTGGCCCTGACGGCCACAATCGTGCCGGTGCTTGTCGCAGTCGCGATGCTCGCGGCGATCGGCACAGATGCCACCGGAATCCGTTTTGGCACTGCCAAAAGCGCCTTTCTCATCGGCAAGATCTAGCTGGGCTGCGTCCAGATGCCGGTGTAAAAGGCAGGGCCAGTTTCGCTCCGCTGTTAGCATACGGGCGTCTGGTTCGGCGGCAGGTCGATTCGCGGGTTGGGGGTTGTACGGGCCGGTCGTGGTTCGTGCGCCGGCGATGTTTGGGCTATGAGGGCGCTGGTGGTTGTTTCTGCGTGGTCGAGGTGGCGACCGCAGGCGATTCGGGACGCTGACCAGTGGCGCGACGCGATGCCGCGGTGATGAGGGTGCGCTGCCAGTCGGGTGGGACCGCAGCGAAGATTCCGCGGTCGATAGTGGCCAGCGCCTGTGCAGCGACCTCGGCGGGGTCGATGCCGTCGGTGGACATGCCTGTCGAGACCAGGGCGGGGCAGATCATGCTCACGCCGATCGGCGTGTCGGCCAGTGCCAGCGCGGTGTGTTCGGCCACGGCCACGACGGCGTGCTTGGAGGGTCCGTAAGCGCCGCCGCTGGGAAAGGTCAGCACCCCAGCCAATGAGCCGGTGATCAGGATGTGCGCGGGCTGGTTCGCGGCCAGCAGTCTGGGTACGAACGCACGCAAGCCGTTGACAACGCCACCGACGTTGACCGCGAACACCCTGTTCCAGTCAGGAGCGGCCACTTCCCACGGAGCACCAAAGCTCCTACCGGTGATTCCGGCGTTCAGGCACACGACCCGGGCGTCGCCGGCGGCTTCAGCGAGCGATTCGACCGCATCCGGCATGGCAACGTCAGTGGGAACCGCTTGTGCCCCCAGTGACTGCGAAACTTCGCTCAATGTGACGGTGTCGATGTCGGCGAGCACGAGGTTGGCTCCACGGTCGGCCAGTGCATGCGCCAACGCGCGCCCGATGCCACTAGCTGCGCCGGTCACCACCGCTGTCATCCCATTCAGATCCACATTGTGCAGGCTATCGACCACGGCCACGCCGCCGTGGCAAACGGTTTCCCTCACCTCCCCTTACTGGGACCGGGTGGGCGTCGTCACGCGTGCGTGCGCCTCGCTACGCCGTGGCGGAGACGGGATCTGCCTGGCCGGTAGGTGCTTGACTTTGAGGCGGTCGCAGTTGGCGGGGTGAGTCGAGCAGGGATCGGCGTAGGTCTTGCAGCAGTCGGGTGCCGACCGGTGTCATGGTGAGGCCGCGCCAACCGGCCGAGGCGCGGTCGAGCACGGCCCACACCAGGCTGATGGCGCTGGTCTCGCCGGGGAATCGGCCAATGACCTTGGTCCGTCGCTTAGTTTCTCCAAAGGAGCGCTCAATGAAATTTGAGTGCCGAACGCGGCCATGGTGTTCAACCGGAAACCGCAGATAGGCGGTCAGCCCTGCTTTGTCGGTGAGCAGGATCCGCATAGCCGCCGGGTAGAGGTCGGAGTATTTAGCGGCGAACGCCTCGATCCGCTTGTCGACGATCTCAACCAGCTGCGGTCCCGGCTCGATACCCAGGCCGGTGGTATCAAAAATCGCCCAGTATCCGTCACGGACCTCGACTTGCATCCCGGTGGGGATCTTCGCAAGCACGTTGCGAAGGCGATGAATAAGACATCTCTGGCGCAACGCTTTTGGGTAGATTTGTTCGATGGCTGCGATCAGTCCCTTGGCGCCGTCAGAGACGATCAGCAGCGGAGTGGCAAGACCGCGTTCGCGCAGGTCGGTCAGGAAGTCGGACCACGCGTCGGTGGACTCTCCGGTCCCGGGTGACAATCCGACGAACACGGGTTTGCCCTCGGTGGTGACGCCCCAGGCGGCGAGCACAGGCTCGGCCGGCGACCCGGGATGCATCCGAAAGAAACTGGCGTCCAAAAACAGGTAGTCCAGAGCGATCTCACCGAGTGGGCGACGAGCCCACGCCTGGTATTCGGCCCGGATCGCCTTACAGACTTCCGAAACCGCGGACTTGGAGATCGCCGCCTGATCGCCGAGCGCTTCAGCGAGGGTGGCCTTGACATCCCGGACGGACAGGCCGCGGATGAACGAGGCGATCACCAGCGTTTCCAGGGCGTTGGTTTTCGTCACATGCTTACCGAACAGCCGAGAGGCGAACGCTTGCATGGTGCCACGCAGTTTCGGCCGCTCCAAGGTGACCGCACCTGTGGTGGTCTTGATGGTCACCGGCCGATATCCGTTGCGCGAACCGCCGTTAGCGTCGGCACAGGCGGCGGTACGTTGGTAGCGTTCACGACCGAGGAACTCGGTGACCTCAGCCTCCAGGGCCGCCTGCATCAGTAGCTGGGCGCCGAGGCGGGCGATTTCTTCAAGGATTTCAGGCAGTTCCCGATCCTCGGCGAACAGGGCGTCGATTTTGGTGCGGATACGGTCGGTCGCTGATACGCGGACAGGCACGGGCGTGACTCCTTCTTCGCAGACTTGCAGGTCGTGAAGCGGAACCTACGCGCGTGCTCCCTATTTACACCGGATCCCGGACACGACCTCTAGCTGGCCAGCTCTCGACTATGCGCCACTAAGCACGCGGCGCAGCAGGTGCATTGCCACTGTCGTCGCACGTTCACGGATATCTGACCGGTTCCCGGGAAGCCGCAGTGTCCGGATGATTGCCGGGCCGCAATCTTGGGTCACGCAGAAACAGACCGTTCCCACCGGCTTTTCCACCGTCCCCCCGCCCGGTCCAGCAATGCCGGTGATCGCGACCGCGGTGTCTGCGTTGAAGCGCTGCCGAACGCCGGTAGCCATCGCCTCAGCCACTGGCTCCGAAACCGCCCCATGCGTCTCGATCAATGCCGAATCGATACCGAGGAGCTGTGTTTTCGCCTCATTGGAGTAGGCCGCCACTCCCCCCGCCACGTATTGGGAAGACCCCGGCCGGTCTGTCAGCCGCGCCGCCAGCAGCCCGGCGGTGCAGGATTCGGCAGTAGCTATCCGCCGCCCGGCCAGCAACTGCGCGACCAGGTCGTCGACCGACGAGCCGTCTTCTGAGTAGAGCTGATCTCCGTGCTGGTCGCGTAGCAGCTCGGTGAGTTGCGCGTACGCGGCGGTGGCGGTTGGGTCGTCCGGCTCGTAGCGCGTCACCATCTCTATTTCTCCTCGCCGCAGACAGGTGGTGATTTCCAACGACTCAAACCCGACGACCGATGCCTGCGCGGAGCGCAATGTTTCAGCCAACCCCGACTCGGGCAACCCGAACAACCGCACAGTCTCCTGGCGGTAGATGGTGCGGCCGGCGATCGCCTGGCGGACCGCGGATGCCTGAACTGCGTTGCGCCACATCGGCTGGAGCTCCCGCGGCGGCCCCGGAAGCACAAGGACTGTTGGCTTTCCCGGCACAATCAGGCCAGGTGCCGTACCCACTGGATCGATCACCAGTGCTCCGGCCGGGATCATCGCCTGCTTGCGGTTGGCGGCGAGCACCGCTTTGAAGTCGGGATATTCAAAACCAGGATTGGAACGCGTCATCAACGATTGCAGGATGGCAGCGATCTTGTTCTCGAGCTCAGCATCGAGCACCAGTTCGCGCCCAAAGAAGCGGGCCAGCACTTCAACTGTCATGTCATCGGCTGTTGGCCCTAATCCGCCGCTGGTGATCACCAGGTCCACACCCTGATCGACCAGAAAGCGCAGCTGTGCCTCGATATCAGCTTCACGGTCGCCGCAAATCGTGATGTGTGCCAGTTCAACTCCCAGTTCTAGGAGCTGTTCGGCGATCCACGGGCCGTTACGGTCTTGGACCCGTCCGGTTAGAACTTCGGTTCCGGTGACCACCATGCCCGCACGTGCGCTCACCGGCATGAGCCTACGCAACCGTAGTCTGTGGTCCACCGGCCGTTGGCATCAGCTTGCGGTGGTGACGCAAGATTGAGCTACCCCATTTCCCTGGCGTTTCACCCAACGCATGTTCTCCAGGGCGTCATCTGGCCACAAGAACTCATGCAGTCTGCGAGACAATATTCCCGTGATCGACGTCGAGGTACTTCAGGCTGACGTCACCACGCTCGAACTCGACGCGATCGCCAACGCAGCCAACACCCAGCTTCGCCACGGTGGCGGCGTCGCAGCAGCGATTGCCCGAGCTGGTGGACCTCAAATACAGCTGGAATCCAGCGCCAAGGCACCCATCGGCCTCGGAGAGGCGGTCGAAACCACAGCCGGCGACATACCAGCGCGCTATGTGATTCACGCGGCGACGATGGAACGTGGCGGCCCCACTTCAGCTGCGATCATCGCCCGCGCCACCGATTCCACCCTGCGAAAGGCCGATCAGCTCGGCTGCCGCTCGTTGGCGCTGGTGGCCTTTGGCACCGGGGTCGGCGGCTTCCCGCTCGCGGACGCCGCGCGCCTGATGGTCGACGCGGTCCGCGGGTATCGACCGAACTCGCTGCAGCGGGTGGTGTTCGCGGTGCACGGAGATGCGGCCGAGCAGACGTTTCGCGCCGCGCTGCAGGCCTAGCGAGCTTTACACGTCGATGGCTGGGTCGGATAGATAGCGCTCCACAGCCTCCACTTTCTGGGCCATCGCGTCGGTGACCGCCGGCCGCCAATCGACCTTGATCACAGTGCTGACTCGGGGAGCACGAGCAGCCACCGCTTCGACAGCACGCTGCACGACCGCCATCACTTCTGTCCAGGTATCACCTTCTATCACGGTGAACATCGAATCCGTCTTGTTGGGCAGCCCGGAATCACGGACCACTCGGACTGCTTCTGCGACGATCTCGCCGACACCCTCGCCAACGCCCAAAGGGGTCACCGAAAACGCGACCAGCACCGACATCCATCTCCCTCCTGAGGCCAGCTCCACGAGACTACCGAGATACCTGCCGGAGGCAGCCACATGGCAACATCGAGCCCCATGCGGGTTCTGGTGCAGCGGGTCTCGTCAGCGGCAGTATCAGTGGATGGTCAGGTGGTCGGCGCGATTCGGCCGGAGCATCAGGGTCTGCTCGCCTTCGTAGGCGTCACCCACACCGACGGGGCGGAGAAGGCGCGGCGACTCGCCGAAAAACTCTGGAATTTGCGCGTTCTCGCCGACGAAAAGTCGGCTTCGGACGTCAATGCACCCATACTGGTCGTCAGCCAGTTCACCCTCTACGCCGACACGGCCAAGGGCCGGCGGCCGTCGTGGAATGCCGCCTCGCCCGGTGCGGTCGCCGAGCCTCTGGTCGGTGCCTTCGCGGACGCATTGCGCGTGTTGGGCGCACGGGTGGAAACCGGCATATTCGGTGCACAGATGCGCGTCGAGCTGATAAACGACGGTCCTGTCACGCTCATGTTGGAACTGTAGGCGGCTGTCTCTGGCTGCTCCGGTAGGCGGGTTGGGCACTTCAGCGGAGCCTTGGTGCGAGTAGCTACCAGGCCGTCCCACGACCGCTTCCCTAGCGATCCCGCGGACTCGCACAAGCTGCTCGCATATCGTCGTCACGAGTACCGTCGAATGAGTTAGTAGATCAACCAACGCCAGCGAGACAAGTGTGCTCCGAGGGGATGGACCTACGTCGGGACCAGCCACACCAGGGATGCCACGCTAGGTCGGTGGCGAGCGGAAGGCACCGATGACAGAACCCGAATCTGGATCCGAACCTGGATCGTTGCGTTCCGAGGACGATCAATGGGACATCGTCAGCAGTGTGGGCTACACCGCTCTCCTGGTTGCGGGGTGGCGGGCGCTGCACGCCGCGAGCCCCCAGCCAGTAGTCCAAGACGAATATGCGAAGCATTTCATCACCGCTTCCGCGGACCCGTATCTCACGGGTCTGCTGGCTAAGCCGGCAACTTCGCAGAACGAAACCGCATTCCCGCGTCTCTACGCGGTGCAAACCCGCTTCTTCGACGACTTCTTTTGCTCCGCCGGCGCCGCTGGCATCCGCCAGGCAGTCATTGTCGCCGCAGGAGTGGACTCGCGTGCGTATCGTCTTGACTGGCCTTCCGGAACAACAGTTTTCGAGGTCGACCTGCCCAAAGTCCTGGAATTCAAAGCGCACGTACTCGACGAATGCGGTGCGCAGGCCAAGGCGCGAAGACGAGCAGTTGCGATCGATCTACGCGCGGACTGGCCGACTCCGTTGAAGGCAGCTGGCTTTGATCCACAACAACCTAGCGCCTGGTCAGTGGAGGGACTGTTACCTTATTTGACCGGCCAAGCGCAGAACACTCTTCTGACCCGGATCGGCGAGCTGAGTGCGCCGCGCAGTCAACTCGCGGTAGGTGCTCTGGGATCACGCCTGGACAGTGAGCAGCTTGCGGCACTCGAAGAGACCCACCCGGGTATCAACATGTCAGGTGATGTGGACTTCTCCGGCCTCACCTATGACGACACCAGGCACGACCCAGCAACGTGGCTGGCTACCCATGGGTGGTCGGTCGAGCCGACTCGAAACGTGCTCGAGCTGCAGGCGCGTTACGGAATGGACCCGCCTGACATTGATATACAGCTTGACCGCTTGATGGGCTCGCACTACATCAAGGCAACCCGTTAGTGGGACAAGCGCTAGGGCGTCAGCAGGATCTTCACATCGTCACCCGACCGCGACCCGGCAGCGGCATATCCTTTGGCCGCGTCGTCCAACGACAATGTCGTGGTGAAGATTCCGTCGACGTCGAGCCGACCGGATTGCAGTAACGGGATCAACTCCGGCCATGTGCGCTGGACCGGCGCCGTAGTCATTCGCAGCGTGATGCTGCGCAGCAGACACGTCACCGCGGGCAGCGGAAAGGGCTGCAGATCGTGCACGCCGACAACGGAGACAGTGCCGCCGGGCCGCACAGCATTTAGTGCATCAGTCATAGACGCGTCGGTGCCTACAGCATCAATCACCGAGTCGGCGCCGCGGCCGCCGGTCGCGGCGCGAACGGACTCGGCTGCTGGCGAATTGATCGGTGTGACGCCCCATCCCGCGGCTCGGCGCAGGCGTCCTTGAACACGATCGGCACCGAAGACTGTTGCCGCACCTTGGGCCTGCGCGCTGCGCACCGCGCACAAGCCGACCGCGCCCAGGCCGATCACCGCTACTGTGCTGCCGAACGAGATATCGGCGCGTCGGGCTGCTGCCCAGCCGGTGGCGAGGTTGTCGGTGAGAAGCAGTGCCTGCTCGGTGGTGATTGCTTCCGGAATTTTCAGCACCTGAAAATCGGCGGCCGGTACGGCGAGTAAGTCGGCTTGTGCGCCGTCGAGTCCCCCTGTGCCGAAAATTTGCGGACCGGAGTGACACATGACGGGATCTCGGGTGGCGCAGCCCGGGCATGATCCGCAGCCGGCCACCGACGACACCATGACCGGATCGCCAACTTTCACGGTTGCCACCTTCGGCCCGGCCTCAAGTACGGTGCCCACCGCTTCATGGCCGAGGGCGACCGGCCCGCCGAATGGATATTCACCGTCATAGAAATGCAAGTCAGATCCGCAGATGCCGGCGGCGGTGACGGCAACGATCACCCCGTCTGGCCCCGGAAGAACCGGATCGGGGCGCGTGTCGACTCGAATGCTTGCCGGTCCATCAATGACTACCGCGCGCATGTCGGAGTGCTCACTTTCTTTGTCGCAAAACGAATTGAGACCAGTCGGGCATACGCGTTGCAGCCCAGTATTCTTTGAGACGCCAGGGGCTGACGGTGTGAATCTCTCCGTCGGCGTTCTTGAAGTAGGAATGCTTGACGGCCGGGTGCGACCACACCATTGTCTCTATTTCGGCCTGCGTACGGCGATGCCATTCCGTTGCGGCGTCGTCTGTCGGCTCTAGACAATTCGCGTTCATCTCTGCCAGGTGTTGCAGACACAGGTTGATGTAACGCATCTGGACCTCGGACTGGAAAATCAGGCTGCCCCCGTGGGCAAGATGAGTTCCTGGCCCATAAAGAAGGAAGAGGTTGGGGAATCCCGGAACTGTGATACCGAGGTAGGCGTATGGGCGAGTCCCCCACATGCGACGCAAATCGAGTCCGTCGCGGCCGGTGATTTTCAGCGGCCATAGCACATCGGTGTGCCGGAAGCCGGTTGCATACACGATGACATCAGCACTGTGAGTCCTACCGTCAGTGGTTGCTATGCCATCGGATTTGATCCGCTGAATCGGGTTGCGTATCAAATCAACGTTCTCCCGCTGCAGCGTTTTGAGCCAGCTGCCGTTATCCTGCAACGTCCTCTTACCGGTGGCGGGGTAGTCGGGCATTATCTTCCTCAGTAAGTCGCCGTCCCCGACTTGACTGGTGATCCAATGCGTGAACATCGTTCTGGCGGCTGCGTTTAGATCGCTTACCGCATATCCGTTGTCGTCATACTTCGGATCGGCGCGCGCAGCGTCGAGTCCCTTGTCAGCGCCTGGCCAGAGTACGAGAAATCGGTACCATCTTCCATAAAATGGCAGGTGGCGAAGCGCCCAGCGCACACCGGGGCCAACTTCATCGTGGTACATCGCATTCGGGAACATCCACTGAGCGGAGCGCTGAAATATGGTGAGGTGTTCGACCCGGTCGGCAATCGCAGGCGCAATCTGAAAGCCGCTGGCGCCAGCCCCGACCAGCGCAACTCGCTTGCCGGTCACGTCAAGGGAGTGATCCCAAGCCGCGGAATGGAACGAGTGTCCCTCGAAGGTATCTGCGCCTTCGAAATCGGGAATATGCGGTCGATTCAACTGGCCGACCGCCGCAATGACGGCCCGCGCCGGTAGTGTGCTCGTTTGCCCGTCAGCCGCGCGCAGGTTGACGCTCCACATGCCGTCGTCGTCATTCCACGTGGCACCGAGCACCTCGGTGCGCCAACGCACGTACGGATCCAAACCGTGCTTATTCATCACCCGAGCGAAGTAGTCTTGCAGCTCTGAGCGCTCCGCGAAGAAGTGAGTCCAGTCGTTGTTCGGCTCGAAACTGTAGCAATAGAAATGGTTTGCGACGTCGACGCGGGCGCCGGGATAGCTGTTCTCCCACCAGGTTCCGCCGGGGCCAGCATTCTTCTCCACGATGGTGAAGGGAATGTTGGCTTGCTTGAGCCGGATTCCGGCCAAAATTCCGGATTCGCCGCATCCGATCACAACGACGGGAAGCTGGGCTGCGTCGTCATCCGGCAGAGCTGCGGGGCGGCGCGGGTCTAAACCACCAAGGTCCATCTCCTCGGCTACGAGGGACAGGTAGTCGTCCGGAACGTGTTCGCAGGCAGCCCAGTCCATCATTTCTCGGACGAGCTCGTTGCTCAGCGGCTTGGGCTCGGGGCAGCCACTGTCGCGGTACTGGGCAAGCACCGGAACCGCCGCTGCCCGGGCCCGTGCTTTGTCCGCCTCCGACATGAACCCCTGGACCTCGTTGAGAAAGATGCCAAGCGGCTTGAAGTCACGGATAAAACGGGGATCTCCGGTGATGTGCACGAGCGACAACAGCAACGTCGGAATGCTTACGTCTTCGAGCGCAGCCGCGATCTCTGGTGTGGACGTAGTGAACGGCCGGCCGGCGTAACGGCTGCGCATCGAGCCGATCCTTTTCTGCGTTAGGGATCATCGCGAACTGTTCGCAATTTCGCTACCAACGGTTTCGTAATTGGCAGACTCACGCTACCCCCCGGTGACGCTGCGGATCAAGAGCCGCCGCTTGACGGGATGGACCGTTGGCTATCGCGCGTGTCTTATCGACTCATGTCAACTCTTATATGCGCGGATCGGCTGGTCATCAATGAATACCATTCCCACAAACGGAGAGGATTAGTTCTGTGCGTGACAAGCTCGACGTCAACATCGAGGCGTTAGCCACGGACGCCGGCACGGCCGAAGCTATGGCCGTTATCAAGCCCGGCGTGGTTGTGCCGCCGCCGGATGCCGCGAGTTCAGAACTTGACACCGCGGCGGTGTCGGTGGCCGCGGCCATCAAGGAGCTGCTTGCACAAGTCAATGGCAACGACCAGGCCGCAGCGCAGAAACAGGCGACGATGTTTACCACATCACCATCGGTGATCAAGCAACAAGACCAGCAGGCCGCCGGCACCTACACCACAACCCCCGCCCCTGTTCGCGAGCCGAGACCAGCCGCCTGGCGTCGAACGGCCCCACCGCTCAGCCAGCTGCGGGCAGTTTCAAAAGCGGTAGCTGCTATGCCTAGAGCGTCTCGTGTGTCTTGTGCGAAACGTCGGCTACCAGACCACCATCCATGATGAATTCAGCACCAGTCGAATAGGAGGACTCGTCGCTGGCTAGAAAGAGCACGAACATCGATACCTCTCGAGGTTCGCCGGGGCGCCCGAGCGGGATATTCAGGAAATCCTCCGGAATTTCCGCAGTCATCGGTGTTCGGATGAACCCCGGGTGAATCGAGTTGACTCGGATGTTGTGTGGGGCCAACTCCAGCGCCGCAGACTTAGTCAGACCACGAACCGCCCATTTTGAAGCCACGTAGCCGTGTACGAACGCGGCTCCCCGCAAGCCCTCGATGGATGAGACGTTAATAATCGAACCGCCGGCCGAAGCGATCATCGGATCGACAACAGCCTGGATACCCAGGAGCGTTCCCGTGACGTTGATATCAAGAATCTGTTTCCATTCGCCCATGTCGAAAGTCTTGACGGGGCCAAAGTTCACAATTCCAGCGTTATTGACCAAGACATTCAGCTTGCCGAATTCCGCCACTGCCCGGGCGGCCGCGGCGGCCCACTGCTCAGGCTGCGTTACATCTAGGTGCACGTAAAGCGCAGCGTCGCCAAGTTCGTCGGCCAGCGCCTTGCCGTCATCATCACGGATATCCCCGATTACCACCTGGGCGCCCTCGGAGACAAGGAGCCTGGCATGAGACGCTCCCATACCCCGGGCACCGCCGCTGATCAGGCCAACTTTTCCTTCTGCGCGTCCCATGGCGAGTCAGGCTACCCGATCAAATCACGCGATTAGCACGTGTTCTACCGCCCGAGCACGGTCCACGGCATGCCAGGTTTGCCGCCTGCGGCGCTGGCGGTCGTCGCCGTGCCGCCAACCGCAGGTCTGCTGCGTCGAACCTCAGAAGCAAACCCACCTCGTATGTTGCGACTTGCCCCCATCACGGGATCCGCGCCCGTGCGCGCCGGCTCGTCTGGTCACCTACGTCAGGTGCCGGCCAGTGATCTGGCCAGTCGGCACCTGCACAGATAATGGGTCGTAGTCGTGATGCACAGGACCTGGCTAGCGATGTCACAAGCAACCGTATTAAAGTAGAACACGTTTCAATTCGGCGAGCGCCCCAGGAGCAGGCATGCACACTGCCATTTGCGACGAGCTTGGCATCGAGTTTCCGATTTTCGCCTTTACCCACTGTCGCGACGTGGTGGTCGCCGTCAGCAAAGCCGGTGGTTTCGGCGTGCTGGGCGCGGTGGGCTTCACCCCGGAGCAGCTAGAGATCGAACTGAACTGGATTGATGAGAACATCGGTGATCACCACTACGGAGTCGACATAGTCGTCCCCAACAAGTACGAGGGCATGGGCTCCAACCAGTCTGCCGATGAACTTGCCGGCACCTTGCGGTCGATGGTGCCGCAGCAACACCTGGATTTCGCTCGAAAAATCCTCGCCGATCACGGTGTCCCGGTCGAAGACAGCACCCAGGACAGCTTGCAACTGCTCGGCTGGACGGAGACGACTGCCACGCCTCAGGTCGAGGTGGCCTTGCAACACCCGAAGATGACACTTATTGCCAATGCGCTCGGCACCCCGCCGGCAGACATGATCACGCACATTCACGAAACCGGACGCAAAGTTGCCGCATTGTGCGGCTCGCCCTCACAGGCCCGGAAGCACGCCGATGCCGGCGTCGACATCATCATCGCCCAGGGCGGCGAAGGCGGCGGGCACTGCGGCGAAGTGGGCTCAATCGTGTTGTGGCCGCAAGTCATCAAGGAGGTTGCTCCCGTACCGGTGCTGGCGGCCGGCGGTATCGGCAGTGGCCAGCAGATCGCAGCAGCCTTGGCGCTCGGCGCTCAAGGGGCGTGGACTGGCTCGCAGTGGCTGATGGTCGAGGAAGCCGAGAACACACCGGTTCAACAAGCGGCTTACGCGAAGGCCACCAGCCGTGACACTGTCCGTAGTCGCTCCGTCACCGGCAAACCGGCCCGGATGCTGCGCAACGACTGGACTGAGGCGTGGGAGCAACCAGACAGCCCAGATCCACTCGGTATGCCGCTGCAGTACATGGTGTCTGGAATGGTAGTGAAGGCTACCCGCAAGTACCCGAATGAGACCGCCGACATCGCGTTCAATCCCGTCGGGCAGGTGGTTGGGCAATTCGCCAAAGTAGAGAAGACCGCCACAGTCATCCAGCGATGGGTGCAAGAGTATCTGGAAGCGACCAACACGCTGAATGAACTCAACGCAGCCGCCGTTTGACGACAGTCGGATAGGCAGCTAGCCGCTGCCGCCACGTGACGAACGGAACGCAACCGCCGCGAGATCGGGGATTCACCGAGGTTTTAGCGAACTATTGGTCGCGTATCGGCAGAACAGTTCGACCGATTAGCCCGGCGGGAAGAATCCGGCACCGGTAAACCAGCCGGGCTGCCATCCTCGGGCCCCCAAACACAGCATCGGCAGTCCGTCCGAAGACTGCGCCGCCGCCTGGGGCTTCGGACACGGCGCACCCGCCTCCTGGACTCCGTACAACGGGTAGGAGATCACCCAGTAACCGGTGTCGGCCGGCGGGAATTGGTTGGGGGGCGGAAAATGGCAGGCTTCGGCCTGGCCGTCCGGACCGCGCCCGAAGATGAAGCGCTCCCAGCTAGAGCACGGCGCGCCCAGCGAAGCCTCATAGTTCATCCCCGGCACATCGCCCTCGTAGCGCTGGTCAGCGCCCGCCGCTGGCGCAATGCCGATCCCCGCACCCGCTATCACAGCGGCGATAAACAGTTCACGAATCATCTTCATACCCCTCCGTCGCGCCAGCGAACTACAGCAAAGCATAGCGAGTACGTCCTCGCCCACAAGGCTGTACGCAAGATCGAATACGCTGAAAGCGCATTTGCCAATGTTCCCCTGTTCCAGGGTCCCGCCTTTCGACGCCCGCAGATGCAGGAACTTCGCCCAGCGTCATCAGCAGGTACTATCGGTCGGCCAACATCAGGCGCCGCACTACGCGCGCCTACCAGCCGTTGAGCACACGACCTTTGCTGCACTGTCGCGGCGAGAGCCGATAAGACAACCGTTTCAGCTAGTTCCGCCGTGTTGTTACGCCAGCAACGAAAGACGTAGAACAGCTTGCGCTCCCTCCAGCGCGCCTGAACATGTTGCAATTCAGCTATAGCGAGCCTGCTTTAACACTTCCCAAGTGTGATGTAGAGGTGGACCATGGCACTAGACAACGTCGTATCGAGGAGTGCCCTCATGCCGGCCGCCACACCAACCCCCAATTTGCCACCCGGATTCGATTTCACCGACCCGGATGTCTACGCCGAGCGGCTGCCGGCCGCAGAACTGGCCGAGATGCGTCGAACAGCACCGATTTGGTGGAACGAGCAGCCGATGGGAACAGGCGGATTTGACGACGGCGGCTTTTGGGTGGTCACCAAGCACAAGGACGTCAAAGACGTCTCGCTGCGCAACGATGTGTTTTCGAGCCTGCAGAAAAGCGCCCTCCCGCGCTACAAGGAAGGCACCGTCAACGAGCAGATCGACCGAGGCAAGTTCGTCTTACTCAACATGGATGCTCCGCAGCACACTCGACTGCGCAAAATCGTCGCCCGAGGCTTCACGCCCCGGGCCATCGAGCGGCTTCGCGATGACCTCAATACGCGGGCCCGGCACATCGTCGAGGCTGCAGCGGCAGCAGGATCGGGCGACTTCGTCGAACAGGTGTCCTGTGAACTTCCCCTGCAAGCAATTGCCGGTCTGCTAGGAATTCCGCAAGGGGACCGCAGGAAGTTGTTCGACTGGTCGAACCAGATGGTCGGCGACCAAGACCCCGAGTTCGCCGACAATGACGCCATCACCGCATCCGTCGAATTGATCACCTACGCCATGCAAATGGCCACCGAGAAGGCCAAGAATCCGGGCCGCGACATCGTGACCACTCTGATAGAAGCCGACCTCGATGGCCACAAACTATCTGCCGACGAGTTCGGTTTCTTCGTCATTTTGCTGGCAGTCGCAGGCAACGAGACCACCCGCAATTCCATCACCCAAGGCATGATGGCCTTCACCGACTTCCCTGATCAGTGGAACCTCTACAAAAGCCAGCGCCCAGCCACCGCGGTCGACGAGATCGTACGGTGGGCCACCCCGGTCACGTCGTTCCAGCGCACCGCCCTCGCGGACTACGAGTTGTCCGGTGTACAGATCAGGAAGGGCCAGCGCGTGGTGATGGTTTATCGCTCCGCCAATTTCGACGAGGACGTGTTCGACGACCCATTCGCCTTCAACATCCTCCGTAGCCCCAACCCACACGTGGGTTTTGGTGGTACGGGTGCACATTTCTGCATCGGAGCCAATCTGGCCCGGATGACGATCGACCTGATGTTCAATGCGATCGCCGACACCATGCCCGATCTGGAGTCGATCGGTAGACCAGAACGATTAAGGTCAGGCTGGCTCAACGGCATCAAGCACTGGCAGGTGGACTACCACAGCAACGGGGCAGCACAATGCCCCGTCACACATTAACGACGAGTCCTTCCAGGATGGGCAACCTGGCGCATGCGGGTTTCCATTCAGCGCCAGAAACAGCTGAAACCGTATGGACGTCGAATACAGTCGTTCCGTGAGCGACACAAGCTGGATCCTGGATGCTTCCGACGGCGAATTGACAATTCGCACCGGAGTCACCGGCAGAGCCGCGCGACTGGGTCATCGTTTGACCATCGCCATGACACGATGGCAAGCCCGCGTGGATTGGGCGGAGACCGAACCCGCGACCGCAGAGTTAGTGGTTGAGGTGGATTCGTTCGACGTTCTACGTGGCACCGGTGGTGTCAAAGTCCTGTCCGGGCCGGAAAAAGCCCTCGTACGATCGAATGCACTGCGGTCATTGAACGCCAGCCGCTTTCCGACTATCAGTTTTACTACCGATGCCATACACCAGACCAAAAACGGGTACCGCATGAGCGGGCCGTTACAAATTCAAGGAAAATCACGGAAGCACGTCGTCGATTTGCGCACTGAAGATCTCGGAGGCGCGTGGAGGATGTCTGCTGAATCCGTGGTTTGCCAGGCTGATTACGGTATCAAGCCCTACTCGCTGATGATGGGTGCACTACGGGTCTCTGCGGACGTCGTTGTGTCCTTCAACGCTGTTCGGACCAAAGACGGCTGACCTAGCCGGCACATACTCGCCGCTTGGCTCGGACGGGCTCGCTCACGCCTGGAAACGGCAGGGGACTACCCGTGCTACTCGGGCGGGCCCGAGTCCGGGGCACCGTAGGTGCCGGGTATGTGGTCAAGCACTCTTGTCATAAGCGGCGGCCGACCATTCGGATCGGAGTCCGAACCTGACGCATCCGGCGGTGCATCTGCCGCGATGGGACCGGTGATCTGCTCACCGGAAGCAAGTTTGACGGGAGGGTCCTGGGCCGACGCAGCTTCAGGAGCCACGCCGGGTTCCGACTGCCCTGATTGCGTGGACGGCGCAATCGCCGGTGCCACGGCCTCGGCCACGCGCGGCAGTGGTTTGCGCACTGTCCGGCCCGCCGTTTCAGGGTCTTCCGCCGGGGCCATGTGCAGACCCACCGCCAGTGACAGCGAACCTACGAAGGTAACCGTAGCGGCGGCCAGCGTGGTTGCGGCCCTCGTGTAGTACCGAGATCTGGCGGGCACGGCGACGGGAGCAACGATATCTTCCGCCAGCAGCTGCTCATCGGTGAATTCCGTGCTCTGAGCCGCGGCTAATGCCGCGCCTCGGGCCACCGTCACCTGCGCCATGGTCTGGGCGAAAACTGGCACCGGCAAGACCTTTTCGAGCTGCCAAGACAATCGATCCATATCGCAGTCAGAGCCGACGACAACGACGCCCTCCGGGCACCATGCGCCGCGGTCAAACATTCCGGCCAGCCAAGAAGTCAACCCGCGGAAACCTCCACGCACATGCTTGACAACTGTTTGCGTCTCGCCCTCATAGGTGTCGACCAGGACAACGGTCGCCCACTCATGCTCAAGGATGCATACTGCAGTCTGCTCATAGCCGATGATGGGCACAACCGCCCGGGCTAGCATCTGGACTGCGTCCACTTTTTGGACGGGCACGACATTGTCAAAGTCTGCGCCGGCCAACGCCTCCAACAGCAGCGCCGACTGAGCCGATGCTTCGTCGTTCCAGGTCACGCCGATAATACGAAGCCGGTGATCACTCGCGGTCGCCACCGCCTTCGCCCGCAGCACTTCCGCGGCCACCTGTTCTGCGGTGTCCAGCACACGCAGGCCACTGCTGTCGCGCAGTGCTAACTCGTGGTGTTCCAGGATGACGCCATCCGCGCCGTGCCCTTCAGCAAGGACCCACCCAACGGTGGTCGGCGTCACTGATACCCCAAGTACCGCGTCCAAAGTTTCGCACCTCAATCGTTCCAGGACCGCCGGTGCCCCACGCCACGCGGCCACGCACCAGGGCGCCTTGGTGCGATTGTTCGTGAGCGCGGGAACGGACCGAGATGGCAAGGTCTACATCGGCTTGCTCCGGAGCAGCCTACGCGGTCGACGCAAGTTTGGCTCCCCCGATATAGAATGCGCAGGTGAAAGGCCTTTTTTGGCGACCGCCACCGGTCCAAGCCGGGCGTGTCGGACTCACCACCGCGCGATGCGCCGAGCCAGCACGCCTAACGCGGCGACTAGTGAACCTTTAACAGTTGACTGCCGCATTGCGCGCACGAAATCAGATGCCCAGAACCGTTGACTGACTCGACGCGCTTTCCAAGCCCCTCCAAGCCCCTCCAAGCCCCTCCAAGGCCCTCCAACGGACACTTTCCCAGCGCCGAGCGCATCCTGAGGGCGCTGACCAGCCGTCGTGAAACCCGAACATCCGATTAGCGCAATTGCTGTGTCGACAGCCCGGTAACCGATACAGAAATGAAATGACTTCGCGTCTAGATCGACATTTGGCCGATTCGCGCGGTATCTTCTGCCGAAAGCACGCGACAACGTACGAACAAGGGGCATGGTATGACAGACGTAAGCAGGAAGATGCGGGCATTGGGGCGCCGACTTGCCGTCGGTGCAGCTGCCGCAGCAACCCTTCCGGGCCTGGTCGGTCTCGCCGGAGGATCGGCGCCTGCGGAAGCGTTTTCGCGGCCGGGCCTGCCGGTCGAATACCTGCAGGTTCCGTCGGCATCAATGGGCCGCGATATCAAGGTGCAGTTTCAGAGCGGCGGCAACGGTTCCCCTGGCGTGTACCTACTTGACGGCTTGCGCGCCCAAGAGGATTACAACGGCTGGGACATCAACACCCCGGCGTTCGAGTGGTACTACCAGTCGGGGCTGTCGGTGATCATGCCTGTCGGCGGGCAATCCAGCTTCTACAGCGACTGGTACAACCCGGCCTGCGGCAATGCCGGCTGCACGACCTACAAGTGGGAAACCTTCCTGACCAGCGAGCTGCCTCAGTGGTTGTCTGCCAACAGGAGCGTCAAGTCCACTGGTGGCGCAGCAGTAGGCCTCTCCATGGCCGGCTCCTCTGCGATGATCCTTGCCGCCTACCACCCGAACCAATTCATCTACGCCGGTTCGCTCTCAGCCTTGCTGGACCCCTCCAACGGAATGGGCCCGCCCCTGATCGGCCTGGCGATGGGTGATGCCGGCGGCTACAAGTCCGCAGACATGTGGGGTCCGAGGGAGGATCCGGCATGGCAGCGCAACGATCCAACCGTCCAGATTCCAAGGCTGGTCTCGAACAACACCCGGCTATGGGTTTACTGCGGTAACGGCACACCCTCGGAGCTGGGTGGAGCCAACATTCCCGCTGAGTTCCTGGAGAACTTCGTTCGCGGCAGCAACATCAAATTTCAAGATGCTTACAACGCGGCCGGCGGCCATAACGCGGTATTCCATTTCGACAACAACGGAACGCACAGCTGGGAGTACTGGGGTGCTCAGCTAAACGCCATGAAAGGCGACCTGCAGAGCACGTTGGGTGCCGGCTGACAACGAGCAAGTAATTCGAGGCTAGCTAGCCTCGCCGCTGCTGCTGGGCTTGGTACCGGCACCACAGAAAGTGGGCCGCCAAGCCCAGTGGTGATTCACGGGATCTTTTTCCTCGCCCAAGGCCGTACCGAACAATTCGGCGCCCGAACGAAATTGACTTTCATGCATAATGCACGTGATCGCTCGCCCGCATAACTTGTCCGAATTCTGCGGCTCGGGTTTTCCCTGTCACGACTATTTCGTGTCAGGGCTTACAGCCGTCCACCCCGCCGCGTTGAGCCCTGCCCGGTCGAAGACCATCTGCGCGCGTTTCGATCTCCGTCCCAGATCTCTATCTTGACCTTTGTGCACCATTCAGCTGCCAACCGTCGCATCCGCACACCGTCATGGGTTAGTGGTACTGGCTGGCGTTGTGTTGCTCTAGGTGTGCCATGTCGTAGTTAGCCACGCCGAGATCACGCAAGGCCGCGCGCACGGTTTCTATGATGTGTTGGTTGATCCGTTCGAGCTGCAAGAGATTGTCATTCGAGGCATCTGCGGCCGCACCGGCGGCATCCTGCCCTAGCGACCTTCTCGCTTGGCGACAGGTTTCGAGGTTGGCTTGTGCGCGGTCGAGGATCTGTTGCAGCTCGGCAATCGCGGCCTCGATACCGGCGTGGTCATAGACGACCCGGCCAGCTCCACACCCTTGATAGGTCTGCGCTCGCTGCTGTGATTGGTCGTGTTGACCAACGGCGCTGGTCTGCTGGTTGAGCAACGTGCGCCCTTGGGAACGAGTCTGTTTGGCTTGCTCAGCTAGCCGTTGTGAACGTGCATCAAGCTCGTCGGCCTCAGAATGCAGCTTTTGCGCTTGGGCTCGGGCCGCAGGAACACCGACTTTGGCTGTTTGTGCTGCATCTAGGGTGGCGTCTTAGGACTGGTGTAAAAACGCTGGGCGCATGTTCCTGGTGGTCATGTTACGCGGCGGTGGTGTCGGTCGTGGTTGTTGTGGTGGGGGGATGCAGTGGGCGGGGTGGCTCGAGCAGTTGGTGGCGTAGTTCTTGGAGGTGGCGGCTGGTCGCTGATGTTTGGGTGACTCCGCGCCAGCCGCGGCTGGCGCGGTCGAGGACGGCCCATACCAGCGACAGACAGCTGGTTTCGCCGGGTAGGCGGCCGATGACCTTGACCCGGCGACGGGATTCTCCGAAGGTGCGTTCGATGAGGTTGGAATGGCGGATGCGTGTCCAGTGTTGGCGGGGGAAGCGCAAATGCACGCTCAGCGAGGCGAAGTCGTTGGCCAGGCAAGCGACCGCGGCTGGGTAGAGCCCGCGGTATGTGGTGGTGAACTCCTCGGCGCGGCGGGTGGCTTCATCCACGGCCTGCTGGCCGGGTGGCTGGTCAATGTCATCGAAGATCGACCAGAACGCGGCTTTGATCTCGTCCTGGACCGCGACAGGTGTCTTGGCGATGACGTTACGGCAGCGATGGATCAGACACCGCTGACGCAGGCTTGCCGGAAACGTGGTCTCCCATGCGGCGATCAGGCCCGGCGCCCCGTCGGAGATGCCCAGTAGCGGCGGGCGTAGTCCCCGGTTCCTCAGGTCAGCCAAGAAGTCGGCCCACGCATCAGCCGACTCCGCTGCGGCTGGGGCCAGCCCAATAAACAGGGGCTTGCCGTCGGTGCAGATGCCCCAGGCGGCCAGCACCGGCTCGGCCGGGGCGTTGGGATGCATCCGAAAGTTCGAGGCATCCAAGAACAGGTAGTCCAACACCAGCTCATCAAGGCGTCGAGACGACCACGCAGCGAACTCGTCTTTGATGGCCGCACAAATCCGGCTCACCGTCGAGCGCGACAACGCCGCCTGCGAGCCCAGCACCTCGGCCAACGCGGCCTCGATGTCGCGATCCGACAAACCGCGCACCCATCCCGAAATCACCAACGCCTCCAGAGCGTGGGTGCGCGTCACCCCGGCACCGAATAGCCGCGAACAGAACCGCTCGTCGGTGTCGCGTAGTTTCGGGCGGCATAATTCGACCGAGCCCATCGTGGTCTCACCGTCGCCGGCGGTTGATACCCATTGCGGTACCCGCCCGGGCCGTCCTGAACCCGACGCTGGTGACGGGCTCGGCCCAACACTGCTTCTACCTCGGCCTCCACGGCGACCTGAAACACCAGACGCACCGATAACCGCCCGACCTCCTCCAAAATCTCGGTCAACGGCCGCTCGGTCGCGGCGAACAACTGATCCATCTCAACACGCACACGCTCAATCGGCGATACTCGCTTGGTCACGGGCGTAGCCCCTCCTTCATAGCTTTCGTCGGTTGCGACGGAACCTACGCCCGTGACCATTTACACCAGCGATGAGACGCGACCGCATCTAGTTCTTGCTGTGCCAGCTCTCGGTCGAGCTTCATCTGTTTCCTGTACTCGTCGGCGTTGGTCCGGTGCTGCTGCGCCAGGTCTTGTTCTTCTTCGGACCACCCGGGGTTTTGCCGCACAAATTTCTCGTAGTGCTGAGCGCGGCCCTCTTCTCTTAACGCTGATTGCTCATGTTGCAGCATCTGCCTCAGGTGCATTTTTGCGTTCTCGCGGTGGCGCTGTGCGGTGATCCCTTCAACACGCTCGTTGGCTTCCCGTTCATATTCGTGCGCAGACTCGCGTAGTTTTGCGGCGTCTGCGGCCGCTTGCGCCGATGCGCGAGAGTAGGACACGGATCGATAACCGAAGTCGTTGACCTGCTGGCCGGCTATGTCGGCTTGCGCCTGGCTGGTTTGGGCAAGATCGGTGTGGAAGCGGGCCATTGTGTCGCGCAGGTGGGCGTCGTCGGCGCCGAGACCGTCAAAAAACGACGGGTCGCCTGACATGGGTTGGCCTGTGGAGGGGTCTATGTCCCGGGCATGCGTTGCCCCCGGGCACGCATCCTCGCCGCGTGGGTGAGTCACTAGCTGGTCCGGTTTCTACCCGACTTCGATGTTGCGGGTTTGGCGGGTCAGTTTGTGATTGAGGCTACGTACGGCATCAAGACCTCAACGAGGACGGTGCGCGCTGCCGTTACCTGCCTACAACCGTAGGAACACACGCAGCGACCATGCCCCGCGGCTCAACATCGCAGTGCCCACCTCGGCAATAAACTCGATACGTTCTACCCTCGCACCAAAGATGCTGGGCTTTCCTGCGCTACGAATTTCCGGTAACTTCCGTGCGGTGAATTTGTAGGTTCGCGCAAGGGATGGCCACGATGCCGCAAGCCGCGCTAAAACATGCCACGATTGACTACCGAGTATCAGGACCTGAGGATTCGCCCCACCCTCCCGTCTTGTTTGTCCACGGCATTCTTGTCGACGAGCGCCTGTGGGACCAGGTCGCAGAAGGACTCAGCCGCAGAGGGTTTCGGTGCATCCAACCCACGTGGCCGCTAGGCTCGCACACCACACCGGTCAGCGACAACGCCGACCTCTCCCCCGCCGGTGTTGCCACCATGATCAGTGAATTTATGGTCGCCCTTGGCCTCTCCAACGTGACCCTAGTTGGCAATGACACCGGTGGCGGCCTGTGTCAGCTCGTCATCGCCACCAACCCGAAGCCTGTCGGCCGCTTGGTGCTCACCAATTGCGATGCATTCGAGACGTTCCCACCGTTCCCATTCACCGTCGTCTTTGCGATGCTGAGAGGCCCAAAAACCATCCAGGCAATGCTCACTGCGATGCGGCTGCCGCCGCTGCGGCACTCGCCGCTGGGCTACGGCCTCTTGGTGACCGCGCCGAACTCCGAACTCACGGCGTCGTGGCTCGATCCGTGCCGCAAGGACCCTCGTATCCGCGGCAACCTCGCAACGCTGCTCCGACACGTAGCGGCGACAGATCTGACCGAGGCGTCGACGCACTTTACTCAGTTCGCCAATCCCGTCACGTTAGTCTGGGGCATGCGCGACCGGTGCTTCACGCCCAAGCTCGCCCATCGACTTGCCGCGCTTTTCCCGAACTGCACAATGATCAAGGTGCCCGAAGCGAAGACATTTGTTTCGATCGACGACCCAGCAGCAGTAATTGATGCAATCGCAACAGTTGACACGCACACCAGCTAAGCGGCCCGTCATCACCAGCAGCCGCGGTCAAACTCGTCAAAACCATGTCGCGGCTGCTGTGTCGGTCCTCGGAGGCGGGTTGGCCATGCTGGTCTCCACAGTGGTCGCCGCCTCGGTGGCGTCTTAGGACTGGTGTAAAAACGCTGGGCGCATGTTCCTGGTGGTCATGTTACGCGGCGGTGGTGTCGGTCGTGGTTGTTGTGGTGGGGGGATGCAGTGGGCGGGGTGGCTCGAGCAGTTGGTGGCGTAGTTCTTGGAGGTGGCGGCTGGTCGCTGATGTTTGGGTGACTCCGCGCCAGCCGCGGCTGGCGCGGTCGAGGACGGCCCATACCAGCGACAGACAGCTGGTTTCGCCGGGTAGGCGGCCGATGACCTTGACCCGGCGACGGGATTCTCCGAAGGTGCGTTCGATGAGGTTGGAATGGCGGATGCGTGTCCAGTGTTGGCGGGGGAAGCGCAAATGCACGCTCAGCGAGGCGAAGTCGTTGGCCAGGCAAGCGACCGCGGCTGGGTAGAGCCCGCGGTATGTGGTGGTGAACTCCTCGGCGCGGCGGGTGGCTTCATCCACGGCCTGCTGGCCGGGTGGCTGGTCAATGTCATCGAAGATCGACCAGAACGCGGCTTTGATCTCGTCCTGGACCGCGACAGGTGTCTTGGCGATGACGTTACGGCAGCGATGGATCAGACACCGCTGACGCAGGCTTGCCGGAAACGTGGTCTCCCATGCGGCGATCAGGCCCGGCGCCCCGTCGGAGATGCCCAGTAGCGGCGGGCGTAGTCCCCGGTTCCTCAGGTCAGCCAAGAAGTCGGCCCACGCATCAGCCGACTCCGCTGCGGCTGGGGCCAGCCCAATAAACAGGGGCTTGCCGTCGGTGCAGATGCCCCAGGCGGCCAGCACCGGCTCGGCCGGGGCGTTGGGATGCATCCGAAAGTTCGAGGCATCCAAGAACAGGTAGTCCAACACCAGCTCATCAAGGCGTCGAGACGACCACGCAGCGAACTCGTCTTTGATGGCCGCACAAATCCGGCTCACCGTCGAGCGCGACAACGCCGCCTGCGAGCCCAGCACCTCGGCCAACGCGGCCTCGATGTCGCGATCCGACAAACCGCGCACCCATCCCGAAATCACCAACGCCTCCAGAGCGTGGGTGCGCGTCACCCCGGCACCGAATAGCCGCGAACAGAACCGCTCGTCGGTGTCGCGTAGTTTCGGGCGGCATAATTCGACCGAGCCCATCGTGGTCTTCACCGTCGCCGGCGGTTGATACCCATTGCGGTACCCGCCCGGGCCGTCCTGAACCCGACGCTGGTGACGGGCTCGGCCCAACACTGCTTCTACCTCGGCCTCCACGGCGACCTGAAACACCAGACGCACCGATAACCGCCCGACCTCCTCCAAAATCTCGGTCAACGGCCGCTCGGTCGCGGCGAACAACTGATCCATCTCAACACGCACACGCTCAATCGGCGATACTCGCTTGGTCACGGGCGTAGCCCCTCCTTCATAGCTTTCGTCGGTTGCGACGGAACCTACGCCCGTGACCATTTACACCAGCGATGAGACGCGACCGCCGCCTCCGCTCCGGTACACGCCGACCCCAACCCTCTGATCGCATTGGTCGACGCTGCTGCACAGCGGTTGGCGATCGCCGAGCCGGTTGCAGCGTTCAAATGGCATGCACACCTAGCAGTTGAAGCTCCAGACCGCGTCCGGCAACAACTCGCGACATTGGGCGACCAGGCAGCCGCCGACCACATCGACCGCGGCTACGTCACACAAGTCTTCTCCGACCAGATCAGGGCAACTGAGGCACTCGAGTACAGCCGATTCGCCGACTGGAAGTTCGACCCAGCCACCGCGCCGGCCGCCGCGCAGGACTTATCTGCGTCGCGGTCGGTGATCGATGTCTTGAACAATAAGATTCTGTCTCAGATAAAGCTCAGCTGGAGTTTGCTGCACTCACCGGCGTGCGCTCGCCAACTAGCAGCAGCCAACAGCGAGGCCATACGCAATCACCAGTTCGACAACCTGTATCAACGGGCCCTATCAACCGCAACTGCGTCGTACTGCCAAGCCGATCCGCCGACCTGATCTACCCGCGTAGGCCGTGTTTGCGCCAAACTCGATGCGACCGTCATCCAATCTCACAACTTTCTCTCATCAGTAACGCTATGAGTACGTCCGTCGAAATCCCGGACATGACAACTTTCGCCCAGCGCCTGATCAAGCCCGCGGCAGGCGCCGGTCTCGTTGCTGGGTCACTCGCGCTCTCGACTGGCGTCTCGCACGCCCACTCCCTCAACTGGGATGCCGTGGCGCAGTGCGAGTCCGGCGGAGACTGGACCGCCAACACCGGCAACGGGTTCTACGGTGGACTGCAGTTCAAGCAAAGCACCTGGGAAGAGCACGGTGGCAGCGGCTCTCCGGCGGATGCCACCAGGCACGAACAGATCGCCGTTGCCAACCGGGTCCTGGCTGCGCAGGGACCAGGTGCGTGGCCAAAATGCAGCAAATCGGCGGGTCTGCCAACAATACCGATACAGTTGCCCAAACCAGTACGCCAATTGCAGCACACCGTGAACCAGATCATCGGTCTGTTCATGCCGCACGGATAAATACTGAGGTTCCGGTGGCTGAGCCGGCGCGACCATGTTTGGATCGGACCATGGAAGGTTCGGCTACGGTTCACATGGCGGCGCCCGCGGACAAGATCTGGGACCTGATCGCAGACATCCGCAACACTGGCCGGTTCTCCCCGGAAACGTTCGAGGCCGAGTGGCTCGGTGATGCCACCGGTCCAGCACTCGGCGCTCGATTCCGCGGGCACGTCCGGCGCAACGAGATCGGTCCGGTCTACTGGTCGGTATGCGAGGTAACGGCATGCGAACCGGGCCGAGAGTTCGGGTTTGCTGTGATGCTCGGCGACAGGCCGGTGAACAACTGGCATTACCGCTTAGCGCCTTCGGGCAGCGGCACCGATGTGACGGAGTCGTTTCGACTCACCCCATCACCTTTACTCAGTGTCTATTGGTTGTTCGGTGGTTTCCTGCGCAAGCGCCGCAACATCCGCGACATGACCAAGACGTTGCATCGCATCAAAGATGTTGTCGAAGCAGGGTGAGGACGGTTCGCCCCAGCCACCTGAAACCGACATTCCCACCTGCAGAGCAAGGCGCCACCAGTAAACGCGCCACGCGACTGATCCGACGAATGTCTGCCGACTCCGTCAAAGTTACGTTCCTCCCAACGCCGCCGCCTAAACAGCAGTAGAGTCTCGTGCACATTACTCAGGCTCCCGACGGAGGTGGTTGGTGCAGAACCGGTTGGCCGCGCTGGCAACAGTTGCCCTGATCATCACTGTTGTTGTCTCGGGTTGCGCAGAAGCTCAGTCCACGCCCCGGGCAGGTGCACGTCTAACGATTGGCGACAACACCTGGACGGCAAGTCCGGCCGAATGCAGTCAGGAGCAGGCCTACCGCACGATCAATATCGCCAACCACGCCGGCTGGGTACAGGCAGTGGTGTTACTCAGCGGCGAACGGGTCATACCCAAGTGGGTGAAGATCCGCAACGTCGATGGGTTCACCGGCAGCTTCTGGGAAGGTGGGGTTGGCGACGCGCAGGTCAAACTAGCTAGCGACAAATACACAATCCGAGGCAGCGCGTACGGCATCAAAAACAACAACGATCCCAACAAAGTCGTGACAACGGGTTTCACGATCATCGCGCAGTGCTGAACACTGCGACTAGTCGATCGTTTCGTGCCGGGCTGACCATCATCGGCCACTCCCGGCCTAGGCTTGACGCAAGACCATCTGTTACCCCGCCGATGGACGGAGGGACCAGTGAAGCAGAGATTGCACTGGCTGGCGATGAACGGGTTTATCCGTAGCCTCGCAGCAGTCGGGGTCCGACGAGGCGACTTGCAATCCCGGTTGATCGCCGACCCGAGCGTGGCCGCAGACCCGGTTCCTTTTTACGACGAATTGCGGACCGTAGGCCCGCTAATCCGAGGCCGTGTCAGCTACCTGGCCGTCGACCACGCACTGGCCCACGATCTACTGCGCTCCGACGACTTCCGGGTCGTGATGTTGGGATCGACATTGCCGGCGCCGATGCGATGGCTGGAGCGCCGCACTCGCGACGACCTTCTGCACCCGCTGCGCGCACCGTCACTATTGGCTGTCGAGCCCCCGGAGCACACTCGGTATCGCAAGACAGTTTCGGCGGTGTTTACCCCGAGGGCAGTCGCCGCACTGCGGGACCAAGTTGAGCACACCGCAACCGCTCTCCTGGACCAGCTCGCTGAACAGCCGGGCGTCGTTGACATCGTCGGGCAGTATTGCTCGCAACTCCCGGTCGCAATCATTAGCGAGATCCTGGGTGTGCCGGACCGCGATCGCCGCCGCATCCTCGAATTCGGCGAGCTGGCTGCGCCGAGTCTGGACATTGGCCTGCCGTGGCGTCAGTACCAAAGCGTGCAGGAGGGGATCGCTGGATTCAACCGCTGGCTCACCGAACACTTGCGGCAATTGCGCCGCAACCCACGCGACAATCTGATGAGTCAGCTGATTCAGCAAGCCGAGAGCGGACCTGCTGAAACACGCCTCGACGAAACTGAGCTCCAGGCAATTGCCGGGTTGGTTTTGGCCGCCGGGTTTGAAACCACGGTAAACCTTTTAGGCAACGGGATTCGCATGTTGCTAGACGCACCCAGGCATCTCGTTAGGCTTCGTCAACGCCCGGAGCTGTGGCCGAATGCTGTCGAAGAAGTTCTCCGCCTGGATTCCCCCGTTCAACTCACCGCGCGAGTAGCACTACGTGATGTCGAGGTGGCGGACACACAGATCAACCGCGGCGAGGTTGTCGTGATCTATCTGGGCGCCGCAAACCGCGACCCATCTGTGTTCCCCGCGCCACACCACTTCGATATCGAACGCCCCAATGCCGGAAGGCATCTGGCGTTCTCCGGGGGCCGCCACTTCTGCCTGGGCGCTGCCCTTGCCCGCTCCGAGGGCGAAGTCGGACTGCGGACATTCTTCGAACGATTCCCCGAAGTACAAGCCGCGGGCAGCGGACGTAGGCGCGATACCCGGGTGTTGCGGGGCTGGTCAACACTGCCGGTAACGCTGGGACCGGCACGATCTATGGCGAACCGATGAGGCAACGGTGGGCTCTGGGGCCAGAGTGCGCCAACGGGATACGGGGGGACCTGTGACAGAGGAATCGACAACAGCAGTCCGGGATATCGTTCTAGGCCTTTGGCAGGCACTTTCCCGACGAGACTGGGATTCGATCAAGACATTCTTGTCGATGGACTGCATCTTCGTCGACATGCCGGTTGGCCCGACCGCGGCGGCGCGGGGTCCAGACAACATCGTCAAGCGGCTCAAGGTGGGGCTCGAGCCCTTAGCCGGCTACCAAAACCACGACGGTCTGCTGGTGTGCAACGGCGTCGATGCGATATACGAACACTCCGAGACATGGCGGTTCCGAACAGGCGAGCAAGGTGTCCTGAGATTCGTCACAGTCCACCAGGTCATCGATCAGAAGATCACCCTCTGGAAAGACTATTGGGACATGGCCAGCCTGGTCAGCATTGCGCCGGCTAATTGGCTGGAGGATCTGTCCACCGCCGACATGTCATGGATTTTCGACGCGACCGGGCTGGTCTGAAGTCGTCTCTGGGCTGGGGCTGGTTGAGCTGCCGGCGCTCAGCACCAGATCGGCGGTGGCTGCCACCCGCCAAATACATGCTCGAGGTAGCCCGCGACGGCCAAGGCGACGACGTCCTGCCATGGCCTGGCGACTATCTGAACTCCGATAGGCAATCCGTCCTCGGACGTTCCGCAACGCACCACCGCGGCGGGCCATCCGGTTAGGTTGTGCACCATCAAATGTGAGAAGTCGTTGATCTCAGCCAGACCATGATGGTGCGGCTTGGCCACGGTAGGCATCGCAGGGCAGACGATGACATCGTAATCAGCCATGAACGTCAACATTTCGATTCGATAGGCGTCGATGTCCACCAGGCGATTTCGGACGTCGGTGACAGACAGGTCGAGCTGACGTGCCTGGCGGAGGAACTCAGCCAGCTCCTCTGATGGTGGCACGGCTTGATTTATCGCGCCCATCTCCCGCAGATCTTCTGAAAATCCTCGGCCACGGTCGCCGCCCAGAAAAATCGACTGCCACAGCAGCTCCACCGTGCGACCAAGGCAGGCGGGAGCTGCGTGCTCCACCCCGGAGACCACCTCGCGCAGCGCGTCGGCCGCTTCGGCGACGACAGCGGTGACCTCGTCCGAGGGGGAACTAACACCATCGTGGGTGTAGGTGGCGACCCGGAGCGCGGAGAGATCCACCTCCCCCGGATCGTCTAGCGGAGCAGGCACCGCATACGGATCTTGTAGATCAGGTCCGGCCATGATCGAGAGCCCCAGAAAGAGATCCTGCACCGACCGTGCCATCGGCCCGTAGCAGATGAACGAACCGAAAATGCCTAACGCATCGCCGAAGACACTTCCCGTGCGCGGAATGCGACCGTGTGTCGGCTTGAGTCCGGCAATGCCCGCGTTGTGGCACGGTTGGCGAATACTGCCACCGCCATCGGAACCGACGCTGAGTGCTGCGCCTCCGGCAGCGACCAATGCCGCTGAACCACCGCTGCTGCCGCCGGGTGTCTTGGACAGGTCGTAGGGATTGTTGGAGCGGCCGTACAGGCTGTTGTTGGATTCGCCTCCCCTGGCCAGTTCAGGGACGTTTGTCAGACCGAGCACGATGGCTCCTTCAGTCCGAAGTCGCGATACCGCGGTGGCGTCGGCGTTGGCTGGTCCGCGCAGAGCGCGACTCCCGCCGGAGCAGGCCAGCCCGGCCACCCGCATGACGTCCTTGACTGCCACCGGCAGTCCATGGGCCGCGCCCAGCGGAACTCCACGCGCGGCGCACCGATCCGCGTGCGCCGCCTGTTTGAGGCACTGCTCTGGATCAGCGGCCTCGACCAGCGCGTTGAGCATAGGATTGACCGTCTCGATGCGCCTTAGGTGCGCGTGCATAACTTCGGCGCACGATGCTGAACCGCTCTTCATTATGCGAACCAGTTCGTGAGCCGGCAGATCGCACAAATCGGTCATGCTGAGAACCTACAACGGAGTTTGCCCGCACACTGCGTACCCGCATGCTCGTGGCCACACGTTCTCATTTCACAACGGCACCGCGCCGGCTAGGAGCTGCGGCAGTTCATCGACCTTAGCCAGCCGAGCCGTGAGCGCCACGGTCGGCCAATTGGTAGACGCGGGCGGCATTTTCGTGGGCAATTAGCTCGACAACACGAATAGCATCGGCCTCGCTCCACTCGCCGCTGTCGACAAAATTCCGAAGTACGCGGTGAATACCATTGCGCCACAAAGCCGCGCCCAGAAAGTGCAGTTCCGACGGCCCATAACCGTCCGACGAGTACAAGATCTTCCGGAATGGCGCCAGCTCTAGCAGCCGAGCGATGAACGCCGACGCCTGAGCCCCCAAATAATTGATGCTCAGCCCACCGTCAAGGTAGACATTATTGAAGGCCTGAGCAAGATAACCGGCTTCACGTTCATAGGGATAGCAGTGCAGCAACACAATGGGGGTATCTCGGGTCTGCCGCAGAAAGTCGAGCAGAAACAGCGGATTCGCTTTGTTCAGGTCACATTCCCGGTCACCGAAGCCGACATGAAACTGCAGCGGCTTACCCAACCGCAGAGCCTGGTGCAGCCCGAAACGCAGCAGAACCCGATCATCGAGCCGCACGCCGCCGCGATCACGCCACCGGCTGGCGGCTTCAGCCACCTCAGACGGTGACGGTTCGGTTAGATCGCCGCCGAACCCGCCCCGGTAAGCCAAAATGGACTTGGTTGCTATCGCAGTTGCCGCGCGCCGATGCAGGATCTCCGCGAAGGCCGACGCGTAGTCGCCGGACGCCTGTGCGGCTTGCTCGGCCACTTGTTCGAGACGAACAATCTCGTGGGCACTGCCGCCGGACAGTTCACCTAGCTCTGCCACGTCGGCGACGTCACCCCCGACACCGGTGTCGACCAGCCAATAGGCCACACCAGCGGACCGAAGAAACAGGCGGGCCAACTCAGCTTCGCTGAATTGACTGCGGCGTGCCCAATACTGATGCGGTTCAGCGTGGCTAGGCAGTCCCAGGACGGGGCTACAGCGAGCGCGGATGGCGAATCCGAGCTGCGAGTCGAACCCGGAGTCGAAGTCCGCGAGCGGTTCAACGTTGGCCTCATTGAGCGCATTCTCGAACCGGCGCCGATCATGCGCTGTCAACCAACAACCGTGTACGTGATGATCGATCAACGCGACATCGCCGATGCACTCGGCCAGAGCCGATCCCGACGAGCCGGAATTCGTGATCGGCGCGTTCACAGGCTCCATGCCATTCGGAACTTGTCGGCCAGCTGTTCCGGGCTGAGGTCGGAATAACGCTCCTGCACGAGGCGGCGAACGGCAACCACCGCATCTACTGCGGGGTCGCCGAGGATACCCCGAAGCTTTTCTGAATTATCAAGTGCGGTAATCACGTCAACCGGAGAATCGGGCATACGCAGGATGCCGGAACGGTCACGCTCATGGTCGGTCAGGCGGGCCGGGTCCACCGTCGTTTCCGGGGGCAGCACCGCGTTGCCCTTAATGCCGTCGAGCGCCAACCCCAGAATTGCTGCCGAAGCAAAATAGGGATTCGCCGAGGGGTCGACAACCTTCACTTCGACATTCCCACCATATGACGTGCCCGGACCTCCCCTGACGAATCGAACTGCTGCCTCTCGGTTTTCGACACCCCAACACGCATATACGCCGGCCCAGTTACCGGGCCGCATACGCAAACCGGACACGATCGATCCGCACAAGATGCCCTGTGCTTGAGGCAGCCCGCGAACGACCCCGGCGACCGCTTTTGCACCCGTCGGCGTCATCCCGGCCGTGCCGGTTCCTTCGGTAAACAGCGAGCCTTGCGACGTGGTCAAGGAAAAGTGCTGGTGTGCGCCCGAACCAACCTTGCCGGCGAAGGGCATCGGCGACAAGCTCACCCGCAGCCCATGGCGGCGAGCTGCGCGGCCAATGATGATCCGAGTCAGTACCAGCTGGTCGGCGGCTGCGACCGGCGGCTTCGGCACCAACGAGAGTTCGAACTGATTGGCACCGAACTCGGGATGGAACTGTTCGATCCCGACACCGGCGGCAGCGGCCGACGTGGTGACATCGCGAATGAAATCCTCGTACTCCAGTACGCCCGCAATGCCATACTGCGCCCACAGTGTGGACGGCAGTTGGCTTCCATCCGGATGCACCAGGAGAAATTCGATTTCGTGACCGACCATCGCGTCGATTCCAGCCTCCGCGAGGGCATTTTCGATCCGGCCGAGTGTTCCGCGGCTGCATGCGGGAACCGGTGTGCCGTTTTGTTCGAAGAACCCTGCAGGCGCCCATGCCAACCCGTTGCCCAGGGCTCGTAACGCTGACACGTCGATGCGCAGCCTCTGATCGCCGACCACACCGACCTCTTCGGTAAATGCGATGCCGTTCTGGTCGGTGGCGAAGCCGTGCCAGGTAGGGCTAGCACCGAGCCCGGGATGGACGAATGCATTGGTCCGGCACACCGGCACGGTCTTGGCGTGAGTGAGCCCGGCGGGGTTCACCACGGTTCCGATGACAGTGTCGACGCCCTCGGCCTCCAGTTGTGCGATCGCTGCGGCGGCGAGGGGTGTGGCTGTCATGGCAGTCATTGTGCAGCGCCGGCCGGCCGGGTCGGGGTCCGCCCCGCGGCTATCTGCGGCTGGGCAGGGTCAGCTTGCAAGCCTGGCCAATGTCAAGGGTGCGTAGCACTCGCCCCATACCCACCCACAACGCGCACGACAATGCTAGGTCGGCGAGCAACTCCTCGGAGAAGTGATCGCGGCACCGGCTCCAGAAGTCTTCGTCGTCGCGCAGCACGGTGTGCTCGGTTGCGAACCGATGCGCAAACTCGGCCGCCAGCCGCTCCTGATCGCTATACCCTGGCCAGGTGCGCCACTCCAACGCGTGGTCGTATAGCTCTTCGTCAACTCCGGCTGCGGGTCCATCGGCGTCACGAGTGTTGACGCAAACGGTGCATTCATTGTTGTGGGCTATCACCGCCCTGGCGAGTTCACGGGTGCGTATTGGCAACCGGTTGCTTGTGTATACGGCCTGGCTGAAGGCAGCGAGCGAACCCCCGATTTCGGGGGACTTCACAACCCAGCCAGCCACATCGTCGTCGGCAAATGTCCCGATTCGGCTCATGGCGAGATGTTACGCCCGAAGCCTGCCTCCGAGTGGTCAGCTCGGTGGCCGGGAGACACACTGTGCCGAGTAGAGCTCCTCGCCCAGTTTTTCCATCAGCTCCAGCTGGGTCTCCAAGTAGTCGATGTGGCTTTCCTCATCAGCCACGATCTTCTCGAGCAGGATGGCACTGGTGCTGTCCTGCTTCTCCCGGCACATAACGATTCCGGGCTTGAGACGCTTCAATACGTCGTGTTCGATCGCGAGGTCGGCCTCAAACTGCTCCCGCAGCGTTTGGCCGACCCGCAACGAGCCGATGCGCTGGTAGTTCGGCAACCCGTTCAGCAACAAAATTCGGTCGGTAATCGCCTCGGCGTGCCGCATTTCGTCAAAAGACTCGGCGCGAGTGTGCGCGGCGAGCTCGGTAAAACCCCAGTTCTCCTGCATTTTTGCGTGCAGAAAGTACTGGTTGATGGCCGTGAGTTCGCTGGTCAACTGCTCGTTGAGCAGGCGCAAGACATCTGGATCACCGTGCATGAACACTCCTACTGTGCGAAGGCTGTCAAATGTGCGTTAGGCGGGCTGGGCTGGAGCACCACCTGGGGCTGTAGCGGCACTTTGTCGTGCCGCGTTTCAACCTAGTGCACGCTAGTGCACCTCGCCGAGGCATGCGGACGGGCTGGTCGGACCGCGTGTCGCCCAGTTAGGTTAGACTTCACTAATCAAGTTAGGTTAGACTCCTCTAATATGCGGCCTGTTCATTTGCCGGTATGGCCAGTGATCCAGACACCGCCGTATGCCGTTCGTGAGCACCTTCCTGGAGCCTGCTGATGTACGTGTGCCTGTGCGCCGGAACCACCAATCAAACGGTGTGCGAAGCTGTCGCGCGCGGTGCTTCGACGCCTCGAGAAGTTGCAGCCGCGTGCGGCGCCGGCGGCGACTGCGGGCGTTGCCGACACACGCTGCGGGCGATCATTGCTGCGTCTAGTTCGGCCCTGCCGGGCTAGATCGCACCCCATTCAATCGGGCCGCTTTTTTGAATCGGGTTTTCCCTGGTTGAAGTCGGCCAGCGCGGCCGCGTTGGCCTGGGCGCCCATCAACTCGGCGAAGTGGGCGTTTTCCCGCTCGATTGCCGCCCTAGTCTCGGCACGGATAGGTTCGACGAGCGTGTGCTTGACCGCCATCAGACTAGAAAGCGGCCGGGAGGCCAGGACTTCGGCGTGACGACGGGCTTCAGACAGTAACTCATCCGGTTCGCAAACTCGCCAGACCAACCCCATCCGCAGTGCCTCATCTGCGTCGATCCATTCAGAGGACATCAACAACCATGCAGCGTTCTGTCGCCCCACCAGCTGCGGCAGCAGATACGACGACGCCGCCTCGGGCGCAACACCCAAACTGGTGAACGGGCACTTCAGGCGAGCCGTCGACGACATGAATGCCAGATCTGCATAACCCAGGATCGTCGTGCCAATTCCGAGCCCAAGGCCATTTACCGCGCAGATCAGCGGTTTAGGAAAGCTGCTGAGCGCGTCGATGAGTCCGGTGAAACTGTACTTCCCCGGCGTGAAATCCGGGTCGGTGATGCGTGCCTGCATTTCAGCGAGATCGGTACCCGCACTGAAACCTCGTCCGGCACCGGTCAACAAGGCAACCGACACGCGCGGATCTTCGGCGGCAGCAAACAGCGCTTCCGCGGTCGCATCATAGAGCTCTTCGTTAAAGGCATTGAGTGCTTCGGGCCGGTTCAGCGTGAGGGTGCGCACCCGGTTCTCGTCATCGATCTGCAGCGTCACGGCTGAAGCCTAACCCGCAAACGGAACGGGTCGAGACTCAGCGGTTGCTATAGACGCGAGTCGGTGCAATAAGCACCACAGCACGCCGCTCCCCAGTCATCACCCGGTCGTACTCCGACCAATTGTCGTGGGTACCACCGGCCGCTGTGAAAACCGTGCGCAGCAGCAGACTCAGCTGGCCGGAATCGACGAGCCAGGCTGGCGAGTCGTCTGGGCCGGCCAGCTCCGCGCGACCTTCAACGGTCGCCCACTGCCATCCGTTGCGGAAGGTGACGGCAAGTTGCGGCCTTGCTCGCAGATTGGCGAGTTTGACCTTGCCATAGGTGGTGAAACCCAGAACCTCTTGTCCCCCCGCAGGGTGCGGCAACAAACCAACATTCACTAGCGAAGCCTGAACGGTCCCGTCGGCACGCACGGTAGAGATAACCGCTAGACCGGATTCTGCCGCGGCCAAGGCCACGGCGTCGTGGAGATTTGTCATCCCGAGTCCTCACTCTGTGAACGGTGTCGTCAAGACGTAGCGGCTGGTCGGCACGGTATCGATGTTCTCGCTGGCGCCGAATGCCGTTGTGCTGGCTACCATTCGGTTTAGCCGATTTTGCAGGTCGTTGTCGTCGGCCGCCCCGAAGAATGCCTTCAGATCGCTAGTCGCCGCTAACGGGAACAGCTCTTCGACGATTCCCGCAATTCGGGGTGCATCCGCGGTGAGGGCTCTTACCACCCAGTTTTGGGTATAGCCGAAAGTTGCCTGGGTTTCGATGGCAACCGGTGTGTGATCGTGCTGCCAACGGTTCAGCCAAGTCGCCTGGTCCAGCCCGGCCGGCCGGCGTAGCAGCGCAATGTTGGCCAAACCTGGTGTTCGAATACCGACTTCATGATTGGGCGTGGTCAGTGGGACAGACTCGGTGACCAGGTAGGCAGCCAACTGTTCGGATTCCTGGGCGAGCAGGCCCAGCGCTGCCTCCATCTGGTCGCCATAACATTGCTGGGTCCACATGCTCACCACCGCAGCAACCGGCGGATCCAACGTCGTTAATGTCATCAGTGACGCACGCACGGCGCTGTCGCGAACATTGACCGATAACCCAAGAACGCCTAGCCCCAGCAGAGCGTCAGCGACCGGCCCCCGTTGGCGATCGCACCACTCGTCGGTTGGGTCGGCACGCATCAGCACGGCTATTACCTTCTCCATAGGCCCGAACTTACATTCGCTAGAGGAGGAAGCTTGGTTTGAGCGCATCCTGGGTGAGCCACACGATTTGGTGGCAGGTTTATCCGCTGGGCTTCGTCGGCGCTTTTCCGACAGTATCGGCACCGGATCCTGGTGAACATCGGCTGCGTCGACTTGTCGGCTGGCTCGATCACGCCATCGAACTGGGCGCATCCGGGATAGCGCTGGGACCGATCTTCGCCTCGCGCACCCACGGTTACGACACCACCGACCACTACCGCATTGATCCCCGGCTTGGCGACGATTCCGACTTCGACGACTTGATCACCGAGGCGCATCGCCGCGGCATGCGCGTCCTACTCGACGGTGTGTTCAACCACGTCGGCCTGGACTTCCCGCGCTACCGCGACGCGCAGCACGATGGCGCGTCGGCAGAGTGGTTCCGCGGGCAGCCGGGTTGTTTCGCTACGTTCGAAGGCCACTCCGAGCTCATTGCCCTCAATCACGACAACCAGGAGGTTATCGACTACACCGTCGAAGTCATGTCGTATTGGCTGCAACGCGGTGCGGATGGCTGGCGATTGGACGCGGCTTACGCTGTTCCACAAAGATTTTGGTCGACCACGTTGTCGCAGGTACGCGAGTTGCATACCGATGCTTGGTTCGTCGGCGAATTCATTCACGGCGATTATCCGGCTCACGTCGGTGCCGCCGGGTTCGACTCGGCCACGCAGTACGAACTGTGGAAGGCCATCTGGAGCAGCCTCAACGACGCCAACTTCTACGAACTGGACTGGGCGCTGCAGCGACACAACCGGTTTCTGACGAGCTTCGCGCCACTGACCTTCGTGGGCAACCACGATGTCACCCGCATAGCCAGCCGCCTCGACAACCCCGATCACCTGGCGCACGCCGTCGTGATCCTGCTGACCGTGGGCGGCGTTCCGAGTGTTTACGCAGGCGACGAATTCGGCTTCCGCGGTTTCAAGGAAGATCGATACGGCGGCGACGACGCGGTACGCCCGGAGTTTAGCTCTGCGCCGGTGTCCTCAGCCGGATCAGACACGTGGCTCCACACGTTGCACCGATACCTCATCGGGTTGCGCCGCCGGCACCCATGGCTACACACAGCCTCAACCGACCCCTTGCTTCTCGACAACCGGCACTACGTCTACCGCACGCACTACCGCGAGGATGCACTGTTGGTGGCACTCAACGTCGACGAGCGGCCTCTGCAACTGACCCTGCCGGAGCTGGGCACCCGACGGGCAAAGGTGATCGCCGGATCCACTGCACCACCGCAGGATGTCGTTGAGACCGTGGTCGTTGAAGCGCAGGGCTGGCGGATCTTGCAGCCTCTCTGATAACGGGCCGCGGCTCGGTCAGCACGAGCGCAACGGTCGCATGCCTGTTCCCGCTGGACGGCAGCCGCACACTGGTTAAATGGCACAATGGCGGTCAAACGGCAGGTGCCCAAACTACGCGAACTAGCGCCTCTGATCAGGTTCAGAAAGCCTCAATTCGACCGCACCAAAAGGCGTCTCGATGCTGCGCTGACCATCTATGATCTGCGCCGCATCGCCAAACGACGCACCCCCAAGGCCGCATTCGACTATACCGACGGCGCCGCCGAGGACGAGGTTTCCATCCAACGCGCTCGACAAGCCTTCCTCGACATCGAGTTTCACCCGACCGTCCTGCGCGACGTCACCAATGTGCGCACCGGATGGGACGTTCTGGGCCAGCAGGTTGCTATGCCGTTCGCGATCGCGCCAACCGGGTTGACTCGGCTTATGCACACCCAAGGCGAGATCGCCGGCGCCCGGGCGGCAGCCGCAGCCCGGATCCCGTTCTCGCTATCCACCCTGGCCACGTGTTCCATCGAAGACGTCGTCAACGCTGTTCCGGAGGGACGCAAATGGTTCCAGCTGTATATGTGGCGTGACCGAGATCTTTCGATGGCGTTGGTGCAGCGCGCGGCCGACGCGGGATTCGACACCATGCTGATCACCGTCGACGTTCCGGTGGCCGGCGCGAGGTTGCGCGATACTCGAAACGGGATGGCTATCCCACCCGCGCTAACAATGCGAACAGTGCTCGACGCACTACCGCATCCGCATTGGTGGTTCGACCTCTTTACCACCGAGCCGCTCTCCTTCGCATCGCTGAGTCGATGGTCAGGCACGGTCGGCGAGTACTTGAACAGCGCGTTCGATGCTAGCGTCACATTCGACGATCTGGCCTGGATCAAAGACCAATGGCCCGGCAAGCTCGTCGTCAAAGGCATCCAAACGCTCGACGACGCCCGTGCCGCTGTGGATTGCGGAGTTGACGGCATCGTGTTGTCCAATCACGGTGGCCGCCAACTCGATCGAGCTCCGGTGCCTTTCCACCTGCTTCCCGCGGTTGCACGCGAGCTCGGCAAAGACACCGAGATCCTGGTCGACACGGGCATCATGTCGGGTGCCGATATCGTTGCGGCCATCGCCCTGGGAGCGCGATGCACGCTAGTTGGACGTGCCTACCTTTACGGCCTGATGGCCGGCGGTGAAACGGGCGTGCAACGCGCGATCCAGATCCTTGAGGCCGGTGTGACCCGAACCATGCAGCTACTGGGTGCCAGCTGCCTAGAGGAGCTTTCTCCTCGGCATGTCATCCAACTGCGGCGACTGGCCCCGCTGGCGCCGCCCGAATAGCTCCGCCACCGCCATCAACGCGCCGCGGTGCGGCTGTCACTACGGTCGCAGAACGCACCGTCGAGAACAAACCGGCGCTGACCAGCAGTTGACCGCAACAAGTTGGACTTTGGGAAGACCCGCGCCGTGAAGTGGGCGCAGAGTTCATCCTGCTCGGCGTTTAATGTAGCCGTGAACCTGAAACGACGGCTAGTCCATCGCATGCAGCGACTGGTAGTCAATCCGATCGGCCGGCGATTGCCGGTGACCATGCTTGAAACTATCGGACGCAAGACAGGACAACCGCGGCGTACCGCGGTGGGCGGGAAACTGGTGAACAACCAGTTTTGGATGGTCTCCGAACACGGCGACCATTCAGACTACGTACGTAACATCAAGGCCGATCCGACTGTGCGGCTGCGAATTAGAGGCCGCTGGCGCACCGGGGTCGCGCATCTGCTCACCGAGGACGACCCGTGGCTGCGGCTGCGGAGCTTGCCCCGGCTCAACAGCGCAGGAGTGCGGACGATGGGAACCGAGTTACTCACCATTCGACTAGATCTGGACTAAAAACGCCGCAGATCCCGAGTAGCCGAGTTTATCGTCTTCTCGTGGCCTACGACGAAGACCTAGCTAACCGGATCCGAGAAATCCTTGGCCCCGCGCAAGGCCTCGAAGAAAAGCGAATGTTCGGCGGACTTGCGTTCCTGATCGCTGGACGTCTGGCCGTCGCGGCTAGCGGGTACGGCGACCTGATGGTGCGGGTGCCGCCGGAAGACACCGACAAGCTACTGGGGCGTGCCCACGTCGAGCCGATGGTCATGGCAGGACGTGAGGCCCGGGGTTGGTTACGCATTACTGCCGATGGATTCAAATCCAAACGCCAGCTTGAAAGTTGGGTCACTCGAGGCCTGCGATCGGCGCGCAGTCTGCCGCCGCGAAAGTAGCATCATACTGGCGCGTAACGCCGCAGATACACGGCGACTAACCCCCATGGCCTTGCGCGACCCCTACCGGCCACGCGCCATTAGTCAGCCACGGGCTGTGATCCCAGTTCGTGGTCGCGTCTCATCGCTGGTGTAAATGGTCACGGGCGTAGGTTCCGTCGCAACCGACGAAAGCTATGAAGGAGGGGCTACGCCCGTGACCAAGCGAGTATCGCCGATTGAGCGTGTGCGTGTTGAGATGGATCAGTTGTTCGCCGCGACCGAGCGGCCGTTGACCGAGATTTTGGAGGAGGTCGGGCGGTTATCGGTGCGTCTGGTGTTTCAGGTCGCCGTGGAGGCCGAGGTAGAAGCAGTGTTGGGCCGAGCCCGTCACCAGCGTCGGGTTCAGGACGGCCCGGGCGGGTACCGCAATGGGTATCAACCGCCGGCGACGGTGAAGACCACGATGGGCTCGGTCGAATTATGCCGCCCGAAACTACGCGACACCGACGAGCGGTTCTGTTCGCGGCTATTCGGTGCCGGGGTGACGCGCACCCACGCTCTGGAGGCGTTGGTGATTTCGGGATGGGTGCGCGGTTTGTCGGATCGCGACATCGAGGCCGCGTTGGCCGAGGTGCTGGGCTCGCAGGCGGCGTTGTCGCGCTCGACGGTGAGCCGGATTTGTGCGGCCATCAAAGACGAGTTCGCTGCGTGGTCGTCTCGACGCCTTGATGAGCTGGTGTTGGACTACCTGTTCTTGGATGCCTCGAACTTTCGGATGCATCCCAACGCCCCGGCCGAGCCGGTGCTGGCCGCCTGGGGCATCTGCACCGACGGCAAGCCCCTGTTTATTGGGCTGGCCCCAGCCGCAGCGGAGTCGGCTGATGCGTGGGCCGACTTCTTGGCTGACCTGAGGAACCGGGGACTACGCCCGCCGCTACTGGGCATCTCCGACGGGGCGCCGGGCCTGATCGCCGCATGGGAGACCACGTTTCCGGCAAGCCTGCGTCAGCGGTGTCTGATCCATCGCTGCCGTAACGTCATCGCCAAGACACCTGTCGCGGTCCAGGACGAGATCAAAGCCGCGTTCTGGTCGATCTTCGATGACATTGACCAGCCACCCGGCCAGCAGGCCGTGGATGAAGCCACCCGCCGCGCCGAGGAGTTCACCACCACATACCGCGGGCTCTACCCAGCCGCGGTCGCTTGCCTGGCCAACGACTTCGCCTCGCTGAGCGTGCATTTGCGCTTCCCCCGCCAACACTGGACACGCATCCGCCATTCCAACCTCATCGAACGCACCTTCGGAGAATCCCGTCGCCGGGTCAAGGTCATCGGCCGCCTACCCGGCGAAACCAGCTGTCTGTCGCTGGTATGGGCCGTCCTCGACCGCGCCAGCCGCGGCTGGCGCGGAGTCACCCAAACATCAGCGACCAGCCGCCACCTCCAAGAACTACGCCACCAACTGCTCGAGCCACCCCGCCCACTGCATCCCCCCACCACAACAACCACGACCGACACCACCGCCGCGTAACATGACCACCAGGAACATGCGCCCAGCGTTTTTACACCAGTCCTAAGACGCCACCCAGTTCGTCAGCAGCTTCATTAACCGGCATCCACGTGCGATTGATTACCTCGGGCGGGGGCTGGGCCTGCAAACGTTCGCGTTCAGCGCGCCGACGTTTGATCCGCAGCCCGGCGTCCGCGGGCATGGTTGCCAGTTCGTCGCACGTCAGGTAGTACACGTCAGGGACCGTCTCGATCAAACCGGCGGTGACCCGTCGAGACCCAATTTCGCGCAACGTCATCCGAAGCTCGTGCGTGTACCGGATGGTTGTGTCGTAGGCCAGCTCACGCGACTCTCGGGAGCTGGCAGCCAACCGCCAGGCCAGCGACACCCGTCGCGCCGGCTCAGTGGACACGATGTCAGCTAATTTTGAAGCCACCTTCAGCAGCAACGCAGGATCGTCATCGAACGTCGAATTTTCCAGTTCCGCCTCCCCTAACCCGCGGTACCCGATCCGGGCAACAGCCGTGTCCAAGGCGGCGGCGGCCTTCGGAGACGACGCACGGACGCCGGCGAGGTTGCCGTCGGCGGCGAGGGCACGCAAGGGTGGGTCAGCGCTGAGCACCGCCGCTAGCGAATCGGCCGCATCCTCGATGCGGCTGCTCTCCATGATGGCGCCCAACCCGGGGACGCGCGACCCCGCCCGAGTTTGCTCCAGCGCCGCCGCGGTAACACCGGTATCGATCACCCAGAGGGCTGTGAGGATCCAGCCCTGGTGGATCCGATCCCGCAATAGCCGGATCCGAACGTCCAGGCTGGCGTCGGGCAGCGCGGTCAACTGCCCCGCATCGAGGTGCTCAGCGATCACAGCGGCGTGGTAGGCCTCAGTGTCGCTCCTGATGTGGCGTAGCAACACCAGCGAACGCGTCGCGACGACGACTTTGGCAGCCGGCCCGAGCAGGCCGCCTGCCAGCTGCGGTCGACCGAACGGCAAGAGGTCCGGCACCTTTGACTGCTCGCCCAGTGCGCGCTGCGTAATGGCCTGAGCATCCCAGCCGGGCAGCTGGGCAGCAGCGACGATATTTGCCGACACGCCAACGTAGGGGCGATGGCCAAACACCGCGATGGCCCTGTTTCCCCATTCATCGGCAACCACCTCGCCGAGCGCCAGCACCTGGCCCGTCACCCGGCTCGCTGTGCGCAGGCCACTCAATTGGACATCCAATGTCATCGGGGTCAACGTTCCGGGCAACACCTCAGCGAGAGCCGACGCACTGAATACCGGGAATCGCGGGTCAATCCGGTCGTCGAACTCCCCCTCTAGCCCGTCCGGTGCTGCGCAACTCAAGGGTTCGCCGTCGGCTTGCCCGATCCGGGGCAACGCCTCCACCGGAAGCGCCAGTTGACTTGGCACACTGACGGCGCCTGCGGCGTCGAGGCGCCGCCCCACGAGCCCACGTCCGGTGTCGACGATCGCCTCGGTCGCCTGCCAGCCAAACTCAAACATCCAATCCTCTTGCGCACTAGCGATATCCATGTCAGGAATCAACTGCGCCCAGCTGGGTACCCGGTGCGCCCGCAGCCGCGGATCAACGGATCGCAGCAGACGCCACGCGGTAACCACATTGGTGGTGTCCGGGGTCGCCAGGTCCACCACGCCGTCGCGATCGGTATTCAACGCAAGAACAAGGAAACGGACCAGGTCATCGAGGTGCAGGACACGCATTGGCTCGGCTGAAACCTTGGCCCGCAGCAATGTGGCCACGGTTCGGCACACCATCCAGTCGAGCTGGCGGCCGACCGGGGGTGCGATCCGGATGACCAAACTCGGTGCCCAGCTCGTGGATACCAACGTCTCAGCCTGCTGGTAGAGCTCCGGTCGCCCGGCGGCCTGCGAGACAAACAACAACCGCGAACCGGCACGAGCGGCCGCATGAGCCACCCGCGCGACGCCATTGATACCGACGCCCCCTGGCGCCCGGGTATCGACCGGCGCGAGGTGGATGACTACGTCGGCCTCATTGGCCAAGTCTTGCAGCACACGACCACCTAGCGGCGCGCAAACAAAATCAACGTTGGGATCCAGACATTCGTGCGGGTGCCGCGCAATCCCGCTAACCGTGTGCCCGGCAGCGATCAATTGACGCGAAACCAACCTGCCGACCGCCCCGGCAGCATCGGTAACCAGCACCTGCACCCGGCCTCACCTCCACGAACATTCACCCATGACAATAGGCACATCGATGTGATTTGCGCGACTAATCACCCGTGAACGCGACTCCCGCGTGACCGGCCAGTTACTTCAGCGTCGCCGTTCCGTCGGAGCCGACGGCTATCTTTTCGCCGGCGATATCAGCCCCCACTGTCACGTGCGCCGCGACTGGATCGGCGATCACCGCGAGCGCACGCGACCCACCTGGGGCGCGGACCGCCAGGAAGGCTTTCTCTGGTTGTCCTTCCCGGTCAAAGGCGGTGGTCCAGGACTCGACGGTGCCAGTACCTTGCCACTCGAGCAACGCCTCGCGCGTCGGCTCTCGATCCACCACGGCTTGCAGGTCTTCGCAGCGGAAAATCGACGGCGGTTCGGTGCCGTAGACACCGAAGCTGTGCTTGGTCAGGTAGCCGCCGTTGGCGGTGATCAAGCCGCGCCGGCCAGGGTTTGCCACCAGCAATTCCGCCATCGTCGCAATTGAGTGCATGACGTAGTTGTTCCAGGGCCCGCCGGCGAACGTCAGTCCGCCCGTAACAGTCAGCGGACGCCGAGGGTCGTCGAGGTCCAGACCGAGCTCGGCGGCCGCAATCTGAACAGCAGACGGAAAGCATGAATACAAATCCACGAAATCGACCTCGTCGATTCCTACGCCGGCCAGTTCCAGCACCCGGAATCCAGCGATCCGAATAGCCGCAGACTGATAGAGCTCGGCACGCTCAGCGACCGCGGAGGTGTCGTGAGCGCACGTACCTGCCTGCGGGTAGACCCAGCGTTCTTCGGGAATCTTGAGATCCTTGGCTCGCGCGACGGAGGTCAATACCAAAGCGGCGCCTTGGTCAACCATGTTGTTGGAATTCATCAGCTTGGTGTAAGGCGAACTAATCAGGCGGTTCTGCGGACTGGGCCGGCAGATCTCATCTGCGGTCACCGGATTGCGAATCCAGGCGTGCGAATTTTCGATGGCCACGGCGTTGAAGCGTGCCCACAGCTCTCCGACCCGCCTGGAGTGGTCGGCTATCGATTCACCGTTGGCGATTCTCAACGCTTGCTCGAACATCGGGTACACATGCACCGGCAGATTCAGGCCGATCTTCAGCTCCGTCGCTCCGGCCATCGGCACGTCGTCGTCGGTCACCCGCGGCATAGGGACCGTCTCGTCCTGAACCGTCCACTTGAGTTTGCTGCCCTTAGCCTTCAGCCCCGTTCGGGTGCGCCAGGTTTCGGCACCGGAAAGCAACACCACGCCGACGCGTCCCTCTTGGATGTCCAGACATGCCTGGTTTACCAGCATCTGCGGCATGTTCCCGCCAACGCCGCTGTAATGACTGTCGAAACGGCGGGCTCTGAGACGCTCGCCAAGCAACTGGCCGGGATTACGATAGTGCGCGGACAACATGTGAACCACGCGGATCGAGTCCACCGCCTCAAGCACGTGGCTATCGGCGGCTTGCCGGGCCGCGGCGACCATAAGGTCGACGGGTTCGACGGGCTGTGTTTGCGGGTTGATCTCGTCGTGGTGGTTTACCTGGCCGTAGCCGACGAGTACCGGCGTCCTGGGATCGACGGGCATAGATCGAACCTAGCGCCCACCCGAAGTCTGTGCGGATTATGCGGCGTGCAGCTGGCGCGCCGGAGAACAGGCGCACAGTTTCGAGCCGACTGCTCATGCTGCAGAAGATCTCCGCGTCGAGCAGTGTGGCTATCTTGGGTTGCGTGCTGACCAAGTTGGCCATCGAGAACTACCGGTCGATTCGACGGCTGGTGACACCGCTGTCGCAACTAAACGTGGTAACCGGGTCCAACGGGACTGGAAAATCCAGCTTGTACCGGGCGTTGCGCCTGCTAGGCGACGCCTCCCGCAACGGCGCGGTGGCTGCTTTGGCCCGCGAGGGCGGGTTGTCCTCGACGTTGTGGGCGGGGGCGAGAACAAAGACCAAAACCGTCATGCTGCGACTGGGATTTGCCGCTGACGATTTCGGCTATGCGGTGGACTTCGGGATTCCTCAACCCACCTCCTCGGCATTTGGGCTGGACCCCGAGATCAAGCGGGAAGCGCTATGGGCCGGCCCGCAGCTACGGCCGGCCGCCCTGCTCGTCGAGCGCGGCGGCCCTCACGCGCGGGTCCGCAACGTCGACGGGCAGTGGGATATACACAGTCATACGCTGCAACCGTTCGACAGCATGCTCAGCGAGCTCGCCGATCCCCGGCGGGCGCCAGAACTGTTGATGCTCCGGGATCGGGTACGGTCGTGGCGGTTTTATGACCATCTGCGCACTGACGTCGACGCACCCGCACGTCACGTCCAGATCGGGACCCGGACGGTGGTCCTTGCCTCCGATGGCGTGGATCTTGCCGCCGCGCTGCAAACCATCCGCGAGATCGGTTCTGCAGACGATCTTGACGAATCTGTCGAGCAAGCCTTCCCGGGAAGCCGCGTCGAGGTCGTCCGCACCACCGCCGGGCATTTTGAGATTGCGTTCCATCAGCATGGGCTGCGCCGTCCGCTCACGGGTGCAGAACTTTCGGACGGCACGCTCCGCTATCTGTTCTGGGTGGCGGCATTGCTGACGCCTCGGCCACCTGGACTGTTGGTCTTAAACGAACCGGAGACCAGTCTGCATCCCGACTTACTGCCAGCGCTGGCGCATCTCGTCGCCAAAGCGGCGAATACCACGCAGGTCATCGCAGTCACTCATTCGGGGCCATTCCTGACTGCTTTGGAAGCCGGCTCAGAACAGGCCGGGGTCAATCTGCAGATGATCGAATTGGTGAAAACAACGGGTGCCACAGCCATTGCGGGCCAACGCCTCTTGGATGAACCGCCGTGGACGTGGCCGGCTCGCTAAATCGCCACATTCGCAGCCTTTGCCCGCGTTTGTACGGCGGCTGCTCGCGCCCGAATTGGAGCGCGCCGCCGAAGCCGAAGAACCCGTCGATCATGGTGGCAGTGCTGGCAATCCATCCTGTTTAGGGCGCCAACCGGTCGCATAACGCGTCCATCGTGCCGGACGCATTCTTCGCAATCTCCTGAGCGTCGGAACTAACCTTGTTGAAGCTCGCGTAGAAAGTGCCCAGCGCATGTAGCGCTTTGGCTGCGGCAGTGACAGCGTTGGTGAGAATTTGCGTGGTACCAGGTGCTACCTGGAGAGAATCCCCAGCCTGGTTGTAAAGGGCTCCCGCCCTTTGGACGGCGGCTGCCCATTCCGGGTTGGAGCGAACAGCCGGATCGACTATTGTCATCCCCTTCGGAATCACGCCCTGCACTGTCGACGCCAAAGAGATAAGCCGCGAAGCCTCTGCCCGTTTTTGGCAAGTCCGATGGTCCGCCTTTTCGACAGGTAGCCGCGCCGGCGAGATAGGCGTGCGCGGTGCTGCGGTCACCGTCACGTGTGCGAGAGCCGTAGGTGCTGACGCGCTCGTTGTGTCGAGGGCCTTGGCCGTGACCACTGCGGCGGTGATAGTTGCCGCTACCGCACCGACGACGCCAGCTGCGACCAGTACGGGCCAGCGCCGCCGTTCAGCCGGAGGTCGAGGCGGCGGCGGGAGATCCACGTGGTTTTGGGTCATCGGCACAGCCGGTCGAGGGCGCGCCGCTCTGCCTGGTAGACCTCGACAGCGCTGCCGGTGACCGGGTCAAATGTCTTGTATGCCTCGCTGAGCGTGCGCAGCGAGCTGACCGTGGTGTCGGCGACCTGAGCCAGCATCAGGCTGGTGCCAGGTGCAATTTGCGCTGCGAAGTTGTCGGCGGCCTGGCCGTACAACTGGCTGGCCCGCATCACGCCGGCCTTCCAAGCCGGGTTGCCTTGCACAGCGGGATCCAGAACCGTCATCCCCTTGGGTATAACGCTCTGCGCCACCACCGCGGCGTTATACAGAGTGTCGGTCGTGCCCCAGGCGTGGCATGTCTGTTTGTCGGCTTCAACTGTGGACAGTGGCGCCGGCGGCGTCGATGGTGCGGCGGTGACCGTGACGATTTGCGGCGCTGCCGACGCCGCGACGGTAACGGCTGGTTCTGGGGTGACGGCCAACGTGACCGCGGTGGTAATGATGCCGGCAACCGCCGCACTCGCACCGAGCGACGCGGTGATCGCAGGCCAACGTCGCTGGTTCTGCCGCGGCTCCGGCAGAGGATACGACGGCCACGTCGGGGCGGCCGGTGGCGGCGGCACCATCGACATCGTGAAACTCCTGATCAGATGTGGGACGCGCCGGTGCTGATCGTGTTAGGTCAAGACCGGCGGGGATTGGAAGAACTCTGCACCGCCGCCCGCTTGGTCACCCACATGGTGTCGGTCGCGTCTACCTTAACCCGCACAGCGCTTGTTCCCACCATGCCGGGGTGGCATCAAAATTCGACGTCCTGGGCCGCGAAGCGGGCAAGGATCGGCGGAGCGGCGCCAAACAGCCAGGGCGCTCCTTTGTCCTGCGATGTTTGGCCATGTCCCGTCCAATGACGTCACAGGAACTATGGCCGGCAGCTACTACGACGACTCATTCGCTGCGTTCTCTGCCGGGGCTGGACCAGTCCGGAAGATCGATTTCAGTGTGCGGTAGGACTCGAGCCCTTCGGGCCCCAGTTCGCGCCCGATCCCGCTGGCTTTGATGCCACCGAACGGCGCACGCATGTCAAGCTGGTAGTCGTTGATCCCAATCGAGCCGGTGCGTACCGCCCGCGCAATGTTGGTGGCCCGGTCACTATCGGCGGACCAAACGGTACCGGCGAGACCGAACTCGCTGTCGTTGGCAATGGCGATCGCCTCAGCGTCGGTCTGGTATTCGCTGATCGTCAGCACCGGACCAAAGATTTCCTCGCGGGCCAAACGATCTGCGTTGTCGACATCGGCGAACACCGTCGGCGACACAAACCAGCCCCGCGGCTGATCCTCGGGAACGGAGCCTCCCGCGATCAACTTCGCACCGCTCCCCTTCCCCACACTGATGTAGTTCAGCACCCGGTCACGCTGCCGAGAGCTGACCACGGGGCCGACCTCCGTGCCTGGGTCCAGCGGATCACCAACTGCCAAGCTGTCGGCTAGCGCCGCGACCGCGTCGACGATCTCGTGGTAACGGGATCTCGGGGCCAGGATGCGGGAGCTCAAGTAGCAGGTCTGCCCATTGTTGATGAAAGACGCGCTGCGCAGCCCGCGCATGGTCGCTTCGAGGTCAGCGTCATCGAGGATGATCGCAGCCGACTTGCCGCCAAGTTCCAGGGTGACCGGGCGCAGCAGCCGGCCGCATACTTCGGCCACCCCGCGCCCGGTCGCCGTCGAACCGGTGAAAGCAACCTTGTCGACGCCGGGGTGTGCTACTAGATAGGCTCCGACTGCCGGGCCGCCGGATACCACGTTGAACACTCCGGAAGGTAGACCAGCGTCGACCGCAGCTTCGGCAAAGACCAGCGCGTCGAGCGCGGTTTCGGGCGCCGACTTGAGCACCACGGTGCAACCCGCAGCCAAGGCCGGTGCGATTTTCATGGCGGCCAGTGCTTGCGGATAATTCCACGGAATCACCGCGCCAACTACTCCGACAGCTTCCTTCCGGACGATCGTGTGCCCGGTCAGACCGGGCCGAACCTCTTCGACGGGCGCGTCGGTGATCAGTTGGGCGTAGTACCGCAGCAGAGCTGACGGAAACGCGCCGTTGGCACCCCGAGACAGCGAGATCGGCATACCGTTCTCCCGGGTAACCAGTTCGCTGGTGGTTTGCGCCCGCGATTTCAGTTTCTCGGCCATATCGATGAGAATCCCGGAGCGATATCCCGGTGAGCTGTCCCGCCACCCTGGCAAAGCGCGACGCGCCGCAGCTACCGCCACGTCGATGTCTGATTCGGCGACACAAGCCCCAGCGCCGAGCGGTTCCCCGGTGGCTGCCTCCAGCACTGGTTCGGCGTTATCCGCGGTCAAGAAGCGACCGTCGGCAAAAAACCGTGCGGACGAAGATGCCAAAGTTGACGACGGCGAAGATGTCACGGATATGCCTTTCGTATCAACCGTTATCCCCTGACCGCGATGCTAGGCGCTGCGGTCGGGTCCGAAAAGCACTCCGTCGTCGAAGGACCGCTCGATCTCCTGGGTGTTCATCCCGAGCAGCTCTCGCCAGATCTCACGGGTGTCCTGACCAGCCTGCGGCGCGGGGCGCTGTGGCGCCGGTGGAATATGGCGAAATGGCGCGGGTCCGGTCTCTGCCGGAAGCATGCGGTCGATGAGAGGATGCGCCATGTCGCGATACAGCTTTCTCTCAATGAGCTGCGGGTCTTCGAGGATGTCGGGTGGACGATTCATCGGACCGGCCGGAACCCCCGCCAGCTGCAGCGTCTCGGCCGCCTGCACTGGGTCACGAGTGCTGGTCCAGCTCGACAGAAGCCCTACGAGCTCCGCCCGGTTGGCCGCACGCGACTCGCCGGTGGCAAACCGCGGATCGTCGGCAAGATCGGGCTGGTCTAAAACAGCGGTCGCACAACGCCAGTCGTCATCCGAACGAATCGAGACAACGCACCATTCGTCGTCGCCGGCGCACGGGTAGACGCCGTGCACGCTGGTGTCGGCACAAACCTCAGCGCCACTGGCCACGGTAGCCTCGGTGACGAACAAGGTGTCCAGCTGGTTGACGACGACCTCGGCCTGGGAGATATGAACGTGGGCACCGCGACCGGTTCGGTACCGACGGATCAGAGCAGCTAACGCCAAGACGGCGCCGATGCGCCCGACCACATGATCGGGGAAGACTGTCGTCGCGTCGTAGAACGCGTGGCGCGAGTTGTTCAAGCGAGGTTCCTCGGACGTCCATACCCGAGTGACGCCGGTAGCCGCGCGCACCAAAGGTCCGTAGCCCAAGCGGGCGCTCCACGGCCCGCTGTTGCCGAAAGCACTACTCCCAGCGAGCACCAGGCGCGGGTTGAGCGCGTGTAACGTGTCGTAGGAAAAGCCTAGTGCAGCAAGGGTTCCTGGCCTAAAGTTGGCGAATACGGCGTCCGCTTCGGCGACCAGGCGAGCGAAGATCTCCTTGCCTTCCGGGTTGCGTAAATCCAGGCCTAATCCAAGGTGATTGCGATGGGTCCACGCAAATGACTCACTCATTGCATCGCCGACACGGGCCTGCCGCAGCCCGTCGGGGTATTTGGCACTTTCGACCTTGATTACCTCGGCCCCCATATCGCCGAACAGCCGGCTCAGCTCGCCGCCAGCAACGATGATGCCCAGGTCGAGGATGCGCAGACCTTCGAACGGCTGACACAGACAGCTGCCGACCCCGTTGGCCAGAGCCGGCGCCGGCGCCGGATCGGTGAGCCAGCGTGGCTCGTCCTGCCCGACAGCGGGCGCCGGTGTGCGGTAGCCAGAGCGCTTGCCGTCGACAACGAAATATCCGGTGGGCACCCTGGCGCGCACCCCTGGGGCGAGCTCGGCGTCGCTGATCGCACTGACCTTCTGAAAATGCTCCGAGGCCAGGATTCGCGGCGGTGTCAGCACGGCGGCGATCGGCACCCCGTGCTCTTGCCCTGCGACCACCAATTCCTGCATAGTCCGGTCGGCGAACAACGCCGACACCAACACACTGATCTCGGGCCACGCGGCGAAACGCTCACCGATGACGTCGTAGCTAGGGTCCTGAAATGCTTCTGGCTCCCCTAGCCAGCGGCGCAGGCCCCGCCACTGCCGCGGCGACATCACGCAGAGCCGTACGTAGCCGTCCTTGCACGGATAGATCGGGTACGCGTCCTGGTTTTTTGGCCTCCCCCGCCATCGCTCACTGCTGCGGATACCGGCAGCGACCTGCCCGTGCGCCCCAAACGCCGGATCCAACGCCATGACAACGGCGTCAAACCGGGAGAAATCGATGTAATCTCCTATGCCACAGCGTAATCGGTGGTAGTAGGCGACGAGCACCGCCCAGGTCGCCTGCACCGCAGCAGTTGCCGAAGCGATACCATCGGGAGGTAGCACCGGCGTGCCGATGGTGGGGCCGGACCTCGACAACGAACCAGACATCGCGTACAGCACAGGATCGGTCGCGCGCCACCACGACCGCGGTCCTGTTGCCCCGAAGTCGGTGATCGACAACGCCACCAGGTGCTGATAGCGATCGGCCAACTGAGCGCAGGATGTCCCGTAGGCGGCGGCCTGCCCAGGGCAGTCTCTGTCGACAATGATGTCTGCGCTGGCTGCGAGATCGATCAGCCGGCGACGATCGCCCTCGTCACGCGGGTTGAGCACCACGCTGCGTTTGTTCGCGTTGTGCACGGCAAACGGGATGCTGGTACCGGAAATCGTGGGCAACTGCTCGCGTCCGAGGCTGCCACCCGGGGGTTCCACCTTGAGAACGTCGGCACCTAGATCAGCTAGCAGGCGCGTCACCGTGTCCGTGTCCCCGCCAGTGACGCCACCAGACATGTCCAGTACCCGCACCGCATCAAGTAGCCGGTCGTCGTCGGACATTAATACACCGTACTAAACCACTGGCTGGAAATGCGCGTCACGCCGTGCTAAAAGGCTTGGAGTGCCGTCTTTTTCAGCTGCCATCTGAACAGCCATGGGTTGTTCCGGACCAGCCGACAAGTAACAGTTGCCGAGCCTATTGCCTCGCAAGACTTCGAGTGCTGAGCTGAGCAAAGCGCAAATACTCAGCCCTGCCATCACCGGAGAAGGGACGACAATGGCGGACACGACATCAATCGGCGTTAAGGTTCGGGGCAAGGTCATCGTCATCACCGGGGGTGCGCGCGGCATAGGTTTGGCCACAGCGACCGCGCTGCACAGTTTAGGCGCCAAGGTCGCCATAGGCGACGTTGACGAGGTGACGGTGAAGGAGTCCGGTACCGATCTCGGCCTCGATGTCTACGGCAAACTCGACGTTACCGAGCCGGATTCGTTTTCGGACTTCCTCGACACCGTCGAACGCCGACTTGGCGCGATCGACGTGCTGATCAACAATGCCGGCGTCATGCCCGTCGGCCGGATTGTGGACGAGCCGGACGCCGTCACCCGGCGAATTCTGGACATCAACGTCTATGGCGTGATTCTGGGCAGCAAGCTGGCGGTGCGGCGAATGGTTCCACGCGGACAAGGACATGTCATCAACGTCGCCTCACTTGCCGGGGAGATCTATGCGGCCGGTCTGGCGACCTACTGTGCCAGCAAGCACGCGGTGGTCGGGTTCACTGACTCAGCCAGACTTGAGTACCGCCGAACTGGCGTGAAGTTCTCGATGGTGTTGCCGACATTCGTGAACACCGAACTCTCCGCGGGGACCAGCGGGGTCAAAGGCTTAAAGAACGCCGAGCCCGCCGACATTGCTGGTGCGATCGTGAAGCTGATCGCCCGCCCGAAGCCGCAGGTGCGGGTAACCAAGGCGGCAGGCGCGATGGTGGTGTTGCAGAAGTTCATGCCGCGCCAAGTTTCTGAACGTCTCAACCGAATGCTCGGCGCCGAGCATGTGTTCACCGACGGCGTCGACGTCGAAAAACGCAGAGCGTACGAGGCGCGGGCTCGCGGTGAACAGTACTAGCCCCGCTGGGCGGTGTTGGTCGAAAGCGCGGAGAATCAGACAGATGAGTTCATCCCCCAGCTCCCCCACGGCTGCGACTTCGATCCTTCCCACGACGCTGTCCGACGACGAACTCACCCTCATCGACGCGTACTGGCGAGCGGCCAACTACCTTTCTGCCGGGCAGATCTACTTGCTGGATAACCCGTTACTGACCGAGCCCCTGAAGGCTGAGCACGTCAAACCCCGACTGTTAGGGCATTGGGGCACCACCCCGGGGCTAAACATCATCTACGCCCACCTCAACCGCATCATCCGCAACCGCGACACCAACGTTCTCTATGTCACCGGCCCCGGCCACGGCGGTCCTGGATTGGTTGCCAACGCCTATCTCGAGGGCACCTACAGTGAGGTGTACACCGGTATCGAAGAGAATGCCGAGGGGTTGCGGAAGCTATTCCGGCAGTTTTCATTTCCCGGCGGAATCCCCAGCCATGTCGCCGCCCAGACTCCCGGCTCTATTCACGAAGGCGGCGAACTCGGTTACGCGTTGGTACACGCTTACGGCGCCGCGTTCGACAACCCTGATCTGGTAGTGGCCTGCGTGATCGGCGACGGCGAAGCCGAGACTGGGCCGCTCGCCGGTAGCTGGCACTCGAACAAGTTTCTCAACCCGGTCACCGACGGCGCGGTATTGCCGATTTTGCACCTCAACGGGTACAAGATCGCTAATCCGACGGTGCTGGCCCGTATCCCACATGCCGAGCTCGAATCGCTGCTGAGCGGCTACGGGTACCGACCTATTACGGTCGCCGGCGACGACCCGGTCATCGTCCACCAGCAGCTCGCTGCCGCGCTCGACGACGCGTTCGAGGACATAGCCGCAATTCAGGACGCGGCGCGCGGGGGTGGCGTGACAGCGCGGCCGGCGTGGCCGATGATCGTATTGCGCACCCCCAAGGGCTGGACTGGACCCAAGATAGTTGACGGCCAGCACGTGGAAGGCACCTGGCGGGCTCACCAGGTTCCCCTTGCCGGTACACGCGACAACGCCACACACCGCGCCCAACTTGAGGAGTGGCTGCGCAGCTACCGCCCGCACGAATTGTTCGACGACCGCGGCGGGCTTCGCTCCGAGCTACGTGCTCTTGCACCACGCGGCGATCGCCGGATGAGCGCCAATCCACACGCGAACGGCGGGCGGATTCTGCACGACTTGGATCTGCCGGACTTCCGTGACTATGGGATAGCGGTCTCAAAACCGGCCACGACAATCCATGAGGCCACCCGGGTGTTGGGAACCTTCCTCCGCGATGTGATTGCCCGCAACCCCGATCGGTTCCGCCTCATGGGCCCCGATGAGACCGCGTCCAACCGCCTGTCCGCTGTTTTGGAGTCGACCGACAAGGTCTGGCTTTCGGAAACGGTGCCCGACGATGAGCACCTCGCCGCAGACGGCCGGGTGATGGAGGTGTTGTCCGAGCATCTGTGTCAGGGCTGGCTGGAAGGCTACCTGCTGACCGGAAGGCACGGCTTGTTCAACTGCTACGAAGCCTTCGTGCACATCGTCGACTCGATGTTCAACCAGCACGCCAAATGGCTATCCACAAGCCGCGAACTGCCGTGGCGGCAACCGATTGCGTCGCTGAACTACTTGCTGAGCTCTCATGTTTGGCGGCAGGACCACAATGGCGCCTCGCACCAAGATCCAGGGTTTATCGACTTGGTCGCGAACAAGCGCGCCGAGGTTGTGCGGGTGTATCTGCCACCAGATGGCAATACTTTGTTGTCGGTGACGGATCACTGCCTGCGCAGCCGCGACTACGTCAATGTCATCGTTGCCGGTAAGCAGCCGGCGCTGTCCTACCTCGGCGTGGCTGATGCGATCGCGCACTGCACCCGCGGTCTTGGGATCTGGCAGTGGGCTAGCTCGGCTGTATCCGAGCCCGACGTGGTGCTCACCTGCGCCGGCGACATCCCAACACTGGAAACCCTGGCTGCGGCCGACATCCTCCGGCGGGAACTGCCTGACCTTCAGGTGCGGGTCATCAATGTGGTCGACCTCATGCGCCTGCAACCGAACTCGGAGCACCCGCACGGCTTGCCAGACAGCGAGTTCGACGCGTTGTTCACTCGTGATAAGCCGATCATCTTCGCCTACCACGGCTACCCGTGGCTGATCCACCGGCTTACCTATCGCCGCACCAATCACGCCGAAATGCATGTGCGCGGATTCAAGGAGCGCGGCACCACCACTACACCATTCGACATGGTGATGCTCAACGATTTGGACCGCTTCCACTTGGTGATGGACGTGATAGACCGGGTAGAGGGACTCTCCGACAGAGCCGGGCTGCTTCGTCAGCGAATGGTCGACGCCCGGCTCGCCGCCCGCCGGTACACGCGCGAGCATGGCGAAGACGATCCGCAGATCGCCGGCTGGACTTGGGAGTCGAGCGAGCGGAACGAACGCAGTACGTGACGGGAGCAAGACGACCCAACCAACCCACAAGTCGAGCGAGCGGAGAGATGCGGTGAGCCACAGCAACGATGCAACTATGTCGGTGTTGTCTGTCAACGTGGCCCGGCTCCGAGCAAACCCTGATCGCCGCGCGCAGCCGAAATTGAGCGGCATCGACAAAACGGGGGCACCCGGTGCGGTCATGGTGCGTGCGCCAGGGCCGATGAAGGATGGCCTAGGCAGCGGACTGGTCGGCGACGCAATCGGCAACCAAAAGGTCCACGGCGGCGACGATCAGGCCGTCTACGCATATGCGCGAGAAGACCTCGACGAATGGGAAGTTCAACTCGAGCGAACACTCACCGACGGAATGTTCGGTGAGAATCTGACGACCTCGGGAATGGATGTCACTGGCGCGCGCATCGGTGAGCGCTGGCATATCGGCAGCGACGGCTTGGTGCTAGAAGTCTCCGCACCGCGCATACCGTGCCGGACATTCGCAGCATTTTTGAATGTCAACCAGTGGGTAAAGACCTTCACGCAGGCTGGCAAACCGGGCGCTTACCTGCGGGTGACCTCGCCCGGAACGGTGCGCGCCGGCGACCCGATCACGATCGACTATCGCCCCAACCACAATGTGACTATCGAGCTGGCGTTTCGCGCTCGAATGACTGAGCCCGAGCTGCTTAGCCAACTCTTGCAGGCCGACGCTCTCTCAGCCGAGCTCAAGACCTACGCCCGCCGTAGGCTCGCATCGAACGATGCGTGAGCCGCGCCTGGGGGCGGCCCACTAGGCGCCAGGTACCTCGGGCATACCGGTGGCGGTCAGTGCCGACCGACCGGCTCGGTTTTCGACGGACTAGTCCGCGACGACAGGTAGACTCAGCGACGATGTCTGCCGCGGCCACCTGCACCCAGGAAGCAGGCTGTCCTGATTCGCTGATGTCGCAGCTCTCGGCGTTGCACCGGTTTCGAATCCAGGTTGACATCGCCGTTGTTGTCGTCGTGCTGGTGCTAACCAACCTGATCGCACACTTCACTACGCCGTGGGCGAGCATCGCCACTGTCCCCGCTGCCGCAGTCGGATTGGTGATTCTGGTCCGATTCAGTGGTCTGGGCTGGGCAGATCTCGGTCTGGGCCAGGAACACTGGAAATCCGGGCTAGGTTATGCGTTGGCTGCCGTGGCCGTTGTGATATCGGTAATTGGGGTCGGTGTGCTGCTGCCGATGACTCGGCCGCTGTTCATGAACAATCACTACGCCACGGTGTCCGGTGCCCTGATCGCCTCGATGGTCATCATTCCGTTGCAGACGGTTATCCCCGAGGAGCTGGCCTTCCGCGGCGTGCTGCACGGCGCGCTGAATCGGGCGTGGGGATTTCGCGGTGCGGCCATGGCAGGGTCATTGCTGTTCGGGCTTTGGCACATCGCGACTTCGTTGGGCCTGACCAGCAATAACGTCGGATTCACGCGGCTGTTCGGCGGAGGGATTGTCGGAATGCTGGCCGGGGTGACGCTAGCCGTGTTGGCTACCGGGGCGGCCGGGTTCGTGTTCAGCTGGCTGCGACGGCGCAGCGGCAGCTTGATTGCACCGATCGCGCTGCATTGGTCGCTGAACGGGTTGGGCGCGTTGGCGGCTGCGGTGGTTTGGCACCTGTCGACCTGAGCATCACACGAGCAGAACTGCGGCGCCGGCGATACGACCGGCACTGAGGTCAGCTAGAGCACTGTCGGCTTGTCCGAGAAGGTATTCCGGCGTAGTGACCTCAATATGATGCTGAGCCGCGAAGTCGAGAAAGGCACGCGCATCCGCTCGGGTGTTCGACGTGACCGAGCGGACTTGACGCTCTTGGAACAAGTGCTGCTGGTAGTTAAGGCGCGGAATATCGGTCAGATGAATCCCGGCAACCGCCAACGTACCTCCGCGGTCGAGGGCCGCCAGCGCGGGCAACACCAAATCTCCGACCGGGGCGAACAGGATCGCGGCATCGAGAGGAACCGGCGGCGGGTCCGCGGCGCCCTGTGCCGATGCAGCACCAAGTTCCAGCGCCAGCTCGCGCGCCCTGGCGCCTCGAGTCATCACGTGCAGCTCAGCTCCCTGCGCCAGCGCGACTTGCGCGGTGATGTGGGCGCTGCCACCGAACCCGTAGAGACCCAGGCGGCCGCGGGGCGGCAACTCGGCGCGCGACAAGCTTCGGTACCCGATGATGCCCGCGCACAGCAACGGCGCAAGCTCGCTGTCGCTGTATCCGCTCGGCAGGCGATGCGCGAAAGCTGCCGGTACCGTGGCAAATTCAGCATATCCGCCATCTGCGTCCCAACCGGTGTAGCGAGACTCCGGACACAGGTTCTCACTGCCGCGACGGCAATACCGGCACACACCGCAGGTGTGGCGAAGCCAGGCAATGCCAACCCGATCGCCAATACTGAACTCTTCGCCGGGGGGCATGGACACGTCGGCGCCTACCTCGACGACCTCTCCCACCACCTCGTGCCCAGGCGTGACGTGGTTACGGCGGACGGCGAGGTCTCCCTCGGTGACGTGCAGGTCGGTGCGACACACTCCGCACGCATGCACCGCGACCAACAGCTCAGCCGGCCCCGGCCGCGGCACCGCGGTGACAACCCGCTCCAGCGGGGCGGTGTGCATCGGGCCCGGCTGACGCACCCGCCACGCGCTCATCGTGGTCGCTTCTGAGACCATCACTCCATCATGCCGCCAGCGGCGACCGGCCGCCCTATTTGTCGTCGATTTGCAAGAGCCGCAACGGGTTCAGAAGAGCTAAGTCTTGCGCACCTTGCCCAGCACCCAGAGCAACACGATCGCCCCAGCCAATGCGATGAAGAACGTGAACCAGTACCCGCCACTATTGACGTCGACATCCAGGAGGTTAAGAGTCAAACCGGCGCCAAATGCGCCGACAACCCCGATGACAATGTTCATCAAGATGCCCGAGCCACCACCCTTAACAACCTTGCTTGCGACCCAGCCCGCGATACCGCCAATAATGATGTAACCAATCCAACCAACACCAGTCTTGCCGTCGAGGTTCAGAGCGAGAAAATCTGTAGCCGCCATGACGTCCATATGGACCTCCCTGTGGTTGCTGGAAAAGTCCAGCGCAGATGCTGGGCCATGGTTTCGGTATACACGATCTGCATAACAAATTGAGCGCCGATCGATACCCGTCGGGCTACTGCAGTCGCACTATCCCAGCAAATACAGGGTTGCCGTCAGGCCTGTCGAGTCTGTTGCGGCGCCTGTGGCGGGGCCGGAGCGATCCCCGCTGCTGGCGCGGGAGCTGCCGGAGCGGGCGCCGCCGGGGGCGGCGGGGGCGGCGGTAAACCCGGGGGCGGCGGGGGCGGCGGCAAACCCGGAGCCGGCGGCGGAGCCGGCGCGGGCGGTGGGGCGGCTAAAGGTCGGATCGATTCGGCCAACGCCTTCGCCGCCGCCTTATCGACCTGGTCGTTGGCCGTCCCGAGCCATACCACGAACCATCGCTGCGGAGGAGCTGTGTCGGTGCTCGTCGCTGGCGAGCCAATGACGCCCGTCCAGATTTGGCCGTTCGGCTTGCTCGGATCGCTGAACTTGACCTCATAGTATGAGGCGCTACCCGACAATCCGTTGGCGTTGAGCGGAGTGGTTTCCTGGTTGATCCGTGTGCCCGGATACGGCATGAAGAACTCACCCATGTCCGAGCCCAGCCGGACCGCGGCCTTGGGGTTGCTGGCTTCCGCACTGGCGTACAGCTTTTGGTCTAACCGGCCGAGCACGACACGGGTGTCGTTAGCGACTGGCGGCGGCTGTCCCGGGAAAGGCGGCGGCCCAGTCATCTTGCTGAGCAGCGCGGAACCGTAGTCCAGGTGCGACGCGTCCGACTCCACCCAACCGGGGGGAACGACGAAGCTGAATCCACCAACGGCATTGTCAACTCGGCCCGGCTCAGGCGCGTTGGGGTCTGCTGGCGGTGGTGGCGGCGCGTTGGGATCTGCCGGCGGTGGTGGCGGCGCGTTGGGATCTGCCGGCGGTGGTGGCGGCGCGTTGGGATCTGCCGGCGGTGGTGGCGGCGCGTTGGGATCCGCCGGCGGTGGTGGCGGCGCGTTCGTGGCTGGCGGGGGCACAGGCGCCGGATCAGCGTTGGCAATCGCCGGCAACGCAACGGTGACAACGCTTGCGCTGGCCAGGATGGCGATCGCCAGCGTCGTCCGCAATCGTTTGCGGCCTGTTGAGTTCTGGTCCACCTGATGCATGGCGACAACCTACCGTGTTACGGCCGTGACGCAAGGACGGCGTGCTGACGATATACCGAGGTTTTACGTTAGCCCGCCCTGCTACCGCGCCTATCAGAGACCGTTGCTCGGCAATACGCACACGGCCGACCTACGTTTTGCCGGGTAGCTGTGGTGCTTGGTGAAGCGCCACCTCATGGGCCTTGACGCTGAACCACACCCGCGCACCCGGTACCAACCGCAGCTCGGCGGCGGCATCAACAGTGATGCTTGCGGCCAGGCCAGGTGCGCCATCGAGCTGATCTTGGCCACGTACTAGAACTGTCGGTCCGCGGGTATCCAACTCCGCCACAGTCACCTCGACGGTATTACGCGGGCTTCCGTGCGGCCGCGCGGAATGTACCGCCACCGCCGTGGGCGGGAATACCGCGATTGCTGCCTGCCCTTCGGCAAGCGTGCCGGCACATTGCTGGGCTGGGTTGGGGTACCAGTTTTCACCGGACTCGGTGCGCAGCGACCGATCGGGACCAAGTGTCCCGTTGACGAGGTTGACCCCGGCAATGCGAGCTCCGAAGTGACTGCGAGGTGCGGTGAGCACCGTGGGCACCGGGCCGATCTCAGCGATCTTTCCCGACTCGAGCACCAGTACGCGATCAGCAAGTGTCAGCACATCCAGTAGGTCGTGGGTTACCAGAATCGCCGCACAGTCGCTCCGGGCGACAACGCCTCGCAACACCGCGCGAATGGCCGCGGCCGCGGCCACATCAAGACCCGCCAGCGGCTCATCAAGGAGCAATACATCGGGTTCAGCCGCAAGGGCGCGCGCAATCGCCACCCGCTGCGCCTGCCCACCCGATAGCTGACCGGGTTTGCGGTTGGCAACCTGCTCGGCGCCCACCTGACGCAGCCAACGCCGCGCCGATTCGCTCTCCTGCCCGCGCCCGAAACAGAACGGCCGACGACGACGGCGCGGACCGAAGATCACATTGGCGAGGACGCTCATATGCGGAAACAGCAAAGGGTCTTGGAGCAGCAGCCCGACCCTGCGGTCGTGCGCGGCAACATGCACTCCCCCCGCGGTGTCAGTCAGTACGCGATCTCCCCAACGCACGACACCGACATCGGGCTGGACCAGCCCGGCGATGACATGAAGCGCGGTCGACTTGCCCGCGCCGTTCGGTCCGAGTACCGCGATAACCTCGCCCCTAGACACCGAGAATTCCACGTCCAGCAGACGATCAGCGACGACCGCGCGAACATACAACTCGCTCATCGCCGGCTACCCGCACCGGTGCTGTTCAGTGTGCGTGCGCCCAGCCCCAACACCACCAACGCCGCCACTACCACGAGCAAGATCGACAATGCCACCGCCGCGTCCGCGTCGGTCACCCTCTGCAGGTAGATCTCCAGCGGCAGTGTGCGGGTAACCCCCTGCCGGGAGCCGGCAAAGGTCAGTGTCGCGCCAAACTCACCGAGCGAGCGGGCGAACGCCAACACCGCGCCGGAAGAGATGCCCGGTAGCAGTAGCGGCACAGTGACTCGCCACCACACCGTTCCCGGCCGCGCACCAAGAGTTGCCGCAACCATTTCGTAGCCTGCTCCCGCGGTGCGGGCAGCACCCTCGATGGATATCACCAGAAACGGCAGCGAGACGAAGGTTTGCGCCAATACCACAGCGGTAGTGCTAAAGGCGATGCTGATACCAGCGGCTTGCAGATAGCGCCCAAGCAATCCGAATCGGCCGAATGCGTAGAGCAACGCAATGCCACCCACCACGGGCGGCAACACCAGCGGCAGCAGGATCAGCGGCCTGAGCAGACCTACCAGCCGCGCTTTGCTGCGAGCCAGCACCAAGGCCATCGGAACGCCCAACAGCACGCACAGCGCCGTGCTCACCGCGGCGGTCTTCAGGCTCAGCGATAGTGCCGCCTTCGAGGAGGGGCTCGTGATCAACGACCAGAAATGCGGCCAATCGACCTTAAGCGCAACCGCCACCAGGGGCAGCACCACCAAAATCATGCCCATCGCGGCGGGGATATAAACCCAGCGCGGCAGATCCGTCGGCCGGTACACGGCCGTCAGGGTCTGCCGAATCCCGACTGGTCCAGGATCTTCTGCCCCGTTTCAGCCGTCACCATGGCCACAAACTTCCGCGCTAGCGCAACGTGGGTGGCGCTCTTCAGGATCGCTATGGGATAAACATTCACCGCATCAGACGCCTCGGGAAAGGTAATGGTCGCCACGTCGTTGTTGGCGCTGAGCGCGTCAGTGACATAGACGAGGCCGCCGTCTGCTTGCCCAGTGCTGATCTTGTTAAGGACGTCGGTCACGCTGAGCTCCTCACTGACGGGTTTGAGCTGGACTCCGGTGGCTTCTTCGATGCGCTGAGTTGCCGCGCCGCACGGCACTGACTGTTGACAGACCACCACGCTGAGCCCAGGTTGGGTGAGGTCGGCGAACGATGCAATTTTCTTCGGATTTCCCGGCGCGGTGACGATCACCAGCGTGTTTGAGGCAAAACTTGTCGAATTTCCGGCGAGCAAATCCGCCTTGGCGACGATATCCATCTGCGCAGTGTCCGCGGAGGCGAAGACGTCGGCGGTCGCGCCTTGGGTCAGCTGCGTAGCCAACTCCGAAGAACCCTCGAAATCGAAGGTCGTGTCCGGGATCCGGTGTAAATAGGGAGCACGCGCGTAGGTTCCGCTTCACGACCTGCAAGTCTGCGAAGAAGGAGTCACGCCCGTGCCTGTCCGCGTATCAGCGACCGACCGTATCCGCACCAAAATCGACGCCCTGTTCGCCGAGGATCGGGAACTGCCTGAAATCCTTGAAGAAATCGCCCGCCTCGGCGCCCAGCTACTGATGCAGGCGGCCCTGGAGGCTGAGGTCACCGAGTTCCTCGGTCGTGAACGCTACCAACGTACCGCCGCCTGTGCCGACGCTAACGGCGGTTCGCGCAACGGATATCGGCCGGTGACCATCAAGACCACCACAGGTGCGGTCACCTTGGAGCGGCCGAAACTGCGTGGCACCATGCAAGCGTTCGCCTCTCGGCTGTTCGGTAAGCATGTGACGAAAACCAACGCCCTGGAAACGCTGGTGATCGCCTCGTTCATCCGCGGCCTGTCCGTCCGGGATGTCAAGGCCACCCTCGCTGAAGCGCTCGGCGATCAGGCGGCGATCTCCAAGTCCGCGGTTTCGGAAGTCTGTAAGGCGATCCGGGCCGAATACCAGGCGTGGGCTCGTCGCCCACTCGGTGAGATCGCTCTGGACTACCTGTTTTTGGACGCCAGTTTCTTTCGGATGCATCCCGGGTCGCCGGCCGAGCCTGTGCTCGCCGCCTGGGGCGTCACCACCGAGGGCAAACCCGTGTTCGTCGGATTGTCACCCGGGACCGGAGAGTCCACCGACGCGTGGTCCGACTTCCTGACCGACCTGCGCGAACGCGGTCTTGCCACTCCGCTGCTGATCGTCTCTGACGGCGCCAAGGGACTGATCGCAGCCATCGAACAAATCTACCCAAAAGCGTTGCGCCAGAGATGTCTTATTCATCGCCTTCGCAACGTGCTTGCGAAGATCCCCACCGGGATGCAAGTCGAGGTCCGTGACGGATACTGGGCGATTTTTGATACCACCGGCCTGGGTATCGAGCCGGGACCGCAGCTGGTTGAGATCGTCGACAAGCGGATCGAGGCGTTCGCCGCTAAATACTCCGACCTCTACCCGGCGGCTATGCGGATCCTGCTCACCGACAAAGCAGGGCTGACCGCCTATCTGCGGTTTCCGGTTGAACACCATGGCCGCGTTCGGCACTCAAATTTCATTGAGCGCTCCTTTGGAGAAACTAAGCGACGGACCAAGGTCATTGGCCGATTCCCCGGCGAGACCAGCGCCATCAGCCTGGTGTGGGCCGTGCTCGACCGCGCCTCGGCCGGTTGGCGCGGCCTCACCATGACACCGGTCGGCACCCGACTGCTGCAAGACCTACGCCGATCCCTGCTCGACTCACCCCGCCAACTGCGACCGCCTCAAAGTCAAGCACCTACCGGCCAGGCAGATCCCGTCTCCGCCACGGCGTAGCGAGGCGCACGCACGCGTGACGACGCCCACCCGGTCCCAGTAAGGGGAGGTGAGGGAAACCGTTTGCCACGGCGGCGTGGCCGTGGTCGATAGCCTGCACAATGTGGATCTGAATGGGATGACAGCGGTGGTGACCGGCGCAGCTAGTGGCATCGGGCGCGCGTTGGCGCATGCACTGGCCGACCGTGGAGCCAACCTCGTGCTCGCCGACATCGACACCGTCACATTGAGCGAAGTTTCGCAGTCACTGGGGGCACAAGCGGTTCCCACTGACGTTGCCATGCCGGATGCGGTCGAATCGCTCGCTGAAGCCGCCGGCGACGCCCGGGTCGTGTGCCTGAACGCCGGAATCACCGGTAGGAGCTTTGGTGCTCCGTGGGAAGTGGCCGCTCCTGACTGGAACAGGGTGTTCGCGGTCAACGTCGGTGGCGTTGTCAACGGCTTGCGTGCGTTCGTACCCAGACTGCTGGCCGCGAACCAGCCCGCGCACATCCTGATCACCGGCTCATTGGCTGGGGTGCTGACCTTTCCCAGCGGCGGCGCTTACGGACCCTCCAAGCACGCCGTCGTGGCCGTGGCCGAACACACCGCGCTGGCACTGGCCGACACGCCGATCGGCGTGAGCATGATCTGCCCCGCCCTGGTCTCGACAGGCATGTCCACCGACGGCATCGACCCCGCCGAGGTCGCTGCACAGGCGCTGGCCACTATCGACCGCGGAATCTTCGCTGCGGTCCCACCCGACTGGCAGCGCACCCTCATCACCGCGGCATCGCGTCGCGCCACTGGTCAGCGTCCCGAATCGCCTGCGGTCGCCACCTCGACCACGCAGAAACAACCACCAGCGCCCTCATAGCCCAAACATCGCCGGCGCACGAACCACGACCGGCCCGTACAACCCCCAACCCGCGAATCGACCTGCCGCCGAACCAGACGCCCGTATGCTAACAGCGGAGCGAAACTGGCCCTGCCTTTTACACCGGCATCTGGACGCAGCCGAAATCGAATTCGATACTTGCGCCGGGGTTATCGGTCCTGAACAGAACACCGAGCTGAGTGAACGCGGGCTTCAGCGAAGCCGCAGCGAACACCACAACCGGCCCGGAGACTCGCGATGGTTGGGCGGGCCGAGAAGAGGCTGCGTCGGAGTTGCACGCCGCCGAACCCATGGCCAGAATCGGCGCCACCAACGCTGCCAGCAGACCGACTCGACGCATGGGTCAAACCTATCCCTGCGACAATGTTCGAAACCGAGATGGGTAATCCTGGTCCGGCCAAAGCCGAGGAAAACGGCTCAACCTGATTTGTGACGCACGATTAGGTCTCCAAAGCACCTTCTGGCCGTAGCGGTACAGAATTTCGCCGAATTGCTACTGTCCAGTAACATCTACCAGGATTGACGCCATACGGCGCTTAGATCCCAGGCAACGACGCTGTCGTATGCGAACATCAGAACAGGGCCTAATGTGCTCGACGGCGGCATAACCGCTGGTAAGCCGGCAAGGCCTGGGTTCAACGTTGAACACGAGGAGGTCATGGCAATGGAGGTTGTGGTCACCGGCGGGGATACCGATCTGGGGCGCACTGTAGCCGAAGGCTTTCGCGACGATGGTCACAAAGTCACGCTGGTGGGAGCTCGCCGCGGCGACCTCGAGGTGGTCGCCAAGGAACTCGACGTGGATGCGATCGTCTGCGACACCAATGACCCGGCCAGCCTGACCGAGGCACGGAGATCGTTCCCACACCACTTGGACACTATTGTCAACGTTCCCGCGCCGTCGTGGGACGCCGGCGACCCCCGCACCTACTCGTTGTCCGACTCAGCCAATGCATGGCGTACGGCGCTCGACGCGACGGTCCTCTCGGTGGTGCTTACGGTGCAGTCCATAGGTGATCACCTGCGCTCCGGCGGCTCAATTATCAGCGTGGTGGCCGAAAACCCGCCAGCGGGTAGCGCTGACGCCTCAATTAAGGCCGCTCTTTCGAGCTGGGTTGCCGGGCAGGCGGATATTTTCGGCACTCGCGGCATTACGGTAAATGCCGTAGCGTGCGGGCGCAGCGTGCAGGCCGGATACGACGGCCTCTCCCGGACACCGGTATCGGTCGCTGCGGAGATTGCAAAACTGGCGCTATTCCTCACCACCCCCGCGGCTCGCCACATAACCGGACAAACTCTGCACGTCAGCCACGGCGCGCTGGCTCACTTCGGCTGATTCCCTTTCGCTTTCCGCAGCGATCGATACGGTAGACGGCGTGGCTATTCGGCTGGGTCTGCAGATCCCCAGCTTCTCCTATGGGACCGGCGTGGAAAATCTCTTTCCGTCGGTCATCTCCCAGGCGCAAGAGGCCGAAGCGGCCGGCTACGACTCGCTCTTCGTGATGGACCATTTCTACCAGTTGCCGATGTTGGGTACGCCCGATCAGCCGATGCTAGAGGCCTACACCGCCCTGGGAGCGCTGGCCACCGCGACCGAACGCATCCAGCTGGGCACGTTGGTGACAGGAAATACCTACCGCAACCCGACCCTGCTCGGCAAAATCATTACAACCCTTGACGTGGTCAGCGCCGGTCGGGCGATTCTCGGTATCGGGGCCGGATGGTTCGAGCTCGAACACCAGCAGCTGGGCTTCGAATTCGGTACCTTCACCGACCGGTTCAACCGGCTCGAAGAGGCACTGCAAATCCTCAGCCCGATGATCAAGGGTGAGCGTCCGACATTCTCCGGTAAGTGGTACACAACCGAATCCGCGGTAGCTGAGCCGCGCTATCGCGACCACATCCCGATCATGATCGGCGGCGGCGGCGAGAAGAAGACCTTCGCAATCGCGGCCCGCAACGCCGACCACCTCAACATCGTCGCGGCCCTCGACGAGTTGCCGCGAAAACTCGCGGCGTTAACTGCCCGCTGCGAAGAGGCCGGACGAGACCCTTCCACGCTAGAGACCAGCCTGATGCTGACGATAATCATCGACGAGAACGTCACCCCGGACGCCCTTCCCGCGGAGGTCGGTGGTCGCGTGGTGATAGGCAGCCCAGCACACATTGCCGCCCAAGTTCAATCCCGCGTGCTCGACGCCGGTGTCGATAGCTTGATCATCAACCTTGCCGCGCACGGCCACACTCCGGGGGTCATCACCACTGCCGGTGCGGCGCTACGCCCGTTACTCGACATGTAGCCGCCGGTTGCGCTCGGCAACGCAGCCGGATGTGGCTGATTGCACATGCCCCTGCCTGGGCTTGGAGGGGTCGAGTTGACTACCGTGGTAGTTAAATTGAATCGCCGTCAATAGGATCCCTTTATAGGAGCAGCGGAAACATGAATGCCCAGCCAGAACCCACAGTTGGATCCGGCCGTCGGCATCGAGTTGTCATCATCGGATCTGGATTCGGCGGCCTCAATGCGGCAAAGAAACTCAAGCGAGCAGACGTCGACATCAAGCTGATCGCCCGTACCACCCATCACCTGTTTCAGCCATTGTTGTACCAGGTGGCAACGGGGATCATTTCGGAGGGAGAAATCGCTCCCGCGACCCGCGTCGTCTTGCGCAGACAACGCAACGTGCAAGTGCTGCTGGGCAATGTCACCCACATCGACCTCGCCGGCCAGCACGTCGTGTCGGAGTTACTCGGCCACACGTACCAAACACCGTACGACAGCCTTATCGTCGCAGCCGGCGCTGGCCAGTCATATTTCGGCAACGACCACTTCGCCGAATTTGCACCCGGTATGAAGTCAATCGACGACGCCCTGGAGTTGCGTGGGCGAATCTTGAGCGCGTTCGAGCAGGCTGAGCGATCAGGAGATCCTGAACGGCGAGCCAAACTGCTGACCTTCACCGTTGTCGGGGCTGGCCCCACGGGGGTCGAAATGGCCGGGCAGATCGCCGAGCTATCTGAACACACGCTGAAAGGCGCGTTTCGGCATATCGACTCGACCAAGGCGCGAGTGATCCTGCTCGACGCCGCCCCCACTGTGCTGCCACCGATGGGTGAAAAGCTGGGCAAGCGAGCGGCTGCACAGCTCACGAAACTAGGTGTGGAGATCCAGCTGAACGCGATGGTCACAGACGTCGACCGCAACGGCCTCACCGTTAAGGACTCCGACGGCAATATCCGGCGCATCGAGTCAGCCTGCAAAGTCTGGTCTGCCGGGGTCTCGGCCAGCCCGCTGGGCAAAGACTTAGCCGAGCAATCATCCGTCGAACTCGATCGGGCCGGCCGCGTTCAGGTACTGCCTGATCTGTCGATCCCCGGACATCCGAACGTGTTCGTGGTCGGCGATATGGCCGCTGTCGAGGGCGTGCCGGGGGTGGCGCAGGGCGCCATCCAGGGCGGCAAGTACGTCGCGACTGCGATCAAGGCCGAACTCGCCGGTGCTGACCCGACACAGCGCGAACCGTTCCAGTATTACGACAAGGGTTCAATGGCCACGGTTTCGCGGTTTTCAGCAGTAGTCAAGATCGGCCCGGTTGAGTTCAGTGGCTTCATCGCGTGGCTGATGTGGCTGGTGTTGCACCTCGTCTATCTTGTCGGGTTCAAGACCAAGGTCGCCACGCTGCTGTCGTGGACGGTAACCTTCATGAGCACTCGTCGCGGCCAGCTGGCCATTACCGACCAACAAGCGTTCGCGCGAACGCGCCTCGAACAGCTGGCCGAGCTGGCCGCAGAGGCGCGGGGCACCGAAGCCAGCGAAGCTGATTTGTCGACGGTTGTCTGATCCCTAGCCGCCGCCGACCAGGCCGCTTCCATGGGGGTCGGGGTTGTCGATGGCACCCGATTTGCTTGCCGCGCCGCAGGCCAGGCGTAAGACTGGGACTCCGCGGCTTGATACCGGTCCGCGGCGAACTTTGTCGCCTTGACAAACCGAGCGTGACAGCTCGCCGCTTGGGCACTAAGCCCGTCATACGCCTGGGCGTACTCAGAATGGGCCGCCACGATACCGGCCGATACCTCATCGGCGGCGCCGCAACCACGCAGGTGATTCCGGCCGCCGCCGACGCCTGTCGGACTTTAGCGAGAGATTTTTCTTCCTCTTACGGTTCGTCGGCCGCTAATTTGCACAATGCGCCACGGCAGTTGACACCCGATGCGGTGACGTCCCTGGAACTGTGATCGCCCAGGCGCTAGAGGCGATGGTCGTTGTCTGCGCGCTGAGCAACCCGGTCTGTCAGGTCGGCGGTTCGCCGACCTGAATCGGCGAGCCAGGCCGCTACGTTCACTTCACGACACGCCGACTCGACCACATACGTCACGTCTTCAAACACGAAATCTCACGAGACACGATCGCTCAGATTATTTTCCGCATTATGGCTGATGTTTTCCGCACCGCAGAGTTCGATGATTGACAGAACATCGCTGGGGAAGGGACGCGCATTTGCCATCTTTTCGCGCACAGACGCCACGGTGTCACGAAGGCACCGATTGTAGACCCGGCAGGGATGAAGCAGTTGGTCGCAGCGCCAGCCGATCGATACACCGTCCTACGTGTCGCTAAAAGGAGAATTTGGCGGCTTCTTCCCCGACTAACTGAGGCACCCGGTGACGCAGAACTGCCACACCGTGTCCGGCAAGGATCACCCTTCAGCTCAGGCCAGCAATACGGTCAAAGCCATAGCTCGCGTGCGCAGCAGAATAGTGACGCGCCTTTATCCAGGGCCCTAGACGACTGAAAGAAGGTGCACCATGACAGCTCCTAGCGGACATTGGTCCGACGACGCCAACCCTGACTATCTGGGGCCACCGCCCGCGAAGTGGCCTCGATTAGGCGATTATGTTGACCCCGGGGTTCCGGATCCGCATGCCGCCGTGTATTTCCCGCCTATCGAGGATGACGAGTTGGAAGTTGTCGACTTTACACTCGACGAGGCGTTGAACTCCTACACGGAGGACTTTTCGATTCCGGCTTCTCACGAAGACGCCCGAAATCCAGGTCACGCAGTTATGGATTGGCAAGTTGCGAGCACTGACAGCAGCGCCGCGCCTAACCAAATTCTTGTTGATCCAGCCGCCATCGCACAGGGCGTAGCGGCTTTACAACAAAGAATTGATAAGGCTCGCGATATCAATGCCGAGACCAAACAACTAACAGAGGACATAGCCAAGACCTCTCAGGGCGCTTTTCTTGAAGAATTCCAGGAACGGTCGCAGGTATTGCTTGAAGGCACTGATCGAGTTGTTGACGAAGCCGGCGATGCGGTTCAAAAGGTAAGTCAAAAGGCCGATGATTTTATGGATATGGACGAAACGTCAGCTGCACGGTACTAGAGCTCTTCGGTTATCGACGCCCATCACCGAGAAAACCTCGCTCGCGACCAAGCGGTCGAGCAAGATCCACCTTCGGCCTAAAAACCTGGGGCCCCGCTGGCCGAGCACACCCTAGCCGGCTAACCGATCGGCCTGCCAGGTAATCAGTGTTCCACCGCCGGCCAACGTAAGCACCACCGCCCCTGCATCCACAGCGGTGGCAAATGCCGTTGCCGGATAACGTAACTCGTTGACAGTAGCGCGTGGCGCGGCGAGAACATCGTCAGCCAAAGATCCGGCGCCTAACTCCACCCGGTGGCGCAGCAGCGGGTGGTCCTGGCAGTCAGCGTAGAACAATCCAGACCAGAATCCTTGTTTCTCATTGCTCCTGCCGACCTGCACTCGCTCGCGAAATCGGACTTGACCGTCGTCGACAACATGCAGGGCCACGTTCGACAAATGCCGGGCTGCAGCGGCCACTATCGTCGGCTCGAGATCCACCTCGAGGCGTCCGGCTACCTCAATCTCCCAGCGGGCATGAGACGTCGGGGAGTCCGCTCCCGGCAACGCCACGGTAGCTGCCGCGCTGCGCAGTTCGAGCCGGGCGCCCCGTTCGACAGTCACTCGAATGTCGAGGGTGTCACCGCCCAGCGGGGTGGCCGCCGTCGACACCAGGTAGACCACATCGGGTGCGATAGCGCGCGCCTGGATGCCACCTCGACATTGGATACGAGGCAGGTGATTTGCCCTCGCCACCAAAAGGACCTGCGACTCCATCAGCGCGCGGCGGCCAGCTGACTTCGCACCCAGGTCAGTACCTCGCTGGCGGCCGGATCCTCGGTCAGCGACTGCAACACCGTCGGAGACCCGTTCCGCACCGCGTTGGCGTCGCGGGCCATCACCTGCAAATCAGCACCGACCAGGGAAGCCAAGTCCGTTTTGTTGACCACCAGCAAATCTGAGTAGGTCACTCCGGGCCCGCCCTTGCGCGGCACCTTATCGCCGCCCGCGACGTCGACCACGAAAATCTGCGCATCCACCAAGCCCGAAGAGAAGGTAGCCGTCAGGTTGTCCCCACCGGACTCGACCAATATAAGGTCCAGCGAGTCGTGAGCAGCCACCAAGTCGTCGATCGCGTCCAAGTTGGCGGTGATGTCATCGCGGATCGCGGTGTGCGGGCAGCCACCGGTCTGAACCGCGGCTATCCGATCATCCGGCAATACCGCATGTTTACGTAAGAAGTCCGCGTCCTCGGTGGTGTAGATGTCATTGGTAACTACCGCGAGCGACAGCTCGCCCCGCAGCTGCCGGCATAGAGCGGCAACCAGCGCCGTCTTGCCAGAGCCGACTGGTCCGCCAATACCGATTCGCAGCGGCTCGTCCGGCCGGCGCACACGCCTTGGCCGATCGGGGTGGCTGTGCGAGTGGGAGTGGGCTTTTGATGACACTCGTTTACCTTTCAAGAGACGAACAAGGGCCGCTCACGTTCGGCGTGACGTTGCGCCAATACGTCAAGGAGCGGATCGGACAAATCAGCCAGGCCGGCAGTTGCTTCGATGGCGGTATGTTCACATAGCTCGGATTGCCGAAAGGTCACCGCGGTTACCTCGGCAGGGTCCAGCGCCAGCAGTCTTTGGGCTGCGGTGGCCGAGCCCGTCATCGTCGTGTAAATGAGATGCAGAGCGGTGTGCTCGGGGCTTAGACCAGTGATCGCTCCGACCCGACCGGCTGCCACTGCCAGATGCGGCCGCCCGCCGAGATCATCCCAGCCCGCGTCGGGCCAGATCCGTCGCGCCAGACGCGCCAGGCCCCGGCCTTGACTACGGGATGCCTCTCTGGTCGCCGACGCCGGGGTTCGCGCATCCGTTTGTCGGTCCGCGTCGTCGAGCGCCAGATCACCGCGCTGCACTGCGACCGCAATCGACGCCGTAACCAACCCTTGGGTGCGGATTCGCCGTTTCAAGAACGCTTCTAGAGTTGCCAGGCTATTCACCAAGCCCCCACTGACAGCTTCTTCGATGCCGCCCGAGTGCACGTGCGCACCCGTGGGCAACCGCGAGTCGGCTAAGGCGAGCAGCATCACAAGGGAAGTCATTAGAACAGGAAATACCGTTGCGCCATGGGAAGTTCGGTAGCCGGCTGTTGTTCCCATACCTGTCCGTCAATGCGCACGGTGAAGGTGTCAGAGTCGACTTCGATGCTGGGCAGCGCGTCGTTGAGTGGCAGATCAAGCTTACCGACCGAGCGCACATCGGCTACCGGAACCAGACGCCGGTCGACTGCCAGCCGGTCCGAGAGGCCCGCATCGATCGATTGCGGTGCCACGAAATGCACAGAAGTCGCCGCGGCCGCAGCGGGGACGGCGCCGAACATCGGCCGAGGAAGCACTGGCTGAGGGGTGGGAATCGACGCGTTCGCGTCACCGATTGCCGCCCACGCGATTGCGCCGCCCTTGATCACCGTGTGCGGGCGCACCCCAAAGAACGCGGGCTCCCACAACACCAGGTCGGCAAGCTTGCCCACCTCAATGGAACCGATTTCATGATCCAGGCCGTGCGCCACAGCCGGGCAAATGGTGTATTTCGCGACATAGCGGCATACCCGGTTGTTGTCGGCTGCTCCGGCACCGGACCGATCACCGGGCAGGGCCCCGCGGCGCGCTTTCATCACATGCGCCGTCTGCCAGGTGCGCAGTACCACCTCGCCAACGCGGCCCATCGCCTGGGAGTCACTGCCGATCATGGAGATTGCGCCCAGGTCGTGCAGGAGGTCCTCAGCGGCGATCGTGGACGGGCGGATCCTGCTCTCCGCAAACGCCAAGTCCTCCGGTATGCGAGGGTTGAGGTGGTGACACACCATCAACATGTCGAGGTGTTCGTCAAGTGTGTTGATGGTGTGCGGGCGGGTCGGATTCGTTGAGCTGGGAAGCACATTCGGATGTGCCGCAATGGTGATGATGTCTGGAGCGTGCCCACCGCCGGCCCCTTCGGTGTGGTAGGCGTGAATCGAACGCCCAGCAATCGCGCCAATGGTGTCTTCAACGAATCCGGTCTCGTTGAGGGTGTCCGAATGCAGGGCTACCTGCACACCGGCGGCGTCGGCGACGGTCAAGCAGGCGTCAATAGCAGCCGGAGTGGAACCCCAATCCTCGTGCAGCTTGAACCCTGATACGCCACAGCGAACCTGCTCCCACAACGCCTCAGGATTCACCGTATTGCCTTTGCCAAGCAACGCGAAGTTGACCGGCCAGGAATCCAGCGCTTCCAACATGCGGCCCACGTGCCACTCACCGGGAGTGACGGTCGTTGCCTTGGTTCCCACCGCCGGACCGGTGCCACCACCGACGATCGTCGTGGTCCCTGCGCAGAGCGCTTCGGTGATGATCTGCGGACAAATCAAGTGGATGTGACAATCGACGGCGCCGGCGGTGAGAATGCGTCCGTTGCCCGCGACGATTTCGGTGGACGGTCCAACCACCAGCTCAGGATGTACCCCGGCCATGATGTCGGGATTTCCGGCCTTACCGATAGCCACGATGCGACCATCGCGAATCCCGATGTCGGCCTTGATGATTCCCCAGTAGTCAATAATCACCGCGCCAGTGATCACGGTGTCGGGTGCGCCCTCGGCGCGCGTCGCGCGCCCCTGCCCCATCGACTCGCGCAACACCTTGCCGCCACCGAACACCGCCTCGTCACCGGCCAGTCCTGGCCCCCCGCTGCGATCCTCGGTGATCTCCACAAGCAGGTTGGTGTCGGCAAGCCGGATTCGGTCTCCGGTGGTGGGGCCGAATAGCGCAGCGTAGCGCTCCCTGGACAGCCGAGCCATCAGCTGTCCAGCGCTCCAGGCGGGTTCAACGTGAGACCGTGCACCTCGCGTCGCCCCCTCAGCGGAACCAACCCGACGGTCTGGACCACCCCGGGTTCGAAACGGACCGCGGTGGCCGCCGCGATATCCAGACGATGGCCACGCGCCGCACCGCGATCGAAGGACAACGCCGCGTTTGCTTGCGGCAGGTGCACATGACTACCGACCTGCACAGGACGATCGCCAGTGTTGACGATCTGCAACTCGAGTCGTTGCGCTGTCGCGTTGATCTCGATATCGCCGCTGCCGTAGAGGATTTCGCCCGGAATCATGTGATCGGATGATGGACGGTGACCAGTTTGGTGCCGTCTGGAAACGTTGCCTCCATCTGAACATCGTCGAGCATCTCTGGCACTCCCTCCATGACGTCGTCGCGACCCAACACTTGGCAACCGCTGACCATCAGCTCAGCGACGCTACGACCGTCGCGTGCACCTTCAAGAATGTGGTCGGCGATGACCGCAATAGCTTCCGGGTGGTTGAGGCGTAAACCTCGAGCCCTGCGCCGACGGGCTAGTTCGGCGGCGTAGGACAACAGAAGTCGCTCCTGTTCGTGCGGCGTCAGACGCATGATCTGGGATCCTGCCACGCCGCTGCGACGCTGGCTCAGCAGCCGCGGTCAACCGCCCGGCTGCGCCTCCAGGTTCTGCAGCCGTACCTGGCCCCGGGCCACCACCCGGTCAGTGTCGTCGGTGAGCGTGACCAGCCACAACTGCTGCCGTCGGCCGCGGTGCAGCGGTTCGGCACTGCCGTAGATCATGCCGGAGGTGATGGCCCGCAGGAAGTCGGTGTTGTTGTTGACACCGACCACACTGCCGCCACCATTCTCGACGATCCACCTGAAGGCCGCCATGCTGGCCATGCTCTCGATCATCGAACAGTAGACGCCACCGTGCACCAGGCCCATGGGCTGCAACAGCTCGGTCTTGACTTCGAGCTGAGCGCGAGCACCATCGGGGCCGATTTCGGTGATTTCCAGCCCCAGATGACTGTCGAATGGCGATATGAGAGGCGCCGAGGAGTCGGAGCCAAGCGGCGATTGCACGTACTTGTGTCTACACCATCAGGAGATTGCAGCCCGTCCGTCGCCCACCGTGCACGTTCGAGCCGAACCGAGAAACAGCCGAGCCCCGCGCAAGGCACGGGGCTCGGCGATCGAGTCGACCGGGGGTCACTGCAGCCCTCAGGACTCCGCTGCGGTCAGCTGTAGCTCGACAGAGCTATAGTAGGCAAGGCTGCCCTAATTTCGCAAGCTCCTGGCGCTTGATAACCAAACAAGGACCAGGCGAGCCCGCCACCTAGGCCGAGTTACGACAGTCAGTAGTAATCCGGAGTAAACTGACTTCAACGCCGACGGAGATGAGCGAACTATGGTCAAGTTGACGCGGCTGGGGAATCTGGAAAGTGCGGTAATGGATCACTTGTGGTCCACGCCGGAGGCCCAGACCGTTCGCCAGGTCCACGACGCACTATCGACACGACGCGATCTTGCCTACACCACGGTGATGACCGTGCTGCAACGCTTGGCCAAGAAGAATCTGGTCTCCCAGATTCGCGACGATCGGGCCCATCGCTACGCACCAGTGCATGGTCGAGACGAGCTGGTAGCCGGGTTAATGGTTGACGCGCTGGCCCAGGCCGCGGACTCTGGCGGGCGGCAGGCAGCGCTGGTGAACTTCGTCGAGCGAGTCGGCGCTGACGAGGCAGATGCACTTCGGCGTGCACTCGCCGAATTGGAGGCGAGCCAGCACGCTTCGCAACCGGCTGGCGCTCCAGCGGAGGACTGAGGAAGACTAGCAGCGTGTCCGCGCTGGCCTTCGCCCTCCTCGCAGTGCTGCTGGTCGGCCCAACGCCGGCTTTGTTGGCACAAGCGTCATGGCCGCTGCGCGCGCCTCGGGCCGCGATGGTGCTGTGGCAGGCAGTCGCGGTGGCAGCGGTACTTTCCACGTTCAGTGCCGGAATCGCCATCGCGAGTCGTCTGCTCATGCCCGGCCCCGACGGGCGACCCACGGCTGGCTTTGTCGGCGACGCCGGCCGCCTCGGTTGGCCTCTGTGGGCGGCATACATCGGCGTGTTCGCCCTGACTGCGCTGGTAGCCGTCCGGCTGGTAGTCGCGGTGGTTCGGGTAGCCGTAGCCACGCGGCGGCGACGAGCACACCACCGCATGGTGGTCGACCTCGTCGGGGTCGGACGCGAGGCGGGACTCGCCGAGCCCTACGCCCGAACGCGCGACCTGCGCGTCTTGGACGTCGCACAGCCGCTTGCCTACTGCTTGCCCGGCGTACGCAGCCGCGTCGTGGTCAGCGAGGGCGCGTTGGCCACACTCACCGACACCGAAGTCACGGCGATCCTCACCCACGAGCGAGCTCATCTGCGCGCCCGCCACGACCTTGTCCTGGAAGCGTTCACCGCGGTACACGCGGCTTTTCCGCGGATCGTCCGCAGCACTAACGCCCTGGGCGCAGTGCGGTTGCTCGTCGAGCTCCTCGCCGACGACGCCGCAGTGCGCGCTGCCGGACGCACCCCCCTAGCCCGCGCATTGGTTGCCTGCGCCGCCGGGCAGGCGCCGTCGGGCGCATTGGCCACCGGAGGACCTAGCACGGTAGTCAGAGTGCGCCGATTGTCAGGACACGGCAACAGCTTGATGGTTTCGGCGGCCGCATACTTGGCAGCTGCCGCAGTGCTCATAGTGCCTACTGTCGCCCTGGCCGTACCGTGGCTCACTGAGCTGCAGCGGCTGTTTGCGTTTTAGAGCGCCGAGCCAAACACCTTGCAAGCACCAAGCGTCCGCTGTGCCACAGTGAGTCCGAACAGCTTCGACAAAACTACATAATTGATTCTCTGACTTGAGAGGCGAAGACATCTTGAGAGGCGAAGACATGAGTTCGTCGGAATGGAAACCCGCAAGCGCGCAGATTGGCGTCACCGGCTTGGCCGTAATGGGTTCGAACATCGCCCGGAACTTCGCCCGGCACGGCTACACCGTGGCGCTGCACAATCGATCCATCGCCAAAACCGATGCGCTGTTGAAAGAACACGGCTCCGAAGGAAACTTTGTGCGCAGCGAAACTGTCGCCGAATTCCTTGCCGCGCTGCAGACTCCGCGCCGGGTCCTGATTATGGTCAAAGCCGGCGACCCCACCGATGCAGTCATCAACGAACTCGCCGACGCTATGGAGCCCGGCGACATCATCATTGACGGCGGCAACGCGCTGTACACCGACACGATGCGCCGCGAGAAAGCTATCCGCGAACGTGGCCTGCATTTCGTCGGCGCTGGCATCTCTGGCGGCGAAGAGGGCGCCCTCAACGGGCCATCAATCATGCCTGGCGGACCGGCCGAATCCTATAAATCGCTGGGTCCCCTGCTTGAAGAGATCTCCGCTCACGTCGACGGCGTGCCCTGCTGCACACATATCGGCCCCGACGGTTCCGGGCATTTCGTCAAGATGGTCCACAACGGGATCGAGTATTCCGACATGCAGCTGATCGGCGAGGCCTATCAATTACTACGCGACGGTCTAGGGCTCGGAGCGACACAGATCGCCGACGTGTTCACCGAGTGGAATAAGGGAGAGCTAGACAGCTATCTCGTCGAGATCACCGCGGAAGTGCTGCGGCAGAGGGACGACAAGACCGGTAAACCCCTCGTCGACGTGATCCTCGACCAAGCCGAACAGAAAGGCACCGGGCGCTGGACCGTTAAGTCCGCACTGGACCTGGGCGTGCCGGTAACGGGGATCGCGGAAGCCGTCTTCGCCCGCGCGCTGTCAGGCTCGGCCGAACAACGCGCTGCCGCCAACGGACTGGCTGCAGGCACCCTGGGTGACAAGCCGGCCGACCGGGAAACATTCACCGAAAACATACGACAGGCCCTGTACGCCTCGAAGATCGTCGCCTACGCGCAGGGCTTCAACCAGATCCACGCCGGTAGCGCCGAATACGGCTGGGACATCACGCCAGGTGACCTCGCCACCATCTGGCGTGGCGGCTGCATCATCCGGGCGAAGTTTCTCAACCGCATCAAGGAAGCATTCGACACCGACCCCAAGCTGGCGAGCTTGCTCGTCGCGCCATACTTCCGCAGCGCCGTCGAGTCGGCCATCGACAGTTGGCGGCGAGTGGTATGCACGGCGACTCAGCTGGGTATCCCAACCCCGGGCTTCTCCTCGGCGTTGGCCTACTACGACGCGTTACGCACCGAGCGACTGCCCGCCGCCCTCACCCAGGCTCAACGTGACTTCTTCGGCGCGCACACTTACGGACGAATCGACCGACCCGGCAAGTTCCACACGCTGTGGAGTGGCGACCGAAGCGAAGTTACGGCCTAGCGAGTTGGATGCGCGATGAGGTTTCTGGATGGGCATCGACCCGGGTACGACCTGACGTACAACGACGTATTTATCTTGCCGAATCGCTCCGCAGTTACGTCGCGCTTCGATGTCGATTTGTCCACCGCAGACGGCTCCGGAACTACCATTCCGGTGGTGGTCGCCAACATGACCGCAGTAGCCGGGCGGCGGATGGCTGAGACCGTGGCCCGCCGTGGTGGTATCACGATTCTGCCTCAGGACCTGCCGATCCCGGCCGTGCAGCAGACGGTGGAGTTTGTCAAGAGCCGTGATCTGGTCCTCGACACACCGGTGATGCTGGCCCCCGACGATTCGGTTTCCGATGCGACTGCCCTGATCCACAAGCGGGCGCACGGCGTCGCGGTGGTCGTCTTCGAAGGCCGCCCGATCGGGTTGGTCCGCGAGTCGTCCTGCATGGGCGTAGATCGCTTCACTCGGGTGCGTGATATCGCCGCGACAGACTTCGTGACGGCCCCGGTGAACACCGACCCGCGTAAGGTCTTCGACCTTCTCGAGAACGCACCAATCGACGTCGCAATAATGACCGCAACCGACGGCACCCTGGCCGGAGTGCTCAACCGCACCGGCGCGATCCGAGCCGGCATCTACACTCCGGCCACCGACACGGCCGGACGGCTCCGCGTCGGCGCGGCCATCGGCATTAGCGGAGACACCGCCGGGAAAGCTCAAGCTCTCGTTGAAGCCGGCGTCGATGTCCTGGTCATCGATACCGCACACGGCCACCAGGTGAAGACGCTGGAGACGATCCAGGCTGTCGCGTCCCTAGGTTTGGGCGTTCCCCTGGCTGCCGGCAATGTGGTATCGGCTGAGGGCACCCGGGATCTCCTCAACGCGGGGGCGAACATCGTCAAGGTCGGCGTCGGCCCCGGCGCGATGTGCACCACTCGGATGATGACTGGTGTCGGTCGGCCGCAGTTTTCTGCTGTACTCGAATGCGCCTCTGCGGCAAAACAACTCGGTGGTCACGTGTGGGCAGATGGCGGAGTCCGACATCCACGAGACGTGGCCTTGGCTCTAGCGGCCGGCGCATCAAACGTGATGATCGGGTCGTGGTTTGCCGGCACCTACGAGTCACCCGGGGATCTGATGCATGACCGCGAGGAGCAGCCATACAAGGAGAGCTACGGTATGGCGTCGAAGCGCGCGGTTGTCGCTCGCACCGCCGCGGACAGCTCCTTCGACCGCGCCCGCAAGGCACTATTCGAGGAGGGAATCTCTACGTCACGAATGGGCCTCGATCCCAACCGCGGCGGCGTCGAGGATCTGATCGACCACATCACCTCTGGTGTACGTAGCACATGCACCTATGTCGGTGCCTCAAACCTCGCGGAACTACATGACCGCGCCTCAATCGGGGTTCAGTCAGCGGCGGGCTTCGCCGAAGGTCATCCGCTGCCCACGGGCTGGTGACTCGATTGTTGGGTACTGCGCGAGCATCGCTTGCTTCCAGGGCACACAGCTACCCGCACCGGACGCTTAAGCGCGTCTCATGATTGAGCGACAACGACCGCCGAGGCGCCGATGAACCTGAACGGAACCATCGGCAACGTGTTGGCCATCTTGGCGCTCACCTTCGGCACCGCAGTGTTCGTGGCGGCCGAATTCTCGCTCACCGCGCTGGATCGCAGCACCGTCGAGGCCAACGCGCGCAGCGGTGCCCCCCGCGACCGCTTTATCCGTCGCGCGCAGCACAGGCTGTCGTTCCAGCTTTCAGGTGCCCAATTGGGCATATCGATCACTACCTTGGCGATCGGATACTTGACCGCACCGCTCATGGCCCAATTGCCTCGTCCAGCATTGGCCGCAATCGGAATATCCGACCGGGTATCTGACGGCCTCACGACATTCCTGGCACTGGCGATCGTGACATCGGTGTCGATGGTATTCGGCGAGTTGGTCCCAAAATACCTCGCCGTGGCGCGCCCGCTGCCGACCGCCCGCACCGTAGTCATCCCGCAAGTCCTGTTTTCGCTGCTGTTCACCCCCGCTATCCGATTGACCAACGGAGCCGCAAACTGGATCGTTCGTCAGCTGGGCATCGAGCCCGCCGAGGAGCTTCGATCTGCGCGAACACCGCAGGAACTGGTGTCACTGGTGCGTACTTCCGCGCGAAGCGGCTCGCTGGATGACGCCACCGCGTCGCTGATGCGCCGCTCGCTGCAGTTCGGCACCCTGACCGCCGAGGAGCTGATGACACCGCGGTCGAAGATTGTCGCGCTGCAGACAGACGACACCATCGCCGACCTTGTCGCGGCCGTGGCTACATCGGGGTTCTCGCGTTTCCCGGTAGTCGACGGTGACCTCGACGAGACAGTCGGCATCGTATACGTCAAGCAGGTATTTCAAGTTCCGCCCGCTGATCGCGCGCACACGCTGCTGACAACCGTCGCCAAACCGGTCGCGGTGGTGCCATCGACGCTGGACGGCGATTCGGTAATGGTCCAGATCCGCGCCAATGGTCTGCAAACGGCCCTGGTGGTCGACGAATATGGGGGCACCGCGGGGATGGTCACCGTCGAGGACTTGATCGAGGAGATCGTCGGCGACGTACGCGACGAGCATGACGACGCGACACCCGATGTGGTAGCCGCTCGCGGCGGATGGCGAATATCGGGTCTGCTACGCATCGACGAAGTAGACACCGCCATCGGGTATCGAGCCCCCGAGGGGCCATACGAAACGATCGGCGGATTGGTACTCCGCGAACTCGGTCACATCCCGGTGGCTGGCGAAACGGTTGAACTGACGGCATTGGACTCCGACGGCCTACCGAACGACTCGCTGCGGTGGCGAGCGACGGTTGTCAAGATGGACGGCCGCCGCATCGACGTGCTTGAGCTGACTCAACCGAGCGGACAGCTGGGAAGCAGTCCGGCTTCCGGCAAGAGACGGCGCCGACGATGAACGCAATGGCGGTGCTGCTGGCGATTCTGTTGATCGGCGCGAACGCGTTCTTCGTCGGCGCGGAATTCGCGCTGATCTCGGCCCGCCGAGACCGCCTCGAAGCGTTGGCCGAGCAGGGCAAGGCGAGCGCGGTCACCGTAATCCGGGCCGGCGAGAGGCTGCCCTCGATGATTGCGGGCGCTCAGCTGGGCGTCACGGTGGCCTCGATCCTGCTCGGCCGCATCAGCGAACCGGCAGTTACCAAGCTGCTGCAAACATCCTTCGCAAACCTCGGCATACCCCCCGCGCTATTACACACACTGTCGCTCGCGGTCGCGCTGGCCATTGTGGTGACATTGCATGTGCTGCTCGGCGAGATGGTGCCGAAGAACATCGCGCTCGCTGGGCCCGAACGCACGGCGATGTTGCTGGTGCCCCCGTACCTGATCTACGTGCGCGCCGCGCGCCCATTCATTGTGTTCTACAACATGTGCGCAAACGCAATACTGCGGATGGTGAGGGTGCAGCCTAAGGACGAACTTGACATCACCGTGTCCACAGTGGAGCTCAGCGAAATGATCGCCGAATCTGTCTCCGAAGGTCTGCTGGATCATGAGGAGCACACTCGACTGACCCGGGCGCTGCGGGTTCGCACCCGCGTGGTCGCCGACGTGGCTGTTCCACTGAGTGATGTGCGGGCAGTGACAGTCGCCGCGACAGGCTCCGGGCCGACGATCGGCGCGGTCGAAGAGGCCTTGGCCGAGACTGGCTACTCCCGGTTTCCGGTCGTGGACCGCAGCGCACGACTGATCGGTTACCTGCATATCAAGGATGTGCTGACGCTCGGTGACGACCCACACACCGTGATCGATCTAACGTTGGTTCGGCCATTACCACAGCTTCCCCAATCCCTGGCGCTGCCCGACGCCCTCTCGCGCATGCGCCGCAGCAACAGTCACCTGGCTTTGGTGACGGGCGACGACGGCACCGTGGTCGCCATGGTGGCGCTCGAAGATCTGGTGGACGACCTGGTCGGCACCATGCGTGACGGGTCTCCACAAGACTGACAACTACAGTGCTCCGATAGAAAAACCCAAGCCAATGTCCAAGTGCGGCTATGCAGTATCGCTCGCCTGATGGCCGTCGTGCACTGTTCTTACCTATGAGTGCGACAAGCTGATCGCCGGTATCCGATTGCGGTCTGGGCACGTGCGGCGCGTCGCGCTTCTAGAGCGGAGCTGTTAGGGCACTGTGACCTGCAGACGCGGGTCGCCGGATGAGGTTGTCATGCTACCGGCCGGTAGGCTGTGCCCATTGCCAGTGAGGGAGGAAGTAATGAAAAGTCACGTGTCGGCGGGCAGCTTGCGCGTCGCTCGGGTCCTCTACGACTTCGTGAAGAAGGAGGCCCTACCTGGTACCGGCATAGACACCGCCAGCTTTTGGGCGGGCGTCGACAAGGTCGTAACCGACCTCACCCCACAGAACCAGGCTCTGCTGAAGACCCGAGATGAACTGCAAGCACAGATCGACAAATGGCACCGTCACCGCGTGATTGAGCCGCTCGACATGGATGCATACGGCAAGTTCCTCACCGAGATCGGCTATCTGCTCCCAGAACCAGATGACTTTACGATCACCACATCGGGCGTCGACCCGGAGATCACCACCGTTGCCGGACCACAGCTGGTTGTGCCAGTTCTCAACGCGCGGTTTGCGCTCAACGCTGCCAATGCGCGGTGGGGCTCCCTCTACGACGCCTTATACGGCACCGACGTCATCGCCGAAAGCGACGGCGCCGAAAAAGGCACCGGCTACAACAAGATCCGTGGCGACAAGGTGATCGCCTACGCCCGGAAGTTCCTGGACCAGTCGGTACCGCTGTCGTCGGGGTCCTACTCAGACGCCACTGGTTTCACCGTCGACGACGGCCAGTTGCTGGTTTCTTTGCCGGGCGATGAGCTGTCCACAGGAGTACTAGCCAACCCCGAACACTTCGCCGGCTACACCGGCGAGCCCGACTCGCCGACCTCGATCCTGCTGGTCAATCACGGCTTGCATATCGAGATCCTGATCGACCGAGAGTCGCAGATCGGCGCGACCGACCGGGCGGGCATCGAAGACGTGATTCTCGAGTCGGCGATCACCACGATCATGGACTTCGAAGACTCAGTGGCCGCCGTCGACGCCAAGGACAAGGTGCTCGGCTACCGCAATTGGCTCGGCCTGAACAGAGGCGACTTGGCCGCAGATGTGGACAAGGGCGGTGCTGGGTTCACCCGGGTGCTCAACCAAGATCGCGGCTACACCGCGCCCGACGGTAGCCAATTCACGCTGCCGGGACGCAGCCTGATGTTCGTTCGCAACGTGGGTCACCTGATGACAAACGACGCGATTCTCGACGCAGACGGCAACGAGGTGTTTGAAGGCATCATGGATGCCCTGTTCACCGGCCTCACCGCAATCCATGGGCTCAAAGCCAGCGGCAGCAACGGGCCCCTGGTGAACAGCCGAACCGGGTCCATCTACATCGTCAAACCGAAGATGCACGGTCCCGCCGAGGTCGCTTTCGCGTGTGAGCTGTTCAGCCGCGTCGAAGACGTGCTGGGGTTGCCTCAAGGCACGATGAAAATCGGCATCATGGACGAAGAACGCCGCACCACATTGAACCTGCGGTCGTGCATCAAGGCCGCTGCGGACCGCGTGGTGTTCATCAATACCGGATTCCTGGACCGAACTGGCGACGAGATCCACACGTCAATGGAGGTCGGCCCGATGGTGCGCAAAGGCACCATGAAGAGCCAGCCATGGATTCTTGCCTACGAAGACAACAACGTCGACGCCGGCTTGGCCGCCGGGTTCGCCGGCCGCGCCCAGATCGGCAAAGGCATGTGGGCCATGACCGAGCTGATGGGTGACATGGTCGATCAGAAGATTGCCCAGCCCCGCGCCGGAGCCAGTACAGCCTGGGTGCCCTCACCCACCGCCGCCACGCTGCACGCGATGCACTACCACCAGGTCGACGTGGCCGCGGTGCAACACGCTCTTCTCGGTAAGAAGCGCGCCACGATCGAACAGTTGTTGACCATTCCACTAGCCAAAGAGCTGGCATGGGCACCCGAGGAGATCCGCGAAGAGGTCGACAACAGCTGTCAGTCCATCCTCGGCTACGTGGTGCGTTGGATCGACCAGGGTATCGGGTGTTCGAAGGTGCCCGACATCCGCAATGTGGCTCTTATGGAAGACCGCGCTACGCTGCGGATCTCTAGTCAGTTGCTGGCCAACTGGCTGCGCCACGGGGTAATAACCAGCGAAGACATCCGGGCCAGCCTGGAGCGGATGGCGCCGCTGGTAGACCAGCAAAATGCCGACGACGCCGCGTATGTTCCGATGGCTCCCAACGTCGACGACAGCATTGCTTTCCTAGCCGCCGAAGAGCTGATCTTGTCCGGCGGACAGCAACCCAGCGGCTACACCGAACCGATCTTGCACCGCCGGCGTCGTGAGTTCAAAGCCCGGGCTGGTGGCGGCCGCTAGCGGCCCGCTGAGAATTTGGGCCCATCGGCCAGATCCGCAGCGCGACTTGGCTTGAATTGCGGCAGGCTTCGAGGGAGAGGATGCAGAGACCGCTATGGGTAGGCACAGCAAGCCCGACCCCGAAGATTCCGCTGACGAGCCACTGACCCAACGCCCCGCGGAACATCCGGGCCAGCGGCGCGAGATCGGCGAACTCGACGAATACCCGCTTATTCCGCTTGCTCACGACCATGAGGGTTTCGAATATCTAGACACATACCCCGATTTTGATGAGCCGACATATTCCGACCCCCTGAGCAACTACCACTACCCGGGCGCGGACCACACCTTCCAACAGCTACCACGCGCCGACAACCCGACCTACTACGACTACTACCCCACCAACAACACCTACCCACCAAACGCAGACATCCAGCTACAACCACACACCGACGACCCAGCCGACTACGACCACTACCCCACCAACAACACCTACCCACCAAACGCAGACATCCAGCTACAACCACACACCGACGACCCAGCCGACTACGACCACTACCCCACCAACAACACCTACCCACCAAACGCAGACATCCAGCTACAACCACACACCGACGACCCAGCCGACTACGACCACTACCCCACCAACAACACCTACCCACCAAACGCAGACATCCAGCTACAACCACACACCGACGACCCAGCCGACTACGACCACTACCCCACCAACAACACCTACCCACCAAACGCAGATGACGACTACCCTGACTTTCCCCGCCGGCCGGCAAGTTCAGCCGCGCGTCCGAAGTCACCGACACACCCGACGTCCCCGCGAGTCGGCGCCAGCCATCGAGGACTCGGCGACTGGCGCGGCGGGCACCGCAGCGTAGGTGGGCGACGGGGGGTCAGCATCGGGGTGATCGCGACACTGGTAACAGTCTTGGTGGTCGTCGCCGTCGTCATCGTCTGGCGCTTCTTCGGCAACGCGCTGTCCAATCGATCGCAGACAGCCGCTGCAAGCTGCGTGAGCGGCAACGATACCGTCGCAGTCATCGTCGACCCGTCGATAGCCGAGCACGTCAAAGACTTCGCTGACGACTACAACGCGTCGTCCGGCCCGATCGGTGACCGCTGCGTAGATGTGACTGTCAAACCGGCCGGGGCTGATGCTGTCATCGCGGGGTTCATCGGCAAGTGGCCACCTGAACTCGGCAACCGACCCGGTCTGTGGCTGCCCGGCAGCTCGATCTCTGCCGCGCGGCTCAACGCAGCCGCCGGCAAAAAGACAATCAGCGACAGCCGCTCGTTGGTCACCTCACCGGTGCTGCTAGCGGTCCGGCCCGAACTTGAGCAAGCCCTCACCAACCAGAACTGGGCGGCCCTACCCGGCCTACAAACCGACCCGAACGCCATGACCGGTTTGGGCTTGCCGGCCTGGGGATCACTGCGACTGGCACTGCCGATCGCGGGCAACAGCGATGCATCGCTCCTGGCCGGTGAGGCAATAGCAGCCGCGTCGGCACCCGCCGGCGACCCACCAACCGCAGGTAGCGACGCAGTGCGCAAGCTGGTGTCCGGGCAACCCAAGCTCGCCGATGACTCCCTGACGGCCGCGATGAATGCGCTGCTGAAGTCCGACAATGCGGCAACCGGAGCAGTGCACGCGGTGGTCACCACTGAGCAGCAGGTATTCGAGCGCGGCCAATCGATGTCAGATGCCGAGTCCAAGTTGGGTTCCTGGCGCCCGCCAGGGCCAGTCGCGGTGGCCGACTATCCGACTGTGCTCCTCAACGGTTCGTGGCTGTCAGAAGAGCAGACTACAGCTGCCAGCGCATTTGCCCGATTCATGCACAAACCCGAGCAACTCGCCAAACTGGCTAAAGCTGGTTTCCGCGTGGAGGGAGTCAAGTCGCCGAGCAGTCCCGTCACGAGTTTTGCGACGCTGCCTTCACCATTGCCGGTTGGTGACGACGGAATGCGGGCAACGCTGGCCACCACCATGACCTCGCCATCAGCCGGAGTAGCCACGACCATCATGCTCGACCAGTCGTTGCCAACCGAAGAAGGCGGCAAGACCCGCCTTGCCAACGTGGTTGCCGCACTTAACAATCGGATCAAGGCGCTGCCACCGAGCTCAGTGGTCGGCTTGTGGACATTCGACGGTCGTGAAGGTCGAACGGAGGTGCGGGCCGGGCCCTTGGCCGACCGTGTCAACGGTCAGCCTCGCTCGACAGCATTGACCACCGCATTGGACAAGCAGTCTTCGTCGGAAGGCGGCGCGGTCTCGTTCACGACGCTGCGCCTCATCTATCGCGAAATGTTGAGCAATTTTCATGAAGGCCAAGCTAATTCGGTACTGGTGATCACTGCGGGGCCACACACCGATCAAACCCTCGACGGGGCGGGGCTGCAAGCCTTTGTCCGCGCTAACGTCGATCCAGCAAAACCTATCGCCATCAACATCATCGACTTCGGTAGCGACGCCGACCGCGCAACCTGGGAATCCGTTGCCACGCTTAGCGGCGGCAGCTACCAGAACCTGAAAACGTCGGCTTCACCCAGCCTTGCGAAAGCCTTGGATGCATTCTTGGGCTGAGCTGAGCCCGTCTTAGTCGCCGAACAACAGGGACAACGCGGCTTCAGCATATGCCTTCGGATCCTCGAGCTGCGGGTAGTGTCCCAGGCCGGGTAGCTCAATCGAGTCGGCGTTCGGGCGAAGTTCGCGCAATCCGCGGAGCACGTTCGTCGTCGCCACTGGATCACCAAGTCCCCATAGGAAGCCGAGCGGTTTGGGCCAGTCACGAATGGCAGCGTGCCAGCGGCGCGCGTAGCGTTCCCGCTCGTCGAGATAACTGATTAGCAGATGCGGAATGCGATTTCCGGCATTGTGGCACAACAACTCCCACTGGGAATCGGCCTCAGCCACCGAGAGGGGATGTTCTTCTGAAAACAGCTTGGCGAATTCTCGCTTGAAGCCTCCGCGGTTGACCAGCCGCGCGACAATTGGGCCGAGCGGGCCGCGCAGCACTTGCTGGATCGGCCGCAGACTGGCGCGCTCTAGGATCACACTGCCGTTGCTCAGCACCGCACGGCGCAGATCGAACGGCAGGCGGCCCTCCAGATCACGGGCGAACAGTTCCGTCGTCACCGACGTGCCCATATCATGAGCAAGCACCACCAGTGGGGCGGTCGCCAACCCTTCCGTCTTAACGACCGTTTCTACCAGGTCTGCCTGCTCGAGCAGGCTGTAGTGGTGCGGGCGGGGCTTATCGGACAAGCCGAAGCCCAAAAAGTCAATCGTTATCCACGCGTGGCCGGCCAGGTACGGGAGCACTTCGCGGAAGTCGAAAGAACTAGACGGATAACCGTGCAGCAGGAGAATCGTCGGTGTTTCACCCGGTCCGGACCGGACGAATACCTTGCCTACTGGTGTGGGCAGCCACCGGCCACCCGCACGCCAATCTCGGACCCTGTGCGATGTCACACTTTTGGCATACCATCATCTGCACTATCAGAGGAGTGCAATGGGCCCCGAATTCAACCCGTTTTTCGTCCCGGATCCGAAGCTCTACCCATTCAAGTCACGCTGGTATGACAGTCAGCAAGGCCGCATCCACTACGTCGATGAGGGAGACGGCCCCCCCGATTCTGTTCTACCACGGCAATCCGACCTGGAGCTTTCTGTACCGCGACATCATCGTCGCACTGCGCGGCCGCTTCCGTTGTATCGCACTAGATTATCTCGGATTCGGTCTATCGGAGCGCCCGCCGGAATTCGGGTACACCATTGACGAGCACGCGCGGGTCGTGGGCGAGTTTGTCGACCACCTCGGTCTCGACGGTTACGTGAGCATGGGTCAAGACTGGGGTGGGCCAATTAGCATGGCCGTCGCGGTCGAGCGTACCAATCGGGTACGTGGAATCGTGTTGGGCAATACCTGGTTTTGGCCAGCGAATACACCGACGATGAAAATATTCAGCCGGGTCATGTCTAGCCCCCCACTCCAGGCTGCCATCCGACGCCGGAACTTCTTTGTCGAACGGCTCATTCCCGCAGGTACCGAGCATCGACTGAGCGACGCGGTGATGACGCACTACCGGGCCGTACAGCCAAACCCAGCCGCACGGCGTGGAATCGCAGAGATGCCCAAACAGATCCTGGCCGCCCGCCCGTTGCTGCAACGGCTAGCCAGGGAGGTGCCAACCAAGCTCGGCGCAAAACCCACTGTATTGATTTGGGGGATGAAGGATTTCGCATTCAAGCCCAAAGCCACAATCCCCCGGATGCGCACCACCTTTACCGACCACGTCCTCGTCGAGCTGCCCACGGCCAAGCACTTCATCCAGGAAGACGCCCCCGACCGGATCGCCGCGGCCATCACCGAACGCTTCGGCTGAACGTGCGACCGTCGTGGGCTGATCGCGCGCGACCAAACCGCGACGCCCGATTCTGCTCAGCCGACCTGCCTTGGCGCCTTAGACAAAAACCTCCACTGGCGGGCACGCGCAAACGAGGTTGCGGTCGCCGTATGCGCCGTCAATACGACGGACAGGGGGCCAGACCTTGGGGCGAAACTCGGTGCCCAACGGATATGCAGCTTCCTCCCGCGTATAGGGATGATTCCATTCGGACACCAATAGGCATCTAGCCGTGTGCGGTGCGCCGGACAGCGGATTGTCGTCGGCCGGCCACAGCCCTGCCCCGACTCGGTCGATTTCGGCGCGGATACTGATCATCGCCTCGCAGAAGGCATCCACCTCGGCCAGGCTCTCACTCTCGGTGGGCTCAACCATGAGGGTTCCAGCCACCGGGAAGCTCATAGTCGGGGCGTGAAAACCATAGTCTGTCAATCGTTTCGCCACATCGTCGACGGTGATACCGGTTGATTTTGTGATACCGCGCAGGTCCAGAATGCATTCGTGAGCAACCATGCCATTGTCGCCGGTGTAGAGCACCGGGTAATACTCGTCGAGACGACGGGCTATGTAGTTGGCCGACGCGATAGCGGTTAGGGACGCCGCCCGTAGGCCGTCGGCTCCCATCATCCGAATGTATGCCCAGGTTATCGGCAAAATCGACGCCGACCCGTACGGAGCCGACGACACCGGGTGCCCAGCCGGCAATTCGGAGTCAAAGGGATGACCCGGCAAGAACGGGGCCAAGTGCGAGCGCACTGCAACCGGGCCGACGCCGGGGCCACCACCGCCGTGCGGGATACAGAAGGTTTTGTGTAGGTTCAGGTGGCTCACATCGCCGCCGAACTTGCCCGGCCGGGCCAGGCCGACCAGCGCGTTGAGGTTGGCGCCGTCGACATAGACCTGTCCCCCCGCGTCGTGCACGGCGGCGCAAATGTCTGCGATGTCCTGCTCATAGACGCCGTGCGTGGACGGATAGGTGATCATGAGCCCAGAAAGCCGTTCGGCGTGCTCAGCGACCTTCGCCCGCAGATCGTCGAGATCGACGTCGCCGTTGTCGTGACAACCGACCACGACCACCCGCATACCGGCCAGCGCCGCGGACGCGGCGTTGGTGCCATGTGCACTGGACGGGATCAGACAAACGTTGCGGTGCGACTCGCCCCGGCTGGCGTGGTACTCGTGGATCGCCAGCAGACCAGCATATTCACCTTGGGATCCCGCGTTGGGCTGTAGCGACACCGCGTCATAGCCGGTGATCTGCACGAGCCAACTCTCCAGCTCGGCAATAAGCCGACGCAAACCCGAGGTGTCGGCAGCCGGCGCGAAAGGATGCTGGCGCCCGAACTCTGGCCAGGTGATCGCCTCCATTTCCGCAGCGGCGTTGAGCTTCATCGTGCATGAGCCGAGCGGAATCATACTGCGGTCCAGCGCAATATCCTTGTCCGCTAGTGCACGTAGATACCTCATCATCGCCGTCTCGGTGCGGTATTGGGTGAAGGCAGGGTGCGTCAGGAACTCCGACGTGCGAGTCGCAATGCCAGCGCGGGCCGGTGGGGCGGCCGCAACACCGAAGGCGTCTAAAACCGCCTTCACGTGCGCATCGGTCGTGGTCTCGTCACACGCCACCGACACGTGGTCGGAATCTACCCGCCACAAGTTGATGTTGTTGGCCTTGGCTGCGGCGACAACCTCATCGGCGCGGCCGGGCACTCTCGCCAACACGGTATCGAAATACTTGTCGTGCACCAGCGCATCGCCCAGCGCGCCAGCCAAGGTCTCAGCGTGGGCATGCACACGACGCGCAATGCGAGTTAGCCCGTCGGCACCGTGATAACTGGCGTACATCGCCGCCATCACCGCCAGGAGCACCTGCGCAGTGCAGATGTTGCTTGTCGCCTTGTCACGGCGGATATGTTGCTCGCGGGTCTGCAAAGCCAGGCGGTACGCGGGCACTCCGTCGCTATCCATAGACACACCGACCAGCCGGCCGGGTAATTGACGGGCATGATTGGTGTGCACCGCCAGGTAGCCGGCGTGCGGGCCGCCGAATCCCATTGGCACGCCAAATCGTTGAGTTGTGCCGAACGCCACGTCGGCGTCGATTTCACCGGGCGCCGTCACCAACGTCAAGGCCAACAAGTCAGCACCGATGGCGACAAGGGCGCCACGTTCGTGGGCCTGCTGAACTAGAGCCGTCCAGTCCGTGACCCGGCCGCTCGCCCCGGGCAGCTGAGTGATGACACCGAAGAACTCACCGTCGGGAAGGCCCCCACGCAGGTCGGCGGTAACAATCTCGATGCCCAGCGGTTTGGCTCGGGTGGCTAGCACCGCAGCGGTCTGAGCGAATACGTCCTCGTCAACTGCCAGCCTGTGAACCGAGCCGCGGGCCGCGCGATACATCAAAGCCATGGCCTCAGCGGCCGCCGTACCCTCGTCGAGCATCGACGCGTTTGCGATCTCGAGGCCAGTAAGGTCGGTTACCAAGGTCTGGAAATTCAATAGTGCTTCCAGTCGCCCTTGACTGATCTCGGGCTGGTACGGCGTGTAGGCGGTGTACCAGGACGGATTCTCCATGATGTTGCGCAACAAGACCGGGGGCGTAAAAGTGTCGTAGTACCCTTGCCCGATCATCGACACAGCGACGGTGTTGGCGTCCGCCAGCGTCCGCAGCTCGGCCAGCGCTTCTGCCTCGCTAGCGGCCGGCGGTAGCCGATCCAAGCCCGCGGCGGAACCGGCTTCAGTGAGCGAGTCGCGGATCCCGGCCGGTACCGCCTTGACTGCCAGATCATCAAGCGAGTCGACACCGATTACCGCAAGCATGGTTTCGACTGCCTTGGCGTCGAGGCCGATGTGCCGGTCTGCGAAGTTCAGCTCGCGGTTGGGTGTGTTCAGTTCAGGCACTCCGGACTCCTGACATTTCGGACAGACACCACCGTCGTCAGCTGCACGGTCGGCACACGGCCGCACTGTCGCCAAGCTGACGCTGTGGCCCTCTCCCTCTGTCGTCCACCCGAGCCGGGCGCCTGAGAGATTCGACAACCCGATTAGGTCGCCTTTCCCCATGGGCGGGTGAGCCGAGCAGTCGGATCACCGCTTTCCAGAGACATCGGGACTCGCACGGTCCGGGGGCCTGAGAGATTGACGGAGAGGTGTTGCTCCTTCGGCGTCCGTAACTGGCCGTCACGAAACTCTCCCGCGCGAGGCGATGCAAAACGCATTTTACCCTGCGCAAGCGAATCAGGGGCGAATGAGAGCGCGATTTGCCGCCTGCGCGTGATGCGAACGGCGATGACCGGCTAACCGATTTTGCGGTCGCGGTGTTTACGTCGGGACGCCAATTCGTCCTCGGGCGTGGCAATCGACTCACCGCCGTCGGCACGCTCTCCGTGGAAGTCGGCGATAACACCGGTCAACTCGCGCATCGCACCGGACACGGCAATGCCGAACACTCCCTGGCCACCTTGCAGGAGGTCAACGACTTCTTCGGCTGACGTGCATTCATACACAGTGGTGCCGTCGGAGAACAAGGTGATATTGGCGAGATCCCGGACGCCACGCTGGCGCAAATGATCGACTGCGACCCGGATGTTGTGCAAAGAGATCCCGGTGTCAAGCAAGCGTTTGACAATCTTGAGAACCAAGATGTCCTTGAATGAGTAAAGCCGCTGGCTGCCTGATCCTGCCGCGCCGCGGATCGACGGGACCACCAGCGATGTCCGCGCCCAGTAGTCCAGCTGGCGGTACGTAATCCCAGCTATCTGACAGGCGCTCGGCCCGCGATAGCCGACCAGCTCATCGGGCACGGAATCGTCCGGGAACAGGCCGGGCTGCACGGATTCGCCCGCCGAGGCGTCGCCTTGGCCACCACGGTTACCGCCGGTCGCGGTATCCACATGGTTCACAAGGCCGAGCTGGTCTTGACGTGGCTGCTCGCTCACGGTGTTTCCTCTCGCCGATCGCGCTCTTGTCACTAGCTGCACCCCTACAGCCACATATGCCAGGCCTGAGTCTTAGAGAGCATACGCGCTGCGCTGCTCTCGGCACTCATTAAGTCGTGGTTAAAGTATGGCGGTTGCCCCGACTGATGGATGCAATCCACCAGGCGTGTCGACGTCGCAGTGTGCGAGATGAGACCGGTCCGTGACATCGACTGCGGCAGCAAAGGCCCTTCCTCGATGCCCTCACGGCGCGCATCAGCACAGGACCGGAGCCCGATCACCCGGCTACGTGGCCTTGAAATCGTCTGGTGAGACACTGTCGAGAAACTCCTTGAACTTCTCCACCTCATCCTCGCGCACCGTGCTACTGGCTTCCTCGTCACTCTCATCGGGGATCAGTAGCCCCGCCTGGGCGAGCACTGCCTCCTCGACGTAGATCGGAACACCCACCCGCAGTGCGATCGCCACCGAGTCAGAGGGCCGAGCCGATACCGTGATGTCGCGGTCGAAGATCAGATTGGCGTAGAAAGTACCTTCTTGCAAATCGACGATCCGCACCTCTTTGAGTGAATGCCCAAGAGCACCAATGAGATCCCTGATCAGATCATGCGTCAGTGGCCGAGGTGGCTCGACGCCCTGCTGCTCCAGCGCAATGGCTGCAGCCTCCGCTTGGCCGATCCAGATCGGCAGATACCGGTCACCGTTGGCTTCGCGCAGTAGCAACACTGGCTGGTTCTGCGGTTGCTCGACGCGAATGCCGACAACACGAACTTCACCCATCTGTGTCTGCCCTTCGCACATGCCGCCGTGTCCGACTCAGTTCGTCCGACGACACGGTGAACGTCATGTCTCCATCATGCCGTCAAACGTCAAGCTGTCGAAGGAAGTCTAGTCCTCAGCGGTGCAGAAGGTCGCGAACGGCCGACTTGATCAACGACGTATGCAAAGTGATGGCTAGTGCAGCGACTTCGCGGGCCAGATCGTCGGCACGGTCGCGGGCGCCCGCCTTGCCGGCCTTCACCAAGGGCCCGGTGATTTGAGCGATCAAATCTGACTGTCGATCTGCCGCGGAACGGAAGGCACGCAGGTGCCGCGGTTCGACACCGTATTCGGATAGCGCCCGCGCGCACTGGAGAATCACCACCGCGTGCTCGTCAAAGAAACGGCCCGGTCCGGTGGTTATCACGCCGGCTTTGATCAGAGCGGACAGGAACTCATCGTCTACCCCCGAGCGCTCCAAGAGATCTTCTCGGCTGAGTCTGACCTGGGTAGGCGCTACCGCAGCGGTATCCGACCCAACCCCAGATCCGGCTCCGTCGGAATTACTTCCCCCAAGCGACACCAATCGCGGTACCTGGTAAGCAGATCCGAACGACGGCAATTCGCCGTCCGGCTGAGCGTCCAACTGAGCCCTGATCACCTTCAGGGGAAGGTAGTGATCCCGCTGGGCGGTCAGAATAAAACGCAGCCGCGCACAGTCGTAGGCGGTGAACCTCCGATATCCCGATGCCGCACGCTGCGGTGTCACCAACCCTTCCGACTCCAAGAACCGAATCTTGGAGATGGTGACATCGGGAAAATCCGGCCGCAGCAGGTCTAAGACCGTCCCGATCGACATCCCGCTAAGAGCGGGGCTATCGGGTGCGCTCACTGGCCTCCGGATCCTCCGTCATCATCACCTTGCTTGGGCCCGGTCAGAAACACCAAGCGGAACTTGCCGATCTGGACTTCGTCACCGTTTGCCAGTATCGCCGAATCAACAGGCTCGCGGTTGACGTACGTGCCATTGAGGCTACCGACGTCAACGACATTGAAGCTGTCACTTTCCAACCTGAATTCGGCGTGGCGTCGGCTCACCGTGACATCGTCGAGAAAAATGTCGCTGTCGGGATGCCGACCGGCCGAGGTAATGGCCTGGTCGAGCAGGAATCGAGATCCCGCATTGGGTCCTCGTTTGACGACCAGCAGCGCCGAGCCCGCGGGGAGCCCCTCGACCCCCGATACCGAACTCTCGGCGCCTGCTTGCGCGGGAGCGTCCAGTTCGCTGAGGAAGTCGGCCCGGAAGACTGAGGTCGTCTCCACGGTAACTTCATCAGAAGTCTCGTCTTTGTCCTTGCCCGTCACCCGCTGCTCCTCACTGGCCGCTGTGGCGTTGTCTGACCGGACCATCCGGCCGGCTTCCCGCTAGGATTTATCGCCTGTATTGCGTTCACTGTCCCAGGTGTTGATGAGTCGACCGTACCGCGCAGCGGCCGGAAGTGTGCTCACCATCACATGATCGTAAGCGCGACCGCCCGGCTCCTTCTAGGTTTGTCGCAGGGCGCGTGTCGTTGTCGCGAAACGTTGGCTGGGACCATATCAATCGTCATTCAGTCAACGTGCCGCGGTAAGCGTCAGGATCGAGCAGTGTCGCCAAAACCGACTCCAGAGCAGCCACATCGCCGCTATCGACCTGGACATCCAGCAGCCAACCAGCACCGTACGGGTCAGTGTTCACCAGTTGCGGATTGCTTTCTAGGTCGGCATTGACTGCGATCACCTTCCCAGAGAGTGGCGCAAAGAGGTCCGAAACAGATTTCGTCGATTCCACTTCCCCGAAGGCTTCGCCAGCCGTCACTCCGGCACCGAGGTCGGGCAGCTGAACGAAGACAACGTCACCTAGGGCCGACTGCGCGAAGTCGGTGATCCCGATTCGCACCGTGTCCTCCGCACTGCGGCGAATCCACTCGTGCTCGGCGGTGTAGTGCAAGTCGGCCGGGATATCGGTCACGTTAGTCCTGTTCTGGTCGGAGTTGGTCACTTGACGGGCTGAGCGTATTGGTGCGGTTTTGGCTGCCGCAAGGTGGTCACGTCCACGCGTTCGACCTCCTGCACGAACATCCGCCCGCCAACGCGTTTGATGCTATCCTTCGCCCCTCCGGGAATATTCATGGCCGCGGCCAGCGTAGACGGATCACCAATCGCCATAATCGAATAGGGCGGCGACAGGACCCTGTTATCAATGGTCAGCGCGCCTGGAGCACCGGTGACCCACGTATCGACTCCGACCCGTATGGATTGATGCCCATCGTTAATCTCGATCGCTTCGGCACCGGCGGCACGCAACTCGTTGATCACGTCAAGCATCGCTTCCGGAGCTACTCCGGGCCCCGGGTCCTCGATATTGATCGTGACGCCCGGTCCGGTGGCACCCACGGCACCGACCAGGATCGATAGCGCCGCCAATCTGGCCTGAGCGGTTTCGATGGCGGCCTGATCGGTGTTGCCGGACGCCTGCAACGCGTTCAAGGTGTCCTGCAGATCAGCTACTTCTGTGTTCAGCGTCGCCTCGCGTTGCCGCAGCGAGTCCAACAGCACTAACAGGTCTGCGGGACGTGCCGTCTCCAGCGAGTCACCGGACTCGGTCTGGCGAACCTGTGTGACAATCGCGACTCCCAAAAGCAGGCACAACAAGATTGCCAGCGTCCCGAAGACCAGACGGGAGCGACTGCCCCGCGCTAGGCCGGACAGGCCCCGTTCGGTGCAGCCGTCCAATGGCGGGCCGCGGCCGATCCGGCGGCAACTGGTGGCGGCCTCGGCGCGCGCCATCGGAGGCTTCGGAGTCTTCCTGGTGGATTGCCTCGTCGCGAGTTTTACTGGCACCAGATTCCTGGGATTCGGGGGATCTGAACTCACGGTGACCTCACCTCCGTCATGCTCCAAACAGGCGGCGCCGCAGCGCAGCGGTGTTTCCAAAGATCCGAATGCCCAGCACAACGATGATCGCAGTGGACAACTGGGTGCCTACCCCCAGTTGGTCACCGACGTAGACGATCAGGGCGGCAACAAAGACGTTGAACACGAACGAAACCACAAAGACTTTCGGGTCAAAAATCCGCTCGAGGTAGGCACGCAACCCACCGAATACCGCGTCGAGCGCCGCGACCACCGCGATCGGCAAGTAGGGCTGGATGACTTCGGGCACGCTGGGATGGAAAACCAAACCCAGCACGATGCCGACCGCAAGCGCTGCGATACCGATCATGCGCGCGAGCTTCCCGTCGCCGTTTGTGTCAGTGGGATCTGTCTCACCAGCACTTCTCTCACTTGGGCCCAATCTCTTTAGCGAACTTGACGTCCCGGACCGCTCCGGCAGGCAGCGCGAGCCCGTCGCCGACGTCCACGCTCACACCGACGCCGTAGGCGACCTCCAACAGCCTAAGGCGCTGCAGGCCGGGACTTCGTTCGAAGTCGTCGGCCATTGTGCGCGGCGGCCCGACGGCAAGGATCGTATAGGGACTCATCGTCGGATTGTTGTCCACCAGGATCGCTCCGCCAGCTTGCCGGATGGTCACGTTCGGCCCAATCCGTGCGCCATCGACCGAGATGGCTTCCGCCCCACTCGCCCACAACGAGTTGACGACGAGCTGCAAGTCGCGGTCCAGAATGATCTGCTGGCTGCCACTCACCCGCTGCTTAGATACATCAGAGAGGTTCGGACCGATTCCGGGGTCGGTCACCGTCACGTCCAGGCCCGGGCCGATGACGGGTGTGCTGGCTGCCGCCAGACTCAGTGTGTCGAGGCCGATCAGCAGCCGCCGCCCCTCGGCGTCGTCGGCAAGCGCACGTCGCTGCACGTCGTCAACTTTGGCCGAAAGCGCACTGCGCCGCTGGGCCAATCTGGCTGCGGCGGTCTGCGTTGAACGCACGCTGCTCGCCAGCAGCTGCTGAGCTGCGCGCAGGCCAGGTGCAACCGAGCGGGCCTGGGCGACTGCCGTCGCAAAAACGGCAGCCACGAGAGTCGCGGCCAACGCCTGCCAAACCCAGTTGATCACGCGTATTCGGCCATTCGGTGCTGCCGCGCATCGGCTCCGTTCGGCGGCAGCTGCGGCGTAACCCGGATCTAGATGCTCGGACAACAACTTGCGTAATAGCGACGGCACCGGAATGTGCCCTGGCCGCGCCGCGTGAGCGCTGTGGCCGGCATTGGGGTCGTAACCGCCGAGCATCCGGTCAGACTCAGCCATCGTTACCTGCTTGTCGGGCGACCAACTGATGGCTCCGGTCCTTGAGTTTGGGCAGCCGGCGCACCACCATCGTCATTTGCACCGCATACAGCACGAACGCCCACAGGTATGCATACATACCCCAGATCAGAAACCCCCAACCGCCGGCCCCCAGCACACGACTCCAGGTCGCATCCCATTGCCCCATCAGGATCATGGGAAAGCCGACCATGAGAGCGAAAGTTGCCGCCTTACCCACATAGGTCACCGGAAGTGCAGACAGGCCGCGGCTCCTCAGCAGCGGCAGGGTGGCAGCCAGCGCGGCGTCGCGAGCCAGCAAGGTAGCAATAAACCACCACGGCATGATCCCGCTCAACCCCAATACAACGGGAACGGTAACCATGTAGAGGCGATCGACAGCTGGGTCCAGCAGCACGCCCAGCCGCGACGACTGGTTCATCAACCGGGCGATCTTGCCGTCCGCCCAGTCAGAGACACCGCTGAACACCAGGATCACCACCCCCCAGCCATTGAGATGCGCGACCAACATGACGTAGACAAATACCGGGATGAGCGCCAAACGGACCGCACTCAGCAGGTTGGGTACCGTCAGCACTCGATTCTCGGTGAGTACCGGCTCCATGAGGCGTGACCTTAGCTCGGCGACGATGCGGCCCGCACAACGGACCGTGGAGGAAGCGAGGGTCAGGCCCCGCTCGGCAAAGACTCGGTGCGCGCAACCGACCGTCGCGGCGCTGCCGAGCGATGGTTTGAGCAGGCTCAGCGGAACACGCCGGGCAGACTCAGGGTAGACAGCGTGTCATCCGACAGCGGATTGTCATTGACCATGTAAGTCCAGGTCGATGTCGGCCGGGCCAGCTTGGACAGATCCAGGCCCGGTTCCTCGTCGAGAACGTTTGCGGTCTCGAACGTCTGCTGGGCCGCCTCGATGGCGTCGGCAGCCAATGACGCGAAAGCGTCCACGGCCATCCGGTGAAATTCGTCGAGGGGATTCTGCCGCCCCAATGCGCGGAGGTGGATGCTTTCACGGATGTCGGCCAGAAATGCCAGGTGATCAGCCCAGCCACGGTCGAGGTGATACAGCATGATCAGCCGGCAGATCTTCTCGAGGCGCTCTTCAGACAGCTCTTCAGACAGATCCGAATACCGCGTCGGCGCCAGCTCAGCAAGCTCTTCACGCGCAGTTGCGGTGCGCAGCAGCGCATTACGCCGATCGACAATAATGGCGCGTTGCTGCGCTATCAATTGGTTGTACCGCCAGGTGTTCGCGTGAACGTCAAGCAACCGTCCTTCCGCCACTCGCTGGGCGTGGTCGAGCAAACCACTGGCCCGAGGGCTGACGATCTGGCCGTCCTCGTCGGTTTCCGTCGGGAGTTTGTTGCTGTCGAGGTTGGCGGCCATAACATCGTCCTCCCAGCTTGAGAAGAACACCGACGACCCCGGGTCGCCTTGACGTCCGGCTCGACCGCGCAACTGGTTGTCCAGCCGCTCGGTGTGGTGCCGCCCGGTCCCCACCACGTGCAACCCACCGAGTTCGGCGACCCTATCGTGGTCGGACTCGTCGGATCCGCCAAGCCGGATATCGGTGCCCCGCCCCGCCATCTGGGTAGACACCGTGACCTTGGCGAATTCGCCGGCCTCGGCGATCACCTTGGCCTCCTCGGCGTCATTCTTCGCGTTGAGCACCACGGCGGGAACCTGACGGCGCAGCAGCTGCTCGTGCAGCTCCTCGGATTCGGCGACATCACGGGTTCCTACCAGGACCGGCTGGCCCGTCTCCTGTACTTCAGCGATGTGCTCAACGATCGCGTCGTTCTTGGCCGCAGCGGTGATGTAGACCCGGTCAGACTCGTCCTGGCGGATGGTTGGCGTATTGGGCGGTATCGGCGAGACACCGAGCTTGTAGAACTGGCGCAGCTGCTCACCAGCGGCCAGGGCGGTGCCGGTCATCCCGCATACCGTGGTGTAGCGGTTGACCAGTGCCTGCACTGTGATGGTGTCGAGAACCTCGCCTGTCTCAGTGGTTTCGATACCCTCCTTAGCTTCGACTGCCGCCTGAAGGCCGTCCGGCCAGCGCTGCAGTTGGGCGATGCGCCCGCGCGAGGAATTGATCAGGTGCACCGCACCATCTCGGACGATGTAGTGCACGTCGCGCTGCAACAGCACATGCGCGTGTAATGCGACGTTGACCTCGGTCAGCGTGGTCCCGACGTGTTCCTCGGAGTACAGATCGATACCGCCGAGCATCTTTTCGACTTTGCGCGCGCCCGCTTCAGTCAAGTGGACGTTGCGGCTGTCGGAATCAGTGTTGTAGTCAGTGTTTACCGCTAACTGTCCGACCAGACTGATGATCTCGAGCCGCGGCGTCTCCCGGTGGGTGGTACCGGCCAGAACCAATGGCACTAACGCTTCGTCGACCAGCACCGAATCCGCTTCGTCGATGAGCGCCACATCCGGGTTGGGCGACACCAGGTCAGTGACATCAGTCACGAGTTGATCGCGCAGCACGTCGAAGCCGATCTCATTGATCGACGCATAGGTGACGTCGCAATCGTATGCAGCCCTGCGGTCCTCACCAGACGACTCCGCGGTGATCCAGCCGGCCGTCAGGCCCATGGCCTCAAGGAGCGGGCCCATCCACTCTGCATCACGGCGGGCCAGGTAATCGTTGATCGTTACCACGTGCACGTGCCGACCCGCCAGCGCGTAGCCGGCAGCCGCGATCGCACCAGCCAGGGTCTTACCCTCGCCGGTAGCCATCTCGATCACGTCGCCGGCCAGCATGCGCAGTGCGCCAAGCAGCTGCACGTCGAACGGTCGCAGCCCAGTCGACCGCTCGGCGGCTTCCCGGGCGATCGCGACAAACTGTGCGATGTCGGCAGAATCTGCGAGATCATCGAGGTTCAGCAGCCCAGCGGCCTTTTTTAGTTTTGCGTCGTCGAGCTTGGCGGCTTCCTCGTCGTACTCAGCCGAAGCGGTTACCTCGGTGAGGGAGCGACTCCGGTTCTTGTCGGTGCTGGCGCCGAGAAGCCGCCAAAATCGGCCGCTCAGACGGCCCGGTTGAGCGCGCGTGGTCTTAGACACAGCCCAACGGTACGCGTTGATCAAACGTGCGCGGTTCCCGTAACCCCGTCTGGCTAATCAGGCTAAGTTCGATCGACGTGGATAGGCTACCGCCGGGTCGGTGAGGATGTTGACGACAGCCGGCAGCCCGCTACCGAAAGCGCGTTCCAGTGCCGGGCGCAGCTCTGCGGGCTCCGATACCAGCTCACCGTGGCCGCCCAAGGCACGCGCCACCTCGTCATAGCGGGTTTCCGGACGCAATTCCGCCACTACCGAATAGCCGTACAGCGCTTCCATTGGGTGCTTCTCCAAGCCCCAGATGCCGTTGTTGCCGACCACGGAGACCACCGGCACGTTGTGCCGCACCAAGGTGTCCCATTCCATGCCGCTGAACCCGAACGCACCATCGCCCTGCAGCAGCACAACCTGGCGATCCGGCCACGCCAGTTTGGCGGCCAGAGCGTAGCCAGGACCCGAGCCGAGGCAGCCGTAGGGACCGCTATCCAGCCAGGCGCCGGGCAGATAGCTGTCAATCACCCGACCTGCATACGACCCGAAATCTCCAGCGTCAATAACGACCATGGCATCGCGATCAAGCATCAAGGCCAGCTCGGCATACACCCGCATCGGATGCAGTGGGGCCCGCTGGTCGCCGAGTTCGGCTTGCTCGCGACCGCGCGCCGCGGTCTCGGCGGTCCGCAGCTCGTCGATCCAGTCCTGACGGTCCGTTCGAACGGGCCCAACAGGCTCAGTCAGCGCCAACAAGATTGTTGTCAGATCCCCGTAGAGCCCTGCGTCAACAGGCCGCGGATGTTCGCGGTCGGGTGCGACGCGGTCCACGACGACGAGCTGTGTCTGCGCCCCAAACACCCCGCCAAAACCGAGCCGGAAATCCATGGGCACGCCGACGATCAACGCTAGGTCCGCCTCGCTCAAGGCTTTTGCCCGCGTCCGCGAGAAGGCCAGCGAATGGTCCGCGGGTACCACGCCGCGGGCCATTCCGTTCATTAGCACCGGGATCCGCCTGTCCTCGGCCAAACGCAGTAGTGCCGCCTCCCCGTGCCCCCACCACACATTGGTTCCCGCCATGATTACCGGACGCTGCGCCGCCGACAACAAGCCTGCGACACGGTCGAGGGCTTGCCCATCCGGAACGCGGTCCGCGGGCGCGTCCACCAGAGCACCCGGACGGGATTCAACATCGGGGTCTTGCGAGTTTGCGAACACAAAATCCATTGGGAAGTCGACAAACGCCGCGCCCGACGGAGCGGCGACTGCTGCTCGCAGCGCCTGGTCGACGAGCCTGCCGGCTTCGTCGGCCGAGCCCGCGGTCGCTGCGAAGCGAGTCAACGGCGCCACAAACGGCACGTGGTCGATCTCCTGCAACGACCCCAGGCCCCATCGCTGAGCAGGAGCCCGGCCACCGAGTACGACCAAGGGCGACTGGTTCTGCTGCGCGGCCGCCATCGCACTCATCCCGTTGGTAACGCCTGGGCCCGCGGTTAGAGCTGCCACACCCGGCACCCTGGTCACCTTCGACCAGCCTTCCGCGGCGAAGGCTGCGGTCTGCTCGTGTCGGGTGTCGACCAGACGGATACCCTCGTCCCGACAGCCGTCGTATATGGAAAACAGGTGACCGCCTGACAAGGTGAACACGGTGTCGATACCGCTGGCCTTGAGCCGACGAGCGATGAGCCGGCCAGCATGCATGGTCTCGGTGGGGACGGCGTCGGTACTCATATCGGCAGCCTAGCCACCCCCTTCGGGTACCTTCGCCAGAGGATTTCTTTTGGGGACCATCCAGTACATCTGCCGGGTAAGGAGACTTTGACGTTGGGCCCGAAACCGTTTACCCCGTCCATCGATTGGTCCGCGGCGTTCCTGGATTCCCTTTGGTGGACCACCAAAGCGTGGGCGATCAGCGCGGTCTGCGTCTTGGCCGTGCTCGTTCTGCTCCGTTACTTCACGCATTGGGGCCGTCAATATTGGCGAATCACCCACCCATACTTCATCGGCCCCAGAAGTGTCGGGGTGTGGCTAATGCTTGGTGTCCTGCTGCTTTCAGTGGTGCTGGCAGTGCGCCTGAATGTGCTGTTCAGCTATCAAGGCAATGATCTGTACACGGCGCTGCAAATAGCATTCCAAGGCATTGCCGCTGGCGACGAGAAAGTCAAACGCTCTGGGATAAGCGGATTCTGGATGTCAATACAGATTTTCTGCTTGATGGCAGTTCTGTATGTCGCCCGTGTGATGGCTGACATCTATTTGATGCAGCGTTTCATCATCGCATGGCGAGTTTGGCTAACCAACCACCTCACCGATGACTGGCTCGAAGGCCGGGCCTACTACCGCGACTTGTTCATCGACGAAACAATCGACAACCCCGACCAGCGCATTCAACAGGACATTGACATCTTCACCGCGGGGGCCGGCGGCATCCCAAACGCCCCCTCCAACGGGACGGGCAGCACACTTCTCTTCGGGGCCGTCCAATCTATTATTTCGGTAATTTCCTTCACCGCAATTCTGTGGAATCTCTCGGGGGAACTAAAGATCTTCGGACTATCTTTCCCGCGCGCGATGTTCTGGACTGTCATCATCTACGTGTTGCTCGCCACGATCATCGCGTTCTATATCGGGCGCCCATTGATATGGTTCAGCTTCCGCAACGAAAAGCTCAACGCCGCTTTCCGCTACGCCCTAGTGCGATTGCGAGACGCCGCCGAAGCAGTGGGCTTCTACCGCGGCGAAAAGGTGGAGCGTGCGCAATTATCACAACGGTTCAAGCCGGTAATCATCAACTACCGGAGATACGTCAACCGTAGCATCGCTTTTAATGGCTGGAACCTCTCGGTAAGCCAGACAATCGTCCCGTTGCCCTGGGTGATCCAGGCGCCGCGATTGTTCGCTGGCCAGATCAGCTTCGGCGATGTCACCCAGACAGCAATGGCCTTCGGGAATATTCACGACTCTCTCTCTTTCTTCCGGAACCACTACGACGCATTCGCCGGCTTCCGTGCTGCGATCATCCGGTTGCACGGGCTGGTCGATGCCAACGACAAGGGCCGCGCGCTACCGGCCGTGCTGACCCGGACAAGTGCGGAAGGGGGCGTTGAGCTAGCCGATATCGAAGTGCGCACTCCTGCCGGCGATCGACTGGTCGACCCACTTGATGTGCGGTTGGACCGTGGCGACTCGCTGGTGATCACCGGACGCTCCGGTTCGGGCAAGACCACACTGCTTCGCAGCCTGGCCGAACTCTGGCCGTTTGCGTCTGGAACCCTGCACCGTCCCGGCGGCGACAAAGCCACAATGTTCCTGTCGCAGTTGCCTTACGTGCCGCTGGGCGATCTGCGTGGCGTGGTCTGCTATCCGAATGAACCCACTGACATCACCGACGACACCGTGCGCGAAACGCTGACGAAGGTGGCCCTGGCCCACCTGGGTGACCGGCTCGCCGAAGAACGGGACTGGGCCAAGGTGCTCTCCCCCGGTGAGCAGCAGCGCATCGCTTTTGCTCGCATCTTGCTCACCAAGCCCGACGCGGTGTTCCTCGACGAAAGTACGTCGGCGCTCGACGAAGGTCTGGAATTCGCGCTCTACCAAATGCTTCGAAGGGAGCTACCGGACTGCGTGGTCGTCAGCGTAAGTCATCGGCGAGCGGTCGAACTTCACCACGAACGAGAACTCGAACTGCTCGGCGGCGGCCCATGGCGACTGGGCCGGGTTGAGAGCGAGCCGGCACACGCCTAACCCTGCTCAGCGTTATCGGGTTTCGCGCTGGCACTCGCAGCTGCCGCCTTAGTTCCGGCTCGGCGGCCGAAAAACGAGCCCTCGCCTAGCTGCGTGCCGCTGGCGTATCCCTTACCGTCCTGGGCAATGTTGGAAGCGCATGCTCCTACCGCGTACAAACCGGCGACAGCCGAGCCATCCTCTCGCAGCACCTCGCCGTCCACGGAGGTGGCCAGTCCCCCGACAGTGAATCCGGCGTACATCGCCTTCCCCAGCGATAAGTCGAACGCGCCCCAAGGTCCTTTGTCTTGCGGCGCAAGGAAATCCGGTTGCTTGTGAAAATCGGGATCCGCGCCAAGCGCGGCGTGGGTGTTGTAGCGGTCCAGCGTCGCGGAAAGATTCCCCTGCGGGATGCCGAGTGCGGCTTCCATTTCGACGACGGTTTCCCATCCGTCGATCAACGGGATCAGGGGCACCTTGGGGCGCTCCAGGTGCGCTTCGTCGACGATCAGAAAGGCCGCGCTGTCCGGCTGATCCATCACGAAACCGGCTGTCCTGGAATGGTAGGAGTCTTCGTTGACGAATCGCTGACCAAGTTTGTTCACGATAATTCCGGTGAGCAGGATCGCTGGGGGGTATGGCGGTGCCGTAATGAAGATCTGATCCATATGCTGGGTAGCGCCGCCGGCCGACACGCCCATCCGGATGCCCAGTCCGTCGTCGTAGGTATTGCCAAGCACGAACGGCTTCTCGGCCAGCTTCGGTGTGTACATCGCGACCATGTCGGAGTTCATCACAAACCCGCCGGCTGCGATGATCACTGATTTCGCCTTGATCGCACCAGTTTCGGCGAACCGCTTCCACATCACGCCGGTTACCGCGCCACAAGCGTCTATGACAAGTTCGGTCGCGCCGGTCTCGTAGCGAACCTGTACACCCAGACTCGCTGCGCGCTTCAGCAGCAAGTCGATCACCATACCGGCCCCGCCGGTATCACCCGGCACCGGGACCTTGTGTCCGCGTGGCGCCGGCACCGCCATCTCAACGAACGGCCATACCTTCTCATTGCCGGTAAACATCAGCCCTTCGGTGTTGGGTTGAATCACCGCCTTGCCGGGAAAGTAGCTGCGCTCAAACTGAAAACCGAGGTTCTCTAGCCAGTTGAAATGCTCGACACTGCCGTCGCAATACGCACGAATCTTGGTGGGCTCAGGCTGCCGTGAAACAGCGGTCAGGTACTTGTACATCTCCTCCGGTGAATCTGGGTGACCGGTGGCTTGCTGGACGGCGGTCCCCCCACCGAGGTAAAAGTGTCCTCCGGCCAACGATGTGGTGCCACCTGCGGCGGCGGCACGCTCAAGCACGAGCACCCGAGCACCAGCAGCAGCGGCGCTGACCGCTGCACAACCGCCAGCAATACCGAACCCCAGAACGACGACGTCGACCTCATCCGACCAAGACGCCACCGAGTCCAGGCTAACCGTGGCGGGTATATCGGTGCTCACCGTTGCTCCTGTTTGATGTAGTCGTAGAACGCCCGGATCTCCGGCGAGAGATACGCAATCTCAACAAACGGCACTCCCGCCTTCGGCGCTGACACGTAGGCGAATTGGATCCCACCGGGCATCACGCCCTGCTGTACTACGGCGGCACCTTGTTCAACCGCTTGGGCCAGCGCAGCTTCGAACTGTTCGGGGCTTTCGGCATCCATGCAGATGTGGTGCAACCCCGGACCGTGGTCGCGCAAAAAGTCACTATAGATGTTCTCCCCGCGGACCGGCGAGATCAGCTCCAACTGCATGTCGCCGAGATAGCTCAGCGAGATGCTCGCCACAAAATCAGCAGGCATACCCCGGTAGCTGCAGGCCTCCGGCGCAAAGTGCACATCAGGAATTCGCACCCACTTCCGGACCCCTAACAGGCCGGTGAGGGCCGTTTCAGTGGCTTCCAGGTCTGCAGTTACCCATGCGATCTGCGTGGGTGATTGAACGAGAAGGTTCATTGCCTCGCAGGATAGCCCAGTCTGCCAGCCGGTAAAAATAGTCCCGCGGAGCCGATACGCACTTTGCCCCTATGAGCAGCCACGGCTCCGACAAGTTCACGTGAACACGTTCTAGTTTTGCCCCGCCGGCCAACCAGTCACGACTGGGTCAACAACCCTACGAGCAGCTGCACCTGAGTATCAAACATTGTCTCCCTGTTGGTCAGATCGGCACCGTATTGTCCGAATATTTCCAGGCTGATCGCTCCGACCACGCCCGCCCAGACCGAGAAGCACTTAGCGATGACAAGATCGTCACCGGGAAAGCCGAACTCTTGCCGAATCCGGCCAAAGGCCGACGACATCGTTTGCGGGGCGGGGTCATTGGTCAACATGATGTCTCCGGTGGCAATCCCCGCGGCGATCGCGTCGAGGAACGCGCCGACCACGCCGGCACCCACCCCGGCGGTGCGCTCTGGTGGTGGATGAAATCCAGGAACCGGGCCCCCGAACAAAAGAGCCCAACGAGCAGGATGTTCAAGCGCCCACCGACGCGCCGCCTGTGCAATCGCGATAGCGTCGTCGCTCCAGAGATCAGCAGCGGTGGCATTGCGAGCTCGCTCTACGGTATCGGCCAGGTCAGAATGGGCATCGAGAAGCAGCGCAGTCAGCAGCTCCTCGCGACTTGACACGTATCGATACACGGCCGAAGACACCATGCCCAGGTCGCGGGCGATCGCGCGCAACGATATTCCGGCCGCGCCGCGTTCAACGAGTTGACGCCGGCCAAGTTCGAGAATTTTCGCCTCGATGTGTTCTCGCGAGTCGCTACGTCTACCCACCCAGCCAGTCTGACACAACCGAGATCACCGCTCTGCATTGCTGGCCAGCGCAGCGGGCTCGTTTGGCGCTAGGCCCTAGGCGCGGAGCGAGACACCGAGATCCTCGCGGGCATCATCGGTGGTGGCCTGCCAGGATACTGCCGCGGGAAGGTTCCCCCAGACACTGTTGAAGATCCCAACGATCTGTCCGGGTCCCCCGTTTGGCGCCAGGTACACTGGCCCACCCGAATCGCCCCTCTGGCTGGCGACGCCGCCGGACATAGTGAACCATCCGTTGTTGACGCTCTCGACGGTTCCACAGGTTTCGCCAGTTCTGATGCCGAAATGGCACACCGGTTGACCGGGCTTCACCACCACGCCCGGGTTTGACCTCAGCGGGCGCCCGCTCGGCAAGATATCAGTCACTGAGACATCGTCGGCCAGCACGATCGCCTCGTAGTCGGTAATCACTTGGTCAGTGAATACGGTTGACCCGCTGGGTGTGTTGTCGCGGAAGGCTGCGAGATGGCCGATGACATTGTTGTGTTTGTCGGTAACCGGTCCGCCGCCTCGGCAATGCCCGGCCGTAAAGGCGATTCGGAGGGTCGCGTCTCATCGCTGGTGTAAATGGTCACGGGCGTAGGTTCCGTCGCAACCGACGAAAGCTATGAAGGAGGGGCTACGCCCGTGACCAAGCGAGTATCGCCGATTGAGCGTGTGCGTGTTGAGATGGATCAGTTGTTCGCCGCGACCGAGCGGCCGTTGACCGAGATTTTGGAGGAGGTCGGGCGGTTATCGGTGCGTCTGGTGTTTCAGGTCGCCGTGGAGGCCGAGGTAGAAGCAGTGTTGGGCCGAGCCCGTCACCAGCGTCGGGTTCAGGACGGCCCGGGCGGGTACCGCAATGGGTATCAACCGCCGGCGACGGTGAAGACCACGATGGGCTCGGTCGAATTATGCCGCCCGAAACTACGCGACACCGACGAGCGGTTCTGTTCGCGGCTATTCGGTGCCGGGGTGACGCGCACCCACGCTCTGGAGGCGTTGGTGATTTCGGGATGGGTGCGCGGTTTGTCGGATCGCGACATCGAGGCCGCGTTGGCCGAGGTGCTGGGCTCGCAGGCGGCGTTGTCGCGCTCGACGGTGAGCCGGATTTGTGCGGCCATCAAAGACGAGTTCGCTGCGTGGTCGTCTCGACGCCTTGATGAGCTGGTGTTGGACTACCTGTTCTTGGATGCCTCGAACTTTCGGATGCATCCCAACGCCCCGGCCGAGCCGGTGCTGGCCGCCTGGGGCATCTGCACCGACGGCAAGCCCCTGTTTATTGGGCTGGCCCCAGCCGCAGCGGAGTCGGCTGATGCGTGGGCCGACTTCTTGGCTGACCTGAGGAACCGGGGACTACGCCCGCCGCTACTGGGCATCTCCGACGGGGCGCCGGGCCTGATCGCCGCATGGGAGACCACGTTTCCGGCAAGCCTGCGTCAGCGGTGTCTGATCCATCGCTGCCGTAACGTCATCGCCAAGACACCTGTCGCGGTCCAGGACGAGATCAAAGCCGCGTTCTGGTCGATCTTCGATGACATTGACCAGCCACCCGGCCAGCAGGCCGTGGATGAAGCCACCCGCCGCGCCGAGGAGTTCACCACCACATACCGCGGGCTCTACCCAGCCGCGGTCGCTTGCCTGGCCAACGACTTCGCCTCGCTGAGCGTGCATTTGCGCTTCCCCCGCCAACACTGGACACGCATCCGCCATTCCAACCTCATCGAACGCACCTTCGGAGAATCCCGTCGCCGGGTCAAGGTCATCGGCCGCCTACCCGGCGAAACCAGCTGTCTGTCGCTGGTATGGGCCGTCCTCGACCGCGCCAGCCGCGGCTGGCGCGGAGTCACCCAAACATCAGCGACCAGCCGCCACCTCCAAGAACTACGCCACCAACTGCTCGAGCCACCCCGCCCACTGCATCCCCCCACCACAACAACCACGACCGACACCACCGCCGCGTAACATGACCACCAGGAACATGCGCCCAGCGTTTTTACACCAGTCCTAAGACGCCACCATTCGGAGCACAGGATCGACGTATCCCAGCGTGCAGGCATGGTTGTCCTGGCGGATCTCCATCCCTGGAAACACCTGCGCCGGATTGGCGTGGGCCAGCGCCGGTGACAGCACCGACGCGAAAAACGCGACGGCCACTGAATAGGCAAAGGCAGATACTGTCACGCTGCGCAACATGGACTCCGATCCGTCAAGGTCGGCTCAGCGCCGACTGGCAGGATGGGGTTACGGCTCAACTAACCCCGACGGTATGACTTTCGCTCCGTCGGGTCGCAGCGTTACAAATGCGCCCACAACGGGCTGGCGCCAGTGGATTTCCCAACCGTGCGCGGTTTCCAACCCGGCGGCCCGAAGACGTAGCCCAGCCGATCACGCAGGCAGGTCGCCGACTGCCAGTCGCGGGCGATCGCCAGGTATTCGTGGGTCTGCAGCTTCCAGATGTTGAACGTGTCGACCTGTTGCGTCAGACCGTAGTGCGGTCGAAACAGCTCCGCCTGGAAGGTACCGAACAGTCGATCCCAGATGATCAAAATGCCGCCGTAGTTCTTGTCCAGATAGAGCTGGTCCATCCCGTGGTGCACCCGGTGGTGCGATGGCGTATTGAAGACAAACTCCACTGCCCGCGACAACGTACCGATCCGCTCGGTGTGCACCCAGAATTGGTAGATCAGGTTCACCGAGAATCCGAAGAACACCATCCAGGGCGGGACCCCTAGCAGCGGCAATGGTATCCACATCAAAATTTCGCCGCTGTTGTTCCACTTCTGGCGTAGCGCGGTGGCCAAGTTGAAGTACTGGCTCGAGTGATGCGCTTGGTGAGTTGCCCAGATAAACCGGACCCGGTGAGCTATGCGGTGGTAGGCGTAGTAGAGCAGGTCAACTCCGAAGACCGCGAAAACCCACGTGTACCACTGTGTTACAGGTAAATGCCAGGCCGCCAGATATGCGTATATTCCGGCGTACCCGAACAAGGCGAGTGTCTTCCAGCCAGCCGTGGTCGCCACCGACACCAGCCCCATCAAGATGCTTGCCGCGGAATCGCTGGTGAGGTAGGCGCCCGGAGTCGACCGAGACCCTTCGGCGGTCTCGGCGCCGTTCAGCTTGCGGGCGGCTGTCCACTCGATGAGGAGCAGCAATAGAAAAAACGGGATGGCAAGAAACACCGGATCCCGCATTGGCACCGGCACCATCGCCAAGCAGCCTGCGAAAATGCCCACGTCGAACACACTACGACTCCTAACGGGGCAACGCTCAATCCGCTTGCGGTGTAGCCAGCTCCGGATTGGCTTGCTCACCAGCGTGCCAGTCGACCGCGTAAACGCCCGGTTGCAGCGACAGTTCAGCCACTAATCGCTCAAGCCGGGCAGGAGTATTGCCGTCCATGAGTAGGTGTGCTGTCAACGCGATGTTGTCGCCAGAAGCCTGACCGGTATGGATGCCGCGTAGCGTGATGTCGTTGCTTGTCGTGTGCTGCACGATTTGAGCGCGCGCATACTTGGCGGACTTGGGCCGACAGATCACGTGCACCCGGTAGGGTCGTAGACCTTCGTCCTCTTCACCGACGTTGTCATGGTCTATCAGCCGGCCGAGCGGGCGTCCCAGCAAGTGGATTGCCACTACCGTCCCGGTGGCGATCAACGCGAACACCAGGTGCCCAGAGGCAGCCAGCACACCCACCGCAGCCGAGCACCACAAGGTGGCGGCGGTATTGAGCCCGCGAACATTGAATCCCTCCCGCAGGATTACCCCGCCGCCAAGAAACCCGATGCCAGATACCACATACGACGCGACTCTCGTCGGGCTGGTGTCTTCGGTGACCGCGGCATAGAGCACGAACAGGGTCGCACCCGTGGCAACGAGCGCGTTGGTTCGCAGCCCGGCCATCCGTGCCCGCCACTGCCGCTCCAAGCCGATCAGTGCTCCACAGCCCACCCCTACTGCCAGGCGCAGCGCGAAATCGACAACGCCCAGATTCTGCATGAGTCCGCGCTCCTTTCCCCATCGGCACGATAGCCGCGGAAGCTAACCACACGCGGGTTAACAACAGCTGGATCCGAGGCAAACCGGTCGACTACCGAGCCCCCTGGCGAAAGCCCGTCACGCCCGACCCGGCGCTGAGTCAGGCCTCGTCTAGATGCTGGGGACAGTAATACTTTGCCGAAATCACAGCGAATTGCGATGCGGCCTCCAGGTTGAAGCCTGGATTGTGGATCTTCACGTCGTGGACTAGCTCCAGGCCCGATTCACCACCATTCAGGCACGTGCAGACGGCCTGAGCAGACCCAATGGCTCGACCAGGGTCGCTGTAAGTGATTCCGGCTTGATCCAGAGCAGCGAGAAAGCCGGTGTCGTCGCCAGTGCCATCGCCTGGATGGCCATGCGCGGGCGCGGCCAGTCCAATCATGGCGGAGACTCCGAGCAGCGCGAACAGCGACTTCATAGCTGACCATCTTCCCATGCCGATAGTGTTTCTGCCGAAGCTGCGGAACGGCCAAAATCCTGCTATCCCAGAAATGTTCGGGAGCCGATCAGCGCTAGTGCTTGTCGCGGCGCTAACCGAGCTGGGCATCGGACGGCACCACTTTGGGTTTGTCGCTCTTGGACAGGTGCACCGCGTGAATGCCGGGCTTCCTCGACAGTTGCTCCAGCAGGCTATCGAGACCTTCCTGATCGACGCTGTGGTGCTGCACACTCTCGGGTTTCTGCGAAATTTGCGCCACCAGACGCTTGAGTTTCTCCGGCGAATGGCCGTCTTTTAGGTCCTTTAGCGAGGCGACACGGCCTTTGGCGCCGATTCCGGCCACAGCGCTGGGCGCCCCGGCACCAAAGGCCGCTCCGGCCATTCCCGCCATGGACATCGAACTGAGCAAGCTCCCCTGGCTGACCGCCGCCGCCGACACCGCGCCCGGCCCAGCGGCCGACAACGCCGCAGCTACCGTCCTGATCTCCGGAGTGGCCGCAGCCCAGCTCGGCGGAACCGACAGTTTTCCTACGAGGGTGCCGCGCCCGACACTGGCAGCAACATCATCTGGCTGCACCGAGCCGAACAGCATGCCTCGGCCGAAGTTCGGCGTAACCCCAAGCCCACCCCCCAACGCGTCTATCGGAAGCTCGGCAAAGGCACTCGGCCGCTGGCCGTACTTGAGGGACTGCGATATCGGAAGGTTGACGAGCAGGCCCTCATCATTGAGCACCGCAAGGTTGGCTGAGCCGGCCCTCACTGCGCCGAATACGGTCAGATATGCATCTGCCGCGTTTGGCCCGATAAGTGTGTTAAGGATCTGCGTCACGGCGTCGGTGTAGCCGTTAGCGATGTCCGCGCCGAACTGCAGCAGTGCCGAAATCGGGCCATTGGCCAGGATCGACTGTGCCGCGTTGCCCGCCGACGTGGCCGCGGCCTGACCCACTGCGCCGGATTGTCGGGCCAGCCCGCTCACCTCGACAATCTGCGGCGGCTCGACGAAAGGAGTTATCTGGCTAGCAGCCGCCGCCGAGGCAGTGTAGGTGTCCATCGCGATAGCATCCTGGACCCACATTTCGCCGTATTGGGCCTCAATGGCCGCGATCGCCGCGGTGTTCTGCCCGAAAAGATTGCTCGCCACTAGCGTCGCAAGTTCGCTGCGGTTGGCCGCAATCACTGGCGGTGGCACGTGCGCAGCAAACGCCGCCTCGTAGGCGCTCGCCGCCGCGACGGCCTGGGCCGCGGCTTCGGCGGCCTGCGCCGCTGTGGCGCTCATCCAGCTAACATACGGCGCGACCGCAGCCGCCATGGCCAGCTCCGAAGGGCCGACCCACTCGCCGCTGGTCAGGCCCGAGACTACCGAGGAATAGGACGCAGCCGTCGACTGCAATTCGGCGGCCAACCCGTCCCATGCTTCTGCGGCAACCAGCATCGGCGCCGATCCCGGCCCGGCGTAGATCCGACCCGAGTTGATCTCCGGCGGAAACGCTGCGTAGAACATGTTTAAACCCCCTGCCTGATCGTTCGCTTTTTGATGGCCAGCGTCAGGCCGCTGTCCGTCATCGCCGCAGTCATCGCCATCAGTCCTCGATCGCCGGTATCACAATGATGGTGGCTGCGGCAGGGTCAGCCTCAGCGACGACACCACCAGCAGACCGTGACGCGGCACCACCGCCCGCGGAACCGAACGCCCCAGCGCCCAGCGCCCGTCCCGCCAGGCTCGACAGGGCCATCTGGCTGAAGATTCCGGTCTCGCCAGCACTGGCCGTCGAGGCGGCTGGTACCGCAGCCAGGCTGTTAGGTAGCTCCGAGGCGAGCATCCTCATGGCCGGAGCGGCCTGAGTCCAGCCCGGCGGCACCGACATGCTGCCGACCAAAGCCGCGCGGCCCAGGGAGCCCGATACCTGGCCCCCAGCACTCGGTCCGCCCACCAAGCCTGCGGCACCCAGATTCGCCTCACCCGCCAACGGCGCCAATCCCCCTATGACAGGTTCCGCGGGGGCAAAGAAAGCTTGCACACCCACCATGTTTTGCACGAAGGCGTATACCTGCCCGAACGCCAGGAACGGCCCACCGGGAATAGAAGTGAGCCCCTGAAGGGAGAACGGGCCCACGAGGGTACTCAAGATAGTGGTCAAGTTTTCCAGGTCGGTAGCAATGCCTGTGGGCAGTGTGAGTCCCGGCAAAAGCGATGCCGGTGTGCTGGTAGTTGCCAAGCCTTGCAACGTATTCGGCACCGCGGAGATCAGCTGGGACAACTGCGACCCGATGTCTGTGGCAGCCGAGGCGCCGGTGGCTTGCGCGACGGCGGCTGCTTGACTCGCAGCCCCAGACGGGTTGGTCGTTTGCGGTGGCTCAGTAAACGGCGTCACCTGCGCGGCCATCGCAGAAGCGCCAGCATAGCCGTACATGGCCACAGCATCCTGCGCCCACATTTCCGCGTATGCAGCTTCTGCCGCCGCGATCGCCGGAGTGTTTTGACCGAAGATGTTGGTGGCAATCAGCGTCATCAGCAAGGCGCGGTTCGCCTCGATGACCGGTGGAGGAACCGTTCCCGCGAAGGCGGACTCATATGCGCCCGCCGCAATCCTGGCCTGCGCGGCAGCCACTTCGGCCTGAGCGGCAGTCGTGGTCATCCACGCCACATACGGTGCAGCCGCAGCCGCCATGGACGCTGCCGCGGGGCCATGCCAAGACCCCACCATCAAGCCATCGAGCGTCGAGCCGTAAGCGGCCGCCGCGGAGTGCAGTTCGGCAGCCAGCCCGTCCCAAGCCTCCGCAGCGACCAGCATCGGCCCGGAACCAGGGCCAACATACATGCGCCCGGAGTTGATCTCCGGTGGTAGCGCCCCGAAGTCCATACCTGTTACCTCCGGTCCCCTATATGGCGGTCCCACACATGGGCGCCATGGTAATCACAGCCCTGTAGTTCCGTGGTCGAACCCGCGTTGGTTCTTATGAAACTCACCAAGTACCCAAATACCGGCCAAGTCATTGATACCCACATTTGATTCTGACATACCTGTGCGCGCCCCCGGCTACCACATATTGCACAGCTATCATCACTCCCCCGTTTCAGGTTCCCCGACCCTGATACACGAGCACTCTGCTAAGAAATTATTTGCGTTGAGTTCCACCCAGGTAAGCGCGGCGTAAACAACCCGTATCACCCCAGGTAGCACACCGGTGAGATGAATCAAAAGCCATCGAATGACCTGATGAAACCCCATGGCCAAAGCCCCAAAACACTGACGGTATCGATCAAATATGCCGGCCGCTGGGCATGGCGCACAACAAAGCGAACGACGCCACTGAAAACTACTAAAAAGGTATTACGACACCCACCTTAGCGGACTATAAAAACGCATTTTCGGCGGCTAAAAAGCGTATCCGAAATCCCGGAGAAACGGAAACGATAGAATGGAAAAAACACCCACCGAATTGCCCGCTTCCCGCACATTACAGCGAGCTATCTCCGCCATTGCGGAGGCAGCATGTCCAGGGCGGAACGGACGAGCCAAGTTTCGACGCCCGACCCCATGGCCTGCACATCGTCACCGACACGCACCCGACGCCGAGTGGCCACGCCGCAGCCCGGCCCAGATCCGGGCACCAGAGACACCGGCGTCGCAGAGCCGATAACTCGGCGCCACAACATGCTCTGGCATAACCCGGGAAACGGTCCGCAAGGCGCCGGGTTTCCACCGGCAAATAAAGCTGCTCTACAACTGCCTACACGCTGCCAATTTCCTGGCAATTTTTCCTTAGATATTTGTTTGGCGAGCGACCCTGAAACAGGGGACCATTCACCCGGCAGCCGGTGGGCGCGCCACAAAGGTGGGCCGAAAACCGTATTGAGGCAAGGCGCGGCCGAATCCTTGACCGGCCATGTTCGCCAACGGGATTCCGGGCATGCCAGCTGCCACCGCAGGAGGGGCAACCATCGGCGTGCCCCCCAGCGTCGAGGCCAGCGGGCTGGCAAGGGGCGCCGTCGCAGTCCAACTCGACGGAACCGACAACGTACCGATCGCGGCCGCTTTGCCCAAACCAGCAGACACCGCGCCGCCGAGCCCGGTCGCTGACCCGAGCGGGCCTCCGAGCGCACCACCGGTAAATGCAAGCGAGTCAGCGGCTACGTCGGCATCCTGAGCCGCGTGCATCGCCAGCATGCCAAGGAAGGGCGCAACAGTCTCACTCGGCAAGTAGAGCCCCGACGAAGCCACCGTGTTCCAGATATTCGCGTTCGGCCCCCAGTTGGCCCAGAGATTCTTCAGCCAGGAAGGCACACCCGACCCGGTGGTGGACGCAAGTCCCCGCAAGGCGCTAGGCACTGAAGAAATCAGCTCAGACAACCTCGACTGCTGATGGCCCGCCGCTGCAGCGGCGGCAGCCGATTGCGCGGCCAGCCCCCGAGCGCTGGTCGCCTGCTCCGGTTGGCTAAACGCGCTCAGTTGAGTGGCGGCTGCCGACGCGCCAGCGTACGCGTACATGGCCATGGCGTCTTGGGCCCACATTTCGGCGTATTGGGCTTCATTAGCCGCGATCGCAGGCGTGTTCTGGCCCACTACGTTAGTTGCGATCAACGCCGTCAACTGAGTGCGGTTGGCTGCGACCAATGCCGGCGGCACCGTTTCAGCAAACGCAGCTTCGAAGGCTCCTGCAGCGGCCTCAGCTTGTGCAGCCGTTTGCTCCGCTTGGGCGGCGGTGGTGTTCATCCACGCGATGTACGGCGTAGCGGCGGCCATCATCGACGCTGACGCAGGGCCGTGCCAGTCTTCGCCTGTCAGCGTGGCGAGCACCGAGCCGTAGGAAGCCGCAGTAGCTCGTAGTTCAGCGGCCACCGCGTTCCAGGCCGACGCAGCAGCCAGCATGGGTCCGGAGCCCGCTCCGGAATACATACGGGCAGAGTTGATTTCGGGCGGTAGCGTTGCAAAATCGAATGCAGCGGTCATCGTCAGCCTCTTCCTCTGATTGGCGGTGCTGATGTCGGCGACTTCGGTGGCATCGCAAACCGTGGTCTGCGATCCCGCCACAGGGCAGCGACCAATTCCGCGTCGGGCTGCGCCCGGACCCGCGCCAATACGGCGGTTTCTGAGGCTGTTTACCGCGCGCTCAACTTACACACCGCGCAGGGCGCAGGCGTGCAAATCAGTGAACTATGTTGAGCCAGTTCAGATTGCGGATTCGAAGCCCGGGTCGGATCGGAACGAAATGGTCATCGATCTCTCGCAGGGACTATCACCAGGACTCACTTCGGTCTCACCTCCTCAGGGCCAAGGCATGCGGGGATGCCAGGTGCGCGCACACAGGAGTATGAACCCAGCGAAAACTACTGGGCGTGCACCCCTCTCGTCAGAGCTTTGGCACCACACGGCGTATCCCGCTGTCTCCAGCCGGAAGCCACTTGGGCTCAACCCTTAAGCCGGGAAGAGCTGTCCTGACCCTGGGCGTCTTTCGACGTTCGAGGTCAGTGGCCTATGTCCGTGCAGACGCCTCACCTAGCGAAGTGCTTGCAGAGGCAATGGTCGCACCCGGAGTGACCCGAGTCAAATTGGCGCGCGACCGGCGGGAGTCACCGGCGCGCTTGCAGCTCCGAGATCGCCTAGCTCGTCTTTTTCTCCGCTACCGCAGCACTTAGACCCGCGGCGAGGTCTTCACGAGTCAACTCTTTGAAGCGGCGCAGTTGAGTCGCGCTGAATTCGGCGAGATCGCTGGCCAGTACCGCGTCAAGGTCCTCGTCGTCGAGCCGGAAACTACGATGGTCGCGAGCCTTCTCCACGACATTGCGAACAAAACCGGCGTTGCCGAGCATATCGATACCGCGGATCAGGTCACCATCCTCGGAGTAGCTCTGCTCGGTATAAAACTTTGTATACGCGGGCAACAACACCTGCGCCTCTTCGTCGGTGACTACGTCTTCGTTCTCCTGCCCCATCAGACAGGTCAGCGCAATCAGCTCTTCCGGGGTGTAGCTGAAGAACTCAATCACCGTCGAAAAACGCCGCCGGAGACCCTGATTCACCTCGAGCATTTTTTCCATAGCTTTGGCATAGCCGGCCCCGAACACAACCAGCTCGTCACGATGGTTTTCCATGTACAGCAACAGCGTGTTGATGATGGCGTTACCGTACGGATCGCCCTGTGAGTAGCCGCGCTCGTGCAAGGTATGCATTTCATCAAAGAAGACCGCGCCACCCAGCGCACCTTCGAGCATTTCCTCGGTGTTCTTCTCCGCGTCAGCCATATAGCGGCCCAACACCTTGGTTCGGCTCGTCTCTACGACCAGCGGCTTGCGTAGTACGGTCAACCCGCACAGCTGCTTGGTGAAAGCTCGCGCTACGGACGTCTTCCCGGTGCCGGGCGGTCCGAGCAACAAGGTATGGCGGGACGTCACCGGCACGGGAAGCCCCATCTTGGCGCGAGCCAAATTGACCTTGGTCGTCGACTTGATGAGCTTGATTTCCTTCTTGGCCTGCTCCATGCCGAGCATCGCGTTGAGTTCGGCATCTCCCTCCGCCAAGTATTTCGACGCCATCTCGGCATGGCGCGCGGCCTCAGTCTGGGCACGCGTCGGTGCGCTGTCGGCATCCCATTTGTCCTTGCGGGCCTCAATTGTCTCCGGGTCAGTGACAACTAGTCGAAAGTCCGGATTGTCCAGCGCTTCGCGGGCCGGGGTGAACTTTGCATCCCGCGAGTAGACACGCCGCAGCAGTTCGAGGCCTTCCTCCTCGCGCCCAACGTGCCGCAGGCACATGCCTTGGGTATACAAGGCAACATTGGCCGCGCCCGGTATCCTGTCCCCTTCAATTGCTTCCTGCGCGCGCCGAAAAGCCTCCTCGAACACGCCTAATGACGCGAGCGCCGTGGTGGCCATCGCCGCGCCCGCGGCCTTCAGCTCCGGGTGACGCCACTGCGTCGCCTCTGGGAACTGGGCAAGCACATCCGGCCAGCGGCCGGTACGGAAGTAGAGCACGCCGCGCGCATAGCTAATCAGTTCAGCATCGAACGGATGGCGAGGATCGGTGGTATCGAGCAGTTCAGCCGCTTCCTCATAGCGCTTGGCCTCGGCCAGAACGACAGCGTATGCACAAGCCAGCGAATCCACACTGGTAACTGCAAGTCGCAGAAACAATCCGTCGGAGACCTCAGGACGAAACTGCAGGTCGGTCACACCGAGACGACGGATTTCCCAACCGAAGGTCCTTACCGCCGCCCACGCCCCAGCGAGCACCTCAATACTTTGGTCGCCGGCCAGCACCCGCGCCAGCCAGGCGTCGCACATTCCAGGATCACGCGTAGTAGCCGTGGTGAACATCTTCGTAGCCACCTGGGGGTTGTGGCTGGGCTGGAGTCCATTGACCGAGATACCTGACGCCAGCAACCCGGCGACCATCGCGTTGCGAGCATCTTCGGCAGCCGACTGTGCGCGGGTCATTGCCCTGCAGCTGCGCTCGTCGAACTATCACGCAGCTGGCTGACCGCCAACTCCAGCTCCTCATGGTCAACTAAATATCGGCTAGACACCACCAGGCGGGGGCGGGTCACCGGGGCCGGCAGACTGGCACGCACCGCGGCCAGCTGGCGGCCTGTAAGGCGGTTCAGGCCCGCCGACAACTCCTTGGGCAGACGGCTGTCGGTGTGATAGCGAACCCACGCCGACACCTTGGGCTCACCACCGTCGATGGTCAGCCGCATCGTGATCACGGTGGCCCCCACCTCAGGATTGTCCGCGAGCCACAAATTATCGAGCGTTTCTGAGGTGATCTCGGACGGGGTCACCCAAAAACTGGTGACATAGCCGTTGAAGTGTTTGAGATGACGCCAACCCGGACGGCTCCAAGTCGGCTCCAGATCGGCCAACACGGCGCTGTCCACCTCGGCGAGTTCGTCAGCAGTCAGTGGCCGAGCCGCGCAACTTTGCCCGTCCAGGTCCTGAGCCAGCCGCTCGGTAGCTGCGACCAATGTCGACGCCAACGATTCACGGGACGCCACCGCGGCGACATTGCGCTGCGGATCCATTCTGAGCACCAGCCACGTGCACCGCCGTGCCGCACCGAGCTGATCAGCTACGTGTTCTTCGGACCGCCAACCCTCCGGTCCCCACTCATCGAGCGCGGCCACCTCGGCATCGTTGACCCCGCCGCGCGCGAACACCGACACAATGTCGATAGCGTCAAGGTGGATGTCGAACTGACGCAGCCCGTCGGCCACTGCCGAAATCGGCATCATGGCCGGCACTGCCGCCCGGTGACGATGCCGCCCCGAACGATCTTCGGGCCCACCGTCCACCGCAATCACGGTGACCAACCGACCCTGGTCTTCGCGCACTCCCACTGTGTCGCGACCAAAACGACGGTGGTGATCGACAGCTGGCGTACACCCAGCCGCAAGAGCCGAACTAGGATCAGCCGACCAATCCCACACCCACCCGCCCACTGCGGACGCGAGAGGGATGCCTCGATACTTGACTAACGAGAGCAGCGTCACCACAACCGCAATCCCGACACCGACCCACCACGCCACACGATGATCGGCCTGCCAGGACTCAGGACAGTGACTGGCCACAACAAGGATGACCACGTCTATCAGAAAAACCGTGGTCAACCGAGACCACGACAACGCCAAACCAAACCTGTGTTGAGCCTTCATCGCTTCTTCCGCGATCGCCGCATTAATGTCGCCGTACCGAACACCGCGCCGCCTATCAACAATGCCCCAGTCAAACCTCCGGCAGCCACCCACACTGGCGCCATATTGCGCTCATCGGGCGGCGTCGGCAGTGCCAACGGAGCTGACAGCTGCTTCGGACGCTCGAGCGGGCCTTTGGGCACATGCCATGTAAGGGCTGCTACCGGGTCGATCACACCGTAACCCACCCGGTTGTCCACGCCGTGAGCAGGCGGCCGAGCCGTGCGGATCAACCGGTTGACGATCTGGTAGGCGGTCAAATCGGGAAACTGCGCACGAACGAGTGCGGCTACACCAGACACGATGGCGGCCGAAAAGCTGGTGCCAGCTGGAACCAGCAATGTGTTGTCCGGACCGTCGATGGCGTTGATCAGACCATCGTCACGGGGCGAAAGACCCATGACGTCGGTTCCTGGTGCAGCAATCTTCACCCATGGCCCGGCAATGCTCATTTTGGCGAGCGGCCGACCGCTGGTGTCCACCGCACCGACGGTGAGAACGTAATCGTCGAACCACGAAGGCGTCACGATTGTCGTTACAGCATTCCAGTCGCGGGGGTCATCGGGCGCCAGCGGATCAAAGATCGGGTTCTGTTTGCAGTCCTTCTTGCTGTTGTCTCCGGCCGCGGCCACGATGACCGCATCCTTTTCTACCGCCGCGTACTGGACTGCAGCCCCCAAAACCCGCTGGTCGATGGGATTGCGCACACTGATGCACGTCACGTCGGAAATGTTTATCACCGACGCACCCATATTTGCCGCGTGCACGATCGCTCGCGCCATTGTCTCGACATCGTCGATCTTTTTCTGCGTTTGCGGATCTTCGTCCCCCGTGTAGGGGTCTTTGAGACCAAACGCCTGACTCGACTGACGGATTGAGATCACCTCCGCCTCCGGCGCGATCCCACTGAAGGCGTCTGGCGGGGGTGCCGGCGCCGGGTCGCGCGGGTACGGCCCGCCCGGATTGTCGACAGCAACTATCTGTCCACCACCCGAGTAGCTCGGTATCGTCACCGTGCCGGTGCCGTGGTTCGCCGACGGTGCTCCCTGATTGGGAGCCGGCGGAGGTGGTGGCGGCGGAGGCGGTGGTGGTGGCGGCGGCGGCAACGGCGCCGGAGGCGGCGCACCTGGCGGGAGCGCCTCCGGTGGAGGGGGCGCTACTGTCACAGTCTGCGGTGGTACCGGTGACAGAGTCACCGTCTGCGGCGGCGGTGGCTTTTCCGTGGTAGGAACGGTGACCGGTCTGCGCGGCGCAGCGGGGACCGGCACCGCCCCGCTCGCCGGCACAGCAGCGATCATCGACGCCACGATGGTGCCATGAGCGTCACAATCCGCCAGACCATCACCATCGGGCATCACGTAGTCGCCGCCTGGGATCAGTCGCGGCAATCTGGGATGCGGAGTAACGCCTGTGTCGATGACCGCAACCTTCACCCCGGCGCCACGGCCGAATTGCCATGCCTCGGACATGTTCAACATGTCCATGTACTTCGGTTGCAACCGAAAGTCAGTGCCGGGCGACACCCCGACCTCGGTGCAGTAGGCGGTCTGCTTCATCGGAGCCGTCGGCCCGGGCGAATCATCGGGCGGCAACGCACCTGGGTCAATCGTTGGAGGCGAAATAGCATATGCCGGCGGCAACCCGGCTAACGCTCCTGAGGCCAGCAGCAGAGCAGCAACGGTCGCGGCGAACGGGCGACCGCCCCGCAACCTGCCGCTACCGGTACCGAATCGCTGAATAAACATTCATCAACCACAATGCCAGCGGGAAAATTGGCACGAGGCAGAGATACTCAAACAGTTCCACCAACTTACGGAACAGCGGACTGTAGACGGTATTCGGTACAACCGCGGCGGCTGTCATGCCCGCTGCCGGCAGCAGCACCAGAACTGCGGCGCCGATCGCCACCGCCCAAGGCGACGACAGCACCACCGCGTAGCGCACGACCACTGCGGCAACAATGATCACCGAAGTCGCAGCCAACGTAATCGCCTGCCAACGATCGACATATGACCGGCCGCGCAACATCAGGAAGCCCGACACAAACCCGCCGAGTATCAGCGGCAGTAAACGCCCGTCGCGGGGATCGCACAATCCGGTCATGCAGACCACCGTCACGATGCCAAGCCCCACCAGCAATCCGCTCAAGAACGACCGAGCACGTTCGGCTTGCAAGAGCACGTCACGCACCGACGCCGGCCCCTCCAGGGTCGGCGGACCACCACCGGAGACCACCACAGTGGTCGGCAGATCGGGCCTAGCCTCGAAAACCCAGCGGCTGGTAGCAGACGGGAACACCGGCAGCCGAATACCGGACAGCCGTCGGGACAGCGCCGGCGCTGAGTGGTAGCCCAATACACAGATCAACAGCAGAGTCGACATCAGAGTTACCGCACTGGTCGCCGCGACCATCCGCGAAAGCGCGGCAAAGGTTGCCAATGTGCAAATGGTGATAACTGTGGCGTAGATCCCGAGTCGGCGGCCGGTGAACCGGACTGCGAGCGTCGCGGCGACGGCAAGGACGCCGAAACCCAGCACCGCTTGCGGGGAACCCACTGGACCAGGCGGCAGTGCTGCCGCGGTCACCGTCAGCGGCACAAACGCACTCATCAGCATCGTGTCGGCGACCAAGCGATCAGCATCGGTCTTGGCGCGCATCAACAGCATCACAGCAAGTGTCAGCGTGAGCACCGCGACAACCGCCGCGTAGATCGTGGTCAACCAGGTGGCGTGGTGCCAACGCCACCACGCCAACATCCCCGATGCCAGAACCACGCCGGTTGCCACCATCGACGCCCCTACCTGGACGGCAACGATGGGATCGATCGCCGCAAAGCGCTTACTGAGGTCCGCCGAAACCGCGGTAGAGATGTGTTCGACGACCTGCGACCGATGTTCGGTGTCTGGGATGAATCGAATCCACAGCCGGTCGCCGTCGAAGACATCTTGCTCAGTCAGCGACTGGGTAAGGCGTAGCGGCGTGCCATCGACCAGGCATAACACCCACCTGCCGCGTCCAGTGGCCTCCAATGAAGTTTCGCCAAGCTCCCTGAGCCGGCTGTTTACCACTTTCAGCAGAGGCTCGGTCATCACCGAAACCGGCGCGTTGGCATCCAGCAGTACGCCAATCTGGACGCCCTTACCGGCCATGATGCCGATAACAACAGCCTGAGGTACGGCGACGCCCTCAATTTCAGTCTGTGGTGCGTCAGCTACTGCGGTCATCGTCCTGTTCCCCCTGCTATCGCAAACGTGCTACCCGGTAATTCCAGCCGTGCGGGGAATTCCGTCAGTGTACTCGCCGAGGCATCGTAGCCCCGCGGAAACTGCGACTCGAGTAACTCCGAATTCATTTGCCTCGCCTCGCGACGGTAGTTGTGTTGGACATAAAGTTTCAATCTTGCAGCCAATTCTAGAGGAAACTGCCGCATTAACCTCACGACAGCATCTTATAGTCAAAAACGTTGTGATATTTCGTTTTTCGTACCGAATTGTCAAACTCTGCTGTGCGTTTTCCATTCGCCGTACGGCAGCGTGTCCAAAACTGTCTTCACGCCTACTTGGACCAGCTGCGGGGTAGCCGGGCAGATCGCCAACCACGCTTCACCGGAGCCAGCCGTTCGCGCTTGCTGGTACAACGCGATCCGACCACCGGATCCATCCTTCAGGGACAACACCGAGGCACTGGGACCCTTGGCGTCGTCTCGGTACTGACGTGCGTACACCGCGACCTCAGCTGCGGGATCCGACAATGCCTGTCCAAGCGCAGCAACCGTAGAGGCGCTAATGCCCATGCGGCGCAGATCGCCGCCAGAGAATACGTTAAAGCCCGATTCCTGCCACGACTTTGTTGCCTCCAGCATCTCCTCAAGCGGGACGTTGACCGCGTTGATGGCTGCCGCGTCGGCGTGGTGAATCGACTCCAAGCCATCCATCACCAGCGAAGCAATTGAAGCAGTATCTGAAACTGTGACATCGTCGACAGTGATGTCATTCCCGACCCGAACCGCCGACACCCAGTGCGGCCCGCGACGAGCCAAAACCACCCGGAATTCGTTGTCAGGTATGTCGCGCGAACCCGGAGCCCGGTCTTCCTCCTCCTCAACAACGCCATACAACAGCTTGCCGCGGGAAAGCAGGGCGACGACCTCAAGGTCAGGCGCGGCCAGCACCCTCATCCGTGCCGCAACCTGTTCATTGACCTCGTCGTCGACGACGATGCCCTGCTCGCGCATCACCGCCATTCCCGGATGCTCGTTAAGCCAGTCATTGTTGTCGGTGGAGACGTACGGCCGGCACCTTAGCTCCGGCGCGACATGCCGGATATCCAGCAGCGCCTGAAGCATCCAGAAGCCGTCGACGTTGACGGTGATGTCGGTGCGGGTACTCTGTTGATCCATCCCTACCTCAGAGGTCGACGTGCGCGATGACCGACGACACAGCAGCACACCGGCTCGATGGTGTGCTGCTGCGCCGACCGTTCAGATTTAAGCCCAGCTGGAGCCGACGGCGCTGTCGGTGCTGGCCATGTTGTTGCCAGCGGACTGCACCTTGGCGCCGTGGGCGTTGGCCTGCTGGTAGATCATCTGGAAGTTGCGACCCAACTGCGTGATGAACTCCTGGCACGCCACCGAACCGGCCCCACCCCAGAAGTCCCCAGCAGCCAGCACATCACGAACAATGGCCTGGTGCTCGGCCTCCAGGGAGGCAGCCTGCGCACGGATCAAAGCACCGTGGGCATCCACGTCGCCGAACTGGTAATTAATGGTCATCGAATCTGTTCTCCTTCACTCATCAAAGCGATATGCGGCAACGGCGTCGACCGCGCCGAAAATTAGCTGCTAAGGATTTGCTGCGAAGACTGCTCTTGCTGCTCGTAGTGATTGGCGTCACGGTGCATACCGTCGCGCACCCCGTGCAGCATGTTGACGATGTTGCGGAATGCCGTGTTCATCTCACCCATGGTGTCCAGCGAGGTCGCCGAGGCCATACCGCTCCAGCCCGCACCAGCGATGTTCTGCGACGATGCCCACATCTTGCGAGCCTCGTCCTCGACCACCTGAGCGTGCATCTCAAACCGGCCTGCCATATCCCGCATCGCGTGCGGATCGGTCATAAAACGTGCAGTCACGTGAATGTCTCCTTAGATTATTTAGTAGAGATTGCCTGCTATCTGGATCATCTGCTGTTAAGGCACGGTGGCCTATTCGGCTACGCGCTGGCGCAGCCAGCGGCCGGAAACTAGCGATGGCCCCCTCTCTCTATCGTCAGAGCGCCCGCAGGGCGTTACTTCAGGTGCAATGAACGTCAAAATAAGCTCGCGGTGTCAGCGATGACGACGTGCCGGCGGCATCCTCGGGCACCATGGCGGCGAAGTCATCACAGCCAGCAGTAATTGACCGGAGCGACACTGCAGTAAAATTCACGTCCGCAACTAATTCGTCCCAAGCCCTAGTCGCCGGCCTGTTCAGCCCGCGGCAGCTGCGTTGGCCGCCTCAGTTGCCGCATACGAACCAGAACTGGTTGCCAGCGTGTTAACGAACATCTCGTGAATCGCCGCGGCCTGCGCACTGACCGCCTGGTACATCTGCGCATGCGCGGCGAACTGAGCCGCCGTCAGCGCCGAAACCTCATCGGCAGCCGCTGGCACCACCCCCGTGGTCGGGGCCGCCGCAGCCGCATTCTGGGCATTCATCGTCGACCCGATACCTTGCAGGTTACCGGCCGCCGCCGCCAAGGCCTCCGGCTGCGTCGTCACGAACGACATGCTGTTCTCCTCCCTAAAATTCTTCCCAGCAACCGCTCTCCGCAAAAGAGTAGATGACTGTGTCCTGGCAGGTCACCTTCACCGCCACCTGTTAGCAAGAGTTCACGAAAGGGCACGGCGAATTCACCTTTGGTAACCCAACAGTAACAGCGTTTAGCCTGGCTGAGGACCCCATTGAGCCAGCGTGCACCAAGAGCATCGATGAGTCACCGAGTCGAGCAAGCGCTCCGGCGGCTAGCCCGCGAACGGTGGGCGCGCCATCACCGTGGGCCGGACTCCGTATCGGGGGCCAGCACCACCTGCGCCAGTACCGATACCAGCTAGCGGCAGGCCACCGAGCAGATTGCTCTCCGCGGCATCCGGGACAGCGCTAACGGTGTTGATGGGTAGCGGAGCGGCCCCGGAAGCGATCTCCGGCAACGACGCATTCCACATCGGCGGCACCGACAACCTCCCCACCGAAGCCGCGCTTCCCAAACCAGCTGCCACGGGCGCACCACCCAACCCGGCCAGACCCCCCAAACCGCCCAAGCCAGCCGCGCCGCCAGCGGCGCCGGCGACCGCGGCAGCTGGTGCCGAGCCAATAACTCCCAAGGTTTTGGCGGTTTGAACGAAGTTGTTCGCCATACCAACGCTGAAGTAGGGCAGACCCTCAGTGTTGTAAAAGAAGCTCGCGTAGGGCTGAAGGTCGGTAAGCAGCTCGGGAATCGAGCTAGGGAAATTTGGCTTTCCGAACAAGATCTCCGCCAGCCACGACAACGGTCCATTGTTGGACTGTGAGCTCAAGGGCGTCACCAGGTTGCGCAACGCGGTGGGTATCGACGAAATCATCTGTGACAGCTTCGACTGGGCCGTGCCCGCCGAGGTGGCAGTCGCGCGGGCTACCGCCGCTCCCTGAGTAGTCCCGGCAGTCGGGCTGGTGGTCTGCGGCGGCTCGGAGAACGGCGTGATCGCGGAGGCAGTCGCCGACGTGGCCGCGTAGTTATACATGGCCGCTGAATCTTGAGCCCACATCTCGCCATACTCGGCTTCGGTGGCCGCAATCGCAGAAGTGTTCTGCCCCATAACATTGCTCTGGGTCAGCGACGCCAACTGCGCCCGGTTGGCCGCGACCAGTGGCGGCGGAACCACCGCGGCGAACGCTGTTTCGTAGGCCGCGGCAGCCGCTCTGGCCTGAATCGCAGCCTGCTCGGCTTGTGCAGCCGTAGCACTCATCCAGGCCACGTACGGAGCGATCGCTTCGGCCATCATCCCGGACGCCGGACCCATCCATTGTTCGCTGCTCAACTGGCCAATCACGGTGTCGTAACCGGTCGCCGTCGAATTCAGCTCCGCGGCCAGGCCATTCCAAGCTGACGCCGCGGCCACCATTGATGCCGATCCCGGACCCGAATACATTCGCGCCGAATTAACTTCTGGTGGTAATGCGCCAAAGTCCATCGCAGCACTCCTTAACCGGCCGCGGCTGCGTTGGCCGCCTCGGTAGCCGCATACGACCCCGAACTCACGCTCAAAGTCTTGACGAACATCTCGTGAATTGCCGCGGCCTGGGCGCTCACGGCTTGATACATCTGTGCGTGCGCTGCGAACTGAGCCGCCGTCAGCGCTGAAACCTCATCGGCAGCCGCTGGCACTACCCCCGTGGTCGGGGCCTCCGCGGCCGCGTTCTGCGAGTTCAAAGCCGAACCGATCGCCTGCAAACTGCCAGCCGCCGCCGCCAGCGCTTCTGGTTGCGTGGTCACATACGACATCTGATCTCCTCCTCAATAAACTCTGGGCTCAACAATGTGCCGATTGGCAGCCGTTGCGCGGGTTCACGGCGTCATCCGGCCGACGGTGGACGGGCCACTACGCTGTGGCGGAACCCGTATTTATGTGTAAATGCCGTGGTGCGCCGACCCGCCCCTGCGCTAGCCGGAATTCCGTGCAGCAGGCTTGCCGTCGACTTCGACGAAGCGGTGGTGAAATGAGCCCCCATCGTCGCGTCGGCAGCCGGTTTTGCGGCCGCCGACGATGCCGCCCAACTCGGCGGCACCGACAACAGCCCGACCTTGGTAGCCGAAGCCAGAGTCGCCCCAACCTGCCCACCACCCAAGCCGGCGAACAGCGGGGTCGCATACCAGGCTCCGCCGGAGCCGGCCGTGGTTCCGACACCGAACGTCAACTGCTGCGATATCGAGGCAAAGAACTGCGTCATACCCAGCGCAAAGTACGAAAGACCCAACAAACGAACTATCGCCGTCCGTTGGTCCGGGGTGATCGAACCCAGCAGCCGCACAATCCACCAGTCGCTAGGGTTTGGCCAGCTGAACGAAGCAAACGACATGTGCCTCAGCGCATTAGCCATCACCGGAACGGGTATCAACCCTAATTCCGACGAGCACACCGTACGTTCGCTAGCACCCGCCGACACAGCACCGGCTTTGGCCACCGCCACAGCTTGGGCAGCCAATCCACCCGAACGAGTGGCCGATGTCGGCTCGGTAAACGGAATCAACCGCGAAGCAGTCGCCGATGATCCCGCGTAGCCGTACATCGCCGCGACATCTTGGGCCCACATATCGGCGTAACTCATCTCGGTGGCGGCAATCGCCGCAGTGTTCTGACCGAAGAAGTTGGTGGCGATCAATGTCGCTAACAAAACCCGGTTGGCCGCGACCTCCGCGGGCGGCACGGTCATTACGAACGCTGCCTCAAAGGCCGCCGCCGCCGCGCGAGCCTGATTGGCGGCCTGCTCGGCCAACAATGCCGTCGAACTCAACCAGGTCACATGCGGCGCAGCCGACGCCAGCATCGCCATTGACGCCGGACCTGCCCATGCCGATCCGGTGAGCACGGAGACCACCGACTCGTAACCACTTGCCGCCCAGGATAATTCAGCCGACAACTCGTCCCAAGCCGCAGCAGCGGCCAGCATCGGCCCCGATCCCGGACCGGTATACATCCGCGCCGAATTGACTTCCGGCGGCAATGTCCCGAAATCCAACACCACTCCTCAGCGGACTGCAATCGCGTTGGCGAACTCGGTTGCGGGATGGGCATCGTCTGCGACCGGCGCAGCCGTCTCAGACGAAGCCAGCTTCTAGGGCAGCACCTTTGCTGCGAATTCAGGCACTTCGGCGGCCCTTTGCGAGCGGACCAGTTGATAGGTTGCGTGCCCTCTGCGGCGCACCGAGAGCGGCATCACCTACGCCACAATCCCACCGCTTCGCTGCTAGACGCGTAGTCATCACTGAAATACGTTCTCAGCGCGAAGGAACCGGGACCTTATCATGATGAATCTGTAGCTGCATCGCTTGGAAGCCGTTGCATAGAAAACACATTAGATTGCAACCGCCGCATCCACCAAACCACGTACCAAGTCTTCATTTAGTGCGGCTAATTAGATGATTTCCGTTCATTTTTCGTTCACTTTGCGGTTCGTCACCAGCGCCAACGCAACCCCGCTGACACAGCCGGCAGCCGGATTCAACGGTCCGCTTGAACAGCAGGTTCCATAACGGGAGCGGACGACGGCACCGCCGCGAATAAAAGCGCAGTCAGAGAAAATGCGCGTTCAAGGAATCTTCGAATCTCATGAACGAAGAATCAGTTCGCGTGAAAATCCTTCACACTCAAAAAATCGTCGGTGCAGCGCGGGCTAACGGCGCAACTCAGTCGCTGCCACCTGCACGAACACGCCGGTGTCTTCAGCCATCAGCAAGCCCCGACCGCGCGGCAGCGGACCGCCCTTCATCTTGCCCCGAATGAAGCCCTCATCGGGATCGGCGTCCATTACCAGCAACGGAGCATTTGCCTGGTGCAGTGCCCGCAACACCGGGTCACTGCCGGCAGAGGACCAGCCGCCGAACGTGCGCGTAACAATCACGTGCAGCCCAACGTCTGCTGCCCTAGTGACCCAGGGCGCAGCCTTCTGCAGGGGCGAATCGAATCCCGGCGGCAGCTGCTGAATGTCGTCGACGATCAAGAAGATCTCCGGACCACTCCACCACGACCGTGCCAGCAGCTCCTCCGCGGATAAACCGGGTGGCGGCTCGCGGCCAGCCAAAACCGCTGCCAGTTCCCCCATCATCGCGGAGACGCCATCAAGGTTGTAGGCGAATTTCTCTACATAGTCAGAGCCCAGCGTGGTCAACAGCTGACGACGCGGGTCAACCAACCAAACCTGCGCCGAAGGCCCTGAGGCGGCAGGCATAGTACTTGCGCCAGGCGCGTAAACCCGACCGATCTCGGACATGATCGTCGCCAGCGTTGTGGTGCGTCCGCATTCGCGCCTGCCCGTCACCATCAAGTGCCCGTTCTCACCGAAGTTGAGGTAGACCGGCTGCAAATCCAATTCCGATATCGCCCAGCAGATTCCGCCGGCGCCAACCCCCTGGCGCGTATCCCGGGCGGCCAACTCCCGTACTTGTTGCACATCGAATCGCGCCGGCAACCGCCGCACGGGGGGCGCCTCGGCGGTAGTGAGGCGGCCGACAGCCGCGGCGACACTGTCGCACTCGAAGACATTGTCAGCTGTACTGGCCAGCGCTGGCCGAGCCACCAAGGTGTGCAGGCCAGACTGTGGATCGGCATCGAGTCGAACGTAGTTGACCGCAACCATGCCGCGTCCCGGCTTAACCGGAACATCCTTGGCGAACCGGGAGCGCACCAGCTTGGCGTCTTCCACCGCCGCCAACCGCAGCTCGACCCGGGAACCGAAACCGCTGCGCACCGGCGGTCGCAGCTCCGATTCGCGATCGGCGGTGACCACCACGTGCACACCGAACGATGGGCCCTGGTTGATGATCACGTTGACCTGCTCGATCAGCACCTCGTTTTCCTCGGCCAGTGCCCGGTAGTTGTCGACTACCAGGTAGACATCGCCGAATCCGTCGTTGGGTACCGGGCCGTCCTCACCGCCAAACTTGCGACGCCGGAACATTTCCATCGACGCGATTCCACACTCGAGGAAGCTTCGTTTGCGCTCACGCACCAGGGCCAGCAATTCGGCCACCGTGCGGCGCACACCGTAAGGATCGGTGGGTCCTGCAACTTCACCCACGTGAGGCAATCGAGCCACCGTCGTCAACGCGGTGCTGCTGTAGGCCAGGCAATAGAACTGAATCTGTTCGGGAGTGTGGGTCAACGCGGCCGAGCAGATCAGTGTCTGCAGAGCCGTGGTCTTGCCCGAGCCGCCAGCACCCAGAATCAGCACGTTCGCGCCGGGCCCAGAAGTGTCCACAGTCCACGGCGGCTGGTCATGCTTGTACGGGCGATCGATCAGACCGATCGGAAACACCAAATTCTGCGCGGATCCGTAGTCCTTTTGCCACTGCCGGCCAAGGAAGCGGTTGACCATCTCATCGATGGCCACAGGCACAGTTAACGGCGGATGCCATAGCCGGTACGGCTCGAACTTGATCCTGCGCAGCTGATCGATGATCACTGTCCCGACCTTCGGCGTCCTGACCGCGTCATCCTCGTCATCCTCGTCACCCGGATCGATCGCGGGTTCCTCGGACTGCATCAACTCGCCATTCGAATAGGCAACCACCTCGTCGATCTCAGGTCCGCCCACACTGAACTCGAGAGGGGTGAACGAGTTGGTGAACAACTGCGGGCGAATGTAATCGATGCTGTGCACCAGCGCTGGCTGTTCTTCACCGTCGATGGTGATGCCACGGAAGTAGTCCCGCCACAGGAATTCGGCCTGGAACCGGATGACGTCCTCAAGACTCTTCCGGAAGTAGCCCAACCCGGCCTGGGCAGGAAGGTTGACCGCGTTTGGCACGCCAGCCGCCTGCGCCGCCCCGGCGGTGCGGGCTTTCAGCACCAAGCGGTAGCCCATGTTCTCCATGAGCTTTTCAGCTCGGCTCTCGATGGTTTGCGAAGCCATCATTAGGTGGATCCAGTAGGCGCGGCCCTGCCGACCGATTGAGTCGAGCACATCGACCGCCGTTGGCATGATGCGGAACCATTCGTAGAACTCGTCAATGACCACGACGAGCATCGGCAGCGGTGGCATATCCTGCCCACGCGCCCTCATCCTTGTCCGTACCGCGTTGTACTCTTTGGCGTCGTCGACACCGGCGTTGTCGCACACCGCTTTACGACGTGCAATCTCGCCCCACAGCGCGTCCAAAAAGCGTTCCATCAACGCCTGGTCTTCTTCGAGGTCTGTGATGATCCGCGACACGTGCGGTACCCCGGCGAAGGGCTTGACCGCCGAACCACCCTTGAGGTCGGCGAGAACAAACTGCAGCTCTTCCGGCGGATGACCGAGCATCAGCGATTCGATCACGGTTCGCACCAGCGTGGACTTACCAGAACCTGTTGTTCCGGACATCACGCCGTGCGGGCCGTCGCCGCCTTCGTCCAGCGACTTCATGTCCAAGAACAGCAGCTCACCGTTGTCAGACCGGTTGCCGAACGGCACCCGCAGTCGCGAACGACCCATCGAGTCACTGCGGCCGCTCCACAGAGCCTCGAAGTCGATCGCCGAGGGATCGTCAATACCGTAGTAGGCCATGATGTCTCGGGCACCGATGTGGGTTACCCGTTGGCCGATTTCTTCGTACGCCTCGGCAAGCCGCCACTGCGCCAGCTTCTGTGCGAACTCTTCTGCTTCGTCTCTGCTGACCTGGTCGGTGAGCGCAAAGAACCACGGCTTCTCGTCAATCACCATCCACGTATCGCGGTCCCGGGGCAGCGCGTCAATCACGCCCGTCTCATCAAACTGCAGCAGGCGGTCTGGGACATCGGTCCACATCGACGATCCGGTCAGATCGAAGAAGGTCACGCCGTCGACGCCTTCGGAACTGATCACGTACTCCCATTGCGGATCTTCGACATCGGCAATAATCACGTGATGAGGCGTCGGTGTCTGCGCCGAAGAACTGGCATGCCGAGGCGTGAATGACCCGCGACCGGCAAACAGTTCTGCTTGCTCAGCGGCAAACTCGCGGACCGAGCTGTAAACCATCCGCGCGTTGCCTGCCGCATCGTGGCGCCGCGAATCACCGAAATGCGGAAGCCACTTCACCCATTCCCATTCCTCCAAATCGGAACTAACCACGACCATCTGCACATGGTCGGGGCCATGGGAGAACGTCAGCTGGCAGATGATCGCCCGCATCAAACCCAATGCTTGCTCACGGCTCCCCGCAAGGGCGTACCACGGCTCAACCAGCAGCGAAATCATCTTCGGCAAGTTGTATACGACGCTTTGGTAGCGCCCGAATTCCTGAAGCGCCTTGCCGGTCACCGGCTCCAGTTCGATATCAGTCGGCATATTCTGGGGCTCACCCCAGGTAACCTCAGGACGAGTCATTCCTACGCCGACCCGGACTACCCCGAAGTTGAGGTCCTTGCCATCAGGCTTCCGCTCCCACATCCGCTGTGATCCCACGGCTGCCGGCAGTGTCGCCGGCGCCGGATGGAACCACCGGTAGTTGGCGTCCATGCTGTCCGCCGACTCCTGCGCCGTCTCACGCAGCATGTCCAGCATCAACATGAACTGCGCGCGCATCGCGTCCAATTTCGGCCGGCTCATCTGCTGCTGGCCGCCGCCCATCCCGCGGAACATCATCATCATGATTCCGCCCATCATGAAGATCGGGAATATCGAGCCGACACCCCCGAACACATGTGAGCCGCTGGCGAAGGTCATCGCGATCATGCCGCCCAGCAGGCCGATCACCACGACGCCGACCACGATCAGCCACCACGGCTTACCCTCCGGCGGGGGGATACTCAACGGCGTCGGCAGAACAATGTTCTCCGGCTTGATTACCGGGGCTTTCTCTGGTGTCGGCCGTGCAAAACCACGTTTCACTTCGGTACCACCAACTCTGAAGGGGTCATATCCATAGGAAGGGTGTCGTGCTCTACTAATGCATCCGCTCGGGAAAGCGTTGGGCCCTGCGGCAGCAACCGCAGCGCCACCCACGGGGCCAGACTCGGCGACATCGTCAAACCAAGTGCTTCGCGCGCTTCCCTGGTGTCGTCAACACCGAACCGCGCGCCCGCATCTGTAAGCCACCACAGCGACTCGGTGGTCTGGGCCGCCGGATGGTTGCCGGTGACGGCCACGAAATTCGCGTAATCGGGACCGAAAAGAACCTGGTCCGCTTGGCGACCGGAGAGATCGGCCTTGACCAGCTCGACCACCTTGTTGAGGTCGCCCGGCGCGACCGGAAGGGTCGGCCCGGAGACCACCTGGACACGGGAGCGACTTTCGCCACCGGTGCGTTCCCACCACCAGCAGGTCGACGGATTCTCGCGAATGTCCACCACGTTCAGCGGGGCATCTGGATACGCCGAAAGATCCAGCCTGTTGACCACGGGCATCTTCGCCAACATGTAGGGCTCCACGGTCACCGGCTTGACGTTGCCCGAACTGCCAGCGTTCTGCATGATCTGGGCCACCAACGGCGACATTGTTTGCACTCCATCGAGCAAAACCAGCGAATACTGTTGCGGCCCACTGATCTGTGGCGTGACGATCACAGTGCCGACGGGGCCGGGCGCTCCCGGAAACTTCGCCTTTTCCCCTGCGTTTGGCACCTCTGGCACCAGCAATTCGGGGCCGACCGGCAGCGCGTCAAAGAGGGCATGGCTCATCGGCCGCGCCTGGCTGACCTGTTCCGGAGTCAACCCGAGCGGCAACAGCACCGCTCTGTCCGTCGCATCAATCTTTGACCGACGTCCGTCCCGGATGACCCAAGCACTCCCGGCGTGGCTCAACACCACCGCATCCGACCCGTCCAATATTCGCCGATGAGCGGTGAGATCGGGTTTGCCGTCGATCACCGTCACCGTCACTCCTTGCGGGGAACCGACGCCCGACGACGTTGCCACGGTGTCGCACACCAGCCACGAAGACGCCGACGGGCTCGTTGGAGAAAATTCTGTCGGCGCACCCGGGATTCCCACCAGCGGACCGTGCGGGAGCTCCCGGATCTTGCTTGCCTTCACTTTGTGCGGATTGTCCGACCGACCGGTGATCAGCCGCGCCGACGCCAGATTCAAAGCCGGGTAGAGCGTGTCGCCCACCCGAACATAGAGCGCCCCGGAGTCGCGGTCGGCAATGATCGGCGACTCCCCTATCTGGCCGGCCGGGCTGATAAAGGAATACAGCAGGGCCCCGAGGCAGATCACCAACGCCGCGGACACCGATGCCACCACCGCCAACGTCTGACGCCGGCCCGGCTCAACCTCCATTCGGACGCGCCAGCGAGTCAACGCCATCGCCGTTCGACGAGCAAGGAACTGGTAGCCGGTTACCTGGGTCCGCGTCGACAACCCGAGGCCGTAACCCGACCCCCGCTGTCCGCGGCTCTCGTTCGCCACGTTAGTTCACCATCCGGTCTGTCAAAGCGCCTGGGTATCGGTCTGGATATTTGACAATGCGCAAGTCACGTCGATAACCGTAAGGCACCCGCACGGACCGCGCCACGTGGCGCCGACCCACCGAATCCCCCCGAGTATTCGTCATGTCTGCAACAAACATCGTAGCTGTGAACAGCCAAGTCGGCTCAGTGAACCCTCAGATCGCTCGACAATCCCCGGAGTCGTCCAGCAGAAACCGGGCGCGAGATGGGCAATAGACTGCGCTGGCGCCTTCGCCGGTCGAACTTGCCGAGCGATTCAGCATCGCCACCGAGTACCCGGATTTGGCCACCGAGATGTCGCCAATATTCACCGGTAAACGCGCGGATCACCGTCGATTTCGCCGCTGGCCGCAGTAGCAGCTCGATGGTCGGCTTGCCATGGTCCAGTCGCGGGGCGATGCGGGTCGGTCACGTCAGTCATCATCGGTGATCTCGCCGTCGGCGTGCTCCAGATGGGCCGACGCGTAAGAGCGCGCTATACATCCCATCGTCGGTCGACAACCGGTGGTGGCGGACCGTCTTCGGGCGCCAGTTCGAGCACCTGGATCTCACCGGTCGTCCCGTCGACTTCAATTAGCGCTCCTGGGGGCAGACACTGTGTGGCCCCCGCTACGTCAACTACGCAGGGGAACCCGAATTCACGCGCCACCACGGCGGCATGCGACATCGGGCCGCCTAGCTCGGTTACTACCGCTGCCGCGTAGCAGAAGGCAGCGGTATAGCCCACATCGGTGACCTCCGCGACAAGGATCTCGCCAGGCTGGAGGTCATCGATGGTCTCCGGATGGACGATCCGGACCCGGCCCCGGACCCGACCACCGCAGACTCCGACCCCGCGCATAGTGTCCCCATCGGCGAGGACCGATGGCGATAGCGTCGTCGGCTGCCAACTCCCACTGAAGACAGTGGGCGGTACCACCCCAGCAAGCCGGTGCTGTTCAGCTCGGCGCCGAGCCACCACCGCCGAAACGTCGGCTGGCAGTGCGTCAAGTTCGTCGACCAACAGGTAGAACACGTCGTCGGCAACAGCGAAAACGCCGGCGTCGGTGAGCCGGCGCCCGTACTCCCTCAGCAGACCGCGCAGCACCCAGATGGCACGCACCATCTTGTCGCGGCGGACTTCGCGGTCCCGGAGTTGGCGCGCGGCCAGCCGCGCCACCGGTCTGGGTCGCAATGGGATAGCTGAATGGCTGGGCTCGGACGCCCCGGGCGGCGGCAGCGTAGTCAACGCTTTGGTAACCATCCGCACCAGCAGCTCGGGATCGTCAGCGTAACTGGTTGCCAGCATCTCGACCTCCGCTGGACCACGGTGACCGATCAACGCCAGCTCATCGAAGACCGCGGCATGAAACTCCGGCGCCTCGACAGCCAGCTTGTCAAGGCGCTCACCGGGTTCAGCCAGCACACGGGTCACTCTATGGTCGCTCCGGGCAGCTTCCACCAGCCGCTGCACCGCTTCTACCGACCGCGCACTGACCAATTCCGGCCCAGCCGCTGGAGAAGTATCTCGTCCGCTCAGGCCGCGCAACAAGACATTGAACGCAGCGCACAACATGAACGATCCGGATGCCAGCAACCAGCCATGCACAACGTGGTCGCGGGCCAACAAGATCAGGCTGAGCAGGCGACGACTTTCCAGGGCCGTGACATCTTCGCCGGCCAGTTTTTCCAGACGATCGACATCAGCCATGAAGTCTTGGGTGTCGCGTGGCGAGCCGGCGGACAGACCCAACAGATTGATCCCGAATACGCCGATGTTGCGCACAGTGCGCAGGTGCCTGCGGACGCGGTTGGTTTCCGACGGCGGTCGCTCCTCCCCGAAGATAGGGAGCGAGGCCATGCTGGGGCCGAAAAAACCGCTGTTGCTGACAATCGTCGCGGGCTTGGCGAAGGGAACAGTTTCGGCCATGAAATGTGCCGAAGTAATTGCCCCATACAGTCGGTGGGCGAAAACCGCAACGGTGCGCATCGCGATCTCGCGCTGGATCACTCCGCCGGGTCTGAGCCGGTCGGCAATCCCCACGCCGCCGGCGCGCAGACCGCGCACCGTCACCGAGGCCGACGACGGCGAAAAGGGCCCGGGCAGCGCCTCCGACAAATTGGTGGCCAAAAAGGTCGGAAATCGGGGGTCGATAGGGGTATCGAACTCACCATTGACGCCTTCTGGTCCGGCCAGCCTGGGACTCACGCCGTCCTCGGCCGGGCTGTCGACGGCAGGAAGATCCTGAATGGAGGCCAGCCGCCACGGCAGTACAAGCATGCGCTTGCCCAATGAGACGCGGCCGCGCACCGCCAGTGTGAGATCTTCGACGCATTCGTCGGCGTTCCACGCCGAGCGGAATCCCCACTCGTCGCGAAGCAGCGTGGTATCCATCACCGCAGTCCTCGATAGCAACTCGAACTTGGCGAACGAGGCCAAACGACGGCCAACGCCAGCCAGCCCGCAGCCCACCGGCACAATCGGCCGCCTGAGTGCAGCGGCGATCTGGCGAAGCGACGACGTGCCTGGGGCAGCGAGATTGACCGGACCAGTGCCAATTCCGGGATCCACGACCGCACGGACAAACAACCGCAACGCGTCGTCGGTATGGACGACTTGCACGAGACGATCTGCTGCGCCATCAATGTCGGGAAACACTGGTAACGCCAGCAGCCGGAGCAATGCGTCGTCGACGCTTCGCCCAACGATGCGCGCAAGGCGAATCGCGACCCAATGCGCGCAGGATTCCGCCAGCATCGCCTCAACCCGAGCTTTGTACTTGCCGTCGGTAGATACCGGCGTCATCTGGGCACTCTCAGTCGCCAGCGCCTCACCCGACGCGCCATATACCTGCGCCGAAGAAGCAAATACAAGGCGTCGGGTTGCCGTGTCGGCAATCGCCTCTAAGACATTGCGCGTGCCTTCGACATTCACCTGCTGGCTGGTCCGGTGGTCCGCACCGGGGCTGTTGACCCATGCACAGTGTGCGACCACATCCGCACCGGCAACCGCACGCCTGACCGAGGCTGCGTCCCGGATGTCGGCGGCGATGAAGTGCGCTTTGCTAGACCAGCTTTCGGGTCGACGCCGAGCAATGCCAGTGACGTCATGCCCCCCGCTGACCAATCGCGAAACCAGGCCACGGCCAAGCACGCCGCTAGCCCCGGTAACCGCGATCTTCACTGATTAACCTCGCTGCCGCTCGCGTCTACTCGTCGTCGTCCAGGAACGCCGCGTTGACCAGGTCGTCGAGGTCCATGTCGGCGATATCTTGCTCAACGGTCCCCGCCAGCGCCGCCCTCTGGCCGTTGCCGTCGCTTTCGTTGGCCAACGTGAGCAAGAGGTCCAGCACTCCTGCCTGACGAAGACGTTTGACCGGAATGGATGCCACAACTCGCTGCAGTTCGGCTTCGCCCGGCGCCGCGGCCGGAGCGCTCGGCAGTGACTCACCCAGCAGTTCCGCGTGCATATATCCAGCCAGCGCACCCGAGTTGGGATAGTCGAAGATGAGTGTCGGGGAAAGCGCCAGGCCGGTAGCGGATTTGAGCCGGTTGCGCATCTCGACTGCGGTCAGCGAGTCAAAACCCAACTCCTGGAACGCCCGGTCCGGGTCGATCGCTTCAGGGCTGGTAATCCCCAGCACGGTGGCGATGTGCGAACGCACCAGATCCAGCAAGATGACACGTTGCTCGTCTTCCGGCAGCCCTTCCAGACGCTGCAACAGAGCCGATTTTGACTTCGCAGCCGCCAGCGAGTCATCCACCTGCCGCCGCGTGGGCGCGTTGATCAAATCCACGAACATCGGAGGCAACGTGCCACCCTCGAATTTGACCCGCAGCGCTGCGAAGTCGATATGGGCGGGCAGCATGAACGGTTCGTCGACAATCATCGCGGTGTCGAACAGGTCCAGCGCCTGCGCGGAGGACATCGCCTCGACACCGTCACGAGCGAACCGCGCGAAATCGACCGTCGCTAATCCGCCGGTCATGTCGCTGGCCTGCTCCCACAACCCCCACCCCAACGAGATCGCCGGCAACCCATGCGACCGCCGATGCACAGCCAACCCATCCAGGAACGAATTAGCCGCCGCATAGTTGCCCTGCCCCGACGAGCCCACCAACCCGCCCATCGACGAAAACAACACAAACGCACTCACATCCAAATCGCGGGTCAACTCGTGCAAATTCCACGCCGCATCCACCTTCGCCCGCAACACCGCATCCACCCGCTCCGGAGTCAACGATGTCACCACAGCATCATCAAGCACCCCCGCAGCATGAATCACCCCAGACAACGGCCACTGCACCGGCACATCAGCAACCACCTTCGCCAACGCCGCCCGATCAGCCGCATCACAAGCCACCACCTGCACCTGCGCACCAGCAGCCCCCAACTCGGCCACCAGATCACCAACCCCCGGCGCATCCGGACCACGTCGACTCACCAACACCAGCCGACGCACACCATGACGAACCACCACATGACGCGCCAACGCCGAACCCGCCATACCCGTACCACCGGTCACCAACACAGTGCCCGCCGCCCACGCACCCGGCATCCTCATCACGACTTTGCCGACATGACGCGCCTGACTCAAATACCGCAACGCCGCAGCCGCCCGCCGCACATCAAACGTCGTCACCGGCAACGGCCGCAACACACCCGCATCGAACAGCTCAGCGAGCTGAGTGAGGATTTGCTGAATACGGTCCGGGCCCGCTACGAAGAGGTCGAAGGCGCGATAACGAACACCCGGATATTCCTGCCCGATCACCCCAGGATCGCGGATGTCGGTCTTGCCCATCTCCAAAAACACCCCACCCGCAGCGACCAACCGCAGCGAAGCATCCACGAACTCACCGGCCAGCGAATCCAACACCACATCCACGCCACGCCCACCGGTGACCGACCGGAACTTGTCCTCAAACTCCAAACTACGCGAATCACCAATGTGATCGTCATCAAAACCCATGGCCCGCAAAGTGCCCCACTTACCGCGACTAGCGGTAGCGAACACCTCCAACCCCAAATACCGCGCCAACTGCACCGCAGCCATACCCACCCCACCAGTAGCAGCATGCACCAACACCCGCTGCCCCGGCTGCACGTCAGCAAGATCCATCAGCGCGTAATACGCGGTGGCGAAAACCACCGACGTCGTCGCGGAGGCGGTGTGCGACCATCCCGCCGGTACGCGGACCAGCAGCCGGTGATCGGTGACAGCAACCGTGCCGGTGCCGTCCGGGAACAAGCCCATCACCCGATCCCCAACCGAGAAACCACCGTGGGCCGCAGCACTGGAGGTGGCTGTTTCGACGACAACGCCAGAAGCCTCGACACCCATCACGGCATCGGGATCAGGGTAGAGACCGAGTGCGATCATGACGTCACGGAAGTTTGCCGCAATAGCCGACAACGCAACCCGAACCTGCCCGGGCTCCAACGGCGCATCGGCGTCGGGAATCGGCTCCAGCCGCAGGTTCTCGAACGTACCCGCGCTGCTCAAACCCAACCGCCACGGACCCTCGCCAGGGGGCACCAACACGCCGCCAACAGCACGGCTGCCATGTACCCGCGCGGTGTACACCTGCCCGGCACGCCACAGCACCTGCGGCTCGCCGGCCCCGACCAGCGCCGCTACCGCAGCATCGTCAAGGGCCGCATCCGCATCAACCAGCACGATCCGGCCGGGATTCTCCGTCTGCGCCGACCGCACCAGACCCCACACGGCCGCACCAGCCAAATCGGTGACATCCTCACCGGCCAACGCCACTGCGCCGCGGGTGACCACCACGAGCATCCCTGCGCCTTCGCTGGCCAACCACGACTGCAGCACCTCTAGCACCGAACGGGTGGCCGCATATACGTCGGCCACGACGTCACCGGCAGCCGGAGCGGACTCGAACAGCTGCGCCGACATTCCCGACACGGCCTCGGCCTCTAGCTCCGGTGTACCCCAGGCGCGCACTGCTACCGGCTCGACCGCGGCCGACGGCTGCGGTGACCAGATCACCTCGAACAATCGGTCCGGACCCGACCCGGCGACCGCAGCACGCAACTGCTGGTCAGTGACGGGCCGAGCGATCATCGAAGCTACCGAAAGCACCGGCAGGCCCATCGCGTCGGCCAACTCGATGGAGACCGCAGAGGGTCCGATCGGCGAGATTCGCGCTCGAACCGCTGACGCGCCGGCTGCATGCAGGGAAACGCCCTGCCAGGAGAACGGAACCAAAACCGAGTTGTCAGCAATCTCTGCGCTTTCGGCCGCCAGAATCACCGCATGCAATGCCGCGTCCAGCATCACCGGATGAACACCAAACCCGGCTGCCGACACCCCAGTGTCCGCCGGCAGTTCCACCTCGGCAAAGACGTCATCTCCTCGACGCCACATCGCGGTCAATCCCCGAAACGCCGGACCGTAGCCGTAGCCGCGGTCAGCCAACTGCTGGTAACCGTCGGCCACGTCCACTCGAACAGCTCCGACCGGCGGCCAGGCCGACATATCCACCGACGGCTCCGTGGACCCAACGCCCAGTACACCCTCGGCGTGCAGCAACCAATCGGACCCCGCGTCAGCGCGTGAATACACCGATACCGCCCGAGCGCCCGACTCATCGGCGTTGCCCACAACGACCTGCACCGCAACCGATCCCGGTGCCGGCAATACCAGCGGGGCAGCCAGAGTGAGTTCGTCGACAACCCCGCAGCCCACTTCGTCGCCGGCACGAATCGCCATCTCCACGAACCCGGCCCCCGGGAAAATCACCACGCCGCCGACGGCGTGGTCGGCCAGCCAGCCATGCACGCTTGGCGACAGCCGACCAGTCAGCACCACACCCCCGGAGGCCGGCAGCTCGACCACCGCGCCCAGCAACGCGTGCTCGCTAGCCGCTAGGCCCAAGCCGGCAGCATCGGCGGCGGCCCCATCAGCCGACAGCCAAAACCGCCTCCGCTCAAAGGCGTACGTCGGCAGTTCGACGAAATTCGCCTGTCCCAGAACGGCGCGCCAATCCACCTCGGAGCCCGCGACGAACGCCTCGGCAACGGCGTTCGTCAATGTCGTCGGCTCTGGACGGTCCTTTCGCAGCGCCGACATGGTCACAACAGGTTGCGTCGTCCCGTCATCAGGCAGCGACTCTTCGATCGAGGCAGTCAAGCCGCTGCTGGGGCCTACTTCAAGGAATCGACGTGCACCGGCCGATTGCGCGTAGCGAACACTGTCGGCGAACCGTACGGCTTCCCGAACATGCCGCTTCCAGTAGGCTGGCGACGCGAAATCCTCCTCCGCCAGCTGCCCAGTGACGTTCGAGATGATCGCGATGTTGGACTCCCCGATTGACAGCTCACTTGCCACCGTGGCGAATTCGTCGATCATCGGTTCCATCAGCGGAGAGTGAAACGCGTGAGAAACCGCTAACCGGTGAACTCTGCGCCCGTCTGTCCGGAAGCGGTCGGAGACGGCCACCACCGCGTCTTCGGCACCCGAAATCACCACCGAAGCGGGACCGTTGATCGCAGCTATACCGACCTCGGGGCTCAGCAGAGGACGCACCTCGTCTTCGGTAGCCTGCACGGCGACCATCGCCCCGCCCGACGGTAGGGCTTGCATCAGCCGGCCGCGGGCGGCAACCAGCACTGCAGCGTTCTCCAACGACAAAACGCCGGCGACATGTGCAGCAGACAACTCCCCCACTGAGTGGCCCATCACAAAATCGGGCTTTACCGACCACGATTCCAGCAACCGGTACAACGCAACCTCTACTGCAAATAGTGCTGGCTGCGCAAATTCGGTTGTGTTTAAAAGATTTTCGTCGTGGCCCCAGATCACTTCACGCAGTGGGCGCAGCAGATGACGATCCAATTCGGCCACAACAGTGTTGAACGCCTCGGCGAACACGGGATACCCGGCGTGTAGCCCCATCCCCATGCCCAGCAATTGGGAGCCTTGGCCGGGGAAAACGAAAACCGTCTTACCCGCAGGCTGCGCGATACCGCGCACCACACCAGAACCCAAATCATCACCGGCCAACTCCGCCAAACCAGCCAGCAACCGCTGCCGATCACCACCGACAACCACCGCCCGATGCTCAAACACCGAACGCCCCGCCAACGACCAACCCACATCAGCAACATCAAGCTCAGGCCGCTCACCCACATACCGCGCCAACCGAGCAGCTTGGGCCCCCAACGCCGAAACCGACTTAGCCGACACCACCCACGGCACCACCGGCACCGACGGCCCAACCACCTCACCACCACGCGCCACCACCGGCGCAGCCTCCACAATCACATGCGCATTCGTGCCACTAATCCCAAACGACGACACCCCCGCACGCCGCACCCCACCCCCCGCCGGCCACTCCCGCGGCTGAGTCAACAACGCCACCGAACCCGCCGACCAATCCACATGCGGACTGGGCTCATCCACGTGCAACGTCGCCGGCAACACCTCATGACGCATCGCCAAAACCATCTTCATCACACCCGCCACCCCCGCAGCGGCCTGCGTATGACCCATATTCGACTTAATCGACCCCAACCACAGCGGTTCTCCCGACCCACCCGAGCCACCACGATCCTGCCCATAGGTCGCCAACAACGCCTGAGCCTCAATCGGATCACCCAACGTGGTCCCAGTCCCGTGGCCCTCCACCACATCGACCTCAGCCGCCGACAACCCCGCATTAGCCAACGCCGCACGCACCACCCGCTGCTGCGACGGACCATTAGGCGCAGTCAACCCATTAGACGCACCATCTTGATTAACCGCAGAACCCCGCACCACCGCCAACACCGGATGACCCAACCGCTGCGCATCCGACAACCGCTCCACCACCAGCATCCCGCCACCCTCGGAGAAGCCAGTGCCGTCGGCTGCCCCCGCATACGCCTTGCAGCGCCCGTCTGGCGCCAACCCGCGCCATCGACTGAACTCCACGAAGATGTCGGGCGTGGCGTTGATAGTGACCCCACCGGCCAGGGCCAGATCGCACTCGCCCGAACGCAACGACTGCACCGCCATGTGCAACGCCACCAACGACGACGAACACGCCGTATCCACCGACACCGCCGGGCCCTCCAACCCCAGCACATACGACACCCGACCGGAGGCCACACTCGACAGTTGGCCAGTCAGCCGGAAGCCCTCTACCGGTTCGGCCGCGAACATCCCGTAGCCCTGCGTCATCACCCCGGAGAACACGCCGGTGGCGCTGCCCCGCAACCCGCCAGGATCAATCCCGGCCCGCTCCAACGCCTCCCAGGAGAGTTCGAGGAACATGCGCTGCTGTGGGTCCATCGCCAGGGCCTCGCTGGGCCCCACTCCGAAGAAAGCCGGATCGAAGTCGGCGACCCCATCGACGAAGCCACCGGTGCGCGTATAGCAGGTGCCCCCGGCATCAGGATCCGGATCGAACAACCCAGCCAGGTCCCAGCCACGATCGGCGGGAAACTCAGACAGCACGTCCCGACCATCGGCCACCATCTGCCACAACGCCTCCGGTGAATCCACCCCACCCGGATAGCGGCACGACATCCCCACGACCGCGATCGGATCGTCGCTCGTGTCCCGTACCGCCGGTGTGTGCTTGACTTCTTCTGGGGCTCCGGCCAATTCGATGCGAATATATTTGGCCAGGCCATTGGGCGTCGGGTAGTCGAAGATGAGTGTCGGGGAAAGCGCCAGGCCGGTAGCGGATTTGAGCCGGTTGCGCATCTCGACTGCGGTCAGCGAGTCAAAACCCAAATCTTGAAACGCTTTGTCGGGGTCGATCGCTTCAGGGCTGGTGCTGCCCAGCACGGTGGCGATGTGCGAGCGCACCAGATCCAGCAGGACAGCATGCTGTTCTGCTTCAGGCAACCCATGCAGACGTTGCGCCAGCGCCGATTTTGACTTCGCAGCCGCCAGCGAGTCGTCCACCTGCCGCCGCGTGGGCGCGTTGACCAGGTCGGTGAACATCGGTGGTACCGCTACTGCTTGAGCCCGCAGTGCGGTCAGGTCGATGCGGGCCGGCGCTAAGTAGGGTTTGTCGACAATCATTGCGGTGTCGAACAGGTCCAGCGCCTCCGCGGAGGACATCGCCAAGACTCCACCGCGGCCCAGCCGAGCCAGGTCGGCGCTGTCTAGTCCCCCGGTCATGTCGCTGGCCTGCTCCCACAACCCCCACCCCAACGAGATCGCCGGCAACCCATGCGACCGCCGATGCACAGCCAACCCATCCAGGAACGAATTAGCCGCTACATAGTTGCCCTGCCCCGACGAGCCCACCAACACGGCCATCGACGAAAACAACACAAACGCACTCACATCCAAATCGCGGGTCAACTCGTGCAAATTCCACGCCGCATCCACCTTCGCCCGCAACACCGCATCCACCCGCTCCGGAGTCAACGATGTCACCACCGCATCATCAAGCACCCCCGCAGCATGAATCACCCCAGACAACGGCCACTGCACCGGCACATCAGCAACCACCTTCGCCAACGCCGCCCGATCAGCCGCATCACAAGCCACCACCTGCACCTGCGCACCAGCAGCCCCCAACTCGGCCACCAGATCACCAACCCCCGGCGCATCCGGACCACGTCGACTCACCAACACCAGCCGACGCACACCATGACGAACCACCACATGACGCGCCAACGCCGAACCCGCCATACCCGTACCACCGGTCACCAACACAGTGCCCGCCGCCCACGCACCCGGCATCCTCATCACGACTTTGCCGACATGACGCGCCTGACTCAAATACCGCAACGCCGCAGCCGCCCGCCGCACATCAAACGTCGTCACCGGCAACGGCCGCAACACACCCGCATCGAAAAGCTCAGCGAGCTCAAGCAGGTACTGATGCATGCGGGGACGACCGGGTTCGAAGAGGTCGAAGGCGCGATAACGAACACCCGGATATTCCTGCCCGATCACCCCAGGATCGCGGATGTCGGTCTTGCCCATCTCCAAAAACACCCCACCCGCAGCGACCAACCGCAGCGAAGCATCCACGAACTCACCGGCCAGCGAATCCAACACCACATCCACGCCACGCCCACCGGTGACCGACCGGAACTTGTCCTCAAACTCCAAACTACGCGAATCACCAATGTGATCGTCATCAAAACCCATGGCCCGCAAAGTGCCCCACTTACCGCGACTAGCGGTAGCGAACACCTCCAACCCCAAATACCGCGCCAACTGCACCGCAGCCATACCCACCCCACCAGTAGCAGCATGCACCAACACCCGCTGCCCCGGCTGCACGTCAGCAAGGTGCACGAAAGCGTAGTACGCGGTGGTGAAAACCGCTGATATGGCAGCGGCTTCGGCGTATGACCAGTCGGCGGGCATGGGGAGCAACAAACGAACGTCACCGGTGACCCGCGTGCCGCTGCCGTCCGGAAAGAATCCGAACACCGAATCACCGACCTTGAATTCGGTGACCTCCGGGCCGACTTCGACGACTACACCGGCTCCTTCGCCGCCGAGCAATGCGTCGTGAGTGAACATGCCCAGTGTGATCATGACGTCGCGGAAGTTCGCCGCAATCGCCGACAACGCAACCCGAACCTGCCCGGGCTCCAACGGCGCGTCGGCATTGGGAACTGGCTCCAGCACGAGGTTTTCGAAGGTGCCCGCACTACTCAAACCCAAACGCCACGGACCCTCATCCGGGGGCACCAAAACGTCGTCGGTATCGCGAGACACCTGAACCCGTGCGGTATACACCTGCCCGGCACGCCACAGCACCTGCGGCTCGCCAACCGCCAAGACCGCCGCCGCAGTAGCATCATCCAGCACGGCATCGGAGTCGACCAACACGATCCGGCCGGGATTCTCCGTCTGCGCCGACCGCACCAAACCCCACACCGCCGCACCAGCCAAATCGGTGACATCCTCACCGGCCAACGCCACTGCGCCGCGGGTAGCGACCACCAATACTCCGGTTTCGCGCTCGGTCAACCACGACTGCACGACGGCGAGTGCCTCATGGGTGCGCTGATGGCTTTCTGCTAGCGGATCCTCCCCGGCCGTAAACGACTCAAATACCTCATACGACGGCGCCGGGGTGGACGCCGCCGATGCGGCTGGCGCCGCGGGGGTCCAGACCACCTCAAAGATCCGGTCGGGGCCCGAGCCCGAGACCGCGGCCCGCAATTGCTGTTCGCTCACCGGGCGGGCCATCAGCGAAGCTACCGAGAGCACTGGTAGCCCCAGCCCATCGGCTAGCTCGACTGACACCGACGCAGGACCCGCCGGCGCGATCCGCGCCCGTACCGCCGAGGCGCCGGCCGCATGGAGGGAAACACCTTGCCAGGAGAACGGCAGCATCAGTTCGGACGTCTCGCTAGTGATGAGTACGGCATGCAACGCCGCATCCAATAGCGCTGGATGCACACCGAACCCGCGAACACCGCCGGCTGCATCGGGCAAAGTGACTTCGGCGAACAGCTCGTCACCGCGGGCCCACACTGCGGTCAGCCCACGAAACGCCGGGCCATAGCCGTATCCGCGAGCCACCAGCCGCTCGTAACCATCGGTTGTGTCCACCGCGACCGCACCTACGGGTGGCCACGTCGACATATCCGCACTCGGCTCGACCGGCCCCGAATTCAGCGTGCCCTCGGCGTGGCATATCCAACCGGAACTGGCATCTGCCTGTGAAAAGATCGAAACGCTGCGGCGGCCCGATTCTTCAGCGGAGCCCACGATCACCTGAATCGCGACCGAGCTCAGTCCACCAGAAGTACCCGGCGGTAACGGCAATGGCGCCTGGAACGTCAACTCGTCGACCACCGAACAGCCGACTTCGTCGCCAGCGCGGATCGCCAACTCCAGAAACGCCGCGGCCGGGAACATCACCACGCCGGACACGGCGTGGTCGGCCAACCATCCCTGCGCACCGGGCGACAACCGGCCCGTCAGCACCACACCCCCGGAGGCCGGCAACTCGACCACCGCGCCAAGCAACGCATGCTCAGTAGTCGCCAGCCCCAGACCGGTCGCATCGGCGGCGATCCCGTCGCCAGAGAGCCAAAACCGCCGCCGCTGAAAAGCATACGTCGGCAGCTCGACAAAGCCAGCCCCATCCAGCGCGCCGCGCCACTGGACACCCACGCCCGCTACATACGCCGAGGCGGCCGACATGAGAAACCGCTGGAGTCCGCCGTCTTCACGGCCGAGAGTGGGAACGACGATGGCAGTTATGGTTTGCGGGTCACCGTCATCACTGGTCCCAAAGTCGCTGACGATGTCCTCGATACCGGCGATCAGCGCAGGGTGCGGACTGGATTCGATAAAAGTGCGGTACCCGCTTTCGCACGCGCTGCGCACCGCCTGATCGAAACGAACGGTCTGACGAATGTTGCGGTACCAGTAGTCAGCATCCAAACCTGCTGTGTCCAAGCGGGTTCCGGTCACTGTGGAGAAGAAAGCGGTGCGGGAGGAACGCGGCTCGATGCCGGACAATACGTCGACGAGCTCGCCGCGAATTGCCTCGACCTCAACCGAATGCGACGCGTAGTCCACCTCGATCCGCCGAGTGCGCAGATTCTGGCCAGCGCACAGCTGAATCAGTTCCTCCAGGGCGGCGACTTCGCCTGACACCACAACCGCTGAAGGGCCGTTGACTGCCGCCACACCGACCCGATTGCCAAAAGATGCCAATAATTCGCGCGCATGCTCGGCACTGCACGCGATTGACACCATGCCGCCGGGGGCCGTCAATGCCCTCAGCAATTTGCTACGCAGCGTGACCACCCGCGCGGCATCGCTTAAAGACAAAGCACCGGCGATGTATGCGGCAGCGATTTCGCCTTGGGAATGGCCAATCACAGCATCGGGACGCACAGCGACCGAATCCCACAAGCCGGCCAGCGAGACCATAACCGCGAACAACGCGGGTTGCACAACATCTACGCGATCGAGTTCCGGGGCGCCGGGAACTCCGCGCAGTACATCGGTAAGAGACCAGTCGACGAATTCCGATAGCGCCTTTGCGCACTCGTCTATGTGCTGAGCGAATACCGGTGCCGCATCAAGCAATTCGGCCCCCATGCCCAGCCATTGGGAGCCTTGGCCGGGGAAAACGAAAACCGTCTTACCCGCAGGCTGCGCGATACCGCGCACCACACCAGAACCCAAATCATCACCGGCCAACTCCGCCAAACCAGCCAGCAACCGCTGCCGATCACCACCGACAACCACCGCCCGATGCTCAAACACCGAACGCCCCGCCAACGACCAACCCACATCAGCAACATCAAGCTCAGGCCGCTCACCCACATACCGCGCCAACCGAGCAGCTTGGGCCCCCAACGCCGAAACCGACTTAGCCGACACCACCCACGGCACCACCGGCACCGACGGCCCAACCACCTCACCACCACGCGCCACCACCGGCGCAGCCTCCACAATCACATGCGCATTCGTGCCACTAATCCCAAACGACGACACCCCCGCACGCCGCACCCCACCCCCCGCCGGCCACTCCCGCGGCTGAGTCAACAACGCCACCGAACCCGCCGACCAATCCACATGCGGACTGGGCTCATCCACGTGCAACGTCGCCGGCAACACCTCATGACGCATCGCCAAAACCATCTTCATCACACCCGCCACCCCCGCAGCGGCCTGCGTATGACCCATATTCGACTTAATCGACCCCAACCACAGCGGTTCTCCCGACCCACCCGAGCCACCACGATCCTGCCCATAGGTCGCCAACAACGCCTGAGCCTCAATCGGATCACCCAACGTGGTCCCAGTCCCGTGGCCCTCCACCACATCGACCTCAGCCGCCGACAACCCCGCATTAGCCAACGCCGCACGCACCACCCGCTGCTGCGACGGACCATTAGGCGCAGTCAACCCATTAGACGCACCATCTTGATTAACCGCAGAACCCCGCACCACCGCCAACACCGGATGACCCAACCGCTGCGCATCCGACAACCGCTCCACCACCAGCATCCCGCCACCCTCGGACCAGCCGACCCCGTCGGCTGCCCCCGCATACGCCTTGCAGCGCCCGTCTGGCGCCAACCCGCGATGCCGACTGAACTCCACGAACACCGTCGGTGTGGCATTTACCGTTGCCCCGCCGGCCAGGGCCAGATCGCACTCGCCCGAACGCAACGACTGCACCGCCATATGCAACGCCACCAACGACGACGAACACGCCGTATCCACCGACACCGCCGGGCCCTCCAACCCCAGCACATACGACACCCGACCGGAGGCCACACTCGAGGTCATGCCAGTCAGCCGGTAGCCCTCGATCTCCTCGGCCAACATTCCGTAGCCCTGGACGATGAGTCCGGCAAACACTCCGGTGGCGCTACCCCGCAACCCGCCAGGATCAATCCCGGCCCGCTCCAACGCCTCCCACGACAGCTCTAATAGCATCCGATGCTGCGGGTCCATCGCCAGGGCCTCGCTGGGCGCCACTCCGAAGAAAGCCGGATCGAAGTCGGCGACCCCATCGACAAAGCCACCGGTGCGCACGTAGCACTTGTGGCGCGCGTCAGGATCCGGGTCGAACAACCCAGCCAGGTCCCAGCCACGATCGGCGGGAAACTCAGACATCACGTCCCGACCATCGGCCACCATCTGCCACAACGCCTCCGGTGAATCCACCCCACCCGGGAAGCGGCACGACATCCCCACGACCGCGATCGGCTCACTCGACCGCTCCAGCAGCGCACGATTGCTGCGCTTCAGGCGTTCAACCTGGACCAGCGCTTTGCGCAGCGCTTCAGTCGCATGCTGGAGTTGATCAACCATGACTACCCTCGCCTACCCTCACCTATGGCCGCTTTTTGAGACCGTCCTGACTGCCGGATGCGGCTCGCGCCGAGTCGCGCAAGTTGATGCCCAAAGCGAGTTCGCCGATTCTTCGACCAACGCCGTGCCGGTCTCCGACCCAAGAATGTCGCTGGTGAGTATCGCCAACTCCGGCAGGATTTCAAAACGCCTACTCCCGGGGCCTGCAGCCGGAACGGCGTCTTGCCAAGGCGTCCGAATAATCCATCGACTGGATCGACCGCCCGATGCGGCCACGGCGACACAGCTGTACGCCCGGCCACCCGTCCATGGCGCGACTGTACCCGTCAGAGCAATGTGATGCTTGGGCCGCATGTCAGCGTGGGTCAGCGATACAGAAACGGCGACGGACGCCCCGACTAGACGCCCACCCGACGCCAGCCGTCGGCGGCCCTGGCGGTCCGCAACAGGGTGTCGCACAAGTCACGCAGCTCGGCTTCCTTAGCCCCTTCGTCGAGTGCGGTCGCTACGTCCTCTGCCGCACATCGCACTTGGTACAGACGATCGGATAGGTCTGCCGCCTCTTCGGCCGACAACACCACCGCATCCGCCGGCAGCGACAGCGATGTCCCCGCGGCGCCCCGCGTCATCATGGCTCGCTGCTCATAGGCGCGCTGCCGACACGACTGCCGGCAGTACTGGCGGCGCCGGCCCGTTCCCACGTCACTCACATCCCGACCACACCAACGACACGGCTGAGGTCGGGCTCGACGGGTCACGACTATCGACTCTAGTCGGCTTGGGCCATTTCCAGTCCGCGACACGAGTATGATGAACAGCTGGCCCGGGAACTAAGACGACCGTTCCAACGTTTGCTAAGCGGAGAGAATCGCCGGTACTGAAGCCGAGCAACTCACAGGACACAAAAGGAGTAGCTTTTATGGCCGATCGCGTCCTGCGGGGCAGCCGCCTCGGAGCCGTGAGCTATGAAACCGATCGTAATCACGACCTCGCGCCGCGGCAGCTCGCCAAGTACCGCACCGACAACGGTGAGGAGTTCGAGGTTCCCTTCGCCGACGACGCCGAGATCCCCGGCACCTGGCTATGCCGCAACGGCATGGAGGGCACCTTGATCGAAGGTGACCTGCCCGAGCAGAAGAAGGTCAAGCCGCCCCGAACGCACTGGGACATGCTTCTGGAGCGCCGTTCGGTAGAAGAGCTTGAGGAGCTGCTCAAAGAACGCCTCGATCTGATCAGGTCACGCCGCCGCGGAGGCGGCAGCTAGCCGCTCGACCGGCTATGGACGGTCGTGGGCCCGCGTCGAGCGGACGCGCCCACGTCGTCCCTCGATACCCCATCGAGTGACTTTCACCAACGCCTCACGAATGTTGGATCCGCTCATCTTGGAGACGCCGATCTCACGCTCGGTGAAGGTAATAGGCACTTCGACAACGACGAACCCGGTATTCACCGTTCGCCAGGTCATCTCGATCTGGAAGCAATAGCCCTTCGAGTCGACACCGTCTAGGTCGATCGCCGCAAGCACCTCACGGCGGTACGCGCGATATCCGGCGGTGATGTCATGGACATCGATCCCGAGCGCCAACCGCGAATAGGTGTTAGCCGTCTTGGACAAAGCTAGACGGCGCAGCGGCCAGTTACGGACCGTGCCGCCGGGCACGTAGCGCGAACCGATGGCCAGGTCGGCTCCCGCGTCAACGGCACCCAACAAGCGGTACAGCTGTTCGGGCGCATGGCTGCCATCGGCGTCCATCTCCACAAGCACCGAGTATTGCCGGCTCAAACCCCACGCGAAGCCTTCCAGATATGCCGCACCCAGGCCGTTTTTGGCGGTGCGGTGCATCACATGAGTACGACCGGGGTCGCCGTGTGCTAACTCGTCGGCGAGCTGGCCAGTGCCGTCGGGGCTACTGTCGTCGACGATAAGCACGTGCGCATTCGGACAAGCGTCCTTCAGCCGCTGATGGATCAGCGGCAGATTCTCTCGCTCGTTGAACGTGGGAATGATCACCAGGACGCGCTCGCTGGGACGATTGCCCGGCACCTGGGGCGCAGACTGGCCGGTGGTCATATCGCTCCTCTTTGTCTCCCAGAATCAGGTCTTTGTCTCCCGGAATCAGGTCGAGCGTCGGCGGGAGTGTGGTCATCACCCTCGGATGGCTCCGGGGCCGCAGCACTCCGCCGAGTCGTACGCGGGAACCACCCATTGTGCCGTATGGCAACGAGAATGACTGCTCCGGCTGCGCCGACCAGAATCCACTGCAGGATCGGGCCCCAGCGAGTTGCTGGTGTAAGCCTCGTCTTAAGGCGCACTTGGACGTCCATATATGCGGACTCAAAAAAGTTCGTGCGTATCAGCTCGCGGCCATCTGGCGCTATCACCGCGCTGATACCCGTGGTGCCGGCAACCACGACATACCGATCGTGCTCGACGGCCCGAACTTTCGCGAACATCAATTGCTGCTCGCTCATCGTCTTGTTAAAAGTGGCATTGTTGGTGGGCACCGCCAGTAGCTGTGCGCCGTTGCGAACCGCCTTTCGCGGGGCCCGGTCGAAGATCACTTCCCAGCAGGTGGACACCCCGACCGGCACGCCGCCGATGCCCACCACATCGCTACCGGTGCCGGGCACGAAATGGCCGGCGCGGTCCGCGTAGCCAGACAAGTGCCGAAATAGCCACGGCATAGGCAAGTACTCACCGAATGGCTGCACGATTTCCTTGTCGTGACGGTCGCCCGGTCCGGTATCGGGATTCCAGACAATCGCGGTGTTGGTGTGTGCTGGGATTTCTTGGCCACGGCCCGGAGCGTCGAGCACAGTACCGACCAGGATCGGCGCGTCGACCGCATTGGCTGCCGCAGAGATCCGTTGCCCAGCGTCGGCATTGACAAACGGGTCGATGTCCGAGGAGTCTTCCGGCCATATGACGAACTGGGGTTGCGGGACAAGGCCCGCATGGACGTCTTCGGCCAGCCGCAGCGTCTCTTTGACGTGGTTGTCCAGAACCATTCGACGTTGTGCGTTGAATTCGAGACCGAGCCGGGGCACATTGCCCTGTACTACCGCCACGGTGACGGTGGGTTCGCCGCCGGATCCTGCGCCCGCGTGACGCACTTGCGGCCAAACGATAACGGCGGTGAACAGCACGAGACACACGCAGACACCCGGCAGCACCACCGCCGGCGGCTGCGAACCCGCACCGTTGGTGACAACGGCTCGCGTGACGTTCGTCGAACCCGAACCCTGGCCGTGCGCCCGCCTTTCGCCTGGGCCTGTTCGCCACCACTTCTCGATTTCTACCGCGATCGCAGTCAGGCTGAACCCGACCAGCGCAACGCCCGTGGACAACAATGCGACACCACCAAGCTGAACCAACGGCAGCAACGGGCCATTGGCTTGGCCGAACGCGACCGATCCCCACGGAAATCCACCAAACGGGACAATCGACTTCAGCCACTCTTGCGCCGCCCACAGCACCGCGAACCAGATCGGCCAGCCCGGCAAACGGCGCACGACGACGGCACAGAGTCCGAAAAGACCGGGGAACATCGCCGACGTGGCCGCTAACGCCAGCCACGGCATTGGGCCCACGAGGTTGCCAATCCACGGCAACAATGGCACATAGAACGCAAGACCAGCCAGGAAGCCGTAGCCAACCCCCCCCAACGGCGTCGTTGCGCGGTGGGTCAACACCCAGGCTAGGAGCGCGAGGGCAACGATGGCCGCCCACCAACATTTCAGCGGCGGAAAGCTCGCGTACAGGAGCCAGCCTGCCAATACAGCCACTATCAGCCGCGGCAGACGCGGCTGCACAGCGGCACGGACCACAGGTATCCGCGCTATCAACCCGGCGCCGATCTCGGCCAATCGCGGCCGCGCCGCGGCCAGCAGACGCGCCGCCAAGCCCGGGGCCTCCGCGCCGTGCGCTAACTCACGCGGCGAGTCGATGAAGTCTTCATCTTCGAAGAAGTCCTCATCTTCGACCAAGTCCTCATCCAAGGCCGGGTCGTCGTACGGTACGTAGTCGTCATCGGCAGGCTGCGCCGCGGCGCGCCTGCCTGCCCGGCGGGCCTCCGGCCATTCTCTAGCCATAGATCACTGCACCTCGATGCACGGTCTTGCGACAACTCGGCAAGGGGTCGGTCGCTCCCAGCCGCGGCAAGGCAGGCCCGCGGGAGCGCGGGTCGGTGGACCAGCGACGGACGCCTTCCCGCGGTCTGTGCGTGTCCAAGACGCCAGCGTCCCACACGGCATACGAGGCGGGCGCGCCAGGCACTAACGTGCCCGCCTTGCCATCGCGGACACCGCCCGCCCGCCAGCCACCTCGCGTTGCGGCCGCGAACGCCGCCCGCGCAGACACCGCACTGCTGGCAGTGCGGTGATTGACCGCCGCGCGCACGCTGTGCCACGGATCGATGCCTGTTACAGGGGCATCGGAACCGAGCGCGAGGGGCACGCCTTGGGATGCTAACAGTGCCAGCGGATTGAGTTCGTTGCCTCGTTCAGCACCAAGGCGGCGGGCGTACATGCCGTCGCTGCCTCCCCATAGCGCGTCAAAATTCGGTTGCACGCTGGCGATGATGCCCCACGCACCTAGCTTTGCAGCCTGAGCCCCGGTCACCATTTCGAGGTGCTCGAGTCGGTGTCCGCAGCGGGCGACAGCGACTACACCCAGGTCATCGACCACACGTTCGAAGGCATCGACCACCACCGAGACAGCCGCGTCGCCAATGACGTGAAAGCCAGCGGTCACCTCGGCTTCGGTGCATGCCCGAATATGCGCGGCGACGGCGTCGGAGTCGAGCCAGCAGGTTCCGACGCACCCGGGGGCATCGGCATACGGCTCGTGCAGCCAGGCGGTGCGGGATCCGAGCGCGCCATCGACGAAGAGATCTCCGGCCAGCCCGCGGGCGCCGGTCTCGTCGATTAGCGCACGGGCCTGTTCAGCCGTTGTAACGGCCTGTCCCCAATAGCCAATCACCTCGACACCGTGACCGAATTGGCGCAATTGCAGCCAGTCATCGATGCCGCCGATGTGCGGGCCAGCGCATTCATGCACCGCAACAATGCCGACCGCTGCGGCGGCCTGTAATGCCGCCTTCCGGGCGTCCGTCAGCTGCGCATCGGTCAGCAGTTCGCGGGCAACGGCCCTGACTTTGTGATGCGCGTCGCCAGCCAGAGGCTGTTGGGCGCTGAATCCCTCTGCCGCCGGCAATTCGGCGACCAGCCGCCGCAGCCCGAAAGAGGCCAACGCCGAATGCACGTCGACACGTGCCAGGTAGGCCGGCCGGTCACCGAGTGCTGCGTCCAGGGCAGCGGTGCTGGGGGCGGAGTTCTCGGGCCACGCCGACTCATCCCAGCCGTGCCCCCAGATCGGCTGGCCTGGATGGGCGGCAGCATAGTCGGCGATCATCTGCAGGCACTGTGCCTGCGAAGCCGCGGCTCGCAAATCCAGCCCACTGAACGTCAACCCGGTCGCACTCAGGTGAATGTGGCTGTCCACGAATCCCGGCGCCACCAACCGGCCCTCTAAATCCTCCACGTCGGCGTCCGGGTACTGGCTGCGGCCCACGTCGTCGCTGCCCAGCCAGGCGATGACGTCGCCGCAGACCGCCATAGCGGTGGCGTCGGGGTGCGTTGGGCTGTACACGCGGCCATTCACCAGCAGCGTGATGGGGGTCTGGTTCACACCGCAAAACTACGTGTAGGTCGGGCAAGCAAGCTTCAGCTCGGCGACGACGCGGGCCGCGGGGGTGGCTCCGCGCCAATCCGACTTTGCGACAGAGTCTGCGGCTCAACGTCTGTGACATCGGTGACGTTGATGACCTCGCCGTCAATGAAATCTCGGTTATTGCCGTTACCGCCAAGATTGAAGACGTCGGCCACACTGGCGGCCGCCTCCGGTGTCAGCGACACATGCCGCTGGAAACCACGCACCGCGATAGCGGTCAGGGCGGGACCAGCGGCGACCCGAATTGGCGGCACCAGCAGCAACAAGCCCATAGTTGTGGTCGCCAGACCAGGCATGAGGACCAGACCCGTGGCAACCGTGACAACGGCTCCGTCGGCCACAGCGCTCGCCGATTCCTTTTGTCCGAATCGCACCTGCACGAGTTGACGGCCGAGATGCCACCGAGCCACCGGGGCCAGAAGGACCAACCCGAGAACACACGCCGCCAGCAGCACCAGCACCGTCCAGCCGAACCCAATCGTGAGTCCCAGCCCGATCACTACCGCCATCTCGATGGCGACATAGCCGAGGAATAGCCGCGTCAACATGTGTGGCCAACGCCTGAGCAGTATCGCGAGTTCCTGGAAGTTGCGTTCGCCGCCGCCGGCCAATCCGGGACCCGGATACACCTGCGGGCGGGCAGACAACATGGAAAACTTCGCCGCATGCACGCTGCAGCCGTGTTGGGCGGCAAGGCTGTTGATGGAGGAGACGGACATGCGGGCAGTTTCTGATGGTGGCGGCTCGCAGCTGACCCTAGGTTCAGCCCGCCAGCAGCCCAACGGATGGATCGGCGCGTGCGCGACTTTTGTGGCGCTGGGAATCCTCGTCTTGGTGGGCGCCGCCATGCTTGGCCCTGTTGAACCCGCATCGACCTCAGACGCTGTGCAGGGGGTCGGAACCGCGGATGCTCCCGCAGAGCCTTTCAGCCCCGCGGAGCAACGGCTGGTTGGCCTACTGCCCCCCGGGTATGCGGCTAAGTCGTGCACGCGAGCTGGTGACGCGTTCCCGCACGCGGCTGCGAGCCTGGACTGCACCCAGGATCAGAACTCCGACAGTCGCGACTATGCGCGCTTCACCCTGTACGACGACGCGGGAACGCTGGCAAATGACTTCGAATCAACAGTCGCGGGCATGACGGTGACGCAGTGCCCGGATGGAAATCCGTCGCCGGGCATCTGGAATTACGAATCCACCCCGGGCCAGACCGGCGGCAGGATTGTTTGCGGCAGTGTCGAAGACCGTGCCGATATCGCGTGGACCCGCGATGCCCAGCTGTTGCTCGCTACCATCAACGGCGGGCCCGACCTCGGCACCTTGTACGAGTGGTGGCGTCGTTACGGGGGCTCGACGGAGCGCTGAACAAGCCGCGCCGACTCGCCTCATCGGTTGTGCACCGAGCGCGGATCGGGTTAGCTTCCCACCACTCTGAGCTCGATACCGATATTGCTATCCATTCCGCGCCGTAGCTTGCTGACCAGGTTAAACAGCCTGCCTTGGATCCCGTAACGCTTCCCTATGGCGTCGTAAACGGCACCCGTCTGCGACTTGTCCAGGATCGCGGCTGTCCCGTCAACAGCCTCACTCTTCGGGCGCCCGCGCACAGTGCAGATCGCCATTGTGACGCGGGGCGTCCGACGGATGCGCTTTACCTTCCATGCCTTTTCCTCGGAAATCACGAGCAGCCTGTCGCCGTCGACGGCAGCCCAGACAGGAGTCGGCTTGGGCCGGCCGTCCTTGGTGAATGTGGTCAGCAAAATGTATTGCGCCTTGGCGAGGTCGGCGAATGTGGGAGTCACGGCTCAAACCTAACGCCGACTAGCCTTCCAGATCACCCTCCGTTTCCAGCAACGCCTGACGCAGCCCGTCGATGGTTTCGGGTTGCGGCTCAGCCCACATCCCCCGGCCGGCCGCCTCCAGCAGCCGCTCGGCCATTCCGTGCAACGCCCACGGGTTCGACTCGTTCATGAACTTTCGGTTCTCCGGGTCCAACACGTAGCGCTCGGTGAGCTGTTCGTACATCCAGTCGGCCATGACCTGAGCTGTCGCGTCATAGCCGAACAGGTAGTCGACGGTGGCAGCCATCTCGAACGCTCCCTTATAGCCGTGTCGGCGCATCGCCGCCATCCAACGCGGATTGACCACCCGTGCGCGAAATACTCTCGTCGTCTCCTCGGAGAGAGTCCGGGTGCGCACCGCGTCGGGTCGGGTGTTGTCACCGATGTAGGCGGCCGGCGCCTGGCCTGTGAGTGCACGCACCGTGGCTACCATGCCGCCGTGGTATTGGAAATAGTCGTCAGAATCAGCGATGTCGTGTTCGCGGGTGTCGGTGTTCTTGGCCGCCACCGCGATGCGCCGGTACTGGCGACTCATGTCGTCGATTGCCTCGCGACCGTCTAGATCGCGCCCGTAGGCGAATCCGCCCCATGCGGTATACACCTGGGCAAGATCGGCGTCGTCACGCCAGTTCCGGCTGTCGATCAACTGCAGCAACCCGGCACCATACGTTCCCGGCTTGGAACCGAAGATTCTTGTGGTGGCTCGCCGTTTGTCACCGTGCTGCGCGATGTCAGCCTGAGTGTGGGCGCGCACGTAGTTGTCATCGGCAGGTTCGTCGAGGTCGGCGACCAACCGCACCGCGTCGTCCAGCATCGTCACCACATGCGGGAAGGCATCGCGAAAGAAACCCGAGATGCGCAGCGTGACATCGATGCGCGGCCGGCCTAGCTCCGCCAGTGACATCGGCGCCAGGTCGACGACCCGCCGCGATGCGTCGTCCCAGACCGGCCGGACACCCAACAACGCGAGCACTTCGGCAATGTCGTCACCGGCGGTGCGCATCGCCGAGGTGCCCCACACCGATAGGCCTACCGACTGCGGCCACTGTCCGTGATCGTCGCGGTAGCGAGCCAACAGTGAATCCGCCAGTGCCACTCCGGCTTCCCACGCCAATCGCGAGGGCACCGCTTTGGGGTCCACAGAATAAAAGTTGCGCCCGGTGGGCAGCACATTAACCAGACCCCGCAAAGGTGAGCCCGACGGCCCGGCGGGAACGAACCGGCCATCCAAAGCTCGCAACACCTGCTCAATTTCGGCTGCGGTGCCGGCCAACCGGGGCACGACCTCGGTGGCCGCAAACCGCAGCACCTCAGCAACAGCGGCGTCGTCGGTGAGCTGGTCAGCCACGTCAGGATCCCAGTCGCTGGCTTGCAACGCGGCGACCAATTCGCGGGCTGCGGACTCGGCCTGGTCCACTGACAAGCGTTCGTCGGTGCCATCTTCGGCCAGGCCGAGGGCCTGGCGTAGACCGGGGATGGCGTGCCGACCGCCAAACAGCTGCCGAGCCCGCAGGATGGCCAGCACCAAGTCGAGTTCGGTTTCTCCAGTCGGCTTTTGACCCAGGATGTGGAGCCCGTCGCGGATCTGGACATCTTTGATTTCACACAGCCAGCCGTCGACATGCAGGATCATGTCGTCGAACGAATCGTCTTCGGGGCGCTCGGTCAGTCCTAGGTCATGGTCCATCTTGGCAGCCCGGATCAACGTCCAGATCTGCTGGCGGATGGCTGGCACCTTGGCCGGGTCCAGGGCAGCAACGCTGGCATACTCGTCAAGCAACTGCTCTAACCGAGCGATGTCGCCATAGGTTTCAGCGCGGGCCATTGGCGGGATCAGATGGTCGACGAGCAACGCATGTGCCCGCCGCTTGGCCTGTGTGCCCTCACCGGGATCGTTGACCAAGAACGGGTAGATCAGCGGCAGATTGCCCAACGCGGCGTCAGATGCGCAGGCAGCCGACATACCCAGCGTTTTTCCCGGCAGCCACTCCAGGTTGCCGTGCTTACCCAAGTGCACTAGGGCGTGCGCGCCGAAATCTGCGTCCAACCAGTGGTAGGCGGCCAGATAGTGGTGGCTGGGCGGCAAGTCAGGATCGTGATAGATCGCGACCGGGTTCTCCCCAAAGCCTCGCGGCGGCTGAACCATCAACACGAGATTGCCGGCTTGCATTGCGGCGATGACGATCTCACCATCGGGATCGGTGGTTCGGTCGACGAAAAGTTCGCCCGGTGGCGGACCCCAGTGCGCCTCGACAGATTCGGTGAGTTCAACCGGCAGCGTTGCAAACCATTCCCGGTAGTCCTTGGCGGACATTCGAATCGGATTACCGGCCAGCTGGCCCTCGGTGAGCCAGTCGGGGTCTTGCCCGCCCCGTTCGATCAGGGCGTGGATAAGGGCGTCTCCGTCGACGGCGTCTAGCCCGGGCAGATCACCTACCTGGTACCCGCCCTCACGCATCGCCCTCAACAACGCCACCGCACTGGCCGGGGTGTCCAGGCCGACTGCATTCCCGATACGGGCGTGCTTTGTCGGGTAGGCCGAGAACACCACGGCAACTCGCTTGTCCTGGCGCTTCACCTGCCGCAGTTGCGCGTGTCGAACGGCTAGCCCGGCGACTCGTTCGCAGCGCTCGGTATCAGCGACATAGGAGATCAGACCGTCGTCGTCGATTTCCTTGAACGAGAACGGAACGGTGATGATGCGTCCGTCGAATTCGGGCACTGCTACCTGGCTGGCCACATCGAGCGGGCTGAGCCCGTCTTCGTTCGCACACCATTGTTCCCGGGGGCTGGTCAAACACAGGCCCTGCAAGATCGGGATATCTAGCGCGGCAAGGTGTTCAACATTCCAGGTATCGTCATCCCCGCCGGCGGAGGCGGTGGCCGGCCGGACTCCCCCGGCGGCCAGCACAGTGACAACCATGGCGTCAGCTTCGCGCAGCCTTGCGAGCAGCTCCGGTTCGGCGGTGCGCAACGAGGCGCAATAGACGGGCAGCGGGCGCGCGCCGGCGCCTTCGATGGCCCGGCACAGCGTCTCGACGTAGGCGGTGTTGCCGGCCAGGTGCTGGGCACGGTAGTAGAGCACGGCGATTGTGGGGCCTGCGGCGCCGGCGGCCTCTTGGCGCTCGAGCACTCCCCACGTGGGGGTGACCACCGGCGGTGTGAACCCGAAGCCGGTCATGAGCACGGTGTCTGACAGGAAGGCATGCAGCTGACGCATGTTTTCCACACCACCGTGCGCCAGATAAATGTGGGCCTGCACTGCAGTACCTGCCGCGACCGTGGACAGGCCAGTCAGCTCGGCGTCGGCGGCTTGCTCACCACTGACCAGAACGGTCGGCGCGGCACCGGCAATCACTGCGTCAATGCCGCCCTGCCAGGCCCGATAGCCACCGAGGATGCGCACCACCACGATCGAAGCTTCGGCCAGGAGTTCAGGCAGCTCGGCATCGGACAGTCTCGACGGATTGGCCCACCGATAGTTTTTCCCGCTGGAACGGGCGCTGATCAGGTCAGTATCGGATGTCGATAACAGCAGAACAGTCGGCTCAGACACCCTCCATTCGTACAGCACCAAGCTGAACGGCGAACACCTGGATCAGGCCGGCGTGCAACCTGGTTCCGATACGAAGGCCCCGAACAGATGCCGATACCGAAGATCTCGCGCTGATATGCCGACCAGCTTTCGCCGGCAAAACGGGGCAATAGGGACTCAACCGGCCGGAAAGGAAGAATAGTGAGCCTGAAGACGATCCCCATCAGCAACTTTATGAGAAACTTCTGTTGCCTCCCGCTTGGTTGGATTAGATTCAGTTTCACTGGCCAAAACTCGTCTGCTGGCAACCATCAAATAAGGAGGCAGTTATGTCGCTCTCAGCCCGATTTATGTACCGCGCAGTAGCTATCGGTGCATTTGCCGGCGCAATGCTCTTCGGTAGCTCAGCGATTGCCGTGGCCGATCCGCCTAACTGCACCGCAGCCGACTTGGCTCGCATTTCGTCGGGTGTCTCGAATGCCACATCCGACTACCTGTTCAACCGTCCCGATGTCAACGAATTCTTCACTGGCCTCAAGGGCCAAGACCGCGATGCGATGCGCGACACAGTACAGAACTACCTCAACGCCAACCCGCAAGTAAAAGGCGATCTTCAAGGCATCCGTCAGCCATTGACTGATTTCAAGAGTCGGTGCCAATAACCCCATCGACCAGCGCGTTCTAACTTGCCCGCGATCCTGCTTAACCCATTGAAAGGATGACCGCCGTGCGAATCAGGCGAACCTATCTGGCAGCGATTCTGGCAGCGGCTTCCGCCGCGGTCGCGGCGATTCTTGCCACGTCCATCGCCAGTCCAACAAATGTCCAATACAGCGCCCGCCCCCACATCGACGTGCCTGGCGTGCCAAACGTCGACGTCAAAGTCCCGAACCTCAACGCGGTGGAAAACGCCATCCCCGACATCCCCGTGCCAAACATCAACATGCCCAACGTCAAGATCAACCCAGGCCACGTCGGAGCACCCGGCCGCGGACGCTAACAGCACATCGCTTAAAACCGCACAAATAGCAACCCCGATCGCCTGCCAGCCACGCCAGCCAAACCTTGACGTCGCTGCACCGAACCAACCGCTGCCGTGGAACGCCAACGTCGAACCGCGAGAACCATGCCCCACCGACCGCGCTAAGCGCCATGCGACACCCAGACGCGAAGGCTGCCGAAATCGGCGCCCCGAACGGCATTAGCGAGCGCACACCGTCGGACCAGACATATCTGGCCGTCGGCAGTCCAACATGAGAGCCTCCTCATCTTCATCCCCCGCAGAACTCATATTTGCCGGGCAATCTGAAAAAGACCGCGAAATACGCGAATCAAATGGATGAGATGAATGGAGCACACAGCCATGAAACGACCTGCCAGCTGGAAAGTTCTCACCATCGGCGCCGCAATGACCGGCCTCGGTTTCCTCAGCGCCGCAACCGCGCTTGCCGATGATCCGCGACCGTCGCCCGTCGACACCAGCAACGAGACTATCGTTGCTCCCAACGGCGGCGACGTCCCTCAAGAGGACGGGCGTGTTTTGGGGTTGCTGTGTCGACACCTTGGAACCTGTTGATCCGGTGACCCACCACCCGGCGCCCGTCACCTATGCACCACGGTGACGGGCGTCATAACGTGCGGCACAAACATTGAAAACAGGTTCGGTGCTCTCTGCTCTCCCAGCTAAATAGACTCTCCAGCGAATTGCCAATATGGTCTGCTGAAAACCTTCTCGCCGAGGCGCCGCGCAACCAACCCATCACCGTGTTAGGCCAACGTCGTACCGTGAACCATGCCCCGAAGCCGCGACACCGACGCTTGCCCGGGCGCACTGCAGGTACATCAGGCCGCCGATGGGGCGCTGGTGCGAGTTCGGCTGCCCGGCGGCATGATCACCGCCGACCAGCTGGCCACGCTGGCCGATGCTGCAAGCACGTTCGGTTCGGCAACGCTGGAGTTGACTTCTCGCGGCAACCTACAACTACGCGGAATCACCGACCTCGCGGCCGTTGCCGACGCAATCGCCACCGCCGGAATGCTGCCGTCCGCGACACATGAGCGCGTCCGCAACATCGTCGCTTCGCCACTGTCCGGCCGAGCCGGTGGGCACGCGGATGTGCGGCCGTGGGTTCAGGAGCTGGATAGAGCGGTGTGCGCCGAACCCCGACTCGCGCAGTTGGGAGGTCGCTTCTGGTTCAGCCTCGACAGCGGCTGCGCCGACGTGTCCGGCTTGGGTGCCGACATCGGTGTGCACGTTGTCGACGAGAGTGTTGCGCTGCTGCTGACCGGACGCGATACCGGCGTCCGGCTGCCCGTCGCTGACATCACCAACACGCTTATCGAGCTGGCCACGCGGTTCGTCGACATTCGGGGAAAAGCCTGGCGAGTAGCTGAATTGGACGATCTTGGCGATCTCCTGCCGAACGTGAACCTGGGAGATCCATACCCGGCGGTTACCCGGCCACCGGTGGGTTGGATACGCCAGAAGAACGATCTGGTCGCTTTGGGCGCCGCGGTACCGCTGGGCGTGCTGCCCGCTCAGACGGCGCACTGTCTAGCCTCGATCGCAGCTGAAGTTCAGGCTCCATTGGTGGTCACGCCCTGGCGTTCGGTGCTGGTGTGCGATCTCGACGATGCTGTCGCCGATGCCGCCCTTCGGGTGCTGGCTCCACTGGGATTGGTGTTCGACGAGAACTCTCCGTGGCTGAGCATCAGCGCATGCACCGGCAGTCCAGGCTGTGTCCACTCAGCCGCCGACGTCCGCGGCGACGCGGCGCGGGCGCTGGGCTTCGACGGCACCGATTCCCCCACCCACCGGCACTTCGTGGGCTGCGAACGAGCCTGCGGGAGCCCACAGACTGGTGATGTGCTGATCGCCACCGAAGCGGGATACCGTCTGCTTCAAACTCAGAGGTCTTAGGGTGGGCGAGTGCTCGACTACATCCGAGACGCGGCCGAAATCTACCGACAGTCGTTCGCCGCTATCCGCGCTGAGGCCAACCTGGCGCGTTTCCCAACCGACGTCGCGCGGGTGGTCGTCCGGTTGATCCACACCTGCGGGCAGGTCGATGTGGCCGAACAGGTCGCCTACACCGACGACGTCGTCGCGCGGGCCGGCGCTGCTCTACGGCAAGGCGCTCCAGTGCTGTGCGATTCGTCAATGGTGGCTGCCGGAATCACCGCCGCGCGGCTGCCCGCCGACAACCAGATCGTGTCGTTGGTCGCCGATCCACGGGCACCAGAACTCGCCGACCGTCAGGGGACCACCCGATCGGCGGCTGGTGTCGAACTTTGGGCCGGTCAGCTCAGCGGTGCCGTGGTGGCCATCGGCAACGCACCTACCGCCTTGTTCCGGCTGCTCGAGCTGATTGACGAGGGAGTTCCGGCACCGGCGGCGGTGCTAGGCGGGCCGGTCGGCTTCGTCGGATCGGCGCAGTCCAAGCAGGAGCTCGTCGAACGCCCACGCGGAATGTCCTATCTGGTGGTCGAGGGCCGCCGCGGCGGTAGCGCGATGGCTGCCGCCGCGGTCAATGCGATCGCGACCGACACCGAATGACGATCCGCGGAACACTGTGGGGTGTCGGGCTTGGGCCCGGTGATCCCGAGTTGGTGACAGTCAAAGCCGCGCGCGTGATCGGCGAGGCCGATGTGGTCGCATATCACAGTGCCCGTCACGGGAACAGCATCGCGCGCGGGATCGCCGAGCCTTATCTGCGACCCGGCCAGCTCGAGGAGCACCTGGTTTATCCGGTAACCACCGAGGTGACCGATCACCCAGGCGGCTACGCCGGCGCGATTAGGGAGTTTTACGTTGACGCCGCCCAACGAATAGCCGCGCACCTCGACGCCGGGCGCAATGTGGCGTTGCTTGCCGAAGGCGACCCGCTGTTCTACAGCTCCTACATGCATCTGCACACCCGGCTCACTCACCGCTTCAATGCCGTCATCGTCCCGGGCGTTACGTCGGTGAGCGCCGCGTCGGCCGCCATCACGACACCATTGGTTGCCGGAGACGAAGTACTTTCCGTGCTGCCCGGAACGTTGCCTACCGAAGAATTGACCCGTCGCCTCGCTGAAGCCGACGCCGCGGTCGTGTTGAAACTCGGCCGCTCGTATAACAACGTCCGGGAAGCACTTTCATCATCCGGGCGCCTCGGCGAGGCGTTCTACGTGGAGCGAGCCAGTACCCCCCAACAGCGGCTGCTGCCCGCTGCAGAGGTCGACGAGACCAAAGTGCCGTACTTCTCGTTGGCCATGTTGCCTGGGGGGCGGCAGCGGGAACACTACGTGCCGACCAAAGGCACCGTCGCCGTGGTGGGCCTAGGTCCTGGCGACAGTGACTGGATGACACCGCAGTGCCGACGCGAGCTCGCCGACGCTACCGATCTGATCGGCTACAGCCGCTACCTGGACAGAGTCCCGATCCGAGATGGCCAGCGGCGACATCCCAGCGACAACACCGACGAACCTGCCCGTGCCCGCCTGGCCTGCACGCTGGCCGAACAGGGACAGTTGGTGGCGGTCGTGTCGTCGGGCGACCCGGGCGTGTTCGCGATGGCCACCGCGGTTCTCGAGGAGGCCACCCAGTGGCCGGGGGTTCCGGTCCGCGTGATCCCAGCTATGACCGCGGCCCAGGCTGTCGCGAGCCGGGTCGGCGCTCCGCTGGGCCACGACTACGCCGTCATTTCGTTGTCCGACCGGCTCAAGCCGTGGGACGTGATCGCCGCGCGCCTGACCGCCGCGGCAGCCGCCGACCTGGTGCTCGCCATCTATAACCCGGCTTCGAAGACGCGGACCTGGCAGGTCGCCGCGATGCGGGACCTGCTGCTGGCTCACCGCAAACCCGACACCCCCGTTGTGATTGGGCGCTCGGTATCAGCCGCTGGCCCCGATGAAGACGTGCGTGTGGTGCGGTTAGCCGATCTTGACCCCAGCGTTGTCGACATGCGCTGCCTGCTCATCGTGGGATCCTCCCAAACCCAGTGGTACTCGTTCGACTCACACGACCGGGTGTTCACTCCACGCCGCTACCCGTAGGCAGGGCCATCGCAACGAAGTCGAGACGCCACAGCGACTGGAACAGCGCGCGGGCGAAATCCTCGAGTTCGGCCGTGCTGGTTCCAGGAGAGCCGCCCTCCCGCGCCACCTGCGCAGCTATTTGCCGGATCGTTCGGCGGCCATCGACATGCTGCACAAAAGCTAGTTGGACAGGGCTGGGCGCCATTCGGAAACCCGGCCAGAAGATTTCCGTGCCCGCTACGCCACACCGCGTGCGCGTCAGCGGAATGTAGTTAAGGGCATCGGCGGTCGAAAAATCGATCGCATAGCTCGCTTTTCGCCGGTCTGGATGGCACGCCATGAATAGGTGGGCGCTGTTCAACGTCTCCAGACGCTCCATCACCGACCAGACCTTGACCTCAGGCAACGCGTTCACCGCGGCATAGAACTCACTGTGCGGAACAACAAAGTCGTGCGGGTAATACGGTGTCTTGTGGAACCATCCCTGAAATGTCAGGCCCGCAGACGTGACCAGATCGATGCACTCCTCGACGGTGTAGCTGCGCTGGCGACCATGCAGAAAGGTGTCGACTAGGGCGGCCTCGGACTGCAAATCCCGAGCTTTCTTCAGATAATTGCGAACCGGGTGATACGCCGGTAGCACCGAGAGCGCTGCGGCAACCAGGTTCACCGATGCATCGTCTTGACGTAGCTCCATGTCGCGAAAGACCGATTCCAGCAGTTCGACTCCGATGCGGCCGTACTTCCCGTACAGCATTGTCGCGATCACACCGTCCGGTCGTAGGCAGGCCGCAAGCGCAGTCATCCCAGCCTGCGGGTCGGCCATGTGATGCAAAACACCGGTCGACACAACAAGGTCGAAGTCACGTCCCAACGTCGGCAGCTCTTCGATGGGAAGCAGCTGCAACTCCAGGTTCGTCAGCCCGTGCTTATCTTTTAGGTAGGTCGCGTCTCATCGCTGGTGTAAATGGTCACGGGCGTAGGTTCCGTCGCAACCGACGAAAGCTATGAAGGAGGGGCTACGCCCGTGACCAAGCGAGTATCGCCGATTGAGCGTGTGCGTGTTGAGATGGATCAGTTGTTCGCCGCGACCGAGCGGCCGTTGACCGAGATTTTGGAGGAGGTCGGGCGGTTATCGGTGCGTCTGGTGTTTCAGGTCGCCGTGGAGGCCGAGGTAGAAGCAGTGTTGGGCCGAGCCCGTCACCAGCGTCGGGTTCAGGACGGCCCGGGCGGGTACCGCAATGGGTATCAACCGCCGGCGACGGTGAAGACCACGATGGGCTCGGTCGAATTATGCCGCCCGAAACTACGCGACACCGACGAGCGGTTCTGTTCGCGGCTATTCGGTGCCGGGGTGACGCGCACCCACGCTCTGGAGGCGTTGGTGATTTCGGGATGGGTGCGCGGTTTGTCGGATCGCGACATCGAGGCCGCGTTGGCCGAGGTGCTGGGCTCGCAGGCGGCGTTGTCGCGCTCGACGGTGAGCCGGATTTGTGCGGCCATCAAAGACGAGTTCGCTGCGTGGTCGTCTCGACGCCTTGATGAGCTGGTGTTGGACTACCTGTTCTTGGATGCCTCGAACTTTCGGATGCATCCCAACGCCCCGGCCGAGCCGGTGCTGGCCGCCTGGGGCATCTGCACCGACGGCAAGCCCCTGTTTATTGGGCTGGCCCCAGCCGCAGCGGAGTCGGCTGATGCGTGGGCCGACTTCTTGGCTGACCTGAGGAACCGGGGACTACGCCCGCCGCTACTGGGCATCTCCGACGGGGCGCCGGGCCTGATCGCCGCATGGGAGACCACGTTTCCGGCAAGCCTGCGTCAGCGGTGTCTGATCCATCGCTGCCGTAACGTCATCGCCAAGACACCTGTCGCGGTCCAGGACGAGATCAAAGCCGCGTTCTGGTCGATCTTCGATGACATTGACCAGCCACCCGGCCAGCAGGCCGTGGATGAAGCCACCCGCCGCGCCGAGGAGTTCACCACCACATACCGCGGGCTCTACCCAGCCGCGGTCGCTTGCCTGGCCAACGACTTCGCCTCGCTGAGCGTGCATTTGCGCTTCCCCCGCCAACACTGGACACGCATCCGCCATTCCAACCTCATCGAACGCACCTTCGGAGAATCCCGTCGCCGGGTCAAGGTCATCGGCCGCCTACCCGGCGAAACCAGCTGTCTGTCGCTGGTATGGGCCGTCCTCGACCGCGCCAGCCGCGGCTGGCGCGGAGTCACCCAAACATCAGCGACCAGCCGCCACCTCCAAGAACTACGCCACCAACTGCTCGAGCCACCCCGCCCACTGCATCCCCCCACCACAACAACCACGACCGACACCACCGCCGCGTAACATGACCACCAGGAACATGCGCCCAGCGTTTTTACACCAGTCCTAAGACGCCACCTTTAGGTATTGCTGATGGTCCAGGGCCGGCTGGCTGATATCGACTGCCAACACCTTCGCTGAGCGATTCGTGAACGCGAAAATCGCGGCCTGGTTGGTGCCGCAACCTGCAATCAGAATGTCGAGATCTGGCTGGTATTCGCGGTCAGGCCACAAGATCCGCTGGGAGTAAACCGGATCGAACCATTCCCAGTTCCCCGCGGTCCACTCTTCGAGATTTTCGATCGGGTGCGGGTACATCCACCGCTGGTACTGGCGAGAGACGATATCGGCGCGCGGATCATCGTTCACGTCAACGCTGGCTCCTTCAGTTGCTACCCGGCGAACGCCGGAACAGCAACACTAACCCCAGCGCCACCGTGGTGGTTGGCGCAGACGAGCTCAGCGGAGGTGATTGCACCGTCGCCTCTTTACACACAGCCGCCCCTTTGCCCACAGCCGCCCCTATTGCACACAGTTTCCTCTTTGCACACAACGCAGCGATGCGCGACGATGCTCAGATGCGGTGTGACGTTGCACGTGAGGCCTTGTCTGCGCGACTGGACGGCGAGGACCCAGACGTGTTGGCCTACGAGCTGGATGCTCATCTGGGATCGTGCCGGCGGTGTCGCGTCTGGCTCATCGGCGCGGCGGCCCAGACCCGCCAGCTGGCCGCGTTTGAGGCGGGCCATGCACCGGACTTGACCGACCAGATCATGGCAACCGCCGGATTCGTTGGGGCCCCACGGTATCGCCGATTGATGGCTGCGTTGCATTCGGGTTGGCGCCGGTGCGGGCTGATCGGTGTGGGTGTGTTCCAGGTGGCGATCGCAGCCGCCCAAATTAGCGGAGTCGACTTCGGCATGCTTTCTGCCTCCGGGCACGGGGCAACGACCGGGGCCCATCTCATGCATGAATCAACCGCGTGGTTGTTCGCACTGGGTCTGACCATGGTCGTCGCGGGCGTCTGGACCGTCGCGGCGGTCGGTGTAGCCGCAATTGTGAGCGTCTATTCGGCGGCGCTGACCAGCTACGTGTTGTTTGACGCGTTCCGCGGCGAGGTGACGGCCGCACGGATCGCCAGTCACGTCCCGCTGGTGATCGGCACTGTGTTCGCGTTGTTGGTCGCGCGGGACCGAGGCGGGGCGCGGACGTTTAGCCCGACCGCTACTTTCGGCGACCGGGTCGCCCGGGCCGGCATCACCGCCCGGGATCCGTCTCACCGACGACGTGGGCATTTGCGGCCGGTCAGCCGTTCTACGACATCCAGTCGTATACATGATGAGCCGACCCGTTTAGGGTGGATGCCCATGACCGCGTCAACCGATGACGAGGCCGTGACCGCGCTCGCCCTGGCGGCAGCAGAAGGCAACGCGAAGGCACTTGAAGCTTTTGTCAAAGCCACCCAGCAAGACGTGTGGCGCTTTGTCACGTATCTGTCCGACGCGCGCAGCGCCGACGATCTGACCCAAGAGACCTTCCTGCGAGCAATCGGCGCTATTCGGCACTTCGCCGGACGCTCCAGTGCACGAACCTGGCTCCTGGCCATTGCCCGCCGCGCTGTCGCGGATCATTTCAGACACATCCAGTCGCGGCCACGCACGACATACGGTGCCAATGCCGAGCACCTACCCGACGGCGACAACCACTCCCGTGGATTTGAAGACCTCGTTGAGGTGACGGCGATGATCGCCGACCTTGCCACCGACCAGCGGGAAGCGCTGCTACTCACCCAGTTGCTTGGCCTGTCCTACGCCGACGCCGCAGCGGTGTGCGGCTGCCCGGTGGGCACCATTCGATCCCGCGTGGCCCGCGCCCGCGACGCACTGCTCGCCGATGCGGAACCCGACGAACTCACCGGCTAGCGAAGTCACCGGTTTCGGAGTCCGACCACCCAGTTGGTTGCCTCGTCAACAGTTCCCACGGCCGTCACTCCGCCCGGCAGCTGTGGCCGTGCGACCATCAACACCGGGATGTGCAGCGCCGCGGCCGCGTCCAGTTTGGCGCGGGTCATCTTGCCGCCGCTGTTTTTGGTAACCAAGGAGTCGATCCGGTGCTCTCGCAGCAGGGCCAACTCGTCGTCGTACCGATACGGCCCACGGGACAGCAGCAGCTGATGCCGACGCGGCAACGAAGCATCATCCGGCGGGGTCACCGCGCGGATCAAAAACCAGGCATCGCTGTGGACGAAGGCCGCCGTGCCGGATCGGCCGGTGGTCAGAAATATCCGCGAATAGCCCTTCTCGGCAGCGACTTCCGCAGCATCCAGATCCGATGCCACGAGAATGGCAGCACCAGGCTCCCAGGCTGGTCGGGCCAACACCAGATGCGGGAGGCCCAACTCCTCGCAGACCGTCGCGGCGTGCGCAGTGATCGTTGCGGCGAACGGATGGGTGGCGTCGACGACAGCGTCGATGCCCTCATTCTGAAGCCAGCTCCGCAGCCCGACGGCACCACCGAAACCACCGATGCGCGTCTGTCCAACCGGCAACGCAGGGTCTGGCACTCGGCCGGCCAACGAGCTGATCACGTGCACTCGCGGGTGCAGCCGCCCGGCCAGCTCTCGCCCCTCAGCGGTACCGCCGAGCAAAAGTACGCGCATTAGTGGGTGTTCCGGCGTGCCGCCGAATACAGGTAACTGTCGGTGAATCCTTCGGCGGCCAGCACGTCACCGACGACGATCACCGCTGTCTTGGTGACTCCAACGTCCTGCATCTGTCTGGCGATATCAGCCAGCGTGCTTCGCAGGACGATCTGCTGAGGCCAGGTTGCGAAGGCGACGACGGCGGTAGGCGTCTCGGGGCGATACCCACCAGCCACCAGCTGTGTGACGATCGCATCGATCTGCGCTGCGGCCAGGTGCAAGACCAGGGTGGCGCCGGACCGCGCGAGGGTGGTGAGGTCTTCACCGGCCGGCATAGCTGTGGACAACGTCGCCACCCGGGTCAGGGTCACCGTCTGCGCCACTCCCGGCACCGTGAGCTCGCGACCCAGCACCGCGGCGGCTGCAGCGAAAGCGGGCACGCCAGGCACGATTTCGTAGCCGATGCCCAGTGCGTCAAGTCGTCGGCACTGTTCGGCCAGCGCGCTGTACAAGGACGGGTCTCCCGAGTGCAACCGAGCCACGTCGTGCCCAGCGGCGTCAGCCGCAGCCAGCTCGGTAATGATCTGGTCGAGCGTCAATGGACCGGTATCGACGATCTTTGCCCCGGGCATACAGTGCGTCAGCACGTCCTCGGGCATGATTGAACCTGCATACAGGCACACACCGCATTCGCTGAGCAACCGCTGGCCACGAACCGTGATCAAGTCGGCAGCGCCTGGGCCCGCACCGATGAAATAGACCGTCACTACTTCGTCACCACCCATTGCGTGATTGGCATCAGCGGACGCCAACCAGTGAAGTCGCCAAGCGGCTCACCGCGATAGTGCTGGAAACGCCGCAGCTCGCCACCCAGGCGTGAATGTGCGTGCGCTATGACGGCCTCGGATTCAACGGTCACCGCGTTGGCAACCAACCGTCCAGCGGCGGGCAGGTGATCTAGGCATGCGTCGAGCAGACCGGGGCGGGTGAGTCCGCCACCGATGAAGATCGCCGACGGCGGGGCGACATCAGCAAACGCGTCGGGCGCCTCGCCGCACACGTCAACGTTCAGGCCGCAGGCGGTGGCGTTGAATGCGATGCTGAGGCGACGCGACTCATTGCGCTCGAACGCTACCGCGGTACAGTTCGGCCAACTGCGGCACCACTCCACCGCCACGCTGCCCGAGCCGGCGCCGACGTCCCACAACCGTTGTCCGGGGCGCGGACCCAGTGCCGCCAGGGTAACCGCGCGGATCGTCTGTTTGGTGATCTGCCCGTCGTGAACGAATACGTCGTCGGGCACCGGTGATGTGCGCTCGTCGGGCAGGTAGCGGACGGCGATTAGGTTCAGGTCGTCGACGTCTTGGGGACCTGCGGTGGACCACTCCCGCGCGGTAGCGTCGCGGCGGCGTTCGGCGGGGCCGCCCAGCTGTTCAAGCACGCTGAACTCGGAGTCGCCACGGCCGTGCGTGTTCAGCAGAACCGCCAACGCCTTGGGCGTCGAACGATCGCTGGACAAGATGACCGCTTGGCCGCCGCGGCGTACCGCGGTGGACAGCGGCGCTGTCACCAGGCTGATCACCTCGGTGTCGGGCCGTGTCCATCCCATTCGAGCACACGCCAAGGTCACCGCCGACACGTGCGGCAGCACCCGCACGCGGTCGGCACCGAACAGCCGAACCACAGTGCCGCCGATCCCGTACAGCAGCGGGTCACCACTAGCTACCACGTGGACGTCGGACCCGTCCGGGGACAGGCGTTGCACAGCGGGAAGCATCGGCGATGGCCACTCCCGACGCACTGCGGTCACAGTATCGTCGAGCAGGCCCAGCTGCCTTTTTGAGCCATAAATCACCGTGGCCCTTTGTAATTCGGAGCGCGACGTCTGCGATAGACCCGGCATTCCGTCGGCTCCGATACCGACAACGATGATCATCGGGGCATCCTTCGCCAAACGAACTGCGGCAGCAACCTCATCACGAAGAACATGGGCCGTAAGGCCCAGGGGATCCAGACAGTGCGCCGTCCCTTGTCCAACGAGCGCGCCGTAGCGGCGGCGACCTGCCGCGGAGTGCGAGACAGCGGCGCAGGCTGCATGCCTGCTGTCATACGCCCGATGACGAATCCCGGCCGCGCGATCAACAGCCGCACTCCGGTGCCGTGCAGCGCATCGGCCAACCCGCTGGCGAAACCGTCTAGACCAGCCTTGGCCGATCCGTACACGTAGTTGGCCCGGCGCACCCGCACCCCGGCCACCGAAGAAAACACCACCAGCGATCCCCGCCCAGCCGCGCGCATCGCAGCCGCGAGATGGGTGAGCAGACTGACCTGCGCCACGTAGTCGGTGTGCACGATGGATACGGCGTGCTCGGCGTCAGCCTCGGCGCGGGCTTGATCGCCGAGAATTCCGAACGCCAGCACCGCGGTGCTGATCGGGCCGTGGTCGGCGATGATCGATGCGACCAGCGGACCGTGCGAGCCCAGGTCGTCGGCGTCGAACTCCATGGTGTGCACGTTGGCCACCCCGGCCTCGCGCAAGGCAGCGCACTGATCGACGAGCTGTCCAGCGTTCCGCGCCGCCAGTACCACCGTCGCCCCCCGAGCGAGCCGCGTCGCCAGTTCAACACCGATCTCGCTGCGACCACCAAGAATTAGGATCGGACCTGCAACCGTGTCATCCACGGCTGCGATTATCGCCTGCGTTAGCGTGGACGACGATGGCGAATACCACTGCCCGGCTCACTGACGATGCGCTGGCGTTTCTTTCCGAACGCCATCTAGCCATGCTAACCACGCTGCGTGCCGACAATTCGCCGCACGTGGTGGCGGTGGGTTTCACCTTCGATCCCAAGACCCATATCGCCCGCGTGATCACCACTGGCGGCTCCCAGAAGGCGATCAACGCTGATCGCGGCGGTTTAGCGGTACTCAGCCAGGTCGATGGCGCCCGCTGGCTGTCGTTGGAGGGCCAGGCCGCAGTAAACAGCGAAGTGGATGCTGTACGTGACGCGGAGCTGCGCTACGCCCAGCGCTACCGCACGCCACGCGCCAACTCGCGTCGGGTGGTCATCGAGGTCGAGGTAAAACGCGTATTGGGGTCTGCGGATCTACTAGACCGGGGCTCAACTACCAGCTCATCAAAACGGCGTTCAAGCTAGCACCTGTCTGTGACGCACTGGACGCCTTTGGTGTCCGGTAGGAGGCCTGCACGAATAATTTTCGATCATTGACGGTTCATTTCAATCGCTGCCTCAGCCGCCTGGGCAGCGAAATCTTGGTCGGCAACCAGTTGAATCTCCAGCTCGTGCAGCTTCCCGGCAAACGGGAACGGAGCGTCGTAGCGGGTCGATACGGCCGATCCGTGGTCGAAACCGATGCTGACGCCGATCGAGGAGATGAGCAGCATGACCAACGGCAGCTCGACCGTTCCGGCTGGTGCCCCGTTGACCTCGATACTGATAGAACCGGAGCGGCCATCGCCTCGCCGCAGCCGAACAACCAGCGTCGAGTCGCCGGCGGGGACCTCCACCGCGGATTCGACGAGCGAATGATCGTCGAACGCGTTGTAGTCGACTACCAGTCTGTCGTTCTGCACGAACACCGAAATGCCGGAATTCTCGCTTCCCGTCGCAAAGAGCACGCCGTCCTGACTGGCCGTGCGGGTTACCCGTGCAGTGAGATCGAAGCTTCGGCCGCCGATCGCGGCTGCGGCCTGCCCAGGAAGCGGGGACATCGGTGGGCGGTAGACGTAGCGTTGGTCGACCGGGTGCGGCGAATGAGGCCGGAACCGGGCACCGAACAGCTCGATGGTGCGGTCGTCGAGCGGAAGAACGCCATGCTTTTCGGCCTCCACCCACCACAGTTCGATCAGCTCACGCAGCCGATCGGGTTGTGCGGCGGCCAGATCGGTGCATTCGGACCAATCAGTGGCCAGGTGGTACAGCTCCCACTGCTCGGTGTCGAAGTCGGCGCCTGGAATGTGTTTGCAGACGGCCTTCCACTCGCCGGCGACAATGGCACGGCTACCCATCATCTCGAAGTACTGCACCGTGTTGGCACTTGCCGCGTCCGGATCGCCGACGGCAGCGGCGAATGAGTGACCGGTGACCGGGAGTTGCTCGACACCGCGGTATGTCTGCGGTGCCGTTACCCCGACGAGCTCATAGATAGTGGGCGCGATATCGGAGACGTAGACAAACTGGTTGCGCCGCGATCCGCGGTGGTCAGCAGCGGTGCCGGCCGGGTAATGCAGAATCAGCGGCACGTGCACACCACCTTCGTGGGTGTTTTGCTTGTACCACTTGAACGGGCTGTTCCCGCATTGCGCCCAACCCCACGGATAGTTGGTGTGACTGTGTGGACCGCCAATGTCATCGAGACGGCCGATCACGTCGTCTGGCAGGTCGACAAGACCGTTGAAGAACTTCATTTCGTGCATGATGCCGAATGGCCCACCCTCCTGGGAGGCACCGTTATCAGCCAGTACCAGCAGAACCGTATTGTCGAGTTGACCCAAGTCGCGCAAGCCGTCCACCAGTCGACCGATCTGGTCGTCGGTGTGGTCGAGGAATGCCGCAAAAGCCTCTTGGAGGCGGCTGGCCAGCTTCCGCTGGTTTTCCGGGAGGTCGTCCCAAGCGTCTACCCCCGGGTTCCGCGGGGCTAGTTCCGTTCCGTCGGGGATCACACCCGCTTCGAGTTGGCGCTCAAACCAACGCTGCCGGGTGACATCCCATCCGTCGTCATACTTGCCCCGGTATTTAGCCAGATAACTCGCCGGCGCCTGATGCGGGGCGTGGGTCGCGCCGAAGGGGACATAGAGGAAAAAAGGCCGGTCAGGCCGGACTCCGCGGGAATCGGAAACCATCCGCAGGGCTTGATCGACGAGATCCTCGGAAAGATGGTACCCATCTTCGGGACGTCCAGGTGGTTCGATGGGGTGGTTGTCGCAGACGAGCTGCGGATTGAACTGGTCTGTTTCACCTTCGAGGAAGCCGTAGAAGCGGTCAAAGCCGCGGGCCAGCGGCCATTGATCAAAAGGCCCGGCTGCCGAACACTGCTCCATGGGAGCGAGATGCCACTTGCCGACACAGAAGGTCGCGTATCCCTGCTCACGCAGCACCTCAGCCACCGTGGCCGCGCTATTGGTGATGTGGCCCCGTTGGTGGGGAAAGCCGGTGCGGAAGTTCGACACCGTACGCATACCCACGGCGTGCTGCGAGCGGCCCGTCAGCAGCGCTGCCCGCGTTGGCGAGCACAGCGGCGTGACGTGGAAGTTGGTGAACTGCAGGCCGTTCGCGGCCAATGCGTCGATGTTTGGCGTGTCGATATCGGAGCCGTAGCAGCCGAGCTGCGCAAATCCGGTGTCGTCGAGCAGCACAACGACAACGTTGGGCGCGTCCGCGCCGGGATGCGGCGCCTCCTCGTACCACTCTCGCGAATCGGCCAATGTACGGCCGATGGTGCCTTCGAATCGGGATTGTCGTGTCATTCGCTGAACTCCTCGCTAGTTGGCTCGCGTGCGATGAGGATGTCGCCGAAGGTGAGAACCCGCACCCGCTGTAGCGTCTCACGCCACGCTTCACATTCGATGGGGAAACGCACGGAGGATGGGGGCGAAGCGGCTACCCGACCAAAGGGGTTGGGGTGAGCCTGCGGCGACAAGCCACTAGGAACTCAGTTGCCGCATCCCAGCCCTGCAAGAAGTCGCGATACCGTCTTCATCGCGAGCCCGAAGTACTCCTCGCGGTCGTCGATACCGTTGCTACCGATATCGACACGTTGCAGCGTCTAACATTAATTCTACATCGGTCGAATATTTTGCGACTCCCGAAAGTAGACATCCAACTGCAGCAGTTTTTCCTCTAACGCAACCATTATGCACCATTTCATCGCATTTTGTTCAGCCCGGTTCTACATCCAGCTGCAACCTAACACTTTCAGGGAATCCATCGAGAAGTAACTCATCCAACTCGTCATATGAAAGCGGAAGAATGTGACTATAGGGCATATCGCCGCGCGTCATGATGCAGTACGCATCCGGGTTGTTCCGCATCACATATTGAACCACACGGCCACTTTGAATATGAGCATCCACCTGCGAATCAAGACCCTCGTCGCCCCACCGCCAACTTACCGGCTCCAGACGACAGTCAATTCGGAGTGACTCCGCAATCCCATATATCAAATATTTTCCAGCATCATCAATTCTCGCGAAGATACCTTGCGGGGATTCAATCGGCACCGCACTCCGCTCTGTTGATGCCCGGAGGCATTGATAGTGCCCGTCGACTGTGGCCGCTAGAATGAAAGCCCACCAATCGGGGTGGGGATACCCGAAACGAAAGTAGAGGCGGCCGCTATCCCATTCTGCCTCATCGGGCGCCAACTTTCCCGCGTAGCTGTATATCCTTCGCCATTTATTGTACCGGATAATCAATTCATATATGCCGGCGTCAGTTTCATCTAAAACCATTCTCACCCCCTCAAGATCAGATGCTCGAGCCATTCCAATCGGCTATCGAAAACAAATTAACCAAGATGTCCCGCTTTGATATTTTTATATGCAGCCCAAGCCGCCGAGACTGATGTTAGGTGAAAACCAGACGTCAGGAATACCTGCACGTAGTGCACGATCAAGTTCTTCAAATGTCAGTACGATAGCGTGGGAAAAGGCGATTGCGTCATCCTCACCCATCCAGCCACGGTCTTCAGCTTCCTGATTCACAGTCAAACTAACTCGTCCCGGAAAATTCTCAGGGTCGGATTTGTGCAAGGTAACGCGATGATCCAACCCTTGTCGATACCAGCGGAATCCTGGCGACTCAGAATACGGACCAGGTCTAGCTGCCTGACTTATCATATATAGCATATATTTTTCGACATCCTCAAAACTTCTGAACATCCAGCATCTCTCCCGCAAAGACCGTTCCTCTTGGTCAATGTAATAACAGTCATCTTCTTTTACGAGGAAGAGGGTCATATCCGCGCTATCTACAAAAACCAGCTCCGAACCGTCACCCATCTCAGGAGGGCGTTTACCCCAGAAGACCTGCTCTTTGCTTTCGCTCAAACCGGGGGCACGTTGCTCTGCACCGGGATAGCTTCCGCGTGCTCGAAGGTAAACTTCCTGCCACCTGTACCACGCATTGAGAATTCTGTGTAAAGCTAGCGGGAATCCGCTCATATCAAGATGATATTCAATCACCTTCACGCGCCCCTACTGATCCTAGCATTCACTTTCCCTTTGAAGCACCAGCACTCGAGTGCTCCGATGCTCGCTTTATGGCCTTTTGGGGCTCTATTCTGCGGCACACGCGGACGGCATAGTTCGAAGCCGCGATACCGCCCACGGGGCTGCGGCGAACCTGCGACGACCAGCCTCGACGAATTCGCTTGCCACATCCCTGGTCTGCAAGAATGGACGATACCATTCTCGCAACAAGCCCTAAACACTCCTCTCGGTGGTCGATATTGTTTCTATCGATATCGATGCATAACAGCATAAAACATTTATCCGCCACTAATCGAATATGTTTCATCAATTGGAAATGGCGATCGAACTTCACGAAGTTTTTTACCCAACACTGCGGACGGAGTTGCCCGCCACGACTGGTAGAAGACATTCACTATATCAATCAGCGATACAACCGGGGGCATACCATGCGGATGTTGCACTAGTGGAGTTCGCTGAAAATTCTGGCAATACTTCTAACGAAGATTCCAGCCGACACATCTGCCGATTTCATGCAGAGCTTCCTGGGAGATCTCCGGATGCTTTTCTTGGAAACGTCGCAAAATATCATTAGTCCCTTCTTGCAGCGTCATGGAACCCCATTCTATGGGCATAGCAACAGCCTCGCGGACAAGTTCGGATACCCGTGCGGCCAGAAATTCTCCTTCTTCTACCCCGAACGCTTCCAGCACCTTCTCCCTATCGATCCCGGGAATGGCAGAATCTTTGATAGCTACAATCACCGCCATGTCAATCTTTTTCGGATCCATCCATCCATTCCTTTCAGCGCTTAAATATAGTGGTTTCGTTTCCCGTCTCAGGATCAATGACGACAATTTTGGTCACATTCGGGTTGTCCATAAGCCTTGGAAGCTCAATCGCCTCCCACACATTTCCTGGCCGAAGGTTAGACCCTACAACAGCATGGACCTCTCCTTGAACATTCTCTGCATACATTCCGGAAACTTTTGACCACCACTCTTGCGAACTCGGGTCGTCGAAGCTCCATTTCGGAGGTTTCACGCTGTTTCGGTCCAACAGACCCTCTAAAGTGGTTCCACCGTGTGACGTCGCGAACAAATCGGCCGCACCGGTACCACCAGCCGACTCTGGCCCAATTCCAAACCCATCAGAAGTTCTTCCAGACCAGAAAAAAGCTCTATTTGTCGGCGGCGTAACAAGTTCTGGAGATGGCAACTGATATAGGTCAACCACACCGCTTCCGGGGAGCTCCCGCTCGCCGTGTGCACCCTCATGTCCGTGCTGAGTTTCCCGTTCGGACAGTGCGGAGTCCTTACCAGGCTCATGTTGGCCACCACCGGGCGGCGAACCGTCGCTTAGGCCATGTGCTCCACCGTCGCCGCCATGTGGTGGTGCGAGTTGCGTCGGGTGACTAGCTGGGGAGTTGATTGGGGGGGCCGGAGCTTTAGACTCTGCGGGCGCTGGGACTGGCGCCCAATGTCCTGGAGCCGGTTCCGAGGAAACGAGCGACCCGCCGGGCGAAGCTGGCGCGGGTTCAACGACGTGCGGACCGGTGGGTGGTACGTGCTCGCCCGCCGGTGTTGGCGTCCATGTCGGATGCGACGGTGCAGCGGACACTGCCGTTGGTTCGTACAGAGCCCGCGGCTGCTCGGCGCGCCCTGGCACGCCCGAGCCGGGTGACGTGGTGGGCGATTCGGGTGCAGGCTTATCTAGCGGCACCGATTCCACCGGCCGCGGGGTCGGCTCGACCGGCACCTGTGGTGACTTCTCCGCCGGCAGGCCCACCGGTCGACCTCCGGAGGGCGGATCGTTGATGGGTAGCTCCCCACTGAGATTCCTGAGATCGCGGGACAAGCCGTGGCCGGCCTGGCCAATATCGTCTACTGCCCCGCCAACACCTGTTAGTTCGCCAGCCTCTCCTACTACCCGCCCACCACGGCCGGCTGCGGCAGCAGCATCGGCAGCCTCAGCTCCCCTCGCCGCCCCCGCAACACCTCTAGCCCCAGCCCCGGCTCCCCCGACTCCCGGAATAGCCACTGAAGCGACATCGAAGAGGTTTCCCCCCAACCCCAAACCCGGCCGATCACGACGCCAATCCTCCAGATGCAGCAACCCCTTGGCCATATCTCTGTCGGCTTGGGCCGCGTCTTGCGGATTGAGAATGTGATTAAGCAAACCCGTCTTAGTCATAGCTTTCCAGCTCGCGGCCGCGCCCTCAGGATCGGTTAGTAGCCGCTGCGGGTCGAGCTGCTCAAGGCCTTGCACTGTCCCAACAGCCGCCTTGACAAACCCCTCCTGGGTGTTGGTGTAGGTATCGAACACCGTTGCTAGAGGATTGCCAACCTCTTCCCCCAGGAAACGCGTGAGCTGGCCACGCACATGGCGTTGCATCCCCACCACCACGCCGTCAAGGATTTGAATCGCCAACTGCATCTGCTGCTCACGCGCCTTCGCCTGGCGCCCCATGTTGTGCAGCACCGCCTGAATGTCCTCGGCGCTCTCGTGGACCTCATCAAGCAGATGACCTTCAAGAAACGACACAACTTGATCCCACAAACCAGACACAGACCCTAGCCGGTCCAACAGGTTCCGAATCGCGTCCTGGGTGTTGGCTACCTCATTGGCAAAATTTTCCAGCGCTGTGGCCAGCTTGCCGCACTGCTCGCCGACACTGGCCAGGTCGGTACCAATCGCCGACAACACCTGCTCAATCAGCGCGCCTTCGGGAATATCCTGAGCAGCCACCACCGCCTTCGGCGCGTTCAACGCATCGCGCACACCGTTGAGCGTCGCAGCGAAGCCACGCCAATGCCCCGCGGCAGCACGGATCCCCGCTGCGTCCCCGTTCGGCCACAAATCGCCAACCAAGGACTGGACCACTGCCCACAACACTGGGGCGACCACCCCGGGCCCCAGGGTCGCCGGCGGACCCGGCGGGACAAACTGCTCCGGCTCGGCCGGCGCAGCTAACACATCGGCACCACCACCGACAGTCGAAGTCGCCTCGGCGACAGAGTAATTCGACGCTGAAAGCCGAATTTTCGCCCCGTTGCGGCGCAATGCGTTGATGCCGGCAGCTGCCGCGTTCAACAACGCCTCCGCGGTATCCTGATATGCCAGCCCAAACACCTCGCCGGCCGCATCCTGACCAGTATTGGCTGAGAAACCCGCCGTCAACGGACCCAACGCCGCCGCCACATCGCCACCGACGGCTGCTACGGAGCTGCCGGCAGCCGACAACGCCTCGGGGTCAACCGCCAGGGGAGCCACCCGCGGAATTCTTCCCCATTGCGCCCAACACCGGTATTCACCACTGTGCCCAGCAAAACTAGCCACGGCCCGCTACCGTGACAACTCATTCATCCACAAGAGTGCCGAGCTGTATTCGACCGACAGCTACGCAAGAAGATGGTGGCTCTTCGATAAGCGAAGGCATCACTGTGGGGCGAAGACGCCAATCTTTATCAGCGCTGCAGCCATACCTGGAGTGCGTACTAACAACCCTCGAAATAGCGTTGGTGACATGACAACTCCTCCGCCCACCGCCAGCCAGTGGCCACCGATCAGTTCCCCCAACCCTGCACCACGCTCAACCGCCTGGTCAAAAGTAGCCATAGCCGGCGCTATCATCCTCAGCGCCACAGCCCTGATCGTGGCGCTGATGCGCCCAACGACCAGCAGCCCCGCTACAGCAACCGCCACCGCACCACCGACCTACACCGCCGCCGAAACCGCGGCCGACCACAAAAAACTGTGCGAGGTGTACAAACTGGCAGCGCGTTCGGTCCAAGTAGATACACATGGCGAGAATCCAGCGCTCGCAGCGGCTGCCCTGGCAAACGGTGCGGTGATGTTGGAACAATCAGCCAACACAGCCCCAGCACTGGCACCAGACGATCTCACCGCCGCCCTAACACTGGCCGAGGCCTACAGTCGCATCAACGCCATGGGGAGTTTTTTGCCTCGCAATCATCCATCACTTGAGTCCGCGATCAATGACGTCAATGCCAAAGACGCGCGCATGAAGGCCGTATGTGATGGCGGCTGACCTGCCGCCCAGCCGGTAGTCGACGTTGTTGGTTAGCGCGTGGCCCGGAGGTCAAACGCCAAGAGACAATTAACCCGAAACTAACCATCGCGGATAGCAACCCAGCCAACGTCAACAACTGTAAACAGGCCACGTGCGACGGGTGCTGCGCGTAAAGCAGCAATGTGATTTGCCGAATCTAGCCATCTGATTCACGATTGCGGATCCTTCGCTGACGCTTCGAGACGGCTACAGGAGTTCTAGTGAGCCCGTAAACGCGGCCACCCGCATCGGGACCAAAGGCCACTATCGACACACAGCCCCATCTGGAGTGCGTACTGACGACCACCGAAATAGCGTTAGCGACATGACAACTCCTCCACCCACCGCCGGCCAGTGGCCACCGATCAACCCCTACAACCCCGCACCACGCTCAACCGCCTGGCCAAAGGTAGCCCTAGCCGGCGCCATCATCCTCAGCACCGCAGCCCTCATCGTGGCGCTGATAGCGTTGATGGTGGCGTCTTAGGACTGGTGTAAAAACGCTGGGCGCATGTTCCTGGTGGTCATGTTACGCGGCGGTGGTGTCGGTCGTGGTTGTTGTGGTGGGGGGATGCAGTGGGCGGGGTGGCTCGAGCAGTTGGTGGCGTAGTTCTTGGAGGTGGCGGCTGGTCGCTGATGTTTGGGTGACTCCGCGCCAGCCGCGGCTGGCGCGGTCGAGGACGGCCCATACCAGCGACAGACAGCTGGTTTCGCCGGGTAGGCGGCCGATGACCTTGACCCGGCGACGGGATTCTCCGAAGGTGCGTTCGATGAGGTTGGAATGGCGGATGCGTGTCCAGTGTTGGCGGGGGAAGCGCAAATGCACGCTCAGCGAGGCGAAGTCGTTGGCCAGGCAAGCGACCGCGGCTGGGTAGAGCCCGCGGTATGTGGTGGTGAACTCCTCGGCGCGGCGGGTGGCTTCATCCACGGCCTGCTGGCCGGGTGGCTGGTCAATGTCATCGAAGATCGACCAGAACGCGGCTTTGATCTCGTCCTGGACCGCGACAGGTGTCTTGGCGATGACGTTACGGCAGCGATGGATCAGACACCGCTGACGCAGGCTTGCCGGAAACGTGGTCTCCCATGCGGCGATCAGGCCCGGCGCCCCGTCGGAGATGCCCAGTAGCGGCGGGCGTAGTCCCCGGTTCCTCAGGTCAGCCAAGAAGTCGGCCCACGCATCAGCCGACTCCGCTGCGGCTGGGGCCAGCCCAATAAACAGGGGCTTGCCGTCGGTGCAGATGCCCCAGGCGGCCAGCACCGGCTCGGCCGGGGCGTTGGGATGCATCCGAAAGTTCGAGGCATCCAAGAACAGGTAGTCCAACACCAGCTCATCAAGGCGTCGAGACGACCACGCAGCGAACTCGTCTTTGATGGCCGCACAAATCCGGCTCACCGTCGAGCGCGACAACGCCGCCTGCGAGCCCAGCACCTCGGCCAACGCGGCCTCGATGTCGCGATCCGACAAACCGCGCACCCATCCCGAAATCACCAACGCCTCCAGAGCGTGGGTGCGCGTCACCCCGGCACCGAATAGCCGCGAACAGAACCGCTCGTCGGTGTCGCGTAGTTTCGGGCGGCATAATTCGACCGAGCCCATCGTGGTCTTCACCGTCGCCGGCGGTTGATACCCATTGCGGTACCCGCCCGGGCCGTCCTGAACCCGACGCTGGTGACGGGCTCGGCCCAACACTGCTTCTACCTCGGCCTCCACGGCGACCTGAAACACCAGACGCACCGATAACCGCCCGACCTCCTCCAAAATCTCGGTCAACGGCCGCTCGGTCGCGGCGAACAACTGATCCATCTCAACACGCACACGCTCAATCGGCGATACTCGCTTGGTCACGGGCGTAGCCCCTCCTTCATAGCTTTCGTCGGTTGCGACGGAACCTACGCCCGTGACCATTTACACCAGCGATGAGACGCGACCGCGTTGATGATGCGCCCAACCACCAACCGTCCAGCCGCAGCAACAACCGCCGCACCACCGACCTACACCCCCGCGGAAACCGCCGCCGCCCACAAAAAACTGTGCGAGGTCTACAAGCTGGCCGCGCGTGCAGTGAAGATACAAACCAATATCGACAACCAGGCACTCGGGATTGCTGCTCTAGTCAATGGGGCGGTGATGCTGGAGCAAGCAGTTGGCGCTAACTCGGCTCTCCCGGCCACCGACCGCGCTACCGCGCTTTCACTCGCTAAAGCGTATACCCGCACAAATGCCATGGGGAGCTTCACGCATCGCGACGATCCAGCATGGCAGCAGGTTCTGGATGACGTGAATGCCGAGGACGCGCGTATGAAGGCCGTGTGTGGTGGCAGTTGATCTACCGTCCGGCCGGTGGTCTGCGTTGTTGGTTAGCGCGCGGCAAAGAGGTCAAACGCCAACAGACAACCAACCCGAAACTAACCATCGCGGATAGCGCCCCAAACCAATGCCAACAGCCGTGGACAGACACCGAGCAGCCGCGGCCAGAGCGCGTACTGACAACCCTCGAAATAGCGTTGGTGACATGACAACTCCTCCGCCCGCCGCCAGCCAGCGGCCACCGATCAATCCCGCCAACCCTGCACCACGCTCAACCGCCTGGTCAAAAGCAGCCCTAGCCGGCGCCATCATCCTCAGCGCCACAGCCCTGATCGTGGCGCTGATGCGCCCAACCACCAACCGTCCGGCCGCAGCAACCACCGCCGCACCACCGACCTATACCACCGCGGAAACCGCTGACGCCCACAAAAAACTGTGCGAGGTGTACAAACTTGCAGCGCGCTCGGTCCAAATAGATACGCACGGCGATGACCGGGCTCTCGCGGGTGTTGCAGTGGTCAACGGGGCAGTCATGCTGGGACAAGCGGTCAATGCCTCTCCAGCGCTCGCTCCGAGCGATCGCGCGACCGCGCGACCGCGCTCGCCTTAGCAGATGCATTCACCACGGCAAATGCACTGGGTAGCTTTGCGCATCGCGACGACCCAGAATCGCGGGCGGCCATCGATGATGCCAACGTCAAGGACACACGTATGAAGGCCGTATGTAGTGACGGTTGACCTACCGCCCGGGCGGTAGTCGGCGTTGTTGGTGGTCGCCTGGCGACCTGCGCAACCTGACGCACTGACAGCCGCGGTCAAATATCGGCGCTGGCAGACCGACATCAAAAGTCGCGACTGCAGCAGCAAGGTGATTTGCCGAATCCAGGGATCTGATTCACGATTGTGGATCAGTCCGCTGACGCTTCGGGAGGTCTACAGATGACGCGAGTCTGGTCAGCCCGCAAATGCGGCTGGCTCCATCGGGACCCCGCAGCCACCACCGACACCGTAGGCCGCAGCCGCACCTGCAGTGCGTCCGAAAAGCCGCTTGAATAGCGTTAGTGAGATGACAACCCCTCCACCCACCGCCGGCCAGTGGCCACCGATCAACCCCTACAACCCCGCACCACGCTCAACCGCCTGGCCAAAGGTAGCCCTAGCTGGCGCCATCATCCTCAGCACCGCAGCTCTCATCGTGGCGCTCATAGCGCTTATTCGCCCAACGACCAGCCATCCAGCTGCAGCAACCGCCGCCGCACCACCGACCTACACCGCCGCAGAAACCGCCGCCTCCCACAAGAAGCTATGCGACGTCTACCGACTCGCGGCGCGATCCGTACAAATAGACACCCATGGTGGCGACCAAGCGCTGGCTGGCGTATCAACCGTGAATGGGGCCCTCATGCTGGAACAAGCGTTGAACGCGGCCCCGGCACTCACACCCGCCGACCGCGCTGTCGCGCAGTCGCTAGCCGACGCATACACCAATGCCAACGCTATGGCTAGCTATTTGCATCGCGAGGATGCCGCGTGGCAGGAGGTGGTCGACGATGTGAACGCCACAGACGCGCGTATGAAGGCCGTGTGTGGTGGCGGTTGACCTACCACCCGGTCAGTGGTCGGCGTTGTTGGTCGGCGCGTGGTGGACTGCGCCGCCTGACGCACTGACAGTTGCAGTCGCATATTGGCGCCAGCAGGCGGATATAAAACGTCACGAGGTGACCGAGCTCAGGAACCAACGATCCCGGCTGTCTGCAAATAAGGGCCGTACCGCCGAAGATTTGTTGGAGCGATATTGGCAAGGCGAACAACAGCTGGAAACTATCGCCCACCAATGCGACATCAAGAGCTGCCAAAACGACCGCGTAGCCGATGCAATAAACAACTTGCGTGACCGCTTAGGAGAGGTCGCTCATTCAGGCAATGAGGAAATCGACAAGATCCTTGCTGGGCCTGGGCCTATGGAATCGAAAGTTGCCGCGGTTAATGCGGTCATCGCTAGAGCTAACGCGGACGCTGCGCACGCTGGAACGAATGCTATGTCGAACATTGTGGATGCAACCCAGCGCGTGCTAGACGGGACTATCGGAGGTGACGCGCGGTCGTGGCTACAGCAGCATGGTGTGAGCTTGGACAAGCCTCCGCCAGCACAACCGGTAACGGCAGATGATTTGAAATCGCAGCCAGCTGCGTACGGCAGTGAGCGGCTAAGCGCGGCTGCATCGGCTAAAGACCCTCTAGCGCTAATGTCGCTGACGCCTACAGCATTCGGTCGCGATCTGCCGGCGCCCGGAATATCGGCGCCGAATAGCTCACCGCCACAAATGACAGCCTTCGGCAATCAGCTAGCGGCGCCCTCTGCACCTCTGTCTCCGAGTATCGTCCCAACCACGTTGACCCCCAGCGCCCCAACCCCCGGTGTTGGTACCCCATCCCTGCCAGTCAGCCCGTCCTCAGCCGGATCGGGTTCGCTCCTATCACCGCAATCGCTCGGTCAGTCGTTTACCGCTGGAATGGCAACGGGCGCTCCAGCGGGTGCAAGTGCAGAGTCGGTGTCGGCGGGTGCAATGCAGGCAGCGTCGGAGCCCATGGCACCAGCGACACCGCCCCCCGCAGCGCCGGCGATTCCTCCACCGACGGTCCCGACCGCCGGTGCAAGCGGGCCGCCCGTACTCGACCATGGCGGAACGGCTTCAGGTCATGCGCCTACCGCGTCACCCGGTTTTGAGAACAGCAGCGGCATGACAACCGTGGCACCGGTGGTCGCTGGTGGCCCGGCTGCTGGAGCAGTCACCCCGCTGGCTGGGGGTACGCCCCCGGGACCGTTGCCGGCGTACGGCTCGGATCTGCGTCCGCCGGTCGTTGCTCCGCCTGCGGCACCGCCGACCCCGTCGGGTCCGGTGTCGGGTGCCGCGGTGGCGGCATCCCCGACATCGTCACCAGCAGCCGGTGGTTCGTTGCTGTCGCCAGTAGGAAAGACCGCCGCCCACCCGGCTGGACCCGGTCAAGCCGTGGGTGGCTCGTACCCGGTAGCCGGTCCGGTAGCGGCTGCGACGGCGGGGGCCGTCGCCGGTGACAGCTCCACCCGCGCAGCCGACCAAGAACGGCTGCGGCGAATCGTGAATGCCGTGGCCCGTCAGGAACCGGGATTATCGTGGGCGGCCGGGTTGCGCGACGACCGGCGCAACACGCTGCTGGTCACCGACCTTGCTGGCGGCTGGATTCCGCCGCACGTTCAGCTACCCGCGCATGTGCTGCTCCTGGAACCGGCTGATCGCAACCGCGATGCCAGTGCTGTGGAGTTGCTAGGTGCTGTCAGCGAGTCGGCGGCGCACCATCCACACGGGTACATCACCGAGGCAGGCGCCGACGCGGTGAAGCTGACCGGGGACCGAACCGCACGAACCCTACCCACAATCGATGAGCTTGGGCCCACCCTGGTCGAGGCGGTGCGTCGACGAGACGGATTGCCCCGGGTTGCACAGGCGGTCGCGGTGGCCGCTGCGCGAAACTACGGTGTGCCCGACAATGAAGCCGAGCTGCTTCGTGAAAGAGCTACCGAAATTCGCCGATCGGTGCTCACGGCGTACCCACATCATGATCGCGCTAACGTAGCCGATTGGATGCTGCTCGCAGCGATAATGGGGCTGATCGAAGACAGCCCCACAACAGCGAATTACCACCTGGCCTGGGCAAGCGCCGCCACGTCAACCAGGAGATGCAGATGACAATCGAGTCGCATCCCGAAACCTATGGGGCAGCTGCCGGCATGCCGCCGCTAGCTCCGTTGGCTCCGGGACCCGTCTACCCCGTTGGAACCTCGCCAGTAAGTGGCGTGGCAGCGGGATTCGGTTTGGCCACCAACGCCGATCTACCCGACACGAATGCCGAGGTTACCGCCGATGACGCGGATCGTCGGGCGCATGCAGCCGATGCCGCGGCGAAGTTCCCGGCTAACGAAGCCGAATCCGCGCAACAACTCCAGAGCCTGGGCACCGAGCAGATGGCGCAGATGATCCCGCAGATGGCCCAAGGTCTCGCCGGTGCGCTCGGTGGAGCGTTCGGTGGCGCTTTGGGGCCCCTAACTCAGCTTCCCCAACAGGCCATGCAGGCCGGCCAGAGCGCAATTCAGCCGTTGATGAGTGCGGTGCAAAACGCCGGCAGTGCCGGGCCGGGATCCGGCATTGGCGACGGGCTCGGTGAGTTCGGCGACGCGGAGCTCGTCGACTCCGTCGATGGCGGTGGCGGCGCTGGTGACGTCGGCGGCGGTACCACTCCGACCGGCTTTCTGGGCCCGCCACCTGTACCGACATCATCGCCACCGACGACCCCTGCCGGAGCCCCAACAAAGTCGGTGACGGCGACACCAACTGACGGCACGCCGCCTCTTGGCGGCGCTCGCGGCATGACCGGAATGCCGATGGTGCCGCCGGGCGCGATGGGCGCCGGCGGCAAGGACGGAAGCAAAGACAAGCCGGGAGACAAGCGCGTAGCGGCCCCGGGTGTGCCAAACGGCCAGCCGGTGAAGGGCCGCCTGACGACCCCGCCGAACGTTCCCGTCACCAAATCAGCCGAGGGCAAACCCGTAGTTCGCAGACGCATCCTGCTGCCCGAGCATCGCGAACACGGACGCATCGTCGCCGACGAGAAAACGGACGGAGTTGAGTGACGATCCGCCACGGCGGTCGGTTTGATTTGCGCCGCGGCGAAAAACTATCGCGCATGGCAGCCAGCACCGCAAGAGATGTGCACCGGGCGTAGCCGATCCTGGCCGCCCGGGAAGAAGCCGTGCAGCGAGCCGCCGACATCACGCCGCACGAGCGCACCACAAATTTGGTGGCGGCACCCGTAACTTCAGACCGGAACCACCGTCAGTTCGCGCGGCTGGTTGTTGACCGACACCGCACCGTCCTCGGTCACCACAACAATGTCCTCGATGCGGGCACCCCATCGGCCCGGAAAGTAGATGCCAGGCTCGATCGAAAACGCCATGCCCGCAGCAAGCGGCAGATCATTCCCCGCGACAATGTAGGGATCTTCATGCACACACAGGCCGATTCCGTGCCCGGTGCGGTGCACGAAATGCTCCGCGAGTCCCGCGTCAGCGAGCACGTTGCGAGCTGCGGCGTCGACCTCCGCTGCGGCCACCCCCGGGCGGACCACATCAAACGCCGCCCGTTGCGCCTGTTCCAGTACCGAATACTGTTGCGCAACATCGGAGCTAGGCTCGCCAATGCTGTAGGTACGAGTCGAGTCGGAGTGATAGCCGGGCTCATACGTGCCACCGATGTCGACGACAACCACATCGCCCACCTGCAACTTGCGATCCGAATGTTCGTGGTGCGGGTCAGCGCCGTGTGGACCGGAGCCGACAATGACGAACGCCACCTCCGAATGCCCCTCGGCAACAATGGCTTTAGAGATATCAGCGGCAACTTCCGCCTCGGTTCGGCCCGGCACCAACAACTCAGGTAAACCGGCATGCACTCGGTCGATGGCCGCCCCAGCCTTGCGCAACGCGTCGATCTCGGCTTCCTCTTTGACCATCCGCAGCCCACTGAGCACATTGGTCGCCAGCACGGGCAGCACGCCCAACATGATGGCCAGCGGCAGCAAATGCAGCGCCGGAATCGAATCGGTGACCGCTGTCGCTGTGGGCGCACCACCCAATGCCACAGTCACCAACTGGTACGGGTCGTCACCATCGACCCAATCCCGCACCTCCAAACCCAGCTCAGCAACGGCGGACTCCCTCAGCGAAGCCAGCTCCAGTCGAGGTACCACGACTGTTGGCACACCGTAAGCCGGGGGGCTTGACCCCTTGGGTTGGACACGGGATTTGTGGTTAGGCGGCTTGGGGCAGCGTAGCGGATAGGTGGGTCCTCTCGTAGGTGGCGGGGCTGAGCTGGTTGCAGTAGGAGTGGCGTCGTGTGGTGTTGTAGCGGGCCAGCCAGCGAAAGACCTCGCGTCGGCAGGTGGGGGCGTCGTCCCAGCTGTGTCGGTCTTGGAGGACCTCGCGTTTGAGGGCGGCGTTGACCGATTCAGCCAGGGCGTTGTCGGCGCTCGATCCGATAGCGCCCATGGACTGGGTGACCCCCAACCGGGTACACAGTTTCGCGAAATCCTGTGACGTGTACTGGCGTCCGTGGTCACTGTGGAATACCGCACCACCCAGACTGCCCCGTAGCGCCTCGGCGGCCTTGAGGGCATCTTCGACCAGTTCGGTGCGCATATGCTCTGCGATCGCCCACCCAGTGATCCGCCGAGACCAGCAGTCGATGACGGTGGCCAGATACAGGTTAGCGCCGCTAGCCAGCGGCAAGTACGTGATGTCCCCAACGTATCTCTTGTTGGATTCAGAAGCGGTGAAATCTCGTTTAAGCAGGTCAGGATATTTCTGTGTGGTTTTATCTGGTCTGGTTGTGCGGACACGGCGGCGGCACCGATACCCAGCGATCCCCGCTACGCGCATGACTCGGGCTACTCGCTTGTGGTTGACCCGCTCAGTATCAGCAACACCGTCGTTGAGTTCAGCGGTGATCCGCGGGCACCCATAGGTGTTGTCCTGATCATGTATTGCGCGAATACGCTCGGCCAACACCGCATCAGCAGCGGTTTGAGCTGCCCGCGTGGCTGCTGCCTGACACCAGGTGTAAAACGATGATCGAGCGATCTCGACGACCTGGCATAGCCGCTTCACCTCGAAGGCGTGTCGGTGATCGGCAACGAACTGAAAGCGACTCACCAGTTCGTCTCCCCAGCGAAATACTTGGCCGCCGACCGCAAAATGTCCCGCTCGGTGGCCAGCCGGGTCTTCTCGGCACGCAACGCCTGGTTCTCAGCATGGAGCCGTGCCACCGCTTGTTCGGGGGTCTCGCCACCCGGGGCCCCTACGGCAACCGAACCGGGTTTACGGTGCCGAATCGGCACACCGTGGGCCTTGCACCACGCCGATAACGTTGGGTCGCTCAAGCCAAGCTCAGCAGCGATCATGCTGATCGTCGCACCAGCGGTATCCCGATACAACGCAACCGCATCCCGCTTGAACTCATCAGGGTAACTTTTCCTTGCCATAGGGGTGGATCATCTCGCTTCCCCCAGGAACATCCTGGGATTCAGCGTGTCCAACCCAAGGGGTCAAGCCCCCCGGCAACACCAGCGCCGTGAGCCGCTCGAAAGTCTGCGCGCGTAGACCTAGCAGGTACCGCAGGTCATAGCCGGGGGTGATCACCAGACCGGCGAGGCTGGCCTCGGCGGTAGCGGCCGTTGCAGCGGCCAGCCGGCGGGCGTACACCTCGGTGTCGAATCGGCGAGAATCCATGGCAGCCAGGCTAACCCCGTTTCGCTGAACCGCGGCATGAGAACATAACCGCATGCCGCCACCTGTGTTATTGCTCGACGGCGCCAGCATGTGGTTCCGCTCGTATTTCGGAGTGCCATCATCGATCACCGCTCCGGATGGCCGCCCAGTCAACGCGGTTCGCGGATTCATCGACTCCGTCGCCACAATCGTTGCCCAGCACCAGCCTGGCCGGCTGGCCGTGTGCCTAGACCTCGACTGGCGCCCACAGTTTCGCGTAGACCTCATCCCCTCCTACAAGGCACACCGCGTGGCGGAGGAAGTCAGCGATCCGGTTCCCGCTGGTCAGCCCGATGCCGAGGAAGTACCCGATGAGCTGACCCCGCAAGTCGACATGATCCTGGAGCTTTTGGACGCGTTCGGGATTGCGACAGCCGGCGCACCGGGTTTCGAGGCTGACGACGTGCTGGGAACGCTGGCAGCACGTGAACGCGACGATCCGGTGGTAGTGGTCAGCGGAGACCGCGACCTACTGCAGGTGGTCGCCGACGATCCCGTGCCCGTCCGGGTGCTCTACCTGGGCCGCGGCCTGGCCAAAGCAACCCTGTTCGGGCCTGCCGAGGTCGCTGAGCGCTACCGGGTTCCCGCGCATCGGGCCGGACCTGCCTATGCCGAACTCGCGCTGCTGCGCGGCGATCCGTCCGACGGTCTTCCCGGCGTGCCCGGCATCGGTGAAAAGACCGCCGCCGCTTTGCTGGATCAGCACGACTCGCTGAATCAGATCATCGTTGCCGCCCAGGACCCGGTGTCCCCCATGGCCAAGGGTCTGCGTACGAAACTGCTGGCCGCGTCGGCCTATATCGAGGCCGCAGGTCCGGTAGTACGGGTGGCCACCGATGCGCCGGTCACGCTGTCAACGCGCACCGACGAGCTGCCACTGGCGGCCGTAGACCCGGCACGGACCGCCGAACTTGCGGCCCAATTCGGAGTCGAATCGTCGATCACGCGACTGCAGAAAGCCCTCGACACGCTGCCCGGGTGAAAGGAGCCAGCCTATTGCGGCCGGCCGACCTCATAGGTGCCGGCGTTGTCTTGAAAGGTCACGGTCACGCGCTTGGAGGCTCCGTCGATGCTCACATTGCACTCGAAGCTGCTGCCCTTCTTGACAGTGGGATCCTCGCCCCCGTTGCATGTGACGTCTTTAACGTTTTTGGCCCCGTAGCCGTTGGTCTCGTCGGTGAGGATCTGCTGCACGCCCTCCTGGGCTTTGTCGACGTCGAGTTTGGTGGTGACAAAGAACCCGGGCGCCCAAAACCCGAGGACCAGCACAACCCCGATGAACAACACGGCAAACACGCCGACCACGCCACCGACCACCGCAAGCGAGCGCTTGGACGTACTAGCTGGCTGCTCGTAAGGCGCGAATTGGCCGGGGTACTGACCGGGTTGACCGTACTGACCTGGCTGGACGTACTGCCCCGGTTGCTGCGGATATTGACCGGGCTGTCCATATGGACCGGGTTGTCCGTACTGGCCGGGCTGACCATATCCAGGCGCAGCCGGCGGATACTGTTGCTGATACGGCGATTCCGCCGGCTGTTGATACTGCGGATACTCGGCGGGAGAATAGGCCGGAGGCTGCCACGTCGCTTCCTGAGTGGGTTGCTGCTGCCAGCCCTGGTAAGGCTGATCGCCACTTTGCTGTCCAGGCGGTTGCCAGGGCTGCATCGGATCTGGTCCCTGCGGTCCGCTCATCGTTTCTCCTCAGTCCCCTAGTCGTCCTGGTCCTGTGCTGATCACATCCGGAAGTAACCGTAGCTCCGGCTCAGCCTACCCGGCGTCAACTGCGACGACGCCGCGCCGAACGTCCTTGATCGCGCGCGCCGCGGCAGCCCGCAACTCCGGGTCCGGGGCCGCGCCGCGAACTTGATCCAGCAAGTCGAGCACCTGCCGGCACCAGCGCACGAAATCCCCCGCAGACAATGCCGGCAAAGACGAGCCACCACCGGCGGAATCGCCAGCGGCTAGTGCCGCCGCTAGATCACCGGTTCGTGCCCAACGGTAAATGACTCTGGCAAAACCTTCGTCGGGTTCGCGACTCGAACTGAGCCGATGCGTCTGCTCATCGGCGCGCAGTTTCGCCGACAGTTTCGATGTTTGGATCAACGCCTGGCGCAATCGCGGTGTGGGCACCTCGGTGCCCGGGGCAGCGTCCGCGCCGTCACCGCCGCGCGTTTCGTAAATCACAGCCGAAACCGCGGCGGCCAGCTCGGCCGGCTTCACCCCCGCCCACGCACCAGTACGCAAGCATTCGGCCACCAACAGATCGCTCTCGCTGTATATCCGCGCTAACAACCGACCGTCGTCGGTGACCTGAGGATCGTTGGCCGAGCCCTCAATGAATCCGCGCTCGGTGAGCAACCCAACGATCCGGTCGAATGTCTGAGCCAACGAGTTGGTGGCCGCGGCCACCTTCCGCTCCAGCTGCTGGTTGTCGCGTTCGATCCTCAGGTAGCGCTCGGCCTGGCGAATCAGATCATCGCGGTCGGGTGCGCTATGCGCGGGGTGCTGGCGTATTTGCGCACGCAACGACGCCAGCTCGGGATCGTGAAACGCATCGTCAGTACTGCTGGCAGCACCTCGGCGACGGGCAGCCGGAACCGCAAGTCCGGCGGCGGCCGACCGCAGCGCCGAGGCCAGATCGCGCCGCACCCGCGGCTGGCGATGCTCAACCCGTTTGGGCAACGTCATCGATCCGATCGGCGGCGCCGTGCCCGAGTAGTCGGCAGCTGAAATTCGGCCAGCCCATCGATGCTCGGTTAATACCAGCGGCCGCGGGTCTGAGGTGTCGCGAGCGGAGTCTAAGACCACCGCGAGCCCGCCGCGGCGGCCGTGGCTGATGTTGATGATGTCGCCTCGGCGCAGTGCGGCCAATGCATCGCTGGCGGCCTGGCGCCTTTGCAACCGGGACGCGCGGGCCTGGCTACGTTCCAAGTCGGTGAGCTGCGCACGCAATCTGGCGTATTCGAGGATCGGTGTGTCTGGCCCACCGATTTCGGCGGCGATCTCATCGAGCATCTTCGTTCCCCGCTCAATGCCGCGGACCAGGCCGACGACGGATCGGTCTGCTTGATACTGGGCAAACGACTGCTCCAACAGCCGGTGCGCTTGCTGCGGGCCCATTCGCTGCACCAAGTTGATCGTCATGTTGTAGGACGGTGAAAACGAGCTGCGCAGCGGAAACGTACGAGTTGAGGCAAGGCCCGCCACTTCGGACGGCTCTGTCGTGTCCTCGCCGGACAGCCAGATCACTACCGCGTGCCCCTCCACATCGATACCGCGCCTGCCGGCCCGGCCGGTCAGTTGGGTGTACTCCCCCGGTGTCAGCGGCACATGCTGCTCTCCGTTGAACTTCACCAACCGCTCCAGCACCACCGTGCGCGCAGGCATGTTGATGCCCAGCGCCAAAGTTTCGGTGGCGAAAACCGCCTTGACCAGCCCGGCAGTGAAAAGCTCCTCGACGGTGTGCCGGAACACCGGCAACATCCCGGCGTGATGGGCGGCTAGCCCCCGAAGCAGCCCCTCGCGCCATTCGTGGTAGCCGAGGACAGCCAGGTCGGCGTCGGCCAGGTCGCCACAACGGTGATCGATCACCTCGGCGATCTGGGCACGCTCTTGCTCCGACGTCAACTGCAGGGGCGAGCGCAAGCATTGACTGACCGCGGCATCACAACCCGCACGTGAGAACACAAACGTGATCGCCGGCAATAGCCCTTCGCGGTCCAGCATCGAGATCACATCCGGGCGCGGCGGGGGCCGCTGGAAGCGCCCTCCAACGGCACGTGCACGGTTTCCCCCGGTAGCCGCTCCCCTTCGTCCCGCATGTCGGCGCGGCTTCCATTCCGACATCCGGTCGGCCTCACGGCGATGCGCGATGTGCCGCAGCAGCTCAGGGTTAACACTCGGCTGAGAATTGGATGCGTCTACGTCGTGGTCGGTCCGGTAGTCGAACAAGTCGAAGAGGCGCCTACCCACCAGCACGTGTTGCCACAGCGGCACCGGCCGGTGCTCGTCGACCACTACCGTTGTGTCGCCGCGCACGGTTTGGATCCAGCCGCCGAACTCCTCGGCGTTGCTCACCGTCGCCGAAAGGCTGACCACCCGCACCTCCGCTGGCAGATGCAAGATGACCTCCTCCCAGACCGGGCCACGCATCCGGTCAGCAAGGAAGTGCACCTCGTCCATCACCACATAGGAAAGTCCCTGTAGTGCAGGTGAATCCGCGTAAAGCATATTGCGCAGCACCTCGGTGGTCATCACCACCACCGGCGCGTCGGCGTTAACCGATTGATCGCCTGTTAGCAGCCCGATCCGGTCGCGCCCGTAGCGTCCCGTCAGGTCGGTGTGCTTCTGGTTGCTCAGCGCTTTGAGTGGAGTTGTGTAGAAGCACTTGCTGCCGGCTGCCAAGGCCATGTGCACGGCGAACTCACCGACCACCGTCTTGCCGGCACCGGTCGGAGCGCAGACCAGCACACCATGGCCCTGCTCCAGCGCTGCACAGGCGCGACGCTGAAAGTCGTCTAGCGAGAAAGGCAGCTCCGCGGCGAATCGGCCCAGCTCAGCCGAACCGGTCATGCTGCCACCGTGCGACACCGACGTCTACGTGATGTCGTCATGAGGTCTGCCAACGACCGTCGGTGCCGACACCGGCGCAGGCGGGTCGATTACCGACGCTTCGTCATCGGAGATCGGTTCTTCCCGCTTCGCTTTTCGCCTGTCATGCAGCCGCGCAACCTGAATGGCGAACTCGAGCAACACCGTCAGCGCCAGGCCCAGAGCCGTCATCGAAAACGGGTCTGATCCGGGAGTGAACACCGCCGCGAACACAAACATCGCGAAGATCAAACCGCGCCGCCAGGACTTGAGCCGCTCATAGGACAACAGACCCGCCAGGTTGAGCATGACGATCAGCAGGGGAAACTCAAAACTGATCCCGAACACCACCAACAGGTTCAACAGGAAGCCGAAGTATTTGTCGCCGGATAGCGCGGTCACTTGCACATCGCTGCCGACAGTCAGCAAGAAGCCCAGCGCCTTCGCCAACACCAGATAGGCCAGCACGGCGCCGCTGACGAAAAGCACTGCCGCGGGAATGACGAACGCCACCGCGAAGCGGCGCTCCTTCTTATAGAGGCCGGGGGTAATGAACGCCCAAAGCTGGTAGAACCACACCGGACAGGCCAGCACGATCCCGGCCGCAACCCCGACTTTGAGCCGCAGCATGAATTGGTCGAACGGCGCGGTGGCCAACAACCGGCATTCTCCGTCGGCGCTGATGTCGGCGCGCGCGGACTGCGGCAGCGCGCAGTACGGATGCCGCAACCACTCGCCGAGGCTATCCAGGCCAAAGATTGAATGCGAGTACCAGAGGAACCCAAAAATCGTGGTAATCAGAATCGCGCCAAGCGAGATCAAGAGCCGGGTACGAAGCTCGGTCAAATGGTCAACCAGGGACATCGTCCCGTCGGGATTGGCGCGACTACGCCTCCGCCGAGGGTTGAGTCGTGTGATTAGGCCAGCAAGGCGTTCTGAGGCCCGGGAACCGTTCACCACGTTTGGTCAATGACGCTGCCGTACGACAGTGCAGCGACCCGGCTAGGCCGGCCGCGTCTCGGGGTGACCTTGATCTGAAGCCGCCGCCGGATCGACCCGCTGGGACTGCACCGGAGTAGGGGTTTCAGTGCGAGAGTCCAGGGCAGAAGCTTCAGACTTGCCCTCGTTTTGCATTTCACGCACTTCGGATTTGAAAATCCGTAGCGACTTGCCCAAAGAGCGCGCCGCGTCAGGGAGCTTCTTGGCACCGAACAGCACGATCACCACGACAGCGAGGATCGCCCAGTGCCACGGACTAAGACTGCCCACTTTGATTACCTCCAGACGTTCACTCGATGTTACCGCAGCCAAGGCAGGTCTCTCCGAAAAGCGCACGGTACCCGCGCCGCGCGCCGTACCGCCCAGATCGTCGCGGTCCAGGCGCGGTGCCGCAATCAAGGCCGGTGTTCGCCATCAGCTCAATGCCTGGTAGGCACGCAAGGCCGCGGCGGCGGCATCGCGCACCCGCTGCGCGAGCGACTCCGGCTCCAGTACCTGCACGGCCGACCCGAAGCCAAGCACTAAGCGCGTCATCCAGTCCTCGGAGGCATAAGTCATGGCCATCTCATAAGAACCCCCAGGCAGCTCGCGCAGCTCGCGCATCGGGTAGTACTCGAACATCCACGACGCCGACGGTGCCACCAGCAGCGTGGCCGACGGCAATGACGGATCGCCATCGAACAGCGACGTGTCCGGTGGCGCCTGCAGCAACGGTTCCGGCGGCATGGCTGGCTCGCCAAGCTCGGTGGCGTCGACAATCCGGTCGAAACGAAACAACCGAACGCCTTCGGCCTCGCGCGACCAAGCCTCCAAGTAGCTGTGACCGCCGATGAGCAATACCCGGATGGGGTCAACCGTCCGGGCGGTGAGGGTGTCATGCGACGCGGCGTAGTAGTCGATACTCAGTGCACGTTTGTCATGCACCGCCGAACGCACCATGGCCGCCGCCCGGCTCTCAACGGGTGCGGGTTCGTCGACGGCTGACGCAGTGTCATCGTGCCCGACCGCCCCGGCTGCCGCCGCGATCTTGGCGATCGCGCTGCGCGCCGCCTGCGGATCAACCACGCCGGGGATGTCGGCCAGAGCTCGCAGCGCCACCAGCAGACCGGTGGCCTCGGGAGAGGTGAGCTTGAGCGCGCGGTCGATACCCGCCGAGAACGTCACCTCGACGGTATCGCCCGAGAACTGGAAGTCGATAAGATCGCCCGGGCCGTAACCGGGCAGTCCGCACATCCACAGCTGATTGAGGTCTTGTTCTAGCTGCTTGGCCGACACGCCAAGATCAACGGCGGCCTCCGCTCGGGTGATCCGCGGGTTAGCTTGGAAGTACGGCACCATGTTGAGCAGCCGCACCAACCTCGACGACACGGGGCCCATCAGCGCCGCTCCTCCTCATCGCTTCGCTCTGCATCGTCGCCAACGCGAGCCATCAGCGCCGCTCCTCCTCATCGCTTCGCTCTGCATCGTCGCCAACGCGAGCCATCAGCGCCGCTCCTCCTCATCGCTTCGCTCTGCATCGTCGCCAACGCGAGCCATCAGCGCCGCTCCTCCCGCGCACGCAACCGAGCCAAGACCTCTTCACGCAACGACACCGGCTCCAGCACGATCACATCGGCGCCGTAGCCGGTGATGTCACGCGTCAATCGATCGCTTGACCCGATATCGAGCTCGATCACCTCGCCGTCCCGGCCCGCGACATTTCGAGGTCCGACCAACCGCCCGGCGCGCCGCAGCGCGGTACCGCGCCCGCGAGCCACCCACACAGTGGCCTGCACCCCAGTCGGGGCTTCGGTGACCTTCTGCGCCACGATCTTGCGCAAATCAACACCATCGGGCACGTCGATCGCGTCGACCGGACCGATCGGCGTCACCTGCGTACCGATCCGCGACAACCGAAATATCCGGGTAGCGCCGCGGTCGCGGTCGTGGCCGACCAGATACCAGCGCCCCTTTTCGGTGACCACTCCCCACGGTTCGACCGTCCGGGTGGTGTATGGCTCGGCGCGGGAGGACCGGTGGGGGAACTGCACAGCCTGCCGCGAATCGACAGCAGACAACAGAATTCCCAGGACATCCTCGGACCCACGCAGTCCGGCCACGCCGGTTGGCGAGGCGATAGTCACTGGGGCGTCGGGGTCGACGTCAACGCCGGCCGCCCTCAGCTTAAGTAACGCGCCGTGGGTCGCGGTAACCAACTCATGGGACTCCCACAACCGGGTAGCGACCGCAACCGCTGCGGCTTCGTCGGCGGTCAGCTCAACCGCCGGCAATGCATAAACGTCGCGGTTGATGCGATAGCCCTCAGCGGGGTCCAAGTTGGAGACCTTTCCAGTCTCAAGCGGGATACCCAGGTCACGCAGCTCGTTTTTGTCGCGCTCGAACATCCGCGAGAACGCCTCAAAACTAGGACTGTCGGCATAGCCGGCCACACTGGACCTGATCTTTTCGGCGGTGATGTAGCCACGGGTGGACAGCAGGGCGATGACAAGATTGACCAGCCGTTCGACTTTCGAGATCGCCACCCGTAGCAGGGTAGTGGCTACATACTCGCGATCAACCGTTTGACGCGCTCATCGACTGCCCGGAACGGGTCCTTACACAAGACAGTGCGCTGAGCTTGGTCGTTGAGCTTGAGATGTACCCAGTCAACGGTGAAATCGCGCCCTGCGGCCTGCGCTGCGCGGATGAACTCGCCGCGCAGCCTGGCGCGCGTGGTCTGTGGTGGATTGTCCACAGCCGCACCGATGTCGTCATCGGTGGTGACGCGGGCCGCTAAGCCCTTCCGTTGCAGCAGATCGAATACGCCGCGACCGCGCTTGATGTCGTGGTAGGCCAAATCCAGCTGCGCGATTTTCGGGTCCGACAACTCCATGTCGTAGCGGTCCTGGTAACGCTGGAACAGCTTGCGTTTAATCACCCAATCAATCTCGGTGTCCACCTTGGCGAAATCCTGGCTCTCAACGGCATCGAGCTGACGGCCCCATAGATCAACGACTTGCTCGATCTGCGCATTGGGCTCGCGGGTCTGAAGATGCTCGACGGCGCGGGTGTAGTACTCACGCTGGATGTCCAGCGCGCTGGCCTGACGCCCGCCGGCCAGCCGCACCGGCCGGCGACCAGTGATGTCGTGGCTGACCTCGCGGATTGCACGAATCGGGTTGTCCAACGAGAAGTCGCGAAACGCAACCCCCGCTTCGACCATCTCCAACACCAGCGCCGCGGTGCCTACCTTCAGCATGGTGCTGGTTTCGCACATATTGGAGTCGCCCACGATGACATGCAGCCGCCGATACTTTTCGGCATCGGCGTGCGGCTCGTCGCGAGTGTTGATAATTGGCCGGGACCGAGTGGTTGCGGACGAAACGCCCTCCCAGATGTGCTCGGCGCGCTGGGAAAGGCAAAACGTGGCGGCCTTCGGCGTCTGCAGCACTTTTCCCGCGCCGCAGATCAGCTGCCGCGTCACCAAGAACGGCAACAGCACGTCGGAGATTCGGGAGAATTCTCCGGCCCGCACGATCAGGTAATTCTCGTGGCAGCCGTAGGAGTTGCCTGCAGAGTCGGTGTTGTTCTTGAACAGGTAGATATCGCCACCGATGCCCTCGTCGGCGAGGCGCTGCTCGGCATCGACGAGCAGATCTTCCAGCACCCATTCGCCGGCCCGGTCATGGGTCACCAGCTGCACCAGGCTGTCGCATTCCGCGGTCGCGTACTCGGGATGGCTACCCACATCAAGGTAGAGACGCGCTCCGTTGCGTAGAAAGACGTTGGAACTGCGACCCCAAGACACCACTCGTCGGAATAGGTAACGGGCTACCTCGTCCGGCGACAGGCGCCGATGACCGTGAAAAGTGCAGGTGACACCGAACTCGGTCTCGATGCCCATGATTCGCCGCTGCACGTGATTGAGCGTACTTGTTGTCCGACCGGTTTGGGTTCAGCGGCTCCGAGTAGGCACCGACAACTTAATCCGACGACTCACCGTCGGCGTCCGCGCTGGCCGAATCCATTTCCTGCAGCAGCGTTTCGAGCGCGCCGCCGGTGATGCGCCGAAACGCTCGTCGCGGCCGGTCAGCCTCGAGAATTGCCACTTCTAGACTGGCCCCGCCCAGAGCCGGCTGACCATTGCCCGACGTATCGGCGCTGCCCGCCCGCAGCGCCTGCACCGCGATACGCACGGCGTCGGTCAAACCGGCATTCTCGGTATAGGACTCTTTGAGGGCACTCGTGATCGGCTCCGTGGTACCACCCATCACAACGAAATGCGGCTCGTCGGCTATCGACCCGTCGTAGGTGATCCGGTAGAGCTCGGGGGGTTTCGTCTCGCCGTGGTGCGCGACCTCGGCGACACACAACTCGACCTCGTAGGGCTTGGCCTGCTCGGTGAAGATGCTGCCCAAGGTTTGCGCGTAGACGTTGGCCAACTGCCGCCCAGTGACATCTCGACGGTCGTATGCATAGCCGCGGGTGTCGGCGAACTGGATCCCGCCGCGGCGCAGGTTGTCGAATTCGTTGAACTTGCCCGCCGCCGCGAAGCCGACCCGATCGTAGAGTTCGCTGATCTTCTGCAGCGACCGCGAGGGATTCTCGGCGACGAACAGCACGCCTCCGGCGTAGGCCAGGACCACCACGCTGCGTCCACGTGCGATGCCCTTACGCGCGAGCTCACTGCGCTCACGCATCGCCTGCTCAGGTGAGATGAAATACGGAAAGCTCACTTCTCAACCCGCCGATTCGCGTTGGAGCCAACGGCGTCATCGCGTGATCGGGATTCGATGACTCCGCGAGCTACTTCGGCGATACGGCTCTCGGGCACATCGGCTGCTCCGTCGACCCCGATGGTGACCGCCGTCGGATAGATCCCCCGGACCAGATCCGGCCCGCCGGTGGCCGAATCATCGTCAGCGGCGTCGTAGAGCGCCTCCACGGCCACACGTAGCGCGGAATCAGCGTTGGTGACCTGCGAATACAACTTCTTCATCGACGACTTGGCGAAAATAGACCCCGACCCCACCGACTGGTAGCCCTCTTCCTCGATGTTCCAGCCCCCGGCGGCGTCAAACGAGACGATGCGGCCCGCGGATTCCGAGTCGGAGGCTTGGATGTCATAGCCCACCAGCAAAGGTAGCGCTACCAGGCCCTGCATCGCCGCCGCCAGGTTGCCGCGCACCATGATGGCAAGCCTGTTGACCTTGCCCGCAAACGTGAGCGGCACACCTTCGAGCTTCTCGTAGTGTTCAAGTTCGACCGCGTAAAGACGAGCGAACTCAACAGCGACCGCCGCGGTCCCCGCGATGCCAGTGGCCGTGTAGTCGTCGGTGATGTACACCTTGCGCACGTCGCGGCCCGCGATCATGTTGCCCTGCGTAGCGCGCCGATCTCCGGCGATAACGACTCCGCCGGGGTACTTCAGCGCGACGATAGTCGTGCCATGCGGCAGCTGATCATCGGCACCGCCAGGCTGGGCGCCACCGCCGATGCTCGCCGGAAGCAACTCCGGCGCTTGGCGGCGGAGAAAATCGGCGAAGGAAGACAGGTCTACGGCAGGGGCTCCAGAAAGCGGCGAGTTGGCGGTCAGGCGGTTAGGTAACGGCCAGATCACTGTCCGCCCTTTTGGACGTATGCACGGACGAAGTCTTCGGCGTTCTCTTCAAGGACATCGTCGATCTCATCGAGCAGATCGTCGGTCTCCTCGGTCAGCTTTTCGCGACGCTCCTGGCCAGCGGCGGTGCTGTCGGCGAAATCATCATCATCGCCGCCGCCACCGCCACGTTTGGTTTGCTCCTGAGCCATCGCCGCCTCCTGCTTCGTCTGGGCCTTTCCGAAGGCCGCGGGTGCGTGTCACTTGCTCGCTGGTCTCTCCACCCTACCGGTCACCCCCGACATTGCCTGGGCGCACATGCGATTGCGACACACCTCAGTTGGTGAGTTGTTCCACCAGTTCGGCGGCGCTATCCACCGAATCCAACAACGCCCCGACATGTGCCTTGCTGCCCCGCAGCGGCTCCAGGGTCGGAATACGAACCAGCGAATCGCCGCCCAAGTCGAAAATCACCGAGTCCCAGCTGGCCGCAGCGATATCAGCGCCGAACCTACGCAGGCATTCGCCGCGAAAGTACGCACGAGTATCAGTCGGCGGATTCTGTACCGCAGCGAGTACCTCGGACTCGGCGACCAGCCGCTTCATCGAGCCGCGGGCAACAAGTCGGTTGTAGAGCCCTTTATCAAGCCTGACATCGGAATACTGCAGATCAACGAGGTGCAATCGGGGAGCGGACCAATTCAGGTTCTCCCGATGCCGGAACCCCTCAAGCAGCCGCAGCTTTGCCGGCCAGTCGAGCAACTCGGCGCAGTCCATCGGGTCACGCTCAAGCTGGTCAAGCACATTCGCCCAGGTCTCCACAAGGTCAGCTGCCCGGGGATCGGGGTCGCGACTGTCGACAAGCTTAGCCACCCGATCGAGGTAGATCCGTTGCAGCGCAAGACCGGTTAGTTCGCGACCATCGACAAGGGCCACAGTCGCTCGCAGCGACGGATCGCGGCTGATCGCGTGGACCGCGTGCACGGGCCGCGCCAAGGCCAGGTCGGACAGGTCGATGCCTTCCTCGATCACATCGAGCACCAGCGCCGTGGCACCCAGTTTTAGGTAGGTCGACGTCTCGGCAAGGTTGGCGTCGCCGATGATGACGTGCAGCCGCCGGTATCGGTCGGCGTCGGCGTGCGGTTCGTCACGTGTGTTGATGATGCCGCGTTTCAGCGTCGTCTCTAAACCAACCTCGACCTCGATGTAGTCGGCACGCTGGGACAGCTGGAAGCCGGACTCCTCACCAGAAGGCCCGATACCAACCCGCCCCGAACCCGTCACCACCTGCCGTGACACCAGAAAAGGGGTCAACCCGGCGATGATGGCTGAGAACGGCGTCTGCCGCGACATCAGATAGTTCTCATGTGACCCGTACGACGCGCCTTTGCCGTCGACGTTGTTCTTGTACAGCTGCAGCTTCGCGGCTCCCGGCACACTGGCGACGTGGCGGGCAGCCGCCTCCATCACGCGCTCGCCGGCCTTGTCCCAAATCACCGCGTCGAGCGGGTCGGTGCACTCGGGCGCGGAATACTCCGGGTGAGCGTGGTCGACATACAGCCGCGCCCCGTTCGTCAAAATCATGTTGGCCGCACCGACCTCATCGGCATCGACTACCGGAGGGGGGCCAGCTGCCCGGCTCAGGTCGAAGCCACGGGCATCCCGCAGCGGCGATTCGACTTCGTAATCCCAGCGGGTGCGCTTGGCGCGCTGAATTCCGGCGGCAGCAGCATAAGCCAACACCGCCTGGGTCGAGGTGAGGATCGGGTTGGCAGTCGAGTCCGACGGCGATGAAATGCCGTACTCGACCTCTGTCCCGATGATCCGTTGCATGCCCTGCAGCCTAGGCGTGGCGAAGATACGAGCATCCGCCGGCCACCGAGCCGGAATCCGGCGTCGCCGCAACGACGGTCAACTGCCACCCGACTCTATCGGGCACCGCGCTGGCGACCCGCACTCCAGTGAGCCGCGTCCGAAAACTGGATCTTTAAAACGCTACGCCGTTGCAGGCCGTTGATCCTGCGGATCACACACCGCCGAGTCCTAGAGATATTGGCCAAGGTTGGATTCGGTGTCGATAGCCCGGCTCGCGCTGGAACTCTTGCCGGTGACCAGAGTGCGAATATAGACGATACGCTCGCCCTTCTTACCCGAAATCCGCGCCCAGTCATCAGGGTTGGTGGTGTTGGGCAAGTCTTCGTTCTCAGCGAACTCGTCGACGATCGAGTCGAGCAGATGCTGAATGCGCAGTCCCTGTTGCCCGGTCTCAAGCACTGATTTGATGGCGTTCTTCTTGGCCCGGTCGACAACGTTTTGGATCATCGCCCCGGAGTTGAAGTCCTTGAAGTACATGACCTCCTTGTCACCGTTGGCGTAGGTGACCTCCAAGAACCGGTTGTCGTCGATCTCGGCGTACATCCGGTCGACGACTTTCTCGATCATCGCTTTGATGCAAGCAGACCGGTCGCTGTCGAACTCGGCGAGATCGTCGGCATGTACCGGCAACGACTCGGTCAGGTACTTCGAGTAGATGTCCTGGGCCGCTTCTGCGTCCGGCCGCTCGATCTTGATCTTGACGTCGAGGCGCCCGGGCCGCAATATCGCAGGATCGATCATGTCCTCACGATTGGAGGCGCCGATCACGATGACGTTCTCCAGTCCCTCCACCCCGTCGATCTCGCTCAGTAGCTGCGGGACCACGGTGGTTTCGACATCTGACGACACCCCAGTGCCCCGAGTGCGGAATATCGAGTCCATCTCGTCGAAGAACACGATCACTGGCGTACCTTCCGACGCCTTCTCGCGGGCTCGCTGGAATATCAGCCGAATGTGACGCTCGGTCTCGCCGACGAACTTGTTCAGCAACTCCGGGCCTTTGATGTTGAGGAAGTACGACTTCGCCTCGCGGGCGTCGTCGCCGCGGACCTCGGCCATCTTCTTCGCCAACGAGTTGGCCACTGCTTTGGCGATCAGCGTCTTGCCGCAGCCGGGCGGGCCATAGAGCAGCACACCCTTGGGCGGGCGCAGAGCGTACTCCCGGTATAGCTCCTTGTGCAGGAATGGCAGCTCGACAGCGTCGCGGATTTGCTCGATTTGGCGAGTCAACCCGCCAATGTCTTGGTAGCTGACATCGGGCACCTCTTCTAGCACCAAATCTTCGACCTCGGCCTTCGGGATGCGCTCGAAGGCATAGCCGGCTTTGGTATCAACCAGCAACGAGTCACCGGGCCTCAGCTTGCGGGGCCGGGTGTCGTCGTTGAGCGCGTCAGGGACACCATCCGGCAAATCGTCGGCGACCAGCGGCTCGGCCAGCCAGACGATGCGTTCCTCGTCGGCGTGGCCCACGACAAGGGCCCGGTGGCCGTCGCCCAAAACCTCGCGCAAGGTGGATATCTCACCGACCGACTCATACGCGCCGGCTTCGACGACGGTCAGCGCTTCGTTGAGCCGGACCGTTTGCCCCTTACGCAATGACGCGGCGTCAATATTCGGCGAGCAGGTCAGCCGCATCTTGCGCCCAGAGGTGAACACGTCGACGGTTTCATCGTCGTGAGCAAACAGAAGGACACCGTAGCCGCTGGGCGGTTGACCCAACCGGTCAACTTCCTCGCGCAGCGCCAACAGTTGCTGACGCGCTTCTTTAAGAGTTTCCATTAATTTCGAATTGCGGGCTGCAAGCGAGTCGATGCGGGCTTCGAGTTGGTGCACATCGCGGGTAGCGCGGGCCGGGCTCTCCTGCCCGGCCGCGGTCTCAAGCTGCTCGCGCAGCATCGCGGCTTCGCGCCGCAGCTGCTCCAGTTCGGCAGCATCGTCACTGGACAGCGGGATATCACCAGGGGTACCGAATGCTTCAGAACGCTCTGACTCACCCATGTTGCGCTCCTTCCCCGCTCACCGACCGACGCTGCGGATACACCAACGCTACCGGCGATCGGCGCAATATGTGCGGAGTCAAATGCCGACGAGACGTAACATTTTCGGTCTCGCTGGTAATCTCTGCCTCGAGGCGGGCCACTCGAAGGGACCACGCAAGAGCCTCGAGAGAGCCCTGAAAGGACCTCCGCAACCGTGAAATCCCTAGCCACAAGGGTAGCGGCCACCGCCGAGAGACGCGGCCGGCCGATCTCATGTGCTTCGGTGAAAGAGCTACCCAAGGAAGTAGGCGCGGGCGCATAGCCTGGCTCATCACTGGATGAACGGACACACGCGCGCAGTCCTGGGCGCCGCCACGGTAGTGGCGGCGCTTGGGGTTGTCGGGTGCTCCGGGGGGGACCCAACAAGTCCGCCGTCGGCTGCCTCCCCGGTGCCGTCCGCTACTCCAAGCACCGTTTCGGCTCCCCTCACGGCTCCCCTACCGGCACCCGAAACCCTGACCGACGTGCTGTCCCGGCTCGCGGACCCGGGCGTACCAGGCGTCGAGAAAGTCACCCTCATCGAAGGCACCAGCCCGGAGAGCGCCGCCGTCCTAGACAGCTTCACCACCGCGATGCGGGACAGCGGCTACTTGCCCGTGACCTTCGCTGCAACCAACATCGAATGGTCGGACAAGAACTCGTCCGATGTGATAGCGAGCATCAATGTGACCACTTCTCGGCCCGATGACAACGGATTCGCTTTCCCGATGGAGTTCACACCTTTCCACGGAGGCTGGCAGTTGACCCGGCGGACGGCCGAAATGCTCTTGGCCCTGGGAAGTTCCGAGGAGACGTCGACGCTTGCACCGGCCCCGGAGCCCAAGCCGACGCCAGAACCAGCTCCTACGTCGGGGGGCTGAGAGCCCACCGAATGTGGATCGGCTGGCTAGAGTTCGACGTCTTACTCGGCGACGTGCGATCGCTCAAGCAGAAGCGCTCGATAATCCGTCCCGTTGTCGCCGAACTGCAGCGCAAGTTCAACGTGTCAGTCGCTGAGACCGGTGCACAGGATCTGCATCGTAGAGCTGGCATCGGATTGTCGGTGGTCTCCGGCGATCGCAGCCACGCCGTCGATGTTATGGACGCGGCCGAGCGCTTGGTAGCCGCACGTCCCGAACTGGAGCTGCTGTCCGTGCACCGAGAGCTGCGTCGTAGCGATGACTAACTAGCCATCGCGTCCTGGGCGCTTACGCCCCAACGGCGCCGGGGCAACAGCGCCAGGCGCCAACCGGCGAGTCGCCACGAGAAAGGCGGTGTGCCCGCGCATCGAATGCTGCGGGCGGACAGCCAGCCCAACGACATTCCAACCGCGCTGCATCGTCTCCCACGCCCGCGGTTCGGTCCAGCACTTTTGGGCCCGCAGCGCCTCCACGACCTTGGACAGCTGAGTCACGGTAGCCACGTAAACGACCAACACGCCGCCGGCGACCACCAGCCGTGATACCGCGTTCAGCACCTCCCAGGGCGCCAGCATGTCCAGCACTGCCCGGTCGAATGTCCCGTCCGACAGCTCAGAGTCGGCGACGTCACCGATGACGAGCTGCCAGTTCTCCGGCAGCTGGCCTCGATCGCCTCGGCCGTCTTCGCTCTGGCGAACCTCATAGAAATTAGCCACATTGCGACGTGCGTGTTCGGCATGCTCTGGACGCTGTTCGTAGGAGATCACCTGCCCGTGCGGCCCGACCGCCCGCAGCAGAGAGCAGGTCAGCGCGCCAGATCCAGCTCCCGCTTCCAGCACGCGAGCGCCGGGAAAGATATCGCCCTCGTGCACGATCTGAGCAGCGTCCTTGGGGTAGATCACCTGCGGTCCGCGGGGCATCGACATCACGTAGTCGACCAACAGCGGACGCAGCACCAGGAATGCGGCGCCGTTGCTTGATTCGACGACGCTGCCTTGCTCCAACCCGATCAGCGCATCGTGTGCAATCGAACCGCGGTGGGTGTGGAACTCGCTGCCGGGAGTAAGAGAGATCGTGTAATGGCGACCCTTGGCGTCGGTGAGCTGGACGCGTTCGCCGGCGGTGAACGGGCCGGTTGCTGACACGGCACCTAGCGTGCCAGCCGACGCGCCGCGGCCGGTGCCCGGGGTTGTCTGGGCCCCGGCCTAGGCTGCGGGAATGACCGACTCGCCGTCGCCGCACCAACCGGATGCACGCACACCACGGTTAGCTCTGTCACCGTCGCGGGCCGCGGATTTCAAACAGTGCCCTTTGTTGTACCGTTTCCGCGCGATCGACCGTTTGCCCGAGGCACCGTCAGCGGCACAGCTACGTGGGTCGGTGGTGCATGCCGCACTTGAGCAGCTTTACAGTCTGCCCGCGCCGCGCCGGGATCCCGACACCGCCAGGTCGCTGGTGGAGCCCGCCTGGGACCAGCTGATTGCTGACGATCCCGATCTGGCAGACGAACTGGACGGCGAACAGCGGTCCCGACTACTCGAAGATGCCCGCGCGCTACTGTCTGGCTACTACCGACTCGAGGACCCAACCCGCTTCGACCCAGACGGCTGTGAGCAGCGTGTGGAGGTGGAACTTGCCGATGGCACGTTGCTGCGTGGATATATCGACCGGATTGACGTCGCCGCCACGGGTGAACTGCGAGTAGTCGACTACAAAACGGGCAAGGCGCCGCCGGCCAGCCGGGCGCAGGCCGAGTTCAAGGCAATGTTCCAAATGAAGTTCTACGCGGTGGCACTTTTCCGTTCACGCGGTGTGCTGCCCGCCCGGCTGCGGCTCATCTATCTGGCCGACGGACAGCTGCTGGACTATTCGCCGGAGCAAGACGAGCTGCTGCGCTTCGAAAAGACGTTAATGGCAATCTGGCGGGCGATCCAATCCGCAGGCGCAACAGGCGATTTCCGCGCCAGCCCATCACGACTGTGCGGATGGTGCCCGCATCAGGCGCACTGCCCAGCTTTCGGAGGGACGCCGCCGCCCTACCCGGGGTGGCCCGATCACCCAGGTGCCGCGCGTCCGACCGAGCCGGCAGCGTGACAATTTGTTTCTACCGACGCCTCCCCAGCGACGGTGACCATCAGAGGTTCAGCGCAACTGACTACACCCGAAGCAACTGGGCCCCCGAAATTCAGCATGGATCACCCCCGCTGGCGCTGCTGACCAAACTGATCGAAGAACTGTCGGCGGGATCAGGCCTGCGGATCGGCAGACTCAGCCTCGACATACTCGGGCCAATTCCCGTGGCGCCGGTACGCGTTCGGGCCTGGGTGGAGCGTCCCGGTGCACGCATCGCCATGATGGTCGCGGAGATGCTCGCCGATCCTGTTCACGAACCCGCCCGTACGTTAGCCCGGGTCACCGCGTGGCTCCTGGCAGTCTCCGACAGCTCGGACGCGGCCACCGACCGCTACTCTCCTTTGGCAGAAGGGCCGGCCGAACCGATTCCGGCGGTCTTCGCCAACGCTGGCGGCTATTTCGACGCGCTCAGCTGGCGGCCGCAACTCACCGACGAGCAATCCGCCGCGGTGTCCTGGTTCAGCCCGCTGGGGCATGTCGTCGATACCGAAACGACATCGGGACTGCAGCGTCTTGCCGCCATCGTGGACTGCGCCAACGGAGTGGGTGCGATCCTCGACCCAAGCGAGTTCATCTTCATGAATACCGACACAGTGGTGCACCTGCACCGGCTGCCGACGGGCACCGACTTCGCGCTGCGCGCTCGCGCGTCTGTGGGACCGGACGGCATCGGGGTGACCACAGCAGAGGTTTTCGACAGAGCCGGGTTCTTGGGGACATCGGCCCAGACCATCCTGGTCCAGCGTAGACAACTCACCTAGTCTCATGGCGGCGAGCCGCGGCGCCCGCGATGCCCCGCAATTCTTGGTCACAACACGGCTGCCGCGGCGACGATAGCGAAGCCGCCCAGGACCGCAACCATATCCTCTAGCAAGGCGATTGGCAGGTCATGGCCGCCGCGAGCAGCGACCAGCCTGCGCCGGGCCTGAAAACCAATCACCGTGCCCAACACAGCGCCGATTACGCCGGCGCCAAGTGCCCCCCACCGGTATCCCCACGCGGTGCCGATGACGGCGCCGGCGAACCCGCCCAAGATGATCCGAACCAAGAAGACCGGCGTCGCGGTGCGCGGCGGCGTCCGGGATAGTTTGTCGCCGACGAGTTCGGCAACCGCAAAGGTGCTGACCAACGCAACCGTCACGATGTCGCCCACCCAAGATGCCCAGGTTCCGTGCAAGTTAATCCAGTCCAGAAAGGCGGCCCAGGCAACTACGGCCGGAGCGGTCACTGAGCGCAACCCAGCAACAACACCAATCAACAGTGCCAGCAGCAGCACAAGGACTTGCGTCATTGCGATCCCTTCGGGACACAAGATCAGCCTGGCAACGCTACCGGGACGCTAACACAGCGCCGACCCGGAACACCTGCTACTGGATCAGAATCGGCAGAACCTGATGTCGGATGCGAGGATCGCTTTGGCACCGATCGCGGCGAGGTCGTCCATCAAAGCGTTCACACCCCGACGGGGCACCAACGCCCGGATCGCGACCCAATCCGGGTCCGCAAGCGGGGCGATAGTCGGCGACTCGAGTCCAGGCGTGATCGCCGTCGCTTTCTGCAGCGCCGACCGCGGGCAGTCGTAGTCGAGCATCAGATACTGCTGGCCGAAAACCACACCCTGCACCCGGGCGACCAGCTGATCACGCGCCTCACTCCGGCCGCTGCCATCTTGAACAGCCCGCTCGATGAGCACCGCCTCGGAATCGCATAGCGGCTCACCGAAGGCCACCAGGTCATGCAGGCTCAGGGTGCGCCCAGACCCCACCACATCCGCGATGGCGTCGGCGACCCCGAGTTGAACCGAAATCTCCACGGCACCATCGAGTCTGATGACCGTTGCGTCGATACCTCTGGCGGCCAAATCTTTGCGAACCAGATTCGGGTACGCGGTGGCTATCCGTTTGCCGGCCAGGTCAGCCGTTGTCCAGTCGCGATCTCGGGGGCCGGCGTAGCGGAAGCTGGAAGATCCGAAACCCAGCGCTAAACGTTCCCGCACCGGCGCACTGGAATCGCTAACCAAGTCGCGTCCGGTGATTCCAAAGTCGAGCTCTCCCGATCCGACGTAGATAGCTATGTCCTTGGGCCGCAAGAAGAAAAATTCGACGTTGTTGACCGGATCGATGACGGTCAGGTCTTTGGGATCGGTGCGGCGCCGATACCCGGCTTCCGTCAGGATCTCGACTGCCGGTTCACTCAACGCACCTTTGTTAGGAACCGCGACCCGCAGCATCGTCACAGCTTCCGATAGACGTCATCAAGGGATAATCCACGGGAAATCATTAACACTTGGGTCCAATACAGCAGCTGGCTGATCTCCCCGGCCAGTGCGTCGTCAGGTTCGTGCTCGGCTGCTAACCACACCTCACCGGCCTCCTCCAGAATCTTCTTGCCCACTGTGTGTATCCCCGCATCAAGCGCGGCTACGGTGGCGCTGCCATCGGGCCGGCTACGGGCGCGCTCACCGAGTTCGGCAAACAGATCCTCGAAGGTCTTCACGGCCAGCGATTCTGTCACGCATCGACGTGCAAAGTCACGGCAGTTTCAGCCCGCCTGGTTGTGGCGTTTGTAGAGTGAGGCATGGCACTCTCTGAGATCGAGGTCAGAGTGGACGGCCCTCGCGGCGATATCACCCTGAACCGGCCGGACAAGCTGAACCCGCTCAGCACCACCACGTTGAACGAATTGGTTTCGGCCGCCCGCCACCTCGACACCCTGCCCAGCGTGAAGGTGGTGGTGGTTTCCGGCAACGGTCGGGCCTTCAGTGCCGGCGCCGACCTTGCGTCGTTCGCCCCCAATACCCGCGGTGCGGCGGTGAACCCGCGAGAAGCCGCCGATGCCGGACGACGGATGGCTGATGCGATCGAGGCGATGCGCGCCGTGACGGTCGCTGGCATCCATGGTCACTGCATCGGGGGTGGCCTGGTCCTCGCCGCGGCCTGCGACTTGCGCATCGCCGCCGCCGACACCCGCTTCTCGATCCCCGAGATCGACTTGGGGATCCCCCTTGCCTGGGGAGGAATACCGCGACTGGTGCGAGAAATCGGCCCGGCTCGGACCAAAGAACTCGTGATGACCTGCCGCCCGTTTGGGGCGGCAGAAGCCCTTACCGCAGGCTTTCTGAACAAGGTGGTCACCGAACAGGACCTGGCTGGCGCAGTCGACGAAATGGTAGCCATGTTGGCGAGCAAGCCGGCGTTGCCCCTAACTGCCACCAAACAGCACACAAACGCGGTGACAGAATCGATGGTCGGTCCTGGCCGGGCCTGGAGCGACGCCGATGCACTGGTCACCGCGTTGCAGGACCCGGAGTCGCGCGCCGCGGCGACTGCCTACCTAAACGGCTTGGGGCGCGGCTGACACACCCGCACGCACCCGAGCTACGAAGGTTTCCCGTAGACGTTGACCATCTGCCGGTCCACCACTATCCATGCGGCCTAGCGCCGGCCAGGCCGTACGCTAATTCCTGTGACTCCTCGAGATCCTGGCGAAACGCTGCCTCGACTGCAAAATACCGTCGTCGTCGCGGCATTCGAGGGCTGGAACGATGCGGGTGACGCGGCCAGCGACGCGGTGGCGCACCTGGCGACCAGTTGGGATGCCCTACCGATCGTGGAGATCGACGACGAGGCCTACTACGACTACCAGGTGAATCGCCCAGTCATTCGTCAGATAGATGGGGTCGCACGGGAGCTGGCATGGCCGGCAACGCAGATCTCATACTGCCGTCCACCGGACAGCGACCGCGACATCGTGTTGATCTACGGAGTCGAGCCGAATATGCGCTGGCGGACATTTACCGATGAGCTGCTGGCCATCGTGGGAAAGCTCAATACCGAAACCGTGGTGATTCTCGGGGCGCTGCTGGCCGACACGCCTCATACTCGGCCGGTGCCGGTCACGGGCGCGGCCTACTCCCCCGAATCGGCGAAGCTATTCGGCCTCGAGGAAGCCCGCTACGAGGGTCCGACTGGCATTACCGGGGTGTTTCAATACGCCTGCGTGGCAGCCGGTATCCCGGCTGTGACGTTCTGGGCCGCGGTGCCGCACTATGTGTCGCACCCACCGAATCCCAAAGCCACCGTGGCGCTGCTGCGCCGCGTTGAAGACGTCTTGGACCTCGCGGTGCCACTAGCCGACCTACCGGCACAAGCCGAAGCCTGGGAGTCGGAGATCACAGAAATGACAGCAGAGGATGAAGAATTGGCCGACTACGTGCAGTCGCTCGAGCAACACGGCGACGCCGCGGTCGACATTAACGATGCGCTCGGCAAGATCGACGGCGACGCGCTGGCCGCGGAGTTCGAGCGTTATCTGCGCCGTCGCCCGGGGTACGGACGCTGACTCTGCGCCACTACTGGCTGGGCCGCTCCAGGCTTTGGGTGTAGGCGCTGGTGGAACGCCCCAGCGCCACCACCTCGGCGTCCATGCCAGGCAGTATCCCTGCAGCAGACCGCAGGACCGGGAATTCGCCGATCCGGGTGGCCAACACTGGCTTGACCCAGCGGAACAAGCCAACCCAGCCAGGGCAATACACCCGACGTCGACGCCGCTCGATGCCCTTGACAAAGGCCTCCGCGCACTCGTCAACCGAAGTGGTCTTATTCAACGGCCACGGCAGCCTCGTCAGTAGCTTGCCGAATGACGGCAGGTCGGACTTGGCGTCGCGAACCAAGGCGGTGTCGATCCAGGACATGTGCGCCGAGCCGACGCTGACACCATGGTGGGCGGTTTCCAACCGCAGCACATTGGCGAGCATCTCGACGCCGGCCTTCGATGCGTGGTACGCCGCCAGCCCCGGTGCCCCGGTGAACGCGGCCAGCGAGGAGACGATCAACACATAACCTCGGCTGTCGATCACCGCGGGCAAGGTAGCCCGCACCGTATGAAAGACACCCAGCATGTTGACATCGCCGACCCGTTTGAACGCCTCGGGGTCGACCTGCAACACCGATCCGTAGCTAGCAATGCCGGCGTTGGCAACGACGACGTCTATCCGGCCGAACCGCTCAACGGCCTTATCGGCAGCAGCTTGCATAGCGGATAAGTCGCGCACGTCAGCGACCACAGTTAGTACCCGGTCGTCGCCAAATTCGGCACCGACTGCAGCCAGCTCCGCTTCGTCGAGATCGGTCAGCACAAGTTTGGCGCCCCTGGCGTGCAGCAGGCGGGCGACCTCAGCCCCGATTCCCCGCGCAGCACCTGTGACAAATGCAACGTTGCCCTGCAGCCAAGTCATGGCCGAAACGTACCGCCGCCGCGATTACAGGTCCACACCCAAAAGCGCATCGATTGTCGTTTCCATCAATCTTGGCGCCTGGGTGTCGTGCCCGCCGTACTCCAGGGCATCGGTGGTCCAACCATCTATCGCGGCAATCGCCTTGGGCGTGTCGAGGTCGTCGGCCAGGTACGTGCGTACCCGGGCTATCGCGTCGGCGGCGTCGGGACCCGCGGATAGCACGGTCGCGGAACGCCAGCGTTGCAACCGTGCGCTCGCTTCGTCGAGCACGGGCTTGCCCCAATATCGGTCCGCACGGTAATGCCCCGCCAGCAGACCCAACCGCACCACCGACGGCTCGACGCCTTGGGCGAGCAGCTTCGACACCAGCACCAGGTTGCCGCGGCTCTTGGACATTTTGTGCCCGTCCCAGCCGATCATTCCGGCGTGCACATAGTGGCGGGCGAATCGCCGGTCGCCGCTGACAGACTCGGCGTGTGCCGCGGTGAACTCATGATGCGGAAATATCAGATCGCTGCCGCCACCCTGAATGTCTATGCCGCTGCCGAGACGACTGAGCGCGATGGCCGCGCATTCGACATGCCAGCCGGGGCGGCCCGGCCCGAACGGCGACGGCCATTGGGGCTCCCCCGGCCGTGCCGCGCGCCACAGCAAAGCGTCGAGCTCATCGATCTTGCCGGGCCGATGCGGATCGCCGCCGCGCTGCTCGAAGAGATGCAACATAGTGGCGCGGTCGTAGCCCGACTCGTAACCAAACTGCGGCGTGGCATCCGCGCGGAAGTAGATGTCCTGATAGTCCGCGTCGACGACGTAGGCCGCCCCAGAGGCAAGCATCTTTTCGACAAGTTCGATAATTTCCGGGATCGCCTCGGTCGCCCCGACGTAGTCGTGCGGCGGCAGTACCCGCAATGCGGCCATGTCCGACCTGAACAGGCCAACCTCGCGTTCGGCGAGATCACGCCAGTCGACCCCGTCGCGGTCCGCACGCTCGAACAACGGATCGTCGACATCAGTAACGTTCTGCACGTAGCGCACATTGTGTCCAAGGTGCAGCAGCAATCGATGTATCAGGTCGAACGCGAGATACGTGGCGGCGTGGCCCAGGTGAGTCGCGTCGTATGGCGTGACCCCGCAGACATACATGGTGGCAATCGGCCCGAGCGCCAATGGACGCACTTGCCGGTCCGCGGTGTCATACAACCTCAATTCCGGGCCACGCCCCGGCAACGCCGGAACCGGCGCAGGCGACCACGACAGCATGCACTCGACTCTAGGCCCGACTCCGATGCCGGCCGGAACGGCCTGACGCGAGGGTGCCCCGTGAGCGCGCCGGAACAGCCGACTAGCCCCACATCTGCCGGATAGCGCCAAGCAGAATCGGCGATACCTCGGCGCGACACATCAGCAGGTCAGGCAGGTAGGGGTCGGGTTGGTTGTACATCAGTGGGGAGCCGTCCAGGCGCGATGCATGCATGCCTGCGGCCAGCACCACCCCGGCCGGCGCGGCCGAATCCCATTCCCATTGACCGCCAGCGTGCAGGTAAGCGTCAACGTAGCCGTCAATCACAGCCATCGCCTTGGCCCCGGCTGAACCGATCGGCACTGCTTCAATGGGTACCGCCTGGCTTATCAGGTGCAGGACCGCCGGTGGCCGGGAGGCGCTGACAGCAACCCGCAGCGCTCTGGAAGCGTCGGTGGGCCCGCGCGCGGCAGTCACCGTGTCGGTGCGATACACGATGTTTCCGCGAGCCGGCAACGAAACCGCAGCATCGGTGATACACGGCTGACCGTTGGTCCCACGTTGCCATAGCGCAATGTGTACCGCCCAGTCGTCACGGCCCCGTGTCGAGAATTCACGAGTACCGTCCAGCGGGTCGATGATCCACACCCGGTCGGACTGAAGTCGATCCAGATCGTCATGGGCTTCTTCACTGAGTACTGCGTCGTTTGGCCGTTCAGCCCGCAATCGCCGCATGAGAAGTTTGTTCGCCCGACTGTCACCGGCGCGGCCGAGCGCCCTCGGATCGTCGAAACCGACTTCGTCACGCACCGCCAGCAGAAGTTTCCCAGCGTCGATGGCAAGGTCGGCAGCCAGCGCGGCGTCTGTCACTTCGTCCGTCAGATCATGTGCGTCAGCCACCGCTTCAGTATCGCTGAACGTAGTGGGCCGTCTCCTTCGACCACCCACAACAGCGTCGCGCACGCCAACCCGAGACGTTGGTGTTGACGCTCTTCAGCACCGGTCTACTGGCAGTTCCCCTGGTCAAACCAGCGTTGAGGTGCGCGCCAGCTCGGGTCGACCCGGGAGCGAACAGCTCAAAAAGCCGGCCACGGAATCGGCCGGTGTCGGTTTGGTCCGGGCATCACTGGATTGTCCAGCAGCGCATATGCGCGCCGGCGCAGTGCCGAGATTTCAGCGCGGGTGATCCACTCAGCAAAAGCGTCGGCGAGGGAACCACCGAGATCCTCAGCAAACTCGGCAACCGAACCCAAAGTTTCCTCATCGATCGGCTTGCCGGCCCAACCCCACAGCACAGTGCGCAGCTTGTTCTCCACGTGCAAACACAAGCCGTGGTCAACTCCGTAGACATGACCGTCGAGCCCGTGCAAGATGTGCCCGCCCTTGCGATCGGCATTGTTAATGAGCATGTCGAACACCGCCATCCGCCGCACTCTGATGTCGTCAGCATGCATCAGAACAACCTCGTCGCCGGCGTAGTCGTAGGCTCGCAGCACCGGCAAATAGCCCGGTTGTGGCTTCCCTGCCGGAAACACGTCGACGAGGTCAGGCCCGGGCGCCGGATCGGAATCGGCAGCATCACCTGGCTGCTGCACCCACCGCTGCAGCATGCCAGGGCCAGCGGGCCCATCGCGAATCACGGTGTACGGCACAATGTTCCAGCCCAGCCTAGTCGACACCAGGTAGGCGCTGAGTTCGCGACCAGCCAACGTTCCGTCAGGGAAGTCCCACAACGGCTCCTCGCCAGAGACCGGCTTGTAGACACAATGCACGCTGTCGGCGCCCAGCGTTGCCTCACACAGAAAGGTGGCGTTACTCGCCGAGCGGATGCGGCCAAGGACCGTCAGCTCGCCGTCCCGCAGCACCTCACACTCATCATCCCCCGGGGTCATCATCGTTGGATCCGAGCAGCGCGTCGCGACGGTAGCCGTTAGTGCGTGCACACATGTGTCCTTCGGGGGCCAGCGGTTCGTCGCACAACGGGCACGGCGGACGTCCCGCCGAGATGACGCGGTTGGACCGAGTCGCGAACTGTCGCGCCGACTCGGGCGTCAGAAACACCCGTACCGCGTCGGGCCCTTCTTCAGTGTCGTCGAGCACCACTGAGGCGTCGAACTCCGCATCGGTCACGGCCAGCAATTCGACCACCACAGTCTGCGCCTCGGAATCCCAGCCCAGTCCCATGGTCCCCACCCGAAATTCGGCATCGACCGGCATGATCAGTGGGCTGAGGTCGTCGACCTCGTTAGGCTCGGGGGGCACCGGGGTGCCGAACCTGCGATTCACCTCAAGCAGCAACGCTCCTATCCGATCTGCAAGGACGGCAACCTGCTGCTTCTCCAACACCACCGAGACCACTCTGGCGTCGTGCACCGCCTGGATGTAGAAGGTGCGATTTCCGGGTTGGCCAACGGTTCCGGCCACGAAGCGGTCGGGTGTGCGGAATACATGAATTGCGCGGGCCATAGCATCTCCAAAATACCGTGCAGACGCCACGACCGTATGGTCCGTAGGCCAGCTGCCCTGGGGCTGATCGAGCCACGGCGCGAAACATGACGCCGGCAGTGGCCGAGCAGCTGCCCGATCAGGGCCGGGCTCCGCTCGTCGCAATCCGGTCCAGATCTCAGGCCGCCATTGCGAGATTCCCGTCACAGTGCGGGGCGCCGAACGGCTGCACCAAAATGACCCGCGCTGCAGAAGGGCTCGGCGATCATACCGCCGGGGTTAGAGTCACGGACGTGCCTAAGATCAGCGCCTTATCCGTCGAGGAGCATCGAGAGCGGGTCCAACGCCGTGTCTTCGAAGCCTTCGCCGCACTGATGGCCGAGCACAGTTTTGATGCGATCACAATGGCCAAACTTGCGGCCGCGGCGGGCATCGGGCGCACCGCGATATACCACCACTTCTCCGACAAAGAAGCAGTGGTCGTCGCATTCGCATCCCATGAGACGAGTCGCTACATCGACGAATTGCGCACGCATCTAACAGACGCCAACGATGCGGTTGAGCGACTGGTGATCTACATCAGATACCAGCTCGATGCCGGGCGACGCTTTCACATGGGGCTGGGACCGCAACTCTACGGCGCCTTGTCGCCGGCCACGATGAGCGCCATCCGTGAGCATGTCGTGGCCATCGAAGACGTGTTGCGGGAGATTCTGACCGACGGTGCGACCACGGGACAGCTCGCGTTCGAGGATGAGGCCGCGACGATGTCACTAATCCACGCCTGCCTTTCGCCTCGCGACCTGCCGGTGCCGGTGATCGAGCGATTTGTCCTGCGCGCACTCGGGGCGGCGCCATAAGAACGAGACCCAACCGGGGCATGCTATTTTGACACTTCGTCAGAATGATTTTGACATGTTGTCACGATATTCAACGACCACTCGGAGGAGAGCATGCAGCCGAGCTTCGCTGACACCACCCCCCCGTTGTCCGTAGCGTTAAAGCAGGGTTCGACCCAAGAACACGACGCAGCCGAGCGGTCGCTTTTCGTGACAGAACTACTTGCCGGCCACGTCAACAAGCAGGGATATGCCGACTACCTGCTGCGGTTGCGAGTGATTTACGCCGCGCTCGAGGACGCCGTGCGGGCTCGTCGCGACGACCCGTTGGTCGCCGCTGTGTTCGACCCGGCGCTCGAGCGCCTGACGGCCATTGAAGCCGACCTAGACGAGTGGGCGCCCGGCACCCCACGTGACGTCGAATCACCTGCCGCGCAGGCCTACCGTGATCGCATCACCAGCGCTTGCTGGGGAGGCGCTCTGGTGGCTCACCACTACACTCGCTACCTGGGCGACCTATCGGGTGGACAGGCCATCGGCAAGATGCTCGACCGCGCTTTCGGCTTGGATGGCGCCGGCCTAGCGTTCTACGCATTTCCGATGCGACCCAAACCCTACAAGGACTCCTATCGAGCCCGGCTTGACCGACTTGGCCTTGAGCCCGAAGAGGTCGGTCACGCGGTGAACGAAGTGAAGATTGCTTTCGGCTTAAACAAGGCGTTGCTCGACGAGCTAGCGAGCAATCTCTCTACCTACTGTCGTTGATTGGCGCATCTTGCCGCGGGCCGCTGGTTGCTCCTTCAGGAGCTCCATCCCGCCAATACCGCGCCCCTCGACGATTGCCACCACATCGCCATGGCGTGTTCGCCGGTCTCGCAAACGGCCTGCAGGTCGCCAAATCCTCGTCGCGATCAGTGTCGCGCCGTCGCGAATGGCGACGCTAGCGTTGACATCAGCCCGAGCCGCTTGCCCTAGTCCAGCCAAGCAATCCGTGCCGTTTGGCAACGACAGTCGGAACAGTTGTTCGTCGCGGCGAGGTCACCGGACCTAAAACGTGGCGCCGCCAGCTGGAGTTTCAAATTTGTTCCCGGATATTTCGAATATATCCATAAAAAATATACGGCTAAACCATTGCTGATGCCTTTCGCGTTGAAGAACCTACAGCCGCGCAATCGGGTGGCAAGTACTTCATAAAATCCCGCTTGAACCGTGGCCTGGATATCCGAAGGGCGGTATCACCGCCGTAGCTTGCGGGAGGACAACCGGGGCCATCGCTCCCGCCCCCGCGGTGATCCACTCGACGACATGGGACTGAACGCTCGCCCGCCGCGTCGAGGACCACCCATATCCACAATGGCCGGGCCCCGAATTCTGACGCGCGAAAATGAATCCGGTTTCGTATACTTAGGCGTCCTCGGCGGATCTTGCCATGCGAAGAGCCAAATTCCGCTCTTACTCAGACGACGCTGTCAGAGAGCGCTGAATCGTCAGGAACTTCTCTCAGCCGTTGACGAGTCGCGCCCAGCTATGTTGGAGGTACTAGTAGTGGATTTTTCCGCGTTGCCGCCGGAGATCAATTCCGCCCGGATGTATGCGGGACCAGGTTCGGGGCCGATGGTGGAAGCCGCAACGGCTTGGGACACATTAGCGGCGGAATTGAGTTCGGCGGCAACCTCATATCGCGCGGTGCTCGCCGAACTAACCGACGGGCCATGGCTGGGCCCGGTGTCGATGACAATGGCCGCGGCCACCGCCCCGTATATGACATGGATGAGCTCCACCGCCACCCAGGCCGCGCTAACCGCTAGTCAGGCCACAGCCGCAGCAGCAGCCTACGAAGCAGCATTCGCCGCAACCGTGCCGCCGCCGCTGGTCACCGAGAACCGAGCCGTACTGGCGTTGTTAGTCACCACCAACCTGTTCGGGCAAAACGCCCCGGCGATCGCAACAACCGAGGCACATTACGCCGAGATGTGGGCCCAAGACGCCGCCGCGATGTACGGCTACGCCGGCAGCTCGGCGACAGCAACGCAGCTAACACGATTCACCTCACCGCCGAACATCACCAACCCTGGCGGAGCAAGCGCCCAGAGCGCCGCCGTCGCTGAAACGACCGGCACCTCAACCGCAAGCCACACATCATCGGTGCTATCTCAACTACTCTCCACCGTGCCCAATGCACTGGAAGAACTCGCCTCCGGCGCGCCAATTAACCCGATCAATTGGCTGGAAAGCCTTTCGACTACCTCACTGCCGAGTTTAATCAATAGGCTCCTTCAGGTTACTGGCACGCACTTGTCTAATCTCAGCGGGCTATTTTTCGCAGCCTCGGTGACTCCATTCTTTTTAGCCCCGCTAATGCCGCTTGCGTTGCCCGCTGCGGCCGCGACTGACGCATCCGCGGTGGCCGATGGCACGCTGGGAGCGAGTCTGGTGGGTTCGGCTGGGCCGGCGGCCGGTTCATCGGTTTCGGCGGGCATGGGCGAAGCGGCGCTGGTCGGTAATGTTTCGGTGCCACCATCGTGGGGAACGGCGGCACCGGAGATCCAACTCGCGTCAGCGGCATTGCCAGCCGCCAACCCAGCAGGCGCGCTCACCGCGCTACCCACTGGGGCCAGCGGTTGGTCTGGCGCAATACCACCGATGGCCGGCCTGGTGAACGCGCCAAGGCATACCGGCGCTCGACCCCCATCCACCTCGGCCAGCGAGCCAGCCAACCCACAAGCTGGGGGGTCTCGCGCTGCCGGAGCCATGCCCGGACGATGGGTGCCAGCCGAACATCGCGCTCACACCACCAGTAGCCCGTTGAGTGCACGTGAACGCGACGACCTCGAAGCGATGCGCAAAGAACTCGCTGAGTTGGCGATGGAACGCGACGCGGCGGCGCGGTTGATCAGAGAGGCGATCCAGCCATGAGTTCATTGAATTTTGGGGAGTTGCCGCCGGAGATCAATTCCGCCCGGATGTATGCGGGACCAGGTTCGGGGCCGATGGTGGAAGCCGCAACGGCTTGGGACACATTAGCGGCGGAATTGAGTTCGGCGGCAACCTCATATCGCGCGGTGCTCGCCGAACTAACCGACGGGCCATGGCTGGGCCCGGTGTCGATGACAATGGCCGCGGCCACCGCCCCGTATATGACATGGATGAGCTCCACCGCCACCCAGGCCGCGCTAACCGCTAGTCAGGCCACAGCCGCAGCAGCAGCCTACGAAGCAGCATTCGCCGCAACCGTGCCGCCGCCGCTGGTCACCGAGAACCGAGCCGTACTGGCGTTGTTAGTCACCACCAACCTGTTCGGGCAAAACGCCCCGGCGATCGCAACAACCGAGGCACATTACGCCGAGATGTGGGCCCAAGACGCCGCCGCGATGTACGGCTACGCCGGCAGCTCGGCGACAGCAACGCAGCTAACACGATTCACCTCACCGCCGAACATCACCAACCCTGGCGGAGCAAGCGCCCAGAGCGCCGCCGTCGCTGAAACGACCGGCACCTCAACCGCAAGCCACACATCATCGGTGCTATCTCAACTACTCTCCACCGTGCCCAATGCACTGCAAGGACTCGCCTCCGGAGGCCCCGCACAGTGGCTTGAGCACCTCATCAATGCGTACTTGACCCTGAGCGCGGATACAGCAGGCTATGAATCGTTCGTGGGTGGTGCCACGTTCTTAGCCTCTGGAGTCGGGTATGTCTTGTCCCCAATGGTGAGTTCGTCGTTGACGCCGTTCGCGTCGGCCGTGTCGGCGGAACAGAGCGCGGCAGCAGCAGCGGGAGCGAGTCTGGTGGGTTCGGCTGGGCCGGCGGCCGGTTCATCCGTTTCGGCGGGCATGGGCGAAGCGGCGCTGGTCGGTAATGTTTCGGTGCCACCATCGTGGGGAACGGCGGCACCGGAGATCCAACTCGCGTCAGCGGCATTGCCAGCCGCCAACCCAGCAGGCGCGCTCACCGCGCTACCCACTGGGGCCAGCGGTTGGTCTGGCGCAATACCACCGATGGCCGGCCTGGTGAACGCGCCAAGGCATACCGGCGCTCGACCCCCATCCACCTCGGCCAGCGAGCCAGCCAACCCACAAGCTAGGCGACCTCGCGTGTTTGGTGACACGCTGGGCCAGTGGGCGCAGTCGGACCCGCGGGCACCAGACGAAGCAGGCGCAAGCAACGAGCGGGATGAGTTCAACCGGCTACAAAGAGCGATTGCCGAATTGGCGAGGGAACGAGACGTACTCCAGCGCTCGGCCTCGCTGTTGATCAAGGAGGCTTTGCAACGGTAGATACGGCCACGGACCCTGTCGTTCAACGACAGTCCGTTTTCGGCAACCCACGCAGCAAACCGCGGCTCACCTGCCCGCCAGCGGCACAGCTATGCGGACTAGACAGTTGAGCGACATTGACACTCAGCACACCGCCAGGCAGCTAATGCGGAATTCCTCCTAGCAGGCGGGTGCTTGTCCGGCATTGGCAGGGTAGCCGGATGTGATTGATGAGAATCAGTAGGGTGAGTTCGGGTTTGGCGCCCAACCAGGCATCAGGTCGAAAGGAAATTTTTCGTGCCGAACGCATTTCGCGATAAGTTCAGCCGCGACACCATCGCGGAGCCCGCAAAGATTGGCGCGCCTGTTCGCCAAGTAGCGAAAGAATTGAGAATCTCAACGGCGCCCGCGGGCGAGCAGATGCGCTGGCCCTCGAAATACGACATCAACGAAATTCTCGCGCCGACGCCAAGCAGCCTACGTGGTGGCCAACAGTGACCGCGGCTGGTCACGACCCGATTCTGTACATCGACGGAAAATGGTGCCATGCCGTCCGCGGCACCACCCGCGAGGTGCTCAACCCGGCCGACGGTAGCGTCGTCGCTGTCGTTGACGAGGCGGGCATCGATGATGCCAAAGCCGCGGTGGCAGCCGCGCGGGCAGCTTTTGACAGCGCATCGTGGCGCACCACCACGATGTCGGAGCGTGCGGAGCTCCTGCAGCGTATTGCTGACTTGCTGGTGCGCGATCGCGACGAGATCGCACGTATCGAGACACTCGACACGGGAAAAACCCTGCGCGAGAGTCACATCGATATCGATGATGTGGCTTCTGTACTCCGGTACTACGCACGACTGGTAGCGGTCGAGTCGGATCGCGTAGTCGATGTCGACGACCCGGTGATCATTAGCCGGGTTGTGCGCGAGCCGATCGGTGTGTGCGTGCTCATCGCACCCTGGAACTATCCGCTTCTGCAGATCGGCTGGAAGATCGCGCCGGCGCTCGCCGCGGGCTGCACCATGGTCGTGAAACCCAGCGAAGTGACCCCGCTGAGCACCATCGCCCTGGTGCGGCTAGCCGAGGAGGCCGGCGTGCCTGCTGGGGTGCTCAACCTCATTCAAGGGAGCGGCGCAGCCGTCGGCGACGCGCTGACGAACACCCCCGATGTGGATATGATCTCGTTCACTGGTGGCGCGTCGACTGGCGCCGTTATCGGGCGTGCGGCAGCAGCGCACGTCACCCGGGTGACCCTCGAGCTTGGGGGCAAGAACCCGCATGTCGTATTCGCAGATGCCGACTGGGACAGCTCCGTGGACGCCGTCGTCACCGGCGTGTTCCTGCACTCGGGACAAGTGTGCTCGTCAGGGACTCGGCTCATCATTGAAGACAGCATCGCCGATACGTTTGTCGCACAACTGAAGACGCGCGCCGAAGCCATCCGCTACGGAGACGGCATGGACCCCGCGAGCCAGACCGGCCCACTGGTCTCCATGGCCCACCGCGAGAAGGTAGAAGACTATGTGGCACTGGGACTCTCCGAAGGAGCAACTCTGATCACCGGTGGCCAGCGGCCCACCGAGGCGCGATTTGAACCCGGCAGCTACTTTCCGCCCACCATCTTTGACCACTGCGACCGCGGGATGCGAGTAGTCACGGAGGAAACGTTCGGTCCGATTCTCACGGTGGAACGGTTCAACACCGAGGCGCAGGCCATCGACTTGGCCAACGACACCTCCTACGGTTTGGCCGCTGGCGTACGTACGTCTGATCAAGCCCGTGCCGAGCGGGTCGCACGTGCGTTACGCCACGGCACGGTGTGGATCAACGACTTCGGGGTCTACACCGCGGCCGCCGAGTGGGGAGGCTATGGAAAGTCCGGAAACGGTCGCGAACTCGGACCTGCCGGACTAGCCGAATACCAAGAGCACAAACATATCTGGACTAATACGACACCTCGGAAATTGGGCTGGTTTACCGGCTAATCCAACCAAGAAGGTCGGTCCGCCCTGGACTTACCAGCAATGGCCATTGACAGGCTGGAAGGCAGGACAAAAATTTCAGTCCAAACGGTATCTGATGACCACGGATTGGGGCATTTTGGATACAAAGAATCCTTAGATCGCAGCATCGGGAGATTCGCGAGTTTCGCCGCCGGCGTGAGCTACATCTCCATTCTCACCGGCACGTTCCAGTTGTTCTATTTCGGATTCGGCACCGCTGGACCGGCCTATTTCGGGTCATGGCCGATGGTGTTCGTCGGCCAGCTGACCGTCGCGCTGTGCTTCATGGAACTGGCCGCCAAGTACCCGGTCGCCGGCTCGGTCTACAACTGGTCCAAAACCCTGGCCAGCCGTCTGGTCGGCTGGTCTTCAGGATGGCTGATGCTAACCGCCTCGATCGTGACACTTTCAGCGGTCGTGCTGGCGTGTCAGCTGAACTTGCCACTGCTGTGGAGCGGCTTCCAGATCATCGGCGACGGCACCGGCACCTACGATTTCGCCGCCAATGCCGTCATCCTCGGCAGCATCCTCATCTTGTTCACCTCAGTAGTCAACGCGCTAGGTGTGCGACTCATGGCGATAATCAACAGCGCCGGGGTCTTTATCGAACTCATCGCCGCTGGTCTGATCGCAATCATCCTCGCCGCCAATATAAGACGCGGGCCTGAAGTGTTCTTTTCCACTCACGGTCACGGCGACGCGCATTCGACCGGATATTTGGGGATGTTCCTCATCGCGTCGCTAGCGTCCGGCTACGTCATGTACGGGTTCGACACCGCAAGCTCGCTAGGTGAGGAGACTGTCGAGCCGCGCCGTACCGCGCCCAAAGCGATCTTGCGGGCCATCCTGGCGTCCTTCGTCATTGGCGGGGCAATCCTGGCGTCGGCTGTGATGTCGGCACCGAACCTCAACGACCCCAAGATCGGCAAGAGCACCGGCGGCCTGCAATACCTTGTCCAGCAAGTTATGTGGGGCCCACTCGGCAAGATCTTCATCGTCTGCATCTTGGTCGCGGTGACCGTCTGCTCACTAGCGGTGCACACCGCGGCAATCCGGTTAACGTTTGCGATGGCAAGAGACAACGCGTTGCCATTTGGCGAACGACTGGCTCGGGTGAACCCGAGGACGCAGACACCCATCGTGCCCGCCGTGGTGATCGGGATGATCGCCGTGCTGATCTTGGTGATGAACGTCGGGCAGCCAAAGATCTTCACAGTGCTGACCTCGATCGCGATCATCATGATCTATCTGTCGTACTTGATGGTGACGGGTCCGATGCTCAAAAAGCGCCTCAATGGACAGTGGCCGCCACCAGACCTGGCCGAAGGACGCTATTTCACGATGGGTAGGTGGGGTTTGCCGGTCAACATCCTGGCGGTGCTCTGGGGCGCGGGCATGGCGTTGAACCTGGCCTGGCCGCGTGTGGTCGTGTACGGCAACCCGTGGTACAACACCTGGGGCGCGTTCGTCTATATCGGCGTCATCCTCGGCTTGGGAGTGACCTGGTACGGCGTCAGGGGCCGCCACGATCTGGGCACCCTCGCATCGCATTCAACCGAGAACGCGGAGTGAACATTGGCATCTGGCAACACAGCTAGGGATACGTTCGACTACGTCATTGCGGGGGGAGGAACGGCGGGCTGCGTGCTCGCCGCGCGCCTGTCGCAGGACCCATCGGTCAGCGTCTGCCTGTTGGAGGCTGGCCCCAGCGACGTCGACGACGACAACATTTTGATGCTCAGCCGGTGGATGCACCTGTTGGACTCCGGCTACGACTGGGATTACCCGATCGAGCCTCAGGAGAAGGGCAACAGCTTCATGCGCCACGCCCGGGCCAAAGTGCTCGGCGGATGCTCTTCACATAACTCTTGCATCGCCTTTTGGCCACCGGCCGAAGGCCTTGACGAGTGGGAAGCGATGGGTGCCACCGGATGGGGCGCCAAACATTTTCTGCCCTATGTGAAACGCGTAGAGAGCAACGATGCCGAGGGCGACCACGGTCGCGACGGACCCGTCCGGCTGCGCGATGTGCCGCCCAATGACCCGTGCGGCGCAGCAGTGCTGGCGGCCGCGGCCAAGCTCGGCATGCCGACAGTGACGTTCAATAGGGGCACCACCGTGCTCAACGGCGCAGGTTGGTTCCAGATCAACGCCGCCGAAGACGGCACCCGGATGTCGACGTCGCACGCCTACCTGCATCCAATCCTGGGCACCCGTAAAAATCTTGAGGTCCGCGCGAATTCGTGGGTCAGCGAAATCTTGTTCGATGAGGCCAGTGCCGCGACCGGAGTGCGCTATCTACGCCCCGACCTCACCGGCTACGACGTCGCGCACGCGCGCCGCGAGGTCGTGGTAACCGCGGGGGCCATTGACACCCCTAAGTTGTTGATGCTCTCCGGCATCGGTCCGGGCGACCACCTGAGCGAGTTCGGGATCCCGGTGCGCGTCGACTCGCCAGGTGTAGGTTCCAACCTCGACGACCATGTCGAGGGCTTGGTGTTCTGGGAGGCCGCTCGCCCAATGGTCACAACATCGACGCAGTGGTGGGAGATCGGCCTGTTCACCACGACGGTGGCAGGCCTCAACCTGCCCGATCTAATGATGCACTACGGCAGTGTGCCATTTGATATGAACACTCTGCGCTGGGGTTACCCGACCACCGACAACGGATTCTGTTTGACCCCCAACGTAACTCAAGGCCGCTCTCGGGGAACCGTACGACTACGATCGCGTGATTTCCGCGACCGAGCCAAAGTCGACCCACGGTATTTCACTGACCCCGACGGCCATGACGAGCGGATAATGCTCGCAGGGGTGAAGCTGGCTCGTAAGATTGCTCAGCAGGATCCGTTGCGACCGTGGGTAGCCCGCGAGCTAGCTCCTGGACCCGACGCAGTCACCGATGACGAACTGACCGACTACATTCGCAAGACTCACAACACCGTTTATCATCCGGCAGCCACGGCCCGGATGGGTGCGCCAGACGACCCGATGGCGGTCTTGGATCCACAGTTGCGAGTCAAGGGCGTGCAGCGGCTGCGCGTCGTCGACGCATCGGCGATGCCGAAATTACCTGCGGTCAACCCAAACATTTCCGTAATGAGCATGGCCGAAAAATGCGCTGATCTGATTCGCGAGATGTGATCACGCGGCTAGCGGGTGCCGATGCCCCGCAGGCGTGGTTGCCCAACGCGAACATATGCGCTGTTGCAATCCAAGCCTCCGGAGGCACCCACTACCAGCTGCGATGCGCGACCACCCGCTCAGACGGGCAAGGAGATCTGTGCTGCGAGGTCACGGCGCAAGCCGCCAGGCCAGCCACTGTATGATCGGCATCTGCAACCAGTCTTGCAAAACTTACCGATACTCAATTTGAATCTAACCGGAAATTTGGGCAATGAGTGACGATGCTGATTTGGTTCGGGCTGTTAATGAAGCGAGCGAGCGCTGGAAGAGCGCTTTTAACGCCGGTAATGCTGCCGAATGCGGGGCACAATACGAGCATTCCGCAACTATGAAGGCAGAACCGTTCGGAACCTTCGAGGGGATCGACAAAATTCAGGCGTTTTGGCAAAAACTTATTGACGATGGATTCTCGGATGTCGAATATCTAGATCCCCAGATCGAAGTGGTCGACCAGAAAAGTGCAGTACTTACGTCTAGTTGGAAGATGAACAAGGCGCAAGGAACTATCCACCGTGAACTTTGGGTAATTCAGGAAGACGGTTCCGCGAAGCTACGCGAAGACCATTTTCAAGCGAGTTGACAAATCTCGACCGAATCGGCGGCGCGCAGAAAATATGCGGTCTAGCCTATGAGCTTGCCGATAGGTGCCGCCGCGGCGGTCCGGAACCGCACGTCGCTATCTCACGCGAACCCATCTGAGCAGCCCACCCTAAAGGACGAGGGGCAGAACACCCCCATCCACAACCCTTGGCAATTCGCACCGCCGCCCTGAGCGACACGATTTGATTCTCTAGAAGCCAAACCTCCACGCTAGCTGTCGATCCACATCGGCCATTTGCGCGCTAGCAAGGTCGAGGGCGTCCAGTAGTTGCGAGGTGGAGGCAATGTTCTTGCGGTTGATGTCGACAAGCTGCGCCAGGCTTTCTTGAGTGACCCGTGTTGTTGCTCCATGCGAACTTGTGCTCAGCGAAGCCTGGGCTTGGCGAAGGTGATCCAGCGCCGACTCCGACCGGGACATGATCCGCCGCAAATCACTTACTCGCTCGGCAATACTTCTATGGTCATAAACCACATTGTTTGCGTCGCAAAAACCCGAAGCTAACTCAAGGGGGTCTCTTACTGCGCTGAGATGCCACAGGTATGGGATTTCGCCCCCTAGCGCGACAGACTGTCTCGCGGATAACGCGGCGGACTGTCTCGCCGGTGTTTCAATGCCACCTTCTCCCAAAGGCTGTGAACCGGGGCTGAGATACCAGTGGTACGGGCATTCGTCCTCTAACGCGACGGATTCTCTGGCCAGTGTTTCAGCGTCGCTTTCCCCCCACGGCCGCCAACCAAAGCCAAGATCAGATCGATGATCCCAGACATACGGGGTTTCGTCCCGCAACGCCGCATAACCGCTTACCGGTCTTCGTAACTCGACATAGTCCCCGTCCGAGTCGGTCGCGTCTCATCGCTGGTGTAAATGGTCACGGGCGTAGGTTCCGTCGCAACCGACGAAAGCTATGAAGGAGGGGCTACGCCCGTGACCAAGCGAGTATCGCCGATTGAGCGTGTGCGTGTTGAGATGGATCAGTTGTTCGCCGCGACCGAGCGGCCGTTGACCGAGATTTTGGAGGAGGTCGGGCGGTTATCGGTGCGTCTGGTGTTTCAGGTCGCCGTGGAGGCCGAGGTAGAAGCAGTGTTGGGCCGAGCCCGTCACCAGCGTCGGGTTCAGGACGGCCCGGGCGGGTACCGCAATGGGTATCAACCGCCGGCGACGGTGAAGACCACGATGGGCTCGGTCGAATTATGCCGCCCGAAACTACGCGACACCGACGAGCGGTTCTGTTCGCGGCTATTCGGTGCCGGGGTGACGCGCACCCACGCTCTGGAGGCGTTGGTGATTTCGGGATGGGTGCGCGGTTTGTCGGATCGCGACATCGAGGCCGCGTTGGCCGAGGTGCTGGGCTCGCAGGCGGCGTTGTCGCGCTCGACGGTGAGCCGGATTTGTGCGGCCATCAAAGACGAGTTCGCTGCGTGGTCGTCTCGACGCCTTGATGAGCTGGTGTTGGACTACCTGTTCTTGGATGCCTCGAACTTTCGGATGCATCCCAACGCCCCGGCCGAGCCGGTGCTGGCCGCCTGGGGCATCTGCACCGACGGCAAGCCCCTGTTTATTGGGCTGGCCCCAGCCGCAGCGGAGTCGGCTGATGCGTGGGCCGACTTCTTGGCTGACCTGAGGAACCGGGGACTACGCCCGCCGCTACTGGGCATCTCCGACGGGGCGCCGGGCCTGATCGCCGCATGGGAGACCACGTTTCCGGCAAGCCTGCGTCAGCGGTGTCTGATCCATCGCTGCCGTAACGTCATCGCCAAGACACCTGTCGCGGTCCAGGACGAGATCAAAGCCGCGTTCTGGTCGATCTTCGATGACATTGACCAGCCACCCGGCCAGCAGGCCGTGGATGAAGCCACCCGCCGCGCCGAGGAGTTCACCACCACATACCGCGGGCTCTACCCAGCCGCGGTCGCTTGCCTGGCCAACGACTTCGCCTCGCTGAGCGTGCATTTGCGCTTCCCCCGCCAACACTGGACACGCATCCGCCATTCCAACCTCATCGAACGCACCTTCGGAGAATCCCGTCGCCGGGTCAAGGTCATCGGCCGCCTACCCGGCGAAACCAGCTGTCTGTCGCTGGTATGGGCCGTCCTCGACCGCGCCAGCCGCGGCTGGCGCGGAGTCACCCAAACATCAGCGACCAGCCGCCACCTCCAAGAACTACGCCACCAACTGCTCGAGCCACCCCGCCCACTGCATCCCCCCACCACAACAACCACGACCGACACCACCGCCGCGTAACATGACCACCAGGAACATGCGCCCAGCGTTTTTACACCAGTCCTAAGACGCCACCGTCCGAGTCACTTTCCGGAGTTTCAACGTCGTCTTCTCCCCACGGCTGCCAACCAAAGCCAAGATCAGATCGATGGTCCCAGAGATACGGAGTTTCGTCCCGCAACGTGACATAGCCTGGTGCGGGTTTTCGTAATGTGACGTAATCTGCGTCCGAGTCTGTATCGCTGTAGTCTCGGCTTCGGTTTATGTCGTCTATCGACGCGTAGTCTGGGTCCGGGTCTATCGCGCTGTAGTGTGCGTCCGGGTTGCCCGTGTTGACGTAGTCGCCCGAAGCTGTCGCCGATTGCGGGTTTACGGGCTCGTCGGGTCCAACGTATGGGGATTCGTCGCCTAACCCGACGAGGCGGCTTGCCGGCGCGCGGCGCAGTCCTGCCGGGCTATTTGCCGACATATCGACATAGCGCGCTTCTACCGGCTTGAGATAGTCAGGCTCGCCCACCAACTCACCAGAACCTTGCGCCGCCAATTCGCCCGTTCTCTGCAGGTCCAGTCGCTCAGCCAGAACCTGACCGGTGTTTTCGTAGTCCGGGTCTATCGCGCTGTAGTGTGCATCCGGGTTGCCCGTGTTGACGTAGTCACCCGAAGCTGTCGCCGATTGCGGGTTTACGGGCTCGTCGGGTGCAACGGAGAGGTATTCGTCCACCACAGCGAGCCTTGCCGGCGCATGGCACATTCCCGGCGGGGCATCCGCGGGTACGTTGACGTAACGCGCTTCTACCGGCTTGAGATAGTCAGGCTCGTCCCCCAACGCACCAGGACCTCGCGCCGCCAAATAGCCCGTTCTCTGCAGGTCCAGTCGCTCAGCCAGAACCTGACCGGTGTTTTCGTAGTCCGGGTCTATTGCGCCGTTGCCTCGGCCAGGGCTCCGGCGTTGTTGATTAGCAGGACCGTGAGCTGCGCTGATGATCTTTGGAGCCGCGCTATTGGGGCCGGAGTGTAGGCACGGGCTATCTGGAGAACGATCGACTTGGTTACTGTTCGTCGTTCGTCTGGAGTTGCCCGTGCCTACCGTTTCCGTATTGCCTGTGTCGTCGGTTCCAGAGGTGTTCGATCGCTGGAGTCCTGATGAGCGCAGCGAGCTCATCCGATCGGAGTTTCTCGATGTGTTGGCCTCGGTGCCAGACCCCAGGGACCCACGCGGTCGGAGGTATTCGCTGATGGCTTTGTTGGCGATCGCGGTTCTGGCCACTGCCGCGGGGATGCGCGGCTATGCCGGCTTTGCCACGTGGGCGGCCACCGCCCCCGACGATGTGTTGGCCCAATTAGGGGTCCGGTTCCGGCGGCCCAGTGAGAAGACCTTCCGCGCTGTTTTGTCTCGGCTAGACCCCGCCGACCTCAACGTCAAGATGGGAAGTTACTTCACTGCACACGCGGCCAGCAACGACCCCAGTGGATTGGTGCCGATCGCGTTGGACGGCAAGATGCTGCGCGGTGCTTTACGCGCCAAAGCCACAGCCACGCATCTAGTGGCGGTGTTCGCCCACCGTGCCCGCTTGGTGCTCGGTCAACTCGCTGTCACCGAGAAAAGCAATGAAATTACCTGCGTACGTGCCCTGCTCAAGCTACTGCCGGGTAGCTTGCGGTGGCTGGTCACCGTGGATGCGATGCACACCCAGGTCGTCACCGCGAAGTTGATCTGCGCCACCTTGAAGTCGCACTACCTGATGATCGTCAAGTCCAACCAAGCCAAAATACTTGCGCGTATCACCGCGCTGCCCTGGGCCGAGGTGCCCACCGCCGCTACCGACGACTCCCGCGGCCACGGCCGTGTCGAGACCCGCACCCTGCAAATCATCACCGCTGCACCAGGAATCGGCTTCCCCTACGCAAAACAAATCATCCGGATCACTCGTGAACGCTTGATCACCGCCACCGACCAGCGCAGCGTGGAGGTGGTCTATGCCATCTGCAGCCTGCCGTTCGAGCACGCCCGCCCTACCGCGATCATGACATGGATGCGTCAACACTGGGGAATCGAGAACAGCCTGCACTGGATACGCGACGTCACCTTCGACGAAGACCGTCAAAGGGCACATACCGGAAACGGCGCACAGGTCCTAGCAACGCTACGCAACACCGCGATCAACCTGCACCGCCTCAACGGCGCCGACAACATCGCCGAAGCCTGCCGCATCACCGCTTTGACCGCCAACCGCCGCCTAGACCTCCTCAACCCACAATTCCCCAGCTCACAAGCCTGCCAATCAACAACGCCGTAGCCCTGTTGCCTCGGCCCCGGACTATGTCATCTATCTCAGCGTAATCTGGGTCCGAGTCTATATCGTCTATCTCAGCGTATTCTGGGTCCGAGTCTATTGCGCTGTAGTCTCCGCCCAGGTTGGGCGAGTTGACGCAGTTTCCGCCCGAAGCTCTAGCCGATTCGGGGTCTCCGGGTTCGCCCTGTTCGACGCATGACGATTCGCCCCCTAACCCGGCAGGGAACCTTGCCGGCGCATGGTGCATTCCTGGCAGGACATCCGCGGGGACGTTGACGTAGCGCCCTTCTACCGGCTCAAGATAGTCAGCCTCACCCCCCAACCCCACGGGGGACGTTGCCGGCTCAAGGTATATCCCCGCCGAGGCATCCGCGGGTACATTCGCGTAGCGCCCTTCTACCGGCTCAAGATATTCAGGCTCACCCCCCAACACAACAGGGGCCTCCCCCGGCAGTTCGCCTGGCCCCTCCCTGTCCGGTTGCCCGGCGGGATCCTGACCTATATTTTGGTCCTCTGGCTCGATCAAATGGCCTCTCTTAAATCGAATTTCGCTTTGTCGCCGGCAAGTCTCCGAAAAACATCAGTAAATACGAGTGAGTCGTCCCGGCGAACTCGGAGACTGGCTTTACTGATTAATCACGTTGTTACAGGTTCAGAGAGTGGAGAATAATAGTTATGGCGGGATTGCATCGATCCCGCACCTCAACTCGACAATACAAAAATAAGCCCGACTCGCAGAACAGTCAAATTATTTCGAATGCTTGATGCGACAGCCGCATCAACAATGCTAGACCTAATAAACATTACAGAAACAATAAAATGTCGGAAAATTTTTCTTTGCGACTAGTGAAAGAATCACACAAGACGCAATGCCCAACTTTTACTTGCGGACTAGCTCCCGAAACCTACCAACCCTCGAGCGATTAGCCCATGCGGCAGTGTCTCGCGCTCACTACAGTCACGCGGAAGCGGCATGTCGCCGAGCTGTCATACCATGCTCTACCCCTATTCGAAGCCAGGCACAAGTGATCACTTTGCCAGTGTAAGTGAACGCTCAAATAGGGTCAACTTCGCGGTGCGGCTAAGCTAGTTTGAGCCCGCGGCCCGGAGGGCTTTCCGGAACCCGGGCCGAGGGTGCGCCACTAGACGTTGCGCGGCGGTATGGTTCACGTTCTCCACCACACCCCTTGGGTTACCGCGCCAGGGTTGAGCAGATCGTCATCGGCACCCCATGGCGCTTTGCCGCTCTGGCAAACGGAGCGCTCACCCGACCGCCACACCCTCCAGCCGCACCGCCGCAATGGCATGACGCGGCCCACAGGCCGCGCGTCGCCTTGCCCCACGACACACGAAACCGGTGTTTCTTGAAGTCATCTACATCAAACCTGTCAGCTGTTCGATTCAGATGATGTCCAACCACCGGCGCCCGTAGCGCCCGGTCAGCCAGATCGCCACCTTCGAACCTTTCAAAATCCCAGAAGGCTGCTGTCTGCCGGCTGTGAACCAGCGGATGCCTATGTGATGAACACCAGTGATCACTTATGATCAGCACAATCATGAACTCCGTATCGACGCAATACTCAATGACTGGTCAATCGAATGCTGGGGTTCTTCGAGTGTCTATCGCCACAGAGTTTGGTCCGGTTCTGTTTGATTTTTTCGCCACTGATGCGGTTAAAAAGGCGACGTTCGGCGCCAAGGAAGGCATGTTAGTAAACATCAGTACAGAAATAGAAAATGCAATGCCACGTACTCAACTAGGCCCTTGCATCAACGTAAACATTAAGGCAGCAAAGCAAGGCCCTGAAGAAGCCAATGACATTGCAACAGCATTACACGGTACCATTTTTACTAATTGGGCCCAGTATGCCGCCCACTCAATCGGCGGGTATGGACTATGGCCCGGTAATGGTAATGCAAAATTACGACGAATTCGCAGCTAAATCCCAACTCGACTATTGCCAATACCGTGAATCGACTTAGCGATTACACACAGGAACCGCTTAAAACTATCTCTACATACCTTGATGTTGATCTGCCGAACTCTTTTAGGTTTTAACTTTTTCGACTTCTAAGACAACGGAGGTAAGAAAGCTCATGGCCAGCGATGATTCCAACAAAGGTGGGGGTGGCAGTAAAGATGGGGATAGCAGTAAAGGCGGGGATATCAGTTCAGTTGACTATAAAGATGTAGATCCTAGACTAATTGCCACATACATCGGGAAAATGAAGGGAGTAAGCAAGGATCTCGAATGGACTATTACAAACACGTCAAAGGGTTCCGGCGGGGCGGCATGGGGCGCAGGTGGCGTCTTAGGACTGGTGTAAAAACGCTGGGCGCATGTTCCTGGTGGTCATGTTGCGCGGCGGTGGTGTCGGTCGTGGTTGTTGTGGTGGGGGGATGCAGTGGGCGGGGTGGCTCGAGCAGTTGGTGGCGTAGTTCTTGGAGGTGGCGGCTGGTCGCTGATGTTTGGGTGACTCCGCGCCAGCCGCGGCTGGCGCGGTCGAGGACGGCCCATACCAGCGACAGACAGCTGGTTTTGCCGGGTAGGCGGCCGATGACCTTGACCCGGCGACGGGATTCTCCGAAGGTGCGTTCGATGAGGTTGGAATGGCGGATGCGTGTCCAGTGTTGGCGGGGGAAGCGCAAATGCACGCTCAGCGAGGCGAAGTCGTTGGCCAGGCAAGCGACCGCGGCTGGGTAGAGCCCGCGGTATGTGGTGGTGACCTCCTCGGCGCGGCGGGTGGCTTCATCCACGGCCTGCTGGCCGGGTGGCTGGTCAATGTCATCGAAGATCGACCAGAACGCGGCTTTGATCTCGTCCTGGACCGCGACAGGTGTCTTGGCGATGACGTTACGGCAGCGATGGATCAGACACCGCTGACGCAGGCTTGCCGGAAACGTGGTCTCCCATGCGGCGATCAGGCCCGGCGCCCCGTCGGAGATGCCCAGTAGCGGCGGGCGTAGTCCCCGGTTCCTCAGGTCAGCCAAGAAGTCGGCCCACGCATCAGCCGACTCCGCTGCGGCTGGGGCCAGCCCAATAAACAGGGGCTTGCCGTCGGTGCAGATGCCCCAGGCGGCCAGCACCGGCTCGGCCGGGGCGTTGGGATGCATCCGAAAGTTCGAGGCATCCAAGAACAGGTAGTCCAACACCAGCTCATCAAGGCGTCGAGACGACCACGCAGCGAACTCGTCTTTGATGGCCGCACAAATCCGGCTCACCGTCGAGCGCGACAACGCCGCCTGCGAGCCCAGCACCTCGGCCAACGCGGCCTCGATGTCGCGATCCGACAAACCGCGCACCCATCCCGAAATCACCAACGCCTCCAGAGCGTGGGTGCGCGTCACCCCGGCACCGAATAGCCGCGAACAGAACCGCTCGTCGGTGTCGCGTAGTTTCGGGCGGCATAATTCGACCGAGCCCATCGTGGTCTTCACCGTCGCCGGCGGTTGATACCCATTGCGGTACCCGCCCGGGCCGTCCTGAACCCGACGCTGGTGACGGGCTCGGCCCAACACTGCTTCTACCTCGGCCTCCACGGCGACCTGAAACACCAGACGCACCGATAACCGCCCGACCTCCTCCAAAATCTCGGTCAACGGCCGCTCGGTCGCGGCGAACAACTGATCCATCTCAACACGCACACGCTCAATCGGCGATACTCGCTTGGTCACGGGCGTAGCCCCTCCTTCATAGCTTTCGTCGGTTGCGACGGAACCTACGCCCGTGACCATTTACACCAGCGATGAGACGCGACCGGGGCGCATATAGTGGCGATGATGGCACTATAGTCAATTGGATAATTCGCTTGCCACAGTACGGCGGATGGACCGTTCACGATACCGCCTCGTCTGCACACAAGCAACTTGCCGATGCGATCGACAAAACCGTGGCGGACTTGACCTCTAGTCTTGATAAATTGATGGAACAATGGCAGGGAACTCCAATACCTCATATTAAGAGTTCGATGGAAACGTTCATCTCCAGCGTTCAAACTCTCGCACATTCAGTACGTACGGCTTCTGAAATTCATTCCAGACAATCGCAAATCTTTAAAGAACTGTATTCCTATTCCAGCGAAAAAAATAGCTATACATTACAACCTTCCGGCCCAGATGTGGGCCAATGGCGCTTTGTTCCCTCAGCCTATGAAATGAACTGCTTACATAAAATATTCGCTGGCGGATCATGGTACGACTGGTTAAGCCCTTGTGGCGTGTTCCCCGTGAATGAGTCCAGCTTGTTTTAGAGTCTCGTGGCCCTAAACGTGGGCTGGAAGGGACAAGGAAATGGCTGGTCGTAAGAGGTATGCCGCCGAAGACATTGTGCGCAAGCTGCGCCGAGCTGATGAGCTGGCCGCCGGCGGCAGCTCCGGTGAGCAGATCGCTGCCGAGCTGGGGGTATCGGCGGCCACCCTGTACAACTGGCGCCGAGCCTACGGGGGAATGGATCTCGATGCGGCCCGCGAGCTCAAGGAACTGCGCGAGCAAAACGGGCGGCTCAAACGGCTGTTGGCCGAGGCCGAGCTCGTCAAAGACGCCCTACGTGAGGTGGCCAAGGGAAAATTTTGAGCCCAGCCGCCAAACGCCGCGCCGTGGACATGCTCACAGAAGTCAAGGGCATCTCAGAACGGTTGGCGTGCCAAGCGGTTGGGCTGGCCCGCTCAACCTACCGACGTGTCCGTATCGACCAGACCCCGGCGGACCCGGATGCCGATCTGCGGGCCTGGCTGCGTTCCTACGCCCGCAAACACCCCTGTCACGGGTTTCGCCGTGCGTGGTCGGCGTTGCGCTACGACGAGCATCACCAGGTCAACAAGAAGAAGATCCACCGGCTGTGGCGCCAAGAGGGACTGCAAGTCGCCGTCCGCTCCCCACGCAAACGTGGTGGTGTGCCCTCAGTGCCGCCGATCATCGCCGATGCCCCCAAGGTGGTGTGGGCGCTGGATTTTCAGTTTGACTCCACTATCGACGGCAGGTCGGTCAAGATCGCCTCGATGCTCGATGAGCACACTCGCGAGTCGCTGCTGGACATGACCGCACGCTCCATCACCGCCGAGGCGCTGGTCGACGAGCTCGAGCGAGTGTTCACCACTGCCGGGGGTCCGCCCACGGTGCTGCGCATGGACAACGGGCCGGAGCTGATTTCTCAAGCGTTGCAGCAGTTTTGCGACGGAAAAGTCGGGCTGACCTATATCCCCCCAGGTCAGCCCTGGAAAAACCCCTACATTGAATCCTTTAACAGCCGCTTACGAAAGGAGTGTCTGAACCGCAACTACTGGACTGACCTGCTCGAAGCCAAGGTGGTGATCAGCGATTTCAAACACGAGCACAACCACCGCCACCGCCACTCATCGCTGGGTTATCGCACTCCGGCCGAATACGCTGCCCAATGCAGCCACACCCATCACCCCATAGCCTGCGACATCAACTAAAATCCAGATCAACAACAACCTGGCTCTAATTCCAGGTGGACCCGATATCGGGGACCAGCCACTCTCACAGATCACAACTGGGCTCCACACCCCTACTTGCCGCACATGCCTCACGTGCCGGACAACGAGAAAGATTGAACAACAAGCGCTTTCGCACAATCAAGTACAGATAACCTATGCCACCGAACTAGCCAACGCCGATGTCAACGTCTACACACTGCGCGACCTCCTCGGCCACGCCTCCATCGCCACATCCCAGCGCTACATCGAAGCCGCCGGCGCCGACACAAAAACAGCAGCCGCCAAAAACCCCCTCTACCAAATCCTCACCGACATCATTCCCGAACGCCGCGCCGTAGAGCCGTAGTGAAGTCAAGTCGGTCCGGATCACCACTGGTACGCACCACAGCCCGCTTGGTCATGTTGGCCAGAAATGTCCAGCCATTAGGCAGTACGCGCCCGGCACGATCAACGCGATTGACCTGAAAATATCCCGGATGATCCGGTACCAGACGTGCCGCCAACGGAAGAAAGCGCGTTTCCGGGGCCCGTTGCCGAACCAACGCTACCGCCGCAGCAGCACCAGCATCCTTGTCCGTACCAACAGTCTCAGCACTCATCAAAATCAGCCACCCTTCCCGATACGCGCGACGATACCGGCCGACCTCGATTTCGCTTGGGATGCCGAGAGTTTCGGGCCGCGCGTGTTCATCTGCTCCGACCGCACTGGTGTTTGCCGCTAGATCCAGTACGCCTGTATCCAACCACCGCACGCCGGGGGCAGCTGCCGGTTGACCGCAGTGCCCAACTCAAGTGACGATCACGATGTAGATAGCATCCCACTACCGAAACGCGGGTCGGGTTACCATGAGAGTTCTTGTGCTTGGAAACCTGTTCGGACGGAAGCAATTCGCTTGTAATCACGGTCTCGGTGCAACACGCCGGCCTGGTGGTGAATCGCAGTTTCGGCGATGAATAAGTCGGGAATTGGCGTTCGGTGCCACATGCCGTGGTGGTGAGCAAGGTCGCGCTGGAGTCGGTGGACTCGGTCGAAGATATCAGCGGGCACCGGGAGGAACTGATATGCGTGCAGCGACGCTAGCTGGTTGTCGTAGTCGGTCGCCGACCGGGCCGAATACAACCATTCGAGTTGGCCCATATCGCAGATGGCGAGGTCGGCTAGATCGATGCCGGCCGGGAGTGTGTCACCAGCGAGGAGTCGCACGTGGGCACTCTTGTCGAGAATCCACGTGGTCAACGCCACGCCTGATCTGACAGCAGCACATCTACGTCTACGTGATCACCGGCATGGGCAATGTGCTCAACAATCCGTTGCCGCCGCGCGGCGGCAGACTCATCAGCTGCGGCCACCAGTTGACGGAGTGCGTGTTCGACCGTTGCACGCAATGTGTCCCCGGTGACAGCCTGGGCCGCGCCCACAAGATCCTCATCCAACTCGATCGTGGTCCTCTTAACAGGCATATGTAGATAGTACATGTACTATATGTACATATAATGCTCGCGTCCGCACTCCGGCCTGAGGCACCTTCGCCGGGTTCCCAATAGCCGACACGCGAACCGGACGTTCCTCTAGCGCAACAGCATTGAGCTACTTCGTCCGGTTTTCGAGGGGGGAGGAGGCGGATATCTAGCATGGGATACATGCCCGCTGCGGGAGAACTGGTGCGCTGTACAAGCGGAGGCTGGATGGTTTTTCCTCCGTCACGTTGCCAGGCGGGCCACCGACTGCGCCCCAACAACGTGCGCGTCGTCCCCACACCAGCCATGCGGATGCGGCGGCCACACCACGTGGGCGTGCGCCGAATACGCCTCCGTAGAGTACAGTCCACCGCTCGCGAACTGCCAACCGTTGGACGGCGCCGCAGCCGTCAGATAAATCGGGAACCCGGCGGGCGATAATCCATTGGGCTGCGCGACACAACCGTCACAGTGACGTATTGTCCTGCCCCGGCTCTGATTTGAAATCTTCGACCGCTGCTCAGCCAAATACATCACAAACCATTACTGAGGTTGTCCCGGGTCTACCTCCGCGAAACGCCTTTGTTACTTATGCCTTTCATCGGCATTGACCGCGCATCTACTTAGACGCGGCTGTCGGGATCGAGCTACCTGGATCGAAAAGCCCGGCGCGTCGTTGTGACGGTGGCGTCTTAGGACTGGTGTAAAAACGCTGGGCGCATGTTCCTGGTGGTCATGTTACGCGGCGGTGGTGTCGGTCGTGGTTGTTGTGGTGGGGGGATGCAGTGGGCGGGGTGGCTCGAGCAGTTGGTGGCGTAGTTCTTGGAGGTGGCGGCTGGTCGCTGATGTTTGGGTGACTCCGCGCCAGCCGCGGCTGGCGCGGTCGAGGACGGCCCATACCAGCGACAGACAGCTGGTTTCGCCGGGTAGGCGGCCGATGACCTTGACCCGGCGACGGGATTCTCCGATGTCGGCGGCAACTGAATACTGACCAGTGGGCGGCAATTGAAAATTGACCAGCTTCCTAGAGTGCCTTGGCTATGTGTCAAGGAGGAGGCAGGTGTTGAACGTGGAGGATTGGGCTGAGATTCGCCGGTTGCGCCGGTCGGAGCAGTTGCCGATTGCCGAGATTGCGCGGGTGATGGGTATTTCGCGGAATACGGTGAAGTCGGCGTTGGCTTCTGATGGGCCGCCGAAGTATCGGCGTGCGGTGAGGGGTTCTGTTGCTGATGAGGCCGAGCCGCGGATTCGGGAGTTGTTGGCGGCCTATCCGCGGATGCCGGCGACGGTGATTGCTGAGCGGATCGGTTGGTCGTATTCGATCCGCACACTGAGTGGGCGGGTGCGTGAGTTACGGCCACTGTATTTGGCGCCGGATCCGGTGTCACGGACGACGTATGTGGCCGGTGAGGTCGGGCAGTGTGACTTCTGGTTTCCCGATGTTGTGGTGCCGGTGGGGTATGGCCAGGTTCGTAGGGCGGCGACGTTACCGGTGTTGACCATGGTGTGTGGGTATTCACGGTGGGCTTCGGCGCTGTTGATTCCGACACGCGCTGCCGAAGACTTGTATGCCGGTTGGTGGCAGCATCTTTCGACGTTGGGTGCGGTTCCACGGGTGTTGGTGTGGGATGGTGAGGGCGCGGTCGGGCGGTGGCGGGCACGCCGACCAGAGTTGACCCCGGCATGTCAGGCTTTCCGCGGGACCTTGGCCACCACGGTAGGGATCTGTAAACCCGCTGATCCTGAGGCCAAGGGTCTGGTTGAACGGTTCCATGACTATTTGGAGCGGGCGTTTTTGCCGGGGCGGGTGTTTGGCTCCCCAGCCGATTTCAACATCCAGTTGCAGGCCTGGCTGGTGGGGGCCAACCACCGCCAGCATCGGGTGCTGGGATGCCGGCCAGCAGATCGCATCGCCGCCGATACCGCAGCGATGCTGGCATTGCCGCCGGTTGGGCCCAGCATCGGATGGCGACGCTCAACGCGGTTGCCTCGCGATCATTACGTGCGCCTCGACAGCAACGATTACTCGGTGCATCCGGCCGCGATCGGCCGCCGTATCGAGATCATCGCAGATCTAAACCGGGTGCGGGTCTGGTGTGACGGCACGCTGGTCGCCGACCACGACCGGATCTGGGCCAAACATCAAACGATCAGCGATCCCGAACATGTCCAGGCCGCGAAACTGCTGCGGCGCAAACGGCTCGAGGTTGTTGGTCCACCGCATCACGTGGAGGTCGAACAACGCCGTCTCGCTGATTACGACGCCTTGTTGGGCCTTGACGGGCCGGTGGCGTGATGGCTGCCAAGACCGCGACCAGCAGCCGTGATGTCACCGCCGAGCTGGCGTATCTGACCCGGGTGTTGAAAGCCCCGACGCTGCGTGAGGCCATCGAACGTCTCGCTGAGCGCGCCCGAACCGAAGCGTGGAGCTATGAAGAATTCCTCGCGGCGTGTCTGCAGCGTGAGGTGTCGGCTCGGGAATCTCACGGCGGCGAAGGGCGCATCCGCGCTGCCCGCTTCCCATCACGTAAATCGTTGGAAGAGTTCGACTTCGATCATGCCCGCGGTCTCAAACGCGACATCATCGCCCATCTGGGCACCCTGGACTTCGTCACCGCTAAAGACAACGTGGTGTTCCTCGGCCCACCAGGGACCGGCAAGACCCACCTGGCGATCGGGATTGCGATGCGCGCTTGTCAAGCAGGTCACCGCGTTGCGTTCGCGACCGCTTCGCAATGGGTTGATCGTCTTGCTCGCGCCCATCACAACAGCACCCTGCAAGCCGAATTGGCGCGGCTGGCCCGCTACCCCCTGCTGGTTGTCGATGAAGTCGGCTACATCCCGTTTGAACCCGAAGCCGCCAATCTGTTCTTCCAACTCGTGTCGTCGCGTTACGAACGGGCCAGTCTCATCGTCACCTCGAATAAGCCCTTCGGGCGGTGGGGCGAAGTGTTCGGCGACGACGTAGTCGCCGCCGCCATGATCGACCGACTCGTCCATCACGCCGAAGTCATCGCCCTCAAAGGAGACAGCTACCGCATCAAAGACCGAGACCTCGGCCACACCACCACAGCCGAGGACCAATGAAACCAAGCTGGTCAATTTTCGATTGCCGAAACCTGATCAGTTTTCACTTGCCGTTGACACTCCGAAGGTGCGTTCGATGAGGTTGGAATGGCGGATGCGTGTCCAGTGTTGGCGGGGGAAGCGCAAATGCACGCTCAGCGAGGCGAAGTCGTTGGCCAGGCAAGCGACCGCGGCTGGGTAGAGCCCGCGGTATGTGGTGGTGAACTCCTCGGCGCGGCGGGTGGCTTCATCCACGGCCTGCTGGCCGGGTGGCTGGTCAATGTCATCGAAGATCGACCAGAACGCGGCTTTGATCTCGTCCTGGACCGCGACAGGTGTCTTGGCGATGACGTTACGGCAGCGATGGATCAGACACCGCTGACGCAGGCTTGCCGGAAACGGTCGCGTCTCATCGCTGGTGTAAATGGTCACGGGCGTAGGTTCCGTCGCAACCGACGAAAGCTATGAAGGAGGGGCTACGCCCGTGACCAAGCGAGTATCGCCGATTGAGCGTGTGCGTGTTGAGATGGATCAGTTGTTCGCCGCGACCGAGCGGCCGTTGACCGAGATTTTGGAGGAGGTCGGGCGGTTATCGGTGCGTCTGGTGTTTCAGGTCGCCGTGGAGGCCGAGGTAGAAGCAGTGTTGGGCCGAGCCCGTCACCAGCGTCGGGTTCAGGACGGCCCGGGCGGGTACCGCAATGGGTATCAACCGCCGGCGACGGTGAAGACCACGATGGGCTCGGTCGAATTATGCCGCCCGAAACTACGCGACACCGACGAGCGGTTCTGTTCGCGGCTATTCGGTGCCGGGGTGACGCGCACCCACGCTCTGGAGGCGTTGGTGATTTCGGGATGGGTGCGCGGTTTGTCGGATCGCGACATCGAGGCCGCGTTGGCCGAGGTGCTGGGCTCGCAGGCGGCGTTGTCGCGCTCGACGGTGAGCCGGATTTGTGCGGCCATCAAAGACGAGTTCGCTGCGTGGTCGTCTCGACGCCTTGATGAGCTGGTGTTGGACTACCTGTTCTTGGATGCCTCGAACTTTCGGATGCATCCCAACGCC